>NZ_JAHLME010000001.1 GCF_018919395.1 Geomonas azotofigens
TGCGGCCCCTGCTTGTGGCAGGAGGTACAGGTGACGCCGACCGTCTTGTGCATGGAGCGGTCGTAGCCCGAGAAGATCGAATCGCTGTGGCAGGCCTCGCAGTAGTACCCCCCCACCGGCCCCGCGCTGGGGAGCTGGTTCACGAAGGTGCTGGAGTTGACGCTCGAGGTGTTGACCGGGGTCGGCATCGCCCCGGTGGTGTGGCAGGAAACGCAGGAGACGCCCAGCTCCTTGTGGTTCGAGGAGGACCACAGGGTGAACGCCAGCGGGGTCGGGTAGACCCCCGAGGCGGAGTGGCAGCCGTTGCAGTCGGTTCTCATGGAGCTGATCAGCGACTCGACCACCCTCACCTGCACGGTGGAGGTCGCCACCGCCACGCCGCTTAAGTACTGGGTGAGCCGGAACACGTAGGTGCCAAGTTGCATCGGCACGAAGCTCGGGTTGAGCGTGTTGATGTCCTGCAGGGTGACCACCGGGCCGCTATCCTGGCTCCAGGTGAAGGTGCCGCTCCCCTGCATGGAGCCCCTCAGGGTCGCCTTGGTGATGATCATGCCGGTCTGGTCCTCGCCGGCGTTGACGCCGACCGTGGCGAAGGAGGCCGAGACGCCGGTCGGGGCGGTCACGTTGCTGACGGTGATGGTGACCGGGCTCGTGTAGGGGTAGCTGACCGCGCCGCCGGAAGCGTTGGTGACCGTGCCGCCGGTGACGCCGGTCAAGACCGCGCCGGTGCTCGGGCTCGCGGTGAACACGGCGGTGCCGCCGTAGGCCACCTGGGTACTGGCCGGGGTGATGATGCCCGGGCCGTAGACGACGCCGGTGACGGTGTATTTCTGCGCGGTGAAGCCCGCCACCAGGGACTGCGTCGAGCCGTCAACCTTCCTGAAGGTGGTGGAGTAGTGAGTCGTGTAGTTGCCGATCACCTGGGCCACGCCGGTCTTGGTCAGGCTGGTGATCTTGTAGCCGGGGTTGGCGGTCACCTTCACCGGAACCGGGTCGGCCGTGGTGAAGTTGCTGTAGACGACCGTGCCGGCCACTGTCTGGACGGGGTTGTTGCGAACCTGCAGGCTGCCGCCGGCACTGCTCAGCTTCGTTTGCAGCTGAAACGATGTCGCGGCCCATGACCAGAGCGCTCCCGATATGATGGCCGTAGCAGCCAGAACAGCCAGTGTTTTTTTCAGCATAGCCTTCCCCTGTCCCTGATCCTCACGTGCGGTAATGGACGATGTAGAGGTACGAAATAGTCCTACAGGCGCGCCAGGACGCAAGAAATGTGCCCCTTGCATCCCGGCAAAGACAGCCGCGTCCCCGTGAAGCAAAGTTAAAGAATGTAAAACCGGGATGTTGAAGATTTGTTTTTTTTTGTAAAGGAATGTAGATTAGAGATTTGGGACCGTTGCCCGAGGAGCAAAAGTACGTTACTTCGCGAGGAAATGAGGTGGTTTCCCGTGAAAACACCGGCCTTTACCCGGCCTTTACCCGGCACGTCCCACAACGAAAAGCGACGAAAAGCAGCGATCTGGTAACGATTGAATTAAAAATCGCGTCGAGCGGGGGAGTAAATTCTCTCCGCTGCGTGTTTTCCTCCCTTGACGTGGGACTTACAGACCCTTCATGAACTATGAGTGGGGATCCGGGAAATCCGCGATTACGTCAAATAGCCGGTCGTTGGTGCTCGCGGGGTCGGTGCTCGCGCCGCGCAACTCCACCCGCGGTGGAGGCCCTGGGAACTCTAAAATGACATTGACTGAGGTGGGAATTTACGGTAAAAGGTTAACCTCGCTAACAGATAGGCCGGAGTAACTCAGTTGGTAGAGTAGCTGATTCGTAATCAGCAAGTCGGCGGTTCGAGTCCGCTCTTCGGCTCCAAAAAGCAAAAGGGTCACAGACGAAAGTCTACGACCCTTTTTAATTGTTGGCGGCCACATCGTTTCGTGAGCCGGTACAGTGAAAAGGCCCGCCTTGATGGCGGGCCTTCTTTGTTGCGTCTACTTGGGTACCCTTTTCAAGGGTGGTTGCCAGTGCCCGTGGGCACCGGGAGGCTACAGCTTCAGGTTGTGAGATTCCGAATCGGTGGAGTTTCTTTGATGCTGATTACCTCCTTTTTTCCGAGATCCCTCTTAGCTAGCTAGCTGAGTCAAACATAGCATCGCCCAACCGAAAGAAACAGTCTGTCAAAAACTTTTTTTTCCAGTTATACTGTTCGAGTTGCCTCCTGATAAGTGTGAAACACTTAACGTTGCCATCCCTCTTTCCACCTCTGAGTATCAGCCCCCCTACTTGTAGACAGCCGCCACCTGCCGACCGAGATTGAACGCGCCGGAACCGGAGCTGGTCACCTGCACGCCGTCCCTGCCGCGCATCGCCTGGAACCGGGTCACGTTGTCCCCCTCCCGCAGCGCCGCGACCGAGTTGCCGCTCTTCACGTTCCAGTCGATGGTGAGGGTGTCGACATAGGTATCACCATGGTAACGGTTGAAGGTGTAGCGCAGGATGTCGCCGCTCTTCTTTGCGTGGACCTTGAAGGTGTCGCCGTTTTCGCTGTACTGGAACTCCTTCTCCCCTTGGGCCACGGGGTTATGCCCGCTCCAGAACTCGATGGTGTTGAACAGCACGAAGTCGACCAGTGCCGCAATGCCATAGACCGGAACGATGATGAATACCCAGGTCACCAGGCTGCGCAGGAATTTGTCCCCTACCTCGCCGTTCACCTGGTAGACCTTTCTCGTGAGCGCCATCTTGCCGTAGCAACCTTGCAGGGAAACCATGGCCATCACCATGGCAAGCAGTGCCGCTGTTATCCTCTTCATAGCTATTCCTCCTTTGGTATGGATGAAATGCGGGAATTACGCTATCCCGATTCCCCTAATATAGCAGAAGACGCATGCAACTTGCTTATATTCTTTCAGCTGTGCCAGTACGGTGACCAACTGTGACTGTGACAATAAAAAAGAGGCCCGCTGTCGCTACGCAAGGCCTCTTTTATTTACTCGATCCCCTCGTTACAGGAGTCATTCCGATGCTTTGGGCATCGGAGCTGGTACAGCTGCCTGGTAATTAGAATCCTCTTCAGTGGAGTTTACCTCGATACCGCTACCTCCTTTTCCGAGACATTCTGTTACAGCTAGCTAGCTGATATTCAATATACCACCTGTCTGATTTTTTTACAGAGAGCTACAATATTTTTTAGTGACGGTCATCGCACCTGTGCCAGTCCCCTGCCCCGCCCAGGCTGGACTTCGAGGGGGTGGGTGCTAAAATCCGATGGTGCCTTAACCCGGATTAACTATGCTCGACAGCACGGGCGCCGGAACGGGGGGAACGTCCTCCGCCGTGCCCGCCGCTGGGAGGAGAGCCATGAAAACGACAGCTGTGGCGGCCATCCTGATCATCCTGCTTCTTCTCGGCCTCGGTGTGTATTACTTTCTTGACACTTCGGGCCCCGCCCTGTCGCTCTCCCGGCAAAACGGCCCTATATCGTCGAAGCTCGACGTGGCGCTGCGGCTGCGCGACAAGTCGGGGCTCAAGTCGTTGAGCGTCAACCTGGTGCAGGGGCAGAAGAGCTTTCCCGTCCTCGCCAGGGATTATCCCGCGGGCACCACGCAGGCGACCGAGACCTTCAGGCTTCCCGCGCAGCCTGGGCTCAAGGAAGGGCCGGTCCGGCTGGAGGTCCGGGCAGCGGACCGCTCCATATACGGGTTCGGCTCCGGCAACCGCACCGAGCAGTCGTTCACCTTCGATTACCAGAACAAGCCTCCCGCGGTAGCCATCCTCAGCACCGCCCACAACGTCTCCCGGGGCGGCGCCGGATTGGTGCTCTACACGGTGAACCGGGAGGTGGCCAGGACCGGCGTCGTCTTCGCCGACCGCTTCTACCCCGCCTATCTCCAGCCCGGCGGCTTCTACGCCTGCCTGTTCCCCTTCCCCAGCGACCTGCCGCAGGAGCGCTTTGTCCCCAAGGTGCTGGCCGTGGACCGGGCCGGCAACGAGCGGCTCACCGGCATCTACTACCACGTGCTGGAAAAATCCTTCCCGAGGGACCGGATCGAACTGACCGACTCCTTCCTGGAGAAGGTCTCAGGCGAATTCAAGGACCGCTACCCGAAGGCGGCCTCGCCGCTGGAGATCTTTCTCAAGGTGAACGGCGAGGGGCGCCAGGCCGACCGGAAAACCCTGTACCAGGTGGGGCTCAAGACCTCCCCCACTCCGCTTTGGCAGGGCGAGTTCCTGCGCCTCCCCAACTCGGCGCCGCGGGGCAGCTTCAGCCAACTGCGCAGCTACTTCTACAAGGGGAAACAGGTGGACGAGCAGTACCACCTGGGGATCGACCTCGCCTCCCTGGCGCACTCGAAGGTCCCGGCCGCCAACGCCGGGCGCGTGGTATGGGCCGACGACCTCGGCATCTACGGCCAGTGCGTCATCATCGACCACGGCATGGGGCTGCAGACGCTCTACGGTCATTTGAGCCGGATCGGCGTGAAGGAAGGGGACCAGGTGAAAAAGGGGGACATCATCGGCGACACCGGCGACACCGGGCTTGCCGGCGGCGACCACCTCCACTTCGGCGTGGCCATTTCGGGGCAGGAAGTGAACCCGATCGAGTGGTGGGACCCGTCCTGGATCAAGAACAACGTCACCGACAAGCTGGAAGAGGCGAAACAGGCGACGGGCGCCAAGTAGCGCCGCGGCGGGTTGCAAAGGAGGCGGGCTCATGCAGCAACTGGTACTGATTCGACATGGAGAGAGCGTCTGGAACAGGGAAAACCTGTTCACCGGCTGGACCGACGTGGAGCTTTCCCCACAGGGCGAGGAGGAGAGCAGGAGCGCGGGGCGTCTCTTGAAGGAGAAGGGATTCGTCTTCGACGTCGCCTTCACCTCGGTGCTGCGCCGGGCCATCGAGACGCTCTGGATGATCCTGCGCGAGATGGACCTGGTGTGGATCGAGGAACACAAGGACTGGCGTTTGAACGAGCGGCATTACGGCGCTTTGCAGGGGCTGAACAAGGCGCAGACGGCGGAGAAGTACGGAGAGGAGCAGGTGCAGCTGTGGCGGCGCAGCTACCACGTCCGCCCCCCCGCGCTCGCCGAGGGCGACCAGCGCTATCCCGGCCGCGACCCGCGCTACGCCTTTCTGCCGCGGCACCTGATCCCGAGGACCGAGTGCCTGCAGGACACGGTGGAGCGGGTGCTCCCCTGCTGGCAGCAGGTGATCGCCCCGGCCCTGCGCGAGTGCCGTCGGCCGCTCATCGTCGCCCACGGCAACAGCCTGCGAGCCCTCATCAAGTACCTGGACCGGGTCTCGGACTCGGACATCGTCCACCTGGAGATCCCGACCGGGACGCCGCTGGTGTACGAGTTGGACGACGACCTCAAACCGATCCGCCACTACTACGCCACCGAAACCGGCGGCCCCGCCTAGCGCAGTACGTCCCCCTCGCGACCGGCAGCGCCGTCGGCGCCTTCATCCCCACCCTCCTCGGCAGGTTCCTTGGCCGGAGTCCCTTCCCCCGGAGCGGTGACGCCCGGCTGTCCCGGCTGTCCCGGCTGTCCCGCCTGTCCCGGCTGTCCCGGCTGCGCCGGCGGCATGGCGTCGCCGCCGTGCCTGGAGCAGTACGTGGTCGGCTCGGTCCCGGCGATGAAGTCCTCATCCTTGGTGGTCGGGCACTCCGGCGTGGCGAGCTGGCCGGTGCTGGGGTCGATGTTGACGGTGACCACGCCTTCGGGCTTCGCGAAGTCGACCGCCGGCTTGCCGGCGCTGGCGACCCGCATGAATTTCTCCCAGATCGGCGCGGAAACCGCGCCGCCGGTGAAGCCCCTGCCACCCGGCTTGGGCTTGTCGTATCCCACCCAGACGCCGGTGATCAGCTGCGGGGTGTACCCCACGAACCAGGCGTCGCGGTAGTCGTCGGTGGTGCCGGTCTTGCCGGCGGCGGGGCGCTGGCGGGTGAAGTTCCTGAGCCCCTTGGCGGTCCCGTAGGTCAGGACGTCCTTCATCATCGAGGTGGTGACGAAGGCGGTGGCCGGAGAGAGCACCGGCGCCACCTGGGACGGGTTCTCGTTCCAGCTCTTGCGGTTGCGGTCATAGACCCGGATGATGGTGCGCCCCTCGCTGCGCATGCCGCCGTTGGCCAGCGGCGAGTAGGCCGAGACCAGGTCGTTCAGGGTCACCTCGTCGGTGCCCAGGGCGAGCGATAGGTCGTTGGGGGTGCGCAGGGTGAGGCCCAGGCGCCCGGCGAAGGTGACGAAGTTGTTCACCCCGAGCGATTCGAGCAGCTTCACCGTGATCACGTTGTTGGAGTGGGCGAGCGCCTGCCTAAGCGACAGATCCCCGTAGCTCTTCTTCTCGTAGTTCTGCGGTTTCCACACCTGCCCATTGCCCTTGTTGTAGCTGGCCGGCTTGTCGTCCAGGATGCTCGCCGGCGTGTACCCCTGCTCCAGAGCGGCGGCGAAGATGAGCGGCTTGATGGAAGAGCCGGGCTGGCGCTTGGCCGAGAACGCGCGGTTGAAGCCCCCCTTGCCGTTGTCCACCCCACCCACCGCGGCCAGCACGTCGCCGGTCTTCAGGTCCATGCAGATGAGCGCCCCCTGCAGGTTCGGGTTCACCTTCTTCACCCCGTCGCGCAGCACCTGTTCCGCCTGTTTCTGCAGGTTCACGTCCATGGCCGAGATCACGTCCAGCCCGCCCTGCTCCACGATATGCGCCCCGTAACGCTCCACGAGCTGTTTGCGCACCAGGTCGAGGTACCCCTGCGCCTGCCCCGGCTTGATCACCGTGGCCGGGTGCGCCTCGATGGCCCTCTTCTGCTGCGGCGTGATCATCTTGACCGCGACCATGCGGGAGAGCACCACGCTGCGGCGCGCGCTCACCTTGCCCTGGTCTCCCAGCGGGTTGTAGCGGCCGGGATTCTTGGGCACCCCGGCCAGAAGGGAGCACTCCGCCTCGGTCAACTCCTCCGGGTTCTTGTCGAAGTACTGTCGCGCCGCCTGCGCGATGCCCCAGGCGCCGTTGCCGAAGTAGATCTCGTTGAAGTACATCTCCAGGATCTGGTCCTTGGTGTACTTCTTCTCGAAATCCATGGCGAGCTGCACTTCCTTCACCTTGCGGTCGAGCGACTTCTCGCCGGTCAGGAACTTGTTCTTGATCAGCTGCTGGGTGATGGTGGAGCCACCCTCGGCGAGCCTTCCCTTGACCACGTCCTTCACGAGGGCCCGGGCGATGCCGCGCACGTCGATGCCGCCGTGCTCGTAGAAGCGGGAGTCCTCGGTGGCGACCAGGGCCTTGCGCAGGAAAACCGGGATCCTGTCGATGGAGACCCAGTAGCGCTGGGTAGGGAGGATGCGCCCGACGTAACGCTGCTGCCCGTCGAAGACCCGGATCGAGGTGTAGCCGGTCGGGAGTTCCGGATAGGTCGCGATGGAGGCGTGGGCGGAAACGGCGCAGGTGAGCGCCAGGAGGATGACGAGAAAAACGGGGGAGAAGAGCTTCTTGAGTGAAGCGTACCGACGGGAAAGCAAGGTTGCTACTCCTTTTGTTGACGACGGCGATGCTGCGGCTTTCGTGGTGGCTACCAACAGTAGGTGAGGCGAGAGCGCTGGGCGAATGATTATTCGCCCCTACAGCGGGAATGTCTCGTCCGGGTGCCAGTGCTTAATGGCATCAGGCAATGATGCCGATGGTGAGTAGCTGATTCGTAATCAGCAAGTCCTGTAGGGGCGAATAATCATTCGCCCGCCTGTGTCCATCGCGATCGAGGCTACCTGACCGGCCTACCTGATCCCCTCGAGGTACCTGGTCACCTGCGCCGCCAGCTCCGGCGCGTCCAGCAGCACCGACAGCTCCCGGTTCCGGGTCAGCGCCGCGTGGGAGAGGTTGTGGCTCCCGATCAACACGTACCGGTCGTCGATGACCACGGCCTTGGCGTGCGTGGTGCGCCTGCCGGGCGGAAAGATAACCCGCACCCCCTTGCGCGCCAGGTACGCGGCCGCGGCGCGGTTGTCGCGTCCTACCGAATCGCCCGGTTCCAGGATCACGGTGACATCCACCCCGCGCCCCCTGGCCTGGGCCAAGTCCTGCGCGATCTGTGCCGGGAGATTCCCCCTGCGCCCGCTGGCCTTGAAAAGGTAAAAGGCACAGATGATGCGCCTTTTCGCCCCGCGGATGCGTTCCCTGACCGCGCCGGAGTAGGCGCCGTCAGCCAGCAGCGTCGCCTGGGCGGGGGCACTCAGGGCCGGCACGGGACGGGCGGCGAGCAAAAGAACCGCCAGAAAACCGACCACGCACCGGGTGAGCGTTTTTGTCACGTGAGGATGTCCATGACCTTGGCGAAGAAGTTCTTGCGCATCGGGTTTACATCCTCGCCGCTGATGCGCGCCAGCTCCTCCAGGAGCTCGCGCTGCTGCTTGTTGAGGTTGGTCGGGGTCTCCACCTTGGCGATGACCAGGTGGTCGCCGCGCCCGTACCCCTGCAGCGCCGGAACCCCCTTGCCGCGCATCCTGAAGATGGCGCCGGACTGGGTCCCTTCCGGGATCTTCATGTTCACCTTGCCGTCCAGGGTGGGCACCTCGATCTCGCAGCCGAGCGCCGCCTGGGTGAAGCTGATCGGGATCTCGCACAGGACGTCGTTGTCCTCGCGCCGGAAGATGGAGTGCTCGCGCACCGTGAGCGCCACGTAAAGGTCGCCGTTGCCCCCCCCCTTGATCCCCTGCCCACCCTCGCCGGAGAGCTTCAAGCGGATGCCGGTCTCGACGCCGGCGGGAACCTTCACCGAGATGGTCTTCTTGTCCCGCACCGTGCCGGTACCGCGGCAGCTCGGGCAGGGATGCTCCACCACGCGCCCTTCGCCGTTGCAGTGCGAGCAGGTCTTGGAAACGCTGAAGAAGCCCTGCTGGAAGCGCATCTGCCCGGCACCCTGGCAGGTGGGGCAGGTCTTGGGCTGGGTGCCGGCCTTGGCGCCGGAACCGCCGCACGTCTCGCAACGCTTGGCGTAGGGGATGTCGATCTTCTTCTCGACCCCGAAGGCCGCCTCCTCGAAGGTGATCTCCAGGTTGTACTGCAGATCGTCGCCGCGCTTGCCGCGCGAACTCTTCTGGCGGCCGCCGAACACCTCCCCGAAGATGTCCCCGAAGATGTCCCCGAACGGGGAGCCGCTGAAACCGCCGAAGGGGGAGCCGTTGAAGCCGCCGCCCCCCATGCCGGCGTGGCCGAACTGGTCGTAGCGGGCACGCTTCTCGGGGTCGGAAAGCACCTCGTAGGCCTCGGAGATCTCCTTGAACTTGTCCTCGGCGCTCTTGTCGCCGGGGTTCTTGTCCGGGTGGTACTTGATGGCCAGACGCCGGTACGCCTTCTTGATCTCGGTCTCGGAGGCGTTCTTGTTCACCTCGAGCAGTTCGTAGTAATCCTGTTTGTCACCGTTTGCCAATGTAAGCCCTCGTAACACAAAGAGCAGCGTCCCATCTCATGAGACGCTGCCCGTTGCGGTTGTCATTTCTAAGATGCAGCGCCATCTTCCACTAAAGCGGCACCGGTTTGCAACCTTTTACTTACTTCTTGTCGTCCTTCACTTCCTCGAAGTCGGCGTCGACGACCTTCTCGCCCTTGGCGGCTCCGCCGGCTTCCGGCTCGGCGTGCGCCTCGGCACCCTCGGCGCCGGCGGCCTGTGCCTTGGCGTAGACCGCCTCGGCCAGCTTGTGGGACGCCTGCATCAGGGTCTCGCTCGCCTTCTTGATCTCATCGGCGTCGCTCCCCTCCAGGGCCTTCTTGAGGGCCGCGATCCCTTCCTCGATCTTCTGCTTCTCGGAGGCGTCGATCTTGTCGCCGAACTCGCTCAGCGACTTCTCGGTGGAGTAGATCAGGTTGTCGCCCTGGTTCTTGGCCTCGATCAGCTCGCGCTTCTTCTTGTCCTCGGCGGCATGCGCCTCGGCGTCGCGCACCATCTTCTCGACTTCCTCCTTGGAGAGGCCGGAGGAGGCGGTGATGCGGATGGACTGCTCCTTGCCGGTACCGAGGTCCTTCGCGGAGACGTGAACGATGCCGTTGGCGTCGATGTCGAAGGTGACCTCGATCTGCGGCACGCCGCGCGGCGCGGCCGGGATGCCGGAGAGCTCGAAGTTGCCCAGGGTCTTGTTGTCGGACGCCATCTCGCGCTCGCCCTGCAGGACGTGGATGGAAACCGCCGGCTGGTTGTCGGCCGCGGTGGAGAACACCTGGCTCTTCCGGCACGGGATGGTGGAGTTCTTGTCGATCAGCTTGGTCATGACGCCGCCCAGGGTCTCGATGCCCAGGGAGAGCGGGGTGACGTCGAGCAGCAGCACGTCCTTCACGTCGCCGCGCAGAACGCCCCCCTGGATGGCCGCGCCGATGGCGACCACCTCGTCCGGGTTGACGCCGCGGTTGGGGACCTTGCCGAAGATGTCCTGCACCTTCTTCTGCACGATCGGCATGCGGGTCATGCCGCCCACGAGGATCACCTCGTCGATGTCGGAAGCGGAGAGGCCGGCGTCCTTGAGCGCGGTGCGGCAGGGGCCTTCCAGCTTGGCGATCAGGTCGGCGCAGATGGACTCCAGCTTGGCGCGGGAGAGCTTCATGGTCAGGTGCTTGGGACCGGAAGCGTCGGCGGTGATGAACGGAAGGTTGATGTCGGTCTCCAGCGAGGTGGAGAGTTCGCACTTCGCCTTCTCGCCCGCCTCTTTGAGCCTCTGCAGCGCCATCTTGTCGCCCCTGAGGTCGATCCCCTGGTCCTTCTTGAACTCGTCGGCGATGTAGTCGATGATCTTCTGGTCGAAGTCCTCGCCCCCCAGGAAGGTGTCGCCGTTGGTGGACTTCACCTCGAAGACCCCTTCGCCCAGTTCCAGGATGGAGACGTCGAAGGTGCCGCCGCCCAGGTCGAACACGGCGATCTTCTCGTCCTTCTTCTTGTCCAGGCCGTAGGCGAGCGCCGCCGCGGTCGGCTCGTTGATGATGCGCAGGACGTTGAGGCCCGCGATCTTGCCGGCGTCCTTGGTGGCCTGGCGCTGGGAGTCGTCGAAGTACGCCGGGACGGTGATGACCGCGTCGGTGACGGTCTCACCGAGGTAGTCCTCGGCGGTCTTCTTCATCTTCATCAGCACCATCGCCGAAATCTCCGGCGGAGAATACTTCTGACCGCGCACCTCGACCCACGCGTCGGCGTTGTCGGCCTTGACGATCTTGAACGGGGAGATGGCGATGTCCTTCTTGACCGCCTCGGTATCGTACTTGCGCCCGATCAGGCGCTTGATGGCGTACAGGGTGTTCTCGGGGTTGGTGACCGCCTGGCGCTTGGCCTGCTGGCCCACCAGCCGCTCGCCGTTCTCAGCGAAAGCGATCATGGAAGGGGTGGTGCGGCTTCCCTCTGCGTTCGCTATGACAACCGGCTCCCCACCTTCCATCACTGCCACGCAGGAGTTGGTGGTCCCGAGGTCTATTCCTATTACTCTACTCATGTGATTGCCTCCTCATATGGTAACTGTCACTCAGCAAGCTAGTCATGCCCCCGGTAAAAAACAAGGGGCGGGGTAAAAAAAACTGCGGGGCTGGGGGCTGGGGGCTAGGGGCTGGCAAACCCAAGGTTTTTACTCGCCCTAGTCCGTAGTCCCCAGTCCCTGCGGTTAAGGTTTTACGGCGACCGTGACCATGGCGGGGCGGAGCAGTCGCTCGTTCAGCATGTACCCCTTCTGGAACACGTTGACGACGGTGTTGGGCTCCTGGTCCGCGCTCGGTACCTGGGTCATGGCCTGGTGGAAGGCGGGATCGAACGGGGTCCCGGCCGGGGTCTCCAGCGGGGTGACGCCGAACTTCTTCAGGGTGGAAAGGAGCATGTTCAGGGTGAGCTTCACCCCCTCGACGATGGGGTCGTCCTCGCTGGCGTGGTCGATGGCACGCTCCAGGTTGTCCACCGAGGGAAGGAGCTCCATGATGATCTGCTCGTTGCCGTACTTAAGGATCTCCTCCTTCTCCTTCTGCACCCGCTTCCGGTAGTTCTCAAGGTCGGCGCGCTCGCGCAGGTACTTGTCCCAGTTGCTCGCCGACTCAAGCCCCTTGGCGGCCAGGGCCTCTTCGAGTTCCTTGATCCGATCCGCATCCGACAGCGGCTGCGCCAGTTCGACGTGGTCCTGCGACGCCGCCTCCGCTTTCTTGTCGTGCTGGTGCGCATCGTGTTTTTTCTTGTCCATCCCTTTGTACTCTCC
The DNA here is from genome assembly GCF_018919395.1 of Geomonas azotofigens. Lineage (GTDB taxonomy): Bacteria > Desulfobacterota > Desulfuromonadia > Geobacterales > Geobacteraceae > Geomonas > Geomonas azotofigens. The sequence continues at coordinate 12,202 of NZ_JAHLME010000001.1, forward strand.
TTTTCTCTCGCCCTACTCGCTCTCGAGCAGGCGGCTTATCAATTTGGCCGTATAGTCGACGATCGGTATCACCCGGCCGTAACCCATCCGGGTCGGGCCGATGACCCCCAGCACCCCGACCGTGTCCTTCCCGGTGAGGTAGGTGGAGGTGACCAGGCTCATCCCCTCCATCTTGAGCAGGGGCGATTCCGACCCGATGAAGATCTGGACCCCCTCGGCCTGCATGGAGCGGTCCAGCAGGTCCAAAAGGAGGCTCTTCTTCTCGAATGCCCTGAAGATCTCCCGCATCTTGGCGGCGTCGGCGAATTCCGGCTGGTCCAGGATGTTCGCCTGCCCCTCGAGGAAGATCTCGGTGCTGTCGGTCCTGATGGTCTGCTCGGAAAGCGCCAGCGCCCTGGCCATCAGCGAGTCGTAACGGACCTTCTCGCTCTGCATCTCGGCCAGAAGCCGTTCACGCACCTGCGCTATGGTCAACCCCTGCAGCATCCCGTTCAGGTAGTTGGCCATGCGGACCAGGTCCTCCTGCGGGATCTCCTCCTCGGTCTCCAAAAGCCGGTTCTGCACCGTGCCGTTTTGCGAGACCAGGATGGCCAGGATGCGGTGGCTGGAGAGCTTGACGAATTCCATCTGGTGGAAGACGTTGGCGGCCATGCGCGGCGCCATCACCACCCCCATGTAGCTCGAGGTGGTTGAGAGAAGCCGGCTCGCTTCCTTGAGCATCTCGGCCGGGTCCTTGCCCGCCATGCGACAGCGCCTGCGGATCTCGTCGCGCTTGCCCGGCATGAGGTTCTGCTTCGCCTCCAGGATCGAATTGACGTAGAGACGGTAAGCCTTGTCGGTGGGGATGCGGCCGGCGGAGGTATGCGGCGAGGCGAGCAGCCCCATCTCCTCCAGGTCGGCCATGACATTTCGTACCGTGGCCGGTGACAGCGCCAGCGCGTGGCTGCGGGTGATGGTCCTGCTCCCCACCGGTTCTGCGGTCGCTATGTAGTCCTCGATGACCGCTTCGAGGATCCGTTTGCCGCGTTCAGAAAGTTGCTCTTCCATAGCCTTGACCCTCAAAAGCGTTTAGCACTCAAAAAGTTCGAGTGCTAAACGAGCTTCAAGTTAGCAACGCACCTGTGCTTTGTCAAGGGGTTCTCTGGCAGGATAATGGCGGATTTACAGAAAGCGGGAAAAGATGCTGTTGGCGATGATTACCGAGCTGTCGGCAAGACGGATGCGCTCCCCCTCGGCGACCAGCAGACCGGCCCGCAGCAGCCCCCGCACCTCCGCCAGCTGGCCCGCCAGCGCCTGCTCGCCGAAGCGCGCCTTGAGGGGGGCGAGGTCCATCCCGGTCAACACCCTGAGGCCGAGAAAAAAGCTCTCGGCCACCGCGTCCTCGAGGGAGAGCCGCACCTCGTCCCGCTCGGGAAGAAGCCGGGCGCCGATGGCGGCGCGGTAGCCGTCGAGGTCGGCGGCGTTGTTCCAGCGGCGCCCCAGCCCGTCGGGGTTCCAGAAGGAATGGGCGCCGGAGCCGAAACCGAGGTAGCTCTGCCGGCTCCAGTACGATTGGTTGTGGCGGGAAAAGCGGCCGGGGAGGCCGAAGTTGGAGATCTCGTAATGGAGGTAGCCGGCGCCGGTGAGCATCTCGGCGGTGGTCTCGAACATGCGCGCGGCCTCTTCCTCAGCCGGCAACTGGAGTTCCCCACGCTGGTACAACCCTTCGAAGGGGGTCCCCTCCTCGATGGAGAGCGCGTAGGCGGAGACGTGTTCGGGAGCGAGCGCGATACCCCGCGCCAGCGCGGCGCGCCAGTCGTCCAGGGTCTGCCCGGGGAGGGAGTGCATGAGGTCGATGCTCACGTTGTCGAAGCCGGCGCGGCGCGCCTGCTCGAAGGCCGCCAGCGCCTCATCCACCGTATGCACCCGCCCGAGACGCTCGAGGAGGCGTTCTTCGAAAGACTGGATGCCGAGCGACAGGCGGTTCACCCCCGCCGCCCGGTAGCCGGCCAGCCGCTCCGGGGTGAGCGTGCCCGGGTTCGCCTCCAGGGTGACCTCCGCCCCCTGTTCCAGGCCAAACCGGAGCGCCGCCTGATCGATCAGGCGCCCCACCAGTTCCGGCGCGATGAGCGACGGCGTGCCGCCGCCAAGGTACAGGGTCGACGCCTGCACCGTTTCCGGGAGTACCTTCTGGCGCAGCTCCATCTCGCAAAGCAACAGCTCGACGTAGCCGTCCAATTCGTCGCCGGACCAGGCGGTGGAGTTGAAGTCGCAGTACAGGCATTTTTTGAGGCAGAAGGGGAAATGAATATAGAGACCGGCTCTCATGGCTCTCGCGCTCCTTTACACGCCAGCTATGGTTCTAGCAGATCCCCCCTCTCCTTGTCACGCGAAAGCGCCGCAACTGCACGAAGACGCTTGAAATTGGCGGGGAGTAATATTACACTCCGAGCGCCGTCGGATCGCCTGCCCGTGATGGCAAGGTTTCGGGCGGCGCTCCCGAAGGGGAGGGCGAATTACTATCCACCCCGACAGGCACAGGGCCGACATGTCCACCAAAGGCACCAGGCTGTCCACGGTAGGGGCAAATACTATTTGCCCAGCCGTCGGGGCCTTGTGCGCCGATGATGGCCAAAGAGGCAAAGACGCGACAGAGGCGGGCGAATGATTATGCGCCCCCACAGATTTTTGTGCCACGTGGTCAATGAGGAGGGAACATGCAGAAGAGCATCAAAGCCGCCGCGTTGCAGTTCAACATAGCGCTGGGAGACATCGACAAGAACCTCGCCTACGTGACCGACAAGCTGCGCCAGCTCGCCCAGGACGGCGTGGAGCTCGTGGTGCTGCCGGAATTGTGGAGCTGCGGCTTCGACTACCGTCAGCTGAACCAGCTGGCCCTGCGAACCCCGGCCCTGGTGGAGCGGATACTGGCGCTTTCGGGGGAACTCGGCATGACCATCGTCGGCAGCCTCCCCGAACCGCACGGCGAGAAGGTCTACAACACGGCCTACGTCGCCGACCGCGGCAAGCTGGCCGGGAGCTACCGGAAGATGCACCTCTTCGGCCTGATGCACGAGGACCGGCACCTGGACCGCGGCGACGCCGTCTGCCTGCTCGACACCAGCGTCGGCAGGATCGGCGTCATCATCTGCTACGACCTGCGTTTTCCCGAGCTCACCCGCAGGCTCGCCGTGGACGGCGCCGAGATCATCATCGTCTCCGGCGAGTGGCCCAAGCCGCGCGAGGAGCACTGGCGCACCCTGATCCGCGCCCGCGCCATCGAGAACCAGCTCTTCGTGGTCGCCACCAACACCTGCGGCATGATCGGCAAGCTCGACTTCTTCGGCTCCTCGATGATCGTCAACCCCAAGGGGGAACTTTTGGCCGAAGGGGGTTACGAGAACTGCGAGCCGACCGCGCTCCTCGACCCCGCCGAGATCACCTCCTGGCGCGCGAGCATCGGCTGTTTTCAAGACAGACGGCCGGAGTGCTACTAGGGAAACCCGAAAGGCCTAACGCAAAGGCGCAAAGGCGCCAAGCCGCGAAGAAAAGACTTTGACAAAAGACTCTAGGTTTTAAGTGCTTAAAGTCTTGGCGCCTTCGCGGCTCCGCGTCTTTGCGTTGAGGCTTTTGGATGTGCCTTGCCCGAGCGCCGCGCGGCACGTGTTTCCTGTTGACTTCCCAATGGGTTCAGCATATTTTTCCAGTTTGGTTTCCATCTAACCGCGGAGGGTTGCTACGTGGGCATGCTTGCTTCGACCGGCCTGGTCGTAAAACTGGTACTTTTACTGTTGCTCTATTTCTCGGTGGTCTCCTGGGGCATCATCTTCTACAAGCTGCTGCAGGTGTACCGCGCCAACGGCGCCTCCGAGCGTTTCCTGGAATTCTTCTGGAAAGCCAAGCGCTTCGACGCCATCAACTCGCAACTGGACCGTTTCGAGCACTCCCCCCTCACCGTCCTGTTCCAGGAGGGGTACGGCGAGCTGAGGAAACTGCAGGAGAAGGTCGAGGAGAAGGCTGACCCGAACATCGTCAGCACCGACCTCGGCGGGGTCGACAACATCGCCCGTGCCCTGCGCCGCGCCACCACCATCGAGATCACCCGGCTGGAGAAATACCTGACCTTCCTCGCCACCACCGGCGCCACCGCGCCGTTTGTCGGCCTCTTCGGCACCGTCTGGGGCATCATGACCGCCTTCGAGAAGATCGGCCAGAGCGGCTCCGCTTCCCTGGCGGTCGTCGCCCCGGGCATCGCCGAGGCGCTCATCGCCACCGCGATCGGCCTGGTCGCCGCGATCCCGGCGGTCATGGGCTACAACCACTTCCAGCACAAAATCAAGGTGCTCATCTCGGAGATGGACAGCTTCTCCACCGAATTTCTCAACATCGTGCAGCGCAACTTCGCGGGGAGATAAGCCATGGAGTTCGGCAACAGGGATAACGGCGATCGCGGCACCATGTCGCAGATAAACGTCACGCCTCTGGTCGACGTCATGCTGGTGCTCTTGATCATCTTCATGGTCACCGCGCCGATGATGCAGCAGGGGGTCCAGGTCAACCTTCCCAAGGCGGACACCAAGTCGCTGGCGCCCAAGGAAGACACCCTGGTGGTCTCCGTCGAGCAGTCCGGCAAGACCTTCATCAATTCCACCGAGGTCGCGGGCGACCAGCTGAAGGACAAGCTGACCACGATGCTGGCCGGCCGCGAGAAGCGCGAGGTGTTCCTCAAGGCTGACCAGGCCGTTCCCTACGGCGACGTGGTGCGGGTCATGGCCCAGATCAAGGGGGCCGGCGTGGAGCGCCTGGGCATGGTGACGGAGTCCCCGCAACGCCGATGAAAACCGCGTTCACGCGCAACTACCCGGGGCCGGGGGGGATGCTGGCGGTCTCCCTCGTCTGCCACCTGGTCGTGTTCCTGATCATCGCCAACTGGCACGCCCTCCCTGAGTTCCGCAGGGACGAAACCCCGGTCACCTACGTCGACATGGTCACGCTACCGGTCGCTTCGCCGCAAAGCGGCATGCCCGCCGCGCCTGCTCCGGCCGAAGCCAAGGCTCCCGCTGCGCCGCCCCCACCCCCCGCGGCGCCCAAGCCGGCCATGGCCCTGCCGACCAAGCCCGCGCCGAAGGCGCCCGCGAAACCCCAGGCCAAAACCGAACAGCAGCAAAAGGAGGCCGAGGACAAGGCCTTCAACGAACGGATGGCCAAGCTGCAGCAAAAGGCCGAGGACCGCCGCCAGGCCGCGGTGCTGGATGCCCTGAAGAAACGAGGGAGCAGCCGCATCGGCATGCCGGGAGCAACCGGGAACCAGGCGGGGAGCGACTACTCTTCGTACCTGCAGTCCCGGCTCAGGGACGCCCTCAAGCAGGTCATCGCCACCCAGACCAGGGCGCCGCAGGTGATCGCCACCATCACGGTCTCTCCCGACGGCAGCATCGATTACCGCGTGGAAAAGGGATCGGGCGACCCCTTCTTCGACGACGCCGTGCAACGCGCGGTGGCGCTGGCCGGCAAGACGCTGGTGCCCCCGCCCAACCACACACAATACAAACGCGTGTTCCGCTTCATGCCTGAAGGGGTGAAATAGAAATGATGAGAATTCTTCTGCTACTGCTGTTACTGGTTCTGGGGCCGCAGGGCTTCGCGGCGGAGAGTTACCTCGACGTCACCGCCCCGACCTCCGGGAAGATGAAGCTGGCCATCGCCCCCACCACGGCGCTCTCCGGCACGCTTCCCGCCGAGGCGGCGCGCGAGCTCCCCGAACTGTTCGGCTTCGACCTCGGCATCGCCGGCCCCTTCGAGATCTCCCCCGCTGCGGAAGGGAGCGCGCTCCTCTTGAAGAGCGCCTACGGGGTCCAGGGTGACACCGCCATCATCGAGTGCCGCCTCGTCGACCAGGTGCTGAACCGGGAGGTGGTCGCCAAGCGCTACAGCGGCAGGCTGAAGGACCTGCGCCGCATGGGACACGCCTTCTCCGACGAGGTGCTGCGCGTGCTGACCGGCTCGAAGGGCCCCTTCACCGGCAAGATAGCCTACGTCTCCAAGATCTCCGGCAACAAGGAGATCTTCATCATGGATTACGACGGCCGCAACCCGCAGCGGCTCACCAACAACGGCTCGATCAACCTCTACCCCGACTTCGCCCCCTCCGGCAAGGAGCTCATCTACACCTCCTACAAGAAGGGGAACCCCGACCTGTACCGGCGCGAGCTCTTCACCGGCCAGGAGGCGCGCGTCTCGTCCAGAAGCGGCTTGAACGCCATGGGGGTGTTCTCCCCGGACGGGAACAAGATCGCCCTGGTCCTCTCCAAGGACGGCAACTCCGAGATCTACCAGATCGGCCGGGACGGCAAGGAACTGGCGCGGCTCACCAACAACCACGCCATCGACGTCTCCCCCGCCTGGTCTCCCGACGGCGCCCGGATCGCCTTCGTCTCCGACCGTCTGGGCAAGCCGCAGCTCTTCGTGATGGACGCCAACGGCGGCAACGTGAAACGTCTCACCAGCAACGGCGCCTACAACGTGACGCCGCGCTGGTCCCCCAAGGGCGACCGCATCGTCTACGCGCGCAAGGAAGGGGGCTTCCAGATCTACGCCATCAACCCGGACGGCTCCGGGAACACCCAGCTGACCAGCGTGGGGAGCAACGAGCACCCGCGCTACTCTCCGGACGGCCGTTTCATCGTCTTCAGCTCCACCCGCGACGGCGGCGAGGGGCTGTACCTGATGCGCGCCGACGGCAGCGGCCAGACCAGGATCTCGCCCGACCGGGCGCTGAACACGCATCCGACCTGGTCGGTGAACTGGTAGCGCGAACAAATCATGACCGTTGCTTAACCTCGAAAACGTGGGTATACTTTCAGTCGTTTTTTTCAAGGGCATCGGCAGCCACGATGTCAATATTCCATAGATCAAAAGGAGTGGGGAATGCGCAAGAATATCGCCGGATGCCTTGTTGTTCTTTGCATGGGAGCTTTGGTAGCGGGAGGCTGCGCCAAAAAGGATCTGGTCAAGCCCGAGGAGACGGCTCCGTCGGTCACGGCCCCCGCCCCCGAAACAGCCAAACCGGCCCAGGAGGCCAGGCCGCAGACGAAGGCCCCGGTCACCGAGCCGACCCCGGTGCGCGAGCCGGTGGTGGCGCAGGAGCCGACCCGTGAGGCCTCCAAGGCGCCGGCAGGTGACCTGCAGGGGCAGTTGCAGAAGATCTACTTCAACTTCGACTCTTCCGACCTTTCCGAGGACTCCCGCAACATCCTCACCAGGAACGCCGAGTACCTGAGCCGTCAGGCGTCGGTCAAGATCCGCATCGAGGGGAATTGCGACGAGCGCGGCTCCGACGACTACAACATGGCCCTGGGCGAAAGAAGGGCCAAGGCCGCCAAGGATTACCTGGTGAACCTGGGCATCGCCTCGGAGCGCATCGCCACCATCAGCTACGGCGAAGAGAAACCGGTCGACGCCGGCCACGACGAGGCGGCCTGGGCCAAGAACAGAAGGGACGAATTCGTCGTCGTCAAGTGACGCTCGCCACGCAGCCCAAAGGAGCCTTCGGGCTCCTTTTTTTATCGACCGGCCTTAAAGGAGGTTTTGTCATGACGTTTACGAGGGGGGCGCTGGGAGCGCTGGTTCTTCTTACCATTTTCGGCTGCGCCAGCCAGAGCGATCTGGAATCGGTGCGCCGGGACAACGACGAGATCAAGAACCGCCTCTTCACGCTGGACCGGGGACTCAACGAGGTCCGCGGCGAGGTGAAGGAAGGGGTGGAGAAGTCACTGGCCGGTTACCGGCAGAGCCTCGAGGCGCTGCAGGCCGACATGGCGGGGTACCAGAAGGAAATGGCCTCCATCCGCAAGGGTGGGGCCGACCTGCAGGCGACCCTGGAGAGCGCCAGGGTGGACATGCAGCTTCTGACCGGCAAGGTGGACGACGTGCGCATCCTGGCGCAGAAACCTGCCGACGACATCGCGCTTTTGAAGGAAGACCTGAACAAGAGGCTGACCGCGCTCGAGGCGCGCATGACCAAGCTGGAGAAGGGGATCGAGGAGCAGCAGGCCAAGGCGCAGGCGGCGCTCAAGTCCCCAGAGTTGCTCTACCAGCAGGGGCAGGACGCCCTCAAGGCGGGCCAGGGGGCCAAGGCCCGCGAGTACTTCGCGAGCTTCCTGGTGCAGTACCCAAAGCACAACCTGGCCGCCAACGCCCAGTACTGGATCGGCGAGAGCTACTACCAGGAGAAGAACTACGAGCAGGCGGTGCTGGAGTTCCAGGAAGTGATCAAGAACTACCCGGACAAGGAGAAGGCCCCGGCCGCCATGCTGAAGCAGGGAATGGCATTCAGGGAGTTGGGGGACAGCAAGAGCGCGGCCTACATCCTGAAGAAGCTGGTGGATGAGCACCCGAAATCGGAAGAGGCGAAGATCGCCAGGGACAAGTTCAAGATCAAGTAGCTATAAACCAGACACTGACTACCGAAAGGCCCTCCTGCCAGAGCGGGAGGGCCTTCCCGTTTGCGGCCGCGGCCGCCACGGAAAAAGGAGATACCATGTTCCTCGCCAGAGACAAGAACAACGACCTGTACCTTTTCGACAAGCTCCCGGTGAAGGGGAACGAATGCTGGTGGGCTGAGACGGGGGTGGACGGCACCTACCTGAAGCTGGACAAGTCCCTCTACCCGGAGATCACCTGGGAGAGCGAGCCGGTCCCGGCCGAACTCGTGGTGCAGGGGCGCAGGGGCGAATAACCATCCGCCCGACCCTTGCCTACATCGGGCGAAAATCCGGCTTGATGTTTTCGGGGGTGTAGCTCTGTGCCACGGCCCACCCCTTCCCCGGCACCAGCCTCGGTTCCAGCCGGCAGGCGATGTAGCCGATCAGGTTGGCAGGCTCGGGGAGGTCCGAGGCGATGGTGACCACCCGGAAGCCGACGAACTCCCCCTCTTCCGGGTATCCCGGCGCGCCCTTCAAGGTGCAGCTCCAGAGCTGCAACGGCCGTTCGGGGGCGGCCAGGCTGACCAGGAAGGTGCGCTCGCCGTCGCGGTTCAAGCCTCCCGACTCCTCGACCAGCGCCGGGACCAACCCGCCGATGAGCGGGGTGTAGCCGATGGAGCAGGCGTGCGCGAAGGCGGCGGCGCTGTCGGGAAACTGCTGTTCCTCTTTCTTTTTCCTGAACCAGTTGAACATGGCGTCACCTGTGCCCGCCCCGCGACGGGTGCCGGATCATAGCGGCTGAGCATAAGAAAAAAGGCGGGGATGTCCCCGCCTTTTTCGCGTACTGATGTTTGGGCGGCCCCTAGGCCTTCTTCTCCGTTTCCACGGCGGCCGCGGCGGCCGGTGCCGGCTCGGCGGCAACGGTCCCCTCGACCTTCGCCTTGAGTTCCTCCGCCTCGCGCACCTTCTCCTCCTCGGCCTTCTTCTTGGCCTCGGCGAGCTTCGCCAGGTGCTCCTTCTCCTCTTCGGTCCTGCTGTCGGCCTCGATGGTCTGCTTGAAGTCGTCGGTGGCCTTCTTGAACTCGGCCAGCCCCTTCCCCAGCGACTTGGCCAGGTCCGGCAGCTTCTGGGGACCGATGACGATGAGTGCTATGACCAAAATGATGACCAGTTCAGGCATCCCGATTCCGAACATACTATTTACCTCGCTTGGTATGCGTCAAACGCGCGTTTGTCATACAAAAAGTCCAAAAAATAATAGAGGTTTTACCGACGGGTGTCAAGCTTGCAAAGGTAGGACCTTAATTGGTTTGACATGATCCCGAACATTGTCTAAGATCGGTCCTGTTTACCATATATTTCAAATGAGAAAGACAGATTTTGGTGGTGACAAACATGACGCAGGATTCTTTAAAAGCCGATATTAAGGCGCTGCTCAAGGAGCGCAAAGCCGTGCTCCTGGCGCACAACTACATGCGCGACGAAGTGCAGGAGATCGCTGACATAACCGGGGACTCGCTGGCCCTTTCCATGGAGGCGGCCAAGACCGACGCCGAGGTGATCGTCTTCTGCGGCGTCCATTTCATGGCCGAATCGGCCTCCATCCTGGCTCCGGAAAAGACGGTACTGCTCCCCCGCCTGGACGCCGGCTGCCCCATGGCCGACATGGTGTCCGCCGAGGAGCTGAAAAAACTCAAGGCGAAGCTCCCCGGCGTGCCGGTGGTGACCTACGTTAACTCCTCCGCCGCGGTCAAGGCCGAGAGCGACATCTGCTGCACCTCCGCCAACGCCCTGAAAGTGGTCCAGTCCATGAGCGAGCAGGAGATCATTTTCGCGCCGGACAAGAACCTGGGGAGCTACGTGGCGCGCTTCACCGACAAGAAGTTCCACCTCTGGGAGGGGTACTGTCCCACCCACGAGCGGCTTCGCCCCGAAGTGGTCAAGGAGTTGAAGCAACAGAATCCCGGTGCGCCCTTCGTCTGTCACCCTGAGTGCAATCCGGCGGTGGTGGCGCTCGCCGACCACGTCTGCTCGACCACGGGGATGTACGACTACTGCAAGAAAAGCGACGCCAAGCGCTTCATCATCGGCACCGAGGCGGGCATCCTCTGGAGGCTCAAGCGCGAGAACCCGGACAAGGAGTTCATCCTCGCCTCCCCGGCCCTCATCTGCCCCAACATGAAACTCACCTCCCTGGAGGACGTGCACGAGGCGCTGGTCAGCATGAGCCCCGTGGTCAAGGTCCCCGAGGAGGTCCGTGTCCCCGCCAAGCGCGCCCTGGACCGGATGCTGGCCATCCCGAGGGACTAAGGCGGACTCCCCTCGCCCTGCGGGAGAGTGGCTTGGGGTAAGGGCGGCGCCAGGCACCCAAAAGCAACAACATGAAAAGACTCCCTCACCCCACCCCTCCTCCGGGGGGAAAGGGAGAGTGGACGTCCCCCCGCTCACAGAGAAGGGAGCGGACGAACCACAGGAGAAGACACATGATCCGATCCTTCAAAGGGATGCATCCCAAGATCGACCCGTCCGCCTTCATCGCGGAGGGGGCGGTGGTCATCGGCGAGGTGACCATCGGCAAGGAAGCGAGCATCTGGTACAACTGCGTGGTGCGCGGTGACGTGAACTCGATCAGCATCGGGGACCGCACCAACATCCAGGACCTCTCCATGCTGCACGTGACCCACAAGAAACACGCCGAAGACCCCGGCGCCCCGCTGGTCATCGGCAACGACGTCACCGTTGGGCACAGCGTCACCCTGCACGGCTGCACCATCGAGGACGGCGCCTTCATCGGCATGCAGGCCATGATCATGGACAAGGCCGTGGTCGGCAAGGGGGCCCTGGTCGGCGCCCGCGCCCTGGTCACGGAGGGGACCGTGATCCCCCCCGGCACCCTCTGGGTCGGGGCTCCCGCCAAGTACAAGAGGGACCTCACCGAAAACGAGATCGCCTGGCTCGGACGCTCCGCCGGGAACTACGTCAGGTACTCCAGGGAATTCCTCGAAGACGCCGCCGAACAGGCGCGCAGCCTCAGCGACGCTCCGGAAAACCGCGGCGACCTGGCGAAGTAACCACAGCGACGCCTTTGGCAGCCGTAACGACACCCCCAGCGCCCCCGGCGACGTACATCAACGTCGCCCCTGGCGACCGCGCCACTTGACGGGGCCGGCTCATCGAGCCGGCCTTTTGTTTTGCCCTCGGCGGCGCGGGAGCACGGCGACGGGCTAAATGGCGGAGATCGCTACGCCATTTGACAAGTTTCAGGAAAAACCTCTCACGTCTCTCCCGCGTCGCTCATCCCCGCAGACCCGCCCATCGGACGTTTACGCAAAAGCTCGCCATTCCCGCGCCGCTCGCACAGTATTTGCATAATTTCATTGGGTATTTTTGCCCCCAAACGCCTAACCCTATACGGAAAAGTTCACAGTTCATTCCACTGCGAGGTCTGTACTCATGAAGATGAACCGATGCCTGCTGCTCCTGCTCTCCTTGCTCATGCTGCTGCTCCTCCCCTGCGGGGTCCAGGCGGCTCCCGGCTCCCCCGGCGAAAGCCACGCGGGAATCAACCCGGCCCCGAAACAGCGCGACGATGCCATCATCGTCAAGTTCAAGCAGGGCGTAACCGCACATGCCAAGGAGAAGCTGCACCAACGCCACGGCACCGCCGCCGGCAAGGACTTCCCCCGCCTGAACATGCAGCAGGTCAAGGTGAAAAAGGGGATGACCGTCGAGGAGACCCTGGCCGCGATCAAGGCGGATCCGGACGTCGAGTACGCCGAGCCCGACTACGCCGTCGAGGCGAGCGCCGTTCCCAACGACGAGTACTGGCGCAGCGGCCACCTATGGGGGCTCGACCGGATCAACGCCCCCGCCGCCTGGGACATCACGACCGGCTCCAGCGAGACCGTGGTCGCCGTCATAGACACCGGCATCGACTACAACCATCCCGACCTCGCCGACAACGTCTGGACCAACCCCGGCATCGACACCGGCTACGTCGGCGACGTGCACGGCATCGACACCTACAACCACGACTCCGACCCCTTCGACGACAATTACCACGGCACCCACATCGCCGGCACCATCGGCGCACTGGGCAACAACAACGTCGGGGTGGTTGGGCTCAACTGGAACGTGAAGCTCCTGGCTTGCAAGTGCCTGGGCACCACCACTCCCAGTTCCCCTCCCGTCCTCATGCCGTTGGCCACCACCGACACCGCCACCGGGTACATCTCCTCCGCGATCGAATGTCTCAACTACGTCAAGACCTTGAAGGACAAGGGCGTGAACGTCGTCGCCACCAACAACAGCTGGGGGACCCGGACCTACTCGCAGGCGCTCTACGATGCCATCGCCGCCCAGCCCGACATACTGTTCGTCGGCGCGGCGGGGAACTACGGCGCTGACAACGACAAGTCCCCCTTCTACCCCGCGAGCTACCCCCTCACCAACGTCATCGCGGTGGCGGCTTCCGGACAGAACCCGAACTCCCCGTTCGAGGAGACCCGTCCTTCCTGGACCAACTACAGCCGCAACACGATCCACATCGCCGCCCCCGGCGACAACATCCTGAGCACGGTCCCCTACTTCTCCAATTACAACATCGGCTACCAGAGCGGTTACGGAATGCAGAGCGGCACCTCGATGGCCGCCCCGCACGTCACCGGCCTGGCCGCCCTTTTGCGTTCGACCGGCAAGGACTGGAAACAGACCAGGAACCTGATCCTCTCCGGCGGCGATGCCGTCCCCGCCCTGGCCGATGTCAGCATCACCGGCAGAAGGCTCAACGCCTACAACTCGCTCGCCTGCACCGACCGGCCGCTGTTCGCGCCGCTGTACCAGTCGCGGACCTTGACCGCCGGGGTGCCGGTAACCCTGAGCGTCCTCAGCATCAACTGCGGTTCCGCGGTGGGCCCGGTCATCGCCACCCTGCCGGGAGGCGCCACCATCGAGTTGCTGGATAACGGCGTCGCCCCCGACCAGACCGCCGGCGACGGCATTTTCACCGCCACCTGGACCCCCAATACCGACAGCGGCACGGTGAATTTCAGCTACCCCGGCGGCAGCATGTCGGTTGGGTATCCCCAGGTCTCCCTGCTCGATGCGACCTCGGTCGATCTTCCGGCCAGCTACATAGGCCACATCGTCTCCGCGAAACTTCCGCTCAGGTTCGCGATGCGCCTGGGTGCCGTGGGCGGCCTCCCCCCCTACACCTGGTCCATCGCCTCCGGCACCCTCCCCGCCGGCCTCAGCATGAACCCCGCCACCGGCGAGATCTCCGGGATCCCGACGGAGACCGGCAACCCGCAAATCACCGTCCGCGTCACCGACAGCGCCGGCTACTACGACACCGCGACCTGGCAGATCATGCTGACCAAGGACGAGATGTCCGCGTGGCCCTTCGTCTACAGCAATCCCCCGGCCGGCGCCGACGGCAATTCATCGCCGGTATTCGCCGACGTCAACGGTGACGGCAAGCAGGAGCTGATCGTCAGCATGTGGAATTCGCTCCTGGTCCTCAAATCGGATAACACCGTCTACGCCCGCTACGACTTCCCCGCCGGCACCACGATCTCCACCCCGGCCGTGAGCGATCTCTTCCGGAACGGCTCCAACAAGATCATCGTCAGCGTGAACACCCCCGGCCAGCCCGGCGGGATCGTGGTTTTCACCGGGGGGCTGCAGACCGTGTCCAACTCCACGACGGGCATTTCCGGATCCTGCGGTGCCCCGGTCATCGCCGACCTCAACAGCGACGGCAACAAAACCATCACGGTGGAGTGCTCGCCGGACAGCCCCGCCGATCCCAATTTCGGTAAATCCATCCTGGCCACCGTGACTGCGCAAGGGACGATGCTCCCGGGCTGGCCGGTGCTGAACGGCCCCGCCGTGGGCTCCAGGGCCACCAGCGAGCAGATGCCGGTGGTGGGAGACCTCCTCGGCGACGGCAGGAAGGAAGTGGTGTCCATCACCAGCGACGGCGTGCTGCATGCCTACGCCAAGGAAGGAAACGAGGTCAAGCAGTGGCAGGCGGCGACCAACCTGGGCGACTGGAACAACGCCAAGACCAGGATCTGGACCCCGGTCCTCGCCGACGTGAACGGCGACAACGCCCTCGAGGTACTGGTCAAGCAGAACTACTTCGCCGACGCCACCACCCAGGCGCACCGCATCTCGGTCTTCGACAAAAACGGCACGCAGCTGCCGGGGTGGCCGCTGCAGTTCCCGGTCCCCGTCGCGGAAGGGGGCATCATCGCCGCCGACCTGACCAAGGACGCCATTCCGGAAATCATCACCAACATCAGCTCCACGCCGTCCAGCTACCAGTGGCGCGCCTTCAAGGGGGACGGCTCGGTGCATCCCGGCTGGACCCTGTTCAACGAGAGCCAGGCCGTCCAGAAGAAGGCCCTCCCCATCGTTGGAGGCTACGGCGGCAACACGCTCCCCGACATCTTCTTCGCCAGCAGCGATACCGACGCCTACCTCCAGGGGTACAACGCCTCCGGTGTCACCCTCGCCTCCTACCCGGAACGCGTCGCGCTCAACACCTACGCCGCCAGCTCTCCCGCCATGGGCGACTTTGACGGTGACGGCAAGCTCGAACTTGCGCTGAAGACCGCGGACGGCAACGTTCACGTCTGGAAGTCCGGACAGTACCTCTCCCCGTTCAGCCACCAATGGACCGTGTTCGCCCACGACCTCGAGCACACCGGCACGCTGCCGGTCCTCGATCCTTCGCAGCTCCCGGGCAGCGACCTCGTGGTGAGCGCGGTGAGCGGCAGCGTGGCGGCCGGAAAGCTCAGCTACTCGGTCACCGTCACCAACAGCGGAACCATCACCGCCGGCTCCTCCAGCACCGACATCTACCTCTCCACCGACAATGTCATCTCCAGCTCGGACGTCAGGATGATACGGCTGGCCACACCGTCGATCGCCGCCGGCGCCAGCGTCACCCTGGTCAGCAGCATCGCCCTCCCCACCTCGCTTGCCAACGGCAGCTACTTCGTCGGCGCCATCGCCGACGCCACGGGAATCGTCGTCGAGCGGGACGAGAGCAACAACGCGGCCACCGGCGACCAGTTCACGGTGCACAACGATCTCACCGTCAGCGACCTCTCCGGCACCCTCTCCGCCGGAGTACTCACCTACACGGTGACCTTGAACAATACCGGCAACGGCAACGCCAACGCCCCGGTCGCCCTTTACTTCTCGGACGACGCCAGCGCCGCGACCACCGACCGCCTCATCACGACCCTGAGCGCCACCGCCATCCCCGGCGGAACCAGCAAGACCTTGACCGGGATGGCCAGCATCCCGGGCACGATGCCCGCCGGCACCTTCTACCTGGCGGCCCTCGCCGACCCGGCCAACATCGTCGCCGAGGACAGCGAGACCAACAACGGAACCTCCGCCGAGCAGTTCACCGTCGGCAACGACCTGCAAATCACCGCCGTCTCCGGGAGCATCTCCGGCGGCAAGCTCGACTACTCGATCACCGTGCTCAATACCGGCAACATCGCCGCGGCCGCGAGCAGCACCGGCCTGTACCTGAGCCGCGACACGTTCGCGGCACCGGGCGACTACCAGGTCGGCAAGATCAGCACTCCGGTGCTCGCGCCGGGTGCGCAGGTCGTCCTCACCGGCAGCGTGACACTCTCCGCCTCGGCCCCGACCGGCTCCTTCAACCTCACCGCCAGGGCGGATGTGGCGGAGCAGCTCACTGAAACCGACGAGGGGAACAACAGCGCCCTGGGCAACCCGGTCGTTTTGAACAACGACCTCACCGTCACCGCGGTCTCCGCCACCCTCTCCGGCGGCGTGCTCACCTATTCCGTCACCGTTGAAAACAACGGCAACGGCAACCCCAACGTGCCGGCGAGCCTCTACTTCTCCACCGACCCGACCGTCACCACCGCCGATTACCTGGTAACCGCGCTCTACACGAGCGTGGTCCCCGGCGGTTCCAGCAAGACCTTCAACGGCAGCGTCACCGTGCCCGGCACCATCCCCAGCGGCACCTTCTACCTCGGCGCCTTGGCCGACCCGGCCAACATCGTCTCCGAGGACAACGAGAACAACAACGGTGCCACCGGCCCGCAGTTCGCCATCGGCAGCGACCTCAGGGTGACCGCCGTCTCCGGCGCCATCGCCGGCGGCATGCTCACCTACTCGGTCACCGTCAAAAACGACGGCAACATCACCTCGGGGGGGTCCAGCACCGGCATCTACCTCTCCACCGACGCCACCGCCACGACGGCGGACTTCCTGGTGACCAAGGTCGCCACCGCCCAGATCCCGGCCGGCGCCGACCTCACCCTCACCGGCAGCGTCCCCCTGGCCGCGCCGACCCCGATCGGCACCTTCTACCTGGCCGCCGTGGCCGACATGGCCGGCATAGTGGCCGAGGCCAACGAGGACAACAACGGGGCCGTCGGCAACCAGGTCCAGGTGAAGAACGACCTCACCGTGAGCTCCGTCTCGGGGAACCTCTCGGCCGGGGTGCTCAACTACTCCGTCACCGTGTCCAACAGCGGCAACGGCAACCCCAACGTCCCGGTCGCCCTCTACTTCTCCGCTGACAACAGCGTGACCACCTCCGATTACCTCATCACGCAGATCCCCGGCTCCCCGCTGCCGGGTGGCTCCAGCAAGACCATCAGCGGCACCGTGACCATCCCGTCCACGGTCCCCGCCGGCACCTTCTACCTCGCCGCGCTGGCCGATCCCAACGGCATCGTCGCCGAGGATGCCAAGAGCAACAACGGCTCCACCGGCACCCAGTTCACCATCGGCAGCGACCTCAGGGTCACCGCCGTCTCCGGCAGCGTCTCCGGCGGCATGCTCACCTACTCGGTCACCGTCAGAAACGACGGCAACACCACCTCCGGCGTATCCAACACCGGCATCTACCTCTCAACCGACGCCATCGCCTCGACGAGCGACTACCTGGTGCTCAAGGCGAGCACCCCGCCGCTGCAGCCCGGCACCGAGGTGGTGCTGACCGGCAGCTTCTCGCTCCTGGCCGCCGCCCCCTCCGGGAGCTACCAACTGGCAGCCATCACCGACGTGGCGGGTGTGGTGACCGAAAGCGACGAGACCAACAACGGCGCCATCGGCAACGCGGTCACCGTCAACAACGACCTCACCGTGAGCGCCGTCTCCGGCACCATCGTCAACGGCGTCCTCACCTACTCCGTCACCGTCAACAACAGCGGCAACGCCAACCCGACGGTGCCGGTCAACCTCTACTTCTCCGCCGACACCAGCGTGACCACCACCGATTACCTGGTCACCCAGATTCCCGGCTTCCCGCTGCCGGGCGGCACCAGCAAGACCATCACCGGCACCGTGACCATCCCGTCCACGGTCCCCGCCGGCACCTTCTACCTCGGCGCCCTGGCGGATCCCAACAACATCGTCACCGAGGACGACAACGGCAACAACGGCGCGGTCGGGGCGCAGGTCACCATCGGCAGCGACCTCAAGGTGACCGCCGTCAGCGGCAGCATCGCCGGCGGCATGCTCACCTACTCGGTCACCGTCAGAAACGACGGCAGCATCACCTCCGGGGTCTCCAACACCGGCATCTACCTCTCAACCGACGCCATCGCCTCGACGAGCGACTACCTGGTGCTGAAGGCGAGCACCCAGCCGCTGGCACCGGGCACCGAGGTGGTGCTCACGGGGAGCTACCAGCTCGTGGCCACCACCCCCTCCGGGAACTACCAGCTGGCGTCCATCGCCGACGTGGCGGGCGTCATCACCGAAAGCGACGAGACCAACAACGGCGCCGTCGGCAACGCGGTCACCGTCAACAACGACCTCACCGTGAGCGCCGTCTCCGGCACCATCGTTAACGGCGTCCTCACCTACTCCGTCACCGTCAACAACAGCGGCAACGCCAACCCGACGGTCCCGGTCAACCTCTACTTCTCCGCCGACACCAGCGTGACCACCACCGATTACCTGGTCACCCAGATCCCCGGCTTCCCGCTGCCGGGCGGCACCAGCAAGACCATCACCGGCACCGTGACCATCCCCTCCACGGTCCCCGCCGGCACCTTCTCCCTGGGGGCACTGGCGGATCCCAACAACATCGTCACCGAGGACGACAACGCCAACAACGGCGCCGTCGGGGCGCAGGTCACCATCGGCAGCGACCTCAGGGTGACCGCCGTCACCGGCAGCATCGCCGGCGGCATGCTCACCTACTCGGTCACCGTCAGAAACGACGGCAGCATCACCTCCGGGGTCTCCAACACCGGCATCTACCTCTCCACGGACGCCGTCGCCGCGACGACCGATTACCTGGTGCTGAAGGTCAGCACACAGCCGCTGCAGGCAGGCGGCGAGGTGGTCCTGACCGGCAGCTACCTGCTCCTCGCCACCACCCCCTCCGGGAGCTACCAGCTGGCCGCCATCGCCGACGTGGCGGGGGTGGTCACCGAAAGCGACGAGACCAACAACGGCGCCGTCGGCAACGCCGTCACGGTCAACAACGACCTCACCGTGAGCGCCGTCTCCGGCACCATCGTTAACGGCGTCCTCACCTACTCCGTCACCGTCAACAACAGCGGCAACGCCAACCCCACGGTCCCGGTCACCCTCTACTTCTCCGCCGACACCAGCGTGACCACCTCGGATTACCTGGTCACCCAGATCCCCGGCTTCCCGCTGCCGGGCGGCACCAGCAAGACCATCACCGGCACCGTGACCATCCCGTCCACGGTCCCCGCCGGCACCTTCTACCTCGGCGCACTGGCGGATCCCAACAACATCGTCACCGAGGACGACAACGCCAACAACGGCGCGGTCGGGGCGCAGTTCGCCATGGGGAGCGACCTCCAGGTCAGCGCCGTCACCGGCAGCATCTCCGGCGGCGTGCTCACCTACTCGTTGACCGTGAAGAACGCTGGCAGCACCGCGGCGGCCTACTCCAACACCGGCCTGTACCTCTCCACCGACACCACCGCCTCCAGCGCGGACTACCTGGTGGTCAAGGTCGCCACCCCGCCGCTGGCGGCCGGCGCCGCGACGGTCCTCACCGGCAGCGTCGTCCTCACCTCGTCCACCCCGGTCGGGAGCTTCTACCTGGCCGCTCTCGCCGACGTGATGGGCGTGGTCACCGAGAGCGACGAGAGCAACAACGGCACCATCGGCAGCCCGGTGCAGGTGAGAAACGATCTCACCGTCACCGCCGTCTCTGGAACCCTCGCCAACGGCGTACTCAGCTACTCGGTCACCGTCAACAACAGCGGCAACGGCAACCCCAACGTGCCGGTCACCCTCTACTTCTCGGCCGACGCCACCGCGTCCACCTCCGACTACGTCATCACCATCGCCACACCGTCCAGCGTCGCCGGCGGCACCAGCAAGACCTTCACCGGCACGGTGAACGTCCCCTCCTCCATCCCCGCCGGGACCTACTACCTGGCCGCCCTGGCCGACCCCGCCAACGTGGTCGCCGAGGACAACGACGCCAACAACGGCGCCGTGGGGGCACCGTTCGGCGTCGGCAGCGACCTCCAGGTCACCGCGGTCACCGGGAGCGTCTCGGCCGGAAAACTCACCTACTCGGTGACGGTCAAGAACATCGGCAGCACCTACTCCGGCCTTTCCTACACCGGCGTCTACCTGAGCCGGCTCACCTTCACCGGAACCGGCGAGTACCTGGTCACCAAGGTCAGCACCGCCCAGCTCGCGCCGGGAGCCCAGACCGTCCTGACCGGCACCGTCACCATCCCGACCACCGTCCCGACCGGGACCTACATGGTCTCCGGCATCGCCGACACCAACGCCCAGTTGGCGGAGAGCGACGAGGGGAACAACGCGTTGTTCGGCAACCAGGTGGTGCGCTAACCAGGAAGCTCTGGACAGGGAGGGCGCAATGCTGCTACCGTAGCTAGTCGGCCGCCGGCGAGGGAATTCCCCCCGCCGGCGGCACTCCCCGGCCCGGAGAAGAGAAGTTGGCAGCAAAGGAACGGCGAACCCGCCTGCTGGAAATATACGACGCGCTGTACCAACGCTACGGCGCCCTCAACTGGTGGCCCGCGGACACCCCCTTCGAGGTCTGCGTCGGGGCCATCCTCACCCAGAACACCAACTGGCTCAACGTAGAAAAAGCGATAGCGAACCTGAAACGGGAGGGGCTCCTCTCGGCGGAGGCGATCCGGGAGGTACACCTGGAGCGGCTCGCCGAGTCGATACGCCCCTCCGGTTTTTTCAACGTGAAGAGTGTGCGGCTGAAGGGGTTCGTGCGCTGGCTTTTCGAGCGGCACGGGAGCCTGGAGGCGATGTTCGCCGGAGCGTGGCAGCCGCTGCGCGACGAGCTGATCGCGGTCCCCGGCATCGGCCCGGAGACCTGCGACTCCATCCTCCTCTACGCCGGCGGCAAGCCCTCCTTCGTGGTCGACGCCTACACCCGGCGCCTGTTTTCCCGGCTGGGCCTGGTCAGCGAGAAAGACGACTACCACCGGGTACGCTCCCTGTTCATGGAACACCTGCCGCACGAGGTCCCGCTCTTCAACGAGTACCACGCCCTGATCGTCGAGCAGTGCAAGCGCCACTGCCGCAAGAAACCTTCCTGCGACGGCTGCCCGCTCGGGCCCGCCTGCTGCCACGCCACCCATACTCCCGGGAAACCATGAGAAACCTCGCCAACGTCTTCCTGATCCTGTTCTTCGCCGACGGCTTCCTTTCCGTGCTGGACGAGCTCTCCTCGCTGGTCGCCCCGGTGGCGCCGCTCGCCATGTTCAGGTTCCAGGTCGCCAACTCGGTCCTGCTCCTCGCCATCCCCCTCTACCTCTGCCTGGGGATCGACCGGCGGCTCCCCAAGAAGCTCTTCATCCCGCTGATCGCGTTCCTGTTCGTTTCTCCCCTGGCGGCCTGGGCGTTCCCGGTGCTGAGCGACTCCAGGCTCTACGCCGTCGCCATGTCGCTCGTACAACTATGCGTCCCGCCGCTTATGATCGCGCGCTACCGCGATGCCAAGGACCCGGGGCTGACGCTGCCGGACTGGCGCTTCGAAGGCCCCTACTTCGGTGTCAGAAACACGCTGGTCTTCGCCGGTGTCAACCTGGTGTTCCTTCCCGTGCTGCTGGCGACGCTGACCCTGTTCCTGGCCGACGGCTGGGCGCAGGGCAACACGGCCGGCTTCATCAGGGTGACGCCGCGCGGGCTCTACCTGGCCGAGCGGGTGTACCGCCGCGGCGACCAGACTCTGCGGCTCACCGGCATGGTGCATGTTGGGGAGAAGGGGTATTACGAGGACGTGGCACGGGTACCGGCCCAGGGGCGGACTGTGGTGCTGGCGGAAGGGGTGACCGACAAGAAGGGGGCGCTGCAGCACCACTTCGATTACCGCGGCGTTGCGAGCTTCCTCGGGCTCGCCTCGCAGCAGAAGCTGTTGTTTCCGGGGAGGGTGATCGACGAGAAGGGGCTGCGGACGCCGGCCAAACCGGCCGACAACCAGCCCGACATCCTGGTGGCGGACACCGACCTGAGCGCCTTTCGACCCGAGACGCTGCGCTTTCTGGACCAGGTCGGGAAGGAACTGGGGAGGACTCCCTCCTTCGCCGAGGCGGCCCTCAACCTGAACCGCTGGGCGGAGCGAAACGTCACCCCGGAAATGCAGGAGGTGATCATGGACGACATCCTGACCCGCCGCAACGAGGTGCTGCTCGGCTACCTCGACGAGGGGCTCAAGAAGTACGACACCATCCTGATTCCGTGGGGTGCACTGCACATGAAAGGGATCGAGGCGGGGGTGCTGAAACGGGGCTTCGTGCTGCAAAAGGAGCAGAGGCGTCTGGCCATCGACCTGAAAAGAATGCTACTCGAGCAGGCGCGCTAAAACTGCTCCGACTCCTCGCCCGCCTGCTCCACCCCCCAGAACACGTCCAGGAAGTTCTTCAGGATGCGGGCGGTCAGCCCCCAGATCTCGTCGTCGCCGTAGAGGTAGAAGTACATCGGATAGTTCTTGAACCCCTTGTGGTCCCAGTACTCGACCCGGTAGACGCCGGGCCTGGAGAAGTGCGCCAGCGGCACCTCGATGAGCCGTTCGATCTCCGCGTCGTTGACGGTGAGGACGTAGTTTTCGGGAAAGATGCCGACCACGGGGGTGACCAGGTAGTTGTGGATGGAGTGGCAGTCGTCCAGCTCGCCGAGGATCTCGACGTCGGCGGGATCGATGCCGACCTCCTCCCAGGCCTCGCGGGTCGCGGTGTCGGCGCTGTCGCGGTCGCTTTCTTCGCAGCGCCCGCCGGGGAAGGAGATCTCGCCGCTGTGGTGGGTGAGGTGGGTGGTCCGCTTGGTGAAGAGGATGTGGTATTCGCCGTTTTTCAGGAACAGGGGAAGCAGGACGGCGGCGGGGATCGGCCCCGCCTCCATGGGAACGCGGCGACGGGCGGCAAGAGAGGCCTTCAGCCGCTCCCTGATCGCGGCCGGAGCCCCCGGCCGTTCCTGTCCGTCTTTCGCTATCAGAGCACCGGCTCCTTGGCCCGCCGCTTCAGCTCGGCGATGGTGGCCGCGTAGTCGGGCGAGTTGAAGACGGCGCTGCCGGCCACGAAGACGTCGGCGCCGGCGTGGGCGATGCGGGCGATGTTGTCGGTTTTCACCCCGCCGTCCACCTCGAGCTCCGCCTCCACCCCCCTGCGGTCCATGGTGGCGCGCAGCGCCTGGATCTTGGGGATGCAGGCCTCGATGAAGGACTGGCCGCCGAAGCCCGGGTTTACCGTCATCAGGAGGATCAGGTCCAGCTCCTCCATGACGTAGTCGAGCACGTTGAGCGGGGTGGCCGGGTTCAGCGAGACGCCCGCCTTCTTGCCGAAGGACTTGATCAGCTGGACGGTGCGATGCAGGTGGTTGGTCGCCTCGGCGTGCACCACGATGATGTCGCTCCCCGCCTTGGCGAAGTCCGGGATGTAGCGGTCCGGGTCCACGATCATCAGGTGCACGTCGAGCGGCAGCGTGGTCACGCGGCGCGCGGCCTCGACGATGAGCGGGCCGATGGTGATGTTGGGGACGAACTGGCCGTCCATCACGTCGATGTGGACGTAGTCGGCGCCCGCGGTCTCGATGGCCTTGATCTCCTCGCCCAGACGTGCGAAGTCGGCGGACAGTATGGAAGGTGCGATCTTTTTCATGGCTTCTCCTACTTGATTTTCTTGAGGCGGGCGGCGAAGAAGCCGTCCATGCCGTCGCGGTGCGGCCAGCTCCTGAAGAAGCCGCGCTCGGTGAAGAGCGGCGCGAACTCGGGGAAGAGCGTGCGCAGGTCCTCGGCGACGAATTCGGGGTGCTCGCGCAGGAAGGTGTCGATGACGTACTCGTTCTCCTGCACGCTGGTGGAGCAGGTGGCGTAGAGGAGTATCCCCTCCTTCTCCAGGTACTTGCAGAGGTTCTCCAGGATGGTGCCCTGGGTGCGCGCCTGCGGCAGGAGGTCATCCGGCGACTTGCTCCACTTCCCCTCCGGGTTGCGCCGGATCACGCCGAGCCCCGAGCAGGGGGCATCGACCAGGATGCGCTGGAAGGTGACCTCCTTGATGGCCGGGGAGGGCGCCATGGCGTCCATGGTGAAGGTGCGCACCGAGGTGATGCCGAGGCGGTCGCAGGTCTCCTTGATCAGCCGGAGCTTTTTGTGGTTGACGTCGCAGGCGTAGATCTCGCCGGTGTTGCCCATGAGCTGCGCGATCTGGGTGGTCTTTCCCCCGGGGGCCGCGCAGGCGTCGAGCACCCGGTCCCCCTTCTCCGGCGCGAGGAACAGGGGCGCCAGTTGCGACGACTCGTCCTGCACGGTGAAGAGGCCGTCGCGGAACGAGGGGAGCCGCGAGATGAGCCCGGACTGGTTCAGCCTGACGCCGTCGGGGGACCAGCGGGTCTCGCTGCAGTTGACCCCCTCCTCGGCCAGGCGGGCCATGAGCGACTCCCGGGAGGCGCGCAGGGTGTTGACCCGGATGGTGAAGGGAGGCGGCTCCGACATGGCGGCGGCCAGTTCCTCGGCCCCGTCCACCCCCAGCTGGTCGCACCACTGCCTGGTGAGCCAGGCGGGGTGGGAGTAGCGCACCGCCAGGTAGGCGGCCGGGTTCTCGGCGCGGTCGGGATAGCTGATGTTGTCGCGGTTGCGGTCGGCGTTCCTCAGGATGGCGTTGATGAAGCCCGACGCCCGCGGCGCGAGCTCCTTGGCGAGCTTCACCGTCTCGTTCACCGCCGCCGAGACCGGGACGCGGTCCAGGAAGAAGCACTGGTACAGCCCGAGGCGTAACAAGAGCAGCACGTAGAGCTCGAGCTTGTCGGTTCTCTGCTTGGAGAACTGCCCGATGATGTGGTCCAGGGTCCCCTGCCGACGCAAGACGCCGTACACCAGTTCGGTGAGAAGGCCGCGGTCGGCCCCCTTGATCATGTCCTTGGACAGTTCATGGTCTATCAGGATGTCTGCGAAGGACTTCTCTTTTTCGATGCGAAGCAGGATCTCAAAGGCGGCGCGGCGCGGGTTTTTGCTGGACAAAATACTTCCTTTCAGGCGTGAGTGTCTGGGCTGGGCCGGATTCATTATATGCATTTCGCCCAAAACTGCAAGCGGTTAGGGGACTTGACACAGGAAATCCAAGGGCTACCCTTTAGCGTGGGTTTAATGATAACCGGGAGGAGGGTTTACCATGCTACCTTGGGAAACGGACATGGGGAAAGCGCTGGCTCGGGCGAAGGCTGAACAGAAGACCGTTCTGCTTGAATTCTTCAGCCCGCAATGTATCGGCTGCAAGCAGATGGAAGAGGTCACCTTCGCCGACGAGGACGTGGTGAACTTCATCGCGGACCGCGTCATCCCGGTCAGGATCCCGGTTTCCGCCACCACCCAGACCGGCGACTTCCGCATCTCCTGGACCCCGACCCTGATCACCCTCGACCTGTACGGGCGCGAGCACCAGCGCACGGTTGGCTTCCTCCCTCCCGAGGAGATGATCGGCTCGGTGCTCTTGGGGATGGGGAAGGCGAGCCTTGATAACGGCCAGTTCAACGAGGCGGTGATCCAGTTCACCACCCTCTTGAACGGCTGCCCCGACTGCGCCGCGGCGCCCGAGGCGGTGTACCTGCGCGGCGTGGCCCGGTTCAGTTCGAGCCACGATCCCGCCGCGCTCAAGGAAATCCACCAGCAGCTCTCCAAAGAGTATCCCGAGAGCGACTGGACCAAGCGGGCCCAGCCGTTCACGCTGCTTTGAGCTCCGCTTCACGCCGCAGTTGCCAATTTCACCGGAGGGCGGCAGCCATGCCGCCCTTTTTTTAACTGCTATGACGGCCCCGCGCCAGATGCTTCACTGACAACAGGCTCATCCTTATGGCACACGTGCTGGACCACATCTTCACCACGCTCCTCCTGGTCTCCCTGATCTCGCTCGCCATCCTTTCGGCCGGGCACGCGCTGATCAACAAGCGCGACCCCCGCTCGGCGCTCGGGTGGATCATCACCTGCCTCGCCATCCCGTTCTTCGGCCCCATCTTCTACTGGGGCATGGGGGTGAACCGGATCTACAGCCGCGCCAAGCGCTGGCACCGCGAAGCGGGCCCCGCGCCCATCCTCCCGCAGGCCCCGGCCGACCTCCCCCCCACCAAGCTCCCCGGCGAGCTCTCCTACCTGAGGGAGTTGCGCAACCTCTCCGAGCGCGTGGTGAGCACGCGGCTTTTGCCGGGGAACCACCTGGTCCCGCTGGAAAACGGCGAGGAAGCCTACCCCGCCATGCTCGCCGCCATCGACGCGGCGCAATCCTCGGTGCACCTCTCCACCTACATCTTCGACGGGGACGAGACCGGGAAGCGCTTCATCAGGTCCTTGACGCGGGCGGCCAACCGGGGCGTGGAAGTGCGGGTCATCGTGGACAGCCTGGGGGAGAAATACTCGGTTCCCACGGCGGGGGAACTCCTGAAGGGTTCCAAGGTGGAGTTCAGGAGGTTCCTCCCCCTGAGGCCCGGGGGATACCTGAACCTGCGCAACCACCGCAAGATCATCGTGGTGGACGGGGCGATCGGCTTCACCGGCGGGATGAACATCGGCAGCAGGCACATGGTGACGGGCCCGTCCCCGGTGGTCAAGGACCTGCACTTCCAGGTGACCGGACCGGTGGTCGCCGACCTGCAGCGCACCTTCCTCGAGGATTGGCATTTCGCCAAGGGAAAACAGCTGACCGACCCGCGCTACTTCCCCGACCTCCAGGAGACCGGGACGGCCCTGGTGCGGGCGGTAAGCGACGGGCCGGACAAGGAGTTCAGGAAGCTCAACTGGATCATCCTGGGGGCGCTCTCCTGCGCCAGGCGCACGGTCACCATCGTGACCCCCTACTTCATCCCGGACCGGGCGCTGATCTCGGCCCTGATCACGGCGGCCCTGCGCGGCGTCGAGATCACCCTGGTGCTCCCCGAGTTCAACAACCTCCCCTACCTGCAGTGGGCCAGCAACTCCTACCTGTGGGAGCTCTTGCAGCAGGGGGTGCGCATCTACGCCCAGCCAGCCCCCTTCGTGCATACCAAGTTCATGGTGGTGGACCGGAGCTGGAGCCTGATCGGCAGCGCCAACCTCGACCCGAGAAGCCTGAGGCTCAACTTCGAGTTCAACCTCGAGGTCTACGACCTCAACTTCGCCGCGCAGCTCGAGGACCGCTGCCTGGCCACCCTGCTCCTATCCCGGGAGATCACCCTTGCCGAGATGGACGCCCGCCCGCTTCCCGTCAAGCTGCGGGACGCGGCCGCGAAGCTGTTCTCCCCGTACCTGTAGCTTCTCCCGCTCCTCCCCCGGTCCCCGCTCCGATTCCGCCAACGAAACCCGGTTCTTCCCCAGCCGCTTGCTGCGGTACATGGCCAGGTCCGCCTGCTTCACCACGCTCTTCAAGTCGTCCCCGTCCCACGGGAACGAGGCGATGCCCGCCGAGAGGGTGCATTCCATGAGGTTGCCGTCATAGCTGAACGGGCAGCTGCTCATGGCGCGCACGATCCTCTCCACCGCCGGGCGGATCTGCTCCTTGTCGTGGTCGGGGTACATGATGATGAACTCGTCCCCGCCAAAGCGCGCCGCGATGTCGCTCTCCCGGATGTTCGACCTGATCACCCGGGCCGTCCACTTGATCAGTTCCGTCCCCGCCAGGTGGCCGTAGCGGTCGTTGATCTGCTTTAGGTTGTCGGCGTCCAGCATGCAGATCGCGTAGGGTGACTGGTAGCGGCGGGAAACCTTCTCCTGCTGCAGGGCGAGGGCCTCGAAGCTGCGCATGTTGTTCAGCTCGGTGAGGTCGTCGGTAAGCGAGAGGCGCTCCACCTCGGAGCGGGCCGCCTCGGTCTCGCCGGCGAGGATGGCGCCCA
Organism: Geomonas azotofigens; assembly: GCF_018919395.1. Taxonomy (GTDB): domain Bacteria; phylum Desulfobacterota; class Desulfuromonadia; order Geobacterales; family Geobacteraceae; genus Geomonas; species Geomonas azotofigens. Next base: position 39,942 of record NZ_JAHLME010000001.1, read on the forward strand.
CGTGCGCGATCAGGATGAACGGGAAGACGCGGATCAGGTAGCCGGGCAGCTGGCTCCACAGCGGAGGGGAGTCGCCGGCGGCCAAAAGCGAGTAGGAGGCGACGGCGAGCCCCGCCATCAGGTAGGTGATGCGCCTCCCCAGCGTGAGCGAGGTGGCCATCAGGACCAGGTAGATGGCCGAGATGAAAGGGCTGTCGGTCCTGCCGGTGAACCAGCAGACGGCAAGGAGGTAGAGGAGGAGGAGCACCAGTTCCAGCGAGGCCTTGAGCTGGCCGTTGCGGAGAAGGCGCCGCGTGAGGAGCAGGGATACCACCAGGGCGAGGGACGCGAGCGCCGCGCGCACGGCACAGGAAGGCGGCAGGGGGACCAGGTAGATGTCGAGCAGCACCAGCCCGACCAGGAGCGACGCGATCACCCCCAGCACCCGGTTGTGGCCGGCGTACCTCTCGCCAGCCTGCGCAGTTACCCATCCCTTTGCCTCTATCATCCCAGCCGCCTCGTCAGTTCCGGCGCAATGCCCGCCAATTGAGCTTATCGGCGGCCCTGCTGGAAAGTTAACCGGGCGGGAAAAAAATTGCGGCTAGGGATGGCGCAGCAGGGTGCGGGCGGCAAAGGCGCAGAGAAAGACGGCGAAGTTGATCAGCACGATGGTGGCGCCGGTGGGGAGGTTCATGACGAAGGAGAAGGAGATGCCGCAGATGACGGTGACGACGCCGATGGCCGCCGCCGAAACGATGGCGGTCTTGAACCCCTTGGCGATCTGCAGGGCGGAAACGGCGGGGAGGATGAGGAGCGCCGAGATCAGCATGATCCCCACCACCTTCATGGCAAGCACCACGGTCAGCGCGGTCAACAGCACCAGGACCATGTTGATGCGGTCGGTGTCGAGCCCGGAACTCTTGGCCAGTTCCTCGTCGAAGGTGCTGGCGAAGAGCTCGTTGTAGAACATGACCACGCCCGCGATAACGATGACGAAGAGCGCCGCCGCGATGGCGAGCTCGCTTGAGCTGATGGAAAGGATGTTGCCGAACAGGTAGCTGAAGAGGTCGACATTGAAGCCGCCTGCGACGCTGGCGAGGAGCACGCCGGTCGCGATGCCGATGGCGGAGACCATGCCGATGGCGGCGTCGCCGTAGATCCTCGCCTTCTGGGCGAGCTTCAGTATCCCCAGGGCCGAGGCGAGCACCACCGGGATGATGGAGAGGGTCATGTAGACCGAGTGCAGCCGGAAAAAAAGTGCGAGCGCCACGCTGCCGAAGGTTACGTGGGCCAAACCGTCGCCGATCAGCGAGAGCCGGCGCAGCACGAGGAACACCCCGAGCACCGAGCAGAGGATGGCGATCAGCGACCCGCCGATAAGCGCCCGCTGCATGAAGCCGTAGCTGAGCATCTCGTTCAGATTCATTTCAAAACCTCGAAAGGCGGGCAATGATGCTTCGCCCCTACAGGAAACAGTCATTTGTGCACGTAGGGGCGAAGAATCATTCGCCCAGCGCTGCCGGCATCAGGACGCAGCGGCCTAATGCCTATGACAAACCAGGTGCTGTCCGTGCTCGCCGAAGAAACCGGTCATTTCCGCGGAGTTGCAGAAGTCGTCGAAGCTGCCGTAGAAGACCACCTTCTTGTCCAGGTACAAAAGGTGCGAGGCGTACTTGCCGATGGTTGCCGTGTCGTGGGTGACGAGGAGCACGGTGCACTGCTTCTCCCGGTTCATCTCGAAGATGAGCTTGTAGAAGCTCTCCCTGGTTTCCGGGTCGAGCGCCGTGGTCGGCTCGTCCATGACCAGCAGCGCCGGGTCGTTCACCAGCGCCCGGGCCAGGAGCACCCGCTGCCTAAGCCCCCCCGACAGCTCGCCGATCATGGCGCCCCTGATGTGGGAGATCCCCATCCATTCCATGGTCCGGTCCACGGCGAAGGCGTCATCGCGGTTGAAGCGCTTCGGGAATTTCTTCGCCGAGAGCCGACCCAGGCGGATCACCTCGTCCACCGTCGCGGGGAAGTGCGGGTTGAAGAACTGCAGCCCCTGCGGCAGGTAGCCGATCCGGTGCCAGTCGCGGAAGGAAGCCTGCGGGGTCCCCAAAACGGATACCTCGCCCGAGGTCGGCGCCAGGAGTTGCAGGATGATCTTGATCAGGGTGCTCTTGCCCGACCCGTTGGGACCGCAGATCCCGACGTAGTCACCGGCGTTCACGCTGAAGCTGATGTCCTGCAGCACCTCGCTGCCGTGATAGCCGGCGCAGAGGTTGCGCACGCTGAGAGCCTTGTCGTTCATTGCAGTCCCGTCCTCAGGTTTCGGAGATTTTCTTCCATGAGGGAGACGAAGGTGACGCCGCGCTGCAGGTCGTCCCTGGTGACGTTGTGCCCGGCGCGCAGCATGAGCACCTTGGCACCGGTCTCGCGGGCGATGGTCTCGGCGATCCGGGGGCTCAGGAGCTCCTCGGTGTAGACGTAGCTCAGGTGCTCGCGGCGCATCACCTGCACCAGTTCGGCCAGCTTCGTCGGGGTGGGCTCGGCATCCGCGTTCACCGCGGAGGCGGAGATGTATTTCAGGCCGTAACGCCTGGCGAGATACCCGAAAGCGTAGTGGCCGCCATGCAGCAGCACCTTCTTCGGGCACTGGGCCAGGGTCTGCTTGAAACGCTGGTCCAGCGCGGCCAGTTGCTGGTCCAGCTTGGCCGCGTTTTGCTCGTAGAACGCCTTGTTGGCCGGGTCACGGGCCACGTAGGCTGCCAGGATGTTCTTCGCGATGGCGCGGGCGTTGTCGAAGTCGAGCCAGATGTGGGGATCCACCCCCGTCCCTTGGTGGACGTCGTGCTCTCCGCGGTGCTGGTCCGACACCGGCCCCTGCATCAGCGGGATCCCCTTCCCCCCCTCGACCACCTCGACCTTGCCACGGTCCAGTCCGGAGATGATGTTGGCGCCCCACGGCTCCATGGCCGCGTTGGTATAGATGAAGAGGTCGGCTCGGTTCACCCGGACCACGTCCTCCGGGCGCGGCTCGAAAGAGTGCGGCTCGACGCCCGGCGGGAGCAGCAGGCTCACCTTGGCGCGATCACCGCCGATGGTCTTGGCGAAATCGTAGAGCGGGAACAGGGTGGTCACCACCTGGAGCTTGCCGTCGCTTTGCCGCTCTTCCCTGCTGCACCCCGGCGCCACCAGGAGCAGCGCCAGAAGTAAGGCCATCAGCCATTTCATCGTATTTCCCCGTTGTCAGCACAGCCGCCGCACAGCCCGTTCAGCTGCAGGATATGCGAGAGCACCTTGCCGCCGTTACGCCTGGTCACCTCCTGCTCCAACGCCTCGATGCCGCACGCGGGGATATCCTCGACCTTGCGGCAGGAGAGGCAGACGAAGTGGTGATGGTGCTCGCGGTTGCTGCAAAAGTAGTAGTAAAGTTGGCGGTTAGGGTGGATCACCTTGGAGAGGACGCCGCTTGCGGAGAGTTCCTCCAGGTTGCGGTACACCGTGGGCAGGCCCAGCCGGTCGAAACGATCCTTCAACCTCTTCCAGAGCTCCTCGGGGCTCGCGTACCCAGGTTCGGCCTCGAGCATCTCGAGGATGGCCAGCCTCTTCGGCGTCGCCTTCATGCCGGCGGCCTTCAAGGCCGTTGCGTGACACTGCTCCATACCACCCTCTAAATAGAAATGATTTCGTTTTAGAATAGCCAGCACGCGGTTGTTGTCAAGAAAAATATTGTAATAAAAAGACACTTTGCGTTAAGATTCCAGCGCTTCCGGTCATATGGCCCAACGTTTACGGTCTTTGGCGGACACCGCCGCTGCAGGATTAAAAGTCCTGAAGCCGGTACCCCAGTGAGATCAGCGAGTTGACTCCCCCGGCAGTACCGGGGACACGGTTGGCGTCTGTATTGCAGTACCTAACCAGCTGTAGCTATTTGTTATTTAATTTCGGTGGGCGGCGTCATGCAAAACGGGACCTACAACTATAAGGACTACTTCCAACCCGGACAGAAAGCCCGGGTCGAGGTGGCGTTATCCGGGGATACGATTTTCAATGATGGCGCGGTGGTCACCGAGATCAACGACGCCGAGGTCCGCCTGAGGCTGTCCCGGGAGAAACTCCCCGAAGGGGTACTGCTGCGGCGTGAAGCTCCGCTGGTGGTCCGGGTCGGCATGGGGGGCAACAGCTACCGCTGCAAGGGCGTCGTCGTGGACGACCATGGCGACGAGGACCTGCGGGTCGCTTTCACCGACCGGGTCACCCCCGAGGACCAGAGGGAATATTTCCGCCTTGCCACCGACATACCGGTGATCCTGTTCAACGTGACCGCGGGCACCGCCGAGGAGAGCGGCACCGCCGGATTGCGAGTGGCGACGCAGAGCAGCCTCCCCAGGATCGTCAACATCAGCGGCGGCGGGTTGCGCACCGAGACCGAGATGGAGATGACGCGGGACGACATCGTCTACGCCACCTTCCATCTGCCGCTGCCCGAGCCGAAAGTGGTACCGGTGGTCGCCCAGGTGATGCACAGTGAGAAGATCACCAGTGGTGACGCGGTGGTCCACAGCGCCGGGCTTCGCTTCATGCACATCAACGAGAGGGATCGCGACGCCATAGTCCGCTACGTCTGCAACGAGGAGATCAAGCGTATCAGGCTGTGCCGCAAGGACTTCTACTCCATGCCCAACAGTTAGAGACGGCCGTAGCAAGGCCGACCGGCACCATACTGCAATGCAATAGCCAGAGCCAACCGGACACCCGGTTGGCCTCTTTTTTGTTCTCTACGGGATTCCGGCGATGGCAGCCCGCGCATCAACCATGTGCAGCCCCGCATCATCCGTGTGCCACGCGCAACGCTTCACATGTGCCACAAAGCGTTGCGCGCGCCCCACGTCCTCCCCTTTGCCAAGGGGAGACAGCAGGGGATTTGCCTTTCCATGCCCACCCGCCCTTATGCCTAGGCCAGTGCCGCCGCCAGTGCTCGCACCAGCAGATCGTTTTCCTCCTCGAGTCGCACCGCCACCCTGAAGAAGCCCGCGTCCAGTCCCTGGAAGTTACTGCAATCCCTGATCAGTATCCCCTTCGGGAGCAACGCCTCGCGCAAATGCCCCGCCGTCACCTCCTGGCGCAGTATCCGCACCAGCAGGTAATTGGCCCGTCCCGGGAACACCTGCAATCCGGGGATGCCCGCAAGGGCGCTGGCGAGCCTTGCGCGCTGCTCGTCGACGTAACTCCTGGTGCGTTGGCAGTAACCATCATCCGCCAGCGAGGCGACGCCGGCGATCTGCGCCGCGGTGTTCACGTTCCAGGGATCCTGTTGCGCGACGATTTCCGCTACCGTCTCCGCCGCCGCGACGGCGTAGCCCAGGCGCAAACCGGGAATACCGAAGAATTTGGTCATGGAGCGGAGCAGCACCGCGCGCGGGTTGCCGAGTACCAGCAGCTTAGCCGACTCCCCCTCGCAGAAATCGATGAACGCCTCGTCGAGGACCAGGAAGGTGCCGCTTTCCCGGCACAGGTCGATGACCCCGGCGATCTCCCGCCGCGGCAGGAGAGTGCCGGCCGGGTTGCCGGGGTTGCAGAGAAAGAGCATGTCGTAACCGGCGCCCAGGCTTCGCGCGAGATCCGGCAGAGACAGGGCGAAGTCGGCGGTGGGAGAGAGGGTGAAATAGTCGATCTGCCACTCCGCCCGCTCCAGGGCCAGGGCGTACTCGGCGAAGGCGGGCGCCACGATCAGCGCCTTGCGCCCGGGGAAGGTGCGCGGCAACAGGTGGATCAGCTCGGTCGAGCCGTTGGCGACCGCGATCTCGGCCGGTTCGACCCCGTGGTAGGCGGCCAGGGCCTGCTTCAGCTCGGCAGCCCCCTTGTCCGGGTAATGGAGCAGGCGGTCCAGGCTCGCCGTCAGCGCCTCGCGCACCCCCGGCGCCATCCCCAGCGGATTGATGCTGGCGGAGAAGTCGATGATCCGCTCCGGCGCGAGCCCGAGGTTCCTGGCCACGGCGAAGACGTTGCCGCCATGTTCATGTGGGATTGCCATACATCACCTTTCCGCCTCAAGCGGTACTCCAAGAGAACCTACGGCTGTCGACGCGACCAGTTGGAACCGCGTCCGACCGTAGGGGCAAATTATCATTTGCCCAGCCGCGCGTGCCCAATTTTCTGCAGCGGCATGAGGAGCGCGAACCCTGCCTGCTGAAAATCAGGGCAATGATTATTCGCCCCTACAGGTGAAACGGCGCAACCAGCACGCCCCATCCAACCACCAGCAACGCCTCGCTGCCGTACATAAGCCGCACCACCCCTGCGTAACTCTCCTGGGAAAGCGGCAGCAGCGGGTCGCCGATGGTCGGCTTCTCCACGATCTTGCCGAAGTAGCGGTTCGCCCCGCCCAGCCTGACACCGAGCGCTCCTGCTGCCGCCGCCTCGGGAAAGCCGCTGTTCGGGGAGGAATGGTTCCTGCCGTCCCGGCGCAGGATCCGCCAGGCGCCGCCGCCGTTCAGACCGCACAGCGGGGCCACCAGCACCATGAGCACGCCGGTCAACCGCGCCGGAAGGTAGTTGGCCACGTCGTCGAAGCGGGCCGACGCCCAGCCGAACTCGAGGTAGCGTTCATTCTTGTAACCGACCATCGAATCCAGCGTGTTGACCGCCTTGTAGGCGATGGCCAGCGCGGGGCCGCCCAGCACGAGGTAGAAAAGCGGCGCGATCACGCCGTCGCCGGTGTTCTCGGCCACGGTCTCCACCGCTCCCCGGATGATCTCCGGCTCGTCCAGCTCAGCGGTCTCGCGCCCCACGATGTACGACAAGGCCACCCTCGCGGCGGGAAGGTCGCCTTCTTGCAGCGCCCGCACCACCCTGGCGGATTCCAGGTGCAGCGAGCGCGCAGCCAGCGACACCCAGGCGAGGTACAGGGATACGAGCAAGCCCGCCGCCGGAGCGAGCAGGTACGCCGCATAGATGAGCGACGCGGCCAAGGCATAACTGGCGCCAACGGTGATAACCAGCAGCAGAATACCAGCCGCCCGCGCGTTGGGGATCAGGCGGCGCAGCGGTCCTTCCAGCGACGAGATCAGCTCGCCGATGCCGACCACCGGGTGAGGCAAGGCGCGCGGATCGCCCAGGACCAGGTCCAGCAGCACCGCGCCGAGCACGACCGCGATGGGTGACTCGGCGATCGTCATCTGCCGGGAGAAATGCCGCAGATCTGGAAGATCCGCTCCAGGTCAAGGTGCTTTTCCATGTGCGCGGCGAGCTCATCGAACGGGTCGGGCGCAAGCGCCGCTTCCGCCCGCTCCGGGATTCCCTTCTGGCGCCTGATGCGGTTGAGGAAGGCGGTCCGGAAACCATGGTTGTCGAAGATCCCGTGCAGGTAGGTGCCGAAAACCCTGCCGTCCGCAGAGACCGCGCCCTCCTCCAAATCGGTGCCCCCCCCGGAACGGCTGCTGATCCGCGCGAACGGGCTCGCGCCGCTGCCGAGCACGCTTTCGCCCATGTGGATCTCGTAGCCGGCGATGGCGGGGTTGCATCCCGGCGCCACCCCCTGCCCTGCCGGCAGTAACTCTCCCTCGGCCTGGTGGGTTTGCTTATCCTTGAGCATGGTGGTCACCACGTCCAGAAGCCCCAACCCTTCCGTCCCTTCCAGGCTGGATTCCACCCGGTCAGGATCGTTCACCGCGGCGCCGAGCATCTGGTAGCCGCCGCAGATGCCGACCACCGGTCCCTGGTAGCGGCGCAGGGCATCGGCGATCCCCTGCTCCCTGATGGCGACGAGGTCGGCGATGGTCGACTTGGTCCCCGGGACGATCACGAGGTCCATGGTCTCGACCAGCCACGGGGAATGGATGTAGTACAGGTCGACATCCGGCTCGGCCTCGAGGATGGAGAAATCGGTGTAGTTGGAGATGCGCGGCAGCCTCACCACGCCCACGCGCAGCTTCTCACCCGACGGCAGCTCTTTGGGGGGCGCCGGTTTCCTCTGCAGGGCGACGCTGTCCTCTTCGGGGATGGCAAGCCCCTTGAACCAGGGGAGCACCCCCAGCACCGGTACGCCGGTCCTTTTTTCCACGTACTCGATCCCCGAGGTGAGCAGCGAAGCGTCGCCCCGGAACTTGTTGATGATGACCCCCTGCACCAGCGCCTTCTCCTCCGGCGTGAGCAGTTCCAAGGTCCCCACTATCTGGGCGAAGACGCCGCCGCGGTCGATGTCCGCGACCAGGATCACAGGCGCACCCGCCATGGCGGCTACCTTGAGGTTGGCGATGTCGTGCTCGCGCAGGTTGATCTCCGCGATGCTCCCCGCCCCTTCCATGACGATGAAGGAGTAACGCTCGCGCAGGCGCTGGAAGCTCTCCCGCACCTTCAGGAAGGCCTCTGGCTTATAGGCGTTGTACTCCTTGACGCCCATGTTGCGCACCACCTTGCCCTGAACGATCACCTGGCTGCCGGTGTCGGAGTTGGGCTTCAAGAGGATCGGGTTCATGTCGGTATGGGGCGGGATGCCGCACGCTTCGGCCTGCACGCCCTGGGCGCGGCCGATCTCGCCCCCCTCGGGGGTCACCGCCGAATTGAGCGCCATGTTCTGGGATTTGAAGGGAGCGACCGAGAGCCCGTGACGCTTGAGGATGCGGCAGAAGCCGGCGGTCAGCACGGACTTGCCCACGTCCGAGCCGGTGCCGCAGAACATGAGCGCGTGCGGATCGGCGTTGGGGGCATTCGTGGCCGCTGCGGCGCTGCGCTTCCTGCGGTTGGGATTCTGGCTGTCGCCGCGCGTGGCGTAACCGCGCGGGGTGACGATCCTGCCGTCGCCGCAGAGGCGGGTCGAGGCGTTGCCGATGATGACGATGGAAAACATGTCGATGGGGTGGTCCAGCATCTCCCCCAGCGTGGTGATGATGCGCTCCTCACCGTCCCGGCAGGCGTTACGGACGATGCCGACCGGCACCTGCGGGCCGCGCGCGGCGATGAGGATGGCCGCGGCCTCCTCGATCTGGGTGGTGCGCCCCTTGCTGCGCGGGTTGTACAGTGCGACCACGAAATCCGCCTCGGCGGCGGCCTTCAGCCGTTGGCGGATCTTGTCCAGCGGGGTCAGCAGGTCGGAGAGGGAGATGACGGCGAAATCGTGCATGAGCGGCGCACCGAGCACCGACGCGGCGGCCTGCACCGCCGACACGCCGGGAACCACCACGACCTCGACATCCCGGTACGGCGCGTCCGGTTCGTCCGCAAGCTCCAGGGCGAGTCCCGCCATGCCGTAGATACCCGCGTCACCGCTGGAAACCAGGGCCACGGTCTTGCCCGATGCGGCGATGGTGAGAGCCTGCGAACAACGCTCCACCTCGCGCATCATCCCGGAGGAGTAAAGGATCTTGCCGGCAAGAAGCGGCTGGATGAAATCAAGATAGGCCTGGTAGCCGACGATGACGTCGGCATTCTCGATCGCCTGGCGTGCCTCGAAGGTCATGTGGTTCAGCCCGCCGGGGCCGATGCCTACTACGTAAAGCTTGGACATTAAGCAGGAACCTCTGGTGATTCGATTTTGTAGGGGCGAATAATCATTCGCCCGCCTGCGCGACGGCGAGGGTGACGTTGCCATCCTTCACCTTGTGCAGCAGCAGTTTGCCTCCCGCCGCGGCCAGAAGCGCGGCCGGCTCGGCGACCCCGCGCGCCCCGATGGCGGCGAAGGCATGCTCGGACGGCGGCGAGGGAACACTGACGCCGTTCAACTCGGCGCTGCTGAAGAAAACCAGTGGGATACCCTTCTGTCCCGCGTAGTTCAAAAGCCCCTCTTCGTCAGCCTTCGCCTCGGCGCTCGCCAGGCACTTGATGCTCCCCTCGGAGAGGGAGAGCCGGGCCAGGTGCCGGGAGATGACCGACTCTATCTCGTCGGCGCCAGTGCCCCGGTTGCAGCCGATGCCGAGGCAGAGGTCGACGGGGCGCAACACCAGCGTCCTTGCCAGGTCGACTCCCGGCGGCAGCAGCCCGCTGGTCACCAGCACCACGCCGTCCGCGCCGCTTTCCGCCGCCTGCTCCATGTCGTCCACGAAGAGAAGGTTCCCCTTGCCTGCGCAGTACCGCGCCACCCGCCCGGTCGGGTCGACCACCGCGATCTCCTTCCCCTCGAGGAGCAGCGCGTTCAGCACCTTGACCCGGGACAGGTCCTCGATGCGCCAGCCGTTGTCCTGGGCCAGCATGTCGAAGGAAGGGAGGTTGTTGACGTCGGTCGCCGTGGTGATCACGGGCGTCGCGCCGGCAAGGTCGGCGCATCGCGCGGCAAGCTCGTTGGCGCCCCCAAGATGGCCGGAGAGGAGGGAGATGGCGAAGCGGCCGGCATCGTCCATGACCACGACGGCCGGGTCACGTTCTTTGCCCTGCAACAGCGGCGCGAAAGAGCGGACCACGATGCCGGTGGCCATGATGCAGACGAAGCCGTCGAAATCCGGCCAAAGGCGCGCCAGCAGTGCCGGCACCCGTTCCGAGAACGCCACCGCGTCGGCCGCCGCGTGCTTCTCGAGGACGAAGAGCGTGCCCTGCGGCAGGTCACGCTTGAGCGTCGCCCCCAGCTTGGCGCCGTTGGCGGTTATGGCGATGATGGCGACACGCATAAAGTTCTTGTTGTCCCCGTGGAGGGGACGTCATTTTCCTGTAGGGGCGAATAATTATTCGCCCAGCCGCGGTCGGCGGCACCAATGCCGCAGCGCGAAGCCCGGATTCCGTGGGGGCACCTGTGCAGGGCGAATGATTATTCGCCCCTACAGATGCTGTCGAATCAAGGTTTTAACGTAGAACCTAGAACGTCTTCTAGGTGACGATTCCTTCCCTGCACCCGTGGCTGAATCCCTTGTCGTAGAGCAGGGACTTGGCCTTCATCCCCTCGCTGCGTGCCCGCAGCACGTCCCCCACCACGATGAGCGCCTGCTTGGCGATACCCGCGTCCCGCACCTTGGCGGCGATATCCGCCAGCGTCCCGGTCAGCACCTGCTCGTCCGCCCAGGAAGCCTTGGCCACCACGGCGACCGGCGTGTCCTCCCGGTAGGCGCCGGAGAGGAGTTCCTCCACCACCTTCTCGATCATGGAGACGGAGAGGTAGATCACCAGGGTGGCGCCGATCTGCGCGATGTTGCCCAGCTGTTCCCGCTCCGGCACCGGCGTCCTTCCCGCCAGCCGCGTGATCACCACGGTCTGCGACACCTCGGGAAGGGTCAATTCCTGCTTGAGGGTGGCCGCCGCAGCGAAGGCGCTGGTGACACCGGGAACGACCTCGTAGCCGATACCGAGCCGGTCCAACTCCTCCATCTGCTCCTGGATGGCGCCGTAGATGGATGGATCGCCGGTATGCAGGCGCACCACCCGTTCACCCGCGAATACCGCCTCGGCGAGGACCTTGGTGGTCTGCTCCAGGTCCATGCCGGCGGAATCGTAGACCCGCGCATCCGGCGCATAGGTGAGCACCACTTCGCGGTCGACGAGGCTGCCGGCATACACCACCACATCCGCCTCGCCCAAAAGGCGCGCCCCCTTCACCGTGATCAGCTCGACGTCGCCGGGCCCGGCACCGACAAAATGGACTATGTTCTCATGGGACATGAATCAACCTTTCACAGGCTTAAAAGCATTAACGCAAAGACGCCAAGCCGCGGAGACGCCAAGAAAAACGGAAACGGGGAAAGGCAAAGAAACCCTGACGCTTTACCCTTACGCCTCTGCGCCTTTGCGCCTTTGCGTTGAGGTTTAAGGGCCTTAGCCTATCAGATTTACAGCGGGTTCTTCCTCACGATCAGCATGGAGAGGTAATCGAGCTTTTGGCCCACCAGGGACTCCAGGTCGTGATGCACCTCTTCTTCGGAGGAACCGACCCGGCGCACGAAGACGCCCCCCTTGTCCCGCCCCAGTTCCTTGAGCGCGGCATAGACGGAGTCGAAGACCCGGTTCACCTTCATGAGCACCACGGTGTCGAACTCCTCCAGTGTGCGCTTCAGCTCGTCCTTTTCGTAGGTGGCGGGGAGGATCGCGATGCGCTCGGCCCCGAGGCCAAGCGGCAGTCCGGAGACTGCGGAGGAGGCGAGAATGCTGGAGATGCCCGGCACCACTTCTATCTTGATTTCGGGATACTTGGCGAGGAAGATCCTGTGGATGTAGAGGTAGGTGGAATAGAGAAACGGGTCGCCGATGGTGACGAAGGCGACGTCCTTGCCGGCGGCGATCCGCTGCGCCACCTGGTCGGCGGCTTCCTCCCAGAACGGGTCCAGCCCCTGCTGGTCTTTCACCATGGGGAACAGCTGGATCAGCACTTCCTGGCGGCTGCGGTCGATGAATTCCTCGACGATGGAAAGGGCGTAGCTCCCCCCTTCGGCCGCACCGGTGGGGGCGCAGATGACATCCACGCTCCGCAAGATCCGCTCCGCCTTCCTGGTCAACAGTTCCGGATCGCCCGGCCCCACACCTACCGCGTAGACAACCGCCACTACTCCTCCCCTTTCCAGGCGGCGATCACGTACACCGGGTTGTGAGCGGCGAACATCTTGTAGTCGGTGAGGCTGCGGGTCTTGGAGATGTTGACGCAGGTGACCTCGACGGTATAGCCGTGATCCTCCAGGAATTCCACCGACTTGGTCAGGGTATCCAGGGTAACCGCGTTGAGGACGATGAAGCCGTCGGGTTTGAGGCGCTTGTCCACCGCCTCGATGATCTCCTCCAGCATCCCGCCGGAACCGCCGATGAAGACGCGGTCCGGATCGGGCAGATCCTCCAGCCCTTCGGGAGCGAAGGTCTCGGCCACGGTGACATTGCGGGCCACGAACTTCTTGAGGTTTTCCTTGAGGTAGGTGAGGTACTGGGGATTCTTCTCCAGGGCGAAGATGCGGCCGTTGGGCATCAGGTTCCCGGCCTCGATGGAAACGGAACCGCTGCCGGCGCCGATATCCCACATCACCAGGTCATCCTGCAGTTGCAGCTTGCCCAGGGTGATGGCGCGCACCTCCTCCTTGGTGATCAGCTTCTTGACCGTGGCGAATTCCTCGTCGCGGATGCCGATCACCGGGTAGTTCTCCAGGTTCGGCTCCCAGGTCTTGATCAGGATCAGGATGTTGAGCGGCGAGCACGTGACGTCGACCAGGCCGCGGATGTCGGTCTTGGTGAATTTCTCGGTGGGAAGACCGAGGTCCTCACAGACCCAGGCCTCGTACCCCTCGGCGCCACGGTGGATCAACTCCCGGGCCAAGACCGCTGGGGTGTTGACGCTATCGGTGAGGATGGCGATCTTCTCGGCGGCGATGATACGGTCCAGCGCGGGCTTGATTCCCCTGCCGTGCACGGAGACGAAGGTGGCGTCGTCCCACGGCTCCTTGATCCGGGCGAAGGCATACTGCACGCTGGTGACGTTGGGGTAGATCTCGATGCGCTCTTTAGGGAGGTTCCTGAGCAGGAACCGGGCGACACCGAAGAAGTTGGGATCGCCGGAACCGAGGACCACCGTTTTCTTCTCGGTGTTCTTCAGGTGTTCCAGCATGATGGAGAGGTCCTCGAGGAGGCGTTTCTCTCCCTTGAAGTCGGGGAAGATGTCCAGCAGACGTTTGTGGCCGATCAGGACCTCGGCGCTGTCGATCACCTCGAGTGCCTGTTTGCCGAAGCCTTCCCAACCCTCGATACCCGCGCCGACGAGGTAAATCTTTTGTTCCGCCATGACCCCCTCCTTTCCATCAAAACATGATCAACTGTTATCTCCCTCCCCCTCTCCCTCCGGGAGAGGGCTGGGGTGAGGGTGCGCTACCTGTCGAAGTAAAGCGTCTCCCCCTGGTACCCGGCCAGGAACACCCGCACCTTCAGATAGGGCGCAAGTTCAGCGCAGGCCTCGGCCACCTTGCCGCAAACCAGCTTGATCAGCGCCTTGTCGAAGCCGGACTCCTCCAGCAGTTGGCGCGCCGTGTTGGCTTCCCGCGCCAGCTTTGCCAGGTGCGCCGTCGCCGGGTTCTCCCCGAGCCAGGATGCAACCGTCACCAGGTCCAACTCCGACGAGGCGACGTGGGTCTGCTCGTGGCCGCAGGCGATCTTCACCAGCTTGGCGAACTGCCCCGCCACTACCACCTCGGGAACGCCCTTCCTGGCGCAGCTCTGCAGGGAGTAGCCGAAGTGGTCCCCCATCATGACGAAGGATTCCTCGGTCAGCTTGAGGACCCGCTGCACCGCCAGCTCCGAACTGCGCCCCGTGGAGAGGACCACGGTTCGGGAGCCGCAGGCGAGCGCGACATCGACGGCGGTGTCCACGGTATCGGTCCAGGCCCTGGTCGATATCGGCTTCACGATCCCGGTGGTCCCCAGGATGGAGAGCCCGCCGATGATCCCCAGCCGCTCGTTCAGCGTTTTCTTGGCCAGCTCCTCGCCGTTGGGGATGCTGATGGTGAAGGTGAGGGTGGCCGGCACGCACCGGACCGCGAAAACTTCCTTCACCACCTCGAGGATCATGCTGCGCGGCACCGGGTTGATGGCCCATTCGCCAACGGGAACCGCCAGCCCCGGCTTGGTCACCTTGCCGATGCCGACGCCCCCCTGGATCACGATGCGGTTCTTGGTGAACATGTCGACCTGGGCGGTGACGTGGATCTGGGCGCCGTTGGTCACGTCCGGGTCGTCACCGGCGTCCTTGACCACGTAGCAGGAAGCCGTGTTATCGCGCAGTACGCCACCCTCGATGCGGAACCTGGCCCCCTTGCCGCAGGGGAGCGTCAGTTGCACCTCGTCGACCAGAACCTGGTCCCGCAGCATCTGGGCGGCGCCTTTAACGGCGGCAGCGGCACAGGCTCCGGTGGTAAAGCCGTATCTGAGTTCTTTCCCGCTCATACTTCATCCCATGTGAAGAACGAAACTTCAAAAATTACATGATAAATAGAAGCCGGTGATGGGTTCCCGGCCTTAAAAACGGATTGGTCCTCTACTGGGCCCCGACAGCCTGGATGAGTATCGCATTCATCACCGCGGCCGCAACGTTTGAGCCCCCCTTGCGCCCGATATTGGTGACAAACTGCAGTTCCGGGTATTCCCGCGCCAGTTCCCGGAGGGCATCCTTGCTCTCGGCGGCGCCGACGAAACCGACCGGCAGCGCCACGATGAGCCTGGGGCGCACCCCTTCCTCGCGAATCAGCCTGATCAATTCAAAAAGGGCGGTGGGCGCGTTGCCGATGACGAAGATGCCGTTAGCCGCGTCCCGTGCCGCTTTACGCATGGCCAGGATGGAGCGGGTCACCCCCTGTTCCTTGGCCTCCCTGGCCACCTGCGGGTCCGCGACGAAACAGGAGAGCTGGGCCCCGAACCCGTTGAGCCGCTCCTTGTTCATGCCGGAGATGATCATGGTGGTGTCGGTCACGACACCCAATCCGGCCCGGAGCGCCTCGATGCCGCCGGCCACCGCGTGCTGCGTGATCACCATGCTGCGGGCGTAATCGAAGTCGGCGCTGGTGTGGATGGCGCGGCGGACCAGCGGCCACTGTTGCGCGTTCCAGTCATGCGGCCCCAGTTCCTCCTCGATGATGCGGAACGACTCCGCCTCGATCTCCTCGGGGCGCAGGTGCACCGACATCAGTGCCACCTCTGCTCGGTGAGGCTTTCGGCGACGCGCTCCACCACGACCTCGGCCAGCTTGTCGTGCACGCCCAGGTGTTTGCCGAGCACCATCTCCACGCCCGGGTGGCGTTTCCTCGCCTCCTCCAGTTCCTCCGGGAGGTCCTCAAGGACGTGCGCCCCCATGTAGAGGAAGTAAGGGACCAGTAGGATGCGCTCCGCCCCCTGTGCCACGCAGGCGTCCACCCCCTGCTGGATATTGGGAAGGTGCTGTTCGCGGAAGGAGACCTCGACGATCTCGAACTGCGTCATTTTCTGCACCCGTTTAGCGATCTCGTGCACCGCGTCATTTGCCTCGGCGATCCTGCTGCCGTGGGCCATCAAGAGTAATGCTGTTTTCATATCAAAACCTTTCGTTCTATGTTCTACGTTCTATGTTCTACGTTAAAAGCAGAGGGAGCCTGCGGTCGCTACGCTCGGGGTTCAACGTAGAACGTAGAACTTAGAACGTAGAACTTGTTTCAGCTCCACCCCTTCTGGTATTCGCGCACCAGCTTCTCCACCGCGCGCCTGGCGGGCGCCTTCCAGGGGCCTACCGCGGCGATGACCAGGTTCTTCGGGGCAAACAGGGCGTGCGCCATGTGCTTCAGCTCTTCGGCGCCGACCGCGGCCGCCTCGACCCGGTCCTCGTCGATAGTCCTCACCAGGGACATCAACTCGCCCCAGCCGTAACGGACCTGCATCTCGTAGGTGGAATCGGCGCTGTACTCGAGATCGTAGAAGTACCCTTCCTTGACCCGCGCCAGCTCCGCCTCGCCGACCTCCTCGAAGGCCAGACTCTTCACCTCGCGCAGCACCTCGGACACGGCCAGCACCAGATTCTCCGGCGCAGTGGAGAGCTCGATGGCGAAGGCACCGGTCTCCTCGTAGGCCGACAGGGACGCATCAACGGAGTAGACGATACCGAGCTTCTCCCGCAGCGACAGGTGCAGTCTCGAGCTGCCGCCGCCGGAAAGGATGCGCCGCATCAGCCGCAGCCCCATGAGACGCTTGTCCTGACGGGCGAAACCGCGGAAGGCGATCTGTAGGTTCACCTGGCTGTCCGAGTCCTTCACGAAGAGGGCGCGGGGTTCCTGCTGGACCTGGTTGGCCGGGATGGGCGGAATGGCGCTGCCGCCCTTCCAGTCGGCGAAGAACTGCTCGCAGGCCGCGAAGAACTGGGCCGAGTCATGCCTTCCCGCGGCGACGATGAGCGCATTGCCGGGAACGTAGTGATCGGCGAGATAGCAGCGCAGGTCCTCCTCGGTGATCCCCTTGATGCTGTCCAGGTAACCGATGGTGGGCGTGCCAAGGGGGTGGTCCGGCCACAGGAGCTTGCTGCAGAGGTTACTGGTGTTGGTCTCCTCGCCGCGCTCGTTGATGTCCTCCAGCGCCTCCTCGGTGATGATCCGTTTCTCTATCTCCAAACCTTCCAGGGTCGGGGACAACAGCATCGAGGAGAAAAGACGGATCCCCTCGCCGATCTGGTCCGGATGGACGCGGGAGAAGTAGCAGGTGGTCTCCTCGTCGGTGGCCGCGTTGACGCTGCCGCCGATGGCCTCGAAGGCGATCTCAAGTTCCAGGTTGGAAGCGAATTCGCTGGAGCCTCGGAAGAGCATGTGCTCCAGGAAATGGGAGATGCCGGCCTTGCCGGGGGTATCGTTGCGGCCTCCCGCCTTTATGTAGATGGCAATCTCCGCGCTGTGCAGGTGCGGCATCTCGACCGAAACGAGGCGCAGTCCGTTGGGGAGAACCTTCTTGGTACAACTGAGCATCAAACCTCCGTACTTCAGAGTGCCGCCCCCTTCACGGTGAGCCAGGCCACCGCCGCGTAACGCGCCAGCTTGCCGGTCAGGACCAGAAGGGAAAAGCGGATGAAACCGACCTGCAGCACGCCGCCGACCAGGCAGAGCGGGTCGCCGATCACTGGCAGGAAGCTGAACAGAAGCGACAGCGATCCGAAGCGCTCATAGAACCGCTCCGCCTTCCGCGTCGTCTCCTCGTCCATGCGCAGCACCCGGCGCCGTAAAAAATCGCCTCCGTAGAGGCCGATCCAGTAGGTGCTGAGCGCTCCCAGGTAGTTGCCGGCGGTGGCGACGAGGACCACGGCGACAGCGTTTTGCCCCCCGATCAACAGCGCCACGACCAGCCACTCCGAGCCGAGCGGCAGCAGGGTGGCGGCCAGGAAACTCAGCAGAAACAGGGAGTAAAACCCGTAATTGACCAGCCACTCGTGCATTCCGGTCAAATTAGCGGAAAGGGTGCTGATTGTCAAACAACATTGAATTAAATCGGGGCTAAGTAGCGTCCATGGAAACGGGATGTCGCGGGGAATCAGCAGGCGAGGTTTTTTTTGTTGACATTAGAGCCTTCGAGTGGCATTAACGCTGTCATGATCAACACCGGCTACTTTACCTTTACTAACTTTTACTTTTGGTACGGCTTTTATTTTAGGCCGTCGCCCCGGGTAGAGGTGTAATTTAGGTAGCAGGTACTAAATTCCGAACCGAAGCCGGGGTGGCAGGATTCTCCTCCCCCTTACGGTTCGGATAGCAGATTACCAGAACATCATACTAAGGGCCGGGGGAGCAATCCTCCGGCCCTTTCGCTTTGGGGACCAACAAGGAGCGTGAGTATGATCGTGGTAATGAAGGCAGGAGCGGCAAAGAAGGAACGGGACGCAGTCACCAAGAGGATCAAGGAACTCGGCTACACCCCGCACATCATCCGCGGCACCACCCGCGACGTCATCGGCGCGGTCGGCGACGAGCGGGGCAAGAGCGTGCTGCAGACGCTCGAGTCGATGCAGGGCGTGGAGAGCGTGGTTCCCATCCTGCAACCGTACAAGCTGGCCTCCAAGGAAGTGAAGAAAGAGCCGAGTGTCGTGCGCATCTCGGACACCCTCGCCATCGGCGGCAAGGAACTGGTGGTCATGGCCGGCCCCTGTTCGGTGGAGAACGAGGAGCAGATCATCGAATCGGCCAGGGCCGTCAAGGCGGCGGGCGCCCAGATGCTCAGGGGGGGCGCCTTCAAACCCCGCACCTCCCCCTACTCCTTCCAGGGCCTTGAAGAAGAAGGCCTGAAACTCCTCGCCAAGGCCCGCGACCTGACCGGCCTCCCCTTCGTCACCGAGGTCATCGATCCTGAATCCGTCGACCTGGTCGCCTCGTACTCCGACATGCTCCAGATCGGGGCCCGCAACGCGCAGAACTTCGCCCTGTTGAAGAAAGTTGGCCAGATCAACAAGCCGATCCTGTTGAAGCGCGGCATGTCCATGACCATCCAGGAATTCCTGATGAGCGCCGAGTACATCATGAGCGAGGGGAACCAGTCGGTGATCCTGTGCGAGCGCGGCATCAGGACCTTCGAGACCGCCACCAGGAACACCCTCGACCTCTCCGCGATTCCGGTCTTGAAGAACAAGACCCACCTCCCCATCGTCATCGATCCCTCCCACGGCACCGGCAACTACCATTACATCGCGCCGATGTCCTACGCCGCGGTTGCCGCAGGCGCGGATGGCCTGATCATCGAGGTCCATCCCGATCCCGAGAAGGCCTCCTCCGACGGTCCGCAGTCGCTCAAGCCGAAGAAGTTCCAGGCACTGATGGACCGCCTGAAGCTGTTCGCGGAAGCGGCGGAGAAGACGCTGTAAAGGCAGGAGCAAAGGCAGGGGCTAGGGACTGGGGGCTAGGGGATGGCAAATCCTCTCGCCCACGGTTCCCCGCCACCTGTGGGGGCGAATGATTATTCGCCCGGCGCTCTTGCCCCACGGACGCTGCACGTCTACAGGGCGATGGCGGAATAACGGCAGGGGCTAGGGGCTGGAGGCTGGCAAAAATCGCTCTCGCCCGCGTTCCCCGCCACCTGTAGGGGCGAATAATCATTCGCCCGGCGCTCTTGCCTCACGGACGCTGCACATCCACAGGGCGATGGCGGAATAACGGCAGGGGCTAGGGGCTAGAGGCTGGCAAAACACCTCTCGCCCGCGTTCCCCGCCACCTGTAGGGGCGAATAATTATTTGCCCCGACGCTCTTGCCTCACGGACGCTGCACGTCTACAGGGCGATGGCGGAATAACGGCAGGTGCTGGGGGCTGGCAAAATCCTCTCGCCCGCGTTCCCCGCCACCTGTAGGGGCGAATAATTATTCGCCCAACGCTGTTGCCTCACGGAGGCGGCACGTCTACAGGGCGATGGCGGAATCAGGGCGAATGATTATTCGCCCCTACAGTGGACGGATGCCTCCGCGAGGCGACCGAACCTCCCTCCACTGGCGCCACAGCCGTTTTAAGATATCCTCTCCGGGTACCCGCATCTGAGGAGGTGCCCCATGTCCGTCCTGCGCCACGTGCTGATCCTGACGTTCGTCTTTGCCATCGCCGCCCCCTCCGCAGGTGCCCGGCGCGGCGGCCCCGCGCACGCCACCACCTCCGCCAGCGAACAGGAGGTGCTCAAGGACTTCGAATCCATCCTCGACCTCTGGCGCGACGGCAGGTATGAGGATCTCTACCTGCACACCAGCGGCGGCAAGGACGGCAAAGAGAAATTCGCCAGCCGGCTCGCCTCCGCGCCGCGCAAGCCCGCCTGCTGCTGGGAGAAGATGCAGGAGGCCAGGGTATCGCTGAAGAGCGGCACGAGCGCGGTGGTGCAGGCGCGGCTCGGCTTCGAGGCCAGCACCCCCGGTACCGAATTCGTCACCAAGACGATTCACCTGAAGAAGGAAGGGGCGACCTGGACTGTCTCGCAGTCGGACCTTTACTCACTGGCCGACCTTTCCTCCCACAAACGCAGGTACAAGTACCTCCCCATCCAGCCCAAGAAGTAGCAGCCCCCCCCGATCCACATCACCCCCTATTCATAGATAGCGCCCTCTCCCCCTGGGCGAGGGCAGGGGTGAGGGCGCTGCAACCGGCAAATCCCGTCTTCGTGGCGCGCCCCTCACCCGGCCTTCGCCCCCCCCTCCGGGAGAGCGAGGGATTAGCCCGGCGTTACGTTCTCCCCCGGAGGGCGAGGGCAGCATGGATCGACCTTGCCGCTTGACCCGTGTCACCCCTTCCGGTACTCTAGGCGAATGTCATTAAAACTAAACGGTACTGTCACCAATAAACCCGAATTGCTGTCCCCCGCCGGTTCGCTGGAAGCCTTTTTCGCCGCCATGGAGAAAGGCGCCGACGCGGTCTACGCCGGCTTGCGCGATTTCTCAGCCCGCGCCAAGGCCAAGAACTTCACCCTCTCCCAAATGGAGCGCATGACCGGCTACGCCCATGCCCACGGCAAGAAGGTCTACGTCACCCTCAACACGCTGGTGAAGGAAAACGAACTGCCGCTGCTGATCGACAACCTTGCCGCCCTGGAAGCGATGCGGGTGGACGGCGTGATCCTGCAGGACATGGCCGTGGCGCGCCTGGCGCGGGAGTTCTTTCCTGGCATCCCGCTGCACGCTTCCACGCAGATGACCATCCACAACTCGCTGGGCGTGCGCCAGCTCGAGGAGCTCGGCTTCGAGCGCGTGGTGCTGGCCCGCGAACTGCACATCGACGAGATCAAGACCATCGTGGCGGCGAGCCGCGCCGAGATCGAGTGCTTCATCCACGGCGCCCTCTGCTTCTCCATCTCCGGCCAGTGCTTCTTTTCCTCGTTCCTAGGGGGGCACAGCGGCAACCGCGGACGCTGCGCGCAGCCCTGCCGCCGCCAGTACAAGCACAAGGGGAAGGAAGGGTACTACCTCTCCACCAACGACTTCTCCAGCATCGAGATGATCCCGCAGCTCATCGAGGCGGGGGTCCATTCCCTCAAGATCGAGGGAAGGATGAAATCCGCGGAGTACGTGGCCAGCGTCATCGGCGCCTACCGCATGGTGCTGGACGCCGCACCTGGGCAGCACGCGGCCAAGGTGGCCGAGGCCAAGGAGCTCTTGAAGCTTTCCTTCGGGCGGGTGCCGACCAAAGGCTTCCTTGCCTCGCACAACCCGACCGACATCGCCACCCCCTCCATAAAAGGAGCGACGGGACGCTACCTCGGCGACATCAGGGAGATCCGCGGCAACCGGATCAGCTTCGACACCAAGGACGCACTGCACGTCGGCGACCGCATCCGCGTCCAGCCCAAGAGCGACATGGCCGGCCGCGCCTTCACCATCAAGGAGCTTTACCTGGGCGGCAAGAAGGTGATGAACGCCAAGGAAAACACCCTGGTCTCGACGCCGTCCCCCTTCCCGTTCAAGCTGGGCGACTCGGTCTTCAAGGTCTCCTCCGAGACCGCCTTCACCATGAGCGAGAACGCCTGCCTCAGGCGGCTGGAAGGGGTGAAGGGGGGGAGCATCCCCTGCCGGCTCACCCTCTCCTACCAGGACCAGAAGCTGAAGATCGACGCCAAGGTGCTCGGCAGCGACCTGTGCACCGAGTTCGAGCTGGGCGAACTGGAACCTTCCCGCACCAGCGACATGGAAGGGGTGCTGCGCGCTCAGTTCGCCAAGAGCGGCGACACCCAGTTTACCCTGGCCTCGCTTTCAGCCCCCGGTTTTCCGGCGCTGATGATCCCTCCCCCCGTCCTCAAGGACATCCGGCGCCGCTTCTACGCCTGGTTATCCGAGCAGTCGCTGGGCGCGCTCAAGGACAGGAGCGCGCAGAACCGGGAAAAGGCGCTGGCTAGCCTGGTCGGTAAGCGGCCGGTGCCGGCTCGCGGCAAGGAAGAGCTGGCGGTAAAACTTGAGCATGTCAAGGAGTGGCACGAGCTGCACCGCGATCTGGTCGACACGGTGGTGCTGCCGGTCTCCAAGGCGAACCTGCACCAGTTCGGCCCCTTCGCCCGTAAGTTGAAGGGAAGCGAGCACAAGGTGATCTGGCAGCTCCCCTTCATCATCTTCGAGGCGGACCTCCCCTTCTACCTGGACGCTGTCCAGGGTATCCTGCGTGCCGGCTTCAAGCGTTTCGAGCTCACCAACCTGTCCCACTTCCAGTTCTTCAAGGGAACCGACGCGGAGCTGAACACCGACTACCGGCTCTTCTCGCTGAACAGCCAGGCGCTCCTCTGCTGGCAGGAGCTGGGAGTGTCGCGCGCCACGCTCTACATCGAGGACGACCGCGCCAACCTGGCGCAACTCCTCTCCTGCGACCTGAAGATCAACCGCGGCGTGCTTCTCTTCGCGCCGGTCCCGGTGATCACCTCGAAGATCGCCATCAAGGATATGAAGGGGGACGCGCCGCTCGCCTCCGACCGCGGCGATCTCTACTCGGTCAAGGTGAAGGACCACCTCACCGTGGTGAGCGCGCAGACGCCGTTCGCCCTGACCCAGTACCGAAACGACCTGCGTGGGCTCGGCTGCGGCAGGTTCCTGCTCGACCTCTCCGCGCTGCAGCAGCAGGAACGCGAGCGGGTGCTGGAGGCGTACCGCAAGGGGGTCGCCGTACCGGGCGCATCCGAATTCAACTTCAACACCGGACTGGTGTAAGCAATGGGGATCATCGACACGATCAAGGGGAGGATCCAGGATCGGCTCAACGATCCCGCCTTCATGGGGCTGGTGCAGGAGCAGAGCCTCAAGGATCTCCTGCTGCGCCGGGAATTCCGCATCACGCAGGAATACCTGCAGCGCGAGTTCCTGGACAAGGCGCTGGACGACGAGCTGGTGGAATTCAGGCTCGGCATCGAAAACGGTTACTGCGAGCTGTCCGGGAGACTGAAGAAGCGGCTGGTTCCCTTCGCCATCCCCTTTTCCGCCAGCTTCACCATAGAGGGGATCGAGTTCAGCGCCGCGCGCAAGTGCGTGTTCCTGAAGCTCGGGCCGGTCTCGCCGCTTGACCTAGACTGGCTCACCAGGAAGGTGGTGCAGAGGATACCGTCATTGAGCATGATGGGAGAGCTGCTGGTGTGCGACCTGAACCAGGTGCCGCGCCTGGCCGAGCTGTTCGCCCACCGGGTGAAGGGGATCAGCATCTGGGATTACATTACGTTGAAAGAGCTCTGGCTTAAGCGGGGCGAACTAGGAGGAAGGGTGGGGGTGGTTCTATGACAGATTATCTGGTGCGCGCGATTGCCAAGTCCGGGGCGGTGAGGGCCCTCACCTGCGTCACCACCGGCACGGTCAGCGAAGTCTGCCGGCGCCACGGCACGCTCCCAACGGCTACCGCCGCGCTGGGACGCTCCCTTACCGCCGGGGCCCTGATGGGGGCCATGCTGAAGACCGGCCAGCGGGTCGCGCTGCGCTTCGAGGGGAACGGTCCGCTGAAGAAGATCGTCATCGAGGCCGACAGCGACGGTAGCGTGCGCGGCTACGTGGGCGATACCAAGGTGCACCTGCTTCGTCCCGACGGCGCCCTCGACGTCCCCAACGCCCTGGGGCGCGCTGGCTTTCTCACCGTCGCCAAGGACCTTGGACTGAAGGAACCGTACCGCGGCACCGTCCAGCTTTACACCAGCGGCATCGCCGAGGATCTCGCGCTGTACCTGGTGGAGTCCGAGCAGATCCCTTCCGCCGTCGGCATCGCCGAGTTCATCGAGCAGGACGGCGCGGTCGGCGCGTGCGGCGGTTTCATGATCCAGGCCATACCGCCGATCGATCCCCTGGTGATCGAAGAGCTGATGGACCACATCGAGAAGCTCCCCCCCTTGAGCGAGTTGCTGCGCGGCGGCAAGACGCCCGAGGAGATCATGGAGATGCTCCTGTCCGGCATGGAGTACAACATCCTGGAGAAGCGCGCCATCGGGTTCGCCTGCAGTTGCGGCAGGGAGCGTATCGAGCGGGTGCTCTTGTCGATGGGGAAGAAGGAACTCACCTCCATGCTCAACGAGCAGCACGGCGCCGAGGTCACCTGCGAGTTCTGCGGCGAGCGCTACCACTTCAGCGCAGCCGACCTCGAGCGGCTGATAGCGGAAGTAGAGCCGGCCTAAGGCCCACCCCTCAAATGCATTAACGCAAAGGCGCCAAGACGCTAAGCAGCAAAGGGAAAACACATAATACTTTGTAGGTTCTCTTGGCGCCTTTGCGGCTCTGCGCCTTTGCGTTAAGCCGTTTCTTTCATCTGCGTTATACTTGCCGGTGCCGCTTTCACATTAAGCCGGAGGTATCCTATGAGAATCCACGATATCAGCGTCGCGCTGTCACCCGATCTCCCCTCCTACCCGGGGGACCCCTCCGTTACCGTCGAGCCCTGGCACCGCATCGCCAAGGGGGACTCCGCGAACCTTTCCCGCATCACGCTCGGCACCCACTCCGGCACTCACATAGATCCCCCTCGCCATTTCAACGACGCGGGCATCACCGTTGACGAGATCCCGCTCGACCTCCTCATCGGCCAGGCACGGGTCGTGGAGATCCCCAACGCCAAAAAGATCGGCCGCGACCAACTGGAACCGCTCGAGTTGAAGGGAGTGGAAAGGCTGCTGATCAAGACCGGCAACTCGGAGTTTTGGGGCGAGAAGGAGTTTCGCAGCGACTTCGCCGCGCTGACAGTGGAGGGGGCGCACTACCTGCACCACCTGAAGGTGAAACTGGTCGCCGTCGACTACCTGTCGGTGGAACCGATGGACGGGGACGGCGAAGTGCACCGCATTCTTTTGAATGGTGGCATCCCCGTCATCGAGGGGATCAACCTGGCCGGCGTTCCGGCCGGATATTACCAGTTGATCTGCCTGCCGTTGAAACTGAAGGACGGCGACGGCGCGCCGGTCCGGGCGCTTTTAGTCGAGAGTGCCGATGCTGCCGCGCAGCAACCTTTCGATCCGCACACAAGCAGATGGCCGCTTTCGTAACAGGTCACCGTCAGCGATAAAAAAAGGGAGCGGTTCCTCAGGAGCCACTCCCCTTTTTTCGTTAAGGCCGGCGGGTCCCGAACGATTTACAGAGCCTTCTTCTTGCAGCACTCTTTCTGGACCGGCTGGTCCGCGGGCGCCTGGTCCTGCTGCAGCTTCGCGCACTTGGCGCACCCCGCAACCGGAGCAGCCTGCGCACCTTTCATCTTCTGGCACTTGTCACATGCAGGCTGCGCGGCGGCACCGGCTGCGCCCTTCGCGCACTTGTCACAAGCCGGCTGAGCAGCGCCCCCCTGCTTTGGGCAATTGGCGCAAGGAGCGGCACCCTTTTCGGCGGCAGCCGCTTTCGGGCAGTTGGCGCACGGGGCGGCACCCTGCTCGATGGCAGCCGCCTTCGGGCAGTTGGCGCACGGCGCCTGCTGCTGGACCTGCTGGGCCTGCTGCATCTTGGCGCAGTTGCCGCAGCCGGGTTTAACCGCTTGCTGCTCGTCACCCCACACCGCCAGGGCTCCCGCCACCAGCAATACCACCGGAAACAGCGCAATCAACAACGTCTTCTTCATAAAACCCTCCCTTGTATAAATCCCTGCCCTCATGTGGGGCTGTTGTTGCAACGCATGACCTTCCTGTAGGGGCGAATAATTATTCGCCCGCCTCTGTCGCACCGGAACCTCTCTCGCAACGTCCATCGGTTGGGCACCGACGGCTGGGCAAATGATTATTTGCCCCTACAGCACGAGCCGGTCAAAACTGCCACGTTATTCCGCCGGCTGCTCCTGCTGCTCGAACGCCCCAACTTTCGGCGCTGCCTCCAGGAACTCCGCGTCGGGCGCCGCCACCGCCTCGATGATCTTGCCGCGCGGGCCTGTGAAGCGCATGGCCCGGCAATGCAACATCATCCTGCTGGCGGGAATCCCCCCGTAGCTCTCGTCGCCGATGATGGGGAACCCGGAATGGGCCAGGTGCACGCGGATCTGGTGAGTACGCCCGGTGAGCGGCTTCGCCTCGATGGCGGTCACGCCGCCCCCCTCGCCCATGACATTGAACACGGTGCGTGCCGGTTTTCCCCTCATCGACACGCCGTAGCGGAACTTGCTGACCTTGTCCAGCGGCGCATCCACCTTCCAGCTCTGCTGGTCCGGCGAACCCGACACCAGCGCCCAGTAAGTCTTCTGGACCTTCCCCTCCTTGAGGAGGTTGGAGATCAGGGTCGCGGCCTGCTTGTGCTTCGGAAAGAACATCACGCCGCTGGTGCCGCGGTCCAGCCGGTGCACCACGCGGGAGGGATCCCGCAGCCCGATGCTCTTCATGTAGCACTCGACCGCGTACTCGACCGTCCCCTTCAGCTGGTACGGGGTGCGCTGGCTGTTCACGCCAACCGCCTTGTACACGGCCAGGAAATCCTTGTCCTCGTACAGGAGCTCGTGTTTCTGGTACACCAGGTCGATGCAGCGCTCCGCTTCCATCAGCCCCAGAGCGACCTCGTCACCCTCCTTCACCTGGCGCGACGCCACCCGGACCAGCACCTGGTTGATGTTGCACCCCCCCCAGTCGATGACCCGGCGGATCTCCCCCTTGGAGAGCTGGGGAAACAGCAGCTTCGCCGCATCGTCCAGCCTGAGTCCCGCCTGTTCCGCGTCTATCCGTGCCGTGAGTATCATGCCAGGTGCCTCCGGGCGCGCAACAGCGCAACGATGGTCTTGCCATCGGTGATGCCGCCGTCCACCGCCATCGCCAGCGCCTGCTCGAACGGTATCTTCTGGCAGGAGATTTCCTCGTATGCTTCCGGTGCCGCCTCTCCCTGGGAAAGGCCGGTGGCGAGGTAGAGATGCACCACCTCGTCGAATACCCCGGGGGAGGGATGAACGACGCCAAGGGAAACGATGCTCCGAGCGATCAGTCCGGTTTCCTCCATCAACTCGCGTGATGCGCACAGTTGCGGATCTTCACCCGGCGCGAGCCGCCCGGCCGGGATTTCCAGCAGGAAGTCCTCCACCGCTGGACGCAGTTGCCGGATCAGCGTCACACAGCCGTCGTCGTGCAGCGCGAGCACCCCGGCGCCGCCGGGATGACGGACCACCTGGTAGGTGTACCACCCCTGGTCGCCGATGAGCACATCCATCTGCTCGATGCCGACCACGAGGCCGTTGAAAAGCGTTGCCCTGTTCTTCGTCTCCATTAATCCCCCAAGGCTAGATACATACCATTTCCGTGATGGATTTGACAAAAGATAAATTCCATGGCAACCAAAGCAGCCGAAACGGCAAGGCGTGAGGGTCCCCGGCAGAACTCAGAAGCAATTAAACGGTGGATTAAGTTGCGGTCATCTGGTACCCTCTGAAGCTTATGTTCAAAATAATGCGAGGTGAACAAAAATGGCACAAGCTAAAGACGGGGACCGCGTAAAGGTTCATTATACAGGGAGACTGGACGACGGCACCGTGTTCGACTCCTCCGAGTGCGGCGAGGATGATTGCGGTTGCGGCCACGGTCCGTTGGAATTCATCATCGGCTCCGGTCAGGTCATTCCGGGTTTTGATGCGGGGGTCAAAGGGCTTTCCGTCGGCGAATCCAAGACCATCCACATTCCCGTGGACGAGGCCTATGGCGAGCGGATGGACGAGATGGTGGCGGTTGTACCCCGCGGCGACCTCCCCCCGGAGATGAACCCGGAAATCGGGCAGCAGCTGGAAGTGACCCAGGAAGACGGGCAGGTGTTCAACGTGATGGTGACCGAGGTGACCGACGCAACCATCACCATCGACGCCAACCACCCGCTGGCCGGCCAGGCGCTCAACTTCGACCTCAAACTGGTCGAGATCCTTTAAAAGCCGCCGAACCCAATAGCAGCAGAAGCAATAAAAAATCCCCTCCCGGAAAGGAGGGGATTTTTTGTATCCCGGTGCGGCTTGAAGCGGCCGGACCTAGTTCTCGGTCATGAAGTGCTGCTCGTACAGGTCTTCCAGTTCCTGGAGGTGCCGGGACTCGTCCGCCAGCATCTTTTTGAAGAGGACCGCCATGGGCGCGCCCTCGCAGCCGCGGGACATCCGGTCGTAGAAGTCGATGGAACCCTTCTCGAGGTGGATGGCGTAGGCCATGGCGTCGCGTGCCGTGGAGTCCGGGCGGAGTTCCTTCTTCGGCAGGACGTAGTCGAGGTTCATGGTCGGCACCGGCCGGTGCAGTCCCTCGCCTCCCTTCATCTCCCCTTCAACCAGCGCCTTCTCCAACTGGTGCTTGTGCTCCAGCTCGTCGAACGCGGCCTCCTTGATGATCTGACGGGCAGCCTTGTCCTTAACGATGCGAAGCGCGGCAAGATAGGCGCGGAATCCCTCGTTCTCCATCTGGGCGGCCATTTCGATCGCAGCTTCAAATGTGTAACAGACATCACCTTGCTCAGCCATGGCGGGTCTCCTCTAGTCTTTGTTGTGAAAGGCTTTTTAACACAAGAAACGCCTGAGCACAAGATTTTGTATACACCTTGTGACCTAAATGGAGATTCCCATAACACCTGCTACACTATCGGCTGTTGTTATGAGTTCTGGGAACTGGTACTAGAGGGGACGGAGGCGAGCATGTTGATCTTTTTGGCTGGCGGCACGGGTTTTGTGGGAGGACATGTAAGAGAGGCGCTGCTGGCGCGTGGGCACAGCTTGAGGCTGCTCGTGCACCGCAGAAGCCTCGGCACCAGGGAACCCGACGTCGAGGAAATCGTGGGCGACGTCACCAAGCCGGAAACGTTCGAGGAAGCCGTGCGCGGCTGCGATGCCACCATCAACCTGGTGGGGATCATCAGGGAGTTTTCCGGGCGCGGGATCACCTTCCAGCGTCTGCACGTCGAGGCCACCGGGAGCATCCTGGCCGCCGCCAAGAAGAGCAACGTGCGGCGCCACCTGCAGATGTCCGCGCTGGGCACCCGCCCCGACAGCACCGCCCGCTACTTCAAAAGCAAGTACCAGGCGGAAGAACTGGTGCGCCAATCGGGACTCGATTACACCATCTTCCGCCCCTCCATCATCTTCGGACCCAAGGATGAGTTCATCAACCTGCTGGCGGGCTACATGCGCACCTTCCCGGCCATGCCCGTGATCGGCGATGGGGAGTACCAGCTGCAGCCGATTTCCGCCGACGACGTCGCCCGCTGCTTTGCCGATTCCCTGGAGAAACCCGAAACCATAGGGGAACAGTACGAGCTGTGTGGGCCCGACCGTTACAGCTACAACGAACTCCTCGACACCATCGGCCGTGTTATCGGCAAGAGCCACGTCACCAAGATAAAGAATCCGCTGTCACTCATGCGGCTGGTCGTGCCCTTGTTCGAGGGCTTCTCCTTCTTCCCCATCACATCCGATCAGATAGCCATGCTGGTGCAAGGCAATGCCTGCGACGGCAGTTGGCGCAAGACCTTCCATTTTGAGCCGGTCAACTTCGAGCCCGGCATCCGCAGCTACCTCAAATAAGTCAAAGGCCGCTTTCACGCAAAGCCGCAAAGGCGCAAGGACTAGATACCACGCAAGGTCTTGGCGTCTTCGCGGCTTTGCGTCTTTGCGTTCAGGTTTTGAAGCCCGCCTTGCCTCTCTGCTCCAATTCACGTATAGTAAGGCACTTTTTTGAAGGAGGGTCATGCATGGGCGAGACAGTGAGATTCGGCATTTCCATGGACGACCAGTTGCTGGAGAGCTTCGACCGGCTCATCGAACAGAAAGGGTACGCCAACCGTTCCGAGGCGATCCGGGACCTGATCCGTGCCGCCCAGGTCGAACTCGACTGGGAGGAAGGAGAAAAGGAAGGCGTCGGCACGGTGACCCTGGTCTACAACCACCACGTGCGCGACCTCTCCGACAAGCTCACCGAGCACCAGCACGCCCACCACGACCAGATCATCTCCGCGCTGCACGTCCATCTCGATGCCCACAACTGCCTCGAGGTCCTGGTGGTGCGTGGCAAGGCCCGCGACGTTCGCCGCATCGCCGATGAACTGATCGGCGTGAAAGGTGTCAAGCACGGCAAACTCGTCATGACCACCACCGGCGAAGGACTGCATTAACCGCGCGTTCTACGTTCTACGTTCTAGGTTCTACGATCAGCCCCCGTCGCCGTCCCCCTTTTATGTCGGTACCGCGTCCCCGCCCCCGGAGGGGGAGGGTCAGGGAGGGGGAAACAAGGTCACCATTTAGAGAAGAAGACCGCATGACAAAAGACGACCACTACTGGATGGGCAAGGCCATCGACCAGGCCAGAAAGGCCGAAGCCATCGGCGAGGTGCCGATCGGTGCCGTGATAGTCAAAGACGGCGCCGTGATCGCGCGGGGGTATAACCTGCGCGAGAGCAAACAGGACCCCTCTGCTCACGCCGAGATGATCGCCATACGCAAGGCGGCGAGGAAACTCGCCAGTTGGCGCCTCACCGGCGCCACCCTTTACGTCACCCTCGAACCCTGCACCATGTGCATGGGAGCCATCATCCTCTCGCGCCTGGACCGGGTGGTCTTCGGAAGCTACGACCCCAAAGGGGGCGCGGCCGGTTCCCTGTACGACTTCTCCGACGACAAAAGGCTCAACCACAGCGTCGTTCTCACCCCCGGCGTGCGCGGTGAGGAAACCTCCAGCATGCTCTCCGCTTTCTTCGTGAAGTTGCGCGCCCAGAAGAAGCGGGAACGGTTGTCCTCCAATAGCTGAAAAAAAAGAGAAAAAAGCCCTAAACCTTTTTCGCCCCCAAGCCGAAAGTTTAAGACATCCAATCTCTTTTTCGGCTTTGAGAGGGGCCTATGCAAATAGAAGAAATCACCCCCAATTCCATCATGGCCACGCACCATGAGATAACCCGGCTGGCGGCCTACACCGAGGAGCTGCTGCAGGGGACCATAGCGTCGGAAGATCATTCGCGTCACAAGCTCACCGCCGTGCTCAGGGTTTTCAGCGAGCTTGGGCTGATCTGGCGCGTTCTCTCGGAGATAGACACCCGCGGCGTCCTGACCAAGACGCAGCGGCAATTTTTGCAGGATTTCTATGCCGGGCTCACCTACTGAAGTGGCGGTGCCACAACAGGGTTGAATTTCTCTCTGGAATGAGGTATATCTTTCTGCTCTGAGGAGTCTGCTTCCTCTGACAACAGCAAATCCGGAGAGATGTCCGAGTGGTCGATGGTGCCTGACTCGAAATCAGGTGTACCGAAAGGTACCTAGGGTTCGAATCCCTATCTCTCCGCCAGTAAAAACAAGAGGTTACAGATTTTATCTGTAACCTCTTGTCCATTGCGGATAGTTTATGTGGTCTCTGGTGTGGCCTCTGATGGCTCGGCTAGACGTCAAAAACGATTCAATTTCACTTTTTAAAAATGTAGGGTCTTTTCAAACCTCAATCCCATCCCCGTGCTCGTCAACCTAACCACCTTCGCATTTATGCCGACGGTGGGAGTGTCGTTGATTGTAAGTGCCACCATGTCGTTTATGTGCATCTTGGTAGCCGCCGACACAAAGGCACCATCAACGCTGACATTCTCCACTTGCCCCTCGATGTCGTGATTATTCCAACGAATGTATGCCTTCGCACGAAAGTCAAGTCTGGCAGAAGTTCTTTTCTCCATGTGGCGGCCTCCTTCATTTGAGAGGTACCCTGTCTCGCAATGGGTGAACAATGTCAAGAACGATTCGGCTGATATGGTCATGTTAATCGAAAGGCAGGGGATCATGACTCTCCGCCCCCCCTGCCTTCAAACCTGAATGTTAATCTCCTGCGGTTTATGAGGTTGGGGTGTTCATTGAATTCACTAGCACCAACTGTGCTGGCATGGGGGCAGGGAACCCGGCTGTAGCAAGGCTTTCACGGATGGTTCGGTTGCCGTCGAAATAAACCTGCCAGTAGTTATCGTTATGACAGAATGGACGAACAGCCAACACAGGTCCAACCAGCGTGAATTCCAGAATTTCTACCTCCACTGGCGGTTGGGATAACACGTTGGGTACGGTTGCCAGTTTGCCCCGTAGTAGTTCCATCGCAGCAACATGATCGGCACTACCGGCCAGTTGGCATTTCAATTCAACCCTCCTAAATGGATTCGCAGTGTAGTTCTGGATATTGTCGCTGAAAACCTTGCCGTTACCAACCATTGTTAATACATTGTCTGGGGTGTTTATTGAGGTGACGAAGAGCCCGATTTCTCTAACAGTGCCGGTCACCCCACCTACTGTCACGAAATCACCGACCTTAAAAGGATGCAGCACTACGAGAAAGATCCCTGCTGCAAGATTCGAGAGCAGCCCACCCCAAGCAGCGCCGATGGCAATACCTATACCAGCCACCAACGCAGCAAAGGTGGTGGTTTGGATTCCGCAGTAACCAAGTATGGCGACGACTAAAATTATGTTCAGCGTGACGGCTACGAAATTTCCGATGTAGCGCATCAGAGTGGCGTCGACTTTTTGCTTTTCCAAAACACCTTGAAGCATGCGCCCCACCAGTCCAATCAACCAGCGCCCCACCAACCAGAAAATAATTACTGCAATGATCTTGGTCCCGAATTCTGTGGCGTAAGTGACCGCAAGCTGTTGGTACTGACCCATGCTTTCCATAAGGACCTCCGTTAGGTGATGTTCGTGTGCCGTCAATAGGTTGCCAGTTCCTCAACCTGAGCTAACACAAAGTCTCACAAGCTGCGATTTAACGCAGGTAAGTGTACGGCGGGGAAGAAATTTTACAAGGTTCCATCATTGTGACCATTTGCGCTGCCAGTCCAGTCGGGCAAGTGACTCTACTTTAATAGCCCCAGCGGATTGAGGGATGTGCATTATGAGACAATTTCAATCTCTACTCGTTTTCTGATAGTTTCTCACGATATGTTTCATGCAGAAGTGGTCTGCGATGAACCTGATCCTTGTTGTTGCACTTGTTGTCCTTTTAGTGGGCTTCTTAGCGGTACTGAAGGCTAAGTCGCCTCCAGGTGACTGGGCAATTAGCAGCGCAGTCGTACAGGAGTTCTAGCAAGTATGGAAGAAGGCCAGACCGAAAAATCAGTAAGGGAGCAGGGGGAAAGAATGGAAGGGGCAGGATAGGTTAGCTTTGGTTGGCTTGATTGCTATCACTCGTTTCTAGCGTAACCTGAGACAACAGGATGCCGCAGTGCTTTAGGACCTCACTGTACAGCTCTTGGGAGTGGCAGTCTACGGCAAGACCATGTATTAGGCACTTGTCCTTGAGGTTCTCTGTGCACAAGTTTCAACTGAGTCAAGTCATGTAGCACTACTCATTTAACCTAAATCCGAAGCGTTGTTTTGGTATAATGAAGGAAGCTGTGCCAGTGCGAAACCTTGTGCGTGAGACGAGTAGAGAGGGAGTCTCGCAACGCCCCCAAGAGAGGAGAGAACGATGAAACGGAAAATAGCAGCTGCTGTAGCCGTAATCCTCGCCTGCATGTGGACCCTGACCGGGTGCCACACGGTCAAAGGCTTTGGCGAGGACCTTCAGAGCGGTGGTAGAGCAATTGAGAAGTCCTCAGGGAGATGATCCCCAAAGGCCGGTCCATATGACCGGCCTTTCTTTGCGACCTTCCCTGCCCAAACCGTCAACCCCGTCTCGCACTTTAGCGGGTCCCCCCTTCCCACTCTCCATTGCGCATCAACTGTTCAAGCCTTGCCCCCGTGTTCAAAATTAGATTTTTTAAATTTTTTAGCTATTTACCCGCGGCGTGGGGTGGAGGCGTGTGCACGCGGAGTACATCCAAAGATGAAAACAACGTTCAAAAGACCAGACCGCACAACGAAGATGAACAGTTAAAATCAATAAATTGGCATTCATTCACAGAAAAGCCCCGAACTTGGCACGACGGGTGAAATGATCTCGTACAGGAGTTCAACCACACCAAGACACGGAGGTAAGCCATGGACGAGTACATTTTCAAATCAACCGGTCCGGATGCCACCTACATGGCAAATGTCAACATCTTCTTCCCCGTCCTGTTCAACCTGGACATCTTCAAGAGCGCATGGCCCGAGCACAAGTTCGGTTCGCAGAGCGTGCTGCTAAACGAAATGGACTGGTACCGGCAGATGTTCGAGGGCGGGCGCACAGGGAACCGGCTGCACATAGCGGCTCGGAAGTCCGCGCGTGAGAACCTCAGTGGGCGCATCCAAAAAATCTTGCGGTACGCATCGGTTATGGCAGATGAAAACGATTTGAATGCGCTGCTCAATTCGGGCGTCGTCATCTACAAGACCAGAAAGAAAGCCCGCAGAACTGCAAAGCCGGTTCAATCGTAAACGTCCAGGAGGTTGTGCAGTCGCTTCAGCCCCGACCGCCGCTCTAACATCCTTTATTGCTCCAAACCACCCCGACGGAACCCGGGCCTATTTCAGGTCGGCATTCCCGTCGGGGTCTTTTCGTTCCTAGCCCGGCCTCCAATGCTCATCCAGACCTTCTCGCCTCTCTCAAGCCATCGAAAAAACCGACAACTGCTGCTTTTACTAATGTAAGGGTGCGTTCAAAATAAAGGAGGTCTGTTGCCTCTAATGTAAGAGTGTTATCAAATTAAAGCAGGTCTGTTATTTCCAACGTAAGACGTGATCAAATAAAGCAGGCCCGCGGATGCCAAACGCGAAGGTATAAATCATCAAGACGCCCCGTCACCCACACCTTCCTATCGCCGCCGAAAATGATATTCCCACCTGCAAATCTCTCATCTACCCGAATTTTTCTTGAAATGGGTCCTGGCGTAGTCCATGACACACGCGTACAGGCTAGTGAGCAGGGATAGCCGTTAATGAGATGCTTCGCTCAAATCAACCAGGACCATGTTTAAATTCCTAACGACCTGCTTTATTTCAACGACGGTCTTACGTATCTTAGCTGCCACCTCGTTCATTTGGCCGCTGACTACCATCCGTCCCTCACGAGGTCGCCTCCCGTATAACCGCACGGCTATCGGGGTGACAACACCCTCGACTATTTTTACGGGAAGGACTTCCGCAGTAGACTCTCTCGATAAAATTTAACCGTGCGATCGTGTGCAGTTACCTGCGCAGGCGCTAAATTTGCGATCTTTGCGCGGCCGTGATAACATTAACTGTCACCAATCCAGCTACGGTTACTTCTGCTAAAACAGAAAGGAGGCGGACATCATGAAACGCAAAATTGCTACTGCAGTCATGCTTACTCTGACCAGCATCTGGGCTCTCGCCGGGTGCCACACCGTCAAGGGGGTCGGCCAGGACATGCAAAGCGGTGGGAAGGCCATCGAGAATTCCTCCGGCCGATAGTTTCGTCGCGCGCCGAAACGAAAAGGCCAGTCTCTTGGGACTGGCCTTTTTCTATTGGTGTGCCGCTGTTCGCTGCAGGGTTACTTTTGCACCGCACGCGCCACTCGCCCGCGTATGGCAAAGGCGAGCCGGGCCAGACGGCGGTGCGGGTAACTCGGATCGATAATCGGTATCCCTTCCCGGCAGGTAACCAGCCCCTCCGCCTGCGCCCTCTCGAAACAGTCGTGTGCCGCATTCCTGAGCGTGTCGAAAAAGAAGATCGCGGAGATCATGGCGTTGTAACAGGTGACGCCGAGCACCTCGTGGGACATGAGGCCGCCCAAGTATCCCCCCAGCGCCACCAGGGCGACATAGGGCGCACTCACCAACGCCGTGTAGAAGAGCAGCGTCGCCCGCGCCCGGATTGCTTCCTTGGTGAGCCGCACTCCTTCCCAGGGATCTTCTTCTTCGAAGGTATAGTACTCTCGTTCGCGCACAACGTCCTCCTGCGGCTCCGGAAACGGGTAAGTCCGCCCCGGTAGGTTTACGAATTATCTCCAAAGTAAAATCCCCTGTCAATGGGTGTCGAGTAACCAGCGTTGGGCGCGGTTATCCCCAGAAAACCGATTGTTACAATCTCGACAAGCCTCTTCCTTGCCCGCCGCCAGCATCCCAATTCCCTCGCCGGAGAGCCCCACCAGTTCCCTATTCACAGGCCGGGTGCCCAATCCACGCGCCGCGTCCGCGCCATCAGGCATGTTACGCCTGGGTAACGAATCCACAGCGACATCCACGTTATCAACAGGTGAAAACGACACCCCGCAGACCTCTGTTTCTTCAGGTGGATTTTCACCTGTCTGCAACACGACTGCAACATCGGCGCGCTAGCATGGGCGCACTAAAAAAGAGAGAAGAAAAGGAGAATGACCATGGAACTTTTGGCGGTAGGAGACAGCTATATCTGGTACTGCGACTGGTGCGACACCAAGAACGTGACCCCTTGGGTAAGAGCCAAGGGAAATGAAGTCTGCTGTGCCGCGTGTCACAAAAATTACGCGGCCGACGGGAAGGAAAGGCCGACGCGGGGGCTGTAAGTTCTGCCGTGGTGACCTTGACCATTTGTGAATTCACAGATATAGTCGCAGCCGTGAAAAATGAAGTTGCAGGAGAAGCCACATGCCTAAAAAGAAGATCCTGTTCCTTTGCACCCACAACTCCTGCCGCTCCCAGATGGCGGAGGGACTGGCCAACCACCTCCTGGGCGACCGGTTCGAAGCCCGCTCGGCGGGAACCGAGGCGACCCGCGTCAACCCCTTGGCCATCAAGGTCCTGGCCGAAATCGGGATCGACATCTCCGGGCACCGATCCAAGACCCTGGATGAGTTCGACGGCGAGAGCTTCGACTACGTGGTGACCTTGTGCGGGGACGCCAACGACAAATGCCCACTGTACATCGGCGGCACGCAACGCGACCACCGCGGCTTCGACGATCCCTCGCGCTGCGTCGGCAGCGAGCAAGAGGTGCTGTCGGAGTTCCGCCGCGTGCGCGATGAAATCAAATCATGGATCCTGGAATACTTCGGAGGAGGCTCATGAGCGAACATCTTTCCCGCAAACTGTCCTTCCTGGACCGCTGGCTGACCCTCTGGATCTTCACAGCCATGGCCGTCGGCGTCGCCATCGGCTACTTCGTCCCCGGGGTGGAATCCTTCATCAACCGCTTCCAGGTCGGCACCACCAACATCCCCATCGCCTGCGGCCTGATCCTCATGATGTACCCTCCCTTCGCCAAGGTTCGCTACGAGGAGATGCCCGAGGTATTCAAGAACAAGAAGGTGCTCGGCCTCTCCCTGGTACAGAACTGGGTCATCGGGCCGGTACTGATGTTCGTGCTCGCCATCGTCTTTCTCCCGGACAAGCCGGAGTACCTGGTCGGACTCATCATGATCGGCCTCGCGCGCTGCATCGCCATGGTGATCGTTTGGAACGAATTGGCCAAGGGGAACACGGAGTACGCGGCGGGGCTGGTGGCGTTCAACAGCATCTTCCAGGTTCTCTTTTACAGCGTCTATGCCTGGTTTTTCATTACCGTCCTCCCCCCTTATTTCGGCCTCGCCGGCAGCACGGTCGAGGTCAGCATCAGGCAGATCGCCGAGAGCGTCTTCATCTACCTCGGCATTCCCTGCATCGCCGGCGCGGTCACCAGGCTGATCGGCGTCAAGGCTCTTGGGGTGGAGCGCTACCACCGGGAAGTCGTGCCGCGCATCGGCCCGATCACCCTGGTCGCACTTCTTTTCACCATCGTGGTGATGTTCAGCTTGAAAGGAAGCCTGATCGTACAGCTCCCCCTCGACGTGGTCCGGATCGCCATCCCCATGCTGATCTACTTCGTGGTCATGTTCCTGGTCTCGTTCTACCTCGGCAAGAAGCTGGGGGCCGACTACTCCAAGACCACCACGCTCGCCTTCACCGCCGCCAGCAACAACTTCGAACTGGCCATCGCGGTGGCCGTGGCGGTCTTCGGCCTCAATTCCGGCGCGGCCTTCGCGGCGGTGATCGGGCCGCTGGTCGAGGTGCCGGTGATGATCGCTCTGGTCAACGTAGCCTTCTGGCTCCAGCGGCGGCATTTTGCAGACGAGGCACAGGTTAGCTGAGGCAAATCCAACAAGGAGGAGAAGCGGCATGGAACAGTGTCAGATGAAACAGGAAAGTTGTGGGGCGGTCGAAGCGCGGGTACTGGAACTGGTTGCCATAGGAGCCTCCATCGGCTCCGGCTGCGACGAGTGACTGGACTACCATCTTAAAGCCGCCCGTGAGGCAGGCGCCACAACTGCGGAGATAAGCAGCGCGATAAAGATGGCCCAAAAGGTGCGCCAGGTGCAGGTCCGCAGCGCCGAGAAGTTCAACCGGAGGATCGACGGTTTGGTAGCGGAACTGTCCGGCACGTAGGGATTCCCGGGACAGCAGGGAGTGTACGATCCGCTAGCATTGTGCAATTCTACCGGTGGCTCCGTAAAGACCGAACACACTTTAACAGGAGTGGTAATGAAGAGAGTGACATGGGCGCTCATCGCCATAATACTCGTGTGTGGTAGTTACTCGGCGTGGGACAAATACGAAACGTCTATCGCTGTTGATTTTTACCAAATGTGGGGGATTGGCAGTGCTATGAAAGCAAGCGACCACTCCTTGCCCGCCCCTTATTTTGCAAAAAGCCAGTACGGAAAGATTCTTGATGCAATAAGCGAAGCAACTCCCGACGAACGGCTGCAGGTTGCCAATAAAACAAATCACCAACTTTACGACTATGGGTTGGAACCGACGGCCACACCGCTACTCTTTACGCTTTTCGCCCTTTTCCCGCAAAATTATTCCCAGTCCTACGGTACATTTCTGGCTTGCGACCTTTCTTTGTTTGCTTTTTCCATAGTCCTTTTATTCAAGCGGTTTGATTCGTTGTCGACGTTTTTGGTCCTGCTATTTGCCATTATTCTATATGAGCCTTTTCGCTCCGACTTAAACCTTGGCAACCTCAACCTGTTTCAGTTTAGTGCTGTTTCCATCGGGCTTTACTACTTCGAAAAGGTCAGATCTCATGAGGCGAGTTTTGCATCCCGTTGCATTTTCCTGGCTTTAATCGCATTTGGCACACTCATCAAGCCGAACCTCGCACTGATTGCCACTACCTTTGCGGCACCCCTTTTATTACTCAACCGACGAGAGGAAATCATCAGATTACTGGCCACACTCGTCACTTCAGTTATTTTATTGTTGGCAATACCCTGTATCTATTTTAAATCCTTTACCGTATGGAGCCAATGGCTGCAATACATCACAACTGCAGGTAAGCTTAACTTCGGTTTATTCAGCGGCAATTTGTCCACTACTGCAGTTATCGCTTTCGTTTCAGGGCAACCCTCCGACAGCATTAAAATTGTTGTCCTGGTGCTGTGTGCGATATTCGGCATTGTTGCAATGTTTTGCTCCACACGCCGGTCACTCAGGTGTCTGCTGGGCGGTTCCGATTCGAGCATCGCAGTTGCGATGATAGTGACGTTAGCTATCTCGCCTCTGGTCTGGTGGCATTATTACCTGATACTGTTGGTCCCGATCATTTGGCTCGTTAACGTCAGGCCAAGATTCTCAGTACACTCCGCTTTGGCTGTACTGTCGCTGCTGCTGGCTTCTAACATGGTATCGCTCTTCGACAGGAACCTGTACTTGTACAACGTCTACATAGTCCCTAGCTGCTGGATCCCCCTAATCATCGGCGTACTTCTGACATGTCGAGCACAAGCTCGAGGCATATAATCTCCGGCCTCCCGGAATTTCCTGATGAACCAGTAAAAAAGGGGGCATCCGGTGGGATGCCCCCTCTCTGCTCTGCCAGAAGAGAGCCTATTTGCCGCCCAGCGCCGTCTTCACCTTCTTCAGGGTGTCGATGTTCTTCTGCAGGCCGCTTACGTTTTTCTCCATTTCGGTGATGGTGGTGCCCAACTGGGCCACGCTGCCGATCACGCCCCCGCTGCCGGCCGCGCGCTGCAGCAGTTCGCTCCCCAAGTCTCCCATCTGGGCGCTGGCCCGGTGCTCGGTGATCGAGCCGCTGAGATACCCTGCCACAAAGACCACGGCGAAGGCCGCGACCCGCAAGCTGTAGACGACGCTTTTCTCTTTCATGTCGGTTCCTCCCCTATGGCCCAGTCACTGCCCGTTGTCGGCTACTTTTTCTTCTCTTTCTTCTCCGGCTTGGCTGCACCGTCCTTGGCCTCGATGCTGGCGGCTTTCATGGTGTACATGATGGTTACCTTGCTGCCGACTTTCACATCGCCGGTCACCTTGGTGTCCTTGTCCTTCGCGATCTGCCACTTTTCGCTTCCCTTCTGAACTACGATCATGTCGTCCTTGACTTCGAGTACCGGACCGGTCACCTGGTAGCTCTTGGGAGCGGCATAGACGGTGCTGGCGGCAAGCAGAGTGATTCCCGTTAAGGCTGCGATGAGTTTCATCAGTGGTTCCTCCTTGAGTGTTGTGACTATGCAAACGGTAAATTGATAGCACCTTGGCGACGCAAGTCAAACGCCGGCAAGGACATCGCGCCCGTGCTGCCGACCCAGCCCTCTCTTAGGATTTCACCTCATTTGCGGTACCGAGAGCAGCAAATCAGGTACGTTATGGTGCACCGCGCTGAGTCACCAAGTCACGTCACCTAATCAAATCAAGTTGTTACATAATTTTTCAAAACTGGCACGACTGATGCTATAAGAGGGAAGAAGTTCAACTCATCCTTTTAGGAGATTCTCAAATGAAAAAGATCGTATCTTCCGTAGTTGCTGCTCTCGTTGCTGTTGCTTTCGCTGGTGTTGTTTTCGCTGCTGACGCTGCTCCGGCTGCTGCCCCGGCTGCAGAAGTGAAGAAAGAAGAAAAAGCTCCGGTTAAGAAAGCTGCCAAGAAGAAAAAAGCAAAGAAAGCTGCTAAGAAAGCCGAGAAGAAAGAAGCTGCTCCGGCTGCTGCTCCGGCTGCTGCCCCGGCTGCGAAGTAATTCAGGTTTCACCTGTAGCATCAAAAAGCCGCCCGTTGATCGACATCGGGCGGCTTTTTTAGTATCACACCGTAGAGCAGCGACTTGGCCCCACATCGGGGGCGACTCAGGGGTGTAGCATGCGCAAGGTCCTCAATGCCGGGCAGGGATGGGTAACTGCGGGATATGTGCTGGTCGCGGTGCTCGGGTATGTCGACTACCTGACCGGCGACTACTCTCTGCTGATCTTTTACCTCGCCCCGGTGTCCCTGGTCGCCTGGCAGGGAGGGAGGCGCGGGGCGATCCTGGTTTCGCTGCTCGCCGGCCTGGCGCGCTACATCTCCGACTACTACAGCCACTCCGCCTTGACCTTCAAACCGTGGCAGTCGCTGGAGGACACCGCGCTCATCGTCGCGGTTGCCTTCCTGGTGCTGGTGATGAAGAAGCTGATGACCGAGAGCCGCGCCTGATCAGCCGGTGATGAGAATGGCCCTGAAATCGTTCACGTTGGTGAGCGTGGGGCCGGTCACCAACGTCTCGCCCAGCGCCTCGAAGAAGCCGTGACCATCGTTGTCGTCGAGGCTTCGCTTGGGGTTGATCCCCATCTCCCACGCCCGCCGCAGCAACTCCGGCCCCACAAAGGCACCAGCCACCTCTTCCTGGCCGTCCACCCCGTCGGTATCCCCCGAGAACGCGTAGATTCCCTGTTCACCCTCGAGCGCGAGCGCGAGCGCCAGCAGAAATTCCACATTGCGTCCGCCGCGCCCACCGCCGCGCACGGTCACCGTGGTCTCCCCTCCCGACAACAGGACGCAGGGTGGGCCGAACGGTTGCCGGCGCCGCGCCACCTGCAGCGCCACGGCGGCAAGCGCCTTGGCCACCTCCCTTGCTTCCCCTTCGATCCGATCACTCAGGATGTGCGGCGTGACACCCCGCCCGTGCGCGACACGCGCCGCGGCTTCCAGGGCGGCCTGCGGCGTGGCGATCAGCCGGAACTGCGCGCCCCGCAGGCGCGGGTCATCCGGCTTTACCGACTCCCCGGCTCCCGAGGCGAGGCAGTCGCGCAACGGTTCGGGCAAGGAGATGCGGTAACGCTCCAGTATGGCGAGCGCGTCGTGGCAGGTGGTGGCGTCGCCTACCGTGGGGCCGGAGGCGATGTCGGCGGGATTGTCGCCGGGAACGTCGGAGATGGCGAGGGTTAGGACGCGCGCGGGGTGACAGGCGGCGGCGAGCCTCCCCCCCTTGATGGCCGACAGGTGACGCCGAACGCAGTTGATCTCGGAGATGGTGGCCCCGCACCTTAAAAGTTCCCGGCTGAGCGCCTGCTTTTGCTCCAGGGTCACTCCCGGCAGAGGAAGGGGCGTCAGCGCGGAGCCGCCGCCGGAAATCAGGCAGAGAACCAGGTCGTCGCCGCCAAGCCCCCGCACCAGTTCGAGCATCCGCGCCGCCGCCGCACAACCCGCCTGGTCGGGGACGGGATGGGCCGCGCTCACCACCTCGATGCGGCGGCAGGGGACCTCGTAACCGTAGCGCGTCACCACGAGCCCGGCATGGATCTCGCCGCCCCAGGCATCTTCGAAGGCGCGCGCCATGGCGGCCGACGCCTTCCCCGCCCCGATTACCACCAGCTTTCCTTTCGGGGGCTCCGGAAGGTGGCACGGCACGCAGCACTCGGGACGCGCCGACTGGACGGCGGCTTCAAACATCTGCTGCAACAGTTCGCGCGGCTCCATCATTCCTCCGTTGGGCGTCAAGTTCCTCGATAGATACAACATCGCGGCGCGCGACGCAACGACAACCCTTGGAAACGACGAGGGCCCGCGGGATATCCCGCGGGCCCTCGCGCCGTGTCACGCTTGGGTTCCTAATACTGCTCTCTCTTGATCCAGCCGTACTTCTCCCCGGCGTAGAAATGTCCGTGGCAGGAATACGGTCCGCTGTTGTAGATGTCCACGACCAGCACCTCGCCGCACACCGGGCAGGGAGGGGTCGTTGTCTCCCTGTTCTTCGCCTCCTCCCTGAGATCCTCGAGCTGGCTTTCCAGCATCTCGATGCGGGCGACCAACTCACGGTCCAACAGGTGCTCCAGGCAGCCCTGCACGCCGCAGCGCTCCTCCCTGCCGTCCACCAGCACCGGGTGCTGGCACTCGGTACAGCTGCAGTCCACCTGGAAATTGCCACAAAGGGCGCAGCGGTTCTCCTTGATCTCCGGCAACGCGAAGCACCCCGGAGGGTAAATGTAGCTCAAAATCGACCTGGCCATGACTCCTCCTCCCCCTCGGCGGCCATCCGCCGCGATAACTGCTTGTCCCCAGGAAACGGCAACGACACAATGATTAAAATCCTGCCATAAAAAATTCACAATGCAAAATTCGTCACCCCGGCGTCTCCCACCGCCGACGTGACGGGGCATTCCCGACACGGGCGACAGGGGGGGGGGAATCGAAGGAGCCCCTTCGAAATGACTGATTTGGCAGCGGGAAAGGGATCCGAAGAGGGACGGTATCGACCTGATACCCACGAGGAGGACCAGGATGCTGTCAAGACTCAAGGTTGGAACCAAAATGCTTTCCGCTTTTCTGTTGGTCGCGGTGATAAGTGCGGTGGTCGGCGGCATAGGTGTGCTGAAGATCCACCAGATCGACGACGCCGACACCCGTCTCTACGAGGGGATCACCGCCCCGTTGGCGGATGTCGCCCAGATGTCCATCTCTTTCCAGCGAGTCCGCATCAACCTGCGCGATTTCGTGGAGGCGAAGGAGGAGGGCGGCCGGCAGGAAGCGCTCGCCATGGTCAACAAGCTGCGCAAGGAGATCGGGGATCGGTCAGCTGTTTTCGAGAAAGCCCTCGATACCGTCGAGGAGCGCCAGCGCTTCGCCGAGTTCAAGGAATCCCGCAAGATCTATGGCGGCTACATCGACCAGGTCACCGGGCTCGTGCACGCGGGCAAGGTCGAGGAGGCTATGGCTCTCATGCACGGGGACGCCAAGAAGGCCGCCCTGCACGAACAGGAACAGCTCAACAAGCTGATGGAGCTGATGGAAAAGCAAGGCAAAATCGCGTCCGATGACAACACGAGGACCGCCAACGCCGCCGTCCTGGTCATGTATATCCTGGTGATCGCCGCCATGGTGGTGGCCGTCGCGTGCGGCCTCGTCATCACCAGGATGATCACGCGGC
Organism: Geomonas azotofigens; assembly: GCF_018919395.1. Classification (GTDB taxonomy): domain Bacteria; phylum Desulfobacterota; class Desulfuromonadia; order Geobacterales; family Geobacteraceae; genus Geomonas; species Geomonas azotofigens. The sequence continues at coordinate 84,167 of NZ_JAHLME010000001.1, forward strand.
CGCTGCATGCCGCCGTGGCCGCGGCCAGCGCCATCGGTGCCGGCGACCTCACCGTCTCCATCGAGGCGACCTCGGCCGACGAGACGGGGCAGCTCATGGACGCGCTGAAGGCGATGGCGGAGAACCTGCGCCACACCATCGGCAAGGTCGCCGACACCTCAGCCCAGGTCGCCTCGGCCTCGACCCAGTTGCACGCGACCTCCGAGCAGATCGCCACCGGCGCCGAGGAGGTGGCGGCCCAGGCCGGCACCGTGGCCACGGCGGGGGAGCAGATGTCGGCAACCTCCTCGGACATCGCCAGCAACTGCCAGATGGCTGCCGAGGGGGCGAAACGCGCCTCGCGGACCGCCCAAAACGGTGCGGAGGTGGTCGAAAGAACGGTCACCGTGATGGGCCAGATCGCCGCCAAGGTGCGAGACACCTCCAAGACCGTCGAGAGCCTCGGCGAGCGCAGCGACCAGATCGGGGCCATCATCGGCACCATCGAGGACATAGCGGACCAGACCAACCTGCTGGCCCTCAACGCTGCCATAGAAGCGGCGCGCGCCGGCGAACAGGGGCGTGGTTTCGCCGTGGTCGCCGACGAGGTGCGCGCCCTGGCCGAAAGGACCACGAGGGCCACCAGGGAAATCGGCGAGATGATCAAGGCGATCCAGAACGAGACCAAGGGGGCCGTCATCGCCATGGAGGAGGGTGTGCACCAGGTCGAGGCCGGCACAACCGAGGCGGCCAGGTCCGGCGGCGCGCTGAAGGAGATCCTGGAGCAGATCAACGACGTGGCCATGCAGATCCACCAGGTGGCGACCGCGGCCGAGGAGCAGACCGCCACCACCAGCGAGATTTCCAGCAACATCGTGCAGATAACCCAGGTCGTGCAGCAGACCTCGCAGGGGGCGCAGGAATCGGCCACGGCCGCCGCGCGGTTGCACACCAACTCCGAGGAACTGCAGCAGTTGGTGAAGCAGTTCCGGCTTTAGCACGCGAAAAGAGGAGCCGGGGAATTCTCCGGCTCCTCTTTTCGCTTTCAACGGAGACCGCACCGTCTCAGTAAAGATCATTTCCCGATCACAGTCCCTCCCCCTTCTCCCTTCTTTTAGTTTTCAAGTTTTCATAGTCAATGTCGAATAGACAACATGCCTCCGCTGAGAGGAGGGGTAACCCGTTTCTGTTTCCATACAACAAGCAGGAGGAACAACTATGAGAGTGATGCGCGTCGCGGCAGCCATTGTCGTGTCTTTGCTGGCAGGTCTCACCGCCCATGCCGGCGCCGAGGAGCTTAAAATCGGGGCGGGGGGCGCTCCCACCGAGAACATCCTCAAACCGATCCGTACCGCGTTCGAGACGGCGACCGGGCTGAAGCTCTACATCGTCGCCTCGGGGCCGAAAAACGCCTTCGCGGACCTGCAAAAGGGAGAGGTCGACGCCGCCGCGGCGGGCCTCAGCTACCAGGACTGGTTGGCGCTCATGAAGAAGGAGGGGGCCGAGGTGAGCCAGCCTGCCGCCTTCGTCCCGACCCTGATCGGCAAGGACAAGGTCAAGGTGCTGGTGCACAAGGAGAACAAGGTGAACCAGCTGAGCGCCGAGCAGTTGCGGGGAATCTTCTCCGGCGAGATCTCCTCCTGGAAGGAGGTCGGCGGAGACGATGCGCCGATCCTGGTGGTGCTCGGCAAGCTGACGCCCGGCACCAACAGCATGTTCTTCAAGAAGTTCCTGGGGGACAAGCCTGTCGCCAAGGACGTGATCGACGCCACCACCGCCGAGGACGTGAGGCTGAACGTCGCCTCGAACCCGTCCGCCGTCGGCTTCGGCCCGCTCTCCCTGATCGACGACTCCGTCAAGGCGGTGCTGACACCGGAACTGGCGCGCGACATCACCCTGCTCACCAAGGGGAAGCCCTCGGCCAAGGTGCAAAAGCTCCTCGATTTCATCAACGGCGAGGGGAAAAAGTACATCAAGCAGTAACGACGCCGGTCGCATGGAAGCGCATATTCCAGTCTCGCCAAAGAGACCTACCAAACCAGGAGGGGACGTACGTATGAAAAGAGGGATGATCTGTCTGGCACTTGTCGCATCGATGGTTCTCGGTGGCACCGCCATGGGTGAAGAGATCAAGGCGGGGGGCGGCGGCGCTCCCATCGATGGCTATCTGAAACCGGTGAAGGAGCCCTTCGAAAAAAGCACCGGCATCACCCTGAACCTCAACTTCAGCAGCGCCACCCTCGCCTTCAAGCAACTGGTGGCGGGCGAACTCGACCTCTCCACCGCCGGGCTGGCCTACGCCGACCTTTTGAAGACCGCCAAGAAAGAGAACATCGAGGTCGCCGACCCGTCCACCTACGTCGCCACCGAGATCGGCGCCAGCAAGATCTACACGGTGACCCACAAGGACAACCCGGTCTCCGCGCTCACCCTGGACCAGTTGAAGGGGATCTTCACCGGCAAGATCACCAACTGGAAAGAGGTGGGAGGCAACGACGCCCCGATCCTGATCGTGCTTTCCTCGATCAACCCCGCGACCAACGCCGCTTTCAAGAAGCTCGCCCTTGGCGACGCCCCGTTCGCCGCCGACGTGGTCGACGCGGGACGGTTCGAGGACGTGCGCGAGAAAGTCGCCGCCAACCCGGAGGCCATCGCCTTCGGCCCGGTGACCATGCTCGACGCCACCATCAAGACCGTGAAGACCCCGGACGTCGCGCGGCCGGTCATCGTGATCACCAAGGGGGCTCCCTCTCCCAAGGTGCAGAAGCTGATCTCCTTCATCAAGGGAGAGGGGCAACACTACATCAGGCAGTAAACCGACCGCCGTTTTCCCAGCGCCCACAGATCGGAGCAATCGCATGACCATCAAGACCAAGCTGACCCTGAACGTTGTCACCGTCATCCTGATCGTCGCCGGAGTCGCCATCGCCAGCATCGTCGGCATGCGCTTTGTCGACAGCAAGCTCCAGGACCTCACCCAGCGCAGCACCCCCTTCCAGATGAGGACGGTGGAGTTCCAACGTCAGATCCAGGAGGCGACGGCCGACCTGATCAAGGCGAGCGCATCCCGAAACCGCAACGAGTTCGAGGCGAGCAGGACCGAGGCCGAAAAGTCGCTCGCCCTGGTCGAGAAGGGCCAGGGGGCGCTGCAGGCGCTCTCGGGCGACATGAAGCTCGAGGCGCACCAGGCGCTGACCGGCATAGCGGGCGAGATCTTCACGGTCACCAGGGGCAAGCTCAAGGCCGAGGAGGACGCGGCGGCGGCCAACAAGGCCATCACCGACCGGATGCGGGAGGCCACGGCGCGACTGAAGGAGCTTGACGGCAAGATCAAGGGGCTGCAGTCGACCAGCTCCACCTCCTACAGCCGATCGGTGGTCGAAACCAAGGGGGTGTCGGACCGGGTGCGCAACGTGGAGGCGCTCAAGCTGACCCTGAAGGACTTCCACCTGGGGCTCATGGAGGTGAGCAAGGCGCAGAGCAAGAAGGGCGTCCTCATCTCGCAGGCCAAGTGCAACTCGGCCATGAACAAGGCGATGCAAAACGAGCTGGCTAAAAGCTCCGGCAGCATCCTGGCCGACCTCAAGTACCTAAACGGCAAGATAGCCCCCTTCGTCAAGGCGCAAGGGGCCGCGGTCGAGCCCGGCGCCACCGACATCTCGGCGCGCGACCAGCTCTTCTCGGAAATCACCCAGAAGATGAACGCGGTGAACCTCGTGCTGGAGCAGGAGGCCGCCATGGCGGCGGACACCCTCTCCTCGGAAAGCCGCAAGCAATCCACCTACTTCAGCAATTCCACCGTGGCCACCGGGGTCATGGCCAGCAATTCCGAGCTCCTTTCGCTCGGGCTCAAGGTGGACGGGCTAGCCTCGCGCCTCTTCACCGCGGGGAGCGCGAAGGACGTCGACGCCGTCGAAGCGGAGTTGAACGGGATCTTCGCACGCATAGGCCAGGTGGACGCGCAGCTTGCCAAGTCCCTGACCAAGCTCAACGCGCGCGGCGAAACGGCCCTGCTGCGCCAGGCGGAGGGGGGGCTCGCCACCATCAGGGGGCTCCTCTTCGTCAAGGACGGGGTGCTCTCCAAGATACGCAACCGGCTCGACATGGAGGCCAAGGCGGCCACGGCCATGGGCAAGCTGCGCGAGATCGTCAAGCAGCAGGCCGAGAGTGGGGAGAAAACCGTGAGCGTCGCCCAGGTTGACCAGGAAAAGGCGATCACCACGGTGAACCGGATGGTCCGCTTCTCAACCCTGCTGATCGGCGCCATCAGCCTCGCCGCCGTCCTGTTCGGCATCATCTTCGGCATCTGGGTGTACCGCTCCATCTCCCGCCCGCTGGCCCAACTGCTCTCCGTATCGCAGGCGGTGGCCAAGGGGGACCTCGGGGTCAACATCGAGAACAACAACGCCGACGAGGTCGGCAAGGTACAGTCGGCCATGGCCGAGATGGTGGACAACCTCAGGGGGATGGTGGGCAAGATCAAGGACGCCACCCAGAGCCTCGCCAGCAGTTCCGAGGAGCTCTCTGCGACGGCGGTCGCGCTGGAGAAAGGGGCCGAGGAGCAGACGGCGCGCATCGACCAGTCGGCCACCGCCATGACCGAGATGACCCAGACCACCATGGAGGTGGCCCGAAATTCCAGCGACACCTCGGACGCCGCCACCCAGATGAAGGGGATCGCGGAGCGGGGCAAGCAGGCGATGCAGGAAACCGCCCAGGAACTGGACCGCTTCGCCGATTCCGTGAAACAGGCGGCCGAGAAGGTGGAGTCGCTTGGGAAACAATCCGAGGAGATCAGCGACGTGGTCACCCTGATCAACGACATCGCCAACCAGACCAACCTGCTGGCGCTGAACGCGGCCATCGAGGCGGCGCGCGCCGGCGAGCAGGGGCGCGGCTTCGCGGTCGTCGCCGACAACGTGCGGGAGCTTGCCGAGCGCACCAGCACCGCGACCCAGGAGATCTCCCAGACCGTCAAGACCATGCAAAGCAGCGTCAGGTCCTCGGTGGACTACATGCACGAGGAGCGGGAATCGGTGCAGAAGGTCCAGGGGCAGGTGCAGCAGACCCTGGTGGCGATCGGCGAGATCGTGACTTACGTCGAGCGGGTGGCGGACATGGTGCAGAGGATCGCCGTCGCCGCCGAGGAGCAGTCCTCAACCAGCGAGGAGGTATCCACGAACATGGAGGGGGTGCACGAGATCGCCAAGGAGCTCAGGAGTTCCTTCACCGACATCAGGCACTCCTCCGGGGGGCTGTCGCAGCTGGCCACGGAGCTCAACGGCATGGTCGGGTGGTTCAGGGTGTAGGCGCTCTTTTTTATTATAGTTATCGCGTCCCGCACTCTGATGATATATACTCGTCCGGGTAATTCATGAGGGGACCGGAGTCGGATGCGCATCCTGATCATCGAAGACGAGCAAAAGGCCGCCAATTACCTGAAGAAGGGGCTCACGGAAAACGGGTTCAGTGTCGACATCGCCAACGACGGCGAGGACGGCCTGCACCTGGCCATGACCGAGCGCTACGACCTGATCATCCTGGACGTGATGCTCCCGGTGAAGGGCGGCTGGGCCATCATCCAGGAACTGCGGGAGGGGGGCAACGACGTCCCGGTCATCTTCCTGTCGGCGCGCGACGCGGTGCACGACCGGGTGCACGGCCTGGAACTGGGCGCCGACGACTACCTGGTGAAGCCCTACGCCTTCTCGGAGCTCTTGGCCCGGATCAGGATCATCCTGCGCCGCCACCCCCTGCAGCAGTCCGAGGTCATGAAGCTTGCCGACCTGGAGCTGGACCTGGTCCGGCACAAGGCCCGACGCGGCGGACAATCCCTCGACCTCACCGTGAAGGAGTTCCAGCTGCTGGCCCTCATGCTCAGGCGCCGCGGCGAGGTCCTCTCCCGCACCACCATCTCCGAGCAGGTCTGGGGCATCAATTTCGACAGCGACACCAACGTGGTCGACGTGGCCATCAGGAGGTTGAGAAAGAAGGTGGACGACCCCTTCCCCTTGAAGCTCATCCACACCATCAGGGGGGTCGGCTATGTCCTCGACGAGACGGCCTGACCTCCCGCGTTCCACCTCCATCACGGCCCGCCTGCTCGGCTTCTACCTGGTCACCACCCTGCTGATCCTTCTGTGCACCAACTGGTTCCAGTTCAAGGCCCTTTCCAAGGACCTCGACTTCGAGGACAACGACTTCCTGGTGGAGCGCATCGTGACGCTGCGCGCCATCGTCGCCCGCCACCCGGACGCCCTGAGGGACCAGATCCCGGTGAACCGGCCGGGGCAGCCGAAACGGCACCTGGTGCGGGTCCAGGACGCCGAGGGGCGCACCCTGATGCAGTCCCCGGAGATGGCGGGGCTGGCGGTGGAGCTGTTTCCCCCCGCGGTGACCAGCGCCGAGAAGGTCGGGCGCGGGCGCAAGTACCGTGCGCCGGACCGCAAGCGCTACCTCCTGAACGCCGGCTGGGCCGGGCGCGGCGACGATCCGCACCACCGCCTGATCCAGGTCGCCCTGGACATCACCGACGAGGACGCGCTGATGTCCAAGTACCTGGTGCGGACCGGCCTGTCCGTGGTGACCGGGCTGTTCCTGGCGGCGCTTCTGGGGGTGACCATAACCCGGCGGGGCCTGCGCCCCCTGCAGGAGATGGCGGACAAGGTGGCGCAGATCACCGAGGCCGACCTGCACCAGCGCATCCGGACGGCGAACTGGCCGCGCGAACTGGACCAGCTCACCGTGGCGCTGGACGCCATGCTCGGGAGGCTCGAGGAATCCTTCGCCCGCCTCTCCGAGTTCTCCGCCAACCTGGCCCACGAGCTGCGCACCCCGATCAACAACCTGCGCGGCGAGGCCGAGGTGGCGCTGTCGCGGGCCCGCTCCGAGGACGAGTACCGCCGCATCATCGAGTCGGCCATCGAGGAGTACGAGCGGCTCTCCCGCATGGTGGGAGACATCCTGTTCCTGGCGCGGCCGGACCGGGCCTACCAGCCGGTCCTCGTCGACGCGCGGATCGAGGTGGAGCGGCTGGCGGAGTACTACGGCAACCTGGCCGACGAGCAGCACACCGCGATCGTGGTCGAGGGGGACGGGAAGGTGAGCGTCGACCCCAACCTGTTCCAGCGCGCCGTGGGCAACCTGATCTCCAACGCCCTGCACTACGGTTCGCAATTCGGCCGGATCACGGTGAAGCTGCGCCAGACCGAGGAGGGGGGGCTGAACCTCGCCGTCGAGGACAGCGGCATGGGGGTTGACCCCGCCGAACTCCCCCGCGTCTTCGACCGGTTCTACCGCTCGCCGCAGGCGCGCCAGATCTACAACCAGGGGAGCGGCCTCGGCCTGGCGATCGTGCGATCCATCATGAACCTGCACGGCGGCAGCGCCTCGGTGGCGAGCCAACCCGGCGAGGGGACCGTGGTTACGTTGCGTTTCCCGCCACCCGCGCGGGGGGAGACAGGAGCATCCGTTGTCCAAAGCTGAGAAAACGACATCGCGGGACATCCCGCCGGAGGTAAACCGCCCCGACGCGCAGCCGTTCAGGATCCAGGCCGCGCGCATCGTGGCCATCTACGCGCTGTTCGGCCTGGCCTGGATCTACGGCTCGGACCTGGTCATCGACCTGCTCATCGACGACAAGGCGACCCTGGTGCGGATCGCGGTGGCCAAGGGCTTCGCCTTCATCATCTGCACGGCGACCCTGCTCTACTTCCTGATCAACCGCCTGCTGGGCCAGCTCGCCGCCGTGGACGCCAAACGCCTGGAGAGCCTGGCGGGCCTCGAACAGAAAAACGCCCACCTGAGACTGTTCTTCGAGGCGGCGCCGGCATCGCTGGCCATGTTCGACCGCGACATGCGCTATCTCCAGGTGAGCCGCCGCTGGCTCTCCATGTACGGCCTGGGCGAGCGCGACCTGGTGGGGCTGTCGCACTACGAGGTCTTCCCCGAGGTCCCCGAGCGCTGGAAAGAGTTCCACCGCCGCGGCCTCGCCGGTGAGACCTTGCGGGAAGAGGCGGATCTCTTCGTGCGCGCCGACGGCTCGCAGCAGTACGTCAGGTGGGAGATCCGCCCCTGGTATGACGCCGCCGGCGCGGTGGGCGGCATCGTCATCTTCACCGAGGACATCACCGAGCGGATGATGTTCGAAAGCGCGCTGAGCGCCAACGAACGCTTCCTGCGCCTGTTGACCGACGAATTGCCGGGCCTGGTCGGCTACTGGAACAGCGACCTCACCTGCGGCTTCGCCAACAGGACCTACCGGGAGTGGTTCGGAAAGAACTCCGAGGAGATCATCGGGACGGGGATGCGCGAACTGCTGGGGGAACAGCTCTTCACCCAGAACGAGGCGCAGGTGCTCGGGGCCCTGGCGGGAGAGCCGCAGCATTTCCAGAGGACCCTGGTGAAAAGGGACGGCGAGGTGGCCCACGTCTGGTCCCACTACATACCCGACGTGGTGGACGGGCACACCCGCGGCTTCTACGTCCTGGTCTCCGACGTCACGGAACTGAAGCGGGGCGAGGAGCAACGGCAGCGCCTGGAGAACCAGCTGCAGCAGGCCCAGAAGATGGAATCGGTGGGGAGGCTCGCCGGGGGCGTCGCGCACGACTTCAACAACCTGCTCACCGTCATCCTCGGGCTGGCGCAACTTGCCATGCGGGAACTGGGACCCGGGCACCCAACCCTGGTGAGGCTGGAGGGGATCCGGCAGGCGGCGGAGAAATCGGCGGCGCTGACCAGCCAGCTGCTCGGCTTCGCCAGGAAGCAGACCATCGCCCCGAAGGTCCTGGACCTCAACTCATGCGTCGAGGAGATGCTGAAGATGCTGAAGCGACTGGTGGGAGAGGATATCGATCTCGCCTGGAGCCCGGGACGTGAGCTTTGGAAGGTGCGCATGGATCCCTCGCAGCTGGACCAGATCCTGGCCAACCTCTGCGTCAACGCCCGCGACGCCATCGCCGACGTCGGCAAGATCACCATCGAGACCGGCAACGTCAGCTTCGACGCCCGGTATTGCAACGCGCACTTCGACTTCGTCCCCGGCGACTACGTCCTCTTGGCGGTGAGCGACGACGGCTGCGGCATGGACCAGGAGACCCTGGCCCAGATCTTCGAGCCGTTCTTCTCCACCAAGGAGGTGGGGAGGGGCACCGGGCTGGGGCTCGCCACCATCTACGGCATCGTGAAGCAGAACAACGGCTTCATCAACACCTACAGCGAGCCCGGCGAAGGGAGCACCTTCAAGATCTACCTGCCACGGCACGCCGAGGAGGGGGTGCGGGCGCTGCCCGAGCCGGTCGCGGCGCCGGTTCAAGGGGGGAGCGAGACCATCCTGCTGGTCGAGGACGAGCCGAGTATCCTCAGCGTCGCGGTGTCGCTTTTGACCCTGCAGGGCTACCACGTGCTGCCGGCTTCCAAGCCGGCGGACGCGCTGGACATCGCGCGGCGGCACCGCGACCGGATCGACCTGGTGGTGACCGACGTGGTGATGCCGGAGATGAACGGCAGGGACCTGGTGCGCCGGCTGCTCCCCTTCTGCCCGAAGGTGAAGTGCCTCTACATGTCGGGCTACACCGCCAACGTCATCGCCCACCACGGCGTGCTGGACCAGGGGGTCAACTTCATCTCCAAACCCTTCACCATGAACGACCTGGCGGCGAAGGTGCGCTCGGTGCTGGACTCCGGGGAAGCGGGGCTGGCCGCCGCTCCCCCCCCGCTTCCGGAAGCGTAGTGTTTCCGCCGCGCGGAGATGACAAAAATGTCATCTTCCTGCAATGCAACCGCAAGGGGCGCCGCTGTAGTATGGTGGGCGCTTTACCATCAGAACGTTAAGAGGTTTGTCTATGCCGCAACGCCGACTGGGCCTGGTTGCCTTCGTCTCCTGTACCTTCCTCGCAGTTTCCACAGCCGTCCGCTTCATGCTGATGGCCATGACTCCCAAAGGAGCCGGACTCAAGCTCTCGCTGATCCTGAAGGCGGCCGCGACCGGGTTCTACTTCGACCTGGCCACGCTCGCCTACGCCATCGTGCCGCTGGCGCTCTACCTGATCCTGGTCCCGCGCCGGATGGCCACGCACCGCTGGCACCTGTGGCTGGTGCGGATCCTCTTCGCCCTGTTGGTCGCAGTGCTCATCTTCGACGTCTGCGCTGAGTTCATCTTCTTCGACGAGTTCGGCACCCGCTTCAACTTCATCGCCATCGACTACCTGGTCTACACCCAGGAGGTGGTGGGCAACATCCGCGAGTCGTACCCGCTGACGGCGATCTTCTCCGGCATCGGCGCGGTCGCCGCCGCGATTTCCTGGGCGCTCAGAAAACCGCTGGCCCGCGGGGCGGAGCTGACCTTCAACGGCGCCTACCACCGCACCGGGTTCCTGCTCCTGCTGCCGGTCGTGCTCTCCTACGGCGTGGTCAACATCTCCCAGTCCGCCATCTCGAAGAACAACTACGCCAACGAGATCGCCGGCAACGGGGTCTACAACCTGTTCGCCGCCTTCATCAACAACGAGCTCCCCTTCACCAGGTTCTACCGCACGCTGCCGCAGAACCAGGTCAACGCGCGACTGCGGACCCTGGTCGCCGAGAGGAACAACAGCTTCGTCGATCCCAAGTCCGAGCGCTTCACCCGCACCATCCACGGCGAGGGGCCGGAAAAGCACCTGAACGTGGTGGTGGTGATCGAGGAGAGCCTTTCGGCCGAGTACCTGGGCGCCTTCGGCAACACCAAGGGGCTGACCCCGAACCTGGACCGCCTGGCCTCCCAGTCGTTGTTCTTCACCAACCTCTACGCCAACGGCACCCGTACCGTGCGCGGCCTCGAGGCGCTCACCCTCTCGGTCCCCCCGCTCCCCGGCACCTCCATCGTGAAGCGCCCGAACAACGGCGGCTTCCGCTCCTGGGGCGAGATCATGAACGCGAAGGGGTACCAGTCCAAGTACATCTACGCCGGGCACGGCTACTTCGACAACATGAACGCCTTCTTCTCGGCCAACGGCTACTCCATCGTGGACCGCACCGACTTCACCAAGGACGAGATCTCCTTCGCCAACGTCTGGGGGGTGTGCGACGAGGACCTGTTCCGCAAGGTGATCAAGGAGGGGACCAAGTCCTACGAGGCTGGCAAGCCCTTCTTCTCCATGGTGATGACCACCTCCAACCACCGCCCCTTCACCTATCCCGCCGGAAGGATCGACATCCCGGCCAAGAAGGGTCGTAACGGCGGGGTGAAATACGCCGACTACGCCATCGGGCGGCTGATCGCCGAGTCGAGCGGCAAGCCGTGGTTCAAGGACACCATCTTCGTCATCGTCGCCGACCACTGCGCCGGCAGCGCCGGCAAGGCCGACATCCCGATCAAGAAGTACGAGATCCCGCTGCTGGTCTACTCCCCGGCGCACATCAAGCCGGCCCGGATCGACAGGATGATGAGCCAGATCGACGTCGCCCCCACCGTGCTCGGCCTGATGAACATGAGCTACCAGAGCGACTTCCTGGGGCGCGACGCCCTCAAGGATTCCGGCCAGCCGCCGCGCGCGTTCATCTCGACCTACCAGAAACTGGGCTACCTGACCGAGAACGAGCTCCTGGTCCTGGGGCCGCGCCAATACGCGGCACAGTACAAGGTGGACCGCAAGACCGGCGACGCCAAGAACGAGCCCGTCAGCGACGGGATGCTGGCCGACATGCTGGCCTACTACCAGGGTGCGGACTACCTGTACCAGCACAGGCTGAACCGGATCCGCTAGGACCGGGACGGCAACAGCCGGAACAACAGTACTCCGGAACAACAAACGGGACGCAGCCACATCGGCCGCGTCCCGTTTTGTTTATGGGGGTGTCCGTCCCAATTCCCTCTCCGGAGGGAGAGGGAAAAACCATGGCTAGTCCTCGTAGATCATCTTCCTGGTCATGCCGCCGTCGACCACGAAATTCTGGCCGGTGATGAACCCGGCGCGCGGCGACGCGAGATAGAGCACCATCTCGGCGACGTCCTCGGCGCGGCCGACCCGTCCCGCGGGGTGTTGCCGGTGGTCCGCCGGGCGCAGTTCGGCCTCGTCGCCGTTGTGGATCCACCCGGGGCTCACGCAGTTGACCCGGATCTCGGGCCCGAGGCTCATGGCGAGGGCGTGGGTGAGGGCCACGACGCCCCCCTTGCTGGCGGAGTAGGCCTCGGTGTCGGGCTCTGACTGGAGCGCGCGGGTGGAGGCGATGTTGACGATGCTGCCGCGGCTCTGTTTTAGATGCGGGACCGCGTGCTTGCCGCAGAGAAAGACGCCGGTCAGGTTGGTGCCGATGACGCGGTTCCACGCTGAGAGCGAAAGCTCGTGTACGGGCGCGGCGTGGGCCCGGGCCAGCGCCGCGTTGTTCACCAGCAGGTCCAGCCGCCCGAAGCGCGCCAGCACCCGGGCAATCATCTGCTGTACCGAGGGCTCGTCCGCGACATCCGCCTCAAGCGCCAGGACCGCGTCCGGGGCGCCGAGCGCTGTCGCCGCTTCGGCAACCGCCGCGCCGTCTATGTCCGCCAGCGCCACCGCATACCCTTCCGCCAGCAGCCGCTGCGCGATCCCCCTGCCGATCCCCCGCGCCGCACCCGTCACCAGCGCCACCAGCCTCTGCTCAGCCTGTGCCATGTCGATCTCCATCCAAAGTTCCTGCAACAGGCTCAGAATTTACAACAGCGCTGGCATCTTAGCAAAGGGAAACAAGGTATAATCAGCGCTATTACCCGCGCAGCCGACTTGACCGTGCATTGGTAAAGGATATCAGACGAGGGCGAACAGGATCCTGCGTTCCGTGATGGAAGCACAGCGCAAGAGGGGAAACAGCACCGTAGCCGCCCCTAAGGGATCCGGGACACACTAACTTCCCTTAAAGGCCTCCGTCCCCGGAGGCTTTTCCTTTCTACGTCAGCACCTTGCGCCCCAGAGACACAATAGCTGCGCCCTTCTCTCAGAAAATTCCCAGCTCCTGCCAAAAAACGTTTTTTTTAGCAGCGAATCCGAAGTTTGTATGTTAGCCTTAATCGCATTTTCCAACCTCCGGAGGCAGCTTCACATTCATGCAAAACAACGAAATTGAAAAAGTTCTCCAGGAAGTGAGCCAGGGGGCGCTCGACGTCTCCCAGGCGCTGGAGAAATTGAAGCACCTCCCCTTCGAGGACGTCGGCTGCGCCACCGTGGACCACCACCGCACACTGCGCCAGGGTTTCCCGGAAGTCATCTTCGGGCAGGGCAAGAGCGTCGCCCAGATGCGCACCATCATCACCGCGCTCCTGGAGAAAGGGGGCAACGTCCTGGCGACGCGGGTGAACCGCGCCAAGGGGGCGAAGCTCAGGGAGTTTTTCCCGCAGGCGATCTACCATGCCGACGCCCGCGCGCTCACCATCGAACAGCATCCGGTGCAATTGCGCGGCCGGGGCAAGGTCCTGGTGGTCTGCGCCGGCACCTCGGACATCCCGGTGGCGGCCGAGGCGGTCCTCACCGCGCAGATGATGGGCAACGAGGTGGAGAAGGTCTACGACGTGGGAGTAGCGGGATTGCACCGCCTGCTGGCGCGGCGCGGGACCCTCGCGGAAGCATCGGTGATCATCGTCGTGGCCGGGATGGAGGGGGCGCTCCCTTCGGTCGTCGGCGGCCTGGTGGACAAGCCGGTGATCGCGGTGCCGACCTCGGTGGGGTACGGTGCCTCCTTCGGCGGCGTGGCGGCCCTCCTGGGGATGCTCAACTCATGCGCCGCCGGGGTAACGGTGGTGAACATCGACAACGGCTTCGGGGCGGCCTACGCGGCGAGCCTCATGAACAGGATTCACGGATGAAGGTACTGTATTTCGACTGTTTCGCCGGGATCGCAGGCGACATGACCGTGGCCGCCCTGATCGAACTCGGGCTCCCGCTGGAGACGCTGCAACAGGAACTTTCCTCGCTCCCCTTGTGCGGCTACACGCTGGCAAGCGGCAAGGTCGAGCGCCACGGCGTCTCCGGCACCTCCTTCAAGGTCGCCTTGACCGAAGAGGACCAGCCGCACCGCCACTACTCCGGCATCTCCGCCATGATCGAGAAGTCGGCTCTCAAGCCGCGCGTCAAGGAGCTCGCCCAGCGCATCTTCTTGAAGCTGGCGCAGGCCGAGGCGAGCGTGCACGGCGTGCCGCTGGAGCGGGTGCACTTCCACGAGGTGGGCGCCGTCGACTCCATCGTCGACATCGTCGGCACCGCGATCGGCCTCGACCACCTGGGCATCGACCGGGTCTGCGCCTCCGGCCTTCCCTACGGCCACGGCTTCGTGAAAACCGCCCACGGCCTCCTTCCCGTCCCGGCGCCCGCCACTGCGAAGCTCATGGAGGGGATCCCCCTTTCAGCCGACATCGGCCCCGGCGAACGGGTCACCCCGACCGGCGCCGCCATCGTCGCCGCACTCGCGGAGAGCTTCGGCCCCCCTCCGGTCATGACCGTGACGGGTACGGGCTACGGCGCCGGCGAGAAGGACTTCCCGGAACTCCCCAACCTGCTCCGGCTGGTGCTCGGGGAGAGCGCCGACCGCAAGGAGGCCCAGGAGGTGCTGGTCCTCGAGACCCACATCGACGACATGCCCGCCGAGATCTTCGGCTTCGTCATGGAGCGGCTCATGGAGGCGGGGGCGCTGGACGTCGCCTTCTCGCCGCTGCAGATGAAGAAGAACCGCCCCGGCACGAGGCTCACCGTGATCGCGCAGCCGGACGACCTGCAAAAGCTCTCCGCAATCATCCTGGCCGAATCGAGCGCCATCGGCCTGCGCTACTACCCGGCCGGGCGAATCACCCTCCCCCGCAGCTGCCAAACGCGCGCGACGTCTCTGGGCGAGGTGCGGGTCAAGGTGCTGGGCGACGGGCGCGTGACGCCGGAGTACGAGTCGTGCCGCGAGATCGCCCTGGAGAAGGGGATGCCCCTTTTCGAGGTGTACCGGACGGTGGAGCGGGAGTGCGGCAAGGGATGAAAAAGTTCGTAATCGTTTCCGCCACCTGGTTCGGCACCGGTTTTTCCCCTTTCGCCTCCGGAACGGTCGGGACGCTCGGCGCGATCCCGTTTTTCCTGCTCCTCTCGGGCATGCCGCTGTGGCTCTACCTCATCACCACGGCCGCCTTCACCCTGTTCGCCTGCTGGAGCGCTGGTTTTGGCGAGGAGCTCTGGGGCGAGCACGACTCGGGCAAGATCGTCATCGACGAGGTGGCCGGCTACCTGGTGACCATGACCGCCGTCCCGGCAACGTGGCAGGGGATCCTGGCGGGCTTCATCATGTTCCGCTTCTTCGACATCCTGAAACCCCAGCCGGCGCGCTGGTTCGACCGCTCGCTGAAAAACGGCTACGGCGTGGTGCTGGACGACATCGTGGCCGGGATCTACGCCTGCGCCGCCACGCACCTGGCGCTGAGGTTCCTGTGAGAGTCGCCATCCTGTCCATAGGGGACGAGCTCCTCTCCGGCGAGGTGACCGACACCAACGCGAGCCACATCGCCGGGCGGCTCTACGACTGCGGCGCGCGCGTCTTCAGACACCTCACCGTCCCCGACGAGGAGGAGGCGATCGCGCAAGCCCTGACCGAATTGGCTGCGGCGAGCGACGCCGTCATCGTCACCGGCGGGCTCGGCCCTACCCCGGACGACTACACCGCGCAGGCGGCGGCACGGGCGGCGGGAGTCGAACTGGAGCTCTCCCAGGAAGCGCTCGACCACCTGGCCGAATTCGAAAAGAGGATCGCGCGACCGCTGCACCCGGCCAACCGGCGCCAGGCGCTCATTCCCAAGGGGTGCCGGCTGATCCCGAACCCGCTGGGGACCGCCTGCGGCTTCGTGGTCCCCCTCGGCGGCGCCCAGCTCTTCTTCCTCCCGGGCGTCCCCTACGAGATGGAGCGGATGCTGGCGGAGACGGTGCTCCCGGAGCTTGCGGGGCGGCTCCCGGCGCCATGGCGGCGCATCACGTTGAAGGTATTCGGCATCCCCGAGGCGGCGATCTCCGAACGATTGGAAGGGGCCATCGAGGCGGACGCGCCCCTGCAGCTCGCCTACTGCGTTAAGTATCCCGAGATTCACGTCATCCTGCGGGCGGCGACGGCGGACGCGGCGCACCTGGAGCGGGCGGCGACCGAGGTGAGGAAGCGTCTGGCCGAGTTCCTGTTCGCCGAGGACGACGACACCATGGACCTGGTGCTGGCGCGCCAGTTCCGGGAGAGCGGGCTCACCCTGGCCCTGGCCGAGTCCTGCACCGGCGGCATGATCGCCGCGCGCATCACCGCCGTGGCAGGCTCCTCCGCCTACTTCCTGGGGGGAAACGTGACCTACAGCAACGCCGCCAAGAGCCGGATGATCGGCGTACCGCCCGAACTGATCGAGCGGCACGGAGCGGTGAGCGCCGAGGTCGCCCGCGCCATGGCCGAAGGGGCCCGCGCCGCCGAGGGGAGCGACCTTGCGGTATCGGTGACCGGCATCGCCGGACCCGACGGCGGCACCCCGGAGAAGCCGGTGGGCACGGTCTACATCGCGCTGGCCGACGCCGGGTCGTGCCGGGTCGAACGCTGCAACTTCCAGGGGGACCGGGACCGGGTCCGCTCCATCACCTGCTTTACCGCGCTCAACATGCTGCGCGAACACCTCCTCATCCGCCACGGAGCAGCGGTCCGCAACTGACGGGGCCATAACAACAAAGCTGGTACAGGGGAAACGACCTTGCACTTCGCGCCGCTGTTACTGATAGTCGCCTGCGAGCTGCTGCTCCTTCTGATCGAGCAGTACACGCCGCTGCCCGGCTGGCTGCACTTCGCGGTATCCGTCTCGCTGGCGACCGTGCTTTTGTGCTTCGTCGCGCTCTTCAAGCAGCGCGAGGCCACCGTGGTGAGCGGCCTGCGCCGCGAGATCGGGGAGATGCAGCAGGAGGCGGCCAGGAGCGCGCGCCGCTACAAGAGCCTCCTGGAGGGTGCCGGCAACGCCATCTTCATCTTCAACGTGGAAACGGCCGAGCTCGAGGAGGAGAACCGGCTGGGACGCGAGCTTTTCGGCTTCAGCAAGGAGGAGCTCGGCACCATGGCGGTGCGCGACCTGCTCGACCCCTGCGAGCAGGACCGTCTCCGGGGCTTTCTGTACCAGCTGGTGCGGCAGGGCGAAGCCGACTGGGACGAGGTGCGGCTGGTCCGAAAGGACGGCTCCCCCTTCCTGGGCGAGATCAACGCCCGGCTCATCGACCTCGGCGACGGACAGGTGGCGCATTGCCTGTTGCGCGACATCACGGAGAAGCGGCGCACCGAGCGGGAGATCTGGCAGAGAAACCGCGAGCTCTCCATCCTCAACAACATGCTGACCGGCATGAACCAGGGGACCGAGCTGAAGACGGTGCCCGAAGCGACGCTGCTGGAGCTGATGGAACTGTTCCGGGCCGAAGGCGGCACCCTGCACCTCTCCACCCCCGAGACCCCCTCCCCCACCCTGTGCGCCTCCAGGCACGCGTCACCCGAACTGGCGCAGGTGCTCGGGGAGAGCCTGAACAACCCGGACGGCTTCGGCGAGGTCCGCATCGTGCCGCTTGGGGATGCCGGCGCAGGATGGGGGAGCCTCACCTCGATCCCGATCTGTTCTCAGGAGCGCCTGACCGGGGTGATCCACCTCATCCACCGCGAGTCCCACAGCTACGCCCCCGAGGAGTTGCGCTTCCTGGAGACGGTCGGCAGGCAGATGGGGAGCATCATCGACCAGATCCGGCTCTTCACCGAGCTCACGTGGAAGAGCGAGGAACTGCTGCGCTCGCACCGGCTCCTTGAGAAGAGCAGCCACAACCTCTCCGTTTCCGAAAGCAAACTGAAGCAGAACCTGGCCCTGGTGGAGCGGGCGCACCTGGAGCAGGTCCGGCTGGACCGGATGAAGAACCAGTTCCTGGGCATGGTCTCGCACGAGTTCAACACGCCGCTCACCAGCATCATCTCCGGCGTCGACCACCTGCTGCAGCAGGGGTGGAGTTCGCAGGAGGACGCCTGCCAGGTACTGGAGATGGTGCGCGACGGCGGGCTCAGGTTGAAGGCGCTGGTCGCCGACCTGTTGAAGCTGATCCGGCTGGAGTCGCGCCGGGAAGGCCTGGAGACCTCCGCCATCCACCTGAGGATGCTGCTCGAGAACCTCCTGGACCAGCTCCAGCCCCTGTTCGAGGAGCGCAGCCAGGTGGTGACGCTGCGCGACCTGGACCACCTCCCCTTTTTCCAGGGGGACTGCGGCTACCTGGAGCGGGTCTTCTACGAGCTCCTTTTGAACGCCATCCGCTTCAGCCCCGAAGGGGGCGAGATCGTGGTCAACGGCCGGGTGGTCGAGCGGGAGGACCTGCACCAGCGCGCCCACACGCTGCAGCGCTTCAACCCCGATTTCCTCAGGCGCTGCGGCGAGCGCTGCTACCTGGAAGTGGAGGTGCGCGACTGCGGCATCGGCATTCCGCTACACGAACAGCAGGGGATCTTCGAGATCTTCTACGAGGTGGGGGAGATCAGGCACCACTCCAGCGGCAGGCGCCAGGGAAAGGGCGCGGGTCTCGGGCTCGCCATCGTGAAGGGGATGGTCGAGGCGCACGGCGGCATGGTCTGGGTGGAAAGCAACGACGGCAGTTCCTTCTTCCTGGTGCTGCCGCTCGAGCAGGAGCTGATCCAGCCGGCGCTTTTCTAGAACACGTTCTAGGTTCTACGTTCCATGTTCTACGTTAACTGCTTTGGGCGGCGGTGCCGAAAAAAGGGCGACCGCGCCGGCGGGCAAGTCGTTTTTTGAGGTTTTAACGTAGAACTTAGAACATAGAACCTAGAACTGATGCTTTCGGTCGCCTTTGCATTTGCCTTTGCGGTTTTAATTGTGTTATGTGTGATTGGTTCCGGAACCAGACCCAAAACAGCGCCTGACAAGGCTAAGGAGATATAAAACGATGCTCGACAAGGAAAAAGCGGAAAAGGCCCTCGACCTGGCCATGAGCCAGATCGAGAAACAGTTCGGCAAAGGGGCCATCATGAGGCTGGGCAACGAGGAGGCGCTCCCCGACGTGGCGGCGATCCCGACCGGCTCCCTCTCCCTGGACCTTGCCCTTGGGGTCGGGGGCGTCCCCCGCGGCCGCGTCATCGAGATCTTCGGACCGGAATCCTCCGGTAAAACCACCCTCGCCCTGCACGTGATCGCCGAGGCCCAGAAACTGGGCGGCATCGCCGCCTTCGTCGACGCCGAGCACGCCCTCGACATCGGCTACGCGAGGAAACTTGGCGTCAAGACCGACGACCTCCTGGTCTCCCAGCCGGACACCGGCGAGCAGGCACTCGAGATCGCGGAAACCCTGGTCCGTTCCGGCGCCATCGACGTCCTCGTGGTCGACTCCGTCGCCGCCCTGGTCCCCAAAGCGGAGATCGAGGGTGACATGGGCGACTCCCACATGGGCCTGCAGGCGCGCCTGATGTCCCAGGCCCTCAGGAAACTGACCGGCATCATTTCCAAGTCCAACTGCTGCGTCATCTTCATCAACCAGATCAGGATGAAGATCGGCGTCATGTTCGGCAACCCGGAAACCACCACCGGCGGCAACGCGCTCAAGTTCTACGCCTCGGTGCGCATGGATATCAGGAAGATCGCGGCCCTGAAGCAGGGCAACGACATGATCGGCTCCCGGACCCGCGTCAAGGTGGTCAAGAACAAGGTGGCGCCGCCGTTCAAGGAAGTGGAATTCGACATCCTCTACGGCGAGGGTATCTCCAAGGAAGGGGACGTCCTCGACCTGGCCGTCGAGCGCAACGTGGTCGAGAAGAGCGGCGCCTGGTTCTCCTACGGCAAGGAGCGCATCGGCCAGGGACGCGAAAACTCCCGGCTGTTCCTCAAGGAGCACCCGGAGATCACCGAAGAGATCAGGGCAAAACTCACCGCTCCAGAACAAGACGCCCAAGCACCCGGCGCAGCCTAAACCATGCAACTGAACGAGATCCTCGGCGTAGCCATGAAGGCGAAGGGGTCCGACATCCACCTGAAGGCGGGGCTTCCCCCCATCGTCAGGATAGACGGCTCCCTGCGTGCCATCCCCAACGCGGACCGGCTCTCAAGCGAGGCGGTCCGGAACATGGCTTTCTCCATCATGAACGACCGCCAGAAGCGGATCTTCGATGAGAATTACGAAGTCGACCTCTCCTACGGGGTCCCCGGCCTGGGGCGCTTCCGTGTCAACGCCTTCGCCCAGCGCGGCACGGTGGCGATGGTGTTGCGCGCGATTCCCATCGCCATCCCGACCCTTGAGACGCTGAACCTCCCGCCGGTATTGAAGAAGCTCGCCCTGGAGCAGCGCGGCCTGATCCTCGTCACCGGGACCACCGGTTCCGGCAAGTCGACCACGCTCGCCTCCATCATCGACTACATTAACGAGCACCGGACCTGCAACATCATCACCATCGAGGACCCGGTCGAGTACCTGCACAAGGACAAGAAGAGCCTGATCAGCCAGCGCGAAGTCGGCTTCGACACGCTCACCTTCGGCAAGGCGCTCACCTCGGCGCTGCGCCAGGACCCCGACGTCATCCTGGTGGGCGAGATGCGCGATTACGAGACCATCGAGACCGCGCTCACCGCCGCCGAGACCGGACACCTGGTGCTCTCCACCCTGCATACCCTGGACGCCGCCGAGACGGTGAACAGGGTCATCTCGGTCTTCCCCCCCTTCCACCAGAGGCAGGTAAGGATGCAGCTGGCCGGCATCCTGAGGGGCGTCATCTCGCAACGCCTGGTGCCCCGCATCGACGGCAAGGGACGCGTTCCCGCGGTCGAGGTCATGATCGGCACGGCGCGCATCAGGGACTGCATCGACGACAAAGAGAAGACCAAGCAGATCCCGGAGGCCATCGCCCAGGGACACACCACCTACGGCATGCAGACCTTCGACCAGTCGCTCATGCAGCTTCTGAGCAGGAAACTGATCACCTACGATGAGGCCCTGCGCCAGTCCAGCAATCCCGACGACTTCGCCCTCAAGGTCTCCGGCATCTCCTCCACCTCGGATTCGAGCTGGGACAACTTCACCGAGGACGCGGAAGCACCGGCCAAGGACGGCGGCGGGGAGCTGGTCATCGAGAAGTACTAGGTGCAGCGCGGAACAGCCCTGGAGTGCTCCCTGCGGGTGCTCACCCTGCGCGACCACTCCGAGGGGGAACTGCGGAAGAAGCTTGCCGGCAAGGGGTACGAAGAGGGCGAGATCGAGGCGGCGGTCGGGCGGATGAAGGAACTTGGCTACCTCGACGACCTGCGCTTCGCCCGCAGTTTCGCCTCCTCGGCGCTCAGAAACGGCAAGGGGGTCGGGCCACGGCTGAAGCTGGAACTCTCCCGCCGCGGCGTGGCCGGGTCCATCGTGGGCCAGGTGCTTGAGGAGTTGGCCCACGAGTACAGCGAGTCTGACCTCCTGGCGCAGTTGATGGAGCGCCGTTACCCCGGCTTCGATGCCGCCACGGCTTCCGACAAGGACAAGCGGCGCATCGTCGGGTACCTGCAGAGGAAGGGGTTCTCGCTGTCCGCCATCTTCAAGGAGCTGAAGGCACACGAGGATTAGCTTCCCACAACGCACAACCGTTTCAGGTTCAGATATTCCATTTACTGAGGTTTTTTTATGACAGGCAAAGAGATCCGGGCGCAGTTCTTCAACTTCTTTCAGAAAAAGGGTCACACCCTGGTGGAGAGCTCGAACCTCATCCCGAAGAACGACCCCACCCTCTTGTTCACCAACGCGGGTATGAACCAGTTCAAGGACGTGTTCCTGGGCCTTGAGAAGCGCGACTACATCCGTGCCGTCTCCTCGCAGAAATGCGTGCGCGCCGGCGGCAAGCACAACGACCTCGAGAACGTCGGGCGCACCGCGCGCCACCACACCTTCTTCGAGATGCTCGGCAACTTCTCCTTCGGCGACTACTTCAAGAAGGAAGCGATCGCCTACGCCTGGGAATTCCTCACCGTCGAGCTCGGCCTCTCCAAGGACCGCCTCTACGTCACGGTCTACAACGACGACGACGAAGCCGCCGACATCTGGCACAACCAGGAAGGGGTGCCGCGCGAGCGGATCTACCGTTTCGGCGAGAAGGACAACTTCTGGGCCATGGGCGACACCGGCCCCTGCGGCCCCTGCTCCGAGATCTTCTGGGACAACGGCCCCGGCACCGGTTGCGGCTCGCCTGACTGCGCCGTCGGCTGCGACTGCGACCGCTACATGGAGATCTGGAACAACGTCTTCATGCAGTTCAACCGCGACAAGGACGGCACCCTGACCCCGCTCCCGAAACCGTCGGTCGACACCGGCATGGGCCTCGAGCGCATCTCCGCCGTCATGCAGGGAGTCACCTCCAACTACGACACCGACCTGATCCAGGGGATCATCCGCCACATCGAGGCGATCAGCGGCAAGAAGTACCGCGCCGACGAGAAGGACGACGTCTCCATGCGCGTCATCGCCGACCATTCCCGCGCCACCACTTTCCTGATCTGCGACGGCGTGCTCCCCTCCAACGAGGGGCGCGGCTACGTGCTCAGGCGCATCATGCGCCGCGCCGCCCGCCACGCCAAGATGCTGGGCGTTTCCGAGCCGATGCTCTACCGCGTGGTCGACGCCGTCAACATGATGATGGGCGATGCCTACCCGGAGCTGCTCGAGCGCGAGCACTACGTGAAAAAGGTGATCAAGGCCGAGGAGGAGCGCTTCATCGAGACCCTCGACCGCGGCCTCGCCATCCTCAACGAGGAGACCGCCGCCCTGAAAGCCAAGGGTGAGACGGTGCTCTCGGGCGAAGTGATCTTCAAGCTCTACGACACCTTCGGCTTCCCGGTCGACTTGACCGCCGACATCGTCGAGGCGGAAGGGCTCACCCTCGACGAGGACGGCTTCGCCCTCTGCATGGAGAAGCAGCGCGTCAAAGCCAGGGAGAACTGGAAAGGCTCCGGCGAGCAGGGCCTTGCCGCCATCTACAAGGAGCTGCACGGCTCCGGCATCACCAGCGAGTTCGTGGGGTACGCCGAGCAGACCGCCTACTCCACCGTGAGCGCCATCGTCAAGGCGGGCGTCCTGGTCGAAGAGGCCAACGCCGGGGACGAGGTCGAAATCGTCACCGCCAAGACCCCCTTCTACGGCGAGTCCGGCGGCCAGGCCGGCGACACCGGCACCATCTCCACCGGCTCGGCCCACGTCGAGGTTGAGAGCACCAGCCGCCCCTTCACCGATCTCATCGTGCATCGCGGCAAGGTGGTATCGGGCAACATCCGTAACGGCGAGGCAGTCGACCTGAAGGTCGCCTCGGCGAACCGCTGCGCGACCGCCAGGAACCACACCGCCACCCACCTCCTGCAGGCGGCGCTGCGCGAGGTGCTGGGCGACCACGTCAAGCAGGCCGGCTCCCTGGTCACCCCGGACCGTCTGCGCTTCGACTTCACCCACTTCAGCCCGATGACCGCCGAGGAGATCCGCAGGGTCGAGATCCTGGTCAACGGCCACATCATGGCCAACGACGCCGTCGACGCCCGCGAGATGCCGGCCGCCGAGGCCCTCGCCGCGGGCGCCACCGCCCTCTTCGGCGAGAAGTACGGCGACGTGGTGCGGGTGGTGCGCGTGGGCGACGTTTCTTCGGAGCTGTGCGGCGGCACCCACGTGCACGGCGCCGGCGAAATCGGCTTCTTCAAGATCATCTCCGAGGCGGGCATCGCCGCAGGTGTCAGGCGTATCGAGGCCCAGACCGGGCACGGCGCCCTGGCCGTGGTGCACCAGATGGAAGACGAGCAGAGAAGCATCGCGACCCTGTTGAAGGCCGAAGGGGTCAGCACGCTGGACCGCGTCGAGAAACTCTTGGCCGGCCAGCGCGAACTGCAGAAGGAACTCGACGCGCTGCAGGCGAAACTGAACGCCTCCAAGTCCGCCGACCTGATCCAGCAGGTGCGCGAGCAAAACGGCATCAAGATCCTGGCGGTGAAGGTGGACGGCGACGCCAAGGGGCTGCGCGAGCTCTCCGACACCCTGAAGGAGCGCATCGGTTCCGGCATCATCGTGCTGGGCGCCGGCGACGCCGCCAAGGCGAACCTCCTGGTGGCGGTCACTTCCGACCTCACCTCGCGCTGGAAGGCGGGCGACATCATCAAGGCGATCGCGCCGATCGTCGGCGGCAACGGCGGCGGCAAGCCGGAGCTGGCCCAGGCCGGCGGCACCAAGCCGGAGAACCTCGCCGAGGCGCTCGAGGCGGTGTACCGCATCGTAGGGTAGGGCAAAAACTTCCTCCCTCCCGGCCTCCCCCCTCCGGGGGGAGGAGCTCTGGGAACCGCCTCCGAAGCCCCCTCCCCAGAGAGGGTGGAGGGATGAGCACCCCGTGTCCCCTCCCCCGGAGGGGGAGGGTTAGGGAGGGGGAAGAAGTTAGCTCAACTTGCAACAGGCAGATATTTCAGCACAACCGGGACATGCCTATGCTCGAACTGACCGCCGATTACACCCAGGAACTCCTGCAGGACAGGGAGAAGAAGACCATCCTCATCGTCGATGACGAAGGGGTGATCCGCGACCTGTGCAAGCGGGTGCTCAACGATTACCACATCGTCGAGGCTGGGGACGGGCAGGAGGCGTACGAGATCTTCCTGCGCGGCGGCATCGACGTCATCCTCACCGACGTGATGATGCCCCGGATGGACGGCATCGAACTCCTGAAAAAACTGAAGGAACGCGAGCCGACCATGGTGGTCATCATCATGACCGGCTTCGCCGACAAGGACCTGATCCTGAAGGCGTTGAAGGCCGACGCCGACGACTTCATCACCAAGCCGCTCAACCTTCTGCAATTGAAAAGCGCCATCAGCAAGGCGCTCGTGAAAAAGGCGCTCAAGGAGGAGATCGCCAACCTCAGGAACCTGGACCGCTTCAAGACGGTCTTCCTGTCGCTCATCTCCCACAAGTTCCGCACCCCCATCACCTCCATTTCCCTGTTCCTGCAAAACCTCGCCGCGGGGATCATCGACCCGTCCGACGAGGGGGCCAAGGACCACATCAAGCTGATCTACAACGAGGCGTGCTACCTGGGCAACCTGGTCAGCGACCTGCTCACCTTCTCCTCGGTCATGGACAGCGGCGCCGGCCTGCACCTGGAGCCGTGCACCCTCAACCTGCTGCTGCCCAAACTTCTGCAGGAGGCCCAGGAGGTGGCCGACCGTCCCGGCGTCACCACCCATATCACCCAGGACACGGTGCCGGAACTGCTGCTGGACCGCGACAAGGTGAGCTTCGCCGTGCGCCAGGTAATCGACAACGCCATCAAGTTCTCCAAGGAGACCGGCGTGGTCTGCGTCACGCTGCGAAACCTGGAGAACCAGTGCGAGATCATCGTCCAGGACAACGGCATCGGCATCTCGCCCGAGCAGCTCCCCAAGCTGTTCGAGAAGTTCTACCAGGTCGACGCCGAGCATACCGGGCAGGTGCGCGGCTTCGGGCTCGGCCTGTTCTACGTGCGCGAGTTCATCCGGATGCACGGCGGCACCGTCAGCATCGACAGCGAGGAAAACGTCGGCACCCGCGTCGTCATCACACTCCCCAACAAAGCCAGCCAAAGCCCCTGATAACTCTGGGCTTCATCCCTCTTTGAAGTTGATTATTTCCCCCTATCTGCTATATTACGTCTTTCTATGCCCTAATTAACGCTATAAGAGGCACTTATGCAGCATCTCATAGAAAAAGCCAGCACTCTCATGGAGGCCCTTCCCTATATCAGACGCTTCTCGGGGAAGACCATCGTCATCAAGTACGGCGGGCACGCCATGGCGGATGAGAAGCTGAGAAAGTCATTCGCCCTCGACATCATCCTGCTCAAGTACATCGGCATCAACACCGTGGTAGTGCACGGCGGCGGTCCCCAGATCAACGAGACACTGAAGCGTTACGGCATAGTGTCAGAGTTCGTGAAAGGGATGCGTGTCACCGACGCGGAAACCATGGGCGTGGTCGAGATGGTGCTGACCGGCCAGGTGAACCGCGAGGTGGTCGGCTACATCAACCAGCATGGCGGCCGCGCGGCCGGTCTTTCCGGCAAGGACGGGAGTCTCTTGCTCTGCGAGAAGCTGCTCCAGGAAGTGCGACGAGAGGACGGTGGGGTCGAGATGGTCGACATCGGCTTTGTGGGCGACGTCGTCGAAGTGAACCCCGCCATTTTGCAGGCATTGGAGAAGGGTGGCTTCATCCCGGTGATCGCGCCGGTGGGGGTGGGACGTGACGGGCAGAGCTACAACATCAACGCGGACGTGGTGGCCGGCAAGGTAGCCGCCGCCCTGGGCGCGGAGAAGCTGATCCTCCTGACCGACGTCTCCGGCGTCAAGGACAAGCAGGGGGAGCTTCTTTCCAGCATCCCGCTGGCCGACGTCCCCGCGTTGATCGACAACGGCACCGTCACCGGCGGCATGATCCCGAAAGTGACCTGCTGCACCGACGCGCTCGCCGCGGGCGTGAAGAAGGCGCACATCGTGGACGGCCGCATCGAGCACGCCATCCTTCTGGAGATCTTCACCAACGTCGGGATAGGGACGGAGATACAGGCGTAAAAGCAGTTCTACGTTCTACGTTCTACGTTCTACGTTGACGGCGTCGTGGCGCCGGCGGTGGAGGTATTGGGACATTAGATTCAGTGACTGCCTGTTCGGTTCCGTTTCAGGGTTCTAACGTAGAACCGAGAACGTAGAACGTAGAACGGCTTCTGGAGGTTTTATGAATTCATCTGCCTGGATAGAAAAGGCTGACAAATACATCATGAAGACGTACGGGCGCTACCCGCTGGTACCGGTGAAGGGCGAGGGATGCTACCTCTGGGACGCGGACGGCAAACGCTACCTCGACTTCCTGGCCGGCGTCGCCGTCAACAACCTGGGGCACTGCCACCCGAAGGTCACCGCCGCACTTGCCAAGCAGGCGGCGGAACTGATCCACTGCTCGAACTACTACCACATCCCGACGCAGATCGAACTGGCCGAACTCTTGTGCAACCTCTCCTTCGCCAACAAGGCTTTCTTCTGCAACTCCGGCGCCGAGGCGAACGAGGCCGCCATCAAGCTGGCCAGGAAGTACAGCCGCGAGAAGTACGGGCTCGACCGCTACGAGATCATCACCGCCATCTCCTCCTTCCACGGCCGCACCATGGCCACGGTCTCGGCCACCGGCCAGGAGAAGGTGCAGAAGTTCTTCGATCCGCTCCTGCACGGCTTCCGCCACATCCCCTTCAACGACGCCCAGGCGCTCAGGGAGGCCATCGGCCCCGGCACCTGCGCCGTGATGCTCGAGCCGATCCAGGGCGAGGGGGGCGTGGTGGTTCCCGACGCCGCCTACTTCCAGGAAGTGCGCAAGATCTGCGACGAGAACAACCTGATCCTCATCTTCGACGAGGTCCAGGTGGGGATGGGACGCACCGGCAAGATGTTCGCCCACGAGCACTTCGGCATCACCCCGGACATCATGACCCTCGCCAAGGCGCTGGCCGGCGGGGCCCCGATCGGGACCATGCTCGCCACCGACAAGCTGGCGGAATCCTTCACCCCGGGCACCCACGGTTCCACCTTCGGCGGCAATCCGCTGGTGACCGCGGCAGCGGTTGCCACCGTGCGCGCCATCCAGGAAGAAGGGATCCTGAACCACACCGAGGAGATCGGCGAGTACCTGATGGGCGAACTGGAGGCGCTGGGCAAGAAGTTCCCGAGCCTGATCACCGAGGTGCGCGGCATCGGCCTCATGATCGGCGTGGAGCTCGCCATCCCCGGTGCAGGCATCGTCAAGATCGCGCTCTCCCGCGGGCTCCTCTTGAACTGCGCCCAGGAAAAGGTGCTCCGTTTCGTCCCGCCGCTCATCGTCGGGAAGAAAGAGGTGGACGAGATGATCGCCACACTCGCGGAGATTTTGCAGGAGCTGTAGGCGCTGCGCCCTGCGCCGTCCCCCCTCCCCGCCCCTCCCCCTCCGGGGGCGGGAGACGCTGCGGGAAGGGAATCAAAGTTAGCATCTTTACCGGCGCGGCCGGCACTATCACACAAAGAAGCGAGAACCAGCGATATGAAAAAAGACTTCCTGGCGCTGAGCCAGTTCACCAAAGCCGAACTGGACGCCATGTTTGCCCTGTGCAAGGACCTCAAAGCAAAGACCAAGAACCGCGAGGAGCACCACATCCTCAAGGGGAAGACGCTGGCCATGATCTTCGAAAAGTCCTCGACCCGCACCAGGATATCTTTCGAGGTCGGCATGTACCAGCTGGGGGGGCATCCGCTCTTCATCTCCAGCAAGGACTCGCAGATGGGTCGCGGCGAGCCGATCAAGGACACCGCCCGCGTCATGGCGCGCTACTGCGACGGCGTCATGATCCGCACCTTCGCCCAGGAGACCGTGGAAGAGTTCGCGAAATACGCCTCGATCCCGGTCATCAACGGCCTCACCGACCTGCACCACCCCTGCCAGATCATGGCCGACGTGTTCACCGTCATCGAGCACAAGGGTAGCTACGACGGGCTCAAGTTCGCCTGGATCGGCGACGGCAACAACATGGCCAACTCCTGGATCGAGGCCGCCGCCATCTTCGGCTTCGACCTGACGCTCGCCTGCCCGGAAGGGTACGACCCGAACCCGCAGGTGCTGGCTTGGGCCAAGGAGCACGGTTGCTCCAAGATCGTGATCACCCGCGACCCGAAGGAAGCCGCCAAGGACGCCGACGTCCTGAACACCGACGTCTGGGCCAGCATGGGGCAGGAAGAGGAGCAGAAGATCCGCGAGAAGGCCTTCGCCGGTTACCAGCTGAACGAGGAACTGCTCGATCTCGCCAAGGGGAACGCCATGGTGCTGCACTGCCTGCCGGCGCACCGCGGCGAGGAGATCAGCGACGGCGTCATCGAGGGGCCTCACTCCGCCGTCTGGGACGAAGCCGAGAACCGCCTGCACGTGCAGAAGGCCATCATGGCCACACTGATGAAATAATCCGACCGGCCGCCCTTCGGGACGGTCAGAGCGATCAACGACCAAAGGAGAACCCATGGCAAAGAAAGAAGTGAAAAAGATCGTCCTCGCCTACTCGGGCGGGCTTGACACCTCCATCATCCTCAAGTGGCTCAAAAACGAGTACGGCTGCGAGGTGGTGACGTTCTCCGCAGACCTCGGCCAGGGCGACGAGCTCGAGCCGGTGCGCGAGAAGGCATTCAAGACCGGCGCCGACAAGGTGTACATCGACGACCTGCGCGAAGAGTTCGTGCGCGACTTCGTGTACCCGATGTTCCGCGCCAACGCGATCTACGAGGGCTCCTACCTCCTGGGCACCTCCATCGCGCGCCCGCTGATCGCCAAGCGCCAGATGGAAATCGCCAAGATCGAGGGGTGCGACGCCGTCTCCCACGGCGCCACCGGCAAGGGGAACGACCAGGTCCGCTTCGAGCTGGCCTACTACCACTTCAACCCGGCCATCACCGTGGTCGCCCCGTGGAGGGAGTGGAAGCTCAACTCCCGCCAGGCGCTGATCAACTACGCCAAGCGCAACGACATCCCGATCCCGATCACCAAGAAGCGCCCCTGGTCTTCCGACCGCAACCTTTTGCACATCTCCTTCGAAGGGGGCATCCTGGAGGATACCTGGCTCGAGCCGCCCGAGAACATGTTCGTGCTCACCAAGGCTCCGGAGAAGGCGCCCAACAAGCCGCAGTACATCGAGATCGAGTTCGAGAAGGGTAACGCGGTCGCCGTCGACGGCGTGCGCATGACCCCGGCGCAGCTGCTCGCGCACCTGAACACCATCGGCGGCGAGCACGGCATCGGCCGCGTCGACCTCCTCGAGAACCGTTCGGTCGGCATGAAGTCCCGCGGCGTGTACGAGACCCCGGGCGGCACCATCCTGCGCGAGGCGCACATGGCGGTCGAGCAGATCACCATGGACCGCGAAGTCATGCACCTGCGTGACTCCCTGATCCCGCGCTACGCCGAGATGATCTACAACGGCTACTGGTTCTCCCCGGAGCGCGAGATGATGCAGTGCATGATCGACGACTCCCAGAAGACCGTGAACGGCGTGGCGCGCCTGAAGCTCTACAAAGGGCACGTGCGCACCGTTGGTAGGAAGTCCGAGAGCGACTCCCTGTTCAACCTCGACTTCGCGACCTTCGAGAAGGACCAGGTCTACAACCAGGCGGACGCCGAAGGCTTCATCAAGCTGAACTCGCTGAGGCTCAGGATCCGTTCCCTGATGATGGCCAACAAGAACAAGTAGTTGAGCTGGCAGTAAAGGAGGGTCATAGGGGCACGAGGCTTTCGTGCCCCTATCCGCTTATATGGAGCAAAACGGTTTCAAGGCCAGCCACATAGTGACCTCCGTGGTCGCCGTCATCATCGACGGTGATGGCCGGGTGCTCCTCACCAAGAGAAACATCCCTCCCTTCCAGGGGGAGTGGGTGATGCCGGGGGGGAAGATCGACCTCGGCGAACCGATCGTGGCGGCGCTCAAGCGCGAGGTCTGGGAAGAGGTGGGCCTCGAGGTGGAAGTGGGCGACCTCATCGACGTCTTCGAGCACGTGACGCCGGGTGAGGCCAACTACCACTTCATCATCATCTACTACCGCTGCACGCCGCTTTACTGCGACGTGAACCACAACAAGGACGAAGTGGCCGAGGCCCGCTGGGTCGAGCCGGACGAGTTGCCCAGCTACAAGATGCCCGCCGGCGCCCGCTTTATCCTGAGCAAGATCTTTACGTCAATTGACAATGGATAATTGACAATTGACAACGGCTGGTGACTGATACGGCGTCGCAAAACCTTTTATTTAACGCAAAGCCGCAAAGGCGCAGAGAAACAAACCGATAAACCAAAAGCGGTCAATTTAACGCAAAGGCGCAAGGGGGAAAGCCGCCCAATTCGCCTTCACGTTTTTCCTGATGTTCTTAGCGCCTCTGCGCCTTTGCGTTAACTAGTTGTTTTGATGTGCAGTCCGCTGTTCATTGTCAATTGTGCATTGTCCATCGTCAATCGGGGTTCCCTGCCCATGGTCAAGATCGTCGAGAAACATGTCCAGCTCGATTTCCCTCTGGGTCATCACCTGCACTGCCTCATCGCGCAGATCCCGAACCGGCTGCAGCGCCGCGAGCACCTGTTCTCGCCGGTCAACCCGGAAGAGCAGTGGCACATGGTGCGCAGCGTCCTGGACCTGGTTGCCGACGGCGCGGGGAACCTGAAGCGGCTGCATTTCCTGATGTTCCCGGAAACGTCGGTCCCGGTCTCCCGCTTCGACGACCTGCTCGACGTGATCTCGGAGCGCTTCCGTGCCAACACGGTGACCATGTTCGGCATGGAACAGATCACGCTGGAGCAGTACCGGGCGCTGCTGACCCGCTTCCAGGACGACAACGCCGAAGCGCTGGAGTGCGTGGAGCGCGACATCGACTCCGGCGACATCCTCGGCATGCCGGTCAACTGGTGCTGCATCGCCATCAAGGAAAGCAGCGGGCGCCTGCGGGTCTTTCTGGAGGCCAAGACGCATCCCTTCCGCGGCGAGGAGTTCCTGGACAAGGACCACGACCTGTACCGCGGTCGCCACTTCTACCTGTTCCGCGGCGAGCCGGCCTGCTTCAACTTCATGACGATCATCTGCCTTGATTACCTCTACCGGGACCTCTACTCCTCCAACATCAAGCAGATCATCGATCACGCCGACCGGCTCTTCTTCACCATGCGGCAGTCGCTGGACGCCCTCTTCGTGATCCAGTGCAACCCAAAGCCCGAGCACAGCGCCTACCGCGACGTCTTGACCGGCTTCTACGGGGAGCACCTGGAGGACACCCCGGGGGTGCGCGAGACGGTGACCGTCTTCGGCAACTGCTCCGACGAGAGCGAGATCGAGGGGGTACGCTGCGAGGGTTGCTACGGCGTCTCCTTCGTGGCCATCAGCGCGCGCCACAAGATGTCTCCAGTCCAGGAGCGGGAGTTTTCCAGCGACGACTTCGGCGGCGCGCCGGTATGCCGCTTGAGGTTCGGCACCGGGACCAGGCTTTTCTACTTCAACCTGCCGCTCTACCACGAGCTCGACCCGAGGAGTTCACGGATGCCGTTGAAGGTGCACACGGTGCTGCGCTGGACCGATAGCGGCTGGATCAAGGCGGGCGGCGAGACGGAGCTAGGACTTTAGTAGCGAAGAATTTAGCTCCCTCCCCCGGAGGGGGAGGGGTGGGGAGGGGGACGCTGGAATGCCCCCCTCCCGTCCTCCCCCCTCCGGGGGGAGGAGTGATGAAATCACCATTGAACGTAGGGAGATCGAAAAACATGTCCAAAGACAAACTGTGGGGTGGCCGCTTCACCCAGCCCACCGACAAGTTCGTAGAAGAGTTCACCGCCTCCATCAACTTCGACAAGCGCCTGTACCACCAGGACATCCGCGGCTCCATCGCCCACGCCACCATGCTGGGCAAACAGGGGATCATCCCGATGAAGGACGTCGAGGAGATCGTGCACGGCCTGCGGGAGATCCTGGACAAGATCGAGGCGGGCGAATTCGACTTCTCGGTCTCCCTGGAAGACATCCACATGAACATCGAGGCGCGCCTCTCCGAGAAGATCGGCGACGCCGGCAAGAGGCTCCACACCGGCCGCTCCAGGAACGACCAGGTGGCGCTGGACATCCGCCTCTACCTCCGGGACGAACTGGTGGAGATCTCCGCCTACATCGACCTGTTGATCGACGCGCTCATCTACCAGGCGGAGCAGAACCTGGGCGTCATCATGCCGGGCTTCACCCACCTGCAGACCGCGCAGCCGATCCTCTTCTCGCACCACATGATGGCCTACCACGAGATGCTCAAGCGCGACAAGGGGCGCATGGAGGATTGCCTGAAGCGCACCAACGTGCTGCCGCTGGGCGCCGGCGCGCTGGCCGGAACCACTTTCCCCATCGACCGCGAGTACGTGGCCGAACTGCTCGACTTCCCCGAGGTGACCAGGAACTCGCTCGACTCGGTCTCCGACCGCGACTTCGCCATCGAGTTCTGCGCCGCCTCCTCGATCCTGATGATGCACCTCTCCCGCTTCGCCGAGGAGCTGATCCTCTGGTCCACCAGCGAGTTCAAGTTCGTCGACCTCTCCGACTCCTTCTGCACCGGCTCCTCGATCATGCCGCAGAAGAAGAACCCCGACGTCCCGGAACTGGTGCGCGGCAAGACCGGCCGGGTCTACGGCAACCTCATGGCGCTGCTCACCCTGATGAAGTCGCTCCCCCTGGCCTACAACAAGGACATGCAGGAGGACAAGGAGCCGCTGTTCGACACCATCGACACGGTGAAAGGGTCGCTCAAGATATTCGCGGACATGGTGCGCGAGATGAAGGTGAACGAGGCGCGCATGAAAATCGCTGCGGCCGCCGGCTTCTCCACCGCGACCGACGTGGCCGATTACCTGGTCCGGAAGGGGATCCCGTTCCGCGACGCCCACGAGATCGTCGGCAAGGCGGTGCGCTACTGCATCGAGAACGAGATGGACATCCCGGAACTGTCGCTGGCCGAGTGGCAGATCTTCTCCAACCGCATCGAGGATGACATCTTCGGCTCCATCACCCTGGAGGCTTCCGTCAACGCACGCCGCGCGACCGGCGGCACCGCGCTGGAGCGGGTCAAGGCAGAGATCGCCCGCGCCAAGGAAGGGCGTTAAGTGGCGGCCGCGCGTCGATTCCTGCCGGCCCTGTTCCTGGCCGCCGCGCTCTCGCTGCTTTCCGGCTGCGGCAAGAAAGGCGCGCTGATCCCCCCCGAGGCGCTGGTGCCGGCACCGATCGGCACGCTGGCCGTGGCGCAGAAGGGGGCCGAGTTCCAGGTGAGCTGGACCGGACCGGGCAAGCAGGAAAAGGGGGGCAAGCTTGAGGATCTTTCCGGCTTCCTGCTTTTCCGGCGCAACGTGCTCCCTCCCGGAGAGGACTGCGAGGAGTGCCCGAACGCCTACAGGCAGCTGGCGCTGGTCGATCTCGATCTCCCCGAAGGGGCGCGCCAGGTCGGGAGCCTCTGGATCTACGACGACTTCGACCTGAGAAAGGGGCAGGCCTACCAGTACAAGGTGCGCTCCTTCACGCGGAAAGGCGCGCAGAGCAAGGACTCCAACAAGGTGCGGCGCACGGCGGTTACCCCTCCCCTCCCTCCGGTCTTGGAGGCGGCAGGTTCGCCCAACGAGGTGACGCTGAACTTCGTCGCGCTCCCTCCGGAGCAGGGGACGGCTGCCGGGTACAACGTGTACCGGAGCAAGAAGGGTGAGCCGATGCCGCTCACCCCGCTCAACAAGGCGCCGCTGACCGGCAACAGCTACCAGGACAAGGAAGTGATCCTCGGGCTGACCTACGACTACGCAGTGACCAGCGTTGCCACCGTTGACGGCCAGACCGTCGAGAGCGCGCCCTCCAACGTCGCCGAAGCCGGGCTGGTGCTTCCGGATTAGGTCCCGTTGCCTTTTCAGCCCTTTCATGATAATAACCGGGAACATCTTTTAACATCACGACGCCCCGCCAGGGGCGCATTTGGAGCAGGTATGAAGATCACGAGAAGTGAGGTGGAGCACGTAGCCAGGCTCGCGCGGCTGGAGCTTACCGACAGCGAGCTGGACACCTTCACCGGACAGATGGACGGCATCCTCGCCTACGTGGAGAAGCTGAACGCACTGGACACCGAGGGGATCGTACCGACCTCGCATGCGGTACCGATGGAAAACGCCTTCCGCCCCGACCAACCCGCCGAATCCATCGGCGTGGAAGCCGCCCTCGCCAACGCGCCCTTGCGCGCCGAGAGCTTTTTCAGGGTGCCCAAGGTCATAGAATAGCAACCGAGCATCTCCCAACTGTTCCCTCCCCCGGAGGGGGAGGGTCAGGGAGGGGGCATCGCTTTTCAAAGACTTCCCCCACCCCGGCCCTCCCCCTCCGGGGGAGGGAGTTATCACCGATCGGAGTATTTAATGGAAATTTACGACCTTACCATACACGAGCTGCACGAGAAGCTTAAGGCGAAGGAGGTCTCCTCGGTCGAGGCGACCCGCGCCATGCTGGAGCGCATCGAGGCGGTGGACGGCCAGGTGAACGCCTACATCACCGTCACCCCGGAGCAGGCGCTCGTCGAGGCGGAAGCGGCCGACAAGCGCATCGCCGCCGGCGACGTGGCGCCCTTGACCGGCATCCCGGTCGGGCTCAAGGACATCTTCATCACCAAGGGCATCCGCACCACCTGCGGTTCCCGCATCCTGGAAAACTTCGTCCCCCCCTACGACGGCACCGCGGTCGCCAAGCTGAAGGAACAGGGCGCGGTCATCGTGGGCAAGCTGAACCAGGACGAGTTCGCCATGGGAAGCTCCAACGAGTCCTCCTACTTCGGGCCGGTGAAGAACCCGTGGAACCTCGAGTGCACCCCGGGCGGTTCCTCCGGCGGTTCCGCCGCCGCCATCGCCGCGCGCACCGCGACCGCGACCCTGGGCACCGACACCGGCGGCTCCATCCGCCAGCCCGCTTCGCACTGCTCCTGCGTGGGCCTAAAACCCACCTACGGCAGGGTCTCCCGCTACGGCGTCATCGCCTACGCCTCGTCGCTGGACC
Source organism: Geomonas azotofigens (assembly GCF_018919395.1). Taxonomy (GTDB): domain Bacteria; phylum Desulfobacterota; class Desulfuromonadia; order Geobacterales; family Geobacteraceae; genus Geomonas; species Geomonas azotofigens. The sequence goes on from NZ_JAHLME010000001.1 coordinate 119,712, forward strand.
AGGTCGGGCCGCTCACCCGCGACGTAACCGACGCGGCGCTTCTTCTGGGTGCGGTCGCCGGGTATGACCCCAAGGACTCCACCTCGGTCAACACGCCGGTCCCCGACTACGTCGCCGGTCTCCAGGCGGGGGTCAAGGGGCTGAAGATCGGTCTTCCCAAGCAGTACTTCATCGAGGGTCTCGACCCGGACGTGAAGCGCGCCATGGACGAGGCCATCGCCCTGTACAAGAGCCTGGGCGCCGAACTGCGCGAAGTGAGCCTGCCGCACACCGAGTACGCCGTCGCCACCTACTACCTGATCGCCACCGCGGAGGCCTCCTCCAACCTGGCCCGTTACGACGGCGTCCGTTTCGGGCACCGTGCCGAGGATGTCCGGGGGCTCAAGGAGATGTTCGCCAAGACCCGCGCCGAAGGCTTCGGGTCCGAGGTGAAGAGAAGGATCATGCTCGGCACCTATGCCCTTTCCTCCGGCTACTACGACGCCTACTACGTCAAGGCCCAGAAGGTCAGGACCCTGATCATGCAGGACTTCCTGAACGCCTTCAACGAGGTGGACGTGCTCTTGACCCCGATCGCGCCGACGCCCCCCTTCAAGATCGGGGAGAAGCTGGCCGACCCGCTGCAGATGTACCTGTCCGACATCTTCACCATTCCGGTGAACCTGGCCGGGACCTGCGGCATCAGCATCCCCGCCGGATTCAGCGCCGACGGTCTTCCCATCGGCCTGCAGCTGATCGGCAAGCCCTTCGGTGAAGCCGCCATCCTCTCCACCGCCTATGCGTTCGAGAAGGAGACCCAGTGGCACCTGAAGAAGGCGCCGCTGTAACCTTTTCCCCCTCCCCTGCCCTCCCCCTCCGGGGGAGGGAGTAGCAACTCCCATGTCGGACGATGGTCCACTCCTCCCCCTGGAGGGGGGAGGTCGGGAGGGGGGAAGCATTACCGAGAAAAATAACTCGTCGGAGCTATCTATGAAATATCAGGTTGTCATCGGGCTTGAGGTGCACACCCAGCTCACCACCAACACCAAGATCTTCTGCGGCTGCTCGACCCGCTTCGGCGCGGAGCCGAACTCCCAGACCTGCCCGGTCTGCCTCGGCTTCCCCGGCGCGCTCCCGGTCCTCAACAAGCAGGTGGTGGAAAACGCGATCCTCGCGGGACTCGCCACCAACTGCTCCATCACGCAGCGAAACGTGTTCGCCCGCAAGAACTACTTCTACCCGGACCTCCCCAAGGGGTACCAGATCAGCCAGTTCGACCTCCCCATCTGCCAGCACGGCCACCTGGACATCGAGGTGGACGGCGAAACGAAGCGGATCGGCATCACCCGCATCCACATGGAGGAGGACGCCGGCAAGCTGGTGCACGCCGACATCCCGGGAGTGGACGATTCCTGCGTCGACCTGAACCGCGCCTGCACGCCGCTTCTGGAGATCGTCTCCGAGCCGGACATGCGCTCGCCGGACGAGGCCATCGCCTACCTGAAGAAGCTGCACCAGATCGTCATGTACCTGGGCATCTGCGACGGCAACCTCGAGGAGGGGAGCTTCCGCTGCGACGCCAACGTCTCGCTGATGCCGGTCGGCTCGACCGTCTTCGGCACCCGCGCGGAGCTTAAGAACATCAACTCCTTCAAGTTCATCAAGCAGGCCATCGAGTACGAGATCGAGCGCCAGGCCGAGATCCTCGACGACGGCGGCAAGGTGATCCAGGAAACCCGCCTCTTCGACCCGAACACCGGCACCACCCGCTCCATGCGCGGCAAGGAAGAGGCGCACGACTACCGCTACTTCCCGGACCCGGACCTGGTTCCGGTCCTGATTCCGGACCAGTGGATCGAGGACGTGCGCGCCACCCTCCCCGAACTGCCGGAGGCGAAGCGCGCCCGCTACGTCGCGGAACTGGGCCTTCCCGAGTACGATGCCGAGGTGCTGGTGTCGAGCCGCGAGCTGGCCGCCTACTACGAGGAGACCGTCGCCCTGTTCCCGCAGGCGAAGACGGTGTCGAACTGGGTCATGGGCGAGGTTTCCCGCGCGCTCAACGAGGACAACAACCGCTCCATCACCGACTGCCCGGTGACGCCGCCCCTCTTGGCCGACCTCTTGAAGCTGATGGAGAAAGGAACCATCTCCGGCAAGATCGCCAAGACCGTGTTCGACGAGATGTACAAGACCGGGAAGGCGCCGGAGAAGATCGTCGAGGAGAAGGGCCTCGTGCAGGTTTCCGACACCGGTGCCATCGAGGCGATGGTCGACGAAGTATTAAAGAACAACCCGGCCCAGGTCGAGCAGTACCGGGGCGGCAAGGAAACCGTCTTCGGCTTCTTCGTCGGCCAGGTCATGCGCGCCTCCAAAGGCAAGGCCAACCCCGCATTGGTAAACGAGCTGCTCCTGAAAAAGCTCCAGTCCTAAAGGCTGGAATTAACGCAAAGACGCAAAGTCGCAGAGAAAACAAATCAGGTGAAGTCTTTAAACCTGTTTTCCGGTTTACCTTTGCGTCTCTGCGCCTTTGCGTTAAAAATAGGCCTTTGAATTAACGAAGTAGAAGTTTAAAGAGGTGGACGATGTCCTTCAGAACCATAGAGTGGCGCGACAACAAGGTGATCATGATAGACCAGACCCGGCTCCCGGCCGAGGAGGTCTACAACGAGTACACGGACTTCCAGGGGGTCGCCGAGGCGATCCGCGGCATGGTGGTCCGCGGAGCCCCCGCCATCGGCATCGCCGCCGCCATGGGCGTCGCCCTGGGCGCCCGCGAGATCATCGCGGACAGCTTCGACACCTTCTACCGCCAGCTCGAGAACGTCTGCGACGTGCTCGGCCGCACCCGCCCCACCGCGGTCAACCTCTTCTGGGGACTGGAGCGCATGAAACGGGTGGCGCTGCAACACAAGGAGCTCGACCTCAACTCGATCCGCGAAATCCTCAAGGCGGAGGCGATCAGCATTGAGGCCGAAGACCTCGCCATCTGCAAGGAGATAGGCCGCCACGGCGCCGCCCTGGTCAAGGAGGGCGCCTCCATCCTCACCCACTGCAACGCCGGGGGGCTCGCCACCGCCGGCTACGGCACCGCGCTGGGCGTCATCCGCGGCGCGCACGAGGCGGGCAAGAACATCCGCGTCTTCGCCGACGAAACCCGCCCCTGGCTCCAGGGCGCCCGCCTCACCGCCTGGGAACTGATGAAAGACTCCATCCCGGTCACCCTCATCTCCGACAACATGGCCGGGTGGCTCATGAAGAGCGGGCAGATCGACTTCTGCGTGGTCGGCGCCGACCGCATCGCCGCCAACGGCGACACCGCCAACAAGATCGGCACCTACTCGGTCGCCGTCCTGGCCAAGGAGAACCGCATCCCGTTCTACGTGGCCGCACCGATCTCGACCCTGGACCTGAAACTCGCCAACGGCGACCAGATCCCCATCGAGGAGCGCAGCTCCGAAGAGGTCACCAAGGTCCAGGGTGTCAGCATCGCGCCCGAGGGGGTGAAGGTGAGAAACCCCGCCTTCGACGTGACCCCCGCCCGCTACATCACCGGCATCATCACCGAAAAAGGGGTGGTGCGCGGCGACTACGAGAGGGAGTTGAAGGCACTGGTCGGGCTATGAGGCGCCTCGCCGACCTGGCCGCGCTGCTTCTTTCCGCGCTCTCCGAGCCGGAAAAGGGGGACCTGTCCCACCAGCTGGAACAGGTCGGCTTCAGCTACGGCGCGCGCACGGTGGAAAACCTGAGGCTTCTTTCCGAAATGCTGCCGGGCGAGCGCCTGGTCGAACTGGCGCTCGCCGCACTCGCCACGCCGCTTCCGGACATGGCGCTGAACGGCTTCGAACGCATCAGCACCGTGGTGCCGCGCGACATCCTGCTGGAGATCTGCTCCCGCCGGGCGCTCAACATCCAGTTGATGAACATCTGCGGTTCCTCCCCCTTTCTCACCAACATCATCTGCCGCGACCCCTCGTACCTGCAGCGCCTCTTTATCGAGCGCGAGATCATGCAGCGCCGCGACGAGGCCGAGATGCTGCAGGCCCTGCGCGAGCGCGTCCCGCAGGGAACCGGCTACGCCGACCTCTTCTCCCATCTGCGCCGTTTCAAGTACGCCGAGATGCTGCGCATCGCCGCCCGCGACCTCAACGGCCTCGCCACCCTGGAGGAGGTCACCGGAGAACTTTCGTCGCTCGCCGCGGCCACCCTTCAGATTGCCTACGAGGCGGCCTTCGCCCAACTGGTGCAGGAACATGGCACACCGATGGAGCAGAGCGCCGACGGTCCGGTACAGGCGGAGTTCACCATCATCGGCATGGGCAAATTCGGCGGCCGGGAACTAAACTTCTCCTCCGACATCGACCTGATCTACTTCTACTCCTCCGACAAGGGGGAGAGTACCGGCATCCCGGACGGGCGCGGCGGGTTCAAGAGCAAGCTCTCCCTGCACGCCTTCTTCGTGAAGCTTGCGGAGATGGTGAGCCGCGCCATCTCCCAGGTGACCGAGGACGGCTTCGTGTTCCGCGTCGACATGGGGCTCCGGCCCGACGGCAAGGCCGGGGACCTCGCCAGCTCCATGCGCTCCGCCGAGGTCTACTACGAGGCGTGGGGCCAGTCCTGGGAGCGCGCCGCCATGATGAAGGCGCGCCCGGTCGCCGGTTCCATCGATCTGGGCGAGAGGATCCTGGCCGCGCTCACCCCGTTTATCTACCGCCGCTACCTCGATTACAACCTGATCGAGGACATGATGGCGATGAAAAAGAAGATCGACGCCTCCCTCGCCCGCAACCAGGAAGGGGAGGTCAACATCAAGCTCGGGCGCGGCGGCATCCGGGAGATCGAGTTCTTCATCCAGGCGCTGCAACTGGTCTATGCCGGCAAGAACCCACACCTGCGCGAGCGCAACTCCCTCAAAGCCCTGCAGACACTCCACCAGGCACGCATCATCAAGGAAGCCGACTGCTCCGCCCTCGCCGACGCCTACCGCTTCCTGCGCACCGTCGAGCACCGGATCCAGGTGGTGCAGGAGCGGCAGACGCATGCCCTCCCCCGTAAGGACGAGGAACTGCACGCGCTGGCCAGGCGCTGCGGCTACCTGAGAAAGGACGGCCTGCAGCGCTTCAGGGAGACCCTGGAAGGGCACCGGCGCGCCGTCTCCGCCATCTACGGCGACCTGTTCCTGTCCCGCGACGAGAAGATCAAGGAAGAGGTGCTTCCCGAGGTGCACTTCTTCTTCGACCACAACGCCGATCCCGATCTCATCAAGGACATGCTCGAGGAGCGCCATTTCGAGCACCCCGATGCCGCCTACGAGAACCTCCTGGTGCTGCGCGACGGCCCGGCCAAGGTGAACCTGACCGAACAGGGACGGCGCACCCTGGAGAAGATCGCCCCGCTCTTTCTGCAGGAGGTCTTCCACAGCCCCGACCCCGACCTGGCGCTGGCGAACCTGGAACGCTTCCTCTCCTCGCAGAGGACCCGTTCCTCGATCTACGCCCTTTTGGCCGAGAACCGCGACATCCTTAAACTCCTCACCTCCATGTTCGGCATGTCCGAGTTCCTCTCCAAGATCTTCATCGGCCACCCGGAACTGTTGGACAGCATGACCACGCGCGGCTACGCCTACCTGCAGAAGGAGCGCGCCACCATGGCCGAGGAACTAAATGGTTTCATCTCCCAGGCCGACGGCTTCGAAGAAGAGTTGGACGCCATGCGGGGCTATCGCCACGAGGAGTTCCTGCGCATCGGCATGAACGACATCTACGGCAAGATGAAACAGCCCGAGGTGGCGCAGCAGTTGACCGATCTCGCCGACGTGACCCTCGCCGCGGCCTGCTGCATTGCGACCGGCGAACTGGCCCGCTTCGGCCGCCCCATGGTGGCCGACGAGGACGGCAGCAAACACCAGGCCGCCTTCGCCATCGTGGCCATGGGAAAGTTGGGCGGCTTCGAGCTGAACTACCATTCCGACCTGGACGTCATCTACATCTACGACGGTCAGGGGTTCACCGACGGCGAGAAGAGCATCACCAACCGCGAGTACTTCGCGAAGCTCGGGCAGAAGATCATCCTGGTGCTGACCACCCAGACCCGCGAGGGGTACGCCTACAAGATCGACACCCGGCTGCGCCCCTCCGGCAACGCCGGGCCGCTGGTAACCTCCATCGAGGCCTTCGAGGCCTACCATGCCACCGAGGCGCAGATCTGGGAGCGCCAGGCGCTCACCAAAGCGCGGGTCACCTACGGCGATCCACGGCTCAAGGAAAAGGTGGAACAGGTCATCGAGCGGACGGTGTACGGCTCCAGCGCCGACGATAACGTGCGTAAGGAGATCCACCGGCTCAGGATGCGCATGGAGAACGAGCTCGCCAAGGAATCGACCGGCAGCTACAACATCAAGACCGGCCGCGGCGGCATGGTCGACGTCGAGTTCATCATCCAGTTCCTGCAGTTGAAGTACGGCTGCGAGCACCGCGAGATCCGCAATTCCAATTCCCTTGAGGCGATGGATGCCATGCGCATGGTCGGCATCATTTCCGAGCCCGATTTCCAGTCGCTCGCCGAAGGGTACCGTTTCCTGCGCCGCCTGGAGAACCGGTTGCGCATCATCCACGATTACTCGATGAACGACCTCGGCGGGCCGCTCAAGTACCTGAACAAGCTCGCCAGGCGGCTCGGCTACGACCCGATGCTGAAGAACCCGGGACAGGCGCTCATGGCCGATTACGAGCGGGTCACCGAGGCGGTGCGCGAGGTGTACGGCAGGATTTTGGGAGAGGCGGTCGGAGAGCAGGCGCTCACGGACCCGCAGCCAGGCGAAAAGGTCAAAGGCGGTTAACAGGGATACAGGGGATACAGGGGATATCTAAACCAGTCTTTTGGTTTTAGACCAAAATCCTTTATGCCTTAAAGCCTTTATCCCAGTTATCCCCTTTATCCCTGTAAATGACGTTTTTTGGAGGTTGCATTGGAAGTACGGATTTACTACGAAGACACCGACGCGGGCGGGGTGGTGTACCACTCCAACTACATAAGCTACATGGAAAGGGCGAGGACGGAATTCTTGAGGGGGCACGGCCTGTCGGTTCGCGAGATGCACGACATGGGGATCATCTTCCCCGTTGTCGCCATCGAGGCGAATTTCCGCGCACCGGCCCGTTTGGACGACCTCCTGGTGGTGCGCACCCAGATTGCGACGCTGAAGAACAGTTCGTTCACGGTGGCGCAGCAGGTGGTCAGGAAGGAGGACGGCAAGTTGCTGGTTGAGGCGAAGGTGACCCTGGCCTGCGTCAGCCCTGAGATGAAGGCGCGGCGCCTGCCCAACGAGATCAGGGAGTTGTTCACGAGGTTGTTGGAGGAGAGCCAGCAGGAAGGTTGATGAAGGAGGGGACTGGCTCCGTCAGGTGCCTGTCCCTTTAGCGGAACGCTTCTTCCAGCTCAGCCAGCTTCACCAAAAACAAAGGGGACAGGCACCTAGTGGAGCCAGTCCCCTTTTATCAAAGGAAACGTTCAGTGTGCGTCCTGAGTGGGCGGGTTCTTCTTTTCCCTGCGCTCCTCGAGCACCATGTCCACCGCCAGGATGAAGACACCGACGCAGATGGCGGAGTCGGCGATGTTGAAGGCGGGCCAGTGGTGCCCTTTCCAATGGACGTCGAGGAAGTCGATGACCTCGCCCAGGCGCACCCGGTCGATCATGTTGCCCAGGGCGCCGGAAAAGATCAGCGACAGGGAGGCGACGTTCCAGGTCTGGTCGTCCCGCATCTTGCTCACCGCCACCAGGATCACGATGACCGCGATGCTCGAGACCAGCAGGAAGAAGGGAAGCCGATAGCTCGAAGAGGCCAGGATACCGAAGGCGGCGCCCTTGTTGCGCAGATAGGTGATGTTGAAGAACCCCTCGATGACGGGATAGGAGCTGTGCAGGGTCATGCTCTTGTCGATGTAGACCTTGCTCCACTGGTCCAGGACCAGCACCAGCGCCGAGACCGCCGCGAGGATGGAGTATTTTGGTTTCATAGGGTCCCTGAAGTAGTTTATTTCACCGCAGCGAGGCATTTCGGGCAGATGCCGGGGTGCCCGGCGTCTTCACCCAGCTTCTCGCTGTAGCACCAGCAGCGCTCGCACTTCTCGCCGGGAGCCGCGCTGACCCCCACCTCGAGCCCGTCCACCCCTTCCGCGACGTAGACCTCGCCGGAAACCTCGCCGGCAAGCCCCGCCTTCGAGACGATGAAGATCTCGGCGAGCTGATCCGCATAATCCTTCAGGAGCGCCTCGGTCTCGCCGGACGCCTTGATGGCAACGGCGGCGTCGAGGGAGTGCCCGATCACCTTCTTGACGCGGGCGAGTTCGAGCGCCTTGGAAACCTCGGAGCGGATCTTGATGATCTTCTCCCAGCGCACGGCCAGCGCGTCGTCCTTGACCTCGGGGGTGAGGGCCGGGAAGAGCGCCAGGTGCACGCTCGTCTCGCGGGTGCCGGGCATCTCGGCCCAGACTTCCTCGGCGGTGAAGGAAAGTACCGGCGCCACCATGCGCACCAGGGCGTCGAGCACCTTGTACATCACGGTCTGCCCGCTTCTCCTGGCCAGAGAATCCTTTCTGGAGGTGTAGACGCGGTCCTTCAGGATATCGAGGTAGAAGGCGCTCATCTCGACGGTGCAGAAGCCGTTGACGGCGTGGTAGAGGATGTGGAACTCGCTGTCGGTGTAGGAGGCGAGCACCTTCTCCTTTAAAAGCTCCAGCTGGTGCATGGCCCAGCGGTCAAGCTCCGGCATCTCATTGAACGGGACACAGTCGGTGTCCGGGTTGAAGTCGTGGATGTTGCCCAGGATGTAGCGGCAGGTGTTCCTGATGCGGCGGTAGCTCTCGGAGAGCCTGGTCAGGATCTCCTGGGAGATGCGCAGGTCGTCGCGGTAGTCCTGCGCCGCCACCCAGAGGCGGAGCACGTCCCCGCCGAACTTCTTGATGACGTCCTCGGGAGCCACCACGTTGCCCACGGACTTGCTCATCTTGCGGCCGGCGCCGTCCATGACGAAGCCGTGGGTGAGCACGTTCTTGTACGGGGCGCGGCCGCGGGTGCCGACGCTGGCCAGAAGCGACGAGTGGAACCAGCCGCGGTGCTGGTCGCTCCCTTCCAGGTACATGTCGGCCGGCGAGCCCAGGTTGTCGCGCAGCTCGAGGACGGCGGCGTGCGAGGTGCCGGAGTCGAACCAGACGTCGAGGATGTCGCCTTCCTTCTCGAACTCGTTCTTGCCGCAGGAGGGGCAGGTGGTCCCTTCCGGCAGGAACCTGGCGGCATCCCAGTCGTACCAGATGTCGGAGGTGTGCTCGGCGAAGAGGTCGGCGACCTGGTGCATGATCTTGCCGTCGGCCATGACGTGGCCGCAGCTCTTGCAGTAGAAGGCGGCGATGGGCACGCCCCAGGAGCGCTGACGGGACACGCACCAGTCGGGGCGGTTCTCGATCATGCCGTAGATGCGCTCGCGGCCCCACTTAGGGATCCAGTTCACGTTGTTGATTTCGGTGAGAGCCTTGCCGCGCAGGTCGTTCTTCTCCATGGAGATGAACCACTGCTCGGTGGCGCGGAAGATGACCGGCTTCTTGCAGCGCCAGCAGTGCGGGTAGGAGTGGGAAATCTCCCTGGAGCCCAGGAGCGCGCCGACCTCGGTCAGCTTTTCGATCACGTTCTTGTTGGCGTCGAAGACGAACTGGCCGCCGAAGAACTCGATGTTCTCGTAGAAGCGGCCGCGGTTGTCGACCGGGTTGTAGATGTCGAGACCGGCCGCGAGGCCCAGCTCGTAGTCCTCCTGGCCGTGGCCGGGCGCGGTGTGGACGCAGCCGGTACCGGCTTCCAGGGTGACGTGCTCGCCCAGGAGGATGATGGAATCCTGGTCGTAGAACGGGTGGCGGGCCAGCTTCTTCTCGAGGATCTTGGAGGGGAACTTGGCCAGCACGGTCCCCTCGGCGCCGATCTCCTTGAGGAAGCTCTCCTTGAGGCCGTCGGCCACGATGACCACGTCGTCGCTATTGAGCGCGAGCGCCACGTAGTCGAGCTCAGGGTGCAGCGCGATGGCGAGGTTCGCCGGGAGGGTCCACGGGGTGGTGGTCCAGATCACCATGGACGGCTTCTTGCCGGCAAGTTCCGGTACCGCTCCGCCGAGCTCTTCCTTGAGCGGGAACTTCACGAACACGGACGGGGACTTGTGGTCGGCGTACTCGACCTCGGCCTCGGCCAGCGCCGTGCCGCAGGAGGAGCACCAGTGTACCGGCTTCTTACCCTTGTAGAGGCCGCCGTTCTCGGCGAAGCGGGCCAGTTCGCGGGCGGTAGCCCCCTCGTAGCTCGCATTCATGGTCAGGTACGGCTCGTCCCAGTCGCCGAAGATGCCCAGGCGCTCGAACTCGGCGCGCTGGATGGCGACGAACTTCGCTGCGTACTCGCGGCAGAGCTTGCGCATCTCCAGCTTCGAGATCTCGTGCTTCTTGGAACCGAGGTTCTTCTCCACCTGCAGCTCGATGGGGAGACCGTGGCAGTCCCACCCCGGCACGTAGGGGGCGGCGAAGCCTTCCATGCGCTTGCTCTTCAGCACGATGTCCTTGAGGATCTTGTTCAGCGCGTGACCGATATGGATGTGACCGTTGGCATAGGGAGGGCCGTCGTGCAGCACGTAGCGCGGCTTGTCCTTGCCGGCCTCCTCGATCTTTTTGTGTATGTCAACCTCTGCCCACCGCTTGAGCATCTCGGGCTCGCGCTGGGGGAGATTTCCCTTCATCGGGAAGTTGGTGATGGGGAGATTGAGAGTATCCTTGTAATCCATGTAAACGGCCTCCGCGCTGTCAGTTCAAGCCATGAGAGAAACGACTTAAGCTACAAGCAATAAGGAGGAATGTCAAGCGCAAACAAGGATTTCCGCCAGTTACAGGGCGAGTGGCGCTCGCGTGCCCGGACGCTCCTGGCACGCGCACGGAACAAAACGAGAGCTGACACTGTACCAAGCCGCGGCGGCGCAGTTCTTTATGTCAGTACACGCCGCGCTTGACCATGAGCGCTCCGAAACGGAGCGAGCCCAGACTTAGATACGCCAGCACATTGCGCGGTTTTTCTTGTCAGTGGTGCAGAGCGGTGATATAAGTTGCGCGCTGTTACCATCTGGAGGCGTACTCCATGCAGAAACACGAACAATCATATTGGGCTGGGGTAGTGAAATCGATGGGCCTGGTTTTCGGCGACATCGGCACGAGCCCCATCTATACCCTTACCGTCATCTTCGCCCTCACCAAGCCGACACCGGACAACATCTTCGGCATCCTGTCGTTGATCGTGTGGACCCTGTTCATCCTGGTCACCGTCGAGTACGCCTGGCTCGCCATGAGCCTCGGGCGCAAGGGGGAAGGGGGCACCATCGTCTTGAAGGAGATCCTGGTCCGCCTGCTCAAGGGGGGACGCTCCATGGGATTCATCGGCCTGCTCTCCTTCATCGGGGTCTCCCTGCTTTTGGGCGACGGCGTCATCACGCCGGCCATCTCCATACTCTCCGCCGTCGAGGGTCTTGAGCTGATACCGGCCACGGCGAACCTGTCGCAGGCAGGGGTGATCGCCATCGCAGCCACCATCGCCATCATCCTCTTCATCTTCCAATCCAAGGGAACCGACAAGGTGGCAGGCGCCTTCGGCCCTCTGATGGTGCTCTGGTTCTCGGCACTTACCGTCTCCGGCCTGATCGCCATCTCGGGCCACCCCGAGGTGCTCAAGTCGATCTCGCCCTGGTACGCCATCAAGTTCTTCCTCGACAACGGCATGTCCGCCTTCTTCGTCCTGTCCGAGGTCATCCTGTGCGCCACCGGGGGCGAGGCGCTCTACGCCGACATGGGACACCTGGGGAGAAAGCCGATCGTGCGGGCGTGGTACTTCGTCTTCGTCGCCCTGGTGATCAACTACCTGGGGCAGGGCGCCTTCCTGCTGGAGCACCAGCACGAGAAGAACACCCTATTCGGCATGATCCACGGGCAGGCCCCATACCTGTACATCCCCTTCCTGCTGCTCACCATCCTGGCCACCGTGATCGCCTCCCAGGCCCTGATCAGCGGCGTCTTCTCCATCATCTACCAGGGGATCACCACCAGGATCATGCCGCTCATGAAGGTGGACTACACCTCGAGCCACTTGAAATCCCAGATCTACATCGGCTCCGTGAACTGGACCCTCATGGTGGCGGTCATCTTCATCATGCTGCTCTTCGGCAAGTCGGAGAACCTGGCCGCCGCCTACGGCCTCGCCGTCACCGGCAGCATGACCATCACCGGGATCATGATGACCATGATCTTCGCCAACACCACCAAGAAGTGGAAGGTCCCCGTCGCCATCGCCGTGACCGTGGTCGACTTCGTGTTCCTGATCGCCAACCTGAACAAGCTGCCGCACGGCGGCTACTGGTCGCTCATCCTCGCGTCGATTCCCTTCCTGACCATCCTGCTCTGGACCAAGGGGCAGCGCGCCCTGTACCGGGCCCTCAAGCCGCTGGACGTGGAGACCTTCCTCCTCTCCTACGAGCAGATCTTCGCCAAGCAGCGCACCATTCCCGGGACGGGTCTCTTCTTCACCCGCGAGTGGGCGGTCGTGCCCCCCTACGTCGTGCACTGCATCATCCGCAGCAACATCATCTACGAGCGCAACGTCTTCATCTCCATCATCAGGACCGACGAGCCGTTCGGGGTCTCCTACAAGCTGACCGAGAACCGGGGCAGCGGCCTGGACTCCTTCGAGATCTTCGCCGGCTACATGGAAGTGATCGACATCGAGACGCTCCTGAACAAGAACAACATCCACGAGAAGGTCATCTTCTACGGCGTCGAGGACATCACCACCAACAACCCGATCTGGAAGGTGTTCAACGCCATCAAGAAGCTGAGCCCGAACTTCGTCCAGTTCAACCAGCTCCCCGCCAGCAAGCTGCAAGGGGTCTTGACCCGGGTGGAGATGTAGAGGACCGAACTGCAGAAAGGAAAAGGGCCGCCCCCACGATGGGAGCGGCCCTTTTTGGTAGGAGGGGGACTGGCTCCGCAAGGTGCCTGTCCCCTTTTGCTTGTGTAGGGTAGCTGGGCGGAATGGAGCGTTCGGCTAAAGGGACAGGCACCTTACGGAGCCAGTCCCTTCCGCTCATTGGCGCTAGACCGTATCCAGCAGGTGTCCCCATTCATCCTTCATCTGGATCCGGTGCAGGGCGTTCAAGCCGTTCACCTCGTAGAAGATCTTGTCCGCCTCCTCCTGCGAAAGCCCGACCTTGGGACGCACCCCCATCCAGTGACTGTAGTTGCCGGAGGGGCTCTCCAACGGGCGCGGCAGCGGCGGTCCCGGCTTGTACTTCTTCTCCACGAAGATCGCCGCCTCGTACTGGCGGCCGTGCTTCACCAGGCAGATTTCCAGCAAAGAACCCGTGTTCTGCAGCACGCGCTCGATGATAACTTCCTGAACTTCCATATCGTCCGGCATCTCCGTGTATTCGCTCATGGCTTCTCTCCGTTTTCCCCTCCGCGGGGCATCTGTTTGATCCTTCCCTCTCTTCGGCCGGGCCGGCCATGGACTTTAGGTTTTTTAGAAATTTTCGGTGCTACTTCACTGACGCCCCTTCTTGCTCGACGCAAGCCAGGCGCAGCTTTACGACCAGGGGCAGGTGGTCCGAGGCCACCTGGGTCAGCTTGGTGCGGGGAATCAGTTCGCTCTCCACCGCGAGGTCGGGCGAGATGAAGATATGGTCGAACCTGACTATGGGCATGTTGCTGGGAAAGGTGAACTGGGTATGCCCGAACTTGAGCCGATCCTGCTCGTCCTGCAAGGCGTTTCGCAGGCGTTTGTGGATGCTCCAACTGGGGAGGGCGTTGAAGTCGCCGCAAAGGACCACCGGCGGGCGGCAATCAGGATGGGCGAGCCACTCGGCGCCGGTCAGCACCTTGGCCTGGTAGTTGCGCTCCCGCGGGGTAAGCCCCAGGTGGGTGTTCACCAGTTGCAGTTTCGTCCCGTACACGTCGATCTCCACCCACATGACACCCCGCGGCACCATGGTCCGGTAACGGTTCTCCGGGTGCAGCCCCCCGGCCCGGACCAGCCGCATCGGGAACCGGCTGAAGACCACGTTGCCCCAGCGCTCCCGCTCCAGGTTGTAGTGCACGTCCCTTCGCACCACCAGCGCCAGTTCACGGGCGAGGTCCTGGCAGGCGCCGCCGATCTCGGGGCGAAAGCGCGCGCCGGGAAGCTCCTGGAGCGCCACGATGTCGGGCTGGTAGGTTTCGATGACCTGGGCTATGCGCGCGGCCGAGGTATGGCGGTCGCTGCCGGTCAGCCGGTGCACGTTGTAGGTCATGACGGTGAAGGTGCCATCGTTTTCGGACATGAAAGCCGCCCTTTCTGGTGCCGAGGGTGCCGGGAGGAAAAAACAACGACAGGAATTATACCGGGTTTTACCACCACTGCCGGATCGGAGTTGGCCGGAGGCACCGAAGGAGGGGACTGGCTCCGCCAGGTGCCTGTCCCCTTAGGGTTGCGGAGCGGAAATGGAGCGTTGCACTAGAGGGACTGGCACCTACACGGAGCCAGCCCTTCTGCTACGAGAGCAAAAAAAGGGGCGAATGATTATTCGCCCCTACGGGTGGAAACGGGATTGTGGTGCAGCAGCGGGAGCCTTACTCCTTGAAGGACGAGACGTCGAAGCGGTCGATCTCGTTTTGCAGGACCGTGATCTGGCCGGCCAGCGCCGAGGTGCTTTCGCCGAGCACCTTGACCGCACCCAGGTTGCTCTCGGTGGCGGACTTGATGCTCTCCACCGCCGGAAGGACCTGGTCGGCGCCCTTGCTCTGCTCGTCGCACGCCCTCTGGATGTGGCGGATCATCTCGGTGATGTTTTCGGTGGACTTGGCGATGAAGTTGCCGACGTTGCTCTGCTCGCGGGTGGAATTCTTCACCTGCTCGGTGAGCATCTTCATCTTCTCCACCGCGTTCAGAACCAGACTGCTCCCCTCACCCTGCTCGCGGGTGGAGATGGCGATCTGGCGCACCATGGTGGTCACCTTGTCGGTGGTTTCCCTGATCATGAGGCTGCCGCGCGCCTGCTCCGCGGTGGCGCGGGCGATGCCGTTGACCTGCTCGGTCGCCATCTGCACGCCCGCGACGATCTTCTCCAGGGCCTCGCCCGATTTCCGGGACAGTTCCTCGCCCTGGGCGATGTTCTGCTCCGCCTGGCTGATGGCGGCCACGGCGCGGTCGGTCTCGGCGAGGACGCCGTTGATCACGTCGGAGATCTTCCTGGTGGAGGCGCTGGTGCGTTCGGCGAGCTGCTTGATCTCGCCGGCCACGACCGCGAATCCCTTGCCGTGCTCGCCGGCCTGCGCGGCGATGATGGCGGCGTTCAGGGCCAGGAGGTTGGTCTGCTCGGCGACGTCGTCGATGACCGAGAGGATGGTGCCGATGTCGCCGGCGCGCTGCGACAGGGTGGCGATGACCTCGGAGGTGATGCGCGAGGAGTCCTTGATGGCGCTGATCCCGACGATGGTTGAGTCGACCGCGCTCTTGCCCACCTCCGCGTCCTGCTTGACCGCTTCGGAAATCCGCACCGTGTTCAGCGCGTTCTTCTCCACTTCCTTGATCGAGCTGTCCATCTCCACTATGGAGGAGGAGTTGATGCTGGCTTCCTCGAGGAGCAGGTCGGCGTTTCTCCCCACCTGCTTGATGGAGGCGGACATCTCGATGATGGCGGAGCCGACCTCGTCCACCTGCTGGGCCAGCGCCTCTGCGTTGAGCGCCACCTCCTCGACGCTGGAAGCCATCTCCAGTACCGACGAGGAGCTCTCCGACGCCGACTGCGACAGCCCCTCCACCGCCCGTGCCACCCCCTTGATCGAGGTGGTGATCTGGGTCATGGCGCTGGACGCCTCGTTGACCGAGGTGGATTGCTGCTCGGCGGCCCACATGACCGTGCTGGAAACCTGCACCAGGTTCTCCGAGACCGCGCCCAGCTCGTTGCTTGAGTGGCTCACCTGGCGCACCATCACGGCGAGCTTGTCCGTCATGTCGTTGAAGTCGGCGGCCATGGCCCCGACCTCGTCGCGGGTTTCCACCTCGAGGCGGCGGTTCAGGTCCCAGGTCGAGGTGACCGAGACGATATGCTCCTTGAGGGTGTGGAAGAGGTCGAGGCTCGGCTTGAGCGACAGGTAGAGGATGGTGACGGCGGCCAAAACGATGGAGATGAAGATCGCCATCTGGGCGGCCACCCCTTTCCACATGGTCATGAACAGCGGGCTGATCTCCTTGTGGGAGAACAGGATGCCCACGGTTTCGCCCGAGGCGTCCTTGACCGGGCTGATACCGACCAAGTACTTGCCGCCGTTATAGGAGACGATGGCGATGCGGGGCTCCTTGAGCCCCTCGGTCATCTCGGGACCGACCTTGGCGGCGAGGCCAAGGGCGACCGCCTTCTGGGTCGGGTAGAGGATCCGGAACGAATGCGCCGCCTCGCTCTTCAGGTCGGTGGACTTGCTCTTCAGGAATTCGTCGCTGAGAAAGAGGGTGACGTCGTTGCCGGTTATCTGCTTCATCTGCTGGAAGACGTGGTCGATCTCCTCGGCCACCTCCATGTAACCCAGCGCGTTGCCACGGTAGCTGACCGGCTTGACGCAGCGCAGCGAAAAGAAGTTCTTACCCATCTCCAGCCCCCAGGACACCTGCTTGGTGGACTGGGCCTTCAGGAAGGTCTCCCGCTTGAGGATGTCGCCATCCTGCTCCGGCTTGTGCGCCCGCAGCAGCACCTTGCCGTCAGGCTGGATGAAGTACATGTGGGTTATGTTGTTGTTCTGCTTGATCTCGCTGAAGATGGGCTTGGCGGCGGCGAGCAGCGCGTCCTTGTTGCCGGCGGCGAAGGGCGCCAGCAGCACGTCGAGCTTGTCCAGGCCGGCATGGGCACGGGCGAGCCCCTCGGCGTCGCCTTTCAGGATCGCCTCGAACAGCCGGCCGCTGTTGGCGGCTTCGTCCTTCAACCCCTCCCGCATCTGGTGCATCTGGTACTGGTAGGCGAACAGCCCCAGTATGGTGATGCTGGCGACACACAAGGCGACAACTGAAGCAACTATCCTCTTCTTGATGGACCAGTTTGCGAACATCTTCGTACTCCCCGCAATGGCATTACATGGCATAATAATACTTGCAAATGTTTTTATATAACCTATTTACCGAATTGAGAAAAGATATAAAGAACGGTGATAATGTGATTTAGATCCCATTATTCTAATTTATCGTAACATTGAAAGGGAAGGTCGCGACGTTTCACCTTCACAAGCTCTTTTCGGATCCCGAACAATTGACTTAACCGGCTCTAACATTATTATTGTGACTTGCATGAAGACTGATCCCGAGAACGGCCCAAGGGATCGGCAAGGAGCTCGCGATGAATACCAAGAGGATCACCTTCGTCAACGACAGCGGTTATCGGTTGGCGGCCCGGCTTGAGCTTCCCGACGACGAGCGGCCGGTCGCCTATGCCATCTTCGCCCACTGCTTCACCTGCTCGAAGAACATCAAGGCCGCCGTCAACATCACGCGTGCCATGAGCACCCGGCGCATCGCCGTGCTTCGCTTCGACTTCACGGGGCTTGGCGAGAGCGAGGGTGATTTCGCCGATACCACCTTCTCCTCCCAGGTGAGCGACCTGGTGGCGGCGGCGCGCTTCCTCGAGCGCGAGTACGAGGCGCCGCGGCTTTTGGTGGGGCACTCGCTGGGGGGCTCGGCGGTACTGGTCGCGGCCGGCGAGATCCCGTCGGCCACGGCGGTGGCCACCATCGCGGCTCCCTACAGCCCCTCCCACCTGCGCCGCCTGCTGGGGGAGTCGGCCGAGCAGGTCGAGCGGCAGGGAGAGGCGACGGTCAACCTCGGCGGCAGCGATTTCACCATCAGGAAAAACCTGCTCGATGACCTGGAAGCGCAGCGCCCGGCCGAGACGCTGGCCCACCTGCAGGGGGCGCTCCTGGTCCTGCATTCTCCCGCGGACACCATAGTGGAGATCGACAACGCGACCCAGATCTTCCAGGCGGCCCACCACCCCAAGAGCTTCATTTCCCTCGGGAGCGCCGACCATCTGCTGTCCGAGGCCGCCGACTCGCGCTACGCGGGAGAGGTGATCGCGGCCTGGGCCGCGCGCTACCTCGACATCGCCGAGCCCGAGCCCGCCGAGCCGCCGCGACTCGACGCCTCCGACAACCGGGTCACCGCCCGCACCGGCGCCGAAGGCTTCCGTACCGAGATCTTCGCCAACGGCTTCAGCCTGACGGCGGACGAGCCGGTCAGTTACGGCGGCAGCAACGAGGGGCCGTCCCCCTACGAGTTCCTCATGGCGGGACTTGCGGCCTGCACCTCCATGACCGTGCAGATGTACGCCCGGCGCAAGGGATGGCCGCTCGTGGACGCGCTGGTCCGACTCTCCCATCACAAGATCCACGCCGAGGACTGCCGCGACTGCGAGGCCCAGGACCGCCGCATCGACAGGTTCGTGCGGGAGCTGGAACTGATCGGCGAGCTCGACCAGGAACAGCGTGGGAAGCTCCTGGAGATCGCCGAAAAATGCCCGGTGCACCGCACCCTCACCAGCGAAATCCGGGTGGAAACCACGCTGAAGGAATAGCGGGCGGCCCAGTTTCCCCTCAAGGTGACGCGCTCTCCAACCGATAAGAGCCGGGTGCCCGAGGTAAAAGCCAGCAGGAGGTATCAGTCATGGATGTCGCAGCCATAGCAGCCAGCCAGGTAGCAGGCGCCGCGGCCCTCACCCAGCAGGCCGTCGCCATGCAACTGGTCAAAACCGCGGCCGAGGCCCAGATGCAGATGGCCAATATCCTGGCCCAGCAGGCGACGGCGATCAACCCGCCGCAGGGATTCTCCGTCTACGCCTGACCACGCGGTTGCCAGCAAAAAAATGGGCCGGGGGAAAACGCCCCCGGCCCTCTTCTTTGGCCTCTTATTTCTTGCAGCAACTCCCCCCCTCGCAGCCGCAGCACCCCTTCTTCCTCCAGAGCGTGGCGTACAGGATGTAGCAGGCTCCCGCAACGATGACAGCGGCGATGATCACGTCGGCAATTCCCATTTTCAACCTCCCAAGCCCAGGAGCTTCCCCCCCTGGTAGATGATGAGCGCGGCGGTCCAGGCCAGCGCCGTCTGGTACAGCAGGCCCACCCCGGCCCACTTCCAGGTGCCGAACTCCTGCCGCATCGCCGCGATGGCCACCACGCAGGGCATGTAGAGCAGCACGAAGGCCATGAAGGCGTAAGCGGTGAGCGGCGTGAAGGCTCCCTGGATGGCGAGGTTCAAGCCTCCCCGGTCCTCCTCCTTCTCTTCCGCCTGGGGCAGGTAGAGCAGGGTCTTCACCGCCTTGACGCAGGCCTCGCCAAAGGTGGTGGCCACCTCCTTGAGGTCTTCACGCAGGCTCGGAACTCCCTTCTTCTCATCCTTCTTGGGCGCGTAGATTTCGCCCATGGTCCCGACCACGATTTCCTTGGCGATAACCCCGGTGATCAGCGAGGAGGCGGCCTCCCAGTTCCCGAAGCCGACGGGCTCGAACACCGGCGCGATGGCGGCGCCGGCCTGCCCCAGGTAGGAATCGCGCTTGTGCTCGACGCCCCAGGGGAGGTTCAACATGAACCAGACCAGGACCGACACGGCGAAGATGTAGGTTCCGGCCTTGAACAGGAAGTGCTTCCCCTTCTCCCAGGTGTGCACGCAGAGGCTGTGCAGGCTCGGCATGCGATAAGGGGGAAGTTCCATGATGAACATGGGCGCCTCGCCGCGGAACAGCGTCCTCTTGAAGACGAGCCCCATCACCACGGCGAGCAGGATTCCCATCACGTACAGCGACCAGATCACGGTGCTGGAGTTCTTGGGGAAGAAGATGCCGACGAAGAGCACGTACACCGGCAGGCGCGCGCCGCACGACATGAGCGGCACGAGCAGCGCGGTCAGCACCTTGTCCTTCGGGTTCTCCAGCGTCCTCGTCGCGTAGATGCCGGGGACGTTGCAGCCGAAACCGAGCAGCATCGGGATGAACGACTTGCCGTGCAGGCCGATGGAGTGCATGGTGCGGTCCATGACGAAGGCGGCGCGGGCCATGTAGCCGCTCCCCTCCAGGAAGGTGATGAAGAACATCATGGCGAAGATCACCGGCACGAAGACCAGTACCGATCCCACCCCGGCGATCACCCCGTCGTTCACCAGAGACACGGTCCAGTCCGGTGCCCCGAGCGGGGTCAGGATGGCCGAGGCCCAGCGCTTGAAGGGGCCGTCGGTCATGGCGCCGATCCACTTGCCGAAGGGGGCGGAGAGGTCGAAGGTGAGCTTGAACAACAGCCACATGGCCGCCATGAAGATCGGGATCCCCAGGAAACGGTTCAGCACGATCTTGTCGATCTTCTCGGTGAGCTCGGTCTGACGCAGTTCCGGCTTTTGCAGCACCTCGCGCGTGAGACCGGAGGCGAGCGAGTAGCGGGCGTCGGCCATGATGGACTCCACGTCCTCGCCGTGCGCCCTCCTCAGGTGGTGCAGCGCCTGGTCCAGGAAGGCGAGGTTGTCCAGGCCCAGCTCCTTCATCACGTGGCTGTCCTGCTCCATCAGCTTCAGGAGCAGCCAGCGCTGCGGGTAGCGCTGCAACAACGCGGGGTAGCTGATCTGGAAGGTCTTGGCCAGGTAGTCGGAGGCGAGCTCGATGTCCTCGCCGTAATTGAGCCTCTTGGGAACCCGCAGGTTCGGCGCATCCACCACGTGCAGCACCGTTCCCAGGAGTTCGTCAAGGCCGGTCTTCTTGGTGGCCGAGGTGGGCACCACGGCTATGCCCAGCATCTGCTGAATGCCGGCCGTGTCGATCCGGTATCCCTTCTCCTGGGCCTCGTCGTAGATGTTGAGCGCCATCACCACCGGGATGCCCAGCTCCATGACCTGGACGGTGAGGTAGAGGTTGCGCTCCAGGTTGGTGGCGTCGACCACGTTGATGATCAGGTCCGGGCGCTGGTGCACCAGGTAATCCCGCGCCACGATCTCCTCCTGCGAGTAGGGAGAGAGCGAGTAGGTGCCGGGAAGGTCCACCAGCCGGATCTTCCTGCCGCCGAAGTCGAAGAGGGCCTCTTTCTTTTCCACCGTCACCCCGGCCCAGTTGCCCACGTGGAGCCTGGTACCGGCGATGGCGTTGATCAGGGTCGATTTGCCGGAGTTGGGATTGCCCGCCACCGCCACCGTGATGACGCGCGCCTCGGCGCTCTGCCCGGACACCTCGCCTTGCACTTCCTCGTCCTTCAATTTCAGCTGCGTACTCATCCTGCCACCTCCACCGCGATACCTTCGGCTTCCTTCTTCCTGAGCGAGAGGTTGTAGCTCTTGATGCTCACCTCGATGGGATCGCCCAACGGCGCCACCTTGAGCACCTTGACGTCCTCGCCCACCAGCACCCCCATATCCATGAGGCGCCTTTTCAGCGGTCCGATCGATCCGATGGAGGTGATCTTCCCCTGCTGCCCCGGTTTAAGCTTTGCCAGATTCATCATTATCTCCTCACCATGATTTTCATCGCCATGCGGCGGGCCAGGGCGATCCTCGCCTCGTCCACCCTGAGCAGGATGGTGCTGCCGCCGTTGGTCAGCATTTCAACGTGTTTGCCGATGCGCAGTCCCATCTCCTCGACCCGGACCAGGCTCTTTTCCTGTTCGGCGCTGCCGGCGCCGCCCGCCTCCCCCTTGGCGAACGCGATCTCGACGATCTCGCCATTTTCTCCCGCACTTAAAAGTCCCAGAGGTATCATTTGTGCTCCTTTACGTGTTTTCGTACCATCCCGCGGCGCATCGTCGGCGCCACCCTCTTGGTTTCGCCTCTCTAGAAGCTGATCTTCGCGCGCAGGGCGAGCGCCAGCACGTTTTCGTTGCCGCGCAGGCCGGCGGGGTTGACCAGGTACTGCGCCACCGGCGAGATCTCGATCTGGTCGCTCACCTTGTACTTGTAGTAGACCTCGGCAAGCTTCTCCTGGGCGTCGGCCACGGCCCGGGCCGCCTGCACCTGCCCGTAGGCGAAGCCCGCGACGTCGTCCTTGCGACCGGCGATGAGCCCTTGGTACTGGCCGCCGGCACTCCAGGCGCGCGTTGCCGCGTAGACATCCTTGTCACGTTGGCCGTAGCGTGCGAAGAGGGTGAGCTTGTCGGTGATCTGTTGATCGAAGCTGACGCCCAGGGTGTACGCGTTTTTGGCGACCAGCTTGCCGGTCCCGTCTGCCGGTGCGCCGTCGAAGGCGCCGTAGATCCGGTAGTTCCCCTCCAGTTCGCCGACTTTGTGCTTGTAGTCCAGCTCGGCGATGCCGAAGCCGTGGTCGAAGATATTGGCGCTGTCCGAGCTGTCCGAGCTGTTGGCGTCGCCGCTGCCGTAACCGATGCCGAAGGTGAGCGGCTCCGCGAGTTTCGCCTGGATGCGCGCGCCCGGGCCGTTGGCCGGGAAGGGAAGGACGGCGGAATGAACGAAGGCGCCGGAGAGGAACTGGCTGTTCTCGTCACCCGCTACTGCGTTGCTGTCGAAGTAGTTGGAGAGATCGACCTTGCCGGCGGTAAAGAGCAGGCGGTCGTTCAGGGCGGAGTGTTCGATCCACGCCTCGCGGAAGCGGACCCGGTCCCCGGTGGAGCCGGCCACGCCGTTCAGCCCGGAAAAGGAGGTGCGTTTGGCGTCGATGCCGTCGCCACCGGTTGCCTCGACGTCGATGACCGCTATGGTGTTGTCACCCACCTTGAAGTTGAACACGAGGTCGGCCCGCCCGACGACGTCGGTGGAATCCTTGGGCTTGTTACCGCTTGTGCCCTGCAGGACACCCACCATGCCGCCGGAAAGGGAGATGTTCTTGGTCAGGGCGGTGAACCTGGTACCGAGATCCTCGTGACGCGACTGAAAAGTCCTCGTCCCCACCAGGAGCATCTCCGCACGCAGTTCCTCCTTGAGGTCACTCAAGAGCACCAGGTCCTCCTTGTCCACCGCCTGGTTCCCTTCCTTGACCACCTTCTCCGCCATCTTCTCGGTGAGAAGATGCACCGCCAGCGCCACGTCCATGCGGGAGCACTGCGCCTTTCCTTCCCTGAACTCCTTGGAGAAGAGCCCCTCCACCTGGTACTTGTTGCCCAACCGCATGATCTCCTGGCAAGCCTTGACCTTGCACTCGACCTGCTCCGGCACCACCAGTTCGGGATGCAGAGCGAACGCCGCTCCGGAAGACAGGAAAAGGTTCCCCAACAGGAACATTCCGGTGACGGTAATCTTCTTCACTTTGAACATACGATCTCCTCTTTTTCTCTACGGTGATTGCGCCAGCCGTTGTAAGTAATCTGGGTAAGTTGCTGTTTCTGCGACTGGGTGTTTGGACCGTGTGGGCTTTCTGTCGCCATCAAGCAAAATTGAATACCAATTTCATTGAGTGAAGAAAAAAAACACTACTCCCTTGAGCGGCCGCAGAGTCTGACCGACACTGTTGCGCCGCGACTTTTGTCAGAAGATATGGTGTTGGAGATGTCAGCCTTGCTGTGCCTTGCAGTGGTTGCACACGCCGCGCAACTCGATCTTCAGCGATTGAATGCTGAATCCCATGCTGCCTGCAACTTCAGCCTGGAACTGTTCGACGGTGCTGTTGTCGAATTCAGTGACGGTGCCGCAGTCGATGCATACCAGGTAGTCGCGGCGCTTCCCCCCACTGGCAACTTCATAGCGGGTGAGCCCGTCTCCCCGGTTGATTTCCCGGGCTACTCCGGCGGCGGCAAAGAGCCGTAGCGCACGGTAGACGGTGGCATGACCGATAGTGGGATGCTTGCCCCGCAGGAGCAGGTACAACTCGTCGATATGGGTGGAGCGGTCAAGGTCGAGAAACGCGTCCAGGATAAGGTTGCGTTGCAGCGTCCCCTTGAGCCCTTTCTTGGAGAGAAAATGGTTAAACTGCTCTTTCACCTTCTGATTCGCTTGGGTCACACATGCCTCTGTGGTACCGGAGGGAGCCCTCCTGAATTTACATACAATGACATTCACTTTCAGGCCATCAACATGGCAATACACATACAGAAGCGCGATGGGTATAGAGTTCCCCCCGGCGGCACTTCTCCGGCTAAGCACTTGATTGACTGAGGTGTTGAGGCGGTCAACTGGATAATGCTGTGGCTGGTTTTGAAAGTTGATTTCGTTTATAGAGAAGGGGACGCGGATTGTCAATATTTTTATTTTTAGAATTTACCTAGCCAATGCTTTCACAGCAGAACGAGTTTGGTGCCGCAGTCTGAGCAAAGCCGCTCCAGGCTCCCTCCTGGGGAGACATGCGCTATGACAATGCTGTCGGCAAGGTCAATCATCATCTTGTTGCGCTGATAGCACTTCGACTCGCAGGGATGGCTCACACTCTTGGCGTAGCGCGAGATCACCAGCAGGCGTCCTGCCGTCAGGTGCCGCTCCCAAGCCGGGTCCAGCCGGTTGAGCCCCTGGGCCAAGGCGATGATGACGGGCTGGTTTCCCTGCAATAGTCGGCACAGCACCTCTTTCTCGATGGGAGAGTGATAGCCCGAGATGACGCAATTGCCAGCCAGCCGCTGCGCGTCGGCCCAGTGGTACGCCTTTTCCGCCGCCTCCTGGGGAAACTTGCGGGAACACAGAAACGCCACCTTGCGCAGGTCGAGTAAAGCCTCGTTGCCGATCGAATGCATGCGTCACCCCCTTGGCATGATGGCAAAGTATATCCGGCCACTTCCATCCGGCCAGAGGCGTGGTACACTTCTGCGTTTATTAAAATAAACAAATGCAAACAGCGCTACCGCCAGGGAGGATGACATGGGTATATTGGACGATGTCGCCGGCAAGGCGCGCGGCATGGCCGGCGGCCACCTGCCGCCGGTCGACAGTGAGCACCCCGCCTCAACCAGCCGTAAAATCCCCCTTTTTTCTTGTTGCCCCCCCTTGACAGCGCGAAAACGATGATTACCTTACGCTCAGGAAATGACTCACCGAAAGGAGGTACATGACATGGCAAGTTGGGATGTTTTCAGAGAATTGGACAACCTGAGAAGAGAGATCGACGAAGCCTTCCGCGGTGCGGGAGTTAGCCGCCCCTTCGGACCGACGTTCCTCTCGCCGGTGACCACCCGCCGTTTCCCGATGGTCAACTTCAGCGAGGACGAAGGCAACGTCTACGTCGAAGCCCTGATCCCCGGGGTGGACCCCAAGGACGTCGACCTCTCGGTGCTCAGGAACACCCTGACCATCAGCGGCGAACGCAAGCCCTTCCCCGAGATGAAGGGGATCGTGCACCGCACCGAGCTCGGCTCCGGAAAATTCAGCCGCACCCTCGAGCTCCCGGTCGACATCGATGCCAACAGGATCACCGCCCAGTGCAAGGACGGCATCATGACCATAACCATGGCCAAGGCGGAACACGCCAAGCCGAAACGGATCGAAATCAAGCTTTCCTAAGCGAATCCATGGAGAGAGGAGGTTATCGATATGGCACCCAACAGCTTGACCGAAAGAAACGACGAGATGAACGTTCAGCCCCGTGAAGAGACACGGTCGAACGAGAGGTTCATACGCCCGGCAGTGAACATCATTGAAACCGAGGAAGGTCTTTTCGTGACCGCGGACCTCCCGGGCGCAGGCAAAGAGAGCATCGACGTCAACGTGGAGAAGGGGGTGCTGACCATCAGCGCGCCCGCCTCCCACAGCATCGCCGGCACCCCGGTCTACCGCGAATTCGAACTGGGCAGCTACTTCCGCCAGTTCACCATTCCGGAGAGCCTCGACCACGACAAGGCCAAGGCCGATTTCGCCAACGGCATCCTCACCCTGCGCATCCCGAAGGCCGAGATCGCGAAACCGCGGCGTATCGAGGTACAGGTGAGCTGAGGACGTTTCGACAGGAGGTGAGTGAGGGATGGCAACCCTGGTACCTGAGAAGTGGCGTGAAGCCCTTGAACATGTACAGGACAAGGTGGGCACCCTGCTGAACAACCTGGTGCCCGCAAAGAGAGAGGAACGGACGCTGGAGAACCTCACCGCAGACGCCATTCCGGCGTTCATGCAGCGCGGCGGTCCGCTGGTCGACATGCACGAAACGGCAGAGGAACTGGTGATCCGGGCGGAAGTCCCCGGGATGAATAAGGAAGACTTCAAGGTGGAGTTGGTCGACCGGCGCCTGACCATCCGGGGCGAAAAGAAGATCGTGCGCGAGGAGAAGGGAAGCGCGGGAGGGTTCCTCTCCGAGTGCCGCTACGGCAGCTTCTCCCGCAGCGTGACGCTGCCGTATCCGGTGGATGAAGAAAAGATCAAGGCGGACCTGAAGCACGGGGTCCTCACCATCCGGCTCCCCAAGCCGGAACAGCATCGCGGCACCGGGCACCGCATCCCGATTTCCTGAGCCGCCCCCGCCGCGCCCCCAGATAAAAAGGCCGGTCCATAACGGACTGGCCTTTTCTTTTCATCGCTTTGCCACCCCACGAGGCCAGCTCACAACTGCACCAGGACCCTCCCCCGGATCCCCCCCTGCAGGATGCGGCCGATCCTCTCCTCCAGCCCCTCCAGTGTCACCTCGGTCGCCATCCGGTCCAGAAGTGCGGGGCGCCAGGGGCCCGCGAGCCGCTGCCATACCTCCAGCCGGGTGGCGCTCGGGCAGCGCGAGGAGTCTATACCGACCAGGGTCACGGCGCGCAGGATGAAGGGATGGACGTTAACCGGGAGATCAGCCGACCCCACCAGACCGCAGCAGGTGACGGTCCCACCGTAACGGGTTGATTTCAGCACGGCGGCGAGGGTCTCGCCGCCGACCACGTCGACCGCCCCCGCCCAACGCTCCTTCATCAGGGCCCGCTCCCCTCCCGCGGTAACCTCCTCCCGGGAAATCACCTCCGCCGCCCCCATCTCCGTCAGGAAGGGAGCGTCCCCCATCTTCCCCGTGGCGGCGACCACCCGGTAGCCCGCTTTGGCCAGGATGCTGACGGCCAGGGTCCCGACGCCGCCGGTTGCGCCGGTGACCAGGATATCGCCGCTTTCCGGCCTTACCCCCGCCCGCTCCAGCTTCAACACCGAGAGCCCGGCGGTGAAACCGGCCGTCCCCAGGATCATGCTCTCCCGCAAGGAGAGCCCGGCCGGAAGCGGTACCCCCCATGACGAGGGGACGCGGATGTACTCGCCCCACCCTCCGTCGGTTTCCATGCCGAGGTCGTGTCCGGTAACCACCACCTGGTCGCCCGGCGCGAAGCTGCCGTCGCTGCAGGAAACGACCTCTCCGGCGGCATCGATGCCCGGTGTATGCGGAAACTGCCTGGTTACGCCGGGATGCCCGGTGGCGGAGAGGGCGTCCTTGTAGTTGAGCGAGGAATAGCGCACCCGCACTAAAAGCTCACCCGCATCCAGTTCGTCGATGGCGCGCTCTTTAATGCTCCTGGTGAAGGTCTGGTCCTCCCCCTTCTCCACGACCAGTGCCTTGAAGCTGGTTCTCGTTTCCATGACATTCTCCGTGCAGTTTGTCTGTGTGTGATTGAACCGACACAAGGATGATAGCGGTTGGCAAAGAGAGGTCAAGCACAGCAGGATACTTGTGACCGCCACGGTTGCCATCAACCGGACAGCAGCTAAACTGTATGCCTGCGTCAAAGATTAAACTTTTCACACTTTCCACAGGAGGCGGGCATGGAAAAGACGGAGATGATCGACAGACTGAACGACCTGATCCAGTTGGACGTCGATGCGGTCGAGGCTTACGAGCAGGCCATCAAGCACATCGGGTACAAGGATATCGCCAAGAGGTTTAGGGAGTACCAGGATGACCATCGCGCCCACATCACCAACCTCACCGCCTTGGTGCAGCAGATAGGGGGCACGCCGCTCAAACCGACCCCGGACCTGAAGGGCTACCTGATCGAAGGCTTCACCGCCCTCATGAGTCTCACCGGCGCCAAGCAGGCACTGGAGGCGATGAAAAGCAACGAAAAGCTGACCAACCGCAAGTACCAGGAAGCCGTCGATCAGCCGTTTCCCGAGGAGGTGATGAACCTTCTGCGCACCAACCTGTCACAGGAGCGATGGCACCTGTCCTACATCGAGGAAATCCTCTCGATCCCGCGCCGAGAACTCTGATTCCCGCTCCAGTCCGAAGGGACTGGCTCCGCTAGGTGCCTGTCCCTCTAGCGGAACGCTCCATTCCGCTGCGCGCCCCCCATACAACAAAGGGCCGGCACCTCTATCGGTTCCGGCCCTTTGTTCCCGATATTCCAAACACCCTCGACCACGAAGCGGCGCAGGAGCCCAAGCGTCCCCTTTTGCGAAGGGGGGACAGGATTGCTCTCTGCCGGCGCCTCCGAAATCTCTCTTCCAGAATGAAGCCGAGAAGCTTTCGCCCCCCACCTTCAGTTGACTGCCTGGGGGTATACCTGCCGGGCTCTCCCGTCCGTCTGGCGGCTGGAAGCGACCACGGTGTTGCGACCTTTGAGCTTGGCACGGTAGAGCGCTTTGTCCGCCGTCTCGACCAGTTGCTGCCTGTCCGCGTCCAGGCCGGGAATCATGCCGGCAACACCCGCGCTTACCGTGACCACCCCGGCAACCGGTGAATGGCTGTGCTGGATCTGAAGCGCCTCCACGGCCTTGCGGCAGGACTTGGCGATGGTCGCCGCATCGGCCAGGCCGATGCCGGATAGCAGCAGAACGAACTCCTCGCCGCCGTAGCGCGCCGCGGTATCCCCCGGCCGCCTGGCGAAGCGCCCGAGTTCATGCGCCACGAGTTTCAGGCAGTTGTCGCCGGCCTGGTGTCCGTAGTTGTCGTTGAAGTTCTTGAAGAAATCGATGTCGAAGAAGATCAGCGCGATAGGAGATTCGGACCGGACCGCACGCTGCCACTCCTGGTCGAGCATGACCTCGAAGTGACGCCGGTTGCCCAGACCGGTCAGCGGGTCGGAGATGGAAAGCCGGCGCAATTCCAGGGTGGCGTTCTGGAGCTGCCTGTTTTCGTGTTCGAGGAGGTTCGTGTTCAGGAAGTCGCGGCGCAGATAGTTTTCCATCAGGGAGTTGGAGAAGGCCCCGATGATGATGGTGGCGACGATGCTGAAGGTGTTCTGGATCAGGATGGTCGCGTCGGTATGGTTGACGTAGATCGCGACCGCCTCGTACGCCAGCGTGGTGACCACCGCCCAATAGATCGCGTAGCGCAGCCTCAGGCTCACGAAGGTGAAGGCCCCCATGATGAGGAGCAACAAACCGGAGTAGTAGTAATTCTTGGTGGGGGTCGGGTCGTAGTAGACCATGGAGACGATGCCGAGACTCCCCACCAGCATCACCAGCGAGACCACCGGCTGCATGAAGCGCCTGAGCTGCGGGCAGTAGGTGAAAGCAAGGCCCGCGATGACCGTGGGACAGACCACCGCGTACCGGATGAACCACATGTGGGCCCGGTCCGCGGGGAGGAGCAGGCCGTCCACCAGCCCGAAAACGGCGTAAAGGATGAGACCGGTCAACAGCGCGACCCGAACGTGTTTCAGGGTCTTGTCGCGATAGTACTCGTTGAAGGCGGACTCCAGCGGTTCCGGAAACCGGATGGACTTAAGCCCTCCTTCCCCCAAGGTCTCCCTGGCCTTTTGCACCATCTCCATCTCAGGCCCGGGGGCGATCACATTCACATTTATGTCCAAGTTGTGCATATCTCACTCATAGGCGCCGCACGGCATACTAGCGGGAGTTATTCAAACTGACATAAAGCATGGTAGACATTATATCAGTCTTCATGAATGCACAACTAAATACTGACCCTAATCCAGTGAGTTAAGTCACCAAAAATACATAAATTGCATTAAACGGAATTCCAACCGCTATGACAGCCGGCGCTGTTCCCTTTATCCCGCTTCATTACCGCACTGTCATCGACAAGGACAACAACTCATTCTGATAGATTTTTGACCGCCTCTTCACACATTCCGGCGTCTCGGGCGACTCCTTCGCTGCCGGGGAACAGCTCCTTCGCCCGCCGCACGGCCTTAACCGCCTCCCGGTACGATTGCAGCGCCTCGTCCTTCCGGCCCGCCCGCAGAAGCAGTTGTCCCGCACCGTAATAGCCAACATAGACGAACCTGATAGGCCCTAGAGCCTTCGGGTCGACCTCGATGGCTTTCATCGCCACAGCCGGCATCGCCTGGTAGGTCTCCAGGGCATCCTCCAGTTTGCCCGCAGCCACCTGGGCCCGGGCCAGGTCGTAATACCCCCGGCACAAGCTGTCGAGCATCTGAAAGTTCTTGGGCTCCAGCTTCAGTCCGTCACGGGCCGCTGCCAGGACGCTGCGGTAGGCCTCGATAGCTGCAGCCATGTCACCTCGTTTTTCATGTAAGGTGGCGACGTCGTTATGCAGGATGACGAGGTTGCTACGGTAGCGCATCGTTTTCGGAGCTTTGGCGATGGCTCTGCGTAGCGCCGACAATGACTTCCCGTATCGGTTGAAGGCCTGCTCCGGGTCTGACTCCCGCACTGCGGTCCCCATCTTGTGCTGTGTGTTTCCACAATAGTTCCAGCGGTCGGGGTTGTCCCTGGAAAGAGTTGCCGCCGACTCCGCCGCCCCGGCCATCGCGGCATAGGCCTTCAACGCTCCCGCCGCGTCACGGCGATCCTTGCAGGTGTCTCCGATGTACTCATACAGTACGGCGCGTCGGTACAGCAGATCAGCATTATTTGGCTCGCGGGACAATGATGCGTCGACGACCGCCAGCCCATCCTTATAGGCGCCGAGGGCGCCGGCGGCATCTTTTGCCCCCTTGCAGGCGGCGCCGATACCAAGGTAGCCGCGCACCACGGCATCCGCCAACGCCGCGGAGCCCGACTTACGGGCTGCGGCGCGCCTCCCCGTCGCAACCATCTCCTGATAGCTCTTCTTCGCAGGTCCCCACTCCTGGAGCTGCACCTGCGCCATCCCTATCCGCTCATACAGGTAGACGAGGTTGACCAGGAACACCGCGTCGCTTGGCTTCATTGCCAGGGCCTTCTTCCTTATTGGCAGCGCCTGCAGGTATAGCATGAGTGCGGCCTGCCTCCCCTCCCCTTGCTTGGCAGCGTCACCTGTGACCGATGAGAAAACGTCACCACGGTTCTCAAGCAGGTTTGCGTGGACGTTGAAGTAATTGGCCTCCTTCGTTGAAGCCGCCAGGGCTGCCTGGATATGCGGCTCGGCCAGGCGGTACTGCGCCAACGCCTCGGCAGCTTTCCCGCTCGCGGCGTACTGTCTGCCCAGGGCGCAATAGGCGTTGCAGATGCGGCTGTGGAGGGAGGCCAAGGCGGTACGGTAATCGGCGTTGCGTGGGGCGAGCCGTACCGCCTCCTCCTGCGCGGCGATGGCATTGCCGTATTCCGTGATCGCAGCGGTGTTGTCGCCGTGGGACGAATAGGCTTCCGCGAGGGAAAGGTACGCGCGCTGCATCTCGTGGCGGTAGGCGGCCTGTTCCGGGTAGAGCTCGGCGGTCTTTTTTGCCGCGCCCCCTGCGCGATGGTACGCGTCTATGGCAAGGGACATCCGCTTTTCCTCCAGGTAGATGTCGCCAAGCCTCCTGTACCCATCCCGCAACAATTCCTGGACCGACGCGAAACGCGGTCGGGCCTCCGCGAACTTCTCCAATCCGGATATGCTCTTCAGGCAGGCAGCGGCAGCCTCAGCCGGCTTCTTCTCCTGGGCGGCGATGTCCGCGCGATCATTCCAAAGCAGCGACATTTCCTTCTGGACAACGATGCTGCCAGGCCAGTTGGCCAAGGCGGCTTTCACCATCCGCTCGTGGACCGCCAGCAAGGCGACAGCGCCGCTTTTGTCCCCGCTCCGAATCAATGATTCAGCCTCGGCCCGACGCGCCGACAGTTGGAGCAACCGGTAGGAAAGGGCTTCTGGGTGCCGGTTGGCCAGACCATCAGCGATTTCCCGGGCACGCCGATAACTGCGCACCGCTTCGCGGGGAGCGGCCATGCCGCCCACACTCTGCAGAGACGACGCGAGATCGGACCAGAACCTCGTGTTCGTCGGGTCGACCGTAACCACCTTCTCCAGGTATGATGTCCCGGCGGCGAAGGCCGCGGCGGCGTCGGCGCGCCGCCCGCCACGGGCCAGGATATCCCCGCGGGAAAGGTAGACATTGGCGAGGTCGCCCTGCCACCAGACATTGCTCGGATCGGTGCGGATCAATTCCTCCATCTTCGCCTGAGAGGAGTCAAGAGCTGCCAGGGCTTCGTCCTGCCGCCCCAAGACCGATATGGCGCCCGCGATGAGCGACTGCGTGATGGCCCACTCCCGCGCGATCAGTACATTGCTCTCATCCCAAATGACCAGCTGTTGAAAGCGCCGCTCCATCTGCCGGTACTCCTTCATCGCGCCCTGCCATCCCTCCCACCCCGTATCGTCCAGCCGCATGGTTACGCCCCGCCAGATTGCATAGGCCTGCAGTTTCCGCGCGTCGGCCGCCAACGGGTTGTACGTTACCAGCAGCTTTACGATGTCGCTCGACTGGGAGAAGTACTGTCGTGCACCGGCTTCATCCCCCAAGTCCTGGAGCACCCTTGATTTTCCGTCAAGGCCACCGTAGTAAGTCTTCAGCGCCTCCGCGTTGCGACTCTCGTCCTTTATCCTCATGAGCGGCTCGACCTTGGCCAGAACCTCATCATAGTGCTTCAGGGCCTGCTTCAGTTCCCCCTGGTCTGCCAGCACCACGGCGATGTTGTTGTGACATTCTGCCAACTCCCTGGTGTTCCTGTTGCGGTGGGCGGGATCCAACGAAACCGCCCGCTCCCAAAGCTGCAGGGCGCTTCGATACACCCGTATCGCCTCGGTCAGCTGCCCCTGGCTGTAGCCGGCTTCTCCGAGTTTTCCCAAGCTGCGTGCCAGTTCCACCATCCATACCGGGTTGTCCCGCTCTTTCTCATGGAGATGTTGGAACGTGGCGACGGATTCACGGTACTGTTCCTTCGCCCCGGCGAGGTCGCCGCGGTCGGCAAGGATGTTGCCGTGGTTGCGGCTGGAGAGACCGTGGTTGCGCAGATGGGCATCGCTGTCGAGGTCCATCCGGTTGCGCTCATTCAAGTACAGATCCACCTGGCGCTGGACGTCTCTATTGACCTCGCTCCTTCCGAAGGGGCGCAGCCTGCCGAGGAAGTCCTCCCCGATCAGGAAACCGACCAGTTCCTCAGTGCGTTCCTGTGCGTTTTTGCGGGTTGCCAACCCCATGAACAACACGGAGATGATGACCGACACGATGCCGGCCGCGGCCATGAGCCGCCACGCCAGACGACGTTTCTTGTCGCGTTTGAGGATGCCGTCACACCACGGCGAGATGATGCGGATGAAGCTGTCGTGCCAGAGCTCGTAGAGGACGCTGCCTCCCTCGTACTCCCTGCTGCGCAGCACCCGGACCTCGGACCCGCTCAGACGCTCCAACTCAGCCGTCACCCGTTGCTGGGGAAAGTTGCACAGGGACGCCAGATGCCTTGCGGAGTACGAGACCTTGTGACCATCCGGCGGGGCGAGGTGCCGCATCAGCAAAGCGGTCAACCGCGCATCGCTCCATCGTTGCGGCATGACCCGGCGCAGGTACCGTTCCACTATCCCCTGCCTCCCATCGAGCCTCTGGTAAAGCTCCAGCGGCAATGTCTCGGCCCTCCCCCGCTCGCTCCACAACTCGTCGCAGACCAGTTGCAGCACCGGGAGGTCAACCGGGGTGTCGGGCGAGGGGAAGGCGTCCGTGGCGCTACCGCGCGGCCCCTCCTGGAGCAGGTCCACGACCAATCGCTCGACCAGTTCCGTCTCGTACTTCACCCCGAAGAGGCCGGCGGGGCGTTCTATAAGCTCGCGGATATCCCTGCCGGCCAGGGGCTCGAGCCGGTACGTCGACTGGAACAGGTTGAGCACCTCCGGCCTGAAAGGTTCCAGCGAGGCGAGGTGCTCCTCCCGCAGCGACAGCAGCACGCGGACGTCTATCTTCGAGGTGCGCACGAGTGCCCCAACTTCCTTGCGCAGCGGATCGAGCTCCCGACCGTGTGAGGTGAAGAATTCCTCGAACTGGTCCAGGATGAGCACCAGTGTCTTGTCGTCCACGCTGATGAGGAGCCGCGCCAACTCGGCGAGAGTCGGCGCTCCCGCCTCCGGCGACGGGACCTGCAGCCTCCTCGCCTCCTCGACCAGTCTCCCTTTCAAGGTCGCGCAGGGATCTTCGGCGCGCCAGTCCTCGAAGTAGATGACCCGGGCATCCTGCTCCTCGATACTCGGCACCAGCAAGGTCCGCAGGATCGACGACTTGCCGATGCCGGACGGCCCGTAAAGCACGGTGAGGTTCGAAGAGAATACCTTGTCCCTGATCACCGCCGCATCGCGGTCGCGCCCAAGAAAGACCATCTTTTCGTTCTTCTCATAAGGGCGCATCCCCACGTACGGCTTTTCGGGCAGCTTCTGTTCCTGGAAGGCTCCGTTCGTCTCGCTCATAACCCCTCGCATACCTTCACGGCAAAGTCGTTGGGAGTCATCCGTACCAGGTCGATATCGAGCCCCCGCCAGGCCCGCTCCTCGGTGACCGAGGCCGGTACCCGCACGGAGAGGCCGCTGCCTTTCTTCTGCTTTCCTGAGGACCTGAAGACGTGGAGCACCAGGCGGTACTGCCAAACGTCCATGGCGTACCCCAGGAACAACAGGGGCTGTTTTCGAAAGTACGTGGTGAGGGCGGTGGGAATACCCGTGCTCTGGCTCTCCAGCCGGGCCAGGAAGGTCAGGTGGTCGGTTTCGGTGATCACGACGGTGTCGATACCCTTGTCGGGATCGAGGCATTGGTGCAGCAGGGGGCTGCCCAGCGGCTTGTAGATGACGAAGGTTCCTTCATCCGGTTTGAGGGTGAAGCCGTCGGCGATCGAGATCTCGGGAGCGGGATCCTTGAGCCCCCTGAACACGACCACTTTTCCGGCATCGACATCATCCTCGGACCTGATTACATGACAGATGAGGAGGACCGGCTTCCCTTCCGCCTCCAGGCGCTCCTCTATGGCGAGATCGTGGGATGTGCTGACGATCAGCGGCGGCTTCATTTTCACGATCAGGTCATAGATGGCCGGCTTGGCTGCGCCGACGGTCTGCTCCCGGATGGTCTTCGCCAGGACCCGCAGGAAGGTCTCCCTTGACCGCAGGAACTGCTCCTGGTCCGCCGCCGCGGTAGCAAGACAGTTCTCGTGGCAGTCAGCGTCGGTGAGCGCCTTGATGATGGCGCCGTCGGAGAGAGGGCCGTCACCAAAAATGCCGTGTCCGAGGAAGGGGATACATGGCCCGGCGCAGATGGTGGCCTTGGCGCTGGCAAAAAGATCGTCGTCCTCGGCATGTTCCTGATGAGACCCCTGCGCCGCGAGGAAGCGTTCGCGCATGTCCAGCAGGGCCTCGCGGAGCTTCGCCCTGAAGGCGGGGAGGCTTTTGCCCCCTTCAGGGGCAGCGGCCTCGCGGTCGAAGAAAACTGCCGGCTGGTTCAGCCTTGCCCTGAACGTCTTGATCCACTTCCGGGCATCATCCTCGTCTTCGCAGAGGCTGACGGGCCAGGAATCCTCCGCCGCCAGCATCATTACTACCGGGATGTTGTTCTTGTGAGCAAAAGCCAGTTCGAGCGCCGTCACTGAATCCTTGTCGTTGCCACCCTGCTCCGCCGTGGGGACCCAGCCCCGCCGGAAGGCGAGGATGAGTACCATGAGGTCGCACCCCCCGAGCTTGTTGCAGCACGCCTCCACGGTCTGTTCCGGCATCGCACCAAAGTGCTCCATCATCTCCGGCTTCCAGTCCATGTCGAGGATCACCTGGCTCGCCACCGCGCGGTAATCCAGAAGGTCCTGCGATGTCGAAGATAGGAATACCTTGATGACTTTCTCGACTCTTGATGTCAGCATGGCGCCTCCGTAGGCGGATTCTTCGCGAACGGCCTGCAGGCTCTTCACAGCCCCCCGTTCGCGCCGCGACCATTATGCCCTTCTCACCCCCTCATCCCGCCGACGGCTCCGCCCGTCGTTCATGTTTCTTTTTCCGGTTCGAGGAACCGATTCCTCCCGGCCCCTCCTTACCCGGCTCAAACTCCTTCATGCTCCTCGCCTTTTCGTTCACCCAGTTCGCATGCTCGGTCGAAACATGCTCTTCGACCCGCTCGGCCAGGGTGGTGAGGCGCTCCGGCATCGCAAGTCCCCTGTATGGCCCCGCTGCCGACAAAAACAGAAACCTCTCGTGCTTAAGATGCTCCGCAGTGGAGCGATAGGTGACCCACAGGGTAGAAAATTGGTACATGTGCTGGACCGCTTCGAGTACCGCAATCAGGGCGCCGGAGATCGCGGTAGCCCATTTCGCGGTCCCCGCGTCGAGGAGGCTTGCCACCGGTATCCATACTGCGAGGAGTACCTGTAACACCTTTAACCGCTTATACCAGTTCTGGTTGTAACTGCTTTTGCCGTCATACCAGTTGAGTTGGTCTTCCAGGCGCACCCACGCCGGTTGATGCGCCGCCTCGTGGGGCGGCCGTATCTTCTCAGGTGCGGCATGGACTTTCACGGGAGCCGGTTTCGCCATACGAAAGGTTCCTTCGCTCTATCTCGCCGGATTACGCCGCAGGCGTTGACACCAAGGCAAGCGGCCGTCATTCATCCCGCTGAGGGCGACCGTCCGTCACCCGCTAAGGGTGTTGCTCCTGCGGCGGCTGCCTTGTGGCATTCCGCTACGTCCTCCTGTCCAGACTCCGGTACTGGATCGCTTCGGAGATGTTATGTTCGGCTATGGTCGGAGCACCTTCGAGGTCGGCGATGGTCCTCGGCACCTTGAGGATCCTCGCGCAGGTCCCGGACCGCCCGGCGCAGCGGAGGCAGCAGGTCCCCCCATGCCATGGCGTGCGCCTCCTGGCGCGGATAGAACCGGTATGCTCCTTCACTCATGGGGGGCCTCCTTTGACAGGATCGAGCGAACCGGCCGCCTTGCAAACACATAAAGATTAGAAATGCCTAAGAAATGTACCAACAAAGGTGAAGGATTTCAACCCTCCCACCACCCGAAGTCCTTTACGCGCCCTTGTGAAGGAAGATTGCCTGTGATGTAACCGAACGGGCGTTTACACAGAATTCTTTACACGCCCTAAATCGCAGGATCTGCACGTCACCACCTGAAATAAGCCCGCGGTAGCTTGTCATGCGTCCGGGGGAACTTGCAACATCTCCATTGGAACTTGCAATATACCCACGACAAGTTGCTGAGCGTCCACGACAAGTTGCTGTGCGTCCACGACAAGTTGCTGTGCGTCCACAACCAGTTGCTGTGCGTCCACAACCAGTTGCTGTGCGTCCACAACCAGTTGCTGTGCGTCCACAACAAGTTGCTGTGCGTCCACAACAAGTTGCTGTGCGTCCACAACAAGTTGCTGTGTGCCCACGACAAGTTACTGTGTACCCGTGACAAGTTGCAATGCGTCCACGACAAGTTACTGTGTGCCCACGACAAGTTACTGTGTGCCCACGACAAGTTGCTGTGTGCCCACGACAAGTTGCTGTGTACCCGTGACAAGTTGCAATGCGGCCGTAGGAAGTTACAACGGGTCGGTGGGAAGTTATAAGGCGTCCGTGGGAAGTTGAAACTCCCAGGCCTGGGGGATGGGATGGTCCTGACGTGATCGGTGGGAGAGCCGGGAGGATAAATAGAGGGGGATACCTGAGCGGCACCCCCCAAAGCTTGCTTTGTTGGTGATCGCTAGTACTCGCGACGGAGGATCAACGGATTGTTTCCTCCGCTTGCAACGTCTTTAGGATTGAGTTTGCTCACCCGGCACCTTACCATCTTCAGACGAAGCCTGCGGTGCGCTCCCCCTGG
This sequence comes from Geomonas azotofigens, assembly GCF_018919395.1. GTDB lineage: Bacteria > Desulfobacterota > Desulfuromonadia > Geobacterales > Geobacteraceae > Geomonas > Geomonas azotofigens. The sequence goes on from NZ_JAHLME010000001.1 coordinate 157,559, forward strand.
CGATGCTTCTCCGTTCCTTGGCGAGATCAAAGCCAGACGTGATGAGCACCTCGGGATTACGCACAGCAGCCGCCTCCAAAACGGACGCGATCTCATCCATGTACGCGATCAATTGCGCCTGGATAACCTCTCGCTCGGCGATATCAAGCTTGCTGGCGTAGCTGGCGGCTCTTTGGTACACCTCGTGGTACTTTGCCGCCAGGGCCAAAAACAACGGCAGCAGTTCCGGATTGGCTGCCCATACCGACACCGGGATGAGCGGGTTGTCAGTCAGGCACTTCCACACCCTCAGCAAGATGGTGTAGAACTGGCTCGGAGTCTTGAATCGATAGTTCCTCAGAATTCTACTCTGCAGTGCCCGTACCATCATGTCGCTACCTCCTTCCCCAGGTTGGCTGGGTTCCCGTTTGCGCGCCCCGAACATTAACAAAAACACATGCGAAAGTGTAATGGTGCAATATTTTTTTGCAAGGGGCGGGAGGACCGGAAATTATTTGTGCGGGGGTGCCGTACGAACTAAAGCAAAGGGGAGTGGCGCCTGCGGAGCTGTACTGCGAAGGGGTCATACTGCGAAGGGGTCAGGCACCATCTAATCTTCGAAGGGAAAGGGCGGGTTCAGGGCAAGGGGCACCATCTAACCTGCCAAGGCGAGGGGGACAGGCACCTGACGGAGCCAGTCCCCTGGTACTTCGAAGGGGTCAGGCACATTCTAATCTTCAAAAGGGCAAAGGGGACAGGCACCTGGCGGAGCCAGTCCCCGTCATGGCACCACGACGTGCTTCGGCTGCTTCTTGTTCCGCACCTTCGCCAGTTCGGATGGTGTCAATGGAGTATCGACATACGCTGTCCAATCGCCCACCCACGGAACCGGGAGCGGCTCGAACAGCACATCCTTTTGAAGCCTACATCGACCTCGATGCGATGACCATACCCAATTGACTGCAGTTTCAACGAGACCTGCTCGTACGGGATTTCCTTCTATATACCGTGCTACTGTAAGAAAATACTCGTCACCTTGAACATCAAAGCTCTTGAAACGCCCCTGCCAGAGATGGCCGCTGCTGTGGTAATGCTGGTGGTACCGGCGGACATGCGTTGTCTGGAACCATTGCATGGCCGGGCTCAGCTCCTCTCCCTGCCTTGCCTTCAACAGCAGGTGGAAATGGTTCGGCATCAGACAGTAAGCGTATAGCGTTATCCCGTATTGCTCCTTCGTTTCGGCAAGCAGTTTGAGGAAGGCCAGGTAGTCGCCATCTTTCTGAAACACACGTTGGCGACCGTTTCCTCTGTTGAGAACATGATAAATGCCATCGTCTTGAAACTCCCTCGTTGGACGGGGCATGGGTTTCTCCATGGGCTAAGGGATAAGGTCGCGTGCAAAAGGCAAGGGGGACAGGCACCATCTAATCCAAGGCAAGGGGGACAGGCACTGGCGGAGCCAGTCCCCTTTTACGTCTTCCGGTCCAGGCTGCGGTACTGGATGGCTTCGGAGATGTGATGTTCGGCTATCGCCTGCGCGCCTTCGAGGTCGGCGATGGTGCGGGCCACTTTGAGGATCCTGGTGTAGCTCCGGGCACTGAGACCGAGACGGTCAGTCACCACTTCCAGCATCCGACTCCCCGCCTCGTCGGGTTCGCAGAACTTGCGGATCATCCGGGCGGTCATCTGGGAGTTGCTCCTCACCTTGGTCCCTTTGAAACGCTCCTTCTGCACTTCCCGCGACTGCGCCACGCGCGCGGCTATGGCCGCGGAGCTCTCACTCTCGCCCCGGTCGGCGAGGTCGCGGTACTTGACGGCGGGCACCTCGATGTGGATGTCGATACGATCCAGCAAAGGACCGGAAACACGGGAACGGTAGCGGTGGATCATGAGGGGGGTGCAGGAGCACTGGTGCACCGGGTCGGAGAGGTAGCCACACGGGCAGGGATTCATGGCGGCGACCAGCATGATGCGGGATGGGTAGGTGACGGAGGAGAGCGCACGGGAGATGGTGACCCGGCCGTCCTCCATGGGCTGGCGCAGTACCTCCAGGACGTGCTGCTTGAACTCGGGGAGCTCGTCCAAAAAGAGGACCCCGTTGTGGGACAGGGAGACCTCGCCCGGCTTGGGGGTGTTGCTGCCGCCGATAAGCCCGACGTCGGAGATGGTGTGGTGCGGCGAGCGGAAAGGGCGGGTGGAGATGAGTGCGTGTTCCCGCTCCAATAGCCCCATCACGCTGTAGACCTTCGTGGTCTCGATCGCCTCCTCGAAGAGCATGGGGGGAAGGATGGAGGGGATGCGCCGGGCCAGCATGGTCTTTCCGGATCCAGGGGGGCCGATCATCAATATATTATGGCTGCCGGCGGCGGCGACCTCGAGGGCGCGCTTGGCGTGCTCCTGTCCTTTCACCTCAGAAAAGTCGTCGCCGGCCTCGCACCCCTGGCAGAAGAGGGCCTCGACGTCGGCGCGGTAGGGGGCGATGACGAGGTTGCCGTTTAGGAACTCCACCACCTGGGAGAGCTCGCTGACACCGATCACCTCGACTCCCTCGACTACACCGCCCTCGCAGACGTTCTCCGCCGGGATGATGATGCCGGCGAGCCCCGCCTCGCGTGCGGCGACCGCGACCGACAGGCAACCGCGCACGGGCTTGACGCCGCCGTCCAGGGACAGCTCTCCCAGCAGGATGTAGCGCTTGAGCAGATCTTCCTTGACGACGCCGGTGGCGGCGAGGATACCGATTGAGATGGGAAGGTCGAAGGAAGCCCCCTCCTTCTTGACGTCGGCAGGGGCGAGGTTGACGGTGATCTTGCGGTTGGGGAAATCGTAGCCGGAGTTTTTCAGCGCCGCCTTGACCCGGTCCTTGCTCTCCTTCACGGCGCCGTCGGGGAGACCGACCGTTGCCAGTTGGGGGAGCCCCTGGGTGATGTCGACTTCCACGTCGACCAGGATGGCGTCGATGCCTAAGAGCGCGCTGGCGAGAACCTTGGCAAGCATGAGAACCCCCAACTAGCGGTGAAGGGTGAGTTCCTGCGGTGGCTGCGGTGGTGCGCTGCTTCTGGTTTAGCGGCCCTCTTGCCTTCGCTCACCCGAGAGGGGGCAAAGGGGGACTGGGGGCAAGGGGGACAGGGGACAAAGGGGACAGGGGGCAAAGGGGACAGGCACCTGACGGAGCCAGTCCCCTCAATCAGTCCCCTCAATCAGACTTTCAGCATCTCCAGGTAACGGTCGGCATCGAGGGCCGCCATGCAGCCGGTGCCGGCGGAGGTGATGGCCTGCTTGTAGTTACGGTCCTGCACGTCGCCTGCTGCGAAAACGCCGGGGGTGCTGGTGGCGGTGGAGTTACCCTCGTAGCCGCAGTTGGTGCGGATGTACCCCTCGTCCATCTCGAGTTGCCCTTCGAAAATGTGGGTGTTGGGCTGGTGCCCGATGGCGATGAAGCAGCCGTGCACGTCGATGTGCTTGTCCGACCCGCTCTTGTGGCGCAGCCTGATGCCGGTGACGCCGGACTCGTCCCCGATCACCTCTTCCAATTGGTGGTTCCACTCGATGGTGACGTTGCCGTTCTTGGTCTTCTCGATCAGCCTGTCGGCCAGGATCTTCTCGGCGCGGAACTTGTCCCTTCTGTGCACGACGGTAACGTGGCTCGCGATGTTGGAGAGGTAGAGCGCTTCCTCGACCGCCGTGCTGCCGCCGCCAATGACGGCGACCGGCTTGTTACGGTAGAAAAAGCCGTCACAGGTGGCGCAGGCTGAGACGCCCTTCCCCTTGAAGGCGTGCTCGGAGGGGAGCCCCAGGTATTTGGCCGAAGCGCCGGTGGCGATGATGAGGGCGTCGCAGCTGTAGCTGCCGCTGTCGCCTTCCAGGACAAAGGGAGGCTTCATCACCTGCGCTTTGTTGATGTGGTCGAAGATGAACTGGGTGCCGAAGTGCTCGGCGTGCTGGCGCATGCGCTCCATCAGTTCGGGGCCCATCACCCCCGCGGGGTCGCCCGGCCAGTTATCCACCTCGGTCGTCGTCATCAACTGCCCCCCCTGCTGCAGCCCGGTAATGAGGACAGGGTTCAGGTTGGCGCGCGCCGCATAGATCGCGGCTGTGTACCCCGCGGGACCTGAGCCTAATATGATGAGACGATGGTGAATCGGTTCCATTTGTACAGACCTCCGACAGAATTTTGCCGGAAAGATAACAGTATATAGTTAAAATTGCAAGGCGCCAGGCCGGTAACGCATTGACCCAAATAGGGAGCTCTGCTAAGATTCAAACCGTCCTGCCGTATAATGAAAAGGAGGGAAACATGAAAAAGCTCGCGGTATTACTCACCTTGTCGGTCACCCTTTTGGGCGCCGCGCAGGCCATGGCCAGGGACATAAGCTTCACCACCCCGCTGACGCAGAAGGATTTCAGGGACCTGACGAGGGAGGCGGGCGCCGCCATCTCTTACAAGAACGTCGCCCCCGCCGAACCGCTCGGGATCACCGGCTTCGACGTAGGTGTTGAGCTCTCGGCGATCGACATCAGCAACAGCAGCTACTGGAAGGATGCGTACCGCAACGACGCCCCTTCCTTCCTTGCGATTCCGAAACTGCGCGCCAGGAAAGGGCTTCCTATGGGGATCGACGTGGGCGCCATGTACTCGTATGTCCCCGATTCCAACATCAAGCTTTGGGGTGTCGAGGTCAGCAAGGCGATCCTCGAAGGAACCGCCGCGACGCCAGCCCTTGGGGTGCGAGCCACCTACAGCAGGCTTTCCGGCGTCAACGACCTCGACCTGCAGACCGCCGGTATCGATGCCTCCATCAGCAAAGGGTTCCTGATCCTGACACCGTACGCCGGGGTGGGCGGCGTCTGGGTAAACAGCGAGGCAAAGGGGCACCTGAAAGCACTCGCACCCAACTTGGACTCCGAAAACGTTTTCCAGCCGCGCGTCTTCGGCGGTGTGAAGTTCTCTCCGCTCCCCCTTGTCGGCGTGACCGCCGAGGTGGAATATCAGCAGCGCCCGATCTATTCCCTGAAGGCCGGGCTCAGCTTCTAACTAAGAGGGAGGGGGCCTCGCCCCCTCCCATCGGGACACGCCATGCACGCTCATGCCGACAGCCACCTGGACCAGAGCATAACCGGACGCTTCAAGTACGCCATCGTGCTGACCTCGCTGACCCTGGTCGCGGAGTTGGTCGGCGGCATCTGGACCAACTCACTGGCCCTTCTGTCCGACGCGGCACACGTATTCCTCGACCTGTTCGCCCTGCTCCTCTCCCTGGGAGCCATCAAGCTCGCCTCCTATCCGGTCAGCGAAACCCGCACCTTCGGCTGGCACCGCGCCGAGGTCTTCGCCTCCTTCATCAACGGCAGCACCGTCTTTGTGATCGCCGGCATCATCTGCTATGAGGCTTTCGAGAGACTGCTGCAACCTCAAGCGGTAAAGAGCCTCGAAATGCTGATCATCGCCGCCGTCGGCCTGGCCATGAACCTCCTCTCCGCCGGCGCGCTGCACTCCCACTCGCACGACGACCTGAACGTCCACAGCGCCTTCTTGCATGTCATCGGCGACGCCGCCGCCTCGGTCGGCGTCATTGTGGGCGGCATCATCATGTACTTCACCAACTGGTACCTGCTGGACGCCATCATCTCGGTCGGCATCGGCTTCATCATCTTCTGGGGGTCGTGGCGGGTCATGCGCGAGTCGGTGCACATCCTCCTGGAGGGTGTGCCGCGCGGCATCGACATCAACCAGGTCGCCTTCGCCATGCGGGAGGTTGAAGGGGTGGCGGAGGTGCACCACCTGAACATCTGGACCATCTGCTCCCACATCATCGCCCTCTCGGCGCACGTGGTCGTCCCCGACTGCTCCGCCAGCAAGCAAGGAGAGATCCTGCGCAAGATCGAGGAGAAGCTGTTCCAGCATTTCCACATCTCCCATACCACCCTGCAGCTGGAGAACACCGGTTGCACCGATGTTGCGGGCGCCCCGAAGCAGTTCCGGCACCGTCCCCGCGCCGCCTCGCTGGCGCACGCCCACGCGCACCCGCACACTCACCCCCATGGCACCTGCCAGGGGCATCACTGCCACGACCACGATCACACCCATTAACCTGCGAATGGAAGAATAGATGCTCGATTACAACCTGATCCTCGACGCGGCCCAGCGGCTGAAAAAAAGGGTGCGTCGCACGGAGCTGATCCAGGCCCACCACTTCAGCGAACGACTCGGCCTCCCCCTCTATTTCAAGTGCGAGAACCTGCAGCGCACCGGTGCCTTCAAGATCCGCGGCGCGCTCAACTTCATGACCGCACAATCCCGGGATGACCTGGCCGGCGGCGTGATCACCGCCTCGGCGGGGAACCATGCCCAAGGGGTCGCCTTTTCCGCCGATCTCCTCGGCGTCAAGGCGGTGGTCTACATGCCGGAAAGCACGCCGCCGCAAAAGGTATTCGCGACCCGCGACCTGGGGGCTGAGGTGGTCCTGGAAGGGAAGAATTTCGACGAGGCCTGCGCCGCCGCCCTGAGGCAGGCGGAGCAGACAGGCGCCCTGTTCGTGCACCCCTTCAACGACCCGCTGGTGATGGCAGGCCAGGGGACCATCGGGCTCGAACTGTTGGAGGACATCCCCGATCTCGCCAACGTACTGGTGCCGATCGGCGGCGGCGGGCTGATAGCCGGGATCGCGCGGGCCATCAAGGAAACCCATCCCCATGTGCGCATCATCGGCGTCGAATCGGCCGCTGCCCCCTCCATGCGCCAGGCCGTGAAAGCGGGCGAGGTCGTCACCGTCCCGATCCGCGCCAGCCTTGCCGACGGCATCGCGGTCAAGACCGCCGGGAGCAACACCTTCCCGGTGGTTAAGGATTACGTCGACGAGATCGTGCTGGTGGATGAGGAAGAGATCGCACTTGCCATCGTTTCGCTGATGGAGCGCAACAAGCTCATGGTGGAAGGCGCCGGGGCCGTCGGCCTGGCGGCGTTGTTGAACGGCAAGGTGAAGAAGATTACCGGCAAGACCGTGGCGGTGCTATCGGGCGGGAATATCGACGTGAAGACCATCGCGGTGGTCGTGGAGCGAGGCCTGCTGGCGGCGGGGCGCTACCTGAAGCTGAAGGTGGAGTTGGACGACGTGCCGGGAGCGCTGGCGCGGCTCGCCACCGAGATCGCGGAAGCCAGGGCCAATATCTCCATCATCACCCATGACCGTCGTTCCGAGTCGCTGCCGATAGGAAAGACCGAGGTATTGGTCGAACTGGAGACCCGCGGCGCCGAGCACATCCAGGAAGTCATCCGTCACCTCGGCAAGTGCGGGTACCAGATCGAGGTGATTAAGTAAAAACCGAGCAGCAAAACCATTGGCCACGGAGAAAATCTGAGGACATCTGAGAAAAACAAAGAAAAGGGGACAGGCTACTTTTCCAACAAGTAGCCTGTCCCCTTTTCTTTGTCTTAGATGCCTCGGATTTTCTCAGATTTTCTCCGTGGCTAACGGTTTTCGGTTTTCGCCTCATGCCCCTTTATGACGCGCAGGAAGGCATCCCCGTAGCGCGCCAGCTTGTGCTGCCCGACGCCGGTGATCTTCAGGAGCTCCCACTTGTCCTTGGGCATCTGCGCCGCCATCTCGGCCAGCGTCGCGTCGGGGAAGACGACATACGGCGGCACCTGCTGCTCGTCCGCGATCTGCTTGCGCAACTCCCGCAACTCGCCAAAGAGCTCGCCGTCGTAACTCGGCTTCTTCGCCGCGGTCTTCTTCTCGACCACCCTGGTATCCCTTGGCTTCGCCAACTCCAGCGCCATCTCCCCCCGCAACAGCGGCCGCGCCTTTTCCGTCAGCTTGAGCACCGAGAAATTGGCCAGATCCTGCTCCAGGTACCCGAGGTGTATCAACTGGCGCAAGAGGTTGCCCCACACCTCCTGTGAGTGGTGCTTGCCAATGCCGAAGGTGGAAAGCTGGTCATGCTTCAGTTCGTGGATCCTCTGGTTCTGCGAGCCGCGCAACACGTCGATGACGTGCCCCACCCCGAAACGCTGGCCCACCCGATAGACGCAGGAGAGCGCCTTCCTGGCATCGTCGGTGGCGTCGAAACGCTCCGGCGGACTCTCGCAGATGTCGCAGTTGCCGCACCCGGCGGCGAGGCTGTCGCCGAAGTACCCCAGAAGCACCTGGCGCCGACAGGTCTGCGCCTCGGCGAACCCCACCATGCAGTTCAGCTTGTGCAGCTCGATCCGGTTCTGCTCCTCGTTGCCGCCGTTGCCGATCAGCCCGCGCGCCACCGCGATGTCGCCGTAACCAAAGAGCAGCAGCGCGTCGGCGGGAAGCCCGTCGCGACCGGCGCGCCCCGTCTCCTGGTAGTAGCTCTCGATGCTCTTGGGCATGTCGTAGTGCACCACGAAGCGGACGTTGGACTTGTCGATCCCCATTCCGAAGGCGACTGTCGCGACCACGACCTTCACGTCGTCGCGCAGGAACGCTTCCTGGACCTGATGGCGCTCCTTGTCCGGCAGCCCCGCGTGGTAGGCGGCCGCGTTGACACCCGCCTCGCACAGCTTCCTCGCCACTTCCTCCACCCTTTTCCGGGACAGGGCGTAGACGATGCCCGCCTCGTCCTTTCTGGTCGACAGAAAGGCCATGAGCTGGTTGAACGGCTTGTTCTTCTCCATGACGCTGTAGCGGATGTTGGGGCGGTCGAAACCGGTGCAGAAGCAGGTAGCATCCTGGAGCCCGAGCCGGGAGAGGATGTCGCCTCGGGTCTGCGTGTCGGCGGTGGCGGTGAGCGCAATCATCGGGATCTGCGGGAAGATCTCGCGCAGCATGCCCAGTTGCGCGTACTCGGGACGGAAGTCGTGCCCCCATTGCGAGACGCAGTGCGCCTCGTCGACGGCGAACAAGGAAATGGGAAGGGTCTTGATGCGGTCGATGAAACCGTCGGAGAGGAGACGCTCGGGCGCCACGTAGAGGAGCTTCAGCTCGCCCGCGTGCAGTTCCGCCAGCACCCGGCGCGCCTCGGCCTCGCCCAGGGCGGAGTTGTAGCAGGCAGCGGCGACGCCGTTCTCGCGCAGCGCGTCGACCTGGTCCTTCATCAGCGAGATCAGCGGCGAGACGATGAGCGCGGTGCCCGGAAGGCAGAGCGCTGGCACCTGGTAGCACAGGGATTTGCCGCCGCCCGTCGGCATCAGCACGAAAGCGTCCTTGCCGGAGAGCACCGTCTCCACGATCTCCTGCTGGCGCGGCCGGAAGGACTTGAAGCCGAAGACCTCGTTTAAGATCTGGATGTGGGAAAGCGACATGTAAATCCTTTTGGGTAAGAGCTTGCAGCTTGGCGGTTTTCGCCTTTGCCAGCCCCCAGCCCCTGGTCCCCAGCCCCGCCTTTGAGGCTGGGCTGGTGGGAAAACGAAAGGCGCGGCCTGAGCCACGCCATAGATAAAAACAGGTCTGGGAACCTTGTCAACTCCGCGCCGTCAGACAGCGTCGGCGGCAAGCGAAGCGGCAAGGTCCAGTGCCGCGATGAAAGCGCGGGTGCGCGGCGCGTCGTTGGACGGCTCCAGGAGGCTCGGGCGCAGCAAGTCATCCCAGCTGTCCACATCGTGCCAGGAAGGGAGCAGCGCGGCGGCCAGGGCCGATGCTTGCGCCCGCCTGAGGCTCGTCTCCAGCACGGAGTCGCTGGACCAGGGAATGTCCTGGAAGAGGGCGCCGTGGCCGTCCCTCACCCCGACCAGGTAGTAACCGCCGTCCTCGGCGGGTCCGAAAACGGCATCGCTCCCCTGCTCCAGTTTTTGGAAAGCCTCCTCGATGAAAGCCAAAGGGAGGTCGGGGGAATCCGTTCCGATCACCACGCGGGTGCCATAGCCGCGCCCGGAGAGCTCCTGAAAAGCGTGCTCCAGTCGCTCACCCAGACCGCCCGTGCTCTGGTGCACGAGGAGCGCGTCCGGGGCCGCTTTCCTGAAGAACGCCGCGCTCCCCTCGTGGAAGATAACCATATCCGCCCTGAGCCCAGCCGCACGCTCGATGATGTCGAGCAGCATGCAGCGGTAAAGCTCGGCGGCCTGCCCCGGCGACAGGGGAGGCGAAAGACGGGTCTTCACCCGTCCCGGCAGAGGTGTCTTGGCGAAGATGGCGAGCGCGCGTTTCATTAGAGAGGCAAACCTTAAGGGAGTTAAATGAAGGGGTAAAAGCTAGACTTGTCCACAATTTTGCTACTTTTCAACAAAGTTATCCACAGATGGAGCCAGTCAAGCTGTTGACTTCGCGGTGCCGGCTACCCCTTTTTTCGCTCGATCGCGGCGTAGGCGGAGTGCTTGTGGATCGACTCGAAGTTCTCGGCTTCCACGGAAAACCACGTGATATTTTCAATAGATAGCAGACGCACCGTCGCCTCGCGCACCATATCCTCGACAAAGCGGGGATTCTCGTAGGCGCGTTCGGTGACGAATTTCTCGTCCTCGCGCTTCAAAAGTGAATAAACCGGCGAGGAACCGCACTCCTCGATGATGTCGATGAGGTCCTCGATCCAGATGAATTCGCTGTAGCGGACCTGGACGGTCATGATGGAGCGCTGGTTGTGGGCGCCGTAGCTGGAGAGTTCCTTGCTGCAGGGGCAAAGCGAGGTGACCGGCACCTTGATGCCCAGCACAAAGTCGAAATGGTCGGAAAGCGACGCGCTGAAGGTGCAGGTGTACTCCATGAGGCTCTTCGCCTTGGAAACCGGCGCCTTCTTCTCCACGAAGTAGGGGAATTCCATTTCGAGGTGCGCGTTGGACGCCCCGAGCTTCTCCTTCATGGTGGAGAGGATCACTTCCAGCTTGTCGAGGGCGATATCCTCCCGGTACTTGTTCAGGATCTCCACGAAACGGCTCATGTGGGTCCCCTTGAAGTGGTGCGGGAGGTCGACGTACATGTTGATGCGCGCGATGGTGTTCTGGAATTTCTTGTTCTTGTCCATCACCACGATCGGATACGAGACGTCCTTGACCCCGACTTTGCCAATGGCGATGTTGCGCGTGTCGCGGGTGAGCTGCACGTCGGTGAGTGCCTTGCCTTCTTTCTTCTGCTCCATATCTTTGCTCTACCTCTTGACGTAGCGGACCGGGTCGGTGACGCCGAGTTCGGCGAACCCTTTGAGACGGAGGCGGCAGGAGTCGCACAGACCGCAGGCGGCGCCGTCTTCGGTCGGATCGTAGCAGGAATGGGTCTTGCCGTAGTCCACACCAAGGGTCAGGCCGGTCTTGATGATCTCCGCCTTGGTGAGGCTGATCAGCGGCGTGTGGATGGTCATTTTCTTCCCCTCCACGCCGGCCTTGGTGGCGAGATTGGCCATGGTCTCGTAGGCCGCGATGTACTCCGGCCGGCAATCCGGATAGCCGGAATAGTCCAGCGCGTTCACGCCGATGAAGATGTCGAAGGCGCCCAGCGTCTCCGCCCACCCCAGGGCGAAGGAGAGGAAGATGGTGTTCCTGGCGGGAACGTAGGTGACCGGGATCTCCTCGCCCACCCCTTCCTTGGGGACCGCGATGTCGGAGGTGAGCGCGCTGCCGCCCATCATCCTCAGGTCGAACTCGACCAGCATGTGGTCCACCGCCCCCATCGGGCGCGCGTTCTGCTTGGCGAGGGCCACTTCGTGCTGGTGGCGCTGTCCGTAGCTGAAGCTCATGGCGTACGGCTCGAAGCCCTGGTGCTTGGCGATCGCCATGCAGGTGGTCGAATCGAGCCCGCCGCTGTACAGGATTACCGCTTTCTTCTTCATCGCTTACCTCTGTCTCACGCGCTCCTCCCGCCGGAGGGGGGAGGTCGGGAGGGGGGAATATGTTGATTGCCCCCTCCCTAACCCTCCCCCTCCGGGGGAGGGGATGCAAGGCAGGTCGGGGGGGGACTGGGTTTAGACCTGAAGTGGGTTTTGCTCTCTGCCGCTCCGGCCTTTCCTCTGCGTCCTCGGTGTTCCGGGTGTGTTTTTTCCCAAAGAAAAAGGCCGCGCCGGCGATTCCGGTGCGGCCTTGGTGACTACTCTACGAAGCTCTTCAGCTTCTTCGCCCGGCTCGGGTGCCGCAGCTTCCTGAGCGCCTTGGCCTCGATCTGCCGGATCCTCTCGCGGGTTACCTCGAAGTCCTGGCCGACCTCTTCCAGGGTGTGGTCGCTCTTCTCGCCGATGCCGAAGCGCATCCTGAGCACCTTCTCCTCACGCGGGGTGAGGGTGGAGAGCACGCGGGAGGTCTGCTCGGAGAGGTTGGCCTTGATGACCGCCTCGAGCGGGGATACCACGCCCTTGTCCTCGATGAAGTCGCCAAGATGCGAATCTTCTTCCTCGCCGATCGGGGTCTCCAGGGAGATCGGCTCCTTGGCGATCTTGAGGACTTTCCTCACCTTGTCCAGCGGCAGCGCCATGCGCTCGGCGATCTCCTCCGGGGAGGGCTCGCGGCCGATCTCCTGCACCAACTGGCGGCTGGTACGGATCAGCTTGTTGATGGTCTCGATCATGTGTACCGGGATACGGATGGTGCGGGCCTGGTCCGCGATGGCGCGGGTGATGGCCTGACGGATCCACCAGGTGGCGTAGGTGGAGAACTTGTAGCCGCGCTGGTACTCGAACTTGTCCACCGCCTTCATCAGGCCGATATTCCCTTCCTGGATCAGGTCGAGGAACTGCAGGCCGCGGTTGGTGTACTTCTTGGCGATGGAGACGACCAGGCGGAGGTTGGCTTCGACCAGCTCGCTCTTGGCCAGCTTGGCCTTGTGCTCACCTTCCTCGATGGCGAGGAGGGCGTTGGCGAGTTCGCTCGCCTTGAAGCCGGACTCCTGCTCGATCTTCTTCAGTTTCGCCTCGCTGGACCGGTAGCGCTTCTCGAGCTTCTGCCCTTCCTCGAGCGACATGTTCATCTTCTTGGAGAAGTCGGCGTCGGATGCGTTCTTGAGCCCCTCGAAAGCGGCCAGGAACACGTCCTTCACGGTGCTGGTTTCCTTCTCCAGTTCCGCGATTTCCTGCATGACCGTGTCGACCTTGCAGGAGAGCTCCTTCAGGCGCTGGGCGATCTTCTCGATGTGGCGGTCCTTGAGGCGCAGCGACTTGAGCGTCTCGGCCATCTTGACCTTCAGCTCGCCGTGCTCGGTGTTGAGCGCCTCGCCTTCCTTGGCGGAAACCTTTCCATCCAGCGCGGTCTGGATCTGCTCCATGCGCTGGGACATCTCGTTGATCTCGTCGATGATGCCGAGAACGCGCAGGGCCTGCAGGTCCTCCTCGCCCTCCTCGAGAACCTCTTCCTCGACGTCCTTGGAGATTTCGATGGCACCGATCTGCTGCTTGCGCAGACGCTCGCCCAGGGAGACGACCTCGCGCACGGTGATCGGGGTGTTCAGGATGACGCTGGCAACGTCGCGCTCGCCGACTTCGATGCGCTTGGCGATTTCGACCTCGCCCTCGCGGGTCAGCAGGGATACCGAACCCATCTCGCGCAGGTACATGCGCACGGGATCGCTGGTGCGGCCGAGGGTGCCGGGCTCGAACTCGACCTCTTCACCCTCGCTACCTTCGTGCTCTTCCTCTTCCTCGAGGTCCATCTTGATCTTGGGGATCTTCACCTTCTGGGCGGAGTCCACGATCTCGATGTCCATATCGCCAAACATGCTCATCACATCGTCGATCTGGTCGGAGGAGACGATGTCAGGGGGGAGCAGGTCGTTCACCTCTTCATAGGTGAGGAAACCTTTCTCCTTGCCCAGGTCGATAAGCTGCTTCACTTCGTCCATGCTTTTCTTGGCCATTTACCACGCTCCGCTACAGCTTGAATCCAGCACAGCAACCGCTTGAATCCTACTATAGTAATTTCGATTTTTTATTACGCAACCGCTCAAGTTCAGACAGGATCTCCAGGTAGCGCGGAGAATCCGGGTCGACCGTGGCCAATTCCCGCGCCAGGGTCTTGCCGCCCCCCTTGAGCGCCCGCCGTTCCAGGGCTTGGCAGCACTGTTCGAAGGCCTTGACCGGATCAAGGTCCTCCAGGTGCGCGTCCTCCACGAACAGCGAATAGAGACGGCTTCTTTCCTCGTGCGATTCGATCTGTTCCAACACCAGGGGGAGATCGAGATCCCCCGTTTCCGACTGTGCCACGATGGCCTGCGCCAGCTTCAGGTGGCTGGCGCTGAAGAGCTTATCGGCACCGTGATCCCGAACCCTTAGCACCACGTCCGGATACTTCACCATGAGGGTCAACAGCACCTCTTCTGTGCCGGCCTGCTGCGGCGCCCCCTTGGGCTGCGGGCGCGGCGCCTGGGGTCGTGCCGGGATGCCCACTTTCTGGAGCAGCATGGCGCGGTCGATGCCCACCGCCCGGCAGATCTCCTTCTCGTAGAGCCCGCGCTCCACCGGGTCGGCGATCTTCAATAGCCGCGGCGACACCTCGTTCACGAAGGCGACCTTCCCTTCCACGCCCCTCACGTCCATGCGTTTGAGCAGTCCCTTGTAGAACGACTCGAAGATGGGGAGCGCCTTGTCCAGAAGCGGCTGAAAGGCCGCGCCCCCTTCCCGGTTGATGAAGGTGTCGGGGTCGTCCTCCGCCGGGACTTCGACCACCCGCGCCGGGAACCCCTCTTCGAGGAACAGTTCCATGGAGCGGACCGTCGCCTTGCGGCCGGCCTCGTCGCCGTCAAAGAGCATGAAAGCCCGGTCGGCGTAGCGGCGCAGCAGCTTCACGTGCGGCTGGGTCAGCGCCGTGCCGCAGGTGGCCACCACGTTGGTGAAACCGGCCCGGTACAGTGCCAGGTGATCGAAGTACCCCTCGACCACGATGGCGCTCCCCTTCTCCCGCATCCCCTTCTTGGCCAGGTCGATGCCGAACAGGACCTCGCTCTTGCGGTAAACGATGGACTCCGGGGAGTTTATGTACTTTGGGAGCGAGTCGTCCATGACCCGCCCGCCGAAACCTATGGCGCGGCCGTGCAGGTCCGCGATGGTGAAGAGGAGACGGTTCCGGAAGGTGTCGTAGTAGCCGTCCTTCCCCTCGCGTTTTCTCAAAAGGCCAAGCTTCTCCGCCGCGTCGAGCGGGATGCCCTTGCGCCGCAGAAAGCCGGTCAGGTTGTCCCATCCCGCCGGCGCGAAGCCCATGCGGTAGGTGGCGGCGGTGTCGCGATCAACCCCGCGTTTCTCGAGGTAGGCCCTTCCGGCGGCACCCGCCTCGTCCGATTCCAGCACACGCCGGTAAAACTCGCAGGCCAGCTCGTTGATCTGGTAGGCCTGCTCCTGCTCGTCCACCTTGCGCTTCTCTTCGCGGGTCAGTTCCCGCTCGGGGATTTCCACCCCCACCTTCTTGGCCAGGAACTTGACCGCCTGCGGGAAGGCAAGCCCTTCCATGCGCATGACGAAATCGATGGAGTTCCCTCCCACGCCGCAACCAAAGCAATGGAAGATGCCGCGCGCCGGGTTCACGTTGAACGACGCGGTCTTCTCGCCGTGAAAGGGGCAGACCCCCTGGTAGTTGGCCCCGGACTTCTTGAGGCTCATGTAGTCGGAGACAACCTGCAGGATCGGGGCCCTCTCGCGTACTTCCCTGATCTTCTCGTCCGGTATCGTCGACACTGCGGTTGATCCTTATTTCTTATGCGCTCCGTGTGGAGTCGGCGCCTTTACTTCTTTTTTTTCCACGGGTTCCGCGGCGTCCCTGGTTTCCCTGTGCTGGGCTATGGCGCCTTCCCAGCCGGCAGCTATATCCCCTCCCGTCGAGGCGAACGCGGCCGCGGTCTTGGAACCGTGGATCCAGACCTTCACCTTCTCCGGCATCGGCTTGGTGGTGGCCAGATAGAGGAGCACGCAGAGGATGAAGCCCCCCTGGAGGAAACCGAAGACGATCCCGCCGGCGCGGTTGATCCCGCCCAGGAGCATGACTTTCAAAACGACGGTGAGCAGATGACCGAGGAAATAGAAAAGCATGCCGAGCAGCATGAAGATAAGGAGGAACGCCAGCGGCTGCGCGACCTGCGGGGGGAGGTTGATGAAGTGCCTGATCCCCAGACTGAGAGTGGAATAGTATCGGAAAGCGGCCCAGCCGCCCGTGACGAGGCCAAGCAGGGAGCAAGCCTCACGCACCAACCCCTTCGAGAAACCCTTCGCCACAAAGAAAAGCAATACGACCCAGATAAGGATGTCAAGAAGGATCATGCAAACACCTGGTCACTAGCCACAAAGCAAAAGAAGGGGGAATCGCTGCGATTCGCCCCTACTCATGACACCCAAAACCCGCAAGGTCCCCCGGGAGTTGGTCCCGGGGGCATTGATCATGCGAGTTTTTCCTTCACAACTTCGCTCACCAGTTTGCCATCTGCACGGCCGGCGACTTGGGGCTGGATGGCCTTCATGACCTTGCCCATATCCTTGCCGCCGGTAGCGCCGACTTCCGCGATGACTTTCGCCACCAGTTCGGCCAGCTCTTCCCGTGTCAGCTGCTGGGGGAGGTAGCCCATCAGGAGCGCGAGCTCCGCTTCCTCCTTATCCACCAACTCCTGCCTGCCTGCTTCCTTAAAGAGTCGGATGGATTCCCTGCGCTGCTTGCAGAGGGTAACGATGGTTTCGGTGATCTCGCTATCGTTCAGTTCACGCCTGAGTTCGATATCGCGGTTTTTCACCGAGGAGAGTACCATGCGGATGGTAGATAAGCGCAAGGTATCGCGACTTTTCATCGCCTCCTTCAGTTCCGCGTTGAGTCTCTCCCTCAGTTGCATGAAACCCTCTTTCTTAGTCGACCATCTTGCGCTGTTTTTTCAGAGCGCGCTTGCGAGCGGCAATGGCCTTTTTCTTCTTCTTGATGCTCGGCTTCTCGTAGTGCTCTCTTTTGCGGACCTCAGAAAGGATTCCGGCTTTCTCGCACTGCTTCTTGAACTTCTTGAGCGCAAGCTCAAACGGTTCAGTTTCTTTTACCTTTACTCCCGGCATTCATATTCCCCCCCCTTCTCTAGCTAGATTTACGACTTGTGTGGGTACGGGCCGGCAGACATTATTCAAGGAACCAGCAATATACCATCGCGGTCTTTTTTGTCAAGGCATTTGTAACATTGTGGAACGAGCCCTAGCCGACGCGGGAGTTCTTCTCCTCGATGCCGGACATGCCGAAGCGGCGTCTGAGTTCCGCGTAGACCTCTTCAGGGTCGATGTCGTAGAAGCCGAGCAGGACCAGGCTGTGGAAGAAAAGGTCGGCGGTCTCGTAGACGATCTCCTCGCGCTTGCCCCCCTTGCCGGCGATGACGACCTCGGTCGCCTCCTCGCCCAGCTTCTTGAGGATCTTGTCGATTCCCTTGGCCATGAGGCTCGCGGTGTAGGAGTTTTCGCTCGGGTTGGCCTTGCGTTCCTGGATCACGCGGTAGACCGCGGCGATGATGTCGTCTTTGGGGGTTTCCATCGTGAGCTCCTCTGGAAGAATGAAATCCTCTTCGTGGCGAGAGCGAGAAGGGCGAATGATTATTCGCCCCTACAGGTTCGACCGCAGGGAGAGGAAGGTTCGTGCATTCGTTGTAGGGGCAAATAATTATTTGCCCAGCCGCAGCGGCCCCGGCCACAGCCCCCGCCAACTGAAACGGTGAGGCGGCAAAGGGGGGCGAATGATTATTCGCCCCTACAGGTACGGCGACAGGAGGTGGCTACAGCCTGACCGGCACGCCGCGCTCGCGGAGATAGGTCTTGGCTTCCTCGATGGTGTACTCGCGGTAGTGGAAGATGGATGCGGCGAGGCAGGCGCTGGCGCCGGCCTGGGTGAAGCCGTCGTAGAGGTGCGAGAGGCCGCCGACCCCGCCCGAGGCGATGACCGGGATGCTGACCGCGTCGACCACGGCGCGGGTGAGCGGCAGGTCGTAGCCGTCCTTGGTGCCGTCACGGTCCATGCTGGTGAGCAGGATCTCGCCGGCGCCCAGTTCTTCCATGCGCTGCGCCCACTCGACCGCGTCGATGCCGGTTGGGTTGCGGCCGCCGTGGGTGTAGACTTCCCAGCCGCCGGTGGCGCGGGAGCGGGCGTCGATGGCGACCACGGTGCACTGCGAACCGAACCGCTCCGCCGCCTCGTTCACGAACTCGGGACGATGCACCGCCGCCGTGTTGATGGAGACCTTGTCGGCACCGGCGTTCAACAGGCGCCGGATGTCGTCGACGGTGCGGACGCCGCCGCCGACGGTGAGCGGCATGAAGACGCGCTCGGCGGTCCTGCGCACCACGTCGATGATGATGTCGCGCTCGTCGGAGGATGCGGTGATATCGAGGAAGGTCAACTCGTCCGCGCCCTGCTGGTCGTACAGCTCGGCGATCTCGACCGGGTCGCCCGCATCGCGCAGGCCCAGGAACTGGACACCTTTTACTACCCGTCCCCCTTTAACGTCGAGGCAGGGGATGATTCTTTTAGTAAGCATCTGAAAACTCCGGACAACTTATTCCCCCTCCCCTCGCGGGAGGGGTCAGGGGTGGGGTAGGTGCTACCGCCGGGACTCCCGCTACTGCTTCTTGGTCAGTGCGATGGCTTCGGCGAGGTTGATGGCGCCGGAGTAGATGGCCTTGCCGGTGATGACACCGGTGACACCGGAGGACTCGATCGCGATCAGGTTCTCGATGTCCTTCAAGGAGGAGAGGCCGCCGGAGGCGATCACCGGGATGTTGATGGCTTCGGCCAGCGCCTTGGTCGCCTCGATGTTCGGCCCCTGCATCATGCCGTCGCGGCTGATGTCGGTGTAGATGATGGCGGAGACGCCGTCCCCCTCGAACTGCCTGGCGAGCTCGGTGGCCGTGATGCCGGTCACCTCGGCCCACCCCTGGACCGCGACCATGCCGTTCTTGGCGTCGATGCCGACCACGATCTTGCCGGGGAACTTGGCGCAGGCTTCCTTCACGAAAGCGGGATTTCTCTGCGCGGCGGTGCCGATGATGACACGGCCGATGCCCAGCGACAGATACGCTTCAATGGTGGCGATGTCGCGGATGCCGCCACCCAACTGGGTCGGGATGGTGACGGATTTGACGATGGACTCGATGGCGGAGCGGTTCTTGGGCTCGCCGGCGAAGGCGCCGTCCAGGTCGACGATGTGCAGGATCTCGCCACCCTGGCGCTGCCACTCGGCAGCCTGGGCGCCCGGATCATCGTTGAAAACGGTGTCCTTCTCCATCAGCCCCTGCTCCAGGCGGACGCAGCAGCCGTTCTTCAGATCTATTGCCGGAATAATGATCATTTTAATCCTCAGTCATTCATATCTCCTCCCCCCGGAGGGGGGAGGCCGGGTGGGGGGAAGCTATAAAAGCTCGAACAGCCCCCTCCCTGACCCTCCCCCTCCGGGGGAGGGAAGTAGGCACCCAGGCGGGCGGGGATTATTTCATCTGCGAAAAGTTCTTCAGCATGGCAAGCCCCTTGTCCTGGGACTTCTCCGGGTGGAACTGGGCGGCCACCACGTTGTCGCGCCAGATGGCGGCGCAGAAGTCGATGCCGTAATTGGTGGTCGCCGCCACCACGCTCTCGTCGTTGGGCTTCACGTAGTAGGAGTGCACGAAGTAGACGTTGGAGCCGTTGTCGACGCCGTTGAACAGCGGCGAGGGGCGCTTGATGTCGAGCTGGTTCCAACCCATGTGCGGCACCTTCAGTGCTTCGCCCGCCTGCTCCATCCCTTCCGGGAAACGGAGCACCTTGCCGGGGATCACGTCCAGCCCCTTGTGGATGCCGAACTCCTCGCTCTCGGTGAAGAGAAGCTGCAGCCCGAGGCAGATGCCGAGAAACGGCTTGCCTTCCTTGATCACCTTGAGGATCGGCTCCACGAAGCCGCCTTCCTCGAGGTTCCTGATGCAGTCGCGGAAGGCCCCGACCCCGGGGAGCACGACGCGCTCGGCGTCCAGAAGCACCTTGGGATCGGAGGTGACGACCGCCTCGCAGCCGACCTTCTCGAACCCTTTCTGCACGGAGCGGAGATTCCCCATGCCGTAATCTATGATCGCGATCATCTATCTATCCTTCCGGCACCCTGTCCGGTGCCCGCTGCTGATCTTGTATGTTCTCTACAGCTTGCCCTTGGTGGACATGACCCCTTCGATGCGCGCATCCATCTGCGTCGCCATGTCCAGCGCGCGGGCGGCGGCCTTGAAGCAGGCTTCCACGATATGGTGCACGTTGTCGCCGTACATCACGTTCATGTGGAGGTTCGCGCCGCAGTGGTTGACGAAGCCCTGGAAGAACTCGCGCACCAGCTCGACGTCGAAATCGCCGATCTTCACCTTGGGGAGCTGGACGTTGTAGACCAGGTAGGGACGGCCGGAGAGGTCGGTGGCGACGCTGGCGAGCGTCTCGTCCATCGGCACGGTGGCCTGGCCGTAGCGGCGGATGCCGCACTTGTCGCCCAGCGCTTCCTTGAACGCGGTCCCAAGGACGATGCCGATATCCTCGACGGTGTGGTGGAAGTCGATGTCGATGTCGCCGTGCGCCTCGACCTTGAGGTTGAAGAGGCCGTGCCTTGCGAAAAGGTCCAGCATGTGGTCCAGGAAAGGAACGGAGGTGCAGATCTGCGCCTCGCCTTTGCCGTCGATTTCGAGGGAGAGCTTGATCTGCGTCTCTTTGGTGATGCGTTCGATGTTTGCCGACCGGGCCATGCCGCCTCCTTGAATTAGATGATCAAGCCGCAATGAATTTCAAACTAGCTTTCCAGCCTGAAGCTGACCGACTTGCCGTGCGCCTCCAGCCCTTCCAGCGTTGCGATCCGGACGATGTCCTTACCGACCCGCTGCAGGCCGCCCTTGGTGAAGTAGATGAGGGAGCTTTTCTTGACGAAGTCGTCCACCGACAGCGGCGAGAAGAAGCGCGCCGTGCCGCCGGTCGGGAGCGTGTGGTTGGGGCCGGCCAGGTAGTCGCCGGAGGCCTCCGGGGTGTAGTGCCCCATGAAGATCGCGCCGGCATTGGTGATGAGCGGCATGATCTCGAAGGGATTCTCCACGGCAAGTTCCAGGTGCTCCGGCGCGATGCGGTTGGAGAAGGCGATCGCCTCTTCCAGGTTGCCGGCCACGATGATGACACCGAAGGACTCCCAGGACTTGCGGGCGATCGCCTCACGGGAGAGCTCCTTCAACTGGCGCTCCACCTCGGCCGCCACCTTCTCGCCGAAAGCCCGGTCGGTGGTGATCAGGACCGAGGAGGCAAGCTCGTCGTGCTCGGCCTGGGAGAGGAGATCGGCCGCAATGTGGGTGGGGTTGCCGCTGCCGTCGTTGATGACCAGGATCTCGCTCGGGCCGGCGATCATGTCGATGCCGACCTGGCCGAAGACCAGCTTCTTCGCGGTGGCGACGTAGATGTTGCCCGGACCGGTGATCTTGTCGACCTTGGGGACGGTGGCGGTGCCGTAGGCGAGTGCCGCAACGGCCTGCGCGCCACCGATCCTGAAGACGCGGTCCACGCCGGAAAGCCTGGCGGCCACCAGCACGTGGGCGTTGGTCTCGCCGCCCGGGGTCGGAACGACCATGACGATCTCGCCGACGCCGGCAACCTTGGCCGGAACGGCGTTCATGATGACGCTGGAGGGGTAGCAGGCCTTGCCACCGGGAACGTAGATGCCCACCTTGGCGAGCGGGGTCACTTTCTGGCCCAGCATGATGTCGGCTTCCTCGGTGGAAAGCCAGGTCTGCTGCTTCTGCTTCTCGTGGTAGCGGGCGACGCGCTCGACGGCGTGCTTCAGCGCCGCGAGGTCCTTCTCGTTCACCTGGGCGAACGCCTTGGCGAACTCTTGCTCCGTGATCTCCAGGCCGGCCGCGTCGCACTCCACCCTGTCGAAACGGCGGGTGTACTCCAGAAGCGCCTCGTCGCCGCGCTTGCGCACGTCAGAGATGATGCCGAGCACCACCTCTTCGACCTCGCGTCCCGACTCCTCGCCCCGCTCTACAATGGCATCGAACTTCGCCTGAAAATCTGCTTCCCTAATGTCGAGGAACTGCATCTTTAACCTCGCGATTCATGACAATAAAATTCAAAGATTGCTGCGTCCCCCCTTTTGCAAAGGGGGCAGTGGGAGGGGGACTGGCTCCGCCAGGTGCCTGTCCCCTTAGAGCTTGGGTAACATGGCTGCAGCGGAATGGAGCGTTCCGCTAGAGGGACAGGCACCTGACGGAGCCTGTCCCTTCTGCTACTAAATATGCTGCTCGAGCCCTTCGATGATCTTGGAGATGCGCTCGTGCTTGGTCTTGAGGCTCGCCCGGTTGACGATCAGGCGGCAGGTGATCTCCGCGATGGTCTCGACCTCCACCAGCCCATTCTGCTTCAGCGTCTCGCCGGTGGAGACGAGGTCGACGATGCGCTCGGAGAGGCCGACCAGCGGGGCGAGCTCGATGGAGCCGTAGAGCTTGATCAGCTCGACCTGGATTCCCTTGGCCGCGAAATACTTTTCGGTGACGTTGGGGTACTTGGTGGCGATGCGGATGTTGTTCCAGGCGGAGGGATCGTCCTTGCTGGAGAGCTCGACCGGCTCGGCAACCATGAGGCGGCAGTAGCCGAACTTCAGGTCCAGCGGCTCGTAGAGGTCCTTCTCCGCCTCCATCAGGGTGTCCTTGCCGACAATGCCGAGGTCGGCGCAGCCGTACTCCACGTAGGTGGGGACGTCGGTGGCACGCACGATCATGTAGCGCATCTTCTGCTCGTGGTTCTCAAAGACCAGCTTCCGCGTGTCGGAGAGGAGTTCTTCGCAGTCGATACCGATCTTCTTGAACAGGGCGACGGAGTCCTGCAGGATGCGGCCTTTAGGGATGGCGATGGTAACGTAGTCGGTCATTTTAAAAACTCCGTGGGAGTATGGCATTTACTGATTGCGATGGGCCCCTCCCCCCGGAGGGGGGAGGATGGGAGGGGGGAAGCTTGCGGTGCCCCCCTCCCTAGCCCTCCCCCTCCGGGGGAGGGGACGCCTGTGCTGTTTCCCTCTCATCAGGGGAGAGGTGATCAACTTGAATTACGAAAGCTACGGCGCATCAACATCCGGGACGCGGACGATATCGGCGCCGAGACCGGCGAGTTTCTTCTCGATGTTCTCGTAGCCGCGGTCCAGGTGATAGATCCTGGAGATCTCACTGGTATTGTCGGCGGCGAGGGCAGCAAGGATCAGCGAGGCGGAGGCCCTGAGGTCGGTCGCCATCACCGGCGCGCCGGAGAGCTTCTTGACGCCCTTCACGGTGGCGCTGTTCCCTTCGCAGATGATGTCCGCGCCGAAACGCAGCAGCTCGGAGACGTGCATGAAGCGGTTCTCGAAGATGTTCTCGGAGATCACGCTGGCACCTTCCGCGATGCACATGAGCGCCATGAACTGCGCCTGCATGTCGGTCGGGAAGCCCGGGTAGGGACGGGTCTTGATGTTGACGTTGCGGATCTTTTTCGGGCCCTTGACGCGGACCACGTTGTCCTTGTTGATGATCTCCACGCCTGCATCCTGCAGCTTGAAGGTCAGGGCGTCCAGATGCTCAAGGCGCATGTTCTTGATCTTGATGTCGCCGCCGGTGATGGCCGAGGCGATCATGAAGGTGCCGGCCTCGATGCGGTCCGGCATGACGGCGTGCTCGGCGGCGGTCAACTGCTCGACGCCCTTGATCCTGATGGTGTCGGTGCCAGCACCTTCGATGTTGGCGCCCATCTTGGTGAGGATGTCGGCCAGGTCGACGATCTCCGGCTCGCGGGCGGCGTTCTCGAGGATGGTCTCACCCTGCGCGGTGGCAGCCGCCATGAGGAGCTGTTCGGTGCCGCCGACGGTCGAGATGTCGAAGTTGATGCGCGCGCCCTTCAGTTTCTTGGCTTTCGCCTCGACGTAGCCGTGCTCCAGGGTGATCTCGGCGCCCAGGGCGGCAAGACCCTTGAGGTGCAGGTTGATGGGACGTGCGCCGATAGCGCAGCCGCCGGGGAGCGATACACGGGCCTGTCCGAAACGGGCCAATAGCGGGCCGAGGACCAGTACTGAGGCGCGCATGGTGCGCACCAGGTCGTAGGTCGCTTCCCAGCTGTTTAGGTCGGTGGTGTCGATCTTGACCACGTTGCCGCGGCCGTCGACCTTGGCACCCAGCTTCTCCAGCACCTTGATGGTGGTGTTGATGTCCCTCAGGAAGGGAACGTTGCTGATGGTGTGGCACCCGGGTGCCAGGATGGTCGAGATGAATATGGGGAGGGCGGCGTTCTTCGACCCGCTGACGGTCACTTCTCCGGAGAGCTTGTTGCCACCTTTGATTACCAGTTTTTCCACTGTTACCTCTGTGCTCTGTTCTTTTGTTCAAGGCCCCGAAGGGCGGATGGAAATGTCTCAGCCCCTAAGGGGACAGGCACCTGGCGGAGCCAGTCACCCTCCGAGCCTGCCGCCGACCACGCGCTCGATGCCTGCGGAATCGGTCTGGGTGAAGGTTTCCCCGAGGAAGCCGCCGGATCTCAAAAGCCCCAGCACCCGGGGGGCCTGGCCGGCACCGACCTCGAAGATCAGCCAGCCGCCGGGGTTCAGGTAGCCGGGGGCGTCGCTCACGATGCGCCGGTAGAAGTCGAGGCCGTCGGCCCCGCCGTCGAGCGCGCCCATCGGTTCATAGCCGCGCACTTCGGCCTGCAATGTCGCCAGTTCGGAATTGGGAATATAGGGCGGGTTGGATACTACCATGTCGAAGCGTCGTCCCGCAAACGGTTCGAACAGGGAGCCGTGGAAAAATTGCACGGCGGCCTCGTTGCGCTCGGCATTGCCGCGGGCGACATCGAGGGCTTCGGCAGAGACATCCACGCTGCAGATCTCGGACTGCGGCAGTGCCTTGGCCAGCGCGATGGCCACGCAGCCGCTGCCGGTGCCGATGTCGAGGATGCTCCGCGCGGTGGTTCCGCGCTTGGCCGCCTCGGTCACCAGCACCTCGGTATCGTGGCGCGGGATCAGGACCGCCGGGGTGACCCGGAACTCGAGCCCCATGAACTCCTGGGTCCCAAGGATGTACTGCAGGGGCTCGCGCTTGCCGCGCCGCGCAACCAGGGCGCGGTAGGCGGCCAGTTCGGCGTCCGAAAGGGGCTTGTCGAAGTTGAGGTAAAGCCCGACCCGGTCCAGGGAGAGTGCCTCGCACAGCATCCACTCCGCCTCAAGGCGCGGGTTTTCCACGCCTTTCTCGGCAAGGTAGCCTTTGGTCCAATTCAGGACTTTGAGAACGTCCCACTTTTCGGGATTGGTGGTCATGGCAACCTACTTGGACTTAGTGGACCCAATGGACCCAATGGACCCAATGGACCCAATGGACCCGGTGGACCCGGTGGACCCGGTGGACCCGGTGGACCCGGTGGACCCGGTGGACCCGGTGGACCCGGTGGACCCAGTGGACCCGGTGGACCCGGTGGACCCGGTGGAGCCAGTGGACACGGGACAGCCTGATTACATACCTTCGCTTTGGGCCTGCAGGGCTTCCATCTGGTAGTGGGCGCGCAGGGAATCCGCGATCTCGGCGATGTCGCCGGCCATGATGGAGTCGAGACGGTACAGGGTGAGCCCGATACGGTGATCGGTCATGCGCCCCTGCGGGAAGTTGTAGGTCCTGATGCGCTCGCTGCGGTCGCCGCTGCCCACCTGGCTCTTGCGGTCGGCGGCCATCTTGGCGTTCTGCTCCATCACGATGTTGTCCAGGATCCTGGACTTCAAGACCTTCATGGCCTTCGCGCGGTTCTTGATCTGGCTGCGCTCTTCCTGGCAGGCAACGACGGTGCCGGTCGGGAGGTGGGTGATCCTGACCGCGGAGTCGGTGGTGTTGACATGCTGGCCGCCCGCGCCGGAGGAGCGGTACACGTCGATCTTGAGATCCGCCGGGTTGATGTCGATGTCGACGTCCTCAGCCTCGGGCATGACCGCCACGGTGCAGGCGGAGGTGTGAATACGACCCTGCGCCTCGGTCTCGGGAACGCGCTGCACGCGGTGGGTGCCTGATTCGTACTTCAGCTTCGCAAAGACGCCGTCACCTTCGACCAGGGCGATCACCTCTTTGAAGCCACCACGCTCGGACTCGGAGGCGGAGATCACCTCGACCTTCCAGCGGTTGGTCTCGGCGAAGCGGCTGTACATGCGGAACAGGTCCCCCGCGAAGAGGGCGGACTCGTCGCCGCCGGTGCCGGCGCGGATCTCGAGCACGACGCTCTTGTCGTCGTTGGGGTCCTTGGGGAGCAGGAGCACCTTGATCTCGGCTTCGAGCTGCTCGCGGCGCTCCTCCAGGGTCTCGAGCTCTGCCTGTGCCATCTCGCGCATCTCCTGGTCCGGCTCCTTCAGGAGTTCCTTATTTCCCTCGATGTCGGAGAGCACCTTCTTGTATTCGCGGTAGGCCGCGATCAGCTCGGTGAGGCCGGCGTGCTCCTTGGAGAGCTTGCGGAACTCGACCTGGTTCGCCAGCACCTCGGGATCGGAAAGGAGCGATTCAAGCTCGCCGAAACGGGTTTCAAGATCTGCTATTTTGTCGAACATGGACATGCAAAACACCTCAGAAGGCCCTGGGGCCTGATTCAATCGAAAAGATTTGGCTCCACCGCACGGCGGGCGAATGATTATTCGCCCCTACAGGTACGGGAACCGCGCGTGGCCACTATCCCGCGCCCTCCGGGAGAGGGCTGGGTGAGGGCGTCCCTGCCCCGCGTCCCGGCTAAACAACCAGCCGGTCGTCCTTGAAGCCGCCGTTCAGCTCGAGGGCCACCTGCATCGACTTGATGGCGACCTCGATCTGGGAATCGTCCGGCTCGCGGGTGGTGAGCCGCTGCAGGGCGAGGCCCGGGGCGATCACCATCCTTACCAGCGCGTGGCTGTCGTGCTTCGCGGTCCACTTGAGGACCTCATAGGAAAGACCGGCGATCATCGGCAGCAGGATCACCCTGGAGCCGGCCTTGAAGTAGAAGGGCCACAGCTTCGGGATCAGGGAGAACACCACGATGCTCACCAGCATGACGATCAACAGGAAGCTCGTGCCGCAACGGGGGTGCAGACAGCTGTACTTCCTGACATTGTCGACGGTGAGCTCCTCGCCCGCCTCGAAGGTGAAGATCGACTTGTGCTCGGCGCCGTGGTACTGGAACACCCGCTGGATGTCCTTCATGCGCGAGATTCCGATGATGTAGATCAGGAACACCGCGACCCGGATCACGCCGTCAACCAGGTTGAAGACGATGTTGGAGTCGCCGATGATCGGGACGAGCAGCTTGGTCAGGTAAAGCGGCAGGATGAAGAAAAGCAGGATGCCGAAGCCAAAAGCCGCCGCCATGGTGCCGGCGATGGCCCAGCTGTTGATCTCTTCCTTCTCCTCGCCCTCGGCAAGCGCCTCGTTGGCGGAGAAGTTGAGCGCCTTGATGCCGACGATGAGCGACGAGAAAAGCGCCACCGCTCCACGGACGATGGGGAGCTTGGTGATGGGGAAACGCTCGGAAAGCGGAATCACCGTCTCACTCTTCACCGAGATGTCGCCGTCGGGCCTTCTCACCGCGATGGCCATCGAGCGCGGAGCCCGCATCATGACGCCTTCCAGAACCGCCTGTCCGCCTATGTTTATCTTTGACACTTATTACCTCGTGTGTTGAGGGTCAAAAAGCCTTCCCCCCTCCCGACCTCCCCCCTCCAGGGGGAGGAGCATGGGCGGCGCTCCTCGAAAAGAGTGAGCCGCGCGTCCACTACCAGATGAAGGTGAGCTAGGTCCCCGCCCCCGGAGGGGGAGGGACAGGGAGGGGGATGTTTTACATCTCCCGGAAATACTCCCGAACCTCGGCCATCTTGCCGCAGCACATGGCACCTTCGGGGCAGGGGCCGGCCAGACAGCCGGGGCCGGCCTTGTCGAAAACGGTCGGCGCCACCGGCTTCACCAGACGGAGCATCTCGATGGCCATGGCACGGATCTCCCACTGGGCCCGCTCGCAGCAGCGCACGGCGAAGAAGTGCAGAAGCTCCCGGGCGTTCATGGTGATGATGATCTTGGTCTCGGTGGCGTTGGGGAGCAGGTAGCGCGCATCCTCGGCCGGGACACCCGCCTCGACCAGCGCGGCATAGGCCGCGTGCAGCGAGGCAACCTGGGCCTCGAACAGTTCCAGGTGCTTAGGATTGTCGGCGATGGACTGCGGCGTCACCACCGCGAAACGTTCCTTGTGCGAAACATAGCGCTGGGACTGCTGGGAAAAGGAGGCGACCCGGTGCCGCACCAGCTGATGACTGGTGACGCGCGAGATCCCGTCCACACCGAAGGTGAAGGAGGCGTGCTCCAGCACCGACTGGTGCCCAAGCGACATGATCTTGTCCAGGAATTTTTTGACGTCAGCGCCGGAGAGCTTGTCCTTGAGCGCCTCGATGTCAGCCGACGAATAGCAGAGCCGGGCGGCCAGGGCGATGGTCAACTCGGGATCGGGGGTGTGCTGCAGAAGGGCAACCTTCATGAAGATCCTTCACATGCTGCGTTGTTTTGCAATCGGGCCATAGAAAACGAAACAAGGGGATTTCGCCATAGACAAAATCCCCTCCGAACGGATTCGCAACCGCGAAAGCCTACTTCTCCAGGTTGTATCTCTTGCGGAAGCGCTCGACGCGGCCTGCGGTGTCGATGAGCTTCTGCTTGCCGGTGTAGAACGGGTGGCACTGCGAGCAGATCTCGGTGGAGATCTCCGCTTTGGTGGAACGGGTCTGGAACTGGTTACCGCACAGGCACTTTACGGTAATTTCTTCGTACTTGGGGTGGATCCCTTCTTTCATATCTTCCTCCTGGCGGGGCGCACCCCGTTATCTGACTTTGATGTTCTTGCCGGAAAGTAGCCATAAATAGCACCTTCACTGCAAGATTTCAACACTTTTTTACTTGCTCATGGAATCGAGGAAGGCCTGGTTGGTCTTGGTCCCCTGCAGCTTGGAGATCAGGAACTCCATGGAATCAACCACGTTCATGGGATGGAGCACCTTCCTGAGGATCCAGATGCGGTTCAAAGAGGCCTGCGGGATGAGCAGTTCTTCCTTCCTGGTGCCCGACTTGTTGATGTCGATGGCGGGGAAGGTTCTCTTCTCGACCAGCTTGCGGTCCAGGTGGAGTTCCATGTTGCCGGTGCCCTTGAACTCCTCGAAGATGACCTCGTCCATCTTGGAGCCGGTATCGACCAGGGCGGTGGCGATGATGGTGAGCGAGCCCCCCTCCTCGATGTTACGCGCGGCGCCGAAGAAGCGCTTGGGCTTGTGCAGGGCGTTGGAGTCGACACCACCGGAGAGGATCTTGCCGGAAGGCGGGATCACGGTGTTGTAGGCGCGGGCCAGACGGGTGATGGAGTCGAGCAGGATGACGACGTCGCGCTTGTGCTCGACGAGACGCTTGGCCTTCTCGATGACCATCTCGGCCACCTGGATATGGCGGGAGGCCGGCTCGTCGAAGGTGGAGGAGATGACCTCGCCCTTCACCGAGCGCTGCATGTCGGTAACCTCTTCCGGGCGCTCGTCGATCAGAAGGACGATCAGGAACACCTCGGGATGGTTCAGCGCGATGGAGTTCGCGATGTTCTGGATCAGCATGGTCTTGCCGGTGCGCGGCGGAGCGACGATCAGGCCCCTCTGCCCCTTGCCGATCGGTGCGACCAGTTCCATGACGCGGCTCGACATGTTGTCCGGGGTGGTCTCGAGGATGAGCTTCTCTTCCGGGTAGAGCGGGGTCAGGTTGTCGAAGAGGATCTTGTCGCGGGCGACCTCGGGAGACTCGTGGTTGACGGTCTCGACCTTCAGGAGGGCGAAGTAGCGCTCCCCTTCCTTGGGGGGCCGGATCTGGCCGGCAACGGTGTCGCCGGTGTGCAGGTTGAAGCGGCGGATCTGGGACGGCGACACGTAGATGTCGTCGGGGCCCGGCAGGTAGTTGTAATCCGGCGCCCTCAGGAAGCCGAACCCGTCAGGCAGGGTCTCGAGGACCCCCTCGCCGAAGATCATGCCGTTCTTCTCGGTCTGGGCGTTGAGGATGGCGAAGATCAGGTCCTGCTTCCTGAGACTGGACGCCCCCTCGATGTTCAACGCCTTGGCAATGGCCGTGAGATCGTTGATTTTCTTTTCTTTAAGTTCCTGTAGGTTCATCTGTTCTCCTGATATGGCGCAAATATAGATCTAACGGCAAATTGCCTGATTGGGAATATGGGAATGTCTCACCGATGCGGCATGGGTAACATGCGAGGCGTGCCTGACGAGCGCTATCGTGTAAAGGATCTGTGAGTAAGTGACCTTGAGTTTATTCTTGAGGTGTCGGTACCGGTTCGGTATGAGAAAAAATTCGGGGTATTTAAAGGTGTCTGCAAAAGGTCTTATTGAGGATATTGGGAATTTATACCCTTCCCCTCGTTACCTTGTCAACTTTATTTTTTCGGCCCTTTATGGTGCGGGCGGCGCCCGAGCACCTGAATCCTCAAGGGATTCCACGGCGGAGAGCGGTCAAATTATTGGCTCTCATTCCGAATAGTTGACGCCACAGGCCCCGTTTCCGGGCCCTGTCCGGCATCAGTTGCAGCATCGGTGCCATATTTCGCGCCGCTGCGCCGTTTTCTGCGAGCCTTCTGCCTTTTCAGCTTTTCCGCTGCCAATTCCTTCTTGGTCATGCCACCGCCGGCGCCCTCGATCTTCTCCAGCAGCAGCCGTCGCGCCAGAAACCGGTTCAGCGACTGGCTGCGCGATTCCATGCATTTCACCTCGAGGCCGCTGGGAATGTGTTTCAGGTAAACGCAGGAAGAGCTCTTGTTGACGTGCTGCCCGCCGCGCCCGGAAGCGTGCACGAAACGCTCCTCCAGGTCCTTCTCCGCGACCCCGAGTTGTTCCATCTTCGCCTTAAGCCAGCGGTTCTTTTCCTCGCTCACCGCGAAATCAGCCATCGCCCCTCCCTTTTTCAAGCCGGGCCATGATAACGTCCGGCAATGGGGATGTCAAAAGGTGTCGGCGAGAGGAGGGGGGCGGCGCGCCGCGACCTTCGCCGGGATCAGCCTGCCGCTGTAGGGGCAAATAATATTTGCCCAGCCAAAGCGTCCCCCGCCGACGCCGATGGCGAGCAGGGTCAGGGGCGTAAAAGGCGGGCGAATAATTATTCGCCCCTACAGGGTGTATGGCAGCCTGGAGGCACCTTGGGTATAATCTCCGGCTGATTTCGGAGGTGCGGTCATGGCAGCTATCAGCAGACGCGCATTCCTGGCCGGCGGAATCGCCTTCTTCCCCTACCTCTACTACCAGAGGGTTTCGGTGGCGGTACGGCGTTACCGGGTGCCGGTGCAAAACCTCCCGTCAGGATTCCACGGCTTCACCATCCTGCATATCACCGACCTGCATGACAAGGAGTTCGGCGAGCGCGGCGAGGGTCTGCTGGCGATCCTGCGTGGTTTGTCCTTCGACCTCGTGGCCGTCACTGGAGACCTGGTGTTGAGGACTTCGCCGAGCATAACCCCGGCCCTCGAGCTGATCCGGGGGATTGGCCTCTTTTCCAAGAGCCCGGTGTTCTCGGTGAGCGGCAACCACGAGTGGGGGGCGCAACTGGCGCCGCACGTCAACGCGAACCTCGTGCAGGCGGGGGTCCGGGTTTTGATCAACGAAGCGGAGACGCTGCGCAGGGGGGAGGACCGGCTCTGGGTGGTAGGGGTGGACGACCCGGTGACCGGAAGGGCCAGATTGGCGCAGGCGCTAAGCCGAACCGATGCCCGGCAGCCACGCCTGCTGTTGGCCCATGCGCCGCATCCCTTCCCGCAGGCGGTCCAGGCCGGCGTGGACCTGATGCTGGTCGGTCACACCCACGGAGGGCAGATCCGTCTCCCCTTGATCGGCGCCCCCTACATCCCCTCCATGGGTTACCTGCCAAGGTGGGATCACGGCCTGTTCCGCCAAGGAAAGAGCACCATGATCGTCAACGGCGGCCTCGGGGAGAGTTGGTTCCCTATCCGCATCAACAACCCTCCCGAAGTGGCGCTGGTGACCCTGCTTCCCTCGGAAACGGCCGGGAGCACAGCAAAGCAAGGCTTGGACTAGTCCCGCTTCGGCGGCGGCATGACCACGTCGGCCATGATTTCCGCGATCCGCTGCGCCGAAAGGCGAGCGTTGTTGAAGACCAGGTGGTACAGAGTCGGGTCGGTGATTTCGCGCCCCAGGAAATCCTTCAGGAAGGCATCGCGCTGGTGCTGCTTCTCCATGACCATATCCTGCGCCTGGTCCGCGGAGAGCCCGCAGCGGGCCGCCACCGCCTTCACCTTGAAGGTCATGGGCGCGATGATGCGGAAGTGGTAGCAGTTGCCGGTGTTCTGGGTCAGGATGGAAGCGCCCCTCCCCACCAGGATCACGTTCCCTTCGATGGCCAACGCCACGATCTGGCGGCAGAGCAGGCGGTAGTAGTCCTTGTCGCTTTTCCAGCGCGGCGAGAAGGTGGAGAGCATGTCGTCGAGGAAACGGTTCTTGGCGCCCAGGTTGCGCAAAATCCCTTCGGTGAGGTTATGGTCCTTGGCCACGGCGTCGAGCAGGGCCCGGTCCATCACCACCCAGGGCTTGCCGCTGCGCTTCTCCAGGATGCCCTGCAGCCTTTCGGCCACCGGATACCCCTCGCAGCCAAATTCCCGGGTCAGCGTCACCGTAGGGTTGGCCCGCTCCAGATCGGAGAAGCCGTGTTCGTGCAGGTTCCTGCGACCAACCTCCATCAAGCCGCGCAACCTCTGTTCAATCGACGGGATCAAAACGTTCTTGCCCATGATGCCCTCCCCTGAACGGTTAACTGCCTCGGTTCACGTCTTTAATTAGGCCCCCGATTCCGGCTGCAGTCAACAGAAGTGACGAAAATTATGCTCTTTCGGACCATCAAAAGGGGATGATGGGAGAATTCCGGGGATGGATTAAATGCCCCCCCGGAATTGCCAGAAGAACCTTCGCAAAGGGGGGAACGTTAGGGCACGTGTCGCGCTAATGGCCAGCATACTCCGCGGTCTCCACATGCTCGAAGTGAAGGGACGGGTACATTAAAGCTGCGTCCCGCTTCTTTTCCGTTATCATTAACGCCATGACGCCGCTATGGTTCCCGCTCACAGTTCTGTCCGCCTTCTTCCTCGCCACCAGCGACGCGACCACCAAGCGCGCGCTGACCGGCAGGAACGAGTACCTGGTCACCTGGCTGCGCATTGCCCCCACCCTGCCGCTGTTCCTGGCCGCGCTCCCCTTCATACCCATCCCGGAAATCGGTGACGACTTCTACTTCTGCATCTTCACGGGACTGCCGCTGGAGGCGGTGGCCATCATCCTCTACACCAAGGCACTCAAGCTCTCGCCGCTCTCGCTCACCCTGCCGCTGCTCTCGCTCACGCCGCTTTTGCTGCTGGTGGTGCCGTACCTCCTCCTGGGCGAACGGATTTCACCCACCGGAGCAATCGGGATCCTGCTGATCGCCCTGGGAGGCTACCTGCTCAACACCGGCAGGGGCGAAACCGGCATCCTCGCGCCCCTGAAGGCGCTGGCCCGGGAGAAGGGGGCGCTCTGCATGCTCGGCGTCGCCACCATCTACAGCGTCACCTCCACCCTGGGCAAGCGCGCCATAGCCGCGTCCTCCCCCCTCTTTTTCGCGGGGATCTACCTTCCCCTCCTGGTGCTCGTCCTCACTCCGTTGGCCCTGTACAAGTCCCGCGGCGAACTGGGCCCCGCGCTGCGCAACGGCACGGCCAAGGCGGTCGTGCTCCCCGCCGTCTGCTACGCCCTCCAGGCCCTCACCCACGTTTTTGCCGTCAACCTCACCAACGTCGCCTACATGATCGCGGTCAAGCGCCTGAGCCTTCTCTTCGGCGTCCTCTACGGCCACTACCTGTTCAAGGAGAAGGGCGGCATCGTCTCCACCATCATCATGCTCCTTGGCGTCTTCCTGATCGTGGTCGGAGGATAAAAGCTAAACCGTTCTACGTTCAAAGGCTCAAAGACTCAAAGGTCGAGGCGGTTCCACATCGGTGGCAGGCATCGCCGCGACCGGAACGGATTTTGCTCCCGGGATGATCGGCTTATCGTTTCCCGGAGGCAACTGAATGTACCAGGTATTCAACGGCTGTAGTATCCCCCAGGGTCCGCTGCTGTTCAAAGACGTGTTCCTGTTCGGGGAGGAAGGTATCCCGCTCCAGGGAAACCGCGTCATCAACAGGTTCTTGAACTTTGCCGACGACCAACTCCTCATCTGGCTGCTGCATCACGAAAACCGGCCGCTGGTGGCGCTCGACGGCGTGGTCCTCCCCCTGTTCGGCGACTGGAGCGGCAACTTCTGGCACTGGTGCATGGAGATGCTCCCCATGGCGCTCAGCGCTCACGAGCAGGGCTTCACCGGGACCTACCTGGTCCCGCCTGCCCCCTTCGCCGCCGACTCCCTGCTGCTGCTGGGGATCCGGCCGGAACAGATCAGGCGGGTGGAGGCGTGCGACTACCATCTACAGTGCCTGTGCCTCTTCCCGAGGCAAACGGGTCACGACGATGCCGGCACCGCGGCACGGACCCGCATCCGGACCGTCTTCCGCTCCCTTTTCGCCAACGGGAAAAGCAGCGGCCACCTCTACATCTCCCGCAACGGCGGAGCCCCGGAAACGATGAGGAAGGTGGTGGACGAAGAGCGGCTGCTGGAGCTCCTGCAGCGCTTCGGCTTCACCATGCTGCGCCTGGAGGAACTGTCGCTTTCCGAACAGCTCTCCTATACCTGCAACGCGGAGACCCTGCTCGGGCCGCACGGCGCCGGGATGATGCACTGTGCCTTCATGCCGGAGCGCTCCCTCGTGATCGAACTGTTCGCCCCCACCTACATCAACCCCTGCATCCTGCTCCCGTGCAGGCAGCTCCGGCACCGGTATTTCCCGCTCACCAGCGCCTGCCACTACAACGGCTACCCGTACGGATACGACATCGATCCGCACCTGACGACCCTCGAAATGACCCTGGAACGGGAACTGTCGGATAATTGACCTTTCCCCCCTGCGGCCCCCTTTCAAAAAGTTGACGGCATGACGGCGCCCCTCACGGCGCTGTCACATTCCCGGGCGCGGCCCCCTTGCCAGAGGCGCGCCCGGCGCCTCCCTGCCGCCTCCCTGCCGCCTCCCCGGTGCGGCCGCCGCGCCGCTTCGACCGGGGCCGGCGCCTCTGGCATGCCAGTTGCTTCTCCCAACCCGATCGGCCTCGGTTCGACCACGGACCGTCACGGGAGCGACCAAAGCCGTCACACCACCCGCACAATGGAGAATTCAATGAGCCTGATAGTTACCCGCCCCAGCGTCGGCGCCATCGCCGTCGTGGACAATGGACCGCTCGTCTCAGCCATCGTTGTCACCCGGAACCGGGAGTCCCACGTGAGGGAGTGCCTGACCGCCCTGATGGAGCAGACCATCGCCGACCGGATGGAAGTGATCCTGGTGGACCAGGGGTCGGATGAGTGCGAATGGGCGGTGGCGGCGGACCTGCAGAAGCGCTACGGCAACATCTCGCTGCTGCGCGTGCCCTCCGGGGCGGCGCGGCGGGCGGTCAACATGGCGCTCAGGATGGCCGGGGGGAGATACCTCACCATCGTGGACGCCACCGACCGCATGCGGCGCGACGCCTACCAGCAGCTGGCGGCCGCCCTGGAGGCGGCCCCGACGGCCATGCTGGCCTACGGCGACACCTGCTTTACCGCGATTCCCCACGAAAGCTTCGCCAGCCACACGAGCTACGGCAAGGTGATCTGGCCGGACTATACCCCCCAGCAACTCGACCAGCTCTCCGAGGTGGCGCCGCACCCGCTCTGGCGCAGGGAGCTGCACGACAGCATCGGCTTCCTCCCCGAGGGGTATCCAAACCACGGCATGCGCGAGTTCCTGCTCAAGGCGGCGGAGCGTTTCCGCCTCCTGCACCTCCAGGAATTCACCGGGCTCAAACTTATCGCCACCAACGCGACGGGCGTCCAGGCCCAGCCGCAGCCGGACCCCGCGCCGGTGCAGGGGCCGGTGCCGGAGCCGGTCGCCGTGGAGGCCGTCCCGGTGCAACGACCCGCTCCGGTCGCCACCCCGGCCGCGCTCCCCAGTGCGGAAGAGGCGTACGCGGCGCTTGCTCCCCTCCTCTCCGGTGACGACGCGGACGGGGCGGCGGCAGCCTTGCTGGAGCACCTGCTGCGCTACCCGCAGCACGCCGTGGCGCACAACGATCTCGCCGCCGTCAGCTACCGCCTGGGCGACTGCAGCCGCGCACTCGAGGAGTACCGCGAGGCGGTGCGCCTGGAGCCTAACGAGGCCGTCTATCGCAAGAACCTGGCCGACCTCCTCTACGTGGAGCTCGGGCAGGTCGACGAGGCGATCGACATCTACCTGAAGCTCCTGGAAAAGAACCCGCGCGACGTGGAGACCCTGCTGAACCTTGGCATCATCTGCGCGGGAGTCGGGCAGCCCGGCGAGGCCGAGACCTTCCTGCAGAGGGCCCTGGAGATCGAGCCCTGGAACCAGGTGGTGCGCGAGCAACTCTCGCAGCTGAGGCAGGACCAGCAAGCCGGTCCCGCGGTGGCGTCGACGGATCCGGAACAGGACGAGAAGACCGTCGAGGATCGCTACCAGAGATCGCAGGAACTGGTGCAGCAGGGGGACCTGACCGGGGCGGAGGCGGAGCTTGTCGCCATCCTCGCCGACTACCCCGATTTCGCTCCGGCGCACAACGACCTGGCGGTGCTCGCCTACGACAAGGGAGACAACGAGGCCGCCCGCACCCACTACGAGAAGGCGGCGCAACTGGCGCCGGGCAACAGCACCTTCCAGAAGAACCTGGCCGACTTCTACTTCGTGGAGGGGTACGACGTCGACGGCGCCATCAACATCTACCTCGACCAGCTGAGAAAAGAGCCCAAGAACGTCGAGACGCTGATGAGCCTCGGCAAGATCTGCACCATCCTGGACCGCCCGCAGGAGGCCGAGACCTTCTACGGCAAGGTGATCCACCTGGAGCCCTGGAACCGCGACGCCCGCGAGTGCCTGGACACCCTGAAGCAGGCGGCCAACTCCTAGGGAGGCAGGCGCGCCAACGAAGCGACGACAACGCCCGGTCGGCCTGCCAGCGCAACCGGGCGTTATCATAGGTCAATACAGATTTCCCTAAAGTTTCCAGCGCCGGATGCCGATACGCGACAGGCGGCTAATGAGTATCTAGCGCGGAGGATGTTATGGCACCCCAGAAGACAGCCTGGGACTACCTGGGCGACATGTTCGACACGCTGACCTCGCAGGACAGCATGAAGGCTCAGGCGGCGACCAGCGCCATGGCCACCGGCGCGGGGTTCTTCCAGAAGAAGGACTACGCCCGGGCGGCGAGCGAGTTCAAGCGCGCCATCTCCATGGATCCGACTAACG
The DNA here is from genome assembly GCF_018919395.1 of Geomonas azotofigens. Taxonomy (GTDB): domain Bacteria; phylum Desulfobacterota; class Desulfuromonadia; order Geobacterales; family Geobacteraceae; genus Geomonas; species Geomonas azotofigens. The sequence goes on from NZ_JAHLME010000001.1 coordinate 194,799, forward strand.
CGCAGTCGTACAACTACCTGGCCAACGCCTACCTTGCCCAGAAGAAGTACGACGACGCCATCAAGACCTACAAGACCTCCCTCACCATCGACCCGACCCAGGACTCGGTGCACACCAACCTGGGCAACATCTACCTGCAGCAGAAGAAATACAACCTGGCCGAGAAGGAGTTCAAGGACGCCGCCCGCCTCAACCCGACCGACACCCTGGCGCCCTACACGTTGGGACAGCTCTACGTCCAGACCGGGCGCTACGGCGAAGCGGAGGCGCAGTTCAAGAAGGTCATGAAGATGGCGCCCACCGATCCCAACCCCTACTACAGCCTCGGGGCGACCTATAACAAGGAAGGGAAATTCCAGGACGCCGTGAAGCAGCTCACCCAGGCCATCAAACTGAGGCCCAAGATGGCCGCGGCCCACTTCGAGCTTGGCGTAGCCTACGCGGGGCTCGGGGAGACAACCCGCGCGCAGTACGAAGTCGACACGCTCACCAGGCTCGATGCGACACAGGGAGCACTGCTGGAGAGGACCATAGCGAAACCCAAGATGGTCGCTGGTGGCGGAGGCGAACTCGACACCTTTTTCCCGATCTTCCAGAAACCGCAAGACCCGCCCGTGGTCGGTTACGACCCCTATCAGCTCATGTTGCTGGATGTCGTCAACCTCTCGACCCCGAACGCGTCCAAGACGTTCAGCATGACCTTCTACTTCGACTCGAAAATGGACCGCGAATCGGTGCAGGACGTGAACAACTGGACCATCTCCAGGGCAAGCGGCGGTGCGGCGGGATACTACAACAACCTGCAGCCGGTGCTCCCCACCGAAGCGTATATCCCGCAAAACCCCATGACGGTGAGCTACGATGCTGATGCACAGAGCGCGACGGTCACCTTCATGCTCAGCCAGAACGACACGAACAACGCCACCATCGACGCCGCCCACATGGTCTTCAAATTTTCAGGAAAGGACGTGACGGGAAAGACGATCGACCCGACTGCCGACGAGTGGGATTACGAGGCCTCGACCCCCTTCTAAGGGGCAATACACTGCAACCGGCCAAGAGGCGTCCGTCCCGGACGGGCGCCTTTTCATTTTTCTGCCCCTTACCTTCCCCCCTCAAAAGGAACCCTTCCCTTCACTCCCGCATTTCATCTGTCACGGGCCGCGATCGCTGGCTCCTCCTGCGCGTTACCTGAACAATCCCCCCGAACTCCTGCCGCGGGGACGCTGCGTTCAATTTTTTGACCCATCCCGATTCGCCCGGCGTATCGAGGTTGCGGCTCCCTGCGCCCCAGGGGCTAAAGGGCGCCCCTGTAACGCTAAATTGCCCGCGTACCGCGGCGGGAGCTGCGGAAACCAGTTGGCGTCATATTTGCATCAACTGGGAGCCGGCCGCGGCATCACCGGCTCTACCGCAGCGGAAAGGGGTTTAGGATGAGGATAATGATCGGAGTCACCGAGATCTGCGGCAACATCCCAGTGGTTGCCGGCGCCCTGCGCCAGTTGGGGCACCAGGTAACCACGGTGGTGAGACAGAAGAACAGCTGGTGGCCCATCGAGTACGACGTAGACTTCAGCGACCGGGACATGACCATCGAGGACGTACTCAATATCGGCTACCTGGTCGGTACCCACGACGTCTTCTTCTTCCAGTGGGCCCGCACCAGCCTGCTCCCCAACCATGCCGACTACCCCTTCATAAAGAAAGCAGGCAAGAAGATCATCTCCTGCTTCGTGGGCAGCGACGTGAGGGACACCGCGGCCTACAAGCAGTGGTATGCCGACGGGCGCAGGTTCCTGGAAAGGCTCCCCTTTCCCGAAGATCCCTTGGTCAACCCGCTCTTCGCCATGAGGATGGCCGAACTGCACAGCGACCTCGTCCTGTCCCAGCCCAACCAGTCGGTGCTCGGGGTACGTCCCTACCACCACGCGTTCCTCCCCATGGAACTCTCCCTGTACCGTCAGCACATCCCGGCGCGGGAGGTGCCGGTGGTGGTGCACGCCCCTTCCAAGAGCTGGCTCAAGGGGACCGACGTGATCATGGCCGCCCTGGAGACTCTCAAACAGCAGGGGGTGCGCTTCGAACTCCGCTTCCTGGAGGGTCTCACCAACGACGTGGTGATCAAGGAGTTGATGAACGCCGACGTCCTGATCGACGAACTGTACTTCCCGCTGCACGGCAAGCTGAGCCTGGAAGGGCTCGCCTGCGGCTGCGCTGTGGTGAACGGGGACCGCACCGACTACGAGCCGTTCCCCGCCGACCGCCCCTTCTGGTACGTCAATCCCGACAACATCGTGGAGCGGCTGCGCCAGCTCTTGACCGACCGTGACCTGCGCATCGGCCTCGCCCTGGAGGGGGTACCCTACCTCAAGATGCACCACGACCACGTGCGGGTCATGCAGCGGGTCATGGACACGCTGGAGCAGGGGGAAGCCGGCCGCTGCGACCACTTCCCGGACTTTTTCAGCACCGGCTACCGGCTCCCCCGGGGGGAAACCATCCCCCCCGAACTGCAGGGCGCGACCGCACAGCTGATCCGGAAATGGGGCCTCCCCGCCGAAGCGGACCTGGCGGAGCTAGTGGCACGTGGGCTGGTTTCCACCGAGATCCTGGCCGGCGCGGAACGTATCCCCCGCTGGGGCGCCCCCACTGCCGGTCAAAGTTTTGACCAGAACGCCATGCACGCCTGAGCGCAACCATGCCAACCCGCCCCGACCGGGCGCATCCGAGAGAGCTTAAACCTATGAAATTCCTGCAAATTCTGACTTTCTACCCGAGCTACCTGAACACCTTCTACGCCGACCGTCCCGGTCTCGCCGACCAGCCCTACCAGGTGCAGCTGGAAGCCCTGTTCCACGACGGTTTCGGCGCCTCGCACGTCTTCGCCCCCTACCTCGGGGCCTTCGGCTACGACAGCAGGATGGTGATCGCCAACTGCAGCCAGCTGCAGCGGCGCTGGCTGGCGGAGCAGGGCTCCCCGCTGGCAGTGAAACCCGACCTCGCTATCCACGAGGTGGTGCTGAAACAGGTGGAGAGCTTCCGCCCCGACATCTTCTACACCAGCGACCCAATCCTCTTCGACAGCCGGTTCGTGAGGTCCTTTTCCTACCGCCCGGCAATGGTCTTCGGCTGGCGCGCCGCGAGCGTCCCCGCCGAGACCGACTGGTCCGATTTCGACCTGATCGTCTCCAACTTCCAGTTCTCACTGGATTTGGCTAAAAAACACGGGGCGCGCGGCACGCAGTTCTTCATGCCCGGCTTTCCGCCGCACGTGGCACAGGCAGTGGCGGGTGAAGAGAAACAGTACGACGTGGTCTTCTCCGGGCAGGTCTCCGGCGACCACCACATGCGCCGCGCCGTGTTGAATGAGCTTTCCGCCGCCGCCGAGAAGGGTGATTTCTCCCTGCAGTGCTTCATTCCCGAGCCGGTCCCGGGGCTCGCCCCCGCTATCCTGCAGCAGAACCGGGGCGCGGTCTGGGGGCTCGAGATGTTCCGCACCCTGCGCCGGGGTCGGATCGCCTTCAACGTGCAGTGCGACATAGGCAATGAGCAGGCCGGCAACATGCGCCTCTTCGAGACCACCGGCAGCGGCGCCTTCCTGCTCACCGACTTCCAGACCAACATCGACCGCTACTTCGAGCCGGGGCGGGAGCTGGAGACCTACCGGACCTTGGGCGAGCTGCAGGAGAAGGTGCGCTACTATCTCGATCACCCGCAGGAGCGGGAGGAGGTCGCCCGGCGCGGGCAACAGCGCTGCCTCAGGGACTATTCCATGGGGAAAATGGCCGGGGAGATGGACCGGATCGTCCGGCGGGTCCTGGCGGAAAAGGGGCACTCTCCCGGCCCGGCCCGCGAGCCGGAGCAGGATACCGCCGCAGCTTCCCAGCAGATGCAACGGCAGGAGATGGCGCCTGGCGCCGCTTTGCCCACCGAACCGGCGCACGCCAAGGTCGCCGAGGACAAAGGAAACGACACCATGACACAGGGAGCCGCACAGCAGGGCGTGGCACAGCAGGTGGAGAGCTGCATCAAGGAGGCGGTGGATCACCTCCACGCGGGAAGGGCGGTGAAGGCCATGCGCCTGGCGGAAGAGGCGCTGGGCTTCGGGCTCACGGTCACGGGGCTCAACTACCTGTACGCCCTGACCCTGGACCAGGTGGGGCGGCACGCCGAGGCGCTCGAGGCCCTGACCAAGGAGCTGGCCGTGAACCCCGGCTACCAGGAGGCCGCCGCCCTGGCGCAGAAACTGACCCAGGCTCTGGCCAAGCCCCCTCGCCCGGAAATACCGACGGCGCAGAGGGACTACCGCACCTCGCTGCCGCGCGAAACGCTGCTGCAGATCCAGAACAGCAGCCACAACTACAGCTACCGCGGCGTCCCGATGATCAAAAATCCCTTTGATTTCGCCATCTACCCGATCCTGATCTGGGACCAGAAGCCGCGCACCATCATCGAGATCGGCTCCAAGGACGGCGGCAGCGCCCTGTGGTTCGGCGACATGCTGGACAACTACGGCATCGACGGCCACGTCTACTCGCTGGACATCGTCGGGGTGAAGAAGGTGTCCCACCCGAGGGTGACCTTCCTGGAGGGGGACGGGCGGGAACTCTCGGATACCTTCTCCCCCGAGTTCATGCTCACCCTCCCCCGCCCGCTCCTGGTGATCGAGGACGCCGACCACTCCTATGAGACCAGCGGCCACGCCCTCTCCTTCTTCCACCGCTACCTGGCGCAGGGGGAGATCATCGTCGTCGAGGACGGCATCATCTCCGACCTCTCCGAGGAGCCGGGCTACGTCAGCGGTCCGCACCGGGCCATCAGGGAATTCCTGGGGGAGCACGCCGGCCAGTACGAGATCGACGGGCGCTACTGCGACTTCTTCGGCTACAACCTCACCTGGTGCACCAACGGCTTCCTGCGGCGCAGCGCCCCCAACGCCGAACTCGCCGCGCATCCCGAGGGAAGCCTGGTGTTCCCGACCCGCAGCACCCCCTACCCGGAGAGCCACCTGGTCGACAAGGCCCTGATCCGCGAGTTCAAGGAGGACGACCCGGTGCGCAAGGGGGTGGAGAGCCAGATGTCCCCCAACGAGCGCTTCCAGATCTACCACCTGGTCCGGGTGGCCCTGCAGGGCGAGCACAAGAGACAGCCACTGCGCTTCGTGGAGATCGGCTCCTACAGCGGCGCTTCGCTGCTGCTCATCCATCAGGCCCTGTGCCGGCTGGGGGTCTCGTTCCAGGGAGTCTCGGTGGAGCCGGGGGGCACCCCGCAGTTCCACGAGGTGCTCAGGGTGCTCAACCGCGACGTGGTGCACCTCCCCATGTTCTCGCACGAGGCGGCGACGCAGTTGGGCCGGATGTTCCAGCCCGAGCATCTCCCGGAGTTCATCTTCGTCGACGGCGACCACAGCTACGCCGGGGTGCGCCAGGACATCCTGGACTACTTCCCCCTGCTCGCCCCGGGAGGGATCATGGTCTTCCACGACTACCTTCCCCCGCTGGACGACCGGACCCGCGCGGCGATCCACCACCACCACGCCGGCAACGAGCCGGGGATCCGCCAGGCGGTGGAGGAGCTCATGGTGGAGACCTACCGCTGCCAGCCGATCGAGCTACCGCTGCTCTACCCGACCGACCCGACCCAGACCCAGCCGCAGCTCCCGATCATACCGGGGGTGTTCTCCACGGTGCGCGCCTACCGAAAACCCCGGCAGTAGCCGCACCCGCCCCGGGGGGCGGCGCCGCCAGCCGCCCCAGCCGCCCCAGCCGCCACTTTCGCACGCCCCGGCCACGCGTCGGGGCAGGAGTACCCGTGAGCAACCAGTACCAGGACCCGACCGACAAAAAGCTCAAAGTCGTCCACCTCTCCCACACCAACTACGGCGGCGCCGGCAAGGCCGCCTATCGGCTGCACCAGGGGCTCAGGAGGAGCGGGGTGGACTCCACCATGCTGGTCCTGAACCGCAAGGGGGACGACCCGAGCGTGCGAGCCATCCCGAGCGGGGAGGTCGGAGGGGTGATCGACTGCCCCCTGGAGTACCCGGCCAACGAGGCCTACTGGCAGAGGGTCTGGACCCGCTGGTGCCGCAGGATCTACGACTACCCCAACCGCCAGGAGTGCATCGAGATCTTCAGCGACGACTATTCGGAGCTGGAGCTCTCCTGCTCGCGCGAGATCCGCGAGGCGGATATCGTCAACCTGCACTGGGTGCCGGGCATGGTGAACTGGGAGCAGGCCGCGGCCGCGTTCCAGGGGAAGCAGGTGGTCTGGACCATGCACGACATGAACCCCTTCACCGGCGGCTGCCACTACGCGGGGAGCTGCCGCAACTACCTCACCGGGTGCGGCAGCTGCCCGATGCTCGGGTCCAAGGACCCGCAGGACATGTCGCGCGCCGGCTTCCTCGCCAAGGAGGCCGCCTACCGCCGGCTCCAGCTGCACCCGGTGGCCCCGAGCCGGTGGCTCGCCGCGACCGCCTCCGAGAGCGCGCTCCTCTCCCCCTTCCCGGCCCGGGTCATCCCCAACGGCTTCCCCACCGAGGTGTTCCGCCCCTTCGCCAGGCGCGAGGAGGTGCGCCGGGGGTACGGCGTCCCCGAGGGGGCCAAGGTGGTGCTGTTCGGCGCCGAGAACCTCGCCAACGAGCGCAAGGGGTTCATCTACCTGCTGCAGGCCCTGCGCGGGCTCTCCGACTACAACCTGGTGCTCGCCGTCTTCGGCACCCTGCAGGAGGAGCTGCGCAACACACTGAACCTCCCCATCATCAACCTGGGCTACGTCGAGGAGGAGGAGACGCTGGCCGCCCTCTACTCGATGGCGGACGTGTTCGCCATCCCCTCCATCGAGGACAACCTCCCCAACACGGTGGTTGAGGCGATGCTCTGCGGCGTGCCGGTGGTCGGCTTCGACGTGGGGGGGATCCCGGACATGGTGCTGCACCGCGAGACCGGCTTCGTCGCCCCCGCGCGCGACGTGAAGGCGCTGGCGGAGGGAATCTGGTGGACGCTGTTCCACCCCGAGGCGCAGGGCATGGGGGAAAAGGCCCGGCAGCGCGCCCTCGCCACCTACAGCCTGGAAGCCCAGGCGGCGAGCTACGGCGAACTCTACCGCGAGATCGTGTCCCGGACGGAGACCCCTTCGGGGCGCGCCGCCGTCCCCCCCGTCACATCGGGCCCCTCCGGCAGGGACGGCTCCGAACCCGTTTCCGGCACCTGCCCCAAGATCTCCATCGTGGTCCCCTCCTACAACCAGGGGGACTACCTGGGGGCCTGCCTGGAATCGATCGTGTCCCAGGGGTACCCAAACCTGGAGCTGATCGTTATGGACGGCGGTAGCAGCGACGGCTCCGTCGAGGTGATCAGGCAGTACGAAAAGCAGATCTCCTACTGGCAGAGCCAGCCCGACGGCGGCCAGTACCGGGCCATCGACGAGGGGTTCCGGCGCTCGACCGGCGACATCATGGGGTGGCTCAACTCGGACGACATGCTCCACCCCGGCGGCCTGAAGGTGCTGGCCGAGGTGTTCGGGGAGCGCCCCGAAGTGGAGTTCGTCACCGGCAAGAGGATCGGCTTCGACGGGGACGGGAAACTCAACTCCTACGGGTTCGAGACCAAGGCCTGGAGCCGCGCCGAGCTGTTGCGCAAGGACCTGATCCACGAGGTCTCCCTGTTCGTGATGCAGGAGGCGACCTACTGGCGCAGGAGCCTGTGGGAGAAGGCGGGGGGGAGCCTCGACCTCTCCTTCAAGATCGCCGCCGACTTCGAGCTCTGGCTCCGCTTCAGCCGCTACGCCAAGCTGCACACGGTGGCGGCCCTGATCGGCGGTTTCCGGTACTACAGCGGCGGGCAGCGCTGCAACCAGTTCCGGGCAGAGTACCTTACCGAGTGCGATGCGGTGATCGACCGGGAGCGGCAGCTTCCCCCCACCCCGCTCGACTTCGCGGCCGCTCCCCCCCCGATCCCGTATCCGCTGTGCGCGGAGCCCAAGCCCTCCATCGCCATCAGCGTGCCGGAGCTCCCCACCATCTCCATCGTCACCCCGAGCTTCAACCAGGCCGGGTTCCTCGAGGAGTGCCTGGACTCCGTGCTCTCCCAGAACTACGGCCGGCTCGAGTACATCGTCATGGACGGCGGGAGCACGGACGGCTCGGCGGACATCATCAGGAAGTATGAACGGCACCTCCACTACTGGCAGAGCCGCCCGGACGGCGGGCACTACCCGGCGGTGAACCAGGGCTTCGCCCGCTCTACCGGCCAGGTGATGGCCTGGCTCAACTCCGATGACAAGTACCATCCCGGCGCCCTGCGCCTGGTCGCCGACACCTTCCGCCACTTTCCGGAGACCGCCTGGATCACCGGGAGCCCCACCGGCTGGGACGTCTCGGGCGCGGTGCAGTACATGGCGGCCGAGATCCCGCTCTGGTCCCGGGCCAAGTACCTGCGCGGCGAGATCGGCCCGCCGCACATCCAGCAGGAATCGACCTTCTGGCGCCGCGAACTGTGGCAGCAGGCGGGAGGGAACCTCGACACAGCCTTCGAGCTGGCGGCCGACCTGGAGCTGTGGGCGCGCTTTTTCCGCCACGCGGAGCTGAGGACCCTGCACGCGCCCCTGGGCGGTTTCCGCAGTCACCCCGACCAGAAGACGGCGAGCCTCTTGGAGCGCTACAACGCCGAGGCGGCCCGGGTCATCGAGCGGGAGCGCCGCTTCTACCTGGCCTCGGGATCCCCCGGCCTCACCCCCGCCCCGCCGGCATTGCAGGTGAGCGAGGTGGAGGGACGCGCCCGCACCTCGGTGATCCCGGAAAACTTCGGGGCCTTCACCTACTCCCGCGCCTATCATTTCGCCTACTTCGCCGGGATGGACCTCGAGCTGTACGGCGCCCCGGTCGATCCCGCCGACTGCGACCTCAAGGTGTACCAGGACCTCCTCGCCTATTCCTTCATCAGGAAGAACGTCCCAGAGGGGGCCAGGATCCTCGAGGTGGGAGGGGGCGCCTCGCGGGTACTGAGGGCGCTCAGGGAGCGCTACGAGTGCTGGAACCTGGACAAGCTGGAAGGGGTGGGCAACGGCCCGGTGGCCGTGGCCGCCGACGGCTACCGCCTGGTGCGCGATTACCTCGGCTCCTTCTCCCCCGAGCTTCCCGCCGGCTACTTCGACGTCGTCTTCAGCATCTCGGTGCTGGAGCACGTGGAACAGGGCGAGGAGCAGTTCGAGAAGATCCGCGCCGACCTGGACCGGGTGCTCAAGCCGGGAGGGTGGTCCCTGCACTGCTTCGACGTGGTGGCCCGGGGGCCGGGCAAAGGGGTCTGGAGCAACCCCCTGCTCCCCTACCTGTTCGAAAAGGTCGCCACCGTGAACCGTTTCGTCCCCCTGGAGCAGGTCTACCAGGATCCCTTCGTCTACCACATGAGCGAGGCGGCCTATGACCGGCACTGGAGGCCGATGACCGGCGTCCCCATCGGCGAACACGGCTTCCCGCTCTCCTATAACGTCCTGTGGCAAAAACCCGCCGCCGAGGCGGTGCTCCCCGGGCCCTCCGCCCCCTCCCGCGCCGGCGGGGAGGAGGGCTACCTGGTCTCCGCCATCGTATCCACGTACAATGCCGGGCGTTTCTTCCGCGGCTGCCTGGAAAACCTGCTGCGCCAGACCCTGTACCAGCGGGGCGAACTGGAGATCGTCATCATCGACAGCGGGTCGCAGCAAAACGAGGGGGAGATTGCCCGGGAGTTCATGGCCCGCCATCCCCACATCGAGTACCGGCGCACCGAGCGCGAGACCCTTTACACCGCCTGGAACCGGGGCATCGCCCTGGCCCACGGACGTTTCCTCACCCACGCCAACACCGACGACCGGCACCGCGCCGACGCCTTCGAGATGATGGCGCGCGAACTGGGGCGAAGCGGGGCGGGGCTCGCCTACATCGACGCCCTGATGACCTGCGGCGCCAACGAAACCTTCGAGGAGAACGGCGCCACCAAGAAATGGCTGTTACCCGACTTCGACCTGCGCCAGGCGCTCTTCGACTGCCCCTTCGGCTGCCAGGTGATGTGGCGCGCCGACGCGCACGCGGAGGTCGGCAGCTTCGACGGCAGCTTCAAGCGGGCCGGCGACTACGAGTTCTTCTTCCGGCTGGCCCTCAAGAAGGGGGCGCTGCACATCCCCGAGATCGCCGCGCTCTACCACGAATCGATCTACAACCTCTCCTACCAGGCCCCGCAGGAGGTGATCCGCGAGGTGCACGGCTTCATCGACGCGCTGCGCACCACCTTCCCGCTGGAGAAGATCTACCCGTACCTGGAGCAGGACGGCTCCCCCGCCGCACGGGTGGCCGCCCTGGTCGATTTCGGCAACCTGCTCATGGGCGCCAGCGGCTCGCTCTTCACCGATCTTCCGCTGGCCGAGTCCTTTTACCGCAAGGCGCTGGAGCTCCAGCCCGGGCGCTCCGAGCTGGCCGACAACCTGGCGGTGGCCGCGATGGCGCAGGGGAAACGGGAGGCCGCCCTCGCCGCCATCGCGCTCAGTTCCTCCGAGACGCCCCGGCTGGCGCGGTACCGGCAGGAGCTGCTCCGGGGGCGCATCCCCGCCCAGCTCGACCTGGTCCGCATCCCGCACCCGGGACTGGACGCCATGGCGCCGGTGAAGGTACTGGAACAGATCAGGGTACCGCTCACGCCGCAGGAGCTGGCGGCGCGCAAGCCGGCCCGGCCCGCGTCCACCTCCCCGGGGGAGGGGAACCCGTCCTCTCCGACCGTGGTGGTGGACGGCGTCTTCTTCATGACCCCCAGGACCGGCATCACCCGGGTCTGGGAGGCGCTCCTCAACGAGTGGGCGGCAACCGAGTTCGGCAGATCCGTGCTGGTGCTGGACCGGATCGGCACCGCGCCCAAGATCCCGGGGCTGCGCTACCGGACCGTTCCCGGCTACGACGTCCGCCCCGCCGGGTGGGACCGCGCCATGCTGCAGCAGGTCTGCGACGAGGAGGGGGCCGACCTGTTCATCTCCACCTATTACTCCAGCCCGCTCACCACGCCGTCGCTTTTTTTGAGCCACGACATGATCCCCGAGATGAGCGGGATGTACGACCTGCGCGACCCGCAGTGGCAGGAGAAGCGCCACGCCATCGCGCACGCCCGGGCCTTCGTGGCCGTCTCGCACAGTACCGCCCGGCACATGGAAAAGTTGTATCCCGAGCTTGCCGGGCGCATCGAGGTGGCCCACTGCGGCATCGACCGCGAGCTGTTCCATCCCGCATCCGAGGCGGAAAAGGCGGCCTTCCGTGAGGCTCACGGCATGGCCAGGCCTTACTACCTGTTCGTGGGCAAGCGGACCGAGCACAAAAATGGCCGGCTGTTGTTCCAGGGCTTCGCGCGTCTCCCCGAGCGCGGCGGGCTCGCCCTCGTCTGCGTCGGGGGCGCCCCCGAGCTAGAGCCGGAGCTGGCGGCGCTGGCCGCGGGGAGCGAGGTGCACCTGGCGCAGTTCGGTGACGACGAGCTGCGTGTCGCCTACTCCTGCGCCGAGGCGCTGGTCTACCCCTCCACCCACGAAGGATTCGGTTTGCCGCTTCTGGAGGCCATGGCCTGCGGCTGCCCCGTGATCACCTGCCGCAACAGTTCCATTCCGGAGGTGGCCGGCGAGGCCGCCCTGTACGTCGGTCCCGAGGATGCCGGGGAGATGGCCGCGGCCCTGGCGCGGGTGCGGGTGCCGCACGAGCGCCGTCGCCTGGTCGAACTGGGCGCCCGGCAGGCCGAGCAGTTCTCCTGGCGGAAGATGGCCCGCACCATCCAGGACGTCATCTGCCGCAGCTTGGCGGCCGACGCCCGCCCCGCCGATGCTGCGCCGCCCCTCTCGGCGCCGCCCACCGCGCCCACCGCGCCCACCGCGTCCACCGCGTCCACCGCGCCCACCGCGTCCACCGGGTCCACCGGGTCCACCGGGTCCACCGGGTCCACGTCCACAAAAGCGCCCGCGCCGTCCGCCCCGCGCCTCTCGGTGGTCATTCCCAGCTACAACTACGGCCGCTACCTGGAGTCCTGCCTGGACTCCATCCTCTCCCAGGGGTACCCCAACCTGGAGCTGCTGGTCCTCGACGGCGGCTCCACCGACGACACCGTGGAGATCCTCAAGCGCTACCAAAAGCACATCTCCTTCTGGCGCAGCCGCAAGGACGACGGTCAGTACGCCGCCATCGAGGAAGGGCTGAACCGCTCGACCGGCGAGATCATGACCTGGCTCAACGCGGACGACATGTTTCACCCCGGCGCCTTCGACGCGGTCTCCCGCATCTTCGCGCGCACCCCCCAAGTGGAGTGGCTCATGGGACGCCCGAACAGCTTCGACGAGAACGGGCGGCAAAAACACGTGCTCACCTTCCTCCCCATGAACTCGCGCGCCAAGTACCTGGCCGACGAGGAGTTCATCCAGCAGGAAGGGGTGTTCTGGCGCCGTTCCCTGTGGCAACGCAGCGGCGCCTACATCGACAAGACCCTGCCGCTCGCCGCCGACCTGGAGCTGTGGGCCCGTTTCTTCAGGAGCGCGCGGCTCTTCTCGGTGGACCTGCTGCTCGCGGGCTTCCGTGACCACCCCTTGCAGAAGTCCAAGGACAAGGCGGGCTACACGGCGGAGGCCAACCGGGTGCTCGCCCGCGAGCGGGAGCTGTTCGCCGCCGAGGCGACCCCCTTCAACCCGCCGGCGCCGCTTCCCGTCCTGATCCAGGGCAACGAGGTGATCCTGTGAGCGGCGCAGTCAAACGGTTCCTGGTCTCGGCGATCGTCTCCACCTACAACGCCGACCGCTTCCTGGCCGGCAAGCTCGAGGACCTGGAGGCGCAGACCATTGCCCCCGAGCTGGAGATCATCGTCATCGACTCCGCCTCCCCGGGCAACGAGCGCGCCATCGTGGAGCAGTTCCAGAAACGCTTCGACAACATCCGCTACCTGCGCACCGACAAGCGCGAAACCGTGTACCAGGCCTGGAACCGCGGCATCAGGATGGCCACGGGGGAGTTCGTCACCAACGCCAACACCGACGACCGGTTGCGGCACGACGCCTACGAGGTCCTGGTGCGGACGCTTAAGGAGCACCCGGAGTGCGTGCTCGCCTACCCGGACATGCGCATCACCAAACAGGAGAACGCCACCTTCGAGCGGCACGAGCCCTTCGGCTTTCGCGACTGGCCCGAATTCGACCGGCTGAACCTCCTGGAACTCTGCTGCGTCGGCCCCTTCCCGCTCTGGAGAAAATCGCTGCACGACGACATCGGCTACTTCGACGAGCGTTTCAAGAGCGCCGCCGATTACGAGCTCTGGCTGCGCGCAGCACTCAGGCACGACTTCGTCCACGTACCGCAGTTCCTCGGGCTCTACTGGCTTTCCGAGGAGACCGTCTCCAGGAAGGGGGATCTCCCCACCCTGGAATACCTGGAGGTGCAGAAGGAGTACCGCCCCCGCTTTGCCCCGATCACCCCGGCGCCGGTGGAACTGGAGCCGGAACAGTGGCGGGAGTTCCAGGCCATGGCGGCGCGGCTGGACGCCGGCGACGGCGGGGTCCTCCCCGAGCTGGAGCGCTTCAGTGCGCGGCACCCGCGCGCCCCCCGCTTCCACCTGGAGCTGGCCCGCATCTTCTACAAGAAGGGGGAGATCGGCTACGCCAAGAAGTACTTCGAGAAGGCCGCCATCATCGACCCCGGCAGCGACAGTTACCGCGACGCCCTCCTTTCCTTCCTGAAGAGCGAGCTCTACCAGGCGCTGCAGCACCAGACCGCCTTCGTGGCCGTCAACCCGGACGACCTGGAGGCGCACCTCTGCGCGGGCATGATCCTGATCCTCATGGAGCGCTACCAGGCGGCCCTGCCCCACTACCGGCGCGCGCTGGAGATCGCCCCGGACAGCGCGCTCGCCCGCGAAAACATCGCCTTCCTGGAGCGGGAGCTGCGCCCCAAGGTGCACCCGCTCACCTCCATCGTGGTGGCGGCCGGCGACAACGCCGCCTGCGCCCGCGAATGCCTGGAGGGAATCGAGCGGCACACCCCGGAGCCGCACGAGGTGATCGTCGTGTTCAGCGGCGGCGACGAGGCGGCACTCGCGGACCTGCAGGAATTCTGCGCCGGGCGCGCCGGCCACCTGCTCATCGACTGCGGCGGGCGCTCCCCCGCCGCCGCCTTCGGCGCCGGGCTGCGCGAGGCGGTCGGCAGGGAGCTGGTCCTGTTGCACGGGGACGTGGTGGTGACCCGGGGCTGGCTGTCGCGCATGCTGGACACCCTGGCCCGTGAGGGAAGGGCCGGCCTGTGCGGTCCCATGACCAACCGGGCGGACGGGCTGCAGGGGAAAGTCGCCTGCAGCTACCGCAACCTCTCCGAACTGGAGCGCTGCGCCGAAACCTTCGCCGGCACAAACTACGGCCGCCGCATCGACGTGCCGCGTCTGTCGGGCTTTTGCCTCTTGTTCTCACGTGAGCTTTTGAACGAGGTCGGTGAGCCGGACGGCAGCTTCGCCTCGGACGCCTGGGCGGAGGACTTCTCGCTGGCCGCCGCCCTCAAGGGATACGGCTGCGTCGTCGCCGGGGACGTCTTCGTGCACCGCTACGGCACCCCGGACGAGGATTTCCTGCTGCACCGGGAGCGCCCGCTCCTGGAGCGGAAGTGGGAGCTGGCGGCCCAGGAGCCGAAACTCGCCGCGCGCCTCTTGCGGCACCGGTCCGAAATCGAGGCAAACCGGCTGGCGCGGGCCGGGAGGCTCAGGGAGGCCGTGGACCTGTTGATCGAGCAAGGGGTGCGGCTCGCCAGCGGCGACCCCGCCCCCTACCTCGCCCTGGCACGGACACTGGCCGAGGCGGGGGAGAGCCGCGAGGCGCTGGCAGTACTGGCCCACGTCCCGCCGGGAGCGGCGCAGGCGACGCATCTCTTGCGGGCGCGCTGCCACGAGGCCGGCGGCGAGACCGACCAGGCGCTCGCCGAACTGGAGCGGGCCGCCGCCCTGGACGACGCCGCGCCCGAGCTCATCGCGCTGCAAGGGACGCTGGCGCTGCGGACGGGCGAGCGGGACCGGGCCGAGGACCTCGCGCGCCGCGCCCTGGTGGCCGACCCCGGCTGTGCCCGGGCCTGCGGCACCCTGGCCGCCATCGTCTGGGAGGGTGGGGACAGGGAACAGGGGCTGCAGTTGGCCGAGCGCGCCTTCATCCTCGCCCCGCTGGAGCTCGCCTCGCTCGGGCGCTACCACGACTACGCCACCGCGCTGGAGCGGCTGCCGCGCGAGGAGGAGCACCTGCGCGAGGCGATCGCCCTCTACCCGGAGCACAAGGGGCTTTGCTACGGCTTGATCGAGCTCCTGATCCGGAGCGCCCGCTACGGCGACGCGATCGGCGAGATCGAGCACGCCGCGGCCCGCTTCGGGCTGGACGACGCCGGCATCGACGCCGCGCTGCAGGTGAGGGGGCTCGCCGGCCACCCCCCCGCGGTAGCGCGAGGGACCGGCAGCATCTCGGTCTGCATGATCGTCAAGGACGAGGCGCAAAACCTTGCCGCCGCGCTCGACTCGGTGCGCACCCTGGCCGACGAGCTGGTCGTGGTGGATACCGGCTCCATCGACCGAACCCGCGACATCGCCCGCATCTTCGGCGCGCGCCTCTTCGACTTCCCCTGGACCGGGAGTTTCGCGGCCGCGAGGAATTTCTCGCTGGCGCAGGCCACCGGGGACTGGATCCTGGTGCTGGACGCCGACGAGGTGCTGGCCCCAACCGACCTCGGCCCGCTCGCCGACCTGGCCCGGAAGGGGGGGCGCATCGCCTACTCCTTCACCACCAGGAACTACACCCACGAACTGGCCCGGCGCGGCTGGGTCGCCAACGGCGGCGAGTACCCCGAACAGGAGCGGGGGTGCGGCTGGACCGGCAGCGACAAGGTGCGGCTGTTCCCGAACCTGCCGCCCCTGCGCTTCGAGGGGGCGGTGCACGAGCTGTTGGAACCCTCCCTGCTGCGCGAGGAGATACCGATCCACGCCTGCGACGTGCCGGTGCACCACTACGGCAAGCTGGACCAGGCGGCGAACCGGGCCAAGCAGGAATTCTACTATCGCCTGGGGGTCCAAAAGCTGGAGGAGACCGGCGCGAGCCACGAGGCGCTGGCGGAACTGGCGCGGCAGGCGACCGAACTGGGGCTCCTCGACGAGGCGGAACAGCTCTGGCAGCGGCTCTTGCGGGAAAAGCCGGAGCAAGCGGAGGCCTATTTCAACCTGGGCTACCTCCACCTCGCCTCGGGCGATTACCGGCAGGCGCGGTCCTACGCCCTCAGGGGGGTGGAGCTTGCCCCGGACCTCAAGGAGGCCGCCTTCAACCTGGCCAAGTGCGAGCTCTACCTGGGTCAGGTCGCGGCGGCGCTGACACGCTGCCGCGGCATGCTGCACCAGTGGCCCGGCTACCCGGCGGCCCGCTCGCTCTACGCGGTCTGCCTGCTGCTGGAGGGGGACCGAGCCGGCGGCGAGGCCGAGGTGGCGCGCCTGGCGGCGCACGGCTTTGACTGCGGCGATTTCCTGAACGAGTACGCGGGCGGGTTGCGGCGAGGCGGCTTCGAGCAGTTGGCCGCACCGCTTGCCGACCTGGCGGCGCGGCTCCCGGCGGGGGTGCGGTCATGACCGAGTCCCAGAGCCTGAAGGAGCTTTTCGCGGCGGCCAACGCCCTCTTCGCCTCCGGGGACCTCTCCGGCGCCGCCGAGCGCTACCGGCGCGTGCTGCAGCTCGACCCCTATTTCGCCCAGGCGAGCTTCAACCTCGGCTGCACCCTGGACCGTCTCTGCGGGCCGGGCGAGGCGCTCCCCCACTTCGAGCGGGCGGCGCAGCTCGTGCCGCAGTGGAGCGAGGCGCACGGCAACCTGGGCCTCGCGCTGGCGCGGGTGGGACGCATGGAGCAAGCCGCCGGCGAGCTCGCCGAGGCGTGCCGCCTGGCGCCGGAGCACGCCGGCTACCGCAACAACCTCGGGCTCGCCCTGAGCGCGCTCGGGCGGGGCGAAGAGGCGCAGGCGAGCTTCAAGGAGGCGATCCGCCTCGATCCCGGCTACCCGGAACCGCACAGCAACCTCGCCATCCTCTACGAGCGTTTCGGCAACGGCGCCGCCGCCATCGAAGCGCTGCGCCAGGCGCTGAGACTCCGCCCCGATTACCCCGAGGCGCACCACAACCTGGCCAACGCGCTCAAGTCACAGGGAAGGCACGAGGAGGCGATCGCCCATTACCGCGAGGCGCTCCGGCTCAAGCCCGACTACCTGGAGGCGCGCAGCTCGCTGCTGTTCGCCCTCCTCTACGGCACCCATACCGCCGAGGAGACCATTTTCGCCGAGCATGCCGCCTTCGGGGCTTCGCTGCGCCGCGCCGTCAAGCCCCACGACAACGGACCCGACCCGGACCGGGTGCTCACCATCGGCTACGTCTCGGGCGACTTCAGGGAGCACGCCGTGGCCCGCTTCATCGCCCCGGTTCTCTCCCACCACGACCGGAGTCGCTTCCGGGTCTTTTGCTACTCCAACGTCGAGGTACCGGACGCCGCGAGCTGCGAGCTGGCCGGGCTGTGCGACCGCTTCGTCAACATCGCGGGGCTCCCGGACGACCAGGCGGAAGAGCTTTTGCGCGAGGACGGCGTCGACATCCTGGTCGACCTTTCCGGGCACTCCGCGGGGAACCGCCTGCCGCTCTTCGCGCGCAAGCCGGCGCCGGTGCAGGTCACCTGGATCGGCTATCCCTTCAGCACCGGTCTGGACAGCATCGACTACCGCATCAGCGACGCCATCTGCGACCCTCCCGGCGACTCCGAGCGCTACCACAGCGAGGAGCTGATCAGGCTGCCGGGGACCTTCTCCTGCTTCGCTCCCCCCGAGGACGCCCCCGCCGTCGCCCCGCTCCCCTGCCTCGCCACCGGTGAGATCACCTTCGGCTCGTTCAACAATCCGGCCAAGATCACCGGCGAAGCCCTGACCATGTGGGCCGACGTGCTGCGCGCGGTCCCCGGCTCACGGCTCCTGCTCAAGGGGTATTCGCTCGCCTGCCCGCAGGGTCGGCAGCGCTTCCTGGACGCCTTCGCCGCCGCCGGGATCGACGCCGGCCGGCTGGAACTCATCGGCAACACCCCGTCCTACCGGGATCACCTGGCGCTCTACGCCAGGGTCGACATCGCCCTGGACACCTTCCCCTACCATGGCACCACCACCACCTGCGAGGCGCTCTGGATGGGGGTCCCGGTGGTGACGCTGGCCGGTTCCTCGCACCGCTCCCGCGTCGGCGCCTCGCTTTTGCACAGCGTCGGCCTGGACGGGCTCGTCGCCCACGACGGCCGCGGCTTCGCCCAGCTCGCCCACGCCCTGGCGCTGGACCGGCCCCGGCTGCAAGGGCTCAGGGAGACGCTGCGCGCCACCATGGCCTCGGCCACGCTCACCGACGGCGCCGGTTTCACCAGGGGACTGGAAAAGGAACTGATTGCGGCCTGGGGACGGTGGTGCCGCCGCCACGTCCCCCCCCCCGCGGATCCGAAACAGGAGGGGCGCGAACTGTTGCGCGAGGGGAGGCTCGACCCCGCTCTGCGGCGCTTCCTGGAGCCGCTGCGCGCGGGCGACAAGTCCACCCTCACCGACATCCAGGACACCCTAAACGCCCAGACCGCCGCCGACCAGGCGCGCGCCCTGGCGCGCGAAGAGGGGCGCACAGCGGAAGTCGCCCCGGAAGAGATCGCCAGCGAGACCCTCGCCGAGTGCGCCGAGCTTCTCTGCAGCGCGGGGCTCGTCACCCCCGCCGACCTCGTCTGCCGTTACCTCGGCGACCGCGGCTACCAGAGTCCCCGCGTGAGCCGCACCCTGGGCGCGGTGGCCCTGGCCATCGGCCAGCCGGGCGCGGCGGTGGCCGCGCTCTCCCGCGCCCTGGAGCAGGGTGACGCCTCGCGCGCCACCCGCATCCTGCTGGTGAAGGCCCAGCAGGCGGCCGAGTTCCCCCCCTCCGGTGAGCGGGGGGAGCGCCTGTTGCTCGTCAAGGCCTGGGGCTACGGCTTCTGGAGCGACGTGAACCACGTGCTTGGGCAGTTCCTGGTGGCGGAGATCACCGGACGCACGCCGGTGGTGCACTGGGGGGCCAATTCGCTCTTCAGCGACGACCCGTTCGAGAACGCCTTCACTAGTTTCTTCGAGCCGGTGTCACCGGTCACCATCAACGACGTCATCTCGCGCCGGCGCAGCTTCTACCCACCCAAGTGGCAGCGCGACAACGTGCGCCACGAGAACCTGGCCAAGTTCGACGGCCCCTGGTCGCGCTGCTCCGCGCTCTGGACCCTGGAGCGCAACGAGGAGGTCGTGGTGAGCGACTTCCATTACGCCGTCAACGATCTCGCCCCGTGGATTCCCGCCGGGCACCCGCTGCACGGGCTCTCGACGGAGGAGCTCTACCGCTACCTGTTCGAGCGCTACCTGAAGGTGCGGCCCCGCATACTGGAGCGGGTGGAGGCGTTTTACCGCGAGCATCTGGCGGGCGCCCCGGTGATCGGGCTGCACGTACGGGGGGGAGACAAGGTCGGTGAGGACCCCGGGCTCGCCAGGCTGAACGCCCTCTACCTCCCGGAACTGGAGCGGTTGCTGCGGGAAAAGCCGGAAGCGCGCATCTTCCTGAGCACCGACGACGACCGCATCCTGGCCCGCTACCGCGAGCGCTTCGGCGACCGGCTGGCCTATACCGTCTCGACCCGCACCGCCAACCTGCAGGGGGTACACTACCAGAAGCAGGCGAGCCGCCGCGCGCTGGGGGAGGAGGTGCTCATCGATGCACTCCTCGCCGCCCGCTGCGACCATTTCCTGGGCAACGGCCTCTCCAACGTGTCGCTGGCCGTGGCGCAGATGAGGCGCTGGGCGCCCGGGACCTGCCGGCTCTTCGGCACCCGGCTCGACTACCTGCGCCAGCTCACGCTGTTCCGGAGCTGACATGGGCCAGGAGCACGCGGCACAGGGGCAGGCACAGCTCAAATACGTGGAGCTTCTCCTGCGCAAGGGGATGCAGGAGGAGGCGCGCGCCCGTCTCGAGGAGCTGGTCCGGCAGGAGCCGCCGGTCGCGGCTGCCTGTTACCTGTTGGCGGTGCTCAAAGGGGAGGACGGTGAGGCGCGGGAGGCGGCCGAGTTGCTGGTGAAAACCCTCGCGCTGGAACCGGAGAACACCAAGGCGCTCAACGCCCTGGGGGCCGTGCTGCGGCAGATGGGACAGCTCGAGCGGGCGGCGGCGGCCTTCACCGAGACGCTGCGTATCGAGCCGGGCTTCGAGGAGGCGCGCATCAACCTCGCCCTCCTCCTGAAGGAGGGGGTGCGCTTGACCGAGGCCGAGGCGCTGCTGCGGTTAGGGGTGGAACTGGCGCCCGGTTCGGTGCGCCTCAACTACAACCTCGCCAACGTGCTGCATGCGCAGGGGAGGAGCCTGGAAGCGGTGGCGGCCTACCGGGAGACACTGCGCCTGGACCCGGACCACCTGGACGCCCGGCAGAACCTCCTTTTCGCCCTGCACTACTCGCCGCGGTTCGGCCGGCGCGAGATCTACGCCGAGCACCTCAAGGCGGCCCGCAGCCGCCCCTTCCGCCCGGCCCGCCAGGAACCGGCCGCGCGCCCCCATCCCGGCGACCGCATCAGGGTCGGCTACCTCTCCCCCGACTTTAGGGGCCACGCGGTGGCGAGCTTCATCGAGCCGGTGCTGCGCGCGCACGACCGTGACCGCTTCGAGATCTTCTGTTACGCCAACGTCGCCGCTCCCGACGCGACCACCGAGCGCCTCAAGGGGCTTTGCGACGAGTGGCGCGACATCCACGGCATGGGCGACCACAACGCCGCGACCCTCATCGCCGGCGACGGCATCGACATCCTGTTCGACCTGGCCGGCCACACCTCCGGCAGCCGGCTCCCAGTCTTCTGCCATCGTCCCGCCCCGATCCAGGTCACCTGGATCGGCTATCCCGACAGCACCGGGCTCAAAGAGGTGGACTACCGCATCACCGATGCGCTGGCCGATCCCCCCGGCGCCGACGACCGCCTGCACAGCGAATGGCTGCTGCGCCTTCCCCGCACCTTCTGCTGCTACCTCCCCCCCGCCGAGGCGCCGGAGTTGGCCCCGCCCCCCTGCGGCGTCAACGGTCACATCACCTTCGGCTCGTTCAACAACCTGGCGAAAGTGACACCCGAGGTGATCGCGCTCTGGAGCCGCGTGCTGCGCGCCATCCCCGACTCGCGCCTGCTCCTGAAGGCCAAGCCCCTGGTGGACCATGGGGTGCGCGGCCGCATCCTGGCCGGGTTCACTGAGCACGGGGTTGCGGCGGAGCGCATCGAGCTGGACCAGGGGCAGCCCGGCACCCGGGAGCACCTGGAGCAGTACCAGCGCGTCGACATCGCACTCGACACCTTCCCCTACAACGGCACCACCACGACCTGCGAGGCGCTCTGGATGGGGGTCCCGGTGATCTCCCTTTCCGGCGACCGCCACTGTTCGCGCACCGGCGCGAGCCTGCTCACCAACTGCGGCCTGGCCGACCTGGTGACGACGAGCGAGGCGCAGTTTCTCGACATGGCGCGCCAGGTGGCCAGGGACCACGTCACCCTGCGTGAATTCCGGGCGGGCGCACGGGAGCGACTGCGGCGCTCGCCGCTTCTGGATGCGGCAGGGGTGACGCGGGAACTGGAGGCGGTGCTGACCGGGCTTTGGGCGACGTCGCGCAGGCCATGAAAAGCTAGCCACGGAGGAAATCTGAGAACTTCTGAGGGAACCTAACGTCTTTTGGGTTTACCCCAAAGTCTCGTGCTTGTGTTTTCAGGCTTTCTCAGATTTCCTCAGATCTTCTCCGTGGCTAATGGTTTTGGTTTCGAGGTTTTGATGTTCTGCTTGGGCGGGATGATGCGGGCTCGCGGCGAGGACGCGGCGGGGCGAGCGTCATCGAGGGGGACCACGGCGTGGCGATCCCCCCCGAAGAGCAGCTGCTGCGACTACCCCGCGTTCTCGGGGTTGGTCCTCAACCCCGCGGCGATGTTGAAGTTGATGTCGATGACGATGGAGAGTTTTTCCGCGGTCGGAAAAGCCATCACCTCGAAGAACCGCTTGTCCACGAACAGGCTCAGGTTCAAGAGGTCCTCCCGCAGCTGCTTGGGCATCGGGTGCCCCGGCTCGGTCAGCTCCGCCTGGAAGAAGCTCCAGACCTTCTGGTTGTACTTTATCGCCTCCAGCATCTTGGCTTCGCGGTCCGGGGCGTCCCAGTTTTCCTGGACGGCCTTGAGCATCAGCCCCGCCTTGGTCAGCACGGAGGCTTCGAGCTCGCGTCCCGACATGCTCTCCTTCTGGATACCGACGTACTCCTTGATCGCGTTGTTAGTTTGCATTTTTCAGTAGCTCCTCTTCGTACTCGATGAGATTCTTCGCAAGTTTGAGTGCCTGGTAGTAGTTCCCGGCCTCGATCCGTTCGTTCAACTGCTCGATGTAGGTCCTGGTGCTCGGGGCGGCCTTCAGTATCTCGGTAGCCAGTTCCGAGTACGCCTTGACGTAGTTCGGGACGTTGGGCTCGTCGATGTACATGAGCTGTATGGTGAAGTAGACCCTCTTGCAGGGCGTGGTGGTGTCCTTCTCGCCCAGGATGTCCTTCTCGCGCAGTATGGGGACCGTGTTCTCGATAAAGAGAACCGTCCCCTTGCCGCCGTTTCTGACCACAGCGCCGCCTACGATTAGCCGCTCGTTGCTCTTCAAGGTAATTTTCAGGGACATGTCGGTTAGCTCAACCCTTTCAGGAATTGAGGGTGCTGTTGCGCCACCCCCTGAGTAACCGATTCTGCAAATTGCTGGCCAATCTCGGCGCTTTTTTCCGCCGCGCGCGAATCACTGGCGATTGGCTCCGAAACCAGTGTTTCCGCACCCTTGGGAGCCGAGAAGATGCGGGCGAAACGCCCGTCGGCCACAAAGGAGCTGGTACCGGCGGCAATGTCGCCGCGCAGCGCCGTCAGCGACTGCGCCGCCGCGTCAAGTTTGGCTACGTGGTCAGCAATTTGACTGTCATCCGCATTCATTCCGAGCGGCTCTGGAAGCGCCACCTGCTTGCGGGCCTCGATAACGGATGGAGGGGGAGGGAGGGTAAGCTGGTCGATCTCCTTGCGGAGCGCCGTGTAGCTCCTGAGGAGTCTGACCCGTTCCTTGTCTTGCGGAGCGAAGGGAGGAAAATTTTTCACTATCGTTTCCAGAGGTTCCTTCAGCTTGTCAATCTTTTGACCCAACTCCTGGGCCGCCTTGTCGGTCTCCCTGATGGCGGCCGCGGCGCTGTTTTGCCGCTCGTTTTGCAGGCGGATGTCCGCCAGCTTGCGATCTCCCTTCCCGGAGAAGAGCACCTGGTCTGCGATTACGGGGTCTTGTGCGTTCTGTTTTTCGGGCTGGGAATTTTGGACAGAGCTGGAGAGGGAGGTGAGTTGGGGCGAGGAAGTGGTGACTGGAACGCTCTCTGGTTGCAGTCGGTCTATCAGCATACGCTACCCCCATTGAAGAGGGATTGCGGAGCGGGTTACCCCGCTCCGCAAAGCTAGGGCTAGAACAGCCTGAGGACTGCCTGGGCTGCCTGGGAAGACATCGAGAGCGAGGTGGTGCCCAAGCTCTGACGAGTCTGCAGCATCAGCATGTTGGCACCTTCCTGGTTCATGTCGGCCAGGGTCAGGTTGTCAGCACCGGTCTGCAAGGTGTTGATCATGGAGTCGGTGAAGTTCTGACGGGTGGTGATGATGTTCAGGTTCGCCGCCAGGGTCTGGGTGTTGGACCTCAGGGTAGAGATCGCGGTATCCATCTTCGCCGTATCGGTGGTGATGTCGGAGTTGGTGGCCCAGTTGCTGCTGGCGCCGGAGAGGCTGAGGCCGCTCGAGTTGGCCAGGAAGCCGACGACGTTGAGGCTGGAGCTCGCATCCTCGTTGAAGTTGACGGTCAGGGTGTTGGTGGAGCTCAGCAGGTTGAGGCCGCGGTAACCGGAGTCGGAGGAGATGTTGTCGACCTGGCTCCTAATGGTGTCGTACTGGGTCGCCAGCTTGGACCTGGTGGAGGTGTCGCTGGTGGAAAGAGCCGACTGTGCGATACCTTTGGCCGCGTTGATCAGGCCGGTGACAGCGGTGATACCTGCGTTGGCTGCCGAAACGGTCTGAACCGCCTCGGACATGCCGTCCTTGCGGTCAGCGAGGTCGCTGGCGCGCTGGTTGGCGTTCTGGGCTGCGAAGTAGTTGGTCGGGTTGTCCAGGGCGCTGTTGACCTGCTTGCCGGAAGAGAGCCTTTCCTGGGTCCTGTTCAGGAGCTTGCTGGTGCCTTGGAGGTTGAGAAGGTTGGTCCTCATGCCTGCGGTGAGAGAGATGTCGCTAGTTGCCATGGTACTTCTCCTTTTCTGGGTGTTTGCCGGCATTCTTGCCGGGTTGAAAACCGTGTCGAATCGCTATCTTCTTTACTGTCTGGCATCCTGCCCTACGGCGAATAACTGATGAAGTTCACCCCCTCATCGCCGGCGCGTCCTGCGCTTTTGTAAAGAATATCGACACGGCGGGCCCAAAACTTTAACGGAAAAGCACCACCTTACGATTATTTTTGTCAAATTATTGGCTCTTCAACTCCTCCAGGGAGGCGCGGATCCGGCGCATCACGCCGGGCCAGTCGCCGGGGCGCTCCTGCCGGAAGATGGTCATGGTCGGGTACCAGGGCGAGTCCTGCCGTTGTGCGAACCAGCGCCAGTCGCAGGAGTAGGGCAAGAGGAGCCACACCGGCACCCCCATGCCCCCCGCCAGGTGGGCCGCCGCCGTGTCCACCGTCACCAGGAGGTCCAGGCCGGCGAGGATGGCGGACGTATCGCCGAAGTCGTTGATCTGCGCCGCGAGGTCGACGGCGGGGAGGATCCCGGGGTCCGGGGCCTCCCCCAGCTGCAGGGAGTAAAAGAGCACCCCGGACATATCGGCGAGAGGGGCGAACTCCTTGAACGGGCAGGCGCGGTTCCTGGGGAGCGGCCCGCCGCGCCAGACCAGCCCCACCTTGAGCGTGTCCCCCTGCTCCAGCATGAGCCTCCAGAGCGCGGCGCGCCGCTCCTCCGGGAAGAGGTAGGGGCGCCAGGGGGGCATCTGTTCCAGGGTGGTGCCAAAGAGGTGCGGCAGGGAGAGGAGCTGTACCTGGCAGTCGCACGGCGGCAGTTCATCGCCAGGAGCGCAGACCGCCGCCACGCCGGGAACGCGCGCCAGCAGGGGCTTAAGCCCGGCAATCTGGCAGCGCACCACCACCGTTCCCCCTCGCCGCGCCACCAGGGGAGCGTAGCGGATGAACTGCAGCGTGTCGCCCAGCCCCTGCTCGCACTGGAGCAGGATGGTGCGCCCGGCGAGCTCCTCCCCGCGCCAGACCGGGATGGGGAGATCCGGTTCGCAGCCGGCCAGGCGCCACTGGTATTCGCGCCACCCGCGCTGGAACTCCCCCACGGAGAGGAGGCTCAGGGCCAGGTTCCAGTGCGCCTCGGGGTGCTCCGGCGCCAGGCGCAGCAGTTCCTCATAGGTCTCTATGGCGCGTTTGGGTTGCATCAGGTCCTGGTAGGCGGTCCCCAGGTTGATGCGCGCCTCGAAGTAGCCCGGGTCGAGACCGATGGCGCGGCGGTACAGCTCGACGGCCTGCGCCGGCTCTTCCAGCACCTGCAGGCAGGAACCGAGGTTCACGTAGGCGGGAAGGTACTCCGGGTCGAGCTCGACGGCGCGCCGGAACAGCGGCTCGGCCTCGTCGTGCTCCGCGCGACCGACCAGCAGCGTGCCGAGGTTGTTGTAGGCGTCGGCAAGGTGGGGCTTCAGCTCCAGGGCGCGCCGGTAGCTCGCCTCGGCCTCCGCCGGCAGCCCCTGGTCCTGCAGGGCGAGCCCCAGGTTGTTGTAGACCTCGGCGCAATCCGGAAGCCGGGCCAGCAGGGCGCGGTACAGGTTCACGGCGCCGTCCAGGTCACCCACTTCCCGGAGGCGGTTCGCCTCACGGAACAACAGGTTCGGGTCCTGGCGGGACACCCCGGGGAGCGGGGCGATCCGCCTCGCCACCGCCTCGACCACCGGTTGCCACTGTCCGGGATCCTCCTGGCGGTGGAGGGTGACGCTGGGGTACCAGGGGGAGTCGGAGCGGCCGTTAAGCCAGCGCCAGTCGCAGGAGAAGGGGAGCATGAGGTGCACCGGCTTCCCCATCGCCGCGGCGAGGTGCGCCACGGCCGTGTCCACCGAGACCACCAGGTCGAGGTTGTCGATCAGGGCGGCGGTGTCGGCGAAGTCCGCGATCGCCCCGGTTAGGTCGACGAGCGCCCCCTCCCCGCGCAGCGCGGCCAGGTCCTCGTCGCTGGCCCCCAGCTGCAGGTTGTACAGGGTTATCCCCGGCAGGGAGGCCAGCGGGGCCAGCACCCCCGCCGGGAGCGAGCGGTAGCGGTCCCGCTTGTAGCCGGTGCTGCCGGCCCAGACCACCCCGACTTTTACCTCCTCCCCGGCGGAAACCAGGGCGCGCCACCTGGCGCTGCGGGCCGGGTCGGCCTTGAGCGGGGGACTCTGGGGCGGGATGTTCTCCAGCGTCGTCCCGAGGAGGTGCGGCAGGCTCATCAGGTAGGCGAAGGTATCAAAGGGGGGAGGCTCGTCCCCCGCGGCGCACAGGGCCAGGTCATCCCCCTGCGCGGCGAAGAGGGGCAGCAGTTCGCGGCGGCACTCGAGCACCACCCGCTCCCCGCGGCGCGCCAGGAGTCGCGCGTAGCGGAAGAACTGGATGGCGTCGCCGAACCCCTGCTCGGCGCGCACCAGGAGGGTCCGCCCGGCAAGGGGCGCCCCGTCCCACATGCGCCGCCCGAGGAACTCGGCGGGGAAAGTCCCCGCTGCATCCTTCAGGCGCCACTGGTACTCGCGCCACCCCTCCCGGTAATCCCCGAGGGCAAGGAGGGTGAGGGCGAGGTTCCAGTGGGCGTCGACGCTCTCCGGCTCGAGGGCGAGGGCCTCGCGCTGGGCGGAGAGCGCCTCGTCGAAACGGTTGAGAGCGAGCAGCGAGCCCCCAAGGTTCACCCACCCCTTCAGGTGGTCCGGCTGCAGCTCGACCACCTTCTGGTAGCAGCGCGCCGCCCCCTCCCACTCCCCCTGTGCGCGCAGGGCGTGCCCCAGGTGGTAGTAGGCGCTGGTGTAGCCGGGGTCGAGGGCAATGGCGTCGCAGAAACGGGCCACGGCCTCGTCGTAGCGCTCCAGCTTGAGGAGCGCGTTCCCCAGGTTGCCCAGGGCCTCCGGGTACGCCGCTTTCAGTTCCAGGGCCCGGCGGTAATGCCCGGCCGCCTCCTGGTAGCGCCCGAGGTCTTCCAGGACCACCCCGAGGTTGTTGCTCAGCTCCGCCTGCGCGGGGTCGAGGAGGGCCGCCCGGGTGAAGCACTCCAGCGCCTGCGCGGTATCCCCGCCAAGGCGCGCCAGCGCGCCGGAGAGGGTGAGCAGGTCGACGTTGTCCGGCTCGTCGCGCAACAGCCCCCGGCACAGTTCCCGGGCCCGGTCCACGCGGTTTTCCGACAGCGCCCGGTTCAGTTCGTCAAAGCGATGCATCGGCTAACGTTCTCCTTTTTGGTGCACGAGCAGCTCCAGTTGCCGCGCCGCCCGCTCCAGCACCTCGCCCCAGTCGCCGCGGCGCCGCTGGCGGAAGAGCCGTGCGCTCGGGTACCAGGGGGAATCCTCGCGCTCCATGAGCCAGCGCCAGTCGCACGCCATGGGAAGGAGCACCCAGACCGGCACGCCCAGCCCCCCGGCCAGGTGCGCGACGGCGGTGTCGGCCGAGATGACCAGGTCGAGCTGGGTGAGGATGGCGGCGCTGTCGGCGAAGCTCTTGATCCCGGCGCCCAGGTCGGTGAGCTCCATTCCCGGCGGCGGGGTGGCGGCCTGCTCCGCCCCGTCCCCCACCTGCAGCGCGCAGAAACGGACACCGCGGACCCGCGCCAGCGGCGCGAAGAGCGAGAGGGTAAGCGAGCGCTTCAGGTCGTCCTTGTAGCTCTTCCTCCCGGCCCACACCAGCCCGACCCGGAAGCCGTCCGGCGGGAGCGCGGGGCGCCAGCGCTCCACGAGGGCCGGGTCAGCGGCGAGGTAGGGGATCTGCGCCGGGATCGTTTCCAGGAGGGTGCCGCACAGGTGCGGCAGGCTCATCAGTGGCGCGTGGCAGTCGAACTCCGGGAGCGCCTCGCCGCGCACCACGACCCAGGAGACCCCGGGCACCGTGGCGAGCACGGGCGCGATCGGCCTGGCCTGGCACTGCACCAGGACGGTCGCCCCCTGCGCCGCCAGAAGCGGCGCGTAGCGCACGAACTGGAAGGTGTCGCCGAAACCCTGCTCGGCGTGGAGCAGGATGGTCCTGCCATTTAAGGGGGAGCCGTCCCAGAGCGGGCGCGGCAGCTCCAGGCGCGGGATGGGGTCGACCTTGGCGAAGCGCCACTCGTACCCCTGCCACCCCTCGCGATAGTGTCCCAGCTGCAGCTGCACGAGCGCCAGATTCCAGTGTGCATCCGCGTAATCGGGATCAAGCGCCAGGACCTTCCGGTAGCAGCGCATTGCCTCATCCACCTCGCCCAGGGCGCGGCTCGCGGAGCCCAGGTTGTTGAGCGCGTGCAGGTAGTCCGGGTTCAACGCCAGCGCCCTGCGGTAGCACTCTGCCGCCTCCTCCAGTCGCTCCTGCGCCTGCAGGGCGATCCCGAGCGCGTTCCAGGAGGGAAGGTAGCCGGGGTCGGCGGCCAGGATGTCCCGGAAGGTCGACTGGGCCAGGTCGAGATCCCCCAGGGCGTGGTACAGCTCCCCCAGGTTGTGCCGGGCCTCCAGGTAGTCCGGAGCGACCGAGACCGCGCGCTTCAGGGCGTGCAGCGCCGCCTCGAGGTCACCCTGCTCCTTGAGCGCCAGCGCCAGGTTGTGCCACCCCTGCGCCAGGGTCGGATCGACGGCCAGGGCGCGCCGGTAGCAGTCGACCGCCTCCGCAAACCGCCCGAGGGTGTAGAGGCTGTTCCCCATGTTGTAGTGCGGCGCCGCGTAGTCGGGATGCAGCGCGATCGCCAGGCGGTAGCGCTCGATGGCCTCGGCCTGCCTGCCGCTGCCGTCCAGGGTGCACCCCTCGTCGTTGTAGCGCTCGGCCTGCCGCACCGGGTCGCCGGCCGCCGGCCGCGTGTCGCCGCCCCGGGATGCAACCAGCTCGACCAGCGCCTGGACCACCCGCTCCAGCACGGCGTCCCACCCGCCGGGAGCGCTCTGCCTAAACAGGCGCATGGTGGGGTACCAGGGGGAGTCGTCGCGGTCCAGGAGCCAGCGCCAGTCGGGGACGAAGGGAACCAGGAGCCAGACCGGGAGCCCCAGCGCGCCGGCCAGGTGCGCCACCGAGGTGTCCACCGAGAGCACCAGGTCGAGGTGGCTGACCAGGGCCGCGGTATCCGCGTAGTCGCCGATGGCGGGGGCGAGGTCGGTCATGGCAAGGGGCACGTCGAGGTCGCCCCGGGCGCCCAGCTGCAGCGAGTAGAAGCGGACCCCGGCGATCCCGGCCAGCCGCGCCAGTTGCTCCGGGGGGAGGGAGCGGTTCAGGTCGTTGGGGTGCGCCGGGTTCCCCTGCCAGGCGAGGCCGACCCTGAGGGTCCCATCGGCGGGGAAGAGCGTGGCACAGGCTTCCCGGCGTCCAGGCTCCGGCTCCAGGTACGGCACCCGCGCCGGGATGCCCGCCAGGTCGGTGCCGAAGATGCCGGGGAGGTCCATGAGCGAGGCCTGCAGTTCGAAGGGGGGGATGCTGTCGCCGAAGGCGAAGACGGCGTCGATCCCTGCCACGCTGCGCACCAGCGCCACGAGCCCCGCGGACTGCACCTCGACCAGCACGCGCCCCCCGCGCTCGGCCACGAGCGGCGCGTAACGCACGAACTGCAGCGTATCCCCCGCTCCCTGCTCCGCGTAGAGCAGGATGGTCCGGCCGCACAGCGGCGCCCCGTCCCAGGCGGGGTGCTCCTGCCACCGGCGCAGCGGCGCCTGGCTGCTCTTTTTGAAACGCCAGGAAAATTCGCGCCACCCCTCCGGAAGCTCTCCGGTCATGAGCAGGAGCACCGCCAGGTTCCAGTGGGCGTCGCCATACGTCGGGAAGCGGCGCGCCACCTCCCGGAACTCGGCGAGCGCCTCGTGGAAGCGCCCCAGGTCCTTGCAGGCGGTGGCGAGGTTGTAGCGCGCCTTCCGCAGGGCGGGGTCGAGCTCCAGGGCCCTGCGGTAGGGAGGCAGCACCCCTGCCAGGTTGCCGCGTACCTGTTTCACGATCCCCAGCGCCTCGTGCAGGTGGGGAAGGCCGTCCGCCAGGGCGAGGGCCGCCTCGATGCTCGCCTCCGCCTCGGGGAAGCGCCCCATCTGCTGCAGCGCCTGGGCCAGGGCGTAGTGGGGCTCCCAACACCCGGGGAGGAGCTGCACCGCCTTGGTGAAGCGGACCGTCGCCTCGCCCGGCTTCCCCGCGGCGGCGAGGAAGGCGCCCATGAGATAGTGATTGCCGCCGTCGAAGGGATTCACGGCCAGCCGCCGCTCCAGGAAGTCCGCCACGGCATCGGTGAGGGATCGCCGCAGACGCTCGACCACCTCGCCCCACTCCCCCTGGCGCTCTTGCCGGAACAGGCGCATGGTCGGGTACCAGGGCGAATCGTCGCGCCCGCACAGCCAGCGGTAGTCGCCCGCCATGGGGAGCATGAGCCAGACCGGCTTGCCCAGCGCCCCGGCCAGGTGCGCCACCGAGGTGTCGATGGAGATGACCAGGTCGAGCTGGGCGATGAGGGCGGCGGTGTCGCCGAAATCGCGGATGGCAGAGGTGAAGTCGATGAGGCCGGGGCACTCCCCCGGGCCGGCGCCCGCCTCGCCGACCTGCAGCGAATAGAGGGTCGCCCCGGGGATGCCGCTCAAAGGCGCCAGCGCCGCCAGCGAGCAGGAGCGGAAGGGATCGGGGACCGGCTTGCCCGCCCACACGAGGCCAACCCTGAAGCCGGGGTCGGCGGAGAGCTTGGCCTGCCAGAGCCCGAGCCGCTGCGGCGGGGGTGAGAGGTAGGGGACCCGGTTGGGAACGGTCTCCAGGGTGGTATGGAAGAGGTGCGGCAGGGACAGCAGGGGGACCTCGACGTCGAAGGAGGGGAGCGGATCGCCCATGACGTAGACCTCCGCGACGCCGGGCATGCCGCGCAGCAGCGGCGCCAGCGCGGCCGACTGGCACTCAGCGATGACGGTGCCGCCGGCTTGCGCCACCATGGGGAGGTAGCGGGCGAACTGGATGGTATCCCCAAACCCCTGCTCGCCGTGCACCAGGATGCGCCTGCCCTGGAGCGGGGCGCCGTCCCAGGCGGGTGCGTGGAAGCTGCGCCTGGGGGAGGTGAATTCGTCCCTTTTCCAACGCCACTGGTACTCGGCCCACCCCTCGCGGAACTCGCCCGACATGAGCAGGGCAAGGGAGAGATTCCAATGCGCGTCGGCGCAGTCGGGGCGGCGCCGCACCAGGTCGCGGAAAACGGCGATGGCGCCGTCGACGTCGCCCGCACGCTGCAGTGCACCGCCGAGGGCGATGGCCGGTTCCGGGGCTTCGGGCACCTGGGCCAGCGCCAGGCGGAACAGCTGCGCGGCCTCGGCGAAGCGACCGAGCTTGAAGAGCGAGGAGCCCATGTTATTCAGGGCCAGCGGATCCCCCTCCCTCAAGGCGAGCGCCGCGCGGTACTCCTCGAGCGCCTCCTCGTGGCGTCCCGTGTCATCCAGGAGCGCACCGAGGTTGATACGAACGTCCGGCAGGAGCGCCCCTCCCGCCGCGACCAGGCTGCGGTAGATCGGCTCCGCCTCGGCCAGACGGCCGGCGCGCTGCAGTTCCAGGGCGCGGGCGAATTCCTGTGCCTGGTCGGACTGTCGCATGATGGGGCTAGCCATTGCGCATGCGGGCGAGCTCCGCCTGGTTGGCGAGCTTGGTTGCGAGGTAGTGGAACTGGCGTGCGGCGCCGCCCCAGCTGAGGCTCTTCATCTCCTCCGCGGCCAGCGCCCCCTTCCCCGGGAGCTCGTGCCGGTTGCGGTAGACGTGTTCCAGCATCTCGATGATCTCTTCCAGGGCCGGCTCTTCCCAGACCCCGGTCTGCACGCCGCCGCTGGTGACCACCATGGGACGGTAGCGGGTGAGCGGGTAGGCGATGGCGGGGTTGATCACGTCGGCGTGGCCGCTGGTGTCCGAGGCGATCACCGACCTGCCGCAGGCCATGTACTCGCACATCACCATGTTGTTCCCCCCCTCGCAGCGGTTCGGGAACAACCCGACGTGCGTGCCGGCGAAGACGTCCCTGATGGCGTTGTTGTGCACCAGCGGGTGCACCACGGTGCGCGCCGGGTCGAGCCCGTTGTCCAGGGCGCAGCGCCCCGGGACGCCCAGGAAGTCGACCTCGTCGTGGCGGTAGGTGATGAAGGGGGAGCTTTCCATGGTGAGGAGCGAGAAGGGCCACTGGTTGGCCCAGCTGCAGGAGAGGTAGACGTCGTTGTGGCGCTCCATCAGCACCTTCATCGCGGCGATGACCAGGTCCTGGCCTTTCCTCAGTTCGAATTTCCCGCCCGAGAAGACCACGAAGCGGTCGTCCGGGGGAAGCGGAACCGGGTAGAAGCGTTCCGGGTCGACACCCTGGAGGATGGTGCCGCAGTTTTTCACCCCGCCGATGCGCAGCAGGTACTCGCACCACTTGGAGCCGGCGACGATGAAGTCCCACTTGCGCGCGGCGGCGCGGGTGAAGTTGAGGATCTCGATGCTGTTTTCGAAGAAGCAGTAGCCGATGTTGATGGCGTCCCAGGCCTCGGGGTTCAGCGGCGCGAGGTTCTGCGACATGCAGTGCAGGGTCACCCCGGGCACCGGGGGGAGTTGGGCAATCTCGCGCTCAAGGTAGGTCCCGGCGATGCCCCAGCCGTGCATGGAGCCGCTGGGCATGGAAACTTTCATGGATGAAAACCTCTCTGTGGTGATGGGTCGACCACTACATGTCAGCAACTACCGTACCAGCGCGGCAAGGCGGGGGCTAAGCTGTTGGAAAAGCGGGGCTTGTGTCGGCGAGGCGGTGGCGGGTCATTTCTTTGACAGCCCCAGTCGGACCAGTCGGACCAGTCGGACCAGTCGGACCAGTCGGACCAGTCGGACGCTGGTCGGCGCTGGTCGCTACGGCTCGTTGCGCTCGCTCTGTTCGGAGAGGAGGACGATGTCGACGCGGCGGTTCTTGCTGCGCCCTTCTTCGTCGCTGTTGTCGGCTACCGGGCGGTACTCGCCGTAGCCGGCTGCGGAGATCCGGGCGGGGTCGAAATCTTCCTGCTTGGTGAGGTACTGCAGCACGTTGGTGGCACGCGCGGTGGAGAGCTCCCAGTTGGACGGGAAGGCGGCGGTGCTGATGGGGTTGTTGTCGGTGTGCCCCTCGACCCGCACCGAGTTGGAATAGCTCGCCAGGGAGGCGACCACGTCCTTCAAGAGGGTCAGGGAACTCTGCTTCAAGGTGGCGCTGCCGCTGTCGAAGAAACCGGCTTCCTTCAGACTCACCACCAGGCCGCGCTGGGTCACCGACACGGAGACCTTGTTCTGCGCCCCCGCCTTCATCAGGTAGGCCTCGATGGAGGCCTTGGTGGCCCGGAAATCCTGCTCGCTGCCGCGGGTCCTGGTGCTGCTCATCCGCTTGGGGGCCTGGGTGATCTTGTGGATGGAGGGGATGACGCTCATGGAACCGGCGTCGATGACGGTCGGCTTCTGCCCGGCCGAGGTGGTGCTGTAGCCGAAGGACTCGCGCATGGAGGCAAGCACCTCCTCGGCCTTCTTCTTGTCGGTCTGGCTCATGGCGTAGAGCGTCACGAACACGGCGAACAACAGCGTGATGAAGTCGGCGTAGGATACCAGCCAGCGCTCGTGGTTTGGCTCTTTCTCGTGCTGGGCCTTTTTCTTAGCCATTTACTTCCCCTTCTTCTCTCCACCGTCATGCAGGTAGGCCCTGAGCTTCTGCTCGATGAAGTGGGGGTTCTCGCCGTTTTGGATGGCGATCAGCCCCTCGATGACCATCTCCTTCTGCAACAGCTCCTCCTTGAGACGGATCTTCAGCTTGGTGCCGAAGGGGATGCAGAAGATGTTGGCGGTCATCAGGCCGTAGATGGTCGCGACGAAGGCGACGGCGATCCCCCCCCCGAGCTTGGAGGGGTCGGAAAGGTTGCTCATGACGTGGATCAGGCCGAGCACGGCGCCGATGATACCGATGGTGGGGGCGAAGCCGCCGGCGGACTCGAAGACCTCGGCGCTGTGCTTGCCGTGCGCCTCGAAGGAGCTGAGCTCGATCTCCATGGTTTCCCTGAGCTTCTGCGGGTCGATGCCGTCGACCACCAGCGAGATCCCCTTCTTGGTGAAGGAATCCTTGACCGTCTGCGCTTCCTGCTCCAGTGAGATCAGGCCGTTTCTGCGGGCCTTGGCGGCGTAGTTGATGATGTTCTTGATCACCGACTCGGGGTCTTCCTTCGGGGGCATGAAGACCTTCTTAAGGTCCTTCACCGCGGTCATCAGGATCGGCAGCGGGAAGCTGACGATGGTCGCCGCCGCGGTGCCGCCGAGGACGATGATGGCCGCCGTCGGCTGTATCAGCGCCGACATGTGCAGCCCTTCCAGGGCCGCGCCGCCGAAGACGGCGAACAGCCCAAGGACGATTCCGATTATGGTCGATAAATCCATATATTTTCCTGGATCCTGGAGACGCTCCCTTGCGAGCGGTTAGATCCTGCAGTTGGGGTGGTAGCTTTCCGCATCCCTTTTGCGCAGGTAGCGCCGGGCCACGCTCGACGAGGCGTGCCGGAACACGTGCGCCTTGAAGTTGACGATCCGGCTGATCACCACCCGCGCCGGCTCCAGCACCAGGTACCGGTTGCCGTTGGAAAGGGTGATGTGCGTGTCCGGGGTCTCCGTGATGAGCTCAATCAGGTCCGGGTTCAGGTACATCTCCGTGCCGTCTCGTGTTGTCACCTTGACCATTTCTTCCCCCTCGGGACTGCGGCAGATAGTTTGTTTTTCGGATGCAGCACCGAAAGCTTTAGCGCTATCACCGCCCTGCGTCAAAAAAGAAATTGAAAAGGCCGTGCGAGCCTGGCCAGCTCACACGGCCCTGAGTGGCGCGGGGGTACGCGGCAACACTACTTCATGTAGTCCAAAAGCGAGAGCTGGCTCAGCTTCGAGGTGGCCGACAAGGCCGCGTTGAAGGCGGTGGTCTGCTGCGAGAGCACCACGCCCGCCTTGGCGTAATCCACGTTCTGGATGTCCCCGAAGACCGTCTTCAGCGTGTTCTGGTTGTTGGCGATCATGCTCTTCATGTTGTCCAGGCGCACCAGGCGCCCGGCGACGTCGCTCTGGGCCACGGTGATCTGGTCCGCGCCCGCCTTGACGTTCTTGACCCCGTCCAGGATGCCGGCGCTGTCCTTGTTGTTGATGGCGAGGATCAGGGCGTCGATGGAGCCGAGGATGTTGACCGGCCCCTGCCCCGCGGTGGCCCCGCTCCCCACCGTCGCCGCCGGTTTGCCGCCGTACAGCAGGTCGGCGCCCGACACCGTGGTGCCCACGGTGCTGTTCGGGGCGATCTCCACCTGCGGAATGTCGGTGGTGCCGCTGAAAACGCCGGTGGAGCTGAAGGGCTGGCTGGTGGAGAAGCCGCCGAAAACGTACTGGTCGCCCAGGCGGGTGTTGCCCATGTCCATCAGCTGGCTCTTCAACTGGGTCAGGTTGGTCACCGCGCTGGCGGTGCCGGCGGCGTCCAGGGTACCGGCCACCATGTCGCCGGCGATCTTCTTCACCTGCTGCATCAGGTCGGCCATGCTGGTCAGCGACGTGTTGGTCACGTTCAAAAGCGTCTCGGCCTTGGTGATGTTGGAGCTGTACTGGTCCCCCGAGGCGATCTGCTCCTGCAGGTCCAGAAGCTGCCTGGTGGAAAGCGGATCGTCGCTGGGGCGGTTGATGTTGTAGCCCGAGGCGATCTGTTCCTGGAGCTGGTCGATCGCGGTGCGCCCCTGCTGCAGGTTGTAGATGGCGTTGTCGGCGCTCATGCCGGGGGTAATTCTCATGATGACGTCTCCTATCGGATCATGCTCAGGATGGTATCCAACATGTCGCTCCCCGCGTTGACCACCTTGGCGGAGCCCTGGAAGGCGCGCTGGTACTTGGTCAGGTTCAACAGTTCCTCGTCCAGGGAAACCTCGGAATTTGAGGACCTGAGCGCGTTCAGCTGCTTCAGGAACGCGGCGTTCTGGGTGGTGACGTTCTGGGTCCCCTCCGTGTCGACGCCGACCTGGGAGACCACGGAGTTATAGAAGTTGCCGAAGGTGGCGCTCCCGGTGCTGAAGGCGAAGCTGGTGCTGCCGAGGTTGGCGAGCTTGACCGCGTTCACGTTGTTGCCGCTGCTGGTCGGTATCAGGTCGTTCGCGGTCGGAAGCCCCGCCGCGATCTTCACCGCCGAGATCCCGGAGTCGAGCGCGATGCTCCCCGCGGTCACGCCGGCCGGGTCGAAGAAGTTGTTGTTGGTGGTGCCGTCCAGGGCGTACCCCGCCTTGTGCACCGTGTTCACCTGGGTGGCCACCTGGTTGGCCATCTCGTCCAACAGGGCGCGGTACTTGGGCACGATGCTGTCGCGCACCTCCATGGTGCCGCCGAGCTTGCCGCCGACGGTGGCGCCGTCCCCGACGGTACCCACCAGGGTGTCGGTGCCGGGGGCGTTGGCCGGGGGCGGGTTGCCAAGCCCCGAGAGCATGATGTCGTTGGTCGCCGGCGAGCCGGTCGCGTTGGTGTAGAGCGTCGCGTACCTGGTGCTGGAGACCAGCTGCCCCCCGCCGGGCAGGGTGACCGAGGCGGTGTTGTCGCTGGCGATGCTGTAGCTGATGCCGCTCTGCTCCGAGAGCTTCCTGAGCAGGAGGTCGCGCTGGTCCAAAAGTTCGTTGGGGCTTCCCCCCACCGCGCTGGTGGCCATGATCTGCTGGTTCACCAGGGCGAGGTTCCTCGCGTTATCGGTCACCTCGGCGGTGATGCCGACCAGGTTGCTGTCCGCGGTTGAGGCGACCGAGGTGAGCGTGGTGTCGGCCTGGTGGAAGCTGTCCACCATGATCTGGGACCGGGTCAGCACGGCCTGCCTCTCGGCGGCGCCGGAGGGGTTGACCGAGAGGTCCTGGAAGGCGCCGAACAGGTTGGCGACCGCGGTCCCCAGCCCGTCCGAGGTGAGCGAGTTGAAGGTGGGCTCGATCTGCTCCAGCGCCGACTGCTGCGCCAGCCCCTCCTGATAGGTGCTGTTGGCGTTGACCAGCTGCAGCTGCAGCATGTTGTCGTAGCTGCGCTGCACCGCCGCGATCTGCACCCCGGTCCCCAGGGCGAAGCCGTTGGCGGTCCCCACCGGCTTGTTCTCCATGATCACCCGCTGCCGGGAATATCCCTCGGTGTTGACGTTGGAGATGTTCTCGCCGGTGACCTCGATGGCCAGCCGCTGCGCGGTGATGCCGGAGGAGGCTATGTCGAAGAGGGTGTTGATGCCCATGCTAGATCTCCTTGCTGACGAAGCCGCTGTTACCGCGCCCGGCGTTCACGAAGGCCCCCGCCCCGCCGTAGGTCTGCCCGGGGTTGAAAAGACGGTTGAAGAAGTTAACCGAGCGCCCCACCACGTTCAGGGAATCCTCGATGAGCCTCCGGTGCAAGGCGAGCGCCCCCTGCAGCGCCTGGGCGTTGCCGGTCACCGACTGCTGCGCCTCCTTGAGCGCCTGCTTTTCCGGCGCGGACAGCCGCTCGATGATGGGCGACAGCGTGGTGTTGCCCGGCATGCCGAGATCGGTGCCGATGGCGGCGATCATCTGCTGGCACTGCTCGGAGAGCTTGGCCAGTCGCTCCATCCCCGCGCCGATCTCCTGCTGGTTCTCCTCGAGCCTCGCCATGTCCAAGGAGGACATGCACTCCTGCTCCTCCTGCAAAAGGGCCTGCATCTGGTCCAGGAGCACCCCCTTCTCGCACAGGGCCGCTATCAGTTCAACTATGCTACGATCCATCGAATCCCCCTTAACGCGACTTGTACGCGTCCATCATCTTTTGCGCCAGGACCGACGCCTCGACGCGGTAGGCGCCGTTTTGCAGGTTCTGCTTGGCCAGCGCCACCCGGTCCATCCTCACGTCGGGCATGTCCGCCACCTCGGCCTTGAGCCTTTGCAGCTCCTTCGCCTGGGACGAGATCTCCACCCGGTCGAAGGGTATGACCCGCCCGGCCGGACGGCTCCCCTGGACCGCCTGCGTCTGCTGCGCATCGTTCCGGACCTGCTGCGAGCGGTTCAGATCGACTACGTAGGCTGAACCTTCAATCCGCATCCCGCACCCCCTTAGCCGGAGCCGGCGTGCCGTAGGCCCGCGAGAGCTCCCTTTCTATGGTCTGTGCCAGTCCTATGCCGCCTCCCTGCACCGCGGCGTTGGCGTACTCCTGGTCCAGCAGGGAGCGGAAGGTCTCTTCGCCCTTCCCCCCGCCGGTCAGGGTGTCCTTCCCCACCGTGTCCCGCATCGACTTCAACATCATGGCGACGAACATCGCCTCGAACTCGCGCGCCACCTTCTTGATCTGCTCAGGATTGCGTTCCTGGGCGCTCTTTTGCGCCCGCAGGTCGGTGACCGGCAGCGCGTTGTCCGGTATCGGCTTCACGTCCATGACCGCTCCGTCCCTACATCACGCTGAGTTCGGCGTTGAGCGCGCCGGCGGCCTTGATGGCCTGCATGATGCCGAGGAGGTCCCTGGGGGTGACCCCGAGGGTGTTGAGCCCGCGCACCACCTCGCCCAGGTTGGCCCCCTCCCGCACCAGCGAAAGGTTCACCTTCTCCTCGGCGATCTTCAGGTCGGTCCTCGGTACCACGGTGGTGGTTCCGGTCCTGGCGAAGGGGGCGGGCTGGGAAACCTTCGGGGTCTCCTTGACCACCACGGTCAGGTTGCCGTGGGAGACCGCCACCGTCGAGATGCGCACGTTCTCGCCCATGACGATGGTGCCGGTGCGCTCGTTCATGACCACCTTGGCCATCACGTCCGGGTTCACCTCGAGCCGCTCCAGGTCGGCCACGAATTCCACCACGCGGTTCTGGTACTCGCCCGGGATGCTGATCTGCACGCTCCCCGGGTCGGTGAGCGACGCCGAGCCCTGGAAGCGGCCGTTGATGGCGGCGGCGACGCGGGCGGCGGTGGTGAAGTCGGACTGGTGCAGGTTGAGTTTCAGGACCGGCCGGTTGGCCAGCACGTTGGGGAGCTCGCGTTCGACCAGCGCCCCTTCCGGCACGGTGCCGGCGGTGGGATGGTTCTTCACCGCCGTGGTGGCCTGGCCGCCGTAGGAGAACGAGTTGGTCAAGACCGGTCCCTGCGCCACCGCGTAGACCTGACCGTCGGCACCCTTTAGGGGAGCCAGCATCAGCGTGCCGCCGGCGAGGCTCTTGGCGTCGCCCATCGAGGAGACCAGGACGTCGAGCTTGTTCCCCTGCTTGGCGAAGGGGGGGAGCTGCGCGGTCACCATGACGGCGGCCACGTTCTTCACCGTGATGTCGCCGCGGTTCACCGTGAGTCCCAGCCGCTCCAGGGCGCCCACCAGTGACTGCACCGGGAACTTGGTCTGGTCCGAGTCGCCGGAGCCGTTCAGGCCGACCACGAGGCCGTAGCCGATCAGCTGGTTCTCCCGCACGCCGTCGAACGCCGCGATGTCCTTGATGCGCGCCCCCAGTGCGAACTGGGGAACGAGCAGCAGGATCAGGACCGCGAGGCAGCATTTTGAAATATGGTTAATTTTCAAGCCTTTTCACCTAACCCTTTTCGGCCGCCGTGTCGGGATATTGACACCAAACTGTCAATTCCGGAA
This sequence comes from Geomonas azotofigens, assembly GCF_018919395.1. Taxonomy (GTDB): domain Bacteria; phylum Desulfobacterota; class Desulfuromonadia; order Geobacterales; family Geobacteraceae; genus Geomonas; species Geomonas azotofigens. The sequence goes on from NZ_JAHLME010000001.1 coordinate 234,658, forward strand.
CTGGCGGGCCGCCTAGAACGGCCAGATCTTGTCCAGCGCGTTCAAGAGCCACCCCGGTTTCTGGCGGTCGGAGATGACCCCCTTGCCCGAGTACGAGATCCTGGCGTCGGCGATGAGCGCCGAGTTGATGGTGTTGTCGGCGCTGACGTCGCGTCCGCGCACCGTCCCGGTCAAGACGATGATCTGGTCCTCGTTGTTCACCTTGACGTTGCGCCTCCCCTCGATGAGCATGTTGCCGTTGGGGATCACGTCCACCACCTTGGCGGAGATGGTGGCCTGCAGGGTCTCCTGGCGCGAGGTGGAGCCGGCGCCGTCGAACTTGGAGCCGTAGCTCGCGCTCAGCATGTTGGCGAGGTCGGCCCAGCTCTTGATCGGCGTCTTCTCAAGTCCCAAAAGCTTCGGAATGCCGCCGCTGATCGAGGAGTCGCGCGAGGTCCCGGTGGCGGCCTTCTTGCTGGCGCTGGCGTTCTCGGAGATCACCACGGTGATGATGTCGCCCCGTCTTCTCGCCTTCATGTCCTCGGCGAGCCCGGTCGAGGAGGCCTGCCAGAGCGAGCCGTTGTTGTAGTTCACCTGCGGCGCCGGGATCTGCTCGTCGAAGGTCGGGGTCACCACCTCGGCGCTTTGGTGCGCGCAGGCCGAAAGCCATAACAGCGGCAGGCACAGTGCCGCCGCCTTCACCATCTTCAAGCTGTCGCTTCTTTCGCGGTCCATCAAAAATCCACCTTTACCGTGGTCGCGTCCACCACCCGCGCCGCGATCTCCTTCTGCGAGGAGAGGTTCTGCACCGTGATCAGGTCGCCCGAGGCACCGGACCCCTTGGCCCGCCCGGTCGCGGTGATGCGCACCACGTCGTTCTCGGCCACGATGGTCACCACCTGGCCGCTCTTGACGATGGGCACCTTCTCCAGATTGTCCTTTCTGATCGGGGCGTTGGCGCGCAGGGTGCTCTTGACCCTCAGCCCGACCGCCTCGTCGATGTTGTTGAAATAACGCCCCTGCACCTGGGCCAGGTCACGCTTGACGATGGCGAGGTCGGAGGAGGTCAGCACCTCGCCCCGCTCCAGGGTGCGCGCGGCCACCACCATCTCGGCCAGCGCCTCGACCTCGACCAGCACGGTCTGGTTCTTCTTCACCTGGTCGTCGACCCGCACCACGAGGGCCACCGACGCCGGCCCGTACCCTTCCCAGCGGTCCGGGGCCACCACGTCGAAGGTCACCCTGCCGGCGGGGAGCTTCAAGTCCCCCTGGTAGTTGATCTTCTTCACGGTGATGTCGGCGTTCAAGGGAGCCGCCTTCTGGACCAGGTACTCCTTGATGGCCGCCTTGACGGTCGCTTCGCTCACCACGTTGACCGCGGCGGGGCCCGCCGCCCGGGCGAAGCCGGAGAGGGGCAGGACCAGGAGCGCGACAGCCAGCAAAAACGCTCGCATCAGGAGTTACCTCTTGAGCGCAGCGGCTTGCTGCAGCATGTCGTCCGAGGCCTGGATCGCCTTGGAGTTGATCTCGTAGGCGCGCTGGGAGACGATCATGCTCACCATCTCCTCCATGACGCTCACGTTGCTCTGCTCGATGTACCCCTGCTCCAGGGTCCCCAGGCCGTTCTGGCCGGCGGTGCCGGTCGTGGCGTTGCCCGAGGAATCGGTGGGGAGGAAGAGGTTCTTGCCGATGGCGTTCAGGCCGGCGGGGTTGGTGAAGGAGGCGAGTTGGATGGTCCCGACCGTGGTCGCCGCGGTCTGTCCCGCCTGCTGCACCGACACGGTGCCGTCGGAGCCGATGTTGATGCTGGTGGCGTTGCTGGGAATCACGATTTCCGGCAGGATCGGCTGGCCGTCCGAGGTTACCACCCTCCCCTGGCCGTCCTTCTTGAGCGATCCGGCGCGGGTGTAGGCGGTGGTGCCGTCGGACTGCTGCACCTGGAGGAAGCCGTCCCCCTCGATCGCCATGTCGAGTTCGTTGCCGGTGTGCACCATGGTCCCGGTGGTGAAGATCTTGCTCACCGCGCCCGGGCGGACGCCGAGGCCGACCTGGATGCCGGTCGGGATGGTGGTGGTGTTGGTGGCCGGGGCGCCGGTGGTCTTCTCGGTCTGGTACATGAGGTCCTGGAAGTCGGCGCGGCTTTTCTTGAAGCCGGTGGTGCTGGAGTTGGCCAGGTTGTTGGCCACCACGTCTATGTTGAGCTGCTGAGCCTGCATCCCGGATGCGGCGGTCCAAAGTGCTCTGATCATGTGAATCTCCTCAACGGCTTGACTGCCGTTCCATGTTCTAAGGGGGCTAGATTTTACCCAAGTCGTTGGCGGCGCGGGAGGTCAGGTCGTCGTAGGTCTTGACCGCCTTGGCGCAGATCTCGAAGTACCGGCTCGCCTCGATCAGGCGCGACATCTCCACCACCGCCTTGACGTTGGAGGTCTCCAGGTACCCCTGCTTGATGCCGGCCGTGGAGGCGGTGGTCGCGGCGTTGGGGTCGGCCGGCTGGAACAGCCCGTTGCCCAGCTTGTTCATGGCGTACGGCTTGGCGAAGTCCACCGCGCTGATGGTCCCCACCGCGTTGCCGTTCACGCTCACCTGCCCGCCGGAGCCGATCTCGACCTTGCCGCTGGCGGGAACCGTGATGGGGCCGCCGCTTCCCTGCACCTCGTAGCCGTCCGCGGTGACCAGGCGGCCGTTCCCGGTCAGGTGGAAGTTCCCCTGGCGGGTGTAGGCGGTCCCCTGCGGGGTGCTCACCGCGAAGAAGCCGTCACCTTCCAGCGCCAGGTCGAGGCTGTTGTCGGTGCGCTGCAAGGCTCCCGCCGAGAAGTCGGTCGAGTAGCGGTCGTTGCTGAACACCGGCCCCTGTGTCGAGTTTTTGACATTGGCCAGCACGCTCTCGAACTGGATCTGGTCCGCCTTGAAGCCGGTGGTGCTGGCGTTGGCCAGGTTGTTGGAGATCACGTCCAGCCTGCGCTGCGCGGAAAGGTTGCCGGTCAAGGCCGCGTACATCCCTGCGTTCATGCTTGTCCCCCTAGGCCACGCGCTTCATCTTGCCGCGCAGCCTGACGATGGCCTGGCTGTGCAGCTGCGAGATGCGCGACTCGGTGAGATCGAGCACGGCGCCGATCTCCTTCAGGTTCAGTTCCTCGTAGTAGTAGAGCGTGATCACGATGCGCTCCTTCTCGGGGAGGGAATCGATCGCCTCGGCGAGCCGCTCCACGGTCTGGCGCGCGATCAGCTGGCTCTGCGGGCTCTCGGTCCCCTTGTCCTCCAGGACGTCGAGGAGACCGAAGGGGGCGCCGTCCTCGTCGTGCCAGGCGTCGTCCAGGGAGACGAAGGAGAGGAGGTGGATCTCCTCCAGGAGCCGGAAGTAGTCCTTCAGTTCGAGCCCCATGGCGGTGGCCACCTCGTCCGAGGAGGGGTTCCTCCCCAGGCGCTGCTCGAGCTGGGAGAACTCCTTCTCCAGCTTCTTGAACTTGTCCCTGAGGCTCCTGGTGAGCCAGTCCTGGGCCCTCAGCTCATCCATGATGGTGCCCCGGATGCGCTGCTCCGCGAAGGTCTTGAACTGTACCCCGCGGCTGGGATCGAATCGTTCCGCGGCGGAAATCAGGCCGATCACCGCGGCGCTTCTCAGGTCGTCCCGGTCGAGGTGCGGGGGGAGTGACGAGGCGATCCGGTCGACAATGAACTTAACCAGCGGGAGATGGCTGACCACCAGTTCGTCCCTGCTCATCGGGACCCCGCGCTGCGCCTCATGCTCATACGCCTTAAGAAGACAATTCATGGTTCCTCCACATCGTGCTAGATGCCACCGAAGCCGCCGGCATGGCCCCTGCGCCGGCCGGCCGCTCCGCATTGATTTTGTGTGCCAATTTTTTGAATCCCGCCGACGCCTTGGCATCCGGGAAGAGACGGCATAAAGCCCCGCGACGCCTCACACTTTCCACCAGGAGCTCGTCATGCAGTATCGTTCCCGCGTGGTCAAACTCTACTTGCAAAAACCGGCCCGTAATCGCGGCCAACTTGGAAAAGAGTGTTTCCCCTTCCTGGTTGTCGCGGCACATGTTGATCAGGAGCCGGAACCGGAACGAGCTGTCGCGACCGGAAAGCATCTTGATCAAGGCGTAGGCGTCGGTGATGGAGGTCGGCTCGGGGGTCACCACCAGCATGATCTCGCGGGCGAGGGCGGCGAAGCCGGTCAGGTTGGCCGCCATGCCGGAGCCGGTATCGATGAGGAAGCAGTCGAAATCGTTCTGCAGCCGGAGCATCGCCTTCAAGAGGGCGCTGCGCTCCCAGGGGGAGAGGGCGCTGTACTGCTGCATCTCCATCCCGGCCGGAAGGACGCTCACGCCCCCCCCAAGCTCCACCACCGTGTCCCGCAAGGTGATGTCGCCGGCGAGCACCTGCCCCATGCGGAAGGGGGCGTCCTTGCCCAGGCGCAGGCAGATGTCGCCTATGCCGGGGTTGCAGTCCACGATCAGCACCCGCTGACCGCTGGCGGCAAGCGAGGCGGCGAGGTTCACCACCACCGAGGTCTTGCCGACCCCCCCCTTGCCGCTGGTGACCGAGATCACCCTGAGCCCCTCGCGCACCTGGAACTGCTCCGGTGCTTCGGTCGTCTTGGCGCGTCCCGCCAGTTTCCTGAGCGATTCGGCCTGGTCTGTTGCTAGGCAAGACATTGTCATCAGTTGGACTCCTGCACCACCATGGCGGCGAGCTTTCTGGAGGTCGCCACCTCGATGTCCTCGGGCACCTTCTGCCCGGTGCTGAAATAGGAAAGGGGGATCCTGTGCTTCAAACAGGTGTCGACGATGCAGCCGAAGGTGCGGCTCTCGTCGAGCTTGGTGAAGAGGAGCTTGGTCACCGGCAGCGTGCCGAAGGTGGCGATGATCTCGTCGATCTCGCGGCTCCTCGTGGTGGCCGACAGGCAGAGGTAGACGTCGATGCCGGTCTGGCTCTCGAGGTACCCCTTGAGCTCGTCGAGCCGGTCGGCGTCCTTGGGGCTCCTGCCGGCGGTGTCGATGAGGATCAGGTCCTTGTCGGAGTGCACGGCGAGCGCCCTGGAGAGTTCCTGCGAGTTGCCGGCGACCTCCAGCGGCAGGTCCATGATCTTCGCGTAGGTCTTCAGCTGCTCCACCGCGCCGACCCTGAAGTTGTCCATGGTGACCATGGCGACGGAGACGCGGCGGTTGAGCGCGTACATGGCGGCGATCTTGGCGATGGTGGTGGTCTTGCCGACGCCGGTCGGCCCCACCACGGCCACGATGCGCGGGCCGTTCTTCTTGATGCGCAGCGAGCCGGAGCACTTCACCATGCCGGCCAGGTTCTCGGCCATCAGCGAGCGGAGCTCATCCAGGGAGACCCCCTCCTCGGCGGCCGCACGGACCGACTCGGTCAGGGTCTGCACCGCCACCGGGCCGACATCCTCGCCCCTGAGCTCCTCGGCGAGCCGCTCCAGCAGCAGGTCCTCGTCGCTCGCCTTGCCGGCCGCCTTGACCAGCTTGAGCGCGGGGGCGGGGTGGGACGGCTCGGCCAGGGGGGAGACGGCCATGGGCTCGGGCTGCGGCGCGGCCGTGGGGACGGCCTGCTCCAGCGCCTGCCCGGCCAGCTGGAAGGTCACCGGCTTGGGCCCCTTCTCCTTGCCGCCGGATACGGCGTTGTAGAGGAGCTGCTTGATCTCCTCGAGCTCCTCCTTGCCGAAGGTCCTTGGTACCGTCGGGGTTTCCGCCTGGGGCTCCTGGACCGGGGCTGCCTGCTGCGCCGGCTCCTGGGCCGCCTGCGCCTCCTTCCTGGTGAGCGCCTCGATGCGCTGCTTCAGCTCGCGCACCTCGCGCGCCAAGGGCCCCAGCATGGAGTTCTGGAACTCCTCGCGGGTGGAGAGCTCGCGCTCCGGTGCCGGCGGCTCCTCCCGGTACGGGTTCGGGCGCTGGGCCGGCCTGGGCTCCAGGGCCGCGGTCACCTCGTAGTAGGGCTTGGAGAAGAAGCCGAGGATACCCTTCTTGCGCTCCTTCTTCGAAGAGAGGATCATCGCGTCCAGACCCATCTCCGCCTTAACCATCCTGAGAGCTTCCGACATCTCGCCTGCTTGGAATGTTTTAACTAGCATTGATCACCACCACGCCTAAGGATTGGATTTTTATGTTGGGCGGGATCTCGTTGTGCGAGATAACCGCCAGGTTGGGCATGAATCGTTCCGTCAGTTTCTTCACGTGACGGCGGATGGAGGGGGATGCCATCAGGACCGGGAGCGCGCCGATGGCGTCGAACTGCTCGGCGTTCCTGCGGATGGCGGCCAGGACGCGCTGCGCCACGTGCGGGTCGATGGCCAGGTAGCTTCCCTGCTCCGAGAGCTGGACCGAATCGACGATGGCCTCCTCGATGTCGTGGTCCAGGGTGAGCACGCAGAGGGTGTCGTCCTCGCGCTTGTACTGCTCCACGATGTAGCGCCCCAGGCTCTGCCGCACGAACTCGGTGAGCATCTCCGGGTCCTTGGTCACCCCGCCGTAGTCGGCCAGGGTCTCCAGGATGGAACGCAGGTCGCGGATGGAAACGTTCTCCTTCAGGAGGTTCTTCACCACGCGCAGCACGGTACCCAGGGAGAGCAGCGACGGGACCAGTTCCTCGACCACCTTGGGCAGGGTCGCGGCGATGCTGTCCAGAAGCTGCTGCAGTTCCTGGCGCCCCACCAGCTCGTGGGCGTGCTTCTTGATGGTCTCGGAGATGTGGGTGGCGAGGATGGTGGTGTTGTCCACCACGGTGTAGCCGGAAACCTGCGCCTTCTCCCGCTCCTTCCCCTTGATCCAGACCGCGGGGAGGCCGAACACCGGCTCGGTGGTCTTGATCCCTTCCAGCGCCCCGACCGCGCCGCCCGAGTCCATGGCCAGGTACTGGCCGGAGAGCTCGCCGCCGCCGACCTTGGCGCCGTTGATGAGGATGTTGTACTCGTAGGGTTTCAGCTGCAGGTTGTCGTGGATGTGGATCGGGGGAACGATGAAGCCCATGCGGTCCGCCACCTGCCTCCTGATGGAGCGGATCCGGTCCAGGAGCTCGCCCTGCTGGCTCGCGTCCACCATGGGGACCAGGCCGTAGCCCACTTCCAGCTCCAGCATGTCCAGCGGGCGGATGGTGCTGATCTGGTCGCTCTCCTCGGCGCCGCCGGCCGTGGTCTCCACCACGTCCTCGATCTCGGCCTTCTTTTCCACGGCCATCTTGCTGACCATGTAGGAGACGCCGGAGAGGAGGAAGAAGGCAAAGTGGGGCAGCCCCGGGATCATGGCGAACAGGAACAGGACCCCCGAGGCAACCTGGAAGGCCTTGGGGTAGTTCAAAAGCTGCCCGGCGATCTCGTGGCCGAAGTTGTTCTCGTCGGCGGAGCGGGTCACGATGATGCCCGCCGCGGTGGAGATGATCAGGGCCGGGATCTGGGCCACCAGCCCCTCGCCGATGGTGAGCAGGGTGTAGTTCTGCAGCGCCTGGTCAAGCGGCATCCCCTTCTGCCAGACACCGATCACGAAGCCGCCGATTATGTTGACCAGGACGATCATGATGCCGGCGACGGCGTCCCCGCGCACGAACTTGGAGGCACCGTCCATGGAGCCGTAGAAGTCCGCCTCGCGGGCGATCTTCTTGCGCCTCACCTTGGCTTCCTTGTCGGTCAGGATGCCGTTGGAGAGGTCGGCGTCGATGGCCATCTGCTTGCCGGGCATGGCGTCCAGGGTGAAGCGGGCGGCCACCTCGGCCACGCGCCCGGCACCCTTGGTGATGACCACGAAGTTGATGATGACGAGGATCAGGAAGATGACGGCGCCGACCACGTAGTTGCCGCCGACCACGAACTGCCCGAAGGCCTTGATGACGCCGCCGGCCGCCTCGACCCCCTCGCTGCCATGCATCAGGATGAGTCGCGTCGAGGCGATGTTCAGGGCCAGTCGAAACAGCGTCGTGACCAGGAGGATGGAAGGGAAGACCGAGAAATCGAGCGGCTGCACCGTGTACAGGCAGACCAGGAGGATGACCAGAGCCACCGTGATGTTGGTCGCCAGGAAGATGTCGAGCATGAACGCAGGCAGGGGGACCACCATCAGGGCCAGCACCCCGATCAGGGCGATGGCCGTGTAGATGTCCGAATTGCTTTTGGGTCCCGGGAGCGCCAGGGCGTCCGTCGAGGGGTTTGCCATGCGTCAGTTTCCTTTGCCTTACCTGGGGTTTTCTCTGCAGAGGGACCTTGTGCAACCGGTGTGCCATTCTCCGAAAGGGAGCGCAGCGGTGGCGTCATGGGCGAAAAGCGGAGTGAAAACAGCGGTCGGTGGGAGGGGGGGATGGGGAGGAGGGGTGGGGACGGCGGGGACGCCAACGTCATTTTTGAAGTGCGGCGCCAGTCATTTTTTTGACCGGCACGGAGCGTTCCTGGTTAAAGCGCCCTTTTTTTCTTGTCAAAACGGCGGGGAGCCGCTATGTTTTTCCCGCCCGAAGGAGGCTCCCGCAGCTCTCCCAGGAGTTCCCCTTGAAACGGACCACAATGCGCGCGCTATCGCTGTTATTACTGATCCTATTTTCCCTTCTGGCCGGCTGCACCAGCTACATCCCCTCCACGGTACTCCCGGCGCCCTCCCCGGCCCAGCCCTACGTGAAGCTGGTCACCATACCGCTTCCCGTCATCGCCTCCAGCCCCAACGAGGGGGTGACCTGGGGCGCCCTGACCGCGTTTCTTTTGCACAACGACAAGGACGAGGTTTCCGCCCTGTTCGCCCCCCAGGTAAACCGGAACGAGAACTTCGGCACCACGGGCACCCTCTACGGCGCCATGTATCCCTCCCCCCTGCGCAGCATCGAGTTCAACCTCTCCAAGTCCAGCAAGGTGAACGCCGACTACGAGGTGAGGGTCAGGGACCAAAGCCTCATGGAGCGCCAGCTGGAGCTGAACGGCTTTCTCTACAACTTCACCGACGGCTCGGCCCGCTTCTTCGGCTTTGGTCCCGGCAGCAGCGCCGATGACGAGACCAACTTCGCCGACCGCGAGTTCGGCTACACCGCGTCGGCGGGTTACCCGCTCTCCACCAATACCATGCTTTTCGTGGGGGATCGCCTGAGAAGGGTCGAGATCGACGAGGGGGCCGTCAAGAGGCTCCCCGACCTGCAGCGACGTTTCAGCGCAGCGGAGGTCCCCGGCATCGACGGCTTCAGCACCCACGCCCAGTCCGTCTCGCTGGTCTACAGCACCCTCGACGCCCCCATCATGGCCAGTTCCGGCATCCGGGCGCGGGCCACGGTGGAGGGGAGCCTGGCCGGCTTGGGAAGCAGCGCGCGCTTCGTCCGCTACGAGGCCGAGGTGAAGGGATTGTTCCCCGTGTCCGACAGCCGTTTCATCAGCGCCGGCAGGATGGCCGTGGGACAGGCGCGCGGCAGTTCCATCCCGTTCCTGGAGCGGAGCATTCTCGGTGGCGAGACCACGCTCAGGGGGTACGGCAGGAACCGCTTCATCGACAACAGTTACGTGGTCTGCAACCTGGAGGAGCGCATCAGGCTGTTCCGGTGGGAAGTTTTCGACGTGCGGGCGGACTGGGAGCTGGCGCCGTTCGTGGACATCGGCGGCGTGGCCGACACGGTTGGAGACCTGCGGGCGGGCAACATCGAGGTGAACCCGGGGTTCGGCTTCCGCGCCGTGGTGCGCCCCAACATCCTCGGCCGCATCGACGTCGGCTTCGGCAAGGACGGGCCAGCCGTGTTCGTGGGCTTAGGCTACCCGTTTTAATGGCAGGCGCTCAAAAGTCCCCTCTCCCGCAGGGAGAGGGCTCAAATCGAAGGGGACCGGCTGCGCAGGCGCCGGTCCCCTTTCGCATTGCCGGCCCCTAGCCCCTGCCTTTCTAGGTATGCCGGTGCGCCAGGGATTGCTGCGGATCGATCTTGTCGGACACCTTCTCCTGGATGTAGCGCGCCAACCCGTCGAGGTCGGCGAAGACGAAGGCGTGGTTGATCCCCAAGAGCTTCAGCTCCTGGGCCAGGAAGCCCCGGTTCTCGAAGGGGATGCGGTACTTGCGGATGTGCTCCCTCGGGGAGAGCTGCTGCTCCAACGGCCGCCACGGGTTCCGCAACAGCGAGAAAACGCCGCTTTGGGCCTTGATGCGGGAGGCAATCACCGGCGCCATGAAGAAGCAGGTGTCGGCGTCGAAGGGGTTGGCCCTCTCGTCGATCTCGGAGAGCCCGTACATGGTGTGGGCGATGTAGAGCGCGGCGCCGCCGCAGTAGTCGGGATTGTTGAGCCGGTCCCGGCGCAGGTCGAGGTCGCCGTAGGGCTGGGCCACCGCGAAGTACAGGGCGATCAGGGGATTGACCGACCAGTCGAGCAACCGGGTCGGGAGGCCATGGTGCTGCGCCAGCGCCAGCCACTCCCATTCCGTGGCGGGCTGCACCTCGACCATGTGGCGCCCCGACTTCTTGAACTCCTGCAGCGCCTGGTACTCGCCGTAGATGTCCGCCGGCATCACCTCGCTGGCGGGACGCCTTCCCGCCCTCCCCGGGTCCCGGGTGAGCCGCCCGATCTTGGGAATGAGGGTGTAGAAGTCGCGGCTCTCGCCCCGGAAGAAGTTCCAGGAACCGGGCGCGGTCTTGATGATCAGCCTGCGAAAGTCCTCAAAGGACGTGATCTCACCGGAAATTTCCATGTCCCCCTCCCTCGCCGCCGCGACCTCCACCGGCGCCACCACAAGAGTTAACCATAAATAATCTCCCCGGCACACCCCTTCCCGCCCTGCGACCTGCACTCCTCGCGATCGGTGTTACATTAAAGAAGCGGGTACCGTCAGCTCATTGGAGGGTCGATCATGACGCGTGTCAATCGTTGGCTCCGCACCACCTTCCGGTTCGCCTCGTCCCTGCTGGTCTCCTCCCTGCTACTCTCCTGCGCCTACTACGGTTCGACCTCGAGGGAGGGAGTCTCGGTGAGGAAACCGCCTGACTCGATGCCTTTGCGCCCGGTCACGGTCGCCAACGTCACTCTCCACTTCACCGGCGTGAGGTTAATCACCCTCCCCTTCACGCCGCTGGCCAGGTTCACCGAGGAGGACCGGGGCAATTTCGCGGGCTCCCTGGACAAGACGCTCAACGCGGCCATGAAGTGGCACCAACTGAACGGGGACGAGGTAAGGGTCCACGTGATCATCAGAAGGCACATCGTAGGCTGGTCCAGCGAATATAACGCCGCCTTCGCCGGGTTCGCCTGGTGCGCCGCCGACCCGGCCGGCAACATCCTGTTCCAGGAGCAGTTCTACGCGACGGACCGGTGCGGGACCCTGTGCAACCTGGGAGATTTGAAGGACAGCGTCAATCGCGCAGCGATCAAACGGATAGCCACCAAGGCGCTGGCCGTGGCCACGGGTGATGGCGGAAACGCTCAGGTAAAGTTCGCCGGCACCTACGACACCTTCGACGCGGCCACCGGTTCCATCGCCGGCGCCGTGCGCTACTGGAGAACCGTACGGGATGTCAGGAACTTCGATCTGGACTGGATGGAAATGAGTCAGCCCATCGACTGGGCCACCGTTTTTAGGACGGGGAAAGCGCAGATCGAGCCGTGAGGACCATCCTCAACCAAACCACGCCTGCCTCAGCAGCTTGATCCCCTCGGCGATCTCCTCCGCGGAGAGACCGCCGAAACCGATCATGATCAGGTTCTCCGGCGCGGCCTCCGGGTTTTGCCAGAACTGGCGGGTCGGCGACACCTTGACCTGGTACGCCGCCGCCCGCTGCACCATCGCCTCCTGGCTCTCACCCGTGAAATACTCGAGCAGGACGTGCAGCCCAGCGTTCTGCCCCGAGATACGCACCCGGTCCCCCATCTCCCGCTGGATCGACTGCACCAGCACCTCGTGCTTCTTCTTGTTCACCAGGCAGACCTTGCGCAGGTGCCGGTCCCAGTGCCCCCCCGACAGGAGGCTCGCCGCGACGTACTGCTGCAGCCTCGGCACGGCGCACTTGTAGCGCTCGAACACCGCGTGGTAGCGGGCCAGAAGCCATAGCGGCAACACCATGTATCCCATGCGCAGCCCCGGCGCGAACGCCTTGGAGAAGGTCCCCAGGTAGATCACGCGCTCCTGGCAATCGATCGACTGCAGGGCGGGGATGGGCCGGGTGCGGTAGCGGAATTCGCTGTCGTAATCGTCCTCGATGATGACCCCTCCGCTTTGCTCCGCCCACTGCAAGAGCCTCATGCGGTGCTGGATCGGCATCACCACGCCGGTGGGGAGCTGGTGCGAAGGGGTCACGTAGGCCAGCCGCGCCCCGCTTTTCCTCAGTTCCGCCGGGTCGATGCCCCATTCCCCCACCGGGATCGGGAGCACCTGGTAGCCGTGGTTTCCGAAGATGACCCTGGTGAAGTCGTACCCCGGCTCCTCCATCCCCAGGATGCGCTCCTCCCGTGCAAACAGCAGGCAGATCATCATGGCGAGGTCCTGGAGCCCCGCGCCCACCACGATCTGCTCCGGCGAGCATTTCACCCCCCGGGACTGGCGCAGGTATTTCGCCAGTTCCCGCCGCAGCTGCAGTTCCCCCTGCTTGTCCCCGTAGTAGGCGATGGAATCCACCTTGAGCGAGGTGAGCACCTCGTTGTTCAGACGCCGCCACAGCGCGTGGGGGAAGGAGTGCGGGTCGAAGTCGCCGTAGGAGAAGTTGTACTTCACCGGCTTGACCAGCGCGGACGCCGGCTCATCCGGGTCCGCGACGTTCCCGCCCGGCGGCGGGAACTCCAACTCCCCCCCGTCCCCGGTTATGCAGGGGAAATGCAGCAGGTCTTCCTGGAGGTCCTGCACCACGTACCCCGAGCCATGCCTCCCCTCCACGTACCCCTCGATGCAGAGCTGGTCGTAGGCCGCCTCCACCGTGTTGCGCGCGATGGAAAGATTTTTCGCCAGGTCCCTGGTCGATGTCAGCCGGCTCCCCTTCTCGTATTCCCCGGTAATGATGTTCTGTTTCAGCTGCTCATAAAGCTGCTGATACAAAGGCTTTTTCGACTCCGGATTCAGATAGATCATGGCGGCCCTCTCTCATTTCGCTCAGCCGAAAGAATACGCTGTAAACGAAGTGTATCCACAAAATTTATGAAATGTGGCCCTTCACAGGGATACTGTTTGAGTCCTATCCTTACACCAGAAACAAAGCGGTGTAAATACTCACCCACCCCAGGAGGACATTATGAAAAGTCTCAAAGCCAATCTCCTCACCGTCATGACCATGATCGCAACCGCGCTTTTAGCAGCGTCTCCCCTGACAGCTACTGCAGCGGAATCCGGCGCAGCAGGCAAGCCGACCCATAGAACGACAACCGAACAGGCGGAACGGATTGAGCTGAAGATAGGCTGGGTGGAAGTGGCCAACGACGGTTCACTGCACGTCGAGTTCACCGTCAGGGACGGCAACGGCAAGGCCGTCACGGGACTGACCCGCGACGACATCGCCGCGGTCTCATTCGGGCGTCTGGGTTACGAGGACGAGGTCGGCCTGAGGACGGTGGTCGGTCAACCGGGCAAGATCTGGCTGAGCTACCTGGAGAAGCGCCGCGATGGGCAGGGCGTTGAGCGGAACCGGGGCGTGGTCGGACTTGGGGCGAAGGACCGCCTGACCGAGGTGGGGGACGGCGGTTACAGCCTCGAGGTCAAAAGGCCGGCGCGGCTGCTGACCAAGTTCAGCTACCAGCCCGCGGCCGAAACCGGCGTGCTGCTGAGGATAACGAGGGAGGGGGGCGCGGAAGGGCGCGACTCCTATTTCTGGCGCCCGGCGCTGGCGAAGAGGATTGAAGTTCCCAAGATGCTGGCGCGTGAAGAAGGCGGCCGCCCCCTAAGCAGCAAGCCGCGCGCCTGGAACTAGGCGCTTTCCACTTGCGGGAGGTTCATAAGTCCCCCCTCTCCTCAAGGGAGGGGTGGACTGAGGTCGGAGTTATTCGAGCCTCGCAAAGGGCAAAAGGGGACAGTCCCCTTACGGAGCCAGTCCCCTTCCGGACCCCTGCCTGCTCTTTCTCCGCTCCAGCTCGTGATCGATGCAGTTCAGCACCTCGAACTTGGCGAGCGACCAAAGCGGCGCTACCAGGTCCTTCCTGTTGCCGTCTCCGGTCAACCGCTGCACCACGATCCTCGGGTCCAGCCGCTCGAGGAAGTCGCAGACCAGCCCGACGTAGCTGTCGCGGTCCAATAGGGGCACCTCCCCGGCCTGGTACAGCTCGGCCAGGCGGGTGCCGCGCATCACGTGCAGGAGATGAACCTTCACCCCGTCCACGCCGGCCCGGTTCAGAAAATCCGCGCCGGAAAGCATCTCCTCGCGGCTTTCCCCCGGCAAGCCCAGGATGATGTGGGCGCAGACCCGGATGCCGCGCTTTTGACACTCCCTGACGGCGGCGCTGAACGACGCGAGGTCGTGGCCGCGGTTGATGGCGGAGAGGGTGCGGTCCAGCGGCGACTGCAGGCCGAGTTCCAGCCAGAAGTAGCAGCGCCGCGCGTACTCGGCGAGGAGGTCGAGGGTTTCGGTCGGGAGGCAGTCGGGGCGGGTGCCGACGATGAGGCCGACGACGTCCGGCACCGAGAGTGCCTCGTCGTAGAGCCGGCGCAACTGTTGCACCGGGGCGTAGGTGTTGGAATAGGACTGGAAGTAGGCGATGAAGCGGGAGGCCTTGTACTTTCTTACCATGACCTCCTTGGCGTGCTCCAGCTGCTCGGCAACGCCCACCCCCTGCAGGATGCCGTAGGAACCCGATCCCTTGCCGCCGCAGAAGATGCACCCATCCGTCCCGACGCTGCCGTCGCGGTTCGGGCAGGTGAACCCCGCGTCCACCGAGAGCCGCTGCACCTTGCAGCCGAACACCCGCTTCAGCTCCTCAGAAAATGCGTTGTAGCGCTGCATGAAATCTCCTCGGCTTCTCTTCTAACATAGAGGGGCAGGATGGATCAATGACGCTGCCACGGTTATCCAAATCTTGTTGGTGCCTGGACGATCGCATGCTGTAGGGGCGAATAATCATTCGCCCGCCTCCGACGGTTGCCGGATTGCCAAAGGCGCCCTCCCCCCCGCCCCTGCTTTTGTGTTGCCTCCCCCACCCAAACCCTGTATCTTCAACCGGGTCATGCAAAAGTACTTTTCAGCTCTCGCCATCGAGCAGCTCCGCAACGCAATCACCGAAGCAAACGGCAACGAAGTCTTCTTTTTGGGTCGCACCGACGAGGCGCGCATCGTCGTGACGGTGGAGCCGCTCGCCCGCGGCAACAAGGACGCCGTCCCCGCCATCATGATCGCCTGCTCCTTCGGCGACGTGGTCATCCACAACCACCCTTCCGGCAACCTCACCCCTTCGCAACCGGACATCGAGATCGCCTCGCTCCTGGGGAACCAGGGGGTCGGCTTCTACATCGTCAACAACGACGCCTCCCGCGCCAACCAGGTGGTCGCCCCCTTCGCCCGCAAGGTGGTGGAACGCCTCTCCTATCCCGAAGTCGAGCATTTCTACGCGCCCGACGGCGTACTGGCCCAGGCCCTCCCCGGCTACGAGCACCGCCCCGAGCAGAGCCGGATGGCGCTCAACCTCGCCGAAGCCTTCAACGAGGAGAAGGTCGCCATCGTCGAGGCCGGCACCGGCACCGGCAAGTCGCTCGCCTACCTCCTTCCCGCCGCCCTCTGGTCGGTGCGCAACAAGGAGCGGGTGGTGGTCTCCACCAACACCATCAACCTGCAGGAGCAGCTGATCCAGAAGGACATCCCGTTTCTGCAGCAGCACGCCGGGGTGCAGTTCCGGGCGGTGCTGGTCAAGGGACGGGGCAACTACCTCTGCCTGAGAAAGCTCCGGGTGAACGCCGCCGACGCCTCGCTCTTCAAGGACGAAACCGCCCAGGAACTGGACGCCATCGTGGCATGGAGCAAGAAGACCGACGACGGCTGCCGCGGCGACCTGGCCTTCATACCCAAGGACGAGGTCTGGGAGGAGCTCTGCTGCGAGTCGGACCAGTGCGGCCGGGTAAAGTGCCCGGAATACCCGCGCTGCTTCTTCTATAAGGCCCGGCGCGAGGCGGCCGGCGCGGACCTCCTCGTGGTCAACCACGCCCTGCTTTTGGCCGACCTTTCGGTGCGCCAGGAAACCGGCTACGACGCCACCGCCATCCTCCCCCCCTTCACCCGGCTTATCTTCGACGAGGGGCATCACCTCGAGGATGTCGCCACCAACTTCCTCTCCAGCCAGGTCAGCCGGCTGGGGCTGGTCAAGCTTCTGGGCAAACTGCAGCACCCCAGGAAAGCGCACCGCGGCGTGCTGCCGCAGCTTTCCACCCAGCTCTCCGCCGCCGTGCCGGAATCGCAGGACGACCTCTACCTGGAGATCGCGGAAGTCCTGGAAGGGCGCCTGATCCCGAGGAGGGTCGCGGTGCTGGAGGCGGTGACCCGAGGCATGGACCAGATCGGCGAGGCGCTGTTCAGGAAGCTGAAGAAGGATGGAGTCGAACAGAAGCTGCGGGTGACGCCGGCCATTTACAACACTCCGCTCTGGCAGGAGGTGACGCCGCACATCGAGCACATGGCCAAGGAACTCTCGGACTACGCCCTTGCCATGCAGGCGTTCCTGAAGGGGTGCGAGAAGCTTTCCGACAAGGTGCTGGAGAAGCTGTCCGGGCCGCTCACCGACCTTAGGGGGGTGAAAGGGAGGATCGAGTGCGCGGTCGACGCACTGAGGTTCTTCATGGCCCGCGAGGACGAGTTCTGCCGCTGGTTCGAGTTGAGAAAGGGCCCCCTGGTGAAGCTCTGCTGCTCACCGCTGGAGGTGGCGGAGTCGATCAAGAAGGCGATTCTCGATCGCTTCAAGACCGTGGTGCTCACCTCGGCCACGCTGGCCATCGGGGAAAAGTTCGACTTTTTGAAGCACCGCACCGGAATAGAGCTGCTCGCCAAGGATCGGGTCAGCGAGCTTTTGCTCCCCTCTCCCTTCGACTACGCGCACCAGGCGCTGGTGGCGGTCCCCGCCGACATGCCCGAGCCGACCTCTCCCATGTTCGAGGCCCGGCTGTGCAGCCACCTCTTGGACGCGCTCAAGATTTCCCAGGGGCGCGCCTTCGTGCTCTTCACTTCCTACGACCTGCTGGTCCGGGTCTTCAACCGCCTGGCCGAGCCGCTCAAGGCCGCCGGCCTCACCCCGATGCGCCAGGGGGAGACCAATCGCCACATGCTCCTCTCCAAGTTCCGCAACTCGCTCAACCCGGTGCTGTTCGGTACCGATTCCTTCTGGGAGGGGGTGGACGTGCAGGGGCGGGGACTGGAACTGGTCGTGATCACCCGCCTCCCCTTCCGGGTCCCAACCGAGCCTATCCTGGAGGCGAGGAGCGAGCACATCACCGCCAAGGGGGGCGATCCCTTCATGAGCTACACGGTGCCCCAGGCGGTGATCAAGTTCAAGCAGGGCTTCGGGAGGCTGATCCGGAGCAAGGAGGACCGCGGGGCAGTATTGATCCTGGACTCGAGGGTACTGACCAAGAACTACGGCAAGATATTCCTCACCGCGCTCCACGGGGTCACCGTCCTGAAAGCGCCGGAAGAAGAAATCTGTCGCCGGCTCGAATCCTTCTTCGCACCGAACTAGGAAGTCCACTCCCTATCTGCAGTTCACGCAGCGGAACTGCGAGACCTCACGTCCCCCCCTTTACGCAGAGGATACCAAGGGGTTTTGCGCTGAGGACCATGCTTCCAAATCCCCCCTGTCCCCCCTTCGCGAAGGGGGGACAGGGGGGATTTTGCCCCACGTACCATCTCCAAAAAAATGGGGCCGACTTCCCGGTCGGCCCCTTTATCACAACCTCCGCGTTGACCCATTCACAACGCGTCGAATAACAAATCCGCCAGGCGGAACTACACCTTTTCGATCTTAGCCTTGCCACGCAACTCTTCGACGTAAGCCGCCAGCATGCCCCGGATCTTCTCGCGCTTTATGTTCCCGGCGATGGTGTTTTTGACATCTTCGTAGCGCTCCGTCGCCGGCGGCAGCTTCTGCTCCACCTTGATCACGTGATACCCGAGCGGAGTCTCCACCACGTCGCTAATCTCGCCGGCCTTGAGTGCAAAAGCCGCCTTCTCGAAAGGAGGCAGGCTTTGTCCCTTGCCGATAATGCCGAGGCTCCCCCCCTGCTCCTTGGTGGGCGAAGTCGACTCCTTCTTGGCCACCAAGGCGAAGGCTTCGCCCCCCTTGACCCGCTTCAACACTGCCAGCGCCTTATCCTTAGCCTGCTGCTTGGCTTCCGCGTTGGCGCCCTTGGCAACCCCGATCAGGATGTGACTCACCTTGATCCGGTCCCCCTGGGTGAACTGTTTCAGCTTGTTGTCCTCGTAGTACTTGCGCACCTCTGCCTCAGACACAT
Source organism: Geomonas azotofigens (assembly GCF_018919395.1). Lineage (GTDB taxonomy): Bacteria > Desulfobacterota > Desulfuromonadia > Geobacterales > Geobacteraceae > Geomonas > Geomonas azotofigens. The sequence continues at coordinate 252,996 of NZ_JAHLME010000001.1, forward strand.
CCGTCTTGCCGGCAAATCGCTGCACAATCAGGTTGTTGATCACGATATCCTTGCGCGCCGCCTCCTCCAGTTCCTTTTGGGTCATCCCCACCGATTGCAGCGCCTTGTCGAACTCTGCCTGGGAAGGGTACTGGTACTTGCTCTGGACGATGCGGGTGGTCACCTGCTTGTCGAGGTCCTTGATCTCCAGCTTCATCCCCGCCTGGTAGAGCAACTCGGCAGCGGTCAACTGGTTCAGTGCCGCGTCGGTCGCCTTCTTGAGCTGGTCCGGCGGCAACTGTTTGGGATCGGCCTGCCCGACGAGGGCTTTGACGGTACGGTCCAGTTCCGCGCGGGTGATGGGGGCGCCGTTCACCTTCTCCACGGCGGCCTGGGGAGAGTTCTTGGCAGGCCCGCCGGTGCAGGCTGCCAGCGCCAGCAGCGACAGGGCTGCCGCCGAACGGGTCATCTTATGTAAAGAAAGCATGTCAACTCCTTTAAAAGCGAGGCTAAGATCGAGGTTAAGGTCAAGTGGAAAGCGTTTCCGTTCTCAACCTCACCCTTGACCTAACCTGCTTCTCAACTGTTTCTTTATCGCTTCGCCACCTGCACCTGCACACCCTTCACCTTGCCGATCTCGCTCAGGATACGGAGCGCGGTCGTGGTGGAGTCGGGAGTGGAACCGTACCCTTCCAGGGGGCCAAACCCGCCGTTCACCTTGATGTACAGCCGCTTCATGAAGTTGAAGGCCAGCGCCTTGTCGACGCGGTTACCTGCATTGATCTCCTTCAAGGCGCGGATGGTGTAGAGTTGCTCGTCGAGGTCCGGACGCTCCTTGCTCTTCTTGTCGAGATACGGTGTGCTCTCCAGGTACTGCAGCGCACTTTTGGCGGTCGGGGCATCCATGCCCGACAAGGCGTTGAGGATGTACGCGGCCATGTAGGTGCTGCGTGCGTTGGGGCGGCCGGGACCCTTTTCCGGGCCGAAGCCTCCCTCCTTCTTGGCGAATCCTTTTACGTATTCAAGGGTCTTGCCCCGATCCACCGCATCCAGCCCGTTCACAGCCTTCAGCACGTGTAACGCGTAGTAGGTTGTCGCAAGCGAGGATTTCCTGGCATCAGTGGAAAAACCGAAGCCGCCGTCATGGTTTTTCAAGGAAGCGGCAAAGGCCTTGACCTTGTTGCGGTCGATGGCGTTGCCGGCGTCAAGCAGCGCCAGGGTTTCCAGGGCGATGTCGGTGTAGAGGATGGAGGAGGTCTTGCTGGACTTGTCCGGCGTGAAGCCGCCGTCTTTTTGCTGGGCAAGCTTGGCTGCCAGGATGATGGCATTCTGCCTGCCGGTATCTATCTTCTCTCCCATGGCAAGGAGCGTGTAGACGTAATCGTTGGCGATCACAGTGGCGACCGGGAAATCCGGGCGTCCCTCCATCTCGCGGATGAAGGCGTTGGTTTTCTTGAAGTCAAACTCGGCGCTTTTCGCTTTGGGCTGCCTCGCTTTTTCCTTGGCCAGGGCGGGAGCTGCCAAAGCGGCGACCACGGTAAGCGCGGCCGCTATGCGTAGGATGTTGTTGGCAATGTACATGGTCGTACTCCGTATGGATATGAATGGGCTTTTTGGGGAAAGGGGGGAGGATTTCCTCCCCCCCGGAATTGCAATTACGTTGTCTTACTGATGCGGCGGAACGCCCCAGGTCGAGGTTTTGCCCGAGTGGCAGAAGACGCAGACGCCAAGAGCGTAGGTCTTGTCTTTGCCGGCGGGGAAGCTGTAGCTGGTGCTACCCTGCAGGGTGGACAGCTGGGTGTTGTCCAGGGTCATGGTCGACGGAGCCTCGGCATGAGCGGAGCCGTGGCAGGTCTGGCACTTGATGCTCCCTTTGTGACCCCGGCCGTTGATGAACTTGCCGAACAGGGTCGGGCTGGTCGGGTACACGGTGCCACCCACGATGTTGGTGGCGTGGCAGGCGAAGGCCGGGGTGGCCCCGGCACTTGCCGAGGTGCAGGACGGCAGGGTGGAGGCTTTCCACGGTTGGGTCAGCTGGCCGGCAGCGGTACGCTGGTTCAGGTTGCCATGGCAGTCGACACACCAGAGGGTTGTCTTGGCCTTGTGGGAACCGCGGTAGCAGTTGACGTTGTTGCCCGGGTGGCAGTCGTAGCAGTTGGTGGCAACGTTGGCGTCGTACTGGGTCAGAACCTTGCTGCTCTGGCTGTGGAAGCGGTGCAGAACGTCGGAGAAGGAATACTGGGAAACCTTGACGTCAGCCTTGGTGAAGGTGGCGCCCGCCATGATCACGTAGTTGGGCCATACGTTGGCGAGGCCCGGTGCTGCGCTCTCGCCCATCGCCGGATCCCAGTGGCACCAGGAGCAGCGGATCGGGCCAGAAGTGCCGTCGCCGGTCGGGTCAAGGTAGTTGAAGTCGATCTTGCTGGAGTTCATGCCGTGCATCTTGCCGAGATAGGCGAAGGAGCCGGTCGGGGTTGCCGGGTAGCCGTTGGCGGAAGCAAGCGACAGGTGGCAGGAGCAGCAGCCGCCGAAGGCAACCGGGGTCACGGTGCTGGTCTGTGCCAGGATGGTGCCGGAGCTGTTCTTCACGTACACGTTGGTCATCGGGTACGGGTTGCGGTTCGCGCCGCCAAGAGGGTCGGTCATGACATTTTTCGCGGAGTTGGCGTCAACCAGCGGGTACGCCGGAATGCCGACCGCGGTCCAGTCCTTCAGGTTGCTGTCGTAGGCCATGTTGCCGGAGATGCCGTTGCCGGCGATGCCCTGAACTTTGCCGCCGACGACCGGCACAAAGCCCGGGAACAGCTTCGGCGAATAGGTGATCCACTGCTGGAAGTAGGAGTCAGCCTGCAGGGTGGACTCGGTATTGTCGGCCATGCCGTAGCTTACCGTGACACCGTAGGTGCCGGCGTTGGTCGAATCGATGATGACGGGGTCATTGCCGCCGTACCCCAGGACCTGGGCCCTTACCGTGTTGAACGGGGGGAGGAGCAGGAACCCGGCAAAAGTCGGGCAGGCGCAATGCATACCAAGATCATTCCACGCAACGACCTTGTAGGAGCTAGGGGCTCCGGTCTTGCCTGCAAATGCCGGAGCGACGACAACCGTCAGGGCTGCTGCGGTAAGGGCCAGCGCGGGTACAAGTTTTTTCAATCTCATGCCTTGTGTTACCTCCTTTTTCGTGTAAAACCATTTTTCCCTCTAGGGGGAACTCCCGGCTTGGCCTAGGGTGGGTACCTCACTCGGCGTAACCGGTTGCTTCCGTTGTCCGCACCCGGTATGCGGACGGCGCTGATATTAGCAGGGAGCATGCCAGCATCAAAAAGGCTTCTAACCCCGTGTATAATTGACCACCGAGCGTTTCGGGTATCGTTCATTAATGTGGGGCATAGCACCCATTCCCCACGCCCCCGCACCCATCCAGAGCCATTTCTCCCAGAGCATAACCACCCAGCCCGGTGAGGCTTTACCCCTAACAGCCTGTACCGGCACCCTCAAAGCGAGGGGTACCGCCAGAGGGCGGGTGATGACATAAAGGTTTGATTACGAGGGAAGATCTCATGCAAATGGCCGGGCAGGCGATTTGCTGGTGGTTCTTTGGCACCCCTTGTGCTACTAGATGGCGGCGATGATAGTCCGGAGGTGATGGTTCAGGAGTGAAAATGCTTGGTTCGGCAGGGTTGAAGCTTTGGGTCGTAGTGGCGACCCTGGGGGTGTGCTCATCGTTCACCGTGCCTGCTCATGGGGCGGCTTGCAGAGAGGAGGTCGTAATCGGTCAGCCGATGGCCGAGGTTGCGGCCCAGTGTCCGCAGCCGACACTGAAGGAGCACCGCGACCTTTTGGAAGAGCGGTTTGAGGGGAAAAAGACGACGCGCAGTACCACGTCCTACGACGAGTGGATTTTCGATACCGGGCCGCAGGAGTTCATGCTGAGCCTGGTCTTTCTGAACGGGATACTGACGGAGGTACGCAACCTGGGCTACGGCAGCATGCGCGACCCGATGATGCCGGAATGCCGTAACGGCGAAGGATTGGCGCTGGGCGACACCATCGTCGATGCATACTTAAAGTGCGGGGAGCCCCTGGCGCGCGAAAAGCGCGGGGAGAAAGTGGCTGTTTCGGTGGATGGGGAGGTGACCACGCGCACCTCGGTCGCCGTTGAGGAATGGACCTACCGCTACGGTCCCGACCTTCCCGGCTATACCCTCCGCTTCGAAAACGGTGTCGCCAAGGAGATCCGCCCGAGGGAGTTCGGCAAGTAGCGGCCGATGGGGGATCGGTTCACCGCTGGATCCCCCGCGCCACCGTCACCGCCGCCACCCTGGCGACTTCCGCCTCGCGCAGCGCATCGACACAGGCCCCCAGCGTGCTCCCCGTGGTGAAGACGTCGTCCACCAACAGCACCCGCTTTCCCGCCAGCACCTTCGGGTCCCGCACCCCGAACGCCCCCTTCACGTTGGTCACCCTGTCCCCCGCGTCCAGTCCCGTCTGGGGCTCCGTCCAGCGCAGCCGGCGCAGATTTCCCACCACTTGCGGTACCCGCAATTTCTTACCGAGCACCTCACCAATCAGCTGCGACTGGTTGTAGCCGCGCTGCCTGAGCCTTTTGCGATGCAGCGGTACCGGCACGACGCAGTCGGGCGCCGCCTCGCAAAGAAAGTCTTCCAGCCGTTGAAAAGCCAGCAGCGCCAGGGGCTCGCCCAGGTGCGTCTTGCCGCCGTACTTGAAGCGGTGGATCAGCTCCTGGAGCGGGCCACCGAGAACAGCCGCCGAGCGGCTGGTGTGAAAAGGCGGATGGGACAGGCAGGTGCCGCAGATGTGGTCGCTGCCATTTTCGGTGGCGAAGGGGGCCCCGCAGAGGGTGCACAAGGGAGAAGCGAGGAAGGCGATCTTGCCGAGGCAATCGGTGCAAATGAAGGGCTGGGGCGGAGTCTCCTCCGTCCCAGTTACGGGTATGGTCCCCTTGCAGGCGTGGCACAAAGGGGGAAACAGCAGATCGATCAGAGGGCGCAAGAGCATGTCAACCCCCGTAAAACCTGTTCTACGTTCTATGTTCTACGTTCCAAGGTAGACTCAAACTTCCCCGACAGGGGTCTTCCATGTCTGGTTAACACGCAAGGCCTCAGGGTGAGGTTGCAACGCAGAACATAGAACGTAGAACGTTGAGCGGGTTTTGCTTCTTTACAGTCCCATGTCCTCGTTGACGACCAGCACCCGGATGTCCGTGTTTCTCGGCTTCTTCTCGATGATGGTGGTCACGCGGCAGATGCGCTGCGGCGAGTTGCAGTCGGAGCAAAAACCGGTCGTCGTGCAGGGGGTGGAGAGGTTGAGCCTCTTGGCGTTAGGGGGCGAGGCGTAGGTCCTGATGCGCTGCACCGCGTCCTCGATGCTGCCGTCCACCAGCTTGTTGCGACCCACCACCACGATCACCTTCTGCGGCCCGAAGAACATGGCGGCGGCACGGTTGCCGTTGCCGTCGATGTTGACCAGGACACCGGAGAGGGTCACCGCGTTGCTGCCAGTCAGGAAAAGGTCGCAGGTAAGCTGCCGCCTGGTGATCGCCAACTTCTCCTCAGGGGAAAGGCCGGGCAGTCCGTGGTTCAGGATCTCCTTCCCCATCCCCTTCAGCTTCTCCGAAAGCTTCAGGTCCGCGATGGAAAGGGAGCCGCCGAAGCCGACGCTCTGTGCCTGGGTCGCTTCGTTGACGATGTAGTGGAACACCTCTTCGCCGTCATGGCAGTAGAGCGCGTCGAAGCCGTTCTTCTTCAGGTTCTCCACCGCTTTTTGGCATTTGTGCGCATAGGCCCAGTTGTTCAACTCTTCGGTATTGCTCATGACGTCTCCTATGGACAGTTGAGAATGGATACTTGCCAACGCTCCAGCTTACGCTTCAGAGTAACGAATCCGAGCCTGCAACAGCGCAGCCTTCATCCGCCCCTGCGGGGCACCTTCTCCCGGGGGGAGAAGGCGGTTACCCCCCGCCCCACGGGAGAGGGGCAGGCGTGCACGCCGCGCCACACACCTACGTCCTGTAGGGGCGAATAATTATTCGCCCGACCGCCGGTGCCCCGCCCGCGCCCTTGTCACCAGAGGGGAGGCGCGATTACGGGGGGCGAATGATTATTCGCCCCTACAGGTGGAACGCTTTTACCAGGTGCATTCGTCGTAGGGGCGCCCAGTTCCCCTCGCCCTTCGGGCCAGGGGTGAGGGCCTGCCGAAGCTGGCCCGACTACCTTTTCGCCAGGTACTCCTTCTCGTAGGGCCAGCACTCGCCCATGAAGCCGATCAGGTGGCTCATGCGCTCTTTGAAACCGAGGCGGAAGCCGTCCTGCTCCGGGAAGGAGCGCTTCTCGCGCACGCTGTCGCAAAGATCCTTGCCCAAGGCCCGCGCCTTCGCGAACAGCGCCTCCTGGTCCGGGAAGACGCGATGGCCGGCGCCGGGAGAGCCGATGCTGCCGACATTCTGGGCGCCCATGGCGTTCACAATGCGCTGCATGTACTCCAGCGGCTCCTCGTCGCCGCCACCGCCGGAGGTCTCGACCAGCGCCGAGTACTTCCCTTCCAGCGCGGTGAGGTGGATCAGGCCGTTGAGGCGATCCAGCAACGCCTTCAGTTGGGCGGTGATGCTCAAGAGATAGTTGGGGGTCGCCAGGATGAAGGCGTCGGCGGCCAGGAGCTTCTCCTTTATGGTCTCGTAGTCGTCCTTTACCGGGCAGATCCCCACCTTGTGGCAGGCGTCACAGGCGAGGCACGGCTTGATCGGGGTCTCGGAAAGCGAGACGATCTCGATGTCGGCGCCCGCCTGTACCGCTCCGGCCAGCACCTCTTCCAAAAGCCGTCCCGTGGTGCCGTTCATGCCGCGGGGGCTGCCGTTGATTGCAAGAATCTTCATGGTTTTTCTCCTTCTCGTCCGACTAGTCAGACGGGTCAGGCGGTTACAAACTATGCCAGCAAACTCTTCCCGGTCATCTCCGGCGGCTGCGGCAGGCCCAGCAGCTCCAGCATGGTCGGGGCAAGGTCGGCGAGGACACCGGTCCTCAGCTTGACGCCCTTCCTGGAGTCATCCACCAGCACCACCGGAGCCATGTCGCAGGTATGCGCCGTGTGCGGTCCACCCTGGTCGTCCTGCATCATCTCGGCGTTGCCGTGGTCGGCGGTGATGATGGTGGTGCCCCCCTTGGCGCGCACCGTCTCCACCAACTTCCCCACGCACTCGTCCACCGCCTCGACCGCCTTCACCGCTGCAGAGAAAATGCCGGTATGGCCGACCATGTCGGCATTGGCGAAGTTGAGGATGATGACGTCGTACTTGTCCTCGTCCAGCCGCTTCATGAGTTCCTCGGTGACCAGGTAGGCGCTCATCTCCGGCTTCTGGTCGTAGGTAGCGACCTCCTTGGGAGACGGGATCATGGCACGGTCCTCACCCGGGAACGCCTCCTCCCTGCCGCCGTTGAAGAAGAAGGTGACGTGGGCGTACTTCTCGGTCTCCGCGATCCTCAGCTGGGTCAGGCCGGCGTTGCTGATCACTTCGGGGAAGATGTTGACCAGGTCCTCGGGACCGAAGGCGATTGGGAGGCCGAAGGTTTCGTCATACGAGGTCATGCAGACGTAGGCGGCGAGCTTGGGCCAGATTTCGCGCGGGAAGCCGTTGAACTGCGGATCGGTGAAGGCGCGGGTGATCTCGCGGGCGCGGTCGGAGCGGAAGTTGAAGAAGATGAAGCCGTCGCCGTCGGAAACCCTCCCGACGGGTTCGCCTCCCGCCATGATCACGCTCGGGAGCACGAATTCGTCGGTGACCCCGTCGGCATAGCTCTGCTTCATGGCGGCTTCCGCGCTGGCGTAGGGATTCCCCTCGCCGAGCACCATGGCGCGGTACGCCTTCTCCACGCGATCCCAGCGGTTGTCACGGTCCATGGCGTAGTAGCGCCCGATCACGGTGGCGACCTTGCCGAAACCGATCCGCGCGATCTCATTCTCCAGGTGCTGGATGTAGTCGGCGCCGCTCTGGGGCGGGGTGTCCCGACCGTCCATGAGGCAGTGGACGAAGACCTGCGAGACGCCCTGCTGCTTGGCCATCTCGATCAGTGCGTAGAGGTGGGTGTCGTGCGAGTGCACGCCGCCGTCGGAGAGAAGGCCCGCCAAGTGCAGCCTGCCGCTTCCTGCCTTCGCCTTGGCCATGCAGTCGAGCAGCGCCGGGTTGGTGAAGAAATCGCCGTCGTCGATCGACTTGCTGATCCTGGTCAGGTCCTGGTAGACCACGCGACCAGCGCCGATGTTGGTGTGGCCGACCTCGGAGTTGCCCATCTGCCCGGAGGGGAGACCGACCGCGAGGCCGGACCCGTCGATCTGGCCGGAGGGGTATTCGGCGGAAAGCCGGTTCATGTTGGGTGTCTTTGCCTGGGCGACGGCGTTGGCTTCCTGTTCGGGGTTGATTCCCCAGCCGTCGAGGATCATCAAGAGCAGAGGCTTTTTCGGCATGGCATTCTCCCTCATTAGAGTTATTAGATCCAATTAAAAAAGGTGAAGCGTAGCGTCTTCACCTTTAAAACAAGCAGTTACCTTACTCATGATGGTATGGCTCACCGTTAATGATGGTGAAGCCGCGGTAGATCTGTTCCAGCAGGAAGACCCGCACCATCTGGTGGGTGAGCGTCATGCGGGAGAGCGAAACGGTCTTGAATGCCTGGGCCCGGAAGCTGTCGGTGAAGCCGTAGGCCCCGCCGATGGCGAAGACCAGGTCCTGGGTCCCCTGGTCGCGGTTCCTGGACAGGAAGGTGGCGAGTTCAGGGGAACTCATCTGCTCCCCCCTCTCGTCCAGGAGCACCAGCTTCCCCCCCTTGGGGATCAGCTTGGCGAGGCGCTCGCATTCACGCTCCCGCATGGTGGCGGCTTGCGCCCCTTTTTCCTCGCGGGCCTCGAGGATCTCCAGCGGCGCGTAGCGCCTGACCCTCCCCGCGTACTCTTCGATGCCGGTGCGGACCCAGCTCTCCTGGGTCTTGCCGACCCAAAGGAGCTTCAGTCTCATTTCTCTTTATGCTCCCAGAGGTATTCCTCTGGGATCTCGATCCGCGGCGCCCGGCTCCAGAGCTCGTCCAGGTTATAGATCTTGCGCACCTCTTCCTGGAACAGGTGCACGATCACGTCGCCGTAGTCGACCACGACCCAGCGCCCCTCGTCGTACCCCTCGGTGTCGATAGCCTTGTCGATCGGCTTGAGCCCCTGCTTGACCGAATCGGCCATGGCCTGCACCTGGCGGTCGGAGCGCCCGGTGGCGAGCACCAGGTAATCGGCGATGCTGGAGATGTTCTTGATCTCGAGCACCTTGACGTCGAGGCCCTTCTTGTCCAGGGCGAAAGCCGCACACTTCACGGCGCGTTCAACGGCCGGAATCATTACTTCATTATCTTGCATCAACGTATAACCCTTGTTCCTTTATGTAGTGCTCGACCGCCTCCGGAAGGAGGTACCGGATCGAGCGACCGGCTTTCACGAGCTGCCGGATATGGCTTGATGAGATGTCGAGCAGCACCCCATCCAGCGCGTAGACACAATGGCCCGAGCTGTGGCTCAGGCGTTTAGCCGCCGAATCATAGCAGAACTCCCCACTTATGGCAACAGGGAGGGCCTGGGCGAGACTGGCGATGGTGGAACCGGGACGCTGCACGCTGACGATGTTGCACAGGCCGAAAATGGCCTGGTACTGGTGCCAGGTGGAGATGTCGTTGAAGGAGTCCGCCCCGACGATGAAGAAGAGCTCGTCCTCCGGCCGCTCTGCGTGCAACTGGCGCAGCGTATCCACCGAATAGGAGCGCCCGCCGCGCACCGCCTCCATGTCGGAAACCTCGAAGCAGGGGTTGCCGGCGACCGCCAGGCGCACCATTTCCAAGCGGCTGGCGAAGGAGAGTTCCCCCACCTGCGGCTTGTGCGGCGGCGTGGCGGCCGGGATGAAGACGACCCGGTCCAGTTGGAACAGGTCGCGCGCCTCCTCGGCGATGCGCAGGTGCGCGTTATGGATGGGGTTGAAGGTTCCCCCCAGAATCCCCGTTTTCATTGACGCTCCGGTTGTGACGAAAACCAACGGCCTAACGCAAAGCCGCCAAGGCGCAGAGGCGCAAGGATTTAAACCCGACTTCTTTTGGTTCTCTTCGCGCCTTCGCGGCTTTGCGCCTTTGCGTTAAGGCTTTTGCCTTAAGGCCTTACCTGCCCGGCACCGTACACGATGAACTTGGTCGTGGTCAGGTCGGTGAGCCCCATCGGGCCGAAGGAGTGCAGTTTGGTGGTGGAGATGCCGATCTCGGCGCCCAGCCCCAGTTGGTTCCCGTCGGAGAAGCGGGTCGACGCGTTCACCATGACCACGCCGGAGTTGACCTCACGGATGAAGCGCTGCGCGTTGCCGTAGTCGCCGGTGATGATCGACTCGGTGTGCAGCGAGCAGTAGCGGTTGATGTGATCGATGGCCGCATCCAAGCCGTCCACCACGCGCGCGGCCAGGATCAGCTCCAGGTACTCGGCGTACCAGTCCTCCTCGGTGGCCGGCGCGGCCTTGGGAGCGAAGCGGCGGAAGGTCTCGTCGCCGCGCACTTCCACCTTCTGCTCGTCCAGGGCCTGATAGATGAAGGGGACGAAGCGCTCGGCGACGTCCTTGTGGATCAGCAGCGTCTCCAGGGCGTTGCAGACGCCGGGGCGCTGCACCTTGGCGTTGATGATGATGTCGCGCGCCATCTCGAAGTCGGCGGAGGCGTCCACGAAGATGTGGCAGACCCCCTTGTAGTGCTTGATGACCGGGATCTTAGAGTTCTCGACCACGAAGCGGATCAGGCTCTCGCCCCCCCTCGGGATGATCACGTCGATGAACTCTTCCTGCTTGAGCATCTCGGTGACCCCCTCGCGCTCGGTGAACGGGATCAGGGAGAGTGCCGCCGCCGGGATGTTGCGCTTGGCGAGTTCAGCCTTGAGGACGGTGGCGATGGCCAGGTTGGAGTGGATCGCTTCGGAACCGCCCCGCAGCACCACCGCGTTGCCGCTCTTAAGGCACAGGGCCGCCGCGTCGGAGGTGACGTTGGGGCGGGACTCGTAGATGATGCCGATAACGCCAAGCGGGATGCGCATCTTGCCCACCATGAGGTCGTTGGGGCGCTTCCACATGCCGGTCACCTCGCCTACCGGGTCCGGCAGCGCGGCGACCTCGCGGATGGCGTCGGCCATCCCCTTGATGCGCGCCTCGTTCAGCATGAGGCGGTCCAGCATCGCGGAGGAAAGCCCCCGCTCCTTGCCGGCCGCGAGGTCCTTCTTGTTCTCGGCGACGATCTCCTCGGCGTTATTGACCAGCCCCTGCGCCATGTCCAGGAGGAGCTCGTTCTTCACGGCGGAAGAGAGTTTCGCCATGGCGAAGGACGCCTGCCTGGCCTCGGCTGCGATGTTGCGGATCTGTTCGGCGACTGACATAGGTACCTCCGATAAGGCAATTCAAACAGGGATAAAGGGGATAAAAGGGATAAAGGAGTAAAAGCGGCGAAGGACGAGAGAACCCGTCGTTAACCGTTTTAGGGGTTTTATCCCCTGGATCCCCTTTATCCCTGTAAAAACGTCTTGTTTTACAACAGAACGAGATTGTCCCGGTGGATGACGTCGTCGCCGTAGCGGAAACCGAGGATCTGCTCGATCTCGTTGCTCTTGTGGCGGCTGATCTTCTCGATCTCCTGGCTCGAGTAGTCCACGATGCCGCGTGCGAACTCGACCCCCTCCGGATCGAGGACCCTGACGCAGGCGCCGCGGTCGAAGCGCCCCTCCACCTTCGCGATCCCCGAGGGGAGCAGGCTCTTGCCATGGGTGGCAAGAGCGCCGCGGGCGCCGGCATCGACGACGAGGCTCCCGGCGGGCTTGATGGTGAAGGCGATCCAGTGCTTGCGCCGGTTCAGCGACTCGCCGGCGGGCAGGAACAGGGTGCCGAGCAGCTCGCCGTTCATGACCCGGGACAGGTTACCCTCCCCCTTGCCGGCGAAGATGATGGCGGCCACGCCGGACTTCACCACCTTCTTGGCGGCGGCGAGTTTGGTCGCCATCCCCCCCGTGCCGACGTTGGTGCCGCTCCCACCGGCGCCGCGCTCCATCTCGCGGGTCACCGCTCCCACCTGGTGGATCAGCGTGGCGCTCGGGTCGGTGCGCGGGTCGGCGGTGTAGAGGCCGTCGATGTCGGTCATGATCAAAAGAAGCTGCGCCTCGACCAGGTTGGTGACCAGGGCGGAGAGGTTGTCGTTGTCCCCGAACTTCAGCTCGTCGACCACGACGGTGTCGTTCTCGTTGATGACCGGGACGATGCCGCAGGAGAGCAGGGTGTCCAGGGTGCCGCGGGCGTTCTGGAAACGGCGCCGGTTGGCGAGGTCGTCGCGGGTCAGCAGGATCTGGGCGACCTTGAGGTCATAGTCGGAGAAGGCTTCCTCGTAGGCGCGCATCAGGCGCGACTGGCCGATAGCCGCCGCCGCCTGCTTCTGCGGCAGGGTCCGCGGCCGGTCCGGCAGGCCGAGCGCCTGGCGCCCGGCGGCCACGGCGCCCGAGGAGACCACGACCACCTCGATGTCCCGACCGCGCAGCCCAGCGATCTGCGAGGCGAGCCCGTCGAGGAACGTCGGGTCGATGCCGTTCTCCTCGCTGGTCAGGACGCCGGAGCCGATCTTCACCACGATTCTCTTTACCTTCTTGAGCAGTTCCTTACGCATGCCGCTTTCCGCCGATAATGTTTAGTAAAGGCAAGGATACTAACACGTTTCCCCACCCGTGGCAATTTTCTTAAGAAACAGCCGGGCTCAAACTCATTGACAAAGGCTGGTGCGGACTTTAGACTGAGCCCCAATTTCGAGGTGACTGTTGCTGAACAAAGAGCTCTGGAAAAAAAGGATCTACGGCATCCTATCGCTGGACAGCCATCCCGGGCACATCGCCGCCGGATTCGCGGTCGGCGTCTTCATCAGTTTCACCCCGTTCTTCGGCCTCCACACTCCTCTCGCCATCGCGGCAGCCTTTCTCCTGAGACTCAACAAACTGACCTGCATCACCGGAGCCTGGGTCAACACCCCCATCACCGTGGTCCCCATCCTCGGCGTGAGCTACAAGCTCGGGGCCTTCCTGCGCGGGCGCCCCATCAAGGACCTTCCCCTCGCCGGTGGGCTCGAGTGGCACAACCTCGAGCGCTACGCCAAGTCACTGATCCTCGGCTCCTCGATTCTCGGCTTCTTCGCCGCCATCATCGCCTACTTCCTCTGCTACTACCTCGTCATCCGCTTCCGCGCAAAGGACGCCGCCCAGGCCGAACTCGCCAAGGAGATGACCGAGGTGGGCGAAGAACTGGAGTAGCCAAAAAAAATCGGGGGCAGTCCGCAGACCGCCCCCGACCTATTCCCGATGTCTCCCCCCCGTCACTTACCCAGGAATGGCGACAACACGATGTAACTGACGAAGCCCACGAAGCCCGAAGCGGGGATGGTGATCACCCATGCCATGACGATGCGGTAGGCGACGCCCCAGTTGACCGCCGAGATCCTCTTGGTCAGGCCGACCCCGAGGATGGACGAGGTGATCACGTGGGTGGTACTGGTGGGAAGCCCCATGGCCGAAGCGCCCAGGATGACCGCGGCCGACGCGGTCTCCACGCAGAAGCCGTGCACCGGCTGCAGTTTGACGAAGTCGTGCCCGACGGTCTTGATGATCCTCCAGCCGCCCGCCGCGGTGCCAAGACCCATGGCGATGGCGCAGGACATCTTGACCCAGTTGGGCACCTCGAAGGTGGCGATGGAGCCGTAGCTGACCAGGGCCATCGTGATGACGCCCATCGACTTCTGGGCGTCGGCGGTGCCGTGGGAGAAGGCCATGACTGCGGCGGAAAGGATCTGCAGCTTACGGAACGCCTTGTTCAGGTTGTAGGGGGCCCTGTTCCTGAACGCCCACATCAAGCCGACCATGAACATGAATCCGAAGAAGGCGCCCACCACCGGAGAGATGACCAACACGGTGATGATCTTCTTGAGACCGGCCCAGTGCAGCGCTCCGCTGCCGGCGTGGGCCACCACCGACCCTACCAGGCCGCCGATGATGGCGTGCGAGGAGGACGAGGGAAGGCCGTAGTACCAGGTGACCAGGTTCCAGATGATGGCACCCAGGATACCGGCCAGCACCACCATCTGGGTGATGTTGTTGGCGTCGACGATCCCCTTGCCGATGGTCGCCGCGACCTTGGTGGAGATCATCGCACCAAGGAAGTTCAGGCCGGCGGCCATGAAGATCGCCGTCCTGACGGTGAGCGCGCGGGTGGAGACACAGGTGGCAATGGCGTTCGCGGTATCGTGGAAGCCGTTGATGTAGTCGAACAGCAGGGCCGCGCCGATGACGGCCACCAGCAGGACCAGTGTGACCTCAGGCATTTTTAACCACCACGCTTTCCAGGATGTTCGCGGCATCCTCGCACTTGTCGGTTGCGGTCTCCAGTGTCTCGTAGATCTCTTTCCACTTGATCAGCTGGATCGGGTCCTTCTCTTCGGCGAAGAGACGGCTGATCGCCTCGCGGCAGACGCGGTCCGCCTCGTTCTCCAGGGCGTTCACCTCGATGCAGTAGGCGCTGATCGGCTCGAGCTTGCCGCCCAGGACGGCGACGGTCTTGTCGATGGTCTGGCAGGATTTCAGGATCAGGAAGGCCAGTTCCTTGGATTCCGGCGTCGGCTTCTGCACGTTGTACATGACGAAGCGCTGCGCGGAGGCGTCGATCAGGTCGAGAATGTCGTCCAGCGCGGCGGAGAGGGCGTAGATGTCCTCGCGGTCGAAGGGGGTGATGAAGCTCTTGTTCAGCTTCTTGATGATGTCGTGGGTGATGGTATCGCCCTTGTGCTCGACGTCCTTTATCTTGCGCTGGCTGGCCACAGGGTCGTCAAAGTTGTCCAGCATGTCCTTCAGGAGCTGGGCCCCTTCGATAATGTTGTGGGACATTTCCCTGAACATGGCGAAAAACTTTTCATCTTTTGGCATCAACCCAAACATTTAGTCCCTCCAAAGTCCCGGCCGCGGGCCGGCATCTAGTTGCAAACTGTGGAGATATAACATATCCCCGTGGAATATAAAACCATGAAATGAGTAATTCGTCCAAACTAATTAGGGAGATGCCGTTTACCACGAGGCCCCGTTTCCCTCTGGCCAAGCAGGCGCCCTCATGTATTATTTAGATTTAATTTTTTCACCACGACACCTCCAGGACCGGGAGGCTTTCATGAGCGGTGGAATCAAATGCTGGCCGGAAGCGGAACGTCCCCGTGAGAAGCTGATGCAGCGGGGCGCCTCGGCGCTCACCGAGGCGGAACTGCTGGCCCTCATTCTCGGCAGCGGTAACGGCGCCAGCGGCCGCAGCGCCCTCGACCTGGGGCGAGAGCTGATGCTCCGGTTCAAGTCCCTGCGCCGTCTGGCCGACGCCTCCTGGCGCGAGATCCAGCAGGTGAAGGGAATCGGGCCGGCCAAGGCCATCTGCATCCTGGCGGCGCTCGACCTGTCCCGGCGCATCCGGGAGAAGGAGCGGCGCCCCATCGAGTCCTTCGATCGTTTCACCTCCGCCGCCCAGGTCTTCGAACACCTGAATCACGAATACCGGGACCGGCACACCGAGCAGTTCGTGGCGCTGCTTTTGGACGGCAAGAACCGGATCATCAGCCGGGCCCTCATCTCGGAGGGGTCGCTGAACCAAAGCATCGTGCACCCGCGCGAGGTGTTCAACGCGGCGGTGCGCCAGTCGGCGGCGGCCATGATCCTGTTGCACAACCATCCTACCGGCGACCCGACTCCCAGCCCGGAGGACCTCGAGGTGACGCGTCGCCTGTGCGACGCCGGGCACATCATGGGGATCAGGGTGCTGGACCACATCATCATCGGCGAGGACGAGTTTTACAGTTTCGCCGACCACGGCCAACTCTAGCCGGGCCCGGGGCATCATGACAACGACCGTTGCCCTGGTATAGTGGGCCTACTTCCTGGTAACCGGCATCTGGCCCATCTTCAGCGTCAGAACCTTCATGATGGTCACCGGCCCGAAGACCGACCTGTGGCTGGTGCAGACGGTCGGCGCGGTCCTGATTTAAACACATCACCTCTACAGCCCTCCCCCCGGATCAGCCGGCAGGGGCGCCGCCACGGCGGAACAGGAGAACCAGATGCGGAAAACGGTCGTCAAAAGCCAGATCCACCAGTACCACGACAGCAGCGCGGAGTGGCTGGACCTCGACAGCATCGCGAAGGTCGAGATATCCTCGGAGGACCCCTCCCAGCCCATCGAATCGGCCCTGCAGCCGGTCGGCGCCCCAGGATGGCGGGCGGCGGAACCAGGACCGCAGATAATCCGCCTGCTGTTCGACACGCCGCAAAGCCTGAGGCGGATCTACCTGCTGATCAACGAGGAGGAGGTGGCGCGGACCCAGGAGTTCGTACTGCGCTACGCCCAGAACCACGGCCGGAACTTCCGGGAGATCGTGCGCCAGCAGTTCACCTTCGCCCCTCCCGGCACCACCACCGAACAGGAGGAGTACCAGGTGGACCTGGACGGGGTGACCACGCTGGAACTGGAGATCATGCCCGACGTCTCCGGCTCGGCGGCAAAGGCGTCGCTGGGAAGACTACTGCTGGCTTGACCAGGACAAAAAAAAGCGCCGAGAGGAAAGGAGGATCCATCATCGGCGCAAAAGTTGGTTTTCTGGCTAGCGGCATCTGCTGTGCCGCTTTGTCTTTCATTATTACAAGAGCGGTGCCAAACTCATGGATTGCTCAAAAAATTTTCAAGCTGCTGTTTTGACGCTGTTTTTCCACACGCCCGATGACCGGTCCTGACATGTCGGCGCTCCAGCAACTGAACAGCCACGTCAGCCACCACACCTTGAAGACACCAAAAAGCCTTTACCTTCAAGCACTTTCACAAATTGAACAGCAGTTCAAACTTTGCACAGGCGTCAAAATCCCGTTATGCCTGTGTCAGCACGTCCCCCTCTCCCAGGGGGAGGGGGGACCACCTACAAAAGAAAAGGCCGCGGGCGACCAGCCCCGCGGCCTTCATGTTCAGATATCCTCTGGCCCGCCAGGTTATTTCTGCACCCACCGGTCGTTCGGCAATTGCACCCACCACCCCGGCTGGGCAGCTTCCCGCTTGGTCTCGGCGTAGGTGGCCGCCGCTTTACCCATCACCTGGTTGAGCACCTCCTTGCTCTCTTTTTGCTTCTGCAGCTTCAGGATAGCCTTGGCCATGCTGAGCACGACGGTCTTGCGGCTCTGGTTCTCGGCGGCCAGCAGGGCTTCATCCTGTGCCCCGAGTTTCCCCTTGGCGGAAGGAGGCGCGACCACGAGCCCCTGCTTCGAGAGCCCGACCGCACCGCTGGCGAAGAGCGCGTTCAGCCTGGGGAGCCGCTTGCTCATGTCGTCGTAGGCCTTCAAGACCTCCGGCATGCTGGAGAGCTCGACGGCCAGGGCGTCCGCGTCGGCATCGGTATCCGCGGCGTAGGCCTCCGAGACCAGGGAGAACCGAGGCAGGCTGTCAAAAAGCCGACTCTGCGGTTTGTCCTGGGGCGCGGCCGGCGGCAGGCCGGGGGGAGGCGCCGGAGCGGCCGGTTTGTCGCCGCTCTTCAGGAGCATGTCGTCCAGCGACTTGTACGCCTCCTTGGCGGCCTTCTCGGGGAAGTAGACGTTGACCGTGATCACCGCGCAGGCGGCAAGGGAGAAACAGGCAAGGGCCAGCAGCAACTTGATCAATCTTCTGTTCATGGGATACCCCCGTCTCTATCGTTGGTCTTTTCCGGATATGGCACTTCACGAATATAACACAGCGGGATCACTCTTCCCACTTGAACTCCGGCACCGGCTCCGATTTCGCCGGCACCTTTCCGGCGGGCGGCTCACCGGTCGCGGGCTTGCCGCGCACGGCGGCCTCCTTGATCGACTCCAGCAGATGGTCCAGGGCGATCCGGTTCTGGGTCGGCGCGATGTTGACGTTCAGGTCCTTCACCCCGAAAAAGTTCGTGTTGACGATCTTCAGCGTGTTGAAGGTCAGGTCGCCCTCCTGCAGGGTCGCCTTGATCTCCGCCTCGTCGTAATCGCGGTCCCGGCTCAGGAAAAAGCCGCTCAGTTTCTGCTTGGCCAGGCGCTGCAGGAACTCCTTGCTGACCAGCATCTTCTCCCCTCCCCCCTCGCGGGCCCAGAGGTCGACGAACCCGGTCGTGCCCGCGACGCCGCCTCCCACGCCTTTGAAACTGATCACGCCGTCCACCCGCCCCGAGATGTACCCCTGAACGCCGGGGATGCTGCGGCAGAGCTGCTTCAGGCTGAGCCCGTTCACCAAGAGGTCGACGCGGTAGGTCGGCTTTTCCCTGACCGCCAGGTACCCGGTCCCGATAACTGCCCCGTCGTAGAGGGTCGTGCGCAGGGGAGCGATCTCCATGAGCCCCTGCGAGGCGCGCAATTGCAGGGTGAGTTTGCCGAGCTCCAGCGTCCCGAAGACGATTTTCCCCACCGTCAGCTGCTCACCTGCCGTCGGAACGGTGCGCAACTGGCCCAGCAGACGCGGGTAATTGGCCCTGCTGAACTCCCTGCTCTCCGTGGGCTGCGGCGCGCTCTTGCCGGAGAGGTCGAGGGAGACCGGGATCCTCCCCTCGACGCCGGTAACCGTCAGCTTCTGGGGCGCCGACTCCACGCTCCCCCCCTGCACGTCGATCCTTCCTTCCAGGAGTTGCCGGCCATCCCGAAACTCAAGGTTGCCGCTCGCGGTGATGGCCCCTTTCAGCGTCGCCTCCTGGATAGCCGTGGGCATCAGGTTGACGGTGGCGTCGACCAGGGCATCGATGGGGGTGTCGGGGAGGGAAAGGCTGATGGTGCCACGACGTTTCGGGGAGAAGGCGGCCGCCACCTGGCCCCGCGCCCTCAGCGCGACCCCTTTGCCCGGCGAGAACAGCCCCTCACCGATGGAAAGGGTCCCCGCCGAGTAGCTCCCGGACAGGAACGACGAAGCGCCCGAGAGGGTGTTCTTGCCGTTTTTGGCCAAGGCCATGCTGCGCCCCTTGGTATCGAAGCGGCACTCGAGCCCCTTCTTTCCTGAATAGGTTCCGGAGCAGCGCAGCTCCAGATATCCTCCGGTGGGGCGAATGGTCGCGGTCTGGGGCAGGAAGGGCGCCAGTTGCCCCGCGCTTCCTTCCTGGAGCGAAGCCTTGAAACTGACCGCGGCATCAGGAGCAAAGGGACGCAAGGAGGCCTCCGCCGCCAGCTTCCCACCCAGCAACGAGCCGGTGAGTTCGGCGCGGCCGCCCGCCTTGGCGAAGTTGGCCTGGAGCACCGCTCCCCCTACCGGCCTACTCTTCATGGTGACGGCGCGGCAGGACAGCTCAGCGGCCCCCTCCAGCCATTTTTCCGTTCCCGCCGTGACCACGCTTCCCCGGACCCGCCCCGACAGACCGGACAACTCGAGGTCGCCCTGGCGCAAGGCGCCCCCCTCCAGTTCCAGGAGGAGCGGGGTGCGCCCTGCCGCGGTCCCCGGAGGCGGCAGGCGACCGGCGATCCGGTTGGCAACAAGCCTTGCCGTCCCCAGCCGGGCCTGGACCCCATCGAGGGTGACCTTGTCGTCTTCAACGCGATAGCCGAAGCGGGCGTCGCCGTGCTGCGAGGCCAGGGTCAGCCCAGTTAGACGCGCCTCGCCAGAAGCCTGCCGGTGTCCCCCCTGCTGCCACGCCTCGATGCTGACAGCGCCATCCTTGATGGCGATCGGCTCCTTGCCTCGCGTTCCCGAAAAATCGACGACGGCGATGCGGCCAGATAGCTTCAGGTCCTGCGCCCGCTTTCCGGTCAGCGCCACCGTCCCGGCCCCGGTGCCGGTGCTCGCCTGCAGGTTGTAGCGTTTCAGGAACGGGTTCAGCGAGGCGAGCTTTGTCTGCGCGATCCTCAGTGTGGCCGATAGCGGCTCCGGGCGTTGCAGATCGTAGGAGAGATCGCCGTCGACGGGGATGCCGAAAGCGCGGACGCTGAAGCCGCGGCTGTGCATCATCACCGGCTTCAAACGGGAGGAAAGGGCCACGTCGAACGGCAGGCGAAGGGCGTCGATGGCCGCCCCGCCCGCCCCGTGAGCGGCCGAGAGGGTCCCGACGGCGGCGACCCCGGTCCCTTTCCTGGACAGCGCGGCCTGTCCGGAGAGCCCTGCCACCAGCAGCTCACCCTTCCTGGAGAGCGAGCCATCCTGGAGCAGCAGATTCCCGGCGGCGCTTTCCACCCCGCCGGCACCGGTACCTTCCAGCCGCAGGGACTCGCAGCGCAGCTTCCCGGCAAGCAGCAGGCTGCGCCGGGCCTCGTCGGTGAGCAGCACGTTCAGCAGGGCGAGGTCCACCTGGTCCACCCCGAAGAGCAATGCGTAGCGCCGCTCCTTTCTCACCCCGGTCAGGCTCCCCTCGGCATGCAGCTGCGCCACGTTCTCGATCGCCAGGGTCGCTTCGTTCAGGTCCGCACGATCCTCGCCAAGGATGTAAGAGCCGTTGAACTGCAGCGTTCCAGCGATGGGATAGCTGCCCCGGGCAGCCGGCAGCAGCACATCCCTGAACCGGAAGGTGCCCGAACTGCGCAGTTCCCCCTTGGCCAGCACCGCGTTCACGGTCAGCGATCCGCCGGCCTTATCCAGCGGCTGCGGGTTCTTCAGCTTCAGCAAAGCGGCGACCTTCCCTAGCGACAGGATGGGGGCGCTCAGGGTGAGGTCCACGGCGGCCTGGTCGCCCGGCCTGGCGGTCCCTTGCAACTGGTAGCGGTTTTGTCCCGCATCCTCGAAGGCAAGCTCCACCTGCGCGTTGCGCGAGCCGCCGCTGGTCAGGTTATAGAGCTTGAGATCGAGCCCGTGCACCCCCTCCCCCTGCACCGTCAGCGCGCCCTTTCGCACCAGCAACTTGGCGATGACCGTCTCGGGGGCGGGCTTGGCCGGCTTCCTTGCGGCCAGCCTGCGCTGCAGTTCGCTGAAATTCCAGGCACTCGACCCGTTTTTCAAAAGGTTGATGCTGCCGCCGTCGATGCCGATGAGGTCGAAGCGCCGCCTCCCCCGCAAGAGGGCGAGCCAGTGCGGCTTGACCGCCACGGTGTCGGCCGCGACGAGGTCTGGTCCGGCAAAGCCCTTTGGGTTCATCAGCCTGACCCGTCTGAGCACGAGGGTTCGGCCCGAAAGCGAGACGGACTGCACGGTGAATGGCTGGTTGAGCGCGGAGGTTACCAGGCGGGAGATTTGTCGGGCGGGGAGCGGCGTGGCGAGGTAGATCTCCAGGAGAACATAGACGAGCAGGCAGACGCCAAGCAGGCCGGCGCCAACGAACGCCAGGATCCTGACCGGCCCCTCCGGAATTAAGTTTCTGCCGCCGACCTCTCTCATGTGCCCCCTTCCTTCGCAGCGTGAACTTTACCCTGCTTCGCCGCTGCGGGCAAGGGAAGCATCCGGAAGTGCCGCGCCTTGGTTGCCCCGAAACGAAAAGGGGCACCCTCGCGGATGCCCCTTTTCCTGTCCTTCTTATTTTTACCTGCGGGAAACTAGGCCGGCAGCGCCGGGAGTTCCAGGCCCGCCATCTTCTGGACCATGCGCACGACCTGACAGCTGTAGCCGAACTCGTTGTCGTACCAGACGTAGAGCACGCAGCGGTTCCCCTGGACGATGGTGGCCAGGGAATCGACTACGCCGGCGTGGCGCGAACCGACGAAGTCGCTGGAGACGACGTCCGGGGAGTTGGTGTAGTCGATCTGGTTCTGCAGCGGCGAATCGAGGGAGATGGCGCGCAGGTAGCTGTTCAGCGT
Source organism: Geomonas azotofigens (assembly GCF_018919395.1). Lineage (GTDB taxonomy): Bacteria > Desulfobacterota > Desulfuromonadia > Geobacterales > Geobacteraceae > Geomonas > Geomonas azotofigens. The sequence continues at coordinate 274,788 of NZ_JAHLME010000001.1, forward strand.
TGCCACGTCGGTCTCGGTGCCAAGCTGCAGGTTCAGGATCGCCAGCGAGACGTTCGGAGTCGGCACGCGGATGGCGTTACCGGTCAGCTTGCCGGTCAGCTCCGGAAGCACCTTGGCCACGGCCTTGGCGGCGCCGGTCTCGGTGATAACCATGTTGAGCGGGGCGCTCCGCCCGCGGCGGTCGGCCTTGTGGTAGTTGTCGATCAGGTTCTGGTCGTTGGTGTAGGAGTGGCAGGTCTCGACGTGACCGCTCACGATGCCGAACTTGTCGCTGACCGCCTTCAGCACCGGGACGATGGCGTTGGTGGTGCAGCTCGCCGCGGAGAAGATGGTCTCTTCCGGGACGATCAGCTCGTTGTTGATGCCGGATACCACGTTGGGGATGTCACCCTTGCCGGGAGCGGTGAGGAGCACCTGGGAGACGCCGGGGGACTTCAGGTGGCGGCCGAGCCCTTCACGGTCGCGCCACTTGCCGGTGTTGTCGATGACGATGGCGTTGTTGATGCCGTACTGGGTGTAGTCGACGTTTTCCGGGGCGTCCGAGTAGATGATGCGGATCATGTTGCCGTTGGCGATGATCGCGTTCTCTTCCTCGTCGATGGTGATGATGCCGTTGAAGGGGCCGTGCACGGAATCGCGGCGCAGCAGGCTCGCCCTCTTGACCAGGTCATCGGGGCCGCCCTTGCGCACGACGGCGGCGCGCAGACGGAGCTTCTCGCCGCTGCCTGACTTCTCGACCAGGATGCGGGCGAGCAGGCGGCCGATGCGGCCGAAACCGTAGAGGACGATGTCCTGCGGCTCGTCGAGCAGCGAGGTGCGGCCGGTGTTGACCGAAGCGAGTTCGCTGGCGACGAAGTCGTCGATGGAGACCTTGTCCCGCACCGCGTCATAGCGGACCGCGAGCTTGCCCAGGTCGATACGCGCCGGCGCCAGGTCCAGCTTGGCGAGGGCTTCCAGGACCGGGAACGTCTCCTGGACGGTCAGCTCGCCGTCGAGGATCAGACGAGCGAAACGATGCGCCTTGAGGATCTCGATGGTCGGGCTGTTTACCAGGGAGCGGCCGTACACCGTGGTGACGATGTTGTTGTCGCGGTAAAGATGGCCGATGATCGCGAGCATGCGCTCGGCAAGCTCCTCATGGCCCTGCCATTCCTTCAAATAAGCTTCCTGTTTCTCAATCTTCATAGTTCCGTCCCTTCGCAGAAAATAACACCGGACACTTCGAGGCGCCTCCGGCGCAAAACCCAGCGTACAAAACGGCCGACGCGCCACTGTCAATTGCACACCAAGGCATCGCCTAAGTACACCGAATCATTTCGCGATTGACAGAACGACAGCAGCAGGAACGGCCAAAACGCCCGCATACTACAGTATTTTTGTGATGTAAACAATTGAAACTTCAAAGAGATGCACAAGTAATGTTTTTGTTAATTATTACTGGCCAATAATACTCCAGCACATGCCGCGCTGGCATTTTGTGCGACCACAACCTTTGCGCCGGACGCCGTTATCGTGTTATCCTTGCCAGTCGCCGCTGCCGCCGCCGGTGCGCCCCCCATCCCGGCCCAGGTCCGCGGCGGGCACGACACCCCGGCGCAACGGGGTAAAATCCTTACTCGGAACCGCCATGAGAACCATCGTACTGTTGATCCTTTCCAACGTCTTCATGACCTTTGCCTGGTATGCCCACCTGAAGGACCTGCGCGGCGCGCCGGTCTACGTCGCCATCCTGGCGAGCTGGGGCATCGCCCTCTTCGAGTACATGCTCCAGGTGCCGGCGAACCGCGCCGGCTTCGGAACCTTTAGCCTGGGACAATTAAAGATCATGCAGGAAGTGATCACCCTCTCGGTCTTCGTCCCCTTCGCCGTCTTTTACATGGGACAACCGCTCAAGCTGGACTATCTCTGGGCGGGCCTCTGCATGGCGGGGGCCGTCTTCTTCATCTTTCGCGGGTAACGGAGGCGCTGCGGATGGCGACAAGGGGAAAGACGAAGCGGGGAGGGCTGCACGTGGTGGCGCTCTTCGAGGCCTTGAAGGGGGCTGTGGTCCTTCTGGCCGGCTGCGGTGTGCTGACGCTGGTGCACAAGGACCTGCACGAGATCGCGGTGCGGCTGGTGCGGGTGCTGCACATGAACCCCGCACGGCGCTACCCGGGTATCTTCATCGACGCCGCCAACCGCGTCACCGATCTGCAGCTCTGGATGCTGGCGCTGTCCGCGTTGGCCTACGCGACGGTGCGCCTGGTGGAGGCGTACGGGCTGTGGCAGGGAAGAACGTGGGCCGAATGGTTCGGCTTTCTCTCCGGGGCGGTCTACCTGCCGCTGGAGCTGTTCGAGATCTGGCGCAAACCCGATTGGGCCCGCACCGTGGTGTTCCTGGTCAACCTGGGCGTGGTCAGCTACCTTGGCTACGTTCTGAAGCGCTCCGGCCGATCCCGCCGCGGCTAGGCAAGGTAGGGCCCAAGGACCTGCAGCGAGCTCTCCAGGTGCGGCCTGCTGTGCGACTCGATGGTGTAGGCGGCGTCCGGCGCGTATTTCTCCATCAGCTTGAAGAACCGCGCGAAGTCGATGGCGCCTTCTCCCGGGGGTGCGTGGTCGTCCTTGGTGCCGCTGTTGTCATGGATATGCACCTCCCGGATCCACCCCCCCAGCGCCTCGAACCACTCTTCCATCCCCACCTGCTTGAACAGGTTCCAGTGTCCCACGTCGAAACAGTGCCCGAAAGACTGATCCTGCACCGCCTCGAACAACGCCTTCAGGGTCGACGGCTCCTCCTCGAAGATGTTCTCCACCGCGACCACCGTCCCGATCGACCGGGTCCGCTGCAAGACCTCGCGCCACGCGGCGACGCTCAGCTCGAGCCACTGTCCCTGCGCCTCGCCGTAGCGCCAGCGATCGAAACCGGGGTGGAACACCATGACCTCCGGGCGCAGGATCGCGGCGGCGTCCAGCACCTGCCCGAAGCGATGCATGGTCGCGTCGCGCAGCATCCGCTCCAGCGAACCGGGGTTCAGGTCCATGAACGGGGCGTGGATGGTGCAGGAAAGCCCCTCCCCGTTGAGCGCCCGGGCGGTTTCCGCCAACAGCGCCGGTGTGGCGGCGTCGAGCGCATCCGCGGAGAGATAGATCTCGGGGTTCAGCTTGCGCTCCAGGATGAACGGGAGATGCTCCTCGATCTGGCTGTACGGGACGTGAACGAAAACTCTTTTACTCATCTTTTTTCCTGTGCTTTTTGATCAGTTCCTCGGCGCAGCTGTCGCAGCGGACCAGCTGGTCCAGCTTCTCTATCGCCGCCGGTTCTCCCAGCACGATCAGCGTGTCATGCCCCTCGATCTTGGTGTGGGATTCCGGATTGAAGACCATCTTGCCGCTCTGCTTTTTCACCCCGACGATGATCACGCCGGTCTCCTTACGGAAGCCGGAGCTGGCCAGGGTCTCACCGATGAAACCGGTATGCGGAGGAATCAGGATCTCCTCCATCTGTAGTTCCATGTGCTCCCGGCCGGTGGCGATCTCGATGAAATCCACGACAGTGGGGCGCAGGATCGCCTGGGCCATCCTGGAGCCGCCGATCAGGTAGGGCGACACCACCTTGTTGGCACCGGCCCGCTTCAGCTTGATCTCGCTCCCCTCCTCCCCGGCGCGCGCCAGTATGAAGAGGTCGGGGTTGAGCCCCCGCGCCGTCAGGGTGATGTAGACGTTCTCGGTATCGGAGGTGACCACCGAGATGAGACCCTTGGCCTTCTTGATGCCCGCCCTCAGGAGCACGTCGTCGATGGTGGCGTCCCCCGGCAGGAACAGGTAGCCGTGACCGTCCTGCTCCATCTGGGCGATCATCTCGATGTCCTTCTCCACCACCACGAAGGGAAGCGGTTTGGCCGCGAATTCCTTGCAGATCAGCGAGCCGATGCGCCCGAAACCGCAGATGATGTAGTGCCCGTCCAGGGCGGCAATCGCCTTTTCCACCTTTTTCCTCCCGATGATGCGCTGGAACTGCCCCTCGAACATGATCTGGGCCAGGCTGCCGACGATGTAGCCGATGACGCCGACCCCGAAGAAGATCAGCATCATGGTGAAGACCTTACCGACATGGCTCAAGTCATGGACTTCGCGGAATCCCACGGTGCCCAGGGTGATCACCGTCATGTACAGGGCGTCGAGCAGGCTCCACCCCTCGAGCGTCATGTACCCGCAGGTCCCGACGGTGAGCAGTAGCAGCAGCACACAAATTGAGATCTTGAAATGGCGTACCGGGTCCATAGCTAAACTCCCTCAGCGTCGCAACATACAGACCACAAAGGGAGATTACAAGCTTTTTCATGTGCAATCCCAGAATTTCAAAGAGGGAAGTTCTTGACAATCTTTGGATACTGTATACAATACGGCGATCATTGAAGGGGGCCGCATGAAGAAGAACGTTGAGAAGCACCTTACCCTTAGGGAACGGATACTTGAGACGATCCGTGACGCCATCATGTCGGGAGCCCTCAAGCCGGGAGAGAAGGTAGCTGAGCCCGAACTTGCAGCCCGCTTCGGCATCAGCCGCACCCCGATCCGGGAAGCATTCCGGCAGTTGGAATCCGAAGGGTACCTCTCCGTCATACCGCGCAAGGGAGCGCTGGTCGCCAGTTTCTCCGCGAAAGACGTTGAAGAGTTCTACGCCATCAAGAGCATCCTCGAAGGATACGCCGCCCGCAAGGCGTGCAGCCTGCTCAGCACCAGGGAAATCAACAAGCTGGAAGCGATCAACGAGAAGCTGCGCGAGATCGCGGCGGAAGGGGATGTGCGCCACTTCTTCAAGGTGCACAACAGCTTTCACGACCTGTTCATCAAGGGGGCCGGCAACGACAAGCTGCACGACATGATCGCCCAGTTGCTCAAGAAGTTCCAGCGGCTGCGCCTGGCCTCCCTCATGAAGCCGGGCCGGATGCAGCTTTCGGTGGAGGAGCACGAGAAGATCATCGAGGCGTTCCGCAAGCGCGATCCGGTCATGGCCGAAATGCTGGTGCAGAAAAACGCCGAGTACGGCGGCAAGGTCCTCATCGAGGAAGACACCGCCGCTGCCGACGCCTGGACCAGCAAAGGTCTCGATCTCTGAAAGTAAAAGAAGGCCTCGCGCCCCTCAGGGTGCGGGGCCTTTCATTTCGGCCTCCTCCGGCTCGGACCCGCGCCGGCTTCGCCGCGCCGCTTCTGTTTTCACGCCTGCCCTCTCCTGCTCCCCCAGCCGTGCCCGCCATCCATCGTCAACTTGATGCAACCCGTTGCAGCGCCTTTCGTTGTCCATTGTCAATTGTCCATGGGCAACAGCCTCTTCATTCCCCCCTCAACCTGTGGTTTTTCTTTGCCTCATGGCTCACTTTGCGTTAAATTAGCCCGTTGCCATTTCATTGGACAGGGAGGCGCCGTGCAGCAGTTGAAAATGATCCCGAAAGTGGACCGGGTACTGGAATGGGAGGCGGTGCGTGCGCTCCTGGCCGGCCATCCGAGGGAGCTGGTCCTCAAGGCGGTCCGCCTGGTCCTCGATCAGCTTCGCGCTGGCGCTCGTGCCGGCGGCCTGAGCGACGCCGCCTTCGCCGAAACCGCGGTCTGCGCCGAGGTGGCGCGCGAGCTGCGGCTGTTGACCCAGCCGAGCCTGAAACGGGTGATCAACGGTTCCGGCATCGTGATTCACACCAACCTCGGGCGCTCCATCCTCCCCGAGGCGGCGCGCGAGGCGCTGAACACGATCGCCTTTTCCTACTCGAACCTTGAATTCAACCTCGACGAAGGAGTGCGCGGCAGCCGTTACAGCCATGTCGAGGACCTCTTGTGCGAACTGACCGGCGCCGAGGCCGCCATCGTGGTGAACAACAACGCCGCCGCGGTCCTCCTCACCCTGAGCGCCATGGCGGCCGGGCGCGAGGCCGTGGTGTCGCGCGGCGAACTGGTGGAGATCGGCGGTTCCTTCCGCATCCCCGAGGTCATGAAACTTTCCGGCGTGACCCTGAAGGAGGTCGGCACCACCAACCGTACCCATGCCAAGGATTACCTCGGCGCGGTCAACGAAAACACCGCCGTCTTCCTCAAGGTGCACTGCAGCAACTTCGCCGTGCTCGGCTTCACCAAGGAGGTCACCGCCGAGGAGATGGTCGAACTCGGCAAGCAGGCGGGCGTGCCGGTGCTGGCCGACATGGGGAGCGGCAACCTGGTCGATCTTTCCAACCGCCTCCCCTGCCCCGAGCCCACGGTCCAGGATTTCGTCCGCGCCGGCGTCGACGTGATCACCTTCAGCGGCGACAAGCTCCTGGGCGGCCCGCAGGCGGGCATCATCGTGGGCAAGAAGCCGTTCATCGAGGCGATGAAGAAGCACCAGTTGCTGCGCGCGCTCAGGATGGACAAGCTCACCCTGGCCAGCCTGGAGGCGACGCTCGCCCTGTACCGCGACGAGATGGTGGCGCTCAAGGAAGTGCCGACGCTGCGCATGCTGACCGCGACCCTTCCCGAGCTCACCGCGCGGGCCAGGAAGATCGCCGGCAGGCTGCGGCGCCGCACGCCCGACGCCGTCAGCTTCAAACTGAGCGAGGGGTTCTCGCAGGCCGGCGGCGGGACGCTGCCGCTTTTGAACCTCCCCACCATGCTGATCGAGGTCGCGGTCGAGGGTCTCAGCCCCAACGACATCGAGGCGAGGCTGCGCGGCATGGAGATTCCCGTCATCGGGCGCATCAACAAGAACGCTTTCCTGCTCGACCCGAGGACCCTGCAGGACGCCGACCTCGACGACCTGGCCGCCGCACTGAGCGCCCTGGCCGCCTGACGCCTCCTTCTGTCTGACCGCCGAGCACATCGCGACAGCGCCAACTTTGGTGATATTTAACTGGTTTTTTCACAGCCAAACTGTATAATTCGGCGATTTCCCCCTTGGGGACGCCCGTTCTTTTAGAGGTGACTTTGGCCAGAACAATCGCGCTCATCCCCGCCGCCGGCATGGGCAAGAGGATGGGGGCAGGCTCCAACAAGCAGTACCTCATGCTCGACGGCATGCCGATCCTCGCCCGCACCGTGCAGACCTTCCAGGAAGCCGACTGCATAGACGCGATCTATCTCGTTTCGCCTGAGCAGGAGATTCCCTTCTGCCGCAGCGAGGTGGTCGAGCGCTATGGCTTTTCCAAGGTGCGCGCCATCGTGCCGGGCGGCAGCGAGCGCCAGCACTCGGTGTACAACGGTCTGCGCGCCATCGAAGGGATCGAACCGGACGACATCGTCCTGATCCACGACGGGGTGCGCCCCTTCGTCTCGGTGCGGATGCTCGAGGACGCCGCCGCGGCAGCCCGGGAGGGCGGCGCCTGCGTAGTCGCCGTTCCGGTGAAGGACACGGTCAAAGTGGTACGGGAAGGTGTGGTTACCGCAACGCCGCCGCGGGAAACGCTCTGGCTCGCCCAGACGCCGCAGGGCTTCCGCTACGAACTGATCCGCGCCGCCCACGACCAGGCCGCCGCCGCTGGCTTTCTGGGGACCGACGACGCCTCGCTCATGGAGTGGCAGGGGCAGCCGGTCCGGGTAGTGCAGGGCGACTACCGCAACATAAAGATCACCACGCCCGAGGACATGATCCTCGCCGAGGCGTTTTTGAAGGAGAACAGCTGACATGATGCGCATCGGACACGGCTACGACGTACACCGGCTTGTGGAGGGGCGCAAGCTGATCCTGGGAGGCGTGGAGGTCCCGTACGTGAAGGGGCTTCTGGGACACTCCGACGCGGACGTGCTTCTGCACGCCATCTCCGACGCCATCCTGGGCGCCATCGGCGAGGGGGACATAGGCAAGCACTTCCCCGACACCGATCCTGCCTACAAGGGCGCGGACAGCCGGAAGCTCCTGCGCCACGTGATGGATCTCGCGGAGCGCAAGGGGTACCGGATCGGCAACGTCGACGCCACCATCGTGGCGCAGCGCCCCAAGCTCGCACCCTTCATCCAGCAGATGAGGCAGAACATCGCCGAGACGCTGGGCACCGACGAGGATCGCGTCAACGTCAAGGCGACCACCACCGAAGAGCTCGGTTTCGCCGGCCGGGGCGAGGGGATCGCCGCGTATTCCGTGGCGCTTTTGGTTAAAAACGCGTAAAGGCAACGGCAGGGCGAATAATTATTCGCCCCTACAGTTCCACCCAAACGCACCGTTTTCCTGTAGGGGCGAATAAACATTCGCCCCCCACATCCGCCTCCGCGAGACAGGTGCCATTTACCAATTACTCTACGCACGCCGACCTCACACCGGCTGCGGACAGGACATCCATATGACCACAGAAGAAACCCCGGTCGTCGAAAAGGCGGCCAACTTCATCCGGAACATCGTCACCGACGACCTGAAAAGCGGCAAGCACGACACCATCGTCACCCGCTTCCCGCCCGAGCCCAACGGTTACCTGCACATCGGGCACGCGAAGTCGATCTGCCTCAACTTCGGCCTGGCCCGCGATTTCGGCGGACGCTGCCATCTCCGTTTCGACGACACCAACCCCACCAAGGAAGACATCGAGTACGAGGACTCCATCAAGGAGAACGTCAAGTGGCTCGGCTTCGAGTGGGGCCAGCACATGTACTACGCCTCGGACTACTTCGAGAAGTTCTACCAGTACGCGCTGATCCTCATCGAGAAGGGACTCGCCTACGTCGACAGCAGCTCCGCCGACGAGATCCGCGCCATGCGCGGCACGCTGAGCGAGCCGGGCAAGGAGAGCCCGTACCGCAACCGCAGCGTCGCCGAGAACGTCGACCTCTTCGCGCGCATGCGCGCCGGCGAGTTCGAGGACGGCAGCCAGGTGCTCCGCCTGAAGATCGACATGGCGTCGCCCAACATCAACCTGCGCGACCCGGTCATCTACCGCATCAAGAAGGTCGATCACCACCGAACCGGCGATGCCTGGTGCATCTACCCGATGTACGACTACGCGCACTGCATCTCCGACGCGATCGAAGGGATCACCCACTCCATCTGCACCCTTGAGTTCGAGGATCACCGCCCGCTCTACGACTGGGTGCTGGACCAACTCCCGGTCCCCTGCCATCCGCGCCAGATCGAGTTCGCGCGCCTGAACCTGAACTACACGGTGATGAGCAAAAGGAAGCTCCTGGAACTGGTCCAGGAGAAGCTGGTGGATGGCTGGGACGACCCGCGCATGCCGACCCTGGTCGGGATCAGACGCCGCGGCTTCACCCCCGAATCGATCCGCGCCTTCTGCGAGACCATCGGCGTGGGCAAGAGCGACAGCCTGATCGACATGAGCATCCTCGAGGACGCGGTGCGGGAGGACCTGAACCTGCGTGCCCCGCGCGCCATGGCGGTGCTGCGCCCCCTCAAGGTGGTCATCGAGGGATACCCGGAAGGACAGACCGAGGAGTTCGAGGCGGCCAACCACCCCAACAACCCGGAGATGGGGAGCCGCATGGTCCCCTTCGGCAAGACGGTCTACATCGAGCGCGACGATTTCCAGGAGGAGCCGGCCAAGGGGTTCTTCCGCATGGCGCCGGGCAAGGAAGTGCGCCTGCGTTACGCCTACATCGTGAAGTGCGAGTCGGTGGTGAAGGACGAGAACGGCGAGGTGGTGGAGGTACGCTGCAGCTACGATCCCGGCTCCCGCGGCGGCAGCGCCCCGGACGGCCGCAAGATCAAGGGGACCATCCACTGGGTCAGCGCCGAGCACGCCGTCAGCGCCGAGGTGCGCCTCTACGACCGGCTCTTCAGCACGCCTAACCCCGGCGGCAAGAATGAGCCCGACTACCGCACCTCGCTCAACCCCAATTCCATCGAGGTGCTCACCGACTGCAAGCTGGAGCCCTCGCTCGCCGCCGCGACGCAGGAGCATCGCTTCCAGTTCGAGCGCCTGGGCTACTTCTGCCCCGACATGAAGGATTCCCGCCCCGACGCGCTGGTCTTCAACCGGACCGCCACCCTGCGCGACTCCTGGAACGAAGGGAAGCGCTGATCGTCCACGCTCCCCTTTCCCCGAGGAGAGGGGGCTGCAACTGCGAACATGAATCCGGCCGAAGGCCTTAACACTTTTTACAAAGAGGATCTGACATGGCTTTACGCGTCTACAACACCCTTACCGGCAGCAAGGAAGAATTCGTACCGATCAACCCGGGCAAAGTCGGCATGTATGTCTGCGGCGTAACGGTTTACGACCACTGCCACATCGGGCACGCCCGCGCCAACGTCGTCTTCGACATGATCTACCGCTACCTGCAGGCCAAGGGGCTCGACGTCACCTACGTGCGCAACTACACCGACATCGACGACAAGATCATCAACCGCGCCAACCGCGACGGCGTCCCCTACAACGAGATCTCCGAGCGCTTCATCGAGGAGTTCGACAAGGACATGGCGCGCCTCATGCTGCAGCTCCCCACCTTCCAGCCCAAGGCGACCGAGCACATCGGCGAGATCATCGCGCTGGTGGAGCGCCTGATCGAAAAGGGTTACGCCTACCAGTCCGGCTCCGACGTCTTCTTCCGGGTGGACCGCTTCGAGGGATACCTGAAGCTCTCCAAGAGGAACCTCGATGACATGCAGGCCGGCGCCCGCATCGAGGTCGACGAGAAAAAAGAGCACCCGATGGACTTCGCCCTCTGGAAGGGCGCCAAGCCGGGCGAGCCGTACTGGGAATCCCCGTGGGGCCAGGGGAGGCCGGGCTGGCACATCGAGTGCTCCGCGATGAGCTCCAAGTTCCTTGGGGAAACCTTCGACATCCACGGCGGCGGCAAGGACCTCATCTTCCCGCACCACGAAAACGAGATCGCCCAGTCCGAGGCCGCGTCGGGCAAGCCCTTCGTCAAGTACTGGCTGCATAACGGCTTCGTCAACATCAACTCCGAGAAGATGTCCAAGTCGCTGGGCAACTTCTTCACCATCAAGGAAGTGCTGGAGCGTTACGACGCCGAGGTGCTCCGCTTCTTCCTGCTCTCGGCCCACTACCGCTCCCCGATCGACTTCTCGGACCAGAATCTGAAGGAATCCGAGCTCGGTCTGGAAAGGATCTACAAGGCGCTGGCCGGCATCGACGAGCGCCTGGCGGCCGGAACCGACCACGCCCCGACCGAGGAGAGCGCCGAGATGGAAGAGAAGTGCGCCAGCATCGCGACCCGCTTCAGCGAGGCCATGGACGACGACTTCAACACCGCCATGGCGCTCGGGCACGTCTTCGACCTGGTGCGCAGCATCAACCGCGCGCTGCCGGTCGCCCCGCTGGAGCTGCTCAAGCGGGTGAAGCAGGAAGTGGCCAGCATCGCCGCGACCCTCGGGGTGTGCGATTCCGTGCCCGCCGAATACCTGCAGCGCATGAAGGATCGCAAGACCTCGGAGATGGAGATCCCGGTCGAGGAGATCGAGGCGCTCATCGCCGAGCGTGCCGAGGCCCGCAAGGCCAAGAACTTCAAACGCAGCGACGAGATCAGGGACCTGCTCCTGGAGAAGAACATCGTGCTCCTCGACAGCGCGCAGGGAACAACCTGGAAGGTGAAATAGGAAAGAAGGTATTAGGGAAACCGGAAACTGCAGCAGGAATAAAAAAAGGCCGCTTAACGCGGCCGTTTTTTATGTTTCGGCGGGGTGATGCGAGGCGGCCTAGGCCGCCTTCTGGTTCAGTTCGGCGCTCCTTGCCTTCACGAGTTCCATCGCTTCCCTCATGATGTCGGAAACGCTCTTCTTGGTGGAGTCCATGATTGCTTCGAGGGTCTCACGCTCTGCGTCGCTGATCCTCATGGAAATGACATTGTACCTGGGGTTCTCTCTCATTCTGCCCATCTGCTTCTTCTCCTTGTACTGCTCAAGATTGGTGACACGATGTCTACAATATTGCTATATGCGTGCCAACCTCAAAAAAGAGCAGCCCTGTTGCGTAACCCACTGTTTTCACGTATACCCTTAATTTTACGTTAGATATTTATAATCAAACTGTGTATACAAAGTGCGCCACTTTTGGCACACGGTGCGTAATTGTGCCCATTTGTATCATTTTGGCCACGGCAGCGTAGCGCCCCGTGTGGCAAATCACTCATCTTCATCCTCGCGAGCTCGAATTGTGCGTCCTTTCAACCCGTGCTTGGCCAAAAGACGATAAAACGTCCTTCTGGGGATGTTGGCAAGTTGTGCCGCTTTTGACACATTGCCCCCGGCGTCGGCCAGGTAGCGCTGGATCAGCTTCTTCTCGACCCGCAGCACGTGCGGCTCCCGCTCCTTTTTGAAGGAGCGCAGGTCGATGACATCCTCCCCCTCGTCGGCATAGCTTTCGGCGAAGGCCAGCGGCAGGTTGCCCAGCTTGATGATGTCGTCATGGGTGAGGACCGCGGCGCGCTCGATGACGTTCTGCATCTCCCTGATGTTGCCCGGCCAGGGATACTTCACCATGGCGTTGATGGCGCGCTCCTCGATGCCGGTGATGTGCTTGTTCAGCTTGTTGCGGGCCTTCTCCAGGAAGTAGTGCGCGAGCTGCGGGATGGACTCGACCCGCTCCCGCAGCGGCGGCATGGTGATGGAGAAGACGTTGAGGCGGTAATAGAGGTCTTCGCGGAACCAGCCGTCGCGCACGCCGTCTTCCAGGGACTTGTTGGTGGCCGCGATGAGACGGACGTCGACGCGGTGCGCCACGGTGCCCCCCACCGGCCGCACCTCGCCCAGGTCGAGCACACGCAACAACTCGGCCTGCAGCTTGGGGGTGATGTCACCGATCTCGTCCAGGAAGATGGTGCCGCCGTCGGCAGCCTCGAAAAGGCCTTTCTTCTCGGTGATGGCGCCGGTGAAGGAGCCCTTCTTGTGGCCGAACAGTTCGCTCTCCAGCAGCGAATCGGTGATAGTGGTGCAGTTCACCGTTACCAGCGGCTTGTCGTTTCTCTTGCTGTAGCGGTGGATGGCGCGCGCCGCCAGCTCCTTGCCGGTACCGGATTCGCCGCGGATCAGGACCGTGGTCGGCGTCGGACCGACCTGCTTGATCTGGTCCAGGGCCTCGAGGGTGTTGCCGTCGCTCCCCACGATGAACTCGTCGCCGTACTCGCGGTCCAACTCCCTCTTGGCCAGCTCGTACTTCTGGATCAGGCGCCCGCGCTCTTCTTCCAGCTGCTGCAGGTTGTGCGGCAGGCACATCTCCAGGTCAGCGAGCCCCTGGAACACGGCGACGGCGTACTCGCGGCAGGTGCGGTAGCCGCAGGTGCGGCAGTTGAGCTCGTCCTTCTGGGTGAACTTGTTGGTGGCTTGCAGGATCTTCTTGACGTCCCCACCCTTGGGCGTCGGGAGCTTGGCGTACTTGTCCGAGAAGGTGCGCGACAGGTTGATGTCCCAGTCCTTCTGGTAGTGCGGCGCCACGCGGTACGGGGTCTCGCCGCGGAAGTGGTTGATCACCATGTTGCGCCGGGAGAACTCGGTCAGTTCCTTGTTGCGACCGGGGCCGCCGATGCAGCCGTCGTAGCAGAAGCGGAGATCGACGAGCTTCGGGCTGATGCGACCGGCGGCGAGGTCCTTGATGATCCCCATCACGTTCACCTCACCCTCGGCGGTGACGATCTCGGTGTCGAGCGGGTTGGGGGTGATGCCGAAGGCCTGGAAGGAGCCCTGGGAGAGCGAGAAGACCCGCCCCATGTGGGGGGCCCTGCCGTCGAAGGGCTCCTCCTGCAGGGTCGCGAGGTCGATGCCGCGCTCCTTGAAGATCGATTCCAGCTCCCGGTAGGTGAGCAGCACGTCCACGGCGCCCTTGGTCTGTTCGGCCTGCACCTCGAACTTCCCGGCGATGCAGGAGCTTATGTAGATGACCTTGACCTGCTCGCCCAGCACCTGCTTCAGGTAGCGCCCCATGGCGACCATGTGGGTGACCACGCCGACCAGGTTCTCGATCAACTGCGGGTAGTGCCGCTCCACGAGATCGACCACGGCCGGACAGTGGGAAGAGATCAGCGGCAGCTGCGCCTTCTCGATGGCGTTTCGGTACTCGCCGGCGATCAGTTCCACGCCGCGGGCCCCCTCGTGCACCTCTGCGAAACCGAGTTGGTGCAGACCGGCGGAAAGCTGACCGGGGGAGCAGTTGTGGAAGAAGGCGGGAAAGGAGCAGCCCAGGACGGCGACCACGGGGTCACCGGAGGTGAGCAGCGCCTCGGTCACCACCACGTTGTCCGAGATGACCTTGGCGTGCTGGGGGCAGTTGCTCAGGCAGTTGCCGCAGCCGATGCAGCGCTCGAAGATGATCTCGGTGTAGCTCTTCTCCACCTTGATCGCCTTGACCGGGCAACTGCGCACGCAGGAATAGCATTTTCGGCATTGGTCGGTAATGGTTACGATAGGATACATCGGTCCTCGCTGGCACAGCCGGATGAAATTGCAGATCAGGTGGGATTGTATAGGAATCGGAAAAAGTGTGCAACAGTTGGCACACTTCAGATGCGGTAGGCACAAAAAAAACCCTAGCGACTAGGAGGGCAAGTCGGCTAGGGGAAGGAGGATCCTACGATCCTCCGCAACTCTTATCTATGAACACATTATACTGAGGCGTTCAAAAGACTGCAAGAACTTAACTGCAATTAATCAAAGAACTCTTTTTACGAGCAACCTCATGAGCTCGCCAGGCGCTGACTTTCATAAGAAAAAGAGGCGTTTGGCGCATTGCACCCGGAGCAATTCATGTGGTATAAGTTACCGCGAACTCAGCCCAGGAGGATGGCATGACAACCACGGCACGCTTTCATTTCACACTACGGCTCATGGCGGTACTGGCCCTGGTCCTGCTGCCGCTGCAGCTCCTCGCGGCCACCCCTCTTCCCAAGCTGGCCGCCCCGCCCGAGGGGGAGCGCTGGTTCAGCATCCTCATGGGTGACGAGCAGGTCGGCTTCGGCCAGACCACCGTCACCCGCACCGCAAACGGCTACCAGATCTCCTCGCGCGGCAGCGTCAAGATGAAGGTCATGGGGTTTTCCCGGGAGGCCAGCTCCACCGAGTCGTACCAAGTGGCTCCCGACCTGACCCTGCGCTCGTTCCAGGTTCAAAACCGCATCGACGGCAGCCCTGTCGATATCGACGGTGAAGTCACGCCCAAAGGCGTTACCGTGCACACCCATTCCGCCAACGGCAACAAGGACCGAACCCTGAAGGTGAAAGGAGCGGTATATCCGCCGCACGCCCTGAACCTGTACCCGCTCATGCAGGGGGCCGTGCCGGGCAAAACCTACAAGATCCAGTACCTCGATCCGGAAGCGGTGAAGGTGAAGCAGGCCAAGGTCGAGGTAGTAGGCACGGAAACGCTGGACGGCAAGCAGGTGGTGCACCTGAAAAACGATCTCTACACCATGGTGGACAACGACATTTGGGTCGATCTCTCTGGAAATACCCTGAAGGAGTCGGTGCGGGACGGGCTGGTGGTCACGGTTGCGCGGGACGAGGCGACCGCGAGGGCCGAGCTCGCGGAAGCGGCCATGGACAAGAAAGACCTCGTCTACGATTTCAGTATGATCCGAGTGACGCCGCCCCTGGAGCACCCCGAGCGGCTGCAGAAACTGGTAGTGCAGATAACCGGAATACCGGCGCAACAGCGCCTGCTGCAGGGGACGTGGCAGAGTGCGGAGCGCCAGGCTGACGGAAGCGTGATCTTCGTACTCCCCCCCCCCGGCCTCCCCGCGGAAGAAGCGCCCACCCAGGCGGACCTGCAGCCCGGCGAGCGCACCCCCAGCGACAATCCCGAAATCCTGTCGCGCATGAAGGTGATCGTCGGGGACGAAAAGGATCCCGCCAAAAAGGTCGCCCGGCTGGCGGCGTGGGTTGCCGACAACATCAAGGCCGATGTGACCGATTCCCAGTCGCCGCTGGAGACGTTGCAGAGAGGACGCGGCAACTGCCAGAGCCACGCCCGCCTCTACGTCTCCTTGGCTCGCGCCGCCGGCATACCGACCCGATTCGTGTCCGGCCTGGTGTACCAGGGCAACGGGTTCCTGTACCACAGTTGGGCGGAAAGTTACCTGGAAGGGAAATGGGTCTCCGTCGATCCGACCTTCAACCAGGTCCCCGCCGATGTCACCCACATCAAGCTGGTGGAGGGAGAGTCGCTGGACGAGATGGGGAGCATCGCCGGCATGATCGGCCGGGCGCGGGCCAAGGTGGTCGAGAAGCGTTAGCCAGCAGCCATGTCATCTACAAATGCAAAGCGGGGCGGATCAGTTGGATCCGCCCCGCTTTTTTTGTGCTGCCGGTCGTCCATCTAGTGACAGGCTTGCGCCGCCACCACACCGACTCCGTGTTCTCTCGTCCCCTTTTTCAAGCTATTCCGGTAGCAGGCGATCTGCACCAGGATTGCCACTGCGTACACCACCCCAACCGCAATAAAGAAACCACCCATCTGTCACCCCATATCATTTGTATTCGCCGCGGAAGAGGTACGTCCTCGACTGCGGGTGCACCCTGTGATGAGCACGATGCATGCCGCTTTGGGTCTAGCATGCGGGATGCATGGGGAAAGGTGGAGTTACGGCCTCGGGGGCGGATTGTCGGACCGAAAGATGTGCTAAAGTGGGACGGCAACTTGTCTCAATAGCTAACACCACCTGTGGAGTGTGTTCGAGGAGGGCTCATCGTTACAGGCCGCGGCCACGAAGCATCCGCGGCTTAAAGTCGGGGAGAGATAAAATCCGATGGGGCTCGGATAAGCAAATCCCCCTGTCCCCCCTTCGCAAAAAAAGGGGGGGGACGTGAGGGCTTGCGCAATGGTTTAATAGCAATATTTTTCTGGCTTCTGGGGACTGGCGCGGCTAGCGCTTCATGGCTTCTACCATTTCGCGGCGGGCTTCGCCGATGGTCAAGGGGAGACGGGTGAAGGGAAGTCCCTCCTCGTGCTTCAACTGGTAGATCAGTTCCGCGATGTGGGGGAGGCGCAGTTTGACGTTGGCCAACTCCTCGGGGGCGGTGAAGACATCTTCGGGGGCGCCGCCGCGCACCAGGCGCCCCTTGCTCAGGATATGGAGCTGGTGCAGGAAGATGGGGACCAGGTCCACGCTGTGGGTGGCCATGACGATGGTGACGCCGTGATCCCGGTTCAACCGGGTCAGAAGTTCCATCATCCGGTACTCGCCCATCGGGTCCAGCCCGGCGGTCGGCTCGTCCAGGAGCAGGATCTCGTGCCCCATGGCCAACAGGCCGGCGATGCAGACCCGCTTCTTCTGGCCGTAGCTCAGGTTGTGGATCCCCTTGGCGGCGAACTCGGACATATCGACGCTCGCCAGCGCCGCTTCGACGCGACTTTTCACCTCGGGCTCGGCACACCCCATGTTGCGCGGACCGAAGGCGGCGTCCTCGAAGACGTTGCTGGCGAAGAGCTGGTCGTCCGGATTCTGGAACACGAGCCCGACCTTGCGGTAGATGTCGCGCGGGTGCAGGCGGAGCACGTTGTCGCCGTCCAGGAGTACCTCGCCGCGATACCCCTTGATCAGGCCGTCCATGATCTTGAGCAGCGTCGTCTTACCGGAACCGTTGGAACCGAGGATGCCGGCGAACTCGCCCCGGGCGATCTTGAGGTCGAGGTCCGCCAGCGCGACGGTACCGTCGGGATACTGGTAACTTTCCAGCTTTACCGAAATTCTGCTCTGATCCACGCAGGCTTCCTTTGTTCTCATAATGCCCTGATGGCGGCCATGGCGCCGACGAAGAGGAGCGCCGAGCCGACCTCAACCGCCCGCAGCGGCCGGTGCACGGAGGCGGGCATGACGCCGTCATAGCCGCGCTGCACCATCGCGGTGGTGATGCTCTGGCTGTTGTCGAAGGCCTTTATCACCAGTACGCCCGCCAGGGTTCCGAGCGAGGAGAGCGCACGCCGGCAACCGACGTAGCCGAGGCGGTTCTTCTGGGCGTTATAGACCACCTGGGCATCCTCAAGGAGCAGGAACAGGTAACGCCAGGCGAAGAGCGCGACGTCCACCAGCACTTGCGGCACCCTGAGCCAGGAGAGCGCGGCCATCAGTTCGGTGAAGGGGGTGGAGAAGCCGACCACGGCGAGCAGGGAGACCCCGCCCAGGATGCGCCCGGCGATAAGGAGCCCCGCCGCGAGACCATCACGGTGCCCGATCAACTCCCATCCGCCCAGGCCGATGCTGAACAGGGGAATGCTTCCGGAGAAGAAGGTTTTCAGCGCCAGCACCATGACCGCGATGAAGACTGGCTCGGAGAAACGCAGCGCGAGGATGCGCACCGGCGTACCGAGGTGCCGACAGAGGGCGAGCCCGAGCGCCGCAACTGCCAGGGGAAAGGCGATCCCCTGCGAGCTCAGCACCATGACCAGAAGGGCGAGTGCACTCACCAGCTTCACCCGCGCATCGACCGAGGCGAGAGGATGAGCCGCATGGTGGCGGTATGCGTTGAAGTGATGGTGCATCAACCTTCCTTGTGGTCCTTCCCGGTCAACTGGCGCCAATAATACCCGGCGAGGAAGCCGCCGATGACGCCGGCACCCAGGAAAGCGAACAGGAGCAGATCGCCGGAACCGAGATCGATAATCGGCGCCTTGGCCTCCCGCCCGTGCTCCTTGGCGATCTTCTCCACCACGGCCTCGTCCACCCCCTGGTATGACTTCGGGGCCAGGGAGAAGAAGTAAAAGGCGAACAGCAGCGTCGGCAGCATTACCGTGTGTAGCAGCAGTACTTTCCACCTGCGTTTTCTATCAGGCATTGCCGGCAGCCTCCTTTTCCGTGATGACCCTCATCTTCACGAGCAGGTCCGGACGCTTGCGGTACAAGAGCGTGACCATTCCCGCGGTGATGACCCCTTCCAGGATGCCCAAGGGCAGCTGGGTTGGAAGAAACGCCAGCACTATTTTCACGAACAGCGGCCACAGCGGCGACTCCCCCCGGATGCCGAGGGCAAGCAGCAGCGACGTGGTGGCGTAGGTGGCCCAGTCTGCCACAAGCCCGGCGATAAATCCAGCAACCGCCAAGCTCCCGCCTACTTTTCGCAACGCGCGGAAGGCGAACCAGCCGGCGAAGGAGCCGACCACCCCCATGGAGAGGGTGTTGGCACCCAGCGTCGATAGGCCGCCGTGGGCCAGGAACAGCGCCTGGATCAGGAGCGAGACCGCCGCGATGATCACGCTGACCAGCGGCCCCACCAGTATGGCGGACACCCCGGTGCCGCAGGGATGCGAGCAGGTCCCGGCGGTCGGCACCGGGATCGGCATGCAGGAGATAATGAAGACCACGGCGGTGAGCAGCCCGACCAGCGGCTTCATGGAGAGGTCCTCCCGCGCCAGGGCGTTCAACTGCCGGATGCCCATGGCCAAAAACGGCACCAGCACCAGGAACCAGGCGAGCGCCCACGGGAAGGGAAGGATCCCTTCGGAGATGTGCATGGCGAAGGCGGGGGAGGCGGAAAACAGACAGACAAGCGCGACCAAAGGCACCATCCCTGCTCCCACGATCCCTCTCCCTACCCCTCCCCCTCCGGGGGCGGGGACTCGAATCTTTTGCAACCTGCAGAGCTTCAAATCTTGTCCCCGCGCAGGTATTCGGCGAAGATCTTGCCGGCGCCGCGGGAGGCGCAGAAGTCGCCGCACATGGTGCAGGTCTGCTCGTCCTCGGGAACGCGGCTCTTCCTGATGGCGGCGGCGTCCTCGGGGAACAGCGCCAGCTCGAACTGGCGCTGCCAATTCAGATCGCGGCGCGCCTTGCTCATCTCCTTGTCGCGCTCCCGCCCGCGCTCGGGGTACTTATTCATGTCGCCGATGTAGGCGGCGATCTTGGCCGCCTTCACCCCCATCTTGACGTCCTCCTCGTTGGGAAGCGCCAGGTGCTCGGCCGGGGTGATGTAGCAGATCAGGTCGGCGCCGTAGCGCGAGGACTGGGCGGCGCCGATGGCCGCGGTGATGTGGTCGAAGCCAGGGGCGACATCGGTGGCGATGGGGCCTAGCATATAATACGGGGCGCCGCCGCTCATCCTTTTTTGCAGCTTGATGTTCCCCTCGATCTCGTCCAGCGGCACGTGCCCAGGACCTTCCACCAGCATCTGGCATCCCATGTCGCGGCCGATCTCGGCCAGCTCGCAGTTGATCAAGAGTTCCTGGATCTGGGCGCGGTCGCTGGAGTCGTGGATGGCGCCGGCCCGGAGACCGTTACCGAGGGAGAGCACGGTGTCGTAGCGTTTCAGGATCTCCACGACGCGGTCGAATTTCTCGTAGAGCGGGTTCTCGCGCTTGTTGGCGATCATCCAGGCCGCCATGCTGACGCCCCCCTTGGAGACCAGGCCGCCGTAGCGGTATCCCTGCTTTCTCAGGCGCTCCAGGGTATAGAGGTTGATGCCGCAGTGCACCGCCATGAACGCCATGCCGTCGGCGCACTGGCGCTCGATGATGTCGAAAAGCATCTCCTCGTCCAGCTTGTTCGGGTCGCCGTACTTGCGCGCGGCCTCGCAGAAGGCCTGGTACAGCGGCACGTTCCCCACCGGCAGGTCGACCGCGGCGATCACCTCGCGCCGCACCCGGTCCAGGTCGCCGCCGACGGAAAGCTCCATCAGGGTATCCGCCCCCGCCTCCTGCGCCGCCTGCGCCTTGCGCACCTCGGCCGCGTAGTCGATGATGTCCGACGAGGTACCGATGGAGGCGTTCACCTTGGTGCGCAGCCCGGTGCCGATGCCGGCGACTTTGGGCTTCCTGACGTGGTTCCAGGGAATAACGATCTGCCCCGCCGCCACCTTGTCCCGGACGTACTCCGGCGTTACCTCTTCGTCAAAGGCCACCTGCTCCATCTGCGCGGTGATGATCCCCGCGCGTGCCGATTCGATCTGTGTTTTCATGTGAGACTCCTGGTCCGGTATGCCCTGCAGTGCCCCACGAAGTCCCGTGCGATACCCGGCGAGCTGCCGAAGTGTAAATGGATGTAGGAGGCCAGACAGTTCCGGTAGCGGAAACCTTCCGGCCCCAGGTCGGCGCCTTTCCTGCTGACCCGGTAGAGCCGCTCGATCCCTTCCGGCATCTCCTCCATCTCGGAATAATGAAATTCGTGTCCCCGGGCGATGACGCCCCTGGTGCCGATGACGGCGTCGGACGCCAGTTCGACCTCCCGGTACCCGAGCGCCTTGCGGCGCGGCAGCATCCGGGTCCGCACCGGGAAGACGCCGACAAACGGGGTCGTCCCCCCATCTTCGACAACCCCTTCGGTGAGGTAGATGAAGCCGCCGCACTCGGCGTAGACCGGCATGCCCGCCTCGACCGCCTGGCGGATCGCCCGCCGCATCGGCTCGTTGGCGGCAAGCTTGTCGGCGAAGAGCTCCGGATAGCCGCCGGGAAGGTAGATGCCGCCGATGGCATCCGGCAAGCCGGCGTGCTCCAACGGGGAGAAGCAGCAGATCTCGGCGCCCTGTTCGGCAAGGAGGCGCAGGTTGTCCGGATAGGCGAAGCAAAAGGCGGCATCGCGAGCCACGGCGATACGCACCGGCTCGGCACCAGCCCCAGCGCTGCCAGCCCCGGCATCCGCTGCCGGAAACGGCGACGGCGCCGGCGCCAGGAGCTCCCGCGGATCCAATTCCAGGAGAGCGTCCAGGTCGAGGTGCCGCTCGACGACATCGACCAGGTGATCCAGAAACTCAGCCGAAAGCGGGTTGTCCTCCGCCGTGGTCAGCCCAAGGTGACGCGACGGGATCGCGAGCGCCGCGTCCCGCGGCATGCACCCCAGCACCTTGACATCGGGAAGGTGAGCCGCCAGGGCCTCGCGCAGTATCCGCTCATGGTTCGCGCTCGCCACGTTGTTGAAGACGACCGCCGCGACCTTCACCCCGGGGTCGAAACCGGCGAAGCCGCTCACCAAGGCCGCCGCGCTACGGGCCTGGCTTTTGGCATCGACGACCAGGACGACCGGCGCCGCGAGCTCCTTGGCGATCTGGGCGGTGCTCCCGGCGTCGGAACTGCCGTCGATGCCGTCGAAGAGCCCCATCACCCCCTCGATCACCGCGACATCGGCGGCGGCCGCATGCAGGGCGAAGGTGTCCCTGACGAACTCCAGCGGGCACATCCAGCCGTCCAGGTTGATGGACGGGGCACCGGTCACCAGGGCGTGGTAGCCGGGATCAATGAAGTCAGGCCCGACCTTGAACGGCGCCACCTCGAGTCCGCGACGCTTGAGCGCGGCCATGATGCCGAGGGTCACGGTGGTTTTCCCGGAGCCGCTGTGCGGCGCTGCGATGACCATGCGCTTCATGCCTTGTGAGTCTCCGTCAGCCATTGACCAATTGGACCACGGTGTTGCCGTCGGCCCAGTAGTCGATGATGTTCACCGCGCAGTACTGCTGGTCGATGCAGAAAAAGGAGCCCAGCGGCGCCTTGATCGCGTCCAGGAGGACGATGCGGTTCACGCCGCCGTGGGCCACCACCAGGACATCCTCGCCCCGGTGCCGCTCCACGATCTCCCTCAGGGCCGGCAGCACGCGCCCCGCCAACTCCCCCAGGCTCTCGCCGCCGGGGGCGCAGAAGTTCTCCAAGTCAGCCATGCGCGCCGCCCACTCGTCGGGGCGCTGCTCCTGGATCTGGGCCACGGAGAGCCCTTCCCACACGCCGCAGTTCAGCTCGCGCAGGGCGGGCACCGTGACCGGCTCGACGCCGAGGTAGGGGCCCAGGATCTCGCCGCCGCGCACGGTGCGCTGCAGGTCACTGGTGTAGATGGCGCTGATCCGGTCCGGGTCCAGGCGCGGTTTCAGCTGGTGGTACATCTCCTCGCCGCGCGGGGTGAGACGGACGTCGTAGTGACCGTTGTAGCAGTAGGTGCGCTCCACCTCGCCGTGGCGGATCAGGTGGATCCTGGTTCTTTCAATCATGCGTTCTCCTAAATGCAGGCCCGGGAGAGGGGGGGACCGGCACCTTGCGGAGCCAATCCCCTACCCCATCTGGCGTAAAACGGCCAGCAGGAAGATTAGGCAAAAGATCTCGTTCAATTCGCTGGCGCAGCCGATGACGTCGCCGGTGACCCCGCCGAGCTTCCCGTGCGCCCACCCCTTGATGCCCCAAGTCAAAAAGAACAGGAGCAGCAGGGTGATGAGGCCTGCGAGGTGGAGCAGCGCCGCGCCGACCGCGACCGTGCAGACGCCGGCTAGGACCAGCTGCAGCGCCCCGGCCCCGCCGACGAAGGCGTGCCCCAAGCCGTCTTTCCTGGCCCGTTTGGCGCCGACGGTCATCTGCACCTGGGCGAAACGGGCGGCCATCGGGAAGAACAGCAGCGCTTCCCGCTTGTACTCGACAGGGAGCGCCAGGAGCGCCTGGTACTTGAGCATGAGCCCCAGCACCAGCCCCACCGCCCCCACCGCGCCGACCCGGGAGTCCTTCATGATCTCCAGGAAGCGCTCGCGAGAACCGCGCGCGGCGAGCCCGTCGCAGACGTCCGACAGGCCGTCCAGGTGCAGGGCGCCGGTGACCACGCTCAGGATGGCGACCAGCACCAGGTCGGCCACGGAGCGGGACAGAAGCGGCGCCAGCAGGAAGTCCGTCCCGGCCAGCAGCGCGCCAAGGGCCAACCCCACCAGCGGGAACAGCGCCATGGAGCGCCCCAGGTCCTTCTCCTCGCAGCGCACCGAGACCGGCAGCGGCACGATGGTCAGGAACTGGAACGCAATGATGAATAACCTCATGCGGTCACCTCGGCACCGGCTAGGAGGAGGCCACCCCGGCCTCTTCGAAGGTTGCCATTTCCTTGAGTATCTTGACGCCGGCCTCGATGAGCCCCATGGCCAGCGCGGCGCCGGTCCCCTCGCCCAGGCGCAGCTGCAGGTCGAGCAGCGGCTTGACGCCGATGCGCTCCAGCATCATCTGGTGGCCGATCTCGACCGAAGTGTGAGCGGTGAAGATGTAGTCGCGCACGGCGGGGTGCATCTCGGAGGCGATCAGCGCGCCGGCGGTGGAGATGAAGCCGTCGACCACCACGGGGATCCGGTTGGCCGCGGCGCCGAGCACCAGCCCGGCGATGCCGGCGATCTCCAGCCCGCCGACCTTGGTGAGGACGTCCAGCGGATCCTGGGGCTCGGGGCGGTTCAGGTCGAGACCGGCCTGGATCACCTTGATCTTTTTTTCCAGGGCGTCGTCGCCGATGCCGGTGCCGCGGTGGGTCACCTCGCGTACGGTGCAGCCGGCAATAGCCGCGATGATGGCGGAAGAGGGGCTGGTGTTGCCGATCCCCATCTCTCCGGTGCCGACCATGGCGACCCCTTCCTTCTTGGCCTCGTCGGCCAGCGCGATACCGACCTCGATGGCGGCGACCGCCTCCTCGCGGGTCATGGCGCTACCCTTGGCGAAGTTGCGGGTTCCCTTGGCCACCTTGCGGATGATGAGTCCCGGCGCCGGCTCGAAGTCGTAGTCGACGCCCACGTCCACCACGCGCACCTCGGCGCCGCTGTGGCGGGCGAGCACGTTGACCCCGGCGCCGCCGCGCAGGAAGTTGAGCACCATCTGCGGGGTGACTTCCTTGGGGAACAGGGAGACACCTTCCTCGACGATGCCGTGGTCGCCGGCGAAGGTGAAGATGACCTTCTTGGCGGTGTCGGGGGCGAGGTCGCCGGTGATGGCAGCGAAGCGGCGGCCGACCTCCTCCAGGCGTCCCAGCGAGCCGAGCGGCTTGGTCTTGTTATCGAGTTTGGCCTGGGCCTTGGCGAGCATCGCCTCGTCCACGGGCTGGATCTTGGCGAGGGTTGTTTCCAGAAGTTGCATCGGTTCCTCCTTGAATTTCATGGCATTTCACATGTCATGGCATTATCACTTCAGCCTGAGCGGCAATCCTGAAATGGTGACGTAGACCTCGTCGGCGGCGGCGGCGATCAACTCGTTGGCTTCGCCGGCGAGATCCCGGAAGCTGCGGGAGAGAGGATGCTCGGGGACGATCCCCATCCCGACCTCGTTGGTGACGATGATGAGCGGGGTTTGGAGCGAGGCGAAGCTCCCGGCGAAACTTGCCACTTGGGCCAGGGCCTCGCCGGCCCCGCCCGGACACCGGAAGAGGAGGTTGGAGATCCAGAGGGTGACGCAGTCGAGCAGCATCACGTTAAAGCGCCCCTCGTGGCTGCGGATCGCCTCCGCCACCTCGAGCGGTTCCTCGACGGTCTGCCACTCCGGGCCGCGCCGCCCCTGGTGCCGGGCAATGCGGTCCGCCATCTCGGCGTCGCCAGGCTCGCCGGTGGCGAGGTAGCCCCGCAGCGGGGCGTATGCATCGGCCAGCCCCTCGGCGAAACGGCTCTTACCGCTGCGGGCACCACCGGTGACCAGGACCACTTTGGACATAAAAAAACCCCCCTTCCCATGACGGAAGGCGGGTCAAAAACGCACTACAGGTGCGGTTCCGGCTTTAGCCCCTCTGCCACGGAGGTTCCAACAAGCTTCTCATCCTGGCAGGTTTCCTGACTCACGGGTCGTCTTACTCGCCGCGCCTTCCCGATGCGATCAGTGGCGTTGTTGCGGCTTTCATCTCCGTTCACAGTTGCGGGACAGCGAGGGATTCACACCCTCTTCCCTTTTAACCCCTCTCGGGGCACCAAGACGAACGTCTATATATTTTTTACAGCGACGTGTTTACTAACAGACGCCGCGGTGAAAGTCAATCACTAACGGGCGCCGCTTCCTCCGCAAATTCGCCGCTTTCCCCCTCCGCGGGGGCGAGGGCCGCGTCGATACGGGCCCAGACGGCGTCCTTTCCTTCCTTGTTGAGGGCGGAGAAAAAGGTGAGGTCCTGCTTGTCGACGGCCAGGGTGGCGCAGATCACGGCGGTCTGCCGGGCGCGCTCGTTCTTGGAGAGCTTGTCGCACTTGGTGACCACGATGATGGGGGCGATGGAATAGGCACGCAGCCAGGCGAGCATCTGCAGGTCGTCGTCGTTGGGGACCCGGCGGATATCCAGGATCAGCACCACCCCGCGCAGGTTCTTCCTCTTGGCGAGGTAGGTCTCCATCATGGGGCGCCAGTCCTTCTTCACCGCCAGCGGCACCTTGGCGTAGCCGTAACCGGGGAGGTCGACCAGCATGAAGTCGTCGTTTACCTGGAAGAAGTTGATCAGCTGCGTGCGGCCGGGGGTGGAACTGGTGCGCACCAGGTTCTTCCGGTTCACCAGCACGTTGACCAATGAAGACTTGCCGACGTTTGAGCGCCCGGCGAAGGCGATCTCGGGGAGGTTCCCCTCCGGGTAGTGCGCCGGACGGGTCGCGCTTTTAATGAATTCCGTGTTCTTTACGATCAAAGTGAAACCTTATTCCTTTTTTTCCGGGCAGTATAGACCGCGGCGAGCCCCCTTTCAATCATTAAATCCGAGCTTGCTTAAAGCTAACGTTTTGGTATATTTTTGAACCTGACCAGAACCGGCCTCAGCCAACGGAAGGATTCAAGGCATGAATAAAGAACTCGAGACTGCGATCATGACCGCAGCGGACCTGCCCACCATTCCCATCGTTGCCATCAAGGTGATGCAGCTTATCGAAAGCGAGAATGCCACGGCCGAAGAACTGGCCAAGATCGTATCATCGGACCCGGCCGTCGCGGCGCGGGTGCTCAAGATATCCAACTCCTCCTTTTACGGCTGCCGCAGGCAGATCCAGACCCTCTCCAGCGCCATCGTCATCCTCGGTTTCAGCACCCTGAGAAGCCTCGTCGTCGCCGCATCGGTGAAGCAGGTGTACAAGCCCTACGGCCTCACGGAGAAGATGCTCTGGGAACACTCCTTCGCCGCCGGGCTCGCCGCCCGGATCATCGCCAGCCGCACCCGGGTCGCCAACGAGGAAGAGGCCTTCCTGGCCGGACTGTTCCACGACATCGGCAAGATCATCATGAACACCCTGGACCGGGACAAGTTCCAGGAGGTGATGCAGCACTGTTATAACGAGGGGATTTCATTCGGGCAGGCGGAGAAGGGGGTCTATCCCTTCACCCATGACGAGGTGGGAGCGTACGTGATCAGGAAGTGGAACTTCCCGGAGATCCTTACCACAGCGATCCTGCAGCACCACCAGCTTGACTTCAGCGAGCTGGACGACCCCGCCCTGATCAACCTGACCGCGGTGACCTCGCTGGCCGACCAGTTCTGCTTGAAGCTCGGCATCGGGATCAGGGAGCCCCAGGAAGAGATAGACCTCGTCGCTTCCAAGGCGGGGCAGTTGCTGAAGCTCACCGAAGAGAACGCGGCCGAGATGCTGGAGGTCTTTGACAAGGCCTTCGCCGAGGACAAGGCCCTCTTCACCAGCTAAAGGCTACTCGGAGGAGTCTTCGACCCCGGCCTTCTCGAGCAGTTTTTTGGCCTCATCAGAGATACTGACGCTGTCGGCCGGTTCCGACTTCTGGGCCGGCTTTCCCCGCCTGCGCTGATGCTCCTGCCCCCCGGCGTCCGGGTCGATCCTGAGCCCACCCGAAATCCTGTCGACGCTGTAGCTCATGCCTCCTCCCATCGCTCCTGGTCCTGGCGCGTATCAACGCCAGGCATCTTAACAGCAAGTCCAAGCTAATGGAAGCCAATTAATTCATCCGCCCGGCGCCCTTTAATCGGCCTTGTCTAGCCAGGGGCGCTGCTGTATACTTGCGAGCTTAGTGAAAACTCATACATCGGAAAGAACGTCATGAAACTGAACACGAAGCTGGTGATGATCATGCTCACCATGCTGGTAGTCGCCACGCTGATCCTCTTCGTCTTGAACCAGTTCAGCCAGAACGACCTGGTGCAGGAGATCCAGGAGAGTTCCACCGTTGTTTCCAAGGCCATCCAGCTGAGCGTCGAGGACCTGACCTCGGAAGAGGAATCCACCCGACTCTCGGAATACCTCAGCCAGGCCAAGAACAAGGGCGTCAACGAGATCAACATCATCAACAACGAAGGGGAGATCATCAACTCCTCCGACCCGGCACAGGTCGGCAAGAAGCGCGAGATCAAGAAACTGGAGAAGGGGCTCAAGCGCCGCGGCAGCGGCAGCGGCAGCTCGCTCAAGCCCTACGACCTGGTGGTGCCGGTCATCGTGGGCGACGAGCAGCTCGGGTACGTGCAGATCAACCTCCTTCTGGACAACATCCGCGATATCCAGCACGCCAACTTCGTCCGCCGCCTCTCGGCCACGGTGCTGGTGTTCATGGGTGGCATGATACTGATCATCTTCCTCGCGCGCCGCTACACCAGCCCGATCCACCGCCTGGCCACCGGGGTCAACAACGTCTCCGCCGGCGACCTGAGCGTCACCTTCGAGGTGGAAAGCGGCGACGAGATCGGCGAGCTCGCCGAGAACCTGAACGAGATGGTGAAGAAACTGAAGGAAAAAGAGCAGTTGGAGAAGCGGCTCTACGAGGCGGAACACCTCTCCAAGGTGGGACAGCTGGCGGCGGGGATCGCCCACGAGATCAGGAACCCGCTCAACTACATAAGCCTCGCCATCGACCACCTGAAAAGCGAGCTGCTCCCCTCCTGCCCCGAGAAGGGGGGCGAGCTCGAGTCCATCGCGGACAACATCAAGGAAGAGGTGCGCAAGGCCAACTACATGGTGCTCAACTTCATGAACTACGGCCGGCCGCTCAAGCTCAAACTGCAGCGGGTGAACTACGCCGACCTCCTCGACAAGGCGATCCACATCATGCAGGACCGGCTCACCGAGAGGAACATGAAGGTGGTGCGCGAGATCCCGGCCGACCTGCCGGCCATGCAGATCGACCCGGAGCTTATGCGCAACTGCCTGTGCAACTTCATCAGCAACAGCATGCAGGCGATGTCCGACGGCGGCACCATCACCCTCGGTGCAGCGGTCGACCCGGAAACCGGGGAGTGCCGGCTGAGCTTCAGCGACTGCGGCGTGGGCATCGACGAGCAGGACCTGGAAAAGGTGTTCCAGCCCTACTTCACCACCCGCGAGGCGGGAATCGGGCTGGGACTGGCCATCACCGAGCGCATCGTCAAGGAGCACGGCGGGCGCATCTGCGTGGAAAGCCGCAAGGGGGAAGGAACCACCTTCATCGTGATTCTCCCCGCGGGCGCGATCGCGGCCGCGGCCGGCGAAGCCGACGGACGGCAGTTGGCGCTGTAAACCACGGCAAGCAACGAAACAGCTAGACATTAAGGAACCTGGAGTGGCAATGAGCGGCAGCATCCTGATAGTAGATGACGAGAAAGGGCAGCGCGACATCCTGAGCGCCATCCTGTCCAAGAAGGGGTACCGGATCACCTCGGTCCCCAGCGGAGAGGAAGCGCTGCAGGAGCTGGAGCAGGCCGAGTACGACCTCCTGCTCACCGACCTTAAGATGCAGGGGATCTCGGGGATGGAGCTTATGGAGCGTGTGCTCTCCGACAACCCGTCCCAGTGCGTGGTCATGATGACCGCCCACGGCACCATCGACTCCGCAGTCGAGGCGATGAAAAAGGGGGCCTTCGATTACCTGGAGAAACCGCTGGAGCGCGAGGACCTGATCCTCACCGTGCAGCGCGCCTTCGAGCGGATCATGCTGATGAAGGAAAACCGGGTGCTGCACAAGAAGCTGGCCGAAACCAGGACCCTCCCCAACATGATCGGGGAACACCCGAAGATGATGGAGGTCGCCCGCATCATCCACAAGATCGCGCCCACCTCCACCACGGTGCTCATCTACGGGGAATCGGGGACCGGCAAGGAGCTGGTGGCCCGGGCCATCCACGACGGCAGCCCGCGCAAGGACCGGGCCTTCTTCGCCATCAACTGCGCCGCCATCCCCGACGCGCTGATCGAGAGCGAGCTCTTCGGCCACGAGAAAGGGTCCTTCACCGGCGCGGGAACCCGCGAAATCGGGATCTTCGAGGCGGCCGAGGGTGGAACCGTCTTCCTGGACGAGATCGGCGAGATGAACGTCGCCATGCAGGCAAAGCTGTTGCGCGCCATCCAGGAGAAGGAGATCCGCCGGGTCGGGGGGAAGGTGAACATCCCGGTCGACGTCAGGATCATCTCCGCAACCAACAAGGACCTGGAGCAGGAAACCAAGCGCGGCAACTTCCGCGAGGACCTCTTCTACCGGCTCAACGTGATCCGCATCACCCTGCCGCCGCTCAGGGAGCGGGGCAACGACATCGTCACCCTGGCCAACTTCTTCCTGAAGAAGTACAGCCAGGTCTCGGGGATCTCGGTCAAGGGGATCGGCAAGCCCGCCCTCAAGATCCTCCTGGACTACAACTGGCCCGGCAACGTGCGCCAGCTCGAAAGCGTGATCGAGCGCGGCGTGCTCATGGCCGAAAGCGACTACATTCAACCCGAGGACCTGCCCGCCGAGGTGCATCACGACGCCTCCCTGGCCGGGTCCCTCCCCTTCGACTTCCCGGCCGAGGGGATCTCGATCGACAATCTGGAGCGCGACCTGATCACGAAGGCAATGCAACGGGCCGACTGGGTCATCGCCAAGGCGGCACCACTTCTAGGCATGAGTTACAAGACGCTACAATACCGGCTCGAGAAGTTCGGTATAGGGAGGCCGGAGTAAGTAGCGAGGAGGCGGTATGAACCTCTTCTCGACGCTGCACCGCTTCACCGTTGTCCCCTCGCTCCCCAGGGAGCTCTCCGGGCTGCAACGGATCGCATACAACCTCTGGTGGACGTGGGAACCGGAGGCCATCGGACTTTTCAAGCGCCTCGACCCGGAACTCTGGCGGGCGACGCGCCACAACCCTCTGGAGATGCTGGGGTGCCTGCAACAGGCGACCTACGAGAGCCTGATGCTCGACGAGGGGTTCATGTCGCATCTCGCCCAGGTGGAGGAGCGGCTCAACGAGTACCTCTCGTCGCGCACCTGGTACGAGCGGCACGGCAATCCCCGAGCCCGGATCGCCTACTTCTCCATGGAATTCGGCCTGCACGAGTCGCTCCCCATCTACTCCGGGGGCCTGGGCATCCTGGCGGGCGATCACCTGAAATCCGCCAGCGACCTCGGGCTGCCGCTGGTCGGGTTGGGGCTCCTGTACCGCCAGGGGTACTTCCGGCAGCACCTGAACTTCGAGGGGTGGCAGCAGGAGATCTACCCGGAGAACGATTTCTACAACCTGCCGCTGCACCTGGAGCGCGACACCAACGGCGACCCGCTCACCCTGGAGCTGGAGTACCCCGGCAGGAACGTGCGGGTGCAGATCTGGCGGGTCCAGGTGGGACGGGTGCGCCTCTACCTGCTCGACAGCAACCTCGAGGATAACGCCCCGGCCGACCGCGAGATCACCACGAGGCTCTACGGCGGCGACCAGGAGATGCGCATCAGGCAGGAGATCCTGCTCGGGATCGGTGGCATCAGGGCGCTGCGCCTTTTGGGGGTCGAGCCCAACGTCTGCCACATGAACGAGGGGCACGCCGCCTTCCTCGCCCTGGAACGGGTCCGGGTCCTCATGGAGGAGCGCTCGCTCTCCTTCCAGGAGGCGATGGAGGCGGTCCGCGGCGGCAACGTCTTCACCACCCACACCCCGGTCGAGGCCGGTATCGACCACTTCCCGGCGGAGCTCATGGAGCGCTACCTGGGCTACTACTACCGCCACCTGGGGCTCTCCCGCGACCAGTTCCTCGCCCTGGGGATGCAGAACCACGGCCGCAGCAACGAGAGCTTCTGCATGGCGGTTCTGGCCATGAAGCTGTCGCTGCACTCAAACGGCGTCAGCGAGCTGCACGGCATGGTGTCGCGCCGCATGTGGGCCGACGTCTGGCCCGACCTTCCCGAAGAACAACTCCCCCTCACCTACGTCACCAACGGCGTGCACCAGAAGAGCTGGCTATCCGAGGAGATGAGCGGCCTTTTGATCCGCTACCTCGGCACGCGCTGGCTGGAGCAGAGCGACGAAGCGCTCTGGCGCAAGGTGTCCCGGATTCCCGACGCGGAGCTGTGGCGCACGCACCGCCGCGGCACCGAGCGCCTGGTGGACTACGCCCGACTGAGCCTCAGGGCGCAACTGCAAAAGCTCGACGCCGGCGCCAAGGAGATCGACCGCGCCACCGACGTGCTCGACCCGGAGATCCTCACCATCGGCTTCGCGCGCCGCTTCGCGACCTATAAGCGCGGCACCCTCCTGCTGCAGGACAAGGAGCGGCTGGAGCGGATCCTGAACCACCCAGAGCGTCCGGTGCAGATCGTCTTCGCCGGCAAGGCGCACCCCGCCGACCACCAGGGCAAGGAGCTGATCCGGCAGATCGTGCAGCTCGCGCAGCAGGAGAAGTTCCGGCGCCGCATCATCTTCCTCGAGGACTACGACATCTCCGTGGCTCGGCGCCTGGTGCAGGGGGTGGACGTCTGGCTCAACACGCCGCTGAGACCCCAGGAAGCCAGCGGCACCAGCGGCATGAAGGTCGCTTTCAACGGCGGGCTGAACCTGAGCATCCTGGACGGCTGGTGGTGCGAGGGGTACCGTGGCAATAACGGCTGGGCCATCGGCAGGGGGGAGGTCTACGACGACCTCGCCTACCAGAACGAGGTGGAGAGCAGGGCCATCTACGACCTTTTGGAGAAGGAGATCGTCCCCCTGTTCTACAACCGCGGCAGCGACGGCGTGCCGCGCGGGTGGACCGCTTTCATGAAGACGTCGATGCAGACCCTCTGCCCGGTCTTCTCCACCGACCGCATGGTGCAGGAATACGCCCGGCGCTGCTACCTCCCCGCCTTCGAGAACTGGGAGCGGCTGACCCGTGACGACCTGAGGCTCGCGGTGGAACTTGCGCGCTGGAAGGAGCGGTTGCACGGCGTGTGGGGGGGGCTGGCCATCGTGGCGGTCCAGGCCCAATGCGAGCGGGAGGTGACCGTGGGGCAGAAGGTCCCCATCTCGGTGCAGATCACGCCGGGCGACGTGCCGCTCTCCGAGATCGCGGTCGAGGTCTACTTCGGGGTGCTCGATTCGCGCGGTTCCATCGTGGGTGGGGAGGTGGTGCCGCTGGACCCGGCCCCGGACCCCGACAAGGTGGGGCACTTCGGCGGCGAGCTGGAATGCCGCTTCTGCGGGCGGCACGGCTTTCTCTTGCGGGTCATGCCGCGGCACCCGGAGCTGGGCACGGTGTACGATCCGGGCCTGATCCTATGGGGATGAGCCGTTAGAAGTGAAGGAGGGAGGTTGTAATCACGGGAGGTGAGGCGAAAGCCTCACCTCTTTTTCAGGCTGTACACGTAGGCAAGGATCTCGGCGACGGCGGCGAAGAGCCCCTCCGGGATCTCGTACCCCTCTTCCACCTGGGCGTAGAGCTCGCGGGCCAGGAAGCGGTTCTCCACCAGGGTCACGTTGTTTTCCCGCGCCACGATCTTCATCTGCAGCGCCATCTGGTCCACCCCCTTGAAGAGCACCACCGGAGCGGACATCTTGAAGCGGTCGTACTTGAGCGCCACGGCGTAGTGGGTCGGGTTGGTCACCACCACGTCCGCGGTAGGGATGATCTGGCGCATGCGCCGGCGCGCCATCTGGAAGGCCTTCTGGCGCTGCTTCCCCTTGATGGCCGGGTCCCCCTCGCTGTTCTTGTGCTCGTCCTTCACCTCCTGCTTGGTCATCTTCAGGTTGTCCAGGAAGCGCCACTTGACGAAGGCCAGGTCGAGCACCGCCAGGATGATCAGCACCCCGCAGGTATGCAGCACGATCTTGAAGGCGATGTGGCCGATGAACTGCAGGATCCCCTGCAGGTCCTGGTCCACCAGGAAGATGATCCCCTCCATCTCCTCGGCGAGGACCTTGTAAGCCATGTACCCCACAATCGCCATCTTGATGAAGGACTTGGCCACCTCGAAGAGGGAATCCTTGTTGAAGAGCCTCCCCACCCCCTGCACCGGGTTCAGGCGCCCCAGGTCGAACTTGAGCTTCTCGGAGCTGAGGTTGATCCCCCCCTGGCTGATCTCGACGCCGAGCCCCGCGATCAGGCAGACCAGCATGAACGGCGTCAGCATGATGCCCAGGTTGGCGAATTCCCTGGTCATCAGGTGGTGCACGCCGGCCGGGGTGATCTCGATGGTGGCCAGCCCGCCGAAGATGTCCCGCATGGTCCCCTGCAGGGTCTTCAGCATGATGCCGGAGCTGGCGTAGAGGGCCACCATGGCCGCGATCAGGGTCACCGCCGAGGTCATCTCGCGGCTGCGCGCTACGTTCCCCTTGCTCTTGGCATCGGAGATCTTTTTTCCGGTAGGTTTCTCTGTTTTTGAGTGTTTGTCGTCGGACATGGCGAAGGCCTAGGCGAGCAGCCTGAACAGGGCGTGCATCTGCTGCACGAAAGCGGCGAAGCTCCCGTTGAGGACGCGCAGGAACACCGGCAGCGTGAGGCCGAGGATCAGGAAGCCGATGCCGATGTTGAGCGGCATGCTGACCATGAAGACGTTCATGGCCGGGAAGCTGCGCGCCACGATGCCGAGCGCCACCGTGGTGGCCAGAAGCGCCACCGAGACCGGGGCCGCCAGTTTGAGCGCGACGACGAAGATGCCGGTGCTGGTCTGAACCAGGAACTTCAAAAGGCCGCCGCTGACGTGCCAGGCCCCCAGCGGAATGAGCTGGTAGCTCTCCACGATCCCCTTGATGAAGAAGTGGTGCACGTCGAGCGCGAGGAAGATGAGGGTTGCCAGCACCCCCTCGAAGATGGCCATGGTGGGGACGTTGTTCTGGGTGGTCGGGTCGAACTGGGCGGCGATGGAGATCCCCATCTGGGTCCCCACCAGCTGGCCGCTGAACTCGACCGCGGCGAAGACGAACTGGGAGATCGCCCCGAGCGTCAGGCCCACCAGCGTTTCGCGCAGCACCAGGAGCATCAGGGAGAGCGAGTCGGTCTCGACGGGGACGGCTTTCAGCCGGATGATGGGGAAGATGACCAGCGCCATGGCGAAGATGAGGACCACCTTGATGCGGTTGGGGACCAGGCGGGCGCCGAACATCGGGATGGCCATGAACAGCGCCGCGACCCGGGCCAGGACCAGGGCGAAGGGGATCAGGTCGGCCAGGGCCTTGAGCGGGAGGGCGTCGAGCACCTAGTGCCTCATGTTGGCGATCATGCCGTAGATCTCGTGGGTGAAGTCGCTCATGTACATCATCATCCAGGGGAAGAAGACGACCATGGCCACCATGACCGCGATGATCTTGGGAGCGAAGGCGAGGGTCGCCTCGTTGATCGAGGTGACCGCCTGGAAAATGCTGATGAGCAGGCCCACCACCAGGGCGGTGATGAGCAAGGGAGCCGAGAGGAGGATTACCGCCTCGAAGCTTCTCCTGCCGAGTTGGACTACCATTTCCGGGGTCATGCTAACTCCTTATCCGAAGCTCTTCACCAGCGACCCGATCACCAGCCCCCACCCGTCCACCAGCACGAACAAAAGGATCTTGAAGGGGAGCGAGATCATGACTGGCGGCAGCATCATCATACCCATGGACATGAGCACCGAGGCGACCACCATGTCCAGCACCAGGAACGGGATGAAGATCAAGAAGCCGATCTGGAACGCGGTCTTCAGCTCGCTCACCATGTAGGCCGGGATCAGCGTCATGGTCGGGATGTCGTCGGCGTTGCGCGGCCTGGGGAGCTTGGAGAGGTTGATGAAGAGGGCCAGGTCCTTCTCGCGCACCTGCGAGAGCATGAACTTTCGCAGCGGCGCCACGCCGCGCTTGAGCGCCTCCTCCTGGGTGATGGTCTGCGCCTTGTACGGCTGCAGCGCCTGGGTGTTCACCTGCTGCCAGACCGGCGCCATGATGAAGAAGGTGAGAAACAGCGACAGCCCCACCACGATCTGGTTCGAGGGGGCCTGCTGGGTTCCCAGCGCCGACCGGAGAAAGGAGAGCACCACGACGATACGGGTGAAGGAGGTGGTCATCATCAAGAGGCTCGGCGCCAGCGAGATGATGGTCATCACGAAGAAGATCTGCAGCACCACGGAGACGTCGGCCGGCTTGCTCACCTTGCCGACTCCAAGGCTCACCGTGGGAAGGGAAAGCGGTTCCGCGCCCGCGGTCGCCGCCAGTATCAGGGACAGAGCCACCAGGAGCAGCGCCCCCAGCATCTTTTTATGTTTCACGCGAACCCACCGCTTTTGCCGAGTTGCCCAAGCGGCGCCTCCT
Organism: Geomonas azotofigens; assembly: GCF_018919395.1. Lineage (GTDB taxonomy): Bacteria > Desulfobacterota > Desulfuromonadia > Geobacterales > Geobacteraceae > Geomonas > Geomonas azotofigens. Next base: position 310,761 of record NZ_JAHLME010000001.1, read on the forward strand.
TACGGGGGAGCCCGCCGGCCAGGGCCTCCAGCTTCTTCCTGAGCTGGCCCGGGATCAGCGCCGCGGCGCTTTTCTCCTCGACCACCTCGATCTCTTCCAGCATCTCCACCTGCTTGATCAGGCTCACCCCCTCGCCGCTGTTGGACAAAAGCAGGTACTCTCCCCCCACCTCCACCAGCATCAGCGACTTCTTGGGGGCCAGGTGCCTGGTCTCCACCACGCGGATGTACCCCGCCGACTTTCCCTGCGGGATCTTCATGAGCTTGTTGGCAAGGTAGTAGAGGATCAGGATGATGCCGATCACCAGGATCAGCGAACCGACCATCTGCGCCAGGCTCCCCAACAGGTCGGGGCCGCCGCTGTCGGCATGCGCCGCCGCCGGGAGGAGCAACGCCGCCGTTGTCACCGCCGCGAGCTTTCTCATAGCACCTTGTCCACCCTCTCATTGGGGCTCACGATGTCGAGGAGCCGGATGCCGAACTTGTCGTTCACCACCACCGCCTCGCCGCGCGCCACCAGCTTGGAGTTCACGAAGACATCCAGCGGCTCGCCCGCGAGCTTGGTCAGCTCCACCACCGAGCCCTGGTTCAGCTGCAAGACGTCCCGCACCAGGAGCTTGGTCCGCCCCAGCTCCACGGTGAGCTGCAGCGGGATGTCCATGATGAAGTCCAGGTTCTTCGGCTGCGGAACGTCCTTCTGTTCGTCTAAAGCGAGTTTTTCGCTCAATCTTCACCTCCTGTCAGGGTGCGGGTGATCTGTACCGCCTTGTTGCCGCCGCTTACCCCGGCAATGCCCATAAACTTCTTGGTCCCCCCCACCTTCACCACCAGTTCGTCCTTGCCGCTGGAGTCGAGCATGATCACGTCGCCCGGGGTGAGCCCCGTCAGGTCCGCCAGCGATATGGTCGCTCCCCCCATCTCCACCGACATGTCCATGGGCGCGCCCATGAGCTCCTCGGAGAGGCGGTAGGACCAGAGGGGATCCACCACCATCATGTCCATCTGCACGCCGCGCTTCAGCTTGTCGCGGATCGGCTCGATGGTCAAAAACGGGATGGCGAGGATCATGCTCCCCACGGTCTCCTCGATCTGGATCTTCATGCTCATGGTGACCACCTGGTACTCGGGGGGGACGATGTTGACCAGGCGAGGGTTCATCTCCAGGCGCAAAAGGTTCATGCTGGCCGGGCAAAGCGGCGCCCAGGCGCGCTCCAGGTCGGCCAGCGCGTCCTTGACGATCTTCTCCACCAGGCGCAGTTCGATGGAGGTGAAGAGCCGGTTCATCCCCTGCCCCGACGGCACCCCCGAGCCACCCAGGATGCTGTCCACGATGGTGAACACCAGGGTGCTGTCGAAGGCGATCAGCGCCGCCCCCTTCAACGGGTCCATCTTGTAGATGGCCATACAGACCGGCGACGGGAGCACGCTCAGGAAGTCGCCGAACTTGTAGGGGACCGCCTCTTCCTTCTTGATGTCCACCATGCGCCCCAGCCGGTTGGACATGGTGACCCGGTTGTAGCGGATGAAACCGTCGTAGACGATGTCCAGGTTCGGGATGGCGCGGTGGGCCTCGATGTCGAGCAGGTCGAACTGCTCCGCCTGAGGCCCGGCCTTGGCCAGCTCGTTGTCGGGGATCAGGGTCCCGTCGAAAACGGCCGCCACGAGGGCGTCGATCTCTTCCTTGGTAAGGAGCTTTTCCATCGAAGGCACCTTTTACTGCACCACGAAGTCGGTGAAATAAACCTTGGTCACCTTGCTGGGGGGGACCACCTTGGAGACTGCGGCCAGGATCTGTTCGCGCAGCTGGTTTTTCCCCTGCAGGTCCTGGATCTCCTGCATGGTCTTGGTGGTCAAAAGGATCAGGATGGCGTCACGCAGCGGGGCGAGCTTCGCGTCGAGCTCCGTCTTCGCCTGCGGGTTGGCCATCTCGAACTCGACCTTGATCTTCAGGTAGCGCAGCTCCTGGCCGTCGTAGATGTTGACGATGAAGGGCTCCAGGGGATAGATGGTGCCGCCGCCGGCGGCCGCCCCCTCGCCTCCCTTGGCAGGCGCGCCGTGCTCCCCGCCCCCTTCGGCCTTGGCTTCGACCTTGGCGCCTTCGGGCGCCTTTTCCTTCTTGCTTCCCCCCATGAAGAAGGCCGCCGCCCCCCCGATGGCAAGGACCGCTACCACGGCGCCGATGATGATGAAGAGCTTCTTGTTGTTCTTTTCCGGGGTCTCTTGCGGCTTCGCCGGTTCGGCCATGCTGGGTTCTCCTTTTGGAAACAGCTCAAGCTGGTGTATTCGATTTGAACACCTTGCAACCCAAGTGCCAGATCCGTAGCGCCGCTCCAGATATGCCTTGAGGAACCGTCGCCGGGGGGTGGAAAGGGGCGGGCAAATCGTTATGTTACGGAATGTTGCGGGGCAAACGAAGATATTGGCGAGGTTGGGGAGAGAAGGGTAAAAAAGAGGGCGGGTCAACTTTTTGACCCCTGACTGCGGAGGCGGGGACGTCGGTCGGCCCCGGACAGAGGGCGCACGGGGGCCATTGGGATGGCAAAAAAGGGGGGAACCGGACGTACCGGTGCCGTGGCGCCCGGAACCGGCGCTTTTGCCGCTGCGCGTCAGAGATCCGGCCGCAAGGGCCGGTGTCAGACCTCCGACGCCGGGGGCGCCTTTGACACGGCAGGCATGGGGGGCGCGGCGCGAGCCGCACCCCCTGCTTGTCCTAGCGGATCAGCTGCAGGACTTCCTGCGTCATCTGGTCCGTGGTGGTGATGGTCTTGGAGTTGGCGGAGTAGGCGCGCTGGGTGATGATCATCTTCACGAATTCGCTCGCCATGTCGACGTTACTCTGCTCGAGGGTGTTGGAGAGGATCTTCTCGCTGACGCCGTTGGGCTTGTTGGCGGCCAGGGAGAAGGCGGCCCCGGAGACGCCGGCATCCGCGGTCGCCTGGTACAGGGAGCCCCCCATCTTGCTGAGCGCGGTAGGGTCGGATGCGGTGATCACGGCGAGACGCTGCACGGTAGCGGCGTTGGCGGGGGTGGCCGCGACACCCACGGCGGCGGAGGTGTTGTAGTAGTTTTGGGTGATGCCGTCCGTGGCGAGGTAGGTGATCAGGCCGGAGTTGTCGATGCTGATGATCTTGCCGAAGTCGGTGGTCGGCGCCGCGCCGCTGTTCACGAACTTGATCGGGTTACCCTGGGTGTCGAGCACCTGGTAGCCGTCCGGGTTCACCAGGGTCAGGTTGTTGTCTACCTGGAAGGCGCCGGCGCGGGAGAGGAAGGCGGAATTCTGGGTCGCCACCGGGGAGGCGGCGGTCGGCGGCTTAAGGGCGAAGAAGCTGGTCCCTTGTATGGCGAGGTCGGTCACGTTCTCCGAGCTCTGGGTCGAGCCCTGGCTGAACACGTTCTGCACCGCCTGCATCTGCACGCCCTTGCCGATCTGGGAACCGCCGCCGACGTTCTGGGACAACATGTCGGAAAAGAGGGTTCTTGCCCCCTTGAAACCTACCGTGTTGACGTTGGAGATGTTGTTGCCGATGACGTTCATCGCTTCGCCGTTTTGGATCAGGCCGGTAACGCCGGTAAACAATGCGGAAGTAACACTCATTTTTTTGCCTCCTTAGGCTTGGTTGTGGGACTCCTCAGTCGGTCGGTGTCCCGCGGGCTTTCCTTCTGGAGGGCCAGCCCGTTTCGGTTGTCGTTTGCGGTTAGAAAAATACCGCCGAGTCGATGTTGGTGAAGACGTTCCCTTTCATCCCCTGGCGATCCATGGCGGTCACCACTGTCCGGTTTTTGACGCTCACCACCAGGGCCGCGTCTCCCATCAGGATCAGCGATTCCTTACCACCCTTTTGCGCCACGCTGTCCACCGCCCCTTCCAGCTGCTTCATGTCGGCGTCGGAGAGGGTGATGCCGCGGGACTTGAGCCGTTCCTGGGCGTGCTGGGAGAGCTTGACCGGCTGCCCCGGCAGTTTCTGGTCCAGCACCTGGGCGAAGGCCGTGCCGCTGCCGGTGTTCTTGGCGGCCGGCTTGGCGCCATTCTGGTTCGGCTTGACCGGCGCCTGGATCGGTTGGGGAAACAAGATGCTGTTGTCGATCATCTTAGGCTCCCTTAGGCTGCCTCGTTCACGGAGGTGACGTCGGTCAGGTTGATCTTCAGCCCGCCCATCGAGAGCACCGGGGTGCTGCCGGACATGTCGACGCCGCTCACCTTGCCCCGCACGATACCTGTGGCGGTGACGGCAGTGCCGGCGGCGTCCTTGGCGGAGACGCTGAAGCTGTAAGTGCCGGGGGTGAGTTGCGCCCCGGAGTTGTCGGTCCCATCCCAGGCCAGCGTGTTGCTGCCCGAGCTCTGGGCGCCGCCGTCGATGGTCTTGACCACCTTGCCGTTGGCATCGAGCACCGAAACGGTGACCGTCTGCGCGCTCCTCCCCAGGTTGTAGTTGATGGTGCTGCTGCTCCCCGAGGCAAGCTCCACCTGGGATCCGGTGGCCTCCACCTGCTTGCCGATCAGCGAGACCGCCGCCATGGTACCGGCGTTGCTCCCCTGCCCCAGCAGGTTCTGCAGGTTGGTGTTGGTGTTGTAGGCCTGCTCGACCTGGGTGAGTTGGGCGAGCTGCGAGATGAACTGGGTGCCGTCCTGGGGATTCAGGGGGTCCTGGTTCTGCAGCTGGGTCACGAACAGCTTCAGGAAGTCGTCCTTGTTCATACCCGTCGACTTCTTCATCGCGGCCGCGGCCGAGGCCGTGGTCGCTGCGGATGTTGCGTCGGTTATCATCCTTACCTCCTTGCTAGAATCGTACGTCGAGCAGGGTGTTGACCTCGGCTGTCAGATAATTGACCCGGGGTGCATCCTGTCCGTCGTACCCTGCCCCTCTGGTAAAGCGTTGGGGCTGTTGCTGCTGCTGGTTGCCCCTCTCCTCGTTGAGGGGGCCGTTGAACCCGCCACCGCCGGTAGAAACGTTGAACCCTTCCATGGTGAGATTCTTCCCGGAGAGGGCCTCGCGCAGCGCGTCGAGGTTGCTCATCAGGAGATCCTTGACCATGCGGTTGTCCGCCTGGACCTCCACGTTGAGCCGGTTGTTGTCCATGCGAAGCTGGATCTTCAGCTCTCCCAGCTCGCCCGGGTTCAGCCTGATGCTCATCTGGCCGTTCCCCTTGCCGTCGTGGCTCACCACCCCTTGCCGTACCTGGGAAAGGATGTTTTCGTGCAGCTGGCTTTTGGCGCCGGAGAGCTTGGCTTCGCCCGGTACCGCTTCCGCCGGGGTCCCCTGTGCCGTCAGTCCCACGCCAAGCATCTGGTCGTTCTGGTTTTCCTGCCCTTTCTGGTGCGACTGTCCCTGCTCGCCCTGGGTGCCCGACGTATCCCGCCCCGCCTCCAGCCCGGAGACAGAGTTGGCTGTTGCCGTCGCTGCACTCTTGGTGCCGGAAATGTCATCCGCCGAAGCTTTGGCTACGTTTACCTGCTGGGCCTGCACCGCTTCGTGTACCTGCTTCCCGGTGACGGCTTCCGCCTGGTGCGCGTCCTTGCGCTGCGGTTGCACCGCCTGCTCGGCCTGGGCACCCTGCTCTTGGGAGACCGCTGCCGGCTCCCCCTTTTGTTCCGGCTCCCCCTTTTGTTCCAGCTGCACCTTTACTTGGGGCGCCGCCGCCTCGGGCTTGGCCTCGCGAACCGTGGCCTTGCTGTCGGCGCTCGCCATGGCGGCCGTCTCCGCTGCCGGAGTCTGCAGCTGAGGGGTCGCGTCCTGCTGCGCTGCTGCATCCTGCGCTACTGCCTGGTCCTGCTGGACCGATACATCATCCTGCCCCGCCGCGGCCGTCGTTGCGCCGGGGTCCGTTACCGTCGCGGGCTCGGCCTGCTTCCTGACCGGCATGGCCACGAAGCGCCCGGCACCGGTTTCCTTGGCCGCCAGGTGGCTGGCTGCCACGGTCTGATCGGCAGTTACGGCGTTTTTTGCGGCTTCCGGCAGAGCCGGGGCTTGCTGCCGCTCGCCCGCTGCCGGCGCAACCTGCACCTGGGGCTGGTCAACCTGCGCTCCTTCTGTCGCGCCCGTCGAAGGGACCACCTGGGCTTTCCCCTGTGCGGGGGAGAGCTGCGCCGACTCGACCTTCTGGCCGGGCTGGCTGCCGGCCGTGCCGGCGGTGGCCTGTTGCTGCTGGTGCGTTGCCTGCTGCTGGTGCGTTGCCTGCTGCTGTTGCGCTGCCTGCTGCGGCAGCTCCGGCTGTACCTCGCCTGCTGCCGGTTCCGGTGTCGTCACCGGAGCCGCTTCCGGCTGCATGCGTTGCTGCAGGGTGGCGAGCCTCTCCAGCGCGGTGGTGCCTGCTGCCGCGTTGGCCTCCTCGCTCCTTGCCGCCACGTTGGACTCGACCGCGGCCATCGCCACGACCAGTCCGGGGTTCGGGCCCGACTTCGCTTCCGGCACCGTCCCGGTTGCTGCCTGTGCGGCCTGAGCGTCAGCCGCGGTTTCCGGCGTTGCGGGCACCGCCTGCTCCGCCCCCGCGCCTGTCGCCGCGTTCCCGGCCGCGCCTTTTGCCGCCGTTTCCTGAGCCGGTTGTGCCGCGTCCTGGTCCGCATCGTCCTTGTCGGCCTGGTGTCTGCCGGCTACCGCCGCCTTGGCAGTCGCCGATGCCTGCGCCGCAGGGGTCGCCTGCTCCGCGTGAGAGGAGCCGTTTTCCCGCGCCTGTGCCGGGCGTGCCTGGTCGTCGTTCTTTTTGGCACGGACGGAGGGCCTCGCCGGATGCTCCGTCGGGCGGGCCGGCGTCGCGGCGGGTTGCTCCGGGGTCTGCCTCCCCTGCAGCAGTTGCTGGAACACCCCCGCGCCGGGGGCCGCCGCTGCGTTTGCCATCCCGCTTTGCGCCGCTGGGGCCGGGATGGCGTCTGGAATGAATGCTGCGTTTTGAACCATCATGTGTATGTCACCTCCTTTTCCTGAAATACGGCTGCGCCGATACACAGCCGGTCGAAATCCGCCGCGTCAAGCGGCGCTTCGCACCGAGGTCAGCCGGTCATTGCCCGGCGAGGTTCAGCCTGGTCCACTCGAGGACCCGGGGCTGGTTGATGAAGGGGATCAGCTTGACGGCGGTCTTCTGGTCCATCTGGTTCAACATCTGGATCACCATCTTCTCGTCCAGCTTGTTGAGCAGGTTCCCCGCCTCCTCCGGCTTCAGCCCCTTGTAGATCTTGATCATCTTCTTGTAGCGCTCGTCATCCTGCTTCTTCTTGGCGGTGAGCGACTCCTCGATCCCCTTCTTGGCCGCGTTCAGCTCGGCCACCCGCGCGTCGAGCTTGGCGGAGAGCTGGTTCAGGGCCGCTTCCTTGGCGGCGAGCGCCGCCTCCTTCTGCGCCAACTGCTGCCGCTTGGCCTCCAGGGCCGCGCTCTCGCTGGAGAGCGAGCGGGGCGGGTTCTTCACCTCGGCCGCTTGGGCGGAAAAGATGTCACGTTCAGTCCATAACAGCGGCAGGGCCACGAGGAGCAGCACCAGCACGCCGATCAGCTTTTTCACTTATGCCCCCTCCCCTGGATGGCTATCTCGTCCAGGAAGGCCCGTTCGCGGTTCAACTGCTCCATTCTCAGGTCCCGCATCTTCTTCTCCTTGAATACCTCCAGCGCCTTCTTCTCCTTGGCGGCGGCCAAAAGCGCCTCGCGTTTTTCCTGGACCGCCTTCTCAAGGACCACCAGGCTCTCCCGCAACTGCTGGATCTCCTGGGCCTTTCTGCGCGAGAAGTCGCCGTAGAGCTGCAGGTCCTTGGCCTCGATCCCGTTCATCTGCCGCTGGGCGCATTCCTGCTCCAGCTGTTCCATCATGGCCTTCTCGTTCTTCAGCCGCTCCCTGGCGCTCTCGTGCTGCTGCTTGGCCGCCGCGAGTTCCAGCTGGTGCATCTTCTCCACTTCCTTGCGGAACTTGAGCACCTGTTCGAGCCTGAATTCCTGTCCTGCCATGGTGTGCCTCCTGCTGCTAATCGTTCAGGCTGCCCGTTCCGAAGATCCGGGCCAGTGCCTCGATCGACTCCTCGAAGGTGACCTGGTCCGCCACGTCCTGCTTCAGGTAGGCGATCATCTGGTCCATCCGGGAGATGGCCAGGTCGATCTTCGGGTTGCTGCCGGCCTTGTAGGCGCCGATGTTGATCATGTCCTCGGCCTGCCGGTAGGTGGCCAGGGTCTCCTTGAACTGCCCCGCCAGCGCCCGGTGCTCGCGGCTGGTCACGTCGCCCATGACGCGGCTGGCGCTGTTCAAGAGGTCGATCGGGGGGTAGATGTTCCGGGCCGCCAGCTCGCGGGTCAGGATGATGTGCCCGTCCAGGATGCTGCGCATGGCGTCCGAGATCGGCTCGTTGAAGTCATCCCCCTCGACGAGGACCGTGTAGAGACCGGTGATGCTCCCCCCCTGGAAGTTGCCGGTCCGCTCCAAAAGCCTCGGCAGCGCCGCGAACACGCTCGGGGTGTACCCCTTGGTGGTGGGGGGCTCGCCGATCGCCAGCCCCACCTCGCGCATCGCCATGGCGAAACGGGTGGCGGAGTCCATCATCAGCAGCACCTTCTTCCCCTGGGCCTGGAAGTACTCGGCGATGGTGGTCGCGATATAGGCGCCGCGCATCCGCACCAGCGGGGGCTGGTCGGAGGTCGCCACCACCACGACCGATTTCCTGAGCCCTTCCGCCTGCAGGTCCTTCTCGATGAATTCCCGCAGTTCCCGGCCGCGCTCGCCGATCAGGGCGATCACGTTGACGTCGGCCTCGGTATAGCGGGCGATCATGCCCAAAAGGGTCGACTTGCCCACCCCCGAACCGGCCATGATGCCGACCCGCTGCCCCTCGCCGCAGGTCAAAAGACCGTTGATGGGGCGGATGCCCAGGTTCAAGGGCTTCCGGATCGGCCGCCTTTTCATCGGGTTCACCGGCAGGGCGTAGATCGGGTACTCGTCCACGGTCTCGATGGGGCCCTTGTCGTCGATGGGCTCGCCCAGGCCGTCGATGACCCGCCCCAAGAGCGCCGGGCCGACCCCCATGGCCGCCTTCTCGCGCCGGACCGAGATCACGCTCCCCAGCCCCACGCCGCGCAACTCTCCAAGCGGCATGAGCAGGGTCTTGTTGTCGCGGAACCCCACAACCTCGGCGGGTATGGAGGGATGCCCCTCGGAGTGCACCTCGCACACGCTCCCCACCGCGGTCTCGGGGCAGTACCCCTCGATGACCAGGCCGACCACCTGGGTCACCTTGCCGTGAAAGCGCACCGGCTTGGCCGCCTCGACCACCGGCAGGTAGCGTGCCAGGTCAATCCTCACTTTCTTCTTCCTCCCGCCGCGCGTTCCTCTCCTCGGAGAGCCGGCGCATGATCTCGTCGAGCTGGGCGTCGAGTCCGGCGTCGATGTTGCCCCGCACCGTCTCCACCAGGCAGCTCGCCGGCCCGAGCGCCGGGTCCTCGCGCAGCGCGATCTTCTTGCGGTCCCGGGTGAGCGCCTGGAACTGCGGCGAGTAGGCCACCACCTGGTACTCTTCCGGGTTCAAGCGCACCACGATCTCGCCCTCTTCCGCGGCCAGTTCCACCGCGCCGTGCACCAGCCCGGCGATCAGCCCCGGGTCCAGGGAGAGCTCGCGCATCATCACCTTGCGGGCGATCAGCACCGAGAGCTTCAGGAGGTCCTCCTCGGCGTCGTGCATGAGCTGGGCCCGCAGCGCGCCGGTGGAGAGGAGCGCCTGGGCCAGCGCCTCGCTCACCTTGGCGAGGTCCTCCTCGGCCTGCTGCCTTCCCTTCCTGATCCCCTCGGCGTGCGACTGCTGGATCCTTTTCAGGGCCTCCTCCTCCGCGATCACGGCGGGGGGGACCTCGGGTTCCTCCTCTTCCTCGACCGGGGGGGCTTCCTCACCCCCCAGCTGGATGGGGCGGAACACCTCCTGCCCGGCCGGCGGAACCAACACGCCCCCCAAGGGCTCGAGGGTGTAGGCCGCTGAGTCGACCCCCTTCCTGATGATCTTAGACGAGGACATCTTCCGCCCCGCGTCCCGCGATGACCACCTTCCCTTCCTCCTCCATCTTGCGGACGATCTTGATGATCTCGCTCTGGGCCTTCTCCACGTCGGAGAGACGCACCGGACCCATGACCTCCAGGTCCTCCTTGATCATCTCCGCCGCGCGGCTGGAGATGTTGCGGAAGATCTTGTCCTTGACCTCGTCCACCGAGGTCTTCATGGCCAGGGTCAGGGTGTCGTTGGAGACCTCGCGCATGATGGACTGGATGGCGCGGTCGTCCAGCTTGAAGATGTCCTCGAAGGTGAACAGGTGCTTCCTGATCACCTCGGCCAGCGGCGGGTTCATGGTGTCGAGCTTGTCCAGGATCTTCTTCTCGCGGCTTCTGTCGAGGTGCGCGAACATGTCCACCACCTTCTCCACCCCGCCGACCTTGAAGCGCTGCACCCCGCCCAGGGCGGTCAGCTCGACCCGGATCACCTCGTCGATCTCGGCGAGGATCTCCGGCGAGACCTGGTCCACCTCGGCGATCCTGATCACCACCTCGGCCTGCAGCTCCTGCGGTAAAAGGGCTATGATCTCGCTGGTCTGCTTGGGTTTCAGCTTGGCCAGCACCACGGCGATGGTCTGCGGGTGCTCCTGGGAGAAGAAGTTGGCGATGGTGCGCGGGTCCATGGTGGAGAGGATGTCGGCCATGTCGCCGATGCCGGAGGTGCGGATCTCCTGCAACAGGGTCTCCGCCCTAAGCGGCCCCAGGGCCTTCTCCAGGATCTTCTTGACGAACTCCTCCCCCTGGGAGAAGAAGCCGGTCTCCGGGTTGGTGATGTCGGTGAACTCCTCCACCACCGAGGCGATCTCCTCGCGGGGGACGTGGCCGAGCTTGGACATGCTCTGGCTGATCCGCTTGATATCGCCGTCGTCCATATGCCCGAAAACCTTGGCGGTCGCCTCGGGGCCCAGGTACAAAAGGAGTATGGCGGCCTTTTCGGCTCCGGTCATGCTGCACCTCTAAAGGTCGTGGATTTCATCTATTCCTTGCGCGACAGCCAGTTCTGCAGGATCTGGGCGGCCTGGTAGGGGTCCTGCTTCACCTTCTCCACCAGCTCGATCTGGGTCACCCGCATCTTCTCCTGGGCGATCTTCTGCATCTCCAGCATGTGGGCGTTCTCGACCTCGTCCTGCATCGGCATGAACGAGGTAGCCGGCTTCTCGCTCTTCAGCGTCTTCAACAGCGGCCGGATCACGAACAGGATCAGGGCCAGGAAACCAAGGCCGATCAGGCCGTTCTTGATCAGCGTCTGCACGATGGGGGCGTCGTACCACTTGGGCGCCTCGCTGCCGGTGTCGCCGGTCTCCTGGAACGGGATGTTGGCGACGGTGACCTGGTCGCCGCGCTCGGCGTTGAAGCCGACCGCGCTCTTCACCAGGGCCTCGATCTTCTGCATCTCGTCCGGGGTGCGGGGCTGGTACTTGGGCGTGGCACCCGGCTTCGCCCCCACCGGGAGGTCGTACTTGCCGTCCACCAGGACCGCCACGGAGACCTTGGAGAGGGCCCCCACCGGTTCGATGATGCGGGCGGTGGAACGGCTCACCTCGTAGTTCAGTGTCTCGTCGGTCTTGGAGCCGCCGCCGCTCTGCCCCCCCGGTGCTGCCGGGGCGCGGCCGAGGTTGGTCTGCGCGCCGGGGACGCCGGAGGCGGTGGTGGTGGTGCCCCCCTTCTCCTCGCTTCTCTGCTCGCTCCTCACCGCGGCGGACTCGGGGTCGTAGCGCTCCTCGTACTTCTCCACCTGCTTGAAGTCGAAGTTCGCGGTGACCCGGGCCACGCACTTGCCCGAACCGACCACGCGGTCCAAGAGCGTCTGCAGCTTGTCCTCCTGGGTCTTCTCGAAGTTGCGCTGGGTCTCCTGGCGCGACCCGGTCAGCTTGCTGGCCGGGTCGGAGGCGGTGTTGCCGGAGAGCATCTTGCCCCGGCTGTCAAGCACGGTGATCTGCTCCGGGTCCATCCCCTCGATGGACGAGGCGACCAGGTGCACGATCCCCTGCACCTCGGCCTCCCTGAGCATCCGGTTCGATTTCATCTTGAGCACGACCGAGGCGGTGGCCGGCTTCTCGGACTCCTTGAACAGGGTCTTCTCGGGGATGGCCAGGTGCACCCGGGCCGATTCGACGCCGGCGATCTGGGAAATGGTGCGGGAGAGCTCGCCCTGCAGGGCGCGCTGGTAGTTCAGCTTCTGGACGAACTCGGTCATGCCGAAGTTCTTGCGGTCGAAGATCTCGTAGCCGACGCCGCCCCCCTGGGGGAGGCCGTCGCTCGCCATGGAGAGTCTCAGGTCGTACACCTTGTCCGATGGGACCAAAATCGCCTTGCCGTCGGCGGCGATCTGGTAGGGGACCTTCTGCTCCTTCAATTTTTTGACGATCTCGCCGGCGTCGTCGCTGTTCAGGTTGGCGAACAGCGGGCGGTAGTCGGTCTTGTTCGCCACGGTGATCAGCGCGGCGAAGGCGAGCAGCGACGCGAGCGCGACCCCCGCGACGACCATCCGCTTCCCGGTGGACATGGCGAGAAAAGGTTCCAGCAGTTTTTTAAGCCCTTCCGGCATGGTATCCCCTTACCCTGTTAAACCGGCATCCTCATGATCTCCTGGTACGCCTCGACCGCCTTGTTGCGCACCTGGGTCAGCATCTGGAAGGAGATGCTCGCTTTTTCCACCGCCAGCATCACCTCGTGCAGCCCCTTGCTCTCGCCGGTCGCGAGCCCCTGGATGGAACGGTCGGCAGCACCCTGCTGCTCGTTCACCTTGGAGACCATTTCCTCCAGGAACTTGCCGAAACCGGCGGCGGGGTTGCCCTGCGTCCCCTGGATGCCCTGCGACTCCTGGGCGGGAAAAGCCTGGGAGAGTCCGCCTACCTTGGTAAGTGCCGATATTTCCATGTATAACCTCCGTTACCTAGCGCAGCAGGTCGAGCGTCTTCAAAGCCATGCTCTTGGCTGCATTGGTCGCCGTGATGTTCGCCTCGTAGCTGCGGCTGGCCGTGATCATGTCGGCCATCTCCTCGACCACGTTGACGTTGGGATAGGCCACGTAGCCGTTGGCGTCCGCGTCGGGGTGCCCCGGCTCGTACTGCAGCCTAGGCGGCCTCTGGTCCTCGTTGATCTGGGTCACCTGGACGCTCCTGGCCTCGTTGGCGCGGGAAAGCGCGGCGCCGAAGGAGTTCCCCTCCTTGACCGGGGTGGCGGTGAACACCGCGTCCTTGCGCCGGTACGGTCCCCCCTCCGCGGTCCTGGTGGAGTTGACGTTGGCCAGGTTGGAGGAGATCAGGTTCATCCGGGTGCGCTCGGCGGCGAGGGCCGAGGCGCTGATGTCCATGGAGGTGAAAAAGTCCATTTACAAGGTCCCCCTTATGGCCTGCTTCAGTTCCTCGAACTTCTTGGTGAGGATCTGCACGCTGGCGTTGTACATGATCTGGTTCTCGGCCAGGCGTCCCATCTCGGTCTCCATCTCCACGCCGTTGCCGTCGGGAGCCATGTTGCGGGAGCTCACCTCGACCACGTCACCCTGCACCTTCTCCAGCGAGGCGGCCGAGGCCCCCTTGAGCGGGATGTGGCGCGGGTGGGTCACCGAACCGGCCCTGGGTCCACCCTTCAGGGCGCTCTTCAGCTGCCCTTCGAAGGAGATGTCGGTGCTGGTATAGCCCGGCGTCTCCACGTTGGCGAGGTTGGCCGAGATCATGGTCTGGCGCTTCGCCCTCAGGTCCAGGGTCTTGCCCAGAAGTTCCACGGTTGTCCCGAATAATCCTTGTACTGGCATTTCTTCCTCCTTGGTCGCCAAGCTGCAACAGCAAAAGGCGTACCACCCACGGCCGCCCCCTGTTATCGGCAAGTTACGCCGCGGGAACTCGGCCGGGTCATCTTTTTGACACCGTCAAGGGAGCTGTCCGGCGATCTTCATGCGCCAGTTCAGGTCGTTGAGCGCCTCGCCGGCGAGCTTGCCCCAGGTCCCCCCGAGCCCGGCCGCCTTGTCCCAGCTCGCCCTGGCCTGGCGCACCTCGCCCAGTTGCAGCTGCAGCTCGCCGGTCTTGTAGAGGAACTGGCCGCTCATCTCGCCGGAGGCGATGCTGCCCCCCACCTGGCAGGCCGCCAGGGCCCGCTGGTAATCGTGGCCGGCGGCAAGCGCCGTGGCCAGGGTGAAGTAGCCGTCGGGGAGGAACGGGTCATCCTGTTTCGCCGCCGCGGTGTATCGGGACAGGCTGCGCACCGCGCCGCCGTGGTTCTTGGCCGCCACGAGCGCCTTGCCGAGGTAATATTCGCTCTCCGGCAGCTGCGCCTTGGCCCCTTTGGCGCCCAGGAAGGCGAGCTGCGCCGCCGCGCCGGGGAGATCGCCCCGCTCGAAGGCAAGCCGCCCCAGCTGCTCGCGCACCCGCCCTAGATGGGCATCACGGGGAAAGCGGGCCAGGAAGTCGCGGGCGGTCGCCTCGGCCAGCGCCACGTTGCCCAAGGCGACGGCGTCGTCCACCATGCGTGACAGGAGGAAGGGGGCGCTGCCGGCTGCCCAGTTCTTCTGCTGCAGGTAACCGAAGAGTTCCAGTTCCTTGGCGGTGGCGCCGGTCTTCTGGAAGGCCTGCGCGATCCTCTCGGCGAAGCCGGGATCGCCGAAGCAGCGGGCCAGGTATTCCCGGTTGTCCAGGGCGAGCTGCACCAGCCCCTGCTCGTCGCCGGCGGCGGCGGTCTCCTGGTACACCGGGAGGAGGATCTCCTCGCGCATCTTCTTGATGATGGTGCTGAAGATGCCGCGCGGGTAGCGCCGATCGTAGGTGACCACGGTCTCCAGCGCCTCTTTCGGGGAGGCGTAGAGCGAGAGGAGCAGCGTCATCTTGAAGAGGGCCTCGTCGCGCGAGGCGGGATCGCCCGGCTCCTGGTAGACCGCCCGGTACTTGGCCAGCAGCTCCTGGTAGCGGTCGCGGGAGAGGGTGAACAGTTCGCGGTCGGCGAGCTTCAGGCGTGCCCTGCCGGCCGCCGGGCTCCCGGCCGAGTAGACCACCACGCTGCGGTACATGGCCAGGGCCGCCTCTTTCTGGCCGTTACGCTCGAGGAGGTCCGCCAGGCGGTTCAAGAGCTCCGCCTGGTAGGGGGTGCCCACGTACCGGTCCATGAGGCGCAGCAGCATGGCGCGGGCGGCGGGGAAGTTGCCGGTCCCGGCCAGCGCGTCGGAGTATGGTTGCAAGAGTTCCGGCGCCTGCTCCAGGTACTGGGGCCAGAGCCCCTCACCCTGCCGGAAATAGGACAGGGCATCCTGGTGCCGCCCCAGCCGCTCCAGCGCCTCGCCGAGCCGGTAGCAGGCCAGCGCCTTGGGGCCGGCGGCCTTGTTGGTGAACATGGAGAAGACGTTGACCGCCTCCTCGGCGCGGTCCCGGTACAGGAGGCTTTCCCCCTGCTGGAACAGGAGCGCTTCCCCCTCGGGGAGGAGCCCTTTCAGGACCTTGCCGTCGGTGGGGGCGAAGGGAACGCCGCCGGGATCGGCGTCGAAATCGCGCACGAAGCGCTCGGTGCCGGAGAGGATCGGCTCACGCCCCGGCGCGATGTCCACCCGCGCCGCCCGCTTGACGCCCGGCCCTATGTCCAGCGAGAGCACGCTCGGGTTGGCGCAGGAGACCACCTGGACCCCGGGTTCCGCCTCGCGCACCGGGATGGAGACGCTCAGCACGCCGCGCAGTTGCGAGGTGGTGACCCCGGCGAGCTGCCTGTCGTTCAGGGCACGCAGTTTCTTGAAGCTGGGGGAATCGGCCCCGCGCACCTCGAGTCTGACCCGCCCGGACAGGACCCGGAGCGTGTAGTCGGGGGGGGACTGGAAAGAGAGGTTGACCCTGGTGTACCCCTGGTGGGGGTGCACCGCGATGCGCAACAGGCGGTTCTCCCGCTGCGCCAGGGCGCTTTGCGGCAGGGCGCAGGCGAGCAGTATCGTGACGAGCCCCAGGAGAAGCCCGGGGCCGGGTATGCGCGGCGTGAAGGTCATGAGGGATTGCAAGGCAAAAGCCATGCCGTAGGGGCGCGCGGAAGCGCCGGCGCGCTAACCAGTTGTCACTACGGCACTTTATCTCGGGAAGATTTTTCCGGGGCGCCGGGAAGGCGTCGTGGGGGGCCGGCCAGTCAAAAAATCGGAGGCAGGGGATGTTTTTTTGACTCGCCTGTCAGTGGTGCAGGATCTTCTCCAGCTTGTCGGCGAGCTCGTGCGGAGCGAAGGGGGGCATCACCACCCCCTTAACCCCCGCCTTGAGCGCCTTCAGCACCGCGGTCCGGGTCCATTCCGGGGCGGAGAGGAGCACGGCGCCGCCGCTGCGGTCCACCATCGGCACCACCCGCTTGCAGATGGCCAGGTCGCGGTCGGAGGTCTGCTTGAGGCAGATGACGGCGGCGCGGACGTCACCCTGGGCGAAGAGCCCGGGGAGGTCGGCCCCCAGCGGAGCGTCGATGAGGTTGAGACCGCTGTCGGCCAGTTCCTGGACCAGTTCCTGGCGCACCTGGTCGTCGCCGAGGACCAGGATTGAGGGAAGCGGAGCGGCGCCCTCCTCGGCCACCGCCTCGGCCTCGGGCGCGGCCTCGACCGCAGCCTCCTCCGGCTGCGGGTCGAAGAGGTTGGCCAGGGGGTGGGGGATCAGGATGTCCACCATGTTCATCTCGTGCCCCTCGATCTGCAGGGGGGCACGGTACATCAGGTACTCGCCGTCCGGGAAGGGTAGTTCGTCGGTGAGCGGGTCGGTCCCCGGCACGTACTTCTGCGGCGGGAGGAGCTTCAGGTGCACCTTGTCCGGCAGGTTGGGCTGGAACACGGAGTTGAAGGAGCCGATGATCTGGTTGGCGATCTCGCCGAAGGCGTCCACGTCGTCCGGTTCCTGGATGGAAAGCCGGCGCTTCTCCTGGATCCTCGGCCCGGGGATCCCCAAGAGGATGGAGCTCATGACGATGGTGTCGCCCAGCGCGAAGAGGAGGTAGAAGAAGCCGGGATACGCCTCGCGCGACTCCACGCCCACCACGTAGATGGGGTTGTCCTCGTCACCCAGGTAGCTCTTGCGGTTGGTGTTGAGGACGTCGGAGGCGGCCACGGACATGCTCTGGCCCAGGAGCATGCTGCTCTCCTCCCCGGCCTGCCTCATGGCGGCGTCCAACATGGATTGTAGTTTTTCGAATGCAGCCATTACCGTACCGCCTAGACTTCCTTCCTGAGCTTCAGCCCGACCAGGAAGCGGTCACCCTCGTTGGTGAAGGGGATGATGACGCAGTCGCTGTCGGCCATCGAGTTGACCGTGTAGTCCTCACCGGAGATCACGGTCGGGATGGAGAGGTTGATGTCCAGCCCCCCCTTGGAGAGGATCTGCTTGACGTAGCCGCCCAGCATGTTGGCGATCTCGCCCAGGGCGTCGTTGACGTCCTCCCCCACCTCGTCCACGTCCATCCCCAGCATGTTGGAGGTAATCCTGAGTGCCAGGTGCCGGGGGCAGTGGATGGAGAGGATCCCGGTGTAGGTCCCCGCCAGGCCGACCATGCCGGTGACCGAGCAGTGGAAGGAGGTGACCGGCTCCTTGAGGGGATAGCTGTCCTCGAGGGCCATCATGACCATGGTCTCGAACACCTCCTTGGTGGCGTTGATGACGTAGCTGGCCAGGTCCGCCTCCTCGAGGTGTGTCGCGGCTGCGATTTCCTGATTCAGGGACATCATAAAAGTCCTCCAAGCTTCTCGTTCAACTGGTCCGGCGTGAACGGCTTCTTGATGCTGTCGCTGGCGCCGTTGTTGATCGCCTCCTTGAGTATGTCCTCGCCCCCCTCGGTGGTGATCATGACGATCGGGGTGTTGACCCCCTTGCCGCGGACGCACTTGATGAATTCGAGCCCGTCCATGTTGGGCATGTTGATGTCCGAGAGGATCAGGTCGATGGTTTTCCCCTCCATGGTGGAGAGGGCCTCGATACCGTCGCCGGCCTCGTAGATGTCGTCGATGGCGAGCCCCGCCTGGCGCAGGCTGCGGGAAATGATCTTTCTCATGGTCGAGGAATCGTCCACTATCAATACGTTGCCCATGCTGTTCTCCTCCTTGGATGTTATCTGTGCGCGCACAGGGCGGCTTCTTTCGGTTCGGGCGCGGCGGGCGGGCCCGATGACTGCCTAATCGGCGCCCAATGCCGGGAACTTTAACCCTTAAATCATGACTTGAAGGTGCACCGTTCGTTATGCAGCGGCAAAAGGACCGAGAAGCAGCTCCCCTTGCCGGCGCTGCTCTCGACGCGGATACTGCCGCCGTGCGCCTCCACGATCGCCTTGCTGATGGTGAGCCCGAGCCCGGTCCCCTTGAACCCCTGGGCGCCGGAGGCGCGGAAGTACTTGTTGAAGATGCGCGGCAGCTCGGTCTCGGGGATGCCTATGCCGGTATCGCTGACCCGGACCAGCAGGCAATCGCCCTCGAGCGTGCTGGTGACGCTGATGGTGCCGCGCCTGGGGGTGAACTTCACCGCGTTGCCGATCAGGTTGGCGAAAACGCGGGTGATCTGCTTGGCGTCCAGCTCCAGTGGCGGAATCCCGTCGCAGATATCGCTTAAGAAGTAGGAGCCGTGCACCGCCGCCTCCTGTTCACCGTCGCGGCAGCACCCCTCGAGGAGGGCCTGGGCATCGCAGGGCTGGCGGTCGATCTGCAAAAGCCCCGCCTCCAGCCGGTAGGCGTCCAGCACGTCGTCGATCATGGAGAGCATCTTGACCGCGCTCTTGTCCATCTCCTTGACGAAGAGGTGCAGCGAGGGGTCCATCTTGGCGGGCATCTCCCCCATGAGCGCCTGCATGTACCCCATGATCACGGTGAGCGGCGACTTGAGGTCGTGGGTCATCATGGCCACGAACTCCTCGCGCTGGCGCTTTTCCTTCTTGTCCTGGCTGATGTCGCGCAGCTGGAAGAGCTCCCCTTCCAGGGAGGCCCCTCCCAGCGCACTTGAACGGACCTGGATCACGGCACCGTCGATGCTCACCTCCACCGGCTCGTCCTGCGCGTTCTCGCTCAGCACGCGGTAGATCGGCGTCCGCAGCGGCAGCATGTCCACCCGCTTGCCGAGGACGTTGGCGCGCTCGACGTGCAGGATCTCCTCCGCCTTCCGGTTGATGAAGAGCACCTTGCCGCCGGCGTCGAGGTAGACCGTCCCGCAGTCGACCTCCTCCAGCAGACGCGCCGCCAGGTTTTCGCGTTCCTCCTGCATGCCACCTCCAGCTTCAAAGCGCTGTTTTGCTTATCGGAACCTGTTTGCATAGCTTGAGCCAAAAGAACGGCAAAAGTTTACCAGAGTGGGCGTGGATGGGAATTATGGGAGTGATGGCAATTTTTGGGAATTACGGGAACAGTGGAAAATTCGGAGGGGGAGAGACCCGGGGCTCCCTCCCCCGGAGGGGGAGGGATGGGGAGGGGGAAAAGCGGCTAGCGACCCATCTGCAGCGGCAGGCCGTTCTTGTACCAGCCAACGATGCCGTCGGTCATGTTGTACACGTCGCGGTACCCCTTGGACGCCAGGAAGCTGGCGGCGGTGGAGGAACGGGCACCCACGGCGCAGTAAACCAGCACCGGCCGGTCACGGGGGATCTCCTGCACCCGACGGTTCAGCTCGCCCAACGGAATCAGCTGCGCCCCCTTCAGGTGCGCCTGCCGGTACTCGTCCGGGGTGCGCACATCCAGAAGCACCAACTTGGCGTTCTTGGCCAGCAACGCCTGGGCCTGCTTGGAGGAGACGTTGGCGGGGCCCACGGCCTGCGAAAGGGAAGCGGTCAGCATCAATACGGAAAACAGTACGGCGATGAATCTCATGAAATGAACCTCTCTTGTCGTGTGAACTAATCTACTTCCAGTACGTATCCCACCTGCATCTGCTTGAAGCCGCCGGGGAACGCGGTGGCGAGCCGCGCGGCGGCATGGAAGCCCGTGCAATGGCCGGGACAGATCTTCTTCAACCCGTAACGCTTCAGGGCCTTGATGGTGGCGTCGATCTGGGGCTGCGGAGAAAAGGCGAGATGACAGCCTCCGACGACCCCGTAGACCCGCTCCACGCCGGTCTTCTCCCGCGCGAATTCCAGGGTGTTCACCACCCCGGCATGACAGCACCCCAAAAGCAGCAAGAGCCCCTTTTCCGTCACGATGACCAGGGATTGATCGTCCGTCACCAGGTCCCTTTGGCAGCCGGCCTCGTCGCAGAAAAGTCCGGCGTCCCCCTCCTCGAAACTGGTGCCGCGCGGGACCTCCCCGGTCAGGAAAACACCTGGCAGCACCTCGCGGAAGGCGTCGCTGTAGGAAAAGCTCGCCCCGAGCCCGGCGAGAAACTCCTCGGAGTACGGGATCCCGACGGAACGGGTGCTCCCCTCGCGCAGCACGTAGCGCCGGGTGAAGATCTCCGGGTGCGCCAGGATCCGCTTGGGACCGGCCGCCTGCAACAAGGGCCACAGTCCGCCGGCATGGTCGTAGTGCCCGTGGGAGAGGACCACCTGCTCCACGCTCTTCAGGTCCACGTTCATGCGCTGGGCGTTATGCAAAAGCGTGTGCCCGCCGCCGGTGTCGAAGAGGAGCGCCTGGTCCCCCGCCTGCACCAGGGCGGCGAAGCCGTGCTCGCCGAGCGTTCCGGAAATCGCCCCGGCGGTGTTGTCGCAGAGGACCTTGATGCGGCAGATCATTTACGGCACTCCGCCGGCGGGAGCTTGGGCACCCCCAGCTTGTCCAGAATGGTCATCATCGGGCACCAGTTGGTGAAACCCGACTGGAGCAGGTTCAACCCGATGAAGGCGGTGAACCAGAGCCAGCGCGGATCGTGGTAGTGGGCCAGCGCCAGGGAGATCAGGGTGAAGGTGCCGGCGATGAGCCTCAACAGTCTGTCGATGTACATACGAACCTCCCTTTTGGCTACTGTTTCTGCTGCAGCAGCTCGGCGACCTTGCCCGCCGTGTTGGCGGTGAACTCGACGCAGCGCTTCTTGCCGTCGGCGGTGAGCGCCTTGCAGCAGGTGACGCGGTACTGCTCCTTGAACCAGTGGTGCAGTTCCTTGGTAAGGGCGGCGGAAAGTTTGCGGTCCTTGACCACGAGGCCTATGGCCATGGTGCCGCCGGCCACCGCGCCGCAGATGCAGCCTGCACCGGAGCCGCCCCCGAACCCCGAAGCCAGATGCACCAGTTCGTCTCCCGCCTCGGGCAGGAACTCGTTTTTCACAGCGGCGAGCACCGCCTCCGCGCAGTGCATCTTGCCGGAGCGGTAGAACCCCTCCGCCTCGTTGGCCACCTTCTCGGCCACCGACTCGCCGTTCACTTTTTCAGCAACATTCTTTCGCAACCAGAACACTAAAACCTCCTAAAGGCAGGTTAAGGCTGAGGTTTAGGTTAAGAAGACCTCTACCGACCTTACCCGTCGCACACATGCTAGCTTATTCTCAACCTAAACCTCAACCTCGACCTGCTTTTTATGCTTCTCCTTCCAGGACTGCACCATGAAATACAGGATCGGGATGGTGATCCGGGAAAGCGTGGTGGAGGCGATCTCGCCGCACATCATGGCCAGCGCGAGCCCCTGGAAGATCGGGTCGAACAGGATCACGAAACTCCCCACCACGACCGCAGCGGCGGTGAGGAGCATGGGGCGGAAGCGGACCGCGCCGGCGTCGATGATCGCCTCGTCCAGCGCCATCCCCTCCCGTCGCCGCAGCTCGGCGAAGTCGATCAGGATGATGGAGTTCCTGACGATGATCCCGGCCAGGGCGATGAAGCCTATCATACTGGTCGCCGTGAAGAAAGCCCCCATGATGGCGTGACCCGGCAGGATGCCGATCAGGGTGAGCGGGATGGGCGCCATGATCACCAGCGGCGTGGTGAAGTCGCGGAACCAGGCCACCACCAGCACGTAGATGAGCACCATGACCGCCGCGAAGGCGGCGCCCAGGTCGCGGAAGACCTCGTAGGTGATGTGCCACTCGCCGTCCCACTTGATGCCGGGACGCTCCTCGCTCCAGGGCTGGGAAGCGGCGCGCTGCTCGATGTGGTAGCCGCCGGGAAGCGGTATATTGTCGATATCCTTGTGCATCTTCAGGATGGCGTAGACCGGCGCCTCGATCACCCCGGCGACGTCCCCGATCACGTACACCACGCTCTTCATGTTCTTCCGGTAGAGGGATTTTTCCTCCACCCCGCGCACCACGCGCACCAGCTCGGAAAGCGGCACGTTCCCCTTGCTCCCGGCGACGTAGATCGAGGAGAGGGAGGAGACGTCGCTTCGGGAGCCGACCGGCAGGCGCAGGTTGATCCGGACCGGCTCCTTCTCCTGCGGCACGTGCATGAGCCCGACGTCCGTCCCCCCCACCGCGAGTTTCAGGGTCTGCACCACCTGGGCCGCATCGACGCCCGACAGCGCCGCCTTCTCGCGGTCCACCTCGAAGCGCAGGGTAGGCTGGTCGTCCTCCTGGTACCAGTCGACGTCGACCACGCCCGGCGTCTGCTTGAAGATGTCGCGTATCTTCCTGGCGATATCGACGCGGCTTTGCTGGTTCGGGCCGTAGACCTCGGCCACCAAGGTGGAGAGGACCGGCGGTCCCGGCGGGATCTCGGCGACCTTCAGCCGCGCGCCGTAACGGTCGGTGATCGCCTTCAGCGTGGGGCGGATCCTCTTCGCGATGTCGTGCGACTGGCTGCTTCTCTCGTCCTTGCTCTCCAGGTTGACCTGGATCTCGGCGACACTCGGCCCCTGGCGCAGGTAGTAGTGGCGCACCAGCCCGTTGAAGTTGAAGGGGGAACTGGTGCCGACGTAACTCTGGAAATCGGTCACCTCGGGCACCTTCCTGAGTGCGTCGCCGAGCTCGGCCACCATGCGCGCGTTCTCCTCCAGCGTGGTCCCCTCCGGCGCGTCGACGATCAGCTGCAGCTCGCTCTTGTTGTCGAAGGGAAGCATCTTGACCGTGACGGCCTTGAAGTAGATGAGCGAACAGGAGAGGAGCAGCAGGATGACGACCATGGCGAGGAAGCCGTGGCGCACCTTGGTGTCGTGTAAGAGCCGCCCCATCATGCGCCGGTAGAAACGGGTCATCCACGTTTCTTCGGGAGCGGCCTCGCTACCGTAGTGCGACTCCCCCTTCATGAACCGGTAGGCGAAGTAGGGGGTGACGGTCAGGGCGATCAAAAGCGAGAACACCATGGCCATGGAAGCGCCGACCGGTATCGGCCGCATGTACGGCCCCATGAGCCCCCCCACGAACCCCATCGGGAGGATCGAGGCGATCACCGCCAGGGTGGCCAGCATGGTCGGGTTGCCGATCTCGTCCACCGCCCGGACCGCCGCCTCCAGCGGCTTGAAGTTGGTCGTGGTGAAGTAGCGGTGAATGTTCTCCACCACCACGATGGCGTCGTCCACCAGGATGCCGATGGAGAAGATCAGCGCGAACAGGGTGATCCGGTTCAGCGTGTAGCCGATCCGGTTGAAGATGAACATGGTGAGCGCGAGCGTCACCGGGATCGCGATGGCCGCCACCGCGCCGGCGCGCCACCCCATGAAGACCGCGATCAGGATGGTGACCGAGATGGCGGCCAGGAACATGTGGAACAACAGTTCGTCGTTCTTGTCCTTGGCGGTCTCGCCGTAGTTCCTGGTAACGGTGACCTGCATCTCGGAGGGGATCAGCTTACCCTTCTGGAATTCGACCCGTTTCAGGAGGTCCTCGGCCACCCAGGTGGCGTTAGCCCCCTTCCTCTTGGCGATGGCGATGGTGACCGCCGGGTAGTCCGCGGCGCCCCCTTTCAGCTCCTTGTGGGCCGCCGCCGGGCCGAGGCCGAAGAAGACGTAGTCCTTGGGTTCCTGCACCCCGTCGGTCACCGTGGCGACGTCGGAGAGGTAGACCGGGCGGCCGTCCTTGACGCTCACCACGAGGCGACCGGCATCGGCGGGATCGGCGATGAAGCCGCCGGCCTCCAGGCTGTACTCCCGGTTGCCCGAGGCGAAGGTGCCGGCACGCTGCGATACGTTCCCCTTCTCCAGCGCTCCCATCACCGCCAACGGGGTCAGGCCGTACGACGCAAGTCGGGCCGGATCGAGCTGCACCTTCAGTTCGCGCGACAGTCCCCCCTTGATCTCGGAGTGGGCGACGTTGTCCACCTTCTGCAGGTCGTCGCACAGTTCGCGCGCCACGCGGCGCAGGGCGTTGTGATCGTAGCGGTCCGACCAGAGGGTGAGCGAGAGGATCGGGACGTCGTCGATCGACTTAGAGACAACCAGCGGCTCCCCGGCGCCGGGAGGGAGGAGGTTACGGTTGCTCATCACCTTGTTGTAGAGCTTGACCAGGGAGTCTTCCATGCTTTCGCCCACCAGGAAGCGGACCGTGATGATCCCCATCCCCTGGCGGCTGGCGGAGTAGATGTACTCGACGCCGTTGATCTCCCAGATCTTCTTCTCGAAGGTGGTCACCACCCGTTCCTCGACCTCCTTCGGGGAGGAGCCGGGCATGGGGAGGTAGATGTCCACCATGGGGACCACGATCTGCGGCTCCTCCTCGCGCGGCGTCGCGATAACCGAGTAGAGCCCGATCAGGAGCGAAGCCGCCACGATGAGCGGCGTCAGCTTGGAATCTATGAAAGCGCGGGCAATCTTCCCCGCGAAGCCGAGGTTGTTCATGCGTTCTCCAATGATGCCTTTTGTGACCGGATGTGACGCTGGAGCTACCGCCCCCTCCCCTTGCGGGCGGGGGGCGGGGGGTGGGGGAAGCTGCGTTAGGGAATGCGCCGGAACCAGAGGTCCAGCCGCCTACTGTACCTTGGCGCCGTCCACCATCTTGTCGAGGCCTGCCGTGACCACTTTCTCGCCGGGGGCGAGACCGGAGAGGATCTCCACGCGTCCGCCCTGGGCGCGCCCCGGCTTGACCAGGCGCAGGCGGGCCACCCCCTCGGGGGAGACCACCCACACCGAGGTGAGCGAGGAGCGCTGCACGACGGCGGCCGCGGGAACCGCGACCCCCTTGCGGGAACCGGTCTTGAAGAACGCCTTGCCGTAACTGCCGGAACGAAGCCCACGGGAGGGGAGATCGACCTTTACGGTGAAGGTGCGGGTGGCGGGATCCACCACCGGGACCACCTCGGAGACACGGCCGGACGCCGGCGCCCCCTCCACCGCGATGCCGATCTGGTCACCGGCCTTCACCTTGCCCAGAAGCGTCTCCGGAGCGGCCACTTCCAGGCGGAACCCTTCGTCTCCCTCGACGGTCACAAGCGGCGTCCCCGGGAACACGGTCTGCCCCGCCTCGACCTGCTTGGCGACCACCACGCCGGCGATCGGTGATACCACCCTGCCGTACCCGGCGACGGCGCCGGCGGCCTTGGCACCCTGCCGTGCCTGGGCCAGGCGCGCCTCGGCCCTCGCCACACCCTGCGTCGCCACTTCCTGCTCGGTCTTCCTGGTGTCGTATTCCTGGCGGGTCACCGCCTGCTCCGCGAAGAGCCGGGAGTAGCGGTCGAAGGTGACGTCGGCCAACCTCTTCTGCGCCTGCGCCTCGGAGAGGGCGCGCGCCGCCTCCTCGGCACCGGATGCCGCGCCGGCGGCGGCGGCGCCGCTTTCCACCGCCTCGATGGCAACCAGCAACGTGCCCCGCCCGACCCGGTCACCTTCGCGCACGAAGACCCGGCTCACGCTCCCGGGAATCCTCGCCGCGACCTGCGCGCTGTTGCGTGCCCGCACCGTCCCCACCGCCTCCTGGACGTCCGGCAGATCCTCCGCCGCGATGGTCTGCACCGTGACGCCCCTCACCACCGGCGGCGGTGCCGGTGCGACACTGTGCCCTTCCTTCTTGCCGCAGCCAAAGCCGCTCGCTATCACGAGGGCGACCAATGCCGCCCGGTATGTTCTCATCGCAGAACCTCCTTCACAAATACGCCGGCGCGGAAGTAGATCTCTCCCGTCGCCGCCTCGAGCCCGTTCTCGACCTCCACCAGGTTGGCGCGGGCCTGGGTGAGCGCGCTCTCCGCGTCCATCACCTCCACCAGGGAGGACAGCCCGTTGCCGAAACGCAGCGTCACCAGGCGCCGGCCCTCCTCTGCGTCACGCACCGCGGACTGCGCGCTCTCCAGCTTCAGGCGCGCCTCCTGGCGGTGCAGCACGCTTTCGGTCACCTGCAGCGCCACCTCCCTGCGCTCGTTTTCCAGCACTTCTGCCGCGCTCTGGCGCACGAGCTCCGCCTTCTCCTTGTCATGAGAACGCTTGCCGCCATCGAAAAGGTCCCAGCGCAGGTTGACGCCGACGGTCCATGAATCCTTGTCCATCCCCAAGGGGACGTCCCGGTCGTTGATCTGGTAGCTCCCCCGCGCGTACAGGGTGGGGAGATAGGCGTTTCGGGCCTGCCTGACCGCCAGCTCGCCGCGCTGCTCCGAGTTCTCGGCCAACTTCAGGTCCGGGCGGTTCTGCCGAGCCAGGGCGATCAGTTGCTCGGCATCCTGGGCCGGCTCGGCCAGCCTGGGGAGTTCCGCCACGTCCAGCGGCTCCCCCTGCGGCCCGCCGACCACCAGGTTGAGCCTCAGGCGAGCGAGCAGCAGGTCGTTTTTCGCCGAGATCACCCGCTGCTCCGCCTGGGCCACCAAGGTCGCGGTTCTGAGCCGATCCGACTTGAGGCCGATGCCGTCCTTCTCGCGCACCGCCGCCAGACGGTCATGCTCCCGGGCGTTCAGAAGCGCCTGGTCGGCCACCTCGCGGTAGGCCAGCGCCTTGCGTACCCCCAGGTACGCCAGGTAGACGCGGAAGGCGATCTCCTCGCGCTTCGCCTCCTCGGAGAACGCTGCCGCCTCGGACCCTTTCCCGGCCAGGGCCACGCCGGTGGTGATGCCAAAATCGAGCAGCGGCTGTTCCAAGGTCACCGCGGTCTTGAAATCGCCGCGCGGCGAGGGGTTATTGAGGGTGTCACGGGCGAAATCCCTGGCGGGACTGATGCGCCCCTCGTCCAGCTTCATCATGAAGACCGCGCTTGGCGTGTTGGAGAGGACCGCGCCGCTTTCCAGCGCCACGCGGGGCAGGTAACGGCTCCGGCTGGACGCCACGTCCTGCTCCGCCGCGCCACGCTCAAGGGAGGCAGCCTTGAGCAGGTGGTTGCTCTGCAGGGCGCGCTTCACCGCCTCCGGCAGCGAGACCACCTCGCCGAAGGCGGGCACCGCGTACGACGCGACCAGCAGAGCAATGAGCGCTAGCAACCTATGATTCACCCGGAACACCTCCTTGCCGGCATAGTCAGAATATGAAATCAAGATATATTCGAATTGTTATATATATGCAGAACTGCCAATTGTCAAGGTAATAACGGTATAAGCATCCGTGCGATGCACCTTTACAGAAAATGGAATTTTAACACCTTAGAACCGACGGTTCCCGCCGCACATGAAAAAAAAAGTTCTTCCAGCGAGCCGTCAGGTTTGTGCACCCCTTCCACCAACGATCATCGCGGAGTTGCGGGAAAGGGTGCGCTCGGGACTCCCTTTCCGTAACGGGGCCTACACGCCCGTAGTTGCGGCCAACGAAGGCGGGGATGCGGCCTTTACCAGATTTATTGAAGAAACAAAAAAAGCGCGCCCCCGATGGGAGCGCGCCGTGTTTACAACGAGCGGGTTGAGCGCGATCAGGCGCCGGCTTGGTTGAGCAGGTAGCGCCCCACCCAGTTTTTGGAGAACTGCATCGCGGTGCGGCCGCACCGTTTGGTCTTGTCGTGCGACCACTGGATCGCGTCCAGCTCCAGTTCCTTGCTCCAGGGGATGCTCACGTTGCGGGCCTTCGCCTCGCGCTCCACGCACTGGCGCACCGCGTCGAGGTACCGGTCCTGGGTGAAGACGTGGAAGGCGACCCAGAGGCCGAAGCGGTCGGAGAGGGAAACTTTCTCCTCCATAGCCTCGCTCTCCTGCAGTTCCCCGTTCACATACTTGCCGCCCAAGAGGTCGGTGTTGTACTGGGGCAGCAGGTGACGCCGGTTGGAGGTGACGTAGATGAGCACGTTCTCCGGGGCCGAGTACACCGAGCCGTCCAGGGCGCTTTTCAGCATCTTGTAGGAGAGCTCGCCGATCTCGAAGGTGAGGTCGTCGCACAAAAGGATGAAGCGGTAGGGCTGGTCTTCGACCGCGCTGAAGATCTCGGAGAGGTAGATCAGGTCTTCCTTCTCCACCTGGATGACACGCAGCCCCTCGGAGGCGTACTCGTTCAGAAGCGCCTTCACCATGGAGGATTTGCCGGTGCCGCGCGAACCCCACAGGAGCGCATTGTTGGCCGGGAGCCCCTTCAGGAACTGGCGCGTGTTGTGCACCATGATCTCTTTCTGCTTCTCGCACCCCAACAGGTCGTCGAGCCTGGTCTGGTCGGTAACCTTGACCGCCTCCAGGTATCCCGAGAAAGAATGACGACGCCAGTTGGCGGCGGGGCAGGTGGCCCAGTTGACGGCCCTGACCGCCCTGGGAAGCAACATTTCGACTGAGCTGAGCACGCGCTCGAGCTGGGCTACAACCTCCGGTTTCAGATTCAGCATGTACTTTTCCGTCCTCTGTGTGGTGGGCTCCGAACCGGCAGTTTGTTCTGATGAAACACCCATGCCCAAGTAACCCCCGGTAATTTTGTTAAATCTGTATACGTTATCAGCAAGCCTGCTGTCAAATTAAAACAATGTGTCAATTGCCGCTACGCCGGTTCTCGCACAAGGCCCACGCGGTGGCTCCCGGCACGAGGATGCCCACCCGCGCCAGCGCGATCATCACCGCGTTGTCCCATTCCAGCACCCTGCCGACCGCGCAGGCGAGGAGCCGCCCCCACCGCCAGCGGCCGCGGTCCCGCACCCTGCCCCAATGGTAAAGCCGGGAGGACAGGAACTTCGGAATGAGCAACGAGCCGAACAGGTACCCGGAGCTCACCACGACCAGCCCCGCGCTCCAGGCGAGCTGTTCCACCTGCCTCAGCCGGTAGCGCCGGTAGTTGCCCCGAAACCAGTCCTGTCCGCTGTAGAGGGCGTCAAAGGCGGGAACGGTGACCAAGACTCGCCCCTTGGCGGCGACGTGCTGGCGCACCACCCGCTTCAGATAGCCCCGGTCATCCTCGACCCGCTCCAGCACGTCCACGATCAGGGTCAGGTCGTAGCTGTTGCGCCCGGGGGGAAACTCGCGGCCGTAGCTGACACCCGGCTCGGACTCCAGTTCCCTTAGGCGCGCCTCGGCAAGATCCGGGTCGACCGCCGCCACCTCCTTGTGCCGCAGCCCGCCGAAAATGGTGCGGCAAAGGTCGCCGTCGCCGCAACCGACGCCGAGCACCTTTACCCCCTCGTGGAGCGTGGTGCCCAGTAGCGCGGCCAGCGCCCCGGCCCGTGCCCTCTCCCAGGGATGCCAACCGGGTCCCGCGTGCCTTTTGCTTGCGTCCATGGCTAGTACCTCATATCGCAGGCGAGACCCGCGCTGCCGGGGGAAAGCACCGGTCGGAAGGTGAAGCCCTTGATGACGGAGTTGCTCGTTCGTTGTTCAGGTTTTGGCTTGTCGAGACGGTTGTAGTGCAGCAGGCGGGGGAGTAGAAGGCCCGAGAAGAGGCCGATGGCGGCGCCTGCCACCACATCGGTGGCGTAGTGGCGGTCGGCCATGATGCGGGCGATGCCATCGGCAGCCGCGAGCCCCATCCCGGCCCAGCAGGCGGCTCGGTCGGCGTCGGAGTCGCGATAGAGCCCCTGGTACTGGTGGTGGTTGCAGACCAGGCCTGCGCCGGTAAAGGCGAAGGCGACGTGGCCGCTGGGCATGCTTCGATTGGGCTGGTCCCCTTCGCAGACGCCGTTACGACAGTTGCGCACGAAGGGCTTCTCCCGCGCCACCAGGTTCTGCACAAGGGAGGAGACGAAGGAGGTGAAGGCGAAGGACTCGAGATTGACCATCTCGGTCTGCCAAAGTGTGTCCCAGGCACCGTCGCGGATTCCGAGGGTGGCGAAGGAGTCGAGCACAGGCGCTGCGATCAGGCCGTACATGAGCGCGTCCCCCACGTCGTGTGCCACCTCGCGTGCCCCCTGCGAGCGCAGGCGCAGGGCATCGCGCACCGACTCGTCAAAGCCGTTGGTCCCCTTCCACTTGGGATCCGGATCGCCATGCGCGCTCTCGACATAGATGGCGCCCGCGCCGAGCGCGGCCACACCCAGGTAGTTCAGGGCACCGGCCCTGCGCCAATGCCAGGTCGGTAGGGGGACGTCGGCGCTGATGCGCGGGGCACCGGCGGCCTCCGCCACGGAATTTTCGCAATGCTGGGGTGCGGGTGCGGTGGAGTAGTCGGCAGCGGCTGCCGCGGGTGCGGCGCTGCAGAGGAAAACGAAGAGGGCGATCACGCTATGGGTCACGCTGTAATGAGCCATAGGCGAAATTAAAGATCATTAACCGGCCATTGTCAAACAGCGGCGCGAGCGCGGGGCAGGCTCCAGTTCGCCGGTGTGGCTCAGCCAGGCAAAGGAGAGGGCCAGGAGGTCGGCCACTCCCCCCATGGTGAGGTTGCGGCTCACGTAGTGCTCGTTGCGCTCGGACAGAAAACTCATGAAGTCATCGCGCTGCTCGACCAACCGTTCCAGGGCCCGGCCATCTTCCTTGACCGTGGCCAGCCCGTCCCTGCCGCAGCGGTGCAACGCCGTGGTGTCCTCGACGGTAGCCATGAGGCGCCCCAGCATGGCGTACACCGCGCTCCCCCTGTTGCCGACGGCGAGCTCGCGGCGAAAAGCGGGGAGCGCTTCCCTAAACAGCGCCGGGAGTCCGTCCAGGGCCTCCCCCCGGATGCCGCGGGCGTGGTAGCTGTTGCAGGCGCGGCTGCCGTTACTGTCGCCTTGCTGCGTCCGGTCGAAAATGCACGCTGCGACGTCGGTGACCGCTGCGCTGAGCGCCGCCTCCCCTGCCCCATGCGACCGGGCGGCCGCCGCCAGCAACAGCCCGCTCAAGAAGATGTACCCCTTGTGGCAGTTGGTGCCGGCACGCTCCAGCATCGCCTGCTCGGCCTCGACTCCTAAACGCACCTGGGCCGAAAGTTCCTCGCCCCGCGCCAGCGATTCGGCCAGGCGGCAAAGATATCCGGAGAGGACTTCCAGGGATGCTTCCATGCGGCTGATGGAGAGATCGTGGTGGGAGCCGGCATCGTTTAGGTCGACGAGCCCCGGCTTGGGGGTCAGGTAGAGCTCCAGGAAGGCGCCGCGCACCAGGTTATCTGCCAGTCTCCTCAGCTCAGATGGCATCGATCACCGCCCGTGCCTTCAGCACCAGTTCCTCGCTGCTGTGACGCTTGGCATGGATGCAGGCGAGCGCAGGCTCGCGGCAGATCAGGCAGCTGCGCGGGGCGATATCGAGCTCGGCGCGCCCGACCTGGCGGCCAGCATGGTCGTAGACGTCGAGATCCAGAAGCCGTCCGGCCGGGTGCATCGCCTCCAGCGCCATCCCCAGCCGTTTCACCTGGGTGGCCTGGAGCCGGGTGCGGTACAGGGCGAACGGCCCCAGGGCGTCCGCGCCGGAGAACGCGGGCGTCACCTTCAGGGCTGAGAGGAGTTCCCGTTCCCCCCAGGCGAAGAGCCGCTCCGCGTACGGGCCGGTCTTCTCCGCCCCCGGCAGGTTCAGCGACAGCATCACCGTGGCCGGGAACGGGGTCGGGAAGAGCCCGTCCAAAAGCGCCTGGCGCCCGTCGCGCGCAGCGAGGAGGCTATTCCTTAACGCGTCTGACGACATCGATGATGCTCCCGTCCCGGTACTCGATCACCGCCACCACCTCGTCCTCGAACTCCAGCGGGCGCGGCGTTCCGGTCACCCGGCAGATTTCGCGCTGCAATTCCCCGATCTCCTTGACCGGGAGCTTCCTCCTGATCAGCTCCTCCTTCAGTTCGGTGTGTTTGTCATTCACCGCGATGCCGCGCTCGGTGACCACGACGCCGATGGTCTCGCCCGGCGTGGTGATGGTGGTGACCCGGTCCCTGACGATGGGGAGCCGCCCCCGGATTGAGGGAGCCACGATGATGGAGAGCTTGGCGCCGGCAGCGGTGTCGGAGTGCCCGCCGGTGTTGTGCAGCAGGTAGCCGTTGGACTCGGTGTTCACGTTGACGTTGAAGGAGGTGTCGACCTCGGTGGCGCCGAGGATGACGCAGTCGAGCCGGTTGACCACGGCCCCGGCGTTGAAGGGGTTGGCGTACATGTCGGCGCTGATCTCCTGGTGGGCGCGGTTACGGCCGATGGACTGCACCGCCTCCTGGTCGAAGCACTGCACGTCCATGAGCGCCGAGAAGAGCCCCTCTTCCAGCATGTCCACGAAGTAGCCGGTGATGCCGCCGCAGCCGAAACTCCCCTTGATGGAGCCCTTGCGCATGGCGCTACGCACCTTTTCGGCCACGGCCAGCGAGATGCCGCCCGAGCCGGTCTGGAAGGAGAAGCCGTCCCGCAACAGGCCCGCCGCCTCGATCACCTGCGCGGCGTAGCTCGCGATCTGCAGCCCGACCGGGTCGGTGGTGACACGGGTGGTGGTGGAGACGATCTTCGCCGGGTCGCCGAGCCGGTCCACGACCACCACGTAGTCCACCAGGGTCTGCGGGATGCTGACCGGGACCACCGGGAAGGGGACCAGGTTGTCGGTGACCGCTACCACGCGGGAGGCGTAGGTGGCGTCGATCTGGGCGTAGCCCAGGCTGCCGCAGGCGGAGGGGCCGTAGTAGCCGTTCATGTTGCCGTACTCGTCGCAGCACGGCGCCGCGATGAAGGCGACGTCGATGGGCACGCTCCCCTCGATGACCGAGCGGGCACGGCCGCCGTGGGTCCTGACCACGATGGGGCAGGAGATCTCCCCCTTGGTGGCCATCTCTCCGATCAGGCCGTTCACGCCGCACTGGAAACCGGCGATGACGCCGCTTTTTATGTGCGGGATGATCTCGGCGTGCACCGGGTGCACCGAGGACGAGGCGATCCAGATCCCCCTGAGCCCCATGGCCGCGATCTCCGCGACGATCCGGTTCAAGAGGAAATCCCCGTTGCGCAGGGAATGGTGCGTGGCGATGGTCATGCCGTCCTTGAGCCCGCTCGCCTCGATCGCCTCCCGCAAAGAGGAGAGGAGCTTCTTTTCGCCCGGGTTCATGCGCTTCAGCGGGCGGGCCGCCACTGTTCCCCGCGGCCGGATGGCGAAAGGGTCGCCGTAAGGGATGAGCGGTTTTCCCGCGTAGTTTTCCGGGATCTCCCGTCCCAGGCTATTGAGCGCCATGTATCGCCTCCTCGTCGATCAGGGTGTCCACCATGCCATGGGCGTAGGCGGTGCGCAGCACGCGGGCGGCGCGCTTCACCACCGGGGCGTCCACCATCTTGCCCCCCAGCGCGATGACGCCGGTCCCGAGCTGACGCGCCCGCTGGATCGCCTCGATGACCTGCAGGGCGTACTCCACCTCGTGCTGCTTGGGGGCGAAGACGTCGTGCACCACCTCGATCTGGCGCGGGTTGACCAGGCACTTGCCGGTGTAGCCGAGCCTCTTGGCAAGCTCGGTTTCGTTCCGGAGCCCCTCCATGTCGGAGACGTCGGCGAAGATGGTGTCCACCGCCTGGATCCCCTTGGCCTTGGCGGCCCAGAGCACCCGGGTCCGGGCGTTGAAGAGCTCCTCGCCGCCGCGGCTTCTTTCGATCTCCATGCTGGCGGTGTAGTCCTCGGCGCCGAAGGCGAGCGCGAAGATGCGCTCGGAGCTGTTGGCGATGCCGACGGCGTTGATGACGCCGAGCGCGCTCTCCAAGGACGGCAGGATGCCGAAGCGGCCGATCTCCACCTCCAGTTCCTCCTCGAACTCGGTCAAGAGCGTGTCCAGGCGCTCCACGATCTCGGGGGTGTCCGCCTTGGGGAGCCGGATGCCGTCGGGCATGGCCGGGAGCACCACCTTCAGGTCCTCGTAGCCCCACTTGGTGTCGAGCGGGTTGATGCGGACCAGGAGCTCCTTGTTGCGGTCGGTGTAGTTCAACAGGAAGTGCCGCACCAGGTGGCGCGCCGCGTCCTTCTCGGAGAGGGGGACCGCGTCCTCGAGGTCGATGATGACGCTATCGCAGTTGAAGATGGGGATGTTCTGGAGCATGGAGGGCATGTTGCCCGGGACGTAGAGCAGGGAGCGTCGCAGTTTGAAGCCGGCCATCAGGGCGCCTCCTCGTCGATGTAGATGGTGGGGATCCCCCCGACCTTGGAAACGTGACGCTCGACGCCGGAGACGTCGAGCTCGGTGAGGACGATCTCGCAGGTGGCGAAGACCTCCGCGTCGTAGAGGTGACCGCCGACCACCTCACCGGATGACTTGGACATCATGATGTGGAAGTGGCAGTCCAGGAGGTCCTGCTCGCCGGGAACGATGTTCCCCTGCAGCCCCAACAGCTCGCACGGCCCCTCGATGTCGTGGATGGTGACCCGCGGCGCGGTGATGGGAAGCTTGGCGCCGGTCTTGATCCCCCTCAGGCGCACGTTCTTCACGCTCCCAAGCGCGGAGACGATCATGGCGTAGCGCACGTCGGTCAGGTGGGCGAACTGCAAAAGCCGGGTGGTGAGACTCTCCCCCGGCGTGATCTTGATGATGAAGCGCCTGCCGTTGGTGCACTCCTTGTACCAGAGACCTTCCATTTACCCCTCCGTTGCCCGCATGATCGCCGTCTCCAGGCGCGCCTCGATGGCGTAGTCGAGCGCCCCGCGGTCGGTGATGCGCACCTCTCCCGCGTCGACGCCGTGCTTTGCCAGTACCTCGTCCACCTTGGCCCGGATCAGCGCCCCGAACTGCTTCAGGACCGTCGACTCTATGGTCACGTTCAGCGTCTCGGCCGGCTCCAGGAACACCATCAGGTCGCTGGACTGCATGGTCCCGGCCTGCGCCTTCTTCACGATCTTCATCTAGCTCCTCCCTTGTCCCAGATCTTGATCCCCTCGCTGGAAAGGAGAAAATCCAGGGTGCTCATCGGCACCAGCTCCGCGATCCCCTCCAGCTCGCCGCGCAGGAGCATCTCGCGCACCCGGGAGGCGGATATCGGTTGCTGGTCCGCGTTCGTTCTCTCTATCTCACGCACGTCGACCCCCAGGGGGGGGAGGACCCGGTGCATGGTCTCGTTGTAGGCGGCGGTGGTGCCGCACAGGGGCTCGCTCCCCACGAAACGGGTCTTCACGAGGAAGTGCGGCGCGATGCGCTGCGCGAAGAGCATGAGGTCGAGCTCCATCTGGATGGCCCCGCCGGGGTCCCCGTCTTTGAGGAAGTAGGTCGGGAAGGTGATGCTGGAGATGGCGTACCACGAGGTGTCGACCACGGTGACGTTGGCCAGGTCGCTGGTGCCGTCCTGCACCATGCGCATGCGCGCCCCGAAGGGAAACAGGGAGCGCTCCTCGCGCACCACGAAGAGAAAGAGCTGGTCCACCGCGGCCGCGGCCTTTTCCACCAGGTAACGGTGCCCCAGCGTGAACGGGTTGCAGTTGGCGACGATGGCGCCGTTGTTGCCGGGGCGGATGAGGCGGGTGAAGCGGGCGAGGTAGCGCTTGAGGCCGTCGCCGTACTCGAGAAGCGCGGTCTTGCCGGAAGCGGCGAGAAGGTTGAAGTTGAGGGTCTCGAAGTTGGGGGCCAGGGCGGGCGAGGTGAAGACGAAAAAGGAATCGACCCCCTCCTGGTAGCCGCGCCCGACCAGCTCGGTCACCACCTCGTCCAGGAGGGTCCCCCCCTGGTGCGACGGCGCCACCGCCAGCATTTTCAGGGTGCGCCCCTGCCTCGCGCCGACGGCGACCAGCCGGCCGGCCTCGAAGATGCCGACCAGGTCGTCATAGGGTGTCTCGAACTGCAGGCCGGTTGCTTCGAGCAGCGCCCGGGCCTGTGTGAGATCGTCAGTGGAGAG
Organism: Geomonas azotofigens; assembly: GCF_018919395.1. Lineage (GTDB taxonomy): Bacteria > Desulfobacterota > Desulfuromonadia > Geobacterales > Geobacteraceae > Geomonas > Geomonas azotofigens. The sequence goes on from NZ_JAHLME010000001.1 coordinate 346,571, forward strand.
CAGTGAAGTAACCATTGGCAAAGACTAGCACCAAACAGTTGTAAACGTAACCGCGTATACCAAATTTTCCGCACTCCGTTGTGTGCTGGAACTGATGCTGAAAACCCGCTACAGCCGCGGAAGATGACAGTTTTGTCATTCAAAAAAAGCTATGATTCACCAGTGACGTTGTGATATGTTGTCGAATTGTCCGTTCCTGCCAATCGCGGCAGCATCCAATTGAAAAAACAGAGAAAATATGAACACTATCTCAGTCGTGATCCCCGCCCACAACGAGGCGGACAACATAGGGAACCTGGTACAGGAAATCGTCGACACCGGCCTTGAGTGTGAGATCGTCGTCGTCGACGACGGCAGCACCGACGACACCCATGCCCGGCTGCTCGCCTTGAAGAACTCGGTCCCCTCCCTCAAGGTGGTCCAGCACGACCGCGCCTACGGCCAGAGCGCCGCGGTGGCCACCGGCATCAGGGAGGCCGGCGGCACCATCATCGCCACCATGGACGGCGACGGCCAGAACAACCCCGCCGACGTTCCGAAGATGGTCGAGGCGATCCTGAAAAGCGACAACCCGAACCTGAAGATGGTGGCGGGATACCGCAAGAAGCGGGACGATCCCCCCTGGCGCATCATCTCGTCCAAGCTGGCCAACGCCTACCGCCGCTCCTTCCTGCGCGACGAGACCCCCGACACCGGTTGCGGCCTCAAGGTCTTCTACCGCGCCGCGTTCCTGGAGCTCCCCTTCTTCGACCACATGCACCGTTTCCTCCCCGCGCTGATCAAGATGAAGGGTGGCGACGTCATCTCCGTCGAGGTGCATCACCGCCCCCGCACCGCCGGGGTCTCCAAGTACGGAACATTGAACCGCCTCTGGGTCGGCATCGTCGACATCTTCGGGGTGTGCTGGCTGCGCATGCGCGCGAAGAACGTCAAGATCACGAGGTGCGACTAGATGGTTTTATCAGAAAAGGCCTGGGTTGCCATCGGCCTGGCCGGGCAATTCTTCTTCACCATGCGTTTCGTGGTGCAGTGGATCGCCACCGAGAAAAAGAGAAAGAGCGTCATCCCTGAATCGTTCTGGTACTTCAGCATCTTCGGGTCGCTGATCCTGCTGGTCTACTCGCTGTACCGCAAGGACCCGGTCTTCATCCTGGGGCAGGCCTTCGGCACCACCGTCTACCTCAGGAACCTCTTCTTCATCCACAAGGAAAAGAAAGATGCCGCAAGCGATCCGGCTGCTGATTAAGGAGCTGCGTCTCCCCGTCGCGATCCTGGTCATCCCCGGGATCGTGCTTGCCCTGCTGCTCCCCTACTTCCCGGTGGACGAGACCCGCTACCTCGGCGTGGCGTGGGAGATGTGGAACAACCACTCCTTCATCGTGCCGCTGCAAAACGGGCTCCCCTACTCACACAAGCCGCCGCTGCTCTTCTGGCTTTTGAACCTGGACTGGGCGCTCTTCGGAATCAACGAGGGGACGCTGCGCTTCATCCCGCTCATCTTCAGCCTTTGCAACCTCGTCCTGGTGTACCGGATCGCCCTGAAGCTGTGGGACGACCGTCAGGTGGCGCGCTACGCGGCCGTGATCCTCGCCTCGATGCTCTCCTACCTGCTCTGGTCCAGCGTGATCATGTTCGACGTGATCCTGGCCTTCTGGGTGCTCCTCGCCGTGCTGGCGGTGATCTCGGCGGCCCGCGAGCACCGTCTCGCCTGGTACCTGCAACTGGGCGTCGCCATCGGCGGCGGCATCCTCACCAAGGGGCCGGTGGTGCTGGTCTACGTCCTGCCGGTCGCCCTCTTGGGCTTTCTCTGGATCCCCAGGGAACGGTTTTCCGGCAAGTGGTACGCCTGGCTCGGGCTTTCTATCCTGATCGGGATCGGCGTGGTGCTCTTCTGGCTGGTTCCGGCCGCGCTCACCGGCGGCGAAACCTACCGGCGCGCCATCCTGTGGGGGCAGACGGTGCACCGGATGACCAACTCCTTCGCGCACAAACGCCCCATCTGGTGGTACCTCCCCTGGATTCCGACCCTGTTGATGCCCTGGGCGCTGTTTCCTCCCGCCTGGCGGGCCTGGAAACGCCTCTCCGCCGACCCCGGGTTCAAGACGGTGCTGATCTGGGGCGCGGGGAGCGTGGTCATCTTCTCTTTGTTGAGCGGCAAGCAGGTGCATTACCTGGTCCCGGTGCTGCCGACTTTCAGCCTGCTCATGGCCCGGAGCGTCGCCGACGAGCGGGGGGAGGTCTCCCGCTTCCGGTTGCCCATCGCCGGCCTTTACCTCTTCCTCGGCGCGGGCCTCATCACCGCGTCACTCATCAAGCACGGCAAACTTTTGAAGCACTTCGACCTCATGGAGATCAGGATCGCCGCGGCGGGGCTGATCGTGCTCGGCGCCGTGCTTTTCCTGCTGCGCCCGCGCACCATGCCCGCCCTCGTCAACCAGGTAGCCACCGCCTCGCTGGCCTGCTGCCTCCTGGTCCTGGTCGGGGGGAACAGCATGTTCCAGCGCTACGAACTGCACCCGATGGCCCAGGCGGTGCGCCAGAAACAGGCGGAGGGGTACCAGGTGCTGCACGCCGGCAAGTACCACGGCCAGTTCCATTTCCTGGGGAGGCTGAGCCAGCCCCTGGTGGAGCTCCCCAGCCGGGACGAGATCCGCGCCTACGCCGCGACCCACGACAAGATCGCGCTGATCACCTACGTGAAGGACACCCAGCGCATCGACCCCAAGGATTACTACTTCCTGCAGCCCTTCCGGAGCAGGCAGGCGGTGATGTGGACCCGGGACGGCATCGCCACCTTCCTGGGGGAAGCGTCCGACAAGAAGGAGCCGGCGGAAACGCCCGACACCGAATAATCAAAAAGAAAAGGGCCCTCCGACAACCGCCGGAGGGCCCTTTTGCGTCGATGAATCTCCCTTTACTTGTACCCCGCCTCTTTCCAGGCGTTCACCCCGCCCTGCAGCGCCCAGACCTTGGTGAATCCCTTCTCTGCGAATTCAGCTGCCCGACCGGCAGACGTATGTTCCTGCGGTCAATTGCAGTAGAAGATGATCTCCTGGTCCTTTTTCACCTCGGGGAGCCTGGCGTTGAACTCACCGAGCGTCCAGGCCTTCTCCAGCCGGATGCCGCCGCACATCTCCTCGCTGTCGTATGCGCAGACGAAGAGCGCCTCACCCGCCTGCACCTTCCTGCGCGCCTCCTGAATCTGGATCCTTCTTGCCTCGGCCATGTCTTCCTCCTTCCATCCCGGTGAGGGATGTCCTGAGCCTTCTGCCACTAGCGAATGATGAGCCGATACCAATTCGGCCGTAAAAGGGTAGCAGAGAAACCTTCTCGTGCTAGCCCAAGTGACGATAACAGAACTCCCCCAGGTAGCTGAGCGCCGTGTCCGGCGCCTTGTTGCAGACGAACTGCAGCAACTTCTTGGCGATGGTCTCGTCCCCCGCCGGAGTGGAGTGCGCCGGGTCGTTGGGGTAGAGGAAATGGGGGAGGTCCGAGACCTCGGCCCCCCAGTGCGATTTGAATTCCATCAGGCTCTTGTTGCGCTCGGAGGTCTGGCCGAAATCGAGCACGCGGTATCCCGCCAGGCAGGCATCCCTGATGGCGTTCCAGAACAGGAAATGCACCGGGCTGGAGTCGTTGTGCAGGGCGTTGACCGCCGAATACTCGATGGAGACGCGGCTTTTGTACTTGAAGAGGAGCAGGCCCGCCACCGTCTCGTTCCCCTTGCGGCACAGTAACAGCTCCACCAGCCCCTGCGGGGCGAAGGTCTGCCAGAGCGTCTTCACCAGCTGGTACGGGTGGGGCGGCAGCCCTTTCCGCTTCCTGGTGACGCGGTGCAGCAGGTAGAACTCCCTGAGGTCGGTCTCACGCTTCCCCCTGATCAGGCTGAGGTCGCACCGCTCGGCCCGGGCGATGCGCTGCCGCACGCAACTGCGGTGGAAGCGCCGCCGGACCTGCTCCGGATCGTCGCATAGCGCCAGGGAGTGGTGCTTGCGCAGGCAGTCGGCGTGGAACCGGTCCCGGTCCAGCAGGTGGGAAGCGGCGGAAGTCCTGATCTCGACGCGGGAGATGGCGAGCCGTTCCGCCAGCCGGAGCACCGCCCCGCTCAGGATCTCCATGTCCGCCGGGTCGGTCACCAGCGGGTCGGACAATGTGGCGAAGGGGATGCTTACCAGGCGCCGTCCCGTGAGCCAGCTCTCCACCGCGTACACCGGGAGCGCCGCCCGGATGGCCTCGCAACGATCCTTGAGGACGAGGTAGTAACCGGTCATGTGGGGGAAATTCTTGTCCAGCACCCGCTTCCACCCCGACAGGTGCGTGATCCAGCCGTACGGGTGCTGGTGGACGAAACGGTCCCAGCGGTGGTTTCGCAGCGGGTCGATGATGCTGACACAGGTGCCGAGGTCCCCCTCCCCCAGGTTCCTGCTATGGTTGACAGCCATGACGATTCCCCCACGCGGCCATGATGAATTAACAAAAACTCACTTTAGCCATCATGGTACGGAAGTCAAGGTGCCGCCCCGCGCCCCGCCATCGCGCCGAAAAAACGACCCCGGATATTGAGGAACTGCGCGGCGCTGTTAAGATAAGCTGCGTCGTAATCTCCGACAAAAGGAGCGAACCCATGAACGGCGACAAACTGGCACGACTGGCGGATCTCCCCCTCAACTACCGGGAGGACCAGCGGGGCAACCTGGACCCGCAGGTCAGACAGTTGAACCTGAAGCTTGGGCTCCAATCGGCCCTTGATCTGCTGGGCGACCCGAGCGCCGCGCTGCTGATTGGGGGTGCGCTCGGCCTGCTCTACAAGCGGAAGTACCTTTTCGCCTCACTGCTGGTGGGGGGGGTGGCGCTGCGGCGGGCCCTGTCGCGCTCCGGCGCCGGGACCGGCGACCAGGGGGAGGCCGCGCGCAGAAGAAGGGAGATCGAGTTCGAGCGGCGCGCCCTCAAGGCACAACGGGGAGACTACGGACAACTGGAAGTGATCGCCTTCAAGTAACGGCGACAAAAACAACTGCAGTTTTAAACGGTTTCTGCCGATGAATGTGAGTGAGCGGTTTATTCATGACAGTTGCAGCTGGAGTAACCAATGATGCTGGTAGAGTGGGACGATACGCTGATCCTGGGAATGGCGCAAATAGATGAACATCATCACAAGCTGGTCGACATCCTGAACCGCTGTTACCGGGCGCTGATGCTGCATGACCACAGCCACGAGCTCGAGGGGGTGGTGGCGGAGCTGCTCGACTACACCCAGTACCATTTCCGTACCGAGGAGGAGCTGATGGCGCAGTCTCATTACGCCGCAGCGCCCTCGCACGCCGCCGCCCACCGCAAGTTCATCAACTCCGTCACCAACTTCAAGGACCGCTCCGACGCCGGCGAATCCTTCGTGGCCATCGATGTCCTGGTGTTCCTCAAGGACTGGCTGGTCGGGCACATCCAGAACACCGACCGGGCCTTCGCGAACTTCCTCAACGATCGGGCCGGATCGTGAACCAAAAAAGGCACCCGGCCCTGTGACAGCGGCCGGGCGCCCACGTCCCTTCTCTTCCTCTGCCCCTACCCCCCGCCGTAGAGCCCGGTAAGCGACGCCTCCGCCAGGATGTGGTCCTGCATGGCCACGTCCAGCTGCCCTTTGCTTGCGGTCCCCGCCAGGTCGAGGGTGGTGTCCAGCGCGTAGAGCCGGAAGATATAGCGGTGGCTCCCCGAGGGAGGGCAGGGCCCGCCGTACTGGTTATGCCCCCAGCTGTTCTTGCCGATCACCACCTCGCGGGGCTCGGCCTGTTCCACAAGCGACGTCACCCTGGGACCGATGTTCCAGAGAATCCAGTGCACCCACAGCCCGTTCGGCGCGTCCGGGTCCTCCATGACCAGCGCCAGCGACTTGGTGCCGGCCGGGACGTTCTCGAACCTCAGCTCGGGGTTCATGTTGTCGCCATCGCAGGTGTACCTGGCGGGAATGCGCCCGTTGTCCTTGAAGGCCGGGCTGGTCAACCGCATCTTTTCCATGAGTTACCCCCTTGTCCTAGGTGCCGGCGCCTGGCGCGCCGGCACGCCTCGTCATCGCTCCATCGTCCGCGTCATCGCGGCGACCTTCACCTCGATCACCAGGTCGTCCACCAGGGCGAACTGCTCGGATGCCGCGCCCACCGGCCGCAACAGCTCCACGGACCATTGCCCCTCGTTCACCGGCCTTCCCACCGGGCTCGCGTTCAGGTGGGTCGCCATGCCGCAAAACTCGGAGCGGCGCACGGAGCGGCGATTCTCCACCCGCCCCAACAGGATCGGGGGCAGCTCCCGCTGGTCGACCTCAACCCGTTGTCCCCCCCGGAGATAGTAGGCCGCCTCGGGGAGCCTCACCAACGCAGACCAGGGGACCCCGCCCGCCTCGCCCAGCAGCGATGCGCTCACCCCCCGGAAGCGGCAGTTCTCGACACCCTGGAACAGTTCGGCCGGGATCTGTAGCCGCACCGAGAAGCTGTCCCGGGCGTGGCGCAACTGCCCCCAAGCGTTGCGGTTCATCAGCGCGCGAACCGAAAAGGCGCGGGTGAAGGACTGCTCCCCCTGCTGGTAGAGCGCGAGCCATTCCAGCGCGTTCCTGGTCCAGATTATGTTGCTGGCCAGGGAGGCGCCCAGGGTCTCCGACCAGGAACTGAGCGGCGAGGCGACCTCGTAGCCGAAGATGCGCCGCAATCCCTCCTCCGCCACCGCGACCCGGTTCAGCCCTTCCTCGTAGTCCCGGCACAGGTGCCGAAGCACCAGGTCGCGCTGCTCGTCGAGCGCCAGAGGTCCTCCCGGGGCGGTCAGGTCCCTGCGACGCCGGATCGACTCCCCGCGCAGTTCGAGCATGCTCGTTACGGCGACCGGTTCCGCCGCCACGGCCGCCGGCTGGGGAGCGTTCTCTTCGGTTGCGGCCCGCGCCGCTCCGTCGCCCTCCTCCTGCGCTGTTTCCTCCTGGGGCTGCTCCCGCGTCTCGGGAGGCTCCGGTTCCGGGGCTGGCTCCTCCTCCGCCGGTTCCTCTCCTGCCACCCGTCGCCGGTCCAGTTCCAGCTCCTGCTCCAGGATCTCCAGGTCGTGGCTCAATTCCTGCCAGGCCCGGTCCAGCGCGGCATATTCCCTGAATTCGGCCACGGCGCGCGCCAGCAGCCCCTCCGCCTGCTCCAGCAGCACCTCGACATGGCGCGGCTCGAAACGTGCGGCCAGCATTTCCGGATCAGGTCGATAGGCAACGACGTTACAGGCCAGCTTGCTCATGTGCAGCCTCCTGGTCTTGGCCCCGGTTACCAACGGGGGCGGCCCGAGCCGCCCCCGCCTCCCGTTACAGGAACGTGGTCCTGGTCCCCTCGGACAGACGCGAGATCAGGTCCTGGCAGATCTTCTCGCAGTTCTGGCAGGTGGCCCGGCAGATACGGCAGTGCTGGTGCATTTCGGAATGGACCTCGCACTCCTGCATGCACAGGCGGCAGGCGACGGCGCAGCTCTCGAGCTGGGTCCTGAACAGTTGGGGGACGGGATCGGTCTGGCGGGAGAGGATGCGGGCGGTGGTCTGGCAGATATCGGCGCAATCGAGGTTGAGCCGAATGCACTTGGTGAGGTTCTGCACCGACTGTTCGCCCAGGCAGGCATCGGCGCAGCTGGTGCAGACGTCGGCGCATTCTACGAGCGAGCTGATGCACTCGGTGATGGCGGTGACATCCATGGTGAGTTTCCTGGGATGGGCGGCGAACATTTCCGAAGTCTTCATGTCGTGTCTCCTTTGTTGTTGGTGGCCGGAAAAACAACTAGCACATTCTAACCACCAGCATGGAGATTTCAACGCGCAGCGGGCGGAAGTTGCTATCCCTCCCGGACCGCCCCCTCCTTTCCGCCGGCCGCCGACCACGCCCTGATGGCCTGCGCCTCCTGCTCCCCGATCCCCAGGCTGAGGAGGAAGGAGTGGTGCGCCTGGGGAGCCCGCCGCTCGAACTCGGCGTGCCACGTTTCCATGGCCTCGTCGTCCATGCCCGCGGCACGAAGCATCGCCACCCAGGTCTCCTTGTCCACGCTCTCCGGAAGTTCCCCCCCCGACTGCACGCGAAGCATCCGGGCCAGGAGGTGCTGCTGGGCCTGGAGGGCGCGGATCTGGTCGCCGATGACGGCAAGCCGCTTCCTGAGCACCGACTGTTCCCCCTCACCCGACGCCAGGAGCACCCGGGTCTCCTCGATGGAGAGCCCCGCCTTGCGGAAGGAGACGATGGCGGCCAGGCGCTCGAGGTCCCTCTCGGAATAGAGGCGGTAACCCGCGCCGCTGCGGCCGGACGGGGAGAGGAGCCCCTCCTGGTCATAGTAGATGAGCGTGCTGCGGGAGAGGCCGAACTTCGCGGCCAGTTGACTTACGCGGTACATGAATCCTCCTGCGAAGGAAGCGGCCCCGGGCGGACCCGGGGCCGCGAGGTCAGGCGTGATGCTTGCGGATGGCGGCGATGCGCTCGGCGGGAAGCCCCAGCCACTCAAGGAACTCCTGGTGTCCCTCCGGGTTCTCCCGCTCGAACAGACGGTGCCACTGTTCCATGGCCGCGTCGTCCAGTCCTATCGCCCGGAACCGGGCCGTCCACTCCTCTACTGTCACCTTGCTCATAGTCGTCTCCTTGTGCTGTTAGTGGGTCATGGCCATGACAGCAGGAATACTAAACCGTGAAGCTGTAGACGGGTCAATAGAAAATCACGAGATAACAGATGAAGCCGATGTCTTAACGATTAAAGGCGCCCTCTCCCTGTCAAAGAACTGGAAAAACCATGAAATCTCTGGTATCTTTCAACGATTTCTAACAAAGCGTCGAGCGTTTGAGGGGCATTTGAATCACCAGGGGGGACGGCAAAAAATCATGCCTAATGACAACCTCCATTGTGGCCATAGGATACGACTGAGAAAGCGTTTTGTCGAAGAAGGCCTTGACGGTTTTGATGACCATCAGGTTCTCGAACTCCTCTTGTCTTATGCCATACCCCGTGGAGATACCAACCCTACAGCTCATCGGCTGATCAGTCGTTTTGGGTCCTTATCGGCAGCTTTGGAGGCAGATCCTAAAGATGTTGCCAGGGTCGAAGGGATTGGAGAGAATGCAGCTGTTCTTCTTTCGATGATTCCACAGGTGACCCGCCGCTACTTCCACGACCGGGTTCACAGCAATCATCCCAAACTCAGCACTCCCGAGGTCGTGGCTGAGTACCTCATCCCCCTTATGGCCGGTCGACGCGAGGAGGTCTTTTATGTCCTCTGTCTTGACACCCAATGCCGCGTCGAATATGCGGCAATCGTCAGCGAAGGCACGCTGAAAGAAGCGGCGGTTTACCCGCGGCATGTGGTGGAACAAGCTATCAGGCACCAGGCCGCGTCCGTGATCCTTGCGCATAATCATCCTGCGGGCACGACAAAGCCGTCGCAGCAGGACCACCAACTCACTCGTTTGCTGGTTCAAGCACTTGGTCCGCTGGATATCAAGGTGCTGGACCACATTATTGTCGCTGGTGAAGAAACATTCAGCTTTGCTAGGGAAGGAGTGCTTCCCGACTATGAACCATAACAGCTATACCTAAAGAAGCAGCCTTAGAAGAGGACTGAAAACGAATAAAGGAATGGATCTTTAATGACCACCGCAGACCTGAAACAACTGGAAGCAGACCTCTGGCGCAGTGCCGATACATTGCGCGCGAACTCCGATTTGAAAGCATCCGAATATTCCACCCCCGTACTGGGGTTAATATTTCTCAAGTTTGCAGACAGCAAGTTCCGCAACCACGAAAAAGAAATCTTGGCGGAGTACGCCAAAGTCAAGGGGACGAGGCGGGAGAAGCCCATATCAGAAATCGCCATTGAGAAGTGCGGCTTTTACCTACCGGACCATGCTCGTTACGAGTATCTGCTGCGCCTGCCCGAGGAACAGGACATTGCCAAGGCGATCAAAAAGGCAATGGAGGCGATTGAGGAGTACAAGCCGGAGCTGAAGGGTGTCCTACCGATGGACGAATACTTTCGGCTGACCCGCACAGACAAGAGCATCCCAAAGCAACTCCTTAAAAACTTTGCCGATATCCCGCGGAACGCCAGCGGCGACATGTTCGGCCAAATCTACGAATACTTCCTGGGCAACTTCGCGATGTCCGAGGGACAGGGTGGGGGGGAGTTCTTTACCCCGAGATCTGTGGTACGGCTGATGGTGGAGATCATCGAGCCGCACCAAGGCACCGTCTACGATCCAGCCTGCGGTTCCGGCGGCATGTTCGTCCAGTCCGCCAATTTCATCGAGCGGCATCGCCATGAGATGAAAAAGGGCGACGGCGACATCTTCGTCTATGGCCAGGAAAAGACCCTCGAAACGGTCAAACTGGCCCGGATGAACCTTGCAGTCAACGGCCTGCGTGGCGAGGTCAAGCAGGCTAACACCTACTACGAAGACCCCTTCAACAGCTTCGGCAAATTTGACTATGTTCTTGCCAATCCTCCCTTCAACGTGGATGACGTGAGCCTCTCCAGCATAGAGAAGGACAAGCGCTTCAACACGTACGGCATACCGCGCAACAAATCGAAGGCGAAAAAGAGTGAACAAGGGAAGGAGACGGTACCCAACGGGAACTACCTGTGGATCAATCTCTTTGCAACTTCTCTCAAGCCGGGTGGCCGGGCGGCTCTCGTCATGGCTAACTCCGCCTCGGACGCCCGCCACTCAGAGGCCGACATTCGCCAGACGCTGATCGAGAAGAACTTGATCTACGGCATGCTGACCCTGCCGTCGAACATGTTTTATACCGTTACGCTGCCGGCCACCCTCTGGTTCTTCGACAAGGCAAAGAAGGACAAGAACATCCTTTTTATCGATGCTCGCAACATATTTACGCAGATAGACCGGGCACACCGGGAGTTTTCCGAGGAACAGATTCAGAACATCGCCATGATCAGCCACCTGCACCGGGGCGAACGCCACAAGTTCGTCAGCCTGATCGACGACTATTTCATCCTCGGGATCCAGAAGCTGGCAGAGAACAAGGCCAGTGTAGAGCCGGTTTCCGCCCAGATCCTGCAGGTTCTTGATGACGCGGCGGGCAAGCAGGCCGTGGGGGGACTGGTTAAACAGTGGGCCGGATTGAAGGAGCTGAAGGCAAAGCACGACCAATATGCAAAAGCCTTCGCCAAAGAAGCGGACATCAAGAAGAAAAACAAGGCCCAGCATCAGTTGCGCGAAGCATTCGACCCGTTCTTTGTCGCGTTGCATGAAGGATTGAAGAAACTGGACAAGGTTGTTCGCCAACATGAGAAACAACAGGCTGACGATGCCAAGGCCGAAGGCAAGCGGGGGACTGCCGATCGCAAACTAAAAGCGCTGAAGGACGCGCTGGGGGCGCTACATGAGGAGGTAAAAAATGCGGAGAGCTTCTTCCGTCACATACACTGGCTGCAAGAGCGCTTTCCCAAAGCAGAATATGAAGATGTCACCGGTCTATGCAAGCTGGCCTCCCTGGCAGAAGTGAAAGAACAGGATTACTCCCTCAATCCCGGGCGGTATGTGGGAGTGGTAATCGAGGAGGATGGAAAGACCGAGGAAGAATTCACCAACGAGTTAGTTGCTATGCAGGAAGAACTGGCAGAGTTGAATGAGGCCGCGCGGTGTATTGAGAAACTGATGGCCCAGAATGTGCGGCTGTTGGTGGGGGACGTATGAGTATTTGGCCTATACTTCCCCTTGGATCTAAAGTTAAATTTCTTTCAGGTGGTACTCCGCGTAAAGATGAACCCAAGTACTGGAACGGAAATATCCCATGGGTTAGTTCTGCTGAGATGGTTCAGCGGCGAATCAATAGTACTCAATTGCATGTTACGGAAGATGGCGCCACAAATGGAAGCAGGCTAATAGCGGCCAATACGGTCCTCGTTGTGGTAAGAGGAATGTCGTTAGCGAATGAATTCCGGGTCGCTATTTGTAGACGAGACTTGACGTTCAATCAAGACTTAAAAGCGTTAGTCCCTCTGAAAGGGTTAGATCCGACCTTTCTGTTTTATTACCTATTGTCGCAGAACAATGCGATACGGGATTCTGCTTCAGAGGCTGCACACGGAACTAAAAAACTGGATATGCCCGTCTTGGAGCAATGGCCTCTGCCATTTCCACCACAGCCAATCCAGAAAAAAATCTCCGCTGTTCTCTCTGCATACGATGACCTGATCGAGAACAACAAGCGCCGCATTGCCCTGCTGGAAAAGATGGCCGAGGAGATATATCGCGAATGGTTTGTGCGTTTGCGGTTTCCGGGGCATGAGGCGGTTAAGGTCGTCAAGGGGGTGCCGGAGGGGTGGGATCAGAAGCGCTTTGACGAGTTCTGCACACTCCAGCGTGGTTATGATCTTCCTGATTCGCAAGTAGAGCCTGGCCCTTACCCGGTTGTGGCTTCAACCTCGATCAAAGCCTTCCATAATCAGTTCAAGGTCAGGCCCCCCGTTGTCACAACAGGTAGATCGGGCAGCCTGGGAACGGTGCTGTTTTTGGCAGAAAATGCATGGCCATTGAATACGTGCCTGTATGTTAAGAACTTCCATGGCAATTCTCCATATCTGGTTTATTACACCCTGAAGAACATGGGGCTGGAGAACTTTAATGCAGGGGCGGGAGTGCCCTCTTTGAATCGAAATCATCTTGGCGGCATAAGGTTGGCTGTTCCTGCAGAACCGCTGCAAAACCAATTTGACAAGATCATTGCGCCGATTTTTCAACAAAAAAGACTGCTGCAGCAAGCAATCTTGACTTTGGAGAAAACACGAGATTCCTTGTTGCCCCGTCTCATCTCCGGCAAGGTATCGGTCGAGAACCTAAACATCCAATTTCCACCCAGCATGAAGGACGAAGCCACCATCTAAAGGAACCGCCTATGCCCAACTTCATCTCCGAAGACGCAATCGAAAAGGCCATTCTGAAACTGCTGCATGAGCAATTCGGCTACGATTTGCTCAATTGTTACACGAGCGATGCGAATGACCTGAACGACCGATCGGGGCGGCGCGACAAGCGTGAGGTGATCTTAGGGGAAAGGCTGAAGGAGGCTGCGCTCCGGCTCAATCCAGAAATTCCTGTAAGTGCAATTGAAGAGGCGCTTGCAAAGCTGACAAACAAACGCCAAGCCATGTCACCTATCGCTGCCAATCGTGAGATCGACAGCCTGATCCGCGACGGCATCCCGGTGGAGTTCGAGAACGCCAAAGGGAAAAAAGAACAGGAACGGGTCCGGGTGATCGACTTTGGCACCCCGAAAAACAACAGGTTCCTGGCGGTCTCCCAGCTTTGGATCAAAGGGGACCGTGGCTTCCGGCGAACGGACATCCTTTTGTACATTAACGGCATTCCGCTGGTCTTCATCGAACTGAAAAACTCCAATGTCAAACTGAAAACTGCCTACGATGACAATCTCACCACCTATCGTCACGAGATCCCCCAACTCTTCCTCTTCAACGCCTTCTGCGTCCTCTCAAATGCCATTGAGACGAAAGTGGGGAGCATCACCGCTGGGTGGGAATTCTTTTTCAAGTGGTTGCGCGTTAAGGATGAAAAGGAAAAGGTCGACCGGAAGAAGATAGAGCAGGAAGGCACCAGCCTGGAACTCGCCATGGCGGGACTGTGCGCACCGATAAAGCTTCTGGACTACCTGGAAAACTTTATCCTCTATCACAAGGAAACACAGAAGGTCATCGCCCAGAACCATCAGTTCATCGGCGTCAACAACGCCTTTGATGCGTTCACTAAGCGCGAAGGAAAGCAGGGCAAGCTAGGCGTCTTCTGGCATACCCAGGGGTCCGGCAAGAGCTTTTCCATGATCTTCTACGCCAGAAAGATCTTCAGGAAGGTTCCCGGCAACTTCACCTTTGCCGTCATTACGGACCGGGATGACCTCGATGGTCAGATCTATCGTAACTTTCTCAACACCAACACCGTGCAGCAACACGAGGCCGCTCGCCCAAAAAACAGTGAAGAGATGCGCAAGTTCTTGGGGCAGAACAAGCGGCTGATTTTCACCCTCATCCAGAAGTTCCGATACGACAAAGGCAAAGAGTATCCGGTCCTTTCCGCCAGTCCCGACATCATCGTCATCGTCGACGAGGCCCACCGTTCCCAGTACCGCACCTTTGCCGAAAACATGCGCAAGGGCCTTCCCAACGCCCAATACCTTGCTTTCACAGGTACGCCGCTCCTGGGACGTGAACGCAAGACCAACGCATGGTTCGGAAATTACGTCAGCGAGTACAATTTCCAACAATCCATGGAGGAAGGAGCTACCGTCCCGCTCTTTTATGAGAAACGGGTGCCGGAGGTGCTGATCCAGAATGAGTCGCTGAGCGATGAGTTTTACGAGATCCTGGAGGACGAGAACCTCGATGAGGCCCAGCAGGCCAAGTTGGAGAAAAAGTTCGCCCAAGAAATAGAGGTCATAAAGCGGGATGACCGGTTGGAGAAAATCGCGCAGGACATTGTCTTCCACTTCCCGCGGCGCGGCTATCTCGGCAAGGCAATGGTTATCTCTTTGGACAAATTCACCGCCGTGAAGATGTTTGACAAGGTGCAGCATTACTGGAAGGAGGAGTTGAGGCGCCTGGTAGGAGAGATCAAAAGAACACCCGACGACATCAAAAAGGCACGCCTCAAGCGCATGGTGGATTACATGCGAGCCGTGGAAATGGCGGTGATTATCAGCGAGGAAGCCGGCGAGGAGGAAAAATTCAAGGCCGCCAAGCTTGATGTTAAGCCGCATCGTGATCGGATGAACGCGCTGGACCAGCATGGTCATGATGTCGAGTACAACTTCAAAGACCCGTCCCACCCGCTGCAACTGGTCTTTGTCTGCGCCATGTGGCTAACCGGTTTCGATGCCCCGACCGTCTCCACGCTGTACCTCGACAAGCCGATGAAGGATCATACCCTGATGCAGACCATCGCTCGCGCCAACCGGGTCACTTCTTGCCAAATCAACGGGGTAAGCAAGACCAATGGCGAGATCATCGATTACTACAACGTTTTCCGCAACATGAAGAAGGCGCTCAAGGACTATGCTCAGGGAGAGGAAGGACTCGACAAGCCGCCTGTCATGGAAAAGAAAGAGCTGTTTCTGCTCCTGGACCAGGCGATTGAACACGGTATGGCCTTTTGCCGCGAAAAGGAAATAGACCTTGCCGAAGTCATGGGGCGGAAGGAGATATTTAAAAACATCGGCCACTTCAACAGCTTTGCCGACACCCTTCTGGGAAATGATGAATGGCGCAAGGCATTTAACGTGTATGAAAACACTATCACCTCGCTCTACGAGGCCTCCAAACCTGAGATTCTTGGGCAACCGGCTGTACGTTCTGTTGCCGTGTTCCAGTATCTGCGGGGAGTGATCGACAGCATCATTCAGCAAGGGGACATCGACAACATAAGTCTTCGCATAGGAGAATTACTCGATGAAAGCGTAGTGGTGGAAAACGCCAAGAAGTTCGGCGTAGAGCAAGACGTGTCGGAATATCAGATCGTGCAGAAGGGAAAAGTCTGGGATCTCAGCAAGATCAACTTTCAAAAGCTACAAGAAGATTTCCGGAAGACACCATACAAAAACATCGAGATCGCTGACATGCTGGCCTTCGTACAGCACAAGTTGGAACTGATGCTCCAGCAGAACGCAACCCGTACCGACTTCGCCCAACGCCTCCAGCAGATCATCGACACCTACAATGCCGGTGGGACGTCGAATGAGAACTACTTTGAAGAGCTTATGAGATTCACGCAGGAAATGAAGGAAGAGGACGAGCGGGCCACAAGGGAAGGCCTGACCGAGGATGAACTGGAGTTGTTCGACCTCATCAAGAAGGACTCCATGACTAAAGCCGAAGAACAAAAAGTCAAACTTGCTGCCAAGGCCCTGTTGCATCGCTTACTTGAAGAGCAGCCGAAGGTTCTGGTGCAGGACTGGTTCAAGGACTCGCAGACGCAAAAACAGGTCCGTGGCGCGGTGGAGCAGGTGTTGGACAACAAGCTCCCCGACAGCTACGATCGCGTTCTGTTCAAGGTGAAGTGCGACGCCGTCTTCGAGACGATGCTGACCTATGCGACCAGCGGAATGAAGTGGGCCGCGTAACGATGCTTAGTGTTACCGAGGAGAATGAAGTATGACGACCGACCGCAGACCGGAATACCTTGTCAGCCTGGCACAGGAACTGCGCAAGCTTCCCAGGGAAACCGAGTGGATCGAGTTCAAGGTAAACAACGACGACCCGCAAATGATCGGGGAGTACATCTCTGCCTTGGCTAACTCTGCCGCGCTTTGCGGCAAAGCATTAGCCTATCTGGTGTGGGGTATAGAAGATGGCACCCATGAGGTAACAGGAACATCTTTCGTCCCGGCAACATCCAAGGTCGGCAACGAAGAACTTGAAAATTGGCTGCTGCGGCTACTCGCCCCCAAGATACACTTCCGATTCTATGACGTTTCTATCGATGACAAGACTGTCGTGGTACTGGAAATCGAACGTGCCTTCCGCCACCCTGTACAGTTTCAGGGTAACGAGTTCATCCGGATTGGCTCGTACAAGAAAAGATTGAAGGAGTATCCGGAAAAGGAGCGGGCGCTTTGGCGGATATTCGACCATACCCCCTTCGAGGACGGTATCGCTGTTGAACGAGTTTCCAGCGAAGACGTGTTGCGGCTGCTGGATTATCCCTCCTATTTCGACCTTATGAAACGCCCTTTGCCGGAGGCCCGGGATGGCATTTTAAATGCCTTGGCCGACGAGGAGTTGATTGTGAAGGCGGAAGCGGGGGGCTGGAACATCAACAATCTGGGGGCCATTCTCTTTGCCAAGCGGCTGTCCGATTTCAGATCGCTGAAACGCAAGGCCATGCGCGTTATCATCTACCGCGGGAACAGTCGGGTAGAAACCATAAAGGAGCAGACGGGTGGCAAAGGGTACGCCAGCGGGTTTGAGGGACTCATTGATTACATCAACGGCTTGCTCCCATCCAATGAGGTGATTGAACAGGCGTTACGAAAATCAGTCCCTATGTATCCGGAGCTTGCTGTGCGAGAGTTGGTGGCAAATGCACTGATCCATCAAGATCTCTTTGCCACAGGTGCTGGTCCCATGGTTGAGATATTTGACGATCGCATGGAAATCAGCAACCCCGGCATACCGTTGGTTGACCCTAACCGCTTCCTGGATACACCTCCCAAATCCAGGAACGAATCTTTGGCATCCATTCTGCGGCGGATCGGAATATGCGAAGAACGCGGAAGCGGAGTGGACAAGGTGGTATCCCAAATGGAATATTACCAGCTACCTGCTCCTATCTTCGAAGTAACTGGCGATACCACCAGGGTCGTCTTGTTTGCGCATCGCCCTCTCACCAAGATGGACCAAGCAGACAGAATACGTGCTTGCTATCAGCACGCATGCCTCAAATATGTAAACCGTGAATACTTAACCAACACTTCTGTGCGCCAGCGGTTCGGCATTGAACCTCATAATACGGCGACAGCATCACGACTAATCAAGGAAGCTGTTGATGCAGGAGCCATCTTTCCATATGACACTGCTGCTGCGCCGAAATTGATGAAATATATGCCTTGGTGGGCGGTGCCTGAGAAGAAGGAAGACCGTTCGGTTACTTGATACGCCTACCATCTTCAGCGCCCACCTTATGCCCCACAGATTATTACCCATGCGGATACGGGCACTTATACATCTGGAGCCTACTTGATGGGTACTTGATTAAATCTTTCACACCTAAAGAAAAGTTTGGGTCAATCACCAGTAATAAAATGCCGCCTGCCTCCAATACTGACGCATCTGAGTTCCGAGAACGGGGGCCTCTTCGCGATTTTACGCAACCGCCGTTGCATTACCGGCACCCGTTCCTATAATGAGACCTGGCGCTGCAGCGCTCACATCTTTGCCGGGAGGTATCCATGGAAAGACGGCAGTTCATCAAGATACTGGGCATGTCATCTCTATTCCTGCATGGCTGGCTGCGCAACCTCTCCGCGGCGCAAGGGCCCGTGGTGGCGGTGGCACAGGGGACCGACCACGCCGGCATCACCCGCAAGGCGCTCCTGGCACTGGGGGGCATGCAACGCTTCGTGAAACCGGGCCAGACCGTGGTGGTGAAGCCGAACATCGGCTGGGACCGCACCCCCGAGTATGCGGCCACCACCAATCCCGTGGTGGTAAAGACTTTGGTGGAGGAGTGCCTGAAGGCGGGCGCGAAAAAGGTGAAGGTATTCGACCGCACCTGCAACGACCCGCGGCGCTGCTACGCCTCCAGCGGCATCGAAGCGGCCCTCAAGGGGATGAAGAACGTCGAGGTGAAGCACATCGAGGAGGAGCGCTTCAAGAAGGTCGCCCTGAACGGCAAGGTGCTCAAGGAGTGGGAACTCTACGGCGAGGCGGTCTCCGCCGACGTCTACATCAACGTCCCGGTCGCAAAACACCACGGCCTGAGCCGCCTGACCCTCGGCATGAAGAACGTGATGGGGATCATGGGGGGCAACCGCGGCTCCATACACAAGAACATCGACCAGGCGCTCGCCGACGTGAACGCCTCCTTCCGCCCCCAGCTCACCCTGATCGACGCCACCAGGATCCTCACCGCGCACGGCCCGCAAGGGGGGAACCTCGCCGACGTGAAGGTCCTGAACCAGGTGATCGCCTCCACCGACATCGTCGCCGCCGATGCCTATGCCACCACGCTCTTCGGCCTCAAACCCGCCGATATCGCCGTGACCCGTGCCGCCTACCAGCGCGGGCTGGGCGAGATGGACCTCGACAAAATGAGGATCGTCCGGGTGTGAAAAAGGTAACCTCCGCCCGCATCTCTCAGCTTTTATTCCTCGCACTGTTCCTGGTCCTGTTCCTGATGACCGAGTACCGGGGGAGCGACCGCATCGTGGCCGCGGTGAACGGCTTTTTCCGCGCCAACCCGCTCACCGCCGCCAGCACCATGCTGGCGACGAAAGCGTACCTGCCGCTGCTCCTGCCCGGCCTGCTCGTTCTCGTCGGCGCCCTGTTCCTCGGGCGCTTCTTCTGCGGCTGGATCTGCCCGCTGGGCACCGTCCTCGACCTCGTCACCGGCAGGATCCGCAAGGTTGGCGCCATCCGCGCCCTCACCGGGCGCGCCAAGTATTGGCTGCTCCTGCCGCTTTTGACGGCCTCACTGCTCGGGGTGAACCTGGCCGGCCTGCTGGACCCGATCGCGCTCCTGCTGCGCGCCCTCACTTTCTTCTTTCACCCGTTGTTCGGGGACACCGTGCGCGGCGGCTGGCGCTCGCTGTACGGCCTCATGGGGGATCGGCGCGATCTCCTCGACCCCGGCTACCGCCTGCTGCGCGACTACCTGCTTCCTTTCCGCGAGAGCCTCTACCCGCTCGCCTTTCTCTCCGCCGTTCTGTTCATGCTGATCCTTTTCCTGGAACGCTACGAACGGCGCGCCTGGTGCCGCCGCCTCTGCCCCCTGGGGACGCTGCTCGGGGTGGTTTCCCGTTTCGGTCCGCTGCGTCGCGTGCCCGGCAAGATCTGCGCCGACTGCCAGGCCTGCCGCGAGCACTGCCCAACCTCCTTCGATCAGGAACTCCTGCAAACGGAGGAGTGCATCCTCTGCATGGAGTGCTCCCTGCGTTGCCCGTCGCGGCGGGTCCGCTTCCGGTTTGCCGGGCCGCGCCCACAGGTCGGTCCGGCAATGGAGCGGCGCGTGTTTCTCGGGGGGCTCTTCGGAGGCGTGATGCTGGCCAAGGGGTTCCGCTTTCGGGAACCGGCCGCGCAGGCGAAGCTCTTGCGTCCACCCGGGGTGCGAGACGAGGACGAGTTCCTGAAAAAGTGCGTGCGCTGCGGCGAGTGCATGAAGGTCTGCCTGAGAAGCGCCCTTTATCCCGCCTTCTTCCAGGCCGGTGCGGAAGGGCTCTACACGCCGCTACTGGTGCCGCGCCTTGGCTACTGCGAGTACAACTGCACCCTCTGCGGCCAGGTCTGCCCCACCGGGGCCATTCCCGATCTCCCCAAAGAGGAGAAGCAGCGCCAGGTGATCGGCAAGGCGGTCTTCGACAAGAACCACTGCCTCCCCTTCGCCAAGAGGATCGACTGCATCGTCTGCGAGGAGCATTGCCCCATCCCGGGGAAGGCGATCCGCTCCGAGCGGGTCGGGCTGACCGGCTTCGACGGGGTGAAGAGAACCGTGCAGCAGCCCTACGTCGTGGATGAACTCTGCAACGGCTGCGGCATCTGCGAGAACGTCTGCCCGTTGGAAGGAAAGGCCGCCATCGAGGTGTTCCGGGTCAAGGACCGGACGCCGCTCAAGGCTCCCGCCGGCGGCGCGCCCGCTCCGGGCGGTCCCGATGCCGACCCGTATGCGGGAGGAGGCGCGTAACCCTTGGATGCTGCCGATCAGGCGGCGGGACCGTCGAGCACCTCGCGCACCTTGCCGGCCAGATCCGCGAGGGAGAACGGCTTCTGCAGGAAATTGATGCCCGGATCCAGGACGCCCCGCTCCGCTATGACCTCGGCGGTGTACCCGGAGACGAAGATCACCTTCAGAGCCGGGCAACGGGACTTCATCTTTTCCGACAGGTCGCGTCCGTTCATCTCCGGCATGACCAGGTCCGTGATCAGGAGTTGCAACCGGCCGCTATGCTCATCGGCGAGGGCGAGGGCAGCCCCGGGGCTGCTGGCATCGAGCACCCGGTATCCCAGCCCTCTGAGCATCGAACTGGCGAGGGCAAGGATTTCCGGTTCGTCCTCCACCAGCAGGATCGTCTCATCCCCACCCCGCACCTCCTGCCGCACCGCCTCCTGGCGGGGTTCCTCCTGCTCGAAGTGGCGCGGCAGACAGATTGAGAATGTGCTCCCCTTCCCCGGCTCGCTATAGACGTTGATGAATCCGTTGTTCTGCCTGACGATGCCGTAGACCGTGGAAAGGCCGAGGCCGGTCCCCTCGCCGACCGCCTTGGTGGTGAAGAAGGGCTCGAAGATGTGGCTCACGGTCTCCTTGTCCATGCCGCTGCCGTCGTCGCTCACCGAGAGCACCACGTACTCCCCCGGTACGGCATCGACGTGGGTCCCCGCGTATCCGGCGGCGACGGTCCGGTTGGCGGTCTCGATGGTGATGGTTCCGACCCCGCCGATGGCGTCGCGCGCGTTCACGCAGAGGTTGGCCAGAACCTGGTCCAACTGGCTCGGGTCCATCTTGATGTGCCAAAGCTGGGGCGCCGGATGCCAGGCCAGGTGCACCTCCTCGGTGATCAGGCGTTGCAGCATCTTCAGGGTCCCGGCAATGGCGTCGTTCAGGTCGAGCGCTTTCGGGGCGATGGTCTGCTTCCTGGCGAAGCCGAGCAGCTGCTTGGTGAGGTTGGCGGAGCGGTTTCCGGCGTTGCGGATCTGCTCCAGGTTGCCGTAAATCTCGTGGGCAGGCGACAGCTTCATCAGGGCCATCTCCGCGTGCCCGAGGATCACCGTGAGCATGTTGTTGAAGTCATGGGCCACACCCCCGGCCAGCCTGCCGATCGATTCCATCTTCTGCGCCTGGTGCAGCTGCTCCTCAAGCCTATCCTTCTCCTCCTCGGCCCGCCTTTGCTCGGTAATGTCCTCGCCTGCGCTCAACAGGCCGACGATCTCCCCCCGCTCGTCCCTGAGCAGGGCGTTGTGCCAGGCGATCAGCGCCACCGCGCCTGCCTTGGTCAGTACGGGATCGACCTGGTACTCGATATTATCCACCTCCCCGGCCATGACCCGGCCATAGGTCTCCCGGGCATAGCGCCCCTCCTCCCGGGGGTTGCAGGTCTCGAACCAGGGCCGTCCGATCAGCTCCTCCTCCCGGTACCCCAAAAGCTGGCACGCCTTGCGGTTCACCGTGGTGATCCTTCCCTGCCGGTCCAGCGCCACGATCAGGGCCTCCACCGTGTCCAGGTACCTCTGCGCCCGGTCGCGCTCGTGGCGCAGTTCGTCTTCCATCTTCCTGCGCTCGGTGACGTCGTGCCCGACGCCGAGCACCCCGACCAGCCGTCCCTCCATGTCGTACATGGGGGTCTTGATCGTGTCCACCAGGAGCCTCTCACCATCCGCCAGGTGCAGGGTCTCGTCGTATCTGGTGGGGCCTCCCGCCTCGATGGCCCTGCGATCGTAGGTGCGGAAGAAGTCGGCGGTCTCCCGGTCGACGAAGTCGTAGTCGGTCTTCCCCACGATGTCGCGCTCGGCCGCCCCGAAGAAACGCTCGAACATCTTGTTGCAGGAAAGGTAGACCCCCTCGGCATCCTTCAGCCAGAGCAGGTCGGGGAGGGTGTCGATCACGGTCCTAAACCGCTTCTCGCTCTCGCTGTAGCGGCGCGCCTCCTGTTGCAGTTCCCGGAAGCGCCCGTCCAGCATCGATACCATCTTGGCCATGGAAGCGCGCAGCACCTCCATCTCCCCCCCGAAGGTAAGACCGGAGAGGGTGGTGGACGATGCCGCTCCGGCGCCGCTTACCTCGACCGCGTACGACTGCAGAAGCCGCAGCGGGTTCAGCACGATCCGTTTGAGGATCCAGTAAAGCCCCAGTACCAGCACCAGGTCCAGCAGCAGGATGCTGGCGGCGAAGTAAAAGGTCGCGGTCCGCAGTTCCTGCTCCAGAAAGCGGGTGGTGGCGGAGATGGTCATGGTGCCCACCGGGGCGTCTCCGTAGTAGATCTGCTCCTGCAGCACGATGTCGGTATCCTTTTGTACCGGCGGCCAGTTCACCGCCTCCCACCGCTCACCGCGACTGCGCGCCGCCAAAACCGGCCCCGCCTGCACCACGATGCCGGAGAGGTAACCGTTTTTCATCCCGCCGTCCAGCACCTTGTCGAGCTGGGCGTTGTCGAAGTTCCACAGTGCCGAGGCGATTGCCGGCGCCAGTTGCTCGGCATCCGTCTTCACCCCCTGCCGCAGCTTCCCCATCTCCCGGTCGCGAAAGATCATCATCGCGGAGGCCGCGAAGATGGTCAGGAGGACCGTGGCCACGGCCACCAGGGTGGCCGTGATCCGGAAGGAAAGGGACGTACTGCGTGGCATCGTGAACCTCCGGGGGCTAGGGTACGGGATGGGACTGCATGTACTTCTCCAGGAGCTTGTCGGCGGTGCCGTCCCGCTCCAGCTCTTCCAGCCGCCTGCTCACCTCGTCCACCAGCGAGGCGCAGGGGGATTTCCTGCTGAAGGCGAAATAGATACTCCTGCTGGTCACCGGGGTGTCGAGGCTCACGATCCTGCCGTTTCCGATCCGGTCCAGGTAGTAGGCGCCCGGGTACTTCCCGGTTATGAAGTAATCCACGTGCCCCGCGTCGAGGCGCCTCAGGTTCTCCACCACGGTGTTGGCTTCCTTGATGTCGAGCTCCTTGCGCCGGTAGCGGTCGAACTCCGCCCCGAAACTGTCACCCAGGCTGATGGCCCCCTTGTGCCCCTTGAGGTCCTGCCAGGAGCGGACCGGGAATATCCTGTCCTTGCGCACGAACACCACGGCGGGGTTTGGGAAGGAACGGTGCCCGGTGAAGACCAGGTACTTCTCGCGCTCCGGCGTCTTGCGCAGGCTCACCACCAGATCGATCCTACCCTGCCCGGCCAGGTAAAGCACCCGCTTCCAGGGGTACACCACCGGGCGCGCCGTCACCCCCTTGGGGAGTGCCAGGGACAGCAGTTCGATGCTCGCCCCCTGGAACCCCTCCTTCCCCGCAGCCCAGTGGAAGGGAGGGTACTGGGGGTTGGCGGAGTAGACGAGGCTCGTGCAGGCGGCGGGGCCCGCCCAAGCCAGGGCGGGCTGGAGCAGTCCGGTCAGGACCAGGCAGCCCTTCAGCATTGACATCATGGCTCCCTCCTCGCGGATGTGGTCAGCTCCCCTCCATGTAGCGCTTCAGGTGCTTTTTCAAAAGTTTCTGGGGCACCCCTTTGGCATCGAGTTCGCGCAGCCTTTTGCTCACGTGCTCCGCCAGCGGCGCGCAGGGTGACTTTCTGCTGAAACCGAAATGGATGTCCTGGTTCGAGATGGCGGGGAGGACCGGAACTATCTCGTGGCTGGTCGGATGTTTGGATAGGAAGGCCTGACCGGCGTAGAGGCTCGTGACGAAGTAGTCGATCCTCCCGCTGTCCAGCTTCTGGTAGTTCTCCTGCATGCTCGGGGCCTCCTCCATGTGCAGGTTGCCGCGCCAGTACTGGTCGAAACCGCCCCCGAAGGTGTCCCCCGCGCTCATCCCCCCCTTGAGGCCGGCGAGGTCCTTCCACTGGCTGTAGGGAAAATTGCGGTCCTTGCGCTTGAAGAGCACGATCGGGTTGGGAAAGGCGCGATGCGAGGTGAAGACGAGGTAGCGCTCCCGCTCCGGCGTGATGCGCAGGCTGACCAGGAGGTCGATCTGTCCGCTTTCGGCAAGGAACATGGAACGTTTCCACGGGAAGAGCGCCGGCTTGGCCGACACCCCCGGCGGCAGCACCATGTTCAGCAGTTCGATGCTGGCACCGTCGAAGCTCCTGCCGTCGGTACTCCAGTCGTAAGGGGGATACTGCGGGTTGGTGGAGTAGACCACGGTCCGGCAGGCGGCCGGGACCGCAGGCTTTTCGGCCGCGCCGGATGCAACGGCTGGCGCGAGAAGAAGCGCGAGAGCTGCCAGAATTTTTTTGCTCCTTGCCGTCATACGACCCTTTCAATGGCAGAGAAACACTCTGCAGTGTGCGGCTGCACTGTTTTTCTAAGAAGTTACGCGATATAACATATCACATTTATGTAGCAGGCGATTGTCGGCACAAGCCTTTCTACCATAAGGATTATCGAATCGTGACGAGACAATGATCCTACGTCCAGGGAAGGGACTAAACGGTCAGGAAGCAAGTCCCTCCGATCCCGCCGTAGATACACAGGCGACACTTTTTTGCAGCACCTCTCCTTTTCTTTGTGAACCTGTGGCATGGGCGCGTGCCGCGGTTGCCATAACGATCCGGTCGCGGCAGGTCCGCTTACTGGTGCGGGAGTTGCAATTCCTTTCCCGCTCCTGCTGCCGTGCCCGGCGGGGGACACCGAAAACGACCGGACAAGGAGAAACAATCATGGCCACAGCCAGGATGGGAGACACCATCACCATCAGCTACATCGGGACCCTTGATGACGGCACCATCTTCCACAGCACCGAGGCGGCAGGCCCGCTGACGGTCACCTTAGGGGGGGGAGAACTCTTTCCCGCGCTCGAGAAGGCCATCGTCGGCATGCGGCAAACCGAGACCCGAAACATCTCGGTGAGTGCCGACGAGGCCTACGGCGCACGCCTCAAAGAGAACATCATCCGGGTCGCCCGGGGCAGTTTCCCTGCCGAAAAAGAGATCAAGCCCGGCCAAAAACTGGGCATCGAATTCTCCGGCGGGGCCGCCCGGGTGATGCTGGTGACCGAAGTGAGCGAGGAGGCGGTGACGCTGGACGGCAATCACCCCCTGGCCGGCTGCAACCTGACCTTCGCCCTGCGTCTGGACCTGATCCAGTAGGGACCCCTTCGAGGAGACTTTTCCATGCAGAAGCAGGACAAACCCGACCGCTACGTCTCTTTCGTCGGGATCGATGGTGACAAAAACTCGCAGGAGCTGATCGGGCTGCTGCGCCGGCACATCGACGATCCGACGAAAAGCAACCCGTTCTGGGAGCAGTTCAAGGAGAAGCTGGCGCGGGTCGGGCAGCCGGACCAAAACGGCGGCCGAAGCCTGGACGAGCTGTTCCTGGTGCACTCCTACATCAACAACATCCGTGAGCTGTTCGAGGAGTACGACGACGAGGGCGCCTTGGAGCTACTGGAGCAGGTAGAGAGGGAGAGCTGCTGAAGCTGGCGCGGCAGCCGGTTGCAGGCTGCCGCGCTATCGTTCGGACTAGAAGGACTCGAACTGCTGGTCAAGATCGTTGAGGCTGATGTCCACGCCAGGCCCGCCAGGAAGGAAGCCCCGGTGAAGACCAAAGGGTTGACTGAAGGCGGGCGCCCATGGCGGCATAGCCACCCGGGGCGCCCGGGGAGGTGGGCTACAGTTTGAAGTGACCGACCAGGCGCTGCAACTTCTCGGCGCTGCCGTAGAGCTCGTGCGCGGCGGCGGCCGACTCGTGGGCGCCGGAGGCGGTCTGGCGCACGGTCCCGGTGATCTGCTGCATGCTGCGGGAAATCTCCCCGGTGGTGGCGGTCTGTTCCTCGGCTGCCGTCGCCACCTGGTTCACCTGCATGGCCACCCCCTGCACCTGCTCCAGGATCTCCCGCAGCGCCTCTCCGGAACGGGCGGCCTCCGCCGTCCCGGCCGTCACCTGCTCCACCCCCTGTTCCATGACCGCCACGGCGGTCCTGGTCTCCTTCTGGATCGCCTTGATCATCTCGTCGATTTCGTGGGTGGCGCGGGTGGTGCGCTCCGCCAGGGCCCGCACCTCATCGGCAACGACCGCGAACCCCCTCCCCTGTTCGCCCGCGCGCGCCGCCTCGATGGCGGCGTTCAAGGCAAGGAGGTTGGTCTGGTCGGCGATGTCCTCGATGGTGACGATGATGGCCCCGATCTGGTCCGAGCGTTCCCCGAGCTTTTCCACCGTCCTCGACGACTCCTGCACTTTCGCGGCTATCTGTCCCATCACCGAAACGGTGGCCTCCACCACCTGGGCACCGTCGTGGGCTGAGCGGCTGGCCACGGTGGCTCCTTCCGAGGCCCGCTGGCAGCTCTGGGCGATGTCGCCGGAGGTGGCGGACATCTCCTCCCCGGCGGTGGCTACCGTGGCGGATTGCTGCGCCACCTCCTCAGCCGCACCGGCAATCTTTTCCGCGCCGGAACTGAGCCGCTCCGACGAAGCCACGACCACATCCGCCGTTGCCGCGATCTGCCGCACCATGTCCTGCAGATGCAGCACGAAACCGTTGAACTCCCTGGCCGTCTCGGCAAGCTCGTCCCTCGTTGCGATCTCCGCCTGCCGGGTGAGGTCCCCAGCGCTCACGGCGGTCAACAGCGCACGCATGGCGTTCACCGACGCCATGATCCCCTTCAGCAGCATTATCCCCAGTCCGGTCTGCAACAGGATCCCGACCAGGCCGATCACGCCACCCTCGACCAGGGCCTTGCGGCGCTCCGCGTCGAAGGCCTGGTCCGCCTGCCGCATCTCCCTGACCAGCGAATCGGTCATCTTGTCCATCTGGGACTCTATGTTTTGCACCTGCAACTCGATCTGCCGGTCCAGAGCGCGGACCTCTTGAACTGTGCTGTCGCCTTCGCGCAAGAGCGGCACCATCTTTTGCTCGAAGGTTCCGATCACCGCGGCCACGGCGTCCTTCACCCCTGCGACAAGGCTCTTTTCCTCGGCGGTATCGGCGCTGGCGGCGGTCGCCTCCAGGTTCTTCAGCACCTCTTCCTTTTTGGTCCGCCACGTCTTGAGAGTACGCTCCAGATCCTTGTTGACCTCCGCATCGGCTATCACCCGGTACAGAGCGAGCCCCCCCATGGAGGTTTCCTTGGCCAGCACCGCAGCGTCCGAGCGCTGGGCGCCTTCATCCTGCATCCTGCCGAGGGTGGCTATGGTGCGGAACTCAAGGGTAGCGATGACAGCGATGGTGATCAGCATGACCGCCATGTTCATGATGATCTTGGCCCGGAAGGTTGCCATTTTTGCCTCCTGTCCTCCTGCAGTCGCGTTCAGCATCAACAGTTATCTATCGGCCCGCAACGCTTGGCGATGAATGAGTCGAATCGCAATAAAAGCTGCGCATTTTCCCAAACGGCGGCTGCTGTCACAGCCGCCTTGGTGCCCGCGCTCGAATCTGACGAGCCTCTTTCAGCGCTACCGGTTTTTCTTAAAGTTTTCCGCCGATCGACCGATTAGGCACCCCTAAGAGTACGCCAGCTTCTCGTGGCAAAAAACGAGAAATACTGCTACACTACACAAGCTGCTCATCCATTGATTGTTCTTAACATCTGTTATGGCAGAGCGATCTGTTCGATCGGGGAGACGGGAGATGGCGGAAGGTTTGCAGCTAAGAAAATTTCTTGCCCCGGAATTCATCTTCGGCGCGGGGGCCAGGGAACTGGCCGGGCGCTACGCCAAGAACCTCGGCGGCCGCAAGGTCCTGGTGGTCTCGGACCCGGGCGTGGTAAAGGCGGGATGGACCAAGGATGTCACCGACAGCCTGGACGCCGCCGGCGTATCCTGGGTACTCTTCACCGCGCTGACGCCCAACCCCAAGGCGGAAGAGGTCATGGCCGGCGTCGCCCTGTACCAGGCGGAGCACTGCGACGCGCTGGTGGCGGTGGGTGGCGGCAGCCCCATCGACTGCGCCAAGGGGATCGGCATCGTCACCTCAAACCACAAGCACATCCTCGACTTCGAGGGGGTCGACATGGTGAAGGCCCCCATGCCTCCCCTCATCTGCATCCCGACCACCGGCGGCACCTCCGCCGACGTCTCCCAGTTCGCCATCATCAGCAATCCCCGCGAAAGGGTGAAGATCGCCATCATCAGCAAGTCCGTGGTCCCCGACATCGCGCTCATCGACCCGGTCACCCTGATCACCATGGATCCCTACCTGACCGCCTGCACCGGGCTCGATGCCATGACCCACGCCATCGAGGCCTTCGTTTCCACCGCCAGATCGTCGATGACCGACCTGCACGCGCTGGAGGCCATGAAGCTCCTGTCGACCAACCTGATCCCGAGCATCCGCGAGCTCGACAACGAGGAACTGCGCAGCAACGTGATGATGGGGAGCCTGCAGGCGGGCCTCGCCTTCTCCAACGCCATCCTCGGCGCCAACCACGCCATGGCCCACAGCCTCGGCGGCGCGCTGGACCTCGCCCACGGCGAATGCAACGCCATCCTCCTCGACCACGTCATCGAGTTCAACTTCGACGCGGCCCCCGAGCGCTTCGAGCAGATCGCGGTCGCCTTCGGCCTCGACCTGCGCGGCCTCACCCTGCCGCAGAAGAAACAGCGCCTCCTCGACCATGTGCGCAAACTCAAGGCGGACGCCGGGGTGGGACGCACCCTGGCCGAGGTCGGCGTGGGGCGCGACGACCTCGCGCTCTACAGCGAGCACGCCCTAAAGGACCCCTGCATGGCGACCAACCCGCGTCGCGCCTCCAAGAGGGATATCGAGGTAGTGTATGAAGAATCCCTCTGATCCCCGCCCCCCCGGCGACTCCGCCCCCCGTGACGAGTCCGCCGACACCGGAGATCCCGCTGGTTCTCCCCCCCCGCAGGATGCGCTGGAAGCGTTGCAGCGCAAGCTGGCGGGGCTGGGCGAAACCTCCATGCGCAAGACCTACTACCCAGAACTGCAGCAGCGCATGGAGGAACTCGAGCGCCTCAAGGCCTTCCTGGACCACAGTAACGACGCCATCTTCCTGGTCGAGGTGTTGACCGGCAGGATCGTCGACCTCAACGAATCCGCCAGCCGCCAGCTGGGCTGGAGCCGGGCCGACCTGCTGGAAAAATCCCTCTTCGACCTCTCCGACCTGCAGGACAATCCCGCCGCCGTCTCGCTGATCCGCTCCACCGAGGAGGATGCGGAGGTGCGCGACCTGATCGTGACCGAACTGTACCGGCAGGACGGCGGGAGCTTCTGGGCCGAGCTGACGCTGAACCGGATGCACTTCCGGGACCGCGCCTACGTCCTGGCCGTCGCCCGCGACATCACGCAAAGGCGCGCGGTGGAGGAGGCGCTGCGGCAAAGCGAGGAGTTTCTCAAGAACATCGTCGACCACATCCCGGCCATGATCTTCGCCAAGGACGCCCAGCAGCTGCGCTTCATCACCATCAACAAGTACGGCGAGGAGCTGCTCGGTTATTCCCGCAGGGAAATCCTGGGCAAGGGGAACGAGGACCTCTTCCCCCCCGCGCAGGCGCGATTCTTCAGCTGCAAGGACCGCGAGACCCTGGAAAACGGCGAGCTGGTGGAGATCCCTGAGGAGGTGGTGACCACGCCGGTCGGGGACCGGGTGCTGCGCACCAAGAAGATCCCGCTGCTGGACGACCAGGGCAAGGCGCGCTACCTGCTGGGGATCGCCGAGGACATCACCGAGCGCAAGCAGCTCGAGGAAAAACTGGTGCAATCCCAGAAGATGGAGGCGATCGGCCAGCTCGCGGGGGGCGTCGCCCACGATTTCAACAACATCCTCATGGTGATCCTGGGCTACGGCAGCATGCTCAGAAACGACGCCTCGCTCTCCTCCGCGCACCGCGAACAGGTCGACCGGATCATGGACGCGGCGGACAAGGCGGCGCAGCTCACCTCGGGGCTGCTCACCTTCAGCCGCAAGCAGGTGATCAAGACCCAGACCGCCGACCTCAACGAGGTGATCCGGCGCGTGGAGAAGTTCCTTTCCCGCATCATCGGCGAGGACGTGCAGCTCAAGGCGGTGTTCGCCCGGCACCCCCTGCCGGTGGACATCGACGCCAACCAGATCGAGCAGGTCCTGGTCAACCTCTCCACCAACGCGCGCGACGCCATGCCGCACGGCGGTCTCCTCACCGTCGAGACCGCGCTGCAGCGCCTCGACGCTGCCTTCGTGCAGGCCAACGGCATCGGCGAGCCCGGTCCCTACGCGGTGATCTCCATCTCGGACACCGGCATCGGCATGGATGACGCGACCAGGAAGAGGATCTTCGAGCCCTTCTTCACCACCAAGGAGGTGGGCAAGGGGACCGGCCTCGGCATGTCCATCGTCTACGGGATCATCAAGCAGCACTCCGGCTTCGTCAACGTCTACAGCGAACCGGGCATCGGCACCACGTTCAGGATCTACCTGCCGCTCAGCGTGACCAGCCCCTTGGCCGAGGAAGCCCTGAGGGATTTGGAACAGCCCAGGGGGGGGAGCGAGACCATCATGGTGGTCGAGGACGAGGCCGACCTGCGTGTCCTTTTGGAGCAGATTCTTACCGGCGCGGGATATCGCGTCATCATGGCCGAAAACGGCGCGGTCGCCGTGCAGCAGTACGCCAAGTCCGGCAGGGAGATCGCGCTCGTGCTCATGGACATGATCATGCCCGGCATGAGCGGCAAGGACACCTGCAAGGCGATCAGGGCACTCGACCCGAACGCGCGCGTGCTCTACACCAGCGGCTATACCATGGACATCATCAAGAGCCGCGACCTGCTCGAGGAGGGGACGGAACTGCTCATGAAGCCGGTGCGTCCGCGGGAGCTCTTGCAGAAGGTTCGGGAGATGCTGGACGCCTAGCGTTTCAGGCGCGGCTGTGCATGAGGAAAAGGCGGTCGGCGTAGGAGCCGGCCCGGGCAAGTTCGGTGGGGGTGAGATCAGCCGCCGGGACGGGGTTGCGGAAGCGGCGCAGGAAGCGGCGCTCGGCACCGTCCAGGGCGGCATTTTCGTGCCCGAGCCGCCCGGGCAGGTCCAGCGTCCCCGGGCGCCAGGGGGCGAGCGCCGGCGCCAGGCAGGGGTTCAGCCGGAACACCCCCTCGCGGCCGGGGCAGGGCCCCTTGCAGTCGCGCCCCAGGTAGAGGACGAAGTTCCCCGGCGCGCGCTTTTCCCGTTCCAGGGCCCGGATCCTGGCGATCTCCGGCTCCGGCTCCGGCAGCGCGCCGCGGTGGGCGAAGCGCAGGGGGGTGAGGCCGCTCCCCGCTACCAGTTCGAGCAAACCGTCGATGCGGTAGCTGGTCACCTGCGGGTGCAGCAGCGCGTCGGCCAGGCCCGACCGGGTCGCCACCTCGTCGGAGCTCTCGAAGAACCCCCTCAGCCGGGAGTCCTTCCCGCTTTGGCGCACCATGCTCCGCACCTGTTCCGGGTCCCGCACCTTCAATAGCCTGAGCGCCCGCCTGATGGAGTCCTCCTCCCGGCGCGTGTAGTGGCTGTAAACCATGATCCTCAGGATGCCCCCCTCGCCCAGCCTTGCCGCCAGCGCGCGCAGCCCCGCCTGCGGCTCCTCCAGGTGGTGCAGCACCCCATAGGCATCGATGAAGCCGTAGGGGCCGGGAGCGAGGGAGGGGTCGCAGAGGTCCCCGGGCACGAAGTCGACGCCGGAGATGCCGTGCAGCAGGCAGTGCAGGCGTGCCCGCTTCAGGCTTTTCTCGGACAGGTCGAGCGCGGTGATAGGGACACCGGGATTGGCCAGGGCGAAGGGATAGGGTGCGAAGCTGCCGCAGCCGGCAATGAGGATGCGCGAGGCGGAGGGGGCGAGTTCCCCGTTGAAGAGGGACCAGAGCGCGTCCAGGTTGTTGGCGAAGGTATCGCGCCGGCGCACCGAGGCGAAGAGGGGGTAGTCCGGGTAGGGGTAGAGCTCGTAATGGCGGCGGACGCTTTCGGGCATGGTGCGCAGGATAGCAAGGTTATGGCGTCGGGGCAAACCTTAATCCCGGTTCCCGCGTCGGCGTCCGGGAACCGGTCCAAGGGCAAAGGGGGCAACGCTAGAAGGTGAAGCGGTTCACCATGCTGGAAAGTTTCTCCACCTGGCTCTCCAGTTCCTTCGCGGCCACCAGGGATTCCGCCGCGCCGGCCGCGTTCTTTTCGGTGACCCCCGTTATCTGCGCCGCGCGCCGGTTGAGCTGCTCCAGGCCGCTTGTCTGTTCCTGGATCCCCGCCGCGATGTCGTCGGCAAAAATCGCGATCTCACGGGCGCCGTCCGCCGCCCCTTCCAGGTGCCGGTCGATCTCGCGGGAAAGCCCCACCCCCTCGCGGGAGAGTTCCGCGGAGGTCCTGGTGAGCGATCCGGTGGTCCTCGCCGCGTCGGCGGACTTGGCGGCCAGGGTATGGATCTCGTCCGTCATCACCTTGAACTCCTCCCCCGCCCCCTCCACGTGCGCCGCCTCGACCGCGGCGTTCACCCCCAGGAGGTTCGAGAAGCGCGCGATCTTCAAGAGGCCCTCCACCAGGGGATCGAACTCCGCCTGCTGCCCGGCGTTCAGCTTCGCCCCGAACTCCTTCATGGCCGCCGCGGTCTGCGAGCATTGGCGCGACAGCTTCCGGATCTCCTGGGCCACCACGCCGAAGCCGCCGGCCGAAATGCGCATCCTGGCCGCCTTGACGATGGTGCTCCCGGCCAGCGTTCCGGTCTCCCGGGCGATCCCGTCGATGTCGACGGCGATGTTCGCCGTGCTTTCGGCCGCCCCGCTGATCTCGTCCATCGAGCAAAGCATCCGCACCATGGATTCCTTGGCGGTAAGCACCGCCTCGGCCGCGCGCTTCGCGTTCGCCTGCGCCTCCTTGGAGCGCTGCGCGCTGCGCACCGCCGCGTCGGAGAGGGCGGCCAGGCTGAGCGTGGTCTCCTGGAGCTCCCGGCTCTGCTCGTTGGCGCCGTGCGCGAACGAGGAACTGATGTCGGTTATCTGTGAGCCGACCTTCGACACCAGCCCCGTCGCCTCGGACACCTGGGCGATGGCGTCGCGCAGCGCCTCGGCGGTCTGGTTCATCGCCTTTCTGATCGCGGCGTGCTCGCCGCGGTACTTCCCCTTCATCCTGCTCCTGAGGTCGTAGCGCGCCAGGCTTTCCAGCACCTCTCCGGCCTCCGTGATCGGCTCAATCACCGCATCGAGCGTCCCGTTGAACCCTTCGATCAGCTCCTTCCAGATGCCGTTGTAGTCCCAGTCGTTGCCCCGGGTGTTCAGCTTCCCCTCGCGGATGCTGTCGGTGAGGTGCACCGCCTCGGCGTGCATCCCGTACAGGATGGCGAGCAGGGTGTTGATGCTCTGCTTGATCCGGTGGTACTCACCCTGGTACTCCTCGATCACGAAGGGAGGGAGTTTGCCGTGGGCGATCTCGTCGAGGGCGCCCCCGGCGAGCCTCATCGGGGCGACCATGGCGTCGATCATGACGTTTATCAGCCCGACCGTCTCCGCGTCGGCGGCCGAAAGCCCCTTCGCCTCGCCCCGCACGTCGAGCCGCCCCGCGATCATCGCCTCGGACAGCTCCCGGACCACCTGGTTAACACTCCTGGCCATGCCGACCTCCCCGCACCAGTTCCCGCACCGCTGCCGCCGCCCGGTCGATCGCCCCGGCTACCTCGGCGGTCATGTGCTCCCGCGTTTGGTTGAAGCAGCGCCCCTCGATCCCCACCAGGGTGACCCGCTCGGGAACCCGTTCGGGAAAGAGGAACCTGCCGATCTCAATGCTTTCACGAAGCCCTACCCCGTGCCCGGATATCTCGCCGCCGCATGAGGGGAGGTCCCCCCAGTCGAGCACGTGCACGGTCCCCAGCGCAGCCCCGAGCTGCACCGCATCCACGATGACCAGGTCGGTCTCCCCCTCCAGCAGGTCGAGAAGGTCGATCCCCGCCACCCCGAGGTACTCGAGGCGCGCCCCGATCCCCGCGAGCCGCCCGTGCACCTCGAACCCCGCGGCGTCGTCCGCCACGAGCTCGTTGCCGATGCAGACGACTACTGCACTTCGGTCGCGAGGCTGCATGTCTCTCCCACCTCTTCCAGGCGCGACTTCACCGGCCGGCAGATGAGCCCGTTCACGATGCCGTCGAAATAGGAATGGAACAGGCGGCAGAGCGCGCCCCCGCTCTCGATCTTTCTCAAGGCGCACATCTCGCGCAGGATGCACTTCCCGAAGGTGAGGCGCCCGCCTGAGAGCTCGAATTCGAAGCCGCTCCCCATGCGCCGCGACAAAAGCGCCACCGCCTCATCCAGGGTCGCCCCGGGAAGCTCGACCGGGAGCTTCCTGGCGGTGTCCCTGCCGGCGATCCTCCCGACCGGGGCCGTGTTCCCCCCCATGATGTTGTCGATCGTGCTCGCGAAGGCGTCCAGGAGAAAAGCGACCTCGACGTACGCCTTCTGGTAGTCCTCGCTGCCAAGCTCCGCGTTGTACCCCGTGTCCGCCCGGTTCATAGGAACCTCCCCATCTTCCGGCAGAACTCCTCGTCCCGGTAGAAGTTCTTCACCAGGTGGATGTCGCGGTGCTCGATCGCCCCCGAGGGGCAGATGTAGGTGCAGGAGAGGCAGGCGATGCAGTCCTCGGCATGCGCCACGGTGCAGAGCCTCTTCTCTTCATCGCGCGTGAAGACCTTGGTGGGGCAGATGTCGATGCAGAGCTCGCACCCCCGGCAGGACTGTTCGTGTACGGTGATCTCGAGTGCCATGCTACCTCCGGATGGTCCTTAGCGTCTCGCCCTCGTGCCGGAACTCCACCTCGAGCGGCATCCGCCCGAGGGCGTGGGTCGCGCAGGAGAGACAGGGATCGTAGCAGCGGATGCTGAACTCCACCGCGTTCATGAGCGCCTTGTCGTTCGCGCGCCCCAGGACGTGCGAGCGGACCGACTGCTCGATGGAGCGGTTGATGAGGGAGTAATTCTGCTGGGTGGCGACGATCAGGTTCGCCTCCCGCACGATCCCCCTGTCGTCGATCAGGTAGTCGTGGATCAGCGTCCCCCGCGGGGCCTCGACGTGCCCCACCCCCCGGGACCCCGTGAAGCGGACCGGCACCCTGGTTTCGCCGCGGGCCTTCTTGTCGGCGAGGATGGCAGCCGCGCGCTCGACCGCCCAGATGATCTCCACGAGCTTCGCGTAGGTCTGGAAGACCGTTCCGTGGCAGGGGGAGCCGGCAAGCTTGGCGAATTCGGCACGCTCGGCGTCGGCCAAGGGGGTCCCGTACGCCCCCGCCACGTTCATGCGGGCCATCGGCCCCACGCGGTACTCCACGGGCTCGCCGTCCAGCCGTACCCGCACCTTCTTCATGTAGGAATAATCCACCACCGATTCCACGAGGAGCCGGTCGTACTCCGTCACGCCGAACTCGGCGCGGGTCGCTCCCGCCTCGTCGACCACCCTCAGGTCTCCGGCCAGAAGCGAGGCCTTGCCGTCCTGGACGGTCCCCATGGAGCAGACGGGAACCACCCACTCCGAGGCGATCGCCGGATGGGCATCGATCGACGTGTGCAAAAGCCCCTTCACCGTCGCCGCGACCTCGGGAAGCATGCGCCGCGCCTCGTCCACCCATTCGGACATGATCTTCGTTTTTTCCGCATCGAGCTCAAAGGCGATCCCCCCGGCCACGGAGGTTACCGGGTGGGTGCCGCGCCCCCCGACCATCTCGTTGATCTTCTGGCCGATGGTCCTCAGCCCGAGCGCCTTCTTGGCGAATTCCGGGTTCGCCTTCACGATGCCGACGATGTTCCGCTCCGCGGGGTCCGCGTCGAGGCCGAGCACGAGGTCCGGCCCCTGCAGCACGAAGATGGAGAGCGCGTGTGAATGGATGAGGTGCCCCGCGTACATGAGCTCCCGCAGCAGCTTGGCCGCCGGCGGCGCCGTGACCCCGGCAGCGTTGTCGAGGGCGTTGCAGGCGGCCAGGTGGTGCGCGGTCGGACAGACGCCGCAGATTCGCGCCGTCACGTGCGGCATGCGGTCCGCCTCCATCCCCACCAGGATCTTCTCGAACCCCCTGAGCTCGTTCACCACGAGCACCGCGCTCACGAGTTCCCCCCCCTGGTCCAGCTCGATAGAGACCTTGGCATGCCCCTCGATCCTCGTGACCGGGTCGATCTTCAACGACTTCTTCATTACCTGCCTCCCGCCTCGTAGTCGGCCTCTTCGTCCTCGATCCACCTCTTTATCAGGAAGGTGGGCTTCTCCCCGATCATCGAGGTCGCCATGGTGTAGGAGTAATGCGACTTGGCCGAACGCTCCAGCGAGCGGACGATCTCTTCGCGGTCGATTCTGGTGAGCCGCGACATGCGCTCCGCGATCTCGGTCCTGATGTCGCGGTTGGGCTCGGTCAGGACCTGCATGGTTGCTCCGGCGCAACCGGTGCAGGGGACGCCGTTGGACGGGCAAGGGGCAAGGCAGCGGTCGATGGTGACCGAACCGAGGCAGGTGTACCCCTGGCTCAGGAAGCAGCGCTCCGGATCCGGTATCCCCTCGAAGTTCGACTTAAGCTCAGCCACCTCGGTCTTCTCCATCTTCCGCTTGCACTTGGCGCAGACGCTTCTCTTTGCCGTCTCCGGCTCGCGCCCCTCGACCAGCGCCGAAAGGGCCTCGAAGACGAAGAGCGGATGCGGCGGGCACCCCGGGAGGTAGAAGTCCACGTAGATCACGGTGTCGAGCGGGGTAACCTTCGATTCGAGGGGGGAGACCTGGCGGCTGGGAGGGGGGGCGGGGGTCGTGGTCTTGTTCTCCAGGTAGACCGCGGTCGCGATCTCCTCGGGGGTGTGGATGTTCCCGGCCCCGGCGGGGCCGCCGAAGACGGCGCAGGAGCCCCAGGCGATGACGATGTCGCAGCTCTCCCGCATCTTCAGGGCCGCCTCGCGGTCGTGGACGTTCCTGATTGCACCGGAGACGAGTCCCACCCGCGCCTTCGGGTAGTCCTTCACGTCGGTCAGGACCGGGCAGCGCTGGATCTTCACGGCGGCAAGGACGTTCAGGATCTTCTCGTGCAGGTCCACGATCGCCACGTGGCAGCCGGAGCAGTCGGAAAGCCACTCCGTATTGACGGTTACTTCGCCCATAGTTCCTCCATCATCTACCGGACGTCCTCTCCCCCCGCGGGAGTGGGCCAGGGGGTGGTGACGGTCCCTTGTTGCGCGCGCCGTCCGTCAGGAATTCCTTACCACGAGCTTCTTGTAGCAGGCGTTCTCTCCGGCGTGGACGATCTCCAGCGAGGACTCGCGTCCCATGATGTTCTGCAGCGCACCGGCGAAAAAGCCGTACATCATGTTGCACAGCGACCCCTTCTGGCTGTGGCCGAAGCGGAAGAGCGACTGCCGGATCATGCAGTCCCTGAACACCAGCATCACCTCGGTTCCCTCTTCCACCTCCCGGTACAGCGCCTCCTGGTCGTGGGTCTTGAAAGGCTCGAAGAGCCAGAGGTAGTCGTTCTTCTCCAACACGTCGCGGGTGGCCTGGAGCGCGGCGGCGATGTCCAGGGTGCGCGGCACCCCGCTCGACAGCTTCTTGCCGAGGTTCACCCCGGCCAGGTACGAGATGCTGTTCGCGCTGGCCCCTATGGCCTGCTCGGTCCCCGACGCGATGGCGCCCAGAAATACCATGGCGTCCTGCAGGGCGAGCCTCTTATCACTTGTCGCTTCCATGGGCGCTCCTATGCGAAATGCTTTAAATCCATCACCACCACGAGCCGGTTTTCCAGCGATACGATCCCCTCGATCCAGGGCTGCGCAGCCACCTCGATCGGCGGCAGGATGTCCCGGCGCGCCACGCGGATCACGTCCGAGACTTCGTCGATCATGAACCCGGTGAGTGTCCCCGCGTAATCCATTATCGCGACGCAACCGGGGGAGAGTCCGTCCCCGGTGCTCATGCCGAAACTCCTCCTGAGCGAGACGATGGGGACCACGCTCCCCCTGAGGTCGATGACCCCTTCCACGTGGGGAGGCGCGGTGGCGAGCCTCGTCACCTCTTCCACCTCGACGATCTCCCGGACGTCCATTACGTCGACGGCATACTCCTCCCGGCCGAGCCGGAAGGTGACCATCTGGATCAGTTCGCGTTCAGGTGTGGACGACACGGCTTTTCCCCCTGGCCAAAACAGTCGGCGGTCAAGACGGGATTCGGGCTGATCGATCCGGGTCTTGGCCGCCGGCATGGATAAAAGATAGGGGTCTTATCGGGATCGCCCCGGTTAACTTAAATTTCATTTTTTAAAATTTGGAAGTAACGTGAGGTCAATAAACCGCAAAATGCGGGAAATGGCGCGGCCTCCCGCAAGGAAAAAACGTAGTAACGACTGCGAATTCACCCGAGAAGAGGCTGGGGGGCAGCGGGTAGCGACGAAAGAGAGGGGAGCCGTGAGGTTCTGCAAAATGTGAAATCGAACATTTGTTCGACTTAACAGGTGGGGCCTGGCAAGGATGTCGGGAGTCCGGGAACCGCAGCGCCGCCTGCCGCCTCTACCCACCCGTGGCACGGGAAACGAAAAAGCCCCGCGGGACGAAGTCCGCGGGGCGTTGGGAAACGGCGAATGCGGGAGGGCTACATCACGAACTTCAGCATCGCCTGCGGCGCGAACTCGTTCACGCCCGATACGCCGAACTTGTTGTGCCAGTAGATCACCTCGGTGCCGACGAAGACGCTGCCCGGGGCATCCCAGAACTTGCCCAGGTCGAGGAGCAGGCGGGGCTGCGCGTCGATGTTGAAGGCGAGGTTCCCTTCGCTGCCGGCGATATCGGTGAACCCTTCGAAGATCATGTTGGCCTTGCCCACGGTGAAGGGAAGCTGCCAGCAGGGGGTCACCTGGTAGGTGCTGCCGGGCTGCTTGGGGTCGTTGCGCACGTAGACGTTAAGGTCGGCAAAGTTGAACTTGGGGAGGTTGAGGCTGAGGCCGACGCCGTACAGGTAGTTGCGGAACCCCTGCCCCACTTCGACCGTACCGGCCAGGAGCACGTCCTTCACGAAGGGAGCGGAGAGGTCGCGGCCGGTGATCTTGCCCAGCGAAAGCCTCGGGGAGAGCTCGCCGTAGATGCCGGTTTTGTCCTTTTCGGCGTCGGTAACGTCGAAGAACAGGAAGTTGTCACCGTATTTCCAGGCGTTGGCATGCTCGATGGTGATGGTGGACTGGGTCCCCTTGGTCCCGGTGAAGGGGTTCTTGAACTGCCCGCCCCACAGGGTCTGGATGTTGGTCTCGTTCCAGAGTGTCATGCCCGCTTGCGCCTCCTGGGCGGCGAACGGTGCCAGCAGCAGGGCGGCGAGGGCCAGGGCTTTGAATCCGGTGGACAGGGCGCTACGGATCGATCTCTTCTTCAAGGTACTCTCCTTTT
This sequence comes from Geomonas azotofigens, assembly GCF_018919395.1. Lineage (GTDB taxonomy): Bacteria > Desulfobacterota > Desulfuromonadia > Geobacterales > Geobacteraceae > Geomonas > Geomonas azotofigens. Next base: position 386,257 of record NZ_JAHLME010000001.1, read on the forward strand.
GTGGTACATGCTGACTACCTGGCGGTAGCTGAAAAACGCACTTCAGGGGATTCACAGGCGTGGAAACGGGCGCAGCGCCGCGGACGGGCAGCGGGGAGCCGTAGCCATCGGGTCGACAGGGCACTCTTCAGGGGAAAGTTGCAGGCTGGGGGTGGTTTCTCTGCTGAAGGGGGATACAGCGCAGGAGATGAACCGCGGCACCCTCGCGGGCGCTACTCACCGTGTCAAACGTTCCGCTTCAAAAGCGGCGTAAAACTAGCACGTTTTTCGGCGCAGTTCACCTTTTTTTGATCTAATTAAACAACGCATAAAAATTGGTCATACCAGCTCGCGCCATCTCATCAGCGCTTCCATAAGCTTGTTGGAAACCTGCTGGAACTCGCCGTCGTACTCCATCATCTTCTGGGCCTCCTCGGCCTTCCCCTCGACCGCGAGCCCCGCCACCCTGCAGGCGATCTGGTGGAAGTCGCCGTGGAGCTGCTTGACCTGCTTGTAGAAGTACGAGGAACGGTGCCGGGACGAAACGGAGGTGTCGTAGAACCACTTGCCGAACTGGCAATCGGTCTCGGTGCAGGGACCTTTGTGGTCTTCCAGCTGTCCCTTGCTGATCAAGTCGTTGAGCTTGAACTTGTACATGGCATGTTCAGTGATCGCGTTGTTTATCTCTTGCTTTTCCATTACCATACCCTCTCAGACTGGTTTGGTTTGCTATGAAACGCGTTCGCCGCACCGATCGTGCCGATGTCTTGTCGCGGTCGCGCCCCTCCTCTCGTTTTGCGAGCATCCGAAGGGAACAGCAACATCTATTCCAAAAAGATACTATTTGTGCCGGCGCGACTCCATCCGGCGGCCCCGATGACTTTTCCTGCTGAAATCATTAGCAAAAACGAAACGCCCTCCCCTTACGCCCACACCTTAAAATTAATCGAGTCTAAACAACAGGTTAGAACCTCTGGGTTATTTGGCGCAGCGGCGCCCTCCCCTCGCCACGGCTCCCCCACCTGCAGCGACATTCACCTTGCAAAGACCGTTCTGCTATGGCAATTTTGGGCACTCAGGAGATGACCCCCATGAATGCAAACAAACCGAGGCTCGTCGCCGCCGGCGATATCAACGCCTTTTTCGGACTCATGCTGGACAACATGTCCGGTCTGGTGATCATGGCCGGCATCTTGACCGGCGTCTTCGGCATGCCGCGTGACCTGGTCCTGTCCCGGATGCTCCCCGGCAGCGCGGTTGGGGTTCTCTTGGGCGACCTGCTCTACTCGTGGCTCGCCTACCGCCTGGCCCGCCGCACCGGGCGCAGCGACGTGACCGCCATGCCCCTGGGGCTCGACACCCCCTCGACCTTCGGCATGGCCTTCGGGGTACTCGGCCCCTGCTTTTTGGCCACCAAGGACGCGCACCTGACCTGGCAAGTGGGGATGGCGACCATCGTCCTCATGGGGGCGTTCAAGATCGCCGTATCCTTCTGCGGCCCCGCCCTGAGAAGGAACATCCCGCGCGCGGGGCTCCTGGGGAGCATCGCCGCCGTCGCCCTCCTCCTGATCGCCTACCTCCCCTTCCTGAAGCTCTTCTCCTCGCCGGTGGTCGGCTTTCTCTCGCTGGGCATCGTCTTCATCTCGCTTTTGGCCCGCTTCCGGCTTCCGCTGCACCTTCCCGGCGCCCTCGCCGGGATCATGAGCGGCACCGTCGCCTATTACCTGCTGGGAAACCTGGGGCTGCTGCCGGGAGGCGCCCACGCCCTGCTCCCCGTCCCGCAGCCCGCCCTCTACCTCCCCCTCCCCACCCTGGAATTCCTCCCGGGCATACCGCGGGCGCTCGCGTACCTGCCGCTCGCCATCCCCTTCGCCCTGGCCACGGTGGTGGGCGGGGTCGACGTCACCGAGAGCGCCGCGGTGGCGGGAGACGACTACGACACCCGTGACATCCTGCTCGTGGAGGGGTTCGCCACGCTGGTGGCCGGGATGTGCGGCGGCGTGATGCAGTCCTGCCCCTACATCGGCCATCCCGCCTACAAGGACATGGGGGGACGCGCCGGCTACACCGTCGCCACCGCGCTCTTCATCGGCTTCGCCGCCGTCTCCGGCTACCTCTCCTTTTTCGTGGGACTCCTCCCGGAAGCCGCCGTCGCGCCGATCCTGATCTTCATCGGCATCGAGATCACGGCGCAGGCCTTCGAGGCGACACAAAAGCGGCACTACCGGGCCGTGGCGGTCTCCTTCATCCCGGTGATCGCCTGCCTCACCACCATCGAGTTCGGCCAGATGCTGGCCGGCCTGGGCAAGAGTGCCGCGGATCTCACCGGGGACCTCCTCGCCACCTGGCAGGCCACCATCATCCTCGGCAACGGCTTCATCGTCACGTCGCTCCTTTGGGGCGCCGCCTTCGCCAACGTGCTGGACCACCGCCCCGGCAAGGCCGCCGTCTACCTCCTGTGCTGCTCGGCGCTTTCGCTGTGCGGCATCATCCACTCACCCCTCCCCTCGGGCGCCATGTTCTCCCCGCTCGCCCCGCCCCATCCCATCGTGTGGCACCTTGCCGCGGGCTACGCCGTCATGGCCCTGGTCTTTCTTCTGCTCGCCATCGCGCCCCGCAGAGACAGGATCAGACACAAGTAAACCAGCTTCCTGCACTGGATTCAGTCCATCCGCTACTGTGTGATCCGCGTATACGCCTTAGACAGTGGCAATCCCTGTGCTAGACTATGCTGATTATTCGAATGGCGTTGCCTGTTTTCAGCAGCAGGTACATTGAATGCCGGCACAGGAGATGAACGAAATGCTTACCATGCAGGAAATAAAGAATCACTATTACTTCACCGAGACAGATGCCGAACTGCTCAAAGAACTCTATCCCCTCGCCCAAAACAACAGCGAGGCGATGGTCGAGGAGTTTTATACCTACCTTCTGAAGATTCCCGAGACTGCCGTGTTCCTGCGCGACCCCAAGGACCTGGCGCGCCTGAAGCGGACCCACACCGAGTGGTTCCTCACCCTCTTCTGCGGGCGCTACGACAACGAGTACATGCTCACCCTGCAGTCCATCGGGCAGGCGCACGTCCGCATCAAGGTGAGCGCCCACTACGTGAACGCCGCGATGAACGTGGTGCGCCGCTTCCTGATCGAGATGCTGCAGGCCAACTTCCCCGACATCTCGGTGCGCCGCAAGTACCGGATCGCCGTGGAGAAGATCCTCGACATCAACCTGGACATCATGAGCACCTCCTACCAGGAGGAGGAGCTGCGCAAGGTCTTCGTCTCGCACAAGATCGAGTCCAAGCTGATCCACGCCGCCGAGCGCTTCACCTACGGCCTCAACCTGGTCCTGGTGATCGCCCTCACCGGCGTGTCGCTCTCCGTGGTGACCCTCTTTTTCTGGGACCTGGTCCACATCTTCCAGGGCGACTTCGAGAAGGGGATCCTCTCCGCCCTCGGCTCCCTCCTGATCCTGTGGATGATGATCGAGCTCATGGACAACGAGATCAAGACACTCAAAGGGGGCAAGTTCAACATCCTCATCTTCATCGGCGTGATCATCGTGGCACTGATCCGCGAGATCCTCATCTCCACCCTGCGCCACGACGCCCTGGAGACCCAGGCCTTTCTGGCCGGCACGCTCCTCATCCTCGGCATCGTCTACTACCTCGTGGCGAAAAGCCAGCAAAACGGCGCCCACTCCTGACCAGGCTGTCACCGCTTTGCCCTCGATACAACCCGGCACGCCCGTAACGAGGAAGGGCCTCCCATTGGTGGAGGCCCTTCTTTTGTATCGGCGGCGTAATTAATTTCCGAAGTTTGCCGATGAGGTGATACAGAAGCACGATCACCTGGAGTCCTTGATGCACATCTACCGCCTCATCGATTTGCGTGAAATCTACCCGCCGGCGCTCACCCCGCATTTTTACGGCCGTTACCTCGCCGAGGTGCGCCAGGACGGCACCCTCTTTTGCGACAACCACCAGTTCGCCATCGACAGCGCCACCCCGCCCACCCCCGGCACCAAGGTCATGATCTGGTGCAGCAGGGACTACTACTGCTGCCCCACCGAGGAGTTCAAGCCCAGCTAGCTCCGTCCGTCACGGCCGCGCGTACGATTCCTCAAGCCCGCCCGGGCCCGTTCCCGGCGCACCCCCGGACCGTCGAACCAGGAGCCCGGTCAACCCTGCTGCTGCCCCTTGCCCGCTCCCGCCCCGAGTACCGCGAGAAAGCCGAGCGTGCCGCACAGCGCCATGGTACCGGTCATGGGGAGCGCAGTCCCGTTGTGGAAGGCGCCGACCAGCGCGCCCCCCGAGGCCCCCAGAAGGTACTGGATGGTCCCCAGGAGCGCCGACGCGCTCCCGGCCGCCTTGTCGAAGGGGGCCAGGGCCAGCGCGGTGATGTTGGGGTAGAGCAGCCCGGTCATGCAGAGGCAGACGAAGATGAAGAGCATCTGCAGCGGAAAGCCGCCGAAGCCGGTCGCGGTCGCGGCGATGAGCAGGATACCGGCCACGCCGGCCACCAGGAAGGCGCTGCGGGCGATGGCACCCGGGGAGAAGCGGCGCAACAGGCGCCGGTTCAGCTGCGAGGCGCCGATCAGCCCGCAGGCGTTCACCCCGAAGAAGACGCCGAAGAACTGGGGCGAGAGGCCGTGCAGCTCGATGAAGACGAAGGGAGCGCCCGAGATGTAGGAGAAGTTGACGCCGGCCACGCACCCGAGTGCCAGGGCGTAGCGCAGGTAGTGACGGTTTTTCAGCAGGTGCCAGTACACCTTTCCCATGTCCGTCGCGCTGCGCCGGATGCGCCGCTCCGCCGGGAGCGACTCGGGGAGCGCCAGCGCCGCCGCGAGCAGCGAAGCCAGGCCGAAGACGCCGAGAAAGATGAAGATCCCCCTCCAGCCGCTGACCAGCAGCAGCTGCCCCCCCGCCACCGGCGCCAGGATCGGTGCCAGCCCCATGACCAGCATGAGCAGCGAGAACATCCTGGCCGCCTCGGCGGTGTCGTAGAGGTCCCGCACCACCGCGCGGGAGATGACCATGCCCGCTCCCCCGCCCAGCGCCATCACCACCCGCCAGGCCAATAGCCCGCTCCCGGTGTGCACCATGGCGCAGCCGATGGTCGAGGCGACGTAGAGGGAGAGCCCCAAAAGCAGCGGCCGGCGTCTCCCCCAGCGGTCCGCCAGCGGCCCGTAGAAAAGCTGCCCCGCCGCCGATCCGAACAGGAAGGCGGATACCGAGAGCTGCACCGTGCTGAGCGGCACCTTGAGGTCCCGGGCCATCTGCGGGAAGGCCGGGAGGTACATGTCGATGGACATGGCGCTGAACGCGGTCAACGCGCCCAGGATCAGGACGAAAACGGTCAGCTGACGCCGGCTCATGTCGGTGGGGTGAATGCTCGTTGCGGCTTTGGCGAAACTCATGCTTGAAAAACCTCGCTACCGCCGGAAAGTTGCCAGATACAACTATCCGGGCAAAAAAACTACTTCGACAGGTTGGCGCAGGCGCGGCGCAGGACATCGCGGCAGCTCTCGAGTTCCGCCGCGTCGATCCCCCGCTGCGCCTCTTCCAGGATCCCCCGCGCCAGGGCGGTGGCCCGGTCAATCAGCTCCTTGCCCCGGTCGGTCAGGTACAGGAGCCGCTCCCGCGCATCGCTTGGGCTGGGGAGCCTGACGATCAGCCCGCGCTCCTCGAGGCCGGCCGCGAGCCGCGCCATGGTGGTCTTGTCCTTGGCGGTCTTCTCCGCCAGCATCCCCTGGGGCAGGCCGTTGCTGTCCCAAAGCTGCACCAGGAGCGAGTACTGCTCCGAGGTGATGGGCATGGCGTTTTGCTGCAGCACCGCGTTGAAGCGTCTGAGCACCATCCGGGAGAACCGGGAGGCGAGGTGTCCCAGCGACTTGTCGAGTTTGTATTCGGTCATGGCGTCCATATGGTTGCACCATACAACTTTATCGCGCGGCACGTCAAGCCGGTTTTCACCGCCCCGGCGACACGAGGCCGCCGCGCCTTCCCCCACCGCCGCTTGGCGCGGTTTCAAGGGAGGCGGCGGACGAAAAAAAAAGCCGGCCGCGAACGGTGTCGCGGCCGGCCCTGTTTTTTCCACCGCGGGAAGCGCGGCGCCTAGTAGTTGGTGAACAAAAGGAGGTTGGGGGATTTCTTGCCCGCGTTCCCCACGACGCCCGTGGTCGCGTTGCCGGTCAGGGCGGCGGCGACCCCGGCAGGGGTGGCGGTCGGGTTCAGCTGCAGGTACTGCGCGGCGACGCCGGTCACGTTGGGGGTGGCCATGGAGGTGCCGCTCAGGGTGGCGGTTGCCGTGTCGCTGCTGTACCAGGAGGAGGTGACGTTGGAGCCCGGGGCGAAGAGGTCGAGGCAGGCGCCGTAGTTGGAGTAGGAGGCGCGCGCGTCGGTGGAGGTGGTGGCACCCACGGTGAGGGCGGCGGGGACCCGCGCCGGCGAGTAACGGCAGGCGTCCTGCTTGCTGTTGCCGGCGGCGATGGCGTAGGTCACCCCGCTGCTGATCGAGTTGGCCACCGCGTTGTCGAGCGCGGTGGAGGCGCCCCCACCGAGGCTCATGTTGGCCACGGCGGGAAGCTTCTTGTTCGCGGTCACCCAATCCACGCCGGCAGCGACGCCGGAGACGGTACCGGAACCGGAGCAGTCCAGCACCCGCACGCCGACCAGGGTCACGTCCTTGGCGACGCCGTAGTGAGAGCCGCCGATGGTGCCCGAGACGTGGGTGCCATGCCCGTTGCAGTCCTGGCCGTTCCCCCCCAGAGCGTCGTAGCCTATCGAGGCACGACCGCCGAACTCGGTGTGGGTGGTGCGGATGCCGGTGTCGATGACGTAGGCGGTCACGCCGACGCCGCTGTCGACATAGTTGAAAAACCCATCCAAGGGAAGGGCGCGCTGGTCGATCCGGTCCAGGTTCCAGGTCGAGACGCTCTGGGAGACCTCGATGCCGATGGAGACCGCCTGGTCCTGCTCGATGTATTCCACGTTGGGGTTATGGCGCAGCCCCTGCAGCGCCTGGTCGGGGAGCGTCGCCGCGAACCCCTGCAGCGCGTCGGTGTAGACGTAGTGCACCTTCCCTCCCTGCCGCCCCGCCGCCTGCGCCGCGGCGCTCACCTCGTGTCCCGCGCTGCCGGGACGGAAGACGACGATGTACCGTCCCGGGATGGCCCGCTCGGCGCCCGCGCCGTAGATGGGAGCCCCCCCGTCGGGAGCGGCCGCGGCCACCTGCGCCAGGGAAATGGTGCAAAGGAGTGCTAATCCAAATACCGTCTTAGTCATGGGGACCTCCTGCAAAACCGTCGTTGTCTGGCGCGCCTTCCCGGCGCCGTCAGGTCAGATAAATATAAAACCTCGTATGACTTTCCTCAATAGGTCTTTTCGACCCTCGTCTACGCGCTTCCCCTTCACCCGTCCAGCATCTCGCGCACCTTGCGCAAAAGCTGCACCGGCTGCACCGGCTTCATGATCAGCTGGATCCCCTGGTCCAGGATCCCGCGCTGCTCCATGAAATCGGAGGTGTAACCGCTGGAATAGAGGATCCTGGTCCCCGGCTTCATCTGCACGATCTCCACCCCCGCCTCCATGCCGTTCTTCCTGGGCATGATCAGGTCCATCACCACCAGGGCGATGCTCTCCTGGTGCGCGGCGAAAAGCTCCACCGCCTGCTGGCCGTCCGCGGCCTCGATGACCCGGTAGCCGAACCTGGTGAGGATGTTCACCAGCAGCCTGCGCACCTCGGCGTCGTCCTCGGCCAGCAGCAGGGTTTCGGTCCCCCCGCGTGGCGGCGGCAGCTCCGTCGGCCCCGTCGCCTCGGCGTCGGCGACCTTTGCCAGCGGCAGGAAAACCCTGAAGGTCGTGCCCCGCCCCGGCTCGCTGTAGACGTTGATGAATCCGCCGTGCTGCTTCACGATGCCGTAGACGATGGCCATCCCCAGCCCGGTCCCCTTGCCGACTTCCTTGGTGGTGAAGAAAGGTTCGAAGATCCTGGTCCGGGTCTCCTCGTCCATGCCGCTGCCGGTATCGCTCATGACGACGCAGGCGTAGGGACCCGGCTCGCTGTGCCCGAACTCGGTCTCGGTCGGTTCCTCGATCTCCACCAGCTCAGTCCCGACGCTCAGCACGCCTCCCTTGGCCATCGCGTCGCGAGCGTTGGTGGCGAGGTTGATGAGCACCTGCTCGATGTGGCCACTGTCCGCGACCACCGGCAGGTCCCGCCTCGGGGAGGGCGCCACCTTGAGGGTGATGTCCTCCCCGATGATGCGCACCAGGAACTTCTGCACGTGCAGCACGATGTCGCACAGGTTGACCCGCCTGGGCTCCATGACCTGCTTGCGGCTGAAGGCCAAGAGCCCCTTGGTGAGCTGCGCCGCCCGCTCGGCCGAGACCAGGATCTGCTCCACCTCCCCTTTTTGCGGGTCGTCCAGCTTGGGATCGGCGGCGAGCAGCGAGCAGTACCCCATGATCACCTGCAGCACGTTGTTGAAATCGTGCGCCACCCCGCCCGCCAGGAGCCCCACCGCCTCCATCTTCTGGGCCTGGCGGAGCTGCTCTTCCAGGCGGCGCTCCGCGGTGATGTCACGCACCGTGGTGATGACGCCGATGATCTCCCCCCGCACGTCCTTGAGCGGCGCGCGCGTGTCGGTCACCCAGCCGGAGCGCCCGGTCCGTTCCACGGAGAAGCGGAAGTCGACGGGAGTTGATTCCTCCCCCTCCAGCGACTTGGCGAGCAGCGCCATCACGCCGCTCTCCTGGAAGGACGGGATCACCTCCTGCGTCCGCCTTCCCAGCATCTCCTTGGCACCGATGCCGGTGAGCTGCTCCATGTACGGGTTCCAGACCTGGCAGCGCAGCTCGCGGTCGTAGACGATGATCCCTTCCTGCGCCCCCGCTATGATCTGCTGGTTGTACTGGCTCGCCTCGATCAGGGCCTGGTCCGCCCTCAACTTGGAGAAGGAGATGGCGATGTAGTCGACCAGGTCCTCGTAGAGGGTGACCTTCTCCGCGGACATGAGCCCCGGCGCCGGGTCGCAGAACTGGAACAGGCCGATCATCTCGCCGTGGGACCGCAGCGGGATCAGGGCCAGCGACTGGAACACCTCGGCGCGGCAGCGCATGGCGGCTCCCCCCTCCCCGGACGCTGTCCCGGTCGAGGTCCAGTAGCTGCCGCGCCCCGTCCCCTTCCCCGCCCCCCCGGGGTTCCCGGAGATCACGTCGGCGCACAGGCACCCAAGGGACGCCCCCCCCACCGCGTCGGGGAGCGGTACCCCGTGGGAGACCCGGTCGCACAGGCTGTCGCTCGCGCGCACGAACTCCTCGGGGAGGCCGATGGTCTGGCAGTAGGGGTAGCCGTCGCCCGAGCGCAGGCGGATGCCGATGCCCCGGCACCCGGTCAGGTCACGGAAAAACCGCGCGGTGCGCGACATCAGCTCGTCCAGGTCACGGGCCTCGTTGCAGATGCGCAACAACTCCACCGTCGCGTTGCGGCGCATCTCCTCGCGTTTTCGCGCCGTGATGTTGTCGCACAGGGCGACGAAATAACCCCGCTCCACGCTGTACAGCGATACCGCCCACCACTGCTCCAGCGGTGCGATGAAGCTCTCCAGGTGCTCAGGAAATCCCGTGTCCGCCACCCGTCCGCAGGCGGCGAGGACGTCGGCATTGGTCTCGCTCACCCGGGGGATCACCTGCGAAGCCCGCCTGCCGGCCAGGTCCTCGAGTCCGCTCAGCTGCAGCAGGGCGCGGTTCACGTTCAGGAAGACGAAATCCTCCACCGCTCCGGCGGCGTCCCGGACCAGGCGGCAGGAGGCGAACCCCTCCAGCATGTTCTGAAAGAGCTGCTGGTAGTCCTGCTTGCTTTTTTGCAGCGCCCGCTCCGCCTGTTTCTGGACCGTGACGTCGCTCAGCATGACCAACAGGCACGGGGTCCCCTCGAGGACCACGACGTCGGCGGCGTACAGGACGTCGATCACCTCACCCGACTTGCGTTTCAGTTGCAGTTCCTGGCTGAAGCCGTTCCCCTGCCTGATGGCCGCGACGATCTCGTCGCGGGTCCTGTCGTCGAGGTAGATGCCGAGCTCCTGCGCCCTCCGGCCGAGCACCTCCTCGCGCTGGAAGCCCAAAAGGCGCAGCCAGGCCGGGTTCACGTCCATGAGCCCGCCGTCGTCGACCGCGCCGATGCCGATCGCCACCGGCGCGTGATCGAAGATGGTCCTGAACCGGTTTTCACTGTCCCTGAGCGCCGCCTCCGTCTGCTTCAACTGGGTGATGTCCACCAGCGTCGACAGGATGACCTGCTCCCCGCCCACCGCCAGCAGCTGCGACGAGAGCTGGGCGATGAACCTCTCACCGTTCTTGCGATAGAAATCCTGTTCCCACCCCCGCAGGGTGCCGGTATCGTGCAGCTGCGCCAGGAAGCGCTGCACCGCTTCCGGATCGGGCCAGAGGTGGCGCCCCGACCTGCCGATCGCCTCATCCCTGCTGTAGCCGGTCAAGGCCTCCCAGGTCTCGTTCACCTCGAGGAAGACGCCGTCCTCCAAGCGGGTCAGGGCGATGGCGGCCGGGTTACCGGAAAAGGCGCGGGAGAATTTCTCCTCCGACTTCAGCAGGGCCTCTTCCGCCTGGCGCCGGGCGGATACGTCCTGGAGCACCGCGAGGATCGACTTCGTCCCCCCACCGGCGCCGGGCAGAAGGTTGAGCGTGGCCTGGCAGTAGATCGACGCGCCGTCGCGCCGCCGCAGGCCGAGTTCCGCCTGCACCGCCTTGCGGCCGTCCCCTCCAAGGCTCCCGAGGCTCTCCCGGCACGCGTCCCGGTCCTCCGGGTGGGTCACGGCGACCAGGTCCATCTCCAGCAGTTCGGCCTCCGCATAGCCGGTCATGCGGCAGAAGGCGGGGTTGACCTTGAGGAACCGGCCGCTGGCAGGGTCAAGGCGCGCCTCGCCGACGCTCGACTCCATGAACATGATGCGGAACTCTTCCTCAGTCTCCCTGAGCCGTTCCTGGGCCATGCGCCGCTCCAGCTCCAGGAGCTCGATGCGCGCCTCGCGCAGTTCCGCCCCGGAGCTTATCGCCTCGGCGCGGGCGTCCGTCTCTCCGTTCAGCGCCATCTGCAGGCGTTTTTGCGAGTAGCCGAACAGGAGCCCCATGATGACGAAGACGAGGACCGAGACAAGGTGACTCCACCGGTACAGCGACAGCGAGAACGGCGGCGGCATGAAAACATAGACGATGAGGAGCGCTGAGATGACGGTGGCGGCGACGGCGGCGCGTTTCCCCCCCAGGCGGGAGCTGAGATAGACGGCGGGGTAGAAGAGCAGGTAGGCGAAGGGTTGCAGGTAATCCCAGAGCAGCAACTGGAGCGCGCAAGCCAGGAATGGGAGGAGAAGTGCCAACACAACCTTGACCTTCCTTGTCGGCGCTTCGTCCAAACGTTCCTCCTTCAGTGCACACCCTGGAGCTGATCATGAGGCGGGTGTGACTGGCAATGCGATTTTTTAAAGTGTAGCGACGAGGACAAAACGGGAGTTTTCGTAGTCATTGAACCGTTTAGGAGCATCCGCGGCAAAGAGTAGTCTACCTTTGGGGGACTCTTTTGCAACCGGCACGCTTCGCTCTCGTCAGCGCCAAAGCGCTTCCTTGGTCAGCGGATCCAGAATCTGCCACTGTCCTTGCGGATGAATCCCTCCCGTTCGAGCTGTTCGAGGTTGCGCGCAAGCGACGCCGCCTCCAGGGCGACCCTCGCCTCGAGCCGACTCAGGGCCACCCCCGGCTCGGCCAGTATGGCTCTCAGGATCATGCCGCGCTGCTCGCGGTTGGAGCCCCGAAACGGCGACTGGCGCGCGTGGTGGGCGCTCTTGCGGCTCGGGTTCGCCATGCCGCGCTTGAGCGTGGCGCCGTAATCCATCAGCGCGTAGTACCAGTCGCGCGGGTTGTCCCGGTCCAGGGCGAGCTCGACCAGGGGGAGGATCTCTGCATCGCGCACCGACTCCCGGTCCGCGAAGAAGTGGTGGATGAAGACGGAGCGGATGTTGGTCTCGATGAAGGGGGTGGCGACGCCGAAGGCGAATGCGGCGACGGCGCGTGCGGTGTAGGGGCCGATGCCGGGAAGCGACTCCAGTTCCCCCACCTCGCAGGGCAGCGTTCCCCCGAAGCGCTCCAGCACCGCCCGGGCGCACCGTTGCAGCGACACCGCGCGCCGGTTGTAGCCAAGCCCCTGCCAAAGCGACAGCACGCGCGACAGTTCCGCCCCGGCCAGGTCCCGCCAGGTGGGGAACACCGCCAGGAACTCGAGGTACTTCTCGCGCACCCGGTCCACCTGGGTCTGCTGCAGCATGATCTCGGAAACCAGGATGGCGTACGGGTCGCGGGTCTCCCGCCACGGGAGGCGCCGCCCCTCCCTGCGGTAATGGTCGAGGACCGTGTTGCGGAACTGGTTCACCGCCTCGATCGTAACTGTTCTATGCATCTGCCGCCTCCACGGCGCCGCCGGCATTCTGCCGCTCGGCACGGCAGCGATTGTAGCCGCTTTGCTCCGCGCGACCAATATAAATCGCCCCCCCAGCATCGTCTGTCGCCGGATACATTGAGACATTATAATCATTGTCACCAGTCTGGCGCGGAGTACTATTTAAAATGTATTGTCTCTCATAACAAGCTGGAAAAGGAGGCGCTATGAAAAGGCTGGGGGCGGTAGTACTGGTACTGGCTGGTCTGTGCGGCTGTCTTCCTACCCACGACCTCGCAAAAACCCTGCGTTATGCAGACAACACTCCGGTTGGAGTCGAAAACATCAAGTTCCTCGACTTGAACCAGATGAAACGAGGAGAGGCCTGCACCTTCAACATCTTCTATGTCATCCCGCTCTTCGGCGACGGTTCCATCCTGACGGCTGCCCGCAAGGGTGGCATCAACAACGTCGAACTGATCGGTCAGACCGGCACCTGGTACTTCCCCTTCAGCACCGACTGCACCGTGGTCTACGGCGACAAGAGCGCCATCATCCAGAGGCCGAAGGACCCTGCCAAGTAACGAAGTGGTTCCGTCAGGCTCCGCAGTTCTTACTGCGTCCCGGAGCCGGCAAGGATGTCAAAAGGGGCATGCGGGATTTCGCTCGTTGCCTGCATGCCCCTTCTGCCGCCGCTCTCATTAGCAGCCAACCCTATTTACCCTTTGACATCCCCCCACCAGTACCTTAACCTGTCGCCTCACCTCAACCGCGGCAAGGTCAAGACATGCGAAGCAGCTTTTCACCCCCCCTCACCGGCGCCCTGGCCATGGTCATCTGCGGCTTTTTGTGGAGCCTCGCCGGCCTCTTCATCAAGATCCTGGACTGGAACCCTTTTCTCATCGCCGGGCTGAGGAGCCTCATCGCCTTCCTGTTCCTGTTCGCCCTGGTGGGCACCGTGCGTCTCAAGTGGTCCGGTGCGCTCCTTGGCGCCGCCCTCGCCAACGCGGCGACCATGCTCCTCTTCGTCGCCGCCAACAAGACCACCACCGCGGCCAACGCCATCCTGCTGCAGTACCTGGCGCCCGTCTTCACCGCCGTTTTCAGCGTCATCTTCCTAAAGGAGCACCTGTACCGCGAGCAGGTCATCGCCCTGTTCATGACCATCGTCGGCATGGTGATCCTGTTTCTCGACCGTCTCTCCCCCGGGCAGCTTTTGGGCAACCTCATGGCCCTCACCTCGGCCTTCACCTTCTCCCTCATGTTCATCTTCACCCGGATGCAGAAGGAGGGAGACCCGCTGCACTCCTTCATGGCCTCCCACGCCGTGGCCGCCCTGGTCGCCTTGAGCGTCGCCGCCTTCCTCCCCCTGCCCGTTTTCACCACCACGGCGGTCGGCAGCATCCTGGTCCTCGGGGTGGTGCAGATCGGCCTCGCCGCTTTCTTCTTTTCCTACGGCATCAAACGCATCTCGGCCGTCACCGCCAACCTCTTGGCCGTCATCGAGCCGGTCTTCAACCCGGTCTGGGTCTTCCTGGTGCTCGGCGAAGCACCCTCGGCCAACACCCTCGTCGGCGGGGCGCTCATCCTTGGCTCAGTCACCCTCGCCAGCCTGATCAGCGCCCGCAGGGTTCCCAAATACACCTGAGCCGCTCTTAAAATCCTATTGCAGCGAAAACGGGGCCGATATATATTCCCACCTGTCTTGTGCGGCTTCACCCTGCGCCATTGGCACACGGCTTCCCGTTCAAGCCGAACCCGTCAGCCACGATAGGAGGAGAAGTAATGCCTGATTGCGAGCTTTTGTCCGGATGTATTTTCTTCAACGACAAGATGGCCAACATGCCGTCCACCAGCAACGTGTTCAAGATGATGTACTGCAACGACAATTTCGAAGGATGTGCGCGCTACGCGGTGCGCAGGGAAATGGGAAAGGATGCCGTGCCTGAGGACCTCTTCCCCAACCAGGCCGATCGGGCCAAGCAGATCCTTGGCAAGGGTTGACATCGCACGGGGGGAGTTGTATAGAAGCGTGTTGGTGAGACAGTGCTAAGCACAGATAAAAGGCCGCGGGAATCCGAGGCCTTTTTTAGTGCCGCACGAAATTCGCAGCTGCAAAGGGAAAGGGAAATGGTTTCAGCAGAACACGATGCCTTGAAAAGGCGGGCGGCGCGGCTGTCGGTCGCGTCCAACACGACCCTGGTCATCGCCAAGGTCGCGGTCGGCATGATCACCGGTTCGGTATCGGTGCTCTCCGAGGCGGTGCATTCCGGCGTCGACCTCGTGGCGGCGGGAATCGCCTGGTACTCCGTGCGCGAATCCGGCAAGCCCGCCGACGAGGACCATCACTACGGACACGGCAAGATCGAGAACGTCGCCGGCACCATCGAGGCCGTGCTCATTTTCGGCGCCGCCTTCTACATCATCTGGGAGGCCGTGCAAAAGCTTCGGACCGGAGTGGTGGAAATCGAGGGACTCGGTCTCGGCGCGGCGGTCATGGCCGTGTCGGCGGTCGCCAATTACCTCGTTTCCCGGCACCTGCTGAACGTCGCCGCCGCCACGGACTCGGTCGCGCTGGAAGCCGATGCCATGCACCTGCGCACCGACGTCTACACCTCGGCCGGCGTTCTGGGCGGGCTGGTCGCCATCAAGTTCACCGGCGTCCCCATCCTCGATCCCATCGTGGCCATCGTGGTCGCCCTCATGATCATCAAGGCGGCCTGGGACCTGACCAAGAGCGCCTTCTTCCACATCCTCGACGTGAAACTGCCGGAAGAAGAGGAGGCGGTGATCCACGACGTCCTGGAGGACTACCGCGAGCACCTGATCGAGTACCACAAGCTGCGCACCCGCAAGTCCGGGCATCTGCGCTACGTCGACATGCACCTCGTGGTTCCCAGGCAGATGACCGTGGAGGCGGCGCATGCCTTAAGCCACGAGATCACCGCCGAGATCGAGCGCCGGCTCCCCTACAGCCACATCCTGGTGCACCTCGAGCCCTGCCCCGGCGGCTGCGACCGCTGCACCGTCGACTGCCACAAGCTCCCGGCGCAGCGGTGACCTGATAACCTATTGATACATTGTAGATACCTTGCTAAACTCCCTTTTGGTGGGATTAGAAGGCAAAGGAGAGCTACATGGTGGCAAAAGCTCAAAAATGGGGCAACAGCTTAGCGGTGCGCTTGCCAAAGTCAATGGCGGCTGAGTGCGGTATTGAAGCGGATTCACCGGTAGAAATCACCAGGCAGGAGGGGTGCATCGTCATCAAGCCGATCCTTAACAAGGCCCTTTCACTGGACACCCTCCTTGATGGAATCAACGAGGAAAACCTGCATGCAGAGGTTGCTAGCGGCAAACCTGTCGGAAGGGAGTTGCTATGACCGCGGTGTGCTACGTTCCCGACAGAGGAGAGGTGGTGTGGCTAGATTTCGACCCTCAGGCTGGGCACGAGCATGCAGGCCGGCGCCCCGCTTTCGTCCTGTCGCCGCGTAGCTACAACAAGAAAACGAGCCTCATGCTCTGCTGCCCAATCACTTCACAGGTAAAGGGTTACCCCTTCGAAGTGGCAGTTGCAGGGGTTACCACTGTCCGGGGCGTGATATTGGCCGACCAGGTGAAGTCGTTGGACTGGCAGGTAAGACGAGTTGAGAAAGGTGGCAGGGCAAGCAGGGAAGTGCTCGAAGAAGTAGTCCTGAAGATCCGCGCCATCCTGGAAGGATAACTCCCCCCTACTTTGCACCGACCCCGGAAGTGAAGATCTTCAGGTACTGCTGCACCAGGTCCTCGTCCCGCTCCGGCGAATGGCTGATCAGGTTCTCGGTGGCCAGGCTGCTCAGGAAGAAGTAGTTCACCATCCCCGCCAGCGCCAGCGCCGCGTTGGTAGGATCCACATCCTCGCGGAACCGCCCCTGCCGTTGCCCCTCCTCGATCGCCTTGGCCATGATCACGATCACCTCGTCGATCACCGGCATCACCAGCGTGCTGAAAAAAGCGGTGGGGTTGGTGAGTTCGCTGGTGTAAAAGCGCAGCAGGTACGGGTTGTCCCGGTGCCTGCGGAAGGTCCAGCGCAGGTAACTCTCCACCATCTCCACCGGGTCGCTGACCCGCTCCCTAATTTCGTGGATCTCGGCAAAGCAGGCGAACTGCCGCTGCAGCACCGCGGAGTAAAGCCCCTCCTTCCCCCCGAAATGATACGAGATCATCGAGATGCTGGCCCCCGCCGCCTGGGAAAGTTCCCGGATACTTACCCCATGCAGACCCCGCTCCGAGAAGAGCTGCGTCGCCACATCCAATAACTTCTTGTTGCACTCAGATTTTTCCATTGCCTACCCCGGCCAAGTGATTCGCGCGCGCCAACATTAGCAAAAAAGCCCGCCAAATACCAATTCTATATTGCAAATAAAACAGCGTACTGTTATGTTGTATTCGCCCGAACGATCGTTCGATAACGACAGTTAATCTTCCCGCCGGCAGAGCGGGATGACATCAGCTAAGGAGGATGCAGAGTAATGTCTGAATTGCACAACAGGATCAGAAAGTCCAGCCTTCACTCCCGGATCACCACCGTCGACCAGGTAATACCCATGTTCAAAAACGGCATGAGCCTCGGCTGGTCCGGCTTCACCCCCGCCGGCTACCCGAAGGCGGTGCCCATCGCCCTCGCCGACCACGTCGAGAAGAACCAGCTGCAGGGGAAACTGAGGTTCAACCTCTTCATCGGCGCCTCCGTCGGTGTCGAGACCGAGGACCGCTGGGCCTCGCTTGACATGATCGACCGCCGCTGGCCCTACCAGACCGGCAAGAACATCCAGGCCGGCATCAACGAGGGGCGCATCCGCATGGGTGACAAGCACCTCTCCATGTTCGCCCAGGACCTGGGCTACGGCTTCTACACCAAGGACAACGGCGGCCGTCTCGACCTCGCCATCATCGAGTGCTCCGCCATCACCGAGAACGGCGACCTCGTCCTCACCGCCTCCTGCGGCGCCGTCCCCGAGATCGTCCAGATCGCCGACAAGATCATCATCGAGATCAACACCTCGATCCCCAACTTCGAGGGGCTGCACGACATCGTGGAACCGATCGCGCCGCCCAACCGCCTCCCCTACCTGATCTGCCGCGTCGACGACCGCGCCGGTTCCCCCTACGTCCGCGTCGACAACGACAAGATCGTCGCCATCGTCGAGTCGGACAAGCCGGACAACGGCCGCGCCTTCAGCGAACAGGACGACACCTCGGAAGCGATCGCCGCGCACATCATCGACTTCTTCTCCGCCGAGGTGAAGGCGGGGCGCCTGCCGAAAAACCTCCTGCCGCTGCAGTCCGGCGTCGGCTCCATCGCCAATGCCGTCATCGGCGGCCTGGCCAACGGCCCCTTCACCGGGTTGAAGGTCTGGACCGAGGTGCTGCAGGACACCATGCTCGACTTCTTCGACTCCGGCAAGCTCGACTTCGCCTCCACCGTGTCGCTCTCCTTCTCGGTGGACGGCTTCAAGCGCTTCTACGGCAACTGGGACAAGTACTCGAACAAGGTGATGATGCGCCCGCTCTCCATCGCCAACCACCCCGAGCCGATCCGCCGTCTCGGCTGCATCGCCATGAACACCCCGGTCGAGTTCGACATCTACGCCCACGCCAACTCGACCCTGGTCGGCGGCACGAGGATGATCAACGGCATCGGCGGCTCCGGCGACTTCCTGAGAAACGCCTACCTCTCCATCATGCACACACCGTCGGCGCGCCCGACCAAGACCGACCCGACCGGCATCACCTGCGTCGTTCCGCACGTGCCGCACGTGGACCACACCGAGCACGACCTCGACGTCCTGGTCACCGAGCAGGGTCTCGCCGACCTGCGCGGGCTCGATCCCAAAAGCCGCGCCAAGCTCATCATCCAGAAGTGCGCGCACCCCGACTACAGGCCGCTTTTGGCGGACTACTTCGAGCGCGCCGCGCACGACTGCCTGGGCCGGAAGGCCGGCCACGAGCCGCAGCTTCTTGACCGCGTCTTCAAGATGCAGGTGAACCTGGCCAAGAAGGGGACCATGAAGATCGACAACTGGGACATCTAGTCACCCCACCGCACCGGAAGTCAGCAAAGCGGCAGGACGCCAAAGAGGCTCCTGCCGCTTTCTATTTGAGCGACCGGACACCAAGGATCTATGGCAGCCGATACTTCCTTCTGCGCCGTCACCGATCCTCAGCAAAAGATTTTTCTCATAGAGTCATTTTTTTCGCCGAAATGATGCAATGACGGTACAACACTGTACTCTTATTGCCATTGAGGAGGTGATCTATGAGAATAACCATGAGCGACTATGTCGGCAGCAGTTGCGAAGCTTCAAGCAACTCCCACCAATTCGTCTACCTCTGGTTTCGAACCGGGGGCAACCCTTGCCTTCAGTGCGGCGTCAAAACGGAAACCTGCGACTGGTATCGCCAGTTGGCCCGCACCAACCGCCGGGCCGCCGAAGCCTGAACATACCTTGTTAAAAAATTCACCTATTGCTGTACCCTCTAGGGATGGCAAAGCTCCCCATCCTGATATGCC
This sequence comes from Geomonas azotofigens, assembly GCF_018919395.1. Taxonomy (GTDB): domain Bacteria; phylum Desulfobacterota; class Desulfuromonadia; order Geobacterales; family Geobacteraceae; genus Geomonas; species Geomonas azotofigens. The sequence goes on from NZ_JAHLME010000001.1 coordinate 405,232, forward strand.
CCATCCTCGCCCTTGTTCTCATGGCCGCACCGGCATCGGCCTTTCCCGTACCCGAGCGCCTGGTCTACGAAGCGACCTGGTCCGGCATCAAGGCCGGCTCGGCCATCCTGGAAGTGACCGCCCAGGATGACGAACTGCGCCTTACCAACACCATCCGCTCGACCGGGGTCGTCTCCGCCTTCTTCAAGATCGACGACCGGACCGAATCGGTCACCACCCGCGCCGGCAAGCCGAAATTTTTCCGGGAGAACAAGCGCGAGGGGAGTTACCGGGCCGCGCGGGAGGCGACCTTCAACTTCTCCACCCTCAAGGCCAACAGCGTCGACCTCGTCAAAAAGGTCGAGCAGACCGACACCATCACCCCCAGGACCTACGACAACCTCTCCAGCATCTACTTCATACGCGGCGCCGAATTGATCCCGGGGCGCTCCATCTCCTTCGACATCTACGACACCAAGCGCTTGTGGAACACCGAAGTCCGGGTGGTGAAGCTGCAGGAATTGACGACGCCGCTGGGCAAATTCAGGACCGTGATGGTGACCTCCCGCCTGAGGCATGACGGCGAGGAGGCCAAGGTCGGCAACGCCACCTTCTGGTTCACCGATGACAGCCGCAGGATCCCGGTGCGGATCACCACGACCATGAAGGTGGGCGAGGTCACCCTGACCCTGGTGGGTGGCATCTAGCGTTTAGCCGTTTAAAAGCCGCTGCACTCCCCCTCTTTTCCAGCCTCTCCACGACTCCTCCCCCCCCTGCGCGTTCCCCCCTCGCCCTGCTCCGGACTCCCCACGCACCGCATCTGAATTTTTTGTAGTGGTTACGGCGTTCCGTCCCGGCGCGGGCGTTCCTTCCCCCGGCCAGGCCTTTTCCCGTCATGTCCGTTCTCCATTGCCGTGCGCGCGCAAGCGCTCATCACGCCACAATGTCGGTGCTAAAAAACACCTTGACTTTTAAAAGACCAGATATTAATTTGATATTAAATCATATGACATCAAAAAAACGCCACGCAACAGGGGAGACACGGCCATGAAAAAGAACTTAGCGGACGCCATCAAAGACAGGAGAACCTACTATGCACTGACCAAAGAGCAAGTGGCGAGCGACGAGCGCATCCACGAGCTCGTAGGTCAGGCGGTACAGCACGTGCCGTCCTCCTTCAACTCGCAGAGCAGCCGGGTGCTCATCCTCCTCGGCGCTCAACACGACCGGCTCTGGGACCTCACCAAGCAGGAGCTGAAAAAGATCGTCCCCGCCGAGAGCTTTGCCGCCACCGGGCACAAGGTCGATACATCGTTTCGCAGCGGCTACGGTTCCATCCTCTACTTCGAGGATACCGCCGTGGTCCGGGGGCTCCAGGAGCAGTTTCCCGCGTACAGCGAGAACTTCCCGGTCTGGTCCCAGCAGTCCTCCGGGATGCTGCAGTTCGCCGTCTGGACCGCCCTGGAAGCGGAAGGGTGGGGCGCCTCCCTGCAGCACTACAACCCGGTCATCGACGATGCGGTGCAACGGGAATGGAACGTCCCGGCGAGTTGGAAGCTGGTCGCCCAGATGCCTTTCGGAAAACCTGCCACCCTGCCGCCCCCCAAGGAATTCCAGCCCGTCGAGGCGCGCGTGAAACTGTACAAGTAGCCGGGCGGCACGGGAGACCGGGCCCCCTGCAAGAGGAGAACAATCATGTCAGCCAGATTTCCTGCAGTATTCGTTTCCCACGGCTCCCCCAGCATGGTTTTGGAGCAGTGCCCGACGCGGGATTTTTTGCTAGGGCTTGGCCGGGACCTTGGCAGGCCAAAGGGTATCGTGGCGGTTACCGCCCACTGGAATACGGCCACAGCGCGGGTGTCCGGTCACCTGCAGCCGCCGACCATCCATGACTTCGGCGGTTTTGCCGAGGAACTGTACCAGCTGGGCTACCCCGCTCCCGGAGACCCGGTGCTCGCCAAGCGCGTCCTGTCCCTGCTGCACGCCTCGGGAATCGAGGGGGAGCGCGACCTCTCCCGCGGTTTCGACCACGGCACCTGGGCGCCTCTCATGCTCATCTATCCGGATGCCGACATCCCGGTGGTCCAGCTCTCGGTCCAGCCGCAGCTTGGCGCGCGGCATCACCTTGCCCTGGGGGAAGCCCTGCGCCCTCTCAGGGACGAGGGTGTCCTCATCCTGGCCAGCGGGTCGGCGACCCATAACCTGAGGGATTTTTTCGGCCGGGCTTTGGATGACGAGCCGCTTCCCTACGCCAAGGAATTCGCCTCGTGGCTCAGGGAGGCGGTGGTTCAGGGGCGCGTCGACGACCTTTTGGCCTGGCAAGAGCGCGCGCCGCACGCCCTGCGCAACCACCCCACACCCGAGCATTTCCTCCCCCTGCTGGTTGCCCTTGGAACCGGCGGCCCTGGCTCCATGCTCCACGACGGGTTCACCTACGGCGCGCTCTCCATGGCGGCCTTCAGGTGGGACTGACCCCGGAAAAACGAAGAGGCGCCGAAACCTGTTGCGGGTCGAGCGCCTCTTCATATACCATGCACCACGGCCCACGTCGTCGTCCGGGCCTTCCGGCCAGGCCCGGGAACTCAGTAGCGTGATACAAGCGAGCCATGACAGAACCTTCGTTGTACTCTGCGCCGACAGAAGCGCTTTTTTCCGTCTTGCAGCTCTTCCTGATACCAGTGGGAGGCGGCATCCCCGCCGGCGTCCTTCTCGCCAAATCAAAGGGGCTCGCCTGGCCGGTCACCACGCTCCTCTACCTCGTCTCTGATGTCATCCTGGCCGTCCTTTTCGAACCCGTACTGCGGGTGCTCGCCTTCGTCTGCGGCAAGATCTCGTTCCTGCGCCGGATCAGCGCGATCATGCGGGCCGCCAACGCCCGCAGCGCCGCGCAGTTCCAGGGCACCGCCACCGGTCCCGTAGCGCTCGTCATGATCGCCTTCGGCGTCGACCCCATGACCGGGCGGGCCTCGGCGCTCGCCGCCGGACACGGCTTTCTTGCGGGATGGGCCTTCGCCATCGCCGGCGACATGCTCTACTTCGCGGTGATCGCCTTCTCAACCCTGCGCCTCAACAAGTACATAAAGGACCCGGACACCACCATGTGGATCATCCTAGCGCTCATGCTCCTGGTGCCGATGGTGGTGCGCCGCTTGAGGTCGGGACGAACGCCGTACCAGGCACAGGAGAACGGCGCCTGAGGCGAGCGGAACCAATTTCCACATTTCTGCCACATTGCTTCCCTATTTCGTGGCTATGGTAAGGGCGTGTGATGGGGGATGTGCCGCTGGAGGCTGGCAGCGGCCGGCAGGTAGAGCCACACGGAAGGGGGTATCAATGAAAAGACGGATCACATCGCTTTTTGCGCTGCTGGCCCTGGGAGGGTGCGTGACGGTGCCGACCGGCCCGAGCGTCAAGGTCCTCCCCACCAGGGGCAAGTCCTTCGAGACCTTCATGAAGGAGGACGCGACCTGCAGACAGTGGGCGAATTCCCAGGTGGGTTCGCCGGTGCAGGAAACCTATGACAAGAACGTGGCGACCAGCGCGGTGGTGGGCACGGCGGTCGGCACCGGCGTCGGGGCCGTGCTCGGTTCCGCCTCGGGCAACACCGGGGCCGGCGCCGCCATCGGTGCCGCGACCGGGCTTTTGTTCGGGGCCGCGGCGGGTTCCGGTTCGGCCCAGGTCTACGGCGCGCAGGCGCAGCGGCAGTACGACAACGCCTACGTCCAGTGCATGTACACCTACAACAACCAGGTTCCCGGAACCGCCACCGTCGCGGCGCGACCGGTCGCACCGCCGCCGGCCCGGGTGGTAACTCCCCCTCCGCCGGAGGCCGCCCCGCCGGTCATGGCGCCTCCCCCGCCTCCGCCGCCGGAGAGAATCGTCCCGCCTCCTCCCGAAGAGTACGAGGCGGAACCGCCCGAATTCGTCTACTCGCCGCGGCTGGATGCCTACGTCGCCGTCGGCGTCCCGTACGAACTGGTCTACACCGGCAACGAATACTACTACTTCAGCGGCGGCAACTGGTACCGCGGCGCCTACTACAACGGCCCCTGGAGCTACGTCCCACGCAGCGCGTACCCTCCCGTCTTCGTGCGCTACGAGGTGGTCAACATCCGGCACTACCGCGACGTCGAATACCGGCGCTACGTGCGCGACCGGGGCCACTACGACGGCCGGGTCTACCGCCCCCAGTACCGCCGCGTGGTGAGGCATCGCCCCGGGTACTGATGTCGCTGTTTTTTCCTCCTGGCCACCAAGGGCACCCGGCGCTAACCGGGTGCCTTTTTTCATTCCGCGCGCGCTCTCCCCAGTTTTCAGCCACCGCCCCCCTTCAGGCTCCCTTGCCGCATTGACAAACCTCCACGTTAAGTTATTTTCATTTAGCTTGGGATGACGCGGATCTTTTCAGCACCAGAAGCCGCAGCGGCAACCTTGCCGGCATGACCATGACGCCATCCTACGCGGGATGCCGCAACCGAGGAGGTACTGCATGAAAGGCAAAGCGATAGGGGCTGCCCTGGGCGTCGCGGGAATGGTGCTGTGGTTCATGCCGCTGGTGAAGGTGGGCTTCAACGTCTACGTGGCGGGGAGACAGATCGGCAATATCAGTTACATTCTGGTGGTTTGCTCCCTCGCCTACACCATTGCTTCATTCTTCGAACTGCACCGGCTGCGGGTCATCGCGGCGACCATATCGACCGCCATCAGCATGCTTTTCCTTTCCGAGGCGTGGAGCAACGCGGCCTGGGGCCTGTACGGCCTCAACATCGTCTCCATAGCCAGCTGGCTCGCGGCGGTATTCGATTGGGACACGGGCAAGCAATCAGCGGAGGACCTGCAAAGCTAAGCCAACCGGAGCGGAGCAAGGAGGCGATATGGACCACAAGACGAAAGGCGTGGTACTCGGTCTGGCCGGCGTGATCCTGTGGTTCATGCCGCTGGCCAACTTCGGCTTCATGGGACTGGACATCTACCAGGCCGGCTCGCACATCGGCGGCATCAGTTACCTGCTGCTGGCCGCATCGGCGGCGTACGCCGTGCTCTCCTGGTTCGAGCAGCATCAACTGAGGATCATCGCCGCCAGCATCGCCACCGCCATCGGACTGATGTTCCTGGTCCAGTTCGGCGAGCGCGCGGCCTGGGGGTTGTACCTGCTCATCGTCGTTTCCGGCGTCGGCTGGATCGTTGGGTACTGCGACGAGCAAAAGCGCAAGAAGGCACCGCAAGAGCCCCAAGGCGCCGGCGGCCAGTGACCGTCATCCCTCAAACGAAAAGGCACTCCGCCTGACGGAGTGCCTTCCCCTTACCTCTACTTTGTACCTTCCACCGGGTAGCTCCTGTTTTCGGTCATGCTCAGCATGAACGCCTTCATCTTTCCCAGCCCGTCCGTATCGTCGTTCCACCCCAGCGTCCCGAAGCGGAGGTCATAGGCCTCGTACCCCAACTGGCTCAGCAGGAGCGTGGCGGAGGCCGCCATGTGGCCGATGTAGCAGACCACCACGATCTTCCGGTCCCGCGGCAGCTTGCCGAGGCTCTCCTTGCTGGCGATCTGGTTGAAGGGGATGTTGATCGCCCCCGGCACGTGCCCCGCGGCATAGTCCTCGGGGCGCTGGATGCTGACCACGAACACCCCCTTGCCCCCGTCTTTGCCCTCCTCCCGGAACAGCTCGCTTCGGTCCATGAACAGGTTCCTGCCGGAAGTCAGCACGGCGCGGGTTCGCTCGGTAATCAGCTCGTTTCCGTCAGCCGCCTTGGCGGCAACCTCGGGAAGCCTCTGCCCCGGCGCGGCTTCCTGCTTTTTCGCGCTCACCGGGTATTTCGGTGAAGGCGTATAGGGCGCGGCGGATTGGGCGCTGTTCCAGTGGTTGAGCCCCATCGGCATCGCGGTGGCGCTGTAGCCGAGCTGGTTGAAGTACAGCGACGCCACCATGGAGCGGTGCCCGTCGTCACAGGTCAAGACGATCTTTTTGTCGCGCGGCAGGAGATCGAGGGACTTCCGCTCGGTGATCTGGTCGAACGGGATGTTGACCGCGCCCGGCACGTGCCCCTTGGCGAAGTCGGCGCGGGACTGCAGGCTCACGATGAAGTATCCCAGCTCGCCGCCTTTCACGACCTCTTCATACACGTTCTCGGCCGTCATGAACGGGGGAGCCGCGAAGAACGTCGTGCTCCTCTTCAGGATCTCCTCGGACAGTTGCGCCGACCCCTTTGCCTCAGCGGACGTGGAGGCGGCGCCGGCCCATACCGGGAGCGCGAGGCAGATCAGCATGATTGCGACTCGTAGGATGAAATTGCGGCTGGTGCGGATGTTCATCGATATTCTCCTTCGCATTGAAATCCCCATGCGGGGGCGGTGTCGTGGTGGGCACTATCCCACTACGACCGGCAACGCTCAAGGGGAATTTGATGAACGGGTCAATCCCGTGGATGAACGGTGCCGGTTGAGGCAAGGGCTTTCTTGACGGCAGGCACCAGGCGCCGGGAAACCGGGACGGCGGGAATGGCAGGTTCGTGGAAGGAGACCATCATGCGGCTGTCGTCGGCGGGGCCGATGGCCTGCACGTGGCGAAGGTTCACCACGAAGCTCTTGTGGACCTTGAGAAAATCGGAGGTGGGGAAGCGCTGCAGGACCGCCTTCAGGCTCATCAGAAGGTAGAACTTTTTGGTGCGGGTATGGATGCGGCAGTAGTTGCCGTCGGCCTCGATCAAGTGCACCTGGTCAGCCGAGAGGAAATGAAAAGCGCCCTTTTCGTAGATCGGCATCTTCTTCAGTTCCAGGTGTCCGCTCATCGGATTGGTGCGGGCGCCGGTCTGCTCCGACAGGTCCATGAAGGAGACCGCCCAGGCCAGGGGGCTGTTGGGAACCACCAGGCGCGACAGGCTGATCATGAGCACCTTGCCGAGAAAATCGATCACCATCGACTTCGGCATCGCCCCCTGCTGCCCCGACAGCTCATCGAGGATGCCGCGCACCTTTTCGCGGCTCTTCGCGGGGTGCATCTGAAAAAGGTTCTGCCCGATGGGTCCAATATCCGGGTCCGCAATGCGCAAGGCATGTTCATTCATGCCGAGCACCTGCCACTCCTCCGACAGGAGGACCAGACCGATCTCGACGCTATTTCCTTGCTCGTTCAGGTACTGTTCCAGTGACATGAACTGGACTTTAGCCCACTTCCAATAATTGATGCAAGCAAAACGCAGCCGCCCCCATCTCATCCCTTGGGGAACTCCCCGGCAACTCCCCTCACCCCCGGCGCGCAGCCTCTATGGCGGCGATGTCTATCTTCACCATCTGCATCATCGCATCAAACGCGCGCTTCGCCGCAGCAGGATCCGGATCCGTTATCGCCTCCGTCAGCGCCACCGGCGTGATCTGCCAGGAGATGCCCCATTTGTCCCGGCACCAACCGCACACGATCTCCTGCCCTCCGTTGCCGACGATCGCGTTCCAGTACCGGTCGGTTTCCTCCTGATCGGTGGTCGCGACCTGGAACGAGAACGCCTCGTTGTGCTTCACCTCGGGTCCCCCGTTGAGCCCGAGGCAAGGGATTCCCATCACGGTGAACTCGACCGTCAGTACGTCACCTTTCTTCCCCGACGGGTAATCACCCGGTGCGAGGTGGACCGCGTCGACGGAGGAATCCGGAAACACCTCCGCGTAAAAGCGCGCCGCCTCTTCCGCGTCGCCGTCGTACCAAAGGCATATGGTGTTTTTTGCCTGCTTTTTCATGTCATTTCTCCTTTGCAATAGCCACTGATGCCGAAGCAGGACCAAACTCTATCAGCGGCTACCCGATTGTCAAAATCTCCGTGCCCCTCCTGCAATCACATTCATCCTGTCCATCTACAACGAACACGGGCGCACCCCGAATGGGATGCGCCCGTGATGAAGCAACGACAATTCCTGCGTTCTGCCGGACTACCAGTAGATAAAAGTCCCGATGGCGCCGATGTTGGCATCCTGAGTTGCCCCGTTGAACCAACGGTCCTGCGCCCAGGTGTACTCGCCGATCACCTGGACGAACTTGTTCACGTTGTAGGTCACCGCGACCACCGCCGCCTGCTGTTTCTGGATGTTCAGGTCGGTATCGTTACCCGCCAGCTCCGCCCTGCTCTGGCCGTAGTTGAGCCCCAGTTTCCACGCGGGGTTGACCTGGTAGGTCGCCTGGTTCAGGAAGCCCCAGTTGGTCCTTTCCTTGCCGTCCGCGGAAAGCGCGTCCGCGCCCTGCATCCCCAGCATGCCGAGAGCCTTGCCGCCGTAGCAGGAGGTAAGCAACTGGAGACCGTGAATATCGACCTGCACGCCGCCCGCGCCGCCAAGAGACGTCACGTGCCCGCCCGGGCGAACCGCCGGGACCACGTGCTCAGGAGTGATGCTTCCGTCGGGATTCAGCGTTACCGGAACAGTGACGAACGTAGCGTCCGAGAAACTCGCCTGCTGGTACAAGCCGGAGACCCAGGTCTGGAACTTTCCGCCGGTGAAGGTCGTCGCGTAGGAAATTTCGGTTTCCAGGCGCGGGACGTTGCGGATCGTCGCCGCCCCGATGTTGTTGGTATCGTTCACGCTGACTGCCACCTTCAGGCCATTGAGGTCAGGAGTGGTGTACCTGATCTGCGCCCCGAAGTTCGGGTAAAGGTAGCCGTAACCGATGTGTCCCATGGTCGGCCCGTTGTCCACCGGCCCGATCACCCCCGCCCCGAAGAGCGTCATGTCGGTCAGGATGTTCTTGGCCTGGTACAGGTTGATCGCGCGGCCGGCGAGGATCTGGCCGAAACTCCCCGTCGCCGTCATGTTGATCTCGCGGAAGTCGATGTTGGGCGAGAGGTCGGTGCGGCTGCCGCCGTTGTTCTGGACCTGCGGGTACAGTCCCAGGCGCACCGCGTAGTCCACGCCGTTGGTGGTCGGAGCCTGGATATTGAGCCCCACGCCCACCGGCAGCAGGCCGGTCCTCACCCTGAACTGCTGCTGGCTCTCGCCCGTCCCGGTCTGGTCGCCGCCGATCTCCCCGCCGATGACGCCCGCCGGGCGCCGCCCCACCGACTCGTAGGTAGCGAACACGTTGAGGAAGCCGTCGGTGGAGAACTTCCACCCGTTGGTCCCGCCTATCTCGAAAGCCTGCACTGACTGTGCGCTCGCTGCGACAGCCAGTACCGCTGCCAGCATCGTTATTTTCCGTTTCTGCATTTACCCTCCTGGTTTTATTGATTCATTACACTAGCGAAAGTATGTAAAAGCGGTGTCTCTGTCACAACCGCTGTTGGTTGATCTACTAGAAATTCGTTTTTGTATTACATTATCAGGAGCGATTTTGTTGAGACCTATCTCTTCCGGGCATCACTATTGGCCCAGTAACGCTCTCACAATATGGCGCATACAGTTTAATAGAATGCCTTTATAGCAACTGCCGTACCTACATCGGGTTGGCTGTTACTATTCAAGTGCTGAAGTGCCGTTACCCTGTGTAAACAAAGGGGAGTTGGTGAGGGAGGTGCATCAGGAAAGGAAAGGAACATCTTGTGTGGTGGAATAAAACGGAACAGCGAGGGCGGTCCATGCTGGAACATGTACCGTTTTTGGAACACTTAGCGGCAAAAGCGGTTGACAGGGATGAAGGGGATGAAAGGGATGACGGCAGATGATGTGATGGCATGCGCCAGGGGGGATTACGTCCCCCCGGCAGGACATGGAATGGCCCAATTTCATGGGCCTCTTGCTGCTTGCGTCGACATCTTAAGGGTGATTACGCGGTAGGGCATGCTCGTTCTCCTTTTGAAGCGCACCGGCTATCCTTTGCCGGGCTCCCGCACCTCGCGATTGCGGTTCGCGAACATCCGGACCGCCAGGTAGACCACGGGGAGGATCCCCACCAGGAAGAGTATGTCCCCCGGCAGCCGCAGCCACTCGAATAATCGCACCAGCGGGAGCAGGAAGAATTCTGGCTGGCGACCTTCCCAGTACGACGTCGCCAGAATCTGGTTCAGCTGCAGCATGCCCACGGGGAAGAGGTTGATGAACAGCATCAAGGCCAGTCCGATGTTGGTGCACCAGAAGGCGATGCCCATGGCACGGTCACTCGCCCGGTCCATCGGGAGGAAATACCTCGCCACGAACATGAAAAACCCGAGCGACAGCATCCCGTAGACACCCATCATGGCTCCGTGCCCGTGGTTGGCCGTCCACTGGGTCCCGATCTCGTAGTAGCTCACGATCGGGAGGTTGATCAGGAACCCGAACACCCCTGCCCCGAGGAAGTTCCAGAAACCGACCGCGATCAGGAACATCACCGCCCACTTGTGGGGGAACACGTTTGCCTGCGTGCTCAGCATCGAGCTTCCGGCCGGAGCCCCCAGCCGCATGAATTTCCACGCCTCGTAGGTGAGAAGGAGCAGCGGGATGACCTCCATCGCCGAAAAGAACGCCCCGAGGGCCATGTGGATCTCAGGCGTGCCGCTGAAGTAGAGATGGTGCATGGTGCCGATCACGCCCCCTATGGAATAGAGGATGATGTCCAGGTAGATGATGGTGGTCGCCACCCGGGCGCGGACCACACCCAGCAGCAGGAAGACGTAGGCGACCATGATGGTGGTGAAGAGTTCCAAAAAGTCCTCCACCCAAAGATGCACCACCCAGAATCTCCAGAACTCGATCTGGCTGAAGTGGGTCGTTTTGCCGAACAGCATCCCGGCTGCGTAGAAGAGCGGAATGGAAATCGCGCTGTAGATGAAAAGCCACGGCATGTTGCCCGGGTGCTCCCCCTTCAGCCGGTCGGCCATGCCCCGGATCAGGATCACGAGCCAGATGAGCATCCCCGCGGTCAGAAGTATCTGCCAGAGGCGCCCCAGGTCGAGGTATTCCCACCCCTGCGTTCCGACCCAGAACCAGGGGCCGGAGGTGGCAAGCTTCCCGAGCAGGCTCATCGCCTCGCCGGAAAGGCTGCCGAGCACCACGACCACCAGCGCGCCCAGGAGGATGAGGGCGAGCTTGTCCTGGTGGCGCGGCTCCTTCCCCGCGATCATCGGCGTCAGGAAGATCCCCATGGCGAGGAAGCTGGAGGCAACGAAGAAGAGGGCCAGTTGCACATGCCACATCCTGGAGAGGTTGTAGGGGAGAAAGTCGCCCAGCGACAACCCGTAAAATCCGGCGCGCTCCACGTGGTAGTGAGCGTTAATCCCCCCCAGGAGACCCTGAAGCAGAAACAGCCCGGCCACGACCAGAAAATACCAGGCCACGGTGCGCTGCGACGGCGTCAAGCGCGTGTCCTGGGGAGCCGGATACTTCCCCTGAGGGGCTTCTTCCGAACCGTGCCAACCCAGCGTCTCGTAGCGGCCGAAGAGGAAGAAGATCAGGCCGGCGCCGCACAAAAGGGCGACAAGGCTGATCACGCTCCACATGAGGACCCCCGGGGTGGGCCGGTTTCCCGCCAGGTCGTCCGGAGGCCAGTTGTTGGTATAGGAATGGTTGGTCCCGGGGCGCGTGGCCGCGCTCACCCAGGCAGCCCAGGAGAAGTAGGCGGTGAGTTTTTTCACTTCCTCCTGGTCCTGCAGGTACGGGCGCCGCAATCCCTTTTGCGTCTCGACCGGCCCGAACATCTGGCCGAAGTAGGCGATGAGATCGGTGTGGGCGCTGGCCTGCGCCGGGGTGAAGGTGAGTGTACCGGTCCCCGGATCGTAGTTGTTCGCCTTCAACTCGGCGCGCACCTTCTCGGCCGCCTCAGCCTGCGGAAGCCCTTGGGTCAGGTAGTAGGCGTGTGCCTTGAGGCCGCTTGTGTGCAGGTACTCCGCGGTGAAGTCGGGCCCGAGGTACGCGCCATGACCGAAGAGCGTGCCGTACTGCATCAGGCCATACTTCTGGAAAAGTTGTTGCCCGGCAAGAACGTCCTGCTTGCTGTAGAGCACCGCGCCGTCTGCCGACCGCACCTCGCGCGGAATCGGAGGCTGGCCGGTTCCGGTCCGGTATGCCAGGTAGCCCAGCACCGTGAACCCGAAAATAAAGGTGACAATGGCAGTCACCAGCCAAGCGGGTGAGAGGATCATGTTCTTCTCGCGAACCACGTCCATGGCAGCCTCCTTTTCCGGCGAAGTAGCTTTATAAGTATGGTAACGACCGGTGGTGTGAAACCGGCCATGCCTACAGGGGAGATCGTGAGCAGAAACGGGAAATGTACAGCGGGGCAGCAGGTGCAGTTTAGGAGGTAAAGGGGGGGGCTACAGTCCCTGTTCTCCCCCCCAGGTGTCGGCTCCCCTCAAAGGGGGGCCGAAAGAATAAATAGTGCCAACAGTAGGTGCGGTGTCAAGGCCTCGTTCCAGCAGGTAGTGGAGATGCACGAGAGTTCCCAGACGCCGTTCTTCAATATCCGCCGAAGGTCGGTCCCGCATCGAATCTGCGTTTCCACTCGTCATACCCGACGGTGTAGTTATAGCCGCATACCGTAGATAGCTGCCGGCCGTCGAGGTAAGCCCGGATACGGTCTCCTCCCGCGATGGTCTGGTCTGCCGGCCCAAAGGGGTTGTACTTCATGGCGCCGCCATGGAAAAAGACGTAGTCGCAGATGAAAAGGACGTCCTCGAAGATGTAGAGGGTGAAGCCCGGGGTGTGGCCACCGATGTGGAAGGCTTCTATGCCGTTGTGGACGAAGTTTTCTTCGAAGGTGACGTCGAATGGGAAGGGAAGGCAGATATCGTGGAGTGAGTCGTTATGGTGGATATGGATTTGGGCGGAGAAAAGGTCGCGGTAGAGATTGGAGGCGCCCAGGAAATGGTGGTGGGTGAAGAGTATGGCATCGGCCCGGCCCAGGGAACGGTCGAAGGACGAAGGGCAGTCGATCCAGCATGGTCCGTGCGGCGTCTCGATGCGATAGGCTGCGTGTTCAAGGCCAAGCGGCGGGTCGGAGTTCAGCCTGGTCACCTTCTCGTTCACCGGTGTGCTCGTCACTCTGAAGCGCGCAGAACACTCGTCCGCGGTGATGAAATGACTGCTCGTTGCGCCGCAGAAAGGGCAGCGTGCGGGATGAAATCCGATCATGTTGAAGCCGCAGACCAGGCACACGTGCTGTTCGACGTTCATGCGAGCACCTCCCGTTCCAAGCTCTGACAGCTAAGTCACGTCCTGACCGCTACTTGCCGAGCATCCCCTTCTTTAGGGTTGCGTCGGCCGGCTTGTCGCCGACGTAGATGGCGAGGATGGCTGTGGCGAAGGGGCGGGAGGCCAGGGTGCCGAGGGGTTTGCCATTGTGCTTCACCATCACCGTGCCGTCGCCGCCGAGAAAGATATCGACCTGGTCGCCGCGCTTGAAATCGTCGGTGATCAAGGACAGGAATTTCTTCGCCTCCGCGCTATCGACGAGGTCAGGCGCGTTATTGCGGAGCCCCTCCTGGAATGCGTCCACTATCTTATCCTTCTCCACCGAATGCAGGAAGTCCATGCGGACCAACTTGTCGCCGGAGTCGTGGAGCGCTTCGGGGCCGCTGGCCAGACGTTTCTTCGCATACAGCGACCCCACGTAGACCTTGATGAAGAATTTTTTCCTGATGCCGCTGCCGTTAAGTTGCAACGTTTCGGAATTCACCGTCACCTGCGGTTCGACCTTCACCCCTTCGATTTCCTTCGCCGGCGCCGTCCCGGCAACCAACACCACTAAAATCAACGCAAGCAGCAGCCTCATAAGCTCACGCCTCCTTTCGTCGAAAAGATGGACCACGTTATGATACCACGGCACAACCAAAAGTAAGGGCAAAGGCTGGGGTCAGGCTTGCAAAGTTGCAAAGTCCGAAAGGTTTCTTTTCAACTGTGCCATCCGTTCAGCAAGATCATCATCGATCTTGGATTTAGTGGTGAGCCTTGTTATGGATGAGCTCAGACTCGTGACATCGCGACCCAGGATATGGCCAAGATCTGTAAGGGTGTCGTCACTCATTTCCCTCACCGCCCAAGCAGCCATGCTGCGTGCTTCCGCCATCTTAAAGCTCCTGTCTGCGTTAACCAGACCGTCTTCAGGCAGCCCGTACAAGCTTTCCACTGCCTTTATAACATCCGCTATACATGGTTTCCGCAAATGTTCCGGCCCCATCTTCTCAACGACCATGTCAATAAATTCATCTGGACCTAGAAGCCGCGAGTCAGCGGTATCTCCTCTACTGAAAGCCTCGCAATGCCCACTCCGTATGTTCTGCTTGACGAAATCAAGAAAGGAGAGCTGCGCACGTTGTCTGTTGTTACCGAAGTAGCCAAGGACAGGTTCCGAGTTTAACCACGGGAGGATTTCTTTGCCAGCATAGGCACGATGGCTGCTCCAGGGGTAGTCAACAGGGTCTTTGACGAGGTTTGCACGGACTGGATTGAGGTGAATGTACGAGGTTAGCTGCAGGAGGTATTCGTCCGCGTCCACAAGGATCGCCTTATACCGTCCCTGGAAGAGGTGACCAACTCTGTTCTGTCGCCAGTTAATCCAACGGGTATACCTGAAAGCCAAGTTCTGAATGATCCTTGCCAGCGGGGCCTCCGATACTTGGCAGAGGAGGTGGACGTGGTTTGTCATCAGACAAAAGGAGAGGATCGAATAGCCAAACCTTTCGATCCCCTCCTGGAGAAGCAGATAAAACTTGTAGCGGTCCACCTTGTCGTAGAAAATGTCCTGCCGGTCGTTACCCCTCAGGATCACATGATAGAAAGCACCAGGGAAATGTATCCGCTGTCGGCGTGCCATTAGCTAAAGCTAACTCAACTTTGCAACTTTGCAAGCCTGACCCCAGATTCTCCCTGCCTCCCCTGCCTCCCTTCTTCCTGCCTCCCCTTTTCTGTCTCTTTCTCAAGGGCCTTCTGATTACAACTCAGAAATAGCAAAACGATAAAGGAACTGACTACTTACATAACTTGCATATTTTTGGTATTTGTCATTCTTTTTGGAATCCCCGAAATCGCAGACAGATTTGATCGCGAAGGGTAAAGGCCTTGGTAAAGTACAATTAGTAGCAGCGTAAAAAAGGCCGTATATTTCCATCTCTATTCCTATAAGCTTACGATTGTGTAGCATTATTTCCTTTATCAATTCGGGGTCTTCAAGGACAGCAGCGCCTGAAGCAACAGGCCCTAACACCACATTGAAAGGGCGTTTTGCAACGGGTTCTTCGGTACCGGCTACAATATCCTCAACATAACACTTCTCCCTGATCACCGCGGAGAACTTTTCCTTAAGATCAGGTGAGAGTGTGAGAGGTTTAGGATCAGGCTCGAAGGTAACACTGCTTGGCGTCCTACGGATCTTGCCGCTACCATAATCCCAAGAAATATCAGTTATAAGAACATCTCCGAGTTCGCATTTCCCCTTTACTCCAGCAGCAATACCAACCATAGCTAAATAACGGGGCCTATAGTGTTCAATGACCTTAAGGGACAATGCAGTTGATGCAGGCATCCCCATCTGCGGAGCTGCAGCTGCCACCACTTTCAATTTTTTTTGGCCTGCAACAAATTCACCTTCGTAATATACCGTACTATCGTGAACATGCTTCCTTTTTTGCCAATTTGCATCAAGCTTTAACAAATAGCGAAACTCAGGGTCATGTAAGGCAGTGATTATACCAAGATCAAAATTGTATTCACCTACCACAGTAGGTTTTATTTTTGCCTCGTATGCATAGTCCACGTACGACAAGATTTGCTTACGCCAATTGTCATCATTATCAACATACTGGAGAAGGAAGACCATGTCGTTGTAGAACTTAGAGGTGTACTCGTCGATAAGATGAGCATATTCTGTCAAGGCAACAACATAGGTGGGTTTTTTAACCACTTTGCTGTGTCTTATCAAGTTAATTAGAACGAAACCATTATTGGGCTTAGGCGTCTCGTGGGGCCTAGTTGGTAGGTTGAGATCAATAATGGCCACGTCATATAAATTTTCAGACAACAAAACTTTGGCGCTCATCACGTCGTAAGCAATATCGACGTTATCATCTTGTACAGAGTCAATATCAGAAAAAATAGATCGAATATCGGCTAACTTGTCTATGTTGTCATCTACTATGAGAACCCTAAGCATGAAGCGTCTCCTGTATTGTCAAAACATACGCCTTTAATTCATCCGCCCAGTTAGTCTCCGAAGCATTATAAAAAATAGACCCTAGATATACGGATGGGAACAGCACAGATAACTTTTTATCCATTTCCTGTAAAGTTATGAAAGTTGCGCCTTCGCCGAAAGTATCGAAACCGGTGACAAGTAAGACCCTTGCATCAACCTTCTCTCTGCGGATTTCAGCAAGAATCTCTTTGCCGGCAAATTTCCTAAAGCGACCACCTGGTTCGGATGACGATTTGTCATAGGTCGGCATTGACATGTCTAGAACTATCAAGTCATATCTCGAATCAAGTATTTCTCGCAAACCGCTCTGATACGAACGTTTTGAGGTTAGACTTAAATTCGGAATTAACCGGAGTATCTCAGAAATTTGGTCTAGTTTATTTTCATCGTCTTCAACTACTAAAATTTTCATACTTACCTCTCGTTACAGTTCTGCGGACAAGACAACCTTGAAAATTTTATCAGGCGATATAGTAATTTTTATATTTGAATACGAACATTTTAGAGCGGTGTTTAAGATGTTATGCATCTTATAAAAACCTGTCCGTCCCTCTTTTCGGAGGGCATCAGCAACATTATTGTTATCAATATTATGTTGAATGTTTGCAATAATCGATTTTAATTCCTCGATATCCACATCATCTTGTATCTTGTTCTGAATTATAAATGTTCGAACGTTTTTATCTGTACTTATTGTCAGTTCGGCATTAACCCTATCTGAAAAATTTGCATATTTACACGCATTATCCAAAAGGTTAAGCAGAACCATAACGAGTGCTTCAAAGACGTGACCTGGATAAATATATTCGTCATTTATCTCACAGTTCATTTTAATATTCACATTCGGATAAATCTTTTTAACGATCTGCAGACACGTATCAACTAATTCGGTCATGCTAAAATCTATGATAGACTTGTTGTCAGAGATACTAAACCACTTGATCACGTTGTTTATGTCACTTTGCATATTAGTTCTGCAAGTCGAAATACAGTTTATAAGACTTTTTAGAAAATAGTCATTGGTAACCCCAGCTAATTGTCGGATGCTTTTCTCCAAGTTGTTAAGATAATAGATTAGCGTCTCCTTGAGTTCCCCATTCATCTTACCTCGTATGTTTTGTAAATTTTCTTCTGTCCTCCGCCACAACTCTTTCAAAACCATGCCAAGGAGGTCCTCTAATGAGTCCAGTTCATTGGCAGTCAAATACAGTGGTGCAAGGTCATAGTCTTTGTAGGTGTAGTCGAATACGCCGTACAAACCTTTACTCTCTGTTTTGACTTGAATCCATTTGCTTGGAACGTCAGAAATTATTTCATCGATCTCCGCAGAGAATTCTGTTAGCAGCTGCATAATCCCTTCTAAGACTGTTGCATCAAGCGTTTGCAGCCTTTCTTTCCAAAAGGCATTCTCGTAGTATACACCTGACTCTTTATTTTTAGTTGTCAATAGCCTGCATTCACTGAAGGGACGTCTTAGTTCACCTTTTAATGTCCCATGCCTTATCCTGACACTCAAATTAGAGTCAAGGCCATATTCGTTGTTGAATACAAAACGATCTCGAATGTCATAGAACAATTCTTTAAACAATTTGTATTTGGGGTCCCTAACAAACACCACCTTTGGTTTTTCCTGTTTTGCTGCATCCATGTTAGATAGCAATGACGCTATATAGGCGTTATCGACTAATTTTATTGCGTCGTTACTAATGCTATCAAGGGATCTATACCTGCTATAGAGTTGTGCTACAGTGTCGTTGGAAGTTGAAATTATCCCTGCTGTATCTACCGTTATTTTGCCTTCGTCGACTTGCTGTATGCGTTTACGAATTGTTATCTGTTGAGTAAGAGCACTAATCTCTTCATCATATTTCTTTTTACTTTCAGGGTCTATGACCCTTAGCATCTGGAATATACTAATCCTTTCATTCTCAAGTTCTTCAGTGCCACTAAAACAAGACAAATAGTCGAGGACATCTAACTGGCACACCTGATACAAAAAGTAAACAACAAGGACTGTATCCACATGAAACCCTCGTTGCAGCAACTCACTCGGCTTTTTAACATCTAACGCATTTAGATAATTTGCAAAAGCAACGTGCAGGAAACCTTCATCTTTGACTAACAATTTCTCCTTTTCTAGAATAGAAATGAGAATGACTGTGTAGATGTCTTCTTTGCTACTTATAAAATCAATAGCATCAGAGTCTAATATTTCTTTTCTGAGTCCACCCAGCTTCAATGTCTTAATATAGTTGTTATTAACAACAAAACTGTCAACCACAAGTCGGGTGGCGTCCTTTACATCACCAGTAGAAATATAAAGATCAAAAAGTAATGTTATTGTTTCGGTCAATAAATAGATTGGTATTTCCACCAATATTAACTTTTTCAACAGTTCAGTTGCTTCTTCTATTTCACCTGTTGATATCAAATATCTAGCTCTTAATATTGAACATTCTATAAGGTATGGCTCGTTTAAGTGGCGTATATTTTCTTGATAATGGTTTTTAATAGCATAATTTATAAAAGCCACCCCCCCCGGGCTGAAATCCCTGACTAGCGATTGAATAATGGCTACTGACTGGTCATTAATATGCAATAATTCTAAGAAGGCAAGTTGGTATCTTGAAGAAGCAACAGCTGATACTATGTAATGATCACAGTTCTTCATTTTTATATATCTACTGAGATATCCAACTATCTGGTGAGCAAAATTGGAATTACCCAACGTTATATATATTTTAATTAACTTACCCAAAGACTCGCTTGTGTCTGCGTCGAACATATAGACGCTATCAATGGCACACATAACGTCATGCCCTATTGAGTCTTCTGAAAAAGGTACTACCAGTTCCCTTCCTATGTTAATATGTGATTTTATATAATATTGGTAAATTTCAAAAACTGTTGCATCGGCTTTGAGAATATTTCCTGCCTGATCAATACATCCTATGTAGTCTCCCGATTTATAAGTGTCTATACACATGCATATTTCATCGCGTCTAAAGGAACTGCTGCAATCCTTAAACTTATTTTTTTTTAGATTTGATACGTTGGTTATTGCTTTAAGACTGGGATCAGGAAATTCCTTAAAATTATCCTTGATGCAATTGACCAATGTACTTGCCTCCGGCAAGTTACGTGAGATGCTGTACTTAGTTATCTCAATCAACATTAGATATCTATCTACTACTGAGCTTATACTTTCTAGGTATATAGAAAAGGCGACATCTATATCTTTTAAACGCGCATGGTTTAGCTTAAAGTAAAAATAATTTGTTAAGTCCGCGCTGGCGGAATGTAAAATTTGATGATAGTACTCGTTAAGTTTACCTACAGTTATGTTCTTTTCACACTTTCTGCTGTAAAAATCAGACAATAACAATAATATTACGTCAGTTCCATCTGTACATAACTCAGTGAGAAACTCTAGATTCTTAGTAATCCCGCCGGTGAATTCGTTTAAGATAAATTTTGATTCTAATGACCATATGGAGTGGCCGACATTTGAATTTATATAGTCTAACGTACTTTGGGCTTGCCCATAGTCTCCTGAAATAAGCGCATGTTCAAAGATACTCTTCAGCTTCAAGAACTGAATTAATTCTTCCTTGTGTTGCAAAATTGAAAAAACGCACCAATCTAGCTCGACTTTTAAAGATGCGGAGTAGGGAAGAATTTCGGAACTTCTGATATCCAAATAGGTTTTAGGGAGGGGATTAGCAAATAGTCGCTCTTTGTTGGCGTTAAGCACCTTTATATCTTGCATTGCCTTTTCATAGGACTTTAGGTCAAAGTCATACTTGAAGGTGAAAATTAGGTTACGTAAGTCATGCTTCCCAGACTCACACATCTTCATCAAACGAGCTTTGTTCCGTACAAACGCATTGTTCTTTGTGAATTTCATAATTCTCCTGTCTCAAGCTTGAAGCCCCGACTCCTGCTGGCAGAGACGCAGAGGGACGCCCATGAAATTATGCGTTTCTCTCTAATCTCTCAGCTGCCAACCGTTCCAGGCAGCTAAAGCCCCTCCGCGAACGGTCGACCTACTCACTGATGACTGCGTAATACCCAGTCGGGCAGCTACCTCAGTTTCGGTCATCCCTAGTTCAAAGGGTTGCCCAATAGCATAATAGGGTTCTTGCCTTCACCTTATGTAACTTATGTAACGTATTGCGCCTCAAACCGAGCAGCATAGTCATGAAGAAGGGACGGTGAATGGCGTCAGGTCTTGGACGACACACATGTAATTGATGCCCGACCACACCCTCAAACAGCTCCTCACATTTCTTTTAAAGCTACTTGCCTTCTGCCGCACAATCATTGCATCCTATTCGAGCGCCTTTACATCCACGATGAAATATTCTGACTCACCGAACAAGGTGGTCGGAATGCCTTTGTGTTGTTCGTAGGAGAGGGACACTTTCTTGCCGAGGGCTGCATTGATTTTGGAGACCACCGCCTTGTCCCGCACTGAAAACGGGAAGCGTTCCGGAACGGCTCCGGGTACAGGGAGCATCTGCAGCTCGCCTTCCCAAGTCTTGCTCACCCACCCCTTTTCGGAAAACTTCTGTACGTAGCCCACCCTGTCGCCTTTGGAGAAACTCCAGTTGAGGACGGCGTACATGTAACCCACGGCGAGAAGGACACTTGCTACCAGCCCTGCAGCCAAGGCCTTGATTGCTTTGGTTTTGATTTCAGAAGCGATCATCCGTTCCTCCTCCTACGTTGCGGGCCATGCCTTTTTACAGGGGAGGCAGCCGTAAAAACTTTGGCCCTCTTTCGGCCCACTCTGGAACTTCCTCAGGACTAGTTCGCTGCCACAATCCGGGCAGTTCCTCTTCTTTTCTTCTTTCGGCTGGACCGCTGTCGCATCCGGCAATGTGGGTGTCGGACCTGCAACCGTGACGATCTGGGTGCCGTTGCATTTGGGATAGATACTGCAGCCCCAGAACTTCTGGCCCGCATTGGCACCTTTGCGTGCGACTCGGATTTGCATCACTGCTCCGCATTTCGGGCAGGGCGGCGCAACTGTGGGGTCAACACTCGGAGAAGAGGACGCCGGAGCTACCTTGACAACTTGCACGATCATGGACTTCAGCTTCTGGCCGTCGATCAGCTCAAGGTTTAGCCCCCTTACAAAGGCCTTGGCATCTTCGGTAAAGGTGCCGGAGGTGACGAAATAGCCAGCGGCTGCTCCGGCGGCGGCCATTACTCCGTAAAATTCCCGCACCGGCTGAACGCTGACCTTGTACGCCTTCCATTGCTTGCACTGCACCAGGTGCTTCTCTCTCCCCTTCCTCAGGACAAGATCGATGCCGCCGTCCGGGCCGTTTCCACCCTCTCGGGCGACCTCAAACCCCTTCCGCTTGAAATGCTCCGCCACCAAGGTTTCGAACTCACCCCAGCTCATTTCGTTCAACGCTCCAACATCCGCACGCGACTTGACCGTTTCGTAGAGCTTGCGCTGCTTTAGGGATTGGAAAAATGACATGACTGCTGCAAAGAGGAAAGCGACAGGGAGGATTATTTGCCCGAACATCGCAAGGACAACGTAAAGCCCTTTGACGGCCGCATCACCCATTTGTCCAGGCGCTGCGGTGGCCGGCATTATTGGTCGAGCTGCCATTGCGTGGAGAGTTAGATAGGAAACAATTGCAAGGACTACTGAGACCCACCAGGGGAATTTGCTGGCGACGGCAACGAGGTCTTCGATGGGGCTGGTGCGCTGTTTTCGTGCCATGTGACTTTACGGAACTCCTAAAGGGGAAATCGTAAACACACAATTAGCACATAGATCGGTTTTAATAAAGCTGAATCAACATCCAACCTTGGGCACGCAAAGCCGCAAAGACGCAAAGAATAGTCGATTAACAGGGATGAAGGGGATTGAAGGGATAACAGCAAAGACTGGAGGCTTACCCTTTTGCGTTTTGGAATTACTCCCGACTCCGGAGATTTAGCCTCTGGCATCTTCAATTTACTCCCGGCGTCAGAGGCTCAGCCTTTTGTGTTTTGAATTTACTGACGGGGCTGGAGGCTCAGCCTTTTGCTTTTATGAATTATCCGGCGTGACCGGAGGCTCAGCCTTTTCAGTCGCGAATTTACAAGCAAGGCCGAAGACTCCGCCTTTTTTGTTCTGGATTGACAAGCAAGGCCGAAGGCTCCGCCTTTTTTGTTCTGGATTCACGGGCCAAGCGGGAGGCTCAGCCTTTTCAGTTCGGAATTCACTGACGACGCCTAATACCAAGTCTTTTGGGTTTGGGATCTACCCGCGAAGCTCCGGCCTCCCCGTTTTTGGTTGTGGATTTACTGGCACGGTCGGAGGCTCAGCCTTTTCCGGGTTGGATTTATCGGTGAGGCTGGAGGCTGAAAGATTCGGTGAGAAGTTGGCTCTTTTGGAGGAAGAAGTTTTTGGTGGGAGTGCGGCTGCAGTTCAACGTCTGCAGCCGCACAGGTATAGGTCAGCTAAGCACTATGTCGACTACCGAGGACCACGGCCCGTACCCGGCGTTATTGTGGTACCTCGCCCTGATGTAATACCGCTTCACGAGGTCTAGCTTCAGTTCGATCTTGCACTTGTAGGACCTCTCCGCGCTTGTCCAGGAGGATTCATCGTTTGGGCTGTCTGTGTACTGGACCTCGACGCTGCCCATGCCGGGAACCCGGTTCACCAGTACGTAGAAGATCCCGGACCCCTTGGGCCCGAATTTCAACTCCACTTTGCTGGGCTGCCCCGGTAGGGAGGCGGTGGCGGGTTTTGTTGTATAAACCCTGTGGCTCAAGTCGAAACCGACATCCATCAGAGTGGGGTCTTTCCGATGCGTCGCCACCATAACGGAGTGCTGGCAGGCGAAGGTGAGCTTTGTGAAAATCTCTTCGCGCGCCTTGTCCCTCTCTTCGGCCATGAGCTTGTCGCCATACTTCGCCGCATTCGATTTTTGCCCCAGGACATCCGCCAGCGATTCAAACGTATCGGCCACCGGCACATGCTCCGGGACGTCCTGGAAGGCAGCGTGCCCCCTTATCCTTCCAGCAAAGCTTCTGGTTTCGTGCATGAGATCACCGTCGGATAACTTCCAGAGACTTGACAGGTCGTGCTTTGGAATTTGCACCATAACGGCCTCCGTAAATGAGGTTGGGTCGACGCCAAACATTATTAGCCATTCATAAAACATGTCAAGGGACAGATCGGAATTTCTCGGAGTCCACCTTCAGGTTTTGGAGGAAGGCCTGAAGGCGTCTCACGCAAAGCCGCTAAGACGCAAAGCGAAGCGATCTACAGGGATAAAAGGGATAAAAGGGATAAAAGGGATAGCTGCCGGCTACGAGCGGATACCCACTGAGGCAACAGAGATTCTCTGGAGGATAGATTAGACAGGGCGCAGTTCGGCTAGGAGGGTTTCGGGGGCTATGTCCTGGTCGTTGGGCCATGTTACCGCTCCGAAAAGGATGCCCACTTGGTTGAAGTACGCGGGGTTCTTCAGTTCGCGAAAGACGCCGTGGTTCAGGTACGGCTTCAGGTCGAAGATACCTTTGCGGCCATCTTCGATTTCGACGTAGATGCAGTAGTCCGGCAGCGGTTTTACGACTTTTACATCCCAGTACATCTTTTCCTCACAGTGGGTCGATTTTGTAAGGGTTCTCGCCTGCCACAACGAGATCCCAGTCCGCTTGCAGTTCGTCACGATGCAGTTCCAACCAAGCTGGAACCAGCCTAATTTGTTTTCTAGGCAGTTGTCCAGCTAAAATTTCGCCTTCTTCAATGCTTATAGATGCCTCTAATTCTGCGTATTTGGCGTGAAAGTGCGGCCGGTTATGATGATGGTTGTCGAGCAGGTACATCCTGATGATTATGCCGTAGAACATCGATATTATAGGCATACGGCCTCCAGTCGACGCCCCTGGCTCATCGCACACAGTGTAGGCGCCTTATTGCTGCCGCTTCAGCAAAAGGACCGTGTTATCGTACCAGCGAGTAACGGTCATCCGCCAATCACTCGGTGCTCGGTCTTTCATAAATTCCTGCGTAGTTGCTTCCGAATCTATAGTGCTGACTAGAGTAGTCTTTCCCCCTAAAACCAAACCATTTCATACTGATCCTTCCCTTCTGGACCTCAGACACATCCAGCTCAGCCAAAGGCTTCTTCTTGTCGAACCTCTCCCAAGGCAAGGCTCCCCCCCCTGTTCCGACCTCCAGCACGTCATCGAACAGTAGGTACACCTTTCTTAGCTTGTAATCGAGCTTGTAGCGGACCTTCAGGTATATCTGGTTGGATTCTACGCAAAATGGCTGGGCCTTGCCTTCGAGCTGAATGTCTATGCAATCGCCGCAACCACAGTCTGAAGGGTCTGCTCCTTTCTTGACCCACTTTCCTGTGATTTCCTTGTGATCATCAGGGCTCGCATACGCTGAATTAAACCAACAGAACAGCAGTACGAAGACCAGAAGCCTTGGCAGAAAATTCATCTTTTGCTCCATTTTAGAAGGGACGGTCGGCGTGTATCTGCCCGAAGCAGTGCAGGATAGAGTGCGAGTTAAACAGCAGGAGTGCCAGCAAGGGGCTGATCTTCATTGCTTTATAAGGGACAGCAACTTCCGACGCAGGGCCGCCCATCTTGCTACCGTCTTTTTGGTAGCCGGCGGTACTTTGTAGCCATCGTCTCTGGTTACCTGCAAAGATGTGCCTGATTCGTCTACGTAGTAGATGCGGTAGCAGTAAGGACTGGCTCCCGAGATGCTGGGTACCTTCTCCACAATAAGAAATGTAGCAGGGCGCGGTGCTTTGTTGGGCCTACAAAGGGGAACATTCCCAAACCTATCAGGTACCCCATGAGCAGACAGACCTTCCGCCCTAAAAAACCTACCTTCTTCTACTTCGTATTGGCTAGCCGCTCTCACGCGGTCAAAAACCAGCGCTCTTCTCTCGTTAGAAACGGGGTCAGAGCACTGTATCAATGTCGCCCCGGTCGACTGACTGTACACCACAAGACCAGAAAGCCCGCTGCAGGGGGAGATCATCTCAGTTGCCGTGACATGAAACGAACACACCCCTGACCTGCAAACAGGGGCTTCGTCTGCCTCCACCTTGGTAGTAATCAAAAGCAGGCTGAATATCACTGCTATCGCTTTATAGGCGGACATAAGCCCCCCGGTAAGTTGCCAGCAAAGCTAGTTTCGGGTTTTTCCGTCTAACCCTGTGTCCCTGCTGGGTTGCCGTAAATTCTTCACCCGTCAAGATTCCCATTCTTCGGCTGATGCAATCAGCTCGGTATTCCTGTTTTGCCAGCAATCCTCTCTCAGTGATTACTATCCTCATGATTTCCTGCTGTGATGCCGGTTTCCTCACGCCGATTTCGTTAACTATCCGGGCTTTTGACTGCTCTATTCCGTGTTGCTGAACACACAGGTCGAACAATGCAACATAAGTGTTGATCTCTATGCGTTGAAAGTCTGACGGACGGATTGTCCTCAGGCAAGTGATTGCTTTCATCACCAGATGGTGGTAATTCGCTATTGCCTCCTGTTTTTGAATTTCATTGAACTGCGCAACTCTTGCGATATTTTTAAAAGAGGTCTGCCATCCACTGCGATTGGTTCTCAACAATTCTCGAGCCCATTTTCTTTGCTCTGATGCATCCCCCGCCATTAGTGACGCCTTCAACTTCTCGTAGTTCGTCCCCTTGGGGAAGCATGTTTCAAACAGAAGTGGGTCAGCCTTTAGCATTTTCTTGAGGAGTGGGCCGAGTGTATTCTGACCGAAATTCCACTGCAGTAGGCCGAAAGACGTGGCCTGATCGTCATCATCACCGGCAAGAGTCCCGTACTTTGCCTCTCCGCCTTCGAAGTATGTTGTGACGTCTAACGCTAAAGCTTGAACATCTGCCAGGGCAATCCAACGTACGGCCGTCGTTGCTCGGGGCAACCGCTTCTGGAACCGGTGGTTTGCTAGGAGGGCGGCACCGTCGTTAACCCCAAGTGGCCCTGGAGTGTCTCCGATAAGACCTTTCGGTGTGTTGGGTGACGATGCATCGTTATGCCCTAAGGGGCCTGGGGTGAGGGTGGGGCGCTGGAAAGGGTCGCGGCGGAGGTGCAACTGACGGGAACCGGCCATCTTGGAACCTCCTGATGGAGAGGTCGTGAAGATGGAAATTTACCAGGGGCTAGGCGGGTGTCAAATTCAGGAGGACAGCGTTCATCTGACGACGTAGAGGTACACGGTAGGCACGGCGGAAAACTATGGATGAATCTCTTACTGCAAGGAATTCGCGGCAAGAACGGCAGAAGGAGAAACTGTCTTTGTCTTTCTACAGGAATACGCGGTAATCAATATTGAGGGCGTCGGCCAGCCTTCTTGCGGTTTCCTTGCCGATGGGGCGCTTGCCATTCTCCATCTCGCTGATATGGTGCTGCGCTATACCGGTCAGTTCGGCTAACTGTCTCTGCGTCAACCCCTCTTTGCCGCGGGCGCCACGGATGGCCACTCCGCCGCAGTTCCATGCCAGCTCCGGCGACACTTCCTCAGGAGTGTAGAGCTCTTTTTCTTCCAATGC
Source organism: Geomonas azotofigens (assembly GCF_018919395.1). Lineage (GTDB taxonomy): Bacteria > Desulfobacterota > Desulfuromonadia > Geobacterales > Geobacteraceae > Geomonas > Geomonas azotofigens. The sequence continues at coordinate 431,844 of NZ_JAHLME010000001.1, forward strand.
CCACTCGGTGAGATCCTTCACCCTCAGAGTCTGCGCCATCCTGCGCAGTTTCACCATCTCGGCATAGCTTCCTTCGAAGCGTGCTTCAATCTTCTTTTCAGTACGGGGCTTGTTCGTGAGTGCCCGCATATATCACCTCGACCAATCGGACTTCGCGTTTATCCTCTCGCCATACAGCCACATATGTCGGCCTCCCCCTTCCACGTGACAGTGATGCTCCGTGCCGGACAGCTTCGAGTAGTGCGGCCAGTTCCCTCGTACAGGTCCGCCTATTCGTATTTCCATCATCAAGGCATCAATACCGTCCCGGACAACCTGGGGGAGGAGGGGTAATCACCGTATCCCATTGGCTGGGATATTGTCAAGAGGAGTAGGGGTAGGTGTTATTTTCGCTCGCGGAATGAATGAGGTCGCCATTAAGCACCTCGTTGAGGGGTATGGGGTGGAAAGCAAGATGAATATTTACCAAGACGGGGGTGGGTGTCAAACTGGGCGTGGCGTGGACCAAAGGCAAATCCGCCCTGTGCCCCCTTCATTGAAGGGGGGGCTCAGCGCTTCGTGGACAGGGTTTCGCAGGGGCGGGCGTTATGTTTTTGTTGGTTATGCGGTGTGAGGGCAGGTGGACGGGCGAATGATTATTCGCCCCTACAGGGTCACGTACGGTCTACAAACGCAAAGAGGGCACCCGGATTCGGGTGCCCTCTTTGATGCTGCTATTTACGCTTGCCTTAGAACTGAACTGCTTTCTGCGCCAGCTCGAGAACGGTGCCCGGGACTACGCCGAGGACCAGGGTGGCACCTACGGCAAGCACGAGGCAGAGGGCGATGGCCGGGGTGGCACCTGCCCACTCGAAGTCTTCGGTCGGGTCTTTCATGTACATGAAGACCATGACACGCAGGTAGTAGTACAGGGACGCGGCGGAGTTCAGTACGCCGATGATGGCGAGCCAGACGTAACCGGCCTTGATGGCGGCAGAGAAGAGATAGAACTTCCCGATGAAACCGGCGGTCGGCGGCATGCCGGCCAGGGAGAACAGGAAGATGCTGAGCACCATGGCCAGAAGCGGCTTCTTGTGACCGAAACCTGCCAGATCCTGCACGTTGCCGTTGACCTCGCCCTTCTTGGTGATCAGGACGATGACGGCGAAGGCGCCGATGTTCATGAAGGCGTAGGAGAGCATGTAGAACAGGATGCCCGCAGCACCCTCGGCGTTGACGGCGGCGAAACCTACCAGCGCGTAACCGGCGTGGGCGATGGAGGAGTACGCCAGCATCCTCTTCACGTTGTCCTGGGAGAGGGCGATGATGTTACCGACGGTCATGGTCAAGACGGCCAGCACCCAGAGCAGATCGCTCCACTCGGCCCTCAGCATCGGGAAGGCGAAGATCATGACACGGATGAAGGCCGCGAAACCGGCGGCCTTGGGGCCGGCGGACATGAACGCGGTCATCGGGGTCGGCGCACCCTGGTAGACGTCCGGGGTCCACATGTGGAACGGTGCGGCGGCAATCTTGAAGCTGAAGCCGACGGCGATCAGCAGCATGCCCACTACAAAGAGCGGGTTGCTGGCAACGCCGGGGTTGCTCATCACGTAGGAGGAGATGGCCTGGATCTTGGTGCTGCCGGTCGCGCCGTAGGTGAGCGCCATGCCGTAGAGCAGGAAGCCGGTGGAGAAGGCGCCAAGCAGGAAGTACTTGAGACCGGCCTCGTTGGACGCCAGGCTGTCACGGTTCCAGCCTGCCAGGATGTACAGCGGGATGGAAAGGAGCTCGAGGCCCAGGAAGATGACCATCAGGTCGGTCCCGGAAGCCATCAGCATCATGCCGACGGTGGCGAAGAGAACCATCGGGTAGAGCTCGCCCTGGTTGCAATCCTCCTGGACCATGTAGCGGTCCGCGATCAGGATGGCAAGGCCGGCGGAAACGATGAAGATGATCTTGAAGAAGATTGCGTAGTTGTCCTGCACTACCGATCCGTTGAACGCTGATACCGACGGCCCCCAGCCGCCCACCGCGCTCGCCGCGGTCACTGCAAGGCCGATGATGCTCAGGTAACCGAGGTAGGCCTTGTTCTTGCCCGGCACGAAGACGTTGACGAGCAGCAGCACCATGGCGATGCATGAGAGTAGGATCTCAGGCATGATCACTGCCAGGTTTATGGCCGGCATAGCAATTGTTTCCATCTATAATCCTCCGTCAGTAGTTCTAAGCGGTCTATTTTGCTTCGTTGTTTGCGGGGATGGCCGGGTGTCCTGCGGGCATGCCTGCGGGCGCCGCGCCTGCCTCCGGCATGGCCGGGTGACCTGCGGGCATACCTGCGGGAGCCGCACCTGCTTCGGGTACTGCCATGTGGCCCGGGGGAAGCGCCATCGCGGCCGGTGCCGCTACCTGTGCTACCTGCTTCTGAACCTTGGTCTGCGCGATCAGCCTGTCGATGGACGGCGCCATGGTGTCGATGATCGGGCGCGGGTAGATGCCCAGGAAGAAGATCAGCGCGATGAGCGGCAGCATGATGATGACTTCGCGGGCGTTCAGGTCCTTCAGGGTCTGGTTCTTCGGGTTGCTCAGTTCGCCGAACATCACCCTCTGGAACATCCAGAGCATGTAGACGGCGGAAAGGATGACGCCGGAGGTGGCGATAATCGCGTACCAGCGCAGGTTGCTCTCGAAGGAGCCCAGGAGCACCAGGAACTCACCGACGAAGCCGTTGGTGCCCGGCAGGCCGATGGAGGAGAAGGTCACGATCATGAACATGGTGGCGAAGACCGGCATCTGCTTGGCCAGGCCGCCGAAGTCGGTGATGAGACGGGTGTGACGACGCTCGTAGATGAAGCCGACGATAAGGAACAATGCGCCGGTGGAAACGCCGTGGTTGAGCATCTGCAGCATGCCGCCGGTGACGCCCTGCTGGTTCAGCGCGTAGACGCCCAGCATGACGAAGCCCAGGTGGGCCACCGAGGAGTAAGCAACCAGTTTCTTGACGTCCTGCTGCACCATGGCGACCAGCGACGCGTAGATGATGCCGATCACGGAGAGGGTGGCGATGAGCGGGGTGAACTGCGCGTTGGCATCCGGGAACAGCGGCATGGCGAAACGAACGTAACCGTAGGTACCGCACTTCAGCATGACGGCGGCCAGGATCACGGAACCGGCGGTCGGCGCCTCGGTATGGGCGTCCGGCAACCAGGTGTGCAGCGGGAACATCGGGACCTTGATGGCGAAGGCCAGGGCGAAGGCCAGGAACATCCACATCTGGGTGGTCGGGTCGAGGTGCAGCTGGTAGAAGCGCAGGATGCTGAAGTCGCCGCCGCCCGCCTTGAAGTAGAGCGAGATCAATGCGACCAGCATGAGGAGCGAACCGACCGCGGTGTAGATGAAGAACTTGACTGCCGCATAGATCCTGTTCTTGCCGCCCCAGATACCGATCATGAAGTACATCGGGATCAGCATGATCTCCCAGAAGATGTAGAAGAGGAACAGGTCGAGCGAGATAAAGGTGCCGACCATGCCGACTTCGAGGAGCAGGAGGCAGATCATGTATTCCTTCACCTTCTCCTCAACCGCCGTGTAGGTGGAGAGGATGGCGATGGGCATGATGAAGGTGGTCAGGATGACGAGCCAGAGGCTGATGCCGTCGATGCCCAGATGGTAGCTCATCTGGAAGGGACCGGCCGCGATCCAGGGCACATTCTCGAGGAACTGGAAACCGCCGATGTCGCTCCCCGGCGCGTTGTACCCGGTGATCAGGGGCAACGAGAGGACGAACGTCACCACCGTAACCGCCATGGCGATGGTACGGAGCACGCCGTGGCTGTTCTTGTTCACAAAGAGGAGCAGTATCGCCCCGATCAGCGGTGTGAAGGTTAATATGCTCAGTAACGGTAGCTGGTTCATTTACTCTGCTCCTTTTACTTACAGGTCAAAATTATCTCAAGTCTCGTGTCTTAGCGGAAGATGTACACCGCGACGATCAGGGCCACGCCGAACACCATGGTGAAGGCGTAGTTGTGAACGAAGCCGGTCTGCACGTAGCGCAGGATACCGGAGAAGCCGCGAACCACGGCGGCCACGCCGTTCACGATGCCGTCGACAACCAGCACGTCGAACCCTTTCCACAGGAAGTTGCCCAGGGCCTTGCAGGGGTTGACGAAGGCGAAGTCGTAGATCTCGTCGACGTACCACTTGTTGTAGACCGCGCGGTGCAGCGCCGGGAAGGTGGAGGTGAACTTCTCCGGGAAGCCCGGTGCGACGATGTACAACGCGTAGGCGAGACCGATCCCGCCGCAGGCGATCAGGACGGAGGTGCCCATGAGGCCCCACTCGAGAGCCACGGAGTGGAGGCCGTGCGCGCCATGCGCCTCGGTGTAATGAGTGGAGTAAGCAAAGACAGGCTCAAGCCAGTGCTCGAAGTAGTTCGGCATTTCGCCGAGCACTTCGCCGAGCACCTTCGGCACGCCGATCCAGCCGCCGAACACGGAGAGGGTCGCCAGGCAGACCAGCGGCACGGTGATGACCCACGGGGACTCGTGCAGGTGGTGGAAGGCTTTCTCGGAGAGACGGGTCTGGCCGAAGAAGGTCATGAACACCAGGCGGAACATGTAGAAGGCGGTGAGGCCTGCTGCGATGGCGCCCGCGCCCCAGAGGACGTAGTTGACGGCATGGTGGTGCGGGTTGGCGAACGCCTGCCAGAGGATCTCGTCCTTGGAGAAGAAGCCGGCGAAGCCCGGGATACCGGCGATGGCGATGGTCGCCAGGAGGAAGGTGATGAAGGTGATCGGCATCTTCTTCCTCAGTCCGCCCATGTTCCTCATGTCCTGCGGGTCAGCTTCGGAGTGCTCGTGGTGCAGCGCATGGTGCATGCCGTGGATGACGGAGCCGGAACCGAGGAACAGGCAGGCCTTGAAGAAGGCGTGGGTCATCAGGTGGAACACGCCGGCGGTGAAGGCGCCGACCCCCATGGCCAGGAACATGTAGCCGAGCTGGGAAACGGTGGAGTACGCGAGGACGCGCTTGATGTCGTTCTGGGCGGTGCCGATGGTCGCCGCGAAGAGCGCGGTGGCGGCGCCGACGCAGGCGATCACGAGGAGCGCGGTCGGGCTCTTGATGAAGATGAAGTTCATGCGGGCGATCATGTAGACGCCGGCGGTGACCATGGTGGCGGCGTGGATGAGCGCGGAGACCGGAGTCGGGCCTTCCATCGCGTCCGGCAACCAGGTGTAGAGCGGGATCTGGGCGGACTTACCGGTGGCGCCCAGGAAGAAGCAGAGACAGACGGTGGTGACCACGGCGCCCGGGACCAGGAGGTCGGCGTTCTTCGCGAGCTCCACGAAGTTGATGGTCCAGACGTTGTGGTTGGTGCCTAGGTAGTAGAAGAGGGTGAAGAGACCGAGGAGGAAACCGAAGTCGCCGACCCTGTTCATCACGAATGCCTTCTTGCCTGCGTCGCCGGCGCTCTTCTTGTGGAAGTAGTAGCCGATCAAGAGGTAGGAGCACAGACCCACGCCTTCCCAACCGATGAACATGAGGAGCAGGTTGTTGCCCGACACCAGGCAGAGCATGGAGAAGGTAAAGAGGTTCAGGTAGCAGAAATAGCGGTAGAACCCTTCCTCACCGTGCATGTAGCCGATGGAGTAGAGGTGGATCAGGAAACCGATCCCCGTCACGATCATCAGCATGGTTGCGGACAGCGGGTCGATCAGGAAGCCGATATCGGCCTTGAAGGTACCCGACTGGATCCAGGTGAAGATGGTCTTCTGGATTACCCGTTCCTCGCCCGGCAGACTCAGGAGCTGGAACAGGATCCCGCAGGCGACCATGAAGGAGGCGAACACGCTACCGGCGGCGATACCGCCGATGACCGTCTCGTTCTTTATCTTCTTGCCGAGTAGGCCGTTGATGACCGAGCCGATGAGAGGGCACAGTGGGATCAACCATACTAAATCAAACATCCCTGACTCCTTTGTTCTGTATTCTTATAAGTCGTATCTTGGCAAGCGGCACGTCGCCGCCCATTCGCTTGTGACTGTCGCGGATTGCTCCGCCCGCAGCTGAGCGCGTCCAGTGGCGGCGGCCTGAAGCCCCGCTTCTAGAGCTTCAGCAGGTTGACGTCCTCGACGTCGATGGACTCGCGATTCTTGAAGAAGGCGATCATCAGCGCGAGACCGACGGCTGCCTCGGCGGCGGCCACGGTCATGACGAAGAAGACGAAGATCTGTCCGTCGATGTTGCCCAGGTGCCTGGAGAAGGCGATGAAGGTCAGGTTCACCGCGTTCAGCATCATCTCGATGCACATGAAGATGACGATGGCGTTTCTCTTGGTCAGGACCCCGATGGTCCCGATGGCGAAGAGTATGGCCGAAACAATCAGGTAATTTTCGATCGCTAGCATGTCTGTTCCCCTCGTAGCGTTAGATTTTCTTTTTGGCCAGGATGACGGCGCCGACGATCGCGGCTAAAAGCAGCACCGAGGTGACCTCGAACGGCAGCAGGAAGTCGGTGAAGAGCGCCTTGCCGATCAGCTCGACGTGGCCGACACTCACGATCTGCTCCTTGGTCATGTCGCCCACCTTGCCGGTCATGGAGCCCTTCATCAGGAACCAGACGGTCTGGAAGAGAACGAACAGGCCAATGGCGCTTCCGGCGACCACCGCGTGGGTGCCGCGCTTCACGGTCTCAACCCTCACGTTCAGGAGCATGATCACGAAGATGATCAATACCATGATGGCTCCGGCGTAGACGATCACCTGGGTGGCCGCCATGAACGGGGCGTCCAGCATGACGTAGAAGGTCGCCAGGCAGAAGAAGGTCATCACCAGCGACAGCGCGCTGTTGATCGGGTTTTTGCAGGTGACCACGAGTATGCTGGAAATAACGGCCACCGCAGCCACGACGAGAAAGAAGATCGATTCCATTGCTGCTCCTTTATTTCTTTTCTAAGAGTCTGTCTTTGGTGTAGGTGAAGTCTGCGCGCGAGTAGTTGGCGAGTTCGAACTGTTCCGTCATCCGGATCGCGTCAACCGGGCACGCTTCCACACAGTAGCCGCAGAAGATGCAGCGCAGCATGTCGATTTCGTATTTGGCAGCGTACTTGTCGTGGTTCTGGTCCTCGCCCGCCTCGACCGTGATGCACTTGGCCGGGCAGACGGTGGGGCAAAGGTAGCACGCAACGCACTTGGCCTTGTCATGGGACACGTTGAGCGCGTGCAGTCCACGGAAGCCAGGCTTGACGTCAGGACGCTCGGTCGGGTACTGCAGCGTGACCGGCTTCTTGAACATATGTGAAATGGTGATCTGAAGACCTTTGATGAGCGGCATTATCATTTGCGGCACCTCGCCTAGAAGTTGTGTAGCTTGACTCTCTCTCTACTTGCTGATGAACATGACCCAGAGGCCGGTCGCCATCACGTTGACCAGGGTGAGCGGCAGGAACACCTTCCACCCAAGACGCATCAACTGGTCGTAACGGTAACGCGGGTAGGTGGCCCTGATCCACATGCAGAGGAAGATCAGGAAGTACACCTTGGCGATGAACCAGAACCAGCCGGGGAGGAAGGCCGGGCCGTGCCAGCCGCCCAGGAACAGGGTGGTGGTGACGGCGCAGACGGTGATCATGTTGGCGTATTCTGCCATGAAGAACATCGCGTACTTCATGGAGGAGTATTCGGTGCAGAAGCCGGAGACCAGCTCCGTCTCGGCCTCGGGAAGGTCGAACGGGGTCCTGTTGATCTCGGCCAGGGAGCAGATGAAGAAGATCACGAAGGCCAGCGGCTGCTTGAAGGCGTACCATGCGCCGCCCGCCTGATCGGCGACGATCTTGTGCAGGGAGAGGCTCTCGGAGAGCATGAACACCGAGATGATGGCAAGACCAGCGGCGAGCTCGTAGGAGATCATCTGTGCCGCGGAGCGCAGGCCGCCAAGAAGCGAGTACTTGGAGTTGGAGGCCCAGCCGGCGAGCACGATGCCGTAGACGCCCAGGGACGCCATGGCCAGGATGTAGAGGACGCCGACGTTGACGTCGAAGACCTGCTTGCCGGCCTGGTCGTAGTAGGCCGCGATCTGCAGCGGTACCGTGTACCCCCCGATGGTCACGGTGTCACCGAAGGGGATGACCGCGAAGGAGATGAACGCCGGGATCAGGGCGACGAGGGGAGCGATCAGGAAGGCAAACTTGCTCGCCTGCGACGGAACGATCTCCTCTTTGAAGAACAGCTTGACGCCGTCCGCGATCGGCTGCAGCAGCCCGTGCCAGCCGGTCCTCATGGGACCCAGACGCACCTGCATGTGCCCGATGATCTTGCGCTCCGCGTAGGTGGCGTAGGCCACGGTAAGGAGCACGAAGACGAAAGCTACGAGCACTTTGGCAACCATGGCTATGTAGTACGCGACCGGCAGTCCTAAGATTAGCGTATCCATCTGATAGTCTTCCCCTCTTGTATAGATTTTCTAGCTGTCAGTTATTGCTTCGCGACGGTGACGTAGGTGACTTCCGAACCGTCGGTGATGGTGTTGACGCTCCCCTCACCGAAGTGGTACGGAGAGAAGACCACGCCCTGGGGCACCCTCTTGCCGACCTTGGCGGCAACCTTCACCGCGCCGGTGCCGGAGGTCACGGTGACCTGGTCGCCCTCGGCGATCTTGAGCGCCGCCGCGTCGGCGACGTTCAGTTCGGCGTAGGCGTCCGGGCAGACGTACATGGGGCCTTCCCCGAAGCGGCTCATGGTGCCGCAGTGGTAGAGCGCGCTGCCGGTAACGAGGGCCAGCTTGCCGGGGGCCTGCACCGCGGCCTTGGCAGCCGCCGGGACCAGCTTGGCGGAGAGGGTCACCGGGTAGACGGCGCCTTCGTCCTTGAGGCCTGCCTGGGTAAGCCCCTTGTAGGCCGGGACGGATGCCGCGATCTCGGTGAAGACCTCGCCCTGGTTGTTGTAGCGTGCGCCGCCCAAGGCCTGGGAGAGCGCGTTCAGGATCTCGAAGTCGCTCTTGGCGAGGCCGATGGCGGGGATCGCCTTCCTGACGTTCTGGACCCTGCGGCCGAGGCTCGTGAAGGTGCCGCTCTTCTCGGCGAAGGAGCAGGCCGGGAGCACGACGTCGGCCATGGCAGCGGTCTCGGTCAGGAACAGATCGGAGACCACCATGAACTCGACGTTCTCGAGCGCCTTCTCCACCTTCTTGCGGTTCGGGTAGGAGACCACCGGGTTCTCGCCGGCGACGAAGAGCGTCTTCACGTTGCCGTTGGCGCAGCCGTCGATGATCGCGGCGGCGTTGAGGCCGGTCCCTTTCGGGTAGATGCCCATGTCGACGGCACCCTGGCTGTTGTTCTTCTCGCCCATGATCAACAGGCCCGCGCCTTCCTTGCCGTACTGGCCGGTGAGGATGGCAAGGTTCGCGGCCGCGTTGGCGAGCGCCGCGTTGTGGCCGGGGTAGCCCTGGCCGATGGGGAGGATGATGAGCGCCTTCTCGGCGGAGGCGAACTCCTTGGCGATGGCGGCGACCTCTTCCGCGGTTACCCCCGCCTTCTCGGCGGAAGCGTCGGCCACGGCGGCCTTCAGTGCATCGAGACCGGCGACGCCTTCAGCGGCGAGGCCCTGGTCGATGACCGACTTGCAGAGGGCGTTGAAGAGGGCGACTTCGTTACCCGGCGCGTGGACGGTGGTCTTGGCGCCCGGCAGGCGGGTCAGTTTCCCTTTCTTGTCGGAGACGATCCTGAGTGCGATCCCTTTCCTCTTCACGCCGAGGTTGATCTCGAAGCCGATGACCGGGTGGGTCTCGTAGGCGTCGCTTTTCACCACGAGGAGGAGGTTGGACTTCTGCACGTCGGCGATCTCGGCCGGGGAGGCGGCCACGCCGAAGGAGGCGACGGCGCCCTTGGTCAGCGCCTCGTGGGCGTAGCCGGCGGAGTGGTCGATGTTGTCGGTGCCGACGGTGCCGCGGAAGAGCTTCTCGAACAGGAAGAGCTCCTCGTTGGTCAGGCGCGGCGTGGCGAGGGCGGCGACCGAAGCCGGGTCGCTCTTGCCGGCGGAGAGCCTGGAGGTGACTTCAGCCAGGGCCTCTTCCCAGGTCGCTTCCTGGAGCTTGCCGTTTTTGCGGACGAGCGGCGCGGTGAGGCGCTTGTCGGAGTTGACGAACTGGTAGCCGAAGCGGCCGCGGGTGCAGAGCTGGCCGTTATGGAAGCCCTGGTTCTCGTCGTAGATGGTGGTGAGCACCTTGCCGTCCTTGGAGCCCAGGGTCAGCTGGCAGCCGGTGCCGCAGTAGGAGCAGACGCTCTTGGTCTTCTGCAGCGCCCACCAGCGGGCCTTGAACTTGAAGGGGCGGGAGTTGAGCGCGCCGACCGGGCAGACCGAGACGCAGGAACCGCAGAACTCGCAGTTCAGGGGACCGTCGAACTCGGTACCCATCTTGGCCTCGATGCCGCGGTTGATGAAGGTGTAGGCACCGTAGGACACGATCTCGTCGCAGATCCTCGCGCACTTGCCGCAGTGGATGCAGCGGTTCATGTCGCGCTCGATGAGCGGGTTCTCGTAGTCGATCTCGTGGTTGAACTTCTCGTCCACGAAACGGTTCATGTTCACCTTGTACTCGTAGGTGAGGTTCTGCAGGTCGCAGTCGCCGGCGGCATCGCAGACCGGGCAGTCGATCGGGTGTTTGAGGAGCAGGAGCTCCAGCACCAGCTTCCTGGCCTTGACGATCTCGTCGGTGGTGGTCTGCACGATCATCCCCTCGGTGACCGGGGTGGTGCAGGCCGGGATGAGGCGGCCTTTCATCTGCTCGACCTCGACCAGGCACATGCGGCAGCCGCCGAACGGATGCAGTTTCTTGTCATGGCAAAGGATCGGTATCTTGATGCCACAAGCCTTGGCGGCGTCGTAAATGGTGGCGTCCTTTTCTACCGCAACCTGTTTTCCGTCTATCGTAAGATTTACCATCTCGACCTCTGTCTCCCTGAAATCGGTTCAACGTTCAATATTCAACGTAGGCGTTCGGCTCGTTCCGGGTCGGAAAACCCGGAACGTTGAACCGTTTTATTCAATGGCCATGAAGCGGCAGGCGTCGTAGCAGGACTTGCACTTGGTGCAGTTTTCCTTGATCAGCTCGGCGACCTCGCCCTTCTCCCACTTGATCGCGTTGGACGGGCAGGCCCTGAGACACGCGCCGCACTTGACGCACTTCTCGGGGACCACCTGCCACAGGAGCAGCTCCTTGCAGGAGTTGGAGGGGCAACGCTTGTCCTGGATGTGCGCCTCGTACTCGTGACGGAAGTACTTCACGGTGGAGAGGATCGGGTTCGGGGCCGTCTGGCCCAGACCGCACAGGGACGCTTTCTTGATGGTGGCGCCCATTTCCAGCAGGGTATCGATGTCGGCCATCTCGCCGCGACCCTCGGTGATGCGCTCGAGGATGTCGAGCATCGCCTTCAGGCCGATACGGCAGGGAACGCACTTGCCGCAGGACTCCATCTTGGTAAAGGTCAGGAAGAAGCGGGCCACGTCGACCATGCAGGTGGTCTCGTCCATGACGACCAGACCGCCGGAACCCATCATGGCGCCCGCCTTGATCAGCGAGTCGTAGTCGACCGGGGTGTCGAGCACCTCGGCCGGGATGCAGCCGCCGGAGGGGCCGCCCGCCTGAACCGCCTTGAACTTGCGGTTGTTGGCGATGCCGCCGCAGACCTGGTAGATAACGTCGCGCACGGACATACCGGCGGGAACCTCGACGAGGCCGGTGTGCTTCACCTTGCCGGTGACCGCGAAGATCTTGGTCCCCTTGGTGGTGTCGGTGCCGAGACTTGCGTACCAGGCCGAGCCCTTGTTGATGATGTGGCGTACGTTGGCGAAGGTCTCAACGTTGTTGATGTTGGTCGGGAAACCCCAGAGACCCTTGACCGCCGGGAACGGCGGACGGGGACGCGGCATGCCGCGCTCGCCCTCGATGGAGGCCATGAGTGCCGTTTCCTCGCCGCAGACGAAGGCGCCGGCGCCCTTCTTGATCCTCATGTCGAAGTCGAAGCCCCAACCCTGGATGTTCTTGCCCAGGTACCCCTTCTCGTAGCAGGTGTCGAGCGCCTTCTGGAGACGGTCGATGGCGAGCGGGTACTCGGCGCGGACGTAGACATAGCCTGCGTCACAGCCGATGGCGTAGGCCGCGATCATCATCCCCTCGATGACGCAGTACGGGTCGCCTTCGAGGATGGAACGGTCCATGAACGCGCCCGGGTCGCCCTCGTCCGCGTTGCAGATGAGGTACTTGTGGTTGCCCGGGGAAGCGGCGCAGAAGCTCCACTTCATGCCGGTCGGGAAGCCCCCGCCCCCACGGCCACGAAGCCCTGATTTCTTTACTTCGTCGATGACCTCGGCCGGCTTCATCTCCTTGACGCACTTCTCGATGGCCTTGAAGCCGTCCTCCTCGAGGTAGGCGTCCAGGCGCTCCGGGTCGATCTGGCCGCAGCCGGTCATGACCACGCGCATCTGCTGGTCGACGAAGGTGTTGTAGTAGGCCTTGGCCTTTTTCTTCTCGATGACCTCGTTGGCCACGATGTGCTGGTCGAGGATCGCCGCGACGTCCTCGGGTACCACGAAGTCGTAGGTGATCCGGCCCAGCTCAGGGGTGATGACGTCAACCAACACGTCGTTGGCGCACAGGCCACGGCAGCCGGTCTTGACGACGTCGCAGCGCTTGCCGACCTGGGCCACGATCCCCTTCTCGGCGATCAGCCTGGTGAACTCGGCCTCGACCTGCTTGGCGCCGGCCGAGATGCCGCCGGTACCCTGACAGATAAGTATTTTGATTCCTGCGTTATCGCTCATGACAAAAGGTCCCCTGCTGAGAAATTGACGTCTCGGCTACTTCATCGGCCGCGCGTTGTAGGTTTCAATGATCTCGTCCACCTTCTGGACCGTCATCTTGCCGTAGGTGTCGTCGTTCACCATGGCCAAAGGAGCCATGCCACAGGCACCCAGGCACGCCACCTTCTCGAAGGTGTAGCGCAGGTCCTCGGTGGTCTCCGCGTGCCCGATGCCGAGACGCCCGAAGAAGGTCTCGGTGATGCGCTCGGCCCCCTGCACGTGGCAGGCGGTACCGACGCAGACCCTGATGATGAACTTGCCACGCGGCTTCAGGTGGAACTGGGCGTAGAAGGTGAGCACGCCGTAGATCTGGCTCGGGTAGACGTTCAGCCGCTCGGCGACCAGGTCAATGGTCGGCTTCGGGACGAACCCGTAAGCGTCCTGAATCCCCTGCAGAACCGGCATGAGGTTGCCCGGCAGCGTGAGGTACTTGTCGATGATTTCGTTGGCCTCGGTCAGATCGATTTCTTCGGCCGGAATTTCTTCGGCTGGAGCGTTAGACATTTACCCCATCTCCTTTACTTGTTGATTAAACTAACGGTCGATTTCGCCAAGTACGATGTCCAGCGTTCCGATGATGGCAACCAGGTCGGCCAGCATGGAGCCCTTGGCCATCTTCTCGATGGCGCCCAGGTTCACGAATGACGGCGGGCGGACCCTCATGCGGTACGGCATGTTGCCGCCGTCCGACACGATGTAGTAGCCGAGCTCCCCTTTCGGATTCTCGACTGCCATGTAAACCTCGCCCTCGGGGACGGGGAAGCCCTCGGAAGCGATCTTGAAGTGGTGGATGAGACCCTCGATGGAGTTGTACACGCTCTCCTTCGGCGGGTAGCAGACCTGCGGCGCGTCGGCCAGGATCGGTCCGGGCTTCAGCCGCTTGAGGGCCTGGTCGATGATCTTCACCGACTCGCGCATCTCGACCAGACGGACCTTGTAGCGGTCGAAGGTATCGCAGTTCTCGCCGACCGGTACCTTGAACTCGAAGTTCTCGTAGCCGGAGTAGGGGAGGTCGCGTCTGAGGTCGAAGTCGACGCCGGAGCCCCTGAGGGCCGGGCCGGAGATGCCGAAGTCGATGGCGTCCTCGGCGGAGATGACGCCGTTACCGATGGTCCTCTGCAGCCAGATGGTGTTCTTGGTGAGGAGCCCCTCGTAGGTGTCGAAGTGACCCGGGAAGGTGTCGACGATCTCCTGGACCTTCTGCTCGAAGCCGGCCGGGAGGTCGCGGGACAGGCCGCCAACGCGGAAGTAGTTGGAGGTCATCCTGGCGCCGGAAACCATCTCGTAGAGGTCCATCACCAGCTCGCGCTCGCGGAAGGCGTAGAGGAACACGGTCATGGCGCCGATGTCGAGGGCGTGGCAGGCGATCCAGACCAGGTGGCTCTTAAGACGGGTGAGCTCGGCCATGATCACGCGCACGAGCTTCGCGCGCTCGGGGACGTCGAGTCCCAGGAGCTTCTCGACCGCCAGCACGTAGCCCAGGTTGTTGTGCATCGGGGCCAGGTAGTCCATGCGGTCCGTGAGGGGCAGGGTCTGGTGGTAGGTGCGGTGCTCGGAGAGCTTCTCGATGCCCCGGTGCAGGTAACCGATGTGAGGGGTGATCTTCTGAATCACCTCGCCGTCCAGCTCCACTACGAGCCTGAGAACGCCGTGGGTACTGGGGTGCTGGGGCCCCATGTTCAAAGTCATTATTTCACTAGCCATTGATCGCCTCTATTTTTTGGAAATGGAAATCGTCCCTGGTTTCGAACTGGATCCGTCTTACGACAGACGCCCCTTGTACGGCTCGCGGTCGGGTCCCTGGAGCGGGTAGTCCTTCCTGAGCGGGTGCCCGACCCAGTCGTCGGTCATCAAGATGCGCACCAGGTTCGGGTGGTTCTTGAAGTTGATGCCGAACAGGTCGTACGCCTCGCGCTCCAGCCAGTTGGCGGAGTTCCAGAGGGGGGTGACGGAGTCGATGGAGCAGTCCGCCTCGGTCACCGGCGCCTTTACCCTGACGCGGTCCTTGTTGGGGATGGAGAGGAGGTGGTAGACCACCATGAAACGCGGCTCCTGACCCAGATAGTCGACGGCGGTGACGTCGGACAAGAAGTTGTAGCGCAGGTCGTCTCTCAGGTACTTCAGTACCTCGAGGATGCTCTCCTTCTTCACGGTCACCGTCACCTCGCCGCGATGCTCCTTGTATTCGAGCAGGGCATCCGCGAAACGCTCCTTCAGCTTCACTACAGCGCGATTATTTTCTGCCATGTCAGCCTTACCTTTCCCTTTGGTCGTTGTAGATTACGCGGCGGGTTCGAGTCTTTCGCCCAAGCCGATGGAAGAACCGAAGGAGTTCTTCTCGTTGGCGATCTTGTCCTGGAGCTTCATGAGGCCGTAGAGAAGGGCCTCAGGACGCGGCGGGCACCCCGGGATGTAGACATCCACCGGCAGGGCCTCGTCGATACCCTGCACGACGGAGTAGGTGTCGAAGATGCCGCCCGAGCAGGCGCAGGCGCCCATGGCGACCACCCACTTCGGTTCCGGCATCTGCTCGTATACGGTCTTGATGACCGGGAGCATCTTCTTGGTCACGGTGCCGGCGATGATGATGCAGTCGGACTGACGCGGGGAGGCGCGGAAGATGATACCGAAACGGTCCAGGTCGTGCTTGGCCGCACCGGTCGCCATCATCTCGATCGCGCAGCAGGCAAGACCAAAGGTCATCGGCCAGATGGAGGACTTCCGAGCCCAGTTAACCAGGCTGTCCAGGGAAGTCGTGATGATGTTGTCGCCCAGCGGCTGAGTTACTCCCATTCCAGTGCTCCTTTTTTCCAAACGTAGATGTAGCCTACGAAGAGTATGACGATGAACAGACCCATCTCGACCAGGCCGAACATGCCCAGGCGCTTGAACAGGACGGCCCAGGGGTACATGAACACGGCCTCGATATCGAACAGGATGAAGAGCATCGCGATCAGGTAGAACTTGATCGAGAAGCGCTCGCGTGCGCTGCCTACCGGCTCGCAACCGCACTCGTAAGGTGCAAGCTTTACCTGAGACGGCTTCTTCTGGCCGATGAGCGATGAAAAGACCACCGACCCCAGACCGAACAAGCACGCTATGACGACCAGCACCAAGATTGGCAGATATGCACCAAGCATCCCTTATCCTCCCGTACCACCAGGTTTGTTGTTAATTTCTTTCCAAACACGCGCAAATGCCGTATACTGCACGCTTCTCGACCAACAAGCCCCGCTGCTTCCGACAGTTAGCAAGCGCTGCGCCTTCGAAAAAGTATACTGTATACAACATTGCGACCGAAAATTATTTCATTTCACCATCTTTGTCAAGCAGAAATTATCCAATTATCCTCGAACCGTTTACAGAACCACGTATACTTTTTTTCAAATTGTATTACACCCTTAGGCCTTCCCCCCGCTTGCGCCTCCGTCACCCCCTCCGGCCGTATACGAGAAAACTTTTTAATTCTTGACAGAATATCCGCCGCTATGCTACCAGAGACCCCGATAGTTAATAATTTCCAGCCAGTTAGGAGAACCCAGTCATGCAAAACAGCCGTTCGTCGCAACTCTTTCAGCAGGCGCTCAAATCCATCCCCGGCGGGGTCAACTCCCCCGTGCGTGCCTTCCGCTCGGTAGGCTCCGATCCGCTGTTCATAAAGAGCGCTGCCGGCCCCATGATTTTCGACGAGGACGGCAACGGCTACATCGACTACGTCGGTTCCTGGGGGCCGATGATCGTCGGACACTGCCACCCGAAGGTGGTCGAGGCGATCAAGAAGGCCGCCGAGAGCGGCGCCTCCTTCGGCGCGCCGACCGAACTGGAGATCACCCTGGCCGAGATGGTGATCAAGGCGGTCCCCTCCATCGAGATGGTGCGCATGGTGAGCTCCGGGACCGAGGCGACCATGAGCGCCATCCGCCTTTCCCGCGGCTACACCGGGCGTGACAACATCCTGAAGTTCTCCGGCTGCTACCACGGCCACTCCGACTCCTTGCTGGTGAAAGCGGGCTCGGGCCTCGCCACCTTCGGCGTGCCCGACTCCCCGGGCGTCCCGGCGGACCTCGCCAAGCACACCCTGACCGCGACCTACAACGACCTCGACTCCGTGCGCGCCCTGGTGGCCGCCAACAAGGGGACCATCGCCTGCGTCATCGTCGAGCCGGTGGCGGGCAACATGGGTACCGTGCCGCCGCAGGAAGGGTTCCTCGAGGGACTGCGCGAGATCTGCACCGAGGAAGGGATCGTGCTCATCTTCGACGAGGTCATGTCCGGCTTCAGGGTCGCCTACGGCGGGGCCCAGGAGCGCTTCGGCATCACCCCGGACCTCACCACCCTGGGCAAGATCATCGGCGGCGGTCTGCCGGTGGGCGCCTTCGGCGGCAAGAAGGAAATCATGTCCCAGCTCTCCCCTGCGGGCGGCGTCTACCAGGCGGGCACCCTCTCCGGCAACCCGCTGGCCATGACCGCCGGCATCGAGACACTGAAGCTTCTGCAGGAGCCGGGCTTCTACGAGAAGCTCGAGGAGAAGAGCAAGTTCGTCGCCGAGGGTATCGCCAAGGCCGCCAAGGACGCCGGCTTCCCGCTCTACTCCACCCGCGTCGGCTCCATGTTCTGCGGCTTCTTCTCCAAGGAGCCGGTGTACAACTGGGACAGCGCCGCCAAGTGCGACACCAAGGCCTTCGCCACCTACTTCCGCGGCATGCTCGAGGAGGGGATCTACCTGGCCTGCTCGCAGTTCGAGACCGCCTTCGTGGGCGCGTCCCACACCGAGAAGGACCTGGAGAAGACCATCGCCGCCGCGGCCAAGTGCTTCAAGGCCCTCTAGCCTGACCTTTTCGGCTTCGCGCAAACAAAAAGGCGCCCGCGTTCACCGCGGGCGCCTTTTTTCATGGCGGCCTTGACCCTATCCCCTTTTTTTCTGGTGAGTTGAAGCCGGCGAGGGACTACGCCCTCTTCAGCCGGAGACGATCCTCTTGCGCAGCGTGATCATCTCCAGGCTCAGTTCCGCCATCACCGCCACGCGCTGCAGTTCGAAGGCGCCGCCGCCGAGGCGCCCGTGGCTGTCGTGGGCGCAGATCACCCCGGCGACCTGCCCCCCAAGCGTGAGGGGCACCAGGAGCGCCGCCCCGGGAAGCTCTCCCCCCATGGCCCGCAGCAGGGCGCCCTCCGCTCCGGCGGAAACTTCCCCGAGAAACACGTTGCGCTCCCGCACCACGCGCTGTAATTGCGGCGCCTCCCGCAGGGAGAGGGCACAGCCGCAGAAACCGGGTACCGGGACCCCCGCCGCCACCGCCTGGACACCCACGAGGTTGTCGTTCTTCAGCTTCACCAGGGCGCCACGGTCGAACTCCCCGGCGACGTAGCAAAGCAGCGCCTGGACCGCTTCCTGTTCGGCCGAGGCCGCCGCGAGCCGATCGGCCAGGTCGGCAAGGGAGATCCGCTCCGGTTGGGCGGTCCCCTCCGGATCGTCTTCCAGCACGGCCGGCTGAAGGTCGGCAGGAGCGAACCTGGAGCGGACGCCTCCCTGCACGGGGATGAACCGCATCGGGCGCTTGATCCCGTAGAAGCGCTCCAGCGCTATGCTCAGGCGAAGCTCGGAACAGACGCGCGGAAGGATCACCAATCCGGTGATGAAGCCGATCTCGTCGAGGGCCTTGAAATCAGACGGGTCGGCCATGGCCACCACCAAGCGCTTGCCGTCCAGGGAGACGGGCAGTACCCGGTAGCGCGCCACCAGTTCCAGCGGCAACAGCTCCAGCAGGCTGTGTGGAATCGCCACCAGCAGATCGTTATCCATGCAGGGGACGCCGAGCTGCTCGCTCAGGACCCGCGCCAGCTGATCCTCTTCCACGAGCCCCATCTCCACGAGGTTGGTCCCCAGCCTGCCGCCGTAGATCGCCTGGGCGTTCAGCACCTGTTCCAACTGGGACGCGTCCAGCGCTCCTATCCGCAACAACATCTCACCGAGTCGTGCCGCCATGTCGCACCTCCTCCGTCCGGCGCCGCACCAGGGGTGCGGCGACTGGGGCCAGCAGGATGACGTCCGGAAACTCGCATTAAACAACGCCAATTATTCTACCGGGTCGGCCCGTGGCTGCAACGGGAATGGGCTGCTTGTGGGCGGCAAAGAGCAAATCCCCCTGTCCCCCCCTTCGCAAAGGGGGGAACGCTGCTGCACGGGCAGCGCTTGGCGGGCGACACGCATCAACGCCACCACTTTGCAGAAGGAGGAATGAAAAGGGGCGTCACCTGTTGGTGACGCCCCGCGTTGTAGCACATGTGTTTCCGGATCCCGCCCGGACGGCATGACCTGCCTTAAGCGCTCTGGATCTTTCGGCGCAGCGAGAGCATTTCCAGGCTGAGCTCGGCCATGACACCCACCCGCTGCAGTTCGAAGGCGCCGCCGCCGAGCCTTCCCTTGCTGTCGCTTGCGCAAATGGCGCCAACCACGTGCCCCCCGAGCGAAACGGGAAGGAGCAGGGCCGGCGCGGGGAGCTTGCCGCCCATGGCGCGGACCAGGTTACCCTCGGCGTCGCCGGCCGCGAACTCGCACAGTACCAGCCCCTTTTCCTCAACCATGCGCTGCAGATGGGCCATCTTCCCGATTTCCACTTCAAAACCGGCGAAACTTTCCACGGCGACGCCCTCGGCGACCGCCTGGACGCCCACCGCCGTTCCCGATTTGAGGCGCAGGAATCCGCCACGGTCGAACTCCCCGGATATGTAGGTGATCAGCGCCTGCACCACCTCCTTCTCGTTCCCCGCGCCGGACATCATGTCGGCCAGTTCCTTGACGCTGACACGGTCGGCGAAGACCGACTCGCCCACGGGCATGAGGTCGGGGTCTTCCGCGGTCCCTGCGAAACCGACCTCGTGTTTGCCGATGGCTTCAAAACGGTTCTGGTACCCGCCGTCCACCTGGATGAAACGGGTGGGACGGGTGATCCGGTAGTATCTCTCCAGGGCGAGGTTCAACCTGATCTCGGGGCAGATCCTGGGCTTGATCACCATCCCGGTAACGAAGCCGATCTCCTCGAGCGCCTGGAAGTCGTGGGGATTGGCCATGGCGAGGGAGAGCCGCTTCCCCTCGCTGCTGATGGGAACCACGCGGTAGCGTCGCACCAGCTCAAGCGGAACCAGGCGCAACACCTGGTCCGGGATGGTGCTCAACTCGGCCGGCTCCACGCAAGGGGCGCCCATCTGTTCGCTCAGCACGTGGGCCAGTTCCTCTTCCGGGACCAGCCCCATCTCCACCAGGTTGGTGCCGAGCCTGCCACCATAGACCGCCTGGGCCCGCAGCACCTGGTCCAGTTGCGCCTTGGTCAACGCTCCCACCTTGAGCAACATCTCGCCAAGCTTCGCCGACATCCGTTACCTCCTTGAGCCGTTCGACTCTGGTTCAGAAAACGTTTCAGCTGGGACAACAAAATTGGCTCATTCTACTTAACGCTAACTGATGACGCAACGAACTTTTACACGGCCGGGACAGAAAAGTGCGGCCGCGCCCCCGCGTCAAACTGCCCACGAAGCTTGTTGGCAGCGGCAGCACGCTACTGTTACAATGATCGGGACGGGTATGGCAAAGCCGGCCCGGCGACGGGATGCCGCGATAAATCGTTATTTTTGTTAAGGCGCGTCTTGGAAATTAATTGACATTAGCACCGTTGGCGTGCTATTTAGCCTTGGTTTTCTACCCGTGATTTGTATACGGGAAAGAGGACACACCATCATGGATGAGGAAAAAAAGAACCTGCTCAGGACACTGGGCATGATCTCCACCATGGGGATCTCCTTCGCGGTGGCCATTGCCATCGGCGTGTTTGTCGGGTTGAAACTGGACCACTGGCTCGGGACCGACCCCTGGTTTTTCTTCATCTTCTTGTTCTTCGGCATTGCGGCAGGTTTCCGCAACATCTTCATATTAGCGGGCAAAGAACTGCGCGATGGCGGAGACAAGGATAAACGAGAGTAACATCTTCTCCTGGCTGGTCCGGGGGAGCCTGCTGCTGAGCGCCGTACTCGGCGCGGCGGGCGCGCTGCTGTTCTCCCCGAGGTTCGGCGCATCGCTGTTCGTTGGGGGGATGCTGGCCCTGGCCAACTTCTTCTGGATCCGGGCCGGGCTGGAAGCGGCGCTCAGGCTGCAGCCGCGCAACGCATCGCGCTTCGCGATCATGCGCTACGTGTTACGGCTGGCCATCATGGCGGCTTTTTTGTACCTCTTGATCGTAGTCCTCAAGGCCGACATCTTCGGCCTGGTGATCGGGCTCTCGGTCCTCGTTCTCAACATAATTGCTTTTTCGATATATCTGTCGACCCGCAAAGGAGGCTAGTTGCATGGTTCATCCCTTTTTGTTCCTTCAGTTTTTCCGTGAGTTGCTGCACCCCCTCGGTTTCTCCGAGGCCAGCGCTGACGCCGTCGTTTATACCTGGCTGATCATGATCGGCCTGGTGCTCTTCTCCATCGTGGCCACCAAGAGGCTGCAGGCCGTTCCGTCCGGCGCGCAGAACTTCATGGAAGTCATCGTGGGCGGCATCGAGAACATGCTGGTTGAGACCATGGGCGAGCACGGCCGTCCGTTCTTCCCGCTGGTCGCGACCCTGGCGCTGTTCATCCTGGTTTCCAACCTGATCGGCCTGATCCCGGGCTTCTTCCCGCCGACCGCGAACATCAACACCACCGCGGCCTGCGCGGTCGTCGTCTTCATCACCACCCACATCGTGGGGGTGAAGGAGCACGGCGCCGGCTACATCAAGCACTTCCTGGGCCCCATCGCCTGGCTCGCTCCGATGATGTTCTTCATCGAGGTGATCGGCCACCTGAGCCGCGTGATCTCCCTGACCCTGCGTCTCTTCGGCAACATGAACGGCCACGAGCTGGTCCTGATCATCTTCTTCGGCCTGGCCCCCTTCATGGTGCCGCTGCCGATGATGCTGATGGGCGTGCTCGTTTCCTTCATCCAGGCCTTCGTGTTCATGCTCCTGGCCATGATCTACATCCAGGGCTCGCTGGAGCACGCGCACTAAAACCAGAAGCCGTTGAGAACCGGTTCTATGTTCTACGTTCTACGTTAGAGCCAGACCGACGCCTCTCAACGTAGAACTCAGAACGTAGAAAACACTTTAATTCCTATACTATTTAGGAAAAATACGCAGCAAAGGAGAAACAAATGGAATTCTTTACTATGTGTGTACTCGCAGCAGGCATCGGCATGGCTCTCGGCACCCTCGGCACCGGCATCGGTCAGGGTCTGGCAGTCAAGAGCGCAGTTGAAGGCGTTTCCCGTAACCCGGGCGCTTCCGGCAAAATCCTCACCACCATGATGATCGGTCTGGCGATGATCGAGTCCCTGGCAATCTACGCCCTCGTTGTTTGCCTCATCATCCTCTTCGCTAACCCGTACAAAGAAGTTGCAATGAGCGCTATCAAGGCTGTTGCGAAGTAATTAGTTTCTTCAAGAAACGCGAAAAGGGCGTGCCGCAAGGTACGCCCTTTTTTGTGCCTGCAGCAAAAGGCAAAGCGTAACCACAGAGGGCACAGAGGGCAACTGAGGTCCCGGAGGCACGCCTTTTCAAAGTTAGAACCAAATGGTCCTGCCCCACGCCCTCCGGGAGAGGGTTCGGGAGATGCACGGCTGCCGTCGCCTTGACATTTACTTTCCGCTATGAAATAGTCCAGGCCATGAAAATCATAGCCGACATGCACACTCACACCCTCGCCTCGGGGCACGCTTACTCCACCATCAACGAACTGGCCAATGCCGCCGCCCAAGCGGGATTGCGCGGGCTCGGCATCACCGACCACGGCCCGGGACTTCCCGGCGGTCCGCACCGCTACCACTTCTGCGCCATGCGCTTCGTCCCCGCGACCATCGCCGGCGTCAGGATCTTCCGCGGCGTCGAGGCCAATATCCTCGACCACGCCGGACGGCTCGACCTGGAGCAGGATGTCCTGGAAAGCCTCGACTACGTCATGGCTGGCTTCCACGAGGACTGCGGCATCTGCGGCCAGGACCGGGACCGCAACACCAGGACCCTGCTGGCCGTCATGGAAAACCCACTTGTCAAATGCATTTCCCACCCGGGAAACCCGATCTTCCCGCTCCACTACGAAGAGGTGGTCATGGGTGCGCTCGCCACCGACACCGCGCTGGAGCTGAACAACTCCTCGCTCGCCGCGGTGAGCCGCAAGGGGAGCAACGACAACTGCGCCGAGATCGCCCGCCTGTGCGCCAGGATCGGGGCGCGGGTCATGATCGGAAGCGACGCGCACATCTGCCAGGGGGTCGGGATGTTCGACCAGGCGCTGCAACTGGCGGCTGAGGCGGGGATCGCGGAGACGCAGGTGGTGAATGCTTCCTGGGAGAGGCTGCTGGATTTTCTGGGGATCTGCGAGTAGCAAGGGTGCCGGCGGGAGGAGACGCGGAAACGACGGGCGAATGATTATTCGCCCCTACAGGGCCTGCCGGACCACGGCATCGATAGAGACGGGATGAACAAACAACAAGGGGCGCCGGTGACGGCGCCCCTTATTGTTTATACGGCTCTCTTGCCGGACATGGAGTAGGCAAGGACGGCGAGGCCGGCGAAGAGGAGGGGGATACCGGCAAGGGCCGCCGGGGTCAGGCGCTCGCCCAGAAAGAGGATCCCCAACAGGGCGGCGACCAGAGGCTCGGCCAGCGAAAGGGTGACGGCCGAGGCCACCGGGATGCTGCGCAGCCCCATGGCGAAAAGGCAGTACGACAGGGCGGTGATGACAACGCCGAGGTACAACACCACCATGGTGCCGCGGGGAGTGGCCACCCAGGTAATGTCGGTCAGGAAAAGTACCGGCAGGAGCAGGAAGGCACCCAGGCAAAAGACGACGGCCATGACCGCTTCCGAGCTTCGCCCGGGAAGGAGCACCTTGATGGCCATGGTGTAGCAGGCATAGGAGGTGCCTGCGCCAAGGGCCAGCAGGATGCCAAGAACATCAACAGCGATGCCACCGCCACCGGTCACGAGCAGGCTGCAGCCGGCCAAGGCAAGCACGGTGGCGATCCCCCAGGCTCGTCCGGGGCGTTCTCCCCTTACGACGAACCCGAGGACACCGGCGATAACGGGGGAACTGCCGATGGCGACCAGGGTGCCGACGGCGACGCCGGTCCGGTGCACGGCGGTGAAGAAGGTCAATTGGTAGATGGCGACGAAACCGCCGGCGGCGAGGGTGCCCCAAAAGGGCCAGCGCCCTTTGCCGAGGCCGCCCTTCAACAAGGCGAGGACCATGAGGGCTGCGCCTCCCACCAGGAGGCGAAAGGCACCGACGCTCCAGGGGCTGACGCCGCCGGGAGCAAGGGCCTGGGCGGTGCCGGATGAGCCCCAGAGGGTGGCGGCGGCAAGGACGAGCAGGGCGCCGCCTGCGGCGCTCGTGTTTCCCGGGACGGCGGCGGTGGATTCGGATGTGGTGGGCATGGTCGGGCTTTCTGTTAAGTCTGGCCGGCAGGAGTGGTCCGACCGGTCAGACGGTGGACGGGATCGACGGCTACTCTAGCTGTGTTCGCGGGTGGCGTGGAAGCTTAACTCCTTCCAGTTCTCCATGGTGTTGTCCAGGCGCCACTGGCTCCCCGCCAGGTAGGCGAGGTTCCCTTCACCGTCCAGGTAGAGGTTCATCGCCTCTTTCTTCTGGAACTCGTCCAGCTTCTTGCGGTCGCCGGTGACCCAGCGCGCGGTGACGTAGGAAACGGGCTCGTAGGCGGCCTTGACGCCGTACTCGTGCTCCAGGCGGTGCATGACCACGTCGAACTGCAGCATGCCGACCGCTCCTACGATCCAGTCCGCCCCCATGAGCGGGCGGAATACCTGGGTGGTCCCCTCCTCGGCGAGCTGCACCAGACCCTTCTCCAGCGACTTGGACTTGAGCGGGTTGAGGATGCGCACCTTGCGAAAGTGCTCCGGCGCGAAGTTCGGGATGCCGGTATATTTAAGATCTTCGCCCTGGGTGAAGGTATCGCCGATCTTGATGGTGCCGTGGTTGTGGATGCCGATGATGTCGCCCGCGTAGGCCTCGTCAACGTTGGTGCGGTCCTGGGCCATGAAGATGGTGGCGTTGGAGATCTGCATCTCGCGGCCAAGCCTCAGGTGTTTCACCTTCATGCCGCGCACGAACTTGCCGGAGCAGATGCGGAAGAAGGCGATGCGGTCGCGGTGCGCGGGATCCATGTTCGCCTGGATCTTGAAGGTGAAGCCGGTGAAGGGCTCCTCGTAGGGATCCACCGTGCGGCTGACGGTCTCGCGCGGCAGCGGCGACGGTGCGTTCTCCACGAAGGAGTCCAAGAGCTGCTGCACCCCGAAGGTGTTGATGGCGGAACCGAAGAAGACCGGGGTCTGCTTGCCGGCAAGGTAGGCCTCGGCGTCGAACGGATGTGCCGCGCCTTCCAGGAGCTCGACGTCGTTACGCAGCTCTTCGACCTGGCTGCCGAGGAGTTCGTCCAGGAGGGGATCGTCGAGTCCCTTGACCGTGACGACCTGCCCTACCCCGCGATCCGCCTCGGGATCGTAGAAGGTGATCTCCTTGGTGTAGAGGTGGTAGGTGCCGCGGAAACGCTTGCCCATGCCGATGGGCCAGGTCATGGGGGCGCACTGGATGTTGAGGGTGCTCTCGATGTCGTCGAGGAGGTCAAGCGGCTCGCGACCCTCACGGTCCAGCTTGTTGATGAAGGTCATGATCGGCGTGTGGCGCAGCCGGCAGACCTCCAGGAGCTTCTTGGTCTGGCTCTCGACACCCTTGACCGAGTCGATAACCATCAGGACAGAGTCGACCGCGGTTAAGGTTCTGTAGGTATCTTCCGAAAAGTCATTATGACCGGGGGTATCGAGGAGGTTGATCTCGAAGTCGCGATAGGTGAACTTCATCACGGAGGAGGTGACCGAGATGCCGCGCTGTTTCTCCATCTCCATCCAGTCGCTGGTGGCATGGCGCGCCGACTTCCTGGCCCTGACCTCGCCCGCCTGCTGGATCGCGCCGCCGAAGAGCAGCAGCTTCTCGGTTATGGTAGTCTTACCGGCGTCGGGGTGACTGATGATGGCGAAGGTGCGACGTTTCTCTATTTCTTCTTCGTTGAACCGCATCAACTGGAACTCCCGTTAAAATTGTCTGGACAAAAGAAAGGCGAAGAGGGTATCTTCGCCGGATCACGACAGAAGAGCATAATTGCACAGCAACCCCCTAAAGGGCAATAATTTTTTTCCGGTGGGCCGTCCATGAACGACATCTATCAGCGCCTTCAAGTTGCCGGCGAAGCACAGGATCAGACCGAGATCATCGCGACCCTGGCTGCGATAAAAACCGGGAAGCTGAAAAACGACCTGAGGCTGCTCAACTTCTACCGTGAGGTCCCCGTAAGCTACGGCGCCGAGGTGCTCACCGTGGAGGAACACGACGCCGAGCTGCAGGTGAACCAGATCCAGGCCGTCGTGATCGCCCACGAAAAGGTGACGGTCCTGAAAAGCAGCCATTTCCGCAGGGATGTAGCCGCGACGGCGACCTACGTCAACGTGGAGAAGTCGCGGGTGGTGCTGTCGAACCTGGGCTACGCCCTGGTGCGCGCCGACCGGCGCATGTCGGTGCGGGTCCAGCTCGGATCCGCCATCGATGCCACCTTCGCCGCCCCGGAACTGGACCAGGTGCACGGTCGCCTGCACGACATGTCGCTCACCGGCATGTCCATCAACGTGGCGCGGGATCCGGGCCTGCCGGTCAGCCAGAAGGGCGAGCTCAGGATCGCTATCCCCGCCGGATCGATCACGGTCACGGCATCCCTCTTGAAAGTGTTCCATCTCGAGGAGGGCTTCCGGCTGGTCTTCGAGATCGAGCCGTCGCGCGCTGCGGAACTGAGCATTTCTCAATACATCTTTCAGCGCCAGGTGGAAATCATCAAGGAACTCAAGGACCACCCCGGCGTAGCCGCCTAGCACATGCTTTTTGACAGCCACTGTCACCTGGATGACCCGCAGCTCCTGCCCCGACTGGGCACGCTCATCCCGGAGGCGGAGGCGGCCGGTGTCGCCGCCTTCCTGGTACCGGGGGTGCATCCCTCCGCGTGGCAGCGCATCCAGTCGCTTTGCACGAGCCATCCCCGCATCTTTCCCGCCTACGGCGTCCACCCCATGCACGCCGACCTCGTCACCCCCTCGACACTGTCCGCCTTGACCACCCATGCGGCTTCGGCCTGCGCCATAGGCGAGATCGGGCTCGACTATCTGCTCCCCTCACCTTCCCGGGAACTGCAGCGGCAAGCTTTCGCGGCGCAGCTGCGGATCGCGGTAGAGGCCGGGCTGCCGGTACTGCTCCATTGCCGCAAGGCCTTCGATGACCTGGTTGCCGTGCTCCGCGACGTTGGCGTCGCCCGCGCCGGCGGCGTGATGCACTCCTTCTCCGGGAGCGTGGAGACGGCCGAGATCTGCCTGAAGCTCGGGCTGCACATCTCGCTCTCCGGAACGGTCACCTACGCCAACGCCCGTCGCCCGGTGGAGGTCGCCAAGGCGGTTCCGCTGGAGCGGCTGCTGCTGGAGACGGACGCACCCGACCTGGCGCCGGAGCCGCACCGGGGCAGCGTCAACGTTCCGGCATATCTGCTGGCCACGGCACGCCGTGTGGCCGACATCCGCGAGATCGCGCTGGACGACCTCGCCCGCAGCACCTTCGACAACGCCGTCCGGCTCTTCAACCTCGACCGGTGCTTGGAATCCCACCCGACGCATTAGACTGTTTTCATTGCGATTTCAGTTATTTGACCTCCTTCCCGGCTTCGATATACTCTTTGCCAGGCAATTCCCATTGAACCGTTACGGAGGTGCAGCCATGTTCAAGGAGTACACACTGCAGGAAGCACTCAAACTGGCCATCAAGACCGAGAAGGAGAGCATGGACTTCTACCGTCGGGCGGGGTCCGTGAGCAGGGATGAGAGATCGAAAAAGGTGTTCGACCTCTTGGCCAACGAGGAGGCCGGTCACCTGCGCGCCTTCTTCGACCATTACCGCGGCGGCGACCTGGGGGACATCGACAGCTACCTGGCGTCGCCACCGGACAAGCAGTCGGCCACGCATCAGGCGCTCGAGCAGGCCATCGCCGCCGAGAGCCACGAACAGAAGGCGCTGGAGATCGCCCTCAAAGAGGAGAAGGCCTGCATCGACTTCTACACCATCCTGGTGAAAGACGTTGTGGACCCGCTGGTGCGCCGCGTCTTCGAGACGGTGATCAGGGAGACCCAGGGGCACTACGACATGATCGAGGACGAGTACATGCGCATCATGACCATGGTGCACAGCTCGGATCAGAACATTTATGTGAGGGAATAACTGGGGGAAGGCGCCCGAAGGGCGCCGGTCCACACGGCGGCGACAACGGCCGAGGGAACGACTTTTTGTGGACCCGGTGGACAAAAGTGGACTCAGGGGACCCGGTGGACTCAGGGGACCCGGTGGACTCAGGGGACCCGGTGGACTCAGGGGACCCGGTGGACTCAGGGGACCCGGTGGACTCAGGGGACCCGGTGGACGGGCTACCGCGAAGAACCACAATTGAAAAGCCTCCGCACCTTTTGGTGCGGAGGCTTTTGTTTTCTGGGGTGCTCAACCTTGACCAGTACCTGCCTCTACGCCAGGTACTGGGCGTAGTAACCTTTGACCTTGGCCAGATAACTCCTGGTCTCGCGGGGGAGAACGTCGGTGCCGTGACGGTCGACGTTGCCCGGGCCCCAGTTGTAGGCGGCCAATGCCTCGTCGACGTTGCCGTTGTAACGCCGCAACATGTCCTTCAAAAACCTGGTGCCGGCCATGATGTTCTGCTCGGGATCGAAGGAATCGGTGACGCCAAGCCCGCGCGCGGTGGCGGGCATCAACTGCATCAAGCCCTGGGCGCCGGCGGAACTCACGGCATTCGGGTTGAAATTGCTCTCGGCCTTGATGACGGCCCTGATCAACCCGCTGTCCACGCCGTAACGCTGGCTGGCCCGCTGGATGATGGCGTCGGTACTGCCGTCGTCGGCAACTCCCGGGACCGTCGGCAGTTGGCCGGCCTGGAAATGCGCCTGCTGCGCCTGGAAGGCGGCCTCGACCCCTTGGTCAGCCGCAGCTTCGCGTGTTTCGGCCACCGCGCTCCCCCCGGACGGGAGCTGCTCGAGAAACCGGTTCAACAGGCCCTGCACATTGACACTGGGATTGGACGCCGGCGACGCGGCCGCGTCACCACCACCGATTGCCAGCGCGGAACTGAGCATCTTCAGCCTCAGCGCCTCGGCCGCGGCCTGCGGCGTCACCTGGATGCGTGCGCCGCCTTTATCCAGCATCTCCTGGAAGGGCACTGCCGGCGCACCGGAGGAGGGAGCGTTTTTCTTGACCCCTTCGACGCTCCCGGGTGCCATGGTTATCGGATTGATCGACATATACCTCCCCTCTACGGGGAAAGCGTAGTCTCCCCGTAAACCAGTTTCTTCTTCTTCAACTTCTCGATGAGCGTGGTCCGCTTCAGGTTCAGAAGCTCGGCGGCCTCTTTCTTGTTGCCGCCGCTTTTCTCGAGGGCCTGCATGATCAGCCGGTTCTCGAACTCCTCCACGGCGCTGTTCAGGCAGAAACCGTCGTCGGGAAGGTTGATCATGTGCTCGCCGTGCACCACCGGGGTGCTGCGGCCGCCGCGGTACTTCTCGGGAAGGTCGTGGATGTTGATCACGCCGCTCCCCTTGATGATCACCAGGCGCTCCACCAGGTTCTCCAGCTCGCGCACGTTGCCGGGCCAGTCGTAGCCTCCCAGCACCTCCATGACCTGCTTGTCAAACCCCTGGACCTTGCGCTGCTTGCTCCGGTTGAACTTCTCCAGAAAGCTGTTCAAGAGCAGCGGAATGTCCGCCCCGCGCTCGCGCAGGGGGGGGAGCATGATCGGGATCACGGACAGCCGGTAATACAGGTCCTCGCGGAACTCCTTGGAAGCCACCATCCCGTCCAGGTTCTGGTTGGTGGCGGCGATGATCCTGACGTCGACCTTCTTGGAGCGGGTGGAACCAACCGGCTCCAACTCCCGGCTCTGCAGCACGCGCAGGAGTTTCACCTGCAGGTTCGCCTTCATGTCCCCGATCTCGTCGAGGAAGAGGGTCCCCTTGTCTGCCATCTCGAAGCGCCCGACGCGGGTGGCAACGGCGCCGGTGAAGGAGCCCTTGACGTGGCCGAAGAGCTCGCTTTCCAAAAGCTCGTCCGGAATGGCCGCGCAGTTGAGCGCCACGAAGTTCTTCTCGGAACGGTTGGAGAGGTCGTGGATGGCGCGCGCCACCAGCTCCTTGCCGGTCCCTGACTCACCCTGGATCAGCACGGTGGAGTCGGAGGTGGCCA
This sequence comes from Geomonas azotofigens, assembly GCF_018919395.1. Classification (GTDB taxonomy): domain Bacteria; phylum Desulfobacterota; class Desulfuromonadia; order Geobacterales; family Geobacteraceae; genus Geomonas; species Geomonas azotofigens. The sequence goes on from NZ_JAHLME010000001.1 coordinate 462,039, forward strand.
CCTTCTCGATCATCTCGAAAAGCGAAAGCATCTTTTCGCTTTCCCCGATGATGTTGTTCAAAAGCGCCCTGTTCTTTATGCAAGGCTTGGACCGGAAACTCTTGCTCTGCAGCGCCTGGTGCTCCAGGCCACGCTTGACGTGGGTTTCCAGCTCTTCGAGGTTGAAGGGTTTTTCCAGATAGAAGAACGCCCCCGCCTTCAGGAGATTGGCGGTCATCTCGTTGTTGGCGAAGGCGCTGTAGGCTATGGTGACTATCTCCGGGCGGAGCGACTTGAGCTGCCGAATGAACTCCAGACCGTTCACCCGCGGCATCATGATATCGGTGATGACCATCTGCACGTCGTGCATCTCGATCTTCTGCAGGGCGTCCTGCCCGTCGAAGGCCTGGTAGACCTGATACCCTTTGTAGCTCAGGAAGGCGGCCACGAAGTCCCGCGTCTTCTTGTCATCGTCTGCGATCAGTATTTTCGGCGTTTCCATCGTTTCCCCGATTTCGGTTAAAGTTGCTGAGATTTCAGCCGATACAAAAACGGTCAACGTCCGAAACTATAGCGAGTTATTTCGGTAATGTCAATTAAATGACTTGACCTAAATATGAAGCCTGTCAATTTTTTGCCCGCCCCACCGAAACCACCCCCGCCGCGGGGTCTCGAGCCGCCCTGAGCGGCATTTCGCACGCTGGCCGGGATCTTGCGTTAGAGGAAAAAAATATTCAACCTTTGTGCTACCCCGCCGATTAGGGAGCAATAGGGCTGGCGCGACGCGTCGGCCCCGATTACACCGTAGAGGGAGGGTCCATGGAGACCGCACTCGCCAAGGTAAAGAGCGAAGAGTACGGGGGGGAGTTGATCCAGCTGGTCAGCTTCAACCTCGAGAAAGAAGAGTACGGCATCAACGTTCTGATGGTGCGCGAGATCATCCGGATGCTCAACATCACCCGGGTGCCCAACACCCCCCACTACGTCGAGGGGGTCATCAACCTGCGCGGCAAGGTGATACCGATCATCAACCTGCGCAAGAAGTTCGACCTGATGGACGCCGAATACGACAAGCGGACCCGCATCATGGTGATGGAGGTGGTGGGCGAGCTGATGGGGTTCATCGTCGACGAGGTGTCCGAGGTGATCCGCATCTCCGAGAAGGAAATCCAGCCGCCCCCCCCGGTGGTCTCCAGCGGCATCGAGCAGGAGTGCATGGCCGGCGTCATCAACCAGGCCGAACGGCTTCTGGTCCTGCTTGACCTGGAGAAGATGTTCTCCGCCGACGAAAGAAGGCTGTTCAGCAACGTAGCGTAAGGCACCAACAGGGGGAAACGGTCCCCCTTTCCGGAGCACAACATGGCCATAGACTGCGAAGATCAGGAGCTATTGGACGGCTTTCTAGCCGAGACCACCGAGCTCCTGGAAAAACTTGACGACGACCTGATCTCTCTTGAAAAGAGCCCGGAAGACGCCGACCTCATGAACCGGATCTTCCGGTCCATCCATACGGTCAAGGGGGCTTCCAGCTTCCTGGGCTTCGACATGCTCGTCAAGGTCACGCACAAGACCGAGGACGTCCTGAACCGCCTGCGCAAGGTGGAACTGACGCTCACCCCGGAGATCATGGACGTGATCCTCGAGGCGGTCGACCTCGTGAAGACCCTGGTGGCCGACATCAAGGGGGGCGATATCGTCGAGAGGGACCTGGAGGGGACCATAGCCAAGCTGATCCCGTTCCTCTCCGAGAACGCGGTGGAAGCGACCGTGCTCGCTCCCGTCTTCGCCCCCAAGGAGGAGAAGGCGGCCGCCCCTGCGCAAGCGCCGGCGGAAGCCGCTGCTGCCGAGGCCCAAGCAGCGCCCGCCACCCCCCAGGAGGCCAAGGCAGAGGCCAAGTCAGAGCCCGCGCCCTCCCAGCAGGTGGCACCCGCGCCGCAGCCCAAGCCCCAGCCGGTGAAGGAACCGCAAAAGGCCCCGGCCAAGGGTGGCGGCGAGGACCTCGCCGACAACTCGACGGTCAGGGTGGACGTGAAGCGCCTCGACGACCTGATGAACCAGGTCGGCGAGCTGGTGCTGGAGCGTAACCGCATGATCCAGCTGCACAGCGACTACCAGGCCGGCCTGAGCCCCGCCGACTTCGGCGACGATTTCGGCAAGCTCTCCAAGCGGCTCAACTTCGTCACCTCGGAACTGCAGATGCAGGTCCTCAAGATGCGCATGCTCCCGGTGGAGAAGGTATTCAAGAAGTTCCCGCGCATCGTCAGGAACCTGGCGCGCGACCTCGGCAAGGAGGTCGACCTGGTCATCTACGGCGAGGAGACGGAACTTGACCGCTCCGTCGTCGACGAGATCGGCGATCCGTTGATCCACCTGATCAGGAACGCCCTGGACCACGGCCTGGAGACCCCTGAGCAGCGCCTGGCCGCCGGCAAGGACCGGACCGGCACCGTGGTACTCTCCGCCGCCCACGAGGGGAACCAGATCGTCATCAGCATCAAGGACAACGGCCGGGGCATCGACCCGGACAAGATCGCCAAGAAGGCGCTGGACAAGGGGCTGGTCACCGACGAGCAGGTCGCCGCCATGGGGACCCGCGAAATCCTCGACCTGATCTTCCTCCCCGGCTTCTCCACCAAGGAGCAGACCACCGACCTCTCCGGCCGCGGCGTCGGCATGGACGTGGTGCGCACCAACATCAGGAAGCTCAACGGCATCATCGAGATCAAGAACGAGGTGGGGCAGGGCAGCGAGTTCATCCTGAAGTTGCCGCTCACCCTGGCCATCATCCAGTCGCTCCTGGTCGAGGTCGAGAAGGAGGTCTACTCGATCCCGCTGGCATCGGTCATCGAGACCATGCGCGTCAGCAAGAAGGAATTCCACATGATCGGCGGGCAGGAGGTGCTGAAACTGAGAGACTCGGTGCTTCCGCTGCTCAGGCTGCAGCAGACCTTCGGCTGCCAGGAAGTCTACACCGACCGTGACACCTGCTACGTGGTCATCGTGGGGGTTGCGGAGAAGAGGATCGGCCTGATCGTCACCAGGCTGCTCGGGCAACAGGAGGTTGCCATCAAGTCGCTGGGCAAGTTCCTGTCCAACCTCCCGGGGATCGGCGGTTCTACGATCATGGGAGACGGCAGGGTGGCGTTAATTGTGGATCCGATCGGACTGGTCGGTGGGGCAGCCTGAGGGGACGATAATGGCATTAGACATGAAACCATTTGACGCTAAAAGCGCCCCGAAGATTTCCGACAAGGATTTCGAGCAGCTTCGGGACTATATATACAACGTCTGCGGCATCTACTTCCACAGCAGCAAGAAGTACTTCCTGGAAAGCCGCCTGGCGCGCAGGATGGAAGGGACCGGCTGCAAGACCCACGCGGACTACTACCAGTTCGTGCGCAGCCCGGCCACCGGCAGGACCGAATTGACCAAGCTCCTCGACGAGATAACCACCAACGAGACCTGCTTCTTCAGGAACATGCCCCAGCTGAACGCGCTGGAGAACAAGTTCCTCCCGGAGATCATCGGCACCAAGGGAAAGATCGGCTTCAAGAAGCTGCGCATCTGGAGCGCCGGTTCCTCGTCCGGGGAAGAGGCCTATACCATGGCCATGATCCTCCTGGAGAAGCGCGCCACGCTCCTGAAGGACTGGATCATCGAGATCATCGGGACCGACATCAACGAGACCGTGCTGGCCCAGGCGCGCGAGGGGGTCTACAACAGCTACTCGGTGCGCAACACCCCGGACTACTACCTCAAGAAGTATTTCAAGGAGGAGGCCCCGGGGCGGTTCGTGCTTTCCCCCGAGGTCAAGAAACTGGCCACCTTCAACCAGTTGAACCTCTACGACGACAACAAGATGCTCTTCATGAAGAGCTTCGACTTCATCTTCTGCGCCAACGTGCTCATCTACTTCGACACCTCCTCGAAAAGCAAGGTAGTGCAGCACTTCTACAACAACCTGCAGCCGTATGGCTACTTCTTCGTGGGGCAGTCCGAGTCGCTGCATGGGGTGAACGATAAATTCAAGACCGTGCACTTCCCCGGCGGGTTCACCTACAACAAGTGAGGACGATGCAATGGATAAAGCAGCCATGATGCAGACTGCCCAGGAGATGGTCGAGAGCTTCGTTGACCTTCCCACCATCCCGCACGTGGCCACCCGGGTGATCGAGCTTCTGGACCGCCCCGGCGTCGAACTGGACGAGGTGGCCGACATGATTCTCGCCGACCAGGTCCTGGCGGCCCGGGTCATCAAGATGGTCAACTCGCCGCTGTACAAGCCGGCCAACGAGATAAAGTCCGTGAAAAGGGCCCTGATCTACCTGGGCTTCCGCCACATCCGCGAGCTGGCCTTCACCTGCTCCTTCGTCGACGTCTTCGAGGGGCGGGACGGCATCTTCGACGTCAGGACTTTCTGGGAGCACTCCTTCGGCGTCGGCGTGGTCTCCAAGATCATCGCCCAGCGGGTGCGCTACCCCGACACGGAAAAGGCCTACCTGGTCGGGATCGTGCACGACATCGGCGAGGTGTTCCTCTCCTACTACCGCCAGGACGCCTTCCGCGCCCTGCTCGAGTCGGTGAAGGGACAACCCTTCCGGCTGGTGGAAAAGGAGGCCGAGTACCTGGGCACCTCGCACAGCGAGATCGGCCTCTGCATCGCCCGCAAGTGGAACTTCCCGGCCGACTACTGCGAGGTGATCGGGCTGCACCACGACCCCGAGCAGGCGGTCCTCGACCCGACGCTCTGCGCCATCGTCAACCTGGCCGACCTGTTCTGCTCCGTGCGCCAACTCGACTACGGCGGGAGCTCCTGGGTCACCTTCAACCTCGCCGAGGAGAAGGCCTGGGCCATCCTCAGGTCCTACGCGCCCAACCTCGCCGACCTCGACGTGGAGCGCTTCTGCTACGAACTGGACGACCGCGTCCCCGAGATCCAGGACATGGTCAAATCGATCTTCCAAGGCATAGGAGCCAAAGAACCGTCATGATCCCCGCAACCTCGAGCAAACTGAAGGTACTGATCGTCGACGACTCCTCCTTCATGAGGATGGCGATCCGCGGCATCCTCACCAAGGCCCCCGGCGTGGAGATCGTCGGCATCGCGGCCGACGGCATGGAGGGGGTGGAAAAGGCCCTGGCGCTCAAGCCGGACCTGATCACCATGGATGTCGAGATGCCGCGCATGGACGGCATCGCCGCGCTGAAGCAGATCATGGCCAAGCAGCCCACCCGGGTGCTCATGGTCTCGACCCTCACCTGCGAGGGGGCGCGCGCCACCTTCGAGGCGCTCGAGGCGGGCGCCATCGACTACGTCCCGAAAAACGTCAGCGACTGCAAGGACGCCCAGGCCATGTTCCAGGCGGCGCTCCTCGAGAAGGTACGCGAGGCTTCGGTCTCCGCCATACCCAGGCGCGCCGGCCTCGGGATTGCGCCGCGCGTGGCGCCTGCGCCCCAGGTGCGTCCTTCCCAGTTCGCCAACCGTCGCGTCGGCTACGTCGGCATCGGCGCCTCCACCGGCGGTCCCGTGGCGCTCCAGGAAGTGCTCTCGCGCATCCCGGTCAATTTCCCGCACGGCATCGTGGTGGCCATCCACATGCCCAAGGCCTTCACCGGCCCCTACGCCGAAAGGCTCAACGCCAAGTGTTCGTTATCGATCAGGGAAGCGGTCGACGGGGACATCGTCAAGGGGGGGCAGGTGCTGATCGCTCCGGGGGGGATGCACACCACCCTGGTGAAACAGGGGAGCAACGTCGTGGTGCGCGTCCAGCCGACCAGCGACTTCCCCCAGTACATCTACATCCCTTCGGTGGACCAGATGATCACCTCCATGGCCGACGCCAGTAACGGCGCCATGCTGGGGGTCATCCTGACCGGGATGGGGAACGACGGGTTCAAGGGGATGAAGCACCTGAAGGAAAAGGGGGGGCTCACCCTGGTGCAGAACGAGGCGACCTCCACCATCTACGGCATGCCGCGCGCCTGCATCGACGGCAAGGTCGCCGACGTGGTGCTGCCGCTGGACCAGATCGGTTTCGAGATCGGCAAGATCGGCTAGAGTCAGCGCCGCGCCTGGATCAGGAGTCCTCCTTCGACCATCCTGACGCTGCAGCGCGAGAAACCTTCCCGCTTCAACCGGAACAGCACCACGGGGGCCGCGAGCCCCCGGCAGTTCGGGATGAAGAGCCGCAACTCCCCCGCGGCGTCCAGGTAGAGCCCCATCCCCCCCCTGATATCCGCCGGCTCGCACTCACGCACCCCACCAGGCTCGACCGGCTGGGGTGCACCGCCTTGTGCCGGATGCAGCGCGTGCCAGATCAGCGCGACCGTTCGCAGCAACCTGGTCATGGCCTTATCTCCCACCGTTCCGGGAACGCCTCGCCCTCTGCCCCGTTCCGCTCCGGCCCACGTCCCTCCGGTTTCCGGAGCGCCGGCACCGCCTGATGCCTGGCGTTACCGCGACTTCCCCAGTAGACTCCCGCTACCACCAATAATCCTCCGCACAGCTGCGGCAGCACCACCCGCTCCCCTAAGAGCAGCGCCGCCTGCAACGCCCCGAACAACGGGACCAGGTTGACGAAAACCGCCGCGCGCGAGGCGCCGATCCGCCCTACCCCCTGGTACCACCAGACAAACCCCACCACCGTCCCTAAAAGGGCCAGTTGCAGGATGGCGAGCCACCCTACCCAGCTGAACGCGGGCCAGGGGCCGCCCAGTACAGCGTGCTCCAGCAGCGCCGCAGGCAAGAGCAGCATGGCGCCGAAGAGTGCCGCGTAGGCGGTGGCGGCCAGCGGCGTGAAGGTTGCCAGGGCCTTCTTGCCCAGGATGGAATAAAGCGCCCAGCAAAGCGGTGCGCCCAGCATGATCACGTCCCCCTTGTTGAAGGCGAAGCCGGCGAGGACCGCCCAGGATCCTTTGGAGATGACCACCGACACCCCGAGGAGCGAGATCAGGAGCCCGAGGCCTTGCGTCAGGGTGACCCGCTCCCTAAGCCAGAGCGCGGAGAGCACCGCGGTGAGAAGAGGGTTGATGGCGACGATGAGCGCCCCGCTGGTGGCGGTGGTCAGCTTGAGGCCGGTGAAGAAAACCGCGTTGTAGCAGAAGATGCCGGTGACGCCGAGGCTGAAGAGGAGGGCGAGCTCCCGCAGCCCCTTCGGCACGGGGAAGGACGTGCCTTCTCTGCGGGCGTACCAGGCGGTGAGGGCGACCAGGCAGGTGCCGGCTATGGAGAAGCGGCAGGTGGCCGCGAAGAAAGGAGGCGCCTCTTTTACCGCCAGACGCGCCGCGACGAAGGTGCCGCCCCAGAAAAAGGTGGTCAGCACCAGCTTCAGATATACCGATTTCAGATTACCCGTCATGCCGCGAGCACCCCGCCCCGAGCCCTTCGCGACAAAGCCGCACCGCTACCGAAACTTCTTTGATTCACTTCCCCTCCAACCGCGGTCCATCAGAACCAGCGGATCATTTCATGTTCCATATCGATCTGGTAGCGGTGCTTGCGCAGGAAATCCATCCCCAGGAGGCCGTCGTGCATCCCGACGCTGCCGCTGTAGGCGATCAGTTCGACATCCATCGAGGCGTGGGCGTAAGGGCCGACGCTCACCGCGTCAACGCGGACGATCTTGGAGCGGACCACCCTGCCGTCGGCCAACTCGGCCTGCGCGTTCGCGGCAGAGCGTAAATCAATCGGGAGCCTGCTGGCAACACTTTCGTGCAAGGCGGTCCTGGTTGCGCCGGTATCGAGAACCAGCTCCAGCCTGATCGCCTGACCGCCATGCTTGACGGTCACCGGAACCAGCACCTGGTTGTCGACCACGCGCACCTTGGTGACCGCATCGCCGCTTGGCACCGTCGCCAGGGCCGGGGCCGCCCGCTCCTGGCGCGGGGAAAGCTGCTCCGTGCCCCTTTGCTCGTCTTCCCATTCCTGCGTGGCACGTGGCTGCAGCGGCTCGCGGTGCTCCGCTTGCCTCCTTGGCTCCGCCTCTTCCGCCATCTGCTGCGCCTGCGCCAGCTGGGTCTGCTCACTCGCGCCATAGGGCCAGAGCAGGTACCACATCAGGCCAGCCACTGCCAGCATCCCCGCGAGCCCGGCGATGGTTCGCCCCGGCGACGCTTCTGTGTCCCGGAGCGTCTGCCGGGGTGAAAGCTTTTGGGCATATCCCGCGAGCTTCTTCCCGATCAGGGGATCGGGACAGGCGTCGGCAAGCTGGGCAAGCGCGGCTCCCCCGCGGTGGTCTCCCTCCTTGATCAACGGGATGGCGATGGAACTGACCAGGTCCATGACCCAATCCTGCAGGCGGCCATAGCCCGGCATCCCCTCTGCCTGCCCCAGGGCCGGGAAGACGATCCGCTCCACGTCGCTAAGCGCCGCGATCAGCAGTTCCTGCCTGGCGCTGGAATCCGTGCTTTCCCGCAGTTCCAGCGCGACCCTTTCCTTTATTCCCCTGCACAGATGCTCGAGATCCATGACGATCACCCATGGCGGATCGACTCCGCGACGGCAACTGTTTGGCGACGACAGGAAATTCTAGCGTACTATGGGCAGCACGTCTGCGCCGGCGGCCGGGCAGGGGAAAAAATTGCAGCGTCCTTCGGGGATGGAGATCAGCGCCCTTGCTCTCCCGCCTCTTGCACCGCCACGGCGGAGCCGTCCATCGTGGTTGCGAGACGCAGGACATAGAGCAGGATGACGCAGGCGGCGCCCCAGGTGACCAGCAGGATGCCGCACCAGATGCCGGTGAGCCCCCATCCAAGCAGGTCGGAGAGGAGGTAGAAGACCGGGATCGGCAACACGATCTGCCGCACGAGACCGATCACCAGCGGGAAGACGGGACGTTTGAGCCCCTGCAGGACCGAGACGCTGGTGTAGAGGATGACGTAGGCGGTGAAGACGAAGGCCTCGATGTGCAGGTAGTGCACGCCGATTTCGACGACCACCGGATCCTTGGTGAACAGGGACATCAGCGGGCGGGCGGCGAGAAAGACGGCGGCGGTGCCGAAGCTCATCAGCATCATGCCGGCCCGCAGCGAGGTGCGTATGGTCTGCACCACGCGCTCCATCTGCCGTGCGCCGCTGTTTTGCGCCACCAGCGCCAGGGTTGCCACGTTCATACCCATGACCGGGAGGAGCGCGATCTGCTCAATGCGAGTGCCGATGCCGTAGGCGGCTACCGCGTCGCTGCCGAAGCGGGCCACGAAGCGGGTGATGACAAAGATGCCGATGGCGACGGTCATCATGTTCAGGCTGGAAGGAAAGCCCAGCTTGGCGAGCTGGTAGTAGGCGTGCCGATCCGGAACCAGTTCGAGCAAGCGGAAATGCCTGAGCATGCCGGACTGCCTGACCCGCATCAGCATGTAGCAGTTGCCGATCGCCTGCACGAGAACGGTGGCCCAGGCGATGCCGGCGAGCCCCATGGGGGGGATGCCGAGGCCGCCGTACATGAACCAGGGGTCGAAGGCCAGGTTCAGGAAGAAACCGAGCACCAGGTAGTTGCGGAAGCTGCGGCTGTCGCCGGTCGCGTTCAGGATGGCGTTCAGCACGTAGTTGACCAGGAAGAAGATGCTGCCGGTGAAGATGCACCCCATGTACTGCATGGCCAACTCCAGGACGGTGCCGTAGGCCCCCAGCAGCCCGAAGAGGAAGGGTGCCCCGGCAAGCCCCACCGCCGTGAGCAGGAGCCCGTGCAGCAGGCCGAAGGAGAGCGTCTGGCCGGCGAGGTGGCGCGCTCCATCGCGGTCTCCCGCTCCGAGGGCGTGTCCGATGAGCGAGGTGGCACCGGTGGAGATGCCCGCCCCGATGGCGATGATCAGGAAGAAGACCGGGAAGGAGAGCGACATGGCAGCGAGGGCGTCCGTGGAGATCCTGCCGCCGTAGAAGGTGTCCACCACGTTGAACATGGTGTTGAAGAAGTAACCCACGCTGGTCGGCAGGGCGATCTTGCGGATCAGGCCGGGGATGGGTTGGTTCAAAAGGTCGTGACCGTGGTTCATGGAACCCTCAATTCGCGGCCTTTGCAGGCACGTTTCCCCCTCCCTATCCCTCCCCCTCCGGGGGAGGGGACCGCCGGGTCACCGGAATGGATTCGAGCTCCTTCCCCCGGAGGGGGGAGGCTGGGAGGGGGGCAGGTTGGCTGTCTCAAGGCCTCAAGCTTACACGCCCTGCGGGCAAAAAAAAAGAGCGGCGGGGCCGCTCTTCTCATTTGTTTCTGTGTCGGACGCTTAACGCCCGCCTGCCTTGCCGGCCACCTGCACCCTGATCAGGGCGCGCTCGAGCGCGGCCTGGTAGATGCGGAAGTTCTTGTCTTCCGGGGTGAGCGACTTGAGCTCGGTCTCGGCACGCCCAAGGGCCGCCTTGGCACGCTCCAGGTCGATCTCGTCGGCCCTCTCGGCGGTCTCGACCAGCACGGTGACCTGGTCGTTCTCCACTTCGAAGTAGCCCCAGTTGAGCGCCAGGTGGTGCAGCACGCCGTCCTTCTTGTATGCCAGCTCGCCGATCTTCAGCGAGGTGAGGAAGGGGGCGTGGCCCGGAAGGACGCCGAACTCGCCGAGGGCACCAGTGGCGGTGATCTCGTCGACTTCTTCGGACAGGACCTTCTTGTACGGGGTTACCAGTTCAACCTTCAGTTTTTCAGCCATATAAACCTCTTGAGGTAAAGGTGGGAGGGTGAGGGGGACCGGCACCTGGCGGAGCCAGTCCCCTTACCTCATACCTTCAGCCGTACCAGATTAATTACACCGCAAGCTTCTGAGCTTTCTCGATGGCTTCTTCGATGGTGCCGACCATGTAGAAGGCCTGCTCCGGGAGGTCGTCGTGCTTGCCGGCGATGATCTCGCTGAAGCCCTTGATGGTGTCCTTCAGCTCGACGTACTTGCCCGGGGAACCGGTGAAGGCCTCTGCCACGTGGAACGGCTGGGAGAGGAACTTCTGGATCTTACGGGCGCGGGCAACGACCAGCTTGTCCTCTTCGGAAAGCTCGTCCATACCGAGGATCGCGATGATGTCCTGGAGATCCTTGTACTTCTGGAGCACGTACTGAACCTGACGCGCGATGGCGTAGTGCTCGTCACCGATGACCTGCGGATCGAGGATCCTGGAGGTGGAGTCGAGCGGGTCCACTGCCGGGTAGATGCCGAGCTCGGCGATCTGACGGGAGAGAACGGTGGTCGCGTCGAGGTGGGCGAAGGCGGTTGCCGGAGCCGGGTCGGTCAAGTCGTCGGCCGGTACGTAGATCGCCTGGACCGAGGTGATGGAACCCTTGTTGGTCGAGGTGATGCGCTCCTGCAGCTCGCCCATCTCGGTTGCCAGGGTCGGCTGGTAACCAACGGCGGAAGGGATACGGCCGAGAAGCGCCGAAACCTCGGAACCCGCCTGGGTGAAACGGAAGATGTTGTCAACGAAGAGGAGCACGTCCTGGCCTTCCTCGTCACGGAAGTACTCGGCGATGGAGAGCGCGGAGAGAGCAACGCGGGCACGCGCCCCCGGAGGCTCGTTCATCTGGCCGTACACGAGAGCGGCCTTGTCGAGAACGCCGGACTCCTTCATTTCCATCCAGAGGTCGTTCCCTTCGCGGGTACGCTCGCCGACGCCGGCGAAGACGGAGAAGCCGCCGTGCTGCTTGGCGATGTTGTTGATCAGCTCCATGATGAGAACGGTCTTGCCGACGCCTGCGCCGCCGAAGAGGCCGATCTTACCGCCCCTGGCGTACGGTGCGAGGAGGTCAACGACCTTGATGCCGGTGGTGAACGCCTCGACCTTGGTGGACTGGTTCACGAACAGCGGCGCCTCGCGGTGGATGCCGTACTCTTTCTCGTTGCCTACCGGACCCATCTCGTCAACCGGCTCGCCGATGACGTTGAGGATGCGGCCCAGGGTCTTGCGACCGACCGGCACGGAGATCTGCTTGCCGGTGTCCATGACCTGCTGGCCACGAACCAGACCGTCGGTACCGTCCATAGCGATGGTCCTGACGGCGTTCTCGCCCAGGTGCTGTGCGACTTCCAGAACCAGGTTGAACTCCTGGTCGTCGATCGCGGGGTTGGTTACCCTGAGAGCCTGGTAGATCGGGGGGAGCTTGCCCGGCTCGAATTCGACGTCGATAACTGCGCCGATGACCTGCGATATTTTTCCGAAGTTCTGACTCATGTTTAAACCTCTTCCTTTTGCGGCCGAGAGGGCCACATATTTTTATAAGTGTTAACCCTTGATCGATTCAGCGCCGGAGATGATTTCCATCAGCTCCGTCGTGATGGCAGCCTGGCGCGCCCTGTTGTAGATCAGGGTCAGCTTGGCGATCATCTCTGTGGCGTTCTTGGAAGCCGCATCCATCGCCGTCATCCTGGCGCCGTGCTCGGAGGCGACCGACTCGAGGAGGGCCTTGAAGACCTGGACCTCGATGTGCTTGGGAAGGAGTTCGTCCAACAGCGCGCCCTTGGACGGCTCGTAGATGTACTCGGTCCCGACTTCGTCCTCGTCACCGGCCTTCGGTGCGATGGGCAGGAGCTGCTCCAGGGTGATGTCCTGGGTCATGACGCTCTTGAAGGCGTTGTAGATGATGAAGACTTCGTCGTACTCTTCCGCCAGGTATCCCTCGATCAGTTCGGCGGCGATCAGGGCCGCGGTCTGGTAAGAGAGGGTGGAGAAGATGTTGCCGTGATGTTTGCGGACCGTGTGACGGTTCCTCAGGAACTCGTAACCCTTACGGCCGATGGTCATCAGGGTCATTTCCGAGTAGTCGCCCTTGCGCTCCTTGAGGAAGCGGTCGGCGGCCTTGGAGAGGTTGGCGTTGAAGCCGCCGCAAAGGCCGCGGTCCGAGGTCACCACCACCAGAAGGGCGCGACCACCGTCGCGCTTCACCATGAGCGGATTGGCATCCGACTCCTGGGTCTTGGCAAGCCGCTCAAGCACCTCCGCGAGCTTCCCCGCGTAGGGGCGCGCAGCGACCACGTTCTCCTGGGCGCGACGCAGCTTGGCGGCAGAGACCATCTTCATGGCCTTGGTGATCTGCCGGGTATTTTTTACGGATACGATCCGTTTCTTGATGCTCTTAAGGTTTGCCATTCGCTAAGTCCGTCCTTGGTTTAGGCAGTAAATTCCTTCTTGAACTCTTCCAGGCCGGCGATGATCTCGCCTTTCATGGTGTCGTCGATCGCTTTCTTGTCGCGGAGTTCACCAAGGAGGGTGGCCTTCCTGGAGTCGAAGAAAGCGTAGAGTTCCTGCTCGTAACGGCCCAGGGACCCGATCGGGTAGTCATCGACGAAGCCGTTGTTGGCGGCGAAGATGATCAGGACCTGCTTCTCGTTCGGGATCGGACGGTACTGCGGCTGCTTCAGGATCTCGACCAGGCGTGCGCCGCGGGCGAGCTGCATCTGGGTAGCCTTGTCCAGGTCGGAACCGAACTGGGCGAACGCCGCCATCTCGCGGTACTGAGCCAGAGCCAGACGGAGGGTACCGGCGACCTGCTTCATCGCCTTAACCTGAGCCGAGCCGCCGACGCGGGAAACGGAGAGGCCGACGTTGATGGCCGGGCGTACGCCGGAGTAGAACAGGTCGCTCTCCAGGTAGATCTGGCCGTCGGTGATGGAGATGACGTTGGTCGGGATGTAGGCCGAAACGTCGCCTGCCTGGGTCTCGATGACCGGCAGAGCGGTGAGCGAACCTGCGCCGCACTCGTCGGATACCTTGCACGCACGCTCGAGGAGACGGCTGTGGAGGTAGAAGACGTCGCCCGGGTAAGCTTCACGCCCCGGCGGACGGCGAAGGAGCAGGGAAAGCTGACGGTATGCGACGGCCTGCTTGGAGAGGTCATCGTAGATGATCAGCGCGTGCTTGCCTGCGTCGCGGAAGAACTCGCCCATGGTGACGCCGGTGTACGGTGCGATGAACTGCAGCGGTGCCGGCTCGGAAGCGGTAGCGGCGACGACGATGGTGTAATCCATGGCGCCGTGCTCTTTCAGCTTGGCAACAACCTGGGCGACCGTGGAACGCTTCTGGCCGATCGCGACGTAGATGCAGACGACGTCGCCGCCCTTCTGGTTGATGATGGTGTCGATCGCGACGGCGGTCTTGCCGGTCTGGCGGTCGCCGATGATGAGCTCGCGCTGGCCGCGCCCGATCGGAACCATGGAGTCGATCGCCTTGAGGCCGGTCTGCATCGGCTGATGCACCGACTTACGCTTGACGATACCGGGGGCCTTCACTTCGACCTTGCCGAAGGTGGAGGTGTTGATCGGGCCGAGGCCGTCGATCGGGTTACCGATCGCGTCGACCACGCGGCCGACGAGAGCCTGGCCTACCGGGACCTCGACGATCCTGCCGGTACGCTTGACCGCGTCGCCTTCCTTGATCTCGGAGAACTCGCCGAGGATCGCGGCACCAACGTTGTCTTCCTCAAGGTTGAGAACCATGCCGGTGATGCCGTGCGGGAACTCGAGGAGCTCGCCTGCCATCGCCTTGTCAAGACCGTGGATACGGGCAATACCGTCACCGATGGAGATGATGGTGCCGGTTTCGGCTACCGCCACTTCCTTGCCGTACTCCTTGATCTGCTTCCTGATAATCTCGCTGATTTCTTCCGCTTTGATTTCCATAGAACCGTCTCACCCCTTCTGTAATATATCCTGAATGTTAGCTAACTGAGTCCTTACCGAGCCGTCGAATACCTTGTCGCCGATCTGCGTTACCACACCGCCGATAAGCGACGGATCAACCACAACCTTCAGTTCAACCTTTTTGCCGGTCGACTTGGCCAGGGCCGATTTGATCTCCTCGACCTGGGCCGCGTCCAGCGGCAGCCCGGAGGAGAGCGTCGGCCTGATCACGCCGGAGAGCTCGTCGGCGAAGATGCCGTAGTTCTCCGCGATCTGCGGCAGCACCGAAAGGCGACCGCGCTCGAGGAGGAGCATCATCAGGTTGGAGATCATCGGGGAGATGGAGAGCTTCGCCACCAGGTCCTTCAGGATCTCTTTCTTCTCTTCGATGCCATAGGCAGGGTTGGCGAAGACCGCCGAAAGCTCGCGGCTGTCGGTGAGGACAGTGCTGAAGCGGGACAGTTCGCCGTTGAACCCTTCCACGCTCCCCGCTTCCGAGCCAATCTGCACGAGTGCCTTGGCGTAACGTTTGGCAATAGCGTTAGTACTCAATGTAGAGTCACCACCTTAGAGATATAGTCGCCCACCAGTTTGTCCTGGTCGCCTTTTGCAATGTTCTGCTTGATCTTCTGCTCGGCCAGCTCGACCGCGAGGCGTGCCGCCTCGGCGCGGAGCTCGTCTTTCGCCTTGAGGACTTCCTGGGTCGCTGCTGCCTCGGCCTGGGCCTTGATGCGGGCGGCGGCGTCCTTGGCTTCGGCGATGATGCGCTCTTTTTCGAGCTCACCCTCGCGCTTCATGTTGGCGGAAATCACCTCGATCTCCTGGTTGGCCTGGTCCAGGCGCTGGGAGTACTCGGCGAATTTCTTCTCGGCGGCTTCCTTGGCGGCGACCGCTTCCTTCAGGGTCTTCTCGATCCCTTCGCGGCGTGCGGCCAGGGTGCCCTTCACGTCGGCCTTCTTGAGGGCCCAGACGGCGATGGCGACCAGGGCGGCGAAGTCGATGCAGCGCCACATGAAGTCCTTCATCTGTGCGGCCTGGTGCCCGCCTTCGTGAGCGGCGCCCGCGTGCTCGGCGGCCTCCTCGGCAAAACCGAGGGAAGCCAGGGCGATGATCGCGCCGACCGTAAGCAGGGAAACTATCAGCTTCTTGTTGTTATGCATGCTAGAGACTCCTCCCCAGAACTTTTTCGCAGATTTCGGCGGACAGGGTCTCGGCGCTGGAGGTGAGCAGGCGACGTGCTTCCTCGGCCTCCTGGGCCACCTTGGCCTTGATGGCGGAAAGCGACGCGGTAGCTTCGGCACGCGCCTTGTCGAGGATGGCGGCCTCCTGCTGCTGGGCCTCCTTCTTCAGGGCACCACGCTCGTCGGCAGCACCCGCGCGGATCTCGCGCATGCGTGCCTCGTAGCTGGCCAGCTTCTCCTGCACTTCCCTGTCGACTTCGGCGCTTTTCTGCTTCGCCCCGTTGATCTGGGCGGCACGGTCGGCGAGCTGTTTCCTGATCGGCTTGTAGAGGAAGACGTTCAGGAGCAGTACCAGCACCAGGAAGTTCACCAGCTGGAATACAAATGCGATGTCTAAATTGATCACCAAACCACCTCTATTCGAACATTTTTAAAGGCGTATACGCCTTCAGACTGTGCATAGCTCCGCGCAAAACAGGTGATTGCTATCACATAAATGCTTTTTGTGTCAAGCGATTTATCCGTTTGCGTGCAGAATTGTATACACTTGGACAGTGCCCAACATCACTGTTTTGCGGCCCCGAAGCTGTGCCAGTCGGGGTGCCGCGGGACTGTCACAAGAGCGCGAACCGAGAGTTAGCGCGGGTTTTGTAGACAGGATCGTGTATGACATTTGGAACGATGTTTCAGGCGTTGAGGAAAAGGGAGGGTTTTCTGTAGGGGTGAATAATCATTCGCCCCCCTCAATCGCGCCGGTGCTGCTCTTGCTAATCATGGGGCCGGGGCACCGGCGGCCGGGCGAATAATTATTCGCCCCTACAGTCCGCCCGGGTGGAGGGAGCTCTGCCCTCCGATCATGCACTTCCCCTCCCCTTGAGGGGAGCGAGGCGGTGCCTACAGGTTCAGAAGCTCGACGATGCGGGTCAGCTCCTTCATGTCGCCGAAGCTGATCTCCAGTTTGCCGCCGCGACCGGCGCGCTTGAGCGCAACCTTGGCGGCGAAATGGCGCTGCATGCGCTCCACGAGGTCCTTCTGGTCCGGGTCGAGCGACGGCTTGGCCACCTTCTTCGCCGGCCCCGCCTTCCTGCGCTTCACCAGCGCCTCGGTCTCGCGCACGGAGAGGTGCCCCTTGACGATCTCGTCGCGCACCGCCTTCTGCTCCTCGACGTCCTCCAGGGTCAAAAGCGCTCGCGCGTGCCCCATGGAGATGCGGTCCTCGGCCACGTCACGCTTTATCTCGGCGGGGAGGCGCAACAGGCGCAGGGCGTTGGCGATGGTCGAGCGCTCCTTGCCGACGCGCTTGGCCAGTTCCTCCTGGGACAGGGAGAAACGCTCCAAAAGGGCGTGGTAGGCCTCGGCCTCCTCGACCGCGTTCAGGTCCTCGCGCTGGATGTTCTCGATGAGCGCCATCTCCAGGGCGGTCTCCTCGGAGACGTCCTGGATCACCACCGGGACTTCGCGCAGGCCCGCTTTCTGGGCGGCGCGCCAGCGCCGCTCGCCGGCGATCAGCTCGTAATGGCCGGCCTTCTTGACCACGACCAGGGGCTGGATGATCCCCTTTTCGCGGATGGACGCAGCCAGCTCCTCCAGCTTCTCGTTGACGAAGGTCTTTCTGGGCTGTTCCTTGTTCGGCTTTATGTCTTCGATAGGGCAGGAGAAGTACTTCTTGCCGTGATCCTCCACGACCGGGAGCAGCGCCCCCATCCCCTTGCCCAGTCCCATTTTTTTAACCATGCGACACCTCGCGCGCGATGAGTTCCTTGGCCAGATCCATGTAGCTGGTCGCCCCCTTGGAGGTGATGTCGTACAGGCAGATCGGCTTGCCGTGCGACGGCGCCTCGGAGAGCCGCACGTTCCTCGGGATCACGGTCTGCAGGGTCTCCTTGGGGAAGTGGGCGCGCATCTCATCGCCGACCTGGCGCGAGAGGTTGTTCCTCGCGTCGAACATGGTGAGCAGGATCCCCTCGATGGCGAGCGACTTGTTCAGCCCCTGCTGGATCAGGTTGATGGTCTTTAGTATCTGCGAAAGCCCTTCCATGGCGTAGAACTCGCACTGCAGCGGAATCAGGACGGAATGCGCCGCGGTCATCGCGTTGATGGTGAGGAGGTTCAGCGAAGGAGGACAGTCGATGAAGATGTAGTCGTAGGAGTCGGAGAGCGAGGCGAGGATCTTCTTCAGCTTGCGCTCGCGGTCGGTGACGCTCACCAGTTCCAGCTCGGCGCCGGCGAGGTCGGAGGTAGCCGGCAAGAGGTGCAGGTAGGGGAGTTCCGTCTTCAAGACGATGCGCGACGCCGGGGCGTCGTCGATCAGGGCGTCGTAGATGCTCTCTTCGAGGACATCCTTGTCGGCGCCCACGCCGCTACCCGCGTTTCCCTGCGGATCCATGTCCACCAGGAGCACGCGGCGCTCGGCCACGGCCAGCGAGGCCGACAGGTTCACGGCAGTCGTGGTCTTGCCCACCCCACCCTTTTGATTCGCCACACAGATGATCTTAGCCATAAATTTCTTCTCGATTTGTGAATGATCCGAGTGTTGCCGAAAATGCAAAGCAGGGAAAATTACCATACTGCCGGAGCTATGAAAAGTGTTTTCTCAGAGAAGCCCGCGACGCGTTCCTTGACTTAGGTCAAGGCGCCCTGACCGGCGGCGGCCTATGCTGACGGCGCTGAATCAGCTTGAGAACCGATACCATCGAAGGAGTTCCCGCATGAAGAAAACGCTTTTGGTCCTGTCGCTGCTGTTCGTCGCCCCCGCCGCTTATGGCTTCGAGTGCAACGTCTGTCACAGCAAAAACCCCGCGATGGTGAAGATGCACAAGGCCCTGAAAGGGAGGAACTGCTTCGACTGCCACAAGATGGGCGAGAAGCTGATGGGCAAGGGAATTCCCAAGGACAAGGCCGCGCAGATCAAGCGCCGCGAGACCGAAGAGATCTGCTTCGAGTGCCACAAAAAAAGCAACTGACGTTCGACGTTCTACGTCAAACCCAGCACCTGCGCCCCATCCGCCCTCTCCTGCGGATGGGGCTTTTTTTGTCCTGTCTCCCCCAGACACCTCCCCCCTCCCTGTCCCTCCCCCTCCGGGGGCGGGGACGCTGATGGCGGACTTGTCCACCGTAGCCTTGGCGAAGGTGGATTGCGGTTCCTATGTCCCCGGATATACTTGTGGCTTCAGTGCTATGAATTCCAGGAGGATGCATGACCCGCCCGGCAGATTTCTCGATCCGCACCAAGTTCTTCGGCCTGATGTCCCTGCTCCTGATCGCCCTCCTGCTCGCCTCCGGCATATTCCTGTACCATCGCCAGAAGGCCTTCGTGCTCCGCTTCGCGGTCGACAACGCGCGCAGCTTCGCGACGCAACTCATCGAGACCCGCGAGTACATGTCGTCGGTGGTGAAAAACGAGCCGGAGTCCAATTACAACCTGGTGCCGCAGGTGGTGGCGACCCAGGTTGCCAAAAGGGTCACCCAGAACAGCAAGTTCTACGTGCGCCAGGTGTCGCTGCGCTACCGCAATCCGGAAAACCGCCCCGACGCCTACGAGACGGCGCAACTGCGGAAGTTCATCGCCGACCCCACCGCGGAAAGCTACGCCATCGTGCAAAGCGGCGACACCAGCGTGTTCCGGTACCTGCAGCCGATGCGCGCCACCCCTTCCTGCCTGGGATGCCACGGCAGCTACCAGAGCGCACCCGACTTCGTGCGGAAGCGCTTCCCGCCCGGGCACTACTCCTACAACTACCGGGTCGGCGAGGTTATCGGCGCGGTATCGGTGAGCATCCCGGTGAAGGACCTGTACGCCCAGTTGGGGGCCAACTTCAAACTCGACCTGCTGGCCCGCGGGCTGGTGTACCTCATCGTCACCGTCGTGATGGGAATCATCATGAGCCGGCAGATCATCACGCCGGTGAAGCTCCTTTCGGACCGGATCATCGACGTCACCCGGACCGGCAACTTCCACGATAAGCTGCCCCAGAAAAGCCGCGACGAGATCGGCATGCTCATCGCCGCCTTCAATGACATGATGGAGGAACTCTCCCATCGCACGGTCCAGTCGCGCGAGGCCGACGAACGCTACCGCCGCTTCATCGAGGTGGCGGCCTCGGCGGTGGTGACCTTCCTCAAGGACGGCAAGATGGTGATCGTCAACGAGAAGGCGGAGGCGCTTTTCGGCCGCAACCGGCAGATGCTGCTCGGGGAGTCGATCTTCGATTTCCTGGAAGGGGGGGATGAACTGCGGCAGCGGATCGAACAGCCCGGCGAGTTCAAGGAGGAGACCATGCGCCAGCGGGTCATCAGCGCGGCCGGCAAGCCGGTGACCGTCGAGATGGTCGTTTCCGCTTCCAGGGCGGATCGGGAGCCGCTCTACACGGCGATCCTGCGGGAGCGTAACGGCGGCTAAGGCATCGGACCGAGAGAAAGTTTTGCCGTGCCGCCGCGTGTTGTGCTAGAGTGTGCCGACAAAATCAAGGAGAGTTAGATTCCATGGCAAAAGCAGGTAAAGAACTTTACGTAGGCAGCCTGTCCTACGATGTCACCGAATATGAGCTGCAGAAGTTGTTCGCCGTTTCCGGCACGGTCACCTCGATGCACCTGATCAGGGATCCGGACACCGGCCAGTTCAAGGGTTGCGGCTACGTCAGGATGTCCACCGAAGCCGAGGCAAGGGACGCCATCGATTCGTTGGATGGCGCCTGGCTCCTCGACAAGAAAATCACCGTCTCGTATGCCAACCCGCAGAAGATGAAGGCGAGTGGTGGCGGCGCCAAGACCCTCCCCAGGTGGCGCATCGAGGCGGCCGAGAAGAAAGCCGCTGAGAAGAAGGCCGCTGCCGCGGCACCGGCCACGAAGCCGGCAGCCAAACCGGCAGCAGCCAAACCGGCAGCAGCCAAACCGGCGAGCAAACCGGCAGCCAAACCCGCAGCTAAACCCGCAGCCAGGCCGTCAGCCAAACCGGCAGCTGCGCCGGCGGCCAGACCCGCTGGGAATCCTGCGGCGAAACCGGCGGGGGCCAGACCGGCCGCAGCCAAAGCGGGAGCGGCCAAAGCGGGAGCGGCCAAAGCGGGAGCGGCCAGACCGGCCGGCGCCTCCAGACCCGCGGGGAGCAAGCCCGCCTCGCGTCCAGGCAGCGCCGCCAAGCCCGGCAGCAGGACAGGAAAACGCTGACCCCACCACCGAACCTGTAGGGGCGAATAATCATTCGCCCCGTCTTTCCCCCCTCAGCCTCCAACACGACGCCTCTATTCCTCGAGAGCAGCGGCCGGGTCGCCATCGCCAACGGCGGGCGAATGTTTATTCGCCCCTACAGGACGACGCGTCGCACTCTCGTTAGCACGTCCCACCTTCCCTTCTAACCAGCAACCGTCTATACTACGCCTCATGATAACCCAGGAGATGATCCAGAACTTCCCCACCTCCCCCGGCGTCTACCTCATGAAGGCCTCGGACGGCACCGTCATCTACGTCGGCAAGGCGCGCAACCTGAGAAACCGCGTGCGGGCCTACGTCGGCGACACCCGCGACTCCCGCGTCCATATCCGCTTCATGGTGCAACTGGTCCAGTCGGTCGACTACATCGTCACCGACACGGAAAAGGAAGCGCTGATCCTCGAAAACACGCTGATCAAGCAGCACCGCCCGAAGTACAACATCAACCTGCGCGACGACAAGACCTACTTCTCGCTGCGCATGGACATGAAGGAGGAGTTCCCGCGCCTGTCGCTGGTGCGCAAGATCCCCTCCGACGGCGCGCGCTACTTCGGCCCCTACTCCTCGGCTAGCTCCGCCAAGGAGGTGCTGAAGCAGCTCTACAAGATGTTCCCGCTGCGCCACTATCCGCTGGCGACCTGCATGGCGAGAAAGCGCCCCTGCCTGTACCACCAGATCAAGCAGTGCTCGGCACCCTGCTGCGGGTTGATCACGAAAGAGGAGTACGCTGCGCTCGCCGAAGGGGCGGCCCTGTTCCTGGAAGGAAAGAACACCGAGATCGCCCGCCTCTACCGCGCCAAGATGAACCAGGCCTCCCAGGAGATGCGCTACGAGGACGCGGCGCGCTACCGCGACCTGGTGCGCGCCATCGAGGTCACCGTGGAACGGCAGAAGATGGTGGCGCAAGGCGGCGACAGCGACGTGTTCGGCGTGCACCGCGAGGGGGACCAAATGCAGATCGCCCTCTTGCACATCCGCGGCGGCACCGTGACCGGCGGCCGGACCTTTCTCTTCGACTGGGAGCTGGAGACCGAGGAGGGGTTGGCCTCCTTCCTAAACGAGTACTACGGCCTGGACGCCCCGCTCCCCCCCCAGGTGCTGATCCCCTTCCCGATCCCGGAACCGGGCCCGCTCGAGGAGCTCCTGTCCGAGAAGGCGGGGAAAAAGGTCGCTATCGCGGCACCGCAGCGCGGCCCCAAGCTGGAGATGGTGAAGCTGGCCCAGAAGAACGCGGAGACCGCCTCCCAGGAGCGGCTGGCCAAGGAAAGCTCGTCCGCCACGCTGCTGACCGAACTCGCCGAGAAGCTGCACCTCTCCCGCCCCCCGAGAAGGATCGAGTGCTACGACATCTCCAACATCCAGGGGGAGATGGCGGTCGGGAGCCGGGTGGTCTTCATCGACGGCAAGGCCGACAAGAACCTGTACCGGCGCTACCGGATCAAGGGGGTGCTCCAGTCCGACGACTTCGCCATGATGCGCGAGGTGCTGTCGCGCCGCTTCAAGGCGGAGACCACCGAGGATCAGCCCGACCTGATCGTGGTCGACGGCGGCCTGGGGCAGCTGGGGGTGCTGAACGCGGTACTGGACGAGTTGGGGGTGACCGGGGTGGAGGCGGCGGGATTGGCCAAGAGCCGCACCTTCCGGGACATGGAAAGCGCGGAGATCTCGAAGAGCGACGAGCGGGTGTTCCGCCCGGGGCGCAAGAATCCAATTACGCTCCGGCAGAGCTCGGCGCCTCTGCTGCTTCTGGCGCGCATCAGGGACGAGGCGCACCGTTTCGCGGTCACCTACCACAAGGCCGTGCGCAGTAAGACCCTGACCGGCTCAAGCCTGGACCAGGTGCCGGGGATCGGCGCGAAGAGGAAGAAGGGGCTCTTGAAGCATTTCGGGAGTTTAACAGGTGTGCGGGGGGCGACGCTGGAGGAACTGATCGCGGCGCCCGGGATGACGGAGAGCGCGGCCAAGGCGTTGTGGAAACACCTGCAGAAACAGAAACAAGAACAAAACTGAACAGGGATAAAAAGGATAAAGGGGATAAAACCAACTGGTTTGGTCGTATCCCCTTTATCCCTTTTATCCCTGTTTGAATAGCCTTTGTCTTTTTACTTCCCTTTTTTCAAATCAAACAGGATCAGCTTGGCGATCGCCTTCAGGGTCTCGAAGACACCCTCGCCGGTGGTGGCGCAGGCCTCGAAATCGGGGACGTTGGTCGGGTTCAGCTCGCGGCGCAGTTCCTCGACGCTGACCACGTTGGGGAGGTCGCGCTTGTTGTACTGGATCACGTACGGGATCTTGTCCAGGTCGTACCCCTGCTCGATCAGGTTGATGCGCAGGTTCTCGACGCTCTCGATGTTGGCGTCCATGCGCTCTTCCTGCGAGTCGGCCACGAACACCACACCGTCCACACCCTTCAAAATCAGCTTCCGGGAGGCATCGTAGAAGACCTGGCCGGGAACGGTGTACAGGTGGAAGCGCGTCTTGAACCCCCGGATCTCGCCCAGCGCCAGGGGGAGGAAGTCAAAGAAAAGGGTGCGCTCGGTCTCGGTCGCAAGGCTGATCATCTTCCCTTTCGCATCGGCGGCGGTCTTCTGGTAGACGTACTGAAGATTGGTGGTCTTGCCGCACAGGCCCGGGCCGTAGTAGACGATCTTGCAGTTTATCTCACGGGAAGCGTAGTTGATGAAGGACATCCTACAGTACCTCTTATAAATTACTGCACCACATGGTTTTCAGGGCACATGCCGCCACCCCGTCCCACCGAAATGTTCCGTTAGCTGAACAGGTTGTCGATATCGTCGTCGGTGATCTCGGCGAAGGGGAACTCGCTGTCGCCGCTCTTCTCCTTCTCCTCGTTCTTCTGCAGCAGGCGGTTGAAGATGGCGGTGAGTTCTTCGGAGGCTTTCTTGACCCGCAGGCGAACCAGCCCAAGCGAAGAGCGGGTATCGAAGAGGACGACCAGGATGACGCGGCCGGCCACGATGGAGATGTGCAGGTTGTCCTTCTCCCCCTCGTGGAAGAGGATGGAGAACTCCTTCTCGCCGATCAGCTTGGCCAGACCGCCCGTGGCGGCGATGTTGCCGGCGGTGAGCGAGGCGAGCGAGGTGGTGTCGAAGCGCTCCGTCTCACCGCAGCCGGTGATCAGCTGGCCGTTCTTGTCCACCAGGAAGATCACCTTTGCATTGGCTTCGCGCAGCAGTTTCTCGAGCGCGGCATTTATCTGTTTGAATTCCTCATCGTACATAATCAACTGAGGATTCGACATGAATGTCTCCTTGGTGGGGGTACTTTTGACGCAAAGCTTATTCTATAACAGAAGCGTTACGCCATTTCAAGGTAATTGCCTGAGCGATAACCGCTCCTTACACGCCCGCTATGCCACGCGCTGCCTTCAGAAGCAGAGCGACCTTCTCCGGATCCCCCGCCTCGCTGTACAGTCTCAGCACCGGCTCGGTCCCCGAAGGACGTATCAAAAGCCAGGCCCCGTCCTCGAAGATGAACTTGAAACCGTCGCTGAAATTGTGACGCGCCACCTCGAAGCCGGCGATGCTGGTGATGCCACCTTCCTGCATCCGATCCAGGAGTTGCCGCTTCGCCTGCGGGTCGATGGGGAGGTCGATGCGGGAATAGTGGAAGTGGCCGATTTCGTCCATGGTCTCACCCAGCAGGGCCCGCAGCCCCTTGCCGCTCATGGCCATCGCTTCCAGAAGCAGGAGCCCCATCAGGATGCCGTCGCGCTCGGGAATATGCCCCTTGACGCCGAGGCCGCCGGACTCCTCCCCCCCCATCAGGATGTCGTTCTCCAGCATCATCTCGCAGATGTGCTTGAAGCCGATCTGGGTCTCGAACAGCTCCAGGCCGTACTTCTCGGCCAGGAGGTCTATCATCTGGGTGGTGGAGACGGTCTTGACCACGGCGCCGCGCACCCCTTTCCTCTCGTAGAGGTGGCGCAGCAGCACCGTGAAGATACAGTGCGAGGAGAAGAACTCACCGGTCTCGTCGACGGCGCCGATGCGGTCGGCGTCGCCGTCCAGGGCCAGGCCCACCTGGAAGTTGCCGGCCTCGACCAGCGCGGACAGCTCGCCCAGGTGCTCGGCGATCGGCTCGGGGGGGTGGCCGCCGAAGGAAGGGTTCTCGGCGCCGTGGATCTCCTCGATCCCCGGGATCAGCAGCGGCAAGAGGCCGGAGCCGGCGCCGAACATCGGGTCCACGACGGCCTTGATGCCGGCGGAGCGGATCTGCTCGAGGTCGACGTAGCGCGCCAACTGGGCCAGGTAGGGCGCGGAGGCGTCGAACAGCTCCACCTGCCCGGTCGCCTGAGCCTCGGCCAGGTCCAGCGCCTGCACCGGGCGTGACGCCGCCTGGTTCTCGGCCACCATCTGCTCCAGCACCTTGGTGGTGGAGGGGCGCGCGGAGCCGCCGAAGGATTCTTTGACCTTGAAGCCGTTGTAGCGGGGCGGGTTGTGGCTTGCCGTGATCATGACCCCGGCGCCTGCCTTTTTCTCGTGGACCGCCCAGGAGACAGCGGGGGTGGGTGCGTAACCGTCGGAGAGCCAGGTCTTGATGCCGTTGCCGGCCGCGATGGCGGCGACGCGCTCGGCGAACTCCCTGGAAAGGAAGCGGCGGTCGTAGCCGATCACCAGCCCTTTTTCGGCAAGCCCCTGTTTGTGCAGATAATCCATGGTTGCCTGCGCCACGAGGGATAGGTTTTCAAAGGTAAAGGTGTCGGCGATGACGCCGCGCCACCCGTCGGTACCGAATTGTATCTGCAAGTGCAATCCTCCATAAACGTTAATGATTGGGCATTTTCCACGGCGACGCCTGATCTGTCAACCCTTAGTTGCCGGAAGGCCTCCTAAGTGGTTGACCGCGGACGGGGATTGGCTTATAAGGGTGCAACGATTACCAATCCCAGAGGAGGTACGAAAACATGCTGAAAAGATTCATCCACGCTCTGATCCTGGGGCTCTTCCTGGTGGGCGGCGCCTTCGCCGCCGAGACGAAGAACCCGGTGGTGCTGATCGAGACCAACCAGGGCACCATCAAGGTAGAGCTGAACCAGGAAAAAGCGCCCATCTCGGTCAAGAACTTCCTCGACTACGCGAACAGCGGCTTCTACAACGGGACCATCTTCCACCGCGTCATCCCCAACTTCATGATCCAGGGCGGGGGCCTGAGCCAGGACTTGGTGCCCAAGCAGACCAGGGCCCAGATCAAGAACGAGGCGGCCAACGGGCTTAAGAACGATCGCGGCACCATCGCCATGGCCCGCACCATGGTGGTCGATTCCGCCACCTCGCAGTTCTTCATCAACGTGGAGAACAACACCTTCCTGAACCACAACCCCGCCGGCGGGCAGATGGGGTACGGCTATGCCGTCTTCGGCAAGGTCATCGAGGGGATGGACGTGGTCGACAAAATCGCGACCACCAAGACCGGCAAGGGCGTCAACGGCATGCCGGACGTACCGCAGACGCCGATGATCATCAAGAGTGTCAAAGTCCTCAAGTAATGCGAAAAGGGGCGCCGCCAGGCGCCCCTTCTTTTTACTTATCTCCCCTTGCGCTGCGCCAGCAGCATCAGGTTCCCCACCGTAAAGATCAACGCCCCGATGAACGCGGTCAACGCACCCGGCTCCTTGTGCACCTCGAAGAGCGCCACCGGCACCGGACTGAGCGCCACGTCCTTGACGTAGATGCCGTACCCCTTGTGGAAGAGGGGCTGGTTGGGCTGCACCGCGTGCAGGCCATCCGAGAGCCGCAGGTCCGCGCGATAGCCGCTCATCATCCCCATTGGCCCCACCTGTCCGGTAATCCGCTCCACAACGACCCGCTCGCCGTCCGGAAAGCCGAAGGAATCGCCCTGCGGCAACTGCATCTGCTGTTTGAAGCCGCCGTAGGCGGAGAGAAGGTGGGCCAGGACGATGAGCAAAAAGCCCGCGTGCATCAGGTGCGGTGCCACGCTGCGCCCTTTGCGGCGCAGGGCGTCGATGGAGCAGATGAGCGCGTTGACGAAGAGAACCGCGATGCAGGCGACGCAAAGCCAGAGCCACCAGGAGTAGCCGAGGGGTGCGCGCTGCAGCCAGAAGAGGAGCGGCATGTCGTTGAGGCCGCCCTGCTCCGAGCTGGCGCTGGAGAAGGAGCCCAGGGCCAGGGTGACCATGACCCCGGTCATGAGCCAGAGGCCGAGGTTCAGGGAGCAAAAGGTGGTGTAGAGCTTTTTAAACAAGGGCGTTCCCTCTTTTTCCGGCCCGGGGACTGGCTCCGCAGGTGCCTGTCCCCAAAGCACCAAACTTTCGACTAGAAACTGTGCGAGCTCCGCATGAGCATGCTGACGCCCAGGTAGGTGAAGAGCGTCACCAAAAAGCCGACGATGCCCAGCCAGGCGAAGCCGCGCTCCCAGGCCTGACCCTTGAGGCGCAGGTGCAGGTAGAGCGAGTAGAAGATCCACAGGATGGAGGTCCAGAGCTCCTTCGCGGTCCACAGCCAGTAGGTGCCCCAGGCGTAGTACCCCCAGATGCCGCCGGAGACCATGGAGAGCGAGAAGAAACTGTAGCCCACCAGCGCGGCCCGGTACTGCAGGTCGAGCGCCGCCTTGCCACCTCCCTGCAGGTACGCGACACCCAACAGCGCGGCGATGCCGAAAAGGCCGTAGGCGAAGAAAGCCAGGGCAACATGCAGCTCGAACCAGTAGGTGTCGAGGATGGGGGGCAGCGGCATGTTGATGGTCGGGAAGGGGAGCGCCAAGGCGGCGAAGAGTCCGGCCAGCGCGCCGCACCCCCAGCAGAACCAGCGTATGCCCGCGGTCTGACGGCTATAGATGAAGGGAAGCCCCATGAGCCCGAGCGACCCCGAGAAGAAGGCCAGGGTGTCCTGGGGGCCGATCAGGGGGAGCCGTCCCAACCCCATGCCACGCGAGGCGAGGTAGGCCAGGCTACAGCCGAGCGCCGCCACGAAAATCGGCCGGCGGATCGAGGCGACGTAAAGCAGCGCGGAAATGATGAGAAGAAGTTTCATGACGATCCAAGAGCTTAGGCTGTTAACATTCCCTCCCCCGGAGGGGGAGGGTCAGGGAGGGGGCGCGCAGAGTCTTTGTGAAGCTTCCCCCCTCCCAACCTCCCCCCTCCGGGGGGAGGAGAGTGATCCAGTGTGGAAGCTATTTGTAACTCTTGCGCCTGAACAGGCCGGTTTTGAGCGACGCGATGCGGTCCAGGAACAGGAAGCCGTCCAGGTGGTCCATCTCGTGCTGGATCGCCACGGCCTCGAAGCCGGAGGCCTCGAACTCGCGCACGCTACCGTCAGGCTCGGTGAAGCGCAGGGTGAGCTCGGTGGCGCGCTCCACGTCGCCGGTGTAATCGGGGACGCTCATGCACCCCTCGCGCATCACGGCGCCGCCGCTTTTGGCCAGGATCTCCGGGTTGATCATCAAGAGCAGCCCGTGGTTGTTCTCCTTGCCGTGACGGTTCTTGGAGACGTCGATGACGCAGACGCGCCGGGAGACGCCGATCTGGGGCGCGGCAACACCGACGGAACCGGGGCCGGCGTGCATGGTGTCGACCAGGTCTTCGATCAACTGCTTTATCTCATCGTCGATGGCCTGCACCGGGGCGCAGGCCTGCTTCAATATCGGGTCGGGATAAACGACTATCGGTTTAACTGCCATATAGAATCAGAGGGAAACCGGCGTAATGAGTCGCACCGAAATCTCCACACTCAGCTCCTTTTTCAGTTTTTCCAGCAGGGCGGTCACATCCTCCACCGAGAGCCCCTGGGGGAGCGCGGCCTCGAGCACCAGTACGTACACGGGCTCGCTCGGCTTTCCAATCAGCTTGGTGTTGAGGTCGGCGATGCTGACACCGCGGTCGGCGAGCTCGCGGGTGATGCGATAGACGATGCCCGGCTTGTCGGAGCCGTACACCGAGATCAGGCAGAGCTCCCCTTCCGGCCCCTGGTAGCAGACCTCGTCGTCCTTCAACGTCCTGACGAAGGCGGAAAGGCCGGTGCCGGCGGTCTTGGCGGCGAACTCCTCTTCCAGCTTCTTCTTGGAGAAGGGCTTCTCGTGGGAGACGATCAGGATCATGGCGAACTCGCCACCGAGCATGGTGCAGCTCGAGTCCTCGACGTTGCAGCCGAGTTTGTAGAGCACCTCGGAGGTGTCCGCCACGATACCGGTGCGGTCCTTGCCGATGATGGTGACGGCGAAATGAGCCAGGTTAGGCTTGCGACAAAGGTTCATTGGGCCTCCTTGTAAGGGGGACAGGCACCGGCCAATCCCCTGAGCGACTAGATCTTGTTGATCAGGGGGACAGGCACCTGCGGAGCCAGTCCCCTGCGACTAAATCTTGTTGATAAAAACTTCGCGGGGCTTGCTGGTGCCGTCGGAGGGCCCGATGACCCCTTCCTGCTCCATCTTCTCGATGATGCGGGCGGCGCGGTTGTAGCCGATCCTCAGCCGACGCTGGATCATGGAGATCGAGGCCTGCTTCGCCTCGGCCACCAGGGCCAGGGCGTCGTCGTAGCGTTCGTCGATATCCTCCTCGTCGTCGCCACCTCCCTTCTCGTCGCTCGCCTTCATCTCCAGGATCGACTTCTCGTACACCGGTTTCCCCTGCTTCTTCAGGAACTCGACCACGCGCTGCACCTCGGCGTCGGAAACGAAGGCGCCGTGGGAGCGGAGCATCTTCGAGGTCCCCGGCGGGAGGAAGAGCATGTCGCCGGCGCCCAAGAGCGACTCGGCGCCGTTGCCGTCCAGGATGGTGCGGGAGTCGATCTTCGAGGAGACCTGGAAGGAGATCCTGGCCGGGAAGTTGGCCTTGATGAGGCCGGTGATGACGTCGACCGACGGGCGCTGGGTGGCGAGGATCAGGTGTATGCCGGCGGCACGCGCCATCTGGGCCAGGCGGGCGATGGACTCCTCGATCTCGCGACCGGCCACCATCATCAGGTCGGCGAGCTCGTCGACGATGACCACGATGTAAGGAAGGTGGCCGTGTTCCAGCTGCTCCTCCTTGGCCAGGAAGGCCTGGATGGCCGCCTCGCGCGCCTCCATGTCCTCCGGGTCCTCCAGGTGATCGGCCTCGTCGATCTCCTCGACAACGACGGTCTCGCGGGCGCGGTTCTCGGCGTCTTCCTTCTCCTGCCGCTCCAGTTCGCGGTTGTAGGAGTCGATGTTCCTGACCCCCTTGTCCGACATGAGGCGGTAGCGCCGCCCCATCTCCTCGACGGCCCACTTGAGCGCGAGGGCCGCCTTCTTGGGGTTGGTGACCACCGGGAGCAGGAGATGCGGGATCCCCTCGTAGACCGAGAGCTCCAGCATCTTGGGGTCGACCATGATGATCCTGACATCGTTGGGGGTCGAGGTGTACAGAAGCGACAGGATCATGGTGTTGATGGCGACCGATTTACCGGAGCCGGTGGCGCCGGCGACCAGGAGGTGCGGCATCTTGGCCAGGTCGGTAACGAGCGGCGTGCCGGCGATGTCCTTGCCGAGCGCCATCGGGAGCTTCATCTTCCCCTTGTGGAACTGCTCGGAGTTGAAGATCTCGCGCAGCGACACCATGTCGCGCTCCCGGTTGGGGAGCTCGATGCCGACGACGCCCTTGCCCGGAATCGGCGCGACGATGCGGATCGAGTGCGCCTGCAGCGCCATGGTCAGGTCGTCCTGCAGGCCCGCGATGCGGCTCACCTTGATGCCGGGGCCGGGGGAGAACTCGTACATGGTGATGACCGGGCCGGGGCAGATCTCCACCACCTCCCCTTCCACGCCGAAGTCCTTGAGCTTTTTCTCCATGAGCCGGGCGTTCATGGTGAGGGTTTCTTTGTCCTGGCGCTTGGCCCCCTCGGGGGGCGGATCGAGCAGGG
This sequence comes from Geomonas azotofigens, assembly GCF_018919395.1. Taxonomy (GTDB): domain Bacteria; phylum Desulfobacterota; class Desulfuromonadia; order Geobacterales; family Geobacteraceae; genus Geomonas; species Geomonas azotofigens. Next base: position 492,847 of record NZ_JAHLME010000001.1, read on the forward strand.
ACAGCGGCGGGGTCTTGAAATCCCCTTCCGCCTTGATGAAATCGAACGCCTCCTGCACCGGGGCGGTCTTCTTGTCGTCCTTTTTCTTCTCCTTCTTGGCCACCGGCGCGGGGACCGGCGGCGGCACCGCCGCGGGCTTGATGATCGGGGCCGCGTGCTGCCGGGGCTTCTCTTCCTTCTCCCCTTTCTCGGAGGCGAGCTCGCGCTGCAGGGCGCGGCGCTGCCTGCTCTTCTCCCAGCTCTCCTTGAGCGCGGTCAGCCACCAGTTGGCGAACAGGACGAAGGAGAAACGGGACAGGAGCATGGCGCTCGCCGCCAGCATCGGCAGCAGGATGAGGAGCGCACCGATCGTGCCGAAGGCGCGCTTCAAAAGGTCCGCGCTCTGGTAGCCGACGAAGCCGCCGGTGGGTACCCGCTGCCCCAGGAACTCGGTGAACTGCAGGTTGAAGGCGAACAGGCCGGAGATGGAAAGGACCAGCAGGCCGAAGCCGACCAGCTTGTAGCGGCGCCACCGGATCGGGTCGGAGCTGAAGGCACGGTAGGTCAGGTAGAAAAGGGTGCAGGGGAAGATGTAGGCGGCCAGTCCGAAGAGCTGCAGGAAGAGGTCGGCCAGCTGCGCGCCGAAGCGCCCTCCCAGGTTCTTGGTCTGGGCGAAGGTGGAGACGCTGTTGAAGGAGAGGTCCTCGCCGTGGAACGAGACAAGCGCAATGAACAGGAACAGGCCGGCCACGCCGAAACCCATACCTTTCATCTCCTTGGTCACCTTTTCCTTCTTTTCGATCTTCTCGTCAGTCGTCATGCGTTGTCCGTTTTCTGTGCTCCCGCCCCCGGAGGGGGAGGGTTGGGGAGGGGGAAAGGTTGACATCCCCCCTCCTGACCTCCCCCCTCCGGGGGGAGGAAAAGTGAGGTTCCTACCCTACATCTCCAAAACCAGCGGCAGAATCACCGGCCGCCGCTCGATAGTCTTGTTGAAGAAGCGGCGCAACACCCGGCGCACCTCAAGCTTCACCTCGTTCCAGTCGGTCATCGCCTCGGTGCTCACCAGCGCCAGGGTATCCAGCACCACCTTCTTCGCCTCGTCCAGGTACTGCTGGCTCTCGTCCTCGAAGATGAAACCGCGCGACACGATGTCCGGGCCGTAGATGATCTCGCCGCTCACCTGGTTGATGCCGATCAGCACCACCACCATGCCGTCCTCGGAGAGATGCTTCCTGTCCTTTAAGACCACGTTGCCGACGTCGCCGACCCCCTTGCCGTCCACGAAGACCCGGCCGGTGTTGACGTGATCCACGATCAACGCCTCGTCGCCGGAGAAGAGCACCACGTCGCCGTTGACGGCCAGGATGCAGCGCTCCTCGGGGGTGCCAACCTTCTGGGCCAGTTGGGCGTGCTTCACCAGGTGCCGGTACTCGCCGTGCACCGGGACGAAGAAGCGGGGCTTGACCAGGTTGTGCAGAAGCTTCAGCTCCTCCTGGCTGGCGTGGCCGGAGACGTGCACCTCGGAGACCTTCTCGTGGATCACCTCGGCGCCGCGACGGTACAGGTGGTTCATCAGGTCGGAGATGGTCTTCTCGTTGCCCGGGATGAAGCGGGAGGAGAGGATGACGGTGTCGCCGCGCTCCAGCTTGATCTGCTTGTGGTCGTCCATGGCGATCCGGATCAGCGAGCTCCTCGGCTCCCCCTGGCTCCCGGTGGTGATCATGCAGACCTGCTCCTTGGGGAGCTTCGGAAGTTCCTTCAAATCCATGAGGAGATCGTCAGGGATGGTGAGGTAGCCGAGCTCGCGGGCGATCTGCACGTTGGCGATCATGGAGCGGCCGTTCAGAAGCACCTTCCTGCCGCTCTTCTGCGCGGCATGCACCACCTGCTGCACCCGGTGGATGTTGCTGGAGAAGGCGGCGACGATAACCCTGCCGGGGCAGTTCGGGAAGATCTCGTCGAAGGCCTCACCCACCACCCGCTCCGAAAGGGTGTACCCCTCGCGCTCGATGTTGGTGGAGTCGGCGAAGAGCGCCAGCACCCCGGCCTGGCCGTAGCGGGCGAAGGTGGGGAGGTCGGTGAGCTCGCCGTCCACCGGGGTCTGGTCCAGCTTGAAGTCGCCGGTGTGGATCACCACCCCCTCGGGGCAGGTGAGGGCCAGGGCGCAGCCGTCCACGGTGGAGTGCGCCACCCGGATGAACTCCACGATGAAGTCGCCCAGTTCCACCACGTCCCGGGGCTTCACCACGCGCAGGTCGACCTTCTCGTCGAGATCGAACTCCTTCAGTTTTTCCTTGACGAAACCCAGGGTGAGGGCGGTGCCGTAGATGGGGGGATTGATGTCCCGCAGCACGTAGGGGAGCGCGCCGATGTGGTCCTCGTGCCCGTGGGTGAGCAGGATGGCGCGGATGCGGTCCGCCCGCTCCACGAGGTAGCCGATGTCGGGGATGACCACGTCGATCCCCAGCATGTACGGCTCGGGGAACATGAGACCGCAGTCGACGATGACGATGTCGTCGCCGTACTCGAAGGCGGCCATGTTGAGCCCGATCTCGCCGAGCCCGCCGAGGGCCACGAACTTCAGCCCGGTATTTTCAATACTGCTTTCTTCCAAAATAGTCCTTTGCATTGAGGGGACTGGCTCCGCAGGGCCTGCCCCCTTGGTTTTATCGGCTTGCCGCTCGAGCGCTACCGCCCCGGCTAAGGCGCCGTGCCGCCCGTAGCCTTGGCGGAGGGGGGGACGAGTGCCGCGATGCGGGCGTCGCAGCGCTTGATCCACTCCTGTCCCGGCGAGTAGATGCCGGCCACGGCGTAGAACGAGCTCCTGAGGGCGCGGTAGGCGATCAGCGCGCGCGCCGTGTCGTGGTTCGCCTCGGCCATCTGCCCGAGGTCCCACAGCTTCTGCGCGCTGCGGGGGACGATGGAACTGCCGGGGGTGTACATGTGGATGGCGGCCTCGTAGCCCGCCACCGCCGCGGGAAAGTCTCCCGACGCGGTCCCCTTCTCACCCTTTTCGAACTGCACGTACTGCCGGTACAGCGCGTTGCCCCAGAACAGGGCGACGGAGATCAGCGCGATCGCCGCGACGTTTACCGCTATGGTTTTGACCTTTTCCATGTCTTTTACTGTTTCCTGTGGCTTCAGGGTTACCCCTGGAAGAAGTTGGGGGCGACGACGAGCAGCGTGCCCAGCAGGGCGAGCACCATCCCCAGGAGGACGGTCGCGGCCGCGACAATGTTGAGCGGCGAGCGCAGACGGTGCGCGGCGGGGAGTCCCCACGCGATCAGACCGACCCCGCAAAGGGCCAGCACCAGGTAAACCATGACCATCTTATTCAACCTCCAGCTTTGCTGCGATAGCCGACCGTACCCGCTCCAGGAGTTCCGCTTCCGGGACGCCCGCGACCTCTATGGGCGCGGCGAAGCTGATCCTGATGGTTCCGGGCCTCAACTCGATGCGGTTGCGCGGGTTGATCGCCCGGCTGCCGTTGATGGTGAAGGGGACGATGGGGACGCCGGCCTTGACCGCCAGCAGGAAGGCGCCGCGCTTGAAGGGGAGCAGGGCACCGTCCTTGGTGCGGGTCCCCTCGGGGAAGATGACCACACTCGCCCCTGCGGCGATCCGCTGCGCCGCCTGGTTCATGCTCTTCAGGGCTTTCCTGCCGTCGCTTCTGTCCAGCGGGATGTAGCCCGCGCGACGCATGGCCGCGCCGAAGACCGGCACCCTGAAAAGCTCCTCCTTGGCGACCCAGGAGAACAGGCGCGGGATGGCGCGGGTCAGGGCCAGGATGTCGAAGTTACCCTGGTGGTTCCCCATGTAGATCACCGGCCCCTCGGTCGGGACCAGTTCCAGCCCCTCCACCTCGACCTTGATCCGGGCCGCCCAGAGGGAGCCGAGGCTCCAGACCCTGGCGCAGGCATGTCCCGCCCGGCCGGAGGCGTCGAAAAGTCCGCCAATGACGGCGGCGAGGCTGCATAACAAGGTGTACGGAACGAAGAAAAGAAGGTAGATACGAGCTCTCAGCATGACCGGTTACGTTACTTTTTTTTCCGATGAGAGTCAAACAATATCGCTTGCCATGAGACCCCGATTTCTATACACTTCCCGGAATTCAAAACGTGACACGAACAAAGGAGAATCCCCATGGCAAGTCTCAACAAGGTGATGCTCATAGGCAACCTGGGCAAAGACCCCGAGGTGCGCTACACCGCCGGCGGCACCGCCGTAGCTTCCTTCTCCCTGGCCACCACCGACCGCATCAAGGGGAAGGACGGCAACTGGGAAGACAAGACCGAATGGCACAACATCACCCTCTGGGCGCGTCTTGCCGAGATCGCCGGCGAGTACCTCTCCAAGGGGAAGACCGTATATATCGAAGGACGTTTGCAGACCCGCAAGTGGACCGACAAGGACGGCAAGGACCGCTACACCACCGAGATCGTCGGCGAGAAGATGCAGATGCTCTCCGCCAAGGGGGAAGGCGGCGGCCAGCGCCAGGGCGGCGGCAGGCCCCAGCAGGACTACAACCAGGGCGGCGGGTACGAGGAGCCGACCTTCAACCCGGACGACGAGATCCCGTTCTAACCGCTACCTTTTAATTAATGTAAAAAAGAGGCGCAAACCATCAGGTGTTGCGCCTCTTTTTTTGCGAATTTTCCAATTCCCGGTTTTTCCGTGTAGCAGTCGCGGCGCGCTCGGAGAACAAAACCTGCACAAAGGTCGGCCGCGGCGCTTTTCAGCAAAACACCTGCGGCGGGGAATCTACGCTGACAACGAAGTCATTGCCTTCGTAATGGCCTGGGTCCGGCCAATAAATGGTGAATTTGATCTCCTTTCCTGCCGAGAGCAATTCCGTTGCCAGATCTGCGCTATGGATCGAAAGCCCGGTATCGCGCGTTTTGTCGTCATGGACCGTGTGCCATTCATCATCGCTCCAGTGAATGACCGCCGGGGCCAGTGTCTCGATGCGCAGTATCTTGCCGGCTGGCAGGGAGCGGATCTTGTGGTTGAAACGCCACACCATGAACGGCGATTCTGTTTTCTCCACCAGGTAGCGCTGCACGGTTTGCGGCGGCATGTCGAAGACCCGTCCATCGTGCAGAGAACGCAGCAGCTTCAGATACTCGGCGTGTGCCCATGCAAGCGGCATGGCGGAACCGGACGGCCGGCCGAAAAAAAGCTCACGCTCCGGCAGGTCCGCCCCGTCCCAGATCTGCTCGGGAAACAATCCTTCCGCGCCGGCAAAGGTTTCCATAGCCGCCTGAAGTTGCCGTGCGTCTCCCTCTCGGCCGGCCGCCAGTTCATAATGGGCTCGCTCCCCGGTCAGCAGAGGCCAGCACCGGCCGATCCCGGTACCGTCAAACGGTTCGCCATCCCCATGTTCACCGTAGCCGTCGCCGTTGTAGCGACGCCAGACAGAGCCCTGTTGCGTCTCCACCCTGAGCAGAGCATCAACGAGTTTGACCGTATCGAGGATGCGCGGGTCGTCGGCGCTGCGCAGGCCAAAACGAACAAGGGCCAGCGCGTCTGGGCTGACCAGATGGTAGGCAGGACTTTCGGCTTGGCCGGGAGCGACGTTTTTTATCGGAACACTCTTTTGAAAGCGAGACACACCGCCTCCCGTCTCAACCGGTGCGATCCGGACGTAATACCCCGCGACCTCGAACTCACGACACCAATCGGTACCTTTCACGTAGATCCAGCGGTCGATGGACGCGTTCCACACATCTGCAGTCTCGCGCAGATACGTTGCGATTGACTGCTCCTGCTGCATCTCGGCCAGATCCGCCGCCGCCAGGAGAGCGGCGATTTCGGCGGCGACCGTGAATGGCGAATATCCGGGATCTTCCTCCCAGCGGTCCTGCGGGCTCACCGGCCCGTTGCGGACCAGATATGCCACGGCTTGTCGAACCATAGGCCAGAACCGGGCCATATCGTCCGCGGCCAGTGCCTTTTCACGCCGGCTCAGGTCAACGAGCAGGACCGGCAGGGCTGTTTCGTCCATCTGGATGCCGTTCCAGTAGGGGGAGCCGTCCAACCACATGTTCTGTGCCCAGTGCCCGTCAGCTTCCTGGGTTGCCTGCAAATAGCAGAGTGCGCGACGAACCTCCTCGTGCCCCCCGGCAGCCAGAAGCCCCCCCGCCGACCCCACCAGGTCGCGCGGCCAGGCGAGGTGATAACCGCCGAGATCGTTGTCCCCCTTGCTGAATCCCCACGGGATCGATAGGCTGGCGATAATTCCCCCCGGGAAATTGAAGGCCTCGTGGACACGCAAGACGGTCGTACTCACCCGGTAAAAGTTTGGCCGGCCCAATCCCCGGTCTGTATCGAGTGGCAGCAACAGCCCCTGCCATCTGTTCCACCCTTCAACGTACTCCGATTGCGCAGCGTCAAAGCCGTCCTGAAGTGCCGCACGCGCACGGTTCCCCGCTTCGGCGGCGTTGCGTCCAAACCCCAAGGCTAACAGAAATCCCCCGTTACCCGATTCAAGGTCAACCTCTGCCGTCAGGGCGATGTTCCCGTTCTCGGCCCGCGTATAGTCCCATGTCATCTTTTTGTGGGACACCAGATCTTGCCACCCATCCGAGAACCCGACGAATCCGACGGAACGATTGCGCCAGGGAACGGAGCAGGCCAAAGCCAGGGCGCTCCCGTCCCTTTCCGCGAACAGCATGGGAATGCCTTTGTATTCGTCAACCCAGGCTGTATTGCCGGCTCCATGATTGCCCAGGTGCGGAGCGAGCAATACGTATAGGCGATAACTTGAGATCTCCCCTTCTTGGGCGAAAAATCGGGTTTGCTGCAACACCGTGTCCCGCTTGGAGTCGGTCAGAATCGTCTTTTCGATACGGTAGCGCCCCTTACGGCATCTGCTGACTACACGAAAGGCCGGCACGCCGTCGGCCAACCACTGGACCTCGCTGACTGCGTCACGCTTTTCCTCCGAGAAGAAATCTGCTCCGTCGGTGACGATCAACCCCATGTCGCGCACGCAGGCCTGGTCTATCCGTGGATAATAGATCTCGTTGAAAATTCCGTGGCTCAGAGTGAACCAAACATGGCTCATGTTGCTCAGGGACACACCTACGCCGGATTTGGCGCTGGAGGTCCAGCGCGCCGGGATGCCGGGCCATCCCGGCGCGAAACGATCCGAGGGACTCATGATGTCTCCTTTGGTTTCGGAACGCGGTCATTTCAGCCGGTCAATGGCCAGGCCGCTTACCGCGACTAACCGCCATGTGCGAAGTCGGGATAGTCGGTCATGCCCCCGTCCACGAAGATGGTGCGACCGGTCACATATGAGGCGATGTCCGAGGCCAGTACTACCACCATGCGGGCGACTTCTTCGGGCGCTCCGATTCGTTTCAGCGGGATCTTCTCGAGCAAGTCCTGCAAGCTCCCGGCATCACTCCATACGGCGCGGTTGATCGGCGTCTTGATCGCTCCGGGCGCAACAGCGAGCACGCGCACCCCGTGTGGCGCAGCTTCCTGGGCCAGGGTCTTGGTCAGCATGGATACGGCAGCCTTGCTGGCCGTGTAGGCGCTGTAACCCGACCAGGCAATTTCTTCATGCACCGAGCTGATGGTGAGAATGACGCCGCTGTTCTGCGGCACCATCCGCCGCAAGGCTTCTCGGGCGCAACAGAAGGCTCCTGTCAGGTTCACCTCGATCACTTTTCGCCAGGCGGCGATATCTGCCTCCCAGGCCAAGGCACGACCACCATCAATGCCCGCATTGTTGACCAGGATATCAACCCCACCCCAGGCAGCCTGAATGCTTTCGAACATTTTCGCGATAGCCTCGGGATCGGATACGTCGGCTTGGATTGCCATGGCAATGCCGCCTTGCTCCTGAATCCGCTGCACGAGCGCATGCGCGGCCTCAGGATGGTCGACATAGTTGATGGCCACTAGAGCGCCCGCTTCGGCGAGGCATAGTGAAATCGCCTCACCGATGCCGGAATTGCCGCCGGTGACGACGGCCCTTTTGCCGTCAAGCCGCACGTTCATGCTCGTCCTCCTTGCGGTTGCGGTTGGGCCACGACTCAACGCTTCCCGCGAAATACGCCGTAGCGGTCATGGCCGAAGTGATGGAGCTTGGCAACTTCAATAGTCAACCAACGCGGCCCCATACACCGGTACATAGCCACACCGAGAAAAGTGCCCAGCAACGGGCCTATCCAGTAAATCCACCACCCCTGCCAGGCCCCGGAGATCACTGCCGGTCCAAGGCTGCGGGCCGGATTGGTGCTGGTCCCCGAGATTGGCCCTTCCGCGAAAACCATGACGGCATACAGGACGGGAAACAGAGAAGGTGTGAAAGACCTTAGCCGTCGCATCCCGGACAGGCAGCCAAGCTGATGCAGAAAATGACATTGCCAACATTCGGGAACTGTCTGACAGGGGGGATTTCTGGAACAGGCATAGGGGAAAGGTTAACACAATGCCTGGAATTGTCTTATCAAGAGCCTCTGAATCAGTGTGTAGATCGTTGGCAATCTACTTGGGTGGAGGGGAGAGGGTGTCGTTCTGGAAATAATCGATGCCGGGAGCGCGCCGCAGGTTAAGGTTTCCAGAGGCGTGCGTTTGTGCTAGTTATGTAGACGCTCGTCAGACAGCTCCCCTGCAAGGAGGTGGACCATGAAAATCCGTAAGAAGATCCTGGATTTCGAGTATGAGGAAGTTCTCGAGGTCAAGTACCGGGAACTGATCCGTGTCGCCTGCGCCGTGGCCGTCGGTTGCCCCGACTGACTCAAGAAGCACTTCGCGGTCGCGAAGGAAGCAGGCGCCACCGAAGCAGAACTGAACGAGGCCCTGGCCTACGGCATCATCGCGCCGTCGGGACGGGCCAAGAACTTCGTGCGCAGCCAGGAAGAGATTTTAAAGGATCTGTAGGACTAACAGGGATAAATGGGATGCAGGGTATAAGGCGGGGGTAGCCCCCCTGCCCCCCTTCATCCCTGTTTATTTTAGGTTTTCGACATCTTGAAACGTCTCTCCCCCAATAAAACCACCAAGCGGGTCTCGATCCGTCGCAACGTCGCGGCACTGTCGATGCCGGTGCTCCTTTCCTCGCTGTTCCAGCGTCTGGTCTCCATCGTGGACATTTTCATGGTGGGCGGCCTCGGGGCCGCGGCCATCGCCGCCACCGGCCTCGGGCAACTCCTCATCTTCGTCACCATGACGGTCTTCTGGGGCTTCTCCACCGGCGCCAACGTGGTCATCGCCCATCTCTGGGGCGCGGGACGGCGCCCGGAAGCCCGCAGGACCGCCTTCGCCTCGGTGCTTTTCTGCGGCCTCCTCGCCGTCGCGGCCACCCTGCTCGGCATCGGCTTCGGGAGGGATATCGCGGTCTTTCTGGGGGCGAGCCCGGACGTGCTCGCCTACGCCTCGGACTACATCCGCCTGGTCTTCCTCTATTTCGGCTTCACCGCCGGTCTGAACATCCTGTCCGCCATCATGCAGGGAACCGGCAACACCCGCACCCCGATGGAAGGGATCCTGCTGGTGAACATCCTGCACGTCGCCATTGCCTATCCCCTCATCTACGGCTACTTGGGCTTCCCACGCTACGGCGTTCTCGGAGCAGCCTACGCCATTAACCTCTCCGAGGCCGCCGGTTTCAGCTACCTGTTGATCCAGGCGCTCCGCAAGGGATACCTGAAGATCGGACGTCCCGACCTGGCCCTGTTGAAGAAGGTGATCGGCATCGGATACCCGGTGGCGCTGGAGCGGGTGGCCCAGCAGTCGGGACAGCTCTTCTACTCCAAGTTCATCATCGGTTTCGGCACCGCCGCCTACGCAGCTCACCAGATCGGCCTCTCCATCGAATCCCTCTCCTTCATGCCGGGCGCGGGGATGGGGATCGCCGCGGCGACGCTGATGGGGCAGTCCATCGGTGCCCGGAAGCTCAGGCGCGCCCACATGAGCCACACGGAGGCGCTTCGGCTGGCCGTGCTGGTCATGGGCTGCATGGCCCTGCTCTTCTTCTTCCTGCCGCACCAACTGATCGCCCTGTTCACCCACGACCCGCAGGTGATCGAGAAAGGAAGCGTCTTTTTGCGCCTGGTCGCCTTCGCCCAGGTGCCGCTCGCCATCTCCTTCGTCTACGCCGGCAGCCTGCGCGGCACCGGCGACACACATTACGTCTTCCTGGTCACCCTGGTGTCCATGTGGGGCATCCGGGTGCTCCTCTCCTACATCGCCGCGGTCCCGCTGCAGCTTTCCCTTTACGCCGTCTGGAGCGTCTTCCTGATCGACTGGTTCTTCCGGGCCGGCGCGTTCTGGTGGCGTTACCAGCGTCGCGACCTGCACCAGGTCATCATCTGACATGCAGCTTTCCTTCGTCCCAACCACCGATCAAGGTGAGATCCGGCTGCGGCTGGAACGGCTCCTGGTCCCCGGCTCCCTGCTCGACGCAGCGCTGGAGCGGCGCATCCGGCGGCTCTCCTCCGACTTCGCAAGCTACGCCGCCAGCTATCCCCTCCCGCTTTGGGCTCCCGGCCTCGTGATCAGCAATGAAATGCGCGGGCTGACCGAGGCCCTCTTCCCCCTGGCCCGCCCCCGCGCCTTGTTCGAGTTGATCCTGCGCCGCGGCTGCCGCTTCGACCCACTTCTCTCCGGAAGCTACCTGCACAGCTGCGCCAGTTGGCTCGACCTGCTCCAGAAGCTCTCGCCGCGACTGAACAGCGCAGATCCGGGCCCGGTGCTGCGCCTGATCGCCGCAGACGGCGACACCCGCGCGGCATTTCTGTTCGCCCTGATGCTGCCGCGGCACTTCGGCGGCGGCTTCGACCGCTACCCCGAGCAGTACCGGTGGCTGGCCCAGTGGCTTCGCGGGCAGGCGGGACGATACCCAACCGGGATCCGGGTTCTCGACGCCGCCTGCGGCAGCGGCGAAGGGACCTATCAGGCCGCGCTACTTGTTGCGGAGACAAGACATGGCAACAAAAGCGCGGTGCACGGCTCGACCCTGGAGCCGATCGAACTGTTCGCCGCCGCGCACCTTCATTTCCCGCACGATGCCGAGCGGGAGCGCGAGTACCGGGCCCGGGTCCAGGCGCTCGAGGACGCGCCTGCCATGGAGTTTTACCTGGACCGGGTCGACACCGCGCCGCAGCGCGAACCTTATCACCTGGTGCTCTGCAACGGGCTCCTTGGCGGGCCGATGCTGCACGAGCCGGCACCGTTAACGGCCGCCTTTGCCGGGCTTGCCGCCCGCCTCGCCCCCGGCGGCCTGTTCCTTGCCGCGGACCGTTTCCACGCCGGGTGGCGGCTGCGCGTCCCGCGGGAGGCGCTCATCGCCCAGATGCGGGCCAACAGCCTCACCCCGGTGGATATCCCGGAAGGGATCGCGGGGATAAAGGCGGGCTGACGGAGGCGGACGGCACGCGAGCAAAATAAAAGGGGACGGCACCCACCGGTGCGTCCCCTTTTGCAATCCATCGTCTCACGCAATCTCATTCTTGGTCGTTGCCTTACGCCCTAAAGAGCACCCCTCCCCAGGAAAGCCCGCCGCCGAACCCCATCATCAGCACCAGCTCCCCGGGCTTGATCACGCCGTTTCTCCGGTTCTCGTCCAGGGCGAGGCCCACCGAGCCGGCGGCGGTGTTGCCGTAACGGTCCAGGTTGAGCAGGAACTTCTCCTTGGGGATCCCGGTCTTCTTGGAGATGAAGTCGATGATGCGCACGTTGGCCTGGTGCGGGATGATGTGGTCGATCTCTTCCGGCTTCACCCCGCCGCGCTCGGCGAGGTCGGTGATAATGCGCGGAATGACGTCGGTGGCGAAGCTGAACACGCTTTTGCCCGCCATCTTGAAGGTGTTCTCCTTGGCCGCGATGCTCTCGGCGCTGACCGGCTTCCTCGATCCGGAGGAGGGCACCTGGATCAACTCCCAGCCGTTGCCGTCGCTTTGCATAACGGAGTGCTGAATCCCCTTCCCTGACAGTCCCGCCCCCAGGATCACCGCCCCGGCGCCATCGCCGAAGAGCGGCGCAGTGGTCCTGTCATCCATATCGAGGATCTTGGAATAGGTGTCCGCGCCGATCAGGAGCACCTTGCGGTACTTCCCCGAGCGGATCAGGTTGTCCGCGAGTTCGACGCCGTAGATGAAGCTGCTGCAGACCGCGTTCATGTCGAAGGCGAACGCCTTGGCGGCGCCGATGTTCTTCTGCACCATGCAGGCGGTGGCGGGAAGGATCATGTCGGGGGTGGAGGTGGCGACGATGATGCAGTCGAGTTCGAGGGGGTCGACATCGGCGTTTTCGAGGGCGAGGAGGGCGGCGTTGGTGGCGAGATCCGAGGTCGCCTCCTCCGCTGCCGCGAAGCGTCTTTCACGGATGCCGGTCCGGGAGTGGATCCACTGGTCCGCGTCATCCACCAGGTAGTCGAAGTGAGCATTGGGGACGACCCGCGCCGGAACGTAGCCGCCGGTCCCCAGAATTTCCGCACGTATCATGTAGAGAGCGCCTCCCTTGCTTCCCGCTTGGACCGCCGGGAAACGCTACCCTTATCTCACAATAAAATAACGTTTGTCAATTGTCTCCTTTGAAAAAAGCGGCATCCACCACTCCGTAGGCCCACAGGATCATGAATGCGCCCAAAAGCCATTTTACGTAAGGGGCATCCGCCTGGATCGCGGTCAACACCTGCTCCGGGGTGAGTCCCTGTTTGCCGGCGACCATCAGCTTCCCCGCGCTTCTGAGGCCGATGAACAGTCCCCCGAGCAGGAAGATGTTGTCCAGCAGGAGCATCACCCCTCCCTTGACGCGGCTGCCCCGGTACAACTGTCCCAGTCCGGGGAGCACCAGGGCGGAAAGTGCTACGCATTTGATCCTGTTTGCCATCCATATCTCCTTGTCTGCCCGCCACCCGGCGGGTTGTTGATTAAATTGTGTTGTGCCACGGGCCGAATTTTGCTAGTTATCATCGCTATGGACCATGCCGAACGCATCAAAAGGCGCGACGCCATCATCCCGCTTTTAAAGGACCCGGACCCGGAGGTGCGCCTGTCCGCCTCGACGGCGCTGGAGGCCCTGGAGGCGGCGGAGAGCCTCGAGGAGGTCTTCGATCGCCTCAAACGCGGCGACCGCGCCACCAAGGTGGCCGCCATCTACGCCCTGGGGCGGATCGGCGACGAGAGGGTGCTGCCGATCCTCTACTACTGCGCGGGGAGGCCCGAAGAGGACATCCGGTGCGCGGCGGTCAAGGTCCTGGGAGAACTGGCCCGCCCCGATGCGCTTGCCACCCTGCTGGAGAAGCTGCAGGACCCCGCGGTCACCGTGCGGGCCCTGGCCATCGAGGCGCTGTCGCGCTACCGCAACCCCTCCCTGGCAGCCAAGCTCGTCCCGTTCCTGGAGGCCAACGACGGCATCCTCGACGCCGAGGCGGCCCTCGCCCTGGGGCGCATCGGAGGGGCCGCAGGGGCCACGCTTTCCGACGCCGTCATCAAGCTGCTTTCCTCCCCCTTCGACAAGACCCGCGCCGCCGCCGCCACGGCCCTGGCGCAGCTTCCCTGATCCGGTTCAACCTCCCCCGTCCGTCAGTTCCAGAAACCCTTCCACGATGGTCCCGTCCAGCACGGTGCCGCGCGCCCTTCTGAGCGCCTCGACCGCCTCGTCCCGCAGCATCGGGCGCTGGTAGGCCCTGAGCGTCGTGGTCGCATCGTAAAAATCCGCCACCGCGACGACCGCGCACGGCAGCCCGAGGCAAAGGGAGCGCGCCGACTCGGGGTAGCCGGTCCGGTCGAAACGGACATGGTGCGCGAGCACCGCCTCGACCACGCTCGCCGGCACCCCGGCCATGCCGCGCACGATCTCGGCACCGTACTCCGGGTGCTTCCGCATCTCCAGGACCTCGTCCCCGGATAGTTTCCCCGGCTTGTCCAGGATGCACAGATCGACCCGGGTCTTGCCGATGTCATGGAGAAACCCCGCCAGCCCGCACTGCGCCACCGGTTCGGCGTCATGCCCAAGCGACGCCGCCAGGGCCAGGGCCAGCAACCCGACGCTCACGCTGTGCCGGAAGGTGTAGCCGTCATCCTCCCGCGTCGGATCCAACTGCAGCAGGGACGCCGGATCCTTTAGGGCGCCCAGGGCCAGGGCGCGCACCCGGTCCATGAGAGGCTCGGCTGGCGGGATCATCCCGTTGCCGATCTCCTGGAAAACCTCCCTCAGCGCGTCGACTGCGTCGCGGCAAAGCGCGGACAACCGGTCCATCTCGCTGGGCGGGAGTGATTTTGCTCTTTTCTTGTCGGCAGTCGCCACCGGGCCTCCTGGGTAGGGCAAACCATTAAAGGAAAGAGCTGATTTTATCTTAGCCGGGGAAACCTTGTCAAACTGAATGGCAGGTGGAGCCCGCGAGCGCGCCAGAGTTGACACTGTTGAGCAAAAAGCTTAGCATTACGTAGTTTTTCACTCGCCATCGGCGAGGCTTTGGGGGGGTATGGCAAAGGTAAAGGTGAAGACCGGGTACGTCTGCTCCGACTGTGGCGCGACCTATCCGAAATGGCAGGGACACTGCGGCGCCTGCGACGCCTGGAGCACCATAAAGGAGGTGCGCCTGGGTGCGGAGCCCCGTGCCGGACGGCGCGACGGCTTCGCCGGCGCCGTCTCCGCGGTCACCCTGCTCGGTGACGTGAAGTGCACCGAGGAGGCCCGCTTCTCCAGCGGCAGCGAGGAGTTCGACCGGGTGCTCGGGGGGGGCTTCGTCCCCGGCTCGGTGATCCTGATCGGCGGCGACCCCGGCGCGGGGAAGAGCACCATCCTGCTGCAGACCATGTGTCATGCCGCGGCCAGCAAGGAGGTGCTCTACGTTTCCGGGGAGGAATCCCTGCAGCAGATCGCCGGGCGGGCCCGCAGGCTGCAGCTGCCGCTGGACCGGGTCAAGATGCTGGCCGAGAGCTCGGTGGAGCGGGTCCTGGAGGCGGCCGAGAGCGAGCGCCCCGAGGTGGTCGTGATCGACTCGATCCAGGTGATGCAATCCGCCGGTATCGACGCCGCGCCGGGCGGGGTATCCCAGGTTCGTGAATCAGCCGCCGCCTTCACCTGCTTCGCCAAGACTTCCGGCGTCGTGCTGATCATGGTCGGGCACGTCACCAAGGACCAGTCGCTGGCGGGGCCCATGACGCTGTCCCACATGGTCGACACCCAGGTGATGCTCTCCTCCACCGAGGACGCCCGCTACCGGCTCATGCGCACCACCAAGAACCGCTTCGGACCGGTGAACGAGCTCGGCGTCTTCGCCATGACCGAGCGGGGGCTGCGCGAGGTGAAGAACCCAAGCGCCATCTTCCTCTCACGCACCGAGAACGCGGCGCCGGGGAGCCTGATCAGCGTGCTCTGGGAAGGGACCAGACCGCTGCTGGTGGAGATCCAGTCGCTGGTGGTATCGGCCCAGTACGGTTCGCCGCGCCGGCTCGGCATCGGGCTGGACCAGAACCGCATCGCCATGATCCTCGCCGTGATCACCAAGCACGGCGGCCTGGTCCTCTCCGACCAGGACGTCTTCGTCAACGTGGTGGGCGGGATCCGGGTGCTGGAAACGAGCGCCGACCTCGCCGTGGCCCTCGCCATCGTCTCCAGCTTCAGGAACTCGCTGCTGCCGCAGGACCTGCTGGTATTCGGGGAGGTGGGGCTGTCGGGGGAAATCCGGCCGGTCTCCAACGGGGAGTCGAGACTCAAGGAAGGGGTGAAGCACGGGTTCACCAGGGCCATCGTCCCCAAGGGGAACGCGCCCAAGAAAGATATCGCCGGGATGAAGGTGGTCGGGGTGACCTCTCTCGCCGAAGCCCTCGACGCCATCTAGCACCACTTTGGGAGCCTTGGCGGCGTACATTGCGTTTTCGGCATCTTTTCGTTAAGAGGAAAATTTCACTTTACTAATTTACAAAAATCCTCTTTAATGTCGTATTGATTAGAAAGGGCAGGTGTCATGAATTCGGAAAAGCTCGAGTATTTCAGAGGTATCCTTCAGGAAGAGAAACGATCGCTCCTGGAAGAGGCAGGCCGGACCGTCATGGAGATGAACTCCGACACGACCAACTTCCCGGACCCGACCGACCGTGCCACCCAGGAATCCGACCGCACCTTCGAACTGCGCATCCGGGACCGCGAGCGTAAGCTGATCGTCAAGATCCAGGAAGCGCTGAACCGCATCGACCAGGGCACCTTCGGCATCTGCGAGGTGTGCGAAGAGGACATCAGCGAAGCGCGCCTGAAGGCCCGTCCGGTGACCACCCTCTGCATCGACTGCAAGATGGAACAGGAAAAGAAGGAAAGGTTCCGCTAGTTTCCCCCATCCCACGTGTTGTTCGTCCTTCGGAGTGCGCATGGCTGCCCGGAAGGGAAATAACCTCCTGGAGCAAGCGTTACGTGTTGCCCAGTCTTCCGGCCGCTCGCACCAGGGCCGGCTCCGCAGCCTGCTCCGCCTGGCTGCCCGTACCCCCGGCATTGCCTCGGCCTCCCTCTATCTTCCCGATTCGACAGAACCAGTTCTCAGCGAATGTTTCAGCTCGCTGCTCTCCGGCGCCAGCCGCGGCTGCCTGATCCCGTACGGGCAGGGTTGCGCCGGCCGCGCCGCAGCCGAGCTGCGCGACATTTACGGGACGTCCGTCGACCTGCACCCCGAGGAGCGCGGCAGCGACGAGGCGGGGCAGTTCGCCGCCATTCCCATCCTGGACGGCACCGGGCTGACCGCAGTCCTGACCCTCGCCTGTCCCGACCCCGAACTCCCCACGGAAAGCCTCGCCCTTTGCCGGCAGTTGGTCCCCGTCTTCTCGCTCACCCTGTCCGGGTTGGCGGCCGAGCAGCAGGCCCACAAGGCCCGCCGCGACCTGGCACTTATCTCCTCGCTGGGCCGG
This sequence comes from Geomonas azotofigens, assembly GCF_018919395.1. Lineage (GTDB taxonomy): Bacteria > Desulfobacterota > Desulfuromonadia > Geobacterales > Geobacteraceae > Geomonas > Geomonas azotofigens. The sequence goes on from NZ_JAHLME010000001.1 coordinate 509,685, forward strand.
CTCATCGAGGCGCCCGTCCCGGCGGCTACGCTGCTGCCGCAGGTGGTCAAGCTCTGCACCGGCTCAGGAGTCGCCGGCTGCGCCGTGATCCGGCTCACCCCCAAGGGGCGCAACCGGGGCAGGGTGTACAAGGGGTGCCACAGTAGCGTGCGGAGGGAGTTGACGGCGCTGCTCGAATTCGAACAGAGGTTCTCCGCCCGCACCCTGGCCGCCGGCACCTCCCGGACCGACAAGCTCCCCCTGCCGGGGTCATGCCGCTACGCCCTTTGCACCCCGCTCAGCTGCAACGGCCAGGTCCTCGGCGCGCTCTCCCTGTTCGGGGGAGCCGACCTCGTCGCCGCCGGGCAGGCGGAATTGGCCGAGACCGTCGCGCGTCTGGTCGCCGGTGCGCTCACCGAGGCGATCTGCGAGGAGCGGGTCGCCAGCTTCGACACGGAGAACGAGAAGAAGCTGAAGGAACTCTCCCTGCTCTACCGGCTGAGCAACACCATGCTCTCCACCATCAAGCTGAACAAGCTGATCCACCTGACCCTGACCGCCCTCACCTCCGGCCCCACCCCTTTCTTCGATCGCGCCATGCTCTTTCTGGCCAACGAGCGCTCCGGGTCGCTGGTAGGGATGCTTGGGGTCACCTCGGAGAACGCCCCTCCCCTCTCCATGCCGCCGGGCGGGGGTGACGACCTCCTCTCCAGCCGCTGGGACATCACCGAGGACGAGATGGCGGCCCAGCGGGAGTCGGAGTTCTCCCGGCAGGTGCAGGGCAAGAGGCTCGAGCTGGACCCGACCCTGAACATCGCCTCGCAGGCCGTGCTCGAGAGGCGGCTCATCTACATTCCCGAGGAGACCGGCATCGGTTCCGACGCGTCCGCGGTCTCGCGCACCGCGCTGGCCGCCTCGCCGCTCGTCGCCCACGGCCAGACGGTCGGGGTGGTGCTGGTGGACAACGCGCTCACCCTCTCCCCGATCACCCAGGAGCACCTGCGCTTTTTGCAGCTTTTCACCAACCAGGCCGGCATGGCGATCGAAAACTCGATACTCTACAACAGGATCGAGGATGCCCACCGGCAGTTGAGCGAGGCCCAGGAGAGCCTGCTCCAGAAGGAGCGCCTGGCCGCCATAGGAGAGATGGCCGCCGGCATCGCGCACGAGTTGAAGGGGCCACTGGTTTCTATCGGCGGATTCGCCGGTCGCCTGGCGCGCAAGCTCCCCGCCGAGAGCAACGAGTGGGCCAGCGCCGACCTGATCGTGCGCGAAGTGGTGCGCCTGGAGGGTATCCTCTCCGAGATCCTGCTCTTCTCCAAGAAGACCACCATCTGCTACACCCGCTGCAACATCGTGGACATCGTCAACGAGACCCTCGCCATGACCGCACCCACCGCCGAGGAGAAGCAGATCAGCATCAGCACCAAGTTCCCCCGTCAGCGCCAGCTCCTCCTCGGGGACTGCCAGCAGTTGAAGCAGGTGTTCATCAACATCATCCAGAATTCGCTGGAGGCCATGGCGCCGGGCGGGCAGCTGTCGATCCAGGTGCACCCGGGCGAGCTGGACGGTAAGGATGCCATCTCGGTGAAGATCGCCGACACCGGCGGCGGCATCCCGCTCGAGCAGTTGAACAACATCTTCACCCCCTTTTTCACCACCAAGGAGAGCGGCACCGGCCTCGGGTTACCCATCGCCAACCGCATCATCACCAACCACGGCGGCAAGATCCACGTCACCAACCACCCCGGCGTCGGCGCCGAGTTCCGCATCGTCCTCCCCAAGCACTGGTAGCACCGCCCCGGTATCCTCCCGGGTACTATGGCACCAAAAAGATCGTACTTGTCAGAACGCCCCCTCAAGCTCTATCCTCCCTCAAACCCAGTGCCGCCACCGCGGCAACGGCGATTCATATAATCAATTCTGGTACAGGAGGCGTACGTGAAAGTCATCGGAATCAACGGCAGCCCCAGGAAGAAGTGGAACACGGCGCAGGTGCTGCAGAAGGCGTTGGCCGGGGCGGCGTCCCAGGGGGCGGAGACGGAACTGATTCATCTCTACGACATCGACTTCAAGGGATGCACGAGCTGCTTCGCCTGCAAGCTGAAGGGGGGCAAGAGCTACGGCAAATGCGCCATGCGGGACGGGCTGACCCCGGTCCTCGAGAAGATCGCCCAGGCCGACGGGCTGGTGCTCGGGTCGCCGGTCTATTTCGGCAGGGCGACCGGGGAGATCTGCTCCTTCCTGGAAAGGCTCCTCTTCCAGTACTTCGTCTACTCGCAGCCGCCGGCTTCGTTGTTCGAGAGAACGATCCGGACCGCGTTCATCTACACCATGAACGTGCCGGAAACCCTGATGCAGGAGGCCAACTACGCCGTCCACATGGGGGGCAACGAGAACTACCTGCGCCGGATCTTCGGCGACTGCGAAACGCTCTGCTGCAACGAGACCGTCCAGTTCGACGACTACGACAAGTACGTCTTCAACTACTTCGATCCGCAGCAGAGGCGGGAAAGACACAGCGTGCTCTTCCCGGAAAACTGTCAAAAGGCCTTCGAACTCGGCAGGAGGCTCGTCCCGGCTTAGCCCGTGATCGGAAGTCCCGGCACCTGCATCCCTCACGCAGGTGCCTTTTCATTTGCCGCTAACTCATAGGGTTTTTAGCAGACCGTACTTCTTCAAGTTCCGGCTTCTCCTTCCGATATTAAGGGCATGACCATGAATCTGCGTGAGGAGGGAGAAGTATGCCTATCGTGACTTGGGATGGAAGTCTGGCGGTTGGACACGAGATGATCGACCAGCATCATGAACATCTGGTGGAACTGCTCAACAGGACCTACGACGAGTTCTGCGACAGGAAATCCAGGCAGAGCCTGGAAGCTGTGCTGGACGAGCTGATCGATTACGCCACGTACCACTTCGCACAGGAAGAAGTGCTGATGGCCCAGGTCGAGTTTCCCGCCACAGAAGAACACGTGGGGGAACACGCCTTCTTCATCAGAAGAATCGGCGAGATCCAGAAGGAGTTTCTTTCCGGCACCGGGGCCATCTCCCTGGAAATCATCACCTTCCTGAAGGACTGGCTGGTGAACCACATCTCTCAGAAGGACACCCAGCTCGGTGACTATGCCAATGCCCGTCAGGGGAAACCCGTGATCATCGACCTCGACTGACCGACGCAGGTCCCGCCTCTTCTCTCGTTACCCCCCCGTCAAGCCGCCCCTGGTCGATCCAGGGGCGGCAGCGCAAATTGCTTCAAGTTTCCCATGGTGTTTCCGATACGCTGTGACTAGCGGCGCGTATGAAAGTTCATCGCACCAGGAATTTATCGCGGCAAGGGTGGCCAGAATGGTCACTTTCAAACGGGTAGAAGCCATGCGGAAATTGATCGGCCGCCTGCCGATTCGCAAAAAACTGATGCTCATCCTGCTGATCGCCAGCGGCTTCACGCTGGTGCTCGTCTCGCTCACCTTCGTGGTGGGCACCTTCGTCTTGTCCCGCATCGGGATGCACCAGGAACTCTCCACTCTCGCCTCCATCGTCGGGCATAACAGCTCGGCGGCGCTCGCCTTCGGCGACAAGAAGGACGCCCAGCGCACGCTGCAGTTTCTCGAGGACAAGAAATACATCCTGGAGGCGTACGTCCTTTCCGAGGATGGGCAGCCTTTCGCCTCCTACCGCGCCGCGGGAGGCGTCCCGGTGGCGAAATCCGGCAAAGCCCTGGCCCGGGAGGCGGCAGGCGGGGACCTGTGGGACGTGGACGGCGACATGGTGGTCAGTTCCAGGATCCTCCTGGAGGGGCAGCCGCTGGGCACCGTGGTGATCCGGGCAGACTACCGGGACGTCAACGCCAAGCTTTGCTGGGTGCTTGGCGGCGCCTTGCTGGCGATGCTGGGGAGCCTGTTCTGCTCGTACCTGGTCTCCCTCAGATTGCAGGGGGTCGTGTCAGCCCCGATCATGCAACTGGCCCGCACCATGGAGGGAGTGTCCCGGGACCAGGATTTCGCGGTCCGGGTGCAAAAGAGCGCCGATGACGAACTGGGCGCACTGATGGACGGATTCAACGAGATGCTGGGCCAGATCCAGGCCCGCGACCGGGAACTCGCCGGCTATCGAGACGAACTGGAACAAAAGGTGGCGCAGCGCACCCAGGAGCTGGAGCTCACCGTGGCCGAACTGCAGCGGGCGATGGAGGCGGCGCAGACGGCGAGCCGCGCCAAGAGCCAGTTCCTGGCCAACATGAGCCACGAGATCCGCACGCCCATGAACGGCATGCTCGGGATGACCGAACTGCTCATGGCGACCAGGCTCGAGGACCAGCAAAAACGGTTCGTCTCCTCGGTGCGCCGCTCCGGGGAGGCGCTGCTCAGCATCATCAACGACATCCTGGACTTCTCCAAGATCGAGGCCGGCAAACTGGAACTCGAGGAGACGGCCTTCAACCTCCAGGACACGGTGGCCGACGTGGTCGAGCTCCTGGCCGAGGCGTCGCACCGCAAGGGGCTTGAGATAGTCGCCATGGTGGAAAACGACGTCCCCCCGGTGCTGGTGGGGGACCAGGTGCGGGTGCACCAGATCCTGATGAACCTGGTGGGGAACGCGGTCAAATTCACCGACCGCGGCGAGGTGGTGATCCGGGGAACGCTCAAGGAGGAGCGCGGCGAGGAGGTCGTGGTGCGGCTCGAGGTGGCGGATACCGGTATCGGCATCGCCCCGGAGGTGAAGGACCGGATCTTCGAGGGGTTCTCGCAGGCCGACAACTCGACGACGCGCAAGTACGGCGGGACCGGGCTGGGGCTCACCATCGCCCGCCAGCTGGTCGAGCTCATGGGGGGGGAGATCGGCCTCGAGAGCGAGCCTGGCGTCGGCTCGACCTTCCGCTTCACCTTGAAGCTGCGCCGCGAGGCGTCGGAGCGGAGCGCGAGCCCGAGCGCCGCCTGCCTCGCCGGCTACCGGGCCTTCATCGTCGATGACAACTCGACCAACCTGAGCATCATGCACCACGAGTTGCACGCCTGGGGCATCAAGGCGGACATGGCGGATAACGGGGCGACGGCGCTGGAGCTGATGCGGCGGGGGGCCCGGGACGGGGCGCCCTACGACTTCGCCATACTGGACATGCAGATGCCGGGGATGAACGGCATCGACCTCGCCCGCGCCATCAAGGCGGACCCGGCGCTGGACTCGATCAAGCTCCTCATGGTCACCTCAGTCGGGCAGTACGGCGACGAGGCCGAGGCGGTCAAGGCCGGCATCGGTTGCTACGTCAGCAAGCCGGTGCGCCAGTCCCGGCTCTACAACACCATCGTCGACCTTCTGGGGGTGGGGATGACTCGCGCGGTACAGCCGCGGTCCGGCGCGGAACAGGGGCCCGCCGTGGCGCTGTCGGCGACGGTGCTCCTGGTGGAGGACAACCCGGTGAACCAGGACGTGGCGACCGCCATGCTGGAGGCCTCCGGCTGCGTGGTCAGTGTGGCCAACAACGGCGCGGATGCCCTGGACGCCATCGCCCGGCGCGAGTTCGACCTGATCTTCATGGACTGCCAGATGCCGATCATGGACGGCTACGCCGCCACCCGCGCCATCCGGGAACGGGAGAAGGACGCGCCAGAAGGGGTGCACCGCACCATTATCGCCCTCACCGCCCACGCCATGCGCGGCGACCGTGAGCAATGCTTCGCCGCCGGCATGGACGACTACCTGACCAAGCCCTTCACCCAGGCGCAGCTGGTCGCCCTGCTGCAGCGCTGGATCGCCCCGACCGCCCCCGCCAGCGAGGAGGAACGGGAGCCGCCGCCAGCCGAGCCCGCCGTCGCCGGTTCCGGCATCGACCCGTCCGCGCTGGACGAGATCCGTGCGCTGCAGCTTCCGGGCAAACCGGACCTTTTGGTCAAGGTGGTGGGCTCGTTCATGAAGTCAAGCCCGCTGTTGGTGGCATCGATGCGGGAGGGGCTCGCCGGGGAGGACGCGCAGGGGGTGCGCCAGGCCGCGCATACGCTGAAATCGAGCAGCGCCTCGCTGGGGTGCGTGGAGCTCGCCGACTCCTGCCGCCTCTTGGAACTGCTGACGGCCGAGGGGACCCTGGAGGGGGCCGAACCGCTGCTGCGGCGGATCGAGGCGCAGCACCGGACGGCGATCGAGTTCCTCGCCGCGCTGCCGGGGCTCCCGGCGGCCTGAAAGGGAAGAGACGGCGCCCGCCCCGCGGGCGCTGGTGGGATACCACGTGGAGGAGATGAAGGTCGAAATGGAACCATACCTGGACGACGAGAGCGAACTGCGCCCCGAGCTGGTGCTGGTCGTCGACGACGACGAGATGATGCGGGACCTGGCCGTGGCGGCCCTGGAGCAGGCGGGATTCTTCGTGGCCGAGGCCGAGAACGGGGTGGTGGCCCTGGAGCAGTTCCGGCAGTTGCAGCCCGACATCGTCCTGCTCGACGTGATGATGCCGGAGCTGGACGGCTTCTCCACCTGCCGCGCCCTGCGCGCCCTCCCCGCCGGGGGCGACGTCCCGATCCTCATGATGACCGGCCTCGACGACACCCGCGCCATCGAGCAGGCCTATCACGCCGGGGCCACCGACTTCGTCACCAAGCCGATCCACTGGGCCATCCTGCGGCACCGGGTCCGCTACATGCTCCGTTCCTCCAAGGCGATGCGCGACCTCAGGGTGAGCGAGGCGCGCCTGAGCAACGCCCACCGCATCGCCCACATGGGGAGCTGGGAGTGGGACATCCTCAACGACCAGTTCTACTGGTCCCAGGAGATCTCCAACATCTTCGCCGTCGATCCCGGTGGCTTCGACTCCTCCTACGCGGCCTTCCTCAACACCATCCACCCGCTCGACAAGGAGCTCTTCAACAAGGCCTTCGAGGACGCCTGCGCCTACCAGCGGCCGATCAGCCTGGATCACCAGATCGTGCTCCCCCGGGGCGACGAGCGCTACTGCCACACCGAGGGGGAGGTCTGCACGGACGAGACGGGGCGGGTGGTGCGCATCTCCGGGACCATCCAGGACATCACCGAACGGAAGCGGATCGAGGACCAGGTCCGCTCCCTGGCCTACTACGACAGCATCACCGGGCTCCCCAACCGGGTCCTCTTCGGGGAGCTCTTGGACCGCGCCCTCACCTTCGCGCGCCGCTACCGCAAGAAGGTCGCCGTCCTCTTCCTGGACCTGGACCGTTTCAAGGAGATCAACGACACCCTGGGGCACGCCGTGGGGGACGACCTGCTCAGGGAGGTCTCCGAGCGCCTCAAGCGCTGCATCCGCGGCTACGACTCCGTGTGGCAGGGGATAGGGACGCCGGAGGGGAACCCGGTGGCCCGGCTGGGGGGGGACGAGTTCACCGTGATCATGGAGGACATCCAGGACAGCAACGGGGTGATCGCCGCCTCGCAGCGAATCCTGCAGCAGCTCTCCGACCCGTTCCTGCTGGACGAGGTGGAGATCTGCGTCACGGCCAGCATCGGCATCAGCATCTATCCCGATGACGGCGAGGACGCCATGACCCTGGTGCGCAACGCCGACACCGCCATGTACCACGCCAAGCGGGAGGGGCGTAACAACGCCCAGTTCTTCATGCAGGCCCTGAACGACGCCGCCTGCGAGCGGCTGCTCCTCGAGCGGCAGATCAGGAAGGCGCTCGCCAACGAGGAGTTCGTGCTCCACTACCAGCCGCAGGTCGACGCCGGCAGCGGCAGGATCGTGGGACTGGAGGCGCTGATCCGCTGGCAGAGCCCGGAACTCGGCTTCATGTCTCCGGCAAGCTTCATCCCCTTCGCCGAGGAGAGCGGGCAGATCATGCTGATCGACGAATGGGTGGTGCACGCGGTCTGCCGCCAGGTCGCCGCCTGGCGCTCAGAGGGGATCGCCCCCCCGAGGGTCGCGGTCAACCTCTCCGGCTGCCATTTCCTCAAGAAGAGCCTGATCGAGATGGTGGCGGAATGCCTGCAGAATTTCGCGCTGGAAGGGCATCACCTCGAGGTGGAGCTCACCGAGGGGGTGATCATGCGCGACGTGGAGCAGGCCACCGCCACCCTCGCCGACCTCAAGCGCATGGGGGTCACCGTCTCCATCGACGACTTCGGCACCGGCTACTCTTCCCTGAGCTACCTCAGGCGCTTCCCGATCGACACCCTGAAGATCGACCGCTCCTTCATAACCGGCGTCACCAGGGATCCCGACGGCGCCGCCATCACCACCGCCATCATCTCCATGGCCACCAGCATGAGGCTGGAGATCGTCGCCGAGGGGGTGGAGACCGCGGAGCAGATGGCGTTTCTCCTGGAGCACGGCTGCTCCGTCATGCAGGGGTACCTCTTCTGCCGCCCGGTCCCGCCGGAAGAGGTGGCCCGCTTCCTGCGCGAGGGGCTCCCCATGCCGACAAAGTGACTGGAGCCGCAGGTTGCCGTGGCGCAGGGGACTGGCACCTGCGGAGCCAGTCCCCTTTCCCCTTGCGGGAGGGGGAGCCACCAATGCCCCTTTTTTCCCACACGTCACGACAGAACCTTCCGCAGGCGGAGGCGGCCCGGGCGCGCAGCGAGGTGGCCAAAAATGGTCGGGCACGACGCCCTGTACCGGGCGACGGTTGCAATCCGCCGAAAATGTCTTACCCTTTCCCGAGAATTCAACCTGAGCAGGAGGAACTATGCCTAAAGTTACTTTCAAGGGAAACCCGGTGACACTGGTGGGGCCGGAACTGAAGGTGGGAGACGCCGCTCCCAATTTCGCCGTGGTGGATAACTCTCTCAACCAGGTGACCCTGACGACCTATGAGGGAAAGGTCAAGATAATCAGCGCCGTTCCTTCACTGGACACTCCCGTCTGTGACACGGAAACCAGACGTTTCAACCAGGAGGCCGCCGCGCTCCCCGGCAACGTCGTCGTCCTGACCATCAGCGCCGACCTTCCCTTCGCCCAGAAGAGGTGGTGCGGGGCCGCCGGGATCGACAAGGTGGTCACCCTCTCCGACTACCGCGACCGCTCCTTCGCCCTGGCCTACGGCGTGCTGATCGAGGAGCTCAAACTGCTGGCGCGCGCCATCTTCGTCATCGACCAGAAGAACGTGATCCGCCACATCCACTTCGTCCCCGAGGTGACCCAGGAGCCGGACTACGCCGCGGTGCTCGCCGCGGCCAAGGAACTTTGCTAGTCCCGACAGCGGCATAAACGCCGAAGGCGCCCGCGGCTGAAGCCGCGGGCGCCTTTTTTTGCTGTCGCGCGCGCCGGGTATCGTCCTGATTTTACTGGACGCGGCGCACGGGTTGATAGTAAAAGGGTGGTCATGGAAACCAGATCGATCCCCATCACGCTGCAGATCAGCTACGCCCTGGCGGCGCTCGCCGTCTTCACGGTGCTGCACTTCCACCTGCTGCCTGCGGTTTTCGCCGGGCTCGCGGTGTACGCGCTCACCGCGAAGCTGGCGCTCAAGCTCCCGGTACGCTGGGGAACGCTGACCCAGAAGGTGGCGCTGGCGGGGATCATCCTGTTCGTGATCGGACTGGTATCGGGGATCTGCCTGGGGCTTTGGTCGTTTCTGCGCGGCCACCACGGCATGTCCAACCTGCTCGGCACCGCCGCCGAAACGCTCGACAACCTGAAGCGCAACCTGCCGGAGGACCTGACCGCGCTGCTGCCGGATACGGTGGACGAGCTGCGCGAGCAGATCGTCACCATGCTGCGCGAGCACGGCAAGAACATCTCCTCGGTGGGGATATCGGGGGTGAAGACCTTCGCGCACCTGGTCCTGGGGATGGTGGTGGGAAGCCTCGCGGTCCTGCACCGCTTCAACCGGGAGGAGGGGTTCCCGCCGCTGGCCGGCCACCTGCACGACCGGCTCCTGAACCTCGCGAGCGCCTTCGACAAGGTGGTGTTCGCCCAGGTGAAGATCTCGCTTCTGAACACCGCCCTGACCGCCCTGTACCTCGCGGTGGTCCTCCCCATGTGCGGCATCTACCTCCCCATGGTGACGCTTTTGATCCTGCTGACCTTCATCGCCGGACTCCTGCCGGTCGTGGGAAACCTGATCTCCAACTTCACCATCGTGCTGATCAGCCTCGGCGTCTCCCCCATGGTCGGTCTCGCCTCCCTGGCCTTCCTGGTGCTGATCCACAAGCTGGAGTACTTCACCAACGCCCGCATCGTCGGGACCGAGGTAAAGGCGAGCGTCTGGGAGCTCTTGACCGCGATGCTGGTCATGGAGGCCATCTTTGGCGTGGCCGGCCTGGTCGCCGCCCCCGTGGTCTACGCCTGGCTCAAGGCCGAGCTGAAGGCGTACCGGCTGGTGTGAGCCGCGCCCCTGGCCAAAGGCACCACCCGTAGTATCATTTGCGGCATGGCCACAACGCTCCCCACAAAACACCTTCACGCTCCACGCTCCGCCCCCCGAACCGGCGCGCCACGTCGCCGCACCCTCCCCGGCAGTTCATCCCGGCACCGTTTGCAGCTCCTCCCATCGCGCCTGGCCTGCGCCCTGCTCCTGATCGCGCTCTGCGTTGCCGGCGTGTGTCCCCCAGCCGGTGCCGCCCCGACGGCCACCCTGTACTTCTTCTGGGGCGAGGGGTGCCCGCACTGCGCCGAGGCGAAGCCCTTCCTTGAGCAGCTGCGCCGCAGCTACCCCGGCCTCAGGGTGGAGGCGACGGAGGTGCTTACGCACCGCGAGAACATCCCCCTTCTCATGCGCATGGCGAAGGAGAGGGGGCGGGAGGCGACCGGGGTGCCGGTCTTCATCATCGGGCCGCACTACTTCAGCGGATTCTCGGAGGGGACTCCGGCACAGCTGGAAGAGGCGGTCAAGGAGGCGTTGCAGCACCCGGCACGGCCAGCCCCCAAGCCCCGGGTCACCGACCGCGTCACCGTCCCGCTGCTCGGAGAGCTCGACCCGCGGCAATCACTTCCCCTCTTCACCGTCGTGATCGCCGCGCTGGACAGCTTCAATCCGTGCGCCTTCTTCGTGCTCTTCTTCCTTTTGAGCCTCCTGATCCACGCCCGGTCGCGGCGCCGCATGCTCCTCATCGGAGGCGTCTTCGTCTTCGTCTCGGGGCTTTTGTACTTCCTGTTCCTGGCGGCGTGGCTGAACCTGTTCCTGGTGGCCGGGACACTCCCCGCCGTCACCACTGCCGCGGGTATCCTGGCGCTCCTCATCGGCCTCGTCAACGTGAAGGACTTCTTCCTGTTCCGGCAGGGGGTGACGCTCGGTATTCCGGAGGGGAAAAAGCCCAGGCTCTTCGCCCGGATGAGGCTTCTTCTGAAGGCGGAGTCGCTCCCGTCCCTTCTGGCGGGAACCGGCGTCCTCGCCGTCGCCGCCAACAGCTACGAACTTTTGTGCACCGCCGGCTTCCCCATGGTCTTCACCCGCGCGCTCACGCTGCACCGGCTCACGGCACCTGGCTATTATTCATACCTTGCCCTCTACTGCCTGGTATATGCGGTGCCGCTGGCGGCGATCGTGGTGATCTTCACGGTTACGCTGGGTGGGAAGAAACTGAGCGAATGGCAGGGGCGGGTGCTGAAGCTGGTATCGGGGCTGATGATGCTGGGGCTCGGAGGGGTGCTGCTGGCAAGGCCGGCCCTCTTGACCGACCCGGTGGTCTCCGCTTTGCTCATGGCGGCGACCCTGGCGCTGGCGGGAGTGCTCGCCCTCTGCTTCCGGCGGGCGTACACCGGCGGGGGACAAGACGGGGGGACTACCCGATAGCGAAGTTGCCGGCAAGGGCGGACTTGATCTTCTCCCCAAGGCTCGCCATGTCGAAGGGCTTCTGGATGAAGTTGACCCGGCTGCGGTCCACGCCCTTGTCCAGCAGGGTCTCGGGAGCGTAGCCCGACATGTAGATGACCTTCAGATCCGGCCTCAGGGCGAGGATCGTTTCCACCGCATCCTTCCCGCTCGCACCCGGCAGCATCACGTCCGACAGCACCACGTCGATGCCGTGTTCCGCCCGGCACAACTCCAGCGCCTGGACCGAATTCTCCGCCAAGAGCACGCGGTACCCCATGTGCTCCAGCATCTTCAAGGTCATCCTCCCCACGATCTCGTCGTCCTCGACCACCAGCACGGTACCGGTCGCCTGCCCCGCCGGAACCGCCTTCAGCTCCTGGACCCGTTCCCGATAGCGCGGCAGGCAGACCTTGAAGGTCGTCCCCACCCCCCGTTCGCTCTCCACGGTCACGAAGCCGCCGTTCTGGGTGACCATGCCGTACACGCTGGCAAGCCCCAGGCCGCTCCCCTGCCCCACCTCCCGGGTGGTGAAGAAGGGCTCGAAGACGCGGCGGCAGGTCTCGCGGTCCATGCCGTGCCCGGAATCCGAGATGGCGATCTCCAGGTACTCCCCCGGCACGGCGTCGATGTTGGCGCTGCAGATATCATCCCCGACCGTGACGTTCTCGGTGGCGATGACGAGGTCCCCGCCGTTGGGCATGGCGGCGCCGGCGTTGCTGACCATGTTGGTGACCATCTCTTCCAGCTGGGCCGGGTCTATCCGCACCGGCCACGGCTCCCGGCAAAGCTTGAGGGAGAGCCGCGTCCCCCGTCCGGCCAGGAGGGCGACCTTGCGCGCGAGCTCCCCCAGGGCCTCGTTGATGTCCAGGGTTCTCGGTGCGATGAGCTGCTGGCGCGAGAAGGAGAGCAGCTGCGCGGTCAGGTCGCGGGAGCGCTGCGCCGCCTTGCAGATCTCGTGCAGGCTGTCGGAGATGCGCGGGTGGCCGTGGTACTCCATCCCGAGCATTTCCGCGTAGCCGATGATGACCGACAGCATGTTGTTGAACTCGTGCGCCACCCCCCCCGCCAGACGCCCCACCGATTCCATCTTGATCGCCTGCCTGAGTTTGTCCTCCAGGAGCTTCTGCTTGGTGATGTCGTTGATGATCATGCCGCAGTACCCAGGCCTGGGGCGGAAGAGCCAGACCTGGCAGCACTTGCCGTTGAAGAAGTAGCGCTCCAGCGCCAGCGGCGTCCCCTCGCGGGCCAGCTGCCCCAGGCTCTCGAGCTGGGTCGCGTCGAAATCGGGAAGCAGCTCCAGCATGGTGCGCCCCACCAGGTCCTCCTCGCTCCTGCCGGTGAAGGCCTCGAAGGCTGGGTTCACCTCGACGAAACTGAAGTCGGCGGGGGTTCCCATCGGCCCCAGCAGCATCTTCAAGAGGGCGAAACCGTTGCCCATGTTCTCGAACAGCAGCCGGTACCTGTCCTCGCTTTCCTTGAGGTTGCGGTAGACGGTGCGCGCCGAAACGATGGCCATGGCGCAGACGTTGGCGGCACTGACGGCGAGGTTCAGGTACCTCTGCAGGTGCTGGGGCAGGGCGAAGTGGCCCGCCCAGATCCACCCCACCAGGCCGTTGTGATTCAGGCGCACCAGGAACCCCGAGGCCTGCTCCGTCACCTCGAAGCCCCCCCGCACCTCGCCGGTGAGTTGGCGCAGGATCACGTCTTGGGTAACCGCCTCGCCATGACGGTAGAGCGGCCCGCCGCTGCCCGGGATGAAGGCGACCTCCTTGGCCCCGAAGAGCATGGCGAAGACGGAAAGAAGCTCCTCCACCACCCGTTGTTCTCCGCTGCTGCTGGAGAGCCTGGAAAGCAGGTCGAGCAACAGCGCGTAATCGGAGGCCGGCGCGACCGCGCCGTCCCCTTCCCACGTCTCCTGCCGCTCCAGTTCGCCGTGTGCCCGTTGTAACTGCAGGGCGAGGAGCTCCAGGCCGACCGGAACCGACTCGACCGGCCGCTGCACGAAGGCGCCGAACTCCTCCAGCCAGCGAAGGCTCTCCGGCGAGCTCCCGGTGTCGACCAGGGTGATCCCGGCGCAGCTCTCCGCGAAGAAATCGGCCCCGGTACTCCGGTCGAAGCCCCACCCCTCGACGAAGGAGCGCCAACGGGCGAGCCACCCCGGGGTGACCAGGTAGGCGCCCGCGGCGGTGAGGCGGTCGAAGGCGTAATCGCCGCAGACGAGGGCGGCGCAGTGACGCTTCCTGAGCAGTTGCACCCGGCGCAGGTCATCGGGGGGGGCGCCCAGGTGCGCCAGGCACTCGCCCCCCACGACGATGGCGGGTGAGCCTCCGCACAGGCGCCGCAGGTCGTCCCAGGAAACGGGCGGTCGTCCGCAGCACCCGGTGAAGGTGGTGCACTCTGCCCCGCCCAGACATCCCCCGGCCAGTGCGCTGGTGACGTCCCCCCCGAGGGCCTCGCAACAGTAGATGCGCGGGGTCGTCATGGTCCCCCCCTCCCGCCGGCGAGCGGGTAGCGGCCGTATTCCCGCGCCGCCTGCGCGATCAGGTCCAGGGTCGCTTCGGGCACCTGCCACGGGATCTCGCCATGCTGGTCCGAGAGGATGAAGCCGCCACCGGCGGCCGCGGCGTCGATCGCCCCCCGCACCGCCGCGACGGTCGCGGCCTCGTCCCAGCACCGCATCTGGATGCCGTTGAGGTTGCCCAGCACCGCAAGGCGCCCGCGGCAGGCCGCCTTCACCGCGGCGAGGTCCTCTTCCCCTCCCACGCCGACCATCATGGTGCCCGTGTCGACCAGGTCGTCGACGACCTGCAGGCAGGGCCCCGAGGCGAGGTGGGTGGCGGTCGGACCCGCTATGGCGGCTATGGTCTTTTGGGCCGCGGGACGGCCGAAGCGGCGGTACAGGGCGGGGTCGATCATCTTCTGGGAGGCGAGCGGGTCGAAGTAGCAGATGGCGTGGGCCCCGGCGGCGAGCTGGGCGTTGGCCCACTCGGCGCAGAAGGCGCCGTTTATCTCCATGAGCCGGTGGGTGAGGTCCGGGCGGTCGAAGATGAGGTCGAGGTAGTGGTCGAAGCCGAGCTGCATCACCGGCAGCGAGAAGGGGGACATGACCACCCCCACGATGGGGACGCTGTCGCCGACCGCCCGCCTCAGGGCGCGCTGCGCTTCCAGCACCCTGGTGAGCCCCGGTACCTCGGCTATCCGCGGCGGGGCGAGCGAGGCGATCATGTCGGCTTTGAGCGGAGGAGGACCCGCGTTGGGAGGGCCGTCCTCCGTGAAGATGGTGCTTCCCCCCCATGCCTCCGCTTCCAGCGAGGCGTGGAAGAAACCGTAGATGCAGTCGTGCCCGTAGCGCTCGAGCATGCGCAACTGCCCCTGCACTACGTGTTCGGTCTTGGCAAAATACTCCTCGATGGTGAGCCCGAGCTCGCGGGCGCCGTGCAGGGACAGGAGCAGGAACAGGGGCACCCGGTCCGGCTCCCGGTGTGACAAGGTGGCAAGGACGCGCTCCATGCTGGTCATGACTCCCCCTCCCTGAGCCGCGCCAGTGCGGGGAGCACCTGTGACGCCGTGTCGCAGCTCAGGTCCGCCCCCACCTCGTGGTGCAGCGCCGGGTCGAGGCGGAAGGGGGCGCCTCCCACCACGATGCGGCACGTTATCCCGAGCCGGTCCAGGGCGTCGCGCACCTCGCGCACCTTCAGTGCGGAGGGGAGCATCAGCGCGGAAATCAGGAGCACCCGCACCCCGTCCCGCTGGACCCGCCGGACCAACTCCTGCACGCCCACCGTGCCGTAATCGAGGTAGCTGATCCCCGCACCCTTGAGCACGAACCCTACCAGGCGCTTGCCCAGCAGGTGGTAGTCCTCAAGCACCGCCAGCGCCACGCACCTGCGTTCCGGCACCGACGCGGAGCGTCCCCCGAGCACCTGTTCCATGAATTCCTCGCACTGGCGCCCGCTCATGTAGACATGGGAGAGGGAAAGCTCGCCCCGGTCCCACTTCTCGCCGATAACGGCCAGCGCCGGTGCGACAACCTGTTCGCAGAAACTCAAGGGGGAGAGGCCGGAATCGGCGTAGACGCGCTGTATCGCCAGCCGGTCCATGCTGACCAGGGCGGCTTCCAGCAGCAAAACGGGTGAACCGTGGGGGTAGTCGACGGCGGTACCGGAGCAGCAGGAGCTGATCATGTATTTCTCCAGATAGCAACTTGTTGTAGGTGAAACGACAAGCAGATCCAGTCAATACAGCGTGAGCATCGGGAAAACAGAGAAGTTTTTTCGATTAGGCGTAAAACTTACACCTCCTTCAGATATTAGTCCACTACAATGTCCTTGTTTATGACAGCCCCTTCTCTGTTTCTTGAGTCTTTGTGACTGTACTCACAATTACTGTGACAGTGTACTCCGGGGGCCTCCCGCCAGCAGCAGCCCGCCGTTGACTACCCCGCCCAACACATTATCATTTGCTAATATTTTTCACGGCTGAGAGGTGATCCATGGGCGCATTTGACATCGCCGTCGTGGGAGCGGGCATTTCGGGGTCGACACTGGCGGAGCGCTACGCCTCGCGGGGGGCGCGGGTGCTGGTGCTGGAGAAACGCCACCATATCGGCGGCAACTGCTACGACAGTTTCGACCGACACGGCATCCTGGTCTCCAACTACGGCGCGCACCTCTTCCATACCGAGTACGACGACGTCTGGCGCTACGTGAACCGCTTCTCGACCTGGTACCCCTACGAGCACCGCGTGCTGGCCCGGGTGGACGGCAAGCTGGTGCCGATTCCGGTCAACATCACCACGGTCAACTCGGTATTCGGCCTGGCGCTGCGCAGCGAAACGGAGATGCAGCGCTTCCTGGACCGGGTCCAGGTGAAGCACCCCGCCCCCAGAAACGGCGAGGAGGCGGCGCTGGCGCGGGTGGGACACGTGCTCTACGAGAAGATGTTCAAGCACTACACCAAGAAACAGTGGGACAAGTACCCCCACGAGCTGGACGCCTCGGTGTTGCAGAGAATTCCCATCCGCACCAACTTCGATGACCGCTACTTCAGCGACCGCTACCAGGCGCTCCCGCTCGAGGGCTACACCAAGCTCTTCGAGAAGATGCTCGAGCACCCCAACATCGCGGTGCGCCTGAACACGGACTACTTCGACGTGAGAGAGACGGCCGAGGTGCGCGGCTGCCGCAAGCTCTTCTATGCCGGCCCCATCGACCGCTTCTTCGACTACCGGCACTCCCGCCACAGGAGGCTGCAGTGGCGCTCCATCCGCTTCGAGTGGATCACGCTGGACCGCGAATACTTCCAGGAAAATTCCGTGATCAACTACCCCGACCCCGCCGACGGCGCGTTCACCCGCATCGTCGAGTACAAGCACTTCTCCCGCCAAAAGCACGACAAGACCACCATCTCCCGCGAATACACCACCGACGATGGAGACCCCTACTACCCGGTTCCCAACCCCGACAACGATGCGATCTACCGGCGCTACCAGGAGGAGGCGGACCGGCTCCCCGACGTGCACTTCGTCGGGCGCCTGGCCAACTACAAGTACTTCAACATGGACCAGGCCTTCAAGAACGCCCTCGACCTCTTCCACCGCCTGGAGGGGGACGACGCGGAGCTGTTGTAAATCGCCGTCGCCCTGCTAGTCTTTGCGGGTGAATTTTTTTTAATCCTTAAGCGAGGCATGGCGCATGGAATACCCCCGCCCGCAACTGCGGCGCCCCGAATGGCTCTCCCTGAACGGCCCTTGGCGCTTCACCTTCGACAACGACGGCCGCTACGGCGTCCCGTCCGACATCGAGACCTGGCCCCTCACCATCGAGGTCCCCTTCGCCCCGGAGGCGACCGCTTCCGGCGTCGGGGACACCGGCTTCCACAAGGTCTGCTGGTACCAGCGCGATTTCGAGTCCCGTCCCGGGCCGGGAAAAAAGGTGCTGCTGCACTTCGGCGCCGTCGATTACCTGGCCCACGTCTGGGTCAACGACATGCTGGTGGCGCGGCACCGCGGCGGTTTCACCCCCTTCAGCGCCGACATCGGCCACCTGCTCTCACCGGACGGGAACCAGCGGGTCACGGTCCGGGTCGAGGACGACCCGGAGGACCTGGAGAAGCCGCGCGGCAAACAGGACTGGCGCCTGGAGCCGCACGCGATCTGGTACTACCGCACCACCGGCATCTGGCAGACGGTCTGGCTGGAGCAGGTGCCGCAGACCTACGTGCGGAGGATCCGCTGGTCGCCCCACCTGGAGCGCTGGGAAATCGGCTTCGAGGCCTTCATCCTGGGACCGATCGCGGACGAGCTCGAGGTGCAGGTGCGCCTTTCCAGCGACGGCGACCTCCTGGTCGAGGACCGCTACCGGGTGATCCGGGGGGAGGTGCACCGAAGGATCGCCCTCTCCGACCCCGGCATCGACGACTTCAGAAACGACCTGCTCTGGTCCCCCGAGCACCCGCACCTGATCGACGCCGAGGTGACGCTCCTGAAGGGGGGGGAGGTGATCGACAGCATCACCTCCTACACGGCGCTCCGCTCCGCCAAGGTGCACCGGGACCGGTTCCTTTTGAACGGCCGGCTCTACCCCCTGAAGCTGGTGCTGGACCAGGGGTACTGGCCCGACACCCTGATGACGCCCCCCTCCTCCGAGGCGGCCCGCCGCGACGTGGAACTCGCCAAGGCGATGGGGTTCAACGGGGTCAGAAAGCATCAAAAGCTCGAGGACCCGCGCTACCTCTACTGGGCGGACCGGCTCGGCCTCGTGGTCTGGGCCGAGATGCCGTCGGCCTTCCGCTTCACCACCCGCGCCGTCAAGCGCCTGATGCGGGAGTGGACCGAGGCGATCGAGCGCGACTACAGCCACCCCTGCGTCATCGTCTGGGTCCCCTTCAACGAATCGTGGGGGGTCCCCGACCTCACCGCCACCCAGGCCCACCGCGACGCGGTGCACGCCTTCTACCACCTCACCAAGACGCTCGACCCGGAGCGCCCGGTGATCGGCAACGACGGCTGGGAAAGCTCCGCCACCGACATCATCGGCATCCACGACTACGACAACAACCCGCACACGCTCAGGGAGCGCTACGGCCCGCAGGTGAAGCCCGACGAGCTCTTCGACCGGCGCCGTCCCGGCGGGCGTATCCTCACCCTGGACGGCTACCCGCACCGGGGCCAGCCCATCATCCTCACCGAGTTCGGCGGCGTCGCCTACGTGAACCCGCAGGACGAGTCGCACCGGGGGACCTGGGGCTACTTCAGCCACGCCACCCTGGAGGAGTTCGAAAAGCTGGTGCTCGCCCTGATCGACGTCGCCCGGGGCACCGCCATGTTCAGCGGCTTTTGCTACACCCAGTTCGCCGACACCTTCCAGGAAGCCAACGGCCTCCTCTACCCCGACCGGACCCCCAAGATCCCGCTGGAGAAGATCGCCGAGACGGTGCGCGGACAGGTCGAGGAGGGGGCGCTGCACTGGGAAAGCACCTAACCACCATCGCGAGCGCTTGACCCCCTTGCGCCCCGGCGCCGAGGGAAAGGACCGGACGCCATGCTCTACAGGGAAGAGATGAAGAAGCCGGACGGACGAAGCCTCACCCTCTACGGTCACACCCCGATCCGGGTCGAAGGCCCCGCCCCGAGCCCGAACCGCGAGCCGTTGCAGGCGAACCCGCACCTGCGCTGGCACCCCCTGCGGGGGGAATGGGTCGCCTACGCAAGCTACCGGCAGGGGCGCACCTTCATGCCCCCGCCGGAGTACAACCCGCTCGCCCCCACCCGCGACCCGGAAAACCCGACCGAGCTCCCCCAGGGGGAGTACCAGGTGGCGGTGTTCGACAACCGCTTCCCCTCGCTGGCCCAGGCGGCGCACGACCCGCCCCGGGACGGGGTGAAGACGGCGCCGGCCAGGGGCAAGTGCGAGGTGGTGGTCTTCACCAAGGACCCGTCGGCCTCGCTCGCCGCGCTCCCCCTGGAGCACATCGAACTCCTCATGGAGGTCTGGGGGGACCGCACGGCGCTCCTCGGGAGCGACCGCTGCATCAAGTACGTGCTTCCCTTCGAGAACAAGGGGGTCGAGGTCGGCGTCACCCTGCACCACCCGCACGGGCAGATCTACGCCTATCCCATCGTCCCGCCGGTCCCCGCGCGCATGCAGGCCGAGGAGCTGATCCACTACCGCGACAAGGGGCGCCCCCTGCTCGAGGAGCTGATCGAGGGGGAGCTGCTCTCCGGCGAACGCGTCCTCTACGCCGGCGAGCACGCCGTCTCCTTCGTCCCCCCCTGCGCCCGCTACCCCTACGAGGTGTGGGTGGCGCCGCGCCGGGCGGTCCCGGGCTTCGATCACCTGGACCCTGCTGTGCGCGCCGACCTGGCCCGGGCGCTGAAGACCACGCTCCTCAAGTACGACGGCCTCTGGCAGCGCCCCTTCCCCTACCTGATGGCGTGGTACGGCGCCCCCACCGACGGCAGGCACCACCCGGAGAGCCATCTGCACGCCGAGTTCTATCCCCCCTACCGCTCCAGCGACCGGCTCAAGTACCTTGCCGGGACCGAACTCGCCGCGGGCATGTTCGCCAACGACGCCCTCCCCGAGGATAAGGCGCGGGAACTGAAGGACGTGGAGGTGGCACTATGAACGACGCCATCCGCGCGGCCGAGGCGGCCGAGAAGGTGCGGCGGGTCCAGGAGAGCCTCTGTCCGGACATGGTGGTGCGCCTGAAGGGCATCGACTGGTTCGCCTGGATCACGGCGGGAGGCTCCAACGAGGTGCTGCTCGCCGCCGAAACCGGGGTGGCCGAGGTGGTGATCACCCCGGAGGGGGCCTTCGTGGTCACCAACGAGATCGAGGCCCGGCGCCTGGCGGAAGAACAACTCCCTGAGGGGTTCGAGCTCCGGGTGCTCCCTTGGGCCTACCCCTCGCAGATCGACGTGCTTTTGCGCGAGCTGGCGCACGGACTGCCGGTCTGCTCCGACCGTCCCGACGATGGGGAGCACGAGCTCCCCGTCCCCCTGCTGTCCGCGAAGCTGGTACTCGCCCCGGCGGAGGTGCAGCGCTACCGTTCGGTGGGGCTGCTTGCGGCGCAGGCCATGACCGAGGTGCTCACCCACGCCCAGCCCGAGTGGAGCGAACGGCAACTGGCCGGGGCGGGGGCGAGGGCCCTGTTGTCGCGCGGGCTCGCACCGGCCCTGATCCTCGCGGCGGGGGAGCGGCGCGGCACGCTGTACCGCCACCCCCTTCCCACCGACGAGCCCCTCGGGCGCCACGCCATGCTGGTCTTCTGCGCCCGGGGCTTCGGTCTCTACGCCAACCTGACCCGCTTCGTCGCCTTCGGCCCTTTGACCGACGAGGAGAAGGAGCGGCACCGGCTGGTGCGCGAGATCGAGGCGCGGGCGCTGACCCTGTCCCGCCCCAACGAGCAGTTGAACGAGATCTACCGCGAACTGAGCTACGCCTACGCCGGCTTCGGCTTCGGTGAGGCGATCCACGAACACCACCAGGGGGGAACCACGGGGTACCTGTCCCGCGAGGCGATCGCGGGGCCGGAGAGCCGGGAGGTGCTGCAGGCGGGGATGGCGGTGGCCTGGAACCCGAGCCTCCCCGGAGCCAAGATCGAGGACACCTTCCTCATCACCAAGACCGGCCTTTTGAACCTCACCCTCGACCCGGTCTGGCCCAGCGCGCCGGTGGCCGGCATCGAGCGTCCGCTCGTCTGGCAGGGGTAGAGAAGGAGGACGCCATGGAAGAGAGCAGCTTCGAGAACACCTTCGGCTTTCCGGCGCAGGCCGCGGCGAGCGCGCCCGGTCGGGTGAACCTTTTGGGCGAGCATACCGACTACAACGACGGCTTCGTCCTCCCCATCGCCATTCCCCTGGAGACCCGGGTGGAGCTGGCCAGAAGCCGCGACGGCCTAAACCACTACTACGCCAGCGAGCTGAAGGAGCGCGCCTGGTCCGAGGCTGGGGGCGCCGTCCCCAGCGGCTTCGCCGCCTACCTGCACGGCTGCCTGGCCCTGCTGCGCGTCTCCGGCTACCACTGCGACCCGGTCTGCGCGCGGGTCACCTCGCGGGTCCCCATGGGGAGCGGCCTCTCCAGTTCCGCGGCACTCGAGGTGGCCTTCCTGCGCGCCATGCGCGAGCTGTTCGCCCTCGACCTGGACAACCTCGCCCTGGCCCTGATGGCGCAACAGGCCGAGGTGCGCTACGCCGGGGTGAACTGCGGCATCATGGACCAGATGGCGTCGAGCCTCGCCGACACCACCCACATGCTCTTTCTGGACACCCGCTCCCTGGAACGCAAGCTGGTCCCGCTGCCGCGCAACTCCGAGCTCCTGGTGCTCGACTCCGGCGTGCCGCGCCGGCTGGGGGAGAGCCGCTACAATCTGCGCCGGCAGGAGTGCGAGGAGGCGGCGCGGCTTTTAGGCCTCGCCTCGCTCCGCGACCTGGACGACCCCACCGAGCTGGGCCGCCTGCCCCGGGACCTGGCGCGCCGGGCCCGGCACGTGCTCACGGAGAACGAGCGGGTGCTCCAGGGGTTGGTGGCGCCCCACGCCTGCCAGTTCGGCGAGCTCATGAACGAGTCGCACAAAAGCCTCAAGGAGGACTTCGACGTCTCCACGCCCGAGCTCGACCTCCTGGTCTCCCTGCTGCAGCGGCAGGTGGAGGTGTTCGGCGCGCGCCTCACCGGCGCAGGGTTCGGCGGCGCCTGCGTGGCGCTGGTCCGGACGGGAACGGCCCGCGCGGTGGGCGAGCGGGTGCTCGCCCTTTACCAGGAACAGGGCCAGCAGGGTGCCCTGCTGGTCCCGCGGTAGGGAGGGGCGGACGTGACCGGGTCCGGCGGGCGGCGGCTTTTCCCCGAGCTTTGGGGCGGGGTCGAATGCACCCTGAACCGCATCGGGGAGCGCTTCCACAGCCAGATCGAGCTGAACGGCCACCTGGCGCGTCCCGGCGACCTGGAACTCTTCGCCACCCTGGGGATCACCGCGCTGCGCTACCCCGTGCTCTGGGAGATGGTGGCCCCCGACTCCCTGGACCGCCCCGACTGGAGCTTCAGCGACGAACGGTTGCCGCTCTTGCGCGGGCTCGGGATCGAACCGATCGTCGGCTTTCTCCATCATGGCAGCGGCCCGCGCTACACGAGCCTCACCGATCCCGCCTTCGCCAGCCTGCTCGCCCGCTACGCCGGCATGGTGGCCGCCCGCTACCCCTGGCTCACCTCGTTCACCCCCGTCAACGAACCGCTCACCACCGCCCGCTTCAGCTGCCTCTACGGTCACTGGTACCCCCATGGCCGCGATGACCGCAGCTTCGTCGCCGCCGTCCTCTCGCAGTGCCGCGGTATCGTGGAGGCGATGCGCGCCATCAGGCGCGTGATCCCTGCGGCGAGGCTGGTGATGACCGAGGACATGGGGAGGACGTCGTCCACGAGAGAGCTCGCGTACCAGGCCGACTACGAGAACAGCCGCCGCTGGCTCAGCCTCGACCTCCTGGCCGGGCGGGTGGACCGGGACCACCCCCTGCGCCTGTGGCTGTCCCAAAACGGCACCACGGAGGATGATTTCGACTACTTCCAGCGCTGCGACATGCCCCCGGACCTGATCGGGCTCAACTACTACCTCACCAGCGACCGTCACCTGGACGAGCGCCTGGAGCGCTACCCGGCGCAAACTCACGGCGGCAACCACCGGCACCGCTACGCGGACGTGGAGGCGGTGCGCGCCTGCCCGGAGGGGATCCTCGGGCACGAGGGAGTGCTCCGCGCGGCGTGGCTGCGTTACCGTCGCGAGGTGGCCCTCACCGAGGTCCATGCCGGCGCCACCAGGGAGGACCAGCTGCGCTGGTTCCACGAGGCGTGGCAGGCCGCGCTGAAACTGTGCCGGGAGGGGGTCCCGGTGCGGGCAGTGACCTCCTGGGCCCTGCTGGGATCGTTCGACTGGAGCGGGCTTCTCACCAGCATGGACGGGAGGTACGAGCCCGGCGTCTTCGACGTGAGCGGTCCCACACCGCGCCCCACAGCGTTGGCCACGGCCCTGCAACAGGTATCCCTCGTGGGTCAGCTCTTCCATCCCACCCTCACCCGCCCGGGATGGTGGCGCCGACCCGGGCGCCTGCTCGCCGGCTGCGCTCCGAGGCATGCCACGCCGGACCCGCCCCTCCCGGAGAGCGGAGGCGTGGTCGTGATCGGCAAGACCGGGACCCTGGGGCAGGCCTTCTCCCTGGTCTGCGCGAACCGCGGTCTCCCCTGCCATCTCCTCTCCCGCGCCGAGCTCGACATCACCTCGCGGGTATCGGTCGCCGCGGCGCTGGAGCGCTTCGCCCCGTGGGCCGTGATCAACGCGGCCGGTTTCGTGCGCATCGACGAGGCGGAGGGGGATGCCGTCACCTGCTTCAGGCAGAACGCCCTCGGCCCCGGGATCCTCGCCGCGGAATGCGCGCGCCGGGGCATCGCCCTGGTCACCTTCTCCTCCGACATGGTCTTCGACGGCAGCAAGAAAACGCCCTACCACGAGACCGACCCCGTTGCGCCGCTGAACGTCTACGGACGGAGCAAGGCCGAGGCGGAGCGCCGCGTGCTCAGGCTGCATCCCGGGGCGCTGCTGATCCGGACCAGCTCCTTCTTCGGCCCCTGGGACCGGTACAACTTCGTGACCGAGACCCTGCGCCGGCTGGCCCAGGGAGCGACGGTACGCGCCGCCTCCGACCTCGTGGTCTCCCCCACCTATGTCCCCGACCTGGTGCACGCCTGCCTCGATCTCCTGGTGGATGCCGCCCGGGGGATCTGGCACGTGAGCAATCAGGGTGCGGTGACCTGGGCCGAGCTGGCGACCTGCTGCGCCACCATGGCGGGGTTCGATCCGGCCGCCGTGTTACCCCGCCCCGCCTCCACCCTGGGATGGATCGCCCCCCGCCCCCCCTTCTCGGCCCTCGCCAGTGAGCGCTGGGCGGCACTCCCCCCCCTCCAGGACGCCCTCACCCGCTACTTGCGCGACGCCGCCCCGGACCTCCCGGCCCAACAGCTGGAGCGGGCCGGCAGCGGTGACACGAAAAAAGGCCCCTGAACGGGGCCTTCTTCTTTGCTCCTGCCTGGTTGGGTCCGCTACCGGTTCGGCGTCCGCGTAGCCGCCAGCAGCTCCTCCATGGCCCGGACCGTGGCATCCCACGAGGTGCCGGCCACCACCTCCCGCATCGCCCGCACCATGTCCCGCTGCTTCGCCCCGGACAGCGCCAGGGCCCCTTCGCACCCGGCGATGAAACTGTCGATGCCGTCGCCGATGAAGACCATGTCGCCGTACGGCTCGGCCACGTCGGTGATGGGCGTGCTCACTACCGGCTTTTCCGCGGCCATGTACTCCAATATCTTGGTGGGGCTGATGAAGCGGGTCGCCTCGTTCAAGGCGAAGGGGATCAGGCAGACGTCCCATCCCGCCAGGAAGCGGGGGAGCTGGGCATACTCCTGCTGGCCGTAGTAGCGGATGTTTTCGTGCTTGGGCAGGGTCTCCGGGGCAATCTTCAGCACCGGCCCGACCATGACGATCTGCCATTCCGGATGGGCGCAGGCCAGGGCGTCCAGCAGGGGGAGGTTGAGCCGCTCGTCCAGGACCCCGAAGTAGCCCAGGCGGGGGCGCGGCAGGGGGCGCTGGCTTTCATGCTCGATGCCGGGATCGCAGGCGAGACCGAAGTGGGCGGCGTCGACGCTGCTCGGGAAACAGTAGACCCGCGCATGGTGGCGCTGCTTGGCCCGGTACAGGCTTGGGCCGCCGGTGAAGACCAGGTCCGCCCGCTCCAGCAGGGCGCGCTCCCGCTCCGCCAACTCCTTGGGGGCATCCAGGAACCCGGAAAGCTCGTCCATGCAGTCGTAGACCACCAGGCGGGGCTCGAGGGTGGCCGCAAGCGGCAGCGCCATCGGGGTGTAAAACCAGGCCAGGTAGCGCTCCAGCCCTTCCGCGCGCAGGAGTTCGTCCAGGAGCGGGACCAGGCAGGAAAACTGTTCGTCGTGGTATCCCGGCCGCTGCACCGGGGTGTGCGGACGGCACACCAGCACCCCCGGGGCGGGGGTCGAGCGCTCCAGAAACGGCGCGGCCTCCCGGTCCAGCACCGGTTCCTCGAAAAAGACGACGCGGCGTCGTTCCGCCATGCGCGCCAGCAGCTGCTGCGGACGCTGGTAGACGAAGCTCCAGCGCAGGTGGGAAAAAACGACGATTGCTTCGTGCATCCCCGCCTCCTGTCGACGGCCGCCGCGTGGCTGCCGTGCGCCATGATATCGCTCCCGGGCATCTTCCCGGCTCAAAAACAACAGTAGAGGATTTTAACATGAGCTACGGTGAAGGGAAGTCGCGCAACGCCGGCGGCGCAAAGTCCCACGGCAAACGAGGTGATTCTCACGGTCTCACATTAAAGCTTTAGCCCGTACTGCCGATGAAGATACCTGACCTGTGCATCTCCCCGCGCATCGCCGCGCCGGGGCGAGCACCAACGAAGCGGCGCCCCGGCAGGCGCGAAGGGAGAACCTCATGAAACTTTTCGGCAACTCCTGCCAATCCAAGGTGGACGATCAGGCCGTGGAAATCGCGAAGATGGCCCAGATGCTCGACAACGTCGACAACATCGTCATGCTCTGCGATACCAGCCATGACAACAAGATCATCTACATGAACAAGCAGGCCCGTGCCCTGATGCAGCAGTTCCGCAGCCAGTTGAACGCGGGGCTGCGCGGCGCCGACGTCGCCAACGCCGAGGGGAACAGCATCCACCAGTTTCACAAGGACCCGGCCCGCATCCGGGGCATCTTCGGCGAACCGCGCGGCAGGATGCCGCACACCGCGGAGATCCCCATCGGCGAGGTCACCCTGCGCACCTCCACCTACCCCATCTGGGACAGCCGCGACCCCTCCAAGGTGCTCTGCTACATGGCCTGCTGGAACGACATCACCGCCGAGAAGGCGGTCGCGCAACACCAGCGCGACGCCATCGAGCGCAAGGAATACCTGGAGACGCGGGTGACCCAGATCGCCACCGCCATGGAGGAGATGAGCATGACGGTAAACGAGGTGGCGCGCAACACCGTCAACGCCGCCGACTCCGCCGCCGAGGTGGCCGGCAACGCCCGCGAGGGGCAGAGCGTGGTGAGCCAGGCCGTGAGCGAGATGCGCAAGGTAGCGGAGATCGTCAGGGATTCGGCGGGGATCGTGGGCAACCTGGGGGAAAAATCATCGAAAATCGGCGAGTTCGTGGCGGTGATCAACGACATCGCCGACCAGACCAACCTGCTGGCGCTGAACGCTGCCATCGAGGCCGCCCGCGCCGGCGAGCAGGGGCGCGGCTTCGCCGTGGTGGCCGACGAGGTGCGCCGGCTGGCGGACCGGACCGTCGCCTCCACCAAGGAGATCCGGCTCATGGTCGAGGAGATCCAGAAGGAAACCGTCCTGGCGGTGGAATCGATCGAGCGCGGCAAGAGCGAGGCCGAGGTGAGCGAGGCGCTCTCGCACCAGGTCGACAGCTCGCTCGCCAACATCGTCAACTCGATAGAGCAGATCGAACACGTCATCGCCCAGATCGCCACCGCGTCCGAGGAGCAGGCCGCGACCTCGACCACCATAGCCAGCAACCTCGAGGAGATCGTGCGCGGTTAACGAGTCCACCCCCGCCTCTCACCTCCTTGAGACGGGGGGGGAAAGCCCCGCCGGGCCCGGTACCCGGCGGGGCTGCTTTTTTTACAGCCCCTGGCGGCCCGCCAGAATGTTCACCAGTTTTGTCAGCTCTCCTTCCGGCAGGCGTATCGGTCGCATCTGGGTCCGTTCACGACTTTGCCTCGGGTTTTCCAGCCATTTTTTCAGTGCCCCTTCGCTCCAGCGCGTGCGCCCTGCGGCGGTCTTGGGGTAGAACTCCGACAGAAGGCCCGACAGGTTCGGGCCGATGGCACCGCGCCCCACCCCCCCCACGGCGCGGGTCAACGCTCGGTGGCAGTCGCCGCAGCGTTTCTCGAAGACGTTGTCCCGCTCGGATTTCCCATCCTGAAAATGCACCACCTGGGGCGACTCGTCCTTGCCTCGTCTCCTCTTGGCCTCGGCCTCCCGCACCCCCGCCAGCACCGCATTCACCAGGTCCGTTTTCTGCCGCTCGTCGAAGTGAAACTGGGGCATCAACAGCGCCGGGTTGCCGATCGCCTCAAAGATCCGCTGCGCGGTGGTCCCCGCCGGGAGCCGGTCCAGGTCCGCGGCGAGCCGGTTCCCCTTTCCCCCCACGATGTGGCAGCGCCGGCAGGCGAACTGCTCCACGAGGTCGCGCCCGCGCCGCGTGGGAGCTGAGCCGGGCACGGCGAACCAGGCGAAGCGTCCCGGCACCAGGTCGTGGTGGGCGATGCGCGGCCGGTCCGAGCGAGGGTCCCCGCCGTGGCAGGTGACGCAGCTTCCCACAGAGCGATAGTGCGCGGGGTGGCACTCGAGGCAGGACGGTGTCACCCCGTGGGCGGCCACCGGGGCCACCAGGAGCGCCAGGGCGATCAGAAGTGGGGTACGAACTGCCAATTGGCACCTCTGCAGAACAGGGCAACGAGGGTCAGCGCGAGCACCAAAACGGAAGCGGCGAGCGCCGCGCCGTTGACGGCCCGGCACTCGCGGGGGAGCCAGCGGGCGGAGTCCGGGGGCGTGGTGCGGGAAAGCCAGGGAAGGGCAAGGAAACAGGCCGCCAGCGCCAGCACCAGGTAGATGAGGTACTTCGAGTAGCTGACCAGCTCCTGGATCCAGAGCAGGAACCAGGCGGACTTGACCGGGTTGGGGACGCGGGCGAGATTCGCCTGTTCCTGCAGCGGGGCCGGGACCAGCGCGGCAAGGGCCATGAGGGCCAGCACCGTGAGGGCCAGCGCGGCCTTGATGAGCCGGAAGAAGTGCGGCGAACTCTTTACGTAGCCTCGTTTCATAGGTAGGGGAGCACCCCCTTGTTCTTCCTGATCCGGTAAAAGTGGAGCCCGCTCAGAAAGAGGAGCGCTCCCGGGATCATCAGGATGTGCAGCACGTAGAAGCGCAGCAGGCAGGCGGGCTCGCCCACCCCGTCCGGCACCAGTGCGGCGCGCAGCGCCCCGCCCAGCGGCATGATGTGCAGCAGCTCCATGCCGGTCTGGGTGGCCCAGAGGGCGAGCTGGTCCATGGGGAGGAGATAGCCGGTGTACCCCTCGAAAACCGCCAGGAAGAAGAGGGCGCAACCGACCAGCCAATTCAGCTGCCGGGGCTTTTGGTAGGCGCCGGTCAGGATGACGCGCAGGGTGTGCAGGACGATCAGCACCAGCAAGAAGTGGCTCGCGAGCCGGTGCAGGCTTCTCAGGTAGCGCCCTCCCCAGACCGAGGACTCCAGGAGGAGGATCGACGGGTAGGCCGCGGCCGGGCTCGGTTGGTAGTAGAAAAGGAGCAGCAGCCCCGAGGCGGCCAAAAGGAGCAGGCAGGTGAAGGCCAGCCCTCCCAGACAGAGGGTGTAGGAGAGGGTGAGGTTTTTTTGCAGCACCGCCCTCGGAAAGAGATGTTTGAGGAATTCCTCGATCAAATCAGTTGCTCCCACCGTTTCACCTGCAACACCAGCTTTGCCCGCTCCCGATTGATTCCCCCTCCCTTCGCTGGGGGGACCACGGGCGCATGATTATTCGCCCCTACAGTTGGACGTGATAGTTCTCTCCCACCAGCTGCACTTCGTACCGCGCCAGCGCCCGGTCGGCGGGCCCCTTCAGCACCTTTCCCTCGCGGTCGAACTCGGAGCCGTGGCAGGGACAGACCAGCCCGGAGGGGGTGACGTTGACCGTGCAGCCGAGATGCGTGCAGACGAGATCCAGGGCATAGACCCGCCCGCCCCGATCCAGGAGCGCGATGCGCGCCTCGCCGTAGACCAGGGCACCGTCGCGCGGGAGATCCCCCTTGGCCACGGTGAGTAGCGTCTTCCTACGCTTCCCCCTCGGGGTCAGGAACTTCCCCAGGAACCATCCTCCCGCCGCTAGCGCGATCAGCGAGCCGAGGAAGGTTCGACGTGATTGACCAAGCTCTGCCATTTTTCCAGGTACGCCCTCCGATAGGCCGTGCTTTTTCGATTGAGTTCCAGGTAGCGTCGCTCCGGGTAGAAGGTGCCGTTACTGACCTGCTGGCCGGTCGCGTCCCAGAACGAGGAAAGCGTCATCCCCTCGGCCTGCAGCTGGTAGATGCGCTCCTCCTTGGGCTCCCTCAGGAAACGGCGCGGGTTGTCGTGGCACCCCTCGCACATCACCGTGCCCCGGCGCACCGTGTGGGGGAAGAACGCCTTCCAGCGCGCCGCCAGGAGTAGGTTTTCGTCCCAGACCGCCCGGTCGTTCCTGACGTCGGTGAAGTAGGCGATGAACTCCGGTCTGATCGGGCTCACCTTGCCCCGCCCGTTCAACCCCAGCGGCGGCGCGTCCTGGCGCCGCAGGTAGGCGCTTTTTAGGTACTCCTCCGAGCCCTGGTCCCGCCGCAACCCGTAAAGCTCCTGCGAGGGGCTGTTGCTGAAGCGCAGGAAAAAGGTGCCGTACTCCTGGGCGGCCCAGGCGGAGTGGCAGGCCCAGCATTCCATCTTCTCCAGGTGCGCCGCGATGCGGTGCTCCGGCACGCTTTGCTTGGGCTCATGGCAGTCCCGGCACCCCTTGGCCGCCTTGCGCCCTGCGGCGAGGCTCGCCATGGAGTGGCAATCGCCGCAGGTAAGGCCCGCCTCCGCGTGCAGGTCCGGGGTCATCTTCAGGTACGCCTCGCCGTAGGCCACCTCGCCGCGCTGGTAGCGCATGCTGTCCTCGCGCGGCGCCATGCCGTAGTAGTCGGTGCCGACGAAATACCCTTTATGGCAGGCGAAGCAGTCGCGATCACGGGGCTTGCCGATGTCGTGCCCCTTGGCGGCATGACAGTCGGTGCACCCCTTCAAGTGGCACGCGCCGCAGTTCTTGGCGAAAAAGCCCCGGTCCGCCCGGCCGTAACTTGCCGCGACAAAGTCGAGCTCGCCCCGCCGGCTCCCCATGGCCTGGGCGAAGAGTGCCGCGTACCCCTTGTGGCAGCCGACACAGCCGGCGGCGCCGCTCTCCCGGGAGGCGGGGTTGGCCAGGGTCCTGGTCTCGTCCAGGTGACAGGAGAGGCAAGGGATCCCCCGGTGCACCCCCTTGACCACCTTCTTGTGGCAGACGGTGCAGTTCTCCCCGGCCAGCGCGAGCGCCGCGCTAAGGAGCAGGAATAAGGCGACGATGCAGCGCATCATTGAGCGCACGATGGTCCAGCTCCTTTCGATAAATGGGGTCGGCCGCCTTGTCGTGGCAGACCAGGCAGAGGTTCACGGCCAGGGCGCGCCGCACCTCAGCGGCGTCGAGGGGACGGGAATGCTCCCGGGTGATGGCCGAGTACGCCCGCACCTTCCCCTCCTGCAGGGTCAGGAAGCCGTCCAGCGGCTTGTCCGCCGACTGCTCGCAGATCATGGTCCCCTCGATGTTCCTGCCCGAGACCACGTGCTGCCCGAAACCGAGGAAGGCGGGGTTGCCGTGGCACTCGCCGCAGCCGATCGCCTTTTTGCCGGTGTTGTGTGAATAAAAGGGGGCGAAGCGGAGTTGCTGTTTCCCCCTGAAGCGCGCCACGTACTCGTTTTTGGAGAGGCTCCCGTCCGGCTCCACCACGCTCACGAAGGTCTGGCACCCGGGCGTGACCGTGGAGATCCTGCCGCGCTGGTTCAGGGCCAGCGGGAAGGGGTAGAGCATGCGGTAATCCTCCTTCTCGCTGAAGCGCCCCGGCGTCGGCACCCCCTTCACGTAGTCCATGGCGGACCGGGTCTTGTCGTAGCTCGTGTGACAGCCGTAGCACTGGACCACGGTGCGGCTGTGGCAGGAGTAGCATTCCATCCGGCCGTGGCCGACCACGGTGTGCTCAGCCGTGCCGGTGATGACCCGGCTCTTGAAGAGCCTGCCGCTGCGCTTTCCCAAGACCCAGACCGCGCCGTCCTTGTAGAAGACGTTGGAGTAGGCGCGCCCCTTGGCGGTCAGGATCATCTTCATCCCCTGCCGCATCTGCATCCGGTACCCCTGGGACTCCCGGAGTGCCTCGTCGCTTTCACTGGCGATCTCACGGTAGCGCGGCGGCTTGGCGCCGCCGTGGCAGTCCTCGCAGGCGATCTCGGTCTGCAGGTACATGTTGCGATAGGAGTAACCGTCCCCCATCAGGTCGCGGGAGGTGTGGCAGTCGATGCAATCCATTCCGGCCGCGAAGTGCACGTCCGGCGCGATGCGGGTCAGGTTCCTGTTGCCGCTGGCAAGCTGCCGTCCCGGAAGCCCGAAGCGGGTCGGCACCAGCGAGTTGTTGCCGTCGTTAAGTCCCTGGTAGGAATAGGCGATGCGCCCGCTTCTGTTGTGGCAACGGGCGCAGACCTCGTTGCCGGGAAGCCGCTCCATGGCGTGGCTCGCCGCGTAAGGGCCCCGCCCCCGCACGGTGGCGTCCCCCCCCCGGTAGGTGGCGCGTTCGTCGTAGGGGAAATGGCAGGCGGCGCACCCCGAGGCGTGGCTCGCCCCGTAGACCTCACCGCTCTCCCGGGCCACGTGGCACTGGGAGCAGAACTTACGGTACAGCTCCCCGGAAACGTGGTCGAGTTCCTCCACCGGCTTGAGCCGCAGCGGCTTGCCGGCGGGATCGTAGACCTCCCCGGCGCGGCTGGCGTACTCCCCCTCTTCCGGGCCTTCCCAGGTGAGCCGGATGTTGCGGATCATCCCGGCCGTCGTGTACATCAGGTTCGACTTGACCCGGTCCAGCTGGTATTGGTGACAGGAGCCGCAGCTCTTGTCCCAGTGCTCCGGCGCGGAGGGATTGCCGCGCCCCAGCATGCCGCGGTGGGCAATTTCCTTCCCGGTAGCCCTGGCATCACCGCCGTGGCAGGCGACGCAGTCGCGGTGCGTCGCCGAGGCGTGCTCGATGCCGGCGTGGCAGGTGAGGCAGTTGTTGGCCGGTGCCCCCTTGGCAATGCACCCGGCAGCGAAAAGGGCAGCCAGCAGAGCGGCTTTGCGGGTAACACGGGACCAGCCTGATGGCGCCACGCTCCCCGCCCCCGGAGGGGGAGGGCCAGGGAGGGGGAAATCCATCTTGCCCGCATCCTGCGTCCCCCCTCCCGACCTCCCCCCTCCGAGGGGAGGAACTGGGTATGTTTCTCGGTCTGTAACCTTCATATCGCCCGCTAACTTTGCACTGAACACCCGCGCATTATAGTCAAATTACAACCATTCTCCAAAACCTTTCATGAGCAATGGACAAAAAAAGCCGGCATCACGTTGGATGCCGGCCATTGCAAAACCAGGAACCTTCTCTGTGCCTACTTACCGCTCTGACTGATGCTCACCCTCTTGGTGAACTCCTTCCAGACGAAAGGATCGCTGTTGGGGGTGCCGAAGGGGAGATAGGTCAGCTTCACTTCCACGTCGAGGTCGTACGCTGCGGGCTTCTCGACGGTCTTGCCGTTCACTTCCACCTCTTCGAGGGGATAGAAGATTTCGAAGCGCTCCTTCACCAGCTTGCCCGGGGGAAGCCCGGTGTCCTCGATCAGGCCGCTCTTCTCGTAGGGGCCGCGCCCCATCCGGTCGCCCCTGGCCAGCTGTTGCGGGACCGGCATGTAGATCTTCTCCTGGTTGAACACTTCCTTGCCGTCTTTGGTCTTACCGATTACCGACAGAACCAGTCGGTTAGGGGTCGGTCAGCCGTCGGGGATGGAATGCCCCGCCTTGTTCAGCATCTCGACCTTGACCACGGCCCGGGGCCTGATCTTGGCGCCGTCGCGCCAGTAGTACCCGAACGCTTCGGCCTTGAACTCGACCGCCTTGTCGCTCATGGCCGCATCACGGTACGACTGGATGTTGTGGCCAAGCTTGGAGTTTTTCATGTGGCAGTCCTGGCAGTTCTCCTGCCCCACCTCCGCCTTGTAGGTCCAGAGGTAGCTGCCGTACGAGGTGCAGCACTGGGTCGGCTCGTCGAGCTCCAGGTTCGGCCCCAATCCGTGGCACTGGCCGCACTGGATGGCCTGGTCCATGATCGGGCTCTTGGCCATCTTGGGGAACTTGTCCGAGGGATGGTCGCCGTCCTTGGAACCGTATACCACCCCCGCCTTGGGATAGCCGTCCTGCCACTTGTGGGTGATCGCGTTCCGGTTATGACAGACCAGGCAGTTGATGGAGACGCTTTTCAGCTTCTCCTCGAGCTTTTTGGCCCCCTCCTTGTCCTTCTTGGCCCGGGCCTCCTTCCACCCGTAGAGGGTGCTGACCAGCTCCTGGGCCACCGAGTCCTCGGCGTCGGCCAACTGCGGCAGGTGGCACTTCGCGCACCCCATCAGGTGCTCGACCTTGACGTCCTTGGGGCTTTTCACCCCCGAATAGGGCTCCTCCATCAGGCCGTTCTCGATGGTGGTCATGATGGTCATCGCCGTGCGCGCCGTCCCGAAGAGGGAGCGCGAGTGGATCGATTTGGAGGCCTGGTCATGCTGCTCCTGGTGGCATTCCACGCAGGAGCTCGAGTCGTACATCTTGGCCAGTTCGGCGAGCGTCTTTGCCTTTCCCGACTTGGCCGCGATGGTCTCCTGCCAGCCGATACCGGCCTTTCCCGCGAAAGAGGGTGCCGTCAGCACCCCCAAAACAAGGGCGGCGGCAAGGCCACCCCGCAGAATCATTGTGTTCATGGGTACTCCCGTTCAGCCGATGATTTGCGACTGCGGGCGCCCGGCCACGCGGGGCGCCCTTTACCTTAGCAACCCTGCAGTTCGTCCCCTTCGCACTCCGTGATCGACACCGGGGCGTCCACTTTCATCTTCTCCGCCTTGGCCTTGCCGAACTTCAGGGTCACCTCGTTCCCCTGCACGGCGAGCACCTTGGGTGAGCCGCCGGCGGCCGAGACCATGGCGCCTTTTTTCACGAACGCCGGGGGAGCCCCTTCCAGGGTCACCGTGACCTGCTCGCCATCCACCTTGGTTACCTTTCCCTTGGCCGGTCCAGCCGCGAAGGCAATCGCCGCCAGGCTCATTATCGCCAGGGTCGTCGCCGCTATCCGTATCGCTTTAGCTAACATCGCTTTTCCTCCTGTAACCCGAGGGGGACTGGCACCTGGCGGAGCCAGTCCCCTTGGTTGTCTGTGGTTAGAAGATTACCTGGAGCTGCGTCACGTAGGTCATGAAGTCCTCGGTCCCGTCGGCCGTGGTGCCGCTGCCGTTACGGAAGCCGGTGGAATTGGCCTCGAAGGTGAGCTTCAGGTTCTGGTCACGCAGGTAGTAGTTCATGCCGCCGCCGGTCCAGAATATGCGCTGGTTGTAGATGCCGTTCAGGTTGGCGAACTTCCAGTTCTCATGGCGCACGAAAAGCTGCAGCGGGATGTTGGGGAGCATGTAGCCGGCCTTGACGTAGTAGCCGTTCTTCTCCCCGTTAATGCCGACCACGTTAAGGTCGGGATTGTCACCCAGGTAGGCGTGGTCGAGGTCGATCTTCTCGTAGGCGCCGGAAGCGGTGAAGGTCCCCAGCCCGTCAACCGGGTACTCAACGAAGCCGTCGAAGGTCCACGCCTTGTAGTCCTTCTTGTCGGTCTTCAAGACGGTGTTGCCGTAGGCGACGTCCGGCTCGAACTGGTACGCGGCCCCGAAGGTAGCGACCTTCTTCTTGCCGAGGTAGGTACCCTTGTAGCCGTAGTCGTTTTCGGGGTCGAGCAGGGTCACGTGGGCGCGCGCCGAGTAGCGGAAATTCGAGGCCGGTGCGGTTTCGCCGGAGACCGCCTTGCGTCCTTCCATGGCGTCCAGCCGGTACTGGAACATGTCGTTGAAGAGGTTACCCCATACCGCGACGCCGGTGTCGCGCGTGGTCACGTAGGGGGCGCGGATGAAGAGCGAGCGGTCCAGGGTGAGGGGAGCCTCGCAGGCTTCCAGGTTCTCGCGGGAGAGGTTGTACTTGAACTTGCCCACGTTCACCCGGAAGGCGTTGTCGATCTTGAAGCGGACCACCGCGTCCAGGAGCTGGAAGTTGGACCCCTGGTTCTCTCTGGCCACGTCAAGCGGGGTCAGGTTGGGGTCATCGGTGTACTCGGTCTGCACGTAGATCGACATCATGTCGCCGTACTTGCCCATGAGGGCCAGGCGGTTACGGCGGAAGTTGAAGTTCATCGTGGTGTCTTCGTTGTTGTCTCCGGAGCCGATGTCCCTAAAGGTCATCTGGAACTGCCCCTTGTAGTCCAGTTGCAGCGCCCCCTCGTCGTTGGGGCCGAAGGTCATCCTGGGACCGGCAAAGGCGGTGCCGGCCATAAGCACAATTCCCAGCGTCATCCCGGCGACCGTCGATATCTTAGGCATTTTCAGCATAGATCACTCCTTTTCGTTGTAAGTCAGCCCCCGCAGGAGCTCAGAAGCCCCATAACCGCTAGCAGCCGCCACCGCCGCTGCCGGAACCGCCCGAAGACGGGGCGCTCACGGTGCTGCGATAGGCCCGGTCCGCGGTCTCGATCTGGTTTCCTTCCGCGAAGCTCGGCTCGACCGTGTACACCCGTGCGCCGTAGTCTACGATGATGCGCTGGGTCGTTCCAGTGTGGAAACGGCTCACGTTCCAGGTCAGGTTGTCCATCAACGCGGTGGTGTCCCAGATCGAGCCAACCGCCAGCTTGCCGCCCGCCGGAACGGTGGCGCCTGCGGTATTGACCGCGGTGTGATCCGAAGAGGCGAGGAGGTTCCATTGGCCGTAGGAGCCGTCATACCACTTCACTTCCACGTTCGGGTCGTTGTAGTAGGCGATGCCGTCAAGGGCGAAGAAGCCTACCGATGCATAGTTGCCGGCCCGGCAGAAGGAGATGAAGGTCCTGGTTGCGTCGCGGCCTGCCGCGCCAAGGGTGGCCACGCCGTCGGTACCCAATGCCGCTGCGAGATCCGCTTTTATGGTGGCGGCATCCTTGAAATTCAGCGTCCCCGCCGGTGAGACCATCGCCGGAGCGCCATAGGAATATGATCCCTTGATGGCGCCGTCAAACGGTGTGTAGGCGTTGCCGCTCACAAGGAGGTCGGTGGTTGACGAGACGGTGGCCAGCGGGTTGGTGGCGCCGCGCACGGTGTCGACCAGGGTGACCTTGCCGGCATTGCCCGCGACGATGCCCTGGACATAGGCGATCATTTCCGGGAGGGAAACGCGCATGTCCGTGTTGACCCTGGTGGTGCCGTTCTGAGCCACGCCGAAGCTCGATCTGGCGACGGTGGGAACAACCTTGGTCAGCGGGTAACCAGCAGCGACCCATCCCGCGTTACCCCCCTGCAGAACCTTGAGCCGGTTCTTGGGGAACCCCCAGTAGCGGAACGTCGTGTAGGCGCGGGCCACGTTGACCGTGTTGGTTGCGTTGTTGGTGAAGACGACGGTGGTGTTGCCATCGATGCCGGCAGTCTGGATCAGGGTGTCCATCGCGGCCCCGGTCAAGACCATGCTGCCGGTGACGTTGAAGGGTCCCTCGGCACGGGTATTGTCCATGAAGGCCGCGGATCCCGCTGAAAGGAGTTGGGCTCCTGGGATGTGCCCAACGGTGTTGTATTTATTGGATGTGTCAGAGTCGTTGTTGGAGACATCGAGAATTACAACCCGGTCATATCCCCCCTGCTTGTTCACCAGGCCGGCATCGACCCACCCCTTCAAGTCGGCCGCGGTGATCAGCGCGGTAGCGGTCTTGGTCGTAACTGCCTTCTCTGCGGGAGTGTCATAACTGGTGCCCCCGCACCCCCAGATGCTGAGCGCCGCGACGGCCATCAGACCGAGCAGCGAGAACAGCAATACCCTGCTCTTTTGCATCATCTTTTCCGACATACAACCTCCTTTGGATTGGGTAAATTGTGGCGTTCAACAGGGCTTAAACTTTCACTCCTCCTTTCCACTCAATTAGCACTGTCAAAGAAACCCGCCAAGAACGTTAAAATATTTTCGTTTTGTGTCAAGAATGTTGCTTTGATGACTAAAGGAGCATGGAGATAAACTAAAGGGAACTGAAACACTGGCAGGCGCAGCATCCGCCATGGCACACGCTGCCATAACAACCCATTCTTTCGTCTTTTTATGTCAGACCAAGGTTAGCGATATCGTTTGCAACTGCGCCTTTGCTTCTTCGCAGTATGGGGTAAACTACTCAAGTGAAAGTTTTTCATAGGATCATGCGCAATACGCATGGTAATTAATTGAATTTAAGCCTTGGTTCTGACTGTGGAGAGGTATTCCTAAATTTCGCTGTTGCAATCTATATAAGTTTTTTGCAATATGCACAAACGACATATTCTCACACGGTCTATGCGTCTTTCGCATAGCCAGCGCCGCCGGGTGACCTCACATGGATTTCACCAATCTGAAAACCCTTGTAGTCTCGGTTGAATGCGGCAGCTTTTCCAAGGCTGCGGAGATCCTCTGCGTCACCCAGTCCGCCGTCTCCCGCAGGATCAAGCTCCTGGAGGACCACTACGGCCAGCTCCTTTTGGACCGTTCCGGGCTCGCGCTGAAGCCCACCGCCGCGGGGCATCTGCTCGTCGCGAAGGCGCGACAGGTGCTGAAGGTGGAACAGGAATTCCTCAACGACCTGCAGGCACTGGCGCGCAAACGGAAGATTTCCTTCTGTTGCACCGCCCCTTTCGGCATCTCCTATCTCCCCGACATCTTCACGCGCTTCATGTCCCGCAACTCCGAAAGCAGCGAACTGAGCTTCGTTTTCGACATGCCCGAAGGGGCGCTCAAGGGGCTGAAGGAAAAGCTGTACGACCTGATTCTCATCGAATTCTGCGAGGACCTGAACCTTGACGAATTCGCCGTCTACCCGCTGCCGGACGACGAGATGGTCTTCGTGAGCGGGCCCGGCTTCGGTATCGATGCCAAGGTGGTAGATGTTGAGACCATGCTTGGGCAACGCCTGTACTGCAAGAAATCTGGCTGCTGCGCCCGTCGCTTCCTGGAAAAGAGCATGCACGGCATCGGCCGGGACGCGGCGGAGTTCCGCAACACCGTCTTCTTCGACGACATACCCTTCATCATCAAGGCGGTCCAGGCGGGAGAAGGGGTCACCTTCATCTCCCGCAGCCTGGTGGCAGCGCACCTGGCCGACGGTGCGCTGCTCAGCCACCACGTCGAGGGGTTCGCACCGGCCAGGCCGCGGCGGCTGGTCCTGGAGAAGAACCGGAGCCTCGATCCGACCCTGTTCGACCTGATCGAGGGAATCTTCCAGAGGTTCTCGCTCACCCCGCCCCCTGAGTTGGCACCACGCTGAATTCTCGCTCCAGATTGCATCTTCCCCCACCCCCCATCCACCCCGCTTGGCCCCGCTCCGCTCTTCCCATCCAATAAATTAGTGGTAGCATATTAACCTTCATTATTGACACCCTCTCTGCGTCCCCATTATCGCGGACCGGGCCACCGGGCGGGTGCAGCCATCTCTTGACAAGGGGGACTGTTCACATGAGCGGAACCAGGAAAACGATGGACGGCAACACGGCGGCGGCTCATGTCGCCTACGCGCTGAGCGAGACGGCGGCCATCTACCCGATCACTCCGTCCTCGACCATCGGGGAAGTGGCGGATGAGTGGGCGGCGGAGGGGCGAAAGAACATCTTCGGCCAGGTGCTGAACATCAAGGAACTGCAGTCGGAGGCGGGTGCGGCGGGCGCCGTGCACGGCTCGCTGGTGGCGGGGGCGCTCACCACCACCTTCACCGCGTCGCAGGGGCTTTTGCTGATGCTTCCCAACATGTACAAGATCGCCGGGGAACAGCTCCCGGGTGTGTTCCACGTCTCGGCGCGCGCCATCGCCACCCACGCCCTCTCCATCTTCGGCGACCACCAGGACGTCATGGCGGCGCGACCCACCGGCTTCGCCATGCTCTGCTCGTCATCGGTCCAGGAGGTGATGGACCTCGCCCTGGTGGCGCACCTGGCCGCCCTGGAGGGGCGCCTCCCCTTCCTGCACTTCTTCGACGGCTTCCGGACCTCGCACGAGGTGCAGAAGATCGAGGTGATCGATTACCAGGATATGGCCGGGCTGGTGAACCACGAGAAGCTGGCGGCCTTCCGCAAGAAGGCGATGCACCCGGAGCACCCGGAACTGCGCGGCACCGCGCAAAACCCTGACATCTACTTCCAGGGGCGCGAGCGTGCCAACCCCTTCTACCAGGCCCTGCCGCAGATCGTTACCGAGACCATGGAACGGGTGGGGCAGTTGACCGGCCGGCACTACCGGCTCTTCGACTACATCGGCCACGCCGAGGCGGACCGGATCATCGTCACCATGGGTTCCTCGTGCGAGACCGCCGAGGAGGTGGTGCAGCACCTGAACGTGCAGGGCGAGAAGGTCGGCCTGGTCAAGGTGCGCCTGTACCGCCCCTTCGACTCCGGCGCCCTCCTTGCCGTCATCCCCCCCACGGCCGGAAAGATCACCGTGCTGGACCGGACCAAGGAGCCGGGCGCCCAGGGGGATCCGCTCTACCAGGACGTTTGCACCGCCTTCCTCGAGCGCGGCGGCAACATCCCGGATCTCTACGCCGGGCGCTACGGGCTGGGCTCCAAGGAGTTCCGTCCCGTACACGTGAAGAGCATCTTCGACAACATGAACGGGCGCCCCGGCAAGCGCCACTTCACGGTCGGCATCACCGATGACGTGAGCGACAGCTCGCTCCCGGTCGGGGGGACCCTCTCCACAACGCCTGAGGGAACCATCCAGTGCCGCTTCTGGGGCATGGGGGCCGACGGGACGGTCGGTGCGAACAAGGCAGCCATCAAGATCATCGGCGACAACACCGAGCTCTACGTGCAGGCCTACTTCTCCTACGATTCCAAGAAGTCCGGGGGGATCACCGTCTCCCACCTGCGCTTCGGCGAGAGCCCGATCCAGTCCACCTACCTGGTCGACGCGGCCGATTTCATCTCCTGCCAGAAGGCCCCGTACGTGCAGATCTACGACCTGCTCGAGGGGATCAAGGAGGGGGGCACCTTCCTTTTGAACTCCCCCTGGAACAGCGTCGAGGCGATGGAGGCGAACCTCCCCGCCACCATGCGCCGCGCCATCGCCGGCAAGAAGGTGCGCCTCTACAACGTGGACGCCATCAGCATCGCCCAGTCCGCGGGGCTTGGCGGGCGCATCAACATGATCATGCAGACCGCCTTCTTCAAGCTTTCCGGCGTCCTCCCCTTCGAGCGGGCCGTGGAACTCTTGAAGGACTCGATCCGCAAGGAGTACGGCAGGAAGGGTGACCAGGTGGTGGAGATGAACCTCGCCGCGGTCGACCTCGCCGTCGAGAACCTGGTCGAGATCTCCTACCCCGACGCCTGGCGCGACGCGGACGACCAGCGCGGCACCGACTTCCGCCTCAACCAGCGGATGCCCGACTACATGCGCGACATGGTCTTCCCGATCCTGCGCCAGAAGGGAGACGACCTGCCGGTCTCCTCCTTCGCACCGGACGGCGTCTTCCCCTTCTCCACCGCGCGCTACGAAAAGCGGGGCGTCGCCATCAACGTTCCGGAGTGGGTCAAGGAGAACTGCATCCAGTGCAACCAGTGCGCCTACATCTGCCCGCACGCCACCATCCGCCCCTTCATCGCTTCCGAGCAGGAACTCGCCGGCGCCCCGGAAACCTTCCAGACCATCCCCCCCAACGCCAAGGAGTTCAAGGGGATGGGATTCCGGATCCAGGTCTACACCCTGGACTGCATGGGATGCGGCAACTGCGCCGACATCTGCCCGGCCAAGGTCCCGGCGCTGGTGATGAAGCCGATCGAAACCCAGTCGGCGGTGCAGGAAGAGAACCGCAAGTTCGCCGAAACACTCTCCCCCAAGGGGCACCTGGTGAAGCGGACCACGGTGATCGGGAGCCAGTTCCAGCAGCCGCTCCTGGAGTTCTCCGGCGCCTGCTCCGGCTGCGGCGAGACCCCGTACGCGAGGA
Organism: Geomonas azotofigens; assembly: GCF_018919395.1. Classification (GTDB taxonomy): domain Bacteria; phylum Desulfobacterota; class Desulfuromonadia; order Geobacterales; family Geobacteraceae; genus Geomonas; species Geomonas azotofigens. Next base: position 551,279 of record NZ_JAHLME010000001.1, read on the forward strand.
TCATCACCCAGCTCTTCGGCGAGCGGATGATGATCGCCAACGCCACCGGCTGCAGCTCGATCTGGGGCGCCTCGGCGCCGGTCTCCCCCTACTGCGCCAACGCCGAAGGGCACGGCCCCGCCTGGAACAACTCGCTCTTCGAGGACGCCGCCGAGTTCGGCTTCGGCTACCACATGGCGGTATCCCAGCGCAGAAGCCTCCTGGCCGACCAGGTGCGCCGCGCCGTGCACAGCCTGCCGGAAGGTGAGCTCAGGGAGGAACTGTCCGCCTGGCTTGCCGGCATGATGGATCCGGAGCTCTCCCGGCGCCACGGCGACCGCCTCAAGGAGCTGCTCCCCAGGGCGGGAGACAACGAGCAGTTGCGCGAGATTGCCGCCGCCTCTGACCTCTTCACCAAGAAGTCCATCTGGATCTACGGCGGCGACGGCTGGGCCTACGACATCGGCTTCGGGGGCCTGGACCACGTCATCTCCACCGGCGAGGACGTGAACCTCCTGGTGATGGACACCGAGCTCTACTCCAACACCGGCGGCCAGTGTTCCAAGGCCACCCAGCTGGGCGCCATCGCCCGTTTCGCCGCCGCCGGCAAGCGGACCTCAAAGAAGGACCTGGGGCGCATGGCCATGACCTACGGCTACGTCTACGTCGCCTCCATCGCCATCGGCGCGGACAAGAACCAGACGCTGAAGGCGATTACCGAGGCCGAGGCCTATCCCGGCCCGTCGCTCATCATCGCCTACTCCACCTGCATCAACCAGGGGCTCAGGAAGGGGATGGGGAAATCGATCGAGGAGAGCCAGCTCGCCGTCAAGTCCGGCTACTGGCCGCTGTACCGCTACAACCCGCTTTTGAAGCTGGAAGGGAAGAACCCGTTCATCCTGGAGTCGAAGAAGCCGGATGGTTCGCTGGCCGAGTTCCTGTCGGGAGAGGTGCGTTACCAGGCGCTGGAAAAGCAGAACCCGGAGGTGGCGAGGCGGCTGCGCGAGCAGATGGAGCAGGAGGCGATGGAGCGTTTCCGCATGTTCCGTGACATGGCGGATTGGCAGCCGAGCAAGGGGGACGTACCCAAGGAGGGCGGACGCAGCCACGAGCACGTTCCCGCCGCAGCGGGAGCCGCCGAGGAGCCGGCGCCGGTCTGCGTCAGCGCGACGAGCGACCCGCGCTACAGCCGGCCGGGCGAGCCCGAGGAGGAGTGTGACGACGGCCGCGCCGGGATCGACAAGAACATCAAGGAATGACGCATAGGTAGGAAAATGTGGGGCGGTGCGAGGTGGCAGTGGCTGGTTCTGGCACCTCAAGCCGCCCCTGCAGTGCTGGCGGCCGCCCCCTCGCCGCGGCGCATCTTTTCTCTGGCGCTCCCGGCGGCAAAGAGCAGTGCCGCCGCCAGGCCGATCCACCCCGCGCCCTGGAAGACGGCGGCAAGCCCGAAGCGGCTTTGCAGCCACCCGCCAAAGAGAGGCCCCACCACGAACCCCAGGTTCAACGACGTGTTGAAGATGCCCACCGCGACTCCCGTTCCGTGACGCTCCCCCTGCTCCAGCAAAAGCGCCGTGCTGGCAGGCTGGGACAGTACGCTGCACAGTCCGATCCCTCCCCCCAGCATGAGCACCTGGTGGAATCCCTGGGCCACCGGAACCAGGAAGTAGAGCAGCGACACCGAAACCCCGCCCAGCAGCACCAGGGGCTTGCGCGGCAGCCGGTCGGAAAGCCACCCTGCCGGTCGCAGCAGCGAGGTGATCACGAGGGTGCTTGAAGCAAGCACCATCCCGGTCTGGGTGCCGCTAAGCCCCAGCCGCGCGTCGAGGAGAATGGGGAGAAAACCCGCCAAGAGCGAGATCCCGCAGCCCCTGCCGAAGATGAACGCCAAGAGCCCCCCCATGGTGCCGTGGCGCGCCGCCTCCAGTGCGGCAGGCAGGGCCGGATGGGCCGCCACCCGGCCCGTAGCGATAGCGGACTGGGCCTGCGCCGGTATCTGGCGCATGGCGAGCGTCAGCGCGAAAAGGCACAACAGGGCAAGGCAGGAGAAGATGCCATAAAAGCCCCACAGATCGTGCAGCACCCCACCCAGCAGCGGCCCGACCCCGACGGCGAGGTAGAAGGATATGTCGAAGGTCCCCGCCGCGCGCCCCTCACCTTTGCGGCCGCCCACAACCGCGACGAGGGAGAGCATGACGGGCCTGAACATGGCGCACGCAGCGCCCTGGAGCAGGCGCAACAACGCGATGAGCGCGAGCTTGGAACAAAAGAGATAGCCAAGGGAGACGAGAAGGTAAAGCGTGAGGCTGAGCGTGGCGGCACGGCGGGCACCGATGCGATCGACGCATGCCCCCATGACCGGGCTGAAAACGATCTTTGAAAGGGAGAACAGCAGCAGTGGCAGCCCCAGCAGAAGACCGCGCCCCCCGATGGAGAAAAGGTAGGTGGAGAAGAAGGCATCCGCTATGCCGAACCCGAGACTGGTTGCGAAGTTGATCAGAAACAGCGACTTGAACAGCTTTCCGTTTTTCATGTCGGTTCCCTGCTTCCGGTCACGCTCCGCCCCGGCTGGCGCTTCGAAAAGCGCCCTGCGTACCAGTGACGCAGGGCGCTTTCGTTTTTTGAGCGAAGTGGTTACTTCTCGTTCTTGATGAAGCTTGCCGCGTTGCTGCCGGCGATCCTGCCGAAGACCACGGTATCGGTAATGGCGTTGCCGCCCAGGCGGTTCCAGCCGTGCACGCCGCCGGTCACCTCGCCCGCCGCGTAGAAGCCGGTGATCGGCTTGCCGTCCTTGGCTATCACCTGCGCCTCGGTGTTGATCTTCACGCCGCCCATGGTGTGGTGGCGCCCCGGCTTGACCCAGATCGAGTAGTACTTCGGACCGTCGACGGGACGCGGGATGTCCTGACGCTGGAATTCGGGATCCTTTTTCGCCTCGAAGGCCTTGTTGTAGGCGGTTACCGTGGCGGTAAGCGCATCGGCCGGCACACCCATCTTGGCCGCGAGGCCGGCGATGCTGTCGGACTCCTGCACCAGCCCGAGGGCGATATAGCCGTCGATCTGGACGTTGCTCTTGCGGGTGCTCTCGCCCAAGACCAGGAAGGCCGACTTCTCGGGTTGCGCCAGGATGGCGGCGGAGGCCTTGTCGCGGGTGGTGAGCTCGTTGACGAAGCGCTTGCCGGCGTGGTTCACCAGGATGGCGCCGCTGCCGCGCACCGTTTCGGAGATCAGCACCTTGGTGTCGCCCCCCATGGTCGGGTGAATCTGGATCTGTTCCATGTCGATGAGCTTCGCGCCCACTTTTTCGGCGAGGAACATCCCCTCGCCCGTTGCCCCCGGCTGGTTGGAAGAGGCGGTTTCCTTGAACTGGGGCTTGTAGAAGCCCACCAGCTCGTTGTTGGCGGCGAAGCCGCCCGCGGTGTCGATGACCGCTTTGGCGTTGATGGTGTACACGCCGCTATGCTTCCCCTTCACCTGCACGCCGGTGACGCGCCCCTTGCCGTCGGAGAGGATCTGCACCACCTCGGAGTTCACCCTGACGTCGATGTTGCGCTTGGCCGCGTTGTCACGGTAGACCTTGATCAGGTGCGGTCCTACCGCGGCGCCGCCCACGGGACGGTGGGTGCGGTCCACCGCGACCCCGCCCGAGCGCACCAGGTCGGTCATGTCGGCCCCGAGCGACACCAGGAAGTCGACCGCATCGGCGGACTTGTAGGCGAGGATCTTGACCAGTTCGGGGTCGTTCTTGTCACGCCCCCCCTTCATGGTTTCCTTCACCATCTCGGCCGGGTCGTCGTGCATCCCGAGCCGCTCCTGGTAGCGGGTCCTGGCGGCGTTGATGCCGCCGGCCGCCAGCATGCTGTTGCCGCCGGTTATGGGCATCTTCTCCAGCAGAATCACCTTGGCGCCCGCGTCGTGGGCGGTGATCGAGGCCACGTACCCGGAGCCGCCGGCACCGATCACGACCACGTCGGTGGACTCGACCCGGTTCGATTTCAGCTCCTTCTTGCCGGGGGCCGATTCCTGCACCCATTTCTTGTCGGTCGATTCCTTCTCGGTCCCCATGGCGGGGATCTTCATGGCGAAGCTGTGGCAGTAGTTGCAGTACGCCTTCGAGGCGGCATGCCCCTTGTGGCAGGCGGTACAGTTGGTCTCGCCGAGATGTGACTTGTGCGGGTTGATGTGCTCCTTGGTCTTCGCAGCCAGCTCTGCGAAGCCGCCATGGCACCCCTTGCAGTTCTTGTTGAGCGCCGTCTCGCTGTCGTCCACGACAAGCGATTTGCCGTGGCAGTCGGCGCAGGTTACCTGGTTTTTCTTGTGCACCCCGGAGAGGAAGGAGCTCTTGTTTGAGTCCTCCGCCCAGGCCGCGGATGCCGCGATGAACAGGGCCGCTGAGAGCAGCAGTGCCGGTACGATAGTTTTCCGTTTCATTTTTATCTCCTGTTGATTACGTCGTCGTTGTCCTGGCCGAGCCCTTAGAAGAGCAGCTGCACCTGGGCGCGCGCCACGAGGTCGTCAACCTGGCCCTTGTAGGTGTGGCGGTTGCCGACGTCACCTTGGATCTTCAGGTTGTTGCCGTAGAGGAAGTAGTTGACCGCACCCTGGATTTCGGAAATGGAGTCGTTGGATACCTGGCGGTTGGGATCCATCCAGGCGTAGCGGAGGGCAAGCTCCAGGCGCTGCGGGATGACGAAGTAGCCGGCCTGGACATAACCGCCCTTGGCGATCAGCTCCTTGCCGGAAGTTTCACCCACGGCTTTCCCCCAGAAGTATTCGCCCTGCATCGACGCGCCCAGCCACTTGCAGGCGAAGTCCGCTTCCCAGGAGTCGACGCTGATATCCTCGGCAGCCTTGGTGCCGAAGTATTTCGCCTTTACCGCGGTACCGAGCCAGCCGTTGGCGTCGGTCACGAAATTGGAGTTGTTGTTGTCGATGGCGGAAGTCGCCGCGGCCCCGGTTCCGGATACCGTCTTTTTCACGGTATTGAGGTAGTAGCTGCTTCCCAGCGAGACCAGCGGCTTCTTGGAATACTCGAGGTCTCCCTCACCGTACTTCATGTCGCCCAGAGGGTTGAAAGCCAGCCTGAAGGCGTACGCGTTGTCGCCGGTTTTGTTCTTGGTATTCTGGCCGGCGCCTCCGAAGACCCCCGCGTCGTACTTCACGACGCCGGTCCAGAGATCGCCATGCAGGTTGATACCCGTATCGTACCCCTGCATGAAGGCATTCCTCACGAAGGAGCCGTCCACGAACTGCTGAGCGGTGTTGGAGGTGATCCACTGCCGGGAGTACTGGATCTTCTCCTGTCCGAACATCACCTGCAGTTCGTCGGCGACGCGGTACTTCATGTTCACCTCTTCCATCGCCTTGGAGTTCTCCTTCACCACGTTGGCCCAGTTGTAGGTGGCCTTGTAGGTGAGGTCCTTGGTGAAGGCGTAGCCGCTCAGGAGGGTCTTGACGCGCCGCAGGTTGAACTGGCTCACGTCCTGCTTGTTAGGCACCTCGTAGTTATCCAACTCGTACTGCGCCTGTATCTGGCCGCCCAACTGCAACTGGAACTTCTGGTCCGGGGAGGTGAACACGAACCCCTTGCCCAGCTTGTAATCCAGGGGCTGTGCCTTTGACGCTTCCTTGTACTCAGCCTCCGTGATGACACCTTTCTCCTTCAGGATATCCTCCAGGCTTTTAGCCTGGGCATCATTGCCCGCCGCCAGTACCGCCAGAACACCTGCCATCGCCAACGTCGCCTGTTTTTTCATGATCCTCTCCTTCTCAGTGTGAGGGCGTTCGCCCCGTAACAGCCTTTGACTCATTAGAGCAGGATCGGTACCAAGAACAGCCAACAGACGTAAGTCTTCGTTATCGTTGATCAAAACTGGGCATCGAGGGTGGGTCGGGACGGCAAACCGCTATAGCCGCGGGCTATCGGTGTTGTCATGAGGTAGGTGAAAAAGAGTAGGAATTACGGCGGGTTACAACTGTTATTGCCGGAGTCTATGGCTATAGACTCCGGCAATAGGGGTTCAGCGGCGGGAGAGCTTGAGGCGTTTCCAGAGGGAAGGCTGTGAGATGCCGAGGAGCCGTGCGGCGAGGGTCTGGTTGCCGCCGGCACGTTTCATCGCTTCTTCAAGCAGGTATCCGGCCGCGTTGGCAAAGGTCGGCAGGGGCTCGAACGAGGCAAACGGATTCTGGTCCGGGAGGCGCTCCGCCACCGCCCCGCCGGAGGCGCTGATCGATTTCACGAAGCTCTCCATGGAAAGCATGCGCTCCTTGTGCGTGCTCACCGCGTCGAAGACCATCGCCTTGAACTCGCGGACGTTTCCCGGAAAGCCATAGGTCGACAGCAGCTGCACGAGCCCCGGCGGAGGAGTCGGCTTCTTCTTCCCCAGCGTCCCGGCCGCCTCCTCCAGGAACAGGTCCAGGAGGTAGGGGATGTCCCCCTTGCGCTCGCGCAGCGGCGGGACTTCGACGTGGTGAGCGCGCAGCCGGTAAAACAGGTCGCGCCGGAAGGTCCCTTCGGCCACTTTCGCCTCCAGGTTCTGGTGGGTCGCCACCACGACGCGCGCCTTCAGCCGTTTGGGTTGGTCGCTCCCCAGCGGAAAATATTCACCCTCCTGGAGCAGCCGCAAAAGTTTGACCTGGGACGGTATGCTCAGGTCCCCGATCTCGTCCAGGAAGAGGGTGCCGTTGGCAGCCGCCTCGATCATGCCGCGGCGCACCCCTTCGGCACCGGTGAAGGCGCCGCGCAGATGCCCGAACAGGGTGTCGGCGAAAACGGTGTCGTCGAGTCCGGCCACGTTGACCGCGACCATCTCCCCTTTGCAGCCGCTGAGCCGGTGCGTGGCCTGCGCCAGCAGTTCCTTGCCGGATCCGCTCTCGCCGGTGATCAGCAAGGGGAGCGGGCTCTTCGCCACCGCCTCGATGTAGGCGAACATGGCCTGCATGGCGCGATCGGCGGTGCAGATGGCGGAGAAGGCCTCCGGGTGCTTGAGCTCGCACGAGACGAAGCGCTGCGTCATCTCCTTGTTTTCCCGCTGCAACTCGAGATGCTTGATGGCCCGCACCACGCCGCAGACGATGCGCTCCTCGTCGTCGGTCTTCACGTAGTAGTCGTGGGCGCCGAGCCTCATGCAGGTCACCACCTTCCCCACCTGGTTCAGGCCGCTGACGACTATCACGGCCACCCCGGGATAACGCTCCCCGATCTGGGTCAGCAGCTCTTCCCCGGAAACGTGCGGCATGGTGAGGTCGAGCAAGACCAGGCCGAAGTCCCGCTGCGCCATCAGCTCAAGGACCTGGCGGCTGTCGCTGCACGTTTCCACGTTGGTGATCCCCGCGCTACTTTCCAGCGCCAGCGAGAGCGAACGCAGCCAGGCCGGCTCGTCATCCACCAGCAACACCCGGAAGGACGGGTAGAGCTCACTTTCCATTTTTACTCCCTGCCACGGCAGCCGGTAGAGAAAGGGTGACCGTGGTCCCCTCGCCGGGGCTCGACTCGAAACCGAGGTCGCCGCCGTGGTCCTTGATGATGTTCGCCGAAATGGAGAGACCGAGGCCGGTTCCTCCGCTCTCGCGCTTGGTGGTGAAGAATGGGTCGGTCAGGTGCTGCAGGTGCTCGGGAGCGATGCCGCTTCCCTGGTCCCGCACCTTCAGCACCACCTTCCCCGCCGCCGCGTCATAGCTCGTGGCGACCTCGATGGCGCGGCTCGGGTCCGGCAGCGCCTGGCCGGCGTTCATGATGAGGTTCACCACCACCTGCTCCAATCGTTGCACGTTGCCATAGACCGGCGGGAGGCCGTTGCCGTAACTCGCGCTGAAATTACTGGTGAATTTCCGGGTAGCCACATCCACCAGGCGCACCGCCGTCTGCACCACGTCGTTGAAGTCCAGCGGTTCCTTGCGCGCCTCATCGTCCTTCCTGGCAAAGTTCTTCAGGTCGTCCACGGTCTTCTTGATGCGGTGCGCGCCGTCCTGTATCTCGTCCAGGATGAGCGGCACCTCCTGCCGAACCCGCTGGTACCTGATCCCTCCCAGGGAGAAGTCCCCCTCTTGCTCCTGGTAGCGGTCCAGGATCCGCTCCGCATCCCGAAAAATTTTCTTCAAGGTCGGCATGTTCATCAGGATGATGCCCGTGGGATTGTTGATCTCGTGGGCGACCCCGGATACCAGTATCCCGAGCGCCGCCATCTTGTCCGCCTGCACCAGTTGCTGCTGGTTTCTCTGCAACTCGGCCAGGGCATTCGAGAGCGACTCCGTGCGCTGCGCCACCTGCCGGCGCAGGGAGTACGACCAAAGCACCGTCGCCGCCAGGATCAGGGAGAGGGGTATCACCACCAGCGCCGCGTACTTGGCGATTACGAGCCAGGAGGTCTTCTGCGGTTCCAATACACCGATCCACTTGTTGTAGATCTCGTCGAACTGGCCGGTCTTCTTCAGGATGCTGAGCCCTTCGTTGAACTGGGCCAGCAGTTCCGCGTTTCCCTTTTTCACCGCGTAGCAGTAGTACCGCTGGGGCGCCACATTGCTCGCCATCGGCACGATGTTCTCCAGCTTCTCCTCGCGGATGATGTGCATGCCGGGCAGCAGTGCGAGCACCGCGTAGTCGCAATCCCCCCGGGCGAGTTGCTCAAGGGTCTCGCGCGGGCTGTCGGTGAGCACCAGGTCGCGCTCCCACCCCTTCTCCCTCAGGTAGTTGTGCATCCCTCCGCCGCGGTGCACCAGCACCTTTTTTCCCTTCAGCTCGTCCAGGCTCTGGACTTTGGCCGTTCCCTTCCTGGCGAAGATTGCTTGCACGATGATGGAATGGGGAGTGGAAAAATCGTATTGCCGGGCGCGGGATTCCGAAAAGGAGAGCCCCTCCAGGACATCCACCTCGCCGCTGTCGAGCTGCTTCTGAATGGCTCCAAAGTCGCCCAACCGGATCTCGACCTGCATCCCCATGACGCCGGCGATGGCCTTGGTGAGGTCGACGATGTAGCCCGCGGGCTGTCCGTACTTGTCCAGAAACTGGTAGGGGGGATAGTTGCTGTTGCCTCCGACGACGATGACGCGGGAGGGAGAGGCGGGAGCGGTCGACTGCGCCGCAAAACCCGAGGTGGGCAGGATGAAGACCAGCAGTAAGAGGATGATTCTGGTCAGCATGGCAAGCAAGGCTCCTGCGCATAACCGCTACGTGCATGGCCACGGAAAAAAAAGACTCAACAGCGGAAGCTCGCGGCACTTATACCACCTGTGTGCAGCCGGGGTCAAAGCAAATCTAGTACCTGTCATCCATCGGTTCCGGCGGGGATTTCCACACAGTTGATGCGAGAAAATGGCATCTTTCCTTTCAAAGATATTGACATATACCTTTCTGAATGTTAGTTGTGCCTTGTGCATATACACAATATCCCCGGAGTTTACTCATGAAAATTTGTTTTCCCGTCGAGCATGACCGCGGTCTCTTAAGCGCAGTTTACGGCCATTTCGGCTCGGCTCCCGGGTTTGTCGTGGTGGACAGCGTCACCGGTGAGTGCACCGCCATCGACAACGGCGACCGCGTGCACCAGCATGGGGCCTGTAACCCCGTGGCCGGGCTCGGCGGGCACCAGGTTGACGCGGTGGTGGTCGGCGGGATAGGGGGTGGCGCGCTGCACAAGCTGAACGCGGCCGGGATGAGGGTGTTTCGTGCCGGAGCGGGTACGGTTGCCGACAACCTCGCCCTTTTGAAAGAGAACCTGCTCCAGGAGTACCTGCCGGGGCATACCTGCGGTGGCCATGGCCATAACCATGGGTGCTCCCACTAGCCGTGCCGCGTCCGCGCAAGCCCAGGACCTGTATCTGTCCGCATCGCTCCGGCTTCGCCGCGGTGTTCAAGCCGGCGGGAACGCCGCTCAAGGATTTGGACCTGGTGCAACTCGCCCATGACGAACTGGATGCCCTGCACCTGTGCGACGGGCAGGGTAAGACGCAGGAAGAGGCCGGTGCCTGCATGGGGGTGTCCCGCGGCACCGTGCAGCGCCTGCTGGCGTCGGCCCGAAGCAAGGTGGCCGACGCCTTGGTACAGCAAAAGGCCCTGGCGATCTCCGGAGGGCCGGGACAAGCCGCTACCAGACCCTCCACCGGTCCGGCAAAGGAGTAGCCATGGAGTTGCTCGAGCAGCTCGTTGCAACAGCACGGCGCCAACACGAGGAAGCCGATCTCCCCGCCTGGCTCGTCGAGGAGATCATCGCACTCCGCGCTGCCCCAACACCGGTCCAGGGCCGGGATGACCGGCTCGCGCTTCTCCTGCGCCAGGTGGAGGATTTCGACAGTTACGCCGGAGCGGGCTGTTTCGGTGATTCGGTGAGCGCCGCCACCATAGCCGCGACGCTGGACCGGATACGCGGCGGGGCCTGAGGCGGCGTCGCCGCAGAGCAGTTCTGCCGCCACGTGCACCAGCTCCGGCGGCGCCCGTGGCAGGGCCGGTTCGGCCGGCCCGGCAATACGTGTGAGATTAGATTCGAGGTGTGTATCATGGCGTGCGAACTCGTCGAATGCTGCCAGTTCTTCAAGGACAACATGAAGGACCTCCCCAAGGCGGCACAGTACATTCAAAGTAAACTCTGCTTCGGTGACTACCAAAGCTGCAACAGGTACCAGATCTACAAGCAGACCGGGGAGCACCTCCCCTTCGATCTCTTCCCCGACGACCAGGAGGCGATCCGGAAGGTTAAGCAGTGCCTGAGCCGGAAACTGCGCTGCCCCGACGCGCCGAGGGATTGTCAGACGCCTGATACCGAGTAGTCGCGGCCGCCGCCCTCCGATCCAGCGGCTAGCGTAAAAGGAGAAATCGTGACGTCCAGGAAAAGTCTCGCCCTCAAGCTTGTCACCTTGGTAACTTTCGCCGCCCTGGCGAGCATGGCGCAGGCCGCGTCCGCCGCTTCCGCCGTCTTCGACGTCAACCGCGACTTTTACCCCTACTACCCCTCCCTCCTCAAGTGGGACAGGTCGGTCCTCGAATTCACCCCCCCCAGCGTCTGCCAAGGGTGTCATGAGAAGCAGTACCAGGAATGGAGCGGCTCCGTGCACCAGCTCGCCTTCCAGGACCCCGTCTACCAGGGTGAACTTAACAAGGCGGTCAAGGCGGTGGGCCACGAGATTTCCCGTCAATGCGAGGGATGCCACACCCCCGCCGGCGTGGCCACCGGCGAGGTAAAGGGGTCCGGCAACGCGGGGCTGAGCGAGATGGCGCTGGCGGGAGTTTCCTGCGACATCTGCCACTCCGTAAGCGGCGTCACGCACTGGCAGACGCCGTCCCACGAACCTGAGAACGGCTCCTTCATCCTCGCACCCGGAGCCGAGACCAAGGACGGCCCGCGCTTTGTCAAGCGCGGCCCCTTCAAACCCGGCGAGGATTGCGGCGGTGGCTTCCACGACTGCGTTCAGAGCCCCTTGCACCTGCAGGCCGACCTGTGCGCCTCCTGCCATCAGGTCTACCACTACGACGCACATTTCCCGCTCGAAGCCACCTACCTCGAATGGAAGCACGGCCCCTACGCCCAGCGCGACATCCTCTGCCAGGACTGCCATATGGTTGACACCTCGACCTTCATGGCGGCCGCGGACGGGTTCACCAAGCCGCAGCGCCAGCAATATCGCCACTATTTCAACGGCGCCAACTATCTCCTGAGCTATCTTGCCGCCGGTGCCGCCACCAAGGCGGGGAACCAGGAACAGGCCAAGCTCTTGATGAAGCAGTACGCGATGGCCGTCGACCGTCTCAAATCCGCGGCGGCGGTCGAGATCACCCCTGTCTACCGCAAGGGGGCACTCAGCGAACTGCAAGTCCGCGTGAAAAACCTGCGCGCCGGACACAACCTCCCCACCTCGCTCACCAACGTGCGCCAGATGTGGCTAGAGATAGTGGCCACGGATGACGCCGGCAGGACCCTCCTCAGCAGCGGCCAGGTCGGCGCGGACGGTTCCCTTCCCGCCGATGCCAGGCTCTTCAATTCCGACGGCATGGGGGACAACTTTCATTTCGCCGTCGATCCCTGGGTGGTCACCTCCTTTTCCCGGCACGACACCATCCCTCCCAAGGGGTACAAGGACGTGCATTACGGCGTCCCTCCGCTTAAGGGGGTGAGGAAGCTGAACATCGAGGCGAAGCTCCGCTACCGTCAGGCGGACCAGAAAGTTGCCGAGGCGCTTTTGAAGGCTGTTCCCAAGGATATCGACTTGGAAAAGATCTACGGGTTGAAGGGGGTCCCTCCGCTGCCGGTGGTCGACATGGCGGTGCGGCACGTGGTCGTCCCATCCCGCCAGGGCCCTCGGTAACAATACGACCGCCCCCTCGCCCTTAAAGCCCCCGTCACCACGGGGGCTTTTCTTTTGCTCGCGCCGCAATTATCGGTCAAACCGATAAAACTAAGAGCTTTTATCGAAACTATCGGTTTGACTTATCCTCTTTCTGCACATATATACATTTTGCAATTTTATGTCACGGGAGGGTGCATGAGCGACGAGTTCGAGGTGAAATCCGATCGGGTACTCTGGGAGCAGCTGGGCATGGACGTCGAGCGTTTTTCCGGTATGCCCGCCATGCTGACCAACGCGTACAAGAACATCTTTCTGTCCCAGCACAACCGCCCGAACAACATGGCCTACTTCGATGACATGGTTGCCAACATCCACACCGGGCGCATCCGGGAGATCTACGACGCCAAGCAGGGAGGAAGGCCGGTCATCGGCACCTTCTGCGTCTATGTCCCCGAGGAGCTGGTGGTCGCGGCCGGCGGGATCTGCATCGGGCTTTGCGGCGGCGCCCAGGGGTCCATCGCCGACGCCGAGAAGATACTGCCGCGCAACATCTGCCCGATGGTAAAGTCCGCCTTCGGCTTCAAAGTAGGCAGGATCTGCCCCTATTTCCAGGTGGTCGACCTGGTCTACGGCGAAACCACCTGCGACGCCAAGAAGAAGACCTGGGAGCTCCTGGACCGCTACGTGCCGACCCACATCATGGAGATCCCGCAGATGAAGCGGGAGCGCGACAAGCGGCTCTGGCTGGACGAGGTGAAGGATTTCAAGGCGGCCGTGGAGCGTATCACCGACACCGTCGCCGATTTCGATGCCGTGGCCGCCGGGATCAAGACCATCAACGCCAAGCGCTTCGCCCTGCAGCGCCTGAACTCCCTGCGCCACCACAACCCATCGCCCATAAGCGGCAAGGACATGCTGCTCATCGAACAGATCGCCTTCTACGACGAGCCGGTTCGCTTCGCGAAACAGGTGCACGAGCTGTGCGACGAACTGGAGCAGCGCATCGGCCGCGGAGTCGCGGTCGCGCCGACCGCCACCCCGCGCATCATGGTCTCGGGCACGCCGATGGCGTTACCGAACTGGAAACTGCACCATATCATCGAGTCGGCCGGCGCCATCGTGGTCAACGAGGAAAGCTGCATCGGCACCCGCTACTACAAGGACCTGATCGACGAGGGGGCAACCGACCTCGAAGGGCAGCTGGACAGGCTCACCCAGCGCTACATGAAGATCGATTGCTCCTGCTTCACCCCCAACGACGACCGCATCGCCCAGGTGTTCACGGAGTACGAGGCGTCCGGGGCGGAGGGGATCATCGATTACTGCCTTCAGTTCTGCCACACCTACAACATCGAGGCGGTGAAGCTGAGGGAGGCGTGCGAGGCCCGGGGCATCCCGTTCATGGCCATCGAAACCGACTACTCACCCGACGACGTCGGCCAACTGCAGACGCGGGTCGAGGCGTTCCTCGAGCAGATCAAGGGGTAGCCCATGCAGGTGGGGATCGATCTCGGCTCGCGCACCATCAAGACCGTCGCCCTCAAGGGTGGTGCCATGCTGCAGCGCCGCGTCGTGGAAAGCGGGTTCGAGCCGCACCGCCAGGCGTTGGAGCTACTTGGCGACCATCCGCGGGCGCGGGTGGTGGCGACCGGCTACGGACGGCACCTGATGCAGCAGCACGCCGATCTCGACATCATCACCGAGATCAAGGCTCATGCCCTGGGGGCGCGGCACCTGTTCCCCCACTGCCGGACCGTTCTCGACGTGGGGGGGCAGGACAGCAAGGTGATCCAGTTGAGCGAGAACGGTCGCATCGTCAACTTCCAGATGAACGACAAGTGCGCGGCGGGCACCGGACGGTTCCTGGAGATGATGGCGGTTTCGCTTGGGTACGACCTGAAAGAATTCGGTTTGGCCGCGGCACGAGCCCAGGCCGGCACCGCCATCAACAGCATGTGCGCGGTATTCGCCGAATCCGAGGTGGTCTCGCTGAAGAACCGGGGCGTTCCGCCTGGCGATATCGCCCGCTCGGTACACCTCGCCGTCGCCTCGAGACTCGCCGCGATGGTTCAAAAAACCTGCGACTGTCAGCACCTGGTGTTCACCGGCGGCGTTGCCAACAACAAGACGCTGGTGGCGATGCTGGAGCGGGCGCTGGGGGTGCCGGTGCTGGTCCCGGAGGATCCTTCCATAACCGGCGCGCTCGGTGCCGCCTTGCACGCCGGCACCCCCTGACGCGGATGCAACCTTGGAAGTGGCAAAACGGGCGGAAGGCCCGGTAGATAACGATACAGGAGAGATAACGATGAGAAGAATTGTGGCCCTTACCCTGGTACTTGCGGTGACCCTCGCCGCGACGGCGGCTTTCGCCGCGAACCTCTTTGGCGGCAACTACCAGTACGTGGCGCCCGGCGACTTCAAGAAATGGCTGGAGACGGGCAAAAAGGTGCAGATCGTCGACATCCAGGTCCCGGCCGAGTTCCAGCAGCACCACTTCAAGGGCGCCGTCCAGACCAACGCTTTCCCGGTGAAATCGGCCGAGGACAAGCAGAAGCTGGACCGGGTGCTGCCGCAGCTCACCGCCTCCCGCGAGGAGATCGTCATCGTCTGCCCACGCGGGGGCGGCGGCGCCAAGAACACCTACGACTACCTGAAAGGAAAGGGGATCGCCGAGGCCCGCATGCACATCCTCGAGGACGGCATGCAGGGATGGCCCTACCAGGCCCTGGTGGTGCAGGGCAAATAGCCCGGCCGCAATCGACAGAAAAGCCGCCTCTCGCAGCGCAGAGGCGGCTTTTTTTATTTCCCTCTCCCTCCGGGAGAGGGTGCCCGAAGGGCGGGTGAGGGAGGCGGTGGCGGCAATCCCCTCACCCTAGCCCTCTCCCAGAGGGAGAGAGGATTGTGAAGCTCCGGCCCAGAACTCGCTGATGTCCTTCAGGATCGCCGCCGACACCAGCTCCTCCGCCCGCGTCTCGAACCAGTCCGCCGGCATGGCGGAACTGTACCCCTGCTCCAGGAAGCGGTCGTCCATGAGCACGATCACCCCGCGGTCGGTCTCGGAGCGGATCACCCTCCCCGCCGACTGGATCGCCTTGGACATGGCGGGAATCGTGTAGGCGTACTCGAACCCCTTGCCGTAATGGCGCTGGTAGTAGGCCCGCATCTCCTCGCGCTCGAGGTCGTAGTTGGGGAGCGGCGGCCCGACCACGAAGGCGCCGATCACCATGTCACCCGCGTAATCCACCCCTTCGGAAAAAGATCCCCCCTGCACCGCGAACACCACCGTGGGCACCTCACCCGTCCGTAGCTGCTCCAGGAACTCGGCGGTCCGCGTCCCCTTCATGCTGCGCTCCTGCCGGAGCACCTCGAACCCCTCGGGCACGCGAAAGAGCTCAGCCACCCGCTCCAGGAAGGTGAAACTGGGAAAGAAGGCGAGGTAGTTGCCCCGCCTGAGCGCGACGATGCGGGCCAGGGCGTCGGCGATGCGGGCGTAGTTGCGCTCGCGCTGGGAATAGCGGGTGGAAACCTGCGGGATGATCAGGAGCTTGCGCCTCTCCGGCGGAAAGGGACTTTGGAACTCCGACCAGCGTACCTGGTCCGGGTCGAGGCCGGAGAGCTTGGCGTAGTACTCCATCGGCTTCAGCGTCGCCGAGAAGCCCACCACCTGCTGGTAATCGGCATAGCGCTCCCGGATCAGCTCCGAGGCGTCGCAGCAGGTCACCTTGACGCTGCCACCGCCGCCGTGCGGCTGGTAGGAGGTGAAGAATTCCTGGCGCTCCGAGCGCACCGCGAACTCCAGCGTCTCGGTGAACTCGGACCAGTAGTAGCACAGACGCAGCACCGGGTCCTCCTGCCGGATCTCGAGGTCCGCCTCCAGGTAGCGCGACAGGAGTCCACGCAGCCTGCCGTCCAGTTCGAGGAAAACCGCCAGAGGAGGCTCGATGCGGGCCGCCTTGCCACCTTCCCCACGGCGACAGGAGAGCACGGCCGCGACGCACTCCTCCAGTAGCGCGGCGGCCTCGCGCTGAAACGACGGCGGCACCCCGGCCAGGTCCTCGCGCATCCCCTCCAGGACCGCGCTGGAGAGCCTCGGGGAATAGTACTCCATGGCCCGGGAGGGGAGATTGTGCGCCTCGTCGATGACCAGGTTCGGCTTGCCCACCTGGTCCACCGGGAGACCGGCGGCACGCCCCAGCGCCGAGCGCGGCGCGAAGACGTAGTTGTAGTCGCAGATAACGACGTCGGCCTGCTTGGCGCAGTCGATCTGCAGTTCGAAGGGGCAGACCTGGTATTCCTCGCCGAACTGCCGGAAGCTGCGGCTTTTCAGGCTCCTTTTCTTCTCCAGCAGCTCCACGACGCCGTGGCGCGCCACCTTGGCGTAATAGTCACGGGCATACTCGCAGTAGTCCGGGGTGCAGATCGGCTCGTCCTTGAAGCAGATCTTGCTCTTGGCCGTTATGGTCAGCGAGCGCAGCTTGCTTCCCGCATCCCGGAACCTGCGCACCGCGTCCTCGGCGACCTCGTGCTGGCTGTTCTTCGGCGTCACGTAGCAGACCGTCTGCCCGCGCCCGAGCGCCTCCTTGAGCACCGGGTGCAGCACACCCACCGTCTTCCCCAGCCCGGTCGGCGCCTGGATCAGCATGCGGCGCCCCAGCGCCATCCCCAGATCGACCTCCCGCATCAACTCCACCTGCCCGGGACGCGGCTTCTCGAAGGGGAACGGGAAACCCGCCGCCAGTTTCCGCCTGCGCTGCGCCCTCTTGGCCGCCGCGGCCGCCTCCCGGACCAGCTCGTCCAGCCGCGCATCGAACCATGCCTGGTACTCGTCCAGGTCGAGCCGGACCTCGACGTCCGCGGAGTGCCCGTTGCGCGAAGATACCAGGTGGAAGGTAAGGCGCGGCACCACGCCGTGCTCCAGCCAGTGGAAGTAGCCGTAGGTGTAAAGCTGCAGGCAGTAGGGTTCCTGGAGCGAGCCACCGGCCAGGCGCCGTTTGAGATCCCAGAGGTTGAAGCAGCTCTTGATCTCCTCGATCCAGGGAGGATCGTGGGCGAAGATGCCGTCCATGCGCCCGTTGACCTGGAAACGGAAGCCGCCGCACTCGAGCAGCCGCCCCACCGGCACCTCGGCCTGGTAGGCCGGGTCGTCCTGCGCCCGCCGCCTTTGCACCCGCTGGTGGATCTCCTGCCCGTCGCTGGTGGAGCGGTCGTACCCGGAGCGGGGCTCGATGCTCCCGGTGCGCGGCACGGGGAGGGCGAAGTACCCCACGGGGATGTTGATGATGTCGCTTGCTGGTTTCATACGGCCCGTTAGTCCCTTGATTCTCCGTCACTTTCTAATGACTGCTTCTCTTTTGTCAAGTTAAGAATCCGGATGTCGTTGCAATAGCTCGGTTAACCGGTATCCTCTTCTGCGTATTATCTCATTACATGCGAAAAGGAGAGCAAAACATGAGAAGAGCCATCGCAGCAGCAGTCCTGACCCTTTTCTGTGCCGGATTGGCCTATGCCGCTGACGAAACCGTGGTGGTGCTCCCGGCCAAGAACGGCAACGTGACCTTCCCGCACAAGAAACACAAGGACATGGCCGAGATGAAGTGCACCAACTGCCACGAAACCGACAAGGGCGGCAAGATCGCGGCGCTGGGCAAGGATTGGGCGCACAGCACCTGCAAGGGATGCCACGCCGACAAGGGCAAAGGGCCCACCAAGTGCAACGAGTGCCATAAGAAGTAGCCCCTTTCCCGCCCGATCAGCATTTCGGCGGGGGCCTCGGCCTCCGCCGCTTTCATTGTGTCCCCCCTCCGCCTGGCAAAATCAATTAGACTCCCCCTCACAACATTGACAATCTCTAATTTTACCGGATAATGAATTCGCTCGGGGCACCCCGCTTATCCAACGCCGGCTGCCAACTCCTTGGAGAGACACGCGTCTGCCAGGCGACCGGAGCGCGAACCGAGCCGCCAAGCTCCTACATTAAAGGTTGAGGCAGAGGAGATTCACTCATGAGGGACCCTTTCCACGACCTGCACCACCACGAAACCGGAGGCACCTCCCATATCAGGCTGATCTCGGAAGGGGGGACTTCCCACGCCCGGACTCCCGAGCTGGTCTGCATCGATTCGATCCAGGCTACCCAGAGCTGCACCACCGAGGCCCAGCACACCGTCTTTCCCGCCGCCGTCGGCCCGGGCGCCGCGCCCGCTGACACCCTGGTTTGCACCCTTCCTCCCGAGCATGCCGAGGAGCTGAACCGTGCAATCGTGCCCGCCCTGCTGCGCCAACGGCTGCAACTGTTGAACCTCCCCTTGAGTCCGGCGGCCACCGTCTCGGTCCGGGAACCGGGCAAGCTGTGGCTGGTCTCCGATGGGACCCGCTCCTACTCCGTCCGGTTGATCGCCGCGCGCATCGCCGTGTATGCCTGAATGTGGGCGGTGGCCGCGGGGAAGCGTCACCTGACTACCGGCTGCCGGGGAGTACCCCGCCCCGCCCGGATGCTATCCATGCAAGGAGAGAGCGATGACCGAGGAGAAAGCAGGAGGGGAAATCGGCGACAGCAGGCACCTCAAACTCGTCTCGGAGGGGGGCGGGGAGCCGGAAACGCGGCGGGCGCAAAGCTGGTCGCCTGACCAGATCGTCGCCAGCTGCATCACACCGCAGCAGATGGAGAACTTCAGGGCCTACAACAACGTCTGCATGACCCTGCCGACCAACGACATGTATGTCTTCTCCCTCCCGCTGGAGCACGCGCTGGGGCTGGACCAGGGGGAGATTTCGCGGGAAGTGCGGCAGGAGTTCGATGCCAACGGCTCTCCGCTCTCCCCGGCGGCGAAACTGAACGTACAGCAGTCCGGAAGAGTCTGGTTCATCGTCGATCTCGACCGCAAGTACTCGGTGCGGATGGTGCCGACTGGCTTGCTGGTTTACAGCGAAAGGTTATGAAGCTCGCCACGGCCGGAGAACCGTCATGAGCGACTACCACTGCTTCGAGCAGGGAGGCGGCACCTACCTGTTCTTCAGCCGCTCGGCCAAGCTCTACCAGGTCAGCCCGCTCGCGGCAAGGCTCATCCGGGAATTCCTCCCCGAGGAGCCTGCCGCCGCCCTGCCGGCGCCCGGCACCCCCCCGCCCCCGTGGCTTTGCTCGGAGGAGGCCGCCCTCTACAGGGAGCTGGTCGAGCTTTTCGGCCGGGAGCTGGCCGTTCCGCTCCCCGCCCCGCACCAGCAGGACGCTGCCCCCGGCGAAAACAACTTCCAGACCTTTTCCATCTATCTCGCCCAGACCTGCAACATGGCCTGCTGCTACTGCTGGAACCGCGGCGGCACCTTCGGCAAACCCGGGCACCTGATGGGGCGGCCGACCGCCCGCCGGGCGACGCAGCTGATCGTGTCCCTGGTGGAGCGCTCGAGCGCGGAAAGGATCTTCATCAACTTCTACGGCGGCGAGCCGCTGCTCGATTTTCCCGTCCTGCAGCAGATCGCCCGCGAGCTCCTGAAGCACGAGCCCCGCCTGGGCAAGAACTTCCACCTGACCCTGGACACCAACGGCACCCTCCTGGAAGGGCACGCGGCGCAGTACCTGGCGCGCTACTTCACGCAGGTGGGGGTGAGCCTCGACGGCAGTCAACGCATCCACGACCTGCAGCGCCCGGGAAAATACGGAGAGGAAACCTGGCAGCGCATCGTCAACAACATCAGGAGCTTCCCCAACCCGAAGCTGCTGGGGATCAGGGCCACCCTGACCACCTTTTCCGACAGCTACCTGGAGACCTTCCTCCACCTCACCACCCTGGGCGTCGGTCGCATCCAGCTCGAGTACTGCCACGAGCCGGGGTACCGCCAAAACCCCATCTACGAGAAGCTCATCGTCCCTCCGCAACGGCAGCTCGCCGAGCTGCGCGAGTTCGTCGATTACTACGTCGACTATATCGCCAGCTACAAGAGCACCCGCGATATCCCCTTCGTTTCCAACCTCCTGGACAGCATCAACCGCATCAGGCGCGCCAACCGCTTCACCCGCCCCTGCGGCGCTGGAACCAACACGCTGGCAATCAACAGTCACGGCGAGGTATTCCCCTGCATCGCCTTCGTGGAACGCGACGACTTCGCCATGGGCCAGACCGGCCACGACTCCCTCTCGCTGCACCGCACGCTGCAAGGGTTCGAGGTGGACAGTCAACTCCCCTGCCAGACCTGCTGGCTGCGCTACGATTGCGCCGGAGGCTGCTACGCCACCCACTACGACATGACCGGCCACCCACGCCAGCCACACCCGGAATACTGCCAGAACATGCGGGGACGCGCCGAGGTCTACTTCTACGCCCTGACCCGGATCCTCACCAGATGCCCCTGGCACCTGGATGGATGAGGATGGTCCCTCACCGCCCGACGGGTGTCACGTACCAGAAGATGGCCAGGAAGTGAAAGGCGCTTCCCACCAGCACGAAAACGTGCCAGATGGCATGGTTGAAGGGGAGTTGGTCCCAGAGGTAAAAAAGGACTCCGAGGGTGTAGGCGGCCCCGCCCGCGAAGAGCAGCAGCAGCCCGTTGAGGGCGAGTGAGGCGGCCAGCGGCTTGATGACGACGAGAACGAGCCAGCCAAGCCCCAGGTAGAGCGCCGGCCCCAGGTAGGGAAGCCGGTGCGTGGTGTACAGCTTCATGAGCGCGCCCACCGTCCCGAGCCCCCACACCGTGACCAACAGCCAATCCCCCCAGGCCCCCCGTAGCGTGACCATGGCGAATGGGGTGTAGGTTCCGGCGATCATGAAGTAGACGCAGGCATGGTCCAGTATGCGGAACGTGTAGCGCAGGCGAGGCCTTCTCACGCTGTGGTAGGTGGTCGAGACGCTGTAAAAGAGGAGCATGGTGGCGGCGTAAACCGAAGCGGAGACGATGCGCGCCTGGTCGCCGATGCGAACCGCCAGGCTGATCAGGGCGGCCGCCCCCGCCGCGCTCAGCAGGATACCCAGGGCATGGGTCCAACGGTTGGCGAATTCCTCTTCCTCGGTGTAATGAAACAGCCGTTGTTTCAGGTCATCGTCGTCCATGGCTCCCCCTGAGATTAACACCAGCCAAAGATACAACGATTTTCCCCTTCCCGCAAACGCCCCACCCGCGTTTGAGCTTGACAAGCAGCCCCTTCAATACCATCATGAGCATCGCGTTTACACTATGCTAATGAGGTTTAGCGGAGGCAGCCTTGGCCAGGAAGATTTTCGTCGCGGCTTCGGGTCAGAACATCGGTAAGACGACCATCAGCGTTTCGCTGCTGCACCTTGCCCAGAAGAAATACGGACGCGTCGGCTTCATGAAGCCACTGGGGCCCAAACCCACCGTGCTGCGCGGTATTCCCGTCGACAAGGACGCCGCCCTCATGGCCCAGGTATACGACCTGACCAAGGACCTGAGCTACATGTCACCGGTCGTGGTGTACCCGGAAACCTCGCGGCAGGCCATCGACGGCAAGCTGAACCTTCCCGAACTGGCCGACCGCATCATGACCAGCTTTGCGGAGCTGGAGAAGAACTACGACTTCATCATCATCGAGGGATCCGGGCATCCCGGCGTCGGGTCGGTCCTCAATCTGTCCAACGCACGCATCGCCAAGATGCTGGACGCGCCGGTCCTGATGCTGAGCGGTGGAGGCGTGGGAAACGTCATCGACACCCTGGCCATGAACACGGCACTGTTCAAGATTGAGGGGGCCGATGTACGCGGGGTCCTGGTGAACAAGCTGTTTGCCGAGAAGCGCGACACCATGCTGGACTACCTGACCCGCGCCTTCGCGGGACAGACTTTTTCCGTTCTCGGCGGCTTCGACTACAAACCGGTACTGGCCAATCCATCGTTAGGCAGGGTGGCACGCCTGCTCGACCTCCCCTTGCACGGCAACTGCCGCGAGGTGAAGCGCATCATCCATAACGTGCAGATCGGAGCGGCGTCGACCCAGCGGGTTACGGAAATGCTGCGCGATTCCACGCTTTTGCTGGTGACCAGCAGCCGTGACGAATTGCTGGTCACCCTGGCCAACCTGTACCAGATGCCCGAGTTCCATCCGCAGATCGCCGGATTGATCATTTCGGGCCAGGCGCCGGTCAGCGGCATCACCCAGCGCATCATCGACCGCAGCAACATTCCCTATATCCGCACCAACCAGACCACTACCGATCTCTACAAGCTCATCACTGAGGATGTCTCCAAGTTGACCGCCAAGGACACCGAGAAACTTGCGCTAATCCGATCCCTGGCCGATGAGCGCCTGGACTTCGACGCGATCGACGAGCTGTTCGCGCAGTAGATCGGGTAACAAGGGGGCGGGGGCACCAAGGGGGCGGCAGAACCTAAAAAAGGCGGCCTCCGTAGGAGAGCCGCCTTGTGCCGTCCCTGGTGGGGATCGGCCTGCTCTGGGCTTGCCGACTACTTCTTGTGGCAGTCAGAGCACTTGGTCGGGCCGGCGCCCTTGTCGCTGTGGCACCCTTTGCAGGTCTTGTGCGCCCAGTCCTTGCCGAAGCCTTCGATCTTGCCCGGTCCCTTCTCGTGGCACGCCTTACAGTCCTTCAGCGCTTCCTGGTGTTTCTTGTGGTCGAAGGTGATGTTGCCGTTTTTGGCCGGCAGGGTGATGACGTCGGCGGCGAAGGCCGCTCCCGCACCGAACACGACGAGGGCTGCTGCTACGATTACCTTTTTCATGGTCCACTCCTTTTCTTTTGGGTCTTTTGCTACCGAACTGTGGTAAACATAGCATCTGGTCAGCCGCCCCGGTATCGACATCTATAGCAATCCGACCCGATGTCGGGTCCCCGGCGGGCCATGTCGGGCCTCATCCGCCCCCCGAACCACCCGTTTCAGCTTGCGGAGAGCGTTGTGATGGTTGACACCAACGACAAAAACGACAAGAGTGCCCAGCCCAGCGTCGCCATCGACGGCGCCCGGATCCGGAGCATAAGGGAGACCAAGCGGCTCACCCAGCTCTACGTCGCCAGCGTGGTCGGTGTGACCACCGACACCATTTCGCGCTGGGAAAACAACCGCTACCCCTCTATCAAAAGGGACAACGCCCAGAAACTGGCCGATGCCCTCGAGGTTCCACTGGAGGAGGTCCTAAGGCCGGACTCTCCAGAACCGGAGCAGGCCCCGCCGCAGTTGGAGCCGCCCCCAGCCAAAGCCACCACCGTCACGATATCCGTTCTCCTCGCCGCCCTGTTGCTGGGCCTGCTCCTGTTCTTCGTGCTGCGCCAGCCTGCCCTGCCCCTCAGCGCCACCCGCTGGACGCCGCGCTTCGCCGCCCCCGGTGAGGTTTTCCCGGTGCAGATCAAGGTGGCGCGCCAATCCGGATCCCCCTTCGGTTTCATCCTCAGGGAAAAGCTCCCCGCGGGTGCCCGCCTGGTCAGCTCGCTCCCCCCCGCGTCCTCGTCCGATTCCGACGTCAAATGGCTGGTTCCCGACGGCGGCACGCCAGTAACCCTCTCCTTCACCCTCCAAGTCCCGGCCAGCTTCAATTCCGGCAGGGATGCCGCGTTCAAAGGGGAGATCGTCATCCACAGTGCCGGTTCCACCAACCGGACCGAAGCGGTCGGCGGCAGCGGTGCCATCCACATTGGGTCCTACCACTGGGCCGACAGCAACGGTGACGGCCGCATCGACGACGACGAGATCATGCCCGCCTACTACATCTGCGAAGAGATGAAGGGACTGGGGCTCGATTGGAAGACCATCGAGGCGATCTGGAGCGGCAAGGGGTACCGCTGGGACGCCAAGCATGGCTACACCGTCTTGAAGTAGCCGCCCTCCCCTTCCCCGCCCCCTCACTCCTCCTCCCTGGTACACCGCGAGGTCGTTAGCACCCCCCCCCTCCGAGGATCATTAGTTTTCATTATTCTTTCTGATGCCAATCGCGGGGCGCATGGTAAACTGTGTCCGTCCTACTTGGTCCATTTCGGCAGCCTGGCGTCAGGGCCGCTGCCTAATAAACTTTCGAGAGCGGAGGAATCATGAAAGCATTGATCTTGAGCGCGGACAATTTCGAGGATTCGGAGCTGCTGGTACCCCTTTACCGACTGCGTGAAGTCGGCTACTCCGTGGTCGTGGCGTCGGAAAACGCCGGCACCATTCACGGTAAGCACGGGTACGAAGTACCGGTAGACAAGGTGTTTTCGGACATCCACCCCGCCGATTACGCCGTACTGGTGCTGCCGGGAGGGAAGGCCCCGGCGGCCATCCGGAACCTCCCGGGGGTCCAGGAAATCGCCCGGGCGTTCATGTCCTCGGGAAAACCGGTGGCTGCCATCTGTCACGGCCCGCAGATCCTGATCTCGGCCGGGCTGCTCAAGGGACGCAAGGCCACCTGTTACGAGTCGGTGGCTCCTGAACTGCGCGACGCCGGGGCGCAGTACCAGGACATCGAGGTGCTGGTCGACGGCAACCTGATCACCTCCCGGAAACCCGACGACCTCCCCGCCTTTTGCCGCGAGTTGACCAGGCTGCTCAAGGCGCAGGGGTAATAGAGATTCCAGCGGCCCCTCTCCCAAGTGGAGAGGGAGATGGATGACAAATGGGCGACTAGACGAAAAAAGGCGGTTCCCGATCGGGAACCGCCTTTTTTTACCTGCATGTGCCGCTACTACTTGAGGTTCTTCTTGATCCTCTCGACCGCCTCGATGACGTTGTCGCGGTTACCGAAGGCGGAGAGGCGGAAGTACCCCTCGCCGGCCGGGCCGAAGCCGCTGCCCGGGGTGCCGACCACGTTGCACTCGTTGAGGAGCTTGTCGAAGAAGTCCCAGGAGGAGAGCCCTTCCGGGGTCTTGAGCCAGATGTAGGGGGCGTTGACGCCACCGTACACGGTCAGGCCGGCAGCCGCTAGCCCTTCGCGGATGATGCGGGCGTTCTCCATGTAGTAGTCGATGATTTCCTTGTTCTGCTTCCACCCTTCCTCGGAGTAGACCGCGGCAGCGGCCTTCTGCACCGGATAGGAGGCGCCGTTGAACTTGGTGGTGGTGCGGCGCAGCCAGAGCTTGTTGAAGGAGTACCTCTCGCCGCTCTCGGTGGTGCCCATTACCTCTTCCGGCACGACTACCAGGCCGCAGCGCACGCCGGTGAAGCCGGCGGTTTTGGAGAAGGAGCGGAACTCGATGGCGCACTTCTTCGCGCCCTCCACCTCGTAGATGGAATGCGGGATGCTCGGATCGGTGATGAACGCCTCGTAGGCAGCGTCGTAGAAGATCACGGCGTCGTTGGCGAGGGCGTAGTCCACCCACTTCTTCAGCTCCGCCTTGCTGGCCACGGTGCCGGTCGGGTTGTTGGGGAAGCAGAGGTAGATGATGTCCACTTTGCCGGTGGGGAGCGCCGGGATGAAACCGTTCTCCTCGGTGCAGGGAAGGTAGACGATCCCTTTGTAGTAACCCTTCTCGTCCGCCTCACCGGTGCGGCCGATCATGACGTTGGTGTCGTTGTAGACCGGGTAGACCGGGTCGCCGATCGCCACCACGTTGTCCAGCGCGAAGATGTCCAGGATGTTGGCGCAGTCGCACTTGGAGCCGTCGGAGATGAACATCTCCTCGGTCTTCAGGTCGACGCCGAGCGGCTTGTAGGACTTCTCGATGATGGCGTTGATGAGCCAGTCGTAGCCCTGCTCCGGGCCGTAACCGGCGAAGTTGTCGACGGTGGCCAGGTCGTCAACCGCGTCGTGGAACGCCTTGATGACGGCCGGGGCCAGGGGGCGTGTCACGTCGCCGATCCCGAGGCGGATCACTTTCGCCTCCGGGTTGGCGGCGGCGAAAGCGCGCACGCGGCGCCCGATCTCCGGGAAGAGGTAACCAGCTTTCAGTTTCAGGTAGTTATCGTTTATCTTTGCCACGTATTTCCTCCAGAATTAAACTCTACGGCAGCCCAAAGGGCCGCCTGAATCTCTTATCTCAGCCCGAGCACGTCCTGCATGTCCCACACGCCCGGCTTGGCGGTGACCACCCACTTGGCGGCGCGCACGGAACCGCGGGAGAACATGTCGCGGGTGTGGGCGCGGTGGGTGAGCTCGATGCGCTCCCCCATGCCGATGAAGTAGACGGTGTGCTCGCCGACGATGTCGCCGCCGCGCACGGTCTGCATGCCGATCTCGTCGTGGGTGCGCTCGCCGCAGATCCCCTCGCGATGGTAGTTGGCGACCTGGTTGTAGTCGCGTCCCAACGCGTTGGCCACCACTTCGCCCATCCTGACCGCGGTCCCGGAGGGGGAGTCCTTCTTCAGGCGGTGGTGCGCCTCGACGATCTCGACGTCGAAGTCCTCGCCCAGGATCTTGGCCACGTCGGCCAGCA
Organism: Geomonas azotofigens; assembly: GCF_018919395.1. GTDB lineage: Bacteria > Desulfobacterota > Desulfuromonadia > Geobacterales > Geobacteraceae > Geomonas > Geomonas azotofigens. The sequence continues at coordinate 577,831 of NZ_JAHLME010000001.1, forward strand.
CCTTGAAGCAGACGTTGACGCCCACGGACATGTTGGGAGCGATGATGACCGGGATCTCGCGCGCCAGTTCCGCCGCCAGCGCGCGCTCTTCCGGGGTAAAACCGGTGGAGCCGATGACGATGGACTTCTTGTAAAGGGCGCAGACTTCCAGGTTTTTAAGGGACACCTTGGGAGCGGTGAAGTCGATAAGGACGTCGCACCCCTGCACCACGGCGTTGAGATCGTCACTGATGGCGACGCCGATGGCGCCCAGCCCGGCGTTGTAACCGGCGTCCTGTCCCACCATCGGGTGGCCCGGCCGCTCCAGGGCGCCGGAGAGTTCGACCCCTTCGGATTCCTTGATGGCGGCGATGATACGGCCGCCCATCCGTCCGGCAGCCCCGCAAACAGCTATTTTAACCATTGGTTTCTCCAATTCTAATTAATAATGGGACTCCCCGCGAGGCGCCAGGGTTGGGGCGAATGATTATTCGCCCCTACAGTCCCCCATCTTTTTTCCGCTTTCGTTAGATCAGCTTGTATTCCTTCATGATGGCCACGAGCTTCGCCTTGTTGGCCTCCATGAGCGGGGCCAGCGGCAGACGCACCTCGTCGCTGCACTTGCCCATCAGGGAAACGGCGGTCTTGACCGGAACCGGGTTGCTCTCGATGAACATCGCGTTGGAGATCTTCAGGAGGTACAGATGCAGCCTCCTCGCCTCCTCCAGGTTGCCGGCGTTGAAGGCGTCGACCAGCGACGCGATCTCTTTCGGCATGATGTTGGCGGTCACCGAGATGACACCCTTGCCACCGGCTGCCATGATCGGCAGGGTGATGAAGTCATCGCCGGAGAGGACGTCGAGTTTGTCGCCGCAAAGGGCCAGCACCTCGGAAGCCTGCTGCAGCGAGCCGGTTGCCTCCTTGATGGCGACGATGTTCTGGTGCTCGGCGAGGCGCGCCACGGTTTCCGGGAGCAGGTTGACGCCGGTGCGGCCCGGTACGTTGTACAGGATCTGGGGGAGCGCCACCGCGTCGGCAACGGCCTTGTAGTGTCGGTAGAGCCCTTCCTGGGACGGCTTGTTGTAGTACGGAGTCACCAGCAGGGCACCGTCGGCGCCCAGTTCCTTGGCGTGCTTGGTGATCTCGATCGCCTCGTGGGTGGAGTTGGAGCCGGTGCCGGCGATGACCGGAACCCTCTTGTTGACCTGCTCTACCACGATCTGGATGACCCGGTCGTGCTCCTCGTAGCTGAGAGTGGAGGACTCACCGGTGGTGCCGCAGGGCACGATGGCGTCGGTGCCGTTCTCGATCTGGAACTCGACGAGTTCCCTCAGCTTTTCTTCGTCCACCGCATGGTTGTTGAACGGGGTCACGATGGCAACGATACTTCCGTGAAACATGGTCTACCTCCTCGTTAGAGCTATGTGAATGTCTGGGGTGTTTTGTTTGTAGAGCGTTCTACGGCGACCGGTGCAATTTCACCTGGTTCTGCTGTCGCTGTAAACAAAAAAAGTTTTTATTTCTAACATATAAAGAGACAAAAAGTCAAAGTAATGCTGACCGCTTTCCCCGCGCCAGGACCGGAGAATGGTGCCGGGTTGGCGAAGTTTAACACGGTTTGTGCAGGGAACTGAAACGGCCCTCACCGATAGCAAGCTGCCCTCACCCCCGCCCCTCTCCCGGAGGGCGAGGGGATGAACCTCCCACCCTCACTCTCCCGAAGAGATATGGGGAGGACTTTCAATCCTCTCTTTCTCGAAGGTGGATGAGCTCGATCTCGAATGGCGATTGGCGTGTCCAGCGTCCTCTCCCTTTAGGAGAGGGTCGGGGTGAGGGCGTCGCGAAACGCGAGACCTCTCTGACCTCGACCTGCCGTCGGTGCCTCTCCCCCCTACCGCCGCCGGAAGGCGCCAGGAACGTTTCTGGCCAAAATTGCACAAATTTTAGGCTGCCATTTTACACCCTAAAACAGCCGTTCTCGCCTCGACGCAACCACAGACCTTCATTGGCAGCTAAAGCCGCTTCTAGAGCCATTTTTGCTCATTCTGAAAAACATTAACAAAAACTAATCATATTTTGGCGATAACAACCAACGATCTGGCGTCGCCGGAGCAGGGAAGAGTGAAATCTTGTACCGACTCCACCCGCGCACCAAGTTTTTCCAGTTCGCCTTCGGCAGCGACGACTTCCTCCGCGGCGTTCTTCCCTTTCATTGCGACGACACGTCCCCCCTCCTTCAAAACCGGGAGGGCCATGGCAACGAAGGAAGGAATATCCGAAAAGGCGCGGGATACGACATAATCAAAATAACCTGCGTACTGCGCGGCCAACGTCTCGGCGCGCACATGCAGAGCAGCGAAGCCCACCAGGTTCAGCAGGCGCACCGCCTGTTTCTGAAAGCTGATCTTTTTCACCACCGCATCGACCGACACGATCTCCAGATCAGGTTGCACCAGCTTCACCGGAATGCCGGGGAAGCCGCCACCGGAACCGATATCGAGCATGGTTGCCGGCCCACGCACCACTTTCAGCAGGCTCAACGAGTCCACCAGGTGCTTCACCGCGATACCTTCGTCATCGGTTATGGCGGTGAGGTTGATCTTCCGGTTCCATTTCTTCAACTCTTCCGCGAAGAGGTCGAGGGCATGCAACTGGGCCGGAGTCAGGTCCAGCCCCAGTTCGAGGGCACCTTTCTTCAAGAGATCCTTGGCGCGCTGGTTCATCGACCATACCTCGCCTTCAGTGCGATGGACAGGATCGTGATACCGGCAGGTGTGACGCCAGGGATGCGGGACGCCTGGCCCAGGGTGTCGGGACGGAAGCGGGCGAGCTTTTCCCGCACCTCGGCGGAAAGCCCGGAGATGGTTCCGTAGTCCATGTCATCGGGGATTTTCGTACTCTCAAGCCTCGCGGAACGGTCCACCTGCTCCAGCTGGCGCTGGATATAGCCTTGGTACTTGATCTGGATTTCGAGCTGTTCACGCACCTGCTCAGGCAGATCCATGATGGCCGGATAAATCCTGGAGAGGTCCTGGCAGGTGAATTCCGGGCGACGCAGCAGCTGCTCGTAGCTGATAGCGTTCTGCATCCCCGCCAATCCCCATTCCTCGAGCAGATCCTCACCGGCAGCAGAAGGAGCCAGTCTTTCCTTGGAGAGCCGCGCCAGTTCGCTTTCGATCAGTTCTTTTTTGGCCAGGAAGGAGCTATAGACCTCTTCCTTCACCAGCCCGATTTCGTGCCCCTTCTCCCTCAGGCGAAGGTCAGCGTTGTCTTCGCGCAGCAACAGGCGGTACTCCGCCCGCGAGGTGAACATGCGGTACGGTTCCTTGGTGCCCAGGGTCACCAGGTCGTCGATCATCACGCCGATGTAGGCTTCGCTCCGTCCAAGCACCAGCGGCTCTTTGTCCTGTACCCTGAGGGCGGCATTGATCCCGGCCATGAGCCCTTGTGCCGCGGCCTCCTCGTAACCCGAAGTGCCGTTGATCTGGCCGGCATGGTAGAGGTTGCGCACCAGCTTGGTCTCCAGCGAGGCGTGCAGCTGGATCGGGTTGACGTAGTCATACTCGATGGCGTAGGCCGGGCGCATGATCTCGACCCGCTCCAGCCCCTCGATGCTCCGGTAGAAGGCCCACTGGATGTCGATGGGAAGCGAGGTGGACATGCCGCTCGGGTAGACTTCCACCGTTTCGCGCCCTTCTGGTTCGATGAAGGTCTGATGGCGATCCTTCTCGGGGAAGCGCACCACCTTGTCCTCGATGGACGGGCAGTAACGCGGGCCGATTCCCTCGATGATCCCGGCGTAGAGCGGCGAGCGATCCAGGCCGCTGCGGATGATATCGTGGGACCTGGGATTGGTATAGGCGATGTGACAGGGAACCTGCGGCTGCTCGATGCGCTCGGTTGAGAAAGAGAACGGGATCGGGTTCTCGTCACCGTACTGCTTCTCGAGCCTGTCGAAGTCGATGGTCCGGCCATCCAGGCGCGCCGGGGTGCCGGTCTTGAGACGGCCGACATCGAAGCCGTAATCCTTGAGGCCGTCGGAGAGCCCGATGGAAGGCAGATCCCCTGCCCTGCCTCCGGGGTAATTGACGAGGCCGATGTGGATGAGACCGCGCATGAAGGTGCCGGTAGTGAGGACAACCGTTTTGCCCAGGAAGCGGACACCGCCACGGGTATCGACGCCGACAACCTCGCCTGCCTCGATCACCACTCCCGTTACTTCCACCTGCTTCAGGTCCAGGTCGTCCTGCTGCTCCATGACGTGCTTCATGCGCAGGCGGTACAACTGCTTGTCCGCCTGGGCGCGGGAAGCGCGGACAGCCGGGCCCTTCTTGGTGTTCAGCACGCGGAACTGGATCCCGGTTGCATCTATGTTGCGTCCCATCTCGCCGCCAAGGGCATCGATTTCTTTGACGAGATGCCCCTTGGCCAATCCGCCGATGGCGGGGTTGCATGACATCAGAGCGATGGCGTCCAGGTTGATGGTGAGCATAAGGGTCGAGCGTCCCATGCGCGCGGCGGCGAGTGCGGCCTCGCACCCGGCATGCCCTGCGCCGACGACGATTACATCATATTTCTTGTCGTAAACTATCAAACCTTACTCCGTGTACTGCGAATGCATGTAAGTGTGGCAACAGAAGCAGCCCTGAACTCCTCTGCAGCCATGAATCTGCTAAGCCGACAGATGTTCCACGTGAAACAAAAGTAAAAAATCCTGCAAAATCATATCCTTAAAACACATCTTAACCTAAAACGGCCCAACACCCTCGACCTACGGGAAACAGAACATCCATGAACCGCAATAGAGAACTCGCAGCCCATGGTAAACAAGTTATCCACGGACCTCTAAGAGTCATCTAGCGGTGTAAGGCATATCTGTCACGGTTGAAGACTTATCAATCGGGGTCCACAAGTTCTGAACCGCAGTCCACATCATCTCACTCGCTACCCGCAACTTCTCCCTCGCGGTCTACATCTTCTCCCTCGCGATGCATATCTTCTCACTAGCGATGTATATCTTCTCACTAGCGATGTATATCTTCTCACTAGCGGTCCATAACTTCTCAGTAGCGGTCCATAACTTCTAAACAGCGGTCCGCAACTTCTCACTAGCGGTCCACAACTTCTCACTAGCGGTCCACAACTTCTCACTAGCGGTCCACAACTTCTCACTAGCGGTCCACAACTTCTCACTAGCGGTCCACAACTTCTCACTAGCGGTCCACAACTTCTCAACAGCGGTCCACAACTTCTCAACAGCGGTCCATAACTTCTAAACAGCGGTCCGCAACTTGTCATTCGCGTCCCACAACTTCTCAACAGCGTTGCAAGACTTCACAAGGGTCTGTAAAGAGTTTTATGTAAATGACCTTGGTTAAGGTGGTGGTTGAACTACAAAGGTATTGCACCACGCTGCGTGACCAGGACAAAAAAACATGCGGATTAACAGGAGAAAAAGGAATTGTTTCACGTGAAACATCACCCCTGCATTGCGCTCCCTATTTCCCTATACAGAAACTGGAAAAGATTCGATCGAGAACGTCATCTGCGGTTGTCTCCCCGGTAACTTGCCCTACAGCATCGAGCGCGTCCCTGAGATCAACAGGCAACAACTCCATGTTTACCCCAGCCTCTACATTGGTGACGAACGACAGGAGCGAGGATTGCGCCTTAAGGAGTGCGTCTCTGTGTCGGGCTTTGGACACCGCCACGAATTCCCGGCCGTCAATGGCATGCCCGTGCATAAAAGCATTGCTGATGGCATCACGCAGTTCAGGCACACCCTGCCCGGTAAGGGTGGATAGAGCGACTACAGGGGCACAACAGTCGTCAGGCAAAGTCGCTTTTACCGAAAGGTCTGCCTTGTTTCTGACAACTATAAAACTTTTGCTGCCTATCGCCTGCAGGATGGAGACATCATCTTCGCAGAAGTCCGTCGAGCCGTCGACAACAAAGAGCACCAGGTCGGCCTTGGGAATCCGGTCCAGCGACAGCCGCACTCCCTCCTGTTCAACCTGGTCCTCCGACTCACGTATGCCGGCAGTATCGAGAAGCTTAACCGGCAGTCCGTTTATGTTGACCACTTCCTCTATTAGGTCTCGCGTGGTCCCCGGAACAGAGGTGACTATAGCCCTCTTCTCCTTCAAAAGGGTATTGAGCAGACTCGACTTCCCGACGTTGGGCTTACCGGCGATGACCACCGATACCCCGTCGCGCAGCACCTTCCCCTCGTCGAATCCCTGAATCAAGGCATCAAGCTCGGCCAGCGCCGGCGCTACCTTGCCCAGCACGTCGGTCTCAACAGCCACGTCGACATCATCTTCGGGAAAATCGATCAGCGCCTCCACGTAGGCGAGGGCATAGACTATGCCTTCTTTTACGGTGGAGATACGCTTGGAGAGAAGCCCTTCGCGTTGGTGCTGGGCTAAGGCGAGCGACGCGTCGGTGCGGCTGGAGATGACGTCCATGACCGCTTCGGCCTGCACCAGGTCGATCCTCCCGTTCAGAAAGGCACGCTTGGTGAATTCTCCCGGCTCAGCAAGCCGCGCCCCTTGTTCCAAGGCCAACCCTAAGATGCGCGATACCACCAGCGTCCCACCGTGACATTGGATCTCGACCACGTCCTCGCGGGTGTAGGAGTTGGGGCCTTTCATGTAGACCACCATGGCCTCATCGACCAGGTCGCCGTTGGCAGGATTAACCACGTCACCATAAGAAAAACGGTGGCTTTTTAGGCCACCGTTCGACTTTGCTCTGAAGATGCTGCTTGCGATGGGCAGGGAGGCAGGGCCGCTGATCCTTACGATCCCGATTCCCCCCTCACCTACCGCTGTGCTTATTGCTGCGATTGTGTCGCGAACATACATTGCTTTGATCCACTTTAGGTCAGTCGGCGACCGACTTGTTGATGTACATCTGCTGCGCGATGGTCAGCACGTTGTTGACCAGCCAGTAGATAACCAGGCCGGACGGGAAGTTCAGGAACATGAAGGTGAAGACAACCGGCAGCATCAGCATCATCTTGGCCTGGACCGGGTCCATGTTGGTCGGGGTCATCTTCTGCTGGATGAACATGGTGGCGCCCATGATGAGCGGGGTCACGTAGTACGGGTCCTTGGCAGAGAGGTCGGTGATCCAGAGATAGAAAGGCGCGTGCCTGAGTTCGATGGAGTACATGAGTGCGCGGTACAGGCCGAAGAATACCGGGATCTGGACCAGCATCGGCAGACAGCCACCAAGCGGGTTGACCTTGTGGGTCTTGTACAGTTCCATCACGGCGCGGTTCATGGCGTCGCGGTCGTTCTTATACTTCTCCTTCAGCTCGTTCATCTTGGGCTGCAGCTTCTGCATGTCCTTCATGGACTTGTAGCTCTTGTGCGTGAGCGGGAAGAACACCAGCTTCAGGAGGCAGGTGATGACGATGATGGCGATGCCGTAGTTGCCGGTGTACTTGTAGAGGAACTTCAGGAACACCACCAGCGGCTTCGCAATGGGGGCAAACCAGCCGTAGTCGATGACCTCTTCCAGCCTGCTCCCTTGGGCTTTGAGGATGTCGAGGTCCTTCGGGCCGTAGTACAGGGTGTAGTTGACGGCTGCGCTCTGACCCGGGGCCACGGTCACGGTCGGGGAAACTATGTCCCGCAGGTTGGCGTCAACGGAGGGACGGGACAGGCGCACCTGGGCGATGCTCCCCTTCTCGGCGATGACGCTCTCCATGAAGTACTTGTCGGCAAATGCGGACCAGACGATGTTCTTGTCGAACTGCACCGGCGTCTTGAGCAGGCTGTCCAGCTTCTCGCTCTTGACGGCGTTGTCGGTGAGAGTCGAGGGGCCGTAAACTTCGTAGCGGCCGCCGCCGGCCTTCTGGTCGATGACGCGGGAAGTCTGCAGCAGGTGCACCGGAGCGGCGACCTGTGCGGAGCCGGCGTTCTGTACCTGCTCGGTAAGCCCGATGCGATAGGCGTCGCCGGTAAAGGTATAGGTCTTCTTGAACACGACGCCCTGCGGCGTGGTGGTGGTGAATTCGAGGGTGCCCTTGTTGGTGCCGGTAAGCTTGAGGTCGCTGCCGCCGACGTTGTAGAGGGCGGTCGGGTTGAGACCGAGCTCACGGGAGTCGTTCAGCAGGTTGAACCGGTTGGCTGCGGTCTCGTTGACCAGGACGATGTCCTGCCCTTTGGGTCCCGCCACATCCTTGTACTTCTTCAGTACGAACTTTTTCAGGCCGGCCCCCTGGGTGGAGAAGACGGCGCTGTAAAGATCGGTGTCGACGGTGATGTCGCGGGCGGCGCCGGCGGGTTGTGCCGGTACCGCGATGGGAGCGGTCGGTGCACCAGGAGCGGTGGCCGGAGCTGCCTGCGGGGCCGCGGCAACGGTGGCCGAGCTCACGGCAACCTGTTTGGCGCTACCTGCGGGCGGAACCTGCTTGGCGGGCGGAAAGATAAAAGAATAAGCGTACATGACCCCGATGGAGAGCAGTATCGCTATGATAGTACGTTTTTCCATTTCAATCTCCTGGAAGGACTATTTGACCGGATCGTAACCGCCCGGGTGAAACGGATGACACTTGAGTATGCGCGCAGCCGTGAGCCACAAACCCTTGAGAGGGCCGTATTTTTCCAATGCTTGTAAGGAGTAGTGCGAACAGGTAGGGTAAAAACGGCAGGATGGGGCCTTGAGCGGAGAGATGAATCTCTGGTAGAGAACGATCAGGCCTTTGAGTGTGCTAGTGACCATGTTTTTTACGCAGCCGCCCGAAGGCGGCTGCGAGCTCGGTTGAGATCTGGTGAAAGTCAAGCAAGTCAGCTCCTTTCTTGGCAACGATATTGAAATCGGCCGAGATGAAAAGAGGCTTGTTCTGCCTGTAAAACTCCCGCAGTCTTCTCTTGATACTGTTTCTGACTACGGCGTTCCCTACCTTCTTGCTCACGGTAAACCCTACCCGTGTGGCGCACCCGTCTTTCACCTTCCAAAGCAGCAGAAAGTGCGGCGTGTGCATCTTCGACGCACCGTCGTTGAACTGCAGGAATTCGGGGCGCCTGCGCAGGCGTTCAGCCTTGGGAAAATCCGAGCAGGACAAAAAGGATATTACTTGGTGGCAATGCCCACGGAGAGACGCTTGCGGCCTTTAGCCCTTCTCCTCTTGATCACGAGACGGCCGTTCTTGGTGGCCATACGCACGAGGAAGCCGTGGGTCCTTTTCCTGGAAGTATTGCTGGGCTGGTAAGTTCTTTTCATCTTTATCTGCTCCTTAAGTCTTAGGGTAACAATGCTTTTAAAGGCAAGTGTCGAACTTAAACATAAAGGCCAATTCTTGTCAAGACGTTTCTTTAAAGCCAAGTTTTGCCTTGCAAAAAAAGGGGCTGACATGGTAGTGTGACGAGCCAAAAATCTTAACATAGGCTTATTCTGTTTAAAATCCAGTAAGTCTTTGAAATCGCGCAACTTATCTATTATCAACAGTTGTTGATAAAGCTGTTTAAAAACAGTGAAAAAAAGGCCTCTCTCCATGGAAAATATTTGGCTGGAAGCCCAGGCAAATCTTAAACAAGTATTAACCGAGCAGACTTACACGACCTGGATAGAGCCGCTTAAGTTCCTTGGCGCCACCGCAGACACCGTAGTCCTCGAAGTACCGAGTTCGTTCTTTCAGAAATGGGTTACCGACAAGTACCTCTCCATGATCAAGGAAGTACTCTCCGCGATCACCTCGAAGACCTACCACATCGAGTTCCACGTCGCCGAATCGAAGCCTGAGTCCACCGAGCCCAAGGTGGAGAAGGAGTCGAAGGCGAAGAGCAAGGAAAAGGATAAAGAGAAGGAGGGGGAAAAGGACAAGGAAAAGGAGAAGGACAAAAAGCCCGAACTCGTCCCCAACCTGAACCCCAAGTACACCTTCGAGTCCTTCGTCTCCGGGCCGAGCAACCAGTTTGCCTATGCGGCGTCGCAGGCGGTGGCCAACAAGCCGGCCTCCAACTACAACCCGCTCTTCATCTACGGGGGCGTGGGTCTGGGCAAGACGCACCTGGTGAACGCGATCGGCAACCAGATCCTGGCCAAGAACCCCAAGGCGAAGATCTGCTACTACTCGTCCGAGAAGTTCATGAACGAGATGATCAACTCGCTGCGCTACAAGAAGATGGACGAGTTCCGCAACAAGTTCAGGAAGATGGACCTGCTGCTCATCGACGACATCCAGTTCATGGCCGGCAAAGAGGCGACCCAGGAGGAGTTCTTCCATACCTTCAACGCTCTCTACGAGTCGCACAAGCAGATCGTGGTCACCTCGGACAAGTTCCCCAAGGACATACCGGGTCTCGAAGAGCGCCTGAGATCACGCTTCGAGTGGGGCCTGATCGCGGACATCCAGCCGCCGGGAGTGGAAACCAAGGTAGCCATCCTCAAGAAGAAGTCCGACATGCACGCGGTGAACCTCCCCGACGACGTGGCGCTGTTCCTCGCCGAGGGTGCCACCAGCAACATCCGCGAGCTGGAAGGGATGCTGATCCGCCTCGAGGCCTTCGCCAGCCTGACCGGCAAAGAGATCACCCTGTCCATGGCGCGCGAGGTGATGAAGGACATCATCGTCGAGAAGACGCGCGACATCAGCGTGGAGATGATCCAGAAGATGGTCGCCGACCACTTCCGCATCAAGGTCTCGGAGCTCAAGTCGGACAAGCGCATCAAGACCCTGGTGGTGCCGCGCCAGATTGCCATATATATATGCCGGGAGCTGACCAAGGCGTCCTACCCGGAGATAGGCGAGAAGTTCGGAGGCAAGGACCACTCTACCATCATCCACTCGGTCAAGAAGATCGAGAAGCAATTGGCGGCCGACGCGGACCTGAAAGCGACTGTGGAAGACATCAAGAAAAGGCTGTTCACATAGTGGGGATAACTGTGGACAAACAGCCTGTCGCGAGCCCTGTCAAAATAAGCTGTGCAGAACTCACCACAACCGGGCGGTTTATCCCTTCAGGTTTCCAGGCCCAAAAGCGGAACAGTTTCAAACAGTAACGAGGTTGTCCACAGTATCAACAGGACACTATCTACTACTACAATCTTTAAAGATAAACATAATAAAAACAGAACCGGAGAGAGACGACATGGAATTCAGAATCAGCAAAGAGATTTTTATGAAAGCCCTCCAGAGAATCCAGGGTATCGTAGAAAAGCGCAACACCATGCCCATTCTCTCCAACGCGCTGCTCGAGGTTCAAAACGACCAGCTCTTCATCACCGCAACCGATCTCGAGGTCGGCATGAAGAGTTCCTATCCGACCACCGTGATCCGCGAAGGCAAGATCACCGTCTCGGCCAAGAAACTCTATGAGATCGTCAAGGAGATGCCGGACGAGGAGATCCTGTTCTCGACCAAGGACAACGACTGGGTAGAGATCACCTGCGGCAAGGCCCGTTTCAACATCGTCGGTCTCTCGTCGGAAGAATTCCCCTACTTCCCCAAGGTGAAGGAGGAGAGCTTCCTGGTCTTCAAGAACGAGATCCTGGCTGACATGATCGAGAAGACCTCCTATGCCATCTGCTACGACGAGACCAAGTACAACCTGAACGGTATCTTCATCAAGGCGTTCGACGAGAACGGCACCAACGTGCTCAAGATGGTCGCGACCGACGGTCACCGCCTCTCCGTCGCCCAAAAAGAGATCAACGGCAACATCACCGCCGAGCTTTCCAAGGGGGTCATCTTCCCGAGGAAGGGTATCTTCGAGTTGAAGAAGATGGTTGAGGAAGAAGACGGCGAGATCATGCTCGGCTTCATGGACAACAGCGCCGTCATCAAGAAGGGGAATACCGTGGTGGTGATGCGCCTCATCGACGGCGAGTTCCCGGATTACACCAAGGTCATCCCGGTCGCCAACGACCGCATCGTGCAGATCAACCGGGACAAGTTCCTCCATTCGCTGAAAAGGATGTCTATCCTCTCTTCCGAGAAGTTCAAGGGGGTCAAGATCGACGTCAATCCGGAGCTGGTGATCATCTCCTCCAGCAACCCCGAACTCGGAGAGGCGCGCGAGGAGATCGAGATCGATTACGAAGGCAACGGCATCTCGGCCCGCTTCAACGCCAAGTACCTGATCGACGTGCTCTCAGTCATGGAGCAGCGCGAGGTGGAGTTGAAACTGAAGGACGAACTCTCCCCGGTGATCATGAAGGCGGCCGACAGCGAGGAATTCCTGGCGGTCATCATGCCGATGAGGCTTTAAGACAGGTCAGAGGCGAGGTTAAGTAGAGACTAAAAAGCAGGATCAGCGGTTTTTCTCAAACCTTAACCTCAGCCTCAACCGTTCCTAAATGAAACTTATAAAACTCAAGCTTGCTTCATTCCGTAACCTGCAGAACATCGAGCTTGTTCCAGGCAAGAAGTTCAACGTTTTTTACGGCAACAACGGCCAGGGCAAGACCAACCTGCTGGAATCGATCTACCTCCTCGCCACGATGAAGTCCTTCAAGCAGGCGAAAAACGTCGAGCTGATCGCGTTCGGCTCGGAGTTCGCCCTGATCAAGGGGGTCGTGGAACGGGACCGGGTCAGCAGGGAGATTGCCCTCCTGTTGGAGAAGCAGGGCAAGAAAGCGAAGATCGACGCCAAACTCGCTACAAGGCTGGACGACTTCTTCGGCAGTCTGAACGTGGTGCTCTTCACGCCGGAAGAGATCTCCATGGTGCGCGGGGGACCGGACCTCAGGCGCCGGTACCTGGACCGGGCGGTCTTCACCTGCGATCTGAGTTACCTGGCCGCCTTCCACGACTACTCGAAGATCCTCAAGAACCGCAACGCCCTCCTGAAGGTCGGCGACAGCAGCGGGATCGAGGTCTGGACCGAGCAGTTGATCCAGGCCGCGCAACTGGTGATCGAGAGAAGAAAGGCATACCTGACCGAGATCGGCAAGCTGCTGCAGGGCTTCTACAGCGAGATTTCCGGCAACGACGAGACGGTGCAGATCGAGTACCGGCTGCACGGGGTGGACCAGAAGGCCTACGCGGAGAACCCCCGGGCGGCGCTCGCCGACGCCCTCAAGGCGCACGCGGCGGAAGAGAAGAGGCGCCAGACCACGGCGATCGGGCCGCACCGGGACGACCTCTACTTCGGACTGAACGGCCGCTCCGCCCGGCACTTCGCCTCGCAGGGACAGCAGAGATCCTTCGTGCTGGCGCTCAAGATGGCGGAGATCGAGTACATCACCAGGTGCTTCGAGGCACCCCCGGTGCTCCTTCTGGACGACATGACCAGCGAACTGGACCGGGAACGCAACAAGAACCTGATGGACTTCCTTAAGAAAAGGGAGATGCAGGTTTTCATCACCACGACGTCGCTGTCCAATGTGGCGATCGCGGACATGGAAGACAACAGAACTTTCCGCATCAACGAGGGAAAAATTCTCAACTAGAGGTAAAGATGAGCTCAGAAGAACAAAGCGATTACGGGGCGGATAAGATCCAGATTCTTGAAGGACTGGAAGCGGTAAGGAAGCGTCCGGCCATGTACATCGGTTCCACCGCTGCTCAGGGTCTGCACCACCTGGTTTACGAGTTGGTGGACAACGCGATCGACGAGGCGCTGGCCGGCTATTGCGACGCGGTCCAGGTCACCATCCACCTGGACGGCTCGGTCACGGTCGAGGACAACGGCCGCGGCATCCCGACCGACATGCACCCCACCGAGGGAAGGTCGGCGGCCGAGGTCGTCCTCACCGTGCTCCACGCCGGCGGCAAGTTCGACAACTCTTCCTACAAGGTGTCCGGCGGTCTGCACGGCGTGGGCAGCTCGGTCGTCAACGCGCTCTCCACCAAGCTGGAACTGGAGATCCGCAGAAACGGCCAACTCTTCACCCAGAGCTACCGAAGGGGCGTGCCCCAGGCGCCGCTCGCCATCACCGGCGAGACCAAGCGTCGCGGCACCAAGATCACCTTCCTCCCCGACGGCGAAATCTTCGAGACCACCGAGTTCTCCTTCGACATCCTCTCGAAAAGGCTGCGCGAGCTCGCCTTCCTGAACGCCGGCGTGCGCATCAAGATCCACGACGAGCGCACCGAGAAGGACCACGACTTCTTCTACGAGGGGGGCATCAGGAGCTTCGTTGAATACCTGAACAAGAACAAGAACCTGGTCAACCCGGAACCGATCTACATCAAGGGGGAGAAGAGCGGCGTCGATATCGAGATCGCGATGCAGTACAACGACTCCTACGACGAGAAAGTGTTCTCCTTCGCCAACAACATCAACACCCACGAGGGTGGCACGCACCTGATCGGCTTCAAGGCGTCGCTCACCCGTACCATGAACAACTACGCCACCGCCAACAACCTTTTGAAGAACGTGAAGGTGGCGATCTCGGGCGAGGACCTGCGTGAAGGCCTCACCGCGGTGATCTCGGTGAAGATATCCCAGCCGCAGTTCGAGGGGCAGACCAAGACCAAGCTCGGCAACTCCGAGGTGAAGGGGTACGTCGAGACCCTGATGAACGAGAAGCTCGCCACCTACCTGGAAGAGAACCCGGCCATGGCCAGGAAGATCCTGGAGAAGTCCATCGACGCGGCCCGCGCCCGCGAGGCGGCCAGGAAGGCCCGCGAACTGACCCGCCGCAAGGGGGCGCTCGAGGTGGGCACCCTTCCCGGCAAGCTGGCCGACTGCCAGGAGAAGGACCCGGCGCTGTGCGAACTGTTCCTGGTCGAGGGCGACTCCGCAGGGGGCTCCGCGAAGCAGGGGCGCGACCGCAAGTACCAGGCGATCCTCCCCCTGAAGGGTAAGATCCTCAACGTCGAGAAGGCGCGCTTCGACAAGATGCTCGCCTCCCAGGAGATCAGGACCCTGATCTCGGCTCTGGGCACGTCGATCGGCAAGGAAGACTTCGACATCGCCAAGCTCCGCTACCACCGCATCATCATCATGACCGATGCCGACGTGGACGGCTCGCACATCCTCACGCTGCTTTTGACCTTCTTCTTCCGCCAGATGATGGAGCTGATCGAGCGCGGCTACCTCTACATCGCACAGCCGCCGCTGTACAAGATCAAGCGCGGCCGGAAAGAGCAGTACCTGAAAAACGAGACGGCGCTACAGGCCTACCTCCTCGAGGAAGGGACCGAGGATATGACGCTGAAGCTCGGCACCGGCAACGACGAGCGCGCCTACCGCGGCAAGCAGATCATCCCGATCCTCACCCAGCTGATCGACTACGACGAGTTGTTCGACAAGGTGGTCAAGAAGGGGATCAACGAGCTGCTGCTGCGCGTCTTCCTGAAGGCCGGCATCAAGCCGGGGCTGGAGGAGATGTCGGACCTGATCGCGCTGGTGCCCAAGATGAAGGAGGCCCACCCCGAGGTGGAGGCCCAGGTCTACGACGAAAGCATCATCTTCGCCTTCGGGAACCTGAGGGTGAAGACCGATCAGGCCATCTTCGAGGTGCTGGACTCCTACGAGTACGCCATGCTGCTCGACAGCCACAAGCGCGTGCGTTCCGTGATGGGGGTAGGCCCCGCCGTGATCCTCGGGCCGGAAGACAAGGTGATGTTCGAGAGCGAGAGCCAGGACGAGATCCTCTCCTGGTTCATGGAGAGCGCCAAGAAGGGCCTCTACATCCAGCGCTACAAAGGTCTGGGCGAGATGAACCCGGAGCAGCTCTGGGAGACCACCATGCACCAGGAGAACAGGGTGCTCTTGCAGGTGAAGATCGAGGACGCCGTGGCGGCAGAAGAGATCTTCACCGTGCTCATGGGGGACCAGGTAGAGCCGCGCCGCGACTTCATCGAGCAGAATGCGCTTAACGTCGTCAACCTCGACGTGTAAGAGGGGGCGGAGGAGCCCGGCAGAGCGCGTGAGAACGTGTTAAGGCCGCGTGATCCTTAAATAAAAAAAATTTCCCCTCCCTTCGGGAGGGGATAGCGTTTTGCATATTTCTACTGCAAATCAATTGTGAGGGCATTTTTCGGGGTATTTCACCCGAAGATGCCGCCTTTTGACCGGAAAGGGTTTCCTAAATGCTGAATCAACTGAACAAGGTATCGGTAAACATCGAAGACGAGATGAAGCGCTCCTACATGGACTACGCCATGTCGGTCATCGTCGGCCGCGCGCTTCCCGACGTACGTGACGGCCTGAAGCCGGTGCACAGGCGCTGCCTCTACGCCATGTACGACATGTCAAACGACTGGAACAAGCCGTACAAGAAATCGGCCCGCGTCGTCGGCGACGTCATCGGTAAATACCACCCGCACGGCGATACAGCCGTCTACGACACCCTGGTCAGGATGGCCCAGGACTTCTCGCTCAGGTACCCGCTGGTCGACGGCCAGGGTAACTTCGGCTCCATCGACGGCGACTCCCCGGCGGCGATGCGTTACACCGAGATCAGGATGGAGCAGCTCGCCCACGAGCTCCTGAACGACCTGGACAAGGAAACGGTGCCGTTTGGCCCGAACTACGACGACTCCTTGAAGGAGCCGCTGGTTCTTCCCTCCAAGTTCCCGAACCTGCTCGTCAACGGCTCGGCCGGCATCGCGGTCGGCATGGCGACCAACATCCCGCCCCACAACCTCTCCGAGGTGGTGGACGCCATCGTCGCCATCATCGAGAACCCGCAGCTCTCCTTCGAGGAGCTGGTGGAACTGATCCCGGGCCCGGACTTCCCGACCGGCGGCTTCATCTACGGCCGCGAGGGGATCATGAAGGCGTACTCCACCGGCCGCGGCATCATCCAGATGCGCGCCAAGGTGCAGATCGAGACCCAGAAGAAAACCGAGCGCCAGTCCATCGTGGTCACCGAGATCCCCTACCAGGTGAACAAGGCGAAGCTGGTGGAGAAGATCGCCGAGCTGGTCAAGGAGAAGAAGATCGAGGGTATCTCCGACCTCCGTGACGAGAGCGACCGCGAGGGTATGCGCATCGTCATCGAGCTCAAGAAGGACGAGAACCCCACCATCCTCCTGAACCACCTGTACAAGCAGACCCAGATGCAGTCCTCCTTCGGCATCATCATGCTGGCCATCGTGCACAACCGGCCGCGCGTCCTGACCCTGAAGGAGACCATCGAGTTCTTCATCGAGCACAGAAAAGAGATCGTCACCCGCCGCACCATCTTCGACCTGAAGAAGGCCGAGGCGCGGGCCCACATCCTGGAAGGCTTGAAGATCGCCCTGGACAACCTGGACGAGGTGATCGCCCTGATCAAGGCCAGCGCGTCGCCGGCCGAGGCGAAGGTGGGCCTCATGGAGAAGTTCGGCCTCTCCGACCTGCAGGCCCAGGCCATCCTGGACATGAGACTGCACCGCCTGACCGGTCTCGAGCGCGAAAAGATCCTCGATGAGCTGCGCGAGATCCTGAAGTACATCGCCCGCTTGAAGGAGATCCTGGCTTCGGAGTCCGAGATCCTCAAGATCATCGTGGGCGAGCTGCTGGAGCTCAAGGACAAGTTCGGCGACAAGCGCCGCTCCGAGATCGTGATGCAAACCGCGGACATCTCGCTCGAGGACACCATCGTCGAGGAAGACATGGTGGTCACCATCTCGCACACCGGCTACATAAAGCGTAACGCCGTCACCCTGTACCGCGCCCAGCGCCGCGGCGGCAAAGGGAAGACCGGCATGAAGACCAAAGAGGAGGATTTCGTGGAGCAGCTGTTCATCGCCTCCACCAAGGACTACCTCATGTTCTTCACCGACGCCGGCAAGGTCTACTGGTTGAAGGTGTACGAGATCCCGGAAGCGGGGCGCGCCGCGCGCGGCAAGGCGATCGTGAACCTTTTGAACCTCGCCAACAACGAGAAGATCACCACCATCCTCCCGGTCAAGGAGTTCGTGGACGACAAGTTCATCATGATGGCCACCAGGAACGGCGTGGTGAAAAAGACCAACCTGATGGAGTACTCGCACCCGAGGGTGGGGGGCATCATCGCCGTCAACCTGGACGATGGGGACAAGCTCATCTCGGTGGCGCTCACCGACGGCAAGCAGGACGTGCTGCTCGCCACCGCTACCGGCAAGGCGATCCGCTTCAAGGAGGACGACGTCCGTACCGTGGGGCGCGTCTCCCGCGGCGTGCGCGGCATGACCCTCGAGGACGAGGACGTGGTGATCGGCATGGAGATTCTCAACGAGAACTTCACCGACTCCACCATCTTCACCGTCACCGAGAACGGCTACGGCAAGCGGACCGAGATCAGCGAGTACCGCACCCAGTCCCGCGGCGGCAAGGGGATCATCACCATCAAGACCACCGAGCGTAACGGCAACGTGGTGGACATCAAGCAGGTGGTTGACGACAACGACCTGATGCTGATCACCGACCAGGGCAAGATCCTGCGCGTCTCGGTGGCCGGCTTCTCCATCATCGGCCGCAACACCCAGGGCGTGCGCCTCATGGTGAAGGAAGAGAACGAGCGCGTGGTCGCCGTGGCCCGCCTGGCCGAGAAAGAGGACCAGGAGGAGAACGAAGAAGAGAACGACATCGACGAGATTGTCGAACTCGAAACCGAGGGCGGCGAAGGCGAGGAGTAAAACCCTCCCCCACCCCGGCAAGAGCAGCACAGCAGCACAGGCAGCAAACGTCGAACATGCAACCTTTGCCCTCCTTTGGAGGGGTGCCATGCGGTGAAAAAAGGGTAGGCCCATGCAACAGAGCGAGAAGGTAGACAACTCCCTCAACGAGCGTCGCGACATTCTGGATCTCCTGGTGCGGCTGAAGGGTGACGGCATCTCCATCCACGAGATGGAACGGATCGGCCACAAGTTCCAGCAGGCCGGCAAACGCGCGCTGCGTCCGCTGGTGCGGGAACTCTGGCGCGAGAACTCGGGCGAACTCATCACCAAGTACGCCTACATCCTGGACTTCTTCGATACCGAGGACTGGCTCGACCAGCTGATCCAGATCGCGCTCAAGCGCCAGGATCTTGCTGCCGACGGCAAGGCCGCCCTGTTGATCGCGCTGGAAGGGTACGGCGTCGACGTCAACTCCCCGCCCTTTAAGCAGGAGAAGGGAGCCTCCGGCGGCACCTCGCTGGGGCAGCAGGTACAGGGCGCCATGCAGTTGGGCGAGGAAGGGATGGTCACCTTCCTGGACGACTTCCTCTCCTACCCCGCCGAGGTGCAGCAGATCGTGATCCGGGAGCTGTGCCAGTCGGGCGACCTCAACTCACCCCGGCTGCTGGAGGCGATGCTCTGGCACGAGGATCGTGACATCGTGCACGCCGCTCTGGCTGCCCTGGGGAAAATAAGGGATACGCGCGCGGCCCGCGTGCTGCAGGACTTCCTGGCCGACTGCGGCGCGGAGCTCGCTCCCCACGCGGAGAAGGCGCTGCGCCGGCTCAGCTTCCTCGGCGTCGCGGTGCCGCCGCCGCGCAGGCTGCTCCCGTACCATGCCGCCTACGCCACTCCCCCCGACGGGGACGGTTACCGTTCGCTGCTGCTGTCCCGCTGGGTAAGCGCGGACACGGTCACCGTGCTGTACCTGCAGGTGCACGAAAGACGCGGGGTGCTGGCGGCGTGGGGCGCCGGCGAGCTTACCCTGGACAACTTCTCCGCCGAGGTGGAAGGCTTCCGCATGCAGGACGACCTGATCGAGGTGGCGCCGGGGTACCTGCTGGACCTGGTGCGCGACGCCCTTTACTGGAGTCGCGATCTCTGCTACCTTCCCGCCGACTTCTACATGAGGCGCGGCATCTTCGCCGGGGAGGACATGACGCCGGCGCGGTACTCCGAAAAACTGACCGACCTCCCCCGCTCCCGCGTGCTCAGCTTTCAGGAAGGGGACCAACTGGCCCAGCGGCTTTTCGCCGACTCCTTCTTCTCCGGCTGGTTCATGGCCGCACAGCGGGTCTACGATTTCGCCGAGGAATACCGCAGCGGCAAGGGGAGCGACCAGGTGATCGAGCGCTTCTGCTCAGAGCTGATAGCTCCGGAACTGGAGCTGATCCGGGAGCGGCTGCTCGTCAGCGCCGACCTGATGCGCCGCTGCGGCAGGGACAACCTCGAGGTGGCACGCATCGTACGACTCGCCGACAGCCTGATCGACAACCCGCTGCCGCACCATCTGCACCCGTTCCTGCGCCGCTTCGCCCTGGAAAGCATGGAGATCGCCCGGGAATCGCTGGAGCGCGGCGACGAGCCGCCGCTGAGGGCGGTGGAAGAGCTGTAGCGGAACGCTCTCACCCCGACCCTCTACCGGAGGGAGATGTGGATGCAGCTGGCGGAAGCCAGCGCAGGCAGAATTTTCATTATTTGTGCTACAATGAAGTCCTCATGAGGGCTAGAGACACGGTACGAGGGCTTGAATAGATGCTAGAGAAAGTCGCTGTAATAGGCGCGGGGAGCTGGGGCACCACCCTGGCCGACCTGCTCGCCAAGAAGGGGCACGCCGTCACCCTTTGGGCCTACGAGCCCGAGCTGGTCGTCACCATGCGCGACACCGGGGAGAACGACCTCTTCCTGCCCGGGATCAAGCTGCAGGAAAGCCTCGCCTTCACCAATGACCTCGAGGAGGCCTACCGCGGCTGCACCATGGTGCTCTGCGTGGTGCCGTCCCAACTGGTACGCCGGGTGATCAGCAACTCCCTCCCCTTCATCCCGAGGGACGCGGTGATCATCTCCGCCTCCAAGGGGATCGAGGTCGACACCCTGGCCACGGTTTCCGAGATCTACCAGCAGATCCTCCCCCCCGAGATGTACGCCCGGTTCGCCGCCCTCTCCGGCCCGAGCTTTGCGCGCGAAGTGGCCCAGGAGATGCCGACCGCCGTCGCCGCCGCCGCGGCCAGCGAGGAGATCGCACGCCGGGTGCAGGAAGCCTTCAACACCAACTTCTTCCGGGTCTACCGCAACTCCGACGTGGTGGGAGTCGAGCTGGGCGGCGCCATCAAGAACGTCATCGCCATCGCCGCCGGCATTTCGGACGGCCTCGGCTTCGGCAGCAACACCCGCGCGGCCCTCATCACCCGCGGCCTTGCCGAGATGACCCGCCTGGGGCTCGCCATGGGGGCCCAGCCGGCCACCTTCGCGGGTCTGGCCGGGATGGGGGATCTCGTGCTCACCTGCACCGGCGACCTGTCCAGGAACCGCAGCGTCGGCATCCAGATCGGCAAGGGGCGGCGCCTTGACGAGATCCTCGGCGAGATGCGCATGGTCGCCGAAGGGGTAAAGACCACCGAATCCGCCTACAACCTCGCCAAGAAGCTCGGGGTAGAGATGCCGATCATCGACCAGATGTACCAGATGCTCTACCAGAACAAGCCGGCCCGCGAGGCGGTCTTGGAACTGATGACCAGGAACCTGAAGGCCGAAGGAGCTTAACAGCAGGTTGAGGTCGAGGTTAAGGTTAAGAGAAGTTCTCAACCTCAACCTTGACCTCGCCTGTTTCACCAAGGATAGGTAATGCAACCACGCTTTGGCATAAGAACCAAACTGCTCCTGTCCATTCTCGCCATTCTTCTCATCTCCTATTCCACCCTGATCTACTCGACCATGAAGACCATGAGCGCCTCCTTGCGCACAGAGGTCGACCGTAACCTGGAAACCAACCTCACCTACGCCCGCAGCCAGTACCTCGACCGCGCCAAGGTCGTGAAGTACTCGCTGCTGCAACCGGCCACCTCCAAGCTGGTGCAGGAACACCTGCTGGCACGGGACCGTGGCTGGCTGGACGACCGGCTCAAAGTGGTGCACAAGGTGCTCCCCTACCTGGACTTCCTGCTGGTGCTCGATGGCAAAAAGAGGATCGTGGCGGGGAGCGACAGTTCCACCGGTGAGGAGCTGTACCTGCCGGGAGTGCTGGACCAGTCCCTGGCGGGAAAACGGGTGGTCGCCTCCACCGAGATCCTGCCGGCGGTAGTGCTGTGCCAGGCGGGAGCGAAGCGCTACTGCGAACAGGAGAGCAACGCGGAGGCGTTGGTGAACACGGTGGTGGTACCGGTTCTTGGCGATGACGGCAAGGTCGTGGGGTGTATCGTCGCCGGGGAGGTCCTCAACAACCACGCCACGCTCCCCGCTGATCTGCAGGAGGTATCCAGCCGCGACGTGGAGGTGAGCATCACCCAGCGCGACCTCCGCATCGCCAGCAGCCTGCCGACCGCCCTGCGCGACTCCTCCATCCTCGCGCCGCAGGTGATCGACGTGCTGGAGCGGGGCGAGGTCTACCGGGGCGAGGCACGCATCGGGTCGCGGGACTACGAGACGGTCATCGACCCCATCCTGAACAGCCGAGGCGAATTCGTCGGCGCCATTTCCGTGGCCGTCGCCACCGAGAGGTTCAGGGAAACCAAGCGGGAAAACCTCGGCAACATCCTCGCCTCCGCCTTCATCGGCATCATCTGTTCGTTCGGCCTCGCCTTCCTGGCCTCCCGGCACCTGACCGGCCCGCTGCGGCAACTGGCATGGAGCGCCAGCAGGATCGGGGAGGGGGACCTGGACCAGCGGGTCGAGGGGCACCAGGATGACGAGGTGGGGGTGCTCGCCTCCTCCTTCAACAAGATGGTGCAGGCGCTCAAGGAGCGTGATTCCATCATCAACAGGAAGACCGGCGACCTGCAGGAGCTGAACGAGCAGCTGGAGCGGATGGTGGACCAGCGGACCTCGGCCCTGGCCATGGAGATGGGACGGCTGGAGGCGGTGTTGACCAGTCTCGCCGAGGCGGTCCTGGTGACCGACCTGGACAACCGGGTGGTGCTCTTCAACCCCGCCGCGCAGCAGCTTTTCGGCATGGTGCCGCACCGCGTGATCGGGCAGCCCTTCGAGCATGTCTGCGAACTGGTCGGTTTCACCCCGCTCCTGGAGCGGATCAGGGACCTCTCGCAGCCGGACCGGGGGGGCGGGACCAAGGAGGAGCTGACGGTAAAGGGGAAGCGGCTGCACGTCTACCTCTCCTCGCTCTCCGACGAGTTCGGCAATTTCGCCGGCATCGTCCTCTCCATCCGCGACGTCACCGTGGAACAGCAGGTGGACCGGATGAAGACGGAGTTCATCTCGACCGTCTCGCACGAGCTCAAGACGCCGCTCACCTCGATCAAGGGATCGCTGCAACTGCTTTTGACCAGGAGCAAGTGGCTCACCGACACCGAGCGGCAGCTGCTCACCGTCTGCTTCCGCAACACGCAGCGCCTGATCAGGCTGATCAGCGAGATACTCGACATCTCCGGGATCGAGTCCGGTGGGATGGTGTTCAAGTTCAAGCCGGTCTCCATCGGCGAACTCACCGTCTACGCTGTGGAGGAGATCAAGTCCTACGCCATGGGGCGCGACATCACCATCGTCAACACGGTCGGAGAGCACCTCCCCATGGTGTACGGCGACAGCGACCGCCTGATCCAGGTGATCACCAACCTCCTCTCCAACGCGGTCAAGTTCTCCCCAGAGGGTAAGGTGGTGATGATCAGCGCGGAGCAGGAAGGGAACTACGTGGTGGTGTCGGTGGCCGACAAGGGGCGCGTGATCCAGTGGTCGGACCGCGACAAGCTTTTCAAGAAATTCCAGCAGATAGAGTGCCAGGAACGGGGCAAGGTGGGAGGGACCGGCCTGGGGCTCGCCATCTGCAAGGAGATCATCGAGCGCCATCACGGCCGGATCTTCTACACCGCCGCCCAGGAGCGCGGCAACACCTTCAGCTTCACCGTACCGATCATAGGGGAGACCGATGCCAAAGGACAAAATTCTTATAGTGGATGACGAGGCGGACATCGCCCTCATCCTCAAGCTGCAGCTGGAAGACGCCGGTTACGAGACCGAGCGGGCCCGCGACGGGGTAGAGGCGCTGGAGGCGATCGAGCGCGAGCATTTTTCCCTGATCATGCTGGACATCAAGATGCCCCGCATGGACGGTCTGGAAGTGTTGAGCCGGATCCGCAGCGACCAGACCCCGGTGGTGATGATGACCGCGCACGGCAGCGAGGACATCGCGGTGGACGCCATGAAAAAGGGTGCGCTGGACTACATCTCCAAGCCCTTCTCCTCCGACGACATGCTGCAAAAGGTGGAGCGCGCCATCGGCATCGACCGCACCAGGAAGGAAAACGCCAAGCTGCAACGGCAGTTGGACGAGGAGCGCCTCAAGATGGCGGCGGTACTCCAGGGGATGGCGGACCTTCTGCTGGCCGTCGACCTGCACGGGACCATCATCACTGCCAGCCGCCAGGCGGAAAGGGTCCTCTCCCGCGACGGGGGCATCGAGGGGAAGGTCCTGGAAGAGGTGTTGAAAGCCGATGTGCCGGGAGGCGAACTTCCGGCCCGGACCGTGCTGCGCTCGGGGGAACCCTGCCTGGATGTCGCCTATCAGCTCCAGATCGCCGGGCAGCAGGTGCCGGTGCTCTCGTCGGCGGCGCCGCTGAAGAACTCGGCCGGTGAGCTGGTCGGGAGCGTCGAGATCATCCGCGACATCTCCAAGCTCAAAGAACTGGAGCAGGAGAAGGAAGATTTCGTCAGCATGCTCTCGCACGACCTGAAGTCGCCCATCACGGCGGTGGTCGGCTCCATCGACCTGGTGCGCGAGGCGAAGCTCGGCCCGATCACGCCGGACCAGCGCGAGTACCTGAACGCCGCCATCGAGAGCTGCGAGGAGATGGTGGAGATGATCGACACCCTGCTCGGCATCCACAAGTTCGAGGCGGGCAAGATGAAGCTCAGCTTCAGGGACGAGGACCCGGGGGCACTGGTCAACCGCAGCGTCACCAAGTTCCAGACCCTGGCGCAACGCGGCGCCATCAACCTCTTCACCACCCTCCCCTCCGGCCTCCCTCCGGTCTCGGCGGACCGTTCCTCCTTCAACCGCATCATGGGGAACCTCCTCTCCAACGCGGTGAAATTCACCCCGGAAGGGGGGGAGATCGAGGTATCGGCCGACCTGGTGCGCGACCCCGCCTCGGTGACCGGGAAGGTCCCGGAGCAGAACTACGCGCCGCAGCAGCTCCCCGTGGAGGGGGAGTTCGTTCGGATCAGGGTGCGCGACAGCGGGGTCGGCATCCCGGAGGAATCGCTTGGTTCCATCTTCGACCGCTTCGTCCAGGCCAGAAACCGTCGCCAGGGGAAGACCCGCGGCACCGGCCTGGGCCTCGCCTTCTGCAGGAAGGCCGTGGATGCCCACGGCGGCTACATATGGGCCGAGAGCGAGCCGGGGGCCGGCAGCATCTTCACCATCCTGCTTCCCGCGCAGCCGGAGGATCCGGAGGAGTGACGGTGTCGACGCTTCATGAGTCACCGGCGGAGAGGGGCAAATGAGGATCTTTTGCAGCGTTCTTTAATTATCTCCTTTTTTCTTTTTGCAAATATAGTAAAGTAGAGCAGCGTCGGAGAGGGGAACCTCTCATGGGAGTGCCGGCAGTTACCATGACATGATCTTGTGCTGGGGAGGGCGAAGTGGCGCTGCGAGAAAGCGATGCGGGATACCGCGAGTTGTTCGAGGAAAACCCCGAAGCGATGTGGGTCCGCCACCGTGACACCGGGCGGTTCCTGGCTGTCAACGAGGCCGCCCTGACCCTCTACGGGTACCGGCGCAACCAGTTCCTGGAGCTGGACCTCTCCCACCTTGGCCCGGTGGTTCCCCCCGCCGGGGACCAGGACCGGGTAATCCCCTGCCGGCAACGCCGCCTGGACGGCACGGAGCTGGAGTTGCAGCTCACCTGGCGCCCGGTCACCTTCCAGGGCGAACCGGCCCACCTGGTGCTGGTGCGGCAGCCCGCCCCGACCCAGGAGGGACAGGACCAGGAACTGCGGCGCCAGGTGACCGAGCAGCTGGCGCAGCTGGAGGCGGCGCACCGGGAGCTTGAGGCTTTCAGCTATTCCGTTTCCCACGACCTCAGGGCCCCCTTGAGGCACATCGACGGGTTCAGCCGGGCGCTTCTGGACGATTACGGCGAGCAGTTGGGGGGGCAGGGGCAGGAGTACCTGGTCCGGATCTGCCAGGCGACCGGCAAGATGGCGCAGCTCATCGACGCGGTGTTGCAGTTGGTGCGGGCGGGACGGTGCGAGCTGGACCCGCGCGAGGTCGATCTCAGCGTCAAGGCCCAGGTGATCGCGCTGGAGCTCAAGCACAGGGAGCAGCAACGCCCGGTCGAGTTCGAGATCGCGGAGGGGGTCAAGGCGCAGGCCGATCCGAAGCTGGCGCGGCAACTCCTGGAGATCCTGATCGGCAACGCCTGGAAGTTCAGCTCCAAGACTCCCGACGCCCGGATCAGGTTCGGGGTGAGGGAAGAAGCGGGGCGGCCGGTCTACTTCGTCAGCGACAACGGCGCCGGTTTCGACATGGCCTACGCGGAGAAGCTCTTCACGGTGTTCCACAGGCTGCACCGTGCCGACGAGTTCGAGGGGAGCGGCGTCGGGCTTTCCATAGCCCAGCGCATCGTGACCCGCCATGGCGGCAGGATCTGGGCCGAAAGCGCACCCGGGAAGGGGGCTACCTTCTGCTTCACGTTGAGCAAGGATGACAATGGATGATTGACCATTGACAATGGACGTGAAAAGGGCGTCGCATTGACAACCCGCGGGTCACCGTTGACAATGTTATCCGCCCGCGGGTCGCGGCTTTGTCAAGAACGGATGCTGCCCGTGAGGTCAGGCCTCGTCTGTTGTCCATCGTTAATTGTCAGTTGAGGTTTTATGGTCGCGAAAGAGCTTAAAGTTCTGCTGGTTGAGGATTCGCTGGAAGACAGCCTGCTGCTGGTCCGGGAACTGGTGCGCGGTGGCTACAAGCTCGAGCACCTGAGGGTGGAGACCGCCGAGGGGATGCGGCTCGCGCTGGAAGGGCGTAAGTGGGACGTCGTCATCTCCGACTACAGCATGCCCTCCTTCGACGCCCTCGGCGCCCTGCGGGTGCTGCACGAAAGCGGCCAGGACCTCCCGTTCATCATCGTCTCCGGCAAGATCGGCGAGGACCTCGCCGTCGCCGCCATGAAATCGGGCGCCAACGACTACCTGATGAAGGGGAACCTCGCCCGCCTGGTACCGGTGGTGGAACGAGAGCTGCGCGAGGCCGCGGAGCGCAGGACCCATCGCCTCACCCAGGACAAGGTGCGCCGCGGCAAGGCGGAGTGGGAATCGGTGTTCGACGCCGTCTCCGACCTCATCATCATCACCGACGCCGAAGGTGTCATCTCCCGCTGCAACGGCCGGGTCTCGGCCTACTTCCCCGGTGGCTACGACGCCGTTCTCGGCAAGCGCATCGACGAGATCTTCTTCGGATCGGAGCAGCCCGAGGGGAAGGTGTTCCGCTTCCTGCACATGCAGGGTGATGAGACCGACGAGGATGTCCGCTTCCCCAACCTGAGCGGCTGGTACAACGTGGCCAGCTACCCCATGCGCATCGAGGGGAACGACCGCGGTTTCGTTCATATCATCAAGGACATCACCAAGCGGCGTGAGGTCGAGGAGGAGAAGCGCACCAGCGACCGCGAGCTCCTCACCCTTTACGCCGTGGCTTTCCGCCTGCAGTACACCAAGGGGGTGGAGAAGGTCATGGGTGACCTCCTGTTCCAACTGCACAACATGCTGCAGATGGACTTCTCCTGCATCCACCTGTTCGAGGGGGATAAACTGCGGATCCGTGCCTCGCTCGGGCTCTCCCCAGCCTTCGAGAAGGCGATGACGTCGCTCCCCGCCGATGCGGAGTGGAACCGGCTGGCGCAGAGCGGTCGCCCCTTTCTGGGGGAGGAACCGGACGCGCGCTTCCCGGACAAGGCCAAGAAGGCGGCGGTCGCCATGGGGCTGCACTCCTGGTGCACGGTCCCCTTGAAGATCGGCCAGGAGGTCATGGGGGTGATGACGGTGGGGACGCTGTCGGGACGCAGCTACAGCGACCGCGACGTCTTCCTGCTCTGCTCCATCGCCGGTCAGCTCGCCGTCCTCATCGACAACTACAGCCTCTACGACAAGATGAAGGAGAAGGCCGAGGAGCTCTACAAGAGCAAGATGGAGCTCAAGGAAAACCTGCAGAAGGTGAAGCGGGCCAACATCGAGCTGGGGCGCCTCAACACCGCCAAGAACAACTTCATCGGCATCGCCTCGCACGAGCTCAAGACGCCGATCACCTCCATCATGGGCGGGGCCGAGTTCCTGCTGAAGTATTCCGGGATCCCGATGACCCCGGAGCAGCACAGCATCCTGGCATCGGTCTACGAGGGAACCGTCCAGCTGAGAAAGCTGGTCGAGGATCTTCTCTCGATTTCCAGGATCGAGGCCCAGGGGCCGCTCGCCCAGAAAAAGCCCGCCAACCTGATTCAGCTTTGTCGCGAGGTGCACAACCTCTTCGCGCTGCCGCTCTCCGAGCGGCACATCACGGTGAGCATCGGCGGAGAGGAGACCGACGTCCCGGTCGACGAGGCCTTCGTCACCCTCGCCATCCGCAACCTCATGGAAAACGCCATCAAGTTCACCCACGACGGGGGCGAAGTACGGCTCTCCGGGCGGGTGTTGAAGCATGCGCAGTTAAAGGAACTGACTCCGACGCTGCGGCATTTCTATTCCGCCTTCCCCAACAACATCGCCACGGCCCCGGGCTATTACCTGTTGCAGGTGAGCGACAACGGCATCGGGATTCCCGCCGACGAGCGGGTGCGGATCTTCGAAAAGTTCTACGGGGTCGGGGACATCGCCCACCACTCCTCCGGCGATACCGCCTTCATGTCCAAGGGGTCCGGGCTCGGCCTCTCCATCGTGCGGGGCATCATGGACGCCCACGAGGGGGCGGTCTGGGTGGAAGAGGCGTCGGGGGGGGGCAGCACCTTCTCGCTTCTTTTCCCACTGCAAAATTAACAGGGATAAAAGGGATAAATGGGATAACTCCTCGTTTATGCGCCTTCATCCCTGTTATCCCTTTTATCCCTGTTCGGGGCGGTGTATGAATCACGCCATCACACTCCATGAGATCACCAAGAGCTACGACGGGTTCACCGCCGTGGACGCCTTTTCCCTGGAGGTGGAGCGCGGCACCGTCTTCGGCCTCTTGGGTCCCAACGGCGCCGGCAAGACCACTCTCATCAAGATCCTCACGACCCTGATGCGCCCTACCCTTGGTGACGCCTTCGTCGAGGGGCACAGTGTCCTCACGGCGGGCAAGGAGGTGCGCCGGCTGATCGGTGTGGTCCCGCAGGAAAACAACCTGGACCGCTACCTGACCGCGCGCGAGAACCTGGTCCTGCACGCGAGGCTGCATGGCATGCGTCCGGCCGCTTACAACCCGCGCATCGACCAGCTTCTGGAGATGACCGGGCTCGCCGCGCGTCAGCACGATTTCCCCGACACCTACTCCGGAGGGATGCAGCGCCGACTCGTCGTGGCGCGCGCCCTGGTGCACGAGCCCCGGGTCCTCTTTCTCGACGAGCCCACCACCGGGCTGGACCCGCAGTCCCGGCGTTCTCTCTGGGACCACATCCGGGGGCTGCGCCGGAGCATGACCGTTTTTCTGACCACCCACTACATGGACGAGGCCGACGCCTTGTGCGACCGGATCATGATCATGGATCACGGCACCTGTCTCGCCGACGGCACCGCCGCGCAGTTGAAGGATGCCTTCTCCCGGGCCCACACCTACCAGGTGGAGTTTCGCCGCGATGCCGACCGCTACCAGGGGGTGCTGGCCGGGCTTTCCTTCGTCAAGGGAGTCGAGCGCGAAGGGAGTCTCTTTCAGATCACCCTGGCCGACGAGGAGTCCATAAAGCCGCTCATGGACCACCTCTGCGGCTCGGACATCCGCCGCATCTGCCTCAAGGAGCCGAGCCTTGAGGACGTGTTCATTTCGCTGACCGGGGAAAAAGTCAGGGAATAACAAAGAAACCGTTCTACGTTCTACGTTCTATGTTCTAGGTTTAAGGCCTTCAACGTAGAACCTAGAACGTAGAACCTAGAACGGGTTCTCTTATGTTCAAAGGCGCTTTTTCCATCTGGGGCAGGGACATGCTGGTGCTCAAGCGCAGCATCATCTCGGAGCTCGTCTCCGTGGTCGCCTACCCGCTCACCCTCTACCTCGCCTTCGGCTTCGGACTCAAGGGGTATATCACCGACGTCAACGGCGTACCCTACCCTCTCTTCATCGCGCCGGGCCTCATCTCGATGACCGCGGTCAACGCGGCCTTCGACGAGAGTTCCTGGAGCATGTGGTTCCACCGCAAGGTGCAGCGCACCATCGAGGAGTACCGGGTCACCCCGGTCACCGTGTACGACATCGTCATCGGCAAGATCTTCTCCGGCTTTTCGCAAGGGGCGGTCAAGGGGACCGTCGTCTTCCTGGTGATCCTGTTCCTCACCCCCTTCCGCATCGACTACGCCAACCTGCCGATGTACCTTTTGTGCATCGCACTGTCATCCATGACCTTCTCCTGTCTCGGCACCATCTGCGGCACTGTCATAGACAAGCCGGAGAACATCGGACGGGTGCAGTCCGTGATCATCGTCCCGCTCATCTTCATGGCCGGAATCTTCTTCCCGCTTTCATCGTACCCCGCATCCATTCTGCCACTGATACAGCTCCTCCCCACGACCGCCGTATTCGAAGGAGCGCGGGACGCCCTCCTGACAGGAACAATTCCTACCCACTACCTGGTCAACCTGGTACTCAGCGCCGCCTTCTGTTTCGCCGTTGCTGTTTACACGTTCAACCGTAAAATGGCGGAATAAGCGATTCTTCTTGAGTTCAGCGAGGCTTTCATAGTAAAGTTTGCAGTAAACTTTTTACCTCCTGGATGCCGCTTCAGACGCCGTGTCGAACAGCAGGCAAACCGAGCGTACCTTGTCGCAGAGCCGACCGTTTTTGGCGTGAATTCGTTCCCTGCCCGAGTCGATTAGCCCCCCGCCGCATCGCAACGCTTTCCAGGGTAACTATTGGAGATGCCATGGCCGAAGAGTTCGTACCCAAATGGATCGCCTGGGAAACCACCCAGCGCTGCAACCTCAAATGCGTGCACTGCCGCTGCTCGTCCGAGATGACTTCGTCGGAAGGTGACTTCACCACCGAGGAAGGGAAGAAGCTCCTCAAGGAAATCGCTGACTTCTCGAAGCCGGTCGTGGTTCTCTCCGGCGGCGAGCCGCTGATGAGGCCGGATATTTTCGAACTGGCCGAATACGGTACCTCGCTGGGCCTCAGGATGTGCATGGCGACCAACGGTTCACTCGTCACCGACGAGGTCTGCGAGAAGATGAAGAAGGCCGACATCAAGATGGTGTCGCTCTCCCTGGACGGCTCCTGCGCCGAGGTTCACGACGACTTCCGCCAGTGCCCGGGCGCCTTCGACGGCGTCATGAAGGCGGCCGAGCTGTTCAGAAAGCACGGCCAGAAGTTCCTGATCAACTCCTCCTTCACCAAGAGGAACCAGACCGACATCGCCAACACCTTCAAGGTGGCCAAGTCGATCGGCGCCACCGCCTGGTACATGTTCATGATCGTCCCGACCGGCCGCGGCGAGGACATCATGAGCGAACTGATCTCCAAGGAGGACTACGAGGAGATCCTCGACTGGCACTATCACCAGGAGAAGAACGAGGACGACATCCTCATGCGTCCCACCTGCGCGCCGCACTACTACCGCATCGTGCCGCAAAAGGCCAAGGCGGAAGGCGAGAAGTTCGAGCGCCGCTCGCTCACCTTCTCCACCGGCGGCGGCAAGGGGTGCATCGCCGCGCAGACCATCTGCCTCATCGACTGCTTCGGCAACCTGAAACCCTGCTCCTACTTCCACAGGACCGCCGGCAACGTCAAGGAGACCCCCTTCAAGGAACTCTGGGAGAACTCGGAGATCTTCAAGGACCTGCGCGACTTCAAAGCCTACAAGGGGAAGTGCGGCGACTGCGAGTACCTGAACGTCTGCGGCGGCTGCCGCGCCCGCGCCGACGCGGTGTACGGCGACTACATGGCGGAGGAGCCGTTCTGCAACTACGTGCCGATCAAGGTGCAGAGAAAAGAGCAGAAATAAAGCTAACCTCCCCCGTCCCTCCCCCGCAAGGGGGGAGGGGGATCTTCAATTTTCTAAAATTTCACCCAGGAGGATTACTATGAATACTCGCTTTTTAGACGCTTGTTGGGGTAAGCCGGTTGACCGAGTGCCCGTATGGCTTATGCGCCAGGCTGGCCGTTATCTCCCCGACTACATGCGCGTCCGCTCCAAATGCACCTTCCTGGAACTGTGCAAGACCCCGGAACTCGCCGCTGAAGTGACCATTCAGCCGGTGGACATCCTGGGCGTCGACGCCGCCATCCTCTTCTCCGACATCCTGACCCCGATCGAGCCGATGGGCATGGAACTCGACTTCACCCCGGGTCCCGTCTTCACCAAGCCGATCCGCACCATGGCCGACGTCGAGGCGCTCAAGATCCCGAAAATGGAGACCGACGTCCCCTACGTGCTGGACGCCGTCAAACTGCTCCGCAAAGAGCTCGCTGCCAAGGTGCCCCTGATCGGCTTCGGCGGTGCGCCGTTCACCCTCGCCTGCTACATGGTCGAGGGCAAAGGCTCCAAGGACTTCGCCGCCCTCAAGAAGATGATGTACGCCGAGCCGGAAGTCTACGCGGCCCTGATGGACAAGATCACCACCATGGACATGGAGTACCTGAACGCCCAGATCGCTGCCGGCGCGCAGGCCATCCAGATCTTCGACACCTGGGGCGGCATGCTCTCCCCGTCCGACTACGAGCGCTACGTCCTCCCCTACACCCAGCGCCTCATCAACGGCCTGAACCGCACCAACGTCCCGGTCATCCACTTCGTCAAGGGCGCCGGCACCATGCTGGAGATCGTCAAAGAGGCCGGCGGCGACGTCATGGGTCTCGACTGGCACGTCAACCTGGGCAAGGCCCGCGACATCCTGGGCGACATGGCGGTACAGGGCAACCTCGACCCGACCGTGCTCTTCGCCCCCAAGGAGATCATCGAGCGCGAAGTGAAGCGCGTGCTGGACGAGAACGCCGGCAGGCCGGGCCTCATCTTCAACCTGGGCCACGGCATCCTCCCCACCGTCCCGCCGGAAAACGCGATCTTCATGGTCGACTGCGTGCACCGCCTGACGCAGAAATAATTCTGGACCACAGACAAGGGCGGCCGACGAGGCCGCCCTTTTTGTTGACCCCGTAAAAGGATCCGGCGGCCGTGCAGCCACGGCCGGCACATGGCGCCGGACCAGCCAGGAGCGCATCATGCTTAGGCTTTTCAAGATAGATAACGGGCTCATCAAGGAGATGGAGTCCCAGAGGGAAGACCTCCCGAACCAGATCCTCAAGGCCGACTGGATCGACGCGCACGAACCGGACGACGAGGAGAGGGATCTCCTCGAGCTGCTGCTGCACACCGACATCCCGGAGTCGGACGAGGTCGACGAGATCGAGATCTCGGCCCGCTGCTTCGTGGACTCGGCCGGGATTCACGTGCACCCGCTGTTCCTCTCCCAGAGCGAAGGGCGTCACATGACGCTCACCGTCGCCTGCATCCTGCAGCAAAACCACCTGATCACCATCCGCGAGGGGGATCTCGCCGACTTCCGCCTGTTGCGCATGCGTGCCCGCCGCGGGCATGTCGAGTGCCGCTCCCCCGCCGAACTACTGGTCATCCTGCTGGACCAGAAGGTGGAGAACCACGCGGACACCCTGGAGGACATCCACCGCCAGCTCGAAGGGGTGAGCCACATGGTGCTCGAAGACGACAAGTCCGAACTCGAGGACGCCATCGGCAAACTGGCCCGGCTGGAGGACAGCAACGGGAAGATCCGCCTCTGCCTGATGGATACCCAGCGGGACATCTCGTTCCTGTTGCGCCACCTGCGCGACCGCACCGACCAGAGCGAGACCCTGAGGGAGATCGCGCGCGACGTCGAGACCCTGATGTCGCACACCACCTTCCTGTTCGACAAGATCAACTTCCTGATGGACTCCACCCAGGGCTTCATCAACATCGAGCAGAACCAGATCATCAAGATCTTCTCCATCGCCGCGGTGGTCTTCCTCCCCCCTACCCTGGTGGCCAGCATCTACGGCATGAACTTCGAGTTCCTGCCCGAGCTCAAGATGCCGCTCGGCTACCCCTGGGCCCTGCTGCTGATGCTCATCTCCGGCTTCGCGCCCTACTGGTACTTCAAGCGCAAGGGATGGTTGTAACAAGCAGTCGATACTGTATGGCCTTGTCTGCTGTATACGAATAAATGGATGGTTTACTCTCTGTAAGAAAAGTGCTATAAGACTGCCTAAGTCTAATTAAATGAGGCGGTCCTATGGCAAAGAGAGCGGTCCTGGCAGCGGCGGCAGCACTGGTACTTTCCTTTTCCTTACCCGAAGCCCGGGCAACCAACGGGGACACCCTGATCGGCGTGGCTCCGGCCTCCCGCGCCATGGGCGGCGCCGGCGTCGCGGCGCCGCAGGATGCCATCAGCGCCATCTTCGCCAACCCCGCCGCGGTCTGCATGGGCCCCTACTGCCCGGGGAGCGAGTTCGTCTTCGCCTCCACCGTCTACGATCCCTCCGTCAAGGCCACGGTAAGGGTCGGCCCCACCAGCACCACCGCCAAAAGCGACATGAGGCCCTTCGTCATCCCGGCGGTCGGCATGATTACCCCCATCAGTGACCGGCTGCGCTTCGGCCTGGGCATGTTCGGCATCACCGGCATGGGGGTCGATTACCGCAACAAGGGGATCGACCTCAACCAGGGCAATCCCGGCAGCGAGGGGGACATCTATACCCAGCTGCAGATCCTCAAATTCGCACCCAACATCGCCTTCCTGGTGACGCCTGACTTTTCCATCGGCACCTCGATGCACCTGCTCTACGGTTCGCTCGACCTCGGCCAGGGAACCGCGCACAACTACGGGTTCGGGGAGCAGTTCGGGGCGCTGTATCGCCTCGGCTCCTTCTCGCTGGGGGCGAGCTACACCACGCCCGAGAAGATCTCGCACAAAAACGTCACCGACTTCGGCAGCGGTCTGCAGAAGCGGGAGTTGAGCATGGAGTCGCCGCGGACCGCATCCGCAGGTGTCGCCTGGCGTCCCAACGACGAGCTCCTGGTCGAAACCGATGTGAAGTGGCTCAACTGGCAGGATGCCGAGGGGTACAAGGATTTCGACTGGAAGAACCAGTGGGTCTACGCCCTGGGGCTGCAGTACAAGGACCCCGAAGGCCTCACCCTGCGCCTGGGGTACAACTACGGCAAGAGCCCGGTCAAGCTGCACAAGGGGTTCGACGCCGCCGGGACCACCACGGTCCAGGGGAACACGCTGCCGACCCTTTCCTACGAGTACCTGCGCATGATCGGCTTCCCCGCCATCGCGGAGCATCATTTCACCTTCGGTGTCGGATACCAGTTCTCCAGCAGGTTTGAAGGCCATGTCGGCGGGATGTGCGCCCTCGACAACAGCATGAGCGAGACCGATTCCAGCGGCACCTTCGCTTTCGGGTCCAAGGTCAGGGAAACCTCCTACGATCTGGGCCTGATCTGGCACTTCATGTAACCGCGACCAACGCCGCTCTCCCGCCGGGGGGCGGCGTTGATTTTTCCCCACCACCACCGCACCTTCCCTTTGCACCGCCTCCCCGAACTTAAACCTCAAGTGCCATCTTTATTCGCCGATACATGAACCAGATTCATACTCTGTTTAGCCCCACCTTAAACTGACTCGACCCGCTCCGGTGCCTGATTTTGGACGAAGCTTGATGCTCCGCAGCCTGTTTTGAGAGAGCACTTTCATGCTGTTGACAGTACGTTGCCACATCCTCATTCTGCTCGTCCTGGTCCTCGTGCCGTGGGATCAAGCGAACGCGGCCCCCTCCCCTTCCGGCCAGCCGGCCGTGATCGAAGTCGGCGTGCAGCCTTTGGGATACCCGGCGGCCATGATCGGGGCGGCGCTGGAGCACGACGCCAT
This sequence comes from Geomonas azotofigens, assembly GCF_018919395.1. Lineage (GTDB taxonomy): Bacteria > Desulfobacterota > Desulfuromonadia > Geobacterales > Geobacteraceae > Geomonas > Geomonas azotofigens. Next base: position 613,619 of record NZ_JAHLME010000001.1, read on the forward strand.
CCTGAAGCGGGAACTGGAAGCGGCCGGCTACCTCCTGAAATTCGTCCCCTTCCGCAAGGGAAGCGAGATGGTCCCTCTCATGGGCAACTCGCTGAGCGCCGCCATTGTGGGCGACATGTCGACCATCGGGATGGGGGTGCGGACCGGGATATGCGTGGTGGGGGTGGCGAAGAAGACCTTCACCTCCCTGGTGGGGCGCAACATCGCTCTGCTGGCGCAGTTGAAAAGAAAGCGGGTTGCATACGCGGAGGGATCGTCGGCGCACCATACCCTGCTGCAGGCGCTGGCGAGTGTTGGCCTTCTCGAACGGGATGTCACCTTGGTCCCCATGGATATCGACGCCATGCCCGCGGCCCTCGAGTCCGGCAAGGTGGACGCCTTTTCCGCCGGGGAGCCGGCACCGACCCTGGCGCTCACCAAAAACACCGAGGCGCGGGTGCTGTTCCGGGGCGCCAGCAGCGACTTCTTCGTGATATCGGCGCAGTTGGTACGCAATGACCCGCAGGCTGCATTGGCACTTGCCGCCGGATTGGTGCGCGCGCTGAACTGGATGCGCAAAAGCAACACCAATCTGCAGCAGGCTGCGCTCTGGGCGGAAACTGACCGCACGGCGTTGAGCCCGCGCCACCGGAAACTGGCGCAAGGCCATGTCATCGAGATCACGCGCCGCGAGATTCTCGATGTGCCGGCGGCGCCCGTTATCGTCCGACTCCCGGGACACCTTCCCCTAAAGGACGAGTTCGATTTCCTGAAGCGCCAGGGGAAGCTTCCGCAGGATGCCACGTACCAGAGGGTGGAGCATGCCTTTGCCTATGACGGGCTGCAGCAGGTATTGAAGTCCCCCCAGCGCTACCGGCTGGGTGAGTTCGAGTACCGGCCATGAGCGCCGCGGGCCGGAGACCAACCAGGCTGTCGGGCATCCGCGAGCGGGTCATCGCCTATTTCAGCGTGCTTTCGGTGCTAGGGTGCGGCGCCCTGATCCTGGTACTGGTGTACGGGGCTCCATGGCTGGGGATCGTCGGTATCCACGGGCTCAAGGAGGCGGAGATCGTCCATGCCCTGGAGAACGCCGCCGATCACAAGAAGCAGTCGATCCTCACCTGGCTCGCCTCGCGCCGTACCGAACTGGCGGTGGTGGCCAATTCCTACGATTTCGTCGGTGCGACCGCGGCCCTGCTGGACCAGGAAGCCGCCTCGGCGATCCCTCCCCAGGACCGGGTCCGGTTCCTGTGCCAGCATCTGTCCACCCTCAAGCGGACCTCCCCCGATTGCTATGACAGCCTGGCGCTGATAGCGCCCGACGGCAAGATTATCGCCGCCAGCGAGTCGGATCAGATCGGGAGTCGCTACCGTTACGGCGAGTTCCTGAACGTGGCTTTCACGGTGGGAGCTGCAGAGCAGATCGGCACCGCCTGGGGGAACGGCCATCCGGTGATCCTGATCTCGCGGCAAATTGTGATCCGGGACCGGGTCGGGCGGGAAACGGGGGAGGTGCCGGCGGTCCTGGTCAGCGTAACCAGGCCGCAACAGAGCCTGGAGGCGCTGGCGCTGCTGCCGGGAGTGGCCGATGCCGAAGGGAACCAGATGATCCTGGTCGGGGCACAGGGGGAGTTGCTGGCGTCGGTGCCGGAACACAAGCCGGACCTGCCGGCACAGGACCCGCTGCTGGCAAGACTGTCACGGCAGGCAATGACCATGACCGAGTCCTCCCGGCTGGAAACCCTCGACGACGGGCGCCAGATCCTCGCCGCGTACCGCTACGTGCCCCTGGGGGTGGCGCAGGGGTGGGGGATCGCTGTGGCGATAGACCACCAAAAGGCCTTTGCGCCGCTGGTCTCCACCACTGCGCGTGCCGCAATGTTCGGTCTGGTCATGATTGCCATCGCGCTGATTCTGGCGGGTTGGGGGGGAGGACGGGTGGCCGGGCCGATCCGGGAGCTGAGAAATACCGTGCTGGCCCTGGAGCGCGGCGACCTGTCGGCGCGCACGGAGGCAAAAAGCGGGGTGCCGCAGGAGATCGCGGATCTTGCCACGGCCTTCAACAGCATGGCCAGGCGCATCGAGGACTCGCACCAGGACCTGGAGCGGGAGGTGGCCGACAGGACCAGGGAACTGCGCCAGGAGAAGGAGAACGCGCGGCGCTACCTCGATTTGGCGGGTGCCATGCTGCTCCTGCTGGGAAGCGACGGATGCATCAGGATGATCAACAGGGCGGGAACCCAGCTTTTGGGCATGGTGCAGGGAGAGCCTCTCGGTCTGAACTGGTTTGACAACTTCATTCCTCGCGAACAGAGGAAGAAGATCCGTGAGATTTTTGATGCCCTGATGCGTGGTGAACAGCAACTCCTCGAGTTCTACGAGAACCGGATCCTGACCCGCGACAAGGGGGAGCGGCTCATCTCCTGGCACAACATCCTGATGCGGGACGAGGAGGGCAACATCCAGGGCGTGTTGTGCTCCGGCGAGGACGTCACCGACAGGCGGCAGGCGGAATTGGAGCGCGGGGAACTGGAGCGGCAGCTGCTCCACACCCAGAAGCTGGAGAGCCTCGGCGTGCTGGCCGGCGGCATCGCCCACGATTTCAATAACCTGCTCATGGCCATCGGCGGCAACGTCGAACTGGTGCGCCACGTGCTGGAGCCGGACAGTCCGGCCATCAAGTACTTGGAGAACGCACACCAGGCGACCAAGAGGGCAGGGGACCTGACCAGGCAGATGCTGGCGTACTCCGGGAAGGGGGGGTACAGCGTCAAGCTGGTGGACCTGAACCGGCTGGTGGGGGAGAACGTGGACCTGATGAAGGCATCCCTGCGCAAGGGGGCCACTTTTGCGGTCCAGCTGCAGCCGGGGCTGCCGCTCCTGGAGGCGGACCCGGGGCAGATGCAGCAGGTGATCGTGAACCTGGTCACCAACGCCATCGAGGCGGCGGGGGAGGGGGGAGCGATTACGGTTGCGACCGGGCTGGCCGACTACGGCGTGGCGCAACTGGCGCACAGCCGCCTGGAGCAAAAGCCGCAGCCGGGCAGATTCCTGTCGGTCGAGGTTGCCGACGACGGTTTCGGCATGGATCAGGCCACCCGCGAGCGCATGTTCGATCCGTTCTTCTCCACCAAGTTCACCGGACGGGGGCTGGGGCTGTCAGCGGTACAGGGCATCGTCAGGGGGCATGGAGGTGCCATCTTCGTCGAGAGCCGGCCGGGGGCGGGAACCAGGATGCGCGTCGTCTTCCCGGCGGCAGGAGCCGCTGGCGCGACAACGGCCGCCACGAAGCGGGAGGAGCGGGAGGAGCGGGAGCTACCGGCTCCAAGGGAAACCGCGCTGGAACGCGCGCTGGCCAAGCAGGCGGTGGCTGACGAGGCTCCCTCGACCGACCTGCCTGTGGCCGAGGGAGCGCAAGAGCCTAGCGGGCGCTCAGGGGGGATCGTTCTGATTGTGGACGATGAGGAGATGGTGCGCTTGGTGTGTCGGGCGATGATCCGGGGGCTTGGCTATCGCACCATGGTCGCCTCCGACGGTCCCGAGGCGGTGGCGCTGTTCCGGGAGCATGCCGAGGAGATCGGGGTGGTGCTCATGGACCTCTCCATGCCAAAGATGGACGGCATGACCGCCGCCGAGCATCTGCGGGGCATCCGCCCCGATGTGCGCATCGTCCTGTCCAGCGGTTTCAGCGCCGCCGAGGAGGCGCGGCGCTTGTCCGGGCACCAGGGGGCCCTGTTCATCCAGAAACCCTACGACCTGGTGTCGCTCAAGCAGGTGCTGGGCGAGGTCGATCCCGACCCGGCACCGTGAGATGGTCCGGCCGAATCCCCGCCCCTACTTCAGCTGGGGGTGGGGCGTGTCATCCGAACTCGGCGGCAGCAGAGGGTAGGGGAGCTTGGGCTGCCGCCCCGTCAGGCTCTTCAGAAACGCCACCGTGTCCTCCACTTCGCCATCCTGCAACGTCATCCCCAACTGGGCCGAGCCCATCACCGTCACCGCGTCGCGCAGCTTCCAGACCTTGCCCGAATGGAAATAGGGCTGAGTCAGGGCCACGTTGCGCAGCGAGGGAGCCTTGAAGACGTAGCGGTCGCTTTCCGTGTTGGTGACCATGAAGCGGCCGGTATCGCCGGCTGGACGGATTTCGGTGGCGGGGGCCTCCCGCACGCCGAAGGGATAGTAGTCCACGCCGCCCACGTTGGTTCCCGCGTGGCACGGGGCGCACCCCTTGTCCATGAAGATGCGCAAGCCCCGCTTCTCCCTGGCGTTCAAGGCGCCGGCGTCACCCTTAAGGAACCGGTCAAACGGTGAGTCAGGGGTCAGCAGGGTCGCCTCGAACACCTCGATCGCCTTGGCCATGTTGTCGAAGGTGACCGGATCCTTGGCGCCGGGAAACGCCGCCTTGAACAGCGGCGCGTAGCCGGGGATGCTCTTCAATGTCCTCACCACCAGTTCCGGGTTGCTGTTCATCTCCACCGCCGCCTGCACTGGCCCCTTGGCCTGGGTCTGCAGGTCCTTGGCGCGGCCGTCCCAGAACTGCGCCACGTCGAACACCGCGTTGAACACCGTGGGGGAGTTGCGCGGCCCCTTCTGCCAGCCATGCCCCGTCGAAGTTTCCTGGAGGTCAGCACCGGCCAATCCCACGTTGTGGCAGGTGTTGCAGCTGATGAGTTGCGAGCTGGAGAGTCGGGGGTCGAAAAAGAGCTTCCTGCCCAGTTCGAGCTTCGCCGCCGTGGCCGGATTGGCCTTGAGGGGAGGGGCCTTGGTCGGGATCGGTTTGAACAGCTTGTTGGCGCGCGACAGCAGGTCGTCCGCGGCGTAGGCGGGGTGGCAGAGGCAGAGCGGCACGAGCAGCAACAACGGTATCTGTTTCATGTGGCCTCCCGTAAGGGTGGAGTGGCAAACCATTAAAAGGTACATTCGGAAAAAGCGCTGTCAACCGATAGGGGAGGGAGAGGGGGCAGGGTGATGGTGATGGGACTGGTGATGCGGAGGCGAATGCGAATGGGCTGTAGGGGCAAATAATCATTTGCCCAGCCGCCGGTGCCCGGTCCGGTGCCGATGGCGAGAGAGGTGATGATTCGATCAAGGGGGGCGAATGATTATTCGCCCCTACCGTGGACGGGCGGTTCCGTGGAGGGAGCGTGGTAAGGAAAAATAATCATTTGCCCAGCCGCCGGTGCCCACGTCGGTGTCGCTGGCGAGAGAGGTGATGATGCGATCAAGGGGGGCGAATGATTATTCGCCCCTACCGTGGACGGGCGGACGCTGGTGCCGCGAAAAAAAAGGGGGCCTTGCGGCCCCCTCGCTGCGTCAACACATCTGCGCCGGCATCAGCGCTTCAGGTACTGATCGATCGCTGCTGCGGCGCGCTTGCCGTCGCCCATGGCGAGGATGACGGTCGCCCCCCCCCTGACGATGTCGCCGCCGGCGAAGACGCCGGGGATGCTGGTCTGCCCCTCTTCATCTGCCACGACGTTGCCCCACTTGTTCAGCTTGAGATCAGGCGCGGTGGCGGTAAGGAGCGGATTGGCGTTGGTGCCGACCGCGTTGATGACGATGCCCGCCGGGATGTCGAACTCGGAGCCGGCAACCGGCTGCGGACGGCGGCGGCCGGAATCGTCTGCCGGGCCCAGTTCCATCTTCTGGCAGCGCAGCGCCGAGACCCAGCCGTCCTCGGTGTCGACGATGGCGATGGGGGCGGTGAGCATGACGAACTCGACACCTTCCTCCTTGGCGTGCTTGATCTCCTCGATCCTGGCCGGCATCTCCGCCTCGCCACGGCGGTAGATGATCATGGCGCGCTTGGCGCCCAGCCTGCGGGCGGTCCTGACGCAGTCCATGGCGGTGTTGCCGCCGCCGATGACGGCGACCTCGTCCCGCTGCAGGATCGGCGTCGCGCTGTCTTCCCTGCGCCCGGCCTCCATGAGGTTGACGCGGGTAAGGAATTCATTGGCGGCGTAAACCCCTTTCAGGTTCTCCCCGGGGATGTTGAGCATGGTCGGGAGGCCGGCGCCGTTGGCGATGAAGACGGCGTCATAATCCTCGGTCAGCTCGGCGACCGTCAGGGTCTTGCCGATGATCACGTTGCACTCGATGGTCACGCCCAGCTCGGCAAGGACCGCCACCTCGCAGTCGATGATCTCCTTGGGGAGACGGAATTCCGGGATGCCGTAACGGAGTACGCCGCCGGTGTCGTGCAGCGCCTCGAAGATGGTTACCTGGTGTCCCATCCGCGCCAGTTCACCGGCCGCGGTGAGACCGGCGGGGCCGCAGCCGACCACGGCCACCGATTTGCCGGTCGGTTCCGGCTTCGCTTCTTTGAGCAGGCGGTCCGGGTGCAGCATGGCCCAGTCGGCCACGTAGCGCTCCAGGTAGCCGATGGCCACCGCGTCGCCTTTCTTGCCGCGCACGCACAATGCCTCGCACTGGGTTTCCTGGGGGCAGACCCTGCCGCAGACGGCGGGGAGGGCGTTGTCGCCACGCAGGATCTTGGCGGCCTTGGGGAGGTCGTCGCAGGCCAGGGCGTCGATGAATTCGGGGATGGACACTCCGACCGGGCAGCCGGAGACGCAGTTCCTGGTCTTGCACTGCAGACAGCGCTGCGCCTCGGAAAGCGCCTGGTCGGCGGAGAGCCCCAGGTTCACCTCTTCGAAATTGGTGCTCCGCTCGTCAGCCGGCAGTTCCGGCATGTGCACCCTATCTATAGCCATCCTCTCTTTGGGGGACAGGTCGTTGCTCACTTTGCTACCTCCTTAGCCAATTTGCAGCCCTCGGCTGCGTGCCTTGCCGCCTCTTCCTTGCGATAGCTGGTCAGGCGGTCGGAGAGGCCGTCGAAGTCCACCAGGTGCGCGTCGAACTCGGGCCCGTCCACGCAGGCGAACTTGGTCTCGGTGCCCACCTGGACGCGGCAGCCGCCGCACATCCCTGTGCCGTCGATCATGATCGGGTTGAGGCTCACGATGGTCTCGATGCCCGGCTCGCGGGTCAGGTTGGCCACTGCTTTCATCATCGGGACCGGGCCCACGGCGAAGACCGCCTGCGGTGCACGGACCGGGTCAGCGATCATCTCGGAAAGGGGACCGGTGACGAACCCCTTGTAGCCCAGGCTGCCGTCTTCGGTAGTGATCAGCAGGTTCTTGGAAAGCACACCCAGTTCGTCCGCCAGGATCACGTAGCGCTCCGAGCGCCCGCCGATGATGGTGGTGATCTCGTTGCCTGCCTCGGCCAGTGCCTTCACCAGCGGGAAAAGAACGGCAGTGCCGACGCCGCCTCCGACGCAAACGACCCGGCCCCAGTTGGTGATATGGGTCTCTTTGCCCAGGGGGCCGGCCACGTCACGAATGAAGCCGCCGACCGGGGTCGAGACGATCTTACGGGTCGAGGCGCCGATGGCCTGTATGAACAGGGTGATGGTCCCGGCGGCCGGGTCCGCATCGCCGATGGTCAGCGGGATCCGTTCTTCACCCTGAGCCAGCCTGACCATGACGAACTGTCCAGCCTTCCTGGCTTTGGCGATCCGGGGAGCGACCAGCACCATTTTGTGGAGGTTTTCCGCGAGAATCTCGTTGCTTACAACTTCGAACATTGAGTCACCTTCTTGGAGGAGAGTATGTGCTGCAGCTGTTTTAGCGTAGTGAATACGATATCAGCTGTGAGGGAAAAAGCGCAAGGAAGTATACGGAAAGTCAGGGGTAATGAACGAATGACAATGGACCGTTGGTAAGCGTCGACTGCCCGAAGGAGGGCACCCGCCCCCGGAGGGGGAGGGCTGGGGAGGGGGAAGAGGCTTATCCCTTCACCTTGTACGTCGCGCAGATGATGCCGGCGAAGATGAGCACGATGCCGGCCACGTGGAAGGATTGCAGTCGCTCACCGAGGAAGGCGACGGCCATGATGGTGCTGAATGCTGGCATCAGGTGCACGAACTGCCCGCCGACATGGGGACCGACCTGGCGCAGGCCGTGGTTCCACGCGGTGAAGGCGACCACGGAGGCGAGGATGCCGACATACAGGACGCTGAGGATGGTAGGGAGGTTCCAGGTCATCAGGTGCCCCTGGGAGATCTCGTACCCGTAGAACGGGATCAGCAGGACCAGGCCGCACACGGTCATGGAGAACAGGAACACGAACGGGTTCAGCCCCTGCGGGTAGCGCTTGATAGCGACGGAATAGAGGCCCCAGGCGATGGCGGCCAGCAGTACCAGCAGGTCGCCGCGGTTGAAGGTCAGGGTGAGGATGCGGGACGGGTCGCCACGCAGGATGATGGCGGCGACGCCGACCAGGGACAACGCGATGCCGGCGTGCTGGCGCAGCATGACGCGCTGCCCGTAGAAAATGCGCGCGAACATGATGATGAAGATGGGGATGGCGGAATTGACCAGCGCCGCGTTGATGGCGGTGGTCCAGTGCATGGCCGTGTAGATCAGGAAGTTGAAGAGAGTGACGCCGAACAGGCCGGAGATGCCGATCAGCGGCAGGTTGGCCCGGACGATGGGCCACTGCTCGCGCAGGCGCGGCAGCACTACCGGCAGCAGCACGATCAAGGCCACCACCCAGCGCCAGAAGACGAAGCCGGCGGGCGGGATCACGTTGTTCATGGCCCTGCTGATCACGAAGTTCCCGGACCAGATCAGGGCGCTTAGGGTAAGGAGGAGGTACGGCATCGCAATACCTGCTATGGCGAAGATTTCGTCCACATCCCCTTCGCCCTCAGGGAGAGGGCTGGGGTGAGGGCGGCGCCAAAGCGGAAAGACTCTCTCATTTTGCGCACTTGGTCAAGCAAATTGAACAGGGATAAAAGGGATAAAGACGGATGGAAAACAAACCCTCCCCCCGGAGGGGGAGGGCAAGGGGGAAGCTTTACAGCAAAGGGGACAGGCACCTGCGGAGCCAGTCCCCTTCACGTAAAGAGCTTAGAACTCCTGCGACATCGCCTTCACCTGGCGCGCGGTGAAGACCGGGCCGTCCTTGCAGACATAGACATTGCCGACGTTGCAGCGGCCGCACTTGCCGACGCCGCACTTCATACGGTTTTCCAGGGTGGTGTAGATGTTGTCGTCGGTGAAACCGAGGCGCTCCAGGACCGGGAGGGTGAACTTGATCATGATCGGCGGGCCGCAGACCAGCGCGATGGTGTTCTCGGCGCTCGGCGCCGCCTCTTCCAGCACGGTGGGGACGAAACCTACCTTGCCGTCGAAGTCCGGACCGGCGCCGCCGGGATCCACGCACTTCACCAGGCGCACGTCGTCGCGTTCCTGCCATTCCTTCAACTCGTGCTTGTAGACCAGGTCCGCTTCGGAGCGGGCACCGTAGACGATGGTGATGTCCTTGAACTTGTCGCGCAGGTCCAGGCAGTTCCAGATCACGGTCCTAAGCGGCGGCAGGGCGATGCCGCCCGCGATGAAGACCAGGCTCTTGCCGAAAAACTCCTCGATGGGGAAAGAGTTGCCGTAGGGGCCGCGCACGCCGACGGTGTCGCCGACTTCGAGCCTTCTCAGCGACTCCGTCACTCGCCCGACGCTCCTGAAGCAGCACTCGATGTACCCCTTGCGGGTTGGCGCCGAGGCGATGCAGAAGGTCGACTCGCCGAAGCCGAAGGAAGAGTACTCGGCGAACTGGCCGGCGCGGAAGCTGAAGTTCTCCCGGACCTGCTCGTCCTGGAAGACCAGGCGCAGCGTCCTGACGTCAGGCGTCTCGTCGACGATGGCTTCGATGGTAGCGAGGTTGGGGAGGTAGATGTTATCGGATTTGCACATAGGTCGTTTCTCTCGATAAGGCGTTTAACAGGGATAAAAGGGATGCAAGGGATAAAACCAATAGGCCTTTGTTGTTATCCCTTTTATCCCCTTTATCCCTGTTCGTTTTAGTCTTGCTTGGTGTTGATGGTCTCAAGGATTTCCGCGATGTCGATGCCGACCGGGCAGGCGCGGATGCAGCGGCCGCAGCCGGTGCAAAGGGTCTTGCCGAACTTGTCGTCGTAGTACTTGAACTTGTGCATGATCCGGTTCCGGTAGCGCTTGTTCTGCACGTCGCGCGGGTTGTGGCCGGAAGCGTGGTTGGTGAACTTGGCGAAGCCGCAGGCGTCCCAGTGCTTGCGCCTGACGCCGTCGTCCGTGCTCCCCTCGTCGTTGATGTCGAAGCAGTGGCAGGCCGGGCAGATGAAGGCGCAGGCGCCGCAGCCGACACAGATGTCCGCGATCTTCTCCCAGAGCGGGTCCTCGAAGTGCTCTTCCAGCCACTTCTTGATCTTTACCAGGTCGAGTTTGGCGACAGCCTGGTCGACAAACGGTTTCGGCTCGGCGCCTGCCCCTTCCGAGAAGAGGTTCTGGTGCGCAGCCACCAGGGCCTGACCCTTTTCCGTCACCGCATTACAGGCGTAGGAGCCGTCCTTGAGCGGGGTCAGGAACAGGTCGCTCCCCGCCTCGGCATCCGGAGCCAGGCCGACTGCGCGACAGAAACAGGCGTCGTCACCCTTGGTGCAGGCGATCCCGACGATGGTGCTCTTGCGGCGGCGCTCCAGGTAGAACTCGTCCTTGTAGTCCCAGGACATTACCGCGTCCAGGATGGCGGGGGAGCCGGCGTCGCAGGGAGGGGCGCCGATCAGCACCGCCTCCGGGAACTTCGAGCGGTCCACGTCGTTCACCTTCATGGCACCGTTTTCCCGCTTGTAGGAGAGGATGTCCTCGCAGATCGGGAAGAACAGCTCCTTGGAGGAGCGGCGCGGCAGCGCGTCGAGGGTGAGGTCCGAGCCTGCCGTCAGCGGTTCATAAAGCACCACCGATCCCGACAGTTTCGGTCCCACCACGAGTTTGGCTTCCTTGACCAGGAGGTCGATCAGATTGCGAAGGTTCTGTTCCGTAATGATCTGCGGCATAAAGGTCTCTTTTGTTGGCCTTTTCCCCTCGCCCTCCGGGAGAGGGGCAGGGGTGAGGGCGCTGCTGACTGTTGTAATGCTGCTCTGTTTCTAGCTCCTCCCCCCGGAGGGGGGAGGTTGGGAGGGGGGAAGCGCTGCGTAACCTAAAGCCCCCTCCCTGTCCCTCCCCCTCCGGGAGAGGGGACGTTAGGCAACGGTTCCTATTTTATAAACGACTGGTCGTCATCTTCCTTGTACTGGTTCAACGGTCCCTTATCCACCGGCGTGAGCCCGGCCTCGAAATCGTAGAGTTCCTTCAGTTCCTGGGCCATGCGCCGGTTCAACAGGTTGAGCGGGATGTCCATGGGGCAGACGCGCTCGCACTCGGCGCAGCCGCCACAGCGGCCGGCAAGGTGCATGGCGCGCACCAGGTGCCAGGCCATGTTCCCCGCGGGGCGGGGCGAACTTTCCACCGCCTGCGGACGGTTCTTGTCGCACAGGCACTGTTCGCAGTAGCAGAAGGGGCAGACCTGGCGGCAGGCCATGCAGCGGATGCAGCGCGAGAAGTGCTCCTTCCAGAACGCCCAACGCTCCGCCTGCGGCATCGCCTCGATGCGCGCCATCTCCTGTGCTTCCTCCGGGGTCAGATCGGCAAGTTCGGCGTGCGTCCCGGCGGCCACGTCGGCGCCTTCCGGCATGTGCACGGTACACTCCCGGCACTTGCGGGCGATGTTGGCCTCCGTCAGCGTGCCGGTCCGCTCCACGCCGAAGCCGTACACGCCGGGGCAGACTACGCCGATGATGAAGAGGTCCTCGCGCTGGAGCTGCGATTCCGTCATCAGTCCGGCCAGCGCGCGCATATCGCACCCCTTGGCGACGATGCCGACCTTGCCCTGCTTCAGCACCCCTTTCTTGGCCTTGGTGAGGTAGACCGAGAGGTTGTTGACGCAGGCGGGCGAGAAGATGAGCTTTTCCGCTTCTTCCACCGTGGTGACCAGTGCGGGGCTCGCGGTCCCTTTGCGGCGGCCGGGGAGGTAGCCCACCACGCCGACCACCGTCTCATCCTTGAGGATCTTTACCGCTTCCTTGCGGATCGCCTCGGTGATTGCCTGGTAGTAATCCGGTTCAATGCAGGTCACCTGGTTCTTGTTTGCTTTAGCGTTCATGTCTGATCCGTTGGCGCCGCGGCAGATGCCGGACGCAAGTTGTGTCGGTTGGGAGCGGAATCCTCCCCCTCCCTAACCTCCCCCTCCGGGGGAGGGGACTATGGCGCTTCTTCTTGCTCCTCCCCCCGGAGGGGGGAGGTTGGGAGGGGGCTACCCCCAGCCAATCATCCGATGCTGTCGTACGCTTCTTTGAGTTCCGGCGTATTGATGGCACCCGACCACTGCTCCTCGTGCTCGAGCTCCTTGAACTCGGGCATCGGCCCCATGGTGCGCACCCGTTCGGTCAGCTCGGTCACCACGTCGACCCACTTGCCCCCTTCGGCTGCCGAAACCCAGGAGAACTGGAGCCGGTTCAGGTCGACGCCCACGAAGTCCAAGAGGGCGCGGAACGCGGCGAAACGGCGCCGGGCGTGGAAGTTGCCGGCCATGTAGTGGCAGTCGCCGGGATGGCAGCCGGAAACGAGAACCCCGTCCGCCCCTTTCTGGAAGGCGCGCAGGATGAAGACCGGATCGATCCTCCCGGTGCAGGGGAACTTGAGCACCCGGACGTTGGGCGGGTACTGCATCCTGCTGGTCCCCGCGAGGTCCGCCCCCGCGTAGGTGCACCAGGTGCAGACGAAGGCGACTATCTTCGGTTCGAAGTCGTGTTGTTTTGTTGCAGCGTGCATGAAAACCTCAGAAGCCGTTCTACGTTCTATGTTCTACGTTCTGTGTTGAAAGCAGAAGCAAGAGCGAACCCGGGCTTTAGTTTAAGGTGTTAACGTAGAACTTAGAACGTAGAACCTAGAACAGGTTTTAGCCGTTTAGAGCGCCTCTATCATCGCCATGATCTGCTCGTCGGTGTAGCCGTCGAGTTCGATGGACTTGGACGGGCAGGTGGCCTGGCAGGTGCCGCAGCCGCCGCAGACGCCGGGGTTCACGTAGGCGACCTTCTTTATCAGGTTCCCCTGGCGATCGCGGATTTCCTTCTCCTCGATGGCCCCGTAGGCGCAGACCTTCTTGCAGGCGAAACAGCCGACGCAGTACTTCTCGTTCACCTTGGCGACCACCGGGTCGCGCTCGAGCTTGTCCTTGGCGAAGAGCGTCATCACCTTGGCCGCCGCGGCGGAGGCCTGGCTCACGGTATCCGGGATGTCCTTCGGACCCTGGCAGGCGCCGGCGAGATAGATCCCGGCGGTGGCGCATTCGACCGGCTTCAGCTTGGCGTGGGCCTCGGAGTAGAAGTTGTACTTGTCGTAGGAGATGCCGAGCTTCTGCGCCAGCAGGTCGGCGCCGTCCTGCGGCTGCACCGCGGTGGCCAGCACCACGAGATCGGCCTCGATCTCGACCTGGACGCCGACCTGGATGTCGCTCCCCATCACCACGATCTTGTCGCCGCGCTGGTACATGCGGGACACCATCCCCCTGATGTAGACCGCTTCCTCTTCCTCGACGGCGCGGCGCCAGAACTCGTCGTACCCCTTGCCCGGCGTCCTCGCGTCCATGAAAAAGACGTAGGCCTGCCCGTCGTGCACCTTGTGGTGGTAGAGCATGGTGTGCTTTGCCGTGTACATGCAGCAGACCTTGGAGCAGTAGGAGATCCCTTTCTCCCTGGCGCGCGAGCCGACGCACTGGATGAAGACCACCTGCTTGGGTTCCTTGCCGTCCGAGGGGCGCAGGATCTTGCCGCCGGTCGGGCCCGAGGCGGAGGCGAGGCGCTCGAAGGTCATGCCGTCGATGATGTCGGGAATGGTGCCGTAGCCGAACTCGCCGTACCCCTGGATCGGGCTCCCTTCGGGCTTTCTGTCGATGGTGTAGAGCTTGAAGCCGGTGGCCACCACGATGGCACCTACGTCCTCGACGGTGAATGTGTCTTTCTGCTCGTAGTCCACCGCGCCCGGCCCGCAGACCTTGGCGCAGACGCCGCACTTGCCGCTTTGGAACATGGTGCAGTTCTCGCGGTCGATCACCGGCGTGTTGGGGACCGCCTGCGGGAAGGGGACGTAGATGGCCGGGCGCATGCCGTGCCCCTGGTCGAATTCGTTGGGGATCTTCTTCTTGGGGCACTTGGTCATGCAGATGCCGCAGCCGGTGCACTTGGACTCGTCCACCGAGCGCGCCTTGTGCTTCACGGTTACCTGGAAGTTGCCGATGTAGCCGTCCACCTTCTCGATCTCGGAGTAGGTGAACAGGGTGATGTTCGGGTGGTTGGCCACGTCGACCATCTTGGGGGTCATGATGCACTGGGAGCAGTCGAGGGTCGGGAAGGTCTCGGAGAGCTGGGCCATGTGCCCGCCGATGGACGGCTCACGCTCGACCAGAACCACCCTGTGCCCGGCGTCGGCGATGTCGAGGGCCGCCTGGATGCCGGCGATGCCGCCGCCTATCACAAGGGCGCGCTTGGTGACGGGAACGGTGATCGGGGCGAGCGACTTCCCTTTCCTGACCCGCTCCACCATCAGCTTCACGATGTCCTTGGCCTTGGCGGTCGCCATGTCCCGGTCCTCGTGGACCCAGGAACAGTGCTCGCGGATGTTGGCCATCTCGCACAGGTACGGGTTGAGCCCCGCCGCCTCGGCGGCCTTGCGGAAGGTCTTCTCGTGCATGCGCGGGCTGCACGCCGCCACCAGCACGCCGTCCAGCTTGTGCTCGGCAACTGCCTTCTTCAAAAGGGTCTGCCCGGGGTCCGAGCACATGTACTTGTAATCACAGGAGAAGGCTACGCCCGGGATCTCCCCCGCGGCCTTCGCCACCTGCTCCACATCCACCGTGCGGGAGATGTTCTCACCGCAGTGGCACACAAAAACGCCGATTCTGGACATAAGCTCCTCAATCCATGCGCTGCCGCCCGGGTGGGCTACAGCAGCTGTTTATCTCTCAACAGCGGTTTCGGGTCGGTGATGACGCTCTCGAAACCGAGGCTCTCCGAGGCAACACCCATCGCCAGCGCCGCCAACTGGGTGACGTAGAAGATGGGGAGGTCGCGCTGGTCGGGGGCGCTGCCGCCGTGCAGCTCGGAGCCGAAGATGTTGCCGAACAGGGTGGAGTCGGGAGCGCCGTAGGCTTCCTTGATCTCCTTCTGGCGGATGTCCAGGTTACCGTGGCACAAGGGGCAGGCGACCATGATGCAGTCCGCGCCCGCGATGCGCGCCGATTCCAGGATGGCGTTGGAAAGTTTGAGCACCACGCCCGGACGGGACAGGGTGAAGTTCGCGCCGCAGCATTCCATGCGGTGGCTCCACTTGACCGGCTCGGCGCCGAGGGCGCGCAGGACGTCCTCCATGATGCTCGGGTCCTCGCAGTCATCCAGTTCCGGCACCTCGGGCGGGCGGGTCAGCAGACAGCCGTAGTAGGGAGCAACTTTGAGCCCCATGAGCGGCTTTTTCACGCTTTCCTCGAGCTTGGCGAGACCGAACTCGCGGGCCAGGATCTCCAGGATGTGCTTGACCGGCTTGTTGAGCGCGGCGGGGCCGTCGATGGCGACCTCGACCTGCTTTCTCTTGGTGTCGTCCTCTTTCAGATGATGCTGCGTGGTCTTCAGGCGCGAGAAGCAGGCGGCGCAGGCGACGGCCAGGTCCCCCTCGACCTCTTCCGCCAGGGAGAGGTTCTTGGCGCAGAGTGACAGCGACAAAAGCTCGTCCACGTTGTGGGCGGGGGTAGCCCCGCAGCAGAACCAGTCCGGCACTTCCTTCAGCCCCACGTTGAGCGCCTTGAACAGCGCCCGGGTGGAGATATCGTATTCGCGCCCGGAAGCGTGCAGCGAGCACCCCGGGTAATAGGAATAACTAAGACGTTTCTTGCCAGGTGTCACAGCGCCTCCCCTTTCTTGCGCATCTCCTCGATCCGCTTGAAGATCCCTTCGATCTCCGCGATGTTCTTGTTCTTGGAATGGAACATCTTCAGCTTCCCTTTAGAGATCAGCTTAGGCCCGAGCATGAGGTCCTTCAGGAACTGCCCGCTCTTCATGTTGAAGGCGGCGCCCAGGCGCAGCTCGTACTGACGGCCGTAGGTGCGGATGTTCTCGATGAAGAGCCGGTTGGCGAGCTGCACGTAGCTTTCCTTGGAAGGACCGTCGGCGTCCCAGGAAAGTTTTCTCAGCGCGTCCATGATGGCGGCGAGATCGACCTTGTTGGGGCAGCGGGTGGTGCAGGTCTCGCAGGAGGCGCAGTACCAAATGGAGCGCCCCGCCAGGATGCGCTGCCCCTGCCCCAACTGCAGCAGACGCACCACCCGGTTGGGCGGATGCTCCATGAAGGTGGACATGGGGCAGCCGGCAGAGCATTTGCCGCACTGGAAGCAGCGCCGCACGGAGCTGCCGGAGAGTGCCTCCACCTTCTTCACGAACCCGATGTTCATGGTCTCGTTGGAGAGGTGCATCAACTTGTTTTTCACTGCGGACCTCGTGACTGGTTCATGGTCGGGGACCATTTTGCTAATAAACAGTTCGAAATCATACGCCCATCGAAAGCGAAAGAGCAAGTGCTTTGTGGTCAATGGGTGTCATGCTGGAGAACGTTGTTTTAAAATGATAACAATTCGTGTCATACAAAAAATTGGAATGGACTATACGCCATTTTAAAACAAAAAAGCAAGCAATTGTTTTGCGTGGAACTGCGTGAAAAAGAAGAGCTTTTGTGAAAAAGTGCGGATAAATGGGCTTTTCCGAGCATCTTCAAAGCGGCAAAATTGCCCGAAAAAGTGAAATTTTAGAACAACAAGGCACGCGTTATCGCTAGCCTCGGAAGTGCTTGAAGTAGCGTTGGAAATAGTTAAAGAATTCCGATCCGGGTCAAATCTCGCTGCACAGTGGTTTGGCCGGGTCAAAAGAGTGTGTTTACGTTTTTTTAAAACAAGCGCCGTAAATCATTGGAATCGGCAAATACTTTGACAGGAAAAACGAAATGTAATAATACTGTCGGGGCGTTATCCGTGAGGTGGGCCATCGGCGAATTGAGAAGACTATACAGCTACATGCGCAATCGCCGGGGGGCTTACCTGCTTGGGGCCCTGCTGCTGGTAGGGACCAACCTGTGCGGACTCGCCATCCCGTGGCTTCTGAAACTGGCCATCGAGGCGCTGCAGGCTCCCGCCAAGGCCGGCTACACACCCGCCCAGTACGGGGCCATGATCGCTGCGGCCGCGGTGGCACAGGGGATCATCCGTGTCTTTTCCCGCACTACGCTCCTCAATGCCGGCCGCCGCATCGAGTACGAACTGCGCGAGGACCTTTACGCCAAGCTGCTCACCCTCGATCGCACCTACTTCTCCAACTGGCGCACCGGCGACATCCTGTCCCGGCTGGCCAACGATCTCACCAACGTCAGGATGCTGCTCGGCTTCGGCGTCCTGAGCCTGCTCAACACGGTGGTGATCTACACCGCCTCGCTGATCCTGCTGACCCGGATCTCCCCGTTTCTCACCCTGTGCTCGGTACTTCCCTTCCCGATCATGATCCTGATCGTGAAGCAGATGAGCGCCTCGATGTTCCGGATCTCCAAGCGGACCCAGGAGGCGCTGGCCCGGCTCACCACCCGTGTCGAGGAGAACGTCTCCGCAGCCGCGGTGGTGCGGGCCTACTGCCGCGAGGACGGCGAGATCGAGAGCTTCGGCGCGGTGTGCGACAGCTACAGCGAAGCCAGCATGGCCATGGCCAAGATCCGCGGACTGATGCTGCCGGTGATGGCGGCGACCGGCGCCATCGGCACCCTGGTCATCCTTTTCGTCGGCGGCAACCAGGTCATTCGCGGCGAACTGACCTTGGGCGGCTTCGTCGCCTTCAACGGCTACCTCGCCATGCTGGTCTGGCCGACCATCATGTTCGGCTGGATCCTGAACCTGGTGCAGCGGGGAGCGGCATCGATGACCCGCTTGAGCGAGATACTGAACGCGCTCTCCCAGGTGGTCGAACCGGAGCAGCCCGTGGATCCCGGCCACATCAAGGGAGAGATCGAGTACCGCAACCTCAGTTTCAGCTACGGCAGCGCCGAAATGCTGCGCGGCATCGACCTGAAGATCGCCAGGGGCGCCCGCATCGGCATCGTCGGCGTGGTGGGGAGCGGCAAGTCCACCCTGGTGCGCATGATCCCGCGGCTCTTCCCGGTGGCCGACGGCTCGTTGTTCATCGACGGCATCGACTTGAACCGGCTCCCGATAACGCGCATCCGCGAGGCGGTCGGCTTCGTACCCCAGGAGACCTTCCTCTTCTCCCGCACCATCGCCGAGAACATCGGCTACGGCAAACCGGGCGCGACCCGGGAGGAGATCGAGCGTGCCGCCCAGATCGCGGGATTATCCGGGGACCTGACCCGTTTCCCGCAGGGGCTGGACACGCTGGTCGGAGAGCGGGGGGTGACGCTGTCGGGCGGGCAGAAGCAGCGCGTCTCCATCGCCCGCGCTCTCATCAAGGAGCCGAGCATACTGATACTGGACGATCCCCTTTCCGCCGTCGACGCCGATACCGAGGAGGAGATCCTGTCCGCGCTTTCCGGTTATTACGGCAAAAGGACCGTGCTGATCGTATCGCACCGGCTCTCCCCGCTGCGCAACTGCGACCGGATCATCGTGCTGGAGCAGGGGAGCATCGTCGAAGAGGGGAGCCATGCGGAGCTCCTGGACCTGGGCGGCCGCTACGCCGCCATCCACAGGGAAGAACAGCTTAAGGCGGAGATAGAGAGGCTTTAAAGGCAAAAAGCAATTTTTTAACGCAACGACGCAAAGGCGCAAAGAGAATCAAAAACCTTGAAGGTTTTAGGGGTTAGACCGTTTATGTTTTAGGTTTTTCTTTGCGTCCTTGCGGCTTTGCGTTAAATACAAAGGTTTTCAGGCTTTTTATGTTTTAAGGGAGCGGCATGCACTTCGGCGGGATCTACGAGGATGAAACGGTAGGTAAGGTGTACGATCGGCGCCTGATGGGGCGCTTTTTCGCCTATGTCCTCCCCTATCGCCGCATGCTGGTCACGGCGCTCCTGGTGCTCCCCTTCATCGCCGCCACCAAACTCGCCCAGCCCTGGATCATCAAGGTAGCCATCGACGACCACATCGTAAAAGGGCGCATGGAGGGACTCCCCGCCCTGGCCGCTGCCTTCCTGGCAGTCATCTTCGCCGAATCGATCCTCATGTTCACCCAGGTCTACCTGCTGCAGTGGGTGGGGCAGCGGGTCATGTACGACATCCGGGTCCGCCTCTTCAGCCACATCCAGCGCCTCTCCACCCGCTTCTTCGACCAGACCCCGGTCGGTAGCCTCGTCTCCCGGCTGACCAGCGACATCGAGGTCCTGGGAGAGATGTTCGCCGCCGGCATCGTGACCGTGGTCGGCGACATCCTGGTGCTGGCGGGGATCGTCGGCATCATGCTCTGGATGAACGTGCGACTCTCGCTGGTCACCTTCTCGGTGCTGCCGGTGCTGATCTGGGTCGCCTTCGCCTTCCGGAAGTGGATGCGGCTCGCCTTCCGCCAGGTGCGCGCGCGCCAGGCCAACCTCTCCGCCTTCCTCGCGGAGAGCATCGGCGGCATGGCGGTGGTGCAGCTCTTCAACCGGGAACGGGACGAGGCCAAGGAATTCCAAAGGCTGAACGCCTCCTACGTGGAGGCGAACCTCCCGGTGATCACCTGGGACGCCGCGCTCTACGCGGTGGTGGAATCGCTCTCCTCGGTGGCGGTGGCCTTGATCATCTGGTACGGCGGCGGCGAGATCGTGAAGGGGACCCTCTCCTTCGGTTCCCTGGTCGCCTTCATCCAGTACATCGAGAAGTTCTTCTCCCCGATCCGCGACCTCTCCGCCAAGTACTCGATCATGCAGGGGGCGATGGCGTCACTGGAGCGGATCTTCGCCCTCTTGGACAACCAGGACCGCGAGCCCGGCGCGCTGCCGGCGACGGAGCGGACGGCCGGAGCGGCGCCCGCCTGCGAGGGTTCTCCGGCGGACGGCCTGCGGAGCATCTGCTTCAACGACATCTGGTTCGCCTACAAGGAACGCGATTACGTGCTGAAAGGGTTCTCCCTGCAGATGAAGCGCGGCGAGAAAGTGGCGCTGGTGGGGGAGACCGGCGGCGGCAAGACCACCGTGACCCGGCTCCTGTCCCGGCTCTACGACGTCGAGCGCGGCACTATCACCATTGACGGCACCGACATCCGGGAGCTCCCGCTCCCGGCGCTGCGCAAGCGGATCGGCGTCGTGCTGCAGGATCCCTATCTCTTCTCGGGCACCATCGCCTACAACATCTCGCTGGGCGATCCCGAGGCCCTGAAGAGGGTGGAACAGGCCGCTGCCGTGGTCGGGGCCGATCGTTTCATCCGGGAGCTTCCCAAGGGGTACGAGGAGGAGGTGCGCGAGCGCGGTGTGAACTTCTCAGCAGGTGAGCGGCAGTTGATCTCCTTTGCCCGCGCCGTGGCCTTCGATCCCGAGATCCTGGTGTTGGACGAGGCGACGGCGAGCGTGGACACCGCCAGCGAGCGGTTGATCCAGCAGGGGCTCGAGGGGCTGATGCAGGGGCGCACCACGCTGGTGGTGGCGCACCGGCTCTCCACCATTCGGGATGCCGACCGCATCGTCGTCATCCACCGCGGCGAGAAGGCGGAAGAGGGGACCCACGCCGAGCTCATGGCCGCGCAGGGGCTCTACTACCGGCTTTACCAGCTGCAGTTTAAGGATTAGGATCATCGCAATCCCCTCGCCCTCCGGGAGAGGGGCTGAGGTGAGGGCTTCCATGCAGGCTCCGCGACTCGTACGTCCTGTAGGGGCGAATAATTATTCGCCCAGCCGCCGGTGCCCCGACCCCGCCTTCGGCATCAGAGGTCGAGATGCGATCTAAGGGGGGCGAATGATTATTCGCCCCTACAGTGGACACATCCAATCGGACAACATTGACTCCTGACGAAAGACCGATTGACCTTTGATTCAAAAATTGAGATATAGGAAAGAATTTTTTCACGGAGCCTCACCATGAAGCATCTCATTCTCGGCACCGCCGGACACATAGACCATGGCAAGACCTCCCTGGTGAAGGCGCTGACCGGCGTTGACACGGACCGCCTCAAGGAGGAGAAGGCCCGCGGCATCACCATCGAGCTCGGCTTCGCGCACCTGGAACTCCCGGGGGACCTGCGCTTCGGTATCGTCGACGTTCCGGGCCATGAGCGCTTCGTGCGCACCATGGTCGCCGGCGTGGGGGGGATGGACCTGGTGCTTCTGGTGATCGCGGCGGACGAAGGGATCATGCCCCAGACCCGCGAGCACCTGGAGATCTGCCAGTTGCTCGGCGTGAAGCGCGGCATCGTGGTGCTCACCAAGAAGGACATGGTGGAACCGGATTGGCTCGACCTGGTCACCGAAGAGGTGCGGGACTACCTCGCCGAAAGCTTTCTCGCCGGCGCGCCCGTCATCAGCGTTTCCTCCCGCACCGGCGACGGCATCGACAACCTGAAGGCGGAACTTACTAAGATCGCGAAGGAGATCGAGCAGAAGCGGGTCGACTCTCCCTTCCGGCTGCCGGTGGACCGCGTTTTCACCGTGACCGGCTTCGGTACCGTCGTTACCGGCACGCTCCTCTCCGGTGCCGTCACCGTCGGCGATGAGGTCGAGATCCTTCCCTCCGGTATCGCCTGTCGCGTGCGCGGCGTGCAGTCTTTCGGCTCCAAAGTCGAAAAGGGTGGGGCGGGCGAACGGCTCGCCGTCAATCTCCAGGGGGTGGACCACACCGACGTGCAGCGCGGCGACGTGGTGGTTCCCAAGGGGCTCTACAAGCCGACCAGCGCCGTCGACGTGAGGCTCAACTATCTCGCCTCCATGGGCAAGGAGCTGAAGCACCGCGCCGGCGTCCGGCTGCACTCGGCCACCTACGAGGTTCCCGCAAAGGTGATCCTGTTCGACCGCGACGCGCTGCAGCCCGGCGAAAGCGCTTACGTGCAACTCCGTCTCGACCACCCGGTGCTGCTCTTGCCGGGCGACCCGTTCGTGCTGCGTACCTACTCGCCGCAGGCGACCCTGGGCGGGGGGACCGTGCTGGACCCCGCGCCCCCGCGCCGCCGTCGCCGTTCCGCGGAGGCGCTTGCGCTGCTCGAGGCCGTCGAGTCCGGCGTGGACCAGGAGCGCATCCGGCTGTTGGTCGAGTCGTCGCTCCTTTCCGGCATTTCCATCCAGGAGATGGTGAACCGTTCCGGGATGTCGGGCAAGAGGATCGAAGCCGCCCTGGCCCCGCTGCTCTCCAGCGGAGCCGTGTTGCAGGTGGTCAAGGAGCCGCGCATCTTCCTCAGCAAGGACGCCTTCGCCCATTTGAAGCAAAAGCTTTCAGATGAGTTGCATGAATACCTCCAGGACAACCCGATGCAGGAAGGTATCGGCAAAGAGGAGCTGAAATCCAGAATTCCCAAGCGCAGCGACGCGCGCTTTTTTGGCCCGGTGCTGGCGAGCCTGGAGAAGGACGGCTTGGCGCTTTCAGATCGCGAGTTGGTGAAGCTCCCCGGCCGGAAGGTCGGCGTCACCCAGGACCAGGCCAGCGTGCAGCGTGCCCTTGAAGACGCGCTCACCAAGGCCTGGTTCGAGCCTCCCACCTTGAAGGAGCTCTGCGACCTGGTCGGCGCCACCGAGAAGCAGGTGCTCGATCACGCCAACATGATGTTCCGCGAGGGAAGGGTGGCCAAGATCAAGGGGGACATCTTCTATGCGCCCGGCGCCGTCAACGAGTTGCGTGACAAGCTGGTTGCCCACCTGAAGGAAAAGGGAGAGATCACTCCGCCCGAGTTCCGTGACATCACCGGCCTCTCCAGAAAGTTCATGATCCCGCTTCTGGAATACTTCGACCAGGAGAAGCTCACCATCCGGATGGGCGATAAGAGGGTGTTGAGGAAGGGATAAGGAAACAGATTTGGGCTGAGATTAAGATAAAAGAAAACGAAAAAGGCCCTCCGGTGCGAGGGCCTTTTTTATTTTGCCGCGAACCATTTTTGCCCCTACCTGCTTACCAAATATAATCCTTGGCGATGTCCCGCTTATCCCGCCCGTAGAGGATGTGGAAGGCGCGCAGCTTCTTCAGGGCGACGGGGGAGAGGCTCCCCAGCGGCAGGTAGATGATCCTCTTCCCCAACCGTGCCGCGTGCTGCTTCAGGAAACTCCGCGGCGGCTTGGCGGCGGCATAGACCACGTCCTTCTCCAATGAATAATCGAGCGCTGCCATGAGCAGGTGCTCGGATTTACTGAGCGCATACCGGTAGTCCGGGTCGTGCCAGACGTCCACCATGCGCCGCGGCGGGTAGCTCAACAGGAAGCCGCCGTACTCGCAGCGCGAAATGCCGGGCCCTACGATGTTGTCCGTGGGCGGCGTGGCGTAGAAGGCCATGTCGGACTCCTGGGCGTGCTCCCCAAGCCACGTCATGCAGTACGGGTACTTCGTCCCCTCCTTGTCCTCGTCGAGGATCACCACCACGCACCCCACGCCGCTCTTTAGCCGCTTGTTCTCACGGACGTAAATCTTTCCCTCGTGAATGTTGCGCAGCGTCTCGCGCATGTCGATCCCGTCCAGAAGCGACGAACTGAAGGGCTCCGACTTGCTCGCCTCCTCGCTCAACTGCCGGGCCCCGATCCGCTTCAGGTTGCGGCCGTATTCCTCGATGTTGAGATCCTCGGGGGGGAAGGAGCAGATATAGGGATCGTCGAACCCCTCCAGCCAGTCCCCGGGCCGCTTTTCCTTCTTGCGGTTCATCATCTTGAGCCGCGACATCCCCTTGGCGCGCACCTGCTCGCGCGGACGGAACCGGATCCGCTTGGTGGCGGACCAGAGCTCGGCGGCGGAGAGGCGCAGGGTGGGGATGTCGCTCCCCTCGCGCTGCCAGGGATAGTGGGCGGCCAGCCGGAAGAAGGCGTACGCGAAGTTGTCGTCCAGGCAGCCGCGGGCGGCGGCCAACATCTGGAACAGGTCCGGGAGCAGCATGCGCGACAAAAGCGCGTAGTTGCGGGCGAAACGGAAGAAGGCGCGTTTCTGCCAGTAGTGCACCTTGTCGCCGGTCTCCTGCCGGTAGTGCCGCGCCGCTTCCAGGAACAGCCGCAGCATGATTTTCTGCCGGTCAGGCAGTTCCCCTTCCGGTCCGATCCGGTGCGCGCTCCTCTGCACCGATTCGGCCAGCGCCTCCTCCTCGGGGATATTCTGCTTCCCGCCGAGGATCAGCTCGAAAGCGTTGAAGCTCTTCCTGAGCGAGGGACCACCAGGGGCCGGTTCGGGGGGGAGGGGAGAGCGCCTGGTCTCGTAGAGGGCTGAAAGAAAGGGGTACTCGGCCAGCACTTCGTGGCAGCACTCCGGGTGCAGGTTGAAGATGGTGATCCCCTCGCGCCGGGTACGGGTGAGTGGCTGGGCCTGTGGCGCCCCGAAGTCGTGGCGGATCCGCTCCAGGTGCGCCATGCCGCAGATGAAGAGGACGCGCTCGTGCTGTTGGGAAAGCTGCCGCAACCGGTACGCCATGCCGCGCTCCCGGCGCAGGTCCTCCTCGCAGGGCGGGATCTCCCGGTACAGCTTGGCGACCTCGCGGTAGAACGGCTCCAGGCCGATGCGCTGCACCGAGTACGAATCGGGAAGTTGTTCCGGGTGGGAAGGGTAGGAGTCGAGGTCGATATCGACCAGGTGCAGTGGGACGTCGTTTTCCAGGGCGAGCCGCGCCCCCTCGATCAGGGGATCGGCCGGCTCTATGATGAGGAACACGGACTGGGCGGCGACGTGGTAGGCGAGCACCGAGATCTCCGGCAGGCGCCGCACGCCGCGCAGGAACTGCTGTTCCAGCGTCTGCGGGAGCTCCAGCGCGATGCAGTCGGGCTTTACGGTCTCGAACGCCTCCCGCACAAGGTGGGCGAACTCCATCCGGTAGTGCAGGATCGGGAGGGCGTGGACGTTGCCGAAATGTTCCAGGTAGAGTTGGTCGGCCATAGCAACCGCTACTTCAGGTAGCGCAAGGCCTCTTCGCCAAGGATCCGCTCCACCGCGAGCGGCAGCAGTTCGCGCGGGTCCTTTTCGGTCGCGGCCATCATCTTAAGGGCATAGCGGGCGATGTTGATGCCGTCGCGCACGGAGTACGGCTCGTCCGCGGCGTGGCCGCGCTGCAGGAACTGCACGACGTAATTGAGAATGGAGCTCCCGGCGAAAGGGAGGTTCTCCTTCAGGATGGCCAGTTCCTCCTCCGCCTCGGGGAAGTCGATGAAGAGCTGCGGCTGCAGGCGGGAATGGATGTACTCCGGTACCTCGAAGGTGGAGGAGTCCTCGTTCATGGTCACCACGATGCGGAAGTCCGGGTGGGCCTGGATCCTCAGGCCGGTGATGATCGACTCGACGTAGCGGCGGTCGTCCAGAAGCGGCGCCAGCGACGCCCACGCCTTCTCGCTCATCCGGTTCCCCTCGTCCAGGATCAGCACGCCGCCCGAGATCATGGCGGATACCAGCGACGATGCGGCGTACTGGATGGTCCCTTCCGGGCCGATCACCGGCGTGACGATCAGGTCCTCGGGGCGGGTGTCCATGGTGGCCTGGAACAGGTACACCTTGCGCCCCAGTCTCTTGGCGGCGGCGTAGGCGAGGGTGGTCTTGCCCACGCCCGGCTTGCCGATCAGGCGCGGGTTGAAGGGGATGTCGCGCTCGTCGATGACCATCCAGGCAGCCAGAAGCTGCCGGAGCAGTTCCTCGTCCCCCACCCAGCGCAGGGGGAGCTCGATCGGGTTGGCGAGGGTCAGGCTGATGCCGTCCAGGGTTATGCGGTCCATAAAAGCT
The DNA here is from genome assembly GCF_018919395.1 of Geomonas azotofigens. Taxonomy (GTDB): domain Bacteria; phylum Desulfobacterota; class Desulfuromonadia; order Geobacterales; family Geobacteraceae; genus Geomonas; species Geomonas azotofigens. The sequence continues at coordinate 639,338 of NZ_JAHLME010000001.1, forward strand.
CCAAAAAAACCGAACCATTAGCCACGGAGAAATTCGGAGAAAATCTGAGAGAACCAAAACAAGAGCTTTAGGGGTTCAGGTTTGCTCAGATGTCCTCAGATTTTCTCCGTGGCTAACGGTTTTAATGGTTTTAGGTATTCATTTCGTGCCCGTACATCATGACCAGACGGGCGCGGTTCTCGCGGCAGCTTTTGCAGAGCTCGCCGGCGTCCTTGAAGAATTCCTCCGCCAGCCACTCTCCCGCCTCGCCGTACAGCGAATCCGGCTCGTTCTCGTCGTACTCCGTCTTGCAGATGCTGCAGGTTTTCATGCTTTTACCGTGGTCCGCACCAGGTCCGCCAGGCAGTCCAGGAAGATCGGGTCGGAGTTGAGTGACTCGGTCCTGACGAAGCGCTTGATGCCGTGCGCCTTGGCCTCCTCGGCGTACTGGATGTCGATCTCGTAGAGGGTTTCGATATGGTCGGAGACGAAGGAGAGCGGCACCATCAAGAGGTTCTCCTTCCCTTCCTTGGCCAGCCGCTGGATGGTCGCCTCGGTGGAGGGCTCCAGCCACTTCACCTTGCTCGCCTTGGACTGGAAGCAGAGCAGATGGCTCGCCTCGCCGACCTGCTCCATCACCAGGCGAACCGTCTCCTGGATGTGCGCCAGGTACGGGTCGCCTTCGTCGATGAAGGACTGGGGGAGCGAGTGGGCCGAGAAGACGATTTCGACGTCCTTGGGGTTCGGGAAGGCCTGCAGCCCCCGGATCACCTTGCCGGCCAGCGCCTTGATGTAGAGCGGGTGGTTGTAGAAACGGTCGATGTAAATGATCTCGAAGTCGGCGTTCGCCTCCTTCAGCACGCGCTGCAGTTCGTTGACGCTGGAGCCGGTGGTTGCCCTGGAGTAGTGCGGGTACAGCGAGAGCGCCACCACGCGCTTGATTCCTTCGCGCTTGATGGCCGCCAGCGCGTCGATGGTGGAGGGGCGGGAGTAGCGCATGGCGACGAAGGAGCGGAAACGGTCACCCAACAGCGCCTGCAGCCCGGCACCCTGGGCCTCGGTCAACTCGCGGATCGGGGACTTACCGCCGATCTGGCGGTAGTACTCCTCCACCTTGGGGGCCCGCTTGTTGACGATGCGCCGGGCGATAAAAGGCTGCAAAAAGGCCGGCCCGATCTTGATGATGTCGCGGTCCGTGAACAGGTTCATGAGGAAAGGGTGCACGGCATCGAGTGAATCGGGGCCGCCCATCTGGAGCAGCAGGAGTGCGGTTTTGTCAGACATGGCAACCTCTTGGGCGAGAATAGTGGCCCAAGAAATGTAGCAGAAAACGCGGGGAAGTAGAACCGGTTTAATTCATTGGGAAGGGGGAACGGCAAAACAAATTAACAGGGATAAAAAGGATAGAAGGGATGAACAGCGAAAACCACACGGCTTTGGTTTAAAACCCTAAGCTTCTGATTTACGCAGTTATCCCTTTTATCCCCTTTATCCCTGTTAAATGGTTTTACCTTAGCGGACGCCGGCCTTGGCGAGGTGGGGGCCGTAGCGTTTGTCGGTCCCCTTGATGTGGTTCACCAGCCAGTTCTGCAGGAACTCGATCACGTCGTGGGTGAGCACCGTCTCGCCGGAGTTGAACTTCGCCTGCAGCTCGAGCACCTGGCTCACCAGGGCCTTGTGCTGCTGGACGTGCGCGGTCTCCTCCGGGTAGCCGGATTTACGGAAAGCCTCTTCCTCGGCGGCGAAGTGGCTGCCGGTGTACTCGATCAGGCGCTGCAGCACCGAGCCGATCGCCTCCTTGCTGCGCTTGTGCTGCATCGCCTGGGCCAGCTCGTTCACCATGGCGAACAGCTTCTTGTGCTGATCGTCAAAGGTGCTGATGGTGGTGGCGAAGCTCTGGTCCCAGACCATGGCGTCGGAGAGCTGGAAGTGCGACACCAGCTCATGCAGTTCGTCCACCTGCTGCACCAGCTTGCTGGTGGCGGCCTTGGTGTTGCGGGCGCTCTCCACGTTGCTGTTCACCACGGAGGTGATCATCTGGATATTGCCGGTGATCTCGTGGGTGGTCGCGGTCTGCTCCTCCGCGGCGGTGGCGATCTGGGAGAGCTGCATGGTCAAATCGTTGATCATGCTCAGGATCCCGTTCAGCGCCTCGCCGGAGCGGCAGGTCTCCGCGGTCCCCTGGTTCACCTGTTGCACCCCTTCGCTCATGGCGCCGACGGCGTCCCGGGTCTCGCTCTGGATCGACTTGATCATGCTGTCGATCTCCTTGGTGGCGCGGGTGGTCCGCTCGGCCAGCGCGCGCACCTCGTCGGCCACGACCGCGAAGCCGCGTCCGGTCTCGCCGGCGCGGGCCGCCTCGATGGCGGCGTTCAGCGCGAGCAGGTTGGTCTGGTCGGCGATGTCCTCGATGGTGCCGGCGATGGCGCCGATCTGGTCGGAGCGCTCACCGAGTCCCGCCACGGAGGTCGAGGTGGAGGTGACGCGCTGGGCGATGTTCTCCATGAGCCGGGCGCTGTTGCTGACGATCTCGGCGCCAGCGGTGGTCTCCGCGGTCGCCTTGTGGGCGTTCTCGGCGGCGTAGATGCAGTTGCGCGCGATGTCGGCCGAGGTGGCGGACATCTCTTCGCTGGCGGTGGCGATGGTGGACGCCTGCATGGCGACGTCCTCGGCGGCCGACGCCATGGCGTCGTTGGTGGCGCTCACCAGCGCGACCGAGTCCCGGACCAGGTCGGTGACGGTGAAGAACTGGTGCATGGTCTTGTTCCAGTCCCCCATCATGTTGTTGAAGGCGGTCGCGATGCGACCGATCTCGCCGCTGGGGATATGCTCGACGCGGCGGGAGAGCGTCCCCTGGGCCGCTGCCTCCAATGCGTCGGCAATCTCCCGCAGCACCCGGGATTCGGAGCGGGCCACGAACCAACTGGCCAGCGCTGCAATGATAAAGATGAAGGTCCCGGCCGCCACCATAGTCAGGATGTTGCCGCAGTTCCCCAAGGCAATGGTAGAGGCGACTGTCGCACAGACAGCAATCAGGTTGATCGTGATAAGGCGGGCACTAAAAGACATGAACGATCTCCTTTTCTGGCTTTTCACACTCAAGGAGATTATCGTCTGCACAAGACTAAAACTTTAAAGGTATCGTGTTGTTTACAATTAAAGTCCGAAACTGATCCTGTCGCGACCGGATTTTGGGGCAGCGTGGATTGTACAGATGCGTGGTTGTTACCAGGAAGGGCGTCCGCCTTGGTGCAGCCGATCCTGCACTGGGGCGAGGTTGGCGGCGACTTCGGGGTTGGTGATGTGCTGGTTTCTCTCTCTGTGCTGGACCTTTTCCGACTGCTCGATCTGCATCACGAACCCGCAGGAGAGGATGATGGCTGCCATAACGATCTTGCTAGGAAAACTCTTCATAGCCGACCTCCTTGTTGCCGGGGAGGCATCGGAGAGCCCCCCGGCCAGACTGCCATATGAGGAAAAACATTGGCACAGTCTAATGTATAGGAAGATTAAGTCAAGTTTAATCTTCTGACTGGAGGGATGTCCCCGTCAACACAGGGAAAAAGATGCGGGGTGGGGTCTTTCCTAGGGAAATATGGCGCCTCATGTGGACAGCGAGAAAGATTGATTTATAATGAGCACTTGTTTTTCCCATGAGAGGTGTAATGGAAGCGATGAGTATCATTGGATTTCTCAGGCGTGCGGTGTTGTTGGGGGTGGCGGTCCTGCTGCTCTCCCCGGCTGCTGTGCGTGCCCATAGCGAGGAGGACGCCTCCGCCCATCATGAGGGCGCGGCGCAGACGGATGCCAAGGTGGGGCTCGACGAGCGGCTGGGGTCCAAGATCCCGCTCGACCTGGTGTTCATCGACGAGAACGGCCGTCAGCGGCGCCTGCGCGAACTGATCACCGGCCCGACCATCATCCTCCCGGTCTACTACTCCTGCACCAACGTCTGTAACTACCTGCAGGAAGGGCTGGCCCGGGCGCTCCCCGAGATCAAGCTGGAACCGGGGAAGGAGTACCGGGTCATCTCGGTCAGCTTCGACGAGCGTGAGAACCCGCAGCGGGCGCTGAAGTCCAAGCATATGTACCAGGCGGTGATGAAAGGGAAGTTCCCGGAAGGAAACTGGACCTTTCTCACCGGCGACGCGGTCAACATACGCGCGCTCACCGACGCGGCGGGGTTTCATTTCCAGCGCAAGGGTAACGACTTCGTGCACCCCGTGGTCAGCTTCATCGTGGCGCGCGACGGCCTGATCGTACGCTACCTTTACGGTACCCAATTCCTTCCCAAGGACGTCACGCTGGCCCTCATGGAAGCGCGTCAGGGCCGCGTCGGCACCACCATAAGCAAGATGGTCAGCTACTGCTTCAGCTTCGACCCCAACAGCAAGAGCTACGAGTTCAACATCCTTCGGGTGAGCGCGACGGCGATCATCGTCTGCGTGGTGGGCTTCATCATCTTCCTGGTCGTGGGGGGGAACAACAAAAACGGCAGCAACAAGCGCAATGGCAACAACGTCTCCTAACAAGGCGTTGCAGGATTCGGGGGAAAAATGAGTCACGAAACGGCAATGGCAGAAGGCGGCTTTTGGCGGGATTCCGGGAGGACCGGGATCGGAGCCTGGATATTCTCGACCGACCACAAGCGGATCGGGTTGATGTACCTTTACTGCGTGCTCGGCTTCTTCCTGGTCGGCGCCTTCCTCGGGCTCTTGATCCGGCTGGAACTTATGGCGCCGGGACCGACCATCATGACCGCGCAGACCTACAACGCGATGTTCACGGTGCACGGGGTGGTGATGATCTTTCTCTTCATCATCCCGGGGATACCCGCCTCTTTCGGCAACCTGGTGCTCCCCATACAGCTCGGCGCGCGGGATGTCGCCTTCCCGCGGGTGAACCTATTCTCCTGGTGGCTCTACGCCATCGGCGCCGTCATCGTGCTCACCTCGCTCTTCACCGGCGGGGGAGCCCCCGACACCGGCTGGACCTTCTACGTACCCTTCAGCGCCCGGACCACGACCAACGTCTCGCTGGCGGTGTTCGGCGTCTTCGTGCTCGGCTTCTCCTCCATCCTCACCGGGATCAACTTCATCACCACCATCCACAGGATGCGCGCCCCCGGGATGACCTGGACCCGCATCCCGCTCTTCGCCTGGAGCCTCTACGCGACGGCCTGGGTGCAGGTGCTGGCAACCCCGATCATCGCCATCACCCTCTTGCTCGTGGTCACCGAAAGGATACTGGGGCTCGGTCTCTTCGACCCCACCCGCGGCGGCGACCCGGTCATGTACCAGCACATGTTCTGGATCTACTCGCATCCGGCGGTCTACATCATGATCCTGCCCGGCATGGGGGTCATCTCCGACATCATCCCGGTCTTCTCCCGAAAGCCGATCTTCGGCTACAAGATGATCGCCTTCTCGAGCCTCGCCATCGCGGCGGCCGGCTCGGCCGTCTGGGGGCACCACATGTACACCTCGGGGATGAGCGACTTGGGCGTTCTGGTCTTCTCCTTCCTGACCTTCATCGTGGCGATCCCCTCGGCCATCAAGGTGTTCAACTGGGTCTCCACCATGTACAAGGGGTCGATCTCGCTGGAAGCGCCCATGCTCTTCGCGCTCTCCTTCATCCTGCTCTTCTCGATCGGCGGGCTCTCCGGCCTCATCCTGGGCGCGGCCGCCACCGACATCCACGTGCACGACACCCATTTCGTGGTGGGGCACTTCCACTACGTCATGTTCGGCGGCACCGGCTTCGCCTTCTTCGCGGCGGCCCACTACTGGCTCCCCAAGTACTTCGGGCGCAGGTACAAGGAGAAGCCGGCCATCGTCGGGTGGGTGCTCATGTTCATCGGCTTCAACATCCTCTACTTCACCATGCAGGTGCTGGGAATGGAGGGGATGCCGCGGCGCTACTACGACTACCTCCCGGAATTCGCACGGCTGAACTTCGTGGCCACGGTGGGAAGCTGGATCCTCCTGACCGGGGTCGCCATCGTGGTGTGGAACCTCTGGCATGGTCTCTTCAAGGGGGAGGCGTTCACCGGCAACCCCTGGGGCGGGGCGACGCTGGAATGGAGTGTCCCCACCCCGCCGCCGACGGAGAACTTCGAGCAGGACCCGGTGGTGACCCACGGGCCGTATGATTTCAAAGGGGCGGGGATTCCATGAGTCACCTGGAAAAAGACAGTTTCGGCGCGAAGCTCGGCATGTGGTTGTTCCTGTTCACCGAGATGCTCCTCTTCGGCGGCGTCTTCATCCTCTACTCGGTCTATCTGACCCGCTATCCGAAGGAGTTCGGGCTCGGCGGCCACCAGCTGGACCTGGTCTACGGCGCGACCAACACGGTGGTGCTCCTCACCAGCTCGCTTTTGGCGGCCATGTCGGTGACCGCCATCAAGACGGGGGCCAAAAAACTGACGCTCGGGCTTCTTTCCGGGACCGTCGGCTGCGCCTTCATCTTCCTGGGGATCAAGTACCTGGAGTGGAGCGCCAAGTTCCACCACGGTATCTACCCCAACTCCCCCAAGCTGATCGCGGGGCCGCCGGGCGAGTCCATATTCTTCAGCCTCTACTACCTCACCACCGGCCTGCATGGCATCCATGTCATCGTCGGCGCGGTGCTGATGAGCTGGACCGCGGTGATGGTGCAAAAAGAGAGGATCAACGCGGGCGACAACGTGACGCTGGAAAACGTGACCCTGTACTGGCACCTGGTGGACCTGGTCTGGATCTTCATCTTCCCGCTCTACTACCTGATCCTGTGATGGTGATCCAGGTCGGGGCGAAGGAAGCTCACACTTTCGGAGTGAACGTATGACAGAGGAACACGCGGAACACATCCTGAGTTACGGAAAACTGACCACCGTCTGGGTGGCGCTGCTGGTCCTGACCGCGGCGACCATCATGGTGACCCGGGTCGAGCTGGGGGTCTGGAAGGTATGGGCGGCGCTTGCCATCGCCAGCGTCAAGTCCGGCCTGGTCATCGCCTTCTTCATGCACATGAAGTACGAGCCGCGGCTGTTCCGGATCATCCTGTTCGTGGCGCTCTTCACCCTGGCGGGCTTCATCGGGGGAACCTTCTTCGACGTACTCTACCGTTAAAGGGGCGAACGTGGAAAATCAGCTATTGACGACGACGCAAGCAGTCGACCCTGTCTTCAAGTTCCTCTTCGGCGCCTGCACGGTGCTCCTTTTGGGGATCACCATCACCATGATCTACTTCGTGGTGCGCTACCGCCGCTCGAAGAACCCGGAGCCGACCTCGCAGGTGGCGGGGAGCCCGCTGCTGGAAGTGATCTGGACCCTGCTCCCCACCCTGCTGGTGATCGGTATGTTCTACTACGGCTGGACCAGCTACCTGTCGCTGCGCACCGTCCCCCAGAACGCCATGCAGGTGACGGCGGAGGCGCGCATGTGGTCCTGGAACTTCGTCTATGACAACGGCAAGACGAGTCCGAAGCTCTACGTCCCGGTGGGAAGGCCAGTGCAGGTGAACCTGGTGTCCAAGGACGTGGTGCACGGCTTTTACCTGCCGGCGTTCCGGGTCAAGCGCGACGTGGTGCCGGGGATGAAGAACCACGTCTGGTTCGTCGCCACCACTCCCGGCAGTTATGATCTCTTCTGCTCACAGTACTGCGGCACCGGGCACTCCGCCATGATCAGTTCGGTCGAGGCGCTGCCGCCGGAGCAGTTCGCGGCCTGGCTGGGCCAAAAGCCGGCCAGTGTGGGGGCACAGGGGCAGGAATTGCTGCAGAAATACGGCTGCCTGGGATGCCACTCCCTGGATGGCACCCCCAAGGTGGGACCGACCTTCAAGGGGCTCTACGACAGCCAGGTCAAGGTGACCCGCGGTGGCAAGCCCGAGACGGTGAAGGCGGACGAGAAGTACCTGCGTGAGTCCATCGTCGATCCCGGCGCCGCGATCGTGGAGGGCTTCCCCCCCATCATGCCCAAAAACGAGATCCCCGAGGCGGAGCTGAAGGCGATAGTGGAATTCCTGGAAGGGGAAAAGTGATCGCACCTGCAGTTTGCAAAACTAAAGGACTGTACCGGCTGTTCCGGCTCCCGCTGGCCTTGATGAATGCAACGGCGGCGCTGGGCGGATACCTGCTGTGCCGGACCCAGCCGCAACCGGATGCTTTTCCTCTCTTTGCCGGCGTGGCCCTGATGGCGTGTGCCGCCTCCGCCTTTAACCAAGTGCTGGAGCGCGACATCGATGCCGTGATGGACCGCACCAAGCGGCGTCCGCTCGCCGCTGGCGAGCTCGGCGTGCCGGGCGGTTTGTCCATCGCCCTGGTGACCCTCGGCGCCGGGGCGATGCTTCTGAACCTCATCGGGCCGCTGCCCCTTGGCCTCGCCCTGGTGACCCTCCTCTGGTACCTCCTCGTCTACACCCCGCTCAAGCGCCGCACTCCGTTCGCCCTGCTGGTCGGTGCCGTCTGCGGTGCGCTGCCACCGTTAATCGGCTGGAGCGCGGCCGGCGGCGCGGTCACCGATTTCAGGATCGTCCTGCTCTGCGGCATCCTGTACCTTTGGCAGGTGCCGCACTTCTGGATGCTGCAGAAAAGGCACGCCGAGGACTACCGCCGGGCCCGCATCCCCCTTTTCGTCCCGCGCAGTTTCCGGGGACCGGCGCCGTTTCTGGTGCTGTGGCTGGTAGCCATGGTCGCCGCGACGCTGATGCTGCCGGTCTTCGGCCTGATCGCGGGCCAGCACGCACCCCTGTGGTGCATCGCCTTTTGCCTGCCGCTCTTGCTGTACCCGTTCGAGCGCTGGGAGAGCGCGGCATTCGCCGGCGTCAACATCTTCCCTGCGCTGCTCACCCTCGCGCTGTACGGCTTTTGATCCACGGATTTGCGATTCAGATCCCCATCTCCCGGAAGGAAGAGGGGACTTTGACAAGATGTGCAGGAGGTTGCTGATGGGGGACAAGGAAAATTGCGAGCAGCCGGCACGGCACAAGACCCACATGTGCAAGCTGAAGAAGGATGGCAGGATGGAAGAATTCGAGCGCCACGGTGCGAAGCCGATCGTCTACTGCAACAAATGCAAGGTGCAGGCGGATGACCCGTTGGTCGTCTGCAACCCCAGAAGCCTCAAGGTCACCCGCTGACTACCCCGCCTAGAAGAACACCGTCGCCTTGGTCGCAAGCAGGTACCAGTTCCGCTTGGAAGCGTCGGTGTACTCCGACATGTTCCAGGTCCCGTCGATCAGGTGCCCCTCCAGCTTGAGCACCAGGTTGCGCACCGGGTCGAAGCGAAGGGTCAGTACCTTTTCCTTCTGCCACGTCTGCCAGGGAGCCCCGACGCCCAGGTCCTCGAAGGTCGACCCGTCGCGGTGATGCCGGTCCGCGTAGATCTCCGTGTAGTACCCACCCAGCTCGAACCAGTCGGTGAAGCGGTAGGCGGCGCTCACGTACCAGCCGTCCGAGGCCTGCCTGGAGGTGAAATTCTCCAGTGCCGGGTTCTGGTAGTCGGCCGACACGGTGTAGTCGTCCCTCTGGTATTCGGTGGCCAGGGTCAGGTCGTTCCAAAGGTACTCGACCCCCAGGATGTAACGGTGCCATGAATCGAACTTCCACTTGGCGGTGACCGGGGTGGTGGCGGAGGTGACCGGGTCGGTATAGATCCCGGTGGCGGTGCCGTCGAAGGAGGTATGCAGCCCGCTGAAGGTGGCGCGCACCCCCACCGGCGTCCTCCATTCCAGGTGGTGCACGAACGCGGTGCTGGAGTTCACGTCGGTGGTGGTCAGCGGCGCATCCACGGTGGAGATGTAGGCCGAGTAATTCCTGGCCGAAGCGCCATCGAGTGGGATCGGCGTCGTCCCGACCTGGAACTGGTAGTTGACGGTGCCTGCCGATCCGGCGGGGATCGATCCGTAGACGCTCGCGCCGGTGATGGCGTTGACCGAGTCACGCTCGTAGTCGTAGTACTCGTTCTGGGGAAGGAAGATGAAGGTGCGTGCGGCGTCGTTGTCGCGGGATTCGTTGTACAGCCCGAGGGGGATCTTGATCTTGCCGGCCCTGAAGCCGAGCCAGTCGGTGATGCGGTAATCGCCGAAGGCCCAGTCGAGGGTGATCTTGTCCTTGCCGTAGCTGCCGCGGTCCATGGCCAGAAGCTGGAGGCCGACCCGGAGGTCCGGATTGACCTCCTTGGAAAAGTTCACCGCGAAGTCGTTGAAGTTGAACGAGCCCTCACCGCTGTTGGAGACGGGGAAATTGTTGTCGGGGGATGTCTTGATGTACCCTTGCGAGGCGAAACCGTGAATCTCGACGCCGGCCAGATCCACGGCGTGAGCCGACCCGGCAAAGGTGAGCAGCATCATGGCAGTCAACGCTTTCTTCATATCGCTTCCCCCTACTTGATGGCAATGGTTTTAACGGCATCGCCCGCCTGCCCCGAGGGCACGAACCCGATGGCGTTGGGGGTCTTGGCGACGAAATCGATCAACTGCTGTGCGTCGGTGAAAGCCGGCGGCATGGACGCCTTCCCCGTAGTCACCATCCTGACCCAGTGCTGGTCGAACTGGGAAGGGGTCTTACCGAGGATTACCTGCAGGAACTCCTTGAGCGTCCGCTCCTCTTCCAGGACCGCTATCTTGATATGCTTCCGGTTGCCCCACTTGACCTTTTCGCCGAGGTAGATCCCCTGCAGTTCGGCGCGGGTGAGGGTGCTTTCGACGACGCTCTTGTTGGCGATGACGATGAAGCTGGCGGCATGGGCGCTGGAATGTCCCCAGGCGATCAGACATAACAGAAGCAGAATCTTTGTCCCCGTGATGCAGAACCGTTTGGGGTGGAACATGCAGCACCTCCAGAGGTTTCTATTCACTCAAATAAACTTCGTTACTGGTATAGGGGTAACTTTGATGAAATATCGGACGGTACAGTACCTTGCTTTAATAAAAATGTGAAAACATTTCTATGGATGGATGTTTGAATTCAGCACGCGGTATTGCATGGACTGACGCTGTCGAGTTGTGGAAAGCTTTGCGGAGAGGGAGACGAAGGCGGGAATATCCCTCCCCCTTATGCGAAGGAGGAGGGAGCAAAGAGCATGCTCAGCCGATCACGCCGAGTTCGCGGCCGATGCTGGTGAAGGTCTTCAGCCCCGTTTCCAGGTCATCCTGGGTGTGGGCCGCGCTGATCATGACCCGGATGCGTGCCTTGCCCTGCGGCACGGTGGGGAAGCCGATCGGCATGGCGAAGATGCCCGGCTCCGATGCGAAGAGACGGCGTGAGAACTCCTGCGCCACGGTTGCCTCCCCGAGCATTACCGGGGTGATGGGAGTGACGCTGGCGCCGATGTCGAACCCGGCCTGGCGCATGCCTTCCTTGAAGTAGCGCGTGTTGTCCCACAGCTTTTGCACCAGCGCGGTGCTCTCCTCGAGGAGGTCCACGGCGGCGAGGCACGCGGCGGTGTCCGCGGCGGTTACCGCGCTGGAGAAGAGGAAGGGGCGCGCTTTCTGGCGGATCCAGTCGATGACCACCTTCTTGCCCGCGATGACCCCGCCCATGACGCCGAAGGCCTTGGAGAGTGTGCCGATCTCCAGGTCAAACTTGCCGTTCAGCTTGAAATGGTCCACGATGCCGCGCCCGCCGTGGCCGAGCACCCCTTCGCCGTGGGCGTCGTCCACCATGGTGATGATGCCGTGGCGCTCGCATAGCTCGAAGAGCCGGTCCAGGGGCGCCATGTCCCCATCCATGGAGAAGACCCCGTCGGTGATGAGGAGCGCCCGCCGGTACTGGCTGATGTTATCGGTGATGACCCGCTCGCAGTCGGCGAGGTCGCAGTGTTCGTAGACCAGGATCTTGGCGGAGGAGAGCCGGCAGCCGTCGATGATGCTGGCGTGGTTCAACCGGTCGGTGAAGATGACGTCCCCCTTGCCCACCATGGGGGGGATGGCGGCCTGGTTGGCGCAGAAGCCCGACTGCACGTAGAGGGCGTCCTCCACCCCCTTGAACGCCGCCAGCCGCTGTTCCAGCTTGCGGTGCAATTCCAGGGTGCCGGCGATGCTGCGCACCGCCGCCGGGCCGACGCCCCACTGCTCCACCGCCTCCTGCGCCGCCTTTTTGAGGCGCGGATGGTTGGCGAGCCCAAGGTAGTTGTTGGTGCAGAAGTTCAGCACCCTCTTGCCGTCCACAACCATCCAGGGCCCGCAGGCCGAGCCGATGGTGCGGATGTTGGTTCTCAGGCCCTGCTCTTCCAGGGCGCTCATCTCTTCCGTTATCCAGGCGAATTTGTCTGACATCGTATAACTCCTATAAACTGTAGGGGCGAATAATCATTCGCCCCCCCCCACGTGCCTTCAGCACCTCTTATGCCACCGGCAACGTTGTGTGCACGAGCGGCTGGGCAAATATTTATTTGCCCCTACAGGTAAGCCCCCACGCTCGACGCAGTCATTATTGCTCGCCATCCTCAACCCAGTTGAGGATGACCTTCCCCGCGTTGCCGCTGCTCATCACCTCGAAGGCTTCTTCGAACTGCGTGTAGTGCATACGGTGCGTGATTACCGGGGTTAAGTCCAGTCCGATCTTGATAAGCGACTGCATCAGGTACCAGGTCTCGTACATCTCGCGGCCGTAGATCCCCTTGATGGTCAGCATGTTGAAGATGACCTGGTTCCAGTCGATGGCGAGATCCCCCGAGGGGATCCCCAGCATGGCGATCTTCCCGCCGTGGCACATGTTGGCGAGCATCTCCTTGAAGGCGTCGCCGTTGCCGGACATCTCCAGGCCGACGTCGAACCCCTCCTTCATCCCCAGTTCCCTGCGCACGTCCGCGAGGGTACGCTCCTTCACGTTGAGGGCCACCGTCGCCCCCATCTTCTTGGCCAGGTCGAGGCGATACTGGTTCATGTCCGTGGTGACGATGTAGCGCGCCCCCGCGTGGCGGGCGATGGCGGTGGCCATGATTCCGATCGGGCCCGCACCCGTGATCAGCACGTCTTCACCCAGGACCGGGAAGGCGAGGGTGGTGTGGGTCGCGTTGCCGAAGGGATCGAAGATGCTGAGGATCTCCATCGGGATGGAGGGGTCGGCGTGCCAGACGTTGGTCACCGGGATGCAGATGTACTCGGCGAAGGCGCCGGTGCGGTTCACGCCGACGCCGTTGGTGTCCTTGCACAGGTGGCGCCTCCCGGCCAGGCAGTTGCGGCACCTGCCGCAGACGATGTGCCCCTCGCCGGACACGATGTCCCCGATGTTGAGGTCGGCGACGTTACTCCCCATCGCCACCACCCGTCCCACGAACTCGTGACCGATCACCATCGGCACCGGGATCGTCTTCTGGGCCCACGCGTTCCAGTCCCAGATGTGCAGGTCGGTGCCGCAGACGGCGGTCTTGTGCACCTTGATGAGGACGTCGTTGATGCCGACTTCCGGTACCGGTACCTCGTCCATCCATAGCCCCGGCTTCGGGTATTTCTTAACCAGCGCGCGCATGGTCTTTTGCATGATGCAACTCCTCGACAGTAATGGCCGTTTTGGGCTCATTAATGTTACCAACAACGACTCACATGTAAATAGCGGGAGGGGAAGAGGGCAACCGGGTCTGGCTTCCTGGAGCGGGACGCTCAAAGCGAAACGAACAGCAGTGCCAACTCTGCGGTGACGGGACGGGTTCCTTTGATGACATGTGAAATTCGCATGGGGTTGTGGGCTGCACATCCAACAAGGTGTTGATGTTCCGCTCCAAACCCGCTATCTTCGAGTTTTTTACTGATAACTGGGTAAGAAGGACGAGAAGACAGTGACAAAGACGAAGGATGCAATCTACGCGGCGCCGCTCCAGGAAATGATCGACTTCAAGTTCGATGAACGGGTGGTGGCGGTCTTTCCCGACATGATCCAACGCTCGGTGCCGGGCTACGGCATGATCATCTCCAACATCGGCATCCTCGCCGGCAAGTACGCCCAGCCCGGCAGCCACTGCTACGATCTTGGCTGCTCCCTCGGGGCGGCCACCCTTTCCATGCGTCAGCGCATCAGCCAGCCGGACTGCGACATCATCGCCGTCGACAATTCCCCCGCCATGATCGAGCGCGGCCGTGAACTCCTCGCCCGCGATGCCGGATCGGCCGTCCCGGTGACCATGACCTGCGCCGATCTCCAGGATGTCACCATCGAGAACGCGTCGGTGGTGGTCCTCAACTTCACCCTGCAATTCATTCCCCCCGCCCAGCGCCTGGCGCTGATTCAGCGCATCCATGCGGGGCTCAACCCCGGCGGCATCCTGATCCTCTCGGAAAAGATCGCGTTCAGCGAGCCCGAACGGCAGCATTTTCATGTGGAACTGCATCACGATTTCAAGCGGGCCAACGGTTACAGCGATCTCGAGATCAGCCAGAAGCGGTCCGCGCTCGAGAACGTGATGATCCCGGAAACCATCGCCTGCCACCAGGAGCGGTTGCGGGCCGCCGGCTTTTCGTTCTCCGAGGTCTGGTTCCAATGCTTCAACTTCGCCTCACTGGTCGCCATGAAATGAACTACGACGCCCTCTATTGCCAACTCGCCGCCATGGGGCAGGAGCGCTGGGCGGAGCAGTTGCGAGCGATCCTGCCGCAGCGACTGCTCCTGGAAAGTCACGGCAAGCTCGCGGGGTGGCAGAGTGCTCTGCAGTCCCTGCCGGAGATAATCCCGTCCCGGATCGAGCTGAAAGACAAGGTCACCATCGGCTCCGGCGCCGACCTCGGCGCAGTCGACCGCAATGAACTCATTGCCACGCTCCAGGCTTTTCACCCCTGGAGGAAAGGTCCCTACCATTTCTTCGGGATCGACATCGACACCGAATGGCGCTCGGATTGGAAATGGGACCGCGTGGTGCCGCATATCGAGCCGCTGGCCGGGCGCAAAGTGCTCGACGTCGGCTGCGGTAACGGCTACCACGGCTGGCGCATGCGCGGTGCCGGCGCGGACTTCGTCCTCGGTATCGAGCCATTCCTTCTTTCCGTGCAGCAGTTCCAGGTGATGCAGCGCTATCTGCGCGATCCGCATCATCATGTCATTCCCGTCGGCATCGAGGACGTCCCCGCCGATCTCGGCTGTTTCGACACCGTTTTCTCCATGGGGGTCCTCTACCATCGGCGCTCTCCCCTCGACCATCTTGTCGAGCTCAAGGGGTGCCTGCGCCCGGGCGGACAATTGATCCTGGAGACGCTGATCGTGGCAGGGGACCGGGATACCGTGTTCATGCCGCCGGGACGTTACGCCAAGATGCGCAACGTCTGGTTCCTCCCTTCCATCGACGCGATGACCTTGTGGCTGCAGCGCTGCGGCTTCACGCAGATCGCCTGCGTCGACACCAACCGTACCAGCCGCGAGGAGCAGCGTTCGACGCAGTGGATGCAGTTCGAGTCGCTGGCCGATTTTCTCGATCCTGACGATGTGGAGAAGACCATCGAAGGGCACCCGGCACCGCTGCGGGCGGTATTCACGGCGAAGAGGCCTTAAGGTTTGGGGCGGGCACGGGAGAAAAAACTCCCCCCTGCGATAAGCCGAGGGTGGTCGCAAATAACTGCAGACGCGTCGCACTTAAATCAACAGAGGTCGTCTTCAAGCAGATTGCGGTCGTGTGAAACGAAAAAGCAAGCTGCGTTGGCGCGAAAGCGCGTGGTGATCAAAGCGAAGGTGTCCGTACTTAAAATAAAGCAGACCGTGTTTCAATTAAGCATGACCATGTTTAAGAAAAAGCAGACCACTTTTAAATTAAACACGGTCGTAGTTAAATATAAGATAATTCTTCATTAACAGGTTGCGCCCCATCCCCACCCAAAACGAGGGTGCCGCAGAAAAAAACGAGGCTGTCGCAGGAAATACGAGGCCGCAATCGCGATTGTCAAGGCGTCTTCGGCGGAAGAAAAGGGATGGGGAAAATTTATACGGGCTTCGCGGTGGGATGGAAGGTCGCAAACGGGTGCGGGCACCACGCTTTTCAGCAAAAGCAGACATCATTTATTTTAAACGGGGTCGCATGTTAGAAAAATGCGACCCCATTTATTTTAAACATACCCTTACATTAGAAAAACAAGCTTGTCTTGGTCGTGAAGGCGCCCCTTAACCGAGAAAGCCCCGACGGCGTCCTCGCATGTGCGGCGGACGGCAGCGTCGGGGGACTTTCCAGGCCATTTACCTGCGGTAGCCATACGAGCCGCGGTCATAACGGCCATCGTAGTCGCCGTAGTAGCCTCCGCGATGGTGCCCGCGGTAATAATCATCCACCGGCACGACAACGCAGGCCGACAAGAGCGACGGTAACATCAACAGTGCAATCAGAAACCGGATTTTCTTTTTCATCTCGATTCTCCTTTTCCCCGGACACGGTGCCATTGTCTTTAGGGTAGAGGGAAATTGAGGATCAAATATGCAACAAAGAAGAAAATACGCCACATTCGCCACGGCAGTGCCGAACTGCTATGATAGGGCATCAGCTCGCACGAAAAGGAGAACGCCATGAGCGGGAAGGATAGCTGCCCAAGCCCCAAACAACACCCGGCGCACATGTGCCAGTTGAAACACGAGGGGAGGATCGAGGAGATGGACAAGCACTCGGCCCAGCCCAAATTCGTCTGTAACCGGTGCCGTGCGAAAGCGGACTCCGAGGATTACCTCTGCAACCCGCGGCCGCTGTAGGCGGCAGCTAGGATTTGCGTCATGCTCACAGTAGCCTCAAACACTAATAAGGCGCCCCCTGGCCAGCCAAGGGGGCGCCTTACTTATTCAGGACCGGTGGTTACACGCCTTCGTTTGCGCTACTTCCGAACCAGTTCCGCCACCACATGGTCGAGGCCTGTCACCACGCGGCTTAGTTTGTCGTAGTCAACTTTGTCCGGAGTATCGGAGGGTTGGTGATAATGAGGGTAGCGGAAGGGTGCCGTGTCGGTGATCATGATGCCGGGATAGCCGACCTGCCAGAAAGACCACTGATCGGACCAGCCGATGCCGGGCAGGGTCTCCGGGGCGGCCACTCCTTCGGACGGGAAGCGGGTGCTCTTGCGGAAGGTCCCGATGGCGCGCCGCACCAGGTCTCGTGACTGGACGTTGCCGACGAAGGCGATGAAGTTGCCGGTATCCGGGTAGAAGTGGTCCAGCGGGGGCGGGTACTGCTGGCTCCCGGGCCGGTCGGAGTAGCACCCCATGGTCTCCAGGGACAGCATGGCCACGATCTTCTCGCCGCGCTCCCTGCAACGACGGGCGTAGATCATGCTCCCCATGGTGCCCCCCTGGAAGTGCGGCGGCTCCTCGTTGGTGAAGGCGACGAAGCGCAGGGTGCGCTCCGGTTTCACGGCGGCGAAATGCCGCGCCACTTCAAGCAGGGCCGCCGCCCCGGAGGCGTTGTCGTTCGCACCGGGCGTGCCTGGGGCGGAATCGTAGTGGGCACCGATGATCACGATTTCGTCCGGGGCCCTTCTCCCCTGCAGCACCCCTTCCAGGTTCACCACCGTTCTTCCCTCGATCAACACGCTCTGTTCGTTGACCTTGAGCCCGTACTCCCGGAGCCGGTCGCCGACGTACTGCGCCGCATCCTGGAGCCCGTGGTAATTGGCGAGGTTCCTCTCCCCGACCTGTCCGGCAAGCACCAGCACGTGCTCGCGCAAACGCTCACTGAGCCTTTTTTCCTCCGGGGTGAGTGGAGGGAGCGGTCCCTTGTGGGTCTTGCCGGGCATCCTCACCATTGAACCACCTACGGTGCCAAGGAGGAAAAGTGCCAGAACGGCGCAGGCAGCTATCCACACTATTGCTGTCTTGTAGTTCATAGAGCAGGTCCTTGTCGGGAGCTCCAACCAGCGAAAAGAATAGTGTGACCGCCCCGGATGTCAATATCAGGAAAATGTCTCAGGCTGACCTACGAAGACTGCAGGAAAAGATCTGGTATCATTAGTGCGATCGGTAGATACAGTACCGAAAAAACGTCGTGACAGAGCGAATGTGAGGGGCGGACATGGACCTGAGAAAGACACATAGCATCGTACTCACTGAAGGGGATCCGGAACAGAAACGCGCCGAGATACTGCGGTACTTCGAGGCGACGTTCACCATAGACGAACTGCTCTATGACACCCTGAAGGACGGCGGCGCCTTCTACCTGAGGGCTGACCGGCTGCGCCACCCGCTTATCTTCTACTTCGGACACACCGCCTCGTTCTTCGTCAACAAGCTGGTGATCGCCCGGGTAATCGAGAAGCGCATCAACCCGCGCCTGGAGGCGATGTTTGCGGTCGGCGTGGACGAGATGTCCTGGGACGACCTGGACGAGACCCACTACGACTGGCCCACCCGGGACGAGGTGAAGGAGTACCGCGACCAGGTGCGCGAACTGGTTACCGGGCTGATCAAGACCCTGCCGCTCACCCTCCCCATTACCTGGGACAGCCCCTTCTGGGCCATCGTGATGGGGATCGAGCACGAGAGGATCCACCTGGAAACCTCTTCCGTGTTGATCCGGCAGCTCCCCATCGACCGGGTGCGTCGTCACGAGTTCTGGGAGATCTGCCGCGACGCGGGTGTCGCCCCGGAGAACGAACTGGTTCCCGTTCCCGGCGGGCAGGTGGTGCTGGGGAAGGAAGAAGGGCATCCCCTCTACGGGTGGGACAACGAGTACGGCCACCACGAGGCGCAGTTGCAGCCGTTCGCCGCGTCGAAATACCTGGTCTCCAACCGCGAATACCTCTCCTTCGTGGAGGCCGGAGGGTACCAGGAGCAGCGCTGGTGGACGGAAGAGGGATGGCACTGGCGCAACTTCAGACAGGCCGAGCACCCGCTGTTCTGGGTGCAGCGGCCGCACGGCTGGGGACTGCGTACCATGGTCGAGGTGATCGATCTCCCCTGGAACTGGCCGGTGGAGGTGAACTACCTCGAGGCGAAGGCCTTCTGCAACTGGCTCGCCGACCGGACCGGCAAACGAATCCGCCTTCCCAGCGAGGACGAGTGGTACCGGATCTACGACCTGGCGGGCGTGCGCGACCCGCAGGAGTGGCGCGATGCCCCCGGTAACATCAACCTTGCCTACTGGGCCTCGTCCTGCCCGGTGGACCGCTTCCGCTTCGGGGAGCTTTTCGACGTGGTGGGCAACGTCTGGCAGTGGACCGAGACCCCCATCTACGCCTTCCACGGGTTCCGCATCCATCCGTGGTACGACGATTTTTCCACGCCGACCTTCGACACCCGCCACAACCTGATCAAGGGAGGATCCTGGATCTCCACCGGTAACGAGGCCACCCGCGAGTCGCGCTACGCTTTTCGGCGCCACTTCTTCCAGCATGCGGGCTTCCGGTACGTGGAAAGCGACAACCCGGTGCAACTGCACGAGGATCCCTACGAAACCGATGCGCTGGCCGCGCAGTACTGCGACGCCCACTACGGTCCCGAGCATTTCGGGGTTCCCAATTTCGCCAAGGCTTGCGCCGACATTTGTTTGGAGGTAACATCCGGGCGCGCCAGGGAGCATGCCCTCGATCTCGGTTGCGCCGTGGGACGCTCAAGCTTCGAACTGGCGCGCGGCTTCAGCAGGGTGACGGGAATCGACTTCTCCAGCAGGTTTTTCCGGCTGGCGGCGCGGATGCAGGAAGAGGGATACCTGCGCTACGCCCTTCCCGAAGAGGGGGATATCGTCTCCTACCATGAGCTGAGCCTGGAGGAACTGGGGCTCGCCGCGCTGCGGGACCGGGTGCAGTTCTACCAGGGCGACGCCTGCAACCTT
This sequence comes from Geomonas azotofigens, assembly GCF_018919395.1. GTDB lineage: Bacteria > Desulfobacterota > Desulfuromonadia > Geobacterales > Geobacteraceae > Geomonas > Geomonas azotofigens. The sequence continues at coordinate 659,023 of NZ_JAHLME010000001.1, forward strand.
CCGGACAAGTTCACCGGCTACGACCTGGTGCTCGCCGCGAACATACTGGACCGGCTCTATTCGCCGCGCCGTTTCCTGGCCGGCATGCGGGGGCGGATCAACCCCGGCGGGCTCCTGGTGCTCGTTTCCCCCTACACCTGGCTCGAGGAGTACACCAAGAAAGAGGAGTGGCTGGGAGGATACCGGGAGGCGGGCGAGCCGGTCTGGACCCTGGATGCACTCAAGACGGAGCTGTCGCCTCACTTCCGGATGCTGGGCGAGCCGCGCGACGTTCCCTTCGTGATACGGGAGACGCGCCGCAAGTTCCAGCACGGCATTTCCGAACTGACCGTATGGGAGCTTAAATGACGCAGAAGAAGTTCGATTTCGACGAGATCATCGACCGGCGCGGCACCGCGAGCGAGAAGTGGGACAAGTACGGCAACCGCGACATCATTCCGCTTTGGGTGGCGGACATGGATTTCAGGTCCCCCCCTGCCATAGTGAAGGCCCTGCACGAGCGGGTGGAGCATGGCGTTTTCGGCTATACCGCACCGCCGCCGGGACTGGCGCAGGCGGTGATCGATTCGTTGCAGGCGGAGTTCGGGTGGCAGGTGCGCCCGGAGTGGATCACCTGGCTCCCCGGGCTGGTCACCGGGCTCAACGTGAGCTGCCGGGCCGTCGGTGAACCCGGCGACGATGTCATCACCTTCACCCCGGTCTACCCCCCCTTCATGTCGGCGCCACCTCTTTCCGGGCGCAACGTGATCAACGTGCCGCTGGTCTGCAAGTCGGGTCGCTGGGGGCTCGACCTTGAGGCGCTGGAGGCCGCGGTGACCCCGAGGACGAGGCAGCTTCTCTTGTGCAGTCCGCACAACCCCGTGGGGCGGGTCTGGAGCCGCGAGGAACTGGCCGCCCTGGACGGTTTCGCGGCGCGGCACGATCTCGTGATCTGCAGCGACGAGATCCACGCCGGCCTGGTCCTGGAGCCGGGCGTGCGGCACATCCCGATCGCGGCACTCTCACCGGAAACCAGCCGGCGCACCATCACGCTGATGGCGCCCAGCAAGACCTACAACGTGCCGGGGCTGGGGTGCTCCTTCGCGATCATCTCCGACGATACGCTGCGCCGCGCCTTCCGAAAGGCAATGGGGCGCATCGTGCCACACGTGAACCTCCTGGGCTACACCGCCGCCGAAGCGGCCTATCGCGATGGGGAGGAGTGGCGCCAGGACCTGCTGGAGTACTTGCGCGGCAACCGTGACCTGGTGGAAAAAGAGGTGACCGGGATGGGGCTGTCCGTGGCGCGGGTCGAGGCGACCTACCTTTCCTGGATCGATATGCGCCAAACGGGGATCGAGGATCCGGTGCGCTTCTTCGAGGATGCCGGCGTCGGACTTTCCGGTGGGAGCGACTTCGGTCTTGCCGGCTACGTGAGGCTCAACTTCGGCTGCCGGCGCGAACTCCTGCGGGAAGCGCTCCGGCGCATGAAGGTGGCGCTGGAGGGGATGTCCGGTAGGTAATTGAGCTGATAGAGCCTCCCCCTGGAGGGGGGAGGTTGGAGGGGGGGAGAATGTTTGATGGCCCCCTCCCCACCCCCCCCCTCCGGGGGAGGGGGCATTACCCGAAAATTTTGTTTTCCTGTTCCTGCACCCGGATGAAGGTGGTGCGCTTGGTCAACTCCTTGAGCGCCGAGGCTCCCACGTAGGTGCAGGCGGAACGAACCCCGCCCAGGATGTCGCGCACCGTCTCGTCGATGGGACCGCGGTACGGGACTTCCACCGTTTTCCCTTCCGATGCGCGATAGTGCGCGACACCGCCTGAATGCTTGTCCATCGCGGTGGTGGAACTCATCCCGTAAAAGAGCTTGAACTGACGCCCGCCACGCTCCACGATCTGGCCACCGCTCTCGTCGTGACCGGCCAGCATTCCCCCCAGCATCACGAAGTCAGCCCCGCCGCCGAAAGCCTTGGCGACGTCACCCGGACAGGTGCAGCCGCCGTCGGAAACGATTCTCCCTCCCAGGCCGTGTGCCGCGTCGGCGCACTCGATCACCGCCGACAACTGCGGGTACCCTACCCCTGCCTTGACGCGGGTGGTGCAGACCGAGCCGGGGCCGATGCCCACCTTGACGATGTCGGCGCCGGAGAGAAGCAGTTCCTCGACCATCTCGCCGGTGACCACGTTGCCCGCCACGATGGTCTTGTCCGGGAAGCTTTCGCGCACTTTCTGCACGAACTCCACGAAGCTTTCGGCGTAGCCGTTGGCGACGTCGATGCAGATGAACTGCAGCTTGGGATGGTTGGCGATGATGGCCGAGAACTTCTCGTAATCGCTGTCGGAGGTGCCGGTGCTGACCATGATGCGGTTGTAGATGTCGTCACCGTGGTTGTGGTTCTCCAGCCAGGCGTCCCACTGGGCCACGGTGTAGTGCTTGTGCAGCGCGGTCAGCATGCCGTGTTCCGCGAGCCTATCCGCCACCTCGAAGGTGCCGGTGGTGTCCATGTTGGCGGCGATCACCGGGATGCCGCTCCAATCGTACTTGCTGTGCAGGAACCTGAAGTGCCGCTGCAGGTCGACCTGGGCCCTGCTCTTCAGGTTTGATCGCTTGGGCCGGATCAGTACGTCACTGAATCCGAGCTTGATGTCGCTTTCAAGGAACATGTCATGTCCTCCGTTGGTGTTCCTTCGGCTCTCCCTTTTTGGCAGGAGAGAGCAGGTCTCAGTCGTTCGTGAATGAAGACAATGTAGGGGCGAATAATTATTCGCCCCATTGGCAGCTTGGTCCATGTAGCCATGGACGGTGGTCGGGCACCGGCGGCCGGGCGAATGTTTATTCGCCCCTACAGGTGTGGTGACAGCTTCTATCTCGGCTTGTCATGAAGTGCAGTATCTGGCAGCCACAGACAGCCTGTAAGAGAGTACCCGAAAACGCTTTGACCACAAGTTGCCATGTGATTCCGAGAGCTTGTTGAGTTTGCCCAAGCCCTGTGCTAGAGTGCGCGGCGGAGGAGTGTATACATGATCGACGAACGTCAGCGCCGCCAGCGCTGGTTAATCTTTTTCATCCTGTCCCTGATCTACATCCTGGTTTACTTCTACCGCGTATCGCTGGCCGTCGTCGCCAGGGACGTATCCCGCGACCTGAACCTCACCCCGGCGCAACTGGGGTCTCTCTCCAGCATCCTTTTTTACGTCTATGCCGCGGCGCAGATCCCGCTGGGGCCGATGATCGACCGGCTGGGGAGCCGCGTCGTGATCAGCGGCTGCGGCGTGCTGACCGCCATCGGGGGGATTCTTTTCTCGCAGGCGGGGAACATGGGGCAGGCTCTCGTCGCCCGCGTCCTCATCGGCATCGGGACCGCCTCCGTGTTGATGGCCACCTTCAGTCTCTTCAGCCACTGGTTCACCAAGCAGGAATTCGGCCGGGTCTCCGGGCTGATGGTCGCGGTGGGAAACATGGGGAACCTGGCCGGAACCGCGCCGCTGGCGCTGGCGGTGGCCTGGATCGGGTGGCGCAACTCGTTCCTCGCCATCGGGATCATGCAGGCGCTGGCCACGGTGCTCGTTTTCTTGCTGGTGCGGGATCGCCCCGCCGTGGCGGCGGAGGATGCCGGTGAGCAGGCTCCGGCCAAGATGGGGATGCTGCAGGCGTGGAAGCGGATCACATCGAACCGGGATTTCTGGCTCCTGGCGGGGCTGGCGTTCTCCTGGTACGGGTGCTACCTCGCGGTACAGGGACTGTGGGGCGGGCCGTACCTGATGGAGGTGCTCAAGCTGACGCGCGAGGAGACCGGGCGCATGCTCATGTTCACCTCGATCGGTTTCATCTGCGGCAGCCTGGTCATCGACTCCATCGCCCGCAAGATCGCGCACTCCTACAGGAAGACCTTTCTCTGGGGGCAGATACTGCTGCTGGTCCTGATGATCGGCTTCCAGGGGCCGCTCGATCATCTCCCCCTGCTGCTTCTGGGGCTGTACTTCTTCTGCCTCGGGCTCGCCGTGTCGAGCGGCGTCATGATCTACCCGATCAACCGCTCCATGTTCCCGGTCTCCATCGTCGGCACCGCGCTCACCTCCATCAACCTCTTCGTCTTGCTGGGGGCCGCTTCCGTGCAGCAAATCATGGGGATGGTGATCGACGCCGTGGGCAAGACCACGCCGGAAGCGACGGTGCAGGCCTTCCACTCAGCGTTCCTGGTGCCGGTGGGCGTGCAGGCGGTCGCGGCGGTCCTGTTCTTCTTTGCCAGGGATTACTGGGAGAAAAGCGCGTAAAGGCTGGGGGGTGGGGACTGGGGACTGGACTAAAGGGTCGACACCAGCGGCTCGCGGCTCGTGATGGGGGTTAGGCGGCGAGCTCCGCAACGGCGGCGCGGAAAGCAGGGAGGTTCTTGGCGCGCTTGAGCTGTTTCAGCTCGCGCTCCAGTTCGTGGTCCTCGACGTTGGCAACGACCCCCTTGATCTTGCCGAGCACCTGCATGTCGCCGCAGAAGAGCTTGCCGTAAAGGGGGAGCAGGTCATTCAGGTAGCGGTGCAGCATGGCGCGCCTCTCGGCCACATCGGGCTCGGAGGCCGCGCGGCCGCGCAGCCGCTCGAAGAGCATCGGCTCGCCGATGCCGCCGCGACCGAGCATGAGCCCCGCCGCACCGGTCTTCTCCAGCAGTTCCTGGCCGAAACCCGCGCTCCTGATGTCGCCGTTGGCGATGACGGGAATGGCGGTCCGCTTGATCACTTCGGCGGTGACCGCGTGGTCGGCGAGACCCTCGTAGGCCTGGCGCACCGTGCGCGGGTGCAGCACCAGGAAGTCGACGCTGGCCCGCTCGAAGAGCGGCAGGAGCGTGAAGATCTGGCGCGGGTCCTCGTAGCCCGCCCGGATCTTCACCGAGAACGAGCCCCGGATCTCCTCGCGCAGCGCCGGGATGATCTCTTCCAGCAACTCAGGACGCTTCAGCATCCCTCCGCCGGTGAGCCCGCTGGTCATGCGGCCGTAGGGGCAGCCCATGTTGAGGTTTATGTGCACCGCGCCGGCCTTCTGCGCCGTCCTCGCTGCGGCGACCAGCGCGTCCCTGCCGTGCCCGATCAGCTGGACCACCAGCGGCACGCCGTTCTCCTCCGCGGCACATTCACGCACGTCTCCCGGCATCAGGAGCTTCTTCTCCGACTGCGAGTTGACCCGCATGAACTCGGTCCAGACAACGTCAGGGCGCACCCATTTCGTGAACAGTTCACGCAGCGCGCGGTTGGTGAGCCCTTGCATGGGCGCGAGCATGAGCGGTTTCTCCCCGGGGTTCCAGGGGAGCACGTTGTTCGTTTCGGTGGTGGCGGCGGGATTTGCTTCAGTAGTGGGCATGTTCTTTAGACGAGGCATTGCTGCGTGCGGTATTCCGGTCCGGTAAGTCGTAGGGTCCCGCTCTGAAAACGGTAGGGGCGAATGATCATTCGCCCCTACGCTTCTACAGGTAACTTGCGCCCCCGCGAACAGGGGCGATGTATTTAGAGGATCTCCAGCAGCTCGATCTCGTAGGTGATGTCCTCGCCCGCCAGCGGGTGGTTGGCGTCGACCACGATGGCGGTCTCGTTCACCTCGACCACGACCACGTCGACCGGCTCGTCTTCGTCGCCGGTCAGCTCGAGCTCCATGCCGACTTCCGGGACGATGTCACCGGTGAGCTGCTCGCGGCTGATGGCGAACACCTCGTCCTCGTCGTACTCGCCGAAGGCGTCCTCGGCCGGGATCACGATGGTCTTCTTCTCGCCCGGCGCCATGCCGACCAGGGCCTCTTCGATCTGCGGGAAAAAGTCCTCGTTGCCGATGGTGATCTCCATCGGGCCGTGCTCACCGCAGCCGCAGTCGTCATCTTCGCAGCCGTCGTCGTTGCAGCCGCAGCCTTCATCTTCGCAGCAACCGGCATCGCCGATGGTGGTGTCGATGACGGTGCCGTCTTCCAGGGTGCCGGTGTAATTGATGCGTACTTTGTCGCCTTGCTTTGCAATTGCCATTTTTACTCAGTTCCTTCTTTGTGGTTGATTTACTAGCGCGTGGCTATGTCAGGGATGGTACGTGGGACGGCGCCCGCTAGTCCAGCAAAATCTCACGGGGACGCTTTTTTTCTGTTCCGCCCGCGTGATCCTGACCGGTCCGGCCCTAACGATGCACCCTTAACCTCAGGCTCTTTTGGAGAGTTTCTTCACCGTGAAGCTGTAGCACTGCAGGTAGGTGAGGACCGTGAGCAGGAAGCTGTAGATGATGATGCTGAGGATGAACGGGTCCGCCGGAGCGGCCAGCGCGAAGATGAAGTAGAAGCCCATGACCGAGATCTTGGTGACGTCCGCCCACCGTTTCTTCTTGGCGAATTCCTTGGCCTCCTCCGGGCTCTGCACTTTGCCGACCAGAGAGAAATCGCGCTCGGCTTCCTTGGAGGCGAACTTGAAGATGGGGTAGAAGAACAGCAGCTGGATCACGAAGGCGTAGATCACCCCGTTCATGAAGCGGTATCCCCTGTTCACCTCATGCAGCCGCTGCTGGAAGTTGATCGCGGTGTAGATCAGGATGGCGATCAGCCCGAACTGCGCCACGGCAAAAATCTTGATGGTCTTGTTGATCTTCTTTAGGTCCAGGGTAGCCGCCATGTCATCTCCTTGGGTCAGGTCGCCTCGTTGCAGCGTCAACTGCGCAATACCATAACAAATAAAATAATGTTATACAACAGAAGAACTCTGGCCGCGCCGACTCCTCTTTTTGCATTGAACCCTGCCGGCGAATCTAGTAAGTTGGAGCGACTTCACCCTCGGGCATGGCATAAAGCTGCCTGCCGGTTGTTCTATTGATGATCAGAAGCCCCCGCATAAAAGGAGCTTTCCCATGGATGTGACCCTTAACGCCATCGAAGTTAGAGTGCTCGGTTCCCTGATAGAGAAGGAGCTGACCACACCTGAGTACTACCCCCTTTCCCTGAACGCGCTGGTGAACGCCTGCAACCAGAAATCGAACCGCGACCCGGTCACCAGCCTGGACGAGTCCCAGGTGACCGGCGCCCTCGACAGCCTGCGCTTCAAGCAGTTCGCCCTCCTTTCCGGTGCCGGCGGCAGGGTCTCGAAGTACCGTCACGCGCTGGTGGAGAAGTTCCGCTTTACCCCCGCCGAGCTCGCGCTTCTGTGCGAGTTGATGGTGCGCGGACCGCAGACCGTGGGGGAGCTGAGGACGCGCGGCGAGCGCATGCACGCCTTCGCCGACCTCTCCGAGGTGGAGGCGGTATTGCAGGACCTGATGGAGCGGACGCCTCCCTTGGTGACACGGCTGCCGGTCCAGCCGGGCCGGAAGGAGCCGCGCTACTGCCAGCTCTTCGCCGGCGAGCCGGACCTGTCAGAACTGGCGGCCGCATCGGAAGGAGCGAGGGGGGGCGCGGCCGGTGAGCGGATCGCGGAACTGGAGCAGGAGGTTGCCGCCTTGCGCGAGGAGGTGGCGGCCCTGCGCCAGACCATCGCCGATTTCAAGAAATCTTTCGAATAGGAGTAAGAGATGACCGATACCAGGGAGGAACTGGCCACCAAGGTCGATATCGCCGACTGGCTTTCGCTTCGGGCGCACCTGGAGCGCGGCGGGGTGATCGTGGTGGACCCGCTGCTGGAATTGATCGAGGTGGGCACCGCGCTCGCGGCGGACGAGGTGCAGAAGGTGCAGCGCTGGCTTTCCACGGGGCTTTTGACCAAGCCGAGCCACGAACAGGTACAGACCTGGGATGCCGACAAGGGGAAGATCTTCAACTGCCTGATCATCTCCCCGTACGTTTTGATCCAGGAGCCGGTAAAGCCTTAACGCAAAGGCGCAGAGGCGCCAGGACGCAGAGAGAGACCTTTCGATAGGTCCCGCCGCTTTTGAATTTCCCGAGTTCCTGCTTTGCGCCTTCGCGGCTTGGCACCTTTGCGTTGATAATCTTTGGTTGGAGCCTAAAAGGAGGCGACATGGAAAAGGAGTACGCCGAGGTGACCTGCGCGAGTTGCAGCGCGGTCTGGCAGAAGAAAGGGACCACCAACTGCTGGAGCGGGGACCCCGCCACGGCGCCGCCGCGGCCGAACAACTGCCCCGCCGACCGGCACACCGAGGTGGTCAAGGAGTCGGCGGAGCTGCTGAAAGGGGAGAGCGAGGACGCCAAGATGGCGTTCGTGGCGGCCCGGGTGGAGGGGCTTTGCTACCAGCCCATTCCCGGCAGCGACGCGGTCAACGCGCGCTGGACCCGGGTCGAGGACACCATCGCGTTCGCGAAACTCATGGGGTACCAGAGGATCGGCATCGCCACCTGCATAGGGCTCCTCGACGAATCCGAGCGGCTGGTCTCCATACTGAAGGCGCAGGGCTTCACCCCGTTAAGTGTCTGCTGCAAGGCAGGGAGCATCGACAAGAATGAATTGGGGCTGGCCGAGAGCGACAAGGTGCGGCCCGGCACCTTCGAACCCGCCTGCAACCCGATCGCCCAGGCCCAGATCTGCAACGATCTCGATACCGACATGAACATGATCGTCGGCCTGTGCGTCGGGCACGACATGCTCTTCAACAAGTATTCAAAGGCCCCGGTGACCACCCTGGTGGTGAAGGACCGCGTCACCGGCCACAACCCCGCCGCCGTCTTGTACGGCCAGAACTTCTACTACAAGCGGCTGCAGAAGGGGCCTATGGTCGTCGAGTAGCAGGGAAGGGGCGCAGCACCCACCTGTTCTCTTCGGCCACGAACACCGGCACCTCCCTCCGCCCGCAGGGGGGAGGTGCTATTGCGGTCGCACCTGCCGGGAGACTCCACGCGCCGGTCATGGCGTCGTCGGCGAAATCCTCACCGAGATAAAGGCCGTCTTCGGTATTGAAAAGATAGACTTTCATGTTGTCCTCCCCCCCCCTTTTTTCCTGATTTCACCATAGCGCTTTGCCGATAAAGGCAGGATCAAAATGATGCCCGAAGAGGTCACGAAGTCGTCAAGACGGTCAACCTGTCATCTTGATACGTTCTTGACGGGGTTGCCGGCATCTTGATACCCCCTTGATGCGGTAAGCGCTAGCATGGTCCCAGAGCCGGAAAAGTACCCAACGGCAAGGGAGGAAAAACCATGGGACAGGAACAGCCCGCGGCAAGGCAAAACCTGGTCAGGCGCCTGGCGGTTGCGGTCTTCGGAGCGCCTAAATATCTGAAGGATCCAAGCCTCTTCCACAAGATGTCCCTCATCCCGGTGCTCGCGTGGGTCGGCTTGGGCGCGGACGGGCTTTCCTCGTCCTCCTACGGCCCCGAGGAGGCCTTTCGCGCCCTGGGCAGCCACACCTACCTCGCCATCACGCTCGGCGCGTTCACCGCGCTCACCGTCTTCATCATCTCGTACGCCTACTCGCGCATCATCGAGCACTTCCCGCATGGCGGGGGGGGGTACATCGTGGCGACGCACATGCTCGGGGAAAACGCCGGGGTGGTTTCCGGCAGCGCTCTCCTGGTGGATTACGTCCTGACCATCACGGTGTCCATCGCCTCCTGCGTCGATGCGCTGTTCAGCTACATCCCGAAGCCCTACCACGCCTACAAGGTCGAGGTGGCCTGCGTCCTCGCCGTTTTGCTGATCGTCCTCAACATCAGGGGGGTGAAGGAGTCCATCGCCGTGATGGCTCCCATCTTCATGGTGTTCGTCGGGACGCACGTGCTCCTTCTCCTGGACGGCATCTTCACCCATACCGACCGCTTCGCGCCGCTTGCCGCCGACTTCCACACCGGGCTCTCGCACGACCTGTCCAGCATCGGGATCTTCGGCATCATGATGCTCTTCCTGCGCGCCTATTCCCTGGGGGGCGGCACCTACACGGGGATCGAGGCGGTGTCCAACGGCCTGCAGATCATGCGCGAACCGCGGGTGCAGACCGGTAAAAGGACCATGATGTACATGGCCGGATCCCTCGCCTTCACCGCCGGCCTGCTCTTTCTTTGCTACACGCTGATCGGCATCAGGCCGGTGGAGGGGAAAACGCTGAACTCGGTGCTGGCGGACGCGCTCTTTGCCGACTGGCCGATGGGCGGAACCCTCGCCTTCATCACGATCTTCTCGGAAGGGGCCCTGCTGCTGGTCGCCGCCCAGGCCGGGTTCGTGGACGGCCCGCGGGTAATGTCCAACATGGCGGTCGATTCCTGGCTGCCGCACCGGTTCGCGGCCCTTTCCGTGCGCCTCACCATGCGTAACGGCATCGTTCTCATGGGCGTGGCCTCGATCCTGCTGCTCATCTACACCGGCGGCAGCGTCTCCGCGCTGGTGGTTATGTACTCCATCAACGTCTTTCTCACCTTTTCGCTGTCGCAGCTCGGCATGTCGCGCTTCTACGTCAGGCGCAGACAGGAGGACCCGCAGTGGCTGCGGCACCTTTCGGTGCACCTGGTGGGGCTCGTGCTCTGCGCCACCATCCTGGTCATCACCACCGTCGAGAAGTTCACCGAGGGGGGATGGCTTACGCTGCTGATCACCTCGGTGGTGATCGGCATCTGTTACCTGATCAGGGGGCACTACCGCTCCGTGCGCAAGGGGATGGAGCAACTGGACGAGGCGCTGCTCGATTTCCCGACCACGGGCCCGGTCAACGAAGCGGCCCCTTCCCGCAACGACCCCACCGCCATACAGCTCGTGTCGGCGTACTCCGGTTTCGGGGTGCACACGCTCCTGTCGATCCTCACCACCTTTCCCAAGACCTACAAGAACGTCATCTTCGTCTCGGTCGCCGTGATCGACTCGGGCTCCTTCAAGGGAGCCGAGGAACTGGAGGCGCTGGAGAGGTCGGTGCAGGAGGGGCTTGTCAAGTACGTGACGCTGGCCAGAAGGCTCGGCTTCGCCGCCGACTACCGGCTGGCCGTGGCGACCGACGTGGTGGAGAGCGTGGTCGGTATCTGCAGGGAACTCGGCGAGGAGTATCCCCGCTCCACCGTATTCACGGGGCAGCTGACCTTCCGGCTGGAAAAGTTCTACCACCGGATGCTGCACAACGAGACCGCCTTCGCCATCCAGCGCCGCCTGCAGTGGGACGGCCTCACCACGGTGATCCTGCCGATACGGGTAAGCATCTGAGGGGACCGGCCCCGGTTTCCGGAAAAACCGCTTGTATGGTCGAGGACTTCTGCTAGATTCGAACTATGAGCAAGAGCCATGAGGCATCCACATTAGAGACAGCCGTGCTGCGCAGCAGGCCCCACGCCGCCTGGTCAAGTGGAGTGGCCGGCTATGCAGCCTCGGCTGCACTGGTTGCGCTGGCGACGCTTTTGTGCGACCAGGCCCGACCGTATCTCTCCCCGGTCAACATGGTGATGGGGTACCTGCTGGTCGTCGTGCTGGCGGCGCTTTTCCTCGGGCGCCGGCCGGCGATGCTGAGTGCACTGCTGGGCGTACTCGCCTTCGACTTCTTTTTCGTGCCGCCCCGCCTCTCCTTCAGGATTGCGGACAAGGAATACCTGGTGACGTTCCTCGCGCTGTTCACGGTGGGGCTCGTGATCAGTTCGCTGGTGGCCAAGGCGCGGGAAAGCCTCGATGCGCTCAGGGTGCGCGAACGGCAAACCGCGAGCCTGTACCGGTTGAGCCGCGACCTTGCCGCCGCGACCGACACGGCTTCCCTGGCAGCTGCGGCGGTGGCCAATCTCGAGGATTCCCTGGGTGGCCAGGTGGCGCTGATCCTGGGACAGGAGGGGGAGTTGGCGCCCGCTGCGGCGAGCCTCGGCTTCGTCATGGACGCGGGGACCTTGCAGGTGGCCGAGTGGTGCCTGCGCTCGCGCCGCCTGGCCGGGGGCGGCACCGATTCCTACGGCAGCGACCGGTTGACCTACGTCCCGCTCAAGGCCCTGGCGGAGACCCACGGGGTGCTGGCCCTGAGGCTGGCAGAGCAAGCGGAACGCCTTGACGTGGAACTGCAGCGGCTGCTGGCCGCCTACGCCACCCAGATCGCCATGGCCCTGGAGCGGCTGCGTCTTTTGCGGCAGGCCCAGGAGACGCGCATCCTCAAGGAGCGGGAGAACCTCGAGCGCGCCCTGCTCAACTCGATCTCCCACGACCTGCGCACCCCGCTCACCGCCATAACCGGCGCACTGAGCGCGGTGCTGGAAGAGGGGGACAAGCTCACCAGCGCCTCTCGTGACGAGTTGCTGCAGACCGCACGCGAGGAGGCCGCGCGCCTGAACCGCTTCGTCGGGAACCTCCTGGACATGACCCGCCTGGAAGCGGGCGTGCTGCAACTGAAGAAGGAACCGTGCGACGTGCAGGACCTGATCGGGACGGCGCTGGCCACGGTGGAGCCGCGCCTGGCGGGGATCGCGGTATCGGTGCGGCTGGCTCCCGAGCTCCCCCTGGTCTCCCTGGACTTCGTGCTGATGCTCCAGGTCCTGGTGAACCTGCTCGACAACGCCCTGAAGCACGCCGCGGCCGGCGGTGAACTGGAGATCGCCGCCCGGGTCGCGGGAGAGCGGCTGGAAATCGGCGTGGCCGACCGCGGTCCGGGAGTCCCCGAGGCGGACCTGCCGCATATCTTCGAGAAGTTCTACCGCACTCCGGTTCCCGAGGGGGTGGGGGGGACGGGGCTCGGGCTTTCCATCTGCCGGGGCATCGTCGAGGCGCACGGCGGTACCATCCGAGCCGAGCACCGGGAAGGGAAGGGGTTGCGGATCGTGGTGGAGGTGCCGCTAGGTGTCGCGGCAGAAGGGAATGTCGATGAAAGGTGAAGAACAAAAGACCAACCTGCCGCGGGTGCTGGTGATCGACGACGAGGTGGCTATCCAGCGTTTCCTGAAGACGGCGCTCGACACCGGCGATTACTCGGTCCATCTCGCCGACAACGCGCATGCCGGGCTGGCAGCGGCGGTGGCGGCGCGCCCCGACGTCATCCTCCTGGACCTGGGGCTACCCGACCTGGACGGCATCGAGGTGATCCGGCGCGTGCGCGAGTGGTCCCAGGTCCCCATCATCGTCATCTCGGTGCGCGAGCGCGAGGACGAGAAGGTGCGGGCGCTCGACGCCGGGGCCGATGACTATCTCACCAAGCCCTTCGGCATCGGAGAACTCCTGGCCCGGATCAAGGTGGCGCTGCGGCGTTCGCTGCAGCAGGCGCCGGAGCCGGTGTTCCAGGCTGGCGAACTCCGGGTCGACCTGCCTCACCGCCGGGTGACCGTGCGCGGGGAAGAGGTGCAGCTCACCCCGACGGAATACGAACTGCTGCGGCTGCTGGTGACCCATGCCGGCAAGGTGCTGACCCACAGCCAGATCCTGAGGCAGATCTGGGGCGTCGCCTATCTGGAGCAGCCCCATGTCCTGCGGGTCAACATCAGCAACCTCAGGCGCAAGATCGAATCCGATGCCTCGCGCCCGCGTTACATCGTGACCGAGGCGGGGGTGGGGTACCGGCTCACATCGGAGTAGTTCGCCTCATGTACAGGAGGAGCCCGGCGTCCTCATTATTTTTGACAGCACCGTGCCCGGCGCGGGGGGGGGTGGTGACGAAATTTTGACTTGTCCCTGGAATCCCCTGCCGCCGCTAAATTCCGCTCCGGCAGCATAAACTTTTTTATCCTCACTTTTTCGGCTACTCTCCCCTTCTCCTCTATTTGTAATGTATCGGTTTTGCATGACTTTTTCGTCCTGGGTCGGGGTGCGCCCGCAGCACCGGTGCCGCGGGTAAGGCGGTGGCTGACATGAGCGGGCGAAAAAACGGCACGCATGATGAAAAGGCGGTTCCCCTATCGGCCGCAGTAAAAAAAACCGGCAAGAACGCCGGAACAAAAAACCAGAAGGGGGAAACACCATGTCAACCAGCGATATCTCTTTAACAGCAGGAATGAGGACCAACCTCCTCAACCTCCAGTCGACCAGCAAGCTCCTGAACAGAACGCAGGAGAGGCTGTCCTCGGGCAAGCAGGTGAACAGTGCACTTGACAACCCGACCAACTACTTCGCAGCTCAGAACGCGAACCAGCGCGCCAGCGACCTGTCCGACCGTAAGGACGGCATGTCCGAGGCGGTGCAGACTGTCGGCGCCACCAACGCGGGCATCACGGCCATCACCGGCCTGATCAACGCCGCCAAAGGTATCGCCCAGTCCGCACTCTCCACGAGCGACACCGCGACCAGGTCCAAACTGGCCACCCAGTATGACACCATCCGGAGCCAGATCGACAACATCTCCTCCGACTCCGGGTACCGTGGTCTGAACCTGCTGAGCTCCACCAACACCCTGACCGTCAACTTCAACGAGGACGCGAGTTCCAGCCTGAACGTCGTGGGCTTCCTGGGCAACGCGAGCGGCCTGAGCCTTTCGAGTGCCAGCAGCAGCTGGGCTACCAACTCCGACATCACCACCGATACGGCGAAGATGGACACCGCGATCTCGACCCTGAGGTCCAACACCCAAACCCTGGCGGCGAACCTGAACATCATCACCACCCGCCAGAGCTTCACCGACGCGATGGTGAGCACGCTGCAAACCGGCGCCGACAACCTGACACTGGCCGATATGAACCAGGAAGGTGCCAACATGCTGATGCTGCAGACCCGCCAGAGCCTGGGTACCACCTCGCTCTCGATGTCGTCGCAGGCAGCTCAGTCCGTACTGAAACTCTTCTAGAAACCTCAACCCGGCCCGGGGGGACCTCCTCTCCGGGCCGATCCTTATCCCTCCCCTCGCACAGGTGATCGGCTTACTGGCCGCGCCGGCGCCCGACACTATCAATCTCGACAAAAATTTGACTGGCCGCCTCACCCGGCGCCGTAGCCCCGGTAGGCGCCGCCGCGCCGCTTCTCGCATCCCCTTTTCAACTGCGGCGGTAGCTTTCTTCCTTGCGATGGATGGCACCCTTGGGGGTCAGGACGCTGGAGAAGAGTATGAACTCCTCGGCGGCGAAGGGAGGGAAGCTGAGGGCGCGGTGGGCCGCCTCGAAGCGCGCCACGGCGGCGGAAGCGTTCTCCTTGATGCGGGCCAGCGTGATGTGCGGCGAGAAGCCACGCTCCTCGGAAACGATGCCGGCACCGGTCACGGCGGATTCTATCTCCCGCTGCAGGGTAAGCAGAGGACGCGACTCGTCGAGGCCGACCCAGAGCACCCGTGGGTGCCCGTGCGGCGGGAAGTGCCCCACCCCGCGCAGGGTGAGTTCGAAGGGGGCGAATTTGACCGCGGCGAGGTTCTTCTTGAGGACGGCACCGGTCTGGGGCAGTACATCGCCGAGGAAGAGCAGGGTCAGATGAATCTGGTCCGGGGGCACCCACCGGATACCGGGAATCTCCGCGCTCAGCGATGACAAAGCGGCCTTGATGTCGTCAGGCAAATCGATGGCGATGAAGAGTCTGGCCACGGCATGCTCCTATCTGCGGCTGTTTGGAAAGGGGTGGTGCTGCGAAAAAAGAGTTGACTAACCCAAAATTGAATGTTAGACAGTATAGCTTTGGTGATCTGAAAGTAAAGGCGCACCCATGCTCGACGCTAGATACTTACGCGAAAACCTGGAGACTGTAGAAGCCCGGCTGAAAACCAGGGGCGAGGGCGTCGATATCGCCCGCTTCAGGGAGTTGGACGGCTCACGTCGCGAACTGCTCCAACAGAGCGAGACGCTGAAAGCGCTGCGCAACAAGGTCACCGAGGAGATCGCGAGACTCCAGGACAAGAGCCAGGGCGCCGAGAAGAAGGCGCAGATGCGCGAGGTTTCCCAGCAGATCAAGGGGATCGACGAGCAGCTGAAGGGTGTGGAAGAGGAGCTGCAGGCGTTCCTCCTTACCGTTCCCAACATCCCGAACGACACCACCCCGGTGGGCAAGTCCGAAGCGGACAACGTCGTGGTGCGCCTGGAAGGCGAGATCCCGACGTATTCCTTCGAGCCGAAACCCCACTGGGAGATCGGCGAGAACCTCGGCATCCTCGACTTCGAGCGCGGTGCGAAGCTGACCGGAGCACGTTTTACGCTGTACAAGGGGCTCGGCGCCAGGCTGGAAAGGGCGCTGATCAACTTCATGCTCGACCTCCACACCGACGAGCATAAATATATTGAAATGCTGCCGCCCTTTATGGTAAACAGGGACAGCATGACCGGGACGGGCCAGTTGCCCAAGTTTGAGGAAGATCTCTTCCATCTGGAAGGGGTCGATTTTTTTCTCATCCCCACGGCTGAGGTTCCGGTAACCAACATCCATCGCGGCGAGATCCTTAAGGGATCGGACCTTCCGATTTCGTACTGCGCCTACACTCCCTGCTTCCGGAAGGAGGCGGGTTCTTACGGCAAGGACACGCGCGGCCTGATCAGGCAGCACCAGTTCAACAAGGTCGAGCTGGTCAAGTTCACCACTCCCGAGCAATCCTACCAGGAGTTGCAGAAGCTACTCGGCAATGCCGAGGAGGTGCTGCGCAGGCTGCAGATACCTTACCGGGTCGTTGAGCTTTGCACCGGCGACATCGGTTTTTCGGCCGCCAAGACCTTCGACATCGAGGTCTGGTTGCCGGGTCAGAACTGCTACCGGGAGATTTCCTCCTGCAGCTGTTTTGAAGATTTTCAGGCGCGTCGGGCCGGAATACGTTTCCGCCCGGACGAGAAGGCAAAGCCGGAATTTGTCCACACGCTGAACGGCTCGGGCCTCGCAGTCGGAAGAACCGTGGTTGCGGTGCTGGAGAACTACCAGCAGGCGGACGGTTCGGTGCTGATCCCCGAGGTGCTCAGGCCCTACATGGGCGGAGCGGAGCGCATCAGCTAGGCTTTGGAGGAATGGCCGAGTGGTTGAAGGCGGCGGTCTTGAAAACCGTTGAACGAAAGTTCCGTGGGTTCGAATCCTACTTCCTCCGCCATTGATTTATCGCAGCACCAAAAGCAGTAGAGGTTGAAACGGAGAGCTGGCCGAGTAGGTCGAAGGCGCACGCCTGCTAAGCGTGTATACTGGGAAACCGGTATCGAGGGTTCGAATCCCTCGCTCTCCGCCACTTTTTTTTGTGGTACGCGGTAAGTGGTTGTTGCAGGGCAGCGGAGGTTGTGGTGCAGCGGTTGATGAAACTGACGGTTTTGTCTCTGGTGGCTATCGGTTTCGCGGCAGGGTGCAACGAGAGGGACCCAAAGGAGCAGTCGTCGGTCCCCCCGCGGGTGGCCGAGGCTCCCTCCACGGTGGTGGTCCCGGACCAGGTGAAGGGCAAGTGGAAGGCGGTGCAGATCCAGGTCGCCGACAAGAATGCCAGGCTCAGAAAGGTCTATACCGTAAAGATAGGCTCCGACTTCAAGCTGCCGGGGTCCGACCTGACCCTCAAGGTCGAAACGTTTTTGCCGCATTTCGTGATGGAGGGTACCACCCTCACCTCCCAGTCCAACGATCTGGTCAATCCCGCCGCTCAGCTGGTGATCAGGGAGAAGGGGAAGGAGATCTACAAGGGGTGGCTGTTCTCGCTCTACCCCACCACGCATGCGTTTCAGCATCCGCAGTACGGTTTCACCCTGGTCGACTACCAGCCGGCCAGTTGATAAAAGTTGCGCTCGTAGCTCAGCTGGATAGAGCAACGGACTACGAATCCGTAGGTCGGGAGTTCGAATCTCTCCGAGCGCGCCATACATGTAGCACCGCAGTTTGCGCCCGTAGCTCAGCTGGATAGAGCACAAGACTACGAATCTTGGGGCCGGGCGTTCGAATCGCTCCGGGCGCGCCATTAAAAGGGGGCCAGGCATTTTTGCCTGGCCCCCTTTTTCTTTGCAATCGGTGGTCTGTGAACATGGGGCGGGACGCTGGCGTCGGAGAAAAACGGACACCGCTATCGTCCTTTTTTGGTTGAAATTAATATGTGAATACTATAAATTCGCCTCCTCTGTTACCCCCAATACCGAGGGAGCGTCATGAACGAGCAGGCGACCCAGGAAAGGGTTGTTAAAAACAAGGGCGGAAAGAAGTCCGCTTCACTGCAGCCGGCGCCGCGGCGGCCGGGCGTACCGGAGCAGGGGACCCTCCTGGTGCAACCGGAGTCGCACCAGGCCGAACTCGAGCATCAAAACAGCACCCTGCAGGAAGCGCTGCACAGGTCGGCGGAGCGCGCCCACTCCCTGGAACTCACCGTGAAGGAGCTGGAAGCCTTCAGCTACGCCGTTTCCCACGACCTGCGAGCCCCGCTGCGGCACATCAACGGCTACCTGAGCATCCTGGCGGAGGAGTACCAAGGGCACCTGCCCGAAGAGGCCCGCCTGCTCCTGGAGCGCTCCCAGCAGGCGACCCGCGAGATGAGCCGCCTGATCGACGATCTCCTGGAACTGGCCAAGGTGAACCGCATCAAGATCGCCAACAGGCCGGTCAACCTAACCCTCCTGGCGCGCGAGGCGCTTGGGCGGTTGCGCGAAGCCCATCCGGAGCGTGAGGTCGAACTCGTGGTGGCGGAGGGGCTCTACGTTTTGGGCGACAAGGCGCTGCTCAGCCAGCTGATGTGGAACCTGCTGGAAAACGCCTGGAAGTACACCGCGACCAAGGCCAATGCGAAAATCGAGGTGGGGAGGATCATCATCGGCAACCAGCTGGTCATGTTCGTCAAGGATAACGGGGTGGGGTTCGACAGCCTCTACAAGGACAACCTCTTCGTCGCCTTCCAGAGGTTGCACGGCAGGGAATTCGAGGGCAACGGCATCGGCCTCGCCACGGTGAAACGCATCGTGGAACGGCACCAGGGCAGGGTCTGGGCCGAGTCGGAAAAGGGGCAGGGGGCCATCTTCTTTTTCACGCTGCCGTAGGGCTCTATGCGGCATGCCGGCAGCAGTCACAGGGACCAGGCGTTATGTCTGGTCCCTTTGTTTTGACTGGTTGGACCGTGGCGCGAGACAACTCAGTATTGATGTCTGTGCCATTTTCTTCTATAGTGGCACGATTGTATACTGCTCAAACCGCACAAGGAGGAGGTAATCATGAATGTCGCGATAGTCCATAAAGCAAATGTGAATGACGAGGTGCTTGACGGCCTGGCCAGGGAGCTCCCTTCCATCATTTCGGAATTGCTGGAGATCCGCGGCGGCAAGATGGCGATCCTCAAGCCGGAGCAGATCTCGCTGCAGTTCTCCCAGGCAAGCTCCCGGGACACCGGCGCGGACATACGACTGATCGTGCTGGCCAGAAGCCTCGGGCCCCGCACGGCGCGCGAGAACAAGCTGGCCGCGGCTATCCTGGAAAAGGTCGTGGCGCTGGTGAACGGCATCGGCGCCGCCTGCTCCATCACGGTACGGCTCTACCTCACCGAGATCGGTGCCGCGGAGTACCTGCCGGGGTAGTTGCCAAAATAACGCTCACAGATATTCGTTGCAAAAGGGTCAGCCTGAAAGGGATGGCCCTTTTTGTTTTTGTGGTGCGGGAGAAGCATGGCGATGGAGCGACGGGATGCAAAGGGGTGCGAAAAACAGGACACGCATCGCTGGCAAGAGATGAATTTGTAACAGAAACAGGCGAAGTGTTGATTGCCATGAAGGAAGGAATAGCGTGAATTCAGGTAATTGTAAATTGGAACAAAAATTGCCTTTAATGGTTATGTAATCAAAATATGGTGAAGGGGGGTTTGCTATGAGGACAAGTCTGATAACAGGTACTGTGGGAGCGATAGCGCTTGTCACAATATCTTTGGTTAATGCTTGGGGCGGAGTTTCCGGCCAAGTTCCTCTGGCGGGTTCCTCCATACCCCAGTTCGTGGATCGCCTGCCCGACCTGGACGTCATCACCGCGGGGGGCGACCGGATCGAGCTCCGCATGAAGGAGTTCAAGAGCATGGTGCTCCCGGCGAAAACGGTTCCCGGCTATACCGGGACCTGGGTCTGGGGATACCTGAAGCCGGACCAGGCGGCGGGGCAACTCGCCGACGGGACGGTGCCGGGGCGCCAGTCCTTCATCGGCCCGGTCATCGCGGCCACCCGCGGCGTCCCCGCCGAGATGAAGTTCGTGAACGACCTCCCCACCGCGAAAACGACCCGGGTGCTGGCGTACCGGTACGGCACCGACCAGACCCTGCACTGGGCCGACCCCCTTCACGACGGAGAGAGCATGTGCGCGCACATGGCCATGCAGCCGGCGCCCGGGAGCGAGTGCGCGGCAAACTACGGCGAGATCTACGACGCACCGATCCCGGCGGCGGTCCACCTGCACGGCGGCGAGGTCCCTCCGCAACTGGACGGCGGACCGGACTCATGGTTTACCAGCGACGGCACCAGGAGGGGCGCCTCGTTTTACAGCAGGGACGGCTCCAGCGCCTCCAACTACGCCGTCTACCGCTACCCCAACAGCCAGGAAGCGGCGCCGATCTGGTTCCACGACCACACCCTGGGCGCCACCCGGCTCAACGTCTACGCGGGGTTGGCGGGCGCCTACCTGGTCAGCGATCCCGCGCGTGATCCCGGGAACCTGCCGGAGCTGGTGCCGCTGGTCATCCAGGACCGGATGTTCGACACCGGCGGGCAGCTCTTTTTCACGGCGGGGACGGCGGGTGGCACCCTCTGGGCGCTCAACCCGGAACACCCCTACTGGAACCCGGAGTTCGTCGGCGACGTGATCGTGGTGAACGGCAAATCCTGGCCCTACAAGGAGGTGCAGGCCAGGCGCTACACCCTGCTGTTCCTGAACGGCTCCAACGCGCGCAGCTACGAGATGGCGCTGGTGGATCCGGTGTCCAAGAACCCCGGGCCGCCGCTGTGGGTCATCGGCACCGACGGGGGGTACCTCGACCGGCCGGTGAAGATCGACCCGCGGGCCGCGGGCAAACTCGTGATGTTACCTGGCGAGCGCTACCAGGCCATCGTCGACTTCGCCGGATACCAGGCCGGCAGGATCGGCCCCAACGGCGCTCCCTACTCAGGGACCTGGCTCTTGCGCAACACGGCAAAGACTCCTTATCCCGGCGGAGCTACCGCCGATGGCAACACCACCGGCCGGATCCTGCAGTTCCGCGTCGTGGGGGGCAGCATGGCGGACGGCTCCTTCAACCCGGCCGCGACCAATGCACGGCTCAGGGGGGGGAGCGGCCAAGGCCCCGCCCTGGTGCGGTTGGCAGATCCCGGTGCCGGTACCCTCGCCTCCGGGGTGACGGTGCACAAGACCAGGCAGCTCACGCTGAACGAGGTGATGGGGATGGCGCAGACGGCAACCAACCCGGTGGACGGAAGCCAGGCCGCTTACCCCGGCGGGCCGCTCGAGATCCTGGTCAACAACACCAAGTGGAACGGCAAGCGCATCGTCGGCGTTGACAACGGCATGTACCGCTTCGAGCCGATCGCCGGTTTCGTGGCCGATACCACGGGGAACTTCGTCTCCGAGCGGCCCAAGGAAGGGGAAACCGAGGTTTGGGAGATCGTCAACCTGACCGAGGACGCGCATCCCATCCACCTGCACCTGGCGCAGTTCCAACTGGTGAACCGGCAGAGGTTCGACGCCAACGCCTACGGTGCCGCCTACGCCGCCGCCTTCCCCGGTGGAGGCTACGACCCCATGACCGGCCTGCCCTACCCCAAGGGGGTCTTCATCCCCGGCTTCGGGCCGCCGCAGAGCTACGACGGCAACCCGGGCAACACCCGCGCGGTGGGAGGCAACCCCGACATCGCCCTGATGGGTAAAAACGGCAAGCCGGTTTACCTGCAGTCGGCGCCCATGGCCCCGCTGCCACAGGAGGCGGGGTGGAAGGACACCGTCGTCGCCTATCCCGGGCAGGTGACCCGGATAGCGGTGCGCTGGGCCCCCACCGACCTCGCGGCGTCGACCCCGGCCGCCGCCGGCTTCTTCCCCTTCGATCCTGACGGCGGCAACGGTTACGTCTGGCATTGCCACATCATCGACCACGAGGACAACGAGATGATGCGGCCGAACCAGGTGGTTCCTAACGCGGCCGCCGCGCGCAGCTACGTGATGGGGAGCGATTACTGAGAGAGGTTCTTGGGGAGTCGGGGGAAAAGGCAAATCCCCCCTGTCCCCCTTCGCAAAGGGGGGGACCCCGGTTCACATGCAGCGTTACCTGGGGAGCATTTCCGGCGCTGCGCAAGAACCCGGGATGAACGCAAAGAAGGGGCTATGCGGATGCATGGCCCCTTTCCCTTTCGTCGCCGCACCTCCCTCCGGGAGAGGGTGCCCCCAGGGTGGGTGCGGGTCACCCTGCCGCGTTGACCGTTTCCCCCTCCTTGCCATCGCTGCTCCCCCGCCCCAGGTCCCCCCTTTTCATGCCCCCCGGCACAATCCACCATACAACGCTAAGTTTGACGGCCGATGAGCCGATGAGAAGAATGTGACAGCAGCGGCGCAGGCATGGCAGCGACAGGCTTTGGCGGCCCCAATTGCAATGCTTATACAGTGTGATACGCTTCCCGACTACAGGCTGACAAGTCATAACAAACAGTTAGCAAAGTATAGTTGCAACTGGTTAATTATTATTGTTTTGCCTTTGCCTGTTCGTTGCCGTAAATGCCTGGTTGATAACCATATTAATCGTTGACAATAATAATAAAATATTAAATTATCCATTACCTGGCTGCGCTCCACTCCCATTACGTTGAATCGCCGCAGCGCCTTCTTCCACAGGCTCGTTGTCCCGACCAGCGGCACAGGTGTAGAAGAAGCAGACAGCTGGAGGAAGACGATGAGAAGATACTGTTCCAGGCCGAGGCTGGCTCTGGCCGGCGCGCTGCTGCTGTCCCTGCTGTGGGGAGCGGTGGCGCTCGCCCAGGATGCCGCGGAGCAGCCGGAGCCTGCCGACCTCGAGTCGATGGACCTGGAGCAGCTCACCAACCTCAAGGTGGAGAAGGTCTACGGGGTCTCCAAGTTCGAACAGGTGGTCACCGAGGCCCCCGCGTCGGTCACCGTGATCACCTCCGAGGAGATCAGGCGCTACGGCTGGCGCACCCTGGCGGACGTCCTCAATGCGAGCCGCGGCTTCTTCACCACCTACGACCGGAACTACAGCTACATCGGGACCCGCGGCTTCAACCGCCCCGGCGACTACAACACCCGGCTCCTCCTCCTGGTGGACGGGCACCGCGTCAACGACGCGATCTACGAGTCGGCGGCGATCGGCACCGAGTTCATCCTGGACATGGCGCTCATTGACCGGATCGAGATCATCCGCGGTCCCAGCTCCTCGCTCTACGGCGCCGGCGCCTTTTTCGGCGTCATCAACGTCATCAGCAAGAGCGCGAAGCAGATCGAGGGGGTGGAGGTCGGCGGCGGCTGGGGGAGCCAACAGACCGGCTCCGGGCGCATCAGCTACGGCAAGCTCTTCAACGGCGGCGAGTTCCTCGTCTCCGGTTCCGGCTACTCCAGCCGGGGTAACGACCGCCTCTTCTTTCCGGAGTTCAACGATCCCGCCACCAACAACGGCATCGCCCGCGACATGGACCGCGACCGCAGCTACTCGCTGTTCGCCTCGGGGCATCTGCGCGACTTCACCCTGACCGGCGCCCTCATCTCGCGCGACAAGAGGATCCCCACCGCCTCCTTCGGCACCATCTTCAACGATCCGCGCACCGACTCCAACGACCGCAGGAGCTTCCTCGACCTTCGCTACGAAAAGGCCATCGACGGCACCGGCGTCACCGCCCGGCTCTTCTACGACGAGTACCGCTTCACCGGCAATTTCGCGTACGAGAAAACCGGCGACGATCCTCCCTTCTACCCGGCGAGCTACGTCAACCGCGATGACCACCTGGCGCGCTGGTGGGGCGCCGAGCTGCAGGCGAGCCGCCAGCTCCTGCCGCGCCTGCAGCTGACCGGTGGGGTGAAGTTCCGCGACAACGTCCAGATAGAGATCCCCAACTACGACCTGGTGCCGGGAGGGCGCAGGCTCGACAACAACCGCGAGGACGTCTTTTACGCCATGTTCGGCCAGGCCGAACTGCGCATCCTGGATACGCTGATCCTCAACGCGGGGATCCGCTACGATCACTACGAGACCTTCGGCGGGGCCACCAGCCCGCGCCTGGCGCTGATCTACACCCCGGTCGAGGGGACCGTGTTCAAACTGATCTACGGGCAGGCCTTCCGGGCGCCCAACGCCTACGAGCTGTACTACAACGACGTCTTCAACGGCTACGCCACCAGCCTGTCGCTCAAACCCGAGACGGTGCGCAGCTACGAGGCGATCTACGAGCAGTACTACGGCGGCGTGGTGCGGACCAGCGCGAGCCTGTTCTACAACAAGATCGACAACCTGATCAGCTACCAGGACGTGTCGCCGACCCAGGTGGCCTTCGCCAACATCGGCCGGGTCCAGGCGATGGGGGGAGAGTTCGAGGTCGAGGGACAGTGGAGCAGCGGCTTCGCCGCGCGCGGCAGCTACGGCTTCGTCTCCGCCCGAAACGAGGGGACCGAGCAGAGCCTGGACTACTCGCCGCGCCACCTGGTCAAGCTGAACCTGACCGCGCCCCTGTACCGCAAGAAGGTCTTCGGGGGGATCGAGCTGCAGGGGGTGAGCCGGCGCGAGTTCGCGCACAGCGGCGCCCAGGTCGCCTCCCCGGGGTACCTGGTCACCAACGCCACCCTTTCATCGACGGCGCTGCTCCCCGGGCTCGAGGCCTCGTTCTCGATCTACAACCTCCTGGACCGGCGCCTGGACGACCCGGCCACCACCGACCACGTGCAGAGCCTGATCCCGCAGGACGGCAGGACCTACCGGCTCCTGTTCAGCTACCGGTTCTAGGAGAGGGTGCCGATGCCAGCATTGCCACGCATACGGAGGTGCCGCCTGGGGCTTTTGCTCCCGGCCCTCCTTTGTCTTCTCCTCGGTACGCCCGGCAGCCCCGGCGCGGAAGCGCCCCAGGAGTACCAGGTGAAGGGGGCCATGGTCTTCAACATGGCCAAGTACATCGAGTGGCCCGCCGACGCCTTCTCGGGAGGGGGGGCGCCGCTCCTCGTCTGCAGCCTCGGGCGCGGCCCCTTCACGGCCGCGCTGGAGCAGTACCGCGGCAAGACGGTGCTGGGGCATCCCCTGCAGGTGAAGCGGGTGCAGCCCGGCGAGGAGCTCGGGGAGTGCCACCTGCTGGTGGTGAGCGGCGTGGAGAAGCGCTACCTGGCCGGCATCCTCGACCAGGCGCGCAAGAGGTCGCTTTTGACGGTGAGCGACCACCCCGACTTCGCCCGGCTGGGCGGCATGATCGGTCTGGTCGAGATCGAGGGGAGGGTCCGCTTCGAGATCAACGTCAAGGCGGCGCAGCAGGCCCGCGTCAAGATAAGCTCCCAGCTTCTGAAGCTGGCCCGCATCATCCGGGAGGGGGACTGAGATGAGCCGCCCGGGCGAAAAGTTCATCAGGAACCTCCCCCTGCAGCGCAAGCTGATGCTGATCATCATGAGCTGCTGCACGGCGACCCTTTTTGTCTCCTCACTCTTCTTCGTCGCGCGCGAGGCGCAGGTCCTGTACCGGAACCAGCAGGAATACCTGGTTTCGCTGGCGGACATGATCGGCAGGAACAGCGCTTCCGCCCTGGTGTTCAACGACCCCAAGGCGGCGCAGGACACCATCAGGCCCCTCACCGACAAGGGCAACATCCTGGCGGCCTACATCGTGAACAAGGACGGACGGCTGTTCGCGCGCTACCAGGCCGCCGGAGCGGTGCACGCCGCGCTCCCCCTGGAGGTCCTCCCCGACTGGGCCTCGCCGGACGAGGTGGCCCAGGCGGTGCGGCAGGTGGCGCGGGAGGCCTACACCAGCTCGTTGCTGTCCGGCTACGCCAGCGTGGTGAAGCCGGTCGAGCTGGACGGCGAGCAGGTCGGCACCGTGGTGCTTCATGCCAACGCCAGGGGCTTCTTGCACAGCCTGCGCTACAACATCCTGGTGGCGCTCGGTTTCATGGGGGTGACCTTCCTCGTGTTCTGCCTCTTCTCGGCCCGGCTGCAGCTGATGATTTCCGCGCCGCTTTTGGCCCTTTTGGCCGCCATGAAGGAGATCTCCGCCGGCAAGAACTTCGAGCTGCGCGTGGCGAGGCCCTGCGACGACGAGATCGGCCTCTTGTACGACGGCTTCAACGAGATGCTCCACGAGATCGAGGAGCGGGACCAGATCCTGAGGCAGCGCCAGGCCCACCTGCAGCAGCTCGCCCACTACGACCCGCTGACCCGGCTCCCCAACCGGACCCTGTTCTACGACCGCCTGGCCCAGGCGCTGTACCATGCCGAGCGCTCCCGGGAGGCGGTCGCGGTCATCTTCATCGACCTGGACCACTTCAAGGACATCAACGACACCCTGGGGCACCGCACCGGCGACCTGCTGCTCATCGAGGTGGCGGGGCGGCTGGCGACCGTGGTGCGCAGCTGCGACACGGTGGCGCGCCTTGGTGGTGACGAGTTCACCGTCTTCTGCCAGAACGTGGGCAACGCCGAGAACGCGGCCCTGGTGGCTCAGAAGCTGGTGGCACTGTTCGGCGCCCCCTTCCGGCTGGGCGCCAGCGAGATCCGGGTCACCGCGAGCGTCGGGGTGACCATCTTTCCCCACGACGGCAAGGGGGTGGACGAGCTGCTCATGAACGCGGACATCGCCATGTACCACGCCAAGGGGTGCGGCAAGAACGTGTACGCCCTGTTCGACAAGAAGATGAACGAAAACGCCAGCGAGCGGGTCACGCTCCTGGCCGACCTGCGCCAGGCCGTGGAGCAGGGGCAGTTCGAGCTGCACTACCAGCCCAAGGTCGACCTCATGACCGGCAAGGTCACCAGCGTTGAGTCGCTGGTGCGCTGGATGCACCCGAGGCTCGGCCTGCTGGCGCCCGACAAGTTCATCCGGCTCGCCGAGGAGGGGGGGATGATCGCTGAGCTGACCGACTGGGTCATGCGTACCGCCTGCCTGCAGGCCAGGGCGTGGCAGGAGGCGAACCTGGCGCCGGTCCGGGTGGCGGTGAACCTCTCCCCGTTCCACTTCCAGCGCCAGGACGTGAAACAGTCGGTCTGCGCGGTGCTGGAGTCGACCGGGCTGGACCCGGCCCTGCTGGAGATCGAGATCACCGAGAGCGCCCTGATGCAGAACGACGAGTACACCTGCCGGGTGCTGTCCGAGCTGCGCGAGATGGGGATCACCATCTCCGTGGACGATTTCGGCACCGGCTACTCGTCGCTGTCGTACCTGCACCGCTTCCCGATCAACACGTTGAAGATCGACCGCACCTTCATCCTGAACATGATGAAGAGCTCGGAGGATCAGGCCATCGTGACCGCCATCAT
The DNA here is from genome assembly GCF_018919395.1 of Geomonas azotofigens. GTDB lineage: Bacteria > Desulfobacterota > Desulfuromonadia > Geobacterales > Geobacteraceae > Geomonas > Geomonas azotofigens. The sequence continues at coordinate 686,153 of NZ_JAHLME010000001.1, forward strand.
CGCCATGGCCAGGAGCCTCAAGATGCAGATCGTTGCGGAGGGGGTGGAATCGGTGGAGCAGCTGGAGACGCTGAAGGACCAGGGGTGCCACGAGATCCAGGGCTTCCTGGTGTCCCGGCCGGTGAACGCGGAGCGGGTCGCCCGGTTCTTCACCGACGAGGATCACCTGCAACCGCATAGCGCCGCCGCGGAGGCCCTGCAGGGGGGGACCGCGCGGCATCTGTTAAACGACAGGCCCTAGGCCTGCCGAGGGGGAAACATGAACGAACTTACCATCAAGCTGAAGACGGGGGACGAGATCAAGGGGGTGCTGACCCGTTCCTTCAAGTATCAGGATACCGACCTCGAGGTGTTGACCGAGGAAAACAAGGAGACGCTGGTCTTCTCCCTGGACGAGATCTGCTACATCCGCTTCTTGAGCCCGCCGGCCGGCATCGGGCGCGGCGGCCGGGGGACGCTGGAGGAGGTGCAGACCATCGCCGGCGAGACCTTCCAGGTCACCGTCCCCGCCAACGGCAAGTTCCTCAAGGGGTTCCTGGGGCTCTTGCCCGGGGAGAGCAACCAGACCATCTTCTTCACCGACTCCGGGGTGCGCTACCGCCAGGACGCCCGCTACACCGGGCAGATCCTCCACGACCAGGGACTGGTCTCCACCGACAAGCTCGAGGCGGCGCTGAAGCTGCAGGAGGAGCAGGCGCACCGGGGGGATGACGCCGCCATCCTGCTCGCCGACGCGGTGGACGAGGTGGATCCGCACGAGGCCCAACGGCACGAGATGCACCACGCCCGCGTGGGGGACATCCTGGTCGAGTCCGGGCTGGTGACCAGGGAACAGGTGGAGGCCGCCTTCAAGAGCCAGAAGGGGAAGAAGCTCCAGGTCGGCGAGCTCCTGATCATGAAGGGGCTGATCACCGAGGAGCAGCTCCTGTCTGCTTTGGCCACCAAGTTCCGGCTTCGCTTCGTGGACCTGGAGACGGTGATACCGAGCGAGGCCGCGCTGGGCGCGATCTCGGAGGGGCTCGCCACCCGCCTCAGGGTGTTCCCCATTTCGCTGGAGGGGAGGAAGCTGGTGGTTGCCACCTGCGCCCCCACCGACCTCACCATCGGGGACAACCTGAGGTTCTCCACCAATTTCGCGCCGGAACTGGTGGTGGCGCCCTCGCGCCAGATCCTCGCCGCCATCGACAAGTACTACCGAAACCGCGTCGAGACGGTGGACACCCTTTTGAACGCGATGAAGGGCGAGGCGGAGTCGGTGACCATCGAGGAGGAGGTGGACGACACCCGGCTCCTCTTCGAGCCCGACTCCAAGATCATCTCCCTGGTGAACCGGATCCTGATCGACGCCTACCGCCGCGGCGCCTCGGACATCCATTTCGAGCCCGGCGCCGGCAACGAGCCGCTCAACATCCGCTACCGGATCGACGGCGAGTGCGTCCACGCCCACAAGGTTTCCGCCTCCTACAAGGGCGCCATCACCGTGCGCATCAAGATCATGGCCGACCTGAACATCGCCGAGCGGCGCCGGCCGCAAAGCGGCAAGATCCTCTTGCGCTACCGGCAGCAGATGCTGGAGTACCGCGTCGAGATCACCCCCATGGTCGGCGGTCGCGAAGGGGCGGTGTTGAGGCTCCTGGCGGCGTCCAAGCCGCTGCCCCTGGCGGGGCTCGGGTTGTTGTCCCACAACCTGGAGCGCTTCATCGACATCCTGGACAAGCCGCACGGCATCATCCTCTGCGTCGGCCCCACCGGTTCCGGCAAGACCACGACGCTGCACTCGGCCCTGGGGCACATCAACACCCAGGAGCGCAAGATCTGGACCGCGGAGGACCCGGTCGAGATCACCCAGGCGGGGCTGTGCCAGGTACAGGTCAACGCGAAGATCGGCTTCAACTTCGCCGAGGCGCTGCGCTCCTTCCTGCGCGCCGACCCGGACGTGATCATGATCGGCGAGATGCGCGACGCCGAGACCTCCAAGATCGCCATCGAGGCCTCGCTCACCGGCCACCTGGTCTTCTCCACGCTGCACACCAACTCCGCCCCCGAGGCGGCCGTGCGCCTGATCGAAATGGGGATGGACCCCTTCAACTTCTCCGACGCCCTGCTGGGCATCCTGGCCCAGCGCCTGGCCAAGCGGCTCTGCGCCGCCTGCAGGAAGCCGGCGCGCGACCAGCGCCAGCGCTACGACGAGGTGGTGGCCGCGCTGAGGCAGATCGCCGGCGACCGGGAAGGTGTCATCCCCGATTTCAAGGAGGCCAACTTCATGAAGGCGGTCGGGTGCGAGGAGTGCGCCGGCACCGGCTACAAAGGGCGCATCGCCCTGCACGAGCTGATGGTCGGGACGGAGAAGGTGAAGGTCGCGGTCAGGCGCGGCGTGGGGATGGACGAGCTGCGCTCCATAGCGATGGATGAGGGGATGTGGACCCTCAAGATGGACGGCCTGGTCAAGGTGCTGCGGGGTGAAACGGACCTGGAGCAGATCCTCAAGGTCTGCATGTGACGGTGGCGGGGGAAGGCGGCGCGTGGCGGAGGGACTGAAACATGGCCCAGGGTGAGTTGCGTTCGAGTTGGAAAGCGATGCTGGCGGCGCTGTCGCTTCTGGCGGCCATCCCGTTCCTGCTCCTGGAGCTGTTCGGCTCCACGCTGTACCTCGTGCTGGACGTTTCCACCTACCTCACCTTGCACAACACCGTCGAGCTTTTCAGCGTTTTTGTCTCCCTCTCCATCTTCGGGGTGGGGTGGTTCTCCTACAACCAAAGCCGCGACCGGCATACCCTGTTCCTCGCCGTGGCCTTTCTCGGCATCGGCCTCATGGACTTAATGCACACCCTGGCCTACCCGGGGATGCCCGACCTGATCACCCACAACTCCCCCAACAAGTCCACCCAGTTCTGGATCGTCGTGCGCACCTTCTCCGCCGCCGCCTTCCTTTTGAGCGCCTTCGTGGACGAACAGTGCCGGTGCCGGTGGCTGGGGAGGCTGCCGCTCCTGGCGGGGGTGCTCGCCGTCGCCGCGATCTCCTTCTGGGCCATCATCTTTCATCCCGACCTGGTGCCGGACACCTTCGTGCCGGGGGTGGGGCTCACCCCCTTCAAGAAGGCGTCCGAGCTGGTCATCATCGCCCTGCTGGTGCTGGCCGCCCTGGCCTACCTGCGACGGCTGCGCAACTCCCGGGACGGCATCTACCTCTACTACCTGAGCGCCTTCATCCTCTGCATCGTAAGCGAGCTCGCCTTCACCGCCTACAAGAGCGCGTTCGACAGCTACAACGTCCTCGGGCACCTGTACAAGCTGTTCGCCTTCCTGCTGATCTACCAGGGCATCTTCGCCGCCGCGATCCAGCGCCCCTACCGGCAGTTCCGTCTCACCCTCGGGGAGTTGCGCCACACCAACGACCTCCTCGTGCACATCATGGACTCGATCCCGCACTGCATCTTCTGGAAGGACCGCGACAGCGTCTATCTTGGCTGCAATCGCGAGTTCGCCAGGAGCGCGGGATTGGCCGATCCCGCCGATATCGTGGGAAAATCCGACTACGACCTCCCCTGGAGCCGGGAGGAGTCCGAGGGGTACCTGGCCGACGACCGGGAGGTGATGCGGAGCAACCAGGCGAAGATGCACATCATCGAGAAGCTGACCCCGGCGGACGGCAGCGTCATCTGGATCGACACCAGCAAGATGCCGCTGGTCGACGAGGAGGGCGCGGTGCGGGGGGTGCTCGGCATCTACGAGGACATCACGGCCAGAAAGCTCGCCGAGGAACGGCTCTCCGAGACGCTGCAGTTCAACCAGGAGATCATCAACTGCGCCCGGGAGGGGATCATCGTCTACGACCGGGAGTTGCGCTACCTGGTCTGGAACCCGTACATGGAGGAGATCAGCGGCAAGCTGGCCGGCGAGGTCCTGGGCAGGCACCCCGCCGAGATCCTCCCCTGGCTCGTCGACAGCGGCGTGGTGTCCCGGCTGGAGCAGCTCGTGAGTGGCGCCGCCGTTCCCTCGGTGGTGGAATTCATGGCCACCGACCTCAGGGGGAAGACGATGTGGCTCTCCGACGCCTCCGCCCCCTTGCGCAGCAGCTCCGGTGACATCATCGGGATCATCGGCACGGTGCGCGACATCACCGAGCGGCGCGGCATCGAGGAGCAATTGCGCCAGGCCCAGAAGCTCGAGTCGGTGGGACGGCTGGCGGGCGGCGTGGCGCACGATTTCAACAACAAGCTCACCGTGATCATGGGGAGCGCCGAGTTGGCGTTGCGGCAGGCCCGGGACGCCTCGCTTTTGGAGTACCTGCGCCTGATCGTCAAGGCCGCGGAACAGTCCCGGGACATCACCACGCAGTTGCTCGCCTTCTCGCGCCAACAGGTGGTAACGCCCAGGAGCGTGCAGGTGAACAGCATGCTGCAGGAGTTCAAGAAGTCGCTCGGGCGCCTGATCGGGGAGGACATCGCCATCGTGCTGGCGCCGGGGGAGGAGCTCTGGAACATCAGCATCGACCCGGTGCAACTGGACCAGATCGTCATGAACCTCGTGGTGAACGCGCGCGACGCCATGCCGCAGGGGGGAACCATCACCCTCGAGACGGCGAACGTGCAGTTCGAGGAGGCCCCCTCCCGGCACCCGGAGGCGCCGCCGGGAGCATACGTGAGGATCACCTGCCGGGACACCGGCGTGGGGATCGACGCCGCGACCCGCGCCCATATCTTCGAGCCCTTCTACACCACCAAGGAGCAGGGGAAGGGGACCGGGCTCGGTCTCGCCACCGTGTACGGCATCGTCAGGCAAAACGGCGGCTTCATCGACCTCGAGACCACTCCGGGGTGCGGGAGCGCGTTCAGCATCTTGCTGCCGAGGTGCGTCGGCGGGGACGAGAACCACGAGCCGGTGCGGCGGTTGGAGCCGGGGCGGGGGGCGGGAACCGTGCTCCTGGTCGAGGACGAGGATATGGTGCGCGAGCTGACCGCGGGGCTCCTCGAAGCCCTGGGTTACCGCTGCCTGGCCACGGCCGATCCGCGGGAGGCGCTGGAGGTGGCGGCCAACCCCGAGGTCGCCATCGACCTGGTGCTCACCGACGTGCTCATGCCCGGCATGCGTGGACAGGAAATGATGGAGCGGATGCGGCGCCAGCGCCCCGGGATCAAGTGCATCTACATGTCCGGCTTCACCGACGCCATCCTCGACGGGCAAAGCGCGGGGCAGGAGGGGGCGGCTTTCCTGAAGAAGCCGTTCCAGATGGAAGAACTGGCGCAGATGGTGGGGGCGGTGCTGGACGGGCGCCCGCGCTGAGGCTTCGCGGAGAGGGACGGAGTCAGCGGGGCGAGCCGAGCGAGCGCAGGAAGCGGACCAGCGGCCAGCGGTGGCCGGGTGGGACCACCCGTTCCAGTACCGGCTCGTGGCCGGTCCCGGTCAGCATGGCGCGCAGCAGTTGTCCGTCGCCGTAGGCGGCGATCCTAGGGAGGCGCAGGTCGGCGGGGCGGGGGACATAGCTGTTGCCGACCGGGCCGTCGCCGGCTCCGGTGTCGCCGTGGCAGAACGCGCAGTAATAGCCGTAGTAGACCCTCCCCTGCGTGATGGCGACCGGGGTCGCCGGGACCGGGTTGACCAGGGCTGCGGCCTCGGCCTCACCGGGAGCCCGGTCCGGCCGTGGCGTGACACTCACCGTCCCCGGCGCCGGTGCCGGGAGCACCATCTGGAACTCCCGCACGTGGTGCTGCACCGTCATGCGCGGCCCGCGGACCAGGATGTACCCGAACAGCACCGTCCCCAAGAGAGGGGGCGCCAGCACCATGAAGACCGCCAGCTTTTTCATCTATTCCCCCCCTGTTTCCCCCTTGGCGTCGGCGGCAGCGGCACCGCCTCCGGCAGCGGCAGGATCTGACGCTGCGCCTTTCGTTGCGGCTGCTCGCTGGAGTACATCGACTCCGCCGGGGCGTCCGGGAGCTGTCCGAAGTCCCAGCGCCGGGGCGCGTCCTGGACCAGCAGGTACACCAGGGAGCCGAACCCCATGATGGCGCCGCTGAAGGCGATCAGGATCACCCACTCCCAGGGGGAGCGCAGGTCCTGGTGCTCGTCGTAATCGGGCTTTTGTTCCATGGTCGCCTCACCAGTTGGGGGGGACGGCGTGGTTTTGCGTGACCTCGAACAGGGTGAACGCCATGCAGGCCCCGAACAGGATGATGATCACCCAGGGCATGAAGCTGCGCAGCCGGCGCAGGAAGCTAACCGGTCCGCGCACCTTGATCTTCTCGCTCTGCTTCTCGACGCCGCGCGGCAGCCAGAGCGCCTGGTAGGTGAGCGCCGTGAGCAGCACCAGCGCCGCCCCGGCGCAGAGGGCGATGACCAGCCACTGGTTCTGCAGCACGTACAGGTAGAGCATCAGCATGACGTCCTCCTAACCACAATAGCCCTCGGCCTTGGGCTTCCCCCTCCCTAGCCCTCCCCCTCCAGGGGAGGGGACGATGGACCTGCGCATGATCCACCAACTGCGCTTCGGAAGTCTCCACCTCTGCTGTCACTGCATTGCGCCTGGCCCCTTCCCCCGGAGGGGGGAGGTCGGGAGGGGGGGCTGTCGTCTTTGCTCCTGTTGCTGGTGCTATTACACTCCTCCGGTATGCCGCTATCCAGCGCCAGGTAGCGGGCCCGCTCCTGGTCCGCGAACTGTCCCGACCGCACCCCCCACAGGAAGAAGACGATCAGCATCCCGCACATCAAGAGCGGGAAGCACATCCAGATGAACAGGAAAGCCGGTGTATCCAACGCGCTGTTCATGTCTCTCTCCAGTTCCAGTCCCACTCCCCTTGCGGGAGGGGGTTAGGGGGGGCGGTGCCATCATAGTCATATGTGCGGCTTCATCCATCTGCTCCTCCCCCCGGAGGGGGGAGGCTGGGAGGGGGGGCGCCAGCGACGTTCCCCCCCCCCCCCCCCCCCCCCCCCGGGGGGGGGGGCGAGGCGGGCCCGGCACCGCCGGGGGGGGGGGGGGGGTCTGCCATTCTCCCTCGTAGGAGGCGTCGATGCCGCGCGGTTCCGTGTTGGCGTCGGTATATCCCACGAACGATACCGCCAGGTAATTGGCCAGGTCCCAGATCTTCTCGCTCTCCAGGTGCTTCTTGAAGTAGGGCATGGCGGTGCCGGTGATGCCGTTCATGATCTGGTAGTAGAAGATCCCGCCGATGTACCTGTTCTCCACCAGGTGCCGCCTCAGGATGGTGAAGTTCAAGGGGGGCGGCCCCAGGAAGGGGTGCGCCGGCCCGTTGCCGTCGCCGATCGGGCTATGGCAGTTGATACAGAGCTGCTGGTAGATCCTCTTGCCGCGCTGCAGCGCCGCCTCGGTGGCCGGGTAGGGGTTGGGCATCCGGCGCCACGCCTCGGGGACCTGGGCGTGCAGCCACTCGATGTTGCGGTCCACCCCTCCTGCGTAGGCGGCCTGCGCCTTGCGCTTCCACTCGCGCTGGCGCTTTTGGCGCACATCCGCATCCTTCCCCCCGAGCGCCTGCACGTACGCCGCCAGCGCAGCGATCTCGTGGTTGGTCAGGAAGTCCCAGGCCGGCATCAGCGAGATGGGGGTGGTGTAGCGCGGGTTGGTGAAGTGGGCGATGTTCCAGTCGTCGCTGTGCTCACCCCCTTCCTGGGACAGGTCCGGGCCGGTCCGCTCGCTGCCGAGAATGGCGGGTTCGATCCCGGCGTAGTCTCCCGCACGGGCGATCCTTTCCGCCCCGATGTCCCAGTCGTTGACCCGGATGAAGAGGGAATGGCAGTAACTGCAGCCGTTTTTCACGTAGAGGCGGTGCCCCTCCCGCTCCAGGGGGGAAAGCGGCCGCCAGATGTCGCTGGGGGTGTCCTTCATGGTCAGCGAGGGGAGCCCGACGATGATGAAGGTGGAGGCCCAGAAGACCAGCAGCGCGCCGACGATGAGGAAGGCCGGTGTCATCTTCATGCCGCCTCCTCGCCGCGCAGCAGTGGCTCTTCCTCCCGCGCCGGGCGCAGGGTCAGGTACAGGTTGGCCAGACCCACCAGCGAACCGGTAAGGATGAAGACCCCGAGCGCCGCCCGCATCACCATGAAGGGTGACAACTGCGGCAGCACCCGCAGCACCGTCTCGCCGTTATGCCAGGCGCTCCCCTGCACCAGCCCGGCCATGGTCAAGACCACGAAGAACCCGGTCAGGCCGAAGGTGATCAGGCCGAACTGCAGGTTGATCAGCTTGTTGGAATAGACCGGGCGTCCGCTCACCAGGGGGAGCACGTGCCACATGGCGCCCAGCGCGATGTAGCCGCCGAAGCCGAGCATGGCGATATGGGCGTGCCCCACGGTCCAGTTGTTGAAATGGGTGACCCGCTGCAGGAAGGGGAGCGACTGCAGCGGGCCCTGGATGCAGGTGATGATGTACCAGACGATCCCCCCCATCACCAGCCGGGCCGGCGGATCGTTCCAGACCCTCCCGCCGAAGCCGCGCGCGGTGAGCCAGAGGTTGATCACCACGATGGAGACGGGGAGGATCATGGAGACCGAGTCGACCACCGACACGGTCTTCAGCCAGTTGGGTATGGGGGACTGCAGCACGTGATGGCCGCCGATGTGGCTGTAGAGCGCGATCAGGAACCAGAAGCCCAATAGCGACAGCGTGTGCGAGTTGAGCGGGGTGCGGGTGACCCGGGGGATCACGAAGTAGGCGGCGCCGGTGGCGAGCGGCGTGATCAGAAGCCCGGGGAGGTTGTGCCCCCAGAACCAGAGGAACAGGGAATCGATCAGCCCCGGCATGGCGCCGGTGGCGGGGTGCCACATCACGTTCCCCAAGGGATAGTTGCTGGCAGTCCAGAGGAAGGTGGCCATGAAGTACCAGATGGAGACGTAGAGCTGCGGCTCGCGGCGGTTCACGATGGTGAGCGCCGTGTTGACGATGAGGCAGGCGACGGCGATGACCAGCGAGACGTCGGCGAGCCAGACGTACTCGTTGTACTCGCGTCCCTGGGTGAACCCGAAGGCGAACCCCACCGGGCCGCTCAGCACGGTGAGGTTCCAGAACAGGAAGGCGACCCAGGCCAGGGGCTCCGACCAGAGCCTGGTCTTGAGCAGGGCCGGGAGGTAGTAGAGGCCGACCCCGACCAGCATGGTGCCGGTGAAGCCATAGAGCATGGTGTTCACGTGCACCGGGCGCTCCCGCCCGAACACCAGGGGCGCCACGTGGGGCAGGAACTCCGGCGCCACCAGGTGGATCGCCGAGAACATGCCGTAGACGGCACCCACCACGAACCAGACCGCGCCCGCGACCATGAAGGCGAGCGCCGCACTCTGGGGTTTGTGGAAAAACTTGGTCATGGAAGTTTCCTCAGATCCTCTGTTGCCCCGAAAGGGGACTGGCTCCGCAGGTGCCTGTCCCTTTGCGCCGTGCTCCCTCCCCCGGAGGGGGAGGGCTGGGGAGGGGGAAGCAGGCGGTTGCGTCCCCCCTCCCGACCTCCCCCCTCCGGGGGGAGGAGGTAACGGCGCGGTTTATCTGTGGCAGACGAAGCAGTCGTGGGTGACCTTGTTTGCCTTGTGGCACCGGATGCAGAAACCCATCTCGAACTTGACCGCCCCCGCCACCCGGTCCATCTGACGGATATCACCGTGACAGTGGCCGCAGTCGATGCCGCGGCGCAGGTGCATGGAGTGGTCGAAATAGACGAATTCCGGCAGCCAGTTGACCCGCTGCCAGACCACCGGCTGGTTCTGCGCCACCAGCTCCCGCAGCCGCGCGATGTAGGGGTAGGTGCGGATGACGCGGGAGTGGCAGAGCAGGCAGGTCTGCAGCGGCGGGATCCCCGCCCGGGACGAGCGCGTGGCACTGTCGTGGCACATGAAACAGCTGATGTGCTTTATCCCCGCGTGCACCCGGTGGCTGAACGGGATGGGCTGGCGCGGGCCGAGCCCGACCGGGTAAAGCCGGTCCAGGTACACCAGCGCGGCCAGCGCAGCGCACAGGATCGCCCCGGCGGCGACGGCGTTGGCCCACAGGGGAAAACCCCGCGGAGGCCCCCCCTGCTGCGGAGCCTTCGGGCTCTCTTGAATCCCCGCCGCCGTCATGGCCGTCCCCCGTCAACCCGGCGCATCCAGGTCATGCCGAGCCCGAGCACGCCGGCGAAGCCCGCGGCCAGGGAAAGTTCGTGCAGTCCCAGCCGGGGCACCTGGTCGAAGGTCGGCGCCACCAGCCACCAGCGCTCCAGCCACAGCCCGCACAGCACCACGAACGAGATGATCCCCAGGGCCAGGCTGTTCCGTTTGGCGCGGATGGGAAGGAGCAGCACCAGCGGGCCGAAGTAGACCAGGGCCAGCAGGAGCGCGCTCACCGGCCTCCACTGCGCCCCGTGCAGGCGCGGCACGATGAAGCGGACCTCGCGCGGCAGGTTCTCGTACCAAAACGGCAACAGGTGCGCGTACATGAGGTAGGTGGTCATCAGGCTGAAGGCGACCATCAGCTTGCCCAGGTCGTGGAGCAGGTCCGGCTCCGCGTCGGGTTGGCGCGCGGCGAGCAGCGCCCAGCAGGTGATGCCGATGTAGAGCCCGGACATGAAGAAGTAGCCGCCGGCGAGGTTGCTGTGCCAGTACGGGTCGAGCGCCATGACGAGGTCGAAGCCGAGCAGGGAGAATACCAGGGAGTAGACCAGCACCAGGACCGTGCCGCTCGCTTTCCCGTCCCCGGTGCGGCGCTCTTTGCGGTGGTACAGCGCCATGCTCCAGAAAAGGAGCAGCGCCGCCAGGTCCCGTCCCAGCAGGAAGTCGGGATGGAGCCAGATGCCCTGGTGGTAGTGGATCCCCTGCCACGGTGCCCACAGGCCGTTGCCGGCCCACAGGAGTACCAGGGCGGCCAGCGACGGAAGCGCGAAGGAAAGCCCCGCCGTGGCGAGGCGCTCCGCCTTCAGGTGCCAGCGGCCGTTGCACGCCGCCACCATTGCGGGCCAGACCACGATGCCGCCCGCCAGCGAGGTGAAGAACAGGAAGTTCATCAAAAGCGAGCGCCACGCCCTGCGCTCCTCGGGGCCGTTCACGAGCACGAGCCAGACCGCGAACCCGGCGACGGCCAGGATGATCCAGAGCGGCAGCCAGAGCTTTGCCAAGGGACGCTCACTGGTGGACATGGAATTCCTCCGGTCGGGCAAAAGAGAGCCGCTCCTTGAGCGCTTCGACCTGCTCGGGTCCGCAGCTCACCAGCAGGCCGAACTTGTCGCGCGAGAAGCGCGGGTCGTAGAAGGGGAGCGTCTCCAGGCGGAACAGGCGGGCCAGCAGCGCGAGCCCCAGGAGGTTGGCAAGGCTCCCGATCAGTATGGTCCCCTCGAAGCCGACCACGCAGAACGGGATCCAGGACAGGGGCGGTTTGCCCCCCACGATCAGGCGGTTCACCAGGGCCGTGCCGCCGGCGAGCCAGAAGCCGCCGATCAGGCCGGAAACGGCGCCGGCCAGGGTGAAGAGCCGCACCGGGCTCTTCTTCAGCTTCAGGACCTCGGGGAGCTGTTCGATCTTCACCGGCGAGAAGGTTTCCATGATCTCGAAGCCGCTGTCGCAGCAAAGCTTGGCGGCCGTTACCAGGCTGCCGGCGTTGGAAAAGACGGCCAGCACGGTGGGGCGGTGCTGTGGCAGCCTTTGGGCGACCCGGTTCAGGCAGGGCTGGGTCGGGGGGATCTCCTCCTCGGCGATCTGCCCTTTCAGTTCGCTGAGCGGAACGGTGGGGAGTCCCCTCGTGAAGAGGACGAAGAAGAGGAAGAAGAAGCCGAAAGAGCCGGCGGTGATGGTCACCTCGACCCAGGTGGGGAGGTAGCGCCCGAAGTTGTGGGGGAGGAAGTCGTGGCCCTGCGCGGTGTAGATGATCATCAGGCGCTCGTACCACATGCCGACGTTGACCAGCAGCGAGATGACGAAAAGCGGCAGGTAGTGCGTGCGCAGGCGTTTGAAGACGAAGAGCCAGGGGACCAGCACGTTGCAGACCACGCAGAGCCAGTACATCCAGGCTACCGGCCCCAACACGCGCCACTTGTAGTTCTGCCACTCGACGCGGTCGCCGGAGTACCAGGCGATGAAGGCTTCCACGGCGTAGGCGTAGCCGACGATGGTGGCGGTGAGGATGATGGTTTTGGCCAGCATCTCGAAGTGGCGCATCTCGACCAGGCGCTCCAGGTGCAGCAGCTTGCGCATCGGGATCAGCAGGGTGAGCACCATGGCGAGCCCGGAGTGGATGGCGCCGGCCACGAAGTAGGGGGGGAAGATGGCGCTGTGCCATCCCGGCAGGAGGCTCATGGCGAAGTCCCAGGAGACCACCGAGTGCACCGAGACCACCAGGGGCGTGGCCAGCGCCGCGAAGAAGAGGTAGGAGCGGCCGTAGTGGTGCCACTGGCTCCCCGAGCCGGACCACCCCAGGGAGAGGGCGCGGTAGATGCGGCTTTTCAGGTGTTCCGGGCCCAACTGGACGCGGTAGCGGTCCCGCGCCGCCGCGAGGTCCGGGATCATGCCGATGTACCAGAAGATGAGGCTCACGGTGAGGTAGGTGGAGACGGCGAGAACGTCCCAGACCAGCGGGCTCACGAAGTTGGGCCAGAGCTGTCGTTGCGAGGGATAGGGGACGATGTAGTAGCAGGCCCAGAGTCGGCCCAGGTGGATGAGCGGGAACAGGCCGGCGGTCATGACGGCGAAGATGGTCATCGCCTCGGCCGAGCGCGACACGGCGTCGCGCCACTTGGCGCGCAGCAGGTAGAGGATGGCGGAGATCAGGGTCCCGGAGTGCGCGATACCGACCCAGAAGACGAAGTTGGTGATGTAGACCGCCCAGCCGATGGGGCGGTTCAGACCGGTCACCCCCATGCCCGCCTGGGTCTGGTACATGAGGCAGAGCGCGCCGAGTCCCGCCAGGCCGGCCAGGGAGACCACGGCCAGGTAGAACGCGAAGCCGGGTTTCTCCATGGCGTTCAGCACGTCGTCGTTGATTTGGCCGTAGCTTGGCGGCACAGGTGCTCTCCTTTGTCGGGCGTCGGACCGGTCAGACTAGGCTGGCTAGTCGGACCAATCTGAGTCAGACCAGGTCGTTGTCCACCCGCCGAAGGAACGTCACCGCGGGCTTGGTGTTCAGCTCGTGCAGCAGGTGGTAGCGGCGAGGGTCGCCGCGAGTGATCCTGGTGACCTGGGCGCCGGGGTCGAGCAGGTCGCCGAAGGTGAAGACCCCGGCCGGGCAGGTCTGGGCGCAGGCGGGGACCACCTCGCCGTCCGCGAGCTTGCGCCCCTCCCGCGCGGCACGGTACTCGGCCTGCCGGATGCGCTGCACGCAGAAGGTGCACTTCTCCATGACCCCGCGCTGGCGCACCGTCACCTCGGGGTTCAACTGCAAATCCAGGGGCTTTCTCCACTCCAGGTTGACCCAGTTGAAGCGGCGCACCTTGTAGGGGCAGTTGTTGGAGCAGTAGCGGGTGCCGATGCAGCGGTTGTAGATCTGGGCGTTCAGCCCCTCCTCGTTGTGCACGGCGGCGAACACGGGGCAGACCGGCTCGCACGGGGCTGCATCACAGTGCTGACAGTGCAGCGGCAGCCAGGCGTAGCGCCAGGGGCTCCCGGGGACCCGGTACGGGGGGACGCGCAGCCACGCCATCTCCCGGCCGTCCGCGACCAGCTCCGGGCCGATCACGGGGACGTTGTTTTCCGCGTAGCACGCGACGGCGCAGGCGCCGCAGCCGATGCAGCGCTGCAGGTCGATCACCATGGCCCAGCGGTGCTTGGCGTGTTCGTGCTTCGGGTAGAGGTCCCGGTCCGCGTGGTACCCCTCGGGGAGCGGGAGGTCGAATTCTGCCCTGGGCGGGTTGGCGGCGCGCAGCACCGACAGCGGTACCGACTGGAGCAGGTCGCGGTGCAACTGCTCCCGGCGCAGCGCGGTCCGTATCGGACGGGGGGCGTCGCCGGCGACCCGGCTGACCCGGCAGGGGGTGAAAAAACCGGACCGTTGCACGGCGTCGAGCAGGAGGAAGGCGTTCGACCCCACCCCCCTCGCGTTCTTGCCCAGGGCGCTGTGCCCCTGGCCGAGGCCGATGGCGGCGCTGAGCTCGTGGATCTCCGTGGTGAGGCGGGCCGGCGCCCGCAGCGAGCCGGCGACGGTGGTGAGCTGCACCAGGTCCCCCTCCTCGATGCCCAGCGCCGCTGCTTTCTTGGGATGCAGATCGATCCAGTTCCCCCAGACGATGAAGGTGATCGGGTCGGGCGCTTCCTGTAGCCACCCCCGGTTGGACAGGCGTCCGTCGTAGAGCATGATCGAGGCCCAGGGCCACAGTTCCACATCCTCGACCCGCGCCGTTGCCGGTGGCCGCTGCGCCTGGAAAGAGAGCCCTGCCAGGCGCGGGGCGGGCGCCGCGCCCACAGCTGGCAGCGTTGTAGGCCATGTCCCTCCCGTTCTGAGCGCGGCCTGCCAACCACGCTCCGCATCGTCACCTCCGCCCCCGAAACCGCGCCGTTCCTTGAGCCACTGCAGCAGGTCCGTTGGCCTCGTGCCGCGCGGGGTCCGAAGCGGCCTCCCCGCCTGCCGGGCCAGCGCGATCAGGATGTCGCCGGCGTTGCGGGAATCGTAGAGGCGCCCCATCACCGGCTGCATCAGGCCATCCACCCCAGGTTCAGGCTGGTATTCGCCCCACGATTCAAGCGGCGTGTCGGTCGGGAGCACCCAACGCGCCAGTTCCGCCGTCTCGTTCAGCTGGGTCCCCAGGTACACCACCATCCCGGCCCGCGCCAGCCGCTCCACGGCTCCCGTCCGGGAGTAGGCGGGGTTGGCGTCGAGGACGAAGAGGACGTCCTGCGGGGCCAGGGAGGACAAGAACAGCTCCAGTTCTGCCTCCCGGGCGCTGTTACTGAGGGCGTGGGGGCGGGAGAAATCCACCGTGGTGCCGATCGCCCCCACGGCGTAGTTGAGCAGGGCGGCGCAGAGGGCGGTGTCGGTGGCGGCCGGGCCGCTGCCGTACTGCGGTCCCGCCAGAGCGACGGGGCGGCGTGCCGAGCTGAAGCCGCGGGCGACCGTGACTAGGAGCTCTTGGTCCAGCGCGGGAAGGGGGGCGGACTTGAGCAGGGCCTCCAGTGCCGGCCGGACCGGGCCCGGATCGTTCCTGTTCCAGCCCCGGTCCATGATCACCCTGAGCAGGGTCGCCGCCACCACCGGGAGCTGCCGGGGGGATACCTGGACGAAATGGTCGGCGTTGCTGGCGGTCATGGAGAGGCGCGGCCCCAGGTAGGCCATCCGGGCCGGCGAGCTCCCTTCCCGGTAGGCGCGGCCGTCGGAGAACTGCCGGGCCTGGCGCACCGGCGAACCCCACGTTTCCAGGAAATCCGCGGCAAAGCTCACGATGAAATCGCTCCCTTCCAAGTCGTAGCGGGGGATGACGGGGAGACCGAAGAGCTGCTGGTGGGCGGCGCGGAGGGCTTCGTAGTTGAAGGGTTCGTAGTAAAGGAGACGGTCCGAGCCGAAGGCCGCGGCAAAGGAGCGCAGCACCTCGGCCTGGGCTCCGGTCTGCAGGGTGGAGAGCAGCGCCACCCGCCCTCCTGAGGCGAGCCGGGTGGAGATGGAGTCGAGGGCCTCCTGCCAGCTTTTCGGCCGCAGCTTCCTGCCGCTGCGGTAGAGCGGCGTGGTGACCCGGTCCGGGTCGTAGAGCCCCTGCAGCGAGGACTGTCCGCGCGGGCAGAGCGTACCCCGGTTGACCGGGTGCGCGGGGTTCCCCTCCGCCTTGGTGGCGCGGCCGTCGCGGTTGGCCACGTGCATGCCGCAGCCGGCGGGGCATTCCCGGCAGGTCGTGGCGTAATAGGTCCAGTCGCCAGGCATGATCTGCTCCGGCGGGATCACCTTGGGGATCAGCTTGTTGACCAGCTTGCGCGGCGGGTCAGTCGCCAGCGCGATGCTGCTCCCCCCGGTGATCCACAAGAAGGTGCGTCTGGACATCTCGGTCATCGGCATGCCCCCGGATGTTTCTCATCGCATCAATGAAAGGTAAGATGAAAAAAGATTAACCTTTTGTATCAAGGTCGCCCGCCTTGTCAAGGGCGCCCCCCAAAACGCGGCGTCCGCTGTTGACAACGAAAGTCCGGTTCCTAGACTGTTAGGGTAATTAAAACAATTAAATCTAATGAGCAGGGAGGTCTCATGACAAATGCCAGCGATTACCTGGTGCAACGTCTTTACGAATGGGGGGTGCGCAAGGTCTACGGCTACCCCGGCGACGGCATCAACGGCGTGATGGGCGCCTTGAACCGGGACAAGGAAAAGGTCACGTTCATCCAGACCCGCCACGAAGAGGAGGCGGCCTTCATGGCCTGCGCGCACGCCAAGTTCACCGGCGAGGTCGGGGTCTGCATCGCGACCTCCGGGCCCGGCGCAATCCACCTGTTGAACGGGCTCTACGACGCGAAGCTTGACCACCAGCCCGTGGTCGCCATCGTCGGGCAACAGGCAACGACCGCGCTTGGCGCCGACTATCAGCAGGAGGTCGATCTCCTGTCGCTGTTCAAGGACGTGGCCCACCATTACGTGCACATGGCGAGCAGCGCCGAGCAGGTCAGGCAGCTGGTCGACCGCGCCATCCGCATCGCCCTGGCCGAGCGCACCGTCACCTGCGTCATCTTCCCGACCGACGTGCAGGAGATGGATGCCGTTCCCTCGCCGGTGCGCAAGCACGGCTCCACATTTACCGGGCTTGGCTTCACCCAGCCGGAAATCATGCCGGCCCGGGACGATTTGAAACGTGCCGCCGACGTCCTGAACGCCGGCAAGAAGGTGGCCATGCTGATCGGCGCCGGTGCGCTCGGGGCGGGTGAGGAGGTCGCCATCGCGGCAGAGAAGCTGGGGGCGGGGGTGGCGAAGGCGCTGCTCGGTAAGGCGGCCCTCCCCGACACCCTCCCCTATGTCACCGGCTCCATAGGCCTTTTGGGCACCAAGCCGAGTTGGGAGATGATGAAGGAGTGCGACACGCTGCTCATGATCGGCAGCGGCTTCCCCTACGCCGAGTTCCTCCCCAAGGAGGGGCAGGCGCGCGGGGTGCAGATCGACATCAGCGCCCGGATGCTGGGCTTGCGCTACCCCATGGAGGTGAACCTGCAGGGGGACGCCCGGCTCACCCTGCGCGCCCTGATTCCGCTGCTCGAGCAGAAGCAGGACCGCGGCTGGCGCGACGGCATTGAGCAGGGGGTCAAAGAGTGGTGGGAGGTCCTGGAGGCGCGCGCCAAGATCTCGGCGGACCCCATCAACCCGCAGCGCCTGTTCTGGGAACTCTCGGACCAACTGCCCGACAACTGCATCCTGACCTGCGATTCCGGGTCGTCCGCCAACTGGTACGCGCGGGATCTCAAGGTGAGGCAGGGGATGATGGCATCGCTCTCGGGGGGGCTGGCCACCATGTGCCCCGGGGTCCCCTACGCCGTCGCCGCCAAGATGAACTTCCCGGACCGGCCCGTTATCGCCATGGTGGGTGACGGCGCCATGCAGATGCAGGGGATCAACGGCCTGGTGAACATCGCCAAGTACTGGCAGGAATGGAGCAACCCGCAACTGGTGGTGCTGGTATTGAACAACGGCGACCTGAACCAGGTGACCTGGGAGCAGCGCGTCATGAACGGCGACGCCAAGTTCAGTGCCTCGCAGGATATTCCGCAGTTCCCGTACGCCGGGTACGCGGAGATGCTCGGCCTGGAAGGGATCAGGCTCGACGACCCCGAGCAGATCCGCTCCGCGTGGAGGACCGCCCTTTCCGCGAAGAGGCCGGTGGTGATCGACGCCCACTGCGATCCGGACGTGCCGCCGCTGCCGCCTCATATTACCTTTGAACAGGCCAAGGGGTTCCTCTCCTCCATCTTCAAGGGAGACCCCAACCTGGGAGGGATCGTGACCCAGTCGGCCAAGCAGATGATGTCGACGCTGTTGACCAGGAGCGAGAAGTAGGGACGGCGATGGACAGTTGACAATGACCAATCGACCACGAGCGCTATCACGGGGGACCGGCCTGCAGCGGCGGTCCCTTTTTCATCTTTGCGCGCACAAACTTCAGCAGGGCCTCCATCCAATGAGGGGCGCGGCTTTTGACTCTCATTGAAAAGCTGGCAATCTGCGTTAGCCTCAACAGTGTGGTCACAAAGGAGGCGCGGATGAAGATTTCGACTGAGCAGTTCCGGGTTAAGCCAAAGGACGAGGTGGACCTGAAGAAGCGGCCGACCTGTGTTCCACCGTTTTACGGGTCCAAAGATGAGTACCTGGACCTGCTGAACGAACAGATCGAACGGCTCAGTAAGCTGCAAGGGCTCCTCTACGCCAACAACAGTTGGTCCATCCTGCTCATCTTTCAGGCCATGGACGCGGCGGGCAAGGACAGCATGATCAAGCACGTCCTCTCCGGGATCAACCCGCAGGGGTGCGAGGTCTACTCGTTCAAGCATCCCAGTGCGGAAGAATTGGACCACGACTTTCTCTGGCGCAGCATCCGCCGCCTGCCGGAACGGGGGCGCATCGGCATCTTCAACCGCTCCTACTACGAGGAGGTGCTCATCGTCCGGGTGCACCCGGAAATACTGGCGGCGGAGAGCCTCCCGGACAAACTGGCCTGTCACAAGAACATCTGGCGGGACCGCATGCGCTCAATGAACGACCTCGAAGCCCACCTGACCCGAAACGGCACCTGCATCCTCAAGTTCTTCCTGCACGTCTCCAAGGAGGAGCAGCGCAAACGCTTCCTGGAGCGGATCGACAACCCGGAAAAGAACTGGAAATTCAACCGGGACGACATCGAGGAGCGCAAACTCTGGAAGCAGTACATGCACGCCTACGAGGAGTGCCTGGGCGCCACCAGCAGCAAGGATGCCCCGTGGTACGTGGTGCCTGCGGATGACAAGAAGAACGCGAGGCTGATCGTGGCCCAGGTTGTCGTGAACCTGCTGGAAGAGCTGAAGATGAGCTACCCGGAAACCTCGGAGGAGAAGCGCCGGGAACTCCTTGCCATCAGGGACGAGTTGGTCAAATAGGAAGAGTGCGGACAAACAAAAAGGCGGCTTGCGCCGCCTCGATTGAAGGTCTTGCCAGATGCGTCAGCGTGTAATGCTCCGTCCTGCCAGAAGGCCTGCCACGAGCATAACAACTGCGACCACCAGGAACAAATAGAAGAGCAGTTTGGCGATACCGGCTGCCGCTGTTGCAATACCGCCGAAGCCGAACACCGCGGCTATTACGGCAATAATGAAGAAAATGATGGCCCAACGTAACATGATCGTTCACCTCCCCGTACACTCATTAACTTCCCTAAACAAAGTGTATCATGGGAGACCTGCAGATTTACATCTTGTATTTTTTTTTAATTTCTTAGCTCCGCTCCCCCACACTCCTCATCTACCGCTCCAGGTTCTCGATGCATTGCTCCAGGTCAATCCCCGGCCCCAGGACCCCCGCGAACAGGTCGCCCAGGTGTTCCAACCGTCCTGGCATGGTGGCGATGGTGAACTGGCTGGGATCAAGGCCCAGCTTCACCTCCTCCCATTTGAGCGGGGCGGACACGGTTGCGCCCGGCCTGGGACGGATGCTGTAGGGGGCGGCAAGGGTCTGGCCAGGCTTGTTCTGCAGGAAGTCGAGGTAGACCTTTTTCTGGCGCAGCTTTGGGCTGCGCAGGATGCTGGTGAACTCGGGGACCTTGTGGTGCACCAGGGTGGCGATGACCCGGGCGAACTCGCCCGCAGCGTCGTAGTCGTACTTGGCGCCCAGCGGGACGTAGATGTGAATGCCGGTTGCACCGGAGGTCTTGGGAAAGCTCGCCGCGCCGGCACGGTCCAGCACCTCCCGCACCGCCAAGGCCGTCTCGATCACCTTGGCGAAGGGGATATCCTCCGGGTCGAGGTCGATCACGAAGTAGTCCGGGGAGTCGAGGTTTTGCAGGCGTGACAGCCAGGGGTTGATTTCGATGCAGCCGAGGTTGGCCATATAGACCAGGGTCGCCTCGTCCTGGCAGACGAAGAACTTGATGTTCTTGTCCACGTGCTTGGAGTAGATCTCGCGGGTGGTGATCCAGGACGGCGGCAGTTCGCCCGCCTCCTTCTGGAAAAAGCCGGGCTCGCTGATCCCGTTAGGGGTGCGGTACAGGGACTCCGGGCGGTCCACCAGGTGGGGGAGCATGGCGTGGGCCATGGTCCGGTAGTAGTTGATGACGTCCCCCTTGGTGTACCCCTGCTCCGGCCAGAAGACCTTGTCCAGGTTGGAAAGCTCCAGCCGGTGGCCGTCCAGGATCAGCACTTCTTCCTGCCCTTTCTTGCCGCTCGTCCCTTTCTTGCGCTGACCGGTGCGCGGGCTGGGAGGGGACTCCGTTTCGGGCTCGGGGAGCGGAGGGGGAGCGGAGCCCACGAGTTCGCGCACCACGGTTTTCGGGTCCTTGTCCTCCCTCAGCCCCAGGTAAATGGGCTGGCGCATCACGTTCTCGTCGGTCCACTCGGAAAACTCCACCTCGCAGACCAGTTCCGGCCTCACCCAGGTGATCGGCATCTCGGACTTGACCGGCTGCTGGAAGGGGGAGTTATCCTGCACCAGCGGCTGCAGCAGGTCGTTCATCTCCTTGAGCCCCTTGTCGTCGAAGCCCCCGCCGGCGAAGCCGATGCAGACCAGGCGGTCGTCCTCGTAGACCCCGAGCACCAATGCGCCGAGACCTTTGCGGCTTCGGCGCGGCTGGGTGAAGCCGCAGATGACCGCTTCCTGCTGGAACCGCACCTTGATTTTCAACCACTCCTTGCTTCTCTTGCCCGCCTGGTACAGGCCCGCGGCACGTTTGGCCAGGATCCCCTCCAGGTTGTTCTGGCGCGCAAGCTCGAAGAACTCCTTGCCGGACTCCATGACGTGGTCGCTGTAGCGGACTTCGGGGAGGTCGGGGAGCAGGGCACGCAGTCGCTCCTTGCGGGCCAAAAGCGGCTGGTTGCGCAGGTCCTCACCGTTGAGGTAGAGGAGGTCGAAGACGAAGTAGACGATGTTGCCGCGGCCGGTGCGCTGGTAGTTTTGCAGTAGTTGAAAATAGGAGCGGCCGCTTTCGTCGACGACCACCACCTCGCCGTCGAAGACGGCCTCGACACCGAGGGAGGCCAGCGCGGCGACGACCGTGGGAAACTTCTTGTTGAAGGATAGGTTGTTGCGCGAGTAGAGCGCGACGTGCTGCCCGGAAACTTCGGCGATGGCGCGGTAGCCGTCAAGCTTGATTTCAAAGAGCCAGTCGGGGTCGTCAAAGGGCTCGGCGGCGGAGGAGGCGAGCATGGGCGAAAGCTGGCGGCAGGCCCCGGCTGGAACGGTGGACCCGGTGGACCCGGTGGACCCGGTGGACCCGGTGGACCCGGTGGACGAAGTGGACCCGGTGGACCCGGTGGACTCGGTGGACTCGGTGGACCCGGGAGAGTTGGTGGAGATGGTGGAACTCATAGAAGCGGGGGGGGCGGGGATGGCTTGCTCCTCCCCCTGGAGGGGGGAGGGCGGGTGGGGGGAAGCCTGGTGGGCCTGGACTGGTGGGCGCTGCGGCAGCCTGCCGGCCCGCACGTCCTCGATGGTGGCGTTGCTCACCACTGAACGCTCCTGGAGGGTCACATCCTCGCTGCCGGCAAACCGGTCCTTTTTCTTGATCAGCAGCCACGAGTTCCCCTTGTCGCCCTTGATGCGCACCAGGGCGAACTCTCCGTTGAGCTTCTCGCCATGCAGGACGAACTTCAGATCCCCCTTCTGCAACCCCTCGCGCAAAAGCTTGAGACTCTGCTCACGTTCCTCACTCCCGACAGCATGGAAGGTGCCGGCATCCCAAATGATCACCTCGCCGGCGCCATAGTTCCCCTTGGGGATGACTCCCTCGAAATCCCCGTACTCGTACGGGTGGTCCTCCACCATCATGGCCAGACGCTTCACCGCAGGGTCGAGCGACGGCCCCTTGGGGATCGCCCAACTCTTCAAAACCCCGTCGATCTCCAGGCGGAAATCGTAATGCAGGTGGGAGGCGGCGTGCTTGTGGACCACGAAACGCAGCGCCCGCTCCGAACGCCCGCCTTTCCCATGCGGCTCAGGCGTTTTGCTCAGATCCCTCTTGCGCTGATACTCCTCCAGTCCCATGAGAACACCTCCTTTGGCTGCACATGAGTCTATCACAGCAGCAGGAACCGGGAGATTGACAAAAGAAGACCGGCGGCTAGATTATTAGGCGTTGCCAATTTTGGCCCATTAAAGCCCGGACAGGGCACCAGAAAGGAGAAGAAGCATGAAGGTCCAGGACATCAAGGAAATAGCCCAAGGGATGAACATCTCCTGCGGCAAGCTGAAAAAGGGCGAGCTCATCCGCCTCATCCAAACCAAAGAAGGGAACATCGCGTGTTTCGACTCGGGGCAGTCGTCCCAATGCGGGCAGCAGGGCTGCCTCTGGGCCGAGGACTGCAACTGACAACCTGTCTGGAGAGGAGGCGCCACATGGACTTCGACTACACCAAGTACATTTACCTGCCGGACTGCAAGGACGGCTGCGGCGCCATAACGGACTGGTTGAGCAGCAGGGAAATGGCGCGCGAGGCGGGGGAGAACCACCACAAGTCGACGGGTCACGATTGGGTCCTGATCGAGAAGATGCGGGAGGAATAAGGTCGTCATGTTATCGCGTTGCATGCTGACTGCAGGGGGGGAGAGCGGTTTTCCCGCGGGATGTGAACCGCGTGCAAACAAATACCTAAAGCTGATCCGGAGGAAAGCATGAACAGAGACGACATTCTCGACCAATTGGAAAAACTGATCCAGCTTGACGTGGATGCCACCCACGCCTATGACCAGGCCATCAAGAACGTGAACGAGGTGGTCATCAAGGACAAGCTGATCCAGTTCCAGGCGGACCACCGCAAGCACATCGACCTCCTCTCCGCGAAGATGCTGGAGCTGGGCGGGACCCCGCCGGAGCTGACCTCGGATTTCAAGGGGTTCCTGATCTCCGGCTTCACGGCCCTGCGTAGCCTGACCGGCTCGAAAGGGGCGCTGGAGGCGATGGAGAGCAACGAGCGCCTGACCACCAGCCGCTACGAGGAGGCCGCGAAGCTCGACTTCCCGGTGGACATCTCGGCCATAGTGCGCGCCAACTACGCCGACGAGCAGCGCCACCTCTCCTTCATCCGCGAAGCGATCCCCACCCTGCGCAAGTAAGGAAGACAACGGACAATTGACAATGGACGGTTGACAAGGAAACCACCGGGGCAGTCACCCAAGCGGTCCCGGTGGTTTTTGCGTTAGCGCGGCGGTACGCCCGCCTGCGCTGAACCGTGTTTACGGAGCAGCCCGGATCCTAGGATCCGGGCTCTTTTTTTTCATTAACAGCGCACCCTCCGGTCCTCATCTTCTGCGAAAGTGCGTCTCGCGGGACGTTGACATGAACAATCACTAATGTATCTTTGGTGAGTATTTTTTCATGTTGGCGGCGGCGATCTCATGAGTGGGGCCGCCAAGGCTGGCGGAGGTGGATATGGTAGCGAGTGGCTGGCGCGTCGAACTGGGGGCTACGGTCTTGAAGGAGGGGGGGACGCAGTTCCGGGTCTGGGCCCCCAAGTCCAAGACGGTCAATGTCCTGATCCTCTCCGGCAAGGCAACCGGGACGGTGGTCATGCAGCCGGAGGGAAAGGGATACTACTCGATCACCGTCCCCGGCGTGGACCACGGCGACCGCTATCTCTACCAGCTCGACTCCGGGAAGACCTATCCCGACCCGGTGTCGCGTTGCCAGCCCGATGGCGTCCATGAGGCCTCGCAGGTGGTCGACCCGGACCAGTTCCAGTGGACCGAGGAGGGGTGGCAGGGGATCCCGTTGGAACGGTACCGGATCTACGAGATCCATGTCGGCACCTTCACCAAGGACGGGACCTTCGAATCGGTGATCCAGCACCTCGACTACCTGGTCGACCTGGGCATCACCGCGGTCGAACTGATGCCGGTTTCCCAATGCCCCGGCAAGCGCAACTGGGGCTACGACGGCGTGTACCACTTCGCGCCGCAGAGCAACTACGGCGGTCCGGAAGGGCTGAGAAGACTGGTGAACGCCTGCCATAGGAAAGGGCTCGCCGTGGTGCTGGACGTGGTCTACAACCACTTCGGCCCGGAAGGATGCTACCTCGACGATTTCGGCCCCTACTTCACCGACAAGTACCGCACCCCCTGGGGGCGGGCCATCAACCTGGACGAAGCCGACAGCGACCCCGTCCTGGAATACTTCCTCGCCAACGCGGCGTATTGGATCAACGAGTTCCGCTTCGACGCGCTGCGGCTGGACGCCGTCGACTGGATCTTCGACCAGACTCCCAAGCCCCTTTTGCGCCGCCTGGCCGACGAGATCCACCAGCACCGGGAGCGGCTGGGGCGGCAGATCCATCTCTTCGCCGAGAACGACACCAACGACGTGCGCCTGATCAATTCACCGGACAAGTGCGGCTTCGGCCTCGATGCCCAATGGTGCGACAACTTCCACCATGCCCTGCGGGCGCTCCTCACCGGCGAGGTAACCGGTTATTACGAGGACTTCGGGCAGTTCAGCCAGTTGCAGAAGGCCTTCGAGGAGGCTTTCGTCTATACCGGCCAGTATTCCCGGTACCGCCGCCGGCGCCACGGCGGACCCACCGAGAACCATCCCGGGTCGCAGTTCGTGGTCTTCTCGCAGAACCACGACCAGGTCGGCAACAGAAAGTGCGGCGACCGGCTGAGCGCGACGCTCCCCCTGAACCAGCTCCTGTTGGCGGCCGCCACGGTAATACTCTCCCCCTACCTGCCGCTGCTCTTCATGGGGGAAGAGTACGGCGAGCGTGCCCCCTTCCACTACTTCATCGACCATGGCGACCCGGAACTCATCGACCTGGTGCGCAAGGGAAAGCAAGAGGAGCATGCATCGGGGATCTGCGAGGGGGAAATACCGGACCCAGCCGCCCTCTCCAGCTTCGAAGAGTCGATCATCGACCTGGCGACGCCGAAAGAGGGGGAGCAGGCGGTGATTCTCGCCTTTTACAAGAAGCTCTTCGCGCTGCGCGGGAGCCTCCCGGCGCTGCAGGTGTTCCAGCGCGATGCCATGGCGGTCGCGGGCCTTCCCGAGCAGAAGGTCCTCTTTCTGAGGAGGTGGAGCGGCGACAATTCGGTCGTCTGCCTGTTCAGTTTCAGCAACATTCAGCAGGAAGTCCCTCTCGCGCTGCCGCAGGGGAGTTGGCAGCGGGTTCTCGATTCGTCCGGGCAGCAATGGCGCGGTCCGGGAGAAGAGGCGCCGGAACGGGTGGAGGGGGGAGCGGAGGGGAGCCAAAGGACCATGATTACGATCAACCCGTTCAGCGTGGTGGTCTACAGCACAACAATTTCAGGAGGACGCCATGGAGCAAGCTAAGGAGCGTTTCGTCTGCATCCACGGGCACTTTTACCAGCCTCCCCGGGAAAACCCGTGGCTCGAGGCGGTGGAGATACAGGACTCCGCCTTTCCCTACCACGACTGGAACGAGCGCATCACCGCCGAGTGCTACGCCTCCAACTCGGCATCGCGCATCCTGGACGGCGACAGCCGCGTCATGGACATCACCAGCAATTACGCCAAGATCAGCTTCAACTTCGGCCCCACCGTCCTCTCCTGGATGGAACTGGCCGCGCCCAATATCTACAACGCCATCCTGGCGGCGGACAAGCAGAGCATGGAGTGGCGCTCCGGCCACGGCTCGGCCATCGCCCAGGTCTACAACCACATGATCATGCCGCTTGCCAACGCGCGCGACAAGCGCACCCAGGTGGTATGGGGCATCGCGGACTTCCAGAAGCGCTTCGGCCGCTTCCCCGAGGGGATGTGGCTCGCGGAGACCGCGGTCGACCTGGAGACCCTGGGAATACTGGCCGAACAGGGGATCAAGTACACCGTGCTCGCGCCGCACCAGGCGGAAGCGTACCGCGCGCTGGGGACCGAGGAGTGGACCGAGGCCGAGATCGACCCGACCCGGTCCTACCTCTGCAAGCTCCCCTCCGGGCGCTCCATCACCCTGTTCTTCTACGACGGTCCCATATCGCGGGCGGTGGCCTTCGAGAACCTGCTCGACAGCGGCGAGGCCCTGGCCGGGCGGCTGGTCGGCGGCTTCACCGAGGACCGGGACTGGCCGCAACTGATGCACATCGCCACCGACGGCGAGACTTACGGCCACCACCAGAAGTTCGGCGACATGGCGCTCGCTTCCTGCCTGAACCACATCGAGGGAAACAACCTGGCCCGCCTCACCAACTACGGCGAATACCTGGAACTCTGCCCCCCCGCCATGGAGGTGAGGGTCCGCGAGCGGACTTCCTGGAGTTGCGCCCACGGAGTCGAGCGCTGGAACAGCGACTGCGGCTGCTCGGGCGGCATCCAGGGATGGAACCAGCAGTGGCGCACCCCGCTGCGCGCCTCGCTGGACTGGCTGCGGGACCGGCTGGCCAAGACCTTCGAGCAGAAGGGGCGCGAACTGTTCAAGGACCCCTGGCAGGCGCGCGACGCCTACATCGAGGTGATCCTCGACCGCGGCATGGA
Organism: Geomonas azotofigens; assembly: GCF_018919395.1. Taxonomy (GTDB): domain Bacteria; phylum Desulfobacterota; class Desulfuromonadia; order Geobacterales; family Geobacteraceae; genus Geomonas; species Geomonas azotofigens. Next base: position 712,669 of record NZ_JAHLME010000001.1, read on the forward strand.
GCAGGCCGAGCGCTTCCTGGCCCGGCACGCCTCGCGCGAGCTCTCCAAGGACGAGAAGATCATGGCGCTCAAGATGCTGGAGATGCAGCGCCACGCCATGCTCATGTACACGAGCTGCGGCTGGTTCTTCGACGAGCTCTCCGGCCTTGAAACCGTGCAGGTGATCGACTACGCGAGCCGCGCCCTGCAGCTCTCCGAGGGGATCGCCGAAGGTAACGTGGAAAAGGCGTTCCTGGACCGCCTCAAGGAGGCGAAGAGCAACATCCCCGACCACCACGACGGGCTCTGGATCTACCAGAACTTCGTGCTCCCGACCCGGCTCGACCTGGTCAAGGTGGGGGCCCACTTCGCTTTCAGCTCTCTTTACGAGGAGTACGAGGAGCACTCGCAGATCTACTGCTACGCCATCGCCAGGGAGGAGTACCACAAGCTCTCCAGCGCCGACGCGGTAATGGCCATGGGGCGCATCCACGTGGCCAGCGAGATCACCGAGGAGGAGACCTGCCTCACCTTCTGCGTGATGCGCATCGGCAGCCATGACTTCAAGGGGGGCGTGAAGGAGGTCTGCGATGCGGGGGACTACGCCGCCATGCGCGAGGAGATGAGCGGCGCCTTCGACAAGGGGCTCTACACCGACCTGGTCACCCTGATGGACCAGCACTTCGGCACCCACAGCTTCTCGTTAATCAACCTCTTCAGCGACGAGCAGCGCAAGATCATCAACCAGATCATCAGGCAGAACATGGAGGAGGAGATCGCCAGCTACCAGGAGATGTACGAGCGTAGCCGGCCGCTCATGGAGTTCGTCAAGGAGACCCGGGTCCCGGTGCCGCAGATTTTCATGGCCGTGGCGCAGCCCGCCCTCAACGAGGCGCTCAGGCACGCCATGAGCGAGGAGGAGGTGGACGCGGACCAGGTGCGCCGGATCGTGGGGCAGATCCGGAGCTGGGGCGTCGCCATCGAGGAGCCCGGTACCGAATACTTCATGAGGCGTCGGCTGGAGGAGATGTCCGGCCAACTGGTGCAGGACCCCTCCGACCTGAAGTTGATCGCCCGGATGCAGAAGTACATGGACCTTTTGAACGAGATCCCCGTCAACGTGGTGCTCTGGCAGATGCAGAACCACTACTACCAGCTCGCCAAGACCGTTTACCCGGAGTATCTCTCCCGCTCCGCCGCTGGGGAGGAAGGGGCCGGCATCTGGCTGGACGCATTCAGGAAGCTCGGGGAAACCCTGCGCTTCAACCTGGGGGCGGTGCTGCCGCAGGCCTAGACCGGGGGGACGCATGGGAGCACCTAACCTGCCCGAAGCGCGCATTCCCAGCGCGACCTACCGGCTGCAGTTCAACGCCGGTTTCACCTTTGCCGACGCCACCAGGATCATCGGCTACCTGCACGATCTCGGCATCAGCGACGTGTATGCCTCCTCCTACCTCGCCGCCAAGGAGGGGAGCGTGCACGGCTACGACGTGGTGAACCAGACCATCCTGAACAAGGAGGTCGGGGACGAGCAGAGCCACCATGCCATGGTCGACGAGCTCTCCCGTCACGGCATGGGGCACATCCTCGACTTCGTCCCGAACCACATGTGCATCGAGAGCACGGACAACATCTGGTGGATGGACGTCCTGGAAAACGGCATGAGTTCCCCCTACGCCCACTTCTTCGACATCGACTGGGAGCCGGTGAAAAAGGAGCTGACCGGCAAGGTGCTCCTGCCCCTTTTAGGCGACCAGTACGGCAAGGTGCTGGAGGGAGGTGGACTGCAGCTTCTCTTCCGCGAGGGCGCCTTCTACGTGCAGTGCTATTCCCTGCAGATCCCGGTCGAGCCGCGTAGTTACCTCCGCATCCTGCAGCACCGCCTGGACAGCCTTAAAGAAAAGGTCCCCCCCGACGCCGGGCCGGTCCAGGAACTGTTGAGCATCGAGACCGGGCTGCAGCACCTGCCGCTGGCCACCGAGCGCGACCCGGAGCAGATGGGGGAGCGCAACCGGGAGAAGGAGATCATCAAGAAACGTCTCTGGCAGCTGTGCCAGGAGTCGCCGGAAGTTATGGAGTTCATCGCCGAGAACGTCAGGATTTTCAATGGCAGCAAGGGGGAACCCAACAGTTTCGATCTCCTGGACCAACTGCTGCGGGAGCAGGTGTACCGTCTCTCCTACTGGCGGGTCGCCACCGAGGAGATCAATTACCGGCGCTTTTTCGACATCAACGCGCTGGCGGCGATTCGCATGGAAGACCAGGCGGTGTACGACCTGACCCATGCCCTGCTCTTCAAGCTGATCCGGGAGGGGAAGGTGACCGGGGTGCGCATCGACCACGTCGACGGCCTCTACGACCCGGTGTCCTACCTGCAGAACCTGCAAAAGAGCGCGTACGTGCAGTTGCGCGGATGCGAGCCGGGTGGTGAGGGGGGTGGTGAGGGGGGTGGTGAGGGGGGCAACGGAGCGGAGGCGGAGTACTTCCGCGAGCTGGCGCGCGATCCCTTCTACCAGCCGCTCTACGCCGTGGTGGAGAAGATCCTGATGAAGGGGGAGCAGCTCCCCGAACAGTGGCCGGTGGCCGGCAGCACCGGGTACGAGTTCCTGAACAGCGTGAACGGCATCTTTGTGGACACGGAGGCCGCCAAGCAGTTCGACCGCATCTACGACCGCTTCGTCCAGGGCACCTCCGACTTCACCGAGATCGTCTATGAAAAGAAGAAGCTGGTGATGCAGGTCTCGCTCTCGGGCGAGGTCAACATGCTGGCGCACCAGTTGAGCAAGATCGCCGAAGAGGACCGCCTCACCCGCGACTTCACCTTGAACAGCCTGGCCCGCGCCATCAGCGAAGTGATCGCCTGCTTCCCGGTGTACCGCACCTACGCCACTTCCGCCTCGGTGCGCGACAAGGACGTGCAGTACATCGAGGCGGCGGTCTCCAAGGCCAAGCGAAGAAACCCCGCCATCAGCGGCTCCGTGTTCGATTTCGTCAGGGACGTGCTCCTCTTGAAGGCGCCCGAGCGCGCCGGCGAGGAGAGCCGCCGCGCTTGGCTCTCTTTCGCGATGCGCTTCCAGCAGATCACCGGGCCGGTCATGGCCAAGGGGCTCGAGGACACCGCCTTCTACGTCTACCACCGGCTCATCTCCTTAAACGACGTCGGCGGCATGCCGGGCAAGTTCGGCACCACGCTGGAGGCCTTCCACGGTCAGAACCTGGAGCGCAACAAGAACTTCCCCCACTCCATGATCGCCACCTCGACCCACGATTCCAAGCGCGGCGAGGACGTGCGCACCAGGATCGACGCCCTCTCCGAGCTTCCGGAGTTGTGGCAGAAGTCGGTGGTGCGCTGGAGCCGGATCAACAAGGGGCGGGGCAGCCTGATCGAAAACCAGCGCGTCCCGGGCCGCAACGAGGAATACCTGATCTACCAGACCTTGCTGGGTGCGTGGCCCGCGGGGGAGCTCGACCAGGCCGGGTACGATGCCTTCAGGGGGCGGATCAAGGAGTACATGGTCAAGGCGCTGCGGGAAGCCAAGGTCAACAGCAGTTGGGTGAGCCCCAACGCCGCCTACGAGGATGCGGTGCTCGGCTTCATCGACGGCATCCTGGAGCAGTCGCCGGGCAACCCGTTCCTGCGCGAGTTCCATCCGCTGCAGAGGCGGCTTTCCCGCTGCGGGCTGTTCAGCTCGCTGTCCCAGGCCCTTTTGAAGATGACCGCCCCCGGCGTTCCCGACTTCTACCAGGGGACGGAGCTGATCGAGTTCACCCTGGTCGATCCCGACAACCGCCGCCAGGTCGACTACGACGCCAGGATCGATGCGTTGCGGGAGCTCCGGGCGCGCGAGGCGGAGATCGGGGCGCAGGCCCTGTGCCGCGAGCTCTTGGATCAAGGGGAGAACGGCAGGATCAAGCTCTTCCTCATCTACCAGGTGCTCAATTTCCGCAGGGAGAACCGGGAGCTGTTCGACAGCGGCGAGTACCTGCCGCTCGAGGCTAGGGGGGCGCGGGAGCGGCACGTCTGCGCTTTCGCCAGGAAGGGGAGCCAGAAGACGCTGATCGTGGCGGCGGCGCGGCTGGTGGCAACGCTGATGCCGGAGGAGGGGAGCAGCCCGCTGGGCGGGGCGGTCTGGCAGGACACCGTGCTGCTACTCCCGGAAGGGGCGGGCGAGCGCTTCCGCAACGTGGTCAATGGCCAGCAGGTGGCGGCGGAGCGGGGCGAGGGGCGGCTGGCGCTGCCGCTGGCCACCCTGTTCTCCGAGGTGAGCGTGGCGCTGCTGGAGCGCGTGTAGGAGAAGATTTCCCCCTCCCCAGCCCTCCCCCTCCAGGGGAGGGAGCTTGTAACGAGGTGAGCCTATGGAAGGGAGAGCCCGGATAGCGATCGAGGCCGTGCACCCGCAGATCGACTGCGGCAGGTTCGCGGTGCAGCGGGTGACCGGCGACGAGATGGTTGTGCAGGCAGACATCTTCAGCGACGGTCACGACGAGGTCGTGGCGCTGCTCCTCTACCGCAGGATGGGCGAAGACGACTGGCAGGAGAAGGAGATGCGCCGCCTGGACAACGACCGCTGGGAGGGGAGCTTCGTCCTGGGGGAGCCGGGCTTCTACCAGTACACCCTGATGGGTTGGGTGGACCATTTCCGCACCTGGCAGAGGGACCTGCAAAAGAGGTTCGAGGCGGGACAGGACGTGGCGGTGGATCTGCAGATCGGCGCGAAGATCCTGGAGCAGGCCATCGGCGAGGCCAACGAGGAGGACGCGGCAAGGCTGCGCGAGGCGGTGGCGGCGCTCACGGCGGAAAAGGAGCAGGAGGGGGCGGTGGCACTGGGGATCGATAGCCGCCTCTCCGACCTGGTCAGCACCTGCTGTGCCCGCGGGCTCGCCACCCGTTACCACAAGGAACTGGTGGTCCGGGTAGACCGCAAGAAGGCGCTCTTCAGCAGCTGGTACGAGGTGTTCCCCCGCTCGCTCGGCGCAGAGGGGCGCCACGGCACGCTGCGCGACTGCATAGCGCTCCTTCCGGACGTGGCTGAACTCGGCTTCGACGTCCTTTACCTCCCTCCGGTCCACCCCATCGGCTCCAGCAAAAGGAAGGGAAAGGCCAACGCCGTCGAGGCGCAGCCGGGCGATCCCGGTAGCCCCTGGGCCATCGGGTCGGAGCAGGGGGGACACAAGGCGGTGCACCCTGAACTGGGGACATTGGACGATTTCCGGGACCTGGTGCGCGAGGCGGAAAAGCAGGGCATCGAGATCGCCCTCGACCTCGCCTTCCAGTGCTCGCCGGACCATCCCTACCTAAAGGAACACCCGGAGTGGTTCAAGTGGCGCCCCGACGGCACCGTCCAGTACGCGGAGAATCCACCCAAGAAGTACCAGGACATCGTGCCGATCAACTTCGAGACCCCGCGGTGGGAGGAACTCTGGGAGGAGCTGAAGTCGATCGTCTTCTTCTGGATGGACCAGGGGGTGCGCATCTTCCGGGTGGATAACCCGCACACCAAACCGTTCCCGATGTGGGAGTGGCTGATCGACCAGGCGAAGGAGAAGTGCCAGAACGTCATCTTCCTGGCCGAAGCCTTCACCCGCCCGAAAATCATGGCCCGGCTGGCCAAGGGGGGCTTCACCCAGTCCTACAGCTACTTTTCCTGGCGCAACAGCAAGGGGGAGCTGACCGAGTACCTGACCGAACTGACCTGCGGCGACACCAAGGAATTCATGCGCCCGAACTTCTGGCCCAACACGCCGGACATCCTCACCGAGTACCTGCAGTACGGCGGGCGTCCCGCCTTCATGATCCGGCTCGCGCTTGCGGCAACGCTTTCCTCCAGCTACGGCATCTACGGCCCGGCGTACGAACTGTGCGTGGGGAAGCCGGAAAAGCCGGGTTCCGAGGAGTACATGGACGCGGAAAAGTACGAGATCCGCCAGTGGGACCGGAAGGCGCCGGGGAACATCCGCGAGCTGATCATCACCCTGAACCGGATCCGCCGCGACCACGTCGCGCTGCAGCAGACCAACAACCTTACCTTCCTGCCGTCCGACGACGACAGCGTCATCTTCTACGCCAAGACCGCCAAACAGAAGAAGGGGTCGCTCTTGATCGCCGTGAACCTCGACCCGTTCCGGGTGCGCACGGCGCGCCTTAGCCTGCCGCTGGAGCTGTTCGGTGTCCTGCCGGGGCAGTCCTACCTGTTGCACGACCTGATCGGCGGCGATCATTCCATCTGGCAGGGTGACACCACCACCGTTCGGCTCGACCCGCAGGTGAACCCCGCCTGCATCTACCGGATCAGCACCTGGCAGCGCCGCGAGTCCGATTTCGACTACTACTTTTAGCGATGTCTCCGTGTCCTGTCTCCCTCCCAAGGGGTTGGCGGGGGGCGTAGCCGCAGAAAGATAGCAAGACGGCAACAGTAATTCCCTCCCCCGGAGGGGGAGGGCTAGGGAGGGGGCTTCCGGATATCGGCACAGCGTCCCCCCTCCGGGAGGAGGAGCGAAAGTCCGGAGTTTGCAGCAGTTCTTGGGGGGGATGTCATGCCATTTCGCAACGAGAAGAACCCGCTCTGGTTCAAGGACGCCGTCATTTACGAGGTGCACATCAGGAGTTTCTGCGATTCCAACGGGGACGGCATCGGCGATTTCCGCGGCCTTCTGCAGAAGCTCCCCTACCTGCGCGACCTGGGCATCACCGCCGTCTGGGTGCTCCCCTTCTACCCCTCGCCGCTCAGGGACGACGGCTACGACATCGCCGACTACCGCAGCGTCCACCCCGACTACGGCACGCTGCGCGACTTCCAGGACTTTCTGAAGGGAGCCCACGCCCTGGGGATGCGGGTCATCACCGAGCTGGTGCTGAACCACACCTCGGACCAGCATCCCTGGTTCCAGAAGTCCAGAAACGCCAAGCCCGGCTCCCCCTGGCGCGATTTCTACGTCTGGAGCGACACCCCGGACAAGTACCTGGACGCGCGCATCATCTTCAAGGATTTCGAGGTTTCCAACTGGACCCGCGACCCCGTCGCCAAGAGCTACTACTGGCACCGCTTCTATTCGCATCAGCCCGACCTGAACTACGACAACCCGCGGGTGCACGAAGCGATGTTCCGGGTCATCGACTTCTGGTTCGGCATGGGGGTGGACGGACTCAGACTGGACGCGGTCCCCTACTTGTACGAGCGCGAGGGGACCAACTGCGAGAACCTCCCGGAGACCTACGAGTTCCTGAAGAAGCTGCGCGCCTACATCGACGCGAAGTACCCGGACAAGATGCTGCTCGCCGAGGCGAACCAGTGGCCCGAGGACGCCGCTTCCTACTTCGGAGGGGGCGCCGCCTGCCAGATGGCGTTCCACTTCCCGCTCATGCCTCGCATGTTCATGGCGCTGCAGATGGAGGACTCCTTCCCCATCATCAACATCATGCAGCAGACCCCGGCCATCCCCCCGCACTGCCAGTGGGCCATGTTCCTGAGAAACCACGACGAGCTCACCCTGGAGATGGTGACCGACGAGGAGCGGGACTACATGTACCGCATCTACGCCCGGGACCCGAGGGCCCGCATAAACCTCGGCATCCGGCGCCGGCTGGCGCCGCTCATGGGGGACGACCGGCGCAAGATCGAGCTGATGAACGTGCTCCTGTTCACCATGCCCGGCACCCCCATCATCTACTACGGCGACGAGATCGGCATGGGGGACAACTACTACCTGGGCGACAGAAACGGGGTGCGCACGCCGATGCAGTGGAGCCCGGACAGAAACGCAGGCTTCTCCCCGGCCAACCCGCAAAAGCTCTACCTCCCGGCCATCATCGACCCGGAGTACCACTACGAGGCGCGTAACGTCGAGAACCAGGCCAAGAATCCCTCGTCGCTGCTCTGGTGGATGAAGCGCATGATCGACCTCAGAAAGAGGTTCCGAGCCTTCGGGTGGGGGACGCTGGAATTCATCACCCTGGACAACCCCAAGGTGCTCGCCATGCTGCGCCAGTACGAGGACCAGACCATCCTGGTGCTGATCAACCTCTCCCGCGCCACCCAGTTCGTGCAGGTGAACCAGCCCCGCTTCGTGGGGTTCTACCCGGAGGAGATGTTCAGCCGCAACCGCTTCCCCGCCATCAAGGACTCCCCCTACGGCGTCATCATGGGGCCGTACGACTACCACCTGCTCCTTCTGACCGATGGTCGTGAGACGATCAAGCCGCGCGAGGAAGGGGTGCTGGAGGTGATCGCGGTGACGGGGGAGTGGGAGAACGTGCTCAGGGCGGCCGGGTTGCGCCAGTTGGAGCAATCGGTGCTGCCCGACTATCTCAGGAAGTCGCGCTGGTTCCAGGGCAAGAGCCGCATCATGGTGCGCTTCTCGGTGCTGGACCGGCTCTCGGTCCCCATCGACAGTTCTTCGGTCATGATCACCTTCCTGGAGGTCACCTACAGCGAAGGGGCTCCCGAGGTGTACCTGCTGCCGCTGCATTACCTACCCATGGACGGCGGGGGCGAAACCCTGCTCGGGGAGTCGCCGGAGGCGGTGATCTGCCTGCTCAAGGTCGGCGATCGCCCGGGCGTGCTCTACGACGGACTGCACAACTCCCACCTGCGCTGGATCCTCTTCGAGCTGATCTGGCGCCGCAAGACGCTGCGCGGCGACAGCGGCAGGCTGTCGGGGCGTCCCGCTTCCGGCATGGCCGCGCTCATGGAAGGGAAGCAGACTCCCTTCTCCTCCCAGGTGGGCAAGTCTGAGCAGAGCAACAGTTCGGTGCTCTTCGAGAAGAGCTTCTTCTTCAAGATGTACCGGCGCATGGAGGAGGGGGCCCATCCCGAGGTGGAGATCGGCACGTTCCTGGACCGGGTCCGCTTCCCGCACGTGGCGCCCCTGGCCGGCTCGCTGGAGTACCGGCGCAGCAACGGCGAGAGCTATGCCCTGGGACTCTTGCAGGGCTTCGTCCCCAACCAGGGCGACGCCTGGACCTTCACCCTGGGAGAGGTGGGACAGTTCGTGGACCGTGTCCTCGCCCAGCGCGAGGAGGCCAGGAAGTCGAAGCTGGAGCCGCACCCGGGCAACGAATCCAGCGGCTACACGCAGCTCCTCTTGGAGCAGATCCAGGGGGTCTACCCGGAGATGGTGGCCCTGATCGGCAGGAGGACGGCGGAATTTCACCTGGCGCTTTCCTCGCGAAACGACGACCCCGGGTTCTCCGCAGAGCCGTTCGCGCTCCTGTACCAACGCTCGGTGTACCAGTCCATGCGCAGCCGCTGCAAGAAGGTCTTCGACCTCTTGCGCAAGAACATGGCCCGCATCCCGCAGCATGTGGCCGGCGAAGCGGAGGGGCTCCTGGCCATGGAGAACGACGTGCTCGCGGTGTTCCAGAAGTTCATGGTGCGCAAGTTCAGCGCCATGAAGACCCGCATCCACGGCGACTACCACCTCGGCCAACTGCTCTACACCGGTGACAACTTCCTCATCATCGATCTCGAAGGGGAGCCGGTGAAATCGCTCAGCGAGCGCCGGATCAAGCAGTCGCCGCTGCGGGACGTGGCGGGGATGCTGCGTTCCTTCCACTACGCCGCCCACGCGGTGATCATGCAGCGCACCCAGGTGCGCGACGAGGACATCGCCTACCTGCTCCCCTGGGTGCAGGCCTGGTATCGCTACAGCGCCTCGGTTTTCCTGCAGGCGTACAAGGAGGGGGTGGCCGGAGCCCGCTTCATGCCGACCGCGCCGGACGAGATCGAGATCATGTTGCAGACCTTCATGCTGGACAAGGCGATTTACGAACTGGGTTACGAGCTCAACAACCGTCCGGAGTGGGTATCAATCCCGCTTACCGGCATTCTCGACCTCCTGGCCGTGGGGCCGGCGGCTGCCAGGCCGGAGGGCGCTGAAAAGGGGAGAACGTCATGAGGAAATGGCAGATGTCGATCGTAGTTACGGCTGTGCTGGCGGCCCTGCCGGCGGGGGCGGAGCAGAGGATTTTTCGGGCCAAGCTTTCGGGGCAGCAGGAGGTCCCGGCCGTGAAGACGCCGGCCCGCGGCGACCTCAAGATGATCTACAGGGATGGCGAGATGAGTTACGAGCTCAACGTGAGCAGGATAACCAGCCCGGTTGCGGCCCACATCCACCACGGCAAGCCGGGGCAGAACGGCCCGCCGCTGGTGGGGCTGTTCGGTGGCCCCACGAAGATGGGCAAGTTCAAGGGGATCCTATCCGAGGGGCTGATAACCAACGAAAATCTGATTGGAGAGCTGGAGGGGAAAACGGTCGAGGAGCTGGTGCGCATCATAGCTGCCGGCGAGGCCTATGTCGATGTGCCGACGGTGACCTACCCCATGGGCGAGATCCGGGGGCAGATACAGTAAGTTTTTTCCGGCCGACCCTGTTGCCCCGGCGTTCCCTCCCCCGGAGGGGGAGGGACAGGGAGGGGGATTCCCGGCTCCCGCAACCTTCCCCCCTCCCAGCCTCCCCCCTCCGGGGGGAGGGGCTGTCGTCACCACTACGGTGTATGACCGCTACGACCTCGCCGCCTCTTCCTTCGCCTTCTGCTGCGATTCCCCCTTCGAATGGGTGCCGCGCTCCGCGGCGTGTTCCCCTTCCACCTTCTCACCAGGTTCCTTCCCTTCCTCAGAACTGTGCTCGATCACCGCGTTGATGACGGCACCCGCCAGGATGATCAATCCGCTCAGGTAGAGCCACAACAAGAGCACGATAACGGCGCCGATGCTGCCGTAGGTCTTGTCGTAGGAGCCGAAGTTGTTGATGTAGTAAGAAAAACCGAAGGACATGACGATCCAGCAGGGGATGGCCACCACCGCGCCCGGGCTGATCCATTTCCACTCGTGCTCCACGTCCGGCGTGAAGTAGTAAATGACAGCGACGGCGAGCACCAGGAGGAACAAGGTGACCGGGATGAGGCCGATTACGAAACCGACCTTGAAGGCAACACCGAAGTTGATTAGCCCCGCCACGAAGTTCGCGATCTTCACCCCGAACATGAGCAGGACCATCGCCCCGAGGATCAGCAGCGAGAGACCGAGCACCAGCCCGATGGCGATCAGGCGCACCTTCCAGAACGGACGCCCCTCCTTGACGTCGTAGAGGTTGTTCATGGCGTCCATTACCGACACGATGGCGTTGGAGGAGGCCCACAAGGCCAGCAGAATGCCGAACGACAAAAGCCCCTGCTTCTTGTTCATGAACAGCGACCGGATGTTGCTCTCGATCAAGGAAAACGCCTCCGACGGGAGGAACCTGGCCGCGTTGTTCAGCATGTACTCCATGAGGTGGGGGATCGGGAGGTAGCCGATCAAGGTGGTGAGAAAGAGCAGGAAGGGGAACGACGCAAACAGGAAGTAGTAGGCCATGGCGGCGGCGTGTTCGGGGCAGTCCTCGTCGCTGAACTTGTGGTAGACCTTCTTCGCCAGATCGATGTAGCTGGTGTCACCCAGCTTGAAGTAGCTGCGCAGTGAGAACATGTCGGGCTCCTCCTCTTGCGAGGGTATCTGTTACCCCTCCATGGCGGCATGCCATGTGGGGTTGAGGGCGGGTCTATACGGCTCCCGCCTCTTCGATACCCGGCCTGGCGGTACGTGCCGACTCTTGGGGGTTCAACACGATTTTGATGCAGGAATCCTGCTTGTTCAGGAAGGTCTTGTAGGCGCCGGGCGCCTGCTCGAGCGGCAGGCGGTGCGTGATGATCGATGACGGGTTCAGTTGCTGCTCGGCGACCAGTTTGACCAGGTGCGGCAGGTACTTGTGTACATGGGCCTGTCCCGCGTGCAGGGTGAGCCCCTTGGCGAAGATGGCGCCCATGGGGAACTTGTCGATGAAGCCGCTGTAGACCCCGACGATGGAGAGTGTTCCACCCTTGCGGCAGGCCTTGGTCAGCTGGCGCAGCGCCGAGGCGCGGTCGTTTTCCAGCCGAAGCGTCTGCTTCACCGAGTCGTAGATCCCCTCGATGCCGGTTCCGACCGCCTCCAGCCCTACGGCGTCGATGCAGGAGTCCGGGCCGCGCCCGCCGGTCATATTTTGCAGTGCTTCCGCAACGTCCACTTCCTCGTAGTTGAGCACTTCGGCGCGGCATTGGGAGTGCGCCATCTGCAGACGGTCGGGGAAGCGGTCGATGCCGATCACCCGCTCGGCCCCGAGGTGCCGTGCCGACATCATGGCCATCAACCCGACGGGGCCGCACCCCCAGACCGCGACGGTGTCGCCCGGGTTGATGTTGCAGTTGTCGGCAGCCTGGTAGCCGGTAGGGAAGATATCGGTCAGAAGCACCACCTGCTCGTAGGGTATGCCATCGGGAATTTTCTCCAGCCCGACATCGGCGAACGGGACCCGGACGTACTCCGCTTGGCCGCCGGAGAAGCCGCCGTACATGTGCGAATAGCCGAAGATGCCGCCGCCGGTGTCGCCGTAGAGGTGTTCCAGCATCCAGGAGTTGGGGTTGGAGTTGTCGCACAGAGACCAGAGCTCGTGCTTGCAGTACCAGCAGACGCCGCAGGAGATCGGGAAGGGGACGATGACCCGGTCGCCGACATGGAAGCGTTTGACGCCGCTTCCCACTTCGATGATTTCCCCGACGAACTCGTGCCCCATGATGTCCCCTTTCTTCATGGTGGGGACGTAGCCGTTATACAGGTGCAGATCGGAGCCGCAGATGCAGGTCAGAGCGACCTTGACGATGACATCCCCCATACTGACGATTTGCGGGTCCGCCACCTCGTCAACCCGCACGTCGTGCTTGCCGTGCCAGCATACCGCCCTCATATACCCTCCTTGTCCACCGGGTGCCCGGCGGGATAGCGTTTATTCGACCGTGCGCCGTGCCGTCGTTTCTTCTCCCACTTCCAGGATCTGCTTGAGCCTTTTCAGGTCTTCCTCGAGCTGCTGGGCGTTGATCCCCTGGGCAAGCTTGGCCGCCACCTTCCCCGCACCGCCGCCGGGAGGATAGTAGTCGATGGTGACCTTCACCTCGGTACCCCGGTGTCCCGGCGCCTCCTTGAACTCCACGCTCCCCTTGTTTGGTACGTCCGCCTCGCCCACCGAATGCCAGCTGATCTGCTGGCCCGGCGTGTCTTCCATCATCTCCGCGTCCCACTCGGCGCTGATGCCGCCCGGGCCGACCGCCTTCCAGTGCGAGGTGCGCGCCCCGGTCACCTGCACCGACTCCAGGTGTCTCATGAAGCGCGGTAGGTTCTCGAGGTTGCGCCAGAATTCGTAAACCTCCTGTGGCGGCAGACCGATGGTGACCGCCTTGGTTATGGTCAAGGCGGAGTTGTGCGTGTGCACGGTGTCGACCCCCATCGCGTCGTAGATGCCGCAGTGCCCGGTTTGGCCCCGGTACAGCAACATCCCTCCCGCGATCATCATCGCCAGGCCCGAGGCGTAGTCCCTCTTGCTGATGCATCTGAGCCCCGATACCGCCAGGGCGGCCCCGCCGACCACGGATGCCTTCCTCTCGGCGGGACCTACGTTCACCCGCCGGTCTCTTCGCCATTCTCTCGACTGGCCGCGTTCGGTTTCACTCGGTTCCATACCTGATCCTCCTTGGAAGCTGTTGGCACTCGCTCTTATTAAGACCGGTTTTTGAATTAGAACAAGCTAACATACGAAGACGGGATTGCAACGGGAGGGAGCGAATTATGGGAGTTGTAGGAGCGATGGGACCATGGAGTCATGGCAACCTAGGAGGGTATAAATAGGGGGCTGGGGAGAGCTGGGGAAAGTGTGCCGGGAGAATGTGGTGCGCGTGGAGCACCCTCCCCCGGAGGGGGAGGGCTGGGGAGGGGGAGGGGACTCTGCGCTGCGGTTTGCCAAGCGCCGGCTACGCCGCCTCTTTGCGTTTCTGCTTCAGGCTCTCCTTCAAGAGGGCCATCATGTCGGCCACCTTCGGCGGCGGTGCGGCCTTCACCGGGGCGGGCTGGCGACCCTGCGCCTTCTCTTCGATCATCCGCTTCAGGTCGTCGATGTACTGGTCCTTGTACTTGGCCGGGTCGAACTTCACCGTCAACTGGTCGATGAGCGACAACGCCAGGCTAACCTCCTGCTCCCGCACCTGCTCGTTGCCGGGCAGCTTAAGGTCGGAGGCGTCTCGCACCTCGGCGGCGTAGCGGATCTGGTTCAAGACCAGCAGGTCGTCCAGCGGACGGACGATGCCCAGGCTGCCGCGGTTTCTCAGCACGTAGTAAGCCACCCCCACCTTCCCGGAGCGTTTGAGCGCCTCCCTGAGTAGCGCATAGGCCTTGGGCCCGCTCTTGTCCGGCTCCAGGTAGTACGGCTTCTCGAAGTACCGGGTGTCGATCTCCTTTTCGTCGACGAAGTCGACGATGTCGATCAGGTGCGTCTTTTCCAGGCTCGCGCTCTCGAAATCCTTGTCGGTAAGCACGATGTACTCACCGTCACTGTACTCATACCCCTTGACGATCTCCTCGTAGGGGACTTCCTTGTTGTCGGTCTTGCAGACCCGCAGATACTTGATCGGGCAGAGGTCGTTCTTGCGCAGCATGTCCAGATCGAGCGAGTTGCTCTGCGAGCCACTGTAAAGTTTCACGGGGATGTTCACCAGGCCAAAGCTTATCGAACCGGACCACATCGCTCTCATAGTTAACCTCCTCGGGTGCAGACCTTTCCTTGCCGGCGTCTTGTTCTGGTACAGCTCGCATTTTACCATCATTGCCACAACGAGCCCATGAACATCACAGCGGCCTGTCTGGAAGCCCGCTCGTTTGCCGCGTCAATATTTGCGGTGGCGACAGGGCTTAAAGCGCCTGCCGCAATTGACAAAGCAGGCGCACCGCATACATTTATTAGCGTGTTTTCATCATGGTTTAGTCCCTCTACCGTAACCCCTGGAGATCGTTATGGTTGAACCGAACGAACCGGCGCTGGGTGGCGCCGACCGCGGAGTCGCGGTCCCCAAGGTGCTGCTCTGGATCGTGGGGATAATAGTATCCCTGGTGCTGATTGTCTTCATCGCCAGCTTCTTCGTCGACGAGCCGCTCAGGCGCACCACGGAACGGAGGATGAACCAGAGCCTCAAGGGGTACAAGGTACGGCTCCCCAAGCTGCACTTCAGCCTGATCGGCCTCTCCATCACCTTGAAGGGGCTCACCATTTCCCAGGAGGCCCACCCCCAGCCGCCGGTGGCGGAGTTCCCCTACCTGAGGGCCAGCGTCCAGTGGCGCGAGATCCTGTCCGGCAAACTTGTCGGGGACATGAGGGTGGACGGCCCCAAGGTCCACGTCAACCTGCTGCAACTCAAATCAGAGGCGGCCAGCAAGGTCCCCATGAAGCAAAAGGGGTGGCAGCAGGCCTTCGAGGCCATCTACCCTCTGAAGATCAACCTCTTGAAGATCACCGACGGCAGTCTCACCTACATCGACCAGGACCCCAAGAGGCCGCTGAAACTCTCCAAACTGGACCTGACCGCGAACAATATTCGCAACATACATCTGCCCGACAAGGTGTACCCATCCGACTTCCAGCTGGAGACCGACATCTTCGGCAGCGGGCACGGCACCGTCAAGGGGAGGGCCAACTTCCTGGCCGAGCCGACCCCCGCGGTGAAGGCGGCCATAGAGCTCGCCAAGGTTCCCATCGCGCACTTCGCACCCATGGCGGCCCGCACCAACGTCAGGATCGAGGGGGGCGTCCTGAGCGCGAGTGGCAACGTGGAATACGGCCGCAAGGTGCAGACGGTCCGGCTCAAGAAGCTCTCCATCAACGGCGTGAAGCTCGACTACATCCACACCGCGGCGACGGCGGGGGCCGAGAAGAGAAGGGCCCGGAAGGTCAAAAAGGCAGCCAAGGAGGTCAGCAACAAGCCCGACCTCATCCTTACCGTCGAACACTTCAGCGTGACCGAGTCAAACCTCGGGTTCATCAACAACTACGGCGGCAAAAATGTCCGCCTGTTCCTATCCGACGCGAACCTCTACCTGGACAACTTCTCGAACCAGTTCTCCAAGGGACCGGCTACGGCGAGGCTGGCCGGTAAGTTCATGGGAAGCGGCATTACCGAGGCCAAGGCGACCTTCCGCCCCGAGGACAAGGGGCCGGACCTCGACCTCTACCTGAAAATAACCAACACCCAGCTCGTCTCGCTGAACGACCTCCTGCGCAGCTACGGAAACTTCGACGTCACCGCCGGCACCTTCTCGCTGGTGACGGAGCTGCACGTGAAGAACAACAGGGTGAACGGCTACATCAAGCCCTTCTTCAAGGACATGAAGGTCTACGATCGGCGCCAGGACAAGAACAAGGGATTCTTCCACAAGGTGTACGAGATGCTGGTCGGTGGCATAGCCAAGTTGCTGGAAAACAGGCCCCATGAGCAGGTCGCCACCAAGGCGGACATCTCCGGTCCGCTGCAGAACCCGAAGACCAGCACTTGGCAGGTGATCGTGGAACTGATCCGCAACGCCTTCATCAAGGCCATCCTGCCCACCTTCGAGAGGAACGTGGATGCCCTAGGCAGACACAAGTGATGCAACCGCAGGGGATTTCGTGAAAGGAGGAAGCCATGAGACTGATTCTGCTGATAATCGTGATCTTGCTGCTCGTCGGTTCACTCCCCACCTGGCCTTACAGCGCGGGGTGGGGATACTACCCAAGCGGCGGCTTGGGCCTGGTCCTGCTGATCCTGCTGATCCTGGTGCTCCTGGGACGGATCTAGGGCGAAGGAGGAAACCTGAATGGCCAAGTACGGGAAGAAGGCGCAGGAAACGGTGCATGAGGTGATGGACAAGTTCAAGAAGGGTGAGCTGAAAAGTGGTGGCAGCGGCAAGAAGGTGACCGACCGCAAGCAGGCGGTGGCGATCGGGCTTTCGGAGGCGCGCGAGAAGGGAGCCAAGGTGCCTGAGCCTCCGAAGAAGAAGTAAGACGGGCACCGCAATCCGGCAGTACCAGAAAAGGAGGCCTGACATGGCAAAGAACACGGCAGTTTTCGGCATCTACCGCAGCCGCGACAGCGTCGAGCAGGCAGTCGACTCGCTGCGCGCGGCGGACTTCCGTAACACCGACATCTCGGTGCTGTTCTCCGAGAACGTCGGCACCAAGGATTTCGCCCACGAAAAGCACACCAAGGTCCCGGAAGGGTCGACCGCGGGCGCGAGTACCGGTGCGGTGATCGGCGGTGCGCTCGGCTGGCTCTCCGGTATCGGCGCACTGGCCATCCCGGGCGTCGGCCCCTTCATCGCCGCGGGCCCGATCGTCGCGGCCCTGGCAGGTGTTGGCGCAGGCGGGGTCATCGGCGGGGTCGCGGGGGCGCTCATCGGCATGGGCATCCCCGAGTACGAGGCCAAGCGCTACGAGGGACGCGTCAAGGAAGGGGGTATCCTCCTTTCGGTGCACTGCGACAACGCGGACTGGAAAAAGCGCGCCATCGAGATCCTGAAGCAAACCGGTGCGACCGATATCGGGTCCGAGGGGGAGTCCAAGGCGGACTTCGCCAGCTCCGATAAGCCAAAGCCGAGGGGCATGGCGTAGGAGCAGTAAAAAAACAGGTAGTTGCAACGCGGGGGCGAACGCAAGTTCGCCCCTACATGTATCGGCGCAAGATGACGTGGCGCCCAAAGGAGACACGAGATGCCAACAAGCCAGAAGACGAGCGAGTCGCACAGCCGTGCGGAGATGACCATCTTCGACGTGCTGAAACAGGACCATGAAAAGGCACGCTACCTTTTCGACAAGGCGCAGAAGGCAGGCAAGAAGGACGTCGCCTCCCTGCAGAAACTGTTCTCGCAGCTGGAGGAAGAGCTCGATCTGCACATGGAAGGCGAAGAGCGCTTCTTCTACAGCGTGCTGGAGCAGAACGAGGAGATGCGCGACAAGGTGCTGCAGGCGTTCGAGGAGCACCAGGTGGCCAAGACCATGCTGGGAACCTTCCAGTCCCTCGCGGTGGATGACGAACGCTGGATGGCCAAGCTGCAGGTACTCGGCGAGATCGTGGAGCACCACATGCAGGAAGAGGAGAAGGAGGTGTTCACGCTGGCCAGGAAAGCGTTGGGCAAGGAGCAGCAGCACGAAATCGCCCTTGCCTTCCAAAGAAGCAAGCGGGAAGGACGCAGGCCCTCACGCGGGGCGCCGGTTGAGGGGTAGGAGCGACCGATGTGCACAAGATTGACGCCGCGCCAGTGTAAAGTCACTGGCGCGGCGTCTTTTTGTACGACTTTCGAAATTTCCTACTTGTGTATTGGTTAATGTATGATATAAAATTATGCTTGGCTCAGAGGGTGGCGGTGTTAGTGTCACTGGCGGCGCGACGACTCACACTCAGTTTTCTTCATCAAGCCATGGTCGCGGCTGTTTCGGCGAAATGGCAGCCTGTGAGAGACGACCCGATCACCCAATACGGGAATGCGAGAAACAACTAGAGCTGCTGTGGTAGCGATTATTACCCGCTAAATTATAATGACAGATGATGAATCAAATTTAATATTGCCAATGCGATTGCCGTCGAATCACCACCACCTGTTTGACAGTCAAAGGACCCTGAACCGCAGTTTTGGGAGGCGCTATGCAAGAAGCTGAGATTTTGTTGGTCGAAGATAACAGCAATTGCGAAGAACTCGCCTTGCGGGCCCTGAAGAAAGCGGGCTACGACAAGGTCGTGGTGGCGCGCGATGGGGCTGAAGCGCTGGGGATGCTCCTGGGAGAGGGAATTGACAGGGACGAGCACCATGAGCCCAACTTCGTGCTCCTGGACATGAAGCTGCCGAAAATCGACGGGGTGGGGGTGTTACAGCGGCTGCGCAGCGATGAGCGCACCAGGGGGCTCAAGGTCTTCGCGCTCTCCTCATCCGAAGATCCCAAGGATCTGGAGCAGTGCAGGAGCCTGGGGGTGCTGGCCGTGCTGCCCAAGCCGCTCAACCCGGAGCTGTTGAAGCGGTGGCTGCACTGAGCGCAGCCACCTCCGGGATCGCTATTCCGCTGACAGGGGGACGGTGAGCGCGTCCTCGATGACGATCTCCAGTTCCGCCAGGGCCGTCTCCTTAAGGCCCAGCACCTGCGCCTCGCCCGTAGCGAAGAGCAGGACCGCCGGGTCGCGGTTCATGCCGATGCCCAACTTGTGGCAGGCAAGGTTCGCCAGCCGCACCATCGCCAGCAGCACGTTGCCCTGGTCCCAGCGCTCCTGTTGGTGTCCGGCGACGATGTCGCAGTAGAGCTGCGGCATCTGCCACTGCACCATGAGCTGGTACCCCTGCTCCACATGGAGCGTGGAGAGCACCTCCCTCAACACCGCCTGGCTGGTCACCCCGTTGAAATGCTGTTCGCGGCAGACGTCCTCCATGCACTTCAGGAGGAAGAGCTTGCCCAGGTCGTGCAGCAGCCCCCCCAGGAACGCCTCCTGCGCCTGCGCCGCGAACCCCACCTTTTGCGCCAGCCACCTGCTTCCCACCGCGCAGCAAAACGAATGTTTCCAGAGCGTCTGCATCACCGCGTTGTACCGGGTGTCTTTGGATCGGTAGAGGTCCTGCTGCGTCGTGAGCATGGCGAGGCTGGCCACCTCGTTGGCTCCCAGCCTGATGATCGCCTCGCGGATGGTGCTGACCTTGGTGAGCCCGGCATAGAAGGCTGAGTTGGCGGCCCTGAGGACCCCGGTCGCGATGCCGGGGTCGGCGTTGAGGAGCTGGTGCACCTCCTTGATGTCGAAATCCGGGCGGGCCAGCGCCTGCTGCAGCCTCACGGCCACCGCGTGGAAGACGGGAATGCTGAGGGTCCCTTCCGCGAGCCGAGCCTTGACCACCTCAACGATCGAGGTTTGCTGGTTCATGTCAGCTGTTCTCCTTGCCGAATGCATCTGGTGTTCCCCCTCAGTAGCCAAGCAGGCGCCGCAGCTCCATGAGCGGCCTCGGTGTCCCGATGCGGGGGAGGTCGCGCAGCACCTCCTGGAGCGAGATCAGGCCGTTGGCCGACTTGACCAGTCCGTCCTCGAACAGGGTCACCAGCCCGGAAGTCTCCATGCTCAGCCTGCGGATCTCGGCCGATGACCTGTTTTGCAGGATCGCCTCCTTCACCGGCTCGTTCAGGACCAGGAGCTCGAAGACGGCGCTCCTTCCCTTGAACCCGGTGAAACGGCAGTTGGTGCAGCCACGGCCTGCGCGGAAGTTGGCTCCGGCCAGGTCCTTGGCCGATAATCCCATGCGGCCGTACTCGGCCGGCGCGGGGATGTAGGGCTCCGCGCAGTCGTTGCAGACCAGGCGCAGCAGACGCTGGGCGACCACGCAGACCACGGTGGAGGAGATCAGGAACGACTCGATCTGCATGTTCATCAGGCGCAGCAGGCCGCCGATGCTGTCCTCGGTGTGGAAGGTGGTGAGCACCTTGTGCCCGGTGAGCGCGGCCTGGATCGCCGTCTCGGCGGAAAAGGTGTCGCGGATCTCACCCAGGACGATCACGTCCGGGTCCTGGCGTACCATGTGGCGCAGCGTCTCCTCGAAGGTCACCCCGATCTTCTGGTTGATGGAGCACTGGGCTACCCCTTCGATGACGTACTCAACCGGATCCTCGGCGGTGATGATGCTGGTGTTGATGTTGTTCAGGTGGCTGACGCAGCCGTAGAGGGTGGAGGTCTTGCCGCTGCCGGTGGGGCCGGTGATGATCATGACCCCCGACGGGGTCTCCAGGGCGTCCTCCATGAACTGCTTGAGCATGCGCGGCGCCATGCCGATCTGCGACACCTCGAGGATCGCCTCCTTCTTGTTCAAAAGGCGCAGCACGATCTTCTCGCCGAAGATGGTGATGTAGAAGGAGACGCGCATGTCGAGGTTGAAGCCGTGCAGCCGGCTCTCGTAGATGATGCGGCCGTCCTGGTGGCGCCGTTTCTCGGCGATGTCGGCCTGGGCCATGACCTTGATGCGCGAGGAGAGCTGCGGTGCCAGGTCGAGCGACAGCTCCATGTGCGGCATCATGACGCCGTCGTGCCGCAGCCGTATGCGCAGCCGGTCCCTGAGCGGCTCGATGTGGATGTCGCTCGCCCCCATGGTCATGGCGTCGTCGAAGAGCTTGTTGATCATGCCGACCACCGTGGTCTCGTCCGGCACTGCGGCGTCGTCCCCGGCGGTCTTTTGGGCGGCGACGATGGCGGAGAGGATGGCGGTACGGGTGGCAATGGCCGGCTTCACGTTCCTGCCGAAGATCTTCTCGGCGGAGAGGCGCGAGTACTTCTCCAGGGGGTTGGCGAAGGCAACCAGGGTCGCGCCCTCCTCGTCAACGGAGTAGGGTACGAACAACTCGTCCCGGAACACCTCGAAGGGCGCCTTGGCGAAGAGCTTGCGGTCCAGCTTGCGGAATTCCAGCTCCGCCATCGGGAAGCCGAGCTGGAAGGAAAGCACCTCGGTCAGCCGCCGCTCCTCGATGAAACCCTTCTCGACGATGATGTCGCCGAGCATCTTGCGCGGGCTCCCCACCTCCTTTTGCAGGTTCAGGGCGGTGAGCAGTTCGCTTTGCTTCAGGTAGCCGAGCTCGACCAGCAGGTCCCCGATGCGGATGGAGAGGCTGTTCTCGCGCAGGGTGCGCACCACGTCCTCGCGCTTGATGTACTCGAGCTCCTGGAGCACGTCGATCAGCGTCTTGGGGGACTGCAGCTTGCCGTGCACCCGCTGGGCGTAGAGGAGCTGCTTCGTGGTGATGACGCCGGTGGCGACCAGCAGTTCCACGATTTGTCCGGCGCCTTGGACGGATGGGACGTCCTTGTGATCCTTGTGAGGTTTTTTCATGAAAGTTCCGTTGTGACTGCCTGGACTGCCGTTATGCCGCGCCAAAAAAACAAAAAGGCCCCCGCAAGCTGCAGCGGGGACCTCGTAACCGACGGGCGCAAACTAATGAGCTGGAGCTAGCTCCCTTTCTTATCGTCATCGGGGCGGCTGGCTTTAATCTCAATTTCATCCTTGCCGCTGGAAGCCTTCTTGAAGTTCCTGATGCTCTTACCGAGCGCGCCACCGATCTCCGGGAGCCGGCCGGCGCCGAACACCACGAGCACGATCACCAGGATAATAATGAGCTCCGGCATGCCGAATCCAAACATGTGACCTCCCTTTGTGAATGCGTAAGATGCTGCAGTATGGCATAGGGACGGCGCAAAAATCAACTGTTGGATTGATTCTCAGGTAAGAAGGATATTATTAAAATATTATTGCCAAAATTGAGAAGATTTGTTACAAACTTGCTGCCCCTCTCTCTCTAACAAGGAGGACTCAGATGAACAAGATGATCCTGCTGGTCGAGGACAATCCTGATGACGAGGCTCTGACTCTTAGGGCGATACGCAAGCACATGCCGTACGGCATCGTGGTGGCCCGCGACGGTGCCGAGGCGCTGGAACACCTGTTCGGCACCGGGCGCAGCGGAACCGAGCCGGCGCCGACCCCTCTTCTGGTGCTGCTCGATCTGAAGCTCCCCAAGGTGAACGGGCTGGAGGTGCTGCGCCGCATGAGGGAGGAGGCGAGGACGCGCTCCATCCCGGTGATCGTCTTCACCTCTTCCACCGAGGAGCAGGACATCCTGGACAGCTACCGCCTGGGCGCCAACAGCTACATCCGCAAACCGGTGGATTACGGCCAGTTCTGCGAAAACATGAAGCAGGTGATGAACTACTGGTTGACCGTCAACCAGCTCCCTCCCCACCGGACCTGCGCCGCGGCCTGATCCCCCTGTTGCCAAGGCGCACCTCATCCTGTTAATATCCTGCGCATGGACAAATTCGAACTGGTAACCGGTTTCCAGGCGCGGGGCGATCAGCCGCGCGCCATCGAGGAGCTTTCCGAAGGGGTGCTGCGCGGCGACCAGCACCAGGTCCTGCTCGGGGTCACCGGCTCCGGCAAGACCTTCACCATGGCACAGGTGATCGCCCGGTGCAACCGCCCCGCCCTGGTGCTCGCCCCCAACAAGACCCTGGCCGCCCAGCTCTACGGCGAGTTCAAGGAGCTCTTCCCCAACAACGCCGTCGAATACTTCGTTTCCTATTACGATTACTACCAGCCCGAAGCCTACATCCCCTCCTCGGACACCTTCATCGAGAAGGACTCCTCGATCAACGACGAGATCGACAAGTTCCGCCATGCCGCAACCAGGAGCCTGCTGACCCGGCGCGACGTGATCATCGTCGCCTCGGTCTCCTGCATCTACGGCATCGGTTCGCCGGAGTCGTACCAGGAGATGCAGATCCGGGTGCGCGAGGGGGACGACCTGGGGCGCGACGAGCTGTTAAAGCGCCTGGTGGAGATCCAGTACGAGCGCAACGACGTCGACTTCCACCGTGGCAGCTTCCGCGTGCGCGGTGATACCGTCGAAGTCTTCCCGGCGCACGACGACGAGCGCGCCATCCGGATCGAGTTCTGGGGCGACACCGTGGAGGCGATCTCCGAGATCGACCCCCTGCGTGGCGTGCAGCTCCAGAAGCTGCCGCGCTTCGCCATCTACCCGGCCTCCCACTACGTCGCCAGCCGTCAGACCCTGGAGCGGGCCGTCGAGCAGATCCGGGTCGAACTGGAGGAGCGCATCCGCTACTTCAAGGACCAGAACATGCTCCTGGAGGCGCAGCGTATCGAGCAGCGCACCTTCTTCGACATCGAGATGATGGAGCAGATGGGCTTTTGCCAGGGGATCGAGAACTACTCGCGCCACTTCGACGGGCGCCAGGCCGGGGAGCCTCCCTACACGCTCATCGACTACTTCCCCGACGACTTCCTGCTGGTGGTGGACGAGTCCCACATCACCGTGTCGCAGGTGGGGGGGATGTACCGCGGCGACCGCAGCCGAAAGGAGACGCTGGTGAACTTCGGTTTCCGGCTCCCCTCGGCCCTGGACAACCGGCCGCTCACCTTCCAGGAGTTCGGCCGGAAGCTGAACCAGGTGGTCTACGTCTCGGCGACCCCGGCGGAGTACGAGCTGAAGATGGCGGGGGGCGTCGTGGTCGAGCAGCTGATCCGCCCCACCGGCCTCATCGACCCGGTCATCGAGGTGCGTCCCGCGGCAGGCCAGGTGGACGACCTGCTGCACGAGGTCCGGCTCACCGCCGAGCGGGGCGAGCGGATCCTGGTCACGACGCTCACCAAGAGGATGGCGGAGGAGCTTACCGATTACTACCGCGAACTCGGCATCCGGGTGCGCTACCTCCACTCGGACATCGACACCTTCCAGCGCATGGAGATCCTGCGCGACCTGCGGCTGGGGGAATTCGACGTGCTGGTGGGCATCAACCTGCTGCGCGAGGGCCTGGACCTCCCCGAGGTGTCGCTCGTTGCCATTCTCGACGCGGACAAGGAAGGCTTCCTCCGTTCCACCCGCTCCCTGATCCAGACCTGCGGCCGCGCGGCGAGGAACGTGTCCGGGCGCGTGCTCATGTACGCCGACAAGGTGACCGGCTCGATGCAGGCCGCCATCGACGAGACCGTCAGGCGCCGGGAGCTGCAGCAGGCCTACAACCTGGAGCATGGCATCACGCCCGAGAGTGTGAAGAGGCTGATCGCCAACGTGCTGCAGGCACCCGAGGAGAAGGACTGGGTCACGGTCCCGGTGAAGGGGGAGGATTTCCTCAATCCCAAGGACCTGGAGAAGACTCTGAAACGGTTGAGGAAGGAGATGCTGGCCGCGGCCAAGGCGCAGGAATTCGAGAGGGCGGCGGAGCTGCGCGACAAGATCAAGCGGCTCGAGGTGGCGGAGATCACCAAAGGCAATTGATAAGTAGAAATTATCGCTAACCCCTCTCCCTCCCGGAGAGGGTGCCCGAAGGGGGGGTGAGGGAGGTCGTCGCACCGATCCCCTCACCCTAGCCCTCTCCCAAAGGGAGAGGGGACGATGGACAACTGGCAACGAAAAAGCCCCTCGATCCGTGACGGACGAGGGGCTTCTTTATTTCCTGCAACTTTCTCCGCCGTGGCCGGCTTAGATGCTTCCTTCCACATGGCTGGAGCTTCGAAGACTCCTTCCCCTGGAGGGGGGGAGGGGGACGTCGTCCGCTTATTCCGGCGCACCACCAGGCTTTCTCCGCCGCCGTCTCCGGCGCCGCTTCTTCTTCGGCGCCTCGGCGGCTCCCGCTTCGCCCTTGGGCGGGGGCGCGGACTCCACCCCTTCCGATTGCTGCGCGGCGAACCGTTCCCACCAATCCGCCAGCGACCTTTTCGGCGGGGTGAGCTGCTCCATGAAACGAAGGTACTGCAGGGCGTCGCGGAAGGCGAGACGAGCAACCACGCCGCGGCCGTTCCTCCCCGGGGTCTTCTGGAAGCGCTGCTGCATGTTCAGGATGTCGCGCACCGCGACCAGCACCCGGTTCGGCACGGAAACGGTGGGAGCGAGCTCTCCGGCGAAGGCGGCTACGGCGGCGTCGGTGGCCTGCTGTGGCGGAAGCCCCTCGTCGCGCAACAGAGCCACCTTCTCCTCCAGGTACTCCCCGAACATCAGGGTGATCAACAGCGGAGGGGTGACGGCGATACCCTGGCCGATCTGCTCGTCGGCCCACTCCAGTGCCTTACCCACGCGGACGTGAGGGTAGCAGTCGGACTCGCGGGAGAGCCAGGCGTCGAAATGGGGAAAGAGCGGCTCGAACAGCCCGCTGTGGCGCATCATCTGGTAGGTGCGCTCGCCGGCCCCCATGAGGAGCAGCTTCAGCACTTCCTCGTAAAGGCGCGGCGGCGTGGCCTTGTTGATGGTGCCGCACAGCGCCTCGATGGCGGCCTCGGTGCGCGGCTCGATGTTGAAGCCGAGCATGGACGCGAACCGGATGGCGCGGATCATGCGGACCGGGTCCTCGGTGAAGCGGACCATGGGGTCGCCGATGGTGCGGATTAGACCGTTTCTCAGATCCTCCATCCCGCCGACGTGGTCGATGATGGAGAAGTCGGCGATGTTGTAGAACAGGGCGTTGACGGTGAAGTCGCGACGTACCGCGTCCTCCTCGGGGGTGCCGAAGACGTTGTCCCTGAGCACCATGCCGTCTTCGCTCTTCAGGATAGGGGGACCGTGGTGGTGCCGGCGCCTTCTCCGGTCGCGCTCATCCTCGAGCTGTTCCGCCTCGGTAGGAGCCTCGACGGTCTCTTCGGGCAAGGCCTCGGCGAATTCTTCCTGGGCTGCTTCAGCGGCATCGACAGTGGAGCGGAAGGTGGCGACCTCGATGATCTCGTCGTGGAAATGAATGTGGGCGAGACGGAAACGGCGGCCGATCAAGCGGCAGTTGCGGAACAGCTTCTTGAGCTGGTTGGGCGTGGCGTCGGTGACGACGTCGAAGTCCTTGGGCTCGCGCCCCAGGAGCAGATCCCGGACGCCGCCCCCCACCAGGTAGGCGATGAAGCCGTGCTCCCTGAGCTTGTAGAGCACCTTTACGCCGTTGGGGCTGAGCAACGAGCGGGAGATGGAGTGCTCCGCGCGCGGGATGATGACTTTTTCCATGTTAGTGTTCATTCGCGGGAAATTAACACAAATTCGACGCAAAGGCAAAGGGTGTGGAGTTGATTTTATTGACTTTGGTCATGACGAAAGGTGATTTGTTCTGCTATTGTGGCGACCATGGAAAAGAGAGCAAAGCAGGAAAAAGATATCAGGGTGCTGGAGACCTTCATCGGCTGCTACTGCAGAAGCAAGCACAAAAGCCCCAAGGGCGTGCTCTGCGAGGAGTGCTCTGAGCTTCTGGCCTACGCCAAGACGAAGCGGGAGAAATGCCCCCTCGACCCTAAGCCGACCTGCAAGCACTGTCACGTCCATTGCTACGGCAAGGCGCAGCGCGCCCGGATTCGCGAGATCATGGCCTACTCCGGCAAACACCTGCTGCTGCGCGGGCGCCTCGATCTGCTCTGGCACTACTTTTTTTAGCAAATTTCAGGAGGTTAAGGATGATCAGGAAAATTGTGAACATAGACCAGGACAAGTGCGACGGCTGCGGGCTCTGCGTCCCTTCGTGCGCGGAAGGCGCCATCAAAATCGTCGACGGCAAGGCTCAGATCGCCGCGGATAACCTGTGCGACGGCTTGGGGGCCTGCCTCGGCGAGTGCCCGCAGGACGCCATCACCATCATCGAGCGCGAGGCGGACGAGTTCGACGAGATCGCCGTCGAGAAGCACCTGACCGCCCAGGGCGCCGCACCTGCAGGTCATGACCACGGTCACGGGCATGGGCATGGGCATGAGCATGGGCATGGGCATGGGCATGGGCATGGGCATGGGCATGGCGGCGGCTGCCCCGGCTCGCGCGTTCAGAGCTTCGCCCCGGCACCGTCCGCCGGGACACCGGCAGCGGGAGCAATCCAGAGCCAGCTGGCGCAGTGGCCGGTGCAGCTGCACCTGGTACCGGTAACGGCACCGTACTTCAAGGATGCCGAGCTGCTCATCACCGCCGACTGCGTCCCCTTCGCCTACGCCAATTACCACCAGGACTTCCTGGCCGGCAAGGCCGTTGTCGTTGGCTGCCCGAAACTCGATGACAACAACGCTTACCTGACCAAGCTGACCGAATTGTTCCGCGTTTCCGGCATCAAGGGGATCACGGTGCTCAGGATGGAGGTGCCCTGCTGCGGAGGTATCGTTATGGCTGCGCGTCAGGCCCTGGCGGCTTCCGGGATGGAGATCCCGTTCCGCGAGGTAACGGTCAGTATTCGTGGGGAAATCGTGGAGCGTTAGAGGGTGCTGCGTAGGAGGAAACGGACCTTCCAAATGGCTTAAAGGACAAATAGGACGCTTTTTATCTTTTTTGATTGACACGGGATTGGACCGCTGGTAGAGTTGCTCACATTAGAATCCCAATCAGCCGAAAGGAGAACAACACCTATGAGTCTTACTACCTTGGTAACTAAGGAAGCCCCCGATTTCACGGCGCAGGCGGTAATGCCCGATAACTCCTTCGCAGAGCTCACTCTGTCCAAATATCGCGGCAAGTACGTCGTCCTCTTTTTCTACCCGCTCGACTTCACCTTCGTTTGCCCCTCCGAGATCCTCGCCTTCGATAAGAGGGTGGCGGAATTCAAGGAGAAGAACTGCGAGGTAGTCGGCGTCTCCGTGGACTCCAGGTTCACCCATCTTGCCTGGAAGAACACCGCGGTAGAAAACGGCGGCATCGGCAACGTGCAGTATCCGCTGGTCGAGGACCTCGACAAGTCCATCGCCAGGAGCTACGGGATCCTGCTGAACGAGTCGGTTGCGCTGCGCGGACTCTTCCTCATCGATACCAAGGGCGTGGTACGCCACTCCGTCATCAACGATCTGCCGCTGGGGCGCAGCGTCGGCGAGGCCCTGAGGATGCTGGACGCGCTCCAGTTCGTCGAAACCCACGGCGGCGAAGTCTGCCCCGCCAACTGGCAGGAAGGTGAGGAGTCTATGAAGGCTTCCACTTCTGGCGTCGCCGAGTATCTCGCCAAGAAGCACGGCAAGAAGTAATCTCGAGCCACAGGTTGTGAATAAAGAAAAGGCGCGGTTTTTCAACCGCGCCTTTTTGTTGTTCATGTCTACAATGATAGAGGTAGTGCTGTCTTGCCAATGAAAGCCATCTATGTTACAAGATCATAGCATTTACCGATATGTAGCTCGAAAAGGAGTGGACATGCGTACCAAGGCGACCTTGTTTTCCCTGTTGCTGCTCATGGTTTTTGCCACGTCTTCGTTTGCTCTGGAAGGTCAGCAGCCGGAGGCAATCGCCGAGAAGATGGCTTTCAAGCTGGTTCGCGGGGTGACTAACACGGCGACCTCCATCGTCGAGGTGCCCAAGCAGTCCTACCTGATGGTGCGGGACCGTGGCGGCATCGGCTACGTGGTCGGTCCGCTCAAGGGTGTCGGCATGGCCTTTTATCGCTTGCTGACCGGACTGACCGAGACCGTATTTTTCGCCGTGCCCCAACCCGGCTATTACGATCCCATGATCACCCCCGAATTCGTGTGGGAAGGTTGGGAAGAAAAGCGGGTCGAACCGAGAGGCCAGAGCGAGGCTCAGCCAGTTCCGGCCAAGGGAGAATAGATGATGCGGAAGAAGTTTGTTTTTCTGGCCATCCTGGCGCTGGCCATGGTGCTGACAGCAGAAAAAGGGCATGCGGGCGATTCCCGCACCGTCGATACCGCCTCGCCGCAGGAGGTGGTGGACGGCATGGCCAATAAGCTGGTTAGAGGTGTCGCCAATGTCGCGACTGGATGGCTGGAGTTTCCGAAGCAGATATACATGACCTGTAAAGAAGAAGGGGTTGGCAAGTGTGTCACCGTCGGACCCTTGAAAGGGCTTGGCATGACCCTGGTGCGCACCGCATCGGGTCTCGGCGAAACCGCCACCTTCTTCCTGGCCTATCCCGGCTTCTACGATCCCTACCTCGATCCGGCCTACGCCTGGCAAAAGGAGTAGCGGACCGAACACCGCTTCCAAAAGTGCGAAAAGATCCAGGGCATGTTCCGCGACCGGAACCCTTGGATCTTTTTTTGTTCCCGAAGTCGAAGTCGGCCGGTCTATCCCTTCGCCCGCCGGGAGAGGGGCAGGGGTGAGGAAGCTTGGGCGTGACGGCAATCTCGCCGGGTGTTTGCTTTGTTGGAAATAAAAAAAGGCCGCATCGTGAGATGCGGCCTTTCGCAATTACCCGTTAAGGGGAAATTACTTTGCAGCCGGAGCAGCCGGAGCTTCTTCTTTCTTCTCTTCTTTCTTAGCAGCGGCTTTCTTAGCAGCTTTTTTCTTCTTCGGAGCAGCTTTCTTAGCCGGAGCTTTCTCTTCTTTCTTAGCCTCTGCAGCCGGAGCAGCAGCCGGAGCAGCGTCAGCAGCGAAAACAACACCAGCGAAAGCAACAGCAACGAGAGCGGCAACTACGGAGGACAGAACTTTTTTCATGGTAATTCTCCTTGTACAAAATGGGTTGGTATCTGACGTAGAGCAGGTTGCGTGCCAACCTCTCATTATAACCGTAAACACTGAAAAAATCGTGACGCGGCCCCAGGAAGGACCCGGTCTCTCATGATAATGTCGCCGCATATGCTCCAATGAGTGCCGCATATGCGGTATGCTTTGTGGCGATCCAGGCCGGAGCCAAGGGTATATTGCTTGCCAGCGCTTCGAATATTTTGTTATTATGTCCGGTCACGGCTGAGCCGGGCTATCTGGGGGATTTTTGAGCAATAACATACTTTTGTCAGTGGAAAAACCCGCCCGCTACATGGGTGGGGAGATGGGAACAGTTGCCGACCGGGAAGGAGCGCTCCGCTTTGTGCTCGCGTTCCCTGACGTATATGAGATAGGGATGAGTCATCTCGGGCTGCAGGTCCTGTACGGCGTCCTGAAAGAGGTACCGTGGGTCATGCCCGAGCGCGCCTACGCGCCGTGGCCCGACCTCGAGGCGTCGCTGCGCGCCGAGGAGAAGCCCCTGGTCACGCTGGAGGCGGGAACTCCCCTGGCACAGGCCGACATCCTGGGCTTCACCCTGCAGTACGAGCTTTCCTACACCAATATCCTGAACATGCTGGACCTTTCCGGGATCCCGCTGCTCGCCTGCGACAGGCCCGAAGGGTATCCGCTCGTCATCGCGGGCGGCCCCTGCGCCTACAACCCGGAACCCCTGGCCGACTTCTTCGACGCCTTCCTGATCGGCGACGGCGAGGAGGCGGTAATCGAGCTGGCCGACTGCGTGCGGACCGCGAAGACCGAGGGTATCGCCAAGGCCGAGCTCCTGGAGCGCCTGGCGCGGATCGAAGGGGTCTACGTCCCCTCGCTGTTCGAGGTGAGCTATCACGACGACGGCAGGGTCGCCGCGATCACCCCCAAGAAAGAGTGGTACCAGGGCGTGCGCAGGCGCTTCGTGGCCGACCTGGAGACCGCATACTACCCGACCTCCCCCATCGTGCCGTTCCTAAAGACGGTGCACGACCGGGTCAGCGTGGAGATTTCCCGAGGCTGCACGAGGGGTTGCAGGTTCTGTCAGGCGGGGTATATTTATCGGCCTGTGCGCGAGCGGAGCCCCGAGCGGGTCTTCGAGATCATGGAAGAGGCGCTGCACAACACGGGCTACGACGAGATTTCCCTCCTCTCCCTCTCCACCGGCGACTACGGCTGCCTGACCCCGCTGCTCAAGGGGCTCATGGACCGCTACTCGGCCCAGAAGAAGGCTGTCTCGCTCCCGTCGATGCGGGTCGGGAGCCTGAGCGACGAGATGGCGGAGGAGATCCGCCGGGTGCGCAAGACCGGCTTCACCCTCGCCCCCGAGGCCGGCAGCGAGCGGCTCAGGAGCGTGATCAACAAGGGGATCACCGAACAGGCGCTCCTGGAGAACGCGGGCTCGGTGTACCGCAACGGCTGGCGTCTCATCAAGCTCTACTTCATGATCGGCCTGCCGACCGAGACCATGGAGGATGTGGACGGGATCGTGGAGTTGTCCCGCGAGGTGAAGCGGCAGGGGAAATTCGCCGGCAACGGCGGCGACGTCAACGTCTCCGTGTCGAGCTTCGTGCCCAAGCCGCACACCCCGTTCCAGTGGGAGCCGCAGATAAGCGAAGCCGAGATCGTGGAGAAGCAGCGCTATCTGCGCGATGCCCTCAAGAAAAAGAAGCTGATCATGAAGTGGCAGGACGCCTCGCTGTCCGGCATGGAAGGGGTCTTCGCCCGCGGCGACCGCCGTCTTGCCAAGCTGCTCATCGAGGCGCATCGCCTTGGCTGCCGTTTCGACGGCTGGTGGGAACACTTCGATCGCCTCAAGTGGGTGCAGGCCTTCGAGAACGCCGGCGTCGACGCGAGCTTTTACCTCAGGCGCCGCGAACTGGACGAGGTGCTCCCCTGGGATCACATCGATTGCGGCGTGACCAAGTCGTTCCTTTTCAAGGAGCGCGAGGCGGCGCTCGTCGGTGCCGCCACCCCGGACTGCCGCTTCGATCGCTGCACCGGTTGCGGGGTCTGCGATTTCAAGGAGATAAAGCTGCGGCTCAACGAGCCGGTTCCCTTTGGGACCTACGCCAGCCAGTCCGCGGTTCCGGAGCCGACCGAAGACGCGCAGAGGATCCGGATCCGTTTCGAGAAGGTGGGGAGGATGCGTTTCCTGAGCCACCTGGAGATGCTGACCCTGTTCACCAGGGCGGTGGGGCGCTCCGGCATCCCGATCCGTTTTTCGCAGGGATTCCATCCCCACCCGAAGTTCTCCTTTGCCACAGCACTCTCCGTCGGCATCGAGTCCTACGCGGAGTACATGGACTTCGAGGTTGACGCCGGATATACGGCAGCCCAGTTGCAGCAGGCGCTGAACGCGACCCTCCCGGCGGGGGTGCGGGTGCTTGAGGCCGATGAGATCGCGCTGCGGGCGCCGGCGTTGTCCGTGATCATGGACAAGGTGCGCTACCGCGTGACCCTGCCCGAGGAGTTGGCGCTCGACCTGGAGGCGAAGGCGGCAGCATTCCTCGCCCTGGAGTCGTTGCCGGTAAAGCGCGAGAAGAAGGGGAAGTCGAGCGAGTTCGACCTGCGCCACGAACTGGTCGATCTGAAGGTAGATGGGCGGACCCTGGAGATGGTGGCCGGTCGCGGCAAACTGCTCGAGTTCGTCGGCGCCATCCTCGGCGTCCAAAACGACGCACTCAAAGACGCGCGGCTGGAGAAGCTGGAAGTGCTCTTCAAGGAATAAATCAGCTGCGTCCTGTGTGGCAATTGTAGGGGCGAATAATCATTCGCCCTGTCACAGGTGCCACGTGGTCAGGCTGCCGCCGCAGATGTGCCGGTGGCGGCAACAGCGGCTGGGCGAATATTATTCGCCCCTACAGGACGGGCCTATAGAATTTTGAAACAGTTTTGCTTTTGAATTTAATAGATACAGGAAGGGGTTAGCATGGGAAACGAGTTGGTCATCAACACCACCTCCCACGAAACCCGCATCGCGCTCATCGAGAACGGCACCATAGCGGAGCTGTACGTCGAGAGGAGCAGGGTGAAGGGGATCATCGGCAACATCTACAAGGGTAAGGTGGTCCGGGTGCTGCCGGGAATGCAGGCGGCGTTCGTGGACATCGGGCTGGAAAAAGCGGCATTTCTCTACGTGGCGGACGTCTTCGACGCCATGGACGAGTATGACAGTTACATCGAGCCGGAGGAGGGGGAGGAGCCGGTGCCGCACCCGCTGCACCCCATCGAGGAACTCTTGCAGGAAGGGCAGGAACTCCTTGTGCAGATCTCCAAGGAGCCGATCGGCACCAAGGGGGCGCGCATCACGGCCCATATTTCGCTGCCGGGTCGGCACCTGGTCTACATGCCGACCGTGGATCACGTCGGTATCTCCCGCCGCATCGAGGACGAGGTCGAGCGGGAGCGCCTAAAGGAGATCGTGGACCGCATCAAGCCGGTCGGCGGCGGCTTTATCGTCCGGACCGTCTCCGAAGGCAAGAGCGAGGAGGACCTGGTCGCCGACCTGCACTACCTCACCAAGCTCTGGGACGAGATCGCCAAGAAGAAGGACAAGGCGGGCGCGCCGACCCTGATCCATTCCGACCTGGACGTGACCCAGAAGGTGGTGCGCGACATTCTCACGGAGTCGGTCGAGCGCATCGTGGTCGATTCCAAGCCCGAGCACGACAAGATCGTCCAGTTCATCAGCACCTTCATGCCCAAGATGAAGTACTCCATCGAGCTCTACGACGAGGAGGAGCCGATCTTCGACCACTTCGGCCTCGAGGTCGAGATCAGCCGGGCGCTGGGACGCAAGGTCTGGCTCAAATCGGGCGGCTACATCATCATCGAGCAGACCGAGGCGCTCACCGCCATCGACGTGAACACCGGTCGCTACGTCGGCAAGCACAACCTCGAAGACACCATCCTGAAGACCAACCTGGAAGCGGTCAAGGAGATCGCCTACCAGCTGCGCCTGAGGAACCTGGGCGGGATCATCATCATCGACTTCATCGACATGGAGAAGGAGGTGAACCGCGAGAAGGTCTACGGCGCGCTGGAGGAGGCGCTGAAAAGCGACAAGTCCAAGACCAACATCCTGAAGATCTCCGAGCTCGGCCTGGTGGAGATGACCAGGAAGCGGGTGCGCGAAAGCCTTGGGCGCATGATGTGCGAGCCCTGCCCGTACTGCGAGGGGCGCGGCTACGTGAAGTCCAAGATCACCGTCTGCCATGAGATCTTCCGCGAACTGCGCCGCGAGATGCTCGACATCCGCGGCACCAAGGTGATGCTCACCGTGCACCCGCAGGTGGCCGATCTCCTCTACGACGAGGAGCGCCGCGGCCTCGAGGAGCTGGAGAAGAACTTCAAGAAGCGGATCACCGTCCGCGCTAAGCCCGGCTTCCACCAGGAACAGTTCGAAGTAGCCGTAAGTTAATAAAGGAGCAGGAGAAAAGATGATTGGCACGCCGCTGAAAAATGGTGCGACGAGGATGATGCTGCTGGGCTCGGGTGAGCTTGGCAAGGAAGTGGCCATCGAGGCCCAGAGGTTCGGGATCGAGGTGGTCGCGGTGGACCGCTACGCCGACGCGCCGGCCATGCAGGTCGCGCACAGAAGCCACGTGATCGACATGCTGGACCGTGAGCAGCTGGACCGGGTGATACGCCTGGAAAAGCCGGGCTACATCGTCCCCGAGATCGAGGCGATCAACACCGAGTATCTCCTGGAGCTGGAAAAGGAAGGGTTCAACGTCGTCCCCACGGCGCGCGCCACCAATCTGACCATGAACCGCGAGGGGATCCGCCGCCTCGCCGCGGAGGAGCTTGGCCTCCCCACCGCCGCCTACCGTTTCGCCACCAGCATGGACGAATTCAGCGAGGCCGTCGCCGCCATCGGGCTTCCCTGCGTCGTGAAGCCGATCATGAGCTCGTCGGGGAAAGGGCAGAGCGTCCTGCGCGACGCGGCCGACATGGAGCGCTGCTTCACATACGCCATCGAGGGGGCGCGCGGCGCCTCCAACAAGGTCATCGTGGAGCAGTTCATCCCGTTCGACTACGAGATCACCCTGCTCACCGTGCGCCACGTCGGCGGCACCAGCTTCTGTCCTCCCATCGGGCATCGCCAGATCGACGGCGATTACCACGAATCGTGGCAGCCGACCCCGATGACCCCGGCGGTACTGGCCGAGGCGCAGCGCCAGGCGGAGGCCGTGACGGGCTCCTTGGGCGGGCGCGGCATCTTCGGGTGCGAATTCTTCGTCACCGGGGACAAGGTCTGGTTCTCCGAGGTTTCGCCCAGGCCGCACGATACCGGCATGGTGACCATGATTTCCCAGAACCTCTCCGAGTTCGAGCTGCACGTGCGCGCCATCTTGGGCCTTCCGGTGCCGGAGGTGGTGAGCCAGGGGTGCGCGGCGTCGCACGTCATCCTGGCCGAGGACTCCGCAGCGGAGGTCGGCTTCGAAGGGGTCGCCGAGGCGCTCGCCGTTGCCGGCAGCAAGCT
This sequence comes from Geomonas azotofigens, assembly GCF_018919395.1. Taxonomy (GTDB): domain Bacteria; phylum Desulfobacterota; class Desulfuromonadia; order Geobacterales; family Geobacteraceae; genus Geomonas; species Geomonas azotofigens. The sequence goes on from NZ_JAHLME010000001.1 coordinate 747,944, forward strand.
GCGCCTGTTCGGCAAGCCCGACACCAGGAAGGGGCGCCGCATGGGCGTCGTCCTCGCCTTTGGTGCCGACTGCGACGAGGCGAGGCAGAAGGCCGAGGAGTCGGCGCACTGCGTGAAGATCGTGAAGCGGTAACGAGTTCCCAGCGTGAGGTTCTGTAGGGGCGAATAACTATTCGCCCAGCCGCAGATGGCCTCGGCAATGCCGCTGCCGCACGACCCGTACAGGTGGCGTCTGCAACGGTGGTTTGCCTATGGGGGGCGAATGATTATTCGCCCCTACAGGAGGCCCCTGACGAAGACCAATATTTTGCTGGGACCAATTTCTTTGATCATCCGGAGGTGTTCCATGGTATTTGCCGCGAAGGTTTCCGAAGTTCCTGAATTTGGCAAGAAGCTGGTCGAGGTTGGCGGGGTGCAGATCCTCCTGGTGAAAACCAAGGGGACCGTGTACGCCTGCGAGCACGAATGCCCACACCAGGGGGCGCCGCTGCAGGGGGCATTGATCAAGGAGGCCGGCAAGCTCTCCTGTCAGCGCCACGGCTACCGTTTCGACCTGGTCACCGGCGACTGCCCCGAACACAAGGAGTGCGCTCCCCTGAAGATCTACCCGGTCGAGATCCGGGGCGACGAGGTCTTCGTGGAGCTCGATTAGCCTCTGGCGCCTCTCGGCAGGAAAATCGCGATTGCCCGAAAAAAACCTTGACTCAAAATACTTTTCAAGATAAGTTTGACCGCTCAATTGTAAATCCAGAGTAAAGGTGGTGAAGTACATGTACGCAGTAGTCAAAACCGGAGGGAAGCAATATAAAGTTTCCGAAGGCGACTTTCTCAAAGTCGAAAAGCTGGAGGGTGCGGTAGGTGATACCGTTGAAATCTCCGACGTCCTGATGGTTGGCGGCGATAAGGTTGTTATCGGAACACCTTTAGTGCCCAGCGCCTCTGTTGTCGGCAAGATTGTCGAGCAGGGCAAAGACAAGAAGATTCTGGTCTTCAAGTCCAAGCGCCGGAAAAACTCGAGGAAACTTAACGGGCACCGTCAACTCAGGACCATTCTGTTGATTGAGAAGATTAACGCCTAGGTAATATTCAAAACGGCGGTGCGGCAGCCGCGATTCGTTGGGATCAGGGCCGCTACCGGCAGAAGGAGCAGAAAATGGCACACAAGAAAGGCGTCGGTAGTTCCAGGAACGGTCGCGACTCCGACGGCCAAAGACTTGGTTGCAAGAAGTTTGGCGGCGAAGCCGTCAAAGCTGGCAACATCATCTACCGTCAGCACGGCACCAAGATCCACCCGGGCAACAACGTGGGCCTCGGTAAGGATTACACGCTGTACGCCCTGATCGAGGGCGTGGTGAAGTTCGAGCGTCTGGGCAAGGACCGCAAGAAGGTCTCTGTCTACCCGGCCAACTAGCCAGCGCAGCAAGACGAAAGTGTGAAAGCCCGGAGCCGCAAGGTCCGGGCTTTTGCCGTTTGCACAGGATAAAACTTAATGAGTTTCATAGATGAAGTAAAAATTTACGTGAAGTCAGGCGACGGCGGTGCAGGATGCGTTTCGTTCCGCCGTGAGAAGTTCATCCCGCTGGGCGGGCCCGACGGCGGCGACGGCGGCAAGGGGGGCGACGTGGTATTCAGGGTGTCGTCGCACCTCTCCACGCTGCTCGACCTGCGCCAGCATCCGCACCAGAAGGCCGGCCGCGGCAGGAACGGCATGGGGAGCGACCGCCACGGCGCCAACGGCGCAGCCAAGGAGATCCTGGTGCCTCGGGGGACCGTGATCAAGGACGCCGAGACCGACGAGATCCTCGCCGACCTCACCGAGCCGGATTCGTCGATCGTGCTCCTCAAAGGTGGACGTGGCGGCCAGGGCAACGCCCGCTTCAAGACGGCGACCCACAAGGCGCCCAAATTCGCCCAGCCGGGTGAGCCGGGCGAGGAGCGCTGGATCCGCCTGGAGCTGAAGCTCATGGCCGACGTCGGCCTGCTCGGGATGCCGAGCGTGGGCAAGTCCTCGCTGATCAGCAAGATCTCGGCGGCGCGCCCGAAGATCGCCGAGTACCACTTCACCACCCTCAAGCCGAACCTCGGCGTGGTCAAGTACAAGAACTACCGCAGCTTCGTAATGGCTGATATCCCGGGCCTGATCGAAGGGGCGAGCGAGGGGGCTGGTCTTGGCCATCGTTTCCTCAAGCACCTGGAGCGCACCGGGCAGCTTCTGCACCTGCTCGATCTCTCCTGGATGCCGGACCGCGATCCCATCGCCGAGTACGAGGCGATCAACCGCGAACTGGCACTCTTCAACCCGGACCTGGCAGAGAAGCGGCAGACCGTGGTGATCAACAAGATCGACCTGCCGCATGTGAAGGAGAACCTGGCACAGGTGCTCCCTTACTTCGAGGAGCGCGGCATCAAGGTCTTCCCGATTTCCGCTGCGACCGGCGAGGGGATACCGGAGCTTCTTGATGACATCGCCTTGAACCTTTGGGGCGAGCCGGACGAGACCTGGTAAAAACTGAAAACAATGGTGTGAGAAGGGGGAGGGCCGACAGGCTGCTCCCCCTTTGTTTGTTCCGGCATTCGCCGGGGGAGCAATTCCTGAGGCGGCAATCCCTAAAAGACATGGTAGACTAGCATTTGCTTTTTCTAATAAACACGCAGGCAGGTTGTCGGATGTTCCAGAAGTAGTGCTGCGGCGCGGTTCCCACTTCTTCAGGAGGTCGGGCATGTACCGAATGATCCAGCTGGAATCCCTGATACCGGAAACACTGCCGGGTGTCGCCCTGTTCATCAAGCACGGGGAGAATCACGTACTGTACAAGGACCCCAAGCTCTCATTCACCCAAACCGACAAGGAGCGGCTACTCGACAACAATGTGAAGCATCTCTTCGTCAAGGCCGCCGAAATGTCGACCTATAACCAGTACGTTGAGGCCAACCTTCCGTTACTGCTCAGCGATGACAGTATCGAGCCGGAACTAAAGCAGACCATGCTGTACCAGGCATCGGTCAACTACGTGCAGGAAATCTTCGACAGCCCCGCCATCGCCATCAGGCAGAACGTAGACCGCTGCCGCAACCTCATCAAGCACATCCTCAACGACGTGATGAACTCCGACGGCGTCATGCCTGCCCTGAGCAGCCTGGTGGACCACAACGCCTATACCTACGTGCACTCGGTCCAAGTCGCCACCTACTCGATATCCCTGCATATAAAGGAATTCGATCTCGGCAAGGACGAGTTGATGGACGTTGGCATGGGATCGCTGTTCCACGACTACGGCAAGGTCTACGTTCCCAAGGAACTGCTGGACAAGCCGGGCAAGCTCTCGGCCACGGAGTTCCAGGAAGTGAAAAAGCATCCTGTCTACGGCTACAGCACCTTGAAGGACCTGGAGATCTTTACCCCGGTGGCCCTCGGCATCGTCAAGCACCACCACGAAAAGGAGAACGGCAGCGGTTATCCAGACGGTCTCTCCAGTTACGACATCGCCAGGAGTTCGAAGATCACCGCCATCGCCGACGTCTTCAGCGCCCTGACCACCAACCGGTCCTATCGCCAGGCCCTCACCAAGGAGAAGGCGCTCGAGATCATGTACGGCGAGATGGAGGGCTCCTTCGATCACCAGTACCTGAACACCTTCCGCGACAGCCTACAGTAGTCACCCCAACAAAGACAACGACAGGGTAATGAAAAAAGGCACCGACCCGGCGATTGGGCACGGTGCCTCTATTATTCAGGCCTTTACAGGATTGCTGCCCGTCCCCCTCCCCTTGCGGGAGGGGGTTAGGGGGTGAGGGGACATGCCATCATCAAGAAAGCCCGCAGCTTCTGCAACGAGAGGCTGAGTTTCAGTGCAGAGCCGCCTCGATGGCCCCCAAGAGCGGCCCGGGGTAGACCCCGATCACCAGGATCATCAAAGAAGCGAGGCAGAGGGCGAGGCCTTCGGCGAGAGAGACGGGGCGAGGCGCGGGTGCTTCGCCGCGGTGCATGTAAAGCTGGGCCACCACTTTGAGATAGAAATGGGCCGACGCGGCGGCGCTCAGGATACCGATGATGGCGAGGGTTATCGCCCCTCCCTTTATGGCGGAGTAGAAGATGAAGAACTTGCCGATGAAGCCCGCTGCCGGCGGGATACCCGCCAGGGAGATCATGGCGAGGGCGAGCACCCCGCCACGCAGAGGAGCGGTGAAGCCAAGCCCGGCGTAGTCGGTGATCAGCTCCCTTTCTTCTTCGACGGAGAGGGAGGAGATCGCGCCGAAGGCGGCGAGGTTCATGGCGGTGTAGACCGCGCCGTAGAGAAGGACGGCGGCATAGCCATCACGGCTGCCGCTTAACAGCGCGAGGGCCAGGTAACCCATGTGGGCCACCGAGGAGTAGGCCAGCATCCTCTTGATGTTCTGCTGCCGCAGCGCGGCGAGATTACCGAGCACCATGGAGAGCACCGACAAGGCCGCGAGCGGGACGCGCAGCTCGGGCATGGGAGGAGACAAGCCCAGCAGCATCAGCAGCAGCGCAGCTGCCGCAACCTTGGAGCTGGTGGAGAGATAGGCCGAAACCGGTGCGGGAGCTCCCTGGTAAACGTCGGGCGTCCAGAGGTGACCGGGGACCAGTGAGAGCTTGAACGCCATACCTACCAGGATGACGCCCCATCCTGCGGAGATGATGGCCCGGTTTTCGGGGCGGGCGAGGGCGCCGGAGAGTTGGAGGGTGCCGCTGCCGGTGAAGAGCAGGGCGAAGCCGAAGGCGGTGAACGCGGCCGCGACCGCTCCGAGGAGCAGGTATTTCAGTCCCGCCTCACCTGACTCGGCGCGGCTCAGGTCCATGCTGACCAGGATGTAGAAGGCGAAGGAGACCGACTCCAGCGCCAGGAACAGGATCAGCATGTTGGTGGCGCAGGGGAGGACGCAGGTGGCGAACAGGGCGAAGAGCACCGTGGCGGGGAATTCTTCCCCCTTGATGCCGCGGCGCTCGTTGTAGCTGTGAGAGAGGAGCAGGGTGATCGCCGCAGCGAAGCAAAAAAGCGGGATGAGGAACCGGGCCAGCGGAGTGAAGGCGAGGCCCGCGACCGCAGGAGTGGAAGTCGGTGTGGAGAGCGCCGCCCACACCCCGGCCGCCGCGGAAGCAGTCACGCCGATGGCAGTGAGGCTTGCCGACAAGAGCATCGGTCCGCACAGCAGCACGACCAGCGCCGCCCCCGCGGTGATGATAATCGGCATGATGGAATATAAGTCAGCAAGCGTCATTAAAAGCTCCAAGGGAAAACCAGCATAAGTGCGCTCGCTTTCCCATTCTTCCCGCAACTCCCAGACTTCCCATAACTCACAGAAGTCGTTAAGGTTTAAGCAGTACCTCCAACGGCGCCCTGAACAAGTCCAGCACCGGCCCCGGGTGCACGCCGAGGGCAACCACCACCAGCGCCATCACGCCCAGCACCCCCGCCTCTCTCAGCGACAGGTCCTTAAGATCCAGCGGTTTCTTCTCTTTGCCGAATACCACCTCCTGCACCAGCCGCACCGTGTAGACCAAAGTGAGTATAGTGCCCAGGAAGGCGAGGGCGGCAGCCAGCGGCGCGACCCTGAAGGTCCCCACCAGGATGATCAGCTCGCTGACGAAGTTGTTCAGCCCCGGCACCCCGGCGGACGCCATGTTGAAGACCAGGAAGAAGAAGGAAAAGACCGGGATCTTCCCCCAGGTGCCGCCGTAGCCGGAAAGATCGCGGTTGTCTGCCCGTTCCTCCAGCATGCCGACCGCAACGAAGAGCGCGCCGGTGGTAACGGCATGGTTGACCATCTGCAGCAGCGCGCCGGAGACGGCGACCGGGCTCCAGGCGGCGATTCCGAGTGCGACGAAGCCCATGTGGCTGACGCTCGAATAGGCCAGCATCCGCTTCATGTCCCGCTGCGCGAAAGCGATCCAGGCGAAGTAGCCGATGCCGAGCACGGCCACAACGTAGATCAGCGGTGTGAAGGCCCGCGATGCCTCGGGGAAGAGCGGGAACGCGATGCGGATCAAGCCGTAGGCGGCGGTCTTGGAGAGGAGGCTGCCAAGCATCAGGGTGCCGGCCGCGGGTGCGTCACAGTAGGCGTCGGGCTGCCAGGTGTGCAGCGGGAACAACGGGAACTTGATGGCGAATGAGAGCAGGAACGCGGCGAACAGCCACAGGCCGAGGTCATACGGAATGCTGGTATGAACCAGTTCGGGGAGGGCGAAGGTGTAGCTTCCGCTCTGCGCCCCGTGCATCAGGTAGAGTGCGATGATGGCCAGCAGCATGAGCAGCGAGCCCACGAAGGTGTACAGGAAGAACTTGATGGTGGAGTACACCGGCCGGCCGCTCCCCCATACGCCGATCAGAAGCAGCATCGGGATCAGCATCGCCTCCCAGAAGAGGTAGAAGAGGAACAGGTCGAGGCTCAGGAACAGCCCCTGAACCGCAGCCTGCAGGGCGAGCAAAAGGGAGAAGAACAGCCCGGCGCGCTCCTTCACCTGCCAGGCGGAGAGCACGGCGATCAAGGTGATGAACGCGGTCAGCAGGGTCATGACCAGGCTGATTCCGTCCATGCCCAGCGTGTAGCGGATCCCGAACCGCTCGATCCACGCGGCATCCTGGTAGAGGAAGTACCCGGCAGGCGCGCCCGCGGCTTTCTCGCCGGTCAGCGCCAGCGGCCAGAGGCACAGCGCGAGCTCCGCCAAGCCGAATGCTAGCGCGACCCCCCGCGCCGCCGCCTCGCTGCGCCGGAGCGCGAAAACCAGCAGCGAGCCGCAGAGCGGGAGGAAGATCAGCAGGGTGAGTATCGGGATGAGAGAAGTCATCGGCAGTTCCCGTTGGCGCGCAGGCGCCGGTTACGTTACAGCGCGAGCCAGGCGAGGTAGGCCAGTATCAAGGCTCCCCCGGCGGCGAAACTGATGAGATAGACAGCGACCTTCCCGGTGCTCCAGCGTCCGAGCAGCCGGCCCACGCCGCCGAAGCCCGAACCGAGACCGTCGACAGAGGCATCGATCACCCCTTCATCGACGCCCTTCCACAGGAAGCCGGCAAGTGTGTGATACGGGCGGATCAGCACGAGGTCGTACAGCTTGTCGAAGTACCAGCCCCCGGCCAGGAAGGAGATCAGTGAGGACGGTTGTGCCTGCGCCTCCCGGATCCGCTCGGCACGGGCCTTCCCATAGCGAAGGTACGCCGCGAGCAGACCGACCAGCGCCACGATACCGGCCACGACCTGCAGTGCGATCTCCTGCTCGTGCAACGCGGTCGGGAGGTCGCCGGCGGGGAGCGACGCGAAGAAGCCGCTCAGAAACCCGCCCCCGAGGTAGGCGGGGAGGTCGAGCAGACCGCCCAACAGACCGAGGATGGCGAGCGGGATCAGCACGATCTGCATGACGGTAAGCCCTGAGCTTTGGTGCACGTGGCCGTTGTCCCCTGCGAAGACCAGGAACACCAGCCTGAAACTGTAGTAAGCGGTGATCAACGCCGTAATGAGCCCGAGCAGGTACAGTGCCTGGTACAGAACCCCACCCTTGAGCCAGACCGCGAGCAGGATGCTGTCCTTGCTGAAGAAGCCGCCGGTGAGCGGGATGCCGGCCAGGCAGGCCGCGCCGATCAGGAAGCTCCAGAATGTCAGCGGCAGCGAACGCCTGAGCCCACCCATCTTGTAGATGTCCTGCTCGTGGTGCATGGCGGCAATGACGCAGCCGGCGCCAAGGAAGAGCAGCGCCTTGAAGAAGGCGTGCACCAGCAGGTGGAAGGTCGCGGCGGTCACCGCACCGGCTCCGACGCCGAGCATCATGTAGCCGATCTGGCTGATGGTCGAGTAGGCCAGCACCCGTTTCAGGTCGCGCTGCGCTAAGGCGCAGGTGGCGCCGTAGAAGGCGGTCACCGCACCGGTGACGGCGATGGCGGCGAGGGCGACTTTCGAGGCGCCTATCAGCGGCAACAGGCGCGCCAGCAGGTACACACCGGCGGTGACCATGGTGGCGGCGTGAATCATTGCGGAGACCGGGGTCGGGCCGGCCATGGCGTCGGGGAGCCAGACCATGAGCGGCACCTGCGCCGACTTGCCCATGGCGGCGATCAGGAACAGGATGCCCAGCATGGTGATGACCGAGACCGGCATCAGGAAGCCCATACCGTTCACCTTGGTGATGGAAAGGGTGCCGAAAAGCTGGAACAGCCAAGCCAGCGCGATCATGAGCGCAACATCGCCGATCCTGGTGGTGATGAAGGCCTTTCTGCCCGCGTCGGCGTTGGCGGGATCCGAGTACCAGAAGCCGATCAGCAGGTAAGAGCAGAAGCCCACCCCTTCCCAGCCGAGGTACAGAAGCGGCAGGGTCTCCCCGAGGACCAGGGTCAGCATGGCGAACACGAACAGGTTCAACAGGGCGAAGTAGCGCGCGTAATCCTCGTCCTCGCGCATGTAGTACACGGAATAGACGTGGATCAGCCCGCAGACGAAGCCGATCATGACCACCATGGAGAGCGAGAGGGGGTCGAGGTAGAGCGAGATCGGAACGGAAAGGTCGAAGCTTGCGAACCAGTCGGCAAGGGTAATCACCTGCGGTGTGGTGTAGGCGGCGGCAGCGAGCACGGCGCAGACGAAGCTACCCCAGACCGTGGCGCAGGCGAGCACCTCCACCAGCGCGCGCGGCAGCTTTCGCCCTGCGACGGCGCAGGTGAGGCCGCCCAGGAGCGGAAACAGGAGCATCAATGTCAGGTAGGTAGGCAGCATCGTGATCCTTACAATTCTTGTTGCCGTCCATACCGTCTCCCCAAGGGAGAGGGTGCCCGGAGGGCGGGGGAGGGGGGTGCCCTAGCAACAGTTTCCTAATTACCAGCGCCCTCACCCCGGCCGAGGGAGGGAATGGGAGTTAGCCTTTCATTGAATCGAAGTTGTCCGTGTTGACCGTCTGCTTGCGCCGGTGCAGGTAGACGACCATGGCGAGCGCCAGCGAGACCTCCGCCGACGTCAAAGCCATCAGCATCAGCGCGAACAGCTGACCGTCGGCGATGCCCCAGTGGGCGGAGCCGCCCACGAAGGTGAGCATCACCGCGTTCAGCATGATCTCGATACCGATCAGCATCATGATCACGTTGGCGCGCCAGGCGACCACGCAGCCAAGGCCCATGGCGAACATAAGCGAGGCCACGATCAGCACGTGGGAAAGCGGTACGCTCATCTGCGCCTCCCGAGGTAGAGCGCGCCCACCAGCGCGAAGAGGAGCTGCATGGAAACGACCTCCACGGCAACCCCGTACTGCTTGAACAGGGCGAACGCGAACTGGCGCACCGGGATCTCGGTGAACCCCGGCGGCACCGCCTGCAGGCGGGAGCAGAGCAGGACCACCAGCGCACCGACCACCGCGCCCGCGAGGAGCAGGGCCGGGAGCCAGTTCTTGAAGTGCGGCTTGGCGAGCTTCTCTGGCGACTCCAGTTCCAGCATCATGATGACGAACAGGAAGAGCACCATGATGGCGCCGGCGTAGATGATCACCTCGAAGGCCGCGATGAGCGGCGCCCCCAGGAGGTAGAACATCAGGGCCAGGGCGAAGAACGAGGTCACCAGGTAGACGATGGAGCGCACCGCCTGCCGGGCCGTAATGGCGAGCAGTATCCCGATCAGGAGTACCGCCGCCAGTATGTAGAAAAGGGTCGCTTCCATTTCGCTCCGATTTAGCGTCCCCGCCCCCGGAGGGGGAGGGTTAGGGAGGGGGAAGTCATTGCGCCGGCAGTTGCCCCCCTCCCAACCTCCCCCCTCCGGGGGGAGGAGTTAGCCCGACTACGGCAACAGGCTCCTCGGGTCCGCCGGGGCCTGCTCACCTGCGCCGCTACCGCGCGGCTGCACCACACCAATGCCGGCATGGCGGTAGAAATTGTAATCGGGATCCTTCCCCGTGCCGTCGATCAGCAGGTCCTCCTTCTCGTAGACCATGTCGATCACCTGGCGTCTGCAATGGAACATCTCGGGCGACATCTGGATGGCCAGCGTCGGGCAGGCCTCGGCGCACATGCCGCACAGGATGCAGCGCGAGAAGTTGATGCGGAACCACGCCGCGTAGCGCCGGCCGTTCTCCCCTTCCGCCGCGGCCATCGAGATGCAGTCGACGGGGCAGGCCCCGGAGCACAGATAGCACGCGACGCAGCGCTCGGCGCCGTCGGGATCGCGGGTCAGCACGATGCTGCCCCGGAACCGCTCCGGCATGGCCCGGCGCTCCTCGGGGAATTGCACCGTGACCGGCTTCCGGAAGATGTGCCGGAAGGTGATGGAAAGGCCGGTCAGGATCTCTTTTATGTCGTTCAGTATGGGCATCTGTTCCTGCTCGAAGTGTCGTTGGTGCCGTGGTAGATGCCGGCAAATTCAGTTAGGACCGCCCGCTGCGTCAACCGATGTAACGGTACGGGCCGGGGCCCGGCAGGCAGCGCTGGGCTGCCTGCCGGAAGGAGGTGTTAGTTGGGCCGTAGTGACTTCATCAAGACGTCGAGGGTTTGTCTGTGCTGGTTGTTCTCTGCGTAGGCAAGGGCGGTGGTTCCGGAGTACGACATTGCCAGCGGGTCGGCCCCGCTGTCGACCAGCATCTGCGTGGTCTGGGTGCAGCCATAGTTGGCTGCCAGCATGAGAGGCGTGTGGCCGTCACGGTCGCGGGCATCGACCTCGGCCCCTTTTTGCAGCAGCAGGCGTACCACGTCTGCGTTGCCGTGTGCCGCTGCGAAGTGCAGCGCGGTTTTACCCTTGTCGCTTCTGGCCGCGATGTTGGCGCCCCGCTCCATCAGGTCGACCACCTCGGCCAGGTTGCCGGCCTTCGCTGCGTCCATGAGAGCGGTGTGGCCGTTTTTGTCCACCGCATCCACCTGTGCCCTGAACCCTGCCCCCAACTCGACTTCCACGGTTGTTGTCATCGCAGTTCCTCCTTTGTGAGAATACATTGCCCAGTACAACGCCTCTTATCGTAAAGCCAGCCACCACCCGGTGACTAGAATATTGAGAAGAGCTAGCGGTGTCAGGAACTTCCAGCCCAGGTGCATGAGCTGGTCGTAGCGAAGGCGTGGGAGGGTTCCCCTGACCCAGATGAACAGGAACGAGAATAATCCGACCTTGATGAAGAACCACACGATCGGCGGCAGCAGCGGCCCGCGCCATCCCCCCAGGAAAAAGAGCGAGGCGAGCGAGCTCAGCGAGATGATGTTGATGTACTCCCCGACGAAGAAGAGCCCGAAGCGCATCCCGGAGTATTCCGTGTGGAAGCCGGCCACCAGTTCCCCCTCCGCCTCGGGAAGGTCGAACGGGATCCTGCGGCACTCGGCCAGGATGCTGACCAGGAAGATGACGAAGGCGACCGGCTGGTACACGATGAAGGGCATGTCCGCCTGCGCGTTGACGATGTCGGCGAGGCTCAGCGACTTGGAGAGCATCACCACGGGGACCAGCGACAGTCCCATGGAGAGTTCGTAGGAGATCAACTGGGAAAGGCCGCGGATGCTCCCCAAAAGGGCGTACTTCGAGTTGGACGCCCACCCGCCCAGAGCCACGCCGTAGACCGCGACGGAGGAGAGTGCCATGAAGAAGAGCACCCCCACGTTCAGGTCGGCGATCTGCAGGCTCACCTGGCGCCCGAAGAGTTGCAGCGGCGCCCCCACCGGGATGATGGCGAAGGTCAGTATGGCCGGAATGGCGGCCATGGCCGGCGCCATGGAGAAGAGCAGGCGGTCGGCGGCCTTCGGGATCATGTCCTCCTTGGTGATCATCTTGATCACGTCGGCCAGGGGCTGCAACAGCCCGAAGGGACCGACCCGGTTGGGGCCGATCCGGTCCTGGAGAAAGCCCAGGATACGCCGCTCCGCCAGCACCAGGTAGGCGGCGCCGGTGAGGATGATGGCGTAGAGCAGCACGATCTTGCCGAGCATCAGCGCTATGTCGGTGGCAGTCCAGGTCATAAGCGTTCCTCCCGCCGTGGCGGGAACAGGCGAATGTTCTTCGCCCGGTTCTAGTACTGTTTCCTCTGTGTCACGTCCCCGCCCCCGGAGGGGGAGGGACAGGGAGGGGGAATTCCTTTGCCGGCAGTTGCCCCCCTCCCAACCTCCCCCCTCCGGGGGGAGGAGCTGTGCTCACGCTGTAGGGGCGAATAATCATTCGCCCAGACCGATCTCGAAAATACGTACCCCTTCTCCCTCCGGGTCGAGGCTCTTCAGCGAACTCCATTTGCCGGACAACGGCTCGATCGGTTCGCCCCCAAGCCGCTCGATCAGCTGCGCCATCACGCGCCAGGCGTCCCGTTCGGCTCCGCCCGGGACCTCCTTGCGGTGCACCCGCGGCGGGTGCAGGCTGACGGCCTCGGTGGCACTGCCGTAGTACTTCGGGTCGAGCCCCTTCAAGGGGAGACCGGCGATTCTCGTGCGCTGAAACCGTTGCGCCCTTCCCTCGAAGTTGATCGCGGTACCGTCGGATTCCACCCAGGTGGTGGTGGGGAGGAAGATGGGGCTTGTGTCCGTCACCGCCTCCCGGCGCCAATCCGCGTTTGCGAGCACCTCCACGTCGGCGAGCAACACTTCCGGCACATCGGCCTCGAAGCACACCACCCCCCGCACCTGCCGGGCCGCCACCAGTTCCTTCAACGGGGCGGCGCCATGTTCCTGCGCGAGGAGCGCGGCCGCGAACCCGTTCGGACCCGGCTGCAGCATGACCAGCTTTGCGCCGCTGGAGGCCATTTCCGCCAACAGATCGGGATCCTTGCTGCCGGCACCGCAGATGATCACCCCTTTGCCGCCCCCCTCGAAGGGAACCTGGTTCAGGGTCTCCACCGATGTGTACTTGAAGGGGAGCACGTCCCGCGCCGGCAAAGCCTCCGCCGCTACCAGGAAGATCTGTGCACCGGCCAGGAATGCCTTGCGCACCGCCAGGGCCAGCATCGGGCCCTCCTCCATCAGGTCGAGGGCATGCAAAGAGACCCACTGCGCCTGCTCGATGTCCTTCACGTAGGCCGTGTTTTCCTCGTTGAGAAGCTTGGCCGCCGCCATGCTCCCCTGCTGTTGGCCGGCGTCGCCGAAATAGCAGATCCTGGCCCCGCCCGCTGCATCGGCAAGCTGCGCCAGCAGGATCATCCCTTCCAGCGAGAGCCTGGTTGATCCGACGAAGGCGAGCTTGTCGGCGCCGTGTTGGCGCACGAACTCCCTGATCGATTTCGCCGCCGCGTCCACGGCGACGTCGTAGCCGCAGGTGGCGCCGTCCAGGCGGGGCTCCCGCGGCCGCTGCGGGTCGTTCAGGTAGGTCTTGTCGAAGCGGGCGCGGTCGCAGATGAACCAGCCGTTTACTTGGTCGTTGCGGCGCCCGACGATCTTGATCGTCTCGCGTTCGAAGTTTTGCGGCGAGGTGTTGCACCCGACCGAGCAATGCTGGCAGATCGACGGGGCGAACTGGTAATCCCAGTAGCGGGCACGGAAGCGCCCGGTCTTGTCGGTGAAGACGCCGGTGGGGCAGATGTCCACCAGGTTGCCCGAGAAGGGGGACTCCAGTGCTCCCTCCTGGAACCGGCCGAAGTAGACCCGTCCCGCGCTCCCCATCACGCCGAAGTCGGTGCCGCCGGCGTAGTCCTGGTAGAAACGGACGCAGCGGTAGCACTCGATGCAGCGGTTCATCTCGTGATGGATTCCCTCGCCCAGGTACTGGTTCTGGAAGGTGCGCTTCTTGCCCTGGTAGCGGCGTCGGCTGTGCCCCCCGGCGATGGTGAAGTCCTGGAGCAGGCACTCGCCCCCCTCGTCGCAGACCGGGCAGTCGTGCGGGTGGTTCAGCATGAGCCACTCGATGACCAGGGAGCGCATCTTGAGCGCCTCGGGATCGGTGGTGGAGACCACCATGCCGTCCTGGGCCGGCAGCGCGCAGGACATCTGGATTCCCTTTACCGGGCCGTCCAGGAGCTTCACCGCGCACAGCCTGCAGGCGGCGGCGATGGCCAGGGCCGGGTGGTAGCAAAAGTGCGGGATGGTGATCCCGACGCTGCGCGCCGCCTCCAGCACGCTGGTCCCCGGCGCGACCTCCACCGGTATGTCATCGATGATCAGCTTGGGCATAAGTTCCTATTTCAGCGGGCACTTCCTCTTCACGATATGCTCCCGCACCTCGTCCTCGAAATCCCGCAGCAGGCCGTCCAGGGGGGCCATGGCGCCGGGGGCGAGGGCGCAGAAGGTGTAGTTCAGGTACTTCACGTGCTCGCGCAGGATGGCGATGTCGTCTTCCTCGCCGCGACCGTTCTCGATCCGGGTCAGGATCTCCTTCACGTACGGCAGCCCCTCGCGGCAGGGCGTGCACCAGCCGCAGGATTCCCGGGCGAAGAAGTTGATCAGGTTCAGGGTCGCCTCCACCAGGCAGTGCCCCTCGTCGAAGACGATCACCCCGCCCGAGCCGAGCCGGGAGCCCGCCTTGGCGACCGTCTCGTAGTCCATGGGGAGATTCCAGTGCTCCGGCTTCAGGAACTGGGTCGACGCCCCACCCGGGATGCAGGCCTTGAATTTCTTGCCGTCGCGCATGCCGCCGCAGGCGCCGTCGATGATGTCGCCGAGCGTGGTGCCGATGGGGAGCTCGACGCAGGCGCGGTTCTTGACCGAGCCGCTCACGCAGAAGAGCTTGCTGCCGGCCCCTTCCGGGTTGAGCGCCAGTCCCTTGAACCAGGCGGCGCCGTTGGCGACGATGGCCGGGACGTTGGCCAGGGTCTCCACGTTGTTGACCACGGTCGGCCCCTGCCAGAGCCCCTTCACCGCCGGGAAGGGGGGCTTCGAGCGCGGGTTGGGGCGCTTCCCCTCCAGGGCGTTGATCAGCGCGGTCTCCTCGCCGCAGATGTAGCGGCCGGCGGAGAGATGCAGGTCGAGTTCGATGGAGTGCTCGCTCCCCAGGATGTGCTCGCCGAGCAGGCCCGCCTGCTTGGCCTCCTCGATGCCGCGCGCCAGGTTGGCTGCCGCCTTCTCGTACCCCTTCCGGATGAAGATGAAGGCGTGCCGGACACCGAGCGCGTAGCAGGCGAGCGTCATCCCCTCGATCAGGCTGTACGGGTTGTGCTCCAGGAGCACCCGGTCCTTGTAGGTTCCCGGCTCCATCTCGTCGCAGTTGCAGATGAGCCAGCGCGGCCCGGGGAGGTCGCGGGGGACGAAGGACCACTTCCTGCCGGTGGCGAAGCCGGCGCCGCCGCGTCCCCTAAGCCCCGAGTCGAGCACCGCCTGCTGCACGTCGTTGGGGCTCATCCCGGAGAAGGCCTTCTTCAGCCCCTCGAAGCCCCCCTCCTCGCGGTACTCGTCGAAGGTGACGACGCGGTCGGGGCGGTTATGTCGGAAAAGAGGGAGTTCCATGCCATCCTATTGGTCAGTTATCTCCCTCCCCCGGAGGGGGAGGGTTGGGGAGGGGGAGTTCGAGGCTGCGCTACCCCCCTCCCGACCTCCCCCCTCCGGGGGGAGGAGGTGTTACGCCTTATGTCGCTCCGCTTCCAGTATTTCGTCCACCAGCTCCGTGGTCAGCCTGCCGTACGGCGTCCCGCCCACCGACATGGCCGGGCTGTCGCCGCACATCCCCATGCAGCAGCAGGGGATCAGGGTGAACATGCCGTCCGCCGTGGTGCCGCCCAGGCCGACGCCGAGCTTGTCCTTCAGGTACTGGATGATCTTGTCGCAATCGGCGCACCAGCAGGAGATGGAGTCGCAGACATGGATCACCTTTTTCCCCACCGGACGGCGGTAGATCATCTCGTAGAAGGTGGCCAGTTCTTCCACCTGCAACGGCGAAAGCCCCAGCAGCGTCGCGGCCTCCTCGACCGCCTCGTCGGTCAGCCAGCCGTAGTGGGCCTGCAGCTCCTTCATCACGTCCACCGCGGCCTCGCGGGCGGTGATGGCGGAGGCAACGCGCGCCTCAAGCGATATTTTCAGCGTCTCGGGTATCATCCCCGGTTCTCTCCTTGCTAACTACCGGTCCAGGTCCGCCAGGACGAAATCGAGCGAGCCCAGGATGGCGAGGAAGTCCGACACCAGCCACCCCTTGCTCAACTGCGGCAGCGACTGGATGTGCGGGAAGGTCGGCGTCCTGATCCGCATGCGGTAGGCGGTGTGCAGGCCGTCGGAAACGGCGAAGTAGCCGTATTCTCCCTTGGGTGCCTCGATCGGCGCGTAGCACTCCCCCTTGGGGGGGGACATGCCGCGCGTGGCGTTGACGAAGTGGTGGATCAGCGACTCGATGTCTTCCAGGGCGTCGCGCTTCTGGGGCAGCGTGTAGCGGTAGTCGGACGAGATCCAGCGCCCCCCCGGCATCCCTGCGGCCGCCTGCTTGACGATGGAGAGCGACTGCCGCATCTCCTCCATGCGCACCAGGTAGCGCGCGTAGCAGTCGCCTCCCTCCGCGGTGGCGACCTGGAAGTCGAAGCGGTCGTAACCGCAGTAGGGCATGGTCTTGCGCAGGTCCCAGGCGAAGCCGCACGCCCTCAGCATCGGCCCGGTGAGGCCCCACTCGAGCGCCTCGTCCTTGGTTATGGCCGAGACCCCCTTGAGCCGCGCGGTGAAGATGGGGTTGCCGGTCAGCAGTTTCTCGTATTCGGCGAGCCGCGGCGGGAACCAGTCCAAAAACGCCTGCACCTTGGCCATCCACCCCTCGGGAAGGTCGTCCGCCACGCCGCCGATCCTGAACCAGGCCGGGTGCATGCGGCCGCCGGTGACCGATTCGACGATGTCGAAGATCTTTTCGCGGTCGGTGAAGGTGTAGAAGACCGGGGTCATGGCGCCGATGTCGGCGGCGAAGGTTCCCAGCCAGACCAGGTGGTTCGCGATCCGGAACAGCTCGCAGAGCATGACCCGGATGTACTGGGCCCGCTCCGGTACCTCGATGCCGCACAGCTTCTCCACCGAATTCACGTAGGCGAGGTTGTTCTGCACGCCGGAAAGGTAGTCGACCCGGTCGGTGTAGGGGATGTACTGGTGCCAATTCTGGCGCTCCCCGATCTTCTCGGCGCCACGATGGTGGTAGCCGATCTCGGTGTCCATGTCGACGATTTCCTCGCCGGAGAGCTTGAGCACGAAGCGAACAACGCCGTGGGTGCCGGGGTGCTGGGGGCCGAGGTTCAGGATCAGGGTCTCGTCATCGACGCGATCGAAGAAGTCGCTGGCCGGCAGCGTCCTGCGTCCGCGCGCCTCCTCCGCCGTGTACGCGGGCATCTCCGTGGCGCGGGACGGATGTTCCTTCCTGAGCGGGTGCCCCTGCCAGTCCGGCGGCATCAGGATCCGGCTCAGGTTGGGGTGCCCGGCGAAGCGGATGCCGAACATGTCGTAGGCTTCCCGCTCGTACCAGTTGGCGACGGGGAAGACGGAGGTGACGCTGGGAGTCTCGGGGTACTCGCCGGCGAGCTCGGTCTTGATCCGGATCCTGCCGGGGGTGTCGAAGCAGGTGAGGTGGTAGTTCACGGTGAAGTCGCGGAAGCGGCCCCGGTCGCGGCGGCAGGACTCGTCCACGCAGGCGATGTCTTCCAGGCGACGGAAGGGCGAGGACTTCCTCTGTTTCAGGTGCTTCAGGAGTTCGGGCACCAGGCGCGCGGGCGCGCGGTAGGTGAGCATGTCGGCCGCCGCCTCGTCCCTTCTCACCTCGCCGTTGAACGCCGCCTGCAGCTCCTCTTCCAGGCCGAAGTCGGGATAGGGGAGGCGGGGCTGTTTCGGGCGCCAGAGCTCATCCGAGCGCGGCGCGGCGAAGTGGGGGTGCTGCATCGCGGTACCGCGGATCGGGATCCCTTCCATGCCGGGGCCGCGCGTATCGCGGGACTTGGTGACGCCGTCGACGAGGATGGGGGCGACGGTCCCCTGGGTGCCACCCTGCATGCGCAGCACCGGCCGGGTGGGGCGCTCCTCGCTCCTGATCTTCTGCTGCAGCAGCATGAGCCCTTCCAGGAAGGATTCCGGACGCGGCGGACAGCCGGGGATGTACAGGTCGACCGGCAGGATCTGGTTCACTCCCTGCACCACGGAGTAGACGTCGTACATGCCGCCGGAGTTGGCGCAGCTCCCCATCGAGATGACCCACTTGGGCTCGGCCATCTGGTCGTAGAGCCTGAGGATGCTCGGGGCCATCTTCTTGAAGACGGTCCCCGCGATCACCATGAGATCGGCCTCGCGCGGGGTGCCGCGCAGCACCTCGGCGCCGAAGCGCGAGACGTCGTAGCGCGAGGTGAAGGAAGCCATCATTTCCACGAAGCAGCAGGAAAGACCGAAGAACATCGGCCAGAGTGAGTTCGCCCTCCCCCAGTTGATCAGGTCGTCCAAGGAGGTGAGGAGGACGTTTTGCGGTATGTTTTCGTCGTCCCTCTCGGTCAATGTTTACCTCGCATGCGGATAGCGGAAGGGCCCCATTCGAGCCCCCCCTTCATCCAGAGCCAGATCAGCCCCAACATCAGGATGATGACGAAGACGGTGATGTGCACCAGCCCCTGTATCCCGAGCAGGTCCCAGGCGGTGGCCCAGGTCAGGATGAAGGAGCCTTCGACGTCGAAGACGATGAAGAAAATGGCGATGAGGTAGAAGGGGACTTGTGAGGCATGACGGGCGGTCCCGGTCGGGACCACTCCGGATTCATACGGTATGTGCTTGTCGGGGGTATCCCGGCCCGAACCGAGGAAATAGGCTGCCGCCAGCAGGACGCCAATCAGCCCCACCGCGAGGGCGGTGTAAATGGCAAGGGGGATGAACTCGACCTGCTGTGCGGTGACTGGCATACCGGCCTTTCAATGAGAATCACAGGGGATTTTAGTACCCGTATAATCTAGCGTAGCGCCGCTGAAAGTCAATTAGCCCGCGTGAGGCGATGGGATCATTAGATTACGTCATCATTATCTTGCTCTTCAGGATCAGGATCTCGAAAGCCATGGCCGCTTTGGCGATCAGCTTTTGTATTTCGGGCACCTTCTCGTCAAGAGGCGTGCTCCCCCCGCCGACGTAGAGGACGGCGACCACGCGTCCCATCATCATCAGTGGCACCAGCAGGTTGTTGAACGGCGTGCCCCCCTTCAGCGCCTCCATGATGGCCTGGTTGCCGGGAGTGGGCGGCATCGGGCCCAGGAAGAAGCTCTTGCTCTGGTCCACCACGTTGAGCACCGACGGCTCGCTCAGGGACAGCTCCAGCCCCTCGAACTCGGGAACCGGCTTGTTGTCGACCCGCGCCATCCAGCCGGTCGCGCGTCCGCCGCGCAGCAGGAAGAAGGCGACCCGCCTGAACTGGGGCCCCAGGTGTCCGGTGATCAATTCGGCGATCCAGTCGCGGTCATCGGCCTCGGCGAGCCCTGCCAGAACGCTGTCCATCGAGTAGTCCTGTTCCGGTTCCTCGAACTCCTCCTGGTACAGTTCGACCACCGCGGCGGGCGCTGGCTGCTGTGGGGGAGGCTCGGTCGTGGGCGGCGCTGCCGGTGCCGCAGTCTCCGGCGCGGGTGCCGGGGCCGGTGTGGCCGTCTGCGCGGTGCCAGGCGTCGCCGCCGGGGCGACCGGGGGTGCGGATTGGGCCGGCGGCTGGACTGCGGGCTGGACTGCGGGCTGGACTGCGGGCTGGACTGCGGGCTGGACTGGCGCCGGGGATGATACCGCCGCCGGCTCCAGCGTCTCCAGGCTCAATTCCTCGAGCATGGGGAGATCGAGGAATTCCTCCTCCGTCTGGGCGGGCCACTCATCGAGGGTCGGTTTGGGTGCCGGTGGAGGCGGGGGGGCTGTCACCACCCGTGCGGCCGGCGCAGCCTGATGTGGCGTGGCAGAATGGGAGGCGTGATGCTTGGTCCGGCCCCTGCTGCCGCCTTCGACGCTGATGTAGCGTACTTCGCGCTTGATCCCGTAGTACTTCTCCATGGCCGTTACGATGCGCAGCTCCGCCGCGACGACCGGGACGATGATGTAGCCCGTAGCGAAGGCGATCTCGTCGATGGCGTGCAGGTCGGTCGGATCGACCATGGCCAGGGTGACTTTGCGGTTGTTGAGCGCGATGGGGACGACTTTGTACTTCTTGACGTAGTCGAACGGGATCAGCTTTATGATGTGTGGGGGGATATCGAGGAGATCCCCCGGAGGGGCGTACGCGACGCCGATTTTCTGGCTCAGGAACTCCGCCAGGTCCTGCTCGTCCAGGTACCCCATTTCCACCAGGTTGGTACCGAAACGTCCGCCGAAGATGGCCTGTCCTTTGAGAGTTTCATCAAGCTGGGCCGCAGTGATCTTCCCTGCCTGGACCAGCATTTCCCCTAACCGCATTTTCTTCAAGCTACCCTCCGCCAAAACATTACATGCTCAATTCATTCAGCCAGCGCCAGAAAGGCGAGGAGCAGGCGCCGGTCACCCGCCGGATCGGCAGAGAAACCGCGCTGTTAACCAGGCGCTAATTTAGAGCCGCCGCAAGACAATGTCAATAACAAACGGTGACTTGCACGGCTCAGCACAGGTCGACGATCTCGTAGCGGCTGTTGCCCAGTTCCACCTCGTCTCCGAGTGATTTCCCGAGCAGTTCGCCCCCCAGCGGAGAGCCGGCGGTGATGACCATGATCTCCTCGCCGTCGAGCCGGAGTTTCAGGCCCCCTTCCTGCGGCCCGATGAAGAAGGTCTTCCTGGCTCCCTCCTCATCCTCGAGGGTGACCAGGGCGGTAAGCCGGATGCTGCTCCCCTCGCTGAAGGGCTGCAGGGCGAGGCGCTGGTAGGCCTGCAGGGAGTGCTTCAATTCCTGGGCGCGGTTCGCCTGCCCCTGTGCCACGTACGAGGCTTCCAAGCTCAGCGTGTCGTACTTGTTGTCGGGGATATTCTCTTCGTGAATGGCGGCTTCATGGGCGGCTTTCGCGGCATCGGACAAAACCGACAGGTCGCGGGCCAGTGTTTCGATGATGAGCCGGTGCAAACGGCTCTTTCTGGTGGTAACGATGGGGAACCTTCCTAAGCTGAAATATCCTGCCGGGGCCGTCTTAGGACGTGCCCCGGACTTTGGCGGGGACCGATACTATAACGCGGCAGCGGATCTGTCAAAAGGAAGATGCTCACCTTCCCGGGTACCAGTTGATCCCGAAGAGGTGCATGTTCAGGCCGGGGTTGATCTGACCGTTCAATCCCGCGTTGGACATGTGTTGGAAACGGTAGGAAAGGGCAAAGGCCGGGGTGAAGTGATAGATGACGCCGGCGTGGGAGATGAACTGCTGGATGCCGTTGTAGTCTCTGCCGCCGAACCGGTCGCGGCTGAGGATGGCGATGCTGACACCGAGGTCGAGTTCTACGAATTCGGGATTGCCGAGGTCGAAGGCGGGGCCAAAGGAGCCGACGAAACCGCAGTCTTTGCCGCTGGAAAGTGAGCCGGCCGTGAGGGCAACTTCGGTGGAGACCCCCCAGCCGCCCTTGCTGCGCAGGCTCCAGGGGAGTTGGTAGCTGGCGAAAGCCTCGACTGTTTCCGCACCGTGGTCTTTGCGGTCGACCGAGAATCCTCCTCGCACGCCGAAAGGCCCCCAGTTATTGGCCGACGCGGAACCTGCTGCTCCCAAAGACAGAGCAAATGCGATCAAAACCAGGCGGAGGATTCTTGTCATGGCACGCTCCGAGTTAGGTTGAGTTAACGACATAACATTTAAGCGGGTAATTTTTTAAATTCAAGCGCCTGACAGCAGACAGGGCGGGAGAAGGTCCCTTTCCGGCCACAGCTTCGGGACGGGCTAGTACACTGTCGCTTGCGTAAAAACAACGCGGGATGTACTATTTAATAGGCGCTATCAGGCAGAAAGAGGCAGGCAGTAACAAGCCCGAAGGAGGTGGCCATGAAAGGATACCAACTGGTAAAAGAGATCAGAGAGGCGAAGGGTGCTCACCCCGACCGGGTATTCATCAAGTGGTGGCGCAATGAGGAGGACTTCATTGACTTCGACCTGCTTGACAGGTTCTTGCAGAACCTGAAAGAGGGTGAGAAGATCGACGGCTTCGAACTGATCAACGAAGATGAGATGTGGCGCACGCTTGAAGCCCGCTGTCAGGGCAGGATTTCCAAGGTAAAAAGAGATGGGGATTGGGTACTGCAATGGACCCCGCCGCCTAACAGGAAAGTCGAGGAAGTCCAGACAGAGTATCCGTACTCTGCAGAGTCCATGGTGAAGATCCTGGATTCGGAGACGAATTACAACTACGTGGATTGATAGGCTGACGCCACAGCGCCGGCTGTCAGGGTGAAAAAGAGAGGGGCGAAGATTTTCGCCCCTTTTCTTTTGCCTACCGTCCCTTCGCCAGCATCTTGAAGAAATCGAGCACTTTGTCCGGATGTTCGGAGGCCTTGGCGACCTTGAGCCAGTGCTTGATGACGATCCCTTCCGGTGAGATCACGACGGTGGATCGGATGGTGCCCATGGTGGTCTTGCCGTACTGGACTTTTTCTCCGAAGGCACCGTACCTTTTCATCACCGAGGCGTCCGGGTCGGAGAGGAGGGTGAAGGGGAGCTTGAAATCGGCGATGAACTTGTCGTGGGACTTCATAGAGTCCTTGGAAACCCCGACCAGCACCGCGCCGAGCTGCTCGAAGAGCGATTGCAGCTTGGCGAAGCCAACTGCCTCAGCCGTGCAGCCGGGGGTGTTGTCCCTGGGGTAGAAGAAGAGAACCAGGATCCTGCCCCGGTAGTCCGCGAGCGTGTGCTCCTTGCCGTCGCTCCCCAGCAGTTTGAAGTCGGGTGCGTTCTGTCCTTCCAAAAACATGATGGCCTCCTTGGATGTGCTTCTCATTAACTCATAAACCATAGCAGAATGGCGGTAGTTCGCAAGGGGAATCGCGTTGTTGTAACCGGTCCGGATTCGGGTTATGCTGCAGATTCTCTGGAGGGGGGATATGGGCGGGATGATGCAGGTCGCGGTGGATCCGGAACGGTGGCATCACTTTGCGGGGGTGCTGCTGGTAATTGCGCTGGCGGTATTGCAGGCGAGGGTGGGAAGGGCCGGTGCCTTTTGGCAGATCTGTTGGGCGCTCCCCGGGACGCTGCTGCACGAGCTGTCCCACCTGCTGGTGGCCGCGGTCACCGGCGGCCGACCGGTGGGCTTCACTGTTATACCCCGCCGGGATGGCCCCGGCCGATGGGTGCTCGGGTCGGTTACCATCGGCAATCCCGGACCGGTTTCCGCGCTTCCCTCGGCGCTTGCGCCGCTTTGTTTGAACGTTGTCGCCTATTACCTGTACCTGGGATGGAGTACGTGGTTCCTGGCGGACCTGCCGCACACACTGCTGATGTATGTCGCCATCTATGTTTTCAGCTACAGTTCGATACCGTCGGGGCAGGATCTGAAGGTTGCCCTTTCCAGTCCCGTCGGGGTGCTGCTGTATGGTGGGGCGGTCGGGTTGTGTATGTGGCGGTGGGGGCTTTAGGCGCGGTTGCGGCCTTGCGTTCTGGTGCGGTAGAGGCGTTCGGTGAAGCCCCCCTCGCGCTCGAAAGCCGCCGCCTGGGCCTGCAGTTGGCGCTCCAGTAGCGAGCATGCCACGGCTATGAGGGTAAGCGCAGCGTTGGCCGCCGCCTCAGCATAGCCGCGGGCTGTGGACCCTGTGGACCCTGTGGACCCTGTGGACCCTGTGGACCCTGTGGACCCTGTGGACCCTGTGGACCCTGTGGACCCGGTGGACCCTGTGGACCCGGTGGACCCGGTGGACCCGGTGGACCCGGTGGACCCTGTGGACCCGGCTACTTTGGTAGCCGGCTGTCCACTTCGTTGTCCATGTTGTCCATTGGGTCCACTCAGTCCATGTCCACTTTGTCCACCGTTTCCACCCTTGCAAACCTCCACCACCCACCGCGCTACCTCGTCGGCGCTTTTACAGCGCTGGGCAACCAGGTCCGCGCGGCGCGGGTCCAGCCGGTCCCACTGCGGCAGCCTGCGCTGACGCAGAAAGTCCTGGTAGTCCAGGCGCAGCTCTTCCAGGCTGGCACGGGCGACGTTGGTCAGCTTCAACTCAGTCTTCTTCGAGGTCCCCGAGGCCTGGCTCCCTTCGGCGATGTTCTGTACGCCGCTCCGGGCTGCCTGGACCATTTGGTCATGGGTCCGGCTGCGCTTGTCGATATAGCGGTCGCAAAAGCGGACGGTCAGGTCATATACCAACTGGGCCAGCTGAAAACTCTTCAACTGACGATACCCCCCGTGGCTCTGCAACAGCTTTCCCGCTTCGGTTTCGCCCATGGCAACCCTCCTCGGCCAGCAGGCATTTTACCATAGCGCCTTGAAGCAGCCGTAAGCAGGCTCAAAAAAAGCCCGCCCCACTTCGTGGACGGGCTTTTGCCACAGTAATCTGCCGGCTGGCGTTACAGCGATGCGGCCAGCCTCTCGAACTCCTTCTTGGAGCGGACGATGCAGTCCTCGACGGCCATCCCGGCGAAGTAGTTGCCGGTGACGTAGAGGTTGCTCGCCTGGACCAAACGGTCGATCTGGTCGGTGAGGGCCTTGTGGCCGACCACCGGAGACGGTAGCTGGCTCTCGCGCTGCACCACCTGCTCGAGATCTGCTGTCTGAACCTGCAATACGGACGCGATCCGCTTCAGCTTGGCCTCCAACGAAACCTTCCCGGCTTTGTAGTGGAAGCTGAAGCCGCGGTAGCTGTCATGGAGCACGGTGTCCCTGGAGACCGCGGAATAGAACTCCTCCCCGATCGGAATCAGGCCGGCCAGAAGCGGGAGCTTCAGTTTGCTCTTCTGCACCGCCACCCCGACGCTCTCGATGGTCTCCAGCTTGACCTGGCTGAGCACCTTGGAGAGCTCCGGCGCGATCTCGGCGGCAAGCTTGGCGCTCGCGGGGGGAGGAACGGCCAGGGCCAGCCGCTGCGCCTGGTACGTGGTCCCGTCGGCAAGCTCCACCGTGTAGCCGTCGCTGCCCTTGGCGATACGCGCCACCTCGGCGCCGGTCTGCAGGGTCACCAGGTCGGCGACGGCCAGCTTGTCGATGACGCTGTTCAGCCCGCCCTGAAGGGTGAAGCTCTTGATGACGTCCTTTCTCCTTGGACGCTTGTTGAACAGCATGTCGGCGGGGAAGTCGTCGGCACGCTGCGAGATGACGGCGTTGAACGCGGGACCGAAGACCCGGTCGTAGTTGCTGCGGCCGACGATGCTGCCGTAATAGGAGGCGACGCTCGCCCCGTCCTTTTTAAGGGTGAACAGCTTCCATGCGGAGCAGGCCAACTCGGGGAAGGAAAGCTGCGAGGGAATGCTCTTCACCTCGTTGTTGACCAGCATCTTGAACGACACCTTTTCCCTGGGGAGGATGCTTCCCATCAGGCCGTGTCTCTCCATCAGCTCCAGCAATCCGCCGTATGAGTTGTAGCAGGTATGGGCGCCCAGCTCCAGCCAGAACCCGGCCGCGCTCCCCTCGAAACGGTGCGAATGAAAGCAGCCGCCCGGCCGGTCGCTCTTCTCGAGGACCAGCGTGTTCAGCCCCTTGGCAGCTGCATGGCTTGCGAAACTGAGACCGCTGATCCCTGCACCTATGACGATGGCGTCGAATTGCTTCATCTGGCAACTCCTGTTTTTAAGGGTCGTTAATTCCAGCCTATATAAGCGCGCCTGCAGCGGGTTGTCAAGGTTTACAACATGTTGACAACCACTGGGTCAGCTATTACATTCTGTGGAGCTAAAACCAAGCAAGTGTGAAAGGGAATTAAACATGGCGCAGAGAGATTATTACGAAGTACTCGGACTCAAAAAAGGCGCCTCGGCCGACGAAATCAAGCGGGCCTACCGCAAACTCGCCGTCAAGTATCACCCGGACAAGAACCCGGGCGACAAGCAGGCCGAGGAGCGCTTCAAGGAGATCAACGAGGCGTACGCGGTCCTGTCCGACCCGAAAAAGAAAGAACAGTTCGACCAGTTCGGCTCCACCGATTTCCACCAGCGGTTCTCGCAGGAGGACATCTTCAGGGGCTTCAACGTCGACGACATGTTCCGCGACCAGGGCTTTGGCACCGACGACATCTTCTCCCGTATTTTCGGAGACGCGGTGCGGCGGCAGCGTGGCGGCCGCGGCCGTCCCATGGCCGCCAAGGGAGAGGACTTCTCCATGGAGATCCAGGTCACCTTCCGCGATGCCTACGACGGCGCGGAGAAACGGGTGGCCTTCATGCGCGACGGCGCCCGCGAGGAACTCTCGGTCAAGATCCCGGCCGGCATCGAATCCGGGGCGAGGCTCAGGGTGGCCGGGCGCGGCGCGCCGGGGCGCATGGGCGGCCCTGCCGGCGACCTCTACCTCTCGGTGACGGTGGGGACCGATCCCCTGTTCCAGCGCGAGGGGGCCGATATCGTGCTCAACCACGAGGTGCGCTTCTCCCTGGCGGTGCTCGGTGGCCACATCGAGGTGCCGACCATGGAGGGGACCAAGAGGATCAAGATCCCGGCCGGCATCCAGTCGGGCACCAAGGTGCGCCTGAAGGGGCTGGGCTTCCCGGTGCTGGGATCGCAGACGCGTGGCGACATGTACGTGAGGATTGCGGTGCACGTGCCCGAAAAGCTGACGGCGCGACAGCGCGACCTGGTGGAGCGACTGGCGGCGGAAGAACTCTAGGCGTTCAAAGGCAGGCAAAAAAATCCCCCTCCCGGGTCCGGTGAGGGGGATTTTTTTCGTTATGGCAAGGCATCAGGGCTGCTTGATGTCGATGCTGGCGGCGCTACGCAGGTCCTTGACCCACTGGTTGAAGCGGTCATCGGATTTCTTCTTGTAGAGCTGCTCCTCGATGGAATCCTTCACCTCCTCGAAGGGGCGCCCTTTCTCCTGGCTCTTCTGCTCCAGCTTGATGATGTGCAAACCGGCCGGGCTCGCCACCAGCGAACTCACCTCACCGGGCTTCATGGCGGCGACGCTGTTGCCGATCTCGGCCAGCATGTCGCTCCTCTTGAAGGTGCCCAGGTCCCCCCCGTCCTTGGCGGCCGCGGGATCCTGCGAGTACTTCTTGGCCAGTTCCACGAAGTCCTCGCCGCCCCGGGCCTTGGCCAGCACCTCCTCGGCGAGCTTCGTGGTCTTGGCGGCCTCCTCGGCGCTCGCCTTCGAATCGAGCTTGAAGAAGATGTGCCGCGCGTGGAAGGTCTCGCTGCCGCCGCCGTAGTCGGCCCGGTGCGCCTCGTAGTATTCGCGCATCTCGCGCTCACCAACCTGGATCTTGGAGCGGACCTCCTGGCTCATGAGCCGCATCCGCTCCAGCTGCTCCTTGAGCTGCACCTTGTACTGCGGGAAGGTGAGCCCCTGGCTGGCCAGCGCCTTCTCCAGCGCCTCCTGGGAGAGGTTGTTCTGTTTCTTTACGTCCTCGATGGCCAGGCGCACGTCTTCGTCGGTTACCTTGATGTCCAGCTCGCGGATCTTCTGCTCGACCAGCTTGCGGTCCACCAAACGGTTCAGCGCGGCGCTTCTTTGCACGTTCCTCTCGGCGGCGGGAAGCTTTTCGGCTTCCTTCTGCATCTGGGAGTATTCCTTGTCGAGGTCGGTGCTGGTGATGACCTCGTCGTTGACGATGGCGGCGATGCCGCTCAACGGTTTCGCGGCGGCGAAGGTCGGAGCGGCCGCGAAAAGGGACAGCATGCAACAGGCGATGATGATCTTAACCATGGGTTCTCTCTGTGGCCGCTGGGCGCGGCGTCTGTGCAAAAACGGCCGGGCTCGCGCCCGGCCGTCGGTTCTTCGGTTGTAGCCTGACCGTCGTGCCTACTTGCCCTTGGCGGGCTGAGCCGGCCGTGCTTCCTGGCCGGGCATGCCGGGATGGGCCGCGCCCCCCTTGGCGCCTTCGCCACCCAGCTCCTTGAGCGCGTCTTCCTTCACGGAAACCTTGGCCTGCTTCTTCAGGTCTTCCTTGAGCTGCTTGAAGGTCTCCTGCTGCTTGGCCGGTGCCAGGGCCGCCTTGATCTCGTCCTTCACCTCGTCCAGGGTGCGGGCGCCGGCAGGACGGGAGCCGGTCTTCTTGATGATGTGGTAGCCGAACTGGGTCTTCACGATCCCGGAGGTCTCGCCGTCCTTGAGGCCGAAGGCGACCTTCTCGAAGTCAGGAATCATGGAGCCTTTGCTGAACCAGCCGAGGTCGCCACCCTTGGGGGCCGCGCCATCGATGGAGTTCTTCTTGGCCAGTTCCTCGAAGCTCGCGCCTGCCTTGAGTTGCTTCTCGATCTCCTTGGCCTGCGCCTCGGACTTCACCAGGATGTGGCTGGCGCGGATCTGGGCGTCGGATTTGAACTTGTCCTTGTTCTTGTTGTAGTAGTCCTGCATCTCGGCGTCGCTCACCTTGCCGGACTCCTCGATCTTCTTCTTGAGGAAGGCCTCGACGATGACCCGCTTTTTCAGGTCCTCGAGCTTGGCGGCAACTTCCGGACTCTTGTCGATGCCGTCCTTGGCGGCCTGCTGCAGGATCAGTTCGCGCACCACCATGGTGTCGACCATCTCCTTCTTCCCTTCCGGGGTCTCGGTCATCGGCTTGAGCTGGGGGGGAAGGGCGGCCTGCTCCTTGTAGAAATCCTTGTCGGTGATGCTGGCGCCGTTCACCTCGGCGAGGACGATCCCCTTACCCGGACCTTCCTGTTTCGCCTCGGTGGCCCCCTCCTGCTTTTTGCAGCCGGTGAAGGCGACGCTGAGTGCGATGAAAAGTATTGCGGCGGTTTTGCTGAAGTGCACGATTGGCTCCTTTTGTTATTAGCGTAAATTTATTCCAATCCGGGGAACGCTAGCATATCAGACTAGGCATTTCAAGACATTTCTGGCTTCCGCCAGCACCCCGTCGAACGAGCCGTCGGCGACCCGCACGTAAAGCCGGAAGTCCGGTGTAAACCTGTATTTTCCTTTCTCTTTCCGCAACAGGCCGGTGATGGCGTCCGGTGACACCGGCGTCCTCTCGTGGAAGGCGAGCGAGAGCTCGTTGCCCGAGTACTCGATCTCCTTCACCAGGAGCCGTTTCAGGGCGACGCGCAGGCGCATCACCTCGAGGAGGTAGAGCGCCGCGACCGGCAGCGGCCCGAAGCGATCGGCGAGCTCCTCGCGGATGTCGTCGACCTCGGCCTCGTCGGCGGGCTGGGTCAGCTTCTTGTAGATGAGCAGGCGCTGGTTCGGGTCCCGCACGTAATCCTCGGGGATGAAGGCCGGCACCTTGAGCTTGATCTCCGGTTCCACCCGGTCCGGGAGCGCCTCCCCCTTGAGGGTCCGCACCGCCTCGTCCAAAAGCTCCGTGTAGAGTTCGAAACCGACCGCCGCGATGTCGCCGCTTTGGCGGGCACCCAACAGGTCGCCGGCGCCGCGGATCTCCAGGTCGTGCGTGGCGATCCTGAACCCCGCCCCCAGCTCGGTAAGCTCCTGGATGATCTTCAGCCGCTCGCGCGCGTCGGAGGATATCGACCCCTCTCCCGGGATGAGGAGGTAGGCATAGGCGCGGGTCTTGGAGCGCCCCACCCTGCCGCGCAGCTGGTAGAGCTGCGAGAGACCGAAGGTGTCGGCGCGGTTCACGATCAGCGTGTTGGCGGTGGGGATGTCCAGGCCGCTCTCGATGATGGTGGTGCACAGAAGCAGGTTTGCCTCGCCGTGCATGAAGGAGAGCATCACCTGCTCCAGCTCCTTCTCAGCCATCTGGCCGTGGCCGACGGCGATCTTCGCCTCCGGGACGATGCGCCGCAGTTCCTCGGCCATGGCGCCGATCGACTGCACCCGGTTGTGCACGAAGAAGACCTGGCCGCCGCGCCTGAGCTCCCTGAGTACCGCCTCGCGGATCAGCTCGTCCGAGGAGCGGGAGACGAAGGTCTTGATGGCGAGCCGGTCCACCGGCGGGGTGTCGATGATGGAGAGGTCCCGGATCCCCATGAGCGACATGTACAGGGTGCGCGGGATAGGGGTCGCAGTCAGGGTGAGGATGTCCACGACGGCCCGGAACTGCTTGAGCCTCTCCTTGTGGGCCACGCCGAAGCGCTGCTCCTCGTCCACGATCAAAAGCCCCAGGTCCTTGAAGACCACGTCCTTTTGCAAGAGGCGATGAGTGCCGATCACGATGTCGACCTCCCCCTTCTTCACCCCCTCCAGGATCTGCTTTTGCTGCTGCGGGGTGCGAAAGCGCGACAGCATCTCCACCCGCACCGGGTAATCCTTGAGCCGCGTCGCGAAGCTCTCCGCGTGCTGCTGGGCGAGCACCGTGGTCGGCACCAGGATGGCCACCTGCTTGCCGTCCAGGGTCGCCTTGAAGGCGGCGCGCATGGCGACCTCGGTCTTGCCGTAGCCGACGTCGCCGCAGACCAGGCGGTCCATGGGGCGCGGGCTTTCCATGTCGGCGATGACCTGGTCGATGGCGGCCGCCTGGTCCGGGGTCTCCTCGAAGGCGAAGGAGGCCTCGAAGGCGCGGTACATGTCGTCGGCCGGCGAGAAGCGGTACCCTTCCTCGATCTCGCGGGCGGCGTGGATCTTCAGCAGTTCCGCCGCCATCTCCTGGATCTCGGCCCGGGCCTTGGCCTTCGCCTTTTCCCAGCCGGCCCCGCCCAGCCGGTCCAGCCTCGGTTCGATCCCCTCGGCGCCGACGTAGCGCTGCACCAGGTTGATGCGGTCCACCGGGAGGTAGAGCTTGTCGCCGCCGGCGTACTCGAGGAGCAGGAAATCCCCCTCCAGGCCGGTGAGGCTTAAGTGCTGCAGCCCGCGGTAGAGGGCGACGCCGAAGTCGATGTGCACCATGTGGTCGCCCGGCTTCAATTCCGCCAGCGAGGTGAGGAGCTGCTTCTTCTTGGCCTCGGAGAGGCCGCGCCGCTTCACCCTCTTGCCGAAGATCTCCTCCTCGGCAATCACCACCAGGCGCTCCTCCTCCAGGCGGAAGCCGCGCGAGATCTCGCCGATCAGGATCTCGACCCGGCCGGCGGGGCGGGCGGCGGCGCTCCGGAAGGAGTCCTGGGAGTGCTCCAGGGGAAGGCGGTAGTGGGACAGAAGCTCGTAGAGCCTTCTGGCCTGCCCGGCCTGGTGGCAGGGGATCAGCACGCGGTTTCCCGCCGCGATCCAGGTCACCATCTTCTCGGTCAAGGGGGCGAGCACGCGCTCCCCTTCCTGGTTGGTGTCCAGTTTCAGGTCCTGGTTCCCGGCGCAGGGGACGCGGAGCTTCTCGCCACCCTCCCCTTCGATCTCCAGGCGGGGGAACTCCAGGCGGCGGCCCCCGGCGATGGCGCGCTCCAGCTCCTGCGCCGAGAGGTAGAGCTCGGCCGGGTCGCAGACGATGGCGTCGCGCAGCTCGGCGCGCTTGGCTGCGCTGTCGAGGTCGTCGCCGAAGCGCTGCAGCGCATCGGCAATGGCGTCCGGGTCGACCAGGACCCGTATGGCCCCCTCGCCCACGTAGTCGAGGATGGTCTCCAGCTGCGGGTGGAACAGGGGCTGCAGGAACTCGACCCCCGGCGGGTAGATGGCGTGCTGCAGCTGCTCCAGGAGCTCGCGGCGCCGGTCGGCGCCGATGCCGAGGTGGTCGCAGCGGCGCTTGAGCCTCGGCGCGAGATCCTTCACCACCTGCTCCGAGAGGATCACCTCGCGCGAGGGGAGCAGCACCAGTTCCTCGAGCGGCTCCAGGGAGCGCTGGGAGACCGGGTCGAAGAGGCGCATGGTCTCCACCGTGTCCCCGAAGAACTCGATGCGCACCGGCTGCTCCCGGTCGGGCGGGAAGATGTCGAGGATGCCGCCGCGTACCGAGAAGGTGCCGCGGTCCTCGACCAGGGGGACGTGGGAGTAGCCGAGCTTGACCAGCTTCTCGACCAGGCCGTCGCGCTCCAGCTCCTCGCCGGCCACCAGGTACTGGCAGACCCCGCCCAGGGTGAGGCGCGGGATGACGCGCTGCAGGGCGCTCGCCACCGGGAGCACCAGCATCCGCGCGCCGCCGTCCAGGAGGCGGACCAGGGCGTTCAGCCGCTCGCCGACCAGATCGGGGTGCGGCGAGGCGGCCTCGAAGGGGGTGACGTCCCAGGCGGGGAAGGGGAGCACGGCATCCGGTCGGGCGGTGAAGAAGCGCAGTTCACGGGCGATCTCGTCGGCGCTCTCCTGGTCGGGGGTTAGCACGACCAGCGGCGGCGCTCCGTCGTCGGCAAGCCGCGAGAGGAGGTAGGCCGGGGCCGCCCCCTCGAGCCCCGTCACGCTCACGTGGCAGGAGGGGGGAGTCAGTTTCTCGTTGAGCTTTTTCAGGTACTGCGCTTCGGGCATGGTCATCGTATCGGGCGGGGCCTTTCGCTTTGGTGGGTGGAGCTCTTTAGCACCGGTTGAGCATAGCAAAAACGGGGCCGATTATCCAGACGCAAGGCGGCAAAGTTTTTCCGCTGCGGCCAAATAAAAGTAAAGAAAAAACGGGAGCCGCCGAAGAGCTTTTTGAAGGCAGAGGAGACCCAGTTGTGCGTGGTTTAATTAAAGGTGAGCCTATGAAACAAGAAGATGTCCTCCACTCCGACGTGATCAATTACTTCACCACGGAGTTTGCTGCACTAGAGGAACGCCTCAAATCGGGCCGGCTGGAAGACTACCGTGAACGCGTGCTGGTAAGCCGCAAGATATCCGAGGCCGTACACCTGCTCTCCCCGTATGTCCGCAGCGATCCCCGGGCCAGGCACCTGGTGAAGAACGCCGAGGCGCTCAGAAAGGAGCTCCTCTCGGTGCGCTCCATCATTGCCAAGCAGCTGCTGCAAAAGGACAAGCAGTCGCTGCTGCAAGCCATCCTCACCCGCAAGAAGGGGCGCCGTCCTGACGAACTGGCCGGTTGACCTCAGCGCACTGGTGCCGGGTCCGGCCCACAACAGCTGCTGGGCCTCCCGGCGTTTTACGTCCCCATGAAGAATTCGCTTTACAATTAATGCGCCGTGTATTATATATCTCCTCCTTGTTGTGGAGAGATGTCCGAGTGGTTGAAGGAGCACGCCTGGAAAGCGTGTGTACGTTAATAGCGTACCGAGGGTTCGAATCCCTCTCTCTCCGCCATACTTATATTTACCCTTTGCGGATAGACCTGATAGCTGGGTCCCGCGCAACGGAAGGTTATGAACCCCGTCAGGTCCGGAAGGAAGCAGCGGCAGTAACCGCCCCCGTGTGCCGCGGGGTAGCCCAGCTATCAGCTCTTTCCGCAACCCCCCGCCCGCCCCACGCCCCGCACGAACCATGAACCACGTGAAGCCATAGAGGTACGCCGCCTTGTCCTATCTTGTTCTTGCTAGAAAATGGCGCCCCCAGACCTTCAGCGACCTGGTCGGCCAGGAGCACGTCAGCCAGACCCTCAAAAACGCCATCGACGGCGGCAGGGTTGCGCACGCTTTCCTCTTTACCGGCGCCCGCGGCGTGGGCAAGACCAGTTCGGCGCGCATCCTCGCCAAGGCCCTCAACTGCGAGAGCGGCCTGACCGTCGAGCCGTGCAACACCTGCTCCACCTGCCTGGAGATCACCGAGGGGAACTCGGTCGACGTCTTCGAGATCGACGGCGCCTCCAATACCGGCGTCGACGACATCCGCGAACTGCGGGACAACATCAAGTACCTCCCCTCGCGCTCGCGCTACAAGATCTTCATCATCGACGAAGTGCACATGCTGACCACCAACGCCTTCAACGCGCTGTTGAAGACGCTGGAGGAGCCGCCGCCGCACGTCAAGTTCATCTTCGCCACCACCGAACCGCACAAGGTCCCCATCACCATCCTGTCGCGCTGCCAGCGCTTCGACTTCAAGAGGATCGCGCTGCCGCGCATCGTCTCCAGGCTCCGCTTCATCGTGGACCAGGAGGGGGTGCAGGTCTCCGACGAGGCGCTCTCGGTCGTGGCCCGCAAGGGGGACGGCAGCATGCGCGATTCCCTCTCCACGCTGGACCAGGTGCTTGCCTTCTGCGGCAACAGCGTCTCCGACACGGACGTGGCCGCCCTTTTGGGCGTGGTGGACCGGCGCCTGATCATGGACGGCTGCAAAGCCGTGCTGCAGGCCGACGTCAAGGGGGCGCTGGAGATCGTGGCCCAGGTGGATTCCTTCGGCTACAGCATGCGCCAGTTCTGCCAGGAACTCATCAACCAGTTCCGCAACATCGCCATCTTGAAGGCGGTGGGGGAGCCGGGGGATCTGCTCGAGCTCTCGGACGCGGAGCTGGGTGACCTGACCGCGCTCGGCGCCCAGGCCTCGGTCCAGGACCTGCAGCGCCACCTGGCCATCCTGCTCAAGGCCGAAGCAGAGATCGCGCACGCGGGCTTCCCGCGCCTGATCCTGGAGATGGCGCTGATCAAGATGGCGAGCCTCGCTCCGGCCATCCCGGTGCAGGACCTGCTGGCGCGTCTCGACGCCCTGGAAAAGGGGGGACCGCTGCCGCCGCGCGGCGAGGCCCCGCGCCCGTTGGCGCCCGCGCCGCGTCCGGCGCAGCAGGCGCCGCCCCAGCAGCAGGGCGTGTCCCGCCCCGCCGCCGCTCCCGTTGCGGCGGCGCCGGTCGCGGCCGCTCCGCAGCGCCACGCCGCTGCACCCCAGGCTGCACCGTCCGGCTTCGCTTCCGGCGGCGACCTCTGGGGAGGCTTCGTGCAGGCGGTCAAGGCGAAGAAGCCGATGCTCGGTGGCGCGCTGGAAGAGGTCTACCCGGTCAAGGTGGCCCAGGGCGTCCTGGAGATTGGCTGCCTGCAGGGGTCCTTCCAACTGACCCGGCTGCAGGACCCCGAGCAGATCAACGAACTCAAGAGCCTCGCCCAGGGGCACTTCGGCGTCCCGACCCAGGTCAAGGTGGTTGCGCTGAACGCGCCTCCCACGGACGCCGCCCCGACCCTGTCGGAAAAAAAAAGCCTTGAAGACGCCGAGCGCAAGGCCGTCCTGAGGCGCGAGGCTGAGGAGCACCCGCTGGTGGCCGCGGCGGTGGAGCTCTTCGACGGCGAAATCGCCGAGGTGCGGGAACTTCCGCAAAAAGAAGCGGCGAAATCATAACAATGTTCCGCGGTACGCTGCGACAATAAAGGAAAATTGGAGGATACGATGTCGAAAGGTTTGGCGCAGATCATGAAGCAGGCGCAGATGATGCAGCAGAAGATGGGCAAGCTGCAGGAGCAGGCGGCGGAAAGAACCGCCGAGGTGACCACCGGCGGCGGTGCGGTAACGGTGGTTGTCAACGGCAAGAACCAGGTGCTCTCGCTGGTCATCAAGAAGGAAGCGGTCGATCCGGAAGACGTGGAAATGCTGCAGGATCTGGTCCTCACCGCCGTCAACGAGGCCCTCAAGAAGGTGCACCAGGAGATGAGCGAGGAGATGAGCAAGATCACCGGCGGGCTGAGCATCCCCGGCCTTTTCTAGGGGGACGCCGCCAAGCGCAGGATAGGGATCAAAGAGAGGGTGCATGCCGTTTGGTGTGCACCCTTTAATTATCCAATTCTGCGATCAAAATTTTTTTGGTAAAAATAACCAGTAAAAACTTGTTTTATCCATGGTGGGAATATGCTACATTTTTCGGGCTCGCTGACCAGGCTGGTGGGAGAACTGAAGAAACTGCCTGGCGTCGGTGAAAAAAGTGCCTTGCGACTCGCCTTTCATCTGCTTAAATATCCCGGTAATATCGAGGCGTTAGCAGAGAGCCTCGTGCAGGTGAAGGAAAAGGTCCGTTTTTGCTCCCGCTGCTTTGCCATTACCGAGGACGATCCCTGCTGGATCTGCTCGGGGGAGCGCGACGGCGCCACGCTCTGCGTGGTGGAGGAGCCGCAAGACCTGCTGGCCCTTGAGAGAAGCCGCGCTTTCCGCGGCCGCTACCACGTGCTGCAGGGGGCGCTTTCACCGTTAAACGGCGTTACACCCCGCGACCTGAGGATCGCCGAACTGATGCAGCGGTTGGAGGGGGGCGAGGTGCGCGAGGTGCTGATCGCCACCAACTTCACGGTGGAAGGGGAGGCAACGGCACTCTACCTGACCAGGATGATCAAGCCGCTCGGGATCAAGGTGACGCGTCTGGCGCACGGCATCCCCATCGGCAGCGACCTGGAATACGTGGACGCGGCGACCGTGCAGCGGGCAGTGGAGGGGCGTTCGGAGCTTTAGAGGTCCTTCCGCGAGTTGGAACTAGAACGATCTTTTACCGTAAAGCCAATTGGATTTTCAAACACAGGAGGAAATCAATGTCCCGCAGAATGGTAACAATCGACGGTAACACCGCTGCCGCCCACGTGGCGCACGCCACCAACGAGGTGATCGCCATCTACCCGATCACCCCCTCTTCCGTAATGGGGGAGATCTCGGACGAGAAGAGCGCCCGGGGCGAGAAGAACATCTGGGGTACCGTCCCCTCGGTCTCGGAACTGCAGTCCGAAGGTGGCGCCTCCGGCGCGGTCCACGGCGCGCTCCAGGCCGGCGCTCTGACCACCACCTTCACCGCCAGCCAGGGTCTCCTGCTCATGATCCCGAACATGTTCAAGATCGCAGGCGAGCTCACCTCCACCGTGTTCCACATCTCGGCGCGCGCCATCTCGGCGGCGGCACTGAACATCTTCGGCGACCACTCCGACGTCATGTCGGCCCGTTCCACCGGCTGGGGCATGATCTGTTCCAACAACGTGCAGGAGGTCATGGACTTTGCGCTGATCTCCCAGGCCGCCACCCTCAGGGCGCGCGTCCCGTTCATGCACTACTTCGACGGCTTCAGGACCTCGCACGAGGTGCAGAAGGTCGAGGAACTCTCCTTCGACGACATGCGCTTCATGATCAGCGACGAGCTGGTGCAGGCGCACCGGTCACGCGCGCTCACGCCGGACCGCCCGGTGCTGCGCGGCACCGCCCAGAACCCGGACGTCTACTTCCAGGGTCGCGAGACCGTGAACGCCTACTACCCGCAGGCGCTCAAGATCGTGCAGGAGGAGATGGACAAGTTCGCCGGCCTCACCGGCCGCAAGTACTCCGTCGCCGAGTACGTGGGCGCCCCTGACGCCGAGCGCGTCGTCATCGTGATGGGTAGCGCCGCCGACACGGTCCAGGAGACCCTGGAGACCCTGAACGCCTCCGGCGAGAAGGTGGGTCTCGTGAAGGTGCGCCTGTTCAGGCCGTTCCCGGTCGACGCCGTCGCCGCCTGCCTGCCGGCCAGCGTCAAGAAGATCGCGGTGCTCGACCGCACCAAGGAGCCGGGCTCCCTGGGCGAGCCGCTCTATCTCGACGTCAGGACCGCCATCGGCGAGGCCATGGCTGACGGCAAGACCAATTTCAAGTCCTACCCGATCATCGTGGGCGGCCGCTTCGGCCTGGGCTCCAAGGAGTTCACCCCGGGCATGGCCAAGGGTGTGTTCGACAACCTGAAAGCCGACAAGCCGAAGAACCACTTCGTGGTCGGCATCAAGGAAGACGTCACCAACTGCTCGCTGGACTACGATCCCTCCTTCGTGAACGCCTCCGCCGGAACCTACGCCGCCATGTTCTTCGGCCTGGGCTCGGACGGCACCGTCGGCGCCAACAAGAACTCCATCAAGATCATCGGCGAGAACACCGACAACAACGTTCAGGCCTACTTCGTCTACGACTCCAAGAAGGCCGGCACCGTGACCGTCTCGCACCTGCGCTTCGGCAAGGGCGAGATCCGCTCCCCGTACCTGATCGACCAGGCGGACTTCGTGGCCTGCCACAACTTCTCCTTCCTGGAGAAGTACGACATGCTCTCCCGCGCCAAGGTGGGGGGCACCTTCCTCCTCTGCTCGCTGACCGACGACAAGGACGCGGTCTGGAACGCGATGCCGGTCGAGGTGCAGCAGCAGATCATCGACAAGAAGCTCAAGTTCTACGTGATCAACGCTATCGCTCTCGGCGAGAAGCTCGGCCTGGGCGCCAGGATCAACGTGATCATGCAAACCGCCTTTTTCAAGATCTCCAACATCATGCCGCTCGACGCGGCCATCGCCTCCATCAAGGACGCCATCAAGAAGTCCTACGGCAAGTCCGGTGAGAAGGTGGTCGAGATGAACAACAAGGCGGTGGACGCAGCTCTCGAGAACATCTTCGAGATCACCGTGCCGGCGACCGCGACCAGCAAGATCAGGAAGCCGGCCGTCGTGAGCGCCCACGCGCCGCAGTTCGTGCAGGAGGTCACCGCGCAGCTGATCGCCGGCCGCGGCGACGACGTCCCGGTCTCCATGCTCCCGGCCGACGGCACCTTCCCGACCGCGACCTCGCAGTACGAGAAGCGCAACATCGCCGTCGACATCCCGGTGTGGGATGAGGGCCTCTGCATCCAGTGCGGCATCTGCTCCTTCGTCTGTCCGCACGCCACCATCAGGATGAAGGTGTACGACGCCGACAAGCTCGCCGGCGCGCCCGAAACCTTCAAGTCCGCCGACGCCCGCGGCAACGAGTTCAAGGGGATGAAGTGCACCATCCAGGTCGCCCCTGAGGACTGCACCGGCTGCGCCGCCTGCGTCGCCAACTGCCCGGCCAAGTCCAAGGACGACCCGAAGCACAAGGCGATCAACATGAAGTTCCAGGCGCCGCTCAGGGCCTCCGAGGCCGCCAACTACGAATTCTTCCTCAACCTCCCCGAGACCGACCCGAGCCTCCTGAAGCTCGACACCCTCAAGGGGAGCCAGCTGGTGCGCCCGCTCTTCGAGTACTCCGGCGCCTGCGCCGGCTGCGGCGAGACCCCGTACCTGAAGCTCATGTCCCAGCTCTTCGGCGACCGGGCGCTGATCGCCAACGCTACCGGCTGCACCTCGATCTACGGCGGCAACCTGCCGACCACCCCGTGGGCGAAAAACGCCGATGGCCGCGGCCCGGCCTGGTCCAACTCCCTCTTCGAGGACAACGCCGAGTTCGGCTTCGGCATGAGGCTCGCCGTCGACAAGTTCAACCAGGCGGCGCTGGAACTGATCGACACCCTCTCCCTCCCGGCCGACCTGGTCGCCGAGATCAAGGGCGCCGACCAGAAGACCCAGGCGGGCGTCGAGGCGCAGCGTGCCCGCGTGGCCAAGCTGAAGGAAATCCTGGCCGCTTCCGGCGACGCCGCCGCGAAGAAGCTCCTCTCCATCGCCGATTACCTGGTCAAGAAGTCGGTCTGGATCGTCGGCGGCGACGGCTGGGCCTATGACATCGGCTACGGCGGCCTTGACCACGTCATCGCCTCCGGCAAGAACGTGAACCTGCTGGTGCTCGACACCGAGGTCTACTCCAACACCGGCGGCCAGGCCTCCAAGTCCACCCCGATGGGTGCGGTAGCCCAGTTCGCCGCGGGCGGCAAGCCGCAGGCCAAGAAGGACCTGGCCATGATCGCCATGGCCTACGGCAACGTCTACGTCGCCAAGGTGTCCCTCTCCAACCCGGCCCAGGTGGTCAAGGCGTTCATGGAAGCCGAGGCGTATGACGGCCCGTCCCTGATCCTCGCCTACAGCCACTGCATCGCCCACGGCATCGACATGGCCACCGCCGTCGACACCCAGAAGCGCGCCGTCGCCTCCGGCCACTGGCCGCTGGTCCGCTACAACCCGGAGCTGGCCGAGCAGGGCAAGAACCCGCTCATCCTGGACAGCAAGGAACCGAGCATCTCTCTCGAGGAGTACGCCTACGGCGAGAACCGCTACCGCGTACTGAAGAAGAACAACCCGGAGGCGGCCGCGACTCTCATGGCCCGCTCCTCCGAGCTCACTGCCCGCCGCTTCGATCTGTACAAGCGGATGGCGGAGATGGACTTCGGCAAATAAAAAAATCTAACAAAAGCGCTTGACAGGGACCAGACCCGTGCATAAAATCTTTACCTGTGTCGGGGATGGTCCCGCAATCACGTAAAAGAGTAGTAACAGGAGAAGTCGTAATGGCAAAAGGTGTAGTGAAGTGGTTCAATGACAGCAAGGGTTTTGGTTTCATCGAGCAGGAGAACGGCGAGGATGTGTTCGTACACTTCTCCGCCATCCAGTCTGATGGGTTCAAGTCCCTGGCAGAGGGCGATTCCGTAACTTTCGACGTGCAGCAGGGGCCGAAAGGTCTCCAGGCAGCCAACGTAGTCAGGGTTTAAAGTCATCCTTTAAACGACGAAAAGCCCCCGGGGGATACCCCGGGGGCTTTTTTTTATTTACTGCTGCAGGTGAGGTACTTCCCCCTCCCGCAAGGGGGGAGGACCGGTCAGCGCGGACGACATGAACAGGTTTAGACACTCGGCTCTTTTTACTCGATGCAGTTCCCCACCGACCCAGCCCG
Source organism: Geomonas azotofigens (assembly GCF_018919395.1). Taxonomy (GTDB): domain Bacteria; phylum Desulfobacterota; class Desulfuromonadia; order Geobacterales; family Geobacteraceae; genus Geomonas; species Geomonas azotofigens. The sequence continues at coordinate 788,014 of NZ_JAHLME010000001.1, forward strand.
GCAGATGGTCTTGTCGGTCCACATGGCGCCGTCGAGCTTGGCGCCGGCGAGCCTGGTGCCCCTGATGCGCGCCTGGTTCAGCGACGCGCCGCGCAGGTTGGCGCCGGTCAGGTCGGCCAGCTCCAGGTCGGTCTCGGAGAGGTCGGCGCGCTCCAGGTTGACCGACTGCAGGTTGGCGCGGTTGAACTTGGCGCCGGTCAGATCGTAGCCGGTCAGGTTGAGGCCGCTTAAGTCGGCGCCGGCAAAGTCGCGGCTGCCGGCCAGCACCCCCTGGACCTCGGCCTGCGTCATGCGGCGCTCCAGCACCTTGGCCTTGACGGCCACGGCCCCCTTCCCGTTACCCTTCCCGTTACTCTTCCGGGCCACCTTTCCCCTTTTATCATGCTTCTTGAGTTTCCCCGCCGCGCTCTTCATCCCCGTCGTTTTCTTGGACACCTGTGCCGCCGGCTTGCCCGACTCCACCTCCCTGGCGAGTGCGGCGAGTTTCGCCTCCGCGGCCTTGAGGGTCTGCGCCTCGGCCGCGTCCTCCTTGGTTGCCGGTGCCGGCGCGGGTGCGGCGGCCTGGGCGTGCAGGGAGGGGACTGCGGCACAAAGCCAGGCTGCCAGGGTGAAGGGTGCGATATGCGCTGCAAGATGGCGGTTCATGGGCGCCTCCGTGTTCTTTGGCTTTCCGGCCGGGCCGGAGCGTTGCTCATTCCCTTATCGGCGGCTTTCGCAAAAGCTGAAGGTCTCTGTCTTGCGGTAGCGGCGGCCTTCTCATTATAATGAAGCAGGCGGCTGCAAAATGAAGGGCGTATGTGCTATATTTTACTGCTGCGCGCCTGACCGGCGCTTGAGCGACATGGAAACGGGAGCATCATGGCAACGGACAAGATCATCGTTAAAGGTGCCTGCGAGCACAACCTGAAATGCATCGACGTCGAGATCCCGAGGGACAAGCTGGTCGTTATCACCGGCATCTCCGGGTCGGGGAAATCGACCCTCGCCTTCGACACCATCTACGCCGAGGGGCAAAGGCGCTACGTCGAGTCGCTCTCCGCCTACGCGCGCCAGTTCCTGGAGCAGATGGAAAAGCCCGACGTGGAGTCGATCGAGGGGCTTTCCCCCGCCATCTCCATCGAACAGAAGACTACCAGCAAGAACCCCCGCTCCACGGTGGGGACCGTCACCGAAATCTACGATTACCTGCGCCTGCTCTTCGCCCGTGTCGGGAAGCCGCACTGTTACAACTGCGGCCGCCTGATCACCTCGCAGACTGTGTCCCAGATGGTGGACCAGATCGCCGCGCTCCCCCAGGGGGCCAAGCTCACCCTCCTCTCCCCCATCGTGCGCGGCCGCAAGGGGGAGTACAAAAAGGAGCTGGCCCAGTTGAGAAAGGACGGCTTCGTCCGCGTGGTGATCGACGGCGAGACCCACGATCTCGGCGACGAGATCACCCTCGACAAGAAGAAAAAGCACGACATCGACATCGTGGTGGACCGCCTGGTGGTGAAGCCCGGCTTCGAGAAGCGGCTCGCCGACTCGCTGGAAACGGCGCTCTCCCACGCCGAGGGTATCGTCAAGGTGGCGCTCTCCGAGGACGAGACCCGGGAGGTCAAGGCCGAGACGCTGCTCTTCTCGGAATCCGCCGCCTGCATCGACTGCGGCATCTCCTACCCCGAGATGACGCCGCGCATGTTCTCCTTCAACAACCCCTACGGCGCCTGCCCGGACTGCACCGGCCTGGGCACCAGGATGTACCTCGACCCGGAACTGGTGGTGCCCGACCCCGAGCTCTCCCTGGCCGACGGAGCCATTGCGCCGTGGCAGACCCGCTTCTCGGGCTGGTACCAGCTGACCCTGGAGGCGCTCGCCAAGGCCTACGGCTTCAGCATGAACGTCCCCTTCAAGAGCCTCTCCAAGAAGGCGAAGGAGGTCATCCTGCAGGGCTCCGGCGGCGATGCGGTTGATTTCTGGTGGGTCGACGACGCCGGCAAGCGGCACACGTACCGCAAACCGTTCGAGGGGGTGCTCAACAACCTGGAGCGGCGCCACCGGGAGAGCGAGTCGGAGACGGTGCGCGAGGAGCTGGAAAAGTACATGGACGTCATGCCCTGCCCTTCCTGCAACGGGGCGCGCCTCAAGAAGGAGGCGCTCTACGTCCTGGTGGGGAACCAGAACATCCAGCAGGTGACGGCCCTTTCCATCAAGGACAGCCTCGCCTTCTTCGAGGCGCTCGCCCTCACCGAGAAGGAGGAGGACATCGCGCGCAGGATCCTGAAGGAGATCCGGGAGCGCCTCAACTTCCTGGTCAACGTGGGGCTCGACTACCTCTCGCTGGACCGCTCCTCCGGCACCCTGTCCGGCGGCGAGGGGCAGCGCATCAGGCTGGCGACCCAGATCGGCTCCTCGCTGGTGGGGGTCCTCTACATCCTGGACGAGCCCTCCATCGGCCTGCACCAGCGCGACAACGGGCGGCTCTTGTCGACGCTGCGGCACCTGCGCGACATCGGCAACACCGTGCTGGTGGTCGAGCACGACGAGGAGACCATCACCGAGGCGGACTGGGTCATCGACATGGGACCGGGCGCGGGCGTGCACGGGGGCGAGGTGGTGGCCGAGGGAACCCCGGCCGAGATCATGGCCAACCCGCACTCGCTGACCGGGCGCTACCTTTCCGGCGCGCTCACCATTCCGGTGCCCAAAAAGCGCAGAAAGGGGCACCGCTTCCTCAACATCGAGGGGGCCAGCGAGAACAACCTGAAGAACGTGAGCGTCGACGTCCCGCTGGGGGTGATGACCTGCATCACCGGCGTGTCCGGCTCGGGGAAGTCCACGCTCATCATCGACACGCTCTACAAGACGCTGAACCAGCGCCTCTACAAGAGCCGGGACAAGGCGGGTGCGGTGCGGGGCATCCACGGCATCGAGGTGCTGGACAAGGTGATCAACATCGACCAGTCCCCCATCGGGCGCACGCCGCGCTCCAACCCTGCCACCTACACCGGCCTCTTTACCGAGATCCGCGAGATCTTCGCGCAGCTGCCCGAGTCCAAGATGCGCGGCTACAAGCCGGGGCGCTACTCCTTCAACGTCAAGGGGGGGCGCTGCGAGGCGTGCTCCGGGGACGGCATCATCAAGATCGAGATGCACTTTCTCCCCGACGTCTACGTGCAGTGCGAGGTCTGCAAGGGGGCGCGCTACAACCGCGAAACGCTTGAGGTGAAGTTCAAGGGGCGCTCCATCGCCGAGGTGCTGGACATGACCGTGTCCCAAGCCCTGGTCTTTCTGGAGCACATCCCGCGCACCCGGGCGAAGCTGCAGACCCTGGAGGAGGTGGGGCTTGGCTACATCAAGCTCGGGCAGTCCGCCACCACGCTCTCCGGCGGCGAGGCGCAGCGCGTGAAGCTCGCCAAGGAACTTTCCAAGCGCGCCACCGGGCGTACCATCTACATCCTGGACGAGCCGACCACGGGCCTGCATTTCGCCGACATCGCCAAGCTTTTGGAGGTGCTGCACAAGCTGGTGGATGCGGGGAACACCATCGTGGTCATCGAGCACAACCTCGACGTCATCAAGACCTCGGACTGGATCATCGATCTCGGGCCGGAGGGGGGCGACCGCGGCGGGGAGATCATCGCCGTGGGGACGCCGGAGCAAGTGGCACGGGTGGAGCGCTCCTACACGGGGCAGTACCTGAGCAAGATGCTGCCGTAGAGAAGGGGAGGTCGGGTCATGGCGGGCAAAGAAAACTGCGGTCACGACGACAACGGGGGCAAGGGGTGTGCGGCCTGCCGCCGCGAGGAAGTCTTTCCCTACTGGTGCCAGTCCTGCCAGCGCCCGGTCCCGGAGAAGCGCTGTCCGTACTGCGGATTGAAGGCGCAGAAAAAGAAGGATTGACGGGCGGGACTTGGCGCGGAACTGCGTTATAATCTGCTCGTTGCGGTTCGGGGACGTATCAAAAAGGATTGCCCCATGTGCTCGAATTCAGTAAAGAAAACGATCCTGTTCCTGCTCCTGGCGACGCAAGTCGGCTGCGCCAACCTGCTGCCGCGCAGCAAGGCGATCACCGAGTCCCCCTGGGAGGAGTACGAAGCTGCCAAGGCCTCCTACGACAACATCATCGTAGGGAAGACCACGGTGGAGGATCTGCAGAAGCTCGGCTTCGACATCAAGGCCTCCCCCAACATCAAGATCCTCAACTACCTCGACATCGCGGCCATGCTGCAGGGGATGCCCTCCAAGGATCTCGACCCGGGGCTGCAGGCCTGCCTGCGGGCGCGGTCCGACTGCCGCGCCTACGTCTTCGAGCCCAAGAGGAGCTACAGCAAACGGGTCGGTAACTTCTGGCTCGACATCTTCAACTTCAAGCGCAAAACCCACGAGACCGGGTGGCGCTTCAAGGCCCTGGTGGTTTTCGTGAACCACCACGTCGCCTACAAGCTTTCCAGCGGCGAGCCCAAGAACGACCAGATGACCGACCAGGTCAACCCGCTGGGGCCGTTCCAGGCGCCGGCGGACATATTCACCAAGGCTCTTTTCTAGTTCATGGGACGGGGCCGTTCCCCTGGCCTGCTGCGCGGTTGCGCGGCAGGCCTTTTTTGTCGGCAAGCGGAAAGGGGCCGCCGGCGCGTCACACCCCTTGGTTCCCAGGGCGATTGGTGCTATTGTGCCTGAGCCAACAAAACGCCGGAGAGGACCTTATGCACGATGCCCAGCACCCGTTCCATACCCTGACCCCCAACTTCATCATGGACGCCGTGGAGAGCCAGGGATACCGCTGTGACTGCCGCACCTCGGCCCTGAACAGCTACGAGAACCGCGTCTACCAGGTGGGGATCGAGGAAGACAAGCCGCTCATCGCCAAGTTCTACCGTCCCGGACGCTGGAGCGACGAGCAGATCGTCGAGGAGCACCGCTTCTGCCTGGAGCTGGCCGAGCACGAGCTTTCCGTGGTGCCTCCCCTGGCCAACCCGTCCGGTGAAACCCTCTTCCACTATAAGGGGTTCCGTTTCGCGCTCTACCCGCGCCAGGGGGGGCACGCCCCCGAATTCGACAACGACGGGAACTTGCTCATCCTGGGGCGCATGCTGGGGCGCATCCACAGTATCGGGGCGGTACGCCCGTTTTCGCACCGCCCCTCCCTGGACAGCCGCGACTTCGGCCACGACAGCGTGGCCCTGATCCAGGAGCGCTTCATCCCGCAGGAGTACCGGGAGAGCTACCAGGCGGTCACCAGTCAGCTGTTGCAGGTGGTGGACGAGGCCTTCGCCTCGGTGCCGCAGGTGCGCTACATCCGCGCCCACGGGGACTGCCATGCCGGCAACATCCTCTGGCGCGACGACGCCCCCCATTTCGTCGATTTCGACGACGCGCGCATGGCCCCGGCGGTGCAGGACCTCTGGATGATGCTCTCCGGCGACCGGCCGCGCCAGCTGGCCCAACTCGCCCAGTTGATCAAGGGGTACGAGGAGTTCTGCGACTTCAACCCGGCCGAGCTGCGCCTGGTCGAGGCGCTGCGTTCCCTGCGCATGCTGCACTACAGCGCCTGGCTGGCGCGCCGGTGGGACGACCCCGCTTTCCCCACCGCCTTTCCCTGGTTCAACACGGTGCGCTACTGGGGAGAGCACATCCTGCAGTTGCGCGAACAGCTCGCGGCGCTCGAAGAGCCGCCGCTGCAACTCCCCTAGCACGGGGCAAACGCGAAACGAAGAAGAGGCGGCCGGGAATCCCGGCCGCCTCTTTTCATGATCGATGCGGTGTCATAGCGTTTGCTAGCGCGCTTTCTTCTCCAACTCCTGGTCGAGGGTCTTCAACTGCTCGATGCGCTGGTTCAGCTCGCCGATCTCCCGGCTCAAAGCCTGGTTGGTTCCCTTGAGCGCCTTGTTCTGGCGCCGCTGCTCTTCAAGCAGGTTGGCCAGTTCGCTGACCGGGGCCGCCAGCGCGGTCCACGGGCTGGCCGGGTACTCCTTTTTCAGCCGTTTCAGCAGCTGCTGCGCCTGCGCCGACCCCGGTTTCGACCTAAGGGTGAGGAGCGCCAGGCGAAAGAGTGCCTCGTCGGTCACCCCGGCGACGGCGGGGCCGCTGCAGATGCCGTCCAGCACGTGGGCGGCGCCGTGGCTGTCCCCCTCCCTGAGCATGGTGTCGGCCTGCGCCAGCTGCCTTGATCCATGGTAACGATCGAGGAAGCCTCCCTCCCTCGGACCCGTGGTGGCGCACCCGGCGCAAAGGAGCGCGGCGAGGCAGATGAAGCGGGCGACGTTTCTCATGCCGTCACCTTCCCGGGGCTTTCGATCAGGTACTTGCTGCCCGGCTTTTCCTTGGCGCGGTCCTTGACCTTGGCGGCGGCCCTGGCGATGTCGACCGCCGAGGAGTACTGGTCCCTGCCGCAGATGATCACCGCGATGGAGATGGTCATCACCGGGAAGAAACGCTGCACGCCGTAGCGATCGCACCCCTCTATCCCTCCCTGCCTCAGGTCCTCCGGAGAGTAGTGTTTCAGCACCTCCGCGTTGAAATCGCTGATCACCGCTTCGCACAGCGGCGCGACCCGGTCCACGGGGACCACCATCACGAAATCGTCCCCCCCGACGTGCCCGACGAAACCGTCGCTGCCGCCGTGCTGCTTCACGGCCGCCTGAATCAGGTCGCCGGTGAGGCGGAGTAATTCGCTCCCCTTGGCATAGCCGTAATGGTCGCCGTAAGGCTTGAAGTTATCCAGGTCGGCGTAGCAGAAGGCGAAGGGGGAGCCGTCATGCAGGCGCTCCTCCAGTACCCGCTCGATGACGAAGTTGCCGGGAAGGCGGGTGAGTGGGCTGGCGTCCAGGCTCATCTGCTCGAGGACCTTGAGGCGGGCCGCCATGCTGGTGAAGTCCCGGGCCAGCTCGCTGATCTCGTCGCCGGAGGGGACCTTGGGGTTGTAGTCGAAGTCCCCCGCCGCGATGCGGTGCGTCGCGCTCTGCAACTCGCGGATGGCGCCGAAGGTGCGGTAGGTGACGAAGGGGGCCACGCCGATGGCGAGCAGGAAACCGGTGCAGGAGATGGCGACGGTCCACCAGATGGTTTGTTTTTGCTGCTCGTCCGCGCGGGAGAGCACCAGCTTCAGCATGTCCTTGCGTTTGAGGTAGGAGGCGTCCACGGCGTTGAGCAGCTTGAGCGCCGACGACCGCATCGGTCCGGTGTTGCTGGTATGACCGGCGAAGAGCTCCTCGGCCGCGTTCTGGTAGGCGTGGTACAGCCCGTTCAACTGTTTCAGATCGCCCGTCGGTTTTCCTTTGCCCAACACGTCGAGGCTCGCCAACGCCTCCGCCTGGCGCTGGTGGAACAGGTCGATGAAGGCGGGATCCTTGAGGATGGCGTACTTGCCGGCGAAACTCTCCTGGCTTAAAAGCGAGGTGCGCAGCTCGATCAGGGCGCTGATGACCGGGAGCTCGTTGTTGGCGATGCGACGGGTGATGTTGGTGCTGCGGTAGATATTATAGGAGGAGAAGACGAGCGCGGCCGCCGTGAACAGTGCCATGGCGGCATAACCAGCACTGATCTTCTGTATCAGGGAGAGCCCCGACAGGCTTACCCTCGAAGACTTTTTTGTCTCGATGGTTTCAGGCATGAGGTAGATATTAGGGGACTGAGCCGACAAAGTCAACGCGGTTGGCGCCGCTTCATCAAGACACGCCGCATTGAGATATGACACGCGTGGCCGCCTCCTGCAGGTTCTCGCCGTGGAGCAGCACGATGCTGTGCGCGTACTTGTGATACAGCTCGAAGCGTTTCTGGTAGAGCTCCTCCAGTCCTCCCTCCCCCATGCCGACGATGCCGCGCGGTGCCGCCCTCGCGATGCGGACGTGCAGGTGCTGTATCGGGACGTCGAGAAAAACCACGGTGGATATGGCTGCCAGGTGACGCATGGCGGCGTCGGAGTAGACCACGCTGCCGCCAGTGGAGATGATGATGGGGCCCTCGCTGGGCAGCGCCAGCACGGTCTCCTCCTCGATGCGGGCGAATTCTTCGCTCCCGACCTGGTCCACCACCGCCTGGAGCTTCTTGCCGAAGCGCCTCTCGATGCAGTGATCAGTGTCGATAAAGCGCCACCCCAGGCGGGTGGCGATGACCCTTCCGATGGCGCTCTTGCCCGACCCGGGCATCCCTATCAGCGTCAACCTGTTCATTTTGTTTCCTTTCGCGGTACCCGTCTCCAATGCGACTACAACATCTTACCAGTTAGGGCGCGTCGTGGAACATGACACCATTAAATTTGTAGAAAAGTTTTTTAGGTTAGATATATTTAATCGTCGTGAAAATCCTGCCGGCGTGCGCCGCATCCGCGTCAGGCCCAACGCCCTGGAACATGCCCCTGAACCTGCCAGAACGGCACTTTGTTTCACGAATGGCTTCCGGTATAGAAATGCCGGCCAGCCCATTCGGAGGACCAGATGGACTGGCACCCATGGGACCGTAAGGATGGAAGTGTCGGGACAGAAAACGCTTGTCGGGGTGGAGCTGGCATCCACCATGGCAGGGGAAGGCCACCACCCGGGGAAGGATGCTCACCCCTTGCAATCACGCCCCATCCGCTACCGTGAAGACAGAAAAGGAGAAACCTATGAGACCAATAGCGAAGATCGCAGTCGTGGCAGGTTGTGCTGCAGTCGCGTGGGCTGCCGGAGCCGGCGTGGGTAACGCCGCGACGGCGCCGACCTCGGCAAGTGCGACGGTCGTGGTGCCGATCACCATCGGTACAGTGACGGACTTGAACTTCGGCAAGTTCGTATCCGGTGGCACCGGCGGGACCGTTGTGGTCAGCACCACCGGGGCGCAATCGGTAACCGGCGGCGTCACCTCCACCGCCACCATGGCTACCACCGCCACCGCCGGCAATTTCAACATATCAGGTGAAAACGGCAGCTCATACAGCGTCACGGTGCCGTCCACCGTCACCCTGTCCGGGGGCGGTGGACCGAACATGACCATGGACACGCTCGTTACCACGATCAACGGGGCTGCGGCCAGTTCGGGCACCTTTGGAGTTGCGGCAGATGTTCTCAAGATCGGCGCCACGCTGACGGTGGGCGCCTCCCAGGGAGCTGGCTTGTACAGCGGTACGTTTAACCTGGTGGTGGATTACAACTAGTCGTAGGTGCCACTCACGGCAAGGGGGGCGGGAATCACGCTCCCCTTGCCTTTTGCGCGACACGTGACGGGGCGGAGGGAGACGGTGATACGCTCGATGGGGCTTCCGGCAAAGTTCGGGGCCATCTTCCTGATGCTGTGGCTTGCCGCAGCGGAACCGGCATTCGCTGCGCCGACGTCGGTGACCAAAAACCAGGACATCAACTTCGGCAAGGTGGTGGGGGGGGCGGGGCGCTCGGGAACGGTAACCATCAGCCCGTACGGGGGGAGAATCTATACCGGCAGCGTCATGCCTTTGGGGACGGCGTTCTCAGCGGCAAGCTACACCATTGCCGGGACCGCTGGGAAGAACTACACCATAACCCTGCCAGCCAGCGTCACCATTAACGCCGGCCCGGACCAGATGACCATCACCTCCCTGACCGCCTCGGTGCCGCTGGCTGGCGTCATTCCGGCAGCTGGGGTGCTGTCCTTCGCGGTGGGGGGCACCTTGAACGTGAATAGTGTGCAGAGAAACACCCTGTACAGCGGTAACCTGACAGTCTCAGTTAAATAGGAGGTATAGGTGAAGTTGCTGTTAGCCAAATCATTGATCTTTCTGTTCACCGCTTCGAATGTCATCGTGATGACGCCTACCGTGACGGTGGTCGCAGCGGACCTGATGGTGTATCCGACGCGGGTGGTCATGACCGACAGGCAGCGTACCAGCCAGGTTGACATAATCAACGCCGGGGCCTCGCAGGCCACCTACAAGATCACCATGGTGAGGAAGCGGATGACGGAAACAGGTGATTTTACGGAAGTCGTCACGCCAGAAAAAGAGGAGAAGTTCGCGGACGAGGTGGTGAAGTATTCCCCACGCCAGGTGACCCTGCTGCCAGGCGGCGGACAGACCATCCGCATCATGTTCAAGGTCCCGCCCGACCTCGATCCTGGCGAATACCGGTCACACCTGCAGTTCACCAAGGCCGCCCCCGCCATCACCGCGCTCCCGGAGAACGAGCAAGAGGAGCCCGGCGTCATTAAGATGAACATCGTGGCCAACGTCGGCATCTCCATTCCGGTCATAGCCCGGCACGGCGATCTGCAAGCCCGCGTCGCCATCGATACCAAGTCGGTCACGCTGAAGCCTGGCGGGGAGAAGCAGCAGCTGCTCTCGTTCACCATGCTCCGGTCCGGCACCAGGTCGGTTTACGGCGACGTCGCCGCCTACCGCGGGGAGGAGAAGGTTGCCGAAGGTAAGGGATTCGCAATCTATACCCCCAATACGGTGCGCAAGGTGGCCATAGTCGTGCCGGAAAACTCGCGTCTCAGAAGCGGCGACACCGTACGCCTGGTCTTCACCGAGCGTGACGAAAAAAAGCCCCTCACCGAGACAGCCGTCGTCATTCCCTAGCAGATGCTTCCCCACGCGGGCGCTCATACCTCGCGGGTTTCCGCCTGGCTGGCGCTGCTCCTCCTCCTTGCCCACCTCCTCATGAGGCCTGCCCCGTGTCTTGCCGCCGCCGAGGCGGAGCGTCCGGCCACCCCCGACCAGGAACTGGTAGTCGCGCTGGAACTGGACAAGGAAACATTGACTGACAGCTTTCTGCTCACCGAGAGAAACGGCCAGATCTTCATCCCGGTCTGTTCCCTGGTCCAGGCCCTGTCCCTGGCCGTCAGCTGTGACAAGGACCGGGCTTTCGGCTTCGTGCTGAGCCAAGAGCGCCCATTCGTCATCGACCTGGACGAGGGGTACACCGTCCACGGCAGGGAATCGTTCTCCATCAACGGCGAGGCTTTCGTTCAGAAGGGGGAGATCCTGGTGAATTCCGGCGCCCTGTCGAGGTGGTTGCCGGTGGATTTCAACCTGCGTCGCGAGACCTTGACGCTGGAACTCAGGGCACGGGAACCGCTACCACTGCAGGCTGCCAGGAAACGGCGCGGTTTCCTCCGACCCAAGGCTAGTGAGGAGGTCAGGCGGTACCCGGACCTCACCGCGCCCAGGCGCGGCATAGCCGTCCCCGCGCTGGACCTGGCTACGCAATTGAGCATGTCGTCGGACGGCAACAAGGGCGATCGCGGCAGGATGCTGAACTCGCTGGACCTCTACGGCGACCTGCTCCACATGACCGGCGAGGCCCATATCCTCGCCGACGGTGAGGATCTGAGACGGCTGGACTTCACCCTTTCGCGCCGCAGCGCGTCGGGCTACCGCGCCGGGCCGTTGTGGTTCAACCAAGTGGCGCTCGGCTCGAACCAAGCCCCCTACGTGGACGGGGTGGGAGCATCGATCAAACCGATGTACGGGCTCTACCTCTCGAACCGCCCCCTGCTGGGTGGCGGCCATTTCCTCACCCACGACATTCACGGCCGACTTCCCCCCGGCTGGGATGCGGAACTCTTCCACAACGGCACCCAGATCCGCTACCAGCCCCCAACCGCCGAAGGGATGTACCATTTCGTCAACCTGCGCGTCTTTTACGGCGTCAACAGTTTCAAGGTGGTCCTGCATGGCCCCTTCGGAGAGCGCAAGGAATCGGAGGAGGTCTTTGTTTCGGACGCCACCACTCCCAGCGGCGAGGTGCTCTACTCCCTCTCGGCCGGATGGCGCAGCGGCCTCGGGCGGTATGACGAGACGGAATGGGGCCGTGCCGACTCCAACCTCACCTTCACCTCGGATTTCGGTATGACCCGCAGCCTGACCGGATCGCTCCTGGTGGTGAGAGATACCGAGCACCCGACCGGCGGGAGGGAGTATTTCGGGGTTGGGGTCAGGACGGCCGTCGCCTTCACCCTGCTCTCGTTGGAGGTGATCCAGGCAGTGGGTGAGGGAGGGATGAACGGACAGTTGCTCAGTTTCAAATCCAGCAGCCGCAGCCTCTTCGGGCTGAACCTCGAGCTGGTGCAGCGTTTTTTTCACGATTACCAATCGCCCCAGTTCTACCATCAGAGCGACCCGTTGCGCACCCTGACCAGCGCCAGGGGCAACTCGTCCTTCACCATCATCGATCAGATACGTGTCCCCTACTCGGTGGAACTGGGCTTCGGCACCAGGAAGTCGGGAGAGTCCGAGATCACCTCGCAAGGGCGGATCTCCGGTGGCTGGAACGGCTGGAGCGGCACGCTGCAGGGTGACCTGTCCCGCCTGAAGGGGACCACGTACGCCGCCGGACAGCTGCAGGTCAGCACCCGGCTCAGCGAGGTCAGCGTCAGGGGGGAGGCGGGGTACGCCTTCGCGCCGACGTCGAGGCTCGGGAGCATCAATGTCAGCGCCGATGTGGAGCTCAACCGAGGCATGCAATTGAATGCGGCGCTGTTCCATGATCCGGTGGAGCGGATTACGGGGCTGCGCGCCGGGGTGTCGAAGCGTCTGGGGCGGGTTGGCTACACCCTGGCGGCGCGTGGCAGCACCGATGGCGCCTACGGCTTCGATGTCGGGGTGCGCACTTCGCTCGCCCCCGGTCCCGAGGGGCAGGTGCTGGCATCCGCGGAGCCGCTGGCTCCCTACGGCATGATCGCGGTCTCCACGACGCTGGCGGCGGGCGACGGCGTGAAGAGCCCGCTCCCCGGCGTGGCGATCCTGTTGAACGGCAGCCGGGCCAAGGGGATCGTCGGGGGGGCGGGCACCCAGGTGATTGGATTCCTGCAGCCGGACGTGCCGGTCGACGTGACGGTCGACATGACTTCGGTGGAGGATCCCTTCATGGTCGTTCTCGAGGAGGGGTGCCGGGTCGTGCCCAGAGCGGGGGTGGTGGCCAGGTGCGACTTCACCATGACCAGTGGCGGTGAAATCGACGGCACCGTGCTGGTGCGTCTGGGGCGGGGGAACGAAGTTCCCATCAAGGGGGTGCGGGTGGAGTTGCTGCGGGAAGGGGGGGGCGACCAGGCGCTGGAGACGGCGCTATCCCAGGAAAGCGGTTATTACCTTTTCAAGACGGTGAAGCCGGGGAGGTATCTGGTGCGGATCTCCCGGGACGAGGAAAAGAGGTTGAAAGCGGCCGTCTCGGCGCCGCGCTTGGTTACCATGCCCCCCGGCGGGGACATGGTTTCAGGGATAGACTTCGTGCTCGAATCGGCCGCTGCGGCGCCGGGGCGGGTCATCGACGACTCGGCGCCGGTTTTGAACCAGGAGTAGGGTACCTTAATTCCTGGCGGGGAGCAGGGTCGCCTCCAGCAGGTCGCGCAGGTACTTGTCCGAGCCGGATTCCCGGTTCACGATGGTCTTTCTTTCCCGGCGGGAGATCAGGATGGCAAGGTGCTCGGCGGCCTCCGCGGTTCCCCCCGCTATGGAGGCGGAGAGCTGGCAGAGAATCTGGACCGGCAGGCCGTTTCTGAAGCCCTGCACCAGCTTGGCGATCTCCTCGTGGCGCTGCTCGTAGCTCCAGGTCTGGTAGACCTCGTCGCCGATGTTGTTCAACTTCCCCTGTATGCCCGCCAGCTTGTTCAGCATCTGCTTCTCCTGTAACGCAGCGGGGCGCGCGCCCCGCGTGCGGCGTGATCATTTCTTGTGGTCGTGGCTGAAGATGTGGTCCCTGCAGTAGCCGTACTGGCCGTTGCATTTCGGGCAGTAGCGGAAGTCCATGTCGGGGTGGGTCTTTTCCGTGATGCCGCAGGTGGTGCACTTGTGCACCAGTTCCTTCTCCCGGAACTGCAGTCCACCCACCTTCTTGGTGAGCTGCCTCTTGCCGTGGCGCAGGTTGAGGTAGATGTCGTTGGCGAAGAAGATCAGGTAGTTGGTGATCGCGGCCAGGACCATGACCCGGGAGGGCCAGCCGCCGACGATGATCTGGTAGGCGTAGCCGAGCCAGGTCAAAAGGGCAAGCCACTTGATGCGCACCGGGATCACGAAAAAGAGCAGGATCTGGAATTCCGGGAACAGCGTGGCGAAGGCGAGGAAGACCGAGCCGGCGAGGAACGCGTTGCTGACCGGGTACGCCGGGACCAGGAAGGACGCCGCGAAGGTGATCAGGCCGCCGAGCACCAGGTAGGCGTTGTAGCGGAAGGCCCCCCAGTGCTCCTCGAGGGTCGAGCCGAGCATGTAGAAGAAGTACCAGGCGATCAGGGTGAAGATGATGCTGGACTGGGGAGGATCGAACGGGATGGTAAAGACACGCCACCACTCCCCGGACAGGAACAGCTGCGCGGAGAAGTAGGTCGCCATCCGGTCCAGCTTCCCGGTCATGTACATGAGGTAGAAGAACGACTGCCCCGCGATCAGGTAGAGCGTCAGGTTCGGGATCGCGTAGCGGCCAATCTTTCTATCCAGGCGGTCAATAAATTTCATGCTGCTGGGTCCGGTTCTTCTTGTCTTTGGCGGCTTTCGCCAGGGCAGCCTCGGCGGCATCCTCGTCGGGGGCGGCGTCGTCGTCGGCGGGATGGGGAGCGGCCGCGGTCTGGACCAGTGGCGCACCCGTGGGAGATTCCGGGTTCTTCGGGAACTTCTCCTTCATGATCTTGTCGCGTTCTTCGGGAGTGATGATCTTGAGCAGTGCCAACTCATCCAGGTCGCACGGCCGGGCGTGCTCTACCGTGAAGGCGAAGTCCTCGCTGTCGTAGTCGGACCCTTGCTTGTAGGTGCTGCGCACGATCGCCTGCATCGGGGTCGGGCGGGTGGCCAGGTACAGGCGCCAGTCCTCGCGCTGCTGGGAGGTCAGGCCGTTATACCAGACGTGGTGCGCCAGTTCGTGCAGCATAACCGAGCGGAGCTGACTGTCGCTGTAGTCCTGAAACAGGTTGCGATAGATGAGCTTGGTGTCGGGGCGGTAGGCACCGAGGTGGAACTTCACCTCGTCCGGCATCATGACCTCGTCGAAGGAGGTCCCGGAAACGCGCACGGTGCTCCGGTCGGGGTCGAATCGGTTGAAGAGCGTTGTGAGGAACAAGTCCTCTCGCGAGAGTTTCTTGACCTTGTCGCCGTTGCCCCAGCTGATGGGGACATAGGTGGTCGCGCAACCGCTGAGAATAAGGGCCATGACCACGAAAGACAATTTTCTCAACAAGCCTTGCATTCCTGCTCCTTCTAGGTATGACCGCAAATGGCGGTCCGCCGCTAATCTAACATAATTGCAAACCGCAACGCAACGAATAGCATCTTATATTTGCTCACATGAGTTGAATAATATTGATTATTTCTCTTCCCTAACCTAGAATGAGCCACCAAAAAACAAGGGAACCCATGACGCGCGTCCTCCTCATCGCAGACACCCAGCGGGTGCAACGAATCTTCCACTACATGGCGGAGCAGGGGCTTCTGCAACTGCAGACGGCGTCGACCCTCGCCCTCGGCGAATTCGAACTCTCCGCCTTTTCCCCAGATATCACCTTCGTCCAAAGCCGCATCTCCGGGTTTTCCGGCGATATCCTGCTGCGCCACCTGGACAAGATGCTCCCCCCGGGAGGGCTGCTGGTGCTGCTGGCCGGCGACAGCGAGGACGCCGCCCAGGCCAAGCGGCACGGCAGGACCTCGCTCGACCTCGCCATGGACGATGCGCTGCTGGAGCAGTCGGTGGCGGCGCTGCTGACGGGTGAGCCCCTCCTCGAGGTGCCGGTTCCGGAGGAACCGGAGGCCGCCAAAGCGGCGGCCAAGCCGAAAAAGGCCACCACCGCAACGGCGCGGCAAGAGCCGCCGGTGGAAGCAGCCGCGGTGACCCCGGCCGCTTTCCCTGCTGCGAAGGCGAAGGAGCATCTTGCACCTGCGGAGCTTGGGCGGGAGGATGCGGAAGCCGCCCCCGTTGCGGAGGTCGCATTCCAATCGCTGCCGATTGAACCGGCGGCCGCGGACGTGTACCCCGCTGCGCCGGTAAGCGGCAAGAGCGCCGTCTCCGCCTTCGAGGACGTCATGAAGCAGGCCGAGGCCAGGACGGCACCGATGGACGAGGCGCTGTCGGAGGTGGCGGACCGCGTGGAGGTACGAAGGGCGGTTCCCGGGAAGGAACTCCTCGAAGAGGTCTTGGCGGCTCCCCCGACTCTTGACGGAGGCGCCAAGGTGGGCGGCGGCGACTACGCCGGAGAGACGGTCGCGGACGCACTGCGCCGGGCCGAGCGTACGAAGCGGCGCAGGCCTTGGCTGTTCATCGTCCCGGTGCTGGTGCTGATCGGCATCCCGCTGGTCTCGTACCTGGCCGGCAGGAGCTCGGTGCCTGAAGAGGCGGCCAAGCAGGCCGCCAAACCGGCGCTGAGGCCCGGCCCGGCCCCGGCAGCTCCGGTCGTTCCGGCGGTTCCCACTACTCCAACTGTCCCGGCCGCTCCGGCTGTTCCGGCTGTCCCCTCGGTAACCGTCCCGCCTCGGGTTCCCGCCGCCGCTCCCGCTCCGTCCCCGGCGCCGCAGTCTGCCGTGGCGCCCACAAAAGGTGGCGCGGCTCCCGCGGCCCCGGCCGCCCCGGCCGCGAAACCCCAGGTGCCGGCCGGTGCGAAGCAGGCAGGGGAGACACGGCCGAAGGGTGCCACGCGCGGCGTGGAGAACCTCCCCGCGATGCTGGAGGGGACCAAGGTGGACGCCGAGTATGGCAAGAAGCATCCCGGCTGGGTCAGGTACCTGGGCATCCGGGCCGAGTACAAGCTGTTTAGGGAGAACAACGTGTACCGGGCCATGCAGGTCATCCCGGTTTCCGGCGGTTCCATATCGGACGACCTATTCAAGAGGGTGTTGCGTCAGTTCGGCGGCGCGGACAGCTATCGCGTCGAGTCGAGCGCGGGCAAGGGGGCTTACCTCGTCGAGCAATGCGCGACCACGGGCCCCGCTTCGCTCACCATCTACCGCGGTAAAACAGACAAGAAGATGAAGGCCCTGGTGGTCTACTACCCCTGAAAAGAGGCGACAGATGATTCATGCCGACAAGGCCACATTGCTCCTGGCGCTCCTGTTGATTCCCGCCCGGCTCTACGCCGCCCCGCCGGAGTTCCAGATCGATATCAAGGAACTGGACCGGCAAAAGCCCCCCGCGGCGTCCAAGCCGGCCCAAAAGCCGGCCGCCAAGCAGCAAAAGCAGGCGCCCAAGAAGAAGGAGCCGGCGGCCAAGGCCCAGCACGAAGCGAAAAAGGAACACGCGGCGCCCGGCGGGGAGCAGATTCGCTACACCATCAAGCCGGGGGACCACATCTTCAAGATCCTGGTGGGGCACTTCGGGATGTCCAACGAGGCGGCCGAGCGCCTGGTGCCGGAGATCATAGAGCTTAACGACATCAAGAACATCAAGACCCTCGAGGTGGGGCGTACCCTGCTCATCCCGGCAGCGGCCCTGCACGGGCACGAGGCGAAGCCGGCCAGGAAGGAAAAGGGAGGAGCTCCCGAAGTGCCGGCGGCGAAGCCAAAAGGGGCGCAGGCCGCCAAGGAGACCGCCAAGGAGACGGCCAAAGAGGCTAAAGAGGCCAAAGAGGCCAAACCGGTACCGCCGCCGAGGGCGCCGGAGCCCGCCGCCGAGGCTCCCCGGGCTCCCGAACCGGCAGTGCCGGTTGCGCCGGCGCCGACACCTGTGCCCAAAGCGGCGCCGCCGGTTCCGGTGCAGAAAAGCGCGCCGGCAATCAGGGGCGAGGTCCTTCCCGAACCGGTCCCGAAACCTGCCCCTGCCGCGCCGGCGAAGACAGCGCCTTCGGTCGCCGCACCGGTCGCCCCGAGCATTCCGCAGGCCGCCACCTGGATCTGCCCGGTGGGGCGCCAGGAAGCCGCCGCTGTGGTCGACTCCGTGCTGAACGCGCTCTCCGCGGTCTCAAGCCGCAACAAGATCATCCATTCCGCAGCCGGCGCCGCCACCCCCTTCAGCATCAGGGTGGATCGCTATTTCGAGTACAAGGGGAACCGTTACATCGTCAGCATCGGCGAAAGCGATCCGTACAACTACACCCTCATCAGGATCCTGGAGACCGCGGGGTACCGGGTGCTGATGCTGACGGGGAAGGAAGATTTCCAGACGGTGACGGAGAGGCTGTTCAGGCTGGTGGGAGTCGCGCCCGATTTCGGGCCGCATGCGCTGCAGGAAGGAAAGCAGGCGACCGGGTTCCTGGTCCAGCAGGATGACGCGGGCGGCAGGCGTGTCCTTATCACGAATACGGCGCCGCCCCCGGGGCACAAGTGGGTGCTGCCCGCCGGGTGCGGCGCCAGATAGGGTGGTCTAGGGGATGGGGATCGCGGAGCGCTCCCCGTCCTCGGTATAGTAACCGATGTTGTCGTGGGAAATGGAATTGCTCGCCGGTGGTGCCGCCGTGGGGAGCGCGCTCTTCGCGGTGGTTTCGGCGGGAGCGGTTTTTTGCTGCAGCACTTCCTTGGGAGTCGGCACGGTCCCTTTCACGTTCTCTTTGAACTCGTCAGCCTTTCCCTTCACCGCCTCGTCGACCCAGCCGTCCACCTTCTGCCGCACCAAGGCCTCGAGGTTTTCCTTGAGGGGCCTGTAGTCGGCTTCCTGCCGCACCGGCTTCACTCGCTGCAACTGGTCGAATACCTTTTTAGAGTAGCGATCGCGCTTGTCGGGAGTCTGGCTGTTGTAGCAGCCGATCGCCTTCCAGGTGTAACCGTACTTCTCCATGCACATGGAGAGGATCCAGGCGCCGGTCTTCACGCTGTTGCACGGGTCTCCCAGGGAGTTCCAGCGCTGCTTGCCGATAGTGGGGGCCCAGCTCGAGTTGATCTGCATCAGTCCGAAGTCATAGGTGCCGTTGCTGTTGTGGTTGACGGCGGCGGGGTTGAAGTTGGATTCCACCTTGGCGATCGCCCGCAGGATCTGCGGGTTGATACCATACTCCATGCCGGCTTCTTCAAAGCAGAACGCGGAAGCGTCGGTTGCCGCTGCGATCATCAGGGCGGCGGCCGCGTAAAGCAGTCTGGCTTTACCCATCACGGGTTCCTCTTCGGGGGGGTGGGGTCATCCGCAGTCGGGGCGGGGTAGCGCGGGCGGATGCCGGCGGCGGGTACGGCTGCCGACCGGAACGCAATTCCGCTACATAATACATTTTCCGAATCGGCATGTCATCTGATAAAGTACCGTGGCCGTCCGGAGCACCTGTGGCCGCGGTAGCGCCGGACGCGATTTTTTCGAAAAGGAGCAGCCGATGAGAATGAATCTGAGCGACCTGGAGATCAGGGTCCTGGGGTGTCTGATGGAGAAGGAACTGGCCACGCCGGAGTCCTACCCGCTCACCTTGAACGCGCTCGCCGCCGCCTGCAACCAAAAGTCGAATCGGGATCCGGTGCTGAGCCTGTCCGAAGCGGAGCTGCAGCGCGGCCTGGAAGCCTTGGGCGGCCGCGGGTTGGCGCGCCTCACCACCACCGGTGGGCGGGTCGGCAAGTACGTTCACTCCATGGCTGACAAGCTGGGGCTGGCTGCACCGGCCCGGGCGGTGCTCGCCGAGCTGATGCTGCGCGGGCCGCAGACGGCGGCGGAGCTGCGCGGTCGCTGCGAGCGCATGGTCGAGGTCGGAGACCTGGCGGCGGTCGAGGATATCCTGCTCAAGCTGCAGCAGCATGGCCCTCCCCTGGTGGTGCGGCTGCCGCGCCAGCCCGGGCGCAAAGAGCCGCGCTACGCCCAGGTCTTCGCGGGGATGCCGGAGCTTCCCGAGGAGGAGCCGGAGCAGTGGAGCGCCGCCCCGGCGTCGCGACCCCGAGCGGGAAACGAGCGGCTGGAGCACCTGGAGCAAGAGGTTGGCGCCTTGCGTGACGAGATAGGCGAACTGCGCCGGGAAGTGGAGGAACTGCTGGCCGCCTTCTCGTAAGTCGGCTCGACACCTCCGACCAGGGCAAATCCCCCTGTCCCCCTTCCAAAAGGGGGACGCGCCACCTTCAGCAGCGCTTCGTGGACGGGTGTAGTGCAGGCTTTCATCGTCCACGAAGGAACAAAAAAGAAGGCTCGACCATCCGGTCGAGCCTTCTTCGTTTTTGCAGATCCTACGGCGTGACTAGATCAGGCCGTGGGCAACCATTGCCTTGGCGACCTTGATGAAGCCGGCGATGTTGGCGCCATTCACGTAGTTGCCGGGAGTGCCGTACTCGGCGGCGGTCTCGTAGCAGGTATCGTGGATGTTCTTCATGATCTGGGCCAGGCGCTGCTCGGTGTATTCGAAGGTCCAGGCGTCGCGGCAGGCGTTCTGCTGCATCTCCAGCGCGGAGGTGGCGACACCGCCGGCATTGGCAGCCTTGCCCGGGCCGTAGGCGATGCCCGCCTCGAGGAACACCTTGACCCCTTCCGGCGTGGTCGGCATGTTGGCCCCTTCGCCCACGGCGATGCAGCCGTTTTTGACCAGGGTGGCGGCGTCCTTGCCGTTGATCTCGTTCTGGGTCGCCGAGGGCATGGCCACCTGGCAGGGGACTTCCCAGATGTTGCCGTTGGCGATGTACTTGGCGTCCTTGTGGTACTTGGCGTAGTCCTCGATGCGGCGACGCTCGACTTCCTTCAGCTGCTTGACCAGATCGAGGTCGATCCCTTTCTCGTGGACGATGACGCCGTTGGAGTCGGAGCAGGTGATGCACTTGCCGCCCAGCTGGTGGATCTTCTCGATGGTGTAGATGGCCACGTTGCCGGAGCCGGAGACGGAGCAGGTCTTACCCTCAAAGGAATCCTTGCGCACCTTGAGCATGGCGTCGACGAAGAAGGTGGCGCCGTAGCCGGTGGCCTCGGTACGCACCAGGGAGCCGCCCCAGTCGAGCCCCTTGCCGGTCAACACGCCCGGCTCGTAACGGTTGGTGATGCGCTTGTACTGGCCGAACATGTAGCCGATCTCGCGTCCGCCGACCCCGATGTCGCCGGCCGGCACGTCGGTGTGCTCGCCCAGGTGGCGGTACAGTTCGGTGATGAAGCTCTGGCAGAAACGCATGATCTCGTTGTCGGATTTGCCCTTGGGGTCGAAGTCGGAACCCCCCTTGCCGCCGCCGATGGGGAGGCCGGTGAGGGAGTTTTTGAAGATCTGCTCGAAGCCCAGGAACTTGATGATGCCGAGGTAGACCGAGGGGTGGAAGCGCAGGCCCCCCTTGTAGGGGCCGAGGGAGCTGTTGAATTCAACGCGGAAACCGCGGTTGATGTGCACGTTGCCGGCGTCGTCCTGCCAGGGCACCCTGAAGATGATCTGGCGCTCCGGCTCGCAGATCCTCTCGATGATCTTGCGTTCCGCGAATTCCGGGTGCTTCACCAGCACCGGTCCCAGCGATTCCAGCACCTCGCGCACCGCCTGGTGGAATTCGACCTCGCCCGGGTTTCTCTTCAGTACTTCCTGGAAAATCGGCTCTACTTTCTCGTCAATCTGCGGCGACATACATCCTCCTTTGAGCATTGTAGGAGCGGGTTGACCACTCTTTCACCAGTCACGCCGGGGTTGGGGCTGGCGGCGTGCTGAAATATGATGCAGCTATATGCACGTCGTGAACCATTTTTAGGCACTTGTGAGTATTAAATGTGCAATGTCAGGAATGATGCCGGTTTTGTTGGCAAGACGGGGCGGCTTTGCGGTTGCCGGGCTGCTGATAAATTAATCAGTGACGGTTCGGTGAATTACATTTTGTACTCTGTTTAATGTCAATGAGTACACAAAGGGGCGGGGCGGCGGTGCGGGGCGCAAAAAAAGGGACCACGGTGCGGGCCGTGATCCCCAGTTACTTTGGTGCCTGGGTTCTAGTTGGTGAACATGAGCTTGCGCTCCAGGTCCATGGAGTGGGACAGGCGTTTGGCCTCCTCCATGGTGATCTGCTCCTGCTCGTGCAGCTGGATCAGGTGCTGGTCGAGGGTCTGCATCTGGTACTGGCTGCGGCCGTTCTCCATGTGCGCCTCGATCTCGTCCAGGCGTCCCTCGCGGATGCAGCTCTGGATGGTCGTGGTGGCGCGCATGATCTCCAGCACCGGGATGATGGCCTCGCCGGTCTTGTTCATCACCAGGCGGATCGAGACGGTGGCCACCAGGATGTCGGCGAGCCGCTGCCTGACGATCTCCTGCGCGTCGGGGGGGAAGTGGCCGACGATCCGGTTGATGGTGGAGACGGCCCCCTGGGTGTGCAGGGTGGACATCACCAGGTGCCCGGTTTCCGCGGCCATCAGGCAGGACTCGATGGTGTCGGTGTCGCGCATCTCGCCCACCATGATCAGGTCCGGGTCCATGCGCAGCGCCGCCTTCAGCGCCGAGCTGAAGCTGTCGGTGTCGAGGCCGACCTCGCGCTGGATGATGCAGCTCTTCTCCGACTGGAACAGGAACTCGATGGGGTCCTCGATGGTGATGCAGTTGTAGCTGAAGTTCTCGTTGATGTAGCGCAGCATGGAGGCGAGCGTGGTCGACTTGCCGTTGCCGGTCGGGCCGGTGACCAGGATGAGCCCGTTGGGGGCCTTGACGATCTCACCCAGGACCGGCGGCAGGCGCAACTCATCGAAGGTGCCGATGTGCGCCGGGATGACCCTCATGATGATGCCGAAGTGGCCGCGCTGCTTGAAGATGCTGACGCGGAAGCGCGCACCGCTGGGGAGGGAGAAGGAGGTGTCGAACTCCTTTTGGTCCGGCTCCCAGCGCCGGCCGTTATGGGTCAGGATCTGTGCGGCGATGAATTCGGTGTCCTCGGGGCCGAGGTTGGGGAGCTTGGAACGGATGATCTGCCCCTTGCCGCGGAAAAAGGGAGGGTTGTCGACCTCGAAATGCACGTCGGAAACCTTCTTGCTGAAGGCTATTTCCAGAATCTGGACGAAAATCTTGGCATCCATGCTGTCCCTCTCTTGCTCCGGCAGATTGAAATGAATGGCGGACGGCTCTTCTTGTCGGGGCGCCAAGCCCCCGCGTGGGGCGCGCGCCCTACTTCTGGGCGCAACGCTTGCGGTACAGGATGTTGTCGATCACCAGGCCGGCGTGCTGGGACAGGACCTCCAGCAGCGGCAGCTGCGGGTCGGTGCCGGTCCCCTGGCCGAAGTCGGCGTAGATGACGGCGATGACCCGGCCGAAACTTTTCACCGGCAGGAGCAGCGCCTTGCTGCTCAACGGCGCCCCGATGGCCCCGTACATGGTGTCGCGCAGCGCCTCGTCCGCGTCGCCGTAGCAGATCTCGCCGTTGAGGGCGCGCTGGTACAGCGATTCGGCGGGTGGGGCCAGGCGCAGCTTCACGGAGGTGACGGTGCCGGCCGTGCCCACGCCGAGTGCCCGCTCGGCGATCAGTTCGGAGCGCACCACCACGAGGGTGACGCCCCGGCGGAAGACGCCGCAGGCGGCCTGCAGCAGCGCGAAGGTCACCTCGGGTGGGTCGCGCTGCTCGGCGAGGGTGAGGAACTGGTTGCGGAACTTGCCGGACTGGTCCTGCGCCGGCTTGCCGTGGTCACGGTCCAGGTAGGCGGCGAGCGCCCGGCAGCTGTCGATGGTATCGGAGATGAAGGTGTCGGGGCGCTGGTCGCGGCTGGGGCGGGGGAGCAGCGCGGATACCCCCTTTTCCTGGGCGGCGGCGGCCAGCGGATAGTCCGCCGGGGTGACCAGCAGGGCGATGGGGAGGTCGGGGAAGCGCTCCCTGAGTCGACCCAGCAACGTGGCCAGGTCACGGCCGCCTCTCGCCGAGGGCTCTCCCGCGTCGAGCAGCAGCAGCGGGGACTTCTCCCGGGACAGGGCCTGGTCCAGGACGGGGTCGAGCTGGTCGGGGTCGTCGGTGGCGCAAATGAAGCGCGGTCCGCAGACCGCGGAGCAGCACTCGCGCATCAGCTTGGCCGAGGTCAAAAGGACGACGCCGAGGTTGCTCTCCGCTGACGGGGTCCGGCCGGAGAGTTGCTCGAGGTAGCGGAACAGCTCCTGTTGCTCGTTGGACGGGATCCCCGCCAGTTCCCCCTGCAGCCGGGTGGCGGCGGTATCAGCGACCTCCTCCTGGAGCGCCGAGAAGAAGGTGGGGATGCGGCGCTCCAGCCCCTCCAGTTCCTCCAGCCCCAGGTCGGCGGCGGAAATATCGGCTGCCGAGCCGCGCTGCGGCGCTTCGGGAGGGGCCATGTTGCCGAAGATGGACTCGGGGGTGAGGGTGCCGTCGCGTTTGCGCTCGTCGTAGATGCGCAGGGCGTCCATGAGGATGCTCTGCGTGTTCAGGTTGATCTGCTGGTTGTTTTTTTCAGGGAAGTAGCGGTACTCGTCGGAGACGACGATCTTGTCGACGTCGAGGCAGAAGGTCCCCCTGGTCCAGGTGAGCACCTCGACGATGGTCATCTCGATGAGCGCCTCGAGCCCCTGGTAGGCGGCCTGGGTCTGCACGGTGCCGTTCTCGATCAGCATCTGGATGATCGGTTTGCGGTCCTCGCCGGCGTCGCGTTGCTCGATAAGGGTCTTCTCCAGCGCCTCGCGGCTCAAGAGGCCCATGTCCAGCATGACCTGGCCGATGCGGATGGAATTGTTGACGTGGTTCGCGCTGACGATGAATCCGTCCCGGAAGACGAGCTGGCTCTCCCCCTTGGCGCCTTTCAGCGTGAGGGTGCCGGTCTTGCCGGTCTGGTGCAGCAGCTGGATGACATCCACTAAGGGAAGGTGCTCTAAATCGCCTTCAAAGGACATGCCGGTACCCTTGTCTGCCTGTGGTGGGTGAGGTGGAGCGGGTCAAGCGGGTCAAGCGGGGGAGATTCTAACATGCGCCCGGGGGTAAGTAAACCGGAATTGCTGGAGAAATGGAAGAGCGGGTAGCGGAGGCTAGGCGGCCTCCAGTTCCCCGGTGTGGCTGAGCCAGGCGAGGGCGAGGGCGAGCAGGCCGGCGACCCCTCCCATGGTGAGGCTGCGGCTCACGTAGTGGGCGTTGCGCTGGGCGAGGAAGGCAATGAAATCGTCGCGTTGCGCGACCATCCGTTCCAGGAGCCGTCCGTCCTCGCGTACCGTCTTCAGGCCGCTGCGGCCGCCGCTGCGCAGCGTGGTGCTGTCCTCCACCGTCTGCATCAGCCGTCCCATCATGGCGAAGACGGCGCTGCCGCGGTTGCCGCCGCCGGCCAGTTCGCGCCGGTAGACGGGGAGGGCTTCGTCGAAGAGGCTGGGCAGGCCCGCCAAGGCCTCCTCCCGGATCCCCCCTCCCTGGAAGCGGTTGCGTACCCGGTGTGCCGACCCCGGTTCGCCGTGCTCGAAGAAGAGCTCGGCCAGGCCGGCGATGGAGGAGCGCAGGCTCGCCTCGTCGCGGCCGGGGGCGCAGGCGCTGGCGCACAGGACCAGGCCGCCCAGGAAGATGTACCCCTTGTGACAGCTGCTGCCCACCGCCCGCTGTACCGCGCGTTCCGCCGCGACGCCAAGGCGCACCCGCGCCGCCAGGTCTTCCCCCGAGAGGACCGCGTCGCAAAGATCCATGAGGTACAGGGAGACGATCTTCAGCGACGCTTCCATGCGGGGCACGGAGAGGTCGGGATGGGCGCCGCAGTCGCAGAGGTCCACGAGACCCGGTTTCGGGGTCAGGTAGAGCTCCATGAAGGCGCCGCGCACGAGGTCTTTGGCGAGTCTGGGGAGGTAGCTGGTCATGTCTTGGGTCGGGCTCCCGGGGTCCGGTCGTGATAATGTCGGGGCATGATAGCATTTTTTGGCCGTGGAGGAGAATGTGTATACATTATAAAGGGATAAAGCGGCTGGGGCGGCTCCCGCGCCGCGAGTCCGCGGCACGCCGGGGGGTGAAGGGGGCGGCCCCACGGGGAGCAGGGGGCGGGCCGGTATGAGCATAATAACCTTGAATTACTATAGCAATCTGGGATACTCTGCGTCTTGGCGCCCGGCTTCCGGGCGCGCCACAACCACGATGCACCGCAGATTCCCGTCCAGCTCTACCCTTGCCGCAGGGGCCCCAGGAGCTTCCCGCCTCCCCGACCATCGGCCTTCCGGGTATGCCAGGCCATGATCCAGCGCACGCATCAACCCGATTGGAGACCCTCTCGCAATGGAAATTTACAAGGCGCAGCCGCGACAGCCGCAGCGCAGGTTGAAAAAAGCACCCATCCCGACCCTCAAGTACCTGCTCTGGGGCGCTGCCGGCGGCTCCACCCTCATGCTGTTGGCCTTTCTCGGTTACTTTTTCTACCTCCTGGGGGCGCTCCCCAAGGTCGACCGTCTGGCTGACTACCGTCCCCCCATCCTGTCGCAGGTCTACGGCCAGGACGGAACCCTGGTCGGCGAGTTCTACCTGGAGCGGCGCACCGTGGTGCCGGTGGACAAGATGCCCAAGCGGCTGATCCAGGCCTTCGTGGCCGCCGAGGATTCCAACTTCTACCAGCACAAGGGGATCGACTACGTCGGCGTCGCCCGGGCCGCGGTGAAGAACCTGATCTCCATGCGCAAGAAGGAAGGGGCCTCCACCATCACCCAGCAGGTGGCGAAGTCCATGCTGCTTACCCCGGAGAAGAAGTTCTCGAGGAAGCTCAAGGAGGCGATCCTCGCCAAGCGGATGGAGGAGCGACTCACCAAGGACGAGATCCTCTACATCTACCTGAACCAGATCTACCTCGGCGCCGGCGCCTACGGCGTGCAACTGGCGGCCGAGACCTACTTCGGCAAGGAAGTCGACAAGCTGAACCTGGCCGAGATGGCCATGCTGGCCGGGCTCCCCAAGGCCCCCAACAGCTACTCCCCGATCAAGCACCTGGAGCGGGCCAAGGAGCGCCAGGGGTACGTCCTGGAGCGGATGGTGAAGGAAGGGTACATCACCCAGGCGGAGGCGGACTACGCCAAGGCCACCCCGATCGTGATCCAGCCCCTCAAGAAGGTGAACGCCGAGCAGTCGGCCTACTTCCTGGAGCAGGTCAGGCAGCAGCTGGTCGAGAAGTACGGCGAGGAGCGCCTGTACAAGGACGGCCTGAAAATCTACACCACCATGAACGCCGAGATGCAGAGGGCGGCTTACGACTCCGTGGTGAACGGCCTGAAAGCTGTGGACAAGCGCCAGGGTTTCCGCGGTGCCGCCAGGTACCTCGCCGAGGCGGAGGTGGAGCCCTTCTGCAAGAAGGTCGAGGATGACATCGACGAGCTCTCCCTGAAGCAGGGGGCGGTGTACCAGGGCGTGGTGACCGGGGTCGACCCGGCGAAGCACGAGCTCACCGTCCGCGTCGGCGACCGCACCGGGACGCTTTCCAGGAAGAACATGGATTGGGCCGGCAAGGTGGAGCTCGTCAACAGCTACGGCAAGCCCCAGGCCAAGAGGGCGATCGGGCTGGGCGCGGTGCTCGAGCTGCAGGTGAAGGAGCCGGACAAGAACCGCACCGGCGCCGTGTTCGCGCTGGACCAGGTCCCCGAGGCGCAGGCGGCGCTGATCGCCATCGACCCGATGACCGGCGGCGTGCGCGCCATGGTCGGCGGCTACGACTACAAGAAGAGCCAGTTCAACCGCGCCATGCAGGCGAAGAGGAACCCGGGCTCCGCCTTCAAGCCGATCATCTACGCGGCGGCCCTGGAGCACGGCATGACCACCGCGAGCATCATCGACGACTCCCAGGTGGAGTACGAAAGCGGCGGCGACAAGGCCTGGAAGCCCAAGAACTACGACAACGTCTACCGCGGGCCGGTCACCATGCGCGAGGCGCTCACCAACTCCATCAACGTGGTCAGCGTCAAGATCCTGGAGCAGATCGGGGTCGGCACCGCCATCGACTACGCCAAGAAGCTCGGCATCACCTCGCCCCTGGCCAGCAACCTCACCCTGGCCCTGGGCTCGTCCAGCGTCACCCCGATGGAGCTGACCAGCGCCTACGCGGTCTTCGCCTCCGGCGGTTACCGCACCACCCCCTACTTCGTCACCAAGGTTCTGGACCGCGACGGCAACGTGCTGGAAGAGGTGCAGGAGCCCAAGGTGCCGGTGTTCGGCCAGATGTCCAGCGCCACCGCGACCGATGCGCCGGCGGAAGCGGAAGGGGAGGAAGGGAAGGTCCCGCCGGCCGTGCCGCAGCCGGGGCAGCCGGTACTCACCGAGGCGACCGGTGGCGTGATCCCGGTCATCCCCCCCGAGACCGCCTTCATCATGACCAACCTAATGCAAAGCGTCGTCTCCAGCGGGACCGGCGGCAGGGCGCGCGCCCTGGGACGCCCGGTGGCGGGCAAGACGGGGACCACGAACGACATGAAGGACGCCTGGTTCGTGGGGTACGTGCCGCAGCTGGTGGCGGGTGTCTGGGTGGGGTATGACCAGGAGCGCAGCCTCGGCGCCGGCGGTTCCGGCGGACAGGCGGCGGCTCCCATCTGGACCGAGTTCATGCAGCGGGCCCTGTCGGGCGTTCCGGTGAAGTCGTTCCCGACCCCGGGCAACGTCACTTTCGCCCTGATCGACCCGCGTAACGGGCACCTGGCCAAGGAAGGGACCCCGGGCGCGGTGCAGGAATGCTTCGTCTCGGGTACCGAGCCGACCAGTTACGGCGCGGAACCAGCGGCTGAGGCGGTTTCTGCACCGTAACACCTCGTTATTGCACCATAATTTGGCAGCCGCCCTGCTTGTTTCGGCCGCCGAAACGGTTCGCCGTAAAGCCTTGCCAGGAGCGGATCGAGGCGTCAAAAACGGGCTAGAACCGCTCCAGTCGCGGATAAAATGGAGCCGGGTTCAAGAAAACCCTTGCAAATTACGAATATATGATTATAGTGGCGTTAATTTAATCCAGCCAAGGAGGGTCTCACATGACTAAAGCAGAACTGGTCGAAGCAGTGGCGAAGTCCGCAAACATCCCCAAGGCCGCAGCCGAGAAGGCCGTCGGTGCATTCATCTCCACCGTGAGCGGTGCGCTGAAGAAGGGCGACAGGGTGACGCTGGTAGGCTTCGGCAGCTTTGAAGTGGCCAGCCGCCAGGCTCGTACCGGCAGGAACCCGCAGACCGGCAAGGAGATCAAGATCGCCGAAGCCAAGGTGCCCAAGTTCCGCCCGGGCAAGGCCCTGAAAGACGCCATCGCGACCAAGAAGAAGTAGTCTCGGACCAGCCAGCGACGTGCCCCTCCACGACTGTTGCTACGTCTCCGGCACGCAAGAGAACCCCGCCCCCAAAGCGGGGTTTTCTCTTGTAAACGTATACGTGAAAAGAAAAACTTGCCTTTGTCGGGCGCATGTAGTAAAGCTGTTCGCCTGACTGACATCAGTTGCACCGGGGCCAACGCCCCTCCCATCGATCCAACCCCTCGCATTCAGGTTTATCCCCACGAGAAATGCGGCAGCAGCTAATTGGTTGGCGACGATGTATGGTTTGCCGGTCATATGGCGTGTTGCCGAGTTTAATTTCAGCTAAGCCTGCGACAATCGTTGTCGCGGCGGGTTTGGCACGCCCCACATTTTAGCACCCTTGAGCAAAGAGCCGCGTCCGTCCCCTGGGGATGTCCGGGACGCGAGCGCGGCCTTATTTTGCCCGAGGGAGAAAAGGAAACACATGTCTTTTGAAACCCTGAACCTCTCCGCCCCCCTCATCAAAGCAATCAACGCCTGCGGCTACACCGAGCCGACCCCGATCCAGGCAGAGTCGATCCCGCTGGCGCTTTCCGGCCGCGACCTGATCGGCAGCGCCCAGACCGGCACCGGCAAGACCGCGTCTTTCGTCCTGCCCGCCCTGGAGCGCCTGCTGGTCCCCTCCCCGGTCCGCGGCAAGGGGCCGCGCATCCTGGTGCTGACGCCGACCCGCGAACTGGCCATCCAGGTGGTGGACGCGGTGAGGACCTACGGCAAGTTCATGCGGGTGCGCTGCGGCGCCATCCTGGGCGGGATGCCCTATCGCGACCAGATGATGCTCCTCTCCAGCCCGGTCGACATCATCGTGGCCACCCCCGGCCGACTGATCGACCACCTGGACCGCCGTTCCATCAACTTCTCGCGCCTGGAGATGCTGGTGCTGGACGAGGCGGACCGCATGCTGGACATGGGCTTCTCCGAGGACGTGGACCGCATCGCCGCCGCCGCGCCGGCCGAGCGCCAGACCCTGCTCTTCACCGCCACCATGGACGACGCCATGGCGAAGCTCGCCCAGCGTCTTCTCAAGGACCCGGTCCGCGTCGCGGTGGACGTCCAGCAGGTGACCAGTCTCCAGATCGAGCAGCGTCTGCACGTGACCGACGACATGCGCCACAAGAACCGCATACTGCAGCACCTGGTTGCCGACGCCAGCGTCACCAAGGCGATCATCTTCTCGGCCACCAAGAAGGACGCCGACCAGCTCGCCTTCGAGCTCTACTCGCAGGGGCACGCCGCCGCCGCGCTGCACGGCGACATGTCGCAGGGGGCGCGCAACAAGACCATCACCAACATGCGCCGCGGCAAGGTGCGGCTCCTGGTCGCCACCGACGTCGCCGCCCGCGGCCTGGACGTCTCCGGCATCAGCCACGTGATCAACTTCGACCTCCCCAAGTTCGCCGAGGACTACGTGCACAGGATCGGCCGCACCGGCCGCGCCGGCGCTACCGGCATCGCCATCTCGTTCTGCTCCATGAACGAGGTCGCCTACCTGGATCGCATCGAGCGCCTGACCGGCAAGCCGCTCCCCCAGCACGTCATCGAGGGGCTCGAGCCGACCCGCCCCCTGAGAAGGAACAACTCCGGCCCCGGCGCCCGCAAGGGACGCCCCGGCTTCGACCCGCGCAAGAAAGGGTTCGCTCCCAAGGGCCGTCCCGCCCAGGGTGGGC
The DNA here is from genome assembly GCF_018919395.1 of Geomonas azotofigens. Taxonomy (GTDB): domain Bacteria; phylum Desulfobacterota; class Desulfuromonadia; order Geobacterales; family Geobacteraceae; genus Geomonas; species Geomonas azotofigens. The sequence goes on from NZ_JAHLME010000001.1 coordinate 818,616, forward strand.
GCCCCGGCCAGAGCGGACGCCCGGGACCGGCCACCGGCCGGCGCGACGCCCAGCCGGTTGTCGAGTACCGTCGCGGCAGAGGCGGCGCGGGAAACTAGCCTTTTCCTTGCTTTAAGTCGTTGGTTTTGGTATCGTTTGCACCTGTGTATACAACGGCCCCCAGGCGTCCCGCCTCGGGGGCCGCTTGCGACTGAGCGCCGCCGGCTTCCGGCAGCCATGAGAGATACGAAGGGGGTAGCAGATGTCTGCAGCAGTTGAACTTGGGAAGGGTCTCCACTGGATCGGGGTCAAGGACCCCAGCCTCACCGTCTTCGACGACCTCTTTCCCACACAGTACGGTACCACCTACAACTCGTACCTGGTGCAGGGCGAGTCCCACATCGCCATCATCGACACGGTCAAGGCCAAGCGCTTCGACGAGTTCCTGGAAAAGATCCGCTCCATCACCGATCCGGCCAACGTCGACTACATCGTGGTGAACCATTCCGAGCCGGACCACTCCGGTTCCCTGGCCCAGCTCCTGAAGCACTGCCCGAAGGCGACCGTGGTCTCCAGCCAGGCGGCGCGCACCTTCCTGGGCAACCAGATCCACGTCCCGTTCGAGTCCCGCATCGTCAAGGACAACGACCGGATCGACCTGGGGGGGCGCACCCTGAGCTTCATCGCCGCTCCCTTTTTGCACTGGCCGGACACCATGTTCACGCTCTTGGAAGAGGACCAGGTCCTCTTCTCCTGCGACGCCTTCGGCTCGCACTACTCCCCGGAGGGGCTGTTTGCCGACGAGTGCCCCGACTTCTCCGGCGAGACCCGCTTCTACTTCGACTGCATCATGCGTCCCTTCAAGGAGCGCATCCTTCAGGCGGTGGCCAAGCTCGACGGCATCGAGCTGAAGATGCTCTGCCCGAGCCACGGCCCGGTCTACCGCAGCGATGCCAGGAAGGCCATCGAGCTGTACCAGAAGTGGTCCCAGCCCAAGGCCGCCGGGCGCCGTGTCGCCATCTTCTACATCTCCCCGCACGGCAACACCGAGCAGATGGCCGAGGCGGTGGCCAAGGGGGTCGGCGACGCCGGCGTCCACGTCACGCTGTGCCACATCAACCACGCCTCCGTCGCCGACATCCGGGACCTCATGGAGGAGTGCGACGGCCTCATCTTCGGCACGCCGACCATCAACCGTGACATCCCCAAGCCGATGTGGGACGTGCTCGCCTACCTCTCCACCGTGAGCCTCAAGGGGAACATCGGCGGTGTCTTCGGCAGCTACGGCTGGTCCGGCGAGGCCTGCCGCATGGCCGAGGAGCGGCTGAAGAGCATGAACTTCAAGCTCCCGGCGCCGCTGATCCGCTCCCCCTTCATGCCCAAGCCCGAGATTCTCGCCGAGTGCGAGGCGCTGGGGCGCGCCGTGGCCGAAGAGGTCCTGAAAAAGTAACGCCTGTCTTTACCCAGGCCCCTCTCCCGCCGGGAGAGGGTGCCCGCAGGGCGGGCGGGGGGCGGCGTTCGATCCCCCTCTGCTCTCCTGCCCCCCTCTCACCGTACCACCCACTCTACTCCATGCAGACAATCAGCCAGCACATCGTAGAGGTTGCCATCCCCCTCCCCCTGGAGGGAAGCTTCCACTACCTGGTGCCCGAGCGTCTTTCCGCTGCGGCCCTGGCCGGCAAGCGCGTCCTGGTCCCCTTCGGGCGGCGCAAGGTGACCGGCTACCTCCTCGGCGACGCCGACGCGCCCGGCGCGGGCGAACTGAAGGAAGTACTCGAGATCCTCGACGAGGAGCCGCTCTTCACCGCCGCCGAGCTCGAATTCTACCGCTGGATCGCCGGCTACTACCTGCACCCGTTGGGCGAGGTGATCAAGATGGCGCTCCCGGCAGGGATCAACCTGGTGAGCCGCTACCGCTGTGAGCAGGCCGAGGACGGCACCCCCGTGCTCAAGGAGTACCTGGCCGGCGGCAAGAACGTGCGCACCGAGCGGGTCTACACGGCGGTCCCGGACTGCGCGTCGCGCCCCCGGGGCAAGGGGCTCGAGATCCTGGAATACCTCCTGGAGGTGGGGGAGTGCTCCGGCCCGCAGCTCAGGGAGCGTTTCGGCCCCTGCACGACTCAGCTCGGGCGCCTGGTCGAACTGGGCGCCGCGCGCCTTTCCCAGCGCGAGGTGTACCGCGATCCGTTCAAGGCCAAGGAGTACGGCCATGACGGCCCCTTACCCCTCAACCCGGCCCAGGCCGAGGCCCTGGCCAAGGTGACGACTGCACTCGCTACCGGGGAGTTCGCTCCGTTTCTGCTGCACGGGGTCACCGGCAGCGGCAAGACCGAGGTCTACCTGCAGTCGATCGCGGTGGCGCTCGCGGCGGGTAAGAGCGCGTTGGTGCTGGTTCCGGAGATCGCCCTGACGCCGCAGTTGGTCGGGCGCTTCAAGCGGCGCTTCGACTGCGGCATCGCCGTGCTGCACTCCGGACTCTCCGACGGGGAGCGCTTCGACGAATGGCGCCGTATCCGGCGCGGCGAGGCCTCCATCGTCATCGGCGCCCGCTCCGCTTTGTTCGCACCGCTGGAACGCGTCGGGGTCATCGTCGTCGACGAGGAGCACGAGGGGAGTTACAAGCAGTCCGAGGGGGTGCGCTACAACGCCCGCGACCTGGCGCTGGTGCGCGGCAAGCTCGGCAAGGCCGTTGTGCTTTTGGGGTCGGCGACGCCGCTCGTCACCAGCTACCATGCCGCCCAGACCGGACGCCTTGGCTATCTGAGCCTCCCGGACCGGGTGCGCGACCTCCCCATGCCGGAAACGAAGATGCTGGACGCGCGCAACCACAAGGGGGATATCTTCCTGCCGGAACTCGTCGAGGCGATGGGGGAGAACCTTGACGCCGGGGGGCAGACGCTGCTCTTCTTGAACCGGCGCGGCTTCGCCACCTACTTGGTCTGCGAGACCTGCGGCCACGTGCTCCGCTGCCCCAACTGCGCGGTCACCCTCACTTACCACCGCATCAAGGGAAAGCACGTCTGCCACTACTGCGACTTCACCATGCTCCCCCCGAGCAGCTGTCCCGACTGCCAAAGCGGCGCCATCACCCTCCTGGGGCGTGGCACCGAGCGGGTCGAGGACCAGGTGCAGAAGCTCTTTCCCGACGCGCGGGTCTCCCGCATGGACCGCGACTCCACCCGGGGCAAGGGCGGCCACGCCCGGGTCCTGAAGGAGCTGGAGGAAGGGACGGTGGATATCCTGATCGGCACCCAGATGATCGCCAAGGGGCATGACTTTCCCGGCGTCACCCTGGTCGGGGTCCTTTCCGCCGATGCCTCGTTGCACCTCCCCGATTTTCGCAGCGCCGAGCGCACCTTCCAGCTGGTGACCCAGGTGATGGGGCGGGCCGGGCGCGGCGACAAGCCGGGGCGGGTACTGGTGCAGACGCTGGCGCCGGAGCACTACGCGCTGACCCACGCCGTGGCCCACGACTACCTCGGCTTCTACCGCGAGGAGATCGCCTTCCGCGAGGAGGTGGGGTACCCTCCCTTCGCGCACCTGGCGGCGCTCACCTTTTCGGCGGTGGCCGCCGGGCAGGGAGAGGGTGTCGCCGACGAGGCCGCGGCGCTGTTGCGCCGTATCAAGCGCGAGGCGCGGCTCCGGGTGGAAGTGCTCGGGCCGGTCACGGCCCCCTTGGGCAAGGTGCGCGGCCGCTTCCGCTGGCAGATCCTTTTGAAGGGGGTGGAGCGGGCCGACCTGCACCGGCTCCTGTTCCACTTCCGGGGCGGCTTCAGCCACCCCTCCACCGTCCGCCTCACCATCGACGTCGATCCGGTGGATATGCTGTAGGCTCCAGGCGGAGTCGCCGCTCCCTCGAGCTCTCCCTCGCCCTCCGGGAGAGGGCCGGGGTGAGGGCGCTGACCAGGAGTGACTTTGCTGCAGTCGGCAACACCCTCACCCCTTCCCCTCTCCCAAAGGGGGAGGGGTTTTTACTGCCCGGCGCAAAAACGAAAAAAAGGGCCTCCCGAATCGGGAGGCCCTTTTTTGTTGCTGGTTCAGCAGCCGCTTAGTGGTGCGGGTGCATGAAGGCGTAGATCATCAGCATCAGCAGGGTGATGCCGATGAACAGCGCGGTGAAGCCGAAGGCTTTCAGGCAGAAGTCGTAGAAGATGCCGGAAGACTTCTTGGCTGCGAACTTCTCGGTGATCCCTTCCTTCTCGTAACGTGCCCACTGATCGCCACGCTCTTCGACGAACTCGTGCTTGGACATCTGGCCGTTGAAGATGACGAAGTCCATCGGGAACTTCTCCGGACGTCCGTGGGTGTTGAAGAAGTGGACCGAGAAGATGAAGCCGGTCGCCAGGAGCGCTTCGTCCGAGTGGATGATGGTGGCCACGTTGAAGGCCCAACCCGGCAGGAACATGCCGAAGAACTCGGGGAACCAGAGCATCAGGCCGGAGCCGCCGATGGCGAACATACCCCAGAAGACCGCGATGAAGTCGAATTTCTCCCAGTAGGTCCATCTCTCGAAGGCCGGCTTCGGCCCTTTGAAGAAGAACCAGCGGACCATGCCGATCACGTCGCTGATGTCGCGCAGGTTCGGGCAGAGGGAGTCAGGTCCGAAGAGCCTCTGCAGCGGGTTGCCCTTGATGTCCTTCCTGATGAACAGGAAGTGGATGCTCATGGACAGCGCCATGGCGAAGTATACGAAGGTGATGCCGGCGCAGACCCTGTGGAAGAAGCCCGCGTTCGGCGCGCCGCCGTAGAGATCCATGAGGAACTTGGCCCAGATCTGGTCGCTGAACTTCAGCGGCAGACCGGTGAGGGACAGGCCGAGGAAGCTGATGATGACCAGGAGGTGCATGAACACGTGGACCCTTCTGAAGCGGCGGTACTGCTTGTGCCCTTCGGGTACGTGGTGCAGGATGACGCCCTCTTCGAGAGCCGCCGCCTTCTCACGGTTCTCCACGAAGCCGCGGATCATCCAGAGCAGGGTGTGGATCCAGAACACGGTGAAGGTGCCGACCAGCAGGCCGGTCATCGCGATGAAGGTGTAGAACAGGATCGGGTAACGCTCGCGGTCGTTGTGCTCACCGTGGGCGTAGAACTTGGTGAAGAGCATGCTCCCCTTGGCGTGGCACTTGGAGCAGGACTTGACCAGGTTGGCCGGGTTGACCGAGGAATTCGGATCCTTGGACGGCAGGATGGCGTGCGCGGTGTGGCAGTCGGCGCAGCCGGCGACCTTTTCCGGGTAGCCCAGGCGATAGTTCTTGCCGTGGTAGCTCTCCATGTAGCTCTTGACGGCGACTTCGGAGATGTGGTTGCGCTCGACCAGTTTCGCGTCGGCGTGGCAGCGGAGGCAGACCTTGGTGTGGAACTCCCGGTTTTCCTTGGAGTTCGGATCGCCAAGCGCCTTGATCTCGTGCAGGTTGTGGCAGTCGTTGCAAGCCGCCGAATCCTGGTTCCCGGCGAGGACGCCCTTGCCGTGTACCGACTGGCTGAAGCCGCGCTCGTCCTTGTGGCACTGGGTGCACTTGACGATGACCCTACGCTTGTCCTTGTTCCAGTAGGTGTGGCTGTGCATGTCGGTGTGGCACTGTGCGCACCCGATGCCCTTCTCGCTGTGGATACTCTTGGCGTGCTCGGCCGCTTCCTTCTTGTGGCAGCGAACGCACTGTACCTTGCCCACCTTGATCTCGCCCCTCATGTGCTTGGCGAGCTCTACGATCTCGATGTGGCAGCTGGTGCAACCGTTTTTGCCGTGTACGGAATTGGCCATCTGCTCGGCGGAAATCTTGTTGCCGTGGCAGCCCAGGCAGGTTGCCGGGTCGATGGCCAGGCCCTGTGCGGCGAAACCGGGCCGGGCTAGTGCTAGGAGCAGTAGCAGCGGGATGAGGCGTGTGAAGACTTGAACCATTGTAATCTCCTGTATTTAGGATCGTTTTAGAACGCTTTAATCTATTGGGGCGCTCGCAACGGCGCCTACTTTAATACGCGCGGCTTCATAAATCAACTGAAAAAGCGTCAATTAATAAGCAGGATACAACTTTGCTAACGCTGTTTTGCTGAGTTCTCTATCTGGCGTGGCTCTGTGGTGGCTTAGGTGTGACCTGGTTAATAAAACAAAGGCAACGCCTTGTTTTATATTGATAATGATATGGCCACACGGCGGGGCGTTATCAAGTATTTATTAAATTACGACAGCGACGTGGGGCGTAGATGAGTGTCGGTTGACTATTAATATCGTGTATACGGGATTTGTGACAGGCTGCGGTAGGGTGGGTTGTGAAGAGGAGTAAAAGGGTCTTATTAATTCTGTGTCGCCGGCTGCACTATCCCTTCGGCGAGGGCGAATTCCAGGAACTCGTGCGCTTCATCGTCGGAAAGGCCGATGCCGCGGCAGAGGATCCTGGCTTCCCGCTTCCCGTCCAGCGCCTGCAAAAGCTCGAAATAGGCAGGAGAGACCGATTCGGTGCAGACTTCGCCGTGGGCGGGGTAGATGACGGCGCAGGACCCCGAGGGGTTGAAACAGGCGGTGAACTCCGCCAGGTCCGGTTCGCCCGCGTCCAGGATCTCCAGCACCTCGTAGTTGAAGCGCGCCAGCGTCGTGCTCGCGGCGAGGGACAGCGGCTGCGTGAGCGGGTCGAGCTTGCGCAGCTGTTTGGGCGACGGGGGCGTCGGCGGGGTCGCCATGAGCGCCGCGGCGTAATGATGGTGGTAGTCGGCGAGGTCGAGCGCGAGCGGCAGCAGTTTCACCTTCTTCCGTTCCTTGAAGATGCGCTCGAGGAACGTTCGCTGCAGCCCCCAGATCTCCTCCTCGGCGATGTCCGCTTCGGCGCGTTCACCAAGGAACGCGGCGAAGGAGGCCAGGAAGTCGCTCGGGGTCATCCTGAGAGCGGCCACCACGGAGTTGAACCAGGCGACCGCCTTGCCCCGGCTGTAAAAGACGTCGCAGGCGGCGGCGAGCCTGCCGGCCTGGGCCAACTCTTCCGGGGTGTAACCGGAAGTGGCGACGACGGTGTAGGGGGGTGCCGCCAGGTGCCGCACCCCGAGTGCCTGCGCCTTCCCGTGGAGCCTCGTTCCGGGCAGCACCGCCAGGGGGAAGATGTCCAGGTGGTTCGGGTAGAGCGAGAGGGCGAAGTCGAGCGAGGCGCGGAACAGCTGCGGCGTGTCGCCGGGGAGCCCGTAGATCAGGTCGAAGCCGAAGATCGCGCCGCTTTGGTTCAAAAGGAAGGCGCGGTTCACGAAGTCGTCGCGGTCGAAGCCGCGCCCGACACCGCGCAGCACGGCGGCGTCGGCACTTTGCAGGCCGATCTGCAGCGAGCAAGTGACGGAGGCGAAGAGCTCCGCCATCTCGGCGTCGATGAACTCGCTGCGTACCTCGAAGTGGAAGTGGATCCCCGGGGCCACCTTCCGGATCAGGCGCAGGATCTCCTTGGCCCTCCTGGCGTCCTTGTTGAAGGTGGAGTCGAGCACGAAGACCTGGGGAACCTTGACTCGCGCGAACAGGCGCAGTTCCGCCTCGACGCGCTCCATGGAGAAACGGCGTACCCCGCCGCTCCCCTTGTGGTCGAAGCAGAAGGAGCAGGCGAAGTCGCAGCCGCGCGAGAGCTGCCAGAGGGCGCCGCCGGCACTTCTCGGGTCGAGCCGCCCGGACAGGTAGGGGGATGGGATCGAGTCGAGGTGCAGCGAAGCGGGCAGGGACGCCGCCGGTTCTCCCGGCAGCACGACGCCGGGAACGCCCGCCGGTTTCCTGCCCGTGGCTAGCGACCGGACCGCCTGCACCAGGGACCCTTCCCCCTCGCCGCGTACGAGGAAGTCGAAGAGCCCCTCGTCGAGGAGCCCCTCCGGGTTGGCGGTCGGCTCTGCGCCGCCGGCGCACAGGACAACGCCAGGAAGCAGCGCGCGCAGCTCCCTTGCCACGGCCACGGCGTGGTCGCGACTCCAGACGTAGATGGAGAAGGCGACCAGGTCGGGAGCGGTCCGGGCAATCTCCTCGGCGCAGCGGGCGGGGTCGTCCTGCAGGAAGAACTCGGCGATCCGGGGCTCGACGCTCCCTTGCAGCGCGCTATCGGCGAGGAGCGCCTCCTGCAGAAAGGCACAGGCCAACGGCACCGCTTGCGGAGAAGGGTGGGGATGAATGGCAATGAGGGTGATTTTCATGTAGTCTTGGGGCGCGCCTTCAGGGTGGGCTTGCCCCCCTCGATCACCACGACGAAGTCGACGTCGCGGCAACCGTACTTCTGCATCAGGACGGGCTTTTGCCGGTTGATCGCCTCGGCCACCTTCTCCTTGGTCACGTTCTCCACCGGGAGGTTGCAGGCGAGGCGCGCGTTGACGTACTGCTTGAAGACGGAGTCGATCTGGGAGTCCTGTGCAGCGGGCGGGGTTTTGGCCTTGCTGCCTTTGTCGGCCTGTTGGGCCTGGTGCAACGACATGCGGAAGCGGTCCCTCTGAAACTTCCCCTCCTCGATCAGGCGGTTGGTGCGGGTCCACTTCTGCTTGTGCACGCTCAGCGTGGCGACCAGGGAGTCGTACTTGAACCTCTGGCTGGTGTTCGGGATGCTCACGTTCTGGTAGCGTCGCACCGCGCGCTCCACCGCGTCGAGCAGGCGCAGCGGTTCCCGCTTCTCGATTCCGAAGAAGTACTGCTCGTACTTGATGACAAGTTCGCGCAGGTCAAGCTCGAGCTTGGCTATGTCCTCGGCGACACCCATGAAACCTCCACCGGAGGACTATAGCGGTAAGTCACGGTTTAGTAAACGGTAAAAAGCCATCCGCGACGCGGAAACGGGGAGTGAAACAGCTTGACCTCACCAGGCATTATTGTTAAAAAAGAGCAATTTGCTCAGCGGCAAGGGGGACGACGATGAAGAAGATATCCGCAATAGTGCTGGCAGCCGGCATGGGAACCAGGATGAAATCCGACCTGGTCAAGGTGATGCACCCGGTGGCCGGCCCGCCCATGATAGAGTGGCCCGTCGCGGCGGCGTTCGCCGCGGGAGTCGAGCGCTGCGTTTTGGTGGTGGGGCACCAGCAGGAGAAGGTGCGTGAATATTTCGCCGGGCGCGCCGAGGTCGGCTTCGCGCTGCAGGCCGAGCAGCTCGGCACCGGGCACGCGGTGCGCTGTGCCATGCCCGAGATCGATGCGGCCGCGGAAACCGTCCTCATCCTCTGCGGTGACACGCCGCTCCTTACCGCGGAGAGTCTGCGCGCCATGCTCGATGCCCATCAGCGGAGCGGTGCGTGCGTGACGGTGATGACGGCGACCTTCGACAACCCCTTCGGCTACGGCCGCATCGTCAAGGACGCGGAGGGCAAGGTGGTCGCCATCACCGAGCAAAAGGATGCCAGCGAGGCGGAGCGGCTCATCCGCGAGGTGAATGCCGGCGTCTACTGCGTCGACCGCGCCTTCCTCGCCGAGGCGGTGGAGAGGCTTGACAACGACAATGCCCAGAAGGAGTACTACCTGACCGACGTGGTGCGCCAGGCCAACGCCCGCGGGCTCGCCTGCCGCAGCTACCCGGTCGCCGACGCCGTCGAAATTTCCGGCGTCAACGACCGCGCCCAGATGGCCGAGGCGGCGGCGGTGCTGCGCCGGCGCATCAACCGTGAGCTGATGCTCTCCGGCGTCACCATGATCGACCCCACCGTGGTCTACATCGACGGCGGCGTCAAGATCGGCCGCGACAGCGTCGTCTACCCGGGGGCCGTCATCAAGGGGAACACCGTGATCGGCGAGCGCTGCAAGATTGGCCAGAACGCGTTGATCGAGGATTGCGATATCGCCGATGACGTCGTGGTCAAGGCCGGGAGCGTGCTGGAGGATTCCAAGGTAGGCCCCGAGGCCGCCATCGGCCCGATGGCGCACCTGCGCCCCGGCACCGTCCTCTCGGCTCAGGTGAAGATCGGCAACTTCGTCGAGACCAAGAAGGCCTTCATGGGCGAGGGGTCCAAGGCCTCGCACCTCACCTACCTGGGCGACGCGACCATCGGCCGCGACGTCAACATCGGCTGCGGCACCATCACCTGCAACTACGACGGCGTCAGGAAACACAATACCGTCATCGAGGACGGCGTCTTCGTGGGGAGCGACGTACAGCTGGTCGCCCCGGTCACGGTCGGGAAGAACTCCCTGATCGCGGCGGGTACCACCGTCACCAAGGACGTTCCCGCGGACTCCCTGGCCATCGCCCGCTCGCCCCAGGTGAACAAGGAAGGGTGGACCCTCAGGAAAAAATAACTGTCGCCCGTCCGGCCAAGATGGTATCCTGTAACGTCTTGGCGCCTAGCCAGGTTATTAATTAACAAATTGACGAAACGGAGTCATACATGTGCGGTATCGTTGGATTCACCGGGCGGCAGGAAGCCACCTCCATCATCATTGAAGGGCTGAGAAAGCTGGAATATCGTGGCTACGATTCCGCCGGTATCTGCACCCTGAGCGACGGCAAGGCGAGCATCCGCCGCAGCGAAGGGAAACTTTCCAACCTGGAGAAGCTCCTCGTCGCCAACCCGGTGCTCGGCACCGTCGGCATCGGGCACACCCGCTGGGCGACCCACGGCCGTCCCTCCGAAATCAACGCCCACCCGCACCAGGCCGGTCCCATCGTCGTGGTCCACAACGGCATCATCGAGAATTACCTGCAGCTGCGCGAGGGGCTCAAGGCGCAGGGACACGTCTTCAAGAGCGAAACCGACACCGAGGTCATCGCGCACCTGATCGACCAGCACCTGAAAGAAAGCGGCAGCTTCGAGGCTGCGGTGCGCCAGGCGTTGAGCATCCTGAAGGGTGCTTACGCCATATGCATCGTGAGCGAGAGCGAGCCGGACAAGCTGATCGCGGCCAAGCACGGCGCCCCCATGGTGGTCGGGCTCGGTGACGGCGAATTCTATGTCGCCTCCGACATCCCCGCCATCCTCTCCCATACCCGTTCCATGATCTTCATGGAGGACGGGGAGATGGTGGTGTTCAAGGGGGGGAGCGCCGAGTTCAGCAACGTCGCAGGGGACAAGCTGGAGAAGTCCCCGCGCCACATCGACTGGTCCCCGCACATGGCGGAAAAAGGCGGCTACAAGCACTTCATGCTCAAGGAGATCTTCGAGCAGCCCCGCGCCGTGCGCGACACCATCGCCGGCCGCCTGCGCGAGGAGCAGGGGGACGTCTACCTCGAGGACCTGGCACTCACCGATGCCGATCTGCAGGGGATCAACCGCATCTGCATCATCGCCTGCGGCACCTCCTGGCACGCGGCGCTGGTGGGCAAGTTTCTTGTCGAGGAGTACTGCCGCGTCCCGGTGGAGGTCGACATCGCCTCCGAGTTCCGCTACCGCAACCCGGTCATCGACGACAAGACCCTGGTGATGCTGATCTCCCAGTCCGGCGAGACCGCCGACACCCTGGCCGCCATGCGCGAGTCCAGGCGCCGCGGCGGCAAGTGCGTTGCCATCTGCAACGTGGTCGACTCCTCCATCGCCCGCGAGGCCGACGGCGTCATCTACACCCACGCCGGCCCCGAAATCGGCGTCGCCTCCACCAAGGCATTCGTCACCCAGTTGATCGCCCTCTACCTGTTCACCATCCGCCTGGGTCGCTCGCGCGGCACGATGGACCAGGAGCAGGGTAGAAAGCTGATCTCCGCCATCGTGCATGTCCCGGCCCTCATGGAGGAGGCCTTGAAGCTGAACGAGCAGGTGGAAAAGGTGGCCCGGAACTACCTGGCCGCCCGCGACTTCCTCTACCTCGGCCGCGGCATGAACTACCCCATCGCCCTGGAAGGCGCGCTCAAGCTGAAGGAGATCTCCTACATCCACGCCGAAGGGTACGCCGCCGGCGAGATGAAGCACGGCCCCATCGCCCTCATCGACGAGCACATGCCGGTCGTGGTGCTGGTGCCCAAGGGGGCGACCTACGACAAGGTCTTCTCCAACATGGAAGAGGTCATCGCCCGTGGCGGACGCGTCATCGCGGTCTGCTCCAAGGGTGACGTCGAGGTGGCGGACAAGGTCGAAGTCGCGCTGGAGGTTCCGGAGGACGGCGAGGAAGTGATGCCGATCATCATCTCCATCCCGATGCAGCTATTGGCCTACCACGTCGCCGTGTTGAAAGGTACCGACGTCGACCAGCCGAGGAACCTGGCCAAGAGCGTTACCGTCGAATAGGCTCTGTCGCAGGTGAACTTAAGGGGAGGTAGCTTACGCTATCTCCCTTTTCTTGTAGGTGAAGGGGCTGCGGAGATGTTTAACAACGAGTTCGCCGGAAGATGCCTGCCTTTTGATGAAAATGGTGCGGACCGCTATGCCCAGGTTGTATCCGGAAGACGCAGTGCCGGCTTCGCCACATCGACCGAAGACGCGCTCATAGCGGCAACGGCTCTGGCCCACGGCTGTTCTCTTGCCACTCGCAACACTAAAGACTTTGAACAAATAGAGGGGCTGATCCTTCACAACCCTTGGACATGAAGCCGGCGTGATCAAGTCACGACAGGTGATAAAAAGAAAGCGCCGGCCGCGATCATCGTGGCCGGCGCTTTGTTGTTCGGGAACTTTAATCTCCTGGTTGAATGCTTCCGGCACGTTAACGAGTACACTATTGAAACGCTGCAACATCCCACAGCTTCATGAGCACTGACGAGGTGGAACATGCCGGTTTTGATAGGGCAGGAAATAAAGGATGCGCTTGCTCGCGGTGAAATAGGCGTCGATCCGCTGGAGGAGTCTCAGATCGGCCCGGGATCGCTCGATTTAACCTTGGGCAACGAATTCAGAATCTTCAAGAAAGAGTCTGGGGTCTGCCATGTGCACAACGAGTCAGACTTTGCCGATGTAACGGAAGCGGTCACGGTGGCGGACGGCGAGTTCATCACCATCGCCCCCTGCGAGATGATCCTCGGCATCACCAGGGAGCGGATCACGCTGGCCGAAACCATGGCCGGCTGGCTGGAGGGACGCAGCCGCTTCGCCCGTTTCGGCCTGGCGGTCCACGTTACCGCCGGATTCATGCAGCCGGGGATCTCCAACCAGCAGGTGCTGGAAATCGTGAACCTGGGGCACAAGACCCTGGCGCTCTACCCGGGAACACGCATCTGCCAGTTCGTTTTCGAACGCTGCCTGGGGGCTGCAAAATATGAAGGGAGGTTCGCGGACCAGGCGAAACCTTGACGCTGCAACCGAGGCAATCGAACTTCGAACAGCCGAGGCAGGAGTGGCCGCTGGGAGGTATCCCCAGCGGCCATTTTTGTGACTCTACAGGCTGAATAGGCGTTCAGCTCAGGCCGCGGTCCACCTTTGAATCAGCTCCTGGAGCTGCCCCAGCTTGAAGGGCTTGCTGAGAAAATCGTCCATGCCGGCGCTCAGGCAGGTTTCGCGCGATCCGGCCATGGCGTGGGCGGTGAGGGCGATGATGGGGGTGTGCCGGCCGGAATCGCGTTCCCGCTCCCTGATGGCGCGGGTCGCCTCATAGCCGTCCAGCTCCGGCATCTGGCAGTCCATGAAGACGAGGTCGTAGCTCTTGCGCGCCAGGGCCGACACCGCCTGCGCCCCGTTTTGCGCCACGTCCACCTGGCACCCCAGGGCGGTCATCATGGCGTGGGCCACTTCGCAGTTAACCGGGTTGTCCTCGGCCAGGAGCACGCGGGCGTGGCACTGGGCCGCAAGGGTCTCTTCGCATTCGTTGTCAAGCTCTATCGGGTCGTCTTCCACGTCCGATTCCGCGTCCGGCGCGGCGTTCACATAGACGATGAAGGTGAAGGTGGAACCGCGCCCCGGCTCGCTCTCCACCCCGATCTCGCCTCCCATCAGCTCCACGAGTTGCTTGGCGATGGCCAGCCCCAGGCCGGTCCCGCCGTACCTGCGCGTCGCGGAGCCGTCCACCTGGGTGAAGAGCTCGAAGATGCCGCCGACCGACTCGGCGGGGATGCCGATGCCGGTGTCCCGCACCTCGAAGCCGACGTAGTGGCCGTTGCCGCTTTTCTCGACCAGGCATGCCGACACCGTTACCGAACCATGCTCGGTGAACTTGAGGGCGTTGTTGACGATGTTGATCAGCACCTGGCGCAGCCGGTTCGGGTCGCCCAGCGCGCGCCGGGGGAGGTCCGGCCCGATCTCCAGCTCGAGCGCCACCCCCTTGCGCCGCCCCACCTCGCGGTACAGGTCCACCGCTCCCCGCACGATCTCGTGCAGGTCGAACGGGATCTTCTCGATTTCCAGCTTCCCCGCCTCGATCCTGGAGATGTTGAGGATGTCGTTGATGATGCCCAAAAGCGACTCGCCGGACTGGTGCAGCATCTCGACGTAGCCGCGCTGCTTCTGGTCCAGCTCCGTGTGCAGCAGCAGTTCCGCCATCCCGAGCACACCGTTCATCGGGGTGCGGATCTCGTGGCTCATGTTGGCGAGAAACTGCGACTTCGCGCGGTTGGCCGCCTCGGCGGCTTCCTTGGCCCCCTTCAACTCGACGATGATCGCCTTTTGCTGCAGGTTGGCCTTGGTGATCTCGGCGGTCCGCTGGGCGACCTTTTCCTCCAGGTCGCTGTTGGCCGAACGCAGTTCGGCGAGGATCCGGGTGTTCTCGATGGCGAGATCGGCCAGGATGCGTATCAGCTGCTCGCGCTGCTCCATCAGGCGACGCCGCTCCAGCGCCCGGTTCACGGTCGCCACCACCATCTCGAGGTCGTCGAACGGTTTGAACAGGTAGTCCTGGGCTCCCAGCCGGATCGCCTGGACGGCGGTCTCCAGGGAGACGTGGCTGGTCATGATGATCACGTCGGTCCGGGGATGGTCGTCCCCGATGGCGCGCAGGACGTCGATGCCGCTGATGCCGGGGAGGCGCACGTCGAGCATCACCAGTTTCCAGGGAGTCCGCCCGAGCTCTTCCAGGCACTCCTCACCGGTGGCGACGCCCGCGCTGTCGTACCCTTCCCTGCGGAAAAGATCGACCAGGACCCCGGTGACCACCTCGTTGTCGTCGACGATCAGTATGTCGCGTCCCGCTGCCATAGTTCACTCCTGGTTCAAAAAAGTATTAGTCGATATTAACAAAAACGATGATTGCTACAAGTGGACGATAGAAAGGCATCGTTGCAGGCTGCCGCCCACAGCGGTGGTTCGGCAGCGGCTCTGAACTGGTGTCGGCGTGACGGGTTTTAAGAGTCGGACCTCGCGGCCGTTCTGTCAGCACATGGACAATTGCATATCCCGTTTCCGGTGTTTTACTTCTGCTGTTGCCAAGCCAGCCACAGGGAATTCACGATCACGGGGCTGGGATGACTGTGACAGCCATTCCGGCTTCTTTGTCAGGACGACTCCGCACTCTTACCCCCGGGGTACCAAAGGCGGCCAGGCCGCTACAGGAGGAAACATGAAGATAGCCATCATCTCAGGATGCACGGGAGCGATTGCCATGCTGTTGGCCGGAGCGGCGCTGACCGCGGGGATGGAGTTCCCGCAGGGGACGGCCACTCCCTCCGAGACCTGCGGCACGTGTCACAAGGCGATCTACCGCGAGTTCGCCTTCGGCTTCGGCAGCGACCTGCACTACCAGCCGACGACGATCCCGCAGAAGGAGGGGGAGGCGATCCCGATGCCGGCGGGCGTTTCGGCGACTGCTACCGCGCACGCCTTTGCCGGCGCTGAAAGGTACCCGGTGCACGCCCGGGAGGCCGAGGAGGAGGGACGCTCCTGCAACGCCTGCCACTATCCCGAACCGTTCGCCATCCCCGACATCAACGTGGTCGAGATGACCAAGCCCAAGGCACGCGGCAAGGACAAGGAGGCGGTCGGCATCACCTGTGCGAGCTGCCACCTCACCCCGGAAGGAAAGATCCGTTCCGCCCATGCCGTCTACGCCCCGCACGCAACGGTGGTCGATCTCGGCATTCAGACCTCGGCGATGTGCGCCTACTGCCACAGCATGGGCAAACGGGTGGTCGGCAAGCAGACGCAGACCTTCCTTGAGTGGCGCGAGGACTTCTTAAAGCCGGGGCTGGGGAGACTGCAATGCCAGGACTGCCACATGCCGCGCACCATGCGCAAGGTGGCCGAGGATTTCGACAACCCGGAGCGTCCGGTGGCGCGGCACCTGTGGACCGGTGGACGTTCGCAGCAGCGGCTGGCCAGCGCGCTCAGCATGGCGATCAGCCAGCCCGCCGAAGGGAAGGCCGATCTCGCCTTCCACCTGATCAACATCGGTGCCGGGCACTCGGTGCCCACCGGCTCCAACCGGCGGGCGATCTACTTGAACGTCGTGGTGTCCGATCAGATGGGCAAGCCGGTGGCGACCAGGGAATGGATGTTCGCCCCCTCCTACGGTCCCCGCCCGGATGACAGGAAATTCCTGGAAGAGGACAAGAAGCGTCCCGACGCGGTGGCGGCGAGCCAGGCCGACGCGCAGGGGCCGCATGAGGCCATCATCAGGGCCGGCGAGGAGCGCATCCTCACCTGGACCCCCGCGCTGCCCAGCGGCAGCTACACCGTCAAGGCGCGCCTGATCTACGACCTGAACCGCTACAACAGCCGTTCCTTCACCGACGACCAGACCGATATGAACGGGGCGACCCTGACCCTGAAGATCAAGAAGAGCTGAGCCCTGGGCGCCGGGAGCCGATGCGTGTCTCCCGGCGCCCGGAACGGACCGGACTGCATGAGTACCGGCGGGAGAGTGACAGATGAGCCAGGTTGGAGATAGCGGCAGGACGATGGTGTTGTTTTTGGCGGTGGTAACGCGGCGCAATTGCTGGGCGGGCTGGAGCGCTACCGTTACTTCCCGCCTCGGTATTTTCACCAGTTAACTTCAATTGTCCGGTGCGGCGCGCGGCTCGGTGGGGTCGCTTCAGCCAGTCGGCGGGGTGGGCGGGATGGACGGGGAAAGCGCCGAAGTGTCCAGTGTATACGGATTTCCGGCGTTTGCCGCCTTGCCATTTGCAGAGGCGCTGCGGCATAATGCCCCGGTACCCCAAGAAGGAGCCAGTGATGCCGAACAAGATGAAGTTGCACGATGCGGACCTCCTCTCGCTCTTCCACGCCGATTCCGACTTCCAGGCGCACTTCACGCCGCGGCACTACGCCCGCAAGACCCTGGTCTATTCCCCGTTCGAGGAGAAGAACCTTGTCTTCGTGGTGAGAAGCGGGCGTCTCCGCATCTACCTCAGTTACGAGGACAAGGAGTTCACCCTGGCCCTGCTGGAAAAGGGGGACGTCTTCAGCACCCATACCCCCGCGTTCGTGCAGGCGCTGGAGGGGACGGAGATCCTGGTCTGCAGTACCGCCACCTTCCGCGAGGCGCTCGCCCGTTGTCCGGAACTCTCCCTCACCATGGTGAAGGTGCTCGGGGAGTTGTTGCAGAGCTCCATCCAGACCATTGAGGGGCTTGCCTTCAAGGACGTCCGGCTGCGCCTGGTCGATTTCCTGGTTGGCGCAGCGGCGGACCGCGGACGGGTGACCGCCGACGGGACCGTGGTGCAGCTGGGTCTTGGTACCGAGGACATCGCCCTGCTGATCGGTACCACCCGCCAGACCATCTCCCAGATCATCAACGATTTCATCAAGTCCGACCTGCTGGTGAAGATTGACCGCAAGACCCTGCTCATCAAGGATCTGGATGCCCTCAAGGAGATGAAGGAACTTCCGTGAGCGCGCTTCCCCTTGGTCGATAGCCTCGCCTCTCGCCTCAATTTCCTAAAGTATCCCCCTCCTCACAAATCCACGCGCCTCGCAAGGTGAACCGGTCCGCACTCCCTCTCCCCCTGGGAGAGAATTCACAAAAAAATCCCCAATTGTCGGCTCCCCGACAGACCGCGCGCCGTTTTTCTCCTACATTGCCGGCCATGCTGCAACGTGTCCGCAACGAGGAGAGAACGATGGCTATCCACGAACCAGGAAGCGCGGCCGAGCCGGTAGGGCTGTTTCGCATCAACACCGGGTCCTGCAACGGCTGCGACGTCGAGCTGGCGGTGACCTCGGCGGTGGCCGAATTCGACGTGGAACAACTGGGCTGCCGCTACACGGAGTCGGCGCACGAGGCGGACATCGTCCTCGTCACCGGCCCGCTCACCGTCCGCGCCAGGGAAGAGGTGCTGCGCCTCCACGCTGCGACGCCGCGGGACAAGGTCACCGTCGCCGTGGGCGTCTGCCCGGTATCCGGGGGCGTCTTCCGCGACAGCTACGCGGTGGACGGCCCGCTCGAGCGGCACCTGCCGGTCGACGTGAACGTCCCGGGCTGCCCGCCGCGCCCGCAGGCCCTGCTGGAGGGGATCCGCGAAGCACTGGAGATCCGGCGCGCCCGCCGCGAGGGGTCGGAGCCGACTCGGCTGCCGGGTGACCGGAAGCAACCCGGCAAACCAGGTACCGACAACTTTCCCGCCCGGGGCAGGCTCAGCTTTGACGCCGCCGCCTGCGTGGACTGCCGCATGTGCCGCCACGTCTGCGCCGCTGGGGCCATCCGCTTCGAGGAACGAGACGAAAGCGTCCGCCTCACCCTCTGGCACAACAGCTGCGTCTTCTGCGGCCTGTGCAGCCACTACTGCCCCACCGGCGCCCTCTCCGTCACCGGCGACTGGCGCCTCGACCACCGCGCCACCGACGCCTTCCGCCAGATCGAGCGGGGCGAGGTTCCCTACGCGCCCTGCGCCGGCTGCGGCGAACCCATCATCCCGGCCGCCCCGCAGCTCCTGCACGCCGCCTTCCGCCGCCCCAACCCCGAGATCGAGAAACTGAAAAACCTCTGCCCGACCTGCCGGCAGCGCATGAGCATAGGAGTGCCCAGACGATGAGCGACCGCACCAGTCCCGCGAGCGACAATCTCCCGTTACCCCTCTCCACCCGGGAGAGGGGACCCGAAACTTCCCCTCACCCTGACCCTCTCCCGGAGGGAAAGGGGATTGTGGACGCCGGTGGTGGAAGATTGTACCCCGACCAATTTATCCATAATGTTGCCGCCGCCCTGGCGGGCGCTGCAGGGGAGCAGACCGAGGTGGCGTGGCGCCGGGACCGGAAGGGAGTCTTGACCGGCTGGTGCCGGCTTCCTTCCGGCGTGGCGCTGCTTCCGGCGGCGCGTGCCGTGGCGGAACTGCAGGGGCGGCTCGCCATGGTCACCGCCTACCTGCCGGAACGGGCCCAGGAGAAGGGCGAACGCGAGATCGCCTACCACTTCGACCTGGACGGCGCCACGCTGACCCTCACCGTCATCCTCCCGTTGGAGTGGTCGCGCGTCCCGTCGCTTACCCCCATCTTCCGCAACTGCGACTGGCAGGAGCGGGAGCTGATGGAGCTCTACGACGTGCAGGTGGTGGGGCACCCCGACCCGAGGCGCCTGTTCCTCGATCACTCGCTCCCCCACGCCCCGTTCGAGCGCCTGGTCCCGTACTCGACATTCACCAACGCGGCCACCAGCAAGGCACTCTGGGACAAGGTCATGGCCGGCGCACGGGAGGACGCATGAGCACGAAGATCATCGAACTGGGGTCGCACCAGCTGGCCCTCGAGGAGCCGATGTACTTCCGGGTGCAACTGGAAGGGGACCGGGTGGCCGACCTCGACGTCATGCCGGGTCAGGTGCACCGCGGCATGGAGCACCTGGTGATGCGCCGAAACCTCTACCAGAACATCACCCTCCTGGAGCGCCTCTGCTCGCTTTGCTCCAACAGCCATCCCAGCACCTTCTGCGCGGCGGTCGAGGACGTCGCCGGCATCGCCATCCCCGAGCGGGCCGAGTACCTGCGCGCCGTGGCCGACGAGATCAAGCGCATCGCCTCGCACCTCTTCTGCTGCGCGGTGCAGGCCAACGTGATCGGCGAGACCACGCTCTTTCGGCGCGTCATGGAGATCCGGGAGATCATGCAGCGCGCCAAGGAGGCGATCTACGGCAACCGGATGGACCTGGCCGCCAACGTCATCGGTGGGGTGCGCTACGACCTCGATGCCGACTCCGCCGCCTACCTGGCCGGGCGGATGGAAGAGATGAAGAAGCCGCTGGACGAGCTCTACCTGCAATACGAGAACAATCCCGCCATCATGGCGCGCACCGCCGGTGTAGGGGTGCTGACGCGCGAGGCGGCTCGTGAGTGGGCCGTGGTGGGGCCGGTGGCGCGCGCCTGCGGCATCGACTACGACGTGCGCAAAAAGAGCCCCTACGGCGCCTACGACCGCCTGGAGTTCGAGGTGGCGCTGCAAACGGCGGGGGACGTCCGGGCGCGCAACCTGGTGCGGCTTGCCGAGGCGCGCCAGTCGGTGTCCCTCATCGAACAGTGCCTGGACGGGCTCCCGGCCGGGCCGCTGTGCGCCGACACGCTCCCCGAGATCCCGGCGGGGGAGGCGATCGCCAAGTCGGAAGCGCCGCGCGGAGAGCTCATGTACTACCTGCGCACCGACGGCTCGGACTTCCCGGTGCGCCTTAAGTGGCGCGTCCCGTCCTACATGAACTGGGATGCCCTCAAGGTGATGCTGAAAGGGGAGCCGGTTGCCAACATCCCGCTCATCGTGAACAGCATCGATCCCTGCATCGCCTGTACGGACCGCTAGGGGGCGCCATGCACGAGATCACCCTGGTGACGGGGCTCTTCGAGATCATCAACGAGCAGGTGGCGGCCCAGGGGATCACCTCCATCTCCAAGGTGCGCCTCAAGGTGGGGGAGCTGGCGGCGGTGGAGCCGATGACGCTGGCGGCCTGCTTCGAGGTGGTGGCGGAGGGGACCGTGGCCCAAGGGGCGCAACTGGAGATCGTGGAGGTGCCGCTTGCCGGGCGCTGCCGCGGCTGCGGGGAGCGTTTCAGGATCGTGAATTTCAGCTTTAGCTGCCCTGCCTGCGGGGGAGAGGACGTGGATTTGGTTGGCGGTCGGGAACTGTACTTGGAGAGCCTCGATGCGACATGCAGGCCAATAAGTTGCGCCCCCGCGAACCGGCGCCATGCCAGTGAGGACGCGGTCGTTTCGGCGCCCCTCCCCCAGGAGGGGGGAGGCCGGGAGGGGGGATCAGATGCTGCGCTCCCCCTCCCTGACCCTCCCCCTCCGGGGGCGGGGACGTGGACGGGTGGAGGGAAGACGATGAGTAATCTGGATATGCAAAGGAGACCACATGAAGCGACAACGTGAAAATGCCATCGTATTTGCCGACCCCGAGCGCTGTCTCGGCTGCCACGGCTGCGAGCTCGCCTGTGCGGTGGCCCATTCCGGGACCGGCCTCTACCAGGCGGCGCTCTCGGGGCTGACCCTGAGGCCGCGCAACCGCGTGGTGGCGGCGGGCGGCGTGATGATGCCGGTGCAGTGCCGCCAGTGCGAGGACGCCCCCTGCGCCGCGGCCTGCCCCACCGGCGCCATGCTGCAGGAGAGCGGGCAGGTCGGGGTGCGCGAGAAGAACTGCGTCGGGTGCAAGGTCTGCGTCATGGTCTGCCCCTTCGGCGCCATCAGCGTGAAGCACGAGGGGGCCGAACCCGAAAGCTGCCGCACCAACGGCGGTATCGCGCGCAAGTGCGACCTCTGCGCCGGCACCGGCCGCGACATCCCCGCCTGCGTCGAGGCCTGCCCGACCAAGGCGCTCACCCTCGTGGACCTGGAAGAGTACCGTCAGACCCTGATCGAGGCGCGGGCCGCCGAGCTGGCCCAATCGCTCCAACATCTCAAATCAAGGAAGGCAAGGATATGACCATGAAGCTCAGCACCGATCCGTCCGCGGCGACCCTGTTGCCCATCGCCAAAAAAGAAGGCATCTCCACCGTCTGGGACCGCCATCGCGCCATGCAGCCCCAGTGCGGCTTCGGCCAGTTGGGCGTCTGCTGCCGCATCTGCTGGAAAGGACCCTGCCGCATCGACCCGTTCGGGGACGGCCCCCAGCGCGGCATCTGCGGCGCCGATGCCGACACCATCGTGGCCAGGAACGTGATCCGTATGATCGCCGCCGGCGCCGCCGGGCACTCCGAGCACGGCCGCCACGTGGCGCTCGCCCTGCAGGGCGTGGCGGAGGGGAGGCTCCCCGCCTACCAGATCCGCGACGAGGCCAAGCTGCGCGCGGTCGCGGCCAAACTGGGCATCTGCACCGAGGGGCGGGACATCCCGGCCATCGCCGCCGCGGTGGCCAAGGCGACCCTGGAGGACTTCCAGAACCAGGATCACGACGCCCCCTGCAACTGGATCGAGGCCACCCTCACCAAGAAGCGCCTGGAGCGCCTGCAGGCCCTGCACGTCCTGCCGCACAATATCGACGCCGTCATCACCCAGATCATGGGGCGCACCCTGGTCGGGTGCGACGCCGACCCCGTCAACCTGATCCTCGGCGGCATCAAGGGGGCGCTGGCCGACTTCGACGGCATGTGCCTCGCCACCGAACTCTCCGACGCCCTCTTCGGGACCCCGAGCCCGGTGGTTACCGCCGCCAACCTCGGCGTCATCAAGCCGGACGCGGTCAACATCGCGGTGCACGGCCACAACCCGCTTTTAAGCGAGGTGGTTTGCGAGGTCGCCGGGCAGATGGACGAGGAGGCCAGGAAGGCAGGGGCGAAGGACGGCATCAACATCGTCGGCATCTGCTGCACCGGCAACGAGGTCATGGTGCGCCACGGCATTCCGCTCGCCGCGAACTACCTGTCCCAGGAACTGGCGCTGGTGACCGGCGCGGTCGACGCCATGGTGGTCGACGTGCAGTGCATCATGCCCTCGGTGAGCGAGATCGGCGCCTGCTTCCACACCGCCGTCATCACCACCATGGCCGAAAACAAGATCCCCGGGGCCACCCACGTCGACTTCAAGGAGGAGACCGCCCTGGAGAGCGCGCGCCGCATCGTGGCCACCGCCATCGAGGCGTACAAGCGCCGCGACCCGCGCCGGGTCAACATACCGGACTTCAAGCAGACCGCCATCGTCGGTTTCGGCGTCGAGTCCGTGGTGGCGGCGCTGGCGACCCTGAACCCGGAGGATCCGCTCCAGCCGCTCATCGAGAACATCGCCAACGGCAACATCCGCGGCATCGCCCTCTTCGCCGGCTGCAACTCGACCCAGGTGGCGCAGGACAGCAGCTTCGTCACCATGGCCAAGAAGCTCGCCGCCAACAACGTGCTCATGCTCGCCACCGGCTGCGGCGCCGGCTCCTTCGCCAAGCATGGCCTGATGACCCAGGAGGCGACGCTCGAGTACGCCGGGGACACCCTCAAGGCGGTCATGACTGCCATCGGCACTTCCGCCGGGCTGAACGGGCCGCTGCCGCTCGTTCTGCACATGGGCTCCTGCGTGGACAACAGCCGCGCCGTCCAGGTGGCGGTGGCCGTGGCCGACAAGCTCGGCGTCGATCTCGACCAGCTCCCGCTGGTGGCGTCCGCGCCCGAGGCGATGTCGGAGAAGGCGGTCGCCATCGGCACCTGGAGCGTGGCGCTCGGCATCCCGACCCACCTGGGCACCATGCCGCAGGTGACAGGCTCGGCCAAGGTGACCGAGCTCCTGACCCAGACGGCCAAGGACCTCTTGGGCGGGTACTTCCTGGTGGAGCTCGACCCGAATCTCGCCGCCGACAAGCTCCTGGAGGTCATCGAGGAGCGCAGGAAGGGACTGGGGATCTGATCGGATAGGGACGACAGCTCCTCCCCCCGGAGGGGGGAGGTTGGGAGGGGGGAGCCTGAACTGGAACTGGACCTGCCCCCTCCCTAACCCTCCCCCTCCGGGGGCGGGGACGTGGACCGGGCGAAGCAATAAAGGAGCAGCAATTATGTGCGACCATCACAACCACGCGCATCATCACGACCATGACCACGACCATGACCATGACCATGACCATGACCATGACCACGGCCATGACCACGGCCATGACCACGGCCATGATCATCACCACCATCACCCCCACCTCCACGCCGTCCCCCAGCGCGGGCCGGGACTGAAGATCGCCATCACCGGCAAGGGGGGCGTGGGCAAGACCACCTTCGCGAGCCTCCTCTGCCGCGCCTTCGCCAATGACGGCGCCAGGGTGCTCGCCGTCGACGCGGACCCGGACGCCAACCTGGCCGCGGCGCTCGGGATCCCGGCCGAACGCGCCGCGGAACTCCAGCCGGTGGCACGCATGAAGGAACTCGCCGAGGAGCGCACCGGCGCGAGCGGCGGCTACGGCTCCTTCTTCAAGCTGAACCCGAAGGTGAGCGACCTGCCGGAGCAGTTCTGCCTGGAGCAGGACGGCATCAGGTTCCTCTGGATGGGAACCCTGGAACAGGGGGGAGGCGGCTGCGCCTGCCCGGAAAGCACCCTGGTCAAGCGGTTGATGGGGCACCTCCTCCTGGAGCGGGACGAGGTGGTGGTCATGGACATGGAGGCGGGGCTCGAGCACCTCGGGCGCCGTACGGCGGAATCCGTGGACGCCCTGGTGGTCGTGGTGGAACCGGGCCAGCGCAGCCTGCAGACGGCCCGCCAGATCACGCGGCTGGCCGCCGATCTCGGCATCGATGAGGTCTTCGTGGTGGGAAGCAAGATCCGCGACGATGACGACCGGCGCCTTGTCGAGGAGGAGATCCCCCAGCGGCAGCTGCTGGGGACCATCTCCTTCTGCGAGGAGGTGCGGCGGGCCGACCGCGAGAACCGCGCGCCGGACCGGCTCAGCGCGCAGGCGCTCCGGGAGGTGCGCGCCATCAAGGACCGCATGCTCGCGCTGCGTGGGAACGCCAAGTAGTCAGGCTGGAGACCCCTCCCGCCGAGGGCGACGAAGCGACGTTGAGTCACTTTCCCCGTCTCGAATGGGCCGCACATCGATTGATGGCGGCCCATTTCAGTTCGCGCTCGCACTTGCCGAAAAGGGGTATACCTGTGACCTTGACTTGAGGGGCGGCAACGCGTATTTTATTCCAAAACCACTATATTCATTAAATTGAAAAAGCTTGACGGGAGGCGGCCTTTGCAACCCACCATACTGCTCGTAGACGACCTGCAGATGTTTCTCGAGATCGAGAAGGACTTCTTCAAACATACCGATGTGAACATCGTGACGGCGCGCGACGGCGTCGAGGCCTTCGAGGCGGTCAAGAGCGAGAAGCCGGCGCTGGTCTTCATGGACCTGCAGATGCCCAACATGGACGGGGCGGCCTGCTGCCGGGCCATCCGCTCCCATCCGGACCACGCCGAGCTGCCGGTGGTGATCATTTCGTCGACGTCGGTGCAGCAGGATAAGGACGACTGCCTTGCCGCCGGCTGCAACTACTTCCTCACCAAGCCAGCCGGCCGGGAACGGTTCCTCGAGATCGCGCGGGAGTTCATCCCCGGCATCGACCGGCGCGAGAGGCGCCTCCCCTGCAACCTGACCGCGACCCTGCAGCTCAACGGCGAGGCTTTCCCCTGTACGCTGCACGACCTGGGGGTGGATGGGGCCTACGTGGTGACCGACCGCCCCGCCAATTCCGGCAACGTGGTCAATCTCTCCTTCACCCTTCCCGACGGCACAGTGGTGGATTCCCCCTGCAAGGTGATCTGGTCCGGCGACAGTACCGCCCTCCGCCCCAAGGGGCTGGGGCTGAAGTTCGCCCTGCTCCCCAAACCGGTCCGCTCCGCGCTGGCCCACGCCCTGGAAAAGCTGTGAGACAGATTCCCTTTTGACCTCGCTGGGGCTAAGTGATATAACTAGGCGCTCGGCACCCCGCGGCGCCTAAGCCCCGGCAGGCCTTAAGGAAAATCATGAAACTGCTCCACAAACTGAACCCTCCCCAGCAGGAGGCCGTGCTGCACGGCGAGGGACCGCTCCTGGTCCTGGCCGGCGCCGGCTCCGGCAAGACCCGCGTCATCGTGCACCGCATCGCCTACCTGATCCACGAGCGGGGCGTCCCTCCCTGGCAGATCCTGGCCGTCACCTTCACCAACAAGGCCGCCGGAGAGATGCGCGAGCGCATCCAGCACATGCTGGGAGATGGGGAAATCCCGCTGGTCTCCACTTTCCATTCCACCTGCGCCCGCATCCTGAGAAGCGACATCAGGAGCCTCGGCTACGACTCCAACTTCGCCATCTACGACGACAAGGACTGCGAACGCCTGTTGAAGGACTGCGCCGCCGAGATGAACCTCGACGAGAAGCGCTACCCGGTGAAGATGCTCGGGAGCGCCATCGACGAGTTCAAGAACCAGGGGATGAGTCCCTTCGACGTCCCCGCCGATTCCCCCTACCAGGCGACCCTGGCCCGGGTCTACCGCTGCTACCAGGAGCGCCTCAAGCGCTGCAACGCGGTCGACTTCGGCGACCTGCTCCTGTTGACCGTGCAGCTCTTCGAGGAGCACAAGGAGGTGCTGGACAAGTACCTGAAGCGCTGGCGCTGGCTCCTGGTGGACGAGTACCAGGACACCAACCCCGTGCAGTACCGCCTGGTGCAGCTTCTGGCCGGCGCGCAGCAGAACCTCTGCGTGGTGGGCGACGACGACCAGTCCATCTACGGCTGGCGCGGCGCGGACATCCGCAACATACTGGAATTCGAGAAGGATTTTCCGGGCGTCAAGGTGGTGAAGCTGGAGCAGAACTACCGCTCCACCAAGACCATCCTGGACGGCGCCTGGCACGTGGTGCAGAAGAACAAGGGGAGAAAGCCCAAGCGTCTCTGGACCGATAACCCCGAGGGGGAGCGCATCGTGTACCGCACGCTCCCCAACGAATGGGAGGAGGGGCGCACCGTCTGCCGCGAGATCGAGCGTTTCCTGGCCGAGGGGGGCGACCTCTCCGAGGTGGCGGTCTTCTACCGCACCAACGCCCAGTCCCGCGTCATCGAGGAGGCGCTCGTGGGTGCCCAGATCCCGCACCACATGGTCGGCGGCGTCCGCTTCTACGCCCGGCTCGAGGTGAAGGACATCCTCGCCTACCTGAAGGTGCTGGACAACCCTTCCGACGACGTGGCGGTGAAGCGGATCATCAATACCCCTCCGCGCGGCATCGGCAACACGACGGTCCAGAAGATCGCCGATTTCGCCAACGAGAAGGGGCTCCCCTTCTACGACGCCATGCTGGAGGGGGCCTACGGGCCGCTGCTCCCCGCCGCCGCGCGCGGCAAGGTGGCCGCCTTCGTCAACGAGTTGGAAGGATACAAGACCCTCAGCGAGAAGCTGCCGCTGTCCGAGCTTACCGCCGCCGTCATCAACGATTCCGGCTACTACGCCCGGCTGAAGGCCCAGCGGACCGAGGAGGCCCAGGAACGGATCGACAACCTCCAGGAATTGGTGACCGCCATGCAGACCTACGAGAGCATGCCGGGCGAGCACGGGCTGGCCGACTTCCTGGAGCGGGTGGCGCTGGTGTCCGACCTGGAGCACGAGGGGGAGGGTAAGAAGGCGTCGGCGACGCTGATGACCCTGCACTCGGCCAAGGGGCTGGAATTCCAGCTGGTTTTCATGATCGGCATGGAGGAGAAACTCTTCCCGCACGTGCGCGCCCTGGAAAACCCGGACCAGATGGAAGAGGAAAGAAGGCTCTGCTACGTGGGGATGACCCGCGCCAAGAAGCGGCTGTTCCTTTTGAACGTGCGCCGGCGCCACATCTTCGGCCAGGAGCAGATGAACGCCCCGGCCCGTTTCATCGCCGACATCCCGAGGGAACTTTTGGACAGCGGCGACCTGTGGCAGCGCCCGGAGCCCTCCCGCGACTTCTCCTCGTCCTCCCACAACCTCGCCTCCCTGTTCGAGGAGGAGATCGAGCCGGAGTTCGATGACAACGAGGTGCGCATGGTCCCCGACGACGAGGACGACGGCATCTGGGTGGGCATGAAGGTGCGCCACGCCCAGTTCGGGCCGGGGACCATCAGGAAGATCGAAGGGGAGGGGGACAACCAGAAGGTGATCGTCTGGTTCAACTCGCTGGGCGGGCCGAAGAAGCTCCTGGTCCGCTTCGCCGGCCTTGAGCGGGCTTGAAAAGCGGTATATAGTTGCCATGTATCGTTAATGAAATTATCAAGGAGGCCTTCCCATGAGAAAACTAGCCGTCTTCATGATAGCGATGCTGCTGTTCTCCGGCTGCACCCACTATAAGAGTCAGTACGTTTCCTTCCGGCCGCCCGAGGCGTACCAGAACCACCTTGAGCAGTCCGGCGTCTCATTGGGCGGCGAGGCGTACGCGACCCCGGAGGCGGCCGAGCAGGCCTTCGGCTTCGACATCAAGGGGGCCGGTCTGTTGCCGGTGATGCTGGTCATGGACAACAAGAGCGGCAAGACCCTTGAGATAATGGGGGGGCAGACCTTCCTGGTGGACGAGGGGGGCAACTACTGGCCGCTGGTCACCAACAAGGTGGCCTTCGACCGGCTGGAGAGCTCGACCCAGTTCGCTTCCTTCTTCGGCAAGGGTGCCGGCAAGGGGGCGCTGCTGGGCGCGGCGGCCGGGACCGTGCTGGGTGCGGCGCTCGGCATCGTTTCCGGCAAGAGCGTGGCGGGGTCCCTGGGCAAGGGTGCCGCTCTCGGCGCCGCCGGGGGCGCCATCATCGGCGGGACCCAGGAGGGTACCTCCAACGACCGTGCGAACCGCATCTCGGACGACCTGAGGAGCAAGGGGCTGGAGGGGCGTCCCCTCCCGGCCGACAGCCTTTCCAACGGCTTCATCTTCTTCCCGGGCGAGGCCCCGAGCGCCAAGGAGCTGAGGCTGCAGTGGCGCGAGAAGGAAACCGGCCAGGTGCAGAAGCTGATCCTGCCGCTCAACGTGCGCAAGTAGGCGTTTCGGCCGCAAGGGGGCTGCGAGGGGGCTGGCTCCGTCCGGTGCCTGTCCCCCTCCGGTTAGATGCTGAATAGGGGCTCGACGGCCCCTATTGCTTTGTGAGCACTTCCCCCCTCCCGACCTCCCCCCTCCGGGGGGAGGAGCTGGCCCTGTCGTCCCCCCGGTGGGGAGAGTATCCGACTTTTCGTCCCCTCCCCCGGAGGGGGAGGGACAGGGAGGGGGAAGCTTTTGTGCCACAACTGAAGGAGTTCCGTTTGGAAAAACCGATCATAGCCGTCACCATGGGGGACCCGAGCGGCATCGGGCCTGAGATCATCGCGGCGGCGCTCGCCGACCCCGCCGTCACCGCGCTTTGCCGGCCGCTGGTGCTGGGCGACCGCGCCGCCATCGAGCGCGGCATCGCCGTGGCGGGTGCCAGGCTCTCCGTCGTCTCGGCCCCGGAGCTCATCCCCGCCACGGAACCGGCTCCGAAAACCCTCTACCTGCGCGAACTCTCCACCCTCCAACCGGACCAGATGGTCTACGGCCGCCCCGGCCCTGCCGGCGGCGACGCCTGTTACCGCTACATCTGCGCGGCGGCACAGCTCTGCATGGACGGAACGGTGGCGGCCATGGCCACCGCCCCCATCAACAAGGAGTCGCTGAACAGCGCCGGGCACCGTTTCCCGGGACACACGGAACTGCTGGCGGAGCTGACCGGCGGGCACGAGGTGGTGATGATGCTCGCCGGCGACCGGCTCCGGGTCACCCTGGTCACCATCCACGAGGCGCTCGCCGACGTCCCGAAACTGGTTACCTTCGACCGGGTCCTCTCCACCATCAGGATCACCAACGATTCGCTCTCGCGCTGGTTCTGCAAGGCGCCGCGCCTGGCTGTCCTGGCGCTCAACCCGCACTGCGGCGAGGGGGGGATGTTCGGCGACGAGGAGAGCCGCATCATCGCCCCGGCGGTGGCCGCGGCGCGAGCAGAGGGGATCGACGCGGTGGGACCGCTTTCCGCCGACACCCTGTTCCACTTCGCCGCGCACGGGGGGTACGACGCCGTGGTCTGCATGTACCACGACCAGGGGCTCATCCCGCTCAAGCTTTTGCACTTCGATGACGGGGTGAACGTAACGCTCGGCCTCCCCATCATCCGCACCTCGGTCGACCACGGCACCGCCTACGACCTCGCCGGCACCGGCAAGGCGAGCCCCGCCAGCATGAAGGCTGCCCTAATCATGGCGGCGCAGATGGCGCGCCCGCGATGAACCACGTCCCCCCTCCCCAGTCCCCTCTCCCAGGGGGAGAGGGGGACGGACCGGTGTGGGGATAGCCGGAAAGGCCGATCGCTCACCGCGGCACCTGCCCCACCCCCCCTGACCTCCTGCCGCGAGGGTAGGGGGATTATACGTAAAGGAATCGCTGCTATGAAATTGAAGAAATACCTCCTCTGGGGTGCCGGTCTCTGCGCCATCTACGCTGTCTATGTCGTCGTCTCGCTCTTTTTCGTCCCGCCGGTCACGGTGCTCAAGGACAAGAAGATGAACATGACCATCCAGGTCAAGGACTGGCAGGGGAACTACCACCCGCTGGTGGTCGGCCCCAAGAACCGCTACTGGACCCCCCTGTCCCAGATTCCCTCGGAGATGAAGTGGGCGGTGATCCTTGCCGAGGACGCCTCCTTCTACAAGCACGAGGGGATCGACGTCAAGGCGATCAAGGAGGCGATCAAGTACGACCTCGAGAAGCAGAGCTTCGCCCGCGGCGCCTCCACCATCACCCAGCAGGTGGCCAAGAACCTGTTCCTCTCCCGGGAGAAGACCCTGACCCGCAAGGCGAAAGAGCTGTACCTGGCCAAGCGCATGGAGCAGGAGATCACCAAGGGGCGCATCATCGAGCTCTACCTGAACGTGATCGAACTGGGGCCCATGGTGCACGGCATCGGCCACGGCGCGCGCTACTACTTCGGCAAGTCGCCGGCCGCGCTCACCCCGCGCGAGTGCGCCTTCCTCGCCGCGATGCTGCCGGGGCCACGCGTCGCGTACAACCCGTACAAGAACCTGGACAAGGTGCTCAAGCGCTCCAACATGATCCTGAGGCTTTTGGCCAACAAGGGGGTGCTCTCCTCGGGCGAATACCAAGCGGCGCTGGCCGAGATGCCCAACATCGGCCGGATGCAGAAGAAGGTCGACGAGAGCATCAAGCAGGTCGAGGTCATGGCGAACCACACCAGCGCCACCGTGCCGCAGGGGCTCGCTACCGAGCCGGAGAAGGGGCAGGCCGAGCCCGGCGCGCCCCCGGCCGAGCAGCATCCGGCCGCCGCCGAACCTGCCCCGGAGAAGCCCCAGGAAGGCGCCGCCCCCGCCAAGGAGGGTGCCCCGGCGCAGGACAAGCAGTAGCCGCGAGACGACGACCGCTCCCCCCCTCCCTCTCCCCCTCTTCCGGGGGGCGAGGGGGACCGGGCACAGGGTTTTTGCCCCTTCGGCGAGTGCACCTGAGAACGCGGTCCACCTGTAGGGGCGAATAAACATTCGCCCCCCTTGATCGCGCCTCCACCCCTGTTGCCAAGATCGGGGGCGGGGCACCGGCGGCTGGGCGAATGATTATTCGCCCCTACAGGATGTAGGAGTGACGCGGCGTGCAAGGAAGCCCTCACCCCTACCCCTCTCCCAGAGGGCGAGGGGATATCGCCGCCACCGTTCCCTCCCCAGCCATCACTCCCATCACTCCCATCACTCCCATCACTCCCATCACTCCCATCACCCCCATCACCCCCATCACCCCCATCACCCCCATCACCCCCATCACCCCCATCACCCCCATCACCCCCATCACTCCCATCACTCCCCCGCCGGCTTTTCCCCGACCCCGCTAAGACTTGTCTTAGAATTCTCCTCCTCAAGTTCCCATTAAATCTGCCGAAAACAACGAAGAAGACGAATGAGCGTCTCAAGCTACTGGAGAAGTGTGATGGAAACAGCTATATCAGGCCGCGTCATCCTCGTAGACGACGACCCTTATGTCTTGGAAAGTGTCGCCTTGCTCCTCTCTGTGAGCGGCTTCGAGGTGCATCCGTGCTCAAATGGCATGGACGCGCTGGAGCTTTTGCGCCAGTCGCCTCCCGATGTCGTGCTCACCGACGTGAACATGCCGCAGATGTCGGGCATCGAGCTCCTGGAGCAGATCCACGACCTCGACAAGGACATCCCGGTCATCCTGATGACGGCGTACGCTGAACTGGAGATGGCGGTGTCCGCCATCAAGAAGGGGGCCTTCGACTTCATCATCAAGCCTTTCAAAACCCCCTACCTGATCTACGCCGTGGAAAAGGGGATCAACTACCAGAGACTGCTGCTGGTGGAGAAGAACTACAAGGCGGAGCTGGAGCGCCAGGTGCTGGACCGGACCCGGGAACTGGGCGAGGCGCTGGTGCAGATGCGCAGCATGAGCCGCGAAACCATCGAGAGGCTCACCGCCGCAGCCGAATTGAGGGACGAGGATACCGGCAAGCACATCGCCCGCATCGGCCTCTACGCCAAGCGGCTGGCGGAACAGCTGGCAATGCCGCGCGAGTTCGTGGACGGCATCGCCATGGCGGCGCCGATGCACGACGTCGGCAAGATCGGCATCCCGGACGCCATTCTCCTAAAGGCGGGGCCGCTCACCAACGAGGAGTTCGGCATCATGAAGAGCCACACCTCCATCGGGGGCAAAATTCTGGCCGGCTCCAACCACCTGGTGCTGCAGATGGCGGCGTCCATCGCCAACACGCACCACGAACGCTGGGACGGCGGCGGTTATCCGCGCGGGCTGGCCGGGGACGTGACCCCCATGGAGGGACGTATCGTCATGCTGGTGGACCAGTACGACGCGTTGAGGAGCAAGCGGGTCTACAAACCGGCGTTGAGCCACGAAAGGACCATGGAGATCATCACCCAGGGGGATGGCAGGACCATGCCCGACCATTTCGATCCCCAGGTGCTGCGGGCCTTTGAAGCGGTGGCAGCCGATTTCGCGACCATTTACGCCACCCACAACGACTAACCCCGACAAGCGATGCCCAGGTTCAGCCTGAAAATAAAACTGGCGCTGGTGGTCTTTCTCCTGATCGGAACCGTGAGCACGGGAGTCGCCGGGCTGGGACTCATGTTCTTCATCAAGGAGTTCAAGGCCAGCATGGCCAGCCGCCAGTTCTCCGTGGTCAGCGCCACGGCCGCGGATCTCGACGACCGCATCGCGTCCGCGCAGCGCGAACTGGTCGCGGTGGCGATGAGCATCCCTCCCTCGCTGGCGGCCGACCCGCAGCGCCTGCAACACTTCCTCGACTCCCGCCTCGACCTGCACCAGGTCTTCAGCGACGGCACCGGTTTCTATTCACCCAAGGGGGTACTGCTCGCCTCGGCCCCGGGCCAGAGCCTCTTCATCGGCAAGGACTTCTCCAGCCGGGAATACTTCATCCGCACCATCGGCTCGGCCAAGCCCTACATCTCGGAACCCCTCCTCTCGGTGCGGGGAAGGCTCCTGGTGGTGTTCACCGCACCGGTGCTGGGAACCGACGGCTCACTGATCGGGGTGCTGGGGGGGAGGGTGGAGCTCGGGGAGGAAAATTTCCTGAGCCGGCTGGGCCGGCTGCGCGTCGGTGACGGCGGCAACTTCTTCCTTTTCAACGACCAGCGGCGCCTCATCGTGCATCCGAACCGGGACCGGCTCCAACTCCCGCTCGCGCCACAGGGGCAGCAGGAACTTCTGGACCGGGTCATCGGCGGCTACGAGGGGAGCGGCGAGATGGTCGGCCCCTCGGGCGTACCCGGCATCTATTCCTTCAAGAGGCTGCAGGCGACCAGGTGGATCCTCGCGGCGGAGCGCCCGCTGGCCGAGGCCTACGAGCCGATCTACCGGGCCCGGTCCCTGGTGCTCTCCAGCCTTGCCGCGCTCCTCCCCGTCGCGCTGCTCCTGGTCTGGCTTTTCACCGGACGCCTGACCGCCCCGCTCCTGATGTTCGCCGCGCGGGTGCGCAGCATGGGGGAAGGGACCTCCTTCGAACCGATGCCGCTGCCAAGCCGGGACGAGATCGGCGAGCTGGTGCAGGCGTTCAACGCGATGATGCAGGAACTGGCCGGCCAGCGGCGACGGCTGGAACATGAGAAGAGCTTCGCCGTGCAGCTCTTGCAGCACAGCGCGCTCCCCTGCTTCGTGATCGACGCGGAGCATCGGGTCATCATCTGGAACAAGGCCCTCGAGGAGTTGACCGGAATGGCCGCTGAGGACCAGGTGGGGAAGGCGGAGGCGTGGCGGGCGTTCTATACGGAACAGCGCCGGGTGCTGGCCGACGTGGTGGTGGACGGATCCCTGCAGGAGATGGCGGACCTGTACGGCTGCTACGCGGACTCCGAGCTGATTCCCAACGGGCTGCGCGCCGAGGGATGGTACCGGCTCAAGGGAAAGCAGCGCTACCTTTGCTTCGACGCGGCGCCCATCAAGGACAGCGAGGGGCAGGTGGTGGCTGCCATCCAGACCCTGCAGGACGTGACCGTCAAGGCCAAGACCGAGGAGCGCCTCACCAACATGGTGGCGGCCATCGGCGAGAGCGAGGAGCGCTTCCGGCGCCTGGTGGAACTCTCGCTGGACGGCATCGCCATCCTGGTCGGCCGCCGTTTCGTCTTCATCAACCCCGCCGGCAGCGAGCTGCTGGGGTGCCAGTCAACGGACCAGCTCATGGGGCGGGAGATGCTGGAATTCATCGAGCGGGAATCGGCGGAACTTTTCCTGGAGCAGGTGACCTACGCGGAACAGGGGGACAGCAGCGCGCCCTGGATCGAGGAGCGGCTGTTGCGCAACGACCGGACCAGTATCGAGGTGGAGCTCGGGGTGGGACCCTTCGTCTATCGCGGCGAACGCGCGCTGCAGGTGATCTTCCGGGACATTACCGAGCGCAAGCTGGCCAAGGCGCGGCTGGAGACCTTGGCGCACTACGATTCGCTCACCTCGCTGCCGAACCGGGTGCTGTTCTTCGATCGGCTGAAACATGCGCTTTCCGAGGCGAAGCGCTACCACCACCCGATGGCGCTCATGTATCTCGACCTGGACTGCTTCAAGGAGATCAACGACCGCTTCGGCCACGCCGCCGGGGATGCCGTGCTCCTGGAGGCGGGACAGCGGCTCAAGGATTGTGTGCGCGCCTGCGACATGGTGGCGCGCATGGGTGGGGACGAGTTCACCATCATCCTGACCAAGATGGCGGAACCCCAGGACGCGGCGGTGGTGGCGGGGAGGATCATCGAGGCCTTCGCCCCCCCGTTCCTGGTGGAGGGGGAGGAGGCCGGCGTCGGCGTGAGTATCGGGGTCTGCATCTACCCCGCCTGCGGGGACGACCTGGACGGCATGGTGCGCTCCGCGGACGGGGCCATGTACCGAGCCAAGCAGGACGGCAAGAACGTGTACCGCTTCCACCCCCCGGCTGAGGGGGGCGCAAGCGGTACCACGGAAGGGGCTACGGGAGGCGCCGCGGAGAGCGCCGTGTAAGGTACTACCTAAGGGGCTACAGCCTGAGGGCCTCGACGGCGGCCTCGTCCAGGGCGTTGGTGGTGCCGAACTCGGTCTCGGCGCCGTCGCAGGTCACGGCGATGGTCGCCGCGGCGCCGGGCTCGGCCTTGGTGTAGCGCAAAAGGATCTGCGCCGCGCGCTCCAAAAGCTCCGGCGAACTCTCCCCCATGACCGCCGCCAGCGGGCTCTTGCCGTCCTTCCAGCGCAGGGCGGCCTCGCCGGCCTGGATTGCCCGCTCCAGCAGTTCGTTCTCGGCCTCGTTTCTCCCCATGACCACCTTGGTGCGCCGGCCGATCCTGAAGTGCCGGCCCAGTTTCAGCATCCTGAAGTCCCTGAGGTTCAACTGGTCCGAGTGGTCGAAGACGTCGCGGATCTTGCCGACAAAGGAAAGCTCGGTCAACAGGCACCCCCCGGCCGGGCAGGGGTAGTTCTTCACGTCCAGTTCCTCGGCCAGCTCGAACTGCTCCTTGCGGGAGCGACCCGAGATGGAGAGGAGCTTCTCGCGGTCCACCCACCCCTGCTGTTCCGGGATGGTCGGGTTGAAGTGTTTGGCGGAAAGGGGGCGCAACAGGAGCCCCTCCAGGCCGCTTTCCCGCTCGATGATGCGCAGGGTGTCGCGGCGCTGGCTCATGGGGCGCTGTCCGAGCACCTCGCCGGTGATGACGAAGTCGGCGCCCGATTCCTCCATGTACTCCTTCGCCTTTTTCAACAGGTAGATGCGGCAGTCGATGCAGGGGTTCATCCCCTTGCCGTGGCCGTGCTTGGGGTTCCTGATGATCTCCAGGTAGTCGGCCCCCTTGTGCATCACCTTGATGGGGATCTTGAATTCCTCCGCCACCCGCACCGCCTCCGACTTGCAGCCGGCGTTCTTGCCGGTGCAGGTGCAGAAGGGGGAGGTGAAGTTGAGCGCCTCCACGGCGATCCCCTGTTCCAGGAGCACCTTGACGGCGAGGGTTGAATCAAGTCCGCCCGAGAGCAGGGCGATGGCTTTTCTTTGCATGCAAACTCCTTATTCAATTGACAATTGGCAATTGGCGATTGACAATGGGTGATCTTTTTCTGTAATGATGGCAGTTACTTGCAACGCGACTGACAGATAAGCGGGAAGGGACTGCGTTGAGGTTCTGCTTAGTCGAGGTATCGCATCCGGGGCTTCGTTGCCTTTGGCAGCGCGGACCACTGTTCACTGGTCCTGCCGCCTCGGGCATTGTCAATTGTCCATTGCCAATTGTCAATTGATTTGTCTCTTGCACGGTCAATTGTCAATTGATTGGACTGCTCCATTGTCAATTGTCAATCGAGGGGTTTTCGGGTACATTTCCCCTGGCACCGCCATCTGCAGCATCCTGGAGGTTATGCAATGAACGGGCTTGTCAAGGAAGGGTCCATCGGTGAGGTACTCTTCAAATCCCAGATCATCACCGAGCACGAGTTGAGGGCCGCCCTCGAGGCGCAGAAGGTCTCGGGATGCCGGGTCGGCGAGGCGCTGGTCCGGATGGGGGTGGTCACCCAGGAGGACATCGACTGGGCGCTCGCCAACCAGTTGAACATCCCTTACGTACGGCTCAAGAAAGAAAACATCGACCCCGCCGCCGTGGAGAAGGTCCCCGGCCAGCTGGCCAGGCGCCACAGCCTCTGCCCGGTGGTGCTCACCGGCAGCGAGCTCTCCGTGGCCATGGCCGACCCGCTTAACAAGGAGGCGATCGAGGAACTCTCGCGCGTCTCCGGCTGCCACATCAACATCTCGGTGGGCCTCATCCGCGAGATCAGGGAGATGCACGAGACCCTGTACGGCCCGGACATCACCCAGCCGGAGCTGGGCTTCTCCTCGGGGCAGTTCAGCGCCAACGTCCTCGCCGCGGTGAACGCGGACCTCACCGGCGCCATGCTCCTGAACCACCTGCTCCTGCGCGTGGTACAGCAAAAGTACGCGGCGCTCGCCCTGCAGCCCCTGGGGGACCAGGTGCGCGTGCTGGTGCGCAGCGGCCACAAGAGCACCGAGCTCGGTCGGTTGGCCATCACCCACTACGCCCGCCTGACCGAGCGCGTCCGGCGCCTCTCCGGTCTCGCCACCGAGGGAGAGGGGGCGGCCAGCGGCGTGCTGAAGTTCCTGTGGCAGGGGAAGAAGATCCCCTTCCAGGCGCTTTTGATGCCCGGCGACGGCGGCCAGTACGTGACGCTCAGGCTGCACGCCGTCTCGCCCCAGGTGAACACCATGGACGACCTGGGGCTCACCCCGCGCCAGCGCGACGACCTGGCGACCCTCGCCGCCGCCAAGCAGGGGCTGATACTCTTCGCCGGGCGCTCCCCGGAGGAGCGCAGCCGCCTCATCGACCTGTTCGTCGACTCCAGCGACCATTCCGGGCGTACCGTGCTGCTGATCGGTGAGCGGCTGGGCCGGGGCAGGAGCAAGTTCCCCCGTATCCCCAGCTCCCGCTGCTGCGCCGACGACAGCGCCGCCGTGATCGCGACCGCCATGGAGCACGACCCCGACACGCTGGTGATCGAGGACGTCACCGATCTGCCCACCTTCATCGCCGCCAGCAAGGCCGCCATGCGCGGCAAGCTGGTGGTGGCGGGGATATCCCACGGGAGCAAGGGAGAGGTGCTGAAACAGCTCATCTACCTGATCCAGAAGAACTACCTGATCCCCACCCATGTCAGGGGAATCGTGTCGAGCCGCTGTGTGCTGCTCTTGTGCCCCGAGTGCAAGGAGCGCTACACCCCGGCACCCGAGGAGCTGGCGGCGCTCAGGCTGGCGTCCGGCGAGCGGGCGTTTTACCGGCCGGCGGGGTGCCCCGCCTGCGACCAGACCGGCTACCGGGGCAAGAAGTACCTTCTGGACGTGATCCGGTTCGACGCGGAGCTCCTGGAGGCGTTGGAGATGATCCGCGACAGCGACGGGGTGGTCCGTTACCTTAGGGAGAACGGCTTCCGCGGCATCGCGGAGGAAGGGGCGGAACTTCTGGAGCGGGGCGAAATCGCCCCCGGTGAGTACGTCGCTTCAATAATACTGTGACGGAGAAAAGACATGGCAAGGATTGATGCGCTGTTCAAGCTGATGCACGACGCCGGGGCCTCCGATTTGCACCTCTCCGCAGGTTCCCCTCCGATATTCCGGCTGCGCGGCGAGATGGAGCGCCAGAACTTCAAGACCCTGACGCACGAGGAGCTGAAGGCGATCCTGTACGAGATACTGACCCCCAAGCAGCGCGAGCACTTCGAGGAGAAGCATGACCTCGACTTCGCCTACTCGGTTCCGGGGCTGGCCCGTTTCCGCGGCAACTACATGATGCAGCATCGCGGCATCGCGGCCGTGTTCCGCATCATCCCGAGCAAGATCCTGTCCGCCGACGACCTCGGTCTTCCCGAGGGGATCCGTAACATGACCAAGCTGAGGAAGGGGATGGTGCTGGTGACCGGCCCCACCGGGAGCGGCAAGTCGACCACGCTGGCCGCCATGATCGACCTGATCAACAGTACGCGCCGGGAGCACATCCTGACCCTGGAGGACCCGCTCGAGTTCATCCACGAGAACAAGATGTCGCTGTTCAACCAGCGCCAGATCGGCGAGCACTCCGAGAGCTTCGCCAGCGCCCTGCGCGCGGCCCTCAGGGAGGACCCGGACGTGATCCTGGTGGGCGAGATGCGCGACCTTGAGACCATCGGCCTCGCCATGAGCGCCGCCGAGACCGGCCACCTGGTCTTCGGCACCCTGCACACGAGCTCGGCGGCCAAGACCGTGGACCGCATCATCGACGTCTTTCCCAAGGACGCCCAGGAACAGGTGCGCGCCATCCTCTCCGAGTCGCTGAGGGGGGTGGTCTGCCAGCAGCTTCTGAAGACGGCGGACGGCAAGGGTCGCGCCGCCGCGCAGGAGATCATGGTCTGGAACCCGGCCATCGGCAACCTGATCCGTGAAGGGAAGACGTTCCAGATCCCCTCCATCATGCAGACCGGCAGAAAGGACGGCATGCAGCTCATGGACCAGCACATCCTTGATCTTTTGAAGACCAAGAAGGTGTCGCCGGAGGAGGCGTACCGCTGCTGCCAGGACAAGCGGCAGTTCGAGCAGTACCTCACCGCGCCGCCGCAGGAGCACTGAGGGGAAAGGCAAAACCATTAGCCACGCTTGCGGACCGTAGCGCTACGGCGCGTGGGTCTGGAGGAAATCTGAGAACTTCGGAGAAAACCTAAGGCTATAACGACAAAACCATTGGCAGGAGAACATCTGACGACATCTTAGAAGCGACCAAAGCTTTTGGGTTTAACCCAAAGCCTTGTTTTTCGCCTCTCTCAGGTTTCCTCAGATTTTCTCCGTGGCCAATGGTTTTTAGCTTTTTAGGAGGGAATTGGATGAAGTTTCCTGTTTCGGAACTGATTGAGAGGGTCCACCCGCCGCCGATCTCCGAGGTCAAGGGATGGCTGGCGGGCGCCAACCAAAAGCTTTCACTGATCGACCTGTGCCAGGCGATCCCGGATTACCCGCCCCCCCCCGAACTGATCGACCACCTGGAACAGGTGATGCGCGACCCTCTCACCTCGCGCTACAGCATCGACGAGGGGCTCCTCGAGGTGCGCGAGGCGGTCTGCCGCGGCTACCGGGCGCTCTACGACGCCTGCATCGACCCCTCCCAGATCTGTCTCACCATCGGGGCGAGCCAGGCGCTCTGGCTCGCGATGGTGACCCTGTGCCGAGCCGGCGACGAGGTCATCGTGCAGTTGCCCGCTTACTTCGACCACCCCATGGCGCTCGCCGTCCTCGGGATACGGGCCGTGTTCGCACCCTTTGACGAATCGACCGGCGGCCTTCCCGACGTTGCCGCCATCGCCGGGCTGATCTCCGAGAAGACCCGGGCCATCCTCCTGGTCACCCCCAGTAACCCCACCGGCGCCGTCATCCCGCCGGAGACCATACGGGAGCTCCACCAGCTGGCCCGGCGGCGCGACGTCGCCTTGGTGCTGGACGAAACCTACAACAGCTTCATCACCGGAGGTGTGCGGCCGCACGATCTCTTTCGGGCCCCCTGCTGGGGGGATCACTTCGTCCACATCGCGTCCTTCGGCAAGACCTTCGCGCTCACCGGGTACCGCGCGGGGATGCTGGCCGCTTCGAGCAAGTTCATCGAGCACGCCCTGAAGGCCCAGGACACCATGGCGGTCTGCCAGCCCCGGGTCACCCAGCACGCGGTGCAGTACGGCTTCGAGCATCTTTCCGGGTGGGTGGCGCGCAACCGGGTCATGATGGAGCGGCGCCACGAGGTGTTCCGGGCCGAGATGGCGAAGCCGGGCAACCCGTTCCGGCTGGTGGCGAGCGGACCCTTCTTCGGCTGGGTGGCGCACCCCTGTGCCGGGAAGAGCGGCCGGGAGGTGGCGAAGCGGCTGGTCGAGGAATCGGGGATGCTGCTGCTCCCCGGCGAGGTGTTCGGGCCGGGGCTGGAAGGGTATCTGAGGCTG
This sequence comes from Geomonas azotofigens, assembly GCF_018919395.1. GTDB lineage: Bacteria > Desulfobacterota > Desulfuromonadia > Geobacterales > Geobacteraceae > Geomonas > Geomonas azotofigens. Next base: position 859,182 of record NZ_JAHLME010000001.1, read on the forward strand.
GCGTTTGGGAACATCACCGAGGAAACCATCCCGGAGGCGGTGCGGCGGTTCAGGGCGTTGAACCCCTGAAAACTAAAACCATTAGCCACGGAGAACATCTGAGAACTTCGCAGAAAACAAAAACGGGAGAACAGCTTTTGGGTTAGACCAATTTCTCGTTTTTCGCTTTCTCAGATTTCCTCAGATTTTCTCCGTGGCCAATGGTTTTGTTTTTGCCGTCAGGTTTTACAGCGCTTCCTGGAGGAAATCGATCAACCCGTCATTGACCTCCTCGGCGTGGGTCCAGTTGAGGCCGTGGGGGGCGCCGGCGACGACGATGAGGCGGCTGCCTTCGACGGCTTCGTGGGTTCGGCTCCCGGTGGCGGCGAAGGGGAGGATGCGGTCGTCGTCCCCGTGGATGACGAGGGTCGGGATCTTGATGCTCAAGAGGTCGTCGCGGAAATCGGTAAGCCACGAGTAAACGCAGGACAGCGTCGCGATGGGCGAGGCCTGCGCCGCGATGTTCCAGCTAAGCCTAAGCACCTCTTCGCTCACCTTCTTCCCCCCGAAAGCGTGCTGGTTGTAGAAGTTGCCGAGAAAGCTGGTCAAAAAGGAGAGCCGGTCGCTCCTTATCCCCTGTCGGATCCCTTGGAAGATGTCGCCATCAAGTCCCGCCTCGTTATCCGGCCTCTTCAGGAGAAACGGCGTCACCGCCGCCATGAACACCGCCTTCTGGATCCGCTCGCAACCGTAGCGCCCGAGGTAGCGCGCCACCTCCCCGCCTCCCATCGAGAATCCAACCAAAACCGCGTCGCGCAGGTCGAGGGTGTTCAAAAGCGTGTTGAGATCGGCCGCCAGCGTGTCGTAGTCGTAGCCGGTGGAGGGCCGGCCCGACTGGCCGAAGCCGCGCCGGTCGTAGGTCACCACCCGGTACCCCGCCTCCAGCAGGGGGGGCACCTGCCGCTCCCACGACCTGCCGCTGAGCGGCCAGCCGTGGATCAGCACCACCGGCTGTCCTTCCCCGAGATCCTCGTAGTACAGGTCGATGTTGCAGGAGTTCTCTTTCCCCACAGTGATGTAGCTCATCGCATCTCCTTTGCTGGAGCACCCAGGGTGGGTGCTGGACAGCGGTTCTCCGGCGGCCGAATCCTGCGCAAGGTGTTCAGATACAACATTTTAGGGACAAGTCAACCTGCCAATTGGCGATGGCTGCGTGAGCGGTTGTGCCGCCCTTGCCTGGCCGCGACCGCCGGTCGGCGAGTGGCCGGCCCGCGTTCGGTCGGGGCGCGACCGCGTTGGTTGTGGGCTGTGCTGGGTGGGGAGCGAAAGGGGGAGGGGCTGGGGCTGCGACTGGCGAGATCCCGGCTCCGCCCGGGCAGGTGAACAGGGCGGAGCCGGGGAGGCGGTTAGCTCTTGGAAGCGTCCAGGAGCGCGGCGATGAAGGCGGGATCGGCGAAGAGCTTCTGCATCCCTTGGGCGAGGGCCTGCTCCAGGGCGAGGCGCGCATTGTCTCCGCCGGCGATCATGGCGTTACGCTCGGCTCCCTCGGTCATGTACTGACGGGAGAAGAGCAGGTTCCCTTTCTTTCCTTTCACCGTGACGCCGAGGCTGCATTCCGCGAGGGCGTCCACGGAGACGAAGCCCATCTTGAAGTCGCTGTAGAACTTGTTCAGTTCGGCATCGACGGTGACCAGGGCCTCAGGCCCGATGGCGAATCCGCGCGCCTTCAGCTCCTGCTCCAGCGCCTTCTTGAACGTGACGCTTACATCCTCGGCAGTTATGATGCGCGCCATTTCCATTCCGAAGCCGTTCTTCTTGCAGCTGACCTTGTCCTGGATGAGCCGGTTGTCCTTCACCTTCACGTCCACCACCACCGACTGGGCGCCCTGCAACGCGGTCACCCCCGACTGCGGCTGGTAGTTCAACGCGATGGTGTCCGTGGTAATGGCGCACCCGGAAACAGACAGGACGGCGATAGCCGCCAACCCCAGTGCTACTAACCTCTTTTTCATGTTCCCTCCTCCGTATCGAATGTTGCTGCTCGCCGTATGTGGCCGCCGGCTCAAAACCCGCCAAGGGATAATGATTCCCGGCGCTTATGGCGGGCATATTAACCTTCCATCTCATCAAAGTGAAGAAGAAACTCACACAGTCCGAAAATCCTGAGCAGCGCCGGCACTCCGCCGCGACAACATCCCGATGGCCAGCGTTCTCACGCGAACATCCACTGGCGCGAAGGGGTGCGAAAAAACATTCACCTGTCTCTGAATGTGAATGGTACCCGCGGATCTATGACTGGAGCGGCGCCGCATCCACGCAAGCTTCGGCGGCACCTTCAATTCGCGACACCACTCACTATTGGGTATGGCATCGCGTTGGGCTGTAAGTGTTTGATTGTCTGATGGAAAAAATTTTCTGACTTCTGGCATGGTCTCTGTAAATAGATGTGCATTGGTTCAGTCAACACTGGCTGGAGCTGTGATCAAAAAACGGCGACACGACAACTACAGGGCGTAAGGGAGGAAAAGATTATGAGGCGATTAATTACGATGACAGCAGGGATGATGCTGACCCTGGCCTTGGCGGTAGCCGCGAATGCTGCTCCGGCCGGGAAGGGAACGGCTCCAAAGACAGGGAAGGGCATCCAGAATGCGAAAAAGGTGGCACAAGCCAAGATGGAACGGAGCAAGAAAATGCAGGACGTGGAGAAAAGAGGACACGCCAAGAGACAGCAGGCGATGAAGAAGTAAACCAGCAAAGCAGCGACCTTGATATGTAAAAAGGAGGAAGTTATGGACAGGCTGAGAACAACATTGGTGGCGTGCCTGGCAACGCTGGTGATCACGCTGTGGGGACTGGCTCCCCCACCGGCACAGGCCATCGACGAAACGAAAGTACCTCACTATTTCGGACCGGCTCCCAACTGGGCGCTGAGCCCGCTGCCGACGGTCGACCCGGTTACCGGTGCGGTCTCCGGCGGTATAAAGAAGTTCGTCAACCGCTTGCCCGGCCTGGGTGAGGGGAATGCCAACGACCTTGGGCAATACCTCCCGGTCGCCGTGGCCGACACCACCACCTATCCCGGCTCGGACTACTACGAAATCGGCGTGGTGCAGTACCGCCAGAAGATGCACTCCGACCTGCCGCCGACCCTGTTGCGCGGCTACGTGCAGCTTTCCACGGCGGTGGTCCCCGGCAGCCAGGTCGCCCTTACCAACGCCCTCGTTGACGGCACCACGGTGCCCGTCGCCGGCTACACCGGCGTGACCCCCCCCAACTACCTCGGACCTGTCATCGTGGCCCAGAAGGACCGTCCGGTCAGGATCCTGTTCCGCAACCTGCTCCCCAACGGCGCAGGCGGCGACCTGTTCCTCCCCGTCGATGCGACCATGATGGGCTCCGGCATGGGGCCGATGACGATGACCTCCCCGACCGACGCCGGTACGGTCACCGACAGCGTGCGCAACCCGCTGTGCACCGCCAACCCCAAATCCGACATGTGCTTCAAGGACAACAGGGCGACCCTGCACCTCCACGGCGGCGTGACCCCCTGGATCAGCGACGGTACCCCGCACCAGTGGACCACCCCGAAAGACGAGATGACCCCCTGGCCTGCAGGCGTCAGCGTGAAGAACGTTCCCGACATGCCCGATCCGGGCCCCGGCGCCATTACCTTCTTCTACACCAACCAGCAGAGCGCACGCCTCATGTTCTATCACGACCATGCCTGGGGCATCACCCGCTTGAACGTGTACGCCGGTGAGGCTGCCGGTTACGTGATCCAGGACCAGACCGAGCAGGCGCTGATCACCAAGGGGCTCATCCCCGACGGCAACAGCACCATTCCGCTCATCATTCAGGACCGCACTTTCGTGCCGCAGGGCGACAAGGTTGCCCGCACCGGCCAGCTCTACGACCAGGATCCGACCTGGGATGCCGATCGCTGGGGCGGCTTCGGCAACCTCTGGTACCACCACGTTTACATGCCGGCGCAAAACCCGAGCGATCCGAGCGGCATGAGCGCCTTCGGCCGCTGGATGTACGGCCCCTGGTTCTGGCCCCCGGCAAAGCCGATGTACCCGCCGATCAAGAACCCGCGTTACAACATGGACCCGGCGACCGCCTTCACCACGCCGCTTGCCGTGCCGTGCAACCTGAGCGACCCGGCGACCTGGCAGTACCAGACCGACCCGTTCTGCGAGCCTGAGCTGATCCCGGGCACCCCGAACATCTCGGTGGGGATGGAGCAGTTCAACGACACCCCGGTGGTGAACGGCACGGTTTACCCGTACACCACGGTCGATCCGAAGGCGTACCGCCTGCGCATCCTGAACGCGGCCAACGACCGTTTCTTCAACCTGCACATGTACGTCGCCGACCCCAACACCGCAAGTACCTCCCTCAATGCCGATGGCAACCCCATTGGCGGCACCGAGGTTGCTTTCAAGGCGGCCGAACTCGCGGCGGCTCAGCTTGACCCGAACGCGTTCCCGACCCCGGACACCAACATCTCCCTGAAGGGGCCGGACTGGATCCAGATCGGCAGCGAGGGGGGCTTCCTCCCGGCACCGGCGGTAATCCCGCCGCAGCCCATCACCTGGATCGTCGATCCTACCCGGTTCGACGTGGGTAACGTGGACCAGCACTCACTGGCGCTGGCACCGGCAGAGAGGGCCGACGTGATCGTCGACTTCTCCAAGTACGCCGGCCAGACGCTGATCCTCTACAACGACGCCCCGGCCGCCTACCCGGCACGCGTGGCGAGCTACGACTACTACACCGGCGCCCCCGACCTCTCTCCGGTCGGCGCCCCGGGCGTACTCCCCGGCTACGGCCCGAACACCAGGACCGTGATGCAGATCCGGGTCAACCCGCTGCCCGACCCGACCGTTACTCCGACACCGTTCGACCTCGCTTCGCTGCAGGCAGCGTTCGCGCACCAGGCCGACGGCTCCGGCGTCTTCGAATCCGGCCAGCATCCGATCATCGTAGGCCAGGCCGCCTACAACTCGGCCTACGGCACCAACTTCTCGGCCGCCAGCTGGTGCAACGCCCCTGGCAGCACCAACCAGTCTTGCGACGGCTTCGCCCGCATCTCTGACCAGGGCGGCGACCTGTTCGGCTTCAACACGCTGCTCGGCCCGGCCACCAAGCTCCAGATCCCGCTGCAGCCGAAAGCACTGCACGACGAGATGAACGCGGTTGCCTTCGACGAATTCGGCAGGATGACCGCCAACATGGGTCTCGAGGCGGTTCCGGCCGCTCCGGGCGCACAGAACGTGATCCTCTACCCGTACGTCAACCCGGCCACCGAGCTGATCGACGGTACCAACCTGCCCAAGGGCGACGTGAACGTCACCGCGATCACGGACGCCAAGGACGGCACCCAGATCTGGAAGATCACCCATAACGGCGTGGACACCCATCCGATCCACTTCCACCTCTACGACGTGCAGGTGCTGAACCGCGTGACCTGGGACAACATCATCATCCCGCCGGACGCCAACGAGCTCGGCTGGAAAGACACCGTGCGCATCAGCCCGCTGGAAGACACCATCGTCGCCCTGAGGCCGATCGTCCCGTCGCTGCCGTTCGAGATCCCGAACAGCGTGAGGATGCTCAACCCGATGATGCCGGCCGGCTCCACCGCGATGTTCGAGCCCACCGACGTCTCCGGCAACCCGACCAACCCGATCATCAACCAGCTGGTCAACTTCGGGTGGGAATACGTATGGCATTGCCACATCCTGAGCCACGAAGAGATGGACATGATGCGTCCGGTATCGCTGGCTCTGCCGCCGAAGCAGGCTGACGGCCTCGCCTTCACCATCTCCGGCAACGGCACCAAGGCGCGACTCACCCTGAACTGGAACGACAACTCGATCAGCGAGACCTCGTTCGTGGTTAGGAAAACCACCGACGGCACCACCTGGACCACCGTGGGGACCATCCCCTCACCGCTGGACCAGGTCAACACCACCGGACCGAAGACCATGCAGGACCCGGCCGTCTACAACCCGAACGTGGTGACGGAGTACCAGGTGCTGGCACTGAACACCGTGGGCTACGGCGGGCAGATGCCGAGCCTGACCGTGCAGTCGGCCTCGGCACCGCTCTTCACCGGCGGCGTACCGGTTGACCCGACCAACATGAACGCGGTTCTGGCAGCCGGGCCGAAGGTGACCATCACCTTCACCGACAACGCGACCACCGAGACCGGCTTCGTCCTCGAGCGCTCCGTGAACGGCGGTGCCTTCACCCTGCTGGCCAAACTTCCGGCCCGCAGCAACACCGGCAGCGTGAGCTACACCGACAACCTGACCCTCTCGGCCACCGACGCCACCTACACGTACCGCGTCGCCGCCGTGAACGTCGCCGGCCTCTCCGGCTACGCGGTGTCCCCGACCATCCTGCTCCCGGCACAGCCGGCCGCCCCGGGGAACTTCACCGCTGCCAACGGCCAGAACAACGGCAACAACAGGAGCGTGGTCCTCAATTGGCAGGATCTCTCCAGCAACGAAACCGGCTTCACCATCCAGAGAGCCACCGACTCGGCCTTCACCAAGAACCTGAACAGCGTCACCGTCAATGCCGGGGTGACCACCCTGACCCAGACCGGGCTCTCCCGCAACACCAAGTACTGGTACCGGATCAGGTCCAACAACGGCACCATCGTTTCCTCCGGATGGGTGAACGCTATTCCGTTCCCCATCACCACCAACCCGTAGTATCAGTCGTCCTGCCTGGGGAGGAGGTGCTGGTCCTCCTCCCCGGGGATTTTTTTCCCAACCAGCGGCAATGCAAAAGGCCCCCTGGCAGAAGCAAGGGGGCCTTCGCTTTTTTAGATCGCAGATCGATGTCAGACCCTGAACCACTCCACCATCCCTTTCAGTTCCCCGGCCAGGCAGGAAAGTCCGGCGGAGGATTCCCGGATCCCGCTGCAGGCGGAACGGAGTTCCCGGGTGAGCCCCGCGATCTCGTCCACGTTCTGGCCGACCTCGATACTGGTCGCCGATTGCTCCTCGGTCGCGACCGCGATGCGCCGGACCATCTCGTGCACCTGCTCCACGTAGGTGGCGATCCGGTCTATGGCCTCTTCGGTCCCCTGCACCCGGTTCATGATGGTGTCGACCGAGGTGCGTTCCTCGCTCATCTTGCGCACCGACCGGTTCACGCTGTCCTGCATGGCTCTCACGGTGTGGTCGATTTCGGCGGTGGCCGCCGCGGTCCGTTCGGCGAGTTCCCTGACGTTGTCGGCGACCACGGCGAAGCCCCTCCCCTGCTCCCCGGCGCGCGCCGCCTCGATGGCCGCGTTGAGCGCCAGGAGGTTGGTCTGGTCGGCGATGTCCCGGATCAGCACCCCGATTTCGCAGATCTGCGCCGACTGGCCGCTCAGCTGTTCCACCATACCCGCGGTTTCGGCGAAGGTCTCCGCGAAGCGCTGCAGCTGCTCGGTGGTCTGCTGCATCGCCTGCTTCCCGGCAACCGCGATCTCCTTCATGGTGTCGGCGGCGCCGGCGGTGGCCGAGGCGTTCTGGGCCATGTCGACGGTGGTGGCCGTCATCTGGGACATGGAGAGCGCCGACTCCTCCACCCGGTGCGCCTGGCGTGCCGCTCCGTCCTCAAGGACACCCGCCGTGGCGGCCATCTGCTCGGAACTGCTGGCGAGGGTGCTGGTGGCGTCGCCGATCTTCCCCACCACGTTCCTAAGGCTCGCCAGCATGCGCGACATGGCAATCTGGACGCGCCCGATTTCGTCCTTGCGGTCCGCGGCGATGCTGACGGCCAGGTTCCCTTCCGCCGCCTGTTCCGCCAGGGCGGTCAGCTGCTGAATGGGACGGGAGATGCTCCGGAAGATCCACATGCCGACCAGGTTGCCCAAAAGGCCGGTGCACACCGCGATGACGAGGATCAGGGTCATGCTGAAGCGTATGGTCCGGTTCACGGTCCCGATCGCCTGTTCCTGCCCCTCCTGCGCTGTGGAAACGGTCTTCTTCCCCATCTCCGCCTGCTTCGCCACCACCTCCCGCAGTCGGGCCGATCCCCGTTCCGCCTTCTCCTGGAACTGCATCTTCTGGCGCAGCTTGGCCAGGATACCGTCTTGTGCGAACACCGTGGCGCGTATGCCGGCCAGGGAGGCGGTCACGCCGCTTAGTATGCGCAGTTCGCTTTGGGCCCCCGCCGCCTTCAGTTGCGCGGCAACCGATTTCTCTACCTGCACCAAGCGCGCGTAGCGCTGATCGAATTCAGCGGCGACCGCATCGAGTTCCCCGGGGGTGTTGGCGAAGAACAGGCGCCCGGAGAGCCCCTCGAGCGACTTGCCCAGTGAGACCAGTTCGGTGTTGATGGAGAGGACGTCGACCGCGGCGTTGGCGCGGGACAGGTAGCCGGGGAGTTTGCCCGATAGTTTCCCCACCTGCAGTTGTGCCTTGTCCACCTCGTCCTCGATCTCGTCGTCCACCTCGCTCAGGGCATCGAGCGCCTCCTTCAGTTGTGCTTCCCCCCGGCGCGGGTCGCCTCCTTCGGCCAGGGTCTTGGTCAGCGACTCCGCCTTCGCTGTGAAATTGGCGAACTGGCCGCCGATCCGCTTGTTGTGGCGGATGTTGCTGTTTTGCTGGACTTTCTTCAGCGTGCTCGCGTACAGGCTGAAGATCTGCTTCTTCTCCGGGGCCCGCTGCATGTCGTAGAGGAGGAACCTCAGCTCCTTGAGGGAGACCTTGAGCGTCTCGATGCTGGCGATATTCTTCGAGGTCTTGTCCGCCTCGTCGTTGGCGCTGGCGTAGGCGGACGAACTGGAGCGCTGCAGCACGCTGACCTTGGTCTCCAAATCCTGGAGCCGGGTGCTCGTCTCCTGCCCTTTTTGCAGGATCAGGGTGTGGGCCTGCGCCGATTCCCGCTCCGTAGCCAAGCGCCCGGTCATAACGGTGTAGAGTTCCTGGGCGATGCTGCCGAATTCCGCCGACGCCTCCAGCTTCTCACCGGAGACGGCCTCCAGTTTCTCCTGCGCGCCTTGTACCTCGGCCAGCGCTTTTTCCGCCTCTTTCTTCGCCACGGCAAATTCCGCCTCGTTACGGGCCGCGGCCACTTTGACCAGGTCTGCCGTCGCCCCCTGCAGCGCCCGCTGGAACTCCATGGTGCGCAGCTGGAACGGGGTGCTTTTCTCGGTGAGGTAGGAGAGCTTTCCCCTGATGGAGCTCATGCTGAGGAAGCTGGCGACGGAGACAGCGGCGACTGCCAACAGGATAATGCCGGCGTTGAGGATCAACTTCGATTTGATGGTCATGCTAAGGCTCCTTGTCCGCGCGGCAAAAAAAGTTAGTGAGAAGCTGGATATTGTCGCACAGGCAATACGGCTATTCGGCATAACCCGCTGGTTTCTTGAGGTATGGTCGTCACATGTTTGATGGGTAATAAAGACGGGGCTGGTGCGGATTCTCCCTAGGGGGGAGGGAAGGGTCAGCCGGTGGTGCCAAGCCCGGCGGCGATGGCGTTCACCGTTTCCAGGAGCCGGAACAAGAGCCCGCCCGAGATCGCGGTGTCCTGTCGGCCGGAGTCCTGGCGCCACTGGCGCAGCAGGGCGATCTGGCGTTCGTGCAGTACCTTGAGCGCGTCCTCGCGGCGGGCCAGCGAGCTGTGCACGGCGGCCCGCCGCTCGGCCAGGGAACCGCCGTAGATCTCCTCCAGCATCCTGACGGTGCGTTGGTACTCGTCGCTGATGGCGGAGAAGACCGGCTCCCGGATCGCCTCGTCGCGTACCAGCTCGGCGTAGCTGCGCATGATCTGCAGGTTGGCGCTGGCGACGCTGGTGGCTGCGTTGCTGATGATGTAGTGGAGCACGGTCCAGCTCTGGCAGTTGCGCACCAACTCGCCGAACAGGGGTGCGTCCTGGTGCATGAGCTCTTCGAGGGCGAAACCGATGCCGTACCAGCCGGAGAGGAAGTAGCGCGCCTGGCTCCAGCTGAAGACCCAGGGGATGGCGCGGAGGTCCCCCAGGGTCGCCTGGGCGGTGCGGCGCGCGGGGCGGGAGCCTATGCTGCTGGCCTCGATGACGTCGATCGGGGTGGCCTGCCGGAAAAAGTCGAGGAACCCCGGGCGGTTGAGTAGCTGCTGGTAGGCCGTGCGGCTTCGCTCGGCGAGGCGGTCCATGACCGGTTCGAGCGGGTGTCCCGGACCGGGGCCGCCGCGCTGGGGGATGCTGACTCCGGCGGTCCCCGCCAGCAACAGTTCGAGGTGGTAGGCGGCGTTGAGCGGGTTGGAGTACTTTTGCGAGATCACCTCGCCCTGTTCGGTCAGGCGCAGGTCCCCCGCGGCCGACCCCTCGGGCAGGCCGCGCAGGAAGCGGCTGGTGGGGCCCGCCCCCCGGCTGATGGTGCCCCCTCGGCCGTGGAAGAAGCGCAGCCGCACCCCCTGGCGCCGCCCGACCGCCACCATCGCCTCCTGTGCCCGGTAGAGGCCCCACAGGCTCGCCATGATCCCGCCGTCCTTGTTGCTGTCGCTGTAGCCTACCATGACCTGCTGCACCGGCCGCTCCCCGCACAGGTGCGCCAGGGTGCGCCGGGTCACCGGATGTTCGAGAAAATCGTTGAGGATGGCGGCGCTGCCGGTCAGGTCGTCGATGGTCTCGAAGAGGGGGACCACGGGGAGCTGGCAGACCAGTCCCTGCGCCGTCGGCAGCACCAGGCCCGCCTCCCGCGCCAGGAGGTAGACCACCAGGAGGTCAGAGAGCGAGCGGGTCATGCTGACGATGAGGGCACCCAGCGATTCGGGCCCGTAGTTCTGGATCTGGGTCGCCAGCACCCGGTAGCAGCTGATCACGCTTTGCGCTTCCCTGCCGGGCCTGGCGTCGGGGAGCAGGAACGGGCGGGGCGAGGCGAGCTCACGGTCCAGGAAGGCGAGTCGTTGCGGTTCTCGCCACTGGGAGAAGCCTCGTTCCGCCATTCCGGCCGCCGCCATCAACTGCTCCACCGCCTTGTCGTGGAAGGCGCTGTTCTGCCTGATATCCAGGGAGGCCAGGTGGAAGCCGAACACCTCCACGCTGCGCAGCACCGGCACCACATCGGCGAGGGCGAGCCGTCTGGCCCCCGTCGCCACCAGGGTGTCCCGGAGCAGGCGCAGGTCTTCCTCGAGCTCCTGGGAGCGGCAGTAGCGGGAACCGGAGTCGCCGCAGAGGGCCTCCTCCTTGCCGGTGACGTCCACCGGCAGCTTCGCCTTCATCAGGTTCACCATCTGGCGCCACGGCTCTTCGGGGTTGCGCCGGAGCGCCTCGAGCCCAACTGTGCCGGTGGGGGCGGCCAGCTGTTCGAGCCGCCGGGAGAGTTCCGGGGGAGGGGGGAGCAGCAGCCGCGAGATGCTGAGCCGGCTCCCCAAGGTGGTGAGCTGGCCGTGGATCAGCATGAGGGCGTTCAGCCTCAGCTCCCCGAGGGTGGCCGCGGTGACCTCGGCGGTCACCAGCGGGTGGCCGTCCCGGTCTCCCCCCACCCAGGTGCTGAAGGAGACCCGGGGCAGGCAGTCGGTGAGCGGCGAGAGCGGCCGCGTCAGTCCCGCCTCGCGCCAGGCGCGGCAGATCCTCTTGTCCAGGATCGGGATCACCCGGGGGAAGATTTCGCGCAGGTGGTAGATGATGGCGGCGAGCTCGTTCAGGATCTGGGGTTTCTCCAGGTGGATCTCGCCGGTGCGCCACAGCCGCTCCAGCATGGTCACGATCTCCTCCCGGATCTCGTCCCGTTCCAGGGGGGTCCAGACCGTGTTCTCGCGCTTGACCAGCAGGAGGTAGAGCTCGCGCAGGTGCCGCAGCACCGAGGCCCGCTTCGCTTCGGTGGGGTGCGCGGTCAGCACCGGCTCGACCCTGATCTGTCCCAAGAGGTCCGCGATCTGCTCCTGCGGCACGCCGCCGCGGCTCAACTTTTCCAGCACCCGCCCCCAAAGCCCGGGCTCGGCCACCAGCCCCTGGCTCGTCTCCACCCCACGCCGCGTCTGCACCGCGAAGTTCTCCTCGGCCATGCTGAGCAACTGGAACGCGATGGACCAGGCCCGGACGAACTTGCAATCCTCGGAGGGGGCCATCGATCCGGACTTGGGGAGGCAGGCGGCGAGCTGCGACTCTCCCAGGCCGCTGAACATCTCGGCCAGGCACTCCATCAGGTAGTCCAGGTCGCGCTGCAGTTTTTCGGGTATGGCTGTGCCGGTGTCGGGCATGACGACTCCTCCTTGCCTGTCCCCGTGCTGTGGGGGCACAGAGATGAATGATACCCGATAATCTTGTTCTGCAAACGGGCGCTCCGTCCTCTTGTTCATGTGTAAGTGCCTGTGCTATCGTGTCATTAAGGAGGGAAAAGGAGGAGATTTATGAACACGCTATTGCTGATATTCCTGACGATCGTAGCGATCATCCTTACCGTCTGGCTGGTGCTGATTCCTATCGGAGTCATAGCAGGTTCGATAAAGGCCTTCCGCAACGGGGAGCATGCTCACTGGGGCCACTGGAAAGGGTGGAGGCACCACGGCCAGCACTAGACAAAGCGCATGATCGCAGAGGATAAAAAAAGGCCCTGAGCTCGTTTGAACCCAGGGCCTTTTGCTTTGGAAAAAGGGGCGCAGCGGGTTTACGGGACGCTGCGGAAGCCACCTTTGTAGAAGTCTTCATCGTGCCCGAACGAATATGAAAAGTCCAACTCGTCGAGACATTCCTTGTTTGCCACCGGGATCTCGATGGTAAAGGGTTCGGTGCCGGCGAAGCGTCCGCTGAAGGCCTTTGTTTCTTTGGCCATGACTTTGCCTTTGGAGTCCAGCAGCTTCGCGGTGAGTTGCAGCGAGGTGTAGGGGAGATCCTGACGGACGTTTTGCACCGTGCCGTCGATCCTGACCCCTTGGGCGGTTTCCTGTGCCTTCCACGCGATGGCAACTTCATGATTGCTGAATTGGTGGGAGGCATAGGCGGGGTTGGCGTCTAGTTTCGTGCGGGTGGACGCACAGGCGGTGATCATGGAAAGCATCATCACTGTCAAAGCGAGTTTTTTCAGCATAAGTCACCTCCGTTTAAGATGGGGCGCTTGTCAAAGAGCGCGTGAGACTCTTCGAGTCTAACGCAATTGTAACGGCGGGCAACTCGGGTATTTTAGGCGCTGCACTTATAATAACTCCCATGCCGACTGCGACAAAAAGGCGGGGCGCCTCGCGACGCCCCGCCCTCTCACTTGACCTGTGTTCCGATTACTTCTTGTGCCCGGACTCGCGGGTCATGGCAGCCGCCTCGGTCCTGATCTCAACCAGGTCCTTCTGCAGCTCGGCCAGGCCGTACCAGGTGACGTAGTCGGGGTTCATGTGGAACGCCCCCTGGAAGGCACGCATGCGGTGCTCCAGGAACATCACGTACAGGGTCTGCTCGATCGGGGTCCTGGTGTCGTAGAAGGTGAGCAGGTCCGGGTAGGCCGGCTGCCCCTGCTGCGGCTTGATGATCCCTTTCTCGTAAAGCCCGGCGACGATGGTGATCGCCTCCGCCATCAGCTTGTCCGCTTCTTTGATCATCTGGTCGGCGTTACCGAGCTGGGTCTTGGCGTAGGTCGCGCTGTGGCACTTGCTGCAGATGCCGATCATCTTGTCACGGGACGCCTGCCACTCCTCCTTGGTCAGGCGCGCCACCTTGCCCGCCTTGACCAGTTCCAGGCGGCCGGTCGGCTTGCCCGCCGGGTCGAGTACGCCCAGACCTTTCAGGATGGTGACGCGGTAGCCCATCCACTCGGCGTCTTCTTCCGGCAGACGCAGGGCCAGGAAGCCCCAGGAGGTCATCACGTTGTGGTCGCCGTCGCCCATGTGGCAGGTCTGGCAGGTGGGCGCGCGGCCGGTGTCACCTTCCATCTGGTAGATGGAGCCGTGCTTGGAGTTGGACCACATCTCCCACTGCGGGTGATCGAAGCCCATGTGGCAGGTGCGGCAGGCTTCCGGCTTCCTGGCCTCGGCCTTGCTGAACTTGTGGCGGGTATGGCAGGAGTTGCAGGGGGAGCCGTACTGCCCATCGGCGCGCGATTTCTCGTCGCGGATACCGACCTTGTGGCAGCCGCCGCAACCCTTCATCCCCTGGATGTAGGCGTGGGGCTGGATCTTGTTGGTCGGCATGGCGTCCATGGCCACCCAGGCAACGGCGTGTTTGCCGGAGGCGTACTGGTCGTGCTGCTTGGTGTGGCACTCCTTGCAGGTCTTCTCGGTGGGCATGGTCACCTTGGCGACGTCTTTGGCGCTCTGGTGGGCGGTGCCGTGGCAGCTGGAGCAGTCGACGCTGCCGCTCTTGCCCATCTCACCGGACAGGAAATCCTTGACGATGTTGGGCGTCACCTTCTCGTGACAGGTGATACAGTTGCTCTTCCCGGCGAAGGCCGCCCCTGCCAGCATCAGCACCAGCGCCAGCGCCCCTCCCAGTTTCTTCAAACCATGAATCATGCAATTTCCTCCCCTTGATAAGTGAATAAACAGGGCACATGTAAACCACATGCCCGGGAGGAATTCCTTGATGTAGGTCAAAAAACCGTAAACGGCGCCGCGGCTGCGGATATACTATCAGGCGTCGCGAACCTACCTTTGTGAGAGGGGGCAGTCATGAAAAAGAAGGCACGTCCCGGGTCCCTTGCCAGCGTCACCTTCCAGAAAGAGACCCACTGCGGCAGGATCTACGTGACGGTGACCATGGACCGGAAGGGGGCCCCCTTCGAGATCTTCGTCCGCTTCGGCAAGGCCGGCCATTGCGGAGCCGCCGTCTTCGACGGGCTCACCAGGATACTCTCCTATGGACTGCGGTCGGGCCTCGACCCCCGGGAGGCGGTGAAGGCCCTGGGGGGAATCGGCTGCTACTACGGGAAGGACACCTGCATGAACGCGGTATCCGAGGCGCTGCGGGAGGTGGTGGATGCAGCGGGCGCCGCTTCCTCCGATCACCTGGGCCTGCGCGGGCCGGGTGCGAAATAGCGACCGACCTTGGCATCCATCTCGTCTATCCAACCGGCCCTGGAATCGGGAAAAGCGTCCGCGTAGGGGACGTAGGGCTTGATGTCCAGGACCGGCGTCCCGTCCAGCAGGTCCACCCCGCGCAGGTGCAGCGTCTTTCCCTCCACCCGCACCAGTTCAACGGCCGACAGCCCGATGGAGTTGGGACGGTGGGGGGATCGTGTCGCCAGGACCCCCCGCTTCGGCCCCCCGCGCGGCGGTTTCACGTTGCTTTTCCACCCCTCGCTGCGGTGGAAGGCGAAGATCAGCCAAAGTCTCTGGAAGCCGCCCAGGTCCTGAATGGTCCTTTCGTCCAACCACTCCTCGATTTCGAGGGTGGCCGTGGCGAAGTCGCCGGTTTCGGTCCCGGTCACCACGGTGCTTTGGTGCGGTGCGTCTATGCGGCGGGAATAGGGGGATCGCAAAAGGCCAATCGGGCGATAGGTGAAGCATTGCTCTTGAATCATGCGGCGTGACGTTTCCTTTACTGTGAGTGGAACCGGAGCGAAAACGAAAAAGCCCTCGGCGGCAGCCAGGGCTTTTCTTGTCGCGACGGAGGAGGGGGGGGAGTCCGGTCCGGTAACCTCGCCCCGCGGCTACCTTGGTCGGTACCCTAATGAAAAACGCCGCCATTGTCAAGGCAGGTGCGGGCGCCGGCGTCAGGCGCCGCACATCACTGTATCTGTGCGGCTGAAAGAAGTACTTGGCAAAAGAAATTGTTGTTTTTTAGTGACATGCCTATGTTGTGAAAATGATGACTCAAGGAAACACATACGGTGACCGATAACCCTTGTCACACTGTCTTTGCAACCACGGGACAGAGAGCTTCGTGACCAGGGAGGAATACATGCGGTGGTTTCTCGATCTGCAGATCAGGTTAAAGCTTGTCGGTGGTTTTTTGCTACTTGCCATGATTGCCGGCGGCATCAGCTGGATCGGCATCAGTAAGATACGCGGGATCGGGGCGGTCGATAGATGGCTGTACCAGAAGATTACCGTCCCTCTCGGGGATATCGGCGAGATGGCGGTCGGGTTCCAGCGGGTGCGGATAAGCCTGCGCGAGCTCGTCGAAACGGGGGACCCGGAGGAAAAGAAAAGGATCGTCGCGTCGATAAAAAGCATCCGGGCCGAGATCGGGGACAACGTCAAGGCCGTGGAAAAGAACATCGAGACGCAAAAAGAGCGCGAGCTTCTCGAAGAGTACAAGATGGTCAGGGTGGAATACGGACAGCAGATCGAGAAGGTGATCGCCCTGGCGGAGGCCAACAAGGATGAAGAGGCGCGCGCGGTCCTCAACGGTGCCGGCAGGAAGGCCGCCATGCACTACCAGGAGGTGATCGACCGCCTGGTGCAGGCGAAGTTGACACAGGCCCAGCTCGCCTCGGATGAGAACACGAGGGTCGCCGACTCGGCCACCAACATGATGGCGGCGGCGGGTGTGGCCGGCATACTGCTCGCCATCGGCCTGGGGCTGGTCATCGCGGGGCTGATCAGCGGCCCGCTTCGCAAGGGGGTGGACTTCGCCAAGGCGGTGTCGGCTGGAGACCTGACGCAGAGCCTGAATCTGCGCCAAAGGGATGAAGTGGGCCAGCTGATCGAGGCGCTCAACGAGATGGTGGGGCGGTTGGGCCAGGTGGTGACGGGGGTGCGCGCCGCCTCCGACCACGTGGTTGCGGGGAGCCAGACGCTCGCGGGCGGATCCCAGGAGATGAGCGACGGTGCCGCGACGCAGGCCACGGCGGCCGACGAACTCTCCAGCAGTCTCAAGCAGATGGATATGAACATCAGCAGCAACGCGGCCAATGCCGCCCAGACCGAGAAGATCGCGGTGAAGAACGCGGTCGAGGCCAAGGAGAGCGGCGCCGCTGTGCAGCGGACCGTGGAGGCGATGCGGGAGATCACCGGCAAGATCAGCGTCATCGAGGAGATCGCCCGGCAGACCAACCTGCTGGCGCTCAACGCGGCCATCGAGGCCGCGCGCGCGGGCGAGCACGGCAAGGGGTTCGCGGTGGTCGCCGCCGAGGTGCGCAAGCTGGCCGAGAGGAGCCAGGCCGCGGCGGTGCAGATCAGCGGGCTTTCCTTCACCAGCGTCGAGGTCGCCGAGAGGGCGGGGCAGATGCTCGTGGAGATGGTTCCCAATATCGAGAAAACGGCCGAGCTCGTGCAGGAGATTTCCGCCTCCTGCAAGGAGCAGGAAGCCGGCACCCGGCAGATCAACGGGGCGGTCCAGCAGCTGAACGAGATCATCGAGAAGAACGCCAGTGCCAGTGCGGAGATGGCCGCGACGGCGGCGGAACTGAGTACGGAAGCCGAAACGCTGCAGGCGAGCATCGCCTTTTTCAGGTCCGCGGATAAGGGCGGGCACTCTCCGCGTGCGGTGGCTTTCCGCAGCAGCAAGCTCACCAGGTCTTCGAGCAATGGTGCGGGGCTTGTGCAGGATAGCAGCGTCAGCGACGAGGCTGCGGCCGCGAGGGATTGGGCCGCCAACGGCTAACGGCCTCCGGGTGCAGCCGACTACGCGACGAAAAGGTTCATCGGGGATCCCGGGAAACGAGCGCTCCAGACTCCCCCTCCCGCAAGGGGAGGGGGACGGTAGCCGCGTGTCCCCGGAATTCACGGACGAACAACGAAAAGCCCCCCGGCTTCGCCAGGGGGCTTTCTTGTTAGCGTGAGGCGCTGCGCGTTCTACTTGTCGTGGCAGGTGAGGCAGAGCGCGCTGTTTTTGTCGCTCTTGATGAGGTGCCCCTTGGCGGGGTTGAGCGGGTCATGGCAGGTGAGGCACCCGACGGCGCCGTTGACCATGATCATGTTGCGCTCCTGGGCCGAGATCGGCTTGTAGCCCGGTTTCATGTCGACGTAGCTTTGGTAGATCATGCCGATGGGGTGTTCGCCGTCGAAAGAGTGCACGTGCGACCCATGTCCCGAGGGGTTGTTGCGCAGGTTGACCTTGATGTCTGGGCCTGAGGCGCCGTCGTGGCAGCCGATGCACTCCTTGGAAAGCGGATCGATCTGCGGCGGGGCCGCGGCCGGAGCGTCCGGAGCGGTGACCACCCCCACGACAAGCAGTGCCGCCGCGAAAGCGATCAGCGCGGCATCTTTCAAACCATTCGACATTGTTTCCTCCCGTGCACGTGATGTCGTCTCTTATCGGCGGACCCCTGCCATTTCTTTAGAGGCTGCCGCCGGCTCAATGGACAGCCCCGGCGCCGCTGGCGGAACCCCACGAGAAGGAGAGCCACGCCACCGAGAGCTGTTCCGTCATCTCCGTGGGCTCTTTCACGCTACTGCCGGCGACCTCCTCGGGAGAGGCGATCGGGTTACTGGCCTTGGCCCGCTCCACTTTCACCAGGTACGCCCTCTGGGCTTCGACCGACTTTTGCAGCTGCAGCGAGTAGGGGCACTTGCCGCGCGGCTCGGTCGGGTCCGAGTCGTCGGCATGCGCCGTCGCGGTGAAGGGGGGAGAGATGATGGTGAGCAGGGAGAGGGTGCTTATCGCTAAAAGCGCCGCTTTGAGGTGCTTGGTGGTTGTCATGGCTGGCTCCTGTACCGGTTCGGTAGATACCTGGACCAGTACAAGGAGGGTGCCAAGCGGACAAGAAATGTCCGGAATATAACTGCTGTCTTTACGGGTGGTTAGCGTGCTGGCGGGACGTCGCCTTCGCGCATCTGTTCAGATGCTGCACAATTGGTCGCTGGTGCCTGTTCAGGTTCTGATACCTTTCTCCATGCTCTGAAGGCTGAACAGCAAACGGCCCCTGGCTAGCTGCCAAGGGCCGTTCTCGTGAATGGCGGTGCCTCTCCCCCAGGGGCCGCGCGCTGCGCGGCTCATCCCTGCGCCCCGGCCGATTCCGAGGCTTGGCTGTACTGGTCCAGTACTTCCCTGAGCGCCTTGAAGTCCACCGGCTTGGTGATCACCTGGGTCACCCCGCCCGCCAGGAAGCGCTCGTGGGCTTCACCCATGACGTGGGCGGTGAGGGCGAAGACCGGGACTTCGCGGTTGGGGTTGTCCTCAGGCAGTTGCCGGATGGCCTGCGTCGCGCTCAGCCCGTCGATGTCGGGCATCGAGATGTCCATCAGGATGACGTCGAATGCTTCCTGGGCCACGCGGGAAAGCGCCTGGCGCCCGTTGGCGACCACCGTGGGCTGGTGCCCCGACCGCTTCAGCATCTGGGTCAACAGCTCCCGGCTGACCGCGTCATCCTCGGCGAGGAGGATCTTGAGGGCGTTGTCGCGGTGGGGCGAGGGGGCATCCCCTTTCAGTTCCGTCGCCCCGGTTACCGCGCTCTTTGCAACCTGGCACACCACCGTGAAGTGGAATACCGCGCCGCGCTCGGGCTTGCTGGCCAGCCAGATCGTCCCTCCCATGAGTTCCACCAGCTGCTTGCAGATGGCGAGCCCCAGGCCGGTGCCGCCGAACTTGCGGGTGATGGAGTCGTCCGCCTGGGTGAAGGGCTCGAACAGGTGCTCGGCCATCGCCGGTTCCAGGCCGATCCCGGTGTCGGCGATGAT
The DNA here is from genome assembly GCF_018919395.1 of Geomonas azotofigens. GTDB lineage: Bacteria > Desulfobacterota > Desulfuromonadia > Geobacterales > Geobacteraceae > Geomonas > Geomonas azotofigens. The sequence goes on from NZ_JAHLME010000001.1 coordinate 878,643, forward strand.
GAAGTGGAGCCGCAACTGCCCCGGGCCTGCCGGGGAGGTCTCCACCTGCAGCGAGATCACCCCCTGCTCGGTGAACTTGATGGCGTTGGACAACAGGTTGGAGAGCACCTGTTTCAAGCGCAGCGGGTCGCCGACCAGCGCCAGTTGCAGCGCGTCCAGCGGCGTGCAGTCGAGCTGCAGCCCCTTGGCCAGAAGCCGCGGGGTGTGCACGCGCAGCGTCTCGTCCATGATCTCGCTCAGGACGAAGCGCTCGTTGGTGATGCCGATTTTTCCTGCCTCGATCTTCGAGAAGTCGAGGATGTCGTCGATGATGGCGAGCAGGTTGCCGGTCGCCTGCTGCATCGTTTTCAGAAAATCGCGCTGTTCGGCGGTGAGCGGCGTCATCTCCAGGAGCTGCACCACCCCCAGGATGCCATTGATCGGCGTGCGGATTTCATGGCTCATGTTGGCCAGGAACAGGCTCTTGGCGATGTTCGCCTTGTCGGCGGATTCCTTGGCCAGCCTGAGTTCCTGGGTGCGCTCGTCCACCTTGCGCTCCAGCTCGCGGTTGGAGAGATGGACCGCCTGCTCGGCGCGCTTCAGCGCGGTGATGTCGGTGAAGGTGAGCACCACCCCGTCCACCGAGCCCGACTCGGTCCGGAACGGGAAGATGCGGTTTAAAAACCACAGGCCGTCGCTGGTGCAATCTTCCTTCTCAACGTGCTGCCCGGTCCTGAGGACCGTCTTCGCGTCCTCGAGCATCGACTGCTGGTGGGTGAGGTGGTACGCGATGTGGTCGATGGGGCGCCCGATATCCTGCGGCAGCAGCTTGAAGATCCGCTCCAGTGAGGAATTGTATTTCCGGATGCGCAGGTTCTGGTCCAGGAAAACGAGGCCGACTTCCAGGCTGGAGAGGAGGTTGTCGTGGTCGCGGTTGAGCTGCAGCAGCTCCTTGTTCTTCAGCTCGAACTCGGAGTTCACCGTGTAGAGTTCCTCGTTCACCGAGTGCAGTTCCTCGTTGGTGCTCTGCAGCTCCTCGTTACTGGCCAGCAGCTCCTCGTTGGTCGCCTGGAGTTCCTCGTTCGAGGTCTGCAGCTCCTCGATGGTGGTGCTGAGGCTCTCCTTCACGGCCTGCAGCTCACCCTCGAGTTCCATCATGCGTTGCCTGACATGCTCGGAGGCGAGTTCGGCGGTGGCGCCCTCCTGCTCCTCGTCACGCGCCGGTTGCGGCGTCGCCATGGAGGGGGCGAAGGAAATGAAAAAGTGGGTGAGTTGCGCCTTGCGGTCCGGAAGCGGGCGTACCAGCAGGTCGAAGCGCTTCTTCTCCTCGCCGACCTGCATGATGATCTTCTTCATGATGATGTCGGTCTTGGCCTTCTCGGCGCGATGGAAGGCGGTGCTCAGCGGTATCCGGAGCGCGTCGTCGACCAGCCCCAGGATGTCGTTCTCGTAGCGCCCGGTGGGCGGTTTCAGAAACGACGAGGCGTCCCCGAAGTGATGCAGGATCTGGCGTTTCTCGTTGACCAGGACGCCGCAGGGCATGTACTGGCCGAGCAGGAGGTCGTAGTCGTTCAAGAGCTGGCGGTCCATGGTCACCGAGGGGCGCTCGATGCGCTGCAGGACCGGCAGGGCCGGCCGGGCCGGGACGTTGGCGATATCGAGCTCGGCGGCGAAGCGGAGGTCGTGGGTCTTGCGGAACATCTTGGACGGGCTGTCCACGGTCTCGAACTGGCCGGAGCGCTTGCCGATCCCCTCGCTGCTGCCAAGGAACATGAACCCCTTGCTGCGCAGGGCGAAGCTGAACAGTGCCAATACCTTCTCCTGGGTGGCCGGCTCGAGGTAGATGAGGAGGTTACGGCAGCAGATCAGGTCCATCCTGGTGAAGGGTGGATCGCTGATCAGGTTGTGGGTCGCGAAGACGATCATCTTGCGCAACGCCGGACTCATGTGGTAGTGCCCCCCCTCGTGGTGGCAGAAGTGGAGCAGGCGCTCCTTGGACATGTTCCTCAGGCGCTGCGCCTCGTATGTGCCGTGCGAGGCGATCTCGATCGATTTTCGGTGCGCGTCGGTGGCGAAGATGGTGATCTTGCCGGTGAAGCCGAGTTCCTGCGCCTTTTCGGTGAAGAGGATGGCGAGCGTGTAGGCCTCTTCCCCGGTGGCGCACCCCGCCGACCAGATCCTGACCTCGTCGTGCTCCTTGCGCCCCCGCAGGATCTCGGGAATGACGACGTCCTCCAGCACCTTGAAGGCCTTGGGGTCCCGGAAGAACTCGGTGACCCCGATCAGCAGGTCGCGGTACAGCGCATCGAGCTCCTCCGGGTCCCGGGCGAGAAGCGCCGCGTACGCCGTCGACTCGCCCAGGTGGCAGAACTCCATCCGCCTCTGGATGCGGCGCGTGATGGTCGGCGGCTTGTACTTGGAGAAGTCGATGCTGTACTGGCTTTTCAACAGCGCGAAGATCTGCTGGTACTCGCCGTTGTACTGGTCGTCGGCCAGGTAGCCGTACAACGCCTGGCGCCGCTCCTCGGGCGGGGTGCGGGCGTAGCGCATGATGGCGGCCGGCATCTCCTCGGGATCGAGCATCAGGTCGCAAAACCCGGTGGCGATGGCGCTGCGGGGCATGCCGTCGAACTGGGCCGAATCGACTGTCTGTACCAGCACCAGGCCTCCGGCATCGTGGATGTCGCGGACGCCGCGCGAACCGTCGGTGCCGGTCCCCGACAGGATCACCGCGATCGCCTGTGGCCCCGCGTCCTCGGCGAGGGAGCGCAGGAAGACGTCGATGGGGAGTTCGGAGTGCTGCGCCGGCAAAAGCTCGGTGAGGTAGAGCTTTCCTTTCGAGACCGTCATGTGCGTTTTTGAGGGTATCAGGTAGATGGAGTTGCTGCGCAGCGTGATGCCGTTGGTGACGCGGTGGATGGACATCTTGGTGTGGCGGGCCAGAAGGTCATCCATCAGGCTCTTGAAATCGGGGGAGAGGTGCTGGATCACCACGAAGGCCATGCCGCTGTTGGGCGGCATGGTGCCGAAGAACTTTTCTAATGCTGCGAGCCCGCCGGCGGATGCCCCGAGGCCGACGACGAAAGACGGCTTGGTCTTGGAGGCGGCGGACGTGCTGTTGGTTGTTTTTTTCATGGCCATACCCTCCACTATTGAAAATCAAGCAAAGCCCCCGGGAGGACCATTGAAATTCTGAAGGATCAAATAGCTGAAAGTCCATGATCAAGGGCTATTCCCTGGGATTGTTCTCCTTTTGCATGGGTTGAAGAGGATCTTTTATATCTCATTAGACCGCGACCGCCAATGATTGTCAATGGCACGTGTGGTCAGAAAAAACCCAGGGCGTTTTCCACGTTTTCCCGGCGCTGCGGGGCCCCGCTGCCGGACCCGGCGCTCACCGATCTCTGAGGCCGCCAAGGATAACACGAAACGAAAAGAGCCCCCGGCTGGACGCCGGGGGCTCTTTTTTGCGTGCGCCCGGCAGGGCGCGTGGCGCGCAAGCGCCATCCATTCAGCTATGGTGGCTGATTGGTGACTTGGAGGTGCAAGTCCTCTATGGACCCTGATGGTGGGAACCATTAGCCGAACGGCAAGGGTGTCCGGGGCGACCCGGAATCTGAAGGAAGCCGCAGGCAAAGTCCCGGCCCGACGTACAGAAATCGCATACGAGGCAGTCGCATCTGGGCGAGGAGGCGCAAATCTTCAAAGCCCAATAACCATCCAGGAAGGTGCGGGTGTATATGCGGCGGGTATATGGGATGAAGGTCACGCGCATTACCCGGGGAGATCTGCCGCTCCGCACTGGGCGAAATCCCGGGGCATGGAGACCTGGGAACAGATCACCTGAAGTTCGGCAGAAGTCAGCAGAGGCCATACGAGCTGGAACAACCGACCGGCAAAGGGCCGAACACGATGAAACGGACAGGAGCCTGAAGTTTCGATGACGCGAGAAAAGGCAGAAGCCTCGAATGGGAGATCGGGGGCCGAATCAAAGGGTAGGGGCCGGAAGCCCCAAGAGTATGGTGTCGGTGCATCGGGCGTCACGGCAATGACAGAGATCGACTGGCCCGAGGCGGAAGAGCGGTTGATGGAAGAAGTGGTCAGCCGCGGCAACATGATGAAGGCTCTGAACCGGGTGGTATCTAACAAAGGGGCGGCTGGCGTCGATGGGATGACCACCGGTCGTTTGAAGGAGTACCTACAGCGGGAATGGCCTCGCATGAAGGAAGAACTGTTGACGGGACGGTATCAACCTCAACCGGTGCGGAAGGTAGAAATTCCAAAGCCGGGGGGAGGCGTGAGGATGTTGGGAATCCCGACCGTGGTTGACCGCCTCATTCAGCAGGCGTTGTATCAGGAACTGGGGCCGTTGTTTGAAACTGGCTTCTCTGCAAGCTCCTATGGGTTTCGGCCCGGAAAGAGTGCTCATCACGCTGTAAAGGCAGCACGTAGCCACGTAGCATCAGGGCTGCGATGGGTGGTCGATATCGACCTTGCACAGTTCTTTGACCGGGTGAACCATGACATATTGATGTCGCGTGTGGCCCGCAAGGTTAAAGACAAGCGGGTACTGTTGCTGATCCGCAGATACCTGCAAGCCGGCCTGTTCGAGGGGGGCATTATCTCCCCTAGAAGTGAAGGGACACCGCAGGGAGGGCCGTTATCCCCTCTGTTGTCGAACATCCTTCTGGACGAACTTGATAAGGAACTGGAGAAACGCGGGCACTCCTTTTGTCGGTACGCCGACGATGCGAACGTGTACGTTCGCACCAAGCGCTCCGCGCAAAGAGTGATGTCCTCGCTGACCATGTTCCTAGAAACGCGGCTGAAGCTTACGGTCAACCAAGCGAAGAGCGCGGTTGATCGTCCCTGGAACCGGCAGTTTCTCGGGTACGGCATGAGCAACCATCGCACGCCCCAGATCAAAGTAGGGGGGAAGTCGTTGGAGCGGCTCAAATCCAAGCTACGAGAAATAGGCAGGAAAGGAAGAGGACGCAACGTAAAGCGGGTCATCGAAGAACTCACGCCAGTTCTGCGTGGGTGGTCCACCTACTTCAAGCTGTCTCAAGTGAAGAAACCGTTTGAAGAGGTCGATGGCTGGCTGCGCCGGAAGCTGCGCTGCATCATGTGGCGGCAGTGGAAGCGTCCCTCGACCAGAGCCAGGAAGCTGATACAACGAGGCCTGTCGGAGGAACGGGCGTGGATGAGCGCCCAAAATGGACGAGGCCCCTGGTGGAACTCAGGAGCCTCGCACATGAATCAAGCCTTTGATAGATCTTACTTCACGAAACTGGGACTGATATCACTTCTATCTCAGTTCCACCGCTTCGAGCGTTCAACGTGAACCGCCGTGTACGGAACCGTACGCACGGTGGTGTGGGAGGACGGCGGGAGTAATCCCGCCTCCTACCCGATGCTGCGGACCGGGGTCCCTCCGGTCCGGTGATCGTGCTAGGGCAATACGGTGAAGTTGGAACTGGACGTGCCGGTGCCGCCCGCTGTGGTGACCGAGATCCTGCCGGTCTTGGCACCGGTCGGGACCGTCAGCAGTACGGATCCGGCCGAGACGACCTTGAACGGCGCGCTCACGCCGCCGATCCGGGCCGACGTAATGCCCCCAAGGTTGCTGCCGGTCACGGTGATGACAGTTCCCACCTTGCCGGAGCTGGGCGAGAAGCTCTTGATGCGCGGAGCGACGCTCTTGGCAGAGACCGAGAAGCTGGAGCTGCTGGTTGCGCTGCCGGCGGCAGTTGTGACCGTGATCCGGCCGCTGGTGGCCCCGGCGGGGACGCCGGTGACCAGGGTGGTCCCCGAGATCACCGTGAAGGGGGCGCTGACGCCGTTGAACTTGACGCTGGTGGCGCCGGTGAAGTTGGCGCCGGTGACGGTGACCGCGGTCCCGACGCCGCCGTAGCCCGGGGTGAAACTCGAGATGACCGGGGTGCCCGTCACGTTGAAGGAGCCCGTACTGGTGGCGGTGCCGTTGGCAGTGGTGACGCTGACGGGGCCGGTGGTGGCGCCTTGCGGCACGATGGCGCTGAGCTGCGTCGCGGAGACCTCGCTGAAGCTCGCGCTGACGCCGTTGAACCTGACCTGGCTCACCCCGACCAGGTTGGCGCCGTTGATGGTGACCACGGTCCCGGCGGGCCCGGAGGCGGGGGTGAAGCCGCTGATGGCGGGGGCGGGGTAGACCACGGTGAGGACCGCGACGGTGCTGGTGGCCGACCCGGCGCTGTTGCTGACGACGGCGTAGTACGAACCGGCATTGGCGGAACTGGCCGAGGCGATGGAGAGGACGGGCGTGGTCGCGCCGGCAATGGCGGTCCCGTTTTTGAACCATTGGTAGCTCAAGGTGGCGCTGCCCGAGGCGGCGACGGTGAAGCTCGCCGCCGACCCGGCCGCTACCGTGACGCTGGCAGGGTTCTGGGTGATGACCGGGGCGCCGGGGGCGATGGTGACCGTGCCGGTACCGAGGTTGGAGTTCTTGGCGCCGTCGTAGGCCGCGAAGGTGAAGGTGTCCGTTCCGGTGAAGCCGTCACCGGGGAAGTAGGTGGCAATGCCGTTGGCAAGGCCGACGGTGCCGTTGGCCGGCTGGCTCACGATGCGCAGGACGGCGTTGGTCCCGGTTACCGGGATGGTCATGCTGACCGGGACCCCCGCCACCCCGGACCCGGTTACGTTGCCGACCGTGGGGGCGGTCGCGCTGTTGAACCCGGAGTTTGAGGGTCCGAGGTGGCAGGTGTAGCAGCCTATGGTGGCGCCGCGGAAGAAGGACTGGCTGCCGAAGTCGCCGAGACTCATGGTGCGGTTCGCCTGCATCCTGGAGAGGACGGTGCCCCGGTAGTCGGCGCCGTGGCAGGCCTTGCACGAGGCGACCCCGACCGAGCTGATCATGTCATGGTGCCCGCTTACCCAGCTCTGGCCGACCGGGTGCATGCCGTGCGGACCGCCGTTGGCGGTGGTGGGCGTCGTGGCGTGGCAGGCGGTGCACTCGACGGTGGTGCCGCCGTGCCCCTGGAGCTGGACGTTCCTGATGTTGTCGTTGCGCTGCGACGAGGGGAATTCGGCATGGGTGGAGCCGTGGCAGGCCGAACACTGCAACCCGCCGTGGCCGACGGAGAAGCGGTACAGCGACAGCCCCGGAGCCGGGGTGTCGGCGCTGGTGGCGAAGGTCTGGTCGGCGGGGACACGCGGCAAGCCGGTGCTGTCCAAGGCGCTGGTATACCGGATCTGCCCGCTGTTCTTGACGGCGGTGCCGGTATGACAGCTCTGGCAGTTGGGTTCCATGAACCAGCCGACCCTGGAGCTGGAGCCGACCTGCGCCATGCTGCCGTGGCAGCTCTGGCACTGCATGGCCATGGAGCCGTCGGCGGCGATGGCGCTCCCCATGGCGCCGCGCAGGCAGCGCGTGGCCGAGCCGGGGTGACAGCGGTAGCAGGCGTTCCGGTTGGTGGCGTCGTTCAGGGTGACGTTGAGGATCGGGTCCTGCACGGAGGCGTGCAGGGTGTGCATGGACGAGGTGAGCGGCGGCACGGAGCCGTTGGCGCTCGCGAAGCTGGCGGTCCCGAGGGCCTCGGAGGCATGGCAGGCCGCGCAGACAATCGGTCTGCCGGCAGCCACGGTGGCGTAGAGTCCCTTCGGGTCGAGCCCCTTGGCGGCGAGGGCGTCATTATAGAGGGCGCCGTTTTGGGCGAACTGCTGCTCGTCGTGCAGGCGGATGATGTTGAGGCGGTAATCGCGGTCCTTGGTGGGGGCGAAGACCCACCCGGCGGCGGGTTGGGCCGCAGCCATGGTCCCGGAGCTGTGGCAGGCGCTGCAATCCATCTCATCGGATACCGGAAGCACGATGTCGCTCTTGGCGATCACCGTGTTGCTGGCGTCGCGCGCCACCAGGCGCATGAGCGGGTAGGAGTTCTTGTTCCCCTTGTCGTCGATCGGCGTCAGCGGGATCCCCTCGGCGCGGAACCAGTTGACCGGGGTCGCGACCCCTGCGGCCGGGGAGTTGTAGGTTTCGAACTTCATCTGCTGCGGGACGTTGGCAAGGCCGGGCATATTCCAGCCGACCAGGCCGTTGTCGGCGCTGGCCGAGGCCGGCAGGCCGTAGAGGGCGTTGGCGAACTGTCCCCAGTTCCCCTTGCCGATGGACGTCGAGTTGATGGACCCGTCGGGGTCGGCGACGGCCTCGTAGCTCAGCGTGTAGCCCGCGCCGCTTTGGACCAGCTTGCCACCCACGAGGAGCTGTGCCTCGATGGTGTTGTAGGGGGGGAGGATGGAAAAGACGGAGTAATCGCTGTCCATGCAGTGCATGCCCAGGTTGTTCCAGCCGAGAATGGCGGCGCTGGCCCCGAAGGCCTGCGACATGAGCCCGGAGAGGGCGAGGCAACAGAGTGCGACGATGAATACCAGGCGGGTTTGTTTCATGAAACCTCCTTCTTGCGAAAAGCTTCGTTGTCCTTCCCGGCGGCAGGCGCCCCCGGGACTTCCTTTGGATGAGCGGGGACATCCCGCTTACCGTGAACAACTCCGGGTGTGCGCACAAAAAAACCGGGTTGCTTCGATATCGTGAGATATTTCGGCAACCCGGCTGTCTCGGTGAGACCCTATGGGCTTTCCGCCCCACCCTCGCGGGTGGTTTAGTATTATCGTCTATCTGATTGTATGGTGCTGCGATAGAGGCTGAATAAGCTTCTGTGACGTGCCAAGCTCCGAGCCTTTCCGGGCTCTCATAGAGGGAGCGTCAACTGAGTCAGGATAAAAAGTGACGAAAAGGTAGCATGTTGCAGTAGACCAGTAAACAATTTTTTTATGCAGATTTGTCTATATATGATTATAAATTTCCCAACGGAATGTTGCTAAATCGCAACCCATTTTCGAACCTATTGCTATCATAGGTGCTTCTGCCAATCGCAGAAACCGTCATCATCCAAAAGGGACCGGGCTGGGGCTGGCATCGAGCCATTCCATCATCACCCGGCACGGCGGCAGCATTTTGTTTCTATATCGCCTGGGGATTTTCCGCCGCTGGAAGAGTTGCTTTTTTCTGACATGTTGCTACTTTTTAAGTTAGTATGTTTTAATACTAAAACGGAGGTGCCGACATGGCGAAAAAAACCGACTCTGGCACAAACGACGAATCCTCGATTCGCACACTGGGGGAGTTGATCACCACGTTGGACAACGATCCCACCATCCTTGAACGGATATCGACATTCATGCCCGAGTTAGGGAAGATGAAAACGGTGCATGATCGCCACCGGGCCCTATTCGCAGAGGTTCTGGGGGGGAATCGCGAGAAGGAGGGGGAACTTGATGCTGCCCGGAAGGATACCAACAACCATCTTGGTGTGTTCCACGGGTTGGTTCAGTTGACTGGCAGCCGCGACCCGAGCATCCCACAGAGTCTTGGCATCACCGCTCCCACCCCGACCAAACGGTCCCTCACGAACCATTTCTCCTCGCCTGAAAACCTGAGGCTGGTCTACAAGGGGCTGTCCCTGATTGCGCGGGCAGGTAGCGTCAAAGGTGCCAAGAACTACGAAATCTGGGTCTGCGACGGTGATCCGATGGTAGAAAGCAACTGGAGATACCACACACACTCCACGCGGGTGAACCATATCGAAATTACCGGGCTGACACCCGGCAGAATGTACTACTTCAGGATCAGGGCGGTACTTTCCGGCGGGAACAGCCCCTGGTCGAACTTTGTAGGCATGATGGCGATCTAGATCCCTTCCCACCATGGCCACCACGCGGAACTCACATTTCGACGTGGTGGCCTTCCATTTCACGCGACTTCTCCTTCCCCTCACAAGGGCATTCCTCCTTACGGCACTGGTGATCACTTCACCTATCTGGCCTTGTCGTAGCGCGAGTAGCGTAAGTCCCCCACGAAGTACCGGAAGTTTCCCAAAAAGGTGCATAACTTTTCTCCGAACTTGGGCATCTTTTGTCTTATGTTGCATAACTCTCGACCTGAGTTGGTGAACTCTTCTCCTGATTTGCCCAACCCTTGCCGTAGGTTTGTCAGCTCTTGTCCGAACTTGCACAACTTTTGCCGTTAACTCTTGTCTTAAGTTGGCCAACCCTCCTCCTCACGTGCACAAATTTCGTAACATTTTATCTTGATTAACTTCAGGGCTAGATATGCCGGTGTCTCCGACATCTCCGCGACCTCCTTCTCGTCGTACAAAACCCTCACGTTACCTCCTGTCGAACCTTGTAGTCGGCGTAGGTGCGGTACCCAGGGGATGCGCTGGTACGCCCCTTGGTCTGCCATCACGCCAAGGAGCTAATATCTGGTGGAAGCTACAGGATGCGGAAGGGGGTGCGGGGAGGGTTCTCGGCAGGGGGGGACGGGCACAGCGGGGCTCTGGGTAAACGATCGCCTACAGTGGGATCGGGGATTTTCCCGCTGCCCCCGGATGAATGCTGGCGGGGCTGCCCCGCCGTAGGTACGAGTGGGACTGGGTGGGGGCGGGAGATAGCTTGCAGGTCAGGTTGCTTGACGGCGGGGTTGCACGGTAGGGAGAGAGGGGTAGGAGAAACTCCCCAACAACTGCAAGGAGAATCCTTCGCGGACCGGAGGCGGACCGGAGCGGCAACGAAAAAGGCCCTTGGATTTCTCCAAGGGCCTTTTCAATAGATGGTCGGAATGAGAGGATTCGAACCTCCGACCCCCTGCTCCCGAAGCAGGTGCGCTACCAGGCTGCGCTACATTCCGGCTCTGAAACTCTGACGGGTCAATCAGGAGGAGAGATATATCAGTATTGGACGCGGCTTGTCAAGCACTAAGAACAGGTGAAAGGTAAAATATCCACGTTCCGCTATCTCTGTCCCCGGCAACCCTCCCCAATGACCGCAAACACCTACTTTATTTTCACCCGGTAAACGAGCCTAAAGCTGCCGCCGGACCGGATGCTGCCGGTCATGGGTATGCGCCAGTTGGTCACGTTGCCGTCGTACCCTGCGGGCGCAGCGCCGGCGCCGGATGCCGGGACATAACTCCAGGTGGCGCCCTTGTCGCTGGAATACTGCGGCGTCCCCAGGGAGAGACCGGAGGCGGGGGCGCTGTCGGTGAAGGTGAACGGTGCGCCGCCACCGAGGAACAGCGAGGAGTAGGGGCCCATGTCGTCGGTAAGGACGATGTTGTTTCCGGCGCCACCGCCGGTGTTGACCAGTTCCACGGTGTAGACCACGTCCTGGCCGGGATCGGCGCTGCCGCGGCTGGCGGACTTCAAGATGGAGATGAGCGGCATGGCGGCCATGGTGACGCTCGCGCTCGCGCTGGTTCCGGTGAGCCCGGTCGGGCCGCTGGCGAGGGGCGCGGCGGTGGTGTTGGTCACCAGGCCGTAGCTGGAACTGGCGACGTTGAAGCTGACCTGGCAACTGGCGCCGGGGGCGATGGAGGCGGCGCTGAACCGGACCTCGCCATCGCCCGCGACGGACGCCGCGCCCGAACTCCTGGTGACGCTGCCGCAGCCGGCGGGGGAGAAGCTGAAGCTCGTGTTGCGCAGCGCCATGCCGGCGGGAAAGGTGTCGGTCACGCTCACGCCGGTCAGGGGGGCGGCGTTCGCCGCCGGGTTGGCAAGGATCAGCGAGAGTGTCACCGGCGCCCCCACCGCGACCGTGGCGGCGCCGAAGGACTTCGCCGTGGTTGGGGGGGTGAAGACGTTCAGGGTGGCGCTCGCGCTGCCGGTATCGAGTCCACCCCCAAGGGCGCTGAACCGGGTGGCGTCGTTCAGGTAGGAAGCGGCGCTGTCGCCGCGCACGGTCGCGCTGAAACTGCAGCCGGCGCTTCCGGCGGCGATGGCGCCGGAAGCGAGCGAGACGCTCGACGCGCTGTACGAGGTGGTGCCGCTGCAACCGGTGCCCGAGACGGCGCCGACGCCGGTGACGGTAACCCCGGCCGGGAAGGTGTCGGTGAAGGCGAGGCCGCTCTGGGCGGGTTTGGTGACCGGTTCGTTGACGATGCTGAAGTTCAAGGTGCTGCTGCCGCCGACGGCTATGTTGCCGTTACTGTAACTCTTGGTGAGGGTTGGGCGCGGCAGGTTGGTGAAGGTGCAGGTCAGCTCGTCTCCGGCGGCAGGCGCCAGAGTGTAGCTTGAGGTCTGCCGCGCGTTGGGAAGGAGCGCCCCCGCAGTCGCACCGGGGCCCGCATAGGCGTTACTGCAGGTGAGGCTTCCCGCGTACTTGCCGGAGGGCGTGCTCCCGGCGCTCATTACGTCGGTGAGGGTCAGTGGCTGATCAGGCGCGCAGTTGAAGACCGTGCTGGCCGAACTCTGGGTGCCGGAAGTGGTGGCGGAGGCGGTGCCGTATATGGTGCCGCTCGCGCTGACCGTGAACTGGTCCCCGGAACTCACCCTCGCCGGCAGGTTCTTCACCAGGGTAACCCGCGGCCGCTTGGTATTGGTGATGGTGCAGGCCGCGGCGGCGTTGCTGGCATTGAGCGTGGCGCTCATGCTGCGCTGCGCCGGGGCGGTGCTGAGGGCGGGGGTGCCGGTCACGGGGGCGCAACTGATGGCCGCGGTCGGGTCCCAGTCCCCCCCGGCGGCCGCCTCGGTGATGGTGAGGGTCTGGTCGGCGGCAACTGCGTTTATGAATACCCGGGCGGTTTCGTTGTCCCTGAGGGTAAAGTTGACGCTGTTTCCCGCCGCGGCGATGGAGGCCGGGGTATAGGTGCCACCCGTGGCGGAGGTTGCCGTCAGGGTGGCGCCGGTGAGCACGATGACCTTCGAGCCGGCGGGCCCGGTCGCGGTGAAGGTGAACGGCTGGGTCGAGCCGTCAGGGAGCGTCTGCTTCGTCACGTCGACGAAGGCGCCGGCGAAGACGCTGACGTTTCCGCCGACGGTGGCGACGCCGGCGTTGCATTTGGAGGGGGAGCCGTTACTGACGTCGCCCGGACCGGTGCAGACGTTACCGGGGTTTTGCCAGTAGGTGACGACGTAAGGTACCTTGAGGGCGCCGGAGCTGTCACCGGTGCAGAGGACCTTGATTTCGTCGACGGTCGTGGTGAAGTTCGCGCCCCCCTTGAAGTCGCCGCAGCCATCACCGTCCAGGTTGAGCCACGGGCTGGGGGTGGTCGGGAAGGTGGCGACGGAGCAGATGTTGCCTGGCGTGGTGTTGCGCGGGTCATTTCCCTGCTGTCCGACGAAGAAGCCGACGTCGTAACGGTCGGTGTTGGTGCCAGAGAGGCCCAGTTCGACTTTGAAACGGAAGTCACTCCCCATGATGCAAAAGGGTGGGGTGCCGGCTTGCGCGGTAAACACCGGCGCTATGGTGAACTCTCCGGCCGTGCAGTTAAGACCGCCGGTGCGATAGCCGACGCAGGTCTGGTCTTGCCACGCGTTGGTGGTGAGCGCCCGCGAGGGCGAAGGCACGGCGAGCAGGGCGAGCAGCGTTGCCGTCGCCATCCCGAGCCAATGCCGGCGCGTTTCCCGTACCATCGATGATGTCCTGTGGTTGCCTTTGTGCATCTGCTTCTCCTGAGGCCGTCGCTGAAACCTTACCGCCGGCCATCGGCTCAATGTGTAGTGACTGCCGCTATTCGCCCCGGTTCAGCGCGGCCAGACCTTCCTTGACCGAGTTCTGATCGAATTTGAAGCGGAACTGGACGAACGGCCCCTGCGCGGCGTAGTTGGCGCCGGAGAAGTCGCGGTCGCGGAAACCGACCAGGTTGTACCCGAGGCTCACCCACGCGTTCTTCACCACGTTGCAGCCGATCGAGCCCCCCAGGCTGTAGTTCATCTGGCGTGCCTGCCAGCTGTGCAGCAACGAGCCGCGCAGCCCGATGTCCCAGGTGTCGCTCAGGTCGTGCCGCCCCTCGACACCGACAAGGTCGGTGATGCCGCTGAAATCCTGGTCGTCCAGTTGCTCGAGCACGTACTTCACGCCGTACTGCAGCGAGAGTTGGTTGTGCTTGTCCGGGCGGAAGTTGGCGTTCAGGTTGTTGACGATCCTTCTCCCCTGGGTGGAGGTGCCGGAGCTCTTCTCATCCTTGAGGATCAGGTCCAGCCGGTCCAGGAGGATCCAGCGGGTCACCGGCGGCCGGTAGGCGAGCCCCAGCCTCAGGTCGGCGTCGGTGGAGCGGGCCCCGTCGGTTGAGCGGGCGTGCAGCACCTGCAGCCTGCCGGTCCAGCCCCAGAAGAGCCCCTGCTCGTTGGTGAGGCCGGTGATCACTCCCCACTTGTCCTGGGTCTCGCCGTCGCGGTACTCGACGCGGTTCGACCACAGAAGTTTCTTCTCCTGGTAGGTGGCGCCCAGGGAGATCGCGCTGTAATCCTCGCCGCCGGAAGCGCTCGGAACCTTCGCGTCGAACACGTAGCCGGGGCTTTTCCTCAGGGTCTGGCTGCGGTCGAAGCCGCCGTCGACGGACCAGAAGCTGTTCACCTGCCATTTCTGGGCGAGGCCGACGTTGGCGAAGGTTCTCTCGTTGTTTTCCTTGCGGTCGTTGGCCATGGAGGTCGAGAAGGTGCCGCCGCTCCAGGGGGTCGACTTCATCCCGACCCTGGTGGTGTTGGTGTCGGCGTCGTCGGCGCGGGTGAACTCCTGCTGGCCGAAGAGGAGCAGCGACGGGATGACCTGGAAGTCCGCCCCGAGTATGGTCCTCGTCGGGTAGTCGGCGTTCTGGTTCTTGCTGAAGAGCGCCTGCTCGTGATCAGCCCTGAGGGTGAGGCGCTGGTTCAGCGTCTTCCAGCTCCCCCCCACCGTGCCGAGCACGGAGGTCGCGTTGCTGCCGTCGGCGAGGGTGTCGTTGGCGTAGCGCAGGCCCGCCTTGCCGGTGAGGACCTTGTCGGAGTAGCCGATCTGCCCTTCGGCGAAGTCTCTCACCGTGCCTCCGGTAAGGTTGTACTGGCGGTAGAGCTGGCTGCCGAGGCTCAGCTGGTTGTCCAGGCGGTAGGTTCCCTCCGCACCGAACTTGCGGGAACCCGCCTCGCTTCCCTTCTGCTGTCCCAGGCCGAAATCCGCCTCCTGCTCCCGGAAGTAGGCCTTTCCTTCCAGCTTCTGGTCCATGTGGGTGATCTCGGCGAGGTAGGCGTTGCCTGAAGCCTTTTCTGTCGGCATGTCGCGCTGGGTGGTGGCGATCTCCGCCCGCGCCTTGGTGCCGGGGCCGAGGGTTACCGTGGCGTCGGCACCATAGAGGTTGCTGTCACCGCTTACGTGCCCTTCGTGGATGTAGCTGCCGCCGACCTTCAGGTTGCCATCCAACAGCTTGACGCCGGCGCGCCCGCCGTAGGTGAGCGCGTCCCCGCCGGCGTCGGTGACCTCGTAGTCGACCACGATGTAGACCGGGTTCAGCTGGTCGTCCTTGGCGAAGACCGGACTCTTGAAGAATAGGGTGCCGGCCTCGTAGTCGATGCTGTAGTCGATGAACCGGGTGAGGGTCTTGCTGTCGATCACCCGCTCGCTGTGGAAGCGGTCGCGCGACTCGATGGTGATCTGCTCCGAGTTGACCACCAGCCCTTTGCGGCTGAGCCGGTACAGGCCGGAGGTGCCGTCGCCGCGCAGTTCATCCTTCACGAAGGACTGGCCGGTCTCGCTGCCAAAGGCAGTGATTTCGAAATCCCTGGAGCGGTACTCGGTCTTCACGCCGTTCAGCCTGCGGCTGTAGCGCGACAGTTCGGTGACCGAGAGGCCGGTGTCGAAGTCGCCGAGCACGGCGTTGAACTGGTCGCGCTCGACCTTCAGGAACACCTTCCGTTTGCTGGAGGCGTCGTAGGCCTGGGCCGTGGCGTCGCCGTAGAGCGTGTAGAATGCGTTGGGGTCGATGTTCTGGAACAGCGAGTTGCCCGAGACGCCGGTGTTCTTCTTGGCGCTGTCGTAGGACATGGTGATGAGCCACTCCCCCTTGACGCTTCCCTTGGCGTAGAAGGCGACGCGCCCTTCATCGTAGAGGTGTTGCTCGTTACCGGCGTCCTTCAGGGTCTGCATGTGACCCGTGGCGGTGTTGTACCCGAGCGTCCCCTCGGCGAGGCCGACCAGGATCCAGTCCCGCATCTTGGGCTTCACGTAGGTCTCGACATCGAGGGTCGCCTTGTTGTAGGCGAGTTGGGTACGGTACAAGCCGCTCGCGGTGACCGGCTGGAACTTCATCCAGCCTTGCGCGTCGACGGCGATGAGACCGCTACCGGTGCTGACTGCGAGCGTACCGGGCTCCAGGTAGGGGCGCAGCTCGCCCCCCTTCAGCGCCAGCTCGGCGTTGGCCGGGACGGGCTTGCCGTCCTGGTCCAAGAGCTCGATCCGCACCCGCACCGGGGTTCTGCCGTCGGCAACGTTCCCCTCCGCCGAGACCAGGCGGATGGAGGCGATGTTCCCGGTCCGGGACAGCCGGGCCTTCTGTTCGAAGCGGGCGACGCCGAAGCTGTCCAACCCCTTGAGCTGGAGCAGGTGCTCACCCTTGTCCCCGAAGTCGATGCCGATGAAGGTGTACAGGCTCTTCTCGCTCTCCCGGTCCCTCATCTTGAAGCCGATCTTCTCGGGCGGGATCGTTTGACCGTCCAGGGTGAGCACCGGGGTGAGCGCCGAGTCGAGCACGACCTGGACCGCGTTGATCTGCGACGCCAGCACGGTTCCATCCGCCGGCGAGAGAATGCCCTGCTTCTCCTTGACGTGCAGGTCGGCGTTGGGATCGGCGGCCGGTGCCTTTCCTTTGGCGACTTTCTCCTCGAATTCCCCGCTGTTGACCAGGTCCTGCGCCTGATTCGCCTGGAGTGGGGCAAAGGCCACCGGCGGAGGCTGGTCGGCGCGGTTGATGTCGTCCATGCTGTCCGACAGCTCGGCCGAGGCGGTAAGGGTTCTCAGCGGTTTACCTTGGGCGTCGCAGATCTGGACGGTCACACCGCTGTTGGAGTTCTCTTCCTTCACGTCCGGGTCCAGCAGTGATTGCAGGCGCAGGTCGAACTTGCCGTCTTGCGGCAGCTTGTCGAAGCGGTAGACGAGCGCCGTGTCAGTAGCCTGCGGATCCGGCATTTCCCTGCCGCAAAGGCGGGAGGTGCCGTTCATGTAGAGAAGGCTTTTGGGGAGGGTCAGGTTGACCGTGACGTTCCGCAGCGTCTTGTCGACGTCGGCCAGCTTGATGCGGTGGTGCACGATGCCCTCGCTCAGCGCGGAGTAGAGCTCGACGCGCTCCGCCTGCGGCGCGCGTGCGGTGGTGGTCGCTGCCGGAGGCGTGAGCACACCGGCCAAGCCCGCCGCGCCGGTCGGACCAGTCGGACCGGCGGCCGCCGGAGTAACCGCCGGAGTAACCGCCGCCGTTGCCGCCGCTGTTGCCGCCGCTGTTGCCGCCGCCGTTGCCGTTGCCGTTGCCGTTGCCGTTGCCGTTGCCGTTGCCGTTGCCGTTGCCGTTGCCGTTGCCGGGGCGGCTTGCAGCTGCTGCTGCGGGCCGCGTTGCCCTGCCGTTGCCTGCTTTTTCACACCGCTTCGCTCTTTCACCACGGTTACCTTGGTGCTTTGCACGTTCTGCGAAAGCGAAACCTTCACCTCGACGCGACGGTTCTGGGCGCGACCGGCTTCGGTGCGGTTGCTCGCGACCGGCTCTCTCTCCCCACGACCGGTCAGATAGAGCGCTTCGGGCGGAAGGTGCAGGGCGGCGGTGAGGAAGCGCCCGACGTTTTTGGCCCGGGCGAAGGAGAGTGCCGTGTTGTCGGCGTAAATGCCCCGGCTGCGCGGGGCGATGCGTACCTGGTCGGTGTGGCCGATCACTTCTATCCGGTCGAGGTTGAAACGGCTGAGCAACTCCGCCAGCGCGCCGAGTTGCTTGCGGTCCTCGTCGCTCAGCTCCGCTGCGAAGGTGGGAAAGTGCGGATGCAGCACGACCGGCGGGAGCGAAACCTTGCTCTCCTCCTTTACCAGGGAAAGGACATTGTCCAGTTCAGGCGTGAGGACGCCTTTGGCACCGGAGGTGTCGAAGGTGAGCCTGGCCTTGGTCTGCAGCGTGCCTGCCTGGGTGGCCTGCTCGATACGCGCCTTGAAGCGGATCTCCTTGCCCCAGGCGGCGTCGGCGGCCCCCAGCGCGTAGGTCAACCGATTGCCGTCCACCTCGGGATCGGAATGGGCTGTTCCTTCCAGGTTGCTGCTCCCCCGGTGATAAACCACCCCTGGCGGCAGATCAATGGTGAGGCGCAGGTTCTCCAGCGGCACCCCGGCCGCCTGCATCGGTATCCGGTACTCGATCATTTCGCCGCTTTGGGCGCTGATCATTTCCAGGCTCACTTCGCCTTGGTAATTGGCCTCCGCCATCGCACCTGACGCACCCGGCTCTGCCGCTGCCGACGTGCTGGCCGTGCTGGAGGCACCGGAGGAGCTGGACGGCGCGTGCACAGCGGGTACGGGCGCTACGGCTGCTGCGGCTGCTGCGGCTGCTGCGGGTGCTGCGGGTGCGGGTGCGGGTGCTGCGGGTGCTGCGGGTGCGGGTGCGGGTGCTGCGGGTGCTGCGGGTGCGGGTGTGGGTGCTGTGGGTGCTGTGGGTGCCGTCGGGGCTCCGGCCTTGTCCTCGAGTTTCCCGAGGTAGAAGTCGGTGCGCCACATGGTGCCGCCCTGGAGTTCGGCGAACTGCGAGTAAGCGCGTCCGGCGAAGCGGCTGTTGTTCTCGCATTGCCGCACTTCGTAACCTTCCGGAATGGAGTCGATGTCGAGCTGCACCACGTGCGTCCCGGACGCCACCCCCTCGAAGTGGAACATGCCACGCTTGTCGCTGACCACGAAGGTACCGTCCTCGAGGTAGATCCCAACCCCCTCCATCCCCTTCTTGTTGTCCTCGGGGCGCTCACCGCAGGCGCCGACAAAGACGCGCCCCATGATGATGTTGCGGCTCTGCAGGAATGCTTCCTGGACCGTGATTGAGGCGGAGGCCGGAACCGAGCTTACCGGCGGATTGCTGCTGGCGGAGGCGACGTTGACTGCCGTGCCGGGTTTGGCTCCCGCTCCTACCAGGACCACGTAGCGAAGCAGCGCCGAACTCTTCGGCGCCAGGGTCCCCACCCGGAAGGTAAGGGTGCTGCCGTCGGTCGAGATGGTCGGCTCCGTCATGGTCGCGCCGTTCAGGCGTGCGGAACCCTTCTGGTAGCGAAGGCCCGCCGGCAGCTTGTCGGTGACCACCGTGTCGAACACCGTGCCGACCGCGTCGGAATTCTGCAGGGTCACCTCGTAGCTTAGGTATTCGCCGGTCGAGACTACGCTTTTGCCGGCAGTCTTCCTGAGCCACAGTGTGCCGATCTTCGGGTCGATGGGAAGGTCGACCCGGATCGCGGGGCCGGCCTGGACGGTGAACGCCTCGCCGCGCGAACCGGGCTCGAGGATGTGGTAAGGGGCGCCGGGTAGGGTCTGCAGGCGGGCCGTGGTGACCGTGGAGGGGGCGGTGTAGGTCTCCGGCGGCGTCACCTTGAGCAGGTAGTTCCCGGGGGCGACGAACGGGAAGCGGTACCCCCCGGGGCTGAAAGCGTAGATTCTCCCCGTGCTGTCGCTGGCGACGCCGCCGGTCACGACCTTGCTGGGGTAAATGTTGTTTGCGGCGCCGTCATCGCCGAGGACCGTGGCGCGGAGGCCGGTGGCGGCATCGATCAACTCGACGGTCACGCCGTCCACCGGCTTCCCGGTCACGGAGTCGAAGACGATACCGAAGGGGTCGACGATGGCCGCGGCGGCGGAGCTGTCGCTGCCGTCGACCTTGTCCACGTAGAGCGCCTTGATATCGGACGCCTCGCTGACGCTGAGGACGCCGTTCCTGGCGACGCTCGCCTGGGAGGCGGTCTGGATGTACCCGACGAATACCCCGGTGTCGGGACCGGTTTCGGTCAGGAGCAGCACCTCGCTGTCCCCGGTACCCGGATCGCTGATGGTGACCTGCACCGTCTCGGCCACCTCGCGGTCCAGGTTCTGGTCGAGGTCGGTGACCCGCACGAAGAGCGGTTCGCCGGCGTGGAAGGTGCTCGAGGCGGTGAGCGGGAGTGCCGTGGAGATATCGATGGTGCTTTGCGTCCCGACGGCGACCGGCGCCGCCACCGTTGCGAGCCCGCCGGTGCTGTCGTAGAAGGAGGTGGCGGGCACGGTGACGCCGGTGGCGTCGGTCGCGCCCGGGGCATATTTCAGGAATTCCGCCGTCGACTTGGTGCGCGCCATCACGGTCACCGTGACCTGCGTCGTCACGGTTGGCAACTCCCGGCAACTGAAGCTGGCCCGGTTCACGATCCGGTCGCCGTCGCTCGCGGCCGACGCGGCGTTCGCGATGACGAAAACGGTGAACAGCGCGAGGAGCATGATCGACAGCCGGGCGGCCCGGCTGCGCTCCGGACGCAACTCCGCGGCAGCCCGCGGCACAGAGGTGCCGCGGCCCCGCCGGTCGCCGTGGGCGCCGGCAAGCTCCCCGGCCCGGAGGCCGGAGAGGCTGCTTAGGATGTTGTCGATCAGGCTCTTCATCACGCTGAGGCGTTTCTCCCTACTTGATCTTCACCTGGTAGGCGATGGTGACGCCCTTCCCGATCGGGATGGTCCCGGGGGTGGTGGCGTTGGCGTTGACCCCGACGTTCACCACGAGGTTCGGGGAGTTCCCCGCCACGTAGCTCGCCTGGTTGGCACCCACGGCGCCGGCCGTGAGAGTCGCGGTGACGCCGTTGGTGTCGATGTAGAAGATCTGCCGCGAACCGGTGTAGGGAGTCAGCGGATCGGTGACATAGCTGGTGGGGACGTAGTCCGAGATGGCGCACGAGGTCAGGTCGAAGGTGCTGGCGCCGCTATTGGACGCTTCGACCACGTACTCGATCACCTCGCCCGGCTTTCCGGTCACCCCTCCGGTGAAGTAGGGGAGCGAGCCCGCGCCGGTGTTCCCCTCGATGGAGGTGTTGTAGTGGGCTGTCCCGGTGCCGGTCATCGGCGCCGTGACGTTACGCGAGTATTTCTGGAACGTGATCGTCGGCGGGGTGGAGGTCCACTTGTTGGCCGGCGCGGTGGTGGCGGAGTTGGTCGGGAAGTTCGGTGCCGTGACGTCCGCCTTCACCGTGGTGGTGATATCCATGCCGAGCGTCGAGATAGTGCCGGGCTTGGCGGTCAGGTTCACCTGCTGGCGCTCGCCCACCTGGACACCGGCTCCGAGCACGTCACCCGCGGCGATCGCCTCGGTGTTGGCCCAGTAGATGGTGAAGGTGTTGTTGCTCGCGTTGTACTGGGTCGAGGTGACCTTCGGGGTGTAGGTGTGGCTGTTCACCGTGAAGACGATGATGTCGTTCACGGCGATGCCGTTCACCTCGGAGTCGGCGCTGACGGCGCCGCCGATCGGTGCCGGGACCACGATCGAGGTGGTGCTGCCGGTGCCCGCGGTGATGCTGGCGCCCAGCACGACGCTGGTCCCGCCGGTCACGCTGGCGCCGGTGCTGTTGCTCGAAGCCGTGACCGACGGAGTCACCGTATAGGTGGCCGGGCCGTTGGCGGACGAGGTGATGGTGACGGTGTTGGCGATCCCGGGGGTGTCCGGTCCCTGGTACGAGGCGTCCCCCCTGGTGATGGTGACGTTGGGCGTACTGGGCACCAGGTCGACCTTCACGGTGACCGAACTTTCGGCGGTCAGCCCGCCGTTGTAGGAAAGCACCGCCCGGTTAACGATGGCGGTATTGGCGGCCGTGCTGGCAGAAGCTATCTGCGCGCACAGCACCGCCGGCGCCGCCAGCACAAGTGCCAGCAGCGATTTCATGACAGCTCGCATTCTATCTACCTCCTAGGTGGGGCTCCCCGCAACCGTGGCCGGTTCCGGGGAGCCGGTCGCGTTAGTCCACCTGCACCCGGTACTTGATGGTGTAGGTGCGGTTCCAGCTCGCGGGAGCCACGCAGAGGGACTGGGTGTTCTTCGTGCGGTCGGTGCAGGAAGGAACAGTGCCGCCTCCGGTGGGGCTGGAATCTTGACCGAGGTAGAAGTTGAGCGCGGCGCCCGCGGTGACGGCGGCAGCCTTGCCGAAGCCGACCGTCGGTGCCGGAGACGCCGGCTGGGCGGCGACTTCGCCGCTGGCATCCACGGTGAGGCTCACCGTGTTCACGCCGTCGGAAACCTGCGCGAAGTAGCCGGTGCCGTCGGTGGATACCGTGCCGTCGTAGCTATCCTGGAAGGTGACGAGCTTGGTGTAGGTGGGGACGTTGTCGATGACCGCTGCGGCGATCGCCTGTCCGCCGTTGTTGGTCACGGTGACGAGGTACTCGAGGACGTCGCGCGGGTCGCTGGTGGCGTTGGGGCCGTACCCGGTGTTCTTGGTGATGTTTTTCACCTGCTTGAGGATCTCGAGCTTGGTGGCCAGGAAGTTACCGGCGAGGCAGGTGTTGGCCGGGCTGTTGCTGGCGCTGCCGACGTAGGTGGTGTTGTTGCCGGAGCTGTCGGTGACGGCGAGCTGGTAGTCGACGGTGGCATCGGTGGTTTTCAAGTTGGCAGCGGCGCTGACGTCGATCTTCACGATGGCCATCTCGCCGACCACGGTGCCGACCGCGGGAGCCTTGGTGTTGAAGGCCGGGGCCGCGCCTGCGCTGCCAATGCCATTTACGTTGGCAAAGGCTTCGACCACGATCTGGTCACGCACCTCGGCGGTGGCGGTCCCGGTAGCCGTGCTGGCCACGGTGCCGTTGACCGAGTAGCCGGCTGCGTGGCCGAGCACCACGTCCTTGACGAGGTATGCCGTCTTGGAGGTGCCGTAGTCGACTACGACCACATCGCCCTTGGCGAAGCCTCCATCGGTGCCGGCTTTCAGGGAGCCACCCGGGAAGAGCAGGGTGTCATTGCCGGAGGTGCCGACGACGATGGCGCTGTTCAGCAGCAGGTCGCTGACGCCGGAGGTGGCCGGCGCCTGGGTGGTGCCGTCAGCCTTGACGATGGTGTAGGAGGCGCTGCTGCTGCTCGCGTTGTGCGCGGTGTTGGTGATGGAGAGTTTGTAGGTATCCTGGCCGTTGGCGGTCGCGGTCAGCGCATAGGAGGCGCTGA
This sequence comes from Geomonas azotofigens, assembly GCF_018919395.1. Lineage (GTDB taxonomy): Bacteria > Desulfobacterota > Desulfuromonadia > Geobacterales > Geobacteraceae > Geomonas > Geomonas azotofigens. The sequence continues at coordinate 901,567 of NZ_JAHLME010000001.1, forward strand.
AGGTCCCGCCGGAGGCGTAGCTGCCGATGCCGAGGCAGTTGAAGCCCGGCATGCTGGCGCTGTCGGGCGCGCTGGTGACGTTGAGGCCGGCCTTCACCAGATTGACGGTGACCGAGGTCGAGAATGCTGCGCTGAAGGAGGTGGTGTTGCTGGCGTCCTTGTAGTCAACGGTTACCACGTTGAGGATGGTGGTGCCGGCGGTCGTGCTCGCGGATGCGGTCGCGGGGATACCGGCTGAGGCCAAGGCGCTGATTGCCAAGGCAGCGAGAAGATTGCGTTTCATAAGATCTCCTTTTTGTGATGCTTCATTTCAATAAAAATAAATAAGTTACTGCTGTTACTGCTGTTACTGCTGTTTGCTCAGATTTTGATCATAGGCGCTCCTTTTCAGATAGCTTTCGCTCTTATTTTTAAGACCTGAAATTACTTTACTTTGACCTTGAAGCTGACCGCGCCCTTGCCGCCTGCGGGTACCTGGGGGATGGTCCAGCGTACGTCGGTGTACTCATCCGGGGAGGCTACCTTCTTCTCGCTTTTTCCGGTGCCGGCTTTCACCTCGTAGGTCAGCAGTGTCGGCTTTTTGAAGGTTTTTCCCTTGTCGATGGAGAAGGTGAGCTCGCCGGTTTCGCTCGCGCTGCCGGGAATGTACTGGGTGCCCGCCGGTACCGGATCGCTGATCACCACGTTCTTGGCTGCTTCGGTCCCGGAGTTGACGTAGTTCAGGGTGTAGATGATCTCCTCACCCGGCTGCACCCCTTTTGCAGCTACCCGCTTTTTCACGGCTTTTCCCTTGGCAGTCACGCTCACCTCTTTTTCCGCCTTGATCGAGATGGTGACCTTGGGCTGTGCCCATGCCGCGAGCGGCAGCGCCGCCAGCATGAGGGTAAGGGTTGCTGTGGCTAAACTGATGTTTCTCTTCATTTTTTTCTCCTTGTTGCGCTGGTGTTGCGCGGTTGGTCTCTGCGTTAAAATTGTTTTGTTGACGGTATAAGTCTTGCTGATACAGGCACTTGTGGTGTTTCTAACATCGGATGCAAAAATGCCCGTCCTCATGTACATGGAGACGGGCATTATCCGCCGTGGTGAGAACGCGCTCGTCCTCACCCGGGCCTGACTCCAGATGCTCTTCGGTAGCTCGGCTGTCCCCTGTCAGGGACCCGTGGCTTTGCGTCGCCGGATTGCTCCGGGTTTGCCGTTATCGGAGTAGGTATGGACGGTCACGGTTTTAGTGCATAAGGCTCCTGTTTGGTGCTGCATGGCATAGTGATTTCGGGCCGTTGCCGGGCTGTTTCCGGTTGCGATTACAATGCCGCCAGCTTATTTCCTACAAAACGGCGCAACAATACCAAATTGCATGAAAAATATAAAGTTTTTTTTCCAATGAGAGGATTGTTGTGTGCTGCAACCTAGGTTGTCGTTCCCTTTTCGTGGTGAATGACGTGGAAGCGCTCCAGGCAAGGCGTCGGCGCGGGGTGCGGCGGACGGGAGAGGGGAGAGGGGAGAGGAGGCCCTGAAGGAAGGGCGACCGTAGGTGAGGGCGCGGAAGTGGGGGGGCGGACAGCCGGCGAGTCATAACGCCGGCTGCCCAGGATAGCGCGGTCTAGTTGGTGTTGCAGAGCACCTGGAGCGCGGAAATCTCGGCCGCGCTGAGAGTCACTCCCTCATGGCCCGGTTGCCCCGCCGAGTACTTCGCCGGCACCTCGCCCCCTTTCAGGGCGAGCTCGGGAGCTCCGGAGGCAGTGGCGTCGTAACTCCCCAGGGAGTGGCAGGAGGCGCATTGCGCCTGGTAGACCGGCTGTGCCGCCAGGGCGAGCGAGGCGGGGGCCGAAAGCACGGCGCCGCCGCTACCCACCACGAAATCGAATCCGGCGGCGATGGTGTAGGTAGGCTTGGCCGGGTCGTTGTCATCCTCGATGATGGCACTGTAGGAGCCGCTGATGCGGTCGCCGGAGTTACCCCCGTACCGGCTGAAGGTGATGGTCCCCCCGACGGTACGCAACAGGGTCGACGGGTGCCCGTTCAGAAAGTAGAGGCTGCCAGGGAAGGGTGCGCCGCCATTGCCGAGGGAGTAGGTCGTTTGGGTTGTGATGGAGGCCCCGGGTGCCACGTCGATCCGGGAAATTGTCTTGTAGTCCGGGTCATTGAGGCTCGTGGCTATGGCAACCCGGAAGACGATGCCGAGGTTGGAAACGCTCGAGGAGAGATAGGTAGCCCGCTCCAGGCCGTACTGGTCGCTGGTCACCGTGTAGGAGTTGGCAGCAGCCGGGTCGTTGCTGGTGTTGATGCCGGTCGGGTTGGTCCCTCCGCCACCGCCGCCGCAGCCGGCGATCAGGATAAGTGCAAGGCCGAGCGCCGCTCCTGCGATGCGGGAGGGACGGGAGCTTTGGCCGTTAGTGCTGTTCATGGATATCTCGCTTTTCATGGGAGCCCCCTTTTGCCTGGTTGCTACCGCTGTTACATGGAAGGTGCCAGAAATGGTTAATGTGAGAATCTGTCGTATGTGGTTCACTTATCGGCACTAATTCACGTCGACTGCAGGGATTTCGCAGGGGATTTTCAAAAAGTTGCTGTTCATTGTTTGCACACTTTCGCCGTGTGCTGTGCGTAACCTGAACGGCGGGGTGACACCGCGAAGGGAATGGTTCTTTCATGAACATCTCGGAGTGGCTGACGGCCGTCGTCGTCCATGCCGTAGGAGCGTAAGCGGGGGAAGAAAAACGTTGTCATCGCCTGGTGGAAGTGCTAAAAACTTTCTCTTCAGGTTATTTGCGGAGTGTGCATGGCCATCAGGGACTTACGGGACTTTCTCGCCGTGCTGGACGCCGCAGGTGAGCTGCATCGGGTGGATGCCGAGGTGGATTCCGAACTGGAAATCGCCTGCATCACCGACCGGCAGAGCAAGCTCCCCGGTGGCGGCAAGGCGCTTCTTTTCCAGAACGTCAAAGGAAGTCCCTACCCCGTGGCAACCAACCTCTTCGGCTCCCCTTCCCGCATGGCGCTTGCGCTCCAGGTCGAACACCTTTCCGTGTTGACGGGCAAGATGGAACAACTGCTCGCCGCACCCGATATCGCGCCGGTGCCGACCCTGGTGCGCCAGGCTCGCTGCCAGGAGGTGGTTGAGCGGCTTCCGGACCTGGGACGATACCCTTTCCTGAAGAGCTGGCCGGGTGACGGCGGGCGCTTCATCACGCTTCCCCTGGTATTCACCCGGGATCCCGAGACCGGCGCGAACAACTGCGGCATGTACCGGGTCCGGCTCTTCGACGACGGCTGCGTGGGGATACGCTGGAAGCCCGGCAGCGGCGGCTTCGCCCATCACGAAAAATACAGTGCGTCAGGATCGCCGATGCCGGTGGCCATCGCCGTCGGTGCCGCGCCCGCGTTGACGCTGGCAGCCATGCTTCCCTTGTCGGAACCGCTCGACGAGGTCTCCTTCGCGGGGTACCTGCACGGGGCTCCCATCGGGATGGTGCGTTGTCTGGAGTCCGACCTCCTGGTTCCGGCCCAAGCGGAGCTGGTCATCGAGGGGGTGGTCGAACCCGGCACCACCCGCCGCGAGGGTGCCTTCGGCAACTACACCGGGAGCTACGACCCCGGCGAGGAAGTGCCGCTGTTGCGGGTCACTTGCGTCACCCGCAGGAAAGATCCCATCTGCCAGGCGACCGTGGTTGGCCCTCCGCCGATGGAAGACTGCTACCTGGCCAAGTCGGCGGAGCGGCTGCTGCTCCCGCTGTTGCGCCGGCAATGCCCGGAGATCGCCGACCTGGTCATGCCGGTGGAGGGGATCTTTCACGGCTGTGCCATCATCTCCATCGACAAGAAGGAGCCGTTGCAGGGACGGCGGGTGCTGGAGCTGCTGCGCGGCGAGGGATGGCTGAAAAGGGGGAAGCTCCTGGTGGTCGTGGATCGCACCGAGGGAGAACTGACCCTGGCGCAGGGTTTTTGGCAGGCGTTGAACGCGGTCCGTTTCCCCGCCGACCTGGTGGTGACGCCGGACGGGTGCCTCGGAGTCGACGCGACCGTCAAGCTCCCGGAAGAAGGTGGGGAGCGGAAGCAATTGTTGCAACAGGATGTATCGGTTTGCGCCCAGGTTGAGCGGAGATGGCGGGAATACGGCTTTCTCTGAGCAAGGAGCGAGAAAGGAACTCATGAGCAGTCAGGCAGGAGTCGAGATGACGATGTACGCCAGGATCAGGGTATTCCTGGAGATGATAAAGTTCAGCCACACCATTTTCGCGCTTCCCTTCGCCTTCACCGGCGCGCTGTTGGCCGCCAGAGGGCTTCCCACGCTGGCGCAGGCGGGGTGGATAGTCCTGGCCATGGTGGGCGCGCGGACCGCGGCCATGGGGCTCAACCGGGTGATCGACGCCGATATCGATGGTCGCAATCCGCGCACCGCCGGGCGCGCCATCCCTGCCGGTCTGCTGGGACGGGGCTCGGTCATCGTTTTCATCGCCCTTTCGGTGTTGGTCATGCTGTTCGCGGCGAAGATGCTGAACCCGCTTTGTCTCTACCTGTCGCCGGTAGCGCTCGGCTTCATCCTCCTTTACTCCTACTGCAAGCGTTTCACCGCGTTGGCGCACGTGGTGCTCGGCATCTGCCTGGCCGGCGCACCGCTGGGCGCCTGGATCGCGATCCGCGGCAGCGCGGAATTACCGGCATTCCTGCTCGCCCTGGCCGTTCTCTTCTGGGTTGCCGGCTTCGACATCCTTTACGCCCTCCAGGACCTGGAGTTCGACCGGGAAAGCGGGTTGCACTCCATCCCGGCCAAGCTTGGCGTCACCGGTTCGCTCTGGACCTCGCGCATCTTCCACGTCCTTTCCTGCCTGTTCCTGCTGGCCCTCTACCTGCAACTCGGGCTGGGCACCTTCTTCCTGGCGGGCCTGGTCGCCACCTGCGGGATGCTTCTTTACGAGCACCACTTGCTGCGCGGTGGCAACCTCGATGCTCTCGACGCCGCCTTCTTCAACATGAACGGTTACATCAGCGTGACCCTCTTCTTCGCCACGCTGCTGGATACCCTGACAGCGGGGGCGATGTGAAACAACGCCATTTCGTCGTCGCCATAACCGGGGCCTCGGGCAGCATCTATGGACTCCGGGTGATCGAGGAGTTGCTGCGGTCGGGGGCACGTGTCAGCGTACTCGTCAGCGATGCCGGCTTCGCCGTGCTGCGCGAGGAGTGCGCCCTGGAGTGGGGTGGGGCGGCGCAGGTGGTGCAGGAGCAGTTGCGCCAGAGGGTGGGGAGCGGTGATCTTCGTTACTACGCTTGCGATGATCTTTTCGCCCCCATTGCCAGCGGGTCGTCGGCGCCCGACGCCATGCTGGTGGTCCCCTGTTCCATGGGAACCCTGTCCCGCATCAGTTGCGGCAATGCCGGAAACCTCTTGGAGCGGGCCGCCGACGTGATGCTCAAGGAGGCGCGCCCCCTGGTCCTGGTGCCGCGCGAGACGCCGTTGAACGCCATCCATCTGGAGCACATGTTGAAACTGTCCCGGCTGGGAGTGAGGATGGTGCCCGCCATGCCCGGCTTTTACCACCAGCCGCAGAGCATGGAGGACCTGGTGGACTTCGTGGTCGGCAAGGTGCTGGACAGCGTGCAGGTGGAGCACACCCTGTTCCGCCGCTGGGGCGGCGAGTAAAACCCGCCGGTCACCCCGTCCGACAGTCCGACCAGTCCGACAAGAAAGGAAAAAGCAGCAATGAGTTTTGCAACCATAGCCGAGAAAGTGCACAGCGGTGCCCGCATCGACGAGACCGAGGCGCTCCTGCTGTTCCGGCACCCGAACCTCCTGGAGCTGGGTGAACTGGCCCAGGCGGTGAACGAGCGGCGCAACGGCCGCAAGGTGTTTTTCAACGTCAACCGCCACATCAACCACACCAACATCTGCGTCAACCGCTGCCGTTTCTGCGCCTTCTTCCGCAGGCCCGGCGAGGACGGAGCCTACCTGATGTCGCTGGACGAGGTGCGCGCCCGCGCCGAGGAGGCACTCCAGCAAGGCGCCACGGAGATCCACGTGGTGGGCGGCCTGCACCCCGATCTCCCCTTCGAGTTCTACCTGGAACTGCTGGCGACCATCAAGTCGGTATCCCCGGAACTGCACGTGAAGGCCTTCACCGCGGTGGAGATCGCCTATCTTGCCGAGCTCGCCAAGCTTTCCATCCCGCAGACCCTCGAGAAGCTGAAGGATGCCGGGCTCGGCTCGCTGCCGGGCGGGGGTGCCGAGATCTTCGCCCCTGAGATCCGCAACCAGCTCTGCCCCGAGAAGATCAGCGGCACCGAGTGGCTCTCCATCATGGAACAGGTGCACGCGGCCGGGTTGAAGTCCAACGCCACCATGCTCTACGGTCACCTGGAGAGCGTCGAGGATCGGGTCGATCACATGCGCCAGTTGCGGGAGTTGCAGGACAGGACCGGCGGCTTCCAGGTCTTCATCCCGCTCGCCTTCCAGCCCGAGCATTCCCAGTTGAAGATTGGCGGCAGCGGCACCAGCGGCGTCGACGACCTGCGCACCTTGGCCGTCGGCCGCATCTACCTGGACAACTTCGCCAACGTGAAGGCGTACTGGGTGATGCTGGGCGAGAAGATCGCCCAGGTCTCGCTCTGTTTCGGCGTCAACGACCTGGACGGCACCGTGGTCGAGGAGCGCATCGGTCACGAGGCCGGCGCCGACACCCCGCAGGCCATGAGCCGCGACAGCATCGTCGCCATGATCCGGAAGGCGGGTCGCATCCCGGTCGAGCGTGACACCCTCTACCGCGAGCTCCGCGCGTATTAAATTCTGCCCGTCCACCGGGTCCACAAGGTCCACCGGGTCCACCGGGTCCACCACCCCGTTGCCCTTTAGCCAGAGAAACCAGCAGGTTCCACCAATGCTCAAAGCCATCACTGAAAAAGTCGCCGCCGGCGCTGAAGTAACCTTCGAAGAGGCGCTCTGGTGCCTGACCGAGGGGGACCTCCTCGCCGTCGGCCGCCTCGCCGACTCCGTCCGCCGCAGCATGCACCCCGACGGCTGCGTCAGCTTCGTCGTGGATCGCAACGTCAACTACACCAACGTCTGCGAGTCCCAGTGCAAGTTCTGCGCGTTCTACCGCAACCCCGAGGCGAACGACGCCTATCTCCTGGACAACGACACCATCATGGCCAAGATCCAGGAACTGGTGGACCAGGGGGGGACGCAGCTCCTGATGCAGGGCGGGCTGCACCCGTCGCTCGACATCACCTACTTCGAGACCTTGTTCCGGGAGATCAAGCGCCGCTTCCCCGGCGTCCAGAACCATTCCCTCTCTCCGGCCGAGATCACCCATACCGCGAAGCTCTCCGGGCTGTCCATTCCGGAAACCCTGCGGCGCCTGAAGGAGGCGGGGCTCGATTCCGTTCCCGGCGGCGGGGCGGAGATCCTGGTGGACAGCGTCCGCGCCGAGATCTCCCCGAAGAAGATCGGCTGGCAGGGGTGGGCGGAGGTCATGCGCGAGGCGGCCAAGCTCGGCATGCCGACCACGGCGACCATGATGTTCGGCAGCAAAGAGCGCATCGAGGACGTGGTCGAGCACCTGTTCCGGGTGCGCGACCTGCAGGCGCAAGGAGGGAGCTTCACCGCCTTCATCCCCTGGACCTACCAGCCGGGCAACACGGAGCTCGGCGGCGAGACCGCGAGCGGCGTGGAATACCTCAAGGTGCTGGCCCTGTCCCGCATCGTGCTCCGGAACATCCCCAACATTCAGGCGAGCTGGGTGACGCAAGGGGCGAAGATGGCCCAGGTCGCGCTCTTCTTCGGCGCGAACGACGTGGGGGGCACCATGCTGGAGGAAAACGTGGTGGCCGCGGCGGGATGCCGCTTCCGCATGTCGCAGCAGCAGATGATCGATCTCATTAAGGGTGCTGGCTTCGCGCCGGTCCGACGCACCACTCTCTACCGGGAACTGGAGCGGTATTAGAGCCTGGGGCTTTGACTTTCTCATTGAATTGCGGTTATAGTCACAGTTCCAATCCGCCAGCAAAGGAGTTGCCATGATTGCCCTGCGGCAAAACATCGCACAGATGGCAGGCTATGTCCCGGGCTTCCAGCCCGAAGATGTGGCCTCCTACATCAAGCTGAACACCAACGAGAACCCCTATCCGCCGTCCCCGCAGGTGATCGACGCCATCGCCAGGGAGGTCGGGGAGGGGCTGCGCCGCTATCCGGACGCCGCCAGTCGCCTAGCGCGCGAGGAGGCCGGCCGGTTGTACGGTTTCGACCCCTCCTGGATCATCATGGCCAACGGGTCGGACGAGGTGCTCAACAACCTGATCCGCGCCTTCGCCGGCGAGGGCGAAGAGATCGCCTACATCCACCCCTCGTACTCCTACTACGGCACGCTGGCCGAGGTGCAGGGGGCCAAGGTGCGCACCTTCGGCCTCACCGACTCTTTCGAGCCGGAGGGGATCCCGGAGCGCTACGACGGCAAGCTCCTCTTCCTCACCAACCCGAACGCGCCGCTTGGCTTCACCTTCAGCCAGAACTACATCGCGGACCTCGCCGGGCGTATTTCCGGGATGCTGGTGGTGGACGAGGCCTACGTGGACTTCGCCGAGGAGAATTCGCTGGAGCTGGTGCGCTCCCTCGACAACGTCGTGGTCACCCGCACCTTCTCCAAAAGCTATTCGCTCGCGGGCATGAGGCTCGGCCTCGCCATCGCGCGCCCCGAGGTGATCGCCGCTCTCAACAAGATCCGCGACCACTACAACCTGGATCGCCTGGCGCAGGCTGCCGCCACCGCCGCGCTCCACGACCAGGGCTACTTCCTTCAGTGTGTGGCCAAGATTAAGGAGACCCGTGCCTGGTTCACCGCCGAACTGGGAAAAATCGGCTACCATGTCATCCCCTCCAGCGGCAACTACGTCTTCGCGAGCCCGCCCGACCGTGACGGCGCCCGCGTCTACCAGGGGCTGTACGACCGCAAGATCCTGGTGCGCCACTTCACCGACCCCAAGCTGAGCCACGGCCTGCGCATCACCATCGGCACCAACGAGGAGATGCAGCGCACCATCCAGGCGCTGATCGAGATCGGCCCGGGGCGGTAATCCCGGCAGCGGCAATTTTTTCCGCGAATGCGGATCTGGACTTGTATAGAAAGTGAAAAAGCTGTAATCTTCCCGGCTGGCGCTGTGCCGTGACCGGAAGGGCGCAAAAACGCCAAATATCTCGCAAGCATATATAGATGCAGAAACGGACGGAACCATTTGCAGAACAAGAATAAGGCAACAAATCCCGCAGCGGCACATCTCGTCACCGACCAAAAGACCCTGGATGAACTCGTAGAGCGGCTCTCGAAGGAGTCGGTGCTCGCCTTCGACCTCGAGGCCGACTCGCTGCACCACTATACCGAGAAGGTTTGCCTGATCCAGGTCTCCTCCGCGTCGGAGGACCGACTGATCGATCCGCTGGCCCCGATCGACGTGCGTGCGCTGGCGCCGATCTTCGCCAACCCGGCCATCAAGAAGATCTTCCACGGCGCGGACTACGACATGCGCTCGCTGCACCGCGACTTCGGCATCGAGGTGGTCAACCTCTTCGACACCATGATCGCCAGCCAGTTCCTTGGCGAGAGCGAGTTCGGCCTGGCAGCCCTTTTGAAGAAGCGTTTCGGCGTCGAGCTGGACAAGCGCTACCAGAAGGCCGATTGGAGCAAGCGTCCCTTCTCTCAGGAGATGCTGGAGTACGCCATGAAGGACACCTCGCTCCTGATCGAGCTGTACCGTCAGCTCGAGGCGGAGCTGGTGGCCAAGGGGCGCCTGGCCTGGGTGGAGGAGGAGTCCGAGCTGGTGGCGGGCGTGAGATCGCCGTCGCGCGAGGGTGAGCTCATGTGCCTGCGCTTCAAGGGGGCCAACAAGATGAAGCCGCGTGAGCTGGCCGTCCTCGAGGAACTGCTCAAGTTCCGGGACGAGAAGGCCCGCCTCGCCGACGTTCCCCCTTTCCGGATCCTCAGTAACGACCTGTTGCGCGAGCTGGCCGAGAAGCAGCCCAGGAGCAACTTCGAACTGGTCGGCATCCACACCATGTCGTCCAAGCTGATCGAGCGGCTCGGGCGCGGGCTGCTGCAGGCGGTCGCCAACGGCCTGGCCGTGCCGCAGGACAAGCTGCCGCAGGTGCAGCAAAACCGCCGTCCGGTGCTGGACCGGCTCCAGGACGAGAAGGTGAAACGGCTCAAGATCTGGCGCGAGGCGAAGTCGGCCCAGCTCGGCCTGGGGGTGGGTCTGGTGGCCAACAACACGCTCCTGGAGGCGCTCGCCGAGCCGGGCTCCTCGCAGGATGCCCTCTTGAAGCGCTGGCAGCGCGAGGCGTTCGGCGACGAGCTGGCCTCGTTGATCTCCTGATAGGCAAAGATAGCGGCATGACGGGCGGGTTCCTTATGAGGAGCCCGCCTTTTTTCGTCCTATGAGCATGGCGCCGTGGGCATTTCCATTAGAATGCCTTGTGCAGGCCGCCCCCTGTTGTATAACATGATGCTGTGGATGAAACGGGTGGGGGCGCGCCATGATCCTGTACATAGGCACCAGCGGTTTTTCCTACACCGAGTGGAAAGGGAGTTTCTACCCGCAGGACCTGCCGTCCCGGGAGATGCTGCACTACTACGGTGGGCAGTTCAACAGCGTTGAAATCAACAACACCTTCCACCGCATGCCCAAGGACTCGATGCTGGCGGGGTGGCGCGACGAGGTGCCGGAGACCTTCAGGTTCGTGCTCAAGGCGCCGCAGCGCATTACCCACGTGAACCGGCTGCGCGACGTCGCCGACCAGGTGTCCTACCTCTTCGATGTAGCCGGGGTGTTGGGGAGGCGCCTGGGCGCCGTGCTGTTCCAGCTTCCCCCCAGTCTCAAGAAGGACCTGCCCCTGTTGCACGATCTGTTGGCGTTGATACCGCCGGGGCGCCGGGTGGCCCTGCAGTTTCGCCACCGCTCCTGGCTCGATGACGAGGTGTTCGCGCTCTTGCACAGAAACGACGCCGCGCTCTGCATCGCGGACATCGAGGAAGAACTGGAGATCCCGGCGGTGGCGACGGCAACCTGGGGGTACCTCAGGCTTAGGCGTCCGGAGTACCAGGTGGAGGAGTTGAGGAAGTGGGCGGAGCTTGTGCGCGGCAGGGGATGGAGCGAAGCCTTCGTCTTCTTCAAGCACGAGGACGAGGCGAAGGGCCCGCTCTTCGCGCGGCGCTTCGTGGAGCTTATTTCGGGGGAGAGGGACAACGGGAGGGGGCTCTGAACGCGGCCCCGTAGCCCAGGTTGGTGGAGCGGGTGTACAACTGGCGAAAAATCACTAATTTGTATTGAGGATAAAAGGAGGCACCATGAGCATCTGGAGCATAGCCAAGATAGCGGCGACGAGGATACCGTGGGGGCGGGTGATGGAGAACCTCCCCATGGTGGCGGACATGGCCAGCCGGGCCAAGGGGCGCTTTATGGGGCCCGGCTCCCCCGGAGGAATGGAGGCCAGGTTGCACCATCTGGAAGAGGAGAACCGGAAACTGGAGCGGGCGCTCCTGGAGACCTCGGGGCACCTGCAACTCACCATCAAGACGCTCAAGGTGGTGCTGGCCCGCGAGAAGATGCTCATGGCGGTGGCGGGGGTGTCGCTGCTGGTGTCGATAGTGGCGCTGGTGATCGCGCTCAGGTAAGGGACTGGCTCCGCCAGGTGCCTGTTCCCTTAAAGATCTGTCACCCCAAGTCTCCCCAGTGAAACTGCAGAATCGAGACCAGCGCCAGTCCCGCGGTCTCGGTGCGCAGGATCCGCTTTCCCAGTGTCACCGGGGTGAAGCCGCAGGCAAGGGCTGCGGCCACCTCCTCCGCGCTCAGCCCACCCTCCGGGCCGACCACCACGGCCACACTCTCCGGCCCCTGGTACCGTTCCAGGCACTCCCGCAGCGTGGTCTTTTCTTCCCCTTCCCACAAAAGCAGCTTCACCGTCTGCCCCGCATCCCGGAGCACTTCCTTCAAGCTTCCGCCGATGGCCACCCGGGGCGCGGAGCTTCGCCCGCACTGGCGGGCGGCCTCCTGCACGATCTTCTCGAAACGGGCCAGCTTCCCCGCCGTCTTCTCGCCGCGCAGTTTCACGATCGAGCGCGCGGCATCGAAGGTGACCACCTCGGTTATGCCGAGTTCGGTGCACTTTTGCAGGATCAGGTCGAGCTTGTCCCCCTTGGGAAGCCCCTGGTACAGGGTGATGCGCAGTCCCGGCTCCCGTTCGGGCGCGGCGGAGGTGGCCTCGATGCGGACGGTGAGGCTCTTCGCGCCCACTTCGGCAACCACGCCGCTGTGGCGCCTGCCGTCGGCATCCACCAGCTCGACCTCGGCCCCCTCTTTCAGCCGCAACACGCGCGCCATGTGCCGGTACAGCTCGCCGGTGACGGTCGCTGCCCCGTCGCTGACCGGGTTGTCGCCCAGGAAGAAGCTGCGCATGGTTAGAAGGGTTTTCTCAGGGTGAGGCAGGACCACTCGAGCTCACGCGGGTTTTCCACCAGTTCCAGTGCGGGGAAACCGGCGCGGACGAACTCCTCTTTCTCGGTGAGGATGCCGGAGAGGATCAGCCAGCCGCCGGGCGCCACCCGCGAGGTGAGCTGGTCGGAGAGGCGCACCAGCTCCTCGGCGAGGATATTGGCCACCACGACGGCATAGCCGCCGGGAAGCTGGGACAGGTCGGTGGTGGAGGCCTTGACCACGGTGTCGACGCCGTTCAGTTCCAGGTTTTCCTGCGTTACCCGGACCGCTTCCGGGTCGATGTCCACGGCGGTGACCTCGGTGGCGCCCAAAAGGGCGGCGGCGATGCTCAAGACGCCGGAGCCGGTGCCGACGTCGAGGACCGGGTTGGGGAGCTTGCCACCTTCGGCGGCGAAGGCGATCCGCTCCAGGGACTCCAGGCACATCTTGGTGGTAGGATGGGCGCCGGTGCCGAAGGCCATGCCGGGGTCGATCTGGATGACCAGGTCACCCTCGACCCGCTGGTACTCCTCCCAGGTCGGTTTGATCACCAGCCGGTTGCCGATGCGCACCGGCTTGAAGTGCACCTTCCAGTTGTTGGCCCAGTCCTCGTTCTTGATGATGCTGACCACCGGCGGGGTGTAGACGAAGCCCGGGAAGTCCGGCCCGTGCTGGGCCAGAAAATGCTCCACCTTGATGCGCATGTCCTCCAGGGAGTCATCCAGGGGGAGGTATCCCTTCACCGTCTTGATGCTGGTGTCTTCCAGGGTGTCCAGGGAAAAGGTATCCAGGTGCAGGTTATCGACGCCGACGCCGTTGCCGGTCAGTTCGACTAAAAAGTCAGCTAATGTGTCGACCATCTCGGCCGGGACGTCACAGGCGATTTCCGCCCAGTCTGTAATCATAATGAGTTTGCTTCTCCTTTTGGTTTCCGAATTGCCGCATTAAACTACCAGAGAAATAAAGGAAATGGCAATGAAAACCTTGACATCCAAAAAAACTAGGGCGTAATTATAATTAAAATTTTTCGGAGATATGCCGATAAGAATTTCCAGAAGGTTTTCCCATTAAATTTTAGTTTTGCCTAAAATGAAAAAACATGGTATATATCTAATGAGTTTGGCGGGAGAGCCGATAAGGTCTTGGCAGAGCGGCAGTTTTCAGGTGACTACGGATGTACCACGTTTACTTACTTTCTGATGCGACGGGCGAGACCGTCGAGCGGGTGGCGCGAGCCGCGTTGACCCAGTTCAAGGACGTGGACGTTCGCCTGCGCCGGGTCGGGCAGATCAGGAACCGTGACGACATCCTGAAGGCCCTGGACGAGGTAGACCGCTTACCCGGCATTATCTTCTATACGCTGGTGAACACGGAACTGGCGCAGTTCGTCAGGAACGAGTGCGAGGCGAGACAGTTGGAGGCGGTGGACCTGATCACGCCCCTTCTCTTCAAGCTGGCCGAGTTCCTGGAGATGAGGCCGCAGAAGCTTCCCGGCCTGCAGTACGAGATGAACTCCGAGTATTACCGCCGCATGGAGGCGGTTGATTTTACGGTGAAGCAGGACGATGGCCAGGAGCCGCGCAACCTGCACAAGGCGGACATCGTCCTGATCGGCGTGTCCCGCTCGTCCAAGACTCCGCTCTCCATGTACCTCGCCCACAAGGGGTACAAGGTGGCGAACGTGCCCATCATCCAGGGAATCGATCCTCCCCCCGAACTGGAGGAGGTGGAGCCGGAACGGGTGGTAGGCCTCATTATCGACACGCAGCGACTGGTCGATATCCGTTGCGCGCGGCTCAGGAACCTGAGGCAAAGCCCGCGCGGCAGCTACGCCGACTATAGGCAGGTCGAGGAAGAACTCGCCTACTGCCGGCGCTTTTACCGAGCCCACCCCGCCTGGCTGGTTATCGACGTAACCAACAAATCGGTTGAGGAGTCTGCCGCCGAGATCTTGAGCAGACTTCATGGTGATATCAGGCACGATTAGAGGTCGACATAATTTAAAAGAGAGGAAATCAACATGAGAATCTTGGTGGTTGAAGACGAAAAAAAGGTTGCCAGCTTCATCAAGCGCGGGCTCGAGGAGGAGCAGTACGAAGTCCACACGGCCGCGGACGGTGAAGAGGGGCTTAAGCTTGCGCTGGAGAAGCCGTTCGATCTGATCGTGCTCGACTGGATGCTCCCGAAAAAAGACGGACTTTCCGTGCTGAAGGAACTGAGGGAGCGCAAGAATGTCACCCCGATCCTGATGCTCACCGCGAAGGACTCCGTAGAAGATATCGTGGCTGGTCTGGACTCCGGTTCCGACGACTACCTGACCAAGCCGTTCGCCTTCGCCGAGCTGTTGGCCCGCGTCCGTGCGCTGATGAGAAGGAGCGAGCTCGACCGCGGCGCCGAGATCCGCTTCGCCGACCTGCGTCTTGACCCGGTAACCCACAAGGTATGGCGCAAGGACAAGGAGATCGATCTCACCGCGAAAGAGTACGGTCTGCTCGAGTACTTCATGCGCAACCCGCACCAGGTGCTCACCAGGACCATGATCGCCGAGCACGTCTGGGATTACACCTTCGACAGCTTCACCAACATCATCGACGTCTACGTGAACTACCTGCGCAAGAAGATCGATCGTGAAGCCGACAAGAAGCTGATCCACACCGTGAGGGGCGTGGGCTACATCCTCAAAGAAGAAGAGTAGCACTCCGCCGCATCCCGCAGTCCGACAAACGGACCTCTCCTGGCCGCAGCGGCCGGGGAGAGGTCCGTTTTTTGTTTACGGGAGTCGTCTTTGGGCGAGGCTTGACAAACAACCGGGTCAGTATTAGCTTTACCGTACTCAAATCCCAGGAGGTAGCCATGCAGGCAGCGATCGTCGCAAGATTTCTGGTGTTTAGCTTATTTCTCTCCTCGATTTTCTCCACCGTCGCGGGCGCCACGACGCTCACCCCCGACTTCGCGAAGCTGGCCAAGAAGCTGAAACCGGCGGTCGTCAACATCAGTACCTCCAAGACCATCGCCATGCAGAAGCGGCAGCATCCGGGCGGCGATCCGTTCCAGGAGTACTTCGAGAAGTTCTTCGAGTCACCGCGCCAGCAGCATCCCTACAAGCAGCAAAGCATGGGGTCTGGTTTCATCATCAGCGATGACGGCTACATCATCACCAACAACCACGTGGTGAAGGACGCCGACGACATCAAGGTGAAGCTCTCCGACGGCCGCGAGTACAAGGGAGAGATCAAGGGGCGCGACGACAAGCTCGACCTCGCCCTGGTCAAGATCGACACCAAGGCGCACCTGCCGGTGGCCCCCTTGGGCGACAGCGACAAGATGGAAGTCGGTGACTGGGTCATGGCCATCGGCAATCCCTTCGGCCTGAGCCAGACGGTCACCGCCGGCATCATCAGCGCCCAGGGGCGTGTCATTGGCAGCGGCCCGTACGACGACTTCATCCAGACCGACGCCTCCATCAACCCGGGCAACTCCGGCGGCCCGCTCTTCAACACCGACGGCGAGGTCATCGGCATCAACACGGCCATCGTGTCGGGCGGACAGGGGATCGGCTTCGCCATCCCGATCAACATGGCCAAGGAAATCCTGCCCCAGCTCAAGGAGAAGGGAAAGGTGACCCGCGGCTGGCTCGGCGTCTCGGTGCAGATGGTGACCCAGGACCTGGCGAAGTCCTTCGGGATGGAAAACGAGCAGGGCGCCCTGGTGGCCGAGGTGATGAAGGACAGCCCCGCCGAGAAGGCAGGCGTCAAGGGGGGGGACATCATCCTCGAGTATGACGGGCACACCATCAAGGACATGGCCGAGTTGCCGCGGCGCGTGGCCGCAACCCCGGTGGGCAAGAAGGTGAAGCTCGTAGTGCTGCGCGATGGCAAGCAGGTGCCGCTGCAGGTGACCGTCGAGAAGCTGAAGGACGGGGCGGAGGAAGAGGATGCCGCCGTGACCGGCGACCGGCTCGGGCTGAAGGTCGCCGACTTGACCCCTGAACGCGCCCAGCAGATGCGGATGCAGGGGGAAAAAGGTGTCGTGGTGACCGACGTGCAGGCCGACAGCGTCGCTGAGCGTGCGGGGATCGTCGAGGGCGACCTGATCAGGGAAATCAACGGGGTCCGCATCACCGGCGTCAAGGACTACAGCAAGGTGATCGCCAGCGTGAAGAAGGGGGGCTACCTGAAGATGCTGCTCAGAAGGGGCGACACTTCCCTCTTCGCCGCCATCAGGCTCGACTAGGACGAAGCTGCATCATGCCAACGATAAAGGGGGACCCGGTTGCCGGGTCCCCCTTTTTGCGTCGTGGCTCCCATCCCCTCTCCCCTCACCCCCGCCCCTCTCCCGGAGGGCGAGGGGAGCCTTGAAGGAGCCTTCAAGGAGCCTTACCTCCCTGCGAAGGCCTCGGCCACCTCACGGCGCAGTTCGTCCTCCGCGCCCAGGTGCCGGGGGGAGAAGTGGAACGGGATGACCCGCGCCGCACCCGCCTCGCGCGCGAGATCACCCGCCTGGCGCGCGGTGAGGTGGGCGCGTTCCCGGGCGCGCTCGGCATCGACGTCGAGGAACACCGCCTCGATGAAAAAATAGTCGGCGTCCCGCGCCAGTTCCACGATTCGGCGGCGGTTGTCGGGAGTGAACGCGGTGTCGGTGACGTAGGCGATCTTCTCGCCCGGCACCACCTGCAGCACCTTTTCCTTCAACTGCCCAATGGTGAAGCTCCGCCCTTCATCTGCGCCGGGATGCGCCGCCGTAACCACCGTGTCATCCGGCTCGCCGCGCAGGACGGCGCGCTTCACTTCCGACAGCCAAGGCCCGACCGGGAGTCCCAGCTCGGCCAGGTGATTCTTCATGAAGTTCACGTGGAGCTTTTCCTCGAAGGCGTAGGCGAGGCAGGGGATGCTGTGCTCCAGAAAGGCGACGCGCAGGCGCAGGTTTTCCTCCTCGTGGACCACGCCGTCCTGAAAGCGGAACCGTTCTTCCGCTTCGCGGGCGAAGACCCGGCGGGAACTGAACCGGGCGCGCACCCCGCTGCCGTCGGGGTGGAGCTCGGTGACGGTGATGACGAACTCGGTGGGATAGCTCTGGATCAGGTTCCAGCTGTAGGAGGCGAGCCGGTGTTCGACCTGGCCCAGGATTCCGGGAGGGCCGAACAGGCGCAGCGCCATGTCGCGCCCGAGCATGATGCGCAGCATGAGGTCGAAGCCGATGAAGTGGTCGATGTGGGTGTGGGAGATGCAGACGTCGCTCAGACGCAGGATCTTGCGGGGACCGAGGCGGTGGATCTCCCCTAGGTCGAAGAGGAGGGCACGCCTGGCAAACTGGAAGTCGACGTAAACCCCGGGGTCTCCAAAGGGAGGGTTCACCAGGGTGGGGAGGAAATGGGGAGTCATCCGTGTCTCCGGAACCGTGGATGCTGGAGTGGCGAGCCACCCATTGCTATATATCCCCAGCGACCGGAGCGCAAGACGAAAAAAAGGGGACCGTTGCCGGATCCCCTAATTTCGTAATGCAGCTCTCTCCGCCCTGTCGTTTGGTTGGGGGGCCTCACAGCGAGTTCCCATTCAGGTGGGCTCCTGTAGACCGCTTTAGGCAATTCCCGCGCAATGGGGCAGCACACCACGATCGAAACAGGCTCCCGTACAATAAATTATTCCGCAGGGGCGTTAATAACCTCACGGGCACGGCAGAGAGAGCGTGTAGTGGCTGTATTGTAGATCCGTGCTTATGAGAAATCAACCTTGTTTTCTTTAATGACAACGCGGCTCATACAGTCCCCAAAACTGTTGCAATTTTGCCGGGTTGACGTACAATGCGCCAAACCGAAACCCTTTAATAAGTGGGAGGCAAGATGCGTCTTAAGGATGAACAGATCGCGCGCCTGGCGGAAAAAGTGCTGGGGGACCTGGAGCGCGCTCAACTGGTGCAGCAAAAACAGGGGCGCGGCGCCGTGCTGGCGGGGATCAAGGCCGCCATCGCCAAGGATATCAAGCAGGAGGAAGACCTGGAGCGCGACGCCGAGGCGCTCTTGGAGCAGACGCTCAAGGCCGTCGGAGGCCAGGGGATCGACCGGCACAAGATGCTCAAGATGATCAAGGACAAACTGGCCAAGGAGAGGAAGATCGTTCTGTGATTGACCGGCCCGCCGGCCAAGCCATGCAAGGAGAGACCATGCACATCTCGGAAGACCGCATTTCCCACATAGCCCACAAGATCTACGACAAGCTCTACAACGACGACCTGGCCGATTTCCCGGACGAACGGCGCGCCCTGGACTCCATCAAGGACTCCATCTCCGGGTTCTTCTCCATCATGGAACAGGTGGACCAGGCCGTGCGCGCGAAGCTCGCCTCCTACAGCCAGGCCAAGGTCCCGGGGAGCCGCGAATGGGAGATCCTGTACCAGAAGTTTTACGCCGAGGAACTGGCAAAAAAGAAGTGGTAGCAAGGGGATAGCTGCAGGAAAATTATTTTGCAGACCGCCCTTGATTTTTAGGGTCATGCTGTTTATATTTAGCAGGCAATTAGCACTCGGCAGTTTTGAGTGCTAATATTTTTTTCAATATCAAGAGATCGGTGCATCTCAAGGAAAGGAGAGGAAAGCATGAATCTTAGACCGCTGCAGGACCGTATCATCGTGAAGAGGGTTGAGGAAGCTACCATGACCGCCGGTGGGCTGTACATCCCGGAAACCGCCAAGGAAAAGCCGCAGCAGGGCGAAGTCGTGGCAGTGGGCAACGGGAAGAGGGGCGAGGACGGCAAGGTATACCCGATCGATCTCAAGGTGGGCGACAAGGTGCTGTTCGGCAAGTATGCAGGGAGCGAAGTGAAGCTTGAGGGCGAGGATTTCCTGATCATGCGCGAAGACGACATCCTCGGCGTCATCGAGAAGTAATCCCGGCAGCCAACCCTTCACGACTACTATCATTTAAGGAGGAGATTAGATATGGCAGCAAAGATCATCAAGTTCGACCAGGAGGCACGTAACTGCATCCTTAAAGGTGTCAACACCCTGGCAGACGCAGTCAAAGTGACCCTGGGCCCCAAAGGGCGCAACGTCGTCATCGAGAAATCCTACGGCGCGCCGCTGATCACCAAGGACGGCGTCACCGTCGCCAAGGAAATCGAGCTGGAAGACAAGTTCGAGAACATGGGCGCACAGCTGGTGAAGGAAGTCGCTTCCAAGACCTCCGACGTCGCCGGTGACGGCACCACCACCGCTACCGTGCTCGCCCAGGCCATCTACCGCCAGGGCGCCAAGCTGGTCGCGGCCGGCCACAACCCGATGGAGATCAAGCGCGGTTTGGACCAGGCCGTCGAGGCGCTGGTCGCCGAGCTGAAGAACATCTCCAAGCCGATCAAGGACCACAAGGAAATCGCGCAGGTCGGTACCATCTCCGCCAACAACGACAAGACCATCGGCGACATCATCGCCCAGGCCATGGAGAAGGTCGGCAAGGAAGGGGTCATCACCGTCGAGGAAGCCAAGGCGATGGAGACCACCCTTGAGACCGTCGAGGGTATGCAGTTCGACCGCGGCTACCTCTCCCCGTACTTCGTGACCGATCCGGAGCGCATGGAAGCGGCCATGGACAATGTCGCCATCCTGATCCACGACAAGAAGATCTCCAACATGAAGGACCTCCTCCCGGTGCTCGAGCAGACCGCCAAATCCGGCCGTCCGCTGCTGATCATCGCCGAGGACATCGAGGGCGAGGCCCTGGCCACCCTGGTGGTCAACAAGCTGCGCGGCGTGCTCAACGTCTGCGCCGTCAAGGCCCCGGGCTTTGGCGACCGCCGCAAGGCCATGCTGGAAGACATCGCCATCCTGACCGGCGGCAAGGTGATCTCCGAGGAAGTCGGCTTCAGGCTCGAGAACACCACCATCGACATGCTGGGTAACGCCAAGAAGATCACCGTCGACAAGGACAACACCACCATCATCGACGGCTTCGGCGCCGAGGCCGACATCCAGGGCCGCGTCAAGATGATCCGTGCCCAGATCGAAGAGACCACCTCCGACTACGACCGCGAGAAGCTCCAGGAGCGCCTGGCGAAACTGGTAGGCGGCGTCGCCGTGATCAAGGTCGGTGCGGCCACCGAGATCGAGATGAAAGAGAAGAAGGCACGCGTCGAGGACGCGCTCCACGCGACCCGCGCCGCGGTTGACGAGGGCATCGTCCCTGGCGGCGGCGTGGCTTACCTGCGCGCCATGAAGGTGCTGGAGAACCTCCAGCTCGCACCGGAGCAGCAGTTCGGCGTCAACGTCATCAAGCGCGCCCTCGAGGAGCCGATCCGTCAGATCGCCCAGAACGCGGGTGTGGACGGCTCCATCGTCGTGGACAAGGTGAAGAACGGCCAGGAGGCCTTCGGCTACAACGCGGCCGACGACGTCTATGTCGACATGATCCAGGCCGGCATCATCGACCCGACCAAGGTCTCCAGGAGCGCGCTGCAGAACGCCGCTTCCGTGGCCGGTCTCATGATGACCACCGAGGCCATGATCGCCGACAAGCCGAGGGAAGAGGCAGCAATGCCGGCAATGCCGGGCGGCATGGGCGGCATGGGTGGCATGGGCGGCATGATGTAAGCCTGCGGCACCAAGTAGCAACGAAAGGGAGTCGGCCTCGAGCCGGCTCCCTTTTTTTACGCCTCAGTTTTATTAAAGAGCGCAGCTCCGGCGCCGGGAAATGGGGCTCTCTTTACATAACTTAAAGGAAAGCGTATGCTTACGCCGGTGTGGATGATGCTGAGGGCTCATGAAGCAAGAGAGCTAGGGCGGTCGTGGTAATGAAAACCACCCGTGCAGGCGAGGGAGCATGATGGAGCAGGTTGTTGAGCATCCGGAGGTCGGCAAGGAAGAGCTTGCTTCGGTGACGCAGATCATTCTTGGCATGATCAAGACGTCGAAGGCGCTCAGGATCTATCTCCCCAACAACCCCGTGCTGATCGGCTTTATCGCGGACCTCGGCACCAGGATGGCGGTGCACCTCGGGCGTTACGGCGAGCTGACCCTCGACGTGGAACAGTTCGCGCTGCGCTACCAAGGGGCGCTGGTCTACGAGAACAAGGACCCCAAGGAGAGCATGGCGAGCCGGCTCCATGTCGACGGCATCAGGACCCTCTTCTTCGACCAGGGTGTGGAGCCGGCGGAAATCGTGGCGTTTCTGGGGGTGGTTGGATTCGAACGCCCCGGCGGCGATGACGACGTGGTGACCCAGCTTTGGGAGCGCAACCTCCAGCACATAGGCTACCTTACCGAAGACGACTTCAGCGATCCCTACCTCATGGCGGAAACCGAGAGCTCGCACCAGCAGCGCGATGCCCTGGAGAGGATCCGGCAGGCGCTCGTCGAGCAGCCTCCCCCGGCGCCGCGGGTGATTCCGAAGCACCTGCTCATGCTCACCGCCGAGGAGGAGGCGTGGCTGCGCAAGGCGCTCGACCTGGAAGGGCGCTGCAACGGGCTCGATGACGTGATCGGGATCCTCGCCGCCATCCTGGGGGAGGTCCAGCAGCCGGAGCTTTTCGCCGACTTCACCGCCATACTGGGGAGCCTGACCGTCAACCTCGTCGTCGCCGGCGACATCGCCCACGCGCTCAAGCTGGCGCGCTTTCTCGACCGCCTGCAAAAGCTGCCGACGACGGCACCGGAACAGCGGCGCCAGTTGGCAGCGGCGCTGGCCGCGATCCTCTCCGACTCCACCGTGGAGGTGCTCAAGGTGGCCCTGGACAGCGCCGAGACGAGTATCGACTACGTGCAGTTGAAGGAGCTGCTGCTGGTTTTGGGCATCCCTTCCCTGCGGGCGATCTGCGAGCTGCTCGGGCGGGTGGAGAAGCTCAAGGTGCGCAAGCTGATCGTGGAGGTCCTGGTGGACCTGGGGCATGGGGATCCCTCGGTGTTCGAGCCGTTTTTGAGCGACCCGCGCTGGTACCTGGTGCGCAACGTGGTGCTGATCCTTTCCCTGATAGGCACGCCGGCGGCGCTCAAGATGATCCTCGGGCTCATCTCGCACCGGGAGCCGCGCATCAGGCGCGAGGTGCTCGGGTTCCTGGAGCGGACCGCCGACCCGAAGGCGAAGACCTACCTCCTGAAGTACCTGAGGGACGAAACGAGCGCGCTGCGCATCAAGGCCCTGCAGGTACTGACCCGGGAGAGGCTTCCCTTCGCGCTCAAGCCCATCGTGGCGCTTGCCGGCGCCGACGATTTCCAGGAGCGCCCGCTCGACGAGAAGAAAGAGATCTTCCTGGCCCTCGGGGAGCTGGGGCAGGAGAGCGTGCTGCCGATGTTGCGCGAGCAGCTCCTGAAACGTTACTGGTTTCAGAAAGGGAGCGAGAAGGAATCCGTGCAGCTTGCCGTCCTGGGGCTGGGGCGGATCCGCAGCCGGGCGGCCCTGCAGCTCCTGGAAGAGGTCCGCGCCCAGAAGAAGGGGGGGGAGATCCGGTCCATCTTGGACCAGGCCATCGCCTCCCACGCGGCGCGGCAAAGAACCCCGGCTGGACGGGGTGAGGTCGGGTCATGACGCTCGGGATGGATCGGCAACCTGCGGGAGACGAACTGGCGCGGCTGGGCAAGACCCTGGTGTCGCATTTCTTCGTCCTGCTCAAGAGTGCGGCCAACTACGGTGCCGGCCACGCGGCCATCGTGCAGCGGGTCGGCAACCTGCTCGAGGTGGTGCGGGCCATCACCGGCAAGGACGACGACGCCTCCCTCATCCTCAAGGGGGGGCATCTCTACCTGGGAGACCTCAGGCTCAGGCCCGACATCGCCACCTTCGAAGGTCCGCGCTACATCATGGAACTGATGCGGCGCCATCACCTGGGGAGGATCACCTTCGGTCCGGGCGTTACCAGCGCCGACCTGCAACGTTTCGTCTACCTGTTGCAAGAGCCGCAAGAGGATGAGGCGGACTCGTTCCAGCGGTTGCTGGACGCGGTGCAGCAGCGGGGCATCGGCGACCTCGAGCTCGATCTGCTGCGCGAGGACGAGGTGCTGACCATAACGCCACAGCTAAGGCGGATCAGGTCCGCGGGGGACAAGGTGCGGCCGCTGTACCGCAAGCTCCTTACCACCATGGACGAGGTCGCGGCCGAGGTCGCCTCCGGCCGCAGGCTGCGCCTTCGCGAATCGAAGCGCGTGGTGCAGCAGATCGTCGACCTTCTCTACAGCCACGAAGCGGACCTCTTGGGGCTCAGCACCATGCGTTCCCACGACAGCTCCTCGCAGCACCACGCCGCCAACGTCTGCATCCTGTCGCTTCTGGTGGGAAAGCGGCTGGACATGAACAAGTTCCACCTCTGCGAGTTGGGGCTGGCGGCCCTGTTCCACGACATCGGCAACTGCGACGTGCCGGCGGAGATCCTGGACAAGCCGGGCGAGCTCTCGGTCGAGGAGCGGGAGCTAATGGAGCGGCACCCGCTGTACGGGGTCAGAAAGGTGATGAAGCTGAAGGGGCTCGACGATCTCACGGCGCGCATCATCACCGGCATTTTCGAGCATCACCTGATGGCCGACTTCTCCGGATACCCGCGCCTTGGGTACCGGAAGCTGGGCCTTCTGGGGCGGATCATCAGCATCGCCGACAGCTACGACGGTCTGACCTCCTCGCGGGTCAGCGGCCGGACCGCCTACCCGCCCCACAAGGCCCTCCGGGTCATGCTGTCCCAGAGCGGCAAGTCATACGACCAGGCGCTCTTGAAGGTTTTCGTCAGTTGCGTCGGAATCCATCCGGTGGGGTCGTTGCTGCTTCTGGATGACAAGGACATCGCGGTGGTGGTGGGGAACAGCGAGGACCCGGCCCAGTGGGACAACCCGCTGGTGCGCATCATCGCCGACCGGCAGGGGCGCGAAACGGAGGGGGGAGAGGTGATCGCCCTCGGCTCACCCGGCTCCCCCCAGACCATTACCGCGGTTTTGGATCCGTACCTTTACGACCTCGATGTTAGCCGGTACTTCTAGTAGTGAACTACCGTCAGCCTCGGCTCGTTGGCGACCGTTGCCTCGTCAATCTCGACGAGACCGGGAACGGTTGTAAGCAAATCGTTGTCCTGCAGAATCCTCACCTGGAAGTCGGGCAGCCTGCGGAACTGTGCCTCGGCCATCAGCGCGGTCACATCGATGTTCACCTCGCGGTTGACATCGGCCGATGAGATCGGCGGCGATACGAACGTGGTTTTCAGCGGAAGCAGGATGTTCTGGTCAAAGTCGTTTCCAACCAGCGGGGGATCGAACGACACCAGTTCGATGCGAAGCGGTATGGTCGCCGTCGGCGGGGACACGGTGACGCTGCGGATGACGATGCTGAGGGTCGCCGAACTGATGAGATCGTTGGTGGGAATCCTGGTCAACGGGAAGCTCAGGAAAGCGCGGTAGACGTCGTCGTTGACCGGGTCCACCCCCGCCAACACGCCCGGCAACGCATCCCTGGTCACCAGCGAAACCGTTCGCACTCCTGCCACGTCTAGAATGTCCCCGTCCACAGCCGGGTCGCTGGCGATCGCTGTCTGAATGAGGGGACGGTCGCTGCTGCCGCATCCTGCCAGAGCCACCAGCACTGCCGCCAGTACCAGCCACAAAATTCTCTTCTTCATGTATGCCTCCTTTTCTCCATCCCAATGAAAAGCTGTCCTGAGTGGAACCAGCAAATGGTAACAGAGGATAGGCAAATTTAAAGTCGAGCGCAACCTTCAACTGACCCTCCCATTTTTTCAATCACCACCAGAATACCTCTTCCCTTGGTTGCAGAAAAAAAAGCTGTGGGTACAATTCATTTGCGAATTTTCTAATGTATTCGCAGCAGTAACCAGCTTAACGGCTCCCAACCAGAGGCACGCCACGCCGGGACCGCCCGCGGGCCCTTCCCCGTAAAGACTTTGCAAAAGTAAAGGGGAGGGGGGTATAATTTTTTCTGGATATCAAAATCAATTAAAACGGACACCGCAGCTTAATAACACGCGGAGGGAAATCATGACTGCCAAGAACGAAACGCTCCGTCAACACCTGGCCGCCGTCAAGGCGGGAGAAAGGGTTTTTGAGAACGCCTTCCAGGGGATCATTCGGATGATCCTGGAGCCGGGTTTCGAGAAGGTCGTCGTCAACGGCAAAACGACCTATGACTTCAACATCTTCCGGACCGGACGCAAGCACACCATCGGCATGTACGACGAGATCAACAGCTTCGTCTCGTTCGTGAAAGACGCCGCCGAGGGTGGCTCCAGTAAGGAGATGGCGTTCGTTCTGGTCGGCGAGCCGGGCAACGGCAAGACCTTCTTCGTGGAGTTCCTCTGCGCCAAGTACCGGAATTTCCTGCAGGGGCGCAACCGCAAGTACAGCTTCCGGTTCCTCAACATGGACCAGCTGGGCAACTACGGCCGCATCCGCGAGATCGACTCGGAGACCTACGAGGACCCGATGATCCTTGCCATGAACCTCTTCGACGATCCTGAGGAAAGCCGCCGCTTCATCGGGGAGCAGGGGTTCTCCGACGCCGAGATCGAGACCCTGTACCGGAACTACCGCCCCCTGGGCGCGAGCACCGGCTACATCCTCAACGAAATCCGGCAGTACCACGACAACGACCTGGAGAAGGTCCTGGAGAGCATCGCAATCCTCCCCGTGCCGATGAGCGAGAGCCTCGGGACGCTGACCGGCAAGTACCCGGCCAAGGACAAGATCACCTCGTCGGCGGTCGACCTCCTGGGTGAGGAATCGATCCAGCGCCTGTTGCACCTCTCCGACACCAACAACCCGTACCGCTTCGACCTGCGCCGCGGCGCCCTGGCCCGCGTGGCCGGGGGCGGCATCCACTTCTCCGACGAGATCTTCAAGAACAAGAAGGACCTGGTGCAGGTGTACCTCGGCGTGATCCAGAACCGCGCCATCGAGATCGACGGGTACAAGTGGCCGATCGACTCCATGATTATCGCCACCAGCAACAACTCCGAGTTCAACCGCTTCCTGGCGGAGAAGGAGGAGGCGCCGATCGTCGACCGCTGCAGGATCTGCTACGTCTCGCACAACACCAACTACCGGATGCAGGAGGGGCTCACCGCTTACGCCATCGGCGGCGAATCGAAGACCACCCTGACCAAGGAAGTGCTGCACCAGGACCCGAACCTGAACTACGCCGCATCCGTGGGCGTCGTGCTCACCAGGCTCCCCAGATCCGAGAAGCTGACCCCGATCGAGACCATGAAGCTCGCCGCCGGCGAGGTGGCCGGCGAGAAGAGCATCAAGGCGCTGGCCGAGGTCATCGACACGCTCGGGCAGGAGCCGGACATCACCAAGCGCTTCGGGCAGCGCGGCCTCGGGCACAGGAGCCTCGGCCGCAGCATCCAGATCCTCAAGGAAAGCTCCGAGACCAACGAGGGGCGCTGCATGGTCGCCTACGACGTCTTCCGGAGCCTGGAGCGGGTCGTGCTCGACTACGTGGTGGAGCCTAACGAGCGGGCCAAGTATCTGGAAGACCTGAAGACCGGCAAGAAGCTCTACCGCGAGCGGATCATGACCGAGATGTTCAACGCCTACATGGACGAGCCTTTCGCCATCAAGAAGGACGTGCAGAACTACGTCAACATGATCATCGGCATCGACGCCGAGAACCTCGGCCCGGACCGGATGTGGAAGTACAAAGACCCGCAGACCGGCGAGTTGAAGGCGCTCAAGATAGACGAGCGCTATGTGAAGAGCGTCGAGGAGCGCATCGGCCTAAAGACCGAGGAGCAGCGCGCCTCGTTTCGGACCTCGATCCGGAAGATCTACGGCCAGAAGATCTCGGTCGACCCGAGCTACGACTTCATGGACAACCTGGAGCTGGTCAAGGCGGTCACCGACGTGCGGCTCAAATCCGACATCGCCGGTGCCGGGAGCCTGATCGGGGCGCTCGCCAACCGCACCAACGAGGAAAACCAGAAGCTCTACGATCGCATGATCGTTACCATGCTGGGCAAACTCGGCTACTGCCGCACCTGCGCCCAGAAGACCATCGAGTACTTCTGCACGCAGGAGGATGAGAGCTAGCAGGGGCGCCTGTTCGCGGTGAGGGGGCGAATAATTATTCGTCCCTACAGAGGCGCGACCCCGACCACCATGTTCCATGGCGAAAAAACAACTGTAGGGGCGAATAATTATTCGCCCGCCTTTAAAGGCCGATGATGCCATGAAAGATCCCGAAAAATACCTCGAACAACTAAAGGCCAAGGGCCTGGATCCCGAGCGCGCGGCGCGCTTTCGCGAGGAACTGGCGGGTACGCGGCAGATATCGACTGCCGACCGGCGCGGACCTTTCCCGGACTTCTCCCGCGGCCTCTACGCCTGGCACGACCTCGCGGTGCTGCAGGATCAGGAGCGGGTTCCCAACCCGTACCAGCTGCACATGAAGGCGCTGGACGAGCTCCTGGAGCGGGACCGGCAGCGCGAGAAGGACGGCTTCCCCCGCAAGATCCGGGTGGGACGGCTGATCAAGCCGGGCAAGGGGGGCAAGGGGAAGATCGTGGTGGTTCCCTCCACCGAGGAGGAGAAACTCCTGCACGATCCGACCATCCGCCCTCCGGGCGAGGGGGGCTCGACCGGTGGCAGCGGCAAGGGGGAGGAAGGCGAGGTCATCGGCGAGCAGAAGGTGCGTGAGACCGGCGAGGAGCCGGGGCAGGGGCCGGGACAGGGCGAGGGCGAAGCCCACGAGATGGGCGCTTCCGCGTATGAACTGGGGCGGGTGCTCACCGAGCAGTTCCAGCTCCCCAACCTGAAGGAAAAGGGGAAAAAGCGCTCCTTCACCCGGTACATCTACGACCTGACCGACAGAAACCGCGGCTCCGGACAGGTGCTGGACAAGAAGGCGACGCTCAGAAAGATCGTGGAGACCAACATCTCGCTGGGCAACCTTCCCGATCCCTCCGACATGGATCCGACCCGGTTCCTTATCTCGCCGCGGGACAAGGTGTACCGCATCTTCTCCCAGGAGAAGGATTACGAGCCGCAGGCGATGGTCTTCTTCCTGCGCGACTACTCCGGCTCCATGGCGGGCAAGGTGACCGAGCTGGTGGCGACCCAGCACGTGATGATCTACAGCTGGCTCTTGTACCAGTACGCCGGGCAGGTGGAATCGCGGTTCATCCTGCACGACACCGAGGCGAAGGAGGTGCCGGACTTCGACACCTACTACAACTCCCGGGTCGCCGGCGGGACCGAGGTGGCCAGCGCGTACAAGCTGGTGAACGAGATCGTCGAGAAGGAGAACCTGGCCGCGGACTACAACATTTACGTCTTCCACGGCACCGACGGCGATGACTGGGACACCGGCGGTGACAAGTCGATCCCCGAGTTGGTCAAGATACTCAGCTACGTGAGCCGCATGGGGGTCACCATCGCGGAGCACGCGGGGACGCAGTGGACCGAGGTGGCGCGCTACCTTGAGAATTCGGGGCTGTTGCGCGACAAGCCGGACCTTTTGCGCATGGACATCATGCACGAGGACGCCGAGGAGGCCCGGGTGATCGAGGGGATCAAGAGGCTGATCTCGTAAGAGGCCGTTATGGAACTGATCAACCAACACACCAAGGCGATCATGGAAGGATGCAAGGAGCGGGCGCGTGCCGCCGGGCTCACCTTCACCGACGAGAGCCTGGAATACATCGTGACCAACCGCGACCTGATCGAGCTGTCGCCGAAGGTCATGATCCCGACCCTGTACGACTACTGGGTGCATGACGTCGAGGTGTTGCGGGGCAAAGGGGAGTACGAACTCTACCCGCACAACCCGTACGAGACGGTCATCAACACCCGGCCCCCCATCTCGTTCTACAACGACAACAACCCGGACTGGCTCAACGTGATGATCTTCTACCACGTGCTGGGCCACATCGATTTCTTCCAGAACAACCTCTACTTTCGGCATACCTGGGAGTACGACTTCACCGGGCAGGCGCTTTCGGACAAGCGGGTCATCGCGAAGCTCAGGGCCGAGAAGGGGCGGTGGGTGGATTACATCCTGGAATTCGCGCGCTCCATCGACAACCTGGTGGGCTACCACGACGAGCTCTCCCCGCTGTTCATGGCGCCGGAGGCCGCCACCTCGAGCCGGCTCGACTACTACTTCGACACCTTTCTCCAGGTGGAGAAGAAGCTGCCGGTAGGGGAGTACCTGAAGGAGGTGGCCCGCTACAACGACGCCATCGCCCAGAACAAGGACGAAGGGGAGCGCATCTTCTTCGCCGAGGTGACCGCGAAGTATCCGGAAATGGAGGCCCACTTCGCCAAGAGCCAGAACGTGAAACGGGTGGAGCGGCGCGACCTGATGAAGTTCCTCATCGAGAATTCGGAATTCCTGGCGCGCGACGAGAACCAGTGGATGCGCTCGGTGCTCGAGGTGGTGCGCAAGACCTCAATCTTCTTCCAGCCCCAGATCCGCACCAAGATCATGAACGAGGGATGGGCGAGCTACTGGCACGAGAAGCTCTTCCTGGTGGACGACCGCATCAAGGGGCACGAGGTCGATTTCGCCCGCGTCCACGCGGGGGTCACCTCGATGCCGCGGGTGGGAATGAACCCGTACGCGCTGGGTATGCGGCTCATGTACCAGTTGAAGGAGAACGGCGACAAGGGCAAGACCGGCTACGAGTTCAACCGGCTCTCCGACCGGGAGGAGCGCAAGCGCTTCGATGCAGCCTCCGGCAAAGGCGACGAGTACCTGTTCAAGATCAGGAGCAATTACTGCGACTACCTGTTCATCAAGGATTTCGTCGACCAGGACTTCACCGATCGCTACGACCTGTTCGTCACCGGCAAGCGGCTCGACCCGCAGCGCATGGTCTGGCAGTACTACGTCAAGAGCCGGGACGCCAACGAGTACCGGGACATGGTCCTCGCCTCGCTGTACCATCCGCCCTACATCGAGATCGCCCCGGAACGCGGCGAGGATGGGATGCTCTACCTGGTACACCACTTCGAGGGAAAACAGCTGGTTTCGGAGTACATCGCCAACACCCTGGTCGGCATCGAGTACCTCTGGGGGGCGCCGGTGCAGCTTGAGACCAGCGAGGCGGTGATAGTGCAGCAGCGCGGTTCTTCCGGGCGCGAAGGGGTGGAAGAAGCGGAGATCACCTGGCAGCGGGTCGTTTATACCATGAAGGACAAGGTTCTCAGCCGGCAGGTACTGTGACAGGCGGATAAGCTATGCCAGATCTAGAGACAGTCATAAAGCAGTTGAGCCGCACCATCGTCGAGCACAAGAACGCCTCGCACATGTCGTTCGAGGAATACATGCAGCTCGTCACCGAGCAGCCGGAGCGGATGATGCGCAACATCTTCCAGCTCTTCCACGACATGGTCAGGAGTTACGTCAACGAGGGAAACGACGAGTATCCCGAGGATCCGGAGTCGATAAACTTCGTCCCGTACGATACCACGAAGCTTTTCGTGCGGAACTCCGACCGTCCCTTCTTCGCCGACCGCCTCTTCGCCAACCGTTTCATGAACCACGTGGCCGACATGAAAAGCGGCGCGCGCCAGAACAAGATCTACATCTTCGAGGGACCTCCCGGCTCGGGCAAGAGTACCTTCTTGAACAACGTGCTGATGAAGTTCGAGGAGTACACCAGCACCGACGAGGGGAGGACCTACGAGGTGGTGTGGCACCTGGACCGCCGCGTCCTCGGGAGCTTCAAGGAGCACCAGGTGAGTGCCTTCGTTGAGAAGCTCTCGCACCTGCTCGACGAGTACGAACTGGAGAGCCACGACCACCTCGACACCCGGGCCCTCTTGCGCGGCGGCGACGTGGTCGAGGTCCCCTGTCCCTCCCATGACAGCCCCTTGCTCATGATCGACAAGGCCCAGCGGCGCGCCTTTTTCGACGACGTCTTCCAGAACGATTCCTTCAAATGGAAGCTCTTCACCGAGAAGGAGTACGACTGGGTCTTCCGGGATTCCCCCTGCACCATCTGCACCTCGATCTTCCAGGCGCTCTCGGCGCGGCTCGATGATCCGACCGACATCTTCCGGATGATCAAGGTGCGCCCCTACCGTTTCAACCGCAGGCTGGGCGAAGGGATCACGGTCTTCAACCCGGGCGACAAGTCGATGAAGATGAACATCCTCACCAACGACATGCTGCAGAGGAAGATCGACCTGCTCCTGGGCGACAGCAACGAGGTGAAGTACCTGTTCTCCAACTTCGCCAAGACCAACAACGGCATCTATGCCCTGATGGACGTCAAGTCCCACAACGCCGAGCGGCTCCTGGAACTGCACAACATCATCAGCGAAGGGATTCACAAGGTCGAGGACATCGAGGAGAACGTTCGCAGCCTGTTCATAGCCCTCATGAACCCCGAGGACGAGCGGAGCATCGAAGGGGTGCAGTCCTTCTCCGACCGCATCGAGTTCATCAACATCCCCTACGTGATGGATCTCAACACCGAGGTGGAGATCTACCGCAACATCTTCGGCAAGCACATCGAGTCGAGCTTCCTGCCCCGGGTGCTGCACAACTTCGCCCGGGTCATCATCTCGACCAGGATGAACGTGAAGTCGGACGCGCTCCTGGAATGGATCGGCGATCCCGAGAAGTACCGGCTCTACTGCGACGAGAACCTGCAGATCCTGAAGATGGAGATCTACACCGGGCACATCCCCGACTGGCTCTCCGAGGAGGACCGGAAGCGGCTCAACGCGAAGCGGAGGAAAAAGATCATCGCCGAGAGCGAGCACGAGGGTGACCACGGCTTCTCCGGGCGCGAGTCCATCAAGATCTTCTCCGACTTCTACTCCGCCTACGCCAGGAAGGACAAGATGATCACCATGAACAACCTGTCCACCTTCTTCACCCGCTGGCACAAGGAGCTGAAGGAGTCGATCCCGGAAGGTTTCATGGAATCGCTGGTGCACAACTACGACTACGTGGTGCTCCAGGAGGTGAAGGAGGCGCTCTACTACTACAACGAGGCGCAGATCGAGCGCGACATCCTGCACTACATGTTCGCGGTCAACTTCGAGCCTGGGGCGGTGGAGGTGTGCCGGTTCACGGGAGAGAAGCTGGAGATCACCGAGGAGTTTCTGGCGGGGATCGAGCGGCGCCTACTGGGTGCCAAGGTGGAGGACGAGGCGCGGCTGGCGTTTCGCCAGGAGACCCAGCGCGAGTACACCGGCAGGACGCTGACCCAGGAGATCATGGTGGAGGGGAAACGGGCGCAGGACACGGCGCTGTTCCAGTCGCTGCATGACCGCTACGTGTTCAACCTCAAGGAGAAGGTGCTGGAGCCGTTCCTGGAGAACGCCAACTTCCGCCGCGCCATCAAGGATTTCGACACCGAGGCCTTCAAGACCTACGACAAGCGCATCCGGGACGACGTCACCTTCCTGATCAACAACCTGAGCTCGGAGAAGTTCAAGTACACCAAGCAGTGCGCCAAGGAAATCTGCGTCTACGTCATCGACAACGACCTCGCCCGCAAGTTCCACGTCTAAGGCAAACGCCCCTTGTCCCGGTCAGGCTCCTCCCTCCGGAGGTGAGGCCGGGAGGGGGGCTGAAATCTACGTCGCCACCCTGAAACGACTCACCATGTCCTGCAGCGCCCGCGCTGAGTTGGCCAGGTCCTCGGCGGCGCGCGCGGACTCCTGCGCACCCCCCGCCGTTTCCCGCACTACCCCGATGATCTGGCGCATGCTCTCGGAGATGTTGGTCGTGGTCGCCGACTGCTCCTCAGCCGCGGTGGCGACCTGCGAGACGTACTCGAGCAGCGGGGTGATCTGGTCCTTGATGGTCCCGATGGCGCGGCTGGAATGCTGCACATCGTCGGTCCCGCTTCTGACGGTGTCCGCGCTGCGCTCCATGAGGGCGATGACATTCTTCACGTCACCTTGCAGCGAACCGATGATCGACTGCACCTGCCGGGTGGACGAGGTGGTGCGTTCCGCAAGGCTCCTCACCTCGTCGGCGACCACCGCGAAGCCGCGCCCCTGTTCACCGGCGCGGGCGGCCTCGATGGCGGCGTTGAGCGCCAGCAGGTTGGTCTGATCGGCGATATCCTCGATGGCCACCACGATGTCCCCGATCTTGTCGGAGTTGGCCCCAAGGGCTTTGACGGCGTCGACCGTGCCCGCCACCATCTGTTCGATCTCTCCCATCACCGACGTCATGCGCGTGATGGTCTCTTCTCCCCTGCTGGTCGCGGTGCTGGTGCTGCCGGCCCGGTCCGCCATCTTTTGGCAGCTGAGCGCGATGTCGTTGCTGACGCCGGCCATTTCGCCGACGGCGTCCGAAACGGAGCCCGACTGCCGGGAAGCGTGCTCGGTACCTTCCGCCATCCTGAGCGAGGTGTTGCTCAACTGGCTGGAAGCGCTGGCGAGCTGGTCGGCCGTTTGCTGGATCCCCTGGATCATCCCCCGCATGGAAGCCTGCAGTTTCTGCAGGGCCCTGAGCATCTGGCTGATCTCGTTGCGACGGTTGACCACGATCTCTTCGCTCAGGTCCCCGTGCGCCATGGTCTCCAGGTAGCGCATGGTCCGCACCAGCGGCGCCCTGATGGACCAGATGTTGATTGCGCCGAAGACGCCACCCAGCGTTATGAAAAGGACGAGCGAGCCATACTTGATCAGGGGGGAGTCGGCCTGGGCGGCAGCCGCGGTGGCGATCAGGCAGGCGCTGTAGCAGATGCACAGCAGGCTGAGCCTGAACTTGATGGTGAGATTGAGGTACACGTTCAAGATTTCTTTCATTTCCTTCTCCTTGCCGATGCTGAGTCAAGAGCCCGTTCCGCCGAGATGTCTCACTGGTGCAGGTCACTTATCGGGACAAGGGGGCTGTACTTGAGACGTGCTGTAAACAAAGTGCCGTAAATTTGTGGAAAATAATTTGCGCCCCGGCTGCTGCCGGTTCGGTGCCAGGAGGTCGCTGCACGGAAGGAAAAACGGTGTCCGCCGCTGAGGAACGTGGTAAGGTATCCTTCCGTTTTTCTTTAGACCCTCAGGAGGTACCAGGGATGAGAGACGCGCTTCGCGGCATGATTGAGCGGTTGGTGCGGGACGACCAGGGCAACCGTTTCGCCGAAAACGGCGCGCCCTACTTCACTGAGCCGTTGGTCGGCTTCGCCAGTGCCGATGACCCCCTTTTCACGCAGTACAAGTCGGTGATCGGCACCTTTCACCTCACCCCGGCGGAGCTGGCGCAGCGGGAAATCCCGCCCTGGCAGCCGGCCACCGTCATCTGCTGGGCGCTTCCCGTCTCGGAGGAGACCCGCCGCGGCAACCGCGCCGAGACGACCTATCCCTCCCGCGCCTGGGCGCAGACCAGGCAGCACGGGGAGGCCTTCAACGCGTCCCTGCGCCGGCAGGTGGTGCAGTTCCTGGTCGACGCCGGGTATCGCGCCTTCGCGCCACAGTTGCACCCGGCTTGGCGGGAGTACCCCGATTCACCGGTGGGCATCGCCTCGTCCTGGTCGGAGCGCCACGCCGCCTACGCCGCGGGGCTGGGCACCTTCAGCCTCAACGATGCCCTCATCACCCCGCGCGGCATAGCCCATCGCCTTGGAAGCGTGGTCACCGACCTCGCCATCGAGCCGACGGAGCGCCCTTGGAGCGATCACAGGTCCAATTGCCTCTGGTACCGTGAGGGGAGCTGCGGGGCGTGCATCGGGCGCTGCCCGGTCGGCGCCCTGACGAGGGAGGGGCATGACAAGGGGATCTGCCGTGGCTACGTCTACGGAGCGGTTCCCGAGGCCGTCGGGGAGCGGTACGGGGTCACCAGTACCGGCTGCGGTCTGTGCCAGACCAAGGTTCCCTGCGAGGACAGGATCCCGGCCGGCAAGGTCTCGCCGCTTGCCGGGAATCCCGCGGCGGGGGCATCGCCCGCACCCTGACCATCCCCGGGGGGAGAGGGGATGTGGACGTAACCGGCGACACTAAGAAAAGGAAAGGGCACCTCCCGTGCGGGAGGTGCCCTTTTTTGTGCCGGAACCGGCAGGTAGCGAGGATCGTCGCTAATCGGGTTTCTTTTTGCCGCTGTGCCTGGCGGCGATGGCCATCTGCATCGCCTCGCCCATCTTGGTCGGGCTGGAGGCGACGGTGACGCCGCACTCGGTCAGGGTGCGGATCTTGTCTTCCGCCTTGCCCTTCCCCCCGGTGATGATGGCGCCGGCATGTCCCATCCGCTTGCCCGGCGGCGCGGTCACCCCGGCGATGAACGCCGCCACCGGCTTTTTCATGTGCTCCTCGATCCAGTGGGCGGCGTCCTCCTCGGCGGAGCCGCCGATCTCACCGATCATGAATACCCCTTCGGTTTCCGAGTCCTCGTTGAAGAGCTTTAGGACATCGATGAAGTTCATGCCGATGATGGGGTCCCCTCCGATCCCGACGCAGGTGGACTGACCGAGCCCCACGTCGGTGAGTTGTTTCACCGCCTCGTAGGTGAGCGTGCCGGAGCGCGAGACCACGCCGATCTTGCCGGGCTTGTGGATGTGGCCGGGCATGATGCCGATCTTGCACTGGCCCGGAGTGATGACGCCGGGGCAGTTGGGGCCGACCAGGCGCATCTTGCTCTGCTTGAGCACCGCCTTCACCGGGACCATGTCGCGCACCGGTATCCCCTCGGTGATGCAGACGGCGAGCTCGAGCCCCGCCGCCGCCGACTCGAGGATGGCGTCGGCCGCTCCCGGCGGAGGCACGAAGATCATGGAGACGTTGGCGTTGGTGTACTTCACCGCCTCAGCCACCGTGTTGAAAACGGGGATCCCCTCGATGTGGATGCCCCCCTTGCCGGGCGTCACGCCGGCGACGATGTTGCTGCCGTACTCGCGGCACTGCTGGGTGTGAAAAAGGCCGCTGCGGCCGGTGATCCCCTGGACCACAATTCTGGATGAGTTGTCTATCAGTATGGACATAACGCGTATCTCCCGAATATGATCCCCCTCCCCTTGCGGGAGGGGGGTAGGGGGTGGGGGAGGATGCCACAGCGGCGCTCCGTCGGTCGCTTCACCCACCCCCCGACCC
Source organism: Geomonas azotofigens (assembly GCF_018919395.1). Taxonomy (GTDB): domain Bacteria; phylum Desulfobacterota; class Desulfuromonadia; order Geobacterales; family Geobacteraceae; genus Geomonas; species Geomonas azotofigens. The sequence continues at coordinate 937,981 of NZ_JAHLME010000001.1, forward strand.
CCTCCCGTCGAGGAAGGGGGAGGTTATCCCAGCATGCTCACGATCCGTTGCGCCGCATCGCCCAGGTTGTCGCTGCACTGGACGTTGAGGCCGCTCTCGGTGAGGAGGCGTTTCCCCTCCTCGACCTGGCTGCCGTCCATGCGCACCACGATGGGGAGGGTGCAGTTCACCTCGCTGGCGGCCTCGATGATGCCGTGGGCGATCACGTCACAGCGCATGATGCCGCCGAAGATGTTGACGAAGATCCCCTTCACGTCGCCGTCCTGCAGGATGATCTTGAAGGCCTCGGCCACCTTCTCGCGGGTGGCCCCGCCACCGACGTCGAGGAAGTTGGCCGGCTCGCCGCCGCACTCCTTGAGCACGTCCAGGGTCGCCATGGCGAGGCCGGCGCCGTTCACCAGGCAGCCGATGGAGCCGGAGAGCTTGATGTAGGCCAAGTCGTACTTGCCGGCGTTGATCTCCAGCGGGTCGAGCTGGGAGTAGTCCATCATGTCGGGATATTCGCGGTGCCTGAAGATGGCGTTGTCGTCGAAGGTGATCTTCGCGTCCATGGCCATGAGCCACCCCGCCCTGGTGACCACGAGGGGATTGATCTCCACCAGCGCGCAGTCCTTTTCCAGGCAGACCCGGTACAGGTTCAGGATCAGGTTGACGCAGTCCTCGCAGACGCTCCCGGAAAGGCCGAGCTGCAGGGCGATCTGGCGCGCCTGGTACGACCTGAGCCCCAGGAACGGGTCGATGGTCAGCGTGTGGATCTTCTCGGGGGTCTTGGAGGCGACCTCCTCGATTTCCATCCCTCCCTCGGCGGAGGCGATCAGGACGTAGCGCGACGCGCTCCGGTCCAGGGTGATGGAAAGGTAGAACTCTCGGGCGATCTCGACCGCCTCCTCCACCAGGATGCGCCGGACCCGGAGCCCCTCCGGGCCGGTCTGCGGCGTCACCAGGGTCTTGCCGAACAGTTCCTTTGCGTACTCCTGGGCCTGCTCCGGGTGGTGCACCAGCTTGACGCCCCCCGCCTTGCCGCGGCCGCCGGCATAGATCTGCGCCTTGACCACGCAGCGCCCTCCCATCTCCTTCGCCGCCCGCTCCACCTGGTCCGCGGTGAGTGCAACGCGACCACGGGGGATGGGGATGCCGAACGAATTCAGTATCTCCTTGGCCTGATACTCATGAATGTTCATCCTGTTCTCCTATGGTGCAGCTTTGGATTTTGCCCGATGCAGCGTGCTATCAGAAGGTAAGTTGCCTGAATCGTGGGGATGTGGCGGAGCGCCTGGAGACGCGCCTGGTAATCTTATCGGCACGTGGTCGCTAGAAATTCAAATTAAGAGTAAATACTATCACAATTAAAAAAAAGAGAAGCCCGGGGGCTTCTCTTCTGGTCTTTCCTTTTCCTTTCCTTCGCCTGTGCCGCTACCTGGTCTGCAGCCTGCGGCGCACCTCGATTTTTTCCGTGCCCTTGCTGCATTGCAGTTCCACGTCCGAAAATGCGGTGAAATTGCCTCCCGGGTTTTTCCGGGCCGCCCTGGCCTGCCGCTCCAGCGCGATCTTCTTCGACGTTTCCAGGACGGCCTGGATGTCGCTCCCGGCGACGTCAGTCACCTCGAAGCGATGCTTGCGGGCGACGATCCCTTCACCCTGGGTGCTGATGATGTTGCCCCGGCAGACAAGCTCATCCGCGCCGGCGGTACCGGACAGTGACAGCAGAAAGAATGCGAGCGGGAGCGCTTTCACGACGGCCTCCGTGTACCCGGCGTCACTCTTCGCCGGTGTGGTTGCCGCGCCTGCCTTGCGCCCTCAATTCCCTGCGGGAGAGCCTGCCGGCGGCGCGTGTCGAGTTTTGGGGGACGGGAGCGGGTTCCACCACGGGAGCGGCCGGTGCAGCTGCAGCAGGCGCTCCCGCGGTTCTGGGTGGTGGCACCTGCGATGGCTGCGACAGCGGCGCATCCGGCGCTGGTGTCGGTTGTACCGGCGCGGCCTGCTGCACCAGTAGCGGCTGGGGTGCCGGGCCGGGAGGCGCCGGCTGTGTCGCGGCGCCAGGTGTGGCCGGTGCTGCCGGTTGTGCCGTTGCCAGTCCTCCCAGTTTGCCGGTGGCCACGTCGAGTACCCGGGCCTTTTTCAGGTAACGCGCCGGGATTTCGTGCAGGCTGTTGGTGTAGAACCTGGTCCCGGTGTTGTCTTTCCACGTGTAGATGTCGGCGTGGGCCGCCGTTGTACTCATAAAAACCATCACAACTGCCAGAAGACCCTTCATTTCTCCTCCCAAGCGATGCAGGCAAGCGTCATCTATTATTAAGGATAACCCTTCCAGCTTCAAGCCAAAAAGGTGAAGATACTTTTCGGCGGATGCGCGGATTTCTTAACTAGGAGGCGCCCATGCAATATTCGGCGCGCTATGTTATCCTAAGGGCTGTGCAAGAGCCGATGAATCAACAACCAGCAGGAGATCGCGCCATGAATAAGGGAAGATTGATTGTGGCCTTTCTGTTCTTTCTAGCGGCGGCGGTAGGTATCGAAGCTGACGCCGCGTCACGTATCAAGGTCTATTCAGCTGAAAAGGGGAGCTACATCATGTCCGACGAGGTAGTGAAGACAGACGCGGAATGGAAAAAGATACTAACGCCGGAGCAGTACCATGTCCTTCGGGAGAAGGGGACCGAGCGAGCCTTCACCGGCAAGTACGCGAAGACCCATGACCACGGCATCTACCGCTGCGCGGGGTGCGGCCTCGACCTGTTCAAGTCCGAGGACAAGTTCGAGTCCGGCACCGGGTGGCCGAGCTTTACTCAGCCCATAGCCAAGGAAAACGTGAAGACCGAGACCGACCGCAGCTTCTTCAGCACGCGGACCGAGGTGCTGTGCCGTCGCTGCGGCGGCCACCTGGGGCACGTCTTCAGCGACGGACCCAAGCCGACGGGGCTGCGTTACTGCATGAATTCCGCCGCGCTGCAGTTCGTGGCGACCAAGTAGGGAGGACGGAAGGAAGGGTAGAAAACCCGGTATTTAACGCAAAGCCGCAAGGGCGCAAAGAACAGCAAGTCATAAACCCGTAAGGGTCGTGCTTCTCTTGGTTACTTTGCGCCTTCGCTGCTTTGCGTTAAAAAACAAGGGGTTGGGGAGGCACAATGAAAACACGGGCAATAGTAACGGCCGCCTTGCTGCTCATCCTTGCGATGGCAGGTTCCTCGCCGGCCGCGCAACTGCAGAAGGCCACCTTCGCCGGGGGGTGCTTCTGGTGCATGGAGCATCCCTTCGACGAACTGCCGGGGGTGGTCTCGGTGACTTCCGGCTATACCGGCGGCCACGTGAAGAACCCGACCTACGAGGAGGTTTCCGCGGGGGGCACCGGCCACGCGGAGTCGGTCCAGGTGCTCTACGATCCGGCTAAGATCGGTTACGACAAGCTGCTCACCCGTTACTGGCACAACATCGACCCGACCGTGAAGGATCGCCAGTTCTGCGACGTCGGGCACCAGTACCGAAGCGCCATTTTCTATCACAACGATGAGCAGCGCCGCCTGGCCCTGCAGTCAAAGCAGGCGCTCGAGAAGAGCAAGCCGTTCAAGGGGGGGATCCAGACGGAGATCGCGGCCGCTACCGAATTCTACCCGGCGGAAGAATATCACCAGCATTACTACAAGAAGAACCCGCTGCGGTATTCTTACTACCGTTTGAGCTGCGGCCGGGACCATAGGCTGAAGGAACTCTGGGGCGACCAGGCCGGCCATTAAGGTTACGAAAGGAAAGAAAAACGGTCAACGAAGAACTCATAACGTAAAACATGGAACCTGCTGTTGTGTCTCGGGGGATGCTATGAAGAACCGGGAGATAGCCCGGATGTTCGAGGAGATCGCCGATATCATGGAGATCCGGCAGGACAACGTCTTCAAGATAAGAGCGTACCGGCGCGCGGCTCTCAACCTGGAAGGGCTGAACCGGGACCTCGCCCAGATGTCGCACAAGGAGCTCCTGGAGATCCCGGGAATCGGGGCGGATCTGGCGGCGCGCATCGAGGAACACCTGCAGACCGGCACCATGGCCTACCATGACCAGCTTAAACAGGAGGTGCCGGCCGGCGTCTTTGCCCTGCTGGCCGTTCCTGATCTCGGGCCGAAGACGGCGAAGGCGATCTACGAGGCGCTAAGCATCACGAGCCTCGAGGAGCTGGAGCAGGCGGCGCGGGAACATCGGCTGGTCGGCATCAAGGGGATCAAGGAGAAGACCGAGGAGAACATCCTCAAGGGGATCCAGGCCGTGAAGCGGGGCCGCGAGCGACAACCGCTGGGCCGGATGCTGCCGGCGGCGGAGGAACTGGTGGCGGCGCTCAAGCAGATGGCGCCATTGGAGCGGATCGAGGTGGCCGGGAGCATCAGGCGCCGGCGCGACAGCATCAAGGACATCGACATCGTGGCGACCTCCCCCGACCCGGCCAGCGTCATGGAGGCGTTCCTGAACCTGCCCCAGGTGCACGACGTGATCATGCGCGGCCCGACCAGGGCCAGCGTGACCATACGGGAAGGGGTGCAGGTGGACCTGCGCGTGGTGGAACCCGCCTCCTACGGCGCAGCGCTCGCGTACCTGACCGGGAGTCAGGCCCACAACGTGCGGCTGCGGGAGATGGCGCAGAAGCGGGGACTGAAGATCAACGAGTACGGCATCTTCCGCGAGGAGGACAACGTGCGACTGGGAGGTGACCACGAGGAGGATGTCTACCGCCTGCTCGACCTTCCCTTCGTGCCGCCGGTCTTGCGCGAGGACCGGGGCGAGATAGAGGCGGCCCAGGCGGGTAAGCTGCCGCAACTCGTCACCCGGGAGCAGATACGGGGAGACCTGCACGTGCATTCCCGCTGGAGCGACGGCGCCCACGGCATCGCCGACTTGGCGGAGGCGGCGCGACTGCGGGGGCTCTTCTACATCGCGGTGACCGACCACTCGCAGGGGCTCGGTGTGGCGCGCGGCCTGACCGTGGAGCGGCTGCGCGAGCAGCATGCGGAGATCCGGGAGCTGAACCGCGGGTTGAAGGGATTCCGGGTTTTGCACGGCACCGAGATGGACATCCGCGGCGACGGCACGCTCGACTTTCCCGACGAGGCGCTCAAGGAACTGGACGTGGTGGTGGCGTCGATCCACTCGGGTTTCAGCAATAGCAAGGAGGTGATGACCGCGCGCATCGTGGCCGCCATGCGGAACCCATACGTGCACATCATCGCCCATCCTACCGGCCGCATCATCGGCGAGCGTGAGGGGTACCAGCTGGACATGGAAGAGGTGCTCCAGGCCGCCAGGGAGACCGGGACCGCGCTGGAAATAAACGCCTACCCGCTGCGGCTGGACCTGGAGGACCGCTACGTGCGCCGCGCCAAGGAGCTCGGGGTGAAGATCGCCATCAACACCGACTCCCACGTGAAGAGCCAGTTCGAGACGTTGCACTGGGGGATCGCCGTGGCCCAGCGCGGCTGGCTGGAGCGGGCGGACGTGCTGAACACGCTGACGGCCGACGAGCTTTTGAAAACGCTGAAAAAGAAGAGAGGCAAGCGCCTGTAGGGGCGAATAATCATTCGCCCGATGATGCCCGACGCCATTGTGTGGGGGAGAGAAGGGACGGGGCTGGGGGGCGAATGATTATTCGCCCCTACAGGGGAATGGCGCAACCCAACCGAGCGCAGCGGCACCGATAGACTAGAAGAAAGGAAAGCAACATGCCCAACTACTGGCTCTTCAAGAGCGAACCCACCAGTTTCTCACTCGATGATCTCAAAAACCGCCCCGGTGCCACCGAGCACTGGGACGGCGTCCGCAACTTCCAGGCGCGCAACTTCCTGCGCGACCAGATCCAGGTCGGCGACCAGGTGCTCTTCTACCACAGCAACACGGCCGAACCCGGCGTGGTCGGCATTGCCGAGGTGGTGCGCGCCGGCTACCCCGACTTCACCGCTTTCGACCCCACCAGCAAGTACTTCGATCCCAAGAGCACACCGGAAAAACCGACCTGGTTCATGGTCGACGTGCGTTTCGTGCGCGAACTGCCGCGGCCGGTGACCCTCGCCGAATTGAGGACCGTCCCCGAACTTTCCGGGATGGCGCTTTTGAACCGCAGCCGTCTCTCGGTCCAGCCGGTGCGCCAGGAAGAGTGGGACCGCATCATGAACCTGGCCGGCATCTCTTCTGGTGGTTAAGGTAGAACATAGAACGTAGAACGGGTTCAAGGACTGTTATGACCTCGATAAAAAGACGCTCAAAAAAGGCGGGCCTCGCTCCGGGGACACTGATCCACATGGGGCGCGACAAGGCGGGCACCACCAGGGTCGACCTGGTCCGGTACGACGAGACCCACCTGGAAAAGCACTCGGTTACCTCGCTGGACGAGTGCCTGGTCAAGCAGGGGGCTCAAGGAGTGACCTGGGTCAACGTGGAGGGGCTCTCCGACCTCGAGGTGATGCGACACTTCGGGAGCTGCTACGGGATCCACCCGCTGGTCCTGGAAGACATCCTCGCCACCGACCAGCGCCCCAAGGCCGTCGACTACGGCGAATACCTCTACGTCGTGCTGAAGATGATCGGCTTGAACGAGGAGACCGGAGAGATAAAAAGCGAGCAGGTGAGCATGGTGCTGGGGCAGAACTACCTGGTCTCTTTCCAGGAGGGGTTGGAGGGGGATGTCTTCGAGCAGGTGCGTGCCCGGCTGGTCAACGAGAAGGCGCGGCTGCGCGCCATGGGGCCTGATTTCCTGCTGCACGCCCTCTTGGACGTGATCGTGGACCACTACTTCCTGGTGCTGGAGAGACTGGCGGACCGGATCGAGGATGTCGAGGACGAGCTGATCGACAACCCGACCACGGCAACGGTTCAGGCAATCTACCGGCTCAAGCGCCAGTTGCTCTTCCTGCACAAGGCGTTCTGGCCGCTGCGCGAGGTGGCGAGCAGCCTGCAGCGCCGCGATTCGCAGCTGATCCGGGACACCACGGTCATCTACCTGCGCGACCTCTACGACCACACTGTCCAGGTGCTCGACACCCTGGAGACTCTGCGCGAGATGCTCTCGAGCATGCTGGATATCTACCTTTCCAGTGTCTCCAACCGCCTCAACGAGGTGATGAAGGTGCTGACCATCATCGCGACCATCTTCATGCCCCTTTCCTTCGTGGTGGGGTGGTACGGCATGAACTTCAAGCACATGCCGGAACTGGACTGGACCTACGGTTACCTGGCCGTCTTTGTTTTGTGTCTCACGATCGCCGCGGTGATGCTGGTTTACTTTAAGAGGAAGCGCTGGCTGTAACTCAACTGCAAAATTCCGCCTATCCTTCGTCGCAACGCGCTCATCCGCGAATCCAGGGATCGCCTACCTGCTGTTCACGAAGCTCAGCACGAGAACCAGCGTCCTCCCCTTGGCGCAGGGGAGACAGAGGGGATCCCCCTGTCCCCCTGCGCAAAGGTGGGAACCCTACGCCACGTGTACCACGTGTGGCCAACCTACCATGTTGCCGAAATTCTCTTTCGCACGTCGCTCAATCATTACAGGCTCTTCGCCGCCAGCTCGTAGACGTCGCGCGCCAGGCCCGGTTCGGCCAGGATGCGCTCCAGTTCTTTTTTCATGAGCTCCTGCCGGTCGGCGTCGAAGCGCCGCCAGCGGCTGAAGGGGGTGAGCATGCGGGCGGCGATCTGCGGGTTGATCCCGTTCAGGCGCAGGATCTGGTCGGCGAGGAAGCGGTACCCCCTGCCGCTGGCATCGTGGAACCGGACCTGGTTCCCCTGGCTGAAGGCGCCCACCAGCGAGCGGACCCGGTTCGGGTTGCGGATGTCGAAGTCGGGGTGTTCGAGAAGCGCCAGCACCCGGTCCAAGGTGTCGGGGAGACGCGAGATCGCCTGGTGGGTGAACCACTTGTCGATGACGCCGCGGTCGCCGCGCCAGCAGTCGTAGAATGCGGCGAGGGCCTCCTCGCGCTCGGGACAGGCGCAGCTGGCCAGCGGGGCGAGCGCGCCCAGGCTGTCGGTCATGTTGTCCGCGCTTTTGAGCTGCGCCATGCAGGCGTTGATCGCCTTCCCACCTCCCGCCGCCATCAGGTAGGCGAGGCAGAGGTTCTTCAACTTGCGGCAGCCGGCGAGGCCATCGTCGGGGCGATAGGGAGCCTTGGGGGCGCACGCCTCCCGCGCGGCGGTAAGCTCCGCGCCCAACCGCTCGCCCACCGTCGCCCGCACCAGTTCGCGTGCCTGGTGGATGGCGTCGGGGTCGATCACGGCCATCTGCTCGGCGAGGTAGCTCTCCGTCGGCAGGGTGAGGGTCTCGGCCAGCAAGGCGCGGTCCTGGCGCTCGTCGGAGAGAAGCCTTCTGAACGACTCGATGAAGCTCTCCGGCACCCGCGCCTCCCGGCCCCCCTGGATGTCGGCGACCAGTCCCATGATCAGCTTGACCGCCTGTACCTGTCCCGCCTCCCAGCGCACGAAGGGATCGCTGTCGCGGGTCATGAGGAGGTTCAGGTCCTCGTCGCTGTAGGGATAGACGAGCTTGACCGGCGCGGAGAAGTTGCGCAGCAGCGACGGCACCGGGCGCTCCTTGAGCCCCACGAAGGTGAAGGTTTCCGTCTCCCCCCTAAGCTCCAGGACCCGCGAGGTCCCCACGGCTTTCGTCTCCCCGGTCAGCTTGAGCGGCAACTCGTTGCCATCGCGGTCCAAAAGCCCCATGGCGAGCGGAATGTGGAAGGGGTTCTTCTCCGGCTGACCCGGCGTTGGCGGGCAGCTCTGGGTCACGGTCAGGGTGTAGCTCCCGTCCTCGGCCCGGTAGTCGTCGCTTACCGTCAGGACCGGGGTCCCGGCCTGGTCGTACCAGAGCATGAACTGGGAGAGGTCGCGCTTTCCTGCGTCGGCCATGGCCTGGACGAACTCGTCGACCCGCACCGCCTGCCCGTCGTGACGCTCGAAGTAGAGATCCATGCCGGCGCGGAAGGCCTTGCGTCCCAGGAGGGTCTGCAGCATCCGGATCACCTCACCCCCCTTGTGGTACACGGTCATGCTGTAGAAGTTGTTGATCTCCACGTACGACTCGGGGCGCACCGGGTGGGCCAGCGGCCCGGCATCCTCGGCGAACTGCGCGCTGCGCAGGCTTTTCACGTCGGCGATCCTCTTCACCGGGCGCGATTGCATGTCGGCGGAAAACTCCTGGTCGCGGAAGATGGTGAGCCCCTCCTTCAGGGAGAGCTGGAACCAGTCGCGGCAGGTGATCCTGTTGCCGGTCCAGTTGTGGAAGTACTCGTGGCCGATCACCTCCTCGATCGCCTCGTAATCGTCATCGGTGGCGCTTTCCGGGCTGGCCAGCACGTAGCGCGAATTGAAGACGTTCAACCCCTTGTTCTCCATGGCCCCCATGTTGAAGTCGTCCACGGCCACCACCATGTAGGTGTCCAGGTCGTACTCGCGGCCGAACTGCTCCTCGTCCCAGCGCATGGCGCGCATCAGGGACCGGAGGGCGTGCTCGCACTTGTCCTTGTTGCGCTCCTCGACGTAGATCTCGAGCCGCACCTCGCGCCCGCTCATCGTGGTGAAGCGGTCGGCGATGTGGACCAGGTCGCCGGCGACCACGGCGAAGAGGTAGCTCGGTTTCTTGAACGGATCGTGCCACACGGCGTAGTGGCGCCCGTCGGGGAGGTCGCCTTTCTCGACCAGGTTGCCGTTGGCCAGAAGCACCGGGCAGCTCGCCTTGTCGGCCCGAAGGGTCACGGTGTAAACCGCCATGACGTCGGGGCGGTCGGTGAAGTAGGTGATGCGCCTGAACCCTTCGGCCTCGCACTGGGTGCAGAGCATGGGGCCCGAGGCGTACAGGCCGGAGAGGGCGCTGTTCTCCTTGGGGTGGATCCGGGTCTCCATCTCGAGGAGGAACCGCTCGGGAGGGGTGTTCAGCACCAGGGTCCCCCCCTCAACGCGGAAGTCATCCGGCCCCAGGTCGACGCCGTCCAGCCGAAGCGACAGCAGGGTGAGCTCCTCGCCGTCCAAAACGAGCGGCCGCGGCCCGTTGGCGCGGTCGTGGTTGCTGCGTACGGCAAGCCGGGAAAGAACCCGGGTACTCTCAGGGTCGAGGTCGAAAGAGAGCTCGACGGTATCTATGAGGTAGTCGGGGACCCTGTAGTCTTTCTGGTGGATGGTCTGGTGCTGACACTGTGACATGACGATTCCTCTTGTTCAGGTGTAATGGCTGGGCCAAGGGTGCTATTGTACCGGGATGCGCGCGGGTTTTCAACGCCTGGTGGCCGCGGCGTTGAAAATTGATTAATGATGACGCAGGTTTGGCGATACCGGCCACGGCGGCGCCCGCCTGGGCATCGCGCGGCTCAATCACCAAGTGCCCCAATGTGTTGACTTTACTGGTAGATAAGGCTATACAGTCCGCATGAAACGTCTGCTCCTTTTGTCACTTTTCCTGCTTTTCGCCTGCCTTTCCGCTCCGGCCTTTGCCTCCGCGACGGAGCTCTACGCGCAGCAAACCGGGAAGAGCTGCGATGCCTGCCATGTGGACCCGGCCGGCGGCGGAGAACTGACGGCGGCGGGGAAGCAATTCGCCGCCTCGCGCGCCGTGAAAACCGAGGCGCCCCGTGTCGCCCCGGCGGCCAAGCTGGTGCGCTTCGTGGCGGGCTACCTGCACATGCTGACCGCGATCCTCTGGTTCGGCACCATCCTGTACGTGCACCTGGTCCTGAAACCGGCCTACGCGGCGGGGGGGCTGCCCCGCGGCGAGGTGAAGGTCGGGGTGCTTTCCATGGTGGTCATGGGGGTGACCGGCACCATCCTCACTTACTTCCGCGTCACCTCTCCCGACATGCTGCTGCACACCCGCTTCGGGGTGCTGCTGCTGGTGAAGATCTCCCTCTACCTGGTGATGGTGTTTTCCGCCGCCTACGTGGTTCTCGTCATCGGTCCGAAGCTGAAGGCCAAGCGGCGGGAGCCGGTGGCGCTTCCCGCCGGGAAGGAGCTGTCCCTGGACGAGCTCTCCGCCTTCGACGGCAAGGAGGGACGCCCCGCCTACTTCGCCTACGAGGGGAGGCTCTACGACGCCAGCGACAGCCGGCTCTGGAAGCAGGGGGTGCACATGGGGCGCCACCACGCGGGGGAGGATCTGAGCGAGGCGCTCAAGCTCGCGCCCCACGGTTCCGAAAAGGTGCTGCTGATGCCTGAGGTGGGTTCCCTGGCCGACGTGACCCAGCGTAAGGCCCCGCTGCATGAGCGGGTCTTCTTTTTCATGGCCTACATGAACCTGACCATCGTATTTCTGATCGTGCTGATCCTCTCGCTCTGGCGCTGGGCCTGACAGCATGGCTCCCGGCGCTGCCGGGGCAAGGATGGACCGTGAAGCGATTCCGCACCATATTCCCGCATCTCGACGCGAAGAGGGATCCTGATTCCCTCCTGCGCCTTTTCGTTTCCGTCGCCCTCGTCTCGATCGTCGTCATCACCTCGCTTGCCGGCTACGCCTTCTACCACGTGCTGCAAAAGAACGTGGTGGACAGCGCCGAAGAGGACGCGATCAAGGTGAGCACCGCCCTTTCCGAGGACGAGCGGGGACGCTTCACCGTGATCCGGAAAGACGGGACCGTGGCGGTGGAAGTGTTGCCTGAGAACTTCGCGATCCTGGACCGGGATCTCAGGAGGTTCCTCGCCCCCTTCGACATCGTCAAGATCAAGATTTATTCCTCGGATTACCGCATCGTCTACAGCACCGAGACCAAGCTGATCGGCGAGGTCAACCGCGGCAACCAGAGGCTTTCCCGGGCCCTGGCCGGTGCCTTCGACTCGAAACTCGAGCGCAAGGAAGAGGTGAAGGACCTGGCCGACGAGTTGAAGTTCAACGTGGACGTGGTGGAAACCTACATCCCGATCCGGGCCCGCGGCAAGGTGATCGGGAGTTTCGAGGTCTACATCGACGTCACCAAGTACCGCCGGCAGACCATGAACGCGGCGCTCCTTTCACTGGGGTCGCTGTGCGGCATCCTGGTGGTGGTCTTCGGGATCTCCTTCGTGCTGATCAGAAGCGGCACCAACGAGCTGAAGGAGACCCAGGAGATCCTCAGGAAGCAGACCCTGATCGACGGGCTGACCGGGACCTTCAACAAGGGGCAGATCGAGCTGATCGGGCGCAGGGAGTTCGCGCGCGCCCTGCGCCGCAGGGAGAAGGGACTCGCCGACGCGGAAGTCGGCTTCATCATGATCGACATCGACCGGTTCAAGCAGGTGAACGACCGGTACGGGCACCTGGCGGGGGACAACCTGCTGCAGCTCTTCGCCGACAGGCTCACCTCCTCGCTGCGCAGCTACGACTCCGTTGGCCGCTTCGGCGGCGAGGAGTTCCTGGTGGTGCTGCCGGGGTCGGACCGGGAACAGACGCTCGGGGTGGCCCACAAGATCTGGTCGCTGATCCGCGAAGAGCCTTTCCATGTCGAGGGCGAGCCGATGCGGATCACGGCCAGTGCGGGCGTCGCCAACGTGCAGCAGGATGATGACGACCTGCTGCAGGTGTTGAAGCGCGCCGACCTGAACCTGTACCAGGCCAAGAGCGGCGGCCGGGACCGGGTGGTGTAACTCACAAAACGTCAAAGAGTCGCCCAGGAGGCTGTTTTATTCATGACCGACAAGAACCTGCGCCTTGAGGGGATCTACCCCCAGCGCCAGAAGGAATTTTTCATGCAGCGCGTCAAGCTCCCCGCCGGCATCATCTCGGCCGACCAGGCGCTCAAGGTGGCGCAACTCGCCGGGCGGTACGCGCGCGGGGTGGTGCACCTGACCACCAGGGGGAGCATCGAGCTGCACTGGCTCACCGAGCCGGACCTCCCCGTAGTGGCCGCCCAACTGGCCCAGGTGGGGCTGTACAATCGCGGGGCCTGCGGCGGAGCGGTGCGCGGTGTCATCTGCGGCAGCCTCGGCGCCGCGGGAGCGCCGGCGCTCGAGGCGCTGGTGCGTAAGATCCACCGGCATTTCACCGGCAACCCGCGCTTCGAGAAGCTCCCCAAGAAGTTCAAGATCGGTGTCGAGGCCGACACCTCCAGCAAGAGGCATCTGATCCAGGACCTGGCCTTCGTCCCCGCCCCTTCCGACGAGGGGAGGCGCTACGACGTCTACGCCGCCGGGGGATTGGGGCGCGAGCCGGTGCCGGGGTTCCTGCTGGCACAGGGAGTCGCCGAGGAAGCCATCCTTCCCCTGATCGAGCGGGTGCTGGTGGAGTACGAGGCCAACACGCCGCCGCCCAAGCGGCTCAAGTTCCTGGTGGGGCAGATAGGGCAGGAGGAATTCAGGCGCAGGGTGCTGGGGGAGGAGCTGGAAGAGTTGCCGCTGCCGGCGCCGACCCTGACCGGGAGCCTGGTGCCGGTGCCCGCCGCGGCCGAGGACCGGCTGGAGGCGCACGTCTTTGCGGGAGAGTTGGCGGCTGACGGGCTGGCTGCGCTGGCGGATATCGCAGCGAGGTTCTGCGGCGGGATGCTGATGGTGACGGGGGACCAGACCGTGGTGCTGCACCTGGTTCAGGGAAGCGTGCGGGAAGAGGCGCGCAAGGCGCTCGCGCAGGCGGGTTTTGCCGATGAGAGCGCGGCAGAGCGCGTCGTGTTCCGGGTCTGCCCCGGCAACCACGAGTGCATCATGGGGCTGGCCGCGACCCGCGACGTCGCGGCGGCCGTCGTGGCTGAGCTCGGGGGAGAGGCGCTGCAGCTTACCTGGGCCATCTCCGGATGCCCCAACTGCTGTGCCCAGCCGCAGCTCGCGCAGGCGGGGATCGTGGCGTCGCGGCTGGTTGCCGACCAGGCCGGGCGCGCGCCCCGGTTCGACCTGTACCGCGCCGGTGATGGCCCCTTCGCCGAGCCGGTGCAGCAGGGGCTCAACCTGACCGAGCTTTTGGACGCGGTCAAAAAGATCTAGAGGAGAAGGGACAGGCTCCGTGAGGTGCCTGTCCCTTTAGCGGAACGCTCCTTTCAGCTCAGCCGGCAAGGGGGCAGCATAAAGGGGACAGGCACCTGGCGGTGCCAGTCCCCCCCTCCTCACTCCTTCTCGTCCAGCAGCTCCCGCACCCGGGCCAGCAACTCGTTGATCTTGATCGGCTTCGAGATGAAATGACGCGGGTCCCCCATGGTCAGGGTGTCGGTGATGATGTCGGCGGTATAGCCGCTCATGAAGATCACCTTGACACCGGGGGACAAGGCCGAGATGGCCTGGTAGGCGTCACGCCCGTTCATGCGCGGCATGATCACGTCCATGATGATCATCGCCACGTTCCCCCCCGCCCCCTGGAATTTCTCCACCGCATCGACCCCGTCCACCGCCGTGATCACCCGGTAGCCGAAATCCTGCAGCAGCTCACGCACCATGCCCCGTATCACCGCGTCGTCTTCGACCAGGAGCAGGGTCTCCTCCCCGCCGTGCACCGACTCGTCCACGGTCACGCTCTCGCTGCGCGTGGGCTGGTCGATCCGGGGGATGTAGATCCTGAACACGGTGCCGTGCCCCAGCTCGCTGTAACAGTTGATGAATCCCGAATGCTGCTTCACGATGCCGTACACCATGGCGAGCCCCAGGCCGGTCCCTTTGCCCGGCTCCTTGGTGGTGAAGAAGGGTTCGAAGATCCGGTCCCTGGTCTTTTGGTCCATGCCGATGCCGGTGTCGGCGACGGTGATCAGGGCGTAGCTCCCCGGGACGCCGTAGCCGTGCGCCGCGACGAAATCCTGGTCCAGGATGATCCGGTCCGTGGCGATGCTCAACACGCCGCCGTTGGCCATGGCGTCCCGGGCGTTCACCGCAAGGTTCATGATCACCTGCTCGATCTGCCCGGAATCCGCCAGTACCGAAAGCTCTTCGTCGGCAAGCTGCATCCTGAACTCGATGTGTTCCGGGATCAGTCGGCGCAGCATGACCTCCAGGTTCAGCAGGATGGCGTTGAGGCCGACCGGGGCCGGGTTGGTCACCTGTTTCCTGCTGTAGGCCAGGAGGCTGCGTGTCAGGTTAGCGGCGCGCTCCGAGGCCCGCAGGATCTCGCTCACCTTCCCCTGCAGGGGGTGATCCTCCTCGAGCTGCACCTGCATCATGGTGCTGTAGCCGATGATGGCGGTGAGGATGTTATTGAAGTCGTGGGCGATGCCGCCGGTCAGGGTGCCGATCGCCTCCATCTTCTGGGACTGGGTCAGCTGGTGTTCCAGAGCCCTTCTCTCCTCCTCCGCCTGGAGGCGGTCGGTTACGTCGTAGCAGGTTCCTATGTACCCGGCGAACTTGTCGTCCAGACCGTTGAAGGGCCTGCCCATGTCGATGATCCAGCGGTAGCTGCCGTCCACGTGGCGCAGCCGGTACTGCATCTGGAAGGGCACGCGCTGGACGAAGGCTTCACGGTAGGTTCTCAGGCAGTATTCCTGGTCCTCGCAATGTATGCCGCTGGTCCAGCCGTCGCCCAGCTCCTCCTCCAGCGGGCGGCCCGTGAAATCGAGCCAGGTCCTGTTGAAGTAGTTGGCCTGGCCGTCGGTGCCCACCCGCCAGATCATGGCCGGAAAATTCTCGAAGAGGGTCAGGTAGAAGTCCGCGGAACGTTCCAGTTCCACGAGCATCCGGTTGAAGGTGCGGGCCATCTGGCCGATTTCGTCGTCGGAGGTCACCGGCGCAAGTTTCTGGGCGAGATTCTCCTTGGTGGGGAGTTCTTCGAGGTGCCTGGTGAAGGAGACCAGCGGCCTGGTCAGATACTGCATGAAGGGCCAGACCAGGCACAGCGAGATGAGCGCCGCCGCCAAAGAGCCGGCCGTGAAGTAGTTCCTGGCGGCGTGCACGGGGGCGTAGGCCTCGTCCAGCGGATAGCTGACCGCGAGCACCCAGCCGGTCGACTGCAGCCGCTTGACCGAGCGCAGCACGGGTATCCCGGTGCGCGTCATGCTCTCCGCCGTGCCCTGGAAACCGTTCAGGGCGCGCTCCAGCATCTCGTTGGTGCCCGGCGGGTCCTGGCGCAGCACCCTGCGCTTGTCCGGGTGCATGAGGACGTTGCGCCGGTTGTCGTAGAGCGACAAAAAACCCCTCTCCCCCAGCTTCAGCGAGGCCAGTGAACGCAGGAAGTGCTGTTCGCGCAGGTCGATGCTGCCGCCGAGGATGCCGGCAAGCTCGCGGTTTTGGTCGAATATGGGGACGGTGAACATGATGATGGGACGGCTTTGCTTCTGCAGGGAGGCGAACGGCGGCGACACGTAGGTGGTGCCGCGCCTTACCGTCTCCTTGTAGTACTCGCGGAAGGAGAAATCCATCCCGATGAAGTTGAGGCCCTTGGGGGTGGCCGCGACGAGCTTCCCGGTGGGGGAGAACAGGAACAGCGAGTTGTCGAAAAAGGCGCGCTGTCTCTGCTCGGTGTCCAGCAGCCGCTGGGCCTGTTCCGGGTGAGCCACCGCTTGAGGGGGTAGGCGGCTGGAGAGGTTGTGCAGTTCCCTGGTGAAGTCGGAGATGCGGTCGTCGATCTGGGAGGCCAGGGAGTCCAGCAGGACCGCTTGCTGCTGCGAGATGCTCCTCTTGAAGGTTCTTTCGAAAAACAGGAACGAGGCGACGGCGGAGACCGTCATCAGGAACCCGACCAGGAGGAACACGGCCAGGGTCATCTTGGTTTTCATGCTGGTGAAAAGCACAGACGCTCCGGGTGGCTGCTGACTGCCGGTCCCCTGGTCGTGACCACTGTCTCGGGTGGGTACCGCTGCTAAACACAGGCAGCCTGTGTGAATCACTGAAAATCTTATAAACCTTCCTGGACAAATAACAACTTGTGTAATCAGCTTTTTATTATTTGAATCTGCCAATACTGTGGCTGATTTTCCCATAAAAGCCAGTGTCACTTATAATACAAATTAATTTTTATGAGTATGTCGTTGTGTATATGGCTGTTAATTCGAGGTTTTCGGGGGTGCGCGCCTCGTTCGGGAAGGGCGTGTCTGGTGGCGGGTGGCGCTGCCAACGTCAAGATATTGTCGATTTGGACGGTACGGCGGGCAAAGTGGACAACTATCAAGGCTTTAGAGGCGTTTACAGTGTAGATTGCCGCTGGCAGTAGTTCTTCTATCCACGTCACCTGTGGATAACCATGTGGAGAAATGGCGTTCGGCGGCATGAAAATGGCGTAATGGAGACATCTCCAGCAAATTGCACTAATTTTAAGCAGCTGGAACCGGCGTGATTACAGGAGTCGCCAACGGATTGGCGCCGGCGTCGGGATACAAAAAAAAGGGGGGCCGGAGCCCCCCTTTGACAGTAACACTCTCGTCTATGCCATTACGAAAAGGAGCTCCTCTTTTTCGACCTTGCCCCCTTCCTTGCACTTCACCTCGGCGACGATGCCGTCCTCCTTCGCCTTGATGTTGGTCTCCATCTTCATGGCCTCGGTGACGGCCAGGATGTCCCCCGCTTTCACGGCGTCGCCGACCTTCACGTTCATCTTGATCACCTTGCCCGGCATGGGCGCGCCAACGTGCTTGGGGTTCGACTTGTCGGCCTTCTCGTGGCCGGCTTCGTCGCTTTGCACCGACTGGTCGCGCACGGTGACGCTCCTCGCGTTGCCGTTGAGCTCGAAGTAGATCTTCTTGGTGCCGTCGGGCTGGGTCTTGCCGATGGCGTTGAGCTTCACGATCAGCGTCTTGCCTGGCTGGAGCTCGATGGAGGTCTCCTGACCCGGCTCAAGGCCGTAGAAGAAGATCGGGGTCGGGATCACCGAGACGTCGGAGAACTCCTGGCGGTGCTTGGCGTATTCCACGTAGACGCTCGGGTACATCATGTAGGACATGAGCTCCTCGTCGTTCACCGGGTGCCCGACCTTGGCCTCGGCGGCGGCGCGCTCCTTCTCGAAGTCGGCCGGCTCCAAAAGCTCGCCCGGACGGCAGGTGATGGGCTCCTGCCCCTTGAGGATGATCTTCTGCAGCTCCTTGGGGAAGCCCTGGTAAGGCTGGCCGATCATCCCCTTGAAGAAGCCGACCACCGATTCGGGGAAGGCGAGGTCGGCGCCGGGGGCGAAGACGTCCTCGGGCTCGAGGTTGTTCTTCACCAGGAACATCGCCATGTCGCCCACCACCTTGGAGGAGGGGGTGACCTTGACCACGTCGCCGAAGAGGAGGTTCACCTTGTGGTACATCTCCTTGCACTCTTCCCAGCGCTCGATGAGGCCGAGGCCCGCCACCTGCGGCTTGTAGTTGGAGTACTGCCCCCCGGGGATCTCGTGGTGGTACACCTCGGCGGTGCCGCTTTTAAGGCCCGACTCGAAGGGGGCGTAGTAGTCGCGCACCGTCTCCCAGTAGTTGGCGAGCTGCTGCAGGCCGCGCTCGTTCACCTGCGGGTCGAACTCGGTCCCCTTCAGGGTCGCCACCAGCGCGTTCAGGTTGGGCTGGGAGGTGAGGCCGGAGATGGAGGAGAGGGCGGCGTCGACGATGTCGACCCCGGCCTGCGCCGCCATGAGCAGGAGGGCGCCGCCGTTGCCGGAGGTGTCGTGGGTGTGCAGGTGCACCGGGATGCCGATCTCCTCCTTGAGCGCCTTGACCAGCTGGTAGCCGGCGTAGGGTTTCAAGAGGCCCGCCATGTCCTTGATGGCCAGGATGTGCGCACCCATCTTCTCCAGTTCCTTGGCCATGGAGACGTAGTAGGAGAGCGGGTACTTGGTGCGGGTGGGATCGGAGATGTCGCCGGTGTAGCAGATGGCGGCCTCGCAGATCTTGCCGGACTTCTGCACCGCTTCCATGGCCACCTGCATGCCGCGGGTCCAGTTGAGCGAATCGAAGACGCGGAAGACGTCCACGCCGGATTCCGCCGCCTGGGCCACGAAGCGCTGCACCACGTTGTCCGGGTAGTTGGTGTAGCCGACGGCGTTGGAACCGCGCAAGAGCATCTGGAACAGGACGTTGGGGATCGCCTCGGTGAGGGCGTGCAGCCGCTGCCAGGGATCCTCCTTCAAAAAGCGCATGGAAACGTCGAAGGTGGCGCCCCCCCAGCACTCCAGGGAGAACAGGTCGCTGGCGAGGTGCGAGGTGGCGTCCGCGATTTTCAGCAGGTCATAGGTCCTGACGCGGGTGGCCAAAAGCGACTGGTGCGCGTCGCGCATGGTGGTGTCGGTGAGGAGGAGCTTCTTCTGCTCCAGCACCCACTTGGCGAGCCCCTCGGCCCCCTTCTCGCGCAGGATGTCCTTGGTGCCCTTGGGCTTTTCCGCGAAGAGGTCGATCTGCGGCACGGCCGCCTCGATGAGCTCCGCGGAGCGCAGCGGCTTCGCGACGCCGGGCGAGCCGTTCACGATGACGTCGCCCAGGAAGTTGAGCACCTTGTTGGCGCGGTCTTTCTTCTCCGGGATCACCAAGAGTTCGGGGTGCTGGTCGATGAAGGAGGTGTTGCACTCGCCGGCCAGGAAGACCGGGTGGGTGATCACGTTCTCCAAAAAGCCGATGTTGGTCTTCACGCCGCGCACGCGGAATTCCTGGAGGCTTCGGTCCATGATGTGGGCGGCTTCCGCGAAGGTGAGCCCCCAGGAGCTGACCTTGACCAGCAGCGAGTCGTAGTGCGGCGTGATCTGGGCGCCGGTGAAGGCGTTGCCCGCGTCGAGACGGACGCCGCAACCGGCGGAACTGCGGTAGGTGGTCAGCGTCCCGAAGTCGGGCGCGAAGTTGTTGGTCGGGTCCTCGGTGGTGATGCGGCACTGGATGGCGAAGCCGCGCATCTCGATGGAGCCCTGGTTGGGGATGTTGATCTCCGGGTCGGAGAGGCGTTTACCCTCGGCGATCAGGATCTGCGCCTGCACGAGGTTCCGGCCGGTGATCATCTCGGTGACCGTGTGCTCGACCTGGATGCGGGGGTTCATCTCGATGAAGTAGTAGCGCCCCTCCTCGTCCAGGAGAAACTCGACGGTGCCGGCGTTACGGTATCCCACCTGCTTGGCGATCTTCAGGGCGTCGGTGCACAGGGCGAGGCGGGTGTCGCCGGGAAGCGCCAGCGAGGGGGCGAACTCGACCACCTTCTGGTGGCGGCGCTGGATGGAGCAGTCGCGCTCGTAGAAGTGCACCAGGCTGCCGTAGCCGTCGCCTAACACCTGCACCTCGATGTGCTTGGGGTTTTTCAGGTAGCGCTCCAGGAACACGGAGGGGTCGCCGAAGGAGGCCTTCGCCTCGGAAGAGGCGGACTGCAGCCCCTCCAGGAGTTCCTTCTGGTTGGTGGCGACGCGCATGCCGCGCCCGCCGCCGCCGGCCGCCGCCTTGATGATGATCGGGTAGCCGTGGTTCTTGGCGAAGATAAGGGCTTCTTCCTCGTGGACGATGGGTTCCTCGGTGCCGGGCACGGTGGCGACCCCGGCGGCCTTGGCCACCTTCCTCGCGGCCACCTTGTCCCCAAGGGCGCGCTGCATCTCGGCGGTCGGTCCGATGAAGGCGATGCCGTTTTGCTCACACTTCTCGGCGAACTCGGCGTTCTCGGCCAGGAAGCCGTAACCGGGATGGATGGCGTCGACCTCGCGCTTTTTGGCCAGGGCGATGATCTCGTCGATGCCGAGGTAGGCGTCGATGGGGGCTTTCCCCTTGCCGACCTGGTACGCTTCATCAGCCTTGTAGCGGTGCAGCGAGAGCTTGTCCTCTTCCGAATAGATGGCAACCGTGCTGATGCCGAGTTCGGTGCAGGCGCGGAAGATCCTGATCGCGATCTCCCCGCGGTTAGCTGCCATCACCTTCCTGAATTTCCGTGCTTCCATTTCCGCTCCTTTAGTGGGGGTATTTTTTTACCGAGACTAAAACAAATGATGGAAATTTTATTGCCGTTTTAAAACACGTCTGGCTATATTGGTAAAACCAATTTCCTTTTAAGTTTTGAGGGTTTAATAGTGTATTCAAAGGGAGGCATATAAAAACAGATTCCCCTTCGAATGTCAATCCTGGAATCATGTTATATTTTTGTATACTTTCCCCAAACCAGAAAGTCTACCATCCGGATAAGGTTTTGCTTGCCTTAGCGGGGAGAAATTCCTATCTTTGCCCGATGATCATGCAAGGAACGGCGGTAAACGCGGCGGCAATCGTCATCGGCAGCGCCCTCGGTTTGAAGGCGGGGCACCTCATCTCCAGCAAGGTGCGGGGCACCGTCATGGCCGGGCTCGGCCTTGCCGTACTACTTATCGGCATCCAGCTCGCTTTCAAGAGTCAGCAGCCGATGATAATCATCGGCTCCCTCATCGGCGGCGGGATCATCGGCGAACTCCTCGGCATCGAGGCGCGCCTGGAGGCGCTCGGCAACTGGATCGGCGACCGCTTCAAGGGGAGTGGCCGGATAAGCGAGGGGTTCGTGACCGCGAGCCTGCTCTACTGCGTGGGGGCCATGGCCATCATGGGGGCGCTCCAGGACGGGCTCGGCTCCCGCCCGGACATCCTCTACGCCAAGGCGGCGCTGGACGGCATCGCCTCGGTGGCGCTCGCCTCCACCCTCGGGGCCGGCGTGCTCTTCTCGGCGCTGCCCCTCTTTGCCTACCAGGGCGCCATCACCCTCTCCGCCACCTTGGCCCAGCAGATCCTGACCCCGGTGGTGGTGCAGGAAATGAACGCGGTGGGGGGGCTCTTGATCCTCGCCATCGGGCTCGACATGCTCGGAGTCAAGAGGGTCCCGGTGGGGAACCTGCTTCCCGCCGTCTTCCTGGCGCCTCCCCTGGTGATGCTCTTCGTGTCGTAAACCTTGACAATCCCTTTAATAATTTAATAACATGCAGTACTTCGCCCACCTTCGCGCTTTGCGCTTCGGTGGGCACGCCCCCTTGGGTCGCCATCCCCTCCCTCACCCGCCCTTCGGGCACCCTCTCCCCGAGGGAGAGGGACGTAGGATCATCGCAAAGCTGGAAAAGCTGATTGGAGAAAAGATTTTGGCCTGGAAAGCAATCGGGATATTCGATTCCGGTGTGGGCGGCTTGACCGTCCTTAAAGAAGTTGTGCGCACGCTCCCCCAGGAGGACACCATCTACCTCGGGGACACTGCCCGGGTTCCTTACGGCACCAAGTCGCCTGAAACCGTCATCCGCTACTCGCGCCAGATCGCGCGCTACCTCCTGAACCGGGACATCAAGCTCTTGGTCGTCGCCTGCAACACCGCCTCCGCGGTGGCGCTCTCCGCGCTGCAGCAGGAGTTCGAGATCCCCATCGTGGGGGTGATCGAGCCGGGCGCCCGCGCCGCGGCCGCCGCCACGAGAAGCGGCAAGGTCGGGGTGATCGGCACCGCCGCCACCGTCGCCTCCTCCGCCTACACCAAGGCGATCAAGAGGATCAACCCGGACATCGAGGTGGTGAACCGCGCCTGCCCCCTGTTCGTCCCGCTGGCCGAGGAGGGGTGGGTGGACAACGAGGTGACCAGGATGACCGCGCGCATCTACCTCGAGGACCTGAAGGCGCAGGGGGTGGACACCCTGGTGCTCGGCTGCACCCACTACCCGATCCTGAAGGACGTGATCGCCCAGGTGATGGGGCCGGAGGTGACCCTGGTGGACTCCGCGGCCGAGACCGCCCGCACCGTGGCGCAGATCCTCACCGAACAGGGGCTCTTGCGGCCGGAGAACGAGCGGGGCAATCACCACTACTTCGTCACCGACATCCCGGCCGGTTTCATCAGGGTCGGCAACCGTTTCCTCGGCGGCGAGCTCGGGGACGTCTACCAGGTGAGCCTGGAGCAGGATCAGGAAGGAGGGGAAGGTGAAGAGACGCAGTAACAGGGCCAAGGGCGTCCTGCTGATCGCCTTCCTGGTGTTCGCGGTGGTGGTCGGCCTGATGGTTTTCAGGAAATACCGGACCGCGACGCAGGTGGCGCCCCCCGCCGCGCCGACCGAGCAGGTCGACACCCGCGTGGTGACGTTGTTCTTCTCCAACCAGGACGGGTCGTCGCTGACGCGGGAAGGGCGCGAGATCGCGGTCGAGGACACCACCGACGACATGATCGCCAGCGTGGTGGACGAGTTGGTGGTGGGGCCTTTGGGGGACCTGGCGCCGACGCTGCCGCACAACGCGAAGGTGCTCGGGGCGCAGTTGAAGGGGGACGTGGCGCAGGTCGATTTCTCCAAGGAGCTGGTGGAGAGTCTGCCCGAGGGGAGTTCCGCCGAGATGAGTGCCGTCTACTCCGTGGTCGATACGGTGGTCGCCAACTTCCCGCAGGTGAAGGCGGTGCGGTTCCTGGTCGACGGCGTGCCGGTCAAGGAACTGAAGGGGCATCTCGACCTTTCCGCTCCCATCGCGCCCGACTTCACCATGGAGAAGAAGGAGGCGCCCGCGGCGCCGGAAAAACAGTAAACCGAAAAGCGGAACACAGAGGACACCGAGGTCCACAGAGGGCACAGAGTATCCAGGAAGGGCTCTCGCCAATCCCCTCTCCCCCGGGTGTCCTCTATGGTTAACACATTTTTTGACTCTAAATTCAGGGGTGACCGATGAAGATGCCGTTTATGCAGGCGGTTAAGGAGCGGGTGCTGGTTTTGGACGGCGCCATGGGGACCATGCTGCAGGAACGCGGGCTGAAAGCGGGACAGTCGCCCGAGGAAATGAACCTGACGGCGCCGGAGGTGGTGGCCGGGGTGCACCGCGCCTACCTCGAGGCCGGCGCCGACATCATCGTCACCAACACCTTCGGCGGCACCAAGGCGAAGCTCGACCACTACGGCCTGGGCGACCAGGTGGAGCGGATCAACGCGGAGGCGGTGCGCATCGCCCGCGAGGTCGCCGGCGAGAGCGCCTACGTGGCTGGCTCGATCGGACCGACCGGCCGCTTCGTGGAGCCGGTGGGCGACATGAGCTTCGACGAGGCGCACGCGCTCTTCACCGAGCAGGCGAAAGCCCTGATCGACGCCGGCTGCGACGCCATCTCCCTGGAGACCTTCCTGGACATCAAGGAGATCCGGGCAGCGCTCATCGCCATCCGCGAACTCTCCGCCGACATCCCGGTCATCACCATGCTCACCTTCGAGGAGAAGGGGAGAAGCGTGCTCGGCTCGCCGCCGGAGGCCGCGGCCATCACCCTGGAAGCGGCGGGCGCCTCCATCATCGGCTCCAACTGCGGCCTGGGCGTGGACGGCATCTACGACATCCTCTGCGCCATGAGGAAGGTGACCGCCCTGCCGCTCATCTCCCAGGCCAACGCGGGGCTCCCGATCCTCAAGGACGGCGTCACCGTATTCCCCGGCACCCCCGACGAGATGACCGCCTACCACGACCGGATGCTCGGCCTGGGCGTGCGGGTCATCGGCGGTTGCTGCGGCACCACCCCGGCGCACATCTCCGCCATCAAGGAGGCGCTCTCCGGCAGACAGACCCCCTTCATCCCCAAGCAAGACGACGGCACCACCTGGATCTCCAGCCGCGGCTCCTTCGCGGCCATCGGTAAAAAACACCCGGTGGCGCTCATCGGCGAGCGCATCAACCCGACCGGCAAGAAGCTTTATTCGCAGGAGCTGCGCGAAGGGAAGGTGAGCTACATCCGCCGCGAGGCGCTGGAGCAGACCGAGCTCGGGGCAACGCTCCTCGACGTCAACGTGGGGACGCCCGGCATCGACGAGCCCGCCGCCATGGAGCGCGCCGTCTTCTGCATCACCGGCGCCGTCCAGACCCCGCTGGTGCTCGATTCCTCCTCGCCGCAGGCGCTGGAGGCGGGGCTTAAATCCGCCGACGGCAAGGTGCTGATCAACTCGGTGAACGGCGAGGAGAAGAGCCTCGCCGCCGTGCTGCCGCTGGCCAGAAAGTACGGCGCGGCCCTGGTCTGCCTCACCCTCGATGACGTCGGCATCCCGACCGAAGCCGAGGGAAGGGTGGCCGTGGCGGAGAAGATCGCGGAGCGCGCCAAGGCCTTCGGGATCAAGAGGAGCGACCTCGTCGTCGATTGCCTCACCCTCACGGTGAGCGCCGAGCCCAGGGGCGCGCTGGTCGCCCTCGAGGCGGTGCGCCGGGTGAGCGAGCTCGGCCTCAACAGCACCCTCGGCGTCTCCAACATCTCCTTCGGTCTCCCCTGCCGGCCCCTGATCTCGTCCACCTTCTTCTCGATGGCTATCGCCGCGGGGCTCACCTCCGCCATCGTCAACGTGAAGGAGGCGCCGATGATGTCCGCCTGGAGAAGCGCCATGGTGCTTCTGGGCAAGGACGTCAACGCGGCCGGCTACATCGACGCCTACCGCGGCCAGGCCGTCGGCGCCACGGTGCAGCCCGCGGCTGCCGCCGGCGGTGCGGCGCCCGTAGCCGAGGCGGCCGAACCGGAAGGGATCCGGGGGCGGCTCGCCAAGGCGGTCATCAACGGCGAGCTGGAGACCGTGGTCCCGCTGGTGGAGGAGGCCCTCGCCGAGGGGCTCTCGCCGATGCAGATCAGCTCCGAGGCCCTCCTGGTCGGCCTGGACGAGGTGGGCAGGCGCTTCGGCAACGGCTCCTTCTTCCTGCCGCAGGTGATGGTCTCCGCCGACACCATGAAGGCCGCCTTCGCCCGGTTGAAGCAGGAGCTTGCCGGCGGCGGGCTGAAGAGCATCGGCAAGATCCTCATGGCGACCGTCGAGGGGGACATCCACGATATCGGCAAGAACATCCTGGTGACGCTCCTGGAAAACAACGGATTCGAGGTGATCGACCTGGGCAAGAACGTCCCGGCGGCGAAGATCCTGGACGCCGCGCGCAGCCACGAGGTGGACGCGGTGGGGCTCTCGGCGCTCATGACCACCACCATGGCCCAGATGGACAAGGTGGTGACCCTCTTGAAGTCGGAAGGGGTGAAGAGCTTCACCATGGTGGGGGGCGCCGTGGTCACCCAGCAGTACGCCGACGAGATCGGCGCGGACCTCTACGCCAAGGACGCCATGGAGGCGGTGGCCCGCATCAAGGAACTGCTGGCAAAATAAACGCTTTTTTGCGGTGGCGGGAGCGCGGCGCGCCCCGAATATCGCTTGCAACGCCGCTCCCGCTGTGCTAATTTGCGACGGGTCCGCCATTTGGCGTAGAGGTAAGGCATGGTCCTGGGTTTCAACCACAACATCAGATACAAAGGGGAGTTGTTCCACGTCCAGACCGAGGACAGCGGAGTCGCCAATCCCCACATCATCACCTTGCTTTACCGCGGTGGGGTCATCCTCGCGTCCGCCAAAACCAGCTATGCCGACATCATCAAGGTGGCGCAGCTGGAACTGGTGGTCGAATCGATCATGAAAGAGCAGCACAAGGACATGATGCGCCGCCTGAAAAACGGCGAGTTCGACGCCCGCATCTTCCCCGGCGGCGCGCCGGCGGTCGCGGCCGAAGAGCTCCGTCCCGCTGTCGAACCACCCCCGGTATCCCCCGCGCCGCAGGCCGCTCCCGCGCAGCCCGACCCGCCGCGCCCCCCGCGCCAGGAAGCGCCGGCGCAGCCGGCCCCCGCCGCGCCCCCGGCATCTCCAGCCCATCGTAGCCTGGATGAGGTGATCCTCGATTACCTGATCACGGGCGAGGACAAATAAAGCCAGCCTGAAAGGAACCTTCGTGAAAGAAAAGATTGCAGATCTGGAAGAAAAGGCGAGGCGCCTGCGCGTCGCCATCGTGAAGACGCTGCACAAGTCGCAGTCCGGTCATACCGGCGGCTCGCTCTCCGCCATCGACATGGTGTGCGCGCTGTACTTCCACAAGATGCGCCACAACCCGGTGGATCCCGCCTGGGAAGGCCGTGACCGCTTCGTGCTCAGCAAGGGGCACGCGGCGCCGGCGCTCTACGTGACCCTGGCCGAGTGCGGCTACTTCCCGGCGGAGGACCTCATGATGCTGCGCCGCCTGGGAAGCCATCTGCAGGGGCACCCGGACAGCAAGGGAACCCCCGGCGTCGACGTCTGCACCGGGAGCCTCGGGCAGGGTCTCTCCATGGCCAACGGCATGGCGCTTGGCCTCAAGCTGGACGGCAAGGAGAACCGGGTCTACGCGGTGCTCGGCGACGGCGAGCTGCAGGAAGGGCAGATCTGGGAGGCCGCCATGGCCGCCGCCCACTACAAGAGCGACAACCTCTGCGCGCTGATCGACTCCAACGGCCTGCAGATCGACGGCGACGTCGCCAAGGTCATGAACGTCTCCTCCATCGCCGACAAGTTCAAGGCCTTCGGCTGGAACGTGATCGAGATCGACGGGCACGACATGGCTCAGATCGTGGCCGCCCTGGATGAGGCCGAGGCGCACAAGGGGGCCCCGACCGCCATCGTCGCCAAGACCGTCAAGGGCAAAGGGGTGCACCTGTTCGAGAACAAGGCATCCTACCACGGCGTCACCCCCAACGACGACGAGCTTCCCGAGGCGCTCAGGTGCCTGGGGTGCTGCGACTAAACCCGGACGTTGCAGACGCTCCCCCGCATTCCCCTCCCCCCGGAGGGGGGCTTGGGCTGCAACGAAAAATCTTTTTCCCCCTCCCTGACCCTCCCCCTCCGGGGGAGGGAACGTGGGGTGGCGGACACCTACAGAAAGGGACTTAACTATGATCGCAACGAGGGACGCTTACGGCGAGGCGCTGGCCGAGCTGGGGGGCGAGAACGATAAGATAGTGGTGCTGGACGCGGACCTTTCCGGGTCCACCAAGACCGGCGTGTTCGCCAAGAAATTCCCGAACCGCTTCTTCAACATGGGCATCGCCGAGGCCAACATGGTGGGCACCGCGGCGGGACTCGCCGCCGTGGGGAAGGTCCCCTTCCTCTCCACCTTCGCCATCTTCGCCGCCGGCCGCGGCTGGGAGCAGATCCGCCAGTCGGTCGCCTACCCGAAGGCCAACGTGAAGATCGTCGCCACCCACGGCGGGGTCACCGTCGGTGAGGACGGGGGGAGCCACCAGTCGGTCGAGGACGTCGCCATCATGCGCGCCATCCCCAATATGACCGTCATTGTCCCCGCCGACGGCGAGGAGACCAAGGGCGCCATCCGCGCCGTCGCCGCTTACAAGGGGCCGGTCTACGTGCGCCTGGGGCGCAACAAGGTCCCCAGCGTGTTCCCGGCGGGGCACAAGTTCGAGATCGGCAAGGGCGTGGTCGTGGTCCCCGGCACCGACCTCACCTTCATCACCACGGGGCTCATGACTGCCGCGGCGGTCACCGCCGCCGAAAAGCTGAAGGCCGAGGGGATCTCCGCCCGCGTGCTGCACATCGGCACCATCAAGCCCCTGGACAAGGAGCTGGTGCTCCAGGCGGCCGAAGAGACCGGCGCCATCGTCACCGCCGAGGAGCACTCGGTGGTCGGCGGCCTGGGCGGCGCGGTCGCCGAGTACCTGGCCGAGACCTGCCCGACCCTGATGAAGAGGGTGGGGGTCTACGACCGCTTCGGCACCTCCGGCAAATCCGACGAACTGCTCAAGTACTTCGGGCTCAACGCCGAAACCCTCATTGAAGAGGCCAGGGAGATCGTTTCGAGGAAGAAATGATGTCAAGGGTGCTCCGGTCCAACGGAGGCTTCACCTACATAGGCGCGCTGGTCATGGCCGTGATCGTCGGCATCATGGCCAGCCGCGCCGCCGTGGTCTGGAGTACCGCCATGAAACGTGAGCGGGAGGAGGAACTGATCTCCCGCGGCACCCAGATCCGGAACGCCCTGCGCAAGTGGTACAAGGTCAAGGTCGTGGACGGGAAGCTGGTGTCGAGCCAGAGCCCCAGCAACGGGCCGGCTGTCGCCCCGACGGCGGTGGCGGGTCCCCCGGAGATCAAGTCGCTGCTGCAGGACCCGAACACGCCGGCCAAGCTGCGTTACCTGAGGCCCTACTGCCTGGTCGATCCCATCACCGGCAAGGAGTGGGACGAGATCAGGAAGGACGGCAAGCTCATCGGGGTCAAATCGAAGAGCGAGCAGGTACCGGTGAAACAGGGGAACTTCCCCTTCGATCTCCCCCCCGCCGACTTCGAGAAGAAGAAAAAGTACAGCGAGTGGGAATTCGTCTACGACCGCATTCCGCCCGTCACCGCGACCGGCGGGGCGATCCAGGGGCTGAAGACCAGCGGCAGTCCCACTCCGACCTCCCCGCAGGACACCTCGGGGTCCGACGAGGGTACATCGACCAGAAGGTCCAGGTTCAACAGAGGAAACTCCACCACCCCCTAGGCCGCGAATGGCCGCCTCCCCGGAGGGGGGGGCAGCGCCCGAAACCGGAGGCACCCTGATTTTCAAGAGTCTCACATCGCGGGTTATCGTGCTTTCCATCTGCCTGCTCGTGTTCGGCATCGGGACCTTCGCCTTCCTGACGCTGCGGCGCGAACAGATGCAGCTCGTCAACTCCGCCCGTGAATCCAGCGAGCTTCTGCTCGACACCATCGAACGCTCCCTGTACAACTCCATGCGCCACGGCAACACCGAGGACGTGAAGGTGATCCTGGAGATGGTGGGCCAGAGCGAGAACCTGGTGGGGGTGCGCATCTTCCATCCCCACGGCGTGATCCTGAAGTCCTCCCAGTCCTCGGAGGTCGGGCGCGTCGTGGATCAGCACGACTTCAAACTTTTCCTGGACAACAAGCGCGAGGGGGTTTTCACCCTGGACGGGCACGGCGAGGTGCTCGGCATGGTGAAGCCGATCTACAACAACCGCCAGTGCAACCTGTGCCACGGCGCCAAGAGCCGTATCATCGGGCTTTTGAACGTCAACTACTCGCTGGTTGAGACCAGGCGGCGCATCGTCGAGCTGACCAAGCTCTTCGTGATGTCCACCGTTGCCATCATCGGCTTCCTGTCGCTGGCCATCTCGCTGGTCATGCTGAAGTTCGTCAAGAAGCCGCTGCACCAGCTGGCCAAGAACATGGCGCGCGTCGAGGCGGGCGACCTCTCGGTGCGCATGACCCCGGAAGGGAAGGACGAGATCGGGCGCCTGATCGTCTCCTTCGACTCCATGGTGGACCGGCTGGACCGGGCCAAGAAGGAGCTGGAGACCTACCACTTCCAGCAGATGGAGCGCGCCGACCGCCTCGCCTCGGTGGGGGAGATGGCCGCCGGCATCGCCCACGAGATCAAGAACCCGCTCACCGGGATCGCTGCCGCCATCACCGTCCTGAAGGACGACTTCTCCCCCGAGGACGGGCGCTCCCTGATCATCGGCGAGGTGCTCGAGCAGATCTCCCGGCTGGACAAGACGGTCAACGACCTCCTCTTCTTCGGCAAGCCCACCGTGGCGGAGCCCACCTGCACCGACATCAACAGCGCCCTAAAGAAGATCCTGATCTTCGCCTCGCAGCACCGCGGCGGCAAGAACATCGAGAAGAAACTGGACCTCGCCGAGGACCTGCCCCCGGTGTACGTCGATCCCAAGCAGATCCAGCAGGTGTTCCTGAACCTGTTCCTGAACGCGGTGCAGGCGATGCAGTCGGGGGGAACCCTCACCGTCTCCAGCTCGCTGGCCCACGTCGACGGCATGGACATGGTGCGGGTGCAGGTCAACGACACCGGCCCCGGCATCCCGCCGCAGATCCTGGAGAAGATCTTCACCCCGTTCTTCACCACCAAGGCCCAGGGGACCGGGCTTGGCCTGGCCATCAGCCACCGGCTCATCGAGCAGCACGGCGGGCGCCTTTCCTGCGTCAGCCAGGACGGCGTCGGCACCACCTTCTCCGTGGAGCTTCCGGCCTACTGCCCGAGCCAGGAGGAGCTGGAACAGGCCCACCTGAGATCCGGCGTTATCGGTTGATCAATCGCAGCAACGAGCAGTACGGCAGACCCCGACCACCCCGGGCCGCGAGCCCGGCACCACATCCTAAGGAGCCGCCATGCGCAGAGCGAAAATAATGGTCGTCGACGATGAGCACCTGATCCGCTGGTCCCTTGAGCAGAACCTCAAGAAGCAAGGCTACGAGGTCTGCACCGCGGGGACCGGCGAGGACGCGCTCAGGATCGCCCGGGACGAGCAGCCCGAGCTGGTGCTGCTGGATTACCATCTCCCGGGTATCAACGGCCTCGAGGTTCTGCAGCGGCTCAAGGAGATCGACGAAGAGATCCTGGTGATCATGGTGACCGCCCAGGGAGGCCTGGAGACCGCGGTTAACACCATGCGCCACGGGGCCTACGACTACATCAACAAGCCCTTCAATCTCGACGAGATGGCGCTGGTGGTCAGGAAGGCCCTGGAGACCTCCGAGTTGCGCCGCGAGGTGGTCCAGCTAAGAAGCGAGCACAAGAAACAGGGCCCCCCCAAGATCCTCGGGAACTCCAAGCACATGAAGAACGTGCTGGAGATGATGGCCAAGGTCGCCAAGAGCGACGCTTCCACCGTCTTGGTGCAGGGTGAGTCCGGGACCGGCAAGGAGCTGGTGGCGAAGTACATCCACTACGAGTCCGCCCGCGCCGACAAGCCCTTCGTGGCCATCAACTGCGCGGCCGTCCCCTCCACCCTCCTGGAGAGCGAGCTCTTCGGCCATGAGAAGGGGGCCTTCACCGACGCCAAGACCTCCAAGAAAGGTCTCTTCGAGCTGGCCGACGGCGGTACCGTGTTCCTCGACGAGATCGGGGACATGGAGGTCGGCATGCAGGCGAAGCTGCTGCGCTTTTTGGAAGACCGCACCTTCCGGCGCATCGGCGGCTCCAAGGTGATCCCGGTCGACGTGAGGATCATCTCGGCGACCAACAAGGACCTGATGAAGGCGATCGAGGACAAGTCCTTCAGGAACGACCTCTACTACCGGCTCCAGGTGATCCCGATCTTCCTCCCGGCCCTGCGCGAGCGCAAGGAGGACATCCTGGTGCTGGCCAACCACTTCATCGACGTCTTCTCCAAGGAGTTCGGCAAGCCGACCAAGGGGATCTCCAGCATGGCGGAGAAACTCCTCGTCGAGTACAACTGGCCGGGCAACATCCGCGAGCTGAAGAACGTCATCGAGCGCGCCATCATCCTGGGCAACGACGAGAACCTGCTCCTGGAGAACCTGCCGCTGGAGATCGTGGCCAAGGCGTCGCAGGTGACCGTGCCGCTCACGACCTTCAAGCTCCCGCCCGAGGGGATCGACATCGAGGAGGTGGAGCGCGAGCTGATCAAGCAGTCCCTGGAGATGACCGACTGGAACCAGTCCAAGGCGGCCAAGAAGCTGAACCTCGGCATCGACGCGTTCCGTTACCGTATGAAGAAATTCGGCTTCCTGAAGTAGGAGCCATCCCCGGAGGTTGCCCTGCGCCCCCAGGGGTGCCAGACCACAGCAGTTGGTGCACGTGATGCAGCCGAAACCGAGGACCCACAGCGAAACCGAGCGCCCTGGCAGATTTTCTGCCGGGGCGTTGTTCGTCCCGCTGGCGCTGGCGACGCTTTTCGCCGCACCGTCCCTCGCCGGCGCCTCCTATCCCGAGCCCGCGGCGCCCGTCGCGACCCTCCCCTCCCAACCGGACATCTTCCCCCTGCAACTGCCGGGACTTCCCCTGCTGGCACCGCTCCCCGGCGCTCCCCCGGTCCGCACCGAGTTTAGGACCGCCTTTCCCGCCCAGACCTGGAACGGCGTGCGCGAGCCGGGTCCCTTCTGCGTGCTGCAGCGAGGCGAGTTTGGCGGCAACGGCTACAAGCTCCTGGCGGAGATGGGTGACCTCCAACTGCAGCAGACCGCGAACACGCTGCGGGAGGTGCGCGGCCGCGGCGGGCACTTCTCCCTGCTGACCGGGAACTCCGGCAACCGGGCCGCCCTGGAAACCTTTGCCACCTCGGGGGCGCGCGGGGAGGGGGGCGACGATACCCTGGTCGGGGCGACCGGGGAGCTGTCGCTTCTGGACCAGAGCGCCCGTTTCAAGACCATCTTCCTCTCCGGCCGCAAGTCGCTGGACCGGGAGGGGCGCTGGCCCACCGCCGGCGCCAGGCGCGGGGACGTGGTCGGTTTCGTGGCGCAGCTCGATCCGCTGAAGGGGAGGCTCGCCGCGGAGGCGGAATACGATTATTCAAGCTACGACGCCAACACCGCCGACCTGGTTTCGCCCCTCCACGACAGCGCCTACCGTCTGAAACTCTCCGGTGGATTCGGACCCAGCCGCTACACCGCGCTCTACGAACGCACCGGGCCGAGGTACCGGCTCATGAACGACGGCCCCACGCGCGACCGCCAGGGGGGAACTCTCGGTGTGGAGACCGTGCTAGCCGCCCACGTCTTCGATGTGAAGCTGTCCCGCTACAACGACAACCTGGAAAACGACCCGCTTTCTCCCAGGCTGTACCGTTACGAGGGGGTGTTCGACTACCGGTTCCACGGGGTGAGGGCGCTCCCCCTCGCGCTGCAGTACAAGAAGAGCTTCATCGACAGCGCAAGGGAGCCGCTCGGCTCGCTCCCCAAGGAGGTGGCGGAGGATGCGGTATCCGGGCAGGTGAACTTCCTGGCGGGGAGTTGGGACGTGGGGCTGCGCGGCGGGATGTCGCAGCGCACCGACCGGTTGCGTCAGCAAAGGGAGATGGCCACCACCAGCGTCGGGTTCCTCCCCAAGTTCTCGGCCGGCGGGTTCACCCTGGCGCCCGATCTCTCCTTGAAGAGGATCATGGATTTTACCGCTGCGCAGCGCACCGACCAGTACGCGCTGAACTTGGGGCTGACCGGAAAGCTGCTGGAGAAAAGGCTCGATTACGAGTTGAAGGGGGGCTACAAGCGTGAGTGCACGGGAGCGCCGGGAACCGGCAAGGAGGTACTCGGGGCCAAGTTGAAGGCCGTGTATCCCTTGGCCCCTTTCTTCAACTGGAGCCGGTACACCAGCCTGGGGGTGAAAGGCGAGTACAACGAAATTAACAACTTCACCGAGGATCGCAGGGAGAACGATTTCTCCCTGCTGATCTCTCTGGATGGCGGGAGCTTCTTATAAGGGAGGTGGTCCATATCCCCTCTCCCGGGGGGAGAGGGATCTCTGGCGCCTCTCAGATTTTTACCAGTTCATAGTCCCTAGTGCCGATGCCGATCTTCTCGGCGTGCTCCAGTTGCACCTCCCAGTCGATCTCGGGGTGCACGCCGCGGAACTTGTCGCCGCCGGGCTCATGGCCGCTGGCGAGCGCGGTGTCCTGGTTGCCGCGGGCGTTGTTGACCAGGTCCGCGCAGGCCTGGTCCAGCGCCACCGGGTCGGCCGAGGCGCAGATGCCGATGTCGTTCACGATGGGGGCGTCGGCGTGCCCGTAGCAGTCGCAGGCGGGCGAGACCTGGGTGATGAAGTTCAGGAACAGGGTCTTGCCCTGTTTCCCGAAGAGGGCGCCCTTGGCGTATTCCGCCATCTTGCGCATGACCAGGGACGCGCTCTCGTTCCACTGGATGTTGATCGCCTTCCGCTGGCACGCGGTGATGCAGCGGCTGCACCCCACGCAGGCGGCCGGGTCGATCTGGGCCTTCCCCTCGAGGATGGCAATGGCGGCGTGGGCGCAGGATTTCAGGCAGACGCCGCAGCCGTTGCAGAAGCGCTCCGCCACCTTGGGCGCCACCGTGGAGTGCTGCTGCATCTTGCCGGTGCGGCTGGAACACCCCATGCCGAGGTTTTTCAGCGTCCCGCCGAACCCGGTCAGTTCGTGGCACTTGAAATGGGAGACCGCGAGGAGCGCGTCCGCTTCCAGGATCTCGGCGCCGATGTTCACGGTCTTCAGGATCTCGCCGTCGACCTGCACGTCCTTGGCGTTATGCCCTTTGAGGCCGTCGCACATGATGAGGGGGGCGTTGACCACAGCGTAGGCGAAGCCGTTCTCGACGGCGCAGGCCAGCGCGGAGACCGCCTCCTTCCTTTCGCCCGGATAGAGGGTGGAGGAGTCGGTCAGAAACGGTTTTCCCTCCAGCGCCTTGATCTCGTCGACCACGCGGCGCAGGAAGATCGGGCGGATGAAGGTGTGGTTGCCCCGCTCCCCGAAGTGGACCTTGACGGCGACCAGGTCGCCGGCGGCCACGCTCTGGGCGAGCCCCGCCTGCCGCATCAGGCGACCGATCTTGCCGAACAGGTTCTCCTTGACCCCCGCCCTCATGTCCGCGAAAAACACCTTGCTCTTCATAAGCTTCCCCTCCTTTACACGATACCCATAAGACGATCTGCGATTGGTATCACATATCGCCGGCCAATTCAACAGCACGTAACTTTTTCTTGCTCTGGCCGTAAAATATGTTATTTATTAAAAATTCTCAGGGTAGTCCGCTCGCTGAAAACGGGAACGACGCTTCAGGAGCGGCATCACGGCCGCCGGCCGCAGGCAGGGCTTGGGGCGGAGGCGCCCCGCAAACCATTAAAAATTCGGCCCCCGAGGCCGCCGCGTCCGCCCCAGTCACCAGGCAGGAGCACGCGGAGCCGGGAACGATAAAGGAGTACCGATGATCGAATGTGACGAACGAGAACTCTGGATCATGGGACTGGGCGAGCGGGTGGAGCGCGGCGCCATCGTCTGCAGCTACCTCGCCGAAGGGGGGCACCGCGCCAGGACCGCCAAGGTCTCCGAACTTTCCGGTTGCACCCCGAGGGCGATCCTTCTGGACCTCTCCCCCTGGTCCGACGACGGCTGGGGCGTCCTGCTGGCCCTGAAGGAGAACCAGGCGACCCGCGAGATCCCGATCCTCCCCATGTACCTGAGCGAGATCGGCCAGGTGGGCGCGGTCTTCCCGGTGGCGGGCTTTTTCACCCTCCCCATCGACACGGCGTACTTGACCAGGAAGCTGAAGCAGCTGGGGCTGACCGACGAGTCGGATGACTACGACCTGCAGGTGATGCTGGTGACCCGCAAGGGGGAGGAGCAGGTGCAGCATGCCATCACCAAGCTCGGCTTCGAGGTGGTGAACGCCTATACCGCCAAGGAGGCGGTGGCGCTGGGCACCATCATCCACCCGTACATGATGTTCTGCGCGCTGATGCTCCCGGACCAGGCCGCCTTCGAGCTCCTTGAGCGTTTCCGGCTCTACCCGCAGACGAGGAACATCCCGTTCTTCGTGCTGCTCAAGGGGGAGATGAAGGACGGAGAACGTCAGGCCATGAGCCGCAGCATCGAGCACCTGGTGCGCAAGAAATGGCTCACCCGGCAGGAGTTCCTGGCCTACTTCAAGAAGAGCAAGGAGTAACAGGACCGGGGTGGACAAAACAAGGGGGGACGGCAAAAGCCGTCCCCCCTTTTGCTTTGGCAAAGATTTGCCATTTCGAGTCCTGTGAGTTGGGACCAAGGAGCCACGCCGGATTGAATAAGGGCATTACGTCCCCCCCCTTTTCCGCGAAGGTTCACCGCGCGGGGGACAGGGGGAGTTGCCCTTCGCCTCGCTCACGCACGCCTCAGCGCCTCCTCCTGATGCTGCACAAAGCGGCGGTGAAGACGGCGCTTCCTGCCAGCAACGTGGCAAGGCCCCACTTGTTCTCCGAGAGCCAGACCTGTGTGCTGAACCCCTTGGAGCGGGCGTCGAAACGCCCGTGCGCGTGGTACGGCCCGGGTACCGTTTGCCAGAGGTTGGCCGGGCGGTCCGGCCGCTCCGGCTCGTCGGTCTGCTGAGACTTATAGCCGGTAAGGCCCAGGTAGAGGTCGAGCAGGCCGGCGATGAACTTGTTGCCCCACATGGCCTTGACCGTCGGAAGCCCCACGTAGATCTCGCGGCGCCGGTGGTGCGAGGCCCAGACGATGGCTTGCGCCGCCACCTCCGGCTGGTAGATGGGGGGGACCGGCTGCGGCCGGTTGGGGAGCCGCGACTCCACCCAATCGAACTGCGGCGTGTTCATGGCGGGTAGTTGCACCATGGTGAGGTGCACCCGGCTCTTCGCGTGGATCAGTTCGCACCGGATCGAGTCGGTGAAGCCCCTCATGCCGTGTTTCGCGCCGCAGTAGGCCGACTGCAGCGGGATGCTCCGCTCCGAGAGCGCCGATCCCACCTGGATCACCATGCCCCGGTCGCGCGGCAGCATCCGCTTCAGCGCCGCCATGGTGCCGTGCACCGCGCCGAGGTAGGTCACCTCGGTGACCCGTCTGAACTCCTCAGGGGTCATCTGGTCAAAGGGGGAGAACACCGAGGTCATGGCGTTGTTGACCCAGACGTCGATGGGGCCGAACTCCCGCTCGACCTCCTCCGCCGCCTCTTCTATGCGCTGCGCGTCCGCCACGTCCCCCACCAGTACCAGCCCTTTTCCCCCCAGCTGTTCCACCTCAGCTTTGGCCGCCTCCAGTCGCTCCTGGTTCCTGGCAAAAAGCCCTATGCTCGCCCCCTCGCGCGCGAAAGCCTGTGCGATCGCCCGCCCCAACCCTGCTGAAGCACCGGTCACTACAACCACTCTTTTCTCGACTGACGCCACGGTAGCCCCCTTCGTCCCGCCATCTCGCAGGTGGCGAGGCTGTTCATTGGTATTGGCCAATGCGACGCCCACTAGAATACCAGATGTGTCGTCTGCAATAGGGGCTGGGCAGTTGATTTAGCACGAAAAAAAAGGGCCGCTGCTGCGGCCCTTTTTCGATACGTAATACTGGCTGTCGTTCTACTTGTTGATGCTGAACTCGTCCCGCCTGTTCTTGGACCAGGCGGCCTCGTCGTGGCCGGAGACGGCGGGCTTCTCCTCGCCGTAGCCGATGGTGGAGAGGCGGCTGGCGGGGATCCCCAGGGCGACCAGGTATTTCATGGCGGCCTGGGCGCGGCGCTCGCTCAGGGCGAGGTTGTACTCGTCGGAGCCGCGTTCGTCGCAGTTCCCCTCGATGCGGATCTTCACGTTGCTCCCCTTGAGCTTGGCGTAATTGTCGGTCAGGGTCTTCCTGGCCGCATCGCTCAGCACATCGGAGTCGAAGTCGAAATAGATCTTCTCCAGGGCGCCGACGAGGGCCGCTTCCTTCTGGGTGAGCGGCGCGGGCTGCGACTGGATCGGCTCCGCCTTGATGGCTGTCGACGGCAGCGCGGTCGTGGTCGGCGTGGCCTGGGAGACGGGCGCGGGAGCCTGAACCGGGGCGGGCGCCGCCTGCTGGGTGGTCGCGGACGGTGCGACGGCCTGGTCGGACTTGACGGCCTGCTGCTTGGCGCAGCCGCTGACGATGAATACGCCGGTGCAAAGAACCGGCACGAGCCGCTTCAGAATGTTTTTCATGGAGTCCTCCCTTTATGCTTTGGTGATAGTGGACGCGACGGAGCGCGCGGACGCGAAGGCCGCGGTTCTTTCACTGTGGTGATCGAAAAATCGTTGCTTCGGTAGCGGATGTCAAACAGCGGGGGCAGGGGGCGCCCGGGAAAGATTCGAGAAAAGCGGGGAGGCTGCCACGCCGCGGAAGACGGGCGGGCACGAGGTATGGAAGACGGTGTGGACAACGGGCTCGCAGCCGCGCGCCAGTTCGGCCGGGAAGTGATCCAGGGCCTTCTTGACCATGCTCTGGTGCGACTTCTTGAACTGCTCCTCGATGTAGGCGCGGGGTTTCGGCTTGGGATGGTTTGGGCGCGACAGGTCCGGTCCCCGCATCCCGAACGCGAGGATGCAGATCGAGGTGATGCAGGTGGCCAGTAACAGCAGGCTTTTATGGCTAAGAGTCTTTTTGATCATGGATGACTGTGTGCCGAAAAGGTTGTAGCAAGCAACAGTATATATCCTATCCCTGCCGGAAAGACAACCACCTACTTGATGCAGACCCGCCGCACCTCGTGGATGTCAGTGAGCCCCTGCAGACACTTGAGTATCCCGTCCTGCTTCAAGGTCGTCATGCCATCCGCTATGGCCTGCTCTCGTAGTCGCGCAACTTCAGCTTTCCCCTTGATCAAGGCCTTCATGTCGTCGCCGCAATCAAGCAGTTCGTGCAGGCCGAGCCTTCCCTTGTAGCCGGAGCCGTTGCACTTGGGGCACCCATTGGCGCGGGCGAGTTGGATAGTCGCCGGATCGAGCCCCAGCGCCTGGAACTGCTCCTCACCGTATTCCGCGGCGATCTCGGCGATTTCGGCCGGACCCGGCCGGTAGCTCTCCTTGCAGGCGCCGCACAGCCGCCGCGCCAGGCGCTGGGCCAGGATGCACAAGAGGGCGTCGGAGAAGCTGAAGGGATCGAGCCCCATGTCGAGGAGCCGGGTCACCGTTTCCGGGGCCGAGTTGGTGTGCAGGGTGGAGAAGACCAGGTGGCCGGTGAGCGAGCTTTCCACCCCCATGGAGGCGGTCTCCTCGTCGCGCATCTCGCCCACCATGATCACGTCCGGGTCGGCGCGCAGGAAGGCGCGCAGGGCGGAGGCGAAGGTGAAGCCGATCTTGTTGTTCACCTGCACCTGCCGCAAGCCCTTCTGGGTGATCTCGATCGGGTCCTCGGCGGTCCAGATCTTGGTCTCGGGGGTGTTGATGGTGGAGACCGCGGAATGGAGCGTGGTGGTCTTGCCGCTGCCGGTCGGCCCGACCACCAGGATCAGCCCGTACGGTTTGTGGATGTTCTCGGCGAACACCTGGCGGTTGCGCTCGGTAAGTCCCAGGTTGTCGAAGGGGATCGGTTCGCCCGAGGCCAGGATGCGCAGCACCACGTCCTCGAGTTGGCCGGAACTGGGGAGCGTGGCGACCCTGAGCTCGACCGGGAGCGGCCCGAACTTCTTGAAGTCGATCTTGCCGTCCTGCGGCTTTCTCCGCTCGGAGATGTCCAGGCCGGACATGATCTTGATGCGCGAGGTGATGGCGTGCTTGTACTTGTAGGGGATCCGCTGGTACAGCATGCAGCGGCCGTCGATCCTCAGGCGCACCTGCACGTCCTCGCGCCCGGGCTGCGGCTCGATGTGGATGTCGGAGGCCTTGCGGTCGAACGCCTCGCAGATGATCTTGTTGACCAGCTGCACGATGACGCTGTCCTGCTCGGATACCCGCTGCACCTCCTGTTCGACCTCGGGATCGTCGGAGGTGTCCAGCTTTGAGAGGAGATCGGAGACGCTGGCGGCGGCTCCTTCCCCCTCCCTTTGCGCCAGGCGATAGTAGTGGTCGACGAACTTGAAGATGTCCTCGCGGAACGCCCCCACGAAGCTGATCCTCTTGTACTCCTGGAAGATGAACTTGATGAGATCCTGCTTGGCCAGGTCGGTCGGGTCCTCCATGGCCACCTGCAGCACGCTGTTGTCGACCTTGACCGGTACCCAGCGCTCCTTCTTCAGGCGGTCCGGGCGGATCCGTTTCAGGATCTCGTCCAGCCGGGGCAGCTCCGGGTCGAAACTGACGAACTCGGTGCCGAAGTTGAGGCTCAGGCACTTGACCATGTCCTCGCGCGAGATCTTGTAGTCCCGCATCAGCAGCTGGTCCAGCCCGACGCTGGCGGCGTCGGGATGCTGCGAGGCCTTCTGGATGTCCGCCTCGTCCAGGAGGTTCTTGTCCAGGAGGTAGTTGTAGCGCGACTTGTTGCGGATCAGCTTCGCCGAGGCGGAAAGCCTGAAGATGTTGTGGATGGCGATGGAAAGGGAGGTGGCGAGCTCGGTGGCGTAGCTGATGTCGGTGTCGTCGAAGGCCGTGTCGACCTTCTTGTTGATGAGCTGCATCACCCCGATCAGCGAGTTGTTGAATTTCATCGGGACGCAGAGCACCTGCCGGGTGCGGAACCCCGTTTTCTTGTCCCAGTTGACGTCGAAGGAGAGCTCGGAGTTGATCATCTTGAGCTCGTGGTCGTCGTAGGCGTCCCTGATGTTGACCACCATGCCGGAGAGGGCGCAGTAGCCGGCCAGGCTGCCGCTGCCGATGGGAACGGTAATCTGCTGGATCTCGTCCCCCGACTTCACCTTGGACATCAGCATCTTGCGCTTCTGGTCGATGACATAAACGGTGAGCCGCTCGGCCTTGAACAGGTCCGCGATGCTGTCCTTGAGCTCGATCAGGATGGTGTTGAGGTTCCCGGAGGAATGGATCTCGTTGATCTTCTCCATGAACCTCTTGCGCTGTTCGAGCTGTTCCTTGAGCAGGTTGCCTTCTGCCATTTCGTCTCCATCCTCGACACTCTCAGCCGGTATTTGTCTCAGACACAGAGCTTCTTTTAAAGTTTCGAAAGCTGGTCCCGAAACGTCCTAAGTACAGCTATTCGGCAGGTTATCTGGTCACTGAAGGATTTTCGTGATGGGTAGAGTCAGCACAGCCACAATACGGTTCCTGATCGGTTGCGCCATTACCGTCGCGTTCTGCCTGCTGCTGATGGAAAACCCGCTCCCGGTCGAGATGACCGAGGCGAAGCTGTACGACCTGCGCTTCCACCTGCGCGGACCCGTACCGGCGCCGGACAGCGTGGTGATAGCCGCCATCGACGAAAAGAGCCTGGCGCGGCTGGGGCGCTGGCCCTGGAGCCGGGCGACGATGGCGGACCTGGTAGCGAAGCTGGCCAAGGCCCAGGCGGCCGTGGTCGCGTTCGACGTCATCTTCCCCGAGAGCGACCGGGGCGACCGGGTTCTGGGAGCGGCCCTGGCCGATGCCGGCAACGTCATCCTCCCCGTCGCCTTCGACTTCGAGAGCAAGACCCCGGCGCAGAAAGCTCCCCCGCTCGAGCCGTTCGGGCTGAGCGCGGTCCAGGATGCGCAGCTCTACCGCGATTTTCCGCCCATCACCTCCGGAGGGGTCCCCATCATCCCGGTGCGGCCGCTGCTGGACGGCGCCATGGCGCTGGCGCACATCAACATGCTGCCGGACCACTTCGACGGCACGCTGCGCTGGGAGGCGCTCCTGGTCGCCCACGACGGCTTCCTGTACCCCTCCCTCGGCCTGCGCGCCGCAGCCGTTTATAAGGGGATCGCACCGGAACGGCTCAAGGTGCGGGCGACGCGATCGATCGAAATCGGCAGGACCGAGGTACCGACCGACCGCTGGGGGCGGATGCCGATCACCTACTACGGACCGGGGCACACCCTGCGTCACATCTCCATCGCCGACATCGTCGACGGCAAGGTGGGGGTGAAGGAATTGGGGAACCGTATCGTCTTCGTCGGGGCCTCGGCCGTCGGGATCCTGGACCTGCGCGTGACCCCCTTCACCGCGGTCTTTCCCGGCGTGGAGAAGCAGGCCACCGTGGCGGCGAACATCCTGGAACAGCGGTTCCTGGTCAAGGCGAGCCTTGTCGAAGACCTCGCCTTCGTGATCGTGGCGGGGCTGGGCATGGCGCTGCTGCTGAGCCGGCTCGGGCTCGCGTGGGGGGCGACGGCCACCTTGCTCTGGATGATCTGCATCGCCGCCAGCGCGCAGGTCCTTTTCTGTCGCTACGGGATCTGGATCAACCTCGCCTGCCCGCTGGGCAACGCGCTGTGCATGTTCGTGTCGGTAACCGCCTGGAACTACACGGTGGAGGAGCGCCGCGCCCGCGGCATACGGGCCATGTTCTCGAGCTACGTCACCACGACCATCGTCAACGAGCTGATCGAGAACCCGGCCCTGGCGCGGCTCGGTGGGGAAAAACGCGAGGTGACCGTGCTCTTTTCCGACGTGAGAGGCTTCACCACCTTCTCAGAGCGGCACGCGCCGGAAGAGGTGGTGGCCCTTTTGAACGAGTACCTGGGCGAGATGACCGACGTGGTGCTCACGTGGGGCGGTACCCTCGACAAGTTCATCGGCGACGCGATCATGGTGTTCTGGAACGCACCGCTTCCCTGTCCCGACCACGCCGAACGCGCGGTGCGCTGCGCGCTGGAGATGCAGGAGCGGCTCGCCAGGCTGCACGAAAAGTGGGACCGCGAGGGAAAGCCTAAGCTCTCCTGCGGCATCGGCATCAACACCGGCGAGGTCATCGTCGGCAACATCGGCGCCGAGGGGAAGAAGATGGACTACACGGTCATCGGCGACGAGGTGAACCTCGCCTCCCGGGTCGAGTCGCTCACCCGCACTTTCGGGGCCGGCATCCTGGTAACCGAGAAGACCGTGGCGCGGCTGCGCGACGGCGTCGCGGCCGGCACGTTGCGGGGCATCGGTTTGACCGGGGTGCGCCGGGTGATCGTGAAGGGGAAGGAGCAGCCGGTGACGCTGTACGAGGCCCGCAGTATCGACGGTGCCGCGCCGATCACCGAGTGCGCCGACCACGAACCGCAGAAACTGACAGAGAAGTAGCTACTCGGTACCCTCGCCCCCCGGGAGAGGGAGTCTATCCCCTCCCCCGGAGGGGGAGGCCAGGGAGGGGGACCTGGTTCGTTTGCCTGAACTTCTCCCCACCCGACCTCCCCCCTCCGGGAGGAGGAGCGCTGACGAAGACGGATTTTGATTGCAGTAGATAAGGAGGACCGTGATGAAACCCGCATCACTGGCAGCATTGTCGCTGATCACCTGTCTCGCCTGCGCGGTTCCCGCCCGGGCGGGGGACCTCGAAGAGGGGATCGTGCAGTACCGGATCGAGAACTTCGAGGAGGCGCAGGCCCTGCTGGAAAAGGCGCGCGCCGCGCAGCCCGGCTCGTCCGTGGCGGCCTTCTACCTCGGCC
Organism: Geomonas azotofigens; assembly: GCF_018919395.1. Taxonomy (GTDB): domain Bacteria; phylum Desulfobacterota; class Desulfuromonadia; order Geobacterales; family Geobacteraceae; genus Geomonas; species Geomonas azotofigens. The sequence continues at coordinate 981,191 of NZ_JAHLME010000001.1, forward strand.
TCGCGCGCAAGCAGGCGGGTGACCTCTCCGGCGCCATCAAGGACCTCAACGATGCCGCGACCTTGACGCCGCCGGTGCTGGACGCCTACCTCGAGCTTGCCGACGCCTACCACGTCCAGGGGGACGAGCCGCAGGCCCTGGTCTGGGTGCGGCGCTCCGAGGAGGCCGGCGTGAAGCCGGCGCAGAGCGCCTTTCTGAAAGGGATGATCCTCGCCGGGCAGGGGAAGCGGGACGAGGCCCTGGCCGCCTTCGCCGACGCCAAGCGGCGCGATGCCAGGCTCGCCCAGGCCGCCGACCTGCAGATCGCCATGCTGCTGGCCGGCTCGCGCAAGTTCGACCGGGCCCGCGACGCGCTCCGGGCCGTGGTGGCGGTTGATCCCAGCTCCGAGATCGCGAGCTACGCCAAGGAGTACGAGCAGTCCTTCGCGCGCATCGTCGAGAGCTACCGGCCGCTGCGCCTGTCGGTCGGCCTCAACTATCTCTACGACGACAACGCCATCTCCAGCCCCTCCGATGCGGCGGCCCGGGCCCAGATCGGCAACCCGACCGGTCAGCGCGACCACGCCTTCCTGGGGAGCTTCCGCCTGGACTACACCCCCATGACGTCGGACGACTTCATCTTCAATGCCCAGTACCTCTTGCAGAGCACCAAGTACGGCGACACCAACACGGATCAGGAGAATCCCAGCACCATCATCAACTCGGTCACCTTGAACCCCGGCCTCGCCCTGGGCGACTCCGTCCTCTCCCTCCCGGTCAACTACAGCCACGTCATGCTCAAGGAAGAGAAGTACCAGCAGCTCTACGGCCTGCGCCCGACCTGGTCCTGGCAGCTCGCGCCGCGGCAGATCGTGCAGGTTTCCGCCGGCTATACCCGCCGCGACATGCTGCAGGCCGCGCTGGCGCCGGACGAAAACCGCGACGCCAACCAGTGGGGAGCGGCGCTCGGGCACATCTACAGCTTCGGCAACGAGGGGGGGATGCTGGCCGCCCGCTACGAATGGGGCTTCGACAAGACCACCGGGAGCAACTGGGAGAACAGGTCCCACAAGTTCTCGGTGAGCACCCTGGTGCCGCTGGCCGAGCGGGTCAGGTTGAACCTCTCCGGCGACGTGACCATCCAGGACTACCTGAACGTCAACAGCATCTTCGACGTGCGGCGCGACGACACCACCTGGTTCGGCAGCGGCGGGGTGAGCTGGAACGTCACCGAAAACGTCATCCTGTCCGCTCAGTACTCCCACACGGCCGTGCGCTCCAACATCAAGGTGTACGACTACGACCGCAACACGGTCAGCACGGGCATAGAGTTCAATTTCTAGGAGAAGGCCATGATCCTGAAGAAGATACTGTTGTTGATTCCGGTACTGGTGCTGCTCCTGGTCGTCCCGGCTTGGGCCGAGGTGGTCGGCAAGTTGAGCCGCGTCGAGGGTGCGGTTGATATCATGCCCGGCGGTCAGTTGCCGGCGGTGGCGGCCAAGGAGGGGAGCGCGTTGCAGAAAGGGGATTTCGTCCGCACCAAGAGCAACTCCAGGGCAGAGATCACCTTCAACGATGGCAGCGTTGTCAAGGTGGCGCAGCGAAGCCGCCTCGACGTGAGCGAGTACTCCGGCGCCGCGCGAAAGTTCGTCCTGCCGCGCGGCAAGGTGCAGGCGACGGTGGTGCCCGCGCCGGGCGGGAAAACGCCGCATACCTTCGAGATCCGGACCCCCAATGCCATCGCCGGGGTGCGCGGCACCTCGTTCTTCGTCTATCACCAGGGCAACGTCACCGGCGTCGCCGTACTGGAAGGCGTGGTGCATACCTCCAGCGTCAACGCCCCTTCGCAGGGGGTGACCCTGGTGGCCGGTACCGCGACCAGCGTCGCCAAGAGCAGGCCGCCGACCCCGCCCCGGCCGGTGACCCAGGCCGAGCTCAACAGCCATCAAAGCGACGTGACCCCGACCACCCAGGGCGGTGCGGCAACCACCAGTACCGGGACCGCCACCACCAGCGCCGGGGCCGGTACCGAGAGCTCCTCCGGCACCTCCTCGGTCGGCGGGACCAGCGTAGACAGCACCAGTACCGCCACCTCCACCGGTGGCACCGACTCCACCACATCCACCGGGTCCACCGGGTCCACCGGGTCCACCGGGTCCACCGGGTCCACCGGGTCCACCGGAACCACCGGAACCACCGGAACCACCGGCTACGCTGCCGGTCTGCCCGCGGACACGCTGCCGCTGGGCGGAGGGCTGCCCACCACCTCCACCGGCCCGGTGTCGACGACGACCAGCACCCAGCCGACCACCTCGGTGATAATCCCGGTCACCGACGCAACCGGCAGCGGCACACCGACACCGACCACCTACTTCAATAGTGCCCTCGGTGCCAACCTCATGTCGCGGCTAGGGACCATCGATCCGAAGTCCAGCCTGCCAACCATCATCAACGACGGCGGCATCGCCCAGACGCTCTCCGGCACCACGTCGCTTTGGACCGGCAACGCCACGAGCGCCACCCTCAAGGGAAGCTACCCGGCGCCGCCGCTGCAGCAGCCCAACCACTACTGGCTGGGCAACTTCAATTCCGCCTCCCCCGGCACGACCAATGACACCACCGCCGACAACGGGGCCTACGCCGGCTACTTCGGCGGCATGTCGCTGGACGGCAGCGGCGCGACGGAGACCCGCCTTTGCGCTCTCTACATCGACCCCACCGGCAAGGCCGGCATCATGCAGGGGACCTTTGCCGGCACCATCACGGGCACCGCCACCGCCGGCTACGGCACCAGCGCTGACGGCACATTGAAGCTCAACGAGCTCACATCGGCCATCGGTCTCAAACCCGCTGATTTCAGCTCCGCCTGGTGGAACCCGACCACAACCGGCAGCCCGGTGGTAGAGGTGGGTCCCGGGCACGCCATCTTCGACGCCAGCACCACGAGCGGCTCCGGGTCCAAATACGACAGGAACCCGAGCGAGGGGTTCCTCTTCGATGCGGGGCTCAATGAAACCGGCGCGATGACCAACCGGGGCGACGTGATCAAGCTCGGCTATTTCTCAGCCGACCCGAGCTTCGGCATCTGGAGCAGGGAGTCCTTCGGTTCCTACGTGGGCACCGGTGACAAGTTCGTGCTGGTCACCAACGCGGAGTGGGGGGGCAGCCCTGACGGGACGACGCCCATGAGCGATGCCGTCAAGGTCATCTCCCTCGGCAATTGGCAAGAGGGGGCGCTGAACGCCGACGCCTACGGTGTCTGGGGCAACCTGGGCCGGGGTGACGTGAAGCTGCTGGCGGGGAGCCTGGTCGGCAGCACCAACTCCGCCACTTCCAGCACCGGCACCTCGACCTTCGGGGCCGTCACCACGGGCGCCTTCATCGACATCAAGACTTTACTCGCCGACCCAACCACCGCCGGCGCTCTGGGCTTTCCGACCCAAATCGCCACCACCCTCAGCCTGCACGGCGGCAACAGCACGGGAACGGTCAGCTTCGACCCGGTTCGTTTCTACAGCCGCGCCGCCACCGACCCGGTCCAGCTCTGGGTGGCGCCCGGCATGAGCGGCACCTTCACCGGCAGTCTCGATCAACAGCGCTTCTCCCTGCTGAGCGGAACCACCAGTACCGACAACACCATCCTCGGGCAGCTGTACATCAACAGCATCAGCAGCACCAGCAGCAGCGGGACCTGGCTCGGCACCTTGAACGCCATCGGCGAGAGCCCGGGCTCCTTCAGACGCGACTTCGACGGCATCGCCGCCGGGCATTTCAACGGGACCACCTTTGACGGCGTCGCGGCCGGGATGGCCCACCCGGTCACCTTTTTCAACACCATCAACGGCAGCTCAGCCCAGCTCACCCGCTTTGCAAACGGGGGCGTCGTCTCCTACGGTTCCCTCGACGGCGTGATGGGGGGGATGTCCCTGTGGGGGAGCAGCATGGCCTCTGCCGCGGACTTCAAGGCGGTCGGCGTCTTCACGCCCAGCCAGAGCCTGAGCGCCGGCGGCTACGTCTTCAATGCCCCGATTTTCTCCAAGGACCTCCCCAGCGGCCAGGCCGTCACCTTTGACGGCGGCGCCTACAACGGCAACCTGGTAGCCGCGGTCAACACCGGCGGCGGGGGGAGCGCCCCGGGCATCGTCGGCATCATGAACGCCCTCTACGTCGATCCTGCCGGGAACGCTGGGGTGCTGCGCGGCAAGTTCGGCGGCTTCCTCGACCAGATGACCAGCCTCTGGATGGGCGACGGCGAACTCTACCCCGTCCAGCTCGCCACCGGCGGAATCAGCGCCGCCAACCTGAACAGCGCGGCGGGCATCAGCACCGTGACCACAAACTTCGGGGCCACCGGAACCTATTTCAGCGGCGTCCCCAACGTGACCGGATGGCTTCCCGGCAGCTACACCCGGAGCTTCATCAGCACGTCCCCCGACTGGGGCATCGGACAGTTAGCCCTTTACGCGCCCTACAGCGCGCCTCCCACCACCGGCTCCAACTGGCACCTCGCCTTCGCCCTCACCGACAGCACCGTCGCCTCCTACGTCCTTGCCGGCGAGATGGCGGGCTCGCCCTGGGACCCCGCCACCAGCGTCCTCTACGCCGGGGTGAAGGGTGGCTGGCTGGACATGGTGGCGGCGACGCCGACCACCGGCATTTTCATCGGCGAGACCGTCGGGACCTTCAACCCCACGAGCCTGCAGGCGATGACCTCGGGCGTCTGGATGGAGACCGGCAAGTACCTCGCCCTGGTATCGACGGCGACAGGCAGAGCGACGCTGGACAAGCTGAACATCCCCGCGGTTGAGGTGGGCAAGGCGGACTTCAGTGGGGGCAACGCGAACTTCACCGTCAGCGTCAATGACCTCCGTTTCTTCGCGCGGGACGCCACCGGTCGGGCGCAGCTCTTCGCGACCGACAAGATCAGCGGCACCTACTCCGGCACAACGATGCTCGGCAGCGTCACCCTGAACCAGGCCACCTCCGGCACCGGCTACGGCGTTTCCGGTATCACCCCGACCTTCAGCATCAAGCAGTGGGACACCACCAGCAACAAGTGGTCGGGAGCCCTCGACTTCTACGGCAACAGCGGCGTGGTGAACGGGATGGCCAACGTCCAGTTCAACGGCGTGGCGGGCGGCAGGATCAACGCCAACGGTGCCGGCACCTTCACGGGGACGGCGGCGGGCATGGCGAGGTAGGCCAGAGGAAGGGGGCTCATGCGGAATTTTTCTGCGAAAAAGGCGTTCGCGTTGTTGTACCTGGTTTCCTACCTGGTGGTAGCGGTTGCCATCGTGCTGACGGTCAACCACCAGCAGCGCGACGCCGCGCTCGCCGAGGCCCAGGAGAAGGCGAGGCTCATCCTCGACAGCAAACTCGCCATCCATAGCTACTTCTCCAAGCAGCTCAAGCCGAAGCTCTTCGAGTTCACGGACCGCTATCGCTCCGCTCAGTACTTCGACCCGGTCTGGATGTCGTCAACCTACGCCGTGCGCGAGATCGAGCAGTACAACAAGGCCTTTTCCAAGAACGATTATTACTACAAGGAGTGCGCGATCAACGCCAGAAGTCCCCTGAACGAGGCGGATGAGGTCGAGCGCGCCTTCCTGGAAGAGCTGAAGAAGGATCCCGCGATGGACGCGCGGTCCGGGATCAGGGGGATCGGCGGCAGGCCCTTCTTCGTGGTGATGCGCCGCGGCGAGAGCATGGAGAAAGACTGCCTGCGCTGTCACAGCGCCCCCGACAGGGCTCCGGCCGACCTGGTGCGGGAGTATGGCCCGCTGCGCAGCTTCAACCGCCACGAAGGGGAGCTGGTTTCCGCGGTGTCGATCCGGATTCCGCTGGAGCAGGCCTATGCGAGCGCCAATCGGCTCTCGTTCCACTTGTCCGTCCTGCTGCTCGCCATCCTGGGGGGAGCGTCGATGCTGCAGTTCCTGTTGATGGACGGGATGCTTTTGAACCCGCTAGTTTTGTTGCGTGACCGCACCGACGCGATCCTCCGCGATGAGAGCCGGCTGGGGCAGGATATCCCGCAACTGTCGCGGGCCAGGGAACTGGTGGAATTGACCGGCACCTTCAACGATCTATCCAGGCACCTGCGTGCCGAAAGGGAAGGGCTGGTGGGGCAGGTGCGCCAGAGAACGTCGGAATTGCAGGAGCTGAACCAGACCCTGGAGCAGGACGTGGCTGAACGCAAGGCGATCCAGGCGGAACTGGCTGCCAAGGTGGAGCAGTTGGAGGCGGCGCTGGCGAAGGTCCGTATCCTGGAGGGCGTGATACCGATCTGTTCCTACTGCAAGAAGATCCGCAACGACGAGGAGAGCTGGCAACAGATGGAGCAGTATATCTCGGAACATACCGACGCCATGTTCAGTCACGGTATCTGCCCCTCCTGTTTCGACGAGCACTGCAAGGGGGATACAAAGGGGGACCTGGAGGATGAAGAGTGACATCCCGGCAGCCCGTTGCGCGCTATTTAAAAAGCCGGCCCGAGAGCCGGCTTTTCTTTTAGCGGGACTGGCCGATGTCAGCAAGGTAGATGCCGTTCAAGTCGCTGAAGACCACGTAGTTGCCGTAGATGGCGGGGGTGTACCGGTCCTGGCTGCAGCCGGCGAGGGGGGTGTCCTTGCCGGTGATCAGGTCCAGGACGTGGATGTTCTCCAACTCTCCCTGGGAGTTGTCCACGAAGACGACCTTGGTGCCCCAGATGCGCGGATAGCGCTGGTTGGCATCGCCCTTGGTCAGCCTACGCTCCTGCCTGCTGTTGACGTCGTACAGGTAGATGTCGTAGTTGGGGAGCACGTCCTTGTTGCGGTTGTCCTCCCAGACCACGAGGCTGCCGTACACCGCGGGAGACCACTGCGCCTCAGGATTGGAGGTCACCCGCAACTCCTTCCCCTTGACCAGGTCGTACAGATAGATGTCACCGGAATCGTTACGCTCATCCTTCCAGGCCAGGTAATCGATTCCCAGGGCGGCAAAGCCTTGGGCCGCCTGCCCGGCTTCCATCCGTTTTTCCTTCATCGTGAGCAGATCGTAAAGGCAGACGGTCTGCTTCCCCTCACTCATCTCGGTCCAGGCAAGGTAGCGATCGGAAACGGCCAGGTCGACCTTGGCGACGGGCGAAAGCACTACCGGCGCTTCCTTTCCCTCTGCCAGGTCATACATGTAGATGTCCGACGTCCCGTTGCGGTAATCCTGCCAGTAGATCCTGTTGCCGTAGATGCGCGGCTTCTTGTGGTTCACGATCCCGTGGGTTATCCGCGTCTCGGTTCCGGTCTCGATGTCGTAGAGGTAGATGTCGGCCTTGCCGTCGCGGGTATCCTGCCAGACCACGCGGCTGCCGTAGATGTCCGGGAACTGCCTGGTCCCCACTCCGGAGCTGATCTGCTTGACCGGGATCTCCTGGGCGCCACACCAGGAGCCGATCAGCAGGGATGCGATGAGCAGGCAGATGGTCTTCTTCATTGGTTCCTCCGTTGGGGCTTTCGGGGTCGGGCTGGGGTCAGCCGCCTGTCTTTGTATGAAATTTTCCTCAGCATGTCAACGCTTCAGTTCGTATAGGCATTTCACCCTATCCTGTGGTGTAAAACACCCAATAAGGTGAGGAGCCCCACCTAGATCCGCACCCCTTGAGCAACTCTTTTTAAATTTCATTAGAAAAATCGGATAGTTATTACCGTGGGGCGAATTGGTATAAGGGTTGCTTATTGCCGGAGGTTTGTGAAAACAGCAACCGTGGCCACGGAAGACTGTTCGATTCATCACTGCAGGGAAAAATTCCAAGGAGGCAGACATGAAGAAAACCGTATTGGTAGGGGGTGTGCTGCTGGCATCCTTCTACGGGACCGCTTTCGGCGCGACGCTGTCGGTGCAGACGGCGACCAACAAGCTGAACTACGGCCAGAGCTCCGTGGTCACCGTCAAGGCGAACGCAGAGAACGGCACCACCAGGATCACCACGGGCAACATCCGCTACGCCAACGTCACCATCAAGAACCCCAGCGGCACCACGCTTTTGAACGGCGTCGCCATGAGCAAAGACACCACCACGGGCTTTGCCTACTATAACTACACCCTCTCCAGTTCCGCGCCCAAGGGGACCTACACCGCGACGGTAAGCTTCACCGATACCAGCGGCAACACCGGCAGCGGCTCCACCACCTTCAAGGTGCAGCTCCCGGTGCCGAGCCACGTAAGCTACGTGACCGCCTACAACGGCCCCGCGACCTGCATCACCAGCGCCTGCCACGCGGCCCAGGCGAGCGCCATGTTCGGCTCCGTGCACTACCAGTGGACCGGCGACAACCAGAAGGCGATCGAACTGGCCGCCTCCGGTTCCAAGGCGTCCAAAATGGGGGGGATCAACAACTTCTGCATCCAGCCGGACATGAACTGGCTGACCATCTTCCAGAAGACCGACGGCACCACCGGCCCCGGCGGCTGCGCGGTCTGTCACGCCGGCAACGGCCTCAAGCCCTCCACCACCTCCAGCCAGGCCCAGCTCGAGAACATCGACTGCCTCATGTGCCACGGTAACGGCTATTCCAGGAAGGTCGTTCAGAACGCCGACGGCACCTTCTCAATGGTTCCGGCCGATGGCTTGAACGTGCTCTCCATCGCGCAGAACGTGATCCGCCCGAACCGCACCGCCTGCATGCGCTGCCACGAGAAGTCCGGCGGCGGCGACAACTACAAGCGCGGCGACATCGAGTCCACCAACAAGAGCTGCACCAAGGCCTACGACGTGCACATGGGCAGTGACGGGCAGAACTTCCCGTGCCAGGAGTGCCACCGGACCACCAACCACAAGATGGCCGGCCGCGGCTCCGACATGCGCGCCCTCGACAGCACCACGCCGCTTACCTGCGAGAACTGCCACTCCCGCATCCCGCACCGCTCCACCAACGTGAGCTACAGCGACCTGAACCGCCACAGCGACAAGGTCAACTGCTCGGTCTGCCACGTGCCGACCTTCGCCAAGACCATCCCGACCGACATGAACCGTGACTGGTCCGTGATGGAGATCGACACCGCCAAGGCGCTCTGGGATCCGACCATGATCAAGGCCACCAACGTCATGCCGACCTACGCCTGGTTCAACGGTTTCAGCCACTTCTACAAGTTCAAGGATCCCGCGAGCCTCGACGCCCGCGGCGTGCAGGTGATCAGCAAGCCCGACGGCGCCTTCGAGGACCCGGCCGGCAAGTTCTCCAAGCTGTTCCCCTTCAAGCTCCACCAGGGTTCCCAGCCGATGGAGACCACCACCAAGCAGCTGCTGCCGGTGAAGAACAAGTACGCCTTCGAGACCGGTGACATCACCACCGCCATCCAGCTCGGCGCGGCCGCCCAGGGGATGACCTACAACGCCCACACCTTCGTCCCGACCGAACAGTACGAGGGGATCTTCCACGGGGTAGGTCCCAAGACCACCGCGGTTTCCTGCTCCAACGGCGGCTGCCATCCGCAGATCACCACCGGCGCCAACCGTATCCCGTTCTCGACCCTGGGATACACCCGTCGCGGCACCACCGCGCAGATGTGCGACGTCTGCCACGGCGCCAAGACCTACACCAGCTTCACCAGCCTGCACAGCAACCACCGCGACCGCAAGAACTGCGCGGCCTGCCATGGCACCGGCTATCCGCTGAAGGAGCCGACCACCACGCTGTGCGACAACTGCCACAGCAGGGAGACTTTCACCAACGCCAACGACATCCACAGCAGGCACGTCCAGGGCAAGGGGTATGACTGCAGCAACTGCCATACCTTCAGCGCCGGCATGACCGGTGGGCACACCGAAGAGCACTAAGCCTGGCGCAGTAACAGAAGCAGTACGAAAAGCCACCCCGCAGGGGGTGGCTTTTCCTTTGGAGGGATGTGGGATTTCACGGATGCTCCCCGGCCACTGTAGGGGCGAATAATCATTCGCCCAGCCCCCGGTGCCCAGCCAATGCCCATGGCGAGATCTATTGAGGTGCCAAAGGGGGCGAATGATTATTCGCCCCTACAGACAATGGGCCTGTTTGGGTGCATTGAGCAGATTGTGGTATGCTGTTAGGCGGCGCAGGACACAAAGATGCGCCCTATGAGCTATCTACAACACCTGCTGAAAGAATGGAGGACGACATGCGAACATTGCGTTACGGCTTCATTGTACTGGGGTTGTTGTTCTGTCTATCGACGACTGCAACAGCCTCGGTAAGCGTTGGCATAGGCATCGGGCTCCCCAATGTGAGCATCGGTATCAACCTGGGAGGATACCCGGATCTGAGACCGATTCCGGGCTATCCCGTCTACTACGCACCAAACGTCTCTGGCAACTATTTCTTCTACGACGGCATGTACTGGGCCTTCTGGAACGATGCCTGGTATGCGAGCTCCTGGTACAACGGGCCGTGGGCGCTGGTCGACCCGTATGCGGTGCCGGTCTACCTCCTGCGCGTCCCGGTGCGCTATTACCGGGAACCGCCCCCCTACTTCCGGGGCTGGGGGCCCGACCGGCCGCCGCGCTGGGGCCAGCACTGGGGACGCGGTTGGGAAGAGCGTCGTCACGGCTGGGACCGCTGGGACCGCGGCCGGGCACCGAGAAGGGCGCCGCTGCCGACCTACCAGCGCAGCTACTCCGGTGACCGCTATCCAAGCTTCGAGCAGCAGCGCCGACTGCACCGGGACAGCTACCGCTACGAACCCCGGAACCCAGTGGTGCGCAAGCACTTCAAAGAGGTGGAACAACGCCCGCCGGCACCGATGCAGCGCCAGGAACGCCCCGAAATGAGAGGACCGGCAGTGGCGCCTCCGGCACAGATGCACCGCGGACCGGAGCATGAGCGCCAGGCCCCGATGCGAATCGAGCCGCGTCCGCCGCAGGGCGTGGAGCCCAGGCATGAGCAGCGCATGGAGCGGATGGAACGGCAGGAGCGCATGCAGGAGCGGGGGCCGGAAAGGATGGAGCGGATGGAAAAAGGTGGCGGTGGTGAGCGCGGTGGCGGTCCCGAGCGGGGACGCGGGCCGGATCGAGACGAAGGTCGCGGCCGCTGATGCCACGATTGCAGCGTGAATGGTAAAGCGAGCCCCTCCCGTGATATGGGAGGGGCTCTTTATTTTACCTGGCTGAGTCCACAATCCCCTCTCCCTTTGGGAGGAGAGGGTTAGGGTGAGGGACGGTAGGGGGATTCAGGGCAGGCGGGCCGCCTGGACGTAGTTGCGTCCCCAGTCGCACATGAGCTCGAGGATCGGGAAGATGGTTCTCCCCTGGTCGGTCAGCGAGTATTCGACCTTGGGAGGTACCTGCGGGTAGACCTTTCGGTGCACCAGCCCGTCGGTCTCGAGCTCGCGCAACTGCTGGGTCAGCATCTTCCTGGTGGTGTCGGAGAACTGCCGTTGCAGGTCGGAAAAGCGCATGGTCTCCTGGGCCAGGTGCCAGAGGATGGACGCCTTCCACTTTCCGCCGACCAGCGCCAGCGTCACGTCGATACCGCACTTGTACTCCCTGTCCCTCAGTGTCATAAGCTCAACGGCTGCCTGATCCTGCTGCATACTCTTCCCCACTTTTGTCATGGTTACCAAAAAGGTACTGTGTTTCGTTACAGGTACTACGTTTCGAAAAAGTTCGTTATTGACGCTTGGGAACTAATGGTCCTATATAGCCCATCCGGCAAAAAAAGAAAAGAGTCCGGTTCACCCATACCGGCTAAACGGGAGGAGCAGTTATGAAAGTCGTAGCATTCAACGGCAGCCCCAACAAGGAAGGGAATACGTACCACGCCATCAAGCTGGTGGCCGCGGAACTTGAGAAAGAGGGTGTTGAGGTCGAGATCGTCCACGTGGGCAACAAGGCCATTCGCGGCTGCATCGCCTGTTACCAGTGTGTGAAGAACCAGGATGAGCAGTGCGCCATCAAGGACGAGGTGAACGAGTGGGTCCAGAAGATGAAGGGGGCGGACGCCATCATCCTCGGTTCCCCGGTGCACTACTCCGGCGTGGGTGGCACCATGAAGTCCTTTCTGGACCGCGCCTTCTTCGTCGCCGGCGTGAACGGCGGTCTGCTGCGCCACAAGGTCGGTGCGGCGGTCGTGGCCGTGCGCCGCTCCGGCGGGGTGACCACCTTCGACGAACTGAACCACTTCCTGAACTACTCGGAGATGCTGCTCCCCACCTCCAACTACTGGAACGTCATCCACGGCCGGGTACCGGGCGAGGCGCTGCAGGACGAGGAAGGGGTGCAGATCATGCGCGTTCTGGGCAAGAACATGGTCTGGCTGATGAGGCTTCTGGAAAACGGCAAAGGCGTGGTGCCCGAACCGGAACGGGAAGCCAAGGTCATGACCAACTTCATCAGGTAATCGGGAGAGAGCATGCTGGATTTCAAGGTTGCCAAGGATAAATGTACCCGTTGCGGGCTCTGCGTTGCCGACTGCCCGGCCCACGTCATCGACACGGAGGAAGGGCTCCCGCTGATCACGGCGGAGAAGGAAGCCGGCTGTTACCGTTGCCAGCACTGTTTCGCGGTCTGCCCGACCGGTGCCGTTTCCATCCTGGGGCTCGATCCGGGGGAGAGCACGCCGTTGACCGGTGACTGGCGCCCCGATGCGGCTCAGCTGGAAACGCTGATCAAGGGGCGGCGCTCGGTGCGGCGCTACAAGCCGGAGAACCTGGAGCCGGAGCTGATGCAGCGGCTCCTCGAGGTGGCCTGGCACGCGCCGACCGGGGTCAACACCCGGCAGGTCCGTTTCACCGTCATCGACGACCGCGAGAAGCTGGCCGCCTTCCGCGACGAGCTCCTGGCCGGCATCAAGCGCCTGGTGCGGGATAACGCGCTGCCCGAGCAACTCGCCTTCTTCGCGGATTTCGTGAAGCTGTGGGAGGAGCAGGGGGTGGACGTGCTGTTCCGCGGCGCGCCGCACCTGCTGGTGGCGTCGGTTTCCAGTAAGGCGGTATCGCCGCTGCAGGACTGCGTCATCGCACTCAGCTACTTCGAGCTCTTCGCGCAGGCCAACGGCGTCGGCACCGTCTGGGACGGCCTGGCCAAGATCGCCATCGCCGACCTGGTGCCGGAAGCGCAAGCGACCCTGGGGATCCCGGAGGACCACACCCTCGGCTACTGCATGGCCTTCGGCAAGCCCGCCGTTCAGTACGCCCGCACCGTGCAACACCGCGGCGCGCTGATCCACCGGGTTTGACGCAAAAAGGGGACTGGCTCCGCAGGTGCCAGTCCCCCTTTTCGTTCATTTCGCGACGTCCACGGTAGGGGCGAATAAATATGCGCCCCCTGTGCAGCCCCGGCGTCTTGCCCGGCGCAGGCAGAATTGTCGGCATCAGCGCTGGGCAAATGATTATTTGCCCCTACAGGGTAATCTGCCGAAAGCTACCGCGCCGCCTGGCTCCCGGTATTCACCCCCATCAGCTTCGCCATGGTTTCCAGCTGGTTCCCCGCCACCCGGCTCCCCTCGTGATAGAAGGTCACCAATTGCAGTGATCCCCCCTTGACCGCCTTGATGGCGACGTCATCGGGCGTGAAGGTGGCCCGCCCGAGCGATTTCTTGGTGGGCCACTCCACGCCGCTGTAGCACATGTAGACCAGCTTGGAGCAGTACACCCGCCCCTTGGACTCCACGTCGAAGTTGAAGTCGTACGGCTTGCCCACCTGGCGCAGCGCCTGGATCACCGTGTTGGCCCGATCGGCGCGGGAGACGGCGGTCTTGCGCATGATGCCGATGCTGTCGATGTTGAGGAAGTGCTGCATGGTGTTCATCTCGACGCCGGAGCGCAGCGCCTCGATTACCTGGTGACCGCTTCTGATCTGCTCCTGGTAGGGGCGCACCACGGGATGATCCCAAATCCCGAGTTCCTTCAGTTCCGCCTCGCTACCGGCCCACACCGCCGCATGTCCCCAATAGCCCGGGATCAGTTTGTCGGTGAGTCGGAACGGAGTCTTCTCCAGCAGGATGTCACCCGCCTGCAGCGTCTTCTGCACCTCCGCCCGCACCTCCTCGCGGCCGTAGAGCTTCCCTTTACGGGTCTCCACTAATCCCACCGCATTGCCGAAGATCATGCTGAACAGGCTGGTCCCTTCCCGCTCCAGTCCGAGCACGGTGTCGGTGGTGACGGCGCCGAAGAAGCCGAGCTTGCGCCCCACCACGTAAAACGGCGACCACTTCTTCACCATGTCGTAGGAGGGGCTCTGCCTGATCAGCGTGGAGACGTAGTCCATGGCGAGCGTGTCGGACGAGAAGGGGGACTTACGCATCTGCTTCTCGTAGAACTTGATGGCCCGGCGTACCCTCTGGCGGTTGGAGATGGAATCGTAGCTCATGGTGACCTTGGCCAGTTCGGCGCTCCTGACCGCGTAGCCGGGGTCGCGTTCGTTGAGGATGCGGCGCAGCTTGCTGTCCCCCTCGAACAGCGACACCGCGAGCAGGTAGTTGTCGTAGAGGACCAGTGCGGAGGAGAGCGAGAGCATGATCCCTTTCAAGCGGCTCTCCGGGGTGACGCCCAATCTCGCCAACTCCTTGTCGCCGGCGTCGAGCCAGCACTCGTGCGCTTGGGCCAGGGCGAGGAGTTTCTCGCGCAGCGCCATATGCTGGATGATCCCTTGGTTTATCAGTGCCAGATCGTCGCCGGTGAGCGGCTTGCCCTGGTCCATCGCCTGCTTGATGCGCACGCCGGTCTTGATGGTTTCCGCCCGCAGCGAAAGCGCCTCTTCCGCCAGGGTGCGGAATTCGGTGAGCTCCTTCGTCAGCCCCTGCTCGACCGACGCCTTGCCGCAGCCGTGCATGGCCAGGAAGTGCCCGGTGCAGGGCTTATTGGACTCGCCCTCGCTACAAAGGCCCTTTAGGGCCAGATCCTTGAGCGTATCGGCGGCCAGGGCCGGGATCGCACAGGAAAGGGAGAAAAGGAACGAGATCAGGATACAGAGCCGCAGTTTCATTGAATTCCTCCAGTAACCCTGGAAAAGGGAGCCTTTGTCTTGTGACAATGGGCCAAAAGATACCGGCAGTTTTATGACCTGACAACTAATTTGTCGCCGCGAGCGCCAGATCCTTCAGTCCCTTCAGGTCCAGCTTTCCAGTGCCGAGGATGGGAAGGCTTTCCACCTCGATGAAGCCGTCGCGCGCGGGTTTCCAGAGGTTGGGGAGCTCGCTCTCGGAGAGGAGCCGGGCCAGGGTGGCCGCGTCGGTGGCGCCGCGGGTGTAGATCACCACCAGCCGTTCCCCCTTTTTCTCGTCCGGCACCGCGGTCACCGCCAGGACCCCGGTCTGCCCGAGCCGGCCGTGCAGTTCGTCTTCGACCGCGCCGTGCGGCACCATCTCGCCGCCGATCTTGCTGAAACGCGAGATGCGGTCGGTGATCCTGATGAAACCGTCGTCGTCCATGACGCCGAGGTCGCCGGTCGCGTACCAGCCGTCTCGCACCACCGCCGCAGTCTGTTCCTCTTTCCCCAGGTACCCCACCATCACGTTCGGGCCTTTCACCTCGATCATCCCCGGTTCCCCCGGGTTCAGGAGGGCACCGCTCTCCGGATCGACAACCCGGATGGCAACGCCGGGGATCGGGTGACCCACGCTCCCTTCCTTGGCGCCCTGCTGCCGCACGCCGTCGATCTCCACGTCCGGAAGGTTCAGCGAGATCACCGGGGAGAGTTCCGTGGCGCCGTAACCTTCCATCGGGCGCACCCCGAACTTCTCCTCGAAGGTGTCGGCCAGCTTGCTCTTCAGTTTCTCGGCGCCGGTTATCACCAGGCGCAGCGAGGCAAAGTCCTCGCGCTTCGCGCGGCGCAGGTAGGAGAGGAGGAAGGTCGGCGTGGCCAGGAGCAGGGTGGACTTGTGTTCCCGTACCACCTGCGCGATCTTCTCGCCGTCGAGCGGGTTCGGGTGGTACGCCGCTGAGAAACCGCTGGTGAGAGGGAACCAGAGCGTGGCGGTGAAACCCAGGGAGTGGAAGAAGGGGAGGGCGGAGCAGATGTTGTCGTTCAGGTCGACGCGGAACACCATGCGCAGCGCCTCGATGTTGGACATGATGTTGTGGTGGCTCAGCATCACCCCCTTCGGCTCGCCGGTGCTTCCGGAAGAGAAGATGACCGTGGCGCTCTTGTCGGCGTGGAAGCCGTTGCCTCGGAGCAAAAGGGATGCAGGGTAGAGCCGCGCCTTGAAAAGGGCGGCCACCTTGTCCAGCCCCGAGATGGTCGGGGCGACGTCCTCGAGGCAGATCATCCCCTCAAGGCGCGGCAGGGTGGGGACCTTTTCCAGGAAGGCGCGCGAGGTGATCACGGTGCGGATGCCGCATTGATCGATCGCGGAACGAAGCGAGGCCTCCGATGCGGTGAAGTTGAGGTTGACGGTGACCCGCCCCAGCATCGAGAGCGCCAGGTTGGCCAGCACCCCGCCGGTGGAGGCGGGAAGCAGGAGGCCGACATGTGCCTCGCTTCCGATCAGCCTTTCCAGCTTGCCCGCGAGCGCAACAGCGCCAACCAGCGCGCGGCCGTAGTTTAGATCCTTTCCCGAGGTGTCGGCCACGGCGCGGCGTTGCCAGTGCTGGCGCGCGGTGCGGATGAAGTACTCCGGTAGCGGCCTGCGCTGTTCCTTACGCGAGGCGAAGTAGTCGCAGGAGAGCTCGGCCACCTTCTGGCGCACCTCGGCGGCGAGGCTGGCGGCGGGCATCGGCGTGCCGAACAGGATGGTCACCGGGTACGGTGAGAACGCCGGGAGCCGCGAGAGGAGCTTCCCGTGGGCGTAGGAGAGGATGCTCCCCCAGGCGCCGCCGATGTAGACCGGGATGATGGGATAGTCGGTCCCCCTTACGATGCGCTCGAAGCCGCCGCGGAACTCGCCCAGCATGCCGTTTCTGGTCAGCGCCCCTTCGGCGAAGATGCAGACCATGTACCCCTCGTCGAGAGCCGCGCGGGCGCTTTTGATGAATTCGAGCATCTCCCGTTTGCCGTCGGCCGAAGACACCGGGATCACCCCCATGAGCCGGAACAGGCCGCGCAGGATCGGGGTGTTGTAGATGCTGCGCTCCATGACGAAGCGGATACGGCGCTGGCAGGTAGCGGTAAGGAGCAGCGCGTCCGCCCAGGTCACGTGGTTCGGGATCAAGAGTGCCGGCCCCTCGACCGGCAGGTTGTCCCGGCCGATGATGCGCAGGCGGTAGAAGATGCGCATGGTGACCAGTGCGATGAAGCGGAGCAGGAAGTCCGGCA
The DNA here is from genome assembly GCF_018919395.1 of Geomonas azotofigens. Classification (GTDB taxonomy): domain Bacteria; phylum Desulfobacterota; class Desulfuromonadia; order Geobacterales; family Geobacteraceae; genus Geomonas; species Geomonas azotofigens. The sequence goes on from NZ_JAHLME010000001.1 coordinate 998,367, forward strand.
GGATCCGGAAGGAGAGGATGGTGAGTACCAGGGTGAGCGCGCCGATGATGCTGAACCCCTGGGCGGCGGAGAGTCCCATCGGGCCGCTGAAGAGCCAGGTGAGCCCCGAGGCGAACAGGACGCCGATCCAGTTGATGAAGCTTGAGGCAGCGAGCACCTCGCCGCGCATGGAAGCGTCGGCGCGCAGCTGGATGAAGGTCTGCAGCGGCAGGCTGAACACCCCGGCGGAGATCCCGAAGCAGACGATCACGGCGAGGCTGACGGGTAGGCTCGCCGGCAGTGCGTGCAGCAGCCACGGCGACACGGTGAGTCCGGCGGCACCCAGCGGGACGATGCCGAACTCGACGTCGCGGCCGGAAAGCCTGGCGGCAAGGAGCGAGCCCAGGCCGATGCCGAGTGCCGCGGCCAGGAACAGGTAGCCGCTGTGGGCTTCGGAGAGCCCCAACCGCTCCATGCCGTAGCCGATCAGGTTCAACTGCGCGAACGCCCCGATGAACATGAACCAGGCGAGCCCGATGATGGCCAGCATGAGGTGCCAGTCGCGGCTGATACCCCTGATGGTGCGCAGGATCTCGGTGGGGAGTAGCGCCACCGGCCGATTAGCGTCGCAGCGCCCGCTTGTGCCGATGAGGCGCGCGGAGCAGAGGCCGGCGGCGGCGATGGCGAGGCAGAAAAGGGCGGCCAGCCAGAAGCGTCCGTCGGCGAGCTGGGCCAGCCCGGAGGCGAGGCCGGTTCCGACGATGATGGCCATGAAGGTGCAGGATTCCATCGCCCCGTTGACCCGGGACAGCTCTTCCTTGGCCACCAGTTCGGGAAGGATGCTGTACTTGGCGGGAGCGAAGAAGGCGCTGTGGGTGGCCATCAGGAAGATGACCAGGTAGAGCGCCTGCTCCAGGCGCAGGGCGAAGGCGGCGATGGCCAGAAGCGTCACAACGACTTCGACCAGCTTCACGTTAGCGATCAGCTTTGCCTTGGGTAAACGGTCGGCAAGGCACCCCGCCGGAGCCGAGAAGAGCAGGAAGGGGAGCACGAAGGCGGCGCCCACCGTGGCGGTGACGGCGCCGGCATGGGCGCGCCCGTGGCTGCCGATCAGGAAGAAGATGATCAAAAGCTTCAGGATGTTGTCGTTCAGCGCCCCTAGAAACTGGGTGGCGTTCAGCCAGGCGAATGATTTGGATGAAGTAGTGTCGGTGCTCATTGCGGTGCTCCTGACGGCCTAAAGCCTGATGATGGAGTTGGCGTTGAAGAAGATCTGCTCCGGGACGCCGAGCGCCTCCTTGAGGGCGACGTCCTGGTCCCACGGGTTGGGGATGCCGGCGATCTGTAGCATGCGCCGCGGCGTGAGCCGGTTCGGGAAGCCCAAGGGCGTGACCGCGGCCGTGTTGGGGATGGGCATGTCGGTGCCGTAGAGGAGCCTGCCGAAGAGCTCCGGGTGCTTGAGCAGGCGCTGAAGGTGCGTCAGCCGGTTCAACTGGGTCAGCGCCGAGATGTCCGCGTACAGGTTTTGGTACTCGCCGCAGAGCCTGAGGAAGCGGCGGTGGTTGCTCTCCCCCTGGTTGCGGCCGTTACTTGCCGCGTGGGCCGCGATCACGTTCACGCCGAGGCTGAGCGCCAGCCGCAGGCGCTCCGGGTCGGCCAGTTCGTTGCGGGCCATGGTGAAGGACTTTTCCGAGCCGGTGTGGGTGAGCAGCGGCAACCCGAGCTCCCGCAGTTTCTGGTAGAACGGTGCCAGGCGGCGGTCGGCAGGGTCAAAGTGCTGAATGGATGGGAGCCACTTGACCAGCACCGCGCCGTCGGCCGCCGCGCGATCAAGGCGCTCCAGGGCGTCGCGGCGCAGGGGATTGATGCTGGCGCCGAAGAGGAGGTTCGGGTACTTGGCCGTCTCCGCCGCGACGAACTCGTTGGGGATGAACATCTCGGTCTGCGTCCGGTCCAGTTCCCCCTTGTCGTCCACCGCGCCATCCATGGCCAGGATGACCGCAGCGGCCACCCGCTCGGAAGCCGCCAGGATCTGCGACGTGCGCCGCATTACCAGGGCGTCCCCTTCGGTGTGCAGCTCCTTTTCCGTCACGCAGAAGGCTTTCAGGAACACCCTGTATCTCCAACTCCTGCGCATCGCTGGTGAGATGAAGCAGCCGCTGTCTCCCGCGCCGATGCCGGCGGTGTGACAGTGAATGTCGATGATCCCTTTTGCTGTGGTCGCGTCCATGTCGGTCTCCTCTGAGTCGGATACCTTTACGTTTACAGATACTATGCCAATGGTCGATCAGCTGAAAGTGAATATGTAACATCTTGATTCTGTGCTGATCGTCGGGGCGGTGCTTGATTTGACAGGAATCTAAACTTGACATTTTATGCACATAAGAACTACATAAAATGTATGACTACCACTAAAGTGACAGATCAAGAATGGGCCTTCCTGGAGACAGTGGCGCGCGCCGCTTTTGCCAATCCCTTTGGCGAGACGAGGGACGATCTCGATTTCGCCATCGGAGGGGCGCCGCGCGGTTCGTCGTCGGAAGAGATCCTCGATTCCGTGCTGACCCGGGTCGCGACGCAGGTGGAGAGCCTGAGCCGACGGGGCCTGGCGGATCTGCGGGGGCAGGGAGGCAACCGGCGCGAGGTGCTGCGCAGGTTCTGCCTGTTCCACGTCTTCCATCGCTACGTCGACCACTTCGACCGGCTCATCCAGGCGCAGTTGCACGAGGGCGACAAGCCCTGCCGTGTCGTCTTCGCCCGGCAGGCGCTGGAGGAACTCTCGGGTTTCGGCCTTACAGCGGAGGAGGCGGAGCGGACCTTCGCGGTATTTTACCAGCTGCGCCGCGCCTTCTACTTCATCAGGAACGGGCTGGTGGGGAGTTCCCCCTCCATGAAGGCGCTGCGCCGCCACCTCTGGGACTGCGTCTTCACCCACGACGTCCGCTGGTTCGAGGCGGGGCTGTGGAACCGCATGGAGGACTTTTCCATCCTGCTTCTCGGGGAGACCGGGACCGGCAAGGGGGCAGCGGCGGCGGCCATCGGGCGCTCCGGCTTCATCCCCTACGATCCCGCCCGCAACGGCTTCACCGAGAGTTTCACCCGCAACTTCGTGGCCATCAACCTGTCCCAGTATTCCGAAGGCGTGCTTGAGTCGGAGCTTTTCGGGCACAAAAAAGGCTCCTTCACCGGCGCCGTCGAAAACCACGAGGGGCTTTTCAGCCGCTGCGCCCCGCACGGGGTCATCTTCCTGGACGAGATCGGCGACGTCAGCATCCCGGTGCAGATCAAGCTCTTGCAGGTGCTGCAGGAGCGGGTCTTCTTCCCGGTCGGGAGCCACGAGCCCAAGCGCTTCAGTGGCCGCATCGTGGCGGCGACCAACCGGCCTCTGGACGAGATGCTCATCAACGGCAAGTTCCGCGACGACCTCTACTACCGTCTTTGCTCCGACGTGGTCACCATCCCGCCGCTGCGCGAGCGCCTCAAGGAGGAGCCCGAAGAGCTGGAGCACCTGCTGGATGCTATCCTGTGCCGCATCGCCGGGCAGCCGGTTTCCGCGCGCGAGCGGCAACTGGTGCAAAAGGTGTTGAAACGTGACTTGGGGCGGGATTACGAGTGGCCCGGCAACGTGAGGGAGCTGGAACAGGCCGTGAAGAGGATCATCCTCACCGGTCGCTACCAGGGCGTGCAGCGGGAAAAGGGGAAGGGAGATGCGGTCGAGCGGCTGGTGTCCGGCCTCAGGGAGGGGACGCTCAACGCCGAGGAAGTCTTAGCCGCCTACTGCGGCCTGCTCTACGACAGCCACGGCACCTACGAAGAGGTCGCCCGCCGCACCCAGCTCGACCGGCGCACGGTGAAGAAGTATGTGCAGATGGGGAGGGTGAATAGTTAGGCTAGGCAGGCCTTTCGGGGTCACGGGACGGGGACTGTTTTCCGGCGTTCGGGCGAGGGAGGAGATCCCGAGCGAAGCGGCCCTGCAACGGCACCTCCTGCATTTCCTTGAGCAACTCGGGGTGCTTTTCGATAAGTTTCAGCAGTTTCACCACCGGAGCGGGGGGGCGGGTCTCGCCACGCTCGTAACGGGAAAAGGCCACTTTACCCACGCCGAACGCTTCCGCCAACTCGGACTGGGTCAGCTTTAACTCCTTCCTGATGCGCCTGATATAGGAGCTGACCTCCTCTTTGACCGTGCGCAGCATCGTCTCCTGCGCGTCTGTATAGCGTCGGTAGCTTTGGTCATCCCAGACCCCCTCGCCGCAGGCGGTGCAGAACTGGCCCTGCATTCCGCTCAAGGTCATTGATTCTCCTCTGTAGCTGAGGGTTTCTTCACGGACTTCCGTCACCATCTCGTTGCCGCACGCTGGGCACTTCATATCCACCTCTCATTTCTTCTTGAACTGGATCACGGGCGGGTGTCCCTGATGCCACGTTACCTTGACATATACGACAACCCCTGAGGCGGTTACACCATGATACACATCCTGCCATTGCCTGGGGTCGGCAAGGGTGGTCATGGATTTATAGAAATCGCACCTTTTCAACGCGCACACGACTTGCCGCATCTCCTTTTCTGTCAGCCCGAGAGCCAAGCCCCCGCGCAAAGCGGTTACCGTGAAAGGGCGGCTCTGCGGATCGGCCACTGTGGCCTGAATGAGTGACAGCGGGTAATGTGGCGTGCGCTTCTCCATGCCAGATGTTATACAGCTTCTATAAATTAGTCAAATTGATAAAAACGGGATCTTAGCACCTCCTTTGCGCTGTGCGCACCGCCGCACTGTCCAGTACTTGGCCGGGTCCTCTACCGCAGGCAAATCGAAAAAACACGTTCAAAAACTTGAATATATTTGAGCCGCGTGCTATGGTCGCTCCAGTTAAGTTCTTGAGATCATTGCTGTGCGTCGGCGCAAGCCGGCGCGGCGGTGGCTTCAGGAACGTGAGATGGAAAATTTTGTTATGAGGAGGAAGCAGTGAAGAAGATTCTTTATGCAGGTCTGTTGGCTGGTTTTGGGATCATGTCCGGTTGTGCCTCGCCCTTTCCGATGGGCGCCCTCTACACCGAATTGAAGCTTCCGGTCGCGGCGACCGCGAACGGCAGCGAGAAAAAGCACGGCGTGGCTGAGTGCAAGAGCGTGCTCGGGCTCGTCGCCACCGGCGACTGCAGCATCGAAACCGCCAAGAAAAACGGCGGGATCAGCAAGGTTTCCACCGTCGACTGGGAAGGGAAGAACATCCTGGGCCTTTTCGGCGAGTACAAGCTGCACGTCTACGGCGAATAAGCAGGATAGAGATCAGAAAAATGAAGCCGGGCTCCCCAGGGATGCCCGGCTTTTTTTGTGTCAGACCACCAGGTTGCGCGGGTGTCCGAGGACGAATCCTTCCACGTTCCCGATTACCTGCTCGGCGAGGGTGGCTGAAGAGCGGTCGCTGATCCAGGCGACGTGCGGCGTGACGATCAGGTTGGGCTGTTTCAGATCCAGCAAGGGGGATCCGTCCCGTGGCGGTTCCTGGGTCAGGACGTCGAGCCCCGCCCCCGCGATGACGCCCTCTTTGAGAGCCTGCGCCAGCGCCGCCTCGTCGAGCAGGCCGCCACGGCCGCAGTTGATCAGAATTGCGTGGCGCGGCATCAGCTTCAGTTCCGCCGCGCCGATCATGCCGCGGCTCTCCTCCGTGAGGGGGCACAAGAGCACCAGCACGTCGCTTTTGGCCAGGACCTCCTCGAAGGGGGTGCGGTCCGAACGCACCTCCGCGGCTCCCTTTCTCTCCGCGTAGAGCACCTCCATGCCGAAGGCCTCTCCCAGGGTCGCCACCGCGCTTCCCAGCGCGCCGACCCCGATGATGCCGAGGGTCGCACCGGAGAGGGAGCGGGGCATCGGCTCCACCTGCACCAGGTATCCTTCCGAACGCTGCCAGGCGCCTCCCTGGACCACGTCATGATAGGTGAGCAGGTTGCGCCGCAGGGCGAGGATCAGGGAGAAGACGTGCTCCGGCACGCTCACCGACCAGTTGCGCACGTTCACCACCGTGACCCCCTGGTGGCGGCAGGCGTCCAGGTCGACGTGGTCAACCCCGGTGGCGGCGACCGCGATCAGGCGCAGTTGCGGCAGCTCGGCCAGGTGTTCCGCGCTGATGGCGACCTGGTCCGTGATCGCGATGGTGGCGTCGGCAAGACGCCCCACCACGTCCTCGGGGCGGGTGTCCGGGTATTCCTGCCATTGGTGCGGGAAGCATGGGGGGCGCAGCGGCACCGAGATGCCGCCGCGGTCCAGAAAGACGATCCTCTCCATCAGTGCGACATGAGGACCGGGATGGTCATGTGGTGCAGCACGTGTTTGGCGACGTCGCCCAGCACGTAGTTGCCGAAATGGAGGTCGGCGTAGGCCCCCATCACCAGGAGGTCGCTCCCCTCGTCGGAGACGCGGTTCAACAAGACGTCGCCCACGTGCAGCTCGGTGACGAGGCTGGTCTCGACTTCGGCTGTGACGCCGTGCGCGGCGAGGTAGCGGCGCAGGCTCTCAAGGTCGGCCTCCTCCCCCTGGCTCGGGTTCACCTCGAAGATGTGGGTGGAAGATGCAGCCTTCAGGAAAGGTACGGCGTCGGTGAGCGCACGGGAGGATTCCCGCCCGGATTTCCAGGCCACCAGGACCTTGTCGCCGGTGCTGCTGTACTTGCCGGTGTAGGGGACGATCAGCACCGGCTTGCCCGAGCCGAAGACCACCTTCTCGGGGAGGAAATCAGTGGCGCGGCGCTCGGAGGAGCCGTGCTCGCTCTGCCCCACGACCACCAGGTCGGCGAAGGTGGCGTAGTGGTTGATCGCCTCGACCACCCCACCCAGCACCTTGGCGTCCACGGTCACCCATTCGCCCTTGACGTCGGCGGCGGCCGTCTTCTCGTTGAAAAGGCGCGCCAGCTCCTCGGTGGCGTCCTGGTCGTGTCCCCGGCGCAGCGGGATCAGGTGGTGCGGCTGCACGTTGAGCCCGATCACCCCGGCGCGGTGCCGCTTGGCGAGGTTGAGGGCGAGGTCGAGCCGGTCGGCCGAGTGGTCGGGATCATCCATGAAGACAAGAATCTGTTTCAGCTCCATCAGGTTGCGCCTCCTTGATAAACGAGCGTGTCGTGCTCGGTTGCTGGTGCTGCGGCTGTGGTCGGTAAAGCCTTTTCCAAGGTGGCGAAATTGCGCAAGAGGTGCCCCTTGATCATCTCCTTGAAGTCCGCCTCCTGGTCGCCGCGGTACACCAGCGACGAGGCGATCTCGGCAGCCAGGATGGCGTAGCGGCACTTGGCGGGGAGACGGTCCAGCCGGGTCCGGTATTCGGGCTCGCGCAGCATCGCGGGGAGGTGCGCCAGGATGGCCCGCTGGAACACCTGCTCGTCGCACAGTTCCGGGTTTCTCTGGAAGAAGGAGAAGAGCCGCGCGTAGTGCCCATTGATCTCGTGGCTGATCGCCTCGGAGATCTCGGTGTAGGTGAAGCTGCTTCCCGCCTCGCGGTGGCGCCGGAAGATGAGCTGCGCCTCGTCGCGGGCCCGCTGCTCCAGGATCCGCAGCACGTCGGCCACGTAGCGTTCCTTGTGCTGCAGGAACTCCTCCTCGGAGAGCATCAGGTTGGCGATGATCTCGTAGGACGAGGAGATGACGCCGCACTTGTTGGCCGAGGCGTCGCGCATGATGACGATGCCGCGGCGCTGCATCTGGGTCCTCGCCTCGGGCGTGATGAAGGAGTTGGCCCCCTCCACGATGGCGCGGGTGGTGGGGGTGCCGTCCTCGCGGAAGAAGCGCGCCCAGTTCTCGGCGTCGATGGTCTCCGGGCGCCCGCCGGCCGGGATGAAGAGGTCGGTGGGGACCGAGAAGAGGAGGTTGCCGAACTCGCGGTGGAACTGGTCCGTGGTCACCCACTGCTCCTCGACGCCGAGGCCGGTGCTCACGGCGCGCTTGAAGAGCTCGCGCAGGCCGTCGGTGCGGCGCTGGTTGCGGTACAGGATGAAGCCGCCCGGGTGCAGGCGCGCGGGGTCGAAGGCGTCCAGGTCTTGCTTTAAGACGATGCGGGCGAGCTCCCCGTGGTCCATTCCTTCCGGGTCGAAGATGGCGCCGCTGCCGTCCAGGATCAGCTTGATGCAGGCCTGCGGGGAGCGCTCCAGCATGATACGCAGCGCGTTGCCGGCCACGTCGCCGCTGGGGCCGCCGGTCAGCTTCACGCTGAAGCGGTCGCGCCGGATGTCGACGCCGAGTTCGCGCATGGTGGTCTCGGCGAACTGCATCACGCCGGTGGAGGTGACGCCGTACTCCTTGTGGTTGATCCCCACCCTTTTACTGGAGATGAGGCCGATGCCGAGCAGGTAGCCCCGTTTCAGCGACTGGCGCGCGATCATCTCGATCATCACGTCGTGCATGTTCTCGTCGGGGCCGATCTCGATCGGCTCGTCCTCGCCGTAGTAGTCGACCACGCGCGGGTCGCGGGCCCGGCCGCCGTCGGTGACGAAGATGTCCAAGAAGGCGTTGATGAAGCCGAACTGCAGCTTGTACAGGCGCTGCGTAGAGAGGTCGTGGGCTTCCAGGCGCGCGGCGTCCAGCACCACCACCATCTTGGAGCCCCCCTCGTAGATGTCCTTGTTCTTCAGGTGCTGGGTGTGGGCCAGCACGTACACCTCGCGGAAGAGGGTGCTCGCCGAGGTGACGTAATCGTCGCGGTTTTTGGTGATGATGGTGCGCCAGCCGCCGCGGGCGATGTCGGAGAAGCCGATGTGGTAGCCGCAGCCGTAGCGCCCGAAGAAGAAGGTGATCCTGAACGGGATCTCCGGCGGCAGGTCGGCGGTGAACTCCGGGGCGAGCTCGGCCAAGTAGGCCGGGTCGAGCCGGAACGCGAGCGCGTGCTTCTCGCGCACGTAGAAGTTGGTCTTCAGCGTATTGCGAATGAAGGCGATGGCGCAGCGGAAGATGGAGCGGCGCAAATCGTCGATGTAGCGATGCCCGGTATTGTACGACTCGACGAAGCGGACCGTCTCCTCCAGGGTCTTCTTGTAGAACTCCTCGCGCAGGGAGAGTCCCGGCTGGAACCGGGTCCTGAACAGCTTGGCGAGCTGCAGGGCGATGTCCGGGTGGGAGTGGAACGCGAGCCTCACCTCCTCGTGGCTGAAGGGGTCGGGGTGGTGATGGGCCAGGTTGGTGTGGCAAAAGGCGATGAAAGCGTTGACGAGGCTCGCCTCCTCGCCGGTCATCACCTGGGTGGTGACGAACCTGCGGTAGGTCATGGAGGCGGTGGAGAGGATCTGGGTGTTGTATAGCTCCATCTGCAGCCGGTCGAAGAGCTCGCTCCCCTTGGACAGCAGCACCTCGTCGCCGCGCTTTCTGACGTAGAAGGTGCCGAGGAAGTAGGGGTGCACCCCGTTGGAGATGGTCAGGCAGTAGGCGCGCTTCACCCCGAAGTCGAGCCGGTTGAAGACCTCCATGGTCTGCAGCAGGAAGTCGTTCTGGGGCGGGTTGCCGACCGCGAAGAGGACGCGGGTCTCGGCGTCGGGACCCTGGTCCTCGGTCTGCTCGACGTCGAGGAAGATCCCCCCCTGGCGGTTACCCTCCTGGAAGACCCAGAGGATCTGGGCCACCCGGTTCGGGGGGGAGATCCGGACGTACTGCTCGTTGTTGAGCCAGAGTAACCGCAGCAGCGGATCGAGCTGGTTCATGTCGAACAGCGGGTAGCGGCTTTGCAGCGCCTGGGCGATCCCCTCCCTGATGGCGGGGGGGATGACCGTCGCCGGCGCGTTGGCAATCTCGCCGTGCTCCTTGCGGTCGAAGTCGAAGCGCTGCACCTCGAGCCCCTGGGTGAGCCCCGGTACCAAGCCGCTGGAGTGGGTGAACTCGGCGTAGGAGATGTCGCGCTCCTGCAGGGTGCGCAGGGTATCGTACAGGGAGCCGGGCTGGTTCAGGCGGGCGAGGATCAGCGTCCTGGCCCGGTCCGCCACGGTCAGCTTCTGGTTATGGGCCAACGTTCTCAGCCCCACCGCAAGCGCGTGCAGCGCCTCGGCTTCCTCCTGCATGGTGATGAAGAAGTAGGAATCCATCTGGCCCTGGAGCCAGGCGAGGTTCTCCCTGGTGCACCCCTCGTTGGCGCCGATCAGGCGGTCAACTGCAGCGAGCACATCCCTTTCGGCGGCACACATGTCACTCCCCCTGGACCGGCAGCAGTCCTTCCATTTCCGGCTTGAAAACGCTCCAGACGCGCTGGCGCAGCTCGGCCAGGAACTCGTTGGTGATGAACTTCGGCAGCGTCACCTTGGGGTTCGGGGCGTCCATGACCTGAGCGGGGAGGGTGTACTCCTTCTCCTCGTGGAACCCCTGGCGCAGCTCCAGCGCGAGGCCGCGCAGGTAGGCGCGGCGCACGGCGGCGACGATGTCCGCCGAGGCGATCTCCAGTCCCGCCGCCTCCTTCAGGGCGCGTACGATGATGTCGTGCCCGATGCCGACGCCGACGAACTTGCACAGGCCGATCATGTCGTAGCCCACCTGCAAGAGCCCCCCGGTGGTGATGGCCTGGGTCCACTCCTCGAGGGAGTGCTTCCCTTCCTTGGCCAGCATCATGTGGGTCCCCATGGACATGTGGCCGCCGGCGATGGCGAACATGTAGCCGGGGTTGGTGTCCGGGAGGTAGGCCGGGAGCTCGAGCCCCTTGACGTGCATGGCGTAGGAGGTCTCGCCGGTCTCCTCGGAGAGGCGCTTGACGCCGCGGGCGATGCCGGGGAGCTTGCCGCGGCCGGCATCTTCGATCAACTCGGTGATCTTGTCGTAGTCGCCGAAGGTGGCGCCGTTGAAGAGCGGCTTCTCGGGGTGGCGCTCGTTGTAGTCGAGTACGTAGGAAATAGTGGTCCCCAGGGAAATGGCGTCCATCCCCAAGAGGTCGCAGCGGTGGATCAGGTCGCAGACCTTGGCCGGCTCGTGCACGCCCAGGTTGGAGCCGAACAGGATGAGCGGCTCGAAGTCGAACTTCGCCGCCAGCTTGCCGCGGCTGCCGTCCTCGTTCTTGTAGAAGAGGTTGTTGTGGCAGCGGATGCCGCAGCGGTGGCAGGCCTCGGTGGCGATGTCGAATTCCTTCTCCACCTCGTCGCGGAACAGCCTCTCCACGTCGTCGTTCCCCTTGGGGCGGAAGTTGTTGAGCGGTACCGCGTGGAAGACCTGGAGCACCTCGATGTTGGCCCAGGTCCCGCCGCCGCCGCCCTGGCTTGCCGGCTGGAAGCGGGCGCTGCCGCCGCTTTTGAGGATGTCGCGGTTCACGTCGCGGATCTCGGGGGTGATCTTTTGCAGCTTGTCGGAGCTCAGCGCCACGACGGCCAGGAGGTTCTTGTACCCCATGAGGCTCCCCATGCCGCCGCGGCCGGCGAAGCGGCTCTTGGGCTCGCCCGATTTGAGCTCGTTGTCGGTGCTCATCACCACGGCACCCATGTAGTTGTTCTCCCAGTTCTCGCCGGCGGGGCCGATGGCGGCGAAGTGGGCCTCCGGGTACTCCTGGTACAGGGCCATGATCTTGCCGTGGCCGGTGAGCCCGATCAGGTGGTCGGCGGGCTTCAGCTCTACCTCGGGACCGTTCTCCCCTTCCTTCAACAGGGCGTAGACCGGCTTGTCGGAGCGGTTCTCGAAGATCACCTCGTCGAGGCCGGTCCACTTGAACTTGTTGCCGAAGTTGCCGCTGCCGGTGGACCACATGGCGCCGGGGCGCCCGGTGCCGGATTTCTTCAAGGGGCTGTAGCCGGAGAAGTAGCTGCGCATGCCGGTCATGATGCTGGTCCCGGTCAGAAGGCCGGTGTTCAGGATCACCGGGTTCTCCGGGCAGTAGGCCTCCGCGATGTCGCGTTCGGCGAGGATCTGGAAGCTCCTGCCGAAGCCGCCCAGCACGTCCTCGAGGTTTTTGCAGGGGACCTGGGCGAAGGTGGTTGTGCCGCTGGCAAGGTCGACGGTGCAGCGCTTGTAGACGACGCTTTCCGGGTTGTTGCTGATGGTTTTTTCGCTCATATCGTTGCTCCGCAAAAATAAGGTGATGGCCGTTAGGGGACTGGCTCCGCCAGGTGCCTGTCCCCCTGCGTTTGTGGTTTTGGTGTCGAAAGCAAGGGGACAGGCACCTGCGGAGCCAGTCCCCGAACGGCAGGGGGATTTGCTACTACCCTCCGCCCATGCGCGGCAGCAGGGAAACGACGTCACCCTCCGCAACCGTCTCGTCCCAACCCGCGTGCAGTCCGTTCACGAGGACCGTGCCCACGTCCTGCCGGGCAAGTCCCAGTTGCTCCACGATGGAGGCGATCTTCTGGTCGGGGGTGATCTCCCAGTCCGCCTCGTCGAACTTCTGCCTGCGCAGGGACGCGTAGAGTTTTACCTTGATCTGCATGTGAAACCTCCCGTCATGACAACGGAAAAAGGATCCCTCCGGCCGTACCCGGGCGGGCGGGAAGCCGGCGCCCGGGGGGACGGAGGGGAGTCTGAAAGGAGCTTTGGTACCGGTGGTTACTTAGAAGCCGAGGTAGGCTTCGCGGATGGACTCGTCGGCTTCGAGGTCCTTGCCGGTCCCCTGGCCCACGATGCGCCCGTTTTCCATGACGTAACAGTAGTCGGCGACCTTCAAGGTCTGGTGCACGTTCTGCTCGACGAGGAAAATGGTGAGCCCCTGCCTGTGCAGCTCCTGGATCACCTTGAAGACCTCCTGCACCATGATCGGTGCCAGGCCGAGGCTCGGCTCGTCGAACATGATCACCTGGGGATCTTGCATCAGTGCGCGCCCGATCGCAACCATTTGTTGCTCGCCGCCGGAGAGGGTCTCGGCGGTCTGGGTGCGCCGCTCTTCGAGGCGCGGGAAGATCTCGTAGATCCGCTTCAGGGTCTGGGCCCTTTTGCCGTGCGCCCTTTTCAGGTAGGCGCCGACCAGGAGGTTCTCCTCCACGGTCATCTTCGGGAAGAGCTGGCGCCCCTCGGGAACCAGGGTGATGCCGAGGTCGACCACCTTGTGCACCGGCATGCCGGTGACCAGCTTGCCATCGTAGTGGATGGTGCCGCTCGCGGTCGGGATCAGGCCGCACAGCGACTTGAGGGTCGTGGTCTTGCCGGCGCCGTTGGCGCCGATGAGCGCCACCAGCTGCCCCTTGGCGACGGAGAAGGAGATGTTCCACAGGGCCTGGATGTCCCCGTAATTGACTGAGATGCCGTTGACGTCGAGTAGATTCATGCCGCTTCCTCTCCAAAGTACGCTTGAACGACGTGCGGATCGCTGGACACCTCGGACGGGGTCCCCTCGGCGATCTTCTTGCCGAAATTGAGCACCACCAGGCGGTCCGAGATGTTCATGATGACGCGCATGATGTGCTCGACGATGAGGATGGTGAGACCCTGCGCCTTGAGCTTCATGATCAGCTCGACGGTGCGGTCCGCCTCGGTCGGGTTGAGGCCGGCGACGACCTCGTCCAGGAGCAGGAACGACGGCTCCAGGGCGAGCGCCTTGCTGATCTCCAGGCGCTTACGCCCCGCCAGGGTGAGGCCGGCGGCGGAGACGTTGGCGCGGTCGGCGAGACCGGTGGTCTCCAGCACCTGCCAGGCGTGACGCACGGCGTCGGCCTTCTTGGGGTGCTTCAGAAAGGAGGCGATGGTCACGTTCTCCAGTACGGTGAGCCCCGCGAAGGGCTTCACCACCTGGAAGGTGCGGCCGATGCCCACGCCGGCCAGGTGGTAGGGGGGCTTGCCGGAGATGTCGTTCCCCTCGAAGATCACGTTCCCCTTGGTGGGGGCGTAGTAGCCGGAGATGACGTTGAACAGCGTGGTCTTGCCCGCGCCGTTGGGGCCGATGAGACCGACGATCTCGCCTTTTGCCACGTTGAAGCTGACGTCGTCCACCGCGGTGAGGCCGCCGAAGCACTTGGTTACCGAATTTACCTTGAGGATAGGTTCAGCCATGAGTTAGTTCCCTTCTTCCGGTGCTGCCACGGCGGAAAGTGCCGCGGGTTCCGATGCCGGTTCCGTCTGGTGCTGCGGCCTGGCGGCGTCCGCCTTGCGCTTGAACATGGTGCCCCAGAGGCCGTTGGGTATGAAGATGACGCTGATGGCGATCAGCGCGCCCAGGATGATGAGGTACAGGAGCTGAAAGTCGGACAGGTAGGCCCAGAAGAGCGTCTTGAAGGCGAAGATCAGGATGGCCCCCAGTGCCGGTCCGAACAGGGTCCCCATGCCGCCGAAGACCACCATGACCACCGCCTGGTCGCTGACCAGGTCCCCCAGGGTGGAGGAGGGGTCGATGAAGGTGATCCAGTAGGCGTAGATGCCGCCCAGGATGCCGGTCGGCAGCGCCGAGAGGATGAAGGACTGCATCTTCAGCTTGGTCGGGTTGAGGCCGAGCGCCTTGGCCCCTTCCTCGTCCTCGCGGATCGCCTTCAGCTTCAGGCCGAAGGGAGCGCGCTCGAGGAGATACCAGAGGATGGCGAAGGTGCCGCCCACGGTGATCAGCATCAGGTAGTAGAAGAACTGCGGGTTCAGGAATGCATCGAGCCTCATGCCGTCCGGACCGCCGGTGAACTCGACGTTCAGGGCGAGCTGCTGGATAGCGCGGGAGAGCGCCCAGGTGGCGATGGCGAAGTAGGCGCCCTTCAGCCTCAGGGTCGGGATCCCCGCGATGAGCGCCACGACTGCGGCGGCGACGCCACCAAGCGGCAGGGCCGCCCAGAAGGGGAGGTTCGCCTGCATCATCAGGATGCCGATGGTGTAGGCCCCGATGCCGAAGAAGGCACCGTGACCGAAGTTCAGGTAGCCGGTGTAGCCGGCGATGACGTCGAAGGCGATGGCGAGCCCGATCCACATCACTCCCTCGGTGAGGACGCGCAGCACGAAGGTGTCGTGCACCACGAGAGGCAGGATCAAAAGGGCGGCCACCAGGATGGCCAGTACGGTTGCGCCACGGTTTTTCATGTCAGACCCCCTTGCCGAACAGCCCGCGCGGGGAAATCAGCAGGATGATGTAGAGGATGGCGAAGACGGCGAGCAGGGTGTGGCTCGGGTTGAAGTAGATCATGAAGATCGACTGCACGAGACCCAGCAGGAGCGCCGCCCAGGGGACGCCGGCCAGGTAGCCCATGCCGGCGAGAACCACCACGAAGAAGGCGAAGATGGTGTACTCGTTGCCCATCTGGGCGCCGATGGAGAGGATACAGCCCAGGAGCACGCCGGTCATGGCCGAGATGCCGACGTAGATGCCGTACACGTAGGAGCCGGTGCGCTTGCTGTTCACTCCCATGAGACCCGCGGCATCCTTGTGCTGTGCCAGCGCACGGACACCGAGGCCGAAATTGGTCTTTTTCAGGAGGTAGTGCAGGATCAGGGTGATCGCCAGCGCGTAGCCAAGTCCTACCAGGCGCACGGTCGGGATGGTCACGGTCAGCCCCAAGGGCTCCAGGTTGAACGACCCTTCCGAGAAGGCGGACGGGATCGAGTTCGAGTAGAAGCCGAAGGCGGTGAGGGCGAGCCCGCGGAACATGATGGCCAGGCCGAAGGTGAAGACGAGGCCCATCAGGAAGGGGTTGCCCTTGGTCCCGGAAAGCACCCGGTGGATCACCGGCTGGATCACGTAGCCGACCCCGAAGTAGAGGACGAAAATGACCGGCAGAAAAAGGAAGGGATCGAGGCCGGTCCATTTGTTCAGGTAGTAGCCGGTGAAGGCCCCGAACATGATCCATTCTCCGACGGCGAAGTCGATGACGTGCATGACCCCATAAGTGAGCGAGAACGCGATGGCGATGGTGATGTAGATCCCCCCCAGCAGTATCCCGTCGGTCAAGGCTTGTGGCAGCAGTTCCATCATAAAGCAAGTCCTCCAGCGTTGCGTTTCCAGCGAATATGCAGCTACGTTGTCTGTGGTCCGTCTGGACCGGCGGCGGTCGCCCGCCCGGGCCGCTCTGGCCGTTGTGGTTCCCCCGGTGCGGGAGATGAGCCCCTGCCGGCGGCGGTGGCTGCCGGCAGGGGATACTTCATCGAGCTATTAACGGGATTTCCACTCTTTCATCGGGTAGATGGCCGGGGCTTCGACGGAAGCCTTCGGGCCGACGGTCTTCACCTGGCCGCCCTGGATCTGGATGGTGAGCGGGTCGAGGCCGACGTTGGCATGGTAGAACTCGCCGGAGGTCGCGAACTTCACGCGGCCGTAGAAGGTCTGCACGTCGATCTGCTCGAGGGCCTGGATCAGCTTGGTGCGGGTAGCCTCGTCCATGCCCGGCTTGGCGCCGATCTTCTGCAGAGCGGTCTGGAAGGCGATGCCGGCGGCGGAGCAGCCGCCCTGGGTGTAGTCGCCCGGGTTGTTGAAGGCTTTCTGGGAAGCGGCGGCGTAAGCGGCAGCGTTCGGCCAGAGCACGTTGCACTTGGTCTTGGCGGTGCCGGTCCAGCAGGTGGTGCCGAAGATCTGCTCGCCGTCTTTGCCGACCGCGTCGATGAACGCCTTGTCGGTGATGCCACAGTGCATGAGGAGGGCTTTCGGGGTGTAGCCGATCTGCTTGAGGGCTTTCACGAACTTCACGTGCTCTTCGTCATGGCCGCCGAAGGCGATGATGTCCGGCTTCATGCTGCGCACGGCGGAGAGGAGCGGGGTCATGTCCTGGCCGGAGGGAACGATGCTGAACTTGACGATCTTCAGCTTGGCCTTCTCGGCGGCAGCCTTGTAGGACTCGGCGGTCGCCTTGGAGAAGGCGTCGTTGGAGCCGATGATGGCGATGGTCTTCGGAGCCGGCTTCATCTCGGTCAGGGTCTTGATGGAGGTAGCACCGGTGAAGTTGATCGGCGGGATGGTGCCGAAGGTGTACTTGAACTTGTTCTTCCAGATGAGCGGGCTCTCTGCGGAACCGGTGATCATCGGGATCTTGTACTTGTCGACGACCGGGGCCACGGCGAGGGTCACGCCGGAGGAGTAGGGGCCGAGGATGAAGTCGACCTTCTCCTGGGTGATCAGCCTCTCGGCCGCTGCCGCGCCGGCAGCCGGGTTACTCTGGGCATCGGCGTACACCAGTTTGACCGGATATTTCTTGCCCTGGATCACGATGCCGCCCTTGGCGTTTACTTCCTGCGCCCAAAGGTCGTAGCCGCGCTTGGTGATGTTGCCGCCGGTGACGAGGTCCCCGGACAGTTCGGTGATGACACCGATCTTGAAGAAGTTCCTCTGCTCCGCGTGGACCGGGATGGCCACGAAGAGGGCTGCGATGAGCAGCAGTACCCTGACGAATCCAAACTTCATTGTGCTACCTCCTGTTGTTTGATGTGCCAAAAAAAGTTTTTGAAACAACCTGCATCGCATTCCATTCAAGGTTCGCGGCCGGTGCGGCGGACGACGTCGGCTGCCGTGGCCGAGGGAACCCGGTGCCCGCACCTCCCGGCGCTGGCTGCCCGTATACAGCAGAAAGCATGCCAAATGACCCCGATTGGCGGCAAAGGCGGAATTTGCAAAACGGGGTTTGGCGAAACTCCGCATGCTTACTGACAATGAACGGTGAACGGCACGATGCAGGGGAAGGAGGAGGGGGATACCGCCCCGCGGAGGCCCCCTTGGTCGACGGCAAAATTATTCACATCTGAATAGCGGTCGTATACAGGATGGCGCCATCAGCAGGCGAGGCCGTAGCGTTTTAATTTCCGCGCAATGGTCGGCTGGCTCACGCCGAGCGCCTCGGCCAGGTCGGCCTGGCAGCCATGGGATTTGATCGCGTGGGCCAGGAGGGCGCGCTCAGTACTTTCAATGACTTGCGGCAGGGTCATGCTTTCCGGCCACTGCGCCGGGGCCGTCGCCTCGCTGGTGTCGCCCTTGGCGACGTCGGCGGGGAGGTCCTGCAGGCTGATCACTTCGGACTCGGTCATGACCACCAGCCGCTCGCACAGGTTCATCAGTTCGCGTACGTTTCCGGGGAACGGGTAACCCAAAAGGGTGTCGCAGGCGGCGCGGGAGAGGCGTTTGCTGGTCTTGTGCTTCTTGGCGTACCACTCGATGTAGTGCAGGATGAGGGGGAGCAGGCACTCCTTTCGCTCCTTGAGGGATGGGACGTGGATGGGGATCACCTTGAGGCGATAGTAGAGGTCGAGGCGAAACTTCCCCTCCTCGACCATCTGCTCGAGGTTTCGGTGGGTTGCGGCGAGGATGCGCACCTTCACCTCGCGGGGGCGGGTGCTCCCCAGGCGCATGATGGTGCCGTCCTCCATGAAGCGCAACAGCTTCACCTGGGAGGGGAGCGGCAGTTCGGCGATCTCGTCCAGGAAGAGGATCCCGCCGTCGGCAAGCTCGAAATAGCCCGGCTTGCCGCCGGACTGGGCGCCGGTAAACGCCCCCTTGTCGTAGCCGAAAAGCTCTGATTCTATGAGGGATTCGGGAATCGCACCGCAGTTGATCTTGATGAGCGGCTTGTTGGCGCGCTCCGAATTCTTGTGGATCAGGTCGGCAAAGAGACCCTTGCCGACACCGGAGGGGCCCAGGATCAGCACGGTGGATTCGACCTTGGCGACCTTGAGCGCCTGGCGCAGCGCCTTCAGCATGGCGGGGCTGCGGGCGATGATCTGCTGGTTCTCAAGTTGCTGTTCCTGCTGCATTTCCAGCATCTGGTTGCGGTACTGGTCCCGGATCGCCTCCTGGTCTTCCAGTTCGCGCTGCAGGTTGTCGATTTCCGTGATGTCGCGCTCACTTACGACTACGCGGGTGATGCGGCCCGCCGAGTCGAAGACCGGGGCCGCGGTGGTGATCAGCTTGCGCCCCTCGCGCTGCTGCAGGAGGTTCACCCGGGCGCCGGTCCGGAGCACCTCGAGGGTGGCGGAACGGTCGAAGACGCGGGCATTGATCAGGTCGCGCATGTTGCGCCCGACCACGTCCTTGGCCTGGACGTTGTTGATGCGCTCGGAAGCGGGGTTGATGCGCACCACATTGGCATCGGCGTCGCAGATCCAGAGGCCGTCCGAGGAGGAGTCGATGATGGTGTCCAGCTCGCGGGTAAGCCCCTGGAAGAACTCCATTTGCTTCGCCATCTCCTCGAGTTCGGTGCTCTCGACGAAGACGCATACCGCGCCCACCTGCTCCTGGTCCATGAGCATCGGGCTCACCCGCACCAGGAAGTTGGACTCGATGCCGCGCACCGAGATCTCGGTGTTGCGCGCGTGCCCCAAGAGCCGCTGTGCCACCTTGGGCCACAGGTCGGGGAGCACGTCGTTCAGGTGCACCCCCTGGAAGGCGCCGAAGCTCTCCCGGACCGCCCGGTTGGCCAGGATCACCATGCCCGAGGTGTTCACGGCCAGGATGCCAACGTCGACGGCGTTCACCATGGCCTGGTAGAAGGCGTCGGAGCGCAGCTCGCCTCCGCTGGAAAAACCGATGAGTTCCACTGGGTTGAGCGAGTTGTTCACGGCGGACGATCTCCTTCTGCGTACCCACATGCGTCGGGCCCTGAGGCCGGAAGGATGGGCGGTCGTGGCGTATACCAGAGCCCCTTCGAGGTGCATTATGCAGAAATGAATCAAATATTCAAGTGTAAATAATAGAACAACCTCGAAACAGTCAGCACTCTTCTTATCACTGTCATTCGTGTATGTCTTTCTCTTTCGGGTATGACATTTTTGAGTCTACTTGTAATGCGGTAGCGGTTTCTCTGCCAGTATACATATAACCCGTTACAGTGAGGGGCATTTCGCCTCTCACTCCGGGCTCTGCTTTCCAATAATTGACCTTTACGTCAACTCACATATGGGCGGGTTATGCCTTCCCTCTGACTCCTTGGTACGGTCCTTGTAGTAGGGGATGACCGGGCGGACAAACAAAGTCCGGTCCCCTTGATCCGACACCTGTACCGGGATCCTCGACGGGACCCGGTAGTCACCAACTACTAGGCAAAGGAGCTTCACCCATGACCGCTGGTAACGAGCAACTGATGGAGTTACGCAACAAGCATGTCCCCGGAGGGGTCGCACTTTTGAGCCCCGCCTTCATCGCCAAGGCCCAGGGGGCCATCATGACCGACGTCGAGGGGCGTGAACTGATCGATTTCGCCGGCGGCATCGGCGTCAACAACGTGGGGCACAGCCACCCGAAGGTCGTCAAGGCCATCCAGGAGCAGGCCGAGAAGTTCATCCACACCTGTTTCCACGTCGCTCCCTACCAGGGGTACATCGAGCTGGCGCAGCGCCTGAACGAGCTCGCTCCGGGCACTTCCCCGAAGCAGACCATGCTGGCCAACTCCGGCGCCGAGGCGGTCGAAAACGCCATCAAGATCGCACGCTACGTCACCAAGCGCCCGGGTGTCATCTCCCTTGAGAACGGCTTCCACGGCCGCACCCTGATGACCATGACCCTGACCTCCAAGGTGAAGCCCTACAAGTACGGCTTCGGTCCCTTCGCGCCGGAGAGCTACCGCATTCCGTCCGCCTACTGCTACCGCTGCCCCTACGGCGGGAGCTACCCGAGCTGCGGCTGCGCCTGCGCCCATAAGCTCGACGAGTTCTTCACCGGCTACGTGGCGGCCGAGCAGACCGCGGCCATCATCATTGAGCCGATCCAGGGTGAAGGCGGCTTCGTCACCCCGCCGAAGGAGTACTTCGAGATCGTGCAGGGGATCTGCAAGAAGCACGGCATCCTCCTGATCATCGACGAGATCCAGAGCGGCATGGGGCGTACCGGCAAGCTGTTCGCCATCGACCACTGGGGCATCGAGCCCGACCTGATCACCACCGCCAAGAGCTTGGCCGGCGGCATGCCGCTCTCCGCGATCACCGGTCGCGCCGAGATCATGAGCCAGCCGCACCCGGGCGGCCTGGGCGGCACCTACGGCGGCAACCCGCTTTCCTGCGCGGCGGCCCTCGCGGTTCTGGATATCTTCCTGAACGACGGCCTCTTGGACCAGTCCGTGAAGCTCGGCGAGAAGCTGCAGCAGCGCTTCAACGAGATGCAGCAGAAGTACGAGATCATCGGCGAAGTGCGCGGCAAGGGCCCCATGCTCGCCCTCGAACTGGTACGCGACCGCAACACCAAGGCGCCGGCAGGCGACCTCGCCAAGAAGCTGGTCAAGCTCTGCTACGACAAGGGGCTCGTCATCCTTTCCTGCGGCGCCCTCGGCAACGTGGTCCGTTTGCTGATGCCGCTGGTCATCACCGACGAGCAGTTGGATCGCGGCATGGCCATCCTCGAGGAGTCTCTCGCCGAGGTCAACGCGGAGATCTAAGGCTCAAGGCAAAGTAGCAAGAACGATACGGCAACGGCAGTGTCTGGCATCTTCGGGGTTGGGTGAAGAGATGCACAGCACTGCCGTTGTCGTTTTTAAAGCAAACCATTTGCCACGGAGAAAATCTGAGGAGATCTGAGAAGACCAAAACCCGAAAGTTTTTCTTGTTAGATTTCTCAGACGTTCTCAGATTTTCTCCGTGGCTAAAGGTTTAGGTTTTCTTGCCAGCGACCCGCAGCCGATGGCATAGTGGAGTGCGCCGAGATGGCAGATTTCCGAAGGAGAGCGCAGATGACCGAAAAGACCGATCCGCGCCATACCGTGGTGGTGGGGTGCCTGGTGCGCAATGCCGAGAACGAGGTGCTGCTGATCCGCCACCGGCAGCGGGGCTGGGAGATTCCGCAGGGGCGGGTCGAGGTGGGCGAGAATCTCATGGACGCGGCGCGCAGGGAAGTCGCCGAGGAGGCCGGGGTGGAGGTGGAGATCGGCCCCCTGGCCGCTGTCTGGTCCATGGTCGCCCCCACCTCCGCCCTCATCTTCGCCTTCCTGGGCCGCTACCTCGGCGGCGAATTGAACCCCACCGACGACAGCGAGGCCGCGCTTTGGGTGTCGGAAGCAGAGGCGCTGGAGATGGTGACGAGTCCGGTGATGCGCGAGCGGCTCTCCGTCCTGCTTGGTTATGACGGGGGCGTCAGCTACCGCTCCTACTCGATAAAACCCTACCAACTGCACCTGCAACGCGACCTGCTCGCCTGGCCAGGGGTCGATCGAGGCTGAATCTGCCTCCACCACGGGAGTGCTCCTCTTCTCCTGGCAACTCCCAAAAACTGAGTCTCGATATGCAATCTTTCATGTAGATCCATTGACGGATTGTGCTTGAGGGCCTAAGATATCCTCCGCCTGTTCCAAAGGAAGAACCAAGCCTTTGGTCGGCTACAAAAGATAAGGAGGGATTATGATCAAGAAAATGGCAGTAGCGGCTGTACTGACTCTGGCGGTTTCGGGCGTTTCCTATGCGGGGCTTGATGCCGTCAAAGGCCTCGGCAAAGACTTAGGCAAAGACTTAGGCAAAGAAGCTACGGCGACCGCAAAACAGGGCGCTCTCAGCGCTGTGACCAAGAAACTGAAGAAGGTTCAGAACGAGAAAGGGCCGATCAAGTTCAAGACCGGCAAGGCCGAGGTGGATCCGGCTTGCGATAAGACCATGACCGCCATCGCGGCCATCATGACCGATTACCCTGGCTTCCACGTACAGGTCGACGGCCACACCGACAACGTCGGCAAGCCGGAAGCCAACATGAAGCTCTCCCAGGACCGTGCCGATG
This sequence comes from Geomonas azotofigens, assembly GCF_018919395.1. Classification (GTDB taxonomy): domain Bacteria; phylum Desulfobacterota; class Desulfuromonadia; order Geobacterales; family Geobacteraceae; genus Geomonas; species Geomonas azotofigens. The sequence continues at coordinate 1,020,848 of NZ_JAHLME010000001.1, forward strand.
CGGTGGTGAAGTACCTGGTTGACAAGAAAGGCGTAGCCGCCAACCGTCTCTCCGCCAAAGGCTTCGGCGACACCCAGCCCATCGCCGACAACAAGTCAAAGGCAGGCCAGGCCAAGAACCGTCGCGTCGATTTCACCGTCACCAAGATGTAGCCGACAAAATGGGGGAGCCCTTTGCGCTCCCCCATTCCTCTCTTTCCCTCCACCCGCCAACCGATTCACCTCAAGCGCCTTCTCCATTGATCAACCCGGTAGTATCCCCCTCTGCGAAGGTCATCGGAGAATCTGGGTGAGCCAGGCTTATGCTCCCTCGAAGGGCTGAATGTGAACGAGCGTCCCCCCCTTTGCGAAGGGGGAACAGGGGATTTGCCTTTCTTTACGCCCCCGCCATACATAAGTTGATTCGTGCCAACTGGAATGTTAAGCTGCAGCACCATAACTCCCCTACAGCTTCTTCCCCCTTGGCCTTTTTGGAGAGAGCTATGAAAAAGATCCTCGCCGTAGAAGACAGCAAGGTGGCGCAGGCCCAGTTGCTGGACATCCTCAGCGGAGAGTACGAGGTCACGCTCCAGGAAGACGGGGCATCGGCCAAGTCCCTCGCACTGGAGATCGCTCCGGACCTGATCCTGCTCGATATCAACCTCCCCGGGATGAACGGCTACGATATCTGCCGTCAGTTGAAGGCGGATGTGGCAACACGGGAGATCCCGGTAATCTTTCTAACCAGTTGCGATACCAGCGGCGAAAAGGTGAAGGGGTTCGAGGCCGGCGCGGATGATTATATCGTGAAGCCTTTTTACCCGGAGGAACTGGTAGCGCGCGTCACGCTCCACCTTGCCTCGCGAAGAGAAAAGCAGATGGCGGTCGAGTTCGAAAGGCTGAAGCTGTTGCGGGAGATGGCGGTCGCCATCAGCCACGAGTTCAACAACCCTTTGACCGCAATACTCTGGCATCTGCACCTGGCCAACAAGGAACTGGGTGAGGGGAATGAGAAAGCCCGTACCCATCTGTCCGACCTCAAAGGTGAACTGGACAAGATCCGCCGCATTGTAGCCCGTCTCGCCGAAGCCTCCCGCGACGCCAAGACAGAGTATGTCATGGGCGAAGCCATGATCGACGTGAACAGCATCTGAAAGCGCACCTCCCTTGCCAGGCCCATAATGATACTCAAATTGCTGCACCCGGGGCTGTCTTGCCCCTTTTTTATTTGGTTGGAAAAGTCCATGCCAAGGTTGCATGAACCGTCGAGCGCGTCGCCCACGAAGCGCCGCACGTGAACAACGTCTCCCCCTTTGCGAAGGGGGGCCGGGGGGATTTGCATTTAGTTTGAGCACCCCCACACAATACCCCTTCTTTTTTAGTACCATCTGTACCTGTTGCCCATCACTCCATAGGAGTACGCTTCTGACTCAGGATGAAAAATGCCCGTAGTACCCAGCACCAAGGTGGAAGCATGAAACAGAGAAAGCCGGAGATGATCAGAGGAGCCAGGGCCAACGTGCCGGTTGCCGCCAGCGCCATGGCCTATGGCAGTGTGCTCGGTGTGCTCGCCGCCCAAAAGGGCTTGAGCTGGTTGGACATGATGTACATGAACACCGCCGTTTTCGCCGGGGCGGCGCAGTTCGTCATGGTCGATATGTGGTCGAACCATATGCCGATCTTCGAGATGACCCTCGCCGTGATGGTGATTAACCTGCGCTACCTGCTGATCGGCGCCTCTCTTGACCCGCTCTTCTCCGGACGGGGGCTACTGCACAGGATGGGGATGATGCACCTGGTTGCCGACGAGAACTGGGCCGTTACCATGACCGAGCAGAGAAATGGCAGCGCCACCACCTGGTTTCTCTTCGGCGGCGGCGTTTTCCTGTACCTCGCCTGGAGCAGCGGTACGTTGATTGGTCTGCTCGGCGGCGGCTTCATAACGAGGCCCGAAGACTACGCCCTCGATTTCGCTTTCACCGCCGTCTTCACCGCGCTTGCCGTCGGGTTGTGGCGCGGCAAGAGCGACGTGCTTCCCTGGATCGTCGCCGGAGCGGCCGCGTTGTTGGCTCACAAGTTCCTGCCGGGCAAGTGGTATATCGTGGCGGGAGGACTGGCCGGCGCAATCAGCGCCATGATGGGGCCGTGCGAGATCGAAGAGGTGGAGGAGGTAGAAGATGTTCCCAGCTATTAATCCGCAGGTGTTGATCGCCGTAGGTCTGGCCGCCTGTGTGACCTATTCCTTGCGGCTGGGTGGTTTGCTGTTGGCGTCCCGTTTCCCACGCTCCGGACGTTTCCGGCGCGGCATGGACGCCCTGCCGGGCGCCCTGCTGTTTTCGCTCGTGTTACCGTCCATCGCCGCCGAAGGCGTCTGGGGGCTCATGGCCGCCGCGCTTACCGCCATCGTCGTGCTTCGCACCCGCAACACCCTCGCCGCCATGCTCTGCGGCATGCTCGTCATCTTCGCCGTCCGAAAGATGGGGCTATAACCGCGCTGGTATATCTTCCTCCAGTTTGGAGGTGGACCGTCCCCAAACTGCCACACGTCATTGCCAAAGGTGACTCCCCGTCAACCTTTGCCAACCCACTGCCATTACGGCGTCCCCGCATGATCCTTGAGCCTCACATCTGTGCGCGCAAGATTCAGGAAATTGAATTGGACTGAGCTAACAAGCTGTGCTAGGTTGGCTTGCATTGTGCTGTGGGGGCGCCCAGAAAGGCCGGCCTCTGCTTCAGCATGTGAGAGATAAGAAATTGGCGGAGGTCTTGTGATTGTGAGATTATGTCTTGTTTTGGCGTCTCTTTGGCTGGTGTTATTAATTGGGGGGTGTGGGAGCGGCAGTTCCAAGGCGGAAAACAGTGGGGAGTACGTGTCGAAAAGTTGGCATGACGATACCGTTGCACACCTGCTTGTGAAACCCACAGGCGAGGTGAGTGGCTACCTGCTGGTGATGTACGGATGGGTCTACGAAATGACCGGTTCGGTTTCTGCCTCAGGAGTGCTGACCCTTTCCGTTAAAGACCCCGTGACCCACCAGCCGGTGCCCGGAACCACCTCGACAGGTCTCTGCGATGGGGCCGGTTCCTGTACTGGAACAACCTATGCTGGAATAAACCAGCCCTTTCAATTCGTCCTAGCTCGTGTGTCGCCGCAAAACAACAGCTTTGCAGGCATATACAACGCGACCGTGGCGCTTGATGACGGGACCCCGTGCGGTACCTCCTGGTTCGGGATCGATGCCAATGGGAAGGTCTATGGTTTTGAAGACGGGATGCCCATGACAGACAGGGTGACTGTTACCGGTGATGTCACTGTAACCGGAGAAATGACGGCTACGACTTTCTACTCCCAGTCACCCCAAGTGACCATGTCCGGCAAAATCAGTGGCGACGGCGCGCTAAGTAGCGGTGCTTGGAGCACGTCATCATTCATGGGAAAGCTTTCCGGCACGAGGCTGCCCATCAATTAAGGCAACCTCCTCAACACGGTAACCACCTGAGGGGGCAGGTTTCTTTTCCGGAAGCGTGGCCCTTTCCCCCTCACTCACTGGCTTTTCCGTTGTTGCTCTCGCACAACAAGCCGGGCCTGCGTCATCCGTTCCCGGAGCCCGCCCTCTTTTAGGAAAGCTCTTTCAAGCCCTTTGAGTTGTTGGTCGAGGAGGAAGTTCGCCTGGTGGATCAGGCAGATGGCGATGTTGGCCACCACTTCGGCAGGACGGGTTTCGGTGAAGTTCCGAAAAAGGTCGAAGGTGAACGGGGTGCTCCTGCCCAGTTTGCGGACGTACTGAGCCTCGCGGCAGTCCTTGTCCCAGGCAGGGAGGTCGCGGGTGGAGAGGAAGTCGCGGTAGTCTTCCAGCAGTTCTTCCAGGCTGGCGCGTGCTACGTTGGTGAGTTTTATTTCCGTTTCTTTAGAGGTGGTCGCCGCCTTGCTTCCTTCAATGATGTTCTGTTTGCCGGAGCGAGCCGCCTGTACCATCTGGTCGACGGTGCGGTCGCCCTTTGAAAGAAAGCGGCTGCAGAAGCGGTAGGTGATTTCGTAGATTACTGATGCTTTCTGGTAGGAGAGCAGGGTGTGGTAGTCGCCGCGAGGCGGCAGGAGAGCGGCTGGCTGATGGGAGGTCTGTGAATACCGGGAGTCATGGGAGTCATGGGAGTCATGGGAGTCATGGGAGTCATGGGAGTCATGGGAGTCATGGGAGTCATGGGAGTCATGGGTTGCCAATGGTTTCCCATATTTCCCATCGTTCCCAGAACTCCCATGATTCCCATTTTTCATCACACCACCTCCGGTGCCGACTTCAACCCCCTCGGTGATGTTACCAGACTTTCCCTCGCCAGCTAAATCTTCACCGTCTTGTAAAGGAAGTTTAAGCTAACTTTAAGAAAATCAGCAAGTTATCTGTGATGGGTACGATATGGGTACGAAGTAAATTAGAGAAAGTTAATTATAAGTTCAAGAACCCACTCCTGATTCTGCTTCATTTTGTCTCATCTCCCGGTAGGTGTATTGCGGATTGCTTTGCTATTAGGGCTGCAGCCAGTTCTTTACCAGCCCCCCTCCACCCAAGGTCTCTTCTCCCGGACCTCCCGCTTTGAGGAACTCCTCTCCACTACCAAAGGTACGAATGGATAGATCAGGAGATCCTGAACGGCGCACCCTGTCATGGTGTTCCGGGCGTGGCGAGAATAGGGATACGGCAGCCGGGGCGGACCGCATACAGGCGGGCGGTCCGCTCCGGCTGCTGGCCTGGTTTCACCTCCTGCCGGGGTCGCTGGTGCTGGTGCGAAAATGTGCCTCGACGTACTGCCGCACCGCCTCCTCCTGGTAACGCACCGCACCGTGCTGGGCCATCTTTATGAACGGGATGCCACCACCCTCCCAGCGCTTTCTGCGCAGCCAGTGCACCGACATTCCAACCATCTGGGCCGTTTCCTGCTCCGTCATCAGCCGGTTCATAGTTTCCTCCTTTCGGGCCAGGCTCAGGACCTGTTTAGATTTGAATCTTCCAATCTTTAGGCATGGAACATGCCAGCGCCAACTGCCCGAATTTACGTGCTTCAGCTGGTCGTGGCAATGCCAGGTTGGTCAGGATCTGCGCTGGCTACTGTTCAAGATTCGAACTTTGGGTTGAGTGACGTGGAACGTGGTGGCGATCAAGGCAGGGCCGTTCGAATAAAAAGGATAGAAAGAGGGGCTTCCGGGTTTTCCGTGGGTGGCAGGGTAAAGATTGAGCCCGCCCAGCCGGAACCAGATCATGATTTTGAACTAGACACGAGATTTTGCTTGCAATTGTTCCGGCAGGGCTCTATAGTTGAGTAACTACTCAGTTAAAAAGTGGGATAAATAATGGCGCGGCCCAAAAGCGAAGACAAACAAAAGGCAATTTTGAACGCAGCGGTCCTCGAAATTGCAGAACATGGGGTAAGTGCCCCAACTGCACGGATAGCTAAAATTGCCGGGGTTGCAGAGGGTAGTTTGTTCACCTATTTCAGCAACAAGGATGAACTGCTCAATCACCTTTACCTTTATTTAAAAGAAGAGCTTCGTGAGTCCATGATGTCGGACTACCCGAAGGCTGAAACCGTTAAGAACCGCATCAAACACGCTTGGGAAAAATACGTTGCCTGGGGTATCAAAAACCCATCGAAACGAATAGTTCTTGCTAAACTTGGTATGTCGAACCGCGTGAGTGAGCAAACCAAAGCATTGGGGCTGGATGCTTTTTCTGATGTCGTGAAAATGATTCAAGAGAGTACAGCAAACGGGTTGTTACGTGATTATCCGTTCGACTTTGTATGCGCAATCATGGGGTCGCTTGCAGATACTTCAATGGATTTCATCGTCGGAGAACCTGCTAAAGCTGAATACTATACTAATGCCGGCTTCGAAGCGTTCTGGAACGCTGTAGCAAACGATTAGTTTTTTTACCATCATAAATGAGCAAGTGCTCGCTCGTTTATATATTAACAAAGGAGAACCTATATGTCTAAAAACACAAAAGTCTGGCTGGTCACAGGAAGTTCACGAGGACTCGGACGTAAGGTAGTGGAAGCTGCGCTCAAAGCCGGTTACACCGTCGTGGCGACAGCACGGAAGCCGGAGCAACTCAATGACTTGGCAGCCGAATATGGAGAGCGCCTACTTCCGTTAGCACTTGATGTTACTGACGCTGAAGCAGTACAGGCAACAGTAACTCAAGCTCACAAAACTTTCGGTCGAATCGACGTTGTTGTGAATAATGCGGGCTACGCAAATACAGCGTCTGTCGAAGACATCACTCTCGACGATTTCACACAGCAGGTTCAAACCAATTTCTTCGGTGTTGTGTACGTCAGCAAGGCTGTTGTCCCCATTATGCGCGAGCAGGGGCATGGCAATATCTTCCAGATTGCTTCTATTGGTGCACGGCTCTCAGGTCCAGGATTGACAGCTTATCAGAGTGCAAAATTCGCTGTTCGAGGGTTTTCCCTGGGGTTAGCACAGGAAGTAGCGCCGTTAGGTATCAAGGTTACCACCATTGAGCCAGGTGGAATCCGGACTGATTGGGCGGGAGCCTCAATGAACATTCCCCCTGTTAGTCCACCTTACGAACAGACAGTAGGCGCATTTGCAAAAATGCTCCGGTCAATGGCGGGCAACGAATCGTCAGATCCGGCTAAAATTGCCAACGCGATCATCGAACTCGCAAACCGTGAAGACACACCATTCGAGATCTTAATGGGAGCGGATGCAGTCGAATATGTTGCCAACTCGGATAGCGCGGTTTCTGAAAATGATCGTAAATGGCACGACTTCTCCGTTTCCGTTAAAGCCGACTGAAAGGGGTTATTTCATGATATGGCCGGTGACCCCTGTTTTTATCGGTTGGAAAACAAGAAAAGTCGGTCAAGATGTCAGTGACTCCGCTTCCTTGCCAGAAGCGGAGTGCTACACAAGATAACTTGTTGAACCCGTATTCACATTGAAGGGGCTCAATACAATGAAAGTGATAATATTTGGCGCCACTGGTATGGTTGGGCAGGGAGTATTGCGTGAATGTCTTCTTGCGGATGACATCGAGTGCATCCTGACTCTTGGACGCTCGCCTTCTGGTCAACGCCACCCGAAGTTGCGGGAACTGTTGCATACAGACCTATTTGACTACAGGGCAATCGAATCAGACCTGCATGGCTTTGACGCGTGCTTCTTCTGCCTTGGCGTGTCAGCAGCAGGGTTATCAGAAGCTGAATATACCCGATTAAGCCATGATCTGACTCTGGCGGCAGCACAGACGTTGGCTCGCCTAAATCCAAAAATGACGTTCACTTATGTATCGGGTGCAGGTACTGACAGTACCGAACGAGGCCGTACGATGTGGGCAAGAGTTAAAGGCAAGACAGAGAATGACTTGTTACGATTGCCATTCAAAGCTGTATATTTATTCCGTCCAGGTATTATTCAACCGTTACATGGCGCACGATCCAAAACGACCGCGTATCGGATCGTGTACACAATACTCAAGCCGCTGCTGCCTATACTCCGCGCATTGCTGCCTAATATGATATTAACAACTGAAATTATTGGAAAAGCAATGCTTGCAGTAGCCCGTCGCGGTGCAGCCAAGGCAATTTTAGAAGCTCGTGATATTAATACTGTTGCACAGGAAACTGCTGTGGAAGATGACTGCCCCAATTGACTCGAGAAGAGTGCGACCACAGTTCAAAACGAAAGAGCGCCAACTTCGGGTGCCAGAAAGAGGGAGGGACGGAGGCGGTCCTTGTGAGTGAGCCGCCCCTTTATGTTAGGTACCCATAGGGAAGAGGTCAGGGAAGAGGCGTCCTGCGGCGTGCGCCGGGAACCCCATTCTGACGGGGCCTTTTGCCGAAGAAGATACGAGGAGGCCTTCAGCCAGAAGCTGAGCGAGGATGTCTCTACCCATGCGCGGGGACGGGCAAGCGGCGGCAGCTTGGCCTCGGGTCATCTCTCCACGAAGCAGCACTTCCTGGAGGATATGTGCGGCCTCCACCCTCAGGGCGGGATACTGGTCGGGTAGTGGCGCCGGAGCCATCTTCAACTCGCGGAGTTTTACGTAGCCAAGGATTCTTCCCAAGAGGCCATCGAGGGAAAGCATGGAGGTCATGTACTCCACCTGATCAAGACAGGTCAGCAGGAAGAACTTGCAGAAAAAGACGAGCCCTTCGTTGGACAGGTTCCCTCTTCCGTCCAAGTCATTTCTCCTGCCGGCATCGGCTACCGCCAAGGCCTCCATGTATCTGTCCTTGCCGCGCGCCAAGCCTCGGCTGACATTCCATAAGCCATATCCAGGCAGAGGAATTGCTCTCAGGTAGGCGTCGGAGAAAAGCCGCGCAACCCTCCCGTTTCCGTCCAGAAACGGGTGGATCCAGACGAGCCGGTGATGAGAGGCGGCAGCGGCAATAATGGGTTCCAAGCCATGGAGCGTTTCGGCCTGGTACGCGTCGTGGAAGCGAGCCAGAAACATCGGTAGCGAGGCGTATTCCGGAGGGAGGTGTCTTCCTACCTCTACGTCACGTTCACGGAATTGCCCGCCGAGGACCTCTACCTTTTCCCCGGTCTTTTCGTTGGTCACCCAGCGCATCTCATCCGGAATCAGCTTGTAGAACTCGTCATGGACCCACGAGAGGAAGTGAACTGTCGTAGGATCGAAAGCCTCGGTAGTTTCTGCCGCCAACCCCTCTACGGCTCGCTGGCAACTGATGTGCGCCAAGCTCTCCAATTGGAGATTGCGCCTCGCGGGGTCCTGAGAATAATCGGCGCGCATGGCGCGCTCGATCTCCACGGGGTGGGTGCTATTGCCTTCGATGAGGTTGGAATAGTAGCTGTTGATGATCCGCACCAACTCGACAACCCCCTCTTGCGTTTTGGGGTGCAAGATGCCGCTAAGGACGGAGGAGCGGGAGAGGAGATCTCGCGCCAAGTCCGCGAGCTCACCCGAAGGATCGGTAGGGAGCATAGGAAACATTTTGGATGGCAGGTCAGGCATGGCGTCAATCTTATCGGCGATTGGCAGCTTAGTCAAACACTTTAATTTTTACGGTAAATTACAATACGTGCCTGTGGATAAACCTCCTTTGCCGTCAATCCTTTCGTCAATCTCTCCCCTGTCAACTATTCATGCTAGAAAGGTACCGTTTGCGCCCTTTCCAGGGCTCGCCCCGATGAAAAATTGCCGGTGCGGAGGGAGGCGTGCAGCGTGAGCGGAAGCGCCTCCCGTAGCACGGGCTGGGACCGTTTAAAGCTGCCGGCGCTTTCCGGCCGGCTGCTTTGGTCCAAAGGATCAGCGCCTCTTTTTGGCCTCCTTCCTGGGTGGCGGCTGCGGCACCCCGTCGATCCAGTCGTAGATCTTGCGCTGCTCCTCGGCACCGTACCCCGCGATCACCTTCTTGACCTTGCGCCCGAAAAGTTCGTACTCCCTCGCATCGTCCATCGCCTGTATGTGGGTGCAGCGCACCATCCCTGCGCCGATGAGGGCTGTGAAAAGCCCGATGATCAGCGGCCCGGCCAGGATGCGCCAGTTCCACGAGATGCTGGTCAATTCGCGGTCGCACTGGTTGATCCGTTGCTCCGCTGCTTGCACGCCCAACTCCAGCGGTCTTAGCGCGGAGTCTAGCTTTTGTTGCGCCATCATCTCGATCGCGTGGGTCACCTGCGTGGGAAGCTGCTCGTCGCAGAAAACTTCCAGGCGCTGCAGCATCTGCTCCATGAGGCGCTTGGCTTCCTGCGCGCCCTTGTCAGCCGCTTCACCCCGTTGCACCAAGGCGTCGATACGCCCGACCATTTCGTTACGCAACCGGAGCAACTCCTCCCGCTCGTTTGCCGGCTTCTTGAGGCCCGATGCCTGCAGCAGTTTATCCTTGGGCGATTTAGGATCGTTGCTCATGGCCGTCTCTCCCTGCTCGCGCTCAGCACCGCCGCGATCGCATCGGTGAGGGCGTCGACCTGCTCCCTGGTCGCCAACAACGGCAGGATTTCGCCGAGGGTTTTCACCAGGGAATCGATATGGGCTTCCAGGCTTTCCGCACGTTTCCCGAGCCCCGCCACCACCTCCTGCAGCTCGGAAAAACCGGCGCGCTCGCTCCTCGCCCTCGCGCAGATCTGGGGGAATTTCTCTCCGATGCAGGCACGGATCAGCTCCGAAACCGTTACTGTTTCCCCCTCAACTTCGCTCCGTCTGCGGGCTTCGTTCTCAAGTTTTTTGCAGATCTCCGGCGACAAACGGACGCTGGTTTTTCCCATGTCTGGAACCTCCTTTCATACGCCGGACAGCGGCGGACGCCGCGGTGCCACGCAAGTTGGCCGATTTACGAGCCCTTTCGCCGTTTCTGGCGCCAGAGTGTCCTACGCCGTCCGGCGCGAAAGTCCAGGGGATTTCGCGAGGCGGACGGCTGGCGTAGCCCGAAGGGCTGCGTGAGGTGTGAAAGGAAAATCAGCCGAGCGAAGCGAGGCCCGCCTGACCGCTAACGGCACCAAAGGAAAGCGCGCCGCACCTGCATCCGAACGTCCCAGCGCTCACATCTTGAACCCCATGCCGGGAAGCTTCGGGAGCTTCAACTCCAACTGCCGCTCCACCACCTTCTGCACCTGCCGGACCTGCAGCACCTGCTCCGGAATTCTCAGCCCAGGAGCACGAACGAGCGGAACGATATGCTCGAGTGAGGGAGCCCTGCGTACCCCGTCCCCACGCTTCAGCATGAACCGCTCCAGATTTGCGATGTCGCTGTGCAGATCATGCGGCGGTTCCGTGATATCCCTTTGCTGCGCGCGCGTGATCTCCCGCACCGGTTCCCTCGCTTTGTCGAGCGTCGAACTCTTGCCGTCGACGAACTGCACCGACCGCTCGAGATCCTCGATGGAGTTGGTGAAGACGCGGGTCGTGAAGCGGGCACGGGTGACGGCGACGTTCAACGCGTTGTAGCTCATGCGACACCGGCGCGTACAGGATTGAGTGCTCCACGGTCGCCCCCTGGCTCTTGTGGATGGTGACCGCGTAGGCGTGGTCGAGGTGCCGGTACCTCTTCAGGTCGAGCTTCACTTCGCGCCCCTCCAGGTCGACCCGCATCCGCCCCGCGTCGTCGATCTCACGCACCACCCCGAGCGAGCCGTTTTGCACCCCGAGCCCCCGGTCGTTTTTCAATGTGACGATCCGGTCGCCAACGGAAAAGCTCCGCTCTTCCTCCCGTAACGGCGTGGTCCGTCCCGGCAGTTCGGCAGCGGGGAAATCCTTGGTCACCTCCCGGACCACCTTGCGCCGTTGCCGGTCCAGGGTCTCGAAGGACAACTCGACCCGCACCTGGTTGCGCTCCCGGTCGAGCCCGACCACCTTTCCCTCGGCGTGCAGCCGCGCACCCCAGGCGACCGTCCGGCCGTCCTCGGTTCGCTCGCCGGAAAAGTGCAGCGTGTCCCCGAGCTGGTACCCCTCGACGGTGATCCCCTGGCGCACCGGCATGAGTACCGGAAAGCTCCTCCCTGCCTCGATCTCGCGACCCGCGACGCGTGCCTGCCGAATCTCGCGGTTCAGATCCCTGCGCGCCTCGTTGGTTGTCGTCACGAGGAGCACCTGCTGCGTCTCTCCCGCCGCCGCCCGCTCGGGCCCGCGCGACAGCTTCCGGCTCTCCTCCAGGTAGTGCTCCACGGCGGCCCGGCGCAGCTCAACGGGGTCGGAGTTCACCACCACCTCCTGGCGCCTTTCAAGGGAGTGGAGCGCCTCCCTGGCGTTCACGCCAAGCTCCCGGTCCTCACGGTTCAGCCCCCTGGCGATCTCCAGGAGCCCGGGGTCGCGCTGCCTGAGAATCTCGGTCAGGTGCGCGTAGTCCACCTCCTCTTTGAGACCCAGCTCCCGCACCTGGCGCAAGAGGTCCCCCGCCTGGATCCCCTGCATCTGCTTCGAATCCCCAATGAGATGCAGCTTCACCCGGACGTCCTTTTGACGCAGCTCCTCGGCCACGTCGAGAAGACGCTCCGCCTGCCTCGCCCCGAGAAAACCCGCCTCGTCCACCCGGAGCACCACCTGCGTCTCCCGCCCCTCTGGGATGAGGATTTTTTCATCCGCAACCACTACCATGGGCGGTTCTCCGTTCGCCCTCTCTAGGGCGAATTTGGAAGCCGGATCCCCGTTTTCGAAACTGTCGAGGGTGAGGGTGGGCCTCCCGGTGGCAAGGGACAACTCCAGGGCCGCCTTCCCGGTATAGGAGAGGTTGACGGAGAGGTGCTCCCTCCCGTCCGGGCGCAATATCTCGTCGTTGAACCTCTCAACGATCGCCAGTGTGGAGGTCTTTGCGGTCCCCGGGTCCCCGATGGTGAGGGCGACGCCACGGCTCCCGGTCAGTTCCAGGAGAACCTCGGCTTTCTGTCCGGCCGTCAGCCGGACGCCCTCCCTCTCCTGCCAAAGTTCCAGGTACGCCTCGACCTCGGGAGCGCGCGCGACACTCTCGAAGGCGGGGAACTCCCTGATCCTTTCCAGGTTCCGGGCCTCCAGCTCCAGCATCTGTCGCGTGGTGTAAAACTCCCGTCCCCTCCCGTCACGCCCGAGCCGCTGCAAGCCGGGAGTCCCGCCGTCGATGGCGAGGTTCAGCTCGGCAACGGAATGCTCCCCCCCGGAGACGAGCACCGCCTGGTCCAGAAGTCTGGCCCGGTCCAGCACGGCCTCGCGCTCGGTGAGATCCCGAAGCGCCAGCTCCACCACGCGCGAGGCGTCGGGAGCGGTGCGGGAGATGGGAAGCTCCCTGCCCCGTTCCAGCTCCCGCCTCACCTGAAGAAAAGAGGTGCCGCACTCCTCGAAGCCCCGCTCGAAGATCCGGGTCACCTCCTCTTTGGTGATGCTGCGCTTCGGGTCCCGGCTCTCCAGCGCCGCCATCTCGTAGAGCCGGGCGTGGGGCACCTCGGTGAATCTCCCCTCGGCCATCCAGCGCTCCACCTGCTCCTCGATGGCCTGCCGGCGGGAGGAGAAGTGCTCGACGAGGCCTGGGGCGATCCCCTTCAGCTCGATGAACATCTGCGCGCGGTCCCGGACCTCCACCTCAAAGCCACGCTGGCAAAGCTCGCGGGCGAGTTCCTGCCGGTACAAGAGCCCCAGGGACTTCTGGTCCCGGAAGATGGCCCGGGGCTCGTTGGCCCTGAAGATCCCGTCCCCGGTGTGCGCCGCGTTCACAACGAAGACGTGGGAGTGCAGCTGCGGGTCCACGTTGCGGGAAGTGGCGTGGTCGAACTTGGCCGCCACCATGCCGCCGCACATGATCCCCTCGGGGGTGCGGTAATGGCAGTAATGCTCCTCCAGGTGCGAGAGGACCGAGAGCACCGCCGCGTCGTGCGCCTCCCTGACCTGGTCCACCCCTGCGGCATAGGCGATGGAGACCGACTTGGGTGCGGAGAAGGTGCAGTCGTTGCCGGCCCGGTGCGTCTCGATAAGCAAACCGCTCTCCCGGTCCCGGCTCAGCTTGGGGGCGACAATGCGGTTCCCCTGCAAATCCTCCCCACGGCACAGGGCCCGGAACTCCTCCTCCCCGACCGGGCCGTCGAGCCCCAGTGCCTTCGCCCCCCGCCCATACCAGTGGCTCGCCCCCTCAGTCTCGGTGCCCCGCAGGTAGTAGTCCTCCCGGGAGAAATACCCGCCGGCCTGCCCTGCAGCCATCCCTGGTGATACCGACATCATCGCCAGACCTCCCGCCCCCGCTCCAAAAGCTGGTAGAGTTTACTCCAAAGACCTATACGGCATTGGCGCATTCTAACAAAAAACGAAGACATTCCAATAGGCACCGCAGGAACTGATTCTTATTGTTATTCATTAACCTTGCATGCTATGCTGCGCCCGCCAGGGGGAGGTATGAAATCGCGCCTGAATCTCAAGCCCGGGCAGAGAGGAACCAAGCATCTGGTGGAAAAGTACGGCGCGGCGCTGCTCTACGTCCGGTATCGTTACGACGAGAAGCGCGGCGTCAGGCTGAAGACGGTGGAGATCGTCGTGGAAAAATACAACCAATAATCGCATTTAACTACACATTGTAGCGGCGTGAGGACGTACTAGATATTTGATATTAGCTGGTCGTTTTAAGGCATTGGGGTCCTAATATCAAATGTCAAGTACGTCCCTTGGCAGTTCACGTCGTGTTTTATCCCTCAGGTGACCTACCAGCTTAGCCGCCCTCTACCGTGGCAGAGGGCAGGACGCCCTAGCCCGTGATGTGGAAGAGGCCTTTAAAAAGGTCCCCCCTGCCAGCTCTCTCCAACTGATATTTGCATTTGGGGACCTAACCTATCGTCACGTAAGGAGCGGGGCAGCAAGAAACGCCACAAGTACAAGTAGCAAAGTTGTATAGAGAAACCTATTGAATGAAAAATGACTTGTTGAAGTGGAGGACAATGTGAGTGATGATAAAAGCCTACTTTTGGGTGTTGTTAAAGATCTTGGAGTAACAGCTGTTGTCCCAGAAATATACAAAGATGCAGTAAAGCCAGCCGCTAAACAAATCGGCAAGGGCCTTGAGACGGTCGCCAAAACTATTAATATAGCCCTAGCGCCGCTGTCCGGTCTTGTTTGGGGGTACGATAAAATAAGGGAACATCTCGAGGCTTCATTAGCTGAAAAATTATATAATAAACAAGAATCGGAAATCATTTCCCCAGCGCCGAACATAGCAGGTCCACTGTTAGAGTCTCTTCGATACACTGGTTATGATGAAGATCTTCGCGAATTGTTCACAAATCTTCTTGCGTCTTCAATGGATATAGACAAATTGAGGTACGCTCATCCAGCGTTTGTCGATATAATAAAACAGCTTACCGCCGACGAAGCCAAAATCCTAAAATATATTTCCGATTTAAGCAGTTATCCAATTATTCATGAAATAAACAATGATATTACTGACGGAATAGCAGATAGGTTTGAAATAGAAAGGTACTTCACTGGACTTTGTAAGCAAATAAATATCACTGACAATAAAATGGCAAATGGATATAAAGATAATTTGGAAAGACTTAGGCTTATTAAGCACGACTTTCAAGAAATAACACGACTAGAGATAAAATCAGATGGCAACGCTTTAGCTGCCAACAGCTTCGTTAATCTCCCTGCTGAAGAGTGGGATGAATATGAGTCGATTTACGAGGACAAGTCTAGAGAACAAATCTTGAGAAAGATAAAAATGGAATCCTTGTGGGTCACTGATCTTGGCCATTTATTCATTGCAGCGTGTGTATGGTGATTAGGTGACTACAATGTTGCAGGAAGGCACCTACGGCTCTTGTGCCAGGCATCAGGAAGGCAATAGGACCAGGCATTGATACATTGATAACTGAAAAGAAGTTCAAATCAGCCGGTTAGACGCCGCCCAAGGCGGGTCAACCGGCCATGCCGTTGGCTGAAGGAAACTTATGAACATTTATTTTAGATATATTGTTGGGATGATATTAGGTTTCTTGTTTGCGTTGCTTATTATTCCAGTACACGCCAATTATGACATTTCTCTCACGGAATTTATAAAAATTGCTATATCTGCTTTTAGCGGTATAGCGTTGGCTGTTGCCGTTCTTACGTACCTCCACAATGTGACTAAGTTCAATCTGGAAAACCATGACAAGAAATCTGATAAATATTTGAATGAGGCGGTAGGAGCATTAGAACGCGCTTTTTTAATATTTACCGATGCAAATACTAACACCTCGCCTCCAAGACCAGACAGACTTAACTGGTTAACAACAGCTAGAATAATAGAGTCGTATAAGTCATTGAAACAAAAGGTTACATCGCTGGAACACAATGTGGTATTGAAAGAGCACGAGGAATATTGGCGACATAAGTTTTATACGGCACTCGGTAGTGATGAAATGCTAGCACCCGGGTATTTTGCCAAACCCAAAGAAAAACAATGCTTCGATACAGACTTCGAAAATCTAGATTTAACGTCATTGGCTGTAGTTTACAATTTCGCTGAGTGGAAGCATAATTATCAAGATCCTCTTGACTCGGTAGACGCGGCGAAAATGCTCGCTTATGGCACGATCCTTGGTCGACATCATGGTTTGATGGCTTATGTGAAACAGTTCAAGAAAATGTCCGAAGAAATTCATAATCATAAAATAAATGATAAAGTGGTTGACGGCAATATTGTTAAGAAATCATAAAGTTTCTGGTGGCTGGTGAAGTGATAAGACCGAAACGGACGCGGCAACCAGCACGTAGAGCCAACCCCAGATCACGGAAGTGGAGAGGAGCGGACAAAAGCCGGATTTGCTCCCGTACTCGCCCTGGAGGGACTGGTATTCAAAATTCAAAGTAGATTAAGTAGTTTACAACCTAGGTAACCATAACTAAGCCGACCATTGAGCTTCCCAAAAAGGAGTAATTTAATATGTTGAAACTTCAAGGCACACCGTATCTCTTAGATGCAATGTCAGAAAAAGAAATCCTGCGTAAGATTAAAGAATTGGAAGATAGGGTAAGACTACTTAGGGAAAGAGGAACTCTCACAGAACAAACAATTAGGCATTACTACGGCCAAAAACGATTTGAGCAAGTTGCCGAATCGAATGCAATAGAAGGCAGTACACTTTCGGCTGGTGAAACTGAACTTGCGGTCCTTAAAGGAATCACTATTACAGGACACGATCCAGCGTATATACGGGATGCAAAGGCTTTAGATGCAGCCTTACAGAGACTAGCTGTAATGGCTAAGGAAAATAAACAACCCACTGATATAGAACAACTTCATGAGCTACATGGTTTAATACTTGGGGGCCGTCCGGGCGGCGGGATGTTTCGACGTGAACCAGTAACAATTAAAGGGTCTGATCATACACCACCAAGAACATGGCGCGAAGTTATGGATCAAATGGAAGCGTGGGAAAAATGGTCAAAGAACCATTATGCCTTGCCTGCACCGGTGCGTGCAATAATCTTACACGCCTGGATGGCACATATCCACCCATTTATTGACGGAAACGGTCGCAGCGCACGGGCCATTACAAACTTGGAATTGATACGGGCAGGCTACCCACCAATCATAATAAAGAAAAAGGAAAGAGATCGTTATATTCAATCACTATCAGAATCCGATTCGGCAGGTGACATAAGGTCATTCTTTGAGCTTATGATTGAGCGGATTGAAGGAGCTTTAACTGGCCTTGAGATTTCAGCAAGTCAAAAGGAAGGTTACAATGCCCTTCAACAAAAAATTAGACGTACTCAGGAACAGCAGCTTAAGATATGGGAAACTAGTATTCAATTACTTGTGAGCACTCTTGAACACTTTATCCATGAAGCCATAGGAACGATTGGCGGCTCAGTGTCGATTAAAACCTTTGAGTCTCCATTAGATCTTGATGATTACATCAGTCTTTGCGAAGGTAAAGCGGCCCCTAAGTCTTGGGCATTCATAACTACGATTAAAGTTCCCGGGCTTAGGAATCAGGTGCGCCTTGCATATGTTGGCTTTAGGAGCCAGGCAATGCAAGTCAAATTAGGAAATGAGGGTGGACCGTCACTTTACTGGTCAAAGGAAAACCCAGACGGGTATCCGAAATGGATTTCTGCTGAAAACAGCGCACCCTTTGCGGGTGAAATCACGACCAAGCTAGGGGTTGGTGATGAATGGTATGCACGTAAAACAGATGGTTCGATTATGAAGATTAATACTACTGGACTAGCAAAATCCATAGCAACTTCCCTTGTTGATATGGCTGCAGATAACCAATAAGGGAGGTCTTCCAACCAGCGGCACGACCGGCCGAAGGCCGGTCAGCCTTATGGCGTTGGACGCGAAAATGTACAGGCACTACCTAACTCGTAAAGCTTGTGCAACGAGGAGATGACGCAAATTATGAATGAAGGTCATAAAAAGACCAATAATGATAGCTTTAAGCCTGACAGTATTGAGTGGTGGCGTTTGGGTGTGGATGTGCTTAAGTGGATAGTTTCAGGATCCGTCTTAATAATTGGATTCTTTATGATTCGCCCGCATGAGCAAGAACGACTTGACAAGGCGCTACAGCTTGAGGTTTATAAAGCTTATCTTTCTGCTTCTGATACAACAAATATTGAACTTTGGCAGCGAAAGCTGAATCTGATGAAAGCGTTCACTGCTGAAAATGATCATAAAATAAACAGGTTCATAGATAAAGAACAAGCACGGATAGATGATATTAATAAGTCAAAAGATGCCCTTGCCAGTGTCAAAGATGAATATGACAAAGTTAAATCTGAAAGAGATAAACTTGAGGCAACGGGTTATATGGATAAGAGAAGATTATCAAAAGCAAATCGTACTATTGATGAACTGGATTCTAAGTTGAAAGCATTAGATGCTCAGAAGAAAACTTATACGGAAAAATTGACGTCATACGGCGTAGTTAACGCGATTGTTACTTTACCAAGTGCAGGATTAAAAGTGGGAGCCGATTCTCTATCGGGCCCGAGTACTAACACCGGTAAACAACAAAATACTGATACTCATAATGGCAGTGTCCCGTTGACTGGCGAAGGCAGTCACACCGGTGTCGGCCCCTAGAATCAACACGTACGCAGGTAACACGGTATCCTGGTGGCGGATACGGAAACCTCTAAACGAAAAAAGCCTCGGAGCTGATTGCTTCCAGAGCGAACGCATGTCCCAACTAAAACTCGTAGAGTCGGACTCCGCTGTAGCAAGAGCTGGTAACAGATTGGGAGAGTTGATTCGCCCGCCGCTCGGTGAAGGCGTTGGTCATTGAAATACTATGGAGAATCTATGAAAAAGAAGCTACCAGATTTCAACACTGAAGGTGTTCTCCCCGCTGGAATACATCTTTGTTCGGGAGAAGAATTTATCGAGCGCTTTTGTAAAGCTTCAACAGAAAGACAGAGTTTTTTAAAACCTGTAGCTGACATACTTGATTATTCAAAGATGAGAAACGCTAGATATCTTTTTATCGGAGGGTCATTTGTCAGCAATAAGGAAAAGCCAAATGATCTGGACGTTGTAATAGTATTTTCAAAAAGTGAGTTCATTCCGCAACGGTCTGAGCGTCTTGCAATTGAAGGGCGCAAGCTCGATGTGATGTTTTGTGCACTAGATGACAGAAAAATTGCAGATGCTTTCGTTTATCTTCTTGCAAATGGACGGTACGGCAGAAACAGTGGTCTTGTCCAAGTTGATTTGTATGATCAAAATGATGAATGGCAAATCAGACATGAGCCTGATGAAGAAACTTATGAAATAGTAAAAAGGGTTTATGTAAACAGATCATACATTGATCTAAATGAGCCAGAAGGTATTTTAGTTACAATTCATGGTTTAATGTCAAATGGTATGTGGAATTCCGAGATTGCACCAATTGCAAGCAGCCAAGGGTGGACTTTTGCTCCATTTACCTACGGATTTACATCGCCAGACATTTTGCTAAATGGAAGTAAACGCAAAGAAGTAGTCGATTCATTCAGAGACTGGATCTATGAAATTAAAGAAAAATATGAAGGGGAAATATCAGTTATAGCTCATTCATTTGGAACCTACATCTTAGGCGCATACATGGATGGCTTTGAAATCCCGCCCGTGGAGTTCAATTCCGTAATATTAACTGGTTCCATATTGAATAGAGACTACGATTGGGACTCTGCTAGAGCAATAAAGGTATGCAGAGTATTGAATGAAGTAGCTCCAAATGATGAATGGGTTACGTGGATGCCAAATAAGAACTGGCTTGGTAAAGATAAATTATTTGGTACTTCCGGAGTAGATGGATTTACTCAGGAGATCGATATTTTAACCGAAAGCAACAACAAAATATTTGCACATAACAATGTTATTAAGAAAGATGTTATCACTCAGAAGTGGATGCCTTTTCTTAGCGCCAACAAGTATGCATATTGCTCAGAGTATGAACTACGCAATCGAAAAGCATTTGCCCTGTATGATAAGAAGGGCAAATGGTTTTAACCCTCAGCGTGAAGTTTGGAAGGGCTCGACCCAACAGGCCCTGAGACGCGGACAGCTGACGCCGCCGGTCAAAGCCATGCCCGTTAGTGGAGCTGAAGTACCTTAGCCGCCCCCTCCTTCATGAGTCTCTCAAGTTCGCTGGCAATGCTCTGCAAGGGCCTGCGCAGATCCTCAACGTCCGTCGCGTCGTAATGCCGGCCGGATATCGAGCTGTCCACGTGGTTGGTGAGCCGGTCGGCGTCCTCGAAGATCTTTAGCCGTCGCGCCGTGGTTATGAAGGTCCGGCGCAGGCCGTGCACGGTGATATTCAGCCCGGTGTTGAGCTTAAGAGCTGCAGCCATGAGCCTGACGTGCCCGGTCTTGTTGGTGCTGTAGCGAACCGTCTTTACCGCTGGAAATACCCAAGGGCATCCCTCCTCCCTCTGTGCCAGCCTCCGTTCCAGGATCTCCAGTGATTGCCGGCAGAGCGGGGCATACAAAGGCCTGCGGTTCTTGGTGTCGGGGATGGTCAGGGTCAGTCGGTCCAGGTTGACGTACTCCCAGCGCAGGGTGGCCGCCTCCTGGCTCCTGAGGCCATGGTACAGGCAGAACAGGTAGCAGTCCCGGATGTTCTCGTTGAACTTCTGGCTCCCCTGGTAGAAGATGGCGAACTCCTTCCCCTCCAGTCGCTCGGTCCTCGCCTGGATCTTCTTCATGTGCTTGCCGAACCGCAGCACGGCCAGCGGATTGGTGGCGACGACACCCGGGTATTTCACCCGTGCATAATTGATGATCGCCGCAAGCATGACGAATGCGTTTCTGGCGCCGTAGGGGCCATGGCCGATTTCCGCTTGCCGGTAACGGTCGATGACCACCTCCGGTGTCAGTTTCCCGATCTCCGCGAGGGGGAGGGAGAGCCAGGTTTCGAAGTGGCGGGTGACGATGTTGGTGTACCCCCTGACGGTGGACGTTTTGTAGGTTTTCCCTTCCGCAGTCTTCTTCTCCAGAAAGTACGCCTCCAGCATCTGCGCCAGGGTGACGTCAGCCCCGTGCATCCTGGTCTGCCCCCGCTTGATCTCGAGGCGCAGGCCGGGGACGAACCCCTTGTCGCGGTCGTCATACCCCTGGATCTCCTTGCGCGCCTGCTCCAGGGTGATCTCTCCGAACCGCCCCAGCGTCTTGCGCACGCTGCGGTATCCGGTCTTCGAGGCTGCATCGCGGATGTCCACCTTCACGAAGAAGGTCTTGGACGAGTTGCCGACCCTCAACCCCAGGCCGCGCGTCTCGGTGTCGAAGTAATCCACCCGCTCTCCGGGAGGGGCTGCCAGCTTGTCCAGCGTCAACTTGGTAAACTTGATCTTCGGCATGGCATCACCATTAAAATATTTTTATCGTACCCATGTCCTGAAAAAGGGGGGCTGGGTACGATATGGGTACGAAGAGCAGTAAAAAACCCGCTCAATCTGGCTTACAGATTAGCGGGCCTTTATGGCGATGTCAATGCGTAAATAATTGTTTTTTATTGATAAATATCCTTGTTTAGCACTCCTTCAAAAGCGGTCAAATCTTCACGGTTTTGTAAAGGAAGTTCTTGAACCTGAAGAACCGCTTCCTCTCTTCCTCGTCCTCCTGGGGGGAGCCGGTGACGGCTTTCAGGTGCCGGGCGACTTCGGGCATGCTCTTGCCGGCAACACTCCGGCTCCTCTCCACCACCAACCGCACAACGTCTTTTGAGATCCTGCTCTGTGAGTACGGCTCATACACGCACTCCCAGAAATCCTTCCCAGACTCGATGTCGCTCAGGATGTCGCTGGCGACTTCCTCGGCCAGCAATTCAAACGCCGGCACAACCTGTTCGCGGGAACCGTCGCGGATGGCTTTCCTGATATCGTCTCCGGTTACCATCTTGCCGGTCCTGAAGAACAGGGCACGCAGCAAAATACTCCTCAACTCGCGGATGTTCCCCTTGTAGTTGTGGCCCACCAGCGCTTCCTTGGCGTCCTTGGACAGGCTTGGCTCGTCGTCGCGCCCGGCCTCCTCGGTGCTCCTGTAGGTCCGATACAGTTTGCCCAGGAAGTGGATGGAGAGGTCGGGGATGTCCTCACGCCGCTCGTTCAAGGAGGGGACAACCACGGAGAGCTCGGTAAGACGGTGGTACAGGTCCTCGCGGAAGTTGCCGAGGGCGATTTCCTTTCTCAGGTCCTTGTTGGTGGCGGCCACGAGCAACACGCGGCTGATCCTCTCGCGGTTCTCGCCCAAGCGGACGAAGCCGCCGTTGTCCAGGAAGCGCAGCAACTGCACCTGGGTCTTCGGGTCGGCGTCGCCGATCTCGTCCAGGAAGACGATGCCGCCGGAGGCCTCCTCCAGGATCCCTTTCCTGTCGCTGTAGGCGCCGGTGAAGGCGCCCTTGATGTGCCCGAAGAGTTCGGAGTAGGTGAGATCACCGCTGTAGGCGGCGATGTTGGTCTTCTTGACGGGAAGCTCGCCGTCCGGGTTGATCTGCTGACGGTAGAGCTCGTTCAGCTTGTTGTACAGGTTGTTGAAGAAGAATTCCTTCCCCGCACCGGTCGGGCCGAGCACCAGAATGGAGGGGAGCCCGATGGTGGCTTCCTGCAACACGTGCCGGCTCCAGAGGGCGATCCGGTTGGAAAGGGGCTGCGACACCGTATTGATGAAGGCGACGATCTCCTGGGCCTTGCGGCTGTTGCCGATGATGTTGCCCAATCGATACGAGGAAACCTTGGGGTCCTTGTAGGCGATGTCGCTTTGCAGCTTGTTCACCTCGGACTGCAGCCGTTCGATGCGCTGGATATCGGAGATGTGCCGCGAGGTGAGGCGGTCGATGATCTGCAGGATGCGCTTGTGCTCTTCGGTGAAATACCCTTCCTGCAGCGAATTAAGGCAGATGACGGCGATGACCTCGTCGTCGCTGATGACCGGGACTGCCATCTCGCTTTTGATCAATTCGTTCATGGGGCGGTGGAAGCCTTCGTGCTGCGTGGTGTCGGCGACCTGGCCGATGATTCTGGGCTCCTTGGTCCAGGCGACGTAGCCGGTGAGACTGCGCTCTGCCGGCGGAAGGTCGGCGCCGCCGATTCTGAAAGGGGGGATTTTCTTCTTCAGCCATTCCTTGTTTTTGGCGCCGACGATGGTTCCTTCCTCGTTCTCGACGACCAGGTACTTCTCCCCCTCACGTTCCTGCACGATGGCGATGCTGCCGGTATCGGCGCCGATCAGTTCGGTCGCCTTGGAGAGCACCTTGGTCAGGAAGGGGTGCAGCCCCTCGTTGCGTTCCTGCAGCAGGTCTGAGATCTCGGAGAGTACCTTGATTTCCAGGTGTTCCCCGCCGACTTCGTTGATGACCCGCTCCACCATCTCGGCGTGCGTCTGCAGCAGCCCCTCTTCGAACTCGGAAAAGCTGGCGAGTTGGCGCGTGAAGTAGTTGATCAGGCAGATAAGCCGCCGCGTACCGGGCTCGATGCGCGGCACCATGTACAGGGTCCTAAGCCCCATCTCCTCGGTGAGTGCCCGGCGCTGGATGGTCTGGTCCTGCAGGTCGGCGATGAAGAGCGGTTTGAGGAGCTGGTCATCGGTCACTACCCCGGCCTCGTTGACGTAGCGCGACACCAGCGAGGTGCCGTGCTTGAGGTCGATGCTGCCGACGTTGTCGTAGCGGGCCTTGAGATCCGCATCCTCGGCATGGCTCGCCAGCACTTCCATGCCGCCGCGCGCGGGCACCAGCACCGACGCGAGGGTTAGCCCGTCGATCAGGTTGACCGCCGAGCGCACCATGAAACCGGCGGCCTCCCTTCTCTTGTAGACCTCGACCCGGCGCGCCAGCAGCAGCTGCTGGTGGTACTTCCGGGCATGGTCCACCCGCTCGCCGGCCCTGGCCAAAAACGGCACCAGCAGCTCTATCCGGTCCCGGGAAAGGAGTTCGCCATCCACGCAGACAACGCCGATCGACTTGCCGTCGTTGGTGATGGGGAGCATGGTGGTGCCGTCGATCATGAAGCGCCGGGAGAAATCCTGGTCCAGCGGAAGCCCGCTCTCGGCGGGGAGCAGGAACTGGGAGGGCATCTGCGTGACGAAGGTATTGGAAACGCCGGCCTCGGCGGAGATGATGGGAAAGGTTTCCTGGCGGATTTCAGCGGTGAAGTTGCCGCAGGCGAAGGCGCAGGAGAGAGCACCACGTGTCAGGTCCTCGAGGTAGATACGCACCCGTTCCTGGTTGGAGACCAACCGCGCCCCTTCGCCGACCAGGTGCAGCATCTCGTCAAGGTTCTCCTTCCCGAAGGAGGCGATGCGGTCGCCTAGCGACTTAAGTTGTTGTTCCATAACGGGTACAGCTCCTCTGAGTACTAAATTTACACACTTGAGCACAGTAGTTGAAATGACGGCGGGTGTCAAGGGGGAGCTGGGAGCGATGAGAGGGGGAGAGCGATGAGAGCGGGGCGGAAGCTGGGGGGGCGTGTAGGGGCGAATAATCATTCGCCCCCCGGTCTTTGCCCTTAGTTGAACCCTTTCCTGATCTGGTACAGCTCCTCGAGGTTCAGGCCGTTCAACTCGAAGAATTCGCGCTCCAGTTCCTCGACGTAGAAGCGATCCAGGCCGGAGTTCTCCAGGAAGTCCTCACGCAGCGAGGAGTTCTTCTCGAGGATGATCTGCGGCAGCAGGTTGTGGATGTAGACCGCCTCCTTCTTGATGGTGAGGATGGCCTCGTGGAACAGGCGGTCCGGGATCTCGCCGTCAATGAGCTTCTTGTTGAGGAACTCCTCGGTGAGTTCCTTCTTGAGCGCGTCCTGGTCGGCCTTGGTCGCGTACTTCGAGTAGAAGTTGCGGATGCGGTCCTTGACGTGTTCGAGCAGGGTGAGGTGCAGGCGTTCGTCGCTGTCGATGCGCACCAACTGTTCCAGAAGAGCGGTGGTGGTGAGCCGGTTCTCCTCGATGAGCTTCAGTCCGGAGGCCAGGTGGCTCACCTTCTTCCTGCCGTAGATCCCCAGGTACTTGTCATCGAAGATGCCGGAGAGGAAGAGCTTGGTGAACAGGTCGGGGGCCAGCATGTCGAAGGCGTGCTTGTTGCCCAGGAGGCTTCGGATCATCTCTTCTGAGATCCGCACGTTCTCCATGAAGGCAAGCTGGTTGATGGCCGAGGAGGTGGCGTCGTAGCGGTCGAAGTAGGTGATGATGTACGAGTACCCTTCGAGGATCGAGATGTCGGCGCCGTCGCGGATCTTCTCGTCGCAGGCCTTGCTGGCGTCGAGCAGCATCTCCTCGAAGGCGTGGTCGCGGTTCTCGGCGGCCTGCTTCTTGGCGAAGAGCAGCTTCAGCATGTCCTCCGGCTCGATGGTGCTCTCGATGTGCCGCTCGGAGAGGAACATCCCCTCCAGGATCTGCCTGGTCTCGGAGATGTAGTTGCTCTCCTCGAGGTCGACCAGTTTCTTGTCCTTCTTGAGCATCTCGTCCAGCGTGTAGAAGAGCGCGCCGGGGATCTTGTTGCGCACCGACAGCGTCTTCAGGCGGGTCAGGCGCGCGTTCTCCAGCTTGTTGATCTCCCCCTTGCGGTTGCAGGCGATCAGGATGTTCTTGTACTCGTCGACGATGCGCCGGTTGTCCGGGTGCTTGTACATCACGTCGATCCGGATGCGCTCCTGCTGGTAACGGTCTATGCCGTAGCGCTCGGCGAGCACGGCCAGGGACTGAAACTCGGCGTCGGTGATCTTCTTGTTGTTGAAGTAGAGCGACTTGAAGGCCTCGCTGTACTCGCGGTGCCGGACGTTGATGAGCTTGAACAGGAAGAGGTGGGCGTTGGGGTCGTCGATGATCTCCAGGATCTCGTGGATGATCTGGTTGTCCTGCTCCTCCCCGACCGCGCCCGACCGCTTGAGCGCCTTGCCCAGCACCCGGAGGATGCGCTCCTGCTGCTCGTGCATGGGGCCGGAGAAGTCGGTGCCGGTCAGGGCGAAGAAGTAGTTGAAGATGGCGTTGCCGTCGAAGAAGATTTTGTCGTAGCTGACATACCCTTCGGTACGGTCGCTGAACCGTAGCGTGCCGCTTTTGTGATCGTAGTGGGTGCCGTAGATGATGAGGCGGTTGGAGACCTCTTCCTTGGCGAGGTCGGCGATGGGCTGATCGACGCCGAACATGTACTCGCAGAAGGAACCGCCGTTGCCCCGGTGGCTGATGCCGTTCTTGCCGATGATGAATTCGTTGCCGGGAGAGAAGAAACGGATCTCGTCGGGGTCGGAGGGATCGGTGTTGAAGAAGTACCGGTTGTACGCCTCGCTGCCCGCCGTGATGGCGTAGAACTCGATCTGGTCGTTCGCATAGCCGTGCAGCCGAATGTCTCTGAACATCAGTTCCGTCCGTTTCTCAGGGTCATTTGGTCCGTCTTCAAAGCTCGACCGTCATGCCGTCGTAGGCGAATTCGACGCCCTGGGGGAGTCGCTCTCCGTCGCGGTGATGGACCTCATGGGTGAGGTGGGTCAGCACGGTGCGGCGGGGTTTCAGGATTTCCGACATCTTGAGCGCACCCTCTATGTTGAAATGATTGGGGTGCGGGGAAAAACGCAGACCATCGATGATCATCAGGTCGAGTCCCTGTAACAGGGCCAGCGACCGTTCCGGTATCTCGCTGCAGTCGGTGAGGTAGGCAGCGTTGTCGAACCGGTAGCCGGTGGACAGGAAGGAACCGTGCCTGATCGGCACCGGCGTCACGCGGCAGCCGAACAGGTCGAAGGGGTCCTCCACGGGGACAGCCTCCAGAAGCGGCCAGTATCCCTCGGAGTGGAGCCCCTCGAAGATGTACGAGAAGTTGCTGCGAACCTGGTCAATGGTTTCCTGGCTGGCGTAACACGGGATCACTCTCCGGTGGATGAAGTGAAAGCCGCGCAAGTCATCGATGCCATGGATATGGTCGGCGTGGGTGTGGGTGAGCAGAACGGCATCGATCTGCGGAATCCCTTCCCGCAGCGCCTGCATCCTCAAGTCGGTCGAGGTATCGACGAGGATGCGTTGGCCGCGGGCTTCGACCAGGATGGAGGCACGTGTTCTCTTGTCGCGCGGGTCTGAGGAACCGCAGACCTGGCAGTGGCAGCCGACCATGGGGACCCCGGTCGAAGTGCCAGAGCCGAGGATGGTAATTTTCATGTGTCGTACCTCGGAATGCGGGTAAAGTACCATGATCCTTTAAGTGAGGCAAGGGGTTTATCCCTTGCCTAGTGCGGGTTTTGCGGCTATTATCTGAACCTGCTGCGGTCTGTGGTTTCTAATGATGGCCGTCGTAAAAACTTTACCAGAGGTTCCCATGCGTGTCGGCATCATCGCCCCCAACTACTATCCCGCGGAAACCGGCAATGCCGTCACGGTAAGGCGTATCGAGGGGCAGCTCAGGCTTTTGGGCTGCGAGGTGCGGGTGTTTCCGGTGGGGCCGCTGGCCGGCGAGCGTCTGCAGGCTGAGGTAGAGGACTTCGCGCCGCAGTTGCTGCATGCCTTTCACGCCTATCATGGCGGCAGGGTGGTGCACGCGTTGTCCAAGTCGCTTGGCATCCCCTACCTGATCACCTTGACCGGAACCGACATCTACCAGGCGCTCTGCGACCAGCGTGGCCTGGAGATGCACGGTGCCCTGCGCAGCGCCGCGCGGCTGGTCGCCTTTCACGCCTGCGTCAAAAAGCGCCTTGGGGAGCACCTCCCGAGCCTCGAAGAGCGGACCGTCCTGATTCACCAGGGTGTGGAACTCCCGGTCGAGTACGCGGCCGCGGGTGTAGAGGTGCGGGAGGAATTCGTTTTCCTGCTTCCCGCCGGTCTGCGCCCGGTAAAGAACGTGATGTTCCCGCTACCCCCGTTGGCCGAGCTGCATGCCCGTTACCCGCAGGTGCGGCTGGAGTTGGCTGGTCCGGTGCTTGAGCCCCCCTATGCCGCCGAGGTCATGGAGGCGCTGGAGCAGTATCCTTTCGCCCGCTATCTCGGGGTGGTGGCACATGACGCCATGGGAGAGCTGTACCGGCGGGTCGATGTCGTCTTGAACACCTCTCTCACCGAGGGGGGGATGGCCAACACCGTCCTCGAGGCCCTTGCCTATGCCAAGCCGGTTCTCGTCTCCGACATCGAGGGGAACCGTTCCATCATCAAAGACGGCGTCACCGGGTTGGTGTACCACAGTGCTGCCGATTTCTGCGCTAAGGCCGAGCACCTGGTCACCGACGCGCACCTGCGTGACCGGTTAGGGAAGAACGGCAGGTGTCTGGTGGGTGACAGCTGCTGTCCCGAGAAAGAAGCCGGCGCCTACCTCGCCCTCTACCGAGACATCCTCGCCGCCTAGCCCGTTGCAGGCTGCGCCGTGGGAGCCGCGCGTGCCCGGCGGCAAGTGTCGGTCCCGCCGCCGGTTCCCGAAGGGGGGCGGGCAAAGCCGGTTTTTGTCCCTCCAGCGATCCCCGTCCACCAAGTCCACCGGGTCCACTTCTTCGTCCATGTCGTCCACCTGCCGCCGCCCCTCGGCCACTGCCCCTGCCAACTCCGCCGTCCCCCTGCCAACTCCGCCGCCCCCCTGCCAACTCCGCCGCCCCCCTGCCAACTCCGCCGTCCCCCTGCCAGCCGCCAGCCGTCCCCCCAACCGCCTCCCTTAAAATCGGCATTAGCTATTGCCAATGAGTTTCCTTCCCGTACACTATCCCTTCGTGACAAGGGGGGGGAGACATGAACCGCATCATCGACATCACCGAACTGGCTTTGCGCGATGCCCACCAGAGCCTGATAGCCACCCGCCTGGGCATCGACGACATGATCCCTGCCTGCGAGGACCTCGACAGCGCGGGCTTCTGGTCCCTGGAGTGCTGGGGTGGCGCCACCTACGACGCCTGCATCAGGTTCCTGAACGAGGACCCGTGGGTGCGGCTGCGCACCTTCAAGTCGCTCATGCCCAAGACCCCGCTGCAGATGCTGCTGCGCGGCCAGAACCTGCTCGGCTACCGGCACTACCAGGACGAGGTGGTGGATCGCTTCGTCCAGAAGAGCGCCGAGAACGGCATCGACGTCTTCCGCCTCTTCGACGCTCTCAATGACCTGCGCAACCTGGAGCGCTCGGTCAAGGCCGTGAAGAAGGCAGGCAAGCATGCCCAAGGGGCCATTTCCTACACCGTGAGCCCGATCCACACCACCCAGGCATACCTGGACCAGGCCAAACGCCTGGTGGAGATGGGGTGCGATTCGATCTGCATCAAGGACATGGCGGCGCTTATCAAGCCGCAGGCGGCCTACGAGCTTGTGCGCGGCATTAAAGAGCATTGCGGTGAGCAGACGCGCGTGCAGTTGCACGTCCACGCCACCACCGGCGTTACCATGGTGAGCCTGATGAAGGCGGTGGAAGCGGGGGTGGACTGCGTCGACACGGCGGTCAGTTCCATGTCGCTGGGACCGGGACACAACCCGACCGAGAGCTTCGTGGAGATGCTGGAGCATACCGGCAATGCCACCAGGATCGATCTCGGTCGCATGCTGCGCGTGAAAGAACATTTCTCCAAGATCCTGCCGCGCTACCGCGAATTCCTCTCCACCGTGACTGGCGTCGAGACCGAGATATTCAGGAGCCAGATCCCGGGGGGCATGCTCTCCAACATGGAAAGCCAGCTGAAGCAGCAGGGGGCGGCCGACCGGATGCACGAGGTGCTGGACGAGATCCCGGTGGTGCGCAAGGATACCGGCTACGTGCCGCTGGTGACCCCCACCAGCCAGATCGTCGGCACCCAGGCGGTGCTGAACACGCTGATGGGGCGCTACAAGGTGCTGACCGGCGAGTTCGCCGACCTGATGCTCGGCTACTACGGAGCGGCGCCCGGTGAGCTGAACCCGGAGGTGGTGGAGATGGCCCGTCGCCACGCGAAGAAGGAGCCGATCAATGTCCGCCCCGCTGATCTGCTCGAGCCGGAATGGGACAAGCTGCGGGCGGCGGCGCTGCCCTTGGAGGGGTGTGACGGCAGCGACGAGGACGTGCTCACTTATGCCCTCTTCCCGCAGGTGGCGCCCAAGTTCTTCGCCAGCAGGCACGAGGGGCCGCGAAACGTCGGCAAGGACCCCGCCACCGGCGCGTCCGAAACCAGCATTCCGGAGGGGCACCCCGGTAAGATCACCGGTCCGGTAACCTACACGGTCACCCTGAGCGGGCAGCAGCACAAGGTTACCGTGGCACCGTACGGCCAGGAATAGACGCCGCACCCGCCAAAGGAGCGTGCTCATGTCGATAGAGGAAAAGGTCAAGGAACTGAATGAGAGGAAAGAGAGGCTGAAGCTGGGGGGAGGGCGTGCGAAGATCGATCAGCAGCACGCCCAGCAGAGCCTCACCGCGCGGGAGCGCATCGAGACGCTGCTCGACAAGGACAGCTTTCAAGAGGTGGGCCTCTTCGCCAGGCACCGCTGCACCAACTTCGGCATGGCGGGCAAGGAATTCCCGGCGGAAGGCGTCGTGACGGGCGCGGGCACAGTGGGCGGTCGGCTGGTGCACTTGGCCAGCCAGGATTTCACCGTGGCAGGCGGCTCGGCGGGGGAGGTTCACAGCGACAAGATCGTACAGTCCATGCAATCCGCCTTAAAGACCGGCACCCCCTTCGTCTTCATGAACGATTCCGGCGGCGCGCGCATCCAGGAAGGGATCGACTCCCTGGCCGGCTACGGCAAGATCTTCTACCACAACGTGATGCTCTCCGGCGTGGTGCCCCAGATCTCGCTTATCTGCGGCCCCTGCGCCGGTGGTGCCGCCTACAGCCCGGCGCTCACCGATTTCATCATTCAGACCGCCGGTGCGCGCATGTTCATTACCGGCCCCTCGGTCATCAAGGAAGCGACCGGCGAGGAGATCACCGCCGAGGCGCTTGGCGGGCCTCTGTCCCAGATGAACTACGCCGGCGTCGCCCACTTCGTGGCCGAAAACGACCTGGTGGCGCTGCGCATCTGCAAGCGGCTGCTTTCCTTCCTGCCATCCAACAACCTCGAAGACCCGCCGCAGCTGCAAGCCGACGACATCGTGGTGCCGGACAAGACGTTGAACACACTGGTTCCGACGGACCCGAAGAAGGGGTACGACGTGCGCCAGGTCATCACCCGCCTGGTGGACGGAGGTGACTTCCTGGAGGTCCAGCCGCTGTTCGCGCCCAACATCGTGGTCGGCTTTGCCCGCATCCTGGGGCGGAGCGTGGGCATGGTGGCCAACCAGCCGAGCGTGCTGGCCGGCGCCCTCGACATCAACGCCTCCGACAAGGGAGCCCGCTTCGTCCGCTTCTGCAATGCGTTCAACATCCCGCTGATCACGCTGGTCGACGTCCCGGGGTTCCTGCCGGGCGTGCAGCAGGAGCAGGGAGGCATCATCCGCCACGGCGCCAAGATGCTGTTCGCGTACTCGGCGGCAACGGTACCCAAGGTTACCGTGATCATGCGCAAGGCCTACGGCGGCGCCTTCCTGGCCATGTGCGGCAAGGAACTGGAAACCGACCGCGTCTTCGCCTGGCCCACCGCCGAAATTGCCGTGATGGGGCCCAAGGGGGCGGTCAACGTCATCTTCAGAAACGAGATCGCGCAGGCTGAGGACGCGAAGAAGAGGCGGCAGGAATTAATCGAGTCTTACCAGAGCACCTTCGCCACGCCCTACGCGGCGGCGGGGAGGAGGGACGTAGATGACATCATCGAGCCCGCCGAGACCAGGCGCCACCTGGCCATGACGCTCGACATCCTGCACACTAAGCGCGAGTTCCGGCCCATGAAGAAGCACGGGCTGATTCCGCTGTAAGGAGGGGGCCGTGGAAGAACGCGCAGAGACCCACGAGGAGATAACGCCTGAGCTTCTGATGGTGATGTCGGCCTCCATTGCCGCCTACCTAGGTCGGACGGTCCGCATCCGCAGGGCGAGGTTCGTCGACCCGATGCAGGTTAACGCGTGGGGGCAGTCGAGCCGCGTGGTGCTGCAGGCATCGCATAACATCAACGTAAGGCATTCGTGATCCCTCCCAAGCGCTTCCCCCCTCCCAGCCTCCCCCCTCCGGGGGGAGGGGCGGGAGCCGGATGTTTACAGCGAACCGAAGGTGACAAGGAGACGACCGTGCAGCTGATCATGACTATTGACGGGAAGAAGTACCGGGTGGATGTGGAAGTCGAGGAGGGCGAAGAGGTGCGGTTGGCCGAGTCATTCCCGACCACTACCGTGCAGGCTACCCCGGCGCCGATGGCAGGCATGCCGATGGCCGCCCCCACACCGGTCACCGGCGCCCCGCAGGGAGGCGTGGCCGCCGGGTCGGACAAGATCTGCCGCAGCCCGATAGCGGGCGTGGTCTTCAAGGTGGTGGCGCAGGTTGGCCAGCACCTTGAGGTGAATGATCTCCTCGTGGTCCTTGAGGCCATGAAGATGGAGACCAACATCACTGCGCACATGTCCGGCAAGGTCGAGAAGATCCTGGTATCCGTCGGCGAAGCCGTCCAGCCCGGGCAGGCCATCGCGGAGTTCGCGTGATCGGGCGGCCATTAGACGTTTAGCACCCGTCGAACCAGGAAAATTAATTGTATAGAGTTTTTCGAATATAAGCGGTACAATCGCCCTTAGGTTGTACCAAGGCTTTAAAGGAGGCAAGCGATGAGAAAGATTAGGCTGTTACTGCTGGTGTTGGTAGCCGCGTTCTTTGCTGTCTCGACCGGCTACGCCGCGGAGCACAGCTTCAAGGCGAAAATGACCCCGAAAGAGGAGGTCGGCAAGATTGACGCCAAGTCTTCGGGCAAGGCTGAATTCAAGCTCAGCAAGGACGGCAAGGAGCTGATGTACAAAGTCCACGTCAAAAACATCGTGGACGCCAGTGCGGCTCACATCCATGTCGGCAAAAAAGGCGAGAACGGCCCGCCGATCGTGGGACTCTTCAGCGGTGGCAAGAAAGGGAAATTCTCGGGCGTGCTTTCCGAGGGTAAAGTCGGTGCCAATGACCTGATGGGCGACTACAAAGGGAAATTCGACGAACTGGTCAAACTGCTCAGGTCCGGCGACACCTACGTGAACGTTCACACCGACAAGTACCCGGACGGCGAGATCCGCGGTCAGATCAAATAACACAGCGGCTATTCCGGCTGCATCATAAAGCCCGCTCGGCAGCGGCCCTTTGGACCATCTGCCGACGGGCTGTTTTTCTGCGCGATTTTCCCACCTCACCTTGCGGGAGGGGGTGCCTAAGCCTCGTCGATCAGGACCACTTCACCCGGTTCTATATCGGGGCCGGCGGGCAGCTCTACTCCCAATATCCCCTTGGCTTCGTGCTCGGGCAACTCCTCGATCCCCTGCATCTTGCGCTGAATGCGGCGCGTCCTGGTCGCGGCGGTGTCGATGCTGGAGGAGGCCTCGTCCAGCTTCTTCCTGGTCTTTTCCAGCAGCGTCCCGAAGGTCATGAACTCGGTCTTGATGGCACCCAACAGGCGCCAGACGTCGCTGCTGCGTTTCTCGATGGCGAGCGTCTTGAAGCCGAGACTGAGCGACGAGAGCAAGGCGGCGATGGTGGTGGGGCCGGCGACGATGACCTTGTGCTCGCGCAGGATGGCGTCGAAAAGGCCCGGCCGGCTCAACACCTGCGCGTAGCTCGCCTCGTTGGCGAGGAACATGACGGCGAAGTCGGTGGTCTCGGGAGGGGCCAGGTACTTGTCGCAGATGAGCTTTGCCATCCCCTGCACCGTCTTGTCGAATTGCTTGGTCGCCTCGGCGACCGCCACCTGGTTCCCCTGCTCCTGGGCTTCCACCAGGCGCAGGAAGTCCTCCTGCGGGAACTTGGCGTCGATGGGGAGCCAGAGCGGCTTTTCGTCCCGCCCCGGTAGCCTGACCGCGAACTCGACCCGGGCATCGCTCCCGGGCTTGGTGGCCACGTTGGCGCCGTACTGGTCCGGGGTGAGGATCTGCTCCAAAAGGTTGTGCAACTGCACCTCGCCGAGGGTGCCGCGGGTCTTGATGTTGGAGAGGACCTTTTTGAGATCGCCCACGCCGGAGGCCAGCGACTGCATCTCGCCCAGCCCCTTGTGCACCTGTTCCAACTGCCCGCTCACCTGCTTGAACGACTCGCCCAGGCGCTTTTCCAGGGTTTCGTGCAGCTTCTCGTCCACCGTGGCCCGCATCTGCTCGAGCTTCTTGGAGTTATCCTCCTGCAGCCACTTGAGCCGCACTTCCACCGTCTCGCGCAGCTTGTCCAGGCGCTGTTCGTTGCTGGCGGTGAGATTGGCGAGCTGCTGGGTGAACCCCTCCATCTGCCCTTTCTGCAGCGACGCGATATCCACCATCCTCTTTTGCACCGCTTCACCGAAGTTGCGCAGGTTCCCCCCCAACTCCTCGCGGTTACGGCGCAACTCGTCCTGCAGGGTCCGCTCCAGCCGTTCCAGCCCCTTCTCCAGCTGATCGAAGCGCGCTTCCGAGGAGGAATGCCGCTTTAGGCTCAGGTAGCACAAAAGCGTCACCACCAGCGTGGCGGCCAAAAGCAGCAGGGTAATCAATTGCAGGACGTCCGCGTTCATGGTTACTCCGGCAGTGAGTTCAGGAACTCGATCATGGTCTGGTTGAAGATCTCGGGCTGTTCCATGTTCAACATGTGTCCGGCCTTGTCGATAATCCTGCTTTTGCAGCCGGCCAGGCCGTCGATGAGCACGTGGGCAACCTCCAGGGGGGCGGCGCGGTCTTCGGCTCCGGCCAGAACCAGCGAGGGGAGCTGGAAAGATTTGAGGTCCGCCACGTAATCTTTCCGGTCCCTCATCGCCAAAAGTCCCCCCGCGAGCCCCTGGGGGGCGGCGCTGCGCATCCAGGAGGTGACCAGGGCGATCAACGCGGGATTATGCTCAGCCGTTTCGGTGGCAAAAAGGAGTTCCGCGAAGATCTTGATGACGGGGTTCGCGCCCAGCCGCTCGGCCTCGGCGGCCATGGCGCTCCTGCGCGCGCGTCCCGCCTCGTCATCCGCGTTGGCGCGGGTGGCGATGAAACAGGCGGCGCGGACCCGGTCCGGGTAGCGCTCCATGAGGTTCAACAGGACGTAGCCGCCCATGGACATGCCGCCCACCACCGCTTTCTCGATCTTTACGGCGTCGAGGAGGGCGATCATGTCGTCGGCGAAGCGGTCCATGTTGTAGCCGGAGGCCGGAGCGTCGCTGGCGCCGAAGCCGCGCAGGTCGGGAGCGATGACGCGGTAACCGGCCTCGGCTATCGGCTTCAACTGCGGTTGCCACATCTGCCGGTTCAGCGGAAAACCGTGGATGAGCAGGACGGCAGGGCCGGTGCCCATGTCGTCGTAGGCAAGATTTATATCGTCAACAGTGATGTTCATGGTTGCTCCTTGTAGGTTCGGTCCTCTGTTCGAGGAGGTGGACGGGCGAATGATTATTCGCCCCTACAGTTCTACTATTCAGTTCCCCACAGTCTTTCGCGCAGGCCGGATCTTCTGGTTACGCGGCGGTCGACTGCGGTGATAAAGAGGGATGGATCGGCAAGCAGCTCCACTGATTTCTTCGCCCTCGTTATCGCCGTGTAGATAAGTTCCCGCGTCAGCACCGGCGTGTCGCGGTCAGGGAGGACCAGGAGCACTTTCTCGAACTCGGATCCCTGGCTCTTGTGCACGGTCATGGCGAAAGCGCATTCGTACTCGGGGAGCCGCAGCGGCAACACCTTCCTCATGCCGCCGGAACCGGAAGGGAAGAAGGCGCGCAGTTCACCGCCGTTCTCGGCGTCCGGCAGGATCAGCCCCACATCGCCGTTGAAGAGCCCCAGGTTGTAGTCGTTCCTGGTGATCATGACGGGCTCGCCGGCGTAGCAGCGGCCATGGGGGTGGATCAGCCCGGCCTGTGCCAGCCGCTGCCGCACCAGCAGGTTGAGGGCCTCGACGCCGTACGGGCCGCTGCGCATGGCGCACAGGATACGGAACCGGCTGAACTCTGCAAAGGCTTCTTCCGGTGTTTCGGTGCGCAGGTAGGCGCCATAGCCGTCGGTGATACGTTTGGCGAGTGTTTCGGCCAGGCCGGCGGCAGGCGGCAGGGAGGCCAGGGAGACGTCGGTCAGGGCAGGATCAAGGCAGGCGGCCAGGGCTCCTTGGGCGTCTCCCGCGTTGACCAGGATGGCGACTTTGCCGATGCCTCCCGAGGACGAGAAGCGGTAACTCTTGCGCAGCAGAACGACCGCGTCGCCGAGCGGCCCGATGCCGGGCTGGACCTCGACGTCATCGCCGGCCACGTCGGCGGCAAGCGCGGCGAAATCAGCGGAGAAGCCATGTGTCCCGCCGGTGTCGCACATGTCGCCCAGGACGGCCCCGGCTTCGACGGAGGCAAGCTGGTCCCGGTCGCCGAGGAGGATGAGGCGGGTATCCCGGCGCAGCGCGCAGACGAGCTTCGCCATGAGCGGCAGGGAGACCATCGAGGCCTCGTCCACGATGATGACATCGTAGGGGAGCGGGTTGTCGCTGTTGTGCCGGAAGCCGCTGGAACCCTTCAGGTAACCGAGCAGCCGGTGCAGGGTGAACACCTCTTCCGGGATCAGCCCGCGGACCTTGGCTTCGGCTTTGTCGAGCCCCCCGGAGATCGACTCCTTGAGGCGTGCTGCCGCTTTCCCCGTGGGGGCGGCGAGGGCGATGCGGAGGGCGCTGCCGGCGCCGGTCGTTTCAGCCTGTTCCAGCAGCAGCGAAAGCACCTTGACCACGGTGGTGGTCTTGCCGGTTCCGGGGCCGCCGGAGATGACGCAGAAACGCCTGGTGACGGCGGCGAGGGCGGCGACGCGCTGCCAGTCGGCCTCCCCCGGCGTGGGCGGGAACAGGCGCTCGAGCCCCTGCCGCAGCTGCTCGCGGTCAAACGGCGCCGGCTCGCCCCGGTTCAGGATCGCCTCGGCCAGTTCGTTCTCGTAACGCCAGTAGCGCTGCAGGTAGAGGCGGCCGGTGGGGTCCAGGATGAGCGGCTTGAACTCGCCGGGGGCGCCGACTGCGGGCGAGGCTTTCAACCGGTCGCACCAGGTCGAAGCGGATTCGAGGCGGAACCCCGCGGCACGCCCATCCTCTATCGCGGTGTCGAGATCGAGGCAGACGTCGCCCGCGGTGACGCCACGGCTCAAGAGCGCGGCGGCCGCCTCGACGTGCTGGTCGCGGCTCCCCGCCAGGCGGCAGATGAAGGCGGCGAACTGCCGGTCTATGTCGTTGAGCTGAATCCCTTCGGGAGTCATGGCACCACCTAAAAGCAGTTAGCAGGGATAAAAGGGATACTAGGGATAAAACCACAAACGGAATGGTTCTATCCCCTTCATCCCGGTTTATTGCTCAGTACAACTCGAGACTCAACTGGGCCTCTACTGCATCTTTCTTGGACTTCTTGCCCGCTCCACCCCGCGTGGGCTTATGTGGCTGATCCGTGTTCTGGGAGGAGCGTACCGATTCCGGCAGCAGCACACCGGCCAGTTCGGCGATGAACGGCTTGGGCGGTCGGTCGGCGAAGACGCCGTTGCCGGTGCCGTCGATGCCGCGCAGGAACAGGTAGAAGACTCCGCCGAAGTGACGGTCGTAATCGTAATTCTCGATGCGCAGCCTCAGGAAGTTGTCGAGGGCCACGGTGTACAAGAGGTACTGCAGCGGGTAGAAGCTCGCCTCCATCTCCCGTTTCAGCGCGACCTGTCCGTACTCCCCGGCGCTGTTGCCGAGGTGGTTGGACTTCCAGTCGACGATGTAGTAACGGCCATCGCGCTCGAACACGAGGTCGATGAATCCCAGCAGCATCCCCCGCACCGGCGCGAAGGAGAGGCGGCTGAACAGTTCCGCCACGTCCACCGGGAACGCGGCCGCCGCGCCATGTTGCACCATGAAGCGCATGACGGCCTCCTTGAGGCCATCGGAGGTGACCTGGGCCAGCGGGAAGAAAAATTCAAGCTCGGTCAGGCGCCGTTCCAGGGGCACCTGCGCCAGGCTGATCCCCCGTTCTCCCAGCGGCGCCCTCAATACGTTCAGCACCATGTCGCGCACGGCCCCGCTCCATTCGGCGGCGAAACCATGCTTGTCCAACTGGTCCTCGACCAGGGCCGGCAGTTGGTGCTCGGCCTGGGTGAAGTCGAGGTCCTCGAAGATCTTGTGCAGGAAGATGCCGGCTTTGGCCCCCTTGGGGAAGGCGAAGATGCCGGTCGGCTCGGCGTCACGCACCGGGGTTTCCTTGGCCGGAGCGGTTTCATCGCGGTCGGGGAGTTCGGCGGTGTGATGCTGGCGGCTGGAAAGGGAGGTGAAACTCGCCACGCGCCAGTCACGGGCGATGGTCCCGGTGAACTGCAGCGGCGCCAGCGCCGGCACGTCCTCCGCGCCGGCCCGGAAGCCCAGAAGGTCGGCGGCGGGCATCTCCATTTCCTCGATGCTCCCCGCGGAAGCGGCCGACAACTCGGCCAGGCGCTCCCTGATCTTCTCGTCGGAAAGCGTCACCTGCCCCTTCACCGTTTCCTGCTCCGGGTGCAACAGGTAGTGCAGCGAGCTGTCTCCCGCATCCTTGAAGGCGCCCCAGACGACATAGGTGCGGTGCTTGCCGCGGGTGAGCGCGACGTAAAGGAGTCTCAGGCTCTCGGCCAGGGCCTCCTGCGCGGCTTTCGCCTTGCTTCGCTCGATCTCCTCGGAGCCGATGTCGAGCACGACCTTGCCGGTACCGTCGTGGAAGAGAGCACCTTCGTCCTTGCCCCCGACTTCGGCCCAGCAAAACGGGAGGAAGACGATGGGATACTCGAGCCCCTTGCTCTTGTGGATGGTCACCAACTGGACCGCGGCCTCGTCGGTCTCCAGGCGGACCTCGTACTCCTCTTTCTTTTGTTCCTCGGTGATGCGGCAGGAAAGCCAGGTCACCACCCCTTCCATCCCCAGCCGTTCCTTGACCTGGGCCTGGTGGATGACCTCGATGGCGTGCAGCACGTTGGTGAGGCGCCGCTCCCCCATAGGCCCGGAGAGCAGCCGCTGCCGCACCTTGCGCCGCTCCAGGAACTGCAGGGCCATCGCCATGCAGGAGGCCGAGTTCCAGGTGTCATGGTAGCCCCGGAATTCCTCCAGGATCTCCTCCCACTTGTCCTCGTCGTGGACCAGCTGCGCCAGCTCGGAGCCGGTGACGCCGACCAGGTCCGTGGCGAGCGCACCACGCAACAGCGCCTCGTGCCCGGGCTGGGCCACCGCGGAGAGGAGCCGCAGCAGTTCGGCCGCTTCGTCGGTCTCGAACAGGTTCCCCGCGCTGCAGAGGACGCTCGGGATCCCCCTGCGGCTCAACGCCTGCTGCATCAGCCTCGCCTGCCGGTTGGCGCGCACCAGGACCGCCACGTCGCGCGGCCGTACCGGCCGCGGCACCCAGCGCTCGTCATCCCCCTCCTGTCTCCGTTCCTCGATGGTTAAGTTCCCCGCCGCGCCGTCACGCAGGATGCGGGCGATCTCGGATGCCACCGTTTCCGGGAGGACGTCCCACGCCTCGCCCTTGTTGATCGGCTTGCCGGCTTCCTTGCGCGGCGCGAACCAGAACTTGAGCGGCGCCTTCCGTCCACCCCTCTCGGTCAGGACGCTCCGCTCCTTCGGCGCCGGATCGACCTCGTTGAAGCCGATTTTCTCGTGCAGGAAGGGGAGCTCGCGCGAGGTGAAGAGCTTGTTCACCGCCTTGATGAGCCCCGGTTCGGAGCGGAAGTTCTGCAGCAGGGTGTGCTGCTTTTCAGTGGCGTCGGCCGCTTCGAGGTAGGCGAAGATGTCGGCGCCGCGGAAGCTGTAGATGGCCTGCTTCGGGTCCCCGATCAGGAAGAAAGGCGCATCGTGCCCCACCGGGTAGACGGCGTCGAAGATGGCGAACTGGACCGGGTCGGTGTCCTGGAACTCGTCGATCAGGGCCGCCTGGAAGCGCTCCCGGATCAGCCGCGGCAGCGGCGAGCCGGGGCGGGTCAGGGCGGCGTGGAGGTCGCCCAGGAGGTCGTCGAAACAGCGCACGTTCTTGAGCCGCTTTCGCTTGGGGAGCTCCGCGCGCAGGTAGTCGAAGAAGTTCCGCTTGAGCGCCAGCAGCCAGTCGGCGTCATCTTGGGTCTCGGCCGGAGCATCGGGGATCACGGTGGCGTAGGGATCGCCGCAGACCCTCTTCGCCAGCTTGAGCAGCGACTCCGGGGAGATCTTGGCCTGGTCCGCCGCGGCGATCCGCTGGACCGGCTCGCCGTAGCAGTTGATGCGCCAGTAGTCCTGGGCGATCTCCTTGAGGATCTTCTCCTGGTCAGTCAAAAGCTCGGTGTCACAAAGGGAACCGCTTTCGAAGGGGTTGTCCTGCAACATCCTCTGGCAGAAACCGTGGATGGTGAAGATGGCGGCCTCGTCGAAACTGCGCACCGCGCCCCCGAGCAGACGCCGCGCCTTGTTGTGGTCGGCGCTCCGCTCCAGGAGACCTGCGGTCAGGAAGTCGTCGCTTGTGCCGGTCTCGAAGGCGGTTTCCGCGTCCTTAAGTTTCTGCCGGATGCGCTCCTTGAGCTCCTTGGTGGCTGCCTCGGTGAAGGTCACCACCAGGATGCGCGACACGTCGAGCTCCTCCTCGAGCACCAGGCGCAGGTATACCCCGGCGATGGTGAAGGTCTTGCCGGTACCGGCACTGGCCTCGATCAGGTTGCGCCCGCCAAGCGGGGTATGTAGGAGGTCAAATCTGTCCATTTCCAATCCTCCCTCTCCCTCCGGGAGAGGGTCGGGGTGAGGGCGTTACGTGTACTCTTTCCCTTCGTGGCGTCGCCCTCACCCGGCCTCCGGCCACCCTCACCCGTGGGGAGAGGGATGGGGAGACGCCTTACTTCTTCTTGCCGCTCTTTCCGCTCTTGACCTGGTTGTCGAGGATGGGATCCC
Organism: Geomonas azotofigens; assembly: GCF_018919395.1. Classification (GTDB taxonomy): domain Bacteria; phylum Desulfobacterota; class Desulfuromonadia; order Geobacterales; family Geobacteraceae; genus Geomonas; species Geomonas azotofigens. The sequence goes on from NZ_JAHLME010000001.1 coordinate 1,061,562, forward strand.
ATACTTCCCGTGCCAGGGCCTGGAACTCCTCGTCCACCGGCGGGGACTCACCGAAGCAGCGGCGGCAGTACTCGTCCTGGCCGTCCCCCTTCTTGTACTCGCTGCCGTGCCAGGCCGCCGTGGCCGCGCCGAGGGCCTTGGCGGCGTTCTTTGGTTCGCGGGCGTTTTTGACGTACTCGAACGAGGTGTCCGGGAAGAACTTGAGCGGGCTGCTCATCCCTTTCTGGTAGAGCTCGAGGAGCCGGTTCAGGTGTGTTTCGCTCGCGTCGATGGCGGCGAGGTTGACGGTGCTCTTCGCTGCGACGAAGGTGCTCAGCAGCGGGTACCCCTCGACCTGCGCGCAGTTGAGCGCCAGGTGCTCGACCCAGAGCCGCAGCTGGTCCTTCGGCTTGAGGTCGGTGTAGCGGTAGCGCACCATCCGGTCGCTCCTCAGGTTCTCCAGCCGCCCGATGATGCGCCCGGCAGGAAGCTTTAGGTCGATGTCCAAAGGGGTGAGGGGAGCGCCGGTGCAGACTTCGCTCACCTTGCCGGCGAATTCCGCCGCCGGTTCGCCCAGCTTCTGGTACAGCGCGGCGCCGCAGACCCCGGGGGGGAGGTCGCCGCGGGCACAGGCGACGGCGAAGGGAAGTTCCAGTTCCTCGCCGCGCAGCACCGCCGCCACGATCTCCTGCTCCAACTGGTACTTCTCAAGCGAATCGAGCGCGAACGGTTCCACCTCTTCCAGCGGGTCGTCCCCCTCCACGATCCGGACGCCGAGCCGGCGCCGCAACAGCTCCTTGGCCGGGTTGCACAGGAAGTCGATCAGCGCCTTCAGGGTGACGGTCGACGCCTCCTCCCACGGCGGCAGGGGCGCGGCCAGGAACGGGGCGGGAGTTTTAGAGGGGTGCAACTTGGCGGCGGCGCCGGCGCAGTTTTGCGCCGAGTAGCTGAAGTGGCCGTTGTCGCCGGTAAAGTACCTGGGGCTGAACGGCTGCAGCGGGTGGCGCCGCGCCGCGCCGGCAGGTTTCTCGTCGGAGGTCACGAAGCACCTGGCCAGATAGTCCTGCAGTTCGCTGACCAGCACGCAGGGGGGAAGCTCCGCGTTGTCCTTGATGCTCTGTCCCACGTAGCTTATGTGCAGCCGCTTGCGGGCGGAAAGAAGCGCCTCCAGGAACAGGTAGCGGTCCTCGTCGCGCGGCGAGCGGTCTCCGGCGCGGCGTTCCCTGGTCATCAGGTCGAAACCCTGGGCCGGGTTGTTGCGCGGGAACTGCCCCTCGTCCATGCCGATCAGGGCTACCACCGGGAACGGGATGCTGCGCATCGGGAGCATGGCGCAGAAGGTGACGCCGCCGGTCAGAAAGCCGAGGCCGCGCTCGGAGCTGCCGAGTTGCTGCTCCACCCAGTAGCGCACCACCTCGATACCGATTTCCTCTTCGAAACCTGCCGCGCCGCCGCACTCACCGAGTTTCTTCACGATCTCGATCAGGGAGAGGAACTCGCGCTCCCCCTCCTGGTCCGGGAGGATGAAGTCGTCCAGGATGCGGCGCAGGACCGGCATCCATTCGGCAACCCGCTTGGGGCGGGAGAGAGCCTGCGTCTCGGCGAACAGCTTTTCGCAGAAGGAGAGGAAGCGCCCCAGCACCAGCGCCACGCCCCCCTCCATGTCGTCGAAAGGAAGGATGCCGTTGTAGAAGGAGCGACCGTCGCCGTTCATGGCGTAGCCGAGGAGCAGCCGGTCCAGCCCCGCCGACCAGGAATTCTCGTGGAAGGGGGGGACGCCGTGTTCGGCACGCTGCGCCGCGTCGATGCCCCACCGGATATTGGCCCCCCTGAGCCAGTCGCGCACCGTCTCCAGGTCGTCCTCGCTCAAGCCGAAGCGGCGCGCCACCGGCGCCGATTCCAGGATATCCAGCACGGTGGCCACGCCGTAACGCCCGCCGCACAGCCCGAGGATCGACAAAAGCGCCTGGGCCGCCTCACCCTCGTTTTTGAGGCTTCGGTCCGCGATGGAGTAGGGGATACGTTCGGCGCCGGACTCGGGGTTACCGAAGACGGCAAAGATGTAGGGGGCGTAGCTTTCGATGTCCGGGGTCATTACCAGCACGTCGCGCGGCGTCAGGGTCGGGTCCGCGTCGAAGATCGAGAGCAGCGTGTCGTAGAGCACTTCAACTTCCCGCATGGGGGAGTGGCAGGAGTGCACCTGGAGCGAGAGGTCGGCGGCCGAAAGCCGGCGCACCCCGGCGTCGGCGCCGCGCAGTTCCACGATGTCGGCCTGGATCTCGTGCAATAGCGAGCCCTGCGGCAGTTCGGCGAAGCTGTCCAGCCTCTCGTGCTCGCCGCAGCCGTCGATGATGGCATCGAAGAAATCGCGCCCGAGTTTTCCCCACGAGGCAAGCAGGGGATTTCCGGTCTCGTACCACTGCTCCGCCCCCTCTCCCTGCTTCTCCAGCCGGGCCAGTTCGCGCTCCGACACGATCTCGCCCCAGTACTGGCGGCAGGGGTTCAGCAGGAACAGGTTCACCTCGGCGTGCTGGGCGAGGCGGGCGAGGACTTCGAGGTGGAAAGGGGGAAGCGACGGGATGCCGATAACGGAGATGCGTCGCCGCTCGGGGAGGCGGCCGCCGTCCAGCGCCTTGCGGAAGTCGTGCAGCAGGCGGGCGCGGTGCTTTTGCGTGACAGCAGCCGTAAGGGAGCGCCAGAGCTGCGCCTGCCAGTGCTCTTCCTTGCCGTGCTCCCACTCAAGGAGCTTTTCCGGACGGTAGACGGTGTAGCGGTCGAAGGTGTCCGCGACGCGCTGGGCGAGCTGCATTCTTTTCAACCCGTCGGGGTCGTCGCAGAGGTATCCCGCGATCTCCTCGAAGCCCGGCTGCCCTGTTGCCTCCCGCAGCAAGCCAAGGATGCGCCAGGTCAAGACCTCGGGAGAGAACAGGGGCGCCTCCTCGGGTGCATCGGGCAGCACCTTGGCGAAGACCCGCTCCACGAACCGGTTCGGAAAGAGGAATTCCCCGTTGGCCCAGACGCCGATCCTCGCCGCAAGCTCCATGGAGAGCCAGCGCTGCATCCCCTTGCTCTGCACCACGATCAGTTCCTTGTCGAACGGGGTGCAGGGCGCGCGGCGCGGCGCGCGAACCACCTTCTCCAGGCGGTCCACCAGGTGCTCCATGAGGTTGCTGGTGTGGATGTGCAGCGGCATCGGTCCTCGTAATGGGGGGGCGTGCGGGGATTTCCGGGGGGGAGGGGAGACCCTGCCGCGCGGATGGGAAAACATATCATATCCTCCCGCGGCTGTCTCGGTGAAAAGAAGGACTTAAGGAGCCGCGAGAGGCCGCCCTCGCCCCCCTCCCGAACGCTTGCATTGCGCGTCGCTTTGGATATATTTTGTCTTTGTGTTTCCTAATTAGACTACGCTTTTGTCCGGTTATCCCCCTTCACCGATAACGCACTGGCCCCGCCACGGAGGCCTGTGCAGCATGCAAAGGAGAGGTCATGAAGCCCTTCATCGAAGAGGCCCTGGCACGCATCTATTACCAGGTGAAGCCTTGGATGTCACGTCGGTTCCAGATCATGCTGCGCAGCGCGGTGGCGAAGTACAAGCGCTATATCTTTCATAATGTCTGGCCCATCGACCCGGAAGCAGGTGCGACGCCTCCGGGTTTTCCGGGCTGGCCGGAGGGGAGACGGTTTTCGGTGGTGCTGACGCACGATGTCGATACGGCGCGCGGCGTGGCGCGGTGCGAGCAGCTCATGGCCCTGGAGCAGGAACTGGGCTTTCGCTCCTCCTTCAACTTCGTGGCTCACGACTACCACCTCCCCCCCGCCTTGCGTATAAACCTCGTCAACCACGGTTTCGAGGTGGGGGTGCACGGCCTGGAGCATAACAGGAAGCTCTACGAGTCGCCTGAGACCTTCGAACAGCATGCCTTGAAGATCAACAACTATCTGAAGGAGTGGGGGGCCGTCGGCTTTCGCTCCCCGTGCGTCTATCACAACTTCGAGTGGCTGCACCGGTTGGATATCCTTTACGAGGCGTCGGCTTTTGATACCGATCCGTTCGAGCCGCAGTCCGACGGGCTGAAAACGATCTTCCCGGTGCACCAGACCAAGGTCCCGGGAAGGGAATACGTCGTGCTCCCCTACACGCTCCCCCAGGATTTCACCGTGTTCATCCTGTTCCGGGAAAAGGACATCAGCATCTGGAAGGAGAAGCTGCGCTGGATCGCCGACCACGGCGGCATGGCCCTGCTGATCACCCATCCTGACTACATGAGTTTCGATGGCGATGTCGGCTACGACGAGTACCCTCACCACCTGTACCGGGACCTGCTGGACCATATCAGGACGGAGTACGAAGGGCAGTACTGGCACCAACTGCCTCATGAGGTCGCCTGTTTCTGGAACAAGAGCGTGTGCAGGTCTTGAAGTGAGGTAAGCGTGCGGCGCCAGCGGGGCGGCAGCCTGCCGGCGCCAAGGGAGGCAGGCGGATGAGTATGTTCAACTGGCTCCTCTCACTGAACGCGGCCTACGTCCTGCTGCTGGCCGCCATCACCATTCTCAACTGGGCCGGCCCGGACCGCTTCTGGATCGGCGCCTTGAATTTCTACCTTCCCCAACTCATCTGGGCGGTTCCGGGCCTGGTGCTGGCCCTCGCCGCCTGTCGCAGCGCAAAATTCCTGGTGTGGGTGCCACTTTTGGGCGTGTTGTGGGTCCTGGGGCCGATCATGGACTGGCACTGGCCCCTGCACAACGCTTGGGCGGGGTCACCCCGGACGTTGCGGGTGATGACCTGGAACGTCAAGTACGGCAAACGCGACCTGATGCCGCTCATCGAAGAGCTGGAGCGAAGCCGCCCCGACATCGTCCTCTTCCAGGACGCGGTGGATGTGGGGGACGGGCCGCTGGCGGACTACCTGGCCGGGTGGCAGATGCACAACGAGGGGCAGTATCTCGTTGCCAGCAGGTTTCCCATCTCCAACGTCGAAGTGCATGACCTTCCCTACCACGAGAGAAAGGGCGAATCCTTCCTGCGTTGCCGGGTGCAGGTCGGTTCCCGCGACATCTCCCTTTACAACGTCCACTTCAAGACCCCCAGGAGAGGGCTGAACGCCTTCCGCAAGGCGCGCCGGGGCGCCGGGTACATCCCGAGGGCCATCGACCGTTTCGAGGCCAACGTGGATACGCGTCTTAGGCAGGCCCAGGCGGTGTCCCAGTACCTGGCGCAGGAAAAGGGGGAGGTAGTCGTCGCCGGCGATTTCAACTCGCCGGACCACTCACTGGTCTGCGACAGCCTGAGGAGAGCCGGGCTCATCGACGCCTTCGCCCAGGCGGGGAGGGGGTACGGGTACACCTACGGCCATTTCCTGCTCAGGAACAGGGTGCCCTGGCTGAGGGCGTCCTGGATGCGCATCGACCACATCATGACGACCCCCGGGATCAAGGCCCAGCGCTGCTGGGTGGGGACCCGCAGGGCGTCGGATCACCGTCCCGTCATAGCCGACTTCATCCTCAGTGATTCCCGTTAGTTTCCTTTTGTCATACCCGTTACTGTTTGCACTTTTCAACAGATAGTGCTAGTTATGGACGTTCCGTCAATGCGAGACCGTGAAGACCGCGGCAACCCCCCGATGACTACTCTCCACACGTATCGTAGCTGACATCCCGGTACCACTCCCGGAGACACGCAAATAGCAGCGGGCACGGCTGAGCTTTCTCCTGCCCGGATCGGAGTTTAGCAGCATGCTGATTCTCACCCTGAACTGCCGTAGGTTCTCGGCGCAGTACCAACTCTACAACTGGGGCGACCAGGCTCTCATGGCCACCGGCATGGTGGAAAGGATCGTGGTAGGGGATTCCTTCCTGACCCACCGTGTTCCCGGGGCGGATCCCAAGCACCTGGAAGGGGAGTGCGCGGACCACAAGGACGCGCTGCGGCTGATTCTCGACACCCTGGTCGGCGAAGGGTTGGTCTCAGATGTCGGCGCCATCAAGGCGATCGGGCATCGCGTGGTGCACGGGGGAGAGCGCTTCACCAAATCGGTGCTGATCGACGAGGACGTGGTCGAGGCGATCAGGGAGGTGGCGACCCTGGCACCGCTGCACAACACCCCCAACCTCGCCGGCATCCGTGCCGCGCAGGAACTCCTCCCGGAGCTTCCCCAGGTCGCCATCTTCGATACCGCCTTCCACCAGACCATGCCCGAGCCCGCCTACATGTACCCGCTCCCCTATGAGTGGTACCAAAAGCACGGCGTCAGGCGTTACGGCTTCCACGGCCAGTCCCACCTGCATGCGGCCAGGCGAGGAGCCGAGTTGGCCGGAGTGCCACTGGAGAGTGCCAACATGGTCACCATCCACACCGGCAACGGCGTCTCGCTCTGCGCGGTAAGAAACGGGGTGTCGGTAGATACCAGCATGGGGCTCACTCCGCTGGAAGGTGTCATGATGGGGACCCGCTGCGGGGACATTGACCCCGGCATCATCCCGTTCATGTCCAACGAGGCAGGGGTGTCCCCGACGGAGCTTGACCTGTTCCTGAACCAGAAGAGCGGTCTCGCCGGAATCGTGGGGCGCCGGGTCAGCCGACGGACCGTGGTGGACGAGGCGGTCGTGGGTGACGCCCGCTGCCAGCTCGCGCTCGACATGGAGGCGTACCGGCTGAGGAAGTACCTCGGCGCCTACATCGCGGTCACCGGCAGGCCCGACGCCATCGTGTTCACCTACGGCGAGGGGTGGGAGGACTGGCCGGTGCGCGGCATGGCGCTCCAGGAGATGACCCCGTTCGGCATCGAGGTGGATCTGAAACGGGACGAGGAGGCGCTCAAGGGAGGCAAGGAGATGCTGATCAGCGCGGACGGCTCGCCGGTCAAGGTGTTCGTGATCCCAAGCGGCGAGGATATGGTGCTCAACGAGGACGTCGCCGCCATCATGGGGTGGCAGTAGCGGCGAGCTTCGGAAAGGAAAACAACGAAGGGGGGATGATTTCAATCATCCCCCCTTTTTCTTTTGCGGCTCGCCCGCCCGCCGATGCCCGACCGGCGTCGATGGCGAGTTTGGCAAAGGTGCCATCAGGGCGAATAATCGTTCGCCCCTACCGGCTGATGCCGTCCAGGAAGGTCTGCACCATCGGGGTGAAGGTCTGGTGCTCCAGCAGGAAGGCATCGTGGCCGTAGGCCGAGGTGATCAGGTGGTACTCCACCGGCTTGCCCAGCTTCTCGAGCGAGGCAACCATCTCCTCGGTCTGCGCCGGCGGGTAGAGCCAGTCGGAGGTGAAGGCGAAGAACTGGATCGGCGCCTTCACCGGTTCGAAGGCCTCCTCCAGCGACTCGCAGCCGGCGGCGACGTCATAGAGGTCGAGGGCCTTGGCCAGGTACAGGAAGGAGTTGGCGTCGAAGCGGTCCACGAAGTTGTAGCCGTTGTAGTTCAGGTAGCGCTCCACCTCGAACTGGCCGAAGAAGTCGAACTGGCCGTCGCGGGCCGAGAAGCGGCGGCCGAACTTGGCGGTCATGGACTCGTCGGAGAGGAAGGTGATGTGGCCGATGCCGCGGGCCAGCGCCAGCCCGTCCTTGGGGTTTTTGCGGTACTCCCCCTTCTTCCAGGTGGGATCGTTGAAGATGGCCCAGCGCGCCACCGCGTTCAGCGAGATTGCCTGCGCCGACGGGCGTGGCGTGGTGGCCAGCACCACCGCCGACGCGACCCGGTCCGGGTACTGCGTCGCCCACTCCAGGGCCTGCATCCCCCCCATGCTGCCGCCCAGAACGCAGAAGAGCTTCTCGATGCCGAGCCGGTCCATGAGCAGCGCCTGGGCCTTGACCATGTCCCGCACCGTGATCACCGGGAACGCCAGGTTGTAGCGTTTTCCGGTCTTGGGGTTGAGGGAGGTCGGCCCGGTGGAGCCGAAGCAGGAGCCGATCACGTTGGAGCAGATGACGAAGTAGCGGTCGGTGTCCAAAAGGCAGCCGGGTCCAACGATTTCGTCCCACCAGCCCGCCCGTTTCTCGTCCTCGCTGTGGCGGCCGGCCAGGTGCGCGCTGCCGGTCCAGGCGTGGGTGACCAGGATGGCGTTGGAGCGATCCTCGTTGAGGGTGCCGTAGGTCTCGTAGGCGATGTCGATCGGCCCGAGGATGCGGCCGCTCTCAAGGCGCAGTTCGGTGTCGAAGGTGGCGATCTGTTCAGTCACAATGCCGTAGGACATGTCTCTCTCGTACTTTCGGGTGCCGTCGGGCGGCACGAAAAAAGCCCCGTCTCGGTGTGAGAAGGGGCTTTTCGGGTGTGACAATAACTAAAAGCGCCTTTCTCATCTTCGCCTTTCGGCAGGATTTAGCACCTGTCGCCCAATGGGCCGGTTGCTGTGGCTTCGCAGGGCCTTTCCCTCCACCACTCTAGATAAGCAGGTCTTTCTATTCAATTTTCGCTGCAGGATAAGGGAGCCGTCCTTATTTGTCAACGGCAAACTGTGTCCCAGGTTCACCACCCCCGCTACAGATCATTGCGGTATTTGACCAGGAGGTAGAGGCAGATGGCTCCGGCCACGAACATCCCGAGGTCGCGCAGCCAGGGGACCGGCTTGTCCAGGGTGGACTGCAGCAACGGGTCGAGGAGCGCCGTGGTCAAAAGTGTCACACCCGCGAAAGAGAGCAGCTTTTTCATGAGTTGATGGCCTTCAGGACGGCGCAGAAGTCCCGGTCGGCGAGTCCCATCCCCTTCGCCCTCTTGAAGCTCTCATTGGCGGCTGCGGCGGACGCCAGGGGCTGGTTCAGCGAGTCGCCCAGGGCGACGGCCAGGCGCATGTCCTTCTGCATGTGCTTGAGCGGGAAGGCCGGGTCGAAGAGCCCCTGCGTCATCTGGGCTCCCTTCAGCTTGAACATCGGGTTGGCCAGGGCCCCGGAGTCGAGCACGTCCAGGAGGTCGGAGCTCGCGAGCCCCGCCTTCTCGGCGAGGGCGAGCCCTTCGCAGAAGATGGTCATCATCCCCCCCATGACCATGTTGACGATCAACTTCATCTCGGCGCCCCGTCCCACCTCGCCCAGGAACAGGCTCTTCTTCCCCATCTTCTCGAAGAGCGGCATGGTCTTGTCGAAGAGGCCGTGGTCGCCGGCGGCCAGGATGATCAGGGTGCCGTCCTCGGCCGGTTTCTTGCTCCCGGACACCGGCGCCTCCAGGAATCTCCCCCCCTTGGCGGTGACCGCCGCGGCGATTTCCCGGGCGGTGGTGGCGTCGACGGTGGACATGTCCACGTAGCCGCGCCCCGCGCCGATCCCTTCCAGCGCGCCCTGCGGTCCGAAGCAGACGTCACGGGCCGCGGCCGGGTCGGCCAGCATGGCGATGGTGATGGCGCAGGAGGAGGTGACCTCCGCCGGCGTCGCCGCGACGGATGCCCCGAGTGCCGCGAACTCCTCGCACTTTGCCTGGGAGCGGTTCCAGACCTTGACCTTGAAGCCCGCCTTGATGAGATTCCTGGCCATGGCGCTCCCCATGATGCCCAAGCCTAAAAAGCCGTAAGTTTCCATGTCTATCCTCCTTCTACAGGTATGTAGCCACTATTGATAATCTCACGGAACCAGCCTCACCTGCCGCGACCCGCGCACCGAGTTTACCAGAAAAACCGCCTCGGCCCGTTCCAGGTCGGCCCTTTTCAGGACCTTCTCCTCGATCGCCCCTTGGGCCAGCAACTCCTCGCGCAGGGTGCCGGGGAGGAGCCCGCTGCCCAGCGCCGGGGTGCATTTCCTGCCGTGGATGACGGCCACCACGTTGCTGTAAGCCCCTTCGGTCACGTCGCCCCGCTCGTTCTCGAAGATCACCTCGTCCAGGTCCGGCCGGGCGGCGAGCTCCTGGTGAAAGAGGTCGCGGCGGCTGGTCTTGTGGTAGAGAAAACAATCGGCGGAATTGACACGCTGTCGTGCGAAGGCGGCCTTCGCTTCCGGCGCCGCCTCGGGTAGCGGCGCCGCTTCACAGCTGAGGCGTCCGTCCTTGAAGAGCAGCAGGCGCACCTTGTAGCGTACCGAGGGGGAAAGTCCCGCAGCGGTTTCTTCCAAGGCTCGCAGCGCCGCGCCGTCGGCCAGGGGGAAGGCGAAGTAGCCGGCCGAGCGCTCCAGCCGCTCCAGGTGCCGCTGCAGCAGGAAGTAGCCCCGCTCGTCGTGCAGCAGCGACTCGATCAGGTGGAAGTCCGGCCGTCGTTGCCGGATGAAGGCACCCTTGTCAAGGCACTCCTGGTATTCCGTCTCGGTCTTTGAGTCATAGGTGATGCCGCTGCCGATGCCGAGCTCGCCCCGTCCGCTCTCGCAGTCGAGGACGGCGGTGCGGATGGCTACGCTGAAGAGAGCCTCCCCGCCGGGGGAGAAGTAGCCGAGGCAGCCGGTGTACAGGCCGCGCGGTGCCGTCTCGAGCTGGGCGATGATCTCCATGCTCCGCCTCTTGGGGGCGCCGGTCACTGACCCACAGGGGAACAGCGCCTGGAACAGTTCCAGGGGGGTCACTCCCGCACGGACCCGCGACGCGATGGTCGAGGTCATCTGGTGCACGGTGGGATGGCTCTCCACGTCGAAAAGCGACTCCACCCGGACCGAGCCGGTTTCAGAGACCATCCCCATGTCGTTGCGCAGCAGGTCGACGATCATCAGGTTCTCGGCCACGTCCTTCGGGCTTTGCCGGAGTTCCTCCTTGCGGGCCAGGTCTTCCGTGTGCCAGCGGCCGCGCGGGGCCGTTCCCTTCATGGGGCGGGTGACCAGTGTGCCGCCGGAGAGGGAGAAGAAAAGTTCCGGCGAGGCCGAGAGCACGCGCCACCTGCCGCACTCGAGGTAGCAGTTATAGGGAGTGGGCTGGTTGCGACAGAGCTCGCTGAAGAAGGAGCGGGGGCAGCCGGCGAAGGAGAAGCTCTGCCGCAGGGTGTAGTTTACCTGGTAGCTGTCCCCGGCGGCGATCAGGTCCCGGATCGCCTGCACCGACTCGCGGTAGGTCTCCCATCCCGGCGCCGTGTCCCAGCCGGAACAACGAAAGGGTGCATCGTGCCGCGGAAACCCCTCGGCCCCGCGCTCGGTGAAGAGGCCGAACCACAGTAGCGGCATCGGGTGCGCCGGAGGCGTGGTCAGGGCGTCGTTGAGGGCGCCGGCGGCCTCGTAGCAGACAAAGCCGGCGGCGTGCAGCCCCGCGGCGAGGTGCCGCTGCAGCTCCTCGAACGCGGGCTGCACCTCCTCCGGGGTGACGGCGACGATCTCGCCGACCTTGCCGGTGAAGGCGAAGCCATGCAGGTATGCCGGGAAGGGGTGCGTCAAGCCGGTCCTGCCGAGCAGATGTCGCCGATGGGGCAGGCGGCGCACTTCAGGCGGTCCTTGCCGTCGCACCCTTCCGAGATCCCCAGGTGGCAGATGGCGAAGTCGAACTTGACCGGGTCGGCGGGATCGAGCTCGCGCAGGGCGCGGGTGATCTCGCAGGCCATGCGCCAGTCCCCCTGTTTCCGACTGGTGAAGCCGAGGAAGCGGCAGATGCGCTGGATGTGGGCGTCGACCGGGATGACCAGTTGCGCCGGGGAGATGCCCCGCCAGATGCCGAGGTCGATGCCGTCGGCCGGGCGCACCATCCACCTGAGATACATGCAGAGCCGCTTGCAGGCGCTCCCCGAGGCGGGGGAGGGGAAGAAGAAGGGGAAGTAGGAATCCGCCGGGACGCCGCCGGGGCCGAACACGGGGGAGAGATCCAGGTTCTTCACCGCGTCGGAAAAGCCGGAGAGGGTCCCGGTCAGGTCCTGGTCCGCCGGGCTGTGAAAGCGCAGCAGCCACTTCTCGATGGAGCCCGCCTCCTCGATCATGATGCGGCAGGCGAAGAGGAGGGCGCAGAGGTCGCGGGCGTCGTTGAAGCGGTGCTTGAAGCCGGCGAAGACGCGGCTCCCTTGCCGCGGGTCGAAGCGCTCCACGAAGCGGCGCGGCGACGGTCCCATGGCATCGAAGATCACTGCCAGGTTCTTCTTGATGATCTTCACGTTGCCGTAGGCGAACGACGATGCCACCAGCCCGGCAACCTCCTGGTCCAGAGGGGCGCGGTAGCGGTGGCAAAACGAGAGCGGGTCGTTGGCCAGGTGGGCCTGGGAGCGGTTCTGGTACAGTGCTTCGAGAATGGTTTTCAGCTCCACGTGCGCTTCCTTCGCTGCGGCCGCGCCGTTTGGGCGCGGTAGACAATCGGTTCGAGCCTGCTAGATTATCATAGTTGCTTCATCAGCTTAAAGAGAAAAGGGGGCGGAACACATGAAGCTTGCGGAACTGTTTCCGGAAGGGGGGCGCGGCATTTTGGGCACCGCCGACGCGAACGGCGTGGTGAATCTCGCCGTCTTCGCCATACCGCACGTGGTCGATGACCAGACGCTGGCCTGGGGATTCGGCGACGGGCGCAGCATCGCCAACTTGCGGCAAAACCCGCACGCCAGCTACCTGTACCTGGCGCCGTCGCGGGGGTATTCCGGCTGGAGGCTGACCCTCACCATGGTCGAGGAAAAGGGGGAGGGGGAACTTCTGGGTGAGATCAAGGAGCGGACCGCGCTGGTGGCGAGCCCGCAGGCGAGCGCGGCGGTTTCCCGCGTGGTTTTTTTCAAGGTCGACGAGGTCCGGCCACTCATGTGAATCAGCGGTTGGGCGGGGTCTCCAGGACGAAGGTCACCGGCCCGTCGTTCACCAGCGACACCTCCATGTCGGCCTGGAAGATCCCGCTTTGCACCGGCACGCCGAGCTCCCAAACCTGACCCATGAAGTAGCTGTACAGCTTGTTGGCCTCCTCGGGAGGGGCGGCCGTGTCGAACGAGGGGCGCCTCCCCTTGGAGCAGTTGCCGGCCAGGGTGAACTGGGAGACCGCCAGGATCTCCCCCTTGATGTCGGGCAGCGCCAGGTTCATCTTCCCCTGGTCGTCACAGAAGATCCTCAGGTTGACGATCTTATCCGCCATCCAGTCCGCCTGCTTGCAGGTGTCGCCAATCTCCACGCCCAGCAGCACCAGGATGCCCGGGCCGATCTCCCCGACCACCTTTCCCGCCACCGTGACGCTCGCCTGCTTGACCCGCTGGATTACCGCCTTCACGCCCAAACCTCCTGCATCGTTTCCCGATAGATATCCGCGTCCTCGGCGGAGAATGCCGTAAAAATGATCTTCTGCAATTCCGGGTAGCTTGCCAGTGCCGCCTTGGCCTCTTCCAGCGCGATGCGGCAGGCTGGACGCTTGGGGTAGCCGTAGACGCCGGTACTGATCGCGGGGAAGGCAATGCTCGCGAGCCCGCTTTCGTGCGCCAGCCGAAAGCAGGTGCGGTAGCAGGAGCGAAGCAGTTCGGCTTCGCCGCGACCGCCGCCGTGCCAGACCGGCCCCACGGTGTGGATCACGTGCCGGGCCGGGAGCCGGTACCCCCTGGTGATCTTGGCCTCTCCGGTGGGGCATCCCCCCAGCGTGCGGCACTCGGCGAGGAGCTCGGGACCTGCCGCCCGGTGGATGGCGCCGTCCACCCCGCCCCCGCCCAAAAGCGGGCTGTTGGCGGCGTTGACGATGGCGTCCACCGCCACCTTGGTGATGTCTCCCTGTACGATCTCAACCTTGTCGCGCATGCCGCACCTCCCGCCGGGGCCGGATCAGCTTTCGATCAGGCTCCGCAACAGTTTCAGGTTCACCGCGTCCATCTCGTCCTGGTCACCTTTCGGGGTTTCGATCACCTTGGGGACCAGGGCGAAGTGCGGGTCGTTCAAGATGAAGCGAAACGGCTCCAGTCCGAGCGTCCCGGCGCCGATGTGATCGTGTCGGTCCACCTTGCAGCCGAGCCCCTTCTTGGAATCGTTCAGGTGGAAGGCGAGCAGCTTGTCGATGCCGATGAGGGCGTCGAATTCATCGAAGGTCTTGCGGTAGCCGTCCCGGTCGGCGATGGGGTAGCCGGAGGCGAAGGCGTGGCAGGTGTCGAAGCAGACACCGAAACGGCCGGAATCGGCGCAGCCGGTCATGATCGCCTTCAGGTGCTCGAACCGGTAGCCGAGGTTACTCCCCTGGCCCGCGGTGTTCTCCAGGAGCACCTTGCCGGTGAACTGCGGCACCTCGGCCAGGAGCTGGTCGAAGGCCTCGCAGACGCGCCGGATGCCGATCTCCTCGCCGTCGCCGTTGTGCGAGCCGGGGTGCATCACCACCTTGTCGATGCCGAGCTTGGCGCAGCGCTCCAGCTCCTCCCGGAAGGCGATCAGGCTCTTGTCCTTCACGTCGCCGGGGGCAGCGGCCAGGTTGATCAGGTAGATGTCGTGGCTCATGACGCTCTTCATGCCGCTGGCCGCGAACTTGTCCCGGAACAGCTGCGCGTCGGCGTCGGAAATCGCCTTGCCGCGCCACTGGTTCGAGTTCTGGGTGAAGACCTGGATCACCCCGCAGCCGGAGGCGACCCCGCGGTCGACGGCGTTGTGGATACCACCCGAGATGGAGACGTGAGCCCCTAAAAGATCCATTAGCCCCTCCCCTTGACGCCCAGTTTTCCGAGGTGGGTTCTGATCAGTTCGACCCGGGCCCGGTACTCCTCGCTTTTCAGAATCAGTTCCTGGTGCGGCTCGCTCCAGTGCGGGCGCGGCCAAAGCGGGTCGGACGAACGGCGCGGCACCACGTGCCAGTGCATGTGCGGCGCCATGTTGCCGAGCAGTTCGTAGTTGATCTTGTCCGGGCCGAATGCGTTGTAGAGCGCTTCGGCGACGGCGCTGACCTCGGCCATCACCCCGTTTCGCACCGTTGCGGAGAGGTGGAACAGTTCGGTGACGTGGTCCCTGGTATAGACGAAGCAGTAGCCGGCGAAGAACTGGTCACGGTTCAGTGAAACCAGCGTGTGTTCCAGCTCGATGACCCGCTGGTCCGCATCGTCTTCCCACTTGGTGCAGATGGGGCATGAGTTCATAAAAATCCCTTTTAGATTTCGATCTCGCCGTTGAAGACTTCCACCGCCGGACCGGTCATGTAGATGTTGCCGTCCTCGCTCCATTCCATTTCGAGGTCGCCGCCGGTCAGGTGGTTCAGGATCTTCTTTTCGGTCAGGCCGTTCAACACGCAGGCCGCGGTGACCGCGCTGGAGCCGGTGCCGCAGGCGAGCGTTTCTCCGGCGCCGCGTTCCCAGGTGCGCTGGCGCACTTCGGTGCGCGAGATCACCTGCACGAACTCCACGTTGGTGCGGCGCGGGAACAGCTCGTGGTTCTCGATCAGCGGCCCGTACTTGGCCACCTCGAAGTTGTCGACGTCGTCGACGAAGATGACGCAATGGGGATTGCCCATCGAGGCGCAGGTGATGTTGAAGGTGGAGTGCAGGATATTGAGCGGCTCGCTGATCACCTTCTCGTCGGGGTTGCCGACCATCGGGATCTCCTTCCGGGTGAGCCGGGGCGGTCCCATGTTGACGCGCACCTTCTCCACCTTGCCGTCGGCGCCGGGGAAAAGCTGCAGGGTCAGGATCCCGGCCCCGGTCTCGGCGGTGATCTCCTTCTTGGCCACGATGCCGTGGTCGTAGGCGTACTTGGCGACGCAGCGGATGCCGTTGCCGCACATCTCGCTCTCGGAGCCGTCCGAGTTGAACATGCGCATCCTGACGTCGGCCACCTCGCTGGGCATGATCAGGATCAACCCGTCGGAACCGATGCCGAAGTTGCGGTCGGAAACCTTGACGGCCACGGCGGCGGGGTCCTGCACGGTTGCTTCGAAACAGTTGACGTAGACGTAGTCGTTGCCGGCACCCTGCATCTTTGTGAATTTCATAGAGAAAGACCCCCAAGGAAAGTATCTACTGTAAATAACAAAAAGCGCCTGCGGCAACAAGCTAAAACCGGAGTTGCTTGACCGGGACGTATACTTTTCAGTAGTATCATGAGAAAAAGAGGGGGGGAGGTTTAATGGAAATCAAGAACAAGCTTTGGATGAACGGCAACTTGGAGTGGTACGCCTATATCGACGACGCCGAGGTGTTTCTGGGAAGCCGTGAGGTTCCGATGCCGCTGGAAGAAGGGGACAAGTGGACCAACATGTACGGCGACGTTTTTCAGGTGGTCGACGGCTCCATCACCCTCGTGGAGCGGGTCGAGCCGCCGCAGCGTTACTGGTGATATGCCGCATGTCCGTGGTGGTAAATGCGGACATGCAATTCTTTATATTCTTGACATGAAAAATGTGGTATTGTATCCTCGCTTAACTATTAAACAGCGGGAGATACAGACCATGAGACTTTCGACCAAGAGCCGTTACGGCTTGAGGGCTCTTTTCGACATCGCCTACAACGCCGGGTCCCAGCCGGCGCAGATCCAGGATATCTCGCGGCGTCAGGACATCTCGCCCCGGTACCTCGAGCAGATCTTCCAGGGGCTGAAAAAGCACGGCATCCTGAAGAGCAAGCGCGGGCCGCAGGGTGGCTACTGCCTGGCCAAGAGCCCGGAGGAGATCACGGTGCGTGCCGTCATCGAGGCGACCGAGGGTGATACCCTGATCGTCGATTGCGCCGGCAGGAGAAAGGGCGAGTGCGGTTTCGACGGGAGCTGCGTGACCCAGACCGTCTGGGAGGAATCCAACTCCAGGCTCAACGAGTTCTTCGAGTCGATCACCCTGAAGACCCTGTGCGAACGTGGCGAGGCGCTGGGCATCAAGCGGGAGCAGGACCACCGCTTCATGTACTTCATCTAGTCGGCAGGCAGCTCCGATAAAAAACGACTGCAGCCGCGGCGGCACCAACGGCTGTTCCGTGCATGGTGTCCCCCGGGCGCGGTCCCGCGAGGCCCCATGGCATCACCCCAGCAAAAATACACCAGACTGCAAGAGATCCTGCGCGAGATGGGAACCGTCCTGGTTGCCTTCTCGGGCGGGGTCGATTCCACTTTCCTGCTCAAGGCGGCCATCGACACCCTGGGAACCGGGCATGTCCTGGCCGTCACCGCCACCTCCCCCACCTACCCCGAAAGCGAGCTGAACGAGGCGCAGCGCCTGGCCGCCTCCCTCGGCGCCACGCAGCTCCTGGTCGAGTCCAACGAGCTGGAGATCCCCGGTTTCAGCCACAACCCCAAGGACCGCTGCTACCACTGCAAGAGCGAGCTGTTCCGGATCTGCGGTGACAAGGCGCGCGAGCTCGGCTTCGCCTTTGTCGCGGACGGCAGTAACACCGACGACCTCGGGGACTACCGCCCCGGACGCATCGCCGCCTGTGAACTGAAAGTCCGCTCGCCGCTGCTCGAGGCGGACCTCTCCAAGGCCGACATCCGGGAACTGTCGCGCGGGCTCGGGCTGCCCACCTGGGACAAGCAGGCCTACGCCTGCCTGGCAAGCCGGTTCCCTTACGGCACCGAGATCACCGAGCGGAGGCTGAACCAGGTGGAGCGTTGCGAGGAGTTTCTGAAGGGGGAGGGGTTCCGGGTGTACCGGGTGCGCTTCCACCAGGAGAGCGCACGCATCGAGCTCTCCGAGGCGGAGCTTGGGCGGATGCTGGAGCCTAAGCTGCGGCAGCGCACCGTCGATTTCTTCCGGCAGGCCGGCTTCACGTACGTGTCGCTCGACCTGCAGGGGTACCGTACCGGCAGCATGAACGAGGGGTGACCCCTCAGCTGATCTCGACCGTGATGGTCTTGGGGATGACGATGGTGAGGACGCCGCAGTCGCAGCTCGCGTTGAAGCCGGCCGCGTCGAACTCGGGGGGGACGGCGAAGCTCCTCTGGAAGGGGCCGAAGTAGCGTTCGATGCGGTGGAAGTTCTCCTTCCTGATCTCCTCGCTGTGCTTTCTTTCCCCCCTGATGGTGAGGGTGTGGTCCTCGGCCCTGATCTCGATGTCGGAGAGGTCCAGGTCGGGGAGCTCCACCTTGATGGTAACGGCCGCATTGCTCTCGTAGACGTCAGCCGGCGGGTGCCAGACCCCCTCCCTGATCTCCTCGCCGATTTCGCGGGTCCAGGCCAGGTCCAGCAGCCGGTTCATCTTGTCCTGCATGCTCCTGAGTTCGCTGAGCGGGTTGTACCTGACGATCGCCATCTTCTCCCTCCGCTGGTGCGCCACCCGGCGCGTATGGTAGGCAAAATTTAAGGGGAGGGAGCCGTTTCCTCAAGCCCCCTCCCCGTTGTTTCCTTCTTCTGGTTTAAATCCGCTTACCCTTGGGTACGGTGTGCTTCAATTTTTTGGAGCCGTCGTAGAGGTGTTGTTTGACCAACTCCCTTTGTGCCTTCAAGTCCTTTTTCTCGTAGTCCATTGCCAGGTTGATTTCCATCCGCTGTGCCAATTCGTCGATGGTTTTTTCTTCGTCTCGTGCCATGCTGGCTCCCCTTTTACCTGGTTGTTAACGCCGATGCCTAACTGCCTGAACTTGCTGCACCCCCTTTTTTTATTTTCGTGAATCATAGCAGTTTGGATCTTTTTTGCAACAGAACATTTCGCCTTGAAGCATAAGGGGTTATCGGATAATATGGCCGGGAAAATCCCAGTCGTGAGGAGTATTTATGCTGCAGTACAAGGTGGTCGAGCTAAGCCACGTATCCGAGGACACCATCGAGGAGGCGCTCAACGAATGGACCCGGAAGGGATGGAAATTCGACGCCATGCAGTTCGCCATGCGTGACGCCAGCAAGCGCCCGGCCATGGCCTTCGTGGTCTTCACCAAAGAGGAGAACTAGGTGGCGGCCGAGAGAGAAACACTGTACCTGCTGGACGGCTCTTCCTACATCTACCGGGCCTATTTCGCCATACGCCACCTGAGCTCCCCCAACGGCTTCCCCACCAACGCGCTCTACGGTTTCACCCAGATGCTCCTGAAGGTCATGAAGGACCGGGCCCCGGCGCACGTGGCCGTGATCTTCGACGCGGGCAAGATCACCTTCAGAAACGAGCTGTTTCCGGCCTACAAGGCGACGAGAAGCGCCATGCCCGAGGACCTGGCCCAGCAGATCGAGCCGATCAAGCAGATGGTGCGCGCCTTCAACATTCCCGCCCTGGAGCTCCCCGGCTGGGAGGCGGACGACATCATCGGGACTATCGCCAAGAAGGCGGAAGCTGCGGGGCTCGACTGCGTCGTGGTTACCGGCGACAAGGACCTGATGCAGATCGTCACCGAGCACGTGACCCTTCTGGACACCATGAAGGACAAGAGCTTCGGCATCCCGGACGTGATCGAGAAGTTCGGCGTGGAGCCCGCGCGGGTGGTCGACGTGCTGGCGCTTTGGGGCGACACCTCCGACAACATACCCGGCGTACCGGGCGTCGGTGAGGTGACGGCGAAGAAGCTCCTGCAGGAGTTCGGCACGCTGGACGAACTGCTCGCCCGCGCCAGCGAGGTGAAGGGAAAGACCGGCGAGCGGCTGGTCGAGTTCGCCGACCAGGCCCGCCTGTGCCGCACCCTGGCCACCATCGACTGCGATGTCCCCATCGAGTACAACATCGACGACTTCGCGGTCACCCCGCCGGACAACCGCCGGCTGGCCGCACTGTTCCGCGAGTACGGTTTCGCCACGCTCCTGAAGGACCTCACCAGTTCGCCCACGCTTTCCTGCGACCGTTACGCCCTGGTGCTGACCGAGGCCGAGCTGCGCGAGCTGGTGGCGAAGCTGGAAAAGGCGCCCGCCTTCGCCATCGACCTGGAGACCACCAGCTTGAATCCGTACGAGGCTGCCGTGGTCGGCTACGCGGTGAGCTGCCATTCGCACGAGGCCTACTACATACCGGTCGGGCACCGCTACCTGGGCGCCCCGGAACAGCTCCCCGAGAAGCTGGTGCTGGAACTTTTGGGACCGCTTCTGGCCGACCCCTCGCGCAAGAAGATCGGCCAGAATCTCAAGTACGACTACCAGGTGCTGCGGCTGGCCGGCGTGGAGTTCGCCGGCATCTGGTGCGACACCATGCTGGCCGCCTATCTGGTCAACCCGTCGCGCAACAGCCAGGGGCTGGACGCCCTGGCGCTGGAGTACCTGGACCACCGCATGATCTCCTACGGCGAGGTGGCTGGCACCGGCAAGTGCGAGGTGAACTTCTCCGAGGTGGACCTGGACCGCGCCGGCCCCTACTCCTGCGAGGACGCCGACGCCACCTTCCTGCTGCACGAGATCCTGCTCCCCAAGGTGCGCGAGCAGGGGATGGAGAAGCTTCTCTTCGACATCGAGATGCCGCTGCTGGAGATCCTGGCGGACATGGAGCTGTGCGGCGTCAAGCTGGACCTTGACCTCATGAGGGAGCTTTCCGCCGGCTTCGGCAAACAGCTCATCGAGCTGGAGGCGAAGATCCACGACCACTGCGGCGGCCCCTTCAACATCAACTCCCCCAAGCAGTTGGGCGAGATGCTCTTCGAGCGCATGGGGCTCGCCGTCGGCAAGAAGACCAAGGGAAAGACCGGCTGGTCCACCAACGTGGAGGAGCTGGAGCGGCTGGCCGAGCAGCACGAGGTGGCGCGCCTGCTTTTGCAGTACCGCAGCATCTCCAAGCTGAAGTCGACCTACACCGACGCGCTCCCGAAGCTCGTGGACCCAAGGACCGGCCGCGTGCACACCTCCTACAACCAGGCGGTCACCAACACCGGCAGGCTCTCCTCGTCCGATCCCAACCTGCAGAACATCCCGGTGCGCGGGGTGGAGGGGCGTGACATCCGGCGCGCCTTCGTGGCCGAGCCGGGGAGCCTGATCCTTTCCGCCGACTATTCGCAGATCGAACTGCGGGTGCTGGCGCACCTCTCCGGGGACCGGGTGCTCAGCGAG
This sequence comes from Geomonas azotofigens, assembly GCF_018919395.1. Lineage (GTDB taxonomy): Bacteria > Desulfobacterota > Desulfuromonadia > Geobacterales > Geobacteraceae > Geomonas > Geomonas azotofigens. Next base: position 1,082,217 of record NZ_JAHLME010000001.1, read on the forward strand.
GCCTTCGCCTCCGGCGAGGACGTGCACCGCCGCACCGCCGCCGAGGTGTTCGGCATGTTCCCTGAACTGGTCACCCCCGAGATGCGGCGCCAGGCAAAGGTGATCAACTTCGGCATTATCTACGGCCAGGGGGCCTTTTCGCTCGCCAAGGAGCTGGGGGTCACCGCCAAGCAGGCCAAGGCCTTCATCGACAGCTACTTCGAGCGCCACGCCGGGGCCAGGAGCTTTCTGGACAGCTGCATCTCCGAAGCCGAGACCTGCGGCTTCGTCACCACCATCCTGGGGCGCAGGCTGCAGATCCCGGAGATCGCCAGCAAAAACGGCAATATCCGCGCCTTCGCCCAGCGAAACGCCACCAACTACCCGATCCAGGGTTCGGCCGCCGACATCATCAAGGCGGCCATGATCAGGGTCTGCCGCCGCATGCGCGACGAGCGGGTGGCCAGCCGCCTGATCATGCAGGTGCACGACGAACTGGTGTTCGAGGTTCCGGAAAACGAGCGGGAGCTGATGGAGGAACTGGTGCGCAGCGAGATGGAGGGGGCGCTCCCCCTCTCGGTGCCGCTCAAGGTCGACCTCAACTTCGGCCTGAACTGGGCGGAGGCGCACTAAGGTTTTCGGCACGTGACCCGAAGAGGTGCTTGAGGGGACGGAGGCGTTATGGCTGAGGAGCTGGAACAATACACGCGATACTTCCAGGAAGGGAGCCGCGTGCGGGTCGGGATACCGCTGGAGGGTGGGGGCTGGTTTCCGGAGTGGGGGGTGGTGGCCACGCTGGACGACGACCTGCTGCTGGTCGATCTTTCCCGTGACCAGCTCCCCGAGGAGACCCTGCTCGAGACCGGCCAGACCCTGAACGTGGGGCTCCCCGAGCAGGAGCAGGCGCTCACCTGCCGCGCGGTACTGGTCCGGGTCGACGGCGCCGAGCACCGCCTGGCGCTGCGGCTCATCGAGGGGGTCTACCCCTTCGAGCCCAGGGAGTACTACCGCCAGGACGTCTACCTTCCGCTCGACTACCGGCTCCCCCTGTCACAGATCGAGGCGGACGTGCGGCTGCGCTGGCTGGAGCGGCGCCGGGAGATCGAGTTCGCGGCGCAGACCCCGGAGCCGGGAGAACCGGAGGACCTCGAGGACAGCCGGGAGGAGATCCGGGCCAGGCTGGAAAAGCGCAAGGAAACCACGCCGGTGGCCGCCAACATCTCCGGTGGCGGGCTGCGCATCAACATCAACCAGAAGCTGATCGTGGGGCAGTTGATCGAGTTGAGCATCTACGTCCCCAACTCGAAGCAGCTGATCGAGATCGTGGGGGAGGTGGTCGAGGTGCGGGATCTTCCCGACCAGGCGCGCTTCAGCACCGCGGTGCGCTACCGCATGATCGACGAGGCCGACCGCGACCGCTTGATCGGCTACATTTCCGCGCAGCAACTGCTGCAACTCTCGCAGCAAACCCCGAGGGTGCTGCCTACCCCGGAACCGGGGCTGTCGACCTTCGCCTGGCGCCTGCAGATCGCCCTGGCATTCATCCTCCTGGTCGCCTTCGTCGGCTGCCAGGTGAAGGCGATCCGCATGGCCAAGCAACGTGGTGAAAAGTGGGAGGTGCAGCGTATCTTCGACGAGGGGTTCGTGGAATTCCTCAAGAGGCAGCGGTAACCATCTCCATCGCGTCCTCGATCATGATCTCCAGCTCGGCGAGCATGATCTCCTTTATCCCCATGCTTTGCGCCTCGAAGGTTGCCGCCAGCATCAGGTTCGGCTCCGGCGCCCCCCCAAGCCCCAGTTTCCGGCAGGCGTGATCCACCAGCCGCACCAGGCTCAGCAGCACGTTGTTGGTGTCGGTGAGCTCGGTGTGGTGGTCGCGCACGATGGTGCAGTACATCTCCGGCAGGTTCCACTTCTGCATCAGCTGGTACCCCGATTCCGTGTGCATCGCCGCGATGATCTCCGAGGTCAGTTCGCGCGAGACCCCCTTGCGCTCCTCGTCCGCGCTGAGAATTCCCTCCAGCACCTTGAGGACCAGGAGGCTGCCGATGTCGTGCAGCAGCCCGGCGATGAATCCCTCCTGCGCGAGCTGCTTGTAGCCGCTTTTCTCGCACAACCAGCGGGTGCCGATGGCGCAGCCGATGGCGTGCTTCCAAAGGACCTGCGAGTGGCTCTTCAGTTCCGGGTGGGTGAAGCTGTTGTAGTTGTTCTGCTGCGAGGCGAGCATGGCCACGCTGGCGATTTCCCGCGCCCCCAGGCGCACCACCGCGTCGGTGATGGTGGTGACCTTGGCGAGCCCGCTGAAGAAGGCGGAGTTGGCGAGCCTCAGTATCTGGCTGGTCAGCGCCTGGTCCTTGATGATCAGCGCCACCACCTGGTCGATGGTGAAATCCTTGCCGGAAAGGATCCCCTGCAGCTTGACGGCGATCGGGTGGAACACGGGGAGGTTCAGGGTCTCCGATTCCAGCTGTTCCTTGACGACCTCGACGAAGGGCTTGCTCTGCATGTCATTCCCCCAGAAGACGCCGGATCTCGGCGATCGGGCGCGGCTTGCCGATCCGGGGCAGGAGCCGGACCGTGTCGTGCAACGAGACCTCGCCCCGCGCCGCCTTGCACAGCCCGGACTCGAGCAGGGTCACCATGCCGGTGGTTTCGGTCGAGATCTTCCTGATCTCGTAGGAAGTCTTCTTGCTCAGGATGGCGTCCTTCACCAATTCGTTCAGGATCAGCATCTCGAAGACGCCGACCCGGCCACGGTAACCGCTGTAGCGGCACTTGCCGCAGCCGCGTCCGGTCTTGAACTCGGCGCCCCGCAAGTCGACGTTGCTGTAGCCGATCCTCCTCAGCTCGGTCGGGTTGGGGAGGTAGGGCTCGGCGCATTCCGGGCAGATCTGGCGCAACAGGCGCTGCGCCAGCACGCAGACCACGGTGGAGGCGATCAGGAACGCCTCGATGTCCATGTTCATCAGGCGCAACAGCCCGCCGACGCTGTCCTCGGTGTGGAAGGTGGTGAGCACCTTGTGCCCGGTGAGCGCCGCCTGGATCGCCGTCTCGGCCGAGAAGGAGTCGCGCATCTCGCCAAGGACGATGATGTCGGGGTCCTGGCGCACGATGTGGCGCAGGGTCTCGTCGAAGGTCACGCCGATCTTCTGGTTGATGGAGCACTGGGCGATCCCCTCTATCACGTACTCGACCGGTTCCTCCGCGGTGACGATGCTGGTGGAGAGCTCGTTCAGGTGCTGCACGCAGCTGTACAGGGTTGACGTCTTGCCGCTGCCGGTGGGGCCGGTGACGATGAGGACGCCGCTGGGGGTGTCGAGCGCGTCGTCGATAAAGCGCTCCAGCATGCGCGCGGGCATGCCGATCTCTTTCAGGTCCAGCAGTTCCCCCTTCATGCTCAAAAGGCGCAGCACGATCTTTTCGCCGTGGATGGTGATGTAGAAGGAGACCCGCATGTCGAGGGTGGCACCGGTCTTCGGGCTCTCGTAGCAGATCCTGCCGTCCTGGTGCCTTCTCCTCTCGGCGATGTCCGCCTCGGCCATGACCTTGATCCTGCTGCTGACCGGCAGCGCCAGTTCCTTGGCGAGGTCCTTGTAGAGCACCAGCATGCCGTCCCGGCGGAAGCGGACCCGGAGCACGCTGCGCATCGGCTCGATGTGGATGTCGCTCGCCCCCTCCTTGAGCGCCTCCTCGAAGATGGAGTTGACGATGCCGGTGACCGTGTGCTCGTCGGTCGCGGTGCCGTCACCCTGGATCATCCCCCTTTTCAGCAGGGTGAACGCGTCGCGGATCGCCTTCATGGTGCAGATGGCGTAGACGGTGTTCCCCTGGCCGAAGAGCTTCTCGGCGGTCCTGCGTCCCTCCTGGTTGAGCGGGTCCGCTATCGCCACCAGGATCTGCCCGTTCTCCTCCCGCACCGGCACGAAGTTGTGCTGCGCCAGCCAGTGTTGCGGGACCTTGGCCAAAAGGGACCGGTCGATGTCGGCAGCCTGGAGATCGATGAAGGGGTAGCCCAACTGGAAGGCGAGCACCTCGGCCAGCGTGTACTCCTCGATGAAGCGCTGCTCCACGAGGATCTCGCCAAGCATCTTGCCGTTGTCGCCGTCGCGCTGGATGCCGAGCGCGGCCTGCAGTTCCGCCGGTTTCAGGTAGCCGAGCTCCACCAGCAGGGCGCCCAGCTTCACCGAGACGATGTTGGTGCGCAGGGTCTCCCGCAGCTGGTCGCGGCTGAAGAATCCCAGCTCGAGCAGCACGGCGATCAGCGTCCGAGGCGTCGCCAGCTTGCTCTTCACCCGCTGGGCGTAGGCGAGCTGGTTCTCGGCCAGGTATCCGGACCTGACCAGCAGCGACGCTATTTCCAGGCCGGAGTCGTCCATCCCGTCCTTGCGGATCGATTGGTTCGGGTAGTTGCCGTAGCTTTCCATGCACCTTCCCCCGCGTGAGCGCCAGCCGAGCAGTACCTGCCCCAACCGACACTCTTCGTTGACATGCGCCCCAAAACCTTGGTAGTATACCATGCCGATTGGAGCAGGCTAATTTATCTCCTCTCTCGAAAAGAGACTGATTCCCACTCAATATCCGCAAAAACAGCAGCTTGTGCTAGCGAGCATCTGTCACTCCGCAGGAACGGGCCGCAGGCAGAGCAGAAGCAAAGGAAAGGGCCCGCCCCATGAAAAAGAAGGACAAAGAGAAACAGCAGCCCAAGCAGAAAGAGTTCAGCGCTTCCCCATTCAAGGCGCTCAAAGGCGCCCCCCTCGAACTGCAAGGCGCACCGGTATCACCCCCCGCGAAGAAGAAGGAAGAGACGCCGGGCAAGACCGTACCGGAGCTTTCCGACGAGATGTTGTTCTTCGAGGCGGTGGCCGGGGTCAAACGGATCTCCGGGACCACCCCGCCGGCGCAGGTGAAGGCTCAGCAGACGGCGAAGGCCCGGCGCGACGAGGAGGACCAGGAGGTTTTCCTGAGGGCGCTCGATGCCCTGCGGCTGGACGTCCGTTTTTCCGACCAGGTCCAGGACGAGGAGGACGCTCCGCGCCCGGCGGCGGTGAACCGGCTGCGCCAGGTGCGCCGCGGCGGCATCAGGATCGACTTGCAGCTCGACCTGCACGGGCTGACCCGCGACGAGGCGCTGGAAAACCTGGAGCGTTTCGTGAGAGGCGCCTACAACCGCGGTCAGAAGGGGGTGCTGATCATCACCGGCAAGGGGAACAACTCCCCCGGCGAACCGGTGCTCAAGATCGCCGTGGCCAACTGGCTCAGGGAGCACGGCAAGGGGATGATCGCCGAGTTCGTGCAGGCTCCCAGCGACATGGGCGGCAGCGGCGCTTTCGTCGTCTTCTTCAAGGAGAAAAAGGCGGAGGCGGATGCGGTAGAGGAAGGGACTAGGGGCTAGGGGCTAGGGGCTGAGGCTGAGGCTGAGGCTGAGGCTGAGGCTGAGGCTGGAGGCTGGTATCGGCTTCCGCCAGAGACGCCCAATCCCCTCTCCCTCTGGAAGAGGGTCAGGGTGAGGGGATTCCCCGAGCGAGGGTGAATCACCTGGATGATGAATTGACGGCCCCCGCACGCGGGGGCTTGTCCGTTTCAGGAGCGGCGCATGACGACAGCGGGCATTTTTCGAATCGGCATCGATCTCGGCGGCACCAAGACGGAGGGGGTGCTCCTCGATCCGACCGACCTGGTCCTGATGCGGGAGCGGCGTGCAACGCCGCTGGCCGAGGGGTACCAGGCCATCCTGGAGTCGGTGGCGCAACTGGTGCGTGACCTGGCGGCGCGGGTCCCGGCAGAGGCGAGCTACAGCGTCGGCGTGGGCATTCCGGGCTCGGTGGATGCCGTCACCGGGCTGGTGCGTAACGCCAACTCGGTCTGCCTGATCGGCCGTCCCTTCCAGATCGACCTGGAGCGGCTCCTGGGGAGAAGGGTCGGGGTGCGCAACGACGCGGACTGCTTCACCCTGGCCGAGTGCCGCAAGGGGGCGGGCGTCGGGCGGCAGGTGGTGTTCGGGGTGATCATGGGAACCGGGTGCGGCGGCGGTATCTGCATAGACGGCGTCGTGCGCGAGGGGCCGCACCGCATCAGCGGCGAGTGGGGGCATGTCTCCATCGACCCCGCCGGGGCGCCCTGCTACTGCGGCAACCGCGGCTGCATCGAGACCAAGATCAGCGGGTCGGGCGTCGAGGCCGCTTTCCTGGCGCGTAACGGCGTGAGCCTCACCATGGAGGAGATAGTGGTCGCGGCCCGGCGCGGCGAGGCGCGCGCCCTGCTCGCGTTCGACACCTTCCTCGACAATTTCGGCCGCAGCCTGGGGGGGCTCATCTCGGTGCTCGATCCCGATGCGGTGGTTTTGGGGGGAGGTCTTTCCAACATCGAGGAGCTGTACCACGCCGGCGTCGAGCGGGTGCGGCACTACGCCTTCCACAACGATCTGCGCACGCCGATCCTCAAGAACGAGCTGGGCGATTCCGCCGGCGTCTTCGGGGCGGCCTGGATCGGGATGTAGACTTCCCCGTTGTGGTTAATTTGAAATAATTAATGTCTTTGCTACTATAGTCTGGTTTCTGGCCCAACCCCCAAACAAAGGCGGTGCCCCATGGAAACCGAACCCGGCAAAAGGATCAACATCAGGTACAAGTGCAGGCTCGATGACGGCAGGGTCTACCTGGTCGGCGAGCACAACACCTTCGAGTTCGTGGTGGGAACGGGGCGCGTTCCTCCAACCCTCGAGCAGGGGCTCATGGGGATGGCCCAGGGGGATCATCGGGTGATACGCGTGCCGGGCGCAGAGGCGAACCTCTTCCCCTTTCCCCTGGGCTCCCACTTTGCCTTCTCGACCGGCCGGGCCCCGGGCGTCGCCTACGATTTCGGCCCCGGTGCGGGAGGGGACGTCTCCCTTTCCCTCCCCGGCAGGACCCGTGATTACCGGGAGCCCCTTCCCGCCGGGCAGGACGTCTTCTTCGAGGTAGAGATGCTCGCCGTCGAGGAGCGGTAAACGCGGCGCCCTTCTGCGTGCGTTCCACCATCACCGATTTTCTGCCGCAACCGGCAAAGCAAACAGAACGCCCGCCCCTCAAGGGGGCGGGCGTTCTGTTCAGACCGGCCCTGCGGCGGCACGCCGTTCATCAGGGTGACGCCGGCAGTTCGAACTTTATCGTGACATACCCCTTGTTCCTGGGGGCGTATCCCTTCATCTGGCGGCAGATCTCGTGGCAATATTCGTTGCCGAACTCCGTCGCCCCCATCATCCGGTAATGCCGGTCTTTCAACATCCGGTACACGCCGCCAAGGAACTGGTTAAAGGAGTCTGTCGGGCGCGCCTGTTGGATCTTTTCTTCATCCACCTGCTGCATCGTCGTGAGGGTCAGCCCGCTTCCGTTCAGCAGGCTCTTCTTCTGCATCCATGACAGCGCCGCATCGGCAAGGGGATGCTCCGGCACCTCGTACCCCCCGCCGACATCGGCGTGCGCACCCGCAAACCATACCTGCTCCATGACCTGGTTCACCTTCTGCTTGGGATTCCAGATTGTCACATCGTAATTCTCCCTGTGCTCGTCTATGGCGATGGCGTGAAAGGCGTTCTCGACGATGGCGCTCAGCTCCTGGTCGTGAAACTTGTACTGTTCGGCGTTGAAGGCGTCGAACAGTTTGAACGGGATACCCAGGGCGCCGACGGTGTCCCAGACCCCGAGCAGCTTGATCTTCACATCCTTGTGCGCGTACTGCTCCCTGAACTTGACGGCGAAGTCGGTATCGGCGCTGCCGTCGCGGTTGCGGTAAAGCTGGTAGGCGTCCATGATGTGCGGGATGTCGTCGGGTTGCATCCTACTGAACTCGGCGACGCTCGGGCGGGGCCAGGAGGGGTACTTGTCCTCGGCGCCGGCCGGCGTCTCGAGAATCCGGTTCCGGTCCAACAGGCCCGAGTTCCTGATCAATCCCACCGTGCTCCTGGCCGTGTAGGCGCCGCGGCTGAAGCCGTAGACGTAGATCTCGTCGCCGGGGCCGTAGTTGTCGATCAGGAACTTGTACCCCTCCCGGATGTTCAGCGAGAGTCCGTAGCCGAAGGCGCCGCCGCGGATGTGTTCGTACCACTTGGTGCCGACCCCCGAGTCGTACCATTTCAGGGTGCCGGCCGTGAGGTCGCCACCGGAGTAGTGCCGGGCGTCGGCGCCGGCGATGGAGGCGAAGAGCCTCTCCACGTTGGTGTTGGTGTCCTTACCGTCGCTGCGTTCGTCCGGCTTGTTCCAGGTCCCATCAAAGCACACCACGAGTTTCTTCGACATAGGCGAACCTCCTGAAAGAACGGCGTTGGTGTCTCCCTCTTTACATCTTCTCTTGCACGCTCCTGATCTTGTCCTCCATGCTCTGCTCGCGATCGGTACGGGTGCCGAGCTTGACGGTGGTGGTGATGCGCGGGGCGCCCATGGCGTGCACGGTCTCGTGGCAGCGCTTGATGGCGGCGAAGACGTCGTCCCATTCCCCTTCGATGTTGGTCCCGTAGGAATGCAGCGCGATCTTCAGGCCGGCGTCGTTTAGCACCTTCTCGCACGCCGCGATGTAGCTGGAGAGGGAGACACCGACACCGAGCGGGACGATGCACAGATCAACCATGACTTTCATGACTATGCTCCTTCAAGGCGGGTAGTTGAGGCCCGCGGGTGAGCACGGGTCCGAGTAGCAATGATAATAGATGGGGGAAAGTTTTAAAGCGGCAATCTCGTTGGAAGCACCGGCTTGACCCCAGTTTCACACGGTGTTGACTTTGACTGTCCAGGCCCTAAACTGATTCAATTCCCAACGGTCACATAACTGTAACAGCGGAGAAAAACGTGGATCAGAGTGAGAAGGCAAAAGCGAAGGTACTGATCACCGGAGCCACCGGCTTCATCGGCAGGAGGCTCGTCGATGCCCTGGTGGCGGAAGGGATCCCGGTGCGCTGCCTGGTGCGCAAGTCCGAAGTCCCCTTCCCGCCGCAGGTGGAGGTCGCCCAAGGAGACCTTTTGCAGCGCAACTCGCTGATCGCCCCGCTGCGCGGCATCGAGACCGCCTACTACCTCGTGCACGCCATGGCCGGGGAGCGCGCCGGCTTCGAGCGGCGCGATCGGCAGGCGGCGGAGAACTTCGTGGCGGCGGCGGAGATGCAGGGGGTGAAGCGGGTCATCTACCTGGGGGGGCTGGGACAGGAGGGGGATCAACTCTCCGAGCACCTGGCGAGTCGCCTCGAGGTCGCCCGGATCCTGCAAAGCGGGGCCTTTCAGACCACGTACCTCCGGGCTGCCGTCATCATCGGCGCCGGGGGCGCCTCCTTCGAGATGATCCGTTACCTCGTGGAGCGGCTTCCGGTCATGATCACGCCGCGCTGGGTCTCCACCCGCTGCCAGTTCATCGCGGTCCAGGACGTCATCGCCTACCTGGTCGGCTGCCTGAAGGACGAGCGCACCGCGGGGCGGACCTACGACATCGGCGGGCCGGAACTCCTCTCCTACCGCGAGATGATGGAGCGCTTCGCTGAGGTGGAACAGAAGTACATCAAGATCATCCCCGTCCCCTTCCTCACCCCGAAGCTCTCCTCCTACTGGGTCTGGCTCATCACGCCGGTGAAGCCCTCCATCTCCATGCCGCTCATCGAGGGGCTGGGTAACGAGGTCATCTGCCACGACCAGGAGATCCGGAACATTCTCCCCATTCCCCTGACCGGTTTCGAGGAGGCGGTGCGCATGGCGCTCGAGGAGGAGGCGCGCAACAGCCAAAGCGCTCCTGTAAAGGAATGATTTGAGGTTGCGTTCAAGACTAATTAAATATCGCCGATAAGGGTGGCAGAACGGGTAACCGGCGACGGACCGGTCGGGATATCAGCTGCCGCACCACCGGGTGAGGCCGCCAGGGGAGCGATATGAAGTGCCTGATCATTGAAGATAACGAATTTTTGCGCGAAGCTCTCATGATGTTTCTGCGGGGTGTGGCGGAGAGCGAGACGGCGGGCGACGGCCGGGAAGGGGTGGACCGTTTCACCGCCGCGCTGCGGCAGGGGCATCCCTTCGACCTGGTGCTGCTGGACATCGTCATGCCCGAGATGGACGGGATGCAGGCCTTGAGGTTGATGCGGCAGGCGGAAAAGGAAGAGGGGAGTCCGGGACGCAAGAGCGTGATCATCATGACCACCTCCCTGAATTCCCCCGCCAACATGGAAGAGGCGATGTGGGACGGTGATTGTACCGATTACCTGGTGAAGCCGGTGGCCCGTGCCGACCTGATGGCCATGTTGCACCGTCACGGCCTGCTCTGAAGCGGGGAAGGGACCGACCATGGAACCAAATTTCTACCGGGCCACGGTGCAAAACTCCCTCGAGCAGGACTCCGCGGAGATCCTCTCGGGCTTCAGGGAGATCATCAAAAGCGGCTCGGGGACCAGGGTGAAGCTGCTGAACTACTACAAGGGGCTGCCGATCAGCTATCCGGCCACCCTCGTGGAGGTCAGCGGCCAGGTCCTGGAGCTGGATGTGCATCCGCAGCAGGCGGTCGCCCTGGAACTGTCCGGGCGGACCTGCATCAAGTGCGGCACCTTCAGCCACACCCTGCTGGCCGACGTCAAGGACGCGGACGTGCGCCGCATGATGGCCTCGCTGCAAAACTTCAGCTACGTGGACCTGATGGCGGAACAGCGCGCCTCGCTGCGGCTCGAACTGGATCCGGCCTGCGAGGCCGAGATAAACGCGTCCGGGCGCAAGGTGGCGGCCATGGCGCTGGATGTCTCCCTCGGGGGATTCTCGGCGCTCAGTTCGCAGCCGAGCCAACTGGTGCAGGGGGATGAGGTGCTGCTCAGGGTGATGATGCCCAACCTGCTGCACAACACGGTGACCCCGCTGGAGGTGCCGGCGACCGTGGTGGATGTAGCCTGCCGCGACGACGGCGATCTCTGCCGTTTTTCCATAAGCTCTGATGCGCAAGCCGAGGGTATTCTTTCCCGCTTCATCTTCCAGCGCCAGGTGGACCTGATCCGGGAGCTGAAGGAGATGAGCACCTAAAGGGACGCAAGTAAAGAGGAGAAAGAGATGCCCGACAACCTGTTCATACCGTCGGTGGACCTGAGGATCGGGAGCCTGGAGGAATATAACCGCAGGCAGAAGGAGAAGGCGGCCTCACGGCACGCCAAGCCCAAGGCTCGCCCCTGCATCACCATATCGCGGGAGTACGGCTGCACCGGCTACCCGACTGCGGAACTGCTGCGCGACATCCTGATGCAAAGAACCGGCGAGGAGTGGGTCATGATCGACCGCGCCATCATCGAGGAAGTCGCCAAGCGCCACAACCTGTCCCAGGAGATCCTGCGCACGCTGGGCGAGAACAATCGGCTCCTCTCCGAGATCCTGGCCACCTTCTCGTCCCGCTGGAAGAGCAACTACGACTACTTCCTGCCGCTGTCGCAGCACGTGGTCGCCCTCGCGGAGCAGGGGAACGTCCTGATCCTCGACCTGGGTGGCGCCATCGTGGCGAGGCACCTGGAGCATTCCTACCATTTCCGCATCTTCGGTTCGGAGCGGTTCAAGATCACCACGCTCGCCCGCCGACTCAACATCGAAGAGGAGGAGGCCGAGAAGCTCATGCACCGGCAGCAAAAGGTGCGCGACCGGTTCACCAGCGATTTCCTGAACCAAAACGGCCACGATCCCGCCCTCTACGACATCCTCTTCAACAACGACCGCTGCTCTTCCGATCGCATCGCCCACGCCATCGCCGATTTCGTGCTGGGGAAGTCGGCCTGAAGGGGGAGCGGCGTCGCCGCGCTGAGCCACATCAAACCGGCCGGGTCACCGGCAGAATTTCCCTTGCGAAAAAAAGTTAGAGAAGGGAGGAGGTGGCGTCCCCCCTCGCGAGGAGAGGGGACGCTTTGGGAGGAAGCGGCTACAGGACGACCGTCTCCGGGGGATTGCCGCTGAAGTCGGCTATGGTGGCGACGGCCTGCTCCAGGTGAAAGACCTCGAAGGCCGGGTTGTCCGGCGTCTGGTAGATCGACCGTACCAGCGGGCTCACCTCCTGCACCTTCGCCTTGACGGCGAGGTCGGCGTCGAATACGGCCTTGCCGCTCAGGCGCATCCAGGAAAACTGCGGGCCGCTGGCGCAGAATTCCACGAAGGGACTCCGCTCCAGCTCCCGGAACACCGGCTTTTGATTGCCGGTGCAGAAGTAGAGCCTCCCCTCCTCCTCGAACATGAACTGGAAAGGTCGTACCTTGGGCTTGCCGTCCACCCCCACCGTGGCCAGGTATTGCACCTGGCTCTGTTTCAGAAACTCAACGACTCTCCTCATGCGCTGCTCCTTTTCGCTTCGTTATTTCGCACCCCTCGCGAGCGGTGGATAAAGGTTGGATATCAAACCTTTTCGGTAAAAAAACTCACGGCAGGTTGGCGCGGATCTTCTTCAGCAGGCGCACCAGTTCCCTTTGTTCCGCCTCGTCGACGCCGCGCCAGATCCGGTCGATCAGGTTGCGCGAGACCTCCTCGAACACCGGCTGCAGCGCCTGTCCCCGCTGCGAGAGCTTGACGTACACCGTCCTTTGGTCGAGGGTGCTGCTCACCTTGTCCACGTAGCCGTTGGCGACCAGTTTCCCCACCAACGCGGTCACCGTCGACTTGTCGCGGCGCACCGCCTTGGCCAGGTCCTTCATGTTCACCTGCTCGTTGTTGAAGAGGTGGAACAGGATGGCGCCGTGCGAAGGGGCGAGCCCGTCGATCCCCAGGCGCTTGAGCTCCTGGAGCAGGTAGCGGTTGATCCCTGCCCGGGTGTCGCTGATGATGGCGGCGATGTTGCGAGTATCCATGGGATGGGAATTTAGTTTGATGGCCAACTAAAGTCAATAAAAAAAACCGGCAGGTTCAGACAGCGTCCCGCCGGCTGGGAAATTCCAGGGGGAACGGGATCAGTCGTCGGAGAGGAAGGTGTCCTCGATCTTGACGGAAAGGGTGCTGATGTCGAACGGTTTCTGGATGAAGTGCATCCCCTCCTCGACCACGCCGCTTCTCGCCACGAGGTCGGCCGTGTAGCCGGACATGAACAGCACCTTCACTTCGGGGAACAGGGACTTGATCTCGCGCACCATCTCGTTGCCGCTCATGCCGGGCATGATGACGTCGGTGAGCACCAGGTCGATCTTGTTGTCGCGGTCGGTGCAGATGTTGATGCCGTCCCGGGGAGTGTCGGCAACTATGACGCAGTACCCAAGCTCCTCCAGGTATGACCTGGTCACCATGCGCACCATGTCGTTGTCTTCGACCAGGAGCACCGTCCCGGTCCCGATCCGGACATCGGTGCATCTGCGCTGCGCTTCCGCCGCCGCGGCCGAGCTGCTGCGGGGAAGGTAGATCTTGAACGAGGTGCCGTGTCCGATTTCGGAATAGACGTTGATGAAGCCGCCGTTTTGCCGAACGATGCCGTACACGGTGGCGAGCCCCAGCCCGGTTCCCTTGCCCAGTCCCTTGGTGGTGTAGAAGGGCTCGAAGATGTGCTCCAGCACCTCCTCTCCCATCCCCACCCCCGTGTCGCTCACGACCAACTGTACGTAGTCGCCGGGGACCGCGTCGCGCAGGTACTGGCAGCTTTTCTGGCTCAGGTGCACGTTTTCGGTGTGGATGGAGAGGACACCGCCATCGGGCATGGCGTCGCGGGCGTTGACCGCGAGGTTGACCAGCACCTGGTCGACCTGGGACGGGTCCATCTTGACCGCCCACAGGTCGGGGCCGGGGTGACAGACCAGGGTGACGCTCTCCTCGATCAGCCGCAACAGCGTTTTCTGCGCCTCGGCGATGAGCTGGTTCAGGTACACCGGCCTGGGGTCGATGATCTCCTTGCGCGAGAAGGCGAGTAACTGGCGGGTGATCTGGCTGGAGCGTTGCGCAGCGGTGGCGATCTGCTCGAGCGGCTGCCATAGCGGGTGTCCCGGGGCTATCTTCATCTGGGCGAGCTGCGCCTGCCCCATGATGACGGTGAGCATGTTGTTGAAGTCATGCGCCACCCCTCCCGCGAGCCTCCCCACCGATTCCATTTTCAGGGCCTGGCGCAGTTGCTCTTCGGTGTACTTGCGCTCGGTGATGTCACGCACGGTGGCGATGACGCCGACGATCTCCCCCCCGGCGTTTTGCAGGGGCGCCAGGGTGTCGGAATGCCAGATGGAGCGCCCCGAATCCGGCAGCTGCAACTCCACCTCGCCGGATTCGGCGCCATTGCCGGCGAGAACCCGCCGCAGCCGCTCCACCACCCCCGCCTGGGCGAGCATCGGAAAGACCTCGTGGGGCTGCTTGCCGATGACCTGGTCCGCGCTATAGCCCGACATCTCCTCCATGTACCGGTTCCAGACCTGGAAGCGCAGCCCGCGGTCGTAGACGATGATCCCTTCCTGGGCGGAGGCGATGATCTGCTGCACGCGCTCCTCGCTCTCGCGCAGGCATTCCTGGACCTCGAGGCTTCGTAACTGGGTCAGTCCCTGGATGGCCAGCAGCTCGGTGAGGTTGGCGATGAAAGAAAGGTTCTGGTCCAGCTTTTCCTGGCTGATGACAGGTACGCGATCCATGGCCAGCAGGTAGGACGCCTCCCCGAAACCGTACCTCGCAGCCTGGAGCCGGAAACGGTGACGATCGGGAGGGTGCAGGAAGAGTTGCCCGGTGAAGATGTTGGCGAGGTGCTCACCCTCTATCACCAGGGGGGTGGCGGTGTCGGTGAGCCCCAAGGGGCAGGTGATCTGGACGTGGCGCTGCTGGTCCTGCAGGCCGCTGGTGATTTTCCGGTCGCTTTCGATGCAGAACTTTTCCGTGGTGGGATTGACGCGGTGGAACCTGGTACAGATGTCCTGCCAGCCCGAGCCGGTCAGGATCTTCCCCTCCAGGTCGATGATGGCCGACGGGATCCCGGATACCTCGTAGAGGCTGTCGAGGATCACCTGCAGCTTCGGAATGTCGAGAAGTTGGGCGATTGAATATTTCATGCAGTCTTGAGTACCGGCAAAGTCAGTGATGTCGATCGTCCAGCCTGGCTGAATGCTTATCAGGATATGTTAATAGAGTATTCCGTGGAACTGTCAATGAGGGAAATGGAAGGCGCGAGGGGGAAACTTCGTAAGGATGCCGCGACAAAGAGAAGTTTCATCTACTTGAGAAACTCCTCCATGGCGACCGCGGCGCAGTCGGGGCAATAACTGTGGCTGAACACCGCCTCCGAGTGCTCCGAGATATAGGACTCCAGCTGGTACCAGTAGCCCAGGTCATCCCGGATCTTCTTGCAGGTCATGCAGATCGGGAGCAGCCCCGACAACTCCTTCACCCTCGACAGTGCGGCCTGCAGTTCCTGGTTCTGACGTCGCAGCGCCTCTTTCTGGGCCAGCAGTTCCAGGTGCACCGCCACGCGCCGGGACAGGACCGCCGGCTTCACCGGCTTGGTGATGAAGTCCACCGCGCCCATCTCGAAGCCCCGGGTCTCGTCGACCTCCTCGTTCAACGCGGAGATGAAGATGACCGGGATGTCGTACAGGCGCGGGTCCCGCTTCAGCAGGCGGCACAGTTCGTAGCCGTCCATTTCCGGCATCATGATGTCGAGCAGGATCAGGTCCGGGCTCGCGGATTCGAGCAGTCGCAGCGCCTCTGTGCCGCTGTTGGCGCCGATGACTTCGTACTCCGCGCGAAGAACCTTGTAAAGAATGATGAGATTCTCTACCGTGTCGTCTACGATGAGGATGGTTTTTTTTGCCACCTGGCCCTCAAGGTGACCAAGAGGCCCGCTTACAGACTCTGGTCAATCTGGATGTTCAGCTCCTCGCAGAGCCTTCGCACTGTCTGCAATGCGCCGATGCAATCGAACTGTTTGATTTGGTGGTTCAGCAGAGACATCAGGGGAAGTTCGGGGACCGCATGGGCGAGGTCGTTCACCTTGTCCAGCACCCCCATGTTCCTCTGCTGTAACAGGGGAACCACGGAGCTAAGTATGTCGGCAACTTTGGCTATGTCAACAGAGTGTGCCGCCGGGGGCGGGGTGCCGGACGGGGCTTCCCCGTGAGGTGAGGGCAACCGCAGGCAGCGCTTCAGCTCCTGAAGCAATGTCGCGATCTCCACCGGCTTGGGGACGTAGCCGTCGTAGCCCAGTTTGAGAAACGTCTCCTGCTGGTTCTTCAAGGCGTGGGCGGTGAGGGCGATGACGGCGGTCCGATTGCCGGAACCGTGCTCCGACTCCCTGATGCGGCGCATCGCTTCGTTGCCGTCCATGGTCGGCATCTCCACGTCCATGAGGATGACGTCGAAACGTCTCTCTCGCCATTTGCGCAGCACCTCCTCGCCGTCGGCGGCCGTCTCCATCTTGTGCCCGAAACGCTCGAGGAGCCGGGACATGATGTTGCGGTTGGTCTCCTGGTCGTCGGCCAGCAGGATGTGCAGCTTCTTCCCCTCCCACCGGGGCCTGGTCTCGCTTCTGGCGGGAGCCCCCGGCGGCTCGTCGGAGCGCCGAAACGGGATCACCATGTGGAAGCTGCTCCCGGCGTTCTTGCGGCTTTCGGCCCAGAGCCTTCCCCCCATGAGGTCGACGAGCTTGCTGCTGATGGAAAGCCCGAGCCCGGTGCCGCCGTATTTGCGCGTCGTGGAACTGTCTTCCTGTCCGAATGGGGAGAAGATGTGCTCGATGGCGTCGGCCGTGATGCCGATGCCGCTGTCGCTGACGCAGATCTCGAGCTCGGCCACATCTCCCAGGTCCTTCTTCACGGAGACGGAGACGGTGACACCCCCCTCGTTGGTGAACTTGATGGCGTTGCCCACGATGTTGAAAAGGACCTGTTTCAGCCTCAACTGGTCCCCCACCAAGGTGTCGGGGACCTGGTCGGCGACTTCGGCATGCAGGAAGAGCCCCTTTCCCAGGACCGCGGTCATCTGCGCCTTGATGACGTCGTTGATGCTGCGCCTGATGCTGAAGCTGTGCTGTTCCAGGTCTATCTTGCCGGCCTCGACCTTGGACAGGTCGAGGATGTCGTTGATGATGGCCAGGAGCCCCTCAGAGGAGCCCAGGATGCCGTCCACGTATTCCTTCTGCTCCGGGGTGAGGTCGGTGAAGGCGAGCAACTGGGACATCCCCATGATGCTGTTCATGGGGGTGCGGATCTCGTGGCTCATGTTGGCGAGGAAGTCGCTCTTGGCGCGGTTGGCGGCCTCGGCGCTCTCACGGGCCAGCACCAGTTCCATCTCCGCCATTTTCCGGTCGGTGATGTCGAAGCAGTAGCCGATGTAGCCGGCGAAGCCGCCGTCCACCGCCTGCATGGGGCGGCCGATGTCCAGGATCCAGCGGAACTCCCCGTCGTGACGGCGCAGACGGTATTCCATCTCGAAGCTTTCCCGCTTTTCGAAGGCCCCAAGCCAGATGTCGACACAGCGCTGCAGGTCCTCCTGGTGGACCCCCTCGGCCCAGCCGTTGCCGTATTCCTGTTCCATGGAGCGTCCGGTGAAGGAGAGCCAGGTGTCGTTGAACCAGTCGCACTCAGCACTGGTGTTGGCGCGCCATATCAGTACCGGTGCCTGGGCCAGTATTGTCAGGTAATGGTCCGCCAGCATCCGCTCCCTGGGGGCATTTTGTTCCACGGGAGCGGATGCGCCTGTGGCTGAGAGCGGGGAGGTGCTCGAGCGATTACTGTCCTTGCTTGGCATTCTGGCCCTCTCCTGATTGCGGCTCGGGTCATGATGAGTCATTAACGGTCGCTGACATTATTATCAGATAATTTGGATCTCTCAAAATGATTTTTTGCGGGAGGGCTGTCCCGTAGATACTTCCACAAAAAAAGGTGTTTATAGTCCCCAAGGGGGCACGTGCGAAGAAGAAAAATGTTATTTGTTCAATTAAAAATTTACCTCAGAGGGTGAATCCGTACTTCTTTAACACGGACACCGCTTCAGGCTGTTTGAGATAGTGGAAAAAAGCGGCGGCCTCACCCTTGCCAGCGGCGGACGAGGTGAGCGCCATGGGATAGACGATGCGCGGATGGAGCTGCCGCGGCACGGTGAAGAGGATGCGCGCCCGTTTCCCCAGC
Source organism: Geomonas azotofigens (assembly GCF_018919395.1). Taxonomy (GTDB): domain Bacteria; phylum Desulfobacterota; class Desulfuromonadia; order Geobacterales; family Geobacteraceae; genus Geomonas; species Geomonas azotofigens. Next base: position 1,100,233 of record NZ_JAHLME010000001.1, read on the forward strand.
AGCGCGTCGCTGCGGTACACGAAGGCTCCCTCCACCTCGCCGCGCTCCGCGTACATCATGCTCTCCCTGACGTCCTTGGCGAAGACGAGTTTCCCGTTCAGCTGTTGCTCGAGGCCCGCTTTCCTGATGGCCTCCATCGCGTACTCGCCGGCAGGCACGCTTTGGGGGCTCCCGAGGGCGATCCTGCCCAGGGCGGTGAGGTCGTGCATGCCGGTGACCTTCTTGTCGGTGCTGCCGGCGAAGACCAGGGTGTTGCAGGCCAGCGTGTCGACCGAGGCCACCAGCTTCCTCTGGTGCAGGTACGCCATCCATTGCTCGTTGGCGGAGATGAAGAGGTCGGCCGGTGCGCCGCTCTCTATCTGCTTGGCGAGGGTGCCGGAGGCGCCGTAGTTCCTGACGATCCTGGCGCCGGGGTGCTTGCGGGTGAAGTTGTCGGCGAGCTCATTGATGGCCTCCTTGAGGCTCACGGCGGCCGAGATGGTGATTTCGCCGGCGCGAGCCGGTGCGGAGAGCAACAGCACAACGAAGAGGGACGCTGCTGCCCGGATAACGGTTTTGGTCATGGCGGGCTCCTTCGGAATGAGATGGGCGGCGGAAACGTGCGCCGTCGTTGCCGTGATTACATGACGCGTGCCAGATCCGGCTGCAGCGGTGGAGTCTCGGTAACACGGTGCATCGACGAAGTCCGGGGAGAACGTGGAGCCGGGTCACCCCCTCCCTTGACGGGTGAGGGATGGGGGGTGGGTGAAGCGGCAACCAGCGGGAATGATGGCATCTTACCCACCCCCTTGCCACTCCCGCAAGGGGAGGGGAGCAAACGGCGCACCCCTGCCATCGCAATCTTCGATCGACAATGGAGAAGAGGGCTGAATAAGGCGAATGAGGCGGATGAAGCGGGAGGAGTGCCGGGAAAAGGGGCAACTGCCACGGGATGCGGCACCATTTCTTCCCTCCGGGGGGAGGGGGCTGAGGCCGTCGGGGACATGGGGGCGATCGCCTTTTGGGAGAGGGACGTGGAGGTAGCCTCTGCCTTCAGGTCATTCCGCTTTGGGCGGCGGTGGGGTACGCCGGCGGGGGCTCAGCGGTAGGTGGCGAGGATGTAGTCGGCGATGAGGCGGGCGTCGGCGTCGGGGATGGTGCCCTCGTCGAAGCGGGTCATCCCCGGGCCGGGGTTGCGCATCCTTGCGACGATGCCGGCGGGCGTGGTGACACCGTTGTCGGCCAGCACGCCGCCGTGCAGGGTCTTCTTCGGGTTGATGACGTTGCCGCCGTTGGGGTGGCAGGGGGCGCAGCGCTCCTTGAAGAGCTGGGCGCCGCGCGGCGTCGCCACGGGGGGCGGGGCGGCAGGCGGGGTGTCGGAGCAGCCGCAAAGGAGCGCGGCGAGCACGAAGCTTAGGCGAAGGGGCGCGAAGGCGCGGCGGCCGAGAAACGGCCCCCCTCCCGGCCTCCCCCCACCGGGGGAAGGAGCCGGGAGAGAAGCGGTGGATCGAGAGAACATCGTCGCTAGTCCCGGCAGACGTTGACGGCGCGGGAGACGGGGCGGCACTGGACGCCGAAGGCGGAAAGCTCCTTCAGCACCGCCCCCTTCATGGTCTCCACCTGCAGCGACACCTCGTGGGTGAGCTCGGTCCCCATCTCGATGCTCCCCGGCTGCACGCCGATCAGCACCATCTTGCCGGGGGCATGCCCCATGAGCCTGGCCACCGAGAGGAGGTCCTTGAGCCCCATCTGGTGCGGGGAGACCTTGGTCTCGAGGGCGATGGGGAGCTCCTCGCCGGCAAGCCGCACGCAGGTCCCCGGCTCCTTCCCCGTTTCCACGGCGTCCACCATGATCAGGTGGCTCCTCCCCTCCAGCACCGGGAGGAGGTCGAGGCCCAGGGTGCCGCCGTCGACGATCTCGACATCCTTGGGGAAGCGGTACTCCCGCTGCAGTTGCTGCACCACGCGGATGCCGACGCCGTCGTCGCCCATGACCACGTTTCCTACGCCGAGCACCAGCACCTTCGGTGCGTTCTTTATCGAGTTAGCGGCCACGTGTTCAGTCTCCTTTTTTTACGGTGAACTTGTAACCGCTGAACATGCTGGAGATTTCGCCGCCATGCTCCTTGATGTCCATCAGCCAAGCGCTGTAGATGTGATTGATGACGAAGCCGAAGATGAGCCACATGCCCAGGTGGTGGGCAAGGCGCATCCCCTGCAGGGTGAAGTGAGAGTACATGAAACCAAGCGACTTGAACATGATGCCGCCCGGCGCGTGGGTGGCGTACATGGCGAAGCCGGTGAGGATCATGCCGAGGTAGACCAGGAACAGAAAGAAATAGGCCGTGGTCGCCAGCGGGTTGTGCCCCACCGTCTCGGGCACCTGGTGCGTCTGCAGCGTGTAGTAGCGTACCATGTGCCGCAGCTTTTCCCTCCCCTTGGCGCTGAACATGGGGAAGAAGGCGCGCCAGCTGGCGTGCTCGTTGCCGATGAAGGCCCAGACCACGCGCGAGGCGACGCTCACGGTGAAGGTGTAGGCCGCCACGAAATGGATCAGGCGGATCCAGCCCATGGCGTAGTCGCTGGCGCTGGCCCCGAGTGTCACCGGGTGCCCGATCAGGAAACCGGTACCGGACAGGACCACGATGGCGAGCACGTTGATCCAGTGGAACCAGCGCAGCGGCAGTTCCCAGACGTACTGCTTGAACTTGCAACGATCCGACATGGCCCACCTCCTCTAGGATGCCTTCACCCTGACCATCTCCCTGCCGGTGGCGTCGAGGACGTGCACGGCGCAGGCCAGGCAGGGGTCGAAGGAGTGGATGGTGCGCAGGATCTCCAGCGGCTTTTCCGGGTCCGCGACCGGCGTCCCCAAGAGGGCCGCCTCGTAGGGGCCGGGCTGCCCCTTGCCGTCGCGCGGCGAGGCGTTCCAGGTCGAGGGGACCACCGCCTGGTAGTTCAATATCTTCTGGTCCTTGATCTTGATCCAGTGCCCCAGCCCCCCGCGCGGCGCCTCGTGCCAGCCGTAGCCGTGCGCCTCGGCGGGCCAGGTCGCGGGGTCCCACATCTCGTTGGAGTGGATCCTCAGGTCACCCTTGGCGATGTTGCCGATCAGCTCGTCCAGCCACTTCGGGGCCTGCTGCGCGATCACCAGGCAGTCGATGCCGCGGGCGCCGGTCCTGCCCAGGGTGGAAAAGAGCGCCTCCGGGCCGACGCCCAGTTTCTTCAGCACCAGGTCCACCGCCGCCTTGGTTTCCTTGTGGCCGGAGACGTAGGCGACCAGGACGCGGGAGAGCGGCCCCACCTCCATCGCTTTCTCCTCGTAGCGCGGCGCCTTGACCCAGGAGTACTTCTTGTCCGTGTCGAGGTACTGGTAGGGGGGCTTCGGGCCGGTGTAGTTCGGCTCGCTCGCCCCTTCCCACGGGTGCAGCCCCTTCCCGTCGCCGCCGGCATCCTGGTACCAGGAATGCTCCACGTGCTCGGTGATCTTTTTCTGGTCCAGCGGCACCACCTTGGAGATGTCCCGGTTCAGTATGGCGCCGCCGGGGAGCCACGGGTTGCCCGAGGCGTCGGGGAACTCGGGGTAGCACATGTAGTTGCCGACCCCGGCGCCGATCCCGGCCCACTCCTTGTAGAAGGAGGCGACGGCGAGGAGGTCCGGGATGTAGACCTTCTCCACGAATTCCTGGGCCTTGTGCAAAAGGCGCTTAATCTCGATCAGCTTGTCGGCGTTCAGGGCGTTCTGCGAGTCCGGGTCGATGGGGATCGACATCCCCCCCACCAGGAAGGTCTGCGGGTGCGGGTTCTTGCTCCCGAGGATCGCGTGGATCTTGATAATGTCCTTTTGCCACTCCAGGGCCTCCAGGTAGTGGGCCGTCGCCATCAGGTTCGCCTCCGGCGGCAGCTTGTAGGCCGGGTGCCCCCAGTAGGCGTTGGCGAAGGGGCCGAGGCGTCCGGAGGCGACGAAGGCCTTCACCTTGTCCTGCACCGCCTTGAAGTAGGTGGGGGAGTTGTTGGGCCATTCCGAGATGGAGGCGGCGAGCTGCGCGGTCTTGACCGGGTCGGCCTTCAGCCCGGAGGTGATGTCCACCCAGTCCAGGGCGTGCAGGTGGTAGAAGTGGATCACGTGGTCCTGGGTGTTCTGGATGGCGATGATGATGTTGCGGATCAGCTGCGCGTTGGGGGGGACCGGGATCTTGAGCGCGTCCTCGACGGCGCGGATGGAGGCGATCGAGTGCACCGTGGTGCAGACGCCGCAGAAGCGCTGGGTCCAGTACCAGGCGTCGCGCGGGTCGCGCCCCTTGAGGATCGTCTCTATGCCGCGGAACATGGTGCCGGAAACCCAGGCGTTGCTGATCTTGCCGCCGGAGACTTCCGCCTCGACGCGCAGGTGCCCTTCGATCCTGGTGATCGGGTCGACAACGATCTTGGTCATCTTAGTCCTCCTTGGTGTCCTCGCCAGGTTCCTTGTCCTTTCTCATGGCGGAAAGCGCTCCGTGCACGACGAAGGCGCCCGCCGCACCGGCCGCGAGGCCGAGGCCGATGGCGTCGGCGGTGTGCTCGATGCCGAAGCCCGGCACGTTGGGGAGCCTCCGGTACATGGGGGACATGACGTCCCAGAACTGAGGTTCGGCGCAGCCGACGCAGGGATGACCCGAGCCGATGGGCCAGGCGGTCTTCTCGTTGTAACGCTGGGTGGGGCAGTTGTGGAAGGTGGCGGGCCCCTTGCACCCCATCTTGTAGAGGCAGTACCCCTTGCGGTGCCCCTCGTCCCCCCACTTCTCCACGTACTGTCCGGCGTCGAAGTGCGGGCGCCGCTCGCAGTTGTCGTGGATGCGCTTGCCGTAGGCGAAGAGCGGCCGGCCGTGGCCGTCGAGGGCGGGGATCTTGTTAAAGACCAAGTAGTGCACGATGGTGGCGGTCAGGTTGTCGGCGTTGCAGGGGCAGCCGGGGAGGTTGATCACCGTGGCGCCCGGGACCGCCTCCTTGACCCCCACCGCGCCGGTCGGGTTGGGGGCGGCGGCGGGGATGCCGCCGTACGAGGCGCAGTTGCCGATGGCGATGGTGGCCGCGGCGCCGCCGCAGACCTGGCGGGCGCGCTCCAGGTTCGACTTGCCCCCGACGCAGCCGTAGACCCCGCCGTCTTTCATCGGGATGGACCCCTCGATGACCGCGAAGTACTTCCCCTTGTAGTCGGTGATGGTCTTGTCGAGCGCCGCCTCGGCCTGGTGCCCGGCGGCGGCCATGATGGTCTCGTGGTAGTCGACCGAGAGGATGTCGAGGACGATCTCCCCGACGGTGGGGTTGGCCGAGCGCAGCAGCGCCTCGCTGTCGCCGGTACAGCCCTGGAATTCCAGCCAGACTAAGGGCGGCCGTTTCACCTCGTCCAGCGCCTGGGCCACGGACGGGGCGAAGGAGGGTGGCAGCGCCAGGGCCGCCGTGACGGTTGAGCAGAACTTGAGGAAGTCGCGTCGGGAGACGCCGCGCTCCTTCAGTATCTGGCTGATGGAAAGATCCTCATTGCGCAGGGCATCTCCCCGTGTGTCGTTACACGGCTCTGTTCTCGTCGTGCTCATCCCGGCCTCCCTTTGCTGACAGCGAAACGGTGGACTCTTTGGCGCGTGAACCAGAACTGACAGTATATGTTATTTTAGTAGAAAGATGTTTTATTGCAAGAGGGGAAAGTGAACCAGGTGAGAAAAAAATTCACAAAAATTTAGGGTTTTGACAGTAAAACGAGAATTGTGCGGATGTGGCGGTCGATAGTTGTCAGCTCGTGGATGTTACGCTGGTCCCCTCTCCCGGGGGGAGAGGGGATGTGGATGCATGGGGCAGGCTCTGAAGGCTAGGCCAATCCCTTTTCCTGGGCATAGCGCAGCAGCGCCACTCTGCCGTCGACGTTGATCTTCTGGTAGATGTTGTGCAGGTGGACCTTGACGGTACCCTCGCTGATGCAGAGCTTGTCGGCGATCTCCTTGTTGCGCAGCCCGCCGGCCGCCATGCGCACCAGTTCGATCTCGCGCTGGGTGAGCAGGCCGGCTACCTCGCGCCCCCCTGCCTCGCGCTTCAGGAGCTTCTCCAGGGCCTGCTTGGCGGAACGGCGCTCCAGCCACTGCTCGCCGGCGTGGACCTTGCGGATGCACTGCACCAGGAACTGCGGCGCCATCTCCTTCAGGACCACCCCCTGGATGCCGAGCATGACCGCGTCGACCATGACCTCGTCCTCGAGGGCCGCGGTGAGCAGGATCAGCCGCGCGCCGAGCTTTTCCTCGTTCACCCTGCGGGCCACCTCGATGCCGGTCAGCCCGGGCATGCGGATGTCGAGCACCGCGACATCGGGGCGGTGCCGGCGGATCTCCTCGAGCGCGTCGGGGCCGTTGCTGCAACTGGCCAGTACCTCGAAGTCCTCCTCGAAGCTGAAGAGGCCGGTCAGCCCGTTGAGGATGAGGGGGTGGTCGTCGGCGATGACCAGTCGTATCATGTTAGCCTCCTAGTTCCGTGAGCGGCAGGGTGATGTCGATGCGGGCGCCGCACTCGCTGGAATCGATGACGAGCTTTCCGTTGAGCGCGTCGATGCGCTCCCTGAGCGTCACCGGGCCGCGTTTCAGGTCGCTCAGCTGGTCCTGGTCGTAGCGCCCCAGGAAACCGAAGCCGCGCCCGTCATCGATCACGGCGATGTGCGCCCACTGCGAGTCGAAGCGGATCTCCGCGCGCAGCGTCGTGGCCTCCGCGTGACGCACCGCGTTGATCAGCGCCTCGTGCACCACGAAATAGATCTCGCGCTCGGTGCCGCGCTGCAACCGGGGCGTGGCGGGGTGGCAGGTGACCGAGCAGGCGACCTCCCACTGCCGCTTGATCCGGCCGGCCAGCTCTTCCAGCCGCTTGGTCAGGCCGAACTCCTCGGTCTTGCGCCGGGAGAAGAGGGGCTTCATATCGTTGATCTGCATCCTCAGGTCCCGCTGCTCCGAGGCGAGCAGCTGCTGGACCTGTCCGATGCTCTCCCGGGCGGCGGCCGGGTCACTGTCGATCAGGCGGTTCACCGTCGCCAGCTGCAGCCCAGCCCCGGCCAGCGACTGGAGCAGTCCGTCGTGCAGGTCGTGGGCGAGCCGCAGGCGCTCGTCGGCCGCCGCCCCCTGCTGCAGCTGTTTCAGGAGCAGGGCGTGGTCGAGCCGGGCGGCGATCTCGTGGGCGACGATCCCACCCAGAACCAGGTCGTCAGGGGTGGGGTGTCCACGGTCCAGGGCGACCAGGTAGCCCGAGATCTTCTCACCGTCCAGGGGAGAGACGCACGCGGAGCAGATGTTGAAGGCTTTCACGAGCTCCGGGTGCAGCGCGGCGCAGTGGCGCTGCTGCAGCCCGCCCACGGTGTTGCAGACCACCAGCGCGCGGCCGGAGCCGGCATCGCGAGTGAAGAAGCTCGCCCGTTCCAGCCCTTCGGCCACGATGTCGCCAAAGACACCGGGCTCCTTCCATTCGTAGCGGCACCCCTCGGGGGTCCAGCAAAGCACGTGCAGCCAGGGCTCCTCTTCCTCCTCCCACAGGAGCACCACCCGCGGCACCCTCAGTATGGCGGCGGCGTGGCCGAGCATCCCCTGGCCGTCCGCTCCCGGCTCCTCGGGGAGGGTTTCCCTGGGCCACTGGGACAGCATGGCGAGGATCTCCCGCATCGACTCCTCGTAGGCCCCGAGGTAACCCAGCAGGCCGGCCACGACGGCGAGGTAGGCGATGCGGATGATGAAGCGGTTCAGCTCGAAATTCTGGTCCAGGAGCAGGTTGGCCGGGTAGCAGGCGAGCAGGACGGTGATGGACATCGCCGCCACGGCGGTCCAGAGCGTGCCACGCCATTGCCAGCGGAAGGTGGCGCAGACCAGGATGAAGATGAAGTAGACGAAGAACGGGCTGTTGGGGCCCGTGGTGAGGAACATGAGGCAGGCGAAAACGAGGAGGTCGATGCTGTGGGTGACCAGGTTCAGCGGGCCCCAGCCGAACCCCTTGCGCCAGATCAGTGCCCCGATCAGCAGCGAATAGATCACGTAGCCGCAGAGGATGCCGTAGGTGGTCCCGGCGTAGCGGGACGGCTCGGAAGGGTCGAGCCAGACCGCGAACAGGAAGAACGCCGACAGGATGACGCGCCCGGTGGCGATCAGGTATTCAGCCCGGGTTTTCGAGTGAAATCTCAGCTGCGTCATCGTCATCGTGCTCCTGCGGTCGAAGGGCGGCGTCCGAAGCGGATGTCGGCAAGCGTCCTACGCGTTGTAGGACTGATTTTGGAGCGGCATTTTATACACCGGTTACATGTTACGTCAACGGTTTAGATGCGTTTTGGCGGATTAAAGGTGGGCAATGGCGGCGGAGCTGTCAAACGGCGGATCATCGACCACGATTTGGCGGGCCAAGACCTCGCCCGAAGTGGAGCAGCGACGACCGGCGTAGGAAGAGGTTCCCGTTCCCCTTCTCCCTGCTGGAGAGGGGCGGGGCGAGGGCGCGGACGTGGCAACGCGGGATGGGGAGAGCAGGGCCGCGCCGGTTACGGCACCGGCGCGGCGGCCACGCTAGATCATCTTCTCGAGGATCTCTCCGGCGCTCTTCACCAAGTTGGGGCAGCGGGTCTTGAAGAGCCCTTTGCTGTCGGCCTCTTTCATCCCCTCTTTGGTGGCCATGTTGACGCCGAGCAGCTGTGAGCACCCAAGTTCGCCGTGGCGCGCCTTGAACTCCCTGTTGAACGCCTCGACCTTCGGGAAGACCTTCCGTTCCTTGGGGCCGTAGGCGAGCCCCAGCACCATGTAGGCCGCGGTGACGGCGCCGCATTCATGGCCGGTGGTCAGGCCCCCGGCGAAGCCGGTAGCGAGGTTGCGCGCAGCCTCGGGGGAGACCCCGTAGGCGGGGGCGTAGTTCTCCAGGATGGCCTGGGAGCAGTTCTTCGATTTCAGGAAATGCTTCCTGGCGGCATCCGGGCGCGCCGCCGCGGATTTCGCGTCGACGGCCGCCCCGGCCTCTCCGGACAGTCCCCCCGCTGCCAGGCAGACGCCCAGACAGAGCGAGCCCTTCAACATGTCGCGCCTGCTGATCAGTTCCTTGTGCTCATCGTTGTTCATGGAAAACCTCCGCAACTTTGGTGGCCGGGCGGGCCGCAGCTCGAGGGGCGTCGCCGCAGAGGATGCTTATATCACAGTATTTGAATTATAGAAAGTGTTAAGGGGAGGGAGCCGGCTCCGTTACTCCAGCGACTTGCGGAAGCGGAGCACGCTCACGGTGAGCATGACGATGGCGATGAGCGCCATGGCCGCCATCTGGGGCCAGAGTACCTCGAAACCGACCCCTTTCAGGTAGACGCTTCTCAGCACCACCTCCTGGTAACGGAGCGGGTTCAGGTAGGTGAGCCGTTGCAGCAACAGCGGCATGCTGGAGATGGGGGAGCCGAAGCCGGAGAAGATGACGGCGGGCATGATGAAGAAGAAGCTGGTCACCATGGCCTGCTGCTGCGTCGCCGAGACGGTGGAGATGAAGAGGCCGACGCCGAGCATGCACAGGATGAAGCAGACGGTACCGGCGGCGAGCACCAGGAAGCTTCCGGTGAGCGGCACCCGGAACCAGAGCGTCCCGGCCAGGCTGATCAGGGCGGTGTCCAAAAGCCCGATCAGGAAGAAGGGGATGGTCTTGCCCAGGATGAACTCGGTGCGCCGTATCGGCGTCACCATGATCTGCTCCAGGGTGCCGATCTCGCGCTCGCGCACCACGGCGAAGGCGGTCAGGGTCACCACGATCACGAGGACCAGGTTGCCGATCACGCCCGGCACGAAGAACCACTGGCTGGTCAGGTCGGGGTTGTACCAGGGGCGGCGCTCGACCACGATCTCGGGGAGGGAGGCGGCCAGGGCCGGTGCCTGGCGCTGCAAGGCCGCCATGCGGACGTCGCGGGCGAAGCCCTGCGCCACCTGGTTCACGTAGCCCAAGCCGACCAGGGCCGTGTTGGAGTTGCTGGCGTCGACGATCACCTGCAGGTGGGCGGTCTCACCCTTGTGCAACTGCCGGGAGAAGCCCGAGTTGATCTGGAGCGCCATGGTCGCCTCGCTGCGGTCGATGAGGTCGGCGACCTCGCGCCGGTCGGCGATGCGGCGCACCTCGAAGTAGCGGCTGGCCTGGAACCGGGAGACGAGGTCGCGGCTCGCCTGGCTGTTGTCGTAGTCGACGATGGCCACCGGCACGTGCTTGATCTCCAGCGTGGCGGCATAGCCGAAGACCAGCGTCTGGATGATGGGCGGCCCGAACAAAAGGGCCCTGGCCCTCTTGTCGCGGATGACGTGCAGGAACTCCTTGATCAGCATCTGGCGCAGGCGGCCCAGCATGTTTCCCCCTCAGGTGAGCTTCTTGCGGAAAACCCGCGTTGCCGCCAGTCCGAGCACGGTGGCGAAGATGGCCAGTCCGGCCAGGTCCTGCCAGATGGTGAGCACCGGCGATCCCTTCAAAAAGACGTTGCGCAGGATGGCCATGTAGTAGCGGGCGGGCACCGCGTGGGTGATGCCCCGCACCACGGCCGGCATCTGGTCGATCGGGTACATGAATCCGGACAGGAGAAAGGCCGGCAGGAAGGTGGCGATCAGCGAGACCTGGCTCGCGGCGAGTTGCGTCTTGGCCACCACCGAGAAGAAGTACCCAAGTGACAGCACCACGACCAGGAACAGGAGGGTGCTCAGCAAGAAGACCCAGATGTGTCCCCGGAACGGGACGCCGAACCACCACACCGCCATGACCGCACACAGGCTCGTGTCGGCGAGCCCGATCACCACGTAGGGGGCGAGCTTGCCCAGCATGATCTCCAGCGGCGTCACCGGGGTCGAGATGAGCTGTTCCATGGTGCCGCGCTCCCACTCCCGGGCCACGGTGAGCGAGGTGAGGAAGGTCCCCACCACCGCCATGACCATGGCCACGACGCCGGGGACGATGGTGACCATGCTCTCCAGGTTCTCGTTGAACCAGGTCCGCGCGTCGACGCTCAGGGGAAGCCGGACCTCCCCCTGGCCGCGCCCCCGCAGCCATTCCAGCTGGAGCTGCTGGGAATGCGCCTGCGCCACCGCCTCGGTGTAGCTCATCCCCACACTGGCGCTGTTGCTGTCGGTGCCGTCGAAGATGGCCTGCACGCTCACCTTCTGCCCGGAACGGAGCTTTTTCGAGAAGTCGGGGGGGACCACGATGCCGATCTGGCACGAGCCGGCGTCGATGGCCCGCACCAGCTCCGGGTAGCTCGACACCGTCTTGACCACGTCGAAATAGACCGAGGCCTGGAAGCGCTTGAGGAAGTCCTGGCTTTGCTGGCTCTTCTCCTGGTCGTAGACGTAGACCGGGATGTGCTTCATGTCGAAGCTCACGCCGTAGCCGAAGGCGAACATCATCACGATGGGCATGGCGATGACGATGCCGATGCTGCGGGCGTCGCGCCGGATCTGGATCATTTCCTTGCGCGCCATGGCGCAGAGCCGGTTCCAGTTGATCATTGCCCCTTCTCCTTGCCGCCGTCGCCTGCCGGTGCCGCTTTGCCGCTTTGCGCCGGGGTGTCGCCTTTATCCCCTTCATCCCTGTTCAGGCTGGTAAGCGACACGAACACGTCCTCCAGGGTGGGGCGGATGCGCTCGATGCGGGTGACCGCGATGCCGCGCGCGGCGAGGAACTCCTTCACCTCGGGGATGGCGCGCTCGGCGGAGCCGACCACGAGGTGCAGCGCGTTGCCGAAGATGGCGGCGTCGGTCACTCCCGGCGCTTGCTGCAGCTCTTCCAGGGCCTTGCCCACCTGGTCGCATTCGACCAGCAGGAGATCCCCGGCCATGCTCTTTTCCTTGAGCTCTAAGGGGGAGCCGGAGGCGACGATGCGGCCCCGGTCGATCAGCACCAGGCGGTTGCAGTACTCGGCCTCGTCCATGTAGTGGGTGGTGACAAAGACGGTCACCCCGTCGACGGCCATGCGGTGGATCAGCTCCCAGAAGAGCCGGCGCGAGATGGGATCGACGCCCGAGGTCGGCTCGTCCAAAAAGACGATGGGGGGGCGGTGCAGGACGGCGCAGCCAAGGGCGAGACGCTGCTTCCACCCGGCAGGGAGGGTCCCGGTCAGGAGCTGCTCCCGCCCGGTGAGTCCCGCCATGTCGATGGCCCAGCCGATGCGCTCCTTCAGTTCGGCCGTGGCGACGCTGTACATCCCGGCGAAAAAGCGCAGGTTCTCGATCACCTTCAGGTCGTTGTACAGGGAGAACTTCTGCGACATGTAGCCGATGTTCTGCCGTACCCGCTCCGGTTCGTGCGCGACGTCCAGGCCGGCCACCATGGCCTGCCCCGAGGTGGGGCGCAACAGGCCGCAGAGCATCCTGATGGTGGTGGACTTGCCGGCGCCGTTGGGGCCAAGGAAGCCGAAGATCTCGCCGGGACTCGCCTCCAGGGAGATGTTGTCCACCGCCACGAAATCGCCGAAGCGCTTCACCAGGTCCCGCACCACGACTGTCGGGGGCGCGCCGTTCATCGTTCGTCCCCCCGATCGCGCCGTTGGCCCGGACCCGGGTCGGCAAGATCACCGTGGTTTGCCTGGTCGCCCTGGTTTGCCTGATCGCCCTGTACCGCTTCGACGAAGAGGTCCTCGATGGACGGGGCGACCTGCTCGATGGTGTCGCAGGGGAGACCGGCGGCGGCGATACGGCTGCGCAGTTCCGGGATCATGCGCTGCGGGTCGCGGACCACCAGGTGCAGGCCGTCTCCGACGATCATCACGGTGGATATCCCTTCGACCCCGGCCAGGAGGTCCCGGACCGGGCGCGGGTCGGCGCAGACGATGGAGAGGACGGCGCCGGGAAGCGATGCCTTGAGGTTGGCGGGGGTGTCGCAAAAGAGCATGCGCCCTTCGTGCAAAAGGGCCACGCGGTGGCAGCGTTCGGCCTCGTCCAGGTACGCCGTGGTGGTGAGGATGGTCACCCCCTGGTCCAAAAGGGTGTAGAGGATGCGCCAGAAGTCGCGCCGGGAGACCGGGTCGACCCCGTTGGTCGGCTCGTCCAGGAGGATGACCTTAGGGGTGTGGATCAGCGCGCAGACGAGCCCCAGTTTCTGCTTCATCCCGCCGGAGAGCTTGCCGGCCAGCCGCGAGCGGAACTCGGCCATCCCGGCGGCCTTCAATAGTTCCGCCGAGCGCTCCTCCCGCTCCCGGCGCGGCACGCCGAAGAGGTCCGCGTAGAAGCGGATGTTCTCGTCCACGGTCAGCTCCTCGTAGAGCCCGAAACGCTGCGGCATGTAGCTGATGTGGTGCTTGGCCCGCTCGGCGTCGCGGGCAAGATCGAAGCCGGCGACCGTCGCGCTCCCCTGGTCCGGCGCCATGACGCCGGCGAGCATGCGCATGGTGGTGGTCTTGCCGGCGCCGTCGGGGCCGACCAGGCCGAAGATCTCGCCGCGCCGGACGGCGAAGGTCAGCCCGTCCACGGCGCGGACGCCGGGAAAGGACTTGGTGAGCCCATTGAGCTCTATGGTGTTCTCGGGGGCGCTCATGTCACCGGGCCGGCGCCACGGCGAGGGTCGCGTCCGCCGGCATCCCCGGCTTCAGCTCGTGCCCCGGGTTCTCCAGCTCGATCTTGATGCGGTACACCAGGGTCACCCGCTCCTTGTGGGTCTCCACCGACTTCGGGGTGAACTCGGCCTGGGACGAGATGAAGGAGACCCGCCCCCGGTAGCTCTTGCCCGGGTAGGTGTCGGTCCTCACTGTGGCGACCTGCCCCAGCTTGACCCGGCCGAGGTCGGTCTCGCTCAGGTAGCCGCGCATCCAGAGATGGTCCAGGTCGGCGATGGTGGCCACCGGTGTCCCGGCCGTCAACACCTCACCCAACTCCGCCTGCCGTACCAGCACCACCCCGGTGATGGGGGCCTGGAGGGTCGTATAGGAAAGCTTGATCCTGGAGAGTTTCAGCGCCTGGCGCGCCGAGCGGACCGCGGCGCGGTTGATGTCCACCTGCTCCTTGCGCACCCCCTCGAGCACCTGGTCGTAGTTCTGTTTCGCCCGCTCCAGGGTCGCCTGGCTTCGCTTCAACGCGGCCGCCGCCGTGTCGCGCACCTGCGCCGAGACCTCGTCCTTCTCGTAGAGGGACTGGTAGCGCTGCAGGTCGTGCCTTTTCAGCTCGTAGTCCGCCTGGGCGTCCAAGACCGACTGCTGCGCCGCCTTTTTCTCCTGGGGACGGCTGCCGGCCGTGGCGAGGCCCAACTCGGCCTCGCGCGTCCCCACGCTCGCCTCGTCGATCTGCACCTGCTGCCGGTAGTCGCTCTGGTCCAGCCTGGCCAGGACGTCTCCCGCCTTGACCAGCTGCCCTTCCTCGACGGGAAGTTCCGCGAGCCGTCCGGGCACCTTGAAGCCGACCACGCTCTCGTGCGCCTCGATGTTGCCCGAGAGGGTGATGGAGGTGGCGTCGGCGTCGCTTTTGGCCCGGTGGGTGAAGAAGTATCCGGCGCCGACCACCACGGCGACCAGCAGGAGGATGGGGATCAGTTTTCTTTTCATGGCGTGCATCACCTCGCAGTTATTCGATGCCCAGGAACAGCCGGTACACCTTCTCGGTATCGCCCAACGCGCGGGCGAGCGCTATCTTCGCCTCGGCATGCTGCGCCAGCGCGTTCAGTTCGTTGTCGCGGGCCCGTGCCAGCGCGTCCTGGGCCGTGACCACCTCGATGTTGTTGGCAATCCCGTTTCTGAAGCGATCGCCAGCGTACTGCAGTTCACGCTCGGCGAGCTGTGCCCCTTCCCGCGCGGTGGCCACCTGGTCGTTCGCGGAGGTGAGGTTCAAAAGGGCCGCGCGGATGTCCTGCTCCACCCCGAGCTTCAGGTCCGCGAGCTGCCGGGAGTTGCGGTCCAGCCTGCTCTCCAGCTCCAGGCGCTCACCCTTGCGGTCGTAGTCGAAGAGGTTCAGCACCATGTTGACCTGGAGCATCCCGGTCGGGTCGAGCCGGCTCATCTCCTGGCCGCTGGTGCCGTAGTTGCCGCTCACCACGATCTTGGGGAGGTAGCGCGAGCGGGAGGCCTTGGCCTGCTCCTCCAGGGCGGCACGCTGGGCAAAGAGCGAGCGGTAATCCGGGCGGCTTTCCAGCGCGGCCTGGATCGCCTGCTCGATCCGCGGGGACTCCAGGGGCTTGAATGAGAGGTTGTCGGTCAGGGTGATGGGGGTGCCGAGATCGACGCCGACGCTGCGCGCCAGGGCGAGCAGGGCGAGCTGTGCGTTGTTCCTGGTCACCAGGAGGTTCTGGCGGTCGTTGGCGAGCTGCACCTGGGCGCGCAGCACGTCGAGGCCGTCCGCCACCCCCGCCTCGCGCTGGTCGCGCGCCAGCTTCTCAAGCACCTCCGAGGTCTGCACCCGGCTTAGCGCGGTCGTCACCCGGGCCTCGGCGTAGGCCGCATCCAGGTACCGCACCGTGACCAGCCGGATCACCTCGCCCCGCGCGTCCGTGTAGTCGGCGAGCCGCGCCTTCTTCTCCTGTTCGGCCGCCTTGATGGCGTGGTAGCTCTGCAGGTCGAGGATGCTCTGTTCGCCGTAGATGCGGAAGTCGTAGCTGGTGAATGGTCCGACCACGGCGGGGGAGTTGGGGAGGCTGATCCCCTGGGCGCGCAGGTTCCGGGTCTGCCAGGCGAAGGGGGTCTCGATGCGCAGGTGCGGGAGGTAGCCGGCGAGCCTGCGCTCCCGCGTCCCTTCCGCCTCGTCCACCCTCGATTTGGCCAGCACCGCGTTGAGGTTCGTCTCGAGCCCCCGGGTGATGGCCTGGTCCAGCGACAGCGCCAGGGGGGGGGAGTCCTGGGCCGACGCCTCGCTCGCCGCCAGTCCGACCAGCAGCAAAACAGTCAGCAGTTTCAAACTCTTTGCGATCATGACGTATCCTTTGTCGCCTGTTGCTACTTGGAGCGGGCCCCGTCTACGAACACCTGGATGCTCTTCTTCAAATTCTCTTCCAGTGGATCGACCGGGTTAAGAGACCAGGTGATCATGGTGCCGAATATGATGCGCTGAAAGGACTGGGCGATGCTGAAGGCATCCAGGTCGCTGCGGATTTCCCCCGACTGCTGGCGCCGCGCCATGACCGTCGAGAGTTGCTGGATGTTCCCTTCCATGGCCTCGGCCATGCGCCTTCGAACCGTCTCGCTGCCGAAAACCGCGGTCATCAGGCTCTGGATCAGCCCCGGGCTCTTTTCCTGCTCCATGGTCAGCGTCAGCGCCAGTTGCAGCAAAAGCGGGGCGAGCGACCGGTCCGATTCCCGGTTCGCCGCCACGAAGTCGGCGACCCGCTCCATTTGCAGTTCCCGGTACTCCAGAAGGACGCTTTCCTTGTTCTCGAAATAGTTGAAGAAGGTTCCCTTGCCCACGTCCGCGGCGGCGGTGATCGCCTCTATGGTGGTGGCGTTGAACCCCCGTTGCGCGAAAAGGTCGAGCGCGGCCCGGAAGATCCGTTCCCGGGTTTCCTCGCTCCGCTTGGCCCTGCGGCCGGATTGGCGGCCGGACGGCTGGTTCTCCTTCTCCGTTTTGGCGGCAGGCATGGCATCCTCCTTTATGACCGTTGGTCATATTTGACTTTAAGTCACCTTGTGCGCGATGTCAAGCATCTGATATCTCGATCGGGCTGTGGAACTGGAGTGGTCGAGAAATGAAGCTGGCAGATGGTGCCACGTGAAGGAGGATGGTCATGAAAAAGATATGGATGTCTCTCGGGTTACTGCTCCTGACCACGGTGCTGTCAGGGTGTTGCCCGTGCTGGTGGCACGACCGGGACGACGGAAACTACCGTCATGACGGCAGGCACTATGACGACCGCGGCGGGTACGGCGATCGCAGGTACTAAAAAAATCGAGATCATCAAAAGCGAAGGGGGCTGTCCTGAGACAACCCCCTTCCTGCGTCTGCTTTGTTGAACCGTTCAGTCTTCCTCTTCGCCCTGGTGCTTCGGCCCGCGCGGCAACTCGAGCAGTTCCGCTCCCAGTGCCTCAGCGATGAACTTCAATTCGCACATGCGCATGTGCTGGCCGTACACCTTGAGATCGAGGTCCGCCACCGCCACCAGCACGTGCCGCGGCTGGTGGGCCCCATCCTGCATCTTCGTCCTGTGCCGATAAAAGATCTTTCCCGCCATGAAAGGGTGCCTCCTTTCCCTTCGTTCCTCCCCAAGGAGGGGGTACGCCTTCATTATACAGGTTCATCATGTGTACGACCAGTCGAAGGATCACATTAATTCGGAGTCGGTGGCGCGCTCACACCCGGATCAAGGTGCCGATCTTCTCCTTGCGGATCGCCATCCCAACGGTGCCGCGCTTGTGGCCGTTGACGATGCGAATCTCCTTCACGTTGGCCATGTCGCGCAAGAGATAGAGCATCTTGCGCTCCAGGACCATGTCCTCCATGTCGAGCTTGATGAGATCTTCCACCGTGATCTCCTCGATCAGTTCCGCCTTCGGGTTGACGCGGGGGTCTTCGGTGAAGAGGCCGTCCACGTTTTTGACCAGGATGCAACTCTTCGCGCCCAGCACCTCCGCCATGAGCAGCGCGCCGGTATCGGTTCGGTGCGGAGGGATCAGCCCGGTCTCCGGCGGGTGCTCGTAAAGGCCGTAGGGAGGCGTGCCGTGGATCACCGGCAGCAGCTTCAGGTGCAGCATGGTGGGGAGATCGAGGAGGTCGCCGGTCTTCACCCGGCTGCCGCCCCACTTCGACAGGAGCAGGGTCACGATCTCCGCGTTCTGCTCGCTGATCTTGCCCGCCAGTTCGGCGAGAACGCCGGTCGGCATGCCGAGGTCGATCCCGATGTCGAGGATGTGGCGCACCCGCACGCCACCGCCGGTGACCACCATGATCTGGTTCT
Organism: Geomonas azotofigens; assembly: GCF_018919395.1. Classification (GTDB taxonomy): domain Bacteria; phylum Desulfobacterota; class Desulfuromonadia; order Geobacterales; family Geobacteraceae; genus Geomonas; species Geomonas azotofigens. Next base: position 1,118,059 of record NZ_JAHLME010000001.1, read on the forward strand.
CCCGGGACAGCTCGCCGATCTCCTCCAAAAGCGGCAGGACCACTTCGCGGCCGTAGTCGATGATGCCGTGTCCGCCGATCTTGACCACGTTCAGATCGGGGACGAGCCGCAGCGTCGCAGAGCCGGCGCCGCGCTTGAGGCCCTTGCGGACCAGGGTTTCCCCCTTGAGGTGCGATTCAATTTCGTGCCGAAAATTCATGAATAGACCTCCTCGTGATGGAGCCTGCCAGTGAATAACATGTCGGTCGCCGTACCCGGACCGGTCAATAGTCCCGCAACATCCTTCGGGGCAGCGTCTCCCAAAGGGCGACGCCGGAAGGGTGCTCCGCAGGACGTACCAGCAGCACCGAGCCCCCGTCGCGCATCACCGTCTTCGGCTTCTCGGCGATGGAGACCAGGTCGGCAAGGTCAATGCTCTTCCCGTCGGGGCGGCGCACGGAATCGACGTCGGGCTGTTCCAGGAGTTCGCGCACGCTCAGCACCTGCCCGGGGCGGACAGCGGCGAGGCTCCCCCGCATGCGCCCGTCGTTTCCCCAGAGCCTCAAGCCGACGCCGGCAAGGGCGCCGATCACGCCGTGGCCGGTGCCGCCATGCTCGGAGAGATGCACGCCGAGCCTTTGGGCGAGTTTCAGGGCCTCCTCCTTCCGGATCACCTCCTGCTTCGCCCGCCGGCCGAAGCCGACCAGTTCCGCCGGCGAGTCGAGGCCGTCGGTGACGGCGAGACACAGTCCGGGATCGGAGCCCTCGGCGCATTCGCGCTCCAGGAACTCGCTGGCGAAGGGGATGACCCGTTCCAGGCACTCTGCCGGCATCTCGATCGGGAAGCACATGGCGCTGTTGTGCGAGGTGTAGGGAATGTCGGGATGTACCAGCAGCTGGTGCCGTGTGATGAAGCCGGGCGTACCCCAGGCGTTCGCCTCGACGGCTGCGGCAATCAGCGCGGCGAGTTCTCCGGTGCCTCTGCTGACAGAATTGTCCGTGTCGTCGATGGCAATCAGTACTTTCATGGCCGTCACACTCTCAGGAGAAGGTGTTTGCAAGGACATTACTATAACAATAAATTTGCAGTGTTCACTGTTGCGCGATGAGTTTGCGACACAGTGACACGTCGTGGCCGTTTCGACCGGGGGGGCGGGTGGCGAGGAGTCAGGCGGGTGGAACGAAAAAAGGGTCGCAGCTTGCGCTGTGACCCTGGAATATTTTGGCTCCCGAGGTAGGACTCGAACCTACGACACACGGATTAACAGTCCGCTGATCTACCGACTGATCTACTCGGGAATACTGGTTTCTTCGCCCTGTGCCGCGAAGAGATTACGTGTATAGCATAGCGGTTTTTGGCTGTCAATAATATTTCTGCAGCGTCTCTCACAGAAATTGCCATTTTTTCCATGGCAATATTCCCCTCTTTTCAGAGTGTCGCAGAATCGATTACTTGCATTTGGGGGCATTTCTCGCTGTCGATACGTCAGACCGGCGGATGCCCGCATCGTTGACTTTCCACCAGCCCGCGGGATATATTCAATTCTTCCGATATTTCCAGTAACAGTGCAGAGGACCCCAATGAACCAGCCGCTTGAAAAGTTGTACCGTACCGCGCTCCTCCTGGCGCTGATCACCATCCTCTACAACATCCTCGAAGGGGTGGTCTCCGCCTGGTTCGGCTTCGAGGACGAGTCCCTGGCGCTCTTCGGTTTCGGCCTGGACTCTTTCGTCGAGGTGGTTTCAGGTGCCGGTATCTGGCACATGGTGCGGCGCCAGCGCGACAACCCCGACCAGGCGCCCGACCAGTTCGAGCGCAGCGCGCTCAGGATCACCGGCGGCGGCTTTTACCTGCTCGCGGCAGGCCTCCTGCTCACCTCTCTCTACGACGCCTTTCACCGGCACGCGCCCACCACCACCTTCTGGGGCATGGTGGTCTCCCTGGTCTCCATACTCTCGATGTGGCTGTTGATCCAGCAGAAGGTGAAGGTGGGGAAGGCCCTGGGCTCCCAGGCGATCCTCGCCGATGCCGCCTGCACCCGCGTCTGCCTCTACCTTTCCGTCATCCTGCTCGTTTCCAGCGCCGGCTATTATCTCACCGGCATCGGCTGGCTCGACTCCGCCGGAGCGCTCGGCATCGCCTGGTTCAGCTTCAAGGAGGGGAGGGAGGCCTTCGACAAGGCCAGCGGCATGCCCTGCTCCTGCAGTTGAAGCTCTTCTGGTTAGCCGGCGGCTAACCCTGTTCTCCCCCCCTCATTCCTGACCCTCTCGCCTCTTTTGCTGTAGGAAAAAGGATGTCGCTTCCTTGCGCACGGCAGTGGCGGGTGGTAGTGTTTCTAATGTGTACTGCTGAAACATGATCTTAATTGGAAGGAGGGAACGCTGAAATGCTTGAGGAATTCAAGAAGTTCGCCGTCAAGGGGAACGTGATCGATCTCGCCGTCGCCGTTGTGCTCGGGGCCGCCTTCGGCAAGATCGTCACCTCTTTCGTCGCAGACATCCTCACCCCGCCCATCGGGAGGTTGCTGGGCAACATCGATTTCGCCTCCCTCTTCTTCAACCTCTCGACCACGCCGGTCCGCTCCGTCGCCGAGGCCAAGGCGGCCGGTGTCCCGGTGATCGCCTACGGGCTTTTCCTGAACACCATCTTCGATTTCGTGATCATCGCCTTCGCCCTCTTTCTCGTGGTGCGCCAGATCAACAGGCTGGTGCCGGCGCCTCCCCCCCCGGTCACCACCAAGGAATGCCCGCGCTGCTGCACCATGATACCCGTCAAGGCGACCCGCTGCCCCAACTGCACATCCGAGCAGGAGTGAATCCTGAAATTCCACAGGAGGTAATCTAGATGAACAAAAAAGTGCTGTTTCTTCTCGCTCCGGCCTTGCTGCTGGGCGTCCACACCGCCGCCCGGGCCGAGGTGAAAGCGGAGAGCTTCTCCCTGTCCCCCTACATCGGGGGGTACACCTTCATCGGCAAGGACCGTCTGGAGACCATGCCGGTGTACGGTCTGCGCGCCGGCTACAACCTCAGCAGGCATTTCGGGCTGGAGGCGGTGTTCGATTACGTCAACACGGAAGGGAAGAAAAACAGCGGCATCGGGGATGGTGTGGACGTGTACAACTACCATCTCGACGCCCTTTTTCACTTGATGCCGGAATCCCAGTTGGTGCCGTATCTCGCGATGGGCTTTGGCGGGCAGTCGAGGAAATATCCTAACGGGACCGACACCGATCATTCCGCCTTCAACTACGGCCTGGGCGTCAAGTACTTCCTGAAGGACGCCCTCGCGCTGAGGGGCGATGTGCGGCACCTGATGCCGATGGGCGACGGCGAGCGGGTGCACAACCTCGAGTACACCGTGGGGATGGACTTCATCTTCGGCGGCGTCAAGGAGGCGGCCGCCCCGGCTCCCAAGCCGGAACCGGTCCCCGCACCCGTAGTAGTGCCTCCGCCCCCGGCGGCCCCGACCGACCAGCTCACCATCACACCTGCCTCGGTCATCCAGGGAGGGATGGTGACCCTGACCTGGACTTCCAGCAACGCTACCTCCTGCGTTATCGAGCCGAGCGTCGGTCCGGTGCCGGTTTCCGGCTCCATGACGGTCACTCCCGCGCAAAGCGCCGATTACACCCTCGTTTGCAACGGCGCCGGCGGGACCGCGAAGAGCCTGGCCAAGGTCGACGTGATGGCTCCGCCGCCCCCACCTGTTCCCGCGCCGGCACCTGTCGTGGCCCCGGTTCCGCCTCCGCCGCCGGTTGTGGTCCCGGTTCCCGAACCGGCCAAGCTGTGCAAGCCCGCGGTGATCAACATCAAGTTCGACACCAACAAGTCGGACATCAAGCCGCAGTACCACGATGAGCTCCAGGCCGTGGGCGCCTTCCTCAAGGAATTCCCCCAGGCAAAAGGAACCATCGAAGGGCACACCGACAACGTCGGCAACAAGGCCGCCAACATGAAGCTGTCCCAGCGTCGCGCCGAGAGCGTGCGCGACTACCTGATCAAGAACTTCGGCGTCGCCCCCGACCGTATCAAGGCGGTCGGCTACGGTCCCACCAAACCGGTTGCCAGCAACAAGACCGCTGCCGGGAAACAGCAAAACCGCCGCATCGAGTCCAACTTCAGCTGCGAGTAGAACCAAAACCCGGCTCGTGACAAAAAAGGCGCTCCCGTCTGGCAGGGAGCGCCTTTTATAATTCCCTCCTGTCTGTTTGATGACATCAGTTTCTTGCGCCCCGGTAAATGAGTGGTAGCCTTAGCGATGTGCTTTTTCCCGGCTGCCTCAATACCAAGGTGGCGCGAGCCATTGCTCGCGGGAAATGAGCACTCTGTCCCGCCTCACCTTCAGTCGCAACAGTATGACCGCGTCGCCGCCCGGGCGCTCTCCCAATGCGTTATCACAGTGAAGCCTAAACAACATAGGAGGTGTCAGATGAAAAAGTACCTGCTGTTGCTTGTTCTGGTTCCCGCATTGATGTTCACGCTGCTCACGCAGGCCCACGCCGAGATCAAGGCACAAAGCTTCTCCCTGTCACCCTTTGTCGGCGGCTACACCTTCATCGGCAAAGAACACCTGGAGACCGCACCTGTCTTTGGCTTGCGCGGCGGTTACAACTTCACCAAGCACTTCGGTCTCGAGGCGGTGTTCGATTACGTTCCCACCGAAGGGAAGAGGCACAGCAACATAGGTGACCTCGACGCGTACAACTACCACCTCGACATGCTCTACCACTTCATGCCGGACAGCCAACTGGTCCCCTACGTCGCGGCCGGCTTTGGCGGGCAGTCCCGTGAAGCGTCCGGTCCCTTCGAGACCAGCCGCCCCGCCTTCAACTACGGGGCGGGCGTGAAGTATTTCCTCACCGACGCGATGGCTCTCAGGGGCGACCTGCGGCATCTCATCCTCAGGGAGGATGGCGAGTCGTTCCACAACCTGGAGTACACCGTCGGGGTTGATTTCATGTTCGGCGGCGTCAAGGAGGCCCCCGCGGCGGTCGCCAAGCAGGAGCCCCCCCCGCAGCCTGCCCCCGCCGAGGAGCCGCCGCTGGAACCGGTCCCCGCTGCCGAGCCGACGCCTGGTCACTACAAGTACTGCGTCACCCTGCACGGCGAGTTCGACATCGACAGGGCCGCCATCCGCCAGGAGGACAAGGAGCAGATCGGTCCGGTGTGTGAGTTCATGAAGCAGTATCCGACCACCACCGCCATCATCGAGGGGCACACCGACAACGTGGGCGCTCCCGAGTACAACCTCGACCTCTCCAAGCGCCGCGCCCAGGCGGTCGTCGACTACATGGTCACCAACTGCGGCATCGACCGCCCCCGCCTCGAGGCACGCGGCTTCGGCCTGTCGCGCCCCGTGGCCTCCAATGCCACCGACGAGGGGCGCCAGGCCAACCGCCGCATCGAGGCCATCATCGACTGTGCCTTCGACGTGAAGGAGGTGAAGCCTCCCGAGCGCCTGTGCATGGCCCTGGTGGTCGAATTCGACACCGGCAAGTTCGACATCAAGCCGCAGTACAAGGATGAAATGGCGAAAGTCGCCGATTACATGAAGAAGTACCCGACCACCACGGCCATCATCGAAGGGCACACCGACAACGTCGGCGGCTACGAGTACAACATGAAGCTGTCGCGTGAGCGCGCCGAGAGCGCGGTGCGTTACCTGGTCGACAACTTCGGCATCGAGAAGAGCCGCCTCACCGCCAAGGGGTACGGCTACACCAGGCGCGTCGCCTACAACAGCACCGCCGAGGGGCGGGCCAAGAACCGCAGGATCAACGCCATCATCGACTGCGTGGTGACCCCAAAATAGATAAAGGCAAAGATTGAGAGTGAGAACGCCTGCGGCTGCCAGTCAGTGGCCGCGCAACTAAAGCAAAAAGGGGAGGCCATATGGCTTCCCCTTTTTTTGCTGCTCTGTCTCGACTCAAGTGTCAGTCTTTACCCGTTCACCCGATCTCCTTGGCGATGAAGCGCTGCACGCCGCGCAGCATCTCGTCCACGTCGGCGGTGCGGTATCGCTCCCCCTGTCCGGACAGGAAGTCCGCCTTCATGTAGCACCAGTCCTTGACCCGCTGGTAGGTTCCCACCTGGTACACCTTCGCCTGGTAGAGCGCCTCGTTCATCTCGTCGGTGCTTCCGGTCGCGATTCCCTTGTTGCCGCAGATCAGCATGAGCGCCTGCTCCAGCAAGACAGAAGCCAGGATGCAGGCTGTGTGGTTGTCGCCGCGCTTCAAAAACTCGGAGGTCCTGCCGCCCAGGTATTGGAGCACCGCGTGGTCCAGGAACAGGCGGATCTCGGTGAGACCTCCCGCTTCGTATTCCTCGCGGGCGGACTGCACGATGGCCCGGCAGTTGTCGAAGCTTTCCTTGTAGGTGATGTTGATGATCTTGGCGTAGATGGATTGGAAGTTGCGGTAGTAGGCGCTCTCCTCGCCGAAGATCTGCTGCAGAAGGCTCAGCGCCGAGTTGGCCCAGTCCTGGAACAGCTTTGAGTCGACGGTGGCGGCGATGTCGTTGATCAGCTGCGAAGAACTCACCTTCTTCGCCTTCTCGGCGAGCTCATCGAACTTGCGGGTGACGGTGTAGTCCAGTTTCAGCATGATATCTTACCCCCTTTGGGGTCTGCGGGTCTGTAAGCGCCTGCGAAGTTATAGTTTTTCCAGTGAAAAGTCAACATTCGCCTTGAGGCTCAGGCCGGGGTGATGCTGATGCGGGGCGCCTGCAGGCGGCGGGCCACGATGGCGCTGTGCCGCGAGCGCAGCGACGCCAGGTTCCCCTCCAGGAAGTCGAGCGCAGATCGGTCCGGGATCGCCTCCAGGTAACGGTCCACCAGTTGTCCCATCAACAGGTTATAGGCCTTGGTGGAGGAGCCGTGGGCGTAGTTGCGGCCGGGAAAGCGGCGGATGTCGCCGTCGCAGGCAGGGGAGATGTGGTACAGCTCGTGGAATATGGTGATCAGCTTCTCGCGGAAGGAGAGTTCCAGGAAGCGGGGGACCAGGAAGTAGATGACGTAGAGCATCTCCTCGCCGCGGTGGGTGATGCTGGGCATGGTGCAGAGGACGCTGCGCCGTCCGCGCCGGGTCTTGACCGATCTCTCGCCGCCGGCGAAGCGCAGCGGGTGGATCTTGGCGAGGCTGCCGCCGCGGCTGGCCCTGCCGGTCGAGACGCAGACCAGCAGCTTTTCGGGGATGATGTGGTGCAGTTCCGGGGAGCGGAGGGTGATGTCGTAGATCAGCCGCTCCAGCTCCCCGGTCAGGTTCAATGTGGACATTACACTCCGGCGAGTTTGAGCTTGTGGCAGAATAGGCAGCGCATCGGCCCGTCCTTGGGTTTCACGGGGTGCTTGGCGGGGAAGGGGACGCCGCCCGGCTCGGTGTTGTGGCAGGTGGGGCAGCCCTTGTCGGCCTCCATCTTGCTGCCGGTCTTCTTGAACAGCTCGTAGGACGGCTTGTGGGTGTCGTCCAGCGGGACGCGCTTGGTCTTTTCCTCGCCGGAAATGACGTAGAAGATGATGAAAACGGCCGCGATGATGCCGATGAAGATCCAGTCTTTCTTGCCGATACGCATGTGCCCTCCGGATATCAAATCTAAGCGGCGAGGTTAAACGGGCCGCAGGGAAAATTCAAGCGAAATTGTTTCAAGAGCTTTTAACGCAAAGACGCCAAGGCGCGAAGACGCAAAGGGAAAAACAGGTTGGTCTTTACCTAGAAAGATTTTTCCTGGTTTCTTAGCGTCTCTGCGGCTTTGCGTTAAATCGATGTTTAGGTTTGTCTCTATGCACGTTGTGTTTCAAGGGTTCGAGGCGCAGCCGATGGCGCCGTTGTGCTGCGGGTGCTCCGGTATCACGATCTCCATGCCGCACTGGGCCCGCAACAGCTCCACCATGGCGCCGTTCAGCGCGACGCCGCCGGTGATCACCAGGGTGTCCGAGGGGAAACGCTTCAGCATCGGCATCACCCGCTTCACCAGGGTGAGGTTGACGCCGGCGCAGAGCCTGGAAACCGGATAGCCCCGAAGGATCTGCCCGATCAGTTCGCTCTCGCCGAAGATGCCGCAGGTGGCATCCAGCGCCACCGGCTCCTCGGAATGCGACGAAAGTTCTTCCAGGCTCACCTCGAGGACCGCCGCCATGTTCTCCAGGTAGCGCCCGCTGGAGGCGGCGCACTTGTCGTTCATGACGAAGTCGGTCAGCCTTCCCGCCACCACCTGGGCCACCTTGGTGTCCTGTCCTCCCATGTCCAGAAGAGTGAAGTTGGCGAACCCGGTCTGGGTGCGCGCGCCGGCGACGTGGGCCTTGATCTCCGAGATCACGCGCGCCCCGTGCAGGTTGATGCTGTTACGGCCGTAGCCGGTGACCGTGATCTGCGCCTCGGCCAGTTCCTCGGCGCTGAAGATGCCGCTCCCGAGGAGATCGAGCGACAACTCGTCGTTCACGATGCTGCCGTACTTCTTGTAGAAGGCAATGGTGTCCAGGTCCGCCAGCTTGACGATCTGGTCGCCGCGCATCAGTGCGAACTTGGCCTTCCTGCTCCCGAGGTCGATTCCTATTTTCAACGTGTCTGACACCTGAATCTCTTCTCCTGTCAATGCCGACCGCTCCGAAGCATTTTACAGATACGAACGGTGCGGTTTTATCTTGTGCCCTGCTTGCCAATCGCAGCGGCCATTGTATATTTTGTCACGGGTTTGGCACAGCCAAGGGACTTTCAGTTACGCTCATCGAGCAATTCCAGAAACCCTTCCAGCCTGATCTTCGTCCTGGCATCGACAGCACCCGGTTTGTCACCTTCGAGCGTGAGAATCGGGAGCTTGATGCTCTTTCTGAGTACCATATCCTCGATCTGCCTAAAGCAGAAGGATTGCACGTAGTGGATCACCCCGTCCACCTTGCGTTTCTCCAGTTCACGGCTGATATCGCCGAGCCGGTGGAAGATGTCGTAGGGGTAGCTGTAAGCGCGGTACTGCTCCACGAGGTCCTGGATGCCGTAAGGCATGGAGAACTGCCGCTGGGTCTCGTTGAAGACGACGCGGGCGCCCACCTCCTCCACGAAATCGTAAAGGCCGGAGACGATCGGCGGGACCCCGAGGTAGGCCAGCCTCATCCGCTCCTTGCGCTCGGGCCTGCGCGCCGCCTGCGCCAGGAAGGCGTCCACCTCGGCCTCGAAGGCGTCGAGGTCGCCGTTCATGTCCGAGGTGCAGACCTGGAAGTAGTGGTTCTCCTCGCCGGTGACCCGGTTCTCCTGCCAGGTCAGCCGGTCGATCTCGTGCACCTTCGCCCTGATCCGGTCCAGGCGTCTCTTCGCCTCGTTCACCTCGGTCCAGCCGACGCCGAAAACGGACATGAGCTTCTCGATCTCCGCCTTGAGCGGCGCGGCTTCACGGCTTGCCGGGTAGGCGAACGGATAGACCCGCACCCCGTCCAGCGACAGGACCTCCATGAGAGCCTTGGTGTAGCTGCAGTCCCCTTCGGTGACGGCGATCATCTCCTTGACGCCGCTGGCGACCACGGCGCCGTAGATACCCTTGATCCAGGCGCAGACGTTGCGGGGGAAGCCGGTGAGCTCGGCCTCTTCTATCAGTGAGGTCTTTTCGGGATGGGTGATGAAGACGTTGTTGAGATCGATGGGAACCACGCCCGCCGCGACCAGTACTTCCAGCGGGATGGTGGTGGTAAAGCCTACTCTGCGCAAAAGTTCTACTCCGTCTTGATGAAATACAGATAGATGAGGAACGCACCGATGGCGAGACCGCCGAAGGCGAAGGGAAGGGTCGTGGAGAGGTTCAGCGAATCGCCTTCCGCCGGCATGGTGTAGCGGATCAGGAGCAGCAGCGAGATGGTGGTGAAAAGCACCGCCAGCACGAACTTCGACCGCACGATCACGGCGTAGAAAGCGACAATCAGGAAGGCGCAGACGATCCAGGGGTTGGAGAGTGCGCTCTTCACGGTCAGGCGCTGGGCGAAGTCTATCAGGTGGGCCGTCTCGAACGGCGAAAGCTTTTCCGCAGTCTTTTGTAACAGCTCAGAGTTATCCATGAGTTCTCCTAACAACGGCTAGATTATATTCATATCGGTGAATTTAGCAAGAAGTTAAAGAGATAGGGTGTTTGAGAGATATTATAACGATCTGTTCACGTTCTTTTGTTTAACGGGTGCTAACGATTGTCCAGCGAAAGGAGTCAGGTATGGAAGAGCTCAAGGCGACCCCGCTGCGTGCGGACCACGAGAATCTCAAGGCGCTGATGGCGCCCTTCGGCGGGTGGCTCATGCCGATCCAGTACTCCGGCATCATCGCCGAGCACAAGTGGTGCCGCGAGAAGGCCGCCCTCTTCGATATCTGTCACATGGGGGAGTTCCTCTGCAAAGGCGACGTGGTCGCCAACGGGCTGGAAAATGTCTTCACCTTCTCGGTCAAATCCATTCCCGTCGGGCGCTCGCGCTACGGATTTCTCCTGAACGACGCCGGCGGCGTCATTGACGATCTGATCGTGTTCCGGTTGGCCGAAGACGAAGTGATGATCGTGGTCAACGCCGCCACCACCGACAACGATTTCGCAGTGATCCGCTCTCGGCTCAAGGATCCCGCCGCCCTGACCGACATCTCCGCCCGCACCGGCAAGGTCGACCTGCAGGGGCCGCTCTCCCGCGAGATCATGGTGCGGCATTTCGGGGCGGCGATCCAGGACATCCCCTTCTTCAAGTTTATTAAGACCAGCATCCTCGGCAGTGACGCCATCGTCAGCCGCACCGGCTACACCGGGGAGTTGGGGTACGAGATTTTTCTCCCCGCGGACAAGGTTGCGGAGTTCTGGCGCCTGCTGCTCGAGGACCCGCGCGTGGCGCCGGCCGGACTGGGCGCCCGCGATCTGCTGCGCCTGGAGATGGGGTATTCCCTCTACGGCAACGACTTGGACGAGCAGATTACGCCACTTACCGCCGGGCTCTCCACCTTCGTCAACATGAACAAGGAGTTCGTGGGCAAGGCTGCCCTGGAGCGGGAGATGGAGCAGGGCTCGTTCAGGATGAAGGTCGCCTTCAAGGTCGATTCGCGGCGCGCGCCGCGTCACCATTACCAGATCCTGCAAGAGGGGGATGAGGTGGGCGTGGTGACCAGCGGCGCCTTCTCCCCCATGCTCGCCTGCGGCATCGGCCTGGGGTTGGTCAAGCCCGAGGCGGCGGCGCTCGGCACCCGGCTCACCATCAAACAGGACCGGGTCGAGATGGAGGCGCAGGTGGTGGAGCTTCCCTTCTACACCGGCGGGTCGCTCAGAAGCTGAAATCATTAACAGGGATAAAAGGGATACAGGGGATAAAGACATGTCCCTGGCAGTTATCCCCTTTATCCCTGTTCGCATTGTTTTTCCAACTTAACGGAGGTCGGGATCATGGCAAAGTTCTACACCAAGGAGCACGAGTGGGTCGAAATGGCGGGGGCGCAGGCGACGGTGGGGATCAGCGAGCACGCGGCCCACGAACTTGGGGACATCACCTATGTCGAGCTCCCCAAGATCGGCAAGAGCGTCAAACAGTTCGACGCCCTGGCGGCCATCGAGTCGGTCAAGGCCGCCAGCGACATCTATGCGCCGGTCTCGGGGAAAGTGGCCGAGGTGAACCAGGCGCTGGATGACGCGCCGGAACTGGTGAACCAGGGGGCCGAGTCGCAGGGATGGATCTGCAAGCTCGAAGGGGTGAACGAGGCCGAACTGGGCGCGCTCATGGACGCCGCCGCCTACGACGAGTACCTGAAAGGACTGTGACATGGGATACTGCCCGAACACGCCGGACGACATCCGGGACATGCTGGCGGCGATCGGCGCGGCCAGCGTGGAGGAGCTCTTCGCCCCCATTCCCGCTGAACTGCGCGCCAAGTCTTTCGAGCTTCCGCCCGGCATGTCCGAGCTGGAGCTCATGCGGCTCATGAGGGAGAAGGCGGCCTCCTGCGGCGCCGATATCACCCCCTTCATCGGCGGCGGTATCTATGACCACTTCATCCCCGCCGCCGTGGATCACCTCGCCTCCCGCGCCGAGTTCTACACCGCCTACACGCCATACCAGCCCGAATGCGCTCAGGGGACGCTGCAGGCGCTCTACGAGTACCAGACCACCATCTGCCGCCTGACCGGCATGGAAGCCTCCAACGCCTCGCTCTACGACGGCGGCACCGCGGTCGCCGAGGCGGCGCTCATGTCGCTGCGCATCACCGACCGGCACAAGGTGATCGTCGACGCGTCCGTGAACCCGCTGCACCGGGAGATCGTCACCGGCTACCTGCACGGCCTCTCCGCGCAAGCGGTGCAGGTGGCGCCCGACGGCTGCGCCTCCGACCTTGCCGGTCTCATGGCCGCCATCGACGACGAGACCGCCGCGGTCATCGTGCAGAGCCCGAACTTCTTCGGCTCGGTCCAGGACTTCCGGGAGCTGGCGCAGAAGGCGCACGACCACGAGGCGCTTCTGATCGTCTCCTGTTACCCGATAGCCCTGGGCCTCGTCGCGAGCCCCGGCGAGATGGGGGCGGACATCGCGGTGGGGGAGGGGCAGAGCCTCGGCAACCACCTCTCCTTCGGCGGCCCCTACTTCGGCTTCATCGCCACAAGGAAGCGCTTCATCAGGAACCTCCCCGGGCGCATCGTCGGCGAGACCGTCGACCACCAGGGACGGCGCGGCTTCGTGCTCACCCTGCAGGCGCGCGAGCAGCACATCAAGCGGCACAAGGCGACCTCCAACATCTGCAGCAACCAGAGCCTGTGCGCCCTGCGCGGCCTTATCTTCTGCGCCTCGCTCGGGAAGAAGGGATTCGAGGACCTGGCCCAGCTGAACTACGACAAGGCGCAGTACGCTAAGTCCGTGCTCGGCGCGGTGCGCGGGATCGACCTGCTCAACAGCGGCGCCACCTTCAACGAGTTCACCTTGGCCCTTCCCAAGGACGGCGCCGAAGTGGTACAACGGCTGCTCGACAAGGGAGTGGCGGCGGGAGTGCCGCTGGGGCAGTACTATCCCGGCATGGAGCGGGCGCTGGTGGTGACCGTGACCGAAAAGCGGACCAAGGACGAGATCGACCGTCTGGCGCTGCTGCTTGAGGAGGTGTTATGGAGCTGATCTTCGAGAAATCCGTCTCCGGACGCACCGGCGTCAGGGTCCCCTTGAGCGACGTACCCAAGGCCGCGTCCCTCCCCGACGCGGTGAGGCGCCGTGAGCCGGTGCGCCTGCCCGAGGTGGGCGAACTGGACCTGGTGCGGCATTACACCAACCTCTCCCGCAGGAACTTCTCGGTGGATACCAATTTCTATCCGCTTGGTTCCTGCACCATGAAGTACAACACCAAGGTTACCGAGAATGCTGGCGGGCTCTTCGCCTCCTGCCACCCGATGCTGGCGCTGCTTCCCGGCGGGGACCAGCTGGTGCAGGGGCCGCTGGCCATCGTCTATGAGCTGGAACGGCAGCTGGCGGAGATCACCGGCATGGAAGAGGTGACCACCCAGCCCTTGGCCGGCGCCCACGGCGAGATGACCGGCATCATGGTGATCGCCGCCTACCACAAGGCGCGTGGCGATGCGAAGCGGAAGTACGTCATCGTCCCGGACTCCTCGCACGGCACCAACCCGGCCAGCGCCGCCATGGCCGGCTACGAGATCGTCACCGTCCCGACCGCCCCCTACGGTGATATGGACCTCGACCTGTTCCGGCAGGCGATGAACGACGAGGTGGCGGCGGTGATGCTGACCTGCCCCAACACCCTGGGGCTGTTCAACCCGCACATCGCCGAGATCTGCGCCATCGCCCACGAGGGGGGCGCGCTCACCTACTACGACGGCGCCAACCTGAACGCCATTCTTGGCAAGGTGCGCCCCGGCGACGTCGGCTTCGACGTCATCCACGTCAACCTGCACAAGACCTTCGGGACGCCGCACGGCGGAGGCGGCCCCGGCAGCGGCCCCATCGGCGTGAGGGGGGATCTCGTTCGCTTCCTCCCCACCCCGCGCGTGGTGCGCAGAGAGGACGGCAGCTATGCCGTGGAGGATCACCCCGAGGGCATCGGCCGGGTTTCCGACTTCTTCGGCAACTTCGCCATAATGGCGCGCGCCTACGCCTACATCATGCTCCTGGGGCGCGAAGGGCTGATCGAGGTGAGCGAGCAGGCGGTGTTGAACGCCAACTACATGATGGCGCGGTTGAAGGAGGAGTACGAGCTTCCCTTCGACCAGACCTGCATGCACGAGTGCGTGTTTTCCGCGAGCCGCCAGGTGGAAAACGGGGTGCACGCCATAGACGTCGCCAAGTACCTCATCGACCGGGGCTTCCACCCGCCGACCGTGTACTTCCCGCTCAACGTCAAGGAGGCCATCATGATCGAGCCGACCGAGACCGAGAGCAAGCAGACCATGGATGCCTTCATCGAGGTGATGCTGGAAGCGGCCAGGATGGCCAGGGAGAATCCGGGGCGGTTGCACGAGGCGCCGGTGACCACCCCGGTGGGGCGCCTCGACGAGACCCGCGCCGCCAGAATGCAGCAGGTGTGCTGCGAATAAAAATAGAGGCAAAACCATTGGCCACGGAGAAAATCTGAGAACATCTGAGGAAAGACAAAATCGGAGAAAGGCAAAGAACTTTGCGGGAAGGCTCTGGGAGGCAGGCATCCGTGGCTAAAGGAAAGCAGCGGATGTGCGGGCGAAAGTTTCTGTTTTTTGCTGTACCCAAGTCTTCTGCCTCTCTCAGATTTCCTCAGATTTTCTCCGTGGCTAATGGTTTAGAGGTTTTATGTGTAAGTGGCGTTTGATAGATACCGGGCCCCTGGATGGTCCGGGCAACATGGCCCTCGACGAGGCGCTCCTCAGCTGTTTCCAGAAGGATCCCACGCGGCCGGTCCTGCGCCTGTACGGCTGGAATCCCCCGACGCTCTCGGTGGGCCGCTACCAGGACTCGGCCGCCGCGCTCAACCTCGATCTCTGTCGCGAGGAGGGGGTGCCGGTGGTGCGGCGCATGACCGGAGGCGGCATCATCTACCACGCCGCCGAGGTGACCTACAGCGTGGTCTGCGCGCCTGAACACCTGGGCGACCGGACCGGCGTAAAGGACGGCTTCCGCAAACTGTGCGGCTTTCTGCTCGGCACCTACCAGCACCTCGGACTCGACGCCCGCTTCGCCGTGGACTGCAACCCCGGCGCGGAGCGGCTGGGAGAACGGACCTCCTTCTGTTTCGCCGGCAAAGAGGAATTCGACGTCGTGGTCAACGATCGCAAGATCGGCGGCAACGCCCAGCGCCGCCTCTCCGGCGCCATATTGCAGCACGGCTCGATCCCGCTGGAAAACCGTGTGCGGCAGGGGCTTCGCTACCTCAAAGAACCGGCGCCGGGTGCGGCTCGCTCGGTGAGCCTGGCGGAACTGGGCCACACGCCCGAACCGGGTGAACTGAAACGACTGCTGGTCGAGTCGTTCCAGGAGCGGATGGGCGTCGACCTGGTGCCCGAGCCGCCCACAGACCAGGAGATGGTTACCGCGGGGAAACTTGAGGAACACAAGTACCGCTGCCCGAGTTGGACCTTCGAGGGGCGGAGCTAAAGACTGACTGGGTTATAGGGCGAGAAATGGAAGCAATGCGCAAGCCGGAATGGCTGCAAAAGAAGGTAAACCCGGCGGCACACGCGGAGATGGAAGGGCTCTTGAAAGAGCTCAACCTGAACACCGTGTGCCAGCAGGCCCGCTGCCCCAACATCACCGAATGCTTCCGGCAGCGGCAGGCGACCTTCCTGATCCTCGGGCGCGCCTGCACGCGGCTTTGCTCGTTCTGCTCGGTGTCCAAGGAAGTGCCCCTGCCGCCGGAACAGGGCGAGCCGACGGCGGTGGCCGAGGCTGTCTGCCGCTTGAAGCTCTCCCACGTGGTGATCACGAGTCCCACCCGCGACGATCTCCCCGACGGCGGGGCGGGGCAGTACGCCGAGACGGTTGCCGCCATTCGTAGGGCCTCGCCGGCAACGAAGATCGAATTGCTGATCCCGGATTTTCAGGAGGACCAGGAGGCGCTGAAGACGGTGCTGGCGAGCGCGCCCGACATCCTGGGGCACAATCTGGAAACGGTGCCGAGGCTGTACGCCATCCGCTCCGGCGCAGATTACCAGCGATCTCTGCGGCTGCTGGCCGACGCGCACCGGCTGGAACCGGAGTTGAAGACCAAATCGGGATTGATGCTCGGGCTGGGCGAGGAGGAGGACGAACTCCTCGCGGTATTCACGGACCTGGTTGCGGCGGGGTGCAGCTACCTGAGTCTGGGCCAGTATCTCGCGCCCAGCCGTCAGCACTACCCGGTGCAGCGGTTCGTCGAGCCGGAACGCTTCGACCGGCTGAAGGAGCAGGCGCTTGCCGCCGGCCTCCTCCACGTCGAGAGCGCCCCCTACGTGCGCAGTTCTTACATGGCCGACCGCTACGGTGAGAGGCCTGAGATACTGTAGGGGCAAATAATTATTTGCCCAGCCGCCGGTGCCCCGGCCAGTGCCCATGGCGAGAGAAGTCGAGGTGCAGAATGCGGTAAAAGGCGGGCGAATGATTATTCGCCCCTACAGGTTTTATCCAGCCAAGCCGTCATGCCGCCTCTGCTAGGCCGAGCTTGCGCAGCCATTCAGAAAGTTTCTGCCCGGCCCGGTTGACCTCGCCGCCGCGAATGGCGAGTCCTTCCAGAACCGTGGCGCCGGGGCAGAGATTCCTGATGTCCTGTGCGCTCTGCCCTAAGCCGGTTCCTTCATGGGTTATGAACGGCACGATCGCCTTGTCGCTGAAGTCGTGTCCAGCCAGGTATGTCATGACCGGCGGCGCCACCGTGTTCCACCAGTTGGGGGAACCGACGAACACGACGTCGTAGTCGGCGACGTCGTGACCTTTTGTCTTCAAACCCGGCCGGTACCCCGCCCGCAGCTCGCGCTTCGCCTGGTCAACGACGGTGTTGTAGTCTTCAGGATATGGTTGGACCGGCGTCAATTCGAGCAGGTCGCCCCCCACCCTTTGCTGGATCTGCCGGGCACATTCCCGGGTGTTCCCGGAATGCGAGAAGTAGACCGTCAGTACCTTCCACGCCCCGCTGCTTGCCTTAGTGCTTTCATTGCTCATCTAAAACATCCTTATTTCGGTTTCTCGTCTTTCAGACGAACTCCAATCCCAGTTCCTTCAGTTTGGCTTCGCCCGGTTTGGTCGTGGTAGGATCCCAGCCGCGGTCCTGGTAGTACGTGGTCAGCATGTCCTGGAACTTTTTCCGATCCAGCACGGCACCTTTCTTGGCGCCGATGGTGAAGGCGTCCTCGAAGAACCGGTCCGGCAGCTTGTCGTCGCCGCGGCGGAACCCCTCGCGATAGTTGAACATTTTCTCCAGGTTGAAGATTCTCTCCCCCGCCTTTTCGAACTCGGCCTTGTCGTACTCGTGACCGGTGATCGCGCTCAGCAGTTCGAGCATGGGCTCTTCCAGTGCCGGCTCGAAGGTCGGGAAAAAGCACATGCCGGTGGAGTCGAGCATGGCGCGCCTGTTCTGCATGGCGATGTCGTCGCCGCTCATGTGGCAGGCCCCCCGGGACGCGGTGACGTAGGAAAGTGCCCTGGGCTGGTTCCCCTGGATGTTGTGCGCCGCCAGTTCCAGCCCCTTCACGTGGATGGCGAACTTCTCGCTCCCCTGTCCGATGTGGCGGGACAGGTTGGCCACACCCTGGGCGGCGAGGGCGCCCACGCCCTCCTTGGCGGCGATCTTTTCGATCATGGCCAGGGTCGCGTCCACGCTCCCCCACGTGAGGTCAATGCCGTCCAGAAACTTCCGGTCGATCATCCCCTTTTCGTAGGCCTCCATCAAAAAGCCGATCACGTTGCCGGTGGAGATCTGGTCCAGGCCGAGGTCGTCGATGTTGTAGATCGCCCTCAAGAGACCGGGCATGTCGGAAATCATCAGGTTGGAGCCGAGCATGACGCCGGTTTCGTACTCGGGGCCGTCATGCACCACGCCGCCGTACTTCCCCTTGGTGACGCCGCTCTTCTTGCACGCGAGCGGACAGCAGTAGCAGGCGAAGTCCCGCACCCACACGTCGCGCCGCGCCGCGTCGCCGCCGATCTTGTCCGCCTCGGTGAAGGTCCCCTCGCGGTAGTTGCGCACCGATTCGGTCCCGGCGTTGCTGTTGCCGACGATGGCCCTGGCCGTCCCCTGTTCGGCCCACGATTTGGCGTAGGTCGTCCCGTAGAGCGCGCGCCTGGCCTTTTCCAGCGCGGCCAGGAACCGTTCGTGGTCGGCGACGCCCGGCTGGCCGGAACCCTTGACGGCGATGGCCTTCAGATTTTTGGAGCCCATGACGCAGCCGGACCCGCCGCGCCCGGCGGCCCTCCCGGCGGTGTGGATGATGCTGGAGTAGGGGACCAGGTTTTCTCCGGCGGGGCCGATGTACACCGTCTTGTAGTTGCGGTCGCCGAGCTCTTCCAGAAAGGCCTTGTCGAAGGCGTCGGTCCGCATCCCCTTGAACTTCCGGGCATCCCGAATGGTCACCTTGTCGTTGTCGATGACGATGTAGGAAAGCTCCCTGGCCTTGCCGGTGACCACCAGCCCGTCGTATCCCGCGAACCTGATCTCCGGCCCGAAGAAGCCCCCCATGTTGGAGTAGGTGACGGTGGAGGCATGGCGGTGATCGGATTTTAGCGGCGCCGTGATGGGGGACTTGGTGACCACGCAGGTCCGCGACGACGAGGGGACCGGGAGCCCGGAGAACGGTCCGGGTATGAACATGAGCGGATTCTCCGGGGAGAGAGCGTCGACGCCCGGCTTTTTCAGGCGGTCCCAGAGCAGCTTCATGCCCAGCCCCTGTCCCCCCACGAACTTGTCGAGGTCCTCGGGAGGGACGGCTACCGTCCTGGACTTACCCGAGGTCAGATCTATTTCAAGGATCCTGCCGTGGTATCCCGGTTTGCCGCTCATTTCACACCTCCCAACGTTGCCGTCCCGTACCAGTTCCTGGCCAATTCAGCCGCTATCTTTTCCGGGCCGAGGCCGTAGAATTTCCGGTCGCGCCGCACCTCGACGTAGGAGAGCGCTCCGAAGGGGCAACGCTTGGCGCACTGCGGATCGCCCCCGCACAGGGTGCACATCCGCTCCGGTTTTCCCGTCTCCGGGTTGGGGCGAATGACACCGGTGCGTTGCGCGGCGCAGGCCTTGGCGCAACTGCCGCAGCCGATACATCGGTTGGCGTCGTTGTGCATGGTGTGCGTCACGTCGTCGCGATAGAAGGCGCGCCGCCCGGTTTTGGCGTCGGGCTCAACGGGGCACGCTTTGGCGCAAGGGGTGTCGGCGCACATGGCGCAGACGTTGGGGACGTCCACGTCGGGGTTGAAGTTGTGGACCTTGATGTTGGCGAAGTAGGGGTTGCCGAGTCCCGGCAGGGCCTTCCCCGCGACGGCTGCGGGTCTATTGCGCGACGAGCACGCCGCCTCGCAGGTTCTGCATCCCGTGCACTTGTTGTAATCCACCACGACCATCTTCAAGGTCGGTTCGCCCGACAGCGCCCACGCCGCCGAGTGAATCCCGAACTGCCCGAACAGCACCAGCGCGCCGCCCCCAACCCCGACTCCCTTCAGGAACTCCCGGCGGGTGAAGGTGGTTTGGTGCTGCCGCGTTTGCTCGTTATCCCTCGTCATATCAGCCTCCTTGAATGGAAAAGCTTTCCTAGCTGCCGCATTGCACGCTCTTTGAGTCTCTCAGCTTTTCTCCTGCCTAGCGCTGAACGCTACGGCCGGCAAGCTGGCCAAGGGTTCTACCTGCCGTGACCAGCGCGGGGGGCGCGTCGACCGATGCCCACCATGGCCTGTCTTGCGCGGCTGCTGATGGGCAGACCGGTTCCCCCATGGCCGGCATGGCCACCTCGACGTTTCGCGCCTTCGCCAGCGCCAGCATCCTGTCGAACGGTTCGCGCCAGGCGTGCATGGAAAGGTCGAAGGTCCCGTTGTGAATGGGCAGCATCCTCTTCCCCTTCAGGTCGACGTGCGCCTGGATGGTTTCTTCGGGCATCATGTGAACCCCCGCCCAATTCGCGTTGTACGCTCCGGCCTCGAGCAGGGTCAGGTCGAACGGGCCGTACTGCTCGCCGATCCTTTTGAAGCCGTGGAAGTAGCCGGAGTCCCCGCTGAAAAAGATCCGGAAGCCGGGAGCGAGGATGGTCCACGAGTTCTGCAGGGTCTGGTTTTTGCCGAACAGACCGCGGCCGGAGAAGTGCCTGCAGGGTGTTGCCACCACGCGGACCTCGTCCACCTTCGTCGACTGCCACCAGTTCAGCTGCCGTACCTTGGCCGCCGGGACGCCCCAGCCGGTTATGATGTCACCTACGCCGACCGGCACCAGGAAATGCTCCGTCTTGGCGGATAACTTCATTATGGAATCGCGGTCCAGGTGGTCGTAGTGGTCATGGGAGATGATTACCGCCTTGATGGGAGGTAAATCCTCGATGCTGATCGGCGTCTGGTGGAACCGCTGGGGGCCCGCCCACTGTACCGGTGAAGCACGCTCCGAAAACATCGGATCCGTGAGCCAGAAGGAGTCCTGCAGCTTGAGGAGCACCGTGGAGTGCCCGATCCTAAAGGCGGTGTTGTCAGGTGCGGAGAGCAGCTCATCGCAGGTCATCTTGTGGATCGGGATTTTTCCGGTAGGGCGGGTGTCGGTCGGCTTGTTGAAGAAGAAATTCCACATGACCTGGACTGACTTCAGTACTCCTCCGGTCGTCATCACGTCTCCTGCTGATTCTTTCGCGGCCTCCGCTGATCCTTGCCGGGCAACTTCGCCGCCGCTGCGTACTGCCATGATTGTTAAGCCTCCGATGATCACAGCCGCGACCATCTTTCGTTTCAGGTTCATTTTTCTCGTGGTTGGCCGCCGGCCCGCGGCAGTCGTGGGGCCGGCGGCGGTGTTGTTCCTACTCGGATTTCAGCGAGGCCATGTCGATGGAGAAGCGGTACTTAACGTCCGACTTGACCAGTCTTTCGTACGCTTCGTTCACCCTCTGGATCGGGATCACTTCCACGTCGGAGGTGATGTTGTGCTGACCGCAGAAGTCGAGCATCTCCTGGGTCTCGGCGAGGCCGCCGATGAGTGAGCCGGAAACGCTGCGCCGACCGAACAAAAGCGCGAAGGAGGAGAGGGCAAGCGGCTTGTCCGGCGCGCCGACCAGGGTGATGTTCCCCTCCAGCCCCAGCATCTGGATGTAGGCGTTGAGGTCGTGATCCGCGGCGATGGTGTCGAGGATGAAGTTGAACGTGCCGGCGTGCTTCTTCATCTGCTCGGCGTCGGTGGAGATGATCACCTCGTCGGCGCCCAGGCGCAGGGCATCCTCTTTCTTCCCGGGGGAGGTGGTGAAGACCACGACGTGGGCGCCGAACGCCTTGGCGAATTTGACCCCCATGTGGCCGAGGCCCCCGAGGCCGACCACGCCGACCTTTTTCCCCTTGATGTCGCCCCAGCGGTGGATGGGGGAGTAGGTGGTGATCCCGGCGCAGAGCAGCGGCGCGACCCCGGCCAGGTTCAAGTTGGTGGGGACGCGCAGCACGAAGTGCTCGTCGACCACGATGCTGTCCGAGTAGCCGCCATAGGTGACCCCGCCCAGGTGCTTGTCGGGCGAGTTGTAGGTGAAGGTCGCGTTGGTGCAGAACTGCTCCAGGTTCGCCTCGCAACTGGGGCAGCTGTGATCGGAATCGACCAGGCAGCCGACCCCGGCCAGGTCGCCCGGCTTGAACTTGGTGACCGCCGAGCCGACCTTGGTCACCCGCCCCACGATCTCGTGCCCCGGTACGCAGGGATAGATGGTCGGCATCACGCTGTTCCACTCGTCACGCACGGTGTGCAGGTCGGAGTGGCAGATGCCGCAGAAAAGGATTTCGATCTGGACGTCGCGGTCGGTAGGCTCGCGGCGCTGAATGGTGGTCGAAGCCAGCGGGGCGGTCGCGCTGGCGGCGGAATATGCTTTTGCCTTATACATGGTTGCTCCTCCTTGTTCCTGGTTACCTGTTGGTGAGCTTTTCCAGCATCTCGGGGTAACGGTCCCCCTCGACGTGGATCCTGGCGGCGGCGGAGTCTATCTGGCGCAGGTCCTCCGCGCTCAGGTTGATGTCGACGGCGCCGTTGTTCTCGTCCAGCCGCTCCAGTTTCGTTGTTCCCGGGATGGGCACGATCCACGGCTTTTGCGCCAGCAGCCAGGCGAGGGCGATCTGCGCCGGCGTAGCCTTTTTCTGGGCCGCGAGCTCCCCCAGCAGGTCCACCAGGGCCTGGTTTGCCTGCCGCGCCTCGGGTGTGAAGCGGGGGAGGGTGGTGCGGAAGTCGGTGCTGTCGAAGGTGGTGCTGGCGTCGATCTTCCCGGTCAGGAACCCCTTGCCGAGCGGGCTGTAGGCGACCAGACCGATGCCGAGTTCCTCCAGCGTGGGAAGAATCTCCGCCTCGGGGCGGCGCCACCACAGCGAGTATTCGTTCTGCAACGCGGCGACCGGCTGCACGGCGTGGGCGCGACGAATGGTCTGCACCCCCGCTTCGGAGAGGCCGAAGTGCTTTACCTTCCCTTCCTTGATCAGCTGCTTCACCGCGCCCGCCACCTCTTCGATCGGCACGTCGGGATCGACCCTGTGCTGGTAGAAGAGGTCGATGACCTCGATTTTGAGCCGCTTCAGCGAGGCCTCCGCGACTTCGCGGATGTGCTCCGGGCGGCTGTTGAGAGCGGGGAGGCCACCCTTCATCCCCCTGGGGTCCTTGCCCGCGGCGATGTCGAAGCCAAACTTCGTGGCGATCACCACCTGGTCCCTCAGCGGGGCGAGCGCCTCGCCGACCAGTTCCTCGTTGGTGAACGGTCCGTAGACTTCAGCGGTATCGAAAAAGGTAACGCCGCGCTCCACTGCCGTTCGCAGCAGGGCGATCATCTCCTGCTTGTCCTTTGGGGGGCCGTACGAGAAGCTCATGCCCATGCAGCCTAGTCCCAGGGCGGAAACTTCCAGTCCGCTTTTCCCCAGTTTGCGCTTTTGCATTTTGGTCTCCTTTGAGTCATTGTGTAGTTGTCGATGCGGCAGGGACCGATGCTATGACAGTAGACGTACCGGCAAATTCTATCGCATCGTGCTCCATGCTCCAGCGTGGGCATGATCGCGTGACCCATTGCGATGATCAGATACTAGCTCTTAAACAGGAAAGGCGGGTAGACCGATCCTGCCTGATTTTTGCCTGATTCTCCGGATGCTTCGAAAAAAGTTGTAATGCACGCACGGCTTGGCTAGGATGGTTGAAGTCAAAGAGTTGTTAAAACAACCGCTTGTGCTGATGGTTGGAGGTCGATGCACATGGAAGAAGCTATTGAAAGTTTGAGGCGGAGCGTTGCCCGATGGACCGAACATGGCGAGATGTTCACCACGCCGGTGCCCGGGTTGTCACTGTTCAGAAGGGAAGAAGTGACCGAGCCGGGGACCGGCATCTATGAGCCGAGTGTCTGCCTGGTCGCCCAGGGCGCCAAGCGCATCCAGCTCGGCGATGAAACCTTGGTCTACGACGCCAATCACTTCCTGATCACGTCGGTGCATCTCCCCACGGTGGTGCAGATCATCGAGGCCAGCCCGGAGAAGCCGTACCTTGGTCTCAGGCTGATGCTCGACCTGCGTGAGGTCTCCCAACTCATGCTGGACAGTAACCTCCCGCAGCCCCGCACCCAGCAGTCCAGCAGGGGTATGGCGGTCGGGGAGGTCACCCAGCCGCTTATCAGCGCCTTCCAGCGCTTGCTCGACCTGCTTGACGATGAAAAGGATGTGCCCATTCTGGCGCCGATGATCCAGCGCGAGATCATCTACCGGCTGCTCGTTGGCGACCAGGGGGCGCGCCTGAGGCAGATCGCTTCGGCGGGAAGCCAGAGCCAGCAGATCGCCAGGGCGATCGACTGGCTCAAGGGGAACTTCGCCAACCCGTTGCGTATCGACGAGCTTGCGACCAAGGTGAACATGAGTACTTCCACGTTTCACCACCACTTCCGGACCCTGACGGCGATGAGCCCGCTGCAGTACCAGAAGATGCTGCGCCTGAACGAGGCCCGCCGCCTGATGCTGACCGAGCGTCTGGACGCGACCACCGCCGCCTTCAACGTCGGCTACGAGAGCGCCTCGCAGTTCAGCCGGGAGTACAGCCGCCTCTTCGGGACGCCGCCGCTTAGGGACATCAACCACTTGCGCCGCATGGCTACCGGCGACCTGCCAACATCGGTTTCCGCGTGATAGGCGCATCCTGCTAGAGCATCGCCATCCAGCTGAGCCCCCCCCGGGGGGGTAATTTGTTTTGCGTCTGTGGTAACTTGCAACACGCCCGTGGTAATTTGCAACACGCCCGTGGTAACTTGCAACATGCCCGTGGTAACTTGCAACGCGCCCATGGTAACTTGCAACGCGCCCATGGTAACTTGCAACGCGCCCATGGTAACTTGCAACGCGCCCATGGTAATTTGCTATGTGCCCGTAGTAATTTGCAACGCGCCCGTAGTAATTTGCAACCTACCCGTGGTAATTTGCAACGTGCCCGTGCAAACTTGCAACGCGTCCGTGGAAGTTTGAAACGTCTTCCTGAGGTGCGAAGGCCTCCCTAAATTGCGAAGGTCATTGCTGGTCCTCGATGTTCCAGTACCCGGGCTTGGCGCATGTGCTGAGGTCTCCGGGATCCGTCGCAGAAGCAGCCGACTCCCGGGGCTTCACGGCTGCCTCCTTGGTGAGGATCACCATTTCGACCTCCTCACCCACGTGACTCTTGATCACCCCGACATCTTGGCCTTTCTTCAACTCGAGGACTATGTGACCATCGTCGTCCTGCCCAATTATCCCCGTTGCTCTGAGTTTCATGGATAACCTCCTCTGTTGATGTGGTCGGGAAAAAGTACCCACGAATCGTGCCATGTCATTAGAGAAAGTCAATGTGCCGGAAGGGGAGATGTGAGTCACGTATCTGTGGGAGTGAGGCGGGGACAGGAACGAAAAGAGCGGCTGCTTCCCAGCGATTACCGTTGTGGTATCGCAGCGAAGAGCCGCTCTGATTTTTCTACTCGCTGCTGATAGCGCCTATTCGGCGAGCAGCCTCTTGATGGTGTCTTCCATCGCCTTCGCGGTCTGGTCGGAGAAGCCTTGGAACCTCTCGGCTACGACACCTTTCTTGTTGATGACGAAAACGGTGGGGATGGAACGCAAGCCGTACTCGGTCTGCATCTCCTCGCCGGCTATGGCGACCGGGTAACTGATCCTGCGCTCATTGATGAAGTTCTTGACGTCGCGGTCGCTTCCTTCATCGACACTTACTCCCAGCACCTGCAGCCCCTGCTTGCCGTACTTCGCCCTGAGCGAGTTCAGATGGGGGATGGCTTCCTTGCAGGGGATGCACCAGGTGGCGAAGAAGTCCATCACCAGGACGTAACCCTTGTAGTTGTTCAAGGTGATCGGCTGGCCGGAAGTGGTGGTCACCTTGATCGGGGGAGCGGGGTCGCCTTTTTGCAGTATGGCAGCGGCGGGTTGCGTGAAGAGCAGCAGGCCTGCCAGCGCCAGGGGGGTGATCCTCGCCAGGTATTTCTTGAACTGCATCTGCTTTTTCATTTTAGAGAGCCTTATTGATCAGGGCCTCCAGCTGGGCTTTCGGGATGGCGCCGACTACCTGATCAAGCACTTTGCCGTCTTTGATCAGGATGACGGTGGGAATCCCGCGCACGCCGTATTTGCCGGGGGTCGCCGGGTTGTCGTCAACGTTGACTTTGCCTACTTTAACGCGTCCTTCGTACTCGGACGCCACGGTATCGATGAGGGGGGCGATCGCTTTGCAGGGGGCGCACCAGGTGGCCCAGAAGTCTACCAGCACCGGGATGTCGGACTGCAGGACTTCCTTCTCAAAGTTGTCATCGGTAAAGGTATGTACGTTTTCGCTGGCCATTGAACCTTCTCCTTTAATAAAAAAAGTGAGTTCTACTATAAATGAGCCGATAAAAAAAGCAAGGAGTAAATGCCCCTTGGGTGAGAGGTGGTTAAGGTGTCCAAACCCCTCTGACCGTTGACGTATTCAGCATTGACAGGGCTGCGGGATAGGGCCATATTGGGGCGGCCGCCCCGCTATAATTAAAGGTGACACCGATCTGTTGCGGGCGGGCAGGGAGTGCTTCGTGCGTCATTACCCGATAAACCTGAACCTGAAGGGACGCCTCGTGGTGGTGGTCGGTGGAGGCAAGGTGGCCGCCCGCAAAACCGCCCGGCTGCTGGGTGCAGGTGCGCGTGTCACCGTCGTGGCCCCCGTGGTCGAAGAATCCCTTGCCGCACTCGCCGCGCAGGAGCGCATCGTGCACCTGTCTCGCAGCTACCGCCCCGGCGACCTCACCGGGGCGACCCTCGCCTTTGCCGCCACCAGCGACGCCGCAATCAACCGCGAGGTGGCGCGGGCAGCCCGGGAACTGAATATTCTTGTCGACTGTGTCGATCTGCCGGACGACGGTGACTTCGTGACACCCGCCGTTCTCGAACAAGGAGAGCTGCTGATTACGGTCTCGACTGGTGGAGCCAGCCCCACTCTGTCAAAAACGATCGTCGATCGGCTGAGAGCCCAGTTCGGTCCTGAATATGGTGAGGCTGTAGCCCTTTTAAGTGCGGTCCGTGAAAAGCTATTGACTGAAAAGGCTGGGAACGCATACAATGACACGGTTTTTGCCGAGCTTGCCGCGCTGGACCTCCCCGCGCTAATCAAAAACGGGCAGAGAGATGCCATAGACCAGATACTCCTGAAGCTCTCCGCTGCCGGGGCCGCACCGGGCTCGGTAGAGGCAGGAAAAGAGGACCCTTCATGAACGCCTTGCTCTTCAACAGCACCCTGGTCATCTACGCGGTCGTCGCCGCCGTCTACCTGATCTACTTGCTCAAGCCAAAGGAATCCCTGGGTAAAACCGGCCTCTGGCTCACGCTCGCCGGCTTCCTCGTTCATTGCGGTTTCACTCTGAACCGCTTCCTCGAGGCGGGGCACACCCCGATCACCAACCTGCACGAATCGCTCTCCTTCTTCAGCCTCTCCGTGGTGGGGATCTTCCTGCTGCTGGAACGGCGCTACAAGATCAGCATCCTCGGCTCATTCATGATGCCGCTGGCGCTGTTGATCATGATCATCTCGGCCTCCTTCTCCACGGTGATTCCGCCGCTGAACCCGGCTCTCAAGAGCAAGTGGCTCGCGGTCCACACCATCATGGCCTTCCTTGGTTATGCCGCCTTCGCCATTTCCTTCGGCGTCAGCATCATGTACCTGATCCAGTCGCACTTCTTGAAGACGCGCCGGCTGGGTTCCATGTTCCAGAAGCTCCCCTCGCTGGACATCCTGGACGACATCAGCTACCGCTGCCTCACCTTCGGCTTCCCGCTGCTCACCTTCGCCATCATCTCCGGTGCCATCTGGGCCGAGACGGCGTGGGGCACCTACTGGAGCTGGGATCCCAAGGAGACCTGGTCGCTGATCACCTGGTTCATCTACGCCGCGTTGCTGCACGGCAGGCTCACCACCGGCTGGCGCGGCAGAAAGGCGGCCATGCTCTCGATCTTCGGCTTCGTCATCATGCTCTTCACCTTCCTCGGCGTAAACCTGTTGCTGCCGGGGCTGCACAGCTATAAGTAAGAGGGATTACCCCAGAAGGGGCAGGGATTGTTATGAACATTATTGTGGTCGGGCTTTCGCATAAAACTGCCGCAGTTGAAATACGGGAAAAAGTTGCATTCTCCCCCACCCAGATGGAGAAGCCTCTCAACGCCCTCGTGGCGCTCCCCGACATCACCGAGGCCGTGATCGTTTCCACCTGTAACCGCGTGGAGATCTACGCCACCACCCGCGACGTCGCCGGCGGCATGGCGCGCCTGAAGCGCTTCCTTGCCGACTACCACAACTTCCCGTTGGAGACGCTCGAGAAGCACCTGTACGGCTACCACGGCGAGGAGGCCACCCGTCACGTCTTCCGCGTCGCGTCGAGCCTCGATTCGATGGTGGTAGGTGAACCGCAGATCCTCGGGCAGATCAAGACCTCCTACGGCTACGCCGCCGAGTACAAGAGCTCCGGTATCATCCTGAACCGCTTCCTGCACAAGGCCTTCTCCGTCGCCAAGAGGGTGAGGACCGAGACCAAGATTGCCTCCTCCGCTGTCTCCGTGGCCTTTGCCGCGGTGGAACTGGCCAAGAAGATCTTCGGCGAACTCTCCGACAAGACCGTCCTTCTCATCGGTGCCGGCGAGATGTGCGAACTGGCCGCCAAACACTTCATCAACGTCGGCGTGCGCGGCGTCATGGTCACCAACCGTACCTACGAGCGCGCCGAGAAGTTGGCCGAGGAGTTCGACGCCAAGCCGGTGCACTTCGAAGCCCTGATGGAGCACCTTCCCAAGGCGGACATCATCCTCTCCTCGACCGGTGCGCCCCACTTCATCATCCACGAAAAGGACATGGAGGAGGTGCTGCGTCGCCGCAAGCTGAAGCCGATGTTCTTCATCGACATCGCCGTGCCGCGCGACATCGACCCCAAGGTCAACGACGTGGAGAACTGTTATCTCTATACCGTCGACGACCTCAACGGTGTCGTGGCCACCAACCTGGAGCAGCGCAAAATCGAGGCGGCCAAGGCCGAGGCGATCGTCGAGCAGGAGATCGGGCAGTTCTTCAAGTGGCTTTCCTCGCTGGACGTGACCCCGACCATCGTGGCGCTCAGGAGCCACTTCGACGAGATCAGGAAAGCGGAACTGGCCAAGACTCTTTCCAACTGGAAGGATCTCCCTCCCGGCGCGGAGAAAAAGATGGACGCCCTGACCAACGCCATCATGAACAAGCTGCTGCATCATCCTACCAGCCTCCTGAAGAGGACCGACCAGGGGAGCCGCAACGACCTTTACGTCGACGCCCTGCGCCACCTCTTCGACCTGGAGACGGGCGAGCAGCAGGAAGGCATGATGGAGCTGGAAGACTGATTACTTTAAGGAAGATCAACAGATAAAGGAGAAGTGCATGGCGCTGAAAGAGCTGAGAATAGGAACCCGCGCGAGCCAGCTCGCACTCTGGCAGGCAAACTGGGTCAAGTCCGAGCTGGAAAAACGCTACCCCGACATGACCGTCACCCTCAAGAAGATCAAGACCATCGGTGACAAGATCCTCGACGTGCCGCTGGCGCAGGTCGGTGGCAAGGGGCTCTTCGTCAAGGAGATCGAGGAAGCGATGCTGCGCGGCGAGATCGACATCGCGGTGCACAGCATGAAGGACGTGCCGACCGAGTTCCCGGAAGGGCTGGGCCTTTACTGCATCACCGAGCGCGAAGACCCCCGCGACGCCGTCATCTCCCGCAACGTCAAGTTCCTCGACCTGCCGCAGGGCGCCCGCATCGGCACCTCGGCGCTTCGCCGCCAGGCGCAGCTGCTGAAAGTCCGCCCCGACCTGGAAATGGTCATCATCCGCGGCAACGTGCAGACCCGCATGGACAAGCTGGAGACCGAGGGGCTCGACGCCGTCATCCTGGCTGCCGCCGGTCTGAACCGTCTCGGCTTCGCCGACCAGATCACCGAGCTCCTGCCGACCGACCTTTCCCTGCCGGCCATCGGCCAGGGGGCGCTGGGCATCGAGTGCAACCTCTCCAACGAGGATGTGAAGGACGCCATCTCCTTCTTCAACCACCCGGACACCAGCCGCGCCGTGCGTGCCGAGCGTGCTCTTCTGTGGCGCTGCGAGGGGGGCTGCCAGGTTCCCATCGCCGCCTACGGCGAAGTGACCGGCGACGAGCTGAAGCTGACCGGTTTCATCGCGTCGGTGGACGGCAAGGTCTCCGTGAAGGGTGTGGTTAGCGGTCCGGCCGACGACTGCGAGAAGCTGGGCGTGAAGCTTGCCGAGCAGCTCCTCTCCGAGGGCGGCCACGCCATCCTCGCCGAGGTGTACCAGCGTGAAGTCTCCCGGGAGAAGGAAATCCCGGTATAAACCCCAAAACCAATAGCCACGGAGGCACGGAGAAGATCTGAGAAAAGCAAAAGACTTTGGGGGCACCCCGCTTTTGCCTTTCTCCGTGTCCTCCGTGTCTCCGTGGCCAACGGTTCTGACTTTCTTTTAAAGGCTAACGGTTCTACCTTAGCCTTTTGCCTTTTGCGCACATCACTCTCTTTTCCTGGTGCGAGATGACTGCTGAAACGACAAAGAAAGGGTATGTCTACCTGATCGGCGCAGGCCCCGGCGATCCCGGGCTGATCACCGTCAAGGGACGCGACTGCCTGGCCAGGGCGCAGGTGGTGATGTACGACTACCTCGCCAACGAGGAACTGCTGCGGCTCGCTCCCAAGGGGGCCGAACTGATCTACGCCGGCAAGGTCGGCGGCGAGCATAACCGCGAACAGAGCCAGATCAACGAACTGCTGGTGCAAAAGGCGCTCTCCGGCAAGGTGGTGGCGCGGCTCAAGGGGGGGGACTCCTTCATCTTCGGCCGTGGCGGCGAAGAATGCGAGGCGCTGGTCGCGGAGGGGATTCCCTTCGAGATCGTTCCGGGCATCACCGCGGCGGTCGGCGCCACCAGTTACGCGGGGATCCCGCTCACCCACCGCGGCGTGACCACCTCGGTCGCCTTCGTGACCGGGCATGAGAAGAAGGGCAAGGCGTCCTCCGAGATCGACTGGGAGGGGCTGTCGCTGGGCAGCGGCACCGTGGTCTTCTACATGGGGGTCACCAACCTGCCGCACATTGCGCAAAGCCTCATGGAGCACGGTCGCGCGCCGGAAACCCCGGTGGCACTGATCCGCTGGGGCACCCGTCCGGAGCAGGAGGTGCTGGTCGGCACGCTGGCAGATATCGCGGACAAGGCCCGCGCCGCCGCTTTCAAGGCCCCGGCCATCACCGTGGTCGGTGAAGTGGTCAACCTTAGGGAGACGCTGCGCTGGTTCGACAACCGCCCGCTCTTCGGCCGCACCGTGCTCGTTACCCGCGGCGCCGACCAGGCCGGTGAATTCACCTCGATGCTGGAACAGCTCGGCGCCCGCGCCTACTGCTGCCCGACCATAGAGATCGCCGCGCCCGAGAGCTACGCCGCCCTGGACGAGGCGATCGACGCGCTGGACAGTTTCCACTGGATCGTCTTCACCTCGTACAACGCGGTTAAATACTTCTTCGCAAGGCTTGCCGAGCACGGCCTCGACAGCCGGGCCCTCGGGCGCTGCCACGTCTGCGCGGTCGGCCCCAAGACCGCCGCGGCGCTCGCCCCCTACGGCATCCGTCCCGACCTGATCCCCGCCGATTACAAGGCGGAGGGGGTGGTGGCCGCTTTCTCCGAGATGGACATGAACGGCAAGTGGATCCTCTTCCCGAAAGGGGATCGCGCCCGTGAGGTGATCCCGGAAGAACTGGGCCGCCTGGGCGCGCAGGTGATCGCGCCGGTGACCTACGCCAACCATACCCCCTCGGCTATTCCGGATGAGGCGTTGTTGGCGCTCGAGGAGAAGAGGATCGACTGCGCCACCTTCACCTCCTCGTCCACGGTGCAGAACCTGGCCGGCATCCTCGGTGAAAACCGTTTCCTGCACCTGATGGAAGGGGTCACCATCGCCTCGATAGGACCGATCACCTCCAAGACCTGTCGCGACCTCGGTCTCGACGTGCACATCGAACCGGCCGAGTTCACCCTTGAGGCCCTGTCGCGGGAGATGATCAGCTTTTTCGGCGGCGCCGCCACACATAGTTAACCCCCGCCCGCTCGTCCTGCTTCCCCTCCCCCGGAGGGGGAGGGCTAGGGAGGGGGAAGGTTTAGAGTCTATCCACTGCAAGCAAAAGGAGAAATGGTATGTTCTACCCGGTGTACAGAGCGAGACGAATTCGGGGCAAGGAAGTCTTCAGGAATATGGTCCGTGAGACCGCGATCTCGGCAAACGACCTGATCTACCCGATGTTTTCCGCCTTCGGCAAGGGGATCAAGAAAGAGATCTCGTCCATGCCGGGCATCTACCAGCAGTCCATCGAGAACATCGTCGAGGAGGCCCAGGAAGCGTACGAGCTGGGTGTCCCGGCCGTCATCCTGTTCGGCATTCCGGAACAGAAGGACGCGATGGGTAGCGACGCCTACTCCGAGAGCGGCATCATCCAGGAGACCATCCGCGCCATCAAGAAGGAAGTGCCCAAGCTGGCCGTCATCACCGACGTCTGCATGTGCGAGTACACCGACCACGGCCACTGCGGCGTGATCAAAAACGGCGACGTGGACAACGACGAGACCCTGGAACTCTTGGCTCGCGAGGCCCTTTCCCACGCCCGGGCAGGCGCCGACATGGTTGCCCCCTCCGACATGATGGACGGCCGCGTGGCCGCCATCCGCGAGGCGCTGGACAACAACGGCTACAACCATATCCCGCTGATGAGCTACGCGGTGAAGTACGCCTCCGGCTACTACGGCCCGTTCCGTGAGGCCGCCGAGTCCACCCCGCAGTTCGGCGACCGTCGCTCCTACCAGATGGATCCGGGCAACAGGCTCGAGGCGATCCGCGAGGCGAGGATGGACGTCGAGGAAGGCGCCGACATCCTGATGGTCAAGCCGGGCCTGCCGTATCTCGACATCGTGCGCGAGGTTAGAAACGAGTTCAACCTCCCCACCGCCGTGTACAACGTCTCCGGCGAGTACAGCATGGTGAAGGCCGCCGCCAAGATGGGGTGGATCGACGAAGACCGCGTCATCATGGAAACCATGATGTCCTTCAAACGCGCCGGCGCCGACCTGATCCTGACCTACCACTCCAAGGAAGTTGCCAAGCTGCTGAGGAAAGGGTATGAGGCGGAGCTGAACGGCCGCTGCGGCTGCGGCTGCAGGTAACCGGCTGCACCGATACAAGAGAAAAGCCCCTGTCGACTCCGTCGGCAGGGGCTTTTTATATTGTTGGTCAGGTTCACGTTCCGCCTCCCCTTGCGGGAGGGGGCTAGGTGGGGGAGGGGGCCATCATCCTCTGCGGAGGGAGGCAAGCAAGGGGTCAGGATTTTGTATGGCGGACCTTCACTATCTCCACCGGTTCAGCATCACCACGACCGGGAGGATGGCGCGCGCCCCTTCGACCACGGCGCTACGCGGGTTGGACGCGGTGAAGACGTTGATGCCGGTACGCTCCTCCAGCAGGTGCCGCAGTCCCGGTATCAACGCGCCGCCGCCGGTGAGACAGATGCCACTGTAGATGATGTCGCACCCGATGTCGTTGGGCAGGTCCCTGAGGAAGGAATCGATGCCGTCGGCGATCTCTTCGAGGACCGGGAGCAGCGCTGCTACCGTTGTTCCCGCGGCTGGCTCGGAATGTCGGCTGGTGCCGCAATCACGCAGCAGCAGGTCCGCCTCCTCCTCGAGCAGCACCGTCTGTTGTACGGCTTTGACCGCCGTCATGATGGCGTGCCGCATGCGGCAACAGCCGCCCCTGAGGGCGTAGCTGGCGATGACTTTTCCGGAGCGGAAAACGGCGCAATCGGTGACGCCGTCGCCGACATCCACCACCATCTGGGCGTAAGGGGAAGAAACGTCGAGGTTGGCGCCGACGGCAGCAGCAAGCGGTTCCGGGATGATGGATACCGCGGCGGCCCCCGCCTTCATGATGGCATCGGTCAGCAACTGCCGCTCGCTGTCACTGGCGTCGCTGGGGGCGCAGCCGAGGATGCTTGGCTTCACCATGCCGAAGACCCGGCGCCGTTCGAGCACCGGTTGAAGGATCCGGAAGGCAGCCTCCGGGTCGACGATGACGCCGTCGTGCAGCGCTTTGCGAGATCCGATCCGGGAAGGAACTTCAACCATCCCGCAGTTCCCGGTGGCAATGCGAGTGGTTGCAGTCCCGACATCGAGTGCGACGTGCTGTCGCCACTGGTCCATGTTGAATAGAGTCATGACCCTGCCCCGACAAGTTGCTGTTCTTGCAGGAGCCGAGCATAGCCCAAGGGAGAATCAGGGTCAAACAAAAGCGTTATCAAAGAGGTCACGGAGGTCCACAGATGTCACAGAGAAAGAACGCTGGGGATTTCTCTGTGCCCGCCTTGGTTTTGCCTCTGTGTCCTCTCTGTGATCCGCCTTTGAGCCTACTGCTTCATGCCCTGATCATCACCAGGAGCATCTTGAAACGTTTAACGGCGCGCAGGGAGTGGGGCTTGTTGGCGGGCATGATTATGATCTCCCCCGCCGACACGGTATGCGCCGTTCCTTCGATATTGATTTCCGCCTCGCCGTCCAGCACCTGCACGAAGGCATCGTAGGGAGCGGTGTGCTCGCTCAGCCCCTCACCCGCGTCAAAGGCGAAGGCAGTAATGGTCCCCACCGGCTTGTCTATGACCGTCCTGCTAACCACCGCGCCGTCCTGGTAGCCCGCCAGGTTTGCCAGATTCAGTGCCTCGCCCAGAGCAACACCCTTTTTCTCTGCCATGTCCTTCTCCTTGTCATGTGAGTTCGTCGGATTGTCTTCTTGATAGGAACTGTAACCCGTGCAGAGAGTGTTGCAATTGATGCAAGTCAATCTAATGGTAAAATTCTGCGCATGCCCAAACCTTTCCGCTACCTCGAACCAACCTTCTTCGCAGGACTGTTCGACGACCCGCTGCTGCTGGTCCGGGTCCGTCCGACCGGCCGCGCGCTCCTTTTCGATTGCGGCAAGATGCATCACCTCGCCAAGAGGGTCTACACATCCATCGACGCCATCTTCATCAGCCACGCCCACATGGACCACTTCATGGGGATGGACAGCGTGATCCGCCACAGCCACGCTTCGCCGCGCACCATCGACGTGTTCGGTCCGCCGGGGCTCTCCGAGCGCATGGCGAGCAAGTTCGCCTGCTACGACTGGAACCTCGCCGATACCTTCTGGGGGAACTTCAGGGTCAACGAAATCTGGGCCAACGGGCGGGTGGCGAGCATGCTCTACAGCGGACCGGAAGCCTTCGCCGCCAGTTGCGAGGGGGAGCGCAACGGCGTCCTCTACGGCAACCGGCACCTGACCGTGAGCGGGACCCACTGTGAGCATCACATTCCGGTCATGGCCTATCGCGTGGACGAGGGGGAGGCATTCGTGCTCGATGACGAGCGCATGGCGGCGGAAGGGGTCAAGAAGGGGGAGTGGCTCAAGGAGATGGAGAAACTGTTCCATGACGGTGTGATGGAGGGGAGCCCGGTCAGGTATCCGTACGACAGCGGCGGGAGTATAGAAGAGAAGGTGGCACCGGATGCAGCTGAGTTGTACCAACGTATCAGGAAGTTCGAAGAGCCGGCGAGCATCGGTTACGTGACCGATATCGGGTACTCAGAGGAGAACGTGACCAAGCTTTCGGGACTGGTGCAAGGGGTGACGCTGTTGGTATGCGAGTGCGCTTTCCTTGCCTCCGAGAGCAAGAAGGCGGGGTTGTCACGCCATCTTTGCACCACGCAGTTCAACCAGTTGTTGGACCGTTTGCGGCCCCGGTATGTGTTGCCGATGCACTTCTCCAAGACCTACCAGAGGGGGAGCGAGCCCTTGTACCGGGAGATCGAGCCCCCGCCCGGTGTCACCGTCTTGAAAATCCCCGACCGTCTCACTCCGCGTCCCCTCATGGAGAGCGAAGTGCCGCGGCCAGTCGAGATATAACCCCGAAAAGCTTTAACGCAAAGTAGCAGAGGCGCAAAGGCGCGAAGTTCTTATATGGATAACATCTCTTTGTGCTTTTAACTTTGCGGCGTCGCGCCTTGGCGTCTTGCGTTGAGGCCTTTTTCTTGTCTTGAATCTCGCTCAGCTTTTCTGCTACAAAGGCAGCATGAAAAAGAGCAACTCCAACAGCGATGCCCCGGTAGTCTACTCTTCCGAATTCGGCCGCATGTGCCCCGGTTGCGGCAAGCCCGCCAACTCCTGCGTCTGCAAGAAGTCGGCAGCGCCCGCTGGCGACGGCGTGGTGCGCCTGAGGCGCGAAACGAAAGGGCGCGGCGGCAAGACGGTCATCGTCATCACCGGCCTCCCTCTCGACGCGGCGGCCCTCACCGCTTTGGCGGGCGACCTGAAGAAGCGCTGCGGCTGCGGCGGAACCGCCAAGGACGGCGTCATCGAGATCCAGGGGGACCATGCCGAGGTGCTGCTCGCTGAACTCGCCAAGCGCGGCTATAAGGCCAAACGCGCGGGAGGCTGATCCGGCCATTCCACCGAGAAAGTTTTCCCTCCAAGTTCCACCTGGTCGCCAGGACGCAGCTTTCTGCCACGGCGCAGTTCCACCTCGCCGTTCACCGACACCATCCCTTCCGAGATGATGATCTTTGCCTCGCCTCCGGAACAGACCGCATCCACCGCCTTCAGAAAACTGTCCAACTTGATAAATTCTGTATCTATCTTCACAGATCCTCCACATCTCAAAGTCTCGCCGTCATGGCGCGGTTGAATTTAGCACAGAATTCTGTTAAAAAGGGACATTTCGCTAAGGAGAACCCTGCATGTACACTACCAACGATTTCAAGAAAGGCCTCGTGATCCAGCTGGACGGAGCCCCCTGCGTGTTAGTCGACGTAAGTTTTCAATCCCCTTCGGCCCGTGGCGCCAACACCATGGTCAAGACCAAATACCGCAACCTGATTACAGCCCAGGTTCTCGAGAAGACCTTCCGTTCCGGGGACAAGGTGGACGAGGCCGACTTCGAGCGTCACAAGGGGCAGTTCCTCTACGCCGACGGCGGCCGCGGCATCTTCATGGATCTGGAGACCTACGAGCAGTTCGAGATGGAAGAGGACAACTTCGAAGCCATCGCGCCGTTCCTTCTCGACGGCACCGAAGTTCAACTCGGCATCTTCCAGGAGCGCATGGTCAACGTCGACCTTCCCATGGTAGTCGAACTGGTCGTCACCGAGACGGCTCCCGCCATGAAGAACGCCACCGCCACAGCGCAGACCAAGGAAGCCGTATTGGAGACAGGTCTGCGTCTGCAGGTGCCGCCGTACCTCGAGGCGGGCGAGAAGATCAAGGTCGACACCCGCGACGGCCGTTTCATCTCCCGCGCCTAGTCAGTCATAAAAATTAGAAGAAAAGGGTTGACACAGTCGGCGAATCAAAGTATAAAGTTGGTCTCTTGCCCAGATAGCTCAGTCGGTAGAGCAGAGGATTGAAAATCCTCGTGTCGGCGGTTCGATTCCGTCTCTGGGCACCACTAGAAAGTCAGGCACTTACGTACTTCGTAAGTGCCTTTTCTTTTGCAATTGACGTAGATGCTATCCTAGCTGCTACTTTGTTTTGTCATACTCAGTTGACCGTAAAACAACTTTTGCTGTGAGTTACCTACCTACCCGTGATATCTCTTTTACGTCCCACCAAAGTTGTAGCGCCATACAGTAAGAAAGACGTGCCTGTGTCAGCAAGATAATGGGAAAGAACACCGTATTCGTGACACCGAAGGTTGCTGCTTGGTTCTCACGTCCTCTTCAGCCTCCACCCTACACGTTAAAACACCATATTGAGTTTATAAAATAAAGTTAAATGGCTTGAGGTTAATTAACCTCAACGAAAAAACATGAAGTTTACACGATGTTGCGCGGTCTGTTGTCGTGGTATGCAACTTGCTCGGACGCTTTGATCTTTGTAGGAGCATATCCCATTGGAAATGGGATATGCATTGAGAGATTTATAAAAGAAACGTTTCCGGCAATAGCCAATCTCCAAAAATAAATAATCGTTACATCTCTTTGATCAGAGCAAACCCGGAGTAATCCGGGGACGCAGAGGACCAGATCCGTTTCCGCGGATGGCTGACCCGCCGGAGAGTGTGGTTCGCCGTACTTTGAGTATGGTTGAAGCGCCCGTCTTCTATGCTGATGAAGAGGGCGCTTTTTTATCCGAACCGCTAAGTTTTCATTCCAATATCACCTATTTGCTGGAGGAACATGCTTATGACCAAGCTGTACTTAAGAATGATGATCATCTTTGGAACTGTACTTCTTTGGGCGTCTGCCTGCTTTGCTTCCGGGGGCAAGGTGACCTATCCGGACGGCACGCCTGTTGTTGGGGCTGAAGTGAATGTGCATCTGCAGGAGGTGGACAAGTACAAACTGACCACCGATGCCAATGGCCGTTTTACCCTGCCAACGATGGATTTTTTTGATGCCTTCGTGCAGATAAAGGCTCCTGACGGTTTAGATTACGCAACCGTCAATTTACCAGCCGAGGTGTTCGATAAAAGCAATGTATCGGTTGTACTCCAACCGATGAGATAACATATCCGTGACACTTAAATATGTACTAACAAGCCACTGGAGGAAATCTGATATGAAGTTGGCTCTAAATAGAATCGGGCTTGTTCTGCTTATGTTAATAATCCTGTTTGGAACAATAAACACAGCGCTGGCATGGACGCTTTCCGGTACGATTTACGGCGGTAGTAATCCACTTCCCAATGCTATTGTAGAGGTGCACAATGCAGTGACCGCAGTTCAAGTAGCTACAACAACCACCGATGCAAATGGCGCTTATTCCGTCGCAGTTTCTGATGGCAGCTATAATCTTCTTATTTCACCCCCGTCGGGTCGGGGGCTCACCGATTCTACGGTGAATGGAATTATTATTAATGGGGTCGATGTTACGCAGAACATCATCCTTATACAGCAGGCCGTCACCTTGTCGGGTGCGATACGGAATCTTACAGGTACAGGTGTAGCAAATGTAAAAGTCACTGTCTCGGACCAGGCAAGTGGCGTGTCGGCGGGTCAAGTTTCTTCTGATGGCAACGGGAATTACTCAGTTCCTCTCGCTAGCGGTACGTATAAACTTAGTGTGGAGGGAGGATCTTCTAGTGCGTGGATCTCACCGACAACCAATGTTCCAGCACCACATTATTTTCACGGTTACGACATTTTGCAGAACGTAGTTGTGTCAACCAATACCACACAAAACATCACGATGCCGTTTGTTACGCTAAGTGGTAAGACTACTGACAACAACGAAGTGCCTGTATCTAACGTGAAAATAATTCAGGAGTGGGGCCATTACGTCAGTCAAAGCGTAGGTTATTATCTGACATGGAACGGCCAATTTGAGCCGGTTACCTCTGACGCCTTGGGTAATTACAGCATAACTGTAGTTTCAACGTCAGCTGATACTTTAACACTAATTCCCCCACCTGGCAGTGGCCTTGCCCAAACGGTTGCTAATGGGATTAATGCTACGACTGATGCTGTCAAAAACTTTCCCCTACAACAGGCTGTCACCCTCTCCGGGAAAATACAAAATCTCAGTGGAATTGGTGTAGCAAATGTGAAAGTCACTGTCTCGGACCAAGCAAGTGGCGTGTCGGCGGGTCAAGTTTCTTCTGATGCCAGCGGGAATTACTCAGTTCCTCTCGCTAGTGGTACGTATAAACTTAGTGTGGAGGGAGGGTCTTCAAGTGCGTGGATCTCACCGACAACCAATGTTCCAGCACCACATTATTTTCACGGTTATGACATTTTGCAGAACGTAGTTGTGTCAGCCAATACCACACAAAACATCACCATGCCGTTTGTTACTCTAAGTGGTAAGACTACTGACAACAACGGAGTGCCTGTATCTAACGTGAAAATAATTCAGGAGTGGGGCCATTACGTCAGTCAAAGCGTTGGTTATTATCTGACATGGAACGGCCAATTCGAGCCGGTTACCTCTGACGCCTTGGGTAATTACAGCATAACTGTAGTTTCAACGTCAGCTGATACTTTAACACTAATTCCCCCACCTGGCAGTGGCCTTGCCCAAACGGTTGCTAATGGGATTAATGCTACGACTGATGCTGTCAAAAACTTTCCCCTACAACAGGCTGTCACCCTCTCCGGGAAAATACAAAATCTCAGTGGAATTGGTGTAGCAAATGTGAAAGTCACTGTCTCGGACCAAGCAAGTGGCGTGTCGGCGGGTCAAGTTTCTTCTGATGCCAGCGGGAATTACTCAGTTCCTCTCGCTAGTGGTACGTATAAACTTAGTGTGGAGGGAGGGTCTTCAAGTGCGTGGATCTCACCGACAACCAATGTTCCAGCACCACATTATTTTCACGGTTATGACATTTTGCAGAACGTAGTTGTGTCAGCCAATACCACACAAAACATCACCATGCCGTTTGTTACTCTAAGTGGTAAGACTACTGACAACAACGGAGTGCCTGTATCTAACGTGAAAATAATTCAGGAGTGGGGCCATTACGTCAGTCAAAGCGT
>NZ_JAHLME010000010.1 GCF_018919395.1 Geomonas azotofigens
AGGAAGTTGGCCGGGTCGCCGCCGTAGTGCTTGATGATGTCCATGGTGGCCATGGCGAGACCGGCGCCGTTCACGAGGCAGCCGATGTTGCCGTTAAGCGAGATGTAGGAGAGGTCGTGATGGGAGGCCTCGATTTCGTTCGGGTCCTCCTCGTCGAAGTCGCGCATGTCGCCGATCTGCAGGTGGCGGAACAGGGCGTTGTCGTCGAAGCCGAACTTGGCGTCGAGGGCGAGCAGATCCCCCTCGGCGGTGACCACCAGCGGGTTGATCTCGAGCAGGGAACAGTCGCAGGCGATGAAGGTGGCGTAGAGGTTGGTGAGGACCTTGACCGCCTTGCCGGTCAGCTTCCCCTTCAATCCGAGGCTGAAGGCGATCTTGCGGCACTGGAACTGGGTGAGGCCGACCAGGGGATCCACCGCCTCGGTGACGATCTTCTCCGGGGTGTTGGCCGCGACCTCCTCGATGTCCATGCCCCCCTCGGTCGAGGCCATCACGGTGACGCGCGAGGTGCCGCGGTCGACCAGGAGGCTCACGTAGAGCTCGTTGGCGATGTTGCAGCCGTTCTCCACCAGCACCCGGTGCACCACCTTCCCTTCCGGCCCGGTCTGGTGCGTCCTGAGC
Source organism: Geomonas azotofigens (assembly GCF_018919395.1). Lineage (GTDB taxonomy): Bacteria > Desulfobacterota > Desulfuromonadia > Geobacterales > Geobacteraceae > Geomonas > Geomonas azotofigens. The sequence goes on from NZ_JAHLME010000010.1 coordinate 622, forward strand.
GTCATGCCGAGCATGTCGCGGGCGATCATCTGCACCTCGCTCGAGGTCCTGGCGAGCTTGACCCCGCCCCCCTTGCCGCGCCCGCCGGCGTGGATCTGCGCCTTCACCACCCAGGGCCCCTCGCCCAGACGCTTGGCCCATTCGCGGGCGCTGGCGCCGTTGTAGCAGACGTGGCCGTCGGGGACCGGCACGCCGAATTTTCTCAGGATCGCTTTGGCCTGGTATTCATGGATATTCACTGTTTCTTCTCCAAATCTGCAGCGGAATTTCTGCGGCGGTTAGCGGGGTGTTGGTACCGGGCCGGCCGATAGTGACACGCCGACGTCAGGTTGTCGAAGGGGGCCGGCGCCTGTGGCGCCGGTCCCAGGTTCCGTCCGTTTCTGGCATCAATCGTTGCCAGAGAACTCCAGGTTGGACGCGGTCATCGATTCCTTCAGGGGCACTTCCTCCGGCGAGCTGGAGGACGCGAGCCGGGATACCGCCGCGAGGCCGATCAGGGCGGCGGCGGAGAGCCAGAGGGCCGGGCTGGCGCGGTTGCCCGTCTTCTCGATGAGATAGGTACAGACGGCCGGGGTAAAACCGCCGAATATGGCGGTTGCCAGGCTGAAGGAGAGAGAAAAGGCGGTGGTTCTCACCTTGGCCGGCATGATCTCCGTCAGGAAGGGGATCATCGAGCCGTTGTAGACACCGAAGATGAAGGAGAGGAAGCTCACCACCGCCAGCAAACGGCTGAAGGAAGGGGCGGTCACCAGCCAGGACATGGCCGGGTACGAGAAGCAGAGGGTAAGGATGGTGCACAGGAACAACAGCGGCCGTCTACCGATGCGGTCCGAGATGGCCCCGCCGATAGGGAGCCAGATGAAGTTGGATATGCCGACGCAGAAGGTGGCCAGCAGGCTGTCCGATGGGCTCAGGTGCAGGGCGTGCTTGCCAAACGTGGGGATATACGCCGTGATCAGGTAAAAAGTGGTGGTAGTCATCACCGACATCATGGTGCCAAGCCCCACCTTCTGCCAGTTCTCCGCAACGGTACGGAGCACCTCCTTGTTGCTCGGATGGTGGTGACGCGCCTCGAATTCGGGGCTCTCCTTCAGTCCGCGACGGATGATGAAGATCAGGGGGATGATGATGCAGCCGATCCACATCGGAATGCGCCAGCCATAGGAGAGCATCTCGGCGGGAGGCAGGATGCTGCTTATGTACATACCGATCGCCGCCGCCATGACAACGGCGACCTGCTGGCTCGCCGATTGCCAGGCGCAGTAGAACCCCTTGTTGCCGGGAGTCGCTATCTCGGAGAGGTAGACGGAAACGCCGCCCAGTTCCACGCCCGCGGACAGCCCCTGGATCAGGCGCCCGAGCACCACCAGTATCGGCGCCAACACCCCGATGCTGCTGTATCCTGGCGTGCAGGAGATGGTGAGGGTGCCAAATGCCATCATCGCCAAGGTCATGACCAGCCCCTTGCGCCTCCCCTGGCGGTCGATGTAGGAGCCGAGGAACAGCGCGCCCAGGGGGCGCATCAGGTAGCCCGCCCCGAAGGTGGCCAGAGAAAGCATCAGCGACGTGAATTCGTTCCCCGCCGGGAAGAATGTCTTGGCGATATACGAGGCGTAGTAGCCGTAGACCATGAAATCATACATTTCCAGAAAATTGCCGGTTGCGACGCGGTAGACGTTCTTGATCCGATCTTTCCTGCTCATCGTGGGTTTCATACATCACCTCCTGTCATTCTAGTTATGGTTTGCGGTTACTCGGCGCCGAGTTTCTGCATGGTGCGCTGCTCCTTGGCGTTGCGCAAAAGAGCGCCGAAACGATAGATGCCATGGACGAACTTCCCATAGGGCATGGTGACGAAGAGCCCCAGCACCACGCCCAGGTGCACGACCACCAGCGCGGAGAGCGCCGGGGTTTCACGAAAGACGGTCAGCAGGAACCCGCTCAGGCTGGTGAGCATCAGCGAGACGAGGAACCCCGCGTCCATGCCGTTTTGTCGCGGGTCCACCAGCAGGGAGTTTCGCCTGCTTTTGAGCCAAAGGAGCCCCGCAGGACCAAGCAGCAGCCCTATTCCACCGAGCGATCCGAGCAGGAGCGGCAGGCTGCGTACCACCCCGGCGCCCCCTCGCGCGAAATCGGGGATCGGCGGGGGGCCTTCCCACCCCAGCCCGTAATGGAAGACCGTCCCGACGGCGGTTGCCGCCAGGCAGAGCCCGAAGCCGTAAAAGGTGAGGTGGTGGAACACGCGCCTGGTGTTGGAAGGGAGTTCGTCCGGATAGGCGCAACCGTTGTCGGTGCCGTCCAGATGCTTGAGCCCCAGGGTGTCGCTGATCGCCTGGAGCAAGTCCGACGCGACCAGCGGCTGAGCGTTACTGACACCGGTGTCCCTCCAGAACCGGGCGAAGCCGATGGCGAACACCCCGCAGATGAGCAGAGCTACCGTGGCGAAGGTGGCAACCATCGCCTGGTGCGACATGACCGCGTAAAAGGCCCCTTCGGCATCGCTGTGTGCGGCAAGGAGTGCCCGCGGCGTGCGCCCCGCCAGCATGATGGCCAGGATCACGAAAAGACCCGCCACTGAGACAACCCCGGTCGCCAGACCGTTTCTGCGGAACAGGGCGGCGAATGCCCCGGGCCAGGCGTACTTGCGGTAGGTCTCCAGGCGTATCTCCGCCAGCGTCTTCGGGAAATTCAGCTCGAACACCTGCGGCGGCGCGAACTGGCAGGCGTAGTAGCATTCGGTGCAGTTGTGGCAGAGGTTCGCCAGGTAGTTCAGGTCCTTCTCCGTGAAGTTGATTCTGCGCTCCATGGCAGGGAAGACGGCACAGAACCCCTCGCAATAGCGGCATGCGTTGCAAAGCCGCATGACCCGCTCCCCCTCCAGCACCAGTTCTCTTGGGATTGATTCAAGCGTTGACATGTTTGACAGCCTCCTCTCCAGCGATACGTCCGAAAATTGTTCCGATGGTCATGCCGAACCCGGCCAGGTACCCCTTGCCCAAGATGTTGCCGGCCATGATTTCACCTGCCGCGAACATGTTGTGGGACGGCTTGTCGTCCTGCATGATGATCTGGGCGCGCTCGTTGACCTTGACGCCGAGATAGGTGAAGGTGATGCCGGGGCGCAGCGGGTAGGCGTAAAAAGGTGGCGTATCCAGCGGGCGTGCCCAGTGCGATTTTGGTGGGGTGAGGCCGGCGGTGCTGCAGTCATCCAGGACGTTGTGATTGAAGTTCCCCGGCTTGATGGCGGCGTTGAACTTAGCTACGGTCTGTGACAGCGTATCCGGGTCCAGGTTCAGCTTGGCCGCCAGTTCTTTGAGAGACGTCGCCTCGATGGGGGGGAAAACTGGCGGCATGAAGGTCCCCATCGCCTTCGCATCGATGATGGAATAGCCGATCTGATCGGGCTGACCGGCCACGAGGCGTCCCCAGATCGCGTAGCGCTTGGGCCAGAAGTCTTCCCCCTCGTCGTAGAAGCGGAGTGCGTGTCTGTTGACCACGATCCCCAGCGACACGCAGTCCACCCTGGTGACGATGCCGCCGTCGAAGTTCGGGGCACGGGCGTCGATGGCGACCGCATGGCACTGGGTAGGATCGCCGACGCTCTTGACACCCTGGTCCATCAAAAAGCGCAGGATGTTCCCCTTGTCGTAGGGGGTGCCGCGGATGATGAAGTTGTTGGCGGCCTCGCCCCAAGCCTCCTTGAGCCAGGCGATGTTGGACTGGAACCCCCCGGCCGCGGCGATGAGGGTCTTGGCGTGGACCTCGTGGGTGAAGCCTTTGCGGGCGAAGACTGCGGAGGTGAACGTGTTGTCCTTGATCTTCAGTTCGACCACCTCGGAGTTGTACTCGATGTCGACACCGAGCTTTTCCGCGGTGCGGTAATAGGCGTTGACGAGGAACTTGCCGCCCCCCAGGAAAAAGGCGTTGGTGCGGGAGAGGTGGAGCGTACCGCCAAGTGACGGCTGGAAACGGACGCCGTGGCGCACCATCCACTCCCGGCAGTGGGCGGAGTGGCGGATCGTCATCCGGGCGAGCTGTTCGTTCGTTTCCCCCCCGGTCACCTTGAGCAGGTCTTCCCAGTATTCGCTCTCCGAGTAGCTGTCCGTCAGCACGTCCGCCGGGTGGTCGTGCATGCAGCGCAGATTGCGGGTATGCCTGCTGTTGCCCCCCCGGAAATCCTTGGGTGCCCCTTCGAGCAAGAGCACGCTTGCTCCGGCGCGGCGCGCCGTGATGGCGGCGCAAAGGGCTGCGTTCCCGCCTCCTACAATCAGGACGTCGTAGGTTCGTGTTAAATCCATAATCACTGCTCCTTTCCCTTCGTTGTCTGGCGCATTTTCCGATGAAGCGTTTTAAAAACCGAACACTCGTTCGAACGGCGCTGCACCGGCTGCCAGCCTCAATTCATAGGCAGGTTTCAGCAACAGGGATGCCATGAGGGGGGAGAGGTGATAAGCGCTTGATTTCGTATACAAAACTATGTTTTGGTTGGTAGAAAGAGGGGCTGAAGGGGTAAGACGTCCGTCTTGGCCCGCGCAGCGGGAGGAGAGGCGTTTCGTTAAAAATCAGGGTGTTGCGTAGGTCATGACGAACGTCATGACCATTCCATTTGTCATGACGGTTCGTACAAGGGGAGTTGCAAAGGGGGGGGGGTGCGGGTGAAAAAAAGCGGCAGGAATGAAAAACGGCGCAACCACAGAGGGTTGCGCCGTCGGAGACGACCATGAAACTACGGTGCGGATCGCTTTCGCATTGAGTTCAGCCGCTTGTTAAGGCCCGACTGTGTCATGCCGAGCAGGCGGGCCGCTATGGTCTGGTTCCCCCCGGCGCGCTCCATGGCGTCGGCCATCAGCAACTCGATGGCCTCGTTGAAGGTGGGGAGGCGTTCGAAGCAGGCAAACGGCTTCAGCTCGGAACCGGGGACGGTGGCTGGCCCCAGGGCTCCTTCGACACAGTTGATCGCCTTGTTGAAGGAGTCAAGGGAAAGAACCCTGCCTTGGTGGGTACTCACGGCATCGAAGACCATCGCCTTCAGCTCGCGGATGTTGCCGGGAAAGCCGTAGGTGGAGAGGAGTTGCACCAACTCCTTGGGCGGGGTCGGCTTCTTCTTGCCGAACGCGCCGGCCGCCTCCGCCAGAAAATGATCAACGAGCAGGGGAAGGTCCCCTTTGCGCTCCCTCAATGGTGGTATCTGGACATGGTGGGTGCGCAGCCGATAATAAAGGTCCCGCCGGAAGGTCCCGGCAGCCTGCCTGGCCGCCAGATCGTGGTGGGTGGCAACTATCACTCGCGCGCGAAGCCGCTTCGGAACGTCGGATCCCAGCGGGAAGTATTCGCCGCTTTGCAGGAGCCGCAGCAGTTTTACCTGGGACGACGGGCTCAGGTCCCCGATCTCATCCAGAAACAGGGTCCCGTCCGCCGCCTCCTCGATCATCCCGCGCCGCGCCACGTCCGCACCGGTGAACGCGCCGCGCACATGTCCGAACAGCGTGTCGGCAAAGACGTTGTCATCGAGACCGGCCACGTTTACCGCGACCAGCGCACCCCGGCACCGGCTCAGGTTGTGGGCGACCTGGGCGAAGAGCTCCTTGCCAACGCCGCTCTCGCCGCCGATCAGCAGGGGTTCGCTGCTCCTGGAGACCGCTTCCAGGTAGGAGAAGATGGCATGCATGCCGGGGTCGACGCTGACGATGGACTGAAAGGCTTCGGGGTGCTTCAGCTTGCGGCCCAGGATGCAGGCGGACATCTGCCGGTTTTCACGTTGCAGTTCCAGCATCTTTATGGCCCGCAGCACACCGCTGGCGATGCTTCCCTCCTCGGCGGTCTTGACGAAATAGTCGAAGGCCCCGATCTTCATGCATTGCACCGCGTTCTGGATCTGATTGAGGCCGCTGACGATGATGGTCGCGACTTCCGGGTGCCGCTCGCAGATCAGAGCCAAAAGTTCCTCTCCCCCCTGATGTGGCATGGTCAGGTCCAAAAGAACGAGGCCCACCGCCCCACGGTCCAGTATGTCCATGACCTCGCGGCTGTCTTGGCAGGTGACTATGTTGGTGATGCCGGCCCATTCCAGTGCGAGTGAGAAGGTCTGCAGCCAGGAAGGCTCATCGTCTACCAAGAGAATGCTGAAGGAAGGGAAGAGGGGATCGCCCATGTCTTTGATATCCTATGCTGTCGGCAGGGAAAGTGTGACGGTGGTCCCGGTGCCGGGTTCCGAGGCGAATTCCAACAGACCGCCATGCTCCTTGACGATGCCCGCCGAAACCGAGAGGCCGAGGCCGGTTCCTCCCGTCTCACGTTTGGTCGTATAGAAAGGGTCGGTAAGATGCAGGAGCTGTTCGGAGTCGATGCCGATTCCTTCATCCCGCACCTTGAGCACCACTTTTCCCTGCTTCCGTTCAAAAGAGGTGGAGACGAAGATGCGCCGCTCCTGGTCGGGGAGAGCCTGGCACGCGTTCAGGATCAGGTTGACCACGACCTGCTCGATGCGCTGGGCGTTGCCCATGACCTTGGGAAGGTCGTCCGCATAGCTGGCGGTAAACCCGCGCGTTGCCTTGCGGATTGAGCTTTCTATCAGGCGTGTCGCGGCCTGCACCACGTCGTTCATATCGAATGGTTCCATGCTGGCAGCGTCGCTTTGACGGGCGAAGTCCTTGAGATCATCGACAATCCGTTTGATTCGCTTGGCGCCCTCGTGGACCTCATGGAGCAACGCCGGGATCCTGTTCCGCATGCGGGAATAGGGGAGCTGTCCGCACATGAAGTCGCCGTGTTCCCGGCAGTAATCCTCAAGCACCTTGCTCACGGCATCCTGCGATTCCTTCAATATCGGCATGCTCATCAGTATGAGCCCGTTGGGGTTATTGATCTCGTGGGCTACACCGGAGACCAGGATACCCAGCGATGCCAGCTTGTCCGCCTGGACGAGTTTGTCCTGGTGCAGGCGCAATTCCTCCAGGGCACGTTCCTTTTCGGAGACCTCAAGCGCCAGTTCCCTGGTACGCTGGTTGACGCGATTTTGCAGGGAACGGGACCAGACAAAGGTCCCGGCCAAAAGAAGCACGAGCGGAAACAACGTCATGGCGCCGTACTGCAGGGCCTTGTCCCAGCTGACCTTCTTGGGCTCCAGCACGCCGAGCCACTTGTCGTAAATCTGCTGGTACTGCCCGGTCTTGATGAGAATTGCGAGACCTTCGTTGAGTCGCGACTGCAGCGCATGGTTCCCCTTCCTGACGGCGAAGGAGAACTTGTAGGAGGCGATGTTTTTATTCACCGGGACAAGGTTCGATAGCTTGTTTTCCCGGATGATGTACATGGAAGGGAGCAGGGCCGTCACCGTGTAGTCACAGCGGCCCGAGGCCAGCAACCTCAGCGCGTCGGCAACGGTATCGGCGGGCACGAGATCGTCGCCGAAGCCGAGCAGTTTCAACCGGTCGTGCATGGCCCCGTCGCGAAAGACGATTACCTTATGGCCTCTCAACTCCTCCAGGGATCCCACGGGGGGTGTCCCTTTGCGTGCGAAGATGGCGTGCTGCACGATGGAATGAGGAGACGGGTAGTCAAAGAACGCTTCTCGCTCGGGGGTGTGCGACATACCCAAGCTCATGTCGATCCTGCCGGCAGCGAGGTCGCTGCGCACCTTAGACCACTCATTGAGCTGGATCCTGACGTCCATCCCCATCACCTCGGCGACAGCTCGCACCAAATCCACGGTAAAGCCGGCAGGCTGGCCGTTTTTGTCGACGAACTCGTAGGGAGGGTAGTTGCGGTTGCCGCTGACACGGATGATATTACTTCTTCCGGGAACAGGGCCGTCATCACCCTGGCCCCCTACCAGAATGCCGTCAACGGGGGCGGAGGCAAGGCATGAGGAAGCAAGGCCAAGCAGTAAGCACACTGCGGAGACAATGCGGATTACGAAACCCACGTCAACCTCACCTCGCCGCGCCAGCGTACTTTCAGTGTCGACTCCTTATCAATCTAAACTAAAGTAAATCCTCGTTTTTCCTGTTTATATCAAATTCAACGAGACCCTGTAAACAAATTCCATCCCTCTCCTTCTGCACAAAAGCTCCGCACAAGCCATGGCAGGACATCTTGGTATCTTTGAACGGGTGGCCCTTTTGTTGCTGTGCCTTTCTTTAATGTCTCCTTGATGCTCATCCATTTTCTTAATAGCTCTGCTCTCGCGCGGCTTGTGCCTCATCCGCCGCATCCCTTCGTGTCCACGACCCACAAGCCGCGGCTCTCCCTCCCTTGGGCACCCCCCATCAATACTCCGCGGCCATGGCCAGGGCGCGCTGGACTTTCACGGAGAGGGTGGCTTCGCGCAACGGCTTGGGTATGAAGTCGAAAAAACCGCGGCGCAGGGCGGTGGCCTCCTCGTCCACTGTGGCGGTCGAGGTGATCAGTATCACGGGGACGTTGGCGGTCTCGGGGAAGGTGCGCAGGCTCTCCAACACGGCATAGCCGTTCAGCTTGGGCATCTCCTTGTCGGTTATCACCAGGTCGAAACGGTTGGACATGATCTCCTTGAACGCTTCCATGCCGTCGGCGGCACAGACCACGTGGTACCCCTTGCGTTTCAGGGAGGAGCTGATGAACTGGCTCACGGCCTGGTCGTCGTCCACGATGAGGACGCTTTTCTTGTCGGATGCCGCTGCCGGTGCGGATTTCAGGTAGTGCAGCTTGATGGCGAGCATGATCTCGCGCCGGGGGGCCACGTAGGGCAGTACGGTAAGACCATGTTCTTCCGTCAAGGTACGCAGCACACCGGAAAGGGTCGGGTCGCTGATGGCGACGGCCAACTTCCCGTCCTGCATCTTCAGCGGAAAGATCAGATTGGCCAGGGCCGCCTTGGTCGGGATCAACCCGAGCAGTGCCTCGGAATACTTGTAGCGGTGAAAGTCCCCGAGGAACTTCATGCCGTGCTGCTGCGCCAGCGCCTGGGCGAGCTCATCGGGCGTGACCAGTTCCAACTCCTCCAGCACGGTGCCGAAACGCTTTCCCTTCTTGCGCGCGTAGCCGACCAGCCTTTCCACCGTCAGGGCGGAAAGTATCCCCTTCTCGACAAAGATCTCCCCCAACTTCTTCCTGGATGAGCCCTCGCTTCGCTGCGCCTCTCGCTGTGAACGCTCCATCTCTCCCCCTGGCCACCGGCGGGCTTCCTCGTCGGGACGCAAAAAAGCCGGGGCTGAATATCGTCTGATATTTCGGCAACCCGGCTGTCTCGTGGAGACCCTTTAGGCTTTCCGCCCCATTCTCGCGAATGGTTTAGTATTGTCGTGTATCGCTAATTAATTTTCTCCCAGTCATTACACTCACAAGGCCTCCTTTGTCAAGGGAAACAAAGAGGCACTGGCAATGAAGGAATCCCGGTGCCTGCTCCCGCAGGTTTCTTTTATCCCGATAGCAACCTGCACTGTGTCGCGTCTTTCCCCGAACAGCCGCTCGGCCTCTTCTAAAAGCATTGCAGCAGAGAGTATGACATCGAACACTGATACTTGTGGTCAGTAGTGGGAGAAGATTTCCGTTTTCCTGACTTAAGTCTGAAGTCCTGGGCCCGATGAGTGAACAGGTTGCTGGAAGAAAAGAGCAGACAAATAGAATCATCCAGGAGGGACAATGAAACGATTGGTCTTTTTCATGTTGCTGTCCGGCGTGGTGACGGGCTGTGCCTCGACCACTCCCGTCGTGATCAATGACGGTGCCAGGAGCCGCGCCTTCATTCCGTGCACTGCCGATTCTCTTTGCTTTCGCGACGGGTACAACGTGACCTGGGACAACTGGTGCCCCAACATCAACCGCGACTTCCCGGTGTCCTACCGGCTGAAGCAATTCGAATACCTGTCCAACCGCGTGGAGTACATCCTGCAGCCGCGCACCGAGATCGGACGCCCGGGAGGTGACCTGTGAGATACCACGTCAAGACCTTGGCACTCGTTGCCGCCATCGGACTCCTGTCGGCATGTGCCAACTCGGCCACCATGGCCCCCGCGTCCATGCACCGCGATGCCGACGGCTACCAGAAAGAGAGCCTCGCCTCGGACCAGCGCTACATCGTCGACGAGTCGCTGCAGGTCCAGGACAGCCTGACCCAGGTGGGCAAATTCAACGCCCGGATGATCTTCATGACCGACCAGCTGGAGCGGAACGCCGACCGGAAGAGCCTGGAGAACACCTTCATCGTCACCAGCTTCGTGAATCTCGACAACCTCAACGAGACCACCTCCTTCGGCAGGCTGGTCGCCGAGGACGTGATCCACGAACTCCAGGTCCGCAAGTGGAAGGTCTACGAGGTCAGGCTTGCCAAGGACACCACCGTCAACGAGCACGGCGAGTTTTCCTTAAGCCGCGACATACAGAAGATCCGGGCCCTGTACAAGATCGGCGGCGTGGTCACCGGGACCTATTCCGTCGCCGACAACCATCTCATCGTCAACGCCAGGGTCATGGACATCGGCACCGGGCTGGTGATCTCCTCGGGGCAGATCCATCTCCCCAGGAACCACTACATCGACAGCCTGCTCTTTCGCGAGGACAAGCTGAGCACCATGAAGATCGTCGGGGATACCCCCTACAGCTGCCGGGACATCCCGACCTGCTGGGGCGGCCAGAGCACGCCAGGGGAGGGGAGCCGTAAATGAACCCCCTGCGCCTGGTGCTCCTCGCCCTCGTCAGCTGTTCCCTCCTGTCGGGATGCGCGGGGACCCTTCCCATCACGGTGGGGGGGGATTGCCACAACAAGACCCTGCCCATGCTGCTCGACGCGACCGACATGAAGACCCTGTTCCACGACATGGCCCTGGAGTTGTGCACCGACAAGTGCGCCGACCGCCAGACCTGCGGGGCGCCCGCCTCCTGCAAGGAGGAGCCCGGAGGCCGGGCGACGGTCATGGTGACCGACTTCGCCGACCTGCAGAGCCTCGTCCCGAGCCAGTCGGGGATGCTCATGGGCGAGCTGATGCGGGGCGGGCTGAACTCGGTGTGCTGCTACAAGATCGTGCAGGCGGAGTTCGGCAAGTACTTCAAGCTCTCCGAAAACGGCCTGGTGGTGCTGACCCGCCGGGCCACCGAGGTGAAGAAAAATGAGTACCAGCAGCCCGAGGCGGTGGTGGGGACCTATACCTACCTGAGCAACAACAAGGTCCTCGTCTTCGCGCGCAAGATGGACACCGAGACCGGCACCATCTCCAAGATGGTGACCCGGGAGCTGACCTATGCCTGCGGCGGAAGCTCGGTAATCAGCTACACCGTGAAGTAGATCGGACGCGGGCCCCGCGCGGCCGGGAAGGCTGCAACGCCGCCAGAACATGAAAGGCCTACCTCCTGCCGGGGTAGGCCTTTCACTATGGAAGCGCCTACCCCCGCTGGACGGGGAGGCATACGGTCACCTTGGTGCCGCGGCCGGGCTGGGACTGGAATTGCAGGGTGCCGCCATGCTCCTTGACGATGGAGGAGGAGATGTACAACCCCAGCCCGGTCCCCCCCTTGTTGATCCTCATGGTGAAGAAGGGCTCGGTGAGCCGCGCGAGCACCTCCTCGGTCATGCCGTCCCCCTGGTCCTCGACGCTCAGGTTCACCGTCTCCCGCTCGGCGTCGTACCAGGTCGCCACCACCACGCCGCTGTTCTTGTCGGGAAGCGACTGCAGCGCGTTCATGACCAGGTTGATCACCACCTGGTCGATCTGCTGCTGGCTCCCCCGCACGGCGGGGAGGTTCTGCACGAGCTCCATCTTGTACCTGTCGGTGTGGCGCTGGATGTGGTGCCACAGGATGGCGGCGGAGTTTTCCACCGAGCGGTTCACGTCGATGGTCCCCTGCATGTCCAGCTCGGCGGGCTTGCTGAAGTTCCTCATGTCCCGCACGATCTTGTCGATCTGCTGCGATCCCCCCCTGATGCCGTCGTGCAGCTGGGGGACCATGTCCAGGACCTCGTCGTAGGGGAAGCCCCCAAGGTCGAAGCTCCCCTCCGCCTCCCTGAGCGCCCGCAGCCGGAGCAGGGCATCCCTGGTGATCTGGGTCAGGACGGTGTTGTTGATGGAGATGCAGTGGTTGGGGTTGTTGATCTCGTGCGCCACGCTTGATACCAGCATCCCCAGCGAGGTCATCTTGTTGGTCTGGATCAGCTTGGCCTGGGTGGCACGGATCTCCTGCTCCAGGCGGAGTTTCTCGGAGATGTCCCGGATGGAGCAGAGCACGATCTCCTCGTCCTTGAGCCGGATCCTGGTCCCCCTGAAGGAGATGACGATCTTCTCTCCCCCCGCCTTGTGGCTCACCGCGCGCTTCAGGAATCCCTGCGAGTCGTGGTGCCCGGCGAGCTCAGCCCTGATCTTCGCCAGGTCCCCGGCGTCGATGAGGGCGTCCATCCTGAGGTGGGGGAGGTCCGCCGGGCGCAGCCCGTAGAGCGTCAGCGCCGCGGGGTTGGCATCGATCACCTGCAGGGTCTCCAGCTTCATCAGGATGACCGGGTCGTCGTTTTGCACGAAGACCTGGTAGAAGCGCTCCTCGCTCTCCCGGAGCTCGCTCTTGGCCCGGGCGAAGTCGGTGATGTCGCGCCCCTCGGCGACCAGGTAGATCACCGCGCCCGCCTCGTCACGGATGGGGGAGAGGGAGAAGTCGACGTGGCGCACCCCTCCCTCGTGGTCGATGTGGGTGGTCTCGAAACGGGCGGGGATACCCTGGCAGCCGCTGGCTATCGCGGCGCGCAGCCGCTCGCGCAGTTCCGCGTCGTGGCGCCACCAGGGGGTGTCCCAGTAGGGGCGTCCAAGGACCGCCTCCTTGCTCGCCCCGACCAGCGCCAGCGCGGTGCGGTTCGCGTCGACCAGGGTTCCGTCCGGGGTGAGCAGCCCCTGGTAGTGGAAGGCGTGGTCGGTGACCGAGCGCAAAAGCCGCTCGCTCGCCACGATCCGCTGCTCCCGGTGCCGGATCTCGTCCGCCATGCTCTGCAGGTCGCCCGCCAGTTGTTCCACCTCGGCGATCTCGCCCCTGGGCCAGGGGGAGCTCTCGCCGCGGGTCACCCTGCGGGCGAAGGTGGCCAGTTCCTCCAGGCGGCGCGAGAGGCGGCGGGCCAGGAAGAGCGAGGCGGAGAGGGCCAGGAGCAGGGCCGCCACCGCCCCGGCGGCCACGTTGTGCGTGGTGATGACCACGGACCGGTAGGCGTTTTGTACCGGCTGGGCGACCAGGACGTACCATCCGATATGCGTGGATTTCATCATGGTGCCGGTGAGGGCGCGCCCACCCAGGGTGAATTCGCCGCTCACGGGCTCCTCCGAGCGAAGCCCGCGGCGCACCAGGGGGATCTCCCCGACGAAGCGGGGCACGGGAAGGCCGGTCACGCCCTGGTCGGCGATCACCTGCCCGCCGCCGTCGATCAGGATGATCGCCTGCCCGGCGCTCCCGACGATGTCGCGCATGGAGCGGACCAGCTTGGCGAGGTCCACCTCGCCGATGACGACCAGGTCGCCGCTTGGAACCCCGACCGCGACCGACACCCCCTTGCCGAAGGCGGAGACGAAGGTGTTGGACCAGACGGCCTCCCCGAGGCGCCGGGTGTCGAGAAAGAGCCGCTCGTGGGCGAGGCTGGTCCTTGCCAGGGTGTGGTGGTCGGCTTCGGTGTGGTGGTGGTCCTTGCGGATCCCCGCGGCCTTGATGCGGCCGTCGGGGAACACCGCGTAGAGGAGGTTCAGCGAGGACGACGACTCCACCTCGGTGTCGAGGATCTCCTGGAGGTCGGCGAGGTAGCCGGGTCTGTGCAGGGGGAGGGCGGCGACCGCCCTGACGTCGGTGAGCGCGGCGGAGAGGTAGTTGTCCATGGCCACCCCGAACGCCCGCGCCAGTTCGCGCTGACCCGACTCCACATCCTTCTTGATGTGGGGGAGCAGCAGGAAAACGTTCAGGAAGACGACCAGCAGGAAGGGGATGACCGCCAGAAAGGTCGACTGCAGCGACAGTATCCTGCGAAAACGGTGCGTGGCCACAGAGGCTCCTCGTGCCGGGGCGGAGCGCGGCCGTCCCCGGGAAATCCGCGAAAAAAACTCTTTTGCTTTTAACATTTTGACGATAAGGTGGCAAATACTCATTTGACTATTAGCATTAGCGGATAGTGAAAGGCGGCGGAGCGCACATGTCAGCACAGGGAAACAAGAAGGGCGCGGCGGACCTCATCCTCCTCGTGGATGACGAGCCGCAGATACTGTTCGGATCGTCGGTGATGCTGCGGCAGGCGGGGCTTGGGCGGGTGAGGACGCTGGAGGACATCCGCCAGCTGTTGCCGCTTTTGGCCGAGGAGGAGCCGGGGGTGATCGTCCTCGACCTGCAGATGCCGCACATATCGGGCAAGGAGATGCTCGGGGAGCTCAGCTGCGGCTATCCCGGCATTCCGGTCATCATCGTCACCGCGGCCAACGAGGTCGACACCGCCATCGACTGCATGAAGCTCGGCGCCTTCGACTACATCGTGAAGCCGGTGGACGCCACCCGCTTCGTGACCAGCGTCAGGAAGGCGCTGGACCGCAACACCATGCAGCGCGAGATCGAGTCGCTGCGCGAGTCGCTTTTGACCGGCAGGCCCGCCAACGAAGAGGCCTTCACGTCCATCAAGACCAGGAGCCCGCGCATGAAGGCGATCTTCAGCTATCTGGAGGCGGTGGCTCCCACCGAGCAGCCGGTGCTGATCACCGGCGAGACGGGGGTGGGCAAGGAGCTCATCGCGCGCGCCCTGCACGAGCTGAGCGGGCGGCGCGGGGCGTTCGTCCCGGTCAACAGCGCCGGGGTGGATGACCACGTCTTCTCCGACACCCTGTTCGGGCACAAGAAGGGGGCCTTCACCGGTGCCGACCACGGGCGCGACGGCATGATCGTCCGCGCCGCCGGGGGGACGCTCTTTCTCGACGAGATCGGCGAGATGTCGCCCCCCACCCAGGTGAAGCTCCTGCGCCTTTTGCAGGAAGGGGAGTACTACCCGCTGGGGTCCGACCTCCCCGCCGCCAACCGGGCCCGGGTCGTGGTCGCCACCAACCGCGACCTCGCCGCCGCCATCAGCGAGGGGAGCTTTCGCCGCGACCTCTACTACCGGCTCTGCGCCCACCAGGTGCACATCCCGCCGCTGCGCGAGCGGACCGAGGACATCCCGCTCCTTTTGGAGACCTTCGTCGAGGAGGCGGCGCACACGCTGCACAAGGAGGTTCCGGAGTACCCCTACGAGCTGGCGAGCCTCCTGGCCGGGTACAGCTTCCCCGGCAACATCAGGGAATTGCGCGCCCTGGTCTTCGACGTGGTGACCCGGCACCAGCGGGGCAAGCTCCCCCTGGCCCCGTTTCGCGACGCCACCGGCGTCGGTGTTCCGGCGACGGTGGCGTCGCTCGACGACGGGGGACGGTGGCTGAACCTCGCCGACGGCTTCCCCACCCTGGCGCAGCTCACCCAGAGTCTCATCGAGGCCGCGCTGAAGCGCTCGGGGGGGAACCAGCGCGCCGCCGCCGAGCTTTTGGGCATAAGCCGCCAGGCCCTCAATCAGAGAATTAGCAAGAAATAATGTAGTGCTTTCTCCTACTTCCCCCTAGAAACCCCCTTCCCGGCACCGCGCGCCCCCATCGGCGGACAAGAAATCTTTCCTTGTCAAGATTTCTTGCTCGCCGCCGCAACGTCACGCCAGTTCTAATGAAATTCCTTCCGGCGCGCCGGGCTGTCAAGAAATCTTGCTCGCCCCGCCCCCCCCTCCCACACTTTCGCCGCCACGCAACCCCTGTAATCAGGCACTTCCTACTTTTCCCTACGCTGGCACGGCGCTTGCCATGGCAGATCAGCCGGGGTGCGCCCCTTACCGGGGGAGGCCGCCCCGTTGGCAGCGGCCGGGGGACTCCCGGAGCCGCCTGACACGAAAGGAAAGAGAACGAGGTGCATGATGCTTAAGAAAGTGCTGGTGGTCGATGATTCGGAAATGATCCACAAGATGTACCGCCTGGTTCTGAACCGTTACGGCTGCGAGATTATCGACGCCATGGACGGCCAGCAGGCGCTTGACCTGCTGGAGCGGCACCAGGGGATCCAGCTCATCCTGCTCGACATCAACATGCCGGTGATGAACGGGGTGCAGTTCCTGGAGAAGGCCGGCGCGCTGGGGATCACCGGCAGGATCCCGATCGTCATCATCAGCACCGAAGGGAAGGAGAGCGACACCATCCGCGGCCTGCAGCTGGGCGCCAAGGGGTACGTGAAGAAACCCTTCAACCCCACCCTGCTCCACGAACTGATCGACAAGCTCGTGCCCCCCTCCGACACGCCCCGGTTCGACGAGCCCCGCCGCGCCAACACCCTGTAGCCCCAAGGCCACCGGCGCCGGCGCTCAAGGCCGGGCCCCTCGGCCGGAGATGGAGAGGGAAACGTGATGAACCTGAACAAAGTTTTGGTGGTCGACGATTCCGCCTTGATCCACCAGATGTACCACCTGGTCCTGGCGCGTTACCGCTGCGAGGTGGTGGACGCCCACAACGGGCAGGAGGCGCTCGATGTCCTGGCGCGGCTAAACGACGTGCAGCTCGTGCTGTTGGACATCAACATGCCGGTGATGAACGGGGTGCAGTTCCTGGAGAAGGCGTCCCAGCTCGGCCTGACCCAACGGGTCCCGGTGGTGATCGTCAGCACCGAGGGGAAGGAGGCCGACACCATCCAGGGGCTCAGGCTGGGTGCGATCGGCTACCTGACCAAGCCGTTCACCCCGAGCCAGTTGCACGAGGTGATCGTGCGGGTGCTGCAGGGGAGCGAAAGCTGTCCGGAACCGGACGAGGAGATGGCCCTTGAGCGGTGAGTGCGATTTTTCAACCCTGATCGAGGAGTTCGTCGAGGACGCGGGCAGCCACCTGGACGCGGTGGAGGGGTTTCTCCTCGAGCTGGAGCGGCGCGCGCCGCAGGGATGCGACGGCGAGCTGGTCACCCTGATCCTGGGGCACCTGCACACCCTCAAGGGGAACTCCGGCATGATGGGGCTCACCCCGCTGCAGCAGTACGTGCACCGGCTGGAAGAGGTGATGAAGGAGACCGGGGGCGGCAGCCTCACCCCGGGCCCCGCGCTCTTCGGCGCGCTCTACGGCGGGGTGAACGCTTTGCGCTCCGCCCTGTTCCGCTTCGCCCAGGCACCCGACGCCGGCTTCGACTTCGCGGCCGAGGAGGCGGCGCTCGAGGAGCTGCGCGCGGCGCCCGGGCAAGCGGCCGAACCCCGCCCCTCCCGGCCGGCCCCCCAGGGCGAGTTCGGCTACATCACCCAGAAAAGCAGCACCCTCAAGGTGAACTTCGAGAAGCTCGACGAGCTCTTGAACCTCATGGGCGAGCTGGTCATCCAGCGCACCGCCCTGGCCACCCTGGAAAAGCGCCTGCGCGAAAAGGTCTCCGACCGGGAGCTTCTGGCCGCCTTCAACGAGACCAGCCAGCTGATCGGCAAGAGCACCGACGACCTGCGCCAGTCCATCATGAAGGTGCGCATGCTCCCGGTGAAGAGCGTGTTCCAGCGCTTCCAGCGCCTGGTGCGCGACCTCTCGCTTGCCCACGGCAAGGAGGTGCGCCTGCAGCTCGAGGGGGAGGATACCGAGCTCGACAAGACCGTTCTCGACGAGATCGGCGAGCCGCTGTTGCACCTGATCCGAAACGCCGTCGACCACGGCCTGGAATCCCCCTCCGAGCGGCGCGCCGGCGGCAAGGATACCCGCGGCACGCTGACCCTCAGGGCGCGCCACGAGAGTAACCACATCGTCATCTCGGTCTCCGACGACGGCCGCGGCATGGACCCGGAGGAGATCCGCAAGAAGGCGGTGGCCCGGGGCGTGCTCGAGCCGGAGGCGGCGCGGGGGATGAGCGACGCCGAGATCCTGCAGCTGGTCTTTCTCCCCGGCTTCTCCACCAGGAGCGAGGTGACCGAGACCTCGGGGCGCGGGATCGGGCTCGACGTGGTCAAGAAGATCGTCTCCTCGTTGAACGGCATCATCGAGATCGACTCCAGCAGGGGGCGGGGCACCACCTTCACCATGATGCTCCCGCTGACCCTGGCCATCATCACGGCGCTCATGGTCGAGGTGGCGGGCGATACCTACGCGGTGCCGCTCTCCGGGGTCCTGGAGAGCGTCCAGGTGGGGGGGGCGGAGTGCCACGACACCGGCAACGGCGAGGTGATCATGCTGCGCGACCGGGTGCTCCCCCTGTACCGGCTGGACCGCTTCTTCGGGCGGAAGGGCGCGGAGCAAAGGGAACAGGAGTACGTGGTGGTGGTGGCAAGCGGCGACAAGAAGGGGGGGCTCGTGGTGGACCGGCTGGTCGGCCAGCAGGAGATCGTCATCAAGGGGCTGGACGACTACCTGGGCGAGCTTCCCGGCATCTCCGGGGGGACCGTGCTCGGTGACGGCCGGGTCTCGCTCATCGTCGACATCCCCTCGATACTGGGGCGCTGACCCGAAAAGGCATCAGAGTTTTCAAAAAGGAGACAGGCATGGCAGAGCAATTTATCCTCCCAAGCTCCGGACTGGCGGAGGACGTGCTGGCCCGGTTCATCGAACAGGCCCAGGAGGAGGTGGACCGGGGCGTGGTGGTCGATGCCGCGGCCCAGGGGGCGGGGACCGTGCAGCTGGTCACCTTCCGGCTGGGCAAGGAGGAGTACGGCGTCGACATCAACAGCGTCCAGGAGATCATCCGGGGAGGCGGCATCACCGAGGTTCCCGGGGCTCCCCCGCACGTGCGGGGCGTCATCAACCTGCGCGGCAAGATCATCCCGGTGGTGGACCTGCGCCGGCGATTTTCCCGCCCGGAGATCGAGGAGAACGAGGAGCAGCGCATCGTGGTGGTGGAACTGGGCGAGAAGCGCCTGGGGATGCTGGTCGATTCGGTGCGCCAGGTGATCCAGTTCTCGACGAGCCTCGTGGAGGAGATGCCCGAGGACGCCACCACCGCCGAGGCGAGCTACATCCGCGGCATGGGGAAGCTCGACGGCCGCCTCATCATCATTTTGAATCTCAACCGGGCACTGCTGCTCTAGCGCGGGGCACGACCAGTAAAGGAGAAGGGGATGTTAAAGAACGTTCGCATAGGGGGCCGGCTCGGCCTTGGTTTCGGCATCATGCTGCTCATCGTCATCGCCGTCGGCGGCACCGGTTACTGGGGGGTGAGGGAGAGCACCCAGACCACCATCGCCATGCTGCAGGGGGACGCGACCATCTCGGAACACGCCTCCCGGGCGCGGGCCAACGTGGTGGGGCTAAGGCGCTACGAGAAGGACCTCTTCCTCAACATCGGCAGCCGCGATAAGGAGAAGGAGTACCTCGCCAAGTGGAGCGAACAGCGCGACCACCTCGTCAACCGCCTGAAGGACCTGGAGAAGGTCGTGGTCCTGCCGAAGGAGAAGGAGGCGATCAAGTCGATGCGGGATGAACTCCTCGCCTACGAGGCCGGTTTCAACAAGATCTACCAGGGGATCGAGGCGGGTCGCATCAAGAGTCCGGCCCAGGCCAACGCGGCCGTCGAGCCGTACAAGACGGGGATCCACAAGTTCGAGGAGGCCTCCAGGGAGATCGCCGACGAGAGCAACCAGCGCATGGACAGCAAGGAGAAGGTCATGATCGACCTCTCCCGCCACGTGTCGCTTCTGGTGATTGCGAGCATCCTGGTGAGCCTCATCGTCGGGATCCTGGTGAGCTTTTTGATCACCCGCAGCATCACCGTCCCCATCAACGCGGCGGTCGAGGTGGCGAAGACCGTGGCCCGGGGCGATCTCACCGTGGCGGTCGAGGTGAACTCCAAGGACGAGGTGGGGGAACTCCTCTCCGCCATGCAGATCATGGTGCAGAACCTCATGGCCATGATCGGCAAGATCCGGGGCACCTCCGGCGAGGTGGCCTCCGCCGCCGGCCAGATCTCGGCCAACACGCAGCAGCTCACCAAGTCGGCCCACGGCCAGGCCTCGGCCACCGAGGAGACCTCGGCCACCATGGTGCAGATGGCCGCCTCGATCCAGACCGTCGCCGGCAACGCCGACGCCCTGGCCGCCAACGCGGACGAGGTTTCCTCCTCCATCGAGGAACTGGGCGCTTCCAGCGAGCAGGTGGCGAAAAGCGCCGACGTCATGGCGAGCGCGGTCGCCGAGACCTCGGCCACCATCGAGCAGATGACCGTTTCCATCGAGAACGTGGCGCAAAACGCCGAAGAACTGATGTCCTCCGTCGCCGAGACCTCGGCCACCATCGAACAGATCACCGTCTCCATCGACCAGGTGGCCAGCAACTCCCAGGAGCTGCAGAAGGTGATGGCGGACTCCTCCGCCACCATCGAGGAGATGGCCGCGTCGATCCGCCAGGTGGCGAAGAACGTCGAGGAGGCGGACCGGGTGGCCAAGGGGGCGGCCAAGGAGGGTGAGGCCGGCCTCGAGGCGGGGCAGCAGGCGGTCGCCGCCATGGGGCGCGTGGCCCAGGTGATCGAGAAGACCTCCGACTCCATCCTGAACCTCGGGCGTCGCTCCGAGGAGATCGGCAACATCGTCAAGGTGATCGGCGAAATCGCCGATCAGACCAACCTCCTTGCCCTGAACGCGGCCATCGAGGCGGCGCGCGCCGGCGACGCCGGGCGCGGTTTCGCCGTGGTGGCCGACGAGGTGCGGAAACTGGCCGAGCGGAGCATGGGGGCCACCAAGGAGATCGCCCTGGTGATCCGCCAGGTGCAGGCCGACACCGGCGAGTCGGTGAAGTTCGGCGAGATCGCCTCGCAGGAGGCGAAGAACTCCATGGAGCTCATCACGCTGGCGGGGACCGCGCTCGACAACATCGTCACCAGCATCGACCGCACCAGCACCCTCATGTCCGACATAGCCCGTATGACCGCCGAGCAGTCCAACGCCTCCAACCAGGTGCTGCGCGCGGTGGAGCAGATGAGCGGGGCCTCGGACGTCGTGGCCAACGCCGCCCGCGAGCAGGCGACCGGCGGCCGCCAGATCCGCATCGCCGTGGAGCGGATGAACCAGCTCACCCAGGAGGTGACCGGTTCGGCCAAGGAGCAGGCGCTGGGGAGCCGCCAGATCCGCATCGCGGTGGACAACATGAACCAGGTCACCAGCCAGGTGACCGTCGCCACCCGCGAACAGTCCCTCTCCGCGCGCCAGATCGTCTCCGCGGTGAACAGCATGACCTCCATGACCCAGTCGGTGGCCAACGCAACCGCCGAGCAGAAGAAGGGGGGCGAGATGGTGGTGGTCGCCATGGACAACATAAGCGACATCACCCGGGAGAACCTCTCCGCCGTCGAGCAGCTCTCGCGCGCGGCCCAGAACCTCACCCAGCAGGCCGAGGAGATGACGGCCCTGGTGGGGACCTTCAAGGTGGCCTGACATGGAAATCGCGGCACGCCGGGCATACGGGGACGAACTCCCCGACCCCTGCCTGGACAGGATACGGGAGCGGGTCTTCCAGCTGAGCAGGCTCTACTTCGCTCCCCGTAAGCTCTCCCTGTTCCGGCAGCGGGTGGAAGGCCGGCTGGCGCAGCTGGGCCTTGCCGACTGCTGCTCCTACCTGGACCACCTGGAGCGGACGCCCGGCGAGTACACCACCCTGCTCGACCTTTTGACCATCAACGAGACCTTCTTCTTCCGCAACCCCGACCAGTTCACGCACCTGCGCGAGGTGGTGCTGCCGGAGCTTGAGCTCGCGCGGGGGCGGGAGATGATGCGCTCGTGGGGGGGGAGCGGGGGGGGGCGGGGGATCATGAAGCTGCGCATCCTCTGCGCCGGCTGTTCCACCGGCGAGGAGCCCTACTCCGTCGCGATGACGCTGCTCGAGGGGCTGCGCTATCCCAAGGCATGGGACATCGAGGTGGTCGCCGGCGACATCAGCAAGAGCTGCCTGAAGGCCGCGCGGGAGGGGTTCTACGAGACCGAACGGTTGCACAACATCCCGCCCGACCTGCTCCGGAAGTACTTCACCGCCACGTCCGGCGGGGCCTTCGCGGGGGAGGAGCTGAGGTCGCTGGTGCGGGTGATTCCGCTCAACCTGAACGAGCTCATGGGGGGGGACCTTCCCGCCGGGAGCGATACCGGCTGGGGGGGGTACGACCTCGTCTTTTGCCGCAACGTGATGATCTACTTCTCCCCCGCCTGCCAGCAGCTCCTCGTGGAAACCCTGTCCCGGCTGCTGGCCCCGGGGGGGCACCTTTTCACCGGGGACGCCGAGCCCCTGCACCTTTTCAACCACGATCTCGCGGTGGTTCCCAAGGCCGGCTGTCTCGTGTACCGCAAACTGGAGAACATAGAACATGCTTCATCTTTATGAGCCCGTTGGCGCCGAGTTGACCCGATTGCAGGAACGTTCATTACCGGAGCTCCTTGTGTTCGTCGGCGATGCCCAGCGCGGGCGCAAGAACGAGGCCCTGGACATCATCATCGGCCGCGGCCTGGAAGCGATCTATCTCGGCTTGGAGGCGGCGGTCCGCGACAACGACAACGCCGACCTGAGAAACGGCGCCATGGAGGTGCTGGTCAAGTTCGGCGGGGAAGCCGTGCCGCGCCTGGGCCGACTCTTGACCGACGCCGACGAGGAGATCCGCAACTTCAGCGCGGTCATGCTCGGGGACATCGGCAGCCGCGACGCGGTGGGAGACCTGATCGCGGCGCTTGCCGACCCGGACAGCAACGTGAGCCATTCCGCCGCCGAGGCCCTGGGCAAGATCGGCGACCGCAGCGCGCTGGTACCGCTTCTGGAGCTGTTGAAGGGGGATTTCTGGCTGCAGTACCCCGCCATCTGCGCCATCGGCGAACTCAGGGATTACCGCGCCGTCCCCCACCTCTTGCCGCTACTTGACGACGAAATGCTGCGCGGCGCGGTGATCGAGGCGCTGGGGAAGGTCGGTGACCAGCGTGCCCTCTACGCGCTGGCGGGCATTCTCCCCTTCGTGGACGAGGAACTCGCCCGCGGCGTGGCGCGCGCCATGGCGTCCATCAACAACGGCCTGAACGACCAGTCGAGCTACAAAAACCGCATCGAGATCGGGACCCAGCAGGAACGGCTGCGCCAGCTGCTCGCCGCACGCGGCGTCGAACGGCTCAAGTCGATGCTGCAGGAAGAGGGGGACCCGCAATCGTCGCAGGCCGCGGCGATGCTCCTTGGGGGGATGGGGGAACTTTCCGCCCTGGACGGCTTCTTCACGCTTTTGGCGGACGAACGCAACCTCGAGGTGGTGGAGAACGCAGTCCTCGCGCTGGGGAGACCGGCCGAGGGGGAGCTGTTGGCGGCGTTGGACCATGACAGCGCCGCCGTACGGGTGGTCGCGCTGCGCGCTTTGCGCTGGCTCGGCATTCCCTGCCAGCCCGGCGAACTGGCGCGCCTGCTCGCCCAGGAGGACGAGGCGGTGCGGTTCGAGGTGCTGGAGACGCTGCAGTCCTTCCCGGACGAGTCGCTCTTGCCGCAGCTGCAACTGATGCTGGCAGAAGGGAGCGACGCGCTGGCGCAGCAGGCGGCGCTGGCCCTCGCGCGCCATCGCCTCGGGCCGGTGCTGGATCTGTTCGCCCAACTGGCGCACTCCCCCGAGCCGCAGTCGCGCCGCCGCGCCGCCATGCTCCTTGGGTGCCTCAAGCAGGGGGGGGGCATCGAGAACCTGCGCCTGCTCAGCTTGGACGACGATGCCGAGGTGCGGGCGGAGCTCGTGCGTTCCATCGGGAAGCAGCAGGTCTCCCACGCCGTGCCGCTTTTGTGCCGCGCGCTGTGCGACCCGGAGGAGTCGGTGCGCGAGGCCGCGGTCCTGGCAGCGGCGGAACTGGGGGAGCCGATGCTCGTGGACGAGCTCCTCGCCCTTTTGGGGAGCGGACGCGAGGATCTCGACTACTGCGTGATCCGGGCGATCGGCGACATCGGGGTGCGCGAGGCGGGCGCGTTCCTGGTGGAGTACCTTTGCCGGGGCGTGTCGCGCCAGCTCGAGTACGCCATCGTGGAAACCCTGGGCAAACTCGCCTACCGGGAGGCCTCCGACCTGGTGACCAGGCGGTACCTGAAGCATGCCGATCCCGACATCCGGCGGCTCGCGGTCTACACCCTGGGGGAGCTGGCCGACCAGGAATCGCTCAAGGCGGTGGAGGAAGCGGTCGGCGATCCCCACTGGAGCGTGCGCATCGCGGCCCTGCGCGTGCTGGGCAAGATCGGCGGGGGGCGCGAACTGCCGCTGCTGCTAAAGGGGATGAGCGACGCCGATGCCATGGTGCGCAAGCATGCCATCACGGTGCTCGGGGAGCTGCGCAACCCGATCACCGTTCCGGAGCTGGTGGCGCTGCTCCCCGACCCGGAGGTCGGTAGACATGCCTTCGAGGCGCTGGTCGCGTTCGGGCGCGGCGGGCTTCCCTGGCTGCACCGTCTCATGAAGAAGAACTACAACGCGGAGCTGCGCGAGCGGGTCATTGACGTGATCGGCAAGATCGCCGACAACAAGAGCGTTGACCCGCTGTTGGAGCTCCTCGAAGACGAGAGCGAGATCGTCCGGCTCGCCTGCATCGACGCGCTGTGCCACTGCTACGACACCCTCCCCTTGAAGCGGCTGATCCAGGTGAGAAAGGAGGACCAGAGCGCTGAAGTCCGGGCGAGGGCGGAGTTGGCCCTGAAGAGTTTCGCACAGCGGGAATACCTCGCATGATGGTGGAGAAAATCGCCATGCAGGCCGAGGAGTTCAGACTGCTCAAGGAGCACGTGGCCGAATCCCTGGGGCTGGTGCTGGAGGACGGCACCAGGAATAACCTCGCCGGAAAGCTTTGCCACCGGCTGGAGGAGTTGCGGCTGAAGAGCTTCACCGAGTACTACTGCTACTTGAAGTTCTCCCCGGGAAGAGACGCGGAGTGGCAGCGACTGGTTCCGCTGCTGACCAACAACGAGACCTACTTCTACCGGGAGGCGGCCCAGCTGTCGGTCCTTGCGCAGGAGGTGCTGCCGGCGCTCAAGGAGCGGAAGCTTGCCCGCGGCGAGCGGACCGTCCGCCTCCTCTCCGCCGGCTGCTCCAGCGGCGAGGAGGTCTACACCCTGGCCATGCTCCTTCTGGAATCGGGGTGCTTCTCCTGGGACTGGGACGTGCGCATCACCGGCATCGACATCGACCCGCGGGTCCTGGACGCGGCCCGGCAGGGACTCTACACCCGGCGTGCCTTCTGGGCAGCCGATCCGGAGCTGGTGCGCAGGTACCTGAAACCCCAGGGGGACAAACTCGCCATCAGGCCGATCCTGAGGAAATGGACCAGCTTCGTCCGGGGAAACCTGCTCGAGCCGGGTGACAGCCTAGTTGGGGGGCGCTTCGACGTCATCCTGTGCCGCAACGTCCTCATCTATTTCGCGGAGGAGACCGTGAAGCGGGTGGTGGACAACTTCTCGGCGCTGCAGGCGCCGGGGGACTACCTGTTCCTGGGGCATTCGGAATCGCTTTCCAGGACGGAGACGCCCTATCTGCCGCTGCGTTTTCCGGGTGCCATCATCTATCAGAAGAGGGAGTGACGCGTTGGGGGACTTGAAGAGGAAAATCAGGGTGCTGGTCGTCGACGACTCGGCTTTCGTGCGTCGTGCCATCCTGCGGATGTTCGAGGAGAGCACCGAGATCGAGGTCATCGGTGTCGCGGCCAACGGCGAGAGCGCGGTGGAACTCGCCAGGAGTCTGCGTCCGGACGTGATCACCCTCGACGTGCAGATGCCGGTCCTCGACGGTCTTTCCGCGCTGGAGCTGATCATGAAGGAGTGTCCGGCGCCGGTGATCATGTTCAGTTGCCTGACGGGGAAGGGGGGGGAGAAGACCCTCAGGGCCCTCGAGATCGGGGCGGTGGACTTCGTCGACAAGAGCTCCGCGGGGGGCGCCATGGACATCGGCGTCCTGGCCAGGGAGCTGACCGGGAAGATCAAGGTGGCGGCCTGCGTCGACCTGGAAAAGCTGCACGGCGCGGCGCGCAGGCGGGAAGCGGCGCCTGTCTCCCCGGGTAAAGCGCGCAGCGTCGGCACCGAGGTCGTGGTCATCGGGACCTCGACTGGCGGCCCTCCCGCGCTGCAACACGTCCTGAGCCGGCTCCAGCACCCTCCCTGCCCGATCCTCATCGTCCAGCACATGCCGCCGGGGTTCACCACCTCGCTGGCCGCGCGACTGGACCGCAACAGCACCCTGACGGTCCGGGAGGCGAGCGACGGCGAGACGGTGCTGCCGGGCAACGCCTACGTGGCCCCCGCGGGCTGGCACATGCGGCTCAGGCGCACGGACGGCGCCCTCCAGGTCTGGCTCGACCCGGTCTCCGGCGGCCACCTGCATTGCCCGTCGGTCGACGCGCTCTTCGAATCCGCCGCCGAGGTCTGCGGCAACCGTTCCCTCGGCGTGGTCCTGACCGGCATGGGGAAGGACGGCGCCGACGGCGCGCGGGCGATCAAGAAGGCGGGGGGGCGGGTCGTGGTGGAGACCGAGGAGACCGCCATCGTCTACGGCATGCCCAAGGCGGTCGCGGCGGCGGTCAGCGTCGACGCCGCGGTGCCGCTGTACCAGGTTTCCGACACCATAACCGGCATGATCTAGCGGCAGCGCCGGTTACCGCGCCCGACCGGCGGCGGGGCGCCACCTGCCCGCCGCCCCCTTTTCCCCGAGTCGCCCCCTTCCGCCGCCCCCCTTTTTTCCGGGTCGCCCCTTTCCCGCCGCCCCTTTCCCCACCGCTTCAACCTCGTTCATTGCCGCTCCTTCCGCGCCCATGGCCCGATCGGCTCAAGCTCCGCCGCGAGCTGCCGATAAGTCAGGGAACCTCAACCGCGGAGCCGACGAAATGTCCCACACCACCAAGATCCTCGCCGTCGATGACGAACCCGTGTTCCGCTTCCTCTTGGAGCGTCAACTGCGCGAGATCGGCTATGACGTCGTCAGCGCCGTCGACGGACTGCAGGCGCTGGAGATCCTCGAGCGGCAGGCGGTCGACCTGGTGCTCTCCGACCTGGTCATGCCCAGGATGGACGGCCTGCAGCTGATCGGCTCGGTGCAGAAGCTGTATCCCGCGACGCCCATCATCGTGATCACGGCACACGGCAGCGTGGAGAGCGCCGTCGAGGCGATGCGGCGCGGCGCCTACGACTACCTTGAGAAGCCCTACGACCCGGAAGACCTGCGCATCACCATCCAGCGCGCCCTCGACTACCAGCGGGTGGTCCAGGAGAACGAGCAGATCAAGGGGCTTCTGACCGAGCGCTACACCTTCCAGAGCGTGGTGACGGTTAATCCGGCCATGAAGCAGGTGCTTGAGCTCGCCTCGCGGGTGGCCGCGGCGCGTCAGACCACGGTGGCGATCTACGGGGAGAGCGGTTCCGGCAAGGAGGTCCTGGCGCGCGCCATCCATTTCGCCGGCAAGGGGCTTCCGGCCGAGTTCGTCGCGGTGAACTGCGCCGCCATCCCCGAGCACCTCATGGAGAGCGAGCTCTTCGGGCACGTGCGCGGCGCCTTCACCGGCGCCGACCGGGACCGGGAGGGGAAGTTCAGCCTGGCCCGCAAGGGGACCATCCTGCTGGACGAGATCGGGGACATGCCGCTCTCCCTGCAGGCCAAACTGTTGCGCGTGCTCCAGGAGCGGGTCTTCGAGAAGATCGGCAGCAACACCCCCATCCCGGTCGCCTGCCGCGTCATCGTCGCCACCAACCGCAGCCTGGCCGACCTGGTCGCGGCGGGGCGCTTCCGCGAGGACCTCTACCACCGCGTCAACGTCTTCCCGCTGACCATACCGCCGCTTTGGCAGAGAAAGGACGACATCCCGATCCTGTGCGGCCACATCCTGGAGCAGCTGCGCCAGCACCTGGGCAAGCCGCTGCCGGGGATCTCGCCGCAGGCGATGGAGCTGATGCTGGAGTACCGCTGGCCCGGCAACGTGCGCGAGCTGCGCAACTGCCTGGAGCGGGCCGCGATCCTGACCGACAACGAGCTGATCCGTCCCGCCCACCTGGGGCTCGCCGGCGCCGCGCCCGACAGCGGGGAGGGGGCGGATGAAGGGACGCGGAGCACGGCCGACCCGAGCCGGGTCAGCTACCACCTGTCGCTTCCGGTCGAGGAGCTCTCCCTCGACGCGCTGAGCGACCAGATTCTTGGCATAACCCTCGAGCGCTGCGGCGGCAACAAGTCCAAGGCGTCCCAACTGCTCAAGGTGAACCGCAAGGCCTTTTACCGTACCTGACCCGCCTCGATTCTTCCTCCTGGCGCTGTCCCCTCTGGTTTTGGCTCTTCCGGAATGACCCAACCGTCTCTTTGCCTATGGATTTGTTGGGGGATTGCCCCTCCGCTTTGTCCCGCTCGCGCACACACTGTCCCGCTGGGGGACAACGGGGCGTGTCCCGCTTCGATTCAACGCGCCGGAATTACGCCGGTTACGGTTTTGGCACCGGCTATGCTCATACAAGATCAAGGTGGTCCTCATTGTCCCGTACGGGACAGGGCGGCGGTACCGGCCACCAACCTCCCTCCGGGGGGGTGCCGCCACTACTTCAGACACGGGAGACATGACATGAAAACGATCAGAGATCTTAAAGTAGGCGTGAAGCTGGCAGCAGGTTTCGCCTGCGTGGCCATAATAGCCGCGATCATCGGGTACATCGGCATCAGGGTGACCAACAACCTCAACGCCGAGGGGAAGAAAACCTACGAGACCGTCACCGTACCCCTCGGCGAACTGGCGGGAATGTCGGTCTCCTTCCAGCGGGTCCGGATCAACGTGCGCGACGTGGTGGAGGCGACCGACCCGACGCAGCGCCAGCGGTACGTGGACACGGTCGCAACGCTGCGCAAGAACATTTCCGAGCGTGCCGAGCGGTACGAGAAAGCCATCACCACCGAGCAGGAGCGGGGCCTGTTTCGTGATTTCGTGCAGGCGAGGTCGGCGTACCTTGGCTACGTGGAAAAGATACTGTCGCTGGACGAGGCGGGGCACGACGCCGAGGCGAAGGAGCTCCTGCACGGCGCCGGCAAGGACGCCGCCCTTAAACAGCAGGCGCTGCTGGACAAGCTGATGGCGGCCAAGGAGCTGCAAGGCAAGACCACCGCCCATAACAACGAACTGGCCGCCGCGTCGGCGGCTCGCTCCATCGCGGGCCTGCTGGCGCTGGGGCTCATCCTCGCGCTGGTGCTCGGCGTGGTCATCACCAGGATGATCACCCGCCCGCTGGTCAAGGCGGTGCAGGTGGCGAACCGGCTGGCCGAGGGGGATCTGACCGTCGAGGTGGTGGTGGATTCCAAGGACGAGACCGGCCAACTCCAGGCGGCGATGGGGCACATGGTGCAAAGCCTCAGGGGACTGGTAACCCAGACCGTGCAGATTTCCAGTAGCATCGCCTCCGCTTCGACCCAGCTTCAGGGGACCTCCGCCCAGATCGCCACCGGCGCCGAGGAGGTCGCGTCCCAGACCGGGACCGTGGCCACCGGCAGCGAGGAGATGGCGGCCACCAGCGCGGACATCGCCCGCAATTGCGTCCTCGCCGCCGAGGCATCGCGTCAGTCCACCCAGTCCGCCAACCAGGGGGCCAAGGTGGTGCAGGAAACCATCGTCGGCATGGAGGAGATCGCCGGCCGGGTGCGCCGGACCTCCAAAACGGTGGAGGCGCTCGGGCAGCGTTCCGAGGAGATCGGCGACATCGTGGGGACCATCGAGGACATCGCGGACCAGACCAACCTCCTCGCGCTGAACGCCGCCATCGAGGCGGCCCGGGCCGGCGAGCAGGGGCGCGGCTTTGCGGTCGTCGCCGACGAGGTGCGGGCGCTGGCGGAGCGGACCAGCAAGGCGACCAAGGAGATCGGCACCATGATCAAGGCGATCCAGGGTGAGACCCGCGAGGCGGTGCGCGCCATGGACGAGGGTGTGCAGGAGGCCGAGAAGGGAGCGGCTTCGTCGCAGCGCTCCGGGCAGGCGCTGGAAGAGATCCTCAGGTGCATCAGCGAGGTCTCGCTGCAGGTGAGCCAGATCGCCACCGCCGCCGAGGAGCAGACCGCCACCACCACCGAGGTCACCTCGAACATCCAGCAGATCACCGACGTGGTGCAGCACACCGCGCGCGGCGCCGAGGAAACCGCCATGGCCGCGGCGCAGTTGGCCCAGCAGGCGGACGAGCTGCAGACGCTGGTGGCCCGCTTCAGGGTCGCCTAGCGCCGCGGCTTAAGGGGAAACGGGAACCGCGACTTTGGACTCAAGTGCGACGCGGTTCCCCCCGAACAGGAAAATACCTCCCCCAGATCGGATCGATGGCGACCGAGACAGGTTCAAACATACAGAGGTGGCGTCATGAACGCGGAACGCAGCCTGAAAATAACCATAGTAAGCACGCTGGCATTGGTGGTCCTGCAGGGGGGACTCACCTCCCTTTTCCTGGACACGCTGCGGGGAGGGGGCGGCGGCCTCGACCTGAGGCAGTCCGCCCTGCTGCTCGTCGCCGTCGCCTGCACCGTCTTCGGCGGGTTCCTGGCCTGGCAGTACACGGCGCGGCGCGACGACCCCGGCGCGGATGAGGGTGGGCCGCACGCCTCGCTGCTGCTGAAGTCGGTCGAGGAGGGGGTGGTCTCGGTGGACGGGACCGGGTGCGTCACCTTCGCCAACCAGGCCGCACACGAACTGCTGGGGTACCGGGAGGGGGAATTGGTGGGCCGGGACCTGCGCGAGGTGATGCACCACGGTAAAACTCCCGACTGCAGCCACTGCGCCAAGGAGAGTTGCCTGCTGAACGCCGCCTTCGCCGGCGGCAGTCGGCAGCGCTCGCGCAACGAACTGCTCTGGCGCAAAAACGGCAGCTCCTTCAGCGCCGACTTCAGCTGCAGCGTGCTCGCCGGCGGCAGCCACCCCGGCGCCGTGCTCACCTTCCGGGACGTCAGCGCGCGGCGCGAGGTCGAGGAACGGTTGCGCCTGCAGGGGGCGGCGCTGGAGGCGGCGATGAACGGCATCATCATCGCCAACAGGCAGCAGAGGATCATCTGGGTGAACCAGGCGCTCTGCCGGATCCTTGGGTGCGCGCTGGAGCAACTGCTGGGCAAGGACCCGCGCTCGCTGTTCGCAGCCGACGGTGACCCGGAGCTCCTGGCCGGGCTTGCCGAGAGCCTGGAGGCGAGGCGCCCCTGGCAGGGCGAGCTGCCGGGGCGTCGCGGCGACGGAACCGCGCTGGAGCAGGAGGTGACGGTAACGCCGGTACTGGACGAGACCGACGAGGTGGGGAATTTCGTCTGGATCATGGTCGACATCTCGCAGCGCAAGCGCAGCGAGGCGGCCCTCATGGAAAGCACCCGCCTGCAGGAGGAGGCCAACCGGCAGCTGGTCAGGACGGTGCAGCGGGCCAACGAACTGGCGGTGAAGTCGGCGCGCGCCTCGGCCGCCAAGAGCGACTTCCTGGCCAACATGAGCCACGAGATCCGCACCCCCATGAACGCCATTGTCGGGGCCGGGCACTTGCTGCGGGAGACCGAACTCACCCCGCGCCAAAGCGAGTACCTGCGGACGCTGATGGTCTCGGCCGACCTCCTGTTGGGGATCATCAACGACGTGCTCGACTTCTCCAAGATCGAGGCGGGCAAGCTCATGATCGATCGGGTCAGCTTCTCCCTGCAGGACGTGGTGGCGGAGCTCCTGGCGGTTTACTCCCTGAGGGCGCGCCAGCAGGGGGTCGACCTGCGCGTCGAACTGGACGCCCAGATCCCGGAACTGCTTACCGGCGACCCGATGCGCCTGGCCCAGATCCTCAACAACCTCTTGAGCAACGCCCTCAAATTCACCCGCCACGGCAGCGTCCAGGTCGCCGTCAAGCTGGCCCGCAAGGATGCCGGCTCGGCGGAACTGATCTTCGCGGTGCGCGACTCCGGCATCGGCATCCTGGCCGAGGACCAGGCCCGGCTGTTCCAGGCCTTCACCCAGTTGGACGGCTCGATCACCCGCAGCCACGGCGGCACCGGCCTGGGCCTCGCCATCTGCAAACGTCTCACCAGCATGATGAAGGGGGAGATCTGGTGCGAGAGCATCCCCGGCCTGGGGAGCACCTTCTCGTTCTGGCTCCCGTTCGGCATCGCGGCGGGCGAGAGCGGGGCGGTGCCCAAGAAGGAGACCGGCTTCACCCCCTTTTGCCAGCAGCGGGTCCTCCTGGTCGAGGACAACCCTTTCAACCAGAAGGTGGCGCTCGCCCTGCTGGAGCGTGGGGGACTGCAGGTGACGGTCGCCGGCGACGGCGACGAGGCGGTGGAGTTGGTGCGGACCAGGGACTTCGACCTGGTGCTGATGGACATCCGGATGCCGGGCAAGGACGGGCTTACCGCCGCCCGGGAGATCCGGGCGCTCGGCAAGCCGGGGACGGAGTCCCTCCCGATCCTGGCGGTTTCCGCCAACGCCATGGAGCCCGACGTGGCGGCAAGCCTCGCCGCCGGCATGAACGGCCACATCGCCAAGCCCTTCACGCCCGAATCCCTCTACGGCGCCATCGCGGTCTGCCTCAAGGGGCCGGGGGCGCTGCCGCCGGCATCCCCGGAGCAGGTCGATGAGCGGCCGCCGGTGGCGAAGATCGATTTCGAGACCGGCGTGCGCCAGACCGGCGGCGACCGGGCCCTGTATCGGGACCTGCTCGGCCAGTTCGAGCGCGAGTACCGGGACCAGGGGGACGAGATCGAGCGTGAGATCCGGGGCGGCAACAAGGAGGAGGCGGCGCGGCTCGCCCATTCGGTGAAGGGGATCGCCGGGGTACTGGCGGCCAAGCCGCTGCACGGGGCCGCGCAGCGGCTGGAGAGTGCCTTGAAGGGGGAAGGGGACCTGACCCGCGTCCTCTTCGATTTCCGGGAGGAGCTCAAGGAAACCATCGCCTGCCTGCAGGCCGAGGGGTGGCGTAACCTTACCAGCAGCGCGTCCCCCGAAGCGGGCGGCGCCGCTGCGGTGCGCAGGTCGAACGGCTGAAGGTGTGCAGCGGCAAAAACGCCGCCGGGAGGTTCAGGCGAGCGCCTCGCGCACCTTGGCGGCCAGCTCCGGTATGGAGAACGGCTTCTGGATGAAATGGACGCCGTCTTCGAGCACGCCGTGCTGGGCGATCAGGTCCGCGGTGTAGCCGGATATGAACAGGCACCTAAGCTCCGGGTTCTCGGCCTGAAGGAGCCCGGCGAGCTCGTGGCCGTTCATGCCGGGCATGATCACGTCGGTGATGAGGAGGCTGATCTTCCCGGGATGGGTCCTCGCCAGCTTCATCGCCTCTTCGGGGGAGGTGGAGGGGAGCACGTGGTACCCCTGCTTGCCGAGCATCATGGTGACGATGTTCAGGATGGCGCTCTCGTCCTCGACCAGCAGGATCGTCTCCTCGCCGGACGATGGCGGTTCCGGGGAGGGGAGGGGCTCCTGTAGCTGCTCGTCCTGGTGGCGTGGCAGATAGACCGTCACCGTGGTACCTCCCCCCACCTTGCTCTCCACGTCGACCCAGCCGCCGTTTTGCCTGGCGACGCCGTAGACGGTGGCAAGCCCGAGACCGGTACCGGCACCCACCTCCTTGGTGGTGAAGAAGGGCTCGAAGGCGTGGGCCAGTATCTCGGGCTCCATGCCGCAGCCGGTGTCGCCGATGCTGATCCGCACGAAGTCGCCGGGGTGGATCCCCCGGCCGGCGCTGTGCATCCCGTCCACGACGCAGTTGGCCGTCTCGATGACGATGCTCCCCATCTCCGGTATGCTGTCGCGCGCGTTGACGCAGAGGTTGGCGAGGATCTGGTCCACCTGGGACGGATCGACCAGCACGTGCCACAGCTTCGCCCCGGGTTTCCAGACCAGTTCGATCCGCTCTCCGATCAGCCTTTGCAGCATGCTCAGCATGTGCCCCACCGTCTCGTTCAGGTCGAGCACCTTCGGGCAAACGGTCTGCTTGCGGGCGAAGGCGAGCAGCTGCCGGGTGAGGTTCGCCGAACGTTCCGCCGCCTTCCTGATCTCTTCGAGCCCGGCCTGCAGCCGGTCACCCGGAGGGAGGTCCATGAGCGCCAGGTTCGCATGCCCGAGGATGACGCTCAGCATGTTGTTGAAGTCGTGGGCGACGCCTCCCGCCAGGCGCCCGACCGATTCGAGCTTCTGCGCCTGGATCAGCTGCTCCTCCAGCCTTTTCTTCTCCTCTTCCGCCTTCTTGCGCTCGGTGACGTCGGTGGCCATGACCAGGAGCACCCGCTTCCCCTTGCTCACCCTCCCAAGCGGCGTGGTCTGGAAATCCCAGGTGCGCGTCGAGCCGTCCCTGGCCCTGAAGCTCCACTCCCCGTTGTACTCGGTCTTTTCGATGGCGAAAAGCCCCCGCAGGTACTCCATGGTGTCGGTGCTGCGCTCCCCGAAGGCTGCCGCGGCCCACTGTTCGAGTGTGGCGATCTCCGACATGGCGTACCCGGAGAGCCTGGTCCATCCGGCGCTCAGCTGCAGCACCCGCCCCTCCTCGTCGCAGATCATGATGGGGTAGGGGGAGCTGTCGACGGCCACCTGAAGCAGCGCCTGCGCCTCGCTGAGCTCGGCGGTCCGCTCCTCCACCCGCCGTTCCAGGGCGAGCGCCTGCTGCTCGATGACGCGAAAGGCGACGGCGTTTTTCAGGGCGAGGGCGATCGGGGGGGAGAGGAGGGAGATGATCTGGTTCACCTCCTCGATGCGCTGCAGCGCGTGCAGGTCGAAGAGGAGCAAAAGGCCTATGGTCTCGCCGGCCGCCACCAGGCGGCAGCGCATCAGGGAGCGGATCCCCGCGCGGTGCAACGGGGCGTAGAGAGGGTGCCGCTCGTCGAACTGGTCGGGGGTCAGGGGGAGCTGTTCGGGAAACCGCTTGCAGCAGAACAGTTCCAGCTCCTCCGGGGTGAACAGGGAGGCCCGGCGCTGCGGGCTCACGGTCAGGACCTCGTGCATCGGCGAGCGCGTCTCGTCGTGCAGCAAAACGATCACGGTCCTCGCCCCGGTCAGCTCGCGCAGGTGCTCGGTCAGCACCGCGCCCAGTTCGCGCGGGGACGACGAGACGAGCAGCTCCGAGATGACCTCGACGGCCATGAGCTGTGCGGCGGGCGAAAAATCCCGGCTCTCTCGCTCCTTCATGCCTGCTCCCCTCCCCGGGCCTCCGCCTCGAGGAGTCCCGCCAGAGCCGTTTCGAGCCCTATCACCTCCACCCGCCAGGGGAGACCGCTGTAGGCGGAGAAGGCTTCCATCTGCCGGGCGGGAACCGGCACGAGGCCCGTGTCGAGATAGACGAGCACGGCGCGGTGCTCGGTGAGTAGGGCGCGCGCGGCGGCGGGATCCGGTCCAAGGGCGCTTGCCATGACCTCCTCCCAGCGCTCCGCCCATTCAGGGAGCACGAGGAAGGCCTCCTCGCGCATCAGCTCGCGGTAGCGCTCCCTGCCGAGCAACAGCTGGGCGCAGTTGATTGCCTTCACTCTGCCCGCCCCGAAGTTGCGGGCGAGGTCCAGCATGCCGGCGCAGCAGTCGCCGTACACGAGCACGAGCCGGTCCCCCCCGGCGCGGCGCCGCAGCAGCTCGTCGTTGAGCGTCGACTCCAGAAGGGGAGGGTTCATGTGCAGGAGGGAGTCGAGAAAGACCAGTTCCCCCGCGATCCTGCCGTCGCGACGCAGCCGCGTCAGCTCCTCGCGCAGTACGCCGCAGGCGAGCCACACCGTTGCCCCGGTCACGCCCCCTCTCCGGCGCCGGCCGGGTAGCGCAGCACGCTCTCCCTGAGGGCCTTCAGGTTCGCCGCGGGGGTGTCCCGGGGGAGGTCCCCCCCGGAGTTGGCCAGCACGAAGTGGCCTGCCGGCGCCGCGACCGACAGGCGCTCGAGGGCGATGCGGCCGATCTCGCCGGCATCGGCTGAG
Organism: Geomonas azotofigens; assembly: GCF_018919395.1. GTDB lineage: Bacteria > Desulfobacterota > Desulfuromonadia > Geobacterales > Geobacteraceae > Geomonas > Geomonas azotofigens. The sequence continues at coordinate 36,418 of NZ_JAHLME010000010.1, forward strand.
GCGAAGGCGAGGTTGTCCAGGTTGCCGATCAGGTTGAATCCGGGGGGGGAGAGCCGGCGCGACTCGGCGAGGTCGTCCTTGGAGCCGACGATGGCGCCGACCACCCCGGGGAGCCCCGGGAGGAGGTCGAGGGTGTGGTTCATGCGCCCCCCCGTGCTGCTGATCACCTTGGGGCCGTCGATGGCGCCAAGGATGCCGGCCAGGTGCGGCAGTATCGCGTCGACGAAGAGCCCGCGCGGCGCGATCTCGGCCGAGGCCATCCCTTCGGTGAAGACGAGGCAGTCGGCCCCCGCCTGCAAAAGGGCGTTGGCGAAAGCGACCAGGAACCCGGCGCTGTGGTCCAGGAGCCTGGCCGCCTGGTCGGGTTCGAAGAGGACCCCCTCCATCCAGCATTCCAGCCCGGTCAGCAGCGCGGGGAGGATCCCCGGGCCGGGAAGGACGGCTATCACCGGGACCTCCTCCTTGTAGCACCGGGCGAGCTCCCTGGTCGCGTCGAGGGCGACCGACAGGCGCGCGGTCGAGGGGGATGGCACCGGGAGGGAGAGCGCCTGGGCGATGCTCCTCGCCGGGTACCGCTTCACGTTCGGGGTCTGCAGCCCCCCCCAGGCGGTCTCACCGCCGAAGGCCTCGGATATGGCGCTGAAGTCGAAGGGGGCGAGCACGAGGTCGAAGCCGTAGCTTTGCCGTACGGCCTTTTGGCCGGCAAGGTACGCGGCCGGGTCGCTGTACAGGGTGCGCTGGTCGCAGCCGGTGATCCCGGCTCCGTGGGCGCCCAGCACCGCGAAAACCGGCAAACGGTCCACCGGGAGTCCCCCCAGGGTGTTCATGACGCGCTGGTAGGAGTTCATGACACGTGCCCGGACGCGAGGGCGAGTTTCTGCAGGCGGGTGAAAAGGTGGTCCGCCCCGACCGCGTTTCGGGTCGTGCCGTCGCCCCCGACCTCGGCGACCAGTTCCGGGCGCCAGTTGAACACGGCACCGCCGACGGCGAGCTTGATCCGGTCCTTTTGCCCCTCCCTGTCGATCAGGTCGCGCAGCTTCTTGATGTTCAAGGCCGTGGTCTGCATCATCGCCGAGACCCCGATGACGCTGGCCTTGACCTCCAGCGCCTTTTCCAGGAACTGTTCGGCCGGCACGTCGTTGCCAAGGTCCACCACCTGCCACCCGGCGGTGCCGAGAAAGAGCCCGACCGTCCGTCGTCCCAGGCTGTGAAAGTCGTCCTCTATGTTGCCGATCACGGCTACCCCCTTCGGGCCATGCGGCTCCTTCCGCTCGGGAAGGCAGCGCAAAAGGGCGTCCTCGGCGATCTTCGAGGCGATGAAGTTCTGGGCGAGCGATATCGATTCCCCCTCCCACATCGCGCCGAGCCGGACGATGGCGGGGTCCAGGATGTCCGTGATGACCCTGGCCGGGGGGATGCCTCCTGAAAGCGCGCTGTCGATGATCTCGGCGGCGCGGGCGCGGTCGGCGTTCATCATCGCGTCCAGCAACTGCCGGTACAATTCTTCACAATCACATTGTGCACCACGTGATGACATCGCCGTGTCGCCTCCCTGTTCGCGGCGTATCCGCGCACTCATTGCCTCTCGAAAATACTCAATGAATGGCGTGCAGCTCCAGAATTTGTTTTATGAAGGAGTATATATGAGGTCTCTTAACAGTCAATAATGATCTAACGGGCGGGATACAGTGACAGTAAAGGCGGGGGAATCTCAGTTGAAACGGGTTCGAACAGTGGCTTGAGACAATGAAAAACTGTGCAAAGGCCGCGCCTGTCCGGGGATGGATCTGGCGCGGCCTTTGCGGTGACGGGGGTGATTATTTCGCTTTTATCATCTCGATCTCGAGGTTGATGTCGACGTCCTCGCCCACCGCGACGCCGCCGGTTTCCAGCGCGGCGTTATAGACCAGGCCGAAGTCCTTGCGGTTGATCTTGGTGCTGGCGGTAACGCCGCTTCTCAGGTTGCCCCACGGGTCCTTGCTCTCCTTGGCGGGGCCTTCCACGTTGAGTACCACTTCCTTGGTGACGCCGTGCAGGGTGAGGTCGCCGGTCACTTTGAGTTTGCCCTTGCCGGCCTTGGCCACCTTCTTGGAGGCGAAGGTCATGGTCGGGTACTTGGCGACGTCGAAGAAGTCGGCGCTCCTCAGGTGCTCGTCACGCTTGGCCACGTTGGTGTTGACCGAGGCGGTGTCGATGGTGACGTTGACCTTGGACTTGGTGATGTCCTTGTCGTTGATCTCGACGGTCCCCTTGTGCTTCTCGAAGCTCCCTTTCACGTTGGAAACCATGAGGTGGCGGACCTTGAAGCCGACGTTGGAATGGTCGGGGTCGATGTTCCAGGTGGATGCGGAGGCGAGTGCGGGAAGGGCCAGGGCTGCCACTGCGGCTATGGTTGCGATCATTGTTTTCATGGTGGTTCTCCTTTTCTGATCCGTGGTACGGATTTGGTTTTGGTTGTTATCTTTTAAGTTGATGTCTTTTGATGTTAAACTATCGAGTCAAAAAAAAGCTGCTGATATCTCTTGGTCCGCTATCCCTCCCGTAAGCCGAGTTTCTTGCAAAGTTTGCCCAGGGTTTCCTGTTCCGCATCGGTCAGCACCCCCATCTCCGCGACGATGGCCGCTTCCACCTCGGCGAAGGTGGCTTCGATGAGGCCGCGTCCCTTCTCCGTGAGGAGCACGGTGCAGTAGCGGCGGTCCTCAAGGGAGCGCTCGCGCTGGACCAGCCCCTGCTTTTCCAGGTTGTCGATGACCAGGGTGATGTTGCCGGTACTTTTCAATATCTTGGACGCCACGTCGCGCTGGCACATGGGGCCCTTGTGCAAGAGGGCCTCCAGCACGCCGAACTGGCTGATGGTGAGTCCCGCGTCCGACATCTTGCGTCCCACCCGTACGGTGACCGATTCGGCACCGCGCATCAGTTTGGTGTAGGTGTTCAACGCGAGTTTTGACGTGGCGTCCTGTTTCATGATCTTCCTCTCCGTTGAGGTGCAATATCGTTTCGATGATTTAAAGTTAAATCCATAACGATTAAATGTCAAACTATTTTTTTGCGACAGCCGACAAAAAGCGTAACTCGCTGTAACTTTTACGACTACCTGCCACTCCGGCAGGCACTGCTTGCACAGGCCGTCCTTTTAATGGAAAATAACGCGGTGCCGTGTTAACAAAAAAAGCTCCAGACAAATGCTTTAACGCAAAGCCGCAAAGCCGCAAAGCCGCAAAGCCGCAAAGCCGCCAAGGCGCTGAGACGCAAGGAGCGACAAGGCTTTAACGAAAAGCCTAAAGAAGAAACAAGAACAATATAGGAGTTGGTACATCAGCAGTTTGCTTTGCGGCTTTGCGACTTTGCGTTAACGATTTGGGTCTGTTGTCTTGCAGTCTTTTTCTTGTTACAGGAGGTGCCGAAATGAAACGGCTGTTCCTGGTGTTGCTAATACTGGTGGTGCTGCCTCTGTGCCTTGCGGCGCAGGAGCCGCAGGTGGGACTTCTATCCCTGCGCGGCCCCATCAACCCGATTACCGCGTCCTTTTTGCAGGAGAACCTGGCCGCGGCGGGAAAACGGGGCGACCGGCTGGTGCTGGTGGAACTGGACACGCCCGGCGGGCTGGATACCGCCATGCGTGAGGCGGTCCAGGCCATCTTCGCGGCGCCGGTGCCGGTCGCCGTCTACGTCGCCCCGGCCGGGGCGCGGGCGGCCTCCGCCGGGGCGGTGATCGGCCTCTCCGCCGATATCCTGGCCATGGCCCCCGGCACCAACATCGGCGCGGCCCACCCGGTCGGGCTGGGCGGCAAGCCCGAGCCGGTCATGGAGGCCAAGCTGGTCAACGATGCCGAGGCGTACGTCGCGGGGATCGCCGCCAGGCGCGGCCGCAACGTGGAACTGGCCCGCAAGATGGTGCGCCAGAGCATCTCGCTCACCGCCGAGGACGCCCTGAACCAGCGGGTGATCGACCTGGTGGCGCCGTCCCGGCAGGAGCTGCTGGCGAGCCTGGAAGGGCGGCGGGTGCAGCGCGGCGGGAAAGAGGTGGTGCTGCACCTGGCCGGCGCGCGCGTGGTGAGCCACGAGATGGGGACCCGCGACAGTATCCTTAACGCCGTCAGCAACCCGGATGTCGCCTACATGTTGATGCTCCTCGGCATCGCCGGGCTCTTCTTCGAACTCTCCAACCCGGGGGTGATCCTGCCGGGCGTGATCGGCGGCATCTCGCTGCTCCTCTCCTTTTTCGCGCTGCAGACCCTGCCGGTCAACTACGCGGGGATCGCGCTGATCCTTTTGGGGATCATCCTGTTCATCGCCGAAATCAAGGTGGTCTCCTACGGCATGCTTGCGGTCGGGGGCGTGGTGGCCATGGTGCTCGGGTCGCTGATGCTCTTCCCGTCGCCCGAGCCGTACCTGCGCCTGTCCTGGCAGGTGCTGGCGGGGACGGTCGGGGTGACGGTGCTCTTCTTTACCGTGGTGGTCGTCAAGGTGATCCAGGCGCATCGGGAGCGGCCGATCACCGGCGTCGAGGGGATGATAGGGGCAATAGGCGTAGCGGATTGCGACCTCGCGCCGGAGGGGAAGGTGATGTTGCGCGGCGAATACTGGAACGCGACCAGCGAGGAGCCGGTGCGCCAAGGGGAAAAGGTGCGGGTGGTCGCGGTGACCGGGCTGCGGCTCACCGTGCGCAAGGAAGAAAAGGGAGAGGTGCGGGGCGGAGCATGAGCCAAGGTAACAAGGCCTGTGCCGGCCCTGCCTCGAGCGCTTCAGTCGCCCCGGCTAAGCGCTAGTAGTGCTTCGGTATCGGGAGGCACCCTTCCTCGTTGAGTGCGTTCAGATAGGCGCTGCGCAGGCCGAGGAAGGCCTGGGTGAGCCGGTCGACCAGGGTGTTTTGGTTGCACCCGATCAGTTCCAGGAGGCCGTTTTGCTTGTTGGCGATCAGCCGCTCGATGTGCGCCGCCCGGCGGTTGATATCCACATGGGTGTGCCCCTGGGCGTGGCTGACCAGGCTCAGCATGGCGTCGGTCACGAAGACGTCGATGGAGTAGACCGCCGCCACCTGCGGGTGCTCTTTGAGTTGAAAGACCACGCGGATGTCCGGGTGCGGGAATTCGATGCCGGGCAGGTGCTCCGGCCCCATGTAGTGGGACGCCGCCACCGGCAGCACTTCGATGTAGCAGTTGAGCAGAGTGGACTCGATATCGATGGGGGTCTGCACCGGAAGTTTCAGCGCGGCCCGGGAGAACTGTTCGCCATGTTCGAGATAGAGAGATAGCCGCATGTCATCACCTATAGTAGATCCTGCCAGAGAGGGGATACGTCAGTTGTCACGATAAAAATAATACCGGCCCCCGCCAAAAAGCAAGTGGGGGCATGCAATTATCTTCGCCCCCTGCCAAGGTTGCGGTCCACCCGTGGCGTCTGATCGCGGTTGACATAACCCGCCGGTCTATGCCATTAATTTCCCATCGTCCTCATCCCGCTCATCCCCTGCTAAGGTGTCTTGCCCTTGCCCGTTTTCGGCTTCGTACAGTACATTCAGAGGTCGCGCGCCGCCGGCCGTAAGCGCCCGTGCCTTCCCTGGGCCGTCACGCTCCTCCTGGGACTGCTGCTGGCGCTGTTCGCCTCGGCGGCGGGCGCCGACACCCTTGGGCGCGGCGGCATCGGCAAAGCCGTGGTCGTGGTCGGGGGGGACTTCAACTATCCTCCCTACGAATTCGTCGACCACGACGGCAAACCCGCCGGCTTCAACGTGGAACTGACCCGCGCCATCGCCGAGGTGATGGGCTTCAAGGTGGAGATCTCCCTTGGACCGTGGGACGGCATGCGCCGGGCGCTGGAGCAGGGGGACGTCGACATCCTGCAGGGGATGGCGTTCTCGCAGGAGCGTACCAGCGAGGTCGATTTCTCCACGCCGCACGCGCTCTTGTTCCAGTCCATCTGGATCCGCAGGGACGACCGGCGCATCAAGTCCATCGAGGACGTGCGCGGCAAAGAAGTCATCGTGATGAAGAACAGCATCATGCATGACTTCATGAAAGGCTTCGACCCCAAGGCGCGGCTCATCTTGACCGACACGCTGGCCGAGGCGCTCAGGCTCCTGAACCAGGGGAGGGGGGACTGCGCCCTCGTGTCCCGGCTCACCGGGATGTACCTGGAAAAGGAGATGGGGCTGAAGCGGATCGTCCCGGTGGCCGAGCCGATCATGACCCAGGCCTACGGCTACGCCGTCAAGAAGGGAAACGCCGAGGTGCTGGCCCGCTTCAACGAGGGACTCGCCATCCTGAAGCGTTCCGGGCAGTTCCAGGAGATCCACAACAAGTGGCTCGGGGTGATGGAGCAGCAGCCGGTTTCCTGGGGCCGGGTGGTGCGCTACGTGACCCTGGTTTCCCTGCCGCTGTTGCTGATCCTTGGGGGGACCGTGGTCTGGTCGCGGACCCTGCAGAAGCGGGTGGCGCAGCGCACCGAGGAACTGGCCCGCGAGGTGGCCGAGAAGCAGGCCGCGCTGGAGAAGCTCCGCATGCACCAGGACCAACTGGTACAGGCCGACAAGCTCGCCTCGCTGGGGACCCTGGTCGCCGGCGTCGCCCACGAGATCAACAACCCCAACGGTCTGATCCTTTTGAACCTTCCCCGTTTCGAGGAGGTGCTGCGCGGCTCGCAGCCGATCCTCGACGAGTACCGCGAAACCCACGGCGACTTCAAGTTGGGGCGGCACAGCTACGACCGGCTGCGCGAGGAGTTGCCGCACATGCTGTCCGAGACCCAGGACGCGGCCAAGCGGATCAAGCGCATCGTCGCCGAGCTGAAGGATTTCGCCCGCCGCGACAGCGCCGACCTGACCGAACTCTTGGACCTGAACCTCTGCACCCAGGCCGCGCTGCGCCTGGTCGAGAATACCGTCACCAAGAATTCGCACCAGGTCGTGGCGCACCTGGCCGACACCCTGCCGCGGGTGAAGGGGAACAGCCAGCGCATCGAGCAGGTGATCGTGAACCTCCTTCTGAACGCGGCCCAGTCGCTGGAGGGGAGCGGCAAGAGCATCCAGATCTCCACCCGGCACGACCGCTTCCGCGACCTGGTGCTCCTCACCGTGCGCGACGAGGGGAGGGGGGTGGAGCCCGAGCACCTGGCGCGGCTCACCGATCCCTTCTTTACCACCAAGCGCGAGGAAGGGGGGTGCGGCCTGGGGCTCTCCATCTCGGCGGGGATCGTGAAGCAGCACGGCGGCACTCTGAATTTCGATTCGGAACCGGGGTTTGGCACCACGGTGACGATGGAGTTGCCGGCGCTGCGGGAAAACGCACCTGGCTAAGGGTGGCTGCCGATCCCCCCTCCCAGCCTCCCCCCTCCGGGGGGAGGGGCGTGGACCGCGGTCACACCGACCGACTGGTTCCGTAGGGGCGAATAATCATTCGCCCGCCTTTGATTGAGGGGGACAGGCACCAGAGGAGCCTGTCCCCGGAAACGATTAAGAGGAGTTGCAGATGAGCGAAGCACTATATCCGGCTTTCGGCGTGCTCTTGGTGGACGACGAGGCGCCCTGGCTGCGCAGCCTGCGCATGACGCTGGAGGGACCCGGCGCCATCAGCAACATCACCGTGCTCACCGACAGCCGCCTGGTGATGGGGGCGCTGGACCGGGGCAACATCGGCCTGGTGCTGCTCGACCTGACCATGCCCTACCTCTCGGGACAGGAACTGCTGGCGCGCATCGCCGAGGAACATCCCGAGGTGACCGTGGTGGTCCTGTCCGGCCTGAACCAGATCGAGACGGCGGTCTCCTGCATGCGCCTGGGCGCCTTCGACTATCTGGTGAAGACCGACGAGGAGGACCGCATCCTCGAATCGGTGCGGCGCGCCATCCGGATGCAGGAGCTGCAACTGGAAAACAAGGAGATGCGGCGCCGTTTCCTCAACGACCGCCTGGAGTGCCCGGAGGCCTTCGCCCCCATCGTCACCAACAACAAGGCGATGCGCTCCATCTTCCAGTACATCGAGGCGGTCGCCAAGAGCACCCAGCCCATCCTGGTCACCGGGGAGAGCGGCGTGGGCAAGGAACTGATCGCCCGCGCCATCCACACCCTGAGCCGAGGCGACGGCCCGCTGGTCCCGGTCAACGTGGCCGGACTCGAGGACAACGTCTTCACCGACACCCTCTTCGGGCACAAGAAGGGGGCCTTCACCGGCGCCGACGAGAGCCGCAGCGGCATGGTGGAGCAGGCCGCCGAGGGGACGCTCTTTCTCGACGAGATCGGCGACCTCTCGCTCGCCTGCCAGGTGAAACTGTTGCGCCTTCTGCAGGAGGGGGAGTATTACCCGCTGGGGAGCGACCAGCCCAAGCAGCTGCGGGCGCGCATCGTGGTGGCGACGCACCACGACCTCTCCAAGAAGAAGGACGCCGGCGGCTTCCGGAAAGACCTCTACTTCCGCCTGAGGGCGCATCACGTCCACATCCCTCCCCTGCGCGAGCGAAAGGACGATATCCCGTTGCTTTTGGACCACTTTCTCAAGGAGAGCGCCGAGGTCTTCGGCAAGAAGGTGCCGAGCTACCCGAAGGAACTTTTGACGCTCTTGGCCAACTACAGTTTCCCGGGCAACCTGCGCGAGCTGAGGTCGATGGTGTACGACGCCATGAGCGTGCACTCCTCGCGCATGCTCTCCATGAACAGCTTTCGGCAGGCCATGGAGGTGCAGGGGGAGGTCCCCGCGGAACAGGCCGCCGTCGGGGAGCAGAACGTCTTTTACTCCTGCCCCGATATCCCGACCCTGAGCGCGGCGGTGGACCAACTGGTGACCGAGGCGATGCGGCGCTCCGACAACAACCAGAGCATGGCCTCGCGCATGCTGGGGATCTCGCAGCCCGCGCTCAGCAAGAGGCTCAAACTGCAGCGGGACGGCAAGGGGGAATAGGTGAGGATGGACGGGCGAATGATTATTCGCCCCTACAGTCCCGCCTAGAGCAATCGATAGGGTGCCCGGTTTCGAGGCGCCGCCCTCACCCCCGGCCCCTCTCCCGAAGGTCGTTTTGCCGCTTTTTTGAACAGTATCCGCGACCGTCGCCAAGCCGCTTACCCCTTGCCGGTCCGGCCATGCCGCGCGATGGGGTATAACTTTCGTTAAGCCTATAATGATTGTTATACCCGCCCTAAAATCCCCTTTCTCCGTCATTTCCTTCCTTCTCTCAAACAGCTTTCCACGAGTGGTTATACCCCATTGCTTCTAATGTTGGCTCCCGAAATGGCGTATTCGGATAACAATCCGTGTTGTTAGCTGTTTACGCCGTCTTTGGCACCGGCTTTGCTGTATATGAAGCCATACTGCACGCTTACTCGCGTTCCCGTTCCCGAAACGACGGTTGGCGGGAACGGCCGGCAGGGAAACTGCCCATATCCTGTGCAGCAGCTTCGAGTGACTCGATTGGCAACAAATAGAAAAGGAGCAGCAGATGATCAAGTTTGAAGGGGTCCACAAGTGGTTCAAAAAGCTTCACGTCCTTAACGGCATCGATCTCCACGTCAAACAGGGGGAAGTGGTCGTGGTCTGCGGTCCCTCGGGGTCGGGCAAGTCCACCCTGATCCGCACCATCAACCAGCTGGAACCGATCGAGGAGGGGAGCCTGATCGTCGACGGCATGGACCTCAGGAGCAAGAAGACCGACCTCAACAAGCTGCGCGCCGAGGTGGGCTTCGTGTTCCAGCAGTTCAACCTGTACCCGCACCTCTCGGTGATCGACAACATCACCCTGGCCCCGATCAAGATCCGCAAGACCTCCAAGAAGGAAGCGCAGGAGCAGGCCATGGAGCTGCTGGAGCGCGTCGGCCTCGCGGTCAAGCGTGACGCCTACCCGACCCAGCTCTCCGGCGGCCAGCAGCAGCGCGTCGCCATCGCCCGCGCCCTGGCCATGAAGCCGCGCATCATGCTCTTCGACGAGCCGACCTCGGCGCTCGACCCGGAGATGATCGGCGAGGTGCTCGCGGTCATGCAGGATCTCGCCAGCACCGGCATGACCATGGTCTGCGTCACCCACGAGATGGGCTTTGCCCGCGAGGTATCCGACCGCGTCGTCTTCATGGACCACGGCGTGATCCTCGAGGAGGCCCAGCCGGAAGAGTTCTTCCGCAACCCGCAGCACGACCGCGCCAAGCAGTTCCTGAAGCAGCTGCTGTCGCCGATGCACTAGAGAACTTGTCCACCCGACCAACGCCGCCGGATCCTCCGTAGCGGCTGGCGGGTGCCTGTTAATACTGAAATCAAAAGGAGAGTACTGTGAAAAGATTGGCTGCTGTTGTTATGGGTTTGGCCCTGTTGGGTTCTTTCGGTAAGGCGATGGCCGCGGCTCCCGCCGACACCCTTGCTGAAGTCAAGAAGAAAGGCGTCCTGGTTGCCGGTGTCAAGGACTCCCTCCCTCCTTTTGGTTACGTTGACGAGAAGAGCCGCGAGATCGTGGGCTACGACGTCGACTTCGTGAAAGCCATCGCCAAGAAGCTGGGCGTCAAGGTCGAACTGAAGCCGGTCACCTCCGCTTCCCGCATGCCGCAGCTCACCGAGGGCAACATCGACATCATCGCCGCCACCATGACCAAGAACCCGGAGCGCGCGAAGCAGATCGGCTTCAGCCACACCTACTTCGCCACCGGCCAGAAATTCATCACCGTCAAGGGCAAGGTGAAGAGCCTGAAGGACCTGGCAGGGAAGAAGATCGGCACCGCCAAGGGTTCCACCTCCGAGCAGAACGTGAAAGCAGCCCTGCCGACCGCCACCGTGCTTTCCTTCGACGACTACCCGCAGGCGTTCCTGGCCCTGCAGCAGGGTAAGGTGCAGGCGGTGACCACCGACGAGGCGATCCTGGCCGGCATCCTCGCCAAGGCTCCCAACAAGGCGAAGTTCGAGATCCCCAACGTCCAGATCTCCAACGAGCCGTACGGCCTCGGCATGAGGAAGGACGACGCCAAGTTCATCGCCTTCGTGAACAAGACCATCCTCGATATGGAGAAGAGCGGCGAAGCCAAGAAGATCTTCGAGAAGTGGTTCGGTAAAGGGACCGACTTCCAGCTCAAGCGCACGTTCAAGATCGTAGCTGACAAGTAAGAAAAGCAGGTTAAGGTTGAGGTTGAGGTCGAGTAAAACCACTCTCCTCTCAACCTTGACCTTGACCTGTCGTTTAAACAGTAAACCAGATTGTTGTTGAGCTTTAGGTTGAGAGAAGGGATTTTGTTGTTAGCCTTGTCTCAACCTTAACCTCAACCTCAACCTGCCTCTAAGGGGTTTCACGTGCTAAAGTACACATTTGACTGGTCCATCGTCACCTCCGGCAAGTATTTCGAATGGCTGGTTTCCGGGCTCAAGGTAACCCTGGAACTCTCCGCCGTCGGCATCGTCTGCGCCTTCATCCTGGGACTCCTGATCGCCGTCCTCAAGATGAGCCACTACCGCCCCGTGCGCTGGATCGCCACCGCCTACCTGGAGTTTTTCCGGAACACGCCGCTACTGGTCCAGATCTTCTTCTGGTACTTCGGCTCGTACAAGGTGCTCCCGGCGGCAGTCAACGAATGGTTGAACAGCACGAACTTCGAATTCGCCGCGGCCGCCATCGCCCTCACCATCTATACCTCGGCCTTCATCGCCGAGGACATCAGGTCGGGCATCCTTTCCATTCCCAAGGAGCAGATGGAGGCGGCCAGGAGCGCCGGCTTCTCCTATCTCCGTTCCATGCAGTACATCATCCTGCCGCAGGCGGTGCGCATCACGATCCCGCCCCTGGTGAACCAGTTCCTGAATCTGGCCAAGAACTCCTCGCTGGCCATGAGCATCGGGGTCATGGAGCTCACCTACCAGGCCCGCCAGGTCGAGAGCTACACCTTCAAGGGGTTCGAGGCGTTCACCGCCGCCACCGTGGTCTACCTCGGGCTCTCCGTGGTCATCACGGCGCTCATGGACCTGTACAACAAGAAGGTGCTCAACCCGAACCGGGCCTAAAAACGGCGACAGGGTGGCAACGAGATCGGCGGATTTTCCTGCGGGAAACGGAGAACAAAATGGAAGAAGCACTCAACTTTCAGGTAATCATAGATAACTTCACCTACTTCATGATCGGGCGCTACCCGAACGGGCCGCTGGGGGGGCTTGGGCTCACCATGTACCTCGCGGTGGTCTCCTGCGTCCTCTCCTTCTTCGGGGGGCTGATCCTGGGGCTTTTGAGCCTGTCGCGCTTCGCGGTGGTGCGCCACCCGGTGAACCTGTTCATCAACGCGGTGCGCGGCATCCCGCTCTTGATGGTGATCTTCTGGATGTACTTCCTGCTGCCGGCCCTGGTGGGCAAGACGGTGCCGGAAGCGACCACGGTGATCATGGGGCTCTCCATCTTCACCTCGGCCTACATGTCGCAGATCGTGCGCGCCGGCATCCAGGGGATTCCCAAGGGGCAGACCGAGGCGGCCATCTCCACCGGGTTGAAGCCGTGGCAGGCCATGCTCTACATCGTGCTGCCGCAGGGCTTGAGGAACATGATCCCGTCCTTCGTGAACCAGTTCGTGTCGCTGATCAAGGACACCTCGCTCGCCTTCATCGTCGGGGTTTCCGAGCTGACCCACGTCGGCACCCAGATCAACAACCGGACCATGGCCTTCCCGACCGAGATCTTCATCTTCATCGCGGCGGTCTACTTCGTGCTCTGCTTCGCCTTCACCAGTTTCTCGCGTTGGCTGGAGGGGAGACTGGCGTGGAGGAAGTCCATCTAGTTCGCGCAGCTGTACCGGATTTTAGAACCGCCCCCCTTGGCTTGCCTTGGGGGGCGGTTTCGTTGGTCCCTACGCCCTCTCCCCTTCGGGCAGGGGCGGGGTGAGGGCGATGTGGGCCTTGTCATCGGTGGCTCGCTGGCTTATCCTATGGTCTGTTCGGGGGGGCGAATGATTATTCGCCCCTACAGGTTTTGGGGCAGGACTGACATGATGCACAGGGGAGGGGATTTTGATGCAGGCTCAGGTCGTTTCGGTTCGCTACCGCATACCGCTCACGGAAAACCAGGCGCAGAAACTGCGGCGCACCTGGCCCAACGGCGACCCCTTTTACCCCTACGAGAAGATGGAACGCTACCTGGAACCACTCCTGGTCGAGGACCTCAACTGGCACCATTACTCGGGAAACTACCTCTACTTCACCGTCTACGGGGACGACATCGAGGCGACGCTGGCCGACGCGCTCAGGGTGTTCGAGACGAGGCTGGCTCTTTTGGAGGGGAAAAAATGACCAAGAAATCGTTGGCGCTATGCTGCCTGCTGCTCGCGGCCACCTCCGGCGCTGCACTCGCCGAACCTGCGGACCTCGGTCAGCAGATCCTCGCCGAGACCAACGCGGCACGCCAGAGCCCTCAGCGCTACGCGGACTACATCCGCGACTTCAAGAAGAACTTCATCGGCAAGGGGTACCGGCTGCCGGGATCGCTCAACGTGGTGATGACGTCGGAAGGGAAGGGGGGGCTGGACGAGGCGGCGCGGTTTCTCTCGCGCCAGCGCCCGCTGCCGGCGCTCTCCTGGTCGCCGGGACTGGCGCAGGCGGCGGCCGACCTGGTGCGGGAACAGACCGCCTCGGGGGAGACCGGTCACGGCGAGCGCGGCGACATGAAGAAGAGGATCGAGAAGTACGGCTCCTGGCGCTCGTCGCTGGGTGAGAACATCAGCTACGGACCGGACACGGCCAGGCAGGTGGTGATGGGACTGATCATCGACGACGGGGTCGCCGACCGGGGGCACCGGAAGAATATCTTCGACCGCTCCTTCGCGACCATGGGCGCCGCCTGCGGCCCGCATCCCCTCTACCGCACCATCTGCGTCATGGACCTGGCCGGCGGTTTCCAGAGCCGTTAACGCCGGCGCGACTTCGCACATGGGGGACTGGCTCCGCAGGTGCCGCCCCCCCGCGCCGGTGCGGCTACCCCTGGTTTACCAGGAGTGCCAGGCTCAAGCGGTTGCCGGCGGGGAGCTTGCCGTAGATGGAGGTGAGGTGGGCCTTCACGGTGCGCTCCACGATGCCCATGTCGGCGGCGATCTCCAGGTTGGTCCTTCCCGCCGCCACCATCTCGGCGACCTTGCGCTCGGTCGGGGTGAGGGGCGCCAGGAGCTTGTCCGTATTCCTTTCTCTTCCCGCCGCCGCGCCGCTCTGCGCGGCTTCCAGGATCAACTGCTGGATCACCTGCTGTCCCAGCCACACCCCCCCGCCGGTTATCACGCGCAGCGCTTCGAGGAGGTTGTCCCGGGCGATGTAGCTGTTGGCGTACCCCACGATCCCCACTTTCAGGAAGGCGAGTCCCTCCTCGGGGTCGGGACGGTCCGAGAGGAGGAAAAGCCGGGCCCTGGGGGCCGCGGCGCGCAACTCCGCGCAGGCAGCCACGTCCACCAGCTCGCGATGCAGAAGCACCAGCTCGACCTCCCCGAGGGAGGCCACTCGCTTCAGCTCGCCGAGGGTGCGGCATTCCTGGACCTGGTTTCCTTCCGCGACCAGCCCCTGCCACCGGTTGGACAGGGATCCGTTCGCACTTGCCAGCAGGATCAGCATGTAATCACCTTTCGCGTAACGCCGAGTACTTCGCCTTGAGGATCGGTTTCAGCAGGTAGGAGAGGATGGTCCGCTTGCCGGCCAGGATGTCCACGGTCGCGACCATGCCCGGGATGATGGGGAGCGGCTTGTCCTTGGTCCCCAGGTAGTTGCGGTCGGTCCTGAGGGTGACCAGATAGTAGGTGTCCTTCGTCTTTTCGTCGGCGAGGCTGTCGGCGCCGATCTGCTCCAGACGCGCCTCCAGGCCGCCGTAGATGGTGTAGTCGTAGGCGGAGAACTTCACCATCGCCTTCTGGTTCGGCTTCAAAAAGGCGATGTCGGCGGGCTTGATCTTCGCCTCGATGAGGAGGGTCCCCTCGGTGGGGACGATCTCCACGATGTTCATGCCGGGCTGGATGACGCCGCCGATGGTGTTGACGAGGATCCGGTTCACGGTGCCGTTCACCGGGGAGCGCACCAGGGTGCGGTCCAGCCGGTCCTTGAGCGCGAGCGACGACGCCGTTTCCTCGCCGACCTTGGCGACGGTGTCGTTGTACTCGGCCTTGGCCTTGTTGGAGAAGTTAAGGCGCAGCTCCTTCATGGCGGCGTAGCTCTCCTCGATCTTCGCCTGGGTGCGCGGGATGGATTGCTTGATGGTCTCGATCTCCCCCTTCATCTCGCTCGCCTTGCGCTCGAGCTGCAAAAGCTCCATGTCGGAGACCGCCCCCTTGGCGACCAGGGGCCTGGTGATGTTGATCTCCTTCTGGTACAGGGAGTAGGTCTGGTTCAGCTCGCGCAGCCGGGTGTTCAGCTCCCTCAACTCGCTCTGGCGCTGGTCGATCTGGGACTGCTTCACCTCGAGGGAGTGCTTCAGTTCGGAGCGGCGCGATTCGAAGAGGGCGCGCTCGCTGGCGGCGATGGTGGCGGGGACGTCGCTTGGGGGCGAGAAGCTGGTGCTCCCGGCGGCCTCGGCGCGCAGGCGGGCGGCCTTGGCCTTGTCGGCGCCGGACTTCGCCTGGCTCTGCTCCAGCGATGAGACGAAGCGGGTCTCGTCGATCTTCACGAGGAGCTGCCCCTTCTTGACCGTGTCCCCGACCTTCACGTGCAGCTCGGAGAGGATCCCCCCTTCGAGGTTCTGGATCACCTGCACCTGGCTCGCCGGGATCACCTTCCCCTCGCCCCTGGTGGTCTGCTCCACCTCGGACACCGCCGCCCACCCGATGAAGATGACGAAGAGCGCCAGCGTGGCCCAGAGGATGGCCCGGCCGCCGCGCGGGGACTGCACCAGGATCGAGGTCCTGATGTCGGTGACGTAGTCGACGTCGTCTTCGGGCATCCTGCGGAACACCCCGTTACCCTTGTTCTTGGCTGCTTTTATCTCCACGTCGTATTCTCCGCTAGATGTTCAGGTGGCCGCGCTGCAGCGCTTCCAGGACGGTCGCCTTGGGGCCGTCGGCGACCACGGTGCCGTTGTCGATGACGATGATGCGGTCCACCAGTTCCAGGAGCGAGGCGCGGTGCGTGATCAGGACCATGGTCTTCTCGCGGGCCCCCTCGGCCAGGTGGTTCTTGAGCCGCACCTCGGCGCGGCTGTCCATGTTGCTGGTCGGCTCGTCGAAGACCAGCACCGGCGGGTCCAAAAGGAGCGCCCGCGCGATGGCGACGCACTGGCGCTGCCCTCCGGAGAGGCCGCGGCCGAACTCACCCACCTCCATGTCGAAGCCCATCGGGTGCTTCTTGACGAACTCGCCGACGCCGGCCAGTTCCGCCGCGCGCATGATGGCGTGGTCGTCGATGTCGGCCGCGCCCAGGGTCAGGTTCTCGCGCACCGTCCCCTTGAAGAGCGAGATGTCCTGGGGCACGTACCCCACGTAGTGCCGCAGTTCGGCGGGGTCGATCTGCCTCAGGTCGGTGTCGTCCATGGTGACCATGCCGCTGGCGGGCTCGAAGAGTCCGAGGAGGACCTTGCCGAGGGTGGTCTTGCCGGAGCCGATGGGGCCGATGACGCCGACCTTCTCGCCGGGGGCGATCTGCAGGGTGATGTTGTTCAGCGCGTTGACGGTCTGCCCCGGGTAGGCGAAGGTGAGCGCCTTCACCCCCATCCCCCCCTTGAAGCGGGGGCGGTGCAGGAAGGTCTTGCCCGCCGGGCGCTCCACCGGGAGCTTCATGATGTCGTCCAGGGCGCGGTACGCCTCCTTGGCCCGGTGGTAGCGGGTGGCGAGGTTGGCCACCTGGGCCACCGGCGCCACCACCTGCCGGGACAGGATCACCAGCGCCACCAGTCCCCCCTGGGTCAGCTCGCGCATGGCGATGGCGTAGACCCCGGCGATCACCAGGGCGACCACGGCCAGGTTCTGCACCAGGTAGGAGAAGTTGTTCACCGACGAGGAGAGGAAGCGGGAGCGCGCGCTCCAGGTGGCGATGTAGCTGACCGCGTCCTCCCAGCTTCTCTGCACGTGGCTTTCCGCCCCCAGCATCTTCACCGTCTCCAGACCGGCGAGCCCCTCGACCAGGATGGCGTTCTTCTGGCTCGAGGCGGCGAAGGTCTTCTCCACGGCCCGGCGCAGCGGACCCTGGATGCAGGCGGAGTAGATGAGCATGAGCGCGATGCTGACGAGGAAGATGGTGAGGATCGCCCCGCCACCGATGTACCAGATCACGATGAGCCCCAGGATCACGAAGGGGAGGTCGATGACGGCGGTGATGGAGAAGGAGGTGATGAAATCGAGGATGCTCTCGAACTCCCTCAGGTTGTTGGAGAAGGAGCCGATCGACTGCGGGCGCGCCTCCAGGCGGAGGTTCAGGACCCGCTGCAACAACAGCGAAGAGAGCTGCAGGTTGGCCTTCTTGCCCGCCTCGTCCACGAAGTAGCCGCGCAACCCCTGCATCAGGACCGAGAAGAGGTAGACCACGGTGACGCCGATGGAGAGGACCCACAGGGTTTCGTAGGCGCTGTTGGGGATGACCCGGTCGTAGACGTTCAGGATGTAGAAGGTGCTCACCAGGGCGAAGACGTTGATCAGGAAGGAGGCGATCAGGACGTCGCGGTAGATGCGCCACGAGGAGGTGATGGCGGACCAGAACCAGTTCCCTTTCCCGTCCTCGCGGGTCACGCTGGTCGACTTGCCGAGGCGGTACCTGGGGCGGACGAAGAGGGTGAAACCGGTGTAGAGCTTTTCCAGCTCGGCGCGGGTCACCGTCTTCTCGCCGGTCCCCGCCTCGGGGAGGAGGATCTTGAAGCTGTCCTTTTCCGCAAGCCGCTCCACCACCGCGCACGCCTGCCGGTTGTGCAAGAGCAGGATGGCGGGGAGCTGCAGCTGGGAGATCTGCTCCAGCGGGCGCTTCACCAGGCGGCAGGAGAGCCCGGCGCGCTCGGCGCAGCGGGGGAAAAGCTCCACGGTGACGCGGTTTTGCACCAGGGGGAGCCCGGCGGTCAGCCCGGTGCGCGATGCCGGCAGCCCGTGCAGCTTGGCCACCAAGAGCAGCGAGTCGAGAAGCGGATCGTCATGGCGGTCGCTGTCTTCGCCGATGTTCCACTGTGTTTCAATCTTACTGGTTTCAGTCTCTGGCACGTCCAATCCTCTCATTGATGCGGGGCAAGCGGTCAAAGAATGGGAGATAGTCTAGCATAATACTTTTCACATTGGTTAACGTTTTGCGTTATACTTGCGCCTGTCGCCCTGTGTCAATGTTTATTATAAAATATATTAATGCCTGTAGCCCTGGAGAGGATACCGCATGCTCTACGTAGAAAGAGGAAGCGACGGCAAGATCGTCGCCCTGCACAAGACCCCCGTCGGAACCACCACCGAGCAGAAGCACCTGATGGACGAGGAGGTGCTCGGCTTTCTGAACGAGACCGGCGCCTGGGGCGAGTCGCTCGCCTTTTCCGATGCCGCCACCGTGCGCGTCATCGAGGACCTGGTCGACCTCCTGGTCAAGAAGAACGTGATCAACTTCACCGAGCTCCCCGAACAGGCCCAGCAGAGGATCAAGGCGCGCCAGAGCCTGCGCGAGCGAATCTCCGCCAACGACCTGCTGGTGCACGACATCATCTGAGGGCGGGGTAGGAGGAGAGCGGCTGGGGCCTGCCGAAGAAGTACCCCTGCATGCCGTCCAGGTTGAGCTCCTTGAGGATGGCCGCCTGCTCCTCGCTTTCCACCCCCTCGGCAACCACCTTGATGTCGATGCTGTGCGCCACGCTGCAGAGCGAGGCGACGTAGAACCTGCTGTCGTTTTCCCCTCCGGAGAGCTCCCCGGTGTAGGCCCGGTCGATCTTCACGTACTCCGGGTGCAGGGACTGCAGGTACCCCAGCTTCGAGAAGCTGCGGCCGTAGTGGTCCAGGCCGATGCCGTGGCCGCACTCGCGCACCGCCGCGCCGAATTCCCTGATGTTGACCAGGTGCTGCACCGCGGCGAACTCCGAGAATTCGAAGCTGACGTGGGGCGCGCCGGCCGGGAGCGCCTTCAGGAAGGCGTAGAGCCAGTTCCGGAAGGCGACGTCCTCCAGCGATGTGGGGGAGAGGTTGATGGCGACCCGCTCCACCCCGAGGCGGCGGTAGTCGACCTTCAAGGCCTCCTCGATCACCATGCGGTCGATCGACGAGACCAGCTTGAGCCGCTCGGCGACCGGCATGAACAGGGCCGCGTCCAGCGCCTTGCCGTCCTGCTCCATGATGCGCGCGAAGAGCTCCAGCTGGACCACCTTGCGCCCCGGCCCGTTCTCGATGACCCCCTGCGCGTCCAGGGTGATGCGGCGCTCGTCGAGCGCCCGCACCAGGGCGTCCTTCCAGTGCTGCTGCCCCTGCGGCAGCGTTTCCGTCTCCCCGGTGACCGCCCGCAACTCCCAACTGTTGGCCCCCTTCTGCAGCGCCGCGGAAAGCGCCAGGTCCGCCTCGGCCAGAAGCCTCGTGAGGGTGGTGCTCCCCTGGTAGGTGGCGATGCCTAAGTGGCCGATGTTGTCGGTGAGGGCGATCTTCTCCATGGCCACCCGCCCGAACTGCGCGGCGATGTCGGTGGCGATGAGCCCCCCCTCGGAGGCGGACGCGTTGGGGAGGAAAATGCCGAAGTCGCCGCCGGTGAGGCGGGAAAGCGCGGTGTCGGCGTAGGCGTTCAGGGAGCTCTTCAAAAGCGACGCCACCCGTTTCAACAGATCGTCGCCCGCCTGCAGCCCCTTCTTCTGGTTCAGGGCCTCGAGGCCGTGGATCCTCACGAGGACCAGCAGCCCGCAGCCGTTTTGGTCCTGCCGCCCGAGGTCCGCGTTCACCTGGCTCTCGAAGAAGCGCCGGTTGCCAAGCTGCGTGACCGGGTCCTGGTAGGCCCGCTCCTGCAGCCCCTCGGCCCTGGCCGCCTGTTCCTCGAACATCTCCTTCACCTTCACCGTCATCCGGTTCATCGCCTCGACCACGCTCTTGAACTCGCGGGTGCGCGGCAGGGACTCCTGCAGCTGGTACTCCTTGCGGCACAGGGCGTCCGCCTGGCGCTCCACGGCGACCAGCGGCTTCAAAAGGATCCTGAGCCCGATCCCCGCCGCCAGGAGCAGAAACGCCGCGCAGGCCGCGAACCAGACGGTCATGCTGATCACCTCGCTCCAGAGCGTCGCGTAGGCGTAGCCGGGATGGCTCTTGACCAGGATGCTCCCCCCCTGGTTCCATCCCGCCATCACGTCGGAGATCGCCTCCGGGGTCTTCACCGGCACCAGCGCCACGAACCACTGCGGCACGTCCTCGACCCGGACCGGGAGGGTGCGCTCGATGAGCACCTTGCCGCGCGGGTCGGAGTAGGTGATCTTCTGGTAGTAGCCGCGGTCGAACAGGGCGCTGATCATCCCCTCCACCACGGTCAGGTCCTTCTGGGCCACGTGGGGGGAGATGGAGAGCGCGAGGGAGGTGGCGGTGTCCTGCACGTGCGACTCGAGCTGGTTGGTCAGGAAGGTGCGGGTGTTGGCGAGCTTCGCGTACCAGGTGCCGGTGAACAAGAGCAGGAAGAGCACGACGGTGAAGATGATGAGCTGTCGATACAGTGTCATAGGGTTACCCTTTGTCCGTCACAGTTTGTTCTCGGACATCTTTTGAAGAAGATCCTGCCAAAGCCGCAACCGGCTGGACTTGCCGGCGGGCTTGCCCATGCCCCTTTGCTTGGCGAGCCACAGCCCGGAACCGTTGAAGCTCAGGATCGGCATCAGGTCGTTGCGCTTGGAGGCGTGGTCTATGGAGTCGACCAGGTTGTCGAGCACGAGCGGTTCCGCCTCGGGCGTAGCGTAGTAGGTGAGCACCATGTGGTGGATGTTGTAGCGCAGCGCCTTGACGTAGGTGATGCGGAGCCGGTCGTCCTCCACCCCCATCGCCTTCAGGGTGAAGTACTTGGCGATGGCGAAATCCTCGCAGTCCCCCGCCCCCTTGGCCAGAAACTCGATGGGGGTGGCCCAGTAGTCCTCGACCCCCCAGACGTCCCAGTCGGTGTCGAAGCGGAGCCTCTCGTTGAAGAAACGATTCACCTTCTCGAGCTTGTCGCGGTCGTTGCGGCTTTTGTCCCGCGCGATGAGCTCCTCCCAGGCGGTCAGCCGCCGGTAGGCTTCCCGGCCGTACTTCCTCTCGGCCTGTTGCAGCACCGAGCGGTCGACGCTGAAGTTGCCGGCGGGGAGCACGGTGCCGGCGAGCAACAACGCCGCCAGGAAGGCGGCCAGGGACAGCGATGTCAGTTGTTTCAGGTAGTTGCCCACGTTTATCCCGGGAAGGTGCCCTTTCTCTAAAAAAAAGCCCGGACCGTCCTTGAGGCTGGCGGCGATCCGGGGCTCTAATATACAGCGCTCTCTCGGGATAGTCTACGGTGTTGCGGCGGCCGTGGTCACCTTGCCGTTGTAGTCGGGAGCCTGCAGGCCCAGGGTGGGGAGCAGGCGCGACATGCCGTTAAGGATCCGGTACTCGGCGTACTTCTGGTCGTACTGGGCGTTGACCAGGCTCGCCTTGGCGTTGATCAGCTCGGCCTGGGTGTCGAGGAGGTCGAACATGGTCCTTCTGCCGATGGACCACTGGGCGGCGAAGGCGTCGGCGGTCTGGCCGGCGGCCTTGACGTAGTCGTCGAGGTACTTGACCCGTTCCTGGGCGGAGCGGTTGGCCTCCCAGGAGAGCCGGATCGACTGCACCGTCTGGCGCCTGGTGTTCTCCAGGATCTCCTGCGCCTCGTACACCTCACTCTGGGTCTGGCCGATGCGCGCCTTGTTCCAGCCGCCGTTCAGGATGTTGAAGGTGAGGGTCGCGGTCCCCAGGAACTCCTCGCGCTGCCCCGGCAGGTCGTTGTAGTCCTTGAGCCAGCGGTAGTCGAGGGCCAGGTCGAGGCTCGGGTAGAGCAAGCTTTTCGCCGCCTCGTGCTGGGCCGTTCTCTCCTGCACCCCCTCGCGGGCGGACTTGAGGGCCTGGTTCCCCCCCACGGCCAGTTCCTCGGCCTCATCCTTGGTCTTTGGGAGCAGCGGAGCGACCGACTGGGGCTCGGCGAGCTCGCCGGGGAGGTAGCCGATCACCGCCTGGTAGTCGGCGAGGCTGTCGGAGAGGTTGGCCTGGGCGGCGGCGAGGTTGCTCTCCGCGAGCGCCACGCGTCCCTTGACCTGTTCGAAATCGGCCCGGCGGTCGACGCCGGACTCGCTTCTGAGTTTCACCTGGTCATGGATGCGCAGGTGGTTGGTGAGGTTCTCCTGGGCGAGGGCCAAAAGCTTCTCGCTCTTCAGGACGTTGAGATAGACCTTGGAGGCAAGGAGCGCGTTGTTCTCCGCGGAGCTGCCGAGCTGGTACTGCTGCGCCCGGGCCCTGGCTTCCTGGCGCTCGACCTCGCTTTGGGTCCCGAAGAAGCGGAACACGTTCTGGCGCACGCTCACCGTCGCGGTGTTGGGGTAGACGGTACCGAAGGTCGGCTCGTGCTGACGGGTCACCCCGGCCGCGAGCGAGACGTCCATGGTGGGGAGGTAGCCGGCCTTGGCCTGGCGCACTTCCTTCTCCCGCGCCACCTTGTTGTAGTAGTTCGCCCGCACCTCGGGGTTGGAGCGAAGCATGTACTGCACGGCGTCCTGGAGCGTCTCCGCCTGGGCGGCACCGACTCCCGACACGAGCATCCCCAATGCCAATACTGTCACTAATTTCCTGTTTCGTGGCATAGCATCCCTTCCTGTGGTCTCATATGAATAACTGCAAATTAAAAAAACCAAATTTTTACGCGCTTGACCCATTATATACCGAGTAGTTGCTAATGTCGACACACATATTATGTCCAAATAATAAATTTGCAAATATTATTTTTTGTGGCTAATATATGCCGCCCGCTCCGTCAACCATAAAGAATCATATGCCATTTGACACGGCGGGATTTAATAGTAGCTTAGTAGTACGCTTTGGCAAGCCTGTGAGAACAAAGTAGTTTTTTAATGCAATCTAATACAACTGAAACGGAGAAGAAGACTTGAAACGACATGCATTGATGATGATGGCAATGGCGTTGCTCCTTGCCTCCCGTCCCGGGGTGTCGGCCGCAGCCGACGCGAAGCCGGGTGGTAGTCCGGCGAGCAACAGGGTGGGGACCTTCTCGATGTCCCCGATCGTGGGTGGTGTCTCCTTTGACGGGGAGCAGCACCTGGAGACCGCGCCGGTATTCGGCCTGCGCGCGGGATACAACTTCACCCGTAACCTCGAGGCGGAGGCGCTTGTCGACTACGCCAAGACCCGCGGCACGCTGGTCGACAGCAACACCGATTTCATCCGCTACGGCGCGGACCTCCTGTGGAACTTCAGGCCCGACGAGAAGTTCGTCCCCAACATCGCCGCCGGTTACGCGGGGACGCAAGTCAAGTCCGACACCAAGGGGTCCTTCGACCTGGGCGCCGGCTTCAAGTATTTCGTCACCGAGGACATGGCCTGGCGCGGCGACGTGCGAGGCGTCTTCATCGACAACAAGTTCGACCGCTACGCCATCGAGTACACCACGGGGATCTACATCCCCTTCGGCGCCACGCCGCCGGTGGCGAAGCTCCCGGCACCGCCGCCGCCACCCGAGCCGGTGGCGAGGCCGCTCCCCGCTGCGCAGCCGACCCTGAACCTGACCGTGCCGCCTCCGCCGGTCCCGGTCCCGGTGGCCGCTCCCGAGGTCTCCCTGGCCGCCGCCCCCGCCTCCATCAAGAAGGGTGAGAAGTCGGTGCTGACCTGGCAGAGCAAGCGGGCCGACAACTGCGAGATGCGCCCCGACGTGGGCGACGTCGCGGCGAACGGTTCCACGACGGTCGCCCCGGCGGCCGACACCATCTACACCGTGACCTGCAAGGGCAAGGGTGGCAACGCCTCGGCCAACGCGGCCGTGATGGTGGCCCAGCCGACCCTGGCGGAGAAGCGCTTCTGCAACCAGCCCGCGGTGCTGATGATCAACTTCGACACCGACAAGTGGAACGTGAAGCCGCAGTACCACGCCGAGCTGAAGACGGTGGGCGACTTCCTGAACGAGTTCCCCGAGGCGTACGGCGAAATCTCCGGGCACACCGACGGCACCGCGAGCGTCCCCTACAACCAGAGGCTCTCCGAAAGGCGCGCCCAGGCGGTGCGCGACTACATCGTCAAGAACTTCAACGTCGATCCCAAGCGGCTCACCGCCAAGGGGTACGGCAAGAGCCGCCCGGTGGCCACCAACAAGACCGCCGTGGGACGCGCCAAGAACAGGCGCATCGAGGCCAACCTGGTCTGCCAGAAAAACGGCGCCGCCTCGGCGCCGGCAGCCCAGCCGGTCGCGGCCCCGAAGGCCGCCCCCAAGGCCGCAGCGAAGAAAGGGAGCACCCCCGGAAAAAAGCCGGTAGCCCTGGTGCCAACGCAAGGTAGCGTCGCCGTCGATGGTGACGTTCCTCCTGCGCAACGCCAGGGCGAACCCGAAGCACGTTTTTTCCCGCAGGTAACCGCGCCGGTGGCCACCGCCGCCGGCGCGGCGACCCTGCCCGCCGCACAACGAAGGGGGGAGGAGGAGGCACGCTACTTCCCCCAGGCGACCGCACCCGAAGTGAAGGAGGGGGCCGTGCCCCCTCCGCTTCCCGCGGCCAGGCGCCAGGCGCCGGGCCCGGCGCTCAACCCGGACCAGCCGGCGCCGATGACGGCGCAGGCGGCCCCTGGGCCGGGTACCATGCCGACGGCGCAACTGGCGCCCCCCCAGCCCCCCCAGGTCGAGGGAGCCGTACCGGCCGTCAAGGTCGAGCCGGCGCCGACGCCGCCGGGGGTACCCCCGGCACAAAGAAGCAAGCAGGCAGCCATGCCTATCCCCGATACCCCCGCCACCTCAGCGCCGACCGCGCTCCCCACTACCGCCGCCGCGCCGGCCGTACCTCCCTTGGCTGCCGTTGCCGAAGCAGTACCCGTCGCCTCCGCGCTCAGAAAGCAGGAGCCCGAAGCACCGGCTCCCGACGAGGCACCCTTCGAGCTCAAGGCGACCACCCCCACCCCCGTGCCCGATGGCAGGATCGCCCTGACCGGCATCACCATCGACAGGGACGGTCTCAGCCTGTTCACGAGCGGCAAGGTGAACGAATTCAACCTGATCACCATGGTGGAGCCCTTCAGCCTGGTCATCGACCTCTACGGGGCGGTGAACGGCATCGGCCTTCCCAAGGCGCCGGTGGAGAAATTCGACCTCACCAACGTTCGTTTCAGAGAGTTCCCCGACCACCTCCAGATCACCCTCGACGCCGGCCGGGAGGAAATCATCCCCTACCGCAGCTTCAAGACCGACACCGGGTTGAGGATCAACATCAAGCCGAGAAGCAGTCACCACATAGGCCCCTGACCCGGCGCGTTAGGCGCGCACCCGTCAGCGGCTCACGATACGATGCTCTAAGTAGCTCATCCGTAAGGAGGAGTCTGACATGGACCACGGTATTGCATTGCGATGGAAACAGGCTGTCGTAGTGACGGGATTGGTGTCTCTTCTGGCCGCGCCGGCGGTTTTCGCCGCCGAGCCCCAGGCATCCGCCGCTCCGCTCCAGGAGGCGCCCACCGAGCAGGCGAGCGACCTGGGGCTCGAGCTCAGGCTGCAGATGGTGAAAAAGGATCTCCTGGTCATGCTCAACTTCGCCGAGCATTTCATCGCCAGCGGTGAGACCAAGACGGCGGCGCAGCTCCAGGCCCCCCTCGACGACTACTTAAGACGGCACGCCGACTACCTGGTGGTCCAGGCGGTGGACGGCGCCAACATCGAGATGACCCAGCTCTCCGCGGAGATCGCCCTGGTGAAGACGCGCCTTTTGATCGTGCTCAACTATCGCGACGATGCCGGTAGCGTCCTCACCGAGATGAAGAAGCTCTACGCTCCCTACCAGAAGATGTCGGTGCAGATCCAGGGCAAGACCACCACGCTGGACGAGGCCATCCGCCAGCTGGATACCGACCTGGCACGCATCGCCAAGAAATAACCGCGAAGGAGCCGCCGCCATGGACATTCTGGGCCTGATCACCATCAACCCCAACAGCTTCAACATCTGGTCGCTGAGGATCTCCCTCACCCTGACCACCAGCATTTTCATCATCGCCATGATCCTCGCGGTGCGGGCCTTCCAGCACGCGAAGGCGCTGGACCACAAGCACCTGGACAGCGTCAAGGACCAGCACGCCACCCCCGGGGATACCCTTTCCGAGAGCGTGGCCAAGATGCTCTGGGCTACCAGCCAAAGCGACAACACGACCGGCGCGGCGGCCCCCAAGGAGTTCCTCTACGACGCGACCCGCGAGGTGGCGCAGAACAACTTCAACGGCACCTTCGTGAACCGGATCTACATGTGCGCCAACCTCTTGCCTCCCATAGGCCTGTGGGGGACGGTCGCGGGCATGATCGTCATCTTCCTCTACACCGGCGACCCGGGGAGCGCCATCAACAACGGCGCCATCGGGACCAAGCTCTGGTCCACCTATTTCGCACTCATGTACTACGTCTTCCTGCAGGCGGTCTGCGTCGGCCTGGACGTGATCGCTAAGCGCTCCATCAACCGCGGCCTGCAGGTGAAGATCTAGGAGGGAACCATGCGCTCGGTGGGAACTTCGCGGAACCAGTGGCTCATCTCGTTCACCGACGTCGCCTTTTTGCTCCTCCTGGTCTTCACCCAGATGGCGCGGATGGACACCTCGAGCAGCCAGGTGGCCGAGATGCAGCTCCCCGCCCCGGTGGTGGCCAAGAGCCCCGAGCTGGTGGCGATGCAGTCCAACCCCGACTACCGCCAGCTCCTGGTGGAGAAGCACGGCGCGAAG
The DNA here is from genome assembly GCF_018919395.1 of Geomonas azotofigens. Taxonomy (GTDB): domain Bacteria; phylum Desulfobacterota; class Desulfuromonadia; order Geobacterales; family Geobacteraceae; genus Geomonas; species Geomonas azotofigens. The sequence goes on from NZ_JAHLME010000010.1 coordinate 63,185, forward strand.
CCGTACCGCCTGGTGCGCATCGTCAGGGGGAGGGAGGCGGCCCGGACCGATCCCCTCTCCTACGATGAGCTCTGCGCGGCGCTCAAGGCCTTGCAGGGGGACCGCGACCAGCCGCGGCCGGTGGTGGTGCCGCTGCCGGAATCCTACAGCAGCGACCTGTTGTCCGCGGCCGCGGTGGTGAGCAAGTACTGGAGCTCCAACGGGCTCGCCGTGGTGCACACCTCGCGCACCGGGGACAAGCCATGACCCTGCGCATCCAGAACGCCTGCGGCCATGGGGGGACGCGGCTTCGGCACATCCTGGTCTGCGCCGAGCACGAACTGCGCCCTCCGGTCCCGTGGTGGCTGCGCCTGCTGGTGGTGGCGGCGCTGGTCGTGGTCGCCCTTTGCGTGAGCCGTTTCCAGATGCCGGGGGCGCCGGCGGGCAAGCGCACCATCATGGACGTGAGCCGGCTGGAGCTGAAGGCGCCGCCGGAGAAGCCGAAAAAGGCGGTGCCCGTCGAGAGGCCGGTGGAGGCGCAGCAAAAGCCGCGCACCGTGTACGCCCTGGACGTGAAGCCGCCGCAGTACCGTCCGCCGGTATCGGTGAACCGGGAGCATCCCGGGGAGGCCGGGCAGCCCAGGAGCGCGCCGCTTCGGCACGAGGTGGACTACTCCGCGGCACTGCCCCGCCCGGCCATCGCCCGTTCCTACGGCTACCAGAGCGGATCCGAGGTGACCCTCTATCCGGCGGTGGCGCGGGAGCGCAAGGGGGCGCAGGCGTTCGATCTCGCAGCGGCCGAGGACGCCGCGCGGGTCCCGGCCACGAGGATCAGGCAGGAGGCGGGGAACGTCGAGGTGGGGGCGCGCCCGTCGCCAAAGAGCACCTACATCTACCGGGTGCGGGGCGGCCCGGCGAGTGCGGTTCCCGCCGCCGACGAACCGCTCGCCCGCCCGCAGCGCCCGTCCCGCGCCGTCGAGGTGGGGGGGAGCGCTCCGGCGCCGCGGGTGGCGGCGGTGCGGAGCGCGCCGGAGGTGACCATCGAGGAACCCAGGGGAGCGTCCTCCCCGGCGGTCCGGCAGCGCAGCAAGAGCCCGGCCGGGAGCGGCGCCGGGGGCTCGGAGGTGGCGCTCGCACGCGGGGTCTCTCTCATGAGCCTCAAGATCTGCGACAGTGCGCTGCAGCAGGAGGAAGCGATCAAGGCGGTATTGAGCGTGGTGGGGTCGCGCTCAAGCTGCACCAGTGCCAAGGGTGAGTTCCAGTTCAAGGGGACCAAACGCGTATCTTCCTTCAACCTCATGATCTTCCCGTCCAGAGGACGAGAGCCATCCCAGCGATGCGAGGAGTTGGATTATGCCTACGACTGCCTTAAGAAGAACTGACGTCAAACGGATCGTCGCATTCATCTTCTGCTGTCTGATGTGCCTGGTGCTCGGGGCCGCTCCCTCGTGGGGCGCACCCAGGAAGAAGGGGCACGCCGTGCCGGCCAAGAAGGAGCACAAGGTGGCCGCCGTGCAGGCGCCGGCCGCCGTTCCCCAGGTCAAGGAGTGGGGCCCCTATCTCGACGTCGCCTACGAGCTCACCTACTGGGACAAGAACGAGATCAAGGAGTGGCGCGAAAAGCGCGACCAGGAGATCGGGGAGACGCTCGCCTCCTACATCGCCACCTGGAACGGCAAGCTCATCTCGGGGCAGAAGGGGGAGCAGCCGCAGCTCTTCCGGGACCGGGATTACCTGAGGCTCGCCATCGCCCAGACCGTCGACTACCTGCAAAGCGACAGCCCCGAGAGCCTGGCCGCGGCGGCCAAGACCATCGAGAGCCTGAAGGGGAAGGCCTCGATGCCCGAGTTCGCCTACTGGTCGGGGATGGTGAAGGCGCTGCAGGCCCTGGAGCGCGATGACGCCGAGGATTTCGTGACCCAGGTGTACGGCATCTGGAACGGGTCGATCCTCTACATCGAGAAGAACGAGATCGCCACCGGCGCCACCAGCGGTTCCGTCCCGACCAACACCCCCTTCTACTACCGAAACCTCATCAACCTGGTGGTGAACCGGGCCATCATCGCCCGGAAGCTGGACGGCCTGAACGCGCTGGGCCCCCTGTTCGTGATGATGAACGACCGGAACCTCGGGGAGAAGGACAGCGAAGGGAAGTACACCAAGACCCTGGTGCAGCGCATCGTGGACGGGCTGAACGCGCCCGACTCGGACCGCTACCGGTTGAACTTCACCGTGGCGGCCATCGAATCCAAGCGCCTGCAGCAGGTGGCGAGCGCGAAGCTCGACGCCGAGGGGATGACCGAGACGGTGCAAAAGACCTACGAGCGGGCGCGGACCTACAACGACCTCTGCTTCAAGTGGGCGGCGGGCCCGAGGTCGAGCGGTGTCGTCATGGCGGCGGTCGACTACCTGGACATGACGAGCTTCGCCATCCCGCGTCTGGCCGACAACGAGAGCGCGGCGGCCTACAAGTTCTTCGTCACGCTGCCGGACCAGGAGGGGCGCACCGCGCTCCTGAAGTCGATGGCGATCTTCAACGACATCGCGCCGTATTCCGCCGGAGGGTGGGAGCGCGCCGGCTACCAGAGCCGCGAGCTGTACCTCAAGTCGGCGCACCGGCTCTGGCGGGCGATCATGGAACTCGCCCTTTGGACCGGCGACTTCTACCTCGTCAAGCTGAACACGACCCAGGACTCGCAGAACATCCAAAGCTACGCCACTTCGATGCAGATGGCGCTCAACTCCTACCTGAACTTCCTCACCGCGCAGCAGGGGAGGGGCTTCAACGACGTGATACCCGATTCCGCCTACTTCGGCGCCTTCGAGGCGAGCGACAAGGTTTCCTACGCCTACCGAAAGGTGAGCGAGTTCAGCACCGACAACGGCGCCTACAACCTCTGGTTCACGCACCGGCTCCTCTCGGCCGAGCTCTTCCCGCTCTCGTTGCGCGAGGTGCGCCAGACCTCGGCCACCCTCAAGAAGGACGGGCGCTACAACCTGTACCTCGACTACTACCTGCCGCTGGCGAGCCGCATCAAGCAGTCCCCGGCCATCAAGAAGTGGGTGAGCGCGCAGCGTCCCGAGACGGCGACGGCGAGCCTCGCCTACATCACCGCCATCGACAAGCTCTTCGCCGGCACGGCGACCGCGGACGCGCCCTCGGACACCCAGCTGGTCGCCTCGTTCCAGAGCATGCGCGAGGAGATGCAGAGGAATCCCGACCACCCGACCCACAACCTGTTGAAGCTCTTCTACCTGGAGGAGATTCAGAAGAACTCCAACTTTACCAAGCTCGTCAAGGAGCCCAACCGTCTGGACCGGCCGTTCTGAGTGGGCGGAGGGGGGGCAGAAGGGACTGGCTCCGTAAGGTGCCTGTCCCTCTAGGAACGCTCCTTTCAGCTCATCCTCCTTCTCAAAGCAAAGGGGACAGGCACCTGGCGGAGCCAGTCCCCTCATAAAAAAGCCCTCTACTACACAGAGGGCTTTTTTTCGTCTCGTGCTTGGCATTGGCCAAGACACCGGTAATATATGATCTCTATTTTTACTGTCGGTAGGTATGGCAGGAGTAAAGTGAGATCTCTGTAATCTCGATCACTATGTCAGTCTAGTACCAAGGTACAATAGACATGGTTTCCCCCCAGAGATATCTTTACCATAACCAAATTTAGCGGCTCCCTTTCACGCTTCACTATCTAATAAATTGGAGAATGGTCATGGCACAGAACAATCAGGCAGCAGGGCACCAGGTGGTAGGTAAGGTTGTCATTCTGTACGGAACGGTGAAAGCGATATCCCCCGATGGTGCGATTCGTCTGCTCATGCCGAACAGCCCGATCTTTGCCGACGACCGCATCGTCACCGAGAGTGACGGCAGCGCATCGATCGTTTTCGACGGTGCCCAGGGGAACCAGCTTGACCTTGGCCGGATGATGAACGTCGCCATCGACCATGACGTCTACGGCACCGTGATGTCCGGTGACACAACGGATACCACCGCCGAGGTGGCCCAGATCCAGCAGGCCTTGGCGACCGGCGACCAGCCCATCGAGCTGGAAGCGCCGGCAGCCGGCGGTCCCGCCGATGCGGGCGGCACCCACCCCATCTACGTCGTCACCGCGACCGGGGAGGAAGTGCTGCCGACTGGCGGCGTGACCACCACCGGTGTCACCTTCGGGACGACAGGCGCGATCGAAGGGCCTGTTACCGTAGCCACGACTTCACCAGTTCTTCCTACAGGACCTGGCGTTGGTTCAGATCACGGCTCTGTCACGGAAGATGCCTCGAATCCGACTCTCTCTACGACGGGCACACTAACTGTTACCGACACCTTCGGCAATCATTACAGCATTAACACGGCTGTTGCACCGGTTGCGAGTGAAGGTGCATTGGGAAATATCAACATCGATAGCGCGGGGCACTGGACCTACAGCGTTGCCAATTCCGCGGTGCAGTACCTGGGCGCTGACGATGTTAAAGTTGAGCACTTCACGGTGCAGAGTGTAGACGGCACGACCCATGACATCGAGATCAAGATCAACGGCACCAACGACGCTCCGCAACTTACAAACGACACCTTTGCCGCCAACGACGTCAACGCAGTTAAAGAAGATGTAACCTCTACTGCGAGCGGCAACGTACTCACGAACGACATCGACCCCGACGGCGATACCCTGACGGTAACCACAACGGATGCAATGGCCGGCACGTACGGCAGTGTAACTATTGCCGCTGACGGCAGCTACACCTACACGCTGAACAACGATGCCGCCAATGTCCAGGCGCTGAAGGACGGGCAGGTCGTCCACGACACATTCACCTACAGCGTCAGCGACGGTCACGGCGGCACTGCCAGTGCCACATTGACGATCGACATCAACGGCACGAACGACGGTCCGCAACTTACAAACGACACCTTTGCCGCCAACGACGTCAACGCAGTAAAAGAAGATGTGACCTTGACTGCGAGCGGCAACGTACTCACGAACGACATCGACCCTGACGGTGATACCCTGACGGTAACCACAACGGATGCAATGGCCGGCACGTACGGCAGTGTAACTATTGCCGCCGACGGCAGCTACACCTACACGCTGAACAACGATGCCGCCAATGTCCAGGCGCTGAAGGACGGTCAGGTTGCCCATGACATATTCACCTACAGCGTCAGCGACGGTCACGGCGGCACTGCCAGTGCCACATTGACGATCGACATCAACGGCACGAACGACGGTCCGAAACTTACAAACGACACGTTTGCCGCTAACGACGTCAATGCAGTAAAAGAAGATGTGACCTTGACTGCGAGCGGCAACGTACTAACGAACGACATCGACCCTGACGGCGATACCCTGACGGTAACCACAACGGATGCAATGGCCGGCACGTACGGCAGTGTAACTATTGCCGCCGACGGCAGCTACACCTACACGCTGAACAACGATGCCGCCAATGTCCAGGCGCTGAAGGACGGGCAGGTTGTCCACGACACATTCACCTACAGCGTCAGCGACGGTCACGGCGGCACTGCCAGTGCCACATTGACGATCGACATCAACGGCACGAACGACGGTTCGAAACTTACAAACGACACCAATACGGTAGCTGAAGACCACCCGGCCAAAGGCAACGTCCTTACCAACGACTCGGATGTCGACAACACCCTTACCGTCGCCAGCTTCCAGGTTGCCGGTGACAGCCATGTTTACACCTACGGCGAAACCGCCGACATCGCCG
>NZ_JAHLME010000011.1:0-2500 GCF_018919395.1 Geomonas azotofigens
ATTAAATTCCCTGCGGCGACCTACTCTCCCACACCGTTACCAGTGCAGTACCATCGGCCCTGAGAGGCTTAACTTCCGTGTTCGGGATGGGAACGGGTGTGACCCTCTCGGCATAGCCACAGAGAAACTCTTGGTAAGGGCAAATAATCATTCGCCCCTACAGTCTATTTCTCTTCAATTGCATCATCATGAATGTAGGTTGGCAGCATCGGCAGTTTATGATCGGGGGGTGGAGAACCACCCCCCTCTCTAAGAATTTTTTATGGTCAAGCCTCACGGCCGATTAGTACCGGTAAGCTGAATGCATTACTGCACTTACACACCCGGCCTATCAACGTTGTGGTCTACAACGGGCCTTTAGGGGATTGCTCCCAGGGATACCTAATCTTGAAGGAGGCTTCCCGCTTAGATGCTTTCAGCGGTTATCCTTTCCGTACATAGCTACCCAGCGACTGCTCCTGGCGGAACAACTGGAACACCAGAGGTACGTTCAACCCGGTCCTCTCGTACTAAGGTCAACTCTTCTCAAGTATCCTACGCCCACAGAAGATAGGGACCAAACTGTCTCACGACGTTTTAAACCCAGCTCGCGTACCGCTTTAATTGGCGAACAGCCAAACCCTTGGGACCTACTTCAGCCCCAGGATGCGATGAGCCGACATCGAGGTGCCAAACCTCCCCGTCGATGTGAACTCTTGGGGGAGATCAGCCTGTTATCCCCGGCGTACCTTTTATCCGTTGAGCGACGGCCCTTCCATACAGAACCGCCGGATCACTAAGACCTACTTTCGTACCTGCTCGACTTGTTGGTCTCGCAGTCAAGCTCCCTTATGCCTTTACACTCTACGGCTGGTTTCCAATCAGCCTGAGGGAACCTTCGCGCGCCTCCGTTACTCTTTGGGAGGCGACCGCCCCAGTCAAACTACCCATCAGACAGTGTCCCCGACCCGGATGACGGGCCTGGGTTAGACATCCAAACAAACCAGGGTGGTATTTCAAGGTTGACTCCACCGAGACTGGCGTCCCAGCTTCAAAGTCTCCCACCTATCCTACACAAGCTTATTCGAATGTCACTGTCAAACTGTAGTAAAGGTGCACGGGGTCTTTCCGTCTTTCTGCGGGTACTCGGCATCTTCACCGAGAATTCAATTTCGCTGAGCCACTGGTTGAGACAGCGCGGAAATCGTTACGCCATTCGTGCAGGTCGGAACTTACCCGACAAGGAATTTCGCTACCTTAGGACCGTTATAGTTACGGCCGCCGTTTACCGGGGCTTCGGTTCAAAGCTTCACCTTGCGGCTAACAAATCCCCTTAACCTTCCGGCACCGGGCAGGCGTCAGACCCTATACGTCGTCTTGCGACTTTGCAGAGTCCTATGTTTTTAGTAAACAGTCGCTACCGCCATTTCTCTGCGACCCTCTTCAGCTGTGCGAGCGAATCGCCTTCACCAAAAAGGGCATACCTTCTCCCGAAGTTACGGTATCATTTTGCCGAGTTCCTTAACCAGTGTTCTCTCAAGCACCTTAGGACATTTATCCTCACCCACCTGAGTCGGTTTACGGTACGGTCACCTGCTGTCTGAAGCTTAGAGGCTTTTCTTGGAAGCATGGGATCGACGACTTTGCGGGGATACCCCCTCGTCATCAGTTCTCAGCGTTGAATGGAGAAAGGGATTTGCCTCCTTCTCCCGCCTACAACCTTAAACCTGGACAACCAGCGCCAGGATCGTCTACCCTTCTCCGTCCCCCCATCGCAACAACAGGTGGTACAGGAATATTAACCTGTTTCCCATCAACTACGCCTTTCGGCCTCGCCTTAGGGACCGACTAACCCTACGCAGATTACCTTTACGTAGGAAACCTTGGGTTTTCGGTGACAAGGTTTCTCACCTTGTTTTTCGCTACTCATGTCAGCATAATCTCTTGTGATACCTCCAGCCGTCCTCACGGTCGACCTTCGCAGGCTTACACAATGCTCCCCTACCACTTGATCCTTAAGGATCAAATCCGTAGCTTCGGTACTACGCTTAGCCCCGTTACATTTTCCGCGCAGACCCACTCGACCAGTGAGCTATTACGCTTTCTTTAAAGGGTGGCTGCTTCTAAGCCAACCTCCTGGTTGTCTGGGCATTTCCACATCGTTTTCCACTTAGCGTAGATTTTGGGACCTTAGCTGACGGTCTGGGCTCTTTCCCTTTTGACTACGGATCTTATCACCCGCAGTCTGACTCCCACAATAACAGTTAGCGGTATTCGGAGTTTGGTTAGGTTTGGTAACCTGGTGAGGCCCCTAGCCCATCCAGTGCTCTACCCCCGCTACTTACTTTGTGAGGCTATACCTAAATATATTTCGGGGAGAACCAGCTATCTCCGAGTTTGATTAGCCTTTCACTCCTATCCACACCTCATCCCCTGGCTTTTCAACGCCAGTGGGTTCGGGCCTCCACGAAGTGTTACCTTCCTTTCACCCTGGACATGGATAGATCACCCGGTTTCGGGT
>NZ_JAHLME010000011.1:7500-49868 GCF_018919395.1 Geomonas azotofigens
ATTTGACCATTTGCCACACGATGTCGTTCCCGTCGCGGTCGAAGTACGACAGCACGTTCTTCTGCTCTTTCGCCTTGAGGGAGTGGAACCACCCAGCGGTGGTGTCGTTGTCGTGAGTTCCCGTATAGACCACGCACGACCTGACATGGTTGTGCGGCAGGTACGGGTTGTCGGGCCCGGAACCGAAGGCGAACTGGAGGATCTTCATTCCGGGGAAGCCGAACTGATCCCTCAGCGCTTCCACCTCAGGAGTGATGACCCCGAGATCCTCTGCGATTATCGGCAGGTTTCCCAAGGCGTTACGCAGAGCGTGGAAGAGCGATTCGCCCGGCCCCTTGACCCAGCGACCGTTGACGGCAGTCTTCTCCCACATCGGCACCTCCCAGAATGCCTCGAAACCTCGGAAGTGGTCGATCCTAACCATGTCGTAGAGGGAGAGATCGTTGCGCAGCCGGGCTATCCACCAGCCGTACCCTTCTTGAGCCATCCTGTCCCAGTTGTAAAGCGGGTTGCCCCACAACTGCCCCGTCTTGCTGAAGTAGTCGGGAGGGACCCCGGCGACGACGATGGGAACGCCCTTCTCGTCCAGATGGAACAAGTGGGGGTTGGCCCAGACATCGGCTGAATCGTAGGCAACGAATATGGGAAGATCGCCGACGATGGAGATGCCAAGAACGTTGGCGTAGGTTTTCAGTTGCTTCCACTGCCGGGAGAACTGCCATTGCATGTACTTCTGCTCGCCGATGGCCGCTCCCAACTTCTCGCTCCAAGAGGAGAGCGCCTCCGGTTCCCGGTTTGCCAGGTCATCAGGCCAATCCTTCCAACTGACCTCCTTGAACTGCTCCTTGAGCGCCATGAAAAGCGCGTAGTCATGCAGCCAGAAAGTGTTGTCGCAAAAATGCCAGAACTCCTCCTTGCGCTTTTGGGGAGCCTCCACGAAGAAGCGGGCAGCGGCCTCCTTGAGGCGGGCCATCTTATATATCTCGGTGGCCCCGTAATCGACACGCTCTGAATCGAGTTCCGGATTGGCCTCCTCCGTCAGCAGATCGCCCTCGTCCTGCAGCATCTCAAGATTGATCAACAAAGGATTTCCGGCGAAGGCCGAGTAACAGGAGTACGGCGAATTGCCGTAGGCTGTGGGGCCAAGGGGAAGGATCTGCCACAGGGACTGCCCAGACTTGTGCAGGAAATCTACGAATCTCTTTGCTTCTTCACCGAAGGAACCGATCCCTCCCGGGCCTGGCAATGAGCTGGGATGCAACAGGACCCCACTCTTTCTCTTTCTCACCATGTACACCTCGATTGCATTGTAATTGGCATCTGTAAGATGGTGCCGGAAATAGGTAGACATTACTATGACATAAATAAGGTGTAATGCAATGATGCAAAGCCTTTACGCCTTTGGCGGCAAATGGTATAGTGCGGCGCATGGAAACCATAAAGACTGCATCTTTTGAGTCCCTGATCGAACTCGCGGTACCTGATGGGGATGGGTACATCTTCACGCTGGATGGCGAGACGTTCCGGATCAAGGATACCCTTGAGATAACCGGGATCGCCAGCAAGAAGGGATACATCATCATCTACTAGGGAGTCAGTGGGCTTCTCGGACTGGTCGGACATGCATGCCTGCTCTTATAGGTCAGGCGGCAGCCAGAATCTCATCTACGCGCGCACCGTCAAGAGTCTCTTCTTCCAAAAGGGCCTCGGCCAGAGCATCGAGCTTGCCGCGGTTGCCACTGACAAGCTCCATTGCCTTCCCCTCCGCGGATCGAATCAGCGTAGCTATCTCCTGATCGATCAGCCACGCCATCTCTTCCGAGAAGGTCTTCTCTTCAGCAAGCTTCATCCCTAAAAAGGGATGCTCTTCCCCGCGCGGGAAGGTCATCGCCCCTATCTTTTCACTCATACCCCATTGGCAAACCATCTTCTCGGCCAGTTCCGTGACGTGCTTCAGATCGCTCTGGGCTCCTGACGAGACATCGTTGAACGCGATGCGCTCGGCGACGCGCCCCCCCAAGGCGACGCAGAGACGGTTCACCAGGTAGGCACGGGGGTAGTGGTAGCGATCGTCCTCGGGCAACTGCTGGGTCACGCCCAAGGCGCGCCCCCTGGGGAGAATGGTCACCTTGTGCACCGGGTCGGTGCTCGGCAAAAGCCTCGCCACCAAGGCATGGCCGGCCTCATGGTATGCGGTGATCCGCTTCTCGTCGTCCGAGATCACCATGTGGCGCTCCCCTCCCATGAGGATCTTGTCCTTCGCCCGCTCCAGCTCCTCCAACCCCACCACGAGCTTGTTGTCGCGCGCGGCCAGAATGGCGGCCTCGTTGACCAGCCCTTCCAAGTCGGCGCCGGTCATCCCAGGGGTCCCCTTGGCGATCACGGAAAGTTCCACTTCCGGCGCCAGGGGAATCCTCCTCGTGTGCACCTTGAGGATCTTCTCCCGATCCCGCCAGTCGGGACGCTCTATGACGACGTTGCGGTCGAAACGGCCGGGACGCAGCAGGGCCGGGTCGAGCACATCGGGCCGGTTGGTCGCCGCGATGACAACCACCTCGGTGTGTGGATCAAAGCCGTCCATCTCGGACAGGAGCTGGTTCAAGGTCTGCTCCCGCTCGTCATGACCGCCACCGAAACCGGCACCGCGGCTTCTCCCAACGGCATCAAGCTCGTCGATGAAAATTATGCTCGGGAGCATCTTACGGGCACTGGCGAAGAGGTCGCGTACCCGGCTCGCGCCGACGCCGACGAACATCTCGATAAAGGCTGAGGCGGAAATGGAGAAAAAGGGAACCCCGGACTCACCCGCCACGGCCCTGGCCAGGAGGGTCTTGCCCGTTCCCGGAGGACCCACGAGGAGCACGCCCTTCGGGACTTTGCCGCCGATCTGCTGGAACTTCCTCGGTTCCTTTAGGTACTCGACGACCTCTCGCAGCTCCTGCTTGGCCTCTTCCATTCCCGCGACATCGGCGAAGGTCACGTCTATCCGTTCGGAGGTGTAGGCCTTGGCCCCGGAGCGGGCGAAGCCTCCCATCATGCCGCTTGGTCCCTGCTTGCGCATCCCTCTCATGACGAAGAGCCAGACGCCGATGATGATGAACCACGGCAGCAGGTACAGGAAGATGGACCCCATCGTGGAGCCTTCGGTGGAAATGACATTGACGTCGACACGCCGGGCGCTTAATTCGGGCAACAGGGTGGGATCTTCGATGGACGGAAGGGTGGTGCTGAAGTTGCTGACGTCGACGTTCTGCCCTTTTTGTTCGACGCTCACCGCCGGCACCTTGATCGCGGTGCGGAACTGACCCTTGGCGCTTTTGCCCCGCAGTGTCAGCTTGATGATATTATCAGCGGCCAGTTCGGCGCGGAAACGGCTGTAGGTTATTTCCGCCCCACGCTCCGCCGTCTGCTTCACCATCGTCCCGTAAAAGAGGTCGAGCAGCAAAACGAACAAGACGGTGATCAGCAACGGCCTCCAAAAGGTCTGGGCCATGACCCTGCTCCTCCAACTCGGGCTGAAAAAGACACCCCGGTATTCTAACCAAGTTGAAGAGCATTACAAGATTCTAATTATTTAAAGAGGGGGCGCCAGCTTATGCTTCCACCCGGTAGGCCCCGAAGCCAAACGAGGCGCCCTTGCCGAGATGGGTGGCCGCGCCCAGTTGCAGCAGCAGGTGGAACGGCTCAAGGTCACCGTCGAAGCGGGCAGTACCGAGGATTCCGGTGGGGCGGCCGTTCCAGGACACGAAGCGGCAGTCGGATTCGACGGTCCGCACCGTTTCGCTCTGCCCGGACAGCCAACGGTAGTCCAGGGCGGGCTCGGCACCTTCGTAGTGGTAGGCAAGCGATGAGACCCTGCGCATGACGGTGCGGGCGAAGTCGGCGAAGGTGAAGGTCTTGAGCAGGCGGCCCTCTCGCACCAGCTTCAGGGGGGTCAATAGCCGAATCGCGACGGTTTCTGTCGGCAGCGGGCCGGTTAGGGCGGGGTCAAGGGACCCGAGCAGCGGCAGGGTAAGGGATCCGTCATTGCCGCAATCGGTGCGCTCTCCCCCGGGGGATTCGGCGGCCACGGCGACCTCAGCGCCTCCCTTATTCTCAATGAGCAGCCTCACCGCCGCGAGGTAGTCCGGCAGGTGCTGGATGGCGCTGCCGACCAGCGTGAGGGTGAGCTCGCAGACCCGACCCCGGTTGGGAACCGGCGGGAGCAGCGGGAAATCGAAGATGAAAGGGAGGGGTGGTTTCTGGTGGCGCCGGACCGCTTCGGGGTCCTCCGCGATCTGTTGCCCGAAGCTCGCCGGAAAGGCGCAGTCGCCCCGGCGGCAGCCGGTGCAGTCCCCACGCTTGCAGCAAAGGGCGGCACGGAAGGCCGACTCGAAGTCGGCCCGGGTGGCGTAGAAGGCGTAGGGATCGGCGAGATCATGCCTCAGGGTGAAGCTGAACCACAGCCTCGCGTAATGCAGTTCCACAGGTAATTCCTCTTGCGCGGGGTATCAGTTCGCCGATTCGCCCAGCCTACCCTCGAGATATCGCCCCACCTGCGCCAGCACATCGAGAACCTCCCGATCCTGGGGAAGCATCGCGGCGAACCGCTCCAGCACGCTCCTCTGCCGGATCAGCCGCAGGGTTGCCGGAAAGTTGATGTCGTAGATCCACGACACCTGCAGCAGCTTGAAATCGTTGAGGTTCTTCAAGGCGGAGAGTTGAACCATCCTGCCGGCGGCCACGGCGGCCAGGGGTTCGGCCGAGCAGCCGGGGAGATCGGGGAAGCCGAGTCCCGCGCCGGAAGCGCGCTCCGCCTCGGGGGCGTTGAAGTACTCGGCGAAGACGCGCCAGATGTCCAGCTTGTCGGCATCGCGCAGCAGCCTGAGCAGGTCGGCGGTTAGCGCGGGGAGCCCTTCGGGGACCTGGAAGGCGTTGTGCATGCGCACCGCGACCTCGATGCTGGCGCGCTCGACCTCGGGGAGAAAATCGAGCAGGCGATGCTGTTTCACGACCTGCGCGGAGAGGTGGGCGTGGTTCAGCGATTCGCTGTCCTTGAAGGTGTGGTAATCCCTAAATTGCGGAAAGCGGCCGAGGTCGTGGCAGAGCGCGGCGACTTCGGCGAGCATCTCGAAGCGCGGCCCCATCCCGTGTGCGATGAGGGAGGCATTCCGGCAGACGTTGCGGGTGTGCTCTTCTTTGAGGTCGAAGTTGCGCTGCAGCTCCAGGTCGGATGTGCGGAAGGAGTCGCAGTAGGAGCTGAACCAGTCGCGCAGGGGCGCCAGGTCCGGCAGAACAGCGTGATCATTCATCGTGCATCTTCTTGACCACGTACTCCGAGAACTCCGCCATGACCTTGGACTCGTCACCCCCCTGATAGGAGATGATGCTGCGCAGGTGGGCGAAGGACTCGACGTCCATCTTGTCGAAGGCGCAGCCGATGCCTCCCTCGACCAGGCGGGCCACCGTCCCCTTCACGTTGATGACGATCGGTTCGGGAGCCGCGGAGAGGTATATGGTCACCTCGACCGGAGTGCCGACGGGGATCCGCTCCTGCGTCTCCATGTAGAGGCCGTGCAGACTGACGTCCGACACCTCCCCCTTGACTGCCATCCCCTCCGCCTGCAGCAGCGCGGAGACCCTGAAATCGACTCGTGAAAAATTGCGCCTATCTTTCATTGTCATCCCCCTTCCGGACAGCAAGCTACAAAAGGGGGCACGAGGCCCCCTCCCGGTGTTTCTCAACTAGTTCGGATGCTAGTCCTCGAAGTTGCCTTCGGGCCCCTTGTCCTTGGAAAGCCCCTGGGCCTGCTTGGGGAGCTGTTCCTTGGTCCACTCGGCGGGGTTCTCGATGCGCTTACCCTTGGGGCCGAGGTCGTAGGAGCCGGCCTTGAGGATGGCTTCGATGGCCAGCGGCGCGGTGTCGGCGGAGTTGAAGACGTTGGCCATCAGGTTGTAGGCGAAGTCCTCGACCCTCTTGCACATGCGCTCGCGCACGTCCTTGGGCTGGGCCAGCAGCTTGTTCTCGAACGGGAGGTTGAGGTTCTTGTAGTCACCCTTCTTCCATCCCTTGGAGTCGGCGAAGGCCACCATCTCGGCCCAGAGCTCCTCGGTCATCCCCTCGCCCTTCACCTTGATGAAGTTGCCGTTCTCGTCGAGCTTGGCGTTGCCGTAGTCGTTGACCTCGAGCCCCCAGGAGACGAACTGGAGCGCGGTGGCGACGTTGGCCTTGGTGGTGCGGGTCTTCCGGGCGATCTCGCGCAGCCTGTCGTAGCTGTTGCCGGAGGTGCCGTGCTGGGCGCCGTTGACGCCGTACTGCTTGATCGCCTCGTGGATCTGCGCGGTGAGCTCCACCTGGATGCCAGCGTCGGACGCCTCGATACCATGGGTGGTGCCGTTATTGAGGGCGATCCAGTCCGGGAAGATGCCATGGGCGTTCAGGCCGCGGATCAAGAAGAGGGCCTCGGGAACGGTGGAAAGCCCCTCCTTCCCCTTGATCTCCCCCACTTCGGTCTCGAGGCCGGCCCAGGCCGGGATGATGCTGTTGAGCTCGATGTTGGCGAGGAGGTTTTCCTCGTCGGGGAGGTGCGAGGCGTCGATGGCGATGGAGGTGATGCCGGCGTCGAACATGCTCGGGATCTCGACCTTGGCCGACTTTACGTCCGCTTCACCCTTGATGCCGTAGTGGTCGGCGTGGATGGCGACCGGGATGGTGATGCCGAGCTCGTTGGCGACCGCATCCACCTGGCGGGCCATGTTCCAGTAGTTGACCGGGCAGTACGCTTTCTGGCCACCCTCGCTCTTGGCGATTTCAATGATGACGGCGGCGTTGGCCTTCTGGGCCGCCGCGAGGACGCCGCGGATGACGAAGTGGTTGCGGCCGTTGGCGGCCAGCGCGAGGGCGTGTCCCTTGGCGTTCATGGCGCGGTCGATGACCTTGCCGCTGACCAGGAGTGCTTTTGAATTGGGGAAGAGTTTCGCTACGTTGGGGGGACGCCCTACTTCCAGCGCTTTGACGAAATCTGAAGATGTTGCAGTCATATCTCCTCCTTTTGGTGGGAATATCAAATCACATGGCAAAAAGCCGCTTCCTTATAACATCTTAATCATGCAAAGGCAAGGACGTTCGCTAGCGCCCCAGGGAAAACGCGGTGCTGCCGCCCCCGGAGAACGGGGCGCTGCCGATGTACTCTCCCTTCCAGTACAAGGCGGCTTCCCCTGGCGGGAGACCGGCCTCGACCGGGGCGAAAACGAAGCGCTCGGGAGGATCCGCCCCGGCGGCACCGGTGACGGTGAGCGGATAGCGGGCCAGGACCGGAAAGTCCCCGCGCACCGCCTCGACCGCTCCCGGCTTCGCGGCCGTCCCGCGCACGACCTGGTACTGCACCCCTTTTTCGCGCTGCGGCAGCTTCGCGTGCAACAAAAGCTCGCCCCCCTCCCCGGAAAAGCGGAGGTCGTAGGTCGGGGTCCAGCGCTCGTTACCCACGAGGAAGGAGACCTGGGCCTTGCTGCCGGTGACCCAGATGCGCGCCGACGCGACCCCCTTGGCGGCCGCCGCGAGCTCCCGCTCCACGGCGTCGAGCGCGAGCCGGCATTTGCGCTTGCTGCGGTAGACCGACTCCATCTGGTTCAAGGCGAACTCGGTCCCCTGCTGCAGGGTAACCACCGGATCGGGGTTGGCCTTGGTCCTTCTGGGCGCCTTGCCGCTTTGCGACTTGGCGGCGGCGGAGAAGATCTCCTCGCGCCGGTTCAGGGCGTCCATGCGGTCCTGCAGTTCGCCGCGGCGTTCCCTGAGCCGGGCGATCTCGCCCGCCCGGTGCCGGTCCTGCTCGGCCGGGACCAGCTCGACCCGCTGCACGGTCCCCCCCGGCGCCTTCACCCGGAGCGAGCCCGGTGCGAAGCTCTCAGGCAGGGGGAGCTCCAGGTACCCACCGGTGGCGGATAGTTCCAGCTCCACCCGCGCGCCGTCAAGGAACAGGGTGACGCTCTTTTGGCCGGCGCTGGCCTGCTGGCAGACCAGCACCGGGAGCAGAACGAGAGCAAGCGGCAACAGGCGCATGGGGCACCTCGCAAAGGCGGCCTGGGTCTCAAAAAACACAAAGGACAACTTTACTGCGCCCCGATGCCATTGCAAGCAGCCGGTATGATTACTTCTCTACGTCGAGGAGCTCCACCTCGAAGATGAGGGTCGCGTTGGGCGGAATGACGCCGCCGGCGCCGTTGGCCCCGTAGCCAAGTTGCGGCGGAACGACCAGCTTCCTCTTGCCCCCCACCTTCATGGACATGACGCCCTCATCCCACCCCGGGATCACTTCACCGGCGCCGATCCTGAAGATGAAGGGCTGGCCGCGATCGAGGGAGCTGTCGAACTTGGTCCCGTTTTCCAGGGTGCCAGTGTAGTGCACCTTGACCCCTTTGCCCGAGGTCGGGGTCGGACCGGTCCCAACCACGAGGTCGGTATAGGAAAGGCCGGAAGGGGTGGTCACCGCCCCGGCGGCGGCCTTGGCCGCGGTTTTCTCGGTTGCCGGCTGCTTGGCAGGATCCTTCTGGGAGCAGGCGGGTATGGCTACCGCCGCCATGAGCAGCAGCAGCACGAGGAACTTCTCTACGTTGCGCATCAATTTTCCTCCGTCAGGTTTGTATGAGTTGTTAATCCAACAAGTGGATGAAGAGGCCACTTCTGAGCTTGGGCTCGAACCAGGTCGACTTGGGGGGCATGATCTTGTCTTCGTCGGCCAGCGCCATCAGTTCCTCGATCGAGGTCGGGAACAGTGAGAAGGCGACCATGTACTCGCCGGAATTGACCACCCGCTCCAGCTCCTCGACGCCGCGGATGCCGCCGACGAAGTGGATGCGCTGGTCGGTGCGCGGGTTGCGCACGCCGAGGACCGGGCTAAGCAGGTTGTCCTGCAGGATGGAGACGTCCATGGACGCGACCGGGTCGTCCGCCGGGAAGGAGTCCTCGCGCGGGGTGAGTTCGTACCACTTTCCGCCCAGGAACATGCCGAACTGGTGGCGCTCACCCGGGTTGACCGCGCCGGATACCGGGGTCACCTCGAAGCGCTCACCGACCCGCGCCATGAACTCGGCGACGCCGCGGCCGTTCAAGTCCTTGACCACCCGGTTGTAGGGCATGATGGTCATCTCGTTGTCCGGGAAGATCACGGTGAGGAAGTAGTTGTACTCCTCGCTGCCGGTGTGCTTCGGGTTGGCGTCCTTCCTCAGGTCGCGTACCCGGCTCGCGGCGGCGCTGCGGTGATGACCGTCGGCGACGTAGAGGGTCGGGATGGCGGCGAAGCTCTTGGTGAGTGAGTCGATCAACTTCGGGTCGGCGATATCCCACAGGGCGTGGGAGACGCCGTCGTCGGTGGTGAAGTCATACAGCGGCGCCGCCGTGGTAACCTGGTCGATGGTCGCGGTCAGGGCCGGGTCATGTCTATACGTGTAGAAGACCGGCTCGTCGTTCGCGTTGAGCGCGTCGATATGCTTGACGCGGTCCTCTTCCTTGTCGGCCCGGGTCAGTTCATGCTTCTTGATGGTGCCGCTCTGGTAGTCGTCCACGCCGGCGCAGACCACGAGGCCGGTCTGGGTGATGCTTCCCATCTTCTGGCGGTACACGTAGTAGCGCTCGGTCTCGTCCTGCAGCAGCACGCCCTCCGCCAGGAATTTCTCCAGGTTGTCGCGCCCCTTCACGTACACCGGATCCGAGTGCACATCGATGTCCCGGGGGAGATCGATCTCCGGGCGGGAGATGTGCAGGAAACTCACCGCGTTGCCGGCGGCCATCTGGATGGCCTCATCGGTGTTCATCACGTCATAGGGAAGAGCGGCGACCTTCTCGGCCAACTCCTTTTTGGGGCGTACCGCCTTGAACGGTTTGATAAATGCCATAACTGCTCCTGTCTCGGTTTTGGTTCAACGTTCAACGTTCAAGGTTCAACGTCTAAAAAATCAGGTTCTACGTTCTACGTTCTACGTTCTACGCTCTACGTACTAGTACTGCGTTCTACGTCTACCGGCCACGGGTAACGGAGAAGGACGTGCCTGTTCCCTTTGCTCCACCTTCTTGGCCGGCCTGGACCTTATCGGCGGTTCGGACGCCGGCGTTAGAAATAGCGCTTGGCGCCGACGAACCGCTTCTGGAAGTAGGACTCGTCCATGGAGCTCACCTTGATGTCGTCGCCGCGGCGCGGCGCATGGACGAAGCGGCCGTTGCCCACGAAGATGCCGACGTGGTTGATCTCGTCGCCGGAGGCACCGAAGAAGACCAAGTCGCCGTCTTTGAGTTCCTCGCGCCCGACGGTATCCCCGACCCGGTACTGCTCACGCGAGGTGCGCGGGATGTTGACGCCGCAAAGGTTGTAGACCGCGCGCACGAAACCGCTGCAGTCCATGCCGTCGACCACGGTATCCCCGCCCCAACGGTACGGGATGCCGACGAAGCGCTCGGCGGTGCGGGCGGCGATGTTGCCCATGTCGCCGCGGTCACGCTTTACCGGCTCCTCTTTCTTCTTGCCCGGAGGCAGGGGCTTGCTTGGTTTGGTGATGGACGGGGACGGTGTCTTCTCGATCACGGTCTCCCGCACCAGCACGGTCCGGTCGGGCTGCGGCGGCGCGATGAAGTAGGAGCCGATGGTCTTCTCCTTCACCAGCTTCTGGGCCACCTTGCGCGCCTCTTCCCGGCGCGGGAAGTCTCCGAAGCGGACCGCGTAGATGCCGTTTTCCCGTTTGAAATAGAACGCCTCTATCCCCTGCTCCTGCAGTTTCTTCGTGAGGCGCTCGGCGTTTTTCACGTCCGAGAAGGCGCCCACCTGGATGGCGAAGCCGACGCTGGAGAGCCCGGCGCGCTGCGCGGCGCAGCCGGTGGCCGCGGGCGCGAGGAGGAGCAGATATATGATCAACAGTCGTGCCGTCTTAAGCATTAATTGTTCCTTGTGTTGCTCCCGCCCCCGGAGGGGGAGGGTTGGGGAGGGGGAAAGCGAGTGCCGAAACCGCCCCTAGATGTCCTTGGTCTCCCGGCGCACGCCCATCAGAAAGGGAACCACGAAGTCGTCCAGGGCGCCGTCGAGGACGTTGTCGGGATTGCCGCTTTCCACGCCGGTGCGCAGATCCTTGACCATCTTGTAGGGATGCAGCACGTAGGAGCGGATCTGGCTCCCCCAGCCGATCTCCTTCTTCTCGCCGGCGATATCGGCCGCCTTCGCCTCGCGCTCCCGCAGCTCCATCTCGTAGAGCTTGGAGCGGAGCACCTTCATGGCGGTGGCCTTGTTCATGTGCTGGCTGCGCTCGCTCTGGCAGGCCACCACGGTGCCGGTGGGAAGATGCGTGATCCTGATGGCCGAGTCGGTGGTGTTGACGTGCTGGCCGCCCGCGCCCGAAGAACGGTAGGTGTCGATCCTCAGGTCGCTCTCCGGGATCTTGATCTCGATATCGTCCTCCTCGATCACCGGGAAGACGAATACGGAGGCGAACGAGGTGTGGCGCCGGGCGCTGCTGTCGAATGGGGAGATGCGCACCAGCCGGTGGATGCCCGCCTCGGCCTTGAGGTAGCCGTAGGCGAACTCGCCGGTGACCGCGAAGGTCACCCCCTTGATGCCGGCGCCGTCGCCTTCCTGGTAGTCGGTGATCTCGGTCTTCCACCCCTTCTTCTCGCAGTAGCGCAGGTACATGCGCAAGAGCATCTCGGCCCAATCCTGCGACTCGGTGCCGCCGGCCCCGGAGTTGATGGAGAGGAAGGCGCCGGAGGCGTCGTGGGGACCGGAGAGCATCCTGCGGAACTCCGCCTGGCTCACCCCGGTCTCCAGCTGCTCGTTCATGGCGTGGACCTCGGCGAGCGTCGCCTCGTCCTGCTCCTCGCTGCCGAGCTCGATCAGTTCCTGGATGTCGCGGGCCTGGCGCTCGAGGTTTTCCCAGATGGTGACGTCCTTCTCCATCGCCATCCTCTCCTTAAGCACCTTCTGGGCCTTGTCGGCGTCGTTCCAGAAATCGGCGCGGGAGGTCAGCTCCTCGAGTTCCTGCATCCGCTCCCTCTTGTCATCTACGTCAAAGAGACCCCCGGAGTTTGTTGATTCGCTCGGCAAGGTCCTCGATCTTGGCAATTTCTTCTCTGAACATCTGGAAAACTCCTTTATGGTCGCATCGCCCGCAGGCGATCATTGGTAGTGGCAAAACTATTAAATACGGCGCCCACGGTAGCAGGCGATCCCCATGCCGACGCTGCCGGAGAGGCAGAGCAGGGCGAAGAGGTCGCCGAAACGGTTGTAGAAGGTCCGCCCGGTGCCGGTCCTCACCTCCCCGCTCAAGGTCGCCTCCTGGAACAGCGGGGTCATGCCCCGGATGTGCCCCTTGCTGTCGATCACCGAGGAGATCCCGGTGTTGGCGGCGCGCACCAGGGGGACCCGGTTTTCCACGGCCCGGAACACGGTCATGGAGAGGTGCTGGTAGGGGGCGGAGCTGCGTCCGAACCAGGCGTCGTTGGTGATGTTCACCAGCACCTGCGCTCCCTTCTCCACGTAGGCGTTGGCCACTTCCGGGAAGATCCCCTCGAAGCAGACCAGCACGCCCAGCTTCCCGGTGGAGGCGGGGAGCACCACGGCCTCCTTGCCGGGAGAGAAGTCGCCGATCCCGGTGACCAGCTTGTTCACGAAGGGGAGCAGCGGCGCCAGCGGCACGTACTCGCCGAAGGGGACCAGGTGCAGTTTGTCGCTTCTCCCGGTGATGGCGCCCTGCTCGGAGAAGAGGAAGGCGCTGTTTAGGTAGCGCACCCTCCCCCCCTGCTGTTCGTAGGCGGGGCTTCCCACCACGAGCGGGCTCTTCAGCTCCCGGGCCAGCGCGCCGACCCGGGCCGCGTAGGCCGGTTCCCGCTGCAGGAAAAAGGGAAGGGCGCTCTCCGGCCAGACCACCAGGGTCCCCGGCTCCGGGTTCCCCTCCCGGGTCAGCCGCTCGTAGGTCTTCAGCGTCGCTTCCTGGAAGGAGGGATCCCACTTCTGGTCCTGGGGTATGTTCCCCTGCACCAGCAGCACCTTGCGCACCTCGCCCCTGTCGCTGCGGGTCAGGGCGGAGACGCCGTAGACCATGGTCGCCGCCATGAGCAGCACCAGGAGCAACAGGGCGCGCACCGGGTAGGGCTTGCGGTGCCGCATGGAGACCCAGATCCGGTAGAACACCACGTTGGCCAGGGCGATCAGGAAGCTCACCCCGTACACGCCGGTCACGTCGCTGATCTGGATCAGCGGCAGCGTGCGGTACTGGGAATAGCCGAGGCTCGCCCAGGGAAAGCCGGTCAGGACGTAGGAGCGGATCGCCTCGCCGCTCACCCACAAAAGCGGGAACGAGCAGATAAGCGGGATACGGCACATCTCGCAGCGGCGCACCAGCCAGAGCACCGCGCCCGGATAGAGCGCCAGGTAGCCGACCAGGACGAGGTAGAGGGTCACGCTCACCGTCCAGTGCAGCTTGCCGTAGTTCATCATCACCACGTTGAGCCAGTACAGGATCCCGGCGTAGGCGACGCAGCCGGCCGCGAAGCCGAGCCGGAAACCGACCCGGGGGGAGACCCGGTCGGTGGCCAAAAGAAGCGGCACGAAGGCGATCCAGGCCAGGGCCGACACCCCGGGCAGCGGGAAGGAGAGTGCCAGCAAAACGCCCGAAAGCAGCGCCAGCAGGAAACGCCCCGCAGTCGCCTCGCCTGCCATGGCGGTTCTCGCGGTCACGATTCCTCAGACTCCCCGGTCGGCTCCTGTTTCTTCGCGATGTGCACCTTGGCGATCCGTCTTTCGTCCGCCTCCAGCACGGTGAGCACCAGGGAGTCGTTTTCGATCACGTCACCCGCAACGGGGATGCGGCCGGTGAGGTGGAACAGGAGTCCCCCCACGGTCTCGAAGTTTTCCTTCTCGATCGCGACGTCGAAGTGCTCCTCCAGCTCCTGGATGGGAAGCCTGCCGTCGGCGACGATGGAGCCGTCCCCCTGCACCGAGAGGCGCTCGGTCTCCAGGTCGTACTCGTCCTGGATATCACCCACGATCTCCTCGAGCAGGTCCTCAATGGTGACCAGGCCGGCGGTGCCGCCGTACTCGTCGATGACCACCGCCATGTGCACGCGGCGCTTCTTGAAATCGTGCAGCAGCTCCTCGAGGTTTTTGGTTTCGGGAATGAAGAAGGGGGGACGGATCAGCTTCCTGAGCTCGATGGCGTCGTCGGGCTCCCCCCAGTAGCGCAGCAGGTCCTTCGCGTAGATGAGGCCGATGATGTTGTCGATGGTCCCCTCGTAGACCGGCAGCCGGGAGTGGCCGGAGGCGATGATGGACTTCAGCACCTCGCGCACCTCGAGCTCGATGGAGACGCAGGCCATCTCCATGCGCGGCAGCATGATCTCGCGCACCATCGAGTCGCCCAGGGTCAGGATGGAACGGATCATCGCGTTCTCCTCCTGGTTGATGACCCCTTCCTCCTCGCCGGCGTCCATGATCTCCTGGATCTCCGCCTCGGTTACCTTCTTTTTGCCGTACAAGAGCCGGGTCAGGGATTCGATGAGTCCCTGGCCCTTGCGTCCGTTACCCTCTTCCAAGGATCTGTCTCCTTAATGTTGATGACGTGCCGGTCACAGCCCCCCCTGCCAGAACGCGCGGAACAGCAGGTGCACCGCCAAGGTGATGGCCACCCCCACGACCGCCCCCACCACGACCTCCCGGGGACGGTGGATCCTGAGCAGCAGGCGCGAGTGGCTTACCATGACGGCCAGGATGAAGCAGAAAAGCGCGATGAGCGGCTCCTGGGTGCGCAGCGCCACGGAGGTGGCGATGGAGAAGGCGACGGCCGAGTGGCCGCTGACGCCGCCTCCCTCGAGCGGCTTTCCCGTGCCGCCGCGCGCCTTGAGGATCACCACGACGATCAGCACCAGGACCGCCGAGACCACCATGCCCAGTTCCGACTCGCTCCCCACCGTCTCAAGGCCCAGCCTCTGCCAGGGGAGCACGTACTTGGAGAGCACCAGGTATCCCATGATGGCGGTGCCGAAGGCGGCCACCAGCACGGCGCCGGCCGCCACGTCCTTGGCGACCTTCGCCATGGGGTGGTACTCCGGCGAGATCATGTCCACCACCACCTCGATGGAGGTGTTCAAGAGTTCGGCGAAGAGGACGAAGCTGATGGCCAGGGCCAGCAGCATGAACTCGATCGAGGAGACCCGCAGCAGGAGCGCGACGAACAGCACGGCGAGCGCGGCCAGGAAGTGGTAGCGCATGTGCTTTTGCGTGCGCGTCGTGTGGAGGATTCCCTCAATGGCGCAGTTCACGGAGTCGATGAAGCGGGTCGGCTTCATGCTATCCCCTGCCCCGGCTAGACAAGCCCTTCCTCGACCAGCAGGGAGAAGATCTCCCGCTCCTTGGCCTCCATGCGCGCGGCCTCGGCCTCGCCGCTTCTTTCATGGTCGTAGCCGGTGATGTGCAGGATGCCGTGCAAAAGCAGGAAGTAGAGGCGCTCCAGGAAGGTCTGCCCGGCTTCCTCGGCCTCGCGCGCCGCGGTGTCCACGGAGATGACCACGTCGCCCAGGACGTCGGGATTGATGGCGCCGAACTCACCCTCCTGCATGGCGAAGGAAATCACGTTGGTGGCCTTGTCCCGCCCCAGGTACTCCCGGTTCAGGACCCGGATGGCCCGGTCCCCGACGATGCTGACGGAGAGTTCCGCCTCAGGACATCCCAAGGCGTCTAAGATCCTCTGCGCCACCTTTCGCAGCTGCGTCGTCGCGACCGGCATCCGCCTTTGGCGGTTCGCTATCGATATCCTCTGGCTTCTTGGCAATCGTCTTCTCCTTGTAGGCGGGCTCGGGGTAATCGATGCGCTGGTGATAGATCCCCGCGAGTATCTGGTTGAAGCTCTTGGCTATCTCGTGCAAGTTCTTCAGGGTCAGCTCGCACTCGTCCAGCTGCCCGTCGATGAAGATGTTGTTGATGATCTTTTGCACCAGCCCCTGGATCCTGGCCGGGGTGGGGTCGGTGAGGGTGCGCGAGGCGGCCTCCACGCAGTCGGCCAAAAGCACGAGCCCCGCCTCCCTGGTCTGCGGCTTGGGGCCGGGGTAGCGGAAGTCGCGCTCGTCCACCGGCGGGGAGCCCGGCGTCTCAAGCCCCTTCGCCTTCAGGTAGAAGTAGTTGATCAGCGAGGTGCCGTGGGACTGCCGGATGATCTCGATGATCGGCTGCCCGATGCGGTGCTCCTTGGCGAGCTCGACCCCGTCCTTCATGTGCGAGATGAGGATGAGGGCGCTCATGCTGGGGGAGAGCTTGTCGTGGCGGTTCTCGCCGTCGCGGATGTTCTCGATGAAGTACTGCGGCTTCTTCAGCTTGCCGACGTCGTGGTAGTAGGCGGCGACGCGGGCCAGGAGCGGGTTCGCGTTGATCGCCTCGGCGCCCGCCTCGACCATGTTCCCCACCAGGACGCTGTGGTGGTAGGTGCCCGGAGCGCGGATCATCAACTCCCGCAAAAGGGGCGAGTTCAGGTTGGCGAGCTCCAGGAGCTTCACGTCGGTGGTGTACTGGAAGAGCGCCTCGATGAGCGGGATGGTGCCGGAGACATACACCGCGTTGATGAGGCCGCCCAGCAGGGCGAAGATGATGCAGTACAGCGGCTGCAAAGAGAGCGGGCCGTCATTGTAGACGTGGAAACAGACGGCGAGCGCCACGTTCACCGCGCTCACCTTGAATCCCGCGCTGTAGATGGTCCCCCGCTCCTTGCACTGGCGCACCCCGTGGGCGCCCACGATCCCGCCCAGGAGGGCGTAGACCACCACCTGGAGCGAGTTGTTCAGCATGATCCCGGTCAAGGGCGCCGTGATGGCGCAGTAGACCAGGGCCACCTCGGAGTTGAGGATGATGCGGACGATGATGGCGGAGGCCGCGAACGGGAAGAGATAGAAGTAACTCGCCGTGTCGATGGAGGGGAAGAGCCCCCCCAGGGCGGTGGAGACCGCCGACACCAGCTTGAGGACGGCGAAGTTGCCAACGGTCAAAAGCGACAGCAGCAGGATGTCCTTGTTGCTCGGGTTGAACTTCCTGATGTTCTTGCGGCCGAAGCGGTACGGCGCATAGCAGAGCACCAGGATCAGACCGAAGATTCCCAGACCGGTGAGCACGGGGGTGCTGTTCCTGGTCTTGAAGATCTTCTCAAGCTTCATCGCCTGCTCGGAGGTGACCCGCTCGCCGACCCGGACGATCATCTCGCCGCGCTTCATCTTGAAGAGCACCGGACGCACCGCGGCGCGCGCCTCGCTCTTCTTTGCGTCGGTGCCGTTGCGGTCGAAGGAGAGATTGGGGGTGATCATGCGCAGCGCCACGCCCTTGAGGAGCTCGAGGTCGTGGGGCGCCGCCCCCTGGGTCAGGCTGGCCTGGGAGAAGAGGCGACGGGCGGCGGGGAGATCGATGCTCGCGCTGTAGTCACCGCCGGCGACATCCTGCCTGGTCGCCTCGTCGACCACCACGATGCCGTGGCGCAGGTCGGCGGCGAAGTGGCCGCGGTCGGCGACGATACGCTGCCGGTACAGGGGGGCCAACTGCCGCGCCAGGTCGGAGAGGAACGCGCGCTGCTGCTTGACGTGGGAGAGCGCTGCGAACTCCTGCGCCGAGATGTCGACACCGAGGACGGCGACTGCCGCCTTGCGCCTGGCCTCCCCGCGCAGGGTCGGATCGTCCACGACATCCAACGCGTCATCGAAGCGGCGCACCAGCTCGATGTTGCCGTTGGCGGCCAGGGTATAGACGAAGGGTGCGGCACCTTCGGCCTCCGCCCTTTTCTTCTCGGTGAGCAGCAGGTCCTCGATCAGGTAATCCTGGGTGGCGCGGATGTCGGAGGTGGCGATATCGCCTTCGCGGTACTGCACCGAGAGGAACTGCGGACTCGGAATGATGAGCAGGGTGAGGAACAAGGCGGTGAGGAACAGCATGATGAAGCGGCTGCGCTTCTCATTCCTGTCACAGGTGAGACCCTGGGCAACCGCTTCCATCCAGCTGTCACAGAGCCGGATCAGGGAACTCTTCTGAATTGTCTGTTTGTCGCCGCTTTCGGTGGGCATTATCTTCAATGGTTCCCGTGTCGTAAGGACAGAGACTGCGAGAATAGCAGCAAGGGGACAATATATCCCGTTTATTCCAGCACTGTCAATCTAAACCAAATGGCTTGGGAACCGCTGTGGCTTCGCCATGTTAGCAAAAATTTACAAAAGCTGCTTCCCTTTGAGGGCAGATATGTTATATAACGGAGGCTCCATTAGGACGGGCGGTGCTGCCCGTTCACAATTAAAATTAAATTCCAGGGGGGTAGAGATGAGCCAGATAACCGACGTTTACGCCAGGGAAATACTTGATTCCAGAGGGAATCCGACGCTTGAGGTCGAAGTGTTCCTGGATTCCGGTGCTATGGGTAGAGCCGCGGTTCCCTCCGGCGCCTCCACCGGCGAGCGCGAAGCGCTGGAACTGCGTGACGGCGACAAGGGGCGCTACCTCGGCAAGGGCGTGGAGAAGGCCGTTGCCAACGTGAACGACATCATCGCCGACGAGATCACCGGCATGGACGCCACCGACCAGGTCGGCATCGACAAGAAGATGCTGGAGCTCGACGGCACCGAGTTCAAGAGCCGCCTGGGCGCCAACGCCATCCTCGGCGTCTCCCTCGCCGTGGCCAAGGCCGCGGCCGACGAGGTAGGCCTGCCGCTGTACCAGTACATCGGCGGCTCCAACGCCAAAGAACTGCCGCTGCCCATGATGAACATCATCAACGGCGGCGCCCACGCCGACAACAACGTCGACATCCAGGAATTCATGATCATGCCGGCCGGCGCGAAGAGCTTCAAGGAGGCCCTGAGGATGGGCGCCGAGATCTTCCACGCGCTGAAATCCGTCCTCAAGGGCAAGGGGTACAACACCGCCGTCGGCGACGAGGGTGGCTTCGCGCCGAACCTCAAGTCCAACGAGGAGGCCCTCGAGGTGATCATGGAGGCCATCGTGAAGGCGGGCTACAAGCCGGGCGAGGAAGTGCTCCTGGCTCTCGACGTCGCCTCTTCCGAGCTTTTCGAGAACGGGGTCTACACCCTGGAGAACGAGGCCGAGCCGAAGAAGACCGCCGACCAGATGGTCGACTTCTACGAGAACCTGGTCAACAAGTACCCGATCATCTCCATCGAGGACGGCATGGCCGAAAACGACTGGGATGGCTGGAAGAAGCTCACCGACCGCCTGGGCAAGCGCATCCAGATCGTGGGCGACGACCTCTTCGTGACCAACCCCTCCATCCTCAAGGAAGGGATCAAGAAAGGGATCGCCAACTCGATCCTGATCAAGCTGAACCAGATCGGCACCCTGACCGAGACCCTCGACGCCATCGAGATGGCCAAGCGCGCCGGTTACACCTGCGTCATCTCGCACCGCTCCGGCGAAACCGAGGACGTGACCCTGGCCGACCTCGCCGTCGCCGTCAACGCGGGCCAGATCAAGACCGGTTCGCTCTGCCGCACCGACCGCGTCGCCAAGTACAACCAGCTCCTGAGGATCGAGGACGAGCTGGACGAAGTCGCCCTGTTCAGGGGTGCCGACGTCTTCTACAACGTGAAAAAATAGGGGCGAATAATCATTCGCCCGGTTTTTGAAGTAGAAAGGGCGCACCTTAACCGGGTGCGCCCTTTTCTTTGTCCTCCCCTCCCCCCGGATTCCCTTGCGCCTTCTTCCTCATGAAGGTATACTCCGACCCATGTTAACCTACCAGATAACGGCTGAAGACCACCTGCGGCGCGTGGATAGTTTCATGCGCAACCTCCTTCCCACCGCGCAGTTCTCCTACATCAAAAAGCTGATCAACTCGGGTCACCTCAAGGTGAACGGCGCTGACGCCGAACCGGGGGACCTGCTGCGTTACGCCGACCAGGTGACCCTCAAGGAAAGCGCCAAGACAGCGGCGTTCCTGGCCCGGCTCACCCCGGAACTCGACATCCTGTTCGAGGACAGCTGGATCATCTGCTTCAACAAGCCGGCGGGCCTCGCCGTACACCGGACCGAAGACCCGGAAGAGATCACCCTGGTCGATCTGGCGGAGATGCTTTTGAAAAAACGCGACGGCGTCGGCAGGCTGCGCCCGGTGAACCGGCTGGACAAGGGTACCTCCGGGGCCATCATCCTGGCCAAGAGTTCGGTCGCCGCGGGTATGTTCGGCAAAATGGTGCAGGAGGAAGGGCTCGGCAAGCTGTACCTCGCCATGGTGGAGGGGAAACTGCAGAAGCAGGGAACCATCGATGCGGCTCTCGACGGCAAGGAGTCGCAGACCAGTTACGTGAGGCTCTTCCAGGGGGGGGGCGTGTCGCTATTGGCCGTCTATCCGCTCACCGGGCGCATGCACCAGATCAGGCAGCACTTCAGGATGATCGGGCACCCGATCCTCGGGGACAAGCGCTACGGCGGCAGGAAGCTTTCCGGCTTCACCGGCCACGCGCTGCACTCCTTCAGGACCACGCTGGTGCACCCGGCAACCGGTGAGGAGATCGACATCCCGGCACCTTTGCCGGAACAGCTGCTGCGGCTCGCCACCCGCTGCGGCGCGGTGAGCGACGAGGACTTCCTGAAGACCCTGAACGACGTCCCCGCCGCCGAGACCTTGGCGCTTTAATCCTCCCACCCCTGCGCGCCGATCAGCGGCACGAACCGGACCGCGCAGAGGGTGTCCCGATGCAGGCTCCCGCCGCGATCCCTGCGCACCCGCACCAGCTCCTGCAGATGCGGGGTCGGCCCGACCGGGATCACCAGCCGCCCTCCCGGCGCGAGTTGCTGCTCCAGCTCTTCCGGTACGCCGGGCGCACCGGCAGTCACCACGATGGCGTCGAATGGTGCATGCTCCCGCCACCCCAGCGTCCCGTCGCCGAGATGGACCGTGACGTTGTCGTAGCCGAGTTCGCGCAGCCGCTCTCCGGCAAGGTGCGCCAGGGACGGTATCCGCTCCACCGTGAATACCTTTGCCGCGCAGAGGCTCAGGACGGCTGCCGCGTAGCCGGAGCCGGTGCCGATTTCCAGAACCTTCTCCCCCCCCTGCAGTTCGAGCGCCTCGATCATGTAGGCGACGATGTAGGGCTGCGAGATGGTCTGCCCGTCCTGGATCGGGAGCGGGCCGTCCTCGTAGGCGAGATACTCCATGCCCGGAGGGAGAAACGCCTCCCGCGGCACCTCGCGCATCGCCCTCAGCACCGCTTGGTCCGTGATGCCGCGCCCCGCCAGGTGCTGGCTCAGCATTCGCTCCTTCCTCGCGGCTAGTTCCCTTTGCGCATCGCTGGTCATGGCTCCTCCAAAAACCTCAATGCTACCACGCCCTTTCCCCCCGACAAGCAGCCCCTCGCCGCGGGCCGGAGCGGAATCATCCCTCTCTGGAAGCGCCGGCACAGTACCAGCGGGCGCGGCAGATACATTAGCCGAAACCAACATAACTACTAAAAGCACCGCACATTCAACCTGTTGACTCTTATGCGGGGCAGGCGTACACTTAAATCGTAGCAAAGAGTTGTTCTTTGAAAACAGCTCTGGGGTACAGGTAGAGGTGGCGTGAGGTACCCTGATTATTCCACACTTAAAATTTCCCAGGTTTCAGACGTGGTGTGCGATTCCCTGAGTTTAGCGGAATAGCCTGAAGCGTTTTCCGGGGAGATGCTTTACAAAAGAGCGTGGTCTCACATAAACCTTTACGGCACCTTGGAGCTAGTAGCTGGCGCTTAAGGAGATCACGCCGATTGGCCTATAATAATCTCATCCGTCATGCGCGTAACAACCGCTTCAAAAAGGGGAAGATACCGCGAGATACGGGTGACATGGTCCCGCCGGAGCATGTCACTACGCCGCGAGGAACGACTTCCACCGGCGGATAGGGGTAAAGGATCTCATGATTTAAGCGCCAGTTACATATTTCAGGAAAGGCCCGGTACAAAAGCACCGGGCCTTTTTCATTTCGGCGACGTTCGCACGGGCTATGTCACCTACATTCCCTGCCGGTCGGCGCCTCCCTTGCCGGGCATACCCTTTTATCCTTTCCTCCGCTTTACGGCTTTCCTTCTCCTTGGTCCTTACCTCCTAATTTCCTCTGTCGACCTTTCCTTCCCATCATGGCATCCCATCATGGCATCCCTTCACGGCATCCACTACCTTGTGGCATTCACTCCCCTGTGACATCCATTCCCTTGTGACGCCCCCTCCCCTCTGCGACCTTTCCTCCCGGTACGGCTTCCCCTGTTATGCGGGAGTGCTATACTTAGCGCGTGCTAATTTTGGCTAATCAAAACAACGGAGGTAGCCATGCCACGCGGAACCAGAATAACCATGGGAGAGAAAGGACAGATGACGACCCGCAGCCTCGAACCGTACCTCCCCAAGCGCGGGCTGCCGGAGGGGACCGTCTGCAAGGGGTGCGGCATCGTCTACCGCAACAAACGCTGGCAAATCGAAAGCGCTTCAGCCACCTCCCACAAGGGTGACGTGCTCTGCCCCGCCTGCCAGCGCATCGTGGGCGAGGATCCGGCCGGCGTGGTCACCCTCAGCGGATCCTACCTTGCGCAGCACAGGGAAGAGATCCTAAACACGGTCAGGCAGCAGGAGGCGAAGCACAGGGAAAAGAACCCGCTGGGGCGGATCATGGAGATCCGGGAGGAGGACGGCGGCATCGTCGTCACCACCACCGAGGACAAGTTGGCGCAGAAGATCGGACGGGAGCTGTACAAGTCGCAGCGCGGCGAGTTGCACTACAAATGGAGCCATGACCAGCGCATGGTCCGGGTGGAGTGGAGCCGCTGACCGTACCGGGCATGAAATGCAAAGCCCCCCTTGCCTTGCGGCAAGAGGGGCTTTTTGTTTTGAAGGGTATGCCGATCAGCGGTGCAGCAGCGGATCAAACAGGTACTCCAGGCCGTTGGCCTTTACTTCGTACATACACTCGAGCATGGCTCCCAGTTCACCTTCCGGGAACCCCTTCTGCCGCATCCATACCAGGTACGGCTCGGGCAGGTCCACCAGCAGTGACCCGGCATATTTCCCATAGGGCATCCGGGTGCGGGCCAGCCTCAGCAGTTGGGCGGGGTCGGGAAACAGATCCTCCAACGTCTACCCCTTCAGCTTGGCCTTGAGCAGGTCGCCCAGGGTACCCATACCCTTGGGGGCCTCGGCCACGGTCTTCTTGTAGGCGTCCATGCTCTGGGCCTGCTCATCCGCGGCGCGGCTGACCGATGCCAGGGCGAGCGAGATCTTCTTGGCCTCGCGATCCACCGACTCTACCTTCACCTCGACCTCCTGCCCTTCGGACAGGACCTCTTTCGGGTGCTGGATTCTCTTGCCCGCCCCGAGCTTGGAGATGTGAATCAGGCCGTCGACGCCGCTGGCCAGGGTCACGAAGGCGCCAAACGGGGTAAGCCTTGCCACCTTGCCGTTCTGGTAGGACCCCTCGGGGAAGGCGCTCGCCGCCTCTTCCCAGGGATCAGCCAGGGTATCCTTCAAGGAGAAGGAGATGCGGTTTTTCTCCCAGTCGATCCCCTTCACCACGACCTCTACTTCCTGACCGGCGGAAAGTACTTCGCTGACGTGGTTCACGCGGGCCCAGGCGACTTCGGAGACGGGCAGGAGCCCCTCAACGGCGCCGATGGAGACGAAGGCGCCGAAGTCGCGCAGCGACGTCACCGTACCCTTCACGCGGTCGCCCACCTTCAGGGTTTCTTTAAGCGCGTCCTTCTGCTGCTGCATCTCCTCCTCGAGCAGGGCGCGGTGGGAAAGAACGATGTTGCGACCCTTTTCGGAATACTCCATGATCTTGAAGGACATCTGCTTGCCCAGCAGGGCCGCGGTGTCCTCCACCCTTCTCAGGGCGATCTGGGAGAACGGGCAGAAGGCGCGGGAACCGGCGACCTTGACCTCGAACCCACCCTTGACTTCCTTTTCGACCACGCCCTCGACCGGAATGCCGGCGGCATAGGCCTCCTCGAGCTGCGCGTTACCGGCGGAATGGCTGCTTCCGGCGCCGAGCTTGGTGGTGAAACGCATCTCGTTGTTGCGCGAAGAGACGAACCAGGCGGTGACCTTGTCACCAACCTTGACGCTCACGTTGCCATCGGCGTCAAGGAGTTCCTTGATGTCGAGGACCCCTTCGCCTTTGCGACCGGTATCCAGAAAGACCCAGTCCTTGGCGATCTGCAGTACGGTCGCCTCGACCTTGGCGCCCGGCTCAAGCCGGCCGGCGTCCTTCTGGCTCCGCTCGAACAGATCGGCAAAGCTCTCCTCTTCGGTTTCCATCTCTTCCCTGTGATCGTTATCCATTTAAGTACCTCTTCAGCGTAGTTGTTGCGCACTTTAGCACTCATGGAGCATACAGGGGACCCCGTACCCTTGTCAACTACTTGAGCCGCTCACACTCGATGTTTGTCACGGTTGCGACCAACAGGAGCGGTGCACGAGTCCGGCGCGGAGAGACCGGAAAGATGCTGGGTAGGTAAAACTTTCTTCAGGTAGCGCAAGTACCGGCCGATAGGTAGTACATCTCTGAAGCTCACCGCCGCATACGGGAGGACACAACAATGGGAGTTCTTGTCTGTTATGACGACTTCACCTATGACGTGATCAACGACTATTTCCTGGACCACCTGCTCTCCACGGGATGCATTCTTGGCTTTGACAGATCCGAGCACTGGGTGAAAAAGGACGAAGCGACTCCGCCCGCCCCTGCCCCCCCCCGGCACGTCACAGCCTAACCGTGCCCACCGCCCCCCTACCTCAGACCATCCTGAAAACCGCCGGTCGCCTCCTAAGCAACCCCAGTTGTGGTAACATCTCCGGGTGCATCGCCATCTGACGCAGACGGAGGTCCTATGAACGTACCAGCTGCGCTGAAGCGGATCAGTGAAACGATATGGGAACTGCCGGTGAGCTACAAGGAGGGGATGCTGGTTCCCGCCAGGATCGTCGCCAGCGACAAGCTGATCAAAGAAATGGACGCCGGGGTGTTCGAACAGGTGAGCAACGTCGCCACGCTTCCCGGCATCCAGCGCTACGCCTACTGCATGCCCGACGGGCACTGGGGTTACGGCTTTCCCATCGGCGGGGTCGCCGCCATGGATCCCGGCTCGGGGGTGATCTCTCCCGGCGGCATCGGTTTCGACATAAACTGCGGCATGCGGCTCGTGCTCACAAACCTGACCGCGGAGCAGGTGCAGCCGAAGCTGCACCAACTGGTCGACCGGCTCTTCGCCCGCATCCCCACCGGTGTCGGGTGCCACGGTTTCGTGAAGCTGAAGCAGGACGATTTCCGTACCGTGGTGCAACAGGGGTCGCGCTGGTGCCTCAAAAACGGCTTCGCCACCCAGGAAGACCTGGAGATGACCGAGGAGGGAGGCTGCTTCCCGGGAGCGGACACCTCGCATATCAGCGAGAAAGCGGTCGAGCGCGGCTACAACCAGCTGGGGACCCTGGGAAGCGGCAACCACTACTGCGAGATCCAGGTGGTGCAGCCCGAAAACATCATGGACCAGGAGCTCGCCCGCGCTTTCGGCCTCACCACCGTTCCCAACCAGGTGGTGATCATGTTCCACTGCGGCAGCCGTGGGTTCGGCCACCAGGTTGCCACCGACTACCTGAAGCTCTTCCTCTCGGTCATGGAACGAAAATACGGCATCAAGATCGTGGACCGGGAGCTCGCCTGCGCCCCCTTCCACTCGCCGGAGGGGCAGGCCTATTTCAGCGCCATGAAGTGCGCCGTCAACATGGCCTTCGCCAACCGCCAGGTCATCCTGCACCGGATCCGGGAGGTGTTCTCCGATCTGTTCCACGCCTCCCCCGACGAGCTCGGCCTGCGCATGGTCTACGACGTGGCCCACAATACCGCCAAACTGGAAAGGCACCTGGTCAACGGCAGCCGCAAGGAACTGCTGGTGCACCGCAAGGGGTCCACCCGCGCCTTTGGACCGGGGCTCCCGGGACTTCCCGAGTGCTACCAGAAGACCGGGCAACCGGTGATCATCGGGGGGAGCATGGAGACCGGTTCCTACCTGTTGGCGGGCATGTCGACCGGAGGTGACGCCTGGTACACCACGGCGCACGGCAGCGGCAGGACCATGAGCCGCCACGAGGCGAAGAAGAGCTTTCGCGGCGACAAGCTCCAGCGCGATATGGAGCAGCGCGGCATCTACGTGCGCACCGACTCCTTCGGAGGGCTCGCCGAGGAGGCGGGTGCCGCGTACAAGAACATCGACGAGGTGGTGGAGGCGACCGAACTGGCGGGGCTCAGTAAGCGGGTGGCGCGCCTGGTGCCGATCGGGAACATAAAGGGGTAAGGGGAGGCAGACCATGCCGTTTGAATACCGCGGCGACATCGCGCACGCCGACGTCGCCTTCGACGCCTCGGCGTCCACATTGGGGGAGCTATTCCGCGAAGCGGCACAGGCCACCATGCAGGTGATGGTGGAGAACCTGGCGCAAGTGCGCCCGGCCCAGACGCTGGAGCTGAAGCTGGAACAGGAGAACGAGGAGATGCTCCTCTTTGACTTTTTGAACGAGCTGATCTTTTACAAGGATGCCCGCAGGCTGATATTGCTCCCGACCGAGATCGCCATCGCCCCCAGCGATGGAGGTCTCACCGTCCGGGCGACGCTGGCGGGAGAGGAAATCGACCCGATCCGGCACGAACTGATGACGGACGTGAAGGCGGTGACCATGCTGCGCTACAAGGTGGAGCGGGTGCCGCAAGGGTGGCGGGCGACAGTGGTGCTGGACGTGTAGCGCCCGCCACCTCCCGTTACCCGATCACGACAAGGT
Source organism: Geomonas azotofigens (assembly GCF_018919395.1). Lineage (GTDB taxonomy): Bacteria > Desulfobacterota > Desulfuromonadia > Geobacterales > Geobacteraceae > Geomonas > Geomonas azotofigens. The sequence goes on from NZ_JAHLME010000011.1 coordinate 34,284, forward strand.
TGTTGACCACCTCGTTCACCCCCAGCACGTACCAGGCATCGGACTCGGCGGCGCGCTTGTTGTTGGGGGTCGGCACCGCCCCTTCGAGGGTCACCACGCCGTCGTTGCTCCGAATCGAGACCTGCGCCGCGTTCACCAGGGGGTCCTTCTCCAAGACGATCCTGACCAGGTCTACCAGTTCATCGTCGTTCTCATCCGCGCCGGACCACACCTCGATCCCGTTCACCACGTCCCTGCTTCCCGGCACCCACCAGGCCAAGACGCCGGCCAACCGCTTGTGCGAGATGCTCTCGGCCCTGCCGTTCAGGATGACCACGCCCTCGCTGACCTCGACCTCGATGACCCGCTCCAGCCCCCGTTGCGCGGTGCCCCGTACCTCTTCCAGATCCTTCTTGACGATGGCCTGAACGGCGTACTGCATGAAGGCCGGCTCGCTGGCGAGTGCGTTGCAAACATGGTCACGGATAGTCCCGTCCTCCATCTGCTCGGACGGCTCGACACGCAACCGGTCCACGATGCCGGTGACCGGCTGCGGCTTGGCAGCAATATCAAGGGCAAGTTTCTTGGCGCCGATCCACCCGACCTCCCCCTGGACCGTGACCACGCCATCGGCAAAGTCCAGCGCAATGGGATGGCCGTGCAGGTTCACCCGCGGTTCGCGCTCGAGTGCGGCCCGAATGGTTCCGATGACCTCTTCCGCTCTGATCATGCCTCTCCCCCTTTCCCGGCTCGTTCTTCGGAAACGGATCGATTCCCATGTGAACTGCCGGGGCTAGCCGTTAATAAATGCCGAAAAAACAACGGATACATTGTAGCATGGGGAGAGGTGTTGTCGAACCCGACGGGACGGGAGACTACAGCGGGAAGAACGAGAGGAACAACGGAAAACGGCGGCAGGGTCGCTGCCGCCGTAGGCGTTAAAGGATGCGGTTTAGGAAGGACTTGATGCGATCGTGTTCCATCTGGTTGGCGAAGAAGTCTTCCGGGGTCCCTTGGGCCACGAAGGAGCCTTTCTCCATGAAGATGACCCGGTCCGCCATCTCCTTGGCGAAGCCCATCTGGTGGGTGACGATGATCATGGTCATCCCCTCCTTGCCGAGGGCGCGGATGGTGTCGAACACCTCGCCGATCAGTTCCGGGTCGAGGGCCGACGTCGGCTCGTCGAAGAGCATCAGCTTGGGGCGCATGGCGAGGGCCCGAGCGATGGCAACGCGCTGCTTCTGTCCACCGGATAGCGTGGCGGGGTAGACGTCGCGCTTGTCGGAAAGGCCGACCTTGGCCAGCATGTCCAGGGCGATCGCGCGCGCCTCCTCCGGGCTCTTCTTCTGCACCGTAAGCGGCCCTTCCATCACGTTCCCCAAAACGGTCATATGCGGGAACAGGTTGAAGTGCTGGAACACCATGCCGATCTCGGAGCGGAGCGCGCAGATCTTGTGCGGCACGTCCAGGTGCCGGCGCCCGTGCTTATTGGTCACGTAGCCGATCTCGTTCCCCTCGAAGACGATGGTCCCCTCCTCGATCTCCTCGAGGAAGTTGATCGAACGCAGCAGGGTCGATTTGCCGGACCCGGAAGGCCCGATGATGACCACGATCTCGCCGGGGCAGACGTCGAGGTCGACGCCATTCACGGCGGTAAGCGATCCGAAGCGCTTGGTGATCCCCTTGAGGCTTAACAACGGTTGGTTAGCGGTTTTCATAGATGCCGGCCCGAACCTCGATCTTTTCGAAGATGAAGGTGAAGATGGTGGTGAACAGCAGGTAGATGAGCGCCGCCAGGATCAGCGCCGTGACGTTGAAGTAGGCGTTGAACATCTGGTCCGCGGAGCGCATCAGTTCGACCATGGCGATGGTGGAAACGAGCGCCGTGTCCTTGATGAGCGCGATGAACTCGTTGCCGATGGGGGGCATGAGCCGCTTGTAGGTCTGGGGGATGATGACCCGGCGCATTGCCTGCCAGTAGCTCATGCCGATCGCCTTGGCGGCCTCCATCTGGCCGTGCTCGATGCTTTGGATGCCGCCGCGGATGATCTCTCCCAGGTAGGCCGAGTAGTTGAGGCCGAGGCCCAGGATGGCGGCGGTGAAGGGCTTGAAGGTCACCCCCAGGGAGGGGAGCCCGTAGTAGATGAAGAAGAGCTGCAGCAACAGCGGGGTGCCGCGGAAGAGCCAGATGAAGAACCAGCAGAGCCCGGAGACCGGCTTGAAGGTGCTGATGCGCCCCAGCGCGATGAGAAGGCCGCCGATCGGCGAGATCAGGATGATGCAGACCACGAGGGTGATGGTCATCACCGCGCCCTTCAGCAACTGCGGCAGGAAGCGGAGGCAGTCCTGGATGAACACCTGGTAGCGGGGCGTCTGTTCCTGCTTGACCGAGGCGAGGAAGTTGAGGGCCTCGCTGTTGTCGGGATAGACGGCAAGGACTTCCTTGGCGGCGGAGCTCGCCTTTTCCATGTCCTTCAGGGCGAACTGCAGCCTTGCGATCTGCATCCTGCTCCTGACGAAGGCGCCGCTTTCGTCACCCTTCTCGAACTCCACCTTCTTCAGCAGGGCGATGGCCGCGGGGAGATCCCCCTGCGCCATGGCATCGTTGGCATCGGTGAAGAGCTGATCGTAATCCTTGGCGAAACAGACCGAGGCCAGAAGTAACAGCAAGCATGAAAAAAGCAGGATCGCTCTTTTGACGACCCTGCCGGTAAAAAATTTCATCGGCACACCTGATTAACTGTGGCAGTCCCCCTCCCCGCGCACGGGGAGGGGAAAGCGTTAACTATTTCCACTTCTTCGGGTTGGTGATGTCCTCGCCGAACCACTTCTTGGAGATCTTGGCCATGGTGCCGTCCTTGACCATCTTGTCGAGGGTCTTCTGGACCGCCTCGCGCAGCTCCACGTCTTCCTTGCGGAAGGCGACGCCGAAGGGCTCCTTGGTGATGTTGCCCGGCAGGATCCGGAACTTGCCCGGGCGCTTGGCGATGAAGTCGCGGCCGGTTGCGTCGTCGATGATGACGGTGTCGAGACGGTCGGATTCGAGATCCAGCAGCGCCTTCGGGTTGTCCTCGTACTCACGCACCTCGGCGGGGGCTGCCGGCAGCTTCTTGACGGCCTCGACGGCGGAGGAACCCTTCTGAACGCCTACCTTGGCGCCTTTTAGGTCGGCAAGCTTCTTGAGCTTCTTGTCGGCGAAACGGACCACCGCGACCTGGCCGTCCATCTTGTACGGCTTGGTGAAGGCGACTTCCTTCTTGCGCTCGTCGGTGATGGTCATGCCGTTCCAGATGCAGTCGAACTTCTTGGAGTTGAGAGCGTGGATGACGCCGTCCCATGCGGTCGGCTGCCAGTTGATCTTGATGCCGAGACGCTTGCCGACTTCTTCAGCTGCATCGATGTCGAAGCCGACCAACTGCCCCTTGTCGTTGCGGTACCCCATCGGCGGGAAGGCATCATCGAGGCCGATGGTCAGAGCTCCCTGGCTTTTGACCCTCTTGAAGGAACCGTCGCCGGCAAAGGCCGATACGGCACAGGCAAGGACGAGCAGAGACGACAGGACTACCCAGATCTTTTTCACGTTTACGCTCCTTTTCTACGCTATGGTCGGTGATGGTGAAGCTTAGAAAGATTTGATGTAAACAAACAGGCGTTTGGACCGGCGGATTATTGCAGAATCTCACGCAAGCGTCAAGAAGATAACGGGACTTGCCCCAGCCTCAAGAGGATGGTCCCATCGCGGCTCAGAAGGCTAAGCGAGTCCCCCTCTTGGTCAGTCCCGGGGGCGGTACCGTATACCATGTTGCCCCTATTTTTCCAAAAACGTATAATCCGGGTGATAGCGTATCAACACGTAAGAAAGGCCACGAGGCTTAGACATATGTGTAAGAAAATTTTCATCGCTGCTACCGGCCAGCACTGTGGCAAGACCACCATCAGTCTGTCACTGCTTCATCTGGCCAAAAAGAAATACGCACGCGTCGGCTTCATCAAGCCGATCGGCCCCAAGGTCTTCATGCTGGACGGCGTGGAAATGGACATGGATGCAGCCCTCATCGCCGGCATTTACGGCATGGAGGCGGACCGCAAGCTCATGTCCCCGGTCGTGGTGGGGAAGGGGTACACCAAAAGGTACCTCTCCGGCGAAATCGCGCCCGAGGCCCCGCTCGAGGCCATCAAATACGCCTGTGCCGAGCTGGAAGCCAAGAACGATTTCCTGATCATCGAGGGGTCCGGACACGGCGGGGTCGGCTCGGTGGTCGGCATCAACAACGCCCAGATCGCCCGCACCCTGGACGCTCCGGTCATCATGGTGGCCAGCGGCGGCATCGGCTGCGTCATCGATTCGGTGCAGTTGAACCTCTCCCTGTTCCAGCAGCAGGGGGCCGAGGTCAAGCTGGTCCTGGTGAACAAGCTTCTTGCCAACAAGCGCGAGGAGACGCTGGGCTACCTGAGAACCTTCTTCGAGAGCCGCCAGCAGAACGTGGCCGGCGCCTTCGATTATTCTCCCACCCTGGCCAACCCTACCCTGCTCGACCTCTCCAAGCTCCTGAAGCTGCCGCTGCAGGGAGACCAGGAGGGGAAGGACCGCATCATCAACCACATCCAGCTGGGCGCCGCATCGTCGCAGCGCGTCATCGACACCCTGCAGGAATCCACGCTGCTGATCACCACGAGCTCCAGGGACGAGTTGATCGTCACCGCGTCGGCGCTGTACAACATCCCGGCCTACCGGTGCAAGCTGGCCGGCATCGTGATCCCGGGGTCGGCGCCGGTTTCCGCCATCACCCAGCGGATCCTCGACGACAGCAACATCCCCTACCTGCGCACCTCGCAGAACACGGCGGATGCCTTCATCACCCTCACCGAACACGTTTCGAAGATTACGGCGGACGACAAGGAGAAGATCGACCTGATCAAGTCCACCGCCGAGAGCGTCTTCGATTTCGACGTCATCGACGCCATGAGCCGCTAAAAGAAAAACCTAAAAGCACGAAGAGCCGGAGAGGGGGCCCACCCTCTCCGGCTCTTTTCGTTTTGCCTTCCGCTTTTATCCCAGCCGCTGCACCAGGGCCTCGTAGATCCCGTACGGAGTCGACTCGACCACCTGGACCTCCGTCCCCAGCTGCTGCTCCACGTCGTCCAGGGTGAGGTCGTCGAGGAACACCCCCTCCCCCTCCTTCAGCATCACGTCAGGAACGAGCACCAGGTCTCCCAGTTCCATCCCCTGCAGAGCGGCCACGACGTCGGCCCCGCACACCAGACCGGTCACCGTGACCGTGGGACCGAAGAGTCTGTTGCGCACCGCCACCGGCTGCATGGCCACCCCGGTCGCCCCCGAGAGCTGTTTCAGGAAATCGGAGAGATAGCGATAGGGGGACTCGCCGGTGACCACGGTCAGTTTCCCCGGCTTCAGGGGCTCGGCCTCCTGGAGGACCTGTTCCGCCTCGAAGAGAAACAGCGGGATCATGCCGACGCCGTTTTCCAGTTGCGGCAGGTCGCCGTAGTTGTCCAGCTCCGGAAACGGCACACCGCCCTTGATGTAGAATTCGTCGGCCAGGAACAGGAAGGGGGCACCCAGGCGCTCCTCAAGGAGACGGGATTCAGGGTACCATTTGCCGATGAAGTCTGCGGCGAACTCTTTGGTGACCGGGGCCAGCGCCGGGAGATTCTGCCTGTGCTCGGTCAACCCGACCGGCACGACCGCCAGGGAGGCCACCCAGGGGTAGAGGGCGGCCAAGTCTGCCACAGTCCGGGCGAAGGCCTCCCCGTCGTTCCAGCCCGGGCAGAGGACGATCTGGGTGTGCATGGTGATGCGCGCCTCGGCCAGCTCCCGCATCACGTCCAGGATGGGCAGGATGCCGTTTTTGCCCAAAAGCTTCTCGCGCAACGCCGCGTCGGTGGCATGCACGGAAATGTAGAGCGGTGAAAGTCGCTGCTCCTTGATGCGGTCCAACTCGGAGCGGCCGATATTGGCCATGGTCACGTAGTTGCCGTAAAGAAAGGAGAGGCGGTAATCCTCGTCCTTCACGTAAAGGGGCCCGCGCAGTCCGCGGGGCAACTGGTGCACGAAGCAGAAGACGCAGTTGTTGCCGCAGCGCGCCGGTGCCGGCGCCTGAAAGGAGATGCCAAGCGGCTCCCCCTCTTCGCGCTCCACTTCGAGTTCCCAGAGTTCGCCGTCGGCTTTTTCGACTTCCAGCTCCAGTTCGTCGTCAGCCGTGAAATAGTTGTAATCGATGACGTCCCGCAACGGATGCCCGTTCACCGACAGCAGCCGGTCCCCCGGCTCGAGTTCAAACTCTTCCGCGATGCTTCCCGGCATCACTTTATCGATAGTCAGACCTGACATGAAATCCCTCCCGGTGCGCGCCCCGCAGCGGAGATGGAGATTTTTCCGGCTGCGGGAACAGCAGTCGCAGGATCACCCGCGAGGCAACTGGCGTGAGAGCGGCGGCGCGCAGAGTTTAATGATAGGTGGAGAAGGAGGAATTTGGCAACAGATAAAAAACGAGCCGGCCCTTTAGAGCCGGCTGGGAGGAGTTACCGCGGTGACGAGTCTTTCCCGTCCGAATGGTTACCGTCTGTCGGACGCATGGTTGCTGCACAAGAGATCGTGCTACTGGTGCAGTCGGAAGACACCATCCACGGAGGTGATGCTGCAGATCGCGTGCTTATAGATGAGGATATCCCCGTGCACTTCCATAAGTACGGAGAAGTTGTCGAAGGATTTGATATGCCCTTCCAGTTTTTCACCGGACATGAGCTGCACCAAGACCTTTACACGCTCCTTGCGAGACTGGTTGAGGTACTGGTCCTGGATGTTAAAAGGCGTTTTAGGCATGATTCCGCTCCTTTACCCAAAAAATTCAATCACATGACCAAGGATACTAGCAAATGCTGCGGGATATTCAAGCCAATAAATATCATTTTCCCTGCCGAACCATGTCATCTGTCGCTTGGCATAACGGCGGCTGTCGCGCTTGATCAGCGTAACTGCCTCATCCAGCGTCGTTTCGCCAGCCAGATAGGCCGTCATTTCCTTGTATCCGATGGAGCGCATTGACTTTAAGTCACGGTTGTAGCCCTGGGCCAGGAGTTGCCGCACCTCTTCCACCAACCCCTTTTCCAGCATCCTTTCCACCCGGGCATCGATACGCCGGTACAATTCGGCCCGTTCCACGCTGATGGCAAGCTTCAGAGCGCGGTAATGGTCGCCCGAAAAACCATGCTCGGCGCGGAAGGCGGAGATGGGGCGGCCGGTCTGTGTGTAGACTTCCAGCGCGCGCACCAGGCGCACACGGTCGTTGGGGTGGAGTCTCGCCGCAGTCTCCGGATCGACCTGTGCCAAGCGGTTCAGGAGCTCCTCCCCCGGGACGCCGTCGAACTGACGGCGCAGCTCAGGGTCGCCGGTCGGGGAGTCGAGGAGCCCCTCCAAGAGGGCGCGCAGGTACAGGCCGGTCCCGCCGACCACGATAGCCTTTTTGCCGCGGCGGTCGATGTCCTCGATGGCGGCCGCAGCCTCCCGCCTAAAGTCCGAAGCGGTGAAATCCTCCTCCGGCGAGACGATGTCGATCAGGTGGTGCGGCACCCTGGCCAACTCTTCCGGCGAGGGTTTGGCGGTCCCGACGTCGAGGCCCCGATAGATCTGCATCGAGTCGGCGTTGACGATCTCCGCATCGATCTGCTCCGCCAGCCTCAAGGCGAGGTCACTCTTGCCGGAACCGGTGGGTCCCCCCACGACCAGCAGCTTTATCTTCTCTTGCGTCATGGCTTCTCGTCTGGCGAGGCTGCCGAAGCGGCTGCCGCGCCGGGCTCTACACCCGCTTGAACATCTTCTCCACGTCGGTCAGCGTCAGGGTCTGCATCACCGGCCTGCCGTGCGGGCAGTTGCTGGAGAAATCAGTCTCGTCCATCTGCCTGAACAGCGCCGAAATCTCCTGGGCCGTCAGCGTGCGCCGGCCACGCACAACGCTGTGGCAGGCAATGCGCGCCAGGAGATCCTCCTGGATGTCCGTGAAAGTACGACTGCGGCTTAGGCTGGAGAGCTCCTCCAAGATGTCCCGGATGGTGCGCAGGTAGTCAGTGCCGGACAGAAGCTGCGGCACACCGTTCAGAAGCCAGGTGTTGCCTCCGAACTCCTCGAAGGAGAAGCCCAGGCGCCGAAGCTCCTCAAGATTCTCCAGGAGCACGGCCGACTCACGGAAGGAGAGTTCCAGCGTTTCCGGGAAGAGCAGCCCTTGGCTGTCCACCTCCTTGCCGGCAAATTCCACCTTGAGCTTTTCAAAGGCCACCCGCTCGTGCGCCGCGTGCTGGTCGATCAGCACCAGGTCAGTTCCCTGCTGGCACAGGATGTAGGAGGCGTTGAACTGGCCGATCACCGCCAGCGACGAGAAGTAGCCTGGCGTCTCGCTCTCGTGCCGGGGGACGTGCGCAGGTTCTTCCGCCAGAGGTTGGGCGGCAGGCTCCTCGCTGCGTGGCGCGGCGGGATCATCCGCCTTCCGCGTCGGGGCCTCGAAGTGGTAATGGGGGCGCAGCGCCGGCTGGGGCTTGGGCTGATATCCCACCAGCAGCTCGCGTATCTCGGCGACCTTGGCCTCGCTGACCGAGAACAGCGGCGCCGCTACGGGCGATACCGGTTCCTGCGCGGTTTCGGCAGTCGCGGAAGGGGCCGGCACATCGACCAGAGGCGGTATATCCGTGGGTGTACCTGCCGGGGCGGGAACGGGGCGTCCCGATGGGCTGGCGGTGCCGGGTGCGCCCCCTGTGATTGCACATGCCGGCTGTGCAACCGAGGCGGTCGAAGCAGACGAAACCGGCACGGCGGCCCGCTTCAGCCAAGGGGTCTGCTTCAGCACGCTTTCCACCGCGTACTGGATGGCGTCGTGCACCTTTCCCTGTTCGCGGAACCTGACCTCGTGCTTGGTCGGATGGACGTTGACGTCCACCTCCCCCGGGGCGATGTCGATGAAGACGGCGACCACCGGATAGCGACCGCGCTCCAGGAAGTTCCGGTACGCCTGGAGGATGGCGTGCTGCACAACCTTGTCCCTGATGAAACGGCCGTTTATGTAGGTGTAGAGGTGACTGCCGGCGCTACGGCTGCACTCGGGCGCCGCCACCAGGCCGGTCACCCGCACGCCACCCGCCTCCTCGTAGGAAACCGGATAGAGAAACGAGGCGATGGACCGACCGAGAAGCGTCGCCACCCGCTCCTTGAGGTCGGCGTCGAGGGCGCGAAATACCGTCTTGCCCTCATTCTTATAGGTGAAGCGGACATCGGGGCGGGAGATGGCCAGCCGCGTCAACAGTTCCCCGACGTGCCCCCCTTCGGTCTCGGCGCTCTTCATGAACTTAAGCCGCGCCGGCGTATTGAAGAAGAGGTTGCGCACGGCGATCACCGTCCCGGGAGCCATCCCGCACTCCTTGACCTCCTTGATGCGCCCCCCCTCTACGTAAATCTCTGTCCCCTCCAGGCTGTCGCCGGTGCGGGTGGAGATGGTAAGCCGCGACACCGAGGCGACCGATGGCAGCGCCTCCCCACGAAAACCGAGGGTGGAGAGGGCGAAGAGGTCCTCGTCACTGGCGATCTTGCTGGTGGCGTGGCGCTCGAGCGCCAAAAGCGCGTCCTCGCGCGACATGCCGCTGCCGGAATCGGTCACCTTGATGAGCCGCCTGCCGCCGGACTCGATCTCCACCACGACCTCTTTGGACCCCGCATCCAGAGCATTCTCCACCAGTTCTTTGGCCACGGAGGCGGGGCGTTCCACCACCTCGCCGGCGGCGATCTTGTTGGTCAGGTTCTCGGGAAGTATTCGTATCTTGGTTGCCACTGTCGACCTCACACTGCGGTAATCGAAGTCAGCAACATACCTTAAGGGGCGATCGTTTGTAAATCCAAGATTCGCGGTGACAGGCGACGCCGCGCCCTTCGCGCCGCGCTTAATTGCGGGCGCGGGAAACGATGCTATAACATCACGCATGAAATTTTTCCAATTTAACAAACTTTGTGCTCTTCTAGCGGCTGTTATCACCGCCCTCGCCCTTCCACAACCTACCGCCGCACGCTCCTACCACCCCGCCACGACCTATCTGGTAAAGGTCAACGGCAAGGTCATTCGCCAGCAAAATGCCGGTATCCGCCGGGCCCCGGCCAGCCTCACCAAGATGATGACCGCGCTGGTGGTCATGGAGCGCTGCAACCTGGACGAGGTTGTCGTGGTCAGTCGCGCCGCGGCGCGTGAGACCGGCAGCAGAATCGGATTGCGACGCGGGGATAAATTCCGGGTGCGCGACCTGCTCGCGGCCACTCTGATCGCTTCCGCCAACGACGCCTGCCGCGCCCTCGCCGATCACGCCTGTGGCAATCAAACGGATTTCGTGGTACAGATGAACGCCCGGGCTCGGACGCTTGGCCTGGAGAACACCCATTTTGCCAACGCCTGCGGCCACGACAGCAAGGGCCTCTACTCCAACGCGCACGACCTGGCGCGCATCGCCGAGAGGGCGATGCAACTGCCGCAGTTCGCCAAGATCGTTGCTAAACACGACATGCGCATTACCACGCTCGACGGCAGGCGCAGTTATTATCTGAGAAACAAAAACAGGCTGATCGGAAGGTATCCAGGGGCCATTGGTGTTAAAACAGGTACCACGCCCAACGCAGGGCAATGCCTCGTCGCCTTGGCAGAGCGGGAGGAGACGAGAGTCCTCGTGGTGATCATGCACTCCAGGAACAGGTGGGGTGCCGCACCGGCCCTGCTTGACGCCGCCTTCGCTGCGTCAGCGCCACGCCATGCCTCAAGGAGAACTCCAGAGTCGACTGTACCAGCAAGGAGAGAAGATGAAGCACCACCGGAAGGAACTGTGGTTCCAGATCAAGAGTAGGCGTGGCTTTGTCAACGTCACGCGCGACCTCCAGGCGGCCCTGGACGAAAGCGGCATACGCGAGGGACTTCTGTTGTGTAACGCCATGCACATCACGGCAAGCGTCTTCATAAACGATGACGAATCAGGGTTGCACCAGGATTTCGAAGAATGGCTGGAAGGGCTCGCGCCGGAGAAACCGCACAGCCGGTACCGCCACAACCACGGAGAAGACAACGGCGACGCGCACCTGAAAAGAACCATCATGGGGCGCGAGGTGGTGGTCGCGGTGACCGGGGGAAAACTCGATCTGGGGCCTTGGGAGCAGGTTTTTTACGGGGAGTTCGACGGCATGCGCAGAAAACGGGTCCTGGTCAAGATCATCGGAGAGTAGTAAATCGGGAGTGCTGCCGGCGGAGGAGCACCGGCTTGCGGCAAATCTTACAGCCCCCGCAGCACCAGGACGGTGATGTCGTCAGGTTGCGGGTCTGGCTTTCCGGTGAGGGCGACAAGAGCGTCGGCCATCTCCTGGGCGCTCATCCTTCCTCCCAACTGCCTGGCCAGCGCCTCATGGGTAAGTTCCAGTTCCGGCTTCGCATCAACCAATCCGTCGCTGTACAAAACAAGCACGTCCCCCTTCCCGAGTCGCACCTTCCCCTCCTGGTACACCTCATCCCCCTGCACCCCCAACGGGAGCCCACGTGGGTTCAGGGTCTCCACTGAGCCATTGTTGCGCCTGACGAAGACATAGCCATGACCGCAGTCGACAAAGGAAAGTGTCCGCGCTGTGGAGTCCAACTGGGCATGGAAGAGGGTCACGAAGCTTTCCGAATTCTCCAGGTCCTCATTGAGCGCTTTCTCGGCCAAGTGCACCGCCTGGGCCGGCCGATTGTAGAGGGTGACGGCATGGAGGGCGGCCCTGACCGTGGCCATCAGCATGGCGGCTGCCATCCCCTTGCCCATCACATCCCCAAGCGTCAGGTTGAAGAGCGTGGGCGATACCTGCTGCCAGTCGTAGAAGTCTCCACCAACCTGTTTGGCGGGGAGGCAGCGGGCGGCGATGTCGAAGCCGCCGATCTGCGGATACACGCGCGGCAGCAGCTTGGCCTGGATCTCTGCGGCGTAGACCAGTTCAAGCTGCAGCTGCATGCGGCGCAGTTCGCTCTCCCTTAGATCCGCCTCGGCCTTTTTCCGTTCGCTGATGTCCCTAAAGATGGAGATGTTGCCAGTCACGTTGCCAAAGCGATCCAGGCGCTTCATCGCGTACAGCTCGCCGATGAAGACTTCGCCGCTTTTCCTGCGAAAGTGCAGTTCAACCAGCTTTCCCTTCACCGGGGCTTTCACGTCGAAAACCTCCGTGCCGGTACGCTCGTAATCGTCGTCGTTGGCGTAGAGAATTGCGCTGCTCTGGCCGATGACCTCGGGAGAGTCATAGCCGAAAATGTCCTGCAGTGCTGGCTGGTTGACATGGAGAATGGTGCGGTTATGGTCGGCGACGACGATAACGTCGCGGATGCTGTTGAACAGGTTGCGATAGTCTTCCGCGCGTTTCTCGATCTCGGCGTGAGCAACCTCGAGGTCCCGCTCGGTTTGTCTCTGCTTGGCCCGCTCCTGTGCCTCGGTCAGCGCGCGCTGCACCGCAGGAACCAACCTGGACAAGCGGCTCTTCAAGACGTAATCCGTTGCACCGCTTTTCAGCGACTCGATGGCCGCTTCTTCGCCCAGCTTGCCTGAGACAAAGACAAAGGGCAGATCAGGGAGCTTTTGGCGGACCATGGCCAACGCCGTCATGCCGTCGAAAGCGGGAAGAGCGAAATCGGCCAAGATCAAGTCCATGCCGCCACGTTCCAAGGCGATGCTGAATTCGTCCCGCCTCGACACCACCTCGACTTCGCAATCAAGCCCCTCGGACATGAGCGTCAGCAGAACCAGTTCTGCATCCATCGGATCATCTTCGAGGTGCAGTATGCGCAGATGCTGCTCTTTCATTCGTTTTGGCCCTTTGGAGGCAACGGAGGCGGCTCGTTGATGATGGCCCAGAAGGCCCCAAGTTCCTTGACTGCCGTTATGAACTCGGAGAAGTTCACCGGCTTGACGACGTACGCGTTGACTCCCAGCCGATAGCTCTCGACAACATCCCTTTCCTCCCGGGAGGAAGTGAGCACCACCACCGGGATACATTTGAGCTTCTCGTCCCCTTTGAGAATGCTGAGCACCTCGAGACCGTCAACCTTCGGCAGTTTCAGGTCCAAAAGGATGACTGCCAAGTTCGGCGGCGGCTGCCCTGCGTATTGCCCACGGAGGTAGAGGTAATCGAGGGCTTCGGCACCATCTCTAACAACGTCGACGCCGTTGGCCAGATTATGTTCAGCCAGCGCTTCCAAGGTAAGTTCAGCATCATTGGCGTTGTCCTCAACCAACAGTATGCGCTTTAGCTTTAACATCCCTGTATCTCCTTAAATCCCCCCACAGCACAGCAAGGTAAACAGGCACGTTGGACACACAGATTTTACCACGTCTTTATTGCGATACACCAATGACGTTTTGCCGGCAGCCCTCACCGGCACGCGAGACCTGAGTACGGTAACGTCTGCTGGCCTTACGACGTCAATCACCGTACGGCTTCGACAATTACTTGAATGACTGTCCTGATAGTGATTGTGCACCGGCTGAAAGCAAATCTAGAAATTTCTGTTATTCTTAATACAAGACATACTCTTCATAACGAGTTAAAGGAGAAACAATGAAAGGCAGAATACTCGTGGCATTGGCGGTAACCACTCTTTCATTCACCACCTTGCACGCGGCACAGGAAGTGCCACAATTTGCCCCCAAGTCCGCTCCGTCCTCCGGGACCAACCTTGGCAGTGTAACTGGAGGCGTTTTCAAGGAAGCGCACCTGGTTATCGACAAGAAGTGCGTTTCATGTCATACCGCCCAGCGCATTGAAAGCGCGATAGCGGCCGGCAAGGATATGCAGAAGATCCAACACCGCATGGAACTCAAGGGAGCAAAACTCACTGCGGATGAACAGACGGTACTTGGCATATTCTATAAAGAGAGCCCGCTGAAACCCAAGAAGTAGCTATAACCTCGCGTCCCGGGGGGGCTCACTCCCCCCCTCACTTTCGTTCGTTCCAGGTTATCTCCACGGGATATCCCTTGTTCTCGTAATACGCTCGGACCAGTTTCCCCATGTCGATCAAATGAAGCATGCCCCTGTCCGCCATCAGTTGCAGGATGTCGCCGACGCCAACGGTGTCGGAACTCTGGCAATGGAACTCCACGAAAATCCGCCCACCTTTCGCCCCTATTTTCACAGGCTGGTTTATCACCCATACCGGCATCCCCTTCTGGGCCATCTCGAATAAGTTCGCGATATCCTCGGAGTACAGGCGCAGACACCCATGGCTCGACCGTCTGCCAATGCCCCAAGGACGGTTCGTCCCATGGATCAAAATGTCTGGGCGTGAAAGGCGCAACGCGTGGCGCCCCAGCGGGTTCCGCGCTCCAGGTGCGACAACGGCGGGAAGCTGAGGTCGCTTGCGACGAATTGACTCCGGGACATGCCAGTACGGGTTGACTATTTTCTCAGTAATCACGAAACGGCCAACCGGAGTATCAGTTCCTTCATCACCAATGCCTATGGGAAAGGTAATGATACCGTCACCACGGTGGGGAAAATAGAATAAGCGCAGCTCGGCCAAGTTCACCACGATGCAAGGTCGCTCCCAGGCGGTCGGGGGAATCCATGCTGAGGGTATCGTAACGACAGTACCTGGTTTAGGAAGGATAGGGTCGACTCCACGATTGGCGTCCCTGATCCCGTTGTAGCCAAGATCGAACTTCCTGGCGATTTCAATGAGGGATTCGCCGTGACGCACCTTGTACAGCCGAAGTTCACCTACAAAGCCACCCTCATAGATAGATGGCACGGCGACAACAGCCCGAGCTGCCGGCACCATAACGGTGAGCAGACCAAATGCCGCTACGGTTGTTGCCCGGCAGACAAGGGACATGTGACGAACCAGCACTTTTTTTGAGGTTGTTATTTCTTTTGTCCCAACTCGAAAGTTTTTTCAGCTCGCTCTGCCGCCTGGGCAACTGCGGTCGCGGCGGCCTCGGCTCTTTGCGCGCTATCTGCAGCCCTTGCGGTCGCCTCATCGAGCATGGCCTTGTTTGCCAGTTGCGCTTGAGAGACTTGACTCTCCAACGTGGCGAGTCTGCTCTCAAGGGAGCGGGCTCGCTCGTCGAGAGACGCGCTCTTTCCTTCAATGATATCGACTTTGCACGAGATGGGATCCAGTTGACGGTTGACATAGCCTTTGGTGACACAGCCGGGCAAAACGAAGGTAACAACGGCAAGGGTCAAGAGGGAGAGCTTCAAGAGGAACCTCCACAGAATGGTTAAAATTAGCACCAGCCAATTTTAACCAGCACGGCGACATTTGCAACGTCATGGGTGAAAGAAGCGAGAGCGGGTACTCCCTCGGCCGTTAACGCCAGTGAATACCGGAATTGGTCAGGAGATGCGCGATTTGGTGGGGTCTGGAAAAATGGAGAAGGTGGAAGATGCGAAAAAGCCCCGTCTGGACGAACCAGACGGGGCTTTTTCAATTAAATTCCCTGCGGCGACCTACTCTCCCACACCGTTACCAGTGCAGTACCATCGGCCCTGAGAGGCTTAACTTCCGTGTTCGGGATGGGAACGGGTGTGACCCTCTCGGCATAGCCACAGAGAAA
>NZ_JAHLME010000012.1 GCF_018919395.1 Geomonas azotofigens
ATCCGATTCTAGTTTGAAACAACTGACTTGTTACATTTTGAAACTCGCAAATGCTGTTTCGTCTACTATTTAGTTTTCAAAGACCAAGCCGCCGTGTTGCGACAGACTCAGCACCCTACCTGAACCGTTACCGCCTGTCAAGATTTTCTTTTAAAAAACTTTCGAGGCATTTTGCAGTGGCATAACCCGAAGGTTGTGCCAGAAAGGCGACCAGCGCACCGCGAGGTGCTCCTGTGGCCCTTCTTCCTGCCGGCTTATTCGGTTGCAAAGAACGCCGCGTCTTGCTGCGGAGTCGACGTTTATAACAAAGCCGATCCCGACCGTCAACGATTTAATGAGTAAAATCCTTTAACACTGCAGGCGCGTCGAAATGGTTCACATTATCGACCGACCTCGGTTATACTCCCCGCCATGTCCAACCTAGCCTTCGCCCTGATAATTTTCTCCGCCGTCATGCACGCCACATGGAACACGCTGGTGAAACAGAGCCGGCACAAGACGGTCTTCATCTGGTGGATGTTCATCGCCTCGATGTTTCCCTTCACCGCCATCATCGCAGTAGTGAACGAACCGTTCCACTGGCCCGGGCTCCACACCCTGGCGATGATCACGATCGGCTCGGTCAGTTTCGTTCTCTATCATCTGCTGAACGGGCGCGCCTATCGCGACGGCGACCTCTCCATCATCTATCCCCTCTCGCAGACCTCGATGGTGTATGTCCCGATCTGGGGGGTGCTGCTATTGGGAGAGCGCCTCTCTTTCGTCGGGGTCTGCGGCATCCTCCTGGTCATCTTCGGCACGTTCTGCGTACAGATGCAGCGACTGTCACTGGCCGAGGTGGCCCGACCCTTTCGCGATCTCAAAAACAGTGCGGTTCGTGCCGCCCTCCTGGCCGGCTTCATCTATTCCATCGGCTCCATCGCCGAGAAGACCGGTGTCAGGGACTACCCGCCCGTCTTCTTCACCTATTTCCTGGTCATCGCCATGCTGTCCCTGATGACGCTCAACCTGTGCCGCCCCAAGTACCGCGACCTCATTACCGAAGAGTGGCGCACCAACTGGCGCCTGATCCTGTGGAGCGGCCCCACCGTGATGCTCTCCTTTCTCAGCTTCCGCTACGGCCTCAACATGGCGCGGGTCGGCTACGCCGTACCGGTGCGCCAGGTCAGCATCATGGTGGGAGTCCTGATCGGGATCTTTTTCCTGCGCGAATCGTTCGGCAGGGTCCGCCTGCTCTCCGCGGCCCTCATCGTGGCCGGTGCCGCCTTGATCCGGCTGGGGTAGGGCAAAGAAAGGCCCGCGGCTTGTGACCGCGGGCCAAGATCTTTTGGGTATCTGCAGCAGGGGGGAACTGCCACTCTCTTTAACGCAGGTGCATGAACTTGCCGGCTTTCCCGCTCATGCTGGCCATGCTATCTGCCAAATCGTCCATCCTGTCGCTCAGGTCGCGCATGATCCGGTCGCTCTTATTGCCGATCGTCTTACCCATGCGCATCATTTTCTTACGGCTCTTCTCGCCTGCGCAGGGAGCAAAAAGAAGCCCCAGACCAGCACCGAGCACCCCACCGCCAACCAGCATCATCAGGCCTGTCATCGGTCTCTTCATCCTTTCTGCCATGATAGCGCCTCCTTTAGGACGATATCTACTGATGTCCCATTTTACCGCTCTTCAAAAAGGGAAGTCCATCTAGAAATAACTGTTCCATTCATGAACTTCATCGCTATCAGGTGTTCCTGCTGCTGGTTCTGTATTCAAGATGGACAGCAAACGACCTTTGGTGTTACAAAATCTCACAGTTGATATTGGACTTTTTGGTTGTATGTTTACGTCATCATTCTTCAAGGAGCCCCGGCATGCTACTGGAACGACTGATTGAAAAAGCAAACCAGGAACCGGAATACGATTGGGACGCTTATTACCGCTGGTTTTTCTCGGAACAGGCGGGTCACGAAGTAAGCGGCTATACTTTCTGGGAATGCAAAAAGTGCCTCACCATCAACGTACTGTATCTTCCTGCCCGTTACGGTAAATGCCGCTGCTGCTCCCTCATTCACCTGGCAACCTCGTAGAGTTTTTACGGGCGCACCTGATCCCTCCAACACACCTTCATCCCATCAATACCTAGTCGGCAACGTCTTGCCGGACGATCAAAGCCTAGAGCATATCTTTGACCAGCCCTCCGAGCGTTTCAACGCCACGTTCCGCTTTTTCATCCCAAAACGCCGTCGATAGCCTGATGAAATTCCGGTACTTGCCCGACAGCGAGAAGATCGCCCCGGGGGTGATGCTGATCCCCCGCTCCAGGGCACGATGGAACAGTTGCACCGAGTCGACCTGTTCCGGCATTTCCACCCAGAGCATGAAGCCGCCGCCGGGACGGGTCATCCGTGTCCCCTCCGGGAAATAGCGCACCAGCGCATCGGTCATCTGCGAGGCGTTCTTGGCGTAGAGCCTGCGGATCGCGCGCAGGTGGTGGTCGTACCCGCCGGTGGCCAGGAACTCCGCTATGCCAAGCTGCGTCGGCGAGGCGGTAGCCAGGTTGTTCATCATCTTGAGCCGCTCCATCTCCGCCTGGAACTTGCCGCCGATGGCCCACCCCACGCGGTAGCCGGGTGCGAGCGTCTTGGAAAACGACGAACAGTAAATGACCAGCCCCTTGTGGTCGAACGATTTCGCGGCGATGGGACGTTGCTGGGCGAAGGTCAGGTCGCCGTAGATGTCGTCCTCGATGAGCGGGATGTCGTGCTGCGCCAGGAGCTGGACCAGTTCGCGTTTGCGCTCGTCGGGCATCAGCGTCCCCAACGGGTTGCTGAAATTGGGAATCACCAGACAGGCGCTGATCTTGTTGTTCTCGATGGCGTAGCTCAAGGCCTCGATGCTGATCCCTTCCTTGGGGGTGGAGGGTATCTCCAGGGCTTTCAGCCCCATCTCCGCGATGAGCTGCAGGAAGTTGAAATAGAAGGGGGATTCGACCGCTATGGTATCGCCGGCCTTGCAGGTGGCGCGCAGGGCGAGCTGCACCGCCTCGACGCACCCGGACGTCACCAGGATCTGGTCGGGACGAACGCTGACGCCGTAGAGCAGGGAACGTTTGGCGATCTGGGTGCGCAGCCGCTCGCTGCCTGGCGGCATCATGTAGGAGATGCTCTGGGCGCCGAAGCGCCTCATTTCCGCCGCCGTCATCCGGTTCAGTTTGTCCACCGGGAAGTGCAGCGGGTTCGGCACCGCGCTCGCCAGGGGGAGGAGCTCCGGTTTCATGAGGTTGCGGATCACCAGTTCGCAGAGGTCGCTGAAGGTGACTGCGGTGGGCTGCAGGCGCGGGTTCTTGGCCAGCGGTTGCGCCGTGATCTCGGGCACCTTGGGACAGACGTAGTAGCCCGACTGCGGGCGCGCCTGGATCACCCGGCGGTCCTCGAGCACCGCGTAGGCCTGCATCACGGTGTTGATGCTCACGTTGAGCTTGGAGCTCAGCTGCCGGATCGAGGGGAGCCGCTCCCCCACGCGAAAGGTGCCACCGTCAATGAGCGAGACGATCTCGCTCCCCACCCGCTCGTACAGCGGCCTGCAGTCTCTCGCCATTTCCAAGGCCATACCACCTCCACCCGTCCTCACCTGCCGCGTGCCGCGCCGCAGGGCTGCCGTCGTCAGAAGCTGCAACTCTTGAAACTTACAGGCCGACTGTACCCCATAACCATGCAAGGCCACAGTCACAGTTGGACTCATTTCAAAAGGGTACAGTTATCATAAACGGCAACTGTTACCATTACAATCAGCAATTGCTGGACCAGTTTTGCCGGGGAAGTCAGAGAGAGCGGCTGACGTGGCTCTTGTCTGGCTCAGCCCGCCGGTTGCTGAATATATAAGATAGTCTGGCCGAAGAGGGCAGAGAGAGAGTGGCTGACGTGGCTCTCGGTCACCCAATATAAACTCTCCACGAAGCGCTGCACGCCCCCCACGTCCTCCCCTTTGCGAAGGAAAGACAGAGGGGATTTGCCTTAAAACAGTGCAGGCAGTACCTTCCCCCAGCCCCGAACCTCCATTTTCCCTTTGGCAGTCGCGCCGACTACTGGTAAGGTGCCGGCGTAACAGCAAACAGGAAGGATCCGAAGCAATGACCACAGCCGCGTCCATTCCGGCAGTCTCTATACTGATGCCGGTCCGAAATGAAGAGAAGCACCTGCCGGCGGCGCTCGCATCGCTGTCGGCGCAGACGTTCCGTGACTGGGAATTGGTAGCAGTCGACGACGGCTCCACCGACCGCACCGCCGCGATCCTGGCACGTGCCGCGGCGGCAGACCCGCGCATCCGGGTGCTGGCGACAGGCGGGCAGGGGCTCGTGCCCGCGCTGAACCTGGGGCTTGCACAGTGCCGGTCGGAGCTGGTGGCACGCATGGACGGAGACGACGTCGCCCACCCCGCCCGCCTTGAGGCGCAGATAAACTACCTGGCCGCCCACCCCGACGTGGGGCTCTTGGCCTGCTGTTTCCGGCACTTCCCCCTGCGCCGAATCGGCAGCGGCATGATGGGGTACCAGCAGTGGCAGAACTCGCTCTTGAGCCACGACGCCATCCTCGCCGATCTCTTCGTGGAGTCGCCCTTCGTGCATCCGAGTGTCGTGTTCAGGAAAAAAGAGGTGCAGCAGGTGGGAGGGTATCGCGACATGGGGTGGGCCGAGGACTACGACCTGTGGCTGCGCCTGGCGGCGGCCGGCACCCGTTTCTCCAGGCTCCCCGAGACGCTCTTCTTCTGGCGCGAACGCCCGGAGCGGACCACCCGCACCAACCCCGCCTATGCCGCGCAGGCGATGCGGCTTTGCAAGCTGCACCACCTGCTGCAGGGCTTTCTCAAGGGGGAGCGGAGCGTCATTCTGGCCGGAGCGGGCCTGGAGGGACGCGCCTGGTACCGGATACTGCACGAGGTGGGGGTCCGGGTGGAAGCCTGGGTCGACGTCGACCCGAGGAAGATCGGGAGGCAACTGCACGGCGCGCCGGTCCTCTCCACCGGGGAGCTCGAGCGCAACGGCACCAAGCTCCTGATGACGGTCGGCGCCCGTGGCGCGCGGGCGGTGGTCCGGCAGAGCACCCGTCAGGCCGGATTCGTCGAGGGGTGCGACGCCGTCTGCGTCGCCTGAACCCGCCCCCCCCAACAACTCCTTCCTGTTATGAAGACCGTAGCTGCAAGCCGGACGGCGGCGACTTCGTTTCACGGGAGCTGTAAAATGGGGCGTGGTGCATGTCCTCGCCTTCGGACCAACCAATGGTCCGTCCACCTTCGTCAAGCGAAAGCGGCGGCAGGCGCAGACAGGTGAAGGATTCCACGCTCCAGCGCCGGTAACGGCAGTTGTAGCAGGAGAGCTCCTCCTCGACGACCTGCTCCTCCTCGACGTCGGCCACAAATGCCGGGCAAGCCCCGGCCTGTTCAGCCGCCAAGCCCCACGCTTCCTTGCCGTGGGCGAACTCCCTGTTCCCTCTCTGGTCGCGGCGCCACATGCTAGTACGCCTTCAACTGCTTGCGATGCAGCGTCTGCCAGCGCGCCTCGCTGTTCCCCGACTGGGAGGCCGCGACCAGCAGCACCGATTCCCCCTCCAGGAGCACCGTTTTCGGCTTTTCACCCAGCACCACCAGGTCCTCGTCTTTCAGCGCCTCGCCGGTCACGCTTTTCACCACGTCGACCACCGGGTGCTGCAAGAGCTCGTCCACCCTCAGCATGCGGTAGGGCTGCGCGAACTCGAGGAACCCCTTCAGGCGCCCGTCGTTGCCCGACATCCTGAGCCCGGCGCCGGCCAGGGCGCCGATCACCCCCTGCCCCGTGCCGCCGTGCTGGGAGAGGTGCACCCCCAGCCGCCCGGCGAGGTCGTAGGCTTCGTCCATCCCGATCACCTCGCGCTTGGCGCGACGCCCGAAACCGATCAGCTCGGTGCGCGCCGCCAGCCGGGCCGGCACCGCCACGCACAGCCCCGGGTCGGAGCCCGGCGCGCTCTCTTTTTCCAGGAACTCCGAGACGTAGTCGATCACCGGCTCCAGCCACCCCTCGCCCACGTCGGCATAGAAGCACATGGCGCTGTTATGCGAGGTGTAGGGTATATCCGGGTGCACGTAGAGCTGGTGCCGGGTGATGTAGCTGCAGGTGCCCCACCCCCTCTCCCGCAACTCGTCCGCGATCAGCGAGGCGATCTCGCCGGTCCCCCTGCTCTCCAGGTTGTCGGTATCGTCGATTGAAATGGCTATCCGCATCCGTATTCACTCCTAACCGTTGTATTGAAAACCACATAACGCCAGACAAAAAAAAGCCCCGATCCTGGATGGAAAGGGGCCTTTAACAGTTCGGAGTCTCCGCTCTGCCGCAAGGCTCTCCTTTCCAAAAGGGAGGCACCGCCGTTTCCGGCAGCACCCGTTGGCCCGCAGCCATGAGGAGGTCCTTTTAGGCGGCGTAGCTCGGAGAGGCTCGGATGAATTTGGCAGAAGCTTTAACACAGGTAAAACGTATACTCCAGAAAAATGTGATGTGAGGGGGCAAACGTTGCAAACTTTCGCCAGGTTACTCCTCCTTGTTCTCCTGCTCGACCTGGTCCATGGTGTCCAGCACCTTCTCGGGTTTCACGTCCTTGGTCAACTCCTCGAGCTCCGGGTTCCTCGATTCCGCGACCCCGAGTTTCTCCCCGATCGCCGTCAAAAGGGTAATGATCCTGGTCACCTCGTGCTCCGCCAGCAGATCGATGTGGAGGTTCAGCTCGGCGCGCCGGTCGGCGGACGCCTGCATCCGGTTCTGGCTGATGAGGACGAAGGTGGAAAGAAAGATGGCCTCCACCGAGGCGACCATGGCGAGGATCACCAGGGTGGGGTCGAAGCGCGGCAGGAAATGGATCCAGCCGACGTTGACCAGGATCCAGGCCCCGAAGATGACCAGGTGGATGTAGACGAAGGGCATGCTCCCGGTGAAGGAGGTGATGGCGTCCGCCAGCCGTTCCTGCGCTCCCTTGCCGCGCTCCTCGGCTTGACGACGCTCCAAAAGGGCCGCGATGTTGCGGCTCACCACAGAAGCCATGGTCTGGTCGGATTCGGACTCGCGCATCGCTCCCCCCGCAGTGCCGGAGCCCACCGGGGCTGGGCTCAACCCCGAAACAGTACCAGTGCATCATGGCAAGTCAACGAAGCGCCGCGGGGCCTCCCTTCCCGCGGCGCTCCATCCATCAACGCCCCTAGTTCAGGGTCACGATACAGGGCGCGGGTGACAAGGTGTAGCCGCTGTCGTCATACCCCGCCCTCGTGGCCTTCACCCTGAAGCTGTAACTGCCGCTCGTGGCGGCGCTGAAGTAGGCGTAGCTCCCCGTCCCGCTGTAGAGCCGCGTCCACGCCGCGCCGTTGCGGCTGTATTCCACGATGTAGGTCACGCCGCTTACGTTGCTGCTCCCCCAGGAGACCTGGAACTTGCCCGTGGCGCTGCTCGTCGGCACGGTGATCGAAGCGGGAGCTCCGCAGATGAGATTAACCACGCAGGCGTTGGCGGATACCGTGTAGGGGCTGTCGGCATAGCCGCTTTTCACCGCCTTGACCCGGAAGCCGTAGCTGCCGTTTTGCGCCACCTTCGGGTAGGCGTAGGTTGCCGTGACGCGGCTCAGTTCGCTCCAGGCACCGTCCCCCAGGCGGTACTCCAGCACGTAGGTGACGCCGGAGACGTTGCCGCTCCCCCAGGAAACCTGGAACTGCCCCGTGCTGTTGGTGGCCGGCACGGTCATGGTAGCGGGCGCCCCGCAGACCAGGGTGACCGTGCAGGCGTTGACGGACGTCGTGTAGGTACTGTCGGCATAGCCGGTTTTCACCGCCTTGACCCGGAAGGCGTAGCTGCCGTTTTGGGTCACCTTCGGGTAGGCGTAGGTTGCCGTACCCCGGGTCAGCTCGGCCCAGGCGCCGTCTCCCAGACGGGATTCCAGCACGTAGGTGACGCCGGAAACGTTGGCGCTCCCCCAGGAGACCTGGAACTGCCCCGTGCTGTTGGTGGCCGGGACGGTGATGGAAGCGGGGGCGCCGCAGACCAGGGTGACCAGGCAGGCGTTGGCGGCTACCGTGTAGGGGCTGTCGGCATAGCCGGTTTTCACCGCCTTGACCCGGAACGTGTAGCTGCCGTTTTGCGCCACCTTCGGGTAGGCGTAGGTGGCCGTGCCGCGACTGAGTTCGCCCCAGGGACCCTCTCCCAGGCGGGACTCCAGCACGTAGGTGACGCCGGAGACGTTGCCGCTCCCCCAGGAGACCTGGACCTGCCCCGTACTGTTGGTGGCCGGCACGGTGATGGAAGCGGGGGCGCCGCAGGCCAGGGTGACCAGGCAGGCGTTCACGGACGTCGCGTAGGGGCTGTCGGTGTAGCCGGTTTTCACCGCCTTGACCCGGAAGGCGTAGCTGCCGTTTTGCGCCACCTTCGGGTAGGCGTAGGTGGCCGTGCCGCGCCCCGCCTCGGTCCAGGGGCCGTCATCGAGGCGGGATTCGAGCACGTAGGTGACGCCGGAGGCGGTGCTGCTCCTCCAGGAGACCTGGAATTGTCCCGTGCTGTTGGTGGCCGGCACGGTGATCCCGGTGGGGGGGGCAAGGGGGAGCGCGGGGAGCGAGAGCGTGCTGCCGACCCGACAGTTGTTGCTTTCATCGGTCTCGTCGACCGCGCCCCGGTAATCGGCGCAGGCGACCAGGTAGAAGGTCCCCTGGGGCAGGGTGGCCGGAACGGTCAACGCGCTCTCCGCGCTGACACAGGTACCCGCGGCAAGGAGGGTCGTCACGCCGCGGCTGCCGATGAGACGATCATCGGTGGAATATCCCGCATCGGCCGAGAGGTAGAACCCCACCTCGAAGGGGGTCGCCGCTCCCGGACCGTTATTGCAGACGGTGTCGGTCACCGTGATGCTCCCTCCCTGGACGGCGGATGCCGGCCCGGAAACCGACTGCACCAGGAGGTCCCCCCTGGTAAGCCGCGTCACGGTGAGATCCTGGCTCCTCGTGTTGCCCAGGGTATCGCTTGAGAGCACGGTGAAGTGGTTGTCCCCCAGGGCGAGCGGGAGCTCGAGCTGGAAGTAGCCGTCGCTGACCCGGTACGTCGCGGCTGCCCCGTTCACCGTCACCGAGGAGACCCCCGACGGGTCGGTGCTGGTGCCGGAGATGATCGTGGTGCCCTGGTAGGTGACGCTTCCCGTGGAAGCTGCCGCCACGAGAGACGGCGGCAGGCTCAGGGTGGCGAAGCTGGTGCCGCAGGTAGAGGAGTTGCCCGCCTCATCGGTCGAGGTGACGCTGAGGTGGTAGCCGCTTCCTTCCTTCAGCGCGGCAAGTGTCATCTCGTGCTGGGTGAGCAGCCTGCCGTCCGCAACGCCGGCGCCCAGGGCGGAGGTCGGCCCGTACGAGAGCAGGGTGGCCGCCGGCTCGTCCGTGGTCCAGCGTATCGTCGCGGCGGTCTCGGTCTGCCCGGTGACGCCGAGACCGGAGCAGACCGGCGGCACGTTTTCCACGATGGCGCTCGCCGTCACGATTGCCGCCTTACCGGAACCGTCATCGAGGTCGAGGTAGGTGGCGGTGACGCTGTCGCTACTTGCGACCTGCAGCACCCCGTCGGCGGGGAGGGGCGGCGCCGGCGCCAGCGGCAGGGTCCCGACGAAGATCGCGCTCCCCGGCGCGGTTTCCCGCAGCCACAGCTCTTCTCCGGCAGGGTCGCCCGCGCTCGCCACCCTGATCGCCACCTGCTCGACGGCCTGGTGATCCCGGTCCAGCCCGGTGTCGGCCAGGCGTACCTGGAGCAAGGCGTGGGAATTGTAGCTCCCGCGGTCCAGGACCAGCGTGCCGTGCTGGCTCGCCCCGACCACGCCGGTGATCGCCAGCGCGAACGGCTGCGGCCCCCGCGGCACGTTGTAGCCGGCCACCCGCACCGTGTACACGCCGGCGGCGGGAGCCTTGAGGAGCACCTGCTCCTCGACGTTCAACCGGTCGGCCGCGCCCCCCGCCACCGACTGTCCCGCGACGAAGGCGTTGCCGGCGAACACCGTGCCGTCAGGCGCCGTGACCGTGAGGTCCAGGTCGTTGACCAGGGCCTTGGACGCGCCGACCGCCCCAGGGTAATCCGTCCACACCAGCGTCACCTTGAACGGCTCGGTCCCCGCGACCGCGAAATCACCGCTCCAGCTCTCTGCGGTAGCCAGTCCCGCCTCCTCGGTCACCACAGCGAGCCTTCCGGCATCCACGGCGAAGGGGAGCACCCGGTCCAGCTGCACCCGCCCCCACCCCTGCCCCGTCGAGGGAATTGACCCGCCCGTGCCGGCGCCGGTCATCTCCTGCGCGCTGTTGATGAGCACCGCCTTGACCAGGGCGGCCGAAGGGAGTAACGCCTTCGCCGGGGTCGGGGCACCCAGGGGGTAAAACCCCTGGCTGAAATACTGGCGCACCAGGGCGGCGGCGCCGGCCACGACCGGGGTCGCCATCGAGGTTCCGCTCATGGTCCTCGTGCCGCTGTTGAAGCTCTCCTTGATCCCGTCCGAGTCGGCCGAGACCAGGTTAACGCCCGGTGCGGCCACGGTCGGCTTGACGCGGCCGTCCGCGGTGGGCCCCCTGCTGCTGAAGGAAGCGAGGTTCTGGTCATCGCTGCCGTTGTAGCTTGCCCCGACGCTGATCACGTTCTTCGCGTTGGCGGGGCTCCCGACCGTCGAGGGGGCGGAACCCGAGTTGCCGTTGGCGACCAGCACCAGGAACTCCTTGTGGTCCCAAAGGAACTGGTCGGCGCTCTGGGTGAACACGCTGTAGTTCCTGTCGCTGTTCCCCCAGCTGTTGCTATGCAGGCGCGCCCCGGCCCGGTAGGCGCCACCGAAGAGCAGACCGAGGTCATCGGGAGGAAAGACATAGCTGCTGGCTCCGGCGGTGAGGTCCTGCAAGAAGAGCCTCGCCTTGGGCGCCATGCCGTTGGCAGCGTCCAGCCCGTCGACCGGGGTGCGGTCCCCCGCCAGGGTGCCACAGACGTGGGTCCCGTGCCCGGGGGAGTCGCTGTCGTAATCGTCGCCGTAGGTCGAGTCATAGCCGACCAGCTTGCGGTGCGCGCCGCCGATGGGGGTGCCGGCCGGGTCGCGGATCCAGGGGATGTCGTAGTCGAGCCCCGAGTCCCCCACACCCACGATCTCCCCCTCTCCATGGACCCCCCTGTCCCAGATGGCCAGGCGTCCCGGGACGTTGCTCTGCAGGACCCACCGGGCGGTATCGTTGAAGAGCTCCATTTCGACGTACTCGCCGATCCAGGTGACCTCTTCGAGCGCCGCCACGCCCGCGATGGCGCCGGCCTTCATCCGAACCCTGACCGTGTCGCGTCCCACCTCCAAAAGCGCCACTTCCAGCCGCCGCAACTGCGCCAGCACCTGCGCCAGCGAGGACGGCCCGTCGAGCTTCAACTGCAGGGTCACCGACTCGCCCGGGGAGGGGTGCAGCGCCATCGTGCGCAGCTTTCCGTTCATCTTGTAGCCGGGGTGGAAACGGGTCACCCCCTCGATGAAGGGGAGCGCCAGCACCCGCTGCCGGGTCGCGTCATCCATGCCGGCCAGGAAGGCGAACTCGGGCAGGTAATCGTGCAGCCGCGCCCCGAGCTGTTCCACCGCCTCCCGGTCCCGCTCCGAGATCGGCCCGTTAAACCGCACCACCCACAAACGGACGCCCCGCTCGGAGCGGGACCGCAGCTGGCCGGCCACCGCACCGTCGCCCGCATCCCCCACGATCAGGCCGTTCACGCTGACCTCGTGTCTTGTTGAATCCTTGGCCCAGCAGGAGGTTCCGAGCGGGCCGATGACGATAACGACGCAGAGTACTGCGAACCAGGCAAGCACTTTCTGACCGCACATGGCATCCTCCTGTCTCTTCTGAGAACTCCGGGCGACGGTACGCGCTGCCAACCCAGGATAGAGGCATATCAAGTGCTGATGGCATCAATGTTTCATGCTGTTGATTGTTTCGGAGGCTCCCTCCGCAGGGTGGCGACAGACGCTGGCTTTCTGATGAGCCGATTGTACGCCCCGGCGGGGAGAGGAATAAATACGAGGATTGGAGTATATGCTGCGGTATTTTGCCGCCCCTGGCTCCTACGCAAGATAACATAGTCGCACCGGAAGCCTACGCGCAAGGGAGGCGGAATCTCCGTCAGGTGCGGTACTGCGGCAGGAAAAGGGAGTCGGCGGCCCAGACCGCCGCTTCGAGGCGGCTGGAGACGTTGATCTTGCGGAAGATATTGTTGAGGTGGGTGCGCACGGTATGGGGGCTTATGAAAAGGGTGTCCGAGATGCACTTGTTGGTGGCGCCGGCGGAGAGAAGGCCGAGGATTTGGACCTCCCGGTGGGTCAGGCTGTGCTGCGCCACGTCATGCGCCGCCACGGTCCTGCGACGGTGGGCGAAACCGTGCTCCAGGATCACCTCGGTCATCATCTGGCGCGAGATCCACAGCCCCCCCTCGAAGATGGCCGCCAATCCCTTCAGCACGGTCTGCACCGGATCCTCCAGGTAGAAGATCCCCTGGACCCCGACCTCGATGGCCTGCTTTTCTATCTTCGCCTGCCGGTCCAGGTTGAATAGCACCAGTGACATCTCGCAGGGGAGTTGGCGCAGTTGAAGCTGCAGGATGTCGCTTAACGGCTTTTGCTGCAGCTGGAAACAGTCGTAGAGGAGGGCGATGCGACAGGGGAAGCTTTGCTGGTGACAGAGGATGAAGCTGTCGAGGCTATCCATGATGCAGCAGCTGCAGGTGCTGTAGTTCTCGATGAAGGTGGCAAGGAGGGTGTTCTGAAAGTGGTTGGGGCCGACGATCACCACCCGGCAATCGGTGCTAACGGCAAGGGAGTCTTCACTCATAGGGCACCTCCTACCAAGTACCTGGCACCTGCCCATCAGTTCCTGACTGCGTTTACCATACCGGTGCTACGGTCATCAGACTAGCAGCCGCTTGGCGACTGTCAAGAGCCGGAGCCGGTTAGTACCGCGCCGTCGCCCGCCATTGACATCCCAAAGCGGCTTCACGTTCTTTACTTGAAGGACCCGTGACTTTTGATGTGCGCATAGGTGTCCAGGAAGTAGCGCAGATTCGCCAGGCGCATCTCGATGTCCTCGCGCCAGCTATGGAGCTTCTCCCAGCCCGCCTCGGTGAGCCGGTACACCCGGCGGGCCGGGCCGCTGCCGCTCGTGTCCCAGCTGGAAACCACCTGGGCCTCATCCTCGAGCTGCTGCAGGGTGCGATAGACGGCGGCGCTGTCGGGCTTGAACAGCGCCATGCGCCGGGACAGCGCGTTCAGGATGGCTCCGCCGTGGGTCGGCTCTTCCGCCAGGGCGAGCAGGATGAAGGCGGGCAGGTGGCGGTACTGCTGTTTTCTTCTGGGAGGCATGGTGGTTCCTTTCTCAACGATCAGGCGTCGGCCGGGGTCGGCTCTTCCCCGAGTTCCTGTTCCGGCAGAAGCCGCTCCATCAGGTAGCCGCAGACGAGGATGCAGGGCACGGTCAGCGCAAGCCGCAACAGGGCGAAACGCAGGCTGATGAAACTGCTCTCCATGAGGATCATCGGGATCTTGATGGTGCCCCACGTGCCCAGGAAGATGACGATGTTGGCCAGGCGTGCCCCTTTTCGGCGCAGGGACACCGCCACAGGAAAGGCGGCGTAGAGCGGCCCGGCGGCCGCGGTCCCGAGCAGCATGGCGACCCCGGCGCCGATGGCGCCCGAATCCGGCCCCAGGTGCGACTCGACCAGCCGGCGCGGCACCCAGACGTCCATGAGCCCCATGAGCACCATCACCGGCGGCACGATCGACAGCACCTCCATGAGGAAGCCGGTCGAGTTGAGCGCCGCGAGCCGCGCCGTCGCCGGCTGCCACAGATAGAGTGCGAGGTTGGCGGCGAGCACGATGACGAAAAGCCGGTAGTCGACCAGTTTGAGCTTCACAAAAGCACCCCCATGGCCACCCCGATGACGATGGCCATCGTGAAGCTCAGCGCCTGGCGCAGCAGCGTGAAGCGCTTGCCAAAGCATGAGATCTCCATCGGCGCGGTCATCACCCCCACCATGGTGAGCGTGGTGACGAAGGCCGCCAGGCTGGCGGGGGAGGCGCCGACCTTGAAGAGCGACCCCACCAGCGCGAACGCGATCGGCGCGGGCATGGTCACGATCGAGCCGATGGCGGAGACCAGCGCGAAGTCCCCGAGACCGCCGTGGCTGAACAGCTTCCTGATCACCTCCGGCGGCACCAGGGCCAACACCAGCCCGACCAGGGCCACCATCCCGAGGATGCGCGGGGCCAGCCCGTGCAGCGACTTGGCCCCGATGCGCAGGGCCCGCCTCGTCTTCTCCGGGTCAAGCCGCCAGGACACCAACACGGCCAGCGCCGTCCCCCCGTACAAAACTGCCCACATCATGGCTTCTCACTCCACTGTCAAACCCAGGGTGCAATACTGTCGTAAACAGTATGGTGTTTTCTGCTGTCAGTCAACAGCAAAATACCATAAGGTCAGTTGCCCTCGTATTTTCCACTTAAGATGAAGGAAGATTATGTCGATATCTCTCACAGAAGGACTGGATGTCGCTCTGTGACCATAACCTCAGGAGGAAATCACGATGACCCTTTCGGGACTCAAGCTGCGCACCAGACTCGGAATAGCCTTTGCCGTGGTAGTTGTCCTTATGACAGTGGTCGGAACTTACTCCATCAACAGGATGGCGGCCTTCGACGGCCAGATCCGCACCCTGATCGAGGACAAGTGGCCCAAGACGGTGATGCTCAACGACCTCAAGTCGCAGGTCAACGTAGTCGCCCGCGGCCTGCGCAACATGGTCATCCTCCAGGATCCCGCCGAGGTGCAAAAGGAAGAGAAGCGCATCGGCGAATCGCTCCAGGCCATCGACAAGCGCATCGAGGACCTGAAGAAGTTGGTGCAAAGCGATTCAGGAAAGGCGGCCCTGAAGGACGTCATCGAGACCAGGACGGCGTACCAGGAGGCCCAGCACCACGTCATCGAAACCATCAAGGGGGGTGACAAGGAAAAGGCGGGGCAGGAACTGATCGGGCCCATGCGCAAGGCGCAAAGCGCCCTCTTCGGCGCCATCGACAAGATGCTGACCCACCAGGACAAGGAGATGGTCCGGGTCGGAGAGGAATCAAAGCACATGATCGACCAGGGGCGCGCGGTGGTGATCGGCCTCCTGGTCGCCGCCGTCATCCTTTCAGTGCTCCTCGCGCTGATGATCGTGCGCAGCATCACCGCCCCCGTCGCAGAACTGATCGCCGCCAACGACCGGCTGGCGGACAACGACCTCACCGTGGCCATCACCCTGAGCGGCAACGACGAACTGGGGCACCTCGCCGAGTCGACCCGCAGGGTGGTGGCGAACCTGCGCGAGATGCTCGGGCAGGTCTCGGAGAGCTCCAGCGAGATTGCCTCCGCCTCCCAGCAGCTCAAAGCGACCGCCGAACAGATCGCCACCGGCGCCGAGGAGCTCGCCTCCCAGACCGGCTCGGTGGCGGTCGCCAGCGAGGAGATGGCCGCCACCAGCGGCGACATCGCCCAGAACTGCGTCCGCGCCGCCGAGGCCTCCCGCCAGAGCAGCGAATCGGCGAACCAGGGGGGGCACGTGGTGGAGGAGACCATAGCCGGCATGGTGCGTATCGCCGACCGGGTCAAGGACAGCGCCGCCACCGTCGAAAGCCTCGGAGCGCGATCGGAGCATATCGGCGACATAATCGCCACCATCCAGGACATCGCCGACCAGACCAACCTGCTCGCGCTCAACGCGGCCATCGAGGCGGCGCGCGCCGGCGAGCAGGGACGAGGTTTCGCCGTGGTGGCCGACGAGGTGCGCGCGCTTGCCGAGCGGACCACCAAGGCGACCAAGGAGATCGGCAACATGATCAAGGCCATCCAGGACGAGACCAAGGCGGCGGTCAAGGCCATGGAGGAGGGCGTGGTCGAGGTGGAGAAGGGATCCGAGTCGTCGCAGCAGTCGGGCGAGGCGCTGCGGATGATCCTGCAGCAGATCGGCGAGGTCACCATGCAGATCAACCAGATCGCCACCGCCGCCGAGGAGCAGACCGCCACCACCAGCGAGATCACCATGAACGTGCAGCAGGTCACCGACGTGGTGCAGCACACGGCGCGCGGCGCCAACGAGACGGCCGCCGCGGCGTCGCAGCTCGCGCACAGCGCCCAGAGCCTGGAGAGCCTGGTGCGGCAGTTCCGGCTCTAGAGGCGGCC
Source organism: Geomonas azotofigens (assembly GCF_018919395.1). GTDB lineage: Bacteria > Desulfobacterota > Desulfuromonadia > Geobacterales > Geobacteraceae > Geomonas > Geomonas azotofigens. The sequence continues at coordinate 16,229 of NZ_JAHLME010000012.1, forward strand.
GGGACAAGTGAAAAAGCGAGGGGCCAGGCGAAAACGCCTGGCCCCTCGTTTGTTGCGGCAGGTACTCCCGGGTTACCGCCCCGGGAACGGCTCTCCCCTTACAGGAACCCCGCGTATTTGCACCCGGCCAGGAAGCTCTTCCAGGCGCTGTCCTTGTAGCCGGTTGCGACGGCCTTGACCCGGTAATAGTAGGTATAGGTCGGGCCGGCATTGGGGACGGTGACAACCGTGGCGGGATCGGTCCCGGCGTAGACCTCGCGCACGCCGGCGGTGAAGGTGCTGTTGGTCGCCTCCTGCACCACGTAGCTTACGCCAGGTGTGCTCGAGGCGCTCCAGCTCAGGCTGATGGTGCCGTCGGTGTAGGTTGCCGGCACGGTCAGGGTGGTCAGGGTCGGGATGATCGTTCCCGGCGCACGGCACGGCGCCAGGGCCGCTCTCCAGGCGCTGTCGGCGTACTCGGGATGCACCGCCTTGACGCGGTAATAGAAGGTGGCGGGCAGGGTCTTGGTGAGGGCCTTGGTGAGGCCGGTCACCGGGTAATCGACCACGTTCTGGGTGAAGGCGGCGTCGGTCGCCTCCTCCAGGATGTAGCTCACCCCCTTGGTCGCCGAGGCCCCCCAGGAGACGATGTAGCTGCCGTCCAGATCCGAAGCCGGCACGGTGATGGTGAGCGGAGCCGCGGCCGGGACGCCCGGGCCGATCACCTTGCAGCCGGTGGTCAGGCTCTTCCAGGCGCTGTCCTTATAACCACCCTTGATCACCTTGACACGGTAGAAGTAGGTCAAACCGGTGCTCTTGCCGGTGATCGCGACGCCGGTCTCGCTGCCGCGATAGGCCTCCTGAGCGCCGGTGAAGGTCGCGTTGGTTGCCTCCTGCAGCACATAGGTCACCCCCGGGACGGCGGAAGCACCCCAGGAAACGGTGTAGTTGCCGTCGGCATCGACAGCGGGGACGACCAGGCCGGTCAGCGTCGCCAGGACGGTGCCGGGGACGGCGCAGCCTGCGGCAGCGACCTTCCAGCCGCTGTCGACGTATTCGGGGTGCACGGCCTTGACGCGGTAGAAGTAGGTGGTGCCCAGGCTCTTGCCGGTGAAGGGCTTGTTGAGGCCGCTCACCGGATAATCGATCACGTCCTGGGTGAACCCGGCGTCGGTCGCCTCCTCCAGGAGGTAACTCACCCCCTTGGTGGCGGAAGCCCCCCAGGAAACCGTGTAGATGCCGTCGGGGTCCCCCAGCGGCACGGCAAGGGTGGGCGGCGCCGCAGCCGGAACGCCCGGGCCGATCACCTTGCACCCGGTTGTCGAGCTCTTCCAGAGGCCGTCCTTGTATCCCCCCTTGGTTGCCTTAACACGGTAGAAGTAGGTGATATTGACGTCGTGCCCGGAGAGGACGGCGCTGGTGTCACTGCCGCTGTACACCTGCTTCGCACCGGTGAAGGTGGCGTTGGTTGCCTCCTGCAGCACGTAGGTCACCCCGTCGACGGCAGAGGCCCCCCAGGAAATGGTGTAGCTGCCGTCGGCATCGACCAGCGGCACGGTGAGGGTGGTCAAGGTCGGGATCACCGTGCCCGGCACGGCGCAACCCGCCGCCGCGGTCCTCCAGACGCTGTCAACGTATTCGGAACTCCCGGCCTTGACGCGGTAGAAGTAGGTGGTCCCAAGGTTCTTGCCGGTGAAGGCCTTGTTGAGCCCGGTGACGAGGTAATCGGTGACGTTCTGGGTGAACTCCGCGTCAGTGGCCTCCTCGAGGAGGTAGCTCACCCCCTTCGTGGTCGAGGCGGTCCAGGAAACGGTGTAGGCGCCGTCAGGGTCGGCCGCCGGGACGGTGAGGGTAGCCGGTGCCGCAGCTGCGACATCCAGGCCGATTACGGTGCACCCGGTCGTGGAGCTCTTCCAGAGGCCGTCCTTGTACCCCCCTTCCACGCTTTTTACCCTGTAGTAATAGGTGGTGCCGACGGCACGGCCGGCGATCGGGGCCGAGGCCTCGCTGCCACTGTAAACATCCTGCACGCCGGAGGTGAAGGTGGCGTTGGTTGCTTCCTGCAATACGTAGGTGACGCCCTGGGTGGTCGAGGCACTCCAGGATACGGTGTAGTTACCGTCGGCGTCGACCGGCGGCACGGTGATGGTGGTCAAGGTCGGCAGAGCGGTGCCGGGTACAGCGCAACCGGCTGCGGCCGTTTTCCAGTCGCTGTCCGCGTAACCCGGGGCAGTGGCCTTCACGCGATAGAAGAAGGTGGTGCCGAGGCTCTTGCCGCTGACAACCTGGCTTATCCCGGTGGTGCTGTAGGACTGCACGTTCTCGGTGAAGGAGGCATCGGTCGCCTCCTCGAGCAGGTAGGTCACCCCCTTGGTGGCCGATGCCCCCCAGGAAACGGTGTAGCTGCCGTCCGGATCGGCTGCGGGAACCGTGATGGAAAGCGGCTGAGCGCAGGTGACGTCAGGCGCCCGTGTCCCGAGAATCTGCAACACGTCGTAGTCGGTCCCATCCGTACCCGCTTGGGTGAAGGCCCCACCACCAAGGAGGAATTTCCCGTCGGCACTGAACCAGAAGTTCTTATCGCCGCCACGCACGGTGACCGTCAGGTGACCGGAGGGGGAGACGGTGTAGCTGCAGGCAATGGGGCTGGGATTATCCAGCACCTCGGACACCGCCGAACTGAAGGAGAGGTTGGTTTCATAGCCGACACCGGTGTAGCTCAAGGTGCAGCCACCGTTGGCATCGAGGACGAGGGAGCCATTTTTGTTGTAGAAGCCGTCAGTTACCCCCCCGTTATATGCCCATAAGGCTGACTCTTGGTAAACGAAGTTATACCTTCCGGCCACCGAGGCGAAGGAGAAGTTCTCCCCCTGCTTCACCCCGACCACCTGGTCGGCACTGAAGTATGTGCCGTCGGCTCTGATCTCCTGGTTCGGGGACCCGCCCATCAGGACAGTGCCGTCGGGGCTTAGGTCGAAATCCTTCCCGCCGTCAGGGGTCGTGATGGAGACATGCCCGGTTCCGGAAACAGTGTAGCTGCAGGTAACGGGCCCCATGGAGTCGGGCCACTCGTTGACGCCACCCCGGTTGGTCAGCCCCACCTCGTAGGTGCTCCCTGAGTAGCCCACGCTGCAGCCACCGCTGCCGTCAAAGCTAATCGTGCCGGTATTACCATAAATCTCACCGAAGACATTGGGCCAGCCGGAGCCTGTATACTGCCAGAAGGCGGACTCCTGGCTCACGAAATTGAAGGTGCCGGTCAGAGAAGCGCTGGTCATTGCGCTGCCTTTTTTCACAGCGATGACCTGGTTGCCCCAGTAGTCGGTGCCGTCCCCCTGCGCCTCTTTCCTGGTCCAGCCCGCAATGAGCACCTCGCCGCTCGGGCTCACCTGGAAGTTGCTGGAACTGCCGTCCGGCATCCTGATGGCCATGGTGCCAGCCGGCGATACGGTGTAGGTGCAGGCCTTGGCTGTCGCTGTATCGGGCCACGAATCCACGGTCGTGCTCCCGATCATGCTTCCAAACCCCTGATCCGAAAAGCTCAGGGAGCAGGCCCCGGCCCCATTGAAGCTTATGGTTCCGTTGTTGCCGTGGAAATTATCCTCGACTCCGTTGCTGTTCTGATAGAACCCGGCATTCTGCTCCATGAAGTTGTAGGTGCCATTGACCGTGGCGGCCGACATGGCCCAGGCCGACGATGCGGCCACCGTCGCCGTCACGGTCAACAGCAAAGCCGTGATCACTCTTTCCATTCTCCGATTCACAAACCCTCCTCTTGGTTCACCTGGCGAAACGCCCGGATAAAATGGCGTTCACCATAGCATAAATCTAATGTGAAGATTAAGAGATAATTTCCTTTTTTACGATTTTTCTGATGGCGCGAGAGGGAAGCTAAGTGGCTGAAGACAAAAGAAAAGGCCGGGGGGATCCCCCGGCCTTCTTTTTAAAATAGTTTTTGGGTACTATCGCCCCCTACTTGTTGTGCCCCTTGCCGTGCCCCTTCCCTTTCCCCTTGCCCGGGCCGGAGTATTCGTCCCCGCCGCGCCCCGTCGGCTGTCCGGTCAGGCGGAGGTCACCCCTTTTGAGGGCATGGAACTCGGGCGAGCCCGGCTTGATGCCCAGCTCCTTGGCGATCGCGCCCCACCCCTTCTTCTTGTTGGGCTGGTACACCTGGTAAACCTGGTCCACCGGCTTGCCGGAGAACTGCCCCAGTTGGAACAGCATGAAGGCGTCCGCCGGTTCGGGAACCGACTGCAGCACCATCTGGACCTTGGCGGTCGGCACCCCGAACTGGGCGCTGACCTTGGCGGAGAACCCCGTCATGTCGGCGCGGGCCTGGACGTTCAGGCTTGAAAGGAACGAATCCAGACTGGCGAACGCCGTCATCGGCACAACAAGAATGAGAAACAGGCTGAGCAAAACCAGGCGTTTCATGCTTCCTACCTCCATCATTGGAATGGTTGCCGCCGCGGCTGGCAGGAAACACTATACCGAAAAACCTCAAAATCAGAAGCAAAAAACCGTTGGCCGCGGAGAACATCTGAGAAAATCTGAGAGAAGCAGAAGGCTTGAGGGGTAACCCCAAAAGTCTGTAGGGTTTTTCAGGTTTTCTCAGAAGACCTCAGAATTTCTCCGTGGCTGATGGTTTTCGGGTTTTGTTGTTACTGCAACGTCTCCCGCTGCAGGAACTCGGCGAACTCGCTGAACACCGCCTCGCGTACCGAGTGCTGCTGCCAGTTCCTGATCAGCTGCCGCATGCACTGCAGCACGCCGATCAGCCCCGCCGAGGTCCCTCCCGCGATCAGCGCGCTCGTTTCTCCGGAAAACACCATGACCAGGCTTGAGATGAGCAGCACGAGGCTGGTCAATAAAAGCGGCAGTTCGACGTGCTTGAAAGGTGAGCGAAACATGTGGTGCACCGAGGAGTACACCGAAGCGTGCGCCCTGACCAGCTTCAGGTACCGCTCCAGTTCGGCGCCATTGCAGCGGGATACGGCGCGCAGGTAGAAACGGCGGCAGGCTTCCCTGCTGCTGGTTTTCATCCGGTCGCCATAGTAGTGTTCCAATTCGACATCGATCGTGTAAGTGTCCATCCCAGCCCTCGCTTCTGTTCCATCTATGTAAGAGTGGTTAGTGGTATGTCCGTCAAAAAGCATGATATGTACCAAATAAGCGGAGATACCTTAAATGTCCGGCACAGCGCATGACGCCAGGCACAGCGCAGCGTCGCATTGCTCAAAAATGTCGCAATATGCGCAACTTTAACACAAGATCGTGCTCCATTTCCTCTTAAGTTTTCCACAGGAGATTCCGCTAAGAGTGATGTTTTTGCCTTGAAACAGCCCTCGCTGCCCCGGCCATTTCGCGAAAAAGCAAAGCGGCACTTGCAGAATTGCAAAAATGATGGTGGTTCCAGCAGTTCCGGTGCAGCCTGCGCCCCCTCCCCTTGCGCTCCCCTGCCGTCCCCCTTCAGCTTTTGGATTGACAAGCGGCACCAGACAATGCTACTGAAAACAATGTTCAATTTCTTACAGGTGGAGCGGTGCGGAACCGGCTGGGGGCAGTCAAAGTGGGGGGAGCTATGTGCATAGCGGTCGTGGGCAATGAACAAACGGTAGGGTGGGACTGGATGACGGCCGCCGCGCGGGCCGGGTTCGATATGCGCATGGTGCATCCCGCGCTGGTGACCACCCTGGAAGATATGGAAGGCGTGGACGCCCTGGTGATCGGCTGCGAAGGTGTTTCTGGAGAAGTGCAGGAGCGGGCCATGGAGATCGCGTCAGCCCGGGGCATCCCCTCGATGTGCGCCAACTGCCCCGCCGCCCCCTTCTGCCACGGAATGTCAAAACCATTGGCCACGGAGAAAATCTGAGGAAGGGGACTGGCTCCGCAGGTGCCTGTCCCCCTTAGCTAGCCACAACAGGCAAACGTCTTCCCATCACCCCTCGGCAACGTAGAACGTAGAACCTAGAACGCAGAACGTCCGTTAAATGAGGTGAATGTGTTCCGACAGCGCCTTGAAGCTCCTCTCCGCCTCCAGGTACCGGGCGTCCTCGGCGTAGGTGGTCGGGTAGACCGCCGGCACCGGCCGGTGCACCAGTTCCCGGTCCACGTTGACGAAGGTGAACAGGCAGGAATTGGAAAGGGCCTTGCTGGTGCGGTCGCGACTGATGCGCTCGATGTTCGCCTCCACGCAGATGTAGCTGCCGCAGGTGAACACCACCCGGCTGGTGTAGTGCAGCTTGTCTCCCATGCGCACCGGGTGGAAGAAGTTGATCCGGTTCACCGCCGCCATGACCGACCGGTCCGGCGCCACCAGTTCCGAGCAGATCGAGGAAAGCTCGTAGGCCTTACGCACCAGGTACCCGCCGAAGATCTTCTGCGGCACGTTCTCGAACTCGGGGTACATCCTCTCCCATGAATCCGCCACGAGGCGCCCCGCCAGGAGTCCCTGGAAATCCGGCTCGTCCTGCGCCTTGTGCAGCGCGGCCAGCATCCGGTACTCCTCCGGGCTTGGGGGCTCGGACATGAGCGCCTGCTGCTGCCGGTATTCCTCCCGGCGCGCCACCGCCTTTCTCGCCCGTGCCTGCTCCCGCTCCGTCGCGTACTCGACTGGCGGCAGGGCAACGCTCACCGCCCCCTCCCCCATCCCCGACCGCGCCACCATGGTGAAGTAGCAGGAGGCGACATGGTTTGCCGGCTCACCCGGCTGTTCCACGCGGATCCCGATCACCAGCGACGACCTCCCCACCTGGTTGATGCGCGCCTCGCAGATGATGTCCCGCGTCACGTCCGCCACGTGGCGGACGATGATGTTGTCGATGGCGGCCGTCACCACCCGCGCATCCGGGTAGAACCGGTTCACGTACCTGAGCGCCGTCTCCTCCGCCACCTTGTCCAGGATCTCCAGGAGCAGTCCGAAGCGCAGGTTGCCTAAAAGGTCCTCGTCCATCACCATGAAGCGGCGCCGCAACGAAAGATCGTCGCTAAGCGACAGGGTATGGAAAAATGAGGTCTCCGCCGGGGTGGTCATAATGAAACTCCTTGGCGTTGTGCGTTAACGATCTCCTTAGTTGTACCACCTATCTCGAAACCTGAAAAGCGGAACACAGAGGACACCGAGGAAAAGCCACGGCGGCCGGGTTTCCTTCAAGCCCGTGGAGATGCTTTATGTTTTTTGTGTTGTACAATCATGGGGAGCGGGTACCGGCTGTCTCAATCCGGCGCCTGTGACAGTAACGCCGGAGGTTCTGCATGTCAGAAAAGATGCAGATAGTGGCTGAGTTCCCTCTAGACAGAGTGCAGCTGTTTCGTGACGTCGCGCAGGAATCCCTCCAGGGGATCGTCGACGGCTGCGACTGCAGGGAGATAGCGTCGGGCGAGATCCTGCTGTGGCCGGAGAGCATCAACCACGAGCTCTTCATCCTGCTCTCGGGCCGGCTCCGGGTGCACCTGGAGGACCTCGATTCCGACCCCGTGGCGACCTTGGAGCCGGGCGAAGTCGCCGGGGAGCTCTCGGTGCTGGACGGCAAGCCGACCTCCGCCTACGTGGTCGCGGACGAGCCCTGCCGGGTCATGGTGATGCCGCGGGAGCTGGTCTGGAGTCTCGCCACCGTTTCCCATGCCGCCGCCTGCAACCTCCTCACCATCCTGTCGGGAAGGGTGCGCAAGGCGGACCGGACCATTACCGAACAGATGTTGCGGGAGCGCTCCTTCCACTGCTACGGCACCGTCGACGCCCTCACCGGGATGCACAACCGCTACTGGTTGAACGACATGCTGGGGCGCATGGTCACCCGCAGCGTCCGCAGCGGCACGCCGCTCGCCGTGATGATGATCGACATCGACAACTTCAAGGAATTCGACGACAGCTACGGGCACCTCTGTGGCGACCGGGCCATACACACCGTGGCGCAGACCATACTCGACAACCTGAGGCCCACCGTGCTCACGGCGCGCTACGGCGGCGACGAGTTCTTCGTCGCCATCCCCGGGGTTGTGGTGGAACAGGCGCTCGAGATAGCCGAGAGGCTGCGCGAGGCCGTCGCCGGCACCGAGATACCGCACTCGCCGGGGCCTTTGCCGCCGGTGACCGTCTCCATCGGCGTTGCCGGTGTCCACCCCGGCCAGGGTATCGACGACGTGATAGCCGCCGCCGACGCCGCCCTCTACCGCGCCAAGGGTCTTCGCCGCAACAGCGTGTCGCGGTAAACCAAATTTTTAACGCAAAGCCGCGGAGGCGCAAAGGACACCAGAAACAGGTAAAACAAGAAGAAGCCGTTGGTTTCCCTCAAAAGTTCTTGATTTCCTGGCGCCTTTGCGTCTTCGCGTTACCCCAAAGCTACGTAACGCAAAGCCGCGGAGGCGCAAAGGCGCGAGGGAACAGCGGCAACAAAAGCGAGATGGCAGAAAAAAAGGCCCTGAGTTTTTCCCTCAGAGCCTTTTGCATTTCTTTGCGTCCTTGCGCCTTTGCGTTACCAATTTTTCTTTCACAGGTTTCGTCGTTCTTGGCGCCTTTGCGTCTCCGCGCTTTGCGTTAAGGCATTTGCCTTTATTCCTTCGCCACCAGCACGATCTCGATCCTGCGGTTCTTGGCGCGCCCCTCGTCGGTGTCGTTGGGCGCCACCGGCTTGTACTCGCCGTACGCCACCGCACCGAGCAGGTTGGGATCAAGCCCCTGCTGCTGCAGGTAGCGGGTCACGTTGATGGCGCGGGCCGCCGAGAGCTCCCAGTTGGTCGGGTAGCGCTTGGCCAGCTGCCCCACGATCTGCACGTTGTCGGTGTGCCCCTCGATGCGGACCGCCTTGTCCTTCACGGTCTTCAGGATATCGACCACCTTCTGCAGCACCACCAGCCCCTCAGGCTTCACCTCGGCCTTGCCGGAGTCGAAGAGCACCGAGTCGACCATGTTCACGGTGAGCTTTCCCTTGAGCTCGGAAATGGTCACCTGCCCCTTGGCGATCTCCCCCTTCATCTGCTCCAGCAGGTCGCCGTAGGTCTGGCTCTTCTGCTGCACCTCTTCCTTCTGCTTTTGCAGGCGCGCCACCTCTTCCTTGAGCCGCTTGTTCTCCGCCTCGAGGTCCGCCGTCTTCTGGGTCAGGTCCCCCACCTTGAGGTTGAGGTCGCCGACCTTCTGGCTCAGCTCGCCGATCTTCTGGTTCTTGGCGTCCGAGGTCGATTTGAGCGTCTCCTCCAGCCCCTTCTTGTCCGTCGAGAGCGCGTTCTTCTCGCCGGTCATGGCGGCCAGTTCCGTGGTGAGCCTCTTGACGTCGTTTTTCAGCTGGTCGTTTTCGCCCATGAGGATGTTGTACTGTCCCCGCTGCTCCTGGAGGCTCTTCTCCAGGTTCTGGGCCTCGAGCTCCTTCTTGTGGTAGGTACCGCTCGTTACGCACCCCGTCAGGGCGAAGCACACCAGCACCGGGAGACAAAACAACAGGATTCGCTTCATACTATTCCTCCTTGCATCGGATTCACGTGTCATGCAGCCAGTGAACAAGTATGGCGCGGAAAGCGGATCTTTCAATAAGAAAGATGCGATCCTTGTGTCAGAGGCTGCCGCTATGAGCTTGGGCGTTGTGGCGCGGTGGTGATATACTGTTAACAGACAGAAGGGAGGTGTCCTATATGAGAGAGATGAAGACGCCGATGACGCCCAGGATGAAAGCCATGATGGAACGTGAACGGGGTGGCAAAAAGACCATGGTGCCGCCCAAGCACGAAATGATGATGCGGCGGGAACCCAACCACAACGTGCACGTCATCACCCACCATGGCAAGATCCACTCCGGCCGCAAGGGCCGCACCATGTGATGCGTTGGTCTCCCGGCACGAGCACCGTGTGAGCGGCATGAAGCTGGCACCCATCTGGGTCCAGCTTTTTTCATGTCCGAACCCGTGGGCCTTTCAGCTTCCCCCGTACCGCTGCCGCGGCGCGTGCCTCAAAAAGAGGATGGCGAGGAGCGGGAGGGTGACCCCAAACGCGTAGAACAAGAGATAGAAGCTGTGGCCGACCCCGCCCTGGTCCGCGAGCTGCCCCACCAGCGGCCCGGTGACGACGAAGAGGAGCCGGAACGAGACCGACTGCAGCGACAGCGTGGCGGCCCGGTTGGCGCTGGCTGATTCGCGCTGGGTGTGGGCCAGCATCATCGGCCCGCGCAGGCCGCGCATGCAGGTCAAAAGGTAGTAGAACAGGAAGCTCCCGACACCCGCCGCGAGCCCGAGGCCGAGGTACCCGACCGCTACCAGGAACAAAAAGAGCACGACCATGCCCCGGTCACCCAGGCGGCTGTGCAGGCGGTGACTGGCGAGGGCGCACAGGGCGACGGTGAGGTTGGCCCCGGCCCAGACCGGCCCGAACCAGGCCACCGGGACGCCGGCGTGCTGCATGTAGGGCTGGATCAGCCAGACCGGGTAGAACGACGCCACACCCAGCACCGTGTTGAGCAGGATCGTGTAGCGCAGGTGCCGGTTGTCCCGGAACGCGTAGCGCGCGGTGGCGAGCGCCTCGGCGAGATGGGAGCGGACCGGTCCGTGTACACGGGGGACGTCCACCAGTTGCCTGGTCACCAGGAGTCCCGCACACCATACCGCCACCTGCAGGATGAAGGGAAGCCTCGGTTCGAAGGCGTAGATGACACCGGCCAGGATGGCCCCGGCAGCCTCGCCCGCCTGGGCGAGGCCGTGCATGCGTCCCTGGTGCCGGGCGTAGCTCTGTTCCTCCCCCTGGGCCCGCAGCGTCTCGTAGAGAAGCGCGCTGTCCGAGCCGCTGATGAAGGAGAGCGACATGCCCAGCACGATCTCAGCCGCCAGCACCGTCGGAAACGAGTCGGCCCAGATGTAGATCCCCCACCCTATGATGCCGAGGACAGCGGAGATGTTGAGTGCGCAGCGGTAGCCGAGCCGGTCGCTCACGTACCCCGCGGGATAATCGAGCGCCAGGGTCGCCACGGAGAAGATGCTCTGCAGGAGCAGGATCTGGGTGAGCGACAGCCCGGCGTGGTCCTTCCAAAAGAGCGTGATGATCGCCATGGGGAACAGCATCATCTGCAGGAAGGAGAAGAGGTACAGCTTGCGGATGTTGTCGTGCGGTTTTCCCATGACAGCATCCGTACCCGTTCCGGGTCGGTTTTGCAACCCTAAACCTTTTATCTGACGCAAAGCCGTCGTTGCATTGACTGCTTCAAGCCTTAACGCAAAGGCGCGGAGCCGCAAAGGCGCAAGGGACAACAGGGATCTGTTGTTAAAGCCTTTGCAGTTCCGTGTGGTTTTCTTCTCTTTGCGTCTCAGCGCCTTTGCGTTAAAACCAGTCTTTCCCAACGCAAAGCCGCAAAGGCGCAAAGATTGTTTTGGTGGGGTAAACCAGCTGTCGTTTGGTTCTCTTAGCGTCTCCGCGTCTCTGCGTTAAAACCCGTCTTTCCTAACGCAAAGCCGCAAAGGCGCAAAGATTGTTTTGGTGGGGTAAACCAGCTGTCGTTTGGTTCTCTTAGCGTCTCCGCGTCTCTGCGTTAAAACCCGTCTTTCCTAACGCAAAGCCGCAAAGGCGCAAAGATTGTTTTGGTGGGGTAAACCAGCTGTCGTTTGGTTCTCTTAGCGTCTCCGCGTCTCTGCGTTAAAACCCGTCTTTCCTAACGCAAAGCCGCAAAGGCGCAAAGATTGTTTTGGTGGGGTAAACCAGCTGTCGTTTGGTTCTCTTAGCTTCTCTTCGCGTCTCTGCGGCTCCGCGCCTTTGCGTTAAAGCCTTTGCTTCGCATTGCCAATCGTCAATTATCAATTGTCAATTGAAGCTCCCGCCTGTTACTATAGCTGCGCTCCAGAAAACGGTGAAATACGAGGGATCCCTTGAAAGAAACGGACAGGGTGGTGACACCTGAGGATGACAATAAGAGGAACTTCGTGCTGGCCCCCCTGACCGGCGTGTACCTCCTCGCCATGCTGGTCACCCTTTCCGACCTGGGGGGAGACTTCCCGTTCATGGGGCGGCTCTACAAGGGGGACCAGGCCGAGCACCTGATCTTTACCAACTGCATCGTCTCCCTCTACCTCATCGTCGGCATCCTGAAGCGGCAGCGGCTCACCCTCTGGCTGCTGATCGCCTACAACTTCGCCGCCAGCGCGAGCGGGATGGCCAACCTCATCATGCTCCCCGTCCAGCAGGTCCTCACCGCCTCCGGCGCCATCGTCCCCGACTACGGCTACCGCGTCAACGCCTTCTGTGTCTTCGTGTTGTTCCTGCTGCTCAACGTCTTCCTCTATTTCCACCGCGACCGCTTCGACAACAAGTCCATTTACCTCTGGTAGTCCCAACTACAAGGTAGATTCCCCCCCTGCAACCCCAAAGGCGTTTACCTAACGCAAAGCCGCAGAGGCGCAAAGATTTAAAGACTCTATTTGCTTCTCTTTGCGCCTTTGCGCCTTTGCGCCTTTGCGCCTTTGCGTTAAATACGGTCTTCCGTCTCTAGAATTTTGCCCAAAAAAAAAGAGCCACGGCAATGCCATGGCTCTTCCTTTCGTTTCTCTGTTTCCGAACTACTTATGCCTTAACCTTCTCAGCAGCAAGAACCCCTTCCGCAGCGGTGCTCTCCTTGAGCCACGGCTCGCCAACCGGCAGGTTGATGCCGGACTCGGCGTAGACCGCGACCGTCATCAGGTAGAGCGCGGAGAAAGCGCATACCAGCAGGTCGTAAGCGGCGAAGGTACCGGCCAGCGCGCTGCCGGTGAACTCCTTCACGTCCAGCCCGATGAAGCCCAAAAGCAGGGTGAGGAAGATGAAGGCCAGCGTCGCGTGGTGCTTCATGGAGGCGACGAAGAGGATGAAGGTGAAGACGGTCCAGGCCACCAGGTAGAAGCCAAGGTCGTTGGCGTTGAAGGCGAGCGTCGGGTAGGCTTTCACCAGGTCCGCGTTCTTGCCGAAGATGATCATCAGGCAGAGCGAGATCCAGAAGGCGCCGTAGCCGGTGAAGGCGCAGAAGCCGAAGTTGTTACCGGTCTTGAACTCCATCAGACCGGCAATCATCTGCGCGGTCCCCCCAAAACAGAGGCCGAGCCAGAGCACGGGGGCGATACCGCACCAGCCGAGGTTGTGGCATTGCAGCACGAATGTCGTCAGCCCGAAGCCAGCGAGACCGACTACCGCAGGATTTCCCAGTTTCACATTATTCATTTTTACCCTCCTGATTTGCGTTGCGATATCACGTCGCGTTTCATTCCGTATACGCAATAACCGTACCGCCACCACGCAACACCGCCCCATCAAAAGAACGTTCGATTTTAAGCAGTTACGACGCCACCGTCCACGGGCGGATTTCAGCCTGATTTGCATATCTGCAAAAAAATCTCCGCACCAAGGCAAGTCTGCCGACGAAACCGGCGCTACTCCGACCACTTGCACTCCGCTCCGCCATTTGGCAATTTTTTTCGCAGAAATGCAAAAAACGTGACGGCGCCTGCCGCCGCCTTCGCCCCTCGGGCGCGGGCAAGGATTCCGCTAACTTCGCCCGCCGCAACAATTTTCTTTCCGGCCGCGTTAAAGTTCCGCGCGGGGAAGCCGATGGTGAACCCAGCCGCACAAACTCCCCCATTCACCCCTTGCCCGGAGGCTCGTCTTGAAAGTCGCGTTGAAACAGTTCCCCCTTTGCCTCGGACTCCTTTTCGCCATCGCCATGGCGGGGGGAGCCCCGTCGTCATGCTGGGCCGACAGCTCGGCACAGGTCCGCGTCGCGGGACACATCCCGGCTCGAAGCGTGGCCAGCGCCAGGCGCCTTGGCAGACTCCCTGCGGTAACGCAGATGAGGTTCTCCTTCACCCTGCCGCTGCGCAACCAGCAGGCGCTTGACGACCTGCTGCGCCGCGTCTACGACCCCGCCGACCCGCTCTACGGCCACTACCTCACCAGCTCGCAGTTCATCGAGCGCTTCGCGCCGAGCGCCGCCGACTACGAGGCGGTGAAAAGCTACGCCCGCGGCCTGGGGCTCACCATCACCGGCACCCACGCCAACCGCACCATCCTGGACGTCGCCGGCCCCGCCGCCGCCGTCGAGGCCGCCTTCGACCTGCAACTGCACCGGTACCAGGCGCACAGCGGCCACACCTTCGTCGCCCCCGACAGCGATCCCGGCGTCCCCAGCGCCATCGCCGGCCGCATCTCCGGCATGGTCGGCCTGGACAGCGCGGGCGTCTGGCACACCCACAGCCACTCCACCCGCGCCGCCGACCTCCCCATGGCTACCCCCTACACGATCGGCACCGGCCCGGGCGGCGGCATGACCCCGAAGGACATCAGCTCCGCCTACAACCTCACCCAGGTGAGCGCGACCGGCGCCGGGCAGACGCTGGCGCTGTTCCAGCTGGACGGCTATACCCTCTCCGACGTCGCCGCCTACGCCACCTACTACGGGATCAGGGCGGTGCCGCTGCAAAACGTCCTGGTGGACGGCTTCTCCGGCGTGCCCGGCTCAGGCGCCGGCGAGGTCACCCTCGACATCGAACTGCAGATGGCGCTCGCACCCGGCGCGAGCAAGATCATCGTCTACATGGGCCCCAACAGCGGCAACGGGGTACTGGACACCTACAACCGGATCGCCACCGACAACCTCGCCAAGCAGGTGAGCAGCTCCTGGGGGCTCAGCGAGGGAGAGAGCGGCTCCTCCTTTTTGAGCAGCGAGAACGCCATCTTTCAGCAGATGGCCGCGCAGGGGCAGACCGTCTACGCCGCCGCCGGCGACAGCGGCGCCTACGACAACGGCAGCACCCTGAGCGTCGACGACCCCGCCTCCCAGCCCTACGTGACCGGCGTCGGCGGTACCACCCTCTACTTAAGCGGCGGCAGCTACAGCCGCGAGTCCACCTGGAACGCCGGAACCGTGACCGCCGGCGCCGGTGGCGGCGGCGTGAGCGCCTTCTGGCCCATCCCCGCCTGGCAACAGAGAGTGGGCAACGTCGCCTCCTCGGTGATGAGAAACGTTCCCGACGTCGCCCTCAACTCCGACCCCGGCACCGGGTACTCCATCTACTACCAGGGGAAATGGTGGATCTACGGCGGCACGAGCTGCGCCGCGCCCCTTTGGGCCGCCTTCACCGCCCGGGTGAACCAGCAGCGCGCCGCCGGCGGCCTGGCGCCGCTTGGTTGCGCGAACCCGGTCCTGTACCAGGTAGGGGCCGGCACCGGCTACGGCACGAGCTTCCACGACATAGCCGACAGCACCACCAACCTCTACTACCCCGCCCTCACCGGCTACGATAACGCCACCGGCTGGGGCTCCTTCAACGGCGCCAACCTGATGGCAGCCCTGGCGCCCGGGTCGTCCTCCACCACATCGACGACGCCCACGGTCGCCGTGCCGGCGGCGCCGGCGGGGCTCAAGGCCTCGGCCGGTAACGCCAGCGTCGCCCTTGGCTGGAGTGCGAGTAGCGGCGCGACGAGCTACAACGTGTACCGCGGCACCGCCGCCGGGAAGGAAGGGATCACCCCGGTGAGGACCGGTCTCACCACCACCTCCTTCACCGACAGCGTCGCCAACGGCGTCACCTATTATTACAAGGTCGCCGCCGTGAACAGCGCCGGCACGTCCGCGTTGTCCAACGAGGCCTACGCCACCCCGACCGCGCCGCTCGCCTTCACGAGCAGCGTGTACGGCTCAATCGGCACCAGCACCGCGCAGATCCAGTGGAGCACCAACCTGGCGTCGAACTCCGTGATCCGCTACGGCACCTCGTCGGCCAGCCTGACCAAGACGCTTTCCAGCAGCGCGCTGGTCACGTCCCACGTGCTTAAGTTGTCCTCGCTGGCCCGGAAGACCACCTACTACTTCCAGGTATCCTCCACCGCCGGCAGCAGCACCGTCACCTCGTCAGCCTACTATTTCAGGACGCAGTAGCGGGCGGCGTTCACGCACCGATCCACATACGACGCAGCACCACGAGTGCCGGCTCCCTGATGTAACGGGAGCCGGCACTCCCTCTTTCCACGGGGACCTCAGCTCCCCGCAGTTACCAGCGCCCTTCGCCAACTCTGCCAGATGCCCTTTGATTCGAAAACCGGCACCACATTTTCATCTGCCGAGTAACAAATGCGAGCCTGGCGCGATCGCCCCCACCCTGCCTGCCCAGGCCTGCCCCCGTCTGCTCACCCGCCGTGCATTTCATTATTTTCATGATATAAAAAATATACACTTCTCAACTGAAAGCCTGCAGGAGCCCCTGGGCTGTGGTGATCGTCGCGGCGAGATGGAGCCTCCTGCGCCCTGCGCCCGCGACCATGACGTCACGTGCAACGTCCTTTCCGTCCCCTTCCCTACCTGTGCAGCTTCCTGATGGGCCTGGGACGTTCTCGTGTCGCCCATCGGCGGCATCCGGACTCCGGAGTGCGACATTTTAGATGTGGGGCGATGAGCGCTGGCTGCAATCAGGAAGTCTCTCGGAGGGAATAATGAAGGTCCTACTCGTCTACCCCAAGTACCCCGATACCTATTGGAGTTTCCGCCATGCAATGCTTTTTATCGGGAAAAAAGCCGCCTTTCCTCCCCTGGGTCTTCTTACTGTCGCTGCGATCATCCCGGACGGCTGGAGTATGAAGCTCACCGATCTCAACGTCGAGCCTCTTTCTGATGATGACCTGCGATGGGCCGACTATGTATTCATCAGTGCCATGACGGTCCAGAGGGAGTCCGCACGGGAAGTACTGGCGCGATGCAAGGCCCTTGGGATCAAGACCGTTGCGGGAGGCCCCCTTTTCTCGGCATGCCATGACGAATTCCCCGACGTGGACCACCTGGTGCTCGGCGAAGCAGAGGTCACGCTACCGCGGTTTCTGTCAGACCTCGACCACAAGAAGCCGGAACGCCTCTACCTCTCCGACGAGCGCCCCGAGCTCTCCCGTACCCCGATCCCGCGCTGGTCGCTGATCGACATGCGCAAGTACGCGTCCATGAACGTCCAGTATTCCAGGGGATGTCCTTTCGACTGCGAGTTTTGCGACATCACCGCGATGTTCGGTCACACCCCGAGAACCAAAACCACCGAACAGGTCATAGCCGAACTGGAGACGCTCTACTCCAGGGGGTGGCGCGGAGGGGTTTTTTTCGTCGACGACAACTTCATTGGCGACAAGCGGAAGCTGAAAGCCGAGGTCCTTCCGGCGATGACCGCCTGGATGGAGGCGCACCGGCACCCGTTCTTCTTCTATACCGAGGCGTCCATCAACCTTGCCGACGACCCGCGCCTCCTGGAGTTGATGGTCGCGGCCGGGTTCCAGGAGGTCTTCATCGGCATCGAAAGCCCGGAAAAGGATTCGCTGAGGGAAACGGGCAAACTGCAAAACGACAACCGCGATCTCCTTGCCTCGGTGCGTTCTATCCAACGGGCCGGGCTCCAGGTGCAGGGGGGCTTCATCGTGGGCTTCGACAGTGACTCGCCGGCCATCTTCGACAAGCAGCTCCGCTTCATTCAGGACAGCGGCATCGTTACGGCCATGGTGGGAATACTGATGGTACTGCGGGGCACCAAGTTGCATAGCCGGCTCGCCAGCGAGGGAAGGATCATCAGCACGGCCAACGGGAACAACACCGATACCACCCTCACATTCGAACCGAAGATGAGCCCGCAGGTGCTGGTGGAAGGGTACCAGCGGCTCGTGAAGACCATATATTCCCCGGATTACTTCTACGAGCGCATCATGACCTTCCTGAAAGAGTACCAGCTCTCCGGGCCATCCCCGTTTTCCACGCTGCAGTGGCGCGACCTCAAGGCATTCTTTCGATCCATGCTGTTCCTGGGGATCCTGGGCAAGGAGCGGCTGCACTACTGGAAGGTTTTCGCCTGGACGCTCCTCAGAAAGCCGCGGCTACTCCCGTTGACCATAACGCTGACCATCTACGGCTTTCATTTCCGCACCGTTTCCGACCAGATCTGCCCCTACCCGGCGACCGAGGAGTAGCCGGAACCCGAAGCTAAGAAGATCGGACTCGATCTTAAAGTTCCAAGGCCGAAGTTAGGAACTTCAGGCACGACCATAAAATCCGGTGGACGAAGTTAACAGCTTCGGGCTTGATCTTAAAATCCGGAGCACGAAGTTAACAAGATTGGACCCGATCTTAAAATCCGGAGCACGAAGTTAACCACTTTGGGCTCGATCTTAAAATCCGGAGCACCAAGTTAACAAGATTGGGCTCGATCTTAAAATCCGGAGCACGAAGTTAACAAGATTGGGCCCGATCTTAAAATCCGGAGCACGAAGTTAACAAGATGGGACCCGATCTTAAAATCCGGAGCACGAAGTTAACAAGATGGGGCCCGATCTTAAAATCCGGAGCACGAAGTTAACAAGATGGGACCCGATCTTAAAATCCGGAGCACGAAGTTAACAAGATGGGGCCCGATCTTAAAATCCGGAGCACGAAGTTAACAAGATGGGGCCCGATCCTAAAACTTCGAGATCGGCCTTGGCAGGGTTGGCTTCTGTCGTGATATTTGCAGGGTGTGGAGTAGGAGAGATGGCTAAGGAGGGATAGGTTGCAACGAGCGAAGGCCCTGATCCTGAGGATGAGGGCCTTCGGTTTTGGTGGACCGGGATCAAAGGATCCTGAGGCTGATGATGGAGGACCACTCGCTCTGGCCGCTGGGCCCCGAGCAATAGACCTTGAAATAATACAATTGCCCGGGCTCCAGCCCGGTTAGCTCCATGCTCCGCGACTTGTGGAACGGCCCGACGGTCGACCAGGACTCCGGCAGTGAAGGATCGCCCTTGCAGATCCCCACGTAGTAGGCCATTGCCCCTGGCACCCTGTTAACGGTGATGAGGGCGACACCCGACTTGCCGTGCTTCGCCTTCGGGTTTTGCGGGGCAGTCACCTCGATGTGGAGCGCCCCCTTGGATGCCTTCATCTTCGGGCGCAGGTCCAATTCGCTGATGAGTGTAGGCTTGTTTTCCGTCACGGACCTGTAGGCCGCCCAGTTGATCAGCATCGTCGTGTGCAGTTCGACTATCGGGCGTGAGGCGTCCCGCTCTACCTTCTTGAAACGGTTGCCGCTCTCGGCCTCCTTAGTGACAGCGAGATGGCCTGCCCCGAGACTCCTGAGTACGTCGAGTTGGCACAACGGTTTCGGGATGGCGCCCTCGCCTTGAAAGTCCTTGTGGCGGGCAAAGGCGTCCGCGAGGTTGATGGCGAAGTTGCCCAGTTCGACGTGCGACATGTCCCGGACGTTGACGTCGACAATATCGAGTAGCGGATGAAGTATCGACATGTATTACCTCCATAGTTTGAGGGGGAGCCATGTTGCGATTGTATTACATCCGAATGCGCAAAAAATTAAGCCACGCCAACAATCCCAAGTCAAGAAACTTTTTTAACGGGGCTAGGGGATCGACCGATGCGGGCACCCCGATTGCCTCAGGATTTCTCTCAACGTGATCCCGTTGGGGGTAGCGTCGGCAGCATCGTTGCTAATGCGGATGCCGTGTGGCAACCTTCCCCAAGTTTGTGTGGAAGTGAACAAGCCATGGCGGAGGAGCCCCATGAGTGACCTGCTTGAGGACCTGCTGGCTTTTTTCTATGCCACCCCAGACGAGCCGGTCTCCTGTGCCCGGTGCGGCAGGGATCTGTCCCAGGGGGAGAACTACGGGTTGAATGAGAACGGAGAGCCACTCTGCGTGGACTGCAGTGATCAGGAGGACGAGGAATAAACACCGGAGGGAGCACACCATGAACAGCGACAGCAAGCAATCCCCTCTTCAGCATGCCCCCTGGCTGGACATCGCCCGCCAAGAAATTGGCCAAAAGGAAGTAGTCGGCCACGAGGACAACCCGAGAATACTTGCCTACCATGCCACGACCACCCTGAAAGCCACCGACGACGAGACACCGTGGTGTTCCTCCTTCGTCAATTGGTGTCTCAAGCAGGCGGGCATAAAAGGCACCAACTCTGCCGCTGCAAAAAGCTGGGTCCACTGGGGGGTGCCGTCTGGCCCTGTCCCGGGAGCGATCACCGTTATCTGTAGCAGCAAAGCAACCGACCGCAGTTTTTCAACCTCCGGCGCACATGTCGGCTTCCTCATCGAAGAGACCGCCACCCACTTTAGACTGCTGGGAGGAAATCAAAGCAATACCGTGAAGGAGTCGAGTTTTCCCAAAAAGAGCTGGACCTTGCTGGGGCGACGCTGGCCCGAGAATAGTCACCAGTGAGAATATGAGGAGTGAGATGAAGATGATGCACCTTGCAGGGATAGTTGTTATGCTTCTAGCAGCCCAAGTCGCCGCAGCCGAGCAACCGTCACGTGACGAGCAACGGCAGGAGCCTCGACGAGCCACGCCGCACCCTCCCCAGTCACCCTTGCGTTTCACCCTGGTAAAAGGAAAGGAGCGGCAGTCACTGGAAGTCACCTACCTCGATCCCAAGACCATCGTCTTCAAAATTGCGAAGTCCGGGGCCTGCAGTCGACATGAGCAAGGGAAAGCCAGGATCGCTGGTTACTGGTGGTTAGGAGCAGAGACGGATGAAAACGAGGCAGGAGAAGCAATTGCAGTGCAGGAGTACACCTACAGCAAAAACAACCAGTGCACCATCGACCTTCGGATCGATGAAGGAGAGTGGTTACAGGCAACGATACGGGAGTCGACGGAGTGTAGTCCCGACTGTCATCTGTCAGCAGAGTCGATGCGCCTGAGAAAACAGTAAGCCATTCGTCAAAATGCGGCCCAAACGTCAAAATATCAATGCCCCCCATCCTCATCTGCCATCGCTCCCGCGATCATTAAGCTTGATTCTTCCGCTCCGTTAATCTAAATTGCATTTAACCTACCGCCTAAATGAACCTGACGAGGGCGAGATGCCAGCAGATTACATCAAGCAATTCACCAGCCTTAAGCGCGCTCCCGGTTCGGTCTGGACCGATTCGACCAAAGGCAGGGCTCCCCACAAGCCGTTCCTGCTGTTGGCGGTGATGGACCTGGTACAGCGCGGTGTCATAACCGCCCCGTTCATAGATGCATCAGGTGACCTGATCGAACTGAATGAGCTCTTCTGTCTCTACTGGCGACGCATCATTCCCCTTGGTCAGACCAGCAGCATCGCTTTCCCGTTTTCCCGACTAGACAGGGAGCCGTTCTGGCACCTCGTCCCTCAGCCGGGCAAGCAGCTTTCCGACGCCGTCATCAACAACACCGCCACAGTCACTTATCTAAGGAAGCACATCCTTGGAGCCACGTTGGACGACGACCTCTTCCTGCTTATGAAGTCTGAAGCAGGCAGAGAGGCCTTGAGAGAAGCCTTACTGCAGTCATGCTTTTCCGAGATGGCGCAACTGCTCCTGCGCGAGCAGTCGACCATCAATCGTGAAGCCTCCGAGTACAGCCGTATCCTTGAGGAAAAGTCGCACCTACCGCTAGTGAAGGAAATCGTTGAGGCAGAAATTTATCGTCCCGCCGCGCGTGCCCAGGCTTTTCGAAGGATGGTCATCAAGGCCTATGACCACCGCTGTGCCTTGTGCGGGGTTCGCATCATCACCCCAGAGCAACACACCGCAGTAGATGCCGCCCACATCGTCCCCTGGAGCAAAACCCAAAACGACGACATCCGAAACGGCATGGCCCTCTGCAAGCTTTGTCACTGGGCTTTTGACGAAGGGATGATGGGCGTCTCCACCAACTACAATGTCCTTACATCCCGTCAGATCATGGCAGATCCTAACGTCCCAGGATTTTTGCTGACCCTCAACGGCCGCGCCATGATCCCGCCCCAGGACCATGACCTCTGGCCGGCCCAGGAATACCTGTCGGAACATCGGAAGGAATGGCGGTTATAAGGCATCATCCTTAATCACAGAAGATGACAAAAAGAAGAGGTGAACAAATGGCAATTGTAACAGAGCTTATCCATCAACCACTCGAAAGGGAATCACGGCACACGGAGGTAGCCTGCACCTATGCAGTCATAGAGACCGATGGGAAGAAGTTCCTTCAGTTGGACACGTATGGGTCAGCACAGAGAGAAATCAAAGGCAAGAAAAGCCAAAGCGTCAGGCTCTCGCCAGAAGCCATCGCGCAAATTAAGAAGATCTTTGTTCAGCATGGGCTTTAGCCGGACTCCATATTGACAGGGGAGAAGAATGGTTATCAAAAAATGTGACAGCCGAGAGGGCGACGTTCAGGAATTGCAACGACTGCTTGGTTGCCAAATATCCACGAAACAGCGGTTCCTCATAGAGCGGGAGATGAAGTGCATCGGGTCTGGGGTCCGGGGTGAGGAAAGTTCGGCATACTACATCGATTTCCGCTACCGTGACAACGAAAACTGGGCAATCATCCATGATCTGCGACTGGAACTCAACGGGTTTGTGGCCCAGATCGACCACCTGCTTATCAACCGGTTCCTTGACGTGTACGTACTTGAGTCAAAGAACTATTACTACGGAATCAAGATCAGCCCGGAGGGAGAATTCCTCGCCTGGAATGGCAGATCCTTCGTCGGCATCGAATCTCCCATCGAACAAAACAAGCGGCACATCCATCTCCTCGAAAAGGTCATCGCCCAACGCGGGCTGCTGCCCGCCAGACTTGGAATTACTATGCCTGCCGCATATCACAACTACGTCCTCATCGCACCCAATTCCAGGATTGACCGTCCTGCGCCTGCCCAATATGATACAAGTGCGGTCATCAAAGCGGATGCACTTGTGGAAGCCATAGGAAAACGTGTAGACGCAATGGGGGTGATTAATACACTCGCGTCAGCGGCAAAGATTGTCTCGGCAGAAACACTGGAAACCTTCGCGCGCACCCTGGCTCGCCTCCATCGGCCAGCGAAAATAGATTATGGCGCAAAGTTCGGGGTGGCCGTCCAGGACTCCACACCGTCGGCAAAGGAAGCACCCATAAGTACCGAGGCCGCCAAGGAGACGAAAAAGGTTACCTGTGAAGCCTGCGGTGTCGAAGTCGAAAGCAAGGTTGTTTACTTCTGCAGAATGAACAAGGCGAAGTTTGGCGGCAAAATCCTCTGCCAGACTTGCCAGAGGCAGCCTATACAAGCCGAAAAAGCGGAAGTCATCGAGTTGACGGAAACTGCCGAGGCAGAATCAGGTCACGGAAGCTGTGAAAAATGTGGGACTCCGGTGGACAAGAAGGTGATCCGTAAGCTTCCCCTGGAAATAGACACTTGAAAAGTAGAGCTTTCTGGCATTATTTAACGCCAGGAGGTTTCACATGAAGAAGTCACGCTTCACTGAGACACAGATCGTCTCGATCCTCAAGGAGGCC
>NZ_JAHLME010000013.1 GCF_018919395.1 Geomonas azotofigens
GTCGGTACCCCGGTATCGGGTACCTGCTCCACCTCCTACTGCCACAGCGACGGCAAAGGGACCATGAAGAGCGTAACCTGGACCGGTTCCACCGCGCTCGACTGTAAGTCCTGCCACGGTTCCGACGCCACCCCGGCCTTCGCTTCCATCGCGGGCGAGCCGAACTACTCCAACGCCGGCGCCGACCAGCTGCGCGCCAACAGCCACGATAACCACGTGGCCTCGGCCGCCGACTGCGCGAGCTGCCACGCCGACACCACCGTGAACGGCACCAGCATCAAGGCGGGCGGCTTCCACACCAACAACACCCGCGACCTGAAAGCCGGCAACGGCAAGAGCTTCACCCTGGTCGGCAACTCCTGCTCCGCGGTATCCTGCCACAGCGGCAACGGTATCGTGGCCAACGTGCCCGACGTGAAATGGGGCGCGTCGCTTGGCTGCAACGGCTGCCACGGCGATTCCGAGACCCTGACCACCAACGCCCACGCCAAGCACGTGAACACCAAGGGCTATGCCTGCGACACCTGCCACGCTTCCACCGTTTCGGGCAGCTCCAGCTTCGCCAACAAGGCGCTGCACGGCGACGCGACCGTCGAGGTTGCCGGCGCCCAGGTCGTCACCTGGACCTCCAACAACAAGACCTGCGCCACCTCCTGCCACCTCTCGGCAACCCCGCAGTGGAACAACACGGCATCCGGCGCCTGCGGTACCTGCCATACCGCGCTCTCCAACACCACCGGCGGCCTGATCAGCTCCAACGCGCACGCGCAGCACTTCAGCGCGGCGTACGGCCCGAAATTCAACTCCACCCTGGCCACCTCCTGCTCGAACTGCCACACCTCGAACACTGCGGTGACCCACGTCGACGGCACGCTGAACCTGGCTGCCGGCATGAACAAGATCGGCACCTGCTCCACCTGCCACAAGCAGAGCACCAACTGGACCACCGGGCGCGTCACCTGCGAAAGCTGCCATAGCACCGCAGGGGGCCAGCTCTCCGTCATCGGCGGCATCACCGCTCCCGACAAGACCCTGGCAGCCACCAAGGGCCACGGCAAGGCCGGCATCGCCCAGGCCTGCGCCGCCTGCCACGACAGCAGCTCCGCTCACATCAGCGGCGTGCTCGGCGACAACAAGCGTCTTCTCGGCGTGATGGTCGGCGCCACCAACCTCGAGTGCGACTACTGCCATACCAACGCCGCCAAGGTCACCGGCAACAAGCTCAACGTGAAGGCCCACCAGGCTTCCGGCCTGGGCGCCAAGTGCGCGGACTGCCACAACGCGCACGGTACCGCCAACAGCATGATGGTCAACACCACCATCAACGGCACCGCCGTCAGCTTCACCGGCAACAACACCTTCGCCAACGGCGCGCAGACCGGCGTCTGCCAGGTCTGCCACACCAGCACCCAGTACTTCACCAAGGCCGGTCTGCCGGCACAGGACCACGTGGCCTCGACCACGGACTGCACCACCTGCCACGTGCACAACCCGGCCACCGGCCTCGCGTTCGTGCCCAACGGCGGTTGCGACGCCTGCCACGGCTACCCGCCGGCACCGCGCAAGACCCTCAACGCCATCACCTTCGGCGTGCAGGGGAACTGGTCCTCGGCCCGCTTCGAAGACTACTCCGGCGGCGGCGGTGCCCACATCCTCGTGGCGCACATCAAGAAGGACGCCAAGCCGAGCGAGGGTTGGGCTAACTGCCTCCCCTGCCACAAGGGGAGCGATGCTACCCACGCCCGTGCCCTGCCCATCAGGACCCACGTGGAAAGCGTCTCCGTCCAGATCGACCCGCAGTACCGCTTCTCCGACGACGCCCTCGCCACCTACACCAGCGCGACGCTGGTTTCCGGCGGGACCAACAAGTCGGGCAGCTGCTTCAACGTGAGCTGCCACTTCAGGCCGAGCGCGAAGTGGAGCACCGAAAGGTAGTAAGCAGTAAAAGAAGCTTTATCGGGATGTAAAAAACCCCGGCGGGGGGTGCATTCCCCCCCGCCGGGTCGTTAAATGCAATGGCACTACGGTCAGGTGTTTTGAGATAAAGGAGTGGAAATGAGGGGCTACCGCAGACTCGGATGGTACAACCCACGAGTGATAGCTTTGCTGATGACGATGGCAGTTGCGCTCTTCGCTGGCACCAAGGCCGAGGCCGTACCGCAGTATGACTACGGTTGCGACGCCTGCCACACCATGCCTCCTCTTGATTCAGCCAATGGGCGGCGCATTCCCGCCACGGGCGCATTCAAGGGCAACCATGGCAGCCATGCCGACAGTAACGCCCAATCGTGCGTCAAGTGCCACGGCTCCGGCGTGCTCGTGTACCAAAACGGCCACCGTACCGCTGACATCAAGGTCTCCGGGAACATCAACGGTTCCGCGACGGGCAGCTACAGCCGTGCCTTCGTGAACCAGACCTCGGTGCCCCCGAATCCGCTGGGATCCTGCTCCAACGTGAACTGTCACTTCGAGCGCACCAGCCCGACCTGGGGGAGCGCTGCGTTTGCCAGCCCGGCGGACTGCAACAGCTGCCACGGCGCCTCGATGACCGCTGGACACCCGGTTTCCGGCTCCAAGCACGGCACCTACTACGGCACCGGCACCGGCGCCTGCGTAAAATGCCACTCCGACCACAGCGCCGAGGCTGCACCGTTTGCGCATGCCACCAGCGTGACCCACCGCGGCATCGCACTCAATTTCACCGCGGCACCCAACAACGGCGGGAGCTACTCCGGCCCGACCAACGATTTTCTCCCGAGCCAGACCAATACCTTTGGAACTTGCTCGGGCACCTATTGCCACAGCGACGGTACCACCAAGACCGGTCCCTTCACGGTGACCACCGCCCCCTCCTGGGGGAGCGCGACCCTGGGCTGCAACGGCTGCCACGGTGGTCCGGCGTCCCTGGGGACCAAGGTCCTCGCTACCGGCAAGCACCAGGCCCACATCAACAACGGCGGGACCCTGGGCAGCAACTACGGCTGCGCCGACTGCCACGGCAAGACCGCTGCCAGCGACTCCGCCATCGGCACCATCGCGAACCACGTCAACACCTTCGTCGAGTACTCCGGCGCCAAGGCCGGCAAAAACTACTCCGCAGGTACCTGCTCCACCAGCTACTGCCACACCTCCGGCAAGAAGGGCGTCACCGGCATGGCCTCGACGGTTGAGCCGGCAGCACCCTCCTGGAACGGCGCGGCCATGGTCTGCAACGGCTGCCACGGCGCACAGCAGACCCCCACCGCAGGGGTCGCCTTCAATTCGGTTGCAGGCGAGCCTAACTACGTCTCCGGCACCGCAGGTTCCGCGACCGCCAACTCCCACGACAAGCACGTGGGCGCGGCAGGGGCCGCCACCTGCGCCAACTGCCACTCGAAGACCACCGCTAACGGCACCGCGCTGGTCGCCGGCGGGCAGCACATCGACGGCTTCATCAACTTCACCTCGGGCAACGGCAAGACCTTCGGCAAGCAGGCCAACAAGACCTGCTCCGACATCTCCTGCCACTCCGGCAACGGCATCGTCGCCAACGTCGGCAACGCCCAGTGGGGCGGCACGCTGAACTGTAACGGCTGCCACGGCGGCCCGATCGCCCTCGGCAGCAACGTCATCGGCAGCGGCAAGCATACCCAGCACGTGAACCAGGCGGGCGTGATCGGTGACAACATGACCTGCGTCGACTGCCACGCCAAGACGGTCTCGAGCGACTCCGTGATCTCGGACAGCTCGAAGCACATGAACAACTTCGTCGACTACTCCGGCGCCAAGGCCGGCAGAAGCACCACCTACAGCGCCGGTACCTGCTCCTCCACCTACTGCCACACCTCGGGCAAGAAGGGGCAGAGCGGCATGGTGGCCACCGTCGAGCCGGGGAACCCGTCCTGGAGCGGCGCGGCACTGGGCTGCAACGGCTGCCACGGCGCGCAGCAGACCCCGACCGCGGGTGTCGCCTTCAACTCGGTCGCGGGCGAGCCGAACTACGTCTCCGGCACCGCCGGTTCCAGCAACGCCAACTCGCACCAGAAGCACGTGGGCACCGCCGGCGCCACCACCTGCGTCAGCTGCCACTCGAAGACCACCAGCAACGGCACCAGCATCGTGGCGGGTGGCCAGCACCTGGACCGCTTCAACAACTACAGCGCGGGCGGCGGCAAGACCTTCGGCAAGGTTGCCAACAAGACCTGCTCCGACATCTCCTGCCACTCCGGTAACGGCATCGTCGCCAACGTGGCCAACGCCCAGTGGGGCGCGACCCTCAACTGCAACGGCTGCCACGGCGGCCCGACCGCGCTGGGGAGCAACATCCTCAACACCGGCAAGCACCCCGCCCACGTGAACCAGGCCGGCGTGCTGGGCGACAACTACGGCTGCGTCGAGTGCCACTCGAAGACCGTGTCCAGCGACTCAGTCGTCTCCGACAGCAGCAAGCACCTGAACTTCTTCATCGACTACTCCGGTGCCAAGGCCGGCAGGAGCACCACCTACTCGGGCGGCACCTGCTCCTCCACCTACTGCCACACCTCGGGCAAGAAGGGGCTCTCCGGCATGGTGGCCACCGTCGAGCCGGGGAGCCCGTCCTGGAGCGGCGCGGCCATGGGCTGCAACGGCTGCCACGGCGTACAGACTCTGCCGACCGCCGGTGTCGCCTTCAACGCGGTTGCAGGCGAGCCGAACTACGTCTCCGGCGCCGCCGGGTCCAATAACGCGAACTCGCACCAGAAGCACGTGGGCGCGGCGGGTGCTTCCACCTGCGCCAACTGCCACTCGAAGACCACCGCCAACGGCACCACGCTCGTTGCCGGCGGCCAGCACGCCGACCGCTTCATCAACTACACCTCCGGCAACGGCACGACCTTCGGCAAGGTGGTCAACAAGAGCTGCTCCAACATCTCCTGCCACTCCGGCAACGGCATCGTCACCAACGTGGCCAACGCCCAGTGGGGCGCAACGCTTAACTGTAACGGCTGCCACGGCGGCCCGGTGGCCCTCGGAAGCAACATCCTCAATACCGGCAAGCACACCGCTCACGTGAACCAGGCCGGCGTCATCGGCGACAACATTGGGTGCGTCGAGTGCCACGCGAAGACGGTCTCCAGCGACTCCTTGGTCTCCGACACCACCAAGCACCTGAACGCCTTCCTCGACTACTCGGGCGCCAAGGCGGGCAAGAGCAGCACCTACGTCTCCGGCACCTGCTCCGCCACCTACTGCCACACTTCCGGCAAGAAAGGCGTCACCGGCATGGCGGCGACCGTTGAACCGGCCAACCCGTCCTGGAGCGGCGCGGCCATGGGCTGCACTGGCTGCCACGGCGCACAGCTGACTCCGACCGCAGGCGTCGCCTTCAACTCGGTCGCGGGCGAGCCGAACTACGTCTCCGGCACCGCAGGTTCCGGCAACGCCAACTCGCACCTCAAGCACGTAGGGGCCGCTGGCGCCACCACTTGCGCCAACTGCCACTCGAAGACCACCACCAACGGCACCAGCATCGTGGCGGGCGGCCAGCACATGGACCGCTTCAACAACTACACCGCGGGTAACGGCAAGACCTTCGGCAAGGTTGCCAACAAGACCTGCTCCAACATCTCCTGCCACTCCGGCAACGGCATCGTCACCAACGTCGGCGATGCCCAGTGGGGCGCGACCCTTGGCTGTAACGGCTGCCACGGCGGCCCGACCGCCTTGGGGAGCAACATCCTCAACACCGGCAAGCACACCGCCCACGTGAACCAGGCCAACATCCTCGGCACCAACCTTGGTTGTGTCGAGTGTCACTCCAAGACCGTTTCCAGCGACTCGGGAGTCTCCGACAGCACCAAGCACTTGAACGCCTTTGCCGACTACTCCGGCGCCAAGGCGGGCAAAAGCAGCACCTACGCGGGCGGCACCTGCTCCGCCAGCTACTGCCATACCTCGGGCAAGAAGGGGCAGACCGGCATGGTCGCCACCGTCGAGCCGGCAGCTCCTTCCTGGAGTGGCGCGGGCATGGGCTGCAACGGCTGCCACGGCGCGCAAACCCTGCCGACCGCCGGCGTCGCCTTCAACTCGGTGGCGGGCGAGCCGAACTACGTCTCCGGCGCCGCCGGCTCTAACAATGCAAACTCGCACCAGAAGCACGTTGGTGCGGCAGGGGCTTCCACCTGCGCCACCTGCCACTCCAAGACCACGGCTGACGGAACTACCCTCATCGCGAACAACCAGCACCTGGACCGCCTGAGCAACTACACCTCCGCCAACGGCAAGTTCGGCAAGGTGACCAACAAGACCTGCTCCAACATCACCTGCCACTCCGGCAACGGCATCGTCGCCAGCGTCGCCAACGCGCAGTGGGGCGCGACGCTTTCCTGTAACGGCTGCCACGGCGGCCCGGCGTCGCTGGTGAGCAACATCATCGCCACCGGCAAGCACACGGCCCACGTGAACCAGGCGGGCGTCATCGGCGACAACATCGGCTGCGCCGCCTGCCACTCGAAGACGGTTTCCAGCGATTCCGTGGTCTCCGACTCCACCAAGCACCTGAACGCCTTCGTGGACTACTCCGGCGTCCAGGCAGGCAGGAGCACCACTTACGTTTCCGGTTCCTGCTCCGCCACCTACTGCCACACCTCCGGCAAGAAGGGCTTCACCGGCATGGTGGCGACTGTCGAGCCGGCGGCTCCGTCCTGGAGCGGGTCGGCCATGGGCTGCACCGGCTGCCACGGCGCACAGGTACTGCCGACCGCCGGCATCGAGTTCAACTCGGTCGCGGGCGAGCCGAACTACATCTCCGGCGCAGCCGGTTCCGACAACGCCAACTCCCACAAGAAACACGTCGGGGCAAGCGGGGCCGCTACCTGCGTTTACTGCCACTCCAAGACCACGACCACCGGCAGCACCATCGTGGCGGGTGGGCAGCACATCAACGCCTTCAACAACTACACCGCCGGCGGCGGCAAGATCTTCGGCAAGCAGGCCGCCAAGACCTGCTCCAACATCTCCTGCCATAGCGGTAACGGCATCGTGGCCGGCGTGCCGAGCGCACAATGGGGTGCGACCCTCGGTTGCAACGGCTGCCACGGCGGCCCGGTCGCCTTGGTAAGCAACGTCCTCGTTACCGGCAAGCACACCGCGCACATCAACAACGCGAGCATGGGCGGCAACTACGGCTGCGCCGACTGCCACGCCAAGACGGTCTCCAGCGACAGCCAGATCATCGACACCGTCAAGCACGGCAACACCTTCGTCGACTACTCCGGCGTGAGGGCGGGCAAGAGCAGCACCTACGTTTCCGGCACCTGCTCCGCCACCTACTGCCACACCTCCGGCAAGAAGAGCCAGACCGGCATGGTGGCCACCGTCGAGCCGGGGAACCCGTCCTGGAGCGGCGCGGCCCTGGGCTGCAACGGCTGCCACGGCGCCCAGCTCACCCCGACCGCCGGTGTCGCCTTCAACTCCGTGGCCGGCGAGCCTAACTACGTAAGCGGCGCCGCCGGTTCCGCCAGCGCCAACTCGCACCAGAAGCACGTGAAGGCAGTCGGCGCCACCACCTGCGTGCTCTGCCACAGCGGGACCGTCGACGCCACCGGCACCCAGATCATCGGCAACCACACCAACAAGGTGGCTGACGTCCTGGCCGGCGGCACCGCGAGCTTCGGCTACCCGGGCGGCAAGACCTGCTCCAACGTATCCTGCCACGCCGGCACCGGCTACACCGCCACCAACGCCGTGTGGGGCGCGACGCTGGATTGCAAAGGGTGCCACGCCACCCTGTCCGGCGCGCACACCCGCCACGTCGGCACCGCCTGGGGCACCCTGCCGTTCTACAACTACACGGCCAACCTCTCCACCGGCTCCGATACCGACGGCGTCACCTGGAAGGCCTACGGTTTCGGCTGCGCCAACTGCCACCCGGTCACCCTGGCCAACCACATGAACGGGACCGTCGAGGTGGAACTGAACACCGTCACGGGTGCCAGCACGCTGAGGAAGAAGAACACGGTGTCGGGCCTGGTCGGCAGCACCGGTACCGGCACGGTGGCCTGCTCCAACGTTTACTGCCATGCGGATACCACGACCCCTCAGTGGAACCAGACCTACACCGCGGCCACCCGCTGCTCGGGCTGCCACGAAAACGCCCCGAGCACCGACTCGCACGCGGCGCACGCGGTGGGCATCCACTACGACGACATCTTCAGCGGCACCAGCGGCCTGCTCCCTGCTGCCGGTGCGGTGGGTGTCAACGCCGGCCACGGCGACCCGGCACAGTCGACCACCATCGGCTGCAACATCTGCCACTACACCACGGTCAGCTTCGCCAGGAACAAGTACAATAGCTCCTGCTCCACGGCGGCCTGCCACGGCAACACCACCGGCAACAACACCGACGCCCTCGGCGCCTCCAGGATCACCAACCTGGCAAACCACGTCAACGGCAAGAACGACATCGCCTTCGTGCCGACGACCTACATGAAGTCCAAGGCCCAGGTCACCGACGCGGTGTTCGTCTCCTACACCGGCGGCATCGCCGGCTGGAACAAGACCCGCACCTACAAGCAAGGTGCATCGAGCTACGACACCTCGAAGAACTACCTCACGGTCGGCTCTTATGCCTCCGGCAGCTGCTCCAACATCTCCTGCCACAACGGCGTGACCGTACACTGGACCAACGACTTCGGCGGGGCACGCGATTGCACCATGTGCCATCTCAACCTGTAACCACGGTCCTCCCGGGCTCCGGCCCGGGAGAGGCTTTGAATTCCGATACACAACGGCAAAAAACGATGGGGAAGAGCTCACTATGAAAAAAGCAGTTGCAGAAGCAGGAATCCACCCGGAGGAATGTTCGGAACTGGCAGCTGTCCAGTCGCAGGAAGGGATCATCGGGAACGTGAGGGGGCGTGTGCGCATGAACCTGGTCGCGTCGCTGGTGATGGTCCTGCTGTTCACCGGATTCTTTGCCACTTCTTACTTCCTGCCTAACGCCGACGCCTGGCCCAGCAAGTTCGACTCCTGCAGCTCCTGCCACTCGCAGGTAGACCCGGACGCGACCATCACCACCGCGATCAACGGCGCCGTTGGCACCTCGGTTACTGTGGCGCCGGGTGGGAGCTTTGAAGTGGACTGGAAGGTGACCAAAGTGACCAACGCCGCGGGGGGGCAGGTCGGTGTCGGCGTCGAGATCGCCCTGCCGACCGGCTGGACTCTCGCCAAAGGCACCGTGAACTCTCCCGCGATCTCCGGCTGGAACGCGGTGTGGGATGCCGCCGACGGCGTACCCGCCGGCTGGGCCACCGCGAACTCCTACAGTACAGCGACCGAGTACCCGAGCAGCCCGGTCGGCTACACCATCAGTTACGACACCACCGCCTGGGACACTGGGAGCCGGAACGCGGCCTACGACAACGCCACAGCAGGCAAGGACCTAGACGGCATCGCCGACAACATGGGTGCCGACGCCATCGTGACGGTTCCGGCCGGCACCGCTGCGGGCACCTACACCATAGTGGTGCTCGGCGTAGGCCACGATACCTCGAAGTCACATGTTGAGCAGGCCATCACGGTCACGGTATCATCCGGCGGGGGTGGCGACACGACCAAGCCGGTGGTTTCCGCCGGGTTTGCCGCCACCACCCCCTCTCTCTCCAAGGTCATCCCGGTTTCCGGCTTCGCCGCCACCGACAACACCGGCGTCACCGGCTACATCATCACCACCAGCTCCACCGCTCCGCTTTCCGGCGCAGCAGGCTGGACCGCTTCGGCCCCGACCAGCTACACGGTTGCCGCCGACGGCAGCTACACCCTGTACCCCTGGGCCAAGGACGCAGCCGGCAACGTCTCCGCCGTGTACGCCTCCCCGGTGGCCGTCTTCGTCGACTCCACCAAGCCGGTGGTCTCGGCGGGCTTTGCTGCCACCACCCCGTCGCTGTCCCGCACCATCACCGTCTCCGGGTTCGCAGCCACCGACGCCAACAGCGTGACCGGCTACATGATCACCACCAGCTCCACGGCGCCGCTGGCCGGTGACGCTGGGTGGCTGGGCACGGCACCCACCAACTACACGGTCGCCTCCGACGGCAGCTTCACCCTGTATCCCTGGGCCAAGGACACTTACGGCAACGTCTCCGCGGTGTACGGCTCTCCGGTCGCTGTCGTCGTCGACACGGTGAAGCCGACGGTGTCGAGCACGGTGCCGGTGAACGGCGCCACCGGGACCACCCTCAACGGTGCGGTGACCCTGAACTTCAGCGAGAACGTGAACTGCACCACGGTGACCACCAGTACGGTAACAATCTCCCCGGCGGTGACCTGGACCAGGACCAGCTGCTCCGGGACCCAGGCGGTGTTCACCCCGTCCGGGCAGGCCAACTCCACCTCTTACACGGTGACGGTAGGTGCTGCCGTGGCCGATACGGCCGGGAACACGCTGGCCGCCAGCTACCCCTTCAGCTACACCACCTCGGCACCGGCACCGAACAACGCTCCGGGCGTGCCCGCCTCGCTGGTGCAGTACAAGAGCGACGGCACCACGGTGCTGACCAAGGGCCTGTACACCAACCTGACCACCCTGGTCTTCAAAGGGACGGTAACCGACCCGGACAGCGACACGGTGCAACTCGACATCGAACTCGCCGACGTGACCGCCGGCTTCACCGGCACCCCGACCTGCAGCAGCACCCTGGTCGCCAGCGGCAGCACCGCGGCCGCCACCTGCAACGGCATCACCAACGGGCGTTTCAAATGGCAGGCCCGCGCTACCGACAGCAAGGGCGCGAACGGCAGCTGGACGCAATACTAGGAGCGGCACTCGATGGAATTCGATAGCATGAGGATCAAGATGGATAGTTCGAGAGTTCAAAATCGGGCAACAAGGTTCCCTTTACCGTCCAACAGCCTGCTGGCGCTGTTGTTGCTCGGCCTGTTCGTTCTGCTGGCGCTGCCGAGGCCGGATGCCCTGGCGCAGCCAACCAGGAACGCTACCTGCCTTACCGGCAACTGCCACGTCGCCACATCCACGACAGCCAGCCTCGCCTGGGGCATCATCTACAAAGGGGTCAAATACCCGTCCTCGCCTACGGCCTTGACCGTCGAAGCCGGGACCTCCTTCGAGGTGGAATGGATAGCTACCGGGATGACTTATGCTGCAAGCAACACGGGGATGTCCTTCGTGGTAGGTCTCCCTTCGGTCACCCCGACCGCATGGAGCATCAGTAGCGGTACCGCCACCAACGCCGGTATTACCGGCTGGAACACGGTGTGGGACTCCGTGGGTGGCTGGAACTGGCGCACCGGGACAGTCCTTGACACAAGTGCCACCTGGCCCAGTTCACCAATCGGCTACAACATCGACTATTCCGGCTCCCCGCTTTGGGGGGATTCGTCCGGCGCAGCCTATGACGACGGCAGCACCACCACCCCGGGCGACAAGGACGGCGTGGCAGACAAGATGGGAACCGACGTGGTGATCAACGTGCCCGCGAATACCCCAGCGGGTACCTACACCATCAACGTGGCCGGTGTAGGTCACTACTACGCCTCCAAGAACACCAAGGCCAACAAATCCCAGGCGATAACCATCACCGTCACCGCCCAAACTTCGGACACCACCAAACCGGTGGTCTCTGCGGGCTTTGCCGCCACGACCCCGTCGTCCTCCAAGACCATCACGGTTTCCGGCTTTGCAGCCACGGACAACACCGGTGTCACCGGCTACATGATCACCACGAGCGCCACGGCACCGCTTAGCACCGACGCGGGCTGGACCGCCTCGGCGCCCACGAGCTACACGGTTGCCGCCGACGGCAGCTACACCCTGTACCCTTGGGCCAAGGACGCGGCCGGCAACGTCTCCCTCGTATACGCCTCGCCGGTCGCGGTGGTGGTCGATTCAACCAAACCGTTGGTTTCCGCCGGCTTCGCCGCCACCACCCCGGCCACTGCCTGGACCATCCCGGTTTCCGGCTTCGCCGCAACGGATGCCCGCGGCGTGACCGGCTACATGATCACCACCAGCGCCACCGCACCGCTTGCCGGAGCTGCAGGCTGGACCGCCAGCGCGCCGACCAGCTACACGGTCACCGCCGACGGCAGCTACACCCTGTACCCCTGGGCCAAGGACGCAGCGGGCAACGTCTCCGCCGTGTACGCCTCCCCGGTTAGCGTCCTGGTCGATAGCGTGCATCCGAACGTGACCAGCACCGTCCCGACCAGCGGCGCCACCGGCATTACCCCGGACAGCACCGTTACCCTGAACTTCAGTGAGGTGGTGAACTGCGCCACGGTGACCACTACCAGCGTTACCATCTCGCCCGCGGTCACCTGGTCCAGGACTAGCTGCTCCGGAAGCCAGGCCGTCTTCACTCCGACCGGCCAGGCCGGCTCCACCTCTTACACCGTGACCACCGGTACCGGCATCACCGATACCGCCGGCAACGCGATGAACAGCTCCTATCCGTTCAGCTACACCACGTCGGCCCCCATCGTTCGCCCGGACACCGCGATCAGCGCTCCGGCGGCCGCCGCGGTGCTCTCCACCAGCCCGGCCGCCATCACCGGTAGCGCCACTGCGGGAACCAACGCACTCGGCTCGGTGCAGGTTTCCACCAACAACGGCTCCACCTGGAGCGCGGCGACCGGTACCTCGGCTTGGTCCTTCTCCTGGACCCTGCCTGCCGAGGACTATGTCTCCCACACCATTCTGGCCAAGGCCGTTGACAGCGCTTCCAACGAGGACACCACCCCCGCCTCGGTCACCGTGATCGTCGATACCATGGCCCCGGCCGGCCTCACCAATACGGCCCCGGCCAACCTGGCGACCAACCAGGCGCTCACCACTTCGCTCAGTTCCGGTGCCGCCACCGACGCAAATACCAGCTCCGCGGTGCAGTACTTCTTCGAACTGGCCACCGACAGCGGCTTTACCTCCGGCGTGCTGCAAAGCGGCTGGCAGACCACCAGGACCTTCGCACCGACCCTGGTCGGCGGCACCACGTATTACTGGCACGTACGGGCGAAGGACGCCGCCGGCAACACCAGCGCCTACACCACCACCTGGAGCTTCACCACCATCGCTCCGACCGCGCCGAACGCACCATCCGCCAGCCAGTACCAGGCCGACGGCAGCACCGTCATCGCCCAGGCCGGGACCGCGACCAGCACATCGGTTGTGATCAAGTCCACCGTCACTGACGTGAACGGCGACAACGTGACTCTCCAGGTGGAGATGATTACCAACGGCAACGCCTTCGCCGGCGTCGCGAACTGCTCTTCCGTCGCCGTCACCAGCGGCTCGACAGCTTCCGCCGCCTGCTCCGGCCTCACCGACGGACTCTCCTACAAGTGGCGCGCCCGTACCACCGACGGCACCTACAACAGCGCCTGGGTGGACTTCGGCGGCAGCGACCCCGACTTCACCGTCTCGCTCACCAACGCCGCACCGGCCGCGCCGACCGCCCTGGCCCAGTTCCAGGCCGACGGCAGCACGGCCATCGCCTCCGGCGCAGCAGCCACCACCAACGTGGTGGTCATCGGCGCCACCATCGACGGCGGCAACTCCGACCCGGTCCTTCTCGAGGTCGACCTGAACAACGACGGCATCGCCGACTGCGCGAGCCCCTACGTCACCGGTCCGGCCACCGCCAAGGCAACCTGCAACGGTCTCGCCGACGGCTCCTACGACTGGAGGGTGAGGGCCAAGGACGGCAAGGCCGTATCCAGCGCCTGGACCGCCTTCACCGGCACCCCTGACTTCACCGTGGCCACCGGCCTCGACTTCGCGGTCGATACCACCCCGCCGACCGACGGCGGCGCGAGCGCTTCCTCCGGCGACGGCTACATCAGCCTCAGCTGGACCGCGGCGACCGACGCGGGCGCGGGCCTCGACCCCGTTAACAGCTACAAGGTTGTGAAATCGAACGTCTCCACCCCGGCCGACTGCTCCGGGACCGCGCTCTATACCGGCAACGGCACCTCCTACTTCGACACCGCCGTCGTGAACGGCACCACCTACTACTACAGGGTCTGCTCCCTGGACGAGGTCGGTAACCTTTCCGCCGGCGCCACCATCTCCGGCTCCGCCTCGGCCATCGCGTTTCCGGACACCACCATGAGTTCCCCGGCGGCCAACGCCGTGATCACCACCGGCCCGGTATCGATCGCCGGTACCGCGAGTGCGGGCGCCAACCCGCTCGCCTCGGTCCAGGTCTCCACCAACAACGGCAGCACCTGGGCCGCCGCCACCGGCACCGCCTCCTGGTCCTTCTCCTGGGCGCCGTCCAGCGAGGATTACGTGGCGCACATCATCCTCGCCAAGGGTGTGGACTCACTGGGCTACGCCGACGCCACCCCGGCCCAGGTCGCCGTGCGCGTAGATAACGTCGCTCCGGCAGGTTTGAACAACTCGGCACCGGCCAACCTGGCCACCGCCGTGGCGCTTAACGCTTCCCTCACCTCGACCGCCGCCACCGACGGCAACACCTCGGCAGCGGTGCAGTACTTCTTCGAGATCGCCACCAACTCCGGGTTTACCACCGGGGTACAGCAGAGCGTGTGGCAGACCGGCACCACCTTCACCCCGACCCTGGCGCCGGGCACCCAGTACTTCTGGCACGTGAAGGCGAAGGATGCCGCCGGCAATACCACGGCCTACACCACCACCTGGAGCTTCACCTCGGGCGTGGTGGCACCGGAGACCGTCCTTTCCGCACCGACCGCCGGCACCGTCTTCTCGACCTCGCCGGCCGCAATCAGCGGTACCGCGACCGCCGGCACCAACCCGGTCGGCTCGGTACAGGTTTCCGTGAACAACGGCACCTCCTGGAACACCGCAACCGGCACCGGCTCCTGGAGCTACTCCTGGACCCTGCCCGCCGAGGACTACGTAGCCCATACCATCCTGGCGCGCGCGGTGGACAACGCCTCCAACGCCGATCCGACGCCGTCCAGCGTTTCGGTCTACGTCGACACCGTGGCCCCGACCGGCTTCGCGAACTCGTCCCCGGCCAACCTCGCCACCGCGGTGGCAACGACCGCCTCGCTGTCCACCAGCATGGCGACCGACGCCAACACCAGCGCGGCGGTGCAGTACTTCTTTGAGATCGCCACCAACTCCGGCTTCACCACCGGGGTGCAGCAGAGCACCTGGCAAACCGGCCTCTCCTTCGCGCCGATTTTGGCTTACGGGACCACCTACTACTGGCACGTGAGGGCTAAGGACGCTGCCGGCAACATCTCGGCCTACAGCACCACGACGAGCTTCACCACCGCGGCGGCCACCACCATCGTGGCCCAGGGCACCGGCGAGATCAATCTCGCTGTCGCGCCGGGGGCCACCGAGATCGACCTCGATACCTTCACCCTGGCCACCCAGGCGGGGACCGATACCGTAACCGGCATTACCGTGGCGCTCGCCAACGGTACCTGGGCCGGCATCGCATCCATCAACGTAACCGATGACAGTGGCACCACCGTTTACGGCACCGCCAACCCGGGTTCCAACACCGTGGCCATCACCCTGACCACCCCGATCACGGTGACCACGACACCGACCCAGTACGTCCTTGTGATCAATGCCAAGACGGCGACGTCGATGCCGGTACCTCCGGGCGCCAGCTACGCCGTTACCGGCACGGTGACCGCGATCACCTCCAGTAACCCGAAATCCTACGGCGACACCGCCTCGGCCACGGTCACCATCGACAACCTCTCCCCGGCCAACGTCACCGCCGCCGGCGGGGCCGCCGGCATCGCCTCCAACTCGCTGTACTGGACCAGCCCCGCTGACAGCGACTTCGCCGGCATCGTGGTGCTACGCCGCGCCGGCAGCGCCGTCACCGACACCCCGGTGGAGGGCGCGAACTACCTGCAGGACAACATCATCGGCTCCAGCACCGTGGCCTACGCGGGGAGCCTGAACAACTTCATCGACGCGCCGCTTGCCAACGGCACGGTCTACTACTACAAAATCTTCGCCCTGGATTCCCGCGGCAACTACTCGGCAACCGGCGTCGCCGTCGGCCCCTACACCCCGGTACGCACCGCCTGGGCCAACAGCCCGATGCTGCACACCTCCACAACCACCGGTTCCACCAAGTGGAGCGCGAACGGCGGCTGGGGTGAGCCCGGCAAAAAATACGGCGGCTTCACCTGCGCCACCTGCCACAACATGAGTACCGCCAACATCATGCGTATGACCACCAGCGTGGCGACCGGCGACGGCAGCAACTGGGCCACCAACAACAGCCCGACGGTCGCAGTCTCCTACCTGAACCCGGCGACGGACAAGGGTAACGACTCGACGCACACCACCTCCAACCGTATCTGCGAGGTGTGCCACAGCGCGACCAACTTCCACAGGTACAACAACCCGACGGCGAACCACAACGGCACCGTCAACTGCACCCAGTGCCACTCGCACAACGCCGGCTTCAAGGGCTCCGGCGGCAGCTGCCTCTTGTGCCACAACTCTCCGCGTGGCGTGCGCCAGCAGGTCGTGGGCGCGACGCTTGGCTCCACGGGCGACGACTTCGTCCGTCCGTCCAGGCACATCAAGAACACCACCGTCAAGAACGTGGACTGCATCATCTGCCACGCCGAGGGTGACACCACATCCACCGAGACCTCGGTGAAGCAGGTGAGCCTCCATGGCACCAGCGGCGCTCCGATCCTCCTGAGGAACGTTGACAGCCAGGGCAACCCGGGTACTGCGGGCACCAACTACTGGTCCTGGCCGGGACGCCGCGCCGGCGGGACCACCATCACCTCCGCCGACCGCGACAACATGGACCGCTTCTGCGTCAACTGCCACGACTCCGACGGCGCGGCCACCATCACCGTCGATACGGCCGGTACCGGCATCACCACCGGCACCGCGCTGGCCAGGAAGCTGACCCCGTTCAACCCGCTTGACGGCGGCTCGCCGCTCAACGTCAAGTCGCAGTTCAACTCCGGCAACGCTGTGGGCAGCGCCTACGCCAGCCATCACAACCTAAACATCTACACCAAGCGCTACACCGCGACCTACGCCTCCACCTACGCCTCGCGCGGCGGCTGGACCGGCACCTCCAAGGACGGCGTGGCCATGACCTGGGACACCGGCCTGCACTGCTCCGACTGCCACTTGAACGAGAGCAACGCCCACGGCGCCAGGAACTCGACCCGGATGCTGCAGGACAAAAACGGCGCCGATGCCACCACCACCAACGCCAGCGACGGCACCGGTACCTTCGTTTGCTACCGCTGCCACCTGAGCACCGTGTATAACAACACCAACGTCACGGTCACCGGTAAGGCGAGGATCGAGCACAACAGCCTCGACAACGTCCCCTGGACCGTCGGCTCCTACAACGACCATGGCATCATCTGCTTCAACTGCCACATGGGCGGCGGAGTCAACAACATCGGCGGCATCCACGGCAACAACCGCAGCATCACCACGTTGACCCAGGGTACGACCAAGAGCTACCGCTTCATCTACGGCGGCGAGCTCGGCCTGAACATCTCCGAGGCCAACTGGTCCACCACCACGGCCCCTTCGTGCTACACCGCCTCCTCCACCTGGGGCGGAGCCTGCAACAAGCATGACGGCTCCGCGGGCACCGGCAGGATCGGAACCCCGGTCTACGCAAGGCCGCTGCAGTAGTAAGTTAACGGCAGCATAAGCAGCACCCACAGACAGTGCAGGGACTGTGAAACCGGTTACGCCGCTCACAGAACCTGCACTGTTTTTCTTTCCTGACGGGGAATACAAACTTGATATTTGTGCTGTAGCTACGGTATCTTAATGGCCGCCGTACCAGCTGCAGATTAATGTGCCGGAGGCTGTCCTGCCCAGAGCAACCCTTAAGACATACCTGCTTGCCTTCCTGGCCCCGCTAGTCCTTTTCCCCCTGGTGGGAGTGGCCTGTGGCGACGCGGCGTACTATCGCTTTCTGCTGGCGAAGGCGGTCCCTTCCCTGGACGAAAGCGAGCGTATCAAGGCCGCGGTCACCGAGTTCAACAACCGCTTCATGGATATCTATGCCTCCCAGGGGGACAAGCGCGGCATCGGCGCCGTGCCGGCCACGGTCGGTGTGCGCCACAGCCTGGTCAAGGATTCCGGAGCGCTCTGGATGGGTGGGCGGGTGCTGGTGTACGACATCGCCTCCCTCGATTTCCGCAGCGTGCAGCAGGATGGCCCCTTGAGCGCCACGGTGCTGGTCAAGGAGGAGTGGAACTACCAGTACAAGGACGGCAAGACCTATAAGGAAGTCGGGCAGGTACACGGCACTGGATCCCTGATGCGCTACCGCATGGTGCGCCAGGGCGGGGCATGGCTGGTTCAAAAATGTGAGCCGGTGCGGGAAGCGGTTAAAGGGGTGAAGAAGGGTGTCTAGCCTGTTCAGCAAAAAGTTGGTTCCCCTGGTCACCCTCGGTCTCACCCTGTCCCTGCTGTTCTGGTCCCTGGTGCTCACCGCGACAGGGGCCGTGAAGCCGGGCTGGCCGGTGCTCGATCTCACCAGTGTCCGCTTCATCGCGCTGCTGATCGCCTTGGGGCTTCTTGCCAGCCTGGTCATGTCGCTTTTGGAGCGATCCCGCAGTCAGCTTTGTCTGTGCCTGGCGGGGCTCTTCCTGCTGTTGACCGCCACCTACGCCTACCTGTTCCAGTTCGAAGGGATGCTGAGCCTCGCGGAGGGGGAGAGCTACGAGCCGTTCCCCAGCTCCTTCAGTTCCGGCCACAAGGGAGCGCTTGCTCCCTTTCCCCAGGCATCCTTCACCCTGACCCGGGTCGAGCCGGACGGGAAGACGGGCAGGGCCGTCATCGTACAGAAGGGAGTCGGCACCGAGATTGACGGTAACTGGCGTGAGATCGGCTCCAGCGAGATCCGCTTCAAGGGCGCCGCGCTGGCCCCCCTCGTCGTGGTGAGCAGCCTTGAGAAAGGCGAACTGGAGCGATCTTTCGTCAAGGTCGATCTTACTCACGGCGAGCAGGTCTTCGAGTTCGACACGCTGCCCTACCAGTTCCTGCTGCGCCAGGAAAAGCCCAAGGGGGAGGACAAGGATCTCTTCCACCTTGAGGTGCGGCGCGGCA
The DNA here is from genome assembly GCF_018919395.1 of Geomonas azotofigens. Lineage (GTDB taxonomy): Bacteria > Desulfobacterota > Desulfuromonadia > Geobacterales > Geobacteraceae > Geomonas > Geomonas azotofigens. The sequence continues at coordinate 19,043 of NZ_JAHLME010000013.1, forward strand.
AGCTGAGCCTGTTCGAGGGGGACGCCCGCCTGGGGCAGAAGGTTTCCGTGCAGGGGATCGAGGTAGTCATCGAGAACCAGCGCAAGTTCGCCCTGCTGGAGTTCCGCACCCGGCGCGGGCTGGTGGTGCTGCAGGCGGCTGCCGCGCTTTTCCTAGCGGCGGCGCTGGTGGCTTTGGTAAAAATCAAAGGCGTTAAACAGGGATAACAGGGATAACAGGGATAAAACCAAGCCATTTTGTTGTTTATCCCTTGTATCCCTTTTATCCCTGTTAAATTCGTTTTTTTGAATGAGGTGACGGCTTGGCCTATTACGAAGCGATATGTTTCTGGCTCTCCCTGGTGATCTACGCGCTCGCCGCCGGCGGGTACATCTACGCCCTCGTGTTCAGAAACGAGAAGGTGGTCCCCAAGTTGCTGGTCCTGATCGGAATCGGCCTCGCGGTCCACACCGGCGCCGTGGCCGCCCGCTACTTCGCCCAGGGACACTTCCCCTGGAGCACCGACTACGAGAACGGCCTGATGGGGGGATGGTTCATCATCGCCTCCACCCTGTTCGTAGCCTGGCGGCAGAAGTCGCTGCGGGTGTTCGCGGTGGCCACCGTGCCCACCACCATGCTCATCATGGGGTACGGCGTGATGCGCAACCCGACCCTGGCCCCCATGGCCGCCACCCTGAAATCGTTCTGGCTCGCCATCCATGTCTTCTTCGCCTGGCTCTCCTTCGGCGCCTACGTCCTGGCCATGGCGGCCGGGGTGATCTACCTCCTGAAGGAGCGCGCCGCGGCCCGCGGTACTGCCAGCGCCGACGACCGTTTCGCCGACCTCTCGCCGGAGCGGCTCGACGACCTGATGTTCAAGTACCTGGTCTTCGGCTTCATCACCAACGCCATCATGATCGCCGCCGGCTCCATCTGGGCCAAGGACCTCTGGGGCGCCTACTGGAGCTGGGACCCGGTCGAGACCTGGTCGCTCATCTCCTGGCTCATGTACGGCGCCGCCATTCACCTGCGGGTCACCATGGGGTGGCGCGGCACTCGCTTCTCCTGGCTCATGATCGGCGCGCTCTTGACCGTCATCATCAACTTCTTCGGCGTCTCCATCCTGATGAAGAGCTCGGTGCACGTTTTCAAGATGTCATAAGGGACCATGCTCAAGTCCACGCTCAAATACCTCGGCTCGCTGCGCTGCACCATCTGGCTGCTGGTCGCGCTGATCGCGGTCTTCTCGATCGGCTTTTTCCTGCCGCAGCGCTCGGTGGTGGGGAAGGCGGCGTACCTGAAATGGCAGGCCTCCGCCCCGCTACTGGCAAGGATCGACCAGACCCTCCAGCTTACCGATATTTTCACGGCACCCGTCACGCTGGTCATCTGGGGGCTTTTCTTCCTAAACCTGCTGCTGGTCATGAAACAGCGCATCCCCCTGGTGCTGGCCAAGGTGCAGGTGGACCCGGAGAAGGCGCTGCAGCGCCACGGCTTGGGCCCCTTCAGCTACAGCGTCCAGCTCGCGGAGGGGGACCGGGAGCGGATTCCCGCCGCCCTTGCCGCCCAGGGGTACCAGGTGCATGGTGACGCCGACCGTTTCTTCGCCATCAAGAACCGCCGTTCTCCCCTGGCGACCCTCGTTTTCCACCTGAGCTTCTTCCTGCTGTTGATTGGCTGGTTGATCTCCTTTTACAGCCGCTTTACCGGCTTCGTGGACGTCTCGGAGCACGAGCCCTTTTTGGGGGAACTGGCGCGCTACAACGCCGCGCCGAAGCTTCCCAAGTCGGGAGGCGGGGCTCCCGAGGTCAAGTTCCTGGTCGAGTCGGTGCGCCCGGAGGTCTCGCAGGGGGTGGCGACCGGTATCAAGATCGTCCTCAAGGACGAGGCTGGCGCAACGCACCAGGTAGACATCAACGAGCCGTACAAGACCGGCTACGCTTCCGTTCTCTTCAACGACCTGGGCATCTCACCGCTTTTCGTGCTGCAGGACGCGTCCGGGCGGGAGATAGACGGCGCCTACGTGAAGCTGGACGTGTTGAAGGGGAAGCGGGATCACTTCCGGATGCAGGCGTATGACGTCGCCGCCTGGTACTACCCCGACCACGTGGTCACCGACGGCAAGGACGCCACCAGGAGCGAGGAATTCAAGAACCCCGCGTTCCATCTCGAGGTGACTAGGGACGGCAAGGCGGTGGCCTCGGGGACCGTCCATCCCGGGGAGGCGGTGCTCTTGGACAACGGCCTGCGCCTGGGCTTCAAGGAGCAGAACTTCTGGGTGCGCCTTCTGGTCACCAAGGAGTACGGGCGCGAGTTCATCTACGCCGGCTTCATGCTGGCACTGGTCGCCCTCATCTGGCGCCTGGTCTACTACCGCCGGGAGATCACCGGGGTGGTGCGTGAAACCGCGGGCGGCAAGGTGCTCGAGCTAGGCGCGCGCGGCGATTTCTACCAGGCACTGGCCAAGGACGAGTTTGACCGGACGGTGGCGGCGCTGACTCGGCGTAGCTGAATACACGCTTCTTCAGTTCCCCCTTGCGGCGCTTGCCCCTCCCCCCGGAGGGGGGAGGTCGGGAGGGGGGCTGCAACAGCTTTCCCCCTCCCTAACCCTCCCCCTCCGGGGGAGGGGACCCCGGCCGAACCTCCCCCCGGCATGCCTGACAGAGGGGAGGGCAGAAAAGGAACGCATGAAGATCATCTACATCTTTCCGCCCCTGGGGCACGCCGGTGAGCAGGTCAGGAGCATGCCGCTCATGCCGCCGGTCCTCGAATACCTCGCCGGCCTCACCTCCAGCATCCGCCCCGATGCCGAGATTCGTCTCATCAACGCCAACGTGGAGCGTTTCGACGTCGACGAGCTCAGCGCCGACGTGGTCGGCATCAGCATCCTCACCCACCAGTCCTCCTGGGCCTACCGCACCGCCGACCGGCTCCGCGAGCGTGGCATCAAGGTGATGCTCGGCGGACCCCATCCGTCGGTGCTCCCGGACGAGGCCAAGCAGCACGCGGACAGCGTGGTGGTGGGGGAGGCCGAGAGCGTGCTGGCAACCGTCCTCGACGACGTGCAGCGCGGGGAGCTGCAGCCGTTCTATCACGGCCAACTCCTCCCGGTGGACGGCGCCCCCTTCCCGCAGCGCGACCTCGCCCCCGGCTACGTGTTCCGTTCCTTCTTCACCTCGCGGGGATGCCCCTACGACTGCAAATTCTGCGCGACCCCGGAACTGCACGGCAACCACATGCGCTACCGCCCCATCCCCGAGGTGATCAGCGACCTGGGGAGCAGCAAGCACAAGATGTGGTTCTGCACCGACGCCGACAGCTGGGGGCCAAGCGTGCCGCGCTACACCGAGCTGTTCCGGGAGATGGCCACCTCGCTCCCCGGCATCCACTGGGTAGGGGAAACCTCCATCGCCAGCGTGCAGCACCAGTTGGGAGAAGAGATGCTCAAATGGGCGCGGCGCTCGGGGCTGATGCAGGTCTGGATCGGTTGGGAAAGCTTCTCCGACGCTACCCTCAGGGCGTACGGCGCCACTGCCAAGATGCTCGACGAGCGCGAGGAGGCCCTGAAGAAGATTCGCGACAACGGCATCGATGTGGTGCTCTTCATCATGCTCGGGGCCCGCGACGAGTCGCTGGACGAGTACCAGCGGGTGCTGGAAATGTGCGACCGGCTCGCCGTCACACCGCACCCGGTGATGGTGGTTCCCTATCCGGGAACGGCCATGTACGAGGAACTGAGGCCGGACACCCTCCACTTCGGGGAGTGGGACTACTACGACGGCATGCATTCCATCCTGACCCAGCACGGCGGCGACAACCGCGCTCACGAGGACGCCTTGAAACGGCTCTGGGTCGATTCCTTCACCTGGCCCCGGATCCTGAAAAGGCTGAAGGCGCTGCCGCTGAAGGGATTCCCCAATGCCCACATCGCTTCGGGCATCGTGCAAGCAGCGCTGAGAAAGGCCTTCCGGGAGTATGTGGAGCGGACGAAGTAATGTTGACCGAGGGACTGTAGGGGCGAATAATCATTCGCCCGCCTTTGACTTTCCCCCTCATGAACCGCACATGAAGGCGCAGGAGCGTTGCAATAACGCGCAGCATCTGAGATATTCGCGATGTTAGAGAAACCGGCGGCCGCAACCTGCTTCATTAGCCATAGGACGCACCATTCATGAAGCTTGTACTGATCTCCCCTCCGTTCGGTGAAAAGGGGCAAAAGTCGAAGGGGCTCCCCATTGCCCCCCCCGTGTTGGAATACCTGGCCGGCCTGACGCTCCAGGTGCGTCCGGACGTCGAGGTGCAGCTGATCGACGCCAACAAGGAGGTGTTCGACCCGGACCGGCTCGATGCGGACCTGATCGGCTTCACCGTGCTGACCCCGCAGGCGCCCTGGGTGTACCGGGTGTCGGACCGGCTGCGGGCACAGGGGAAGCAGGTCCTTCTGGGCGGCATCCACGTCACCGCGCTTCCCGACGAGGCGGCCGCTCACGCCGACGCCATCGTCCTTGGCGAGGCGGAAGAGATCTGGAAAGGACTTCTGGGCGACGCCGAAAAGCGGAACCTCAAACCGGTGTACCAGGGTGGCTTCCCGGAGCTCACCGGTCTGCCGCACCCGGTCACCACCCTCTGGAACACCAACTACGTCTACGGTTACTTCCAGACCTCGCGCGGCTGCCCGCACCGCTGCACCTTCTGCTCGGTGCACGAGTTCTTCGGCGGCAAGGTGCGCGTGCGCCCCATCGACGAGGTGGTCGCGGAAATCGCTTCCAGCAAGAGGCGCCTCTTCTGGGGCATCGACGATAACGTCTGGGGCGTCAACATGAACTACACCATCGAGCTCTACCGCGAGATGGGCAAGAACCTGACCGGCAAGTCGTGGTTCGGTTCCGGCGACCTGGTTTCGGTGGACCATCCCCGCTCCGCGGAACTCCTGAAAAACGCCAGGAGCGCCGGACTCACCGCGGTGCTAGTCGGGTGGGAATCGAACAATATCGGCAGCCTCGAAGAGTACAAAGCCACCAACAAGCAGGGGCGCCAGCGCCGCGACGCCATCAAGAAGATCCGCGACGCAGGCATCGAGGTCATGCTGTTCATGATGATCGGCGGGCGCCAGGACCGTCCCGAGGACTACGAGGGGATTCTGAAGCTGTGCGACGAGCTCAAGGTTTCTGCGCACCCGGTGATGACCACCCCGTTCCCGGGGACCGAACTGTACAGGATCTACGAGCCGTACCTGATCCCCGGGCACGATTGGGACTCCTTCGACGGCAACCACGCGGTCTTTTCCCACGACGACCCCGCCATGAGTGTCGAGTTCAGGGAGGACGCCATCGTCAAGCTGCGCGCCGAGCTGTTCACCATACCGCGCATCCTGTCGCGCATCCCGCAGGTCGGCTGGCGCGGCTTCCCCATGTCGCACATCACCTCGTGGATGATCCAGTACCCGCAGGGAAGGGCCTTCAAGCAGTTCGCCCGTGAGCGGGAAGAGCTCAAGGCGAAGGGAGTCCTGTAAATGAACGAAATGAACCAGTACCTGACCTCGCTTTTGCAGCAGTCCCCCTGGCTCGGCGTCGTGGTGATGATGAACAACTACTTCCACGACGTCGCCACGGCCATGCTGGCGGCCTCCGCGTTCTGCCTGTACGCGGTGCACCGGGTGGAGGCCGCGCTCGGCACCCCCGAGGCGGCGCTCTTCTTCCTGAAGACGCACCGGATCATGGTGAAGTTCTTCCGCCTCGCCTTCTGGTGGATCATCCTGGGCGGCGTGCCACGCACCATCTTCTACGTGAGCTTCGAGTGGAACCATTTCGCCGACAAGCAGCAGGTGCCGGCCCTGATGGTGAAACACGTGCTGATGGTGGTGCTGGTGGTCTGGGGCGTCATGGCCTGGCGGAAGTTGAAGGCCAAGGTGACGCGTCTCACCGAGAGTCTCCCCGCGGAACTCCGCGCCCGGCTCAAGGAGGACAGCTGCGGATGCTGATCCGCATCCTGAAAAGCTCGTTCCTAAAGCGCCCCAAGCCGGTGCTCCTGGTGCTCTTGTCCATCGTCATGGGCTCGGCCGTTGCCACCGCCTTCCTGGGGATCTCGGGGGAGCTGTCGCACAAGATGGCGCTGGAGCTGAGAAGCTACGGCGCCAACATCGTCCTGGAGCCGGCGGCGGGGGACGCGGGCGCGCTCAAGTCGGACGACCTCCCCAAGATCAAGACCATTTTCTGGAAACACAACATCGTCGGCTTCGCACCGTACCTGTTCGGGCAGGTCGACTTTTCCTCGGCGGCGGGCCGGCAGCGCGGCGTGCTGGCCGGCACCTGGTTCGGCAGGCCCCTGCAGGTGCCGGGCGAGCCGGACTCCATCCAGGGGGTCAAGGTGACCGCCCCCTGGTGGGAACTGGACGGGCGCTGGCCGGAAACCCCGGACGAGGCGGTGATCGGCGCGGGCCTGGCCAAGCGGCTCAAGCTGGCGCCGGGGAGCGACATCGTGGCGACCGCCGCCGGCAAGGAGCGCCGCTTCCGGATCGTCGGGGTCGCCTCCACGGGGGGCTTCGAGGAGGAACAGCTCTTCGCGCCGCTGGCCGAGGTGCAGGCACTTTTGAATAAGCCGGGGCAACTCTCGCGCGTGCTGGTGAGCGCCCTCACGGTCCCGATGGACGACTTCGGGCGCAAGGACCCCTCCCGGATGACCCGCGAGGAATACGAAAAGTGGTACTGCACCGCCTACGTCACCTCGGTGGCCAAGGGGGTGGAGGAAGTGATGAGCGGCAGCCGCGCCAAGCCGATCTGGCAGATCGCCAGCGCGGAGGGGGCGCTCCTCAAGAAGCTGGACAGCCTGATGCTCCTTTTGACCGGGATCGCGCTCTTCTCCGCCGCCTGCGCCGTTTCGTCGAGCCTCATGGCCGCCATGGCGAAAAGGAGCCCGGAGATCGCCCTGATGAAGACCATGGGGGCCGACCGGCTCCAGATCGCCGCGATCTTCCTGGGCGAGACGCTGGTTATCTCCGTCATCGGCGGCCTCCTGGGCTACCTGGCCGGCGACCGGCTCGCCGTCGTGATCAGCCGCACCGTCTTCGATTCCACCGTCACCTCGCCCTTGTGGCTCTTCCCGACCGCCATCGGCGCCGCGCTCGTCGTGGCCCTGGCCGGGAGCGCGGCGCCCCTGAAAAGGGCGCTCGCCATCGAGCCGGTGCGGGTGCTGAAGGGGTGATATGACCAAGCGCCGCTGGCTTGCCCATATCGTGTTCCGGGCCCTGGTCCACCGCCGGGGACGCACGCTGCTGCTCCTGGCGGTGCTCACCCTGGCCTCCAGCCTCGCCACCGCCCTGGGTCTCGTCTCCGTGTCGATGCGGGCGCGGGTGGCCGAGGAGACCAAGCGATACGGCGCGAACCTGGTGATCATGCCGGAGAGCGCGCGTGTCGAGGTGGGGAGTGGGGGGCTGCGTTTCGGGGCCATCGGCGAGCCCGCCTATCTCGCCCAGGACCAGGTTCTTGCCGCCCTCGCCAGGAGCGGCGTCAAGGGAGATTACTCCTTCCATCTCAAGGGGGTGCTCACCCTAAAGGGAGTGGAGATACCCTGCGAAGGGGTGGACTTCGCCCAGGTGCGCCGGCTCTCTCCCTGGTGGCAAGTGGACGGGGACTGGCCCCGGCCGGGCGAGGTGCTGGGGGGGAGCGATCTCACTCAGCGCTACCACGTCCATTCCGGCGACCTCTTCGACTTCACGTTCGGGAAGGAGACGGTGCGGGCGCGGGTCTCCGGCGTGGTCACCTCCGGCGGCGACGAGGATGACAGCCTGTTCGTGAACCTGCCGGAACTCCAACAGCAGATGGGACGCCCGGGGCAGGTGAGCGAGGTGCGGCTTCTGGCCGATCCGGGCAATGGCCCCCTCAAGGAGCAGGCTGCCTGCCTGCAGCGCTTTCTTCCGGGGGCGTCCGTGAAGGAGTTGCGCCAGGTGGGACGTACCAGCGAGGAACTCCTGGGCAAGGTGCAGCTGTTGATGCTGCTGGTGACCGCTGTGGTGCTGGTCTGCGCCGGGAGCAGCGTCGCCGGGACCATGAGCACCACGGTGCTGGAGCGGAGTAAGGAAATCGGCCTCATGAAGGCGATGGGGGGCTCGCGCTGGGACCTCTTGAAGATCTTCAGTGCCGAGGCGCTGCTGCTGGGGGTGGGCGCCGGTGTGGGGGGCTTCTTGCTGGGCGGCCTCATCGCCAAGTTCGTGGCGCGCAGCGTGTTCGCGGCCGATGCGGCGCTCCGGCCGGAGTTCTTGTCGGTGGCCGTCGGTGTGAGCCTGCTCTTGGCGCTGGCCGGGAGCGTCGGGCCGCTGTTGTCCGTGTTCCGGCTTGATCCGGTGCAAAGCTTGCGCGGCGAATAAGGGGCCGACATCTGTAACATACCCTCCCCCGGAGGGGGAGGGCTAGGGAGGGGGAGGGATTGCGACGACAGCTTTCCCCCCTCCCAACCTCCCCCCTCCGGGGGGAGGAGTTCACACCAAAGGTATAGCGAATGGCAGCAATCATAGAAACATCCGGCCTCACCCGAAGCTACGGCGACATCTGCGCGCTGAAGCCCCTGGACCTCTGCGTCCCGGAGGGGGAATGGCTCACGGTGATGGGACACTCCGGCTCGGGGAAGAGCACCCTGTTGAACCTCCTTGGGGGACTGGACCGCCCAAGCGGCGGCTCGATTCACGTGCGCGGCACCGACCTCGCCACCCTCTCCGAGGACGGCCTGGCCCGCTTTCGCCGCGACTGCGTCGGCATCATCTTCCAGCAGCACCACCTGATCCCGTACCTGACCGCGCTGGAGAACGTGATGATGTCGCAGTACTTCCACAGCGTGCCCGACGAGGCCGAGGCGCGCCACGCGCTGGAACGGGTGGGGCTCGGGCACCGTCTCAAGAACCGCCCGGGCGAGCTCTCCGGCGGCGAGCAGCAGCGGGTCTGCATTGCGCGCGCCATCATCAACTCCCCGAGACTCCTCCTGGGCGACGAGCCGACCGGGAACCTGGACCACAAGAGCACCACCATGGTGATGGAGCTGTTGCGCGAACTGCGCGACGAGGAGCGCTTCAGTATCGTCATGGTGACCCACAACCAGGAAGTGGCCGCCTGGGGCGACCGCACCATCCACATGGACGACGGCTGTCTGGTGCGCGAGGAAAGGACCAAATCTTGCTGACCGCGCTCAAGGTGATACCCCAGCTCCTTTGCTGGGCGGTCCTCGTGCCGGTCATGTGCCGCAGTCTCACCGGGATGAGTACCGCCGTCGCCGCCGCGGCTGGTTTCGTCGCCGGGGTGGCCGGCGAGAACCTGCTGCTCGCCTACGTGGGCGGAGAGCTCCCGTTCCGCCCGCTACGAGGCATCTGCGGCGTCATCTTCCTGCTGCTCTGGGGAGCCTCGGTGTGGGCCCTGTACCGCAGCGGCTCCACCTCCCCGGAGAGCGGCCAGCCCACTCCGAGCCCGCTCGCGTCCGGCGCGGCGGCGCTCGGCACCGGCGTCCTGGCTGGCGCCCTCACGCTCTGCCGCCTCGCGCCGCTGGAGGGCGGCGCGGTGCGGCTGGTCCCCTACCTCACCCTCGCTTGCGCCGGTGCAGCCGTGGCCCTTGGCGCCGCCTACGCCGCGAGGTTCCTGCCGCAGCGGCTGGTTCCGCGCGGGATCCCGCTCGTGGCCCTGGTGGTGTCGGCGCTGATGCTCATGGCCTGCTCGGTGCAGCGGCTCGACCTCTTCTCCCCGCTCTCCATGGAGGTGATGAAGTTCGTGCACGACTTCGTGCACCAGTTCTTCGAGTCGATGCTGATCCCGGACCACCCCTTCTTCCGCGCTGACGTATGGGGCTATATCGGTCTCCTTTTCGGCGACAAGGTCGGCCTTTGGGGCGGGCTCGCGCTCTGGTACCTCCCGGTGCTCCTCATCGCGCTGTCGCTCAGGCTGGAGCGGCTCCCCTCGGTTGCCCACATCCGGCAGGGGGCGGCGCGCCGCAAGCTCCTGGCCTCATTCATCCACGAACGCCGTCTGCGCCTGGCGGCGCCGCTGCTCGCGCTGGTGTTTCTGACCGGCGCCGCCTACCAGAGCCGCTTCCCCGCCACCGAGTACTGGGATCCGAAGCCGGTCGAGGTCTCGGCGAACCCGGCGGGGCAGATCGCCATCCCGAAGAAGGGCGAGATCGACCTCGAAGACGGCAAGCTGCACAAGTTCAGCTACCGCCAGGGGAGCCGCGAGGCGCGCTTCTTCGTCATGCTCACCCCGGCGGGGCAGTTGGTCACTACCCTGGACGCCTGCGCCATCTGCCAGCCGGAAGGGTACGGCCAGGCCGGCAACGCCGTGATCTGCTACTACTGCAGGACGCTCATCCCGCTGGAGACGGTGGGCAAGCCGGGCGGCTGCAACCCGGTCCCGGTGCCCTGCTCGGTCAAGGGGGACGCGGTGGTCATCGACGGGATGACCCTCGTGAACACCTGGGAGAGCACCGTGCAGGTCACCGCGCACGGCAAGGGGATGGGGAAATGAGCCGCGTCACCGCTACAGCCGCCAGGGTCGCGACCTCGCCCGCCGTTACCCCCAGCGTGCTCGCCTTCTTCCTGCTCCTCTACGTGGGGATCGCCTTCGGGAGCAACGAGCCGCTCACCGCGCTCATGGCCATCACCCGCGGCAACCCGGCGCTGATCGCCCTCCTGGCGCTGATCCCCCTAAGCGGCGCCGCCCGCCTGGTCGCCGAGACCCGGGACTTTTTGAGGCGCCGTCGGGCCCTCTCCGGCGCGGCCGGGATCGATGCCGGCGGGCTCTTCGACGACGAGGTCGCGCTGCCGGAAGAGAGCGCCTTCGAGGAGGAGGGGAAACGCCTTGAAGAGCAGGGGTACGCGGTCCGCGCCGGTTCCGGCTCGCTGGCCGCCCGGCGTGGCCTGAGCCTCTTCCCCGCCCGGGTTCTCTACCTCTCGGGGATGGTGCTCCTCTTCTGCGGCATCCTTTTGAGCCTCACCGGGCGGGCCACGCACCGGCAGGTGGTGCTGGAAGGGGAAGCGCTGCCGGTCAGCCGCGACCTCGTGCGCGGCATCGTGCTCAAGGAGGAGCCCGGCCTCATCCTGCAACGTACCCTGGACATCGCGGTAGCCGGCGAGGGGGGAGGGGAGCGGCACTTTGGCCTCTACCCGCCGGGGACGCACCGCGGCCACTACCTGTATCCCCGCTACCTGGGCGTCGCGCCGCTTTTGCGCTTTTCCGCCCCCGAGCTTCCCGGCGGTTTCGAGCAATTCGCCGTGCTGAGCATCTACCCTCCCGGAAAGGAGGACAGCTTCCAGGTGCCGGGCTCCCCGTACCGCTTCATCTTCCAGATGGCTCCCGGGGACGGTCCCGATCCCTACGCCAGCGGCAAGATCACGCTGCAGTTCCGGCTCCTCAAGGGGGAAACGCAGGTCTGGGCCGGTAGCGCCAACGTGGGAGGCGAGACAAGCGGCGACGGCTACCGCCTCGCTCTGCCCGAGTTCCGCCGGGCGGTGGTCACCGATTTTGTGCGGGACGCCGGGGTGCCCCTGATCTGGAGCGCCAGCGCCTTGTTGCTCTTGTCGTTGTGCTGGTTCGTGCCGATCCGGCTGCTGTGGCCGCGCCAGGAGATCCTCGTCGTGCGCCATGCCGGCGCCGTCGTCGCCCGCTCGCGCGCCGAGGGGGGGCGCCGCGCCCATGCCGGTCGGTTTCATGAACTTTTGGACCAGGTGCATCCGCGAGAGGGGGGGACGCCATGACGCCGACCGCCCACGGGCCGATGCTGGCCGTCGCCATCTTCTGGATGACGCTGGCCCTCATCTTCTACACCTGGGCTGTTTTCAGCGGCCGCCGCCAGGGGCTGCGCGCCAAGCACCTGGCCATCTTCGGGGTCGGGCTTTTCTGCGACTGGCTTGGCACCCACCAGATGAACCTCTACGCGCAGGCCTTTGGCAAGGCGCCGGAGCTGCACAACCTGACCGGGCTCGCCTCGCTTTCCGGGATGGCCTTCCATTTCCTGCTGGCCCTGGCGGCCACCCTGGCCGGGCGCGCCGACGCGGTGAACCGCGTGTTCCACCGGGTGAGCCTGACCATCTACAGCTGCTGGCTGGTCGCCTTCTTCAGCGGCGCCTTTTCCGGGATGATGAGGCTTAACCGTTAATGAGCGCCGCAAAGAACAAGATCCTCCTGGTTACGCCGCCCTATCACAGCGGCATCCCCGAGATCTCCGGGCGCTGGCTGCCGCTGGGGCTGGTCTACCTGGCCGGGGCGGCGCGCGAGGCCGGGGTCGAGGCCGAGATCTACGACGCCATGGCGACCGGCGACGGCTACCCCGAGATCGAGCGGCGCATGGGACAGACGGCGCCGCGCTACGTCGCCACCGGCGCCATGACCGCGACGGTGGGCGACGCTCTCAAGGTGCTCGCCGCCGCGAAAGCGCTCGACCCGACCACGGTCACCATCCTGGGCGGGGTGCATCCCAGTTTCATGTACCGGGAGATCCTGGAAAGCCCCGCCGCCGTGGATTACGTCGTCATCGGCGAAGGGGAGCAGAAGCTCACCCGCCTGCTGCGGACGCTGGAGCAGGGGGGCGACCCGGCCGGGGTTCCCGGGCTCGCCTACCGGGAGGGGGGGGAGGTCAAGGTAACGCCGGCCGCGCCGCTCATCGAGGACCTGGACGCGCTGGCTCCGGCCTGGGACCTGGTGGATTGGCCGCTGTACAGCTACTTCGTCATCCCGGATTCCCGCTTCGCCGCCATCGGCACCTCGCGCGGCTGCAGCCACGACTGCGCCTTCTGCTCGCAGCAACGGTTCTGGGGCAAGGCCTGGCGCGCGCGCGACCCGCTCAAGGTGGCTGCGGAGGTGGCGGAACTGCACCGACGCTACGGCGTCAACGTCTTCCTGGTCACCGACGAGCACCCGACCCGGGACGCCGACCGCTGGGAACGTTTCCTGGATGCCCTCATCGAACTGGCGCTGCCGACCCACCTGATCCTGGAGACCCGCGCCGAGGACGTTGTGCGCGACCGCGACATCTTCTGGAAGTACGCCAAGGCCGGCGTGGTGCACATCTCGCTGGGGATCGAGTCGGCGGACCGGCAGGTCCTGGAACGGCTGGGAAAGGGGATGGAGCCGGACGCGGCCCCGGAGGCGCTCTCCATAATCCACGCCCACGGCGTCGTCAGCGAGGCCTCCTTCATCGTCGGTTTCCCCGACGAGACGCCGGAGAGCGTGCGGGCGACACTTAAGACGGCGCAGCGCTACAATCCGGACAACGCCAACTTCTTCGCGTTGACCCCCTGGCCATATGGTGGAATGCCGGAACTCAAGCCGCTAATCCGCGAATTCGATTACAGCCGCTACAACTTCATCGATCCGGTGCTGGAACCGGAGTCCATGAGCCTTAAGGAGTTGCAGGGGGCGATCAACGATTGCTACCGCAGGTTCTACATGGGCAAAATGCTGGAGGTTATGACCATGAAGGACACCTTCCGACGCGGCTACCTGGTGCGGGCCACCAAGCTGATCATGAGCAGTTCCTTCGTGATCGGGAAGCTGAACCCATGGGGGGGAGGCAGATAGCACCATTCTTGCAGTAAGACGCTTTCGTACAGAAATTGGAGAAATATGAGCAAGGTCCTCTTCATAACCGCACCTTACCACTGCTGGGGCGTTCAGGTCGTCGGCACCTGGCCCCCCCTGCACCTGGCCTACCTCGCCGGCGCCGCCTGCGACACCGGTCACGAGGCGCGCATCTTCGATGCCATGAACAAGCGCCTTTCCTTCGACGACATCAGGCGCGAGATCGAGGAGTACCGCCCCGATGTGGTCATGACCCTGGACTACCTTCCGGTCACCGGCGCCATCAGCACCGCCACCGTTCCCTACGCCTTGCGCATCATTAATATCGCTAAAGATGTTTGTGGCCAAATCGTAACGCTATTAGGCGGACCCCACCCGACCTTCATGTACGAGGAGATCCTCGAGGACCGGGACAACCGCGTCGACTACATCGTCACCGGCGAGCCTGAGCAGACCCTGAAGAAGCTCCTGGCGGCCCTTGGCGGCGCCGGCGACCCCAAGGCGGTCAAGGGGGTGGCCTACCGGGAGGGTGAGCGCATCCTCTACACCGGCAGGCAGCCGCATATCGAGGACCTGGACACGCTGCGCCCCGCCTGGCACCTCCTGGACTGGGAGGACTACAACTACCTGGTGGCCCCCTACGGCCGCATGGCCTCCATCCTCACCTCGCGCGGCTGCGACATGGAGTGCGCCTTCTGCAGCCAGCGCATGTTCTGGCGCGAGGATTGGCGCTGCCGGAAACCGGAGCAGGTGGTCGAGGAGATGGAGCACCTGATCGGCAGCTACGGCGTCAGCTTCTTCACCCTGATCGACGCCTACCCGACCAAGCACCGCGAGCGCTGGGAGCTGTTTCTGGACCTGGTCATCGAGAGAAAGCTCGGCGTGCACCTGCTCATCGAGACCCGAGTCGAGGACATCATCCGCGACGCCGACATACTGCACAAGTACCGCGAGGCCGGGATCATCCACGTCTACCTGGGCGCCGAAAGCGCCGACAAGGACGTCCTGGGGAGCCTGAACAAGGGGACCAGCTTCGAGCAGAACAAGCGCGCCCTGGACCTGTTGCGGGAGGCGCAGATCATCACCGAGGCGTCCTTCATGATCGGCTTCCCCAGCGAGACCTGGGATTCCATCGACAATACCATCGCCTCCGCCATCTACCTGAACCCCGACATCGCCGTGTTCCCGGTGGTGACCCCGATGCCGTTCACCCCGATCCACGCCCAGATGAAGGACCGCATCCGGGTCTTCGACTACTCCAAGTACAACCTGGTCTGCCCCATCATCGAACCGTACCAGATGACCATGGCGGAGATCACCCAGGCCCTGGGCAAGTGCTACATGTCCTTCTACGGCAACAAGATGCAGGAGATCGTCGAGATGGAGGACGGCTTCAAGCGGAAGTACCTGCTGAGCGCCTTCATGCTGATGATGAAGGACCACGGCGAGAACTTCGATTTCGAGGGCGCCGACATGGAGCGCATGAAGGAACACATGAAGAAGGTCGCCTAGCCAGCCACAACGCGCGGCGCCGCTCCCCCCGGCGCCGCTCCCTCATCGCTCCGTTACCTTTTTGTTACCGTTTCACGGCCATTCCCTTTACCTTTCCCGGGAAACCGCACCGCTATATCGCCGAAACGCGCCCACTGGGGCGGGACGACCATCCCTCACCTTAAAAATATCCAACAGCCTCCCAAAGCCCTTCGCCACAAAAAAACGGCCCAGCCCCCCTATTTACCGCACCTTTGGACCTTTCGTCGCTTTTTCGCCATATGGCGTAGACGTCGCCGGGTACGCTTCTTGCTCTTATAGCCAACCCGTAGGAACTATTTCGTACCTCTACATCGTCCATTACCGCACGTGAGGATCAGGGACAGGGGAAGGCTATGCTGAAAAAAACACTGGCTGTTCTGGCTGCTACGGCCATCATATCGGGAGCGCTCTGGTCATGGGCAGCGACATCGTTTCAGCTGCAAACGAAGCTGAACAGCGCCGGCGGCAGCCTGCAGGTCCGCAACAACCCCGTCCAGACAGTGGCCGGCACGGTCATCTACAGCAACTTCACCACGGCCGACCCGGTTCCGGTGAAGGTGACCGCCAACCCCGGCTACAAGATCACCAGCCTGACCAAGACCGGCGTGGCCCAGGTGATCGGCAACTACACGACTCACTACTCCACCACCTTCAAAAAGGTTGACGGCTCGACGCAGTCCCTGGTGGCGGGCTTCACCGCGCAGAAGTACACCGTCACCGGCGTCGTCTACGGCCCGGGCATCATCACCCCGGCCAGCACCCAGGTGGCCTACGGCGGCACCGCCGTGTTCACCGCGAGCCCGAGCACCGGCGCGGTCTTGACCGGCGTCACCGGCGGCACGGTCACCAACGCTTCCGGCGGCGCGGTCAGCTACCCCTACACGAGCCCGGTCACCATCACCGTCAGCAACGTTACCGCCCCGACCGGCGTCTCGGCCTCCTTCGCCACGGTCGGCGTCAACGCCGGCGAGGACCAGACCGGCATGATCATCACCAAGGCGACCCTGAGGGGCTCCATGCAGGGGAGCGGCACCTTCACCTGGAGCCAGGATAGCGGCCCGGTGGTCACCCTGCAGGACATCAACACGCTCAACCCGAGCTTCGTGCCGATGCAGCTTGGCACCTACGTGTTCCGGCTCACCCAGTACTTAAGCGGCGTGGCGGTGGCGACCTCCACCGTGCAGGTGAGGGTGGTCGAGTCGCTGATCAGCTCCATGAGAACCGACTGCAACGGCTGCCACTCCGCCTCGGGGGTCTACCCGACCCCGCTGGCGTTCACCCTGTGGTCCTCCTCGAACCACAAGGCGCTGGGCGTCTCCTGCGTTTCCTGCCACACCACCGGGGCGATGCCGACCCCGGTCAACACCTCGAGCGTCAACTCCAGCACCTTCGTGAACCAGCTCCCCAGCGCGGGCCCGGTGGGGGGGTACTACTGCGAGGCCTGCCACAGCGATTCGATCTTCTCGGGCTACGACCGCTCCATGCACAAGACGGTCGGCGTCACCTGTACCTCCTGCCACAAGCAGGGGCCGCA
>NZ_JAHLME010000014.1 GCF_018919395.1 Geomonas azotofigens
AAGGGTAGCCTTACCATCGATCAGACTGGCGCATATATCTTCACGCCGGTCGCCAACTGGAACGGTGATGTTCCGCAGGTCACCTACACCGTAAATACCGGTTCGACCAGCACCCTGGACATCAAGGTCACTCCGGTTGACGACGGCATCACACTCACACCTGTTGGCGTGTCCGTTAACGAAGCGAACCTGGCGGACGGTTCGGCCCCTGCCGCCGCTGCTCTCACCCAGACCGGCTCGCTCTCCATCACCGCCCCGGACGGTGTCACTACTATCCACATCGGCAATACGGATATCTCTATCGGCGATCTGCACAGCCTGAGCAGTTCCGGCCCGATCTCCATCGATGGCATAACCTACGGTCACATGGAGGTTGTCGGTTACACCGACACGGCCACCGGCGGCACGCTCCAGTACAGCTTCACGCTGACTGACAACGTGCTCACCTCGCCCGCCAGCACGGAAAGCTACCTCGAGCAGGTTTCCGTCAGCGTCACCGATGGAGACGGTACCGTTGCCAACGCTAACCTCGGCATCACCATCGTGGACGATCATCCGGTCTTCACCATGATTGACCACGCCATCGTCGGCAACGAGAACAGCTCCACCGCCGGCGTGCTCTACGGTAACCACGACATCAACTTCGGCGCGGATTCGATTGGTTCGATCAACTTGGTCGGCGACTCCCTGAGCGGCAAGCTGAGCTACGAGTACACGACTCATGCTGACGGTTCGGTCACCGCGGCAGCCTATTCCAGCACGGACCACACGGCTGATACTCACTTCTTCGACCTGACCATCAACACCGATGGCACTTACGCCTTCAACATGGTCAACGCCAGGGCGACTTTTGCTTCAGGGAACATCAGCCTGCTCAACGTGAACGGTGGGGCTGCCACCAATAGCTTTGTTCTCAACGACGCAACCTTCAACGCGATCGACACCAACCACAACGGCTCGATTGGCAACGCAGAGCAGCTAAAGCCGACTGCTTCAGGATTTGGCGTTGGTAACGGCAACGTGGATCTCGGCGAACAGTTCAACGTCACATTCGCCCACGGCATTGCTGTCGACACCATTTCCCTATACGGTAAGGTTCAGGCCGCAGGATCATTGACTATGTCGTATGTGACTGACCATTTGAACGCCGACGGTACATATGACAGTGGTCTGGCGACGCTGGACAGCAATGGCACCTTGAAATTCGACCCGGCTCACGACTTCAATTCCATTACCTTCACAGTCACCAACGGCACCGGGAAACTTGACAGCTTCTCCTTCACCGAGCGGCTGATCCCCAACGACGAGACCCTGCACTTCCAGGTCTCGGCAACCGACGGCGACGGTGACCCGACCGGAACCCACAACCTGGATGTCACGCTGCTCGGTATCCACTCCGCTGGGACGGTGATAGCCGGTACTACAGGCAGCGACGTCATGATCGGTACCTCGGGACATGACATCTTCTCGACCGGCGCTGGCCATGACACCATCATGGCAACCCACGGGAACGACCACGTTACCGACTTTGATGTTAACAATGACACGCTCGATATCAGTAGCCTGGTCGCCAATGCCACCAATACCCCAGAACGTGGCGATGACGGAGCAGGGCACCTCAAGCTGACCATCTACGACAACGCACACACCGAGGTGGGTACTGTGACCTTTAACAACATCTCTTCCACCGACACAGCGTCGATCGACACACTTCTGGATCACGTCAAGACGAGCCATTGATTCTGCCTTGCAAAGAGTCAACGACCCGCTGCGGAAGTCTCTTCCGCAGCGGTTTTTTTTTAGTCCCGTCCGCAACTGCAGTGCACCGTCCGCAGGATTCCCTTGACACTCCCGCCGCAAAAAACTATAGCTATAACCTCCACTTCACCCAACCTTCTCCCGCCCGCACCGGGCACATCGGGGAAACATGTACTGGGAATCTTTCGGCTTCAAGGAAGCACCTTTCGCGCTTACTCCTAACCCCTCCTTCCTGTTCCTGAGCGCTCCGCACCAGGAGGCTTTCGCGCACCTGCTCTTCGCCATTGAGAACCGCGCCGGCTTCATCGAACTATCCGGCGAGGTGGGCACGGGCAAGACCACCATCGTGCGCACCCTTCTGAACCAACTCGACCCGGAAACCCACCGCACCGCGCTGATCTTCAACCCGATTCTCTCACCCCTTGGCTTCATGAAAGAGGTGAACGCCGAGTTCGGCCTTCCCACCGAGGGCAACGAGATCCGGGACCTGCACGCGGCCCTCAACGCCTACCTGCTCGAGGAGAACCGGGCCGGGCACACGGTGGTGCTGGTGATAGACGAGGCACAGAACCTCTCGGTGGAGGTGCTGGAGCACGTGCGGCTCATCTCCAACCTGGAGACCGAGAGCGACAAGCTGATCCAGATCGTGCTGGTCGGGCAGCCGGAGTTGAACGCGCTGCTGGCCCGGGACGAGTTGCGGCAGCTCGACCAGCGCATCACGGTGCGCTACCACCTGAAGCCGATGTGCTTCGAGGACACCTGCGCCTATATCCGGCACCGGATCCGGTTCGCCGCCGAAGGGAGGGAGCCGCTGACGTTCTCCCCCGGCGCCGCCAAGCGCATCTTCAAATTCTCCGGCGGACTGCCACGTCTCATCAACGGGGTCTGCGACCGCGCCTTGCTCCTCGCCTACACCCGCGACTGCAAGGAGGTCACCCCGGCCATGGCGTCGCTCGCCATTGCCGACCTGCGCAAGGAATCGCCGCGCCGGAAGCGGGCACTGCAGGTCCGGGCGCTGTCGGCGGCTCTGGTGCTCTGCGTCGTCATCATCGCCGGATTCTCGGTGGTGTCGTTCCATCTCCTGCCCGGGGAGAAGAAGGAGACGACAGGGGCGAAAGAGGGGAGAGAGACGCAGCCGTCGAAGCAGGCAGTCCAGGCTGCGCCGCCACTGACAGCCGATGCTGCGCGCCAGGCGATCGCGGCCCAACCCGAACAGGAAAACCTCTTCGCCGCGGTGAACGCGGTGCTGGATGCGTGGCGGGTACAGCGGGTGGAGCCGGTGCCGGGACAACCCGCCAACCTGCGCACCCTGGTCAGGCAGCGTGGCCTGATCGCCGCCAGGTTTACCGCCAACCTGGACCTCCTGGGACGGTTGGACGCCCCCGCGCTGCTCCACATCGCACTGCCGGGGGGCACGGAGCGGTTGGTGGCCCTGGTAGGGGTGGACAAGAACGACGTCGAGGTCGTCCCGCAGGTTTCCGGGCGCTCGAAGCTCTCCCGTGCCGAACTGGCGCAGGTTTGGACCGGCGGGACCACCATCCTCTGGAAGGATTTCCACGGCATCGCCTCGCGCACCAAGGGCGCGGAGAAGGCCGCCGCTACCAAGTCCCTGCAGGGGCTTCTGAAGCAGGTGGGGTGCTACGACGGCCCGGTGGACGGCAAACTGAACGAGGCCACCAAGGGGGCGCTCGCCGAATTCCAGCGCCGGGAGCAGTTGACGGCTGACGGGAAGGTGGGAGCGCAGACCCTGATGCTCCTGTATCGCCGGGCCGGCGGCTATTTTCCACCGGGGCTCGCGCGGGTGCAGGGCGCGGACAGCAAACAGACGGGACGGATGTGACATGAGCCTGATACTCGATGCCTTGAGAAAGATGGAGCAGGAGCGCAGGAGCAGGCGCGGTGCCGGTCAGGACCTGCGCCCCGAAGTGCTGCGCTACCGCCTGGCCGCCCAGCCCAACGAACCGCGCCGCTACCCGGTCGCCGTGATCGCGGGGGGCGTGCTTCTGTTGGCCGGCGTCGGCGCTGGTTTCCTGCTGAAGGGGCCGGCCCCGCAGTTGGCAGCGCAGCCCCCCGCCGCCGCTGTCCCCGCAGTACAACCCCCCGTCGCCGCGGCGCCGGTCACGCCGTCCGCAGCCCCGACCACCGTTGCGCCCCCAGTGGCGGCCGCCCCCGTCGCGCCGCCCCCGGCTCCAGCGATCCCGGTTGCACCCGCCGCACCGGTCGTCACAACTCATGCTCCGGCCGCAGTTCAGCCGGTTGCGCAGCCCTCACGCAAAGCCTCCCGTGCCGCCGCGCCCCAGCCCGCGCCGTCCGACGCGCCGCAGATCGCAGCCCAGGAGCCTGCCGCCTCCGCAGGCGGCGCCCAGGACATCACCATCTCCGGTATCGCCTACCAGGACGAGCGGCGCATGAGGCGGGCGGTCCTGAACGGGATGCTGGTCGGTGAGGGAGCCGAAGTCGGCGGCGCCCGCGTGCTCGAGATCAAGGAAACCAAGGTGAAGCTGTCGCGCGGCGGCCGCGTCTTCGAGGTCCCCTTCTCCTCCGGGCTGCAGTCCCGATAACCCCGACGACACCGGCCGAAGCCCTGGTAGCGTTCCGGCCTGCCATCCCTGTTCCCAATTCCCCAACGCACCACCGGGAGCCCCGATGAAAGAAAGATCAGCCTCAGAGCACCCGGTTGAAAGGATCGCCGGCTCGCTGGAGAGGGTTACCTTCCATAGCGAGGAGACGGGCTTTTGCGTGCTGCGGGTGAAGGTTGCCGGGCACCGCGAGCTGGTGACGGTGACCGGCAGCGCCGCCACGGTGACGCCGGGGGAGTTCCTCGAGTGCACCGGTTCCTGGCACAACGACCGCACCCACGGCATGCAGTTCAAGGCGGAGCATCTGAAGGTGGTCCCTCCGACCACGCTGGAGGGGATCGAGAAGTACCTCGGCTCCGGCATGGTGCACGGCATCGGCCACCACTTCGCCAAGGTGCTGGTGCAGGCCTTTCGCGAGGAAGTCTTCGACGTCATCGAGAACCGCCCGGAGCGGCTCCTGGAGCTCCCCGGCATCGGCCGCAAGCGCATGGAATCGGTGGCGAGCGCCTGGGTGGAGCAGAAGGCGATCCGCGAGATCATGGTCTTTTTGCAGAGTCACGGCCTGGGGACCGCGCGCGCGGTGCGCATCTACAAGTGCTACGGCAACGAGGCGATCTTCAAGGTCACCGAGAACCCGTACCGGCTCGCCCTCGACATCCAGGGGATCGGCTTCAAGACCGCCGACGCCCTGGCCGCCAACTTGGGCATCGCCCGCGACTCCCTGATCCGCGCCCAGGCCGGTGTCAGGCACGTGCTGCAGGAGCTCTCCGGGAGCGGCCACTGCGCGGCGGCCCGGGTCGACCTGGTGCAGAGCGCCGCCTCCCTTTTGGACATCCCCCCTGCCGTCATCGAAAGCGCCATCGACGCGGAGATCGCCGAGCAGAACCTGGTCGCCGAGCCCATCGCCGGGCGCCCCTGCCTGTTCCTCGCGCCGCTGCACCGGGCCGAGGTGGGCGTCGCCGCCAGCCTCGCGCGCCTCGCCATCGGAGCGCCCCCCTGGAGCGGTGTCGTCGCCGAAGAAGCCATCCCCTGGGCCGAGAGCCACAACAGCATCACCCTGTCCGATTCCCAGCGCGACGCCATCCGGCTCGCCTTAAAGAGCAAGGTGGTCGTGGTGACCGGCGGCCCCGGCGTCGGCAAGACCACGCTGGTGAACAGCATCCTCGCCATCATCCGGTCGCAGCAGCTCAAGGTGACCCTGTGCGCCCCCACCGGCAGGGCGGCCAAGCGCCTCACCGAATCGACCGGGATCGAGGCCAAGACCATCCACCGCCTGCTGGAATTCGACCCGCAGAGCTTCGGCTTCAAGCGCGACCGCGACAACCCGCTTCCCACCGACCTCCTGGTCATGGACGAGGCCTCCATGGTCGACTTGGTGCTGATGCACAAGCTCCTTCCCGCCGTACCGGACCACGCCGGGCTCATCATCGTGGGTGACGTGGACCAGCTCCCCTCGGTGGGCCCCGGCTGCGTCCTCGCCGACATCATCGATTCCGGCGCCGTCGCCACCGTGCGCCTGACCGAAATCTTCCGCCAGGCCGCCGGCTCCAGGATCATCGTCAACGCGCACCGCATCAACCGCGGAGAACTGCCGCTGCAGGACGAGGGGAAGGAGCTGGCCGACTTCTACTTCATCCCCGCCGCCACCGCCGAGGATATCCACGGCAAGCTGCTCCAGGTGATCACGGAGCGCATCCCGAAGCGCTTCGGCTTCGACCCGGTGCGCGACATCCAGGTGCTCACCCCCATGAACCGGGGGGGACTGGGCACCGCCTCGCTCAACGCCGAGCTGCAGGGGGTGCTAAACGGCAAGGCGGAACCGCGGATAACCCGCTTCGGCACCGGCTTTGCGCCGGGGGACAAGGTGATCCAGACGGTGAACAACTACGAGAAGGAAGTCTTCAACGGCGATATCGGCCGGATCGTGGCGGTGCGCCAGGAAGAGGGGACGCTCAGCGTCGACTTCGACGACCGGCTGGTAGAATATCAGTTCGGCGAACTGGACGAGGTGAGCCTCGCCTACGCCACCAGCATCCACAAGAGCCAGGGTTCCGAGTACACGGCGGTGGTGATCCCGCTGTCCATGCAGCACTACACCATGCTGGAGCGCAACCTGATCTACACCGCCGTGACCCGGGGCAAGAAGCTCGTCGTGGTGATCGGCGAGCCCAAGGCGCTGGCCATGGCGGTGCGCACCGACAAATCGCACCGCAGGATGACCGACCTGGCGCGCAGGATCTGCGCCGCGCCGGCGTGAGGTAAGTGACTAAGGAACGTTGAGGTCGAGAGGAGGAAGTGATGAAGACCATCGGCATGATCGGCGGGCTCGGCCCCGAGTCCACCGTCGACTACTACCAGCGCATCATCGAGGCGTTCCGCGTGCCGGGGAGCCTTGCCGCACCGGAGATGGTGATCTACAGCGTGAGCCTGCAGGAGGTGATGGACCTCGCCGCCAAGCGCGAGTGGAACCACCTCGTGTACCTCCTGGTGCAGAAGGTGAGGGCGCTGCACAAGGCGGGTGCCGACTTCGCCATCATCACCGCCAATACTCCGCACGTCGTCTTCGACGAGGTCCAGGCCAAGTCCCCCATCCCGCTGATCAGCATCGTCACGGCCACCTGCGACAAGGCGAAGGAACTGGGGGTGAAGAAGGTCGGGCTTTTGGGGACCAGGTTCACCATGGAGGAGAATTTCTTCGCGCCTCCCTTCGCGGCGGCCGGGATCTCAGTGGTGGTCCCCTCTGCCAGTGACCAGCACTACATCCACGAGAAGCTGATGACCGAGATCGAGCTGGGCATCATCAAGGACGACACGAGAAAAGGGTTGATCGACATCATCGCACGTTTGGTGCGCGACGAGCAGGTGGAGGCGATCATCCTCGGCTGTACCGAACTGCCGCTGATACTGAAAGACGGCGACTTCGACATCACCTTTCTCAATACCACGGCCATCCATGTCGAGAGTGTGGTGAGCTATTGCAGGACAGGGAGGACGTGGTAAAAGGAGCAGGGCTGAATTAAGCTTAGGAGGGAGTATGAAAAGGTTATTGATCCTGGCGCTGGTTCTCGTCGCCTCGACCTCGTTCGCGGGGGAGAAGAAAAAGACGGCCAAGGAGGCGCCAAGCTCGCAAACGCTGCAGGAGAAGTGGGACGCCGACGCCTCGCTCTTGAAGCTCGACTGCAGCGACAGCATGTGTGTCTACGGCGTCAAGGGCTCCGCGCAGATAGTCGATGCCGACAGCAACATCCGCTCGGCGTGGGTCGCCTTTCTCTACACGGATGCCGGGCGCAAGGCGCTCACCGGGCCGCTCAAGGGAAGCTACTACAGCAAGGAAAAGTGGAATATCAACTGCAATGAGGCGACCATGAACATTTCCTCGGTGCACTACTACGACGCCAAGGGGAGCCCGGTCAGTTCCTACGGCAACGACGAGCAGTGGAGCGACATCGTCCCCGGCAGCTTCGGTGAAACGGTCGCCGCCATCGTCTGCACCCTGGAGGACGACGGGGCCGAGGAGGAGACTCCCACCCGGGATGTGCCGGGAGAGTCGCCGCCCCAGGAAGGCACCCCCCTCTAAACGCCATGAGCCCCCTCGCCGGCATAGCCCGCGCCAAGGTGCTGCTCAGGGCGCTGCGCTCGCGTAACTACCGCCTCTTCGTGGCCGGGCAGAGCGTCTCCCTGGTCGGCACCTGGATGCAGCAGGTCGCCATGAGTTGGCTCGTCTACCGGCTGACCGACTCGGCGATGCTCCTGGGGGTGGTCGGCTTCACCAGCCAGGTCCCCACCTTCATCTTCGCGCCGGTGGCGGGTGTCTTCGCGGATCGCTGCAACCGGCGCCGCCTGCTCATGCTGACCCAGGCGCTGGCCATGGTCCAGGCGGCGCTCCTGGCCGCGGCGGTGATGCTCGGGGTGATCCAGGTCTGGCACATCGTGGTGCTCAGCCTGGTGCTCGGAGTGGTGAACGCCTTCGATATCCCGGTGCGCCAGTCCTTCGTGGTCGAGATGGTGACCGAGCGCGAGGATCTCGGCAACGCCATCGCGCTCAACTCCTCCATGGTCAATGCCGCCCGCCTGGTCGGCCCGACCGTCGCCGGCCTGCTGGTCGCAACCGTAGGCGAGGGGATATGCTTCCTGCTGAACAGCGCCAGCTACCTGGCCGTCCTCCTGGCCCTGGCCGCCATGCGCATCGAGCCGAGAGCGGGCAACCAAAAGCCCCGGCGCCACATCTACCACGAGCTTAAGGAAGGCTTTCTCTATGCCTTCGGCTTCGGGCCCATCCGAAGCATCCTGCTGCTGGTCGCCCTGATGAGTCTCACCGGAATGCCGTACACCGTGCTGGTCCCGGTTTTCGCAAAGGACATCCTGCATGGCGGCGCCCACACCTTCGGCTTCCTGATGACCGCCGCCGGATGCGGCGCCCTGGTGGGAACCATCTACCTCGCCTCCCGCGGCAGCGTCCTGGGGCTGGGCAAGGTGATTGTATTCTCCACCTGTCTCTTCTCCGTGGGGGTCGCCGTCTTCGCCATCTCGAGCAGCATGGCGCTCTCCCTCGCCGCGCTGGTCGTGGCGGGCTTCGGCGCCATGACCCTGGTCGCCTCCTGCAACACCATCCTGCAGACCATCCTGGAGGAGGACAAGCGGGGGAGGGTGATGAGCTTTTTCACCGTGGCCTTTATGGGGATGGCCCCCTTCGGCAGCCTGGGAGCCGGCGCCATGACCAAGGTGGTCGGACCACGGATAACCCTGGTCATCGGCGCCTGCTGCTGCCTTGCAGGAGCGTTCGTCTTTGCAAAGAACCTCCCCCGCATCAGGCAGATGGTCCGTCCCATCTACGCACGGATGGGGATCGTGAAAGAAGTCGCTCAAGGCATGGAAACCGCCGCCGAGCAGCCGCAGATGCCCAAGGAGAAGGAGTAACCTGCTGCGCAACTTGACGTTATAGTGTCAATATTGGTACTATACCTATGGCGAGTGTAGAGGATCTCATTGAAATACTTCGAAGCTCACCCGGAGCCGTGCGTTTCGCAGAACTGTGCAGAGTCTGTGAGCACTACTTCGGTGCACCCCGCAGGAGAGGGGGGAGCCACCATGTCTGCCAAAACACCTTGGGTCGGTGACCCGCGAGTGAACATACAGAACTCCAACGGGTATGCCAAGGTGTACCAAGTGAAACAGGTGCTGAAGGCGATCGAGCGTCTGGAGGTGGAACGTGGCACAACTGACCGATAAATACACTTACAGGATTACGTGGTCGGAGGACGACGGCGAGTTCGTGGGGTTGTGTGCCGAGTTCCCCAGCCTGAGCTGGTTAGCCAAGAGTCCTGAAGCGGCATTGAAAGGCATTCGCGAACTGGTCGGCGAGGTCATCGTCGATATGACCGGCGCCGGAGAGGCTATTCCCGAACCTATCGCGGCCAGGAACTTCAGCGGGAAATTCGTGGTGCGCGTCCCTCCCGAGGTGCACCGTCAACTGGCGATTCAGGCCGCCGAAGCGGGGGTGAGCCTGAACCGGCTTGCCAGCGCCAAACTCAGTCATTAATGGAAATATGATCGATTTTCTTACCGCAGGTCTTGTTCTTGGCTGCTCGGCGGGGTTCTCGCCGGGGCCGCTTTTGATGCTGGTCATCTCCGAGACGCTCACCCACGGCACCCGCTCCGGCGTCCGTGTCGCGCTCTCCCCCATCATCACCGATTTCCCCATCATCGCCGCGACGCTCTTGCTGTTGATGAACCTCTCCGGTTATCACGGCATTCTCGGCGCCCTGTCGCTGGCCGGCGGCCTCTTCGTCCTCTACACCGGCTACCACTCCCTGACGGCCCGGCCGGTGCACCTGGACCTCCCCAAGGAGCCGCCCAAGTCGCTCAGGAAGGGGGTGCTGACCAACTTCCTCAGTCCGCACCCCTACCTGTTCTGGATCACCGTGGGCGCGCCGCTTTTGACCCGCTCGCTCAAGGTCGGTCCCGCCGCCTTCGTCGCCTTCATCGGGAGCTTCTACCTCAGCCTCGTCGGCGCCAAGATCGTCCTCGCCGTCGCGGTGGGAAGGTCGCGGGCCTTCATGGGGAGCCGGGTTTACCTCTGGATCATGCGCCTTTTGGGCGCGCTGTTGACCTTCTTCGCGCTGCTCTTGTTCCGGGAGGGGCTGAAACTGCTGAGGATGTGGTAGGGGATCAGTAGTGGTAGCGGGCCTGGAGGAAATCGACCCGGTCGTCGCTGACCAGGTACACCAGCCGGTGCTCCTGGGTGAGACGCCGGGACCAGACGCC
The DNA here is from genome assembly GCF_018919395.1 of Geomonas azotofigens. Classification (GTDB taxonomy): domain Bacteria; phylum Desulfobacterota; class Desulfuromonadia; order Geobacterales; family Geobacteraceae; genus Geomonas; species Geomonas azotofigens. Next base: position 10,602 of record NZ_JAHLME010000014.1, read on the forward strand.
CGGAGAGAGGTACTTGAGGGGCTCGGGCTTGCCGATGCCCCGGAAGGGCTCCCGCAATACCGCCTCCACCAGTGACAGCGCCCGCAGCGCGGTCTTGCGGTCCACCTCCACCCAGTGGCGCAGGTCTTCGCGAAACTCCGGGTGGAACACCGCCTCGCGCAGCTTAGCCGCCAAGACCCAGCTCCGCGCGGAGCGCGTCGGCCGTTTCCGGCTCGCCCTCCCGCTTCAGGGCGCGCTCAAGCGCGGTCAGCAGCCGTTGCGCGTTTTTCGGCGAGCGCATCAGGTGCGCGGTCTCGACCAGGCTGGCCAGCTCGTCCGCCGCGATCATGGCGACGCTCTCACCGCTGCGGCGATCGATGATGACGATCTCGCGGTTCTTGGTCACTTCATCGCAAAGCCCGGCCAGGTTGGCCCGGGCATTGGTGTAGGTGGTCTTCAACATGTGCTCCCTCCCTGATGAGTTGTACAGGGATACCGTACAGTAGCGCCTTCTTTTTGGCAAGAGCCAAGAGGAAGACGCATCGCCCCTCAGGTGTTCTCTATTTCCACCACGTCGATTTGGAAGACGATATCTTCTCCGGCCAGGTGCGGGTTGCGGTCCAGGTTGATCCCCTTGTCCGTGGTGACGATGCTGAATTCGTCCGCGGTCCCCTGGTTCACCACCTCGCGCTGCATCTGCATCGCGCTGCCGCCGATGGGGGCAACCGAGTCGCGGGAGAAACGGGATACGGCGGATGGGTCGCGGCGTCCGTAGGCCTTGTCCGGCGGCACGGTTACCCGCTTGGATTCTCCCGCCGACATCCCCTCGAGCGCCTCCTCCAGGCCCCGCATCACCTTCCCCGCACCTACCGTGATCCGCAGCGGGTCTCCCCCGGCCGTCGATTCGACGACCTCCCCGTTTTTGCGCAGCGCCGTGTAATGCACCTGCACCGTGCTGCCGTACTTTACCGTTGGCATGTGCCACCTCCGTTGGTCTATTCTCCTTCCCTGCCGCCGCTTCTTTAGTCGTACCGCGAGAAATCGTCCACCTCGACGTGCTCCATCAGGCGCCCGAGATACCGGGATTTCAGCTGTTCGGCTGCCATGAGCCTCTTGACCGGCGGCAGCTTGAGGATCGCCCCCAGGATGGCCGCCATGGTGCGGTGGCTCAGGTAGGCCTGGTTGTCGAAGATGAGGTTTTGCAGCTTGCCGCGCTCGATCGCCATCAGCACCAGGCGGTGCGCGGTGTTCACCGGGGTCAGCACCCGCCGGGCGCGGCTGGTGAGCCGGATGGCGCCGGCGGGGCAGTTGCGCACGCAGACCCCGCATCCCAGGCAGAAGTCGGTGGCCGCCCGCGCCTTGGACGTGCCCGGAGGGGGAGGGTCAGGGAGGGGGGGGACTGCCTCTTCGGCTTCCATGGTGATCGCGCCCACGGGGCAGACGGCGGCACATTTGCCGCAGCCGGCGCAGCGGTGGGTGGCCGTCGTCTGCACGAAGTTGGTGCTGTACATGGCGTTGGGGATGGCCAGCCTGCGAGCGGCGATGAGCCCCTCGCAGCAGCAGCGGCAGCAGTTGCAGATGAAGTTGACCCGCTGCTGCACGTTGTCGGCACACTGCACCAGGTTCAGGTCGCGCGCCTGTTGCAAGAGGTCGAGCCCCTCGGCGCTCTCCACCCGGCGCGCCACGCCGCGCCGCAACAGCGATTGCGCCGCAAGGTTCAGGGTCAGGCAGATGTCCAGCGGCGCATCGCAGGCGCGCTCCACGTGCGCCATCTTCTGGCGGCAGTAGCAAAGCCCCACCGCGATGTGGCTGGCACTTTTGATCACCTCGCTGGCCCGCTCGTAGTCGAGCACCTGGCAGGCCTTCTCGTCGGCAATGGCCTCCTCGTTCACCAGCACCCGCCCAAGGGACGTCTCGCCGCCGGCGAAGAGGTCGCGGATGAAGGCGTCCTCGACGTTGATGTAGTGGAAAAAGAGGCGGGAGAGCTCCTTCTGGTCGAGGTCCGGGCGCAGCCGCATCAACGAGAACTCGAAGAAGCCCGCCATGGGAGGAGGGACGACGTAGACCATCCTGCCGTCGCGCTCGATGTCGAGCAGCAGCGAGCGCGAGGCGAGTTTCTCCAGCAGGGCGCGCGCATCCTCGATGGGGAGGTTCCAGACCCGGGCCGCCTTGGCCGCGGAAAACGGGCGCAGCGGCAACAGGCTCATGAGCGCCGCCTCCTGCTCACTGCACAGGAGGGAGAAGATCCTGAGCAGGAGATCCGAGTCGGGCGCCCCCTGCGGGAACAGGTTCACCCGCTTCATCAGGCGGTGATAGCCGTCGTTGGGTCGCTTTTCTGGCAAGGTTGGTCTCCTTTTATTAAAAGGACAATGTGCCAGTATAGCAGGGCGCCAATCGCCGGCAAGTTCCCCGAAACGTTCCGGCATCCTCAAGCCTTTCCGCCACTTTACCTTCGATATTCCTGATACTACTAATTAAAGATCTCCCCCACGGTACCGAAGAGAAAAAAAGCGACTGAGACGGCGCATGGCCCGCAGGCTCCAGCCGCTGTATCTGGTCCGCGTGCCGGTGAGGAGCGCTCTCTGACGATGAAGAAACTCAGCCTGACAACCAAGATGAGCCTCATGGTCTCCCTGCTGGTGGCGCTGGTGCTCTCCTTCATGACGCTGTGCGCGGCATGGTTCCTGGAGAAGCAGTACCAGGAGACCGTGTCGGAGCAGCAGTTCTCCATGGTCAGCTCCATGGCTGGAGAAATCGACAGCAAGATGCGCATGACCCAGCTCCAGCTCGAGGCCCTCGCCAAGAGTATCCCCCCCCGTCTCTTCACGAGCCAACAGCTGGCCCAGCGCTTCCTGGAACAGCGTCCCGAGGCCCTGGCCCTTTTCGACAGCGACATCTTCATCTTCGACGCCAAGGGGAAGCTCCTGGCGGTGAATCCGCTGGAAGAGCGGCTCATCGGCCGCGACTATTCCTTTCGCGACTACTACCGCGACGCCGCGCGCCTCAAAAAGCCCATCATCTCGGAGCCTTTCATCACTACCCTGCAGCACGGCCACCCCACCGTTGCCTTCATCGTCCCGGTGCTGGACCGCAAGGGGGAGCTGCTGGGGATGATCGGCGGCATGATCGACCTGTACAAGGACAACTACCTGGGCAAGATCGCCCACACCCGGGTAGGCAAAAACGGCTACTTGTACCTCTTCAACACGCGGCGCATCGTCATCACCCACCCGGACCAGGAGCGCATCCTGAAGCACACTCCTCCCCCCGGGGTGAACCCCCTGCTGGACCGGGCCGTGGCCGGCTACGAGGGGGCCGGCGAAACGGTCACCTCGCAGGGGTTACCGGCGGTGTCGGCCTTCAAGCGCCTGACGAGCACGGGGTGGATCCTCGCCTCCACCTTCCCCCTCACCGAGGCCTACGCGCCGGTGCGGGAGGCCAAGGTGCTCTTGGCAGCCGGCTTGGTCGCTGCCCTGGTCGCGAGCCTTCTGGTCTGCCTGCTGTTCATGAGGCGGCTCACGGCGCCGCTTTTGACCTTCATCCGCCACGTGGAGGGGATCAGCGATCAGGAGCAGGAACTGGAGCCGGTGGTGATCCACACCGGCGACGAGATCGGCACCCTGGCCGACGCCTTCAACCGGATGATCATCGAGTTGCGTCGGCAGAAGGAATCCGCGCGCAAGCTGCGCCTGGCGATCGACCAGGCGCCGGTGACGGTGATGGTCACCGACCGAGGCGGCCGCATCGAGTACGTCAATCCCCATTTCACCAAGGTGACCGGTTACAGCGCCGAGGAGGTGCTGGGGCAGAATCCCAGGATCATGAAGTCGGGATGGCACCCTCCCGAGTTCTACGCCGAGATGTGGCAGACGGTCCTCTCCGGCCAAAAATGGCGCGGCGAGATGCGCAACCGGCGCAAAAACGGCGACCTCTACTGGGAGAGCGCCTCGATTTCCTCGGTTACCGGCGAAAGCGGCGAGATCAGCAACTTCGTGGCGGTGAAGGAGGATATCACCGAGAGAAAGCGGGCCGAGGAAGCCCTGATCAGAAGCGACGAGCGGATCCGGCTCCTGCTGGAGTCGACCGCGGAGGCGATCTTCGGCATGGATCTCTTGGGCAACTGCACCTTCGCCAACCGCGCCTGCGCCACCTTGCTCGGCTACTCCGGGACCGACGCCCTGCTTGGCCAGAACATGCACCTGCTCATCCACCACACCACCGCCGACGGCTCTCCGAACCCGGTGCAGCAATGCCCGCTCTACCAGGTGCTGCGCGGGGAGCAGGGGGTGCACAGCGACGACCAGGTCTTCTGGCGCGCCGACGGCACCAGCTTCGCCGTCGAGTACTGGTCCTATCCCCAGCTGCGGGACGGGGAGCTGGTGGGGGGGGTAGTGACCTTCTTCGACATCACGGAGAGAAAGCGGGCGGAGGAGGAGCTGCGCCGCGCCACCGAGGCGGCCGAGGCGGCAACCCGCGCCAAGAGCGAATTTCTCGCCAACATGAGCCACGAGATCCGCACCCCCATGAACGCGGCGCTCGGCATGCTGTACCTGTTGCGGCAGACGGAGCTCTCCGAGCAGCAGAGGGATTACCTGGACAAGGCGCAGAGTGCCTCTGGGGTGCTGCTGCGGGTCATCAACGACATCCTCGACTTCTCCAAGATCGAGGCCGGGAAGATGGAACTCGAGCGCATCCCGTTCCGGCTGGAGCAGGTGCTCTCGGACCTGCGCGACGTGGTGGGGGCGATCCTTAGGGACAAGAAGATCGAATTCACCGTGGCCGGCGGCGGCGACGGTATCCCGGAGCTCCTGGTAGGGGACCCGCTCCGGCTGGGGCAGGTGCTCTTGAACCTCACCGGCAACGCCATCAAGTTCACCGAGAGTGGGAAGGTGGAGGTGGGGGTGGCGCTCGTGGCGCTGGAACAGGACTCCGCGACGCTGCGCTTCTCGGTCACGGACACCGGCATCGGCATGGAGGCCAGGCAGCGGGAGGCGCTCTTCACCCCCTTCACCCAGGCCGACACCTCCACCACGCGCCGCTACGGCGGTACCGGCCTGGGGCTCGCCATCTGCCGGGAGCTGGTGCAGCTCATGGAGGGGCAGATGTGGGTGGAGAGCGAGCCCGGGCACGGCAGCACCTTCAGCTTCGTGGCCCGCTTCGGCCTGCGGGAGCCGGTGCAGGGGGCGCCGCCCGAGCCGGCCGCCGGGGGAGAGCCGCCCCAGGAAGTGGCGGGGATGCGCGTCCTCCTGGTGGAGGATAACCCAATCAACCAGGAGGTGGCCCGGGTCATCCTGGAGCAGGGGGGGGTGACGGTCGATCTGGCGCGCAACGGCGCCGAGGCCCTCGCCATGGTGCACGCCCCGGAAGCGGCCTACCACGCCGTGCTCATGGACGTGCACATGCCGGTGATGGACGGACTGGAGGCGACCCGGCGCATGCGGCTCGATCCCGCGTTGGAGCGGCTTCCCATCATCGCCATGACCGCCAGCGCGCTCCCCGGCGAGCGACTGCTCTGCCGCGAGGCGGGCATGAACGACCAGGTGGACAAGCCGATCAACGTGCCGGGTCTGTTCGCCACCCTGAGGCGCTGGGTCGGTGCCGTGCCGCTCGAAGCGGAGCCGCCGGAGCGGCGCGGCGAGGGGAGCGGAGAGGGGAGCGGAGAGGACGGGCTTCCCGACCATTTGCCCGGGCTGGACCTGGGACGGGCCAAGACCAGGATCCAGGACGGCGCCTTTCTGAAGAGGCTGCTGGTCTCCTTCCGCAGGGAGAACGAGGACGTGGTGCGCAGGGTCGCGGCGGCCGCCGCCGCGGGCGACCTGAAGGAGGCCCGGCGCGTGATCCACACGGTGAAGGGGAGCGCGGGGAACCTGGGCGCCATCTGGCTCGGGAGCGCGGCCGCCTCGCTCGAGCTGGCCCTGCAGGGGAACGACGCGAGCCAGGTGCACGACACCCTCGAGCGTTTCGCGCAGAAGCTCGAGGAGGTGCTTGGTTCGATCAGGGAGTTGGACGGGGAGCCGGGCGACGCGGTGCGGGAGGCGGGCGCCGGGCCGGTGCGGATCGAGGGCGAGGATCCCGACCAGGTGGCGGCCCTGGCGCGCACCCTGACCCGCCTGCTGGCGAGCCAGAACATGGGCGCCTTGGCGGTGTGGGAGGAGATGCGCCCGCTGCTGGCCGGGGAGTTGCCGGAGCGGTTGGACGTCACGCTGCAGGCGCTTGATTTTGGGGATGCCGGGGCGATATTGCGGGAAATCATGGAACACCTGGAGCTAAGGACATGAGCGTCGAGGGGCCGGAAGAAGCTGCAAGAAGCAGGATCCTGATCGTGGACGACACGACCGCCAACATCGAGATCCTGTACAAGATCCTCAAGGGGGAGTTCGACGTCCTCTTCGCCAAGAGCGGCGCGGACGGCATCCGCATGGTGCGGGAGCACATCCCCGACCTGGTGCTTTTGGACATCATGATGCCGGACATGGACGGCTACGAGGTGTGCCGGGTCCTGAAACGGGACCAGGTGACGGCACACATACCGGTGGTCTTCGTGACGGCGATGGGCAACGACGAGGACGAGACCAGGGGGCTGGAGCTGGGGGCGATCGACTACCTCACCAAGCCGATCACCCCCGCCATAGTGCTGGCGCGGGTGCGCAACCACCTGGAGCTCAAGCGCCGGGGGGACCTGCTGGAGCAGCTGAGCACGGAACTGGCGCGCAAGAACCGCGAGCTCGAGGTGCTGGTGCGCGAGGACGGGCTGACCGGGGTGTCCAACCGGCGCCACTTCGACGAGGCGCTGCGCTCGGAGATCCAGCGCGCCGCGCGCAACGGGCGCAACCTGGCACTCATCATGTGCGACATCGACCACTTCAAGAAATTCAACGACCTCTACGGCCACTTCGCCGGGGACAGGTGCCTGCAACTGGTGGGGGAGCTGCTCAGGAAGAGTTTCAAGCGCGCCGGGGAGGTGGTGGCGCGCTACGGCGGCGAGGAGTTCGCCGTCATCCTGCCTGACACCAGCGGAGAGCTGGCGGGGCATCTGGCCGAGCGGCTCAGGCTGGAACTCCTGGCCCAGGCCCTGCCCCACGCCCACTCCGAGTTCGGCATGGTCACCATGAGCCTCGGCGTGGCGGGAGTGCAGGTGACGCGGGAGTACGACCAGGAATGGTTCATCGTCGCCGCCGACGAGGCCCTCTATCGCTCCAAGGCGGAGGGGAGGAACCGGGTCACCCTCTTCGATCAGTAGTCCACCCCAGGCTGCGGCTCGATTTCCTTGCGGTAGGCGTGCTTCACTTCCACGACCTCGCTCACGGTGTCGGCGAGCTCCACCACCATGGGGTGCGCGTCGCGGCCGGTGAGCACGAGATGCATGAGCGGCGGCTTGTGCGCCAGGATCTCCAGCACCTGTTCCAGGTCGACCAGCTGCAGCTGCAGCGCGTTGTTGATCTCGTCAAGGATCACCATGTCGAAGGCGCCGGAATCGATCTTCTCCAGGGAGAGACGCACCGCGTCCTGCGCGTTGGCCCGGTGCTCGCTCTTCGGGTAGGGGTTGCCGAGGATGCCGCAGAACCCCTTGCCGGTGGTATGCAGCTCCACCAGTCCCCCCAATAGTTTCACCCCGTCCCATTCCCCCGCGTACAGGTCTCCCTTCATGAACTGGATGATGCAGACCTTCATGCCGTGCCCGCAGGCGCGCAGCGCCATACCGAGAGCCGAGGTGGTCTTCCCCTTGCCGTGACCGGTGATCACCACGGTCAGGCCCTGCTTCACGTTCGGTTCCAGCTTGTGTATCCGCAGCGGCGGGCTTCCCTGATTTTTCATGATACGGCCTCCCCTGATTTTCTTATTATAGCTCCGGGGAAGGGGGAAAGATCAATGACAGCAGCTCTTGCCCAAGACCTTCCACAAGCCCGCCACACCCATGAGCGCGATGGCGACGCCGGCGGCGCGCAGCATCGCGTTTCTCAGCGCGCCGGAGACCGCGCTCGACGCGGTCCCGAAGCCGAGCATGACGGGAACGGTGCCCAGCCCCATGGCGGCCATGGTGGCCGCGCCGGTGACGGGGCTCCCGGTCCCCGCCGCCACCAGCAGGGGCGCGTAGACCAGCCCGCAGGGGAGTAGCCCCAGCACCAGCCCCAGCGGCAAGGAGGCGAGGGGGGAGGGGGCGGCGAGGGCGCGGCGCACCGGGGTGGTGAGAAAGCGCGCGCCGGTCCCTTCCAGGGTGGAGAGGTTGAGGACGCTCAGCCCCAGCGCCGAGGAGAGCCCCACCATGATCACCATGACGTTCGCCCCTACCATGAACCAGCGAAAGACCGTCTTCATGGCCATCAGGTTGAGCGACGAGCCGATCAGCCCGGCCAGCGCGCCCAGGAGCGTGTAGGTGACGATGCGCCCGGTGTTGTAGAAGAGCTGGGACTTGAGCCTCGCCGCCAGCGCCCCCTCCTTGTCCTTCAGGGAGATGGCGGCCACGATGCCGCCGCACATCCCGATGCAGTGGAAGCTGCCGGCCAGGCCGGCCACGAACGCCAACCAGATCTGTAGCATAACGGTCTCCGGTAGTAGGGGAGGAGGGGCGACTGACTCCGAAGGTGCCAGTCCCCTTAGGTGTTATCGGTGCGGTAGTGCCCTTGCCGCCGCCTGCGGAGGCTCGTTGTGGCGCTGCGACCGGGTGAGTTCGTGTCCCTCGGCAGCGGGGACGGGCGGGGTGGGGACAGCATCGGCGCGCGGGGGGGGGCGGTGGCTCGTCGTCGTCCAGCATCCGGTGCTTGGGGCGCTCCAGGTCGCTGAATTCACCCTTTTGCACCCCCCACAGGAAGAAGAGCCAGCAGCCGCAGCCCAGGAAGAAGGATAGACCGATCAGTGCGAAAAGGGAGCTATTCATCCGGAGTCCTCATGAGCCTCAACGAGTTGCCGACCACGCAGACGGAACTGAGCGCCATGGCGGCCGCGGCGTAGATCGGGGTCAGGCGCCCGGTCATGGCGAGCGGGATGCCGATCAGGTTGTAGAGAAAGGCCCAGACGAGGTTCTGGCGCACCACGGCCATGGTGCGCCGCGCCATCCGGTGCGCGAGCGACAGGCGCTCCAGGTCGGGCTTGGCGAGGACCAGGTCCGAGGTTTCCAGGGCGATGTCGGTCCCTCCGGACACGGCGCAGCCGACGTCGGCGGCGGACAGGGCCGGGGCGTCGTTGATGCCGTCGCCGACCATGAGCACGATGGCTCCACCGGCCTGCAGCTTCTCTATCTCCCTGGTCTTGTCCGCCGGCGAGAGCGACCCCATGCCCCTGGCCACCCCGGCGCCCTTGGCCACCTTGTCGGTGCATTCCTGGCGGTCTCCGCTTAGAAGCAGGGTGTCCAGCCCCTTGCGCCGGAAATAGGAGACCACGCCGGGCGCGTCGTCGCGCATGCGGTCCTTGAAGGTCAGGGTGCCGAGGTAGCGCCCCTTCCGGGCCACGCCGACCAGCATCCCCCCCTCCGGCGATTCCAGCTCGGCCGGAATCCCCGAGACTCCCAGGCGTTCCAGGAAGGAAACGCTCCCCAGGGCCACCGTCTCGGTCGCCACCCGGCCGGTGACCCCCGCGCCGGCGAGCGTCACCAACTCGTAGCCGGTGGGGTACTCGATGTCGTGCCGGGCGGCGTAGTCGCGCACCGCCTTGGCGATTGGATGCAGGGAACCTGACTCCACCGCGGCGGCCAACGCCAGCACCTGGCGCGGCGTCATCCCCTCCGCGGCGGTGATGTCCACCAGCATGGGGGCGCCACGGGTGAGGGTGCCGGTCTTGTCGAAGACCGCGATGCTGACGCGGCTCAACCGCTCCAGCACGTCGCCCCCCTTGAAGATAACGCCCTGCCCCGCGGCGGCGCCGGTGCCGGCCAGGATCGCGGTCGGGGTGGCGAGCCCCAGCGCGCAGGGGCAGGCGATCACCAGCACGGCGAGCGCCACCATGAGGCTCGCCCCGAGCGATCGGCCGAGGCTGTAATGCCAGCAGAAGGTCGCCACGGAGAGGGTGAGCACGGCGGGGACGAAGTAGGCGCTGACCCGGTCGGCGACGGCCTGGATCGGGGCGCGCCGGCTCTGGGCCTCCTCGACCAGTTGCGCCACCCGGGCGATGAAACTCTCCCCGGTCTTTCTGAGGCAGCGCACCCGCAGCGCGCCGGAGAGGTTGGAACTCCCGGCGATGACCTGGTCTCCCGCCTTTTTCACCTGCGGCAGCGGCTCGCCGGTGGCCGCCGATTCGTCGACGTCGCTCATCCCTTCCAGCACCGTCCCGTCCACCGGAAAGCGTTCCCCCGGCGCCACCAGGATCAGGTCCCCGGGGGTCAGTTCGGAGGGCTCCACCGTCTCCAGCTGTTCCCCCACGAAGCGCCGGGCCTGCCCCGAACAGAGTTCCAAAAGCCTGCCGATACCGCTTGAGGCCCGCCTCTTGGCGCCGTTTTCCAGGAGCCTCCCGGCGAGGATCAGCGTGACGATCATCGCGGCGGTCTCGTAGTAGACCTCGCCGCCGGTAAAGGTCGCGTAGACGCTGTAGCCGTAGGAGGAGAGGGTGCCGATGGCGATCAAAAGCTCCATGTTGGGAGCGCCGTTCAAGACACCGCGCCAGGCCCCGGCGAGAAAGGGCCAGCCGCAGTAGAAGACTACGGGGGTGGTGACCAGAAGCGAGAAGAGCTGCAGGTACGCCTTCATCTGCGGCTCCATCCCCTGGAAGTAGCCGGCGTAGAGGGCGAAGGCGTAGGCCATGAGCTGCATGGTGAGGAAGAAGGCGGTGCCGAAGCGGACCAGGAGGTCCTTCTGCACCCGCTGTCCCGCCTCGCGCGCGGCGTCCTCGGTGTAGGGGCGCGGCACGTAGCCGACCTGGTCGATGCGGTTGAAAATGGCAGCGGGGGTGATCCTTTCCGGGTCGAAGCGGACCCGGGCCCGGCCGGTGGCGTAGTTGACCCGCGCGTCGAGGACGCCCGGGATGGCGCCGATGATCTTTTCGTTGAGCCAGACGCAGGAGGCGCAGCGGATGCCGTCGATGATGATGTCGATGACGCTCCCCTCGGCCCCCGGGTAGACGAAGCGGGACAGGTAGCCGTCCCGGTATTCCCCCTTGAAGGCCTGGGGGACGAGCCCGGTTTCCTGCCAGTCGCGCCGGCGGTAGTAGTCGGCCAGCCCCGACCCGCTGATCAGCAGGTAGGCGCCGTGGCAGCCGTGGCAGCAAAAGGAGAGCACCGAGTCCGGCGTGCGCTCCTCGACCAGCATGCCCGGCGGGATTTCGCCGCCGCAATGAAAACAGGGTGCCAGCACGCCTCTCAATTGAAGAACACCACTTTCTGGGAGGCGACCGCCTCCCCCTTGGTGAAGAGAAGTTCGCCGCGCAGCTCGCCCTGTCCCGAGTTGGGCCAGGGGGCGACGAAGACACCCGGCGCGGTTTCCGCCAGCGTCAGCACCTCCTTTTCGTTGCCGTTTCTCGTCTCGAACAAGAGCCTGCCGCCGGCGACGGCGCCCCCCTTGTCGTCGTGCACCCGGACCTGCAGGTCGCTGCCGGAGAGCGAGGCGGTCATGCCCCACTCAAGCCCCGGGTTGTAGGCGCCGCTTTTGGTCTTGGCGTAGTTGAGCCCGTTTTGATAGTAGTCCGCGTCGGTGACCCGGCTCCCCCGTTCGAACGACAGGAACATGCTGGTGCCCATCCCGAGGAGAAAGACCGCCAACAGGAGCAGGATGGCCAGCTGCCAGCGGCACGACGATAAGGTAATTCTTTTTTTCATGGTTTGTTCCTTCACTGAAAAATCCTCTCACCCGGCCTCCGGCCACCCTCTCCCGGGGGGCGAGGGGCAGGGGTGATGGCGCTACTGCACGGCGACCGGAAGCGGGCTTGCCGCCACCACCTTCCCGTTGGAGACGAGCTTCAGCTCTACCTGCGTTCCCGGTGCCGGCGCCGGGCTGACCTTCAGTGCGAACCCGATCTTTCGGTTGGCGTTGCCAGCCAGCTCGAGACCACGCACCGGACCGACCAACTCAACCCGGTACCCCGGCAAGGGCGCCGCCTCCAGGGAAAAAGTCCGGGACGCGCTGCCGCGGTTCTCCAGGAAGGCGGAGTAGAAGTTCACCAATGAGCCGTCCGGCAGCCGCTTCACCTCGCCGCTTGCGGCGCGCTGCACCTTGAGCGTCGCCTCCTGGCGCGTGGTCACCCCGAACACCAAGAGCCCCACCAACAGCAGGAGCACGCCCCCCAGGAGGAGCGCCTTGCGGTTCACCGGCCGCGACCCGTCGGCGCCCACCGGTCCGAAGGTGTAATGGATCAGCCCCCCGCGCCCGCGCTTGGCGAAGACGTCGCGGCAGGCGTCCAGGCAGCGGCCGCAGTTGATGCACTCGATCTGCAGTCCTTCGCGGATGTCGATCCCCGTGGGGCAGGCCTTCACGCAGGCGCCGCATCTTAGGCAGACCCCCTTGAGCTCCGGGTCGAACTCCAGGGTGAGCGTGCCGCGCTCCATGGTCATCAGCTGGATGCGCCCGTAGGGGCAAACGCTCTTGCAGAACCGGCGCCGCACGAAGGCGAGGTCGAGGTAGACCACCAGCGCCGTCACGGCCAGCGAGATCCCTGCCACCGCACCGAGGTTCCCGGCCGTGAGCCTCACGAAGAACTCCGGCGGCGCGATGAAGTACCAGACCAGGTTGGCGCCCACCAGGGCCGAGAGGGTTAGGAAACACGACTGCCTGAGCGCGGCGCGCAGCGGCGCGGGCAGGTTCCTGGTACGGCGCTCGATCCAGTCGGCGAGGTCCCCCAGCGTGGTCTGCGGACAGAGCCAGCCGCACCAGACCCTGCCGAAGAGCATGGTCACGAACAAAAAGGCGAAGACCAGGATCAGCACCACGATGAGGAAGAGGTGGAACTCCTCGATGCGCAGCTTGGCGCCGAAGAAAAGGAGCGTCCTCGTCCCCGCGTCCAGGCGCAACAGCGACTCCCCGCCGGGACGGATGAACGGGAGCCCCAGGACGAGCAGGGTGGCCAACCACTGCACGCCGCGGCGCCAGGGGGCGATGCGGCCGGTTTTCAGTGGTACCTCCCTCAAAGCGACAGGACGTACTGTACCAGCCCCTGGATCTTGTCCCCGGAGAGTTCGTTCTTGAAGCCCGGCATGCCGCCCGGGCGCCCGTCACTGATGCTGGCGGTCACCTCCGGTGCGGTCTTGCCGTACTTGTACTGCTTCGCGGTCAGGTCCGGGCCGATTCCCCCCTTGCCATCGGCGCCGTGGCAGGAAGCGCAGCGGGCGGCGAACTCCTTCTTACCCTCCGCGGCGAGGTTGGTGGTCCTGATCTCCTCATGGGCGGGTACCGCCTGGCCGGCGCTGGCCTTCTCCTGCTGCACGGCCAGGCGCGCCTCCTTGGCCTTCTTGATCTCGGCGAACTCGCCGTAGGAGCTCCAGCCGCTGAACAGGTAGTAGGCCATGAAGATGACCCCCCAGGTCAGCAGGCCGAAGAACAGGATCCTGAACACCAGCGGGGAGTTCTTCTCGGGGCGATACCTGATGCCGTCGTACTCCTTATTTTCGTCGGACATCGCGTCCTCCTTTGTTCTCGTCGGTCGGTTTGTCGTCGTCCATCATGCGGAACTTGGGCTCCTCCCCCTTTTCCCGGTGCTTGCGGCTGTAGGTGCGCGCCACGATGGCGGCGAAGACCAGGAAGAGGATGAGGGTGACCCCCAGGTAGTAGATGCTGGCGCTGTCCATGTCAGTGTTTGTGCACGGACTTAAGGTAGGTGACCACCTTCCAGGTCCGCTCCTTGCCAAGCGTGTCGCCGAAGGCCGGCATGCCGCCCGCCGCGATGCCGCTGAAGACGGTGGCGAACACCTTCGCATCGGGCTGGTCCAGGTCGCGCAAGTCCGGCCCCACCTCGCCCGCGAGCTCGATGCCGTGGCATTGCGCGCAGTGTTCGGCGTAGAGCTTCTGCCCCTCGGGGAGCACGCTCATGTTGTCCTGGAACGGGTTCTTCAGCTCGCCAAGGACAGCGGCCGTCCCGGTCTTTCTCCAGGGGATGTCGTTGCCCACCTTCTGCATGTAGGCGATGATGGCGTCCATCTCGCTCTTACCCTTGAGCGCGTCGAGGTCCGCCTGGGTGTAGGGGAACTTGAGCGCCTTCATCTTTCGCTCGGAGAGGCTCGTGTCGAGCGGCCGGTTCAAGAAGTCGTAGGCGGGCATATTGGAGCGCGGCACCATGGAACGCGGGTCCTTCATGTGCTTCACGTGCCAGGCGTCCGGGTACTTCCCGCCGATGCGGGCGAGGTCCGGTCCGTTTCGGCGGGAGCCCCACAGGAAGGGCTGGTCGTAGACGAACTCGCCGCTTTTGGAGTACTCGCCGTAGCGCTCGGTGTCGGAGAGGAGCGGGCGCACCGTCTGGGTGTGGCAGTTGTTGCACCCTTCGCGGATGTAGATATCTCTCCCTTCGAGCTGCAGCGGGGTGTAGGGCTTCACCGAGGCGATGGCGAGCTTCGGGTCGTTGATCCACCTAAAGGGGAGCACCATGGTGATGATGGTGCCAACCAGGATGGTGGCGGTTGCCAGGAGCAGGAATATGATCGGTTTCTTCTCTATCATGGCGTCTCCTCCCTAGGCTCTTTGCGCCGCGGCCTGGGTCTTGCCGCCGTTGATGGTCTGGTAGATGTTGTAGAGGAAGACGAGGAGCCCGGCCAGGTAGATCACCCCGCCCAGCGCCCGCATGTGCCAGTACGGGTAAAGCTCCACCATGGTCTCGATGAAGCTGTAGTGGAGGCTCCCGTCCGGGTTGGTGGCGTTCAGCATGGCCGCCTGCTGCACCCCGGCGATCCACATGGTGATGGAGAAGATGAGCTGACCGGTGAGGACCAGCCAGAAGTGCACGTTCGCCAGGGGGATGCTGTAGATCTCGGTGTGGTAGAGCCTGGGGATCGTGTAGTAGATGGCGGCGAAGAGCACCAGCGACACCCACCCCAGGGTCCCCATGTGCACGTGCCCCGGCACCCAGTCGGTGAAATGGATGAAGGCGGAGAAGGTGCGGATCGACTGGGACGGCCCCTGCAGCGTCTGCATCCCGTAGAAGGTGATGCCGAAGATCAGGAACTTGACCAGGTAGTTCTCGCGCATCTGGTGCCACTGGCCGTTCATGGAGAAGTAGCCGTTGAAGACCGCGGCCCAGGAGGGGGCGATCAGCATCACCGAGAAGCCCATGGCGAGCGTCTGCACCCAGTCCGGCACCGGCGCCCACAAGAGGTGATGCGCGCCGGTCCAGAGGTACATGAAGATGAGGCTCCAGAAGGCGACCACGCTCATGCGGTGGCTGTAGATGGGGACCCCGGTCGCCTTGGGGAGGAAGTAGTAGAAAATGGCCAGAGGCGGCGTGGTGAGCACCATGGCCACCGCGTTGTGCCCGTACCACCACTGCACGTTGGCGTCGTTGGCGCCCGCGTAGGCGGAGTAGGACTTGGTGAGCGAGACCGGGATGGCGGCGTTGTTGACCAGGTAGAGCACGGCGACCCCGACCAGCGTGGCAAGGATGTACCAGAGCGAGATGTACATCTGCTCCTCGCGCCGTTTCACGATGGTCATCACGATGTTCACCGCGAAGATGACCCAGAGCACCACCACCAGGCTCGCCACCGGCCATTCCAGCTCGGCGTACTCCTTGGAGCGGTTCATCCCCATCGCCAGCGTCACCGCGGCCAGCGCGATCACGATGTTGAAGAGCCAGAGCTGGGCCTTGGCGAGGCCGGGGCTCCAGAGGCTCGTTCGCGTCAGGCGCTGGGTTATGTAGATGAAGAAGGCCATGAAGCTGCCGATGCCCCAACCGAAGATGCCGGCGTTGGTGTGGATCGGGCGCAGGCGGCCGTAGGTGAGGTAGGGGGGGAAGTTGAGCTGCGGGAAGGCGATCTGGAATGAGATGAAGACGCCGACCAGCACGGCCACCAGTCCCCATACCATGCTCCAGATCACAAACCCCTTGACGATGTCGTCAGCGTACCCTTCCTGTTGGTTCATGCCGTCCTCCTGGAGATGAATGGATCAGTGCGGACAATATCTGAACGTCCGGGATGTTGAGCCGACACCCGTCGCTTAGTCGCCGCGAGTTTATGTCTTAAATATCGGAACTGCCGCGATTTTATCTGGAGGGTAGAACGTCTTGCCAGAGTAAGGTCCAATGATGCTGCAATAACAAAGTGTTAGTTTAAGTTGTAATCGCCGTTTAGCAAGCGATCACCCTGTATACGACTTCATTTTGGTTCTCAGGGAGTCGCGGTCATTCCATATCTGTCCACTATGTAGCCCACGAAGCGCCGCACCTGAGCCAGCGTCCCCCCCTTGACCGTGGAGAATGATGACTACAACCGCTGCACGCGAACCAGCGTCCCCCCCTTTGACCGTGGAAAATGATGACTACAACCGCTGTACGTGAACCAGCGTCCCCCCCTTTGCGAAGGGGGGACAGGGGGAATTTGCTTCTTGTCCAGTCCATCCCCCTCTTTTGCCTGCAGAAACCGCCACAGATGCCGATATGCACAGTATCAGGACGCCTCGCTTTGACAGAGGCGTGTCTCCATCCTTGTTGATCGTGCCTGCACCCCTACACCGTGGGTGCTTGGGCCCGGAGGAGTCATATGAGTGAAGCGATCTACTACTTTGCGGCGGGGGCGACCCTGCTCGTTATCTGGCTCGGCGCCACCTATTGGGCGGTCAACTTTTTCATCCGGCAGGTCACCCAGCAGAGTTGCCAGGAATTCAGGGTGCGCATGAGAAACGAGACGGAGAGGGCCGTGAAGCTGTTCCGGGAGGGGCTTTGCGAGCAGATCGTCCAGCAGGAGAACAAGTCCGATGCGCTGGCGCGGCTCTACGCCACCCTGATCGACCAGTTGCGGCTGGGGCGGGAGTTCATGGCGTCGCTCGGGGAAGGTGAGCGCGCCCAGGCGGAGAAACAGCTAAGGACCATCAGGGGGACCGGGGAACACTTCTCAGAGACATTCCAGAAACAGGGGCTCTTCTTCTCCGAGGAATTCACCAGGACGGTGAAGGATATGCTGACCCAGCAGAAGACGGGACAGGAGCGCCTGGAGGAACTGCTGCGCCGGGTGCAGAGGGAGCCGCAGAACCCGCTCGCCGTGGACGACCTGAAAAAAGAATGGGGGCAGTTCGAAGACCTGTTGAACAAGCTCATGGACTACGTGCGCAACGAGTTCCGCAGGCGCAACCCGGTGAGCGGCATGATGATGAAATGGCTCAGCGAGGTGCCGGGCGAACCCACGCACCCCTCCTAGCTCCTACTTGTCCAGAGATTCCGGCTTGCACAGGTGATCCTCCTTCTTCGCCGCGCGTCCGCATTTCTTGCAGACGTAGCGCGGCTCCGCGACGATCTTCTTGAGTTCCTTCAGGTTGTCCTTTATCTCGTCCTTGTCCCACTTGCATAGTGTCTTAGTATCCTTGCCCATTTCCGGTTCTCCTCTGACATTGACAATGACTTTTCTGTCTCAGTGCTTCCTATTAGTTTGATTTAATTCGATTTTTAGCCTGCCCACTGTTGAAATGGAAATCTTTCCAGATATAGTAAAACAGTTTTCGAAATTTCCTAGTGAGTTCAATAGAAAAGGGGGATCGTATGTCGATGTTTTGCCGCCAATGTGAGCAGGCCGCCAAGGGGACCGGTTGCGAGGTCGTGGGTGTGTGTGGCAAGAATCCCGAGGTCGCGGCGCTTTTGGACCTGATGATGTACGGTCTGAAAGGCCTGGCCATTTACGCTGACAAGGCAAGGGAACTGAACGAGCGTAACACGGTCGCCGACATGTTCCTCATCGAGGGGCTTTTCACCACCGTCACCAACGTTGATTTCGATCCGGTGCAACTGGCCGGCAAGCTGAGGAAGTGCTACGACCTGAAGGAGCAGGTGAAGGCGATGTACGAGACCGCCTATCGCGCGAAGAACGGCGCGGCGGCTCCCGCCATCACCGACGGCCCGGCCGCGTGGGTGATCGCCGACAACCTGGAGGGGCTGGTGGCCCAGGGGCAGGCGCACGGCGTGAAGAGCCAGCACAGCGACCCCGACATCCTCTCCGCCATCGAGATCATCATCTACGGTCTGAAGGGGATGGCCGCCTACGCGGAACACGCCATCATCCTGGGCAAGACCGACGAAGAGGTGTTCGCCTTCTTCCACAAGGCGCTCGCCGCCACCACCGACACCACAAAGGGGCTCATGGACTTCGTGGGCATCGCCATGGAGTGCGGCAAGCTGAACATCAAGGTGATGGAGATGCTGAACACCGGGCACGTGGAGCACTACGGGCACCCGGTCCCGACCAAGGTCCAGCTCGGCACCCGGAAGAACAAAGGCATTCTCGTTTCCGGCCACGACCTGCGCATGCTCGAGGAACTCTTGAAGCAGACCGAGGGGAAGGGTATCGACATCTACACCCACGGCGAGATGCTCCCGGCCCACGGCTACCCCGGCCTCAAGAAGTACTCGCATCTCTACGGCAACTTCGGGGGCGCGTGGCAGGACCAGGCCAAGGAGTTCCCGAACTTCCCCGGCGCCATCATCTTCAACACCAACTGCATCCAGCGCCCGGCGGACAGCTACAAGGACCGCCTCTTCACCTGGGGCGAGGTAGGGTGGCCCGGTGCCAAGCACTTGACCGGCTGGAAGTTCGACGAGGTGATCAACAAGGCCCTTGAGTGCCCGGACCTCCCCGACGCGCCGGGCCAGGAGATCCTGACCGGCTTCGGACACAACGCCGTATTGGGTGTGGCCGACAAGGTGATCGATGCGGTCAAGGCGGGGGCGGTGAAGCACTTCTTCCTGATCGGCGGCTGCGACGGCGCGAAGAGTGGGCGTAACTACTACACCGAGTTTGCCGAGAAGGTGCCCAAGGACTGCGTCATCCTGACCCTGGCCTGCGGCAAGTACCGTTTCAACAAGTTGGAGTTTGGCGACATCGGCGGCATCCCGCGTCTTCTGGACGTCGGCCAGTGCAACGACGCCTATTCCGCGGTGCAGATCGCCTCGGCGCTCGCCGGCGCGTTCAACTGCGGCCTCAATGACCTGCCGCTTTCCTTCATCCTCTCCTGGTACGAGCAGAAGGCGCACGTCATCCTGCTGTCGCTTTTGTACCTGGGCGTCAAGAACATCAAGCTCGGTCCGGCGCTTCCCGCCTACCTGTCGCCCAACGTCTTGCAGTTCCTGGTCGACAACTTCAACATCGGCCAGATCGGGACCGTGGATGCGGATCTGAAGGCGAGCCTCGGGCAGTAAACAAAGGGAGGGGACCGGTCCCAAAGGAACCGGTCCTCTTTGCAGCACGCAGCACCAGAGCAGATGTAGCTCCTTTAGCGCCAGGTCCGGGCAGACCTGGCGCCTTTTTTTCTTCCTGTATTTCTGTGGAGCAGAAGGGGACTCTGCGATCAGCAGTAAATTTGCCACGAAGCGCTTCAGTAGAAGTCAAGTTCCCCCCTTTTGCGAAGGGGGGACAGGGGGGATTTGAATTTGTAACCGCCGCCCACATTCCAAGCCGAGTCTCGTCAGTTTCCGCACGCCCGCGCTTTTTGCATTCCCACCTCGCATTTCAAATTTTCACCCCCCTCTTCAGATTAAGTAGGAGCATAGTTACCAAAACGAAGGTCGTGGTTAATTTAAACAAGCCCATAGTTAATTTAAACAAGGTCGTATTTAAAATTGCGCGAACCACTCATTAATTCGAAGGCCCCTAGCGTTCTAATCGAAAGGCCCTTATTGATGCAAAAGCAGGGTGAATTTCACCGTAAGATGGGTGCGTAAGCTTCCCCTGGAAATAGACACTTGAAAAGTAGAGCTTTCTGGCATTATTTAACGCCAGGAGGTTTCACATGAAGAAGTCACGCTTCACTGAGACACAGATCGTCTCGATCCTCAAGGAGGCC
>NZ_JAHLME010000015.1 GCF_018919395.1 Geomonas azotofigens
ATCCGATTCTAGTTTGAAACAACTGACTTGTTACATTTTGAAACTCGCAAATGCTGTTTCGTCTACTATTTAGTTTTCAAAGACCAAGCCGCCGTGTTGCGACAGACTCAGCACCCTACCTGAACCGCTGCCGCCTGTCAAGATTTTCTTTCAAAAAACTTTCGAGGCATTTTGCAGTGGCATAACCCGAAGGTTGTGCCAGAAAGGCGGCCAGCGCACCGCGAGGTGCTCCTGTGGCCCTTCTTCCTGCCGGCTCAACTATTCGGTTGCAAAGATCGTCGTTACTGCGAAGCTTAACTTTATAGCAAAGGCCGTTTCGGCTGTCAACGCTTTTTTGTTGGCCGCTGCCAAACAAAAGCGTTCGTTCGTCAGCGGAGGGTGGTTATAACAAATGCCTTTGACTGCGTCAACGGGTTTGTTGTTTGTTTTTGTTAACCAGAGGGAAGCGGCTGTAATGGCTGAAGGACTGGCTTTGGGGTGGACGCTGTAAACACCCGTGGACTGAGTAGACTGGCAACGTCCTAAACAAAAACAAAGGGCGATGCTTTCGCATCGCCCCCTCTTTATCGGTGTCGACTTTTGAAACTTTAGGCAAAAGATACTTTGGCAAAGCGACGCTTGCCGACCTGAATGATGTACTCGCCGCTGCAGGCTATCTCCAGATTCTCATCGGAGACCTTCTCGCCGTTGACTTTGACCCCACCGCCCTGGATGGAACGCCGCCCTTCGCTGTTGGACTTTACCAGCTGCGCCTCTGCCAGAACCTTGCACAACAGAACCTTCTCCCCCTCTGCCTTGATCGCGAACTCGGGCATCTCGTCGGGGGTCTCGTTGTTCTTGAAACGTTTGACAAAGTTTTCGTCGGCCTGAGTTGCCGCCTCGGCCCCATGATAACGGGTGACCATCTCGCGCGCCAACTGCTTCTTGGCCTCCATCGGGTGTACCGCCCCGCTCTTAAGATCGGCCTTCAACTGCTCGAACTCGACCATGGTGAGGTCACTCAACAGCTCGTAGTAACGAATCATCAGTTCATCGGAGATGGACATCACCTTGCCGTAGATCTCATCGGCCGGCTCATTGATGCCGATGTAGTTGCCAAGGGACTTGCTCATCTTGTTGACGCCGTCCAGACCTTCGAGAAGCGGCACGGTAATGACACACTGCGGCGCCTGCCCCCACTCCCTCTGCAGCTCACGCCCCACAAGGAGGTTGAATTTCTGGTCGGTGCCGCCCAACTCGACATCCGCCTTGAGTGCCACCGAGTCGTAGCCCTGGACCAGCGGGTACATGAACTCGTGGATGCTGATCGGGAGTTGGTTGGAGAAGCGGTTGCTGAAGTCTTCACGCTCGAGCATCCGGGCAACGGTGTACTTGGAGGCGAGCCCTATCATGTCCGATGCGGTCATGTTCCCGAGCCACTCGGAGTTGAACACCACCTTGGTGAGCTTGGGATCAAGAACCTTGAAGACCTGCTCCTTGTAGGTTTCCGCGTTCTTCAGGACGTCTTCGCGGGTAAGAACCTTGCGGGTCTCGGATTTGCCGGTAGGGTCACCGATCATGCCGGTGAAGTCGCCGATCAGAAAATACACCTCGTGGCCGAGCTTCTGGAATTGACGCATCTTGTGCAGCAGCACGGTGTGCCCCAGATGCAGGTCGGGCGCGGTCGGATCGAAACCGGCCTTGATCTTGAGCGGAACGCCGGTCTTGGCGGATTTATCGAGCTTCTCTACCAGCTCTTTCTCCACCAGGATTTCTACGGCGCCCCTCTTGATAATCTCCATCTGCTCTGCAACGGTCATCACATTCCCTCCAGTATTATTCCACCCCCCTCACCCAGTCCCTCTCCCGTTGGGCGAGGGGACGTACGGCAACATCGGAGGGGAGCACAGCTGCGGGGCTATCCGCAGGCGATATTAATTCTTTCGATGTTCAGGGCCAAACCAGTTTTCTCATCCACTTCGACAACGACCGCGTTAATCCGGATGTCCTTCTTGGCGACTTCGAACTTCGATGGGCGCTGAGTGACGAACTTGAGGATGGCCTCTTCCTTCTTCACCCCGATGACGGAATCGAAGGATCCGGTCATGCCGGCATCGGTCATGTAGGCGGTACCGGCGGTGAGAATGCGCTCGTCGGCGGTCTGCACGTGGGTATGGGTACCGATTACCGCGGCGACCCTTCCGTCCAGGTACCACCCAAGCGAGACCTTCTCGCTGGTGGCCTCGGCATGGAAGTCGACGAAAACAATCGGGGTCTCTTCTTTCAGTTTCGCGATCTCGCGATCGGCGCAACGGAACGGGCAGTCCAGATTGTTCATGAACACCCGCCCTTCCAGGTTTAGGATGCCAACCTTGACCCCACCGGGGGTCTTGACGATGGTGGTCCCCTTACCGGGGGTGCCCTCGGGGTAGTTGGCGGGGCGCACGATGCGATCCTCGCGCTTTATGTACTCGAGGGCGTCCTTCTTGTCCCAGATGTGGTTTCCGGAGGTGATCATCTGGACACCGCACTTGAAGAGATCCTGGGCGGTCTCTTCGGTGAGGCCAAAGCCGCCGGCCGCGTTCTCGCCATTGGCTATCACCAGGTCGACCATGTGCCGGTCGA
Source organism: Geomonas azotofigens (assembly GCF_018919395.1). Lineage (GTDB taxonomy): Bacteria > Desulfobacterota > Desulfuromonadia > Geobacterales > Geobacteraceae > Geomonas > Geomonas azotofigens. The sequence continues at coordinate 2,605 of NZ_JAHLME010000015.1, forward strand.
CGATCCTATGCAGCTCGCGAGAGAGCGCCTCGCGCCCCGGCTTGCCAATCACGTCCCCTATGAAGAGAAGCTTAACGGGCATATTCGGTTGCCCTGGTTTCCCTGATCACGTTGACCTTGATCTGGCCAGGGTAGGTCATCTCGGTTTCGATCTTCTTGGCGATATCCTTGGCCAGAACCAGCGCGCGATCATCGGTCACCTGCTCGCTGGATACCATGACGCGGATCTCGCGGCCAGCCTGGATGGCGAAGGAAGTGAGGACGCCGTCGAAGGAGGTGGCGATTCTTTCCAGGTCGTCCAGACGCTTCACGTAGGTTTCCATCATCTCGCGGCGGGCACCCGGACGAGCGCCGGAGAGCGCGTCGGCGGCCTGCACCAGGACGGCAAGGACCGTCGCCGGTTTCTCGTCCTCGTGGTGCGCCATGATGGCATGGACGATCTTCGGAGACTCGCCGTATTTCTTGGCGATGTCCGCGCCGATGACGGCGTGGGAACCTTCGATCTCGTGGTCCACGGCCTTGCCGAGGTCGTGCAGAAGGCCGGCCCTCTTGGCCTGCTTCACATTGATGCCGAGCTCGGCGGCCATGATGCCGCAGAGGAAAGCAACTTCCAGCGAGTGCTGGTAAACGTTCTGGCTGTAGGAGGTGCGGTACTTCAGGCGCCCGATGAGCTTCAGGATCTCCGGGTGGATGCCGTGCACGCCCAAGTCAAAGGCAGCCTGCTCACCGGCCTCCTTCATGGCCTGCTCGATCTCCTCCTGGGATTTCGCTACGACTTCCTCGATGCGGCCCGGGTGAATCCTGCCGTCGGCGATGAGTTTCTGCAGCGACAGCTTGGCCACTTCCCTCCGGACCGGGTTGAAGCCGGAAAGGATGACCGCCTCGGGGGTGTCGTCGATGATCAGGTCGATGCCGGTGGCTGCCTCGAGAGCCCTGATGTTGCGTCCTTCGCGGCCGATGATGCGGCCCTTCATCTCGTCGGAGGGGAGGGTCACCACGGAAACGCTGCGCTCGGCAACGTACTCGCCGGCGTAACGCTGCATGGCGAGAGCCAGGATTTCCTTGGCCTTCTTGTCGGCGGTTTCCCTGGCCTCTTCCTCCATCACCTTGATCAGCTTGGCGACGTCGAGCTTCGCTTCGTCTTCCATGGAATCCATCAGGTACTTCTTGGCCTCGGCGGCGGTCATGCCGGCGATCTGCTCGAGCTTCGCCTTCTGCTCGCCCACCAGGGCGTCCAGCTTCTCTTCTTTCTGGGCAAGCCCCTGTTCCTTATTCACCAGGGACTGCTCGCGTACGGCCAGCGCCTGCTCCCTCTTCAGGAAGTCTGAGTCACGCTGGTCAAAGAGGTTGGTCTTCTTGTCGAGGTTTTCTTCTTTCTGCTGCAGCCTCTTCTCCAGGGCCTGCAGGTCGCGACGCTTCTCGCGGCTTTCTTGTTCAAATTGCCTTTCCAGCTCTTCCTTGGCCTGGTACACCACGTCCTTTGCCTGGACGGCTGCCTCCATGGCAACGACCTCTGCCTGACGCTTGGCATCCTCGATCATCTTGGCAGCCAGCGTCTCAGCGTTGGTCACCAGGGAATCCGAGAGTTTCTTGCGCAGGACGTTGCCTATCACGTACCCGATGGCGGCCGCGACAAGCACCAGCAATATGGCAATAGTTATGTCGATTTTCACCGTTGCTCCCCCTCACATATATGTTTATTAACGCGAACCACCCGACTCTCGGTGACGATCAAATCCATCGTCACGTCGTGCGGCTCGCCGGCTATCTCTTGAAGCAGTTGGAAGTCGTAGCAAAACGCCACCAGCTTCCCGCTTCCTTCCAGGCGGTGCAGCGACCGGTCATAGTACCCCTTGCCATAACCGATGCGGCGCCCGCACAGGTCAAAAGCCACTCCCGGTACCACGATGAGGTCCGCCTCCGCCGGATCATACCCTTCGCCCTGAGGCTCCGGGATGCCGTACCTGCCGGCGGCGAGCTCGGTGAGAGCGGCCACCTGGCAGAACTTCAAATCATCACCCACAACTGCCGGATAGAGTAAGCGCTTGCCTGATGCCAGGGCCGCGGCAGCTACCGCCGCGGTATCCACTTCGTGGTGGATCGGCGCATACAGCACCAGCGTCCTGGCCGCCTGATATTCGGGCAGAGCAAGGAAGCGCTGTTGCAGGGCCAGGCTCAGCGACGCCACCTGCGGCTTGGACAGCTCACGGCGTCGGGCAAGGGTCGCGGCTCTATGGGCACGCTTGGGCATAAAGCTGTAGTTCCGTGTTGGTTCAGAAGGTGGACGGCAAGGCCGACCGTAGAGACAGGTGCTCTGGTGGGGGAGTGCTGAGGGTGCGACGGGTGTTGCGTTGACAGGTTTTGATAGAGTGGGCCGCGTTCAAATGAAGCGCCAAATTTGAACTTTATGTAAATGCAGCCATTAACCCCTGGACATGCTGCTTAACGTCTGTAGGCTACTATCAGCAAACGCGGAGGAACTACCTCTCCACGCAGGTTCTGGCAAAGCTTTGCAACCGTACAACCAATCAGCTATATGTTGAATCTCCCGCAAGAGACCTGAAACTCTACAACTGTTGCCGGTCCAGCCGTTCAATGAGCCCCGCTACCCGCTCGCTGCAGGTCCGCTGCTCTTCTGCCAATTGCTTCCGGGCGTCCAGACAGGCTTCAGCCAAATTCATCAACGCCAGGATCACTACTAGTTGGGTGTCGCCGCCGCTGACCTTGGCTTCCGCCTCCGCCAGCTTCTCGTTGACCAGGGCCTCGACTTGCGCCACGTGCTCGGGTGTCGCAACACTCTTCACCTGGAGCTCTCGCCCCAGGACTCTGATGCTGTGCGTGGCGATCAAGCGGTCAGACCCCTTCCAACTTTTTCAGTATTGCATCTATGCGGGCCTTCAAACCGGCCCGTTCTTCATGAAGCCGGCAGTTCTCTTTTCTCAGCTGATCGTTCTCGAGTTTCAACTCGCCCACGATATTAATTAGAGAATTTAGCCGCCCTTCTAGCTCATTAAACAGCTCATCACTCATTATTTCACCTTTTGCGGCAAAATCATATGCGATAAGTGCCCAAAAGTCAAGGCTATCATTGGAAAAGCGCGTCTACGAACTGGACCGGATCGAAGGCCCGGAGATCCTCTACGGACTCCCCCACGCCAATGAATCTGACGGGCAGTGCGTATTCATGACTGACCGCTACGACGATGCCCCCTTTGGCGCTGCCGTCGAGCTTGGTCAGCACAACGCCGGTGACGTCGGCGGCTTCCTTGAACAGCTTCGCCTGGGAGAGCGCGTTCTGCCCGGTCGCGGCGTCCAGCACCAGCAGCGTCTCGTGCGGGCCGTCCGCAATCTCGCGGGTCAGCACCCGGCGGATCTTCTTCATCTCCTCCATCAGGTTGACCTTGGTGTGCATGCGGCCGGCGGTATCGATGATGAGGACATCGGTACCGCGCGCGATGGCCGCCTTGCAGGCGTCGAATACAACGGCGGAGGGGTCGGCGCCTTCCTTGTGGCGCACGATGTCGGCGCCCACGCGTTTCGCCCAGGTCTCAAGCTGCTCAGCTGCGGCGGCCCGGAAGGTGTCTGCCGCGGCCAAGAGTACTTTTTTCCCTTCGCCGGCGTAGCGCGCCGCGAGTTTGCCGATGGTGGTGGTCTTGCCGACGCCGTTCACCCCGATCACCATGATGACGAACGGTTTCTTGTCACTGACTATCAGCGGCGCATGATGCTCCAGGAGGCGCAGCTGGATCTCTTCCTTCAAGGCCCTCTTCAGCGCGGCGCCATCCTGCAACTCATCGCGCTTTAGGCGCTGTTCCAGGGTGCGGATCAGGTCGACCGTGGTCTTTACGCCGAGGTCGGCGGTGATCAGGATCTCTTCCAACTCCTCAAGGGTGTCGGTGTCGATCTGCTTCTTGCCCAGCAAGAGCGTGTCGACCCGGCCGATGATGGTCTCGTGGGTCTTGCTTAGGCTGCGCTTGAGGCGATCGAAGAAGCTCGGTTTGGCCTGTTCAACTGGTTCGGGTGCCGATGCAGGCGCCGGGGTGGTGGGTTCGGTCCAGACTTGGCGCGGGGCCGGGGCGAGAGGTTCGGGCACAGGCGTGGCGACAGGCGGGGCCGGCTGTGCCTGCACCGGAGGCGTGGCAACGGGCGGTTGCTGAGGGGCTGCGGTCTGTTCCTCCTGGCGCTCCTGTTCTGCGTCAGGGCGCTCGCCGGCAGTCTCGGCAGGTTCCTCGGCGCCACCGATACCGAGCTTTTTGAAAAGACCTTTGAAAAATCCTTTGTTTTCCTCGGCCATCAATAAATCTCCTTATGCAAAAGCTGTGCGGTGTCCCGGAACTTCTTCAGGGCCAAGAGCGGCAGGGCTTTGCGGTCCATGGTCATCACCAAGGCATAGTCGTCGCCGACGGCCCCCACGATGACATACTGCTCGTCGGTGCTGATCACCGTTTCCTGCACGGCTCCGGTGGTGAACTTCTCGTGCACGCCCTTGAGCTGGGTAAGCACGATGCCCCAGTGCGCAGCTGTCACCTTCATTTCAAAGGGGTCGCCATGGGAAAACTGCTCGACGGCTTCCCCCTCCCAGTCGGCCAGGATGGCGCCATTGCCACCGGGCACCGATTCAACCAGTGTAGTCAACAGTCTCTTGAAGGGCACGTCAAGCTCCTACCGTGAAAATTGTAACAGTGGTGGACCCGGTGGACTCGTGGACCGGGGGCAACCGGGTTAACGGTTCAGGCGCACCGACACTAGCTTAGAAACACCGGGCTCTTCCATGGTGACACCGTACAGTGTGTCGGCGACGGCCATGGTGGCACGGTTGTGGGTAATGATGATGAACTGGGAGTTGGCACTCATCTCACGCACCATGTCGTTGAACCGGCCGATGTTGGCGTCGTCGAGCGGCGCGTCGACCTCGTCCAGCAGACAGAACGGCGAAGGCTTGATCAGGAAGATGGAGAAGATGAGCGCAACGGCGGTAAGCGCCTTCTCGCCACCCGACAGAAGCGACACGTTCTGCAGTTTCTTACCCGGGGGCTGTACCACGATCTCCAGGCCGGTGTTGAGCAGATCCTCTTCGTCGGTCAGGCGCAGTTCGGCGTGACCGCCGCAGAACAGGCGCGGGAAGATGGTCTGGAACTTCTCGTTCACCATCTGGAAGGTCTCAAGGAAGCGCTTTCTCGTGGTGCGGTTGATGCGCTGGATCGCCTTCTGCAAAGCGTTCATCGACTCCTCGAGGTCGTCTTTCTGACTGGAGAGGAAGGAGAAGCGCTCCTCCATCTCCTTGAACTCCTCGATGGCCATCAGGTTCACTTCGCCCATTTCATTGATGATCTTCTGCAGTTCCGTCTGGCGCCTGGTACTTTCAACCTCGTCCCACTCCACCTTAGAGTAGTTGAGCAGCGCGTCGGCGATCTCCATGCGGTGCTTTTCCTTGAGGGTTTCCTCCAGGTGGGCAAGCCGCATGCTCACCTCGGTGAGACGCAGGCTCTTCGCATTCAACTGCTCCCTCACCGCGACGGCATCGGCGCGCATACCTTTCAGCAGCGCCTCTTCCTCCTGAACCTTGGCGGCCTCAGCCTCATACCTGTCCTTCACCTGCAGCAGAGCCTGTTCGCTTGCCAACTGCTGCTTGACCACCGCGCGCAGCGCTTCTTCACCTTCCGCTATCGCGGCCAAGAGGCGGGTCCGCTCGTCGCCGGAACCTTCCAATTCCCTGGTGCGGGACGCGATACGGTTGGCGAGGTCGGCGCAGAGCCCTTCGACGCGGCGCAGCGCCCGTTCGGTCGACTCACCTTTCTCCCGGAGCGCGGCGACGCGAACCTTCATCGAGGTCACCATCTCGCGCGCCTCTTCCATCTCGAAGCGAGATCCCTCCAGGCGCCCCTGCAGGGCCTCGACGGTCTTCTCGAGGGCCGCCTTGCGCTCCTCGGCCTGGGCCCGCCTGGCATCGGCCTGGGCCAACTCCCCGGAGACCAGTGACTGCTCCTCGGCCAACTGCTCTTCTTCCGCCTCGCGCACCGCGCCGTTTTCCTCGATGCGACGGCACTCGGACAACGCGGTCTGCAGGTCCTTCTCGGCGTTGACGATCCGGATATCGAGGCGATGCAGGGTCTGGCGCAATTCGACGCGGTGCGCCTCGGCGTCGGCGATCTCACCTTTCCTCTGGTCGCGCGCCACGGCCAGCTCTTGAACCTCGGCCTCCAGGCGCTCGACTTCCGCACCCAGCGCCTTGATCTCCCTCTTCTTGTGAATGATCCCCTGCTGTGCCGGCTCAGGAGAGCCGCCATTGACGATGCCACCGCCGTGGGCGAGGTCGCCCTCCAGGGTCACGAAGGTCGAGGCCGGGAACGATGCGGCGAGCTCGAGGGCGTGGTCTAGGTCGCGGGCGAGGTAGGCGCCGCTAAGAAGGGGCTCGACCAGGTGGGCGTGCTGCTTCGGCACGGTGACCCGCTCCCAAAGCGGGGCTGCCCCGGCCGGCGTCTCCTTGACCTGCTGGCGCCACGGGGGTGCGGTCACGAAGCTGCAGCGGCCGCCGGCACTTCCCTTGAGATGCGCAACGGCGTCGAGCGCGGTCGCGGATGACTCGCACAGGAGATACTGCAAGCGGTCGCCGAGGACGGCCTCAAGGGCCACCTCGAATTCCTCTTCCACCTCGAGCGCATCCGCAATCATGGTGAGCGATGCGTTCTTGAACGGTTCGGCGAGGAGCAGGTTGCGCACGCCCTGGCCGTACCCGGCGAACTGAGCCTCCAACTCCTGAAGAGACTTCAGGCGGGATGCCGCGGCGGAAAGCTGGTCGCGGCGCTGCTGCAGCAGCTTGTCACCGGCCTCCTGCGCCTGCTTGAGCCCGGCTTCCCGGCTCCCTGCCATGGTCAGTTCTTCGTCCGCCTGCGCCTTGTCCCGGGCAAGCTGCTCGCGCTCCTGCTTCAGGGCATCGACCTTGCTGTTCGCCTCGAAAAGCCGCTCGCCGAGAAGGACGCGCTCCCTCTGGCTGGCCTGGAGGCGGTCGGCGAGTCCGGCCAGACGCTTTTGCGCCGCGGCGTGCTGGTTGGCTGCCTGCGCCCCCTCGGAGAGCGCGGCGAACATGGCACGCCGTGTCTCGTCAAGCTCCCGGGTTACCCCGGCCTCGCCGGCGGCCATCTCCTCAAGGAGCGATTCGCGGTACTCGAGCGACTCGCTCTCGCGGGCCAGGTCCTCGTGCAGCGAGACTCGCTGCGCCTGCAAGGCACCGATCTCTTTCTCCGAATTGGCGAGCTGGTCGCGCAGCCCCTGGAGTTCCTCCTCGAAACGGGCGCCGTGGCGTTCCAGGTTGACCAGCTCCTTGCGCTGGAATTCGAGGCGGTTTTCCCCACCCTGCAGTTCGCTCTTCCAGCGGAAGATCTCTTCCTGCGCGGCGGTCAGCTGCCGCTCGGTCTCCAACAGGGCGAGCCGTTTCTCCTCGACGGAGAGCTCAGCGTCGTTGAGCCTGGCGGTCACGTCCACGAGCTTCGACTCGAGCTCGGCGATCTCGCGTTCCAGACCGTTGCGTTCCTTCTCTACTCCCGCGTACCCCTTGGCGGCGAAGAGGAGTTCGATCTCCTTGAGCTCCTGCCGGACCTCGCGGAAACGCTCGGCCTTCTTGGCCTGGCGCTGCAGCCCGTTCATCTGGCGCTTGATCTCCGAGATGATGTCGCCGATGCGCAAGAGGTTCTGGCGGGTCGCCTCCATCTTCTTCATGGCGACGACCTTGCGTGCCTTGAACTTGGTAACCCCGGCTGCCTCCTCGATCAGGAAGCGGCGCTCCTCGGGCTTGGCGTGCAGGATCATGCCGATCTTGCCCTGCTCGATGATCGAGTAGGCCTTGGCGCCGATGCCGGTGTCCATGAACAACTCGGCAATGTCGAGCAGACGGCAGGGGGTCTTGTTCAACAGGTAGTCGCTCTCGCCGTCCCGGTAGAGGCGGCGGGTGACCTGGATCTCGGAGAAGTTGAGGTATTTGGCGGGGACGCGGCCGTCCTCCGTGGAGAAGAACAGGGATACTTCGGCCATGCCCAAAGGCTTCCTGAACTCGGTGCCGTTGAAGATGATGTCTTCCATCGACTTGCCGCGCAGGTTCTTGGCGGACTGTTCTCCCATGACCCAGCGGATCGCGTCGACCACGTTGGACTTGCCGCAACCGTTGGGACCAACCACACCGGTGATGGGCTGGTTGAAGTCCAGAACGGCCTTATCTTGAAAGGATTTGAATCCGTGGATTTCGAGTCTTTTGATTTTCATGAGCAGCGCATCTTATCAGAGAGGGGGTTTTAATGTAAAGGGGAAAGGCGGGCGTGGCTGGGGACTTGCGGGGACGCCAGGTCGAAAGGACGGCGGCACAGGGCAGGGTCCGCCCGTGCCGGGTGGGGCAACGAAAAAAGGGACACGGCTTCCCGTGTCCCTTCTTCACTCTTTGCAACCGGTGGGCAATTACGCCTCGGTTTTTTCCTCGGTGGTCTCAGCTGCCGGAGCTTCCGCTACCGGTGCCTCTTCCACAACCGCGGCCTCTTCAGCAGCCGGAGCTGCCTCGACTGCCGGAGCAGCCTTGGGTGCCTTGGCCTTGGCAGCCTTGGCAGCCGGCTTGGCGGCTTTCTTCGGAGTAAGCTCTGCCTCGACCAGTTCGATCACGGACACCGGAGCGGTGTCGCCCGGACGGATGCCGAGCTTGATGATCCTGGTGTAGCCACCCTGACGCTCAGCATAACGCGGGGCGATCTCGGTGAAAAGCTTGGTCACGACTTTTTTGTCGCGGATGTAGGCCGCTGCCTGCCTGGTGGCGTGAAGGTCGCCCTTCTTGCCCAGGGTGATCATCTTCTCGGCGATGGAGCGGAGCTCTTTCGCCTTGGCATCGGTCGTGGTGATCTTTTCATGCTGGAGAAAGGAGGTCACCATGTTCCTGAACATAGCGATCCTATGGCTTGTGGTCCTACCTAATCTTCTACCCGCGCTGTTGTGACGCATATCTTTTCACTTCCTTTCGATCTATAAATGAAGTCGTATGGACTATTCTTCTTTCTGCTCGCCGCGCAGGCGCCTCATGATCTCGGGATCCGGGAAGTTCTCCAGTTTCATGCCGAGGGTGAGACCCATGTCGACCAGGATGTCCTTGATTTCGTTCAGCGATTTCCTGCCGAAGTTCTGGGTCTTCAGCATTTCTGCCTCGGTCCTCGAGACCAGTTCGCCGATCAGTTTGATACCGGCGTTCTTCAGACAGTTGGCGGAGCGAACCGAGAGCTCGAGCTCGTCGACCGAGCGGTAGAGGTTCTCGTTGAAGCGCTCGCGCTCCTCTTCCGGCTCCGCCTCCTCCTGGGGCTCCACGTCCTCATCGAAGTTGATGAAGATGGAGAGCTGGTCCTTGAGGATCTTGGAAGCGTAAGCAACCGCGTCCTGCGGTTTCACGCTGCCGTCGGTCCAGACTTCGATAGTAAGCTTGTCGTAGTCGGTGATCTGACCCACGCGAGCGTTGGTAACGGTGAAGTTCACCTTGTGAACCGGGGAGAAGATCGCGTCGATCGGGATGGTCCCGACCGGTGCCTTCTCGTCACGGTTGCGGTCAGCCGGGACGTACCCCTTGCCGACTTTCACCATGAGGTCCATCTCCAGATTGGCGTCCTTGGAGCAGGTTGCGATGTGATGTTCCGGGTTCAGGATCTCGACGTTGTTGTCGGTGATGATATCCTTCGCCTTGACCACCCCTTCACCCTTCTGCACGATCCGGATCATCCGGGACTCGTTGCCGTGCACCTTGAGGCGCACCCCTTTCAGGTTGAGGATGATATCCGTCATGTCCTCGGTAACGCCCGGGACTGCGGAGAATTCGTGCAGCACGCCCTTTGCCTTGACGGAGACGATGGCCGCCCCCTGCAGGCTGGAGATGAGGACCCTACGCAGCCCCGTTCCCAGGGTGGTACCGAACCCCCTTTCGAAAGGCTCGGCGTAGAACTTGCCGTATGTATTAGTCAGCGATTCTGTCTCAACCTGGAGCTTCTTCGGCCTGATCAGATCGCGCCAATTTCTATACATTTAGATCCCCCTGTATCGGTTGTTGGTCAGCCTTTACTTGGAGTAGAGCTCGACGATCAACTGCTCCTGAATCGGCATGGTGATGTCTTCGCGCACCGGGCTGGTCTTCACGGTGCCTTTGAAAGCATCCTTGTCCAGTTCGAGCCACTGCGGGATACCGCGGCGAACCACGGCCTCGAGGGATTCCCCGATCACAGCGATCTTGCGGCTCTTCTCGCGCAGCTGGATCACATCGCCCGCCTTCACCTGGATGGAGGGGATGTTAGCCTTACGCCCGTTGAGGGTGAAGTGGCTGTGACGCACCAGCTGACGTGCCTCGTCGCGCGAGGCGGCGAAACCGAGACGGTAGACGACGTTGTCGAGCCTTCTCTCCAGGAGGAAGAGGAGGTTTTCGCCGGTCACACCTTTCATCCGGTCTGCGGTCTCGAAGTATCCGCGGAACTGGTTCTCGAGGATGCCGTAGATACGACGTACCTTCTGTTTTTCGCGCAGCTGAACACCGTAATCAGAAACTTTTATGCGACCCTGCCCGTGCTGTCCCGGCGGATAGCTCCTTCTCTTGATGGCGCACTTGTCGGTGTAGCAACGCTCGCCTTTAAGAAAAAGTTCCGATCCTTCGCGCCTGCACAGCCTGCATGAGGGCCCTGTATACCTAGCCAATGAAGACCTCCTATGATCCTAACTGATAGTTCCGTAACGCCAGGTCCGTCGATACGGTCCTAGACTCTTCTTCTCTTCGGGGGACGGCAGCCGTTGTGCGGAATCGGCGTTACGTCGCGGATGAAGCTGACGGCGAAGCCGGCAGCCTGCAGAGCGCGCAGCGCGGACTCGCGGCCGGAGCCGGGGCCCTTCACGTACACTTCGATGGTGCGCATACCGTGCTCCTGGGCCTTCTTGGCGGCATCCTCGGCAGCCATCTGGGCTGCGAACGGGGTGCTCTTCCTGGAGCCTTTGAAGCCCTTGGCACCGGAGGTGCACCAGGCAATCACGTTACCGACCGGGTCGGTGATGGTGATCATGGTATTGTTGAACGTAGCCTGGATGTGCGCTACGCCAGTGGGAATATTCTTTCTCTCTTTTTTCTTCTTAACGACCTTCTTAGCCGGGCTCGCCATTATCCCTCCAGAATCTTATTTCTTCTTGCCAGCGACCGTACGAGCCGGCCCTTTCCTGGTGCGTGCATTGGTCTTGGTACGCTGCCCGCGGCAGGGAAGACCTTTTCTGTGACGAAGACCACGATAGCACCCGAGGTCCATGAGACGCTTGATGCTCATGGAGATGTCGCGGCGCAGGTCACCTTCGACCTTCACGTTCTTATCGATATACTCCCTGATTTTCGAGACTTCCGCCTCGGTCAGGTTGTCGCAACGGGTGTTCATGTCCACGCCGGTTGCCGTAAGAATTTCCTGGGAGAGAGACCTGCCGATGCCGTAGATGTAGGTCAGTGCGATCTCTATTCTCTTATTCCTGGGTAAATCTACCCCTGCGATACGTGCCAATGCCAGCTCCTCCTATTAGCCCTGTCTCTGTGAATGCTTGGGGGTCTCGCAGATGACGCGGACTATGCCCTTGCGCTTGACAATCTTGCACTTTACACAGATCTTCTTAACCGATGCCCGAACCTTCATAGTTCACTTCCTTTTGAAGACGTTTTGCCAATCTAGATTTTCGTAAGTATCAGCGGACCGTTGTCCGTTATTGCTACCGTGTGCTCGAAGTGCGCCGAGAGCCCGCCGTCGGCGGTCACCGCCGTCCAGCCATCCTCCAGCACCTTCACGTCGTACCCCTTCTCGTTGATCATCGGCTCGATGGCGAGCACCATGCCGCTTTTCAGCTTGGGGCCCTTGCCGGGGGCGCCGAAGTTGGGGATCTGGGGCCCCTCGTGCAGTTCCTTGCCGATGCCATGCCCCACGAAGTCGCGCACCACGGAGAAGCCGCGCGCCTCGACGTGTGACTGGACCGCGTGGGCGATGTCAGACAACCGGTGCGCGGTGTCGGCGACCTCGATGGCGCGGTAAAGCGATTCCTCGGTGGCCTTGATCAGCCTGGCAGCGGCATCGGAGATCCGGCCTACCGGGACGGTTATGGCGGAGTCGCCGTAGAAACCGTTGTGCAGCACCCCGAAGTCCAGGCTGACGATATCGCCTTCGACCAGGGCCCGCTGCGTGGCGAATCCGTGCACCACCTGCTCGTTCACCGAGCAACAAAGCGAAAAGGGGAAGCCGCTGTAACCCTTGAAGGCTGGCTTCGCCTTCCTCTTCAGCGTTTCCCTCTCGGCGTATGCGTCCAGCTGTGCCAGGGTCACCCCCGGGGCCACCATCTCTCTCAGGCCGACGAGTATCTCGGCGACCATCTTGCCGGCGGCCGCCATCTTCTCGATCTCGGCCCGGGATTTGAGTACTATCACCGCGCGTCCTGCAGTACAGCGACGATTTCGGCCTGAATCCCCTCCACGCTGCCGAGACCGTTGACCGAGCGAAGCAGCCCGGCGGTCTGGTAGTAGGAGATCAGCGGAGAGGTCTGCGCCTCGTACACTGCGAGCCGGTTCAGAATGGTCTCTTCCTTGTCGTCCTCGCGCTGGAACAGCTCACCGCCACAGGCATCGCAGACCCCTGCGACCTTGGCCGGAGCGAAATCGACATGGTAGCCGGCGCCGCACTTAGAGCAGGCGCGTCTACCGGTGAGACGCTTCAAGAGCTCGTCCTTGTTCACGGAAAGCGAGACCACGTGGTCGATCTTCTTGCCGATGCCGGAGAGGACCTGGGAAAGTGCGTCGGCCTGGGGCACGGTGCGCGGAAAGCCGTCCAGGATGAAACCCTTCAGACAGTCCGGCTGCGCCAGACGCTCTTCCACGATCCCTATTACTACCTCGTCAGGTACCAGCGCGCCGGAGTCCATGAACCCCTTAGCCTTGATCCCCATCGGGGTGAGCTCTTTAACGGCAGCCCGCAGTATATCGCCTGTCGATATCTGCGGGATACCAAACCTGTCTATGAGGAGTTTCGCCTGGGTCCCCTTGCCTACGCCCGGGGGTCCAAGGAGGATGAGGTTCATCGGGGCCTCCTATTTTCTACCCTGGATGCGAACGCCTTTCATGAACCCTTCGTAGCTGCGCGTAATCAGGTGCGCCTCGATCTGGGCCAAGGTGTCCATGCCGACGCCGACCGCGATCAGCAGCGACGTGCCGCCGAAATAGAAGGGAAGGTTGAATTTCCCGATCAGGATCGAAGGGAGCACACAGACCGCGGAGATGTAAATGGCACCCGCGAAGGTCAGCTTGGTGAGCACCGCGTCCAGAAAGTCGGAGGTCTCTTTGCCGGGACGGATCCCGGGCACGTAACCGCCCTGCTTCTTGACGTTGTCGGCGACGTCAACCGGGTTGAAAGTCACAGCCGTGTAGAAATAGCAAAAAAAGACGATAAAGGCAACAAATAAAATTTCGTAGAGCAACTTTCCGGGAGCCAGCTGCTTCGATGCCGCCTGCACCCAGGGAACGTCGATGAAGTTGCCGACCGTGGCCGGGAACATGATGATCGACGAGGCGAAGATCGGCGGGATGACCCCGGCCATGTTCACCTTGAGCGGCAGGTGCGAGCTCTGCGCGCCGACCGTCTTAAGCCCCACCACCCTCTTGGCGTAGTGGATCGGGATCCTGCGCTGGCCGCGCTCCATGAAGACCACTGCGGCGATGACCAGGAACATCACGGCCAACACGAAGAGCAGCAGGAACAGGGAAAGCTCGCCGGTCTTGATGAGGCGGAAGCTGTTGCCCAGGGCGTTCGGGATGCGGGCCACGATGCCGGCGAAGATGATCAGGGAGATGCCGTTGCCAATACCCTTCTCGGACATCTGCTCGCCCAGCCACATGATGAAGGCGGTGCCCGCGGTCAGCGTGATCACCGTCATCAGACGGAAGCTCCAGCCCGGGTTCGGTACCACCAGTTCGCCGGCCGGTCCGCGCATCGCCTCGAGGCCGATGGAGATACCGAAAGCCTGCACCACCGACAGCACCACGGTGCCGTAGCGGGTGTACTGGATGATCTTCTTCCTGCCGGCGTCACCCTCCTTGGAGAGTTTCTCGATGGCGGGGACCGCCACGGTCAGGAGCTGGAAGATGATGGAAGAGGAGATGTACGGCATGATGCCGAGGGCAAAGACGGTGAGCTTCTCGAGAGCCCCGCCAGAGAACATGTCGAACATACCGAGCAGCGTGCCCTGGGCAGCCTTGAAGAACTGCGCGAGGGCCTGGGCGTCGATGCCCGGAGTAGGGATGTGACACCCTACCCGGTAGACGGCCAGCATGGCCAGCGAAAAGAGGACCTTCTTTTTAAGCTCGGGGATCTTGAAAATGTTCTGGAAGGCTTCTATCAAGACTAGATCTCCTCGATGGAACCACCTGCCGCAGTGACTTTTTCGCGAGCGGAGGCGCTGAATTTGTGAGCCTTGATGGTCAGAGCGCGGGTCAGATCGCCGGTGCCGAGCACCTTGATGCCGTCGCGAACGCCGGAGATCAGGCCGCTCTTCAGGAGCGCCTCTGCGTCCACCACGCTGCCGGCTTCGAAGATCTCGAGCTGGCACAGGTTCACCAGTGCGTACTCCTTCTTGGAGAGCGGAGTGAAGCCGCGCTTGGGGAGCCTTCTGTGCATCGGCATCTGGCCGCCCTCGAAGCCGGGCTTCACGGAGCCGCCGGAGCGTGCCTTCTGGCCCTTGTGACCCTTGGTCGCGGTCTTGCCGTGGCCGGAGCCGGTGCCCCTGCCGATGCGCTTTCTATTCTTGGTCGACCCGATGGCCGGTTTGATGGTATTCAATTGCATGATTGTCACCTTTAGGGGGAATTACTCTTCGACGCGTACCAGGTGGGCGACCTTGGCGATCATCCCACGAATTTCCGGGGTGTCCTGCAGGACCACGGTCTTCTCACGCTTGGTGAGCCCCATGCCGAGCAGGCGGCCCTTCATTTTCTCGGTTTGACCGATGCCGCTCTTCACGAGCGTAACCTTCAGTTCAGACATGTTCTGCTCCTTAAGTACTATTCGGTGATGCCGCGGCGCGCCATCAGCTCTTCCGCAGTCTTCAGCTGGGCAAGACCGGCGAAGGCCGCCTTGACCACGTTGTGCGGGTTGTTCGAGCCCAGGCACTTGGCGAGGATGTTGTGCAGGCCCGCGGACTCGAAGACCGCGCGGGCGGCACCGCCGGCGATGACGCCGGTACCCGCCGATGCGGGCATCATGAGCACCTTGCCTGCGCCGAAGTGGCCCAGGATCTCGAAGGGGATGGTCTGGCCGGCCACGATGGGAACCTTGATGAGGTTCTTCTTGGCCTGCTCGACGCCCTTGCGAATCGCCTCGGGCACCTCGTTGGCCTTGCCCAGGCCGTAGCCCACCACGCCGTTACCGTCGCCTACCACCACGAGTGCGGAGAAGCTGAACCTGCGGCCACCTTTCACCACCTTGGCTACGCGGCTGATATGGACGACCCTATCGGTAAGATTCATTTCACTGGCATTGATCTTAAGCAAACTAATTCCTCCTTACCTGCCCTAGAAGGACAGACCGTTTTCGCGTGCGGCTTCAGCCAGAGCTTTGATCCTACCGTGGTAGAGGAAACCGTTACGGTCGAAGACGACCGCTTTGATGTCCTTTTCGAGGGCCCTCTTGGCGATGGCGGCGCCAACCTTGGCGGCTGCCTCGATGTTGCCGGTGTACGAAAGCCCTTCGGCTACCTCGCCCACCAGGGTGGAGGCGGAGGCGAGCGTCGCACCAGTGGTATCGTCGATCAGCTGAGCGTATATGTGACGAGCACTCTTGAAGACGTTCAGTCTCGGGCGTGCCGGCGAACCGGTAATTTTCTTCCTGACCCTGGTCTGTCTCTTAAGACGAGCTACCTGTTTTTGGGCTAAAGAACTCAAGGCACTTCTCCTTAGCAATTGCTATTTTTTACCGGTTTTGCCGGCTTTTCTCAGAATCGTTTCGTCAGCGTACTTGATACCCTTGCCCTTGTAGGGCTCCGGTCCACGGAAGTCGCGGATCTTGGCGGCAGTCTGCCCCACCAGCTCCTTGTCGATGCCGAGCACTTTCAGCTTGGTCATCTTGTCCACCTCGACGGTGATCCCGGCGGGGAGCTCGAAGTTGATCGGGTGCGAGTAGCCAAGGGCCAGGTTGAGCACGTTGCCCTTGACCTCGGCGCGGTAACCGACGCCATTGATCTCGAGCAGGGTCTCGAACCCCTTGGAGACACCGGTGACCATGTTGTTGATCAGGGTCCTGGTCAGGCCGTGGGCCGAGCGGGACTTGATGGTGTCGTCCTTGCGGGTCACGGTGATGGCCTCACCGGTCACGTCGATGGTGACGCCGTCGCCGAGGACGCGGGCGAGTTTCCCTTTCGGGCCCTCGACCTTAATCTCCGGCGCGCTGTATATGACTTTCACCCCCGCAGGGATCGCGATGGGAAGTTTTCCTATTCTAGACATGCAAAGCTCCTTAAAGCGAAAATGACTACCAGACCGTGCACAGGACCTCGCCGCCGATGCCCAGCTCGCGCGCGGTCTTGTCGGTTACCAGCCCCTTGGAGGTCGAAAGGATGGCGACGCCCAGTCCGTTTTTCACCTGCTTGATCTTGTCGGAGTGGACATAGACCCGGCCGCCCGGCTTGCTGATCCTTTTGATCTCGTTGATGACCGGATCCTTCTCGTCGATGAACTTCAGGTAGACGCGCAGGATGCCCTGCTTGTTGTCAGCGATGACCTTGAAGTTCTTGATGAAGCCCTCGGTGCGCAGCACCGTGGCGAGGCTCACCTTGAGGTTCGACGAAGGAATGTCAACTTTCTGGTGTTTTGCCATACCAGCGTTCCTGATTCTGGTCAGCATGTCGGCAACTGGATCTGTCATGCACATATGAAGCTACTCCTCTTTCCTAAAGCGGAATCTTTTTACCAACTGGACTTTATCACACCGGGAATCTGGCCGGAGTTAGCGTACTTCCTCAGGCAGATCCTGCACATTTCAAATTTCCGGTAGTATGCTCTCGGGCGACCGCAGATGTTGCAGCGATTACGCTCGCGTACCTTGTACTTGGCCCTCTGAGCTTTTATGATCATAGATGTCTTAGCCACGGAATTCCTCCAAAACCTGTATTAGTTCCTGAACGGCAGGCCCATAAGCTTGAGAAGCGCCTTGCCCTCAGCGTCGGTCTTTGCCGTGGTCACGATCGTGATGTTGAGACCCTTGATCTTGTCGACCTTGTCGTAATCGATCTCGGGGAAGATCAGCTGCTCCTTGATGCCCAGGGAGTAGTTACCCTTGCCGTCGAAGCCCTTGCCGTTGATCCCCTTGAAGTCACGCACGCGCGGCAGCGAGACGCTGATCAGGCGGTCGAGGAACTCGTACATCTTCTCGCGGCGCAGCGTCACCGAGCAGCCGATCGGCATGCCCTGGCGCAGCTTGAAGCCCGCGATGGACTTCTTTGCCTTCGTGATCACGGGCTTCTGGCCCGCGATGGCGCCCAGTTCCTCGGCGGCCGAATCCAGGATCTTGACGTTCTGGATCGCTTCGCCCAGGCCCATGTTCAGCACGATTTTCACGAGCTTGGGGACTTCCATGATGTTCTTGTAGTTATGGTCCTTCATCAGTTGGGGGACCATGTCTTTATTGTAAAGCTCAGCCAGCCGTGCCATTGAATCCTCCAAAACTATTTGTCAAAGGACTCGCCGCATTTGACACAGCAGCGCGCCTTTTTTCCGTCTTCCAGAACGGTGGTCCTGGTCCTTACGGGCTTGTTGCACTTTCCGCAGAGCAGCATCACGTTGGAAATGTGCACCGGTGCTTCCTTCTCCAGGATGCCCCCCTGCTCGGAACCGCGGGGTTTCACGTGGCGCTTCACCACGTTGATCCCCTCGACGATAACGCCGTCCTTCTTCGGATGGATGGAGAGCACCTTGCCGCTCTTGGAACGATCCTTACCCGTGGTGATAACGACGGTATCGTTTTTCTTTACATGTAATTTTTTGCCCAGCATCTCTATTCTCCAGGATCTAGTCTTAAAGTACCTCGGGGGCGAGGGATATGATCTTCATGAACTTCTTGGCGCGAAGTTCCCTGGCGACCGGCCCGAAGATACGAGTGCCGACCGGCTCCTTGGCGTTGTTGATGACCACGCCGGAGTTGGTGTCGAAACGGATGTAGGAGCCGTCCGGACGCCCCACAGCCTTGGCGGTACGCACCACGACAGCCTTCACCACGTCGCCTTTCTTCACCTTCGAATTGGGGAGAGCTTCCTTGACGGAAGCGACGATGATGTCGCCAATCCCGGCGTAACGGCGCTTGGAGCCGCCGAGCACTTTAATGCAAAAGAGCTTCTTCGCGCCGGAGTTGTCCGCCACGTCCAATAGTGTCTGCATCTGAATCATTGTTTAACTCCCGGCGAGCCCTTAAGCCTTGGACTCGATAATCTGTCTGATCTTCCAGCGCTTGTCCTTGGAAAGCGGACGGGTTTCCACGATAAGAACACGGTCGCCGATCTTGGCGGAGTTGTCGATATCGTGCGCCTTGTACTTGGCGGAGCGCTTGATGTATTTGTTGTAGACGGGGTGCTTCACCAGGCGGTCGACCTTTACCACTGCGGTCTTGTCCATCTTGTCCGAGACGACCACGCCGATCTGAGTTTTCCTGTTGCCTCTTTCGCTCATATCTATCTCTTAGCCTCTCTTTTCGCGGAGTATGGTCTTCACGCGGGCGATGTCTTTTCTGAGGTTCGCCACTTTGGCGGTGTTCTCAAGACGCCCGGTGTGAAGCTGAAACTTCACGTTGAAGAGTTCCTTGGTAAGCTCGGCGCTCTTGGTCTCAAGCTCTGCTGCCGTCGCGTTTTTAAGTTCGTTAGCCTTCATTGATTTCCGCCCTCGTGATGAACTTGGTGGCTACGGGGAGCTTGTGCGCCGCAAGCCGGAATGCCTCGCGCGCCACTTCCTCGCTGACCCCTTCCATTTCGTACAGGACGCGGCCAGGCTTGATGACGCAGACCCAGGAATCCGGGGAGCCTTTCCCCTTACCCATACGGGTCTCGGCGGGTTTCGCCGTGAGCGGTTTGTCCGGGAAGATACGGATCCAGATCTTGCCGCCCCTCTTGATGTAACGGGTCATGGCGATACGGGCGGCCTCGATCTGGCGGGAATCCAGCCAGCCGCACTCGGTTGCCTGCAGACCGAAGTCACCGAACGCAAGCTCGACGCCGCGCTGCAGGGTGCCGGTCATGCGCCCTTTCATCTGTTTTCTATGCTTAACTTTCTTGGGCATTAACATCGCAAAAAACTCCTGTTCCTATTTTTTAGCGGAGAGCACTTCACCCTTGAAGAGGAGCACTTTTACGCCGATGATACCGTAGGTGGTCTTCGCCTCGGCAAAACCGTAGTCGATGTCGGCGCGCAGCGTGTGCAGCGGCACCCGACCTTCGCGGTACCATTCGGTCCTCGACATCTCTGCCCCACCCAGGCGACCGGAGCAGGTGATCCTGATCCCTTTGGCGCCGAACTTGAGCGTCGAAGTGACGCTCTTCTTCATGGCGCGCCTGAAAGCGATGCGGCGCTCGAGCTGCATGGCCACGTTCTCGGCTACGAGCTGCGCGTCCAGCTCCGGCTTCCTGACTTCCTGTATGTTAAGGTAGACCTCTTTGTCGGTGAGCTTGGCCAGCTCCTTCTTCAAGGTCTCGACCTCGGAGCCCTTCTTACCGATGATCAGGCCCGGACGTGCGGTGAAGATGTTGATCTTCGCCTTGCCCGCAGCGCGCTCGATCTCGATCTTGGAGACGCCGGAATGATACAGCCTTTTTTTAAGGAAATTGCGCAGCTTCAGGTCTTCGTGAAGAAGCTTCGCATAATCTTTTTCCGCGTACCATTTGGAATCCCAGGTTTTGATAACCCCGAGCCTGAAACCTATAGGATTTACTTTCTGACCCAAAACATCACCTCCGACCCGTTCTTATTTCTTTTCCGCAAGGACCACGGTAATGTGGCTCGTCGGTTTTCTGATCTTGCTAGCCCGGCCCATGGCGCGGGGGGTGAAGCGCTTAAGTACCGCGCCGCCGTCGACGAAAATCGTCTTGACGAAGAGCTTGTCCACATCGGAGCAACCCTTCTGCTCGGCGTTGGCAACGGCCGAGGAAAGGAGCTTCGAGATAAGCTTCGCCGACGGTTGCGGCGAGAAACGCAGGGTGTTCAGCGCAGTCTGAATGCCCTTGCCCCTGACGAGGTCCACGACCAGGCGTGTTTTCCTCGGGGAGAGGCGGACAGAGGATAATTTAGCGGATGATTCCATTACAAAACTCCTTTAGGACCTTACTTCTTCTTGAGCTTGCTCTTCTTGTCAGCAGCGTGGCCGTAGAAGGTTCTGGTAGGTGAGAACTCGCCCATCTTGTGGCCGACCATGTTCTCAGTGACGAACACAGGGATGAACTTCTTGCCATTGTGCACCGCGAAGGTGAGCCCGATGAATTCCGGGATGATGGTCGAACGACGCGACCAGGTCTTGATCACCTTCTTGCTGCCGGCCTGTTCTGCCTGGGCTTTCGCTTCCAGATGTGCGTCAACGAAAGGCCCCTTCTTTATAGATCTTGCCATCTTTTAAAATCCTCTATCCAGATGAGTTATTTGCTGCGCTTCTTCACGATGAAGGCCGTGGACCGCTTGTTGGTGCGCGTCTTGTAGCCCTTGGTGGGGATACCCCACGGGGTTACCGGGTGACGGCCGCCGGAGGTCCTGCCCTCGCCACCGCCGTGCGGGTGGTCGACCGGGTTCATCGCGACGCCCCTTACGTGGGGGCGAACGCCGAGCCAGCGGGAACGACCTGCCTTGCCGATGGAGACGTTCTCGTGATCCACGTTGCCCACCTGGCCGATGGTCGCCTTGCAATCCATGAGGATCATGCGGACTTCCGAGGAGGGGAGCTTCACCTGGGCGTACTTCCCTTCCTTGGACATGAGCTGGGCGAAGGTGCCGGCGGAACGGGCCAGCTGCGCACCCTTGCCGATCTTCAGCTCGATGTTGTGGATGATGGTACCCAGCGGGATGCACCTGATGGGGAGCGCGTTGCCCGGCTTGATGTCAGCCTGCTCGCTGGAGATAACGGTGTCGCCCACTTTCAGGGCGAGCGGAGCCAGGATGTAGCGCTTCTCGCCGTCGGCGTAGTTCAGGAGTGCGATGCGCGCGCTGCGGCACGGGTCGTACTCGATGGTGGCAACCTTGGCCGGGATGTCGATCTTGTCGCGGCGGAAGTCGATGATCCTGTACTTCTGCTTGTGACCGCCACCGACGTTCCTGGAAGTAACGCGGCCGTTCGAGTTTCTGCCGCCGCTCTTCTTGAGGTTCTCAACAAGAGATTTCTCAGGCTTGCAGGCAGTGATCTCCTCGAAGGTCGAGCAGGTCTGCGCCCTTCTACCCGGAGAAGTAGGTTTGTAAGTTTTGATAGCCATTATCTAAATCCCCACAGATTTTTTATGCTTCGAAGAAGTCGACGTTGGAGCCCTCTTTCAGGGTCACGTACGCCTTCTTCCAGTTGGAACGCTTGCCGATGCCCCTCGCGGTGCGTTTGGTCTTACCGGCCACGTTGACGGTGTTCACGGCGGCAACCTGCGCGTTGAAGAGCTGCTCGACGGCGGCCTTGATCTCGATCTTGTTGGCGGCGCCGTTCACCACGAAAGCGATGACGTTTTTGTCGTCCTTCTCTACCGTGGTTTTCTCAGTGATGAGCGGTTTCTTTATGACGTCATAGATGTTCATGACTGTAATGCTCCTTCAACACGACGAACGGCGGCCTCGGTAAAGACGACGCTCTGGTATTTCATGATGTCGAAAATGTTGAGACCTTCCGGGCCCAGCACCTTGACGTTTTTCACATTGCGGGCGGAAAGCTCCAAAACAAGATTCGCAGTATCTGTGATAACGAGCGTCTTGTCAAGGTTAAAAGCATTTAGTACCTCGACAAATGCCTTTGTCTTGATGGAAGGAAGCTCAAAGCTGTTCAGTACAGTGATCGCCTCTTTCTTATAGAGCATGGAGAGTGCGCTTCTGAGAGCTGCTTTCCTCGCCTTCTTGTTCATGGAGAGGTTGTAGGTCTTCGGCTGCGGGCCGAAAGCCACGCCGCCGCCCGGATATTGGGGCGCCCTGGCGCAACCCTGACGGGCCTGGCCGGTGCCTTTCTGCTTGAACGGCTTCTTGCCGGAACCGGAAACCGCGGCGCGGTTCTTGACCGCTACGGTACCCTGCCTGCGGTTAGCGAGCTGGATCTTGACGGCCTCGTGGATCAGGTACTCGCGCACGTCGTCGTTGAAGACGGCGTCGGAGACTTCGATCTCACCGACCTTTGCTTTTTTGATGTCAAATACGTCTAACTTTGCCATGTCTATCTCCAGCCCCCGTTATCTCGTCGCCTTGACGGAGTCCTTGATCAGGACCACGCCGTTGGCGGAACCGGGGATCGCTCCACCGAGCAGAATCAGATTGTCAGCAGCGTCCACGCGCACAACTTTCAGGCGCTGCACGGTCACCTTCTCGTTACCGAGCTGGCCCGGCATCTTCTTGTTCTTGAAAACCCTGGAGGGGGTCGCGGAGCAGCCGATGGAGCCCGGAGCGCGGTGGAAACGGGAGCCGTGGCTCGACCGACCGCCTTTGAAGCCCCAGCGCTTGATGACGCCGGCGAAACCCTTACCGATGGAGGTGCCGGTCACGTCGACCAGGTCGCCCTCTGCGAACACGCCGGCCTCGATCACGTCGCCCACGTTGTAGGCGCTGGTGTCGTCCATGCGCAGCTCACGGTAGTGAGTGAACACGCCTGCGCCGGCGCTCTTGCAGTGACCCACCTGGGCCGCGTTGGCCTTGGCGGCCTCCTTCGCACCGTAACCGACCTGGATGGCGCTGTAGCCGTCCTTCTCGACGGTCTTCTTCTGGAGGACGACGCACGGCCCTGCCTCGACGACGGTCACGGCGATGCGCCTGCCGTCCTCGGCAAATATCTGGGTCATGCCCAGTTTTTTCCCAATCAATCCCTTATTCATGTCGACTTCCTATCCTTGTATTAAAGCTTGATCTCGACGTCCACACCGGCGGAGAGGTCGAGTTTCATCAGAGCGTCGACAGTCTGCTGAGTCGGCTCGAGGATGTCGATCAGGCGCTTGTGGGTCCTGATCTCGAACTGCTCGCGCGACTTCTTGTCGACGTGCGGTCCACGCAGCACGCAGTACTTGTTGATGACGGTCGGCAGCGGAATCGGGCCGGCAACGCGTGCGCCGGTCCTCTTGGCGGTGTCGACGATCTCGCCAACGGAAGTATCAAGGAGCTTGTGGTCGTATGCTTTCAAGCGGATTCTAATTTTCTGACTAGGCATCTCTTCCTCGTGATGAAACAAGTTTTTCAGTTTACAGCCGAAGTTTCCGGGAGGGACACTCGTCGTGCCCGCCCGGAAACCCGGACCTGAAAACCGTATGTTTTTCTATTCTTACTCGATGATGGAGGCGACAACCCCTGCACCGACGGTACGGCCGCCTTCGCGGATTGCGAAGCGCAGACCTTCGTCCATTGCAATCGGGGTGATCAGGTTGACGGTTACCGAGACGTTGTCGCCCGGCATAACCATCTCGACACCGGCCTCGAGGTCAACCACGCCGGTAACGTCGGTGGTCCTAAAGTAGAACTGCGGACGGTAGCCGTTGAAGAACGGGGTGTGACGGCCGCCCTCTTCCTTGGACAGGATGTAGGCCTCGGCCTTGAACTTGGTGTGCGGGGTGATGGAGCCCGGCTTGGCGAGAACCTGGCCACGCTCGATCTCCTCACGCTTCACGCCGCGCAGCAGCGCGCCGATGTTGTCGCCAGCGCGGCCTTCGTCGAGGAGCTTACGGAACATCTCGACGCCGGTAACGGTGGTCTTGGTGGTGGCCTTGATGCCGACGATCTCGACTTCCTCGCCGACCTTCACGATGCCGCGCTCGAC
>NZ_JAHLME010000016.1 GCF_018919395.1 Geomonas azotofigens
ACTATTTCGTACCTCTACATCGTCCATTACCGCACGTGAGGATCAGGGACAGGGGAAGGCTATGCTGAAAAAAACACTGGCTGTTCTGGCTGCTACGGCCATCATATCGGGAGCGCTCTGGTCATGGGCAGCGACATCGTTTCAGCTGCAAACGAAGCTGAACAGCGCCGGCGGCAGCCTGCAGGTCCGCAACAACCCCGTCCAGACAGTGGCCGGCACGGTCATCTACAGCAACTTCACCACGGCCGACCCGGTTCCGGTGAAGGTGACCGCCAACCCCGGCTACAAGATCACCAGCCTGACCAAGACCGGCGTGGCCCAGGTGATCGGCAACTACACGACTCACTACTCCACCACCTTCAAAAAGGTTGACGGCTCGACGCAGTCCCTGGTGGCGGGCTTCACCGCGCAGAAGTACACCGTCACCGGCGTCGTCTACGGCCCGGGCATCATCACCCCGGCCAGCACCCAGGTGGCCTACGGCGGCACCGCCGTGTTCACCGCGAGCCCGAGCACCGGCGCGGTCTTGACCGGCGTCACCGGCGGCACGGTCACCAACGCTTCCGGCGGCGCGGTCAGCTACCCCTACACGAGCCCGGTCACCATCACCGTCAGCAACGTGACCGCCCCGACCGGCGTCTCGGCCTCCTTCGCCACGGTCGGCGTCAACGCCGGCGAGGACCAGACCGGCATGATCATCACCAAGGCGACCCTGAGGGGCTCCATGCAGGGGAGCGGCACCTTCACCTGGAGCCAGGATAGCGGCCCGGTGGTCACCCTGCAGGACATCAACACGCTCAACCCGAGCTTCGTGCCGATGCAGCTTGGCACCTACGTGTTCCGGCTCACCCAGTACTTAAGCGGCGTGGCGGTGGCGACCTCCACCGTGCAGGTGAGGGTGGTCGAGTCGCTGATCAGCTCCATGAGAACCGACTGCAACGGCTGCCACTCCGCCTCGGGGGTCTACCCGACCCCGCTGGCGTTCACCCTGTGGTCCTCCTCGAACCACAAGGAGCTGGGCGTCTCCTGCGTTTCCTGCCACACCACCGGGGCGATGCCGACCCCGGTCAACACCTCGAGCGTCAACTCCAGCACCTTCGTGAACCAGCTCCCCAGCGCGGGGCCGGTGGGGGGGTACTACTGCGAGGCCTGCCACAGCGATTCGATCTTCTCGGGCTACGACCGCTCCATGCACAAGACGGTCGGCGTCACCTGTACCTCCTGCCACAAGCAGGGGCCGCACCTTCCGGAGGCGGACCCGGGTGTCTGCCAGGGGTGCCACTACAACGGCCTGGGCATCGTCCCGAACCACACGGTCGAGATCGGCAGGAACGTCATGTGTATCTCCTGCCACAACCCGCACTCGAGCTTCGCGGCGGTGCAGGGTGACCTGGAGACGCTGCACTACGGCAACATGACCACCGGCGCCTACCCGGCGACCTACGTCACCTCGCGCTCGGCCTGCACCGACTGCCACTACTCGTCGGTGACCAACCAGGCGATCCGCCAGGCGTGGTACACCTCCGGCCACGCCAAGGGGAGCGCTCCGGCATGGTCCTCCTACGACTTCAAGACCATGAACGGCTGCGTGCAGTGCCACACGACCACCGGCTTCGTGGCCTACTCCACCGCCAAGGTGACCACGGCCTGGGGCGACTCCGCGGACAAGACCAAGGAGATGCTGACCTGCCGCGCCTGCCACGTGGACATCACCGCCGGCGCGCTGCGCACCATGCAGCCGTCCAAGCCGTTCGCCAACGAGCCCGCCTACGTGAACCCGCCGGTGGGCGAGTCGAACCTGTGCATGACCTGCCACAGCGGCACCAACACCGGCCAGGTGATCACGGCGAAGCTGCAGGCCAACGCCGACTTCGGGAACCTCGCCTTCATCCCGCCGCACTACGCGGTTTCCGGGGCCACCATGTACGCCAAGGGCGGCTACCACTTCCCGGGGCGCGACTACGACCTTGGCGCCACCCACAGTAACCTCGGCGTCACCACCGGCAAGGGCCCCTGCGTCATGTGCCACCGAAACGGCACCTACGGCCACTCCTTCAGAAGCGGCGTGAGCACGCTGTGCACCTCCTGCCACGGCAACAACATGCAGGAAGAGCAGCGCCAGCTGGCGCGCGACTCCTTCACGAGCCTCCTGGAAGTGCTGCGGGCGCAGCTGGCCGCCAAGGGCTTCATCTACACGGACAAGGCGCCGCACTTCAACGAGCGCAACTGGGGCTACGGCCAGGCGGGCGCCAACGTGATGGGAGCGGCCTTCAACTACGCCCTTTTGGTGCGCGAGCTCGGCTCCTTCGGGCACAACCCGCGCTACGCGAAGCAGCTGGCCATGGACTCCATCGACATCCTGGACAACGGCGTCATCGACGACTCGGTGACCACGCTGGCGGTGCCGACGCTGCGCGACGCGGGTCTCATCACCCAGGCGGTGGCGGACTCGGTGGTGGCCTACAAGGCGCGTAACCTCTGCATCAGCTGCCACGGCGGTTCGGCCTCGACCCCGAGCCCGATGGCGACCAACCAGCACGGCACCCACATCACCGCGGTCTACGGCCCGGGGGCCTACCTCGGCAGCGAGTACACCGCCTGCCAGGCGTGCCACGTGGGAACCACCGCGACCCACAACAACGGCTCCCCGGATCTTAAGAGCGGCGACGGCTCCCTGTGCCTTGGTTGCCACGCCGGGCAGTTCGTGGATTGGAAGACCACCACCCGCATCGAGTGCACGGTCTGCCACGCGGCGAACCCGTCCACGCTCCCCAACGGTACCCAGGCCCCCTACAAGGCGTACTTCGGCCTCAAGGGCCACGGCCGCTTCTCGGCGAGCAACCAGTGCTCGGTATGCCACGATCCGAACGCGACCCATATCACCGGGACGCTGGGCGACTCCAAGCGCCTGCGCATGAACAACGACAACACGCTGTGCGCCTCCTGCCACAGTAACCCGACCGTGGTCTCCGCGCGCTTCCTGAACATCAGCACGCACCGCACCAAGGAAGGGGCACCGGTGGACTGCCGCGAGTGCCACGACACGCACGGCACGACGAACCTCTCCATGATCCGCAGCGAGATCAGGGGCTTCACCATCGCCTACACGGACCGGGTCAACACGCTGGTGGAGACCACCACCAACCGCGGCCTGTGCCAGGTCTGCCACACCAAGACCAACTACTACCGCGCCGGGGTGCCGGAGAGCAGCCACTTCACCTCGGGGTGCCTGGACTGCCACACCCACACCAGCTCGGGCGGCGCCTTCAAGCCGATCGGCGGTGGCTGCGACTCCTGCCACGGCTACCCGCCGGCTCCCAAGAACACGGCGACCGGCTTCGGCGGCTACGCGAACTGGGCCAACGCGCGCTTCGAGGATTACTCGGGTGGCGGCGGCGCGCACCTGGTGGCGGCGCACATCTCGCCGTTCGCCAAGGCGGAGGAGGGGTGGACCAACTGCACGGCGTGCCATAACGGCGGCGCGACCGGTCTCACGCCGTACCACAAGATGGTGACGCCCATCAAGGACCACGTAGAAAACGTGACGGTGCTGGTGGACAACAGCCTGCGCTTTGCCAACAGCTTCACCATCTACACCGGCGCGAGCCTGACCAGCGTGCCGGGCGCCAACAGGACCGGCAGCTGCTTCAACATCGCCTGCCACATGAGCCCCTCGGCACGGTGGAGCACCGAGCGCTAGCGCGGATTGGAACAAAATCTCAAGTAACTGAATCGATCGCCGATTCAGCTTGGATAAAGTCTGACATTGCGTCAGACACCGAAAGAGGAGGAAGAGATGGTATCAAAGTATGGAGGTCGATGTTTGTTCGTGTTGGCATTGCTTGTGCTGACACTGGTGCAGTTGACCGCGAGCAAGGCACAGGCCGCGTCGCAGTACAACTATGACTGTTCTTTCTGCCACACGATGCCGCCGCTGGACTCGGCAACGAGCAAGAAAGATCCCAACACCGGCGCAGTGCCGGGTAACCACGCAGGTCACGCCACCTCGGCGGTCAGCTCCTGCGTCACGTGCCACGGCACCGCGGTAAGCAGCTACCCGATGGGTCACCGCAACAAGACCATCGAGCTCTCCGACGGCATCGGCTACTCCAGGAAGATCGCGGCCGGCTTCGTGAACCAGACCTCGGTTCCGCCGAACCCGATGGGGACCTGCTCCACCGCAGCCTGCCACAGCGACGGCAAGGGCACCCTGCGTGCGACCCCGGCCTGGGGTAGCGCAGCCCTCACCGTGCCGGGCGGCTGCTCCGCCTGCCACAGCGTCGCGCCTTCCACCGGCAACCACCCGACCGCGGGGACCAAGCACGCCAGCTACTACGGCACCGGCGTCGGCTCCTGCGTACAGTGCCACACCGACCACTCGGTACAGGCCAAGCCGTTCAGCCACGCCACTTCGGCCGGCCACCGCGCCATCGAGGTGAAGTTCGCCACCGGCGGCACCTTCGCGTTGAACCAGTGCTCCAACGTCTACTGCCACAGCAACGGCCGCGGCACCTACACCCCGCCGACCTG
>NZ_JAHLME010000017.1 GCF_018919395.1 Geomonas azotofigens
GCGGTGCTATGGCAGCTTTCGCAGGTGACGCGCCCGGTGGTCCAGTTGGTGCTCTGCTTGTGGCAGGTGGAGCAGGTGCCGATCTTGTTCATGCCGGCAGCCAGGTTCAGCGTGCCGTCGACGTGGGTCACCGCAGTGTTCGAGGTGTGGCAGTTCGAGCAGGAGGTGGCCAGGGTGGAGTTGAATTTCGGGCCGTACGCCGCGCTGAAGTGCTGCGCGTGCGCGTTGGAGCTGATCAGGCCGCCGGTGGTGTTGGAGAGCGCGGTATGGCAGGTACCGCAGGCGCCGGATGCCGTGTTGTTCCACTGCGGGGTTGCCGAGAGGTGGCAGGAGGTGGCGCAGGTCTTGTTGTTGGTGGTCCAGGTGACGACCTGGGCGCCGGCAACCTCGACGGTCGCGTCGCCGTGCAGCGCCTTGTTGGCGAAGCTGGAGCTGCCCGAAACGGTGGAAGCGTGGCAGGTGTCGCAGGCATAGCCCTTGGTGTTCACGTGCTTGGCGTGGGCGTTGGTGGTCAGGGTCTCGGAATCGCCGTGGCAGCCGTTGCAGCCAAGCGACGCGCCCCATTTCACGTCGGGCACGTTGGCCACGATACCGTTGCCGCTGTGGCAGGATACCGCGGAGCAGGAGTTGCCGACCAGGGTGAAGCTCTTGCCGTTGCCGGCTTTCAGGTCGCGGGTGTTGTTGGTGTGGAAGCCGCCCGCCTTGATGGTGGTGCCGTTCACGGTGGTGTCGGCGTGGCAGCTGGCGCAGTCTGCGGCCGCAGCTACGTGGTTCTCGTGGCTGTTGGCGCGCGGCTGGTCGGCACCGGCGTTGGAGTAGTTCGGCTCGCCGGCGATGGAAGCAAACGCCGGAGCGGCGTCGGAGCCGTGGCAGGACTTACAGTCGAGCGCGGTGGAACCGGTCCAGGTTACGCTCTTCATGGTCCCTTTGCCGTCGCTGTGGCAGTAGGAGGTGGAGCAGGTACCCGATACCGGGGTACCGACCTTGGAGCCGGCTACGTCTTTCACGTTGTTGACGTGGTTAGCGAAGGTAGAGATGGTGCTGTTGTCGGAAACGGTCGAGCTGTGGCACTCGACGCAGCCGTAGGAGGTGCCGAGGAACGCCGCGTTGTTGACGTGCTTGGCGTGGTTGCCCGACAGGGTGTTGCTGGTCGCGTCGCCGTGGCAGCCCGCGCAGGTCAGGGTCCCACCCCAGGTCGGCGGGGTGTAGGTGCCGCGGCCGTTGCTGTGGCAGTAGACGTTGGAGCACTGGTTCAACGCGAAGGTGCCGCCGGTGGCGAACTTCACCTCGATGGCGCGGTGGCCGGCCGAGGTGGCGTGGCTGAACGGCTTGGCCTGTACCGAGTGGTCGGTGTGGCACTGTACGCAGGAGCCGACGCCGGTGCCGTAGTAGCTGGCGTGCTTGGTCCCCGCGGTCGGGTGGTTGCCGGTGGAAGGAGCGACGCTGTGGCAGGCGGAGCAGCCGCCCGGCACGGTAAGCGCCGCGCTACCCCAGGCCGGGGTCGCACGCAGGGTGCCCTTGCCGTCGCTGTGGCAGGCTGCGGTGGAGCAGGTGCCCATCGGGTTCGGCGGAACCGAGGTCTGGTTCACGAAGCCGGCCGCGATCTTCCTGGAGTAGCCGA
>NZ_JAHLME010000018.1 GCF_018919395.1 Geomonas azotofigens
TTGCCCGGGGTCACCCCGCCCACCATCTGGGTGCCGTACTCGCGGGCGCCCTGCGCGTGGAACAGGCCGGTCGCGCCGGTGATTCCCTGCGTGATGACCCTGGTTTCCTTGCCGATCAATATGCTCATGGCGTCCCCCCTAGGCGGCGGCCGCGACGGCGGCCACGATTTTCTGCGCCCCGTCGGCCATGCCGTCGGCGGCTACTATGTTGAGGCCGCTCTCGGCCAGAAGCTTCTTGCCCAGTTCCACGTTGGTCCCCTCCAGGCGCACCACCAGCGGCACCTGGATGCCGACCTGGCGCGCCGCCTCGATGACGCCGGTGGCGATCACGTCGCACTTCATGATGCCGCCGAAGATGTTCACCAGGATCCCCTTCACGTTCTTGTCCGAGAGGATGATCTTGAACGCCTCGGTGACGCGCTCGATGGTGGCCCCGCCGCCGACGTCGAGGAAGTTGGCCGGGTCGCCGCCGTAGTGCTTGATGATGTCCATGGTGGCCATGGCGAGACCGGCGCCGTTCACGAGGCAGCCGATGTTGCCGTTAAGCGAGATGTAGGAGAGGTCGTG
>NZ_JAHLME010000002.1 GCF_018919395.1 Geomonas azotofigens
AGTGATGATGAGAGACGTAGCGTACGCACAAAGCGAGGCCCAGAGGATGCTGAACCTGCTCCTGACCCCGGAGCACGAGGTTCCGGCGGCGGAGCGCGAAAAGATCGAGCAGGAGACCGTGGAGAACTTCGCCAACCACATCAACAAGGGGTGGCTCAAGTACAGAAAATCGATGACCGAGGCGGGCGACTACGCCTCCGTCGAGTGGACCGGGCAGGGTTCCGTCCTCACCGACACCCGCGGCCGCGAGTTCATCGACGTTCTCGGCGGCTTCGGGCTCTACTCCGCCGGGATCAGGCATCCCAAGATCGTCGCCGCCGCCAAGGCGCAGCTCGACCGCAGCCCCCAGTACAGCCAGGAGATGCTCGACCCCCTGCGCGCGCACCTGGGCAAGGTGCTCGCCCACCTGCTCCCCGGCGACATCCAGTACGGCTTCTTCATCAACTCCGGCACCGAGGCGGTGGACGGCGCCATGAAACTCGCCAAACTCTACACCGGCAAGGCCGGTTTCATCTCCACCGAGCGCGCCTTCCACGGCAAGACCCTCGGCCCGCTCACCCTTATGGGGAAGGCGACGTACCGCGAGCCGCTTTTGCCGCTTCTGGGCAACGTGCGCCACGTCCCCTACGGCGACGCCGCGGCTGTGGAGAAAGCGATACAGTCGGCGCACCAGGTCGGCGACGGCATCGCCGCCATGATCGCCGAGCCGATCCAGGGGGAGGCGGGCGCCATCATCCCGCCGGACGACTACTGGCCGAAACTGAGGGAGATCTGCGACAAGTACGGCGTGCTCCTCATCGCCGATGAAGTCCAGACCGGCCTGGGCCGCACCGGCACCCTCTTCGGGGTGGACCACTGGAACGTGGTGCCCGACATCATCTGCCTGGGCAAGGCCCTGGGCGGCGGCGTCATCCCCTGCTCCGGTTTCTTCGCCAGCAAGAAGGTGTGGGAATGCATGGAACCGAACCCCTTCATGCACTCCACCACCACCGGCGGCAACCCGATCGCCTGCGCGGCGGCGCTCGCCTACATCAACGTGATGCTGGAAGAGAATCTGCCGCGCCAGGCTGCCGAGAAAGGGGAGTACATCCTCTCGAAACTGGAGGGACTGAAGGCGAAGTACCCGCAGGTGCTGAAGGAAGTGCGCGGCAAGGGTCTCCTGATCGGCATGGACTTCTCCACCGACGAGATGGGGTGGCAGGTCGCCTCGGGCATGTTCACCCGCCGCGTGCTGACCGCCGGCACTTTCAACAACGCGAAGAGCATCAGGATCGAGCCTGCCCTCACCATCAGCTACGAGTTGATCGACGAGATGCTGGTCAGGCTCGAAGACGTCTTCAGGAGCATCGAAAGCGAACTCTAGCCCGCAGCGCCCGGGAAGAGCCGGAGCGGAAGCAGGGTGGGACCAGGGCTGAGTCGGCCACGAAGGATGCCGTAGAACTCTTCCCCCCCCCTTTTTGCGAAGGGGGGGAAGTGCTCTACGGCCGACGAATAGCAGATACAATGGAAATCCCGTATGAACCAGTAAAAGGGGGTGTCGCTAATGCGCGCCCCCTTCTTCGGTAATGGCCACTTTGCCGCCATAAACTTCAACCTCTGCCTCAAAGGTGAACCACCATGATCTCCGTACTCTGCGGTCTCGCCACGGCCTTTTGCTGGGGGACCTGCGACTTCATAGGCGGCACCAGCAGCCGCCGTGCCGGAGCCTTTGCCATGACCTTGGCCACCATCGCCACCGGTCTCACCCTGCTGGTCCCGGCGGCCCTTCTGGTGCCGGAACCTCCCGCCACGGCATCGGGCTGGGCGCTGTGCATGCTTGCCGGCGGTTTCGACGCACTCGGCATCCTGCTTTTGTACCGATCCATGACCATTGGCCGCCTGAGCCTCGCCGCTCCATTGTCCGCGCTCACCGCGGCGGCCCTGCCGGTCATGGTCGGTATGGCCACCCAGGGTGTTCCCGACGGGAAGGTGTTGGCCGGGCTGGCGCTTGCCCTTGTTGCGGTGTGGTTTCTTTGCCGGGAAAAGACGGAGGGGCCGGTAGAACCGCTCAAGCCGATCCACGTCTGGCTGCCGCTGCTTTCCGGAAGCTGCCTGGGGCTTTTCCTGGTCCTCATGCATAGCGCGAGCGGCGGCGCGGTGCTCTGGCCGATGGTAGCGGTCCGCTGCGGTGGTGTCCTGGTGCTGCTGCTGTTTCTGGCTGTCGGGAAACAGGGCGTCGGCGAGTGGGGCGCGCTCCCCTGGCGGTTGGTCCTTCTCAACGGCTTTCTCGACGTTGCCGGCAACGGGTTTTACATCGTGGCGGGGCAGTCGGGGAGGATGGACGTTGCAGCGGTACTGAGTTCCCTCTTCCCGGGGGCCACCGTCTTTTTAGCCTGGCTGATACTGAAGGAAAGGGTTTCGCGGCTGCAGATGGGGGGGATTGCGACGGCCCTGGCTGCGATCGCACTTTTAACCTGAAGTCGAGGTGGGACAAGGGGGGGTTATCCCCCCGAGATCTGCGGGAGCAGGGCGATGGTGTCGCCCTCCTGCAGTACGTGGTCCAGAGGAACTGGTGCGCCGTTGACCAGGATTACGCCCGGTCCGGGCTCGTTGAACCTGAGGTCAGCGATGCCTGCCCGCACCGAGGTGCCGGGAGCATACTCGCGCACGGCCACCTTGAACCTTCCGATGCGGTAGTGAGCGAAAAGCTTGATGGTTACTTTCATGCACCCTCCCGATGCTGAAGCGGCGCGGCCGGCAGGAGGTCCCCGCCGACCGCGTGCGGGACTATCCCCTCAGCTCCTGCAGGGATTCCTCAAGGATGGACATGCCGCGTTCCAACTCGGCGTCGGTGATAACCAGCGGCATCAGGGTACGGATGACGTTGCCGTGGTTGCCGCAGGAAAGGACCACCAGGCCCTTGTCGTAGCAAAGGCTTACCAGCTTCTTCGCCTCGGCCGCCGCCGGCTCCCTGGTCTCACGGTCGCGCACCAGCTCCAGCGCCAGCATCGGCCCCTTGCCGCGCACCTCTCCGATGATCTCGTAGCGCTTTTGCATTTCGTCGAAGCGGGCGCGCATCTTCACGCCGAGCTCCTCGGCCCGTTCCAGCAGGCCATCCTCGGTGAAAATCTCCAGCACCGCCTGGGCCGCGGCCAGGGCGATTGGGTTCCCGCCGTAGGTCCCTCCGAGCCCCCCCACGTGAGGCGCGCTCATCACCTCGGCCCGTCCGGTCACCGCGGAGATGGGGAGACCGCCCCCGAGACTCTTGGCAGTGGTGACCAAGTCAGGAACGACACCCCAGTGGTCGATGGCGAACAGCTTGCCGGTGCGCCCCATTCCGGTCTGCACCTCATCGATGATCAGCATGATGCCGTGTTTGTCGCAGATCTGGCGCAGCCTGGGGAAGTATTCGGGCGGCGGCGTGACGAAGCCCCCCTCCCCCTGGATAGGTTCGGCGATGACCGCCGCAGTCTTCTCGGCGGCGACGTGGCTTATGAAGAATTCTTCCAGGTGCTCGGCGCAGGCCGTGTTGCAGCTGGGGTGCTTGAGCCCGAAGGGGCAGCGGTAGCAGTAGGCGTAGGGCATCCGGTACACTTCCGGCGCGAAGGGCCCGAAACCGAGCTTATACGGCTTCACCTTGCTGGTAAGGGTCATGGTGAGGTTGGTGCGTCCGTGGAAACCGTTCTCGAAAGCGATAACCGAGGGGCGCCCGGTGGCGTGGCGGGCGATCTTGATGGCGTTCTCCACCGCCTCCGCCCCGGAGTTGAGAAAGATGGTCATCTTGTCCCCATCGCCGGGCGCCAGTTCGTTCAGCCTTGCCGCGAGGTCGACGTAGAGGTCGTAGGGAACGATGTGGAAGCAGGTGTGCAGGAACTTCTCGGCCTGGTCCTTCACAGCGGCGACGACCTTGGGATGGCAGTGCCCGACGTTGGCAACGCCGATCCCACCGGCGAAGTCAATCAGTTCACGCCCCTCGGTATCAACGATAATGGCGCCGCGGGCCTCCTTAACGTAAGACGGGGACAGGACGCTCACCCCGGGTGGAACATGCTTGTTACGCAACGCTTGCGAGACTTCTCTGGTTCTCATCGATTCTGACTCCTTTGACTAAAGATGATGGCACGCGCGCCCGGTGCATGCCGCCGGGCACCAGGTAACCAGCGTTATCAAGGAACGTACCAAACACCCCCTGCCCAGTCCCCCCCCCTCTTTAGACCGTTTTCCCCAGCGTTACAGCGCACAGCCCCCGGACCGCCCCACGAAGCCTCCAGGATGCGGTGATCGGGTGATGTAATGTTGCATCCGGGATGCACAGCGGCATCACCCCGCGCATCAGTGTTAGCCTCTTCTCAGGCAAGTCCTGCACGGCCGGGGCGGGTACCCGCAGCTCCGCCGGGAGGCCCGCCCGTCAACTGCGCCTGAAAAGGCGCAAATCTTCGCGCTTCCCGGATGAATTGCGCTCCTCAGTGCAGACCGTATACGGAACCGGCGCGAAACGTGAATACTACCGTGCGCCGTATTCCTTCTTGCATTTTTGATGCAGCTATGCATTTATTGACACATCATGGCCAAAAGCGCCGTGTCAGGAGACCCAGATGACCGTTATCGCCGATTTCGTGGGCGAATCCGCCCCCACCGCGGAGCAGCTTCACCAGGACGCTTTCAACGCAGCGCAGTACAACGCCATGGGCGACGGCATCATATCGGTTGATACCGCCGGGACGGTGCTGCTGTCCGACCGCGTCAGCCGGGTAAGCCTCGACATCTACCCGGGGAGTTCCCTGAGGGAACAGTTCCCTGCCCTGTGGAGTAAGGTGGTGGAGACCATGCGCGACCGCAGGCCCCGCTTCGAGTTGTCGGTGCAAAGGGGCGAAGCGAGCTTCCTGGTCACCGTGAGCCCGGTCATGGTCGATGACGAGGTCTCCGGCGCGATTTGCGTCTTCGTGGAAAATACCGATCTCGAGATCATGACCCGGCAGTTGCGCTCTTTCCGGGAGCTCACCAAGGAACTGGCGGCCATCATCGACTCCTCATCGGAGGGGCTCTGGGTTTTCGACGGCTACGGCGTGGTGCTGCGCATCAACCCGGCCGCCGAGCGCAACAACCGCGTCAAGAAGGAGGTCGTAGTCGGGCTCACCGCGCGCGAGCTGATCGAACAGGGATACATGGAGCGTTCGCCGGCACTGGAGGTGCTTGGCTCCAAGGGCGTGGTCAACATGCTGGTCAACGAGGGGAACCGGAAGCTGATCGTCACCGGCACGCCGGTCTTCGGCGACGAAGGGGGAATCATCAGGGTGGTGGTCTCGGAGCGAGACATCACCGAGATCGACAAGCTGCAGCGCGAGCTCGAGGACCAGGAGGCCATCAAGGGGCAATTCTGGCACCACATGCTTGAGCAGCAGCAGGCCGAGCTCGCCTCGCAGACCATCATCGCCAAGAGTCCGCGCATGATCACCGCCCTGCGTCAGGCGGTCAAGGTGAGCTCCGCAGACTCGACCGTATTGATCCACGGTGAATCCGGTGTCGGCAAGGGGCTCTTTGCCGACCTGATCCACAAGAACTCGAGCCGCAGCGCCAAGCCCATCATCAAGCTCAACTGTGGCGCCATCCCGGAGTCGCTCATCGAGTCGGAACTTTTCGGACACGAGCGCGGCGCCTTCACAGGCGCCCAGACGGCGAAGCCGGGCTACCTGGAACTCGCCGATAACGGCATCCTCTTCCTGGACGAGATAGCGGAACTCCCGCTCGCCTCCCAAGTGAAACTCCTGCGCTTTCTCGAGGACGGGCGGGTAACGAGGCTTGGCGGGACCACCGGGCGGACAGTCGACGTGCGCATCATCGCCGCCACCCACCGCGACCTGGAAAAGATGGTGGTGGAAAAAACCTTTCGCCTCGACCTCTATTACCGCCTCAACGTGATCCCGCTCTACATCCCGGCCCTGCGCGAGCGCCAGGAATGCCTGCTACCGCTCATCCGTCACTATATCGACTATTTCAGCCAGAAGGTCGGCAAGCAAAAGAGGCTGGCGCGCGCCGCCCTCGACGCCCTGCTCGCCTACGGCTATCCCGGCAACGTGCGGGAGTTGATGAACCTGTGCGAGCGACTGGTGGTCATGTCAGAGACCGAGGTGATCGACCTGCAGGACCTCCCGAAGCAGCTTTTCGGGAGCCCGGAAGAAAAGCCGCTGTCGCAGTCGGAGCAGACCCTGCCGGTGTGGCCCGTCGACATGACCCTGGAACAGATCCTGGAGAGCGTGGAACGATCGCTGCTGAGCGACGCCATGAAAGAGCACGGCAACCAGTACCGCATCGCGGAGGCACTGGGGATCAACCAGTCCACAGTGGCCCGCAAGCTAAAGAAATACGGCATCTCCTAGCTTCCCCAAAGCCCTCTACCCAAAGCGGCGGATGCCTCGCCGCATCCTTGATTCCGGTTTGCATCAAACAGGGGTTGGCGGCAACCGCCCCACCCCTCGCCCGTCACCCCGCAGTGCCCTGCGATTCCCCCTTCACAGCCTGAAGCGGCCCAACCGGGTGGCGAATAGTGGTTTTTTCCGCGCTCCTGCCGACAATCTCCCCTGGTTCCCGCCATCCGTATACGCATCTGGCACGCCTCGTGCTGACCATCCCGCCCAAAAGTCCCTCATTAGCAAATTACACATGCAGAGCAACCGTAAAAAACTGTTGTATCACCCAAAGGAGGAAGAGATGAGCAAAAGCGGTCTATTGGCAGCAGCGTTGGTACTGATGTTAGGTTCGGCGGTAATGGCGGCGGATGGCGACCCGCACGCGAAGGGGGAGGCGCCCGCCCTTCCGCCCGGGCCGAAGGTGAACGGCGACGCGTACATCGGGGTCATGAACAAATACCTGTTCCGCGGCAACCAGCTCAACGCGCACAGTTCCTTCGTCACCCAGGGAGGGATGGATCTTACCTACAACTCCTTCACCTTCAGCTACTGGTTCAACAACCAGAACCGCGCCAACGGGTATGCCAAGGCGAAGACCACCGAGAACGACGCCATCGTCAACTACGCCATCCCGGAGCTTCTGAAGGATGTCACCATCAACGTGGGCGCCCAGTACTTCTCGCTCGATGCGGCTGAGGATACCGCAGAGTTCTACGCGCGTGCCACCTACAGCACCCTCCTCAACCCGACCCTCGGGATCTACTGGGACTTCCTGGAGGCGCGCAACGACGGTCTCTTCTATACCGCCTCGGTCGCCCAACCCGTACCCCTCATCAACGAGAAGCTGACCCTGAACCTGGGCGCGCTGGTCTCCTACAACCAGCACAACCCAAGCGCCGCCTACACCGACCTCGATTCCCGCAGCGGCATCTACAGCGACTGGCACAACTTCGAACTCTCCGCCACCCTCGACTACAAGCCGTTAGACAATGTGACCATCACACCCTCCTATACCTTCTCCGATCACCTGAGCAGCAACGCCAAAAACGTCGGCATAGGTGCGAAAAACTGCTACGGCATCAAGGCCATGCTTTCCTTCTAAGTCGCCCGCCGATTTCCCAGGGGGGGTGCGCCCCCCCCTGCCCCTCCCTGCAACCCTCTGTCGTCCCCCTCCCTGCAGCATGCCGGCAAGCTCCTACGCACCCCAAATGCCCCGCTTCATGATCTCGGATGCAAAGACGCAGCAAAGATGCGGCAATGCATCCGAGGCGATGCCCAGGGGAATTGTTCGTCGCCCCGATCTTGGGTTCGTCCAGGGGGGGAGGAAAAAAAATCGCATTCACCGGGGGACCTCCTTTTGCAATTCACGTATACGAAATATCGTTTTATATCAGCCGTATACCCAAAAAGCGACGGGTCCCTCGGCAGTTGCGAGGAGGCTTTCCGTCGACTTCTCCAATTGCTAACGTTTGGGCATGGCATATCACGTGCAAAATTAGAATGCGATATCACATCGCATTTTGCAGCTCAAAGGAGATTTAGTGATGATGAGAGACGTAGCGTACGCACAAAGCGAGGCCCAGAGGATGCTGAACCTGCTCCTGACCCCGGAGCACGAGGTTCCGGCGGCGGAGCGCGAAAAGATCGAGCAGGAGACCGTGGAGAACTTCGCCAACCACATCAACAAGGGGTGGCTCAAGTACAGAAAATCGATGACCGAGGCGGGCGACTACGCCTCCGTCGAGTGGACCGGGCAGGGTTCCGTCCTCACCGACACCCGCGGCCGCGAGTTCATCGACGTTCTCGGCGGCTTCGGGCTCTACTCCGCCGGGATCAGGCATCCCAAGATCGTCGCCGCCGCCAAGGCGCAGCTCGACCGCAGCCCCCAGTACAGCCAGGAGATGCTCGACCCCCTGCGCGCGCACCTGGGCAAGGTGCTCGCCCACCTGCTCCCCGGCGACATCCAGTACGGCTTCTTCATCAACTCCGGCACCGAGGCGGTGGACGGCGCCATGAAACTCGCCAAACTCTACACCGGCAAGGCCGGTTTCATCTCCACCGAGCGCGCCTTCCACGGCAAGACCCTCGGCCCGCTCACCCTTATGGGGAAGGCGACGTACCGCGAGCCGCTTTTGCCGCTTCTGGGCAACGTGCGCCACGTCCCCTACGGCGACGCCGCGGCTGTGGAGAAAGCGATACAGTCGGCGCACCAGGTCGGCGACGGCATCGCCGCCATGATCGCCGAGCCGATCCAGGGGGAGGCGGGCGCCATCATCCCGCCGGACGACTACTGGCCGAAACTGAGGGAGATCTGCGACAAGTACGGCGTGCTCCTCATCGCCGATGAAGTCCAGACCGGCCTGGGCCGCACCGGCACCCTCTTCGGGGTGGACCACTGGAACGTGGTGCCCGACATCATCTGCCTGGGCAAGGCCCTGGGCGGCGGCGTCATCCCCTGCTCCGGTTTCTTCGCCAGCAAGAAGGTGTGGGAATGCATGGAACCGAACCCCTTCATGCACTCCACCACCACCGGCGGCAACCCGATCGCCTGCGCGGCGGCGCTCGCCTACATCAACGTGATGCTGGAAGAGAATCTGCCGCGCCAGGCTGCCGAGAAAGGGGAGTACATCCTCTCGAAACTGGAGGGACTGAAGGCGAAGTACCCGCAGGTGCTGAAGGAAGTGCGCGGCAAGGGTCTCCTGATCGGCATGGACTTCTCCACCGACGAGATGGGGTGGCAGGTCGCCTCGGGCATGTTCACCCGCCGCGTGCTGACCGCCGGCACTTTCAACAACGCGAAGAGCATCAGGATCGAGCCCGCACTCACCATCAGCTACGAGTTGATCGACGAGATGCTGGTCAGGCTCGAAGACGTCTTCAAGAGCATCGCCAAAGAACAATGATCTACTGCCGCGGCAGGGAGCCTTCCCGCCGCGGCTTTTTGTATACAGAGGAAACCATTTTTGTTATTTATTCCAATGAACGGAGAAGCCAATGACAGATCAAGTCAAAGAAGTGCATCTGTTGGAAACTGGATTTGAATCGTTCGACGACGGCGGCCTGAAGCGCGGGCTCAAGGACCGCCACGTCATGATGATCGCCCTGGGGGGCATCATCGGCTCAGCTTTCTTCCTCGGCACCGGTTCCATCGTCAAGGACGTCGGCCCCTCGGCTTTCATCACCTACGCCCTGGGCGGCCTCATCGTCTACCTGGTCATGATCGCCCTGGGCGAGCTTGCCGTTGCCATTCCCATTTCGGGCTCCTTCGTCACCTACGCCTCCGAATTCATCTCCCCCTCCTGGGCGGCCGGGGTCGGCTGGAGCTACGTCTTCAACTGGATGGCCTACATACCCGCGGAATGTATCGCGGGCGGCATCATCATGAAGACCTTCGTGCCAGGCACCAGCGAATTCATGTGGGCCGTCCTCTTCGGCATCGTCATCACGGTGGTCAATATTTCGCACGTCGAGGCCTTCGGCGAGATCGAGTTCTGGCTTTCCATCGTCAAGGTCATGGCCATCGTCGTCTTCTGCATCGTCGCCGTCCTCATCTATTTCAATGTAATCCCCAACCAGCATCCGGCCGGCCTCGGCACGACCTACCTCACCGGCAACGGAGGCATCTTCCCCAACGGTGGATTCGTGTTGCTGACCACCATGGTCATGCTCCTGGTCAACTTCCAGGGGGTGGAGATCATCGGACTTACCGCAGGCGAGGCGAAAGATCCCAGCAAGACCATCCCTACCGCGGTGCGCAGCATCACCATCAGGGTCATCATGTTGTTCATGGTCCCGGTGTTTCTGCTGGTGACCATCTTCCCGTGGGCCAATGCCGGCGTGGAGGGGGGCTCCGTCTTCGCCGCGGCACTTGAGCAGTACGGCCTGCACTGGGCCGCCGGCCTCTTCAGCTTCGTCGTGCTTACCGCCGCGCTTTCCTGCGCCAATTCCGGCCTGTACTCCACGGTCCGGGTTACCTGGGCCATGGCGCGCGAAGGTATGGCGCCGAAATTCCTGGGTGCCCTGAACAAGCACCAGGTACCTGGCAACGCCGCCCTCTTCGTCATCGCAGGCGTCTGGTTCTTCCTGGCGGGCTCCTACTTCTTCTCCGCCTCCAAGGTGTTCGTCGCCCTTTTGTCCATCTCCGGCTTCACCGGGACCATCGCCTGGATCTCCATCATCTGGTCGCAGATGAACTTCCGCAAGCGCCTGGTCGCCAACGGCTACAGCACCAAGGATCTCAAGTACGTGGCACCAGGCTTCCCCTACCTCGCGCACCTGGGCATCTGGAGCATGGTCGGCTGTCTGGTTTTCACCGCCTTCAACGAGACCCTGCGCATCGGCTTCTACGCCGGGGTTCCCCTGCTGATCCTGCCGATCATCATCCACAAGATGAGGAAGGTGGATCACGAGTTGCTGGCCAAGCTGCACAGCAAGGTACGTTTTGACGATCTCTTCAAGCCGCGCACCACCTGTGCTGTGGACTACGCAGCCGCCGAAACCGAGTAACACGTTCGCAGGAAAGGGCAGAAATTAAAAGGGCCTCCCGCACGGGAGCCCCTTTTTTCGTTCTTCTCCCGGCTGAAGGCGTGGAGCCTTGGGAACGTACGTCGATAAACGCTGCACCTCCCGCTGACCAAGCTTTGCAAAGGTTCGTCGATGAATTCCTGGTGTGCGGAAAGGGGCGCTTACGATGTGGCGCCCGCAAGCGAGAGTTCCCCCTTTGCGAAAGGGAGGAAGGGGATGCGGTCATTGTCGGGTCACATCTCTAAATGCCGCTTCGCATCAGGAGATGCAACCGGGCATGAATCGACCAAAAATAAAACTACAGAACATACGGCCACTTGCAGGACAATACATGGAGACACATCCTGCATTCCGCTCAACAAACCGCACGGGGTGCTCCGGAATGCACGACCGCATCTCATGCTGAGCACCCCGCCTTCAACGTGGCTGCCGCATCCCCCGCGCCGCTCCCGGGCGTAAAGGATAACCACTTAAAATTTCGCCATTTTACCGCCGGCCGCGGCTTCACGGCTTCACGGCGATCTCTCCCCCGTTTCAATCTCGGCGATGGCACACCTTATGCTGTTTACAGAAACGGGCGTCCTGGGACCACGTCACTCCGGTTCCGTTCCAGGTGTCCTGCAACGCTAGGCATCAAGGTGGCAGAGCTGCCATTTCATCCCGGCCACGGGCCGTACTAGGGGAGTTAC
This sequence comes from Geomonas azotofigens, assembly GCF_018919395.1. Taxonomy (GTDB): domain Bacteria; phylum Desulfobacterota; class Desulfuromonadia; order Geobacterales; family Geobacteraceae; genus Geomonas; species Geomonas azotofigens. The sequence continues at coordinate 11,600 of NZ_JAHLME010000002.1, forward strand.
CGATGGATATTGTTGATGACCGCATTTCGGGGAAGGTGCAGCGCGTCATGAAGCAGAACCGCTCTCTCGCCGACCGGAACCTCGCATGGATTCACTCCCGAATCCATCCCTATTTCTTCATCACCATGCAGGAGGAGATTGACGCCATCGCCATCCTGGCCGGCGGCCTGCACAACCTGTCCCGCAACCGACGCATGATCCTGGCAGACCGCGACCGGATGCTTATCCAGGCAGTGCTCAATCGCCCCGGGTCGCTGTACGAGACGCTGCGCACCCTCAAGGAACGCGAAATATCCTACGCTCATTTCGCCGTCTCCAACGGACCGCTCCCAGACTCGGAGCACCACCTGGAACTGCAACGCTTCGAATTCGACCGCAAGACCCCGCAGGAGGTCGCCGCGAGCACGGACAAGGCTCCCGTGGCCGTCAAACGCCGCATCGCGGCCGCTCTCAGGCGCGACTACCCGGGTTTCGACCACAAGAGGCTCGACTACCTCCTCAACATACTCTGGATCAACAACCAGGACTACGTCCGCATCTCTCCCGCCACGCGCGTGGCGCGTACGCTCGCGCTGTTCCAGCAGACCAGGAACAACGGCGGGGTCTACCTCGACGCCGAACCCGCCAACACCGGCGAAACCAGGCTCATGTTCGCGGTCGGCAACCCGCCCCAGCGCGACTTCCTGCAGCAGATCATGGAGGTTTTCAACCGCCTCGAAGTCAGCGTGAAGAGGGCCTACTGCCTCACCATCAGCAACGAGCTCCACCCCTACTTCCTGGGCAATTTCTACGTGACCACCCGCGACGGTGCGGAGGTGACCCGAGGATCCGAACTTTTCCTGCGGCTGCAGAGCGAGCTCTACAACACCCAGATCCTTTCCACCGCCTCCCCCTCCTACGCCGAGCTCGTGGTTAAGGGAGTGATGAGCGGCGAGGATGCGCTCCTGGTCAACGCCATGATCGGTTTTTGCCACACCAACCTGGCACACACCCATCCCGACAGCTTCGACCTGGAAGGAATCATGCGCGCCTTTCACAACCACCCGGACATCGCCCAGCAGTTGGTGAAGCTGTTCCGTGCCCGCTTCGATCCGGCCGTCGCGGACCGGGAGACCAACTATGCCGCTGTGCTCGCGGAAACCACGCGGGTCGTGGACAGCTACAACACCGGGCACGCCTTCCTGGACGAGTTCCGGCGCACCATCTTCCGTTGCGCCCTGCTCTTCATCCGCTACACGCTGAAGACCAACTTCTACGTGCTGGAGAAGAGCGCCCTCGCCTTTCGCCTCGACCCCGGCTACATGTCCGAACTGGAGCCCAAGTTCTCGGCGGACCTCCCCCCCGAGCGCCCGTTCAGGATCACCTATTTCCATGCCCGCTACGGGCTGGGCTACCACATAGGCTTCTCCGACATCGCCCGCGGCGGCTGGCGCACGCTGATCACCAACGGCCGCGACGATTACGTGACCTGCGCCAACTCGCTCTTCCGAGAAAACTACGTGCTCGCCCACACCCAGCACCTTAAGAACAAGGACATCTACGAGGGAGGGTCCAAGATGGTGGTCGTGCTGGACGCGGCCGGAATCCAGGACCGCGACCTGGTCACCCAGCGCCTGTACAAGCTGCAGTACTCGCTGATCAACGCCTTCCTGGACATCTTCGTGACCGAGAAGGGAAAAGCGAAGGACACGCGCGTGGTTGACTACTACGGCGAGGACGAGCCCATCGAACTCGGCCCTGACGAGAACATGCACGACGCCATGGTCGAGCTGGTGGCCGCCCAGTCGGTGCGCCGCGGCTATCTCCTGGGCATCGGAATCATGTCCAGCAAGAAGGTGGGCATCAACCACAAGGAATACGGAGTCACCTCTGCGGGAGTGATCCGGTTCGCCGAGATCACTATGGCCGAACTGGGGATCGACATGCACCGCGACCCGTTCTCGGTGAAGTTCACCGGCGGCCCCAACGGCGACGTTGCCGGAAACTCCATGCGCCTTCTGCTGGAACGGTGTCCCAAGGTGGCCATCCGGCTCGTCATCGACGGCACCGGCGCGCTCTACGACCCGGCCGGAGCCGACCGGGACGCACTGGGAAAGATCGTGCTGCAGGCGGACATCGACGCCTTCGACGCCAGCGCACTGCATCCGGGCGGCTTCATACTCTACCGCAATCGGACCCGCCGCGAAGGGATGAAGGAGCTCTACTGCAAGGTCGCGCGCGACCAGGAAGGGCTCAAGGAACTCTGGGTCTCCAATGACGAGTTCTACCGGGAGTACAACTCTCTGGTCTTCACCGTCGCGGCCGACCTTTTCATACCGGCCGGGGGCAGGCCGGAGACGGTCAGGGAGCATGACTGCGACCGCTTCTTCACCGGGGACGGCACCCCGCTCACCCGCGCCATCGTTGAGGGAGCCAACTCCTTCATCACGCCGAAGGCACGGGTCGAGCTGCAAAGGCGCGGCATCGTGCTTATGCGCGACGCCTCCGCCAACAAGTGCGGAGTCATATCCTCCTCCTACGAGATCATCGCCAACCTGCTCCTGTCCGAGAAGGAATTCCTTGAGCAGAAAGAGCCCTACGTGCGGGACGTGATCCGGATCCTGAACAAGAGAGCGGAGGACGAAGCGAGGCTCATCTTCCGCCGCCACCGCGAGGCAGGAGGCACTCAGCTCTTCACCGAGATCTCCGACGCCATCAGCACCGAGATCAACGCTCACTACGCCCAACTGTTCAACTTCTTCCAGAAAAACCCGCAGCTGTGTGACCGGCCGCTGTACCGGAAGGCGATCCTGGCGCACCTGCCGGGGATGCTCGCCGGCAAGCCCGCCTACCGGATGCGAACCAATGGACTGCCTCCCAAGTACAAGTACGCCATCCTCTCCAGCGAGATCGCCTCCTCCATGGTCTACCGCGGTGAAAAGGTGAATGACGGTTACCGGGAACTCCTAGAGGCCCACTTGAAGCGGCTCTCCGCCTGAGAAGCGGTCAAGTTTTTTTGCTGAACCGCAGCTTCGGCTCCGGACGCGGGCTGCACACACTACATCGAAGGAGAGAGGCAAAGATGCGCTTTAACACCACGACCCCGGGGAGCGATCCGTCGGCGGTGCTCTACAACCGCTGCACGGTCTCCCTGGGGAACGGAACCATAACCATGGAAGAGATTCCCTGCCGCAACCTCGAGGAGGTGCTGGGAGGCTTCGGAAGGTCTTTCCAGCTGCTGGCCAGTCGGCCGGTGCGTCAGGCGTACACACCGGAGAACCCGCTCATCTTGAACACGGGTCTGCTCACCGGCAGCAACGTGATGACCGGACTGCGCAGCTACTTTTCCGCCTACAGTCCGCTCAAGCAGTCCGGCAAAGGCCTCCCCGCCGCCATGTGGTCCGCGGCAAGCGGCAAGTTCGGCAGCAAGCTGAAGTGGACCGGGATCGACGAGGTGGTCTTCGAGGGGCGTGCCGACGCGCCTGTCTACGCCGTGTTCCGCGTGGGGGCGACCGGCCCGGAAGCGGAGCTCAAGCCCGCAGGACACCTGCTGGGGCTCAGCAGCCACGACAAGATCATGGCCCTGCAAAAGGAGTATCCCGGGGCGCATTTCGCGGCCATCGGCCCCGCGGGGGAAAAGTACGAACAGGTGCTGATGGGCGCGGTCGCGCTCAGCACGGAAAACCAGCTGAAATCGGGCGAGGACAAGTGCCGCTTCGCCGGTCGTGGCGGCATGGGGAGCCTGATGGGTTACAAGAACCTGCTCGCCATCGTCGCGCAGAGCGAGGACCGACTCCCGCCGATCTGCGCCGAGATGAGGGACGTGAACCGTGACGTGGTGAAGGCAGGCGGTTCCAGCCGGTTCCAGCCCTTGGCACAGGGGGGAGGAGGCGGGACCTGGGCCAACCTCGAGGTGCTGGACGTGTTCAAGGCGGTGCCGGAGAACAATTTCCGCTCCATAGCCGGCAAGGACATCGAGGGGCTCTACCGCGACAACGTGGAGAAGTCGCTCCACGTGCGCAGCGAGGCCTGCTTCCGCTGCGGGGTCCGCTGCCACAACAATCTCTACCGCAAAAACGAAGACGGCAGCCCGGGCGAGTTCATCGCCAAGTTCGACTTCGAACCATTGAACCTCTTCGGCACCAACCTGGGAATCCACGAGGGTGAGAAGGTCGCGGAATTGATCAGGCTGTGCGACAACCTGGCCATGGATGCCATCTCCCTGGGCACCACCATCGCCTACGTCCTCGACTACAACGCGCGCCACCCGGAACAGGCGATCCTCAACGGCGCCACCTTCGGTGACTACGACAAGGTGCGGGAGTTGGTGCTCGCGACCGGTGCGGGGAGCTGCGACCTCATCGGCCACGGCGTGCAGCGTCTCTCCACGCGTCTTGGCGAAACGGCCTACGCCATGCAGGTCAAGGGACTGGAACTCCCCGCCTACCTGCCGGAGACCAACCCCGGCTACGCCTTTGCGATCGCCGGCGGGCACATGTCCATGGGAACCCACATGATGTTCGCCAGGGAGGGAAAGGTCGGCATGGACGACTGGGTCCGTGCCATCACCCAGATGGGGCTGCTCCAGGTCGGCTACGACATGATCGGGCTGTGCAAATTCGTGGGGCTTGGCATGAGTCACGACTTCGTGGTGCGGGCAGTGAAGGCCGCGACCGGCCTCGAGGTCACCTCGGCTGAGATCGTTGCCGCTGTGCGCCGCGCCTACCTCAGGGGCCTCGCCCTGGAATTGCGCCAGGGATACCAGGACGACGAGTACACGCTGCCGCAGCAGGTCTTCAGCGACCCGAGCCCGAACATCGCCCTCCCCTGCTTCGTCACGCAGCAGTTCCTCGACGAGATGAAAATGAGAGTCTGGGATGCATTCAAACCCGAGATGGAAGGGCTCCTCGCCTGAACCAGTCGGGCAACCTATAACTAGCTAATGGAGGAACCATGATCACAGAAATGAAGACGGCATACCGTGTGGTGTCCGATACGCGGCTGGTCGAACTCAGGGCTCGCGAGGACCAGCTCTTTGCCCGGCGCACGCCCGTTTCCAAACAGACCTTCGCGCGCGCACACGAAATGCTCCTGAACGGGGTACCGATGCCGTGGATGGGTGACTGGGGCACCTCCCATCCCATATTCGTAAAGCAGGCGTGCGGCAACAGGATCATCGACATCGACGGCAACGAGTATCTCGACTTCTGCCTGGGCGACACCGGCGCCATGTTCGGCCACTCCCCGGAGCCGACCGCCGCCGCTGTTGCCGAGCAGGTGCGCCAAGGGATCACCACCATGCTCCCCTCCGAGAGCGCCCTGGCCATCGGCAGCGAGCTCGGACGCCGGTTCGGCCTCCCCTTCTGGCAGGTGGCCATGACCGCTACCGAGGCCAACCGCTACGTCCTGAGGATCTGCCGCGCGCTCACCGGCAGGCACAAGGTCCTGGTCATGAACGAGTGCTACCACGGCTCCATCGACGAAACCCTGCCACACATAGGCCCCACCGGAAAGCTGGAGCTCCGCTCCGACTTCGACATGAACCCCGGCATCCCCAAGGACGCGCTCACCCGCGTGGTCGAATTCAACGACATTCCCGCCCTGGAACGGGAACTCGCCCACGGCGACGTAGCCTGTGTCCTTGCCGAACCGGTCATGACCAACTGCGGTATGGTGCTCCCGGCGGAAGGGTACCACGAGGCGCTCAGGGAGCTGTGCACCAGGTACGGCTGCATCCTGATCATCGACGAGACCCACACCCTCTCGACGGGGCCCGGCGGCTACACCGCGGCCTACGGCCTCAAGCCCGATTTCGTCACACTGGGCAAGTCCATCGCCGGCGGTATCCCCGTCGCCGTGTACGGGTTCACCAGGGAGATCGCGGAGCGGATCAACACCTCGTTCGGCAAGAAGAGCGTCTCCGACCCGATGGGAATCGGCGGCACCCTGTCCGGCAACATGTTCGCCATCCGTGCCATGGAAGCCACCCTGAAACACGTTGCCACCGACGAGGCCTTCGAGCGGATGATCGCCGGGCAAAACCGGCTTTCCGACGGGCTCGACGCGGCCTTGAAACGGTACGACATCCCCTGGAGCGTTACCAGGAGCGGGGCGCGCTGCGAACTGCAGTTCATGCCGCGTCTGCCAAGGAACGGTTCCGAGGCCAAGGCGCAGTTCGACTGGGAGCTCATCTACTACACCCACCTCTACCTGGCCAACCGCGGGATACTGATCACCCCGTTCCACAACATGATGCTCATCCCACCCATGGCGACCGACGCCCAGATCGACACCCTGGTGCAGGTGTGGAGTGACTGCATGGCGGAGCTGTCCGCCCGCTAGCGCGGCAGTAGCTGCTGCAAAAAAAAGGGGGACCGCGCCGGCGGTCCCCCTTTTTACCCTTACCATCTCAGGTTCGACTACCCCAAATACTTATCCCTGAGCGCCACCTTGTTGATCTTGCCGACGCTGGTCTTGTCGATAACGTCGACGAACTTCACCTTGACCAGCACGACCTGCTTGCTGACTACCCCCTTGTCGGCGTACTGCCTGACGTGGTGGGAGATGTCCTTCTCGGTGATCTTCACCGCCGGCTTGGGCACCACGAGGGCCAACGGACGCTCGCCCCATTTCTCGTCGGCCCTGCCGATGACGGCCACCTCGGCCACGGCGGGATGGTGCGCGATGATGTCCTCGAGCTCCAGCGAGGAAACCCACTCCCCCGCCACCTTGATGACGTCCTTGCTCCGGTCGGTGATGCGCAGGTAGCCAAGCTCGTCCCGCACCGCGACGTCGCCGGTGTGCAGGTAGCCTCCCAGCCAGAGGCGCTCCGAGGCCTTGTGATCCTTCAGGTAGCCCTGGGTGAGCCACGGGGAGCGCACAACGACGTTGCCGGCACTGACGCCGTCGCGCGGCAACTCGTTGAGCTCGGCGTCGACCACGCGCAGATCCACGAGCGGCAGGGTGAGACCGGTCTTGCAGCGGATTTCCGCCTGTTCCTCGTGGGAGAGTTCCAGCATCTCGGGCGTCAGCTGCGAGATGGTGAGGATGGGGCACGTCTCGGACATGCCGTAGCCGGTAAAGACGTCGATGCCCGCCTTGAGCGCCTCGACGCAGAGGTTGCGCGACATGGCGGCGCCGCCAATGATGAGCTTCCACCCCTTGAGATCCATACGTGACGCGTGCGGGTGCTTCAGGAGCATGTGCAGGATGGTCGGCACGCAGTGCGAGAAAGTGACCCCTTCCCTCTCCTTCAGTTCCAGCAGGGTTTCCGGGAGGTAGCGCCCCGGGTAGACCTGCTTGAGCCCCAGCATGGTGGCGATGTAGGGGACGCCCCAGGCGTGGACGTGGAACATCGGCGTGATCGGCATGTAGACATCGTCGCGGTGCAGGCAGCCGTGCGCGGTGGCGGTACCGAGCGTGGTCATCAGCGCCATGGTGTGCAGCACGAGCTGCCGGTGGCTGAAATAAACCCCCTTGGGCATCCCCGTGGTGCCGGTGGTGTAGAAGGTGGTCGCGCGGGTGTTCTCGTCCAGGTCCGGGAAGTCGAACTCGGGCGAGCAGTCTGCCAGGAGCGACTCGTATTCTCCGGCGAAGGGGACGGTGTCGTCATCCTTCGCCTCCTCGTCGCTGATCAGGATATAGGTGCGCACGTTGTCGATCCTGCCGCGGATCTGTTCCAGGATGGGGAGAAACTCGGCATTCACCAGCAGCACGTCGTCCTCGGCGTGGTCGATGGTGTAGAGGATCTGTTCCGCGGAAAGTCGCACGTTGATGGTGTGCAGCACGGCGCCGATCATGGGGACGGCGAAGAAGAGTTCCAGGTAGCGATGGCTGTCCCAGTCCATCACCGCGACCGTCTGCCCGGGGCGCACTCCGAGGCGGGTCAGCATGTTGGCCGCCCGCCCGACCCTCTCCCTGAGCTGACGATAGTCGCCCCGGTAGAGGTCGCGGTAGACGATCTCCTGGTCCGGGTTGTCGACCACCGGGTAGAGCAGCATGTTCTTGATCAGCAACGGGTAGTCGTACGCGGACTGGGTACGGGGTATCAGCAAATCACTCATTTATGGCCTCCTCGTTGAAGCAATGGTTAAACCTTCTGGCAGTCGTCAAGGAACGTCTGCAGCACCCCTTCCTCGACCCCGGCCAGTGCCGCGATGCGGGACAGGCGCGGGAAGGACCACAGGGTACGCCCCTCGGCGAGACGCTGGCCGGCGGCGTCGTAGATCGCCATGACCACCTCCGCCTCCGGCGGATCGAAGGTGAGCACCTGCCCAACCACCTTGATTTCGGTGCCGGTGGCGACCGGTCTCAAGAAGCGGACCGTGATCTCGCGGGTCACCCCGAGCCTGCCGTGGCGGGCGAAAAGCGCGTAGGCGGCGGCCTCGTCCATCAGCGCCGAGATGATCCCGCCGTGCACCATGCCGTCGAAACCGCAGTAACTCGCGGGGACGGTGGTAAGGCAGGCGACGCCGTCAGCGGTATGGTGGAAGCGAAGCCCGAGGCCGTGGGGATGCCCTTCGGAGCAGACAAAGCAGGAGCCGGGCCAGCGTCCCTGTACCGGCGGCAGGTTAAGAACGGACGCATGATGGTCCGCGTTGCAACACTCGTTCATAGATCCCTCCTGGCGAAAATCATGATTCAGTTCAGCTCTCAGCACCTCATGCAGCGCACGTTCCCCTTTTCACCCCAGCGCCGCAGCGCCTGGTGCAACTGCTCCATCCCCTCTTCCATGGACCTGGCCAGGGCGAAGCGGAACAACGGCGCCAGCATGCCGCGAAACTCGGAGTCCAGCCGCACCTTAAGGCGCTCGGTAGCGACGGGCTCGATGCGGCAGGAAAAGGCCCAGACGAGGAAAGGCCATCCCAGAAAGGTGCTGTGCCACGAGAGCACCCCATCCCCGTTGCCGTCCAGGGTCGCCTGCACGGTAAAGGGGTCGATGCCGGGGAGATGCACCACGATCTCGTGCCCCTCCCCTACCGTCCCGGGCCCGGTGAGCTTCGGGAACAGCGGGTTCCACTGCGGGTACAGGGAAAAGTCGCTAAGGAGTTCCCATACCCTCTCCCTGGTCGTCTGCAGAACTGTTTCGGTGTGAAAAGGTTTCATGACGCCCCTCAGCCTGGTCCAGTCACAAGACCAGCAACTTTACTATTTTTCCGATCCGGATGCCATACCTGTTTGTATACGACAGTCAAAAAGTTCATCAGGGCAAACAAAAAGCCACCCTTTTTGGGGGCGGCTTTGCGCAGTTATACTGTTTGGGGTGAGGCTACCTTTGGAAGAGAGATCCTTTTTGGATCTGGTTCTTGCGAATCTCGTACTCTCGTCTGTCGATTCTGCCGGCTCTGTAGTCAGCGTCCAATTGCTCCATCTGCCGATGGGCGCTGTATTCATAAGCACCGACGCCTACCGCCGCGCCGCCCAGGGCGCCGCCGACCGCGCTCCCTTCACGGGAGGCACACCCGGAGGCGAACGCACTCAACACCATGCTGATAATAAGAAGTATCCTTTTCATCGCTGCACTCCTTTGGTCGTAGTAGCGGGCACATCGCCCAGACCAGAATAGCACAGCGTTAAAATTTTCACATCATATCCTCGCTAGGGCTCCTTACCCGCCGGGGGGAGTTCAGGCGCCGGCTCGCCACGGAACGTCCAGTACAGGAACCACAGGGATGGAACCAGTACGGCGGCACCGACGGGAAGGACGGTGAGATAGGCAATGAGCGTACTGCGAGGTGCGGCGGCGGCGCGCAGGGGCAGCTCCTGTATGATGAGATCGGGATGGAGCGCGGCCGCGAATCCGGCCAGGGTAAGGACGACGGTAACGCCGGTCATCACTTGCGCCAGACGGAAGCGCCTCAACAGCAGCAAAAGCTGCGTGGTGACGCCGGCCAGTACCGCGAGGATCACGCAGAGCATCGGCCAGGAGCCGAGCAACCGGTGGGAGAACTCGGGCGCGGTCTGCAGGGCCAGCGGGATCATCACCGCCGTCACCACACCGAGGGCCACGCCGGCGGCTATCGAGGCGTTGCGGAAATCCTCCTGGAGCGCGCCCTTCACCCGGACCGTCATGTACACCGGTGCAAGGTAGGCACAGATGCAGAGCCCGATCACCCCACCCATCACGGTGAAGGGGTTGAACCAGATGCCGGTTCCGGTGGAAACTACGTCGTTCTCAATGGTAATGCTGCCGGCAGCAGTCGCCGACACGGCCATGCCCAAGGCAAAGGGGGTGAGCACGCTGGCGATCTCGAAAACCCGCGCGCTGAAGGGCACCTCCCGCCCGGATGCCCTGCCGTAGTGGCGAAAGGCATAGGCGGCGCCCCGGAAGTTGATACCGACCAGGGCGACCACCAGCGGTGTCATGAGCGCGATGAACAAAGCGGCAAAACCGGCGGGAAAGGCGGTAAACAGCGTCACCACGACAAAGATAAGCCAGACATGATTCGTCTCCCACACGGGACCGATGGCATTGAAAAGCGCCTCTCGCTGTTCCCGGGCCCGGGGCCCGAACGCCAGCGCAGTCCAGATGCCTCCACCGAAGTCGGCGCCGCCGAACAGAGCGTACAGCACCAGGGCCAGAGCTGCCACCAGCGCGGCCAGCGATACCGGATCAGGCATGTTCCACCTCCTTCCCTTCCCCCCCGTGGCGCCCCTGGTGACGCAACAGGAGTTTCAGCATCCCGGCAGTCAGACAGAGATAGACCACGACGAAGGTGATGAACACCGAGACCACTCCGCCGTTGGGAGTAACCGACTGCGAGGTGCGCAGGTATCCCTGCACGACCCAGGGCTGCCGGCCAAACTCGGTCACCAGCCATCCGCTCTCAAGCGCGATGATGCCGAAGGGAGAGGCGAACATGAGATACTTCAGCAAGCGCGGTTGATCCGGCACCTCTTTTTGGCGCCAGCGCAGCCACCAGAACCAGCCCAGGCCGATCCCCATGACGAAGAAGGATCCGACCATCAGGTCGAAGAAGGGATGCACCAGCCTCGGGTCGGGCGTCGTCCCTTGCGGGAAGGCGTCGAGCCCCTGCACCACGGCGTTGGGATCGTCGTGGGCGAGAATACTCAATAGCTTCGGGATGCGCACGGCATACCGGACCCGCCCCGTGTCCGGGTCCGGCCACCCGCCTATCACCAGCGGGGCTGCTGCCGAGGTCTTGAAATGCGCCTCCATCGCCGCCAGCTTCGCCTTCTGGAACTTGGCGACGGAATCTGCCGCCCAGTCGCCCGTTACCAGCATGAGCGGCGCCGTCACCGCCGCCACCGAAAGTGACAACGAGAGCGCCTTTTTCGCCTCGACCGCACCCCTACCCTTGAGGACCATGGCAGCGTAGTAGCCGGCAATGGCAAAGGAAGTGGCGACGTAGGCGGCGAGAGTTCCGTGCAGCGCCTCGTGCGGCCATGCCTCGTTGGCGAATGCCCGCAGCGGCAGCACGTCCGATGGCGAACCGTTCACCATCTGGAAGCCGGAGGGTGTGTTCATCCAACCGTTGGCGCTGATTACGAAGATGGCGGAGATGGACGCGGCGAGGGTGAGGGGTATGGTGCAAAGGAAAAGAGCGCGCCTGGAAAGCCGTCGTTCACCGTAAAAGTACAGGGAGAGAAAGATCGCCTCGGTGAAGAAGGCGAAACCTTCCATGGAAAAGGCGAGGCCGATCATCGCGCCGCTGAAGGCCATGAAGCGAGGCCAGAGCAGACCAAGTTCAAAGGAGAGGATGGTCCCGGAAACCGCGCCGATGGCAAACACGACCCCGGCCGGCAGCACCCAGCGCCTGGCGATCCGGTGCCAGCTCTCATCGCCGGTTTTCAGCGCCAGTCCTTCGGCGAGCATGAGCAGGAGCGGCAGACCGATGCCCATGGTGGCGTAGATGATATGGAAGACAAAGGATACACCCATGAGGGCCCGGGCGGCGAGAAGGTTGTCCATGCTGCCTCCGCTAGATAGATTAGAAGCAGCTTAAGTGTGCTAATCGGAGAGGAGTTGTCAAGAAGTTGGTACGTGCACGATGCAAAGTACGCGCACGACGCAAATTGTACGCGCATGTTTCAAGTTGGTACGGGCATGTTGCAAGTTAGCACGCGCAGGTTGTAAATTCAGAGCCCAGGTGGGCCAGCAAAATCCTGTGTGGAATAGCCATTTCCGGTTAGTCTTTGTCCCAATCTTTACGATAAATGTCCTTCGGGCCACTCGCATCGAGAGGCACATTAGACGATAATGCCCCATACCTACACTAGGAGGCTGAATATGATATTCATGCAAGTTCGCAATGCGACAGCCAGGATCGAATATGGTGGGAAGAGATTGCTGATCGACCCGGTCCTGGCGAAGAAAGGGGCATACCCGGCTTTTGCCGGAACAATCAACGCCCATCTGCGGAACCCGCTGGTGGAACTGCCGGTTCCCGTGGAGACGCTGCTCGATGTGGACGCCGTCATCGTCACCCACACCCACCTCGACCACTGGGACGAAGCTGCCAAGAACCGGATCCCAAAGGAGATGCCTGTCTTCGCGCAGAACGATAAAGATGCCGCCGTACTCCGGGAGGCGGGATTCAGGGACGTCACCGTTATAACCGGGCACACCGAATTCGCCGGCATCACCCTGATCAAAACGTCGGGTCAGCACGGCAACGACGAGGCCATGGCGAAACTGGGAGATCGTTTGGGAGAGGTATGCGGGGTGGTCTTACAACATCCCGACGAGAAAACCCTCTATCTCGCCGGCGACACGGTCTGGAACCGGCATGTGGCCGATGCACTGCGGGAGTACACGCCGGGCGTTGTCATCCTGAACTGCGGCGATGCCCAGATCATCGGAATCGGGTCCATCATCATGGGGAAGCGGGACGTTCATGAAGTGTGGAAAGCGGCACCGGGCGCCACCATCATAGCGAGCCACATGGAGGCTATGAACCACGCGGTGCTGTCACGAAAAGAATTGCGTGACTTCCTCAAGGAAAATGGCATGATGCAGCGAGTGCTGGTCCCGGAGGACGGCGAGTCCTGCGTGTTGTGAGCCGGGCCAGGCAAGCTTAGTTCGGAAGGAGTAAGAGGTACCATGTCGGTTCCGTCGGTAGCAGTCGTCGCCATCAACCACTTCAGCCCCTTTCACTTCTCGGTGCCGTGCATCATCTTCGGCGACATCCTGCCCGGACAAAAGCTCTTCGACTTGAAGATCTGCGCGGGAGAGCCAGGTGCCTTGCGCTCCCGGCAGGGCTTCAGCATCGAGACCTCCTTCGGGTTGGAAGCGCTGGAACAGGCGGACATCGTCATCGTCCCCTATTGGCGCGATCCCGCGGAGCGGCCGAACCAGGCATTGCTCGACGCACTGGTGGCGGCGCACCGGCGTGGGGCCCTGGTGGTTGGGCTGTGCCTTGGCACCTACGTGCTCGCTTACGCAGGTCTGCTGGAGGGGTCTAAGGCCGGCACGCATTGGGAATTCGAGCAGGACTTTCTCACCCGCTTCCCGAACGTGCGGTTGGACACCAACGCCCTCTACGTCGAAGACAACCGGATGGTGACCTCCGCCGGAACCGCTGCCGGTCTCGATTGCTGTCTCTACCTGGTGCACAGGGCACATGGCCGGGCCGTCGCCAACAAAGTTGCCAGGCGCATGGTCATCCCGCCGCACCGCGAAGGTGGGCAGGCGCAGTTCATAGAGCGACCCGTCCCCCTTTCCACCCGCGACGCCAACGTCAACAAGCTGCTCGAATACCTGAGGAACAACCTCGACAAGGTGCACGGCCTGGACGAGTTGGCCGATCACAGCCTGATGAGCCGCCGCACCTTCACGCGGCACTTCCAGAAAGCCACCGGCATGTCCGTCGGCGCCTGGCTCATGAGCGAGCGCCTGCAGCGGAGCCAGGAGCTGCTGGAGACCACCAGCCACTCCATAGAAACCATAGCCGAGCTGGTTGGTTTCCAATCCGCCGCGTCTCTGCGTCAGCACTTCAAGACAAAGTTCGACGTCACCCCCACCGAATGGCGCAAAACGTTCCAAGCCGGCAGCCTTGTTACGTGAGGTCGTGGGAGTTATAAAACAGGCCGGCGGCGCCTTAATTGAATCGATAAGCATCGTGACCTGTGGCAGGGGCCCAATACCTTAAGGAGGCACTTCATGATTGACCGGATTGATCATTTGGTGTTCACGGTGGCTGATGTCGCTAAGACGTGCGAATTCTAGGAGCGGGTACTAGGAATGAGGGTGGAAACGTTCGGTGAGGGGCGCAAGGCCCTCTGTTTTGGGCGTCAGAAGATAAACCTGCACCAGTTCGGCAAGGAGTTCGAGCCAAAAGCAAAAGCACCGGCCCCGGCAACCCAGGACATTTGCCTGGTCAGCACCGTACCCATAGCGGAACTGGAACGGCATATCTCATCATGCGGCGTGGTCATTATAGAGGGTCCCATAAAAAGGACCGGCGCAACCGGCCCGATAAATTCCATCTACTTCAGAGACCCGGATGGTAATTTGATCGAAGTATCAAACTACCTCTAGCCATACACAAAGCAAAAGGGCCGTCTGGGTTAAACCGGAAGGCTCTTTTTGTTTTGTGGGGCGGTTGTCAGTATCCCCTGCACAGCGCCTCCCGCTTTGCCATTTGAGCGGTATCCCGTTGACTTGTCTCGATCAGCCATTAGACTCAGGTGAGTTACCGAGGTTAACAAACGGGTGGCAATACCAAGAGGAGGTGCAAGGTGAACAGACGGGCTTTTCTGAAAACCACAGTTACCGGCTCCCTTGTCGCTGGTTTCGCTGGAACGGTTGCGGCGGCCGAGCGCTATTTTCCGGACCAAGTGGACATGAAGCTTTTCGAGACAATCAACAGGGTAAAGGACCCAGCCAAAAAGACTCCGATCGAGAGAAGCCATGCGCCAGTCATCACCGCTCCCGCCTCAGTAACGGCCGGCAAGCCTTTCACCGTGGAAGTATCGGTCGGCGAAGTGCTCCACGGCATGGTGCCGGCCCACTGGATCGGCTTTATCGAGCTCAGCCTTGGCAATGAGCCGGCAGGGAGAGTGGACCTGCAGCCGCGGGGGTACCTGGCACCGAAAGTTGCCTTCACCGTAGTGGTCCCCAAAGAGGCCGCGCCAACCGGTAAGGTGACCCTGGTGGCGAAACAGCACTGCAACCTCCATGGTCTATGGGAAGGTACCCTCGATATCGTAGTAACCTGATCCCAGCCGATCAATTCTGGGGCAGGCTTGCAATGTTGCAAACTTAACTGCTAGAGCATCAGAGATTGCAACTTCGCAAGCCTGCCCCCTGCCCCGCAGATCCGCCCTATCTTCAAACTTTGCTGCCTGCCCCTGGTTTCCCCCCACAGGTTGTAAATGGGAGGAATTAAACCCAAATCTGTCCGGGGAAAGGATATACTGAACTCTCAATGTGGGGCCAGGAGCGGTTCAGAAAAGCGGGCGTTCGAAAATCATGACGTCCTGGAAATAAGGCATAAATCATGGCAGTTGGTTGGTCCCGCGATGGTGCGGTACAGGATCAGATAGATGCGACAGTGGAATCGGCAGTCCAGTTGGCTAAAAGCAGATTGCCGGCGGGCGAAAGCCGAACCCATTGTGAGGAGTGCGAGGCAGCCATTCCTGAGGCGCGTCGCAAAGCGATGCCCGGGGTTCGGTATTGTGTCAGCTGCCAATCCGAGTTGGAAAAAAGGCTGAAAGCAGATGCACCCTTCAATCGAAGAGGTAGTAAAGATAGTCAACTAAAGTGATCCCCCCAGCAGGCAGCGGGTAGTAAAAAAGGCCTCGATCTCTCGTGGCCTTTTCACTTCATCATATTCGTCTGTACTGTTTATGCGTTTCTTCAGAGACTACGGCAGAGGATAACGCATAATTTGATGGTTGTCCCTCTACCGCTTCTGCACGCGGTTATGATCTTTCCTGAACCAGAAAACGATGTCCGAAATAAAAAGCTATAACAGCGAAAGCTGGCAGCAGTATTACTTTAACATTTCTCTCGTACTCGTCTTGTATGCTGAAAGATGCAACAATCCATACAGCGCTTACAACAAGAGCTAGCCTTAGCTTTGGTTCGAAAGACCACCAGACATTACTGACTGCCTCTCTTGGACCAGACACCTTGTCAACAGAGTCGGCAATAACCTTCTTAGGATTAGAGAATAACCTCGAAAACCAAGCACCTATACCGATCATGATGAAGACCCAACCCGGACCTCTAGGAGCCACATTTAAAGCCGCGGTAGCCAGTGCGAACAAAACAAGAGAACCAAGAAAACCAATCAAAAAGCCAACTACCCTGCGAAACATGCACTCTCCTTTTTCAGCTATCACACTAATATCATTGACGGAACAAGTTAGTCCCATTAAACAACATTAGCAAGCTGAATCATGCGCGCTGTTCCACAAGCAAGGGTTTTTCCGACTTCCGACTCAACCGCTGACAACACAGGTACGGCAATAAGAATGAGCAAAGATGGGATAGAGGTCTGTGGTGGTGGACAAGGCAAATCCCTGCTGTCCCCCTTCGCAAAGGGGGAGCCTCTGATTCATGGGTACCGCTTCGTGGACAACATTTTCTGCGCAGGACGTTTGGGAGGAACTGCAAAACACAAGGGGAGACTGCACTGGCGGAAGGAGGAGGCGCTTGCGGGGACAAAGCAAAAGAGCCTTCCGGCATAACCGAAAGGCTCTTTTTGTATGGTGGCGGTGCAGGGACTTGAACCCCGGACAACACGGATATGAGCCGTGTGCTCTAACCAGCTGAGCTACACCGCCAAGCTCTTAATTTGTTAATGATCTCGACTACCTACTACACCCTCAACGACTCTTTCGCGCCGCCTCAAGAGACACCCTTTATATTCTAGAGCGTCTTTTTTGTCAATAAAAAACTATGCTAAAAGTTTTTCATCTCTATCAACCACAACAACGATGCTATCTACTTCACGATATCCAGAAGCTCAACCTCGAATACCAGTGTCGCGTTGGCGGGGATCAGCCCGGAACCGCGCTCGCCGTAGGCGAGATCCGCGGGGCAGATGAGCTGGGCCTTGCCGCCTACCTTCATCTTCTGCAGTCCTTCGGTCCAGCACTTGATCACCTGGTTCAGCCCGAACTCGACGGGACGCCCGGAGGTGTAGGAGCTGTCAAACTCCTTACCGTCGATCAGGGTGCCACGGTAGTTGACTTTCACCTTGTCGGTTGCGGTCGGACTGGCGCCGGTCCCTTCCTTGAGCGACTTGTAGATGAGACCGGACTCGGTCTTGACGGCGCCTTTCTCTTTGGCGGCCTTCTCGACGAACTCCTTGGTTTTCGCCGCGAGCTTCTCCCCTTGGGCGTTGCGACGCGCCAGGGCCAGTTGCTGGATCTTCGCCTTGTACGGCTCGACATCGAAGCCCGGGGTCTTGCTCGCTACGCCGTCCTTCACACCCTTGAGCACCTGGTCCATCTCATCCTGGGACATGTCGAACACGGCAAGCTGACGGGCCATGACCTGCCCGATAGCATAGAAAGTCTTCTGCTCGTCTGCGTTCTTCTCATCGGCCGCATAGGCCGGTAAAGCGAAAAGCGCTACCAATGCAACAATCAAAAGTCTGCTCATAGTACTCCTCCTGTAGTGTTTTTTACGAAGGTACAACTATACCAGTTATCAAACAACGTGCATCCAATGCTTTCGTGAAACCATCTAAATGAAAAACAGCACCTCGTGGTAGAGGTGCTGTTTTGAATGATGGTGCTCTTCGCCTTACTTCTTGGCTTTGGCGGTGACAGCTTTCGGCTTGGCAGCCTTAGGGGCCTTGGCGGTCTTGGCCGGCGCCTTAGGTGCAGCCTTTGCGGGTTTGGCCGCCTTGGCGGGCTTGGCCGCGCCCTCTTTCTTGGCCTCTATGTTGGCCATGCGAACTTCACGGGCCTTGGCGAGGTTGTCGGCGAGGCCGCGGTCCTGGGCCATCTTGCGACGGGCCTCGGAGTAGCTCTTGGCGGAAAGGGCCTGCTTGCTGGAGATGCCGAATTGTTTCTTGTAGGCACCCGGCTTCATGCCGTGGGCGGTGCTGAGGTGACGGGCCAGGGTCTTGAAGCCCCCCTTGCCGCACAGAAGGCAAACCACCTCGTTTTTCTTGAAAGCGTCCTTCACGGAAACAGAAGAACGTGTCTCCTCCACACCTTCGATAGCCTGTCCGGCTTCGAGGTTTTTCAGTGCTGCGTGAACCTTGGCTATTTCCGCAAGAAGCTCGTCCGACGTCATCGGCGTGCTGGAGGCGTGCGATGAGACGAGTTGTGCCGCTATTTCTACCAATGTCGCCATTAATCATCCTCCTCGGTAATATGATTGAGTGATTAATAGCAGAGACAAAAATATTGTCAATAATAAAGTACAAATAATGTTCGGCTAAACTCACTATTTCTTACATAGATTGTCATCCTGAAGAAGCAAAACCGCTTTCGTTGGTGGCTAGGTTGTATGTAACGTGGAAACGATCAGGAGTGCCGCTGTAGTAAACAATGACGGATCCATCGCGGGAAGGATATTTTGCGAAGGGAACAGTTCGAAAAAGATCAAGGGGCGTAAAAAGCGGCGCGGCCCGCGCCTAGAAGCGCGGTTTCCTCGTTGAGAATAACGTGCACCGGTATCGACTGGACCAGGGGACTCAGTCTTCCCTTGGCCGTGAAGGCGACCATGAAGGTGGCACCTTTGAGCAGGTCCAGTATCTTGGGAGCGATGCCGCCTCCAAGGTAGACCCCGCCGATGGCGAGAAACCTGAGCGCCGCGTTGCCGGCCTCGGCGCCGTAGACGCCGATGAACATGTCGACGGCCTTGACGCACATGGGGCAGCTTCCTTTCAGGGCGGCCCCGGTGATGACCGCAGGCGGGTCCTGCCCCCCCATGGCCTCGGCAACGGCGGGTTGCTCATCGTAGTAGCGCCGGTCACGCAAAAAGCGGTAGATGTCGTGTAGACCCGGCCCGGAGAGCACCCGCTCGTAACTCACCCTGCCGTGTTTCGCCTGCAGGTACAGCAGCAGTTCGGCCTCAAGATCGTTGCGCGGCGCGAAATCGGCGTGCCCCGCCTCCGAGGGGAGCGGCCGGTGCGTACCGCCATCCCAGTAGGCCAGCGATTCACCGAGCCCAGTCCCGGCGGAAACGACGGCGATGGTCCCGTCAGGGTTGGGAGTCCCCGGGTTCAGGGTGAAAAGGTCATCCTGTTTCAGCGCCGCGATACCGTAGGTGTTCGCTTCAAGGTCGTTGATGAGGCGGACCTGGGAGAGACCGAGGGTATGGGCAAGATCGGCGCTGTCGATGGTCCAGGGAAGGTTCGGGGTGCGGACGCGCCCCTCGATGATGGGCCCGGCGATGCCGAGGCAGGCGCGCTCGGCCGCGATGCCGTGCTGCAGGGAGAAGTGGCGCAGCATCTCGGCGAGACTGCCGTGTGCGGCGCTTTTGTACTGCCCGTGAGCCAGCACGGTAAGCCCGGCGGCATCGGCCTCGAAGTACGCCAGCCGCGTCGTCGTCCCTCCCACGTCTCCTGCCAGAATCAGCATACCGCCTCCTTCCGGCTCGGCGCCGGCCACGTCTCAGGATACCACGGCCCGTGGCCGGCGCTACTTCATGCCGGCAGCCTCGCTCCTGACGCTCTTGGCCATCTCGGCGCTCAAACCGGCAAGGGCTCGGCTGATAGCAGCGACGACCGCCTCGTAATCGGCGCCGGTCACCTTCTCCCGAACCTCGGCACGCCCTTCCCTTCTCGCGGTTCCGGCGCCGCGCACCACCCAGCCGGCCTCGACGGTGACGCTTTCGCCCGGGACCGTGTCCAGACGCACGATATCCACCAGCACCCGGTACTGCGCCGCAGCGGCGGAGACCTGGTCGTAGGCGAAGACGCGGCTCGAACCGAGCTGCCGCTCCAGGTTCTGCGCCAAAAGGCGCGGTATCTCGTTTTTGAGCGGTTCGCCCCAGCGGTGCGACTCGAGGACGGCGACGCGGTTGGGCGTCAGCCGCACGACCAGTTGCGGCCGGTTCACCAGTTCCGGGATCGTAACCGGGCCGACGGCGACGGCACTGGAGAAGGTCTGCTGCACAGCACCCGCGGCCGTCGCGGGCGTCAGGGTATAAAAGGTGACCCGGGGCGACCTGCTGCAGGCGGAGCTAAGGAGCAGGGCGGCGACGATGGCCAGGGCGGCTAATATCCTGCGCATGGTTACTTATCCTCCTTCTTGCCGCGAATCAGCACTTCGGGGTGCTGTTCCAGGTAGTCGCCGAGCACGCGCAGGGACTGGGCGGCGCGGGACACCTCGCGCATGGTGTCGCGCAGATCGACCTGCACCGGGGCGTCGGCGGAGAGAACCTGGCTGGCGCCCCCCAGGGTGCCTCTCGCCTCGGTCAGGGTCTTCCTGACGTCCTCGAGGGTGGTCCTGGTTTCGCTCAGCACCGACTTGGCCTCCGGCACCAGGGAACGGTCCATGTTCTGCAGCAACCGGTCCGCGCTCTTCAGCGTATCGTCCAGGGTACGCAGGGTGTGTCCGGCATCGCCGGCAAGCTTCTCCAGCGGCAGCTTCTCGATCTTCTGGACGATCTCGGTCAGGTTCTTCTGCAGCTTCTCCATCGAACCGGGCACGGTCGGGAAACGCGGCGGTGCGGCGTTCCAGTCGATCTTCGCCGGGCGCGCGCCGGGAACGAAATCGAGGGCGACGTAAAGCTGGCCGGTCAGGAGGCTGCCGCTCTTGATCTGAGCCCGGAAACCGTGCGCCACCAGGTCGTCGAGGAGCTTTCTGGTCTGCCTGCTGCCGGCGGGGGGCATCTGCCCGTCCCTACCCTGGTGCAGGTGGGAGAGCAGGTGCTCGGGATAAAACTGGATCTCCACCGTCACCGAGAACTCGGAACGGGAACTGTTTAGCGCCACGTCGATGTTACTGACCTCGCCCACGGTGACGCCGCGCAAGTCGACCGGTGCGCCCACGGCGAGCCCCCGCACCGACTCGCGGAACAGGAGTGCGAACTTCTCGGAGGTCGCCGAGTTTTTCAGCGCCTCGTCGTGGGTGGCGTAGAGGGTGTAGGCGGTATTTGGGGGCGCCGACTGCGCGTCCGGCGCGTCGGGGCGCTGTTCGAACGATATCCCGCCCAAAAGGACAGCCAGCATCGATTCGGTGTTCAGTTTCACCCCGTTCGGGGAGACCGTGAGATCGACACCGCTGGCGTGCCAGAAGAAGGTGTTGGCAGTGACGAAACGGTCGTAGGGCGAGCGGATGAATACCCTGACGGAGACCCCTTTGCCGTCGCTGTCGAGGTCGGTGGCGATGACCTGCCCCACCTGCATCCTCCTGAAGAAGACGGGGGATCCGGTATAGAGCGAGCCGACGTCGTCGGTGTGCAGCACGAACTGGCGCCCCGGTACGTCCATGGAGACCGCCGGCGGTGATTCAAGCCCGACGAACTGGTCGCGCGGCTCGGTGGAGGCGCCCGCCTCGACCCCGATGTAGGATCCCCCCAGGAGCGTGGTCAAGCCGGTGACGTTGCCGCCGGAGATGCGGGCGCGCACCACCCAGAAGCGGGTGTCCTTGACCATGAGCCCCTTGGCGTCCTTGGAGACCTCGGCGGTAACGACGACGTGGGAGCGGTCGTTGGAGATGGCGATGGATTTCACCTCGCCGATCATGACGTCCTTGTACCTCAGCTTGGTCTTGCCGGCTTCCAGCCCCTCGCCGGTCTTGAAGGAGATGGTGATGGTCTCGCCGCGGTCGATCCAGGCCTTAGCGGCGATGGAAAGGCCGATGATGGCGGCCACGATGGGGATGATCCAGACCAGCTGGACCGAGAAGCGGCGCCTGGGTTCGCTGACGGCTTCCGGCACGTCCTGCCTATCGTCTTGTCTGTCAGTCATGAAACTCCTCTTTCTGCAGCGGGTCCCAGATCAGGCGCGGGTCGAACTCCATGGTGGCGAACATGGTGAGAACGACCACCGCGCCGAAGGCGACCGCGGCGGGTCCGGCCTTGACGGTGGCCATGGTGCCAAGTTGCACCAGCGCGGCCAGCAGGGTCACCACGTAGATGTCGAGCATGGACCAGCGCCCCACCGCCTCCACCAGACGGTACAGGCGGGTGCGCTGGCGCGGGTTCCAGGTCGAGCGCCGCTGCACGGAAATGAGCAGCAGGGTCAGTGAAAACAGTTTGAGCAACGGGATCGCCACGCTCGCTATGAACACGATCACGGCGATCATCCAGGAGCCGG
Organism: Geomonas azotofigens; assembly: GCF_018919395.1. Classification (GTDB taxonomy): domain Bacteria; phylum Desulfobacterota; class Desulfuromonadia; order Geobacterales; family Geobacteraceae; genus Geomonas; species Geomonas azotofigens. The sequence goes on from NZ_JAHLME010000002.1 coordinate 33,772, forward strand.
TCTTCCACAGGTGCACCACGCCGCTGACGATGGTGTCCTTGCGGTAGGTGATAAGGGAGCCGGTCTCCATCATGACCAGGACGTTGGCCGGGATGTAGAGTATGTACGAGGCGATCACCAGGGCCCAGCAGCGCTGCACGCTTCCCGGCTTGCGGAAATGAAGTCGCGCGCCGCAGCGCGGGCAATGCGCCTTGCCGGTCCCGCGGGTGCGCCGGGAGACGAGCTGGCAGACATGGCAGGAGCACAGGCCGCGGGCCGCCGCGATGGGAGCGTCGGCGGTCACCGGGGCACCTGCTCTTTCCACCGCGCGTCCAGTTGCGCCCAGATGTCGCGTGCGTTGAAGGAGGCGGCCGCGGCGGCGAGGAGCAGGGTGAGAACCGCGAAGGACCACAGGGCCATCCCCGGGATGACGCGGAAGTTGTTGGTCAGCTTAACCAGGGATACCAGCACCCCCAACATGAGCACCTCCACCATCCCCCACGGCTCGATGAACTGCAGGATCCGCATGAAAAGCGGGTAGCTCGGGGGCACCTTGCCCAGTTTGAGCGGCAACAGGAGGTAGGTGATGGAGACGAGCTCCAGGGCCGGAGCCAGCATCGCGGTGAGGAACACGAGCAGCGAGATGCTCCTCATCTCCTGGTCCCAAAGGGAGAGAACCGCTTCGAACAGGGTGATGGCGCTACGGTCCCCCTGCACCTCGATGCTGAAGATGGGGAACACGTTGGCGCCAATGAATACCATGGCGGCGGCAAGGGTGTAGGCGAGGGTCCGATCGGCGCTGTCGGTGGCGTTTCGGTACAGCACGGCCCCGCAGCGCGGACAACTGGCATAGCAACCGGGGTTCAACTGTATGTCGCGCTGCAGCAGGTCGCATTCATGGCAGGCGATGAGTTGTGCGGATCGATCGGCCATCAGGAGAAGAGCTCCCTGGTTCAAGGGACTGTGCCTTAAAGGGAACAGGTACCTGGCGGAGCCAGTCCCCTTTAGTCAAAATGACAGATGAAAACATACCACATTTGTCGCCTGAAACTAAATCAGCCGCCCAGGAAGTCTCCCAAGCGGCTGATTGAAATGGTCGGTGCGACTGGATTCGAACCAGCGACCACTAGACCCCCAGTCTAGTGCGCTACCAGGCTGCGCTACGCACCGATTAAACCTGATAATTACAACTGATCCCTCAAACTGGTCAGTTCCAGCTTCACATCGTGAAGGAGCGCCGCGAGCGCTTCACCGGAAAGGTCAGATTTTCGGTACTTTTTCTTCCCCTCCAGTCGCTGCCTCGCCCCCTCTATGGTGAGCTTCTCGGCGTACAGGAGTTCTTTGATCTGTGCGACCAGCTCCACGTCCTTCCTGGTATAGAGCCTCTGGCCGCTGCTGCTTTTCTTGGGTGCCAGCGAGGAGAACTCGGTTTCCCAGAAGCGCAAGACCGAGGTGGGGAGTCCCGTCAGGGCGGAAACCTCGCCTATCCTCAGGTAGTGCTTATCCGGGATCCCGGTAATCATGGTTACTGGCTGTTGATGGCGCTCTTGAGAACCTGGCTCGGCTTGAAGGTGAGGATCTTGCGAGCCACGATGGTGATCTCCTCGCCGGTCTGCGGGTTCCTGCCGCGACGATCAGACTTCTCTTTCACTACGAAATTGCCGAAGCCGGCAATCTTGATCTTGTCGCCGTCTTCAAGAGTGGACTTAATCAGGTCGAAGACCGTCTCAACGAGTTCGGCGGATTCTTTTTTGGAGAAACCGACCTTCTCATAAATTTTTTCTACGATGTCCGCTTTGGTCATAATCCCCTCAACAGGTGAAACATTTCAGTGTGTTCTCGACAGCGGCTTAATCTAATACCATAGCGTTTTCGATTTCGCAACCGTTTTTATCTGAACGAAACATTTAATTTTTTCTGCAGCGCATCGATAACCCTCTGGTGCAGACGGGTCACTTCGTCGTCGGTCAGGGTCCGTTCCTTGGAACCGTAACGGACGCGAACGGCAACACTCTTTTCATGAGACGCGATGTTGCCGCCCATGTAGAGGTCGAAGATTTCCACCCCTTCCAGCTCCGGCGCCTTGATGCCGTTGACGCAGGAAATCACGTCGGCGACCGGCAGCTCCCTGGGGAGCAGCATGGCGATGTCGCGGAAGGTGGAGGGGAAGCGCGAAGGCACTTGCGCTGCGCCCTCCTTCTTGCGGCAGGCGATGAGCGCCTCGAAGTTCAGTTCGAGGTAGTACAGCGGCGTCGCGATGCCGTAGTTCTCCTGTACGGTCGGGTGCAGCTCGCCCAGCGAGCCCAGCACCTTCTTGCCGGAGAGGATGCGGCAGGCCTTGCCCGGGTGGTAGTACGGATCAAGCTCGTCGGTGCTGAAGTTGATGCCGCCGACCTTCAGCTCGGCGAGGATGTTCTCTGCGATCCCCTTCACGTCGAAGAAGTCGATCTCCTCCTTGCCCTGGTTCCACCCTTCCGGGTCGCGCCTGCCGGTCAGGAGCGCTGAGACGTAGAGCGGCTCGCGCGGCAGTTCCTCCCCTTCCACCGGGAGGTAGATGCGGCGCATCTCGAAGATACGCAGGTTCAGGGTGCGGAAGCTGATGTTCTTGACCGCGGTGTCCAAAAGCCCGGGGAGCATGGTGGTGCGCATCACCGAGAGCTCGTCGGAGATCGGGTTTAAAAGCACCATGCCGTTGCTGCGCGGGTCGTTGTGCGGCAACAGGATCTTCTCGCAGGAGGAGGGGGCCACGAAGCTGTAGTTGATCACCTCGTTGAGGCCATGGGCGACCAGGAGCTCTTTCACCTTCGCGGCGAGCCGCTGGGCGTCGGAGGGGAGATCGGAGAAGACCGAGGCCTGCGGCAGGGTGGCCGGGACCTTCTCGAAGCCGTTCACGCGCACCACTTCCTCGACCAGGTCGATTTCGCGCTCAAGATCGACCCGGAACAGCGGCACCTTGACCTGGAATACGCCCGGTTCGGTCTGGGTCACCTCGAATTCGAGGCGGCGGAAGATGTCTTCCACCTCACCGGCGCTGAGCGCCAACCCGGAGACCGCGTTGATGCGGGTGAGACGCGCGCTGATGACGCGGGGCTCGACCGGCGCCGGGTAGACGTCGATGACACCCTTGGCAACCTTGCCGCCGGAGAGTTCGGCGATCAGCTGTGCGGCCCGGTCCAGGGCGCGGGTGAGGCCGGCGATGTCGGCGCCGCGCTCGAAGCGGTGCGAGGACTCGGTGTGGATGCCCAGGCGCTTGGAGGTCTTGCGGATGGCGGAAGGGTTGAAGTAGGCGCTCTCCAGGAGCACCTCGGTGGTCCCCTCCCCTATCTCGGAGTTGCCGCCCCCCATGATACCGGCCAGGGCCACGGCCTTTTCCCCGTCGCGGATGGTGAGGTCGGTGACGGTGAGCTCGCGCTCCTGCCCGTCCAGCGTGCCGAACTTCTCGCCTTCGCCCGCTGCGGCGACCACGATCTTGCCGCCGGCCAGGAGCTTGAAGTCGAAGGCGTGCAGCGGGTGCCCGTATTCGAGCAGCACGTAGTTGGTCACGTCAACGATGTTGTTGATGGAACGGATCCCGGCCGCCATGAGCCGGTTGGCGAGCCATGCGGGGGAATCCGCGAGGGTGCAGCCGGTGATGTGGCGCGCGGTGTAGCGCGGGCAGAGCTCGGGGGCGAGGATCTCGACGCTGGCGATCCCCTCGATGGGGGCGCCGGTCTCGGCGACGTCGAGGCCCGGGTAGTGCACCTTCCTGCCCAGTTTCGCGGCGACCTCGCGGGCGATGCCCACCACACTCAGGCAGTCGGCGCGGTTGGGGGTGAGGCCTATCTCGAAGATGACGTCCTTGGTACCCAGCGCGTCGAAGAGCGGCGTGCCGAGCTTGAACTCCTCGGGGAGGATCATGATGCCCGAGGACTCGGCCGAGAGGGCGAGCTCCTTCTCCGAGCAGAGCATGCCGCAGGACTCTTCGCCGCGGATCTTGGAGCGCTTGATCTTGAAGTCGCCGGGTAGGGTCGCGCCGATCTGGGCCAGGGCGACCTTGTCGCCGGCCTTGAAGTTCTGCGCGCCGCAGACCACGTCGAGGATCTCCTTGCCGTTATCGACCTTGCACAGGGAGAGCTTGTCGGCGTTGGGGTGCTGGTTCTTCTCGACCACCTGGGCCACCACCACGTCGTCCATGCCGCCGCCCACCTCTTCCATGCGCTCCACTTCGAGGCCGAGCATGGTGAGCAGGTGCGACAGTTCAGCAGCCGGCAGGTCGCAATCGACGAATTCCTTGATCCAGTTGTAGGTAACTATCATAGCGATTCCTTAAATTGGAAAATCAATTAACAGGGATAAAGGGGATGCAGGGGATAACGGCAGAAACGATGAAGGCATTTCCGTTTTCATCCCTCGTATCCCTTTTATCCCTGTTCAATGCCTTTTAAAACTGCTTCAGGAACCTGAGATCGTTCTCGAAGAGCAGCCGCATGTCGGCGATGCCGTACTTGAGCATCGCGATCCTCTCGATCCCCATGCCGAAGGCGAACCCGGTGTACTGCTCCGAGTCGTAGCCGACGTGGCGGTACACCTCGGGGTCGACCATGCCGGAACCGAGAATCTCGAGCCAGCCGGTCTCCTTGCAGACCCGGCACCCCTTGCCGCGGCAGATGACGCAGGCGATGTCCACCTCGGCGGAGGGCTCGGTGAAGGGGAAGAAAGAGGGGCGCAGCCTGACGCCGATGTCCTTGCCGAAGAGCTGGCTGATGAACAGGGTCAGGATCCCTTTCAGGTCGCCGAAGGTGATCCCCTTGTCGACCATGAGCCCCTCGATCTGGTGGAACATGGGCGAATGGGTGGCGTCGGAGTCGCAGCGGTACACGGTGCCGGGTGCGATGATGCGCACCGGCGGCGGCTGCTTCAGCATGGTGCGGATCTGCACCGGGGAGGTGTGGGTCCGCAGCAGCACGCTCTCGCCGAAGTAGAAGGTGTCCTGCATGTCGCGCGCGGGGTGGTCCTTGGGGAGGTTCAGCGCCTCGAAGTTGTAGAAATCGAGCTCGATCTCGGGGCCTTCGGCAACGGCGAAGCCGAGCGCGGCGAAGATGGAGCAGATCTCCTCGGTGACCAGGGTGATCGGGTGCTTGGAGCCCAGGGGGCGCTTGCGGCCCGGCAGGGTCACGTCGATCTTCTCGGCGGCCAGGCGCTGTGCCTTGACGGCGGCGCGGATCTCGGCGCTGCGCGCGTCCAGGGTCTCCTCGAGCTTGGCCTTGACGGTGTTCACCACCTGGCCCACCAGGGGACGCTCCTCGGCCGAGAGGGCGCCCAGCCCCTTCATCAGGCCGGTGACGGCTCCCTTCTTGCCCAGGTACTTGACCCGCAGTTCCTGCAGCCCCTCTTCAGTGGAGGCCTGACCCAGCTCGGCGAGTGCCTCTTGTAAAAGTGCTTCCAGTTGTTCCTTCATTGCAATCGCCCTATTGCGGATAAAAAAAAGAAATGGGACATCGCTATCCCATTTCTTTTTATGCCCGCGGTATGTATTAAAATTTTGCTTTGGCTGCTGCCGCGATAGCTGCGAAACCCTTGGGATCGGAAACGGCCAGGTCGGCCATCACTTTCCTGTCGATCTCGACGTTGGCGAGTTTGAGACCGTGGATCAGTTTGCTGTAGGAGAGGCCGTTGATCCTCGCCGCTGCGTTGATCCTGGTGATCCAGAGAGCCCTGAAGTCCCTCTTTTTCACCCTTCTGTCCCTGAACGCGTAGTTCAGTGCGCGGTCCACCGCTTCGGTGGCGCTCCTGAACAATTTGCTCCTTGCGCCGCGGTAGCCCTTGGCAAGTTTCAATACCTTGTTTCTTCTCTGTCTCGCTTTAAAACCGCGCTTTACTCTTGGCATACGAACTCCTTCTGGTTTTTAAATTAGCCGGATCCGCAAGGGGAGACGTTTCCTCACGGTTCTCGGACTTCGGCAAAACCAGGGACTAGGGGCTGGGGGCTAGGTGCTGGTGAAATCAAGCATCCCGGCACCGCCGCGCCGCGTACCCTGGTCATAAGTTTTTTTGTCTCCGGTTCTAGTTCCGGTCGCTAGTTTGCGCTAGCCCCTGGTCCCTAGTCCCTAGCCCCTGGTTACTTGTAGGGGATGAGGCAGCAGATGTTCTTGTGGTCGGAAGCCGCCACGATGCCGCTCTTGCGGAGGTTGCGCTTGGTCTTCCTGGTCTTGGAGGTCAGGATGTGGCTGGTGAAGGCGTGAGCCATCTTGATTTTGCCTGTGCCGGTCTTGCTGAAACGCTTGGCGGCGCCCCTATGGGTCTTCATTTTAGGCATTGTTTTACTACTCCTTTGTTGGTGGTGTTTATTTTTTTACTTTGGGGGCGACGATCATGAACATGCTGCGCCCTTCCATCTTCTGCCGTACCTCTACTATGCCGATGTCGGCCAGTTCGGCGGCTACTTTTTCCAGTGCGGCCATGCCGAGTTCCTGGTGGGTGATTTCACGCCCGCGGAAAACGACGGTGATCTTGGCCTTGTTCCCTTCTTCCAGGAAGCGGCGAACGTGCTTAACCTTGAATTCAAGGTCGTGCGTATCGGTCTTGGGACGGAGCTTAACCTCTTTGAGCTCGACCTGTACCTGTTTCTTCTTCGCCTCAGCCTGCTTCTTGGCCTGCTGATATTTGAACTTGCCGTAATCCATGATACGGCAGACAGGGGGAACGGCTGTCGGCGAAACCTCTACCAGATCCAATTGCTGACTCTCAGCCAACGCCAGAGCCTCGCGAAGCGGAAGAATACCAAGCTGCTCACTATCGGCACCTACTACCCTTACCTCTTTGGCCCTGATGGTCTGATTGATGTTGACTGTAGGTTTAGCTATGACGCCACCTCCTATTTGTAGGTTTTAACTTCGTTCTCTATGAATGCGATGAACTGCTCGGGAGTCATCGCGTCGAGGTTCTTGCCGTCGCGGAAGCGCGGCGCGAGCAGGCCGCCTTCGACCTCCTTGTCGCCCACCACCAGCATGTACGGTATCTTCTGCAGCTGTGCCTCGCGGATCTTGAAGCCCAACTTTTCGTTTCTGAAATCCTTCTGCACCCTGACGCCCGCCGCACGCAGCTTGTCGAACGCGGCCTGCGCGTAAGGGATCTGGTTGTCGGTAACCGTGAGAACGGTCGCCTGAACCGGTGCCAGCCAAGTCGGGAAGTTTCCGGCGAAGTGCTCGATGAGGACACCGATGAAGCGCTCGATGGCGCCCAGGATGACCCTGTGCACCATGACGGGGCGCTTTTTCTCACCGTCCGCGTCCACGTAGGTGAGGTCGAAACGCTCCGGGAGGGTAAAATCGCACTGGATAGTAGCACATTGCCATCTTCTGTCAAGTGCGTCGCGCAGCTTGATATCGATCTTGGGACCGTAGAATGCGCCGTCGCCTTCGTTGATTTCGTAGGGGCGCCCGGAGTCCTTGAGCGCGTTCAGGAGTGCGCTGGTGGCCATTTCCCACGCCTCGTCGGAGCCGATCGACTTCTCGGGACGGGTGGAAAGCTCCATTTCGAACTCGAAGCCGAAGATTCCCATCACCTCGGTGACGAACTGGATGACGCCCTTGATCTCGGCATCGAGCTGGTCCGGGGTGCACAGGATGTGTGCGTCGTCCTGGGTGAAGCCGCGCACGCGCAGAAGACCGTGCAGAACACCCGCCCTCTCGTGGCGGTGTACGGTGCCGAGCTCGAAGTAGCGCAGCGGCAGGTCGCGGTAGGAACGAAGCTGCGAGCGGTAGATCATCATGTGGGCCAGGCAGTTCATCGGCTTGACGCCGTAGCCCTGCTCGTCCACGGTGGTGAAGTACATGTTCTCGCGGTAGTTTTCGTAGTGGCCGGAACGCTGCCAGAGCTCGGTCTTCAGGATCTGCGGGCCAAGGACGATGTCATAGCCGCGCTTTAGGTGCTCTTTGCGCTCGAAGTCCTCGAGGATGGTGCGCAGCATGGCTCCTTTGGGGTGCCAGATCACCAGGCCCGCGCCGACCTCGTCGTTGAAGGAGAAGAGATCGAGTTCCTTGCCGAGTTTCCTGTGGTCGCGCTTCTTGGCTTCCTCGATGCGCTCCAGGTAGGCGTCCAGCTCCTTCTTGTCGGCGAAGGCGGTGCCGTAGACGCGCTGCAGCATGGCGCGCTTTTCGTCGCCGCGCCAGTAGGCGCCGGCGATGGAGGTAAGCTTGAACGCCTTGCAGTAGGAGGTCTTGGGGAGATGCGGGCCGCGGCAGAGGTCGGCGAAGTCGCCCTGGGTGTACAGGGAAACCTGGTCGGCGCCGAGATCCTCGATCAGCTCGACCTTGTAATCCTCACCCATCTTCTTGAACAGCTCGATCGCCTCGGCGCTGGAGAGCTCGGAGCGCTCGATCTTAAGATCGGCCTTGGCGAGGTCGCGCATCTTGGCCTCGATCTTCTCGAGGTCTTCCGGGGTGAAGGGGTGATCGACGTCGAAGTCGTAGTAGAAACCGGTCTCGATGGCGGGGCCGATGGTCACCTTGGCCTGGGGGAACAAGGCCTTCACCGCCTGCGCCATCAGGTGCGAGGTGGAATGGCGGATAATCTCGAGGGCCTCGGGGCTCTTCTCGGTGATGATCTCGACCTTGGCGCCGTCGGCAAGCTTGGTGTTGAGATCGACCAGGTTGCCGTCGATTTTGCCGGCGATGGCAGCCTTGGCGAGACCCGCTCCGATGGAAGCGGCCAGATCGAAGATGGAGGAGCCTGCAGGCAAGGGCCTTTGGGAACCGTCCGGGAGCGTGACCTTAATCTCGTTCATGCAAGACCCCTTTTTGAAAAACTGGTGACAAAACAGAAAGAGGCATCGAAACTCGATGCCTCCGTCGAACCTCGTACTGAAGGTCTCTTTTGATTGGTAGGCGCGGGCGGTTTCGAACCGCCGACCCCTAGCGTGTCGAGCTAGTGCTCTACCCCTGAGCTACGCGCCTGTTTTTGTTGCTGCTTCGTGGAACTTGGACTTTGTACCAATTCGCCATTTCAAAGTCAAGGCTTTTGTTTCACGCACATGAATTTTTCTCATTGGAGAGTTGCGCCCCCCGGGTCATCCCTCCCTAAGCATCTGAATTAGCGTCCTCGCCACCTCTGAGGGATCGGCGTCGATGCAGCTCCCCTCGTGGGCGCAGGGAGGGATGGTGCCCCACCTGGCGCAGGGGGCGCAGGGAAGCGACGAGGCGAAATAGCGGTGACCGTTCCCCTTGGGCGCCCATTTGACGGCGTCGCTCGGGCCGAAGAGCGCCAAGGTCGGCGTGCCGAGACCTGCGGCGATGTGCAAGAGTCCCGAGTCGCCGGTCAGGAGCACCTTGGCGGCGGCGATGACCGCCGCGGTCTCGGCGAGGCTCGTCTCGCCGGCCAGGTTGATGGCGCCGGTGGCCCGGGCGATCGCGTCGGCGACGTCAACGTCCTCTTTGCCGCCGACGACGACCGTCGCGTGTCCCGCCAGCGCAACGGACGCGGCCACCTGACGAAACTTCACGCCCCCCCACTCTTTGCGCGGCACGCTGGCGCCCGGGAAGATGACGGCGAACGGTTGCTCGCCCAGGCGGGCCACAAGGCGAGCCGCGTGCTCCAGCGCCGCGGGCGGCAGCTCCAGGAAAGGGACCGGAAGCTCGGCCGGCGCTTCGATCCCCAACGGGGCCAGCAGCCGGAAGAAGGAAAAGGGCTCGTACTCCCCCATGTCGTAGGGGGCGGCATCGGTGAAGAGCCGCTTGCGCTCGTTGGTGGCGAAGCCGATGGAGCGGCGGGCGCGCACCAGGCGGGAGACCAGCGCGGAAAGCCGGTACCACTGTTCGGTGTCGATGACGAGGTCGTAGCGGCTCTTCAGGACGGCGCGCAGCTCGCCCGGCTCGTCGTAGTGATGCACGGCGTTCACCCCGGGGCAAAAGTCGAAGGCCGCGGCGTTTCTGTATTCGGCGAGGATGTCGATGCGGCACGCGGGATAGGCGGCCATGAGGGCGCGCAGCGCGGGGATGAGCAGCACGGCGTCGCCGATGCCGCCGGGACGAATCACCAGGGCGGAACGAGGCGCTTCCGCCGGAGCGAACTTGCGCCGGCGCGGCATGAGACGGACCAGCAGCGAGCCGGCAAGGGCGTCAAAGCGTTTCAATTGGTTTGCCTGCAAGGCCGCACTCCTTCAGAGGGGTTCCGGCAGACAGCCGCCGGTACGGCTTCATCTATACATGAAACAGGGAGTTTGTTGCAACCGGAGAGACGTGGAGATTGCCAAGGTTGCGGGCTGTAGGGGCGAATAATCATTCGCCCGGCAATGGTGATCGATGCAACGTCGCCGATGTGAGGCGAAGTGACGAAGCCAGGACAGGCCTCGGGCGGCAACAAAAGGGTGGAGTGGACGGTGTCAGTCACCAACCACCCCTGGTCCGTGCATCCGGAACGGGCCAGGGCAAGGGCGAATGGTTGGTCGCCCTACCGCCCGGGAAGCTCCAGCTCCTTCATCTTCCTGTAGAGAGTGTTGCGGGCGATGCCGAGGGCCTTGGCGGCTTCGGTGATATTGCCGTCGTACTGGGCCAGCGCCTCCTTGATGGTCTCGGCCTCGGAATCTTTCAGTGCGTGTAGCGGCGGGACAATCTTCTTCTTGCGCATCACCGCCAGCAGGTTGGACTGGGCTTGGCGCAGGGAGGTGAGCATCCCGTTCAACTCGTCGGCCCCCAACCGCTCCAGACAGTCGCAACTTCGGCATTGCTCGATGAGGTCGCCACCCGCAGGAACCGATTCCGGCTCGGCGGCGCGCAATGACGGCTGGTTGGCCGAACGCACCGGCGCCGAAGGCCCCGCCAGAAAGGTCCCCCCCAAGTGCTCGGGAAGGATGGTGTCGCCGTTACAGATCACCACAGCCCGGCGCATCACGTTGGCAAGCTCGCGGATGTTCCCCGGCCAGGAGTACCCCTGCAGCAGACGCACGGTGCTGGGGGAAAGCCGCAGGTCACGGTTCAACTGCTGTACGAAGTGCTCGGCCAGAAGCGGGATGTCCTCGTAACGCTCGGCGAGTGTCGGTATCTCCAGCCGCACCACGTTGAGCCGGTAAAAGAGATCCTCGCGGAAGGTCTTCTCCCTGATGGCCTGCTCCAGGTCGACGTTGGTGGCGGCGATGACCCGGACATCGGTCTTGATGGGACGCTCCCCCCCCACCCTCATGAACTCGCCGGTTTCCAGCACCCGCAACAGCTTCACCTGGATCTGCGGCGTGGCGTCGCCGATCTCGTCCAGAAGCAGGGTGCCGTTGTTGGCAAGCTCGAAGATGCCGCGCCGGGTCTGGTTGGCGCCGGTGAAGGCGCCCTTCTCGTGACCGAAGAGTTCACTTTCCAAAAGGTTCTCGGGAAGTGCGCCGCAGTTGACCGGGATAAAGGGCTGGCCGGCGCGCGCGGAGGCGGCGTGAATGAAACGCGCCAGCACCTCCTTGCCGGTCCCCGTCTTCCCCTGGATCAGCACGGAAATGTCCTTGCCCGCCACCTTGTAGGCCAGGGACACCATGCGCTTCATCGGCGCGGAGACGCCGACCCGGAAACCGACCCCCTGGGCAACCTCGGCCCACTCGTCGGCAGCGGCAAGCCCCCTGCCGTGCACGGTCCCCGCCCCCGCCGCCCGCTCGATCATCCGCTCGATCTGGTCGATGTCGTCGAAGGGCTTCTCCAGGTACTCGTAGGCGCCAAGCTGCATGGCGGTGACCGCGGTTTTCACCGTCGAGTACCCGGTCATGATGATGACCTCGCAGGAGGGCTGCCTCGACTTGATGATTTCGAGAAGGGTGATGCCGTCCGTGTCAGGGAGCTTCAGGTCGACCAGGGCGACGCTGAAACGTCCCGCCTCCAGCGCGGCCAGGGCCTCGGGCTCGTTGGCCGCGGTGACCACCTGGTACCCCTTGCGCGTCAGCAGGCGGCGGAAGAAGGTGCACACGTCCCTCTCGTCATCGATTATCAGGATTTGCATTTGAGATTCTGTCACGGCCTGCTCCCAACTATTAGTCGTTGCGTTCATCTACCGGCAGTACGAGGCTGAAACGGCTCCCCTGCCCCAAGGTGCTCTCCACCTCGATGTCGCCGTGGTGCGATTCGGCGATGCCCAGACTGACCGAGAGACCGAGTCCGGTCCCCTTGCTGGCCTCCTTGCTGGTGTAAAACGGCGTGAAGATCTTGGAGACGTTCTCGGGTGCGATGCCGATGCCGTTGTCGCTGACACTCAGCACGGCCCAGCGCCGCGTGCCGTCCACCCGCAGCGAGGTCGACACCTCGATCACCTTCTCCTTGCCGTCCACCTCGGTCAGCGCGTCGCGGGCGTTGATCAGGAAGTTGGTCAGCACCTGCTGGATCTGGGGCCCGTTGGCGTTGATCTTGGGGAGGTCGCGGTCGAAGTGCTCGAAGATCGCTATCTGGCTGCGGTTGATCTGGTACTGGATCATGTCGAGCACCCGCTCGGCCTCGGCGTTCAGGTCCACCGGCGAGAAGGGGGCCTGGTCCTGGCGCGAGAAGGTGAGCAGATTCTGGATGATGCGCTTGCAGCGCAGACCGCAGTTGATGATGTCGGAGAGCGCCTCGCCGTGCTCGGAATCATCCTCCCCCTGCAGGTCGCGGGCGAGCATCTGGGCGGTACCGATGATCACGGTCATGGGGCTGTTCAGCTCGTGCGCGACCCCGGCGGCCATGACGCCAAGCGCCACCATCTTGGCGGACTGCACCAGCTGCGCCTCCATCTTAAGCTTCTTGGTCACGTCCTTCATGATGATGGTGACCGCGGCGAGCTGCTTATCCTCGTTGAAGACGGGGTAGTAGGAAAGCTCCAGGAACTCCCCCTCCGGGGTGTTCCACTGCTGGAACACCGGCTTGCCGGTCTCCTTGATCTCCTGGATCGGGCAGTTCTGGCATGGCTCGGTCCCGCCCCTCAACTTGGCGAAGCACTTGTTGCTGATGGCCTGATTGAAGGCGTCGCTCATGCCCGGGGGGAGCTGACCGTTATGCAGCAACACGTTGTAGTCCGTGTCGATCAGGAAGATGGGATCGGTCACGGCGCGGAAGGTGGCCTCCCACTCCTTCTTGGCGCGGGAGACCTGCTTGTAAAGCCGCGCGTTCTGCATGCTGATGGCGAGCTGGTCGGCCAGGTGCTGCACGAAGTTCAATTCCGCCCGCGCGTAGGCGGCATCGATGGTGCTTCCCAATAGGAGCAGGCCGGTCACCGAGGAGCGCTCGAACAGGGGCGCCGCCGCCAGGGAGCGCAGCGGTTCGGTGTGCTTCCTGGTCACCTGGGCCAGGCAGAGCGGGTCGAGCATCGGATTGTAGCTGGTGGCCCCCTTGGCCCTGAAGGCGTTCCAGAGGATGGACTGCTTCGGGATGTAGCCGAGATCGGTGAAGTCGCGCGGGGTCACGGCGATCAGCTTGAGCTTCCCCTCGGTGAGCTTGGCCAGTGCCAGGAAGTCGCAGGGGAGCGCCTCCGGGAGCTTGCGAAAAGCCCTCTCGATGATGTCGCCGATGGACATGTCGATGTTGATGTCGCGGGTGAGCTGCTGCAGTATCTCCAGGCGGCTGTTTTGCTTCAGCACGTCCTGGTTCCTCTTCTTGAGCTCGACGTAGTAGTTGAGCTTGGAGGAGTCGACACCCGTCAGCTGTTCGAGGAGTTTGCCCCTGTTTTTCACGGCATTTCCTTTGCGGCTCCAGGCCTACATGGCGTTGCGGTAGATCTGCGCGATCTGCTCGCGGGTTGCGTAGCGCGGGTTGGTGACCAGGCAGGCATCCTTTGTGGCGTTCTCGCTCAAGAGCGGGATGAATTCCTCCTTGAGCCCGAGTTCGGAGAGCCCCTTGGCGAGACCGATGTCTTCGATGAGGCGCTGCACCGCATCGATGGAACGCTCGGCGGCGGCGGTGAGGTCGAGGCCGGAAACGTCCTCCCCCATGGCGACGGCGATGTCACGGAACCGCTCCGGGCAGGCCTGCAGGTTGAAGCGCATCACGTGCGGGAGGATGGAGGCGTTGGTTTCACCGTGGTGCTGGTCGAGCAGGCCGTCGACCTGGTGGGTCATGGCGTGGGCGGCCCCGAGGATGGCATTGGAGAAGGCGAGGCCGGCGGTGAGACTCGCCATGGCCATGTTGGTGTTGGCCTCCATGTCGCCGCGCTCCGCGACCGCCCTTCTCAGGTTCCTGGAGATGAGCTGGATCGCCTTCAGGGCGTGGATATCGGTGAGCGGCGTCGCGGCCAGCGAGACGTATGATTCGATGCCGTGGGTGAGCGCGTCGACACCGGTCGCCGCGGCGAGTTTGGCGTCCTTGGTCTTGAGCAGTTCCGGGTCGACGATGGCGATATCCGGGATGAGGGAACGGGAGATGATGGACATCTTCAGCTTGCGGTCGGTATCCACGATGATGGTGAACTGGCTCACCTCGGACCCCGCCCCCGCCGTCGACGGTACGATGACCATGGGAGGAAGCGGCGTGGAGATCTTGTTGATCCCCTCGTAATCCTTCAGGCGTCCGCCGTTGGAAGCGAGGGTGGCGATGGCCTTGGCGACGTCGGTAGGACTGCCGCCGCCGACCGAAACGATGCCGTCGCAGCCGGAGGCGAGATACTTGGCGGCCCCCTCGGTGACCTCGCAATCCTTGGGGTTGGTGGTCAGGCTGGAGAAGATGACGGTATCGAGCCCGACCGCGCGCAGGTACTCGACCGCGGCGTCGACCCAACCGGCCGAGATGACGTCGTCGTCACTTACCAGGAAAACCTTGGAGACGCCAAGGCGTACGACGCTTTCCCCGATCTGGCTCAGGGATCCCCTGCCGAAGATAATTTCCGGTGCTACGAACTTGCTGATTTCCATTTCGCTGTGACTCCTGAAACGTGCTCTGCTTGGGGCGCGGCTGCGCCCTTGGACAACGTATACACAGGCAAGATCGATACCAAGCCGCCCCCAGCGGGGTGCGCGGCGCCGGAATATTTAATGAGGAAGACGGGTAATCCGTTGAATACAAAACAATGAGACGGCTTTTTACGATCTGCAAAAAAAAGCGACTCGATTTGGAACACCGCGCCGCACCAAACGGTGACAGTGTCACTATATCTAACAACCGTCATCTTTTGGAACACAAAAATCGTACTATTTTGTACCAGTGCGGATTGAGTGCCTGCATCGGACGCGGCAGGTGCGTGGAGAAAGCCTCGCGGGAATGGGAGTTTGCGGCGCTGGGGCGGATAAATGCGGTATCGACGCGGGCGGTGGGGGGCGCGCATTCTATTCAAGTGTAAACAGGGGGATGGCCGATCGACCGGGGACGACGATGTGGCTTCAGGAAGGGGGCGGCTGTTTGGAGATCAGTTCTGCTTGGCCTTCACCTTGAGTTGCGGCTTGAACTCCCACGGCGGCTGGGGACTTTCCTGGACCCAGAGGCCGTTGCGCTTGGCGCGCGCCATCCGTTCCGTGCCCATGTAGTGCGGATGATCGGCCCTGCTGAGGATCCTGCGGTAGGCCCAGGCCCAGCCGTCGTTGATCATCTCGAGATTTATGTTGCGGCCGTCCAGATAGACCACGGCCACGGCGACCTGGGTGGGTTCCGTCTTAAAGACCAGCGTCTCGCGGATATCGATGCGCACCACCTGGTGCAACACCTTGAGGGAGAGGGCGCGGAAGGCGTCCTCCGCGTAAGGCTGGCCCGGCCGGTACCAGCCGGTGAACTTGTCGATCTTGGCGGTTTGCGGTGCCGCGATGCCGTAGAGCCGTACCGGAATCTCGGTGCCATAGGAGTTGACGGTGAGGCGGTCGCCTTCGCTGACCCCGACCACCAGTCCTTCGATCATGTGACCTGAATGGTGCGGGTCGTTCTGGGCATGGGCCGGAACAACGACAAGAAGCAGGCACGACCATAGCGCCAATAAACAGCCGGCTTTTTTCAACTACACCCCCCCTCCCACCGTCACGACCGGTTGATTGCGAATCCGTGCGCCATGGTAGCAAAAGAAAATAGGCAAAGCAATGCTCAATAGCGCGCCCGTTGCGCGGGAAGTGGCGGAAGAAGCTTGATCAGCAACTGGTACGCAAGTATTTCCACGGATACTATGCCGACGGCGATCATCACCTCGGCGAAGGAAGGGAAATAGTGCCAGCCGGTGCCGGGGTTGAAACCGATCAGGTAGACGTTGAAGCGATACAACCCGCCTCCTAGAAGCATCACGACGGCGGCCAGAAACAGTCGGCGCGGCGAATGTTTGCTGCCGACCCGGAAGAGCGGGATGGCGCCGATCCCCATCAGGAAGCACTCGGCCAGGAAGAAGATGGAGTAGAAATCGCCGTGAAAGACCGCGGGCACCTGGTCCCGCCGCATGACGTCGCCGATGCGTATCACGAGCCACGCCATGGTGAGCCAGGGGATGACCCGGCCGACAGTGGCCAGTTCCTCGTCGTAAAAGCCCCGCCCCAAGACGAATGAGGAGAGGATGGAGACGAAGATGACGATCGCGTAGCCGAAGTAGATGCAGTTGATGAGGAACAGCAGGGGGAGAAACGGGCTGTGCCACAGCGGGTGCAGCTTGGTTGAGGCGATCAGCATCAGCGAGCCAAGCGCGGACTGGTGCATGGTGGGGAGGATGATGCCCGCCACGGCGGAGCAGATCAGGACCCGGTTGATGATGGTGCCGAGCCTGCGCGAGGCGACCGGCGTGCTCCCCTCCCCGGCCTGCTGCCAGGACACGAGCCCCCTGCGCAGAAGGACGTTCAGCGCCAGGGTGCGCAGTGCGGTCGGCGTGCCGCGCCCCATCAAGGCGAGCAGGTTGGGGAGGTATTCCAGGCTGAGCGCGACCAGGTAGCCAAAGAGGCAGAGCATGAGTTCGAAGAAGGCGGAGCGTGGCTGCCAGCTGGTGGCGGAGAGGAGACCGTGGGCGTTCCAGGGGCGGCCAATTTCGACGACGATGGAGGAGGCGGCGAGAAAGGAGCCGAACAGGCTGGTGAGGATGGCCGACTTCACCAGGGTGTGGTACTGGCCCCGATTGATGATGTAGCTCAACAACGCGACGGTGTAGCCGCCGCAGGTGACGGCGGTACCGATGGCGACGTCGTAGGCGACCCAGATGCCCCAGGGATAGCCGTCGCTGAGGTTGGAAACGGCACCGATCCCCTTGGTGAAGCGGACCGCGGTGAAGAAAAGGCCGACCAGGGACAGGGACGACAGCACGAAGAACGATTTCGTGAAGATATTTCCGTTGCCACCGGGGCGTGTGCTGTGACCGATCATCTCTGTCCCTGCCGCCTTACGCTAATGAAGCGTGGCAAGTGTACGGGGTGAGAGGGGCAGCTGTCAACAGTTGCGTATACCGGCATCATTACATCCAGATCTGCCCTCCCCTTAGCAGGTTCACTGGGAACTCTGGGCAAGTCGTATCTGCTCGCCACGAAGTGTCACCTGAGAATCCGCGTCCTCGCCTTTACGAAGGGGAGACAGAGGGGATTTGGTGTTGGGGGGAATCATGAGTCCAAAAAGCAAATCCCCCCTGCCCCCCTTCGCAAAGGGGGGAACTATTGGGCATCTTAAGTGATTCGCGGCCAACTCCGCCACGATCCGGCAGGGAGTTCGATTGCCCCGAGGAACACTCTGCAAGCGGGAGGCAAAAAAAAGCCCCGGGGGGAACACGGGGCGAGGGACAGACGTGAGGTTGTTGCGGCTACGCTTCTTCG
This sequence comes from Geomonas azotofigens, assembly GCF_018919395.1. Lineage (GTDB taxonomy): Bacteria > Desulfobacterota > Desulfuromonadia > Geobacterales > Geobacteraceae > Geomonas > Geomonas azotofigens. The sequence continues at coordinate 51,410 of NZ_JAHLME010000002.1, forward strand.
AAGAGCGCGGTGGAGAGATAACGCTCGGCGAGGTCCGGGAGGATGACCACGATGGTCTTGCCGGCGAATTCGTCCAAGTTGGCCAGACGCACTGCGGCGGCGACGGCGGCGCCGCTGGAGATACCGACCAGGAGTCCTTCCTCCTTGGTCAGGCGCTTGGCAAACTCGAGCGCCTCGCTGCTGTCGACCTGCTCGACGCGGTCGATGAGGGAAAGGTCGAGGGTTTCCGGTATGAATCCCGCGCCGATGCCCTGGATCTTGTGCGGACCGGGCTTGAGTTCCTGGCCGGCCAGCTTCTGGGTGATGACCGGGCTTTCCTTCGGCTCGACCGCGACGGAAACGACCGGTTTCCCCTTGGTTTGCTTCAGATAGCGGGAAATACCGGTGATGGTGCCGCCGGTTCCAACGCCGGAAACGATGACATCGACGGCGCCGTCGGTATCGTTCCAGATCTCTGGCCCGGTGGTTTTCTCGTGAATGGCCGGGTTAGCGGGATTCTTGAACTGCTGCGGCAGGAAGTAGCGGGCGGGATCGGAAGCCGCAATCTCCTCGGCCTTGGCGACGGCGCCCTTCATACCTGCGGAACCGGGGGTGAGGATCAGGTTGGCGCCAAGAGCGGCCAGGACCCTGCGACGCTCGATGCTCATGGTTTCCGGCATGGTCAGTGTCAGCTTGTAGCCGCGCGCGGCGGCGACATAGGCGAGAGCGATGCCGGTGTTGCCGCTGGTCGGCTCGACGATCTCGACCCCGGGTTTCAACACGCCACGTTCCTCGGCGTCCCAGATCATGTTGGCGCCGATACGGCACTTCACCGAATAAGCGGGGTTGCGCCCCTCGACCTTGACGAGGACGGTGGCCTTGGCCCCCTTGGTCAGATGGTTCAGCCTCACCAACGGTGTGTTGCCAATGGATTGGGAGTTATCTTGGTAGATACGGGACATGGTGGTTGTTCTCCTTTCGGGTGGTTACCTTCGCTGGCCTGGCCAACTGTATCATCCGTGCAATGGTGTGCAATCTCTGTGCGTTTTGGACATTCTTATATTTAACCTGCAACATTGTCAACTATTTTATTTCGGTACTTGATCCAGGCGATGTGTTTTGTCAAAATCGACACCCTTCCGCTGTGACCTGTCGCCGTTGACACCCGCCCCTGCGAGAGAACCACGCCCCCCGCCACATCATCGAATTCTCGCACTACCCCGTCAAATATGTCAGAGAACATTGGCAACCCCACCATACCCTTACAGTAAACAAAAAAGCACAACGCCCTGAGACACCGTCACTTTGCCCGGCATACACCTGTCTCGCCCCCTGGGGCACCCTCTACAGTGTCGGCCTGACCAGAAGTGCTATCAGAGACAACAAATGCGCAACAAAAACAACACCAATCAACTGCGACAATCACTATTTATTTCTTGACAAAGTAACTTTTAAAAATTAATCTCCCCCGCAGTCATCGGGCGGCAACAGTATCGGCGGGCGCCCAACGCACCGGTCATCGGCAAAACGGAGGAGATGTGGCAGAGGCGGTACAGGAACTGAAATTCGACACAAAACTGATCCACGGCGGAACCTGCCTCGGTCCGTCCGGGGCCACCAAGCCTCCAATCGTACAGGCCTCGGCCTTCGCCTACCAGACCGCTGAAGAACTGGAGGACGTCTTCAAAGGGCGGGCAGTCGGCCCGGTCTACACGAGGATCGGGAACCCGACACTGGAGGGACTGGAGAAACGGCTGGCGGTGATAGAGGACGGCATCGCGGCTGTGGTCACCTCCTCCGGGATGTCCGCCATCACCACCGCGGTGATGGCCGTTGTGCGCAGCGGGGACGAGATTCTCTCCTCGGCATCCCTGTTCGGGGGCACCTATTCGCTCTTTCACGACACCCTGGCCAACTACGGCATCACGACCCACTTTTTCGACCCGACCGACCTTGGGGCCCTGGCAGCAGGGATCAACGAGAGCACGCGTCTCATCTTCGTGGAGACCATCGGCAACCCGAAGATGGATGTTCCCGACATCGAGGCCTTTTCAGCCATCGCCCGCAGGCACGGCATCCCGCTCATGGTCGATGCCACGGTCTCCACACCCTATCTCGCCCGGATGCGGGAGCTCGGGGCCGACCTCATCATCCACTCGACCAGTAAATATATAAACGGGACCGCCAACTCCATCGGCGGCGCGATCATCGACGCGGGAAGCTTCGACTGGCGCAGCGACAAGTTCCCCCACTTCGAGCAGTTTCACCGCTTGTACCGCAACTTCGCGTTCACCGCGCGGGTCAGGAAACTGATCCACAAGGACTTCGGCGCCTGTGCCGCGCCGCTCAACGCCTTTTTGTCCGGCGAGGGGCTTGAGACGCTCGCCCTCAGGATGGAGCGCCACTGCTCCAACGCCCTCGAGCTGGCGCGATTTCTCCAGGCGCACCCGAAAGTCGCGTGGGTCAACTACCCGGGCCTGCCGGATTCGCCGTTCCACGAAGTTGCCGGGCGCCAGTTCGGCGGTCGCTTCGGCGGACTGCTCACCTTCGGCCTGGCCGACAAGCCGGCGGCCTTCCGGCTGATCAACGGCCTGAGGCTCGCCAAGAACCTCGCCAACATCGGGGACACCAAGACCCTGGTGATCCATCCCGCCAGCACCATCTGCGCCGACTACACGCCGGAGGTGAAGGCGCTCATGGGCGTGGGCGAGGAACTGGTCAGGGTCTCCGCCGGCATCGAGGACCCCGCCGACATCATCGAGGACTTCCGTGCCGCCCTGGAACGGGTTTAAGACTGTTTTTTACCCAGCATCTATGCTACTAAACGAGGAGCACATCTAATGAATTTGACTGTGAACGGCAAGCCCGCCACCATCGCCGAGGAGACGCCCGTCTCCCTCAACCACCTGCTCGAGGCCCTCAAGGTCGAGCAGCGCGAGTACGTCACCGTGGAACTCAACGGCGACATCATGGATCGCGGCGACTTCGAGGCGACCACGGTCAAGGACGGCGACAACATCGAATTTCTCTATTTCATGGGTGGAGGTAGATCGTGAAGCTCACCGAAGAGCAGATTAACCGTTACTCGCGGCACATCCTTCTCAAGGAAGTCGGCGGCAAAGGGCAGCTCAAGCTGATCAACGGCAAGGTGCTCGTGATCGGCGCCGGCGGTCTCGGTTCGCCTATCGCGCTGTACCTCGCCGCTGCCGGGGTAGGCACCATCGGCATCGCGGACGCCGACCAGGTGGACCTCTCCAACCTGCAGCGCCAGATCATTCACAGCACCCCCGACGTGGGTAAGGCCAAGGTGCTTTCGGCGAAGGAGAAGATGCTGGCCATCAACCCCGAGCTGAACGTGGTCACCTACGAGACCTGGGTCAACGCCGCCAACATCCTGCCGATGATCGCCGACTACGACTTCATCATCGACGGCACCGACAACTTCGCGGCGAAGTTCCTGATCAACGACGCCTGCGTCCTGGCGGGCAAGCCCTACTCCCACGGCGGCATCCTGCAGTTCGACGGACAGACCTTCACCGTGGCCCCGGGGCAGTCCCCGTGCTACCGCTGCGTGTTCCCGGAGCCTCCGCCGAAGGACGTCATCCCGACCTGCTCGCGCGCCGGCGTGATCGGCGTCCTCCCCGGCGTCATCGGCACGCTGCAGGCCACCGAGGCGATCAAGTTCCTGCTCGGCGCCGGCGACCTGCTGCACGGGCGCCTGCTCACCTACAGCGCCCTGCGCATGCGCTTTCGCGAGGTCCCCCTCAGGAAAAACCCGAAGTGCCCGATCTGCGGCGACAACCCGACCATCACCGAAGTGAAGGACGAGCTCGACGCCATGACCGTCTGCGACCTCGGACACTGAGATGCTGGAGATCCCGAAGGAGATACTGGACGCGGTAATCGCCCAGGCGCAGGAAGGGTTTCCTCTGGAGGTGTGCGGCCTTATGGGAGGTACGGCGCACCGCGTGGCCTCCCGCTACCCGATGACCAACACGGATGCGAGCAACGAGCACTTCATGATGGACCCGAAGGAACAGTTCGCGGCGGTGAAGGCGATGCGCGCCGCCGGCGAGGAGATGCTGGTCATCTATCACTCCCACCCGGAGTCCCCCGCCCGCCCCTCGCAGGAGGATATCCGCCTCGCCCTGACCCCCAACGTCTGCCACCTGATCGTGTCGCTCGAAAATCGGGAACTGCCGGTGGCCAAGGCGTTTAGGATCGCAGCGGGCGTGGTTGAAGCGGTGGACATCAACATCATTCAACAGGGATAAAAGGGATACAGGGGATAACGGCAACACCCGGTACCGAAAGGCTTTTAACCCTTGTATCCCCTTTATCCCAGTAACTGCTTTTGAACCTAGGAGAGAAAACGTGGCAGAACCGAAGATCGATCTGAAAAACTTGAAGGCCGGCGGCTTCATCAAGGAGCGTGGCAAGGACCTCTTTACGGTGCGCCTGCGCGTACCTGGCGGCAGGATGTCGGTGGACCGGCTGTCCAAGATCGCGGCGGTGGCGCAGAAATATGGCAAAGGGTACGTGCACCTGTCGGTGCGCCAGTCCATCGAGCTGATCAACATCAACTTCTCCGATTTCGACGCGGTGGTCGCCGAACTGGGCGAGGAGCAGCAGAAGGTCGCCTCCTGCGGCGCCCGCGTGCGCGTCCCCACCGCCTGCGGCGGCTGCGAGTACAATCCCAACGGGCTGGTCGACACCCAGAAGTCCGCGCTGGAGGTGGATCAGAAGCTGTTCGGCACCGCCACCGGGCACCACAAGTTCAAGGTCTGTTTCGCCGGCTGCCCCTTCGACTGCCCCAAGTCCGCCATCAACGACGTCGGCTTCCAGGGAGCGGTGTGGCCAAAGCTGGACGCGGACGGCTGCATCAGCTGCGGTCTGTGCGCCAAGTCCTGCACCGAGGGGGCCCTCTCCATGGGCACCGACAACAAGCCGGTCTTCGACGCAGCCAAGTGTATCTACTGCGGTGACTGCATCAAGGTCTGTCCGACCGGCGCCTGGAGCGCCGAGAAGAAAGGGTACACGGTAAGGATCGGCGGCAAGTGGGGGCGCCAGCCATTAGTGGGAACGCTCTACGCCACCTTTGTCCCGGAGGAGCGCGTGGTAGACTTCATCGCGGTGGTGCTCGCCTGGTACCAGGAGAAGGCGGAGGGAGCCGGGCGCGTGCGCCTGGGCGACATCATCATCCGGGAGGGTTGGCAGTCGCTCCTTGAGCGCCTGCGCGCAGACTTCCCGGAGTACGTGGTGCAGGAAACCATCGCCCCGCAAATCATCCAGACCCAGCTGCCGCTTCCCGGCCAGCAGGCTTAAAGAAGAAAACGAGGGAATACCATGCAAAGCATCGATCTCAGGGGGGTCACCTGCCCCACCAACTTCGTGATGGCCAAGCTGGAACTCGAGGACATCGAGGCGGGAACCACCGTCGAGTTCCTCCTGGACGACGGCGAGCCGGTCAAGAACGTCCCCAGGAGCTTGAAGGACGAGGGGCACAAGCTGCTCGGCCTGCAGGAAAAGGACGGCTACTACGTGCTCACGCTGGAAAAGGGGGCGGAGTAGCCCGCCCCCTTTCCCCTGCGCCAAGGCTACGGGGGATAAACCCCACCTCCGCCACCATCCCCTCGCCCACCGGGAGAGGGTGCCCGAAGGGCGGGTGAGGGGAACACCACGGAGCGAAATCCCGGCATGCCGCAACGCCCTCACCCACGCCCTCTCCCGGAGGGAGAGGGCGTGTGGAGAGATGATTTATGAATGATCCGGCCGCAGTGCGGAAACATCCGGATCGACGGAAAGAAGACGATGTCAGGTAAAAAGCGAGTTGTTGTGGCAATGAGCGGCGGCGTCGATTCATCGGTGACCGCCGCTCTTCTGAAAGAACAGGGGCACGACGTCATCGGTGTCTCCCTCCAGCTCTACGAGCGCCCCGAGCAGACGCCGTCGGGCGGGAAAACCTGCTGCTCCCTCACCGACGTCATGGACGCCGCGCGCGTCGCGAAGCGCCTGGGTATCCCGTTCCAGGTGGTGGACCTGCGCCAGCGCTTCCAGGAACTGGTCATCAACGACTTCATCTCGGAATACAGGGCCGGCAGGACGCCGAACCCCTGCGCGCGTTGCAACGAGAGGATCAAGTTCGGACTGCTCCTGGAGATGACCGCCTCCTTCGACGCAGACCTCCTCGCCACCGGCCACTACGCCCGCATCGAGCCCGACGCCTGCGGCACCTACCGGCTACGCAAGGGTCTCGATCCCCGCAAGGACCAGACCTACTTCCTTTTCGGCATGAACCAGCGGCAGCTCGCCCGCACCATCTTTCCGGTGGGACACCTGGAAAAACCCGAGGTGCGGCAGCTCGCCGCACGCTTCAATCTTCCCGTGGCGCAAAAGCAGGAGAGCCAGGAGATCTGCTTCATCCCGGACAACGACTACGTGCGGTTCCTGGAAGAAAGCGGCGTCACCCCGCGCGCGGGCGAGATCGTCGACCGTGACGGCACGCCGCTTGGGCGCCACGACGGCATCCACCGCTACACCGTGGGACAGCGGCGCGGACTGGGCATCGCCTGGAAGGAGCCGCTCTACGTCACCGGCATCGATACCGCCAACGCGAGGGTGGTCGTCGGTCCGAAAGAGGATTTGCGTAATGACTTCCTCATGGCCGAGCAACTCACGTGGACCGACGCGCCCGTCACCGGGACCTTCCGCGGCGCCTGCAGCATCCGTTATCGGCAGCAGCCGGTGCCGTGCCGCGCCGAACTGTGCCGTGACGGCAGGCTGCGCGTCGACTTCGACGCCCCGCAGGCCGGTGTCACCCCCGGGCAGGCCGTGGTGCTCTACGACGGAGACATGGTGGTCGGCGGCGGCTGGATCCTCTAGAGTGCCGTCACGGTTCAGCTCAGGCGGCGGAAGGACGATGCCTTGATCACGGCGTAGACCTCGTTGCGCGCCTGGATGGCGAGGTCGTCGGCGGCCTGCACCACGACTTCCGCGATCAGCGTCTCGTGGCCGCAGCGCAGTTCCACCCCCACCTTGTTCCCCGAGGGGAAGGTGTCCATCACGGTGCACTTGAGGAGGTTGCGCGCGCTCACCGCCTCGGGGTGCCTGGTGAACAGGATGATATCCCTGGAGGAGAGCTCGAACACCGCCATAGCCTCGTCATCCCCAGCCGAGACGAAAAGTTCCTCCATCCCCCACCGGTACACGTACAGCCCCCCCATCTTGCGCAACTTCTCCACCTGCAGCAGGTTGATGTAGCCCACCTGGCTCTGCCCCATCCGCTCACGGGCCAGTTGCTCCGGCGTGGTCTGCCCGAGCACCCTCCCCCCACCCATGGCCAGCACCTGGTCGGTCAGCAGCCGTACCTCCAGCAGGGAATGTGAAATAAAAAGATAGGGAATCCGGAACTTTTCACTGGCGCGTTTCAAGTAGTGGATGATCTGCAGCTTGAGGGCGTCGTCGAGGGCGGACAGCGACTCGTCCATAAGCAGCAGGCGCGGGTTGGCCAGGATGGCGCGGCCAAGCGCAACCCTCTGTTTCTCCCCGCCCGAGAGCCGGTTCACGCCGCGGTCGAGCAGACCGTCCAGCTGAAGCACGGACACCAGGCTCTTGACGTCGATCTGACGGTGCCGGGCCGGGCAGCGCCGATAACCGTAGAGGAGGTTCGCCTCCACGCTGAGGTGCGGAAAGAGGCAGCTGTCCTGGAAAACGATGGCGACCCTGCGCTGCTGCGGCGGCAGGTTGATGCCCCGCTCGCTATTGAACAGGCAGTCGCCGTCGAGGACGATCTCCCCTCGGTCCGGTTCGAGGAGCCCGGCGATGAGGCCGACGAGAGTGGATTTGCCGCTCCCGGACACTCCGAAAACGCCTACCTGCTCTCCGGCGACCGTGAAGTCCGTCTTCAGCTCGAAGGAGCCGGGGAACCGCTTGGATACCGCCATACTCAGTTCCATGTCATTGCCTCCTGGCGAGTTTCCTGGTGAGACTCTCGTGAACCAGCAGCACCAGCACGGAAAGGGCGATGGCCACAACGCACAATACCAGCGCCGCGGGCTCGCCGTCCGGTGAGCCCGCGTAGTCGTAGATGGCGAGCGGGATGGTGCGGGTGACCCCGGGGATGTTGCCGGCGACGATGATGGTCGCGCCGAACTCACCCATGCTGCGGGCGAACATGAGCGACGAGCCGGCGACGAGACCGGTGCGGGACAGGGGAAGGATCACGGTCAGCAGCGAGTCGAGGGAACCGGCCCCCAGCGTGCGCGATGCCTGGATCAGGCGACCGTCGATCGATTCCATGGCGAGACGGATGGAGCGCACCAGCAAAGGGAATCCGACCAGCGCGGAAGCCAGCACGGCGGCCTTCCAGGTGAAGATGAGGCGCACCCCGAGGAAATCCAACAGGGGGGCGAACCAACCGTTCTTGCCGAGGGCGAGGAGGAGCAGGTACCCCATGACCACCGGCGGCAACGTAAGCGGGAGGTTCACCAGTACTTCGAGCAGCACCTTGGCCCTGAACTTGAAGAAGGTCATCAGGTAGGCGTAGAGAAAGCCGAAGGGAAGACTGAGCAGGGTCGCGGTGAGGGCGACTTTGATGGAGAGGACAATGGCATCGAAATCGGTACTGCTCAGGACGGGCATGGTTCACCTCGCTGTGATGCCATCCCGGTAGCAGGTTTTGTTCCAGATACGGTAAACGCCGCAAGTGGCGCGGAAATGGGCGATTCAAGGGGAGACGCTTTGGGAAAAGCGCAGCCGGTCGAGGCCGAACTGCTGAAATTCGGGGCAGGTTCGGTTTAGTTGCAGGCAGAAACCAAAGGCAAATCCCCTCTGTCTCCCCGTCAAAAAGGGGGGGACGCGGCTTCTCGTGCTCTCTTGGTGGACAGCAGATCGGGTCCACGGAATTCCCGGGTGAACCTTGGTAAAGCAAGGAAGGGTGAGGCCAAGTACAGGGCTTAGTGGACTAATCAAATCAACGTTGCCAGCAGCAGTTGACCCGGACACAGCTTTCAAAAATAGAGAGAGGGCGGCCGTGGGGACGGGCGCCCTCTCCTTTTCCGGCAACCAAGATCCGGTTAAACGGCCAGCTTGAACTGGTTCATGATCCGCTCAAGGTCCTTGACGCAGACGGTGAGCTGGGCGGCCTGCCCGGCGCATTGGTGAGAACCTTCGGCGGTCCCCTGCACGAGATCGGTGATCTGCCTGATGTTGCCGCTGATCATCCCGGTGGTAGCCGTCTGCTCCTCGGCGGCCTGGGCAATCTGCACGATCTCGCCGGCGACGATGTTGACCTGGTCCAGGATCTCGCGCAACGCGGCGCTCGACTTGGTCGCCTCGGTGGTGCCGGCCTCCACCTCGTGCACCCCCTCCTCCATGGCGACCACCACCCCCCTGGTCTCCTGCTGAATGGTCTTGATCATGTCGCCGATCTCGCGGGTGGCCCGGGTCGTCCGCTCGGCGAGCGCCCGCACCTCGTCGGCCACCACGGCGAAGCCGCGCCCCTGTTCGCCGGCGCGCGCGGCCTCGATGGCGGCGTTCAGGGCCAGGAGGTTGGTCTGGTCGGCGATATCCTCGATGGTGCCGATGATCTGGCCAATTTGATCGCTGCGCTGCCCCAACTGCTCCACGGTCCCGGACAGCCCCTTGACCCGCTCGGCGATCTGCTCCATCACGGTGATGGTGCCGGCGACCACCGTTACGCCGGTCTCGGCGATGCTGCTCGTGCAGCGCGAGTTCTCGGCGGCGTGCTGGCAGTTGCGCGAGATCTCGTGCGAGGTGGCCGCCATCTCTTCGCTCGCGGTGGCCATGGTGACCGCTTCGGTGGCCGCGTGCCCGGCGTTGCCGGCGATCTGCTCGGAGGCTACCGACAGCTGGTCGGCGGCGCCGACCAGGGTCGCGGAGGTGGCATGGAGCTGACGCATCACCTCGCTGAAACGGTCCACCATCGTTTTCAGGCTGATCATCATGCTTCTGACACTCCCGCCACCCTGCACGGAGACCTCGACCGACAGGTCCCCCTCGGCGATGCGGTCCATGACCGAGGTGCAGGCAAGGAAGGTGCCGTGGATGTTCCTGATGATGAACGCGCTCAAAACGAGACAGCCCAGGGTGACGGCGAGGCAGAGCGCGACGAGCAGCGCGGTGGAGCGGCTGAGTTCGGCCCCCGTGCTCTTCTCGAGGGCCGTGCCGTTGGCGTTGGTCAACTGGACCAGTTTGTCGATGCTCGCGCGGTGTTGTTCGTAAAGCCCCGCCAGCGTCGCCACCGCCTGGCTTGCCTTGGCCTGGTCGCCGGAGAGTAGCGCCGGAAAGAACTCGGACTGCGCGACCTGGTAAAACTGCATCGCGGGACGGTAGGAGGTCTCCCCGATGAGCCGCTTCTCCTCGCCGTCCTTGAGCTCCTTGCCCCAGTAGGCGTGACGCTCGTCATATTCCCCCTTGAGCTTCTTGAAGGAGTCCTGCAGGGCCCGAACCTTGCCCTGGTCGGTCTCCCGCGCGGCCTGGAGCACCACCAGGTACGACTCGATGATGTACTCGGGCGGGGGCAGGATGTCGGCGACCAGGTCCTTGCCCTGCACGAGCTCGTTGTAGATCGGCCCGTTCACCTTGACGCGGTTGATGATGGAGTACGCGGTGACGGAAACGAAGGTGAGACCGACCACGCAGACAAGCGCCAGAAAGACTATTTGCTGCAACACGCTGAACCGGGAGATGGAGGATTGCCTCATCGCACACCTCTAAGAAGGGATGGTTGCAAATGCAACCCTATCAATATCGGCAGGTCCGCGTGCAGCTTGAGGGTTCAAAGGGATTTGACCGCAGCGGGTCGAATTGAAGGCGGGAGTTGGATAAAATCAGGCGCCGTTGGCAAGATGGGTGCCACGCAGCAGCTCCCGGGTGTCCGCTTCGCCAAGCACCGCTTCAACCACGGCGTACCCTGCGACCAGCATCTCCCACAGCTTGTCGCCGCTGTGGGCGTCGGTGCCAAGACAGGAGTACAGGCCGTGCCTGAGAAACAGCAGGGCGCGTTCGCGGACCTCATAGCCGTAGTACCCGGCGAAGCTCCCCAGGTTGCCTTGGAACCTGCAGCCGAGCCGCTTCAGCTCGACGACTTCCGAGTCCCCCAGGTGCTGCTCGGGCTCGATGCCAAGCACCAGGGATAGCGCGCCCCGCAAGCCGCCTCCCTTTCGGGAAGGATCGAAGGCGTGGCAGCGCTCGGGATGGGCGATGAGCGGGGCGAGGCCGTAGGTGGAGAAGGTCTGCACCATGGGACGCAGCAGTTCGGGACCGGCATGGAAGGGTACTTCAACCAGCAGGTAGCGCGAGTTCCCCGCCCTCAGCGCGCCCGGAAGCATACCGGGAAGGTGCTGGTCCAGGTAGTGCTCGTTGCCCGGCACCAGGCGCAGCGGTATACCCTCATCATCGAGCCGCCTCTGCATGAGATCAACGGCGCGGACGACGCGTGCCGGCTCGTTCTCATAACCGCCTCGGATCAGGTGCGGGGTACAGTGTACCGTGGCGAAGCCAAAGCTTGAGAGTGTGCGCGCCATGTCCAGCGACTCTCTCAAGTCGACAGCGCCATCATCAAGCGCCGGCAGCAAATGACAATGATAATCGGTGTAGTCGGAACCCATGAAACATTCTGTAACACCTGTGAGGAGCGAAGTCAAAGAACGGAAACATTACAATACTCTTACCGTAACTCTTTTCAAGAAAGTGAATCCCTCGTCGCACCTTGCCATCAGCTGCGCCCCCGGTAGAATTATCCTTTGTGCGAGGAGGGGCTGTGGAAAAGAACTTCCTGAAAATGACACGACTGGTCCAGTTCCTGGAGACGCTGCGCCTCTTCGGCGAACTGCACGCCCCCACCATCTCCGAGAGCGGGGTATACCGGTTCTCCCCCCTGGACGACCCTGCCGAGCTGCGCCTCGACTACCACCGCACCCAGATCCCCCCCAAGAAATACCTGCTCCCCTTCAGGGAGGAGATCCTCCACAACGCGACTGGCAGCTACCGCGAGGGACACTCCGGCGCGAAAGACCTCGTCCTGTTCGGCGTTCACAGTTGCGACCTAGAAGGAATCGCCTACCTCGATCGCGTTTTCCTGGCCGACGCGGCCGACCCCGGTTACTCGGCACGCCGGTCCCGCCTCACGCTGGTCGGCGTCTCCTGTGAGCCCGACGATTTCTGCTTTTGCCCGGAAGAAAGGGAGTCCACCGCCTGCGATCTCTTCCTGGGCGCCTCCGGGGAAGGTTTCCATCTCGCCTGTCACAGCGCCAGGGGACGGGCGGTGGTGTCGGCGGCGGATCACCTGCTGGAGCAAGGGCCGCCCCTGCCGCCGCCGCGCTTCTCCGGCCCCTGTTTCCCGCCGCAGGACCCGGAGCTGCGCTTCTCCGACCATCCGCTTTGGCAAAAGTTCGCCTCCACCTGCGTCTCTTGCGGGGCCTGTTCGGTCTGCTGTCCCACCTGCTACTGTTTCGACGTGCGCGAGTACCCCACCCTTTCCGGGGGCGCCGCGCGCATCAGGGAGTGGGACAACTGCCTGTTCGTCACCCACGGCGAGGTCGCCGGCGCCAACTTCCGGCCGGACCGTCTGGACCGGCTGCGCTTTCGCTTCCTGCACAAGTACTGCGGCTTCACGCCGCTGCAGGGAATCAGCTCCTGCGTCGGTTGCGGCCGGTGCAAGGAGGTCTGCCCGGTAGACATCGACCTGCGTGAACTCACCGTAACGCCGAAACGGGTGCAGCCATGAACCAGCAGCCACACTCGCAACACGTCCCCTTCGCGGCACACCTGATCGAGCGCCGTGACCTTTCCGAGGACACCGCGCTGTTCCGGATCGCCCCCGATGAGGGTGCGCTCGCGCAACTCTTCTCGTTCGTTCCCGGGCAATTCGTGCAGCTCTCCGTTCCCGGCGCCGGAGAAATCCCCATTTCACCGGCGGATCTTCCCACCCCGGAAGGAACGCTGGAATTGTGCGTGCGCCGCGTGGGGCACGTGACCGAACTGCTGCACGAGCTCCAGCCTGGCGCCACGCTTGGGCTTCGCGGCCCGTTCGGCAGCGGCTTCCCGCTTAAGGAGATGGCGGGCCGCCCGGTCCTGCTCCTGGCCGGCGGGCTCGGGATCGCGCCGTTGCGCTCGCTGCTCATGCACCTTCTGCGGCAAAGGGACAGCTACGGAGACATTACCCTCATGTACGGGGCGAAGCAGCCAAGACTCATGCTGTTCCGGGAGGAGCTCGCGGCGCTGGCCGCCGCAGGCGGGTTGCGCCTCTACCTGACCGTGGATTTCGCGCCGGAGACGCTGGACGGCGGCTACTCCTGCGCCGTCGGGCTCTTGCCCGACCTGCTCAAGGGGTTCCGGTTCGACGCCGCCACTACCTATGCAGCGGTCTGCGGCCCCCCTCCCCTGTACCGCTGCCTGGTTGCCGACCTGGAGCGGGCCGGCGTCCACGCGGAACGGATCCTGCTCAGCCTGGAGCGCCGGATGCGTTGCGGGATCGGTCGCTGCTGCCACTGCGCCCTGGGACAGAAACTTTGCTGCCTGGACGGCCCCGTATTCCGGGCCAGTGACCTCAAAGGGATACCGGAGGCGCTGTGAAACGTTTGAAACTCGCCATAACCGGGCTAACCGCCTGTTCCGGATGTCAGCTCACCCTGTTGAACTGCGAGGACGAGCTTCCCGAACTGCTGGAGCGCTGCGAGCTCATCTACTTTCCGCTGGCTGAAAGCGGGGACCTCGACGAGGCGAGCTTCGACGCCGCCATCGTGGAGGGGGCAGTCTCCACCCCGAAGGACCTTGAGCTCCTGTTCAAGCTGAGAAACGCCAGCAGGCTCTTGGTCGCCTACGGCACCTGCGCCCTGTTCGGCGGCGTCGCCGCCATGAACAACAGGGTCAGCGCCAGGGTCGATCTGCTGCAAAGCGTGTTCGGCACCGGCAACAAGCTGCCGGACAGCTTCCCGCCGGTGCCCTTGGGCAACTTCGTCAGCGTGGACGCGACCATCACCGGCTGCCCCCCGGAAACGTGCGACATCGTGGCGATGGTGGCCGCCCTTGCTGCCGGGACTCTGCCTCCTGCACCTTCCTACCCGGTCTGCACCGAGTGCCGCAGCCGGGAGAATCTCTGCCTGTTACTGGAAAAGGGGCAGCTCTGCCTGGGACCCGTGGTGCAGGGGGGATGCAACGCGCGCTGCCCCGCCACCGGGATCGTCTGCGAGGGGTGCCGGGGACCGGTGCGCGAGGCGAACGTGGCCCAGGAGCTGGAACTGCTCCTGGAGCGGGGCTTCGGGCGGGATGAGATCGAACGTAGAATGAGCCGTTTCAAACCGGAGTGGAATTATGGGCAGCGTAGTTGAGATAGCGCCTCTGACCAGGCTGGAAGGTCACGGCAGCGTCCGGGTGTTCCGGGAGGGTTGCCGGGTGGAGCGGGTCGAGCTGCACTTCGACGATTCGCCCCGGCTCTTCGAGGCGCTGCTACTGGGCAAAAGCTACGCCGAGGTGCCGGATATCGTCTGCCGCATCTGCTCGCTTTGCTCAACGGTGCACAAGGTGACCGCGCTCCTCGCGGTTGAGGACGCCTTGGGGGTCGAGGTCTCCGAGGTGACCACCCTGACCCGGGATCTCATGCTGCAGGCAGGCATGATCCAGGATCACGCGCTGCACCTGTACTGCCTGGTGCTACCAGACCTGCTCGGGGTGAGAGGGGTGGCAGAACTGGCCCAGGTGGCGCCGGACCTGCTGAAAACGGGGCTGGCGGTCAAGAAGGCGGGAAACCAGATTCTTGAAACGGTGGGAGGCCGGCTGATCCACCCCGTCAACATCCGGTTGGGCGGCCTGGGGCGCGCCCTGGGCAAAAAGGAGTTGGTGCGGCTGAGGGACGAGCTTGCCAAGGTGCTGCCGGCGGCGCAGGAGGCTCATCGCCTCTTCAGCACCCCCTTTCCCTTCCCCGACCTCCCCGAGCCGGAATACATCGCCCTCCAACCGGCAGACAACCCGCTGGGCGCCCAACTCCTCCGCATGAGCGACGGCAGCTCCTTTCCGGTGCGGGACTACCGGCGCCACATCGAGGAGACGGTCGTCGGCCATTCCAACGCGAAGCTCTCCAGAGTCTTCGGCAAGCACGCCACGGTCGGCTCCCTGGCACGGTTGAACCTGGATGCCACCGGGCTTGAGGCGGGCGCCGCGGCCCTGTTCGCCGGCCATAAGCACGAACTGGCGGGCAAGGACATGCGCGGCAACAACCTGGCCCAGGCCATCGAGATGTGCCACGCGACCGAGCGGGCGTTGCGTCTGCTCGACCGCCTGATCGAGCTCGGCGCAAGGAGCGAGGCTGCTGCGGAACCATCCCCCCGCGCGGGGACGGGGTGCGCGGCCGGCGAGGCTCCCCGGGGCGTCCTCATCCATAGCTACTCGTTCGACGGGAGAGGCATCTGCACCGGCGCCGACGTGATCACTCCCACCGCCTTGAACCAGGGCGCCCTAGCCCGGGACCTGGAGGCGCTGGCACGCGGCATGGAGGGGGAAGAGACCAGCCGCATGACCACAGCGCTGGAGCGGCTGATCCGCTGTTACGACCCCTGCATCTCCTGCTCCGTCCATGTCCTGTCACTCTAGCAGCGCGACAGGCTATACCACGACCACACTACCTCGCAAGCCTCGCGCGCCTCTTTGTGGCAACTTTCGTTGCACCCGCCACCCTTCAGTTATCAGAAAAAGGAAGGGCAACTGTCATACCAACAATCAGGAAAAGTGGTCAGACAGGCTTGCGGCATAGGTCACTGAACCCCGCGAAACGGGCGAAATGACAGCCGCTTTACCCCGCTGACAAACGAAACAAAGTTACTATTTATCAACATGTTAGATCAGATGAAATTAATCTCATGTCCGCCTTGACAGTCATAAACGGGTTGCTAGACTTGGGTCATGCTTACGCATGTGAATGCGAGCGGCTCTGGAATACTCGTTGCGCATCCGCTTGGGTCCCTGACTACCTTTTTTTTCAAGATGTCCCTGGTTTCAGTCGTGGTGAGCAAGCCCTCAACAAGGCAGAGGGAAGCCTGAAGCGTCTTACCGGGGTATGTTGCGGCACAGGTCAGTAATCCAATCTTCCTCGTGGCGGTATTCCGGAGCAAATTAAAATTGGCGTTAGTCGGGACAACGCTGAAAGCGACTTATCTCATCCGCCAGGCGGCTACGCTTGAAAAAGGAAAGCAGACCGGTACGTACTGCGGGGAGGCACCGACCACGCAGCACGGACGCGAAGCTTAACCGACGGATTGGTAGAAAGTGCCCCGATCTAACGCCAATGCAGGGAAAAGGCCCATGGACCCCATGGGCCTTTTTTAGTGTCCGCGCCCCCGCTCTAGCACCGGGACGATAAAGGCGGACCGGGCGGATCAGGTTATTATCTAAGTAGTTATATTCTTGCGATAAAAAATGTCACACATCTTCCACAACTTCTGTGGATAACTCTGTGGGTAACCACCCCCGTCATCAAAAAGACCGACGTGCCGATCACTAATGATAGCGTTTTGCCTACTTTTTGAGCAGCTGCATTTATCGCGATAAAAAATGGGCGTGACTGACGCCACGCCCTTCCCCATGCCTCAACAGCCTTTCCGGATCATTCGACATTGAGCTTCTTAACCCGGTCCGAGATCGCCTCAGTCTTTTTCAGCACCCGTCCCTCGAGGATGCCGTCCTTGAAGCTCGCCTTGGCGGTATCGGTGATGGTAGCGACCGGCAGGCGACAGGTCCTGATGAACGAGCCGTAGGAGCGCTCCAGCCGGCGGATACTTACCCTTTTAGGCCGGCCTCCAGGTTGGGGTAAAGGAGGGTGATCCCCAGTTCCTTCAGCATCTTGCCGCTATCGACGATACGCCCCTCGGAAAAATACGAGATCATGAGCGGGGTCATGAGCTGGCGCGCCTCGGCCATGGTCACCTGCCGGGGCCTCGGGAGCCCGAGCTTGTCGGCCGCGGCGTTGAAGTAGGCGGTCATGGTGCTGGGGTGGCCGTCGCTCACGTTGAAGACGGCGCCGTCCTTGCCGCGCTCCAGGGCCGCGAGGCAGATGCGGGAAAGGTCGTCGGCGTGGATCCTGTTGCTGGGGAGGCATTCCTCTTCCAGGAGAACCGGCTGCCCGGTGGTGAGCTGGGTGACCGGCAGGCGGTCGGCCGCGTAAATGGCGGTGACCCTCAGTACGACCACGGGAACCCCGCGCTCGCGCCCCCAGGCCTGCAGCAGGCGTTCGGCGTGCAGGCGCCTCTTGCCGCGCGCGGTCTGCGGATCGGGCACCGTCTCCTCGGTCACCACCTCGCTTCCCCCGCCGTAGACGCCGCTGGTGCTGATATAGACTACCTTGACGGGCTCGTCGCCAGGGGCGATGCTGGCGAGGAAGTTGCGCATCCTGGTATCTTCGTGGCCGCCACCCGGCGGCGGCGCGAGGTAGATGACCCCGGCGCCGCGGGTGGGGAGCCCCGCCAGCGTATCAGGCTCATCGAGATTCCCGCTGTGGTGGCGCACCCCTGCCAGCGGCGCCTCACCCCTGTTGAAGGTGTGGACATCAATCCCCCGCGCCAGCGCGAGTGCGGCTACCCGTCGGCCGACAGCACCGCATCCGACGATCAATAATGGTTGCATATGTGGTCCCTTCTCGACATGGAGTTGCGCCGCGACAGCAGCCGCAGCCTTCCCTTTCTACCAGAAAGCCCGCCGCGATGTCAGCAAAAAAGCCCGGCTGGCCCGCCTCCGCCTCCGCCACTATTTTGTAAATAAATTTTAATATGCTATGGTTTTGCTTTTGGCGGAGGAACCCATGAGACACCGCACCGGTACCTGCGTTGCGCTGCTGCTGTTCACAGGACTTGCCTCGGGGGCGCTGATGCCCATGCCCCAGCCGGTCCACATCGAACAGGAGGAATACCTGGAGGCCGACGACTGGTTCCAGGCGGGGGTCGAGCTGAACAGCGAGGGGAACTACCGCGAGGCCACCGAGGCGTTCAGCAGGAGCGTGGCACTGGCCCCCAGCAACGCGCTGGCCTGGCTCAACCTGGGAACGACCCAGGCGCTGAGCGGCGACTACGACCGCGCCATCGTCTCGCTCAAAAAGTCGGTACTGCTGGATAATTCCCTGGCACTTGCCTATTCAAACCTTGGCGAGGTCTGTTTCAGAGCCGATCGTTACGAGGACGCGGCGGAAGCTTACGCCTCTTTGCTGAAGCTGTGGCCCGGCAATGCCAATGCGCTGTACAAGCTGGGACTGACACACCTGCTGCTCAATGAAGCGGAAAAGGCACAGGGTGAGTACCTGTCACTGAAAATCGTGGATCCGGAACTGGCGGAAAAACTACGACATGCGATAATTCAGGGTGCCGGAAAATGAAGGGAGGGCGCCATGCGTTATTCGCCGTTACTTACCGACTTGTACGAACTCACCATGCTGGCGGGATACCATGACCAGGGGATGCACGAACGACCCGCCGCCTTCGACCTCTTCTTCAGGCACAACCCCTTTCGCGGCGGTTACGCCGTCTTCGCCGGGCTCGACACCGCCCTCTCCTACCTCGAAGAGCTCTCCTTCAGCGGGGAGGAACTCGCCTACCTGGAGAACCTGAAGATCTTCAAGCCGGCCTTTCTCTCCTACCTCTCGGACTTCCGTTTCAGTGGCGACATCACCGCGCCCCCCGAGGGAACCGTGGTCTTCGGGGGAGAACCGCTGCTCACTGTCGAGGGGGGGCTCGCCGAGGCGCAGTTCGTCGAGACGGCTCTCTTGAACATCATCAACTTCCAGACCCTGGCCGCCACCAAGGCCGCCCGCATCAAGCTCGCGGCCGGCGACGCCACCGTGCTCGAGTTCGGGCTGCGCCGCGCACAGGGGCCTGACGGCGGGCTCTCAGGGGCGCGGGGCGCCTTCATCGGCGGGGTGCGCTCCACCAGCAACGTGCTGGCAGGGATGCGCTACGGCATCCCCGTGCGCGGCACCCACGCCCACAGCTGGATCATGGCCTTCCCCGACGAGCTCACCGCCTTCCGCACCTACGCCAACGAGTTCCCGGACAGTTGCGTCCTCCTGATCGACACCTACGACACCTTGAAATCCGGTCTTCCCAACGCGCTCACCGTGGCAGGTGAACTCAGGGAGCGCGGCCACGACCTGGTCGGCGTCCGCATCGACTCAGGGGACCTCGCCTACCTCTCCCGCCAGGTCCGCGCCGCGTTCGACGAGGCCGGCTTCCCGGACGTCAAGATCGTCGCCTCCAACGAGCTCGACGAAAACGTGATCGAGTCGATGCGCCGGGAGGGGAGCAGGATCGACATCTACGGTGTCGGCACGCGACTGGCCACCTGCGCCGGCGAAGGTGGCGGCGCCCTGGGGGGGGTGTACAAGCTGGTGTACCTGGACGGCGAACCGAAACTCAAGCTCACCAGCGACGTAGCCAAGGCGACGCTCCCCGATCGCAAGAAGGTGCTGCGCGCCCTCGCCCCCGACGGATCCTTCATCCAGGACCTGATCGCGTTGCAGGACGAGGAGATCCTGCCGGGAGCGCTGGTCTTCGACCCGGCCAACCCGTTGCAGCACGTCCGGATTCCGGCCCAGGCGCGGCTGGTGGACATGCGGCGTCCGGTGATGAAAAGCGGCGCCAGGTGCGCCCCGGCGCCCGACCTGGATAGCAGCGCTGACCTCGCCTGCGAGCAGTTGAAGCTCCTGCCGGAAGGATGCTTGCGCCTGGTGAACCCGCACATCTACAAGGTTTCCATAAGCTCCGGCGTCAACACGCTGCGCCTGAAGCTGATGAATCAGATCCAGGGTAAATACCGTAGCTAGCGCCGGAGGCCGCGCAGCGGCTGATACCGGCAAAGGAGGCACGCGATGCAACGCAGAGCCGCCCTTCTCATCGTCGACGTCCAGCTCGACTTCTGCCCCGGAGGCGCCCTGCCGGTCCCTGACGGCGACCTGGTGGTGCAACCGCTGAACCGTTACGTGGAGCTCTTCAACCAGAGAAGCGCACCCATCTTCGCGTCGCGGGACTGGCACCCTGAGCGGAGCAAGCACTTCAGGGAGCAAGGAGGGATCTGGCCGACCCACTGCGTGCAGGGAACTCCCGGGGCGGATTTCCACCCCGGGCTCAAATTCCCGGAAGGGACCATCGTCATCTCCAAGGGGATGTCCAACTGGGACAACGGTTACTCAGCCCTGCAGGGAGTCACCGAAAACGGGACGCCGTTCGGCATGCTGCTGCGGCGCATGGAACTGGACCGCCTCTGCGTCGGGGGGCTGGCCACCGATTACTGCGTGAAGGAGTCGGTGCTGGACGCGCTCAAAGAGGGGTTCGCGGTGACGGTGCTGACCGATGCGATACGCGGCGTGGAGGTACAGCCGGGCGACTCGGAACGCGCGCTGACAGAGATGCTGGCCGCCGGCGCCGGCCAGGCGACCTTCCCATCGGTGCGCAGCGCCTTGCAGGCCGAAGGTGAAGCGCGCCCCCCCGCCAGAACCGGATAATCACCGAGTTTTCGCGGCGATTTTTATACCTCCGCCATACAAAAATATGCTCCCGGCAAAATTCAGTGCCGACGGGGCATTTTTTTTTGACACCGTATTGGAAACGCGCTAGATTACGCCACATTAAAAACTGCTAGCGCGGGAGCCTACGATGATTAAGACGAACAATCTCAAGGTAAAAAGCATCACCCCGATCATTGCACCGAGCGATCTGAGACAGGTCTTTCCGATCTCGTTGCAGTCCAGCGCCTGCGTGAGCGAAAGCCGCGCGGCCATCTCCAAGATATTGAGGGGCGAGGACAAGCGGCTCATGGTCGTGGTCGGCCCCTGCTCCATCCATGACCCGAAGGGCGCCCTGGAGTACGCCGAGAAGCTCGCCGCCCTCGCCAAGGAGGTTTCCGAGGAGCTCCTCCTGATCATGCGCGTCTACTTCGAGAAGCCGCGCACCACCGTCGGGTGGAAAGGGCTCATCAACGATCCGGGCATGGACGGCACCCACCTCATCTCCAAGGGACTGGGCATCGCCCGCGACCTCCTGTGCAAGGTGACCGAGATGGGGCTCCCCGTGGCGACCGAGATGCTCGATCCCATCACGCCGGAGTACCTGGCGGATCTCCTTTCCTGGGGCGCCATCGGCGCGAGAACCACCGAGTCCCAGACCCACCGCGAGATGGCCAGCGGCCTCTCCTTCCCCATCGGCTTCAAAAACGGCACCGACGGCAACCTGCAGATCGCCATCGACGCCATGAAGGCCGCGCTGCACCCGCACAGCTTTTTGGGCATCAACCGCGACGGCCTCACCTCCATTCTGCAGACTACCGGCAACCCCGACGTGCACATGGTGCTGCGTGGCGGCAACAAGAAGCCGAACTACTCGCCCGAGGATATCGCCAAATCCGAGGAGATGCTCTCCAAGGCGGGGCTCAATCCGACCCTGATGGTGGACTGCAGCCACGGCAACTCCGAGAAGAAGTACGAGCGCCAGCCCGAGGTGCTGAAAAGCGTGGTCGACCAGATCGTGGCCGGCAACCGTTCCATCTCCGGGGTGATGATCGAAAGCTACCTGAAGGAAGGAAACCAGCCGCTGCCGAAGAACCTCGCCGAGCTGACCTACGGCGTCTCCATCACCGACAGCTGCATCAGCTGGGAAACCACCGAGAAGGCGCTGCGCGAAGCGCACCAGAGGCTGAAGGCGTGCGGCGGGAGGAAGATCGCGTAACCCCGTAGCAGAGGACACCGAGGAAACGACGCTGTAGGGGCGAATAACCATTCGCCCGGCACCGGTGCCCCGAGGATGTCCTCCCGGGGATCAACCGCCATGGTGGCGCGTTTAACGGGGGCGAATGATTATTCGCCCCTACAGTGGTTGTCGAACAATGAAAAAGGCCCCCGAGCTTGCGCCGGGGGCCTTTTCTTTTCCTGCTTTTCTGTCCTGCCTTACTTCGCGGTGACCAGGTAGAGCGGCTTCACGAAGGTCGCCTCGGTGGCTTCCCTCACCTCTTCCACCACGCCCGCGGGAACGGCGGAGTCGAGGGAGAGGATGACCATCGCCTCGCCCTTCTTCTCGCGACGGCCGAGGTTCATGGCGGCGATGTTGATCTCGTGCTTGCCGAGGATGGTGCCGATCTTGCCGATGATGCCCGGACGGTCGCCGTAGGCCAGAAGCAGCATGTGCTCTTCCGGACGGAAATCCATCTGGTAGTCACGCAGCTTGACGATGCGCGGAACGCCCTCGAAGACGGTGCCGGAGATGAGACGCTTCTCGCCGGGGCCCTCGATGGTGACCGTGATCAGGTTGGAGAAGTCCTCGGACTGGGTGGACTTCACCTCTTCGATCACGATGCCCATGTTGTCGGCCACGAGCTGCGCGTTGACCATGTTCACTTCCTGCTCGACCCTGCGGTTCAAGAGGGACGCCAGGCCGCACACGGTGATCGGGGTGCAGTCGTACTGCGCCAGGCCGCCGGTGTAGGTGAAGGTGATCTTGTTCAGGTTGGTGTCGGCCAGCTGGATGATGAAGTCCGCCAGCACGTTCACCAGGTTTAGGTACGGACGCATCTGCCCCATGAGGGAAGCGTCGAACTTGGGGATGTTGATGGCGTTCTCGATCGGCTGCTCGTCCATGTAGCGCAGGATTTCCTTGGCCACGTCGACGGCGACGTTCACCTGCGCCTCGAAGGTGTTGGCGCCCAGGTGCGGGGTGACGACCATCTTCTCATGGCCGATCAGCTTCTTGAGGATCTCGGAGTCGGGCGGTTCCTGGCTCCAGACGTCGAAGGCGGCGCCGGCGACGCGACCGGAGTCGAGAGCTTCCAGCATCGCCTCCTCGTTGATGATGCCGCCGCGTGCCGCGTTGATGATGATGACGCCGTCCTTCATGGCGGCCAGTTCCTTCTTGCCGATCATGTTCTGGGTCTCGCTGGTGAGCGGGGTGTGGACGGTGATGATGTCGCAGTTCTTGATGATCTCGTCGAGGGTGACCAGCTTCACGCCCAGGTCATGGGCGCGCTTCTCGGCGATGTACGGGTCGCAGGCGAGGACTTCGCATTCGAAGGCCTTGAGGCGGGTGGCGACGCGGCCGCCGACCTTGCCCAGACCGATGACGCCGGCGGTCCTCCCCTTCAGCTCGAAGCCGGTGAACGGAGCGCGTTTCCAGGCGCCCCCCTTGAGGGAGCCGTTGGCCTTGGTTACATTACGGCAGAAAGAAAGCAAAAGCGCCATGGCGTGCTCGGCCGCGCTGTTGGTGTTGCCGAAGGGTGCGTTGACCACGATGACGCCCTTGGCGGAGGCGTAGTCCACGTCGACGTTGTCGACGCCGACGCCGGCACGGGCGACGAGCTTCAGGTTGGTCGCCGCGTCGAGCAGGGGCTTGTCCACGGTGGTACCGCTTCTGGTGATGATAACGTCGTAATCACCAATGATCGAGTAAAGCTCCTCCTTCTTGAGTCCCAGCTTGATGTCCATCTGCACGCGCGGGTCGCGCTGCAAAATCGCCAGTCCTTCCTGAGCCACCTCATCGGTTACGATAATCTTCATTGCCACTCCTTTGTTTGGGTTGGAAACCGGTTCTGCGTTCAACGTTCACCGTTGTACGTATTTATTACATTCGCTTCTAAGTCTGTCGTTCCTCGTTCTTTTCCGGCATCAGACCGGGTGCGGGTGCTTGGCCAACTGGATGAAGCGGCGCACCTTGTCGGGATCCTTCTTGCCGGGGGACGCCTCGACGCCGCTGGAGACGTCCACCCCGTAGGGTCCCACCCGCAGCACCGCTTCCGCTATGTTGTCGGGGGTGAGCCCGCCGGCCAGTACGATGCGGCCCTGTTCCTTGGCGGCGACGGCGCAGTCCCAGTCGAACACCTCGCCGGTCCCCCCGTAGGCGTGGGGCGAATAGGCGTCGAGCAGGTAGGCGGAAACGTGGTACTCGGATAACGGGGTCAGGCTCTCCGGCCCGCGTACGCGGAAGGCCTTCATCACCCTGCGGTTGACCAGACGGCAGTACTCGGGGCTTTCCTCACCGTGCAGTTGCACGATGTCGAGGCCACAGCAGTCCGCAGTGCTGTTGACCACGTTGATATCTGCGTTGACAAAAAGGCCTACCACCTGGACGAAGGGGGGGAGCTTCGCGATGATCTTCTGCGCGGCCTCCTCACCGATGAAGCGGGGGGACTTGTCGAAGAACACGAAACCCAGCGCGTCGGCACCGGCATCGACGGCCATGAGAGCATCGTCCACGGATGTTATGCCACAAATCTTCACCTTTGTCATGCGCGTATACCCTTAGAATTACTCAACTTGCCTTCCCTTACAGGCTCACCTTGGGAAGCCGCTCCAGGGATTGGCGGATCAACTCCTCGGGGTACTCGAAGTCCTCGAGCCGGCCGGAGAGGTAGGCGTCGTAGGCGCCCATATCGAGTTGGCCGTGACCGGAGAGACCGAAGAGAATGGTCTTCTCCCTCCCCTCTTCCTTGGCGAACACCGCCTCGTCGATGGCGGCGCGCAAGGCGTGGGAAGACTCCGGCGCCGGGACGATCCCCTCGGTCCTGGCGAAGAGGAGCGCCCCCTCGAAGCAGGCGTTTTGCTTGTACGACTTCGCCTCGATCTCGCCGGCGTGGTAGAGCTGCGAGATGAGCGCGGACTCGCCGTGGTAACGAAGGCCACCCGCGTGAATCCCCGGCGGCATGAAGTCGTGCCCCAGGGTGTACATCTTGGTGATGGGCGCGAGTTTCGCGGTGTCGCCGTAATCGAAGGCGTACACACCCTTGGTGAGGGTCGGACAGGAGGCGGGCTCGACGGCCAGGCAGCGCACCTTCTTGCCGTTGGCGCGGTCCATCAGGAACGGGAAAGCAAGGCCCGCGAAATTGGAACCGCCGCCGCAGCAGGCGATGACCACGTCCGGGTAATCCTGGGCCAGCGCCATCTGCTCCTTCGCCTCCAGGCCGATCACGGTCTGGTGCAGGCAGACGTGGTTCAGGACGCTCCCGAGCGCGTAGTTGGTGTCGTCATGGGTGGCGGCGTCCTCGACGGCCTCGGAGATGGCGATGCCGAGGCTCCCCAGGTTGTCCGGGTCGTGGGCCAGGATGCCGCGCCCGGCGTTGGTGAACTCGGACGGCGACGGGATCACGGTCGCGCCCCAAAGCTGCATCATGCTCTTGCGGTACGGCTTCTGCGTGCAGGAGACCTTCACCATGTAGATGGTGCACTCCAGGCCGAACATGGAGCAGGCCAGGGCCAGGGAGCTCCCCCACTGCCCGGCGCCGGTCTCGGTGGCGAGCCTGCGGATGCCGGCCTGCTTGTTGTACCAGGCCTGCGGGATGGCGCTGTTGGGCTTGTGCGAGCCCGCCGGCGAAACGCCCTCGTACTTGTAGTAGATCTTCGCCGGGGTCTGCAGCGCCTGCTCCAGCCTGTGCGCCCTGAACAGCGGCGACGGACGCCAGATCCGGTACTTCTCGCGTACCTCGTCGGGAATGTCGATCCAGCGCTGGTTCGACATCTCCTGCTCGATGAGCGACATCGGGAAGATCGGGGTCATGTCCTCCGGGGTGACCGGCTTCAGCGTCATCGGGTTGATGACCGGCTCCAGCGGTCCCGGCATGTCGGGGATAATGTTGTACCACTGTTTCGGGATGCGGGATTCGTCAAGCAAGAACTTGGTATTCATAGCCACTCCTTTGTCAGTTGGAACATTGCATTTTAGTGGAATCTTTCGGGCAGAGAAGCAAATCCCCTGTCCACCCTTCGCAAAGGGGGGGACGCCAGTTCTAGTGCGGCGTTTGGCAGCAACATTGTCTATGGTGCCCGCATTCAGCCAAAGAACGTTTGCGGAGGGCGCGGCGCCTCTACCCCAGCAGTTCGGACAGCTTCGCGCCTACGTCGGGCTCGCGCATCATGGACTCGCCGATCAGGAAGGCGTGCAGCCCCTTCCCGGTGAGGCGCACGATCTCGTCCCGGGTGTTGATGCCGCTCTCGGCGACGATGATCCTGCCGGCGGGGATCTGGGCCGCCAGGCGTTCCGAGGTCGCGATGTCGACCTTGAAGGTGCGCAGGTCGCGGTTGTTGATGCCGATCATGCTGCAGTCGGTCTGCAGCGCCATCTCCAGTTCCTTCTCGTCGTGCACCTCGAGGAGCACGTCCATGGAGAGCTCCTTGGCGAGACAGTGGAAGTCGCGCAGCTGCGGCACGTCGAGCATGGCGGCGATGAGGAGGATGGCGTCGGCGCCGGCGGCGCGGGCCTGGTAGATCTGGTAAGGATCGAAGATGAAATCCTTGCGCAAAAGCGGCAGCGAGACCTGCTCGCGGATCAGCGCCAGGTAGCTCAGGTGCCCCAGGAAGAAGTGCTCGTCGGTGAGCACCGAGAGACAGGTGGCGCCGTTGTCCTGGTAGGTGACGGCGATCTGCAGCGGATCGAAGTCGGCGCGGATCAGCCCCTTGGAGGGCGAGCCCTTTTTGACTTCCGCGATGATGGGGGTCCAGCCGGAGCCAAGGGAGTTGAGGATGGCATTCTGGAAGCCGCGGGGGGTGTCTTCGAGGTCGGCCAGGCGGTCCATGATCTCGTTGAGCGGAACCGCCCGCATGGCCTCTTCGAGCTCGCCCTGCTTGTAGTCGACAATCTTCCGGAGTACGTCGGGTACCTGGGTCATCTGCTATTGCACCTCGTTGGTAAGCGCGACCAGCCGCTCCAGTTGCTGCAGCCCGCGTCCCGAGTCGATGGTCTCGGCGGCGAGCCTGATCCCTTCCTGGACGTCGGCCACCTTGCCGGTAGCAAGGAGGGCGAAGGCGGCGTTCAAAAGGACGATGCGGCGCTTGGCGCCGTCCTTGCCGGCCAGGATGTCACGCACGATGACGGCGTTACCCTGGGCGTCGCCGCCGTGCAGCTCGCTAAGCGGTGCGCGCTCCAGGCCGAACTGTTCCGGGGTGACCTTGTAGACCTTGACGCCGTCGGCACTGACCTCGCCGATGGTGCTCTCGCCGGTCAGCGTCACCTCGTCCATGCCGTCACAGCCGTGCACCACGTAGCCGCGGCGGCAGCCGAGCTTTTTGAGGACCAGCGCCAGCTTCTCGACCAGTTCTTCGCGGTAGACGCCGAGCACCTGGCAGTCGGCGCTAGCGGGATTGGTGAGCGGGCCCAGGATGTTGAAGATGGTGCGGACGCCGATCTCGCGGCGGGGACCGATGGCGTGCTTCATGGCGCCGTGCAGCGCGGGGGCGAAGAGAAAGCCGATGCCGATCTCGGAGATGCACCTCTCGACGGTTTCGGGGGTAACGTCGAGGTTGACCCCCAGCGCCTCCAGCACGTCGGCGGAGCCGCAGGAGGAGGAGACGGCGCGGTTGCCGTGCTTGGCGACCTTGACGCCGCAGGCGGAAACGATGAAGGCGACGGTGGTGGAGATGTTGAAGGAGTTGGTACCGGAGCCACCGGTACCGCAGGTGTCGAGGATGGTCTCCCGGTCGAGGTTGATGTCGTCGCGGTCGATGCCGAGGACGCTCCTGCCGACCCGGATGGGCAGGGCCCGGTCGCGCATGACACGCGCGGCGCCGGTGATCTCGTCAACCGTCTCGCCTTTCATCCTGAGTGCGGTGATGAAGGACGCGATCTGGGCCGGTGTGGCCCCGCCGGACATGATCTGGTCCATCACCTCGATCATATCCGCCTCGCTCAGGTTCTCCCGCTCCACAACACGTGCAATGGCCCTACGAATCATAGCAGCTCCTTCCAAACGGAATTCAAAGAGACAAAAAGGCAAAGCCAACCACAGAGGACTCAGAGGAGCTCAGAGGGCACAGAGTAAATTGTCAGTCCTTCTTCTCGGTGACCTCTGTGTTCAGGCTTCGGGTTTTACTGCCGGGACATCTTCAGGAAGTTGCGCAAAAGATCCATCCCCCCCTCGGTGAGGATCGACTCCGGGTGGAACTGCACCCCCCAGATGGGAAGCGAGCGATGGCGCATCCCCATGATCTCACCCTCGGCGACCCAGGCGGTGACCTCCAGCTCGGCCGGCAGCGTGTCGCGCTCCACGATCAGGGAGTGGTAACGGGTCGCGGCGAACGGGTTGGGGAGCCCCTCGAAGAGCCCCTTGCCGTCGTGCAGGATCGGCGAGGTCTTGCCGTGCATCAGCGTGGCGCTCTTGACGATGTTGCCGCCAAAGGCATAGCCGATGGACTGGTGCCCCAGGCAGACCCCGAGGATGGGGATCTTGCCGGCGAAGTGACGCACCACCTCGACCGAGATGCCGGCCTCCTCCGGGGAACAGGGGCCGGGGGAGATCACGATGCGGTCGGGTGCGAGCGCCTCGATCTCGGCGATGGTGATCTTGTCGTTGCGGAAAACCTTGACCACCTCACCCAGCTCACCCAGGTACTGGACGATGTTGTAGGTGAAGGAGTCGTAATTGTCGATCATCAGGAGCATAGCTGGGAACCCGCTGGCATCGGGAAACAGGTCGAAAAAGCGACCGGAACCCCACCCTTTTGCTGTTAATTGGAAAGCTGGAAATATATAGGTTTTGCGGCAAAAACTCAAGAAAATCCGACAGGAAAAGCACAAAAAGGGAGGAGATGCGGAGGCCACGGTGGGCAAAAACGGCATTACCCCAGCTGCAGGGGAGGAAATATTTACCCTCCCCAAAAGAATATTTACCGAGGCTGGCTCGACGGACGCCTGTTCCAGGCCAGCCAGTAGAAGCCGAGATCGCGCAGCAGGCTGCTGAAGGAGTCGAAGTCGACGGGCTTGGTGAGGTAGCTGTTGGCGTAGTGGTTATAGGCCTGGGCAAGGTCGCGCTCCGCGGCGGAGGTGGTCAGTATCACCACCGGGATCGATTTCAGCTGCTCCGACGCCTTCACCTGCTTCAGCACCTCGATACCGTCCACCTTGGGAAGCCGCAGGTCCAGGAGCACCAGGTGCGGGCGCGGGTAGGCGTCCTGATCGGCGTACCTGCCGCGGTTGTTGAGGTAGTCGAGGGCAGCCTCGCCGTCCTCGACGTGGAACAGGCGGTTGACCAGCCCGGCATCGCTCAGGTTGCGGATGGCCAGCTCGGCGTGGTCCGGGTTGTCCTCAACCAGCAGGATGCACAACGGTTCGCCTTCTATCATATTTCGCTCCTTTCAAGAAGATCCGAGAACGGAAACCTTTAACAGGGATAACTGCGGATAAAAGGGATTGCTAAAAACACCCATCCTTCAAAGTGCCTTTATCCCCTTTATCCCTGTTCAAGTCGGTTCAGGGGGGCGGGTGCCAAGGGTAAAGCAGAAAGTGCTCCCCTGCCCTACCCCGTCAGACTCGACCCACAGCTTGCCGCCATGAAATTCCACGATGCGCCGCGCCAGGGCGAGGCCGATCCCGGTCCCCTCGGAGCGCGCGTCCAGCTGGTTGAAGAGACCGAAGATGGTCTCGTGGTACTGGGCGGGGACCCCGATGCCGTTGTCACGCACCGTGAACACGACACCTGCCGCCCCCTGGCGCGCCCCGATCTCGATGCGCGGCTTCTGCTGTTCCCCCTTGTACTTGACCGCGTTCTCCACCAGGTTCTGCAACACCTCGCCGATGCGGGGCTGATCCCCCCACACCTTGGGCAGGCCGGGCTGCAGCGCCACCTCCACCCCCGCCTGCTGGATCGGCCCCGAAAGCTGACCAAGCACTTCGTTCGCCAGCACGTTCATGTCGATCAGAGACGGCGCATTGACGATGCGGCCGATGCGGGAGAGCTCCAGGAGGTCGCTCAAAAGGGCCGACATCTTGTCGGCGGCACCCATGATGCGGCGCACGTCGCCGTCCAGCCGCTGCAGGTTGCCTCCCTCAATGTCCTTCAACACGGCGCCGGCGAATCCCTTGATGGTGATGAGCGGGCTTTTCAGGTCGTGGGAAACCGTGTAGGTGAAGCGCTCCAGTTCGGCGTTCTTCGCCTCGAGTTCGGCTTCCCGCTCCATGCGTTCGCGCACTTCCTTCTCCAACAGCAGGGCCTGCTCGCGCAGCGCTTGGTCGGCGGTCTTGCGATCGGTGATGTCGCGGTTGCTGCCGCGAATCCCGTTCGCGGCGCCGCCCGACGTGTAGACCAGCCGGCAGACGTGAGCGATCCAGCGGATCTCGCCGTCCTTCCTGATGATGCGGAAGTCGATGGGGGTGGGGGTCCCGCAAAAGGAGTCCCGAACGTGCCGCTCGTAGCTCGCCAGGTCATCAGGATGAACGATCCGGTGCAGCAGTTCGGGGTCGGCGTAGAACTCCGCCCTGCTGTAGCCGGAAAGCTCCTGGCACGATGGGGATACGTAGCGGAACGAGTGATCGGGCCCCTGCCAGTACTCCCATCCCTCCGTGTAGTCCGCCACCGTCCGGTAGCGCTCCTCGCGCTCCTCGATGGCACGTGCGCTGCGGCTAAGAACGCGCCCCCCGGTCCCGATCAGCCCAAGCCCCAGGAGCCAGATCATCCCGTAGCTCACCGCCGCCCCGGTCATCACCTCGCCCATCATGGCCGAGTTCGCCTCCAGCGGCACCGATGCGCTGACCCCACCCCTGATGTCGCCGACGCGGTACCCCTGGGCGGCATGGCATTTGAGACAGGCGGCTTCGGTCACGAAAGGGCGCATCAGCCGCATGTACGGGCGTCCGCCCATCTCCTGGACCTCGCTCACCTCCTTCACCCCGGTCTCGAACTGGCGCAGGGCCTTGGCCTCCCAAGGGTCCGGCTTGTTCTCGGGGCGGATGGGATTGAGGCTCGTGATGTGACCGCGCACCAGGTTGTTCTGGCTGTCGGCCAGCTCGAACACCTGCCGGGTCATGTAGGCGGGATTCACCAGTGTCAGCGCCTTGCCCGAAGGGGTGGTGACGTCGCGCTCCTGGACGTGCGTGAGATAGGGGTTGGCCGGGCTTAGCTCGGAGGTGGGGACATACACGCCGCCATGCTTGGTGGCCCAGCGCCGATACAGGGTATCTTTCTCGTAGGTGGCGCGCGCCTCGGCCCGGGCGATGGCGACCACCGTGCGCTGCTCGTCACGGTAGAACCAGTAAAAGGAAAAGGCGATACCCGCGCTCCAAAACAACATCAGGGCCAGGGTGAAGCGACGGATCTTGTTGACCTGGGTGACCATGCGGGGCTTCCTCTTGTCGCAGTCGCCGTCCGGCTAAGGACGGTCCAGCATCTCCCGGACCTTTTTCAAGAGCGCCATCGGTTTCACCGGCTTCATGACCAGCTCGGCCCCCTCGTCGAGGTCGCTCCTGCTGCGGATGATGTCGGCCGTGTAGCCGCTGGTGAACAGGATACGCGCCTTTGGCTGATACTCCCTGATGGTCTCCGCCGCTTCCTTGCCGTTCATGACCGGCATGATGATGTCCATGAGCACCAGCTTGATATCGGGGTTCTCCTTGAACCGCTGCACCGCCTCCAGGCCGTTGGCGGCATGGATGATCTGGTAGCCGTACTGTTTCAGGATGGAGGAAACCAGGTCGAGAACGTGCAGGTCGTCCTCCGCGACCAGTATCGTCTCGGTGCCCCGCACGTCGGTGTCGACCGCCGGCTGGCTCTTTTCGGGCTCTGAGGCGTCGATGGCGGGGAGGTAGATCCTGAAGGTGCTGCCGATGCCGGGCTCGCTGTAGACGTTCACGAATCCCTTGTGCTGCGCGATGATGCCGTAGACGATGGCGAGCCCCAGCCCGGTCCCCTTGCCCACCACCTTGGTGGTGAAGAAGGGATCGAAGATCTTCTTGCGGGTGGCCTCGTCCATCCCCTGCCCGGTATCGGAGATGGTGAGCAGGGCGTACTGCCCGGGGGTACCGAAGCCGTGGGCCTGCACAAACGCCGGGTCTATCTCGTGGCGCTCCGTCTCCACGAAGAGCCTCCCCCCCTTGGGCATTGCGTCGCGGGCATTGGCCGCCAGGTTCATCAGCACCTGCTCGATTTGCCCGCTGTCCACCACGGCCCAGAGTGCCCCCTCTGCCAACGAGGTGGTCAGGGCGATATCCTCGCCGATGATCCGCTGCAGGAACTTCTCCACCCCTTTGACGATGTCGTTCAGGTTGGCGGGAGCGGCCTTAACCTCGCCTTTGCGGCTGAAGGCGAGCAGGCTGCGGGTCAGGTTTGCGGCGCGGTCCGCGGCGGCCGAGATCTGCATGACCTTGTCCCGCGCGGGGTTCTCCGGGGGGAGGTCCAGCTTGAGCAGTTCGCAGTAGCCGCCGATCACGGTGAGGATGTTGTTGAAGTCGTGGGCCACCCCGCCGGCCAGGACACCGACCGCTTCCAGCTTCTGCGAGTGACGCAGCTGCTCCTCGAGCTTCACCCTTTCGGTGATATCAAGGGCGATGGCTAGAAAGCGCTCGCACCCGTCCACGGTGATCCGTTGGCAGTAGTATTCCCCCTTCAGGGTCCTGCCGTCCTTGGCGTGCAGGGTCACCACCGTCCCGGCTACGTGTCCCTCCACCTGGAGCTTGTCGATCAAGGCCTTGCGGTCGAGCGGGCTGATCCAGCCCAGCGAGGTGGAGGTGCGTCCGAGCACCTCCTCGCGGCTGTAGCCGGAAAGTTCCACGAACTTGCGATTCACGTCGAGGAAGACTCCCTCCTCCATGTCGGTGATCACCATGATGAGCGGCGCGCTGTCAAAGGCCTTGTGGAATTTCTCCTCGCTCAGGCGCAGGGTCTCCTGGGCGAGCTTTCGCTCCGCGATCTCGTTTTTGAGGAGTAGCGCCTGCTCCTGCAGGGCCTCCTGGGCCAGCTGCCGTTCGGCGACCTCGTGTTCGAGCCGGTGGCTTTGCAGCCTGAGGGCCTCTTCCGCACGCTTGTGCTCCAGCATGTGGTCCCATTCCCGCAAGGCCCGCTCCACGATGCGCGGCATGGCGTCGAAGACCTCCGGCATCTTCACCACGTAGTCGATGGCGCCGGATTTCATCGCCTCCACCGCCACCTGCTCGCTGCCGTGCGAGGTCATCATCACCACCGGCGCTATGTCCGCGGAGTGCGCCACCAGGTCCCCACCCTTGCCGTCGGGAAGGAGGTAATCGGTGATGACGATGTCGTAATCCCTGCTGCGGATGCGTTCCACCGCCTCCTTCACCGTGACGGCGACGGTCAGCTCGTACTGGCCGGACAGGTCGCTGAAGCCCCGCCGGATCAGCTCCGCGTGGGCGTCGTCATCCTCCACAACGAGGATCTTCTTGACTGGAGTAACGAAGGACATAGATTAAACTCCTGCATCTTCGGTCTGGCACACGGGGTGGGCCACACTGAACATCACAGTGAGAGCCTAAACAGTTAGAAGCTCGGCTCAAACAATCGATCGAGAGAAGTTTACTCAAATTTTCCCGTTAGTCTGCCCGGACATGATATTTTTGGTATTAAATATTTTAAATTTACTCGACGGACTGTCAGCGAAACCCGCTGTGACTGCGACAAACAGGGCGAGATTGAGAAGAAGAGATGGATCAGGCAAGGTAATTAACAGATACGGGTTGAACTGCCGGTGGTGACAGTGGCCCGGGCACCGGGCCTTGGTCGCCTCGAAACGGAACGCGAATACAAAGGGGCGCCCGGAAAGGGCGCCCCCGCCTTGCTTCGATCGCGGCAAAAGGTCTAGTCGAGGCCCCGCTCGGCCATTTCGATGGCCTTGACCACGGCCTTGGCCTTGTTGACGGTCTCCACGTACTCGGCCGCCGGGTCCGAGTCCGCGACGATGCCGGCGCCGGCCTGCAGGTGGACCTTGCCGTCCTTGATGACCAGGGTCCTGATGGCGATGGCCATGTCCATGTTCCCCGAGAACGAGAAGTAACCGACCGCGCCGCCGTAGACCTCGCGCCGCACCCCTTCCAGCTCGTCGATGATCTCCATGGCCCTCACCTTGGGCGCGCCGGACAGGGTACCCGCCGGGAAGGTGGCGCGCACCACGTCGAAGGCATCGTGCCCGGGCGCCAGTTCCCCCTGCACGTTGGAGACGATGTGCATCACGTGCGAGTAACGCTCGATCACCATCAGCTCGGAGACCTTGACGCTGCCGATCTCGCAGACGCGCCCCAGGTCGTTTCGGCCCAGGTCGACCAGCATGACGTGCTCGGCGCACTCCTTGGGATCGGCCAGGAGGTCCTGCGCCAGCTCCTCGTCGACAGCCGGGGTCGCGCCGCGCGGGCGGGTGCCGGCGATGGGGCGCAGTTCCACCAGTTGCCCCTCCTTGCGCACCATGACCTCCGGGGAGGCGCCGACCACCATGGTCTCGTCCAGGCGCAGGAAGAACATGTAGGGAGAAGGGTTCAGCGTCCGCAGCACGCGGTAGATGTCGAAGGGATCCACGGTGAGATCGCCGGAGAAGCGTTGGGACAGCACCACCTGGATGATGTCGCCGCTTCGTACGTACTCCTTGGCGCGGGTCACCCACGATTCGAACTCCTCGCGCTTCACGTTGGAGGTAAGCGCCACCTTCCCAAGCGCCGGCTTTTTCTCAGTCGCGGGGAGCGGCTTCTTGAGGCGCTCGATCAGCCCCTCGACCTTCCCCACCGCCTCGGCGTAGGCCGCCTCCGGGGTGCTGCTCCCGTCCAGGTGCGCGTTGGAGACCACCTTGATCTTCTGGCTCAGGCTGTCGAAGATGACGATGGTATCGGTGATGATGAAATAGGCGTCGTAGGTGTTGATGAGGCTCGGATTCTGGTCCGGCAGGCTCTCGAAGTGGCGCACCGCGTCGTAGCCCAGGTAGCCGACCGCGCCGCCGAAGAACCTCGGGATCCCCGCCACCTCGACCGGCTGGTAGCGCGCCATGTAATCACGGACGTAGTTCAGGGGGTCGGATACCTCCATGCGGCGCACCTCGCCCCCCTCCACGATCTCGACCCAGTTGTCCTTGCCGCGGATGACCACCGCCGGCGAGGAACCAAGGAAGGTGTAGCGCCCCCACTTCTCGCCACCCTCGATACTCTCCAGCAGGAATCCGAAGCGGCCATCATCGATCTTCTTGAATGCCCCCACCGGGGTATCCAGGTCGGCTAGGATCTCCCGGTAGACCGGGATCAGGTTGCCTTGTGCGGACAGGGTCTGGAACGTCGCGAAATCGGGGCAGTACATGAGGCTCCTTTTTGGGCTTGCGAGGTGTTAGGTAGGGCTATCCCCTTGCCGGGAAACGAGTTTTGGCCCGACCTTAGTAACATAACGATGAAAGGGTGTCAAGAAAGGGGGAGTCTGGTAGAATCAAGAACTAATGAAAACGCCGAAGCCACTGGTCATAATAAGGGAGCGCTATTTCGCCTTCGCCTTGAAGGTGGTGGACCTCATCGTCCGCTTCAAGCGCACCACCGAGAAGATGTTCCTCTCCTGGGAAAAGTGGGTAAAGCCCGAGGGGGAGATCGCGCTGGAAAAGCTGGTCTCCCGATTCCCGCGTTACCTCACCCCCCCCTCAGGCAGCGTGCGCTGCGGCCCCGGCTGGTATCCGCTGGTGTGGGACCTCTGTACCGCCATCGAGGCCATGGAACACCTGGCCATGCCCAAGATCGGCCACTTCAAGGCGGAAGAGAGGCTCGGCGGCCTCTTCGTGAGGATCGGGTCCCGCTCGCTCATCGTGCAGGAACTGGCCAAGGACACCGAGCACAAGGCGACCGCCATCTGCTCCGAGTGCGGGGCGCCGGGCTCGCTGCAGGTGGGGCACGGCTTCGCCAAGACCCTCTGCCCGGCGCACGCCAGGAAGCGCAAGCCGCAGAAGGCGAAATCGGCTCCCATCTCGCCGGAGCTCGCCGCGGGTGAACCGCTGCTCTTGTTCCTGGACACCGAGTTCACCGGCTTCGACTACCCGCAGCTGATCAGCATCGCGCTGGTGTCGGAGAGCGGCGAGAGCTTCTACGCCGAGCTCGCCAACGGCTGGAGCCCCGATGGGTGTTCGCCGTTCGTCCACGAGAACGTGCTGCCGCAGCTGACGGGCGGGGATTTTTTCCAGGAACGGAGCTACGCCAGGCGCAGGCTCGCCGAGTGGCTTCTCTCCTTCGCCGTACCGGTACGGGTGGTGTGCGACGCCCCGGGATTCGACTGGGTGCTCATGGTGGACCTGTTGCACGATGCCTTCCCCAAGAACCTCTACCCCGCCCCGATCCACTACTACAGCGAGAGTTTTCCCGGCCTGTTCGAGCTGTTGCAAAAGGCCCACGCCGAGGCCTACAACGAGTTCCCGCCGCACCACGCCCTGCACGACGCGGAGGCCCTGCGCGAGGCCTGGGAGGTCATGAAGGAGCACCTGCACCCCGCCATTCTCAAACAGTATCTGAAGCTTTAAGACCACACATCCCGGGCGGCCTTCCTTGTAGGGGCGAATAATTATTCGCCCAGCGCCGGTGCCTCGAGATATTCCTAGCGCGGGGGTACACGGTGAAACCAAAGGCGGGCGAATGATTATTCGCCCCTACAGTTTTCTTAGCCGCTCCCCCTTGAAATTCCCCATCTCCGTGATTATGTTCCACCGACCATTCACTAAGACCAAAGGAGACCACCCAGACATGGCCAAAACCGTCAAGAAGTTCGAGACCGAGGTCCAGCAGCTTTTGGACCTGGTGATCCACTCCCTCTACTCCAACAAGGAAATCTTCCTCCGGGAGCTCATCTCCAACGCGTCTGACGCCATTGACAAGATAAAGTTCGAGTCCCACTCCAACATGGAACTGCTGGAAGGAAACGCGGACTGGAAGATCAAGCTGCACGCGGACAAGGAAGCCGGCACCCTCACCATCACCGACAACGGCATCGGCATGAGCATGGACGAGGTCGCCGACAACATAGGCACCATCGCCAAATCGGGCACCAAGAACTTCGTCGCCGCCTTGAAGGAACAGAACCTCGCCGACAACCCGGAGCTGATCGGCCAGTTCGGCGTCGGCTTCTACGCCTCGTTCATGGTCGCGGACAAGGTGGTCCTCACCACGCGCCGCGCCGGCGAGAAGCAGTACGGCTGCCGCTGGGAGTCCACCGGCGACGGCTCCTACTCCATCGAGGAGTGCGAGAAGGAGACCCGCGGCACCGAGATCGTGCTGCACATGAAAGACGACATGAAGGAGTTCCTGGACGAGTGGAAGATCCGCTCCATCGTCAAGAAGTACTCCGACTACGTGCAGTACCCGGTCGTGATGGACGTCACCCGCTCAGAGCCGGTGAAAGACGCCGAGGGTAACGTCATCGAGGGTGGCGGCACCATCGACAAGACCACCGAGGAGACCCTGAACTCGATGAAGGCGATCTGGACCCGCCCGAAGAGCGAGATCACCGAGGAGGAGTACGAGGAGTTCTACAAGCACATCTCCCACGACTACGACAAGCCGCTCTCTACCATCCACTACTCCGCGGAAGGTGTCAGCGAGTTCAAGGCCATCGTCTACATCCCGTCGCACAAGCCGTTCGACCTGTTCCTGCGCGACCATAAAAAGGGCGTGCACCTCTACGTGAAGCGGGTCTACATCACCGACAACTGCGAGGCGCTCCTGCCGGACTACCTGCGCTTCATCAAGGGGGTCGTCGACTCCGCCGACCTACCGCTCAACGTATCCCGCGAGATCCTGCAGGAGGACGTGCAGATCAAGCGCATCCAGAAGTCGCTGGTGGGCAAGATTCTCTCCACCCTCTCCGACATGAAGGAGAAGAACATCGAGGACTACCTGAAGTTCTACGGCGAGTTCGGCCCGGTGCTCAAGGAAGGGATCCACTTCGACTACGCCAACAAGGAGAAGCTGCAGGACCTGCTCCTCTTCGAAAGCTCCAAGACCGAGAAAGGGAAATTCGTCTCGCTCAAGGAGTACGTCGAGCGCATGCCCGAAGGGCAGAAGGAGATCTACTTCATCACCGGCATGTCGCGCGAGTCGGTGGAGAACTCCCCGTACATGGAGGCCCTGCGCAAGAAGGACTACGAGGTCCTCTACATGACCGACCCGGTCGACGAGTGGGTGGTGCAGGCGGTGCACGAGTACCAGGAGAAGCACCTGAAGGCGATCGACAGGGGCGACCTCGAGCTCGACACCGAGGAGGAAAAGAAAGAGAAGGAGGCTAAGAAGGAGGAGGCCAAGAAGGAGTTCGGCGGCGTCATGGAGTACATCCAGGAGACCCTTAAGGACCGCGTCAAGGAGGTCCGCCTCTCCTCCCGCCTCACCGAGAGCGCCTGCTGCCTGGTGGCCGACGAGATGGGGCTCAACGCCAACATGGAGAAGATCCTGAAGGCGATGAACCAGGAGGTCCCGGAAGGAAAGCGGATCCTCGAGTTGAACCCCGAGCACCAGATCATGCAGGTCATGACCGCCATGTTCGAAAAGGACAAGAACAATCCCAAGCTCGCCGACTACAGCGAGCTCCTCTTCGACCAGGCCCTGCTGACCGAGGGATCTCCGATCAAGGACCCGCTGCGCTTCACCAAGCTGGTCAGCGAACTGATGGTGGCCAGCGGTAAGTAACGCCGGATTTCAACGCTTCATGAGCCGGGAGAAGTCAAATTCTCCCGGCTTTTTTGTGTTTAGACTCACAAAATCAACACTTTTTGATCCGCTCATTAGTTTTTGCAATTTACAGCTTTAAAATTTTAATTTATATATTCCTACAACGACATGGGAAGACCATGGCAGGAAATGTTCGTGCAATGCTTTGAATGCAAAAGGAGGAATCAGATGAAAGGACTTTTCGCCCCAGTGGCGGCTTTACTGCTCGTTTTGGTCTCTTCAAGCCTCGTCCTGGCCCAGGACCTCGATACCCGCTACGGTAAGATCTCCATCGTCGCTTTCGACCGTCAGGGCACCCCCATTGAGGGCAACGGCGTGAAGGCCGACTACAAGAAGATCCAGTACCTCTTGAACGACAAGATCATCTCGGAAGAAGTCGACGAGACGGTCGGCAAACCGATCCCCGAACTGGTCAGGGTGTTCCAGCAGGCCAAGTCGGACGCGGTGCTCGTGCTGGCGGACACCGGCGAGACCTCCGGGGTCGGCGCCATCCGCTTCATCGACGTGACCAGCGCCGGCGCGAAGCTCTCCAACGTCTTCGCCGACTGCAAGGGTGAGCCCCGCTATGCCCGCAAGGGGGACGTGATCCGCGTCCTCTTCAAGGAGGCCAAGCCGCTCAGGGTCGCCACCTACAGCAACGGCTACATCCGCTAGCCCCGGTCCTAACATAATTAACAAAAAGGGGCGGCCCATACAGGGCCGCCCCTTTTGTAGTGCGTTTGAGCTCCTTGCCCCCTCCCCTTGCGGAAAGGGGGTTGGGGGTGGGGTAAGGTGCCACCGTTTCCGGATTTGCTGGCCTCACCCGCTCCCCTCCCCTCCCAGCACCTCCGAGAGCTTCTTGCTCATCTCGGCCACCTTGTAAGGCTTCTGGATGAACCCGGAAAGTCCAGCTCCCGCAAGTTTTAGGCTCACCTCCTGCTCGTTGTAGCCGCTGGACATGATCACCTTGACGTCGGGCTTGAGCGCGCGCAGCGCCCGGAAGGTCTGCTCCCCGTCAAGGTTGGGCATGGTCAGGTCGAGCAGGACGCAGGCGATGTCGTCCATTCCCGCCTTGAACAGTTCCACGGCCTCGCGCCCGTCGCTGGCGAGCCGCACGTTGAACCCCAGCGCCTTGAGCATGTCGCTCCCCAGCACCCGGATGCTTTCCTCGTCGTCCGCCAGCAGTACCGTGCCGCTGCCGCGCCAAAGCTGCTGCCGGGCAGGCGGCTCGGGTCGGTCGGCCTCCCCGGCAACGCAGGGTAGCAGGAGCCTGAAGGCGCTCCCCTTCCCCTTCTCACTATAGACCTTGATGGCCCCGTTGTGGGCGCGCACGATGCCGAGGACCGCGGCCATGCCCAGGCCGCGCCCGGTGAACTTGGTGGTGAAGAAGGGATCGAAGATCTTGGAGATCACCTCGCGGTCGATACCACACCCCGTGTCCGAAACCTCCAGCACCACGTAGCACCCCTCCGGGAGCCGGTCGTCGATCCACGATTCGGAGAGGTAGGCGCGATCGCACTCGGTGCGCCGGGTGCTGATCGAGATCACGCCCGTGCCGTCACCGATGGCCTCGGAGGCGTTGATGACGAGGTTGAGGATCACCTGGCGCAGTTGCGTGGCGTCGCCGCTGATGGCCGGCAGGTCGGGGGCGAAGTCGTAGCGCAGCAGGGCCTTCTTCGAGATGGAGACCTCGAGCATCGACGCCATTTCCCGCACCACCCGGGTCAGGTCCAGCTTCTCGATGACGAACTTACCCTTGCCGGAGTAGGCGAGCATCTGGCGCGCCAGGTCGGCCGCGCGGCTGGCAGCCTGCTCGATCTGGACCAGGTTTTCACAGGCCGGAGAGTCGGGCGGAACGCGCAGCAACGCCAGGTCCGCGTTCCCCAGCACCACCATGAGGATGTTGTTGAAATCGTGGGCGATGCCGCCGGCGAGGACACCCAGGCTCTCCAGCTTCTGTACGTGGAGCATCTGCCCCTCGATCAGGCGTTTCTCCTCCTCGAGCTGCTTTCGCTCGGTCATGTCCACGGAAATAAACATCAGGTGGTGCGTCCCCTCGACTTCGAAGCGGGACAGGAACACCTCCACCTGGAGGCTACGGCCGAAGGAGGTACTGATGGCGACCTCCTTGTTCCTGGTCTGACCGTCGGTCAGGACCAGTTCGCCCAGCTCGTAGATGCCGGTCTCCTTGAAGGAGGCGATACTGCGGAAATTCTGGCTCAGCAGCTTCTCGACGGTCCCCCCCACCATGTTGGCGATGGCCTGGTTGGCCTTGACGCAGGCGCCGCTCTCGCCGTCGTAGACGAGGATCCCGGTGGGTGAGGAATCCAGCAGCGATTCGAGCATCGCCAGAGCCCGGTCGCGTGCCTCTTCGACCGCTTTTCTCTCGGTGATGTTGTCGTACACCCCGAGGATGCCGACCACGCTTCCGGTTTCGTCGCAGAGGGGGACCTTGGTGGTATCTACCCAGTAGCGCTCCCCGTTCGCCTGCAACTGCTGCTCGATGATGTGGCACTTGGCGCTGTTGCTGTCCATGACGCTGCGGTCGTCGCTGCGATAGGCGTCGCTCTCCTCCCGAAGCCAGGGAAGATCGTAATCGCTCTTGCCGCGGATCAGCTCGGGGCGCTCCAGACCGGCCGCCCGGGCGAAGACGACGTTGCACCCCTCGTAGACGCTGTTTCTATCCTTCCAGAAGACGAACTGCGGGATGGTATCGATGATCTGGGCCAACATGTTGCGCCCCTGGCGAAGTTCCTCCTCGACCCGCGCCCGCACCGTGAGTTCCTCTTTCAACTGCTCGTTGGCGCGGTGCAACGCCTCGGTTCTCGCGGCGACCCTGAGCTCGAGTTCCTCCTTGGCGCTGCGCAGTTCATCCTCGACCTGGCGGTGCCTCTTGTTCTTCTGCCGCACCATGCGGACCACGACGACAGCGACCACGAGGAGCGTCAGCGTGACCGGAAGGCGCATCGACACGGGAAGCCAGCCGAGGAAAACATCGCACGGCATCAGGGCCGCGCCGTAGCAAACGATACTGTCGGGACCCGGTGCCGCCGGCCCGGCGGCACCGGGCCTGGCGCCTGCCGTGACGGGGACCGAGGGGGTCTGTGGCATGGTGTTTCGTTGTGGCATTTGTTCTCCAGGTCGCCCGGAACAAGGTTCCGGAAGTTCCGGTGCGGAAGCGGGCAAGGCGTCTACGCGGCTTCCCGTCTCTATTCGGCGCGAGACGGCAAATTCATTAGCGGAAAGAGCAACTCTCCAGGGGGGCGGGATTCGGGGGAGGAGAAGCCGGCCGCTCCCGCGGTGGGAGCGTCCGGAGATCAGGTCGGCACGAGGGAACGAGGGGTGTTCAGGCGGTCTTGCCGTAAAGCGCGTCGCGGCTGGCGAAGGCCCGCTTCACCCGGGTGAGCAGGCCGATCTCCTTGACCGGCTTGAGCACGAAGTCGAAGAATCCCTTCTCCAGGGCCTCCTTCTCTTCGTCGGGGGTGGCGGCGGCGGTCATGAGGATCACGGGCATGTAACGGAACTCGGGGATGTTCTTGATGGCGAACAGGAACTCGTACCCGCCGAGCTTGGGCATGACCTTGTCGGTGATCACCAGTTTGGGCTTCAGGGTGAAGATTTTGCTGAAGGCGTCCATGCCGTCGATGGCGGTCTCCACGGCGTACCCCTGTCGGGTCAGAATCTTGGCGACCATCTCGCGGGAGAGCTGGTCGTCCTCGACCAGGAGGATCGACTTGCTGGCGGGCCCGGCGATGGTCTGCCCCAGGTAGTGCCGCGCGATGGCCCGGTTGATCTCGAGCCGCGTGGAGACGTAGAGGACCAGCTTCAGGTTGTGCTGGGCCGCGATGGCGGCGAAGAGCTGGTCGGTGGTCGGGTCGGCGACGGCAAGCCCCAGGCGCCCGTCATCGAGCTTGAGCGGGAAGATGCTGTGCTTGACCGCCATCTCCAGCGGGATCAGCTTGAGCACGTTGGGGGGATAGTTGTACTTGGCGAAATCGACGATTTTCCTGACGCGGTACTGGATCGCCAGCGCCTCGGCAAGTTCCTCCGGGGTAACCAGGCCGATCACCTCCAGCAGCTCGCCCAGGCGGATGTTCTTGCTCTTGGCGTGGGCGATGAGACGATCCACGGAGGACCTGGTCAGCAAGCCCCGCTCGACGAAGATCTCGCCGAGCGGTTTGCGGGTTGGTTGCGGTGCGGTCATCGGTTTGATATCTGCGGTCATGCGAAGCTTCTCCTGCGCGCGGTGTTGCCACCGTGCCGGGCTGCTGCTTTTTGTTTCGAAAAACGGGAACTGGTACGGCCGCCGCGGGGCCACAGCCGGTCCGGAACCGGCGCGGCACGCGCGCGCGAATTTCAATAATGAAAGCGGAACCGGTGGAATGTCAATGACATTATCGGCAGGATCGGCGAAAAGATGATCAAGAAATGATGATCTCGTCGGAAAGCTCGTTGCGGTCGTCTTTCCCACGCGGAAAATGCCGCTCGAGTTCGCTGCCGCAGGCCGCGATCACCTCGCAGACCGCCTGCGCGCCGCGCCCGGCCCGCAACCCCTGCGCCAGTCGCTCGGCCAGGCTCTTCCAGTACCCCGGTGCGATCTTCTCGTTGATGCCGCGGTCGCCGACGATCCAGACCTTGCGCTCAAGAAGCGAGATGAAGATGAGGATACCGGTTTCCCCGCGGGTCCGATACAGTCCCTGCTGGTAGAACGCCACCAGCGCCCTTTCGCTCACCGCCTCGGCCAGCCGTCTGGGCCCGACGAAAGAGAGCTTGAAGCGCGGGAAGCGCCGCAGAAAGAGGAGCACCGGGAAATAGAGCAGGAACACCACGGGGATGTAGGTCCAGATGGTGACATGGTGGGTAAGCACGGCGATCACCACGCAGACGAAGCCGGACAGAAGTAGCGCTCCCAGCGCCTCCGCCTCGCGGTAGCGGTCGCTCTCGGAAACCACCATGGTGGCGATCTCGCCGCTGGAGAGGGCCTCCGCGCGGGCCACCGCCTGCCTGATGGCCTCCTTGTCGGCCTGGCTGAAGAAGTCGTGAGCTAACGATTTGTGCGAAAGGTCCATTACCAGTCTCCCGAGGCGCCGCCACCGCCGAAGTCGCCACCACCGCCCGAGAATCCTCCTCCACCGCCGCCGCCAAAGCCGCCTCCTCCGAAGCCCCCGAAAAAGGGGGGGCCGCCCATGAACCCGCCGCGTCCTCCGGAGGAAAAGAGGAACGCGATGAAGAGACCGGCCAGGAAGCCGACCACCGCCAGCACTCCCAAGAGGAGCATGGACATCCCGGAAAAGGAGATGAAGGCGGCGATGGGGAGGCCGACGGCACCGGCGACCCCGCCCAGGAAGCGCGATATTCCACCCAGGAAGACCGAGGCGACCAGGACGAAGAGGAGCAGGGTCAGTATCGGGGGAGCCCCCCTCTTGCCGTGGCGCAGGTCGGTCGACTGGGCCTGGTACTCGCCGCGCACCGTCGCCATGATGGCGTCCACGCCTCGTGAAATCCCCTGGTCGAAGTCCCCGCGCTTGAAGGCGGGGGTGATCTCGTTGCGGATGATGCGTCCCGACATGAGGTCGGTCAGTTTCCCTTCCAGGCCACGCCCCACTTCGATGCGGATCTTGCGGTCGTTTTTGACCACCAGGAGCAGCGCGCCGTTGTCCTTGCCCTTTTGCCCCAGTTGCCACTTCTCCACCACCTTGATGGCGTACTGCTCCAGCACCTCCCCCTCCAGGCTCGGGATGGTGAGGATCGCGA
Organism: Geomonas azotofigens; assembly: GCF_018919395.1. Taxonomy (GTDB): domain Bacteria; phylum Desulfobacterota; class Desulfuromonadia; order Geobacterales; family Geobacteraceae; genus Geomonas; species Geomonas azotofigens. The sequence goes on from NZ_JAHLME010000002.1 coordinate 95,533, forward strand.
CCTGGGTGGAATCGCTCTGCTCGAAGGCGGTAAGTTCGGATTCCAACTGCTGCGCCATTTGCGGCGAGAGCATCGAGGCGTAGTCGTTCACGTGGCTGCGCAGGGGGGGGACCTCGGCCGCGGCGCAGACTTGGACGGACAGAATCAATACCAGGATGAAAAACAGCTTTTTCATGACCGCCCTCAAAGGCAGGTTGAGGTTAAGGTTGAGGTTGAGAAACCGTGGCCAAGACTTCTCAGCCGGCAGTCAGCATTTGCAGCTACTCAACCTCAACCTCGCAGAACCTTTTGCAGTTACTTAACCTCAACCTCAACCTTGACCTGTCCCTTAGAACTTGATCTTGGGCGCCACCTTGGCACCCTCTTCCGCCTTGAACGGCTCCTTGCGCTGCAGGTGCAGCATCATGGAGTTGGTGAGCGAGTTGGGGAAGGTCCTGATGGTGGTGTTGAAGTCCTGCACCGCCTGGTTGTAGCGCACGCGCGCCACGTTGATCCGGTTCTCAGTCCCCTCCAGCTGGTTCTGCAGGTCCATGAAGTTCTGGTTCGCCTTCAGGTCCGGGTAGCGTTCCACCACGACCATGAGGCGGGACAGGGCGCCGCTCAACTGGGACTGGGCCTGCTGGAAGTTCTGCATGGTCTTGGGATCGTTGATGGCGTCCTTGGAAACCTGCATGGAGCCGACCTTGGCGCGGGCCTCGGTGACGGCCTTCAGGGTGTCGGCCTCATGCTTTGCGTACCCCTTGACGACTTCGACCAGGTTCGGCACCAGGTCGGCGCGGCGCTGGTAGGAAGCCTCGACGTCGCCCCAGGCGGCGAAAACGGCCTCTTCCTTGGCCTGCATGGTGTTGTAGCCGCAACCGGACAGTGCGGCGAGGGTGAACAGAGACAGTAACAATAACGACAAGCGTTTCATGATCTCATCCTCCTTGAGTGGCATGTGCAAAATAATAATCATCACTTGGGCAATTGTCACCCATTAAAGGATAAAAAGAAGGAAAAGCTGGCAGAGAGGCTGGGGAAGAACAAGCTGCGAGCGAAAGAAACAGTCGCAACCAAGGATACAATGAGGACATGACCTGAACACGTCCATAACGCCTCGGCCGACGCCTGGCACGGGTCTTCAGTGATCTGGACGCGACTGTTTCGGCATCACCTGTTCGCCTTTAAGAAAAGACGCGCACACCCTTGATGACTGTATGGTAAGCGAGGATATAGAGAGCGGCGTTCCACGACTGCCGGGGCATCCCCATCGGCTCCCCGGTTTGCCCCTGAAACCACTCGTTGAACTCCCACCCGTTAACCCTGCAGCTGAGTGCGACTTTCACCAGCTCGGCGCGCGCCAGCGAACGCTCTCCCAGCGCCGCCAGGAGCATGACCCAGAAGCCGCCCACGAACGGCCATGCGCCGCCGTTATGATACTGCCAGGGGAGGTTCTGGCGGTGCCGTCCCATGTACGGGCGCCAGCGCGGCGACCCGACGGCAATCGGCGCTCCCACCACCCGCACCGGGTGCGGATCGTTGGCGCGCAGCGCGGTGACGCCGGCGACCATCTTGCCGGCGTCGGAGGGAGCCCCGAGCCCGGTGAGGTAGGCGAGGATGTTGCCGAAGATGTCGATCTCCTCTCCCCAGAAGGAGAAGTTCACGTAGCTCAGCAGAAAGGGGGCGGGACGGCAGTTGTTGCGGATGTAGTGGCGCATGAGCCGGATCCGCTTCTGGTCCGGAACGGTATTGTCTAAGGGATCGAAGAGGAGCCTGGCGAACCGCCGGGTGTCCCGGGCGGTGGGATGGTGGTAGAGCCTCTTGGCCCAGTACCAGAGGGCGTTGGTGTAGAGGACGAAGCCCGAGCGCGGCATGATGTCGGCCCAGTCGGAGCAGTCGTTTTGCTGCAGCAGGTACCACCCCTGGTGCTCCTGGCACTCGAGCCAGTTGAAGGCGCGCACCGCGTTGGCGGAGAGGCGTTCGGCCAGGCCAAGCTGAGGCGCCGCCCGGTCAAGGAAGTGGACGGCGATGAGCCACCAGAGGGTGGCGTCCACGCATCCCGCGTACCAGAAATCAACCTCGGCGAGTTCGGGCTTGACGAACTTGGGGATCTGGCCGTTACGCGCCTGGTGCCGCGCCAGGGTGAGCAGTCCGGCCTCCGCCGCCGTGAGCAGCTCGGCGTCACCGCAAAGGGCCATGCCGAGGGAGCAGATGGCGGCGTCGCGGCCGAAGATGGAGTCGTAGTTGCGTCCGGATGATTTCGGAGTTGGCGCCGAGGCGAGGATGCCGGCCGGGGTGGAGTTTTCCCGCAGGAGATCGACCGCCTCCCGGTAACACCGCTCCAGAAGGTCGGCCTGGTCACCCAGCGCCGCCGCGGTATCCCCGGCGCTCACCCGACCGGCGGTCACGTGAGCGGCACCATCTGGAAGCTCGCCCTGCCGTTTTTCACCCTGACCACGATGATGTGGTAGACCCGCTCACCGTAACGGCTCATCCAGACCAGGGGCGCGCCGGCCCCGCCGGAGATGAACGCGGGCACGCCGCCGAACACGCTGCGGTCGTAGAGATGCGAATGCGCGAAGAACAGGCCCTGCACGGCGGGAGACGCGGCAACCAGCCGCTCCAGTTCCGCGGCCCCCTTGGTGAAGGTGTGGCCGCGCCAGCGCCTGGTTTCGGGGGGAACGTGCATGGCGACGAAGGTGGCGCCGGGAGCCGAGGTGAGTTCCTTTGCCAGGTAGGAAAGCTCGGCGGCGGGCAGCGCATCGTCACTGTCGTCCAGCACCACCACCTTGAGCCCGAGCCTCTGGTCCTGCACGGCGAAGTGCGAGGGGCCGATCTCCCGCTCGAAGACCTGGGGGTTCTCATGGTTGCCGTGCACGACGAAGACCGGAAAGCCAGCGGCGTGCCGGTCCAGCAGGGTCAGGAAATGCCTGGTCTCCTCGTCGCCACCCTCGGTGGAATAGTCGCCGCCGTGCAGGATGAAAAGCGGCTGGAACCGGGCGGCCACCTGCAGCGCCTTCTTGAAGACGGCATCGTTGGAGCGGCTGTCACCGAGGACCACGAAGGTGTACTCTTCGGCGGAGGCCTGGCGGGCCCTGGCCTGGAAACGGGCGGTGGAGCGTTGGAAAAGGGTTTCGGCGCCGGCGGCGCAGACGAGGGACTGGGTGATGAGCAGCAGGAGGCCGAGGCGCTGCGCGAAACGCGTCGCGCCCCGGCCTTTGGGTGGGTTAGCTGTTGGCGACATACTGTTTGTTACTCTCGATGCACAGTTTGCAGAGCCTCTCGATACTGGCTATCTGCCGGTCCGAGAGGCCCGTCGTGTCAGGCAGCCGGAACGATCGACAGTCACAGCAGCGGCAGAGAATCCCCAAGTCGAGTCCGAGATCATCATCAAGCATGACTGAGCCCCCATGGAAACATTTACAAACACTAATGTTGCGGATGCTACCACAATTTAAGACGGCAGGCAACAAAGTTCGCAGGGGCGATGAGATTAACCTGGACGTTTCAGAGAATGGCTCAGCTTCTGGCGAGCGAGCGATGCTTCTTGGCTGCCGCGCGCGTCTTGCCGGCGTCGTTCCTGGCGACCTTGCTGACCTTGCCGAAGCGGTGACCGGCGCGGGCCTGCAGGACGCGACGCCCAGGCTTCACCGAGCACTTGGCGGCGCGACGGTCGTCACGCCATTTGAGCGAGGCGACCCTGTGGCGGCGCGGTTCGTTGATGACGGCGGCGGAGGCAAGGATCACCTGCGCCTTGATCTTCTCCACCTCGGCCACGGGGGCCAACTCGCCGGCCACTCCTTTGAGGTCGGCGGCGGCGTAGGTGGAGACGTTCCTGCGCAGCTGGTTGAAGTTGTGCACGTTGCGGTAGTCGACGCGCCTGGTCAGCATGATGACGAACACGTCCTGCTGGGGATCGATCCAGATCGAGGAACCGCTGTAGCCGGTATGGCCGAAGGAGGCGTCGGAGAAGTAGGTGCCTTTGGGCGCCGAGAACGGCGAGGCCACGTCCCACCCCAGGGCGCGTTTGATCCTGCCGTTGTTACAGGCGTAGGGGGTGGTCATCTGGGCCACCGCCTGCTCGGAAAGGATGCGGGTGCCGTCCAGGGTGCCGCGACCGAGGATGAGCCGGGCGTAGCGCGCAAGGTCGTAGGCGGAGCTGAAGAGACCGGCGTGGCCGGCCACCCCGCCCAGGCGACGAGCGTTCTCGTCCTGGACCACGCCACCCTGCGTGCCGGAGGTGGGGGCGATGTCATTGCCGTCCCGGGAAGGGAGGAAGGAGGTGTCGCGGGTCCCCAGCGGCTCGTAGATCTGCTCGCGGCAGAACTTGTCCAGCCTCTCGCCGGAAACCCGGTGCACCAGTTCCCCGAGCAGGATGAAGTTGATGTCGGCATACTCGAAGCCGGAGCCGGCGCCGCGGAAGTGCTGCGTCGCGACCTTGCGGACCAGCCCCTCCACCGAGCCCCCCTGCCCCACCATCACGTCGGAGAGCCCGGAGGTATGGGTCATCAGGTGCAGGACGGTGATGTTCCCCTTGTCGGTGCCGGCAAGCTCGGGAAACCAGCGGGAAAGCGTGTCGGTCAGGGAGATGCGCCCCTCGTCCAGCAGCTTGACCACGGCGGGGGTCGTGGCGATCACTTTGGTGAGCGAGGCGACGTCGAAGAGGGTCCGGTCGGTGATGGCGGGGGCGCCCGCAACGGCGCTGAGCTGGCCGCGGGCGGCGGTGGCCAGGATTCCCTCGTGGTTGCCCACGACGACGACGCCGCCGGCGATGAGGTTTTCGGACATGGCCCGTTCCAAAAGGAGATCGAGGTTGGCGGTCGAGACCGCGGCGGAGGTCGCGGGGTCAACCATGGCGTGGGCTTTGACGGGAGCCAGAAGGGGGAATACCAGGAGTATCAGGAGAATAACGCGCACGAGCTTCCTTTTGAGATCTGTGTCGCCACAGATTGCCAGTGAGGACTGCGGTTGATGTTCAGGTGGAGCAGCGTGGTGGTGAGGGGAGAAACGCTGGCGTCCGGTGAGCACGACAGGAGCTAGGATACAGGAGTGGCCGGATAACTTTTGTGACGGAGGTCACTATTTCGCCAGCCAAACCCTCGATCCGCCGTGAGAAATACTGAAAAGACCCAAAGCAGTCTACTGTGAGTGCGGGAAGGGATGCAAGAGATCTTTGTTCACCCCCTCCCGCCAGGTCAGGGGGAACCAGCACCGACCGGGTTCAGGGTGTGCAGCATGCTGGAGACTCTCCACGACAAAGGATAAAAAAAGGCCCCGAGATTTCTCCCGGGGCCTTCTGGTTCAAGCGGGTGTCACGCTTACTTCATGCTGGGCAGGTCGTGGACGTCGAGGTGGCAGCCCAGGCAGTTGGGGAACCGGGTCAGGATCGACTGCGGATGCGGAGCCTTGTGGCACTCGGTGCACTGCGGGATGTAACCGTGCTTCGCCTTGTGGCAGGAAGCGCAGGCCACCTTGGAGTGACGGGCCTTGGAGTTGAACAGCTTGTTGGCAACCTTGCTGTGGCAGGACGCACAGGTCTGGTTCCAGTCGGTGCCCTGGTAGGTCACCTGCTTCGGCTTGTGCACGGAGTGGCACTTGGCGCAGGCTTCGATCGGCTGGTCCTTGAAGTGCGGCTTGTGGCACATGAAGCAGGACGGCTTGAAGCCGTGCGAGGTGTGGCAGCGGTCGCAGGAGACGTTGGTGTGCTTGCTCGGGAACTTGACCAGCTCGGCCTTCTCGTCCGCGTGGCAGGTGGCGCAGGTGGTGGCGAGCCTCTGGGTCATGGCCACCTTGCGCGGGGTGTGCGGGTTGTTGTGGCAGCTCGCGCAATCCTTGTTGGCCGGGCCGTGGATGTCGGTGTGGCAGGACGCGCACTTCGGCATCACGTCGTCATAGTTGGCCTTCTTCGGGTTGTAGGCGTGGATCACGGTGTGGCAGGCCTGGCAGTCGAAGCGGTGCTTGCCGCCGGCGCTTTTGAGCCCGTTGAACGCGCCGGTGTGGCACTGGGCACATTGCTGCGGGGTAAGCGCGGCCGGGGCCGTCGCGTACATCTCCGGCTTTTCGGGGATGTCCACGGTCGCCATCTTGGCGGCGAAGGCCGTGGAAGCGACGAGAATCAAGGTCGCGACGAGCAGCGACAGGGTACTCTTTTTCATCATTCCTCCCAAAATAACAGTGTATTCACAACAATCGACTGGTCTTAATACTACCTATGACGACTGTCTGTCAAGAGAGTTGTGATTAAAATCACGCGGCGGAAAGACAGGATACGGCGACGGGAAGGAACAAAGAGATGCGCTAAAGGCGGATCAGGTCTTCGTGAGGTTCGTCCGAGGGGTTTATGTGTATCATCACGTCACCCACGTTGGTGAAATGGTCGAAGATGCGCCGTTTGACCTCGGTGGCAATGTCATGGGAGCGTTTCACGGTCATCTCCGCGGGCATGTCCAGCTTCAGGTCCACGATAAGGTACTGCCCGGAGTGGCGCGCCCTGATCTCGTGCACCTGGTCCACCCCCTCGACGGCGCTCGCTATCTGGGTGATGGCGTCCAGCAGGGACTGCTCGGGCTGGCCGTCCATGAGCTCGTGGGCGGAGGTGCGGAAGGTGTGGTAGCCGATGTGGAAGATGAAGAACGAGGTGAGACCGGCCGCGATGGGGTCCATGATCCCGACGCCGAAATAGGCGCCCCCGACGCCGATCAAGGTGGCGACCGAGGTGATGGCGTCCTTTCTGTGGTCCTTGGCGATGGCAAGGAGCGCCGGGCTCCCCAGGCTCCCCCCCACGTTCATGGAGTAGCGGTAGAGCGTCTCCTTGGCCACGATGGTGCCGGCCGCGGCCAAAACGGCCACCAGCGCCGGGGCGGCGTAGTGCCCCTGCAGCATGGTGGTGACGGAGCCGTAGAGAATCCAGGCGCCGGTCGCGGCGATGACCAGGGAAACGAAGATGGCGGAGAGGCTTTCCACCTTGCCGTGGCCGTAGGGGTGGTCCGAGTCGTACGGCTTGCGCCCGACCTTAAGGGCGATCAGCGTCATGCCGATGGCGATGAAGTCGCAGGCGCTCTCCACGCCGTCGGCGAAGACCGCGTCGGAGCGGCCGTAATGGCCGGCGGCGAGCTTCAAGACCATCAAGACGGCGTTGGCCCAAAAGCCGATGCGGATGACGCGGTCGGCCCGATTGAAGCGATCACTCCTCAGCACGTTCCCTCCTGGCGCAGGTCCTTCACGGTGAGCTGCAACGAACTCCTGCCGTTCCAGACGTTGATGGCCGGCGCGAATAGAAGATCGACCCTCCCCTGCGGCAGGCCCGCCTCGGCGAGACCGAAGCCGATGGCGTCGAAGCTCTTGCCCCCCTGCCCTACCCTGAGTTTCAGGTGCCCACCCTTGAGCACGCGGCTTTCCAGCACCTCCGCCCCCTTGAGGACGAACAGGGGCTCGGGGTTCCCCATGCCGAACGGCTTCATCCGCTCCAGCTGCCGCACCAGGTCCGCGGTGATTTCCCCGGAGGAAAGCTCCAGGTCGAAGGCGAGCGTGGGCGTGAGGGCCTCGGCGTCGAGCGCCTCCTGGGCCGCCTCGTCGAAGCGCAGTGCGAAGCGCTCCAGCTCGTCCTGCGCGATGGAGAGACCGGCCGCGTGGCTGTGCCCACCGAAACGCAGCAGGAGATCGGCGCACTCCTTGATGGCGTCCAGGAGGTGGAACCGCGAGATGCTGCGCCCCGATCCCCGGCCGGTCTCCCCGTCGAAGGCGAAGAGGATCACCGGTCGGTGAAAGAGTTCCACGATGCGGGAGGCGACGATGCCGATCACGCCGGGATGCCATTCATCAGAACCGAGCACGATGCTCTTTCTGCCGCTGCAGGCCCCCTGCTCCAGCATGGCGCGGGCCTCCTCGAAGGTGGCCCGCTCGAGCGCCTGGCGCTCGGCATTGGCATCGTCCAGTTCGCGCGCGATCTCCTTGGCGCGGCTCGGATCGCGGCAAAGCAGCAGCTCCAGCCCGAGCGCGGCGTCCTCCAGTCTGCCGGCCGCGTTGATGCGCGGCGCGAGGCGAAAACCGACCGCGCCGCAGCCGACCTCGCCGGTGACGCCTGCCACCTCCTTGAGCGCCTCGATGCCGACGCGGGTACCGGCGCCAAGCTGCTTTAAGCCGTAGCTGACCAGCACCCGGTTGATGCCCAGCAGGGGCACCACGTCCGCTATGGTGCCCAGCGCGACCAGGTCCAGGTATTCCCTGAGGTCGGGCTCGCTTCCCGGTGCGAAATGGCCGTCCGCCCGCAACCGGGCGCGCAACGCCACAACCAGGTGGAAGGCGACCCCGACACCGGCCAGGGACTTGAAGGGAAAGGGGCAATCGGGCTGCAGCGGATTGATGACGGCGCAGGCGTCGGGAAGCTCCTCGCCCGGAGAGTGGTGGTCGGTAACGATGAGATCGATCCCGGACTCGCGGCAGAGCCTCGCCTCGGCCACCGCGGTGATGCCGCAGTCGACGGTCACCAGCACCCGGGCCCCGGCGTTGACCGCGGCGGTCACCCCCTGTGCGGAGAGCCCGTACCCCTCGGTGAGACGCTTGGGAATGTAGTGGCAGCAGTCGAGACCGATCCTCTGGAAGAAGCTGATGAGCACCGCGCAGGAGGTGACCCCGTCCACGTCGTAATCGCCGTGCACGCAGACGCGCTCCCCGGCTTTGAGGGCACGGACCAGCCGCTCCACGGCCTGCGTCATGCCGGCGAGGGTGGACGGGTCGTGCAGCCGGGAAAGCACCGGGTTCAGGTATCCGTCGGCGTCGTCGGGAACGCTGACGCCGCGGTGGACCAAAAGGCGCGCCAGAAGCGGCGCGACACCGGCGCGCGTCAGGCCGGCTACCGCCTCGGCATCGGCCTCCCTGGCCCGCCAGCTTCTATGGGTGACTGGTTTCATCCCTCCTCCGGTATCGTAAAAAATCAGGGTGCAATCATAGCATAAGGAGCAGCCCCCCGCGAATCTAATGTGCTGCAAGCCAACGCCCCCTCCCTTGACGGGCCTGCGCGCCGCAGCGCTTCGGTCGGCGAAGGCGGGAAACTGCAGCCACCGTTACCTTACTTCTCCAATGAGCCAGCAAAAAAAAACCCGCCGAAGCGGGTTTTTCTGTTGCTGTTGCCGTGCTGTTACTTCTTGAACGATGTCGGCATCTGGTTCATGCCGGCCATGTCGTTCTTGATCTGCTGGGCCGTGGGGCTGGTCGAATCGAACTGGAGGTACTTGGTCCAGATCTCCTTGGCCTTGTCCGGCTGCTTCAGATCCTGGAGGTAGACCACACCCAGGTTGTAGAGGCTTTGCAGGTGCTTGGGGTCGATCGACTGCGCCTTCTCGAAGTTGGCGATCGCCTTGTCGTACCAGCCGATCTTCCGGTACATGATCCCCTGGTCGGTCATCACGTTGAGGTTGTTCGGATCGAGCTCCAGGGCTTTGCCGTAGGCGTTGACCGCCTTCTGGGCCTGGTCGGTATCGAAGTAGTCGTTGCCGAGCTGGATCCAGGCCTGCAGGTTCTTGGGGTCCTGCGCCACGATCTTCTCGGCCTCGACGATGCGCCGCTGGTAATCGGTCGGCGAACCGGCACCCTGCGGCACGCTCATGGCGACCTGGGGTTCCTTGTTCTGCCCGGCGATATTGAAGATCAGGTAGCCACCCAAGAGACCCACGATCAGCGCTACCACTATGGTAAGTACGTTCTCCTTGCTCACAAAACCTCCTTAGGCGGCTTCGGCCTTGGTTTCGACGGCGTGCTTCTCCCACAGCGCGACGATGGGGCTCGCCACGAAGATGGAAGAGTAGGTCGCCACCACGACGCCCACGACCAGCGCGAAGGCGAAGTCGTGGATCACCTCTCCGCCGAAGAGGAACAGGGAGACCGCGGCGAGGAAGGTGGTGACCGAGGTGATGATGGTACGAGACAGGGTCTCGTTGATGCTCCTGTTGAAGATGGTGATCATCGGGTCTTTGAGGCTCTTGTGCATGTTCTCGCGGATACGGTCGAAGACGACGACGGTATCGGTGAGCGAGTAGCCGGCGATGGTGAGGACCGCGGTGATGAAGAGGATGTTGACCTCGCGGTGCATCACGTAGAACACGGCGATCATGGCAAGCACGTCGTGCATGGTTGCCACCACCGCGCCCACGCCGAACTTGAAGTCGAAGCGCCAGGCGATGTAGAGGATGATCCCCAGCATGGAGAGCGCCACGGCCACCAGGGTGTCCTGCTTCAGCTTCTCGCCGATGGAGGGACCGATCTCGGTGGAGCTCTCCACGGAGAAGGTGTTGCCCGGGATGCCGGCCTTGAGCGCGTCGGCGACCTGGTCGGCGGACTTGCCGGTGGACTTGTGCATCTTCACCAGCACCTGGTTACCGCCGGTGATCTCCTGCAGTTCCACCTCCTTGATGCCGGCCTTGGCGAGGGCGTCGCGGATGGACTGGCTGGTTGCCGCCTGGGCAAACTTGATCTGCATCTCGGTGCCGCCGGAGAAGTCGATACCCATGTTGGCGGTGCCGCGGGCGATGGCGATGATGCCCAGGATGCCGATGATGGCCATGATGCCGGAGGCGAGGAAGGAGATCTTCCTCATCCCGATGAAATCTATGTTGGTCTTCTTGATAAGTTCCATTGGTCTCCCCCTTATACGCTGAGTCGCTTCACGTGGACGCGGTCGAGGAAGGCGTCAAAGAGCACCTTGGTGGCGACGAGCGACGTGAACAGGTTGATGATGATACCGAGGCTCAGCGAGACAGCGAAGCCCTTGACCGGGCCGGTGCCGAACTGGAACAGCACCGCCGCGGTGATCAGGGCGGTCACGTGAGAGTCCATGATGGTGAGAAACGCCTTGTCGTAGCCGGCGTCGAGCGCCGCGTGCGGCGTCTTGCCCAGACGCAGCTCCTCCCTGATCCTCTCGAAGATGAGGACGTTGGAGTCGACCGACATACCGACCAAAAGAACGATAGCGGCGATGCCCGGCAGGGTCAGCGTGGCCCCCAGCGCGGAAAGCGCGCCCATCAGGAACAGGATGTTCAGCACCATACCGAGGTTGGCGACCATGCCGGAGAGCTTGTAGTACAGCGCCATGAAGCTGACGACGAGCAGGACGCCGATCAGGCCGGCCATGAGCCCCTTGTGGATGGAGTCGCGACCAAGGGAAGGACCGACGGTGACGTTCTGCAGGATCTTGACCGGAGCGGGAAGCGAACCGGCGCGCAGCACGATGGCGAGGTCGGCGGCCTCCTTCTCGGTGAAGGAACCGGAGATCTGCGCGGAACCGCCCGAGATCCTCTCGCGGATCACCGGTGCCGAGTAGATGTTGCTGTCCAGCACGATGGCGAAGCGCTTGCCCACGTTGGCGGCGGTGACCTGGTCGAACAGGCGCGCGCCGGTGGAGTTGAACTCGATGGCTACGTAAGGCTGGTTGTACTGCGAATCGATCCTGATCTGGGCGTCGGTCAAAAGCTCGCCGGTGATGATGGCCTTCTTCTTCACGACCAGCGGGGTCTCGGAGACGGCGCCGGTCTGGGGATCGGTCCTCTTCTCGAAGAGGAGCTCGTCGTCCTCGGGAAGGGAGCCGGCGGCCGCGGTGGCCGCGTTCACGGTCTCGTCCACGAGCTTGAACTCGAGACGCGCGGTCTTGCCGATCAGCTCGATGGCGCGCTTGGGATCCTTGATGCCGGGGAGCTGCACGACGATGTTGTTCAGACCTTCGCGCTGGATCACCGGCTCGGAGACGCCGAACTGGTCAATCCTGTTGCGGATGGTCTCAAGGGCCTGCGCCACGGCGCGGTCCTTCCTGACCTGGGCCTCTTTCTCGTTGATGCGCAGCTGCATGTTGACGAAGCCACCCTCGTCGAAGACCGGCAGGGTCTCGAGGTCGGGGTACTTCTTCTTGATCAGCGCCTGCACCTTGTCGGCGGAGCCGCGGTCATACAGGGTGAGCTGCACCTTGTCGCCGCCCAGGCGCCCGATCTTCTTGAAGCGCAGGTTCTGAGAGGTCAGGGAGTCCTCGAGGTCGGTGGCGATGAGGTCCAGGGACCCTTCCACGGCCTTTTGGGTCTCGACCTCCATGACCAGGTGGGTGCCCCCCTGCAGGTCAAGACCCAGGTGGATCTTGTCCTTGGGGAGCAGGCCGCTCCACCATTTGGGGAGCGTGTCGACCAAGGTCGGCGTCAGGTAGACGCACGAGGCAATGATGAAAATGAGGATAAGAGAGATGCGCCAGGTATAACCCTTCATGGGAAAAGCTCCTTTCGGAAAAATTCGATCAATGCACTAGTCCTGCTTAACAGACGCAATGTACCCCTTGTTGATCCTGACGTTGACACCGGGGGCGATTTCCAGGGTTACCACCTGGTCGTCCAGCGCGGTCACCTTGCCGTGCATGCCGCCGGCGGTGACGACCTGGTCGCCTTTCTTGAGCGCGTCCAAAAGCGCCCTGTGCTCCTTGGCCTTTTTCTGCTGCGGCCTGATGAGCAGAAAGTAGAAGATGGCGAACATGAACACCAGGGGGATAAGCCCCTGGAACTGCGCCATCATCCCTCCGCCCGCCGGCGCGCCGCCCTGCGCGGGAGCAGCCATTGCAAACGCCAAACCTAACATTTAGTTACCTCCTGGGTTGTATTTCCATCCCTTATTGACAGTGATAATTTCGGGTAATGCCTCAACTCGCCATACGGTCCGGCTGCCTCGCGGCGTAGAATTCCCGCCGAAACTTGACGAACTCGCCCTCGGCGATCGCCGCCCGCACCCGCTTCATCAGGTTCAGGTAGAAGTGCAGGTTGTGCCAGCTGTTCAACCGCGAGGCGAGGATCTCCTGGCTGCGGTACAGGTGCCTCAGGTAGGCCCTGGAATAGTTGCGGCAGACGTAGCAGTCGCAGGCGGGGTCGATGGGACCCTGGTCCTCGGCGTAGATGGCCGCCTTGATGTTGATCCTGCCGAAACTGGTGAAGAGTGCCCCGTTTCGGGCGTTCCTGGTCGGCATGACGCAGTCGAACATGTCGAAGCCGTTGTAGACCGCCTCGACCAGGTCCTCGGGAGCGCCGATCCCCATGATGTAGCGCGGCGAGTTCTCCGGGAGGATGTCGCTGCACTCCTGCATCATGCCGTGCATGACTTCCTTCTCCTCGCCCACCGAGAGACCGCCCAGCGCGTAGCCGTCGAAGCCGATGTCGGTGATCTGGCGCGCGCTCTCGCGCCGCAGGTCCGGGTGCATCCCCCCCTGCACGATGCCGAAGAGCGCCTGGTCGGGGCGGCTGTGCGCGTCCTTGCAGCGCTTGGCCCAGCGGGTGGTCAATTCCAGCGACTTTTGCACGTAGGAGCGTTCGGCCGGATACGGGGGGCATTCGTCGAAGCACATGGCGATGTCGGCGCCCAGCGCCTCCTGGATCGCGATGGAGACCTCGGGGGAGATGAAGTGCCGCGAGCCGTCGATGTGGGAGCGGAACTTGACCCCCTCCTCGGAGATCTTTCTGAGCTCGCCGAGCGAGAAGACCTGGAAGCCGCCGGAGTCGGTCAGCATGGGGCGGTCCCAGTGCATGAAGCGGTGCAGCCCCCCCAGCCGCCCGACCAGCTCGTGGCCGGGGCGCAGGTAGAGGTGGTAGGTGTTGGCAAGGATGATCTGCGACCCCACCTCGACCAGCTCCTCCGGGGTCATCGCCTTCACCGTGGCCTGGGTGCCGACCGGCATGAATATCGGGGTTTCGATCCTGCCGTGCGTGGTTGTCAGAGAGCCTAAACGGGCCGCGCAGCCCGGGTCTTTCTTGATGAGTTCAAACGATATGGCTGACAATAAATGTTCCTGTTACGTCTTTTTATGATCCTGTTACGTCGGCACGAGGCCTTCCCTGGCGCCGAGGCCGGCTGGGCGAATATTTATTCGCCCCTACACACGGCTTCTTCGCCCCTATGCACCGGGGATTCACGGTAGGGGCGAACAATCTTTCGCCCGTCCACATACTTCCGTCTCAGCCGATGAACATCGCGTCGCCGTAGCTGAAGAACCTGAAGCGCCTTCTTACCGCTTCGGCGTAGGCCTCGGTCATCAACTCCTTCCCGGCGAAAGCGCACACTAACATAAATAGTGTCGATTTGGGGAGATGAAAATTCGTTATCAACGCATCAACCACCCGGAACCGGTATCCGGGCAGGATGAAGATGTCCGCCTCGCGCTCCCCCGCCTCCAGCTCGCCGGAGGCGGCGGCATGCTCCAGGGCCCGCATCGACGTGGTTCCGAGCGCGATCACCCTCCCCCCGGACGCCTTGGTGCGGCGGATGGCCTCCGCGGTGTCGTGCGGGATCCGGTACAGCTCCCGGTGCATGGTGTGCTGGGACAGGTCCTCCACACGAACCGGCATGAAGGTCCCAAGCCCCACGTGCAGGGTGAGCGGCGCGATCTCCACGCCGCGACCCCGGATCTCAGCCAGGATCTCCGGGGTGAAGTGCAGTCCGGCGGTCGGGGCGGCCACGGCCCCTCTCTCGCGCGCAAACACGGTCTGGTAGCGCTCCAGGTCCTCCCCTTCGGGGGTGCGCTTTATGTACGGGGGAAGCGGCATGCTCCCCGCCCCTTCCAGCCACGCCATGAAATCGTCGCACCCCTCGAAGCGGACCCGCCACTCGCCGGCATCCCGGGAGACGACGGTCGCCGTGACCCCGCCGGGGAGGATGATGCGGGTGCCGGCGCCGGGGGACTTGGAGGCCTTGATCAGACAGCTCCACACCTCGTCCGCGCCGGGAACGCGGCGCACCAGGAATACCTCGACGGCGCCGCCGCTCTCCTTGTGCCCCTTGAGCCGGGCCGGGATGACGCGGGTGTCGTTCAACACCAGGAGGTCGCCGGGGCCAAACTGCGCCGCGATGGCGGCCACCGTGCTCTCGCCGATCGCGCCGGTGGCGCGCTCCAGGGTCAACAGCCGGGAGGCGTCCCTGCGGCTTGCCGGGTGCTGGGCGATCAGCTCCGGCGGGAGTTCGTAATCGAAATCGGAAAGGCGCATGCTATCGTCCGTACCCGCCGGAGAGCCTGACGCCGGGATAGTAGTAAGAAAGTATTTCGCGGTAGTCGAACCCTTCGTTGGCGCGCCCCTTGGCGCCCCACTGGCACAGGCCGACGCCGTGACCGGAACCGGTCCCCACCACCTGCACCTCGTCGCGGCCGCCGCGCAGCTCGAAGTTGGTGCTCTTCACGGTGCCGTACCCCAGCGCCTTCCTGAAGGCCACCGCCGGGATGACCACGCTCCCCCTGGAGCATTCGGCGACCACGTCCTGCACCCTGCCGCTTTGGTTCCTGCCGCGCACCCGCAGTTCCCTGAGTCCCGCCACCTGGAAGCCGGCGCCCCGCAGCGAGGCCTCCGCCTTTCTCATGGGGAGGTTCAGCTCCCATCTGATGGGGTTGGACTCGCCGCAGTAGCGGCAGGGAACGCCCTGGAGGTACGGGATGGAGAGCCCCCACACGTTCTTGGAGGACTCGGTGTGCCCGGCGCAGTTGGAATGGTAGAAGGCCTGGATGGTCTTGCCGTCGTAGGTAAGGACCTCTCCGGCGGTCTCCCGGACCCCGTAGGCGGCGCGGCTGTCCTCGACATCCGCCCCCTCGTAGACCTGGTCCATCACGCTCGACTCGAGCTGGTAGCTCTGGCCGCGGCGGGCCTGCATCTGGTAGACGGCGTACGAGCGCGCGATGACGGCCTGGGCCTTGATGGCCTCGATGGGCCAGGCGGAGCTGATCTCGCAGTTGATCAGGCCGACCAGGTACTCCTCGAGCGGCAGTTCGTTCACCACCAGGAGCCCCTTGTCGGCGGCGGACACCTCGACCAGGGCGCGATACCCCTTGCCGTTCACCGAGATGCGCGAGAACGCTGAGGCGACCAGCCGGTTCACGCTCTTGCCGTTAACGCTGAGCCCGCTTCCGGAGCGACGCACCTCAAGCGGCATCTCCACCCGGAGCGGTTCCCCGCGGCCGTCGGTCAGGAGCACGCCGTCGCCGTCGATCCTGAGGGTCTCGGCACCCTTGAACAGGGCCACCCGCACCATCTCCGGTCGCATCGCCGCGGCACTCCCTCCGGCGGCGAGGCAGATGATTACTATGATCAACGTCCTGAAGCAGCTCATCAATTCCGTATACACATGGGTTTAACCGTCCCCGTAAAAGCCCTAGATATAAACCATGGAACCGCCCGCAAAGTCAATAATTTTGTCGTTCTAATCAGAGCCGGCTCAGCTACACAATTGGCAAGCGATTTGCTTGGTTTCTCATTAAACAAGGGTCCCGGACGGCGCGATCCGGAGGGGATCCGAGACACCGGTGAAGCTAAGATGTCGAGATCAGATGGTTTGGCGGCAGCGACGCGGAGCTGAAAATCCCAAATAAGTGTTGCCAGAAGTACAAAAAAAGGCTATATCGCTGTAGGACATAGCCATTTAGCGTGATCTGCACCACCGTACGGAGCTGTATGTGCAACTCCCTTAAAACCAAGATCCTCACCCTGGTCGCCGCGATACTGGTCGTCGTCATCTCCACCGTCGCCTACCACAATTACCGTCAGCAGAAGGAAATGCTGCACGAGATTGCCAACAGGAACACGTCGGTCTTGATCGAGACCATCAAGAGCTCCGTCGCCAACGCCATGCTTTCCGGCCGTTCCGACGAGGTCGCCAGCATCTTCGCCAGGATCAAATCCCGCGAGTTCGTCAAGTCCATCAGGATCGTGGACTCCGAAGGTAAAATCCTCAATTCCGCCGACCGCGACGAGATCGGCAACAGGATCCCGGCACTCGGGCGGCAGAAGCTTCCCAACCGCAACCTTTCCCTGCTTCCGGAAGAAGGGGTCTTCCTCTCCTACGCGCGTATCTTCAACGCGCCGCAGTGCTACAAGTGCCACCCCGCCAGCAAGGAAACCCTGGGGCTCCTGGAGATCAAGCTCTCCCTGGGGTACATGAACAGTTTCATCTCCCGTGAGCGCGAGCTCGCCATCGTCTCCGCCATCGCCCTGGTGCTACTCACCGTTGCGACCATCTTCATCTTCCTGGTGATCTACGTCGAGCGCCCGATCCGCACGCTGATGCGCTGCATGGAAAAGGTGGAGCGCGGCGAATTCGACCAGGAGATCAGCCTCACCTCCAGCCAGGAGATGCACTCGCTGGGCAACAGCTTCAACCACATGGTCGGCACCATCGCCAACCTCATGGAATCCACCGTACATCACGAGCGGGAACTGGCGCGCGCCCAGGAAAAATTGGCCCACCACCGCGAGACCCACCTGATGAACGGCCGGCTCGAGGAGCAGATCCGCGAGATCGAGAACCTGAACGTCACCCTCGAGGAGCGCATCGAGGAGATCGAGGAGGCGAACTACAAGATCGCCGACCTGGCCGGCGAACTCGAGGACAAGAACACCAACCTCGAGAAGGCGGTGGCGAAACTCTCCACCCTGTACCGCCTGGGGCTGGCCATCAACTCCACCATCGAGGTGGAGGACCTGTACCAGCTGGTGGTGAAGACCACCATGGACACGCTGCAGGCCCAGGTCGGCTACGTGGTCCTCTACGACGCCGAGCACGGCGAACTGCGCATCACCAACCTGGTCGGCTACCGCGATCCCAACCCGCAGTACCTGCGCGTCCCCATGAAACCCTCCAGCGTTTCCAGCTGGGTGATCCAGAACAGCAAGCCGCTCCTCATCACCGACATCGCCCAGACCCCCGAGTTCGACCGGGTGAGCCCCCTGGGCTTCGAGAGAAGGACCCTGATCTGTGCCCCGCTCATGGTGAAGGACGAGATCATCGGCACGCTGACCGTGGTCAACAAGCAGAACAACACGGTCTACAACCACGAGGAACTGGAGCTTCTTTCCACCATCGCGGCCCAGGCCTCCATCGCCATCAAGAACGCCATGCTCTACGACGAGCAGCAAAAGACCTACCTGAACACCATCCAGGCGCTGGTCTCCGCCATCGAGGCTTCCGACAGCTACACCCGCGGCCACTCCGAGCGAGTTACCCGCTTCTCGCTGGCCCTGGCCCGCAAGCTCGAGCTTCCCGCCAACCGCCTCAAGGTGATCGAGCGGGCCGCCATCCTGCACGACATCGGCAAGATCGGCATCGACCTCTCCCTGTTGCACAAGGAGGAGACGCTCACCAACGCTGACGTCGCCGAGCTGCAGCAGCACCCCACCATCGGCATGAAAATCCTGGAGCCGATCGAGTTCCTGCACGACGTGCGCCTGTGCATCGGCCAGCACCACGAGCGCTACGACGGCAAGGGCTACCCCAACCGCCTGACCGGGCAGGAGCTGCTTTTGGAGTCCCGCATCCTGGCCATCGCGGACAGCTTCGACGCCATGACCTCGGACCGCCCCTACCGCAAGGCGCTCAAGCTCGAGGTCGCCATCCAGGAGCTCGCCGAGAACGCCGGAACCCAGTTCGACCCGGAGCTGGTCCCCATTTTCATCAAGCTCCTGAAGACGCCCAATTTCCTGCCGCAGCGCGAGGAGTACCCGGGGCTGCACGTGGTGCCCCCCCAGCCCAAGCCCGGTAGCACGCCTCACTCCTGCATTGCCCAGTAATCCGAATAATGGTATAAGTTAAACCTTTGCAGCGCGGCCGGCAGAGCCGGTCCGCGCCCTTTTTGTGCCCCCAGGGGCACCGGGAGCACCAGTGCCGGCACTTCTAGAAATCACAGGACTGCGCACCGAGTTCCGCCTGAAAACCGGCGTGCTCAAGGCCGTGCGCGGTGTAGACCTCACCGTCGAGGCGGGCGAGACGCTGGCCCTCGTGGGCGAGTCGGGCTGCGGCAAGAGCATCACCGCGGCCTCCGTGTTGCGACTGGTACCGCCGCCGGGACGCATCGTCGCCGGTTCCATCCGCTTCAAGGGGGAGGACCTGCTCGCGCTCTCCGAGGAGCGCATGCGCGAGATCAGGGGGAACCGGATCGCCATGGTGTTCCAGGACCCGATGACCTCGCTGAACCCGGTCTTCACCGTCGGCTACCAGGTGGCCGAGGGACTCAGGATCCACCGCGGCTTAAGCGGCGAGGCGGCCGCGCGCGAGGCGGTCGAACTCTTGACCCAGGTAGGCATTCCCGCGGCCAAGGACCGGGTCCGGGACTACCCGCACCAGCTCTCCGGCGGCATGCGCCAGCGCGTCATGATCGCCATGGCGCTCGCCTGCTCCCCGGAACTGGTCATCGCGGACGAGCCGACCACGGCGCTCGACGTGACCATCCAGGCGCAGATATTGGAACTTTTGGACCGGCTCATGGCGCAAAAGCGCATGGGTCTCATCCTCATCACCCACAACCTCGGCATCGTGGCCGAGCGCGCCCACCGGACCGCCATCATGTACGCCGGGGAGATCGTGGAGAGCGCGCCCACCGCCGAGCTGTTCGCCACCCCCTTGCACCCCTACACCAGGGGGCTCCTCGCCTCGCTGCCGGAGTTCGGAACGCCCGGGGAGAAGCTCGCCACCTTCGCGGGAGGGGTCCCCGACCTGCGCGGCGACCTGGCCGGCTGCCCCTTCAGGGAGCGCTGCCCGATCGGCGACGACGCCTGCGGCAGGGAAACCATTGAAATGAGCGAGGCGGCGCCGGGGCACCTGGTGCGCTGCCGGAAGGTACCATGATGCCGCTTCTGACCGCCGAAAACCTGGTTAAGCAGTACCCGGTCCGGGGTGGAATGTTCGCCGAGAAGCGGATCCTCACCGCCGTGGCCGGCGTCGACCTCGAGCTCCACCCGGGCGAGACGCTGGGACTGGCCGGCGAGTCCGGCTGCGGCAAGTCGACGGTGGCGAGGCTTTTGACCGGGCTCATCCCGCCCACCTCGGGGAGCATCAAGTACGAGGGGCGCGAGTTGGCGCGCATGAGCAAGGCCGAGCTGGCCCAGTACCGCAAAGAGGTGCAGATGGTGTTCCAGGACCCCTTCTCCTCGCTGAACCCGCGCATGCGGGTCGCGGAGATCGTGGGCGAGCCCCTGGAGATCCATCGCATCGGCGACGGCGACGGGCGGCGCGACAAGGTGGCGGAGCTGCTCCGGCGGGTGGGACTCTCCCCCGAGCACATGATGCGCTTCCCGCACGAGTTCTCCGGCGGTCAGCGCCAGCGTATCGGCATCGCGCGCGCCCTGGCCGTCTCCCCGAGGCTCATCATCGCCGACGAGCCGGTGTCCGCGCTCGACCTCTCCATCCAGGCCCAGATCATCAACCTGCTGCAGGACGTGAAAAAGGACCTGGGACTCTCCTTCCTGTTCATCACCCACGACCTCTCGGTGCTGCGACACCTGAGCGACCGGGTGGCGATCATGTACCTTGGTCGCATCGTGGAAACCGGCAGCCGGGACCAGGTGCTGAACCGCCCCCTGCACCCCTATACGGAGGCGCTGCTCTCGGCGATCCCGAGCATCGACCCGAAGAAGAGGACCCGGCACGTGATCGCCAAGGGGGAGCTCCCCTCGCCGGTCTCGCCCCCCAGCGGATGCCCCTTCCACCCGCGCTGCCCGTACGCCCGGCCGGTGTGCGGCGAGAAACGGCCGGAACTCCTGGAAAAAGTGCCGGGACAGCGGGCGGCCTGCCACTTCAGCGAGGAAATCTTCCTCAAGGAAGCAAAGTAATTCAGTTGACAATTGCTATTAGCATATATAGATTATCTTTAGCCCAAACCGGAGGATACCAAGTTGGCATTTGACAAGACCAAAGATTACGGAAAAGAAGCGGAAATGCTGAAGGTGCTCGGGCACCCGATCCGCCTGAAGATAGTGGCAGGGCTTTGCACGCAGGAGTGCAACGTGAAGCACATCTGGGAGTGCCTGGGGCTGCCGCAGGCGACCGTGTCGCAGCACCTGGCGCTGTTGAAGAACAAGGGGATCATCGAGGGGACCCGCGACGGGGTCGAGGTGCACTACGCCGTGGTGAGCCCGTTCGTGCGCAGGCTGATCGAGATTCTGGACGCGGAGTCCTAAAAGAAGCGGCAGGTTGAGGGACCGCACCCGCCCGGGGCGGTCCTAGGTTCCGCTGACGTCGAGCTCGGCGATCCTCAACGAGGGGGATCCCGTCGAGCCGAAGAAACGCAGGTCGTTTCCCACCAGGTCCACCCTTCCGAACAATTCCAGCAGGTTTCCCGCCAGGGCGAGCCCCTTGACCGGGTACCTGACCTCTCCATCCTCCACGTAAAAGCCGGCAGCACCAACCGAGAAGTCACCCGAGATCGCGTTGGCGGTGTGCATCCCCATCACCTCGGTGATGAACACCCCGTTACGCACCCCCGCCAGCAGCGTCGCGAGATCCGCAGCGCCAGGCTCGACGTGGAGGTTGTGAATGCCGACCTTCGGGGCGGACTTGATGCCGGCGCGTACGGCGTTGCCCGTCGAGCGCGCGCCGAGGCGCCCGCCCCAGTAGCTGTCGTACAGGTAGCCCCGCAATACGCCCGCCACCACCAGCGGGGTGTCCCGCTGCGGCACCCCCTCGCCGTCGCAGGGGGCGCTTCCCATGCCGTCGGGGAGAAGGCCGTTGTCGCGGACCGAGACGAGGTCCGGGAAGAGCCGCTCCCCTACCCTGCCGGCCAGAAGCGACTTCCCCTTGTGCACGTTCTCGGCGAGGAAGGAGCCGGCCAGCACGTCGAGCAGGTCCGCTGCCACGCGGTTGTCCAGTACCGCCTGGCAACGCATGGTGGCAAGCGTGCGCGCGCCGAGAAGGCCGGTCGCCTTGCGCCCCGCCCCGACCGCCACCGTCGCCAGGTCGATGCCCGCGAAGGAGGGGGAGAAGGCGAAATCCCAGCCGGTCTGGGCGTCGCCGTCGGACTCCGCCACGGCCGAGACGCTGCAGCTGTTGTAGGTACCGCTGTAGGCGGCGTTGAGGCCGAGGGAATTGCGGACCAGGGAATGGTAGACCGACTCGCCGTAGCTGCATTTGCGCACCCGCTTGACCCGGGGATCGACGTCGAGCACGAGGCGCTCCAGCTCCATAACGCGGGCGACCTTGAGCGACTCGTCGACGGCGGGAAGCGAGGGATCGAAGAGCCAGGGGGTATCGGGGTAGGAGGCGCAGGGTTCGGCGAAGGTGTGGTGTTCGTCGGGGCTTTGCATCTGGGCCGCGACCAGCGCCCCCTCCACCATGCGTTCCAGGGAGGCGTCGTCGAGGGCGGTCGAGTAGGAGAAACCCATGCCGTGGCCGGCCAGCAGCCGCAGCGATACCCCGAAGGGTTCCGCCACGCGGAAGGCGTCCACCGTTCCCTGTTTCACCTCTATGGCGAGGTCGCGCGAGCCGGCGACGGCGATCTCGTAGCCGTCGATCCGCCTCCCCTTGAGCAGGCGCTCAACCGCGTCCGCGTGTCGTGTCAGATCCATTGGTGCCTCGAAAATTTTGGGTGCTGTAGGGGCAAGTAATTACTTGCCCAACCGCCGGCGCCCCGACCGGTGCCGATGGCAAGAGAGGTGGAGGCGCCAGGAAGGGGGGCGAATGATTATTCGCCCCTACAGCTCCAGAATCATGGCGATCTCGTCGCAGTCGGGGAACTTGACGCACTTGATGCAGTCCCCCCAGACCTTGTGCGGCAACTCGGACTTGTCGGCGATCTTGAAGCCGAACTTGGCGAAGAAGTCGGGCTTGTAGGTGAGGCAGAAAAGCTTCTTGAGCCCCAGGGCACGCGCCTCCTCAATGCAGGCCCCCACCACCTGGCTGCCGATGCCGCGCCGCCCGACGCTCTCGGCGACCGCGACCGAACGTACCTCGGCCAGGTCCTCCCAGACGATGTGCAGCGCGGAGGTGCCGAGCAACTGCCCGTCCTCCTCGAAAACATAGAAGTCGCGTAACGCCTCGTACAGCTCGGAAAGCGAGCGGGAGAGCATCTCGCCGCGGCTCGCGAAGTTGGTCAAAAGTTTCTGAATGTCCTTTACGTCGCCAATCCTGGCCTTTCTGATCATCTGACTGCCTCCTGAATCAACTCCCTGGCGTGTTCCAGGGTCTTTTCGGTCACGCGCGCGCCGGAAAGCATGCGCGCCACCTCGGCCACCCGCTCCTCCCCTTCCAGGAGTTCCACGCCGGTGGCGGTACGTCCGTCGGCGACCTTCTTCTCGACCTTCAGGTGCCGGTCGGCGAAGGCGGCCACCTGGGGCAGATGGGTGATGGCCAGCACCTGCTGCTCGCGGGCCACCCGCTTCAGCTTCTCGCCCACCAGGGCCGAGGTCGCACCGCCGATGCCGGTGTCCACCTCGTCGAAGATGAGGGTGGGAACCTCGGAATCGGGATGAAGCTGCTTCAAGGCCAGCATGAGCCTGGAGAGCTCGCCGCCGGAGGCGATCTTGGCCAGCGGCTTGGGAGGCTCGCCGGGATTCGGGGAGAAGAGGAATTCGGCACGCTCGAAGCCGTAGCTCCTCGCCTCGGCGCTCTTCTCGAAGGAGGTCTCGAAGACGGCGTGTTTCATGGCCAACTCGGCCAGCTCGCGCTCCATCCCCTGTTTGAGCCTCTTGGCGCCGTCCTCACGCGCCGCGCTGAGCTTGGCGCCCAGAACGGCCAGTTCCCGCTCCAGTTGCGCGATGCGCGCCTGCAGTTCGCCGCGCGCCCCCTCCAGGTTTGAGAGCACCGACAGTTCCTGGTCCACCTGGCGCTGGTAGTCGAGGATCTCCTCGATACTGGCGCCGTACTTCTTCTTGAGGCGGCCGATGGCGTCGAGCCGGTCCTCGATCTCCTCCAGCCGGGCCGGGTCCGACTCGACCCTGGCGGCGTAGTCCCGCAGGGTGAGCGAGGCGTCCTCGAGCTGGGCGTAGGCGGCCTGGAGCGACTCGGTGACCGGGGCAAGCGCCGGGTCGATGCGCCCGGCGTCGGCGACCCCGGCGATGATACCGGAGAGGTTGCCGAGGATCGGCGCGTCGCCGCCGTAGAGGGCGTCGAAGGCGCCCTGGGATGCGCCCATCAGCTTCTCGCTGTGTGCGAGCCGGGCACGCTCCTCGGCCAGTTCCTCCTCTTCACCGGGGGCGAGCTTCGCCTCGGCGATCTCGTTACTCTGGAAGGCCAGCAGGTCGAGCCTTCGGGCCGCCTCGCGCTCCCCAGCCTCGAGCGCCTGCAGCTCATGTTTCGCGGCCTGGCACTCCTCGTAGCAGGCGCCGAACGCGGCGCGCAGGGAAAGGGCGCCTGAGTACCCGTCCAGAAGAAGCAGGTGCTGCTCGGTTTTCAAAAGGCTCTGCGCGTCGTGCTGGCCGTAGATGTTGATCAGGTTGCGGCAGATCTCGGCGAGGAGCGACGTGGTGGCGAGCCCCCCGCCGATGAAGACGCGGCTCTTGCCGCCTGGAGCGACCACGCGCCGCACCAGCAGTTCACCGTCGCACTCGATTCCGGCCTCGGCGAGCGCACCCAGCAGCGCCTCGCGCCCGGAGAGGTCGAAGAGCGCCTCCACCGAGGCCTCCTTGGCGCCGGAGCGGATCAGGTCGGCGCTGCCGCGTCCACCGAGGATCAGGTTGACCGCGTCGATGATGATCGACTTCCCCGCGCCGGTCTCGCCGGTCAGGATGTTGAGCCCGGGACTGAACTCCACGTGCAGCTTGTCGATGATGGCGAGGTTGGTTATCTGCAGCTCTCTGAGCACTTAGCGTTCACCCCATTTGAGCTTGGTGCGGAGCACCTCGAAGTAGTCCTTGCTGCGGGACTGGATCAGGCGGGTCACGTGGGGGGCCTTCCGGATCTGCACCACGTCGCCGGAGAGGAGCTTCATCCCCACCTGCCCGTCCAGGGTGAGGAACACGGACTCGTCCGGGGCGTAGTTCAGCTTGATGGCGATCTGCGCGGCGGCGTCCACCACCAGCGGGCGGTTGGTGAGCGTGTGCGGGCAGATGGGAGTGATCGAGATGCACTCAAGCTCGGGGTGCAGGATCGGGCCGTTCGCGGAAAGCGAGTAGCCGGTCGAACCGGTCGGGGTCGATATGATCAGGCCGTCGGCCTTGAAGGTGGTCAGGTAGCGCCCAGTCACCGAGGTCTCCATGTCGATGATCCTGGCCAGGGCCCCCTTGTTGATGACCACGTCGTTGAGCACGCGATGCAGCTCGACCACCTCGCCGGCGCGCTCGACGCTCGCCAGGAGCATCATGCGCTCGGTCACCTCGAAGTCGCCGGCCAGGCAGCGCTCCATCGACGGGTAGAGCTCGTCCAGGGTGATCTCGGTGAGAAAACCGAGGCTCCCCAGGTTGACCGCCAGGATCGGGACGTCCTGCTCGCCGATCAGGCGGGCGGCCGCGATCAGGGTGCCATCGCCGCCGAGCACCACGACCAGGTCGGCGTCGCGCGAGATCTCGGAGCTTTCCGCACTCTCGGCGAGCGTGGTGCGCCTGAGCCTCCGGGAGAGGTGCTCCTCGACGTGGGCGGTCACACCGCGCGTCGCCAGCCACTCGATCAGCTCCTCGGCGACCCCCAGGCAGCGCGGATCGTGCACTTTCGCGAAAATGGCGATTTTTTTCATCACGAGCCCTTTACTTGTACTGTAATCTAGGATTTACTAGCACAGTTGGTGTATCATGTCCAACGGAAAACTGGCGCACCCCGAGTAGTCCCGCAGAGACCTTTCCCACAATAACTACGTGCAGATGCAGGGTGACTCATGACTGAAGAGCAGATCGGCATGAACGAAGAACTTGACAAGCAAATGCTCATTATCAAGTCCTTTCTCGAACATCTCGAATACACACTGGGAAAAGATAAATACTCGGCTACCGCTTATGACAGGTTCAACGCCCTCGCCTATGCCGTCCGCGATCACCTCGTTGAGCGCTGGCTCGACACGCAGCAGGCCTACTATAACTCCGACAACAAGAGAGTCTACTACATGTCGATGGAGTTCCTGATGGGCCGGACCCTTTCCAACAGCCTCATCAACCTGGGGCTTTGGGAGGACTTCAAGGACGCCATCACCTCGCTTGGCAACGACTTCGACCAGATCGTCAACGAGGAGCAGGACGCGGGACTCGGCAACGGCGGTCTCGGGCGGCTCGCCGCCTGCTTCCTCGACTCCATGGCCACCATGTCCATCCCCGCCTACGGCTACGGCATCCGCTACGAATACGGCATCTTCCGCCAGCACATCGTGGATGGCGCCCAGCTGGAGATTCCCGACAACTGGCTGCGTTACCGCAACCCTTGGGAACTGGACCGGCAGGAACACCTGCACACGGTGAAGTTCTACGGGCGAGTCATCTCCACCGTCGACCAAAACGGCAAGCTCGTGCGCGAGTGGATCGACACCGACGACGTCATGGCCATGGCCTACGACACGCCGATCCCGGGCTACCAGACCCACAGTGTCAACACGTTGAGGCTCTGGAGCGCCAAGTCCAGCCGCGAGTTCGACCTGAAGTTCTTCAACGAGGGGAACTACATCCGCGCGGTGGAAAAGAAGATGCAGTCGGAGACCATCTCCAAGGTGCTCTACCCCGCCGACAACGTGGTGGAGGGGAAGGAGCTCCGCTTCAAGCAGGAATACTTCCTCGCCTCGGCCACCGTGCACGACGTCATCTACCGCTTCAAGAAGAAGCACCAGGACATGCGGCTTCTGCCCGACAAGGTGGCCATTCAGCTGAACGACACCCACCCCACCCTCGCGATTCCCGAACTGATGCGCGTCCTCATGGACGTGGAGGGGGTCGACTGGGAGGAGGCCTGGGACATCACCAAGAAGACCTTCGCCTACACCAACCACACCATCCTCCCCGAGGCGCTGGAGCAGTGGCCGGTCTGGTTCTTCGAGCAGATCCTGCCCAGGCACCTGCAGATCATCTACGAGATCAACGAGCGCTTCCTGAAGGAGATCCGGGAGCGGTTCCCCGACGAGCCCGAGCGCCCGGCCAGGATGTCGATCGTGGAGGAGCACTGGGAAAGAAAGATCCGCATGGCGCACCTCGCCATCGTGGGGAGCCACTCGGTGAACGGCGTCGCCGCGCTGCACACCGAGATCCTCAAGAACGAGCTGTTCCGCGACTTCTACGAGATGTATCCCGAGCGCTTCAACAACAAGACCAACGGCATCACCCAGAGGCGCTGGCTCAAGATGTCCAACCCCACGCTCTCCGCCCTGATCGACGAGTACATCGGCGGCGGCTGGACCAGGAACCTCTTCGAGCTGGAGAAGCTCTCCGCCATCGCGGGCGACCCGGAGTTCCTCGGGCGCTGGCGCCAGGTGAAAAAGAGCAACAAGGAGGGACTGTGCCGCTACATCAAGCAGCACAACGACATCGACGTCGACCCCGACTCGCTCTTCGACGTGCAGGTGAAACGGCTGCACGAGTACAAGCGGCAGCTGTTGAACGTCCTGCACATCATCACGCTCTTCAACCGGATCAAGGACAACCCCGCCGCCCGCGTGGTGCCGCGCACCTTCATCTTCGCCGGCAAGGCGGCGCCCGCCTACGCTGCCGCCAAGCTGATCATCCGGCTCATCAACGCCGTGGCCGCGGTGGTGAACCAGGACCCGGACGTGGCGGGGCGGATCAAGGTGGTCTTCCTGGCCAACTACAGCGTGTCGCTGGCGGAGAAGATCTTCCCCGCCTCCGACCTCTCCGAGCAGATCTCGACCGCCGGCACCGAGGCTTCCGGCACCGGCAACATGAAGTTCGCCCTAAACGGCGCCCTCACCATCGGCACCCTCGACGGCGCCAACATCGAGATCATGGAGGAGGTCGGGCGCGACAACATCTTCATCTTCGGCATGACCGCGGCCGAGGTGTCGCAGCTGCGTACGCGCGGCTACAACCCGCGGGAATACTACAACGGCAACCGGGAACTCAAGCGGGTACTGGACATGATAGCCTCCGGCTTCTTCTCCCCCTGGGCTCCCGAACTATTCACCCCGCTCACCGACTCGCTTTTGAACCTGGGCGACCACTACATGCTCCTTGCCGACTACGCATCCTATGTCGCCTGCCAGGGACAGGTCGCCGAACTGTTCAAGCAGCCCGACGAGTGGGCGCGCCGCGCGATACTCAACTGCGCCGGCATGGGCAAGTTCTCCAGCGACAGGACCATCGACCAGTACGCCCGCGAAATCTGGGGCATCAAGCCGGTCGACATCCTCCCGGGGGCCGTGGAACTACAGAGGCATTGATTGGATCTTTTCAACGGAACTGACGAACGATTCGCGCCGCTTGCAGAACGCATGCGGCCCCGCACCATCTCCGAGTACCTGGGACAGGGGCACCTTCTTGGCGAAGGAAAGCTCCTGAGAAGCCTGATCGAAACCGACCGGGTCACCTCTCTCATCTTCTGGGGCCCCCCGGGCTCCGGCAAGACCACCCTGGCCCGCATCATCGCGGGCGCCACCAAGAGCCACTTCATCTTCTTCTCGGCCATCATGAGCGGCATCAAGGAGATCCGCGAGGTGGTGAAGGAAGCCGAGGACATCCTGAAGTTCCAGGGGAAGCGGACCATCCTTTTCGTGGACGAGATCCACCGCTTCAACAAGAGCCAGCAGGACGCCTTCCTCCCCTACGTCGAGCGCGGCACCTTCACCATGATCGGCGCCACGACGGAGAATCCCTCCTTCGAGGTGATCGCGCCGCTGTTGTCGCGCTGCAAGGTGCTGGTCTTGAACCCGCTCGCCGACGAGGACATCCGGCAGATCCTGGTGAACGCCCTGACCGACTGGGAGCGTGGGCTCGGCGAGTTCGAGCTCACCGCGTCGGAGGACGCCCTCTCCTTCATGGCCGAGCAGGCCGGCGGCGACGCGCGCATCGCGCTCAACACCCTGGAGACGGCCGCCCGCCTGGCGCGGGAAGGGGACATCTCCCTGGAAACCGCCCGCGAGGCGACCCAGAAGAAGCCCCTGCTCTACGACAAGGGTGGCGAGGAGCACTACAACGTCATCTCCGCCTTCATAAAGTCCATGCGGGGCTCCGACCCCGACGCGGCGCTCTATTGGCTCGCGCGCATGCTGGAAGCGGGCGAGGACCCGATCTTCATCCTGCGCCGCATGGTCATCTTCGCCTCCGAGGACGTGGGCAACGCCGACCCGCGCGGGCTGCAGATGGCGGTCTCCGCCCTGGAGGCCTTCCGCCTGGTCGGGATGCCGGAGGGAAGGATCATCCTGGGGCAGGCGGTCACCTACCTCGCCACCGCGCCCAAGTCCAACGCGAGCTACATGGGGATCAACGACGCCATGGCCGAGGTGAGGAAGTCGGGAGGGCTCCCGGTGCCGATGCAGATCAGGAACGCTCCGACCAAGCTCATGAAGGGGCTGGGCTACGGCAAGGGGTACCTCTACCCCCACGACTACAAGGACGGCATCGTGACACAGGGGTTCCTCCCCGAGCAGCTCTCGGGCCGGCGTTTCTACGCCCCAAAAGAGAGCGGCTACGAAAAAAGTATCCGCGAGCGCATGGCCTGGATCCGTGGGCAGCGGGAAAAGGCGAATGATCCCGAGCGTTAAGGCGTTGTTGAAAATGCAATACCCCATGATATATTCAAGCTTGCCTTGCGCCAGGGGCGCGGGCGGCATGGGCGGTACAACCTCCAGCGGAGTCAGAGCATGAAGAAGATCGGGATTCTCACCAGCGGCGGAGACTGCTCCGGCATGAACGCGGCGATCAGGAGCGCGACCCGCACCGCGCTCGGGCATGGCGTGCAGGTGGTCGGTTTCAGGAAGGGGTACGCGGGGCTTTTGAAGGGGGACCTGCTGGAGATGACCACGAGGGAAGTGGCCGGTATCCTGCACCGCGGCGGCACCTTCCTGCAGTCGGCCAGGAGCGAGGAGTTCCGCACCGTGCTCGGCCGGGAGAAGGCGGTGCGGCACCTGCAGGACCTCGGGGTCGAGGGGCTTGTGGTGATCGGCGGGGACGGTTCCTTGAACGGCGCGCTCGCCCTGCACCGCATGGGAGTGCCGGTAATGGGGATTCCCGCCAGCATCGACAACGACATCGCCTACACCGACATGGCCCTCGGCGTCGACACCGCCTTGAACAACATCATCTATGCGGTCGACTGCATCAAGGACACGGCCAGCTCGCACGACCGCGCCTTCGTCATCGAGGTGATGGGAAGGAACTCGGGGTACCTGGCCAGCATGAGCGCCATCGCCACCGGCGCCGAGTACGCCATCATCCCCGAGGTTGAGTGCGACATAGCCGACCTCTGCAACCAGCTCAGGAAACGCTACGAGGAGGGGCGCAGCAACGCCATCATCATCCTGGCCGAAGGGGCCGGCCGCGCCCAGAACATCGCCGACAACATCAAGGACGCCATCGGCTTCGAGACCCGCGTGACCGTCCTCGGGCACTACCAGCGCGGCGGCGCGCCCTCGGTCTTCGACCGGCTGCTGGGGAGCCGCTTCGGCCATGCCGCCGTCGAGCAGCTGCTCGCCGGGGAAAAGGGCAAGATGGTCGGGCTTTGCTGCGGCGACATCTGCTCTACCCCGCTGGAGACGGTGGTGGTCAGCGAGAAGACGCAGCAGGACCAGCTGCACGACCTCTCCATGATTTTAGGGATCTAGACCAAGCGGGGTATCGGCCCGTGTCCATACCCCCCTCCCCCCCTGGGGAGAGGGTCAGGGTGAGGGAAGCAGCCGGCCTAGACCATCCCTCACCAGCCCATCGGGCACCCTCTCCCAGGGGGAGAGGGGACTGGCGGAAGATGAAAAAGAAAAGGCCGCGCACCGGAAATTCCGGGCGCGGCCTCTTATCTTCGTGGTGGTCGCCTTTACGGGCGGCAGTAGGTGATCGCGGTCAGCACGGCTCCCTGGGGATCCTGGAGCACGCAGAAACGACCGACACGCGGGATATCGGTGGGGGGAACCAGCACCTTGCCGCCCAGCTCCTCGGCCTTGGCGGCGGTCTGGTCCACGTCGGTGACCGTCACGTACACTCCCCACCCCAACGGCTTGCGGTGCCCCGGTCCCGCAGGCGCCATCCCCGCGACCTCCTTGCCGCCGACCTTGATCAGGGTGTAGTCCCCTTCCCCGTCCCAGCGCTCCGTACTCCAGCCGAACAATCTGCCGTAGAAGGACTGTGCCGCGGCTACGTCTTCCGTGGTCAGTTCGAACCAGCTAAAAGCACCCTGCTCCCTGAATCGATCGGTCATCTGGCACCCCCCCTCGCGCTTCGGATCGGCAAACGAGGAAAAGTATACTACCGATCGAAACTTTTGCGCCCTAGCGCAGGCCAAGGCGAGAGAGCCCGATGCCGAGCCACTTGTTCAGGAAGTGGTCGCGGGACAGGAAAGGGAGTGGCGGGGGCTTCCGGGTGCCGAGGACGGCCAGCAGGGCCACGATCTCTTCGCTGCCGCCGACCGCCATCCCCTTCCTGAGGACGTCCAGGGCCTGGCACTTGTCACGGGCGACCTGGTGCACCCGGGCCAGGTTCAGGTAATGCGCCGGGTTCTCCGGCTCGAGATCGAGGGAAGCCTGGCAGAGCTCGGCTCCCTTTTTCACCTGCCCCCGCTCCTTGGCGATGCACAAGCCGAGGTAGGAGTAGAGCAAAGGGTTGTCTTCCAGCTTCAGAGCCCGCTCCAGCTGGGCCAGGGCCGCCTGGTATTCACCGGCGGAAAAGGCGGCGAGGGCGCGGCTGAACAGCTTTTCTGCATCTTCCTGCGGCACAGGCTCCATCGATCAACCCTCCGGTGTCTAAAGCAGTAACAGCAGATCCTGGTGTCTATCTATCCTCGCGGCGGCCTCGAGCTCGCCCCGGTAGGCCACGAAGGGGACGCCGGCCCCCTCGGCGGCGCGGCGGTCGACGTCCGAGTCCCCGACGAAGAGGGCCTCCTCGGGCGCGAGGCCATAGTGCTCCAGCACCTTGAAGAGCGGCTCGGGGTGCGGCTTGGGGTTCTTGACGCGCCCGGCGGTCATGACGCAGCTGAAGTAGCCGTCCAGCCCGAAGGACTCGAGCAGGATATCCATCGAGCTCGCGCGGTTGGTGCAGACCGCCAGCTCCACCCGCCCCTTCAAGGCGTCCAGGGTCTCGCGCAGCCCCTGCTCCATGACCATGAGCGGAAAGAGCTTGCGGTAATCGATGCTGGCGGAAAAGGCGCGCACCTCGTCCATGCGGCTGTCGCCGGCGAACAGGTATTCGAGCACGTCCTTGTTGCAGTAGGTATGCAGGATGCGCATGGTATCGAGGTCGCCGCGATCGAGCGCGGGCTTGCCGAAGCGATCCAGCACCAGGTGATAAAAGGCGTAGTTCGCCTCGAAGGAATCGAACAGCACGCCGTCGCAGTCGTAAATGACCGCCTTGATTTTCTGGCTCAAAACTTTATCTCCGCGGCGGCCTCAGCTGGGCTCGGCGCCGCCGTCACGCCCCATGCCGTCCAGGTATTCCTGCCACTCGATGGGGAGCATGTGCTTCTTCTTGTTGTTGCATTCCTTGCAGCAGGGGACCACGTTCCCCTTGGCGGACTTGCCGCCGCGAATGACCGGAACGATGTGGTCCATGGAAAGCTCCCCGGGGGGGAATTTCCCCTGGCACCAGTGGCAGACCCCTTTGGCCACCCGGTTTTTCCACCACTGGCCGCGCCGCAGTTCGCGCGCCTTCTCACGCTCGCGCCTGACCTCCTCCTCGGAGACCTCGATGATAAAGTAATCCACTACATCCTCGTATCGGGGACTGCCCCCCTCACCTGCCCGCGCCGGCACGGTAGCTGTCGATGGCAGCCCGCGCCAGTTCGTCGCAACGCTCGTTTTCCACATGGCCGTTGTGGCCGCGCACCCAGACCCAGGTGATCCGGTGCGTCTTGGCGAGGGCCAGGAGCTTCTCCCAGAGGTCGCGGTTCAGCACCGGCTCCTTCTTGGAGTTCACCCACCCTCTTTTGACCCAGCCGGGAAGCCACTCGGTCATCCCCTTGGCAAGGTACTGTGAATCCGTGGTGACCACCACCTCGCAGGGACGGGTCAGAGCCTCCAGCGCCTGGATGGCGGCGCTCATCTCCATCCGGTTGTTGGTGGTCTCACCCTCGGCGCCGGAAAGTTCCTTCACCTTGTCGCCGTAGCGCAGGATGCTCCCCCAGCCGCCGACCCCCGGGTTGCCGCTGCAGGCGCCGTCGCAGAAGATCTCAACCCGCATGCGGACCTCCCCCCTGCTGCAAGAGCGAGGCGATGGCATCCATGACACGATCGACGATCAACTGGTGGGTCTCCTTGCAGTCCTCGAGTTGGTACAGGTCGCTGAAATCGAGGGGAGCTCCGAAAACCACCCCCCCCTCGAGCCCCACGCCGGGAAATTTCCAGCGGTTGATGCCGATCAGCGCCGTCGGGATCACGTGCGGCCGCGTGTCGTAGATGATCTTGCCCACGCCGCGGTTCCCCTTGCCGAGCACGCCGTCCTTGTGCCGGGTCCCCTCCGGAAAAAGCATCACCTTCTGGTCGGCCAAAAGGGCGTTGATCTGCTTCCCAGCGCGCACGTCGCGGCCGCGCCGGACCGGGAAGGCCCCCCAGGAGCGGTAGACGAGCCCCATGAACCCGGCGAAGAGCTCCTCCTTGGCGGGAGCCCAGAGCATCTGCAGCGGATGTTCGCGGATGACGGCCCAGGGGAGAAAAACCGTGTCGTAGGCGGAGATGTGGTTGGAGGCGATCAGGACCCCCCCGTTGGCGGGGATGTGCTGGGCTCCCTCGACGCGGAACCGGTTCAGTAAGGAGGCGTAGCTGCCGATTACCCAGATGGAGAACGTAACCCAGAAGCGACGTAGCAGTGAAACCTTCAAGAAGAAAACCTCTTCATTACGTGGATTTTACTGGAAGAAAGCTGATGTATAGCATGAATGGCGATCCCGGGGCAACCGTTTCCGCGTCACCCGGGCAGCATGACGTAGAAGGTCGCCCCGCGCCCGGGCACTCCTTCACCCCACACCCGCCCGTTGTGACGGCGCACGATGCGGCGCACGGTGGCAAGCCCAAGGCCGGTGCCGGGGAAGTCACGATAGGTGTGCAGTCTCTTGAAGGGCTGGAAAAGCTGGCCGGCGCGGGCACTGTCGAAGCCGGCCCCGTTGTCCCGGATGAAGAAGGTGCCCTCCCCCTGCCCGGTGGCGACCGAACCGAGTTCCACCACCGGAGCTTCGACCTTGTTGCTGTATTTCCAGGCGTTGGAGAGAAGGTTCTCCAGCACCACGCGCAACAGCTGGGGGTCGCCGTGCACCATGAGCCGCTCGGGCGTGAGGAAGGAAACGTGGTGGCCGGGCTGATCCTGGCGCAGTTGCGCGGCTATCTCGCAGGCGACGGGGACCAGGTCGAAGGTGGCACAGGCAAGTTCAACCTCGGTGACCCGGCAGAGCACCATGAGCGAGTCGAGCAGCGCCTCCATCTGGATGCAGCCGTCGTGGACCAGGTCGACGAAGAAACGGCCGTTATCGTCCAGTTGCCCGCGGTACCCGCGCAGTTCCTGCGCCGAGCTGTACACCCGGGTGAGCGGCGCGCGCATGTCGTGGGAAATGGCGTGACAGAACGCTTCAAGCTCCTGGTTGGCCTGCTGCAGTTCAGCGGCCTGGTGGGTCAGGGCGGCGTTGAGGGCGGCGGTTTCCTCCTCGGCGAGCTTGCGCGCGGTGATGTCGCGCACGATCTCGATGCCGTAATGCGGCTTGCCGTCGCTCCCCTTGAGGGACGACCCGATCAACTCGACGTAGCCGCCGGTGGCGGAGACTTCAGGCCCCAGCTCGGCGCGGTGCACCTTGCCGTCCTGGAAGGAGGCCAGGAGGTGGCACCCGGCGCAGGGGACGCTCTCCTTGCGGTACGCCTCGTAGCAGTAACGGCCGACGTAGGGGCCGGTCATGCGCTGGTGTGCCGGGTTCTGATAGAGGACCTTGAGATCGGGGTCCTGGATGGATACCGCCTCGCCCAGCGCTTCGAAAATCCCCTCCATCTTGGCCCGCTCTCGCTCGGCCTCCTCCAGCGCAGCCTGCAGCGCTTGTTCCAAAGCGGCTTCATTGCGGTGCGCGCGGCGGCTGTAGAGCAGCAGGCCGCAAACAAGGAAGAGGACCAGGGCGAAATCCTCGTGGCTGTCCGAGGCCAGCAGGAAATCCGCCAGGGGCCTTCCGCCAAAGAGCAGGTAATCGAGCAGCCCGTCGACCACCCAGAAGACCAGAACGAGCAGCGCCCCAAGGAGTATCTGAAAAAGAAAAGAGATGAGCCCCGGTTCGGAGAGCTTGGCCCATCGGGCCATCCGCCGCGTTACGTCCATACACCCTCGATGACAGCCCCGCAGCCGGGACAGGTTCCATTGCAGAGAAGATTCTTTTCCACCAGGTAGCCGAGCCTCTTAATTAGCAGGGCGCCACAGAAAGAGCAATAACTGTTTTCTCCCCCCTCGCCCGGCACGTTCCCCTCGTACACGTAGCGTAGCCCCGCCTCCTGACCGATGCGCCTGGCGGCGCGCAGGGTCTCCACCGGCGTGCGCGGCTGGTCGGTGAGGCGGTGGGTCGGGTAGAACTGGGTCACGTGCCACGGCGTCTCCGCTCCCACCTCGGTCACGATGAAGCGGGCGAGGTCGCGCAGCTCGGTTTCGGAGTCGTTGCGGTTGGGTATCACCAGGGTGGTGAGCTCGACCCAGATACCGTGCCGCTTGTAGTCCCGGACACAGTCCAGGACCTCGCCGAGGGAGGCCCCCACCACCTCGCGATAGAACGATTCGGTGAAGCCCTTGAGGTCGATGTTGGCGGCGTCGAGGTAGGGGGCGATGGCGGCCAGGGCGTCGCTGGTTATGTAGCCGTTGGTGACGAATATGTTCTTGAGCCCGGCCGCCTTGGCCAACCGCGCGGTCTCGTAGGCGTACTCGAAGAAGATGGTGGGCTCGGTGTAGGTGTAGGCGATGGAGCGGCACCCCGTGGCGAGGGCGCGCTCCACCACGGTCGCAGGTTCCACGAAAGTGCCGGAGCGCTCGACGGCCACCTGGTCAGGCTGGGCGATGGTGTAGTTCTGGCAGTGCAGGCATCTGAAATTGCAGCCGACGGTCGCCACGGAGTAGGAGCGGCTCCCCGGCAGGAGATGGAAAAGCGGCTTCTTTTCGATGGGATCGACGTGCTCGGCGACCAGGTTGCCGTAGACCAGGGTGTACAGCACGCCGTCACGGTTCTCCCGCACCCGGCAGCGGCCGCGCTGACCTGAACCGATCAGGCAGCCGAAACGGCACAGCCCGCAGCGTACGCGCTCCCCATCGAGCTTTTGGTAGAACATGGCCTCTTTCATGCCGCACCTCCGATTGAGCCTGGGGGGTAAATTAGCGGGCGCAAATATAGCATTTGCCGAAAAAAAATTCCAGCGGAAATTTAGGGAGATGCGCTGCGGACGCAAATGCCGTATACATTCCGGCAAACCGTCGTTCCACGAATTCGAGTGCGATTTTTTTTTTCGGGAACCCTATCATTTTACGCAAAGGTAAACCCAAAACCGAGACAAGAGCATACCTTTGTTTGATAGTGGGAAATGTATTCTAAAACCGACAACTTACAACGAAGAATCCGTGACGATACGGCGGGAAAAAATGAAATGTTTTAAAATGAAGGCTCAAGATCCAGGTGTGGCACAAAAGCTAAACTACTGTTTTAGGTGACTTTTTCGAAAAATTAGTACTTGACCAACACGAGGCGTTCTATATATTGTCAAAATCATAAATTACCGCCTTGGGGAGAAACAAAACATGAAATGCCCGCATTGTGACAACAAAGTAGGAATCGAGATCGACATGCATTCCGACGGTTACGCGAAAGACCTCCTGGAATGCAACTCCTGCGGTACCGTCTGGCTCGAGAAATCCTCCCAGATCATCACCGTCAGCAAGCAAGCCGCCTAAACGGGAACGGGGGCGCCTTCGGCGCCCCCCCTCCGCAATCCCACCCCGCTAGCCGAGAGCGACCTCCGGCACCACTCCATCCGCACCTTCAACCAAATCTGAAAAGAAGTCATCGTAGACCCGGGCCATTGTCGCCCAATCGTAGCGCGCCACGTGTTCGCCCAGGTTCACTGACGATGTGCCGGCTCCGGTCAGCAGCGCCCTCAGCCGATCCACCAGCGGCTCCTGGTCGCCATAGAGCACCTCCCTCACGCTGCGGTGAGGCACGTGCTCGGGATAGGCGAGCCGGTCCGGCAGCAGCGCATGGCAGCCGCAGTAGAGCGCCTGCACCACGCTCGCGCCGAAGAACTCCTGCCGCGAGGTCACCGGCAGGATGTCCGCGCGCCACAGCCACTGGGCGTAGTCGGCGAAGCTCTTCTGATAGCCCCACGCAACGACGCGCGCGCCGAGCCGTTCCCTCGCCTGCTTGAAGACGGCGGGAACCCGCCCGAACGACTCCCCAAGCACCGCCACCCGAAACGCCACCCCCTCCTCGGCGAGCCGGTACAGGGCCTCGAAAAACTCCTCCGGCGCCTTGTCGTATTCCCAGCGATGGTTCCAAAGCAGAAGCGGTATCTCGCGGTCTGGCCGCTCGTGGGGACGGAAGCGCTCGAGCCTGCCGAGGTCCAGCCCCAGGGGGAGCACACGGCTCTTGCGCCGGATCCGGTCGACGGTCGAGAGGTCCACAGCGTCGGGGAAGCGTTTCAAGAAGTTGGGGAGCTCCCCGAGGAAGGAGTCCATGTGGTAGCGGGAGTTGAAGAGGACCGCGTCGGCGGCCAGCGCGCTCACGTAATTGATGAAGGCGTAGTGCAGGTCGCGCTGCTCCCCCAGGTCCGGGTCGCCGGGGGACCAGGGATAGGTGAGCTGGTTCTCGTGGAAGTAGATGGCGCACGGGCAGCGGTCGCTAAGCGGCCTGGTCAGCGCCAGGAAGGTGGTCAGGTCGAGCATGTCCGTGGCGAGGATGAGGTCGGGTTTTTTCCCCGCGGCGAGAAAGCGGCCGGCGAGGGAGACCGCGCCGCCGTGCATGCGCCACTTCCAGTTGCGGCCAGCCAGGGTGAGGAGATCCACCTGGTGGCTGGAATGGGCAGCATACTCGGTGGCCCAGGCGGCGTGGGAGCCGGTGCAGTAGGGCTCGACGAGGGCGATGTGCATGGCGCTCCTATTGGGGCCGGGAAAGGGCCGGGGGGTTAGAACATGAAGCGCCGCATGCTGATGTTGAGCAGGATCCCCACCCCGACCATCGAGGTGACCATGGAGGTCCCCCCGTAGGAGAAGAAGGGAAGCGGCACCCCGACCACCGGCATCAGCCCGATCACCATCCCCATGTTGATGGCGATGTGCCAGAAGAGCATGGCGGTCACCCCGACGGCGAGCAGCGACCCGAAACGGTCGTTGCAGCGCTTGGCGATACCGAGCCCCCAAAGGATCAGGAACAGGTACAGGGTGAGCATCAGCAGGCAGCCCAGAAAGCCCCATTCCTCGGCGAAGACCGAGAAGGCGAAGTCGGTGTGCTGCTCGGGCAGGAAGCGGAGCTGGGACTGGGTCCCCTGCATGAACCCCTTGCCGAAGGTGGCGCCGGAGCCGACGGCGATCTTGCTCTGGATGATGTGGTAGCCGCTCCCCAGCGGGTCGAGGTCGGGGTTGAGGAAGTTGTAGATGCGCTTTTTCTGGTAGTCGTGGAGCAGGAACTGCCAGGCGATCACCACGGTGGGAACGGCGGCGGCGAAGATGGTGGCGAGGGCGGACCAACGCACCCCGACGAAGAGAAGCATGGTGCCGGCGATGAGGGAGACCAGGATGGCGGTCCCGAGGTCCGGCTGTTTCATGATCAGCACGGCGGGAATGCCCAACAGCAAGAGCGGCTGAAAAAGCTCCTTCAAGGTCAGCCCCTTGAAAACGGGGTAGCGGCTGAAAAAGCGGGCGAAGGTCATGATGATGACGATCTTCATCGGCTCGGAGGGCTGCATGTTGAAAAAGCCGAGGTTGATCCAGCGGGTCGCCCCCATGGAGGTCTTCCCCGCCACCAGCACCAGCACCAGCAGGACCAGCACGCCGCCGTAGAGCCAGTAGGCGAAGTCCTCGAGCATGTGGTAGTCGAGGCTGCAGACGGTGAGGCACAACCCCAGTCCCGCCACGATCCAGTAGAGCTGCTTCAGGTAGTAGGGCGTGCCGACGTCCCGGTATGAGGACGAGGCACTGTATATGTTGATCACCCCGAAGGCGGTGATGAGGAGCACCACCCCCAAAAGGGTCCAGTCGAAGTTGGTGAATAGCCGTCTATCGAACATCTCTGCCTCGTTTGTCGGTACCCGCGGCGTTCCCTGCGGCCGGGGCGGGTTTGGTCGTTGCTTGGCCGGGGTCATCGGGTTCGGCCACCCCTAGCCCCCCCTCTTCTTCCTTGGGGACGGCCTTGGGAACCGGCTTCTTGATGACGCCCTTCCCTTCGAAGTAGGAGCGCAGGATTTTGCCGGCCACCGGCGCAGCCGCCGAACCGCCGTGCTCGCCGTGCTCGACGATGACGGCGACCCCGATTTCCGGTTTCTCAAAGGGGGCAAAGGAGACGAACAGCGCATGATCGCGGAAGCGATACGGCACCCCCCCTTTGCTGTCGCGCAACTTGACCACCTGGGACGAACCGGTCTTGCCCGCCACCTTGACCTCCCACAGCCTAGCACTGCCGCCGGTGCCGTGCGGCTCGTTGACGACGGCGAGGAGCCCCTCCTTGACGAGGCGGTAGGTGGCGGGTTTCAGGCCCGGCCGGGACAGGATCTGCGGCGCGAAGTCCTGCAACACCTTGCCGTCGGCATCAACCACCCGCTTCACCAGGTGGGGACGGTAGATGATCCCCTCGTTGGCCACGGTGGCGATCATGGAGGCGAGCTGCACCGGCGTGGTGAGCACGTACCCCTGGCCGATGCCGACCGGAAGGGTCTCGCCGGAATACCACTTCTTGCCGAAGCGCTTGAGCTTCCATTCCTGGGTCGGGATCACCCCGGCCTTTTCGCTCTCAAGGCCGATGCCGAGCGGCGCCCCGAGCCCGAGAAGCTTGGCGTACTTGGCGATGCGGTCCACGCCGAGGCGCTCGGCGAGCTTGTAGTAGTAGACGTCGCAGGATTCCCGCAACGACCGTTTCAGATCGACGGTGCCGTGCCCCTTGTGCTCCCAGCAGCGGAAGGTGGAGTTGCCGAACTTGTAGGAGCCTGAGCACTGGACCGTGGTGTGCTCGTCGATCAGCCCCTCTTCCAGCCCGGCGATGGCGGTGACGATCTTGAAGGTGGAGCCGGGGGGGTACATCCCCTTGAGGGCCTTGTTCTCCAGGGGGTGGCGCTCGTCGTCGAGGTATTTCTTCCAGACGTCGGGAGGCATGCGGCCGGTGAAGAGGGCCGGGTCGAAATCGGGGCTGGAGACGAAGGCGAGGATCTCGCCGGTGTTCACGTCCATGGCCACGGCGGCGCCCGCCTGGTCTCCCAGGGCCTGCTCGGCGGCCTTCTGCATCTCCAGGTCGATGGTCAGCATGACCGTGTTGCCGACACTCGAACCGGTCTCGGCGACGGTACGCAGGAAGCGGCCGCGCGCGTCCACCTCGATCTGGCGGCCGCCGTCGGTGCCGTGCAGGTACGACTCCCAGCTCCGCTCGATGCCGCTTTTGCCGATGTAGTCCCCCGCGTTGTAGTCGCGGTAGCGTTCCGAGTTGAGCTCGTCCTCGGAAACCTCCCCCAGGTAGCCCAAAAGGTGCGAGGCCAGCGAGCCGTTGGCGTAGGCCCGGATCGGCTTCATCTCGATGTTGACCCCGGAGAGGGCGAGGCGGTTCTCCTCGAGGAATTCCATCTGGTCGCGGGTGATCCCGGAGGCGACCACCAGGGGATAGTACTTCGCCCTCCCCTGCCCCTTGTTCCACTTGGTCTCGATCTCCTTGCGATCCAGGTTCAGGTAGTGGGCCAGGTTGTCGATCAGCTGGTCCTTGTTCTTCACGTCCTGCGGGATGACCGCGACCGAGAAGGAAGGGGTGTTGGAAACCAGCACCTTACCGTTACGGTCCAGGATCGCGCCGCGCGGGGCCGCCACCGGGACGAAGCGGAGCCGGTTGTTCTCGGACTGGTCGATCAGGTCTTCGGCGCTGATCACCTGCAGGTACCAGAGCCTGGCCAACAGCAGGAAGAACATGGCGCAGGCACCAAGGGACAGGCCGATGATGCGGCGGCCGCCCCCGTCGTCGTCGGGAAGGATGTTGTTGAGCGTCTTCATCGGACCTCCTCGACCGGGAGCCTCATCCCGGAAACCACGGAGGCGATCAGCGCGTTGATGAGGGCCTGCGGCAAGAGCGCGGGCAAGAGCGAGGCGTACAGGCCGTTACCGACCGAGAAGACCAGAAGCAGCAAGAGGTTCAAAAGTGCACTCATGATGGTAGCGATAAAAACGACCAGGACGAACAGGGCACGGTTATCCGTGTAGAGCCGGTCGGCGAGTTCGGACAAAAGGGTGTAGATGCAGAGATAGGAGAAGGCGTGCAGCCCCAGGTAGATGCCGCTGAAGCTGTCCTGGAGAAGCCCCAGGGCGAAGACGGCGACGCCGGCGAACCGGTGCGGCAGCTTGAGTCCCAGGTAGACCACCAGGATGATGATGAGGTTGGGCTGGAAAGGGTCCAGCAGGTACCTGGGGAGGAGCGTCATCTGCAGCAAAAGCGCGGCGATGACCACCGCCGCTATTTTAAGATAGGCGATCACTGACATGACCCCTGTTGAAGAACCCTATTCATCGCGCTGCCTGACCAGCACCAGCGCCTCTTCCAGCTTCCCGATGTTGACCAGCGGGCGCACCTCGATGGTCTGGAACACGCCGTACTCCCCCTTTTTCACCATGGTGACCTCCCCGATGGGAAGCCCCTTGGGGAAGACCCCGCCGATGCCGGAGCTGATCACGGTGTCGCCGACCTTGACGTCCTCGTCCTTGACGGTGAACTCCAGGGAGCAGCGCCCACCACCGGCGCCGCGCACGACACCGCGGGCGCGGGAGCGCTGCACGATTGCCGCGATGGCGCTGGCGTGGTCGGTCAACAGCAGCACCCGGGACGAGTGCGGCGCCACCTTTACCAGGCGTCCCACCACCCCGCCTATGGCCACCACCGGCATCCCCTCCAGCAGTCCGTCGGCGCTGCCGCGGTCGACCACGAGGGTCTTGAACCAGGCCGAGCTGTCCTCGCCGATGACCGAAACGGCCAGTGAGGGGACGGCGACGCTCTCCTTGAGATCAAGGAGCTGCTTCAGCCGCATGGTGGCGGCGACCGCCTCGTTGTCGGCGATGATGCGGGCGTTGAGCCGTTTCACGCTCTTTCTGAGCTCGATGTTCTCGCGCCGCACGTCGATCAGGTCGATGTAGTTGTTCCAGATGTCGCTCAGAAAACCGGTCGCGCTGGCGGCCGATCCAGCGACCGGCGCGGTGATGCCCATCACGGTGCGCTCCACGGGATTGGCGTGTTCCCGGTTTCTAAGGTTCAGGGCGTACGTCAGGAAGGCCGCCAGCAGTAGCAGGGCGGTCATCAGGAAGCGCCGGTAGCGAATCAGAAGGTTTTTCATCGGCCTCAAAAATGGTTAGGGGGCTCTGTGCCCCCTAGTGAAAATAAAATGATTGCAACAAGTTGTCCGGGGTGTGACCAGCCGCGTCAGTCCAGCAGGAAGGGGGAGTCCACCAATTCCTCGTGCCGTATCTCGTCCACCTTCTCGCTCTTGCCGGGACCGGCGAACAGGCGGTTGGGCGCGTTGAAGACGATACCGTTCTCGGTGCCGATGTTGCGATAGGCATGCACCACGCCCGGGGGGACCATCACCATGCTCGGGGCGTCCACACCGGCGTACAACACCTGCTTCACCCCGAAGCTGGGGGAATCGGGGCGCGTGTCCCAGAGGTAGACCTTGAAGTTCGAGGGGCCCAGGAAGCAGAAGTAGTCCGTCTGATCGACATGCTCGTGCGGCCCGCGGGCCACTCCCGGCTGCGTCATCGAGATGTAGGACATGACCGGCATGACCTCCGGATCGAGTTCGTCGGAGCGGAACAGCTCGGTGAGCCATCCCCTCTCGTCCAGAAATTTCTTGAGGGGCTTGCAGGTTACATCGTGGATGCGTCCCTTGTTGAATTGCTGCACCGCGCTCACTGGTTGGTACCTCCGCCGCAAAGTTCCGTCTCGCTGTAAACCCGCAGCAGATAGTCGCGGTACGAGGATTTCGGTGTTTCGTCTATGACCCGGGCCATCGCCTTGCAGTCGAGGTACCCCATGCGCAGGGCGATTTCCTCCAGGCAGGCGATCTTCAGCCCCTGCCTGGCCTCGAGCGTGCCGATGAAGTGCGAGGCCTCCAGAAGGCTTTGGTGCGTTCCGGTGTCGAGCCAGGCGATGCCGCGCCCCAGACGCTCGACCATCAACTCGCCGCGCCCCAGGTAGACCTTGTTGATGTCGGTGATCTCCAGCTCCCCGCGCGGCGACGGCTTGAGCGCCTTGGCGATCTCGACCACGCGCGCGTCGTAGAGGTAGAGGCCGGGAACGGCGTAGTTCGACTTCGGGGCGGTCGGTTTCTCAACGATATCGAGCACCCGCCCACTCTTGTCGAACTCGACCACCCCATAGCGCTCGGGGTCCTGCACGTAGTAGCCGAAGATCTTCGCGCCGGTGCTGAACTCGGCCACCAGGCGGTCCAACTCCATCTTGCCGTAGAAGATGTTGTCGCCAAGGATCAGGCAGACCGGGTCACCGGCGATGAATTCCTCGCCGATCAGGAAGGCCTGCGCGATCCCCTTGGGCTCGGGCTGCACCGCGTAGCTCAGGCGGATGCCCCAGCGCGAGCCGTCTCCCAAGAGCGCCTCGAATCGGGGGGTGTCCTGCGGGGTGGAGATGATCAGGATGTCCGAGATACCCGCCATCATGAGCGTGGCCAGCGGGTAATAGATCATCGGCTTGTCGTACACCGGCTGCAACTGCTTGCTGGCCACCATGGTCAGCGGGTAGAGCCTGCTCCCGGCGCCGCCGGCCAGCAAGATTCCCTTCTTTATCCCTTGTGACATAACACCCTTTCCACAGCAAAAAATAACATTAACAAAGGATTTTTACTACCACACCGTCGTGCCCTGCGTCAAACAGATTATCCCCTGCGGGCGGGCCCCGGCGGGTGAAGTCACCCTACAGCAAACGATCCTTGAGCCCCTGGTCGATGAAGCTCTCCTCGATCGCCTCCCTGACCCAGGGTTCCTTGCAGCGGGCCAGCACGACGGCCACCCCCTCGGCGACGGCCGGAATCTGGCTCCAGAGCGCGTTCCTGAGCGAGCGCAGCCGCCGGGGATCGGGGTTCTTGAGGCCAACCAGCTCGCGGCACGAATGGCACAGGAGCGCGAGGTTCTCCTCGCTTGGTTCCTGGTCGGGCTGGTACTCCCAGAGGCGCAATTCCTGGTCCCCTTCGCACCATTCGCAACGAAAGCCGGCTCTTTTGCTGATGGTCTTGCCCAAGAGCTGCACCGCCGCCAGATGCTCGCGGTTTTGCTGCGCCCCTTTCGCCATGGTCATCCTCCCTGCCCCGCCGTGTTCGGGCCGCGGGCGATCCAGCACCTGAGTTTAGCAGAATGGCTAACCAGATCAATAGTTTTCTCCAGCGCCCGTCACCGGCCGCAACCAATTCTAACTGGACAGCGGCAGGCTCTTCCGGGTACAGTCGGGCGCCTGCCATAAAGGCCAAACCGCCGTCCCAAAGGATGCACCATGAAACTGCCGCAGCCGCTCTACCAAGGCACCCTGATCCGCCGTTACCAACGCTTTCTCGCCGACGTCGAACTCGATGACGGCACCGTGGTCACCGCGCACACCCCCAACACCGGGAGCATGATGGGGTGCGCCCT
Organism: Geomonas azotofigens; assembly: GCF_018919395.1. Lineage (GTDB taxonomy): Bacteria > Desulfobacterota > Desulfuromonadia > Geobacterales > Geobacteraceae > Geomonas > Geomonas azotofigens. The sequence goes on from NZ_JAHLME010000002.1 coordinate 140,139, forward strand.
CCCCGGCAACCGCGTCCTCCTCTCGGTGAGCGGCAACCCGGGCCGGAAGTACCCCCACAGCTGGGAACTGGTGCGGGCCGACGGGGTCTGGGTCGGGATCAATACCATGCTCCCCAACCTCCTGGCCCGGGAGGCGATCCTCGACGGCACCATCACCGAGCTTTCCGGCTATGAGAGGATCAAGCTGGAGGTCCCGTACGGCACCGGGAGCAGGATCGACCTGCTGCTCTCCGGGGAGCGCGGCCTGTGCTACGTGGAGACAAAGAACGTGACCCTGGTGCGGGAGCGCTGCGCCCTCTTCCCGGACGCGGTGAGCACGCGGGGGCAGAAGCACCTGCGCGAGCTGATGGAGATGGTGCGCCAGGGACACCGCGCCGTGAACCTGTTCGTGGTGCAGCGTGGCGACGGCGACGCCCTTTCTCCCGCCGACGCCATCGATCCGGCCTACGGCGCACTGTTGCGGGAGGCGTCGCGTGCCGGGGTGGAACTGCTCGCCTACCAGGCGAGTGTCACCGAAAGCGAGGTGCGCCTAAGCCACTCGGTGCCGGTACTCCTGTAGATTATTGACATCCTTGGGAAGGACGCTAAAGTTATAACCGCTGTCCCGGGGGACCAATGAGAACACCTAAACTAACCATCTTCGCCAAGCAGACCGGCGTCGAAATAGCTCCCAGCGAAAAGAGGCAAAACGGCAAGCCCGAGGAGGGGCGCGTCGCGTTCCGGTTCTTCCGGTTGGCCACCGGCCAGCCCCACATCCGGTTCGTGGCCGAGCCGTGCGAGGCCTTCGAGGTCTCCAGAAAGATCGCGGAGCTACAGGGGACGGGAGGCAAGGCGACCTTCACCCACCGCTTCGAAACGCCCCAGGGCGAGACCGTGACCAAGCTGAACGTGGAGAGCTATCAGCGTAACGGCAAGAAAGGGTACGCCTTCTCCATCCAGCGCGGCGAGGAGAGCATCAACGTGCCGGCGCCGGAGGGGGAGTTCCTCTTCGCCGCCGAATTCCTGAAACAGCTTTCCGTGTCGCAGTCATGGGTGGCCTGGACGGAACCGGAAGGACCCAGCCACGAGTAGAAGAGACGCCCGGAAACCGACGAAACTGCCGGCCTCCATAGCGGGCGCGGCAACGCAGCAGCCGAAACACCGGACAACCGGCGAAAGCGGGACAGCGTGATCAATAAACCAAGCAAGACCCTCTATCTCAGCATCGAAAGCAGGCTCTGCGATGTGGCCCTGGTCGGACACGCGGTGCGTGGCGTCTGCGCCTGCTCGCCCCTCAAGGAGGAAGCTTACGGCGAGATGGAAGTCTGCGTGGTGGAGGCTCTCAACAACGCCATCACCCATGCCTACCGGCGCCAGGAAGGGTATCGGGTCGACACCGCCATCACCCTGCACCACGACCGCATCTCCTTCGAGGTTTCCGACGAGGGGAAGGCCATCGAGGAGTTCGCCCCGAGAAGCCTTGAGTTCGATCCGGAGGTGATCGGCTCCATCCCCGAGAACGGCATGGGGCTTTTCATCATCGAGACCCTGATGGACGAGGTCAGCTACAGTTCCAAAAACGGCAGGAACACCCTCTACTTCTGCCGTTACTTCACCCAGCCCCAGGCCTAACCCGCCTAACCCGCCTAACCCGCCTAACCCGCCTAACCCGCCTAACCCGCCTAACCCGCATAGCCCCGCATAGCTCAGCCCCGCAAGCAGCTCAGCACCCCAGCCCTAGCCCCTAAGCCTCACCCCTGCCCCAGCAAGAACTCGAAGTCCTCGCGCCCGATCGCCACGGCTCCTTCGTTTTCCGCGTCCTCGAGGAGCGCGCGGTACAGCTTCAGCTTGCGCTTCTTGAGCTCCATCATCTTCTCCTCGATGGAGTGCCGCATCAGGAGCCTGGTGATGGTGACCTGCCGCTTCTGGCCGATTCTGTGGGCGCGGTCGGAGGCCTGGCTCTCCACCGCCGGGTTCCACCACGGGTCGAGGTGGAAGACGTAGGAGGCGCGGGTGAGGTTGAGCCCCCTCCCCCCGGCCTTCAGGCTCAGCAGAAACACGCCCGGCTCAGCCGAGTCCTGGAAGTTCTGCACCAGCTCCTTTCTCCGTGACACCGGGGTGGAGCCGTCCAGGCGCGAGGAGACGATGCCGCGCTGGGCCAGTCCCTGCTGCACGATATCCAAAAACGAGGTGAACTGCGAGAACACCAGCACGCTGTGCCCTTCAGCGAAAAGCTCGTGCAACTGGTCGACCAGGAATTCCACCTTGGGGGAGCGATCGGCGGCATCCGGGAGGACGAGACGGGAGCAGAGGCAGATCTGGCGCAGCTTGAGGATGGCGGTGAGGGCGATGATGCGCGCCTGGCCGGCCGAGTTGGAGCTGTAGGCACGGGCCACCGTCTCGCGGACCTCGGTCACCGTGCGGGCGTAGAGCGCCTTCTGCCTCGGGCTCATCTCCAGGTAGATGTCGGTCTCCACCTTGGGGGGGAGCTCGGCGGCGATCATGTCCTTGGAGCGCCTTAGGATGAACGGGTGCGTGCGCCTGATCAGCGTTTCGAGGAACTCGCCCCCCTCGCGCCCCATCTGCCGGCGGAACTGTTCGTAGGGACCCAGGAGACCGGGCAGGGCCAGGTCCATCACCGAGAAGTACTCGCCCAGGTGGTTTTCCACCGGCGTGCCGGTCAGGGTCACCTTGAACCGCCCCTTGAGCCTGCGCACCGCGCCGGTGGTCTCGGCGTGGATGTTCTTCACCGCCTGCGCCTCGTCGAAAACGATGACGTGGAAGGGAATCTCGCTCAAGAGCTCGATGTCGCGCTGGATGACGCCGTAGCTGGTCAGCACCAGGTCGAACCCGGCGAACTCGGCGCGGCGCCCCTGGCCGCGGTAGACCCCCACCTTGAGCGCCGGGTAGAACCGGGCCAGTTCGCTCTCCCAGTTGAAGATAAGGGTCGGGGGGACCACCACGAGGTGCGGCACCTCGGGCGGAAGCTGCGAGGCGATGCCCCCTTCCTTCAGTCCGGCCAGGAGCGCGATGGCCTGTATAGTCTTGCCGAGCCCCATGTCGTCGGCCAGGCAGGCGCCGAAACGGTGCTCGTACAAAAAGGCGAGCCAGCTGTATCCCTCGAGCTGGTAGTTGCGCAGGGTCGCCTTCAGCTCTGCCGGCGGCGGGCGCCGCGGGATGCTCTCGAACCGGGTCAGGCTGTCGTAAATCTGTTCGTCCTCGGGGGAAAGGAGCACCCGGACGCCGTTTCTCCTGAGCGTGATCCAGTCGAGAATCTGCAGGCGCGGCACCCGCACCACCTCGCGCTTGGCGTGAGGCGCGAAGAGCGCCAGGGTGTTGCAGGTCAAAGGGTCCAGCACGAACAGGGAGTTGCCCCTGCGGAAGACGCCCCCCCCTTGCAAGGCGTCCAGCAGCTCCGCCTCGTCGACCAGTTCCCCGTCGGCCCGGATCTCGGGGCGCAGCTCGAACCAGTCGATGCTGGAACGGGTGGCGTCCAGGGTAAAGGTCCAGGAGGCGGTCTGCAGTTCCTCCCCGGCCAGCGCCAGGGCGAAGCCTTCCGCCGCCAGCGCGCTCTTCAGGTCCGAGAGATGCCGCATGAGGACCTTTCGTTCCAGCTGGAAGCGCCCCGCCCCTTCCGCCTGCCAGAAGATATCGAAGCCGAAATGCTCGGCCAGAAGTTCGAGCAGCCGTCCCTGGCGCTCGACGGCAACGGTCACCGCGAGCCAATCCCCAGCCTCGGAGATCTGCAGCATGGTGGTCGGTTGCAGCGCCTGCTGACAGAAATCGTTGATGACCGTGCGTGCATCGGACCGGACTCCGCGTTTGTAGAACTCCGCGCCTTCCAGCGCCTGGCGCACCAGCCGGTCGCGCTCGGCGAGGTTCGCGGCACCCAGCGCGGCGAAACAGGCCCTGATGATGGCGGCGACCCGTTTCTTCGCCTTGAGCGGTTGGGGGGAGACCGCCCGCCCGGTCGCGTTGAAAAAGCGGAAAGCCGCGGAAGAAAGTGAGAACGTTATGCCGTCGGTGACCCCTTCCGCCGCCAGCGAGGAGGTTTCGGCCAGTTCCACGATGTTGAGCCGATATCGCGGCTCGAGCGGCTTGGGTGCCACCGTGAGGCCGGACCGGGAGAAGACGACTCGCCGGGCCAGTTCTTCACCGCTGGCGCCGAGATCGAAGTGGACGGCGTTGAAGCCGGCGGCGGGAAAGCGGAGGGTGCCGTCATCCTCGGGCACGGCCTGGTCCGGCTGTGCCTGCGCCAGTCGCTGCGCGAGCTCAGCGTAGAGGCGGGAGGCGGTATCGTCAACCTTATGGATGACCCTGCGCCTGAGGTCGAAATGATACCCCTGGTGTATGAAGGCGTCCTCTCCCTCGACGGCTGCGCCGTCCTCGAGGGAGAGCCTGGCAACGATCTGTTCCTGGTGCAGGTCGAGGTGCAGCAAAACGGTGCGCTGCAGCGACGGATCGAAAAACAGCGGCAGCGGGCCATCCGGGGCGTGGTAGAGAATGGGGAACCTGCCGCGGAACCGGGACAGGAACTCTTCGACGGCGCGCCCCCGCAGCGCCGAGGACTGCAACAGCCGCAGGAACTCGCGGATCGAGGCGGGGAGCGCGGCGTCGTAGAGGGCGACCGGGACCTGGTCCAGCATGAGGCGCATGCGCAACGCCCCCTGCTCCCGGTCGAGCACCAGGGCGTAGCCGCTCTCGGTTATCGGCGCCCCCTCGTCACTTTCCACACCCTGTACCGGCGCCGTGGAGAGGGCGGCGCGGATCTCCTGCAGGTAGTCGCTGGGAAGTTGCAGCATGGGAAAGGACGCGGGCGCGAGGGCTTTTTTGAGGGTAGCCAGGGCGGCGACCAGGTGGGGACAGCGACCGTGGGGGCTCCAGGCGCCGCAGTCGCAGGCGCTGGAGAACTCGCCCGCCGCCAGGGACAACGAGACGCGGCACGAGACCTCGGCGTCGCGCAGCTCGACCTCGAGGACGCTGCCGTCCTTGTGCCAGCTCAGCCCGCGGACCGGCTTCCTCTTGCACAGCTCGAAGCCGTTGAAGAGGTGCACCTTGTCCGCCAGTGCGTATATGCCCGCCGCCGGCATCTGGAAAAGGTGCCGCAGCAGGGGGATGGCCGTGATGTCGATCAAGTCGTCTCTCCCAGCAAGGGTCAGCGAATAACGGATCGTTCAAGTTAGCAGAAAGAGACGCTAAACACAACAGCACCATGCGCAGGAATCGATTAAAACCCGGCAGCGGACCGTGGAATCAGCGGGGAGAAGGGATAACGGGGGCGGGCGGAAGGGCAAAGGGGGGAACGGGGTGAGGGTGCCAGAGAACGAAACAATCGTGATTTTCACAGAGGCTTCACAATCCCCTCTCCCCCTGGGAGAGGGCTAGGGTGAGGGAATCGTGCACACTTGGCAAAAAAATGGGGGGCGGTCTCGATCCGCCCCCCTAAAAAGGAGACCCAGGAGTGTGTTCCGGGGTGTTAATAATCACTATCGGCCCCACATCCCAGGACTTTAATTATTTTTTTATCCGGCCGGATCTTTCAGCGCGAAGTTGTCAATGATATAACGGGCGATGCTGCGCTTGGGCGGAAGCGCGGGCGGCATGCGCTCCCTGGTGAACCACTGGGCGTCCTCGAGCTCGTCCGCCTCGACCGCGATCTCGCCCGACTCGTAGCTCGCAACGAACCCGGCCATGAGCTGGCTCGGGAAGGGCCAGTTCTGGCTCCCGACGTAACGGATGTCGGTGACCTTCAGCCCGGTCTCCTCGAACACCTCGCGCACCACGCACTCCTCCAGCGACTCGCCGAAATCGACGAAACCGGCCACCAGGCTGTAGCGCCCGGCCGCCCACTCCGGCTTGCGGGCCAACAGGAATTCGTCGCCGCGCCTGATCAGCACGATGACGCAGGGGTGGATGTGCGGGTAGTGTTCGTGGCCGCAGCCGCCGCAGCGCTTGCCCCAGGTGGGGGCGATGCGCATCATGTCGCCGCTGCCGCATCGCGAACAGTGGCGGCTCAACTTCTCCCAGTAGAGGATCTGTCTCGCGACACCGTACAGGGTGGCGAGCTGGTCGGGAAGCTCGGTCCACGGGACGGCCTGCAGCCCCCGCGGCACCTCGTCTCCCTTGGCAAGGGTGAAAAGCCGCACCGGGGCGCCATCCCACTCGCCGAAGCGCAGCGCCTGCCCGCCGTCGGCCAGCGGCTCGGGAAGTTCGCCGCGATGCAAGTCGCCGTCGCGCAGCAAAAGCGCGTCCCCCTGCAGCAAAACCCAGTAACCGGGGCCGTCCGCGCTGGAGGCGTCCGGCTTCAGCTGGGTGAACCTGGTCCTGATGATCTCGCCGTTGAACGGGAGGTTGACGGTTTCGGGATATGCCATGCTTCGACTCCTGTAGCGGGGTGGTTGCCGTGCTGGCGTGCATAATACAGGAACCGACCGAGGAAGCAATCCCCCTTTTCTTTCAAACCATTTAACTTGATTGGCTTCGCACGCTATGTTACTTTTTTCGTTCGCCAATACCGGCCGCGGCGCGGCCGAAGCAGGAGATACAGTGACTCGAAACAGAAGATTACCCGCGGAGTGGGAACTCCAGGACGGCGTGCTGATGGCATGGCCGCACGAAAAGAGCGACTGGCTCCCCTACCTGGACCAGGTCCGGCCCGTGTTCGCCGCGATCGTGAGCGCCATCAGCCAGTTCGAGCAGGTGGTGGTCGCCGCCGACGATCCCGACATGGTGCGCGAGGAGTTGCAGTCAGCGGGCGCCGACCTGGAGCAAGTCCGCATCCTCCCGATCGAGAGCAACGACACCTGGGCTCGCGACTTCGGGCCGATCACGGTGCTGGAGGACGGCGCGCCGAGGCTCCTTAACTTCGGCTTCAACGGCTGGGGGCTCAAGTTCCCCTCCGACCTGGACAACCGCATCAACAAGACGCTGCAGGCGCAGGGCGTCTGGCACGCGCCCCTCGAGACCGTCGGCCTGATCCTCGAAGGGGGCAGCATCGAGAGCGACGGCAAAGGGACCATCCTCACCACCGAGGAATGCCTGATGAACGACAACCGCAACCCGCACCTGACCCGCGAGGAGCTGGAGGAGGAGTTGCATGGCCTGTTCGGCAGCGACCGCTTCCTGTGGTTGTCCAATGGCTACCTGGCCGGCGACGACACCGACTCCCACGTCGACACCCTGGCGCGCATCTGCCCGGACGACACCATCGCCTACGTGCGCTGCGACGACCCGGAGGACGAGCACTACCCGGCGCTGAAGGCCATGGAGGAGGAAATCCTCGCCTTCCGTACCCGTGGCGGCCGCCCGTACCGCGCCATCCCCCTCCCCTGGCCGAGCGCGGTCTACGACGAGGAGGGACAGAGGCTTCCGGCCACCTACGCCAACTTCCTGGTGATCAACGGGGCGGTGCTGGTGCCGACCTACCAGGACAAGCACGACGCCGCGGCGCTGGTCGCCGTCGGAGAGGCGTTTCCCGGCTACGAGATCATCGGGATCGACTGCCTCCCGCTCATCCTGCAGCACGGCTCGCTGCATTGCGTGACCATGCAGCTTCCCAAGGGGACGCTCAAATAGGGCGAGAAGCTGGGCGAATGATTCGGACGCGTGAATTGTGGGATCCGCCCCTGGTAGTTACGAAATACTGTAGGGGCGAATGATCATTCGCCCCCCTCAACAGCACCACCGGTACAGATCGACGGAGAAGAACATGACCAAACTCAAAGTAGCCCTTGTGCAGCAGGCGCTGAAGGCGGGGCGCGACGAGATGGTGGCCGCCACCACCGCGAGGATCCGCGAGGCCGCCGCCCAGGGAGCGCAACTCGTGCTGCTCCAGGAACTGCACACCGGCAGCTACTTCTGCCAGACCGAAGACACCGCCTGTTTCGACCTCGCCGAGACCATCCCCGGTCCCTCCACCGCCCACTTCGGCGCGCTGGCCCGCGAACTGGGCGTCGTCATCGTGACCTCGCTTTTCGAGCGCCGCGCACCGGGTCTGTACCACAATACCGCGGTGGTGCTGGAGAAGGACGGCTCCATCGCCGGCACGTACCGCAAGATGCACATCCCGGACGACCCGGCTTTCTACGAGAAGTTCTATTTCACCCCGGGCGACCTCGGCTTCGAGCCGATCCAGACCTCGGTCGGCAAGCTGGGCGTCCTGGTCTGCTGGGACCAGTGGTACCCAGAAGCGGCGCGCCTGATGGCGCTTGCCGGCGCCGACCTCCTCATCTACCCGACCGCCATCGGTTGGGACCCGCGCGACGAAGCGGCCGAGCAGCAGCGTCAGCTCGACGCCTGGGTCACCGTGCAGCGCGCCCATGCGGTAGCCAATGGCATCCCGGTGGTCAGCGTGAACCGGGTCGGTTTCGAGGCCGACCCGAGCGGCGCCGGCGCCGGCATCAAGTTCTGGGGTTCCAGTTTCGCGGCGGGGCCGCAGGGGGAGTTCCTGGTTCGCGCCGGCGAGGAAGAGGAACTCCTGGTGGTTGATCTCGACATGCGCCGCAGCGAGGATGTGCGCCGCATCTGGCCCTTCCTGCGCGACCGCCGCATCGACGCCTACGGCGATCTCGTCAAGCGCTACCGCGACTAGCAGCGTACCCCCCCCTTGCCCTCCCCCCCTCGCCCACCGGGAGAGGGGCGGGGGTGAGGGTGCCGCTCACCCTCATAACGCTACGAGAGGTCCATCAGGTGGCCCATCCCAGCACACCACACCCCCAGCCGCATGACCTCCTGGCCCGCTGCACGCCCGAACAGTCGGCGCTCGTCCAGCTTCTCTCCGTCATCCACGCACCGCTCTCCAAGCACGTACTGCTCAACATCGTCAAGAAGACGGGGCTGCCCGCCCCTCCGGGCCGCAGCTACACCGGCCTGGTCCTCGCCGATCTGCTGGAAGAACTGAAGAACCAGGGCCTGATTCGTCACAGCGGCGAAGGCATTTCCTGCTCCACGGACGTCGCGCACGCCGCCACGCTCATGGCCATCGACGAGGGAAGGTTCGAGACCATGGTCCGCACCATCCTCGCCGAGATCCCCATGGTTTCCAACTGGGGGAGCAACTTCTATCGGCTCTCGACCCACGCCATGCGCGACGTGCGCATCGGCGTCTACCGGAAAGACGCCCGCGCCGCCCTGGAAGCGGCGGAACGCTACCTGCGCCAGTTCCCCTACGAGGCCCAGCGCTGCCACCCGTTGGACGCGGTCTGCTTCCACCCCTTCGACGAGAACTGGTTCCGTTCCCTCCCCGTCATTCTGCAGGGGGCGGCACTGGTGGCGCACCTCTCCTTCGCCCGGGAATCCCTTACCGCTGCTGACGCACCGTTTCGCGTGCTCGCCGAATTGAGCGCCCGCCCCGACTCTCCACCGTTTTTGCTCGACGTCTACTGCCTTGAGCTGTTGTCGCGGGATCGCGCCGCCGAGGCCGAAGCCGCCGCAGCCGAGCGCTGCAGTTCGATCCAGATCGCGGTGCTCGCCTGCTGCGCGCTGCAGCGCGGCCTTTACGGCCGCTCCGTGGAGTTGTTCCGAGCCGCCCTGGCCGCCCTGCGCAAGGAGACGGGGAAGAGAAAGGCCTATCTCGATAACGGCACCGGCCCCTTTTTCATCCTGGCCCTCCTCGCCACGCAGGAGACGAAACAGCTCGAGGAAGCGGCGGAACTGTGCAGCTTCATCACCGCCAAGAGGGAGTGGCCGGACCAGGAGGTGTACCACGTCCTGCACGGGGTGATCGCGGAACGTCAGGGAGGGCGCAGCAGCAAGGAGTATCTGGAGGCGTCCCTGCAGCGCCCCGCCCAAAGCCCGCTGCATGCGCTGTTCCGGCTGATGGCGCTCTACTGGTGCGCCAGCGATCAGCGCCCCGCCGAGGCACGCAAGCAGGCAACCCTGGTGCAGCGCTTAAAGGATTCGGGACACAGCTGGTTCGCCCGCGAGATCGAGCAGGCGGGTGCGGCTACTGCTGAGGACCCCGCGCCCGAAAAGGCGCCGATCCCCCTGTACCGCGCCCTCGCCCCGGTCGAGTCCTGGCAAAGCGCCATCTCGGCCCTGCTGCGACTAAACGGCGAAGAGGCGGTCGACGCGGACGTGCCGCAGTCGCGCCTGATCTGGCACTTCGAGGAAATGCGCGGCTTCTTCCAGATCAGTCCGAGGGAACAGAAGCAGGCGCCCAGCGGCAAGTGGAGCGCCGGGCGCAACGTCTCGCTCAAGCGGCTTGTGGAAGACGCGGAGAGCCTCGATTATCTCAGCGCCCAGGACCGCCTCATCTGCGGCTGCATCAAGAAGGAGCGCGGCACCGGCTTCTATAACCGGGAGAGCTACGTGCTCGATCAGGACCAGGCGGTGCCGCTCATGATCGGCCACCCGCACGTCTACCTCGATGCCGGCGCCTCGGTCCGGCTGGAACTGGTGCACGGCGAACCTGAAATCCAGCTGACCTCCGAGGGAGCGTTCCTGCAGCTGCAGTTCTTCCCCCCCTTCCAGCAGGACCAGAAGCTCTACCTCCAAAAAGAGACACCGACCCGGATCAAGGTGTTCCAGGCCAAGAGCGAGTACAAGAAGATCGCCGCCATCATCGGTGCCGGCCTCAAGGTCCCCACCCGGGCCAAGAACCAGGCGCTCGCGGCCATCAATTCGCTGGCAGCGGTGCTCACCGTGCACTCCGACATCGACGTCGCTTCCGCCGGGCAGCTCGACGGCGACGCCACGCCGCATTTCCACCTGCTCCCGTACCAGGCCGGGCTGCGGCTGCAGGTCCTGGTGCGCCCCTTCTCCGATGCCGGTCCCTACTTCCGCCCGGGTGCGGGCGGCGAGACCGTGCTCGCCGAGGTCAACGGGAAACGGCTGCAGTGCAGGCGCGACCTGAAGCTCGAGGAGGAGCGCGCCGCCGCTGCCCTCGCCCAGCTCACCGCGCTGGCCGAGAGCGACGAGAACGAGGGGGAGTGGCTGGTGCCGGCAACGGAGAGCGCGCTGGAGCTTTTGATCCAGTTGCAGTCGCTGGGCGAATCGGCCCGGGTCTCCTGGCCGCAGGGGGCGCGCTTCAAGATAAAACAGACGGTTACCCCCGGACAGTGCAAGCTTTCCGTGAGGCAGGCGAAGGACTACTTCGAGCTCGCCGGCGAAGTGAACGTCAACGAGGAACTGGCGCTCGACCTGCGCCAACTGGTGGACCTTGCCCGCAACGCGCAGGGGCGCTTCGTGGAGTTGGGTGACGGCGAGTTCATCGCCCTCTCCTCGCAACTGCGGCGCTACTTGGACGACCTCGCCGCCTGCGCCGACCCAAGCGGCGCCGCCTTCCGCTTCCATCCCCTCGCCGCTTCCCTGTTCGAGGACTTCGCCGCGGCAGCGGGAGAATTCCAGGCTGACCGGTACTGGCGCGACCAGGTGCAAAGGCTGCGCGAGGCGGAATCGTTCCGGCCGCAGTTGCCGGCCACGTTGCAGGCGGAGCTGCGCGGCTACCAGGTGGAGGGGTTCAACTGGCTGAACCGGCTCGCCTACTGGGGGGTGGGCGCCTGCCTCGCCGACGACATGGGGCTTGGGAAGACGGTCCAGGCGCTGGCCCAGATTCTCAGCATGGCGCCGCAAGGGCCGTCCCTGGTGGTCGCCCCCACCTCGGTCTGCCTGAACTGGGACAGCGAGACCGCCCGCTTCGCGCCGACCCTGAACCGCATCGTCTACGGCGGGCCGAAGCGGTCCGACCTGCTGCGTGCGCTCAAGCCGCTCGACCTGGTCATCTGCAGCTACGGACTCTTGCAGCAGGACGCGGAACTCTTGGAGGCGGTCTCCTGGCAGGCCATCGTGCTGGACGAGGCGCAGGCCATCAAGAACATGGCGACCAAGAGGAGCCAGGCCGCCATGAAGCTGCAGGGGAAATTCAAGATGGTCGCCACCGGCACCCCCATCGAAAACCACCTGGGCGAGCTCTGGAACGTGTTCCGCTTCATCAATCCCGGGCTTCTCGGTTCGCTGAAGCAGTTCAACGTGAGGTACGCCTCCCCCATCGAGAAAAGCGAGGACAAGAAGGCGCGCCAGCGGCTCAAGCGTCTGATCCAGCCCTTCATCCTGCGCCGCACCAAGAACCAGGTGCTCGAGGAACTCCCGCCCCGGACCGAGATCACCATCCCGGTCGAACTGGGGATGGAGGAGGCCGCGCTCTACGAGGCGATCAGGAAGAGCGCCCTGGACAACCTGGCGGGCGTCGACAAGGTGGAGGGTAAGGCCGAGTTGCACCTGAAGATCCTGGCCGAGATCATGAGGCTGCGCCGCGCCTGCTGCAACCCGCGCCTGGTGCTCCCCGACAGCACCATCCCGAGCGCCAAGCTCGCCGCCTTCGCCGAGATCGTCGACGAATTGAGGGAGAACCGCCACAAGGCGCTGGTCTTCAGCCAGTTCGTGGGGCACCTGGAGATCATCCGCAACTACCTGGACGGCGCCGGCATATCCTACCAGTACCTGGACGGCAGCACCCCCGCGCCGGTGCGCAAAGAGCGCGTCGACGCCTTCCAGGCGGGCTCGGGCGACCTCTTTTTGATCAGCCTCAAGGCCGGCGGCGTGGGGCTCAACCTGACCGCGGCGGACTATGTCATCCACATGGATCCCTGGTGGAACCCGGCGGTCGAGGACCAGGCCTCGGACCGGGCCCACCGCATCGGGCAGCAGCGCCCGGTCACCATCTACCGCCTGGTCGCCAAGGGGACCATCGAGGAGCAGATCGTCGGCCTGCACCAGCAAAAACGCGGCCTCGCCGACAGCCTGCTCGACGAGAGCGACCTCTCCGGCAAGGTAACCGTCGAAGAGCTCCTGGCGCTGTTGCGCATCGGCTCGTAGTTCGGCGCGTGTGACACTCCGGGCCTGTCACCACATCATCCGATTCAAGACTTCCCATTCTCCCGCCTTCGCATATAATCAACCTGTTCCCTCATAACAGAGAAGAGGCAGGTTACGTGAGCTACCTAAACCACGCCCACAACAGGATCAGAACCATCGACCTCACTTTTTCGGCGGCGTTACTGCTGCTGACCGTGATGCTTTTCCTCTCCTATTACATCAGGGATGAACTGACCCAGTCCAACAAGCTGACCGACCACACCTACGAAGTCATCATGTCCGTGGACACCCTCAGCAACTCGTTACTGCAGGCGGAAAGCAGCCGACGCGGATACATTCTGACCGGCAACGTGCAGCAGAAATCCCGCTGCGAATTTTTCGCCCAACAGGCGCAGGAAAACCTGAAGGAGGTCAAGGACCTCACGGTAGACAACCAAGGCCAGCAGCAGCGGCTGGCCAGGCTGGGCGAACAGATCGACAGGAAGCTCGCCATCTTCAAGATTTCCATGGCCCAGTACGACCGGACCGGGTTCCGGGCCGCCCTCCAGGCGCAACTGACCGAAGAAGGCACCGCCCTGATGACCTCGATACGGACCGGGATCGACGAGATCAAAAACCAGGAAAAGACGCTGCTGGGCGAGCGACGCAACAAGGAGCGCAGTACCCTCCTCGTCCTCACCGTTGTCTTTCTCTCGGGGATCTCCATAGCCATCATCCTGTTGAGCCTCAGCTACTACATCGCCCGCCACGAGTCGCGCAGCCACCTGATCGCCGCCGACGACCTTCAGGCCGCCAACAGGGACATCTCCGACCTGAGCAGCATGAGCCAGATGCTGCAATCCTGCTCCAATTTCGAGGAGGCGCGCGGCATCCTCTCCTGCTACGGAGAGAAGTTCTTTCCCAAGGATTCGGGAGGGATTTTCCTGATCAACCCGTCGAGGACGCTGATGACCGACGCCGCGACCTGGGGAGCCGCCGACAGCGACCCCTTCACCCCGGACCAATGCTGGGCCATGAGGCTCGGCCAGGCCCACCTGAGCGCCGCTGCCTCCGACGTCAGATGCCAGCACGTCGAGATGGAGAGCGCGACGTCGCACCTGTGCATCCCGCTGGCCGCGCATCACGAAACGCTGGGAACGCTCCACCTGAGCTTCTTGCAGAACGCCGATCCCGACTTCCTGTTAAGGAAGCGGCTCAAGGCTGCGGCTTTCGCGGAACAGGTCGCCCTCGCCGTCCGGAGCCTGCAACTGCGCGAACAGCTGCGCGAGCTCTCCATCCGCGACCCGTTGACCGGCCTTTTGAACCGGCGCCACATGGAAGAGTCGCTGCTGCGGGAGATCAGCCGAGCGACCAGGACCAACCAGCCGCTCAGCGTGGTCATGATGGACGTGGACCATTTCAAGACCTTCAACGATACCTTCGGCCACGAGGCGGGCGACCACGTCCTGAAGGAAGTCGGCCTGTTGCTGCAGAAAAACGTGCGCGACAGCGACATCGCCTGCCGCTTCGGAGGCGAGGAGTTCACGCTGATTCTTCCCGAGGCGGACTGTGACATCGCCCTGGAGATCTGCAACCGTATCAGGAACTCGGTAAAAGCGCTGCAGCTGGTCATGGGACGACAGCACCTGGGGCACGTCACCATCTCCGCCGGGATCTCCGTGTTCCCGTCGGACGGAGACACCATCCAGCAGTTGTTGGCCGCGGCCGACGAGGCGCTCTACGAAGCGAAGGAAAAGGGGCGCGACTGCGTCATCGGGAGCTGCACCCTCCTTGCAGGTCACACCGACCCCGATTCACAGGACTAGCTCCTCCGCCGCCACCGCTCGTGTTGCCCACCGGCACCGCCCCACCGTACCGGCCGCACCTCCCATCGTTTCCCAGCCTCTATTCTCATTGACTTTGCAGCGGTGCCCGGTGTATTAAGAGCAAATTCTTAAGGGCATCCCATGGAGGATCTCATGCACGTACATCGCCGTGCGGAAGCAGGCCGGATCGTGTCCCTGCTCCTCGCCTGCACGCTGCTCGCGGGGTGCAGGTGCCGCCTCAAGGACCCGCCCCCCTCCGGCACCAGGTACTACGTGCCGCTCGGCTCCCTGCAATGTACCGGCGGCGGCAAGAGTGTCGCCGAACTCGAACAGCAGCTGCGCAAGGCTGGCATCACCGTCAACCGAACCGCCTGCGGCGTGGACGGCAGGATGTACCCGGCGGTCTGCGGCGCTCCCGACGGACGCATCGGCATCTTCGAGATTCCCGCGGACCAGGCGGGCTCCGCGGCGGCCCTGGCTCTGCAACCGCTCTCCACCCTCCCCGACGCCGCCGAGACCTCCTGCCACGAGCGTTAATACACACCATTGGAGATCAGCATGACTTCAACGAGCCAACAACCCGCGACCACGCTGCGGCAGGTACTGGGCCTCCCCGTGATCGTGGCCGCCCTGGGCTACTTCGTCGACATCTACGACCTGGTTCTTTTCAGCATCGTGAGGGTGCCGAGCCTGAAGGGGATCGGGCTGGCGGGACAGGAACTGATCGACCAGGGGGTCTTCCTGCTCAACATGCAGATGGCCGGCATGCTGCTCGGCGGCATCCTCTGGGGGATCCTCGGGGACCGCAAGGGGCGCCTGAAGATCATGTTCGGCTCGATCTTCATCTATTCGCTGGCGAACCTTGCCAACGCCACGGTGCACTCGATCGAGGCCTACGCCCTGCTCCGCTTCCTGGCAGGCGTGGGTCTGGCCGGTGAGCTCGGCGCCGGCATCACGCTGGTCTCCGAGGTGCTGCACCGCTCCATCAGGGGGTACGGCACCATGATCGTCGCCACGGTCGGCGTCTCCGGCGCGATACTCGCGAACTTCGTCGCCAAGCAGTTCGACTGGCGCACCGCCTTCGTCATCGGCGGGGTGCTCGGCCTCATGCTCCTCGTGCTCAGGCTCAGCGTGGCGGAATCGGGCATGTTCAAGGGGATGGAGTCACGTGAGATGTCCAAGGGGAACTTCCTGGCCCTCTTCACCTCCCGGGACCGGTTCGGGCGCTTCCTGCATTCGATCCTGATCGGCCTCCCCTCCTGGTTCGTGGTCGGGGTACTGATCACCTTCTCGCCGGAATTCGCCAAGGTGCTCAGCGTGCAGGGGGCGGTGAGCGCGGGGAACGCGGTCATGTACTGCTACCTGGGCCTGGTCGGCGGAGACCTGGCCAGCGGTGTGCTGAGCCAGCTGCTTAAGAGCCGCAAGAAGGTGGTGCTCCTGTTCCTGCTCATCACCGTCGCCGCGGTCGCGGTCTACTTCTCCGCGGGCGGCGTAAGCGCCGGCTCCTTTTACGCGATCTGCTGCCTGCTCGGCTTCGGCATCGGCTACTGGGCCATCTTCGTCACCGTCGCCGCCGAGCAGTTCGGCACCAACCTGCGCGCAACCGTCGCCACCTCGGTCCCCAACTTCGTGCGCGGCATGACCATTCCCATCACCATGCTGTTCCAGGTCGCCCGCAGGAGCCTCGGCATCGAGACCGGCGCCATCGTGGTCGGCGTCCTCACCCTGGCCATCGCGCTCTTCTCGCTGTCGCGGCTGCAGGAGACCTTCCACAAGGATCTCGACTACTTCGAGGAGTTCATCTGACCGGGTCGCCAGGGCGCATACATTACGGCTGGATCATCGTCGCCACGGCGGCGCTCGGCCTTTTCTCCTGCTTCGGACTGGCGCGTTACGCCTATTCCGTGATGCTTCCCGGGATGCAGGCAGGCCTCGGGCTTACCTACGACCGCATGGGCTTCATCGGCACCGGCAACTTCGTGGGCTACCTCCTCTCGGTGCTGGCCGCGCCGCGGCTGATGAAACGCCTCAAGCCACGCCGCATGGCCGCCCTCGGCCTCCTCATCATCGCGGCCGGCATGATGGCGATCGGCGCTTGCTCCTCCCTTGTCCCCATCATCGCCCTCTACGCCCTGGTCGGCCTGGGGAGCGGCTTCACCAACATCCCGCTCATGGCGCTGGTGACCTACTGGTTCCGCAGCGAGCAGCGCGGCAAGGCGGCGGGGCTGGTCATCGCCGGCAACGGCATCGGCATCATCCTGGCCGGGTTCCTGATCCCCTTTTTGAACCGCACCTACGGCGCCCTGGGGTGGCGCAGCGGCTGGATCGTGCTGGGCGTCATCTGCCTGGTCGCCTCCGGTGTCGCGGCGCTTTTCTTGCGCAACCACCCCGCCGACCTCGGCTTGGAGCCGGTGGGGCGCAAGGTGGAGCCATCGCCCGAGCAGTTCCTGCACCACGAGCACAAGGGGGACGGCAGGGTGCTCTGCCACCTCGGCATGCTCTACCTTGTTTTCGGCGTCACCTTCATGGTGTACGGCACCTTCATCGTGACCACCATGGTCAAGGAGTATGGCCTCTCGCAAGCGCGGGCGGGGCTCTACTGGTCCTGGGTCGGCTTCTTCAGCTTCTTCTCCGGCATCGGCTTCGGCACCCTTTCCGACAAGATCGGCAGAAAGCGCGGCCTCGCGCTGGTCTTCGCCGTGCAGAGCGTTGCCTACCTGCTGGCGGGCGGGAAAGCGGGCACGGCGGGGCTCATCGTGTCGCTGATCCTCTACGGCTCCGCCGTCTTCGCCATCCCCGCCATCATGGCGGCGGCCGTCGGGGAGTACCTGGGGCTGAGCCGCGCCTCGGCCGCCTTCGCCACCATCACCATCTTCTTCGGCGTGGGCCAGGTGATCGGCCCCGCCGGCGCCGGCATCATCGCCAAGGCCTCCGGGGCGTTCACCACCCCCTACCTCATCTGTGGCCTTTTGACCACCGTGGCCACGGTTTCCGCGCTGCTCCTGCCGCCGCCCCGGGAAAGGGTGGAGTGACCATGGCAACCGACCAGAACCGGCACCTTTTGCGGACCTCCCTCGTCACGGCGATCGCCCCCTGCATCTGGGGGAGCACCTACATCGTGACCACCCAGCTGCTTCCCCCCAACCACCCGCTCACCGCGGCACTGTTGCGGGTGCTCCCCATCGGCCTGGTCATGATCGCCCTGCAGCGCCGGGCGCCCATGGGAGCGTGGTGGGGGCGGCTGTTGTTCCTGGGCCTTTTGAACATCGGCGTGTTCCAGGCGCTGCTCTTCATCGCCGCCTACCGCCTTCCCGGCGGGGTTGCCGCCACCGTGATCGCTACCCAGCCGCTGGCGGTCATCGTGCTCTCCCGACCCCTTCTGGGCAGCACGCCCGCGCGCCTGGCCTGGCTCGCGGCGGGCACCGGCCTGGTCGGCGTGGCCCTCCTGGTCCTCACCCCGGCCGCGCGGTTGGACGCGATCGGCATCACGGCGGCGTTTGCTGGCGCGGCCTGCATGGCCCTCGGCACGGTCCTCACCAAGCGCTGGGCTGCGACGCCCCTGCCCATCGCCGCCTTCACCGGGTGGCAACTGGTCTTTGGCGGATTGTTCCTGCTCCCCTTCGCGATTCTCTTCGAGGAGCCGCTCGCGGGCCTGACCGTCAAGAACGTCATCGGCTACGCCTACCTTGGCATCCTGGGCACCGGCATCACGTACATGATCTTTTTCTGGGGGATACGGCGGCTGCAGCCGTCGGCGGTCTCCCTGCTGGGGTTGTTGAGCCCGGTGATGGCGACGGCGCTGGGATTCCTGGTGCTGGGGCAGAGCCTCACGCCCCTGCAGATTGTGGGTGGGATGCTGGTCTTGTGGAGTATCTGGGCGGGACAGCGGCCGGCGCCAACAAGGCGCTAGCCGCGATGGTCGAGGAATTCATCGAGTTGAGACAGGGCGGGCAGAGCGGCACGGCCGCCCAGGGCCCGCGTGTTCAGGGCGCCCACGGCCGAGGCGTAGCGGGCCGATTCTTTCAGGGAGAGCCCCCGGGCGAGGCCGAAGAGAAAGCCGCCATGGTAGGCGTCCCCGGCGCCGGTGGTGTCGACCACCCGGTCCACCGGACAGGCGGGCTGGTGAAAGGACTCCCCGTCAGCCGAGACGACATGGCTCCCCCGTGTCCCGCTGGTGACGGCGACCACCTTGGGGCCGTACCGTAACAGCGCCTCCGCGCCCCGTTCCGGTGCAGATGCCCCGGTGCAGCTCGCGGCGTACTCCTCGGCGACGATGCAGACATCGACCAGCGGCAACAGCTCGAGGTGCTCGGCTCGATAGCGGTGGGAGCCCCCGTCGAAGGAGACCACCACGCCGGCTTCCCTGGCGATCTGGGCCGCCCGGAGGCACGCCTGCCAGTGCCGCCCATTCAGGTGCAGGATCTTCGCGGCGCGGATCATCTCTTCGTTCAGTTGCCCCGGTGGGAGTTCGCCCGAGGTTCCCGGCGCGAAGGTGATGGCGCGGGCCCCGTCCCTTTTCCGGACCAGGACCGCCGCCTGTGAGGAGGTACTGCCGGCGTCTATCGCCATGGCCGAGGTATCGACCCCCGCCGCGTCCAATTCCGCCACGATCATGCGGCCGATGAGGTCGCCGCCGACCAGGTCCAGCATCGCCGTGCGCGCGCCCAGCCGTGCCAGGGTGACCAGCGCGGTGGCCACCGGTCCTCCTCCCGCCAGCGCCGAGTCGTGCGCCCGCTGCACCAGTTCCCCTCCCGGCAGTTCATCCACCACCATGAGCAGGTCCATGGTGCAAACGCCAAGTCCGACCACGTCGTAGTTCATAACGCCGCCTTTTGCAGGTGAATGCCCTGCCCCCTTTGCGGGGATGTGCTGTGCCGGAATTCCCTGCCGAGGCCGTATTTGGTTTTCTTGGATATCATCCTTTCCTCTTAGATCTTCAGCCCGAGCATGGGCCAGACGAACACGACCGATCCCATGAACAGCAGCCACGAGATGGCCATCACCACGGCGCCCGCCACGATGATGTCGCGGCTTTTGAGATACCCGGAGGCGTAGGCGATGGCCGTGGCCGGGGTGCCCATGGGGAGGCAGTAGGCAAGCCCAGCCGGGAGCGCGATGGAGAGCGTCATCACCTTGGGGTCCATGCCCGTGGTCTGGCACAACCCCATCCCCACCGGCATCAGGATCGCCACGACGGCGGCGTGGCTGATGCACTCGGTGACCAGGATGGCCACGAGGGAGATGACCGCGATCACCGCGAGCGGCGCGTGCGCGTGGTCCCCCATCCCCTTTTTCACGACCCAGACCGCGGCGCCGGTCTTCTCCAGGGCGGAGGCGAGCGCGATGGTGCCGCCGTACATGAGGATGATGCCCCAGTTGACGTACTCCTCGATCATCTGCCAGGAGACCACCTTGAAGGTGAAGAGGGCCGCAGCCCCAAGGATGGCGATGGCGGCGAGACCGGTCTTTTCCCCGAGGAACATCCAGCAGCCGACCGTGATCACCATGACCAGCGCGGTGAGCATCTCGTCATAGCTGATCTTCCCCATTTCCAGGCGCTTGCGGTTGAGGAATTTGAGTCCCACTGCAACGTCCTCAAGGTCGGGCGGAAAGAACTTGAGCAGGATGACGAACCCCAGGACCAATAGCGGCAGCACGATCATGCAGGCGGCGGTGGACCACTCGATGAAGGAGAAATGAAGCCCGGTCGCCTCCTTGAGCAGCCCGGCCGCGAGCGGCGCGCGGGCCCCGCCCAGGAAGGTGGCGATGCCGCCGATGATGCACCCCCAGGCCATGGACATGAACAGCAGGCGCCCGAAGCTGCTCTTGCCCTTCTCGAGCCTCAAGGCGGTCGCCAGTTCGGTCACCACCGGGAAAAGCATGGCCGCGACGGCGTGCTCGCTCATGATGAAGGAGAGAAAGGCGGACAGCAAAAAGACGGTCAGGGCGAGCCGGGCCGGCGTCTTGCCGAACCTGGCCAGCATGGCCCGCGCGATCCGGGCTGAGATGCCGGTCCCGGTCAGCGCGGCGGCGAGGATGAAGGCGCCCAGGATGAAGAACACCGACTCGTTGCCGAACATGGAGTAGGTTTTCTTGGCGTCCATGATGCCCAGAAGCGGCAGCATCACCATGGAGAGGAGCGCGGTCACCGCGATGGGAAGCAGCCCCGAGATCCAGAAGAAGACGGTCGCGCCGAAGAGCACCAGCGAGCGGTACCCCTCGACGGAGAGCCCTTCCGGCGGCGCCAGGCGGATCAGGACCCCGATCACGAGGGCGACCGCGGCCATGACCTGGTAGCGCGCGGTGCGGTCGAGCACGATGAGCCAAAGGGGGCGGTTGTCGATTTTGAGCGGTTTTTCCAGGAAGTGCTTTGGTTCCATCTGTTGCGGGGTGCCCTCTTGGTTATAGTGCAGTGGCCCGGTTCCTAATTAGAGCCCGGAGGATTCGTAAGATTCTGCCACTTCTTTCACGCGCAGCAAGCGCCTGAGATCGGAACTCGCCAGGAGCCTGCGGTCCTCGATGCTGTCGATGAAGCCGCGCAGCATCCCCTTGGGCGCGGCCGGCACAAAGGGGGAGGTGAGAAAGATGAGCGGCAAAAGGGGCTTGAGCAGCACGCGCTTTTGCTGCCAGCCACGCTGCAGGTGGTTGAAGACCCGGGTCAGATGCTCGGGCGGCAGCGACGCCGACTCCTCGCTTAGCTGCACCAGCGGCACGATTTCCCGCTCCAGCAGGGCATCGATACCGGCGACCGTGTCCCCGGCCGGTTCGATCCCTGCGGTCAGCGACGCCACCACCGACCAGCGCGGGAAGACGGCGCGGGCGTGCTCGAGGGAGCGCAAACGCTCCTCGGGTTGCCGGCCATGCTGGGCGGAGCGGGCATGGTCATAGGCGTGCAGCGGGATGTCGAGAATGTCCACGCCGGCGGCGTAGGCGCGCTCGATGAGCACCGGCGAGGGGCTGAAATCGATCCTCCCCACCAGGTGCGCCGAGAAATTCTTCTTGATCATGCGGGCGAGGCTTTCGGCGTTGGCGAAGTGCTCCTCGTCGCCGAAGCTGAGGTGGAACAGCGCCGCGTTACTCTGGTAGTGGCTGTCGTACAGCGTCTCGATGGTCTGTCGCTCCGGCAGGTTCCCCCCCACGTAGAAGACGTTCTCTTCCCGCCGCAATTGGTCGGCGGAATACGGGGAGGTGCGCGCCACAAGCTCCCGTATTTTTTTCTGGTCTATCCTCATGGGTGATCACTCCCTCCGGCAACAAAAAAATACAACACGACCCGGTGCGATTTTAGCCACCATACGTAAATTAACCAAAACAGTCAACAAAATTAATCCTATTACCCATCATCATACTAGAGTATTACAAGCTACTGGATTTATTTGTAATTAGCCTGACACACGGGGGGTGGCGGGTCGACGTTACCCCTCTGCATCGACGCGGGAAGATGGGTACGGTGAAGTTGAATCCATTCTCATTGACTTGCCGTCACGGACGCGCTATAGAAAGTGTGCCCGTGAACGGAGAGCGCCCCGACCTAAGCCGGTGGAACCACTACGTTGCGCGTCGCTGAAAGCTTGCTATCCTCATTAACTATCCACTCACCCGCTGCCGCACCTGCGGCGGCCGACAAGGCTCTCATGATTTCTCGCATCGATCATCTCAACATCGTGGTACGCGACCTGGAAGCCGCCACCGCCTTCTTCGCGCTCCTCGGCTTCACCCCCGGCATCAGTTCCGGCCTCGACACCGACTTCCTCGAGAAGCTGACCGGCGTGCGCTGCGCGGGAGGAAAGTTCACCGCCCTGCACCACGCGGGATCCGACCTCTCCATCGAACTACTGCAGTTCGACGCCGGCGGCGAACCCGATGCCGGGACCGGCATCGCCAACCGCATCGGCCTGCGCCACCTTGCCTTCGCCGTCACCGACATAGAAGCCGAGGTGGTGCGGCTGCGCGATCATGGCGTGCAGTTCATCGGCGAGGTGCAGGTCTGGCAAAAGACCGGGAAAAAACTGATCTACTTCCACGGGCCTGAAGGGATACTGCTGGAACTCGCCCAGTACCCGACGCCGTAACGATACCAACCACGAGGGCACCCGCCGGCCATGTCCATCAAGAACAAGACCCCGCGCCACCTGGCCGAATTCGTCTGCACCGAACTGCGCAAGCGCAAGGCCGCGGTACCGGATGACCAGGTCATCACCGAGCTGATGGAGACCATGTACTACTCCAGCCTCCGCACCGAGGAGTCGGAGCCGGTACTGTTCCACATGGTCTTTCTCGATCCGAGCCAGCCCGACCCGAAGCCTCCGCGCAACCCGGCGCGCGACCGCTGGAGCTACATCCCCTTCGCCGACCCGATCCCCTTCACCGTCTCCAACGTGGTCAAGATCGCCAAGTCCACCGACCTGCGCACCTCCTCGTTCGTGATCTGGCCCGACCAACTGGACCAGCTCTACATCTGGGGGCTCGTCGACCAGCAAAACCGCTTCCACAAGTTCCTGAACCGCTCCGCCGAGGTCGAGGTGGAACGACCGGGGGTGTTCCAGGCCAGCGTCGAGGGGATCGGCATCATCGCGGTCTACATGCGCTACGAGAAAGTGGCGGAACTGAGGGTAAACGAGGTGATCCGCCATTCGCTCGACGTGTTCCGCGAGGGGCCGGTGCGCGAGCTGCTGACGCCGGGGATCCACCGGTTCCTGGCGGGGGTGCGCAGCCACATCCCCGACGACATCTACCAGACGCCCGGTGCCGGCGACGAGCTGCACGCCCAACAGTGGATCTCGGTGCTGTGCCGTATCCTGCTCCGGATCCAGAAAATCAAGAACGGCGGCGCCATCCTGATCACGCCGCGGACCACGCCGGACGACCTCAACGTAAAGTACGGCATCAACTACGACCGCCTGCCCACCTCGCTGCAGTCCAATGCCGTCACCAAGATAAAGTCGGACTACCTGGAGCGGCACCTGCTCGGCCACGGCGAAACCCGGCCCAAAGAACTCGCAACGGACCAGTTTCAGCAGTTGCGGCGCCTGGAGAAGGAGTTGCGGGCCAACAAGAACGAGATCGACGGCGTGATCTGGTTCATCGCCCTGCTGACGCGGGTGGACGGACTGGTGGTGATGGACCCCAACCTGGTGGTGCGCGGCTACGGCGTCGAGATCAAGAACTGGCAGGAGCCGGACCAGGTCTTCGTCGCCACCGACCGCTTCGGCAGTGAGGCGAAGCTGCGCCCGGTCAACTACAACCACTTCGGGACCAGGCACCGCTCCATGATGCGCTACTGCTGCCAGAACCCCGGCAGTCTCGGCTTCGTGATCTCGCAGGACGGCGAGGTCCGCGTCATGACCCTGCTGGGCGAGCGGCTGGTGATGTGGGAGAACATCAAGCTGAAGTACTACAGCTACGCGTCCAAGAAGAAATGACCTTAAACAACGATCGTTGCCGCCCCCTGCTTGTACACTGCTCCTCACAGAATGCAGGGGAAGCTAGGCGATGTTGACTGCCAACCGCCGCCTGTGAACCTGCGTCCCCCCTTTGCGAAGGGGGGACAGGGGGGATTTGCCTCTCCAAAATCAAAAGCAAATCCCCCTAAATCCCCCTTCGCAAAGGGGGACTTAAACAATGCTTGAAAGAACACCCGAGGTTCCTATGAAAATGAGGATGCTCCCCTTCTCCCTGTTGCTGCTCCTTGGCTCGTCCCTCGCCCTCGCGGCGCCGAACGCCACCCTGACGGCACCCTCCCGGATCACTGCCGTGACCGTCTTCTCCGACAGCGCCCAGGTGACCCGCCAGGCCGGCGTCGCGCTCAAGGCCGGTACCAACCTCATCACCCTGGAAAACCTGCCCCGCCTCATGGCGCAGGAATCGCTCAGGGCCGAGGGGAGAGGAACCGGACCCGCGCGCATCGTCGGGATCACCGTGAAGAACGTCTTCCTCGACCGGAGCAAGGACCAGCGGGTGCGCGAACTCGAGGACGAGATCACCAGGCTCAACCGGAAGGTGGAAGCGATCGAGGCCCGGCGCAAGGCGCTCGCCGCCCAGCGGGCCTTCGTTGACTCCATCCGGGTCGGCTGGGGGGAGCGGATCTCCAGGGAACTCTCCGCCGGCAAGCCCACCGCGACGGAACTCTCCGAAGCGGTCCGTTTCGTGGGTGACAACACCGGCAAGATCGAGGAGGAACTCTACGACGCCGAGGCCGCGAAGAAGCCGCTCCTGGAGCAGATCGCGGCATTGAGGAAGGAACTGGAGCAGTACCGGGCGGAGCCCACGACGGAGGTGCGCTCGGTCCAGGTAGCCATCGAGGCGGAGCGCGACATGAGGTTCGATCTCGACCTCAGCTACCTGGTCGCCCAGGCCAGCTGGGTCCCCGCCTACGACGTGCGGCTCGCCGCCGACGGGAAGGATGCCCTCCTCACCTACCGCGCCCAGGTCTGGCAGAAAACCGGCGAGAACTGGCCGCAGGTGAAGCTGACCCTCTCCACCGCGAGTCCCGCCGCCGGCGGTGGCGCCCCCGAACTGACGCCGTGGCACATCTCGTTTTACGAACCCCCGCGTCCCATGCCGTACCTGGCGCGCGGCAAGATGGAACTCGGCGCGGCGGCCCCTGCCCCGGCGCCCATGCGCGAGAGCACCTTCGCCGGCGCCCCGGCGGAGGACCGCATGGAACCGGCGGGCTTCGTGCCGGCGGAGGCCGCCCAGGGACAGACCTCGGTCCAGTTCCAGGTGGCGCAGCCGGTGGACGTCCCCGCAGACGGCACCCGCGCGACCAGCGTGATCGCCGCGCAGGCCGTCCCCGTCGCCGCCGAATACGTGACCGTGCCCAAGCTCTCCCCCCGGGTCTACCTGAAATCCACCGTGGTCAACCGCACCCCCTACCCGCTTTTGGCCGGTGAGGCGAGCATCTTCAACGACGCCACTTTTGTCGGCAAAAGCAACCTGAAGACGGTCGCTTCCGGTGAAGAGTTCGACCTTTACTTCGGAAGCGACGACCAGGTGAAGGTGAAACGCGAGGTGGCGCGGGTCAAGAAGAAAGGCGGCATCCTGGGCGGCAGCGGCGTCACCTACCACGTGACCATGGAGCTTGAGAACTTCAAACAGCGCCCGGTCACCGTGTCCCTCAGGGACCAGCAGCCGCTGCCGGGCAACGCCGAGATCAAGGTCGCCGTCGAGGATGCCTCGCCCAAACCGGCGGAGACCAAGGAAGACGGGACCATCGTGTGGAAGGTCGAGCTGGCACCGTCGGAGAAGAAGAGGGTCTCTTACGAGCTCGTGATCGAATATCCCAAGGGGCGGGAACTCGTCGGGCTCGAGTAGCCCCCGCCGCCCTGCAACTACCAGCTTTTTGCAAAGGAACTGCATGAAATCGCTCTGTCTTGCCGTCGTCGCGCTGCTATGCCTGGTATCCGTCTCTCATGCCGCGAAATTCGATACCTCGTTCCGGTACTCCACCGTTAGAACCGAGCACTTCGCCATCCACTACCACCAGGGGCTCGAAGGGGTGGCGCGTAAGGCGGCCGGGATGGCCGAGGAGATCCACGCCAAGCTGACCCGGGAGTTCCAGTGGCAGCCGGCCGAAAAGACCCAGGTGGTGCTGATCGACGACAGCGACTTCACCAACGGCCTGGCCATCACCGTCCCCTACAACACCATCTATCTCCAGGTGGTCCCCCCCACCCTCTCCTCGACGCTCGGGGAGTACGACGATTGGCTCAAGATGCTGTTCACCCACGAGTACGCGCACATCGTTTCCGCAGACCCGGCGCGGGGCTACTCCAAGGTGACCCGCTCCATCTTCGGCAAGCCGCTCCCCTGGATGGACCCGCTCTCCGCCGTGCTGTTCCTGGCGACCGCCCCTCCCAACACCTTCCTGCCGCGCTGGTGGCACGAAGGGATGGCGACCTGGGCGGAGACCAAGTACACCGGCCAGGGGCGCGGCAAGAGCAGTTACTACGACATGATCTTCCGGACCGCCGTCGCCGAGGAGAACCTTCCCACGGTGGACCAGATCAACGGGGACATGCCCAACTGGCCCTCCGGACACCTCCCCTACATCTACGGCTACCGCCTGCAGCGCTACCTCGCCGAAACTTACGGCGACGACGTCGCCGGCAAGCTCGCCCTGGCCCACGCCGGGCGCTTCCCCTACACCATCACCAGGCCGGCCAAGACCAACTTCGAGGGGAAGAGCTACCGCGAGGTGTACCAGGACATGATCGCGTCGCTCAAGGGCGAGCAGTCCCGACGCATCGCCGTCCTGTCCAAGCAGTCCTTCACCCCGCTGACCACCATCTACGACGACGGGGAGAACCTGGTATCGCCGCGCTTCTCGCCCGACGGCAGCCGTATCGCCTTCACCCGGCGCGACCCGCATGACCACACCTCCGTGGTCGTCACCGACGCCTCCGGCCAGAAAGTGGCGGCGTTTAGGCGCCAGCTGTCCGACGGCAGCCTGAGCTGGTCGCCCGACGGCAGGAGCGTCTATTTCACCCAGGCCGAGGTGAACCGGGGCTTCAACCTGTACCAGGATCTCTACGTCTACGACCTCGCCAGTAACCGCAGCACCCGTCTCACCGACGGGCAGCGCCTTGGGGAGGTCCAGGTTTCGCCCGACGGCAAGCTCTTCGCCGCCGTTGCGAGCAACCGCGGCAGCCAGAACCTGGTGTTGCTCTCTGCCGATGCCCGGGGAGACAAAGTCGCGCCGCAGGCGCTGACCGCCTACCCCGAGGGACGCGTCTCGGGCCCGCGCTTCTCGCCCGATGGTCGTGCCATCTGCTACGTCCTCACCGACAACGCCGGGACCAGCAGCCTCAGGATGTACGATCTCGTCGACAAGTCGGACCGTCCCCTTTTCAGCGCAGGGAACACCATTGCCTATCCCGCCTGGGCCGCCGACAATTCCGTCATCTATTACGTCTCCGACGAGACCGGCGTGTTCAACGTCTTCGCCTACGATCTGCGCGAGCGGAAGAGTTACCAGGTGACCCACCTTTTGACCGGCGCGCTGCAGCCCGAGCCCGCTCCCGACGGAAGCCGGCTGCTCGTTGCCAAGTACACCTCCCGTGGTTTCAAGATCGCCCAACTCCGGATCGACCGCAGTCAGTGGAGTGAACAGCGTGGCCCCGCCCTCCCCCTGACCCGCGCCCTTCCCGCCGCCGCCCCGCAGCTGGCCAGCGCCTCGCAGTCGGACAGCGCCTCGCAGTCGGCCGCGTCGAAACCGGCCGCAGCCGCCGCTGCCCCTTCGCCTGTTGAGCCTTCCCAGTCCTCCCAGGCTTCAGCAGTCGACTACACCCCCCTCCCCACCCTCGCCCCACGCTTCTGGCTCCCCCGCCTCTACGCCGACGGCCCTGACGGCGTCGCGGTAGGCGCCTTCACCGCCGGGGCCGACGTCCTGGGCTACCACAGCTACGCCGTGAGCGCCGCCTACAGCGGCGAGCGCAAGAGGGGGTACTACAGCCTGCTCTACAGCAACGACGTCTTCTACCCCACCCTGACCCTTCGGGCGCATGCCGAGCCTTTCCTGTACGCGGACCTGTACCAAAACGGCAACGACTACTGGGAGCTGAACCAGGGCGTCTCGCTTGAGGCCTCCATCCCGATCAACCGGCTCGAGTCCCACTACCGCCTGCTGGCCGGTTACGAAATCGTGGACCAGAAGGCGCTCAGCACCCTCCAGCCCAACGGCACCCTCTACGGCGTCCCCGTTTTCCAGGGGCGCCGGGACAACGTCTTCGCCGGCATCGATTTCGACAACGTGCTCAAGTACCCCTACTCGGTCAGTTCCGAGGAAGGAAGGCGCGTC
The DNA here is from genome assembly GCF_018919395.1 of Geomonas azotofigens. Taxonomy (GTDB): domain Bacteria; phylum Desulfobacterota; class Desulfuromonadia; order Geobacterales; family Geobacteraceae; genus Geomonas; species Geomonas azotofigens. Next base: position 168,534 of record NZ_JAHLME010000002.1, read on the forward strand.
TCGCTGCTGTATCGCCACTACTCGCGCGACCTCGGCAGCGACATCAACCTCTCCGAGTACAGCGCCACCTACCAGGAGTACCTGCGCCTTCCGATCAAGTCGCCCCGGCACCAGGTGATCTACCTGCGCCTGGCCGGCGCCTTCGCAGATGGCGACCTCCAGTACGGCCAGCAGGCGTTCCAGTTGGGAGGTCCCCCTTCCGACCTGAACAAGTTCCCGCTGCGCGGCTACCCCTTGCGCTCCATGGCGGGGAAATACGTCGCCACCGGCACCGTCGAGTACCGCGCTCCCATCATGTACCCGCTGCACGGGGTCGGCACCGTCCCGGCCTTCGCGGAGAAACTCCACTGCGCCCTCTTTGCCGACGCCGGCCAGGTCTGGGACGACCGGAGATCATTTCACGCCGACGAGACCCGGGTGGGCGCCGGGGTGGAGCTGCGCGCCGACCTTACCCTGGGATACTGGGCCAAGGTGACCCCGGCGCTCGGATTCGCCCACGGCTTCAACAAAGGCGGAGAAGATCAGATATACTTCACGCTGTACCTCGGCCTCTAGAGGGGCTTCGCCCGTCGAGTCCGGGGACGCCATAGCGCCAATACGGGAGGACAGGCTTATGAGGATCATAGTGGTGGGAGCGACGGGGACCATCGGCAAGGCGGTGGCGAAGCTTCTGGCGACCGAACACGAAGTGATCAAGGTCGCATCCAAAAGCGGCGATCATCTGGTCGACATGTCCAGGAAGGATTCCATAGAGAACATGTTCCGGGAGGTGGGGCCGTTCGACGCCCTGGCTTGCGCGGCCGGGGTCGCCCGCTTCGGTCCCCTGCAGGAACTATCCGACGAAGACTTCCAGACCGGCCTCTCGGGGAAACTGATGGGGCAGGTGAACCTGGTTCGCATCGGGATGAATTACATCAACGACAACGGCTCCTTCACCCTCACCAGCGGGGTGTTGAGCCACCAGCCCATGCCCGGGAGCACCTCGATCAGCATGGTCAACGCAGGGTTGGAAGGTTTCGTGCGGGCCGCGGCGCTCGAGCTGCCGCGCGGCATCAGGATCAACGCGGTGAGCCCCCCGTGGGTGAAGGAGACCCTGGAGGCGCTGGGGATGGACAGCTCCGGGGGGATGCCTGCGCAGCAGGTGGCCCAGGCCTACTGGGCCAGCATTCACGGGACCCGCAGCGGCCTCGTAATCAACGCCAAGGACTTCATGTAACTGGGCGTAGGCAAGAGGGGTAACAACAAAGACGGCCGGTCCTGAAAAGGATGCGGCCGTTTTTCATTCGCCTGTCCCGGGCCTCGCTACGAGGCCGGCTTCTCTTCCGGTTTGGGCTTGTTTTTCTCGTGCAGGTAGCGGTGCAGATCCTCCAGGGTGGTCGCCTTCCCCAATGCTGAGAGCATCTCCTGCTGATCGATGATGTTCAACTTCTTCACCAGGGCAGCCTCGATACTCCCTCCGACGTGAATGGTGCTGTCGACCGCCTGCGGCGGTTTTTCACCCCGGTCCCCGACGATGTAGAAGAACTTCAGGTAGGGGTTGAACCGCATCGCCTCGGGGAGCACCGCGCGCAGCATCTCGAGCGGCACGTTCTTGCCGATCCAAACGGCGCAGTTGTTCTGCGGGTCGGTCACCCACATGTTCTTGGTCGGGACCACCGCGGTGTACCCCTTCCCTTTCAGGGTCGCCGCAAAATCGGCGCTCTTCCCCACGTCGGCTATTTCGACCGAGTAGCCATCCGGACCCGCAGCCCTGGCCGGGCCGGAAACAGCGATGCAGAGGCTTGCCAACAGCAGGTACGACAACAGACGTGTAACGAAGTGATGCATCGTGAGCCCCCTTATGGAAAAACTGGGATCGCAGCCCCCTCTCCGGGCACTGCTGGAAGGCGGAGTCGAGTGCCGCCGCAAATGAACAGGTAAAAAGGGAAGCCATGGGAAGGGGCGGCCTTTCGGCCGCCCCGGAAATACTGCAAGGATGCTACATGACGCCTATTTTCAGGTTACGCTCGGTGGCGCGGGAGAAGTTGTGGCACATGGAGCAGTCGATCATCCTGGAGCCTACGTGGCCGCTATGGATGGAGGACCACCCTTTGTTGCTTCTCAGCGCATGGCACTGCACGCAGACCGTGGTTTCGGCAGCCTTGAGGGCGTAGCCGAGGGCCGGAAGGTTGACGCGGGTGGTCGTGCCGTGGCAATCAGCGCAGGCAAGGACGTTGCCGGTCGCAGGCGGAATCTGGTGGTTCAAGAGCTGCAGTTCGTCGGTGGTGACGGTGGTGTAAGGGGTGGTGCTCGGCAGGCCAATGTAGACCAAGCCGTCTTTCACAGCCTGATCGTAGTTGCCGGTGGCGAAGAAGGTGGCGGTGGAAATGGGCACGATCTTGCCATTGGCCAGGGCCTGGTTGGCGGTCTTGTACTTGAAGGGGAACAGCTTGGTGCCGACGGGGTCGTTGATAGCGCCGTTCGGACGGGAGATCTTGTATGCGCTGGTCGCGGTGTCGAGGACGGCAGCGTTGAAGGCGTTGTTGCCCCAGCTGGTGCCGTTCCAGAAGGCGTACTTGGGCAGCAGGTCGTTGGCCTTGGTCGGCATCGGCTCGTAGCGGCTGAGCGTTGCGTTCCACTCCGCCACCTGCCAGTTGCGGTTGGTCTCGGTGGCCTCGGTGTTGGCGGTGTCGTTGGCGTTTTTGGCATATTTGGGGAGGTGGCAGGCCTGGCAGGCTACACGACCGACATGGTGGCTGGTGTCATAGGTGGTGTGGCTGGTGGTCAGGCTGGTTTTGGTCGAGTGGCAAAGGCTGGTGGCGCAGGACATTTCCACGGTGCTGTCCTCGGGGCGCAGGTCGGTGCCACGGCCGGCGACACGGTGGCTGGTGTAGGTGTGGCAGCCCTGGCACTGGATGTTGCCGCCGTTGCCCATAGCCATGTGGGTGTCGTACAGCACATCGGAGGTGGTGCCGGAGGCAAGGGCAATGTCGCCGCGCTTCACGGCGTCGCCGCCGCCCGCCTTGGCGTGGCAACCGAGGCAGTTTTTGCGGGTCGGCTTGCCGGCCTTCTGCACTACGAGGTTCATGTCGAGGCCGGCAGCCGGCTCGAAGAGGCCGGTGGTGGCGTTACGCACGCGGCTGTAGGGAGCGTTGGTGGCATCGGCGTGGCACATGAGGCAGTCGATGGAAGCGAGTTGGGCAGTGGTCGGGTTGCTGGTCGCCACCGGCTTGGCGCCGGTACCGGCGTGGCAGGCGCCGCAGGGGCCCCAGTTGCCCTGGATGTTGATGCAGTAGGCGTTCAGCGCGGAGGAACCGTCAACGGCGTCCATCTTGCCCTGGGTGGCCGGGCCGGTGGTCATCTCGGCCGCGGAGCCTTTCCACTGATAGTGTACGCTCTGGTACATGGCCTGCGCCTGGCTGGAGTGACAGGAGCTGCACATGCTGTAGCCGCTCCAGGTCAGGGTAGCGTGGGTGGTGGTGGCAACGGTGATGGTGTAGACCTGGGTCTTCACGGTCTCGGTGTTGCCGGCGGTGTCCTTGGAGAAATACTTCAAGGTCGTGGTAGCGGTGAAGTTCAGCGGTGCACTGTAGATGGGTGAAGCGGTGGTCGGGGTGGTGCCGTTGGTGGTGTAGTAGGTGGTGCCAGCCTCGTTGCGGGTCAGCGTGACGGCAACGGAACCGCTGTAGGTCCCGCCCAGGGGCGACGCTGTTGTAACCGGCGGCGTCGTGTCAGCCGGTTTACCGGCGAAAGCCGCCGGTACGGCCATCACCAAAACCAATGCGATACAGGTGAGTGCAGCGAATAGTTTTCTCATCTTTGTACTACCTCCTTTTGGGTGATGCTGAGGGATTTATCCCACCCATTGGGGTAAACCACTCAGCTTTCAAAACGGTATGAAGTCGTCGACGCCAGGGCCCGGCAGATTTTTGTAACACTAAATTGCATAGATATCAGTGCTTTACCTGTCTCGCCGCTGCCTTTGCAATTGGGAGTTTCACCCATCCAATGAGCAGTTAACCCCAATGAGAGCATCATCCGTTCCACTCAAAAATCGCATTATTCGCATACAAAACAAAAAATCCACCCCCGGTCGTGAGGATGGATTTAGCAAAAACAACTCAATGTCACACTGTTAGCCGGGCAAACTACAGCAGATCACCCGGCCATATTTCCGCACAATTCATGCGAAAATAAATAAGAATAGATTATTCTAATGTCAGCAACGCTTATCGCGGTGGGGCATTTAACGCTCCAGCACCTCCCTCACCCTGCGCAGCAGTTCCATCGGCTGCACCGGCTTCATGATCAGCTCGACCCCCTCTTCCATGCCGCGGCTCTGGATGAAGTCGGCGGTGTACCCCGAGGTGAACAGGACCTTCGCCTCAGGTTGGATCTTCTTGATTTCCGCGTAGGCCTCGATGCCGTTCTTCCTAGGCATGATGATATCCATCAGCACCAGTTCGATCCCCTCCTGCTGCGCCGCGAAGCGGTGGATGACCTCCTCGCCGTCCTGCGCCAGAATCACCTGGTAGCCGTGCCTGGTCAGCACCATGTCCACCAGGCTGCGCACGTTGGGATCGTCCTCGGCGACCAGGATGGTCTCGGTGCCGTTGCGGGGCGAAGGCTGCGGGGCGAGCACCGATTGCAGCGCCGCCCCACCCTCCACCAGGGGGATCTCGATGGTGAACACGGTCCCCTCGCCCGGCTTGCTGCTGACCTTGATGTTCCCCTTGTGCTGCTGCACGATGCCGTACACGATGGCCATGCCCAGGCCGGTCCCCTTCCCAACCTCCTTGGTCGTGAAGAAGGGCTCGAAGATCCTCCGGCTGGTTTCGTCGTCCATCCCCTCGCCGCTGTCGGCCACGATGATGACCGCGTGCGGTCCGGCCGGGTCGCCGTAGCCGCGACCGTTGCCGTCGCGCAGCCCGGTGGCTATGGTGAAGACCCCGCCGCCGGGCATGGCGTCGCGCGCGTTCGCCGCCAGGTTGATCAGCACCTGCTCGATCTGGGCGAGATCGACCTGCACGGGCAGCGGCTCGGGCAGGATCTCCGTCCTCAGCTGTATGTCCTCCCCGATCACGCGCCCCAGGAACTGTTCGACCCGGAGCACGATCTCGCCCAGGTCGCAGCGTTGTGGCGCGATGGCCTGCTTGCGGCTGAAGGCGAGCAGCCCGCGGGTCAATTGCGCGGCGCGCTCGGCCGCCGCCGCGATCTGGTCGGCCAGGCCGTAGTTGGCGCTGTCGGCGGGGAGGTCCATCTTGAGGATATTGGCGTAGCCGGCGATGACGGTGAGGACGTTGTTGAAATCGTGGGCGACCCCGCCGGCCAGCTGGCCAATCGCCTCCATCTTCTGGGCCTGGCGCAGCTGCTCCTCCATCAGCTGCCGCTCGGTCACGTCGGTTATCACCCCCGACATCCGCAGCGGATCCCCGGCGTCGTCCCACTCCGCCTGCCCGCGACAGCGTACCCTGAGGTACTCCCCCCCCCGGGTCCTCAGCCTCAGTTCCAGGTCGAAGGGCGACTGCCCCAGGAAGTGCGCGCACAGGGAGTCCTGGGCCGGGGCAAGGTCGTCGGGGTGCAGCCGGGTGAAGAAGGTCTCCGGGCGGTTTTCCAGCTCGTCGTCCGCGTACCCGAGCAGTTCCTTCCAGCGCGGGGAGTAGTAGTAGTCGTTGCTGACCAGGTCCCAGTCCCAAAGCCCGTCGCTGGTGCCGCGCACGGCGCGCGAATAACGTGCCTCGCTCTGCGCCAGCCGCTCCAGGTTCTCCTTGAGTTCGACGTTCGCCTGCGAAAGCTGCGCGGTTCGTCTTTGCACCAGCGCCTCGAGTGAGTCGCGCTCCTGGCGCAGGGCGTCCTCTGAGCGCTTGATCCTGACCATCGCCCTGATCTGGGCCACCAGTTCCGCCTCGTCGAAGGGCTTTGAGAGGAAGGCGTCGGCGCCGCACTCGAGACCCTGGACCCGGCAGGCGGAGTCGCTTCTGTGGGCGGTGACCAGGATGATCGGAATGTGCTGGGTGGCAGCGGATCCCTTCAGGCGCCGCGCGGCCTCGAAGCCGTCCATGCCCGGCATCTGGATGTCGAGCAGGATCGCGTCCGGCGCCTCCATGCCGGCCCGGCGAATGCCGTCCTGCGCCGACTGCGACGTGATCAGCTGCGCCTCGGGCAGGAAGGCCTTCAGCAGCGCGCTCAGGGTGAGAAGGTTGTCCTGGTTGTCGTCGATGGCGAGAAGCTTCATGCTCACTTGATCCTTTCGGGATATCCACAACAGCGCATTCTACAGCGGGTTCGCCCCCCCGGGAGCGACGAAGGTCGCCACCAGTTCCTGCAATTCCTCGGGCTGGTAGGGCTTGGAAAGGTAGGCCGCGCACCCCGCAGCCAGCACCTTTTCGCGGTCTCCAGCCATGGCGCTCGCCGTCAGCGCCACCACCGGGATGGCCGCCGTGGCCGGATCCTCCTTGAGCCTTGCCAGGACGGCGAAACCGTCCAGTACCGGCAGGTGCATGTCCAAAAGGACCAGGGACGGGGAGCCGTTCCTGGCGGCTTCGAGGCCGGCCGCCCCGTCGCAGGCCTCGACGATGCGGTACTTCCCTCCCAGCGCCGCCTTCAGCGTGACCAGATTGTCGGGGTTATCCTCGACCACGAGCAGCGAACCGTCCCCTGCCCACGTGGGGGGCTTTGGCGCCGGCACGCTCCCCGGGAGGGAAGCCACCCCCTTTCCGGGGCGGAACAGGTCCACGCTCCCAAGCATCTCGTAAACCCGCTGCAGGAGCACCTGGAGCTCGACATCCCCCTTCTGCACCAGCTGGTGCACCTTCAGTTCCCTGAGCCGGTCGTACTCTCCGGGGGAGAGCGTCTTCGCCGTCATCACCATCACCGGCACCTCGGCGGTGAGGCTGCTGGTACGAACCGCCTCCAGCACCTGGAAGCCGTCCACCTCGGGCATCATCAGGTCGAGCACGATCCCGTCGGGGACGTGGGACTTCAGATAGGTGAGCGCGTACCTGCCGCCGGAAACGGCGTCGACACGATACCCCGCGGACTCCAGTGCGAAGCGAAGCTGTACCGTCGCGGCCTCGCTGTCCTCGACGATCAGGATCCTCGCCCCGTGGCTCTCATTGCGCTGGGGCAGCCGCCATCCCAGGCGCCCAAGGCTCCTGACCAGTTCGTCGAGCACCGTCTGGCGATCGAGGCCGCTCTTGGAAATGATCGCGCTCACCCCGCTGGAGAGACGCTGCAGCTCGACGTGGGAGAGTTCCTTCGAGGTGATCACCACCACCGGGATATCGGCGGTGGACGCGTTGGCCCTGAGCCGGTCCAAGACGGCGGCGCCGTCCATGCCGGGCATGAGGAGGTCCAGGGTGATCAGGTCGGGATGGTCGGCAACGGCCAGCTCGAGCGCCTGCGGACCGCTCTCGGCCAGGAGCACGTCGAGCCCCTTCTCCTTGAACAACGACGCCAGGAAGCAGCGGTCGTACTCGTTGTCGTCCACCACCAGCACCAGCCGGCACCCCGCCCCGGTCAGCCGGGCGAAGGCCTCCATGAGCTCCTCCTTGCCGACCGGCTTGCTGATCACCCCGATCGCTCCCAGGGCGATGCCGGTGGCGCGGTCCTCGGAGAGGGAGATGATCATAACCGGTATATCGGCAGTGTCGGGATGTTCCTTGAGTTCCCTCATGACCTCCCACCCATCCATCTCCGGCATCATGATGTCGAGGGTGATGGCGAAGGGACGGTTGGCGCGCGCGAGTCTCAGGGCGTCGGGGCCGTTCAGGGCGCTCAGGGTGCCGTAACCGGCCTGCCCCAGGTGGGTGGTGATGAGGGAGACCGCCTCCGGGTCGTCGTCCACCACCAGCACCGATCTTCCCGGCGCCTGCGGCGGCGGCCATCCCCGCTCCGGCGCGGTCGCGGCGGAGACGGCGCGTACCACCCCGTCCCCCCCGGCGCGGTCGACCGGGAGACGCAGGGTGAAGACCGAGCCCCGCCCCGGCTCGCTGGCGACCGCGACGTCCCCCCCCAGGAGCAGGGCGCTCTTCTTCACGATGGCGAGGCCGAGGCCGGTTCCCTCGTAGGAGCGCGAGGTGGAGCCGTCGGCCTGGCGGAACTCCTGGAAGATGCTCTCCAGGTACTGGGGCGCGATGCCGATGCCGGTGTCCTTCACCTCGAAGAAGATCTCTCCCGCCCGCGCCGACAGCCCCACCGTCACCGAGCCCTTGGCGGTGAATTTGACCGCGTTCCCCACCAGGTTCTGCAGCATCTGGCGCAGCTTCTTGACGTCGATACGCATCTGGGGGAGGGGCCCGTCCGCAAAGAGCGAGAGGGCGATTCCCTTCTCCCGGGCCAGCACCGCGAGGCTGTCCACCACCTCCCCCGCCACCTTGGCCGGGTCGACCGACTCCATGAAGAGGTCCTGGTGCCCGGACTCGATCTTGGCCAGGTCGAGGATGTCGTTGATCAGGGAGAGCAGGTGCTTGCCGTTTTTCTCGATGATGCCGAGGTAGCCGCGCTCCTCCTCGCTGAGGCGCTGGGCCGCCTGCACCCCCAGTACGCGGGACAGCGCCAGCACCGAGTTGAGCGGGGTGCGCAGCTCGTGGCTCATGTTGGAGAGGAACTCGCTCTTAAGGCGCGTCGCCTCCTCGAGGAGCTGCTTTTGCTGGTCCAGGACCCGGTTGCGGCGCGCGAGCTCGTCGGACTGCTGCGCGAGCTCGGTGGATTGCTGCACCAGCTCCTCGGACTGCTGCACCAGCTCCGCGTTCTTCACCGCGAGTTCCGAGGCGAGCCGGCGCACGTCCTCGGCCGCGACCACGCGGGAGAACGCTGATCCCAGCGGCACCCGGACCATCTCCAGGGTGTCGTGCACCCAGGGCGGGAAGGGGTGCTCGCAGGCCAGGGACACGAAGGCGCGCAGCTCCCCGTCCGCCTCGACCGGCACGGTGACCAGTTCCGCGGGCACGACCTCGCCGAAGGGGGTCACGAAGCGGAGACCCGCGCCGCCCGGGGCGGGCGCGAAACGCGAGATCGTGCGCGAGGTGAGCAGGATGCCCAGTTCCCCCTCGAGCTGGGAGCGGCTGTAGCGGCGCATCCGGGCAGAGTCGGCGCCGATGGCGTGCACCGGGGCGAAGTGGTCGCCGTCCCCCTCCTGCACGAAGGCCGTCGCCATCCTGGCGCCGGTCACCTCGACGAAGACGGGGAGCAGTTTCTTGAAGAAATTCTCCAGGCTGACCACGTCGACCAGGTGTTCGGAGAGCCGGGCCAGCCCCTGCTGCGCTGCCATCTTCATCTGCAGCGTCTCCGCCATGGTGTTGAAGGAGCCCGCCAGCGAGATCTGCTCCTTGGTCCCCTCCGGCTCGATGCGCGCCTCGTAGTGGCCGGCGCCGAGTTCCGTGGCTGCCTCGGAGAGTTTCACCAGCGGGGCGCTGATGCCTCGGGCCAGCTTGAGGGCGAAGAACCAGGCCAGGATGGAGATGAGCGCGGCCATGCCGTAGGTGAAGAAGAGAGCCTGCCTGATCGGCGCGAACACCTCGCCCGCGTCCTGTTTGCAGACGAGGCCCCACCCGGTGCGCGGAATGTGGGAGTAGGCGGAGAGCACGCTGACGCCGCGGTAGTCGGTGGTCTGGGCGATGCCGCTTTGGCCGCCGGCCGCCAATAGCGCCGGCTTCCCGGTCAGCTTCACCTTGAGCACCGCGTTGGGAACGCCACGCAGTTCGATCAGGGGGCGCACGTTGCGGTCGACCAGCACCACCTCGCCGGTCTTGCCCATCCCGGTACTGTTTTCCAGCATGCCGAGGAGGAGTTTGCGCAGGTTGTAGCGCACCACCACCGCCGCCTTCATGCCCCCGGCGCCGACCCGCTTGACCGGTGCGGCGATGTCCAGGCTGGCGTTCACCTCGGTCCCCAGGAGGTAAGCGTCGCCGATCACGGGGGCGGAGTCGTTCAGGGCGGTGGCGACCATCTCGGGCCTGGCGATGCGGCTCCCCCTCCTCCCCTGGTCGGTGCTGAGCAGGATGATGCCGTTCTCGGCGACGATGGAAACGTCGGCGACCGGTTCGTACTCGTCGCGGTAGCCGCGCAGCAGTTGCAGGCTGTCCAACGCCACGGGACCGGACCAGGTGGAGGGGTTCGCCGCAAGCGTCCGCGCCGCGAGCAGCACCGATTTCCCCGACCCGAGCGTCGAGACATCGCTGATCAGGTTGTCCAGCGTGGAGTTGATCTGGTCCTGGCGCAGCGCCGTGACCGCGGAGAGCTTGTCCAGCATCAGCGCGGTGGCGAGTTGGACCCGCTGCCAGTAGATGCCGGTAGTGAGCACCGCCAGGGGAACCAGGCAGATCGTGGTGAACCAGAAAGCCAGACGCCCTTTCAGCGTCGGCAAGAGCATCCTTTTCATTGAGCACCATCCGGTCGTTCAGAATCGCGGTAGTCGAATCGTTGCAGGGCGAGCCTGTCGCCCTCGGCCACGACCTGCCGCATCATTTCAATGTCAAAAGAGTCGCGCACCGTGGCCCAGGGTGTCGTCTCCGGAATCATGCCAATCCGCTTCAGGAAGGTGAATTTGTTGTAGAGGAGACCGTCCTCGCTCAGCAGCGCGGCGGGGATGCGCGGCGCCCCGGGGACGTTGAGAAGGTCGTTGCGGATGATGGTGGTCATCGCCCGCCCGGTGACCTGGTAGGGCGCCCCCTGCAGCCTGCCGGCCGATGCCGCGGTCCAGCCGGTGGTCCTTTCCAGCTCTTTGGGCGCGCGCATCCACGCGCAGGCACGGGCGACGGCGCCGGCGATTTCGCGGGCCTGGGCCGGGTGGCTGCGCACGAAGTCCCGGCGCAGGCAGAGAAAGCCGTAGCTGACCCCTTTGTGCACCAGGTGGAATTCAGGGTGGGCCGCGAAGGCCAGGGTCGGCGTGGGCTCCCAGGCGCTGAAGGCGTCGATTTTCCCCTCCGCCAGCGCCTGGGACATCTCGCTTACCTCCATCGGAACCAGCTCGATGTCTTTTTCAGTCAGCCCCTCGTTTTGCAGCGCGGTCAAAAGGGTGAAGTGGGCGGCCGAACCGAGGCCGGTCGCCACCCGCTTGCCCTTGAGGCCGCGCGCTAACATCGCCTTTCTCGAAACGATGCTTGCCGCACCCTGCTTCAGGAGCGCGACACTGACATAGTTGCCGGTGGCCGCGGCGGTCAGGGCGGGCATGTCGGCGAAAATGCCACCCTGGAGTTGCCCCGAGGTGAGGTACTCCGAGATGTCCTTACCCTTGAAGAAGGGGTGCACCCGCACCGAAAAACCGTCGGCGGCCAGTTGGGAGGCGAGGACGGCGTCGCGGGAGATCAGTTCCGCCACGGCCCCCTCGGGGAGGGTCAAGGGCTGCGACCCAAGGTCGATGACCTGGTCGCCGCCGAAGGCATAGCCGGCGTACCTCTGCGCCGTTTTCTGCACGGTCCGGGCCTCGTCACTCTTCTTGCCGGAACAGCCGCACAGGAACGTGAGGAACAGAAGGGTTGCCGCCAGGCATCTCACCAGGGTGCGCATCAGTTCCTCCCGGCCTGCTGTTTGCGGTACAGGTTGCCGCATTCGAAGATCCGCACCAGGTGCTGGTGGTAGCGCTCGGGGACCGCTTCCGCCTTGCCCAGGAGCAGCACCCCGCCCGGATTGAGGGCGCGGAAGAGGTTGTCGAACACCCTCAGGTACGCCTGCGGGTCGAGGTACATGAGAAAGTTGCGGCAGGAGATGAGGTCGAAGCCGCCAAAGAGCGATTCGGGCGGGGCGAAGGTATGGGGGTCGAGCAGGTCGTGGCGGCAGTAGCTGATCATGGACAGGATCTCGGGCGAGATCCGGTAGCCGTTGCCGTCGGGCGTGAAGTAGGTGTTCAGTTGCCGCAGGGTGACGCCGCCCAGGGTTCCCGCTGTGTAGTACCCGGCGCGCCCCTCCTCCAGTGCGTCCTCGGCAACGTCGGTGGCGAAGATCTGCACCTTGGGGCGCACGTCCATAAGTTGCAGGGTCTCGTCGATGATGATGCCCAGCGAGCAGGCTTCCTCTCCGCCGGCGCAGGCCGCGGACCACGCCCGCAGGAACCCGCCCGGTGAGGCCGGTAGCAGGCTGGCCATGATCTGCGACCTTAACAGCTCGAACTGCAGCGTATCCCGGAAGAAGCTGCTGAACCTGATGCGCAGCATGCGGGACAGGTACGCCGGCTCGCCGGGGTCGCGCCGCAGGAGCTGGCGATACTCCTCCACCCCGGATAGTCGCAGCTGCTTCACCCGTTCCGCGATGCGTTTCTCGGCAAGGGACTGGGAATACGACTGGAAGTCTTCGCCGAAAAATTCGGTGAGAAAACTAAGTATATGGGCTACCGTCTCACCCAAACAGGCCCTCCAGGAAGAATGCTGAGCCTCAAACGTCATATTGGACTGGTCGGCACAGTCTCTGAGAACTTGAGGTTTATAATAGGTAATTTCCAATTACACTTTTCACTATAATAAGTCAATTAGAATCAACTTGGCAAAAAAACACTAAAGCGTTGCATTTGCATATACTCACAAAAGGGACAACCTGTGCCAGTGGTGGGAAGACAGGGAAAGGTCTATGACTGTCCCCGTGGGGGACAAAACAGGAGGGTTCAACAGTCCTGCTTGCGATTAAGTGCGGGGTGCTTACAGCGCCACTCCACGTGCGGGAGTGGGTCGGGTGGGGGAAGCCGCCATCACAGCCAAAACCGGCGGCTTCCCCATCTTCAATCAGCGGGACAAGGGGTGAACCGGAGAACCGGCTCCCCATCGACCAGCACCGTCTCCAGGAACATCGCCTCGGGACGCACCCACAGCCCCCCCTCGCCGTAGAGGGGACGGTACACGACCATGAGCTCGTCGGTCTCGCTGTGCCTGGCCGTGCCGATCACCTCGTAGAACTTCCCTTTGTAGTGACGGTAACGTCCCGGTGCTACGGCCATGGCTTCCTCCCGTGGGCTTCTAGAACGAGCTGTGCTCGGTCCGGGTGATGATCTCGTTTTGCAGGTCGGCCGACAGGTCGCAGAAGTAATCGCTGTACCCGGCGACGCGCACGATGAGGTCGCGGTATTCCGAGGGGTTCGCCTGCGCCCTTTTCAGGGTTTCCACGTTGACCACGTTGAACTGGACGTGGTGCCCGTCCATCCGGAAGTAGCTCCGCACCAGGCTGGCCACGCCGTCCAGGCCGCTCGCGTCGGAGAGGAGCGTCGGGGAGAACTTCATGTTCAACAGGGTGCCGCCGCTTCTGATATGGTCCATCTTCCCGGCGGAGCGGATCACGGCGGTCGGGCCGCGGCGGTCCGCCCCCTGCACGGGTGAGATCCCCTCGGAGAGCGGGGTGCCGCGCCGGCGCCCGTCCGGGGTGGCACCGGTGACGGAACCGAAGTAGACGTGGCACGTCGTGGGGAGCATCTCGATCCGGTACACGCCGTTCTTGGTGTTGGGCCTGCCGTCCACCTCGTGGAAGAAGGCGTCGAAGACCAGTCGCATCAGGTCGTCGGCGTAATCGTCGTCGTTGCCGTACTTGCGGGTCTTGTTCCAAAGGCGCTGCCGGAGCGGCTCGTCGCCCGCGAAATCCGCGTCCAGTTTCGCCACCAGTTCCGGCAGGGAGAGGGTTTCGCGCTCGAAAACGTGGTCCTTGATGGCGGAGAGCGCGTCGGTGATGCTGCCGATCCCCACCCCCTGGATGAAGCTGTTGTTGTAGCGGGCGCCCCCGGCGTTGTAATCGACGCCCCGGCTGATGCAGTCGTCGGTCAGGACCGACAGGAAGGGAGCCGGCATCTGCGAGGCGTAGATCATCTCGATGAGCCGGTTGCCGCGGATCTTTATGTCCAGGAAGTGGGAGAGCTGGGCGCGGAAGGCCTCGAAGAGCTCACCGAAGCTTTTGAAGCTCTCGGCGCTGCCGGTCTTCGGCCCCAGTTGCACCCCGGTCAGCGGGTCGACGCCGTCGTGCAGGGCGAGCTCCAGCATCTTCACCAGGTTGAAGTAACCGGTCAGGATGTAGGCCTCCTTGCCGAAGGCGCCCACCTCGACGCAGCCGCTGCAGCCGCCGGCGCGGGCGTCCACCAGGCTTTTCCCCTGGCGCAGCTGTTCCTCGACCACCGCGTCGGCGTTGAAGATGGAGGGAAAGCCATAGCCGCTGCGCACCACCTGCAGGGTGTGCTTCAGGAAGGCGTCCGGTGACTTGCGCGACAGCTGCACGTTACTGGAAGGCTGCAGCAGGTGCATCTCGTCGATCACCTCGAGCAGCAGGTGCGACACCTCGTTTGAGCCGTCCGAACCGTCCGGGAGGAGTCCCCCCAGGTTGATGTTGGCGAAGTCGGTGTAGGTGCCGCTCTCCGCCGCCGTGACCCCGACCTTCGGTGGCGAGGGGTGGTTGTTGAACTTGACGAAGAAGCACTCCAAGAGCTCCCGGGCGCCCTCCCTGGTCAGCGTCCCCGTGCCGAGCTCGGCCTGGTAGAACGGGAGCAGGTGCTGGTCCAGATGTCCCGGGCTGAAGGCGTCCCAGCCATTCAGTTCGGTAATGACGGCCAGGTGGCAGAACCAGTAGGACTGCAGCGCCTCCCAGAAATCGCTCGGGGCGTGCGCCGGGACCCAGCGGCAGTTGGCGGCGATCTTCAAAAGCTCCTGCTTGCGGGCGGGATCGGTGCAGGCGGCCGCCATGCTCTCGGCGAGCTTGGCGTGGCGTTCCGCGAAGAGGATGACGGCGTCGCAGGAGATGTCCATGGCGACCAGCTGTTCCCGGCGGGCCCAGGCATCGGCGTCCGTGGCGAAGTCGAGCGCCTCGATCGCCTGCGCGATCTCCTTTTTGAAGTCGAGCAGCCCCTTGCGGTAGATCTTGTCGTCCAGCACGGTGTGCCCCGGGGCGCGCTGTTCCATGAACTCGGTGAAGATGCCGTAGCGGTAGGCCTGGTGCCATTCCTCGGGGAGCGCGTCGAAGATCTTGTCGCGCAGGCTGCGGGTGCCCCAGTACGGGATCACCGTCTCCTGGTAGGCCTTCAGGCAGGCGTCGTCGACCCGGTAGGAGGTCAGCTCGCGCGAGTTGAGGATGCGCAGGTCCTCGACGGAGTGGCAGGTCAGTTCCGGATAGGTCGACACCAGCTTCGGGGCCGGTCCCCTCTCCCCGACCACGAGTTCGCCCTCCCCGATGCAGATGGTCTTCTTCTCGCAGAGGTAGAGGAAGGACTTGGCGCGCATGACCGGCACGGACCAGCGTCCCTCGTTGTCACGGTAAAACTCCGTGAGCAGCAGCGCGCGTTCCGCGGAAATGGCGGGCTCGGCGGCAAGGCTTTCCTGGCGCAGGCGTTTCGTTCTTCCGGTCATCTAGGTTCCCCCTCCTATCTGCGTGTCCAATCCCCGGGTTTTGAAGAGCCGGGCGAAATCTGCCATGGTATCCGGTGCGGGCGTGTGCGTCGCCGCAGCCTCGGCGGACGGCTCCTGTCCCAGGCGGGCGGGTTTCGCGGCCCAGCTGCCGTGGTAGGGGAGCAGCCAGACCTGGCGCACCCCGGCGGCCCGTGCCGCGTGGTCGGCCAGCGCCTCCATTTCCCGGAGAGAGTCGTTGAAGCCCGGGATCACCGGGATCCGGATCCAGATGTTGTGGTGCACCCGTCCCAGTTGAGCCAGGTTGTCGAGGATGCGGCCGTTGCCGAGGCCAGTTCCCTTCAAGTGCAGCGCGTCGTCGGCGCACTTGAGGTCGAAGAGGAAGAGGTCCACCAGCGGGGCGATGTCGATGAGCGTCTCGGGCGGGCAGAGCGCCGCCGTATCGACGGCGGTATGGATGTCGTGGCCGCGGCAGGCGCTGAGGAGGGATTTCAGGAAGGCAGGCTGGCAGAGCGGTTCCCCCCCCGAGAAGGTGACCCCGCCTCGTGAATCCTCGAAGAACATGCGGTCCTTGAGGATGGTTTGCAGCACCTCGTCGACCGTCGTTTGTGAGCCGAGCAGTTCGCGAGCCCCGGTGGGGCAGGCCTCGGTGCAATCCCCGCAGGCCCGGCAGGCCTCGCGCGGTTGCAGCCCCTCGTGGCAGGCCAGCAGGCAAGCGTCGCAGGAGATGCAGCGGTTTTGGGACCAGGCCGTTTGAGGGGAAAAGCTTTGGCTTTCCGGGTTATGGCACCACCAGCAGCGCGCCGGGCACCCCTTGAGGAACACCGTCGTGCGGATGCCCGGTCCGTCGTGCAGCGAGTAGCGTTGCACGTTAAAAATGATGCCGCTCTTCATAATCCCATCATTCCCATGCTTCCCATCATTCCCATAGTGCCACCGCTGCCAGCTACACCACCCTAATCATGAATTCCGGGCACGCCGCCCCGCAGTACCCGCACAGGATGCAGGTCTCGTCGTCCACCTTCGCCTTCCCCTCCACCATGGCCAGGGCGTTGTTGGTGCAGGCCGGCACGCAGGCGCCGCACCCCTTGCAGAAGGCCTCCATGATGGTGAGCTTGCGGCGCCTCCCTTCCAGCGTGTTCCAAAGCGTATCGTCGGCGCGCCCCTCCTGGAAGAGCGCCAGGTTGCCGTCGACCTCGGCCTCCGACAGCATCCCCAGGGCGATGCCGTGCACCCCGGCGAGCCCCAGCACGAAGCGCAGGCTCTCGCGGGCGGTGGAAATGAGGTTCCCCCCGGCCAGCGCCTTCATGGCGTAGACCCCCTTCCCCGCCGCGGCGCAGGCCGCGATGGCAGCGGCCATCTCCTCTTGCGTCCCGTCGATGATCCCCATGCCGGTACGGTTGATGAGGGGATGCACCACCTCGATCTCCGGGTGCAGCACCGACTTCTCCATGGCGCTCACGAAGTGCGAGGAGAGTCCCACGTGGGCGATCTTCCCCTCCTCCTTCATCCTGATGAGCGTCTCGATCACCTCGGGGCGCTCGACGAACGGGTCCGCGACCCTGGCGCCGTGCAGGTGCACGATGTCCAGCCGCTCCACCCCCAGCTCGGTGAGCGCCCGCTCCACGTGGCCGCGCGCCGCCTGCGCCGTGTTGGCGTGCGTCTTGGAGGCGATGAGGCACTCGCCGGTGAAGCCCGTGAGCGCCGCGCGGATGTGCGGGTAGGTCTGGTACAGTTCGGCGGTGTCCAGGAGGTTCACGCCCCGTTCCAGGGCGTAGCGGATCAGGCGTCCCCCCTCTTCGGGAGAAAGCGAAGCCTGCAGGGGGCCAAGCGGAAGGGTGCCGAAAACGAGGGGATTGATGCTGAGACCGGTACTACCGAGACTGACTTTCTTCATGTGGTTCCTGTTCCGGGGTTAGTAATGGGGCGGCGGCTCTTCTTCGGAGGGAAGCCTGTTTTCGGAAGCGCTCATGCCGCGCAGGTGTTCCTTGATGATCTTCAATTCCTTGGTGAGCTGGTCGATGAGGGCCTGGTGTCCCGTGACCACCTCGTTCAGTTGGTCGATGATGTGACCCTGGTGCATGATCAGCATCTCCATGTCAGTCAGACGCTGTTCCATAGTGCGCTCCTTGTTGTGCCTGGTTGTGAAGCAGGCAAAAGTTTAACCCGATTCAGTGTTATAGCCAAGATAAAAAACTTCAAAAACCGGACGGATTCTGATAATTTCGCTGACTGTTCCGGGCACGTGAAGTGTGGGGCAATGGAGGTAGCGATGCAGGAAACACCGAAGTCGAGCAGCGAGCGTCACATCGAGTCGATCATGCAGCATCTGGAGCCGGGGAGCGACCGGTACGAGGTGTTGGACAAGGCGAAGCGGTTCAAGTCCTCGTGGGTGGAGTTGGGCGAGAAGCTGTTGGACGTCAGCAAGAGGGGTCGTTTTCGTGAGTGGGGTTACGGGACCTTTGAAGAGTACTGTGTGCAGGAGATACGCATCAAGCGGGGCACCGCCGAGAAGTTGACCATGGCCTACCGGTTCATGGAGAAGGAAGAGCCGCAGTTATTGGATCGGCGCGAGGAGTTGCGTCCTCTTCCCGATTTCAGGTCCATAGATCTGTTGCGTCAGGCCAAGGAGGAAAAGGGTTTTTCCGCCGAAGAGTATGGCGATTTGAGGAAAAGGGTGGTGGAGGATGACAAGAGTCATCCGACCGTGTTGAAGAAGTTCAAGGAAGTGGCCGCGTTGCGTGAAGAGCCCAACCCCGTGGTCCCCTTGAAGGCCGCCGTTTCGGCCGCGAAGCGGTTGGACAACGCGTTGCGTCTTTTGGAGAGTGTGCCGCAGGAGTATGTGCGGCAAGTAGGAGAGTTGTTAGGTCATTTGGAGCAGGAGTTGAATGCCCGCGACCTGGGAGCCGAGACCGAAGCCGGCAACCTCCGCGAGATTTAGCAGAAAAGCTGTCCCCGGCGGCAGCCGCACAGCTGTTTTTCCGCCGGTTTTATGAGTTCCCCGTCCACTTTTGTCCACTGGGTCCACCGGGTCCACGTCGTCCACCTGCGGCTGCCACGACCGGTTCTAGTGACGGCTGCGCCGGGTCCAGTCCACCTGCGGCTGCCACGACCGGTCCTAGTGACGGCTGCGCCGGTCCAGTCCACCTGCGGCTGCCACGACCGGTCCTAGTGACGGCTGCGCCGGTCCAGTCCACCTGCGGTTGCCACGACCGGTCCTAATGGCGGCTGCGCCGCCCCGTCCACCCGCCGTTGCCGCCCCCGCCCCCGAGCATTACCGGTAGCTATCCCAAAACAGCTTCGCCGTCACCGCCAGCACCGAGCAGATGAACACCGGCCTGACGAACCGGGTCCCCTTGTGGATGACCAGCCTGGCGCCGACGCGTGCGCCAAACGCCTGCCCCGCCCCCATCAAGAGCCCCGCCCCGAACAGCACGTGCCCCCCGGCCACGAAGACCACCAGCGAGACGATGTTGCTCACGAAGTTGAAGAGCTTGGTGTACCCGGTCCCCTTGCGCATGTCGAAGCCGAGCCCGAGCATGATGGCGATCACCCAGAAGGAGCCGGTTCCCGGACCGAGGAAGCCGTCGTAGAAGCCGAGCCCGAGCCCCGCCACCGCGTAGAAGAGCCTGCGCGGCAGACGCGGATGCACCTCCTCGGCGCCGAGTTTCGGGGTGAATACGGTGTAGCAGAGAATGGCGAGCAGCAGAAACGGGATGCACTTCTTCAGAAAGCCCGGGTCGATCTGCTGCACCGTGTAGGAGCCGAGGATGGCGCCGACGGTGGTCCAGATGACACCGGGGAGCGCGTCGCGCAGGTTGACCGTGCCGGCCTTGACGAAGTGCGCCATGGCGCTGCACGACCCGAAACTGGCCTGGAGCTTGTTGGTGCCCAGCGCCGCCTGGGGCGGCAGCCCGAGGCCGAGCAGGACCGGGATAGTGATGAGGCCGCCACCGCCGGCGATGGCGTCGATGCAACCGGCAACTGCGCCGGTAAGGAACAGGACGGGAAAAAGAACCGGTGAAATCTCCATAAACTAACTGCCACTCCCCTGCCTGCTGTTGTCGTTGCGTTTGCGGTACGCCGTGTAACTTTGTCGTGCTATGGATACTGCCAATGGAATCTCCTTCAATGCTATGGTCGGGTCGGCTACCGCCCGCGCCACGTGATACATGTGCCGCCAGGGTATGGGGGCTTCCCCTCCTGCCGCCTTGAGCCAGAGCGCTTCCAGCACCAGCCGCTCCAGGAGGACCGGACGCTGCTGTTCCAGGACCTGGTCGCACACCCGCTCCAGGGCCAGCGCGCCCCTGACCGCCCCGTTGCCGCCGCAGGCGGCCTCGATGACGCGCTCCACCGCGCTCCCCTCCACCTTCCAGCTTCCGAACAGGGCGCGGTAACGGTGCCACTGGCCCGATTCCTCCATGGCCAGGAGCTCGGGGCTCGGCTCGTCCGGGGACGTCCCTTCGCCCGCCAACTCCTCGCCCAACTGCCGTAACAGCTCCTCCGGCTCGGGGCGGCACCCCTTCCAGTGGTCGCGCCCGAGCAGCTCGGCTGCCCGTACCAGCCAGTGCCCGGGGACCCTCCCCGCCTCGGTCTCCGCCGCGATGGCCATCCCCAGGCGCAGGTCGAGGTACTCCCCGGTGGAGTGCAGGCAGCAGCGCTGGCTGCGGGCGTCCCGGATGAAGTCCTCGCGGTCCCTGCGGGTCTCCAGCCGGATCACGGTGCAGTCCACGATCCCGCGTCCCTGCCGCAGCGCGAAGGTGCAGCCGGCATAGGCGGCCTGGTCGGCGACGATGACGTGGAAGACCTGCCCCCCCGAGCCGTCCAGGCAGCTGGCGTACACGATCTCCTCGCTGGCGGGCTCCAGGTGGGCGCACGGGACGCGGGCCCTGCGGGCGTTGTTGATGGTCTGGTCCACGATGCCGCGGGTCGGCTCGGGAAACCAGTTGCGCGCCATGATCAGGCGGCGCAGCGTGTCCGGCGTCAGCGTCGCCCCCGCCACCGAGACCAGCATGCGCGCCACCTCGCGGGAAAGCTCCGGGTCGGCGTTGAAGATGAGCAGCGCGGCGATCTCGCGCGGAAACGGTGCGTCGGCGGTCAAAAGTTCCCAGGTCAGCCCCGGGCGCAGTTCCGGGTCGCTCACCGCGAACAGTTCCAGCATCTCCTGGGCGCCGGCGAACGGGCAGGACACCCCGGCCGAGGCGAAATGCCTCAGCACGCCGGCGAGGAACTCCTCCCCCGAGGCGGCCCTCAGGTCGACGCGCGGCACCGCCTCCCCCTCCCCCGGCGCGCAGATCGCCCGCAACTCCGGGATCAGGTTCAAGCGCCCGCGAGCCAGGATGTCGGTCACCATGAGACGCAGCTCCATGCTGCTTCGTTCCCGGTACACGCGCAGCGCGAGGGCGCTTTGCAGCCTTTGCATCTGCTGCCGCGCTCCCGCGCGCCCCCCGGCCGTCTCCACCTGGTAGAACTCCAGGGCGAGGGTGAGGATCCTGAGCGCGGCCGAGAGGCGGTCGTGGTCGACCGGCTCCGCACGCCCAAGCGCCGCGAGCAGCGCCGCCAGTTCCTCGACGGCCAGCGGATCGGCCAGCAGGTGGCGGTGCAGTTCGTCCTGCAGGCTCAATAGGATGGAGATTGGGGCGCTCACCCCGGCCCGCGCGTAGAGATCCACGAGGCGCGCCATCCCGGAAGGCTCGACCGTTGCGGTGCGAGGAGGGCGCGGGCAGCAGGAAGCGGCGCCGTGCCGGACCGATTCGTTCAGCATGGCTTCCAGGTCGGGAGCGGGCATGGCGCGGTAAAAGAGGTCGCCGGGAAGCGGAAAGGCCCTGCCGTGATAGGGGGTGCCGTCGATCAGTTCACGCACCTCGCCGTAGCGCCGGTACATCTGCGCCACCCAGTCCGGGCGGGAGTTCAGGGTGTGCACGCAGAAATCGAGGAGTTCGGGGGCGTAGGGGACCTGGTAGCCGGAGCCGTCCAGGTAGGGGCCGGAAAAGGGACCGTCGCCGTCAAAGCCCAGACAGATCATCGCCTTTTGCCGCTGCTTCTGGTCCAGCACCAGGAAGGTGACCCGGCGGCAGTCGCAGCCGGGGCTGGTGCAGTAGCACTCGATGAAGGCGTAGCTCCCCTTGGGGATCCGTCCGCTCTGCGAGAGCAGTTCCAGGGTCATGGTGGCCCCGGCCGCATCGGGAAAGATCTGGTGGTACGGCTTCATGCCCGCTCCTCGTGAAAAAGGCCGCTCCCGCCGGTACGGGGACCGGTCGGTAGCGGCCGCTGAAAGAAGGCCGTTCGTCCCTTCCGCGGCGCCGGTTCAGCGCCTCTTGCGCTTCCCCTTCCCCTCGGCGGCGAAAATCGCCTCCACGGCGGCCTGCAGGTCGTCGTAGGCGCGGACCCCGGCGGGGAGCCTCGCGGCGTCGGCCGCGCCGTAGCCGGTGCGCACCATGAGCGAGACGCAGCCGGCGTTGATGCCCGCCTCGATGTCGCCC
Organism: Geomonas azotofigens; assembly: GCF_018919395.1. GTDB lineage: Bacteria > Desulfobacterota > Desulfuromonadia > Geobacterales > Geobacteraceae > Geomonas > Geomonas azotofigens. The sequence goes on from NZ_JAHLME010000002.1 coordinate 190,297, forward strand.
AGCTTGTCGCCGATCATGTAGGAGCGGGACAGGTCGATGTCCAGGTCCTCCGCCGCCTGCTCCAGCATCCCCGGCTGGGGCTTGCGGCAGGTGCACTCCACACGGTAGTCGCCGACGCCGTGCTCGGGGTGGTGCGGACAGAAGTAGCAGGCGTCGATGGTGATGCCGAAATCGCCCAGCTCCTCGTGCATGCGGTCGTGGATCGCCTGCAGCGCCGCCTCGTCGTAGAGGCCGCGGCCGATGCCGGACTGGTTGGTCACCACCACCAGGAGAAAACCGGCGTCTTTCAACCGCTGCAGGGCGTAGGGGACCCCGGGGATGAGCCGGAACTCCTCGACCCTGCACAGGTACTGCACTTCTTCGTTGATGGTTCCGTCCCTGTCGAGGAAAACCGCGCGCCGCTTGCCCATGATACCCCTGGCCTTTCCCGCTGCCCTAGTCCCGCCGCACCGTCATGAGAAAAGTTCCCGCTCCACCAGGTCGCACAGGATGTGGATCATGGTGATGTGCCCCTCCTGGATCCTGGGCGTATCGTGGCTCGGCACCACGAGGGAGAGCTCCGCGACGTTCCTGATGCTCCCGCCGTCCCTGCCCAGAAGGGCCAGGGTGCGGCAGCCGATCCTCTGCCCCGCCTCCAGCGCCAGCTGCACGTTGGCCGAGTTGCCGCTGGTGGAGATCCCGACCAGCACGTCGCCGGGATTGGCGTGCGCCTCGACCTGGCGGGAGAAGATCCGGTCGAAACCGTAGTCGTTGCCCACCGCGGTCAGTATCGAGGTGTCGGTGCTGAGCGCCAGCGCCGGGAGCGCGCGCCGCTCGAGCTTGAAGCGCCCCACGATCTCGGCCGCGAAATGCTGCGCGTCCGCCGCGGAGCCGCCGTTACCGAAGACCAGCAGCTTCCTGCCGTCGCGAAGCGCCGTGGCCAAAAGCGAAACGGCGCTCTCCAGGGACGGACAGAGGTCCCTTTCGAGCGCCGCTATGACCTGGGCGTGGGCCTGGAGCTGCGCCTTGATCTCTTCTTTCATCAACCCTCCGCGTGCCGCGGGGACGCCACGGCCATACTTAGTGAGCGCGCCCCTGGATGCGCTCGGCGAGCTCGGAGAACGAGAGGTAGCGCTCGCTCCAGGGGAAGGGAAGCCCGTCCACCGCCGTGACCGGCAGGGTACCGGGATGCTGGGCGATCAGCTTCTCGTAGAGGCGGCGCTTCATGCCGTCCCAGGAGAGGCGGGGCAGCGGCACCAGCTTCACGTTCTCGTGCAGGCAGCTAAGGCCCGACTGCCGGGCCGCCTGGCTCAGCGCGTGGGGGAGCAGCACGGTGTAGCTGTCGCCGTGACGAGCCCCCTGGACCAGCCATTCCAGTTTCTGGCGCAGGAGGTCCAGTTCGACCCCCTTGGGGACATGCAGGAGGTAACTCCCCCCCTCGCCCCAGCGGTCGCGGAACGCGGTCATGCTCCGCTGCAGGGTCTCCCGGCGCCTCAGTTCCGATCCCAGCGGCACCTCCTCCTGGTGGCTCACCGCCGGCCCCGGCACCAGCCAGGTGAAGTACCCCTTGGCGCAGGCGCGCCGGGTGAAGTCCTTGAGGCACCAGGCCCCGCCGTCCAGGTGTTCGTCGAAGCCGCCGGTCTCAAGGTACAGCTCGCGACGGACCACCATGGCGGCGAAGGAGCCGCTGGCGACCTCGCACGGCCCCTCGCACGGCTCGCCCGGGTCGAGGCAGGGAAGCAGGATACCCGCATCCGGGTGCCCCTCGGCGAACTGCAGCAGCGGGTCGAGCCAGCGGGCGGTGACTATGCTGGTGTTGCGCAAAAGGGCCAGAAACGGGGCCGTTGAGCTCTCGAAACCGCGGTTGGCGGCGCGCACGAACCCGATGTTGCTGTCGTCGCGCATCAAAAGCGCGCGCTCGTCCAGCCCGTCCGCGAACTCCTGCAACATCCTCTCGGTGTCGCGATCGGAGCCGTAATCAACGATGATGAGGCGGGCGTTCGGGGTGTGGTTGATCAGGTTGACCAGGCAGTTTCGAGTCTCATCGGGCCGGTTCCAAACGGGTATGATGACGTCTATGACAGCGTCGGTCATGGGAATCCCTCGGACAGAAACGGCGGATGTGAGAACAGGAAACTAGGAGCTTACCGCGACGTTGCGCAGCAGCGCGAGCTCGTCAAGCACCTTCCCGGAGCCGAGCACGACGCAGGAGAGCGGGTCCTCGGCGGTGACGACCGGAAGCCCGGTCTCCTCGCGCAGCAGCACGTCGAGGTTCCGCAACAGGGCGCCGCCGCCGGCCAGCACGATCCCCTTGTCGACCAGGTCGGCCGCCAGTTCGGGCGGGGTCCGCTCCAGGCAGTTGCGCACCGCGTCGACGATGGCGGTGACCGGCTCGGAGAGCGCCTCGCGGATCTCGTTGGAATCGATCTCGGTGGTCTTGGGGATGCCGGACACCAGGTCGCGCCCCTTGACCTCCATGTGCAAAAGCTGGGTGCCCGGGTACGCCTCGCCGATCTCGATCTTGATCAGTTCGGCCATGCGGTCGCCGATCAGCAGGTTGTACTTGCGCTTGATGTACTGGACGATCGCCTCGTCCATCTTGTCGCCCCCCACCCGGACGCTCTTGGTGTAGACGATGCCGGCCAGGGAGATCACGGCGACCTCGGTGGTGCCGCCGCCGATGTCGACGATCATGTTGCCGGATGCCTCGGTGATGGGAAGACCCGCGCCGATCGCGGCCGCCATCGGCTCCTCGATCAGGTACACCTCGCGGGCGCCGGCGGACTCGGCGCTTTCCTTCACCGCGCGTTTCTCCACCTGGGTGATCCCGGAAGGGACGCAGATGACGATCCTGGGACGGACCAGGGTCTTGCGGTTGTGCACCTTATGAATGAAGTAGCGCAGCATCTCCTCGGTGATGTCGAAGTCGGCGATGACCCCGTCCTTCATCGGCCGGATCGCCGTGATGGTGCCGGGGGTGCGACCGAGCATCTTCTTTGCCTCCATCCCTACGGCGAGCACCTTCTGCTGGCCGTTTGGCATCTTCTGGACCGCCACCACGGAAGGCTCGCGCACCACGATCCCTTTCCCCTTGAGGTAGACGAGGGTATTGGCGGTGCCGAGGTCGATGGCGAGGTCGTTAGAAAACATGCCGAAAAGGGCATCGAAAATCTTGAGCATGCATGAACTCCTTTGGTTTAGCGCAATAACCGGGCCCCTGCCCGGCGTCAAAGGAGGAAATATAGCAAATGGTACGCACCCTTGCAACAAAGAAAACCCGTGCCATGACTCACGCCGGACAGGGCGAGCTCAGTATACTGCTTCATTCTACCGTTGCTTTTGCGATTAAAGTATATTATCATTCGCAACTCTTGATTATGAATTAGACTCAATTCTTATGAGCGCAAAGGAGCCGAACCGGAATGCTAGGCGTAATGAGGAAGTACAAGCAGTCCATTGTCATCAAAGTCGTATTCATCGTCATCGTTCTCTCTTTCATAGGGACCATCTTCCTGGTCTGGGGCAAGGGCGGCAGTGACGGGCGGGGTGGCAAGAGCTATGCGGCGACGGTCAACGGCACCAAGATATCCCTGGAGGAATTCCAGAAGAGCTACTACCGCACCCGCGGCCTCTACGAGCAGATCTACGGCCGTACCCTCACCCCTGAGCTCGAGAAGCAGATGGGGATCAAGAAACTGACCATCGACACCCTGATCGACAACGTCCTCATCCTGGACGAGTCCAAGAAGATGGGGATCAAGGTCAAGAAGGACGAGGTCGCCGCCGAGATCGCCAAGGTCCCGGCCTTCCAGAAAAACGGCGCCTTCGACTTCGGTGTCTACCAGCAGACCCTGAAGGCCAACCGCATCACCCCCAAGGACTTCGAGGAGTCCCAGGAGCAGGAGATGGTGCTGCAGAAGACCCGCAACAAGATCAAAGGGTCCGCCACGGTGACCGACGCCGAGGTCAAGGAAGCCTACAAGAAGCAAAACGACAAGGTGAACCTCGCCTACGTCTCCTTCTCCCCCGCCGACGTCAAGGGGAGCATCAAGCTGACCGACCAGGAGCTCACCAGCTACCTGCAGGACCACCAGAACGAGTTCAAGACCCCCGAGCAGGTCTCCGTCGCCTACACCGTGGTCAACCCGGCCCAGGCCGCGGGCAACGTGAGCGTCACCCCGGAAGAGGTGCAGACCTACTACCAGAAGAACATCGACCGCTACCAGGGCAAAGGGGGCATCCTTCCCTTCGCGGAGGTGAAGGACAAGGCCACCGCCGACGCCCAGAAGCAGAAGGCGGCCAAGGAAGCCTACGAGAAGGCCGCCGCCGCGGTCAACAAGTTCAAGACCAGCGGCGACCTCGACGGGGCCGCCGCCTCCCTGGGGGGCAAGGTCGAGAAGACTCCGCTTTTCACCGCCAAGGCGCCGGTGGCGTCGCTTGCCGGCGAGAGCGAGGTGGTCGCGCGCGCCTTCGCCCTGAAGCAGGGTGAACTGGGCGGCCCGGTCGAGACCGCTAAAGGGATCTACCTGATCAAGGTGCTGGACAAAAAGGCTGCCGCCGTGCCGCCGCTGGCCCAGATCAAGGGCGCGGTCGAGGCCAAGGCGGTCGAAGTCAAGGCTGCCGACCTGGCCAAGAAGAAGGCCGAGGAAGCGCTCGGGCAGCTCGCCAAGGGCGGCGCCGCCAAGGAGACCGGCAGCTTCGGCTACGCCCCCACCGGCGCCGTGCCGACCATCGGCACCTCCCCGGAACTGATGGAGGCCGCCTTCACCCTGAACACCCCCAACCAGGCCGCCAAGCAGCCCTTCAAGGTGGGTGACCGCTGGTACGCCGTGGCGCTCAAGTCCCGCACCGAGGCGCCGCTTACCGGCCTTGCCAAGGACTCCGGCACCATCAAGGCCGCCCTGCTCCCCAAGAAGCAGCAGGAGGCCCTGGACAAGTGGGTCAAGGAACTGCGCGCCAAGGCGAAGATCGACATCAACCCGCTGGTGATCCAGGACTAACACCGGCAGCAGGGAAGGAAACACAGCTTACAAGTGCGAGGTGGAGGGTGCAGGTGCACTCTTCACCTTTAACTTTTCACGCTCACGGCGAATAAAAGGAGAATGCACCAATGACAACACCGGTACTCAACACTGACTTCCCCGGCCTCAAACTTGCCGCACGCGGGAAGGTGCGCGACATCTACGACCTCGGAGAGACGCTGCTCATCGTCACCACCGACAGGATCTCCGCCTTCGACGTCATCATGAACGAGGGAATTCCCAACAAGGGGTACGTCCTGACCCAGATCTCCGCCTACTGGTTTCGCCAAATGGAAGACATCATCAAGAACCACATCATCTCCACCGATGTGGCCGATTTCCCCGCTGAGTGCCAGCCCTACGCGGACGTCCTGGCCGGCCGTTCCATGTGGGTGAAGAAGGCCCAGCCGCTGGCCGCCGAGTGCATCGTGCGCGGCTACATCTCCGGCTCCGGCTGGAAGGACTACCAGCAGACCGGCGCCATCTGCGGCATCAAGCTCCCCGAGGGTCTCAAGGAAAGCGACCGCCTGCCCCAGCCGATCTTCACCCCCTCCACCAAGGCCGAGCTCGGCACCCACGACGAGAACATCTCCTTCGAGCAGATGTGCGAGATCTGCGGCAAGGAGATCTCCGAGAAGGTGCGCGAGGTGACGCTGAAGATCTACGAGAAGGCGCGCGACCTGGCCGACCAGAAAGGGATCATCATCGCCGACACCAAGTTCGAGTATGGCATCCACGACGGCGAGCTGATCATCATCGACGAGTGCATGACCCCGGACTCCAGCCGCTTCTGGCCCAAGGAGAGCTACCAGCCGGGCGGCCCGCAGCCCTCCTTCGACAAGCAGTTCCTGCGTGACTACCTGGAGACCCTGGACTGGGGCAAGACCGCTCCGGCGCCGCCCCTTCCGGAAGAGATCGTCAGGAAAACCGGCGAGAAGTACATGGAAGCGCTGGTGAAGCTGACCGGCAAGGGGATTTAAGGCAGGCTAAGACAAAGACTAAGACAAAGAAAGGCCCCGCACCGATCACGATGCGGGGCCTTTTTCTTGCGAACGTTGCCGCTCGCCCGACGCCCTACCCTATCAACTTGGCCAAGCGCGACCGCTCTTTCATAAGCCTTGCCTCGCCATCCTCCAGGGCCTTCAGAAGCCCCTTCTTTGCGCTGTAGGCCATGTCCTTGCCGCGGTCGAGGATCTCGGAGGCTCGCTCGCCGACCGCCTCGGCCATCTCCCCTACCTGCTCGGTGAAATCCTCCACCGCCTCCAGCGCGTCTTCACCTTTGCGGCGCGCCTTCTTGGCGTAGCGGCCGAGCTCCTTGCGGGTTTTCTCGCCGCTTTGCGGCGCGTACATGAGCGCAACCCCCGCCCCGATGATCCCTCCGGCCAGGAGCAGCATCGCCCCAACCATCACCTTGTTATCTCTTTCGGCCATAGCCCCTCCTCCTTCGCCAGCGTTGTTTTTTTTCGGACTGCCTCCCTATACTACCCGATGCCGCCTCTTTGCCAAGCGCGCTTCTCATTATTGCTAGGAAGCACCCGGTTAAGCGTGTATAGTTGTACCGTTATAGAACACCCAGTGACAGACCCGCGAGGAGCACCATGGATCAGAAATACGATGTACTTATCGTCGGCGGAGGCCCCGGTGGCGTGGCCGCCGCTTACTTGTGTCACAAGAACGGCCTGTCCCACCTCCTGATCGAGGGAGGCAAGTCCATTTTCCAGGGCATTGCCAACACCTATCCGGAAGGGAAGAACGTCTATCCCTCCAAGCCCAAGGAGAACCCGGAGCCCTTCCTGGTCGAGGAACTGCGTCCGCCCGACAAACCGGTCACCGTGGAGAAATACATCCAGTACGTGCAGCACTTCGTCCAGCACGAGGGGCTCAACGTACTGACCGAAACCCAGTTCGAGAACATCGAGGAGGGGCGCGATTACCTGAAGGTGCACACCTCCCGGGGAACCTTCCAGGCGAAGAAGGTGCTGCTCGCCTTCGGCAGTTCCATCCCCAAGGAATTATCGGTGTACGGTGACGCCAAGATGGTCGCCAAGAGCCTCGACGACCCCAAGAAGTACATCGGGGTGCGCACCCTGGTGATCGGTGGGGGAAATTCCGCCGCCGACGTGATCATCTCCATCCTTAAGGAGAAGAGGAACGCCAACGACAAGGAACCCGTGTACTGGGCGCACGTGGCCGAGACCTTCGACGTCAACAAGGAGACGGCGCAGCGCCTGGGCGAGGAGATCCTCCTGGGGGGCAACATCAGGCTCCTGCCCGGCGCCACCCCGAGGATCGGCGAGGTGGACGACGAGGGCGTGGACCGCCTGGTGATCAGGGTCAGCGAGGACAAGATGGCCGGAGGGATCGAGCGCTACCACGCCATGAGTTTCCCGATGAAGAACGTCATCGCCTGCATCGGCAGCCAGGGCCCCACCTCCATCTACGACAAGATCGGCGTGCAGACCATCGCCTGCGCCGAGGGCGTCTGCCAGGTGGCCAAGGAAGGGGACCGGTTGTTGCTCCTTACCGCCGACTTCGAATCCACCCGGAAGGGGGTCTACGTGATCGGCGGCGCCATCTCCCCCTCGTATATGCGCATCAACCAGGGCGCCATCCAGGAGGAGCGGCACCCGAACCTGATCTACACCGCCGTCAACGACGCCCACCACGTCGTCGAGGCGATTATGAAGAAGATAAAGAAATAAGGTGTACCAAGGGGAGCCGGCCGGCTCCCCTTTCCCCCATCGGGAGTCAAGCCGTTGTCACTGGCTGATCTCCACCTGCAGTCCCGCGATCTCCGCGCCGTTTTTATCCACAGCCTTGAATGAGAGCACCCCGAAATCCGAGGGAAGGTAGCTGACCCCCACGGGGAGGTCACAGACCACGGTCAGAAACTCCCCTGTAGGCGAACCCGTTGCCTGGGGTATGGAGACCGTGAGCGTCGCCGGCGCCGCCTGGTTGGCCGGCTGAAATACCCCGATGGTGTAGAGATCCGTGGGGAAGACGCCGCTCGCCACTACGGCCCGTGCGTCCGCCTGCCGGTATACGAAGTCCGTGACCTTGACCGACACCCCCGGTGGCAGGGAAAGCCGCACCGTGATGCCGTAGATGGATGCCCCCGGCGCCAGGGTGCCTGCCGTCGCCAGATGCAGGATCATGGTGCCGCCGCCGGCATTGGCAAGATTGGTGGCCGAGGCATCGGTCACACCCGTTTCGTTCAGCGGCGAGGCGAGGTATGCCGACAGGGAGCTCTGGAAGCGCTGCCCCAGGTCGGGAGAAAGGGCACTGTCCCCAGCGAGATCCGCGCCGTACGCAGCCAGACAGGCATCCAGGCTCCCCCCGTAATAGTCGCGCACCATCTGGGAGAATGCTGCCAGCGCCAGGGCGTAGTCCTTCTGCTCCTGCCCGGTGCCGACCTCGGCGAAATCGCTCGCAGTGGCGGCGATGGGCTGCGTGGTCAGAACGTCGACCTTGAACAGCTTGGAGATGAGCTTGTTCGCGCTGTCGATACGGGTGGCTACAAGCGGCGTCCCGGCCGCGCGCACCGCGAGCTCCGTCAGGGGGGTGATGGCAACCTGCATGGTGCCCGAAACGGTCGTGGTCGCTGCCCTGAGGGGTGCTGCCGCCGGAATGGTGCGCGGTTGCCCCGTGGCTTCGTCGAGGTAACTCCCCCCCGATACGGTGAAGAGCGCGGCCCCGGTGATGTTGACACTGGTCGTGTACTGGCCGAAGGCGTTGGTGACGGCCCCCCCCAGCCGCTTCCCGACCGTGCCGTTGCTCGCCAGGGCATAGACGTCGACCGTACCGTTCTCAATGATCCCCTTGGAGGCGGTACCGCCAACCCGCTTCAGGACTGCATTCGGGACAGTACTGCCGCCCGTGTTGTTGTCCGGCCCCTGGAAACCGCCCGCGCCGCATCCCGAAAGTAGAGCCGTCACCCCCACCACCAGCAGTGCGAACACACTCAAACTTTTTCCCATGCCGCCCCTCCCCTGTATATATTTTCGCTTGCAGCCCCACCCCTGCCCGCACTAGGCCGGCGGTGCCAGGGATCCGACGATGATGCGCAGGATCAGCACAGCGTCTCCTATGTCTATGCTCCAGTCGGGGGCGGACGCGCCCCCCACCAGGGGGGCCAGGTCCCCCGAGACCAGGAAGCCGTCCAACTGCGGGCGCATGCCGACTGAGACCTGCAGGGCCAGCAGGGCGTCGCTTATGTCGGTCTTTCCGTCGGCGTTCAGGTCGCCCGTCGGTGTGGCGTAAATGACCCTCCTGGTGACAACCGTGGCTCCACCAGCCTCGTTAGTGGCAGTCACCGTCACGGGATAGAGCCCTTTGGTTGTGAGCGGGATGGTCTGACTGAACGCGCCATCCACCACCGGCGGGGTATAGAACTGTCCGTTGACCGCTATGGTGACCCTTACCGACGTCACCGTGTCCGTTGCCGTCCCCGACACCACAAGAGAGTTCTGCCCCGGCCGCACGTCGCCCGACGGTGAGGTCAGGGTCAGGGTGGGCGCCTCCGTCTCGTGGGTCACGGTGATGACGCGGGTCGACGAGAGGTTCGCCTGCGTGGTGGCCGTGAGCGTAATGGTGGTTACCCCGACTGCCAGGTTGTCCAAGAGCTGGCTGAACAGCGAGCCGGCAAGCACAGAGGCGGTGAAGTCGCGGGCGCCGGAAGGGCCGGAGACATGGATGCCAAGGATGCAATCGTGATCGACGCTCCCGGTGATCATGAGCTGTGACTTGTTGGTCTTGTATTCGTCAGACGCCGGTGCGGTGAGCGCGATGACCGGCACTGCCTGATCGAGGACCACGCTGCTCGTCGAGTGGCTCGCGTTCCCCGCAAGGTCGATGGCAACCACCGTTATCACGTTGGTGCCGGAGGTAAGTTCGATGGTTTTGCTGAAGTTCCCCTCGGCGTCTACCGCCAGACTGGTGCCGTTTAACTGCAGCGACTGGACCCCGCTCAGGGGGTCGACGACCCTGCCTGAAACCGTAAACTGCTGCATGCTCGTGTAGCTGTGATCGGGGGGGAGAGCGACGGAGAGCGACGGCGAGGCCAGATCCCAGATCAGCGTGGCATCGCTGGTAGAAACGTTGCCGGCCTGGTCGATGCTGGTAAGCCTGAGCAGATAGGTGCCCTCCTGGTCCGCGCTCACCGTGGTGGCGAGAGAGTCCGGAGAACCGAAGGAAACCGTGCCCGGCCCGCTTGCCTGGCTCCAGCGGAAGGTAAGCTGCGTGGTGCCGCTGGCAAAGCCGTACTGGGTAAAGGTGGCATTATGGGCGCTGCTGGGCCCTGCGCTTACCAGCGGCAGTTGCGTGGTCCAAAGCAGCGCCAGCGTGTCACTGGAGCGGTTACCGGCCGCATCGGTTGCGGTGATGCGCAGCGAGTAGCTACCGTCCGCGGTGGCCGATATCTGCGGCGACAAGGCGGTCCCATCCGAAAAGGCGATGTTGCCCGGCCCGGAAAGCTGCTCCCAACGGTAGGTGAGCGGGGTTGCGTCGCTGGCCGTGGCGGCCGGGATGAAGGGCGCATTGACGACGCGGCTGCCGCCTGCCACTACCTGGGGCGCCGTGGTATCCCAGGTAAAGGAGACCTCGATCATGCTGCTGTTCCCGGCGGCGTCGGTCGCGGCGAATTGCAGCAGGTAGACGCCGTCCTGGTCGGCGCTGGCGTTCGTAGTAGCGCTCCCCGGCGCTCCGAGGGTCACCGTTCCCGGCCCGGATAGCTGCTGCCACCGGTAGACCATCGGCGTGGCATCGCTTGCGTTTACCGTGAGGTCTACCGCGGTAGCGGTAGTGACAGGCACCGGCTGGACCAGATAAGGCGCGGTGGTGTCCCAGGTTACGGCGACGTCGCCGGTGCTGCCGTTGCCGGCCGCATCGACGGCGGTAAGCCGGAGCACGTAGGCGCCGTCCCGGTCGATGGCAACCGTGGAGCTTGCTCCTGACGGCGGATCGAAGGTGACGGAACCGGGCCCGCTGACCTTGCTCCAGGCAAGGGTGGCTGCAGTGGCGTCGGCGACGTTTCCGCTTTGCAGGAAGGGGGCGTTGGCTGTGCGCCCCACTCCTGCGCTGACCGCGGGACGTGTGGTGTCCCATACCATGGAGCAGTCCGAGGAGGCGCTGTTGCCGGCCGCGTCGGTTGCGGTGAGCCGCAGGGTATAGCTGCCGTCTACGCTGGCGGAAATGTTCGGTGTCAGGGCAGCGGGGTCGGAGAAGGCGACCGTCCCGGGCCCGGAAAGTTGCTGCCAGCTGTAAGTGGAGGGATTCGCGTCGCTTACGGCTGCAGCGGGGGTGTAAGGGGCGTTACTCACCCGGCTCCCCCCCGCGTCCACCTTAGGCAAAGTGGTGTCCCAGGTGAGGGTGACATCGGCAGACGCGCTGTTCAAGGCTTCGTCGATGGCGGTAAGGCGCACCAGGTAGACCCCGTCAAGATCCATGGAGACCGTGGTGCTGGCCGAGGCGGGAGAGCTAAAGACGACCGTCCCCGGTCCGCTCACCTTGCTCCAGGAAAGCAAGGTAGCCGTCGCGTCAGACACGCTCCCGGTCTGGCTGAACGCGCTGTTTGCGGCATGCGCCGGGCCGGCACTGACCGTCGGGGACGTGGTGTCCCATACCAGTGCAACATCGGATGAGGCGCTGTTTCCCGCGGCGTCGGTCGCGGTCAGACGGATCAGGTAACTGCCGTCCCTGTCCATGGATACCGTCGTGCCGGCGGCGGACGGTGAGCCGAAGCTGACCGTCCCCGGCCCGCTCACCTTGCTCCAGGAAAGCGTGGTGGACGTCGCGTCGGATACGGTCCCAGTCTGGGTGAAGGCGATCCCCGCGGTGCGCCCTGTTCCGGCCCCGACTGCCGGCAGCGTCGTATCCCAGACGATGATGACTTCGCCGTAGGCCCTATTGCCGCCGCCGTCGGTTGCAGTCAGCCGGAGCGTATAGCTTCCGTCCTTATCCATAGATATCGTCGTGCTGGCACTGGCGGAGGAACCGAAACTAACCGTGCCCGGCCCGCTCTCCTGGCTCCAGGAAAGCGTGATTCCGGTGGCGTCGGACACGCTCCCTGTTTGGGTGAAGGCGCTGTTGGCCGTGCGTGTCGTCCCCGCGCTGACCGTCGGGAGCGTGGTGTCCCAGATTAAGGTAACGTCCGCGGAGGCGCTGTTCCCTGAAGCGTCGGTTGCCGTCAGGCGGAGCAGGTAGCTGCCGTCCCTATCCATCGATACCGTCGTGCCGGCGGCTGACGGGGAACCGAAGCTCACCGTCCCCGGTCCGCTCACCTTGCTCCAGGAAAGGGTCGTAGCGGTTGCGTCCGAGACGCTCCCGGTCTGAACGAATGGGGCGTTGGCCGTGCGGCTGGTACCTGCACTTACGGATGGGGGGGTGCTGTCCCATACCACCGTCACATCCGAAGAGGCGCCGTTTCCCGCGGCGTCGGTTGCCGTCAGGCGAAGCAGGTAGCTGCCGTCCTTATCCATCGAAACTGCCGTGCTGGCGGCCGACGGGGAGCCGAAGCTCACCGTCCCCGGCCCGCTCACCCTACTCCAGGAAAGCGTCGTCGCCGTGGCGTCGGAGACGCTCCCCACCTGGGTGAAGGCGCTCCCGGCGGTGCGGGGAGTCCCCGCGCTGACCGTGGGGAGCGTGGTGTCCCAGATTAAGGTAACTTCTGAAGAGGCGCTGTTCCCTGAAGCGTCGGTTGCCGTCAGGCGGAGCAGGTAGCTGCCGTCCTTATCCATAGACACCGTTGTGCTGGCGGCGGACGGGGAATTGATGGCGACGGCACCCGGTCCGCTCACCTTGCTCCAGGAAAGGGTCGTAGCGGTTGCGTCCGAGACGCTCCCGGTCTGAACGAATGGAGCGTTGGCCGTGCGGCTGGTACCTGCACTTACGGATGGGGGGGTGCTGTCCCATACCACCGTCACATCGGAAGAGGCGCCGTTTCCCGCGGCGTCGGTTGCCGTCAGGCGAAGCAGGTAGCTGCCGTCCTGATCCATCGAAACCGTCGTGGTGGCGGCCGACGGGGAGCCGAAGCTCACCGTCCCCGGTCCGCTCACCCTGCTCCAGGAAAGCGTCGTCGCCGTGGCGTCGGAAACGCTCCCCACCTGGGTGAAGGCGCTCCCGGCGGTGCGCCCCGCCCCGGCGCTCACCGCGGGGAGGGTCGTGTCCCACACCACCGTCACATCGGAAGAGGCGCCGTTTCCCGCGGCGTCGGTTGCCGTCAGGCGGAGCAGGTAGCTGCCGTCCTGATCCATCGAAACCGTCGTGCTGGCGGCCGACGGGGAGCCGAAGCTCACCGCACCCGGTCCGCTCACCCTGCTCCAGGAAAGCGTCGTCGCCGTGGCGTCGGAGACGCTCCCCACCTGGGTGAAGGCGCTCCCGGCGGTGCGCCCCGCCCCGGCGCTCACTGCGGGGAGGGTCGTGTCCCACACCACCGTCACATCGGAAGAGGCGCCGTTTCCCGCGGCGTCGGTCGCCGTCAGGCGGAGCAGGTAGCTGCCGTCCTGATCCATCGAAACCGTCGTGCTGGCGGCCGACGGCGAGCCGAAGCTCACCGTCCCCGGCCCGCTCACCTTGCTCCAGGAAAGAGTCGTCGCCGTGGCATCGGAGACGCTCCCCACCTGGGTGAAAGCGCTCCCGGCGGTGCGCCCCGCCCCGGCGCTCACCGCGGGAAGGGTCGTGTCCCACACCACCGTCACATCCGAAGAGGCGCCGTTTCCCGCGGCGTCGGTTGCCGTCAGGCGAAGCAGGTAGCTGCCGTCCTGATCCATCGAAACCGTCGTGCTGGCGGCCGACGGGGAGCCGAAGCTCACCGTCCCCGGCCCGCTCACCCTACTCCAGGAAAGCGTCGTCGCCGTGGCGTCGGAGACGCTCCCCACCTGGGTGAAGGCGCTCCCGGCGGTGCGCCCCGCCCCGGCGCTCACCGCGGGGAGGGTCGTGTCCCAAACAAGGGAGGTATCCGCGAAGGCGACGTTGCCCGCGGCGTCGGTAGCGGTCAGGCGCAGCACGTAGCCGCCGTCCTTGGTGGCGACTACGTCGGTCTGCAGGGAGTTTGGAGCGCCAAAGGTGATGTTGCCGCTCCCTTGCACCATGCTCCACTGCACTGCGACCGCTGAGCCGTCGGTGGCCGTGGCGGTCTGCAGGTAGCTCGCCGAGCGCGTTTGCCCGGGGGCCACCGACACAGCGGGAGGCGCCGTGTCGATGGTCCAGCTCCAGCTGGCCGCGGCGCCGATGTTGCCGGTGAGGTCGACGCCCCTCACCGCGAAGGTGTGCCGGCCGTCCGGGCTCCCGGAAAGGTCGAGCGCCACCGGCGAGTCACAGGAGGCGAATGCCCCCGCGTCCAGGCTGCAGGCGAAACTTGAGCCGGCCTCGTCGCTGGTGAAGGTGAAGGTGGCGCTTCGCAACACCGTCGGATCAGCAGGATGCCCGGTGATGCTGGCCGTCGGCGCGTCCGTGTCGATGATCACGATCTTCGAGGCGCTCAGGTTGGCCTGGGCGCTGACCGGCGGATCGGTCGCCTGGTTGCCGGCGCCGTCGAGGAGTGCGCCGCTGACGGAGGCGACATCAAGCCCCGCGCTCATCTCTCCGGCTGCGACGGTGTAGACCGCGGTGCAACTCGTCACCCCCGCCAGGGCGCCGCAGCTCGCATTGCCGCCGCTCGACAGGGTGAGGGTCAGCCCCGAGGAGGTAACGGCTTCGCTGAACGAGAGCGTGAGGGGGATCAGGGCCCCTGCGCCGTAGCGTCCCGCCGCAGCTGTCGTCGTGACCGCCGTTATCGCCGGAGCCGACGTGTCCAGGAGCAGGGTCCGCACCACCGTCGCCTGGTTCCCGGCCTGGTCCGCGCAGGTTACCGTCACAGGGTAGGAGCCGTCCCCCCCCAGCGAAAGCTGCTGGCTGAAGGAACCGCCAGCCACGCTGGGGGAGTAGTTCTGCCCCCCCGCCGCGATGGTCACCGAAACGGCGCTGTCGGGATCGCTCGCACTCCCGGCGATGACCGGTGTCCTGCTGTTGGTGCTCTTATCCTGGGGTGGCTGGGTCACCTGCAGGTTCGGCATGCTGCCGTCGAACAGGACGCTTCGCTTGGCGACCGCGCTGTTTCCAGCCAGGTCGGTCGCGGTGACGGTGATGGTGTTGAGCCCGTGTTCGAGGGTGACGGCGGCGGAAAACAAGGTGCCGTCCTGCTCGGCACCCTGGGGGCTCCCGGCGCCGAGGGTGACCGTCACCACCGATTCCTCGTCGACGTTGCCGGCGACCGTGACGCCCCCCTGCGAGGTGACGACGTTGTCGGCCGGCGAGGTGATGGTAAGGTGCGGTGCCGACAGGTCGAGCCGGATCACCCTGCTGTCGGTCACGCTGTTGCCCACCTGGTCGGTGGCAACCACGGCTATGGTGTTGGGGCCGCTGACGAGGGTGACCGCGCCGCTGAAGGCGCCGTCGGGCTGGACCTGAACGGCGTCACCGTTTATGGTCACCACTGCCGGAGCGCTCGCCGCGTCGGTCGCACTACCTGCGATGTTCAGAAGGGAAACGTTGGTGACGGCTCCGCCGGGGAGGGTGGAGACGGTAAGGACGGGGGCGTTCGCGTCGACGTAGATCTCGGCGCTCGCAGAGGCCGGATCGTCCTTATCGCTGGTAGCCGTGATGGTATGACTGCCATCGGTCAGGCCCGAAACGACTGCTCCCCAGGCGGCCGGAGAGGGATAGCTGACCGGACCGACCACCGCTCCCGGGACGTCGAGGGTGACGGTTGCCCCCTCCGCACAGGTGCCGGTGACCGTGAGGCTCGCGTTCAAATAGGGAGAAGAAAGGGGATCGATGGTCACTGCGGCCCACGCTGAGACAGGGGTCGCAAAAAGGAAGGCCAGCATCAGCGCTCCCGCCAGCATACGCACGTAGCCGTAGTGCATCTTGTCAACCCTCCTGTCCCGGAAATCGCATCGAGGCGTACGGCAAAAACAGGAAAACTACGCGACCTGCGCACTGTTTGGTGCAGGACTGCGTAGCAAGCTGCATCGGCAGCCTTACGCTGAACGGGTCCCGCGCGGGCCGTTTAGCGCAGGGTGCCGCAATAATAGCTTGGTACGGCGCCGGTCCGGCCGGTTCGCACCGGCAGGAGGCAAGACTACTACCTTACGGCGTTGATCATCTGCTGCCGCAGCGCCGACTGAAGGCTTATGTCGCGGAAGATCGACATGTTCGCGAGCTGGGCGTTGATGGCCAGATGGTTGCTGATCACCTGCCTGTCGAGCGTGTTCTGGATTACCGCCAACCCTCCGGGAAGCGAACCCGTTCCCTGCGCAGCGTGGAAGAGGTTGCTCCCCTCCGGCCCGATCTGCACCAGGGTGGTCCCCGCGCCGCTTTTCATGGCGCCGGCGGATGAGAAGTTGAAACTGCTGGATGCGCTCAGGACGCCGTTGACGTAGACCGCGCGCTCGATGCCGAACGAGACGAGGAGGCCGTCCTGGCCGAAAAAGCCGCCCCGGCTTGCCGCGAGCTCAGCCTCGGCCACGGCGGGCGCCGCCATCGTTTCTTGCGCCGGTTCCGCCCCGGCCCGGGAAGCGAACAGCAGCGCCACGGACGTTACCAGGATGATCCCTTTGGTTTTCATGGTGTTACCCCTTTAAGCGTACCGACCGCTCAAAAACCTCTGCGTGCCGTCAGGAAAAGAGTCGGATCCAGCAACTGTGCAGTCGTAAGCGGTTCCACCCCCGCCAACATCCTCCTTGCCGGCCACTCGCCCGGTTCGTTGAAGTGCCGGCTCGCCAGGTCCTTGTGACTGCGCACCAGGAACACCAGGCCATTCCACCACCGCTCGAACTCACCGCGCGGCACCGTTCGTGCGCCCTGCGCCGGGTCCCCCAGAAGCACTTCGCCTTTGGTGACCCCCTTCAAAACGATGAAGTGCCGGTACCCCCGGATGTTGACCAAGGCGATGGCGGGAATCCCCACCTTTTCCAGTTTGTCCAGCGTGATGCGGTAGCCGTCGGCCTGGTAGCCGCGCCGCTCCAGGTACTTTTTCATGTCGAGCAGGGAAAACCCCTCGCGGCGGATCTTTTCCTTGTCGCCGTTTTCGAACATGGCGACGAACACTTGGTCCTCACTGACCCGGTCCTCGTAGTGGTAGGTCAAAAGGGTGGCGAGGGCCGCCGAACCGCAGCTGAAATCGTACTGCTGCTGCACGGTCCTTTTGAAGCGGAGCTCCTTCACGCTGGTCACGGGGACGTTGACGTTGCCAAGGAACGCGCCGGGCACGGCGACGCTTCCTGCCATGCCCGGCGTGGGCGCCACCTGGAGCACGGCGGCAAAAAGCAGCGCAGTCTTGATAGCGGAACGTGGCATGGCGCCTCCGGTCAGCGTACGCTCAGGTTGAGGATGAAAGAACTCTGGATCACGTTCTGATTGCCCGTGTTCTGGATAATGGTCGCGACCCCGTTGGTGGCGCCGAACGCGTTGTCGCCGACCACGTTGGTACCGGTTCCGGACGAAGTGAGCAGGTTGCTCGCCACAGTGGCGCTCGACTCGGAACTGTTGATCGTGTTCACCATCTCTTCGACCTGCACCCCTTGTCGCCCGGTCTGCTGGGCCATGGCGCCCTCGGCAAGCGGCGCGCCCAGATCAGCCTGCCCGATTTCCGAGGCGACAACCGGCGGGGCGAAGGCCATGCCAAGCATCACTGCAAAGGTAACGATGTGCTTGCGTATCATGGCCGTTTCCTTTCTTGGGCCGCGATGAGCCCGTCGGGTACGCAGTACGGGCCCCGGTTCGTACCGGGGCCCGCTCCTCTATGTGGCGGCAGGTCCGCCCCCCTGTTACTGCCCCGGGTTCAGGCTGAGGTTCGACTGAACGTTTATCGAAGGCTGGATCAGGGAATTCATGCCGCTGTTCTGGGTCACGGTGGTGATCCCCGCTGCGCTCTGGAAAGCGGAGCCGGAGATGTCGTTGTTGCCGGTGGTGATGTAGGCGCGCTTGCCAAGGTCGACGGAGTTGGCGGAAACGGCGCCCTCGAGCTGGGTGCTCGACACGGCTACGGCCACGTCGCCGATGGTGATGCTGAGATCATGGCTGTCGGTCGCGCTTTCGGACTTGTTGACCGACACGGCATTGTAGGAGTCCTTGATTTCGGTCTCGTTGTTGGTCTCGGTCTCGGTTTTGCTGAAGTTGCGGTTATCGCTTCTAGTCACGTTGGTGGTGTTGAAGGATTCCTCGTTCTCGGTCTTTGAGTTGCCCGAGGCGACGGTATTGCCGGACTCCTTGTTGGAAACCGAGTTATCGGTGTTGTTGGAATCCTTGGTGTTGACCGAGTTGTCGGTCGGGGTGATGGTCACCGTCTTGGTTGCGCTGTTGCCCGAGGCGATCGAGTTGCCGGACTCCTTGTTGACATTCACGTTCTCGGTCTCGGTGGAGGTGTTGTACGATCCCTTGGTGTTGACCGAGTTGTCGGTCGGGGTGATGGTCACCGTCTTGGTGGCGCTGTTGCCCGAAGCGATCGAGTTGCCGGACTCCTTGTTGAGGTTCAGGTTCTCCGTCTCGGTCTTCGTGAAGGTGTTGAACGATTCCTTGTTGGTGGTGGAGTTGTCGGTCGGGGTGACGGTCACCGTCTTGGTGGCGGTGTTGCCCGAGGCGATGGTATTGCCGTTTTCCTTATTGACGGAGACGCTGTCGGTAGAGCTCAAGGTATTGCTGTTGCTGGTGCTGCTGGTTGCGCTGCTGCCATCCACGGCGACGGCAGCGCCCAAAGCGCCGTCGTTGGAAGCATCTATGGCGTAGGCGAAGCTGGAAAGGGATACCACTGCTGCTGCGGCCAGGATGGCGACGATACGTGATTTCATGACTTCCTCCTTTTCGTGTGTTGACTGCATTGGAATGGCCTACTAAGTGCACCTCTTCCCGCCGGGCCATGGCCCCGGCGTAAAACCTTCTGCTGCATCTTCTATGAGACATCTCAGTGCCGCTGCTGTGACCGGGCGACCGCCCTCCCCTCGTCCCACAGCTTCACGTCGCTTAGCTGCAGCGAGGGTTGCAGTGGCGCTCCACCCAGCAGGTAACGCCCGTGCACCGCGTTCAGTTCCTCCGCCGGCAACGGCGCCCCCTCCAGTTGGTTGAAACCCTGCTGCTTGGCGGCAAACGCTCCCCTTGCGGCTCCCCCTTGCGAAACTGGGGCCCGTTCCTCACGGGGGGGCGATGCGACCTGGTCCGTCGTGGCCGCAGAACCGGTCGGCGTCATCTCCGCGCGGGCCGCTGCCGTCGGCAGCAGCAGGGCAATGATCAGCATGAATCGTTTCATGATCACCTCCGCTACGTACCTCGTGAATCCACACCCATGTATAGCACGCTCCGTGCCAGGAATTTTCAGACGAGATTACGGCTACTTACGGGGCAAAGCGGGCACGGTTTTGTAAAAGGGAGTAGGACACTCTTTTTTACACTACGTGTGGTTAATACGTAATTTCAGGGACTTGAGTGTAAAGGGTGTAAGGGGGGGGCGCGCCCCCCCGGAGGGAGTGGGGACCGGCGGAAGAGCCGGGCCGATCAGCTCAGGAAAGGGAGAAGGGGATGGGCGCCGCGTTGTGGGAGCTGCCGGGCTCGGTGTGGGGGGGATCGGTGTGGGGGACGCCGGGATCGGTGTGGGGGACGCCGGGGTCGGTGTGGGGGCCGTTGGGGTCGATGCCGTGGCGACGCATGGACGCGTAAAGGGTGGGCCTGCTTACCCCGAGCACGCGTGCGGCACGGGTGACGCAGTAGCCGGTTTGCTCAAGAACATCGATGATCTGTTCGCGGCTGTCAGCCAGTGCGTAGGGCTGCTTGTTGCGCACGAAGGGGGCGACCCTCGCCAGCTCCAAATCCTCGGGCTCGATCGCCTTGCCGCTGGCCATCACCAGTGCACGCCGCACCTTGTTGATAAGCTCCCTCACGTTGCCGGGCCAGTCGTAGGCGCTGATTGCGGCAAGCGCCGCGGGAGAGAAGCCTTGCAGTCCGCTTTGTTCCATGGCGCCGAAACGCTGGAAGAAGTACTTGGCCAGAAGGATGATGTCGTCTCCGCGCTCGCGCAAGGGGGGGAGCGTTATGCTGATCGTGTTCAGACGGTAATAGAGGTCGCGTCGAAAGGTACCCTGGTCCACCATGGCGGCCAGGTTGCAGTTGGTCGCTGCGATGATGCGGACGTCCACGTGGGTGCCGCGCTTACCCCCGACACGCTCCACGGTGTGGTCTTCGAGAAAGCGCAAAAGCTTGGCCTGGAGCGGCGCGGGGAGTTCGCCGATCTCGTCCAGGAATATGGTGCCCCGGTCGGCCAACTCGAAGCGTCCCGCCTTCCTCGCGTAGGCGCCGGTGAAGGCTCCTTTTTCGTAACCGAACAGCTCGCTCTCCAGCAACTGTTCGGGGATGGCCGCGCAGTTCACCACTACCATCAACTGGTCCCGGCGCTGACTCCTTTCGTGAATGGCCTGGGCGGTAAGTTCCTTGCCGGTGCCGCTTTCCCCGAGGATCAGGATGTTCATGTCGGTGCAGGCGGCCTTGCGTATGGTGGCAAAGACTTCCCGCAGGGCCGGGGCGGTCCCGACGAATTCGTCGTTGCCGCAACCGGGGGATGCCCCGATGATGCTCTGGTCAACGGTGGTTAGCAGGCGCAGCAGAAGTCCCCCGTCGCAGCGGGAAAGTCTGCTCTCCAGTCGGGCCAGGAACGTGGCATGCAGGTGGCGCTCCAGGTATCCGCTATCCATGACGTCCAGAGGAGTACGGCAGGCGCCGCACAGGGTGCGATCGTTCTGCAACTCCCCGCCGCAGTACGGGCAGCTGCCGTTTACCGGGGTCTGCTTCCTGAGAAAGGACCAGATCGCGTCATACGCCTGCTTTTCAGGGAAATAGAGCCTGAACACCGTGCTCTTGTGCGAACTGCGCAACGGGTGCGCGGGGAGCTCCACCCGGGTGTGGGGGGGGAGGTTGATGTTGAGGGTGCATCCCTCCTCCGAGATGGGCCCCATGCCGCTCACCATGGCGCTGCTCAGGCTGAGCTCGTTCACAACGACCGCCTCTTCCACGCGGCGCTTGCCTGAAAAATAGACGGCACGGCCGCTCAAGCGGGTCTTGATGCGTATGTCCATGCGCGGCATTACTGTTTCTCCTGTTTCCCGGCTGGCGTGTCGGCCATCTCGCCGCCTTCGCTCGCCTCCGCCTCTGCCGCGACAGCCGGCGATCCCCCCCGCGCTGTCCCACGGTCAGAGGTTGAAGGGTACCTTTACGGTCAGTTGCACGTCGGGCGCCGCCTGGGTGAGTCCCGCGCCCAGGGAGAACACGTAGCTCATCCTGTCGCTCGCCCGGTAGGAAAAGCCGATGAGCAGAGTCCCCAACTGGGTTACCATGGTCCCGGGAAGGTAGCTCTCGTTGCGCTTCACCCGGCCGACGATGCTGTGATCGTAGCCGAGGCTGATCGAGGTCTTGTCGTTGAGGGCGAAACCCAGGCCGAAATTGGCGTCCACGATATCCCCGGGATCGACGTCGCCGACGCCGGGGATGCTGCGGGGAATGTTGGCCATGTAGCTCACGCTGCCGAAGAAGACGGCCGGATCGGAGGGAACGATGAGGGTAAGTCCGGGCTGGATGCCCCAAAAGCCCGAACCGGTCGGGAGCCGGGTGTAAAAGCCGGTGGCCTGGTCCACCGGCATTTCGAAGGGGTCCTTGCCCGTGTTCGACTTCACCCGCAACCCGAGCAGCCAGTAGGACGGTCCGGTGCGGTTCAGCTGGTAGCGCAGGCCGAATTCAATGTCCCCGAGATCGTTGCCGTCGGCCGTGAAAACGCTCGTGACGTTTTGTCCGCCGGTGCCGGCCGAGTCGGTCGAGGTGGACTCGGTCCGATAGACGTAAGGGATCTTGACCTCCCCCTCCAGCCTGCTGGTAAGCCCGTAGCGCAGCCCCAGCGCTCCGACGAGGGTGTTGCTTTCAACGTTCTTGATGTTGATGAGGCCGACCGTGATGGAAGGGATTATGGTATAGCCGACCACCGAGACGAGGTTGGTCGAAGAGTGGGAGTACTGGAAGGAGGGCTCGAAGACGAGCTGGCCGCGCGGAGTGAGCGCCCCCCCCTGTTCGAAAAGCGCGGCGCCGTCCACGGCCGGCTTCTCGTCCTGAGGCTTGACCCCGACAGGTTGGGCTGGAAGCTGGCTCCCCGCGCCCTTCCCCTCCGGTGCGGCGCGCTGTTCCTCGCTCATTGCCTCGGTAGAGGTTGACAGCAGCACTGCGAAAGCAATCAGTAATGACAGAGATCTCACTAGTCGACTCATAGCATTCCTTTCCTTTGCACAAGTGACCGTCTGCGAGATATATTTCCATTAATTTATTATATGTCAAGGCACACTGACACATAAAATTCACACTTTACACTTAGTGTAAAGACAGTGTAAATGTGTAAAATAGTAACAGAGACAACAGTAGACACTTCTCTTTCGATGCGAAAAAGCAATCCTGTATGTTAAGTTTTATTGCTTAACATTTTCTTTTTTATCCACCGCCTGTATCGTGTCGTCGTGGCGCGAGGTTGGTGGCGTGCGCACAATGCCAGAGGACCGGCACGGGATCCCCCAACGGGGAGCGGGGACGCGCGCAGGCATCCTTTCGGACGCGGCGCACAAAAAAATCCCGGCGGCCACGCAGGCCGACGGGATAAGGGTTTTTTCCGGGAGAAGCGTTACCGGCAATCTCCCGTGTGAAAAAGCGGCGCCTTCGTTACTTCATCTCCTCCTTGAGCCCCTCGATGACCGCCTTGACCTCCGCGATCATCTCCCTTGCCTGCGGCGAGTGTTCCCGCTTCAGGTAGTTCTCGAAGTGCTTGATGGCGTCCGCGGTGCGGTCCTGGTCGATGCAGATGTTGCCCAGGGTCAGGTAGCTCATGGTGAATTCCGGGTCGAGGCGGATCGCCTCCAGCGTCTCGCGCTCGGCCGCCTCCAGGTCGTCCATGTCGTAGTAGAGCTCGCCCAGGTTGAAACGGGCGGTGGCGTCGGTGGGGTCGATCTCGATTCCCTTGTGGTAGGCCGCGATCGCCTTCTCGTTTTCGCCCAGGCCGTAGTAGAGGTCCCCCATGGCGTTCAAGGCGAAGACGTTGCCCGGATCGAGCTCCAGCGCCCTCTCGAAGGCCTTCAGCGCGTCGTCGGCACGCTCCATGGCGTTGTAGACGAGCCCCATGCTGACGTAGCCGTCGCAATCCTTGGGCTGCAGCTCGGTCACCTTGCGGTAGCAGGCCAGGGCGTCCTTGTGCTTGCCCGACTCGAAGTAGACGTCGCCCAGCGCGGTCAGGCCGTCCAGGTCCTCCGGCGCCAGCTCCAGCCCCTTCTTGAGCGCGGCGATGGCGTCATCGACGTGCCCGGCTTCGGAGTACGCCTCGCCGAGGTAGAAGTACCCCTCCGCGTTCTGGGGCTCCAGCGCGATGCAACCCTTGAATGCCTCGATGGCCTGGGCGTATTCGCCGGACTCCATCTGCGCTATGCCGTTTGCCAGCTTTTCATCAAAAGTTGTTGCCATTGCCATTGCCTCCTCCACGACTCCAATCGGATTTCATTGGCGCACACTATAACAGAGAAGCCACCCCTTTGCCAACTTAAGACCGACTAAAAATGCATTAAAAGCTTTCACATATCATTTTTCTCATCTATACTGCGGCAATCACACGCAAAGGGGATGGCAATGCCAGAGGAGGCTGGTGAGCAACTGGGACTGAGGACGTTGGAGGACATCAGCGCGCTGATTCTCCAATCCCACGATCTGCAGGAGACTCTGGACAACATCGTTAACCTGGTGGCTAAGAGGATGTCCTCTGACGTCTGCTCCATCTACCTCCTGGAGGAGGATGGCGAGACGCTGAGGCTGCACGCGACCCGTGGTCTTTCCAGGCTCTCGGTCGGCATCACCATGAAGATCTCGGAGGGGCTCACCGGCCTCGTCCTTGAGCAGCGCGGCGTGGTCGCCACCGACAACGCCCCCCGGCACCCCCGCTACAAGTACTTCAGGAAGACCAAGGAGGAGAAGGTCCTTTCCTTCCTCGGTGTCCCCTTCTTCGAGCGCGACACCCCCATGGGGGTCCTGGTCATCCAGAACCGCGAGGCCAGGACCTTCACCCCCCAGGAGATCAGCGCCGTCTCCACCATCGCCTGGCAGATCTCCAGCATCGTCTCCAACGCCAAACTGCTCGACTCCGTGCGCAAGAAGGAGGAGGAGCGCGCCTTCTACGCCGCCGAGGTGGACCGCCTCAAGAAAAGCGGCGTCCTCAAGGAGGGAGGCCGCCCGTCGCGCAAGTCCCCCTCCGCAGCCGCCCTGACCGGCATCGGCATCTCCCCCGGCTTCGCCCTGGGCAAGGTCTCCATCCTGCACCACAGGGGCGCCAGCGAGGAGGCTGTGCTGGAGCGGGCCCGGCCGCGCGCGGAAGAGCTCAACATGTTTCAGCAGGCCCTGGAGAAGGCCCGCATCCACACCATCTACATGGAAAAGAGGATGGGGGAGCTCCTCTCCGAGGCGGACGCGTCCATCTTCCACAGCCACCTGATGATCCTCGAGGACCGCGGTTTCATCGCCAAGATCACCGCCCTCATCGAGGAGGGACTCGGCGCGCACCGCGCGGTGAACCAGGTGGTGGAGGCCTACGTCTCCGCCTTCGCCAGGATGGAGGACCCTTACCTGCGCGAGCGCTCCGCCGACATGGAGGACATCGGCCGCAGGATCTGCGACGCCCTGAACGGCCACAGCAAGCACCGCGAGCGCCTGCGCGACGAGCGCATCATCGTGGCGCGCGAACTGCTCCCCTCCGACCTCGCCATCATGGACCACGGCAAGGTGATCGGCATCGCCACCGAGAAGGGAAACCAGAACGCCCACTCCGCCATCATGGCGCGCGCCCTCGGCATCCCCGCCGTCTTCGGCGTGGAGGGGCTCTTGCAGCGGGTCGGCGTCAGGAGCGAGGTGGTGGTCGACGGCAACTCCGGCTGCGTCTACATAAACCCGGACCAGGGCGTCAAACAGGAGTACGTGCGGCTGCAGGGGGAGTTCGACCAGAAGCAGCGCGCCCTGGAGGAGATCCGCGACCTCCCCGCCCGCACCCCCGACGGCTGCACCATCACCCTCCTGGCCAACATCGGCCTTTTAAGCGACCTGAAGGTGGCCCACCTGCACGGGGCCGAGGGGGTCGGCCTGTACCGCACCGAGTTCCCCTTCATGACCCGCGCCTCGCTCCCGACGCGCCAGGTGCAGGCGTCGGTGTACCGCAAGGTGCTGGAAGGGTTCCCCGGGCTGCCGGTGCACATACGGACCCTCGACATCGGCGGCGACAAGGGGCTATCCTACTTCCCGCACCCCAAGGAGGACAACCCGTTCCTGGGGTGGCGCTCCATGCGCCTGTCGCTGGACCGGGAGGACATCCTGAGGGAGCAGCTGGCCGCCATACTGATCGCCTCCACGTCGGGGAAGTGCAACGTGATGTTCCCGATGATCTCGGGAGTGGACGAGGTGCGGCGCATCAAGGCGATCCTGGAGCAGGTGAAGGACGAACTGACCCGCGAGGGGCGCGGCTTCGACGGGGAGATCGGGCTTGGGGTGATGGTGGAGTTGCCGGCGGCTGTGCTCGTGGCCGACATGCTGGTGAAAGAGGTGGACTACCTGAGCATCGGCACCAACGACCTCATCCAGTACACCCTCGCCTGCGACAGGAACAACCCCAGGGTGAGGAAATGGTACGACCCGTACCATCCGGCGGTGCTCCGTTCGATCAAGAAGGTGGCGGTTGCCGCGGCGGACGCGGGGAAACCGGCGTCGCTGTGCGGCGAGATGGCGGGAGAGCCGATCAACGCGATACTGCTCATGGGGCTTGGCCTGCGCAGCTTCAGCCTGTCGGCGCCCAACATCCCCCGGGTGAAGGAGGCGGTACGTCGCATAAGCCTGCAAAAGGCGCGGGAGATCGGCGACCGGGTGCTCGGCATGGAGAGCGCCCAGGCGATACGGGAATACCTGGAAGCGACCCAGCGGGAACTGGGGCTTTAGAAAAACGAAGGCCGGGTCCCATGGGGAGCCCGGCCTTTTTGGTCTATATCCAGCAGTCGCCGCCGTCGTAGTTCATCTGATCGGAGCCGTTCTTCCTGGAACGCAGCTTCGCGTTGCGCACGCACCCTTTCAGCTTGTCCATCGCCTCGTCTTTCGCTTCGCCCAGCTTCTCGCGGACCTCGCGACCGGTTTTCGGGGTAAAGAGGAGAGCGGCACCCGCGGCTACCGCGGCTCCGGCCAGGAAGGCCAGCAGAGCGGCCTGTTCGCTTTTCTTCGACATGTCGTATGCTCCTTTTTGGTTCTGGAAGTTGTAACCGGAGAAAAATGTGCAGTCATTCTTATCACATTCCGCAGCGCAATAAAACCCCCAACAACAAATAAAGACGCTTTTCCCGTCATCCGGTTTTCTGATTTGAATTGAACCGCATTAGATGCTACTATCCGTCGGTAAATAATCTCAAAGGAGATGTACATGTTTTCCTTCAAGAAATCCTCTGTGCCCGTCGCTGCAGCCCTCTTATTGGCCTTGACGCTTCCCGCAGCCGCGCAGGAACCCGTTAAGGAACCCGTTAAGGAAGCGGCCAAAGAAGCTGCCAAAGACCAGGGCAAGGACCCGCTCAAAGAGGCCGCCGAACTCGCCAAGGAGCAGCAGCTGCGCGAGCAGTCCCAGCAGTCGCAGCACCCCGCCAACATCGCGGTGCTGCGCGTCAACGGATCCGTGATCACCAAGCTGGACATGGACCGCGCCCTCAAGGTCATGCTGGCCCAAAGCCAGGTGAAGCAGCCCCTGGCGCCCGAGGCCCAGAAGGAAGCCGAGGCCGCCGTGCTGGACCAGCTCACCTCGGTTGAGCTTCTGTACCAGGAGGCGAAAAAGCTCGAAATCCCCGACCTGGACAAGCAGATCGCCGACAAGGTGTCCGTGAACCGGGCCAAGTTCAAGACCGACCAGGAGTTCATCGAGGCGCTCAAGAGCGTCGACATGACCATGCAGGACATGAAAGACTTCACCCGCAAGGACATCGTCATCAACAACTTCATCGAACAGCAGTTCACCGCCAAGGCGGCGGCCACCGACGCCGAAGCGAGGAAGTTCTACGAGGATAACAAGGACGCCTACTTCAAGCAGCCCGAGGCCGTTCGCGCCAGCCACATCCTGGTGGGTGCCGACGCCAAGGCGACCCCCGAGGAGCGCAAGCGCGCCAAAGAGCGGGCCGAGGCCCTGCTCAAGCGGGTGAAGGCCGGCGAGGATTTCGCCGCCGTCGCCAAGGCCGAGTCCTCCTGCCCCTCCGCGAGCCAGGGAGGCGACCTGGGCGCCTTCGGTCGCGGGGAGATGGTTCCCGCCTTCGAGAAAGCCGCCTTCGCGTTGAAGACCGGCGAAGTGAGTGGCGTGGTCGAGTCCGAGTTCGGTTACCACATCATCAAGGTCACCGACAAGCAGGAAGCCGGCGCCGAGAAGTTCGAGAACGTGAAGGACAAGATAGCCGACTTCCTGAAAAAGCAGAAAGTGCAGCAGGAAGTGTCGAGCCTCGTCGAGCAGTTGAAGAAGACCGCGAAGATCGAGAAGAACTAGTCCCGCACCTCCGTTGCTGCAACAAAAAAGGGCCCGTCGATACGGGCCCTTTTTTCGTTCTGGATTTACGCCTCCATCCCCAACGGAGTCCGGAAAGCGCCTGCTACGTTGCCACGAAGTGCCCCTCGCGAACTCACGCCCCCCGTGCGATGGGGGGACAGGGGGGATTTGCCTTGGCCTTGGCCTATGCCGCCGTCGTCGGCGGCGGTACGAACACCCTCGCCGCCAGCTCGGTATCGAGCATCAACAGTCCCTGCCCGTTGTCCCCGATCAGCTTCAGCTTCCCGATGATATCCCGGTCGTTCTCCTCCTCCTCGATCTGCTCGGTGACGAACCACTGCAGGAAGATGTTGGTGGCGTGGTCCTTCTCGGACAGGGCGAGGTCGGTAAGCTCGTTGATGGAGGCCGTGATGGTGAGCTCGTGCTTCAGGGTCTGCTCGAACATGTCCAAAAGGTTCTTGAACTCCGCCGGCGGCGCGGCGATGGCCTGCAGCTTCACGTGCTCGCCGCGGCTGTTGATGTAATTGTAAAACTTCATGGCGTGAACCATCTCTTCCTGGTACTGGACCATGAACCAGTTGGCGCTTCCTTTGAGTCCGATGGAAGAGGCATAGGAAGACATGGAGAGGTAGAGATAGGCGGAATAAAGTTCGTTGTTGAGCTGTTTGTTGAGAGCGGCGCCCAGCTTTTGGGTCAGCATCGGGTTTTCCTCCTTTAGATCAAATGGCAGATAGTCTGGAACAGCATTCTTCGTGGGTCCAGATACTATGTTACCCAAGGCTGTGCCGTTGGCAAGCGAGGTATACGCGAGGAGGACAGGTCTCAGGTACGGGAATCGACGGGGCGGCTCTCCCCCTGGAGATGGCGTTTGTAGATCCTTGCGGCGGGAGTCTTCAGATAGAGCAGCAAGGTGGCGAACTCGGTGAGGGCCGTCAGGTAATCGGCGCCGCGAACCTTGGACCCCTTGACGTCGCGCCATTCCTGCAGCGGGATCTCCACCCAGTTGGCGCTCACCTCGTCGCTGGAGCACTCAAGCACCAGGGGAAAGCGGGCCAGCATCTCGACGTCGAAGGTCCACCTCACCTTGAAGGGGGCGGAGAAGACCATCTTGAGCGCGGTGGAATTGCGGAAGATCTTGGCGCCGCACTGGGTATCGTAGACGTTCATGCCGAGGAGCAAGGAGGCGCAGGTGGCGAAGATCCGGCCCAGGTAGTGCCTGAGCGGCCTGCGCCTGATCCTTCTCCCCAAAAGGCGCACGCGCGAGCCAAGCACCGCGTCGACCTGGCGCTCTTCCAGCACCTTTCGAAAATCCGCGATGACCTCGAGCGGCGTGGCCAGATCGGCGTCCCAGTAGCCGACGTAATCGAAGGGCCCGTCGCTCGCCTCGAGCATCCCGCGCCGGACCGCCTCGGCCTTGCCGCAGTTCCTCTCCAGATCGAGCACATCGACCTGGGCGGGAAAGCTATCCCTCATCGATTTCAGTATCGCCGAGGTGGCGTCCGTACTGCCGTCGTTCACGAAGAGGAAGGACAAGGAGGGGTCGCTGTGCAGGGCGGCGAGGAAAGCCTGCGGGGTAAGGCGCTGCGCTTCGTTGTAACAGGGGACTACGATCCGTGTTTTTCGCACAGCACCCATCCTGTGAGGCCGGGAATCTTTAATCCCAGGCGCCCCGCGGCAAAGAGCATCTTGTTGTCCAGTTTCAGCGCCAGGTGGAGCATAGAGGTGATCAGCGCGCCTCCGCGCCACCCCCCTACCCCTTCGGAGGCGTCGGCGGCTTTGAGCAGTTTGAAGAGCACCAGCTTCGGCAGCAGCAGGGATGCGAACAGGTAACCGGAACGACGCACCGTCAGCCCGGCGGCCTCGGCGACCCGCACCAGTTGCGGCAGGCTGTAGCGGCGGTAGTGGCCGAGAAAGACGTCATGTCCGCTGAAGATGCCCTGAAAGGCCGGCACGGTGATCAGGACCAGGCCGGCGGGAGCGAGGTGCCGCCGCACCACGCCGTGGAGGAAGGGACCGTCATCCTCGATATGCTCGAGCACGTCCAAAAGAAGGACCAGGTCGAAGCCCCCCTCCTCCGGCAGTTCCTTCCGGAAGGTGATACCCGCCTTGGTCGCCGCGAACTCCGCCAGTTGTCGCGGGGAAAGGTTACTGTCCACCGCTGTGATGGCACGGCCAGCGACATCCCTGAACAGAGTCTCGGCAACGAAACCGTCGCCGCAGCCAATATCGAGGATGCGCATTCCCGCGGTCAGGTGCTCCGAGAGGATGTCGCGCAGCGCCTCCACTCGGGCGGTTTCCCATGGGTGCCTCGTGTGCTGCCCCGCCTGTGCCTCTTTCAGGTCCATGCCGCCGTAACCATGCCCTTGTCAGTCCAGTTAAGATGGCGCCAATGTCTCACATCGCCAGTGCATAGTCAACGGTTGCGGGCCACTGCTCCTCGATACGTCCAGACTCCCCTCTCCTCCCGGGAGAGGGTCGGGGGGAAGGGATCCTATTTCCCCGTCCGCTCCATGAATATCTTGATCAGGTCGATGGGCACCGGGAAGATCGTGGTGGAATTCTTCTCCGCCGCAATCTCCGTCAGCGTCTGCAGGTAGCGCAACTGCAGCGACATCGGCTCGTTGGCCATCACCTGCGCCGCCTGGGCCAGCTTCTCGGAAGCCTGCAGCTCGCCCTCGGCGTGGATGACCTTGGCGCGCCGTTCGCGCTCCGCCTCGGCCTGTCGCGCGATGGCCCGCTGCATCTCCTGCGGCAGGTCGATGTTTTTCACCTCGACGGTGGAGACCTTCACCCCCCAGGGCTCCGTCTGCCGGTCCAGGATCTCCTGGAGTTCCTTGTTGATCTTTTCCCGGTTGGCGAGGAGTTCGTCGAGATCCACCTGGCCCAGGACGCTCCTGAGAGTCGTCTGGGAAAGCTGGCTGGTCGCGTACAGGTAGTTCTCCATCTCGACCACCGCCCGCACCGCGTCCACCACGCGGAAGTAGACGACCGCGGAAACCTTGACGGTCACGTTGTCGTGGGTGATCACGTCCTGGGAGGGGACGTCCATGGCGACGATGCGCAGCGAGACCCGCACCAGGCGGTCGATGCCCGGGATGATCAGCACGAGGCCCGGCCCGCGCACCTTCTTGACCCGGCCGAGCCGGAACAAAACCCCTCGCTCGTATTCGGGGAGAATGCGGATCGCGTTGGCCAGAAATGCCACGACAAGGAACAGGACCACCAGGACCGGAAACACATTCACCACGTTCATGATTCCCTCCGCGGACAGCTCTTATTAAAAAGCAGAAAAACCCGCCCAAGTATATCGGAACAAGGCTTTACGTCAAATTGGCGTATTGCCAAATGCAGCCATCCATGTTATTGAAGAAATCTCTAACACTGGGAACCTACCGAATGAAACCCACCATAAAAATACTTCTCATAGAAGACGACGACGGCAGCCGCGAGGCGATGCTCATCCTGCTCAAGGCGAGCGGGTTCGCCATCAAGGGGTGCTCCAGTGGCAAGGAGGGGCTGGACCAGTTGGCCGGCGAGCCGTTCGACATCGTCATCAGCGACCTGTTCCTGCCCGACATGAACGGCATCGACATCCTGACCCGGGTGAAGCAGGATTCCCCGCGCACCGAGGTGATCCTGGTCACCGGCCACGGTTCCGCCGAGACCGCCGTGCAGGCGATGAAGAAAGGCGCCTACGACTACATCACCAAGCCCCTCAACATCGAGGAGCTGCGCATCATCATCGACAAGGCCGTCGAGAAGGGTCAGCTGTTAAGCGAGAACGTCTACCTGAAGAAGCAGTTGCAGGACAAGTACGAGTTCGCCAACATCATCGGCAACTCGCAGGCCATGCAGCAGCTCTTCTCGCGCATGAAGAGGATCATCAAGACCGACTCCACCGTGCTCATCCTGGGGGAGTCCGGCACCGGCAAGGAGCTGGTCGCCAAGGCGATCCACTTCAACGGCAATAGAAAGGACAAGCCCTTCATCGCCGTCAACTGTTCCGCCATCCCGGAGAACCTCCTGGAGAGCGAGCTGTTCGGCCATGTGAAGGGGGCCTTCACCGGCGCGGTGAAGGAGAAGGTCGGCAAATTCGAGGCCGCCAACTACGGCACCATCTTCCTTGACGAGATCGGCACCCTCCCCATGCACCTGCAGACCAAGCTCTTGCGCGTGCTCCAGGAGCAGGAAGTCGAGCGGGTCGGGTCCAACAAGCAGATCAAGCTCGACGTCCGCGTCATCTCCGCCACCAACGTGAACCTCGAGGAGGAAGTCGCGCGCGGCAACTTCCGCGAGGACCTCTTCTACCGGCTTAACGTCATCCCCGTCCTCATTCCGCCCCTGCGTGAGCGCATCGAGGACATCCTCCCCCTCACCCGTCATTTCCTGGAGAAGAACTGCCGCAGCATGCAGCGTCCCACCATGCACCTCGACAAGGAGGCCCTCGAGGCGTTGGAGGCGTATCCGTGGAACGGCAACGTGCGCGAGTTGGAGAACATCATGGAGCGCATCGTCGCCCTCACCGAAGGCGACGTGATCACCCTGCGCGACCTTCCCGCCAACATTGCCAAGAACTACCAGGAAGGCGCCCACTCCGTCAGCGTCACGCCGGCAGGTATCGACATGGTGCAGGCCATCAGCGAGATCGAAAAGCGCATGATCGGCGAGGCCTTGCAGTTGTCCGGCGGCGTCAAAGCCCGGGCCGCCGCCATGCTCAGCATCAACCGCACCACCCTCGTCGAAAAGATGCGCCGCCTGGGTATGCCGCTGTAGACTCGCCGTTAGTTGTCGTTGTTGTTGCTGCTCTTCGCTCGGCCCCACTACCGCCCTAAAGACCTATTGAAAAACCCGAACGTTGAAAGAAGGAGTCGGACGTGCCTGGAGGTATTCGCTGGAAGCAGCGCTTCAACAATTACCTGAGGGCGCTGAACATCTTGACAGAGGCAGTACAACTGGCGGAAGAACGGCAACTGACCAAACTGGAAGAACAGGGCATGGTTCAAGGCTTCGAGTTCACCCATGAGCTGGCCTGGAATGTCCTGAAGGATTATCTGGACGAGAAAGGAATTGTCGGCCTCATCGGGTCGAAAGACGCGACACGTGAGGCCTTCAAAAACGGGCTCATAGAAGACGGTACCGCCTGGATGGACATGATAAAAGCTCGCAATCTCAGTTCCCACACCTATAATCCAGAGACGGCGGAGGAAATCGTAGGCAACGTCCTTACCCGCTTTTACCCTCAATTTAAACTGATGGCGGAAAAATTCACTGTGCTGGCTGCGGACGAGGACGACTGATGCCCTACGGCTTAAGCGAGGAGACCATCGAAAAGATCTGCGATGTTTTCAGCCGTCACCCCAGTGTCGAAAAGGTCGTCCTGTACGGATCACGGGCGAAAGGCAATTTCAAGCCCGGGTCCGACATAGACCTCACCCTTTACGGCACACTCCTCACAACGTCCGAGCTCGGCTCCATTGCAGAAGAGCTTGACGACCTTTTATTGCCCTACAAGATAGACCTCTCCCTGTTTGCCCGACTGAATCACGCGGAGTTAACGAATCATATCGAGCGGGTCGGAGTGTTGTTTTATCAAGGATCATCCAGTTAAGACCGGTGCCGCCATGCTCAGCATCCCCCCCTGGTCGAATAGATGCGTCACCTCGGCATGCCGCTGCAGCCTTTCGCCCCTCCTGCCCTTCCTTCTTCCTTTCCCTCACCCCCTGTTGCCGGCCAGTGCACACAACTCCATAGGAGATTCCATGCTGACCGCTGAATTTGCATAAGCGCCCACAGCCCACAGCCCATACCCCAGCACCCAAATGACAAAAGGCACCGGCAACGCCCAGGTGCCTTTTGTCATTGGATTGGGAACAAGCACTGCTCAGGACTTAAATGACTTCATAGATGCGAACCTCGGGCTGGTCTTGCAGGTACGGGCTGAGTTCCTCCACGACATCTTTCGTGAAGAGCTTGCTCTCGAGGTAGGCTTTGGCATCGGCAACAGTGGCGAAACCGTGCAGAACCTGGACGTCCTCCTCCCTGACGAGCAGTTGCTTCGACTGCGCCCCCTTGATCTGCTTCAGGAATGGTTCCTTGTACTTCTTGTACACTTCAGCGGCGGCGGGCCGATTTTCATCGGACACCTTCAACGTGATCTCGAGATACGCCATGGTGTTCCTCCTTTCCAGTTTTTGCAGCGGTATCGCAGCAGGTAAACATTTTACCAGATTTTACCGGGTCTCCTTCTCTTCATACAGCAGGTACAGCTGCCTCAACTGATAGTTCCCGCCCGGCATTCATGAGATTTTCAGATTCGAATGGCGAACACACTGCAAACATCGAACAATTAGGGATGTCCACCTTTCCCTCCCGATATTGATCGGATCCTGTCGCCTTTCGGGGGCGTCAGCATTTGGCGATGTACAGAACGAGCTATCCTTCTTTGACTTATACAGCCTTTTAATTTAATCTAGGCACCACCTGCTCCAATCACTGGACGTGCCTGACCAGGAAATTGAAGGGCAGTGGGCACAAGAAGCCACTGAACGCTGGGAAGGCTACCTTGCTGGAACAATCCCTTCCGTCTCCGCATCCGAGGCTTTCGAAAAATACAAGCCATGAAAGTTAGGTTGAAATTGTCGTTGTAGCCATTGCGCACATGCATCGAAAGCCGATGTACTGGAAAAAACTTTAAGATCTAGGAACCATGATGAACGAACAAAGCACCGTGCGCTGCAGCTTGGAGCGACATGTGGATGCGATACTCGAAATATTCAACGACGCGATCGTGCACTCGACCGCACTCTACGAGTACCAGCCGCGGACACGGCAATTCATGCAGAACTGGTTCGAGAGCAAACAGTCAGCCGGGTTCCCGGTTATCGGTATCGAGGACGGGGATGGGGTGTTGCTTGCGTTCGGGAGTTATGGCACCTTCCGTGCCTTTCCTGCTTTCAAATACACGGTGGAACACTCGGTATATGTGCACAAGGATCATCGTGGGCATGGACTGGGCCGTGCGGTGATGCAGGAGTTGATAGCGGCGGCCAGGGAGAATGGGGTGCATGCCATGATAGGCGGCATCGATGCGACCAACACCGGAAGTATCGCGCTGCATGAGCAGCTTGGCTTCAAGCACGTCGGCACCCTCCCCCAAGTCGGCTTCAAGTTCGGTGCCTGGCTCGACCTCGCCTTCTACCAGTTGTTGCTCGATACACCCGCCGATCCGATCGATGGCTGATTGACCGCGCCGGCCTGCCGAAGGTGTATCAGGTCGGTGGCACCTCCTCTGGTTTCCGCTGCCATGGCCAGTGTCCTTCCCTGAAGCAAGGACTACCACCAGGAAACGCGACCTCCTAGTTAGGGGACGCGGCATCCTAGTTAGGGGACGCGGCATCCTAGTTAGGGGACGCGGCATCCTAGTTAGGGGACGCGGCATCCTAGTTAGGGGACGCGACATCCTAGTTAGGGGACGCGACCTCCTAGTTAGGGGGCGCGGCATCCTAGTTAGGGGGCGCGGCATCCTAGTTAGGGGACGCGACCTCCTAGTTAGGGGACGCGGCATCCTAGTTAGGGGACGCGACCTCCTAGTTAGGGGACGCGACCTCCTAGTTAGGGGACGCGACCTCCTAGTTAGGGGACGCGACCTCCTGGTTAGGGGACGCGGCATCCTGGTTAGGGGGCGCGGCATCCTGGTTAGGGGGATCAGGCCTCCGGAATTACGGGATTTGGCCACCTGATAGTGCGGTTTGGCGCTTCTTGGATAGGGGGAGATCGTGGTTTGGGGACGCTGGGACCAACTTAAGGGGGCACAGGTAGATGGTTGGTGATGTTAGTCCAGACGAGGGGTGATGTGAATGGAGGGTGCCATGACGGCACCCTCGCAGGTTTCCCGGGGGAATTCAAGAGATCAGGACGCTGGTGATCGAAGACCAGGGCCCGGGGCCATCAGGACCGTGGTGCCTCATCCTGAAGAAGGTATTGCCCGGCTCAAGATCATCCAGGAGCATATTTTTGGCATCAGGGAACATGGATTTGTGGAACCAATCCGACTCGCTCGCAGGGTCCTTGGTATTGATATGAATCTCATGGTTGTACGCGCCAGGCGATGAACTTGCTCTAGCCATGGCTTTTCTCGGTTCCCCTAAATTGGTGACAGTGAAATCGGGGGGAGAGGCAAGAGGCAACTTGGTCCTGCGGTAAGTCCTACGCTCTTGAGCGATGTTGAATCCAGTAGTGTACAGGGCATCTGGGTTCCGCATCGACACAGCCTCCAGGAACGAGGCCATCTCATCGAGGAGGGCAATGATCTCTTCAATGAGTTTGTCCCGGTCGCGGATCAGAAGCCGGTCGCCATTACTGGCCAGGCGGTAGGCTGTTGCCAGCGCCGTAACCAGTTCGACGAACTTTTGCAGGAGCGCGGCATTGCCTCCCCAGACCGAATCCGGATAGTTCTTGTTGCCAATCAGGCTGAGATGCACCTTCTGTGTAAATGAAAGAAACTCCTTAGGACTAAGCCGACGATAGTCCCTCTTTATTCTCTTCTGCATGGCCATTGATGCCTCCTTTGCCGTGGTGCGTTGGCTATCCGTTAAGATTAACCTACACTAATCGTGCTAAAGGATATAGAGCACCTTCCGGGATGTCAAGCAACAGAGCGAGGTCTTTTCATTGCGGTGCGACTACAGGATATGCGCCGCACTTTGGGGCAGGTCACTCCGATACCGGCGGTGCCCATTTCAGCTTCGGGCCTGACTTTTTTGGCGCTTCCGCCGACTCCTTCCCGCCAGCGGGAGCGGACTGCTTCCCGAGCAGGAGTGCCCTTACCTTTTCGGAGAGGGGAACGGAGGTCTCGCCGACGGTAATATCCTGAATATCTTTGGCGTGCCCGGCCAGCTCGATGGTCTGTTTCTCCCCCGAGGCGTACTTGATGACCAGTGTGTCGGCAAGGGCCGTCCCGCTGATGGCCACAGAGATGACGGCTGCCCCTAACGATTTTAGTTTCCACTTCATACGGACTCGGTTAAGCTTCATGAACTACTCCTATTTCTGAGATAGAGGAAACCACTGTGTACAAATACGACGACGACATGACGGGCACGACGCCAAAGTTCACACTTTTTAACTCAGATGTTTGGTTGCACAGGGCACGGGCCGGATAAGCTCTTTCATGCGAAGGAAAGTTCACCGCCAAATGCATCTTCAAAGGGATATACGGCCGCTTGAAACTTCGTAAACATTTACGTCTGGATTGCTCGCTTCTGGAATAATCCGCAGAGAAGGATGCTGCCCAGAGAGGAAAGGTGCGAGAATGGCTTTGTAAGTATCTTGGTCCCTTGATTCGATACTTTTTTGGCTAAATAGCACATACTTCACACCTGTTGAGCGTAGAAAATCTCGCCGCCACTCTTCCGACGTGTCAGGTTGTAGGAAACGTGACCAGAGAGCCATCTTCTTCATGAAATCCGGGGTTTCAGCCCAGTGACCAGCGTGGACCGGATGTCCAGTCAACCCCGGAGTGAAACAGGCCAAGGTGTAGTCGAAAATTTCATATTTTCCTGTCGATGGATCAAGTGCAATCCAGGGGAGCGGTTGGATGACCGATTGAGGTGGTGTCTTGGATCGAACCCAGTCAAGCGAACTCACTTCACCCACAAGAAGAAAAGGACGCACCCGCCCCCCCCTCTCCGATCCCTTATTCTTCGAGAGAAGAACGATACTGTTGGTAACGAAACGCAAATTTGATAACGATAGAAAGATAATGATGCAAGAAAGCACTATCCTTCTCCAATTTGGGCCAATAGGAGTCAGCATCATGGTAAGTGCAGCGCCGGCAAGAATCGCGAGAGGCAGATGCGCGCCCATAATCATTTTTCTTTGAAACGCCACGGGGAGATATGAGACCGCTACGTTAACGATGAACCAAACCACCAAAAAACACCGGGGATTAAATGCCAGCGAATTTGCCGCAACACGTTCAGTACGGAATACCGGCATCCTCCTACGATTCAACGCGCCAACCACGCCTAGTATGAAAACGGGTCCGAATCCAAGCAAGTACATGAGAAGCGGCGGAGACAACGTCTCTATAGCTACGCGTTTGGCAAATACATGCTCTGTTTTCAGAAGCCATACCATGTAACCAGTTGAAACCGCGGTTAGACCGCTGACAATACCCCACCTCTTCAACGATCCGGTACCGATACGGCGGTCAACTACGAACTGTATGATCAGATAGCAGTTCCATGCGGCCATAATTGGAATCACATCGTAAGTATGAATATTCCCCAATAGAAGCCCGCACATTCCTGCCAATAATGCGTATCGAGGATCTCCGGTGCGCTCTGCAGTGATGAGCCAGCCGACGATCCCGACCATCAAAAGCAGGGACACTGTAAACAGGGGGTAGAGGTAAATACTGAGGAATGAAATGGCCTCCGGCTGCCAGATATCCACGGGTCCCAGACGATCCAATTGCCAGAATGCGGGGATCCATCCGAATCCCGCTGAAAAGCAAACAACAAGAAAAGCATTTATTTTGGACTGTCGCCCCTCAAGGAAAAGACCGACCAGCCACCAGATAGCTCGCAGGAAACAAACACCCAGGAGAAATCGGGCCACCAGATAAACCACGATAGTGGATAAACCCGTGATCCGCGCCATGCTGCCAAGGGAAAGAAAAAACAGGTTAAATTGGTAGTTTAGCTGGAACTCGTTCGTGAATAAATTACGATGAAAGAAGTGCCCATCGGCCGCCTGCTGCATCCAGGAAAGGTAGACACAAGGATCGGAGATAGTGTAGTTGAACCAGGAGTAGTAACCGAATTCGGGCCGGCTACCCCGCAAGAATTCACCATAGAGATAGGGCATCGAAGTGATGACCATCACACATACGGAGACGAGCCAGACGGTGAGATTGCCTTTGCTACCGAATGATGAATTGTACGGCCTGCCTGCTGGCGTGGATTTCTCAGTCATTGAAACCGCCTATTACATATTGTCTGAGGCAATAGAGCAAAAGCGTCGCCAGTGATAGCAGCGACAGGTATTTCGCGAGGCGCCTGACCGGCGTGTCGACAAAGTTCAGGGTAAGGGTGTGCCTGCCCTGCGGCACTCGGACCAGCATCGCTCCGCTTTGCTTCTCGATCCCTACCGGTGTCTTCACACCATCAACTTCGGCCTCCCAACCCGGGTAGAAAGAAGTCCCTATCCTGAGCATCGAGGGCGTCAAGGCGTTTACCTCAACGCTCCTTCGTTCAGCGTCCCATTTACTTATCGCAGATGAGGCAACGCCGGAAAGCGTCACAACGCGCACATGCTTTTGCGCCAGCAGTTGGTCGGGATCCGATACGGTTTTCGGCGTATATTCCAGCGCCACGCTATAGCCAGCGTAATCTTTGGGATGTGTCTTGTCGCTCCGGACTACGATGACTAGCGAAACCAGCAAGGTGGCACCCAGGCAGTAGAACACGGTCCTGCTCCACCGGCCTGAGACCGCCCCTGGACCCGCCTCCCGCAATGAGATAAACCTCCCGAGTAAAAAACAGAGCGACAACTCCATCATCGATATCCAGCGCCACGGGAATTGCAAAGTGGGCAAGCCGGGGACCAGACCCCAAACCGGTTGCGACAGCGGTATGGTAAGAAAGAAGGCGATCAGGAACAGCATGATGAAAAAGGAGTGCTGCGAGAGGTCCTTCTTTTTGACGTTTCGCGAAAGCGCCAGTACCAACGCCAGGAACAAGGCCAGTTCCAGGAGGGTCGCGGCGTGAAGCATGAGCCTGAAATCGCGCAGCCCTTGCGTGAGACCGTCGAGCAGGAACAAGAAGTTCTGCCTGTAGTCGCCGACACTGCACTTCACGATGTAGTCGATGTGGACGAAACTGCGCTCCAACACGGCCGGAAGCAGGTAGAACGACGAAAGCCCGAGCCCCACGGCCAATGCGAAAAGAGCTAGGCGGAATGCCTTGCCATCCTTGTGCAAATGGTAATTGAACAGGAGATATGCGCCAAGGACCCAGGTGAAGATAAACCCGGATACCAGGTGGGTCAGTATCAGACCGGCATAGCTCAGGCTCAATCCTGAAAAATACGCCCGCTTTACCGGGGCTGTGAATATGCCGTGCGTACAAAGGATAACCAGGGGGAACCAGGCGAAAGCGAACAACTCGGCAAAAGTGCCGCGGGCATAAAGATCAAGAAGATGGAACGGCAGTACCTGGTAAAGAATGGCGGCAAAGAGACCACCTTCCCGGCCTGACAGCCGCGCCGCGGCGCATGACATGGCGATTCCCGAGAAGAAGAAAGCAGACCACGTACTTATTACCATCGAGACAGGGATAGAACCGACCAGCAAATTCAGTGACGCGGCGAAATAGTAGCTCAGGGGCGAGTAGAAGATGAAATTCGGACTACCGTAGCCGTTATTTGCCCCGCCTAGCCAATGCGGGATAATGGTACCGCTGCCGAGAGCGCCGGCGAACTGGCCCGCCTGGAAGAGATGGAAACCGATGTCGTGTGAAACCGGCAAGGCCATCCGTACCACGGGCTGAAAGGTGCAGTACAACGCCGTGAACGCAATGAGCAGACAAGCGGTGGCAGTCCCGCAGGAACCGGCTTTAGCGTTGAGTGTGACTGGCAGGATCGGCATATTG
The DNA here is from genome assembly GCF_018919395.1 of Geomonas azotofigens. Taxonomy (GTDB): domain Bacteria; phylum Desulfobacterota; class Desulfuromonadia; order Geobacterales; family Geobacteraceae; genus Geomonas; species Geomonas azotofigens. The sequence continues at coordinate 230,529 of NZ_JAHLME010000002.1, forward strand.
AGGCGGTTCCCGGTCAGGTGTTCCATGAGGCTGGAAGATTATTGTTGCCTAAGGTGCGAGATGTTTTGTATCTTGCGAGCCGTCCGGTTCTTGAATAGCCCCCATGGGCCGGACCTCGCGAACAGATCACAATACCTGGCCAGCCGGAGATAGACCTCCGGCGGCGCCTGGCGAACCAGCACGTAGTCGTAGTATGCGCCGTGCTCCTGCCACGAAAAGTCCGCCACTTTGTGCGGATAGGGAAGCCGTAACCCCGGCCGGTACTGCACCGGATCATGGCGTTCGGGAAGAGGGTCGGGTTTGCCCCTCCGCCCACAAGCAGTTGATAATAGTCGGCGTCGTGTAAGTGTATTTCGTTGAAACACGCACCAGATTCCGACTACCAGCCAGTCAGCGCCGCGGGCAATACCGCGCGGTGCGAGATGCTCCTTCTCCCATATCAGTCCCATCATATCGGCATGAGCCAAAACTTCTGACCCCGGAGGCGAACCATGTACAACTACGACGAGGAAATGAACAGCAGCGGCCAGCAGTTCCAGTTACCCGGATGGATAGCCTGCGCCCCCTTCGAGGAGTACCTCGGCATGCAGGTAGAAGAGGCCAAGGACGGGCGGGCGGTCCTTACCATGCCGTTCAAACTGAAACTGGCGCAGGGGGTGGGACTGATGCATGGCGGTGCCATCACCTCACTGGCGGACACCGCCGTTGCCATGGCCATAAAGAGCATCCTGCCCGAAGGCTCCGACTTCGTCACGGTAGACCTGCACCTGAAGTTCTTCGCCGCGGTGCGGGAGGGATCAGTGCGCGCGGTGGCCCGCGCCATCCCCAAAGACGAGCGCAAGATCGTGGGAGAAGCGGAGATCTTCAACGGCGACACCAAGGTGGCCGAGTTCAGCGCCTTCTTCATCGTCAAGGCAACGGTGTGATCCGTTCCTCAATGGCACTGCTTCCGTCGCCGTCCTGCTGCTCAAAAATTCTGCCATGTTGACCGACTTCGGTGGACGCTGCGCGTACTGTTTGTTCTATGAAATAGCGCGGTCGCCTTTTAGTCTCGAGATAGACCTTGGCAACGTATTCCCCTACGACTCCGATGCTCAGCATCTGTATGCCACCGAGAAAATAGATCGGAATTACGGACGAGGCCCATCCCGGAATTGTGGAATTGAGGACAAAATGACCGTAGGTGACCCAGACGACCATGGCGATACTCAATGAGCAGACCACGATACCCAAGGCGGAAATTAGACGCAGGGGCATAATGCTGAAAGATGTAATACCATCAATGGCCAACCCCAACATGCGCCTTAGTGGATATTTCGACACCCCCGCAAACCTCTTGACGCGATCGTAATACACGGCTGTTGCAGGAAACCCCAGTTGCGGCACAATTCCGCGGAGAAAAAGGTTAACCTCGGAATACTCACGCAGACTTTCAACAGCCCGTCTTCCAAGTAATCTGAAATCCGCGTGTCCATAGACGACCTTTGCTCCCATCAAGCGCAGGAGTTTGTAATAGGCTTGGGCCGATGAACGTTTGAATGTGGTATCAGTCGCACGGGATCTACGGACGCCATAGACTATGTCGAATCCTTGCTGGAATCTGCGTACCATCTCTTCGATGGCATTAACATCATCCTGGAGGTCAGCATCGATAGTGACTATCGCATCTCCTTCCACCGTCAAAACGCCAGCAAGCAATGCGCTCTGGTGCCCCCTGTTGCACGACAGTTTGATTCCGCAGACCCGTGACTCTGTCAAAGCTAAAGACTGTATTATTTCCCAGGTTTGATCAGTGCTGCCATCATCAACAAAGCAGATTAGGCTTCCGGCCGCGATGACGTTGTCGTTTTGTAGACGGTTTAACAATTCCACCAAACGGCGTCCGCTTTCAGGAAGGACTTCTTCTTCATTGTAGCAAGGCATAACTATAGCAAGCCGTGTAGTCATTGCTGTCCCTCTTTGGAATCAAATAAAAATCAATTTTAGGTACTTACTCTTGATGCCAGTCCAGTTTATTTAAAATAGGGATTGATGCTAAGGTAGTCTCCCTGGATATTGTCTTTCCACACCACGCACAAGCTTTTAAGCTGCATCAAGAATCTTAATAGGATATTGATCTGGCGAGGTCGCATAGTTTCTAAAAACTTGTTACGCTCTATAAAATGAATAATTTCCTTTCTTGGATCGTATCCGCATAACCATTTATGAATGGGGTCGTTATTTCGAATGTAAAGGTCTACGCTATAGTACGGGACTTCGATATAGCCAGCCTTAGCGATCCGAGATAATTCAGAGCAGGTGCGAACTGGATCTTCCAGATGCTCGAGAACATGGCTACAAATCAAGAAGTCGAAATATTTATCAGCGAAGGGATAAGGGAAGACATTGAGGTCTACATTATAAAACACTGACGATTTTTTTTTCCGGATGCCGAACCCACCACGTTGAATATCCGCACTTGCGGCTTGATCGACGAGAACGTTGGCGTGTTTGTTAGGGAAATGGCCGCAACCAAAATCAGCAATTAAGACCATGTCTTTATGAATTAAGGGCTTGATCAATAAATTACGTTTAACCGTCAAGATAATCTGCATCAGAAACAAAAAAAATCTATTCATGCCTTGATCCTTCAAGAGAAAAGCGCGCATTTTTAATCAATGTGAATACAGTAGTCGAGTTGGGAAACAGGCATGAGAGCAGGTAACATAGGGGCATGAAAGCCAGGAAGAGGGAATGCCGGTATCGCCCGGCGAGTACCGTGGCCAGACTCCCCGCCCAGGTATTCGGGAAGATACCATATCGACTGTCCGCAAGGCGGAATCCGTGAGATTTAGCTAGAATGGATAGACTGTCCCCCTCCGGGAAACTTATATGACGAGGGGCATCTAGCCCATGCCAATGTTTTCTGAATTTCCGGGCTTCCCAAGATCTAATATTGGGTACAGCTATGTGCACAATGCCACCATCCTTTAGAATCCTGCTCCAGAATCCGAAAACCAAGTGTAGGTCTGTGAGGTGCTCAACGACGAAATGTGCTGTGATTACATCCACTCTTTCTTTGAGATCACCTTCTGCTTCACCAATGCTGTTATAGACTTTACATCCCAACCGCTCACGTACACGTTCTGCCTGCTCGCTGACGGGCTCAAAACCAATGATCTCACCAACATCATCACGAATCGATTCGAGGTAAGAACCATCACCGCAGCCGAAATCCATTAATACAGCACCAGCGGCACTTTCCTTTGGTTCAAAATAGACCCTACGAATCATGACCCTCCGGGCGAGGGAAAAGAACCAGCTCCTTTCATGGTGCATAGGATAGCTTTCTGGATAGAAAGTTCGTGTATCACACGGTATCGGAACTTGCTGAACTAGCCGGCATCCTTCACACACCCCGTAGTCCACAACATATGGCGTACACAGGTATAGGTCCTCGCATCTCTCAAGCCAGTGATCCTTCACTGGTTGACCACATGCTATACACCTTGAAATGTCCATAAGCATTTACTCCTGACCAAAAACGAAATGGAGTTACGTTTCCACAAGCCCCTGTATTGATATGATTCGGTTGGAAAAGCAACCCTACGTTGAATGATCAGCCCCCACCTAGCATAAGACGGTAAACCACCATCCTCAGTATCTGATTCATGGCTGCCATCACACTTCCACCTAGAACTGCCATTCTCCCTATGTCGAATCGACCTGTGGCCGCGACTTTTTCCATGAATTCCTTGAATTGGGCGTACTGGTTACGACCGATGATCGCGCTCCATTGTGTCGGAGAAATACGGAAGCAGGCCAGAGGCGATTTTAAACAGTAACCGGGCCCATATTCCAGTAGCCGCACCCAATAGTCCAAATCAATTACGTAGGGGATCCGCCCATCAAAGCCTCCAACCTTGCGGGCCACATCAGCGCGAAAGAGCACCGCACTAGGCTCTCCGATCACATTGGTTCCTGATCGAACGCACCTCTGCAAAATTGTCTTACCGTCAACCTCACCTTCAGGCCAGGGTGCCGACCGATCAAATAAGCGGGTCCCGTCGGGGCGGATGATAGTACGGCTGCAGAAAGCCAGGACCGCAGCTGCATTTTTTTCCAAGGCCGCAACCTCGATCGCCAGACAGTCAGAGGATAGAAGATCGTCTTGATGAAAAAGTTTCACATATTTCCCGGAAGCTGCAGCCAATGCTCTGTTCCAGTTTCCCTCAGGCCCAATTCGCTCATTATTGCGTGAAAAATGGATTCTGGTGTCATCAAAACGATTGTGAACGACGCAGCTTGAGTCCGTCGAACAATCATCAAAGATGAGCAACTCGAAGTTGGTATAACTTTGGGCCAAGACGGAATTGATTGCCTCTGTAACGTACCGCTCGCCATTGAAAATCGGCAAGCATACAGAGACAAGAGGTCGTTTTTCATATGATGAAGTTTTTTGGCTCATGGTTGTCGATTTGCTAAAGCGTTTGGTGCACATTTAAAAGTATACAGTCTCTCAAGGCTGTTCTGTTTTAACCTTTTGCAGAGCAGTTGCATATGCTTCAGCGGTGATTTTCCAGGTGTGACGGAGACTGACCAATTTATTTCTGACCGGTTCATCGCTGACTCTAGTTTTGGAGCTTCGAGAGACGACCAGCCAAGGCTCAATCCATAGGTTTACTGCATAATCAGGGTTATCCAGTAAACATTCTACGGACGCCAGGTACTCTGCAGGGTCCATCTGCAAGTGATGCGCAATTGTACCAATCGCGTATCTGTTGTGAGGCAGAATGTTGTAAGTGGGGCTGTCAAGCCACAGCACAATTGTGTCTGGCTGAACTAATTTGCATGGGTAACGAAAAACCAATTGGCGCTGGGTAAAATGAGGACCTATGTTTGCCTGCACTGCTAGGGAGGCATGCTCGGGAATCACGGCGTGAACCCGTTTCAGATAGGGGTCCGGAGTCTTTGCCCACTGGACAGGTTTCCACAAATTAAGCGCTCCAGGCAGTGGCAATGGAGCTACGATATAACAGGATGCCACAGTCAATATGAGGGATAAGGTCGTCATAAAAGCAGCCGCCATCCGGTTAGCAAACAGCAATGCGATCCGCCGGACACCATAAATCGCCGAGGCGGTCAGTATGGGTACCAGCGTTACGCTGTGGTAAGACATGACTGATCGTGGCATGTGATTCGCGGATAGTGTGTTAGCAGCAAGATCAGCGATCGCAGGCAAAAGCCAGAGTGGAGCGGCCAGAAACAACCCAAGGAATGGGAACCCCAGGAAAGAAAAGTACCTGGAAGCCGCGTGGGTTGAAAAAACTCTGCGGAGCATCACAAAAGGATGAAAAACAATATTGCCTATTACCTCGGAGAATGTTGAGCCAAGCCAGCCATATCGACTATCCTGCCCCGCCGGATCTACAATCATTGAATGAGTGCCAGAGGGCGAAAGAGCAGGCATGATTATTCCCGGAACCAGCACGGTATGCAGCCCCCCTACACAAATGACAAAAAGCCCACGCTTCCAATCACGGTGTTTTAGCCCCCATAGTGCACCCAGGCCTGCCGTCGTGAGGCCCAACTGCTCTTGAATCAGCAGGAGACAGAAGCAGCAAATCATCAGCAGGCGGAATTCCTTTCTCTCCACAGCCAGTAGCGCTCCAGCGATAAAGGGTACGGCGATTGTAACCGGGTGGAAGTCCCAGGCCCCAGCACTCAGCAGAAAAGGATTGAGAAGGTAGATGACGGCCCAGAGCATGCCTATCTTTTCGGAATTATGAACACTTTTTGCAAGGAGGAAGACGGGCCAGGCAGCAACAGATAGGGCAAAAGCCTGGGCAATTGCGAACCATTCGGTAGCGGGTGAAAGTGCGTAAAGCGGAACAAACAGAAGCAAGAACAAATTGAAATGACAGCTAAGCCAATTTATCGGCCGGCCGAATGCGTTATTTGTGTCAAGAAACCACTGACCATGTAGCGTCCCCCATACCGCTTGGTCGAATAGCCCCAAGTCGTTCAGGGAACTCATGTTTCCCCAATTACGAAATAATCCCATCATGAGTAACAGCACGAAATACAGGCAGACGATGGCGGCCAGTACCCTGCGCATTGGAACCTTTTCTTTCAAAGCAGTGGTCGCTTTCATTTGTAAGGGACGTCCTCTACTCATTGAACATACTCTTTCCACACAAGTCCAGATTCCCCATTGAACTTGGTTACACCCTCCGAGTCCTGCATGGTGCCGGTGAAGGCCGCATCGTCCTCCCAGACTACTCCTTCCGGCATCAGGATCCTGGTCACGATAGCCTTGCCGCTGATCTTTTTCGTCCCCAGTTGCTTTGTCTTGCCGGCGGTTTTGCTCATCTCCTTTATCTTGACGGTGAAGCCCGCCGACGCAGACCCGCCACCTTCCGCTTCGGCGACGAAGGTGTAGATCCCTTCCCCGGTCTTTTCGACGATCGCCTCTTTGGTGTGCTCCGGCGTCTTCACCACTACGGGCATTATTTTCTGCTCGCGTCTCGCTTCGGCGCGGGTCAGCGGCCTGCTCCTTCTCGATTTGGGATATTCGCGGAAAAGCACCGTCAGTTTGAGATCTCCCCCACCGGAGACTACCAGCTTCAGGTCGCCGTGAACGGAGGGGATCACTATCCCCTTCTCTTCGGGCGGCTTCTCGGACGGCTTCGGGCCAACCGTCTCCTTGGGCGCCTGCTTCGCCGCGGGCTGTACCGGACTCGGCACCGCAAGGGGAGCACCCGCAGCCCCACCCGGAACCGCAGCTTTCGCTAAAGCTGCCAAACGCGTCCGTTCCGCCGCCGCGCGGTCCCTGGCCGCCTGGGCGGCGGCCTGACGCGCTTCCTCCGCTTTTTGGGCCGCCAGCCGTTCCCGCTCGCGCGCGAGCTGTTCCGCCCGTGCCCGCTCGGCCGCCACTCTTTCCAGCTCGTCTTTGCTTTTCTGCTGCTCCGCTCTTTGCTTTTCAGCCGCAGCCTGGCGCGCCTGTTCCGCTTTCTGAGCTGCCAGTTTTGCCCGCTCGCGCGCCAGCCTTTCCGCCTCGGCCCGCTGGGCGGCCTTTTTCTCCTGTTCCGCCCTCTTCCTCTCCTGTGCCGCCTGCTCGGCGAGCCTCTTTTTCTCAGCCGCAGCCTGCTGGGCGAGATTCTTTTTCTCAGCCGCAGCCTGCTCCGCGAGCCTCTTTTTCTCGGCCGCCGCCTGGCGGCGTTGCTCGGCCTTCTCCGCCGCCTGTTGCTCCCGCTCGCGCGCCTGCTTTTCCGTCTCGGCGCGCTGGTCCGCCTTTTTCTCCTGTTCCGCCCTCTTCCTCTCCTGCTCGGCCTTCTTCTTCTCTTGCGCCACCTGCTCGGCCAATTTCTTTTTCTCGGCCGCCGCCTGGCGGCGCTGCTCGGCCTTCTCCGCCGCCTGTTGCTCCCGCTCGCGTGCCAGCCTTTCCGCCTCGGCGCGTTGCGCCGCCTTCTTCTCCAGGTCCGCCCTCTTTTTGTCCTGTTCGGCCTTCTTCCTTTCCTGAGCCGCCTGTTCGGCGACCTGCTTTTTCTCGGCCGCCTCCTGGCGGCGCTGCTCAGCCTTCTCCGCAGCAAGCCGCTCCCGCTCGCGCGCCTGCCTTTCCGCCTCGGCGCGATGGGCCGCTTTTTTCTCCAGTTCCGCCTGCCGTCTCTCCTGCGCGGCGAGTTCGGCCTCCCTCTTCCTCTCGGCAGCAGCCTCGCGCTCCTGTTCGGCCTTTTCAGCAGCCAGCAAAGCCCGCTCCCTGGCCTGCTTTTCCGCCACGGCGCGCTGGAGCGCGACACGCTCCCTCTCCGCTTCCATCCTTTCCTGCAGTTCCTGCTGGGCGCGCTCCGCGGCCGCCCTGCGCTCCATTTCCACTTTTTCCGCAGCGGCTTTATCCCTGTCTCGCGACAGCCTGTCCTGCCGTGACCGCTCCGCAGCCTTGCGATCCAGCTCGGCCTGTCTTTTGGCCCGCAGCTCCTGTTCGGCCCTTTTCGCCTCGGCGGCCCGGCGCTGCAGTTCCGCCTTCGCGGCGGCCGCCTGCTCCCGCTCGAGGGCAAGTTTTTCCCGCCGCGCCTTTTCCGCTACCAGCCGCTCCTGTTCCGCCTTCTCTTTTGCCGCCTTCTCCTGCTCAGCCTTGAGTTGCGCCGCCTCGGCCGCCTTGCGCTGAGCCTCCGCCTTTTCGGCGGCTTTGCGTCGCTTGGCATCTTCGGCTGCCTGCCGTTGCCGCTCCTCTTTCAAAGCCTCCTGCCGCTTGCGCTCCGCTTCCTCCTGCACGCGTGCGGCCTGCTCGGCCGGGTCCGGTTGAGGCTCAGGCGCGGCTTCTTCCTCCGCGGAAGCGTCATCCTCTTCCTGGTCCTCTTTGGCGTCGGGGACCAGGGCGGCGGTCTGGCGCGGTCCCTTCGGAGGCATGTTTTGTCGGGGGGGGGAAGTCTTGGCGGATGCCGGAACGGTCATGGCGTCGGGCGCAGGCTCCGCCTGAGGTTCGTCGGGCACATCCGCGGCATCGACCGGTGCCTCCATGCTCACCGGCGCTTCAGGCTGCCGCGGGAGCGTTTCGGCTGCGGACTGGGCTAGTGGTTGCGCGCTTTGTTCATCAGGAGTCGCGGACGCGGCCATGGGCAGGGACGACGGGGTAAACCAGAGGATATCGAACCGGGCCTTGGTCCCGGTCTGGGGAATGAACAGTGACGATGAGGTCAAAACGAGGAACAGCAACGAATGCACAGCCAGGGAACCGAAGATGGACCAGGCTATCTCGCAGCGGCTTACCTTTCTAGTCAGCAAGACGTAATCTTCCATAATTCATTCCAAGTAGGCGTTATAGCACTTTGATGACTCTTTCTTACGTCCGGCCGGCATTTCACCCTTCCGGTCAGGCCTTGTCGTCCTTGTCGCTTTGAGGAACCGGCCGTACCGAAGGGTACTTTCTGATGAGGTACTGGTACTGCGGCACGTTGCGTACGAAGATGTTGGCAACCTTATCCGCGTAAATGAGCTTCCACCCCGGGTTTGCCTGCAGGTACCGGGAAAACGGCGAGTTGGCGTCGAAGAAGACCCACGAGATGCGGTACTTGTCCAATACCCCTTCCCATCCCAGCTGGAAGTTGGTCACCTTCTTGTATTCCTTCACCCTGGTGGCGCCGTACATGTCGAGCCTGCCGTCGATGAAGACCTTGTACATTGGGGCCGCGCTGTAGATCACGCAGTCTCCGAATTCGTCGTTGTTGAACATGTTGCCGCTGATCCTCTCCCTCTTGAGGAAATCGATCGCGGCTACCGGCTTCACTTCGGGGCTGAAGGCGAACTCGATTGTACCCGCATAGATGGCGGCAAGCACGGCGCAGACAGCGACAGCAGGCCAGAGATGGCCGTAGGACCTGGCATCGATGGCGGCAATGTTGCGGGACCGGGTTTTGAGGAAACTGGCCAGTTTCAGATCGGATCCCTTGAGCATCTGATCCAGGTGCTTACCCCAGATAGGGGTCACCACGATGACGAAAAGTGGTATGTACCGGGCGGAGAAGAGTGCCATGTAGAGGAAAAGGACCACCAGGGCGGCCTCGATGAAGTTCAGCTTCACCTTGGAGAAGCCCAGGGTGGCAACCAGCCCCAGCAGGTAGACCTCGAACCACCTGACGTAACTCTCGTGGAAATTGGGCGAGAGAAACTCCGAAACCGTGTCCATGAGATCCTTGGAGGACGTCAACTGGAACGGGAACAGCAGGATGTGAAAGCCGTAGGGGTTCACCAGGGTGACGACCAGGCACAGCGCTGTGGCCACGCCAAGGGCGCGCAACTTCGCCAGGCTTGGCCTCCTCTCCCCCTCCTTTTTGAGCACCAGGTCGAGACCGTTGCCCAGCAGGTAGACCCCCAGCAGCATGAAGCCCCCCATGAAGCCTCCATGCAGGTTGACCCAAAGAAGCATGATGACCGGCAGCAGGTAGAGCCCTTTTTGTCGGCCCTCGTACTGGAAGCGGTCCAGCAGGCGGTGCCAGATCACCATGAACAGCATGGAGATGATGTGGGGTCTCGCCAGCCAGTGCATGCACGATGCGGCAGTGGTCAGAACGACCAAGGGGATGGAAATAATGATGTTGTCGAGGGTTGCATCGACAACCTTGAACAGGAGGTAGAAGGTGAGCGCGATCAGGAAAGCGTAGAAGGTTACTACGCCGGTCAGCCCGGAGAAACCGTGGATAACCGCCATGACAACCTCGGACAGCCATTCGTGCGCGGTCCAGGGGAGCGGCGGAGAAAGGTAGGAGAACATGTCGTAACGGGGGATGGCATGGGTCTTCAGCATGTACTCGCCGGCGCGGACGTGGTAGCCGGTATCGCCGTCGCCGAGCAGGTTCTTCCCGGAATGGACGGTCATGAGCAGAAATACGGAGATGAAAAGGAAGTCTCCGATGGAGGGAATCAGGAAGGAAGAGCCGCTTTTCGGTTTGATCAATCCGTGCCACCTTTTCAGTTCGCTACCTTCTCCAGCTACCGTCATCACCGGGTCCACGCCCTGGCGGGCTTTCGGGGGAGGAACATCACGTAATCTGAATCCGGTTTCCTACCGCGGTAACAGCGGTATCGAGGGCACCCTCAGGCAGTTCCAGCACGCTGTGGGCCTGAGAGCAAAAAGGGGACACGCGGTTGGGGCGCAGCGTCTTCGCCATGGCCACCACCCGCATGTCCCGGTCCAGGAAAAGCACATCGATGGTGAATCTCATCCCGAAGGTGTGCACGCTGCTGCAGGGCTTGATCCATAGCCCTCTCCCGGCGGGCAGCTCGCGCCGCCCGAGGAGACCTTTCAGCCGGCCGAAGAAGCTCTCGGCCAGGTCAACATCCCGGGCCAGCATCTTGCCGGTATCGAGATCCACCGCCTCCATGGTCAGTCGAAGGGGTGTTCGGGGAGGAAGAGCCGCACGCCGACCATGCCCAGGAAGCTGGTGGGGTCGTACTCCAACGCGGTCGTCTTCAGATCCCCCTTGGGCGCGAAGACCCCTTTCAGTTCCGCTGTGAAGGCGACTCCCCTGGTCACGAAGTAATCGACACCGGCGCTAACGTGCCCGCCGGTGGTCCAGGAGAGGTCGAACTTGTCGTCGAAGTTGTTGGTGAAACTCCCTTGGATGAAATCGACACCCGCCCCCAGGTAGGGAACCAGCTGCCGGTCCGGGGTGAAGCGGTACTGCAGCCCAAGCGAGATGTCGGTGAGGGTGACTTCCCCGACTTTGCCCCCGCCGTTTTCGACAGCAAGGGACGGCGCATGGGTGATGTCGAGTTCGGCCGCGAAGTTATTGCCGAGGCCGTAGATGAGGCCGCCGCCCGCGGCGAACCCGGTGCGGGACTTGGTGGTGCCGCTGATCAGGTCGTCCTGCACCGGCATCTGAAAGCCGAGCTTGCCGGTAAGGCCGAGCCGGCCGTCAATGCCGGCGGCATAAACGTTGGTCACGGCCAGTATGGTCGTTATGAATGCCAAGATTGCTACTCTGCTCATCATCCCCCCCAATCAAGATCCGTTGGATAATTAAATACCACACTACGGGGAGCCATACCGGGCACAGCTCCCCTTATGAGGAAACTCAGTCAAGCCCTGCTTACGGCTTCTCCTGCTTTAGGGTAACGATGAAACCGCCGTAGGAGGAGAGTGCAACACCTCCGACACTCGCGGATGCCCGGTAAATGATGGACTCGGTATTGGTGAGTCCGTCGCCCGGTGCGGCCAGCGAGACGTTGCAGGTGAAGATCCCAATGCCGTGGTCGTCAGTGCGTATGGTGACGGTCTGCGCGGGAACGGCCGGCAGCGGCGGAACCAGCGTCACCACGGTATCCGGATTGCGACCGGTATTGTACAGATCGATGGTAACGTCGACGCCTGGCATCGGGTTACCATTATTGTCAAGTACCTCAAACGGAACCAACTGCTTAAAGGTGACCAACCCCACATAACCGGCTGCCACCGTGCCGGAGAGGGTGTTGAGATTGCCGTCCGGATCTGTGGCTGACTTCGACGTTACAAAGTCGATAACATAACTGTTCTGGCGCACGATCTGGATCGTTGTGTACGCGATTATGTCGATGTCGTCGTTTACCCGCGTGCGCGACTGCACGATGATGCTCGAGCCGGTAATGGTCGTACCCGAGCGCAACCGGAAGACGGCTGTGCCCGAGGAATCAGTATTGACCATTCCTTCGGCATCCGTTGCCACAACGTTCCCAGACATGTCGATTATGCTGGCCGGCCCCGCCAACACCTTGAAGTAAACCGGCGTCGCCTGAATCGGCTTCGGAGGCGCCTGCAGGTCCGTCACGGTTGCCGTCAACAGGACGTCCGTACCGATACCAACGGTAGGCTTGTCGCTTGTCAGGGTCATCCTCACGATGGAGGCTGAAAGCGGTGTGGTGGTAATTTGGACCGGCGCGACGGCGGTGACGATGGTTTCTTTTACCGTTGCCGATGCCTGGAGAATCACGGCAGAAGTGGAACCGGTGCTTACCGCCCGGACCCTGGCAATCGCGGTACCGAGTGAATCCGTCACGGCCAATCCGGTTAGGACAGTAGCTTCACCGTCAGAGACATTGAAGGTCACTGTCTGGTTCACCACGGGATTGCCGCCGGAATCCTTCAGATTCGCAGTAACATAGAATTCCTCGTTGTTGTCCACTACCTGTTTGCTGGGGGTCATGGTCATCTTGTAGTTGACCGACGAAAGTGTGACGGGAACTATCTGGAAAGGAATCACCGCCGTGATGTCGGAACCGTTCACGGTGGCTACAGCTTGGACAATGACGTTGGCAACGGCCGCAGAGTCGCCGGCTTTCACAATCGCAGCGGCCTGGCCGTTTGAATCGGTCACTGCGCTGCCGATAACCATGGTTGCCGGCCCCGCCGTCACTGAGAAAGTGACCAGTTTATTGGCGATGGGGTTGTTGGATCCATCCTTCGCCGTTGCCGTGACCACTTGCTCCTGGTTGGGGCTGACACTGAAGGAGGTCGTCGTGAGCGACAGCCTGGTGCTGACGAGGTTCGCATCGGCGGGAGAGACCTGGAAACTGCCGTAGCCGACAACGCTGTTCGCGGCTCCCTGCACTATGACGTTGGTGGTGACGTTGGTGGTTCCGGCTCTTATGAACGCCAATGCCACGCCGTTAGAATCTGTCAGCGCAGAAGTGGTGACGGCGGTGGCCGGTCCTGCCGAGATGGTGAAATTCACCGCCCGGTTGGCGATAGGCGCGTTCGCGGAATCTCGCAGGGTTGCCGAGACGATCAATTCCTCGTTCGCTAGTGCTGAAGATTTGCTAGGGAGCAGCGTGAGAGTGAACGGCGGAATGGCGTTGCCGACCGGTCCTCCTGGATTCCCGATAAAGGGGTCTTGGTTACCGCTGGAACTGCTGCCACATCCTGCAAGTGACATGACCAGGACCGGCAAGAGAACGAGTGCCCAGATTATACGTCGCATGCTCCCTCCTCGATAATGACGAATTCATTACACGTATGCTTCAGCACAGGAAAGCCGCAGTAGCATTTGCAGCGGCTCTCGGAGCGTCCAAAGGTGTCGGCGCGAGACAAATCGGTAGATCCCCCGAATTGACCGCGCCTTCGATGGAGCTACTTCTTCGCCAGCCTCGAATAGATGAGAGCCAGTTCGACCGCGATGACGAGCAAGACGATGCTGTTGAAATCCATTTGCATGTGCTGCCTCCTTTGTTGCTGCGCTGTCCCCTTACGGGGCCTCTGCCGGTTCGACTACTTTAAAAGTACGTGGCTGATCTGGACGTAGGCCGGGCCGAGGATGACGACCAGGAGCGCCGGGAAGACGAACAGGATCAGGGGGAAGATCATCTTGATGGTGGTCTTGGCCGCGGCTTCCTCCGCCATCTGCCTTCTCTTGGTGCGCAGCGACTCGGAATGGACGCTCAGGGCCTGGCTTAAGCTGGTACCGAAGCGCTCGGTCTGGGAAAGCATGGTGACGAACGCCCTGACGTCGTCAACCATGGTCCGCTCCGCCATGTCCTTCAACGACTCGATCCTTGGTTTGCCCGCCCGGGTTTCCATGGTGGCCACCTTGATCTCCTTGGCAAGCGGGTCGTTGGCGAACTGCGGCGTCTCGGTGGTCTTGATGAGCGCGGCGTCCATGCTGAGGCCGGCGTCGACGCAGACGGTGATCAGGTCGAGGATGTCGGGGAGCGTGTGGAAAATCTTCAGTTTCCGCTCGTTGCACTGGTTGTAGAGCCAGTAGCTGGGCGCCAGGTAGCCGATGATGGCCAGGATCGCCGTCACCATTATCACCTGCCGGTCGAATTCCAACCCCTTGGAGACGACGTAGAGAAACAGGTAGAGTCCAGGGAGGGCGCAGGTCAGAAGGATCTTCGCGCCGAAGAATACATAGACGCTTTCCTTTTTGTAGCCGGCGGCGACAAGCATCCTGGAGTACTTGTTGCGCTCCTTGGAGGAGAGGTTCAAGACCTTGCCGATCTCGCTCAGCTGGTCGTACCACCTGGGCGCCTCGGGGACCAACTCGACCTTGCTCACTTCCTGCGGTTCGAACTTCTCGAGCCTCGTCTGCACCACGCTGCGCCGGGACAGGTAGGGATAGATGGCCGCCGAGGTCAGGAGCACTATGGCGAGGAATACGGTCGCTGTTATGGCGTAAAGCATGAGGCTCCCCTATATCCTGATCCGGATGATCTTCCTGATGACGAACAGACCCACAACCTGCAGCACGATGGCGAGGGCCAGGACGTAGAGCCCCTTGGTCTCCTTGTAGAGCGCCGACTCGTACTTCGGGTTCAACACGTTGAAGAGGATGAAGGTGACCACGGGGAGCGCCCCGAGGACGTAGCCGGTCATCCTTCCCTGCGCGGTGTAGACCCGGACCTGGCGCCTGATCTTCAGCCTCTCCCGTATGGTCTTGGCGAGGTTCTCCAGAATTTCGGAGAGGTTGCCGCCGACGTCGTTGTTGATCGCTATCGCCGTGGTGAAGAACCTGAGGTCGAGGCTTTCGATCCTCTCATTCAGGTTGGTCAGCGTCTCGGTGATCCTGAGGCCCAGCAACTGCTGCTCGTAGGCGGTCTTGAAAAGCTCACCCACCGGGTCGGCGATCTCCTCGCCGACCAGCTGGATGGCGCTGTTGAACGAGTGCCCGGCGCGCAGCGAGCGGGCGATCATGGTGAGGGCGTCGGGAAAGAACTCGGTGAACCTTTCCAGGCGCTGCCTGATCTTGAACTGCAGGTAGGCGAAGGGGACCAAGGAGACCAGCACCGCGACGACGAGGGCGACAAGCACCGATTTCCACACGACGAGAATGAGTACCAGCGCGAAGACCGTGATGCCGCCGGTCACCATGAGGAACCGGGACGCGGTGATGTCGAGCCCCGCATGGTCCAGCTTCTTGTCCAGGTCCCGGGTCAGCGGCAGCCGGGCCAGGATCTGGTCCAGCGGGGGGATCTCCCTGATGATCTCGGACCTCAGGTCCTCCGGCATCCCCTGCGCGCTCTTGTCCCTCGCCAGGCGTTGCAGCCTTCTTTTCAGCTGGTACTTGGGCGAGTTTCTGACCGTGGCGACGCCGAGATAGATGGCGACACAGAAACAGAACATGGCCAGAAACGTTATGATCAGGATCGGTACCAGCACTTCCGTCCCTCCTAGTTCTCGAAGATATCGCGGGGCAGGTCGTACCCGTAGACCCGGAAACGCTCGGCGAACATGGGTCGCACCCCGGTGGCGCGGTATTCGCCGACCACCCGCCCTTCCTTGTCGATCCCCTTCTGATCGAAGACGAAGACATCGTGCATGACGATGGTATTCCCCTCCATGCCGGTCACCTCGGAGAGCTTCACCACCTTCCTGGTGCCGTCGGAGAAGCGCACCAGCTGCACCACGACGTTGAGCGCCGAGGCGACCTGCTCCCTGATGGCGCGCTCGGGGAGGTCCATCCCCGCCATGAGCACCATGGTCTCGATGCGGGCCAGGGCGTCGCGGGTGGTGTTGGCGTGCACGGTGGAGATCGAGCCGTCGTGGCCGGTGTTCATGGCCTGCAGCATGTCGAGCGCCTCGCCGCCGCGGATCTCGCCCAGGACGATCCGGTCCGGCCGCATCCTGAGGGCGTTGCGCACCAGGTCGCGCTGGGTCACCTCTCCCCTCCCCTCGATGTTCGGGGGGCGCGTCTCCAGCCTGACCACGTGCTCCTGCTTCAGCTGCAGCTCGGCCGAATCCTCGATGGTGACGACGCGCTCGTCGTGCGGGATGTAGGCGGAGAGGACGTTCAGCATGGTGGTCTTGCCGGTGCCGGTACCGCCGGAGATGAGGATATTGAGCCTCGTCTTCACTGCCCCTTCCAAAAGCCGCTGCATCCTGGCGTCCAGGGTGCCGAGGCTCAGGAGGTCGTCCATCTGGAGAGGGTCCTGGCCGAAGCGCCGAATCGAGAGCACCGGGCCGTCCAGGGCCAGCGGGGGGATGATGGCGTTGACGCGGGAGCCGTCGGGGAGCCTCGCGTCCACGTAGGGGGAGGACTCGTCGATGCGGCGCCCCACCTTGGAGACGATGCGCTCGATGATCTGCATCAGATGGGCGTTGTCCTTGAAGCAGACGTCGGTCTTCACGAGCTTGCCGAAGCGCTCGACGTAGACCTGGGATGCCTTGTTGACCAGAATGTCCGAGACGTTGTTGTCGGCGAGCAGGGGCTCCAGGGGGCCGAGGCCGAAGGTCTCGTGCTGGATCTCGACCACGAGGCGGTCCCGCTCGAACTGGTTCAGCGGCACCCCTTCCTCGATGATCAGGTTCTCGATGACGAAGCCGATCTCCCGGTTCAGTTCGCTGCTCCCCAGGAGGTCGAGCTTGGCGAGATCGAGGCGCTCGATGAGACGCCGGTGAATACGGCTTTTCAGATCCTGGAAGAACTCCTGGTCCTTCATGATGCCGGGCTGGCGGAAAGGATCGTTAGGGGTCATGGGCTGCCCTCGTAATGGTTATCGGATCAGAGCTTGACGATGAGCTCGGCCAAGTTCGTGATCGCCTTGCTGACCGCTGATTTGGGGGACATCTTCACCACCGGGACCCCCTTGTTGATCGACTCGACCACGTCCATGTACTCGTTCGGGATGGTCTGGAACACGGTGTGGCCGAGCACCTTCTCGGCGTCCTTCACCTGGATGTCCGCCTTCGGGAGGTAGCGGTTCACCACCAATTTGAGCCGGTCCTTTCTGAGCCCCTTTCTCTCCATGGCGGAGAGGTAGCGCTTGGCGTTTTTGAGCGCGGGGAGGCTGAGCGCCGTGGTGAAGAGGATCAGGTCCGAGGACTCGAAGATCGCCATGTTGCAGCCGGCGAGCGGCCCGCCGCAGTCCACCACCACGTAGGTGAAGACGCCGCGCAGGAACTCGAGGATGCGGTGCACCTGCTCGGGGGTGATGGAGATGGCGTCATCCACCTCGTTCGGCTCGGTCAGGACGAACGGCCCGGAGGAGTGCCTCGTCATCACGGTCATGAGGAAATTGGCGTCCAGCCGGTCGATGTTGCTCGTGACGCTGCTTAAGGTGTAGGTCGGGTTGACGTCGAGGAAGGTGCCGACGTCGCCGGAAAAGAGGTTCAGGTCGACGAGCGCCACCTTGGTCCCCTCAGAGGCGAGGCTCGCGGCGAGGTTGACCGCGACGGTGGTGGTCCCGGTCCCACCGGTGGGGTAGTAGACCGAGATCAGCTTTCCCCTCGGGGTCTCCTCGGACTTGCCGAAGAAGAAGCGGCCGACCTTCTGCAGGGCCTGCTTCAGTTCCTCCTGGGTCACCGGGCGCAGCATGTACTCCACTGCACCCGCGCGCATGAGAGACAGGATCCAGTCGGAGCTCTTTTCCGCGGAGCTCACGATCACTGAGGTCCGGGGGAACCTAGAGGTGATGTACTGAACCTCCTGCATGCCGCGCTGGATGTCGTTCACTTCCAGGATGACCACGTGCGGGGCGCTCTGCTCCATGATCCTTACGGCGGCGGTGAGACTTTCGGCCGACCCCACTATGCTGATCGTTTCCGCGAAAGGCCTCAGGGTCGCCTCGATGGATTCCCGTGCGGAGGCGTCGCTGTCGATGATGACTAGTGTTATAAGTGGCGGCATAGAAGGAGAATCCTTATACAGACATTTCAGTGATTACTATTTAACAAGCACGGCCGACCCACCCACGAGAGCCGGGTCACCGCAAGGGTAGCACTGAAGCAGACTGAAAGTCAGTCCGGGCTCCGGTGCCAAGTCCACAGCTGTAATTCTGGCTATGGCATACCTGGTCAATGGATATGGGATCGGTTGATCTCCGGGTGGGCATGACGGTACAGTCACTCCTCCTACGACCGCCGAGTCAACCACGGGTACAATGACCTCCCAATAGGGGAGACCCGATGCAGCTTTTTGTGCAATAAACTCATCCTGCACTTCCTTGACCAGATTCATATTTGCCCCGTTAGTGGTGTACATGGCGGCATTGCAAACATCTGGAGGATTCAATACTCCATGGATGTAATCAATAACGTCCTGGGAATCCATCCGCTGGGAGTCGAACAGGAAAACAGTCCAGCCGATGGTGTACTCTGCCGGTGGCGCCCCCGAACCTGTTTGCCTGAAATAAAATTTAGCGGGCGTTGTAGCCGTGCAGGCGGTCTGGCACAAGGTGATGGGGATAGTGGGTCTCGGTGGACGCGACGCAATCGCCTCGGCTGACACGGTCATTTCAGACCACCCCTCCCCTCCCCCCTGAAGCAGGCCAAATATTCTCCCGAAAAAGGTATGCACCCGGCCTTGTTCGGCGGCGCTGGCTCCAGCCTCGGTCCTTCTTGCCACGACGCGCACTGCATTGGACGGATTTCTTGAGGCAAGGAATTGCGGTGTCAACGTCGAGTTCCAGTTGCCGATGGTCACGTCTCCGTCCGTGATCGTAACCGCATCGCCGGCAGCCTTGTTGGTGGCGGCAAACTGCTTAGCCTTCTGTCGTACCGAGGTGGGGTCTTTAAGATTCACGGCCGCGCCGGCAAGGGCGCCCGCGTCGGCGGCGTTTTGCAGCTGCCCCTTGGCGACGTACATGTACCCCATGTCGACCGCGAGGCTGACGAAGGCGACGAGGACGACCAGCATCAACGCGATGTAGACGACGGCAAAACCTCTGCGGTCCTTTCCTACTCTCCTAAAGGCATCCATGACAGTTCCTTCTCCTGTTCAGGAGTGAGCTTCCTGTCCGTCGGAAGCACGGTCCTGGTCCCCGGCGCCGCGGCCTTCACGAGCTTCGGCGTGATGCAGAACACGAGCTCCTTTTCCTTGATCTCCTTGCTGTTGGTGCGAAACAGCGCTCCAAGGATCGGGATGTCGCCCAAAAGGGGGATCTTGGACATGTTCTTGATTTCTTCTTCCTGGAGGAGGCCGGCGAGAACCAGGCTTTCGCCGTCTCTCAACTCGACCGACGTCTCAATGGTCCTGCTGTCGATGATTGGGTAGCCGTTGATGGGGAGGAAGCCCTGGATGCTGCTCACCTCTGCCGGCATGATCTTCAGGGAGATCATCCCGTTTTCCATCACCTCGGGCTTGAACTTAATCCTGATGCCGACCGGTTCGTACTTGATGGTGGTCGTTGCCTGGCCGTTGGTGCTCTCGACGATGGCGATGGGGATCTTGCTCCCGGCGAGGAAGTTCCCCTCCTGGGAGCTCCGGACCAGGAGGTTCGGCTCCGCGAGCACCTTGGCGTGCCCCTTGGAGCTCAAGGCCTTCAGGACCGCGCCGATCCCTGCAGGGAAGTAGGAGACGCCGGCCTGGAAGGTGTCCAGCGAGGGGATGTTGCCGAGGCCGGAAGCGGTACCCGCGATGTTGCCGTTGGGGCCGGCGATGACGTTGGAGAAGCCTTCGCCGCTCTTCCCCTTGACCAGGAAGCTGAAACCGAGTTCCTTCAGGGAACTCTTGTCCACCTGGGCCACCTTGACCTCTAGGAGCACCTGCTGCGGCGAGTTCACCGTCACGTTGTTGATCACCTTGGGAGCGTAGGACTTGGCGATCTCCAGAGCCTTGGCCTTGGTCTGGTCGTTCGCCACGTTACCCGACAGCACCACCGTGTCGTTGGCGTACTGCACGTCGATGGTCTCGTTGGGCGCCATCTCCTTCAACTGGCTCTCGATGGCCTGGCGGTCACCGGTCACCTTGAGGTCGAAGAAAGTGGGCGCGGGCCTCTCGTCCCCCTCCCCCTTGGTCCAGATGATCATGCTGGTGCTGCCGATCATGATGCCGTCGAGCTTGAGGATGTACTCCGAGAGGACCTCGGGGACCACGAACTTGTTGGTGTTGCCGGTATCGGAGTCGGAGCTCCTCTTCCTGCTCACGCTGACCGGAACCGCGTCCGTCGCCCCGGCCTTGGGCAGGGATACGATCTGTTCCACGTCCTTGTCCTTCGCCTCCTTGTTGGTGTTGGCGAGGGTAACCAGCACGATCTTCTTGTTCTGCCCCTTGAAATCCACCAGGACGCTCTTGTAGAGCCCCACTTCGAGGGGAACGCCCGCGGTGGCGGAGGTGGAGAACGCAAGCATCAGTAACAACGCCCAGGTCGGAAGCAGCAGTTTTTTCATCGGGACGATTATCATCAAATCACCTCATTCGTGAGTTTGCTGCCGAGTGGTTACTGGAGCACGAACTCCTTCGTGGTGCGCACGCCGCCGTCTATCAGGGTGACGGTATGGGCGGCACGCGGGGCCGGGGCCTGCGCCTTCGGTGCGGCTGCCTTCGGCGCCTGGGCGACGGACTTCTTGCGCGCGGGGCGCTTTTGCACCGCCTTCACCGGTGCGGCAGCCACGACGGGCGCCTGTGCGGCCGCAACCGGCGTGCCGGCTAAAACCTTGGCAATGGTGGCTCCCCTGGCTTCGACGGGTGCCGAATCGGCGATGTTCCTGAGCAACAGCTGCAAGGAGCCTTTGGAGCCGGCAAGGACCAGCTTTTCGGAGTCCTCGGGGGTAAGATCGAGTGTCACCGTCGGCACTATGACCGGCTTCCCCTCCTTCTGCTCGGTGATCTGGCCGGTGGCGAGGACCGGGACGTTCTGGAGGATGATCTTGCTGATGTTTTCGGTAGGCTGGCCGGGGATTGCGGTGGTTAGGACGATATCGACGCGGTCGCTCGGCGTGATGAACCCTGCGACACCTGCCACCTCGTTCACCGCTACCGTAGTGGCGCGGTGGCCTGCGGGAACGATGTAGGTCATGAAGCCGGTCCCGGCTCCGCCGGCTTTGGGCTTCAGCTTCTGCTCGGTGACCGCGTCGCCGTTGGAGATGGGGCGGATGGCTACCCTACCCACGAGGGATTTCGGGTCCGCGCTGCTCCCAGGGGGGATGCTGTCCTTGGGCCAGGAGGTGGTCTTCAGCTGGGCCTCGGCGATGGCGCTCCCGATGGGGATGTCAGCTGCGGCCACGACGAGCGTCTGGGGCTGCACCGCCTTGGTCTTATCCATCTCCTTTTGCAGGTAATGAAAAGTAAGCCACGCCGCAATGCCCGCAAATACCAGAGCAAGAATCGCTACTACGATTACTGCCTTGGGTCGTGTCATAGCACCTCCTGAAGATAACCAGATTACTCATAACGCATTGAGGCTTCGCCGGCGATCGTGTTCGTTATCGGAATCAAGACGGGAAGAATGGGCTGGAACTTGTCCCAGGTCAGCTTGACGTCTATGCTGTCGCCCGTACTGAGACCGCTTGGATTCTCAAGTTCGGTGATAGTCAGGTCGACGGTGACGTCGGTCTTGATTATGCCGTTGTAGATGCTGTTGCAGATGGTCCGGTAGACAGGGCCGTTTTGCCCGGTGAACTCGCTGTCCGTACAGAGAAGCTTCTTGCTGGAATTGGTGGTGGACATGCCGTTTGGGTGGGTGGTGGCGTCGTACTTCGGCGTCACGACGGCGGTCCGCGCGCCGGCCCTGGCGGCGTTGTTCAACGTATTTTTCAGGAACATGGCCCGGCCGAACTCAAAGAGCCCCATGATCAGTAACAGCACCAGGGGGAGTATTATTGCAGCTTCGACCAGCGCCTGACCTTTTTGGTCTTTCATTGTATCTTCCTAATTTTGTGCTAACACAACTTCACTTTTGATTGGTATCTTTTTATACAAAAACAATAATATGTCAAGCATTGAAGCATTAAAAAAAGGAGACCCTGCGCTTCAGAGTGATTTCACCCTTTCAGAAACACAGCGTCTCCCTCCACCCTTCGGGCCAATGAATGCAGTAAAGCGAATACCACTTTTCCGTCTTAGTTCAGAGCGCTGTTCACCTTACTGAAGACAGTGTTCGCCTTCCCGCCTATGCCAGTGACCATCGCTATGACGACGATGGCGATGAGCACGAGGATAAGTGCGTACTCGACAAGGCCCTGCCCCTTTTCATTCTTCAGAGGGGCGATGCTGGTCATAAGTCTCACATACAGCGACATCAATAAATTGGTCATGACACGTCTCCTTTTTTTGGGTACTTAGCTTCGCACCCGTTATATTTGGTGATTCCTCCCGCAACCAACCGTCATCTCCCTGCGTTGTCCACGCTGGAGTTGATCGTCTCGTACGTGTTGCTGAGTTTAACGCCCAGGCCGGCAACCATGGCGAAGACGACTATCGCTATCAGGACCAGTATCAGCGCGTATTCAACGAGCCCTTGCCCCTTTTCATCGCACAGCACAAGACACAGCCGATTTCGAACTCTCTCACAACAGGGCATGGACTTTTCCTTTTGATTGTTCCGGAACCGACTGCTACACCGTTTGGAATTTTGTAATCCAGTTATTAAATATTGTCAATTCACGGCAAGTCAAAATAATATTATTTTCTTATAATTTTAATAGCCCATGTGGAGATTGTTGACAGTATGTGAGTGAATTAAAGACAGCACATACTGTGCCACATTCAGTTAACGGCGCACATGGAGAATGCAACACACCGGAATCATAAAGCGTTAGCATGGTTGTGCCGACCCGCACCGGCGAGGACGAGATGAAGGGGTGGAAAGCAAAGGTGTAAAGACGGTGTAAAGCTGGTGTAAAGGAGTGTAAAGGGGTGTAAAGCGATTGCGATGTAATGTAAACAGGGCCGCGTCAGCTCGCCCGCTTCCCTTGTATGCCGTGTTTCCTCATAAGGGCATACATACTGGGCCTGCTGATGTTCAGCTGACGTGCAGCCTTGGCGATGACGTAGTCGTTGTCCTCGAGCACCTTGACAACGTATTCCTTCTGGGAGGGAGCCGACCTGTAGCCGCAATCCACGGGGGCCGCCGGCGAGGGGGCAACCTGGTCGAGTTCCATGCAGGCGGCACCGATGTCCTTGCCGCTTGCCATCAAAAAACCCCTCCTGACCTTGTTCTCGAGCTCCCTTACGTTTCCGGGCCAGGAATACCCCTCAATAGCCTCCAGGGCATCGGCGGAAAAGCCGACCGGCCTGTTTTCGGCCTCGCAGAACCTGGCCAGGAAGTACTTGGCCAGCCGCACCTTGTCCTCCCCCCTCTCCCGCAAGGGTGGAAGCTTGATGGTGAAGGAGTTGAGCCTGTAGAAGAGGTCAGTCCGGAAGCGCCCTTCCGAAACCGACCGGTGCAGGTCGCAGTTAGTTGCGGCGACGATCCTCACGTCGATCTTCTTGGAAACCGAGGAGCCTACCGGCTGGACCAGCCTGTCCTCGAGGAAGCGGAGCAGCTTGGCCTGGAGGCTCTGGGGCAGGTCGCCGATCTCGTCCAGAAAGAGGGTCCCGCCGTCGGCGTACTCGAACTTACCCTTGCGTGACGTATCGGCCCCGGTGAAGGCCCCCTTGCTGTACCCGAACAGCTCCGATTCCAACAGGGATTCCGGAATGGCGGCGCAGTTGACGGCAACGAATGGTCCGTCCTTTCTGGTGCTCAGGGAGTGCAGGGCCTTCGCCGTGAGCTCCTTCCCGGTCCCGCTCTCCCCAAGCAGTAGCACGCTCATCTCGGTCGGGGCGACCTTCCTGATCATGGAGAAAACCGAGAGCATCTCCCGGGACGCCCCGACGAACTCCCGATCGGGCGAGCGGTGCTGTATCTTCAGCAGCTTGGAGTCGACGAAATCGATGATCTTCTGGATGTGCTCGAGGTTGAGCCGGCTCAGCCGGATGTTCAGGCGCTGGGCGAAGGTGTTCTCGATGTGCCGTTCCAGGTAGTTCTTCTTGGAGAAGTCGAGGTAGAGGTTGCACTTGTCGCAGGACCCTTCCCTTGAGTCGTCGGGGTGGCCGCAGTAGGGGCAGTTGTCGGTCCGGGGTAGCTTGCCCCTGATGTGTTCCCAAAGCGCCTGCATCGCTGCCTGCTCCGAGTAGAACAGACGGATGGCCGAACCCGTTTTTCCGCGCCGCACGAACTTGGCCAGCAACTCGACATCGCCCAGGCCGGGCAGCGGGAGCCTTATGGCGAACAGTTCGCTTAGCTGGGTGGAAAGACCGGTTACCATAGCGCCGGAAAGGCTCAGTTCCGTCACGGTCACCTTTTCCTGGGGCTTGTCCTCCCGGGAAAGGTAGCTGACCGTGGAGCCGAGATCCGTTCGGACTCTGACATCAAGTCTGCCCATGCCGCCTCCTGATGACACCGGGTTTGTCCTAGACTGTCAGGCATAAAATATGTATGATTAATGTGTAAAAATAAACACAATAAAAAAAGCGTTCCTGACAAAGCATGCCCGATGTTTCTTTACATGCAAGCTTTTTGAGGTAAATCTTACCACTAAGAAGTTCTTATGACAGTGATCGGGAGGCATAATGCTTATATTGGGTGAAAAACTTGTTAAGGAGAATGTGATAACCCAGGCGCAACTTGACGAGGCCCTGGAGCGGCAGCGCCGACTGGGGGGGCGGCTCGGGCACAACCTGGTCGCCCTGGGCCACATCACCGAGCAGGACATCAAGAAGCAGTACCAACGAAATCCTCCACCACCCAAGTGCGTGGAGGACACCGGGCTCGACCTCTCCTTCATTACCGACCTGGTCCTGAAGCACATCGTCTTCATGGGGGAGTTCCGCATGGGGGACGTGGTGGACCGCATCAAGCTCCCCATCACCATCGTGAACCGCGCGCTGGAGGTGTTGAAGCGGGAGAAGTTCGTGGAGATCAAGGGGGCCACGAGCTACGCCTCGGCCACCTACACCTTCAAGGTCACCGAGGCGGGGCAGAAGCGGAGCCTGGAGCTCATGGACCTGTGCCGTTACGCGGGGCCCGCGCCGGTCACCCTGGACGAGTACCAGACCATGGTGGAACTGCAGACCGTGAAATGCGTCACCATAAGCGACGAGACGTTGCGGGAGGCCTTTTCCCACCTGGTCTGCCGGGAGGACCTGTTCCGGCGCCTGGGGCCGGCGATCACCTCCGGCAAGACCGTCTTCATCTACGGTCCTCCCGGCAACGGCAAGACGGCGATAGCCGAGGCGGTCGGGCGCGTCCCCACCGACTTCGTCTACGTCCCCTACGCCATCGATGTCGGCGGGCAGATCATCAGCGTCTTCGACCCGGTGAACCACATCCCGGTCCCCCCGGCCCTGCTCCCGGAGCACGTGGACCAGCGCTGGGTACTGGTGCGCCGGCCCGTGGTCATGGTGGGGGGCGAGCTGACCATGCGCATGCTCGACCTCGACTTCAATCGGATCTCCAAGTACTACGAGGCCTCGCTGCAGTTGAAGGCCAACAACGGCATCTTCATCCTGGACGACTTCGGCAGGCAGCAAATCGAGCCCAGGGACATCCTGAACCGCTGGATCGTCCCCCTGGACCGGCACATCGACTTCATGACCCTGCACACCGGCATGAAGTTCGCCGTCCCCTTCGACATGCTGGTCATCTTCGCCACCAACCTCGACCCGACCGAGCTTTTGGACGAGGCGTTCCTGCGCAGGATCAGGTACAAGGTGGAGATAGACCGTCCCACGGAACCGGAGTACCAGAAGATCTTCAAGCAGGTCTGCAGCGCCAACGAGGTCCCCTTCAGCCAGGAGGCGTACGACTACCTGATCAGTTACTGCTACAAGCAGTACGGCGCCATGCCGAACGCGTGTCACCCGCGCGATCTCATAGAGCAGATCATCGTCGAGTCCCGCTACAACAACCAGCCGGCCCGACTGACAAAGCAAAGTATTGAGATGGCATGTTCCAATTATTTTGTTAAAATGGAGGCATGACGGAATTAGTCCGTCCTGCGCATCTGCCTGCAAGCGGCGCTGCCATTTCTGTCTTTAGCAGTTCCTGGAGGGATTCGTAACACAGCGATTGGCGTCCAGTGTCATCCACACCTGTCCGGTTGTCCATGCTATGCGATCTCTGTATGAGAGGATGCCATCAGCGGGGGAGAGGACGATGTTGATACGCGTGGTGTACGACGAGTTCCAGACAGGAAAGGTGCACGACTACCTTCTCGACGGCCTGATCACGCATCGGAAGATCCAGGGGTTCTTCCGCTCCGACGGCTACGTCCGCCTCGACCACGACCCGGTCCGAGGCCACGGTGGTCAGTACCAGGGTTACGACCGCAGACGCGCGCTCAAGGCCGCCTAAGCGCCCGAGCGCCACGACGCGGAATCTCCTCGCAAACGTCCAGGTAAAGGCTCCGCCACAGCGGCAGATGCCAGGGGGGTGTTTGCTATCCAGCCCCCTCCCGAACCGCCCCCCCTCTCCCCCCCCATCTTATTTTTCAACGTCTTATCATTCAGCTTTTCCTCTTGACCTGATGCAGGCAAATCCCCCCTCCCCCCTTCGCAAAGTGGGGAACTCTAATTCGCGTGCAGCGCTTCGTGGATACACATACTTCATTACCGGCATTCCTTCGCAAACGAGGGGCACTTTGGCTGCACCCGCAGACCTTGGACGGCTGCCTGCCCGACGTCGGGGTTCCTTTTTTTGTCGCCATTGTTGACACCTCGATAAACCACGCTAGATTATTTAACACTAATTATAAATGACCAATCAATGCTTTCATTACCGCGCGTGGTAGTCAACCGGCGCCGTGCGCGGTTGCCGGCGAGCCCCCTGCGGCTTTCGCGGGCGGGATATCCGCCTGCTTTCGTTCCTTTTACGCGCCGGACCGCACTGACCCCACGAGAGGACCATGATCTCCCACGCGCTGACCATTATAATGAACGAACTGAACAAGCATCTTCATGACGTCTATGGGTCGGTGGACGCGGTGAGCCTTGGCAACGTTTCCGACATCTTCGCCACCGGCGGCGGCAGCGGCAGCGTATCCCGCGACAAGCTGTACCTCTCGGCGGTCAACGTCAAGGAAGAGAAGACCCTGAAGAACCTCCCCAACTACGTCCGCGACGAAGCGGCCTTGAAGGCAAGCTACCAGAACCCGCCGGTATTCCTGAATTTCCTGATCCTGATGACGGCGACCCATGCCGATTACGTCAACGCCCTGTCCGTGCTCTCACGTGCCATCCGCTTCTTCCAGTTCAAAAACGTCTTCACGGAGACCACGGTCGACCCGGCCTCGATCACCACGTCGAGTGTCCCGATCAACCCGCTGGACCAGTTGCAATCCTTCAAGCTGATCTTCGACATCTATTCGCCGACACTGGAGGAGGTGAACCATCTCTGGGGCACCCTGGGCGGCAAACAGTACCCCTTCATCCTCTATGTCATGCGCATGCTCGACCTGCAGTTCGCCTTCGTGGAGAAGGAGGAAAGCCTGATCCTCGAGGTTGACCGCAACATCCATCATAAACCGGCGGTGACGGTATAACCGGCCCCAGTCAATCAACACGGTGAGCTCAAAAGGAGGGAGACGAAAATGGCCACACTGTACAAGACACCGGGAGTTTACATCGAGGAGATCCCCAAGTTTCCCCCTTCCGTCGCCCCGGTGGAAACCGCGATCCCGGCCTTTATCGGCTACACGGAAAAGGCGGACGACGTCACTGCCGGCGACCTTACCTTGAAGCCGACGCGCATCTCCTCCCTTGTCGAGTACGAGAAGTACTTCGGTGGCCCGCAGAAGGAGCAGGACATCAACGTGGACGTGCAGGAGACCCAGGTGGGCGGCGTCACCACCGACCTGAAGGCCACGGCGACTCTCACCGAGGCGGCCCGCTCCAAGCACGTCATGTACTACGCCATGCAGATGTTCTTCGCCAACGGCGGCGGCCCCTGCTACATCGTCTCGGTCGCCCCCTACAAGGCTACCTTCGGCGGAGCGCTGGTGGAGGCCGAGCTGAAGGCGGGTCTCGACACCCTGGTGAAGAAGGACGAGCCGACCCTGATCGTTTTCCCCGAGGCGCAAAGCCTCTCGATCGCCGACTTCAAGGCCCTGCACGACGCCGCACTGGCCCAGTGCGAAGACCTGAAGGACCGCTTCGTGATCATGGACCTGCACGGCGACTCCATCTCCCTGTCCGACCCCAACGCCAACCTCTTGAATGCGGTGAACAACTTCCGCAGTAACGGCATCGGGATCAACAACCTGAAGTACGGTGCCGTGTACGCGCCCAACATCGACACCATCCTCGACTTTGCGTACGACGACAGCACCGTCGACGTCACCATCACCACCAACGGCTCGGCAGCCGCTCCGGTTAAGCTGGACACGCTGAAGGCGGCCAACAACCGGGTCTACGAGCAGGCCCGCGCCGCCATCACCGACATGGCGTGCAGGCTCCCCCCCTCTTCCACCATGGCCGGCATCTACGCCGCTGTGGACAACGCGCGCGGGGTCTGGAAGGCACCGGCCAACGTGAGCGTCAACTCGGTGATTGAGCCAAGCATCCAGTTCTCCAACGTGGAGCAGGACCAGATGAACGTGGACCCGGTGGCGGGCAAGTCGGTGAACGCGATCCGCGCCTTCACCGGCAAGGGGACCCTGGTGTGGGGGGCCAGGACGCTGGCGGGCAACGACAACGAGTGGCGTTACGTGAACGTGCGCCGGCTCTTCAACTTCGTGGAGGAGTCGGTGAAGCGGGCCACGGAGCCCTTCGTCTTCGAGGCCAACGACGCCAACACCTGGGTGCGCGTGCAGGGGATGGTGGAGAACTTCCTGACCGTGATCTGGCGCCAGGGGGCGCTGCAGGGGGTGAAGCCGGAGCACGCCTTCTTCGTTGCGGTCGGACTTGGCAAGACCATGACCGCCATCGACATCCTGGAGGGGCGCATGATCGTGGAGGTGGGGCTCGCCGCGGTGCGTCCCGCCGAGTTCATCATCTTCAGGTTCTCGCACAAGATGGCTGAGTCGTAGAGATCTCGCCCTCTCGCCCTCTCGGCCTCATTACCCTCTCCCGGAGGGAGAGGGAGCAACGAGCTCAGGAGCAAGAGAAACCTGCTGAACGATAATTTTGAGTAGCACGATAAAGGAGGACGACATGGCGCAAGAGTATCCGTTACCGCGCTTCCATTTCCAGGTCGACTGGGGCGGGGCCAAGATCAGCTTCACCGAGGTGACCGGCCTGGTCATGGAGCGGGAAAAGATAGAGTACCGGCACAGCGACAGCAGGGACTTCAACAAGATCGCCATGCCCGGCCTGGTGAAAAACAACAACATCAGCCTCAAGCGCGGCAAGTTCGAGAAGGACTTCGACTACAACACCTGGCTCGAGGACGTGGCCAACGAGCGGGTGGAGAAAAGGCGCGACATCATCATCCGCCTGTTGAACGAGAAGCACGAACCGGTGGCGGCCTGGACCGCGACCCGCTGCTTCCCGGTCAAGGTGACCGCGCCGGACCTCAAATCGGACGCCAACGAGGCGGCTATCGAGACCCTCGAGATCGCCCACGAAGGGCTCAAGCTGATGAAGGTCTAGGGCCGGCCATGGTGGACTACTACCCTCCGTGGGGCTTCTACTTCCGGGTCGAGTTCGGCATCAGCAAGAACAAGAACGACGTCCGCTTCCAGATGGTGTCCGGGCTCTCGGTGGAGTACGACACCGAGGAGTACAAGGAGGGGGGCGAGAACCGCTTCACCCACAAGCTCCCGGTGCGCACCAAGTACGCGGACCTGGTGCTGAAGCGCGGCATGCTGACCGATTCGGAGGTGATCAAGTGGTTCCTGCGCGCCTTCCGGGACCGCGACTTCGAGCCCACCGACCTGAACGTGATCCTGATGAACGAGAAGGGCGAGCCGCTGAAGAGCTGGCGGGTGTCGCACGCGATCCCGAGGAAGTGGCAGGTGAGCGACCTGAACTCGGGGGAGAACGCCCTGGTGATCGAGACGCTGGAGTTGACGTACCGGTATTTCACGGTCGCCTGACACATCGAGGAGCCACCTCTCGTTGTCGCTTCATTCCCCTCCCCCGGAGGGGGAGGGTCAGGGTGGGGGCGCCAGCGGCTCAGATAGAGTTCCCCCCTCCCAGCCTCCCCCCTCCGGGGGGAGGAGCGTAGACTGACCACTTGACTTACGCCCCCTTCATTCGAAGGCGAAGCGTGCCCGCAAAACGAAATAAGCGAAAAGGAAGCAGCACGATGCCCATCGAGATCAAGGAACTGCACATAAAGGTTGCACTTACCACCTCCCCCGCCCCGCCCGCCAGGACGGGTTACGGGGGGGCGAGGGACGCCATCGTCTCCGAGTGCGTGGAACAGGTGCTATTGATACTGAAAAACAAGGCGGAACGCTGATGGCGGATAACGGCAAACTGGAGAAGCTGTTGATCCTCGCCTTCGATACCTCCGAGGAGGCCGAGCGCGGTACCAAGGCGGAGGCGAAGGAGACCTTCGAGGCGCTGATCAACCCGGAGAGCTACACCCTGGAATACAAGGTGAAGACCTCGGACGGCCAGGGCCAGGGGACCAGCGGCGCGCAGGCGAAGTACGAATTCACCCTCCCCGAGGAACTCACCTTCGAGTTCCTGTTCGACAACACCGGCATCATCGACGGCAAAAAGAACAAGGACGGCGTGAACAAGGACGTGGACCGGTTGCGCAAGATGCTGACCGGGTACCAAGGCAAGTCGCACGAGCCTTACCACCTGAAGCTGGTCTGGGGTAGCCTGGTCTTCACCGGCCGCGCCATCGAGCTCTCCCTGACCCACAAACTGTTCAACCCGGACGGGCAGCCGATCCGCACCGTCGCCAAGGTGAAGTTCAAGAAGAGCATCGAGGAGAAAAAGCGCGCCCGCAAGGAGGACAAGTCCTCCCCGGACCTCACCCACCGGCGCACGGTAACGGGGGGCGACACGCTGCCGCTACTCTGCTACCGGATCTACGGCGATCCCACGTTCTACCTGCAGGTGGCGCAAATCAACGGGCTCAACAACTTCAGGAAGCTTACGCCGAACACGAGCCTCATCTTCCCGCCCCTGGACAAGAAAGGCGCAACGCCGTGACTACCGGTTCGACCATCCCCACGCCGGCGACGCCGGACGTCTGCACGGTTGAACTGCTCATGGACGGAGCGGCGATCCCGGGGGAATACCACGTGCTGTCGGTGGCGGTCCGCAAGGAGGTGAACCGGATCCCCACGGCAACGCTCCAGATCCGCGACGGCGAGGCGGCCAAGGCGACTTTCCAGGCCAGCAACAGCGACCTCTTCGTGCCGGGCAAGAAGATCGAGATCAAGCTCGGCTACCGCTCGCACAACGACACCGTGTTCAAGGGGATCGTGGTCAAGCACGGCATCAGCGTGCGCAAAAGCGGCAGCCTCCTCACCGTGGAGTGCCGGGACGAGGCGGTAAAGATGAGCGTCGGCCTGAAAAGCCGCTACTTCGTGGACATGAAGGACAGCGACGTCATCGAGCAGGTGGTCGATGCCCACCAGCTTCAAAAGGACGTCCAGGCCACCACGCCGGACCTCAAGGAAGTGACGCAGTACAACGCGACCGACTGGGATTTCCTGCTCTTGCGCGCTGAGGCCAACGGCATGGTGGTGATCGCCAGCGACGGCAAGATCACGGTCAACACGCCAGGGACCGACGGTGACGCGGTGGTCACGGTGGGCTTTGGCAGCACGCTCCTGGAGCTCGATGCCGACATCGATGCGCGCAGGCAGAGCACGGGGATCGTGGCCAAGAGCTGGAACGCATCGGAGCAGCAGGTCGTCGAGGCCGAGGCGAAGGAACCGGGGCGCTCCTCCAGCGGCAACCTCGCTCCGGGGGAGCTGGCCGGCATCCTGGGCGGCGAGCCCCACGAGCTGAGGCACGGCGGGAAGCTGGGACAACCGGAGCTGCAGGCCTGGGCGGACGGCAGGCTCAGGACCGAGCGGCTGGCCCAGGTGAGGGGGCGGGCCCGGTTCCAGGGGTTCGCGGCGGTCGCGCCCGGCACGGTCATGGAGCTTACCGGTGTCGGCGAGAGGTTCCAGGGGAAGTTGTACGTCTCCGGAGTGCGCCACCTGGTCGACAACGGCAACTGGGAAACCGACGTCCAGTTCGGCCTCGCCACGGAGACCTTCGCGGAGTGCTTCGACCTGAGACCGATGCCGGCGGCCGGGCTGATACCGGCGGTCACGGGGCTGCAGATGGGGGTGGTCACCGTGCTGGAGAAGGATCCGCAGGGGGAGGACCGCATCAAGGTGCGCCTGCCGCTGGTGAGCAAAGCCGAGGAAGGGATCTGGGCGCGGCTCGCCACGCTCGACGCGGGCAAGGGGCGCGGCACCTTCTTCAGGCCCGAGATCGGCGACGAGGTGGTGGTTGGATTTCTCTGGGATGATCCCCGTCACCCGGTGGTGCTCGGGATGTGCCACAGTTCTGCCAAGCCCGCGCCGGAGCCGGCCAAGGACAAGAACCACCGCAAGGGGTACGTGAGCCGCTCCAGGATGAAGCTCACCTTCGACGACGACAACAAGGTGGTGCAACTGGAGACCCCCAAGGGGAACCGGCTCACCCTGGCCGAGGACAAGAAAGGGGTCATCATCCAGGACCAAAACGGCAACAAGATCACCCTGGACGACCAGGGGGTGAGGATCGAGAGCAGCAAGGATCTCACCCTGAAGGCGGCCAAGAACCTGAAGATCGAGTGCGGCTCCAACCTGGACCTCAGCGCGCAGATGGCGCTCAAGGCGGCGGGGAGTGCCAGCACCGAGCTCTCCGGCGCCAGCACCACCATCAAGGGAAGCGCCAAGACGGTGATCCAGGGGGGGATCGTGCAGATCAATTAGGACGAGGCACCAGCGTCCCCTCCCCAGGAGGGGGAGGGACAGGGAGGGGGCGCGCAGCGGCTTACGCAGGCAAAGCCCCCCTCCCAACCTCCCCCCTCCGGGGGGAGGAGTGTGGACCGGCGCTGCCGCATTTGGACCGAAGTCGCGAGCCTCTCCCTCCGGGGGGAGGAGTGTGCAGACCGCAAGGAGTAAATCAGATGCTTCCTGCCGCACGCATCACCGACCTCATCGTGAGCTCCGCCACCCTGGGGGTGCCGACGCCGATCATCCCGCCGGGGGCGCCCAACGTGCTCATCGCGGGACTGCCGGCGGCACGCATGGGGGACTCCTGCGGCGCGGACGTGATCATCAAGGGGTCGACAACGGTGTTCATCGGCGGACTGCCGGCGGCGCGCATGGCGGACCAGACCGCCGGCGGCGGAGTCATCCTCCCCCCCTGCGCGCTCACGGTCCTGATCGGAGGCTGACTGATGGAGCTCGACTTTTTGGGACGGGGCTGGTCCTTCCCCCCCGAATTCGACAAGACCCTGCCGGGAGTGGTGCTGCTGGAGCAGGAGGCGGACATCGTGGCGAGCCTGCAGGCGCTGCTCAGCACCTCGCAGGGGGAGCGGGTCATGCTGCCGCAGTACGGATGCAACCTGGACGACCTGATCTTCGAGAGCCTCGACACCGGCACCAAGGCCCTGATGGCGGACAAGATCGAGACCGCCATCCTGTACCATGAGCCGCGCATCGAACTGGAGAGCGTCACCCTGGACGACACCCGCGAGCTGGAGGGGGTGGTCCTGATCGAGATCACCTACCGGGTCAAGACGACCAACTCGCGCTTCAACTTCGTCTTCCCCTACTACAAGCTGGAAGGGACCGACCTCGACCTCGGGGTGACGGTGAACCTCCTGCCGGAAAGCTATTAGGCCCTATGCCGCGAACCGCCGACTGCAAACAGAACAGGGATGCGCTGAAACCGGTGCGGGAAGGCACCAGCCAGGACCAGCGCCTCGCCCTCCCCCTCGACCCGGGTTTCGCCCCGGTGGACCAGCGAGACGTGGCGCACGGCATGGTGTTCGCCAAGGCCTACGCCTCCTTTCTCAACTACTTCAATTCCGACAATACCTTCGACGGCAACTGGACCCCGTTCTTCGGCAGCGACGTCTCGGTGCAGCTCGCGCTGGCGGCGGTGCAGGACGTCGATCTCTACCGCCAGAGGATCAAGGAGTACCTGGACTTTCTGAAGGACCTCGGATTCGGCTCGGATGAGACCAAGGCGAAGGACCGCCTCGGCTACCTGTTCAGCAGCGCCGGGAGCCTGGCGCGGGAACTGGACCGGCTCAAGGACGCCCTTCCCGCCGACATCGCGCTGAAGGGGATGCTGCGCAACCTGGTGGTCACCCAGCTCGCCCCGGCCCTGAACCGGCTCATATCCTACTACAAGGCCGACCTCGCCATCACCCCGGACACGGACCGCCTCATCGCGGACCTGCAGCCGGGGCTGGAGCTGTTCGGTACCAGCACCGTCCCGTTCAGCGCGGTGTACCAGGGGGGGCTCGGCACGGACTGGATCACCGGCGGCGCGCCGGACTGGGCCGCCTACATCGGCGCCATCCCCCCGGACGCCTCGGTCTACGGCACCGGCATCGAGCCCTTCCAGCGCATCAACCACATCGCCACCCATAACCTGTTCACCTCGATCCTGGACCAGTTCCTCAAGGCGTACGCGAAGGTGGCGAGCGAGGGGGAACGCTCGCTGCAACAAAGCCTGACCGGACGGGACGATCACCAGCCGCACTACGCCCTCTTCCTCGCGTTCCTGCGCCTGTTCGCCTACGCGCGCGACGCCGCCAACACGATCACGGCGCGCCACCTCGACTTCTACTACCGGGAGATCCTGCAACTCAAGGAAAAACCTGCCCAACCGGGGCACGCACACCTGCTGGCGCACCTGGCCAAGCAGGTCGAGGCGCGGCTGTTCCCGTCCGGCGAGCTGTTCAAGGCGGGCAAGGATGCCCCGGGCAAGGACGCCTTTTACGCCGCCGACCAGGAATTCGTGGCGAACCAGGCCCAGGTCGCCGACCTGAAGACGCTGTACCGGCACGGCACCGAGAAGGTCGGCGTCCTGGTTCCGAGCGACAAGGACCAGGGACGCCTGTTCGCCTCGCCCGTCGCCAATTCGGCCGACGGCCAGGGAGCGGAGCTCACCTCGCAGGACAAGTCCTGGCACCCCTTCCACAACAAGCGCTACCAGGACGGCATGCTGGCCGCCATCGACATGCCCCGCGCCACGGTCGGCTTCGCCGTCGCGTCGCACTACCTGTTCCTGGCCCAGGGTGAGCGCGGCATTACGGTCACCTTGCAGCAGCCGGTGCCGGTATCGGGCGATTTCAAAAACGACGTCACCTGCTACCTGACCACGGCCAAGGGGTGGCTCGCCAGGGAGCCCCTGTCGTTCAGCCAGGCGACCGGGGGGCTCCGGCTGGAGCTCGCCCTTTCCGGCGCCGACCCGGCGGTGGCCCCCTACGCCACCGACATCCACGGCTACAACTTCGACACCGACCTGCCGGTCCTCATGGTGCAGTTGAAACACCGGGACGACGGCAAATTCGCCTACCCGCTGCTGGAGAACGTCACCATCACCGGCTTCGCACTGGACGTGAACGTCGCCAACCTGAAGGCGGCGGCGCTGGCCAACGACTTCGGGCCGGTTGACGCCTCCAAACCCTTCCAGCCTTTCGGCCCGTCGCCGGTCGCCAACGCGTCCTTCGTGATCGGATCGAAGGAGCTGTTCCAGAAGAAGCTGACCGCTGCGTCGCTCCAAGTGACCTGGCAGAGCACACCGGCACCCTACGGCGGCAAGACGGTGAACGCGGTGACGCAATACCTGCAGGGAGGTGCCTGGCACCCGTACCGGACGGCGGTGCAGGCCTCGGTGACCGGCACGAGCTTCACCTTGCTGGGGGATCCGCAGTCGGCCGACGCCCCTCCCTACCTGGACGCAGCCGACCCGACGCAGAACGAACCGTTCACTACCGACTCCCGCTTCGGCTTCGTCCGGCTGCGGCTTTCCGACGACTTCGGGCAGGCGAGCTACGAGCAGGCGCTGATCGACTACATCAAGCGGGTCACCAATGCCGACCCCAACGATGACGGCACCAAGCCGACACCGCCGGTGGGGCCGGTGGTTACCGATCTGAGCCTGGATTATTCGGCGAGCCAAAACGTTTCCTTGACCAGCGCGGACCAGGTCCAGTTCCAGGGGCGCAGCGCACGTTTCTTCACGGTCGCCCCCTTCGGGACCGCCGAAGAGCACGGTTACCTGAAGTCGGTACTGCCGTCGGTGGACCCCGCCATCTACCTGCTGCCCCAGATGAAACACGCCAACCGCGACGACCTGAAGCTCCCCAAGGGACAGCCGGTGCAGCACGAGGCGGAGTTCTACATCGGCGTCACCGACCTGAAGCCGCCTCAAAACCTCGCCCTGCTGTTCCAGGTGGTTGACGGGAGCGCGGATCCCCTCTCCGTCAAACCCAAGCCGCACCTCAACTGGAGCTACCTGCGTCACAACGAATGGCTCCCGTTCGCGAAGGACCAGGTGAGCGATACGACCGGAGAACTGCTCGACTCCGGCATTATCACCTTTTCGGTGCCGCGCGAGGCTTCCGCCGACAACAGCGTGCTCCCCTCCGGGATGCACTGGCTGCGCGCCTCGGTGGCCGGCAACGCCGACTCGGTGTGCCGCCTGGTCATGGTGGCGGCGCAGGCGCTCAAGGCGACCTTCGCCGACCGCGGCAACGACCCCGCCTTCAGCGCAACTCCCCTCCCCGCCGGCACCATCTCGAAGCTGGCCCAGCCCGACGCTGCCGTTAAGGGGATCGCCCAGCCGTTTGCCGGATTCGGCGGGCGGGGCAAGGAAGCCCCCGGCGACTTCTACACGCGCATCTCGGAACGGCTGCGGCACAAGGACCGCGCCATCGCCCTGTGGGACTATGAACGCCTGGTCCTGGAGGCGTTCCCGCAGGTGTACCGGGTCAAGTGCCTGAACCACACCCAGTACGAGCCGGACCAAAGCGGCACCGGCATCTACCGCGAACTGGCGCCCGGCCACGTTACGGTGGTCACCATTCCCAACCAGCGCTTCCTGAACCTGCGCGACCCGCTGCGCCCCTACACCAGTCTCGGGCTCCTGGAGCGGATCGCGCAGTTCCTGCAGCGGCGCACCTGCTGTTTCGTCAAGCTGCACGTGAAGAACCCGCAGTTCGAGGAGGTCCGGGTGGCCTGCAAGGTGCGCCTGCAGCCGGGGCTGGACTACTCCTTCTTCGAGGGGAAGATCTCCGACGAACTGGTCCGCTTTCTCTCCCCCTGGGCCTTTCCCGGCGGCGGCAGCCCGAGCTTCGGCGGCAGGGTGCGCAAATCGGTCCTGATCAACTTCCTGGAGGATCTCCCCTGCGTCGATTGCGTCACCGACTTCCAGCTCTTCCACAGCTACCAGGATGACCACAACAACATGAGGACCGACGAGGTGGACGAGGCTTCCGGCTCCAAGGCGGTATCGGTCCTGGTTTCGGCCCGAACGCACCAGGTGGCCTTCATCGACCCCGCCGTCGCCTCCACCCCGGCCGAAATCTGCAGGTGCGCGCCATGACCCGGCTCTCCGCTACCATAGCCACAAAGCCGCAATTGCGGCCGGTGCAGGATTTCTACCGGCTGCGCCGCGAGGGGATCGGCTTCATCGAACAGATGGCGAGCCGGCTCTGGACCGACTACAACGAGAGCGACTCGGGCATCGCCATCCACGAGGCCCTGTGCTACGCCATCACCGACCTGGGCTACCGAATCGGCTGGGACATCAAGGACATCCTTGCGCCCGCGACGCCGTCGGGCGACCCGAAGCACCCCTTCCCCAACCAGTCCTTCTTCACGGCCCGCTCCATCCTCACCGTCAACCCGTGGACGGAAAGCGATTTCCGGAGCCTTTTGATCGACCTGGAGCCGGTCAGAAACGCCTGGATCGTCTGCAAGGAGTGCGCGTGTGATACCGCCTACTACGCCTGGTGCGGCGAGGAGGGTCTTGCCCTCTCCTACCAAACGCCGGAACTGGTCGAGCGCACGCCGTTGCGGGTCTGGCCGCTGGGGCTGTACGAGGCGCTGCTGGAGCTGGAGGCGGACCCGGACGCGGGGGACCTGAACGACCGGAAGATGGAAGCGAGCGTGGCAGTGACCGATACCGGAGGGAGCCACCCGCTCGTCATGGAGCTGCGCTTCGAGGAGATGTCGCTGGCCGACCGGGATCAGTGGCAACTGTTCCTGGACAGCGACGACGCCTTCGCCGGCCGCAACGCTGCAGCGATCGACCTGAAACTGATCCGGCTGGGAGCCACCAGGAACTACGACGTTCTCACCGACCCCACCCTCGACGAGCAGGGGCGCAACGAGTACCTGCGCGGGCACTGGCGCACCGTCTTCTACGCGACCTTCGAGATTACCGTGACCCCGTCGGGGCGGAAAATCGTCCTGCACGCGGCCCTGCGGCTGCTCGGCACCACGGCCGCGCGCGACGCCCTCACCGTCGCCGCCTTGAAAGCGATGCTCGAAGAAGGCTCGGTCAACGGCCCGATCCAGCGTTACCGGCGCAAGGAGCGCCTGAAGGCGGCCGCCGTGGCGTTGGCCAAGAAGGAGCTGATGGCGCACCGCAACCTGGACGAGGATTATTGCCGGGTGCAGGTCATCGCCATCGAGGAGGTGGCGGCGTGCGCCGACGTCGAGGTGGCGCCCGAAGCGGACATCGAACTGGTGCAGGCGCGCATCTGGTTCGAGATCGAGCGCTACTTCAACCCGCCGGTCCCCTTCTACACGCTGCAGGAGCTTTTGGACCAGGGGATGCCGGTGGAGGAGATCTTCAACGGACCGGAACTGGCCAGCGGTTTCCTGAAACAGGAGGACCTCGACGCCGCGACGCTGAGGTCGGTTCTGTGCGTGTCGGACCTGATCAACAGGCTCATGGACATCGACGGGGTCATCGCGGTGAACCAGCTGCAGCTCACCGCCTACGATGCCGAGGGGAACGTCATCGAAGGGGTCTACGACCCGGCCTTTGCAAGCGACGGCACAACGATCTTCGATCCGGGCAAGAAAAGCGGCAACTGGCTCGTGTACCTGTCCAGTCAGCACCTGCCGCGGCTGTACCGCAACGCCTCGCGCTTTCTCTTCTACAAGAACGGGCTTCCCTTTCTCCCCCGGATGGACGAGGCGCTGGACACGCTCACCCTGCTGCGCGGCGAGGCCAAGCGCCTGAAGAACCCCGGCGCCGCCAACGACCTCGACATCCCCGCCGGGACCTACCGCGATCCGGAGGACTATTTCCCGGTACAGTACAGCTTCCCGCTCACCTACGGCATCGGCCCCAACCAGCTTTCCACCACCGCCTCGGCGCGACGCCGGGCCCAGGCCCGCCAGATGAAGGCGTTCCTGATGGTGTTCGAGCAGATCCTGGCCGATGCCTTCACCCATCTCGCCCACAGCGCCGACCTCTTCTCCCTCGACCCCGCCGTGAGCCGGACCTACTTCGCAGCCCAACTCGACGAAAGCGTGGTCCAGGGGTACTCCGAGCTGGTGAGCGGCCTGACCGCGCCGATCCTGGAGGGGATGCTGGAGACGGAGCAGGAATTCCGCGAGCGGCGCAACCGCTTCCTGGACCACCTGCTGGCCCGCTTCGGCGAGGAGTTCAGCGAGTACGGCCTGTTGCTGGTCAAGGTCCTCGGGCAGGACATCGCCCTGGACCAGCTGATCAAGGACAAGATCGCCTTCCTGTCCGACTACCCGGGCATCAGCCACGACCGCGGCAAGGGGTTCGACTACCAGCACGACCCGTGCAACCCGGACAACCAGCCCGGCATCAGGAGGCGCATCGCCCTGCTCCTTGGCTACCCGGAGCTGGACCGGCGCATGATCGTGGTGGAGCACCTGCTGCTACGCCCGAAGTTTCCCGGCGACGCCCTCTACCCGGCCTGCACCGAGGGGCCCTGCACCACCTGCGGCGCGGAGGATCCCTACTCGTTCCGGCTCACCTTCGTCATGCCCGGCTGGCTCGACCCGTTCCATGGCGACCTGGAGATGCGCGGCTACGCGGACCGGGCCATCCGCCAGGAAGTCCCGTCACACCTGGTGGCCAAGATCTGCTGGGTGGGCAACGACGGCTACGTGGAGGATCCCTGCGACCCCGTGCTCGGGCAGCTCGCCTCCCTTTTGGAGCGTGACGGGCACAAGGGGGACGGTCTTCCCCCCAGCGCCGACGAGGCGTGCGCCTGCGCCATTGTCATCTACCGTGCCTTATCCCAGGTATTCCAGGCCTGGTACCAGGACAAGTTCCTGGAGCACTTCCACGCCGACACGCTGAAAATGGAGCTGGAAATTCTCTTCGACGCCAAGGTGAAACCGGAAGATATCGCCTGCGTGGTGCTGCTTCCCTTCGAGCTCTGGTCGCAGGTGCTGGCCCTCATGGTGGCGCACTTCGGGTACATCGCGCGCTACGGATGGCAGTACCAGCGCTTCGAGAAGGCCTGGTGCGCATGGCTCCAGCTGAACGCCACCTTCGACTGGATGGAGGAGCGCCTGGAAGAGCGGGTGGAGGCGATCCTGACCCGGAACCTGCTCTCGGTGTCCCCATCAAAAACTAGGGGGACAGGCACCTGGCGGAGCCAGTCCCCTCGGCTTTGCACCTGCGCCCGCGCTCTTGTCACCAGCTTCGGGATGGAGTTCTACCAGTGGCTGGACGGCCTGTTCCGTTCCGGGAGCTTCACCCCGGACGCCCCGCTCCCCACCTTCCCCATCGAACTGCCGCAGGAGTGCGCGGGACTCACCTTCCAGGCGGGGACGCTGGACCAGGTCCGGGCCCTGCTCGAGGAGAGGTATCACGCCTACAGCGAGGTCTCCTACCGGTTGCGCGTGGTCCTCGACCTTTTGGGCGCATTGAGCAACAGCTATCCCCCTGCGACGCTGCACGACTGCGACGAGGGCAACGACAAAAACCCGGTCCGTCTGGGTACCACGGCTCTAGGAAGCTGATCGAGGTGCTGCGCGATGAAACCTTCACAAGATAACTTCCCGGTTTTCGAGACGAACCAGGTGCTTTCGTCCACCCACTTGAACCAGGTCTTCGACTACCTGGACGAGCAGGAGCGGCTCACCCGCGCCGACGTGATCGGCATCGGCATCGTCTGCGGGCTGGAGATCTCGCTGTCCCAGGACCCGGACGGTGGGCTCGCGGTGCTTTTGACCAAGGGGTGCGGGGTGACCTCGCAGGGGTACCTGATCGTGGAACCGGAGGACGTGGCCCTGGTGAGCTACCGGCAGTACCTCCCCCCCAGCGACCTCCCCTACCCTCCCTTCATGAAGGACGACAACCCGTATCCGCTTTGGGAGCTGTTCCCGGCCGGGGAGCCCGACACCACGCCGATCACGACGCCGCAGGGTTTCCTGGCCGACAAGGCGGTGCTCCTGTTCCTGGAACTGAAGAAGGAGGGGCTGCGCAACTGCAGCATGAACAACTGCGACGACAAGGGGAGCGAGGTCACCATCACGGTGCGCCGGCTGCTGATCGGCAGCAACGACCTGAAGGAGATCATCGCCAAAGCCAACGCCATCGAGGACAGCCTGAGTGTGACCGAGCTCGCCGAGGTGCTCCTGAAGCGGCTGAACCTCCCCGAGGTGCACCTGCCCCGGGTCGACGTCCCCAACACCGCCCCCGCCACCTCGCAGGACGTCTACCACGCCTTCCATGCCGTCTTCGCCTCGGAGCAGCTGGTGCAGCATACGGCGGCCGCGCTGAGCGCCGCCTACGACGCCTTCAAGCCGCTCGTGCAACAGAAGTACCCGGACAACCCGTTCGCCGGCTTCACCGGCCGCTTCGGCTTTTTGGACAACGTGCCGGTCACCACGGTGCAGGTCAAATTCCTGCAGTATTACTACGACCTCTTCGACGACATCGCGCGCGCCCTGCGCGACCTCTCCCGCACGGGGGCGGAGCTGTTCGCGGTCTGCTGTCCGCCGGAAATGCTCTTCCCGCGTCACCTGATGCTGGGGGTTTTGTTCCCGAACAAGGTGAGTACCCCCGAGCTGTACCGAACCCCGTTCTGGCCCTCCCCGGCCATCTCCGGCGGCGAGGGGCGGCTTTTGGAATTCGGGCAGCTCTTCGCGCGCCTGGTGGAGATGGCGGCGCGCTTCAGCGACGCGCCTGTCTTGCCGCTCTCCGGTTTCTCGCACCTGCCGGGAGACAGCTCCATCCGCATCACCCCGAGCACGTTGGGGGACGGGCCGCTTGCCGGCAAGGCGATCCCGTACTACTACCTGTTTAACGGTGATCCCCCGCTGTACCGGCTCTGGGACCCGGACAAAACGCGCCGCAACCGGGCCAACCAGAACCTCGCGTACCGCTCCGACTCCTACCAGCCGCCGGCACCCCCCTTCGTGACCCATGCGCTGCGCTACGACCTGGAACCCTACAACTTCCTGCGCGTCGAGGGGCACCTGGGCAAGAACTACCAGGGGGTCGTGACAACGCTGTTGACCCTCAAGTCGCGCTACCGGCTCCCCATCGAGGTGATCGCCCTGCGCACCGGCGCCTTCGACGAGAACGTGCCCGTGGACACGAGCAAGGACGCGTGCCGCTTTCAGGACCTGGAGGCGCTGTACGAGACGGTCAGGGCGGAATCGACCTGCTTCATCTGCCTGGAGATACAGTACTTTTATGCGCTCCCTTTCGAGTCGCGCTCGAAGGTCACCACGCCGGTCAAACCGCAGCTTTCCCTGCTGGCCCAGTGCGCCCCGGACTTCCTGGTGCAGCCGCAGACGCTTGGGCGCCTGTTCGAAGATTTCCTCGCCAACCAGCCCGGCGGCGCGGTCCCGGAGATCGACCCCAACGTCATCATCAATTTCCTGAACAGCCAGAACGTCGGGCAATCGAACCTGATCATCTTCTACGTGATCGTCTACCTGGTGAAGCTCTACGGCGAGTTCACCCCGACCCTGGCGCAACTCGACGAGACCTCCTTCGAGAAGCGCTACCAGGACCTGGTGCGGGTGACCGAGGCCGTGGCGAAGGAGCGGGAAGGCGCCGCGGGGAGCATCGACGGCACGGTGAACCTGCTGCGCTGGGAGGACCTGGACGACCGGCTGGAGGCGATCCTGTACCAGTGCCGCCTGGACGTGATCAAGGCGCTGGAAGGGCAATACCAGGACCGGCTCCGCGAGGTGAAGCAGAAGCTCTACCTGAGCACCTTCCTGCGCGACCACCCCGGCATCCAGCACAAGGCCGGGGTGCCGCTCGGAGGGACCTTCATCGTGGTCTACCACGAGGCGCCGCCCAGGATATTCAACCCGGGCCGCGGCATCGACCTGGGCGGCCTGCGCAACCGGCTCAACGTCGACAGCCGCATCGGGACCGGCCGGGTCACCACCATGACCTCCCCCTCCGGCGCCACCTCGCTGTGCGCCGAGGTGGAACCGGCGGCCATGATGGAGGCCTTCGACCGCATCGGCGCGCGTCCCGAACTGGCGGCGGACCCGGACATCCGGCTGGTGCTGGGCGCCTTCACCGGGCGCGTGCCCGACCCGGGGGTGGTCCGCCCGCCCCGTCCGGCAGCCGGCGACATCGTCGAGCAGGCGGTGGGGGAGCTTGCCGACGGCACCGTCATCGCCGACTTCTACCTCCCCTACCTCTGCTGCTCCGACTGCGCTCCGGTGCAGTTCGTGCTCCCGA
Source organism: Geomonas azotofigens (assembly GCF_018919395.1). GTDB lineage: Bacteria > Desulfobacterota > Desulfuromonadia > Geobacterales > Geobacteraceae > Geomonas > Geomonas azotofigens. The sequence goes on from NZ_JAHLME010000002.1 coordinate 274,295, forward strand.
CGCCCCCCCTGGGCTTCACCCTGCAGGTCGGCTGCACCAACGCCAATAACCAGGCCGAGGTGACCGTCACTCCGGACGGTGGCGTCGCCCCCTACAGCGTCAAGGTTGACCAGCAGGATTTCCAGCCGCTGGAAGGCGCTCTGGCGCTTGCCACGGGGAGCCACACCATCTCCCTGCGGGATCAGGAGGCGACGGTGTCGGCGCCGCAGAGCGTCGAGATCCCGCCGCGCCTGGTGCTGGGCGAGCCGAGGTTCGACTGCATCGGCGACACCGGCGAGTACGTCGCCCTCTTCGCCATCAGCGGCGGCACGCCCCCCTACAGCGCCAACCGCGGCACGGTGCACGGAACCGAGTACGCGAGCGGCAACCTGCCGGTGGACACCGACATCGAAATCGACATCACCGATGCCCGCCACTGCAGCGCCTCCGTCACCCTCCGGCATTCGTGCGTCAAGCCGCTGGCGTTCACCGCGAGGCCGGGGTGCACCGGGGCGGACGGACAGGCTTCGGTCGAGATCACCGCGACCGGCGGCGCCGCCCCCTACCAGGTGCAGGTGGATACGGCGGTGCCGTCCCCCCTCACCGGCCCGATCAAGCTCGGCGTAGGGGGGCACAACGTCAGCGTCCACGATGCCGCCGGCGCCGCCACGGCAGCGCAGACGGTGGTGATCGCGCCACAACTTGTGCTCCGGGAGACCGATTTCATCTGCGAGGGGAACGCGAACTTCCGCTCCTTCATCCGCATCGAAGGGGGCACGCCACCCTTTACCGCCAACAACCAGCCGGTCACCGGCAATTTCTTCAGCACCGATCCCATTCCCAGCGGCAACAGCTTCTCGGTCACGGTCACCGACCACAACAACTGCAGCGCCGCCATCCAGGTGCAGCACAGTTGCGAGCAGGCCTGCGACCTCCCCTGCGGCGGAGAGTCGCGCCGCTGCGCCTACCGCCTCTGGGTGCAGCCTCCCTTCGGCGATGCGCGCTACGAGAACTACCGCCAGGAGCCCGCGGTACGGCTGCGTTTCAACGGCAGGGACATCAACCTGCGCACCGACGGGCTGCCGATCCCCGACACCGGGCATTTGAACGAGAACTTCAACGATGCCATAGGAAGCTACGTGAAGGGGCTGAACGAGGCGGTCAACCAGGCGCTGGTGGAGCAGGCGGGTGCGGCACAGGGGCGCATGATCCTGAGCTATCAACCCAGCGACGCCTACCCGTTCGCCGTCCTGTTCATCGAGTATTTCGCCTGCGACCGTTTCAACCTCGAATTCCGCTACAGCTATGCGCGGCCCAACCCGGCCTTCTCCATGCTGATCCGCTACACCAACGAGCCGGACGCGGCCGGCGCGCTTTTCGACGGTGCCGTGTTCGTGAACCAGCGTCTGAACAAGGAAACCAGGGTGCCGTCGTTCGACTGCAGCGAGCGCAACCAGTGCACCCGGGTGGACTACCACAAACTGTGCGACGGGCCGCAGCCGGAACTGGACATGGAGGTGGCGCGAAGTGGCGACAACTCCCTCACCTTGCAGGGGAAAGTCGGCAACCTGCAGCCGGCGGACGTGGTGGCGTGGGTGTGGGAGCTGCCGCTTGCCAACAGCAGCGAGCCCTTTTACCAGGGGGAAAAGGTGGAACTGCAGGTGCAGCGCGTGGCAGGCCCGGTGCTGCTGGCGGCGATCACCCGCAAGGGGTGCTTTGGGAGTACCAAGAGAGATTTGTAGCGTGGTCCCAAAGGCGGGCGAATACGTATTCGCCCCTACAAAGGCACAACATGCCTCGTCTGTAGGAGCAATATTCGTCCCTCACCACATGCCTCGTCAACCGTAGGGGCGCATAATCATTCGCCCACGCATCAGCTGGAAGTGCGGCTTGTTCTCACCCTCGTTGACCGTCCTCGGGAGGGTTGGCAGGAAGGTGTCAGGTTTGGAGTCCTCAATGGATCATGTGATTCGCGAGCAGCACCTGCACGTCGAGTTCGACGGGCCGGAGGCGGAGGCGGCGGGCTTGCAGCGGCGACTGCAGCGCTTCTGCCAGGACTACCTGCTGCCGGTCATCGAAGTCACCCTGAACAAGCAGGTGCCGGAGGACGAACACCTTTTCCTGGAGAAACTGGTCATCGACGCGGGCACCATCCCCCTGGAACGATTGGAAGAGGAGCTGGCCCAATCGGTCCAAAAAGAGCTGCAACAGACGCTGCGCGAGGAACTTGCCGTGCCTCGCGTGAACTCCCGGCGCAGGAACACGCTGCAGGCGCTGACGGAGGTATTCCTGCACTTCCTGGAACACGGCTCCCTCCCCTGGTGGTTTCAACTCCCGGCGGGAAAGGAGCTGGAACAGGCGCTGCTGGAATGCTGGCTGAGTGGTGACCACCATGATGCGGTGGTGATCGCGCTGGAAGAGGCACTGATCCCGCTCCGGAAGGAGCAGGCGCGCACGCGGCTGATGCTGCAATTCTCGGAGAAGTTCCGTGCCGTGCTATTGCCGCTTTTGGCGCCGCAGGTCGGGGTGCGGGTCGGCGCGGTGCTGGAGCAATTGACCGACATCGCGCTGCCGGAGGCCTCCCTCGCCACGATACGGGACCAGGTCTGGCGACACGGCTTCTCCGCTGCCGCCCATCATGCCAATGTCACCGAGCATGAACTCGTCTCGCGCGCTTTCTTGGAGCTCCCCCTGTCGATCAGAGAAAGCCCCGAGGTCAACGCCGCCCTCACGCGTCACTGGCCGGGAACGACGCCTACCGGGGCCAGGGGCGCCCAGGTGACGACGCAAAAAAGAGACGCTCCAGCGCGGGATGAGGATGCGGCTGACCATCAGAATAAGGCGAGCCGGGACGGCATCTACGTGGACAACGGCGGCATCGTCCTCTTGCACCCGTACCTGAGGCAACTCTTCGAGAGACTGGAGATCAGCCGGGAGAACCGGATCATCGAGCCGGAGCGCGGCATCGCCGTCCTAAACTACCTTGCTTCGGGGGCGCTGGACCAGCCGGAGTACCGACTGGCGCTGGCCAAGGTGTTGTGCGACCTGCCGCTTCATGCCTCGATCCCACGGGACATCGAGCTCGCGGACCAGGGAAAGGAAACCTGCGACTCCCTGCTGCAGGCCCTGCTCAAACACTGGGGCGCTCTGCGCAACAGCTCGGTGGACGGCCTGCGCGGCTCGTTCCTGATGCGGCCGGCGAAGCTCACCCTGCGCGGCAATGACGAATGGCTGCTGCAGGTCGAGAAGAACAGCTACGACATACTGCTGGACCAGCTTCCCTTCAGCATCTCCATGGTGAAACTACCCTGGATGCCGAAGCTTTTGTGGGTGGAGTGGAACTAGGGGTGCGGCGATGAAATCCTGCGCGGAAAAGTCTTCCTCCAGTTCGACCGCCGCGGCGCAGGTGTCGCGGCAGCCTTTCGTCGCGCCGACGGTGCAACGAAAGCTCACGGTCAGCAAACCGGGCGACAAAATGGAGCAGGAGGCGGACCGCAGCGCGGACCAGGTCATGCGCATGGCGCAGCCGACGGGAGCCGGAGCGGAGCGGTTGGATCGGCAGCAGGAGCGTTTGGATCGACAGCGGGAGCAGTTGCCCAGGCAGCAGGAGGAGTCGCCTCGGCAGGCAAACGAGGAGCAACTCCGGCGCCAGCGTGACGAAAAAGTCGAGCGTCAGGAGGAGCGGCTGCAGAGGGAAGCGAGCGCCGACGAGCGGCTGGGGAGACAGGCAAAAGCCGCCGCGGAAGGCGCACCGGAAGAAAAAATTGCCCGGGCCGATTCGGGTCCTGCCCCCACCGTCAGCGACGCGGTGCAGTCGGCGGTCAAGGAGGGGGCGTCCGGCGGGCAACCGCTGCCAGGCGAGGTGCGCAGTTTCATGGAGCCGCGTTTCGGCAGCGATTTCAGCAGCGTCCGCGTGCACAACGACGACCGTGCCGCCGGTCTCTCCGAGGATCTCTCGGCGCGCGCCTTCACCTATGGCAACCACGTCTTCTTCGCCCGCGACGCTTACCACCCCGGAACCAGCGAGGGGAAACGGCTGATCGCCCACGAGCTGGCCCACACCGAGCAGCAAGGCGCCGGGCTCGCCCGCCAGGGGAACCCGCACCGGGAAGGGCGCGACGAGCAGGCAGCGGCCGTCATGCGGGCGGCGGCCCCCGCCGCGCCAAAAGCGGCGACTCCGGCCGCCGAGGGACCGGCCAGCTCGGAACTGGTCGACGTGTCTTCGGCGGTCTTCGCACCGTCGGAGAAAGTAAAAGAAGAGATCGAGGCCTCCAAGGGCAACGGGCTGGAAGTACGGATCATCGTCAAGGGGCTCACCGGCGAGGGGCGGGTCAAAGTCCGCATGGACAGCAAGAAGAACCTCGACTCCATCGGCAAGGGGACCATGCCCCTGCAAAACCCATGGACCGACCAACTGGGCGGCATGCACGTCAACTTCACCATCCGCAACAACGAGATCAAGGACGGTTACGCCTCGCTGAAACCCAAGGGAGGCGACACCAACGAGTGGCTGCGGGCGCTGCAGAAAAACTCGGAGCTCCTGGGGGGATTGGGCCTCAAGGTGGAGAGGCTCCCCAGGCCGATCAACCGTTTCGAGTCCGGGAAACTCACCCTGGGAGTCGAGGGGGTGAAGGTGGAAATCGGCGGCTTCCTGGACGCCAACCTGAACCTCAGCGTCGAGAACGTCGCCAAGCCCAAGATCGACGCCAGCGCGACCGTGGACGTGAAGGGGATGGTGAAGGGTGAGTTGAAGCTCGACAACAGCACGGGCCCCCTCGCCGGACAGCTCACCCTCGCGGTGAACCACAAGTCGTTCAGCGGGCAGGGAACAGTCATCTACAAGCCGGACGGCACGGTGGATATCGGCGGCAAGGCCGGCTACAACGCCGACAAGCTTTCCGGCGAAGTGGCCTTCGTCGCCACCGACATGGAGTCGGCCAACAAGTTCGCCAAGGACGCCATCGCCGCGGCGGGCGGCAAGGAGAACATCGTGGCGACCGGTCCTCCCCCGCCGGTGCCGGCGCCCAAGCCCAACGCCAAGACCCGCGCCATCGCCGCCACCGGGCAGTTGCAGTTCCACCTGACCCAGTGGTTCGCCGGAACGGTCTGGGTGGTGGTCGACGGCCGCGGGCTTTTGACCGTGGTGAGCAAGATCGCGCCGCCCGGCGAGATCCCGCTCTTTCCCCAGAAGAACTTCGACCGGGAGATCGTCAAGTTCGAGGCCAAGGCCTACTACGGCATCCCGGTGGTCGGCGACCTGAACCTGTTCGCCAACATCAGCCTCTGGGCGCTGGCGCGGCTCGGCCCCGCCAAGATCTACAACATCGAGATCCTGGGTACCTACTCGACCGACCCGGAGGTGCAGAAGTTCATCCAGATTTCCGCCTCCTTCAACATCTCGGCCTACGCCGGGCTGCGGCTGCGCGCCGAGGGGGGCGCCGGGATCGAGATCGCGTCGCACGACCTTAAATTCGGGATCGGCATCCAGGTGGACGTGGGGCTGCAGGCCTACGCCGACGCCAGGCCAACCATCGGCTACCGCGACCCCGGCGTCTTCTACGTGGGGGGGACGCTGGACATCGTGGCCCAGCCCATGCTCGACCTGGGCGGCGATTTCTTCATCGCCCTCGAGGCCCCCTGGTGGTCGCCCATCTCCGACCACAGGTGGACCTGGCCGCTGTTCTCGAAACAGTGGCCGCTGGCGGACCCGGTCGGCATCAGCGCAGTGGTGAAGGAGTACGTGCTCGGCTCGGGGCAGGTGCCGGAGATCGAGCTCAAGAAGCCGGAGTTCGATCCCTCCAAGTTCATGACCAGCATGGTGGACGATAAGCTGCCGGAGAAGTCCGGCGGCAAGGGAAGCGGCAGCGGCAGCTTCAAGGACGACGGGAGTATCCCTCCTCCCACCATCCCGCCCAAGAAGCCGGCGCCAAAAAAACCGGAGCCGAAGCCGACCAAGAAGGGAGCGCCGCCTCCGGGAGGCACGAAGTCGGCCAAGCCCGATCCCAAGTCTGCCAAGGAGAAGGATATCGCCAAGACGTTCCAGGCGGCCGCCAAGCCGCTCGGGACGCTGCGAGCCGGCGGCCCCTTCACCCGAGCCATGCTGGACGCGGAACTGGGCAAGATAAAGGCGTCCGTTAAAGGGGTGAGTTTCGATATCCAGGCCAAGGGGGACAACTGGATCGTGACGCCCAAGGCGGGGGGCAAAAGCGCCAAGCCGGTCCAGTTGAAAGGGAAGAACATCGACAAGGACGCGAAGGACGGCAAGAAGGACGTGCGGACCGAGGCGCAGAAGCAGGCGGACCTGGAGGCGGCCCTGTCGGAGGCGAACAAGCTCCTGGAGGACGAGAACAAGGACGCCCCCGAGATCACCTCCGCCCTGGTGGCGATCAAGGCGAAGTACAAGCTGACCGCGCTGGAACTGGTCGAGGCGCCGGCGGACGAGGACGAGGTGTACGACTCCATCCAGGCGAGCGTCAACCCGAAGAAGGGGACGCCGAAGAGAAAGCGGCTCAGGAAGCACAAGTCGGCGCTGGTCACCCGCAAGGGGCACAAGTACGTGTTGATCGACGGGTACGACACCAAGGAAGTGATCCGCGACAGCTTTTACGGCAAGAGTTATCGCAAGGATGTCTACGAGTGGCGCGACGAGAGGGTCAACAATCCCGCCAAGTTGCGGCACCCGACCAACCCGAAGTTGTACTGGTGGAAGAACCGCTACTGGGACAAGACCAAGGCCTACGACGAGGCACCCACCGTGGACCACAAGAAGCAGGCGGTGGTGGACCACTGGAACAGCGACGGCAGGGATACTCACCAGGACGCACGCAAAGACTATTTCAATGATATCAAGGGACTCGAGGTGGTTCCCTACAGCGAGAACAGTTCCATGGGCGCCAAGCTCGCCGGGAGCTACAAGAAGACGGTCACCATAAATTTTCGCGGACCGGGAGAGGGACGAAAATGAGCATGTTATACCTGCGGCACCCTTCGGTAAGCGCAGACGGCACGGTGGTGGATTTCATCCTGACCAGGGGCGATTCAGACCAGGTGGGAGGCGGCTCCGAGAGATTCATAGGCGCCCTCATCGGCGCGCTGGACATAGGCGCGGAGCCGCTGAAATGGGGCATAAAGCCGTACCGCTGCAACTACTACAGCGAGTACTGGGACGAGGAGGGATGGGAGTCCACGTGGGACTTCGTCTGGCGCGTCACCATCCATTTCCGTGTCCAGGTCGCGATCAAGCCGTTCAAGCTTGGATACCTGGGCATCAATGACATCGACGACTACTCCCCCGAGGTCGAGAGCTACAAGTTCGAACCGTTCTCCTGCCTTGCCGTCGGCGTCTTCGATGCCGAGAACAAGGCGAAGGAGACCGCCCGCAGGGTGATCAACGACAAGGAGCTGACAGCGGCGAGAAAGGAGGTCTCCGCACCCGACCCGGTCGTCCAGGTGGTGCGGGTCGGCAACGGGGAGTTCCATCTGAGGGCAGCCCTGGGCTCGGGGGATGAAAGATTTTTCCGCGGAGAGTACCCCGAGATGGTGCTCTCGTTCCTGCAGTCATCAGGAGCCGTGATCCATGCCCAATCATAGTCATCACCCACAGCAAAGCGACGAGGTGATCAACCTGGAGCTGGCCCTGGACTGGCTCGCCCGGCTGGTCACCGGCTATCTCCAGGTGCGGCTGGAGCAGGCCGAGGAGTATCTCCCGCCGCCCCTTGAATTTTACAGCGAGGACTCCCCCATCGAGATGTTCATCAAGAGCCAGGATCCTACCCGGGACGAGTTCGCCGTCGTCATGATCGCCCTGGCGCCCCACCTGCGTCCCGGGTTCTTCAACAAGATCCTGGGGGGGCTGGTCCCCGAGGGAGGCGAGCTTCCCGAATTCGGCGGCGTGACCGGAGCCGACCACCGCTCGATACTTCCGACGGGGGAAACGGCGCAGTTCATCCTGGCCGGGCATGACGTGAGGAAGCGGATCGAGGTGCAGCGCTTCTTCAGCAGCGATCACTGGTTCGCGAAGAAACGGATCCTGTGGCTGGACCAGGTGCGCCCCGGTGAGCCGGTGATGAGCGGGCGGCTCTGCATCGATCCGGAGCTGGTGGAGTGGGTCACGCTCGGGACGGTGGGGAGGCCCCGCTTCGGCCCCGACTTTCCCGCCCAGGCGATAGAGACGGAGCTTGAGTGGGACGACCTGGTACTCCATCCCGACACCCTGCGCCAGATCCGGGAAATCGAGAACTGGATCACCCACAACCGGACCCTGGTCGAGGAATGGGGGATGGGGCGCAAGCTGCAGCGCGGCTACCGCGCGCTCTTCCACGGGCCACCAGGCACCGGCAAGACGCTGACCGCGACCCTGTTGGGGAAATACACCGGCAAGGACGTCTTCCGTATCGACCTGTCGCGGGTGATCTCCAAGTACATCGGCGAGACCGAGAAGAACCTGGCGCTTTTGTTCGAGAAGGCGGAGTTCAAGGACTGGATCCTCTTCTTCGACGAGGCCGACGCCCTCTTCGGCAAGAGGACCGACGTGCGCGACGCCCACGACCGGTACGCGAACCAGGAGGTGTCCTACCTGCTGCAGCGCATCGAAGAGTACCACGGGCTGGTGATCCTGGCGACCAACCAGCGCAACCATCTCGATCCGGCCTTCGCGCGGCGCTTCCAGAGCATCATCCATTTCCCCATGCCTCGCCCGGAGGAGCGCTACCGGCTCTGGTGCAACGCCTTTCCGTCCCAGGTGGAGATCGCGCCGGAGATCGATTGGCGGCAGATAGCGGCGCGCTACGAGTTGCCCGGCGCCGGGATCATGAACGTGACGCAGTACTGCGCGCTGGAGGTGCTGGCGGACCGGACGCGGCGGCTGGATTTGAAGCGGCTGGAGGCGGCGATTTTGCGCGAGTATGTGAAGGAGGGGAAGGTGGTTTGAGGAGGGCGTGAAGGGAAGGGGTATGCAGCGGCAGGTGGCGGGAAGAGCGAATGCAGCGGGGGAATGAAAGGCGGGCGAAAATTTTTCGCCCCTACCGTGGACGGGAGGGGGATCTAGCCAGCATTTCACGCGGTCCCTTAGGGGCGAATAATCATGCGCCCAAGGTTTTAGATATTCCGGCTGTCATACGCCCAATGCAACAAGGCCTGGCGCTGGCGTCGGCGGCAGGTGAGCACCCCCTCGGGGCAGTTGTGCCTGATCTGGGCGATGTGGCGGGTCATCGCCTTCCAGCGCTTGATCTGGCGCGCGTCGTCGGGACAGCGGCGCCCCATGAAGTAGCGGCAGTACCACTGGAACCAGCCGCGCGGGTCGTCGCTGTAGATCCACCCCTTCTCGCGCCAGTAGGAGAGCGGCTTTGAGGCGTTGACACCGAAGAAGTTGTACTCGGGCACATGCCGCTCGTGACAAAGACGCGCGTTCGCGAACCAATCCCTGGGAAACTCGTCCCGGCAGTCGGTCATGTACTTGCCGCCGAAGACACCCATCTCCAGCATTTCTTTCGGCGTCAGTTGCGGTTTGAACTCGGGATGAAAGTTCTCACCAACAGGCTCGGTACGGTAATAGACGTACCCCTGCTGCATCAGGTCGTTGACGCATACTTTGATTTTTTCCACGGTGACGTGTACTCCCCTGGCGAAACGGTAGAAATATCCGGAGCAAATGTACAATGAGCCGAACCCGTGTCAAGCGGCGGAAATGTGTTGCGGTCGCCGCCCCGGTTTTGATACAACCGCCCCTGTACCGATGCGACACCGCACCGGACCCGCAATAACCTGTGAGGGAGGCAACGTCGCCATGATCAGCATCGAAGAAGCGCAACGGATCATCCTGAGCCACGTAGCCCCCCTGGAGACAGAGCAGGTCACGGTCTTCCACGCACTGAACCGGATCACCCCGCAGGACCACATCGCCCCCTGGGACATCCCCGCAGCCGACAACTCAGCCATGGACGGCTTCGCCTTTCTCCATGCCGGCGTCGTCGACAACCGGGTCAAGGTGTGCGGCTTCCTTCCGGCCGGCGAGGTGCGCAGCGAACCGGTCCCGCCGGGCGAAGCGGTGCGCATCATGACCGGCGCCCCGCTGCCTCCCGGCTGCGACACGGTGGTTCCCATCGAGGACGTCGAGGAGGACGGCGCATGGATCGTGCTGCGCGGCAAGGTCAAGGCGGGCGACCACGTACGGCAGCGCGGCGAGGACATAACCCGCGGCGACGTCGTCATTGCGGCAGGTTCGCTGTTGCGGCCGCAGGAGATCGGCATGCTGTCGGCCATGGGGAGCACCGCGCTCGCCGTGCACCGACGCGCGCGCGTCGCCATCCTCGCCACCGGCGACGAACTGCTGGAACCGGGCGCGACGCCCGAGCCGGGCAAACTCATCAACAGCAACAGCTACAGCCTCGCCGCACAGGTGCTCGATGCCGGCGGGGAGCCGGTACTGCTGGGGATCGCCCAGGACACCCTGGAAGCCACCTGCGACAAGATCCGGGCCGGGCTGAACGCCGACTTCCTGGTCGTCACCGGGGGGGTCTCGGTGGGCGACCGCGATTTCGTGAAGGCGGCCATCGAGGAGCTCGGGGGGAGCGTCAGTTTCTGGAAGGTGAACATGAAGCCCGGCAAGCCGCTGGCCTTCGCGACCCTGCAGGGGAAACCCATCTTCGCCCTTCCCGGCAACCCGGTTGCCGCCATGGTCTCCTTCGAACTGTTCGTGCGCCCTACCCTGCTCAAGGCCATGGGGCACACCCGGGTCTTGCGCCCGGTGGTCCAGGCCGAATTACAGCAGGCGACCGCCAACAAGGGAAACCGCCCGCACCTCGTGCGCGGCATCGTGTCGCGGCGCGACGGCGGCTACCTGGTTTCCACCACGGGAAACCAGAGTTCCGGGCGTCTTTCCTCCCTCATCCTCGGCAACGGCCTTATGAAGCTTGCGCCGGAATCGTCCTTTTCCGCCGGCGCCATGGTCGACGTGATTCTGCTGGACCGCAATTTCGAGATGAACCTGCCGGGGGAATAACGGCTTCTCCGGGATGGCCCCCTCCCCCTGCCCTTCCCGCCAGGAAAAGCACCCTCCCCCCCCTTGCCCCTTTAACCATCCCCTGTCCCCTGTCCCTACCGCGGGGGCCTCTCCCAGCGCAACCCCGCGTGCCCCATACCCTGCAACATACATCTTCGATGATATAATGAATGCCGGTCCCGCCCAGACCTCATTAACGACCACGCCATCTCCACTTTTTTGATTTAGGTCAAGAACCTTAACAAACTACTGTTCTAGAGTCTCCTCTATCCGAAGTGTTTACAACATCGTCCCGCGGTGCCGCTGGCGCGGCAGCTGGGCGTATCAACACGCCAGAAGCTGAAGGAGAACGTCCATGCCACACTCGCCGCTGACGCCGATCCGTTTGTTTGTCGCAATCATGCTGGTAGCCGCCGTTGCCGGGACCGCCCGGGCCGACGGGGGGAAAGAGCTCTTCGACAAGCACTGTGCCTCCTGCCACACCATCGGCGGCGGAGACGGCGGAGGACCGGACCTGAAGGGGGTCGGCGCCAAGCACCCCGCGGAGTGGCTGGTGAAGCTCATCACCGACCCCGGCAAGCTGACCGCCGAGAAGGATCCCGCCCAGGCGGAACTGGTGAAGAAATACGGCTTCGAGATGCCCAACGTGGGGGTAAGCCGCGGCGATGCCGAGAAGATCGTCGCGTTCCTGGGAGGTGGCAACGCTCCCGCGAGCGCCGGTGCCGGCTCCGATAAAGGCGCACCCGCGGCACCGGCCCAGGCCGAGCCCCCGCGGCAGCCTGCCGAAGTCGTGGTGACCAGGGAACTGCTCGCCACCGGCCGCGACCTCTTCACCGGGAAGCAGCGCTTCGCCAAGGGGGGGGCGCCCTGCGTCTCCTGCCACCGTTTCGACTATCCCGGCATCTACGGCGGCGCGCTCGCGGCCGACCTCACCAACCTGTACGGCAAGATGGGGGAAGCCGGCGTGCGGGGCGTGCTGAAGAGCCTCAGCTTCCCGGTCATGAAGAAGATCTACGCGGAGCGCCCGCTGACTGAAGAGGAAGCCACGGCGCTGACCGCCCTGTTCAAGGACGCCGCCGCCAGGAAGCATCCCGCGAGCGACCCGTATCCCGCCGCCGGTCTCGGCTTTTTCGCCATCTGCATGATCGCCGTCCTGCTGTTCAAGAGGAGAACCAAGTAATGTCACATGACAGGATCAAGGACGACTGCTCGGCGCACAACCGCCAGTGGGAGGAGCTGTACCGGAACCGGGCCCAGTACGACAAGGTGGTGCGCTCCACCCACGGCGTGAACTGTACCGGCGGCTGCAGCTGGATGGTGCACGTGAAGGACGGTATCGTCGGCTGGGAGCTGCAGGCGAACGACTACCCGCAGTTCGACGGCACCATCCCCAACCACGAGCCGCGCGGCTGCACCCGCGGCATCAGTTTCTCCTGGTACCTCTACAGCCCGCTGCGCGTGAAGCACCCCTACCTGCGCGGCGCGCTCCTGGACCGCTGGAACGAGGCGAAAAAGACCCACGCCGACCCCGTGCATGCCTGGGCCAGCATCGTCGAGAATCCGGAGTCCCGCGCCTCCTATACCGGGCAGCGCGGCATGGGGGGCTTCAGGCGCGGCGACTGGGAAACCGTCACCGAGATCATCGCGGCCTCCAGCATCTACACGGCCAAGAAGCACGGCCCGGACCGGGTGGTCGGCTTCTCCCCCATCCCCGCCATGTCCATGATCAGCTACGCGGCGGGGAGCCGCTTCCTGCAGCTCTTCGGCGGCGTCGCCCTGAGCTTCTACGACTGGTACTGCGACCTGCCCCCCGCCTCGCCCCAGGTCTGGGGCGAGCAGACCGACGTGAACGAGTCGGCTGACTGGTACAACGCCTCCTACATCGTGCTGTGCGGCTCCAACGTCCCGATGACCCGCACCCCCGACGCCCACTACCTCACCGAGGCGCGCTACCGCGGCACCAAGGTGGTGGTGATGTCGCCGGACTACTCCATGGCGAGCAAGTTCGCCGACGCCTGGCTCCCGGTCGAGCAGGGGCACGACGGCGCCTTCTGGATGGCGCTGAACCACGTGATCCTGAAGGAGTTCTACGCCGAGCGCCAGGTCCCCTTCTTCGAGGAGTACGTCACCAGGTACACGGACTTCCCGTTCCTGGTCGAGCTTACGCCGGAAGGGGTGACGGGAGGGGGACCGGCACCTGCGGAGCCGGTCCCCGTGTGGCGGCAGGGGGAGCTGGTGCGCGCGGCGCGCTTCGAACGCTCGGCTTCCTTGGAGCACGCGGAGTGGTGCCTGTGCGTCGCCGACAAGAGCGGCGAGGTGCGCGTGCCCAACGGCAGCCTCGGCTCGCGCTGGAGCAAACAGGAGGGACAGTGGAACCTGGACATGAAGGACGTGGTCGACGGCGCGGAGATCGATCCGGCGCTCACCTTCCTCGGGCAGGAGAGCCGCAAGGTGCTGTTCCGGTTCGAGGGTGAAAAGGACGCGCTGCGCGAGGTGCCGGTGCGCCGCGTGCAGACCGCCGACGGCGAGATCGTGGTCACCACGGTGTTCGATCTCCTCATGGCGCAGTTCGGCGTTTCCCGCGGGCTCTCCGGCGACTACCCGCACGGCTACGACTCCGATCTCCCCTTCACCCCGAAGTGGCAGGAGAAGCACACGGGCATCGACGCGCAGACCCTGATCAAGATAGCGCGTGAATGGGGAGAGAACGGCGAACAGAGCCGCGGACGCAACATGGTCATCATCGGCGCCGGGGTGAACCACTGGTACCACAACGACCTGATCTACCGCGCCGCCATCACCGCGCTCATCCTGACCGGGAGCGTCGGCAGAAACGGCGCGGGCCTCGCCCACTACGTCGGCCAGGAGAAGGTCGCGCCGCTCTCCCCCTGGACCTCCATCGCCATGGCGCAGGACTGGGTCAAGGGGAGCCGGCTGCAGAATACGCCCAGCTTCTGGTACATGCACTCCGACCAGTGGCGCTACGACCGCAACTTCGTGGACTACTTCAAGCCGGAGACCGGCGACAAGATGCCGATGCACGCCGCCGACTTCAACGCCAAGGCGGTACGCCTCGGGTGGCTCCCCTTCGCGCCGCACTTCAACGCGAACCCGCTGGAGCTCATGAAGGAGGCGAAGCAGGCGGGGTGCGGTGACGACGAGGCGACCAGATCCTGGCTGGTGGAGCGGCTTAAGAGCGGCACGACCCGCTTCGCCATAGAGGACCCGGACGACGCCGGCAACTCGCCCAAGGTCTGGTTCATCTGGCGCGGCAACGCCATCTCGGCCTCCGCCAAGGGGCACGAGTTCTTCCTGAAACACGTGCTCGGCGCCCCCAACTCCAGCGCGACCGCCAAGGAAGTCGCCAAGGGGCAGGTACAGGACATCGTCTGGCACGAAAAGGCACCCGAGGCGAAGGTCGACCTGGTGGTGGACCTGAACTTCAGGATGGACACCTCGACCCTCTACTCCGACATCGTGCTCCCCGCCGCCACCTGGTACGAGAAGAGCGACCTCAACACCACCGACATGCACTCCTTCGTGAACTGCATGGACGCGGCCGTGCCCCCCTCCTGGGAGTCCAAGTCGGACTGGAAGATCTTCAGCAAGATCGCCAAGAAGGTGAGCGAGCTGGCGGCGACGCACCTGCCGGAGCCGGTCAAAGACGTGATCGCGGCGCCGCTTTTACACGACACGCCGGGAGAGATCGCCCAGCGCTCGGTCAAGGACTGGAAGCTCGGGGAATGCGAGCCGGTGCCGGGCAAGACCATGCCGAACCTCGCCATCGTCGAGCGCGACTACGTGAACCTCTACAACCGCTTCCTCTCGCTCGGCCCCAACATCGGGCACCTCGGTTCGCACGGCAACTACTACGACGCGGACGACGAGCACGAGAAGCTTTTGAGGGAGCTCCCCAACCGGACCTGGAACGGCAAGAGCTACGTGGATCTCGCCGACGAAAAGGTGGTGGCGGACGCGATCCTCTCGCTCGCGCCGGAGACCAACGGCGAGCTGGCGCACCGCGCCTACCAGAACCTGGAGAAGCGGGTCGGCAAGCCGCTCGCCCAGCTAGCGGCGGGCGCGCGCGAAATCCGGGTCAAGTGGGAGGACGTCACCCAGAAGCCGCGCCGGGTCATCAACTCCCCGATCTGGAGCGGCCTCGTGAACGGCGGACGCCCCTACTCCCCCTACACGCTGAACGTGGAGCACCTGGTGCCCTGGCGCACCCTGACGGGGAGACAGTCGCTCTACCTGGACCACCCCTATTACCGCGAGTTCCACGAGGGGCTCCCCACGTTCAAGGGGAAACTGAACCCGGCGCTTCTGGACGAGACCGAGGGGGAGACCGGCCTTGTGCTGAACTTCCTGACGCCGCACGGCAAGTGGGGCATCCACTCCACCTACTCGGACAACCTAAGGATGCTCACCCTGTCGCGCGGCGGCCAGGCGGTCTGGCTGAACCCCCTCGACGCGGCCGGGGCGGACATCGAGGACAACGAGCAGATCGAGGTCTACAACGCCAACGGCGTCGTGGTCTGCCGCAGCATCGTCTCCTCGAGAATCCCGAGGGGCGCTGCGGTCATGTACCACGCGCCGGAGCGGACCCTGAACATCAAGAAGTCGAAGAAGAGCGGCAAGCGCGGGGGCGTGCACAACAGCCTTTCCCGGATCCGGCTGAAGCCGACGTTGATGCTCGGGGGGTACGCCCAGTTCAGCTACTACTTCAACTACTGGGGGCCAACCGGCGTGAACCGCGACAGTTACGTGGTGGTCAGGAAGCTGAAGTAGGAGCGAATGCAGTGAAGGGGGGCAGGCACCTGCGGAGCCACTCCCCGGTCACCCGGGCGACCTGTAGGGGCGAATAATCATTCGCCCAGCCATGTTGCACCGCCTGACATCGTCACCTCTCCTGAGGGGAGAGTGCACCGGGCGAATGATTATTCGCCCCTACAGTTACACGACGAGCGCCGTGTCAGTCGCCTCCCCTGGGGGGGCGGACAAGGCGGCGATCAAGGAGCCATATATGGATGTACGAGCTCAAATAGTGATGGTGTTCAACCTGGACAAGTGCATCGGCTGCCACACCTGTTCCATCTCCTGCAAGAACATCTGGACCGACCGCAAGGGGGCCGAGTACATGTGGTGGAACAACGTCGAGACCAAACCCGGTGTCGGTTACCCACGTCAGTGGGAAGACCAGGAGCGCTTCAAGGGGGGGTGGGTCGTCGACGGCAAGAAGCTGAAGCTGAAGGCGATGGGCAAAGGCCCGACGCTCGCCAACATGTTCTTCCAGCCGAACATGCCCAAGGTCGAGGATTACTACGAGCCCTTCGACTTCGACTACGGCAACCTCGCCGGCGCCAAGGAGGCGAAGGACCAGCCGGTCGCCGAGGCGTTCTCCCAGATCTCGGGCAAGAAGATCGAGGAGATCCAGGGGGGGCCCAACTGGGACGACGACCTCTCCGGCTCCCAGCTCTACGCCGCCAACGACCTGAACCTCAAGGACAAGAAGGTGATCGAGTCCTACGATTCGATGTTCATGCAGTACCTGCCGCGCATCTGCAACCACTGCCTGAACCCTGCCTGCGTCGCCTCCTGCCCCTCCCGCGCCCTCTACAAGCGGGGCGAGGACGGCATCGTGCTGGTGGACCAGGAGGTCTGCAAGGGGTGGCGCTTCTGCACCAGCGCCTGTCCGTACAAGAAGGTCTATTTCAACTGGAACACGGGCAAGGCTGAGAAGTGCATCTTCTGCTATCCCCGCGTGGAGACCGGCCAGTGCAACGCCTGCGCCCACAGCTGCGTCGGGCGCATCCGCTACGTGGGCGTCCTGCTCTATGACGCGGACGCGGTGGAGGGGGCCGCCCTCAAGGGTGACACCGAACTCGTCGACGCGCACCGCGACGTGATCCTCGACCCGCGCGACCCGGAAGTCTGCCGGCAGGCCAGGGAAAACGGGATTTCCGACCAGTGGCTGGACGCGGCGGCCGCCTCGCCGGTCTACGCGCTGGTCAAGGAGTTACGGATCGCGCTCCCGCTGCACCCGGAGTTCAGGACCCTCCCCATGGCGTACTACATCCCGTCCCTGTCGCCGGTCCTCTCCACCTGGGGCGATACCCACAAGCTCCTGGAGCACGGCATGATCCCGGCGCTTGAGACCCTGCGCGTCCCCATCGGCTACCTGGCGAGCCTTCTCTCCGGCGGCAACGAGGGCGTCATCGAGGAGGTACTGAAGAAGCTGATCGCCGTCCGGGTCCAGATGCGGGCGGAGAACCTGGGGCTGCCGGCGGACCCGGCCCTGCTCCAGGAGGCGGGCCTGGACGAGGCGGCGGCGAAAAGGCTGTACCGGCTCTTCACGGTCGCGGGCTACCACGAGCGCAACGTGATCCCGCCGCAGCAGCGCGAGGAGGACGACCCGCAACGGCGCAAGCAGGAGGCCGGCTTCGGCATCCTCAAGAAGACCAGGGGAGGCGGCAAATGAGCATGCAACAGAGCTACCACGCCCTTTCGCGACTGTTGGAGTACCCGCGGCAACGCGAGGAGATGGAGGCATGTTACGACGCCCTCGCCACGTACCTCAGGCGAAGCGGCATCGAGTCGCGCGCCCACCTCTTCGGCGAGATGCTTGGCAACTGCACCCTCGCGGAGCTGCAGGAGGATTACGTGGCGCGTTTCGACTTCAACCCGGCGGCGGCACCCTACCTTGGGCACCACCTGTACGGCGACAACCAGAAGAAGGGTGGCTACATGATCCAGGTGAAGCAGGAGTACGGCAGACACGACTTCGAGGCGCCGGGGGACGAGCTTCCCGACCACCTGGGCGTGGTGCTCGCGTTCCTGGCGCACGTGGCGAGCCGCGGCGAGGACGCCTTCCGGCGCGAGTTCATCGAGAAACTGGTCCTGCCCGGGATCAACAAGCTGCTCGGTACTTCGGTTGAGCGGGACGCCTCCCCGTGGCTCGCCCTGGTCGAGGCGGCGGAGCTTTTGTGCAGCGCGGACTGCCGTGAGGAGGCAACATGCTGAACTCTTTCATCTTCATCGCCCTGCCCTACACGGCACTGGCGCTGCTGCTCCTCGTCACCCCGTACCGGTTCCTGAGCAACCGGCTCACCTGGACCGCCTATTCGACCCAGTTCCTGGAACGAAAGGTGCTCTACTGGGGCATCAACCCGTGGCACTACGGCATCCTGCCCATCCTGCTGGCCCACATCGTGGGCTTCGCCTTCCCCGGCGCCTTCAAGGGTTTGCTTGGCAACCCGGAAACCCTGGTGGGCGTGGAAAGCGTCCTCTTCGGGCTGGGGGCCTTCGCCGTGCTCGGCGTCGTACTCCTCTTGCTGCGCCGGGTGAACTCGGCAATGTTGAAGCGGGTCACCTTCACTTCGGACTGGCTGATCCTGTACCTGCTGCTGTTCCAGGCCGGCACCGGGATCTACATCGGCTACGTCCTGCGCTGGGGCTCCCAGTGGTACCTGCACACGGCGGTTCCCTACCTCTGGTCCATCGTGTCGTTCCAGCCGCAGATCGAATACGTCGCCGACCTCCCGCTGGTGTTCAAACTGCACGCCGCCTGCGCCTTCCTGATCGTGGCCGTGCTCCCGTTCACCAAGCTGGTGCACATGCTCTACCTGCCGGTCGATTTCCTGAAGGACCCGCCGCTTTTGTACCGGTGGCGGTCGAAGTAAGGCGGAAAGTGTAGGGATACGGGATAGAGGCTATGGGATGAATCTGGCGCCATCCGGGCTTTGCACGGTGCATGCAGCATTTGATGATCTGGGCATTTGAGAATCTATGGGAGGGATGATGTCGTCACGCGTATTGGCAGTATGGACCCCGGAGGATGCCCAGTTTTGGGAACAGCAGGGTAAGGCCGTCGCCTACCGAAACCTCTGGATCTCGATCCCTTCGCTTTTCCTTTCCTTCGCGGTCTGGATGGTCTGGAGCGTGGTCGTGGTGAACCTGCAGTCGATCGGGTTCTCCTTCGATGCGGACAAGCTGTTCTGGCTGGCGGCGCTGCCGGGGCTCTCCGGGGCGACCCTCAGGATCTTCTACTCGTTCATGGTCCCCATCTTCGGCGGCAGGACCTGGACCACCATCAGCACCGCGTCGCTGTTGATCCCGGCCATCGGCATCGGCTTCGCGGTGCGGGACCCGCATACGAGCTACAGCACGATGCTCGTGCTGGCGTTTTTGTGCGGCCTGGGCGGCGGGAACTTCGCCTCGAGCATGTCCAACATCAGCTTCTTCTTTCCGAAGGCCCTCAAAGGTACCGCCCTCGGGCTGAACGCGGGCCTTGGCAACCTCGGGGTGAGCGCCATGCAGTTCCTGGTACCGCTGGTGATCACCGGCGGGATGTTCGGTGCCCTGTGCGGCGATCCCCAGGTCTGCGTCATCAAGGGGGTCTCCACCTCGGTCTGGATGCAGAACGCCGGCTTCGTCTGGGTCCCCTTCATCGTCCTCTCCACCCTGGCCGCCTGGTTCGGCATGAACGACATCGCTGAGGCCAAGGCGTCCTTCAAGGAGCAGTCGGTGATCTTCAAGCGCAAGCACAACTGGATCATGTGCTGGCTCTACCTGGGCACCTTCGGATCGTTCATCGGCTATTCCGCGGGGCTGCCGCTGTTGATCAAGTCGCAGTTCCCGACCATCAACCCGATGCAGTACGCCTTCCTGGGGCCTCTGGTCGGGGCGCTGTGCCGCCCGCTCGGCGGCTGGATCGCCGACAAGGTCGGGGGCGCCCGGGTCACCTTCTGGAACTTCGTCGCCATGACCGCCGCCGCCTTCGGGGTGCTGCACTACCTCCCCGGCCAGGAGAGCCCGGGGAACTTCTGGGGTTTTCTCGCCATGTTCATCCTGCTGTTCGTTACCACGGGGATCGGCAACGGGTCGACCTTCAGGATGATTCCCGTCATCTTCCTCACCGAGCGCCAGCGTGCGGCCGGCGACGTGAGGCGCGAGGCCCAAGCCAGGGCCGCTGCCGAGGCGGGAAAGGAAGCCGCGGCCGTTCTCGGCTTCTGCTCCGCGTTCGCAGCCTACGGGGCCTTCTTTATCCCCAAGGCCTTCGGCAGTTCCATCACCCATACCGGCGGACCGCAGGCGGCGCTCTACGGCTTCCTCGCCTTCTATGTGAGCTGTATCGCCCTCACCTGGTATTGCTATTCGCGCAAGAATGCCGAGATGCCCTGCTAAAGAGGATGCGTGGGACAGCGCCGGGAAAGTGTGGTATCTTCTCCCGGTGCCTGACGGGCAAGGTTGCGACAACACTGAAGGTCCGGTGGCTTAACCGCCGGACCGCCAGAGGGTTACATGATCCTGGAACTTCTGATACCGATGTTGTTGTGCACCCTGCTGGTCGCCGTCCTCTACTCGTGTGTCGGGCATGGCGGGGCGTCGGGATACATTGCGGTGCTGGCACTATTCAGCGTGGCGCCGGAGGTGTTCAAGCCGACGGCGCTGACCCTGAACCTCCTGGTGGCGGGGATCGCCACCTTCTCCTTCGCCCGCGCCGGGCATTTCTCGTGGCGCCTGTTCTGGCCCTTCGCGGCAACCTCGATCCCGTTCAGTTTCCTGGGCGGCTACCTCACCCTCCCCTCCCACATCTACCGGCCGCTGGTCGGCGTGGTGCTGCTCCTCTCCGCATCGCGCCTCTTGCTGCAGGGAAATCAGGGGCCCGTACGCACCACTCCCCCGGCAACGCCGACCGCGATGGTGATCGGGGCGGCCCTGGGGCTACTCTCCGGCCTCACCGGCGTCGGCGGGGGCATCTTCCTCAGTCCGCTGCTTTTGTTGTGCAAGTGGGGTGAGCCGAGGGAGGTCTCGGCGGTGGCGGCGCTCTTCATCCTGGTCAATTCAGCGGCGGGGCTACTGGGGCATCTGAGCGGGGTGCAGGCGATACCGAGCTACGCGCCGCTCATGGCCGGCAGCGCCCTCCTCGGCGGCGTGGTAGGTTCCCTGTTGGGGAGCCGCCACCTCCCCGTTCCCACCATCATGAGGGTCCTCTCCCTCGTCCTCGCCATCGCCGGTTTCAAGCTGCTGCTGGTGTAAATCCCGCCTCTAGAAGAGAAAAACCAGGAAGAGCACCCCCACGATGATGCGATAGATGCCGAAGGGGATGAAGGTGTGGCTGGTGACGAACTTCAGCAGGGCCTTGATGCCGATCACGCCGAAGATGAACGAGGTGACAAACCCTACGGCGATGTTCTGCCAGTCCGCCGCATGGAAAACCGTGTAGTTCTTGTAGACGTCGTAACAGGTGGCGGCAAACATGGTGGGAAGGGCGAGCAGGAAGGAGAATTCGGTGGCGTCCTTGCGGTCCAGACCGAACAGCAGCCCCCCCATGATGGTGGCGCCGGAACGCGAGACGCCGGGGACCATGGAGAGACACTGGACCAGGCCGATGGAGAAGGCCTGCTTGTAGCTGATCTCGTCAAGGGTGTGGGTGGTGGCGGGCCGGTCCTTCATCCAGAGTTCGATGACGATGAAGGCAGCGCCGCCGGCGATGAGCATGTAACTCACCAGCGAAGGCTGGAAGAACGACTTGACCAGCTTGTAGAGCAGAAACCCGATGGTGCCGGTGGGAAGAAAGGCGAAGCAGACTTTCTTGATCAGGTCCGGGCGCGCGAGGAGTTGCTTGCGGTACACCTCGACCACGGCCAGCATGGCCCCCAGCTGGATGACCACCTCGAACACCTTGTGCGCCTCTGACTGCTGCAGCTTCAAAAGCGCCGACGCCAGGATCAGATGCCCTGTGGAAGAAACAGGAAGGAACTCGCTCAACCCCTCCACGACGCCCAGTACTATCGCCTCGAAAATACCCACGAACCCACTCCTTGCCACTGCGCTGGTTTAAGCGAGCTAAGATACCCGATCGATGCGGCATTGTAAAGCCGAACCAGTGGCGGGAAAGATGCCATCCAGCTAGGCGTGGACAGGGTGAACTTGGGAAGATGGAACCACGGGACGCCCCGTGGTCCCACGTGCGGAAGAACTGCCAGGTATCAGTGGTGCAGTTTCTCGTAGGCGGCGTAAAGGGTGTTCTCCTCGCTGCGCAGCCTCCTCGAGATGGTGGCGAACAGCCTGCCCAGCGCCTTGGCGAACTCGATATCGATCACCGCGTCGTCGGCGGAGTACTTCTTGAAGAAGGTCACCGCGTTGCCGGATATCTCGTCCATGTCCTTGGCGTAAAAATCAACGGTGCGTTTCAGAGCCTGGTCCGTCTGCGCGGCCTTGTTCAGCACCGGGTAGAGTTGCGCGTCCTCCTTGCGCAGATGCGCCAGCAGCGTCGACTGCGCCGCCAAAAGGAGCTTGTGCGCCTCGTTGTTGGTAATGCTGGTATCCTTGACGCGGTTGAGCATCTCCTCGATTGCCACGTGATCCCGTTTCAGCTCATCTATCAACCTTGCCATTTGTCACCTCTCCTACTGCGTTTTTTGATCTTTCGCTTGATCAGCCTGATATCCGAAGTATAGGCGGGCGAGAAGGCTAGCGGGTTGACGCAGGTCAAGCAATTGAACTCTTATTTTGCCAAGGAGACGCTTTCCTTACCGAAATAGGCTGCGTAGGCACGGTTGACCCAGTTCTGGGGGTCAGAATCGATGAAGTAGAAGTAGAGACTGGCGGGGCGGGTCGTAACCTCGGAAGTAGTACAGTGGCTGGTAGCGCAGTGAATGAGCTGCGATTGTTTTTGCTGCATCTCCCTGCTGTAACGAAGGGAATCGCCACTTAAAAGATCTTTGGTCACCGTCACGAAATTGGATCTCTGCAGGCAGAATAAAACCGCCAGGAACACGACGCCGACCATGCTGCACCGTTTAGACGGGATGTTCTTCAAGAAGGCCAAGGCTGGTTCACCGAGTTTAGAAAAAATGACTGCAACGTTTATCGTCAAACCGATCATGAAGAAGAAGTAAATGATGTTCAGTACGCGGTTTTGCGGGTACATCCCGGTGGCCCAGTACGGTATGAAGAACCCCAGCACGACGAGAAGTAACAACATGCACATCGAGTACAGGATCCTGATCCTGCCATAAATGGCCCTCAGTTGTGGTCTGCTGATGACGGTACAGAAAACGGCAGTCACGAGGATCAATGTCACCGGGTAGGTCATCCATACTTCCATGGAAGCAAGTGCGGCTTTAAAAGCATTCCAGGCGATGGTCCAGACGGTCCTGTGAGTATCGTAGTCACTCTTCATGCGTGCGAAATTGCCGGGGGCGAAAACTCCGATACAGCTTCCCGTTGCGACCGCGAAGAATGTCGCAATGTGAAACGGAGTCAGGGTCTTCCTGGACGCATACCGATAGGCGATCAACGTCAAGCTGAAAAGGAATGTAAGGGACAGCACGATCTCGTTGGTGCCGCCAAGAAAGAGGGACAACGCAAGGACCGCTCCCCTGTTCCACAGGTTGTCGAATTTCTGGTCCTGGTCCATCAGGAGTATCAGCGAAAGCCACAGGACCATCATCGTTGCTGCGACTTGGTACGTGGCCACTCCCGCCATCCAGTAAAGCCACGACCTCAGGTCATCCATCTGGTCCAGGCAGGCGAACAACAAGGCCAGCGAGAATGCGAGCTTTTCCTGCCACGCGAGGGTCCGTTTGGTCAGTGCATGTGTCAGAAGGTACAGCGAACCGACCTGGGCCGCGATGAGGAGGGCAAAACTGAGCCTGTACCCTGCGAGGCTATCATGAACGAGGGGATTGATGCTGAGAAGCACGGTCGACGTGAAACGTCCCGACCACTTGACGTACCAGTCGTACTGACATGTTAGAAACCCGAGGCTTCGAGCGGCAACGGAGTAGACGAAATCATCGGTTTGAGGATAGGCAAAGAAGCAGTTAATGACAAACGGAAGCAGCAACACGGTCAAAAGCAGTACCGCCAAAGTCTTCTTCGAATCCGAAATCGGCATCCGTCTTCCTCGTAGTGGTCCCGGTGGTCCCAGGGGTTGATGCGGGCAAAAAAAAGAGGCGTCAGCCTGAAGCGGAGCAATCGCGGCAACTGCCGCGATCAGGAAGCCTCGTTGCGGAAGAAGACGCCGTCCACCTGGTAGGTCCTCCCGGTGGCGTCGTCGGAGAAGCAGGGGTTCACGTCGTGAAGGGCAAAGCCCAGCGCTTCCACCGCATCGATCACCTCACGGAAAAGAGGCTCTCCCTGGTACAGCGGCTGCAAGGAAAGTTCGAGCTGCACGCCGAGTACCTGCCCCAGCACCCTTTCGGCGCCGCGCAGCACGGGGAGCTCGTACCCCTGCACGTCGATCTTCAGAAAGACCCTGTCGCTGGGTGAAAGGTAGGAGAGCACGGCGTCGTCGAGCCGGCGCATCGGCACCTTCTCCACGGCCACGGTCCTGACGCGGGGCTCCGCCCGCAGGTGCGCATCGGAAACCGGGAGTATCGAACTGCTCTCCAGGTTGGCGGACACCTTGATCTCGACCTCGCCCGAGCTCTCCCCAAGCGCCTGGCGCGGGGCTACAATCAGGGCCGGGTCCCTGCGGGCGAGCTTGACGAGGGCGGCATGCGCCTCGGACAACGGATCGAAGCAGATGATCCTCCCATGGTAACCGATGGAGCGGAGGTGCCGTGCGAACTGACCGGTGTTGGCGCCGACGTCCAGCACCGTGTCGATCCGGTGCCGCTTAAGCATGCGGGCAAGCCGCGCCGCCTCGGAGCGCGCCGGACGATAGGCGCGCAGGTCCACCCCAAATCGCCTCGCCAATTGCTTGATTAACAGTTCAAACTGCACGTAATCTCCTCCTGGATGTGATGCCCGTTCCACTCTCCGGTCACCGCTCAGGCGAACAGGCGTCCTGGCGTTTAGAGCAGCTTCCGGTACACCGCGGCGGTCTCCCGCGCGCAGCGGTCCCAGGAAAAAAGCTTGAGGCGCTCCAGCCCCCGGGCGATCAGTTCGCGACGCGCGCTCTCCGATGACGCCACGCTCTGCAGCGCCAGCCGCATCGACTCGACGTCGCCAGCCTCGAAATAGGCGCCGGCATCCCCCACCACCTCGGGGATGGAGCCCCCGTTGCTGCAGACCACGGGGCAGCCAAAGGACATCGCCTCCAGTGGCGGGATGCCGAATCCCTCGTAGAGCGAGGGATAGACGAAAGCAAGCGCCTGGCGGTAAAGGCGGGCCAGCACCTGGTCCCCTCCCCCGAACTGCACCACACGATCTTCGCGCAGTCCGAGCCCCCGGACCGTCTCACGCTCCCGCTGGGTCAACTCGCCCCCTCCAAAACAAACCAGCAGACAACGCTCATGCACCTCGCGCGACGCCGCGTAGGCCTGGAGCAGGCCGGCAAAGTTTTTGTAGCCACCGCGCGGACCGACGTAGAGAAGGAAGGAATCCTGGACCAAAGGCGGCTTGCCTGCGTCGTCACCGTCTCTTGCGGGGAGCAGTCCGAAACCGTGATGCACGACGCTGATCTTGTCGGGGGAGGTGCCGTGAACGTCGATCAGGTCCTGCCGGGTCCGTTTTGAAACGCAGATGATGTGATCTGCCCTCTGCACGGCCATGAGTTTGAAGCGCGGGGTCCTGTCCGTTGGGTCGAAGTAGCCCGGGAGCCTCTCATGGATCATGTCGTGAACGGTGAGCACCCTGCGGGCTCGAAGCGGCCCCATACGGTAGGGGAAATAGTAGGTCTCGTGGATCAGATCCGGTGCCTGGGCGCGCATCATCAGGTCGCACATCAGCATCCCCGCGCCCCGAACGGAAAGCGGCATCCGCTTCACGCCGGGGAGCCGGAAACCTGCGACCAGGTGCTGCAGGTGCTCCAAGTAGGCGTTGATGTGCATGGGAGCGGTGATGGAGACTTCCATCTCATCCAGGGCGGCGATGCGAGCGGCCAACTCGCAGATGTAGCGCGAGACGCCGCCATAGGCCTGCTCGTAGAATATCTGGGCGTCGTAGGCTATCTTCACGGCTTCGAGTCACCGTCGCGGGAAATTCCCAGCATCAGCTCCTGGTCACGCACCGTTTTGGAGCCCAGGCGGAAGCGGATGTACCGGGACAACGGCGCAGCCAGCGGGCCGGTGACCATGCGCAGCAGGTACTCGTCCACCGGTTGCCGGGAAAAGAGATGCAGCCGGTTGGCACTGGCGAAATGCAGGCCGAGGCGGTCGGCCAGTTTCTGCAGGGTCCGACGCTGGAAAAAGGCGACATGCTGACCGGTGGCGAAGGCATAGTAGTTCCAGCGCTCGGGCGCGGGAGGCTCCCCCTCGTACAGTTCGGTGCTGAAAAGGAAGTGGTCCGGGCGGTAGGTGGCCAGGGCCTCCTCGATGAAAGGAAGCGGGTCGGTCAAGTGCTCCAGCACCTCGAAGGCGGTGACGGCGCGGCAGGGACCCAGCTCCGGCCGGTACTCGAAACCGGGAGCGAGGACGTTCTCACAGTACTTGTCCTGCCAGTAGAAGTCGAAACCCAGGTCCCGCATCATCCGGGTCAGGAGACCGTACCCTCCGGCCACATCGACAAAGCGGCCCTCACCCCGCTCGCCGGCAAACCAGAAAAGGGTTGAGGCGACCTTCGGCGCTAGGTCCAGGTTGCGCAGCACAAGACCGGTATCGGCGTTGGCGATGGCGCGACCGTAGGCTTCCTCCAGCCAGTGGGGGTCGCGCGCCGCCAGGAACCCGCAACTGCGGCAGTAATGGTACTGGGCCAGGTGTTTGCCCAGCACCAGGGCGGAGAACTTCGGCTCCATGGCCCCGGAGCATATCGCACATGTCATGGTTGCTATTCCCATAGGTCTATCCTCGCCCCCCCACGACACCGCGCAAGGCATCCCAGAGGGACCGACGGGACGGCCTGTGCCTGCTGGCAGCGTCGGCCTCCCGGTTGCGGACCGTTTTCGCGGGGTGGGCGAGCGGAAAGGAGATGGCGCGAGTCGGGACGTTGGCCAATTCGCACGCCGCCTTGGTGTGCGTGGCCATGGCGCCGAACCCTATGTTGGAGACCAGGTTCACCGCGGGGAGGATGCACAGCCGGCGCGCCGCCCAGTTGGCGAAGACCCACTGGTAGTCCCAGGTATCGATCCTGCCGCGCCAGGAGTTCTCCAGTACCTTGCCCCAATCCCTCCGCTCAGCGCGCCCCTCCAGGATTTCCGCCAGCAGCCCCTGCTCCCTGGCCTGCGGCCACCTGGTCAGGTCAACGTCGTAATCGTCCTTCCAGCGGTCGCGCCAGGTCGCCCAGCCCCAGATGTGGAAGTACCGGGAAAAGTAATAACTGTCATCGCCGAAACGGCGGCCGAACTGGAAGTTGTCGCCGCTGATCATCCCCACCTGCCGGTCCTCGCGGTAGCGCTCCAGCAATTCCTGGCAAAACCGGAAGAAGGAGGGGTCGGGGAGGCAGTCGTCCTCGAGGATGATGGCCTGCTCAACCTGGTCGAAGACCCAATCCAGTCCGCTCGCCACGCGCCGGCGACACCCCAGGTTCACGTCCGCGTAGTCGCGCAGCACCTCGCAGGGCCAGTCCACGGCCGATACGATGCGGCGCACCTCGGCGCAGCGCTCAGCCTCGTCAGCTCTGCCGGGGCGCGCGGCGTCGGCTACGATAAGCAACCGGGAAGGGCGGGCCTGCCGGATGGCGGCGAATACCCGGGCGGTGGTCTCCGGGCGGTTGAAAACGAGGAGCACCACCGGGGTGGTCAAAATGAAAGATGCGCTCATGGCTCCCCTGTCGAGGAGAGCAGTCGCCGGTACAGATCCATCAGTCCGCGCTCCTGGCTCTCCGGTGAAAACTCGGTCTCTACCCGCTCCCCGCCTGCCCGTCCCAGCCGCTCCCTCAGATCGGGGTCGGCGAGCAGTTCGAGTATGCGCCGGGCAAAGCTCGCGGCGTCGTCGGGCGGGCAGAGGTAGCCGGTCTCTGCGTCGAGCACCGAGTCGGGCAGGCCGCCGACGTTGGAGACCACGCAGGGGAGACGGTGCGCCATCGCTTCGAGAACGGCGATACCGTGGCTTTCCATCCTGCTGGGCTGCAGATACACGGCGCAGCGGCAGTACCAGGAGCCGGTGTCGGGGACGTACCCGGCAAAGAGGACCTGTTCCTGCAGCGAGAGGTCCCGGACCTGCCGGCGCATGTCATCCAGCAGGGGGCCGTCACCGAGCCAGACGAAGCGCGCCTGCGGGTGCTCCCTCAGCACCAACCGGGCCGTTTCCAGCCAAAGCTGCGGGTTCTTGTAGCCGACGACATGGCCCGCGGTGAGGATGAGTGGCTCGCGGTCCCGCTCCTGCGGCGCCGCGCTGCACAGGGAGCTGTTGTGGAGGACCGAGATCGCCCCCCTCGGTATCCCCATCCGCTGCGCGATCAGGTCGGCTGCGCCGCCGGAAACGGTGACGATGCTGTTGCCAAGCCGTGCCCCGAGCCCGAGGTACCAGCGGGGGAGTATCCGGAAGCGGTGTTCCGGGACGCTGTGCAGCATGTACAGCACCGGGACCGGAAGGTAGAGCGCGACCGACATCCTGCCGGGGTCCGCCGTGGAAACCAGCACCAGGTCGGGGCGGCAGGACCAGATCGCCCGCCAGCAGAAAGCGAGGTCGAAGAGCGGCGTCGCAAGCGGGAACGTCCCCGGGCGGTTGCGGTTGGCAGCCTGGCGCAGATCGACCCGATAGCGCGAGGCCAGCCCTGTCAGCGCCCCGGGAGGTTCCCCCGCGGGCACCAGCAGCACGGTATCGATGCCGCGGCGCCGGTGCGCCTCGAGAAGCCTTTCCAGGAAGCGGAAGGTTCCCCCGTAACTGCCGGTCTCGGTAAGGACGACGAGTATTCTCATGGGGCCTCAGCGTTTGCGCGCGATCAAAAGACGCATGTCGGCGCAGCGTGCGTGCCATTTCTCCCAGACCCCGGCGGGCACGCTGCGTTCGCGGCAAACCAGGTAGTCCAGCTCGCGCAGCACCTCGCAGCGGGGCTCCAACAGCATCCGGATCCTGTCCCACTCGATGTGGTCGTCGGGGTGGGTGTGGATATCTCCCTCGTCGTCGTCAAACGTCCGCCAGCGCAGGTACAGGGCGGCGGCCAGGTAGCGCCAGCGGTTTCTGCGCCTGAGGATGCCGAGGAGGTAGCGCCCGAGCCCCTGCCGCTCCGCCACCAGGCGATCCCCCAGTTCAGCTTGGTACGCCTGGTAATCTGGTGAACTGCCCCAGAAGTCCGGGCAGACCTCATGGTCGAGGTAGACCACCCCGCCCGGCTTCAGGACCCTCACGAACTCCTCGATGACGCCCAGGTAGTCGGGGACGTGGTGCAGCACGGAATAAACGGCGACCATGTCGAAGGAGCCGTCGGCGAACTGCGACAGATCCCGGCCATTGAGCAGGGACAGTTCCAGGTGCCCGGAGCCTCCGGCCATGGCCTTCAGTTCCTTGAGGCAGCCGCTGGAAACGTCGGAGGCGACCACGCGGGCGCCGAGTTCGAGCAGGTGTCGGGTCAGGTTGCCGGTGCCGGCGCCGAAGTCGAGCACCCGCGGATGCGCGGGAGCGTCGTCGATCGACTCCAGGGCGAAGCGAAGCTGTGCGCGAATCCTCGCCTGCTCGCTCTCGTTGAAGATCTCGGCGTGACGGGCCTCATAGACCGGCGCGATCAGGTTGTGGATCCTGCTGTTGTAGTCGATACGCTCAGACATGTCGTAGTCCCTGCAGGGTCCAGGCTCCTGCCGCCGTGAGGCGGCGCCAGGGTGAGGCGTTGCCGGTGCTCCAAAGCCGCGACCCAAGGCACCTGCGCCAGGAGCACGCCCCCAGGCGGGCCAGCCTTCGGCACTCGGAAAACCAGATATGGAGCAGCCACTGGGAAAAGAAGCCGTGGTCGTAGATCCCGGCGGCCCGGTTTGCCGCCTGCAGTTTCAGGAGCCACCGCTCGGCCCGGTCCAACTGCCGCGGGTCGACCGGTAGGGTGCCGTTCACCACCTGTTCGTGTAGTTCCTGCTCGGCGGGGCTTGGTGTCACCCCGAGTTCCAGCACCTTCTTAAGCCGCAGCGGCGCCACCGCCGCAAGCTGCTCGGCGCGGTGCCTGGAGCTGACCTGATCCGGGGTGACGCGGTAATCGAGCAGTACCTCCTGGATGTTGGCGAACTGCATGTACGCCAGGGCTCGTCCCCAGAGTTCGAAGTCCTCCAGGTGCAGGTACGCGGGATCGTAGTAAAGCCCGTGCTCGAGAAAGAGGCCGCGGCGCAGCATCACCGAGGGATGCGCGACGCCGACGATGTTGAACTGGCGGCACCGGATCTCTTCTGAGCTGGGGGGAAGTTTCCAGACGTAGCCGTCCGGGAAAAAGCGGACCCAACTGCCGCAGACACCGACCTCGGGGTGGGAGTCCAGGAAGGCCACCTGGCGTGCCAGGCGCCTGGGCCGGCTGATGTCGTCGGCGTCCATGCGGGCCACGTATTCCCCTCGGGCCAGGTCGAGCCCGCGATTGAGCGAGGCGATCAGTCCCAGGTTGTGTCCGTTTTTAACCAGGCGGATGCGCGGGTCATCATAGGAAAGGACGATCGCAGCGCTTTTGTCGGTCGAGCCGTCATCGATCACGAGCAGCTCGAAATCCGGGTAGGACTGCCCCAGGATGCTCTCCACCGCCTCGGTCACAAATGCCGCACCGTTGAAGACGGGCATCAGCACGGTTACGCGCGGCTCCATCAGTTCTCCACCTTCAACCAGGAAGCCGGCAGCAGGTCCGTCGTGTCGATGGCGGGGTCGCTGAACCAGCGCGCCGGGGCGATCACCACCTTGCCGGGATGCTCCCCGAGCCAGGCTCCCCACCAGCTGAAGGAGCTGTTCGCCGTGATATGGTGCTGACAGCTGCTCATGAGCCTAAGGTCCTCGTGGGGGTGGTCCGGGCCGTTATGCCCGACCACGGTCATGGGATGGGGGATGGCGAAATGGTCGCGCACCCACTCCGGGTCGTCTGAAAAGACGAAGAAGTGCGGCTGAGACACCCGCGCGGCGATCATCGCGACCGCTTTATGGTAGTAGCGGTCGCTGCACGACCCGTGCTTGGCCGCTATCCTTCTGTCGGTCAGGTAGTCGCCGCGCCTGACATGCAGCGAAACCGACTGGCACCGGGTTATCTGCCGCAGCACCTCGCCGTTGGCGCCGGCAGGCGGCGAGGGAAGCGTGAAATCGTCACGCAAAAGTGAAGCGGCATCGACAAAGTACTTTTCGCTTTGCCAGTACCCGTCCAGGCAGACGTCGTCGCCCAGGTCGAGAATCGCCGGGTCGAAGCGGAAACCGCGCTCCCGGACGTGGGTCTGGCGGTAGCCCGGCTTGACGGTTTGCCACAGGCGGCCGCCCAACCCACCCGGCTTTTGCCACAGCCTCCGGCTTTCCTGCGCCGTGGCGAGGGCGGCCTTGATGGGGAAAGGCGCGAGTGCGTAGGCGCGCGGGGTTATGCCCGGCTCCGCCGTGGACAGGCGCGAGATGTCCAGTTTCAGGGAGGCGCCGAGGTGAAAAGCGAGCCGGCGTCCGGCCGCGTACTGGAACATCTGGTTCCCCATGCCACCCTGCAGGTAGACGATGATCATAGCGGCGACCTGCTCACCTTTTGACGGACCGCACATGGCAGCCGTAATGCAGCAGTTCCGAGGAGCCGCGGTCGTCGCGGCAGAAGCGCTCCAGCATGTGCAGCACCACGCGCACGGACAGCAGCTCCCAAAGCCGCGGGCGCTTGCCGACGTACAGGTCGGCCACGGTGGGGATGCGACGCACCTCCTGTGCGAGGTATTCGAAGTAGTTGCCGTTCTCGACCAGCTCCTCGATCTCGAAGCCGCAAGCGTCAAGGTGGGTCCGGTAGAAATAGCGGCTGAAGCCACTGTAAAAGTGATACGGCGCGAAATGGGTCAGGCTGCAGAAGGGGGCGGTCAGGATCAGGGTCCCCCCTTTTTTCAGCAGGCGGCTGAACTCCCTGAGGGCGGCCAGCGGGTCGGGGAGGTGTTCGAACACCTCGACGCACATGATGGCGTCAAACGATGCGTCCGGCTCGGGAATGGAGGTAATGTCGCTGACGATATCGAGCCTGCTCTGGTCCCAGGCGCCCGTCTGCAGCCCCTTGGCGTCCCCCTTGCCGTCGTACTGGGCGAAGTCCTGGGCAACGTAGTCCAGGTGGCTGCAGAATCTCCGGTAATTCTGTTCTCCCGCACCGGCATCGAGGATCCTGGAGCCAGCAGGTATCGCCGACAGAGCGGCCTCAAGCCATTTTTCGCGCGTATGCAGGTTTGCGGTCCCGACGGTCATTTTCTTCCCGTTAACGATCTCATTTTGGCCTTGAGGCGGTCGAGGTAAGCCAGTCGGGATCGGTAAAATTCCGGCATTGACATCCATGCGTCGCAGGAACGGCATGGCTTTTCTGTAACCGTCCCCAGAACGTGCTGTTCTCTCATATGCCTGACCTGCGTATTCCAGATCTCCCGCAACGGTTTTTCGTGGACCGATGGGAGGTTGGATAAGAGCTGGTAATCATGACAGCAAAAAACGACATTGCCTTCAGCTGATATCACGAGCGCCGTCCACAAGAAGTGGCACGGATATCTCTTTGACGTGGAGCCAGTAAGGCTTCTCCGTACGCCAAACCGGGCTGGCAGCCGCAATTTCCCGGCCCAGTCGTCGATGGGGATAAAACTCACCGGGATCTTCCTCTGGCTCCAGAATTTCCTGATCTGCTCCAGATCGCCAAAGGTCAGATCGGATACGATACAATCGACCCGTACACTGCATCTGCCGTTATGAACCTTGTTCAAACGGGAAAACTCGAGGATATTGGCAAGAACCTGATCGTAATCGGCTCCGACACGTATCTTCTCGTAGGTCTCTTTTGTACAGCCGTCGAAGGAGAATATGATCTCCCCGAGACCGGCCACTATCAGCCTCTCAGCAAGATCTGCATCCAGTTTGGTAGCGTTGGTGGTCAATCCGACATCATGTCCCCTGGACGCGGCATAGGCCACGAAATTCACGATTTCAGGGTTCAATAACGGCTCGCCGAGCTGGTTCAGCCTGATGCTTCGAGGCCTTTCGGAAACCTGATCGATGATGATTTTATAGGTTTCCAGGGACATGCAGGAATAGCTTCTGCCATTCATGTTGTTTCGTGAATCGGGAACAGGACACATCTCGCACCGCAGGTTGCAGCCCATGTACGACTCAACCAGAATGGTGTCCGGAAGCTCTCCGATATCGCATCTTCTCTGGTTGAAGTATTTCTGATGTCTGGTCATGTCACCTCAAAACGGCCTTCATCATCTCGGGAACAACGTATGCCAGCCGCGTTCATGGTGCCGGTTTTTTGAACCAAAAGCACCCGCAGCCGTACGTCTGTGCATCGGCCAGCGCCTTGCCGGCGTCGACAACCAAACCGCCAGCCGCGGGGTCGTCAGGTACCAGGGAGAATTCAACCAGGTCGAGGCCGTGAAACAGCTCGAGTACCTGGCTGTAGGAATAGATCCGGTGTGCGTTGAACATGCAACAGGGCCTGCCGCCCACCGGAACCACGAACAGCAGCGAGCCGCAAGGCGCGAGCACCCGCTTCAATTCGGCAACCGCCTTCAGATCCCCTTCAGGATCAAGCGGGTCGCCATAGCGGCCGAGCCCCACATGCTCCACCACGTGCATGCAGGAGAGGGACGCGATGCTCTCGTCGTCAAAAGGCAGCCTCAGCAGGTCCGCGGCATCGCAGGAGAGGTCCGAAAGACGCAGGTCCACCGGGCGGTAATCGTAGAACCTCACGGGCACGAACGCGGACACCAGGGTACAGAAGTGCAGGGAAGACGATACGTCGACGTGCGACTGCGGCCTTATCTGGGCCACTTTCCGTGCGCCCCATGCCGTGTGATACACGTAGTGACGGTCGAAGCCGGTGTTCGCGGTCTTGTCGTGCAGGCAGGGATATCTGTCGCGCCATTCGAGCTGGAAACGGTCAGCCGCACCGCAAAGTTCGGAGAACCGCTTGAATTCCTGCCTGAAGGCGCGGTACGCCCTCAGTTCGCCGGCCAAGGAAAGCAGTTTTCCCGCCAGCGCGCGGAACGGGCCCAGCACCCCTGCGGCGCCCTCGCCCATCAGCATGACGCAGCCTTCATTTCTTGCCCCTGTGCTTGTCGAGAAAAGGACCGACCATTTTCAGGACGTTCCGCTTCATGTGGCAGTTGAAGGGAGCGGCCCTCTTGAACAGATCGGCGGTTTTGAAGTCGTCGTTAAATTCCTTCTCTATCCAGCCTCCCGTGTTCACGGCAACGGGATCGTAAAAGATCCCCTCCCACTTCTCAAGGTAGGCGCGATGATCCTTCTTCTGGGTTTCCAGGTTGCTCTTCCTGACGTCGGCTGCGGTGTGGTAGTAGTGCTCGATGAACGAGTCGGGTGAGTCTATGCAGGCATACCCGTTTTGCCACATTTTCAGACAGAGGTCGCCATCCGCATGGTAGAAGTGAAAGGTCTCCTCGTCCACATATCCCACCTGAGCGAGCGCCTCCTTCAGGTACAGTCCGTGATTCACGAAGATGCGGTCCCCGAGCGTCAGCCCCACCCAATACTTCTCCTGGTCCGGCCAGTTGCGCCAGTAAAAAGCCACGGCGCCGACCTTTTCCCCCGCTCCCAGGCGCTCCTCAAAGAGCCGTACGCCGTTGACGATCGCACCTGGGACCACCAGGCAGTCGTCGCTTAGCATGCAGACGAACTTCCCCTGGGCGCACGTGAAGCCAAGGTTCATGAAGTAGCCCCAGGAACGCCGCTCGATCCTTTTCCCCTGCCACGTGCCGCGGTTATGCTGCACGATGGTGATGATGTCCTTTTGCTTCATAAGCCACGGCAGGGTGCCGTCGCCGGAGCCTCCATCGACGACGATGACCTCGGCGGCGGAGCCGAACCCCTCCAACTCCCGCCTGACACTCTCTACGGTAAGTCTGAGAAAACTCAGGCGGTTATAAGAGCCTATTACAACAGAGATCACCTTCTGGGTAGCCACGGTCTTTGCCTCTCCTGTCCTGGGGCTTTCCGAAAAACGATACGCCCCCCGCCCTGCCGACGTTCGGCCGACGCGGCTGAGCACCCATTGCCACGGCCCCCCTCCGACATCAGGCGGACCTCGTATTCTTGCCGAAATCGGTCAGCACCTCTTCGAAAAAATCGAGGTAGCATCCTCCGGTCCGGGTAATGCTGAAGCGCTCTTTCGCGTCCGATGCCGCTGAATGCGAAAGTTGATTGACCAGTGCGGCATCGCCGAGCAGCCGGCATATGGCGGAGCCCAGGCGCCTGTGGTCACCGACAGGGGTCAGTATTCCTGTGGCATGGTCCCGACCGTAGAGGTTGACTGCGTCGGCATCACCCTCGTGGCGTAATCCCTTAACCTGTTCCGGGATGCCGCCGACCGAAGTGGCGACCACGGGGGTCCCGCAGGAAAGGGCTTCGATCACCGTGTTGGGGAAGTTCTCAGCCCGCGCCGCGTGGATGTACAGGTCGGCGGCCTGGTAGAAGGCTGCGATCTCAGCGGGAGCCTGGTAGGGGACAAAGGTTATGGTGGCCCCTCCCACCTGCTCGCTTGGCGCGCTCTCGCCGACCGCCAGAAATCGAAGCTGCTTATCCGGCATGGCCTGCGCTACCTCCGCGACCGCGCAGCGCATGGTGCTCCAATCCTTCCAAATGCTTTCGCGGATGCCGTTGGCGGCGAACATCACCACGACCTCGCTGTTGCCGATACCGATCCGCGCCCGTGCGGCCGCTTTGTCCCCGGGACAGAAGATGCTCTGATCCACGCCGTTATTGATGACACGTGACCTTATCACAGCCGGTTTCAAGATGGAATCTTGGACTTTAGTCATGAGCCATCGCGAAGGGGTTATCACGTTGAGCCGACAGGCGCGGTAAATGTCACTCTTTCTCTTCCAGTTTTGATGGGAGGTGTCGCGCGTCAGGGCGTATTGCACGTCCGGATAGGGACAGCTGCCGCAGCCGCTAAGCCACTTGTCGCAATCGAAGGAGTGCGCGCAGTGGCCTGCGAGGAGCCAGGCGTCGTGCAGCACAAGCACCACCGGGTGACGCCGGGACAGGTCGGCCAAGCCTGTAAGATCGAAGTACCCCCCGTGCAGGTTGTGGCAGACGATGATCGCGCCGCCAGGCAAAGCGCTGTCGAGCGACCGGCTCGCAGGATCTCCGAAGTCCTCGAAGCCGGCGAAGAGTTCGGCGCGGCGGCGCACCGAGCGCAGCAAGCGCCCCACGCTCCCCGGAAGCGAAGGTCGGACCGCGGCTCTCAGCTCTATCGTGTCGGGATCAGGGCCGAGCTTGCGCCCCACCATGCGCAAGGATCCGTGCCCCTGGCTCTTGAAGTACTCGTGCAGGGTACTGGTGACGCCTGCGGCGCCCCCCACGGTGTCCAGCGTGTTCAGCTGTATGATCTCGATTTTGGCGTCGGTCATTTCAGGTACTCAGCCAGTCTTACGGCAAACTCTTCGGCGGACCAGTTGCGCACCAGGAGCCGGGGCAACTGGAAACGGGAAACTACGGGAAAGACAGCGCCGCCAAAGTTGGCGCAGGCACAGTCAAAACCCTCGTCCTGCAAGATCCGCTGCGTTTGACGGGCATAACTTTGCCTGGTGCCGTAGGGATAAGCGAAGCTGCGCACCGGCTGCCCACAGATATCTTCCAGCCGCTGTCTCCCCTGGGCGATCTCGCAGCGCTGCTCGGTACCGGAAAGAAGGGCGAGGTTGGCGTGGTTTTGCGTGTGCGCCCCGATCTCGACGACGTCCTCCTCCGCGAGGCGGCGCAGTTCCTGCTCGGTGAGAAACCGGCGCTCCCCCGAATCGGCGCAGCATCTGCCGGCCCACTCCCTGAGCTGAGCCATCGTCTC
Source organism: Geomonas azotofigens (assembly GCF_018919395.1). Classification (GTDB taxonomy): domain Bacteria; phylum Desulfobacterota; class Desulfuromonadia; order Geobacterales; family Geobacteraceae; genus Geomonas; species Geomonas azotofigens. The sequence goes on from NZ_JAHLME010000002.1 coordinate 311,064, forward strand.
GACACGCTGGACAGGGGTGGAGAGACGCAGCTGATCGCAAAGCACCTGATAGGCATGCTGCCGCCCACAGCTCACGCCGCCAAGCAGGTTCCAGGAAGGATCAACCGGGCCGTGCGAGCCAAACTCCCAGGCCCTGGTATGGCCGTTTAACGTCAGCTGCAACCGTTTGGGCAGTACCGCGGACCACAGCAACAGGTCTGCCAGTTCGTCCCAGTATGGCCGCTGCGCATCCCCTAGAAACCCCGTGGCCACAAAGACCGTGGCGGGGACCAGGTACTGCCGCAGCAGCGGGACGGCGTTGGTGAGGTTGTCTGAATAACCGTCGTCAAAGGTAACCACCACACTGCCCGGCTGCCAGCTTTCCCTGGCGGAGAGGGGCGCAGGGAGATATCGGGAACGAAGCACGTCCATGTGACCGGCGAAATTCTCCGGTGAAACGCAGAGCAACTGCGGATCCCTGGCAGTATCGGCGACCCGATGGTAGAGCAGGATCGCCGCTTGTGGCACCATGCACCGCGCCAACTTCCTGAGCATCAATTCTCCGTACATCGGTCAGCTCCGGGCCCGCTTCACCGCTCGCACGGTGATCAGCACCTGGTAATCCTCGTCCCGGAATTCGAGCTCAGCTCTGGTGAGTTCACGGCTGGCAAGTCCATGCAGGAAGCTGCAGGCGACGAGAACGTTTCCGTGGCTTGCAACGGCCACGTTCTGGTCCCCGAACACGTCGCCGAACAGACGGCGGGCGGCAACGTCGCTGAGGCGCCAAAAGTCGCCCCAGCGGTCCATGTCATACCGGCTGATCTGGCTGATGCCGGCAAAGGTTGCCAGGAGCACTCCTCCCTCCTTCAGCTTCAGGTAGGTGTTGGCAACCGCATCCTGCAGGTCGTAGATAAAAGGGAACGTCTGTGTCAGGATCATGCATTCAAAGGAGCGGTCGGGGATCCCTTCGCCCGTAGCGAGGTTTCCGACCAGCGTCGCCTTGGGATTGCCGGGCTGGGCGTGCAAAACATCGGACTTCGTCACCCGCTCAGCGCCGAAAACACGGGTATACTCGCCGTCGCCCACCTCGAGCACCCTCCCCTTGATATCCTGGCTGTTGTCGCTTAGGAACCGTTCGATGTAATAGCGATCGATGGGCTGGCCGCGGTCGAACCCGAAGCTCCTGCTGACCGGCTGCAGCCGCCCCAGCCGGATACCCCTCCATATGTGCCGGAAAAAGGCCATTTCTTCACTTCCCGTCGATAAGGAGATCGTTGCGCTTGGCGTACACCAAGCAGAACCAGGTGGTGTCAGGCCCCAGCCTGAACGGGGGCTTGGAAGCGAAACAGGTCTCGGCATCGAAATCGTGAACCAGGTAGCGGTACCCCTGCCGGTCGAGCAGATTCAGGATGTCTCCCAGCAGTTGGCGCCGGCCGGCCCAGCCATGGTACTCCAGGACCAGTTCGCGAATCTGACGCAGCTTCCCGGCCTGAGCGGCCTCGGTGAGCACGGCGAGTTCCTCTCCTTCAATGTTCAGTTTGAGGAAATCCACCGGCTGGTCCAAGTACCCCGACAAACGCACCATGCGCACCCGGACCGAACCCTGATCAGCGATCTGTCCGCCGGCCTTTCCGTCCGCCAGGAAGCTGGTCTCGCCCTCCTCTGCGGCAAGTCCCGCGTTGACCAACTGCACGTCGGAGATGTTGTTGCGTGAAAGGTTGCCCGAAAGGATCTTGAACAGCTCCGGATCGGGTTCGAAGGCGAAGACCCTGGCTCCCGGGTGGACCTTTTTGAACTGCAGGATGGACATGCCCATGTTGCTGCCGCCGTCGATGATTACCGGGTCTGGCCGCACCGCGTCGAAGTGGTAGATGCGGTTGACGAACTCGTCCTTGTACTGCATGTAGAAATTCGCTCCGTCGGTGACCGCCATTTCCAGCCCCCGCATACGCAGGACCGCTCCCGACCTTTGCTGCCAGCACTTACGGCGCAGCAGAGCGAGGCGCAGCCGCTTTGTCGTGTGCCGGGCGATGTCGGCCAGCAGATTGATGATGCCCATGAAAAACCCTCTCCTTGCCGCCCCGTGCCACGACGGTCAATGCGGTTTCACGCCGGTTGAACCGAGGAAAACTGCCCTTTCCAACGGGTAACGTTTTCAAGCGGTATGCGGATCTGCGTCCGATGAGGGGTCCTGATCCGGCTCTCCAGTTGGTCAAGGGCCGAGCGCTCCAGGACCGGAAGGTCGAAATCCTTACGCATCTCAGCGGCGCGGTTGTCTACCCCGACGATCAGGCTTCTTCTCCCTTTTTGCAGTGACCTGATCCCCGCATGCAGCCTCGTGCCGACGTAGTCGACGGCCGGATCGGCCAGGGCGCCGTCAAAGGCCTGGAGATAGGGGGGAATCACCTCGACACCGGCAACGCCAAGCGCGGCCAGGTAGTCCCTGTCCCCCACGCCTTGCAACCAGACCAGGACACGCCGGTAGCACTGCGACAGCACCTCCAGCATTCTGCGGTCCAATTCCGGGTTTTGGCTGTAGTCCGTCAGGGTGCTGACGACGGTATCGCCCATGCCTGTCCTGATCTCCCGGCAGTGCTCCGGCGTCAGGTGCCAAAGCGTGGGGCACCCCGTGTTCACCACGTTGTCAAAGCCAAGGATGCGCAACTTTGCCTCAGTATATGAGTCCCGGACCGAGTGCAGCCATTTCCCGCTCAACACGCGCTTTAGGAGCACCTTGGTGTAGAGGCTCTCTTTTTCCTGGTACTGCCACCAGCCAAGCCCCATCAGGACCACGTTTTTCACGTAGGCCGACTTGCGCAGGTTCACGTCCCATTGTTTATACTGCTCCATCCTGCTGCTTAGGGAGTTGGTACCACCGAAGACGAGGAGGTCGCTTTGCTGGATGCAACTGCGGGTGTGCCGGGTTATCTCCATGTAGGGGAGCTTGAAGAAGAAGGCCTCAGGGAAAACCTCACGCATGTGGCCGTAGACCGACTCCATGATGATCTCATTGCCAAGATTGTAATCGCTGATGGAGGTGTCGAATATCGATATGGTATTCACGGGCTGGCCTGGCTCCTGGTCGGACTTTGCCTGGATGGTTTCTCGAACTTCAGTATCTCGTTGCCGTCTATATCCTCGCCCCGGGCGCACAGATGAAATCCGGCGGCCTCAGCCTTGGCAAGCAAGGCATCATGGCTGAGATGGCTCTTCCAGGCGAGGCTCTTCCTGCCGGCGAGGCCGGAGACGAGTTCCGTGCTGCAATAGGAGAGGATGAGCCGGTCCGACGCCTGGGCAACTCTGCCCAGAAACCAGTCCACGTCCTCCACGTACTCCAGACAGCCGCTGACGAAACAGACATCGACCTGCAGATCGGGGAACTCGGAGCGGTTGAAGTCGCACACAATCGTTTCCGGGCTCCTGGCCACGTAGTCACAGCAAAAGTACCGGGTGCCGGCCGGAAGAAACTCCCGAAGCCACATCCTGCCGCAGCCAAGGTCGAGAACGCTCTTCTCCTGATCGAGCAGGTCGGCCAGCCCCTTTATGCGCCGCTTCCACTGCTCGTCAAAATGCTCTATCTCACGCCATTTTGGGGGGCGCACGGCGCGCCTGAGTCTGGCTAAGAGCGAACGGATCATTCGGGCCTCGCCGGCGCGCGCGAAATCACTTCGCTGAGCCTTCCCTGTTCAAACATGTCAAGCCAGCTATCGGTGGAGAGGTTCACTATGGTCGCTCCCGATTTGCGGTACAGATCCTTGTAGAACTCATACTGGCTGAAAAGGTTGTAAGCCTGCCACATGGTGCTGGTGACATTGTCCCAGGCGTTCTCGTCGGAGGCGTTTTTGCGGACGTCCTGCTCCTTAGGGTAGAAGTGCTCCATCGGTTTTTTGTAGTCCCTGAGGTTGCTATGATCGCACCCGACAAGGTAGACCACCCGGTATCCCATGTACAGCAAAACGGGCAGGATCATGAGCGGGCCGCTCTGCGGGCAGAGGACCTGCCTGGTGATATCGACCAGTTGGCTACTGGGGTGCTCCGACAGGTAAAGGTAGAAGACCTCGCGCCCGGCGAACAGGCGGTACCGCTCCACCAGGGGCTTTGTGGCATGTCCCAGAAAGATCGCGGTGCTTTTGGGCAACGTGCGGTCCGCAAGCCGCAGCCATTCGACGTAGTTCTCCAGGACCAAAGGCGGGTGGTACGGCGCAAAGAAGTGGAACCGCGGGCAGATGTCCTTGATGTGCTGGTGCAGAAAGAAGTTGCTCAGGCTGAAGCAATCCTCCCCTTTCAGCAGTTGCAACTCTTCCTGCTTGATGCTCGGCCCGGTGGCCAGCAGAAAAGCCCTTCGCCCCCGGGCCACCCCCTTGAGCGACACGTTCTTTGAGAGTGCGACCCGATCGGGGTGTCCCCGGAAGGTCCAGGTGTCGAGCAGTTGTTCCAGCTTTCTAAAGAGCACCGGTGGCAGTACCTGCTGGGTCCTCACTAGCATCCCCGGGCCTCCAGGATCATCTGGCACAGTTCCCGGACAGCGCCCATGCCCCCCGCGTGCCTGGAAACGTGATGCACCACCGCCCGAACCGCATCCACCGCATCGCCGGGACAGGCCGAGAACCCGGAAAGCTTGAGACAGGCGAGGTCATTGACGTCATCCCCGATGTAGGCTACCTGGCCAAGATCGATATTCAGGTCGCGCACCAACTCCAGCAGACAGCTCTGCTTGTCCTCCACCCCGGTGTAGCAGCGCGTGATGCCGAGCTTCGCCATTCGGGCGGTCACGATGGGGGAGTTCTCCGAGGTCAACACCGCCACGTCCACGCCCGCTTCCCGCACCAGTTGAAGCCCTTTGGCGTCGCGGGTGTTGAACTTCTTCAGCCGGTCGCCCTCTGCTGACCAGTACATGCCGGCGTCGGTGAGCGTGCCGTCCACGTCGACCGCCAAGAGCCTGATGCCGCGAAGGGAGCCGGTTGCCGTCCCCACAGCCTTTAGCCTCAGGGCGCGTTCCACCATCTCCCAATCGGCAGGCTCGTCGATTTCGACGGCTGTATCCGGGGCCATCTCGTACACCGCGACCCGCCCGCCCAGACGGCAATGCGACTCCTCCAAGAGTTTGCGCCTGGTGAAATAAAAGGCTCCGTTCTCCATGAAGGACCCGGCGAACTCCTGCCTGCGCGGACGAGAGCGCGGGTCGTAATTGAGCGGCGTGCCGTCACCGTTCCAGAAAAACCTCTTGGTCCTGACCCCGGTAACGAGCGAGTCGTAGCCGCCGCCCCTGAACAAGGCATCGGCGCGACGAAAATCTTCAGGGGTGACCAGGGGGGAGGTCGCCTGAATGGTGACCACTACTTCAAAATCGATGCAACCGGCGGCATGGAGCATGACCGACTCGGTGGAGGCAGTGTCCGTTGCGAATTCGGCGGGACGATGAAGCACCTCCACGGGGAGCCCGAGCCCCGCCACCGTCCGCGCTATCCTTTCGGAATCCGTGGATACTACCACCCGGGAGAAAATCCCGGATTGGCACGCGGCCTCAAGGACCCAGGCGCACAGCGGTTTGCCGCCGATCATGCGGATGTTCTTGTCCGGAATGCTCTTGGAGCCGCCACGCAACGGAACCAGGGCCACGATGTCAGTCATTGACCTTCCTCTTCAGCTTTTTGCGCTGGACCGCTTCGATGGGGAGCACATCCTGGCTCTTGTAGGTAAGCGACCTCGATACGTTGCGCAGGTCGCGCGCAAGGCGCCTCATGCCGTCCGGCTCGAGGCTGGCCGCATGATCGGTCCCCTTCCAGGTGCGGTCCAAGGTGAAGTGACGCTCAAAGTACCTGGCTCCCAGCGCCAGCGCCGCTATATCCGCGGCGATGCCAAGATGGTGCCCGGAAAAACCGATGCCGCGGACCCTGTGGCCAAAGCTTTCCACCAGGTGCCTGATCTGATACAGGCAGATATCCTCGAACGGCACCGGGTAGCCGGAGGTGCAGGCGTACAGGACGAGATCCTGGCTGCGTCCCTTGTTTTCAAAGAACGACACGATGCGTTGTTCCTCGGCGGGTGTGGTCATCCCCAGCGATAGATGCAGTTCACCGCCGTAGTTTGTCGCCAGCCACTCCAAAAGCTCGAAATCGAGGTTGCAGGCGGAGGGGATCTTCAGAAAGCGCGGCTTGAGCTGCGCGATCTCCTTGGCGGCGGTCAGGTCCCAGACCGAGGTGCTGTACTCGCAGCCCCACTCCTCGCACCACGCCTTGAGCTGGCGGTGCTGGTCCACGTCGAACTCGAGGTAATCGCGGTGTTCGCCGTAGGTGGCGCCGTAGGAATTGGCGGGATTGGGGTGCGGTGCCTGGTACTCCTCGGGGGTGAGCAGTTCCCTGTTGGTCCGTTTCTGGAACTTTATGATGTCGACCTTGCAAAACTGCGCCGCCATCTTGATCATCTCATGGGCGATGTCCATCTTTCCCATGTGATTGCATCCTATTTCCGCGATTGCCTTAACGTCCATATCTCACCATGCCCTTTTATAGGTCCACCCGATGATGCGGGCTACCAGCTGGGGAAGCTTCCTGAAAATCGCCAACCTGCTCAGCTCGACGCTGTACAGATAGCACAACACTTTCGCATACTCTCTCTTGCCAACCTGCACCGGTCTCCCGCTTCCCTTTTTGAAAAGCGCGACGACGTTTTCATACCCGAATACCAACTGGAAGCCGGCATCGGCCAAAAGCGACGACAGGGTGCTCAGGGTGAAGTGGTACAGGTGCGCGTTCTGCAGATAAAGCAGAAAGTCCCGATATACGTTGTGAATGTTGAATACGCCAGGGAGCTCGATGTACAGGTAGCCGTCATCCTCCAGAAGCGACGACAGCAATGCCAACTCCGCCCTCGGGTCAGGAAAATGCTCAAGTACGTGGCTTAAGATGACGACCTTCGCCTTCCCGTGCTGTTTAAGCTCCGCCGCTCCGCCGTGCTCCAGCCGCAGCCCCTGAGAGCGACCGTACTCAAGATACCTGCCACCGTGATCGCAGCCATACACCAGGCAGCCGGACTCCCGGAACGGGATCAGGACACCGCCCGCACCGCAGCCCACGTCGAAAACTACCGCCCCCGCCAGGTCACCCGCGATGTTGTGCAGCACCGAGTCAAGGATCGAGCGGCCATGGGCTATCTGCTCCGCGAAAAAGGCGTCCGAGGCAGTCTCCTCACCACCATATATTTCCCGGTAGTCGCTGTCATAGAAGCGTGACAGGCTCTCCGGGGAGAGCCGCGGCGAGGTCCTGAGCACGCCGCAGTGCCTGCAAAGATAGGTATCCACCTCAAGCCCGTAGCGGTCCCGTCTCGCCAGCAGCACCCCGTCCTCGCTTCCGCAGATGCATGGGGCGGGCTCCAGCGCGTAGAGCCCCTCGTTCATCCCCGTCCTGAACCGCTCAAGTGCGGCAGCCTGCGGCCCGGTCAACGGTACAGAGGGGGCGTCCAGACTATAGAAACGGGTGGGGTAGCTGCAGAAAAACATCAGGGCTTCTCCCGGAGGTGCCATGGCACCTCGAAAACGAGCAACCCCGCCCTCCTGGCCCCCTCCTTGAGCGTCGCAAAGCCGCCGGTGTCATGCAGGGTGAAGGAGAGTGCTTCCTGTCGGTCAAGGATCTGCACCCCGGGGATTCCGATGCCGATGGCGACATGGTAGATCCCCGAGTTGAAGTCCTTCATGGGGAGTCGCACCCAGGATACGTATTCGCCGGCGGGGCGCGCCTCAAAAAACTTCGGGTTCGTGTCGGTGTCCGCGGTCGAGAAGGCATGCACTCCCTGCACGGTGGTCACTATGCAGGCCACGTGTATCCCGGTCAGTTCATGGTTCAGCAGGTAGCGGACCTCGACAAACGGCTCCTCTCCTAAACCGAATTCCGTACTCTCTTGGTGCTCACCGTTGAGAAGCCTCACCTGCAGGACCTGAGCGGCCTTGTCGCTTTTCACCGGGAATTGCCTGGTCGACTGGCCGAGAAAGGCCGAAGAAAGGTACTTCTGAACGACCGTCTCCGTGTCGCTCGATTCAAGCAGCTGTCCGCTCTCCAGCCAGATGGCGCGGTCGCACAGCTTGTTGATGGCACCCATATTGTGGCTGACGAAAAGCACGGTGCGTCCCTCCCTGCCCACCGCCTCCATCTTCCCGAGACATTTGTTTTGAAACTGCGCATCGCCGACTGCCAGCACCTCGTCCACGACCAGTATCTCGGGTTCAAGGTGGGCGGCTACGGCGAAGGCCAGGCGGACGTACATCCCGGACGAGTAACGCTTGACCGGGGTGTCCAGGAACTTCTCGATCTCGGCGAACTGCACGATCTCGTCGAACTTGCGCCTGATCTCCTCGCGCCGCATGCCGAGGATTGCGCCGTTCAGATAGATGTTCTCGCGACCGGTCAGTTCCGGGTGGAACCCGGTGCCGACCTCCAGCAGGCTCGCCACCTTACCCCTGATCCGGATGCTGCCGGTGCTGGGCTCGGTGATGCGGCTCAGGATCTTCAAGAGGGTCGATTTTCCCGCGCCGTTGCGGCCGATGATGCCGACCCGCTCCCCTTGCTTGATCTCGAAGGAGACATCCTGCAGCGCCCAGAATTCCTCCACGCTATCGGCGCGCTCCCCTGGTGCGAAAGGATGGCGAAGCCTTCTGGCAAAAGCTGCGACCCCGTCGCTTAGCACGTCGCGCAGGGCGGTGTACTGCTCCCGCGGCTGATGCGAGAGCAGGTATTTCTTGCCCACGTTGCGGACACTGATGGCCGGCGCGCTCATATCACATCCGCCATGGTCCTCTCGGTGCCGCGGAAGAACCGGAGGCCGCCCGCCAGCAGCAAAAGCGACAGGAAGGTGGAAAGAACGATGCCGGGCCAGAACACCTCGACCTTCAGCCCGAGCAGCGCCCACCTGAAGCCGTCGATCACCCCGACCATCGGGTTCAGCGCGTAGAAAAGACGCCATTTTTCGGGGACCACGGCGCTTGCGAACCCCACCGGCGAGACGTAGAGGCCGAACTGCAGCAGGAACGGAACTACGTAGCGGAAGTCGCGGTACTTCACGTTGAGCGCGGAGAACCACAGGCCGGCCCCGGTGGCGGCCACGCAGGCCAAGAGCAGGAACAGGGGAAGGGCAAGCACCCGCCAGGTCGGGAAAACCCCGTACCAGAGCATGATGGCCGCCATGACCCCGAGGGAGATGGCGAAGTCCAGCAGGCTGGCGATGACGCTGCTCAAGGGGACGATCATGCGCGGAAAATAGACCTTGGTGAGCAGGTTGGCGTTGCCGATCAGCGCACCGGAACTTTCGGATAAGGCGTTGGCGAAGAAATTCCAGGGAAGCATGGCGGCAAAGACCAGCAGCGGGTACGGCGCCTCGCCGGAGGGCATCTTGGCGAACAGGCCAAAGACCAGGGTGAAGGCGATCATGGCGAGCAAGGGGCGCAGCAAGCTCCAAAGCACCCCGATCGCGGTTTGCTTGTAGCGTACCAGCACGTCGCGCCAGACCAGGAACCAGAGCAGTTCCCGGTACCTCCAGAGGTCACGCCAGTAATGCAGGGCCGGAGCCTCAGGCTCGATGAGTAACACTTCAGGTTGTAAGCTTTCTTCTGTAGCCATGGCCTCTTGGTGGTATCAGACGTCGCGTATGGGGCGCAGCTTCTTCATTAGCGGCATAATCCGCATGGCATAGTAACCCGAAATGGCCAGCGCCGCCCAGAAAAAACCGAAATTGGCCCTGACAACCCGCAAGGTTTCGGTGAAGCGGGGGCAATCGCTCACCCCGCCTGGGCGGGCATAGCCGATCAACTGCGGGCAGAAGACAAAATCGACCCCGGCTTTTTTCATCCTCTGATTGAAATCGAAGTCGGCGTACACCGGGTAGCGGCAGTCAAACGGAGGCTCGGGATGCACCCGCTTGGGCACCAGGAGCGCCTGGTGGTGCAGGGTGTTGTAGAGCCTCAAGTGCCAGTCAGCCCTCGGGTGAAAGACCCGCCCCGGCCCCATCTGCACCGTGCCGTAGAGAACGTCGCGGGGGCCATAGTCGCCGAGACGGTCCGGCAGGGAAACCACCCGATCTCCCGCGCCGAGAAAGAGGATCGAGCTCTCGGGATCCGCAGCGCGCCACCCCTTGTTCATGGCGTCGTAGGTGCCGCGGTCCGGTTCGCTCACCCAGTAGTGCAACCGGTCTGCGTACCTCTCGATGACCTGCAGCGTGCCATCCGTGGAGCCGCCATCGATGACCAGGTAGTCAATGGCCTTGGTGTGCTTTTGCTCCAGCACGCTGAGGATGGTCTCTTCGAGGTGGTCCGCGGCGTTACGCACCACGGTTACGATGCTAAGGCGCGGCTCCGTGCTCATCGCTTCGCCCCTTTCAGGAGGAGCCGCAGCACCATGGCGGCGTGGTCGAAGCGCCCCAGCAGAAGGCGCAGCAGCAGTCCCCCGAGCAGCACCAGGTAGACGGTCGGCAGCGCGTAGGGATAGTAGCGTCGGGTGAAGAGGATGCGGTTGCGCACGTTGTAGAAGTCGCAGGTGTAGCTCTTGCGGCGCGGGTTGCTGCTGGTGCCGATGCTGCGGCCCACCTTGTGGTAGACAAGGCTTCGCGGCGCGTAGCCAAGCTCGAAGCGCCCCTTGGCCCGCTCCGCCCAGTCCGCCTCCTCGAAGTAGAGGAAGTAGTCCTCGGACATGACCCCTATCTCCTTGAGAAAGCGACTGGAGACCATGAGCGACGCACCTTCCACGTAGTTCATCCACCTCTCGGCCCTGCTGCGCTCGGTATGCCCTCCCAAGAATCGGCCGTAGTGCCAGGGAAGGCCGACGAAGCGGCAGTAATGCCCCCCACCCAGCGCCTGCACCTTTTCCCGGTCCTCGTAGTAGCGGATGGTCGACCCGCACATGCCGATGGAGGGGTGTTCCTCCATGCGCCGTACCAGGTGTGAAAGCGCATCGGGATCGACGACCGTGTCGTTGTTGAGCAGCCAGGCGTAGGAGAAATCGTCCCGGGACAGGGCGTAGCGCAACGCAACATTGTTGCCGCCGGCAAAGCCCAGGTTGCCTCCGTTTCGCACCAGCACAAGCCAGGGGTCCAGTCCCGCAACGCCGCCGGACTCCGCCTCGGCGGCATTGTACTCGGCGCAGTCGATGCCGTTGTCGTCGACCCAGTCGCGAAGGCGATGCAGCGAATCGTCCGTCGAGCCGTTGTCACAGACTATGACGCTCAGGGGGGAGTAGCTGAGTGCGCGCAGGCTTTCCAGGCACTCCACGGTGTCCCGCCAACCGTTCCAGTTGACAACGATGACGTAGACCCGGTTCACCAGTAGATGCTCCACGCCACCATGGCCACCCACACGATACCAACGGGGAGCAGCACGAGGTCCTTGAGAAGCGATTCGGTCGGGTCGCCGCTTTTGCCGGACTGTACCCTCAGGATGTAACGGAAGAGACCGAAGCAGCAAAGCGGCACCGAGTAGATGAGCGTGGTCCGGTTGATGGTGGTGTACATAGCGTAGGTCACCAGCGCGGCGCCACCGGACATGTACATGATCCCCTCAAGGTATCCCTGCGGGTAATGGACGAGGTTTTCCCTGTGCTCAACCGCCTTCTCTCCCAAGAGGCAGTACTCACACAGCCTTTTTCCCGTGCTGAGAAAGATCGAAAGAAGAAATACGCTCATAAAGAGCCAGGGGGAAATCTCGACGTGAAAGACCTCCCCACCCGCCTGAAGACGGAGCAGGAACCCGGCGGAGATGCAGAACAGGTCCACGATAGGGTAGCTCTTGAGCGCGAAGGAGTAAGACAGCGTGACGCCCAGGTAGCAAAGAAGAAAGGCCAGGAACACCATCGAGCAACTGCTTCCGAGGGCGAGTCCCGCCGCCAGCAGCAGGACGGCAAGCACGACGGCCCCAGTGACGCTGGCCATCCCGGACGGGATGGGGCGCAGTTTTTTCCTGGGATGGCTCAGGTCGCGCTCGCGGTCAAGCAAGTCGTTCAGCACGTAGCCGGAACTGGAGACGAAGCAGAAGGCGAGCAGCGGGGCAATGCCGCGCGCGAGTTGGCCCTGCACCAGGAGTTGCCCTCCCAGGAACGGGGGGAAGAAAAGCATCAGGTTTTTGAGCCACTGGGCGGGACGCAGCAAGGTGATATAAGCCCTCATCACTGTCCAACCTCCAGCCTTTGCAGCATTTTCGTTGCCGCCGCGCGGTAGTGTGTATCGGCAGGGGCTTCCCGCACCGCTTGGCGGAAATAGGCCATGGCCTCGGCACGATCGCCGCGCTCTTGCGCCACCTTTCCGCTCTGGTAGAGGTTGAAGGGGTCGCGGGTCTTCAGGTACAGCAACCGGTAGGTGCCGATCATGCCGCGGTAAATGCCGTCCCTGACAGCCGCATCGGCGGCCTGCCGGGCAAGCCCTTCATCTGCCTTGACCAGCATCTGCAGGAATTCGGGGCCGGCTTGGTCCAGGCTGTCGAAATTGCGGAAGAAATATTCCCGCGCGCCCTGATAGTCTCCCTCATCGAGCCGCACCGCCATCAGGTTTTGCTTGATGAGGCTCCTGATCGACGGCCGGTCGTTCAGCCGCTCGGCCGTCTCGATCTCCTCGCGCCCGTGGCGCAACTCTCCCTTTAACAGAAGGGCAACGCCGAGTTCGAGGTGTGCCGCGCCAAAGCCTGGGGACTTACCCACCGTATCCCGGAAAAGGGCGAGGTTATTTTGCCAGACAAAGGTGCGCTGCACCGTCAGAGAACCCGCGATGACGGCGATGGCAACGGCTGCGGGAAGCAACCACCGTTGCCGATTGCCCCTCTCCAGCAAAACGGAGGCCTGGCCGGCAACACCCAGACACATGAACGCCGAGGGGAGATAAAGGTAGCGCTCCGCAAACGGAGTCCAGGCCACATGGCCAAGCGAGACCACGAGCGCGGGGAGCAAAAAGATGGCGCAAGCCGCGCCTAGCACGGCAGCCAAGCTGCGCTTTTTCAGCCAGAACGGCACCAGCAGCAAAAAGAGGATCGCGGGAACCAGGTAGAGCGCTGAAACGGCATCGATGGCGAAATTGAGGGGAAACGGCACAACCAGTTTTTTCAGATAAAAGCCGAGCGCGGCGGTGACGGTCCGCAGAGCTGCCAGCGGTCCGCCGACCTGGTTGCCCAGCAGGTTGCTGACGCTGAGAGTCGGGCTGAGCGCGGCGAGAATTGACAGCAACAACCCGCACGAGGCGGCAACGCCTGCCAAAACGAGCAGAACGATCCGCCGGGATCGGGCAGGAGCAGGCCAACAGGCGGCCAGCAGCATCGCAACCGGCAGGAAACAGATCGCGACCTCCTTGGTCAACACCCCTAAAACGAACAGCAGCAAGGCAGGGCAAAGATAGAGAAGCCGGTCCGTGCTGAGGCTCCGCAGCAGGCACCAGAGCGCGGCGAAGACAAAAGCGGCCGCCAAGGGATCGGTACGGCCGGCGATCCAGGTGACCGGTTCGGTGTTGATGGGATGAACGGCGAAGAGCATGGCACCTGCCAGCGGAAACCATGGTGCTTTTATGGACCAGGCCGCTGCCACTTGCCTGGCAATCAGGAACAGGAGCATGGTGTTGAGGGCATGGAACAGGATGTTCTCCAGATGCATGAACCGGGGGTGCATGCTCCAGAGCAGGTTGTCCAGGTAATAGGAGAGTTCTATCAGCGGCCGGTAATAGTAGGTGCCGCTGGGGCGGAACAAATCCATCAACGTCTTGCCTGCGCCGGCGTTATAGGCTGCGATAATGCGGGGGTCGTCTACTGAACAAACACCGGCGGAGAGTGCCGGATAATAGACGCAAAGGACGATAGCCGCCAGAATCAGTATCTGATAGCAGGGTTTGAGCTTCATCCCGACGTCTGCTTTGGTGACACCATTTCCAGAAAAAATGCTTCCATATCCTTTCTTTTGGGCTCCACCCTTTCGATGGCCCAGCGCTGCGCCATCGACTTCTCGATGAATTCCTGCAGATCGGCTTTGGCCACAACGCGCTCCTCGGATGCGCCGTCGGGCTTGAGGACTCGCACGGTGTACCCCTCGACGCCACGTTCGAGGACGCCGGAGACCGTATCGACGGCGAGAAGGACGCCTTTGTTGATGACGCCGACCCGGTCACACACGGCTTCCACGTCGGCAGTGATATGGGTGCTGAAGAATACCGTCTTGCCGCGCTCTTTGAGTTCGCGGATGATGTCCTTCACCAGGGCCCGGCCGATCGGGTCCAGGCCGCTCATGGGCTCGTCGAGAACATACACCGAGGGATCATGTATCAGCGTCTGGGCAAGACCCAGACGTTGCACCATCCCCTTGCTGTAGCCACGGATCGGGCGCTTGCGGGCCTCCCAAAGATCGAGACGCTTCAGGACGTCGCTGCTTCCTGCGGAGATATCGGCCGCTGACATGTTGAAGCTCTTGCCGACAAAGCGCAGGTACTCCTCGCCGGTGAGAAAATCATAGAAAGAGGGGTTCTCGGGAAGAAAGCCCACATCGGAACGGGCAGATTTCTCGGTGACGTCGACCCCCATGATCCGGGCGGTACCGGCGGTGCTGCCGATAAGGCCCAGCAAAATCTTGATGGAAGTGCTTTTACCGGCGCCGTTGGGACCGAGAAAACCAAACACCTCTCCCTGGGCAACCTGCAAAGACAGGGAGTTCAAGGCGTTGACGGTGACCTTCTTTTTACCCTGGAACACCTTGCTTAATTCGTCGAATTCTATCGCGTGCATTTCCGCCTCGGACCTCGCCTCATTTTTTCCCTCCGGAGAAGGAGAAACCGCTCGTAGAGCTGATGCTGCCATCACTTTGCAGGATGAATTTCCCGCCATACGGATCCCTGGGGATCCCGCGCAACAAACCGGCCCGCACCAGCTCTTCCAGTGACCCGGGAAGTTTGCCGTGCTGCTGCACGAAAGCGTCGCGTGCCTTTTCCAGCTCCAGCACCCTGATGAAGGCCGCCTGGCGGACGAGGAGCGATTTTTTCACGGCCTGGTCACGCGAGTTTCTGGCCATGTTGCCGAGGTAAACAATGGCCATTTCGGTACTGCCGGAGCGCTGCATGTAGCGCCCGGCCAAACTGATGAACATGTTATTGCCGCTAAGCTCAGCCGCGCGACGGTAGTATTTGGCGGCACGCCCGTAGTCCTTCAGGAAATAGGCGTAGTTGAACCCGACAAAATAGGGAAGCTGCCAATCCCAGTCACGATACTCCATGCCGCGTTCCAAGAACGTGTTGGCGAGGGCCACTTGGCCTACATTCCAGGTGAGAATGGCCTGGGCGAAATAGTAGCCATCCATGTTGTAGGGGTCCAGCTTCAGGCTGGCATCGATGGTGCGCGACATGGCGGGGTAATCGATCGGCATCTCCAGCTCGTTGCTCGCCTTATCCACCAGCCCCCCGTAATACATCAGGACCTTCAGCATCAACAAGGCGCCGACTGTTTCCCGGTGATCGGCCGACATCGCCTTCATGGTGTTGACGCTCGGTATGTAGCCGAGCTTTTCCACGAATGGCTTGCTTCTCATGTAATCGGCAAGAGCGAAAACGACCGCCAGATAACCCACGAGGATGGGGAGAACAAGAAAAAGTTTCCGCACCGTTTTGGACATCATTTCATCTCACGTCGGGTAAAGATAACGGTTGCCAAAACCACCAAGAGGGTCGTGTAGATGCAGAAGTACATTACGGGCAGAACCACGGCCTTCATGGACAAGGGGATCCCGTAAATCGCGTTGATCCTGAGATTGAAGGCACTGAAGTTAGGCAACAGATAGTAGAAAAACGAGGCTGCCTGTTTGACCACGGGAGACAGCGTCTTGGCCAGCGGGGAGTGGACATAATCGTAGGCCTGCTGCGAGGCGTTTCCGGCAAGGAACACGGAAATGGTGCCGAAAATGGGGAGAAAAAACGAGGTGCTGACCGTGGAAAACAAAAAGGCGTAGGCGACCAGCATGACGTATTTCAACAGATCGGCCGCGATGCACAAAACCAGATTCATCCAGACAATGGGGCGATCCGCAGGGTAAATTCCCGAGGCGAGCCAGATCATGCAGCAGGCGACCGCGCCAAGCACCAGCGTCGCCAGGAGCAGGAACAGGGCGACCGCGACGAACTTGCCAACCAGGTAGGAACTGCGACTGAGCGGGAGGCTGAGCACGCTGTAGGTGTAGCGGCGCTCGATGTCCTTCCAGAGCGAAGTGGCACCCAAGGAAATGGACAGTAGCAGGAGAATCAAGGAAAGCAGGGAAAGCGCGAGAGTAATCGAGAGCTCAGTCACTTGCCGCATGGAAAGCGAGCTGACCGAGGGGATCAGCAGAAACAACAAGGCAACGACCACAATCCCATGAAAAACCCTGTCCCGAAAGATCGCCCGAAGGTTGACAGCAACTGTATTGAGCATACCGCTTATCCGCACTCCTCATGTAAAAAAGACAGGATGTGAACCGCAACCTGGCAGGTGAAATCCGAGGCACCATAGAAAACGGGATGCCGAAACATCCCGTTTTCCACGAACCCGATCGGTACCAGCTTAACCTAGTAGGCAGTCCAACCGGCGACCCCGAAGTTGGTGTTGTTCAAAGCGGAGCCGAAATTGGCATTAGTCAAGGCGGTGCCGCTGGCGTTCTGCTTGAAGAAGATGGTGGTCGAATCGGACGCGGTACCAAAAATCTTGGAGCCGTCTACATGCTTGGTGCCGATCGCGTAGCTGGAGCTCTGACCGATGCCCTTGTTTGCAGACTCGTAGTTGATGGTAGCGCTTACTTTGGAAGACAGCTTGATCAGCGGGCTTTTAGCGTCAGTAGCGTTCTGCTGGGTGTTGCCGCCATAAATCGAAACGGCGGGGTTGGTTACGGCACCGCTGTCCATAGCGGTACCGGCAACGCCAGCGCCGGCAAAAGCGTACGACGAAGCGAACGAGAGCGAGAGAAGCGTTAAGGCGAGAACCTTTTTCATTGTATCCTCCGATTTAGCAGATCTTATTATTGGGATTAGTTGTATTCGTAGTATGCCGGGTAGGTCTGCACGTCGGCGTAGTACGCTTCCTGGCCGGTCTTCCAGTTCTTCAGGTCGGAGTTGGCGGCGGCGTTGAAGGCCTTCTCGCGGTAAGCGGAGAACTGCGGGATTGCGATGGCGGCCAGGATGCCGATGATCGCGACGACGATCAAGAGCTCGATCAGGGTGAAGCCTTTGTTGCTTCTGATTTTGTTTAACATCTGTTTCTCCTTTTCGTTGGTGGATTGCCGATTGGAAGATCTGGTTAGATCATCGGTACCGCAAGACGTGTTCCATAGAGCAACATATGGGCCAAAACAACGAAACAGATAAAAACGGAGTAAATTGAGGGACTTTGCAACCAGTGACAGGTCTGACACAACGCCCAGAAACGTCACAGCGACAATTTTGGCGACGATACGGTGACGTTTTTTGTCAGTCACTCCTCGTCCATGCCGAACTTGGCCAGACGGTAGCGGAAGGAACGGAAGGTCATGCCGAGCAGCGCGGCGGCGCGCTTTTTGACTCCTCCGCACTTGTCCAGGGCCTGCACCAGGAGCTTCTGCTCGAGGCTGTCGAGGTAGGCCTGCAGGTCCATCCCCTCTTCCGGGATGCCGATACCGTCAGGGGGGGGGGAGGCGACCTTGTGCTCGCGCACCGCGGGTGGAAGGCAGTCGAGGGCGATCACCCTGCTGCCGAGCACGACGCAGCGCTCGACCAGATTCTCGAGTTCCCTCACGTTGCCAGGAAACGGGTAGTTGAAGAGGACGCGCAGGGCATCCGGGGTGATGATGTCGCCGGTGCCGGACCAGATGGAGTACTTCTTGTAAAAATGCTCGACCAGCGCGGGAATGTCCTCGCTGCGCTCCTTGAGCGACGGCATGCGTATCTGTACCACGTTGAGGCGGTAAAAGAGGTCCTCGCGGAAGCTCCCTTCGCGCACCTGCTCCTCGAGGTTGCGGTTCGATGCCGCCACGATGCGCACGTCGGCCTTGAGGGAGCTGCCCCCCCCCACCCTGCGGAATTCGCGCTCCTGCAGCACACGCAAAAGCTTCGCCTGCAACAGCAGAGGGACCTCGCCGATCTCGTCCAGAAAGAGGGTCCCCCCTTCGGCCTGCTCGAAAAGACCGGGACGGTCCGCGATGGCGCCGGTGAAGGCGCCCTTGGCGTGGCCGAAGAGCTCGCTCTCGATGAGGGTTTCGGGGATCGCGCCGCAGTTGACCGCGACGAAGGCGGCATTTTTGCGCGGCGAATTGTAGTGGATCGCCCTTGCCGCCAGTTCCTTGCCGGTGCCGCTCTCTCCGGTGATGAGGACGTTAGCCGTGCTGTCGGCGACCTTGGCGATGAGATCGTAGACCTCGCGCATCTGCTTGCTCTTGCCGATCAGCCCCGAGAAACTGAAGCGCTCCTGCACTTCCGCCTTCAGCCGGATGTTTTCCTGCACGAGCCGCTGCTTTTCCAGGGCCTTCCGCACCAGCACCTTCACCTCTTCCACCTTGAAGGGCTTGCCGATGTAGTCGTAGGCCCCAAGCTTCATCGCCTCCACCGCCTGTTCCGCAGTGGTGAAGGCGGTGATCATCAGGACGGCGGTGTCCGGAGACTCGGACTTGATGCGGGACAGAAGCTCTATCCCCCCAAGTCCCGGCATGCTGACGTCGGAGATGACCATCTCGTACTGCTGCCGCCCTATACGCGACAGGGCGTCCTCCGCGCTTTCCGCCTGATCCACCAGGTACCCTTCCCCATCGAGAAGGATGGCGAGAAACTCCCGCATGCTCAGCTCGTCATCGACAACCAAAATCCTGGCACGCATTTACAAAACCTCGCTCACTAGTCTCAGTATAAATCGTCCAACCGTATGAAGACGCGCGGCGCCGGGGCACGCTCCCCCAGGCCCAAAGCCCTGCCCTTACGCCGGCAGGTGGAGCGTGACGGTGGTGCCCTTCCCTTCGGCGCTGCTTATGGCCATCCTGCCGCCGTTGGTTTCCACGATCCGGTACACCGTGGCAAGGCCCAACCCCGTCCCCCCTTTTTTGGTGGTGAAAAAGGGTTCGAAGACCCGCTTCACGTCGTCCTGGCTCATGCCGGAGCCGCTGTCCCTAATGTCGACGCGCGCCTCACAGGGGCAACCGCTCTCCTGGACCAGCGCGCCGTCGATGCGGATGCGGCCGTCTCCCGCGATGGCCTCGGCCGCGTTCACCAGGAGATTCCAGAACACCTGCGTGCACTGGTCCTTGTCGAACTGCACCACCAACTCGCCGGGGAGCTGGTTGTCGACCTCGACCCCTTCCATCCTGGGATCGGTGGCGAGCAGCGCGCAGAGGTCGGCGATGACCCGGTGCAGGTTGAGCGGCACCTTGGCGGGCTGGTTGGGCTTGGCGTAAGAGAGGAAATCGCGTAACAGGCCGTCCAGGCGGTCGGTCTCCCTCAGTATGATGGAGAACAGGCGCTCATCCTTTTGGTCCACCCAGGGGCGCAGCGCGACCAGTTGTACCGAGCCGCTGATCGCCGCCAGGGGGTTGCGTATCTCGTGGGCCATCTTCGCTGAAAGCTCGCCCAGCGCGGCCAGGCGGTCCGCCCGCTTCAACTCGGCCGCCATGCGCTTCAGCTCGGTCAGGTCGTGCAGGTCAAAGATCGCCCCTACCGGCGCTCCCGTCTTGTCCAGCAACGGAACCGTCTTGTAGGACAGCAGCAGTTCCTTGCCGTCCGCCCCCTTGTGTTGAAACTCCCCCTGCCCCGCCTCGAAGAAGGTCGACTGGAACCGCGAGCAGCCCGGGAGGACGTCGGTGAGCAGGCGGTCGTAGGCGTCCTGCTGGGAGACCCCGGTCAGCAGTTCGGCGTAGCGGTTGAAGACCCGGATCCTGCCGTTGACATTGATGGTCAAAAGACCGCTGTCGATGGTCGAAACGATGCAGGAATTGAGGCGTTCCAGCTCCTCGTAGTCGATCGCCTTTTCTTGCAGCGCGCTCTCGGATACCCGAGCCCGCTCGGCCAGGTGCCCGGCCAGAAAGGCGGTCAGGAAAAACGAGGCGCAGTGGAGAAAGATCAGGTAGAACAGGTACTCGGCGCCCCACTGCTGCGCGGGATACGGGGAAAGCCCCAGGGGAACCAGCTTGCCGTAGTACTGGAAGTCAAGGATGGCGCCGTAGAAGATGACGCATAGCGACGCGGTATAGTAGGCCTGGGAACGGGCCAGCAGCACACTGGCGCTGATGATCGACAGAAAGTAGAGAAAAGCGTAGTGGGAGGTGACGCCACCGGAAACCAGGATCAGGACGGTGACCAGGATGAGGTCCCAGACGATCTGGAGATGGGTCAGGGTACGGGTGGTCCTGTCGGACGCTTTGCGCAGCACCACCAGTGAAAGGATCGAAAAGAGGTAAGTGGCGCCCAGCAACCGGACCAGCACTTTGCCGGCTACCTCGCCACTTACGTCGTAGGTGTGTACGTCAAGATAAACGGTGGTGACGAGGAAGACCGATACCACCAGCAGTCTCAGCAGTATGAACCAGAAGACTTTCTTCTTTTCGATCATCCAGCTTAACCGCCAACCGCGCCGGCCAACTTGAAGATCGGGAGATACATGGCGATGACCAGACCGCCGACCGTGGTGCCGAGGAACACCATGAGCAAAGGCTCCATCATGGAGGTGAGGGCCCCGACGGCGTCGTCGACCTCGTCATCGTAGAAATCCGCGATCTTGTTGAGCATGGCATCCATGGCGCCGGTCGCCTCGCCGACGGAGATCATCTGCACCACCATCGGCGGGAACACGCCGCTCTCGGCGAGCGGCTCGGCGATGGTCTTACCCTCGGAGATGGACTGCCGCACGTTGTAGATGGCCTCTTCGACGACCTTGTTCCCCGCCGTCCTGGCGACGATGTCGAGACCATCCATGATGGGTACGCCGGAACTGATCATGGTCCCCAGGGTGCGGGTGAACTTGGCAACGGAGACCTTGCGGATCAGGGGGCCGGCAATGGGCGCCTTGAGCGCGAAGGCGTCGAGCACCTTCCTGCCGCTGGTGGTGTTGTAGTATTTGCCGATGCCGTATTTGATCCCGAAGAGGACGGCGATGATCACCACGATGTACTTGACCAGGAAGTTGGAAAGCGCGATGACGAATTTGGTCGGCGCCGGCAACTCGCCGCCGAAGTCGGCGAACATCTTCGCGAAGGTCGGGATGACGAAGATCAGGATGACGCCGACCACGATGACGGCGATGGACATGATGGTGATCGGATAGACCATGGCGCCCTTGACCTGCTTCTTGAGCTTCATCGCCTTCTCGATGTAGGCGGCAAGCCTGGCAAGGATGGTGTCGAGGATACCGCCCACCTCGCCCGCCGCGACCAGGTTGACGTAGAGCTGGTCGAAAGCCTTCGGGTGCTTGGCCAGGGCGTCGGCGAAAGTGGAGCCGCTCTCGACGCTCTCCTTCACCTTCACCAGAATGTCCTTGAAGGTCTTGTTCTCCTGTTGCCCGGAGAGGATATCCAGACACTGCACCAGCGGCAGGCCGGAATCGATCATGGTGGCGAACTGGCGGGTGAAGACGACCAGGTCCTTGGTCTCGATCTTCTTGGGACCGCCCAGGCCGGGGATCTTGAGCTCCATCGAGAGCCCCTTGCCGTGCTCCTTGACGGTGATGCCGGAGAAACCGTATCTCTTGAGCTGCGCCTCCACCATGGATGCGCTGGCGGCTTCCATGACGCCCTTTTGGACGCCCCCCGCCTTGCTCTTTGCTTCCCAATCGAATTTTGTCATTACGTGCTCCTCTCCCGGCGCCGGCCGGGACTGGCTGCTGCTATCGTTGCGACGGACGCCTCATTTGCGCCGCCCCCGCCCCTCCCGGGGCGAGCATCTGCTTCAACTCGTCGGGCTCTGACGAACGGCCCAGTGCGTCGTCGACCGTGATGACACGACGCGACAAAAGATTCATCAGGCACTGGTTCATGGTCTGCATGCCGAATTTATCCTGGCCCACCTGCATCTGCGAGTAGATCTGGTGCACCTTGTCCTCGCGGATCAGGTTCCTGATGGCGGGATTGGGGACCATCACCTCCAGCGCCAGCGCGCGTCCCGGCCCGGTCGCTTTCGGGATCAGCGTCTGGGACATGACCCCTTCCAGCACGAAGGAGAGCTGGGTCCTCACCTGGGTCTGCTGGTAGGGGGGGAAAACGTCGATGATCCTGTTCATGGTCTGGGCGCAGGAGTTGGTATGCAGCGTGGCGAAGCAGAGGTGACCCGTCTCGGCGAGGGTCAGCGCCGCCTCGATGGTCTCCAGGTCGCGCAGCTCGCCGATCAGGACCACGTCCGGGTCCTGGCGCAGCACGTACTTGAGCGCATGCTTGAAGCTCTTGGTGTCGGCGCCGACCTCGCGCTGGTTCACGATGCATCCCTTGTGCGGGTGCAGGTACTCGATCGGGTCCTCGACGGTGACGATGTGGTCGTGCCGGTTGATGTTGATGTGGTCGATCATCGACGCGAGCGTGGTCGACTTGCCGGAGCCGGTCGGCCCGGTGACGAGGATCAGGCCGCGCGGCTTGTCGCACAGCGCCCTGACCACCGGGGGAAGCCCCAGTTCCTCGAAGGTGAGGATCTTGTACGGGATCACCCTAAAGACGCCGGCGACCGCGCCGCGCTGCACGAAGATGTTCCCCCTAAAGCGCGACAGCCCCTTGACGCCAAAGGAGAGGTCCAGCTCGTTGTCCTCTTCGAACCTGTGCTTTTGCGCGTCGGTGAGGATGCTGTAGCAGAGCTGCTTGGTCTCGATGGCGGTGAGCGGCGGGACGTCGATCGGGGTGAGTCTACCGTCGATGCGGATCTGCGGCGAGGTATTGGTGGTGATGTGGAGGTCGGAACCGCCCCTCTCCACCAGTTCCTTGAGCATTTGGTGAAAGTTGATCATGAATACCTCGTCTTCGTTACCCTTTCGTGGCGTCAGTCATCGGCCACCGTAACCCTTAGGACTTCCTCGAATGAAGTGACGCCTTCCATTAACTTGGTGAGGCCGGATTGGCGCATGGTCTTGACCCCCAGGCGCATGGACTCGCGCTTGATCTCGGCGGTGTTGGCGCCGTTTAGGATCAGCTCGCGAATCGGCTCCAGCATCGGCATGACCTGGTAGAAGCCCACCCTCCCCTTGTAACCGGTGCCGTTGCACTTGGGGCAGCCGGTGCCGCGGTAGCAGACCACGGAGGGTGCCTGTTCGGCGGGGATTCCGGCGTCGATCAGGGCCTGCACCGGCACATCCTCGACCACCTTGCATTCGCCGCAGACGCGGCGTGCCAGGCGCTGGGCCGTGATCAGGTTGACCGCGGAGGCGACCAGGAAGGGCTCGATCCCCATGTTGAGCAGGCGGTTGATGGTCGAGGGGGCGTCGTTGGTGTGCAGGGTCGAGAGCACCAGGTGGCCGGTGAGGGCCGCCTTGACCCCGATCTCGGCGGTCTCGAAGTCGCGGATCTCGCCGATCATGATCACGTCCGGGTCCTGGCGCAGGAAGGCGCGCAGGGCCGCGGCGAAGTTGAGGCCGATGTCCTCGTGCATCTGCACCTGGTTGATGCCGGCAAAGTTGAACTCGACCGGGTCCTCGGCGGTGGAGATGTTCTCGGTGACCTTGTTCAGTTCGGAGAGGGCGGAATACAGCGAAACCGTCTTGCCGCTACCGGTAGGACCGGTGACCAACACCATGCCGAACGGCTTGTGGATCTCCCGCTGGAAGTGCTCCAGCGCCTCCGGCTCGTAGCCCAGTTTGGTCATGTCCAGCTGCAGGTTGCTCTTGTCCAGAAGACGCAGAACGATCTTTTCGCCGAACAGGGTGGGGAGCACCGAGACGCGGAAGTCCATGTCCTTGCCCCCCCCCAGCTTGATCTTGATACGGCCGTCCTGCGGCAGGCGCCGTTCCGCGATGTCCAGCTCGCTCATGATCTTGATGCGGGAGGTGATGGCGTTTTTCAGCTTCAGCGGGGGTTTCATCACCTCGTAGAGCACGCCGTCGATGCGGTAGCGTACCCGGAAATACTTCTCGTAGGGCTCGATATGAATATCGGAGGCCTTTTTCTTGATGGCGTCGGTGAGGATGAGGTTCACCAGCTTGACGACCGGGGCGTCCTCGGTGGCGCGCTCGAGAGAGCCGACGTCGATATCCTCTTCGTCCCCGACGACCTCCAGGTCCTCCATCTCCAGGTCGCTCATCACGTCCGCCAGCGAGGCGCTCTGGTCGTAGAGCCGGTCGATGGCGGCCTTGATGGCGCTCTCGGCGACCACGACGACTTCGACGTTGTACCCGGTCATGAACTTGATGTCGTCGATGGCGAAGATGTTCGAAGGATCGCTCATGGCGATGATGAGCGTGGAACCCGCCCGGTTCACGGGCACGATCTGGTACTTGTGGGCGATTTCGGCGGGGATGATCTTGACGACGGCGGCGTCGACCTCATAGTCGGCGAGGTTGATGGTCGGTACACCGTACTGCTTTGAGAGAAACGAGGTGAGATCTGCCTCATTGATCAGTCCATCCCTGACCAGAATGGAGCCAAGACGCAGTTGGCTACCTGCGGACTTCTGTTCCGCGAGCGCCTGCTTCAGCTGTTCCTTGGTGATCAGGTTGTTTGTGACCAGCAGTTCACCCAGTCTGCTTACGTGCATAGCTACCTCAGGGGTTAAATATCCTGTGAATGGTATTTTGTAATCACGTTAATGTCAAGGAATTGCTCTAACCTACAAAACCGCGGCCAGCGCGCCCTCCATGCACCCCCGGGGTGGCGTGGCGCCGGTCCAGATCCTGAAGGCAGCCTCCCCCTGGGCGACCAGCATCCCGAAGCCGTTGGCGCAGGGGATCCCCAAGGCGCCCGCCTGGGCAAGGAGCGGGGTAACCGGCGGCGCATAGACCATGTCGTAGACGCACGCCCCCGGCGCGAGGGAGGAGAGAGCGAGTCCAGCAAACGAGTCCCCCGCCATCCCGACCGATGTGGTGTTGACCACGAGGTCGAAGGAGCCCATGAAGCCGGGGTCGGCAAGCGAGGCGAGACCGCCCCCCTCGCACCGGGTCGCCGTCAGGCGCGCGCCCACCAGGTGCGCCAGCGCGACCGCGGCATCCGTGGAACGGTTGGCGATGGCGATGCCGGCGGCCCCGGCGGCGGCCAGCGACACCACGGCGCTGCGGGCCGCCCCCCCGGCGCCCAACACCAGGACCCGCTTCCCCTCGGGGTCGCAGCCCAGTTTCTCGCGCAGCGCGGCGATCAGGCCGATGCCGTCGGTATTGTACCCGAAGAGCCGTCCTTCCCGCGCCACCACGGTGTTGACCGCGCCGATCAGCTCCGCCTCCGGGGTGACCTGGTCAAGCAGGGGAATGATGGCGACCTTGTGGGGGATGGTGACGCTGAAGCCGGCCACACCGAGCGACTTGAGCCCCGCGATACCCTCGGCCAGGCGCTCGGGCGCCACCGGGAAGGGAACGTAGATCCAGTCGAGATCCAGAGCCTGGAAGGCCGCGTTGTGCAGCACCGGCGAGAGCGAGTGCGACACCGGCCAGCCGATGATCCCGGTTACCGTGGTCTTTCCGGTGATGGCCATCACTGTGCCCCGGTCGCCTTCAGAATGGCGTCGACCTGCGGCTTGTTCTCCGGCGAGATGGCGGCGGCGATCTGGAGGTCGCGCACCCCCGCCTCCTTCTGCCCCATGCGCAGCCGCGTCTGTCCCGACTCGATCAGGGCCGCGGCGTAGATCAGGATCGCCTTGCCGGTATCGAGGTCGCGGAAGAACATGTCGTGGTCGCCCAGCACGCCGCGCAGCGAGTAGATGGGCCAGCTGTCCAGGTCGGGGGGGGACTGCGGAACGCTGGCGCTGTCCAGACGGAAGGTGATGCCGCGCTGGTGCAGCACGAAATTATTGAAGTTGATCGAGTACTTGGTAGAGAAGTCGACGAAGACGGGGCGGCGGTTGTACTGCTCCATGACCGAGGTGAGCAGCGTGTTGTCCGGGGAGCGGTACTCCATCGGCATCTTGCGCAGCTGGCTCTGCTTGAACATGCGCGGCATGGAGTCCAGGTACCAGTCAAAGACCAGGTGCGGGGTATGCGGCAGGTCGAGGTCCTCGCGCATCCGCTCCACCCCCTGCAGGTACCAAAGCGGGAAGGCGCCCGAGTCGCCCCAGGTGTACATCACCGCGTCCTGCGGCAGCGAACGCAGGGTGTTGGTGGCGTAGTCGAAGGCGATGTAGTTCTCGTGCTGGTCGTTCTCCACGAAGTTCTGGGCGAAGATGGTGGCGGGGAGCATGAAAAGAAGCGCCAGGAGCCCCACGCGCAAGGGCGCCGAGTCGGGGAGGCGCTGGGCCGCCTCCTTCACCACGGTGAAGAGTCCCACCCCGATGAAGACCGCGGTGAGGAGGTAAAGCGGGGTGAAGAACTCCTCGGTGAGGAAGATCAATTCCCCCGGCGTGTTGAAGTAGCCGACGATGACGGCCAGGAACGCGCCCAGGGTGATCAGGTACCCAAGCACCAGTTCGCGCTTTCTGAAGAGGAGGTAGCTCAGGCCGATGATGAGCAGCGCCATGCCGACCACGGTGAACTCGTAGGGGACGTTGAAGGCGTTCAGCTGCGCCCAGAGCAGGCCCAGGTCGCGGGCGGGCTTCTCCACGGGGTATCCCTTGCGCAGTATGTTCCAAAGGAACTGCTCGAGGTTTTTCGAGTCCCCCCAGTTGAGCACCGGGTTCTGGAAGGCGCGCACCACCAGGTGCAGGTGGATGCCGAAGCCGAGCACCCCGAAGGCGAAGGCGATGAAGAACTCCTTGAAGCGCATGATGACGCGGTGATCGGCGGACCAGAGCAGGAAGGCGTAGGTCGGGATCATCAGCACCATGATCTGGTGCGCGCCCGCGCCCAGGCCGCAGAGAAAGGCGCCGAGATAGACGTAGGCCGGGCGCTCCTCGCCGGCGAGATAGCTCTCACGCCACAGGAGCATCAGGTAGAAGACCACGGCGCAGATAAAGGCGAGCAGCGGGTACGGCTTGTCGTGGTTGGACTGCAGCCAGAGCCTCGCGGTGCAGGCGAAGGTGACGGCGGCGGCGAGGGCGGAGAGCTTCACCGGCAGTTCACGGAACCTCCCCTGCCAGGAGGTCTCCTCCCCTTCCAGGAACTTCACGGTCAAGAGGTAGACGCCGTAGCAGGCGAGCCCCGCCGAGACCGCGGTGGCGAAGTTGACCCTGAAGGCGATGCTGCCGATGGGAAGAAAGGTGAACGGCTTCGCGTAGTTGATGAACAGCGGGTACCCCGGGGAGTGCGCGACGCCCAGCGACGCGATGGCGGTCAGAAACTCGCCGCTGTCGAAAAAGGTCACCGTGGGGGCCAGTGTCAAAAGGTAGATGAACAAGGGGATGCTGAAGGCCAGGATGGCGAAGGCATCCAGCCTGCCGAGGATTCCGTTATTGTTCACGCAGTTGCTCCTGAGAGGTATTTTCGCTGATGGTCCTGATGGAAAGCTTGTCCCGCCACAGGCAGCCAAGCCCGGCGATGGTGACCGGGAAAAAGCCCATGGCGTGGATCACGATGGCGATGCTGAGGGCCCGCTCGCTCCCGATCTGGAAGGCAGACAACGCGGTGACGCAGGCGAGGTGGTGGGTCCCGATGAACCCCGGGGAGGCCGGCACCATGACCGCGAACACCAGGAACACCATGATGAACATGGACGCCGTCGCCGGCAGCACGACCCCGAAAGCCCGCAGCATCAGGTCCACGGGCCAGATGGCGGTGGCCCAGACCAAGAGGGAGCTGACCAGGATGCCAAGGACGGCGCCGAGGTTCCCGGGAAAGCGGATGCCCGAGATGAAAGAGCGGAGGACGCCGTCGATCTTCTCGCCCAGGTGCGGGGCGACCGGGTGCACCAGGCGCGCCACCAGCCCGAGGGTGAGTTCCGTGTGGCGCCTGAGCAGGAAGAGAAAGGCGAGCACCCCGAGGTAGAGCGCGAAGGTGACGTACCCCCCGGTGACCAGCGCGCGCTGGATCCCCTCCATTCCGGCGGGAAGCCTGATGGTGAAGAAGGTGATCAACAGCACCAACAAGATGGTGAAGCCGTCGCAAAGCCGGTCCAGGACCAGGGAGGCGAACACGGCGCTGGTGCCGATCCCCTCCTTGTTGCCCAGCGAGTAGGCACGCACCAGTTCGCCCAGCCGCGCCGGCAACAGGTTGTTGGCCATGTAACCGATCAGGGTGGAGGGGAACAGGTTCCCCATGGTGGTCTTCTTGATGGGGAGCAGCAGGAACTTCCAGCGCACCGCGCGCAGGTAGTAACTGACGAAGGTGAGCAGCAGCGCCGGCACCAGGTAGCGGTACTCAAGCCCCGCGAAGGCCTCCGCCATCTTGTGGAAGTCGATCTTCCTGAACAGGAAAAAAAGGCACAGGGCGCTGATGGCGAGGCCGAGCAAGAGCTTTTTATCGAGTTTTTCCGTGAACAATGGGGCTCCTGTCTTCAGTTCTCGCCTGCTTGCGCGGTCGCCCGCGAGGGGACTGGCTCCGCCAGGTGCCTGTCCCCCTTTCTGGCCTGTCAGGGGGTGTCCTTGGCCGGCGCCGTCATGCAGTCCCAGTCGCCGCCGCTCTCGGAGGCGACCGGACGGGCCTCCCGGAGTATCTCGCGGCAGCGCGCGACATCGGCCGCGATGGCCTGTTTCAGCTCATCGAGCCCCGCGAACCTCTTCTCGCCGCGCAGCCGTTCGATGAAGAAGAGCGTGATCTCGCGCCCGTAGAGGTCTCCCTCGAAGTCGAGCAGGAACACCTCGATGGAGAGGCGTGCGTTGCCAAAGGTCGGGTTGGGACCGATGTTGCAGGCCCCGTCGAAGAGCCGGTCCCCCAGGCAGACCTTGACCGCGTACACGCCGACGGACGGGATCAGGTCCTTGTCGGTGTCGATATTGGCGGTGGGAAAGCCCAAGCCGCGGCCCCGCTCGTGACCGTGCACCACCTTCCCCGTTATGGAGAAGTGCCGCCCCAGGAGCTGCGAGGCGGCGGCGACGTCGCCCGCGCTCACGAGCCTTCTCACCGCGGTGGAACTGTAGACCGTGGCGCCGTCGGAGATCGGCTGCAGTTCCTCGACGCTGTAGCCAAAGCGCGTCCCGAGCTCCCGCAACAGTTTCACGTCCCCTTCCCTGCCGCGCCCGAAGGCGTAGTCGTAGCCGATCACGAGCCGCTCCAGCCCGATCGCGTCGACCAGCACCCGCTGCAGGAACTCGGTGGCGGGCATGGCCGCGAAGGTCCGGTCGAAGGGGATCTCCAGCAGGTAGTCGATGCCTGACCCCTCGATGAGCGCCTCCTTCTCCCGGCAGGTGGTGATAAGCCGCACCTCCTTGTGGGCCGCGAGCACCTTGAGCGGGTGGGGCGCGAAGGTGATCACCACGGAGACCCCGCCCAGCTCGCGGGCCAGTTCCCGCACCCTGCGGAAGATCTCGCGGTGCCCGAGATGCACGCCGTCGAAGTTGCCGATGGTCACCACCGGGCGGCGCAGTTTTTCCTTTATTTCGGAAACGTTTCTGAAAATGACCATGAACGGAAGGGACCCTCAGGCCTCGGCCGGCTCGACGTCCGCCCGGGGAACTTTCTTCTTCCCGAACAGGAGCGCGACCCAGATGCTGATCTCGTACATGAGATAGAGCGGGATCATGATGACGAACATGGTCACCAGGTCCGCATGGAAGGCGGCGACGATGGCGCTCGCCAGGAGCGCGTATTTCCTGCGGGTGGCCAGCATGCGGTAGTTGACGATGCCGAAGCGGGCCAAAAGCAGCGCCAGGATCGGCAGTTCGAAGATGAGGCCGAACATGAGGATCAGGCGCAGGCAGAAGTTGATGTAGGCCGAGATGTTGTACCAGCTCTGCAGCCCGGTCGCCTCGTAGGAGAGCGAGAAGTTGATGATCACCGGCCAGATGATGATCAAAAAGAACATCGCCCCGGCGCAAAAGGCGAGTGTGGCCGTGGTGACGAAGGGAACCACCAGCCGGCGCTCCTTGCGCGTCAGTCCCGGCGCCACGAAGAGCCAGAACTGGTGGAACAGGACCGGGAGCACGATGACCAGGCCGGCCAGCATGGAGATCTTGCACTGCACGAAGAACGGCTCGAGCGGCGCGCTGTAGTTCAGCATGCGCGGCTTTTCCGCGACCGCGTGCTCCTCGCCCAGCTTCATGCGCTGGTACGCCTCGGGGTAGCTCTGCTTCACCTTTTCATACAGGGATTTCTTTATGTCGGACAGGTAGGTCTTGCCGGTCAGCGGCTGCTCCACGAACTTCAAGAGGTCGGTGGAAAAGTTCCAGGCGACCCCCATGCCGATGATGATGGCGAAAACGCAGACGATGAGCCGTTTCCGGAGTTCTACCAGGTGCTCCATGAACGGCAGTACCTTTTCTTCAACCATAAAACGTGTATCTCCTAATTAATACCGCGCAGAGCTCAAACCAATTCTATACCACAGCGCGGAAAGCCAGCGCAACAGCTTTCAACGGCGCTTGGGCTTGGGTCGTTTCCCCTTGATGGGGATGCGCTGGTAGGCGTTGCGCACGTCGGCGATCGGCTCGATGGGGCGCTTTTCCAGGGTCCCCACCAGGGCGAACTCGACCTGCTTGCGCGCTTCGTTCACCGCGGCCACCTTGACCCGGATCTTGTCGGCGATGCGGTACATGGCACGGCTTCTCTCCCCCACCAGGGCGTGGCTCTTCTCCAGGTGCACGTAGTAGTCCTGGGGGAGGGTCGCTACCGGCACCATCCCCTCCACGAAGAGGTCGACCAGCTCCACGAAGAGGCCAAAGGGGGCGACGCCGGTGATGAAGCCGTCGTACTCCTCGCCGATCTTGTCGCGCATGAACTGCATCTTCTTCAGGTCGACCATCTCGCGCTCGGCCTCCATGGCGACCCGCTCCCGCTTGCTGGTGTGCAGTGCCGTCTCCGGGAGCCGCGCCTCGAGCCGGTCCTTGTCCGCCTGCTTCATCTTGCCGCCCAGCACCCTCTTCAGGATGCGGTGCACCACGAGGTCCGGGTAGCGCCGGATCGGGGAGGTGAAGTGGGTGTAGGAGGAGGCGGCCAGGCCGAAGTGCCCCAGGTTCTCCGCGCTGTAGCGCGCCTGCTTCATGCAGCGCAACAGCACCTCATTGATGAGCCGCTCCTCGGGTTTCCCCGCCACCTCGGCGAGGAGCTTCTGCAGGGCGACCGGGTTCACCTTCTCGTCCTCCACCTTCAGTGTGTAGCCAAAGCCGAAGACGAACTCGGCGAGGTCCTGCAGCTTGACCGGGTCGGGGTTCTCGTGGATGCGGTACAGGGACGGGACCGGGGTGGACTCCAGGAAATGGGCCACCGCCTCGTTGGCCGCCAGCATGAACTCCTCGATGATGCGGTGCGCGAGGTTCCTCTCGGCCCGGACGATGGCGGTGGTTTCACCCTGCAGGTCCAGGATGATCTGCGGCTCGGGGAGGTCGAAGTCGATGCTCCCCCTCCCCTTGCGCACCGCGTTCAGCCTGAGGGAGAGCTCCTCCATGACCTTCAGGTCCGCGACCAGCTGCCGGTTCGCCTCGATGGCCTCGGCGTCCTGGTCCACCAGGATCTTCTTCACCGTGGTGTAGGTGAGCCGCGCCGCGCTCTTGATCACCGAGGTATAGAACTTCTGGTCCACCCGGGCGCCGTCGGAGTCAAAGAGCATTTCGGCGGTCATGGTGAGGCGGTCCACCTGCGGGTTCAACGAGCAGATGCCGTTGGAGAGCTGTTCGGGGAGCATCGGGATGCAGCGGTCCGGGAAGTAGACCGAGGTTCCCCGGAGGTAGGCCTCGGTGTCCAGGCGCGACCCCTCGACGACGTAGTGCGAGACGT
Source organism: Geomonas azotofigens (assembly GCF_018919395.1). Taxonomy (GTDB): domain Bacteria; phylum Desulfobacterota; class Desulfuromonadia; order Geobacterales; family Geobacteraceae; genus Geomonas; species Geomonas azotofigens. The sequence goes on from NZ_JAHLME010000002.1 coordinate 342,868, forward strand.
CGGCGATGGAAACCCAGAGGCGGATCTTGTCCCCTTCCCGGGCAACCGAGACCGCGTCGTCGAAATCACGGGCGGTCTCGCCGTCGATGGTCACCGTCAACCTCCCACGCAGGTCCACCCTCCCCTGGATCGCCTCCTCGGTCACCTGCTGCGGCTGTTGTTCCGCCTCGGCCATGACCTTCTCGTCGAAGACGTGGGGCAGCTCGTACTTCTTGATGACGGTGAGCACCTCGACTTCCGGGTCGTTCGCCTCGCCCAGCACCTCGACGATGCGCCCCTCGAGCGGCCTGGCGCCCACGGGGTACGAGGTGATGGCCGCCAGGACGATCTGCCCGTCCTTCGCCTTGGAAGCGCCACCTGCGGGTCCCGGCGTCACGAACAGGTCGCGCCCGAGTTTCGGGTCGTCCGGAATCACCCGTCCCCCCTTGCCGACCGCCTCGAAGCGCCCGACGATCTCGGTGACGCCGCGCTTGACCAGCGCCGTGACGCGCCCTTCCCTCTTGCCGTCGCGCCGGGTCGACACCACCTGCGCCTCGACGATGTCCCCGTTCATATACTCCGAGAGGTAGCGCGCCGGGACGAAGAGGTCCTCGCCGCCATCCTCGGGCATGACGAAGCCGTAGCCGTCCCGGTGGGTGGAGAGTTTGCCGCGTACGCTGTCCCCGCCCCCGGCGACGGTATAGATGCGTCCCGGCAGCTTGGCGATCTCCCCGGTTTCGACCAGGTAGTCGAGCATGTCGTCAAGGCGTCCCCGTTCGTGCCGGGATACGTTGAGGGCCTTCAGCATCTGCCGGTACGGTACCGGCTCCCCCTTGCCGAGCAGCCTCAGGATGGCGTCTTTACCTTTACGCATAAAAATGAACCCCTTCGGGAAATTATTGAAATCAGTACCGTTGGATAATGCAGAAGGGGCAGGAGAAAGTCAAGGAGAGGCGGGAAGGGAACCGTCGATTGCTTTACTATTCAGCGATGTCGTGCGCCAGTCCCTCGCCTCTTCGAAAGGGTGCCCGCAGGGCGATGAGGGCCTTAGCCGTGCACCCTCTCCCGGAGGGAGAGGGGATGTAGCGGCATGGGGCGGCGGATCATGCATTTTGTACCGTGCTTTTGAATTGCCTTTTACGTCGCGCTTCGGTACAAATACGGGTTAGCTTTTGTAACGACAGGGAGTAGCCATGTTTTGCCGTACCATTGCAGCAGCCGCGATCGTGTTGTACGCCACCCTTCCCGCCTCAGCCGTCAATCTCAACAAGCCCGACACGTCGCTCAGCGCAGCCGCCCAGCGCATGCAGGTCAAGGATTTCCGCGGCGCCCGCGACGCCGCCCAGACCATCAACGACCCGGCGCTGCGTTCCTTCATGGCCGGCATCGCCGCCGCCAAGATGGAGCAGTGGGATGACGCCGCGGCCCAGCTCCCGGCGGCGGCCGAAGGGTACCCGCTCCTGGCCGACTACGCCCTTTACTACCAGGGGCTCGCCCTTTCCAAATCGCAGCGCCACGCCCAGGCCCTGGCTCCCCTGTACAAGCTGCTCAAGGACCACGCCGACAGTCGCCTGGCGCGCCAGACCCTGATCCTCTACGCCGACACCCTGGCCGCGGCGGGGTATCCCAAGGAGGCGCAGCAAAGCTACGCCACCTTCGTGGAACGCTATCCTTCCGGCACCGACTCCATCTCCGCGCTGTTCGGCTCCGCGCTCTGCAAGATCAAGCTCGGCGACGCCGCGGCGGCGGCCGCCGTACTGCGCAACATCTACCTCGTCTACCCCGCCTCTCCGTATGCGGACAAGGCGGCGCTGGAGCTGCAGAACCTGGCCGCCCAAGGCATCAGGGCCGAGCCCTACACCAGCGCAGAGCTCTTCAAGCGCGCCGGCACCCTCTACGACCTGGGGCGCCACCTGAAGGCGGCGGAGGCGTACGCCGAGATCCCGCTCTCCGGCGAAAGCGATGACTTCATTCGCAAGGTGAAATTCAAGAAGGGGCAGGCCCTGTACAAGTCGAAGCGGTACCAGCAGGCGCAAAGCACCTTCGGTTCGCTGCCGGGCAACACCGAGGCGGATCTCTGGCTGGCGCGCGCCCTGGACAAGGCGGGCAAAGGGGACGAGGCCCTCCAGCTCTTCCTTAAACTCGGCCAGGACCCCAAGGGCGGCGTCGTGGCACAGGAGGCGATGCTGGAGGCGGCGTACCAGAAACGGTTCCAGAGGCAGTGGAGCCAGGCGGTGCCGCTGTTCAGGAAATACCTCGCCATGGCGCCCAGCCAGAAAAACGGCAACGTCCTCTGGGAGGCCGCGTGGTGCAGCTACCAGGCCCGTGACTACCAGGAGGCGGCCGCCCAGTTTAAAAAGCTCGCCGACCGGGAGGATCTCCGCGACAAGGCGCTCTACTGGCTGGCCAGGACACTTACCCTGACCGGTGACGACAAGGGCGCCCAGTCGGTATTGGCCACCCTGGCCGCGGAATTCCCGCTCGGGTACTACGCGTTGATCAGCAACCAGTTCCAGGCCGGCGATACGCTGCCGCAGCCCCCGAGAAACATCGCGGACGCGCTCCCCATGCCGGCCGGATTCGAGCGGGAGAAGGCGCTCATCACGCTCGGGCTCTTCGAGGAGGCCGCCCGCGAGCTTTCCCTTTCCAAGAAGGGGAAGAACCCGGCCGGGATCGCCAGGTTGTACCTCGAGATGGGCAACTACAACGGCGCCTACCACACCATGGCCAACGAGAAGCCCAGGCGCGGCGACAAGGAGAACGCCACCGTCCTCGGCGTAACCTATCCCCTGGCCTACCGCGACGATGTCGCCAGGAGCGCCGCGGCCCACGCCGTCCCGGAGAGCCTGGTGTACGCGGTGATGCGCACCGAGAGCAACTACTTCCCGGCGGCCCTCTCGCCGGTGGGCGCGGTCGGCCTGATGCAGATCATGCCCTCCACCGCCGAGGCGATGTCCAAGGGTGATTCCAAGCGGCTCACCAGCCCGGACCTGAACATCAAGCTGGGCACCCGGCACCTGAAGGACCTGCTGGAGCTGTACGACAAGAACCTCACCCTGACCGTCGCCGCCTACAACGCCGGCTCGGGCAACGTCAAGCGCTGGCAGAAAGCCTACGGCGATCTCCCGCAGGACGAGTTCGTGGAAAGCATCCCCTTTCGGGAAACCCGCGAATACGTCAAGAAAGTGGTGAGCAGCATGCAGATGTACCAGAGGCTGTACCGCCTCCCCCCTTTCAAGCAACCGGAGCAGCAAAAGGCGACACCGAAGGAAAACCTGGGCACCGTACAAGAAAAGGTCGCCCTGCGCTAGCACGCCACCTCCCCCTGCCAAGAAAAGGCGCCGGACAATAGTCCGGCGCCTTTTCTGTCTCCGGTGGTCGCCAATCATGCACCTGTCGTCGCGGCAAACGCCACATCAGGATTGACAGCATACTGATTATATGCATAATGCTAAAACTTTCAGAGTGTTACAAGCCGGAGGGGCCATGAAAGACCCTGAGATCACCCCCATCGATATCGAGAACAACGTAGGGTTCCTGCTGGCCAAGGCGTACCAGCGGGCATGCCTCATTTTCAAGGAACAGTTCGACCAGTACGACCTGACTCCGCAGCAATTCGGCCTGCTCTGCTTTTTGTGGCGCGAAGACGGCATCAGCCAGGCGCTGCTCTCGGCTAAAAGCCAGATCGACAGAACCACCATGGGCGGCCTCATCGACCGGCTGCAAAAGGAAGGGCTGGTGGTGCGTCGTCCCGACCCGGCCGACCGGCGCGCTTACCGCATCTGTCTCACCGAAAAGGGAAAGGCGCTGGGGCCGGAACTGGCGCCGATCGCACTGCGGGCGCAGGGCGAGTTTATCGCCAAGCTGGAACCGCACGAACTGGAAACCTTGAAGTCGTTGCTCAACAAAATCAGAAGCTGATTCAGGAGCTTTCATGCTTAACCTTCTAGTGCCACTGGCGCTGTTTTTCCTGGCGCTGACCGGCGTAGCACAGGCGGAAACGCTCACCCTCAGGGAAGCGCTCGACCGCGCCACCGCCACCAGCCGGGGGCTCAAATCGGCCTCGCGCGACGTGGAGATAGCCCGCGAGCAGGTGAACGTGGCGCGCTCCACCAAACTTCCCCGCATCGACCTGCAGGGGGGGTATGTCGCCCAGGCCAAGGCCCAGGCCTTCAAGTTCGGCGCGGCGTCCCAGGAGACCCAGGACCCGCGTTACCCTTTCTTCAACTTCAGCATCTACCAGACCCTGTACGACTTCGGCCGCACCAGCGCCAACGAGGCAATGGCACGTTTGCGCGGCGAAGCCGCCGCTTACTCCTACTCAGGGAACCAGCAGGACCTCTTCCTGCAGGTGGTCCAGGCCTATTACGGCATCCTTACCGCGCAAAAACTGGTGCAGGCCGCGGCGGACGAGGTCGTGCAGATGGAGTCGCACCAGAAGACGGCCCAGGCGCTCTTTGACGAGGGTGTGGTCACCAGGAACGACCTGTTGCAGGCCGAGGTGCGGGTCGCCTCCAGTCGTCAAAACGTCTTGAGCGCGCAAAACGAGGTGGCGAACGGGTGGCTCTTCTTGAACTACCTGACCGGCGCCGCACCGGATTACCGCGCCGAACTGAAGGATGAAGCACCGTTGCCGCAACTGCCGGACCAGCAGGGGAATCCCGACCTCGGCCGACGTGGCGAAATCGCCGCGCTGAAGGCGGTGGTCGGCGCCGACGAATACGCCGTCAAGGAAGCCAAGACCAGCCACTACCCGGAGTTCTTCGCCAAGTTCGGCGTCGACTACCTCGCCAACAGCAAGGTGCGCGAGCAGGCCATCACGGCGGCGACCGTCGGCTTCAAGGTGAACCTGTTCGACGGCCCCGCTTCGGCCGCCCGGGTCAGGCAGGCGGTACAGGCCCGTTCCAGGGACGAGGAGAGGCTGAGGGATCTCGAGGAGAGGACCAGGCTTGAGTACGGCATGGCGGTAAACGACCTGAAGGTTGCCGACGCCCGGATCAAGGTCGCCGAGAAGGCCATAGCCCAGGGGATCGAGAACCTGCGCATCACCAAGGACCGCTACCAGGAGCACGTCGGCACCGCGACCGAGGTCGTCGATGCCCAGACGCTTTTGACCAAGACCAGGACCGACTACTACCGCAGCGTGTTCGACCTCCAGGTCGCGGCGGCGAGGGTCAAGAGGGCAACCGGCGAACTGTAACCGCCTACCAACACCACCCCACGGGACAGCGGCCGGTCGCCCGACCGCACCCGATACCGGAGATACCGACATGGCAGACGAAACCACTGAACCGACACCGCCGGCGACCAAATCAGGCCTCAGCAAGAAACAGCGCGGCGGCATCATCCTTTTGATCCTCATCCTGGTGGGCACCCTCTTCGGCGTGCGCCAGTGGGTGCGCAGCAAGACCCACATAGAGACCGACAACGCCTTCGTCGAGGCCCATGTCCACTCCGTGGCGAGCCGCATTCCCGCCCTGGTGCAACGCGTCGCCGTGGTGGACAACCAGTTCGTGCACAAGGGAGACCTGCTGGTCGAACTTGACCCGGCGGACTACCAGGCGCGGCTCAAGAGCGCGTCGGCATCACTGGAGATGGCCAAGAACGAGACCTCCGGCGACTACGCCGAGGTGGAGAGCGCACGCGCCAACGTCGGGCTCGCCGCCGCCCGTCTGGACCAGGCGAACCTCGACCTGAAGCGCGCCGAGGCGCTCTACGCGAAGGAAGTGATTCCCCGGGAACAGTTGGACCGCGCCCGCACCGCGCAGAAGGTGGCCCAGGCCCAGGTCAGGGAAGCGCAGGAGGCCGAGAACCGCGCCAAGGCCATGATCGGCATGTCCGGCAGCGGCTCCAAGGACGCCAGGGTCGCCCAGAAGCAGGGGGACCTGGAAGCGGCCAAGCTCAACCTCTCCTACACCCGCATCGTGGCTCCCAGCGACGGCTACGTGACCAGGAAAGGGGTCGAGGTAGGCAACTACGTGCAGCCCGGGCAGGCGCTCATGGCAATCGTCCCCCTCGAGGACGCCTGGATCACCGCGAACTACAAGGAAAGCCAGTTGACCAACGTCCGTCCGGGGCAGGAGGTTGATTTCACCGTGGACGGCTATCCCGGCCGTCACTTCACCGGCAAGGTGGAGAGCATCATGGCGGGGACCGGGGCGGCCTTCTCGCTGCTGCCACCGGAGAACGCCACCGGCAACTACGTCAAGGTGACGCAGAGGATCCCGGTGCGTATCGCCATCGACAGGAAGAGCGACCCGGAGCATCTGCTGCGCGTCGGCATGAGCGTCGTGCCGACCATCCTTACCGGGCAGACCTTCGGGCAGGTGATCGGGTTCGGGCAGTAGCGATATTCCGTCCCTTTCCTCTGGACACGTTCGGCTGGGCGAATGATTATTCGCCCCTACAGCACTCCCTCTCCCGTTGGGTGAGGGCCGGGGTGAGGGCGCCTCTTCCATCTGAAGATGTTGCAGGGCGGCCACCCTCTCCCGTAGGGCGAGGGTATGGACGGCGAGCGCAACCCAACTGGCGGTTTGATGAAAAAGAGCGCTGAAGAAAAAAACGTCAACAAGTGGCTGATCACCATCACGGTGATGCTTCCCGCCATCATGGAGATCGTCGACACCTCCGTCGCCAACGTGGCGCTCCCGCACATGCAGGGAAGCCTCAACGCCGGCACCGACGAGATCACCTGGGTGCTCACCTCCTACCTGGTGAGTAACGCCGTGGTCCTCCCCATGACCGGCTGGCTGGCGCGCATGTTCGGACGCAAACGCTTCCTCATCACCTGCATCACCCTCTTCACCCTCGCCTCCCTCATGTGCGGCGCGGCCCCCTCGCTGGGCCTGCTCATCTTCTTCCGGGTGCTCCAGGGGGCCGCCGGCGGCGCCCTGATCCCGATGAGCCAGGCGATCATGATGGAGACCTTCCCTCCCTACCAGCAGGGGATGGCGATGGCGATCTTCGGCGTCGGCGCCATGTTCGGCCCCATCATCGGTCCGGCACTCGGGGGGTGGATCACCGACAACATGAACTGGCGCTGGATCTTCTACATCAACATCCCGATCGGCATCATCGCCGTGGTCATGGCGACCTTCTTCATCTACGATCCGAGCTACCTAAAACGGGCCAAGACCAGCATCGACTACTGGGGGCTCGCGCTTCTGACCGTTGGCCTGGGCGCGCTGCAGATCGTGCTGGACAAGGGGCAGCAGGACGACTGGTTCAACTCGGGCTTCATCGTCGCCTGCTCCGTCCTCACCGCCGTCTCGCTGGCGGCCCTGGTCTACGTCGAGTTGACCCACCCGCACCCGATCGTCAACCTGCGCCTGTTCAAGAACGTCTCCTTCTCGGCCGGGAACCTGGTCATGTTCGCCGTCGGCTTCTGCCTGTACAGCTCAATCATGCTGATCCCGCTCTTTCTGCAGACGCTCATGGGGTACAACGCCACCATGGCCGGCATGGTGCTCGCCCCCGGCGGAGTCGCCACCCTTATCTGCATGCCCTTCGTGGGGGCGATCATCCAGCGCTACGACGGCAGAAAAGTCGTCTTCATCGGGCTTCTCATCGCCGCCTACTCCATGCACATCATGCAGGGCTTCACCCTGGAGGCCGCCTACCGCGATTTCGTCTGGCCGCGCGTGGTGCTGGGCATCGGCCTCGCCATGATCTTCGTGCCACTCACCACCGTGACGCTCGCCACCATTTCCAAGGAGGAGATGGGCAACGCGACCGGTATTTTCAGCCTGCTGAGGAACATCGGCGGCAGCGTCGGCATCGCCATCTCGGCGACGCTGCTGGCGCGCTACTCGCAGTTCTACCAGACCAGCCTGGTCGCCCACGTCAATCCCTACAACCCGCAGGCGCAGTCGCAGATCGCGATGCTCAAAGGGGCCATGCTGAATCGAGGGCTGGGTCCCGTCGCCGCCGAACAAGGCGCCTTCGCCATCATCTATGGCAAGGTGGTCCGGCAGGCCTACATGCTCTCCTACAACCGGATCTTCTTCATCGTCGGCATCGCCTTCCTGATCATCATCCCGCTCCTCCTCTTGCTGAAGAAACCGCAGAAGCACCTCCCCCCCGGCGCGGCGCACTGACGCCGGATCAGGCAAAAAAACCAAAAGCTTTAACGCAAAGACGCCAGGCCGCCAAGGCGCAGGAAAAACAACAAGCTGGGGTAAAACACCCACCTGCATCCCTCTGCGTCTCGGCGCCTTGGCGCCTTGGCGTGATGTTTGGGGCATTAAAAAAGGCGGGGGATGGTATCCCCCGCCTTTCATATTTCCAATCTGCTCTTCCGGCTGTTATTTCTTCTTTTCCGCCTCTTCAGCCATCCGCTTCTCGTGGGCCTGCCGGGCCTGGTCCATCTCGGCCCAATGCGCGTCCCAGTCCTTCTTGCGGATGAAGTGCAACCCGACGCTGCCCAGCACGATGCAGACGCCGAAGAAGAATTGCATCACCCGGAACCCTTGAGCCACACCGTAGACCATGCACCCGACACCCACCAACCCGAGCAGGAACGGTGCGCTGAAGATGAGGCTCACCAGGGATTGCTTCTCGTTGCTGTCCGCCATCGAATTACCTCCGAACTGTAGGGGCTAATAATTATTCGCCCGTCGACGCCCACTTTTCACTAAGACCGGCGGCACTGCGTATTCCGGCTGGGGTTGGGGCGAATGATTATTCGCCCCTACAGGAGAACCAGCCCCTTCGGGGAAAACTCGCCTATGCGGTACGGCTGGTGATCAGGATCAGGTGGTACCCGAACTGGGTCTGCACCGGGCCAAGCACCTTGCCTACTTCGCCGCTGAAGACGACCTGGTCGAACGCCGGGACCATCTGGCCGGGACCGAACTCGCCCAGGCGTCCCCCCTGGTTGCCGGAAGGGCAGAGGGAATTGGCGCGCGCCACCTCGCTGAAATCGGCTCCTGCCTCGATCTGGCTCTTCAGTGCGACGCATTCCGCCTCGGTTGCCACCAATATGTGACTTGCTGTAGCTCTCGCCATTTCCATCTCCTTTGCTGTTTTGGGGACTGGCTCCGCAGGTGCCTGTCCCCTTTTCTTTTGGTCCTTTTCTTTATGCGTAGCGCACCAGTTCGGACATGTCGCGCACGGCGCGGTCCAGGCCGACCAGGATGGCGCGGGACATGATGGAGTGACCGATGTTGAACTCCTCGATGCCGCCGATGGCCGCCACCTTCTTCACGTTGGTGTAGTTGAGGCCATGCCCTGCATTGACCCCCAGTTCCAGCTTTCGGGCCAGCTTGACCGCGTTCTCGAGCTTGATCAGCTCCAGATTCTCTTCCTTCCAGGTAGGGGCGTCGGCAAAGGAACCGGTATGGATCTCGATGTAATCGGCGCCGATCTTGTTGGCCACCTTGATCTGGTCCGGGTCCGGATCGATGAACAGGCTGACGATGATGCCACCCGCCTGCAGTTTCTCGATGGCCACCTTGAGCGCTTCCTGGTGGATCCTGACGTCGAGGCCACCCTCGGTGGTAAGCTCCGCCCTTTTCTCGGGGACGAGGGTGCAGCATTCCGGCTTGACCTTGAGCGCGATGGCGATCATCTCGTCGGTAGCCGCCATCTCCAGGTTCAGCCTGGTCTTCACGGTCTGGCGCAGGATCTTCAGGTCGCGATCCTGGATGTGCCTTCTGTCCTCGCGCAGGTGGATGGTGATCTGGTCCGCGCCGGCCAGTTCCGCGATGGCGGCGGCCGCCACCGGATCCGGCTCCACACCACCGCGCGCGTTGCGCAGGGTCGCCACATGATCGATATTGACACCCAGTCTAGCCACGGTTCTCACCTCCCAGGGCTGCGGACGCGGTCTGCGCGATCTCGTCGGCCCAGCTGCGGATAGTCGTCTCGTCGTTGCCTTCCAGCATGATACGCAGGAGCGGCTCGGTGCCGGACCAGCGGATCAGTACCCTCCCCTCCCCTTTGAGCTTCTCCTCGACGTCGTTGATCACCTTGGCGATCTCCGGGACCTGCATCACGTCGGTCTTCTGGGACAGGCGCACGTTCACCAAGACCTGCGGCAGGGAGTGCATGACCAGGGCGAGTTCGGAGAGACGCTTCTGGCGCCGCTGCATGATGGCGAGCACCTGCAGCGCGGAAAGGATGCCGTCCCCGGTAGTGTTGTGGTCCAGGAAGATCATGTGCCCGGACTGCTCGCCGCCCAGGTTGTAGCCCCCCTTGAGCATCTCCTCGACCACGTAGCGGTCGCCCACGGCGGTCTTGATCACCTCGCCGCCGGCGCGCTTCATGGCGATGTCGAGGCCCATGTTGCTCATCACGGTGGCCACCAGGGTGTTGTGCTTCAGGGTCCCCATTTTCAGCATGTCGGTGGCACAGATGGCCATGATCTTGTCGCCGTCGACCACGTTGCCGTACTCGTCCACGAAGATGACCCGGTCGGCGTCACCGTCGAGCGCGATGCCCAGGTCGGCGCCGTGCTGCTTCACCGCCTCGCTCATCACCTCCGGATGCAGCGAGCCGCAGTCGGCGTTGATGTTGGTGCCGTTGGGCTTGACGCCTAAGGAGATCACCTCCGCACCCAGTTCCTCGAAGACGGCGGGGGCCACCTTGTAGGCGGCGCCGTTGGCGCAGTCGAGCACGATCTTAAGGCCGGACAGGTCGAGGTCCTTTGGGAAGGTACTCTTCAAAAAGACGACGAAACGTCCCTGGGCATCGTCGATGCGGTAGGCCTTGCCCACCTCCTTCGCCGTCGGGCGCAGGGAATCGATGCGCTTGGAGAAGATCAGTTCCTCGATCATCAGCTCGGTCTCGTCCGGGAGCTTGAAGCCGTCGCGGGAGAAGAACTTGATGCCGTTGTCTTCGAAGGGGTTGTGCGAGGCCGAGATAACCACACCGGCGTCGGCGCGCATCGAGGAGGTGATGTTGGCGATGCCCGGGGTCGGCAGCGGGCCGACCAGGAGCACGTCCACCCCCATGGAGCAGATGCCGGCCATGAGGGCGCTCTCCAGCATGTAGCCGGAAAGGCGGGTGTCCTTGCCGATCACGATGCGGTGGCGCTTCTTGCCGTTCTTGAATATGTAGGCGGCGGCGCGGCCGATCTGCATGGCCATTTCCGCCGTCATCGGGTAGACGTTGGCCACACCACGGACCCCGTCGGTACCGAAAAGCTTCTTCATCTGTTCACCTCTAGTTGATTTATTTGCGGCTACTCAGCATCCCCTCTCCCTCTGGGAGAGGGAGCCGGGTGGAGAAGCATTTTAGTACTTGTTCTTCGTCGCCAAGGTAAAGCTCGCCGTGGCGGGCGCGACGTGCATCACCTTGATCTCCGGATCGAGGTTGAACTCCGCCTCTTTCATCGATACCTGCTGCAGCCCCGGTTGCGCGCCGGCCAGGTCAATGTCGCAACGGGTCTGGCGGAAGGGAAGCAGGAACAGCAAAATGCGCGGCCCCGACACCACCACCTCGACCTCGGCGGGCGCCCCACCGTCGAGCTTCAGCCCTGCCGGCATCCGGTGCAGGTTGACCGGCAGCACGAGCAGCATCTCCCCCGGGCGTTCCAGGATCACGCTGAGCCAGATCAACACGGCCAGGAGCACCGAGAGGAACTTCACTCCCTTGAGCCATTCGTGTCCCTTGACGTGCGCCGTCATTTAAGCCACCTCGGTTCCACCAGCCTTCTCAAGGTCTTGCCCAGCGAGGGCATGTCGATGACATCGGTCTTCTTGCCCCCAACGATGACCGAGGCGGTGCCGGTCTCCTCGGAAACGACCACGACCACGGCATCGACCAGTTCGGTGAGGCCGATGGCCGCGCGATGACGGGTCCCCAGGCTCTTGCTCACCTCGAGGTTCTGGGTGAGCGGCAGGAAACACCCGGCCTTGGTCAGTTTGCCGTGCTGGATGATCACGGCGCCGTCGTGGATGGGCGAGTACGGCAGGAAGATCGAGGAGATCAGCTCGCTGGTCACCTTGGCGTCGATGTCGGTGCCGACCGCCAGGTAGCTGTCCACGGAGATGGCGCGTTCGATCACGATCAGGGCCCCGATCTTCTTCTGGGCCAGCCCCGCCACCGCGAACACCAGTTCGTCGATGACGTCGGACATCTCGACGTCCTTCTCGGTGCGGCTTCTCGCCAGCGTGGCGAAGGCCCTGCGGATATCGGTCTGGAAGATGACCGCCAACCCGACCACCGAGGAGGCCAGGATGAGGTCGACGATGAGCCGGACGGTCTGCAGCGAGAAGAAACGCGCCAGGAGGTGCAGGGCGACGAGACCCGAGAGGATGGCGAGGATGCGCAGCGCGAGCACTCCCTTGAGAAGCCGCGCCAGCCTGGAGACGATCAGTATCGCGAGCGACAGGTCCACGAGGTCCCGCAGGATGCCTATGTTTTGCAGGAATGAGTTCATCCGCACCGGTCGGGAAGCTGCGCTTCCGGTTTTCGGGCCGGCCTACATGAGCGCCCGCGTCATCACGGCGACGTCCCTCATGGCTGCCACGTCGTGCACCCGTACTATGGTGGCCCCGTGCACGATCGACATTGCGACCGCTGCGGCGGTGCCGAATATCCTTCCCCCCCCGTCCCTGCCGGTGATGGCGCCGATGAAGGACTTCCGGGAAGGTCCTACCAGTATGGGTCGTCCCAGCGGCAGGAACTCTTCCAGCCGCTTGATCAGTTCCAGGTTCCCCTGCACGCTCTTGCCAAAGCCGAGCCCCGGGTCGATCGCTATCCGCGCCTCGGGCAGCCCGGCCTTCTTCGCGAGGTTGATGGAGCCGGCCAGGTAGCTCTTCACGTCGGCGATCAGGTCGCCGTAGCCGGTGTCCTTCTGCATGGAGTCGGGCATGCCGCGGGTGTGCATCACGACGAGCCCGGCATCGGCCTCGGCGACCACGGCGGCCATCTCCGGGTCGAACATGAGCCCGGTGACGTCGTTGACGATCTCGGCCCCGGCGGCGCAGGCGGCGCGGGCCACCCCGGCCTTGTAGGTATCGATGGAGATGGGGACGGAGATCTCCCCCTTGAGCGCCTCTATAACGGGAAGCACCCGGCCCAGTTCCTCCTGCAGGGTGACGGCGGGAGCGTTGGGTCGGGTGCTTTCGCCCCCGATATCGATGATGTCGGCACCCTCACGCTCCAACTCGCGGGCGCGCTCCACGGCGGCCTCGAGAGAGAAGAAGCGCCCCCCGTCCGAGAAGGAGTCCGGCGTCACGTTCAGGATACCCATGATCTGCGGACGCTCCAGGGACAGGGTGCGGCGGGAAAGTTCCCACGTCGGTGCCTTGATCATCAGTCGGCTGCGACAGGTTCGGAAGAGAGTTCTTTGCCGGCGATGATGCGATCGACCTCCTCGCCGGTCAGGTTTTCCTTCTCGATCAGCGCGTGGGAGATGCGGTGCAGGGACTCGAGGTTCCCCTTCAACAGTTCCTGCACGCGGGCGTAGTTCTGCTCGACGATGAGCCTGATCTCGTGGTCGATCTCGATGGCGGTCGCCTCGGAGTAGTTCTTCTGGTGAGCCATGTCGCGCCCGAGGAAGATCTGCTCGTCCTTCTTGCCGAAGGAGACCGGACCCAGCTTCTCGCTCATGCCCCACTCGCAGACCATCTTGCGGGCGATGTCGGTGGCGCGCTCGATGTCGTTGCCGGCGCCGGTCGTCATCGAGTTGAAGATGATCTCTTCGGCGACGCGGCCGCCCAAAAGGACCGCGATGCGGTCCAGAAGCGACTCGCGGGAGTAGCTGTGCTTGTCCTCGATCGGAAGCTGCATGGTGACGCCGAGGGCGCGACCGCGCGGGATGATGGAGACCTTGTGCACCGGGTCCGCACCCGGGATCAGCTTGGCGACCAGGGTGTGCCCCGCCTCGTGGTACGCGGTGTTCTTCTTCTCTTCGTCGGAGATGACCATGGAGCGGCGCTCGACACCCATGAGGACCTTGTCCTTGGCGTCGTCGAAGTCGATCATCTCGACCATGCTCTTTTCCTTGCGGGCGGCGAGGAGTGCCGCCTCGTTGACCACGTTGGAGAGGTCCGCGCCGGAGAAGCCCGGCGTGCCGCGGGCCACGACGCCGAGATCGACGTCCGGGGCGAGCGGGGTCTTCTTGGTGTGCACCTTGAGGATCATCTCGCGCCCCTTCACGTCCGGGCGGGGCACCACGACCTGGCGGTCGAAGCGGCCCGGGCGGAGCAGCGCCGGGTCGAGGACGTCGGGACGGTTGGTCGCCGCGATCAGGATGACCCCCTCGTTGGACTCGAAGCCGTCCATCTCGACCAGGAGCTGGTTCAGGGTCTGCTCGCGCTCGTCGTGACCGCCGCCAAGGCCTGCGCCGCGGTGACGGCCGACGGCGTCGATCTCGTCGATGAAGATGATGCACGGCGCGCTCTTCTTGCCCTGCACGAAGAGGTCACGGACGCGGGAGGCGCCCACGCCGACGAACATCTCGACGAAGTCCGAGCCGGAGATGGAGAAGAAGGGAACCCCGGCCTCGCCCGCGATGGCGCGGGCCAGGAGGGTCTTACCGGTGCCCGGAGGGCCCATGAGCAGGACCCCTTTCGGGATGCGGCCGCCCAGCTTGGTGAATTTCTTGGGGTCCTTCAGGAAGGAGATGATCTCCTCCAGTTCGTCCTTGGCCTCCTCGATGCCGGCCACGTCCTCGAAGGTGATGCGCCCCTGCGCCTCGGTCAACAGCTTCGCGCGGCTCTTGCCGAAGGCCATCGCCTTGCCGCCGCCACCCTGCATCTGGCGCATGAAGAAGATCCAGACGGCGACCAGGAAGATGATGGGGAACCAGGAGACCAGCAGCGAGAACCAGGAGAAGTGCTCCTCCTGCGGGCGGGCGGAAATCGCGATCTTCTTCTCGATCAGCTTGTCGGTCAGGTTGGCGTCGGCCGGCTTGAAGGTCCTGAACTCCTTGCCGTCGGCGAACTTGCCGATGATCTCGTCGCCCTGGATGATCACCGAGGCCACCGGGCGGTTCACGTTCTTCACCTTGCCGGTTTCCACCGCCTCGATGAAGTCGCTGTAGTCCAGTTTTTCCTGGGTCGGCTTGGGCTTGTTGAACAGGTTGAACAACAGGATCATCATCAAGCTGATAACAAGCCAGAGCGCCAGGTTCTTATAGAATTGATTCAAGTTTCCTCCCGATCAATCGGTATGCTGCAAACACTCAATCTGCAATGATTTTGTCATGACACAGACAGCGTGCTGCTTGGTTGAACGGTCGCCATTGCGGGCTTCCTTATGAGAACGAAGAAAAAAGCGTTCAAATGAGTAAAAAGGATTACCATAAAGGGTGCAGGTTGACAAGAGCTTTAAGGTGTAATATCAAGAATTTCCACCCGTAAAACCGCGCCAGTCGCGGAAGTTACCCGTCCCTTCTCCCCCACTCTCACCCCGGCCACCCAGATGATCTCCCCCTCGCTGAAAACGAGCGGCACGCGGCCGCGCTCATGAAGTGGCAGCTTTTCGTTGATAAAAAGCTCCTTCACCTTCTGAGAGCCCGTCATGCCGAGCGGCGTGAAGCGGTCGCCGAGGGAGAAGGGGCGCACGATCCAGGGAAACGGCGCCGTGTCCGCCGAGAGGTACGCGACGTCTTTGGCCCCCGTGGCCAGGTCCTGGGGACGTTCCACCCGCCGCACCGCGAGGGTCATCCCGTTTTCCAGGGCGTAACTCCCCTCCCCCGGCACCACCTGCTCCCAGCGTTGCGCGGTCTGCGGCGCGGCGCAGGTGAAGCTGAGCCGGCCGTAGCAGCGTTCCACGCGGAGTGACCCCGGCAATTTCAGACGCGCGTTGGGGCGGTCGGAACTGGCCAGGCGGTCGATGGCCTCGAGGTGGGTGAGCGCGATGCGCATCAGGTCCCCGCGCAGTTCCTGCAGTCCATGGCGATAGAGCCGCAGGCGCAGTCCCCGGTGTTCCTTGAGCAGGGCCTCGACACCGAACGCCACCGTCTCCCCATCCAGCGAGGCCAACCGGTCGAAGGCGGTGGAGGTCAGGTGTTCCAGCAGTTCCTCGTCCGCGGCGAGGATCTCGGCGGTGGCGGCAAGCCGTTCACTGATCTTCGGGTTGTACTTCCTGAGGGTGGGGATCAGTTCGTGCCGGATGCTGTTGCGCAGGATGGTCGTGTCGGAGTTAGTCGAATCGGTGCGCCAGGTTAGGTTGCGGCTGTTCAAGTAAAGCTCCAGCTCGGCACGGCTCACCTTCAAGAGCGGTCGCTTGACCAGGCTGTCGCCAGCAGCCGTCATCGCGCTCAGGCCGGTGCCACCGGCCCCGCGCAGCAGGCGGATCAGGACCGTCTCCGCCTGGTCGTCGAGATGGTGCGCCACCGCGATACTGGAAGCACCGCGCCGCCTGGCGACCTCGTGGAAAAAGGCGTAGCGCGCCTGTCGCCCGGCGTCCTCCAGGGAGAACCCTTCGGCGGCGGCGAAAGAGGCGACATCGACGCGGATGGCGACGAAGGGGAGATGACGGCGGGTGGCGAGGTCCGAGACGAATTTTTCGTCGTCGTCGGACTCGGTGCCGCGCAGGCAGTGGTTTAGGTGCGCGACCACCAGGTTCAGGCGTTCGTCCTCGAGCCGGAAAAGGATATCCAGCAGAGCCACCGAGTCCGCCCCCCCGGAGACCGCGACCACCACGGTCTCGCCGGGAGCGAAGAGATGTTGGTTACGGACGATGGCGACGAGGTCTTTCAAGCGGTTAGGCTCCTGTGTAAAGGCGGCGACTGCGGCGAGGTCCATGTGCGGCGCCGCGGCGCGTACGATGGTGTTGCGAGTGAGTGCGGTGCATGGGCCGGGCAGCGCAGGGCGAATGATTATTCGCCCCTACAGAGGGGAGGTTGCCTGGTGCATCCCCTCCACTTGCAGGAGGGAATTGAGGGGTGAGGGAAGGGACCACGTCAGCATTCCGGAGGGATCCCACCAAAAAGGGGGAACGAAAGGCACCTGTAGGGGCGAATAATATTCGCCCACCCCAAGCGGCACCTACTGGCACCGCCACTCCCGGTCACCGAGATGCCACCCCGTCGCCACGCCCCGCCCAAAAAACGTAGAACGTAGAACGGTTTCTGCCGTTCTAGTCCTTAAGCGTGCACTCCCGCTCCCAGGCGTTGTACCCGTCCCCCACGATATCCCAGAAGGACTCGATGCGCCCCGCGTAGTAATCCAGGTCCGCGCATTCCGCCTCGATGGCCTGGAGGAACTTGAGCGAGATGAGCCGGTGGCCGTAGAGGAAGCGGTAGAACTCGCGGATTCCCGCCAGGTACCCATCGATCTCCGAGGCCAGCGGCTCCATGGTGTTGACGATGTACCAGTTGCCGGCGAACTGGCGCACGATCCCCGGGCGCTCGTCGAAGATGCTGCGCGCCTTGATCGAGACCACGAAATCCCGGGTGAAGTAGTCCGCCGCCCCCGCGAGAGCGGTCGCCTGTTCCGGCGACATGCCGGTCAGCTGTATCTCCTCGTAGAAGCGATGCAGCAGGTCGCTCACCAGCTTGTCCACCCGCACCTCGTCCTCGAGGGTCGTCGGCACGAAATCCCTTTTGTCAACCTTCAATACGTCGAATGCCTCATCGCAAAGTTCAGCCATGGAATCCTCTTAAAAAACTTTCTACGTTCTATGTTCTATGTTCTACGTTAACGACTCTCACGCCGGCGCCCTTAGTTCTTTCCCCGCATCAACAAGCAAAGTCCATGGTTCCGACAACGTAGAACCTGGAACGTAGAACATAGCTTTTAGCCTTGCCTTCTCGGGTCGAGCGCGTCCCGGATCCCCTCACCCACCAGGTTGTAGGACAGCACGGTGACAAGGATGGCCACGCCCGGGAACAGCGAGAGCCACCAGGCGAACTCGATGTAGTCCTTGCCGGAGGTGAGGATGTTGCCCCAGCTCGGCGTCGGCGGCTGCACGCCTATGCCCAGGAAGGAAAGCGCCGACTCGGTCAGAATCGCTCCCGCCACCCCCAGCGTGGCAGAAACGAGCACCGGAGAAAGTGCGTTGGGCAGGATGTGCCGGAAGATGATGCGCAGATCCGACGCCCCCAGCACCCGCGCGGCCAGGATGAAGTCCCGGCTCTTCAGCGAGAGCACCTCGGCACGCACCAGTCGCGCCACCCCCATCCAGCCGGTGAGGCCGATGATCACCATGATGTACCAGATGGAAGGCTCCAGCATCGCGATCACGGCGAGGATCAGGAAGAAGGTCGGGAAGCAGAGCATGATGTCGACCACCCGCATCAGCACCGAATCGACCCAGCCGCCGTAAAAGCCGGCGAAGAGCCCGATCACGGTCCCGACGACCACCGCGATGCCGACGGCGACGAACCCCACCTTGAGGGACACCCGGGCCCCGTAGACGACGCGGGTGAAGACGTCGCGCCCGAGTTCGTCCGTGCCGAACCAGTGGCTGGCGGAGGGGGGGAGGAGCACGTGCCAGGCATCGATGGTGTCCGGGCTGTACGGGGTCACGAGGGCCGCGGCCATGGACAGCAGGAACAGGGCAACGATCACGACCAGCCCCGCCGTCGCGAAGCGGTTGCTGGCGAAACGCTGCCAGAACTCACGGTAGGGGCTACTCACCTGGTCACGCATGGCCCCCCCGCAGCGCCGGCATACCGGCTGTTGTCACGCTTGATCTTCGTTTCGATCGGCCGCATCATCCCCTCCCGTGCCTGATGCGTGGATCCGCCAGGGCGTAGCAGAGGTCGGCCAGGAGGTTGCCGATCAGGGTCAGGCAGGCGCCGATCACCAGGATGCCCATCACCAGCGGGTAGTCGCGTGCCATCACCCCCTGGTAGAAAAGCTGCCCCATCCCCGGGATCGAGAAGATGGTCTCGAAGATGACGCTGCCGCCGATCAGGGCGGGGAGCGAGAAGCCGAGCAGCGTGATCACGGGAAGGAGCGCGTTCTTCAAGGCATGCCGGTAGATGATCACCCGCTCCCGCACCCCCTTGGCCCGGGCCGTGGTGATGTAGTCCTGCGACAGCACCTCGATCATGGTCGAGCGCATGTAGCGCGACAGGCCGGCCAAGCTGCCGAAGGTGGCGATGGCTATGGGGAGCACCAGGTGCCGGGCGAGGTCGAGGCTGCGCCACCAGAAAGACCACTGGTCGCTGCCGAGCGAATGGATCCCCGAGATGGGGAGCCAGCCGAGCTTGACGCCGAAGAGGTACATGCACAAAAGCGCAAGCCAGAACGTCGGCACCGCGAAACCAACGAATACGAACACCGAGATGGCCCGGTCCAGGAGCGTGTCCCGGTGCACGGCCGCCATGATGCCGATGGGGAGCGCCAGGCCGAACTCGAGGATCAGGGCGATCACGTTGAGCGAGATGGTGATCGGGATCCGTTCCTTGATCTTGTCCAGGACCGGGCGGTTGTCCGGTGCGAAGGAACGGCCGAAGTCCAGGCGCGAGAGGTTGGAGAGCCACATGCCGTACTGCACGTGCAGCGGCTTGTCCAGCCCGTAGAACTCGCGCAGACGGGCGCGCGACGCGGCCGAAGCCTTGGGACTCATGGCGGTCTGCATCTCCACCGGTTCCCCCGGCGCGAGATGGATCACCGTGAAGGTGATCAGCGTGATCCCTAGGAGCAGCGGGACCAGCATGAGTATCCTTTTGATCAAGTAGTTGGCCATAGTTCTCTGAAGTAATAGCTGCAGTAGTTGCCGTGCTTTCAGTACCTGCTTAACAGCTGCGGTTTGTCCCCTCCGCCCTCTCACCCCTACTCCACGTACCACTTGATGAAGTTGTGCATGATCCCCGCGGGTGCCGGCTCGATCCCCTTGATCCTCGAGGTGACCACCGGCAGCGCGTCGGGCACGTAGAGGAAGGTGTAGGGCTGGTCCTTGGCCAGGATCTCCTGGATCTGGTAGTAGCAGTCGCGCCGTTTGGCCATGTCGAAGGTGCCGCGCCCCTCCACGATGAGCCGGTCCAGTTCCGGGTTCAGGTAGTGGATGAAGTTCAGCTCCTTGGGCCCGGTCTTCGAGGAGTGCCAGACGTCGTATAGGTCGGGATCCTGGGAGATGGTCCATCCCATGAGCACCGCGTCGAACTTCCCCTTGTCGATGAAGTTGGTGAGGAAGGAGGCCCACTCCATCACCCGGATCTTCACGTCGATGCCCACCGTCTTCAGGCGCATCTGGATGATCTGGGCGCATTTCAGGCGCTGGTCGTTCCCCTGGTTGGTCATGATGGTGAAGCTGAGCGGCTTGCCGTTCTTCTCGAGGATGCCGTTACCCCCCATCCGGTAGCCCGCCTCCCGCAGAAGCGCCTGGGCGCGCGCCGGGTCATAGCCGGGATCGCTTTCGACCTTGGACTTGTAGGCCCAGGTGCCGGGCTTGTAGGGGCCGTGGGCGATCTGCCCCATCCCCAGAAGCACGCCCTGGATGATCTCTTCCTTGTTGATGGCGCAGGTGATGGCCCGGCGCACCCTGACGTCCTGGAACATGGGCAGGCGCAGGTTGTAGCCGAGGTAGGTGTAGGCCGAGGCCGGGTAGCGGTACTTGTTGAAGCGTGCCAGGAATTCCTTGGTGGTGGTCTGGCGCTGGTACTGCACCGGGGAGAGCCCCATCATGTCGACACCGCCCGCCTTGAGCTCCATGTACATGGTCGAGTTGTCGGGGATGATGCGGTAGACGTAGCGGGCCAGGCGCGGCGCCCCCTCCCAATAGTTCGGGTTCGCCTCCAGCGCGAGCCTCTGCCCGGGGACCCACTCCTTGAAGATGTAGGGGCCGGTGCCGACCGGGTTGCGCGACAGCGGGCTCTTGGTGATGTCCTTCCCCTCCAAGAGGTGCGCCGGCAGGATCGGCATCCCCCAGGAGGCGAGCGCGGGGGCGAAGGGTTTCGCGTAGGTGACCCGGAAGGTGTACAGGTCCGGGGCCTGGGCGCTTTGCACCTGCTTGAAATCCTCGGCGTAGGCGGTCGGGGTCTTGGGATCGACGGTGACGCGGTAGGTGTAGAGCACGTCGCGCGAGGTGAAGTCGTGGCCGTCGTGCCACTTCACCCCGCGACGCAGGTGGAAGGTGATCTCGAGCCCGTTGGCGGAAACCTCCCACGACTCCGCCAGGTCCCCCTCCAGCTTCAGGTTCTTGTCGTAGCGCACCAGACCGTTGTAGACCAGTCCCGAAATGTCGCTGGAGGAGCTGTCCGAGGCGAGGATGGGGATCAGGTTCGAGGGCTCGCCGATGCTGCCGGTGACGAATTGCGAGCCCCCCTTCCCATCCTGCGCCTGCACCTTATTCCAGGGCGCATCCTGCCCGCAGGCGGCGCAGATCAGGAGGAGCAGGAGGCAGAGAATCCGGGCCAGGATCATTTCTCACCGGCTTCCTGGCGGCAGTGCTTGATCTTCTCGGCGAGCTCGGCGCTCTGCTCGGGCTCCATCTTCTGCAGCTTCTTGTAGAGCGGCAGCGCCTTCTTGTAGGCCCGGATGGCGCAGTAGACGTCGGCCAGGTGCCCCACCACGGTGGCGTCGCCGTCGGAAAGCTCGGCGGCCCGCTCCAGTTGCGCGATCGCGTCGTTGTAGCGCTTGAGCTTGAAGTAGGTCCACCCGAGGCTGTCCAGGATGAAGCCGTCGTCGGGCCTCAAGCTCACGGCCTTCTTCAGGTAGGTGAGCGCCTCCTCCAGGTTCTCCCCCATCTCGGCGTAGGTGTAGCCCAGGTAGTTGAGCGCCTGGGGGTCGTCCGGGGTCGCTTCCAGCACCTTCTTCATCATGCTGACCGAGAGCTCCTTCTGCCCCATCTTGTCGTAGAGGATGCCCAGCCGGAACAGGACGCGCGGGTCGGACTGCAGCTTGAGGTCCATGGATTTCAGGGTGTCGATACCGCGCTGGTACTGCTCCATCGACTCGTAGAAGCCGGCCAGGTGCAGGTAGGTCTCGATGCGGGAGGGTTGCTGCGCGATCTCCTGCAGCAGCAGGGCGATCCCCTTCTCCGGCTGCCCCTTCTCCTTGTACAGGTAGGCCAGGTGCCCCAGGGCATCCAGGTAGTACGGCGAATCCCGGTTGATCTTCTTGAACTCGGCGATGGCCTGGTCCACGTCCTCCTTCTCCTCGTAGGCGGAGGCGAGGTAAAAGCGCACCTGCTGCGCGTCGGGCTCGACGGCGAGGATGTCCTGGAAGGCCTTGATCGCCTCGTCGTAGCGCTCGAGCTCGAGCAGCAGCAAGCCGATCTTGCGCGAGGTCTCAAGCGACTTGCCGCCCTTTTGCTGCAGCAGGGCGAGGGCCTCCTCCAGCCGCTTCTGCTGGATGAAGAGCTGGGCCAGGTGCTGGATGACGTTGGCGTTGTTGGGGTTTATCTCCAGGAGATCCTTGTAGCTGTCGATGGCGTCCGGAATCAGCCCCTGGGTCTCCTGGGAGATCCCCATCTCGATCAGCGCCTGTTCGAAATCGGGTTTGAGATCGACCGCCTTCTTGTAGTAGGTGAGCGCCTCTTTGGGGAGCCGCATCTGCTCGTAGGTCTTGGCGAGGTAGTAGTAGCCCAGGGGGGACTCCGGCGAAGCCTTCACCAGCGCCTTCAGCGTGTCCACCGCCTGCTCGTACTCGAAGCTCTTCAGGTAGAAGATGGCGATGTGCAGGTACACCTCTTCCTTGGTCGGATCGAGCTCGATCACCCTCTTGTAGTGCTGGACCGCCTCCTTCTCGCGCTGCAGGGTCATCAGGATGTTGCCGCACAACTGCTCGGCCTGCAGCGACTTCGGGTCGATGGCGATGGCGGCCTGGCACTCGGCGAGGGCATCCTCGGGACGGTTCTGCTGCAGGTAGATCTGCGCGGCCGCGTTGTGCAGGAATGCGGAGGAGGGATCGGCGGCGATCGCCTGGCGCAGCAGGGACAGGGCCCCCTCCTGGTCACCTTCGGACGCCCGCATCCTGGCTTCCGCGAAGAGCGACAGGTTCCTTCCCGCACCGGGGGGAGGGGTGGGCGCGGTGATGGCGCCGAGCTCGGCAAGCGGCGGCATTTCCGAAGCTTGTTCGGTGGTGGCGCAGGCGTTGATCAGCAGGGGCAGGAAAAGGAGCGCTAGACACTTCTTGGTCATGGGTTACCTGTGGGTTCGGTAGATTTCGGGCAAAATCTAAAAAACGCGGCACCCCGGTGGGATACAGTATCCGGGGTGGCGCGGTTAACTACATGAAAGCTAGCATAAATAGGTACCAGCGTCAAACAACATTTAGATGCATTTTAGGCTGTTGCGGCTCTAATGTGGTATGGTAGTATTCTCAAGTGAAATCATCAGTTTACCGGCAAAACGATGGATCAAAAGCTTATAAAATCGCTACTTGAAGCAGCGGCCTACCCCGAGCCGACGGGAGAGGTGCGCCTGGTCGAGACCCACGTCTCCTTCATCTTCATCACCGACCACTTCGTATACAAGGTGAAAAAGGCCGTCGACTACGGCTTTTTGGACTTCACCACGCTGGAGCGGCGCCGCTTCTACTGCGGCGAGGAGGTGCGCCTGAACCGGCGCCTGTGCCCCGAGGTCTACCTCGGCGTCGTGGAGTTGCGCGAGACGGAGCGGGGCGCCGCCTTCGCCGGCGACGGCGCGGTCATCGACTACGCCGTCAAGATGCGACGTCTCCCCGAGGAGCGCATGCTGGACCGGCTCCTCAGCGAAGGCGCGGTCTTCCCCGCCGACATGGCACGCATCGCGGCGGCGGTGGCCGCCTTCCATGCCGGCGCCGAGCGCGGCCCGCACATCGACGCCTGCGCCGCGCCCGAGATGATCGGCCAGAACTGGGAACAGAACTTCCGCCAGAGCGCCCCCTTCGTGGGGAGCACGTTGCGGGCCGGCGAACTGGCGGAAATCCGCCAATGGGCGACCTCCTTCCTGGCCGAGAATGAACCCCTGTTTCGCGAGCGTGTCGCCGGCGGCTTCATCAGGGACTGCGACGGCGACCTCCATTCCGGCAACATCTGCCTGACCGAACCGGTCTGCATCTTCGACTGCATCGAGTTCAGCGAGAAGTTCCGCTACATCGACACCGCCGCCGACCTCGCCTTCCTGCTCATGGACCTTGAGTACGCCGGGCGCCCCGACCTGGCCCGGGTGCTGCTGGCCGCCTACCGCGAGGCGAGCGGGGATGCCGGCATGTCGCCCCTGCTCGACTTCTACAAGGCGCAGCGCGCCTTCGTGCGCGGCAAGGTGACCAGCCTGCGCCTGGCCCAGCCCGGGCTGAGCCCCGAACAGCGCGCCGGTGTCGAGGCCAGCGCCCGGCGCTACTTCCGCCTGACCCGCGGCTATGCGCTTCGGGGGCGCCTCGTCCCGACGCTCATCCTCACCTGCGGGCTAAGCGGCAGCGGCAAGAGCAGCCTCGCCGGCGAGCTCAGCCGCGAGCTCGGCCTCGAAATCACCCGCTCCGACCTTGTGCGCAAGGCTCTCGCCGGCGTCCCCGCCGCCGGTGGCGCCGCGGGCGCTCACGGCCGGGACGGTATCTACAACGACGAGATGGACCGGGCCACCTACGCCGCCCTCCTCGCCGAGGCGGAGCGCGCGCTCGCTCTCGGCAGGGGCATCGTGGTGGACGCGACCTTCAAGCGGCGCTCCGACCGCGAGCGGTTCCGGCAACTGGCCGCGCGGCTGGACGCTCCGTTTCTCATCGCCCATACGCGCTGCCCGGAACAGGTCGCCCACGAGCGCCTCGATCGGCGCCGGCACGACCCCGCCGAGGTCTCCGATGCGCGGTGGGAGCAGTACCAGCGGCAGCGGGTGGAATTCGAGTTCCCCGAGCCGGGCGAGAGCCTGCTCCTGGACAGCACCCTCCCCGTCTGGGACGAGGCGGACCTGGTAATGGCCGCCATGGGGTTATCGGCATGAAGACCACGTTAAGGCAACTGGTGCTGCACCGGCTCAAGCTGAAGGACACCTGGGTGATCTGTTTCGTCCTCGGCATGGTGATGATGAACTATCCCTTCATCAGCATCTTCAACAAGACGACCCTCCCCTTCGGGATCCCGCTGCTCTACCTGTACCTGTTGACCGGCTGGAGCTTCTCCATCTTCATCGTCTACCTGTTCAGCCGGGCGGCACGCAAGGATAGCGACACCAGGGGGCACATGTGATGCTGGATGTCAACTGGGTCTGGGGCACCGCGCTGCTCTACATAGCCTTTTTGTTCCTGGTCGCCTACTACGCCGACCAGCGCCAGAAGGCGGGCCGCAGCATCACCGCCAACGCCTGGGTCTACGCCCTCTCCATCGCCGTCTACGCCACCTCCTGGACCTTCTACGGCTCGGTGGGGAAGGCGGCCACCACCGGCATCGACTTCCTCCCGGTCTACCTCGGCCCGACCCTCACCGCCTTCAGCTGGTGGTTCCTGCTCAAGAAGATGGTCAGGATCTCCAAGGAAAACAACATCACCTCCATCGCCGACTTCATCAGCTCCCGCTACGGTTCGTCCCAGTGGCTCGGGGGGATCATCACCGTGATCACCCTGATGGGGGTGATGCCCTACATCGCCCTGCAGCTGAAGGCGGTCTCCACCTCCTTCACCATCATCACCGGCTACCACGACTTCCACGTCGGCTTCATGGAGCGGGTCTACATCCCCTCCCCCCACCCCGGCCTCTTCACCGCGCTCTTTCTGGCCCTGTTCAGCGTCATCTTCGGGGCGAGGCACCTGATATCCACCGAGCGCCACGACGGCCTCGTCGCCGCCATCGCGCTGGAGTCGGTGGTGAAGCTCATGGCGATGCTCACCGTCGGCGTCTGCATCAGCTACTTCGCCTTCAACGGCATGGGCGACATCTTCCAGCGCGTGCAGCAGAAGGACCCGCAGCTCCTGGCGCGGCTCACCACCCTGGGCGAGCGCGGCGACAACTCCTACGCCTCCATGTTCAGCATCCTCACCCTCTCCATGGGGGCGGTCATGCTCCTGCCGCGCCAGTTCCAGATCATGGTGCTGGAAAACGCGCACGAGTCGCACCTGAACACCGCCTCCTGGCGCTTCCCCGCCTACATGTTCCTGATGAACCTGTTCGTGATGCCGATAGCCCTCGCCGGCGTGCTCATGAACGGCAGCAACGCTGGGGCCGACTACTTCGTGCTCACCCTCCCCATGCAGCTTGGCTACCCCTGGCTCGCGCTGGTCGCCTTCCTGGGCGGCTTCTCCGCCTCGGCCGGGATGGTGATGGTCGAGTCCATCGCCGTCTCCACCATGCTCCTGAACCACGTGCTGCTGCCGGTGGTGATCAAGCTCAAGCCGCGCGCCTGGTTCCCGCAGCTCCTCATCAACCTGAAGCGCTTCGGGATCGTGCTGGTCATCCTCCTTGGCTACCTGTACCAGAGCGTGGTCGGGGAAAGCTACATGCTGGCCAACATGGGGCTCATCTCCTTCTCAGCCGCCATCCAGTTCGCCCCGGCGCTGATCGGCGGGCTCTACTGGCCGCGCGGCAACAAGGCGGGCGCCATCGTCGGGCTTTTGGCCGGTTTCGCGGTCTGGTTCTACACCCTGCTCATGCCCTCGCTGTTGCGGGCCGGCGGGTGGCAGGGGGACTTCCTGCTCAACGGCCCCTTCGGCATCGCCCTGCTGCGCCCCCAGGAGCTCTTCGGGCTGACCGGCCTGGACCCGTACACCCACACCCTGTTCTGGAGCATGTTCATGAACATCGCCGCCTACCTTTCCCTCTCCATCCTTTTGGGGCAGAGTGAGAAGGAGCGCGAGCAGGTGAACCGCTTCGTGCGCGTCTTCGCCCCGGAGAGCGCGACGCCGCAGTGGGAGACCAAGCGCCTCTCCAAGCCGGTCACCATCGTGCAGTTCGTGAACCTCATGACCAAGTTCATCGGCGAGCAGCAGGCCAACGCCGCCATCACCGACTACCTTGGCGACCGCGAGATCGACAGCAAGGGGGGGGTGTCCGAGTTCGAGCTCCCCAACCTGAAGCGCTTCGTGGAGAAGACCCTGGCCGGCTCGCTCGGCGGCGCGGCGGCAGGCGCGGTGGTCGAGAGCTTCCTCTCCGACATCGGCTCCCGGATGGAGCCGGTCTACGACATCTTCTCCACGGTGCGCACCTCGCGCGACCAAAGCCGCGAGGCGCTCTTCGTCAGGCTGCGCGCCTCCGAGATCATGAACCGCTCCCTGGAGCTGGACATCATCATGGGGGACCTCCTCGAACTTTTGCTGCGCGAGTTCAAGCTCGACCTCGCCGTGATCCGCCTTCTGAACGAGGAGTCGGTGCTGCAGGTCCGCTGCTACCGCGGCATCGGCGGGGAACGCCTCACCGCCGAGGACCGCATCCTCGAAATCGACACCCACGTCGGCGAGGCCTTCCTCGGGCGCCGCACCGAGTTCTTCAACGACACCGCCTTCATCACCAAGCCGATCGCCAAGGAGATCTTCCGCCGGGAGGGGATCAAGTCCTTCGCCCACATCCCCATCGCCAGCGAGGGGGCCCAGCCGGTCGGCATCCTCTCCGTCTTCTCCCGCTCCATCGTCGGGCTTTTCACCGAGCAGTTCGTGGAACTCCTGGAGAGCCTCGCCGGGCAGCTGGCCCAGGCGGTGCGCATCGTCGAGGAGCGCGAGGCCAAGGAGCGGGAACGGCACCAGAAGGAGGCCGCCCTCTTGGAGAACGCCAGGGTGACCCGGGACCTCGAGCTCGCCAAGCAGATCCAGCTCTCGCTCCTCCCCGAGGCCCCGCCCACCCTGCCGGGGGTGCGCATCGCCTGCCGCTGCGTCCCGGCGACCCACGTGGGGGGGGACTACTACGACTTCTTCCAGCGCGGCGGCCAGGTGGTGGACATGGTCATGGCCGACGTCTCCGGCCACAGCGTGGGCGCCGCCCTCATCATGGTGGAGACCCGCAGCGTGCTGAGGGCCCAGATCGAGGAGCCGCGCTCGGCCCGGGACCTTTTGAAGCTCCTGAACGAGCTCCTCTACGACGACCTGAGCGCCGCCGAGCTTTTCATCACCATGTTCTGCGCGCGCTACGACGGCGCGACCCGGACCCTGCGCTACGCCAACGCCGGCCATACCCGCCCCCTGCTCTTCCGCGCCGGGAGCTGGCTGGAGCTCGACGCCGAGGGGCTCATCCTCGGCGTGGAACGGAACGTGGTTTTCGAGGAACAGCACATGCAGCTGCGGGCGGGGGATCTCCTCTTCATCTACACCGACGGCATCATCGAGGCGGAGAACGGCCAAGGGGAGCTGTTCGGCATCCCGAGGCTGTGCGGCCTGATGGAGACGCTCCTGGAGCTGGACCCCGAGGTGGTGATCGAGAAGGTGCTTTCGGAGGTTTACTCCTACGCCTGGCCCAATCCTTTACAGGACGACATATCCATGGTAGTCATGAAAGTTGCCTGACCCGGGGGCTGCGCCACTTGCTAAATGTCGGCGCTTATTGCACAATGAATCTGGCTGTATACCGTACGGACCTCAAAACAAGGAGATGGTCATGAACCTAGCGAGCGAGACGAGGAACGACGTTGTAATCATATACGTCAAGGAGGAAAGGCTGGACGCGCACAACTCGACCGAACTGAAAAGTGCGGTACAGAAGCTTTTCGAGGACGGCAAGAAGAATGTCCTGGTGGACCTGAAGGATGTACGTTTTATCGACAGTTCCGGGTTGGGCGCGCTGGTTTCCGGGTTCAAGAACGCCATCTCGCACCAGGGCAACCTGAAACTCTCCTCGCTGCAGTCCCAGGTCAAGTCGATGTTCGAGCTGACCCGTCTGCACCGGGTCTTCGAGATATTCCCTTCAACGGTGGAGGCGGTGGAGAACTTCCAGTCCTAACTGGTCGGGCGGCGGCAAAGCGAGGCGTCAGATGGAAAACACGATCGAGGTCGACATAAAGGTTCCCAACAAGACCAGGTACCTGAGTCTTATCGGGAAGATCGGGGAGGACATCGCCCGCGAGCTGGAGCGTTACAGCGGCGACAAGGAGGTTCTCGCCTACCATCTGAACCTGGTGCTCACCGAGGCCATGGTGAACGCCATCAAGCACGCCGGGCCGAAAGAACCGGAAAAGCTGGTGCGCATCGTGATCACCCTGCACCGGGACGACCTGACCATCAGGGTCTACGACGACGGCCAGGGGTTCGACATCAACGCCATCCCGGCCCCCAACTTCGAGGAGTTGGAGGACCGGGGCCGCGGCATCTTCCTGATCCGCACGCTGATGGACTCCGTGGCCTACAGAAAGAACTGCAAGGAAAACATGCTGGAGATGAAGAAGAAGCTCTCCTGAGTCCTAGCCCCGCCTGCAGCGGTGCAGCACCATGGCCGCTCCCAGAAGAAACATCGGCAAACTCAGCATCTGCCCCATCGAAAATCCCCCCAGGACAAATCCGATCTGCTCGTCGGGCTGCCTCACGAATTCCACCAGGAACCGGAACAGGCCGTACAGCGCGATGAACGACCACACCACCACGCCGTCATGCCGCACCCTTTTGGAAACCTGGTACAGGATCAGGAACATGAGCGGCCCCTCCAGGAAGGCCTCGTAGAGCTGCGACGGATGGCGCGGCAGCGCCCCCCCGGACGGGAAGACGATGCCCCAGGGGAGGTCGGTGACCCGGCCGTAGAGCTCGCCGTTGATGAAGTTGCCGATCCGGCCGAAGCCAAGCCCCACCGGGGCCGCCAGGAAGCCGATGTCGGCCAGGGGGTAGAAGTTCAGCTTGAACTTCCTGACGAAGTAGATACTCGCCAACAGCGCGCCGGCCAGGCCGCCGTGGAAGGACATCCCCCCTTCCCATACCGCGAACAGCTTGAGCGGGTGGGAGAGGTAGTAGGAGAAGTTGTAGAACAGGATGTACCCCAGGCGTCCGCCGAGGATCACCCCCACCGCGACGGTGAAGATCAGGTCGGCGACCTGGTCCTTGTTCAGGGGGAGTCCCTTTCGCTTCACCCCGGAGAGGATGATGAAGTAGGCGGCGACGAAGCCGCAGATGTACATGAGACCGTACCAGCGGAATTCCAGCGGCCCCAGGCGCAGGAAGACCGGGTCGATGTTCGGGAAGATCATGCTGCTTTCTCCAAGAGATGGTTGTACGCCCGGTCCGGGACCCGCGGCTTGCGCACGGGGGCCCCGGCCGGTGGGTGGGAGCTACTTCCTGAATTCGGGGGGGACGCCGAGGCGCTCCGCGCTTTCCCGCAACTGGTCCAGCCTTTTCTGCTGGGCCTGGACCCGGTCCTCGGCGTACTTGATGCTGCTCTGGATGGTGAGGTACTCGGAACGGGTCATGTGCGAGGTGTCGGCGACCCTTCCCTTCAAGGTGGCGAGGTCGGACTCCGCGTTCTTCAGGTTGGCATCGGCCTGCAGAAACTCCCTGCGCCAGGTCGCCTCGTCCTTGCCGCCGTAGGTTTTCTTCCCCGCCTGGGCGTCGTCTTTGGTCTTGGCGGGCTCGGCCGGGCCCTTCTCGATCACCGTGGGAGCGGCATCCTCCTCACCCACTCGCCTCGCCTTCTTGCGATACTTCTTGGGGACCTGGCCCAGGTCGTCGGCGAAGTTCACCGTACCCCTCTCGTCGGTCCACTGGTATGTCTCCGCCGCCGCGGTCAACGGGTAGAGCAGGAGCAACAGCACGAGCAATCTCTTCATTTTCGACCTCCTTTAGCCGTACCTTCTGGGATCTGCACCTCGTACCGGCCGTCCGGCCGCCGCATCGGTTAGCCCGGAGGCCAGCCGAGGTTGCGCCCGGCCAGCAGGTGGAAGTGGATGTGCCAGACCGACTGGCCGGCGCCGGCGTTGTTGTTGTTCACCAGGCGGAACCCCTGCTGGTCGAAGCCGCGCTCGCGGGCCAAAGACGCCGCGACCCGGTGCACCGCGCCGATCAGCTGGTCGTCCGCCGGGGTCAGCTCCAGGGTGTTGACCAGGTGCTTTTTCGGGATGATGAGGATATGGACCGGCGCCACCGGGTTGATGTCCTCGATGGCGAAAAGGAGTTCATCCTCGTAGACCTTCTTAACCGGGATGGCCCCATCGGCCATCTTGCAGAACAGACAATCACTCATGATTTCCTCCAGTTGAAAGTGATACCTCGAGCTTTTGCTCAAGCCTGCGCCGACTCCGGGGCCGGCTCGACCGTGCCCCCCTTGCGCAGGTGGATCAGGAACTCCTTGTTCCCCTTGGGACCGAGGATGGGTGACTCGCAGACGCCCAGGACCGAAAGCCCCAGCCCCCGGGCCAGTTCGGTCACGTTCTCCACGACCTCCTGGTGTTTCTTCTCGTCCCTGACCACGCCCCCCTTCCCCACCTGGCCGCGTCCCACCTCGAACTGCGGTTTGATCAGGGCCACGATGGTGGCGTCCTCCTTGATGAGGCGCAGCGTCGGGGGGAGCACCTTGTCCAGCGAGATGAAGGAGGCGTCGATGACGGCGAGGTCGGGGCACTCCGGCAGCGACTCCAGGTGCCGGATGTTGGTCTTTTCCAGGTTCACCACCCGCGGGTCCTCGCGCAGTTTCCAGGCGAGCTGTCCGTAGCCGACGTCGACCGCGTAGACCCTTTGGGCGCCGCGCTGCAAAAGGCAATCGGTGAATCCGCCGGTAGAGGCCCCCACGTCGACGGCGACCAGTCCCGCCACGGTGATCGCGAAACGGTCCAGTCCCTGCGCGAGTTTCAGGCCGCCGCGGCTCACGTACGGGAGCGGTTCCCCCTTCAGGCGGATCTCCGCCTCCAAGGAGACCATGAGCCCCGCCTTGTCCGCGAGGTGGTCGTCCACCACCACCTGTCCGGCCATGATCAGCGCCTTGGCCCTCTCCCGCGAGGGAGCGAGCCCCCGTTCCATGACCAGCTTGTCCAGTCTTTCCTTCGCCAAGCTAACTCCCGAACATCAAAAAAACAAAAATCGTAATTGTTAACGCAAAGCCGCAAAGGCGCGAAGGAACTACAAAAACTATTCAAAGGTTCTTGTCACACCAGTCTTTGGTGTCTTAGCGCCTTGGCGGCTTTGCGTCATCCATGGTTTTAAAGCTTTTACAGTTCACAGCAGTCATGCTTTTCTTTGGCGGCTTTGCGTTAATTTAAAGCTCTTGCAGTTCCCAGTATCTGTGTTTTCTTTGCGTCTTGGCGGCTTTGCGTCTTTGCGTTGAAGCTTTTTGCCTTTTATCAATACAACCCATGCAGCGGCCCGCCCGGCGCCGCCAGCTGTTCCACCCTTTTCTCCACCGCCGGATCCTCGATCAAGGGGGGCGCGTGGTGCGGCTTCACCCTGGCGTCGATGACCAGCGGCCCGCTGCAGCCCCACTGCTTGCAGACCGTGCTGGCCCCGACGCCGTAGATGTCCGCGGCCGGGTCGGAGCGGGTGAAGGTGACCCAGAGGAAGTTGTTCAGTTCCGCCGCGGTGAAGCGGCTGTCGTCGCAGACCACGATGAGCGGGAAGCCCTCCAGCCCCTCCACCCCCTCGAG
The DNA here is from genome assembly GCF_018919395.1 of Geomonas azotofigens. Lineage (GTDB taxonomy): Bacteria > Desulfobacterota > Desulfuromonadia > Geobacterales > Geobacteraceae > Geomonas > Geomonas azotofigens. The sequence goes on from NZ_JAHLME010000002.1 coordinate 375,137, forward strand.
CGCCCGGCACAGGGCCTCCATCTGCGCGTCCGCCTCCCCCTTCACGGTGCGGCACGGGGGCCCCTGCACGGCAATGACGCCGGGGAGACACAGGGCCGGCTCGGAAAACCCGGGCGCGAGCCTCACTGCCGCGGGGAGCTGTTGCCCCAGCGTGCGCCGCTTCTCGCCGATGGCCGCGAAGACCACCTTGGAGCCGCTGTTCAGCCCGGACCCGGAGTAGTCCAGGGTGTCCATGGTGGTGGCGGTCTGGAAATGGAGGTCGCGGCGCGGGTCGATGCGCTCCAGTACGTGCCCCAAAAACGCGGGGATGTCGTGGATGTCGAGCCTGGGCGCGTCCTCGTGCGCCGCGATCATCAGGTACTTGGCCAGCGAGAGCTGACCCTGCCCCAGCACCGCGTTGGCGATGGTCAGGAGTTCCTGCGGGGTGCGCCGCTCCCCGTAGGGGACGTAGCGCTCGCTTCCCATGGCGAACAACAGGGGGTGCACCCCGGCCGCGTCCACGGCGTGCACCGCCTTCACCCCCGGGATGACGGTCGGGATCAGCGGCCCGGTCAATTCGTGAATGAAGGCGCCGAAGGAAGTGTCCTCCTGGGGGGGACGCCCAACCGTGGTGAAGGGCCAGATGGCGCCGTCGCGGTGGAACACCTCCTCCACCCTGAGCACGGGGAAGTGGTGGGCCAGGCTGTAGTAGCCGAAATGGTCCCCGAAGGGCCCCTCGGGGAGGGTCTTGCCGGGATCGATGACGCCGGTGATGCAGAAGTCGGCCTCGGCGGGAATGGGGAGCCTTCCCTCGCGCCGCACCATCTCGATGCGGTGCCCGGCCAGGAGCCCGGCGAAGGAGAGCTCGGGCATCCCCTCGGGAAGCGGCATCACGGCGGCCACGGTCATGGAAGGGGCGCCCCCGACGAAGATGTTGACCCGGAACGGCTCCCCCTTCTCGATCGCCTCGGCGTGGTGGAAGCCGATGCCGCGGTGGATCTGGTAGTGCAGCCCGATCTCCTCGTTGGCGCGGTACTCCCCCCCGGAGAGCTGGACCCGGTACATCCCCAGGTTGGAATGGCGCAGGCCCGGCTGCAGCGCGCTCTCGGAGTAGACCTGGGGGAGGGTGATGAAGGCGCCGCCGTCGTCGGGCCAGGACTTCAACTGGGGGAGTTTATCGATGGTGGTGCGGTTGGCCAGGACCGGGCCGTCGCTCACGCTCTTGGGGAGGAGATGCCAGGCGGCGGGTACGGCGCCCACGAGCGTCGCGGGCTCGCGCAGCGCGCAGCGCGGGTCGACCTTGAGCTTCACCAGGCGCTCCACCGCCTTCAGTGTGTCCCTGAAGATGTACCTGGTCCGCTCCAGGGTGCCGAACAGGTTGCCCAGCATGGGAAACGAGCTCCCCTTGACCCTGGTGAAGAGCAGCGCCGGCCCTCCCGCCTGGTACACCCGGCGCTGGATCGAGCCGATCTCCAGCTCCGCGGAAACTTCACAGTCTATCCGCACCAGGGCGCCTGAGCGCTCCAGGTCGGCCACGCAAGATGCAAGGTCTTTATATCCCAACAAATCCTCCGCTTCGGTCAGCCTGATTACCGCATTACTTTTAATGCAGCCCCGCAGCCAAGTCAACACAAAAGACCCCCGCCCGCACCGGCACAAAGGAACACTGTTCCACCCGCCCGTTTTGTGCTAACCTGCGGACCTGATTACCATGAGGGAGAGCCCGTTGCCACGTTTCACCATCTTCAAAAAGATCCTGGTTATCACGCTGCTGCTCTCCCTGCTGCCGCTGTTGGTCTCCTCCGCCGTGCTCCTGGCCAACCTGCAGGCGACCAGCGCCCGTCTTTCCGCCGAGATCAGCGACTCCGACGACCGCCAGGCGGTCGAGTCGCTGCAGATGAAGGCGCGCGACCTCGCGGAAAACATCAAGGATTTCCTGCACCAGTGCGAGTGCGACCTCCTCTTCCTTTCGCGCTCCCCCCTCTCCCGCCCCGCCCTGCTCGACTTCTACCAGACCCGGCTCTCCGAGGTGTGGCAGCGCGGCGGCAGCTCCACCGCGGCCCAGGGGACCCACGAGTTCCTCCCCATCTACCGCTCCATCGCCCTCATCGGCCGAGACGGCAGGGAGCGGGTGGTGATCAAGAACGGCCGCTTCCTCCCCGAGAACCAGCTCGCCGACGTCTCCGCCCCGGCCAACACCGAGTTCAAGAGCGAGAACTACTTCGCGCGGGTGCGCGCCCTGAAGCCGGGCGAGATCTACGTCTCCCACCTGACCGGTTTCCACGTGAGCAAGCAGGAGCAGCTCGCGGGGGCCGCGGACCCGGAGAGCGCCTACGACGGCAAGATCTACCAGGGGGTGGTCCGCTTCGGGGCGCCCCTGTTCGACGCCAAGGGGGCCTTCAACGGCATGGTGCTCCTCTCCCTGGACCACCGCCACCTGATGGAGTTCACCCAGCACATCGACCCGGGCAAGAACGCCTCCTCGCTCTTTCCTTCCTACCAAAGCGGCAACTACGCCTTCCTCTTCGACGACGAGGGGTGGATCATCACCCACCCGAAGTTCTGGGACATCCGCGGCGTCGATCCGCTGGGGAGGCTGGTCCCCCCCTACACCGCCCGCTCCGGCAAGGCCGACATAGAGAGCGGCCGCATCCCCTTCAACCTTGACTACGCCGGCTTCGTGCACCCGGGCTACCCCAAGGTCTCGGCGGCCGTGCGCGCCAAACAGGAAGGGTTCGTCGACATCACCAACGTGGGGGGGGCCAAGAAGATCATGGCCTTCGCCCCCATCTTCTACGATACCGGCGACTACGCCAAACACGGCGTCTTTGGCGGCGTCACCATCGGCTTCCAGGTGGACCGCTTCCACGAGGCCTCGCGCAAGGGGGGCAGGCTCATCGACAAGCAGCTCGGCGAACACCGCCGCACCAGCGCCGTCATCATCCTGCTCACCGCCCTTGTCGCCGCGCTCTCGGCCTGGCTCCTCTCCCGCGGCATCAGCGTTCCCCTGCGGCAGCTGACCGAGAACGCCGGCAAGCTCGCCGCGGGCGATTTCGCCGAGAGGGTCGCCGTCAACTCCGCCGACGAGATCGGGGTCCTGGCCCAGACCTTCAACAACATGGCCGACGAACTGGACCGCCGCAAGCTGAGCCTCCTCTCCACCCTTGAGGAACTGAAGCAGTCCCGGCTGGAGATCATGGACGAGCGTAACTTCAAGGCGAGCGTGCTGGAAAGTATCTCAAGCGGCATCGTCACCTTCTCCCCCCAGGGCTTGCTCACCTCCATCAACCGCACCGGGAGGATCTTTCTCGGCGAGGAGGTGGCCGAGGGGACGCACTACCGCGAACTGTTCCGGGACTGGGGGGGGTTGGGCGACCGCATCGCCGCCGTATTCGCAACCAACGCCGGCTACGGCAGGGAGACCTTCCGCTTCGACCACGGCCCGGGCAAGACCCACTTCGACGTCGGCTTCTTCCCCATCGGGCACGACTCCGAGCACGGACTAACCATCACGCTTAGAAACGAGACCGAGCGCGAAAACCTGCACGAGGAGATGATGCGCCTGGACCGGCTCGCGTCGCTGGGTAAATTGTCGGCGGGGATCGCGCACGAGGTGAGAAATCCGCTCACCGGCATTTCGCTGCTCCTTGACGACCTGCATGACCAGGCGGCGGCGAGCAGCGCGGACCGGGAGCTGATCAAGAAGGCCCTGGCCGAGATCGAGCGGGTGGAAAAGCTGGTCAACGCCCTCTTGAACTACTCCTCCCCGGTGCGGGCGGAGTTCCGGGAATGCGACCTGAACCGCCTGGTGAACGATACCGTGCTCCTCTTGCGCCGCCCGTGCGAGAAGCATCGGGTGCAACTCGCCCTCGAGGAGGGGGAGGTCCCCTCCTTCAGGTTCGACCCGGAAAAGGTCAAACAGGCGGTGCTCAACATCATCAAGAACGCGCAGCAGGCCCTCCCCGGCGGGGGGCGCATCACGATCGCCACCTCCGTGCGGGACGGCTTCGCCGTGATCGAGATCGGCGACGACGGCCCGGGCATCGCGGCCGAGGACCTCCCGCTCATCTTCGAGCCCTTCTTCACCAGGAAGGGTGCCGGCACCGGGCTCGGTCTCTCCATCACCCAGCGCATCATCGAGGAACACCAGGGGCGGGTCCGGGTGGAGAGCGCGCCGGGATCAGGGACCCGTTTCACCGTAGAACTGCCGCTGGGCGGGCCATAGAATCGTAGCGGGCTTTGTTCCTGGGAGTGTGGAGAAGGCAGCCTGCAAGGCACCGCACGAGCCCCGCGTCCCCCCCTTTGCGAAGGGGGGACAGGGGGGATTTGCCTGGGACCTTTACTACCGTAAATCGGCGCAAACAAGGAAACCATGGAAAAGATACTGATCATAGACGATGAAGCCTTCATCTGCGAAAACGTGCAGCGCATCCTCTCCAGCGAGGGGTTCGAGGTCCTCGCCGCGGGGTCCGGGCAGCAGGCGCGTGAGCTGGTGGCCTCGGAGGAGATCGACCTCGCCCTGCTGGACCTGAACCTTGGCACCGAGGACGGCATCGACGTACTGAAAAACCTGAAGGAGATCGACCCGGAACTGCTGGTCATCATCATTACCGGCTACGGCTCCGTGGAGAGCGCGGTGGAATCGCTGAAGCTCGGTGCCTTCCACTACATGAAAAAGCCCTTCAAGGCGGACGCGCTGAGGCTGATCGTGAAACTCGCCCTGAAGACCCAGACCTTGAAGCGCGAGGTCAGAAAACTCCGGCGCGGCGACGGGTCCCTCCCCGGCGCCTCCCCCATCATCGGCAGGAGCGAGGCCTTCAACGAGGTGGTGGCCCAGGTGCGCGAGATCGCCCGCCTCCCCTCCACCGTCCTGATCACCGGCGAATCCGGCACCGGCAAGGAACTGGTGGCGCGCGCCATCCACGACCTCTCCGACCGCAAGGACGCCTCCTTCGTCGCCATCAACTGCGCCTCCATCCCGGCGACGCTTCTGGAAAGCGAGCTCTTCGGGCACGAGAAGGGGGCCTTCACCGGGGCCGGCACCCGGAAGAAGGGACTCTTCGAGGAGGCGCACCACGGCACCATCTTCCTGGACGAGATCGGGGAGATGGACATGGCGATGCAGGCCAAACTGTTGCGGGTGCTCCAGGAAAAGAGCATCCGCCGGGTCGGAGCCGTCAAGGACATCGACATCGACGTCCGGGTGGTCGCCGCCACCAACCGCGACCTGCTGCAGCGCATCGCCGAGAAGAGCTTCCGGGAGGATCTCTTTTACCGCCTCAACGTGTTCCCGATCCACATCCCCCCCCTGAGAGAGCGAACGGCCGACATCGCCGCGCTGGCCGCTTACTTTCTGGACGATTTCAGCCGCTCCTTCGGTCGCCAGTTCCGCGACGTCGCGCCTGAGGCCGAACGGCTCATGGCCCAATACGCCTGGCCGGGCAACGTCCGGGAACTCAGGAACGTCATCGAGCGCATCTGCATCATGCGTAGCGGCCCGACCCTGCTCCCCGAATACCTACCCCAGGAGATCAGGAGCGGCCAGTACGGGGACGCGGCGGCGCCCCAGCCGCCCAATCCCCTGACCATCCCCGAAGGGCTCGGACTCGAGGAGGCGATCAGCGGCATCGAGAAGGCCCTGATCGAGCAGGCGCTTGAGGCCACCGGCGGCAACGTGCTGCAGACCGCGGCCAACCTGAAGATCCCGCGCGGCACGCTGCGCTACAAGATGGACAAGTACGGCCTGTAGTTCTCAAACTCCTGTCGACCGTCGTCGACCGGCCGAAATAAAACGAAGTCCATCCCCTCCCCCCTCCGTTCTATTTCGGCCGCCCCGCCTACATTAGACCCGACCAACCACCCTTGCGCGCTACGCTGCCCCTTCCCACCTCATTCTAATCCTGCTCCGACACCTCACCCTGGCAACTATCCGCCACCGAAGTGGCGAATTTCGGCCACCGCACAGCGCCACAACCATCATTTTGCCGAAAGCGGTGCACCAAAAACGGCATGTTACGCCGCCGGGGCCGTGGCACCGCTGTTGCAGTATAACAATGTATCGTATACGTCGCGCCATCGGCGGCACCGGACGCGAGCAGCATCCAGTTAATCAACCGGTTCTAATACCAGCAGCACACCACTCAAGGAGGAGTATCGTATGAACCTGAAAGCCTGTTTTAAAAGCTTGGTCATGGCCGCAGCCCTTGCCCTGCCCGTGACCGCATTTGCCGCACCCGCACCCATCGTCATCAAGTTCAGCCACGTCGTCGCCCAGCATACACCCAAAGGGCAGGCCGCCGACTACTTCAAGAAACTGGCCGAGGAGCGCACCAAGGGGCGCGTGAAGGTAGAGGTCTACCCGAACAGCCAGCTCTACAAGGACAAGGAGGAGATGGAGGCCCTGCAGCTGGGCGCCGTGCAGATGCTCGCGCCGTCGCTGGCCAAGTTCGCTCCGCTGGGTGTGAAAGAGTTCGAGGTCTTCGACCTCCCCTTCATCTTCGACAACTACCAGGAACTGCACAAGGTTACCCAGGGGCCGGTGGGAGCGAAGCTCTTGAAGAAACTGGAGCCCAAGGGTATCCTCGGCCTGGCCTACTGGGATAACGGCTTCAAGGTGATGAGCGCCAACAAGCCCATCAAGAGCGTCGCCGACTTCAGGGGGCAGAAGATGCGCATCCAGTCCTCCAAGGTGCTCGATTCCGAGATGCGTTCCGCAGGCGCAATCCCGCAGGTGCTCGCCTTCTCCGAGGTGTACCAGGCGCTGCAGACCGGCGTCGTCGACGGCACCGAGAATCCCCCCTCCAACCTCTACACCCAGAAGATGCACGAGGTGCAAAAGTACGTCACCCTCTCCGACCACGGCTACCTGGGCTACGCGGTCATCGTCAACAAGAAGTTCTGGATGGGCCTGCCGGCCGACATCCGCACCATCCTGGAAGGGTGCATGAAGGACGCGACCAAGTACGCCAACGACGTGGCCAAGAAGGACAACGAGGAGGCTCTTGCCGCCGTCAAGAAGTCCGGCCGCAGCCAGCTGATCTCCCTGACCCCGCAGGAGCGCGCCGCCTGGAAGAAGACGATGGACAAGGCGCACAAGGAGAACATGGGGCGCATCGGTGCCGACATCGTCAAGGAAGTCTACGCCGCCACCGGTTACAGCGCGAACTAACCTCTACCGACCTGTACGTCACGGCCGCCGCGGGCTTCGCGGCGGCCGTTCAACGAGTTCCAGGAGAAGCCCATCATGATGAAGTATCTTGACCATCTTGAGGAAATCATCATCACCTTCCTCATCGGCGCCGCCACGGTGATCATCGCCCTGGCCGTCGGCCATCGCTATCTGTCCGGCCTCCCCATCCCGGGGCTGCAGGACTGGCTGCTTGCCATTAACATGAGCTGGGCGCAGGAGCTCTGCATCTACATGTTCGTCTGGATGGCCAAGTTCGGCGCCGCGTACGGCGTCCGTAGCGGCATCCACGTCGGCGTCGACGTCCTGGTCACCCGCATGCCCGATTCCTGGCGCAAGGTGACCGTCATCATCGCCATCCTGGGCGGCGCGCTCTTCACCGGCCTCATCGGCACCCTGGGCGCCAAATTCGTCTGGGAGAACGGCCTGCACTACGCCCTGTTCAACAAGCTGGGCATGAACGTCACCGAGCTGATCGAGGGCCCCACCACCCCCGACCTCGAGTGGCCGACCTGGATCGTCTACTCCGCGGTGCCGCTCGGCTCCTACCTGATGTGCTTCCGCTTCCTCCAGGTCGGCTTCGCCTTCCTGCGCACCGGCGAACTGCCGCACCACGACCACGCCCACGTCGACGGCATCGACGAGATCGGCTCGCTGGACGCCACGGACGCACTGGAGGAGTACGAGCAGCACAAGTTCAACCACAAGGACGCGCAGGGGGGTGTGAAATGAGTACTGCAGTAGCTGGCTGGGAACAGTTTTCCAAGAAAAAGGCGGCCACCTGGCTCCTGTGCATCGCCGTCGTCCTTGGAGCGATAGCCACCCTCGGCAGCACCGGCATCGTCTTCGCGCTCTTGCTGGCGCTCATGCTGACCGGCATGCCCATCTCCATCGCCCTGGGCCTTACCGTCCTCACTTTCCTGTTCTTCTTCTCGGAGGTCCCCACCGAGGCGGTGGCCATGAAGCTCTTCACCGGCATCGAGAAGTTCGAGATCATGGCGATCCCGTTCTTCATCCTGGCCGGCAACTTCCTGACCCACGGCGGCGTCGCCAAGAGGATGATCAACTTCGCCACCTCCATGGTCGGCCACTGGCACGGCGGTCTGGCGCTCGCCGGCGTCATGGCCTGCGCCCTGTTCGCCGCGGTCTCCGGTTCGAGCCCCGCGACGGTTGTCGCCATCGGCTCCATCATGATGCCCGCCATGGTGCGCGCCGGCTACCCCAAGCGTTTCGGCGCCGGCGTCATCACCACCTCGGGCTCGTTGGGCATCCTGATCCCCCCGTCCATCCCGATGGTCGTCTACTGCGTCGCCACCAACTCCTCGGTCGGCGCGCTCTTCATGGGCGGGGTCATCCCGGGCCTCATGCTCGCCTCGCTGCTCGGCCTCGTGGCCTGGTGGCGGGCGAAGCAGGGCAACATGCCCCGCATGAAGAAGGCGACCTGGGGCGAGCGGGCCAAGGCGTTCCGCGACAGCATCTGGGGCCTGTTCCTGATCGTCATCGTTTTGGGCGGGATCTACTCCGGCATGTTCACCCCGACCGAGGCCGCGGCCATGAGCGCGGTCTACGCCTTTGTCATCGCCGTCTTCGTCTACCGCGACGTGCCGTTCGCGAAGGTACCCAAGGTGTTGCTCGACTCGGCCAGCATGTCGGCGATGCTTTTGTACATCATCACCAACGCGGTGCTCTTCTCCTTCCTGATGACGCACGAGAACATCCCGCAGCTCATGGCGGACTGGATCCTCGGCCACAACCTGGGCGTGGTCTCCTTCCTCCTGGTCACCAACGTGCTGCTGCTTCTGGCCGGCAACGTGATGGAGCCCTCCTCCATCATCCTGATCCTCGCCCCGATCCTGTACCCGGTCGCCATGAAGCTCGGCATCGACCCGGTGCACTTCGGCGTGCTGATCACGGTCAACATGGAGGTCGGCATGTGCCACCCGCCGGTGGGCCTGAACCTCTACGTTGCCAGCGGCATCACCAAGATGGGAATATCGGAGCTCACCGTCGCCGTCTGGCCCTGGCTCCTGGCCATGCTCGGCTTCATGCTGCTCGTCACCTACGTGCCGATCATCTCGCTCTGGCTGCCGCGCGCGCTCGGCTACTAGCCGGTCACGTTTAGCAGGTGCAGCAACAAAAAGGGCCTGTCCATCGGACAGGCCCTTTTTCAACCACACCTATGACATGCACCCGAAAAACCTTTACCCCCGGGAAGAGTTGCGCTATCAATGCCGAGTTCCCCTTAACGCCCGACTGAGGAAGCACACCTATGATCCCCCTGCTGGTAGCAATATTCCTGGTCGCATACGCGGCCATCGCCCTTGAGCATCCGATCAGGATCAACAAGTCGTCATCGGCTCTTTTGGGCGCAGGCCTTCTTTGGTCGGTGTACGCCCTTCTCGGTCCGGAAAGCCACGTGGTCGTGCATCAGTTGAACGAGTCGCTGGCCGCGACGGCGCAGATCGTCTTTTTTCTGATCGGGGCCATGACCATAGTGGAAGTCATCGACGCGCATAACGGCTTCGAGGTGATCACCACCCACATCAAAACCAGCAAGCTCTCCTCGCTTATGTGGCTGGTCGGATTCGTTACGTTCTTCCTGAGTTCCGTCCTTGACAACCTCACCACGACCATCGTCATGATTTCGCTGATGAAGAAGCTCCTCGACCGCCATGAAGACCGGCTCTTCTTTGCCGGCCTCATCGTCATCGCTGCCAATGCCGGCGGCGCCTGGACCCCCATCGGCGACGTGACCACCACCATGCTCTGGATCGGCGGACAGATCACCACGCTGCAGATCATGAAAGGCGTGCTCGCCCCCGCCCTGGTGAATCTCCTGCTGCCGCTGGCCGTCGTTGCCTACCAGCTCAGGGGGCGCGAGGTGGTGGCCCCGGTGCGCCTGGACAACGGTGACCTGCCCCAGTCTACCCTGTTCGAGCGCAACCTCATGTTCTTTCTCGGCATCGGCATCCTGGTGAGCGTTCCTATCTTCAAGACCGTGACCCACCTCCCGCCTTTCATGGGAATCCTGCTCGGGCTCGGCCTGCTCTGGCTCGCCGGTGACCTGGTGCACCGCAACAAGGAGGAGATGGACAAGCGGCACTTCACCCTCGCCCATGCCTTGGAGAAGATCGACATGAGCTCCATCGTCTTCTTCATCGGCATACTGCTCGCGGTGGCCACCCTTGAGCACACGCACATCCTGGCGGCGATCGCCACCTGGCTGGACCGCGCCGTCGGTCGCCTCGACCTGATCGTGACGCTTATCGGCCTGGTGAGCGCTATCGTGGACAACGTACCGCTGGTCGCAGCAAGCATGGGAATGTACGACCTGGCGCAGCACCCGGCGGACAGCTTCCTCTGGGAATTCATGGCCTACTGCGCTGGAACCGGAGGCTCCATCCTGGTAATCGGCTCGGCCGCTGGGGTCGCGGCCATGGGGCTCGAGAAGCTGCATTTCTTCTGGTACATGAAGCGGATCAGCGGCTTGGCTCTCCTCGGCTACTTCGGCGGCATAGCAGTTTACCTGCTGCAGGCCAGGCTTTTCGGCTGACCCCACGGCTGCTGTTGCGGCACCCCACCGCTCCCGTATCATCCCCCACCGGTTTGCGAAGGTCTGCCCGGGTCTGTCTGGATTTTCCTGGATCGCGCGCCTACCAGGCCCGGAACAACCCCGAGTCGATATGGACGAAGCCGGACTGGGGATAGTAGCCGACCCCTCCGGCGGCGAGGGCGAGGGCGGTGTGCCTGATCCGGTCGAGACCTATCCTCGGGATGGCGAGGTCGATGGCCATTCCCTTCATGTGCAGGCTGTCCTTGGCCACCCCCGCCGACCTGCTGCGCAGACGGGCGTTGTACTCGGGCGAGCGGTAGCCGGAGATGATGTGGATTTCGTTGCCACCGCCCAGGCTGTTGTCGAGCCGATTCAGGTACTCGAGCACGCGGAGGTCCATGGCGGTCGTTTCGTTGGTATGGTGACAGCGGAAGATCCAGTTGAGGGCCTGGAGGGCGTCGTCGCAGTATTCGCCGAGGCCGTTGCGGTAGGTGACGGTGAGCCTTTCCTTGCAGTTGACGTTGTAGAGGGAGAGCTTCCCCTCCGGGACCCCGCCCCCTTCCATGAATTTCGCGAACGCCGATTTCGCCCCCACAAGGGTGGCTGCGAAAAAAGCTGAGGACTTAAGAAACATCCTGCGGCACAACATTGTGTCTTTCACATAAACTCCTATAAATCAGAGAGTTAGCGCATGCCGGCGCTATCCCTTGCTACCACAAAGCCTCCCTTCCTGTCAACCGTGCCATGCCCGAACCGGCTCTTTAACTTGCTAATGTGCCTTTGTATGTTTTCCTCTCTTGGTCGGCACCCACTCCCCAAACAGGGGGCCAGGCCATGAAGATCCCGTATGCCACCAAGACCACGGCGCTCCTCTCGGGGATGACCCTCGCACTCATGCTCTCCACCGGCGAGTACCTCACCGGCCCGGTCAGCGCCCTCTGCACCATAACCGGCGCCATCTGGTTTCCGGTCTCCATCGCCGTTTTCGTCCATGGCAAGCAGACCATCGAATACAAGATCCAGTCGCTGCGCGGCGAGCGTCCCTACATCGACATCCCCAAGGACATCACCCCGCGGGCGCTGATCTGGTTCTCCTCGACGCTGGCCACCGCCTGGATCCTCAGCCTATTCTACCAGCACCCCTGAACGCGAAAAGGGGAACTCGTGTGAGTTCCCCTTCCCCTTGACTCTCCATATTCCTATTTTCGTCTCACAACTCGAAGGGCTGCTCCGAATCCGATTCCAGCGCCATCCGGATCGCCTTGATCATCTCGACCGGCGAGAACGGTTTCTGGATCAGGTGGAAATCCTCCTTCGCGTGCAGGTGATCCGGCCGGTAGCCGCTCATAAAGACGGCCTTCGCCTTCGGATTCACCTTCTTGATCTCCTTGAAACAGCTGATGCCGTCCTTGCGCGGCATGACGACGTCCAGGACCACCAGGTGGATGGGGCCGTTCTCCGTGTACTTCTCCAGGGCGTCCTGTCCGTCCTCGGCGGTGATCACCTTGTACCCGTAGCTGGCCAGAAAGTCGGACAGCATCTCGCGGAGCTGCTTCTCGTCATCGACGATCAGGATGGTCTCCGACCCCTGGTAACTGTTGTTGATCTTGTTCATCATGATCTCCATGCTACTGATCCAGTCGATCTTCGACCCCTCGGTCCTCAGTCGGTCAGGCGTGTTGATCTTCAGTATGAATTCCGTCTCGTAGATGATGCTGGAAGCGGAGGTATTGAGGGCACTGGCGAGGGCGAATATGGAAACGAGGCTCGGCTGCTGCTTCCCCCCTTCGATGTTGGAGATGAACTTGCGGTCCAGGCAACTGGACATGGACAGTTTGTCCTGGGAGAGGTTGCGCTCCCTTCTCAACCTGCGGATTACAATGCCAAAAGCTTCTTCAATAGTCATTAACCACCCTCCACATGGGAAGCTTTTATAGCAAGTTTTCATATAAATTGCTGTAGACAATTACCCCCACAAATTAGAGCCGGTTGTTAAGAAGTGCCCACCCGGTCCACGACAAGATGGACCTCCGCTCCCCCTCGACCCGTCAGATTCCCACCGCTCGGATCACAATGATCTAATGTACATAGCAAAAGCATAGTCGATTGGTCAAGCAATACCCTCAGTGTCACCGACACCATTCCTGTTCCACGATGGGGCGGACACGGCACGGGTATATCAAAAGTTATAGAGAATTATGCCCGGTTGTATATTCAATTCTATGAAACTAAAGCGTATCAATAGATCATCTACAACCAGCGACAGTTCTTACGGGTTTCGGATGTGACATATGAAAATCTTCGCTGAGAGAAACTCGGTACGTTTCAAAGGGGAGATCCCGCTGGAAGTCAAGCAGGGAACGGGTATCACCCGCGATTTCAGCTCGTGCGGCCTCTACTTCTTCACCGACCAGCAGGTCCTCGTGGGGGAATCCCTCGAACTGGTCATGCTGCTCGAACACCAAAACCAGACGCGAACGGTGAGGCTGCGCTGCCAGGCGGACGTGGTGCGGGTTGAAGCGGAGGCCGACCGTCTGGGCGTCGCCGTCGCCATCACGAGACACCTGGTGGACACGACGGCCAACGCCGCCATCGGCCACGGCTGATCTGAGTATCGCTTTCAACACTTTGCTGTGATTCTAAACAGAAGGAGGACCAGGAGATGAGAAGAGAATTACTGACAACGGTTGTTGGCCTGCTGTTAGCGGCACCTGCGATGGCGGGAACATGCGGTCTCGACGCACAGATTTCCCCTGCGAACCAGAGCGTTAGCGAGAAGGACTCCAGCGGCGTCCCCACCCTGGTCATGCTGAACGGCCAGCCATCTTCCAAGGACGCCACGGCCTATTTGTGGGAACAGATAGCCGGCCCGCTCGTCACGCTCAACAACCCCACCGCTGCCAAGCCGACCTTCTCCGCCCCCGAGGTTGGCCCGTCGGGGGCCACCCTCACCTTCAAGCTCACGGTCAGCGGCTGCTCGCCGCTGCAGCAAAAGAGTGCCACCACGAGCGTGAACGTGGCCAACGTGGTCACCAACCGCCCGCCGGTTGCGTCGGCGACCTTCGCCCCGAGCGCGGTATACGAGGGCACCCTGGTCACTCTCGACGGCAGCAGTTCCTCCGACCCCGACAGCAATCCCCTGACCTACACCTGGTCCCAGTTGACGGGCCCGGCGGTCACCTTGACGGCCGATGGAGCGAAAGCGACCTTTACCGCTCCCGCGGAGGTTCCCTTCCCGAACGGTACCTCGCTCAGTTTCCAGCTGACCGTTTCCGACGGCTCCTTGAAAAGCAGTACTGACCAGATCGTCAACGTGCTTTGGGTGAACGATCCCCCCACGGCCGCGCTTTCCTGTCCCGAGAGCGTGAACGAGGGGTCACAGATAACCCTCGACGGCTCAGGCTCCACCGACAGCGACAACGGCATCGCGAGCTACCAATGGAGCCAGGCGCTCGGCACCCCCAACGCGACCCTGCCGAACTATGACATGGCGACCGCCACTACCCTGAGTTTTGCCGCTCCGCACCTCGACTCCGTTAACGACACCATGACCTTCAAGCTCCTGGTGACGGACGCAGGCTCTCTGAGCGACAGCAAGCAATGTTCCGTGAAGGTGCTCGACGTGACCGCCCCGGCCATCGGCGACGGCCCGGGCAACCTGACCGCCGAGGCAACCTCGGCGGCCGGCGCCGAGGTTACCTTCACCGCGCCGACCGCGACCGACAACGTCGACGGCGTCATCGCCGTCTCCTGCACCCCCGCCTCGGGCGCGACCTTCCCGCTGGGCACCTCGACCGTCACCTGCAGCGTCGCCGATGCCGCGCAAAACGGAGCCAGCAAAGAGTTCTCCGTGAAGGTCCAGGACACCACCGCGCCCGCCGTGACGCCCCCCGCGCCGGTCACCGCCGAAGCGACCGGTCCGAGGACCGAGGTCGCCATCGGATCGGCCACCGCCACCGACGCGGTCGGCGTCAAGGCCATCACCAGCGACGCGCCGGCCAACTATCCGGTGGGCGCGACCATCGTGACCTGGTCCGCCAGCGACAATGCCGGCAACATCGGCACCGCCACCCAGTCCGTCACCGTGCAGGACACGACCGCGCCGGTCGTGACCCCGCCCGCCGCCGTCGTGGCTGAGGCCACAGCACCCCTTTCCGCAGTCGAGATCGGTACCGCCACCGCCGTCGACGCCGTCGGTGTCAAGAGCATCGGCAGCAACGCCCCCGCCGTCTACCCCGTTGGCACCACCGAAGTGACCTGGTCGGCGAGCGACGAGGCGGGCAACATCGGCACAGCCACCCAGTCCGTCACCGTGCAGGACACCACCGCGCCGGTCGTGACCGCTCCGGCCGCCGTCGTGGTCGAGGCGACCGCGGCCCAATCCCCGGTCGCCATCGGCACCGCCACCGCCACCGACGCCGTGGGAGTCAAGAGCATCGACAACAACGCCCCCGCGCTCTACCCGGTAGGGACCACCGTGGTCACCTGGACCGCCAAGGATGCCGCCGGCAAC
This sequence comes from Geomonas azotofigens, assembly GCF_018919395.1. Taxonomy (GTDB): domain Bacteria; phylum Desulfobacterota; class Desulfuromonadia; order Geobacterales; family Geobacteraceae; genus Geomonas; species Geomonas azotofigens. The sequence continues at coordinate 390,368 of NZ_JAHLME010000002.1, forward strand.
ACCGGCATCGCCACCCAGTCCATCACCGTCAAGGACACCACGGCACCGGCAGTGACCCCTCCCGCAGCGGTCACCGTTGAAGCCACCGGCCCCAACACCACCGTCGCGACCGGCAGCGCCAACGCAAGCGACGCGGTAGGGGTGACCAGCCTTGCCAGCGACGCACCCGCCTCCTTCCCGGTGGGCACCACCGTAGTGACCTGGACCGCCAAGGATGCCGCCGGCAACACCGGTACCGCCACCCAGTCCATCACCGTGAAGGACACCACGGCGCCGAAACTCGACGGCGTACCCAAGGGGCTCACCGTGGTCATCGGGCAGGCAGCGACCTATGAGCCGACCGCGACCGACCTTGTCGACGGCAGCGTCCCGGTAACCTGCACCCCGGGCACCGGTAGCAGCTTCGCCCTGGGCACCACCACCGTCACCTGCAGCGCCAAAGACGCTCACGGCAACGGCACCAGCGCCAAGTTCGACGTGAACGTGCAGTACGGCTTCAACGGCCTGCTCGCTCCGTACGATGCCAACAAGGCCTACAAGATCAAGAGCGCCATCCCGCTCAAGTGGCAGTTCACCAACAGCACCGGTTCGGTCATCGCAAGCGCAAGTGCCCAGCCCAGCGTCAGCATCCAGCTGGTAAGCAATGGCGTAGCCTCCAGCGACCTCGTCACCCTGGACGATGCCGGTTCCAGCGGCCTCCAGTACGACAGCGTGACCAACACCTGGCAGTTCAACTGGAAAACGACCGGTTACACCGACGGGACATACAACATCTACATCCAAAGCGGCATCACCGGCCAGAAAATCGGGCCCTTCCCGGTTAGGCTCGCGAAATAGTCGAAGTCAGCAGCAGAAGCGAAAAGGAGGCGGGGAATTCCCCGCCTCCTTTTTTGTTGGAGCCCACCCCTGTCCATCAGGCGGCCTCCGTAATCATCTATTGGGAGGACAGGTTAATTTTTTTTCATGGTTCTATTGCGGAATGGGAGGGATGAGCTATATTGGACACGCCGCACGGATTTTTACGCCCACGAACCCTAAGAGTGGAGGTGACCATGCTGCATCTAACCTATGACTTGCAAGGCAGGCCTGCCGTGGTGCTCGCCAACTGCAAACGGTACTTCAATGGCTTATCGGTACTTCCGTTGTACCGCAACCCGCCGGAGCAGGCAGTACCTCTGGCGACGCTGAAAGCGGCGATCGACGACGCGGATCAGAAATTTCAAGCCGCCATCAATTACGATCGCGTACAGATCGTGCTGCGCAACAAATCGTTTAAGGTGATGGTGGAGTTATTCAAAAAGGTGGTGGCATATCTTCAGTTGGTTGCCACCGAAGATGATATTCCGGACCTGCTACAGGCTGGATTGGAAGTGGTGACGCCGCCTAAGAGGAAAAAAACACCGGTGCCTGCCGGGAGTTAGCCCGCTTCCCACATAACGGGACACATCGACTGTTCCCCCGAGCACCGCGACAGCGGCGTGTTCGGGGGATTTTTTTTCACTCCAGTTGCCCCGCCCACCAGTTGCCCCCCCACCAGTCGCGAACCATAGCTTTGTCATCCGAAAATGGAGGACCACGTCGCGCCTACCAGAGCTCCATTATCCGTAAATGGAGTACCATATCGCGCCTACCAGAGCTCCAGTATCCCAACGTGGCGTACCACATCGCGCCTACCAGAGCTCCATTATCCAAACGTGGCGTACCACATCGCGCCTATCGGAGCGCCATTATCCGAACATGGAGTACCATATCGCGCGTACCGGAGCGCCATTATCCGAACATGGCGTACCATATCGCGCGTACCGGAGCGCCATTATCCGAACGTGGCGTACCACATCGCTCGTACCGGAGCGCCATTATCCGAACGTGGAGCACCACATCGCGCGGACCAGAGCTCCATTAACCGAACGTGGCGTACCACATCGCTCGTACCAGAGCTCCGCTACCCCACAATGGAGTACCACATCGCGCGTACCAGAACGCCAACCGTGTTGACGTTGGGTCTCCAGCCTAAACTGCAGAACGAAGCCCCTGCGCCAGCGGCTGATGGTGGACGATGTGGAGGGTCTTGCAGGCGCGCGTGATAGCGACGTACAGGAGGTTCCTGTCGGGGTCGGTCTGGCGATAGTCGTAAGAACTGGGGTTGTAGAGGATGACGTTGGAGAACTCGACACCTTTGATGGCGTGGGCATGGATCACTTGGACGCCGGGGGAAAAGGAGACCTCCCCCTCCGCATGCAGACCGGGTACGCCGGCGAGCGATACGTGGAGGGCTTTGACATCGGACTTCTTCTTACAGATGACCCCGGTAAGCGAGGTTGGCGCCGCGTGCACCAACGCCTCGACGAGTTCCCGGATCTTCACCATCGACTCACCAGCATTATTAGTGGAATGGACGTCGACCACGCCGGAGTGGGCCTTGGTGGTGTCGGCGTTACGGCCGCTCACCTGGGCAGCCAGGTCGACGATCTCCTTGGGGCAGCGATAGGAAACGGTCAGGTTCTCTTTTTCGAGCCCCTGCGACTGGAGCTGGGCGATGACGCTGGAGAACCCTTGGGAGTCGAGAAAACCGAGGATCTGCTGCTTTTCGTCGGCGCAGATGGTGAGGCTGCGCGCCGCGGAGGTGGCGGCAACGATGGTACGAAGTTCCAGCGAGGAGAGATCCTGGGCTTCATCGACCACGATGTGATCGTAGGCATTGAGCGCACCGAGGACGACGGTACCAGCCGGACGCCGCAGTTGAGCCAGGCGGAGCAAGATGCTGACGTCGGAGAACGAGACCGTCCGCTCCTTCGCGGCGAACTTCCTCTGGGCCACCTGTTGGAACTGCGCGCCGCAATCCGTGCAGAGGGCGGCGACGACGTAGTCCTGCATGAGAAAACGCCACAGGTCGGTGACCGGCTCGATCTTCGTGGTCTCCTTCACGTATTTCGCCAGAAGAGCCGGAACCCTGCTGCTTTTCTTCTGCGCCCCGAAGGGATCGTCGAAGACCGTTTTCAACGAATGGACGCCGAGAGCGGCGAGCGCCGTCAGGGACCAGGCGCTGTAGGTGTCGACGCGGACCGGGCCCAGCAGGGTGTCGCTGCTCTGCTTGACGTAGTCGCGCAGCACCCTGTTGAACATGAGGACGATGCACCGCTCCGGGCGGTACTTCTCCGGTGCGTCGAACATGAGGAAAGAGAGCCGGTGCAGCGCCACCGTGGTCTTGCCCGCTCCGGCCGCGCCGTTTATGACGACGACGCCGTCTCTCAACTTGGTGATGGCCCGGAATTGCTCCGGGGAGATGAGAGCAGCGATGGAGTCCACCATCCGGTGGTCCTCGGTCCGTTCCTTGGTATCGGCAGTCGACTCGGCAACACCGCCGTTCACATGCCACGCGCCGTCACGCAGCTCGTAGGTTTCCGAAGGAGTCTCGATCCGGTTCAGGACCTTCCTGGTGATGGTCACCTTGTCCCGGCGGGTGATCACCCCTTCCCTCTCGACCCCTCTGATGGTCAGCTCGTATTCCTCGCCGATGTCGTACCCCTCGTAGAAGGGGCCGGTGATTTCCGCCTTTCTCCAGTCGATGACGATCACACGCTGGCCGACCATGAGGGTCTGATTGCCGATCAGGTATTCCTTCTTGCCGATCCTGCGGTCGTTGTCGTGGATGCCGAGAATGCCGAAGTAGGGAGAGGCCGTTTGGGTGAATTCATGAAGATACTTGCGCGGCGAGTGGTGCCCGTGCTCGATCAGCTTCTCCGCGAGATCGTTCTTCTCGCGCCAATCCACCGACGCCAGGCGCTGCTGTTCCAGCTCCTTCGTGTACGCCTCGTGCCTCCCGATCGTCTGCAGCCGGTCGACCGCGTACCGCCCGATCGCTTCATGCACCCTGTCCAGCCGCTCGATTTCCTGTTTTACAATTTCCATCAACTCCCCACAGCCAAAACATAAAAAAGCACCCGCAGGAAACCCGCAAGTGCCTAACCTTTGATGATTCGTTACCGCTTAGTCTCGCAACGCTCGCGGACTAGATATACCCACATTCAGCCCCGCTTTCAAGCGCTTTCTTCCAGCATACGCGCGAGGCCTCCCGTTAGCCCCAGAGAAACTGGAAGGCTTTTCCACCCCTGCCATATCCACACCCCATACCCAGGCAACCTGTAAGAAAAACGAGGGCGGCAAAAGGCTCGTTCAGCCGACATACAGCGCATTGATTTGATGCTAGTAACGTTACCAAGAACCGGGATTAAAGCGTAACCGAAGGTTGTGATGATCACGTTATGTTTCAGATGTTTTGTAATGTTTTTTGTTGTGTCGATAGTGGTCGCTCCTGTGGCTCCCTCCTCTGCCTTTATCGTCAGCTTTCCGTTGTTCGAGTACCGCTCTGCCTCGCAACGCTCAACGCGGACTGGACATGCCCAGCAACGTGGCCATAACAAAGTGATATACTGTCAGTGCATTGGGCAAACGTTATAGCCGGGCAATTCCTGCGTGGAGCATGTCATTGACGCAGAGGAAAATGAAGTCCGTGTTATGCGGGTGCCCCCTCTATGGCACCGGCGTTAGCTGCATCCAATTTGACGATGGAAAGGAGAGACGGTATGAGAAACCTTATGACTGCCGCGCTGGTCCTTATAACAACCGCCGTGTTGATGGGCATGGGTAGCCTTGGGGGAGCACCGGAGGGAGAGGTGCCCAAAACGGATGAGAACATCAAGGTGCAGCTTACCGACCGCTCCGGAATGAAAATCGAATTGACCAGGTTTTCTGTAAACGGCAAGGTTTTTCTCGAGGGGAAACGAGGGGCGGGAGAAATGAGTGTCTTCTTCCACGATCTGAAAGAAATCGGCTTTGGCCCTGTCAGTGGCGATATGGTGCCAGCCGACCTGCTGCTAAAATCCGGTCATCGCCTCCAACTGACTATACGCACGGGTGCCGTCTTCCACGGGGACACTGGAGACGGAGCCTACCAGATCTCCGCGCCTGACGTCAGCCGGATCCAAATTCATTAGCTACAGGTGACGGCCACGCGAAAAAGCCCCGGGAATTGAAACAGGAAGCGCTGGGGGGAGCCATGAAAGAGGCACTGTTTTTCCAGCGGGAAGAAGGGAATACGGTCCGCTGCGGCCTTTGCCGCTTCCGCTGCCACATAGCCGATGGCGCCCGTGGAATCTGCGCCGTGCGTGAAAACCGGCGCGGTACACTCTACAGCCTGGTCTACGGCAAACTCTGCGCCGAGCATGTCGATCCCATCGAAAAAAAGCCGCTCTTCCACGTCATGCCGGGGACCAGGTCCTATTCCATAGCCACGGTCGGATGCAACTTCCACTGCCGCCATTGCCAAAACTACACCATTTCCCAGATAGAGCGTGGCGCCCCCATTACAGGTACTGAGCGCTCCCCCTTGGAAATCGTACAAAGGGCCCGGAGTGCCGACTGCCGTTCTATCTCCTACACCTACACCGAGCCGACCATTTTCTTCGAATTCGCCTACGACACCGCCCTCCTTGCCAAAGAGGCGGGCCTGAGCAACGTTTTCGTCACCAACGGCTACATCAGCAAGGAGGCGCTTTCCATGATCGCGCCCTACCTCGATGCGGCCAATATCGACCTCAAAGGCTTCTCCGAGAGCTTCTACCGGGACGTGGTCCATGCCCGTCTCTTCGAAGTCCTCGACTCCATCATCGAATATCGCCGGCAGGGGATCTGGGTGGAACTGACCACGCTGATCATACCGGGACTGAACGATTCAGAGGCCGAGTTGCAGGGGATAGCGGAATTCATCGTCACAAACCTGGGGATCGACACCCCCTGGCACGTGACCCAGTTCTACCCTACCTACAAATTAACCGACCGGCCACGGACACCGGTGGACACGCTGCGCAAGGCGCGAGACATCGGCCGCGCCGCCGGCCTGCGCTACGTCTATGAAGGCAATGTGCCCGGTGAGGGTGGAGAGAATACCTGGTGCCCCTCATGTTCCACCCTTTTGATCGAGCGTTACGGTTTTGCAATCGTTACCAACAGGATCCGCAACGGAGCCTGTCCTGAGTGCGACACCACCATAGCGGGCCTCGGCATGTGAAACGTCCGGGCAAACCACCTGGCAGGAACTAACTGAAAACGCCGAAACGGTCGCGGGTTGCCTGGTCAGCCAAAGGAGAAACTTATGAACGTGGAAATACATGATGTAAAAATCGAGTACCCCGAGGGGTCCAACATAATCATCGGTCAGACCCACTTCATCAAGACGGCCGAGGACCTGTATGAAGTCATCGCCACGACGGTACCACAGGCTCGCTTCGGAGTGGCCTTCACCGAAGCATCCGGCCCGTGCCTGATCAGGACCGAGGGGAACGATGAAGAGTTGGTCCAGGGATGTGTGCAGGTGCTCAAGGCGATCGGCGCCGGTCATGTCTTCTGCGTTTTGCTGCGCGATGCCTACCCCATAAACGTGCTCAACCAGATCAAGAACTGCCCGGAAGTGTGCCGGATTTACTGCGCCACGGCCAATCCGCTCCAGGTTGTCGTTGCCTCGACGCTCCAGGGGTGGGGGATACTCGGCGTCATCGACGGCCTGCCACCCAAAGGGGTGGAAACGGACGAGGACCGGCAGGAACGGCGCGACCTGCTGCGTCGCATCGGTTACAAGCGTTGAGAGATGCCAAGTGAAAAACGGAGAATCTAAAGGGGCCGCATCCTAAAGGTGCACCCCAGACACGAGTGGATCATGAATGACACTAAGCAAGGCTCCCCCCCCGATATCATGAATTTCTGGAAGGTCGCACTGTTCCTGCTCGTTGTTCTGTTATTGTCGTTATGGAACAGCACGTTCAACGTCAACGCCCCCCTGCGCCATACGATCAACTATAGCCAGTTCGTGGAGCAGCTTGGCGCGGGCAATATCAAATCGGTGCTCATCAGGAAGGAAGCCTTGAGCGGCGAATTGCGCAACGAGGCGAGCCTCCCGCTGCAGGAAGGGGAGAAGCCCGCGCAGGTGAAATATTTCAGAACCATACTTCCCCCTTTCCAGGGGGAGGGACTCCTTGCCCAGTTGCAGGAAAAAAAGGTGACCATCAGCATTGAATCTGCCGAACATGGCGTGGTGTGGCAGACGGTGCTCACATTGCTTCCCTGGCTGTTCATCATCGGTGTCTGGCTGGTGATATTACGAAAGAACCAGCAGATACAGGGGGGCCCCGGAGGGCTCTTCACCTTCGGCGCGAGCAAGGCCCGCCTCTATGACGTCAACAAGCCGAGCGTGACCTTCAACGACGTTGCCGGCATGGACAACGTCAAACTGGAATTGAGGGAAACCATCGAGTTCCTGACGGACCCCTCCCGGTTCGAGAGGATTGGAGCGAAGGTTCCCAAGGGGGTGCTGCTGGTCGGCCCGCCGGGGACCGGCAAGACCCTGATAGCCCGCGCTACGGCAGGTGAGGCGGCAGTTCCCTTTTACAGCATCAGCGCCTCCGAGTTTGTCGAGATGTTCGTGGGGGTCGGCGCCTCACGCGTCCGGGATATGTTCAAGAAGGCCAAGGGCACGCATCCGAGCATCATCTTCATCGACGAGATCGACGCGGTCGGCCGGACCCGGGGCACGGGGCTGGGCGGCGGTCATGACGAGCGGGAGCAGACTTTGAACCAGCTGCTGAGCGAAATGGACGGATTTGATCCCCATGAGGAAGTTATCGTCATGGCCGCGACAAACCGACCCGATGTTCTGGACCCTGCGCTGCTCAGGCCGGGGAGGTTCGACCGCCATATCGTGATCGACCGGCCCGGATGGAAGGAACGTAAGGGGATCCTGAAAATCCACGTACGCGGCAAGAAGCTGGCGGCGAATGTGGATCTTGAAATCCTGGCCAAGGGGACGCCGGGGATGACCGGCGCGGACCTGGAGAACCTGGCTAACGAAGCAGCGCTGGTGGCCTTGAGACAGGGAAAGGAGCTGGTGGACGCGCATGATTTCAGCGAAGCCAAGGACATCATCCTGATGGGATCGGTCAAGGAGTTGACCATCAGTGACGAGGAAAAGCGGATAACCGCCTACCATGAGGCCGGCCACACCCTCGTCGCCTGGGAACTGCCGGGCGCAGATCCGATCTACAAGGTCAGCATCATCCCCCGTGGCATGGCGATGGGAGTGACGCAGCTCCTTCCGGGGGAAGATCGCCACTATTATCCCCGCTCCTACCTCATGAACCGGCTGAGCATCAGCCTTGCGGGCAGGGTCGCGGAGAAGATGGTGTACGCCGAGTTTAGCAGCGGAGCGCAGAATGACCTCAAAGACGCCACCGTGCTGGCCGAGAAGATGGTGGCTCAGTGGGGGATGAGCGACAAGGTCGGCCCCATGAACCTCGGCCGCGGCGAAGAACATCCGTTCCTCGGCAGGGAGCTTTCCCTACCCAAACGCTACAGCGAGGAAATGGCCTGGGTCATGGACCAGGAGATCCAGCAGATCATAAGGGAGGCCGAATCAACCGCGACCCGGATACTGAAGGACAGAAGGCATGCCCTTGATGTCCTGGCAGGGGCGCTGCTGCAGGAAGAAGTACTCGAGAGGGCGGATGTGGAGCGGATACTGCGGGATGCCTCGCCGCAAACGAGCATAGTGCAGTGAGCAGTTGCGGGGGACCGCTGCTGAGCCTTCAGATGTGAAGCTAATTTCCACGCCTTAAGGAGGTCCTCTCCCCTATCTCCCGCCTCACCCGAATCAGTAGGAACCGGACTCTCTCGGAAGCTGAGAGGTCATCCATCCTATACAGGGTGTACCTTGGCAGAAGTAGTGCGTTAGATGGTCTGGTGACCAAATACCACAAATTCGGAAGGAAGAACTGAACAAACAACGGGTGATACCGATAGCAGAGACACCTCAACCGAGAGTCTCCGAGAAGGAACGAATCCCTGAGCGGAGGAAGGACTTCAAGGAACTGATGCGCCAAGCGGTTGAACCTCTGTTGAAGATGCTACGGGAGATGCTGAAGAAGATCCTGTAGTGTGGCAAGGGGAGTACCTGGGAAACTGTAGGTGGTCTTCCAGGTACTCCCTCCCCTTCCTATTTAGCAGGACTCAATATCGAAACCATTGAGGCATCTTTAAGAATTATTTTACTTTTGGTAAACACAAGTGCAGAGGGGTACTTGGATGAGGCATCAAGCACGCCAGAATCATTCCCTGTAGTTCCATGGTATGTATCTGTGACATCAGGAACCAACTCCAGCAAAGTACCTTCAATCATCTTCCACTTCCCTGTGTATGGAGCGTCTACAAGGTTTCCAGAAACTCTGAAAGCACCGCTGGTAACACTGTAAGTCCCGTCAGAATTAAAAGTAACTGATCCTGTACTCTTGTCAGGGTAGTTGAGAATGTTCCAGCTACCAACTATAACAGAAGAAGATAAAGTGGCTGGAGCAAGTTCTTCGATGGCTGACTGTAGCGTTGTAGCAGAAAGCGTTGTCTTTGAATTGTCAATAATGATGTTAGAAGCTAACATTTTGGTGTTAGCATCAACTGAGTCTGCCTGAGAACTGCTGCTGCACGCTGAGGTCACTAGAGCCATTCCTGCCATTAACACAGCAAAAGTACGATTCATTTGTTCCTCCTGTGTAGGTAAGTGAAGAGCAAATCTAGTAACATATCATTGACATAGCCTCAAGTAAAACCTTGGGCTGATACCTCTAGCCATACCTCCAGAAGGTCATTGCCCCCTCAGCTTTGCGGCTGCCTCAAAACCAATTACTGGCGCCTCGTGACCACGGGCCTATCCCCAACTTGAGCGAAGCAGATAACCAGATATGTTTAATTAGTGAATGATTACTGCATGCTAACTATAAAGAAAAAGGCCACTCGACTGAATGGCCCTCTTGGAAAGTATAAAGTTTTCCGACTTATTTCTTAATTCTCTTCCTGCCGTATGCTGCAAGACCTACAAGACCAGCACCAAGGAGGAGGATGGTTGAGGGTTCGGGGACAGGAGATGTCTCAACAAGAGAAAACTCGAATCGATTATGTTGATAATCTGAAATGTCAGACAAACTATCATGGAATAAACTTACCTGCATGTAATAGTTTACTTCTGGCGACAATATTGCATCATTTAAACTAGGATAATCATAAGATTCGTATATCTTGCTCCAGGAATCGTCGAATAACGTAATTTTTCCACCTGCTATACCATTAACGCTACTTATCAGGGGAATAGGTTCGTTATTGTTTGCATCTGATTTAATATTCAATAAAAATGTTCCACGGAATTGGTGGTCAATTTCGTACCAACCGGAATACAAAGTTTTCCAAGTATTAAATTCGATAAAAGCGTTGGAATATACGTTGTTATCTGCAAATACTCTTGATGTACCTGAAGTAACTGATGTACCCGCATTCACCTGATAATACTCATTATTGTAAGGCCTAAAGTTAACGCCTATCAACTCAGCGCAATTATCATCATACGCTACAGGAAGACTTTCACCTGAATTATCATTAGCCCAAACAATTTGGTCTATAGGTTCAAAGGATATAGTGTACCCATATGTATTTCCCACTTGTAATAATATTAGCCCCAAGAATGTAGTGAAGATTGAATTTATCTTGATACTTTTCGAGAGCATAATTCCTCCCCAATATTTAGTATCGCCAGATAACTTAAAATTCAGATTATCCCTATGCAACACACTGCATTGCATTTAATTAGGAACACGCAAAACTTCCCTCTGTGTTATAAGTCAGTATATGCAAATTCACATCCAAACTTATAACCACCTGTTCCCATGAGGTTTATTATCTTGTCGCATGCGCTGCAAAACGATTATGTAAAGAAAACCGACAGATTTGCGATACATGGTTAGCTACCTGATGAGCAAGAAGGCCGTTTTAAGGCGATTGCAACAGCAAGTGCATGTCAAGAAATAAAAAAAGCCGGATTTTCTCCGGCCATCGGTGGTTACGGGGGTGGGTTCAGTTGAATCGCCAACGAGCCCTAAAGACACCTTGAGAATAGGCTCACAGGAGAAGGTGAGCCGTGGAAAAAATAGGAAAAAAGGAGACGTTGGACTGAAGACGCGGGGAAATATAACTGCAAATTCGGCTGGGCACAAAAAAGAAACTGCTTTGGGAGGTTGCCGCTGCTCTTGGACTTGTTTTTTAAGCAAGCCTGAGTGCGGTCTCTGACCAAAGCAGTTTCGGTGGTGGCTCCCGGTGACAGAGTAGCGTCTTTAATGCTCACAATGTCTACGCGCAGCTGTCGGTTTTTTCAGAACCGGGTGCTGGTGGAGCGGGAGCTTTTCCCTGTTTTTGAAGGCTGTCACATTAGGGAGAGGCACTAGATTGCGCTTAGCATCCCTCTTGCGCGATGGCCTTCATAGCAGGTAAGAGTAATTATCTGCCTATCAGCTAAAAAAGCAAACAGGAATTTTAGACACAGCAGGCGCCAGAATTCCTGCTCTTTTTTGCCTGCAATAATACTGGTGACGCAACCCCTATCAGCGGCACAATATGCCCAGCACAGTGACAATGGCATCGTTGGCAATAGATATTCCCCCGCCAGGAAGGTCTATGTACGTTGCGTGCTGTCCTGGCTCGTTCATGGTAAAAGAGTCAAATGTGAAATTGGACACTGGATCGTAAATTCTTACATTGACAACCGTTCCCTCCGCATTTTCATTCTTGATACCTACGCGACATTTCCAAAAGTTATATTTAGCGTCGGTGGTGAGGGAAGGAGAACCGGCAGACAGTGCCAGCCCTTCTTTTTGGGTCACCCACACACTGTCAGGTGATTTCGTAGGCAGGGGATTGGGGCTTTTTACGTCGACAGCGACAGTCCCGCTGATTTCAACACTGCCGGTGACGGGGGGAGGGCCCGCAAAGGCCGTACTGCACAACGCGGAGAAAACCAACAGTGAAACGATGCTTTTGTTCATGTTTGCTCTCCTTCTGGCTAGAATGGCACTCGTAAGAACATATAGCCGTGAACGAAATATATGCACGCATTGCGTGCACTGAAATGGCAGCAACTTGGGCGATAACGAGGTGAAAGAGAGCTGAAGTGGAAATAGACAGGTTGGAGGTTGCACCAGAGGTTGCACAAACAAAAAGGGCCCACAGCTAAACACTGTAAGCCCTTGATTTTTTTGGCGTCCCCGAGACGATTCGAACGTCCGACCCCTTCCTTAGGAGTTAAATAAAAAAGCCTTTTCACGCCTTTTCATCACGTTTCGATTCGCTTCAAATCCTCAAGAATTGCTCTTGAAAATCAATAAGATATGGGTTACAACCTATTCAGAGCAGTTCAACAGTTTTCAACAAACCCCTCGGCTAAAAGTTCACTCGAAAGTTCACTCGTCAGCGGGAGGAGTGCAATGTTCACCGACCGGCAGATTAGAAATATGAAACCCGAGGCCAAGATCAGGGATATCCGGGATGGTCGCGGTTTCGGACTACGCATCAAACCTAACGGCACCAAGATATTTTTTTACGGCTACGACTCCCCGGTAACAGGCGCCAGGCGCTTCCTCACCTTGGGGGAGTATCCAGGACTGTCCCTTGAGGCAGCCCGGATCAAGCATGCCAGCGCCTATGAACTGGTCAAGTCCGGTGGAGACCCTCTCGAAACCGCCCAGCAGGAACAGGCAGACCTGAAGGCGGCGCCCACCGTCAAAGAGCTTGGTGAAGACTACCTAAAGCGCCACGCCGAAGCAAACAAAAAAAGCTGGCTCGAAGACAAACGGATACTCGAGAAGGAAGTGTTCCCTACATGGGGCCGGCTAAAGGCCCAGGAGATAACCAAAGGACAGGTGATCGCCCTTCTGGACAAGGTCGTTGACCGGGGTTCCCCGCAGACCGCCAACAACATCTTCAAGATCATACGCAAGATGTTCAACTGGGCCGTGAAGAAGGATCGCCTGAAAACCACCCCCTGCACCGGCATCGACATGCCCGCCCCCCTGAAACTCAAGGAGCGTGCTCTCTCCGCTGACGAGGTCAAGACCGTATGGCACGCCCTCGACACCGGCATGAACCTGTCCGGAGAGGTGATACGCGCCATCAAACTCATCCTGGTCACCGCACAGAGACCCGGCGAGGTGTCAGGCATGCACACCCGCGAGATCGACGGCAAGTGGTGGACCATTCCAAGCGAGCGGGCCAAAAACGGGAAAGCCCACCGCGTCCCCCTCTCCCCGCTGGCGCTGGAGATCATAGAGGAATGCATCACGCAGAACAAGATCGCGCGTGAAGTCCCCGACGATCAGGAGTACGTCGGCTACATCTTCCCCTGCCCCCACCGCGCCAAGGACAAACCGATCGAGCGCCACGCCCTCAGCAAGGCCCTGAAGCGCAACGAGTCCGGCGACGGCCTGACCGTGCTGGGGGTCGCCAGCTTCACCCCCCACGACCTCCGGCGCACCGCCGCAACGTTCATGGCCGAATCCGGCGAGATGGACGAGGTCATCGATGCCGTCCTTAACCACGCCAAGCAGGGAATCATCAGAGTCTATAATCAGTTCAAATACGATTCGCAGAAACAGGCAGCACTCGAATCATGGGCGCGACGGTTGACCAACATCCTCACCGGCACTCAAAGCAACATCGTACCCATGCAACCCAAGGTGCCGTGATCCTCCCCCTAATCTTCTTTCGCTAAGGATTGCCTTGAGAAGTACCCGTCCGGTGGCGACCGTACTAGGGTGTGCCGCCGGCAAGGGGATTTGTTGCCACTTCCTGAACCACAACCCGGCCGACAGATCAGTACAAGGTGCGAATTCTCTGGGCGATCTGTTCCCAGTCAACCGCCGGTGTTAAGTGGCACCAGCTGATGCGTACACAAGCGTTTGCGTCCTCATCGCTCATACCCATCGCTTTTAATACGTGACTTGGGGTGTAGCTGCTTGAGGTGCAAGCCGAGCCGTTGGAGATGGCAATCAAGTCCTTTAAAGCAACAATAAGGGCTTCCGAATCCAAACCAGCGAAGGATATGTTAAGCACGTGGTTCATCGCCTTCGATTGATCCCCAGTGAGTTTCGGGTTCAGGGGGGCTAGAGATCCCAGAGCCGTATTCCGGAGCATCGCACAAGCCTGTTGTCGTTTGTGATGATCGCGAACGGCAATTTCCGCTGCTGCCCCAAGGGCAGCAATTAGGGGAACAGGTAATGTTCCCGGTCGCAAGCCTCGCTCCTGCCCGCCGCCGAAAGTTAGTGGAGTCAGTGGCAGTCGGGCATACCCTCTCCGGCGCGTTATCAGGGCCCCAACGCCTTTCGGTGCGTGAATTTTATGTCCGCTAATACTTATCAGGTCAACCCTGGGATGCTTGAGTGAGTCTAACTCCTTCCCGAATCCCTGTGCGGCATCGGTGTGAAAAAAGGCCTCATGGTCCTGCAGAATATCTACAATCTCCGCAATCGGCTGGCAGATTCCGGTTTCGTTATTCACCTGCATCACCGATACAAGCAAGGTATCGGGCCGCAAGGCGTCACGCACCGCTTCAGGGTCAACCGCGCCGTTTTCTCCCACCGGCAACCGTGTAACCTCAAACCCCTCCCTCTCTAAGGCATCACAGGGTTCCAACACCGCCTTGTGCTCAATTGCCGTTGTGATCACATGGCGTTTTCCCTGCTCGATTCCAGCCCCACGAAGCCCGAGAATCGCGAGATTATTACTCTCGGTTGCCCCGCTTGTGAAAATGACCTCGTCCCGCTTTGCTCCGACAACAGCAGCGACTTGATCCCTCGCTTTCTGCACAGCACTCTTGGCCCGAGCTCCATATTCGTGGGTCCTGCTTCCCTCATTCCCAAACTCATCGGTCAGGTAGTGGATCATGATATCACGCACTTCGGGGGCCAGAGGAGTTGTAGCGTTGCAATCCAGGTAAACAACAGCCATGAAACCTCCTGTATGTCTTTTTTGATTTTCACATTGACATACAAAAAAACATTTATTATAAACTAGATCGGAATTTTAACAAACCGTTTTTTGCCCCCTTCGCCCATTTAAGAGGTCCCATGGACACCAACTCAACCCTTAGTTTCCCTGTAATTCGGGGTCTCCAAGCTCGCCGCGAATATTATGTCGCGATGTGGACACTGAGAATGCTTCGCCAAATTTCCATTTTTGACGAGGACGAATTGCCACCGGAGTTGCGCGCACAACGCATCCTCAACAAAGGTCGTATTCCTGAAATCTCTGATTATATTCTGAACAACCCGGATGACTACGTTTTCTCCGCTCTTACGGTTTCCATTGACTCTGAGGTTGTGTTTGAGGCATTACCGGGACAGGACCGCCTTGGTGTCCTTCGGGTCCCTATGGATGCACACTTCATAATCAATGATGGCCAACACCGACGGGCAGCCATTATCGAGGCACTGAAACAGCGTCCGGAGTTAGAGCATGAGACCATAGCCGTAGTCTTTTTTCTGGACATCGGATTAGAGCGTTGCCAGCAGATGTTTGCCGATCTGAATCGCTATGCAATACGCCCCAGCCGTTCATTGGGCCTTCTATACGACCACCGTAACGACAAAGCGCGCCTGGCAAAATTAGTAATCATGAAGTCAGAGGTTTTCCGGGAGCTGGTGGACATGGAAAAGTCGTCCCTCGCTCCTCGATCCCGAAAACTGTTCACTCTTTCGGCATTTTACAACGCGTGTGCAGACCTTGTAAACGGAATAGCCACGGGCGATCTTACAGAAGATGCTAACATAGCTCGTTCTTTCTGGGAGGCCATTGCTGAGCACTTTCCCCAGTGGCTCCAAGTACGGGACGGCAAACTACCTGCGAGTGAGGTCCGGGAAGGATTTATACATTCCCACGGCATTGCTATTCAAGCCATTGGTAAGGCAGGTAATGCCCTACTCCTTAACTCCCCCAACAACTGGCGTAAGCGCCTTAAAGGACTAGAGCAGATTGATTGGTCACGCAAAAACGCCAAACTTTGGGAGGGTCGAGCTCTAATAGGTGGGAAAGTTTCGAAAGTTACCACTAACGTCGTGCTGACTACAAATGTAATAAAACGTGCGTTGTCGCTGCCAATCAGCGAAGAGGAGCAGCGCGTAGAGACCGCTTTCAACCGCAAAGATCTTGCTAACGAGTGACCATGACATCGAGACCTAAAACTAAAAATACTGGCGACACAACTTCAATTCCCACGAGACAGCACAAGTCCGCATTTAACAACAGTGGTTTTCAGTCTACCATCCGCAGCTTGCAAGAGGAGGTCTGCGCCCTCTATACTGCCGACGAGGTGCCTTGGATCATCGGTTACTCAGGCGGAAAAGATTCCACAGCCATTCTTCAGTTAGTTTGGACCGCTCTAGCCACCCTTCCGCTAGAACAACGGCGAAAAACAGTCTATGTCATATCCACCGACACTATGGTTGAAAATCCCGTTGTAGCGGTGTGGGTAGCAAACTCCCTTAGCCTAATGAAGCAGTCTGCCAGCAAGCAGGAAATGCCTATTGAACCGATACGGCTCACGCCTGCACTGGCAGACTCATTTTGGGTAAACCTGATTGGTAAAGGGTACCCGGCCCCTCGAAACAAATTCCGCTGGTGTACAGCACGTCTTAAAATCCAACCTTCCAACACCTTCATCAATAATGTTGTTTCGTCAAGTAGTGAGGCAATCCTTGTTCTCGGCACCCGTAAAGCTGAAAGCTCGAAACGAGCAGCGAATATGGCTGCTCATGAAAAGAAACGTTTTCGTGACAGGCTTAGCCCGAATTCAAGCCTGCCTGGGTCCCTTGTCTATACTCCAATCGAGGATTGGACCAACGAGGATGTTTGGTTTTATCTTATGCAGGTCAAGAATCCATGGGGAAACAATAACCATGACTTGCTAGGCATGTATGCAGGAGCATCTGCGGACGGCGAGTGCCCACTTGTAGTTGATGATTCAACACCAAGTTGCGGTGATTCTCGTTTTGGCTGTTGGGTGTGCACCTTGGTCGACAAAGATAAATCAATGACCGCTATGATCCAGAATGATGAAGAAAAAGAATGGATGATGCCACTTTTAGACCTTCGGGACGCACTGGATTTCCGCCGGGACCATGAGGGGGAATACGCAGAGAACGCAGATTACGACATCCGGGATTTCCGACGAATGAGCGGGGCCGTACAAGTAATGTCCGGTGGACGCCCCATCCATGGTCCCTACATTCAGAGCGCACGCGAAGAATGGCTTAAAAAGTTACTTATTGCCCAGACTTACATTCGCAACAATGGGCCGGATGAGGTAAGAGGGTTTGAACTAATAACACTAGCAGAGTTGCAAGAAATACGGCGAATATGGGTAGTCGATAAACATGAGTTGGAGGACTCCCTTCCGCGGATCTACCGGAATGCTACCGGGGAGGAATATCCTGGGCGCTCACTTGATGATAACTTGGTAATAGGCGAAGAAGAGATGAGCATACTTGCACAGCTATGCGGTGACGACCACCTTCATTACGAACTGAGTCGAGAACTCATAAGCCTTACAGTGCAGCAGCGGTCTACAACACGTAGGGCTGGCTTGCATGAACGTTTAGAGAAGACCTTTTCCCGCCATTTCTATGATAACCGCGATGACGCGGTTTCCAGAGCAAACCTCATCGCCGAACAGAAAAAGCGGATTAGGTCAGAATTACCATGCGTGTCCCAAGGGTCATCTGAAACCTCACAGGAGGACAAGGTATGATCCTCGATAAAGTTGTACTTGAAAATTTTGGGGTCTACGGCGGTAGGCAGGAAGCTGATCTTTCCCCCAAACCAGGTAAACCCATAATTCTTTTTGGCGGAATGAATGGTGGAGGCAAAACCACCCTGCTTGACGCCATTCAATTGGCATTCTATGGTTCGAAGGCTCATACCTCGAACCGGGGAAGATTGCCCTACAAGGAATATTTACGACAATCCATCCATCGTAAAGGACACGTTGACGGTGCTAGCATCACCGTTGGATTTCGGCGGGTCATCGAAGGTCAGACTAGACAATTTGAACTGATCAGAAGTTGGTGCCATGGCGTCAAGGGTATTGAGGAGAGTGTCCGAGTCTATGAGGATGGAAGTATTGATGAGATTATATCCGAGCATTGGGAAGAGGCGATAGAGGCTTATCTTCCCAGCAGCATTTCCCATCTCTTTTTCTTCGACGGTGAACAAATTAAGGAATTGGCGGAAGGAGGTCATGCAGCTGAAATCCTTGGTACTGCTATCCGTTCCTTACTCGGCCTTGACTTAGTGGACCGCCTAGAAACAGATCTTAAAGTATTTGAAAGAAAGAAAAAAGGAGAAGGTCTTGACCCTGAAACGTCTCAGAAATTGGCACAGGCGCGAGGCGAGTTGGAGGAAATTGATCACCAACAAGCGATAACAGCCATGCAAGAGGGAGCACTGGTCAATGAAACCGGGCGCTTGGCAAAAGACTTACGGGCTAAAGAAGAACGATTTCGGGAAGAAGGGGGCGAACTTTTCCTTCGGCGTCAAGAGCTGGAAGAGGAATTGACCAGCCTAAAAGCTGAAAAAGCTGAGGCTGAAGCACAATACAGGGAACTGATAGCCGGACCGTTGCCACTCTCGCTGGTCGACCACCTGTTGGGCGAGGTCGAACGGGCAGTGCTTCATGAAACCGATATTAAGCGTGCACGACTTTTGCTTACGGTATTGGAGGCTCGCGACAAGTCAGTACTATCGGCCCTGAAAAAGTCCAAGTTGCCTGCTAATTCCCTAAGTGCAATGGGGACAATTTTGGAGGAAGACCGTGCTGGACGTGCAGGCTTGGCCCAAGAGTGCCTGGTGCTCAACGCAGATGATGCCCTTGCACTACGCATTGGGAATCTTCGAGAAAAAGTTTTGCCCTCAGCAAGGCAGCAGGCTCATACATTTTCGGCACGAATATCTGCATTAGCCGAAAAAATCGCCCGCGTGGAGAACGAATTAGAGCGTGTCCCCACGGCAGACCGCATAGCCGATATACAACAAGAATTGAATCTGGTTCAAAGAGCACATCAAGAAAAATTGCTCGAACTTGAGGCCCTTAAGGTTAGACAGGAAGCCCTGCGGCGTCAGAAACTATTGGCCGAAGCGAGGGTTGATAAGATTGCAGCTCACAACATTGATGCCAATTTTACCGAGGACGCCCGCCTCAGAATGATCAAGCATTCCCAGAAGGTCCGCACCACCTTGACGGAATTTCGAAAATTGGTCGTCCAGCGGCACACAGAGGGAATGGAAAACTTAATGCTGGATTCCTTCCAAAAATTGCTAAGAAAAAAAGATTTGGTAACCGGACTCACTATTGACCCAGAAAGCTTTGAAACGATCCTGACCACCAAAGAGGGCACCGCCCTACCCTTTGATCGTTTGTCAGCAGGTGAAAAGCAGCTGTTGGCAACCTCTATGCTCTGGGGGCTAGCACGTGCCTCAGGCCGCCCTGTACCAACAATTATAGACACTCCGTTAGGGCGCCTGGACTCGTCACACCGGAAGCATTTGGTCCAACGCTATTTTCCAAATGCGTCCCACCAGGTACTTCTTTTATCTACTGATGAAGAAATAATTGGCCCTTACTATCAAGCAATAAAGCCCTTCATTTCTCGCTGTTATCTTCTCGATCATGATGAAAAGTTGACCCAGACCAACATAAAAGAAGGATATTTCGAAAAATGAGACCACCAGTTGAGCATGTTAGAGTGAGTGCTAGAGGCAGGGAAATCCTTATAAAAGTTAAGCGCCATACCGGGTTGGAACACTGGAACGAGATCTGCAGAATTGCCTTGTGCAGGTCACTTGCCAATCCGACAAAACCACCAAAATACGAAAAATCCGGTGAAAGCAACATTGAAATTGAATGGAAGACTTTTGCTGGTGCCTACAAAGAGGAACTCGCTGCTCTTATTATACTCAGAGCAAATATCGATAATATTGATTTAACCAAGAAAGACTCTTTGCCCGAGTACTTCAAGAGACATCTGGAGAGGGGGATCTCTAGCTTGCAGAATGTAAAGGACTTATCTCGCCTGTGCACCAATGCGAACTAGGATATGGTGACAAAATGACCATAAATGAAGCGGCTAGAAAAAGCCTTCAGATCCTCGGCATTCCTTCAAAGCTAGATAATATTCTTGAGGTGATTATAGAAAATGGTTTTTACTCTTTTGGCGCCAAAGACCCTAAGGGTGCCTTAAGCGCCCAACTCATAAGAAGTTCCAAAGGCTTTAACGCTGCCGTTTCAAGTAAAGAGAAAATCTTTTACAAAGCCGGGCCAGCAACGTTCGGCTTATTAGCTTGGCTTTCAGACAATGACGTCGAACAGTTGGAGATGGAGGAAGAAATCCTTAGCTTCCAGGAGTGCTACTCACCTGACGCGTCAAAGCTGGATACAAGTCTTTTCTTGGAGAAGGAATGGCATCAGTGGCTTTTTAAGAACCTTGAAGAAAATGGACTGATAGGACTAGGGTTTGGCCATTGTACTTTATTTGACAGAGAGAAGCAGAAAAATGTAATGGGTAAGTACGACACGAAGGAAGTTGGCGAGATTGACTTACTGCTGAAAAGTGCAAAAGGAGACATAATCGTTATTGAGCTGAAAAGAAAAGGTACTGATGAGACAGTTGGTCAGGTGTGCAGGTATGTTGGGTGGGTCGAAGAAAATCTAGCAGTAAACAAACAGACATCAGTATATGGCATGATAATAGCCCAGCATATAGACAAGAGACTAATGTATGCAATTAGACCGATTAAAGATCATATTTTTTATCAGCAATTAATGTTTAATGTAGAATTTGGCGAATCATCTAAAAAACACTCAGAGACAGCACCTGTGGAGCGTTAGTAAATGCGTCCACAGGCGCTTCCTCTGTTCACTCAATCCTTTTCAACTGTTATGTCTAAAAGTTCTGTAAACGACAACCCACCTTCATTCTGTTCCTCTTGAAAGGTCTCTTCGCCTCCATTGCCATTTTCTTTCTCCATGCCTTGATCGGTTATATCGACAGATGCCGATTCCATTTTACCAAGCCATTCTTCAAAGACGGACTTCGTGATTCCAAACCATTTCAACAGGGATTTCCTAAGCGTTTCTGCTGCCATACTCTTTGCTTTTCCCAACAAAACCGCTTTGCCTTCATTTTTAGTGTTTGTCTTCTCAATGCCTTTAAGCATTTCCTTTACAAGATATGAGTAATAGAAGTACCGTGCGGAATCTCGTGACTCAGTTGTAATTTCACTCTTAATAGACAGAGATAAGTGATCTAATGCCTCAGATGTAGATAGTAATTCCAACCAAAAATATCTGAAATGGGCAGCATATTGGGTATCGAGTTTCGGTATTCTATTTAAAGGCTCATCTATACCTTTGTAAAAAATCGCTTTACGGCCAGGAAACGTTTTGGGGCCACCTAGCAGTCCTGCATTTGCAGCCTGAATTACATTAGAAGTAAAATTTTCCATGTCCGAAAGGCTTATGTTTGCCCGATACCCCAAGGTCCTTGCAGCTAGGACGAACCCAAGTTGACAAGCATTTGTTGAAAATACATCGAAGATGCCATTAGATAGTTCGATCGACGTCTGATCAGTCTTCCCCAAATATGTCTTGCACCTTAGCTCATAAAAAATCTTCTTTTTCAGCTCAAGCGTTTCCCAAGTGCTCACTATATCGGTTTTGTCCAAAGGTTTGAGCTTTAAATCTGCTCGAAACTGGTTTGTTCTTTCCCAATGTTGATAACTATCCCTGATAGTCCAAAACATTCCAACACCTTCGAATATTGCGTCTTTAGCCAAAGTATCGGTTGTTCCGGCGGTAGCCCATCCATTCTTGAACGTTTCCAGTGATTGCCCGTGTGCATGATATGGTACAAGATCACTCAACATTCTTACTATTAGGTTTCCCCACCCCTTCATCAGCTGGTTCTGAAGGAACTCAATTTTACTGTTAGGAAACTTAGTATTTGAAATCTCGTTGCGTTTTATATCCTCTACAACTTCTTCAATTTCGGCATCTACCGCAAGAGTAGATTGCATAAAGAGCGACTTTTCATATTCGCTTTCGCGACCGCCAAACCCTAGATTGAGATTTATGAAATATTTATCTGGGCCGAATACGCTTCTTGAAATGCAATCTCTCAAAATTATTACGTTGGAAATTACGCTCCACTTTGAAGATGATGCCTGGTCTCTTCCTGGATGGTCATATTCGATAGCATAAATTTGTAGAGTTGAGGTATCCTCTCTAAAGTCATTCAAGAGACGTCGAGTGAAAATACTAATAAGTTCTGCGTCAGATAGGAGCAGTATCCGCGATTCGCTAGGATTTCGTGCGTTCTGATTAACATCTACAAATAATTTTCTTGCTGCTGCGTGAGGTTCCAAATTACTCTCTCCAGCAGGAAACCACACTAAGGTGACGGCAAACTCTAACTGATTAAATAATTGCTTACGTTCTTCTTCAGATTTATTCCTCAGAAGTTCTTTGATTACAGGCTCATAGAAGTATTTATACTTTTCTCCTTTCTCACCCCAAGTATTATTTATGGTTCTGTCGATAGCCAACAGTGCCATTGCGCGATGCTGCCCGTCTATAACGACAAATTTAGCCTCTTCCGGGTTCCAGGATAACCTACCTAACTTTACAACAGAATCGGAATCAGTGGTGCTATCTTGCATACGTTCAATTTTATAAGCAGTGTCGTATCTTTCTCCTTTCCAATAAGCTATGGTATCTTTGTATTTCTTAATATCACTGCCCATCGGAAAACTTTTCAGGGGGTCGTTACCTTCGAAGGGAAGGATAGCCGCTACAATCGGCGGGAAAAATGCTGGTCTATTCACCTGATTTAGCACATACGGCACTAGTCCGGTGGCAACACGATGATCGTCCAGATCTCTCTGAAGAAGTTGGTTGAAATCCATATTAGTGGTGGGCAATACCTCACGCACTGGACGCAAATAGTTGGTGAGCCTTTTTTCCTTATCCTTAGCCATTTTGCCAATTCTGGCCTTTGTTTCTAGAAACTGAACTTCTCCAGCTGGAGTCTTAAATGTGCCCCATGTTCCAAAGACAGACTGTTCATACTCAATGGTAAGTTCCTGATCGAGTTTTTCATCTAAAAAGCCATCCATTCAACGCCTCCCTGCGAAAGGTCTATGCCATCTATTCAAAAGCCATTCAGCTGTTCCAGCGAATTTCCGCAAAGTATCAATATCATATTCACTTTGCACGAATCGTTTCATGTCAAGCGTAACAACAAATAAATGTTCTGGATTAAAATCCATAGCCACCGCTCTGTGAGCAAAATCGGTCCCACCCTCTAAAATCCGTTCTTTAAGTTGCCTTAAATAGTCGTCGTTTTGTGAGGTGTGTTCTTTGAGGCTCAGATATAACTTGACATGATCAGACAATCTGTCTTTCAGGTTTTTAGAGACGCCTAAATAAATTGGGGATGTCAGAAAAGGGGCTGCTGCAGTCAGCACTTTCACTAAAAACTGCCTCGAAGCCTGATTTTTTGTGACGTCCTTTAGGAATTTGTAAAAATCCCTATCGTCTTTTGCGTTAATTTCTTGTTCATTGACACGACCCAATATTATGTTCTGGTGGTAATCGCGGCTTAGGTCATCAAGCGATCCTTTCCATTTAGTACCGAAGGCCCCTTTTCCGTGTAAATCAAATGGCGAGAGTTGATAACGAAGCGTGTGTTTTGCGATAGAGTTTCGTAACCTTATCTCACCGTAGTCAACGCCATCGTTATCTACTGCCCTCTTAAAGTCAGGCACCGCAATGTGTGTTTTACCATACCACGCATAGAGTCCTGGGCTAACGGTTGCTTTTTCTATCTCGTTAAAGTCTAGTACATCAATACCGGTGAAATCAAAGGATCCCATTTAATGTCCTTTTCGCCTGATGGGAACGCACCAACTCTGTTGTATGCTGCTTTGTGAAATCACTGAAACTATCCTTAATTTCAGCATGGAAAACATTACAACCGACAAACGATCAGCCATCTGATTAGCTTATTGAGGAAAGCACCTGTCTTTGAATGATAAAACTGTAAGTTGTGCTATGGTCTGCCCCTTATTACGCTTAGCCATTGCTTTGCAAGGACGCGGACAAAGTCAATCGCTTCTTCTTTCGTCATTGGATTACTGGTTTTTGGTACGTCCTCATAACCGTGCCTTGCCCAATCACCTGAGACGGTCGGATTGTGGACCACATCCTTAAAGCGAGAAAACTGGTCTTGAGTTATGCCGAATGTCACTTGAAAATTGCGCCGGTTATTCGGATGTCCCTCAGCCAACTCATAGATTTTATATACAATTTCACCTGTCGGGTTGTCCACATCCAACAGTTCTAACACCTTTGAGGCCCTTACAGACAAAAATGCGGGTTCGAGTCTACTGCGTTGAGCTTCAAGCTTTGCCTGATATTTTTCTTCTAACCGGTCGGCGTGCCATTTTTCGAGTTGCTCGTCGGTGAGATTCGTGGGGGGGGCTACTTCTATTGTCGCAACGCCTCCCATGATTGCAATTTGGCAGGAAGCAGCTTCAATAAATCCGCTTCGGCTCGGCGGGGAGGTGCTGTAATCGACGACACTGCCCAACGTGAAATCAAGATCAATTTGAGCTGGTCCGGTGAAGACATCACGTAAACGTTTAGCTTCAGTCCAGACCTCATCACAGCTTAGACATGCATCGAACGTAGGAGAAGTAATTTCATTTAAGGTTTCTCCCTTGACAAGCACGTAACCGATTCCATTTAAAAGATCGCCGAGGTTTCGGGGATCGAGACCCGATTTTTGAACTTCCACACTCCATCTCATTAACAACCCCTGTTAAATATATTGTTCTCGTCTTTGCCCGACAAGTGCCTATAACATACGGGAAATGCGAAACATGTTTGCAAAGCTAAAAATGATCCGGTACTCGGTGTGATCGAGCCACGCCGTCTCCCCACGGCCTGCACTGAAGAGCCCTTTCTGGACGATTTTCCCAGTAGGCCCAGAGGCAGGAGTGACCAGTACTCCTAACCACGGCACAGTACACCATTTAAGCCCGAAGCTCAACAGCATATTCTAATGATTCACCTAAAATCTCTTTGCTTCTTGCCACTCCTACTTGTTGCTCAATTCCTCGGAATAGACCGCCACAACTGAGACACCTCTTTAGAGTCCGCCCAGTGGCCCTCACATATAGGAACAGGCGGCCCGCAAGCTGCAGGCCAAAGACCCTTTATTGGTAAAAGATTGGGATGGGACGTTTTAAGGGGGACGCATCAGGCTTTATTATGTAGTCCGGAAAGAAAGGGAGTAAACCTAGGAAGCGAACAGTGCGGTTTGCATCTTGACCTGCCCAGTGATAGATGCCTCAATTCGTAAAGGTAGGACCCGCAGCACCCCCTCGTAGGGCAACCCACAGAGCCACACCTGCCGCAAGCAGCGTGATGCATGCTGCCACCACATTGAAGATTGCCACGCGCCTGGCGTCGCGAGCCCGGTCGGCAACGCCTGCAAGGGAGGCATCGATCTCGGTTCTAACCGCCATAGCCAGCGCTTTGGCGCCGTCATTCATCTGCTGGTCCATCGCCTCTTTGCCGGCCAGCAGGGCTGCGTTTAGGATCCTTTCCGCCTTGTTCCTGGCGTCGCTTCCCCATCGGGCGGCAAGGTCTTCCAATTCTTCCTTGTAGCGGTCAAGCTGCACCCGTTGGGCCTTGGAGCTGTCCTCAATGAGCCGCTTGTTGATCGTTTGCAGGACGAGAATTGGGTCATCGCGCGAAACGGCGATACCGTGCTTCGCCGCAATTTCCTTTATCAGCTCCTCGATGTCATCGTTCATCACAGCACCGTCGCATTTTCGAGTTGCGCGAACAACTGGCTCTTGACCAGCTTGAGCCGCTGCCTGGTCATGATCGATTTGGACGCCGTCGCCAGCGCCTCATCAAAGGTGAGCCGTTCCTGGAGCATCTCGGAAAAATCCCGGCCGTAGGTCTCTTCCTTCAACGCAGGCATCCTGATGATCGCGGTTACACGGGCCTTGTTGGTCGTGTACGACTTCATCTGCTCAAAGTTCTTCCCGCCATCCTCGATGGGTCCCCAATAGGGGTTGAGCCAGACCACGAACAGGCACTCGGCCGGGAACTGGGTCACCAGTTGGGTAAAACCGTTCACCGTGTCGACCAGGGCCTGGCTGCCGGTTATGACGGTGTGCACCACGAACTCGTGTCCCATCTCGTCAAGGAGAGCCGGCACCTGGTTGCTGATCAAGTAGTGGGACAGCGGGACAAAGGAACTGGCGCCGTTGTCGATGATGACGTCGCCCTTGGCTGCCGCGATCATCTCGATCAAGGCATCGAAATTCCTGGTGTTGATTTCATCCCCGTCCAGGATGTTGAGCCGGCGCACGTTAAGGGCCTTGTACCCCTCGAAGGTCGCGTTGACCGGGTCGGTATCGATGCAAAGCGGCGATTCCCCTTGGCTGACTTTGAACTGGGCAAGGACTGCAGCTACAACTGATTTGCCGACGCCCCCCTTCCCCTGCAGCACGATATGGATTTTGGCCATCAGATCAAGTCCTCCTTTTTTGGTGAAGGATTAAAGGTGAAGCCCTTTATCTCGGGTATCTCCTTCTCCGGTGCGGCCGTCGCGGCCGTCGCGGGCTTCGCGGTCTTGCTTGTGTCGCCTGTGCTGCCGCGTTCAGTAGCACGTTCTTCCATGGGGGGGCCGGGCGGAGTTTGGATCAGACGCTTGGTGTAGTTCCAAAAAGAAGCATAGCCGAAGGCCACTTTCCCCTCTTCGTGCAGGATTCCCCAGATACTCTTGATAGACCAACCATCGCCGAGCGCCTGTATGATTTCCTGGCGCAGGGCCAGGAAGATGGCCCGGTTTTGATTCCTATTGGAGGCGAGCGGCTTTTTGCCGGCGGCCTTGGCCGCTAATCGATCGGAGATGGTTTTGTTCATGATGTCGTACCGAGATTTTCCGCGATTGGCAGGCTATCTTAACCATATTCAATATATCGGAGGATATTTGTGAGAGATCTTACCATATTATTTGAGATTTTTTATTAGTAGCCTCATTATTTTCGGAAAATCAGGGTAAAATTGCGACGTGGTCGAAAGTCGTATTTAGGAAATCGTCACTCGGAGCGGGGCAGGATATGTGAAGTTAGCTATCCGGCAAGCCGGTTAGCTAACTTCACCTCCCCTTATTCGCACTGCGTGCTCAACGGGTATCCTGCTCTGCGAGGCTAGACGGCTACCGCCGTCAACGTATGAAGCCGACTCCTCACAGAGGGCAATTATGGCTGAAAAGAACACGGCAACACGTACCCACCAGCTGCACGTCCCAGTGCGGCCAGACGAAAGAGCTGCGATCAAAAAGATGGCGGCTTCGACGGGCCTACCCGTCGCCGCCTATCTGCGGAATGTAGGCTTGGGATATCAGTTGCATAACATCCTGGACAACGAACGCGTTGAAGAGCTGGCACGCATCAACGGGGACCTTGGGCGTCTGGGCGGTCTCCTAAAGCTGTGGCTCACTGACGACCCGCGCACGGCGCAGTACGGCGAGAGACTGATACGCGCCCTCCTAACTAAAATCGAAAGCACTCAGGACAAGATGCAGGAGATCATGCGGTCTGTTGTCATACCAAAGGCTTTGCGGTGAAACTCTAAATTTAGCCGCTAAAACCCAAACGTCCTGGAGACTGCAGCATGATCGCCAAGAAAGTGCGGATGAGGTCAGTGGGGAGGAGCGATTACGATGGTTTAGTGAAGTACCTAACCGACAAACAAGGAAAGTATCAGCGTCTCGGGTATGTCTCAGTCAGCAACTGCCATTCGCAAGAGTGGCAGGCAGCCGTCATCGAAGTTCTCAACACTCAGTCACGCAACACACGGGCCTTATCGGACAAAACCTATCACCTGATAGTCAGTTTACGCGCGGGGGAAGAACCCGGCGGCGCCATTTTGAAAGCGATCGAGGAAAGGATCTGCTACGAACTGGGTTACAGCGAACATCAGCGCATTTGTGTTGTTCACCATGACACGGACAATCTTCACTTCCACATTGCCATCAATAAGATTCACCCGACACGCCACACCATTCACGACCCTTACTATGATCACGTTACGCTGGGAAAACTCTGCGAAAAGCTCGAACGGCAACACGGCTTAGCAGCCGATAACCACCAAGTGTTGAGAAATGGAAGCGAGAGCCGGGCTGCCGACATGGAGCGGCACGCCGGGGTGCAAAGCCTGTTGGGATGGATTCAGCGCGAGTGCGCCGAGCAAATGCAGCAGGCAGAAAGCTGGGCCGAGCTGCACGCCCTGATGGCTGAAAAAGGGTTGCAACTTCAAGAGCGAGGCAACGGTTTAGTTATCACTGACGGTACCGGGCTTGGCGTCAAAGCCGGTTCGGTCGCAAGACACTTCTCGAAACCTCGCTTGGAGAAACGCTTGGGCTCCTTCAAGCAGGCTGACAGGCTTAAGGACGTCATACAGGCTCCACCGCAAACTCAAAACATCCTGCGAAATCCCTCGCAGCTTGAACGGGTCGCAACTGGCGGCCTGCGGTACCGAGGGCAGCCAATGCCTTCGCGGTACGACACAGCCAAGCTGTACGGCAGCTACCAGGAGGAGCAGCAAGAAGCCAGGACGGCACGGGCAGCCGAAAGAGCTAAGATAGCGGACCGCAGAAAAAGCCTAACGGAGGCGGCCAAACGAAGGGCAAAACTCAAACGGGCTGCGGCCAAGGCCGTCAGAGTGAACGGGGCAGTTAAAAGAATCCTCTACGGCGCGATCAGCAACACGCTGCAAGAGGAAATTCGTAGGATCAACAGGCAATGTACCGCCGACCGCCTGGCGGTCGACAGCAAATATCCTTGGCGTCCATGGGCCGACTGGCTGAGAGCGAAGGCCGTCGAAGGGGACCGTGAGGCGCTGGCCGCTTTGCGCGCCCGCGAGGCGGCAACCGGCCTGAAGGGGGACACCATAACCGGCAAGGGCCACCGTAAGCATGCGCCGCTAGCGGCAGAACGGGACTGCATCACCAAAAAAGGGACGATTATCTATCACGTCGGCACAATCGCGGTACGCGACGACGGGGACAGGCTCCAGGTTTCGCGGGGGGCGAACATGGAGGGACTGCAAGCCGCTCTACTCTTGGCGTCAGAACACTATGGCAGTTGCATCGCCGTCAACGGTACCGGCGCCTTCAAGGAACAGGTTGCCCGGGCGGCGGCCGCCGGCAGATTGCCCATTACCTTTGACGATGCAGCATTGGAGCGCCACCGCCAGGAACTGCTGGGACCGGGAGTCCTCAGGGAGAAAGCCAGTGGACACGACAACCAAGCGGGAGCACGAACCGCCAGCGGACGACCAGGAGTCGACGGAGGATTTGATAACCGCGGCGCTGGCAGCCATGGATGCGCCGCTGCCGCAATCCATCCAAGGGGAACCACCCGAGGAACAACAGCCGAGCGAGGCGCTGCCCGTCACTGTAAGCCCTACGTTGGAGGCGTTGGACGAAAGCCGCCGCCCCAAGGCCAGAACCGCCTGCGAGAGCTGTCCGAACTCGGTGTGGTTCACCTCGCCGGCGGAGGTCAGGTGCTACTGCCGCGTGATGTTCCTGATCGTCTGGAGCGACAAGGTGCCAAACCGGATCACCGCGTGCGACGGGGTGTTCCTCGGCCAGGAGAGATGACGGCAGGGCAGGCCGCCGCAGTAAAGTATGTCGCAGAAAGGGAGGCCATGCGGCTCAAGGCCTCAGGCGTGCCTAAACACCGGCTTTACGATCACGAAGACGGGAGCAGCGCGGCATTCGCCGGGACCCGCAAGGTGGAAGGGGAGTTTCTGGCCCTATTGAAACGAGGAGACGAGATCCTGGTCCTCCCCGTCGGCGCCGGCATCGCCCAGCGGCTCAAGCGCGTGCCGGTCGGCGACACCGTCACCGTGACCGCAAACGGCTCCGTCACAAGAGCCAGGGGGCGGAAGATATGAAAGACCACTTCAACAACGCGGTGGGACCGCAGGTGCAGGCGCGGACCAAAAAGCGAAAAACCAAGATCATACCCTTTTTTGCCGTGGTCTCCCTCGTCGCCGGGCTGCAAACGGCCAGCCAGTTTTTCGCTCAGGATTTCCGATACCAGCCGGTGCTGGGATGGAACATCCACGGTTTTTACCTCCCCTGGAGCATTCTGCGCTGGGCCGCCAGGTGGTACCACGAGTATCCGCAGGCGGTCATGCGCGCCGGCAGCGTCGGTATCGTCGTTGCCGGGCTGGGGCTGCTCGTTCTGGCCGTCGCGAAAATGATCCGGGCGAACTCGAGCACAGTCAACGAATACCTGCACGGTTCCGCCCGCTGGGCGAACCTCGAGGATATCTACCGCTCCGGGCTCTTATCGCGCCGGCCTCCGTTCTGGCAGTGGGGCCGACAAGGGCGGGAAACCGGCGCAGCCTCCGGCGTCTATGTCGGCGCCTGGCTGGACCGGTCCGGAACCCTCCGCTATCTCAGGCACAGCGGCCCCGAGCATGTCCTCACCTACGCGCCGACCCGTTCGGGCAAGGGCGTCGGCCTGGTCGTGCCCACCCTGCTCTCCTGGCCCGACAGCGCGGTCATCACGGACCTGAAAGGGGAATTGTGGGCCATGACGGCGGGGTGGCGGCAAAAGCATGCCAGGAACAAGGTGATCCGCTTCGAACCGGCCACCCTGAATGGCAGCGCCGGTTGGAACCCGCTCGACGAACTGCGCATCGGGACCGAACACGAAGTGGGCGACGTGCAGAATCTGGCGACCCTGATCGTGGACCCGGACGGCAGGGGGCTGGAAACCCACTGGCAGAAGACCAGCCAGGCCTTGCTGGTGGGCGTGGTTCTTCATGCCATCTACAAAGCCAGGCACGAAGGAGGCACAGCCTCGCTGCCGGCGGTCGATGCCATGCTGTCCGATCCGGAGCGCGATGTAACAGACTTGTGGCTGGAAATGACCACCTACGGCCACCTGAACGGCCGCGTGCATCCGGCCGTCGGTTCGGCGGCGCGGGACATGATGGACAGGCCCGAGGAGGAAGCCGGTTCCGTCCTGTCCACGGCGAAATCGTACCTGGCGCTCTACCGCGACCCGGTGGTGGCGCACAACGTGAGCAGATCCGAGTTCCGCATCAAGGATCTGATGAACCACGACGACCCGGTAAGCCTCTACATCGTCACCCAACCCAACGACAAGACCCGCCTGCGCCCGCTGGTGCGCATCATGGTGAACATGATCTTTCGTCTTCTGGCAGACAAGCTGGAGTTCGAGCGGATCGCAGCTACACCCTCATGGTGGCGGCGGACGGCTGCCGCGATGGGGTTGCACCATGACAGCGGCCAGTCACACGTGCGCCCCAAAAGAACGTACCGGCATCGCCTGCTGGGCATGATCGACGAGTTCCCGAGCCTCGGGAGGCTTGAAATCCTCCAGGAATCGCTCGCCTTCGTCGCCGGCTACGGCATCAAGTTATACCTGATCTGCCAGGACCTGAACCAGCTCAAAAGCCGCGAAACCGGTTACGGCCCCGACGAGACCATCACCTCGAACTGCCACGTCCAAAACGCCTTCCCGCCGAACCGGCTGGAAACCGCCGAGCACCTCTCGAAACTTACCGGCCAGACGACCGTGGTGAAGGAGCAGATCACCACCAGCGGGAACCGCATGGCCGCACTCATGGGACAGGTCTCGCGGACCACGCAGGAGGTGCAGCGCCCTCTGCTGACGCCGGACGAGTGTCTGCGGATGCCGGGGCCAAAAAAGGATGCCGACGGGCAGATCACGGAAGCCGGGGACATGGTGATCTACGTCGCCGGGTTCCCCGCCATCTACGGGCGGCAGCCGCTCTACTTCCAGGACGAAATTTTCACCGCACGCGCTGCCGTACCGGCCCCTTCGGTAAGCGACAGGCTGCGCCCCCCCTTGGAGGCGCCAAAGGCCGGCATTACGCTATGAACCTGCTCTTGAGGCAGATCGCCGCCGGCACGATCATCCTGCTCCTTTTGGGGGGCGCCTGCTATGCCGTCGGAGCCCGCGTCAACACCACGGGGAGCATTCCGGTGGGGCTGTACTGGACGAGCAGGAAGCCTGCCGGGAAAGGCGACTACGTCCTTGTCTGCCCTCCCCCGTTGGAGGTCTTCGACATGGCCAAGGAACGCGGCTACATCCGGGCCGGGTTTTGCCCCGGTGGCTACGGCTATCTGATGAAGCGGATTATGGCCGCTGAAAACGACAAGGTGACGGTTGCCGACGACGGCGTTCGCGTCAACGGCCGGTTGCTGCCGTTCAGCGTGCCACTCAAGGCGGACCAGGCCGGCCGGCCGCTTCCCCGGTACCAGGCCGACAGCTACACGCTCAACGAGCACCAGGTGCTGCTCATGACCGATCGAAACTCGTTTTCATTCGACGGCCGCTATTTCGGTCCGATCAACCGTTCCCAGATAAAGACCGTGATTGTCCCCACGATCACCTGGTAGAGGGAGGCCAGATGCGCCTTTTCATCGCGGAAAAACCATCGGTAGCAGAAGCCATTGCCAGAGCCCCGAATACGGCACAGGCAACCACTAGCGCTGATGAAGCACACAATCGTCAATGATGGGAAGGGGTGTGAAATGAATCCAACTGACATAGCAGCAGCGTGGAGAACAGAAAAAGGATACACCGGCAGAGGTGGAGTCATCGTCATATTCGACGGCTTTGTTAACAGTTGGGTAAACGAGTTGCGCGACCCTAACCATTGGGCTCCCGGCTGTATCGCCGTCGATGAATCGGGCAACCAGTGGATTGCGAAAGGTGGCGATAGACAACGTGGAGCTGACCGCTGGGAGCCGGTTTCCCACCGAATCAGTACACACAAAGAAGGGAGGAGCATCGCATGACAACAGAAACCATCCAGGACGACGGCGAAGACTTGACGGAAAACGCGACGTTCCACGACACCATCAAATTTGCCACGCTGCGCGATAAGCTCGCCGACGCGCTGACACCCGGCTTCCAGGCGGAGCTGGATCCCGAGGAGGCGGAACAGGCCGGTGCGTTCCACGAAACCGCCCTGACCGAAGAGGACGCGGCGGGGAGTACCGACGACCTTACCGCCGCCTTGGAAGAACTCGGAGTTTTTCCACAGTGATCCAGTCTCCCAGAGGAAGGAGGACGGCATGGAATCCAGAAAGCTTTTCCACGAAAAGGTTGCCGAAAAGCTGATCGAGAAACAGAAAGAGGGAACCGCGCCCTGGCAGAAACCATGGCAGCCCGGTGCAGCGGAATCGTTCATCCCTATCAACCCGACCACCGGCCAACGGTATAGGGGCATCAACGCGATCCTCCTGATGAGTCAGGACCGTTCCGACCAGCGCTGGATGACCTACAAGCAGGCTGCCGCAATCAACGCCCAGGTACGCAAGGGGGAGAAAGGCACCCCCATCGAATACTGGAAGTTCACCGACGAACGAACGAAACTTGATGCCGACGGCAAACCGGTCCTGGATGATTCGGGGGAGCCGGTCAAGCAGAGTGTCAGGCTCGAGCGCCCACGGGTCTTCTTCGCCACCGTTTTCAACGCGGAACAAATAGACGGACTGCCCCCCGCGGCGCCGCGCAAGGTACGGGAATGGAACCCGGTAAAAAGGGTGCAGGACATCCTGCTGGCGTCGGGTGCCGCCATCAAGCACGGCGAGCGAGACCGCGCCTTCTACCGGCCGGCGACGGACAGCATCCATCTCCCCGACGCGGCCCAGTTTCCGACCGCGGACAGCTACTACGCGACCGCCCTCCACGAGCTTGGGCACTGGACAGGCCACCAATCCCGCCTCAACCGCGACCTGGCGCACCCGTTCGGGAGCGAAGGGTATGCCCGGGAAGAGCTGCGAGCAGAGATCGCCAGCATGATCCTCGGCGATGAACTGGGAATCGGGCACGACCCCGGCCAGCACGCCGCGTATGTCGCTTCCTGGATCAAATCGCTGGAAGAAGACCCGCTGGAAATCTTCCGCGCTGCAGCCGATGCCGAGAAGATCCAGGAGTATGTGCTGCACCTCGAACAGAAACAGATCCAGGAAGAGCAGGCCGAGGAGCAGGATGAAGTCCTCACCGAGCTACAGAAGTTGCACCTGGCCGCATACGATGGGTTCAGCCCCTTGGAGACCTGGAACAACCTGCAAACGGTAGCTGAGTCCAACGGCCTCTCAGCTTCAATCGGCCGGGGCGGCGCCGGCCATTATGACCCGCCTTATCTCATCACCTACACCGACCGAGCCGGCCACAAGACGTCCATCACCAGCGAGCTTTTCCAGGACGGCAAGGCCCTCACCTGTGTCAATGGCGAACACGTGCCGGGCACCAGCTGCACGTCCGACCACGAATGGCAAAGCGCGGCCTTGAACAACGCCGTAATCCGGATGAACAACCGGAAGCCGGCCCAGGAGGCAAAGATCATGTCCGACATCATCCCCACTGGCGTCAGGATTTACATCGATGTCCCTTACCGTGAGAAGGAAGAGGCGAAGGCGTTGGGTGCGAAATGGGACCGGCAGAAGCAGTTATGGTACATCCCCGCCGACAAGGAGGACTCGGCTTTCGCAAAATGGAAGCAGAAAGACGCCTCGGCCGCCCGCGAGGCCAGGAAATCCGGAGGCGAGCGCGTGTACCTCGCCGTCCCTTACGGCGAGCGCAAGGCAGCCAAGGCGGCCGGTGCCGTCTGGGACCAGGCAGCCCGCTCCTGGTATGCCGGGCCGAAAGCCGACATGGCGATGCTGGAGCGCTGGGCTGCGGACAAGGTGCCGGGGCAGCAAATGCCGGCGATGACACCGCAGGAGGAGTTCGCCGAGGCACTTGCCTCCATGGGATGCATCGTCGAGGGAGAACACCCGGTGATGGACGGTGAGAAACATCGGATTGCGGTTACCGGCGACGTGAAAGGCGAGCATGCCGGTTTTTACGTCGGGCACCTGGACGGGCACCCGGCCGGCTACATCAAGAACAACCGGACCGGCGTCGACATGAAGTGGAAATCCAAAGGCTACGTCCTCTCTCCTGAAGAGAAGGCGCAATTGCAGGCACAAGCCGCGACGAAGCTGCAAGCCCGGGAAACGGAACAGGCGAGGCGGCACGAGCAGACCGCACAGCGTGTCAGCCTGCAGATGGCCGACCTGGTGCCAGTAACCCTCCCCACGGCATACCTGAGGGCGAAGGGTCTTGAACCGCACCCCGGCGTGATGACGGACAAGGAGGGGCGGGAAACCTTCATCCCGGCCATAGACGTCGACGGCAAGCAATGGACGATGCAGTATATCCAGGAGGACGGCACCAAGCGGTTCGCGAAGGACAGCCGCAAGGCGGGCTGTTTCCATGTCGTAGGCGGCCTGGAGGCTTTGGCACAGGCCCCGGCCCTGGTCATCGGCGAAGGTTATGCAACGGCCGGCACTTTGGCCCAAATACTGGGTTACGCCACCGTGGCAGCGTTCGACTCGGGCAACTTGCTGCCGGTCGCCACGGCCCTGCACCAGAAGTTCCCGGACAAGCCCGTGATTATCGCCGGGGACGACGACAGACATTTGGAAATGACGCACGGCATAAACCCCGGCCGCAGCAAGGCGGAAGAAGCCGCGAGGGCTGTGGGAGGCAAAATCCTGCTGCCGATTTTCGCGCCGGGTGAGGCGGCCTATCCGGAGGAGCTGTCACCGGTCACACCGCTGGCTTATCGCAACCATATCAATGCCGCGAAAGTTCTGGAGGATGCACAAAAAGAACCTGGGCGCCTCACCGAGCCGCAGGCGACCGAACTGAGGCGCGTACTGCTCAGTCCGGAGCAGTTGGCGGCGCTAGACAGGATGAAACAGCATACCGACTTCAACGATCTTGTGACCCGAAGTCAATTGGGGATGGAAGGGCTCCGGCGCCAGGCCAACTCCATCATCATGGCTGAGATTGAGAAATACAATGAAACGAGTGGAATAACTGCCAAGGAGCGCCCCACGCACGTTGAGGAGTTGCAGGAAAAACCAAAGGAAAAAAAACAATTAAAGCAACCACGCCAGGCCAAAACCCACCGCAGGGTGAAACCCGCGTAACGGGATCTTGTGTCAATCACGAGCAGGCCTGATTTCCCAACGATACCAAAACCGACCGCTCGCTGAACAGCCGAGTCAAATTTGAGAAATACAAACCTTGGTGCCGCAGTGGTGATACAGTAAAACACGGTCGCGTTCCTTCACCCCCAACGCCGCTGACCGGATTGAAGGGTCCCCTGCCAACCGACAACGACTGGGAACCCTTCTCTGCCTTTAATCTAGCTTCGACAGGACCCAAGTCCCGTAAGGTGATTTAGATGGGCTCAGCAATACACCTTGCTGTACTAGTTTCCTCTTTGCCCAATCTATATTGTGGATCCACCGCTCTTTAGGTGGGTTTTGGCTTACAAGGAGATAATTGTCGGCCGGTGTGAACTGATTTGAGTAAACTTCGTGGATTTTGTTGATCACGGTCTGTCTCCTAGCCCGACCACCAGCGAACTTAAGGAAATCAATTATGATTTCAACAAATTCATTTTGCTCAATGCTACCAATGCTGCCGCGCTGGAGGCGTTTAATCCTGTAGTCACTTGGAACTTGCATAAGTGTCTCCTGTAATACATCTTGTCCGGCCTAAGAGTTAGATGCACCATGGATATGATCCTGTCTTAGGAACTCTTGAATGGAGAGACTAGCTCAGGTGTGAAATTTGATTTTTAAATACCGTCTGGATCTATTACAGCCCCCGTAGCTATCTCTTCCTCAATGGCACTGATGAGGTTGCCCAGAACTACAACAACCTTGCCATATCTTTCAAGAATCGGGTCATCCTGGAGGAGGTATCCTGATATTTCCTTTTCAACATCCACCAATTCTTGAGATAACTGGGTAAATCTAACGAGAACTTTCCGATGTTTTTTGAACCTTGATTCTTGGTCATTTTCAAGAACTGCCGCTAGAAATCTCATAATGCTGTCGATCATCCTATCGCGAGAAATCTCATTCTCCTTGCATATCCGGTTTAAAAAAACCAAGTCCTTTTTGCCGATCACTAAGCTCTTACGGAATTCACGGCCGTTGAAGTTATCCGTAGTTTGCTTGGCAAGGGTGAGAACGGTCTCGACCGCAGATTTTTGATTAAACACCGCAGCAAAAATTTTCTTCTGAGTGATGCCGAACTCCTTCATTAAACAGGTTAACGCCTTATGACCTTCTTCCGTCAATGTGCACGTGGTTCGGGTATCTAGTTCTTTCCCCTTAAGCAATTCTGAGATTTCCATATGCCCTCCTTTAATAGCAGGGCAATAATATAATATTACTTTTCAATAGTCAACTACAAAAAAATAGTATTTGACACAAGATTGTAGTGCCACGTAGGGTAGCCGCTATTGCCTGACCGAAGATCTCTCCACTGAGGCCAGCCACTTCAACGCCTCGAGCGCACCGTCCGAAACGGCCAGACGAGGCCAGCCTATCACGTTCACGCAAGCCATGGTTACTTGCGCCCATAGTGACGCGCGTAGCCACCCAAAACCACCAACGCGACATAAAGCGCCGGGACAGCCAGAGTGAAAGCCCCGAGCCTTCCCCACCGTGCCGGTAACATCCAAAGCAGCAGACTTACAAGGAACAACGGGCCAAGCCCCAAAAGAAGATAGTCTCCTGGGCTTTTGGCTTGTGACTCAAGCCAGCGGCGGTAGCTGTCAGCCAATTTCATGGCTCGCTACTGATCTTTCGCGGAACGTACACGGAGGCGTTCAGTGGGGCTTCGGGAACTTCGGGTTCGGCCACCTCACTGACGGACATCCGGTTTTCCAGCCAATCGGCCCACTTGCCCGCCTTCTCCATCAGTCCCTTTCGGTACGCTGCATTGTACACGTGGGTCCGGGAGTGGTAATTAGCCACCCTCGTCCACAGATCGCCAGAATCCTGTTTGATGTGCCGGCGCAGCCGCCAGGCCGCTAGATCGTAGGAATAACAGCCAGCAGCTGCCACGTCGCTGGCCGCGATGCCGTATCTGGTAAGGCCCCTCAAGTACGCCGTGTTGAACTGCATCGGCCCGACATCGTGCGTGCCGTTCGTGTTGGAGACCCACTGTCCCGGTTTCCCCCCCTCCATTTCCGCGACCGCCAGCAGGACGTTGGCGGGGATGTCGTATTTGATCGAAGCGGCAATGGAGCAGACGACCCGCTCCTGAAGCCGGGACGGAAGGTCAGCAAAGCGACCCGCTTTTTTGGCCGCAGGTGGCGGAGCGTGTTGCGCGTCAGCCGTAAGCGGAGTATTCAGCATCGTCCCCACCCACAAAACGGCCACCAGGATCAGCTTTTTGTG
Organism: Geomonas azotofigens; assembly: GCF_018919395.1. Classification (GTDB taxonomy): domain Bacteria; phylum Desulfobacterota; class Desulfuromonadia; order Geobacterales; family Geobacteraceae; genus Geomonas; species Geomonas azotofigens. The sequence continues at coordinate 428,683 of NZ_JAHLME010000002.1, forward strand.
TCGCATAAGGATAACTCCTGTTCCGTGGTCTTATCCCGAAACGCGGCCACTTCTGATGCCGGATCGGCCTCTTTCTCATCACCGGCCGAAAGACTGTTACCGTCGAATATCGCTGCCGCCTCAGGCTTGGCTTCGCCCCAGGCTTTTACTTTGGTTTGGGCCCGAGCTTCAATGGCCGCCGCGATCCTCCCGCCCGCGGTATCAGCTACGCGATCCTTGACCTTGGCCTTGGTCACGTCCCATGCCCCTTGTGCCAGGTTTCCTACCGTTCCCTTGGCGACCCTGCCGATCTTCGCGGCTGTCTCGGCGGCGCTCGATCCTCCCGATTTAGTTTCGCCGGACGCACTCGTCCCCCCGCTGTCCTTCGGTTCGCCCCCTTCAAGGCTTGACGTTTCGCCGCCTGACGTTTCCCCGCCAGACGAACCGCCACCAGCCGAACCGCCACGGTCCCCCTCTCCACCACCTGTTGTCGCACTGCCGCCGTCGGTCGAACCGGTTCCCGCCCCATCGCCTAACGATTCACCACTCGAAGTCATCGATGAGAGACTGCCACCACTATCCCCCATCGCTGCAGCAAGGGAGCTGCCACCACCGCTGTCGGAACCGCTGCCGCCTGGATTTCCCACAGCAGCCATCAAGTCGCCGCCCCCTAAACCTCCCCCGCCGCTTTCGGTGGCATTGGCCTTCGAAAAGGCCGCCATCAGCGCCTGCGCACCACCTCCCATATTGGCCGCACCGGCCGCCAGTGCAGCGCCTGCAGTGGAAAGGGCGGCACCTCCTGCAGCCGCCGCTCCAACCACGGCCCCGGCACCGAAACCGCCTCCCAAGGCTTGGATGTTGCCACCGGCCATCCCACCAATGATGGGGGGCACCTTGTTGACCAGGGCGAGCAGTACGACGGCGACCACCAGCATGACACCCAATTCCTTGTAACTGATGCCGGCGCTCATGGCGGTGTAGTACTGATCCACGAACGACTGACCTATGCCGACCAACAAAACCATGGTCATGAGTTGGGCAGCTAGGCTGAGTACATTCTTGAAATATCCGATAGCCATGTCCGACGTCCACCTGGAACCACCGAAACCAAGAAAGAAGATTCCGGCATAAGCCAAGATCCATCCGCTTACAAGGAGGATCAGCATATTGGTGCCAACTAAGGCCAGCACGACGAGGATAGTTCCACTTATCAGGATGGCACAAGTACTGTCGATCGGCGACCACACCGACGACTGATCGAGCACTCTGAAAAATATCGCAAAGCCGATATCGACGATGTTGGATGGCGTGAACGTCGCAGGGTTGCCGCTGGCATTTGACGCCATCTGGCGTAATCCGTCCATGATCGATCTGGCGAAGGTCGGGCCGTTAACTAGCAGCCACCAGAACAAACCAGTGGTGACCGTAAAGCGAATAAATTCTGCGAAGAATTCTCCGATGTCGGCTTTGCGTAGGGCCATCATGCCAAACGTCCACACCATGCTAATCGTGACCAGCACCCAGAATAGCCACGAGGCACGTGCCGAAATGACGGTGCTCCAGGTGCTTGCCGTGGACTGGAACCTGTCCAGAACGATGTCGAGCACTCCTGGATTGATGTCGATCCCGGCGTGCGCATCGAGAGTGAGAAGAACCAACCATAAAACAGCCACGAGTATTGCTATTTTGGCTTGTGTGGTAGTTGACATAGAGCAGAGCCTGCCGTGGTCCAGTCAATAACTTTTTCTTGGAGTAGGTTTGAATTGTCCCGTGCCTTGGCCAAGGTCTTTGGCTTTCTTTTCGGCTAGCTCTTGCTCCGATGTTTTACCGCAGCCAGCCAAACTGACCATACACAAGACTAATATCAGGAAAGCGAGTAATAATCGTAGTTTCATCGATATAACCTCCTTTGGCAGTGTCACGCTCCGCTAATAGCTCTTTCTTCGACTGGGTTGAAAAGTACCCGTACCTTTACGAAGCTGCGCCGCCGCCGCGGCTTCCTGCGCTTCCTTGTTTGCCTGCGCCTGGTTGCGCGTGGCGATCACGTTTTGCTGGGCGATCAGCAGGCCGCGGATCTGCAGGAGCTGGTTAGCCATGTGGCTGGCAAGCTGGTTCGCGTATCCTATTGCCTCCACCTGCCCCTGCGCACCTTGCGCGCTCCCCTGGAGCCGCTGCAAGGTAGTTGCGTCTTTCACCATGTTTTTTTGCTGCAGGTCCAGACCCCGAAAAAGGGCGTCGTTTGCCCTCTTCTGGGACTGGTCGGCCAAGTTCCGGGATTCCGCCATCGCGGCCCACTGTTCCGGCGCGCAGCCAGCCGGGCTATAGCAGGGCGAATTCATATAGGCGGCAGTGTCCGGGAACCTGGCGAGGTAATTGTCGATGCTCCCGAGCTGGTTCCTGTAATACTCCAGCGAGTTGATGGAGGAATTGAGCTGCCTCATGGTCGCTTGGGCCTCGTCCCAGGTGTTGGTGCTGGGAGCGGCCGTGTTTTGCAGCATGTTTTGGTACTGTTGCAGCTGTATTCTGTACTGTTCCACCTGCTTGATCGTCATCGCCACGCTTTGGAGCGCGGTCACCACGTTCTGGGAAAGGTTGGCCCCGTCGATCACGGGAATACCGGCATGGGCCGGCCAAGCGGCAAGCATCGCGACCGTCACCAGCACGATTCTAGCGGTTGGATTTATCATTGGCTTCCCCCCTCTGCCGGACTCCTTGCGCAACTAGTAGTCGAACGGCTGGTACGGCTTGGAAAAGTTCAGGTCCTTGGTAACCATGACGTTGAAGCGGTAGCCCGGGCGGATCTCGAGCGTCGGGGCGACGTTCAGGTTCTTGGCGATCATCTGTGCGGCAACCTGGCCGAACTCAAGCCCCAGGGCCTGGCTCATGGCGCTGCTGACCGTGGGAGCCGAATTGGCGTCCTGCGGCGGCTGGCTGGTTGCGACGCCGGCAATGACGCCGGACATGAGGAGTGCGGACCCGAAAATCCGGAAATAGTGGTTGTTCACCCGATCCTTGAAGCCCGCATAACCGGCGCTGTTGGCACCGGGCATGGAACCGATGTCCATCGCCTTGCCGTCGGGAAAAACGATGCGTTGCCAGGCGACCAGCAGCCAGGCTTGGCCGTAGGCGACGTTGCTGGCATACGTGCCGACCAGGCGGCACCCCTGCGGGATCAGGAGGTATCTGCCAGTTGCGGTGTCGTAGACGTTCTGGGAGACCTGGGCCATGATCTGGCCGGGGAGTTCCGAGTTGATGCCCGAAATAAGGGTGGCCGGTACCACGTATCCCGCGCGCAGTTCGTAGCGCGAGCGCGGAGGCTGCACCTTGGATTCGAGTTTCCAGCGGTCGCCCGCCCCCGAATTTCCGAACGGGGCTACGCCGGTGCCGTTGCCCGGCGCCGCCTGTCCCGGCTGCGCTGAAGCCCCGCCCGTTCCTGCCAGCCCCGAATTCTGAACCAGGGCCAGCTGGCTCTTGTAGATTTCCAGAGGATCACCGGGTTGCTGGAGGGAACCGCTGCCGCCGCTGGCACCGTTGACGGCGGGGCTGGAACCCGCGCTGCGCGGCGGCGTCACGCTGAGGCCCGTTTTCGCCTTCACCGCCTCGTCAAACTGTTGCATCTTCATAATCCGGATACGGTCCGCCGCGTCGCCCCCCGCCCCGCCGGAACCGCCGCCGGGGCCGTTTGATCGCTGGACGCCGGAAGAATTGGGAGGTGTCGGTGGAGCATCGGGGTTGGCCGGACGGACGATGGTTACGGCACCGGGTGCCGGCTCAGAAGACGACGGCATGGCAGCCCCACCGGGCGCCGTAGGAGACGCCGCCGCTTGAGGCGTCTTCGGCTGGACGATCCCGCTCTGCCGGTCCCCGGCGACCGCCTTGGCAAACATGCTGGTATTCTCGACCTTCTCCGCCGCCGGCTTCGGCGGCTGCTTTTGTTTCGCCGCACGGTTGGCAGCGACCAGCACCATGACCAGCAGGAAGGCGGTCATCACGGTACCGACGATGTACATCGGCATGCTGTTGACACGGCGATTGCCGATTTTTTCGCCAGCCTGGTCCGGTGATGCTTCGGGCGACATCTGGTCTGGTCTGGAAGCCACGGCCTACTCCTTTCGTACCCAGTACCCGGCCGGGTAGAGCACCCCGTCCTTCGCCACCTTGTACACCCGGTTCAGGGCTTGCTGGCGGTCGATCAGCACCGTGACCCGGTACAGCCCGGTATCCTTGAGCTGATCCACGGTGTAGGAAAGAGCCACCCCCGCCCTCCCCTGCTTCCTCTTGGCCTTGTATTCCAGTACGGCGTAACCCTTGTTCCGCATGGATGCCACCAGACAGGTGCCGAAATAATCGGATGTGGCATGCTGAAGGTCGAAGCGGGTAAGAGCCGGCGGATACAGCGTCACCAGTTTTTTCGCCACGTCGTCGGCCATCTTTTTGTCGTTGGCCTGCGTCGTGTTACGCATGAAGTTGCCGTAGCGGGCGGCGCACGCGACCAGGCTGATGAACAGTGCCAGGAGCAGCAGCTTGCGCATCTTCATCTCCTCCTGGCAGCCTTGGTGATGGTGACGCGGTCCTGCCCGGTGCCAACGCCGGTGATGAGGATCGCCTTCTCGAAGACCGTATCCACGATGTACCGGTTCCCCTGCACCCGGTAGTTGACCATCACGGTTTCGTCCTCTTTGAAGAAGCCCCCCTCCTTTCGCACCACCAGGAGCGTGGGAGCCTCGGTTTTTGCCATCGCGGGAGGCATTTCGATGATCGTTTTCGCCCCGTCGTTGTAGACCCGGATCGGTTTCCAGGCCGCGCTCCCGGTGATCTCGTAATCGAAGTTGAGGTTTCCCAGATACTCGCCCGTACCCGGGATGGTGTTCTCCTGCTTTTCCTTCGCCTCCCGGCTCCTGAGACCGTCCCATTTGGCCAGGGCATCTTCCGTATAGGTGAACGCCACCCGCGGCATGAATTCCGTCCGGTGGGAACGCAGGTTGATATGGTAGGTGCGACGGTTGGTGGTGACGATGAGCGAGGTCTTAAGGCCAACGTCCAGAGGCTTGATGATGAGGTGCTGGATTTCTGCCGGTCCGACGCCGGTTACCGCCGGCTCGACGGTAAAGCGCGGGTCGCCCACATGCAGGTTGTTCACCTGTTCCCCGGCCTGGAGCTCGATGTCGCAGATCTGGAGCACGGCGCACACCACGTTGATCTGCTGCGCGCCGTACATGAAAAGAACCGATCCTTCCGGTCCCGCAACGGGTCGTACACCCTTGGCGTTCTCATCCTGCCATTTCCGTGCAATCGCGATGGCGGCCTTTTCCTGGGGAGTCAGGACGGGGTTCTGCTTCGAGAAATACTGGTCGGCCGGGTTGTCGCTGGCGGCCGAGGCGAAGAGAGGCAACATCCACAAAATCATGGCGACCACGTATTTTCTCATGCCCTCCCCCTCTCAAAGCTGTCTCGACCAGGAAAAATCACGCACGTAGGTGCCGAGCGGGTTGTTGCGGATCTGTTCTTCGGTGGTTTGCGTCGTTGCCGGCAGGGTATAGACCGTTACCAAGGCGCGCATCCTGTAGGGCTGCGCTTTCATTACCCCCTGCCGGTCGTAGACGGCTTCGATCCAGTCCACCTGCCAGGTGTCCGGTGTTTGGGGCAGCACCGAGCTGATCTCGACGCTCACCGTCTCCTTCTCGGCCCGCTTGAAGGGACTGCTCTCTTCGGTGCCGTTTAGCCACTCGTTCGCCTTGGCGGTGGCCGGGTCCTTGATGGAGAGCATGGAGTAGACGCGGTAGATGGCCTTGCGCTGCAGGGCGATGTCGGGGGTCACCAACCGTAAGTCGCTGATGAAGGAAGCGACATTGAAGTGCACGACGCGCGGATCGGCCTTGACCGCGCGCTGCGCCGGGGCGATGGCGATGGTGCCGCCGTGCTTGTCCACCTCGACCACATACGGAACGAATCTCGACTGGCTGCCGATGTAGATCATGCCGCCGACGGAGGCGAGAGTGATCATCAGGGAGAGGATGCCGAAGAGCTGCCACATCTGCCGGTTGGCGATGCTGGCGACCATCAGGCTGTTCCAGGTGCGTCGGGCCGCTAGATAGGGATTCTCGTTCTCCCCCTGGCGTCTGCCGCCGGTAACCGGACCGCTGCCGTCCCCCTCCTCCGCCGGGAGCCCGAAGATCAGCTTTCTGGCCGCAGTGACGGCCGCTGCAAGATTCATATGGTCACCCCGTAATCGGCAAGTTTCAGTCCCCTCCCTGCCAGCCACTCATCTCTCCAGCCGTCGCCGTACTTCGCCTCCAGGCGTTTTAGGGAGGCGATGGATTCCTTGTCGGTCGCTCCTACGAAGGAGAGCGCCAGCGGGCCGAGCGCCAGGTCGTAAAGGCGGCGCCCCCCTTCAGAAACGCAGTAATAGTGACGCTTCGGGACGGCGGTTGCGAGAATTTCAATCTGGCGCGTATTGAGCCCCATGCGGCGGTAGAGGGCGGCCGTGTCGACATCGCGGGCGTAGACGTTGGGGAGAAAGATCTTGGTAGCCGTGGATTCCACTATCACGTCGAGGATGCCGCTGTTGGCGGCGTCGGTGAGGCTTTGCGTCGCCAGCAGCACGAGACAGTTCTTCTTGGCAAAGGCCTTGAGCCATTCCCTGATCTTGTCGCGGAAGGCGGCGTGTCCCAGCGCGATCCAGGCTTCATCGATAATGAGCGCGGCAGGCTGGCCGCGCAGACTGCGCTCGATGCGCCGAAAAAGGTACAACAGCACGGGGAGCGCGAACTTTTCTCCCAGGTTCATCAGCTCCTCGATCTCGAAGGTGGTGAACCTGGAGAGGGCGAGGCCATCGCTTTCGGCGTCGAGCAGGTTCCCCATCATGCCGTCGACCGTGTACTGCTTGAGCGCCTCGCGGATCGGTTCGTCCTGGATGGTCAGCCAAAACTCGGACATGGTGTGCGCCCCGCTCTCGTGCATGCTCATGACGGCATTGCCGATTTCGTTGCGCTGGCCGGGGGTGGTAGCCACGCCGTTGAGAGCCAGTATGGTGTCGATCCATTCCATGGCCCAGGCGCGGTCCCCCTTGGTTTCCAGAAACTGCAGCGGGCAGAAGGCGAGCCGGCTGTCATCGGCGGCGACCGAGAAATGAGCGCCCCCCACCGCCTTGGTCGTGGGATACATCGACATCCCCTTGTCGAAGACATAGATGGACATCCCCTCATAGCGCAGAAGCTGCAGCGCGATTATGCCGAGGTGCGTCGATTTGCCGGCCCGCGTCGGGCCGAACATAAGCGTATGCCCCAGATCGCGGGTATGCAGGTTGAACCGGAAAGGGGTGGCGCCGTGGGTGACGCATTCCATGAGCGGCGGGGCGAGCGGCGGGTACATCGGGCAGGGTGCGGTGTTCGTGCCGGTCCAGATGGTGCTGGTGGGGAGAAGGTCGGCCAGGTTCATGGTGTTGATGATCGGCCGCCGCACGTTTTCCACGCCGTGACCCGGCAGCGATCCGAAAAAGGCGTCCTGAGTGTTGATGGTTTCCACGTAGGCGCAGAAACCAAGCTGGCTTACCGCCTTCTCGACAAACCGGGCCGCCGTTTCCAGGCGGTCCCGGTTCTCATCCATGAGCACGACGACGCTGGTGTAATAGCCTGCGGCCACCAGGCCGCTGTTGATCTCCGCGATGGCCGATTCGGCATCCTGGACCATGGACAGGGCGTCCTGATCGATGTGACCGGTATTGGTGTTAAAAACCTGGTCGAAGAAGCCGCGGATTTTCTGCTTCCACTTCTTGCGGTACTTCTCCAGGTGCGCGACCGCTTCGACAGAATCCATGAAGATGAAGCGCGACGACCAGCGGTATTCGCACGGCTGCTCGCCCAGCGCAGTCAGCATGCCCGGAGTTCCCTCAAGTGGCAACCCACCGATGGCAACGACCTGCACGAACTTTCGCCCGATTCGGGGCACCACGCCGGACCACATTTCCACGCCGCCTACCAGCATGTCGATGTACATGGGGTTGTCGGGGAGCCGCACCGGGTGGTTAAGGCCGGTGCAGCAAAACTGCAGCCAGCGCAGGAACTCGTCATGGGTGACGGTGGACCCGTCCTCCTCCGTGACCTTTTTACCGCACAGGCGGGTGAGCCTCACTGCGGCCGACAGGTGGGATTCAATATTCATGCATTCACGCTTGAAGCGGCCGATCAGATCCTCCGTGCACGCCTTGTGGTCCAGGGTGACGCTGTCGTCCTCGAACATGAGATCCACCAGTTTTGCCTGCGCCAGCAGAGGCGGAAAATAGGTGACGGTGAGGACGAAATACCCCTCGTACATTGTCCCCAGTCGTTCGAACAGCCGCCGCCGCTCTTCGTCGATCGCCTGCGACACCGGGTCCGGGAAATGCGACAGTGACCGCTCCGAGTATCTGGGAGCCGGCCGGCGCACCGCGTCGACGTGGATCATCCAGCCGTTTCCCAGACCGCTGAAGGCCTGGTTGATGCGGAAAGAGACCATGTCCCGCTGTTCGTCGGTGCTGCTTGCGTTGTCCTCCCCCTGGTACAGCCAGGCGGCCATGAAGGCGCCGTTTTTGCCCACGATCACGCCGTCGTCGACCACGGCGGCGTAGTTCAGGAGGTCGGCAAAGCCGGCGTCCTGTGCGCGGTGCTTGCGCAGGCCGATCTCGGCGTTCAAGGTCCTGATGCGCGCATACAGGATGAGCAGCATGGCCGTGCCCAGGACCGCGACGGTTATGGGGATGGCGGTGATCATCGGTATTGGTCGCCCTGGCTTTTCGGGTTGGTCCGAAACGGCGTGCTCCGGGCCGGGTAATACTTCCTGTACTTGCGGCTTCTCAGGTAGACGAAGCGCATCTGGACATCGGACTTCGCCATGAGCCGGCAGGCGAAGAGCGCGCCGAACCAGAGTGCAAGTCCGAAAATCGTCGCCCTCAGCTCTTGCGCACTGAAAATAAGCGCGAACGCCAACATGCCGGAAAACATCACAAGTTCGCGGTCCCCGCCCATGAACAGGTTGTGCCTGTTGCCGACCCGGTGAATGGGTATCGTGCGCAGGGGCATGCTATGCCCCGGTCCCCGCGGGAGGCTCGGCGGTGCGCACCGGTGTTAGCGCGGTGCCGCCCGGGCTGCCGATTTCGGCGCCACGGCCAAAGAACGAGCTCATGATGTTCTGGGCACCGACCAGAAAGGCCATGACCAGAACGATGAAGATCAGGGTGCGGAAAAACCCGTTCAGGTCCCCTCCGAAGATGAGGACGCCTCCGGCGACCACGATGCCGACGATGGACAGCGCGAACGCCACCGGCCCGGTGACGGAGTTTTGCAGGTTGGTCAGCCAGGATTCGTAAGGGAGGGAACCGCCCGTACCCGTGGAGGCGGCGGCGTGGTAAGGAACGAGGAGCATGAACAACAGGAGGAGAGACGCGGTGCCGGCCACCAGGAGGACAGTGCGGTCGATGCGCAGGGCGCGATGATTGGACTCAAGAGTGGTCACATAGCCTTTGCCTTTGCCGGCTACCGCCGGGGTCGGAGTTTCCATGACAGTCTCTCCTTAAAGGGTGGAATGGATGTAACGGCCGTTTTCATAGCCGTCGATGGCGACGATCTCCTGTACCCTGCGGCCGCCCGGAGTGCGGGCGATGTGAACCACAATCTGGACCGCCTCGCCGATCAGCGCCTCGATATCCGAGGGGGCCGATTCGTTGCGCGTAATGAGCGATTTCAGGCGGATCAGCCCCGCCAGAGAGTTGTTGGCGTGGAGGGTCGCCGCCCCTCCTTCGTGACCGGTGTTCCAGGCGTCGAGTAGATCCAGCGCCTCAGCCCCCCGCACCTCACCGACCAAGATGCGGTCGGGACGCATGCGCAGGATGACCTTGAGGAGCGTGGTCATGTTCACCTCGAGCGAGGTGTGGTACTGCACGAAGTTTTCCGCGGCACACTGGATCTCCCCGGTGTCTTCGATGATGCAGACCCGTTCGCAGGGGTTGCAAAGCACCATCTCGTTGATGATCGCGTTGATCAGGGTGGTCTTGCCGCTCCCGGTGCCGCCGACCACCAGGATGTTGAGGTGGTCCCGCACGGCCGCTTTCAAGGTGTGGTATTGCGCTTCGGAGATGGTGCCGGCCGTCAGGTACTCTTCCAGCGTGAAAATGGCGACGGCCTTTTTCCTGATGGCAAAGGTTGGTGCCAGAACGACGGGAGGAAGCTGCCCCGCGAAGCGCGATCCGTCCAGGGGGAGTTCCCCTTCGATGATCGGCTTGGCACGGGTGACTTCCTTGCCGTGGTAGCCGGCAACGGTCTTGATGATGGCTTCCGCCTGTGCGGGGCGGAGCGCGCCGATACACGACATGCTTTCCCCCAGGCGCTCCTGCCAAAGTCTGCCGTCGGTATTGAGCATGAGCTCGACGGTCCTGGGATCCTGCAACGCTGCCAGCAGCAACGGCCCCATATCTCGCTCCAGCTTATGCTTGGCGCGGTCCTTGATGCTGATGAAGTTGTCTTCGGAGTCGTGTTCCGACATCATCCCCCCAGCACGCAGGGCACGGAGTTTTTGCCGCTGGAATTTTCTTAAGGGGTGCTGCATTGTCGGTGAACCATGACCGGCCACCGCAGCTAAATTAAAAAAAACAAACCTAGCCAATTGTAACCGCACCACCAAGGAATGCACTTAGTCGAGGTAAGTTTTTCTCACGCCACGGCTAGTTTTTTTGAGAACCGGTATCTTGCCCCCCGGTGTGGTCGGACCTATACTCTGGACGGTCGGAGGATCGCCAGTAAACTCTTGAAGGCTCCGCCTCGTTGCGATGTGACGATGATGGCTAGGAAGCCGAAAGGAACCTGATGGACGTTTGCGGGTGGCACTGGTCGGAAGGTAGGCCGTGTATGGGGAAAAGGGGAGTCGCAGTATGGAGGATAGGTGCTGGAGTATATGGTGTACCGTTGGAATGGTATGCGCGGTTGCGGGTCTCTTACTCGGCATCACGTCCATTTCCTTGAGAGGAGGACCCCCTTCAAGTATCGCCGCCGTTGTCATCGCTTCTTTCGCGGTCGTGATAACTGTCCTTGCTATCTTCAGCCGGCAGATCCGAAAGAGAAAATCAAGCAAAAGCCGATGACTCGTTACCCGGACCTTCGTCCTGCATTTTTCCGCTACACCCTCAAGGGGGGGGCGCAATTTAACAACCCCAAAGGTGTGCCACCGGAAAAGCGGCACCACTATCCCCCTAGGGACGCAGGTACGCCGAGGCCGGTCCGCTGCGTTCCGCTTCCCGTCCCCCGCAGATCAACCGTGTAACAACATCTAATCAGGGCCTACGCTGACCTTGCGGCCAAGGTCATTACAGAGTAGACATGCAAGCATCCATTTTCGCAGGAGCTTCATAGACGACCGAAGCGCAGCCCGCCCGCGCAGAGATTAAAGTAAGTCCAATTAAATTGGAACTATAGACAAGGGTCAACGACACCACGGGAATGAGACGCTTATGCCGGTCGATATCCATAACCTCAGCCTTGACCGGGGAGGGTACCCGCCTTACCCGTCGGGGCATACTCTTTGGCCTGCATGTACTCCATGCAAAGGGCGAAAAAGATGCCGCCGATAGGCCAAGAGCCAACGGATACCTCTCCCTCACCATTTCCAATTGATATTCATATTTTCAAATCACACCCTTGAAACAGTCCGGGGTGCTGGTTGATTTGCATCTCTTTGGCCTTCACCAGCTGGCAACTTTCCGTTAAAAGACCTCATCCCATCGGTCAGCATACTGCCGTATTGGATAGACCACCTTTCCTGCAACAGGCAGAATGTTGAATCTGTCATAAAATATCGGATGAATGGCGTATTGAGTGTCTCGTCCCATAGATAAAGCGTCGGGGGCCATATAGGAAAACTTGCATTTAATAACATGCTTGTTTTCAATATCCTCACCTACAACAACGCCCAGAAAACCTATGGAAATTAGGTGTTTTACTAGGATATCTTCTGTAAAAGGATCACCTGCATCCACTTTCCAGAAAGACTTGGAATGCCCCAAAGCTTTTCTAATTTCCCCTGCACTCATTATTTTTGTTTTGCCACTGAAGGAAACATCCATTATCTGTTCCAAATTCGGAATCAAAAACTGATTTGAGATAATCAGTTCCCTGACAGTATTCCCAATTGTTTCATGAATTCCTGTTATTATTGACCTTGAGAAACCTTTACGTTCATTTATCTCGTTTTCAGACATAATGTTGTTGAATATACTTATCAGCTCTCGTGGTGTATGCTGTGAGTGTCGCATGATGTAAACATGTGTAGGTTCATCTATATTCCGTCCGTTGGTGATGTTTTTAGGTATATATTTATCCCACACCTTTTCTTTGACACAGTTATAGCTTTTCCAACTAATACCATCGAACTCAAGTTGTGTAATTTGTTTGCTAAGCAACAAGTAGTAATAATAACGCTTAGAAAGTAGACGGATAAGGTCTTTCGGTTTCCATGTGAGTTCGACAACATGATCTCTGATTTTGGATTGTTCGTATAAATGAATGTGATTATACAATTCTCCTGGGATGCAACATTTAATTTGTAGGAATTCGGAGTATTTCTTGCAGGTAAGTTCAAGTACAGCCATCAATAACCCTTCTACACAAGCAACAAAGACCTCATCACGCTCAAACTGGTCCATAATTGTGTCAACCACTACTAAGCACTTAGACTCTTTGGATAAATGCGCCTTTAAAGCAGCTTCAGCATCAATAAATTGATTGCTTTCCAACAATTCAGTAAGGTATGTCAAAACCATATTGGAAAGGTCTGATTTTCCTCTGTATTTACGAATAAAGCTACTAGTACTTGCAATGATTTTTTGCCATAGAGTGAGCGGACGCTTGTTGAAATATCTATTTGCTTTCAAATACTCATAGATTGGACTCAACTGACCGGCAAAATCTGTATCCTTCATGTCCTTGACTATTGCATTCATCGCAGCAACTAGTATCAAGTGTTTCCAAACGCGCTGGAAAAAAAATCTTTTATTTATTTCAGCAGCGTTTTGGCTTTTAAGTTCAATCAAAAGTTGCTGATAAAACTCATGTCCTTTCACCTCGTCATGGTATTTAAACCTTTTGTCGCTCATTAGTCGTAAAACTATGGCTGATTTACCAGTCCCCCGTCTCCCGCAAATGTAGTTTGTTGCAGGTGATAAGGCCTTTTCGTAGCAGATCGTCTCTATAAAACATGGTGAAAGAAAGACTCCATCCTCATAAGCATCTAGGTAACCTAAAGATCTTTCCGAGTCCATGCCTTCCCCCCAAGCAACCCCAGGATTGAGATTAAGTTAGCGGTTGTGATACAGATTTCGACCCAAAGGTGGTCAGTATGTAGAATTACAGATTGAAAAAAATTAAATATTCCCGCCGAGCGTAACCAGAAAATTGTTCTTTTGTCAACCATTAATGCAGGGTCCACAAACCTAGGCCGTTAATCCGCTTGCTCGGAAGGGGAACTGATGAGGCGGATGGTTATGGCTAGGAAGTCATGAAGGATCTAGGGTGGGAGGTGCGATGTCATGACGATTCTCGAACTGACCAATTCTGTGAGCTAAGCCAGCGAGCGTAACCAGCAAAACCGAAACCACCAGAGTGGGAGATGGAGTCCCCGCGATAGAGGCATGGCAGAGGGTTGAGGAGAAAGTGACAGGGGGGAAATCAGATATAGGCCTTGAGCGGGCTCAGGTATTTCTCGACGTGTATGCGAGACGGGTGAAGAAAACTGCCATCAGCATTTTCGCCAATGCAAAAGAGCTTTTTCCTGGAGACCTCGTGAAGAACCTTCCTCAGTTTTCTCTTATGCCCCATGCCACATGCAAGAACAATGACGTCGACCTTATGAAACACCTCCGCAATAACTTCGTCATTCTTCTTAGTTGTATCTACATCAACTTGGAGCTTGCTAGGGTCCGTTGAATAACCGGGGTAAAGGTTCAGAAGCCAAAAACCACCCCACCCCCATTGAACTGCCAAGTTATTGCAGTTTGACATGGTCAGATCAGAACGAATATGATCTGCCTTCGAGGGGTTCTCACATAGAAAAGCCCCCACCGGCTTGTCTTCGCACCATATCCTTTTTAGGGAGTAGCGAAAATAGCCGCACTCCGACATGACTGCTTCAGATCGAATAGTAGCTGTTTTAACAACTGTTTCCATACGCCACCCCCTTTCAAAATCCCTCCGGACATTTCATATGGTGCGCCCAGAAAACCTGAGGCTCTTTCCGAAGCATTAGGATTGTTTCCAAGCGCCGCTGATCTTTTCGCAGCACCGAAGCTCCCCGCCTCTTACGTCTCTTACGCCTCGCCTCTTCCTCCGCCTGAATGTAGGTTGAACGATACAGCCGCTCAAGATACTGTCGGTAAAGTCTCAGAAATACCAAAACATTAGAATGGGAACAGTGTGAGGTCTATGGCCAGGAAGGCAGCTGCGCGGAAACTGTCCATTTTTACTGTGTCACCATTATCAAGTTTTGCGTTTCTAAGCCCCGGCGTGAGCGAGGCACCGACCCCTACCACTACCGGTGATCTTCCTAAGCCCCACCTTAAAAACAGTCCGGGTGAAACAATCTGGGCAAAGTTTACGTTTGCTTTTTTATCGACCTGAATCGCGGAGTCATTGGTGAACCTGACGGACATAAGGTTGCCGACATCTAACACGGAAAGGAAAGCACCAAAGGTGCCGTCTTTGGTAAAACAGTCTGAGGGCGTAGAGATATCCAATCCCAACGCAGCCATCATCCCCGCAGCCCCACCCCACGCCGAGGGCGCCCCTTTCCTAGAAAGGTATTCGCCTCCAGCACTTATTCCAACCAGCGCCCCTATAGAGGTCATCCCTTTCTCGCGCTTGGTTCGCCATGCCCCGACTGGGGAAGCAGCACTATCCAACACATTAGCGAAATCCTCTGGTTTTTTGGCTGAGGCCAATCCGTCGAAAATGGGGAAGTACCTTGCCGTCTTTGCCAGCGCATCCGTTTTCCGATTCTCAAAGTAATCTTGCCACGGCTTACATGCCGCCTCTGTCTGCATATTCTTATGGCCTACGCACCTGATGAGAATAAGTAGATCGGTGAGCGCCTCAGAATATCTTTTTGTTTCTACATATATGATGGCTTGTGCTATGGCGTCAAGACGCTCCATAGCCATCATAATGTCCTTATCTTTAACAATTTTCGCCTGTATCCGGAGGATCTCCAGTATATCGTCGGATATTTGCAGCGACAGCACGACGGCCCGTTTTTCCCATTCTTCCCTCTTAGTGGGGTCCTCCGGGATTTTGTCCTTGATCAATTTGTCCAATGCTTCAGTCTTTGCCTCCAGACTTTTTGTCTTGGTGATCATGGACTTGATCACGCGAGCCACCTGCTTCACATATATCGCAAAGTCTTCATTGGGTGGCAGTATCTTGTTCAACACGTCATATTTTTTGTCCTTTATAAGCTTGGTGTAAACAGACATCAAAAATAACCTGCCCAGTTGGTCGTCATTTAAAGATTCACTGTTGTGAATCGACAAGAAAGATTGCATCAATACCCCTGCCAAGTAAACTGAGCAATCGGGGGATAGGGCATTGCAATTTTCTATAAGTGTTTGGTTTTCTGCCATTCCGGCGATTATCTTAAGCGGAGGGGCACCGTCACGGATCTCTTTGATGGCGCTGGTCAAAAAATACCCCCATTCTGCATGCATTCCTCTTTTGCTGTTCCAGATAACACAAGCAGGGAGTGTCTCCATATCGGCACGGACGGCTTGGGCCAGTCCTCTGTTTGATGGGAGGATTCCGGCGGAATAATTCTGGTTCAAAAGACAGAGATTCGGAAAATACCATACACTGTTCTCGCAGGTATCCTCTAAAACCTTTCCAACCACCCAGTGTCTAAGTTCGGATTGAGCTCGAGCCGAGAGAAACTCAGCAAGCCCGAGGATCCAGGTGGTACCATCCAGCTTGAGGGGGGAGAGCGTATCTCCCCTCCCCCCGTTTGCCGCAAAATCTTCCAGCTTAGCGGCAGATGAAGAAAACTGGGAAAGCTCCTTCAGTTCTGGGATCGCATGAAACGCATGAAACTCGTTTTTTATCTCTTCGGACTTCTTTGGCCCTTGCTCCCAAGGCCACACGATGTATGTCGGATCTCCCCCGTATGGACACCCCTTATTGTCTGGCTCCGCGAAAGCGGGAGAACCCATGAGAACCAACATTGCGAGTGCCATACCTGCCGCACGTAACACTAATTTTCCATTTAAGAGCATTTGTACCTCACTATGTGAAGATGATGCTGCGGGGGGATCTCTGGAAGCAAGCGGGGCACTGGCAAAACTGATTTTTACTCATAGCGCCCCGCCCCTATAGAAATTGATTAGTTTGTGATAAATTTACTTGAAATAATGTGAGTGAGTCAATAAAATAATCCTACATGTCACCTCACCGCATCAGAACAAAAGCTCGATTAGCCAGTCACACGGTTAAAAATTAAATATTTCCAATTTTTTTATTATTACTGGAGCCTTATGTTACGAAAAACTGCTCTACTTTTGTGTTTCTTTGCAAACATCGCTTTTGCTTATGATCCACCCAGCCTGACCTTTAACCATCATAAAGATGGAGATGTCATCGTCGACGCTGAGGTCCCGGTAGGTGGAACCCTTCGTGTCAATATCGTCGATACCTGTCGTGACTTGTTCACTTATCCTTTTCAGACTATATCGCCCCCAAGCGGTTCGCTCGATCTAATGTCCGGTTTTGTAGACGGCGGTGCACCTCCTGTTCTTACTTTTGAAGGATATCTGCATGAAAAAGGAGTGGGCTGTGTCATAGACGATAATCAAGTTGTTACCATCGACATCCCTCATCGTGACAGAAATGAGACATATTTAATACCAATCAGAAAGAAGGGGGCTGCACCTGTTAGGGCCGTAAAGCTGAAGGTTAAGCGCACCGAACTGGAGGAAAAGGCAGCAGCGATATCCTCTGGCTCTGAATCTCCCGATGAAAAAAGAGATGCAATCGTTGCTTTATATGATCGATCAATTGAGGGACCATTGGAAATGCAGGATCGAACCTATGTCATCTCGACTGGATGGCAAAAGCGGTTCAAGCCACATGATATGAACTACATAATCTACCAATCTACAGAAAGGGACGATAGTGCAATTGAGGTCCAATACTCTGGCAAATTCCTTTTGTATAACTGCGAATTCGTAGACGAGAACCGCTTTCTTGGATGTAGGAAAAATGCGGATACGAAAGTGAATGTTTCGTTCACTTACACTGGCAAGTTCGACTTTTACGTCGGCAGCAGGGAATCGGGACCAGTTATTAATAGGACAAGCAATCCGGCGGGGCATGTCACTGTTGATTATGACCTGACAAACGGGATGCCTAAATGGTTTGATTTCTCTTACCAACATAGATCCAATGGGCAGACTGTTGATTCTAAAGATAGAGTAACGGATGCGACCTCCCCCTTTTTCGGCCAGTACATCTCCGCCGTTGAGTATAACAGGGGGAATCACGAGTATTTCGATCGATTAAGCACTAGTGCCGACTATTTCGAGCTTGTGCATGGCTGGCAATTCAGCAACACAGGAAAATTAGAGGTGGGGGGTAAGATGTATTTGCCGACCCAGGAGTCGACCATCACTTGGGGGCGGTACGCTGGTACGGGAACAAACTTCAAGGATTTCGATCTGCTGCGCGTGAAGGCGTCAGACACCTTTTTTGTTAGATGCCAACATCTTCCCACCACCAGCATCGGCCTAGAGTATCGCCTTGGAGGAAATGGATTCAGCGGCCATTCCATAGACTTCTTTCTGTTGTTCCCTTTTCTATCGGAAACCACCGGATGGAATATACCGTTTATGGTAAAGGCGCATTTGGGTCCGATGGAGAGGCTATCGGATTATTCCGCGTCAACCACGTCCGTTGGGGCCGGGTTCGCCCTTACCTATTGATCTTAACGAGCGAAACAAAAAGTGAGTGCCGCAGAGGCCTCAAAGGGCGGATCTTGTCTGGCTAGAGTAATGACATTGGGTTTGCAGGGTATGAATATTGGATATGGCAGTCGGATGGCAGATAAAGCATTCCGCCAGCGAGACAAGGAGGGAAACAATGGAGGTTGAGTATTTCGTCGATTGCCACTGTCACATGTTTACCGTGACAGATCTGCCGCTTTACAGATCAACCTATGCGATGGCGCAGCGGGCGACCATCGCGAAAAAGCTTATGGTTCCCTTCTTCTCGCTGATTGTGCCGGCTATGGACGTTCCCAAGAAGGTGGCCGCTCTACGAAAGTTCATGACCTTCTTTGAAAAAGAGCCCCTGGAGGCGTGCACACAGGTTCTTGAGGAATTGAGCGAGATAGCCAAAGCGGGCGCAGACGGGGGAGTATTTAAGGCGGGGAAGGTCGTTGTGACACCGCTGGTCATGGATTTTTACGACCCCAATGACCCGCATGACAAACTCATCTCGCAAGCCGGCAGGCTTCGCAGCGCTATCATCAACATCCAGTGGACGGGCGTCCTAGTGCTTCCATTCCTCGGACTTGATCCAAGGCGGGGTGCCGCGTCCATTGAATACCTTCTGGACAACCTCACTCTCGGCTCATGGGACGGTAAGGTAAAATCGATACCGGATCGTGAAAATGAAACCAGTTCGGGAGGTGTCGCTACTGGCGATTTCATTGGAATCAAGCTTTATCCTCCGCTCGGTTTCGACCCTCTTCCGGAGGAGGATGAACTCCGGGATGACATCTTGGCCGTCTACCAGCTTTTCAGCAACAGGGGGCTCCCTTTAACGGTTCATTGCCAGAATTCCGGGCTCGAATTGGTGAAAGACGGTGGCAAGCTAAGTCATCCAAAGAAGTGGCAGAAAGTCCTTGAAAAGGTCCCAAATCTCAGGATCAACTTCGCACATTTCGGTGGAGAGGAAGGCGTCAAGGCGATGATCCCCTTCGTTGATCGCCCTCAAGAAGGGCCTGGTGTCGAGGGACGCCCCAAGCAATACAGGGGAAGTCCCGTCCTTGACAGTTGGACCGGCCGAATTGTTCAACTGCTCAGGAAATACGAGAACACTTATGCCGATCTCTCCGCCTTCGATTTTTCTGATAGAGAGGCCGTAGCTGCCCTGCACTGGGTGCTCTACCACGACCTGAACGGAGATTTCGACGATCTGGGGACGCATTCTATTTTGACGAAGCTTTTGTGGGGGTCAGACTACCCCATGCCACTGAAGAGGAAGGATGGCAACGACACCAAGTACGCAAACCTCTACCAAGAGTGTGCTGACGCGCTTACCTTTACTGATCAGACTCAGTACTGGGACTTTCCTGATTTCAGCGACCTCTCTGATGTCGGTGAATTGCGGGCCAAGGTCCTCCGAGGGTTGGTTTGCGATACCCCGAAAACGTTCCTTGGGCTAGCTAATAGGTGTACTTGATGGGGAAACTTTTATCACACTTGAAGCCGGGAGGAGTATTTAGCCGGCTCCTTTTTGCGAGGCGTAGGCCACCAGGAACTCCACTTTGCTAAAGAAAGGCAAAGTCAGTAACGAGCATCCTCTTTTGCCTCAGTCGGAAATGGACTCTCAAGCCGCTTGATTTTAGGGAGTTCCGTTTGCTAACGAATTGTTGACCTCGGTGACCGCCTGTCGTTTTTTTCTTTTCTCTCTCTTGCTGCTTCAAACCTCGTGTCGCGGGCCGGGGCATTTCCACTTCGTATCTTGCACCTATTGCTGTCTCCTGATCGTTTTTCTAAATTCCCAAGGCGGCTGTGGGTTGCCCAGCCGCCAAAGCCCCTGCCTCTCCCCCCTTGCCTCTTCCTCCGCCCGGATGTACTCGGAAGCATACGGCCGGTCCAGATACTGCCGGTATGCCCAGGCAAACCCCTCTCGCACCATCTCCTGGTTGATGTCCCGCCCCCCAAGGCGCACCACAGAGACAGCCCGCCGGTACCTGTCGACATCCCGCACCTCAACCCTCACCCTTTGCCCGCCGATCTTCCCCTTAAGGGCCTGAAACGCCTCTTCCCCGTAAGGCTGTCCCGACTTGGAGACCCTGCCCGTCTTCCGGTTCTTCTTCTCCGTCTCCGGCGCGTCGATGCCGTACAGCCGGACCTTTAACTTGGTCCCCAGGGCATCCTGCACCTGCACCGTATCCCCGTCGCTGACCTTGGAGACAAAAGCGTCAATGGTCCTAACAGGGGGCCTCGCCAAAGCAGGAGTAACATTAAAAATAAGGATGATAGCCATCAAGGCCGCTGATTTCACAGAACTTCTCCCATAAAAACTATTTCTCTTTTCGGGGATAGACGCTTAGGCACCCGGAACACACCCAAACGGGTGTTCCCGTTTGATCGTAAGTGGCCACCCAGGTCGTTGGCGGCCCCGCCCCCTTTTTTTGGTTACAGAAAGTCGGAGAGTAAAAGAGGTACTTGCCGTCGTCAAAGCAGCCCTGCCGGTACGTCTTTATTTTCTTGTTAAACAGAGAGTGAGGTTGTGCCCCACTGAAGCTTAAACCTTTAATCCTCCTAAGAGACGCAAACTCACTTTTCTCAGAAGGGTTCAAGTCACTCTTGGAGTCGAGTTCAGCAAGGCGTTTTCCCTCTGCATCAGTAAGTCTCCTGCGGTAATTGGGGTGAAAGAGCAACGCAGGCATGTCATCACTTGTGTGAGTGGAACACGCAGATACCTTTGGAGCTGCGACAGCTCCTTGAATGGTAAATTCTGCATTTCCTACCGGATTACAGTTACTGGCTCCGTTGCACACATTCGCTGCGTCAACGGTAAACTCAGGCTCGCTGCCCTTTTGAATCGGATGGACTTCATTCGCAGCGACTGGTGGGTACGATTGAGGGAAAACGAAGCCGTTTAGGGAGGCTGCCTCCCCCCCCCCCACTTGATTCCCCAGGTGATCCACCTCAATATGGAGGTCGCCGACCAGGGCGTAGTAAAGGTAGTACGCTCCTTCCCATGACGAGAAGGGAGACCCGCTGCCCGGCCTGTACTCCCTCACCAAAATCGGATCATCTGTTATCACACCGTTTAGTTCCTCAACCCGTCTCGCAAATGCTTGCTGAGCTGCGCTATTGAGTGACGGAGATTCGAAGCTCTTCCTCCAAAGGACTCCAGCGATAACGCCAATTCGCGATTGGCATTGCTGCAACGTGTTGACGAAGGTGCTACCAAAGATTTCAGGGCAGAGGCCGACATTGAGGGGGAAAGAATGGACGCGGTCTATGTCTCGGACGGACCTTCTCATGCTGCCGTTCGTGTAGGTTTTGAACTCGCACGTCAGGTGGTATCTTTTGTCCGGCGAGATGCATAAGATATCAAGGAGCTCCTTTTCGCTCTTGTATTGGTTGTTTACCTCGGCAAAAAGATGAAAATTACGCGATAAAACCGCATGGCTAAAGTGAGCGGAGAGATTCCTTTCCGGAAGATCATTCAAAGAGCCGACATTGGTAGGCCAGTACACGTCCAGAGACCGTCTTAGAAAAGCGGCGGTATCGGTCATGATATCGTGGATATAGGCAGCTATCGGACTAGTTGTTTCCATCGTAAATTCCCTCTTGCAGAACATGAAATTAAAAAGTGCTTCATAGGAGCCTAAATCGGCGCAATCAACTCGTAACTGTCATGCTTTACCGTGTTTACCAACGGCGACACCTGCCACATCTCCAACAGGTCAGCAGGGTAAGGCTGGAACAGTGTAGCAAGCCCTGACGGGTTGGTAATACTGCGATCAAGCCAGCGTCCACACTCGGCCGGGTGCAGGATAACCGGCATGCGCTCATGTATCGACTCCAAAAGCTTGTTTGCGCTGGTGGTGAGAATGGTGAACGACTCCACCACCTCCCCCTCTGGTAATTTCCAGTTCTCCCACAGCCCGGCAAACAGCATAGGATGCCCGTCCCGAATTCGAATGAAATGTGGAAGCTTCGCCTTCCCTTCATGCCGCCACTCATAGAACCCGGATACCGGCACCACGCAGCGGCGGTACTTGTATGCCTGGCGGAACGAGGGCTTCTCCTGGAGCGTCTCAGACCGAGCGTTGATCATCTTATACGCGATAGACCGCTCTTTCGCCCAGGCCGGAATCAACCCCCAGTGCAAAAGGTCGAGCCGGTTTCGGCCGTCCGCGCCCTCCCTCACTACACCGACTTCCTGTGTAGGTGCCACGTTGTATCGAGGTCTTATAGTGGGAATCTCTGACAAACCAAAGATCTCCGACACCACCTCGGGAGCAACATCTGCTGCGAATCGTCCACACACGTTGCACTGCCTCCATTTCAAAGGCAAGAGGCGGCGAAGAACCGCCTATTGCTTTTTCAGGTACGTTCTGGTGCCATCGGACGATGAGGAATAGCCATTGGCGATGAAAAACCTTAGCATCTCATCGAAGGATTTTGTGTAGCCGCGTAAGGAGATGGCATACTCCTCTTTAGTCGTCCCCTGTAGAAAGAGCCGCAATGCCTGGGCCTGTTTTGTGTCCCCTGTTTCCGAAATCCCATTCAGTCGGATATAGCCTTGCTGTTTGCGCACGATAGCTCCTTCAAGTTTTAAGCTGGTAACTTTTGGCAGCATTGACATCCAGTACAGCTTTGCCAGGGACTGTTATAGTACATGTAAATTAAGGATACTTCAATCCGGTTGGGACATTCAGTGAGCCTTGGCACCCTTGGGTAGCCTTCCACTCCGTTCCTTATTCAAGACCGTTTGCGACCCCTTGCCTACCAAACGCTTCCCCACAACACAGTCTGCTCGCAGGCCTCACTGTCAACACGCCCGACATATCAAGTTTACATATAAAAACGAAGCAAAATATTATACATATTTAATTATTCACGACCATTGTTTTTCCCATACGGACTGATTAGATTCAGATTCATCTTTTGTGACCATCAACATCATCTACCACTTCCACACCTAACTTAAGGAGGGCGAGCAATGCAGGAAATCGCGCTGTATGAAAATGACAAGACCGCTTTCAGGAAAGGGCTCGACTACTGTATCAGCTGGGGTAATGAGCATCAAGTCATCGCCGGCGTGGCAGAGATGGCTCTCGGAGCAGGTATTATCGCATGGGGCCTACAGAATGGTCTTGTCGACTTGGGCACCGACATTGTCGGCAGCAAGTGGGCGGATGTAGGTGGTGTGGTGTCCGCTGGAGCAGGGGCAATCGGTGTCCCCGCAATCGCTGCAACCCTTTTGAAGTCGGTGTTTATTGGCGGTATTTCCGGAATATCAGGAGTCACCATGGTACCAGCTATTCCAGCCATACTGCTGGTAAGCGGCGGAGCTATGATATTCGGCGCGTGCGGGTATACCACTGCCGGAATTGCAGAGGACTTTTTCGGACCGGGCTTCAGTGACTATTTAGAAGGTGCCTCTGTAACCGCTGTTGGTTTGGCCCTTCTGATCGACGGCGCAAGGCGCGTAGCAACAGACGATTCCGTCCTGGAAACCGCTTCTAGGCTTAAGGACGATGTCATTCAACTTGTTTCCGCTTCATCTGAGATACCACTGAAAACGTGGGAAGAGTTACAGGCAATTCTCAAAGAGATGTCAGACGCTCCTGAATCTCAGGTAATTTCTGGCACTGCAGGCATAACAGGTGCGGCAATTGGCGGGTGTTTAGCTACAGGAAGCGTCACTGTACTCGGGTCACATGGTCTAGGAGCAGTGGCACTTTCACTGGGATTGGTATCCGCTCCGGTGTGGCCCATAATTGCTGGTGGTGCTGCGGGCCTTGCAGTGGGTTATGGCGGCTGGAAAGCATTTACCTCGTACAAGAAAAAGAAAGCATGTCCCCAGATTGAGTCGCCCGTAATTTTGCTGTAATGCTTCTCTGCCCCCGCAAAACATGAATGAAAACGGCACCTGAAATGCCAATGGGTTACAGTCGGAACGCTGTAACCCATTTTTATGTAGGCAACTCTTCATACCGCGACCGCTACCTGAGGCCTAGGGAAAGTAGGTCGGCTGCCACAGCGGCACGGACAGTCGCATGGACGTGGGGCCTTGGTGCTCCAAGAGGCTCTGGCATAACGGCGAGCTAGGGACATGTGGGGCCACAGATTGTATAACCCTCTTCAGCATCATTAAATTCATCTTCACATGGCCCCCCTCCGTTCCATGGTGCGCTGTTTTTGTCGGTAGCGCGCACACAGAGATCATGATTCAGGCATTCTTGGGTATAACGCTCTTGAATGTTCCAGGAGAAAATAGAGTCATTGCATCCCGGACCACAACGGCCTAGACAACCTGTGCTCTCTTCACCGACAACAACGGTCTCACTACAGACTCTATCCCCGTTTTTCAGATCTTCCTCTTTCGCACCAGGTTTACACTTAAATGTCTCAAGCTCTTTTTTTGATAACGTATAAGATCCAGTTACAAGTTGTCCTTTTTGGTCGCAAAGATTAGTGTATAAAGTTGGATCACATTGTGCTGCGTGATCTACTTTTACAGTGGCCACAGCATATCCTGTTCGAGAAACCCCAGTGCTTGTAGTTGCTTTTACTGTTGCAGTGTTTACCTGATCATATATTACTTTATATTTTATACATCTATAATGCCACTTTTCACCAGGGTCAAAGACGTTATCGCCAACGTGGTCAATTTCACTAAAATGATCGCACTGTTCATCTCGCACATCTACATTCGTAAAAGGCTCACCGCCAGTGTTTTCTATGAAAATGTCAAAATATGCGTCTCGTTTGCTGTTAATTTGGCTCTTTTGGGCAAAGTTGTTGATGGAGATGGAAGGGTGGTTTATTCCTACTCCGGAAACCTGCACAACCTTTGGGCTGCTTGACTCGTTAGACGATATTGTTATGTAACTGCTTAATGTTCCCAATATGGATGGTGTAAAACTAATTCCGAATGTGCAGAAGTCTCCTGGTGCTATAGTTGTATCAATTGAATTACATGGCTGCGGACCAGAGACGTTTAAAAGGAAATTTTGGGAATCCATTACTGTGATTTGTGAAATTTTTAAATCGTAATTCCCTGAATTTGACAATGATATTACTTGTGGCGAATTAGAGCGTGTGCCGTTTTCCTGTTCACCAAAGTTAATTGCACGTGGATTGATTTCTAACTTGCCTATAGAAATCCTCCCGCCACGCACCGGTCTCATAAAAATTAGTTGATCCTTGGCTCGGGCCATGACGCTGCCGGCTGAAGAAAACGAGTAAGCGTAATTAGTATAACCAGTTGTAACTACGGAGGTTGATGACCAGTATGTATCCCAGACGGGTGGAAAACCTTGACTTCTTAGCCATAAGCCTAGATTGGGTTGGCTCATGTCATTTAAACTATCTAGTTCGTAGATGTTAGGCAGTCGCCAGTCACTATAACCCAAATAAATTTGTGCATTCAGTAATTTTACATAATCAATGGCGTTCTGCCAGGTCATACGGTAATTCCAAGGATCTGCAACGTCTGGTGTTGAGGTTTTACTCCACATTAGCCCTGTTAGGTTGTCGGATATAGTTTGATCATTGACGGTAAAGCGAGGGTAGGGCCACGGTTCACCCATCTGCAGGTCTCCATCTTGCCCTGTGCCAGCACAGTCAGTAAGGCCCAGATTGTCGTAGCACGACGTTTGTCCTGTTTTTGGCAGCCTGATGGTGCCAGAGATTTCCGCGTTCGTACGAACTGGTAAAACAGAACGCAAAAGGGTCTTGCCAACGATCATATGCTGACCACTCATATCCACTAGCCAAGCTGAAGCCGGATTATTAGCACTAGATGTAGATGACCACCAAGATCCATATTTGGTATTTAAAAATCCAAGGGTGCTGAGCCAGACGTCTCCTGAGCCTGAGCTTTGGAAGTTTGTTAAACTTCGCAATTCAACCACATTGGGCAACCGCCAATCGTTGTGACCTAGATATTTTTGATCATTGAGAGCTATTACATAGTCAACGGCCTGCTGCCAGCTGAGTCCCGTTGCCACTTGTGCATTCCTACTCCAGATTAGACCGGTGAAGGTGTCTGTAATTGTGCCATCGCTATTAATGATAGTGCGAGGAAATGTCCAGGCGACCCCTGCCCGCAATTCTCCATCTTGGCCAGTACCAGTACAGTTAATTTCTGTCCCGAGGGAGTCATAACATTTAGTTTGGCCAGTCTGAGGGAGCTGAATGCTGCCAGCAGGTGATGTGGTTGCAGCACACATTGTTATTGCAAGTGCTATCACAGTAGGTTTAATACCAATCATTGCAGCCCTCCCAAAATATACTTTTTAATCACAAATTTTTAACGTAACTGCTTATGACCCGCTTTGCTTGGTTAGTGTAAAACGAAGATACGGTATCATATACCAGTAACTGCACTATAAAGTAAGATAAATTTCATTTTAATGAGGGCATTATTGACCGCATTGTGTGCCATAACTGCTTCTTGTTTGGCTTAAGTTCCTCGCTTGGGTTCCCCAAAATTCAACAGCAAAAAGCAGTGGTAAAAGGGGGAAGTCTCCCCCCCGCGGGAACCGCCAGGGCGAAAGCCCCCTGACGTTTCCCGCTCCCCCCTCTGCGGGGAGGTCCCCGCAACGCCCCCGAAACCCAGCAGATGGGCCAATGCCGCCAGAAGGAGATCCCTTCTGGCCGCGTTACCGGCCTCAGCCCGTTTCCGTGCCCCCGTCGTCTCTTCCGCCTTCGCTCCAGCTCCGCCGGTCTCCCGAAAACCGGCTTTCCTCACAACACCGTCTCCCCGCCAGCCGTTCAGGCAGGCCGACAGCCGGAAACCCACAAAAGCACCTGAAGGAGCGAACGCACGCGACCGCACCTTCAGGCCAACCTCTCCCCCCACAGCAAGAAATGGCATGCACGAGTTGAGAATTAAAGTATTCTAAATATACTCCTTGGGAGTATGCCGCAAAAGCCGATGGCTGAACAAGGGGGGGAGTGTCTTTGAATGCCATATATGAGGCTTCCCCTCTTAAAGGTCGCTGCTGCCCACCTCGCCCTTAACAGAATCCGACAGCGAAAATGTCGGCCGAGCAAACCGAGCGCGAACCGCCCTCAGCGAAAAACTCGGAGGCCAACCATGGACAGAGTAGTCAGGCGAAAACAGCTGCTGGAACTCATCGGCGTCAGCTCCACGACCCAGTGGCGTATGGAGCGAGCGGGGCAATTTCCTGCACGGGTAAGAATCGGAAAGGGCCTCGTAGGCTGGCACCTGGTGGAAGTTGAAAAATGGCTTGAGGATCGTGAAAGGGTTTTGAGGGGCGCACCAGAGGGGGGACCTGTACCAAAAGCCTCGGGAAGCATTGTGGGGAGTCAGCTGGGTGTCGACAGCACGCTTCCTCTTGCCCTTGGCCAGAATACCCGCCTGGACCCCGGAGGGTCAGATGAGTGAAACCGGATAGTTCACCACCCTGGCGAAAAGTTCACTCAAAAGTTCACTCAAACAAAAAAGGGTTACGGCTTAAAACCGTAACCCTTTATTATTATTGGCGTCCCCGAGACGATTCGAACGTCCGACCCCTTCCTTAGGAGGGAAGTGCTCTATCCGGCTGAGCTACGGGGACAAGTCAGACGGACTTTATACAATACCACCGTCTGTTTGGCAAGAAGTTTTATTAAAACTTCAACAGCGAGAACACCTTACCTTCGGGAAGCTTCTTGGCCCCTTCCAGGAACTCGAGCTCGGCCATGAAGCAGCACTCGACCAACTCGACGTCCATGCTTTTGATCATGTCGACGACGGCGGCCATGGTGCCGCCGGTGGCCAGGAGGTCGTCGGCGATCAGCACACGGTCACCCTTGTTGAAGGCGTCGGTGTGAATCTCGAGAGTATCGGTGCCGTACTCGAGATCGTAGGTCTTCTTGAAGGTGGTGGACGGAAGCTTGCCGGGCTTTCTCACCAGCACGATGCCGGCACCAAGTTTGTATGCGAGGGCGGCGCCGATGATGAAACCACGCGCCTCGACCCCCACGACCTTGTCGATCTTCTGCCCGACGTAACGGTGGGACAAAAGGTCGACCATGCGCTGAAACGACTTGGCGTCCCCTAAAAGCGTGGTGATGTCTTTGAAGAGGATCCCCTTCTTGGGGAAATCGGGAATATTCCTGATGATGCTTTTAAGATCTTCCATATCCAACGGCCGCTCCTTTAATTACCAGTAGTTGCACTGCGCCCCATTATGTCGGTGGCTTCTACGATTTTTCTCAGTTTCTCAAGGGACTTCGCCTCGATCTGGCGAATCCTCTCCCGGGTCACGCCGAAACTGCGACCGATGGTGTCCAGCGTCTGCGGGTCCTTATCATCGAGACCGAAACGCAGCGTCAGGATCTTTTTCTCAGCGTCGGAGAGGGTCTCGAACCACTTGGAGACCAGCTCGTACTTGTTCAGGTCCTCCAGAAGCACGGCGGGCGAGATGGTCGAGGTATCCTCGATGGTATCGATGAGGAAGTAGTCGTTGTTCTCACCCATGGGGCGCTCGATGGAGTAGGTCTTCTTCAACAGCACCATGAGCCGGCGCACGTAGGTGACGTTCACCTCGAGGGCGTCGGCTACTTCCTTGACGCTCGGCTCCCGGTTCATCTTCTGCACCAACTCGCGGGTCACCCTGAGCATCTTGTTGATGTCGTCGGAGACGTGCACCGGCAGGCGGATGGTGCGCGACTGGTTCACCAGGGCGCGCTCGATGGACTGCCTGATCCACCAGGTGGCGTAGGTGGAGAAGCGGCACTCCTTGGAGAGCTTGAAACGCTCCACCGCCTTTATCAGCCCCATGTTCCCCTCTTCGATCAGGTCGAGGAAGGGAAGGCCGCGGTTTATGTAGCGCTTGGCGATCTTGACCACCAGGCGCAGGTTGGAGACGATCATCCGGTCGCGCGCCGCCTTGTCGCCCAGGTCGATGCGCGCGGCGAGTTCCTTCTCCTCGTCGGCGGTCAAAAGCTTGGTCTTTTGGATCTCGCGCAGGTAGAGCTTGATGGCGTCGTCGAAGTGCTCCACGACGGCGGCCTTGATTTCTTCTTCCTCGACCTCGGCCTCTTCGACTTCTTCGACCTCCTCGAGTTCGAGTGAGTCCGGATCAGGGTCATGTTCGCCATCAAGAAAGAGAGGTTCCTTCTCCTCTAAAAGCTCTTCGTTTTCCATGCCAGACTCCTTTGGCAAAGCCAGAGTGTTGTGACGCAACTTCTGCCGCTACTCGTCGTTCCAGCCGTTTTTGCCGATCAGCCTCACGAAACGGCAGTCATCCGCTTCCTCGCGGGAAACGGTGCCGTCCATCCCCTTCCGTATCACCAACAGTTTCTGGTCCACTCGGTCACCGACCGGGATGACCAGCCGCCCGCCGGGCGCCAACTGCTCGACCAGGCACTCGGGAAGACCGGGAGCGCCGGCGGTGACCAGGATGGCGTCGAAGGGCGCCTCCTCGGGCCATCCCTCGGTGCCGTCCCCGATCTTCAGGTTCACGTTCAATAGCCTCAGGCTGTCCAGCGCCTTGCGCGCCTTCATGGCGAGAGGGCGAATCCTCTCGACGGTGCAGACCCGGTCGGCCAGGGAGGCCAGGACGGCGGCCTGGTACCCGGAACCGGTGCCCAGTTCCAACACCTTCTCCCGCCCGGTAAGGGCTAAGAGCTCGGTCATGCGCGCCACGATGTAGGGCTGCGATATGGTCTGTTTCTCTCCGATGGGGAGCGATCCGTCGCTGTAGGCCTGGGCGGCCATCGCCTCCTCGACGAATATGTGCCTGGGCAATTCGAGCATGGTGCTGATCACCCGCTGGTCCTTGATGCCGCGTTTCACCAGTTCGGCGACCATCCTCTTGCGTGCTACAGCTGAATTCATTCCCCCCCCGATCTTTGGCAGCGGGGAAATATAACAAATGACGTGCTAAAAGTCCAGCATCACGGCAGTTCCCACCCCTTCAGCTCACCGATGGCGGCGTGGTTGGTGAGGTCTATGTGCAGGGGCGAGATGGAGATGTGACCGCGCGAGACGGCGTGGTAATCGGTGCCGGGAACGTCCTGGAAGCTGAGGTCCACGGTGCCGATCCAGTAGTAGTTCCTGCCCCTGGGATCGACCTTGTCAACGATGGTCCCCTCGTAGCTCCTCTTCCCCTGGCAGGTGATCTGCGCTGGGAGGAGCTTTTCAGCGGGAAGGTCGGGCACGTTCACGTTGAGATAGGTGTCACGGGGGAGGCCGCGACTTAAGACGCTTTGGGCCAGGTGCGCCGCGAAGGCGGCGGCGGAGTCGAAGTTCTCCCCGGTGCTGCGGGTGACCAGCGACACGGCGATGGCGGGAATCCCCATCAAGGTCGCCTCCAGGGCGGCCGCTACCGTGCCGGAGTAGGTGACGTCGTCGCCCAGGTTGGCGCCGCGGTTCACCCCGGAGATGACCAGGTCGGGGCGGAAGGAAAGGAGGCTGTGGATGCCGAGGTTGACGCAGTCGGTGGGTGTCCCCTCGACGGCGTAGATGTTGTCGGCGATGCGCGCGGCGCGCAGAGGATGGTGCAGCGTGAGCGCGTGGGAGACCGCGCTTTGCTCGCGGTCCGGCGCCACCACGACCACTTCCGCCACCTGGGACACCCGCTTGATCAGGGCCGCCAGGCCGGGGGAATGGACACCGTCGTCGTTGGTAAGGAGAATCTTCACGGTAGGCCCCTCGCAGTCAGTTACAGCAGAACAGGTCCGGATGCGCGCCAGCCTTACCCCTCTCGCTTCGGCGGCGCGGAGACAAACTTTAGCACATTTTAATCATGAAGGGAATCAGGCGCCCTTCTTCCCCTTGAACTCGGCGCAGGCCCAGTCGATCTGGGACAAAAGGCCGCGCAGCGAAGCCACCTCGCGCTCGTCCAGTTCGGCACGGGCGAAGATGCGCCGCATGGTACGCATCATGTGGTCAGGGTTCTGCGGGTTCAGGTAGCCGATCCGCAGGAAGGTCTTTTCCATGTGGCCGTACATCGGTTCCAGCGAAGCCGAGCCGGCCAATTCCCGCGCGGCCTTGACCGGCGCGGGTGCGGCGCCCTTCAGGAACTCATAGCAGAAGATGAGCACGGCCTGGGACAGGTTCAGCGAGCCGAACTCGTCGGCGGTCTCGATGGTCGACTGCCAGCGGCAAAGCGCCACCTCGTCCGTGGTGAGCCCGCTGTCCTCGCGCCCGAAGACGAGGGCGAGGCGGCTGGTGGGTGCGCAACCGGCGAAGCGCTCCACGATCTCCGGAGGGGTCGAGATCTCGGCGCGGTACTTGCCGTGGCGTCTGGTGGTGGCCACCGAGTACTCGCTGTCGGCAATGGCCTCCTCCAGGGAGGTGAAGATGCGGGCGCTCTCCAGGAGGTCGCGCGCGGAGACGGCGAATTTGATCGCGTCCAGGTGGTCCACCTGGCAGGGGTTGACCAGGCGCAGGTCGCGCAGCCCCATGTTCTTCATGGCCCGGCAGACCATCCCTATGTTGCCGGGGCTCTGGGTCCCGACCAAGACGATGGAAACTCTTTCCTTCAAATCCATGCAATGCCCTTCGTTGTAGCGGAATAAGCGGCCCGAAGCGTGGGCGCGGGCGGCATTAGACCACAACCTAAGGCAATTGACAATTGACAATTGGCGTTTGACAACGAGAAGCGGTGACGAAAAGCAAAGGGACAGAGGCAAAAGGGACAGGCACCTGCGGAGCCAGTCCCCTTTTCTCCTAACGGTGGTTGTGGCCGGTTTTGGGGCGGCGGGGGCGGGACTTGATGCGCTTGAGCCGGGCGCGCGCGTGCCGCTTGCGCCACCTATGAACCACGAAGTGGCTGGACCACAGACAGAGGATGATACCGGCCAGGCCCAGCATCAGGTAGGGCTCGTAGCTGCGCAGGTCCTCGATGAACAGGGAGGCGGTCTTGCCGAAGAGGTAGCCGGCCAGGGAGAACACGATGGACCAGGCCAGGGCGGAGAGAAAATTGAGATAGAGAAAACGGCGCGACGGGAAGGTGGTCATGCCGAGGATGACGGGAAGCACGATGCGGAAGCCGTAGGTGTAGCGGGACACGAAGGCGACGAAGGTCCCGTAGCGCTCGATGAGCCGCAGGGCCTTTCTGAACTTTCGGGCGAAGGTGGTAAACAGCCGCAACAGCTGCGGTCCCTTGATACGGCCGATATGGAAGTAGAACTGGTCCCCGAGGAAGGAGCCGACCAGCGCGGCAAGCATGACCAGGTAGATGTCGAGGTAGCCCTGGAAAGCGAGGAAACCGGCGAAGATGAGGATGGCCTCCCCTTCCAGGAAGGTCCCGAGGAAGAGCACCCAGTAGCCGTGCACCTGCAGGTATTCTTTGAAGAGTTCCTGCACAAAAGCTCCAGCTGTGACAGTGGAATCGCCGCAGATCCAGTGACGGGCACATCTGGAGAGTATAGCGCCTTATTACTTCCGGTAAACCGGGTTGGTGCCCCTGACTTCGACGACGGGGGCGTCTTCCAGTTCCTCAAGTTCGCCGGTGTCGTCCTCGTACTCATTCTCGCCGACGGCCCAGGCGTAGAACTTCTGCGAGTCGATCAGCTGCGGCTTGTCCGGGATGCCGTAGACCCGGTTCTGCATCCCCTCGTCATAGAGTCCGACGCAGCCGTGCGAGGCGGGCTTGCCAGGGAGGTCGCGGGCGTGGATCCAGTAGGAGACATTGTCGGGACCGATGTGGAAGCGCATGGCGTTGTCCATCGGGTACTGGCCGGTCTCGTCCTCGGTCTTGTAGAGGGAGGAGGTGTGGTTGCGGTGGCGGGCATCGATGCGGAAGACGCCGACCGGGGTCTCATGGCCGGGGGCGCCGGTCGCGGCGGGGGCGGAGAACTTGAGTTTGCCGTTTTCGTAGGCCCCCATCCACTGTTCGGTCATGTCGATCAGGATGTACTTGCCGTGCCCCTTCGCCGCGGGATACTCCTCGGGCATCGGGGTGTAGCTGCGGGCCGCGACGATGTCGACCGGGACCTTGATGGTCATGCCGGGATAGACGTGGCGGCGGTCGATGCGGTTGAAGCGGGCCACGGTGACCCAGTCGGCACCGAAGAGGGATTCCAGCGTTTCCTGCGGTTCTATGAAATGGGCGCGCCAGGGGACCTTGGCGAGGCTTGGATATTCTACCCGGGAGAGGTCTTCCTTGGCCGGATCCTGCGGGTTCGCGCCGGGCTCGGAAGTGGCAGTGGGGTTATAGACCACTATGGAAAAAAGGACCGCGAGGACAACAAAAACCAAAACCTTACGTAACATCTTGCCTGCTCCCAACCGAGAAACGACTAATGGGGCCTACGCCCCATTTCGTTCTTAATTAACACCTTTGCCACGCTCGGTCAAGGAAAAGCGCGTCCCGCCATGACTTCCTGCACCGCGCTGTAGGGGTCGATGCTCTTGTCGCGCATCCCGGCCAGGATCTCGTCGTACTTGCCGTTGCCCTTGATGGCGCCGAACACGGTCTCGAAGAGCTCCTCCCGGAGGGTGTCGGCGAAGAGCTTGGCGTTTCTCTCCTCGATGAGGCGCTGCAGGGCGCCCGACTCCTTCAGGTAGATGTGGTGCGCGTCGAACTCCTCTACCAGCGCCTCGATGCCCACGCCCCGTGCCCCTTCGGTCTGCAGCACGCGCGGCGCCCATCCGGCCGGGTCCGGGTGCTTCATCTCCAGCATGGTGGTGAGCTCGCGGGCGGTGCGGTCGGCGCCGTCGCGGTCGGCCTTGTTGACCACGAAAACGTCGCCGATCTCGAGGATACCGGCCTTGATGGCCTGGATGTCGTCGCCAAGCCCCGGGACCATGACCACCACGGTGGTATGCGCGGTGCTCACGATGTCCACCTCGTCCTGCCCTACCCCGACCGTCTCGATGACGATGACGTCCATCCCCATGGCGTCCATGACGTTGACCACGTCGGTGGTGGAGCGGGAGAGCCCTCCCAGCGCACCGCGGGTGGCGAGGCTGCGGATGAAGACGCCGGCATCGTCGGCGTGGCGGTTCATCCTGATGCGGTCGCCGAGGATGGCGCCGCCCGAGAAGGGGCTGGTGGGGTCGATGGCCACGACGCCGACCAGGAGGTCCTTTTTCCGGTAGGCGGAGACGATCTGGTCCACCAGGGTCGACTTTCCCGCCCCCGGGGGGCCGGTGATGCCGATGATATAGGCGTTGCCGGTGTGGGGGTAGAGGGTTTTCAACTCCTCGATGGCGCTTTTGAAGCGGTCATCGATGTCGCGCATCAGGCGCGCGGCGGCGCGTATGTCGCCGTCGAGCACGCGTTCGGCCAGGGTCATGGGAGGCTCCAGAATCCGTTCTAGGTTCTACGTTCTACGTTCTACGTTCTACGTTCTACGTTGAAACTGCAACAACCTGGCACCAAGTGATACGCCGCGGGCTGCTCTTGGCAGCTGCGCGGCGCACATGTTTCAGTACCGGTCTTAACGTAGAACCTAGAACACAGAACGTAGAACGTTCTTTAGGTTTAGGCGTGGGGCGTGATGTTGTCGCGGACCCAGCCGACGATGGTCTCGGTGGAGGTGCCAGGGGTGAAGACCTCGGCGATGCCGGCCGCCTTCAAGCCCGGGATGTCATCCTCGGGGATGACGCCGCCCGCCATCAGCACGATGTCGGCGGCACCCTTTTCCTTCATGATCTCCTTCACCGCGGGGAGCAGGGTGTTGTGGGCGCCGGAGAGGATGGAAAGGGCAACCAGGTCCACGTCCTCCTGGATGGCGGCGGAGACGATCTGCTCCGGGGTCTGGTGCAGACCGGTGTAGATTACCTCGAAACCCGCATCGCGAAACGCGCGGGCGATGATCTTGGCACCCCTGTCGTGGCCGTCAAGACCAGGCTTTCCCACCAGCACGCGAATTCTTCTTTCAGCCATGGCAAACCTCCGATATCAGTAAATTCAATGGAATCTATTTCTCGATGCCGACGCGCGCGTCGACGCCGGCTTTGTAATAGTGCTTGATCTCGCGCATCTCGGTGACCAGGTCCGCCGCCTCGATGACCTTCTCGTGGGCGTTGCGGCCGGTCAGAACCAGTTCGACCAGGGGCGGCTTGGCGGCCATAAGCTCCAGCAATCGCTCCACCGGGAGGAGTCCCATGGAAACCGCGCCGTTCACCTCGTCCAGGATGACCAGGTCGTACTCGCCCCCGCACACCTTCTCGGTCGCAAGCTCGAGCGCCTGGGCGGCGAGATCCTTGTCGGCCTGGGCGGGGTTGTCCTTGTTGACCCATCCCGGCCGCCCGGTCTGGATGATGGTGAGAAAAGGAGCGAGCTTCTCGGCGGCCATCTGCTCGCCGTACGGCCCGCCACCTTTCATGAACTGGATCATGCAGACCTTCAGTTCGCGGCCGGTGGCGCGCAGCGCGAGTCCCAGCGAAGCCGTGGTCTTCCCCTTGCCGTTGCCGGTATACACCTGAATAAGACCGCGTTCCAGTTTCAAGATATCCCCCGGTGGTGTTTTGGCCGCGGCCGCCTTGGACGGTTTGCGCTGACGCTAACGGAAGCTCCGCGGCGACGCAGCACTATAGCAACTGGCCACGGAAAGTGTCAAGGCCAAAGAGGCCATATCTAGAACAACGTTAGGGTAATGAGTAACGAGTTCGCGCATATCAAATAGCAAGGCAAATCCCCTCTGTCTCCCCTTCGCAAAGGGGAGGACGCGAGGGCTCGTGCTGGGCTTCGTGGACAGATTGAGGGATCGCCCACCTGCACAGGTGGACCGTAACTGCATTTTTAACGCAAAGGCGCAGAGGCGCAAAGCAGGCATACGGCAAAAAACTCAGAAGTTCGTCTAGCGGCTTTGCGTTGAAATGATGCTTTGGACCTTTTTCAACTTGTGCTTTGGCAATAACAGTGCGCGGTTCTTTACATAGTTACGGCAAGAACCGCTCTGAGGCAGCGAACGCCGCCACAAACAAGCCTTGACATCGAAAAAGGCATCTGCTAAATAGACAGGACGCATGGGCGATTAGCTCAGCGGGAGAGCACTGCCTTCACACGGCAGGGGTCACTGGTTCGAACCCAGTATCGCCCACCATGCAAACAACCAAGGCCAAGTCCAATGACTTGGCCTTTTTTCTTTACTGCACATCCCACGTACACTTCCCACCACCACTCTCTACTTCTAGTTGATCATCCACTACGACGACCACCAGCGCTCCCGCAACGAACATCACCACCCACTAATCATCCACAAACAACTTATTTTTAACAGTCAAGCACAGCACGCACCTTGTTTTATGACAGTATTGTAATATACATGTCATACACAGGTAATGCAGTTTACCCTAACATGGACGACCGTTTACCGATCACACCCGCCGTCGCGTGACGATGCAGTCACTAGGGGGAGCCACCCGCATGCCACTTCAGCTGGACTACCTTACCCGGTCGCACGAATCGCGGCGACGGGACCTGTTGCTGCTCACCGTACTGTTCGGCCTGCTCTTTCTCCAACTCCTGGGCCACTTCCCCCTCATCGACCCGGACGAGACACGCTATGCCGAGATCCCCAGGGAGATGCTCGAACGCGGCGACCTGATCACCCCGCTACTCAATTACGTAAAGTACTTCGAGAAACCGGTGCTGCTGTACTGGCTGAACGCCGCGTCCTTCTATCTGTTCGGTATCAGCGAATTCACCGCCCGACTCGCCTGCGCCCTGAGCGGCCTCGGCACCGTGCTCTTCAGCTACCACCTCGGCCGCGAGCTCTTCGGCCGCCGCACCGGACTCCTCGCCGCCCTCATCCTCGGCGGCTGCACCGGGTTCCTGATCCAGGCGCGTATCAACATCACCGACATACCGCTTACCTTCACCATGACCGTGGCGCTGGGGAGTTACATCCTGGCCGCCCGCGACGCCGACCAGCCCAGGCCCGGCTATTACTACCTCTTTTACCTCTTCGCTGCGCTGGCGGTACTGGCCAAGGGACTCATCGGCATCGTCCTTCCTGGCGCCATCATCTTCTGGCACATCGTGCTGACCCGCCGCTGGCGCATCCTGAAGGAAATGCGCCTGGTCACGGGGCTACTGCTGTTTCTGGCCGTTGCAGCACCCTGGTTCGTACTGGTGTGCCAGCGCAACCCGGAGTTCTTCCAGTTCTTCTTCATCCACGAACACTTCGAGCGCTTCCTGACCAAGGTGCACCGCCGTTACCAACCCTTCTGGTACTTCATCCCCATCCTGCTCGGCTTCATGATCCCCTGGTCCTTGTTCATTCCCAGCGCGCTGCGCAACTTCTGGCGCAACCGGAACGCTGCAGGGGGAGAAGCACGCCTTTACCTCGCCCTTTGGGCCATCATCATCTTCGCGTTTTTCTCCAAGTCGAACTCAAAGCTGCCGGCGTACATCCTGCCGGTGTACCCGGCGCTGGCCATCCTGATCGCCGGGCTGTTCGACCGGGCCTTCAACGGCGACTTCCGCCCCCTGCGCCGTCCCGCGCTTGCCTCTGGCTGGCTCATGGTCCTGCTGGGGTGCGCTGCGCTGCTCTACCCGCTGGTGGCACACCGAGCGGTGGTCGGTCCTATCGGGGGGCTGGTGATCGGCTCCATCGTCATCATGCAGGGAGCGGTCGGGCTCGCCGCGGTGAAGCGCCAGGACCCGCGCCAGCTCTTTTGCGGCCTCCTTGTCGGTTCCATCCTTCTCTTTCTGACCGCACCCCTCATCGTCTTCCCGCTCTTCGTGGAGCGCAAATCGTACCGCGAACCCGGGACAATCGTGAAAAAGCTGGCCGCGCCGGACGCGGTGCTGGTGAGCCAGGGGTTGCGACAGGGACTGAGCTACTACGCGGAGCGCCGCTGCGTTATCTTCGACGGCCCCGGCGAGATCGAGTTCGGCAGCAAGATCGGCGACCAATCCGCCTGGTTTTTGAACCGCGACGGCCTCCGTGCGCTCTGGAACGGCCCCAAACCCGTGTACGCCATGATACTGCGCGACTACCTGGAAAAGCTGTCGGAGGGGTCCAGCATAAAGCCGCGCATCCTGTGGCAGAGTTCGAAGCACTACCTCGTCACCAACAGATAACCAATCAAGTTCCGGCTTGCTCAGCCCGCCAGAGGTAATCAGTGGCAGAGGAGAACATATGAAGGTACTGATCCTGGGTGTGAACGGTTTCATCGGCAACGCCCTTACCCACCGCATCCTGACCACCACCGACTGGGAAGTCCACGGCCTCGACATGGCCTGCGACAAGCTGGAACGGTCCATGGGGCATCAGCGTTTCCACTTCCTCGAAGGTGACATCACCATCAACAAGGAGTGGATCGAATACAACATAAAGAAGTGCGACGTGGTGCTCCCGCTGGTGGCCATCGCCACCCCCATCACCTACGTCAAGGACCCGCT
The DNA here is from genome assembly GCF_018919395.1 of Geomonas azotofigens. GTDB lineage: Bacteria > Desulfobacterota > Desulfuromonadia > Geobacterales > Geobacteraceae > Geomonas > Geomonas azotofigens. Next base: position 466,957 of record NZ_JAHLME010000002.1, read on the forward strand.
GCGGGTCTTCGAGCTCGACTTCGAGGAAAACCTCAAGGTGATCCGCCTCTGCGCCAAGTACAACAAGCGCGTCATCTTCCCCTCCACCTCCGAGGTCTACGGCATGAGCCCCGACCGCGAGTTCGACGAGGAGAGCTCGCCGCTCATGCTCGGCCCGATCAACAAGGAGCGCTGGATCTACTCCTGCGCCAAGCAGATGCTGGACCGGGTCATCTACGCCTACGGGGCCCACGAGGGGCTGCGCTACACCCTGTTCCGCCCCTTCAACTGGATCGGCCCCAAGCTAGACTCGATCAGCACCGCCAAGGAGGGGAGTTCCCGCGTGCTGACCCAGTTCCTCTACAACATCCTGGCCGGAGAGCCGATCCAGCTCGTGGACGGCGGCGAGCAGCGGCGCTCCTTCACCTTCCTCGAGGACGGCATCGACTGCCTGATGCGGATCATCGAGAACCGCGACGGCTGCGCCGACGCGCGCATCTTCAACATCGGCAACCCCGGCAACGACCTCTCCGTGAAAGAACTGGCGCACAAGCTGCTGGAACTGGTACAACAGTATCCCGATTACCGTGACAAGGCGCAAAACTGCCGCATCGTCGAGGTCACCTCTGGCGAGTACTACGGCAAGGGGTACCAGGACATGCTGAACCGCGTCCCCTCGGTGCAAAACGCGAAGACGCACCTGGGCTGGGAGCCGACCACCTCCGTGGACGACGCCCTGAAGCGGACCATGGACTTTTACCTGATCGAGCAGCGGGAAACCATCCAGCACCTTTTATAATCTCCGGAGGCCACGTGCGTAGCGAGTTTCTACCCTTTTCCAAACCGACCATCGAGGACGCCGAAATCAACGAGGTGGTCGACTCCTTGAAGTCGGGCTGGATCACCACCGGCCCCAAGGTGAAACGCTTCGAGGAGGAATTCCGCGCTTACGTGGGGGCCCCGTTCGCGGTGCCCTTGTCCTCGGCGACTGCCGGGCTGCACCTCACCCTGCTCGCCCTGAAGTTCCAGGAGGGGGACGAGGTGATCACCACGCCGATGACCTTCGCCTCCACGGTGAGCATCTGCGTCCTGTGCGGACTGAAACCGGTCCTGGTCGACATCGAGCCGGGCACCCTCAACCTCGACGTATCCCGGGTGCGCGAGAAGATCACCCCCCGCACCCGGGCCATCATACCGGTGCACTTTGCCGGCCAGCCCTGCGACATGGACCCGATCTTTCAACTGGCACGCGAGTTCAACCTCACCGTGATCGAGGACGCGGCCCACGCCGCCGGGACCGAGTACAAGGGGCGCAGGATCGGCTCCCTCGACAGCGTCTCCATCTTCTCCTTTCACCCCAACAAGAACATCACCACCGGCGAAGGGGGCATGGTCTGCACCGCCGACGAGGCGCTGGCCGAGGAGGTGTCGCTGCTGAAGTTCCACGGCATGAGCCGCGAGGCATGGAAACGCTTCGCCGCCAGCGGCACCCCCAACTACGACATCGTGCTCCCCGGCTTCAAGTACAACATGATGGACATCCAGGCAGCCATCGGCATCCACCAGCTGCCCAAGCTGGACGGCTTCATCGACCGGCGCACCGAGATCGCCCATTTCTACAACGAGGCGCTGGCCGACGTCGCGGAACTGTGCCTCCCCGCGTACGCCCCCTACCCGCAGCGCCACGCCTGGCATCTCTACACCCCGCTGGTGAAGATCGAACGGCTCGCCATCGACCGGGACGGCTTCATGGTCAAGCTGAAGGAGCTCAACATCGGCAGCGGCCTGCACTACAAGGCGGTGCACCGCCATGCCTGGTACCAGGCCAACCTGCCGCAGCCGGAAAACTCGCTGCCCAACGCCGACTACGCCTCGGACCGGATACTGTCGCTGCCGCTGTTCCCGAAGATGACCGAGGATGACGCCCGCGACGTGGTCGAGGCGGTGAAAAACGTGATAGCAAGGAACCGCAAATGACCCCCTACCTTTCCGTCGTGGTTCCCGTTTACAACGAGGAAGGGAACCTGGACAACCTGATGCAGCGCCTCTACCCGGCACTGACGGGGATGAAGCGCCCCTTCGAGATCATCTTCACCGACGACGGCAGCCGCGACCGTTCCCTGGAGATCCTGAAGCGCCTGGCCAAGGAGTACCCCGAGGTGCGGGTGATCGAGTTCAACGGCAACTTCGGCCAGCACATGGCCATCATGGCCGCCTTCGAGATCAGCCGGGGCGAGATCGTGGTCACCCTGGACGCCGACCTGCAGAACCCGCCCGAGGAGATCCCCAAGCTGGTGGCGGAGATGGAGAACGGCCACGACGTGGTGGGCACCATCCGGCACAACCGCCAGGACTCGGTCTTCCGCAAGAGCGCCTCGCGCCTGGTCAACATCACCACCCGCAAGATGACCGGCATGAAGATGACCGACTACGGCTGCATGCTCCGGGCCTATCACAGAAACGTGGTGAACAACATCAACCGCTGCCACGAGGCGAGCACCTTCATCCCGGCCCTGGCGCAGACCTTCGCCTCGAGCCCCAGCGAGATCGAGGTGGCGCACGCTGAGCGCAGCGCCGGGGAGAGCAAGTACTCCTTCTACAAGCTGATCCGCCTCAATTTCGACCTGATGACCGGGTTCTCCGTGGTGCCGCTGCAGCTCTTCGCCCTGACCGGCATCGTCACCGCGCTGGGCGCCGTCGCCTTCGCCCTGTTCCTGCTCGTCAGGCGCTTCATGGTCGGCGCCGAGGTGGAGGGGGTCTTCACCCTGTTCGCCATCCTGTTCTTCTTCATCGGCATCACCATCTTCGGGATCGGGATCGTCGGGGAATACGTGGGCAGGATCTACCAGGAGGTGCGGCGCAGGCCGCGTTACGTGGTACGAAGGGTCTACGGGGGAAGCGATGAAGGATAAGGTGGTCGTCTGCGCCTACCATAACGTCGGCTACCGCTGCCTGGAGGAACTGCTCCGGCAGGGAGCCGACGTCCGCCTCGTATTCAGCCATGAGGACTCCCCCGGAGAGGAGATCTGGTTCCAGTCGGTGCGTGACCTGGCCGCGCGCCACGGCATCCCGTGCATCACCAGCAGTATCAACGATGCCGAGAACCGGGCCATCCTCGCGGAACTCGCCCCCGACTTTCTGCTCTCTTTCTACTACCGCAACATGATCACCCCGCAGGTGCTGGCACTGGCTACGCGCGGCGCGCTCAACCTGCACGGCTCCTACCTGCCGCGCTTCCGGGGCCGGGTGCCGGTCAACTGGGCGGTCATCAAGGGAGAAGGTACCACGGGGGCCACGCTGCACTACATGGTGGAGAAGCCGGACGCCGGCGAGATCGTCGACCAGGAGCAGGTGGAGATCGCCTTCGAAGATACGGCCTTCGACGTCTTCAACAAGGTGACCGAGGCCGCGTTGACGGTGCTGCGCCGCTCGTGGCCGCTTCTGGTGGCGGGGACGGCGCCGCGCATCCCGATGGATCTCACAGCCGGCAACTACTGCCGTGGCCGCAAGCCCGAGGACGGCCGCATCGACTGGAACATGAGCGCGGTGGAGATCTACAACCTGGTGCGCGGCGTCACCCACCCCTACCCCGGCGCCTTCACCACCCTGGCCGGGAAAAAGCTCCTCGTCTGGCAGGCTTATCCCGTCGAGGGGACGGGGGACCCGGGGCGGGTGCTCTCCACGCAGCCGCTCCTGGTAGGCACCGGCAGCGGGGTGCTGGAACTGAGGCGCCTGCAGTTCGAGGGGGAAGCGGAGCTGTGCGCCGCCGACTTCGTACGAACGACGCCCTGCCACGGCGAGCTTTTCACCTGAACCGGGAGCGAGACCGCATGCACCAGTACGAACCACAGACCGTAGCGCTCAAGGTGGATGTCGACACCTACTGCGGCACCCGTGACGGGATCCCGAACCTGCTGCGGCTGTTCGAAGCGTTCGGGGTCCGTGCCACCTTCTACTTCTCCCTGGGGCCCGACAACTCCGGCAAGGCGGTGCGCCGCCTCCTGCACAAGGGGTTCCTGGCCAAGATGCTGCGCACCAAGGCACCGGCCATGTACGGCCTGAAAACCATGCTCTACGGGACCGTGCTCCCCGCGCCGGTGATCGGCCGGGAACTTCACGAGGTGATCAGGAGCGTTCAGGATGCCGGGCACGAAATCGGCATCCACTGCTGGGATCACGTGGAATGGCACGACCACCTGCACCGGCTCTCCCGCGAACAGGTCGAGGCCGAGCTCGCGCGCGCCCGTGCCAGCTTCGAGGAGATCTTCGGCCGTCCCGCTGCCACCTGCGCCGCCCCCGGCTGGACGGTGAGTGCCGCGTCCTTCGAGGTCCAGGACGCACTCGGCCTTGCCTACTGCAGCGACACCAGGGGAGAGTTCCCCTTCTACCCCGTGTTGAACGGCAGGCGCTATAAGACCCTGCAGGTTCCTTCCACCTGGCCCACCATGGACGAGTTGATCGGGGAGAACGGGGTCAGAGCCGACACGGTGAACGACATCTACCTCAGGCGCCTTCGGTCCGGGTTGAACGTGCACACCATCCACGCGGAACTCGAGGGTAACGCCCTCCTCGCCACCTTCGAAGACCTGCTCAGCCGGCTGACCGGGCGCGGCGTGCGCCTCATGACGCTCGGGGAGGCCGCCGCCGCGTACGGTGCCGGTGCCCCCGACTGCGCGGTGGCAATGGGGCTTACCGCCGGCCGTGCGATGCCGGTCGCCTTGCAGGGACCCGCGCTCTAAGCGCGGCCGGGCCAGCGCTCACCCACCGCGGCGGTGCGGAACCAGCGCATCAGTCCGCCGTGCGCGTCCTCCTCGGCGGCAGGGGACCAGGAGGCGAAGTCTTCCTCCTTGAAGGGCGCATAGGGGCCGCATTTGACCTCGAAGATGACACCCCCGGCATCAAGAGAAAGCACCGCGTGCCACCCCCCCACGGGTATTTCGACGACGCAGGCATCTTCACCCAGCACGGCACGTCCCACCACCACACCGCTATCATCGAAGATCAACACCACAAAGCGCCCCCTAAGCGGGGTAAGCACCTCCCAGGTCTGCCCATGGTGATGGGGACGGATGTAGGTCCCCGGCTCCATGGCGATGGCCAGGCGCTGGACGGGGTCGGCCAGATCCGCATGAAGGTTCAGGTTCATGCGCTGGCGTGGCGACCGCCGTGCCTCGGCGCTCAGGGTGGCTAGGTCGTCGTAAGCGATTGTTTTCATATTGCTGCTCCGTAACACGTAGATGAGGCGCGTGCGCCGATTCCTGCTGCCGCCGTGCCGCCGGGTGCCTTGCCGCCCCGGCCCTTATTACTGGTGTGGCTCTGCCGAGCCGGCCAGGTCGGCCGGCACGAGGACCACCACCCGCGTCCCCGCCCCAGGTTCGGTCTCGATCCGGAACTCGCCCCCCAGGTACTCGATCTTCTTGCGCACGTTGAACAGGCCGAAACCGCCGGTGCGACTCTTTTTCCTGGCCGCCTCGACCGGGTCGAAACCGGTCCCGTTATCGGATATCTCGATCAGCATCCGCCCGCCGTCACCGCTCAACCTGATGCGGGCCAGGCTACACCGCGAATGCTTGACCACGTTCAAAAGGATCTCTCGCACCGCCTGGAAGATCGAGGAGCGGACCTCGTACCTGAGGCTCAAGGGGGTGTGGTTGTCGACAAGCTCGAAGTCGAGTCCGTGGGTCTCCCTGAGCTCTTCCGCCAACCATTTGATGGCCGCTCCCAGCCCCGCGTTGGCCAGTATGGGGGGCCTCAACTGGAAGGTCAGGGACCGGATGTCCTGGATCGACTGGGACAGGAGCTTGTCGATCTCCTCTGCTACCGCGATCTCCTTCTCGGAGGCGAGCTCGTTGGCGAGCCACTGCAGCTTGAGCTTCACCAGGATGAGGTGCTGGCCGACCTGGTCGTGCAACTCCCCGGCGATCCGTTCGCGCTCGCGCTCCTCGGTGAGGGAGAGTTCCTGGGTCAGCGCCTCCATTTTCTTCTGGTGCTCGAGAATCTGGTCTTCGGCCCGCATGCGCTCCTCGACCTCGGCACGCAGCCGGAGGTTGGCCGCGGTCAGGGATTCCGTCCTCGCCGCGACCTGCCGCTCCAACTCGTCGCGTGCGTTCTCCAGGGCCATTTCCGCCAGCTTGCGCTCGGTGATGTCGATGGTGACCTGGATGGCGGATTCGATCCTCCCGTCCGTCACCAGCGGCCCCAGCACCGTCTCGAACCAGCGCGTGGCGCCGTTGTCGCCAAGGCCCGCCACCATGATCCTTTGCGGCGTCTGCTCCGCGAAGGTCCGCTCCAGCGCGGCGCGGTAGATCTCCTTGCTGTCACCCTCCAGGTAGTCGTACGAACTGGTCCCGGTTACGGCATCGGCATCGAAACCGTCCGAACACCTGTTGATGAATTCGATGGTCCCGGCGCGGTCCACGTTGGTGACCAGAAACGGCGCGTTCATCACCAGGCTGCGAAACTTCGCCTCGCTCTCCGCGAGTTTCGACTCCAGCGTCCTGCGCTCGGTCACGTCCTCCAAAAGCCACAGCGTCCCCTTGGAAAGGTCCGGCGGATCGATGGCCTTGCCGATGTACCTGACGCGCAGGCGCCCGCCGTCCCTGCGTATCAGCTCCTGTTCCGTTTCAAACGGCAGCCCCTGGGTCAGGACCGGATAGGCTTCCCGCCCCAAAAGCTCATAGGCCTCCTCGGACGGGTAAAGCTTGCGTGTCGTCTGGTACTCCATCTCCGTCTTCGAGTACTGGAAGAGTTCCTCCGCCTTGCGGTTGATCCAGACCTGCTTGCGGTCCACAATCTTGAATATGGCGATGGGGACGTTTTGGAGGATGATGCTCTGCTCCTGCATCATCTCCTTCAGTTGGGCGTTCATCTGTTCCAGTTCGCTGATGCGCCTGCGGGAGACCTCCCCGAAGGCCTCCGCGATGGGGCGCCCGGTACTGATGATGGTCTTCCAGAAGGTCAGCACTCCGATGAGGATGCAGACCCCGCCGGTGTATTGAGCCGTCCTCCCGGCCCACCCGATGGGACTCCCCACCGACTTCTGCAAGAGCACGCCGACCAACCCGGTTGCGAAAAGGGCGAGGCCGGTAGCGTACCAGCGCAGCTGTTCCACCCGGGATTTCAGGTACTGCCTCACGGACAAGGCCGCGGTCGCCGCGTAACAAGCGATCGCGGCGGCCAGTATCGCCCGGCCGGTCATGGTTGGGCCGGACCCCTGCACGATGAACGGCGGGAACCGTTCGGTGACCGCGGCGACGACGACGCCGCACGACAGCAGCACCACGCCGAGATAGGACGTAAGGACCAGGGGGAACCGGCCCCGTGGCGGGTAATCCTTGGGCTCGAGCAACCGAACGACGACGCTTGCCAGGAGCAGGAGACCGCTCAGCAGGGCTCCACAGTTGTAGATGGTGACGGTGGTGTTGGGGCCGTTGCTTTCAGCTATGAACCATCCGGAGACCGCCCCACCGCCCCCAAGGGCGAGCATGCCGCACCCCAGCATGAGCAGGGGAAGACGGCCGACGGCCAGAAAGAGCTTTGTAGAGATGAAGACGATGCAGAAAGGGGTTACGGCGAGGAATACGGTATTCAGGAGGGGAAGCAGCGCGGTCGGCTCCAAAACCACCCGGGGGTCCGCCCAGTAAAGGGTCGCGATCAGCGTCGTGAAGCAGACGAGCAGAGGCGCGGCGATGTTACCAAACCAGTACATAATCAATCACCATTAACAACAGCCTGCGTGGCAAAGGTTGCCTTGGCGGAACCAGAACCTGCCGATGGAGGCGCCGATGGTGCAAGGTGACGCATGGTCAGCTTCCTCGCGACAGAAATGGCGGCACCGGCTGGACGAAGCCCGTCATTGTGGTGGCCAAAATATCATACAAGAGGCTTATTACATAGAAATAATATGCGGTGAAGCTTTGGCGGAGTACGTCGGGAAGGTCACGATCGAGTGAAGCGCTGTAAAGAGAAAGGCCAGGTCGTCAGACCTGGCCTTTCTCATGGATCATCCGGGCGCGGCGAAGAGGGTCTACGCTTTCGGGCCGGGGGAGTTGCGCTGGCTGATGTCCCGGTCGATGCCCCGGAACCCGCAAAAGGCGCCATCGGCGTCGAAGATGGGGACCGCGCTCGTCTCCAGGAGTACCTCCCTGCCGTCCTTCCTCAGGTTCACGTTTTCGAGATTGTGGAACGCTTCCTTGCGGGCGATCAGGTCGCCGAAGACCAGGAGCAGTCGGTCGGCCTCGCGCCGCGGCATGAAGTCGAAAGGGGTCTTCCCCACCACCTCCTCCTGGGTGTAGCCGAGGAGGTCGAACACCTTCGGGCTGGAGTAGGTGTAGACGCCGGCGTCGTTCACCTCCCAGACCCAGTCCGAGGTCACCTCCACCAGCGCCTTGAAACGCTTCTCGCTCTCCCTCAGGGCCGCCTCGACCTCCTTTTGGCGGCTTATGTCCAGCATGATGATGCGACACTCCCGCTGCCCCTGGGAAACCGCCGACTCCAGCCGTACCGGGGTGCCGTTATGCAACCTGACTTCGCAGTCCACCTTCCCGGTCCCCTGGCACAGCCGCCCCAGGTAATCAAGCAGGGTCTGGCGGTCCTCCTTCAGAACCAAATCAACGAACTCCTTGCCTTGCAGGACGACGCGGTCCCTCTGCATCATGGCGCAGCAGGTGAGGTTGGCCCTGACGATGCGCCGCCCTTCCCCCAGGGTCAGGTACCCTACCGGCGCGAAGTCGTAGAGTTCGGCATACTGGGCGAGGGCTTTGTCCAACTGGGCGTAGGCATCGAGAAGCTGCTGGTTTTGCCGTTCCAGTTCCTGATTGTGAGCGTTGAGATCGTTCATGGCTTCCCTGGCTCCGTCCCGCCTCAGAACTTCAGTCTGAGCCCCACCGATGCGTTGTGCGATTTGACTTCGAACTCGGTGCTGATGAAGGACGCCTGCGAGGTGCCGAAGTAGCGATAGGCGAGATCCAGGGAAAGCTGCCGGTTCAAAGCGAGCTCCAGGCCGCCGCCCGCCTGGTAGGCGAAGACGACCTGGTCGTCGGCCATGTACAATCCCGTAACGCCGGGGGTGCTCAAGGAGTAGCCCACGACATCGTTCATGTGCAAGGCCGCGAATCCGACGCCCCCCCCGACGTAGGGGGTGATGGGGGTGTCGTTGTGCAAGTCGACGAAGACGTTGGCCATGAAGGCGGTGGTATCAACGTTGCCATCGGTGACCCGGAACCGCTCACCGGTACCCCTGTCGGTCACCGTGTTCAGCTGCAGGTCCTTGTAGGAGATCTCCCCCTCGAAACGCATGAAGCCGAAGTCGTAGCCGAGTGTTCCGCCGACGTTGAGGCCGGGGTCGAACTTGATTCGGTCGTCGAAAACGGTGCCTCCGGTGAAACTGGTGGCGTTGGTGGTCTCCGGGATGGTCACCCCGACAAAGCCGGAAACGTAGGGGCCGGGGTACAGCGGCGTCGCCGAAGCGACCGCGGGAAGAGCGAGCAGGGCCAAAACGAGTAGAGCGAACAGGTTCTTTTTCATGGACGTCCTCCTTGGTTGTTGCGGGGTCTCTTTCATAACATCCTGTCAGCGGCAAACGACGAAAGTATACAGCTTGAATGCCCTCTTGTACACGACTTCGTTATTCACCATATTTCATAACGCTCCTCGGGGGCGAACCGTTTCAGTCATGGCCCCCGCCGTCGGGTGGCACAGACCTCACCTTTGCCAGCGACTGATCGATGGCGGCGAAAAGATGACGGTAGTCGACGGGCTTCTCGATGTAATGATCCAGCTGGAACCCTTCGCCGACAGAGTGTTCCAGGGTCGCCCTGCCGGCATCGGCGGTGATGAAGATGAACTGGACCTGCGGCTTCATCCCCCTGATCTCCTGGACCATGGCGACGCCACCCATCTCGGGCATGTTGACGTCGGTGATGACGATGTCCACCTCCCGTTCCCTGAAAAGCTCGACGCCCTTGCGGCCGTTGTCCGCCGTGCACAGGAGCAGGTCGCCGTATTTTCGCCGCAGCACGACCGAAAGAATCTCCAGCGTGTCGCGGTCGTCTTCAACGAGCATCATGGTCGTCGCCATCTCACACCTCTATCCTGAACTGGGCGCCCCCGTCCACGTTGCACGCGGTGAGCAGCCCACCCATGTTCTTCTCGATGATGGTCTTGGACATGAACAGGCCGACGCCGGTCCCGGCCTGGGGCCCCTTGGTGGTGAAGTAGGGGTCGAAAATCCGGTCCATGATCTCCTCGGGTATCCCGCCGGCGTTGTCGGTCACGGTCACCACCGCCCTCCCCCCCTGTTCCGCGATGCGGACCTGCACCCTGGGTGCGACCACCGCGCGCTCGGCGATGGCGTCGCGGGCGTTGATCAGGATGTTGAGCAGGACCTGGGCAAACTCGTTGGGGTATCCCTCGATGGTGGGATCCCCGTCCTGGCGCAGGTCAAGGGAGACGCCGAGGGATTGCAGGCTGCCGTCGACCAGCGACAGCGCCTTGGCGACCTCGTCGCAGACCCGGAAGCGGAGTTTCTCCTTGTCCGGACGGAAGAAATTCCTGAAATCGTCGATGGTCTGCGACATGTGCTTCACGATCGTCATGGACTTGGCGACGTGCTCCTCCAGGAACTCCCGGTCCAATTGCCCAAGTTCATGAAGCAGCAGCGGCTGCTGCACCAAAAGTCCCAGTGCGTTCAGCGGCTGACGCCACTGATGGGCGATATTGCCGACCATCTCCCCGAGAGCGGCCTGCCGGCTTTGCTGGGTGAGGAGCTGCTCCTGTCGGCGCACCTCCTCCATGGCGCGGATCCGCTCGGCGGTCTCGCGCCGCAACTCCTCTATGGTCAGGGAAAGCTCCCGTTCCGCCAGGTCCCGTTCCGCCGCCCGGCGCTGCAGGAGATCGGAGGCCTGCACCAAGGCCTCGGCCACCTCGGAGGTCTCCTTGCCCGAGTCGGTGCCGACCGCCGCCACCACTTCGCCGCGGCCGATGTTCAGGGCGGGCTGCACCAGGGACTGGATGTCACGGGCGATGCGGCTCGCGATCCACGAGGCGAGCAGTATCCCGAGCAGCGAGATGGCGGCCCCCACGCCCACCGCCCAGCGCATCCAGCGATAGATTTCCCCGAGCGCGGTTGCCCGGGGGACCGCGACGGCGACGGTCCATCCCGAGAGGGGGGACTTGGTGAAGGCGGACAAGGCGGTGCCGCCCTGGGCGGTCTTGATCGAAACCGTCCCCTCGTTCCCCCGCGCCATGGCCGCGCGCAGGTCAGCGGTTAACTCCTTGCCGACGAAGACGTCGAGGTTGCGGGTCCGGGCGGTGATCAGGCCCTTTCGGTCCACGACGGTGCCGTACCACTCCTTGAACACGTTCTGGCTTTGCAGCACCGAGGAGAGCACGTGGGAGGGGAAGGACATGGAGAGGTCGTAGGCGACCGTGCCGTCGATGAAGACCGGCACGTCCACGGCGATGACGGGGCGCTTGGTGATCGCGCCGTAAAAGAGGTCGCTGACGACGGGCTTGCCCCCCTCGAAGATGCGGCGCACCATGTCGGGGTTGTTGCGTTTGGGGAGCGCGCTCCCCAGGGGGCGATAGGTGTTGACCAGTTGCTGGGCGTCCTTGTCGGCGACGATGATGTCGGCGCCGGGATAGTTCTTGAGGATCTCCTTGCTCTGCAGATGGATGGCGACGAAGTCGCGCCCCCGGAAGGACGGGGAGGTTCCCAGCGCGGTGAGCGAGGCCTGCACGTTGGCGAACTCGCGATCGACCGCCATGGCCATGGCGCGAGCGTTCTCGAGCAGGTCGCGGCTCACCTGGTCCAGCTTGGTGACGTAGACGTGACGCGCCATCAAGGCGGCTATCAGCCACACGGGCAACACGCAGGCGGCGACGAGAATGGATAACTGGAGACGGATTGTGGGCTTCGCGTGTCGAAACATCGAATTCCTTGCCGGGAGGCGGGAGCCCCCTGTGTCATCTGATACCCGCGCGGGCGGGGTTCACTCGAGCATTTCGGCGAGGATGGCGTCGAGGGACTTCCCCTCGAAGAGACTCTCAAGCAGCTTGTGCAGCGTGGTCTGAACGCCTTTGTACTGACAGTTGGCCACCAGCTGGTTCTCAAGGATCTGCAGTTGGTCCCTCGTCATCGCCACCTCCCCATTCTCATTATGAAGTTGTAGAGACCAATTCTGCCAAACACGGGCGAGCTGTCAATGCGACTTCCATATAGTCACCGCCGAGACTGTGTCACCGCCCTTCGGTATAACGCTTGAACCAGGAGAGCACTGACTCAGCCGACTGGGCACCGGCCAGTTGCTGCACCGACTTCCCCCCGCGCACGAGATGCAGTACCGGGATGCCCCGCACCCCGAAGCGCCCCGACAGCGCCGGGCTTTCATCCGTGTTGACCTGGACCACCGCGGCCGCCCCGGCCAGGAGTTCCGCCACCTTTCGCACCGCCGGTGCGAATGACACGCAGTGCGGTCACCAGGGGGCCCAGAACTCGGCGAGGACCGGACCGGGATACGCGGCGACGAAGGCGTCGAAGGTCGCATCGGTGAGCGCGCGCGGCGTGCTGTAGAGAGGCGGGAGTTGGGCGCGGCAGCTGCCGCACCGACCGGCCACCCCCTCCTTGTCGGCGGGGATGCGGTTGGCGGCGCCGCAACGGGGACAGTTCAGTTGGAACGATGCCATGGCTACCTCCTTTGCTTGATGGACTGCAGAATTCTACCATCCCGCCGGCCGTCCATCCCCCTTTTGTTTCAAGGGCGAATTCCGCGTTTCACATTTGCGCGCTTTCTGGTATGTTGGGTTGTTTGAAAATTCAACGGAGGTTTCGTACCGCATGAAGTACCGCATCCTGCTCCTGCTCCTCGCCGTCGCCCTTTTGGCCGTACCGGGCGCACAGGCGACCACCCCCGCCGCCAAGCCGGCCCAGCCCGCCGCCAGCCAGGGGGTCAACGTCCCCATACTCCTTTACCACCGCTTCGGCCCCACCGTGGCCGACGGCATGACCATCAAGACGTCGGTCTTCGAGGAACACCTGAAGTACCTAAGGGACAACGGCTACACCGTGATCCCGCTTAAAAAGCTCGTGGACTACTACCTGAAGAAGGGGCCCGCCCCCGCACCCAAGTCGGTGGTCATCGTCGAGGACGACGCGCACAAGTCCGTCTACAGCGACATGCTGCCGCTGGCCAAGAAGTACAACGTCCCGGTCACCGTCTTCGTCTACCCTTCCGCGATCTCCAACGCCAAGTACGCCATGACCTGGGAACAGCTGAAGACCCTGCAGAAGAACGGCTTCGACATCCAGTCCCACACCTTCTGGCATCCCAACTTCAAGCGCGACAAGAAGAAGATGGCTCCCGCCGAGTTCGAGAAGTCGGTGCAGATCCAGCTCAAGAAGTCCAAGGCGAGGCTGGAAGAGAAGCTCGGCACCAAGGTCGACCTCCTGGCCTGGCCGTTCGGAATCTACGACGACTACCTGCTGAAGAAGGCGGCCGAGGCGGGTTACGTCGCGACCTTCACCATCGAGGCGCACCACGCGGGCCCAAGCGATGTGGCCATGAAGCTGCCGCGCTACCTGCTCATCAACGCGGACCAGGGGAAATCCTTCGCCCGCATCGTCGAGGGGACCGCGCCCAAGCGGAACCTGGTGTACTGATACCGCAAAGACAGAAGCGGCGCACGGCGATGGTGCCGGCGCCGCTTTACCTGTCACAGAGTCGCGAACGTGTCATGGACGAAGAGAAAAACCGCCCCGATAACTGCAAGAAGCACCCCTGCCCGGACTGCACCTTCTGCCAGTGGTGTTCCGACGACCGGTGCAGGATGTGCCTGGGGCACAAAAAACCCGTCAAGAAACTCTCCAGCGCCGAGCAGATCGCGCTCTACGAAAGCCTGAACCGGAAGAAACCGCAATAGCGCCCGCCTGTTTCAGCCCCGCCTTCTCAATTCCCTCAAGTAGTATCCCCGAGATCCGAAAAGTAGCTTGGGTCAGATGTCCTTACCCTGCCGCACCACCACGTACCTGACCTTCACCCGCGCCTTCACGCCGCACAGTTCCCGGTAGAGCGAGGCAAGGTACCTGAAGGTGACCACCTTGTGGAAGAAGGACTGCGTCATCCCGTAGCAGAGCTTGCGCAGCCGCGACGGGTTCCGGCTCCCCAAAAGGAGCGGGCAGTAGTCGGAGAGCTGCACCGTGACGCGCACTCCTTCCGGTCCGGGCGCGCTCAGCAGGGAGAACATGCCGCGGTCGCACTCCCCGGGCTGGACCAGCACCCCGCCGCCGATGCAAAGGTGGACCGCCCGCGTCCCCTCGAAGGCCTCGAAGCGGGCGGCGCTGAAGGCGAGCAGGGCGCAGCGGGTCCCGGTGACCCGGAACTCGACGCCGTGGGGGTCGAGGACCGGGGTGATCAGCCCCAGGGTGCACCGCCGCACCACCTTGAAGTAGTACTCCAGCAGGAAGGGGGGGGTCGCCCGCGGCGCCGCATGGGGAGGGAGATCGATCCACTGGACGGAATAGACCGTGGAGTCGGGCAGCAGTACCTGCTGGCAGGAGATTTCCAATTCATGCTGTCGGGGCTCGGCCATGAAGGCTCCGGGTGACACGGCGAAGTTGGCGGCGATTGGCAAAGATACCACAGAGTGGGTCCGGTTGGCTACGGAGCAAGATCAGAGAGTTTAACACGCCCCAAAAGGGAGAGGTTCATGGAAATAATAGAGTGGTCGGAAAGTCTGAGCGTGGGAATCGGCAAGGTGGACGAGCAGCACAAAAGGCTGATCCAGCTGATGGAAGAATTGGACCAGGCGATCAGGAACAACGAGACGGCCGACGTGGTGGAAGACGTGCTCACCAACCTGTTCAACTACGCCCAAGCCCACTTCGCGGTGGAGGAAGAGCTGTTCCGCACCCACAAATATCCGGAGATGGCACTGCACGAACTGGAGCACCAGCGTTTCATCGCCAAGGCGTTCGCCTTCAAGGAGCGGCTGAGTTCGAAGCGTCCGGGGCTCGCCCTGGAGCTATTGACCTTCCTGTCCAGCTGGGTGCTCAACCACATCGAGCTCACCGACAAGCGTTACGCGAAGTTCCTGCACGATTGCGGCGTGAGCTGATCCCGCCGTTCACCCCTTCACGGCGACGACGTACTTGAGGTAGCGTCCCTCGGGGAAGGTGACCGGGTACGGGAAGTCCTCGGGCTGGCCGCTGAAGGAAACCACCTGCAACTGGTCCCCCACCTGCAGCGCCCCGCGACGCAGTTCCTTTAGGTAGTCGGCCAGGTCCACCTTCTGGTGGTTGGAGGACGAGATCAGTAGCCCCCCGCTTTTGAGCAGCCTGAGCGCCGCGGCCACCAGGTCCGAGGTGCCGCCGCGCGTGGTGAAGCGGCTCTTGGCCGTGGTGGAGAAGGAGGGGGGATCCATCAGGATCACGTCGTAGACCTTTTTCTGCCGGGCCAGCTCGTCCAGGAGGGTGAAGCAATCCCCCACCAGGAACTCGTGGCGCTTGGGGTTCAGCCGGTTCAACTCGAAGTTCTCCCGGGCCTGCGCCATGTACGTGGGAGAGGCGTCCACGCTGGTGACGACGCTCGCTCCGGCGGCCGCCGCGGCGACCGAAAACGCGCCGGTGTAGGAGAAGAGGTTCAGGAAGCGCTTGCCCAACACCCGCGCCATGAGGTCGCTCCGGTTCTTGCGCATGTCGAGGAACAGGCCGGTATTGAGGCCGCGCTCCAGGCTGACCCGGAAGGTGAGCCCGTTCTCGCGCACCAGGAGGGGCTCGGGCGCCGCCGTGCCCGCCAGCAGGCGTCCGTACTTCTTGTCGTCGCTCTCCGCCTCAAGCTCCCGGGTGTTCTGGGGGCGTCCTTTCTCGTAGATCCCCGCCGGCGCCAGGAGCTCATCGAGCGCCTGGGTCACCAGTTTCAGATGCTTGCGCCATCCCGAGCAGTAGACCTGCACCATGAGGTAGTCGCCGTACCGGTCCACGGTGAGCCCCGGGAGACCGTCCCCCTCGCCGTTCACCAGCCGGTAGGCATCGGAGTCGTCCAGCTGCGCGTGGTTCTTCCTGAGCGCCACGGCCGCCTCCAGGCGCGCCCGTACCCAGCGCTGATCCAGGCGCATGCGCTCGCGCGACAGGACGCGGGCCACGATGCGATCCTTGGGGTCGAGCAGGGCCGTGGCGAGAAAGCGCCCGGAGCCGTCCACCAGCTCCACCAGGTCCCCCGCCTCGCCGGCGGGCCATTTCCTGGTATAGGCATCCGCGATGATCCAGGGGTGTCCCAGCTCGATCATGCGCACCGACTCGTTTCCTACCACGTACTGTTTGGACATGTGACTCCTTGATAGTGCCCCACCATCCCTTCCACCAGGTGGAGACGGTGCCCGTAGGGCACGCGGGGAGCGGCTTGCCGGAAGCGCCATTCTCTGGTGCAGCGCCCTCACCCCGCCCGCTCCCGGAGGGAGAGAGGAGAGATGGGTGCTGGGGAAGATGCGCGTCGAGGCGACGCGGCCGCTGTACGGGACCGTGTTCCCGCAAGCGGAACCGGTGGTCAAATAAACAGGGGCGGCGATCCCGTACGGGATGCCGCCCCTGGTACTTCGCTGTCAGCGGGACTCTAGTGGGTGACCTGGGCGCCCTGCTCGGCCACCATGGCCTGACGCGCCTGCTCCATGGCGTCGAGCTCCTTGAGCTTCTCGCCCAGCCAGAAGTGCAGCTCGCGTGCGGTCTGGTGGTTCACCACGACGCCGTTGATGACCTGGCGCACCAGGCTGCGGCCCAGATCCGACGGCTCCACCTCGGTCTCGGGACCGATGGCGCCGGCCGGGGTGATCTCATGGCTGATGGCGTTCGGGAGCGGCTGGCGCTCGAGGTAGAAGTTGATCACGAGTTCGCCGCGCGGGGAGATCCCGCCGTGCGCGCCGTTGACGTAGATGGGGTTGTAATCGTAGGTGAAGATGTATTTAAAGGTCATTTCATTCTGTTTTTTGGACATTGCAATCTCCTTTGTAGATGACATTGAATTACAGGGAATCCTTATAGCACGGAGCGGCCGCTCAAGGCAAACAATGAATGTAAGCGCCGTTAATCTTCCAGGCGGCCGCGGCGCTCACCCTCCGATCAGGCGTGCGCCGTCTTGGAGAGGTAGTAATCGTAGTTCCCTTCGTAGAGTCTCATCTCGCCGTGATCGACCTCGATGACCCGGTCCACCAGCTTGCGCAGAAAGTGACGGTCGTGGCTGACCAGGATGACCGTTCCCTGGAAGTTCTCCAGGGCATCCAGGAGGATCTCGCGCGAGCGGATGTCCAGGTGGTTGGTCGGCTCGTCGAGCACCAGGAAGTTCACCGGACGCGCCAGCAGGGTCGCCAGCACCACGCGGCTCTTCTCCCCGCCGGAGAGGTTCTCGATGCGCTTGTCGACGTCGTCGCCCTGGAACAGGAAGGCGCCCAGGAGGTTGCGGATCACCCCGATGGTCGCCATCGGGATCACGTCCTGCACCGTTTCGAAAATGGTCTTCTTGGGGTCGAGGATCTCCATGGCGTGCTGGCTGAAGTAGCCGAGTTCGACGTTGGCACCGAGGTTCACCGTCCCCTCGGTGGCATCGGTCTGGCCGGCGATGGTTTTGAGGAAGGTCGATTTGCCGGCGCCGTTCACCCCGACCACGGCGATCTTGCTCATGCGCTTGATGACGCCGGTGACCCCGGAGAAGATGGGATGCACGCTGCCGTCCGGGTTGAGCCAGCTCTTGCCCAGGTTGTCCATGACCACCACGTCGTCGCCGCTTCTGGGCGGGGTGGCGAACTCGAACTTCACCACCCGCTCCTCGGGCGGAATCTCGATGCGCTCGATCTTCTCGATCTTCTTCACCCGTGACTGCACCTGGGCGGCGTGGGAGGCCCGGGCGGCGAAACGGGCGATGAACTCCTCCTCCTTGGCCAGCATCTCCTGCTGGCGCTTGTGGCTCGCCAGGAGCTGCTCGCGGCGGATGTCGCGCTCCCTCTCGTAGAAGTCGTAGTTGCCGCCATAGGTGGTCACGGTCTTGTTGGCCACCTCGACGACCCGGTTCACCACGCGGTTCATGAAGTCGCGGTCGTGGCTCGTCATGAGGAGCGCGCCCTTGTACTCGTTGGCGATCCACTCCTCGAGCCAGATGATCGATTCGACGTCGAGGTGGTTGGTCGGCTCGTCCAGGAGGAGCACGTCGGGCTGCAGGGTGAGGATACCGGCCAGCGCCACGCGCATGCGCCAGCCGCCGCTGAAGGATTCCACGGGGTTGTGGAAGCGGTCCGGGCCGATGCCGAGGCCGGTCAGGACCTCCTTCGCGCGCGAGTCGAGATCGTAGCCGCCGCGGTGCTCGAACTCCTCCATGGCGGAACCGTAACGCTCCAGGAGAGCCGCCATGTCGTCATCGGACATGGGGAGCCCCATCTGCTCCTCCATCTGCTTCAGTTCCGCGGCCAGCCGCACCGTCTCAGCCGAGACCGCCATCACCTCGTCCAGGGCTGAGCGTCCCGCCATTTCGCCGATGTTCTGCGAGAAGTAGCCGATGGTCGTTTTCTTGGCGACGGTGATTTCGCCGGCGTCGACCTCTTCCTCGCCGGTGATGATCCTGAACAGCGAGGTCTTGCCCGCGCCGTTGGGGCCCACGAGGCCGGACCGGGAACTGGGCAATATCTGGAAGCTGGCATCGCGGAAAAGGACCTGCGAGCCGTGCTGTTTGGTTATGTTGGACAGATGGATCATGCTTTCTCCCTGTGCTGAATTCGCAACTTTCCAGCGTTAGCACGAAGCCGCAACAGTGACAACTTAATTTTTTGTAAAAGACCCTAAAAACCGGACCATTAGCCACGGAGAAAATCTGAGAAGTTCTGAGAAAAGCTCAAAGCAAAAGACAAACCACTACCAGAGAAAAATCTGACGACTTGTGATGAAAGAACGGTTGAAAGAGTTCGGGTTCGTCGTCTCAGATTTCCTCAGATGTTCTCCGTGGCCAATGGTTTGCCTTTGGGCGATTTCGCGTAATAACCGAACAGCATCTGTTCAAAAGCCGTACAGCGTGGCCCCCCTACCTCACCCCACCTTACCCTTGGCTGCCCTCGCCTCTACTGTAACATCGTGTTACCACACACTTTTTGTCTTAATGAGAGATAATGTCGCCAGGAGGGGTTTTGGGCTTTCTTTGTGCTACAGCGAAGGAAACGAATCTGAACGGTAGCGGGAGGGGAATTTATGAACATGTTCGGCGCACTGATGATGACCGTCACCATGACCATGACCGCAGTCATGCTGCCTCGCATCTACATGTCCTGGATCGTCGCTGAACGGTACTTCCTGGAAGGGGAGACCGAGAACCTGATGCAGCTCCTGGTCGAGCAGAACAGCTGGGTGTGGCGGCAGTTCGGCTGCGGAGCGGTGGCGGTCGCGATGATCTGGATGGTGCGCAACTCCCAGCATGACCTCGCCATCCCCGCCTCGATGGAGGCGACGCTGGCCATTTACGCCACCATCTCGCTGGCTTTCGCCGTGCTGGAATCGCTCATCGCCCAGAGGGTTTCCGACTTCCTGGCGCTGGTCCCGGTCCGCGCCAAGATAGCCGAGGAAGACTAGCGTTTCCTGATGGACTCGACGCCGCGTCGCAGCAGGTTGGCCAGGTAAATGGCCACGAACATGATGAGGGCGACGTTGACGAAACGGGTCCAGACGGGATCGGCCGTGACGCCGCTCCCGCCGAAGTTACGATAGAGATACCAGCCGCTCACCATCGCTCCGACCACGGCGCCCGCTAGCACGAAGGGGCGCCGCAGCTTTGATACCTGCTTTTCCTGCCCTGGCTCCACGGCTCCCCCCGTTTCAGTGATACTGGCGCTCGCCGAACAAGGCGGAACCGACCCGCACCAGGGTGGCGCCTTCCTCGATGGCCGCTTCGAAATCGCCGGACATCCCCATGCTCAGCTCCCGCATCTCCACTCCGGGAATGGCCGCCTCCCTCACCTCGTCCGACAGCTCGCGCAGTTTGCGGAAGTAGGGGCGCGCCCCCTCGGGGTCGTCGAAGAAGGGGGGCATGGTCATCAGCCCCTTCACCTTGAGGTGCGGCAGTTGCGCCACCTCGCGTACCAGCCCGAGAAGCTCCTCGCTGCTGGTTCCTCCCTTGGTTTGCTCGCGGGAGATGTTCACCTGCACCAGGATGTCGCACACCTTGCCCAGGGCGCCCCACTGCCGGTCGATCTCGCGGGCGAGGCTTGGGCGGTCGACGGAGTGGACCAGGTCCACCTTGCCGGCGATCTGGCGCACCTTGTTGCTCTGCAGGCTGCCGATGAAATGCCAGGAGATCTCTGCGGGAAGCTCGGGCTGCTTCGCCACCAGTTCCTGCACGTAGTTCTCGCCGAAGATGACCTGGCCGCACGCGAAGGCCTCCGCTATGGCGGCGGCAGGCTTGGTCTTGGAAACGGCGACCAGACGCACCGTCTCCGGATCGCGCCCGGCCCTCGTGGCCGCCCGCGCGATGCGTTCACGGATCTCCCTGAGATGTTCTTCAATCTCCCCCATCACGTCCCCCTTCCCTTACAGCGCTCCCAGAACCCTGAGCTTCTCGACCACCTCGCACAGCGGCAGCCCCACCACGTTTGTGTACGAGCCGTCGATCTTTTGCACCATGTGGGCGGCGCCCCCCTGGATGGCGTAGCCGCCGGCCTTGTCGAAGGGGCAGCCGGTGGCGATGTAGGCGTCGATCTCCTCGTCGCGCAGCGGTTTGAAAAACACCTTGGTGCGCACCGCCTCCACCAGGGCATCGTCGCGCTGCCGGTCGTAGATGGCGAAGCCGGTGACCACCTCGTGGGGCACGCCCGAGAGTTTTCTCAGCATGCGCTGCGCGTCGGCGTGGTCCTTGGGCTTGCCCATGATCTCGCCGTCGCAAAGAACGATGGTGTCGGCGCCCAGAAAGAAGCGCCCGTCGGTCTTTTCGGCGGCGGCCCGGGCCTTTCCTTCGGCCAGACGCAGCACGTGATCGACCGGCTCCTCGCCGGGGAGTTGGTCCTCGCAGATGTCGGCGGGCAGGACGCGGAAGCTGATCCCGGCGGATTCCAGGAGTTCGCTGCGACGGGGGGAGGCGGAGGCTAGGACGATGGGTGCTACGGACATGGTTGCTCCTTGATCGTGGAAACTGTAGGGGCGAATAATCATTCGCCCCCCTCTGCCGCGTCAGTGGCTGGCGTGCCCCGGCGGTGGTCAGGGCATCGGGGGGTGGGCGAATGATTATTCGCCCCTACAGGTCGGTTGTTGCCGGGCCGGCTCTGCCGCGTTACTAACGGCGACGGGGGCATCGGCGGCTGGGCGAAGGGTTATTCGCCCCGACAGGTCGGTTGTTGCTGGGCCGGCTCTGCCGCGTTACTAACGGCGACGGGGGCATCGGCGGCTGGGCGAAGGATTATTCGCCCCGACAGGTCGGTTGTTGCCGGGCCGGCTCTGCCGCGTTACTAACGGCGACGGGGGCATCGGCGGCTGGGCGAATGATTATTCGCCCCGACAACGACGGCAGTACCTGAAGATCAAAACGATCGCCAGCACCACCAGCACGCCGAGGATGGTCTTCCAGTGGCTGCCGGTAACAACGCCATACACCAGGGAGGCCACCCCCATCACGAAGACCAGGGCCTCCAGCGAAAGCAGCCGCCCAACGACGCTTATCTCCTGCTGTTCCTTGTTCCCCGTCATAGCACCTCCCTCGGGCGCGCCCCGTCGGGGACGCGAAGCGGCTACCCCTTCACCTCGGGGAGCCACGCTGCCAGCGACTCCAGGCCCCGCTGCGCCAGGAGCCCGCGCTTTTCCTTCTTCTTGATGCGCCCGACCAGCGGCGGGAAGAGCCCGTAGTTGACGTTCATGGGCTGGAAGTGCGCCGCTTCGGTATTGGTGATGTGGCGCGCCAGCGCGCCGATGGCGGTCTCGGCGGGGGGAATGATCAATTCCTCCCCCTTGGCCAGGCGCGCCGCGTTGACCCCGGCGACGAAACCGCTGGAAGCGGATTCCACATACCCCTCGACGCCGGTGATCTGCCCGGCGAACAGGATCCGGGGATCGCTCTTCAACTGGCAGGTCGCCAAGAGGAGCTGCGGCGCGTTGATGAAGGTGTTGCGGTGCATGGAGCCAAGGCGCAGGAACTGGGCCTGTTCCAACCCCGGGATCATGCGGAAGATCCTTTTCTGCTCGGGCCAGGTGAGCTTGGTCTGGAACCCGACCAGGTTGAACATGGTGGCCTCGCGGTTCTCCTGGCGCAACTGGATCACGGCGTAGGGCTCCACGCCGACCCGGGGATCGGCAAGCCCCACCGGCTTCATCGGGCCGAAGCGCAGCGTCTCCACGCCGCGGCTCGCCATCTCCTCGATGGGCATGCACCCCTCGAAGTGGACGACCTTCTCGAAGCTCTTCGGTTCCACCTTCTCGGCGGCCAGCAGTTCCTTGACGAAGTCGTGGTACTGGGCCTCGTCCATGGGGCAGTTCAGGTAGTCGTCGCCGTCCCCCTTGCCGTAGCGGGAGGCGCGAAAGGCCTTGTCGTAGTCGATGGAATCGGCGGCAACGATGGGGGCGATGGCGTCGTAGAAGTAGAGGTAGCTGCCGGCCAGGCGGCCGATCTCCTCGGCCAATGGGCCGCTGGTGAGCGGGCCGGAGGCGACCACCACGATCCCCTCCTCGGGGATATGGGTCAGCTCCTCGCGCACCACCTCGATGTCGGGATGCTCCTCGATCTTAGCGGTGACGTAGCTGGAGAAGAGTTCGCGGTCCACGGCAAGCGCGCCACCGGCGGGGACCTTGGTGGCCTGCGCCCCTTCCATGAAGAGCGAGTCGAGGCGGCGCAGTTCTTCCTTCAAGAGCCCGACGGCGTTCTCCAGGGAATCGCCGCGCAGGGAGTTGGAGCAGACCAGCTCGGAGAGGCCCGGGAGGTGGTGTGCCTCGGAGTACTTGCCGGGCTTCATCTCGTACAGGCGGACCTTGACGCCGCGTTTGGCCGCCTGCCAGGCCGCCTCGCATCCTGCCAGTCCGCCGCCTATTACCGTGATCTGCTGGGTCATTCTTTCTCCTAAATCTTTAAACAAAAGCTTCAACGCAAAGACGCAAAGCCGCGAAGGCGCAAAGATACAAACCGGAAAACAAAATCTTTTATTAACGCAAAGGCGCAGAGAAACAAACCGACAACCCAAAACAGTTATTTAACGCAAAGGCGCAGAGGCGCTAAGACGCTAAGGAAACTTCCGGGGAAAACCACACCCGCGGTTCCCTTTACGGCTTTGCGTTTCAAAAAGCCTTTGTCTTTAACCCGCTTTCCCCTTTGCGCCTTGGCGGCTTGGCGCCTTTGCGTTGAAGCTTTTGTTCTTTGCGCGGCCAAAATCAAAGCGGGGTCCGAAGACCCCGCGCACGCTACTCACGCTAAAGGGGACAGGCACCTGCGGAGCCAGTCCCCTCGCACCTACTCCTTGTTGCTCTGGTAGTCACACCCTTCTTTCGGGCACTTGAGGAACTCGCCCTCACGCTTGTAGACCTTCTTCACCAACAGCGGGAAACCGCACTTGGGACAGGGCTTCTGCACGGGGAGATCCCACAGGGCGAACTTGCACTCGGGATACCGGTTGCAGGAGTAGAAAAGCTTACCGAAACGGGACTTCTTCTCGATCAGCTCCCCCTTGCCGCAGGCGGTGCAGGTGATACCGGTCCCCTTGGGCTTCACCAGGGGCTGGATGTTCTTGCAGTTGGGGTACGCGGAGCAGGCCAGATACTTGCCGAAGCGCCCGTCCTTGATCAGCATGTGGCTGCCGCACTTGTCGCACACTTCCTCGGAAATCACCGGCTCGACGACCTCGCCGGTCTCCTTGTCCAGGGGACGGATGTAGCGGCACTCGGGATAGCCGGTGCAGGCGAAGAACTTGCCGAACTTGCCGAGCTTGACCACCAGCGGCTTGCCGCACTCGGGGCAGACCTCGTCGGTCGCCTCGGTGGTCAGGTCGGACTTGCTCACCTCCCCTTCCTTCAGCTTCAAAAGGTTGATGAAGGGACCCCAGAATTCGTGCAACAAGGGCCGCCACTGCTTCTCGCCGCGCGATACCATGTCGAGCTGCTCTTCGAGGTTGGCGGTGAAGTTGTAGTCGACGTACTGGTTGAAGTGGTTGGTCAGAAGGTCCGAGACCACCATCCCCACGTCCTCGGGGAAGAAGCGCTTCTTGTCCAGGCGCGCGTACTTGCGCTCGATGATGGTGTTCATGATGGAGGCGTAGGTGGACGGACGCCCGATGCCGTACTCCTCCAGGGTCTTCACCAGGGTCGCCTCGGTGTAGCGCGGCGGCGGCTGGGTGAAGTGGCGCTCGGGGAGGAGCTGCTGCAGCTTGAGGATGTCTCCCTCGGCAAGCGGCGGAAGCGTCCCTTCCTTCTCCTTGTCCTCGGCCTCGTCGTCGACACCCTCGATGTAGAGCTTCATGAAGCCGGCGAAGCGGATCACGGTGCCGGCCACGCGGAAGCGGTACCCCTCGCCGGCGGTGATCTCGACGGAGGTCTGGTCCAGGAGCGCCTCGGCCATCTGGCAGGCGACGGTCCGCTTCCAGATCAGGTCGTAGAGCTTGAACTGGTCCGAGGTGAGGAACTTCTTCACCTCGATGGGGGTCTTGGAGATGTAGGTCGGGCGGACCGCCTCGTGCGCTTCCTGGGCGTTCTTGGACTTGTTCTTGAAGAAGCGGGGCTTCTCCAATGCGTACTCCTTGCCGTAGAGCGAGGTGATCAGCTGCCGCGCGTCCTCGAGGGCCACGTTGGAGAGCGCCACGGAGTCGGTACGCATGTAGGTAATGAGACCGACCGCGCCTTCGCCGACGTCGATACCCTCGTAGAGCTTCTGCGCGGTGGACATGGTCTTCTTGGCGGAGAAGCCGAGTTTCCTGGCCGCCTCCTGCTGCAAGGTGGAGGTGGTGAACGGCGGCGACGGCGAGCGCTTTCTCTCGCTCTTGGTGACCTTGTCGACGCGGTACTCGGGGGTGGCCGGCGTCTTCACCACCAGCGGCGTCGCGCCGTCGTCACCTTCCTGTTTGGGGAATTGACCCGTGCCGCCCAGTTTCTCGTAGAGCCCGAAGGCCACCTCGCGGTTGGGGATGTCGAACTTGCCGAGCTTCTTCCCTGCCGCCTCGACCAGCGCCGCGGTGAGTCCCTGCTTCTTCGCGGTCTCAAGCTTGGCACCGATGGTCCAGTACTCCTGCTCCTTGAAAGCCTGGATCTCCTTCTCGCGCTCGCAGATGAGCCTCAGCGCGACCGACTGCACGCGCCCGGCGGAGAGGCCGTAGCGGATCTTCTTCCAGAGAAACGGGGAGAGGGTGAAGCCGACCAGGTAGTCAAGGACCGAGCGCGCCTGCTGCGCGTCCACCAGGTGCTCGGAGATGCCGCGCGGGTTCTGCACCGCGTGCACGATGGCGTCCTTGGTGATCTCGTGGAACACCACCCGCTTGATGTCGAAGGGTATCTTCTTCTTACCCTCCAAGCCGAGCGCCGCCAAAAGGTGCCAGGAGATCGCCTCCCCCTCGCGGTCGGGGTCCGTCGCCAGGAGCAGCGAGGAAATACCCTTCATCTCCTTCTTGATGGCGTCGATGTGTTTTTTGCTTTCGGGGAGCACCGCGTACTTGGGCTCGAAATCGTGCTCCACGTCCACGGACCCCTGCTTGCTGGGGAGCGCGCGCACGTGACCGAACGACGCCAGCACCTTGTAATCGGGGCCGAGAAATTTTTCTATGGTCTTCGCCTTGGCGGGAGACTCGACTATGACGAGATTCTGAGACATGTGTCCACCTGGTGTCGGTATTGGTTCAGACGACCGCGAAGCGCTTGCCGGGAAGCTGGATGATGATCCCTTTCATTTCCAAGCGAAGTAAGGTAGCGGAAACCTCGCCGGCTGTCAACGCGCACTGCACGATGATGTCGTCGATCTGCAGCGCGCCATGGCAGAGCAGGGCGTAGAGCTCGGCTTCCTGCGGGGTGAGCGGGAAGGAAGGGGGCTTTTCCAGGGGGTGCGTCGCCAGCGGCTCGATGGCAAGCTCCTCGAGGATATCCTCCACCCGTTCCACCAGCTTGGCACCCTGCTTGATGAGGCCGTTGACGCCGCGGCTGCCGGACGTGGTGACGTTGCCGGGGACGGCGAAGACCTCCCGCCCCTGCTCCAGCGCGTACTGGGCCGTGATCAGCGATCCGCTCCCCTCCCCAGCCTCGACCACCAGCACCCCCTTGGCGAGGGCGCTGATGATGCGGTTGCGCCGGGGGAAATTCTCCGGCAGCGGCGAGGTCCCCATGGGGAACTCGCTGATCAAGGCGCCTTGCTCGCACAGCGTGCGGTACAGGGTGTCGTTCTCCGGCGGGTAGATCACGTCGACGCCGCAGCCAAGAACGGCGACGCTGCGCCCGCCCGCCTTGAGGCACCCCCAGTGGCTCGCGGTGTCGATGCCGCGCGCCATGCCCGAAACGACGGTCACCCCCTGCTCGGCCAGTTCCTTGCCGAGGCGGGTCGCGGTGCACAGGCCGTACTGGGAGGCGTGCCGGGACCCGACCATGGCCACCGCGGCCTCGCTCCCGTCGAGCGACCCCTTGAGATAGAAGAAGGGGGGCGGGTCGGGTATCTGCATCAAAAGGCGCGGGTAGCGCTCCGACAGGATGTCGACCACCTGCGCGCCGCTGGTCCGCACCCGCTCGCATTCGGCCTCGGCACCGGAGCGGTGGTCGTGCTCGACGATAGAACGGGCCGCCGCCGCGCTCACCCCCTTCACCGAGGCGAGCTCGTCGAACGGGGCACTGAGGGCCTTCTCGGGGGACCCGAAATGCGCCAGCAGCCGCAGGAAGGTGACGTTGCCCACCTGCGGCACCGATTTCAGTGCGAACCAGTAGTAGTGATCCATGGGGTTACCCCCTTTGGCGTCACCTGCTCTTCTTCATCTCCACGCGGTCGCCGCGGTATATGGTGTCCACGCTCTTCACGATCACGGCGGTGGAGCTGTTCATGCCGATGTTGACCACCACCAGCGCGCCGACCACCTCGACCGGGAGCTTCTCGATCTTGGCGTTGGCATAGCGCTGGTCGGGCACCACGTCGCGCACGATGTAGAGCATGTTGCCCGGCTGCACCCCTTGCGCCTTGCCCAGGTCGAGGAAGACCACGTCGCTCACCGCCAGGGCCTGGTTCCCGGTCTGGGTCTGCACGATGTAGCCGGTCAGGTCGCGGTCGGCGGACTTGAGCGGGATGGTCAGCTTGCGCTCCTGGTAGGGAAGCAGGAAGGAGCCGGCGCTGATCTCCTGGAAAGACTTGGTGACAATGGCCTTGGAGGCCTTGTCTTCGAGTTCGGAGAGCTGCAGCTCTCCCAGCGGGACGACCTGCTGCCCGAGGATCACGTTGGTGACCGGGTGGCTCACCGGACCGATCTTCTTGAATACCTGATAACGGTCGCCGGGGTTGGCGCCATGGACGCGCCCGATATCGGTATAGACGATGTCGTCCGTGCCGGCCATCTCGCGGCTCTGGTGCAGGGAGATCACCGTCCCGGAGGGCCTCATGCCGTTCTCGATCAGGAACCCTTCGCTGCCGTTGACCGAGAAGGTCACCGGTTGCGGTTCCTCGCGCAGGTCCGGTTGTGCGGGGGTCTGGGCCGCCGGGGCGGAAGCCGGCGCCGGCTCGATCTCGATGCGGTCGGAGTAGATGCGCACCTTCTGGCCGGGATAGATGAAATGGGGATTGCCGACGGTCTGGTTGTTGGCCCAGACGTTGGGCCAGTAGTAGGGGTCCTTCAGGAAGCGCTGCGACAGCCCCCACAGGGTGTCGCCGGGAACGATGGTGTAAATGGTGGGTTGTTCCTGTGCCGCCGCGAACGGTGCGGTGGCGGTCAGGCCCAGGAAGAGCAGTGCCAGACAGAGGTGTTTTTTCATAGGCTCCTTTAGGGGCACGAATCGCCCCACCCTCCTCCTCGCCCTTACCCCGCGGCGAGGCGTGCAAAGTGATACAGCGCTCATGACATTGGTAACCAGATCAGCGGCCAGCCATTCATTAGTTTTCGGGACGCGTTTTCAGGAAAAAGCCGGAAATGGGCGCCGGATAAGCTCCTGAAACCGCGAGCTTAGCTGGCCCATCTTTTGGACTTGCAACCCTTGGTGCCGAAAAAAATTTAACATAATTAAAGCCTTTTGCCTATCAATGTCAAGGGGAAAGCGCCTTTGGGGGGTTCCCTTAGCCGCCCGGTGTATGCTAGGTTGTCCCGGTGTACGGGCGCGCCGCTTGAGCGGAAAGGCGAACCGGCGGCGAAGCGCCGACAAGGAGCATGGTTTGACTGGTGACGGGAAGGAGCTGGAGAAGTTGGGGATGGCTGAGCTACCGCACGAGCGGGTGGCACGCCCGAGGGTGAAACCGGAGCTGCTGGCGCCCGCCGGCAACATGGAGAAATTGAAGGTGGCGATCCGCTACGGCGCGGACGCCGTGTACCTGGGCGGCAAGGCGTTCGGGCTCAGGAACCTGGCGGGCAACTTCACCCGCATCGAGCTCGACGAGGCGGTGTCCTACGCGCACGCGCACGGGGTGAAGGTCTACCTCACCGTCAACGCCTTCGCCGACAACGATGATCTCCCGGCCCTGGAGCGCTACCTGTGCGAGGTGGCCGACATCCCCTTCGACGCCTTCATCGCCGCCGACCCCGGCGTGGTGGCCCTGTTGGCCGAGCGCTGCCCGGGGCGCGACATCCACCTCTCCACCCAGGCCAACACCACCAACTGGCGCGCCGCCCGCTTCTGGCAGGCCCAGGGTGTGAAACGGGTGAACCTCGCCCGCGAGATGTCCCTGGACGCGATCAGGGAGACGGCGCAGCGCTGCGACCTGGAGCTCGAGGTCTTCATCCACGGCGCCATGTGCATCTCCTACTCGGGGCGCTGCCTGCTCTCCTCGGCGATGACCGGGCGCGACGCCAACAAGGGTGAGTGCACCCAGCCCTGCCGCTGGAACTACTCCATCGTCGAGGAGACCCGCCCCGGCGAGTACTTCCCGATCCACGAGGACGAAAGCGGCACCTTCATCTTCAACTCCAAGGATCTCTGCCTGATCGAGCAGCTTCCCGCGCTGGTGGAGTGCGGCGTCGATTCGCTGAAGATCGAGGGGCGCATGAAGGGGATCTACTACGCGGCAAGCGTGATCCGGATCTACCGCGAGGCGCTGGACCGCTACTGGGAGGACCCGCAGGGATACCGGCTCAAGCCGGAGTGGCTCGAGGAGCTGGCCAAGGTGAGCCACCGGGGCTACACCACCGGCTTTCTGCTCGGCAAGCCGCGCGACGTGGACCACGAGTACCTCTCCTGCTACGTGCGCACCTTCGAATTCGTCGCGCTGGTGGAAAAGGAGGTGGAGGGGGGGGTCCAGGTGGTGGTGCGCAACCGGCTCCAGGCCGGCGATGTCCTCGAGCTGATCGGGCAGGGCGCCCATTTCACCCGCTTCACGCTGTCCGCCATGACCGACCTGGACGGGGTCCCGCTCACCGTGGCCCACCCCAACCAGCACGTGGTCCTAACCGGGGTGACCGGCGCCGGCGAGTTCGACCTGATCAGGCGGGAGAAGACGGCGTAGCCCCCCCCGCCACCACACGGTTCTTGCCGCTGTTCTTGGCCTGGTACAGGTACTGGTCGGCACGTTCCAGGAGCGCCTGGGCCTCGCCGCCGTCCTCGGGGAAGGAGGCCACCCCGACGCTCACGGTGACCCGCCCCAGGGGCTGGCTCTCCCTTCCCGCGAAGGGATGCGCGGCCACCCGCGCCCGCATCTCCTCGGCCGCCTTCACGGCACCTTCCTTCCCCGTTTCCGGCAAGAGCAGCACGAACTCCTCACCACCGTAGCGCGCGGCGACGTCGCAGGCCCTCGAGTGGGACATGACGATCTGGGCCAGCCCCTTGAGGAGCCGGTCACCCTCGGGGTGGCCGTGGGTGTCGTTGTAGTGCTTGAAGTTGTCCACGTCGAAGAAGATCAGGCTGCAGCGCTTGTCGAAGCGCTTGGAGCGGGCCACCTCCTGCGCGAAGGCCTCCTGGAAATAGCGGTGGTTGTACAGCGAGGTGAGGCCGTCGCGCACCGCCACCTCCTTGAGCGCCTGGTTCGCCTCCTGCAGTTCCCGGTTGGCCTTGGTCAACTGTTCCAATAACTTGCGGTTCTGCGCAACCAGGCGCGCCTTCTCAGCCGCCCTCCCCGCCACCGCCGAGATCAGGTCCAGGCTCTCGAACGGCTTCACCAGGTAGTCGTAGGCGCCGGCCCGCAGCGCCGTGAGCGCGCTGTCCAGCGAGGCGTGGCTGGTCATGATCACCACCTGGGTGTCCGGGTTGTGACTCTTGATCTCGTTCAAGAGCTCGATGCCGCTCATGCCGCCCATCCTGATGTCGGTGATCACCAGCTGGTGCGAGCCGGCCCGGAACGCCTCCAGCGCCTCCTCCCCGCTGGCCGCCTCGGAGACGGTGAACCCGTCCGCCGAAAGCACCTGCGACACCACGCTTCTCAAGGTCTCCTCGTCGTCGACGACTAACAGATCCATGTCCGTCCTCCCCTATGCCGCGTTGGCCGCGGCGGGAGGGGGGAGGGTGATGATGAAGGTCGTCCCCACCCCCTCCTCGCTCTCAAGGCGGATTTCACCGCCGTGGTCCTTGACGATGCCGTAGCTTACCGATAGCCCGAGTCCCGTCCCCTGCCCGGCCGGCTTGGTGGTGAAGAAGGGATCGAAGATCTTGGCCTGGATCTCCTTGGGGATCCCCGGGCCGTTGTCGGAAACCCGCAGCTCCAGCCCCCCCTGCTCCAGCCGGCGCGCCGAGAGCCGCACCAGCCCCGCCGTCCCCCCCATGGCCTGTTGGGCGTTGATCATCAGGTTCATGAGCACCTGCTGCAGCTGGTTCGCGTTGCCGCGGCAGGCGTGAAGCCCCGGCTCCACCTCGTGCTCCACCTTGACGCTGTTGATCCCCAGCTGGTGGTCGACGATGGCCAGCGCGTCGGCGACCACCTGGGCCAGGTCCACCTCGGCGAACTCCACCTGTTCCTGCCGGGCGAACTTCAAGAGGTTCTCGATGATGGTCTTGCAGCGCTTGGTCTCCTTCTCGATGATGTGCAGGTTCTTCTCCAAGGGATTGCCGCTCTCCACGCCGCGCAGGGAGAGCTGGGTGATGCCGAGGATGCCGGCGAGCGGGTTCTTCACCTCGTGGGCGATGCCGGCGCCGAGCGCGCCGAAGGCCGCCATCTTCTCGGACTGCACCAGCTGCCCGTAGAGGTCCTTCAGGGCCTGCTCGCGCTGTTTCAGTTCCGCCGCCATCCGGTTGAAGGAACCGGCCAGGGCGCCGATCTCGTCGCCGGAAACCGCCGGCACCTCGATCTCGAAGCGCCCCTGCCCGACCATCCTGGTCGCCTCGGAGAGCTTCTCGATGGGGCGGGTGAGCCGTCGCGACCAGAACTGGCTCAGGAGCGCCGCGCCCCCAAGGAGAACCAGGGAGAGGACCAGCAGGTCCGCCAAAAGTGCTCGGGAGGTGAGGAAGGCCGCGCTTTTCGGGATCTGCACCCCCACGGTGATCCCCCCCACCTCGGTGCGGGAGAAACCTCCCACCATGGCGCGGTCGCCGTTTTGGTACTCGAGGGTAAGGCCGCTCAGGCGCGGGGTGCCCCGCACCTTGCCCCACCACCCGGTCCTCGGCGGCTGCCCGATCCTGGCCCGGTCGGCGTTCGCCAGGTAGTTGCCGCAGGCGTCGATCAGGAAGGTATCGAAGACCCGGGAGCGGCTCGCCAGGCGCTGCAGCCGGTCCAGGCGGATCACGCCGGAGGCCACCACCGGTTCCTCACCCGTGGCGGCGGGCTCGGCGATGGTGAGGGTCAGGGTGGGGAGCCCGGGGGCGACCGTGGAGAGCTCGAGGCGTGGCCCCGTCCCCGGCGCGGGCGGGGGAAGCGGGTGGCTTTCGCGGTAGGAGAGCAACTGCTCCGGGGTGACCCCGGCGGTCGCCAGCGCCCCCTGGTCGTAGACGTTCTGCTCGCCGTCGGGGCCGCTGCGGCTCACCATGACGAACTCGCCGAACTCCTCGAATAGCCCCTGCAGCGCCTGCTCGCGCCCCCCCATCTCCTGGTCCCCCATCAGCCGCGAGAAGAGCCTCAGTTTCTCGGTGTACCCCGCCACCAGGGTGTTGGCCTCCTCGGCGCTGTGCAGCACCATGGTCGAGGTGAGGTCGTGGATGTAGGCGGTCTTGTCGGCCTGGAACAGGTTCGCCATGGTGAAGGTGATGAGACTCAGCACCACCGAGACCACCAGGAGCTGTGAGAGCAGCATCTTGAACCTGAGCGGGAACTTCAGTCTGCTTCGCATGTAAGCCCTCCCCTATTCTTTGCCGTACACCACCCGCGAGGCGTAGCTCGCGTTACCCGCCTCGTCGACCGCCTCGACCCTGATCAGGTTGACCCCGGAGCTGAGCTCGATCTCGCGACTGAAGCTGCCGTCCTCGGCCATGGTGGCCGCCGCCCCGTTCACGTAGACGCTGGAGCCGGGCTGACACCTGCCGGCCAGGCGGAAGCCCCCCACGCCGATCGTCGTCGGCGGGAAGTCGACCTGAAGCCGCGGCGGGTTCAACAGCTGCAGCAGCCGGCAGCGCCCGGTCCTGCTGAAGGGGCCTTCCCTCCCCTCCTCGATGCGGCTCACCCGCCAGTAGTAGTTCCCGGCCTCCAGGGTCCCCGCGTCGAGCTCGGCCCCGTTCACCCTGCTGTCCATGAGCACCTTCCGGAAGCGAGGCTCGTCGGAGAGCTGGAAGTGGTACACCCCTTCGCCGCCGGTCCAGTTGAAGCGGACCTTGGGAGGGAGCTGGCGGAAGCGGTAGAGCAGGTTCTCGTTCTTAAGCCTCGGTGCGCCCGGCAGGGGAAGCGCCGGCCCCACCGGCACCCCGCGCCTGAGCGTCACGCCAAAACGGGCCGGAACCCGGATCACCCGGTCCTCTCCCTGGACCCGCACCTCGCCGGCAAGGACCGTGAGGCTGGAGGCGTTGTCGCCGAGCGGGGTGAAGCTGAAGCGCGATGCTCCCGGCACGACCCGGGCCAGGTGCCCGGCGGTGGCAACCTCGAGGCGCACCCTCTTGGCCGAGGAGAACGTGCCGCGCAACTCCCCCTCCACGTGCACCCGGTACGACCGCGGTCCCCCCTCCAGCGTCTCGTTCAGGCGGGTCACCACCACCATGGAGTTACTCCCCATGGCGAGGGCGTCACCGGGGGCGAAGGAGATGGTGGCGCCGGAACGGTCGAAGGTCTGCACCGCGTCGCGGTTGTACAGGATCATCCCCTCGCTGGCGTCACCCCACGCCACGGAATCGCCGCGCCGGCAGCGGACGTCGCGCACCAGGGACTGCAGGGCCGCCTCGGGGCGCTTGGCGCCGCCGCGCGCCAGGGGAGAGCGTTCGCCCGAATCGGCGACCAGCTCCTTGATCGGGGTCCCCGAGGGGAACACGGCGAACAGGAACAGGATGAAAAGCCAGAAGAGCGCGAGGACGAGCAGGAGCGCGAGCGCCGTCTCGGCCGCCACCCCGAGGAGCCTTCTCAGGCGGTCCCGGGCGCTCATGGCGGCACCTCCGTCGGCGCGACCAGCTGCTTCTCGGAGCGCAGCCGCAGGTTCAAGAGCTTGGAGCACCCGGCGCCGTTTCGGACCACCATCCCCAGCACCCGGTCCCCGCTCCCCAGCGGGACGTCGAGGGCGAAGGCGCCCAGCGGGGTGCGGGGGAGTTCGCGGCCGTCCAGTTCGATCCGCTCCCCTTCTCCCGTGCGGCCCGAGAGCCGGCAGAAGATGGCGCCGTCCGGGGAAACCGTGACGCCGGAAACGGTCGCGCCGTAGCGGACCAGGACAAAGCGGTCGGGCTGCGCCACGGTCAGCTCCGGGAGCGGGAGCTCGGTGGCCAGGAACCTCCCGCGCGAGTCCCCCATCTCCACCTTGAGTCGGGCGGTCTCCCCGGGGACGGAGGTCTCGTAGCGCCCGAGAGGGTCGACCGGGACATCGCGCCCGTTGATGACGACGAAGGGGCGGGTCCGGTACCGGTCGTCGGGGTCGGTCGGGCGCAGTTGCTGGTAATCACCCTTCAGCTCCACCCGGCGGTTCAGCCGGCGCCCCGGCGTGGTGGCGTTGTCCGCGACCGGCCTGGACTTGCCGAACCAGCGCCGCAGCAGGCGGGACGGGGCGATCCCCTCCACCCGCACCAGGTAATCGGCGGCGGCGTCGCAGCGCCGTTTCGAGAGGGCCATGTTGTACTCCACGCCGCCGATGCCGTCGGTGTGCCCCTCGACGATCACCTGCTCGTCCGGATGCTCGCGCAGCACGCGAGCCGCCCCGGTCAGGAGACGCTTGGCCTCGGTGGTCAGGAGCGCCTTGTCGAAGACGAAGGCTCCGCCGGCCAGGGTCAGCAGCACGGCCTCGCGGCGGTTGACCCCGAAGAGTTCCCGGCCCGTGCGGAACACCGAGCCGTCCAGGTAGGTGACCTGGAGCTGGCTTTGGTAGATCTCCCCCCGCTCGACCCGGCTCCGGTCCGTTTTCCCCTCCCAGGCGACCCGTTTGGGGGGTGCGCCGTTGCCGCCGATCTTCCGGATCTCCTCGCCGGCGCGGTTCAGGAAGGTGACGCTCCAGGAGCGGACCTGGTCCGGCTCGTCGACGCTGGTCAAAAGCCGCAGCGGTTCCGCGAAGCGTCCCCCCTTCAGATCGAGCGAGGCGAGCCGTTCCCGGGACAGGCTGACCGCGGTGGACGGAAGCCGGGCCGCCTCGCCGTTCACCAGCAGGGTGAAGAGTTCAGCGCTGCCGGACAAGAGCAGCGGCTCGTCCAGGCGCTCCAGGGTCACCAGCACGGCGGGGACCAGTTCCGGTTCGGGGTCCGGGAGGGGTGCCGCCAACGGCGCCGGGGGTGGCGGAGGGGGCGGCGGCACCTTGGCGGCGGCGGACTCGAACATGTCCTCGTCGAACTTCACCTTGATGCCGAAGAAGGGGCCCTGCCCCTGGTAGCTCTCGCCGGTCAGGTCGCGGTCGTCCAGCCGCGCGTAGTTGTAGCCGGCCGACACGACCACGTTGCGGTAGACCCGGTACCCGGCGCTGCCGACCGCGCCGAGCGAGTGCATCCCCGCGTCGTACTGGTTCAACAGCTTCAGGTAGGCGGACAGCTCCCAGCGCTCGGCGAGGTCGTAGGAGAGGCCCGCCAGGACCAGGTCGGTGTAGCTGTTCCAGCCCCCCCCGGTCCCCTCGGACCAGCTCACCTTCCCGGCGTACTTCCCCTGCGCGGTCCAGCGGCTCACCAGGCGGTAGGTGGGCTCCGCCGAGACGATCACGCTGCGGCTGTCCGGTGCGCCCGGCAGCGTCCCCCGCCGATCCACCTTGTAACGCACCAGGGAGAGGAGATGGAGCGGGTTCCCCGCCAGGGGGCGGAAGGCGCCGCCCACGTAGCTGTCCACGGTGACGTCGTTGCCCGCGTCGGCGTCGCGATCCCAGAGGGAAACCTTGCCCAAAAGGGTGAACGAGGGGGTCAGGCGGTAGGCCGCGTGGGCGCCGTAGAGCGAGGCGGTCTCGCCGGGACCGGTGCGGATCTCGTAACGGCCGGTGAGTTTTACGTCGCGGGCACGCAGGTATTCGCCGGCCAGGGTGAAGGCGGTGCGGGTCCCATCCGCCCCCTGCACCGTCTGCAGCCGCTCGAAGCTCGAGTTCAAGAAGAGTCCCTGCGCCACACGGTAGCGGCTGTTAAGCCCCAGGACCGCCTCCCCCCGCTCGCCGGAGAGGGAGTTTTCCAGCTGGTAGCCGGTGCGGGAGGCGAGGCTGAAGCCGTCCGTCTCGACCAGCTTGCTGTGCAGGTCGACGTTACTTTGCTCGGTGTTGCCGAGGACGCCGCTGGACAGGCTGTAGCCGGTGGTTACGCGCATCCGTTCGGAGAGCCTGCTCTCCAGGCCAAAAAGCGTGGCGTGCCGGATCAGCGGGGAGCCCTCCTGGTACTCCTCGGTGACGAAGGCCTTGGTCCGGTCGCTCAGGCGGTAGTCGAGCTTCAGGAAGGTCTTGGACTGGTATTCCGGGATGGTGGAGGCGAAGAGGAGCTGCTCGCGGCGCAGGGTCGCGTCGAGCCTCGGGGTGAGGCTTCCCTTGACGCCGCCGTAGACGAGGTCCGAGTCGCCGTTCTTACCATCCTTTTCCTGGCTCACGAGCTTCACCCCGGCTTCCGCGTCGAGGAGGGTGAACCTGCGGGTCGCCCCCACCTGGTTCCCGACCAGCCTGCGCCCGGCGATCTCGTCGCGCTGCACGAAGCTCTCCGCGAAGAGCCGCGTGTCGCCGGGGGCGCGGTAATCGAGCCGGCCGCCAAACTTCTCGGTGCCGGTCTCGTTGCCGCTCATGGACGGGTTGAAGAAATCCGCGTCAACCTTCCGGTAGTAAAGCCCGAGGGAGAGGGGCTCGATCGGTCGCAGGGTGAGGTCGGTCTTCCAGGCGCTCCCCCGTCCCTTGTCCAGGCTCTCGCTGACCGCCCCCTCCCCCTTCACGGTGAGCCAGGAGCCGAGGCGCCAGCCGGCATCGAGACCGTAGAGGGACGTGTCCTTGCCGGCGTGCTCCTCGACCACCGCGGTGCCTCCGAGCCAGGAGCCCTGGTCGGTGCGGTACTGGGCCCGTCCGCCGTAGACGTAGCGTTGCTCGCCCCCCCCCAGCCCCTGGTAGGTGACCACGATGGTGACCGGGTTCAGGAACTGGTCCAGCGAGGGTACCGGCTCCTTGAAGAGGATGGTCCCCGCCAGGTAATCGATGGAGTAGTCGGCGTAACGGACCTTCTCGGTGATGGAAAGGACCCGCTCCGAGTGGTAGCGATCGCGCACCTCGATGCGGACCCGCTCGCTGTTCTCGAAGACGGGCTTTCGGGACAACAGGTAGTATCCGGAGGTGCCGTCGCCGTGGATCTCGTCGCGGATGATGGCCTCCTCGGTGCGGCTTTCGAACCCTTTGGCGGTGAGGTGGTCCCGGTTCACCTCGAATTTCACGCCGTTCAGGGCGCGGTCGTAGCGGGAGAACTCGTTCTCGGAGAGGTCGGTGCGGTAGTCGCCCGCCATGAGGTGGGAGCGGCCGGACTCGACCTTGAGGAAGAGTTTCCCCCTGGACTGGGCGTCGTAGCCGATGTCGCTGGCGTCGCCGTAGACCGGGTAGTACTTCTCCGGGTCGATGGCCTGGAAGACCCCGTCGCGGCGCTCCTTGTCCGAGTCGTAGGCGGCGGTGAGCCGGTAGTCGCCCAGGAGGGTGCCGCGGGTGTAGAAGGCGAGACGCTCCTCGTGGAAAACGCCCGCGTCGCCACCGGCCTTGGCGCCCACGGTGGCGCTGCCCAACCCGACCAGGAGCCAGTCGGCGGGGTGGTCCGGGCGCGCGGGGGGCACCGCAGCGGAGGGAACCAGGGGAGCCGTCGGAGCGACCGGCGTGGGGGGCGCAGCGCCCGCGGCGCCGGCGTCCGGGGGAGATGGCGCGGCGGGTGCCGCCACCAGGGCGAAGTCGCCCCGCGCCGGGCCGCCGAAGGGGACCGTCACGAACTGCGACCACCCCACCCCGGCGAAGGCGGTATTGTACGGCAGCGGGCGCAGCGCGGGATCCAGGGTGCCGCGGTCCACCTTCAAGACGTGGTCGCCGGAAGCGACCCCGGTGAAACTGTACTTCCCCTCGCCGTCGCTGAACACGTAGGAGCCGTCCTCCAGGTAGATCCTGACCCCGGGCTCGCCCGGCTCATGGGGATCGGGCACGCCGTTGCCGTTACTGTCCCGGAAGATCCTTCCCATGATCACCGCCTTGTCCCCCAGGATGGAGGGGCGCACCTTGATGGCCGCGCTGGCCGGAGGCGAGATGCTGGCACTCCCGGCCTGGGTGACCCCTGAGGCCCGGGCCCAGTTGACGCTGGTCCCGACGGGGACTTCGGCGGAGAGGACCAGCCGGTAGGAAAGTACCTTCACCGCGCCGGGCGCCATGCTCCCCGTGTCCCAGCTCAACTGCCGCGACGCTCCCACCGGGTCGGCGACGGCGAAGCCGTCCAGGTGGCTCGATCCCTTCAGGTAGCGGAAGCCCCGGGGGATCCGGTCCTCCACCGTGACGTGTTCCAAAAGCGCCGCCCCGACGTTCTCCACCCGCACGGTGTAGGCCACGATGTCCCCCGCCTCGGCCACGGCGCTGCCGGCCTGCTTGGTCACCACCAGGGCGCGGGCGAGCACCGTGTTGAAGGTGCTGTTGCTGAGAACGGGCGTGCCGCTCAGGCTGCTGGTGACGCCGGCGGTGTTGACGATGGGGGCGTTGCCGGGAGCGTCCGCTCGCACGGCGGCGCGAAAGGTGACCGTGCCGCTATACCCCGCCGGGACGGTCGGGATGTCGAAGCGCAGCGACCGGCTCCCCGCGTCATAGCTCACCGCGCCGGAGAGGCCATCGGGGAGGACGGCGCTGCCGGGCTGGTACTCGAGAAGCTCATCCAGGGGGTCCACCACCAGCACCCCGGAGACGGGTGCGGCCCCACCGTTTCTGAGCGCGAGTCCAAAGGAGAGCACGGCGCCGGGCAGGACCGCGCCCTCCGGGCTCACGCTCTTCAAAACGGTGACGCTCCCGGGGACGGGAACCTGCAACTGGTCGTTGACACTGCTGTTGCGGGCGGGAACCAGTACCGAGGTCGCCGACACCACGATGCTCGTCACCCTCCCCTCGCTCCCCGCGGCGGGCACGGCGCGCAGCACCAGGTCCACCGAGGCGCCGGCGGGGACGGGCCCGACGACCT
This sequence comes from Geomonas azotofigens, assembly GCF_018919395.1. Taxonomy (GTDB): domain Bacteria; phylum Desulfobacterota; class Desulfuromonadia; order Geobacterales; family Geobacteraceae; genus Geomonas; species Geomonas azotofigens. Next base: position 505,688 of record NZ_JAHLME010000002.1, read on the forward strand.
GGATTCCCCCGGGGCCGGTCGGCACCGGCGTCACGCCGTCGCCCTGGTAGAAACGCAAGGCCGGCGCGGGCCCGCTCTCGGTCACCCCCTGGGGGAGCAGCGCCTTCACCTGGAAGCTGTCGGGGAAGTTCCCCCTGTTGGTCAGGACATGCTGAAAATCGACGGGAACGCCCACCTTCGCCGTCGCGGTCCGGGGTGGGACCAGCTCAGGGTCCGCCAGGTCCTTGATCGTTATCTGGGTCAGGTTGGAGCGGACCTGACGCGGGGCGGGAGTCGCGAAGCGGGCGGCGAAATCGTGGCTGATCACGGTCCCGGAAGGGGTAAGGGAGAGCGCGGCGGCGGGAAGGGCGAGCGTGAGTGCCATGCCAAGGAGGCATGCCAGGACCAGTTCCCCCCCCATCTTGCGCCATCCCGGGACCGTCATCACTTTCCCCGATCAATGTAGTACCTGCTTACCCAAGATCTTCCACTAGTCCCCTCTCCCCCCGGGAGAGGGTGCCCGAAGGGCCGGTGATGGCCGGTTTCACGCGCCAATCCCCTCACCCTAGCCCTCTCCCAGAGGGAGAGGGGATTTAGGATGTCTGCAGCGGAGGATCAGGCCTCATCTTGATGCGTTATTGGACCTGCGCCTTGAAGTACAGGTAGATGGTCTTGCCGGGCGCGAGGGTGCCGCCGCTGGAAACCGTGGCTCCCTCGCCGAGCTGCGCGATGACGCTCCCGTCCGCGATCCTGGCCTGTCCGCATTCCGCCGCGGCGCAGGGGGCCCCCGCGCCGGTGGAGGCGAGGGACAGCAACAGCGAGTCGGGTGCGACCACGAGGCCGGCGGGGATCGGGCTGTCGATGCTGACCGAGGTCGCCGGGGCGGAGCCTCCGTTGGTGACGGCCATCCGGTACTGAAGCAGGTCCCCCGGGACGGCCTCGGCGTTGGCCGCGAAGATCCCCCCCCTGGTGAGGTTGCGCACCCCTTCGGTAAGGAATACCGCGGCCGCCACCACGGTGGTGGTGACCTGGTCGGTCCCGTTCGCACCGGTGCCTGATACGGCGAGGAGCGACTCGCCGCGCGCCCCGTCGCCACCCGCCTCGGGGACGGTGACCGCCAGGAAGAAGCGGTAGGAGGCTCCCGGCGCCAGCGTCCCGGTTCCCAGGCAGCCGTGGCTCTCCCCGGACTGGCGTACCCCGTCGCCGGCGATCCCTCCCCCGGCGCCGTCGTCGGCGAAGAGCTCTCCCCTCCAGCCGCTTGCCATGGTGACGGTGAGGGCGAAGGCGTTATCGCCGTTACCGACGTTTTTCACCGTGTACGGGTAGTTGACCACGGTGCCGGGTGCGCCGGAGCCGTCCGGCGGCGCCGAGACGGTGACCGCGGCGGTCTGCACGCAGGCGACGGTCTCGGTCTTCACCTGGTCGGTCGCCTGCGGGTCGCCGATGGAGAGCGCGGTCACGGCGACGCGGTAGCTCGCCCCCAGGGTGAAGGTGGTCGGGTTCACCCGGACCAGCAGCGCCAGCGACTCACCTGGCGCCAGGGGTGCGCTCAGATATCCCGAGCCGGACAAGGCGCTGGCCAGGTCGGCGCCGGTGGCGTCGAGGTAGCTGACGGTGATGGCGCCGCCGCTTCCCGGAGCGGTGAGCAGGAAGCGGTCCGGCTGGTCACCCGCATTCTTCAAGAGCACCCGGAACTGGGCCGGGAGCCCCGGGTAGGAAGGCTGGGAGCGCGATTGCACGGTGGCGGTGCTCTCGTAGATCCCCTCGCCGATGTAGGCGGCGTCGGTCTCGCTGGCGAGGCGGACCATGAGGTCGGGGCGGCCCGCGGCGAAGGCCCCGTTTCCCATGAAGAACAGGAAAAACAAAACGCAGCAGAGCTGCGCAAGCCGTCGGGACAGGGTCTTAGGGGATACCGGGAATTTATTAGAATCAACTAATATCATGGCTTAGAAAATATCAGACGGTGGCGCATAGGCAACCGGAGGGAAAGAAAATTTGTCTTTTGTACGCCCAGATGGTATGTACGAAAACCGGGCCGAAGGGCCCGAGGGAGGAATGATGGATACCGCCAACCGCTACTACCAGCTGGCCAACCGCGACATCGTGTACATGAAATACATCCTGGAGGCCCACGAAGGGCTCACCATGATGAGCACCATCGACGGCAAACGGGGCATCGTGCGGGTCAACTACCCGGTCTGCTTCGCCGCCGAGGTGGACTCCATGATGCATGCGCTGGCGCAGGAAATAGAGGTCACCGAGGTGACCGAGGCAGGTGAGCCGTGCTCGAAAGCGTAGACGCCGCTGCGATCTTGAAACGGGCCCTCGCCGCCGGCGGCGAGTTCGCCGACATCTACTACGAGGACGGCGCCTATACCTCGGTCACCTGCGAGGACGGCAAGGTGGAGCGGGTGCTGTCGGCGACGGACCGCGGCATCGGGATCCGCGTCATTTCGGGCTTCTCGACCGCCTACGCCTACACCAACCAGCTGAGCCTGGACTCCCTTCTGGAACTTGCCGAGACGGTGAGCCGCGGCGTGCGCGGCGGGGTGCCCCATCCCGATTTCAACCTCTGCGCCCCGAGGTCGGCGGGCGGGTGCGCGGCGGCCATCCCCCCCGACCAGGTGGAGCTGGTGCGAAAGGTCGCGCTGGTGACCCGCGCCGACCGCGCCGCACGCGGCTTCGATCCGCGCGTCCGGCAGGTGCTCGCGGTGTACCGCGATGCCCGGGTCAAGACCCAGAGTGTCAATTCGCTGGGGGAGTTCCACGAGGAGAGTTCCTGCTCCACCGTGTTCATGACCCAGGTCGTGGCGCAGGACGGCACGGTGACCCAGACCGGGTACGAGCCGGTGGGTGCCGCCCGGGGCTTCGAGCTCTTCGACGAGTTTCCACCCGAGGAACTGGCGCTGCGGGCAGCGGCACGCGGCGTGATGATGCTCGGGGCCAGGAAATCACCGGCGGGGCAGTTCCCGGTGGTCCTCTCCAGCGAGGCGGGGGGAACCATGGTGCACGAGGCGATCGGCCACGGGCTGGAGGCGGACCTGGTCCAGGCGGGGAGTTCGGTGTATCGGGGGAGGATCGGCGAGCAGGTCGCCTCCGGGCTGATCACGGTCGTCGACGATGCCACCATCCCGTACGCGCGCGGCTCTTTCGGCTTCGACAGCGAGGGGACGCCGGCACAAAAGACGGTGCTGGTGGAAAACGGCATCCTCAAGGGTTACCTGTACGACCGGCTCTCGGCCCTTAAGGAGGGGTGCGCGTCCACCGGCAACGGCCGACGCGAGTCCTACCGCAACCGCCCCATCGTGCGTATGACCAACACGCTGATCGCTCCGGGGAAGAGCGATCCGGCCGATATCTTGAGGAGCGTGTCCGACGGTCTTTTCGTGAAGCGCATGGGGGGTGGTCAGGTCAACACGGTGAACGGGGACTTCGTCTTCGAGGTGACCGAGGGGTACCTGATCGAGAACGGCGCCATCGGCGAGCCGGTCCGGGGGGCGACCCTGGCGGGGAACGGCCCACAGGTGCTGCGGCAGATCGCCATGGTGGGGAACGATCTCGGTTTCGGCATCGGCACCTGCGGCAAGGACGGCCAGGGGGTGCCGGTCTCCGACGCGCAGCCGACGCTCCTCATCCCCGCCATCACCGTCGGCGGCGCGCGCTAGACAAAGACCGGTCAGGCTGATCTTCCGCCGTTGGTAATTCCCTCTCCCCCCGGGGAGAGGCCAGGGTGAGGGGGTTGGCGCGGGCAACCTCCCTCACCCGCCCCGGGGCACTACCTACTTTGCTTTCCGCTGTTCCAGCTCCTTTTGCAGCCGCTTCAGCACCGGCCAGATCTCCTTGCCGGCCCAGATCTGGGGGTTGGAAGGGGTCTCGCCCCGCTCCTCCTCCCATTTCCTGATGGTGTCGCGACTCTTCTCGAAGGCATCGGTGAAGCTGAAGGTCCCCCGCAGCGCATCCCCCACGAAGGCCTCCCCGAACCAGGTGTAGTTCTCCCCGAAGCCGCAGCCGAACGACTCGTGGGTCGCGTCAGCGGCGGTGATGACGAGGCTGCCGTCGTCCTGCAACGGCTGGATGAACCCTCCCGAGAAACAGGCAGAGACCACCACCACCTTGTACCTGATCCCCGCCTTGCGCAGCATGCGCCGCAGCGACTCGGGCGTCACCTGCTTCAGCTCCAGCGGAGCGTTGCTCACCTCGAGCTCCTGGTCCCTGGAGCCGTGCGAGCTGAGGTAGAGGAAGAGCACGTCCTCGTCGCGGTTCATCACCTCGCCCACCCGCACCAGGGCCCGCTCGAGGTTGCCCACGGTGGCGAAGGGGAGCGTGGTGGCGCTTTGCGGGTTGTTGACCAGCAGCACGGAACGCCCAGCGGTCCCGAAACGGGTGTCGAAGAGCTGCCGGGTCGCGCTCAGCTCCTTCAGGAAGACATCCTGCGAGGCGTCCCCGGCGAACCCGATGAAGTAGAGGTCGCTGTGGCCAGGACGCCCCGGGAGCAGGGCGCCGAGTTGGTCGTTGAGGAGGTGGTCCTGGGCGGTGAGCACCTGGTCGGTGAGGGAGAGCTCTCCGCTCTCGTTCCCCCCCTCGTTGCTCACCCAGAGGTCGCCGCGCTGGTAAAAGTACAAGGGGGGACCCAGCAGCACCAGGAACAGCAAGACGAGTTCGAGCCGGCGGTGCCAACCTCCCGGGCGCGCCAGACGCAGCAGGAAGACGAGCGAGGCCGCCAGCCACCAGCCGAAGAAGCGGTAGTAGTGCGGGGCGGCGAGGTGATCGGAGAGCCCCTCGAAGGGGCGCCACTGGGCGAGCCACTCCAAGAGGCCGTGGCAGAGCTCGATGGGAATGCTGAAGGCGACCAGCGCGCAGACCACGCCGACCAGCGCGGAGGGGCGCCGCAGCAGCCGCTGCGCCGCGACCCCGAAGAGCAGGAACAGTGGAAGGTAGAACAGGAAATACGGGATGGAAGAGTACGAGAAACTTCCGCCGCGCCCGACCAGCAGCAAGGAGACCAGCAGGTTCAGCACCAGGTCGGCGAGCACCAGCAACACCAGGCTCGCCGGGGTTGAATCGAGCGTTTCGAAGCCGGAGCGCAGGAAGAATGCGCCGCGCAGACCGCCGTAAAGGTCTAATCGGAGATGGGACAGAACGCTCCTCGGCGTGACCGGGTCCGGTGGTGTTGCATGGTTCAAGCCGTCCTCGTCGGCGCGGGCGGCGGCGCCGGCCGTTGTTGCGGCGGGTGATTCGGTAGGGCTGGTCGGTGTCATGTCGGTGGGGTGATCCTCATTCATGGTCGTGCATCATACCACGACGGCGCCGGTTTGGAAGAGTCTTTAACATGACCTTCATTGATTTTATTAACTTTTTAGTTTTTCAATCGGCGTCAATCCTGCTACCATTGCAACGCGTTCCCCGGCACGCTTGCGCGCTCGCCCCGGATGCCCAATCCCAGGAATCAAAGAGGTTTCAGCATGCCTACCACGAAATGGAGCAAATCGAGCTGGCGCTCGTTTCCCGCCCTGCAGCAGCCGGTGTGGCCGGCGGGGCCGGCTCTGGACGAATCGCTGAAAACGCTCTCGCAGCTGCCGCCGCTGGTGTTCGCGGGCGAGTGCCAGACGCTTAAATCACAGCTTGCCGACGCGGTCGACGGTAACGCCTTCGTGCTGCAGTGCGGCGACTGCGCCGAGGATTTCTCGCGCTGCACCGGTCCCGATATCCGCGAATTGCTGAAGGTCATCCTGCAGATGTCGGTCGTCGTCGCCTACGCCGGCGAAAAGCGGGTCATCAAGATCGGGCGCATGGCGGGGCAGTACGCCAAGCCGCGCTCCTCGGACACGGAGCTGGTGAACGGGGTCGAGCTCCCGAGCTACCGCGGCGACATGGTGAACAGCCCCGAGCCGACCCTGGAGGCGAGAACGCCCGACCCGCGCCGCATGCTGGAGGGGTACTACCGCGCCGCCGCCACGCTGAACCTGGTACGCTCCTTCACCCTGGGCGGCTACGCCGCGCTGGACCGGGTGCAGGCCTGGCACCGCGCCTCGCTGGACGCCCTCCCCGCCGGCCAGAAGTACGAGGACCTGGTGCGCCAGATCTGGAAGACCATCAACTTTATGACCGCCATCGGCCTCGACCCGCAGCACACCCCGCAGTTGAACCAGGTGACCCTGTACACCTCGCACGAGGCGCTGCTGCTCGACTACGAGGAGACGCTCACGCGAATGGATTCCACCACCGGCGGCTGGTACGACTGCAGCGGCCACATGCTCTGGATCGGCGACCGCACCCGGCAGTTGGACGGAGCCCACATCGAGTTCCTGCGCGGCGTGAAGAACCCACTCGGCATGAAGATCGGCCCCAACTACGACCCCGACAACATCAAGGCGATCGTGGAGCGGCTGAACCCGGACAACGAACCGGGCCGCCTCACCCTGATCACCCGGTTCGGCGCCGACAAGGTGGCCAACCACCTCCCCAAGCTGCTGCGTGAGATGACCAGCGAGGGGTACCGCGTGGTCTGGAGTTGCGATCCCATGCACGGCAACACCTACCAGAACGAGTTCGGCCAGAAGTCGAGAAAGTTCGAGGACATCCTGCGCGAGATCAAGACCTTTTGGGAGATCCACAAGGCCGAGGGGACCGTGGCCGGCGGCGTGCACCTGGAGCTGACCGGCGACCATGTCACCGAGTGCACGGGGGGGAGCCGGCAGCTTTTGGACAAGCACCTGCACGAGAACTACCAGACCAACTGCGACCCGCGCCTCAACGCGGAGCAGAGCGTCGAACTCGCCTTCGAACTCGCTGAGATGCTGCACCCCTGCAAGTAACCATACCGGGAGGTTCCCATGAGAATCGACATCGGCTCGGCGAAGCCGCTCGAGCACGCCACCCCCGCCCTGGTCATCGGCTGCTTCGAGGATGACAGGGACCCGTTGTACCACGACTGCGACACCGCCTTGGGCGGCCTGCTCGGGCGCCTTGCGGAGAGCCGCGAGTTCACCGGAAAGCACGGTTCAGCCCGGCTTTTGCACACGCTGGGCAGGCTCCCGGCCGAGCGGCTCCTGCTGGTGGGACTTGGGAAGAAGAAGGATATCAGCGCCGAGCGCCTGCGCCAGGGTGCCGGCAACGCGGTTTCGGCGCTGCGCGGCGCACGGGTGGCGTCGTTCAGCAGCGCCCTGCACCACGCCGCCTCCCTGCCCCATGCCGCCGAGACCGTCGCGATGGGGATGCTCCTCGGCAGCTACAGTTTCGAGCAGTACAAGACCAAGGAAAAAGAGCTGCGCTTCACGTTCGACGCGGTGACCGTGCTGCTGGACTCCGGCGAGGAGGCCGAGGCCGAGCGCCAGGCGCTGGAACGGGCGCGCATCGTCAGCGAAGGGGTCACCCTGGCCCGCGACCTCGTTTCCCACCCGGGCAACGTGGTGACGCCGGTGTATCTCGCCCAGGCGGCGCGGGAACTGGCCGAGCGCAACGGGCTGGAGTGCCGGGTCTACGAGTTGGAGGAACTGGAGCGGATGGGGATGAACGCCCTGGTCGGCGTCGGCAAGGGGGCCGCCGTCGCGCCGCGTCTCATCGTGCTGCGGTACCAGGGGGGCAAGGGGCGTCCGGTCGCCCTGGTCGGCAAGGGGATCACCTTCGATTCCGGCGGCATATCGATCAAGCCCGGCGCCGGCATGGAGGCGATGAAGACGGACATGGCGGGGAGCGCGGCGGTACTTGGCACCATGGAGGCCGCGGCGCGCCTGAAGCTCCCGGTGAACCTGGTGGGAATCGTCCCGACCGCCGAGAACATGCCGGACGGCAACGCCTTCAAGCCGGGCGACATCCTCACCTCCCTGTCCGGGACCACCATCGAGATCACCAACACCGACGCGGAGGGGCGCCTGATCCTGTGCGACGCGCTCCACTTCGCCCGGGAGCAGTTCAAGCCCGCCGCCATGGTGGACCTCGCCACCCTCACCGGCGCCTGCGTGGTGGCCCTCGGGCACGAGGCGAGCGGCCTGATGGGTAACGACCAGCGCCTGGTGGACGCCCTGAAGCGGGCCGGCGACGAGACCGGCGAGCGGGTCTGGCCGCTGCCGCTTTGGGAGGAGTACGGCGAGGTCATGAAGAGCGACGTCGCCGACCTGAAGAATGCCGGGAGCCGTGACGGCGGCGCCATCAGCGCGGGGTGGTTTTTGAAGCAGTTCGTCGGCGACACCCGCTGGGCCCACCTGGACATCGCCGGCACGGCCTGGAACGACAAGGCCCGCCCCTACGGCCCCAAGGGAGCCACCGGCGTCGGTGTCCGGCTGCTGCTGGAGTTTTTGCAGGCACGATAACTGCCTTTGTCCCTCCCCCTCCCGCAAGGGGAGGGGGATCACGTCGCCCCGCCCCACCCCGCTCTGCTCTGCCCTAGCCCTCCCCCCCCAGCTTCAGCCGACCGGCCTCAATTGACATCCCCCCCGCTCCCGCTACCCTATAAAAGTTTTTTAATTTTACTTGGGCCCCGGGACCCCGCCATGCCCAAAACATTCTCCGTGATGACCTACAACGTCCACAGTTGCATCGGGACCGACCGGAAGCTCTCCCCGCTGCGCATCGCCGAGGTCATCGACCGGTGCAACCCGGACATCGTGGCGCTGCAGGAACTCGACGCCGGACTGCCGCGCACCCAGATGATCGACCAGGCCCACCTCATCGCCATGACCCTGGAGATGTCGTTTCACTTCCACTCCTCCATCCACTTAAAAGAAGGGGGCTACGGCAACGCGATCCTGAGCCGCGGCGAGGTGCGGCTCATCAAGGCGGGCGCGGTGCCGACCGACCCGCTGCGTCCCTCGTTCGAGCGCCGGGGCGCGGTCTGGGCGGAGGTGGTGCTGCGCGGTCACGTGATCCAGGTGCTCGCCACCCACTTCGGGCTCAATCGCGGCGAACGGGTGCAGCAGGCCAGGGCGATGACGGGTCATGAATGGCTTGAGCATCCGGAATGCAGCCACCCGGTGGTGCTCTGCGGCGATTTCAACGCCATGGCCGGCTCGCAGGTCTACCGGCTGCTGACCCGGCAACTGCACGACGTGCAGCGGGGCCTCACGGGACGTCTGCCCCGCGGTACCTGGCCGTCCCAGCTGCCGTTCATGCGCATCGACCACATGTTCGTCTCGCGGGAACTCAAGGTGCGCCAGGTCTCGGTGCCGCGCACCCCGCTCACCAGGGTCGCCTCGGACCACCTGCCGCTGGTCGTCACGCTGGAGTTGCCATGACCGTTCTGAACCCCGGCACCAACTGCATGGGCATCTATCCGGTCGAGGAAACGGGGGTGCTGGTTGACGCGGAGGACTACTATCGCGCCTTCTACCACACCGCACTGGCCGCTCGCAGCTACCTCCTCCTCGCCGGGTGGCAGTTCGACTCGGAGGTGCGCCTTCTGCGCGGGGACGACGAACACGACTCGGCGGGGGACACCCGGTTCCTAAAGTTTCTGGAGCGGCTCTGCCAGGCGAAACCGCAGCTGCACATCTACATACTCGCCTGGGACTTCAGCGCCGTCTTTTCGCTGGAACGGGAGTGGTTCCAGGACATCATCTTCAACTGGAACACCAACAAGCGGGTGCAGTTTCGTTTCGACAGCGTCCACGCGAGCGGCGCCACCCACCACCAGAAATTCATCATCGCCGACGGCGCCATCGCCTACCTGGGGGGGATGGACATCTGCTCATCGCGCTGGGACGATCGCCGCCACATGAAGGACAACCCGGACCGTGTCGACGTGGACGGCACCAGGTACGGTTCCTATCACGACATCCAGACCTACCACACCGGACCCGTTGTCGGGGTGTTGCTCGAACTGTTCCGGCAAAGGTGGCGCGATTCGGGAGGCGGCGAGCTCAAGCTGCCACGGGCCGGGGCCTTGATCCCGACGGTTCCCGCCGGCGCCTTCCCCCTCCCCGCGTCCCGGGTCGCGGTCTGCCGCACCGTGGCGCGCACCCCCCTCGCCGACCGGCGGGAAATCCATGAGATCCGGCACCTTTTCGTCAACGCCATCATGTCGGCGCAGCACCTCATCTACCTGGAAAACCAGTATTTCAGCTCGCAGGCGGTGTTCTGGTCGCTGGTCGCGCGGATGAGCATGGCGGAGCGCCCTCCCCTGCAGATCATCATGATGCTCCCGGACCGGCTGCCGCTCACCGAGGAGCTGTTCCTGGGACTCCCCCAGATGCGCATGATCCGGGCCCTGCAGCAGGTAGCCGAGAAAACCGGTCACACGCTGAGCGTCTACTCCTCAGCCGAGATGGACCACGGCAACCGCAAAATGACCTTCATCCACTCGAAGCTGCTCCTGGTCGACGACCGTTTCCTCACCATCGGTTCGGCCAACGCCACCAACCGCAGCATGGGGCTGGACACGGAACTGAACGTCGCCTGGGAGGTGGATCCCTCCTGTGGGGCACAGGAGATGACCGCCGCCATCCGCGCGTTGCGGGCCTCGCTTCTCGCTGAGCACGCGGGGCTTCTGGGGTGCGGCGAGGATTGGCGCTTTGAGAACGTGGAGAACCTGACCCGGCACCTCGAATGCCTGGCCGACGACCATGACGCCCGCCTGTGCCGCTACCAGCCGGATACCACCTTCGAGAACAGCGATCTGCCCGACGTCCTGGAGCCGATCCAGCGCGTGGTCGACCCTGAACACCCCGTCGGCAACGAGCTCATCTTCGAGAGCCTCACAAAATCGGAGCTTGGTTCCTTCGCAAGGGGTATATTTAAATTAAGCCAGATGATCATCGGGCTTTAGAAAGGGAAAAGGAGGCTACCGACATGACAGACGAAAGGAGACAGACGGGAGTAGAGATGGATGATCATTCCTGCGACGTCAGGGTTTGGAGTTCTTCCTGTGAACGCAACGTGTACAGCGATCAAAGCGAAAGGTATCTCTGCGCCTCGTGCGGCACCATAACCGGGTTGAAACACGAGATGCACCACGAGCACTTCCCGCATCTGTGCGGGGACACGGACGAAATGAGCTAGAGGCCGTGTTCGGCAGACGCAAAAAAAGGGGCGAGTCATCTCGCCCCTTTCCATTTTCCGTGGCAGCTGTTTCCCCTAGCGGGGCAGTCCCGGCCCTTCTCCCGGCCCCACCGATTCCACGCGCGGCACCACGTCCTTGAACAGCAACTGGGCCACCTCGCGCACCTCTTCGGCGCTGACCGCGGCGATGGCCTCCAGCGAGGACTCGATCGGCTCCGGCGCTCCCAAGAGCGAGGTGGTGTTGGAGATCCTGCGCACCTGGGTCTCGCAGTCGTCCAGGGCCATCAGCCTCGCGCAGCGGATCTGCTCCTTGGCGGCCACCAGGACCTCCTCGGTCACCTTCTCGTCACAGAACCTCAACACCTCGGCGTGGCAGACGTCAACCGCCTCCTGCGCGCGCTCCGGACCGGTCCCGGCGTAGATCATGAGGCCGGCGGAGTCCGTGTACGAGGACATCATGGAGTAGACCGTGTAGGCGAGGCTCCTGCGCTCGCGCACCTCGCGGAACAGGCGCGAGTTCATGCCGCTGCCAAGGATCTGGTTGAACACCGCCAGCTTGTGCCGATGCTCGTTGCCCGCCGGCGGCAGGGGATAGCCCATGTAGAAATGGGTCTGCTCCATGGGGCGGGTGTAGTGCATGTGCTCGCCCACCGCGACGTGATATCCGGACGCCGCTTTCTTGCCGCGCGGCGTCCCCGTCGGGAGCTCCCCCAAAAGGCGGGCCGCCTGGTCCGCGACCTGGTCGTGGTCGACGTTGCCCGCCACCGAGACGATGGTGGCGTTGGTCAGGTAGTTGGCGAGCTTGTGCTCCATCAGGCGCTCCCTGGTGATGGCGCCGATGGTCTCCGCGGTTCCGAGGATCGGCGTCCCCAGCGGGTGCCCCTGCCAGAACCCCTGGTGGAACTGGTTATAGATGAACCGGCCGGGATTGTCCTGGTTCATCAGGATCTCCTGCAGCACGACACCGCGCTCCTTCTCCACCTCCTCTTCGGGAAGCGAGGAATGGACGAACATGTCGGCCAGGATGTCGAAGGTGGCGGGGATGATGGAGGCGAGGGAAACGGCGTAGTAGAAGACCTCCTCCTGACTGGTGTAGGCGTTGGCCCGGGCGCCGATGCTGTTGAACTCGTCGGTGATCTGGTCCGCCGTGCGGGTCGGGGTCCCCTTGAAGAGGAGATGCTCTATGAAGTGGGAGGCGCCGCCGGTGTCGGGATCCTCGTTCCGGGTGCTGCTGTCTATGCGGATACCGATGGCGGCGCTCTGCATGCCGGGTATCTGCTGGCTGACTACCCGCACCCCGTTGGGGAGCGTAGTGAGACGAAGCTTGGGGGGCATCGACGAAGTAAACATATAAGCTCCTTAAAGCTACGGAATTGTTTCGGTTTGGATGTCAGGAATTATAACACGGCGCCTTAAGGAAAACAGTCAGGGAAAAAATACGCCTGCCGGTGGCCCGGCAGGCGCGCTTTAGAGGTGGAGAAGTAGGGAAGCTTACTTGAAGTCGGCGTAGCGGGAGAGGACGAAGCCCCGGTCCTTGGCGTCCTTTTCGTGGCACCCGAAGCAGTCGCGCTTGCCGTCCAGCCCCGAGGGCTTGCCATCCGGGGTGAAGCCGACGAAACGCCAGCCGCCCGTGTCCTGCGCCTTCTTGTCCCTTTGCATCATGACGATCATGCTCTTCTTGCCCGGCACCTGCTTCCCCCCCTCCTCCTTGATGGAGTAGTTGACGGCGACGAAGCGGCTCCCGTCCGGGTAGTTGGCGCCGCCGGACTTGTAGGTGGGCATCGCCTTCTTGTTCACGTAGATGTAGTGGATCCCGTAAAACATGGACTTCTTGTCGGTGATGACGCGGGCCTTGCTCTTGTCCCAGTTCTCGTAGTTTCTGGGGAGCGAGCCCTGGTCGGCGGCGCAGGCAGCGCCGACGGTACCGAGGATGGTGGCGAGGGTGAGAACGGAAAGGGTTTTTTTCATGTCAGGCCTCCGAAGAGTTGAGAGTTGGTCCTTGTGGGACAAGACGGGCGAATGATCATTCGCCCCTACAGGGATACCACAGGCGGCATCCCGTTCAAACAAGCGTTGGATGAATTTCATTTTGCCTGAGTGCGGCCGCCGGCTCCCGAAGCGGCCGGAGACCAGGGATAGTCGGCCAGGTGGGCGGCGAGCTCGTCCTTGTGGTAGCGGTCCAGCTTCTGACGAAAGAGCACCACGGCCATCACCACCGGCAGGGTGAAGATGAAGATGCCGGTGAGCCCCATCAGGTTCTCGCCGATGTAGAAGGTGACCCCGAGGTTGAAGGCTATCACGCAGAGGTAGAGAAAGGGGCCGTACAGCGAGCGGTACGGTGCCGCGCCGACCCCGGCGGGACGCTCCTTTGCCGAGCAGAGGCGGTCGATCAACTGCAGCACCAGTACCAGCAGCGCGCTCACCAGCCACCACCCGAAGTAGTTGGACATGGGGATGCCGAAATGGGTGCCGACCTCGCGGTAGCCGTAGATGCGCCCCAGGAACCACCGGCTCCCCTGCAGGGCAACCGGGTCGGTGACGATGTCGAGGAACACCTGGAACAGCGAGCCGAGCAGAAGCACCGCGAAGGAGCGCCGGATGCGGCCGGTCTCCAAGAGGACCAGGTCCCCCTTGACCCGCTTGGCGGGCGCCAGGACCAACAGGGCGGTGGCGTAGCTGCAGTAGGTCAAAAAGACATAGGAAAGCGAGTCGAAGAAGGGGACGCCGGCGATCCAGAGTTCCCGGTCGCGGGTGACGTCCACGTAGTAGTACCAGCCGTAGGGAAAGCCGGTGTTGATGGAGGAAAACTCGGAGGCGAAGGCCACCAGGTAGCCGCAGACGGTGAACCAGATGGTCTTTTTCCACCCCAGGTGCAGCACCGCCGCCACGAGGTAGACGGCGAAAAAGGCGAAGACATAGGGACGCATGGTGAAGGTCCCCACCGCGATATCGAGGATATGGGTCATGCCGGAGAGCTCCTTGAGAAAAAGGCGGCGTCACGCAAACGTGGGGGCGGAATAGTTCCGTCCCCACGCCGCCAGCACTGTTGTTTTGGTGTTAGAACAGGGTCCCGACGATGGAGCCGAGCACCGAGATCGGACCGGTGTCCCCCAGTCCCTCCATGGCGCGTTCCGCCTTCTTGAGGGTAGCCGTCGTGTCGCGGTAGAGCTGGTCCTCGTTGACCAGTTTGCCGATGGTCCCCTGGCCGGAGTTGATCTTCTGGGTGATTTCCTTCACGTTCTTGGAGGCGTCGCGCAGTTCGGTGTAGAGGCTGTCGTCGTAGACGAGCTTGCCCAGGGTCCCTTCGCCCTTGTTGATCTTGGCGGTGATGTCCTTCACGTCTTTCATGCCCGCGTTCAGGTCCTTCACACCGCTGCGGAGGTCCTTGATCAGGGCGGAGGCGTCGTTGTAGACGGTCTCGTCGTTGACCAGCTTGCCGAGCGTCCCCTCCCCCTTCTCTATCTTGGTGGAGACCACCCTGAGGCTGCTCACCGCGCTGGAGGCATCGTCGTAGAGCTTCCGGTCGTTCAGGAGCATGGCCAGCGAGCCTTCGCCGCGGTCCATCTTGCCGGTGATGCTGCTGATGTTGGAGATGGCGTCCCTCAGGTTGCCGCGGTTCTCATCCAGCATCCCCGACACCTTCTTCAGCACGTCCTCCTGGTTCTTGTTCAGGTTGTTGATGAGGACCTTGGTGTCCTTCACCACGTCCGAGAGGTTGTCCACGATGATGTCTATGTTGGCGACATCCTTGCCGCGCACCGTCCCCCCCTCGGGAAGAAGCGCACCGTTGGGCGAGCCGAAGGAAAGCCCCAGGAACTGCCCGCCCAGGAGGTTGGTGAGCCTTAAGCCCGCCACGGTGTCTACCTTGATGCGGGTGCCAGGTTTCACCTCGAAGTCGATCTCTATCTTGTCGTTCAAGACGATGATCTTGGTGATGCGCCCGACATCGACCCCCGCCAGGCGGACCGGGTCGCCCACCTTGAGGCCGGTGATGCTGGTGAGGTAGGTCCGGTACATGATCTTCTTCTCAAAGGGGTTCCACTTCTCCCCAACCTCGAGCAGCACGCCCAGGATGATGAGACCGAACACGAAGAACATGCCGACCTTTTTCTCTACTGATAGAGCCATATATCTCTTCCTCCGGAAACGGAAAACGTAAAAGTGCTACATGAGCAGCCTGGTCAGGACGTAGTCGGCGACCAGGATCAGCATGAACGAGAGCACGACGGACCTTGTGGTGGACTGGCCGATGCCCCGGGCGCCCCCCGAGGTGGCGAAGCCGACGTAGCAGCAGACCAGGGCGATGATGCCGCCAAAGCACATGGACTTGGTGAGACCGATGCCGATCTCCTTCATCTTGAGGGCGGCGGTGAGGCTGTCGTAGTAGGTCGCGTACGAGACGAAGATCTGCGGGTGCAGGTTGCTGATCAACGCCCCCCCGATGATGCCGATCAGGTCCGAGTAGAGCACCAGGGCGGGAACGCAGATGATGCAGGCGATGAAGCGCGGCATGGCGAGATACCGCACCGGGTCGATGTCCAGGGTCTTCAGTGCGTCGATTTCCTCGTACACGGTCATGACACCCAGTTCGGCGGCCATGGCCGAGCCGCAGCGCCCGGCGACCAGGAAGCTGGTCATGACCGGCCCCAGTTCGCGCACCATGGAATGGCCCACGATGGCCCCGATGATGTTCTGGCCGCCGTACTTCTGCAACTCCACCCCGGTCTGCAGGGCGAGCACCATCCCCACGAAAAAGGCCATGACCGATGCGACGGGCAGGGTGTCCCAGCCGACGATTGCCATCTGGGTCAGGATGCTCGGGATATTGCGGGGCGCCTCGCGTATGAAGTACACGACCTTCCCCATGAGGATGGTCATCTCCCCCAGCACCTGGTAGAAGTAGAGCACCCTCTTGCCTAGCGGTTCGAAAACTTGGCTCACTTATCCCCCCATTTCAGTCCGAAGGGGAGCCAGAAGAGGCTCAACTCCTCTTGCCCGCCATCTCGTTTCAGGCTTACCAGCCCCTTCAGGAATTTCAGTTCCCTCTCCCTGGCCGTGTCGCGGTAGGAGATGAATGGGAAGAACTCGTAGGCGAGGTCGTTGCCGCGCCGTTCATGCCAGAACAGGTTCCAGAGCAGGGTCGACGTGGAGTTGCCCCCCTGGTCCCAGCGTCTCTGGTAGATGCGCCACAAAGGTGCCCAATCCTTCTCGATCCCTTCCTTGTCCAGGATCGACTCGACCGGGGCGGGGAAGGAGAAGGAAGAGACCCCCTCGGGGCTCTTGCGATACAAGAACAGTGGCCACATGGTGGTGCGGCGCCGCTCGTTGCCGTCTTTGGGCCAGAACTCGTGGTTATCCCGGTACAGGAAGAAGAGGACCCGGTCCTGGTCCTGGCTGAAGTTCTCGGATTTCAGCTCCTCATGCCTGTACAAGGGCCAGAGATACCAGCTCTTCTCGCCGCCGGAAAAGACCTCGTGCGAGTAGAACGGGAGAAAGGTGTCGCTGCTCTTCTTCTCGCCGCGCACCTTGGTGATGAAGGGCCAGAAGTAGTCGACCTCCTCCTGCTTCTTGCCGCGGTCCTCGGTGTAGCCAAAGAAAGGCCACAGGTAGCTGCGCGAGGTCTTCTTGGGCGAATCGGTCGAGGCATAGAGCGGGAAGATGAACTTCCTCCGGGTCGGGTTATCCGTGTTGAGCCCGGTGCTCTCCGAGGTGTAGAAGGGCCACAGCACAAAACGCTTCTCGTACACGCCGGTCTTGTGCGACTGGCCGTAGAGCGGGAAGACGTCGAAGCCGGACTCGTTATCACCGGAGGTGGTGGCGAAGATGGGCCAGAGGTAGTGCCTGGTGGTGGTCCCCTTCTTCACCGTGCTGCCGTAGAGCGGGAACATCACGAAGTGGTACTCGTCGCGCCAGAACCGGTCATAGATGTTTCCGTAGATCGGAAAGAAGGCGCGATAGTGGCCGTGCCGCTTGGAGTCCCCGGAGATGTAGAACGGAAACAGCATGGTCGACTTTTCCCGCTCCGGTTCCGACTCCTGCTTGCGGTAGCTGGAGGTCCTGAACAGCTGCAGCACTTCGAAGTTGTCGGTCTCGGGAGTCTTTTCCTGGGTCGCCACCGGATAAAGGTAATAGGAAGAGGAAGCACGATCCTCAGCGCGTTCGGTCCGGTAGAACAGCGGACGCAGGGCGATATCCCTGTCATCACCGTTTCTCTGGTACTTGAAAAGGGGACCTAAGATGGCGAGGTTGCTGAAGCGCTCCTTGGGGCTCTCGCGATAGTCGATCAGGGGCCACAGGGTGAAGATGGTCCCTTTCTGCCCGGACGCCTTATCGGCCTTCGGCTCGGACACCTGCTCGGCCTTCTGCGCGGCCGGAGGCTCAGACCTCGGTACCGGCTGTGACTCGGGCTGTGGTTCGGCACAAGCAACGGTTGCCACGAATAGCAGGGCGGACAATGCAGTTATGGACGGCGTGGAACGTGTCATGTACCTCTTACTGACTCAAATATTGTATTGGATTTCGGATAGTAACTGCTGCAATCAAGCATAGTCAATCAAAATATAGTCCCGATGGAGGCTGGAATGAATCTGATGGAGTAGTCTCAAGACAATTTCGACACCTGCAGCCTAGATCATTAACACCACGCGAAAGTTATGCCACTTCTTCGCGAAATGTCCAGCATTGAGGCGAAAAAGAGCGAGGCAGGAAACGTCAGTCTCCTGCCTCGTCGGATGATGATGTGCTTTGAATACCAGACCTATCAGTACTTGCTGTCGGCGTAGTCAACCCAGCCGCCGGCAAGAACCAGCGCCTTGTCGAACGGAGAGATTTCGAACTGCATCGACTCCTCCCGTCCCCCGCCTTTGACAGTGAGGGTGGTATTGGCCACGTCCACCTCGATCGCGGCGTCGACAGCGCCGGCGTAGCTGAAGAGCTGGTCGATCTTCTCCGGGGAGAGTTCGATGGCCGCCATGCCGCAGTTGAACATGTTCTGGCGGAAGATCCTGGCGAAGGACTGGGCGATGACCACGTTGATGCCGTTCACCTCGAAGACCCAGGGGGCGTGCTCGCGTGAGGAGCCGCAGCCGAAGTTGGCGCGGGTCACAACGGCGCCGGCGCCGAAGGTCTTGTCGCTTTTGGGGTCAAAGCCCGGGAGTTTGAGGTCTTCCAGGAGGTACGGCTTCAAGTCCTCCTTGGTGATCTCGGTGAGGTACTTGGCCGGGATGATCTCGTCGGTGTTTATGTCGCTACGGTCCAGGAAAAGGGCCGGGCCGCCAAATGTTTTCATATCGATCTCCTAGTCTAGCGGGAGCTCCCGCATTTTCGTTGTCAGTGTGTGTCAATGGTCCCTGGTCAACGGCAACGACGCTTGGTCGTTGTCAGATGTCAATTGTCCATTGTCAATTTCTTACAAGTACTTGCGCGGGTCGGCAAGTTTGCCTTCGATGGCGGAGGCGGCGGCGGTCGCCGGCGAGAGCAGGTGCACCATGCCCCCCTTGCCCATCCTCCCCATGAAGTTGCGGTTGGTGGTGGAGGCGCAGACCTCGCCCTCGGCCAGGACGCCGTTACTCATGCCCAAGCAGGCGCCGCAGGTCGGGTTGGTGACGCAGAAGCCCGCGTCCATGAAGATCTGGATCAGCCCCTCGGCCACCGCGTCCTTGTAGATCTGCGGCGTTGCCGGGGAAAGGATGGCGCGCACGGTCGGGGCGATCTTTTTACCCTTGAGGATCTGGGCGGCGACCCTCAGGTCCTCGAGACGGCCGTTGGTGCAGGAGCCGAGGTAGATCTGGTCCACCGGCTGGCCGGCCATCTCGTCGATGCTCTTAACCTGGTCCGGCTTGTAGCCGAAGGTGCAGAGCGGAGTCAGGTTGGAGAGATCGAGGTCGATCACCTTGTCGTACTCGGCATCGGCGTCGGAGGCCCACTTGCTGTACTCGGCGACCGCCGCTTCCTTGGAAGCGAAGGAGTCGGAGATGAAGGGCCAGAGGTAATCCACGGTGACGCGGTCCGGGGCGCAGATGCCGGAGGTGCCGCCCGCCTCGATGGCCATGTTGCACAGGGTCATCCTGGACTCCATGGTCATGCCGTCGACGATGGGGCCGCCGAACTCGATGACGCGGTCGGTGGCGCCGTTCACGGTCAGCTCGCCGATGACGCGCAGGATGGCGTCCTTGGCGTAGACCCCCTTGGGAAGGGTGCCGTTTAGGTTGATCCTGATGGTCTTGGGCTCGCGGAAGGCGCAGACACCCTTGAGGATCCCCACCTCGAGGTCGGTGGTGCCGACGCCGGCGGCGAAGGCGCCGAAGGCGCCGTGGGTGCAGGTATGGGAATCACCCATGATCACGGTGTTGCCCGGGCGGATGAACCCCTTCTCCGGGAACAGCGCGTGGCAGACGCCGTTGGCGCCGATGTCGAAGAAGTCCTTGATATCGTGGCGGCGCGCCCAGTCCCTGAGCATCTTGGCCTGGGTGGCGGTCTTGGAGTCCTTGCTCGGGGTGACGTGGTCGATGACCGCCTTGATCTTGGTGTTGTCGAAGACCCGGTCCTTGCCGCGCGCCATGAGGTCGGCGATGGCGATGGGGGTGGTGATCTCGTGGCACATCACCACGTCGATGCCGAGCACTTTCGTTCCTGCAAAAGGCTCATCAACCAGATGGGCCGCGAATATCTTTTGAGCCGTAGTCATACCCATAAATTGCGCTTCCTTTTAAAGGTTGGAATGGTTTTTCACAGCAGCCAAGATAATAAAATAACAGCAACAAATCAAACTAATAATTGTTCAATGTTATTAAACATTTGCCTGTAGATATACCCGTGCTATAATGGCCGCCTCAATCCAACAGGGAGCCTCCTATGCAACTTCGTTTCAACAGAACAAACAGTGAAATCGACCAGATGATTGACGATCTGATGCAGAAGGCCGGAGGGGTGCACCACCCCGAGCAGACACGGGAGATGATCATCGCCGCGCTCAAGGCGGGACAAGACACGAGCTACCTGGCGGACCTTAAGCTTTTGAGCAACACCATGAAGGAGATGCGCTACACCACCACGGTGTTCGCCCCCTACCGACACAAGAAGAAGGTCACCATCTTCGGCTCGGCGCGCACCCTCCCAGAGGAAGAGATGTACCAGAAGTGCATCAAGTTCAGCCGGCTCCTGGCGGAAAAGGGATACATGATCATCACCGGCGGCGGAGGCGGCATCATGCAGGCGGGCAACGAGGGCGCCGGGAGCGAGAGCTCCTTCGCCGCCAACATCAAGCTCCCCTTCGAGCAGAGCGCCAACCCGATCATGCTGAAGAACCCCAGGCTGATCACCTACAAGTACTTCTTTAACCGCAAGGTCGCTTTCGTAAAGGAATCCGACGCCATCGCGGTGTTCCCGGGCGGCTTCGGCACCCTGGACGAGGCGATGGAGGTCTTCACCCTGGTACAAACCGGCAAGACCAGCCCCAAACCGCTGGTTCTGGTCGACGACGAGGAAGGGTACTGGGAACACTTCTTCCGCTTCATCAAGGAACGACTGCTGGTTATGGGCTTCATCTCGGCCGAGGATTTTTCCATCTTCACCATCACCAAGAGCTATGAAGAGGCGGTCCAGGTCATCGACGACTTCTACGCCAACTACCATTCTATTCGCTTCGTCAACGGCGAGCTCATCATCCGGCTCAACAAGGTTCTCACGCCTGAACAGATCGAGATGCTGGAAAACGAATTCCCGGAATTGAGATTAGAGGGGAGCCGCATCGAGCTCATTAGCGCCCGCCCTGAGGAGGCCGACGAGCCGGATCTCCTTGAATTGCCGCGCATCGCTTTCCGGTTCCACCACCAGCACTACGGCCTGCTGATAGCCTTCATTAGGAGGTTAAACACCTTTTAGTAGAGGCTCTTTGAAAAAACGTTTTGTAAATATTTTCTTGACAAGGTTATTACACGATGTTAATTTTTATTCCAGCAGCTAGTTCTGGAAGTTTGCCGCGCCGAAAAGCCAAAGGGTTACTGCCACTTTGAGCCATTTCCAGCCCAAGAACCTTCCGGAAATTGCAGCATCAAACGTAGATCCGGCAGAGTACCGGAGGTTAGAAAAGGAGGCAGGAAAATGGCACAGGGCAAAGTTAAATGGTTCAACGACGCGAAAGGATTCGGCTTCATCGAGCAGGAGAACGGCGAGGACGTGTTCGTGCACTTCTCCGCGATCACCGGGGAAGGCTTCAAGTCCCTGGCTGAAGGGGAGTCTGTCTCCTTTGACGTGACCAACGGTCCGAAAGGTCTGCAGGCCGCCAACGTCAAGAAGCTGGGCTAATATTTAGCCTCGTGCGTCAAAAGGCCCCGCCGGAATTCCGGCGGGGCCTTTTTTTGTCGTGAAACCCGACGTGTCATTAAGATGAAACTCACTATCGTACGGGTGCCCCCCTGTAGGGGCGAATAATCATTCGCCCGGCTTTTCAAAGCCCACATCCCATCTGCGATCTGAACGCTCAGGCCGCTGCAGCTTGCCGAGCCCTCCCCTTCAAGTAAAGCACGCCCCACCGCAGAGACGCCCCCAGCACCAACAGCAGCAGCCCCAGCGCCGCCGCCGGGTGTTCGACCGCGAAGATCAGCGGCAGCAACAGGCCGCGCACCCCGCTCTTCATCCACTCGTGCCGAGCGATCACGTCCGCGATCGGTGGGCTCAGCCGGTAATAGGCAGCCACGAAGAGTCGCCCGGGAGCATTGGTCATAAGGTAGTGGTCCCGGAACGCCCTGAGTTCGGCGACCTTCGGGTGCAGGTAGCTGCCGTATGCCGCCGTCGCGATGAAGCACCCTCCCCCGCCACCACCGGTGCTACTTCCGCCTGTGGTTCCTCCAGTGCTTCCGCCACTGTTTCCACCGGGTTCGGCGGTAGTCGAGGTACTGCCGTCGGTACTGAAACTGACTTGGTGCCCATCGACGTCGGTGGTATTGGCAACCGCCAGCACCACCTCGTCGGCAGCTGGGTTGAGGGAACCGAAGCCGGCCACTGTATAGGAAGCTCCACCAACATCTGCTGCAATCTCGCTGACCACGCCGCCAGACTTCTTCAGTACCGACACCTGGACACCGGTGGTTTTGGCTACGGAGACTGTGAGGTTCGCGACACCGGCCGACGGGATGAACCGGTAAAAGGCGAAGGTATAATGCGGCATCGTCACCACGTGGGAAGTGACGGGATAGCTTGAATAGCTAGCGGCGATGCTGGCGGGCGGGATCCTGTTGAGGTCGGCAACATGGCTTGACCAGTTCCCAGCATAAACCTTCTTGGCAAAGCCCAGTAAGTCTGCGGCCAGGGAACTGCCGTACGAGTTCACCAGCACCGAATCGATCACCGGCGGCATCTGCAGGTCACCGGCGGAGGTCTTCGGGCTGCTGGTTGGCGTGAGGGTACCGAGTTTTTCCCAGATGGAGCGGACCACCGAGGTGTTCTGGGTGTCGTGCTGTTCCGCCAGGTGACGGTTGAATATCCAGCGGCCGTATTCGGAGCCGCCGTTGAGAGCTGCATTGAGCGAAATGGTGGAGCCAAGCGGCACATAGTCGGTGAGGTAGCTGTAGCACTGGTTGACGCCATCGTAGACCTGGTCTTCCATCCAGGTGGAGGTGGCCTCGCCGTACCAGATGTCGAAGTAATAGTTATAGCCGAACTGGATGGCGTGGTGGAATTCGTGAGCCGCCGTTATCTGAAGCATCTGGTCCGCAGTGTAGAGACCGTTGACCGTGAACATGGAGTCACTGAACGCCTTGTCGATCTGTATGTAACTTCCGACAGAGACAGCCGGCGCAGTAGGAACCCGGTCTTCAGAGGTAAACCCGTAGGCTTGCTGCGTGGTAAGGTCCTGAAGGTAGACGTCGTATTTCGATGTTACCGGGGGAGGACGGTATCCCATGGTGGTGACCTCGGCGGCGTAGACCTCCTCGAACACCGCCGCGACCCGCTCCACATGGTCAGGCACGCTGTCGGCATCGAGGTCGGTGAGGTCGGGAGCGTCGGCGCCTGTTGTGGTGTAGTGGACGGTAAAGTGCGCCGAACTGTAGCTCGGAGAGGACGTGGGGGATGACTGCCCCGACAGCGTCGGCCTTCCGACGTACTTGGCCAGCGTCTTCTGCGTTGCCGGCTGCAGGGAAATGAAGTCGCGCTTCAAGTTACGGTACAAATCAGTGCGGCAGCGTTCGGCGTGATAGCTCTGAACGCCAAACACGCTCTGCAGTGCCTTGGCCAGTTGGGCCTGCTGCCCGAACTTCGACAGGTAGTAATCATCCAGCGACGAGGCGGAAACGACCGACGGGAAGAGCAGTGCCAAGCAGAGTAACCCAACAGATCTAAGTTTTGCCACTAGTCCACCATCCTTTTCCCCACGCGCAGTGGGATGAAACTTGTTTTGCCGTTTTCCACCTTTACCTCGACCCGCTGGTTACCGACCTGGTAGCTGCCGGCGGGGAGCGCGGTCACGAAGTAACCGTCACCGTCGGTTTGCGCCGCTGCCGCCGGTTTTCCGTCAACCAGGATGGGAACCTCGAGCATCGGGACAGGGTGGTACCCCCCTGCCGGTTTCAGCTTTCCGCCGTAAGACTGCACGTAGCAGACGCCAACCAGGGCCCCCGCACCGTCGGGCAGTTTTGCCTCCGTGATGCGCTCTTCCTTGGTTTCGACCACCGGAAGGAAACCTTCCCGCACTGCGACAAAGGGCGACAGCGGTGCAGGCTTACCGGCTACGAAAGCGGAACCGTCGAAGTGAAACAAGGCCCACAGCTCCGCCGGTTTCTTGGCGAAGGCGTGCACTGTCAGAGAGGTCAGGGCTAAAGTCAGAGCGACAAGGCAAAAGCGGATCCCGCTGGACATGATTGTCACCTGTAATGGATCGGATGGTGAGGCAAAAGATTTAGAGAAAAGAAGACTAACATTTCGCAGCAGGAAAAACAATTACAGTAAAAGGTATAGAAGAAATGTGATTGGGAGGGTTTCCTTTCAGGAGGCTACGAAGAAAAACAGCCTCCTCATGGTTCAGAAAGAAACAGAGAGCTGGATCCTGTGTACACCGCCGCCTGGGTAATGCCTGACCTTGTCCCACGCAGAAGAAAAGGGATTGCCCCCATCTCCGGATCCTGTGTCGGGCGTGGGCGGCTCCGGCTCCTTGTCGTGGGCATTGAACGGAATGAATTGACCAAATGCGTAGCGAAGTTGAAGCTTGTCAAACTGGTAACCTACACCGAAGGCCAAAAACAGCATCTGAATTCTATCAACGGCAAGCTCAGTGGTGCCGGCACCCGCCGTACCTAATCCAAGGAACTGGCTGCGCCAGTAGTCTATCTTGGCTGCTGGTCGTATATCCAGATACTGAAGCCCGGTACTGAAATGGAACCGCTCTCCCCGGTATTCCGCGGAGGCGTGGTACTGGCTGGAATCTATTCGGGCGGAGGCTATGTAGTTGTAATTACCGATCAGAAGCGATGGCCAGAAATCAACTACAGCGCGTGAATTTGCATAACCGCCGCCATCCAGGTCGAGTTCCATGCGCCGGTAATTGATTTCCGCGCTCCAGCGCTCCGACACCTGCCATCCGGCGCCCACACGGTACTGCCTCTTCTGTAAGCCGGCCTTGAGTCTCCCCCCTGGATTCCCGTCGGCAGTGAACTCCACATCCATCAGGTCCGCGTCAAGATCGGAGTAACTACCCACCAGGTAGTATCCGCCCGGCAGGTCCAGCCTCGCTTCACCGTCCCTGTTTTTGGGATTGCGAACATCCTGGTAATACTTCAGGTGCAGGTTCTTATAGTCCACACTCCCGCTAACCTGGTTTAGCTCCTGCTCCAGGTGCAGCGGCAAATTGCCGTAATGGCCGGATATCGAGACGTCGAGATTGGAAGCAAAATCGATGTAGGAGCGTTTATAGCCAAGTTTCAACCATGGGGCCACACCCAATTCCAGCTCACACGGCACTTCCACCTGACGTCGATAATCCGAATCAACCAGCGAAATCCCCAGCGACAATCGGTCCCGGTACTTCAATAAGGCCCCAGCACCGAACCAGTCAAAATGGTCGTTGGTGTGAAAATGAAGTTCTTCAACGTCACTGTCAGCACGCAAAGTGGCGGCGCGGTAACCATAGCCGGCCGCGAAGCTACCTTCCAGGTTGCCGCCCCAGGTGGTAAAAGGGGCAGCTCCGGCAAGTTCCAGCTTATCTGAAGTGGCTTTGCTCCCTTCCCAACGACCGCTGTAGATATAGGCTGTCGGCTGATATTCGTAAGCAGCCTCAACACGATATTTGCCTTTGCTGTCAAGAAACATAGGGGAGCTGAAATCCAGTCTTTCCTGGCGCCTGGGTAGCGGCTCCATACCGCCACGCCCGAGTGCGGAAACTCCGTCATCAACAAGAGTGCGGGCAAGGAGATCGCTGAGGGCGGACGCCGGCCGGGGACAGGCAATGAATAAAAGAGATACCAAAAGCAGATTGGCAAGAAGGGGGAAACAGTAGAACTTGACGGTCATTGAATGCGCCTTCGTGATTCTTTGAAAAAGCCAGGGCGGCATTGCGCCGCCCCGGCACGTGCATCAGTTAAAAGAAGCCCAGCAGGGATTTTGCCAACCCCTTGGTCGGGGTCCCGTAGAACTTGACCAGCCTGTCGTTTCTTACATGGTAGAAGTAACCGCCTAAGTAAGCATTAAAGTCGGTGTTAACATAGGAAGCAACGAGGGCCTTTGTAGCCAGGCTGAACTTATGTCTGCCAGCATAAATGTAGCCATTGCTAACTGCCAGAGCCTCAGTGTACCCTGGGAAAATACCTAGCGCAGTGTCGTTGCCACCACTTACTTTATGGATTTCATGGCTCTCAGCATAGGTGAGCGAATCCCACGTACCTTTAACATAGTAGATGTCAGCACC
The DNA here is from genome assembly GCF_018919395.1 of Geomonas azotofigens. GTDB lineage: Bacteria > Desulfobacterota > Desulfuromonadia > Geobacterales > Geobacteraceae > Geomonas > Geomonas azotofigens. The sequence continues at coordinate 531,555 of NZ_JAHLME010000002.1, forward strand.
ATCTGCGGTAACGGCAGTAATCCAGCTATTGTAGTCGGAGACAGTGGCGACCGGAGCTCCGAACGTGAAGTTACCTCCTGACACCTCTATCGGAACAAAGGCAGTGCCATTTGTCGTCCCCGCCACGGTAAAGAGTTGGTTCTGATACCAGAAAAGCAGGTTTGGGTAATCGGTCCCCCGCGCATACACAGAAGTTGAACCGTCAGCAGGATTAATTTTCTTGATAACGGCTTGGGTGTCGTAATCAACGACGTACAAGCTGGTGCCGTCGCTTGCTACTCCCCAAGGATATTGATTCAGAGCAGGAGACAGCACTTTGCCGCCTGCCATGGGGAGGATGCCGTTAAAGTTGGCGATGTTGTTGGCTGCCGTATTGTCCGGGAAGATGCCGTTCAGGGTATAATCCGGCAGATCGCTGGTGGGGTACACGTCGCATATCACAGGTTGAGTGTAGCCCATGCTTGAATTGGTGTACTCTGCGGCAACAGGGTTGCGGTATTTGGCGGAGAGATCGGCGTTCCTGGTTAGGTCATAGGCGAAGGTAGGCAGGTTCGACCTGGTCAGCGGGTTGGTGAAGAACTTGGTTACGTCCATCCTTACCTGCGCGCCATCAATAGTGATGGTTGCCGGGCCGGCAAGAGCTGCAGCGATGTTGTCAAGAGCGTTGGAGAAGTCCTGCTTTTCCACAGTAGTCCAGGTGGCGACGTCGATAGCTCCTGCCCCAAGAGTTCTGGCCTTGATGATGTTGAAAGCTGCAATGGATTGTGCCGATGCCTTCTTCGCATAAGCAAGGGCGGCTGCCATCTTTGCTTTACCATCCGCCTTGAGCACGAAAACGCTCGGGCTATTAATCATAGCCAGCGGGTCCTGTGCAATTGTGTCGTAGGTGTAGGGGGACGGCACATCGAAGTTGTAGGCAGTGGAGAACTTGAACATGGTCTGCAGCACGTTCAGAGCTGCGTCCAAGGTGTAAAACTCACCGGTGCCAAGAACTACGTCCTGCCCATAGAGGGGATTTCCCTGCATGGCGGCTGTCACGGTGAAGGTGGCCCCGGCAGCAGCCTCAGCTTTCTGCAACCGTGCGATCATCGTGTCGAACTTAGGGATGATCACGTTGTCGATCATAACCTGCATTTCAGACACAGTAGGAGCGTTAGTGGGAACCAGACCCAGTTCCTTCGCAACAGATTTGAAGCCCACCTTTTGCTGCGGCATGAGAGCGGCCATTTCCTTCAGGGCCGTCATCACGCGGGTAGCAGTAGGAACCGTGTTAGCAGTAGACTTGCCGACTCTCTTGGCGGTCACGAACTTCCCGCCGGTAAAGCTAAAGGAAGTCGTATTCCCAAACGGCAGACGCACAGGACTTACACCCTGCATAACCTGGGTGACCGACGGGTAAACAATCTCCCACCGCGCCGCTATTGCCTTGAAATCAGCGCTGTCTGCGATCATCAGGCCACCGGTAATGGCACCACCGACGTTGGCGTCGACATTGTTGGGATCAGCGGCGAGGGCAAGTTCGAAGCTGTTGTTGGCCCGCGCGATGTCCTGCTTAGCAAGGTACTGCTTTGCCTGTTGAACGTACATCTCAGCGGTATCGACGCTGGTCGCCGGAGGGGTATATGCCTCACCGGTTTGGGTCGCAATGTTGCTCGCACTGCTGCTGGAGATATTGGTGAAGACAGCAGGTGCAGTAGGCGCTTCAGCACTAAACACCGGCACCTGGTTCACCACAGCCGAACCGGAAAGAACCGCATCAACGTTACCGACCTGCGAAGTGCTGACTGCAACAACCACGAGGTTGTAGAGGTTAGCGTAGTTCACGGTGGTCGCATCCAAGCCATCCCTGCCGCCGTTGACTGCGGCAGAAATGCTGCTTTCGATGAGAGCCGGCTTGATAGTGGTCAATCCACTGGACACGACGGCGAGGGTTGCGCCGGTGGGGAGGGGATCGCCGAGAACAACGGTAGCGGTAGAAGTGGAAAGCTTTTGGGAAGCAACGACTACAGCCGCAGTGGACACAGCGTCGACGGTCTGCCCCGCAATGGTGCCAGGAACCACAAATTGTTTTTCCACAAGCTTTTTAAGGACCTGGGAGCCACGCTTGACCTTTATGACGTAATCTACGCCGGTTTTAAGTGCCGGGATGGAATAGCTGAAAGTGTTTCCACCATCAGTTGTCGGGTTGACCGATGCTACCTCGGTGCCGTCCAAGCTGTAAGCCTTGACGGTGACACTGGTATCAGTAGTTGCTGCAACTCGTTTTGCCAATACATCTGCGGCAACAGGAAACGTTGCCGAGCCAGTGATTGTTGCCGTTTGCGCAGCACCACCACCGCCGCCACCACATGCGGCCATCATGACAATGACAAGCATTGACAAGAGAACACAGACAAACTTCTTGATTAAACTTAATCTCATTATGCCATCCTCCCCTAAAATATGTTTCCAATCTAGTTAATCCAACTAAATTAGATCGCACATAGGTATCACAACACAGCTGCGAGCGCAATAAGCATTACAGCTAGTTATGGTCATTAAAGACCACACAGCCCCGATATTATTAAATAGTATTATTAAGTATGAGTACTATAAGGTACACTATAAAAAAAATCCCACTGACTAATAGTGTCAGTGGGATTTTTTGACTGCAGAAAATGTCTCTGTTACAGCGACTCGACGTCGCGCTCGGTGGCGAAGTAGAGACGGTTCAGGGCGTCGATGTACGCCTTGGCGGACGCCTCGATGATGTCGGTGGAGGAACCGCGGCCGACGACGGGGGTGCGCTCCCCTTCGGTGATGCGGACCGTGACCTCACCGAGGGCATCGGTGCCGCCGGTGATGGAGCCCACGTTGTACTGCAGAAGCTGCGCGTCGCGCTTGGCGAGCTTCTTGATCGCCTTCAGCGTCGCGTCGACCGGGCCGTCGCCCAATTCTGCCGTCCGCACCTGCATGCCGTCGATCTCCATCTGCACGGTGGCGGTGGCGACGGCGAAGGAACCGCAGGTCACGGTGATGTGGGAGAGCTTGTACTTCTCGTCGATCTTCTTGGTCTGGTCGGCGACGATGGCGTCGAGGTCCTCGTCGTAGACCTCCTTCTTCAGGTCTGCCAGTGCCTTGAAGCGGGTAAACGCCTTGTTCAGCGCTTCCTCGTCCAGGTCGTGCCCCAACTCCTCCAGTCTCTTCTTGAAGGCATGGCGGCCGGAATGCTTGCCGAGCACCAGGGCGCTCGCCTTGAGGCCGACCGACTCGGGGGTCATGATCTCGTAGGTCGACTTGTCCATCAGCATGCCGTGCTGGTGGATCCCCGCCTCGTGGGCGAAGGCGTTGGCGCCGACGATGGCCTTGTTCTGCTGCACGGCGATGCCGGTCACCTGGGTGAGCAGGCGGCTGGCCGGGGTCAGTTGTTCGGTGACCACGTTGGTCTTGAAGGGGAGAATGTCGCCGCGGGTCCTGATGGCCATGACGAACTCTTCCAGCGAGCAGTTGCCGGCGCGCTCGCCGATCCCGTTGATGGTGCACTCAACCTGCCCCGCGCCCGCCTGGACGGCGGCGATGGAGTTGGCCACCGAAAGGCCGAGGTCGTTGTGGCAGTGCACAGAGATGATGGCGTCCTCGATGTTCTTCACGTTGTCCTTCAGGTACTTGATGATGTTGAAGTACTCGAAGGGGATGGTGTAGCCGACGGTATCGGGGATGTTGACCACGGTGGCGCCGGCGTCGATGACCGCGCCCACCACCTCGGCCAGGAATTTCAAATCGGTGCGGACCGCGTCCTCGCAGGAGAACTCGACGTTGGCCGTGTAGGAGCGCGCCCGCTTCACCCCTTTCACCGCGGCCTCCAGCACCTGGGCCGGGGTCATCTGCAGCTTGTACTTCATGTGAATATCGGAGGTGGCGATGAAGGTGTGGATGCGCCCCTTGTCCTCGGCGTACTTGAGGGCCTCCCAGGCGCGATCGATGTCCTTGAAACCGGCGCGGCAAAGGCCGGCGATCTCCGGCCCCTTGATGGTCTGGGCCACCTTTTTCACCGCCTCAAAATCCCCTTCGGAGGCGATCGGGAAACCCGCCTCGATGACGTCCACGTTCAGTTTCTGGAGCTGCTTGGCAAGGCGGAGTTTCTCCTCGATGTTCATGCTGGCGCCCGGGGACTGCTCCCCGTCTCTGAGTGTGGTGTCAAAGATCTTGATGGTCTTCGGTTCCGTGTTGTTCACTTGCGCTTCCCCCTTGTGTGGTTATGCTGCCTCGTTAGCCTGCCCTTCCCCGCCTGCTAATTAAAACAGACGAGGTGGCAAAAACCAGCAGGCCGAAATAAAAAAAGCCTCCGCCCCAGTAAGGGGCGAAGGCTCTCGAAAGCTTCCGCGGTACCACCCTCATTCATCCGTCTCAAGACGGACCTCTTGCGCCCTTTACGCGGGCCGACGGCCGCGGCTAGTACCGATCGTTTTCCATCTCAGGAAAATAGAACGACCGTTCTTCACCACGACGGCTCCAAGGCGAGTTCACCTGCTTCCTCACCGGTTTGCACCAACCACCGGCTCTCTGTAGGGGAAGGGAAAGGCTACTACTCCTCATCACTGCCTTTAGTTTCGGGAGATAATAGAAAAGCCGCCGACGGCTGTCAAGCGCTTTTTGTTTTATTTTGACAACGCAGGCACTAAAACGGCGTTGTCCGAGGGACAACGCCGCGATCTTTTCGGCTAGCGAAACAGCAATTTCATATCCCGGCACGAAGCTGCCGTCTTCCAACGTAGAACCTAGAACCTGTCTACTGGTTCTTCTTAACCTCGTGCCCGCGGTGCATGGCACGCTCCAGGCGGCGCCGGCGCGGATAGGTGACCACGAAGCCGATAGGGCCGGAGAGGATGTAGCAGATGAAGATGGTGAAGAGCATGATCACCGGCTCGGCGGCGATAACGATCAGGAGCAGCACCGCCAGCACGAGGAGGGCAAAGGGCTGCCGCTTGATCAGGCTCGGGTCCTTGAAGGAGTAGTACTTGACGTTGGACACCATGAGCAGGGCCAGGAAGTAGATCAGCACCAGTATGGCTACCTTGTTATAGGAGGAGGGCCACCCCATGTGATAGAAGAAGAGCACCGTGGCCGAGACCATGCTGGCGGCAGCCGGCGTGGGGAGGCCGACGAAGCGCTTGCTCTCCACGGTTTCGACCTGGACGTTGAAGCGCGCAAGCCTGAGCGCCGCGCAGGCCAGGAACAGGAACCCGGCCAGCCACCCCAGGCGCCCGAAGGGCTTCAAGGCCCAGCAGTACATGAGCAGCCCCGGCGCCGCACCGAAGGAGACCACGTCGGCCAGCGAGTCGAACTCGACACCGAACTTGCTCGCGGTACCGGTCAGGCGCGCCACCTTGCCGTCGAGACCGTCGAAGATGGATGAAGCCAGGATCCACAGCGCCGCGGTGCGGAAGTCGCTGTTCACGGTGGACACCATGCAGTAAAAGCCGGCGAACAGGCTCCCGGCGGTGAACAGGTTGGGGAGGATGTAGATCCCCTTGCGCATCCCTTCCCTTTCTACTTTCGGTCTCTCTTCGCTCACGGCAGTATCCCCAGCACGGTTTCACCGGCAACGGTTTTCTGGTTCATGGCAACGTCGATCCGCGTCCCCAGCGGCAGGTACACGTCCAGGCGGGAGCCGAACCGGATCAGTCCGTAGCGGCGCCCGCGGGTCAGCTGGTCCCCCACCTTGGCGTAGCAGATGATGCGGCGGGCGATCAACCCGGCAACCTGCACCACCACCATCCTCAAACCGGTGGCCGATTCCAGCACCAGTCCCTGCTGCTCATTCTCGAAGGTCGCGCGCTCGTCGCGCACGTCATAGAACTTCCCCTTGTTGTAGAAAGAATCGACGACCTTGCTGGTAAGGGGAGCGCGGTTCACGTGCACGCTGAAAACGGACATGAAGATGCTGATCTTCTCCATCTCGGCGCCGGTATGCGGCTCGGTCACCTTGCCGAGGAAGATCACCTCGCCGTCGGCGGGAGCGACCACCACGTTTTCACCCGGAGGGGTGGTGCGTTCGGGGTTTCTGAAGAAGAAAATGGAGAACAGGGCGAGCAGCAGGAAAAGCGCCGCGGGGATGAAAAAGCCGAAATGCAGGAACTGGCCAAGCAGCGCCAGCAGGGCCGCGACTGCGGCGAAACCGGCGATGAACGGGTACCCCTCGACTGCGACGGGGGTATTTGTGTTGCGCATCTAGTACCTCTTGTCAAGTAGTTGTGCGGGAACAGCGGAGCCGGTGAGGCCTGTCGCGGAACCGGGACAGAAAAAGGCCGTTTCCGGACCCCTGCGCACCAAAGCGGGAGTATAGCCCGAAAACGGCCTTTCATGCAATGAAAAGAAGCTGCTACCCCTTCCAGGCCTTGGCGCCGCGCCCGATTACCACCGGGCCGGTGCTGACCAGTTCCTTAAGCCCCAGGGGGCGCAGCAGCTCGACCATGGCGCTTACCTTGGCCGGGGCCCCGGTGGCCTCCAGGGTGTAGGACTTCGGCGTCACGTCGATGACCTTGGCGCGGAAGATGTCGGCGATCCTCAGCACTTCGGCGCGGCTTTGATCCTCGGCGGACACCTTGACCAGCACCATCTCGCGCTCGATGGCGTGCTCGGGTTCGAAGTCGATCACCTTGATCACGTCGATCAGCTTGTTGAGCTGCTTGGTGATCTGCTCGATGATCTGCTCGTCGCCGCGGGTCACCAGGGTGATGCGGGAGAGCGCCTCGTCGTTGGTGGGGGCCACGGTGAGCGAATCTATGTTGAAGCCGCGCCCGGAAAAAAGTCCGACCACGCGGGAGAGAACGCCAAACTCGTTCTCGACCAGAACAGCAATGGTATGTCTCATATTACCCTCCTAAGGCAAGTGGCAGATTAGCTGGCAAGAACCATCTCGGTCAGCGAAGCGCCGGCCGGGACCATCGGCAGCACCTTTTCCTCGCGTGCGACCTTGAACTCCATCAGTACGGGGCCGTCGGTGGCGAACCCTTTCTTGATGACCTCGTCGACCTCTTCCACCTTGGTGGCCTGCAGGCCGGTGGCGCCGAAGGCCTCAGCGAGCTTGATGAAGTCGATGGGAAGTTCCATGCAGGTCGAGGAGTAGCGCTTGTCGAAGAAGAGCTCCTGCCACTGACGTACCATGCCCAGGAAGTTGTTGTTGAGAATGACGATCTTTACGTTGAGCCGGTTCTGCACGATGGTGGCGAGTTCCTGCATGTTCATCTGGAAGCCGCCGTCGCCGCAGACCACCATCACCTGGCGGTCGGGGAAGCCGGCCTGCGCCCCCATGGCGGCGGGGAGGCCGAAGCCCATGGTGCCCAGGCCACCGGAGGAGAGGAGCGTCCTCGGGGCGGTGAAGCCGAAGAACTGCGCGGTCCACATCTGGTGCTGGCCGACGTCGGTGGCGACGATGGCGTCCGGGTCGGACAGGGCGCGCAGCCTCTGGATCACGTACTGCGGCTTGATCACGGAGGTGGACTGCTTGTAGGTCATCGGGTGCTTCTTCTTCCACTCGTCGATCTCGGCGATCCAGGGGGCGAGTGCGGCCTCGCAGGCCTTGGCGTCCGGGCCGATCTCGTCGGCCACCTTGAGCATCTTCTGGAGCACGTCGCGCACGTCGCCCACGATGGGGAGGTCGACGCGGACGTTCTTCTTGATCGAGGTCGGGTCGACGTCGACGTGGACGATCTTCGCGTGCGGCGCGAACGAAGCGATCTTGCCGGTGACGCGGTCATCGAACCTCGCGCCGATGGCGATCAGCATGTCGCAGTGCGACACGGCCATGTTGGCGTAGTAGGTGCCGTGCATGCCCAAAAGCCCGAGGGAGTGCGGGTCGTTCTCCGGGTAGGCGCCCAGCCCCATGAGGGTGGTGGTGACCGGGATGCCGAGACGCTTGGCGACCGCGACCAGTTCCGCCGCGGCGTTGGCGAGGATGACGCCGCCGCCCACGTAGATCACCGGCTTCTTGGCCTGCATGATCATGGCGACCGCCTTCTCGATCTGCTTGGGGTGCCCCTCGACGGTCGGCTTGTAGCCGCGGATCTCGACGCTCTCGGGGTAGTGGAACTCGGTCTGGGCGATCTGGACGTCCTTGGGGAGATCGACCAGGACCGGGCCGGGGCGGCCGGTGCGGGCGATGTAGAACGCCTTCTTCATGATGGTGGCGAGGTCTTTGACGTCTTTGACCAGGAAGTTGTGCTTGGTGCAGGGACGGGTGATGCCGATGATGTCGGCTTCCTGGAAGGCGTCGTTGCCGATCAGGGCCGTGGGGACCTGCCCGGTGATGATCACCATCGGGATGGAGTCCATGTAGGCGGTGGCGATGCCGGTGATGGTGTTGGTGGCGCCGGGCCCCGAGGTCGCGATGGCGACGCCGACCTTGCCGGTGGCGCGGGCGTAGCCGTCGGCGGCGTGGACGCCGGCCTGCTCGTGCCTGGGCAGGATGTGCCTGATCTCCTTGAACGAGAAAAGCTCGTCGTAGAGGTTGATGACGGTCCCCCCGGGATAACCGAAGATCGTGTCGACCCCCTCCCGTTTGAGACACTCCAGCAGGATGCGTGCTCCGTTCAGCTTCATGTTGTACCCCCATGCCGCGGCAGAAACCTGCCGCTATTGATCGATCCCGCGCTTGGTAAGCGCCGAATCACTAGTAATGAAGACGTCCCCTGAGGCCGACCCTCCCCGGTGAAAGGAGGGCCTCCCTCTGCCCCTTGGTAAAGGGGGTCGGGGTTTTATTCAGCGGTGGTAATTGCGCCGGTGTGGGCGGAGGTTACCACCTTCGCATAGCGGGCGAGCCAACCCTTCTTGATCTTGGGCTCGGGCGCCACCCAGCGGGCGCGCCGGTTGGCCAGTTCCTCATCGCTCACGAGAAGCTTCAGGGAGCGGGACGGGATGTCGAGTTCGATCTGGTCGCCGTCTGCAACGAGGGCGATGGGACCGCCCACGGCCGCCTCGGGCGAGATGTGGCCGATGCAGGGGCCGCGGGTGCCGCCGGAGAAGCGGCCGTCGGTGATGAGCGCCACCGAGTCGCCCAGCCCAAGGCCCATGATGGCCGCGGTGGGCGCCAGCATCTCCCTCATGCCCGGGCCGCCCTTCGGACCTTCGTAGCGGATCACCACCACGTCGCCGCTCTTGATCTGGCCGTTCATGATCGCTGCCATGGCAATGTCTTCCGAGTCGAAGCAGCGCGCGGTACCGGTGAACTGCATCATCTTTTCGCCCACGCCTGACTGCTTGACCACGGCGCCCTCGGGCGCGATGTTGCCGAAGAGGACGGCGATGCCGCCTTCCTTCTTGACCGGCGCATCAACCGGATGGATCACGCTGTCGTCCACGGCCTTGAGGCTCGCCGCGATCTCCTTGGTGGAAAGACCCATGAGCGTCGGGCAGTCGTGGATCTTGTCCCCCAACTGCTTCATGACGCCGGCCACGCCGCCGGCGGCGTCGAGGTCTTCCATGAAGTGCTCGCCCGCCGGGTTCATGGAGGCGATCTGCGGGGTCGTTTTGGAGAGGATGTCGAAGGTCTCAAGCGGCAGTTCCACGCCGGCCTCGTGGGCGATGGCGAGGAGGTGCAGCACGGTGTTGGATGAGCCCCCCAGCGCCAGGTCGACGCGGATCGCGTTCTCGAACGCCTCGCGGGTCATGATGGAGCGCGGTGTCACGTTCTCGCGCACGAGGTCCACGATGCGCTCGCCGGAGGCGAAGGCGATGCGGCGCTTGAGCGCGGAAACGGCGAGCGCGGTGCCGCAGCGCGGCAGGCTCATCCCCATGGTCTCGGTGAGGATGGCCATGGTGTTGGCGGTGAAGAGCCCCTGGCAGGAACCCATGCCAGGGCAGGCGTTCTCCTCGCAGCGGGCCAACTCCGCGTCGTCGATGACACCGGCCTTGTAGCGTGCCATTGCCTCGAAGGTGTCGGTGACGAAGGAGTACTTGCGGCCGGCGTCGCCGCGGCCGCTCATCATGGGGCCGGCGGTGACCACGATGCACGGGATGTCGAGGCGCGCGGCGGCCATGAGCATGCCCGGGGTGATCTTGTCGCAGTTGGTCAAAAGCACGAGGCCGTCCAGGCGATGCGCCTCGGCCACGGACTCGACCATGTCCGCGATCAGTTCGCGGGTGGGGAGCGAGTAGTGCATCCCCTTGTGTCCCATGGAGATGCCGTCGCAGACGCCGGGGATGCCGAAGAAGAAGGAGTACCCCCCCCCGGTATGGACCCCTTTCTCGATGAAACGCTCGAGATCCCTCATGCCCACGTGTCCAGGGATGAGGTCGGTGAAGCTGGTGGCGATGCCGATGAAGGGTTTCCCCATCTCGCTTTGCGGCAGGCCGGTTCCTTTCAAAAGGGCGCGGTGCGGGGTGCGCTCCAGCCCTTGGGTGATCATGTCGCTACGCATGCAGTTCTCCCTGCGCCGGCGGGAACCTTGTTCAGGATCGCCAAACCGGCTGTTGGTCTTACCAAAAGCTTAGTAGTTGAGAGCAGTTACCGGAAACGGTAGGAAGGGACACGATAATACATTAAAACCAAGCTGTCAACCGGCTAAAACGGCGTTAAACAGACTCGCGCTTTCTCTTGGCGATCTCGGCCTCGGAGGCGCGAAGGTAGGTGGGGTTCAGGTGGGCAAGCGGGGTGAATTTACCCTCGCGGGCGGCTTCGCGTGCGATGACCGCTCCGGCGCAGGCGCGCGGCAGGTGGGCGTGCCAGGGGGGGAATATGGCGAGGTCTCCCAGGGTGTCCCGGATCAGGTCGCGGTAACGCACCGCGCCGTCGCCGACGAAGATGGTGGGATGATTCACCAGCGCGAGGAAGTCCTTGGGGGAGAGCACCGTGTCCGGGATCACCGCGTCGGGAAGGGCGCCGCAGCGGTACAGGGCGCCGTACACCTCCCCTTTCCTGGCGTCGAACATGGGAGCGACCTGTTCGGAGCTGTAGGGGAGGTTCATGGCCAGCATGGCGAGCGAGGAAAAGCCGACCACGGGTTTCCCGGTGGCGAGGGCGAGTCCCTTCACCGTGGCGATGCCGACCCGCACCCCGGTGAAGGATCCGGGACCAAGGGAAACGGCGAAGCAGTCGAGCCCCTCGGGGGTGAGTTTGGCAGCCTGCAAGAGGCTCGCGATGGACTCCATGAGCCGCCCGGAGTTGCTGCGGTCCTCGCCCAGGAGGCACTCGCCCAAAAGGGTCGCGTCGTCGCTCAAGGAGACCGAGGAGCAGTTGCTGGAGGTATCGACGGTGAGTATCTTCACGTGGTTTATGCCTTGCTCGCGATCATGCGCGCGATGTCGTTGTAGAAGGCGAGCATCATCAGGCTGATCAGGAGCACGAGCCCGACCTGCTGCGCGATCTCGCGGGTCCTCTTGGAAAGCGGCTTCCCGGTCACCAGCTCGATGAAGAAGAAGGCCAGGTGCCCGCCGTCCAGGATCGGCACCGGCAATAGGTTCAGCACACCGAGGTTCACGGACAGGAGCGCCACGAAGGCGAGGAAACTCACCCCTCCGGCAGCGGCCTGCTCGCCGGCCATCTTGACGATCATGATCGGCCCGCCGATGTTGTCCAGCGGGATGGCCCGCTCCACCAGGCGCACCAGGGAGAGCACGGTCAGCTCGATCACGTTCCAGCACTGGGTGCTCCCCTTGACGATCGCCTCGCCGGGGGGGAAATGGTCGGTGACGGTCTCGCCGGCGGCAACCACGCCGATCACCGGCCGGGTCACCTTTTCGCCGAGGAGGTTCTTGCTGGTGGTCGTTTCCGGCACCATGGTGAACTTGAGCAGCGAGTTGCCGCGCTGCACCTCGAGCTGCACCGGCACGGCCTTGCCGTCGAAGATGATCTTGGCGAACTCGTCCCAGCGGGACACCGGCCTGCCGTTCACGCTCCTGATGGCATCGCCGGTCTTGATCCCGGCCCGGGCCGCCGGCTTGTCCGGAAGCACCTCGCCCACCTTGGTGGTGACGGCGGGAACGCCGAGGAACATGTAGATGACGATGAAGATGATGTAGGCGAACAGGAGGTTGAAGATCGGACCGGCCGCGACGATGACGATGCGCTGCAGCACCGGTTTGTCGGCGAAGGAGCGCTTGCGGTCCTCCTCGGAGACCTCGACATCCTCCCCCTCCCCCACCATCTTGACGTAGCCGCCCAGGGGGAGCGCAGAGAGCAGGTACTCGGTCTCGCCCACTTGCTTGCTGAGCAGCTTGGGGCCAAAGCCCAGGGAGAATTTCTCCACCCCTACCTTGAAGGTCTTGGCGAACAGGAAGTGCCCCAGCTCATGTATGAAGATCAGCGCCCCGAGGGCGATGATGGCCCAGATTATGCTCATATGGTCCCTCTGTCGGTGTGGTCGGGTACACCCCGGCGCCCCGGACCGGCGGCACAAGGCGACGGACGAGGCGGTAAAGGATTAATTGGTGCAGCCGAGGACTTCCCTCGCGGTCCTTCTCCCCCAACGGTCGGCTTCCAGCACCTCTTCGATGGAGTGCAGGGAGCGCGGGGTGTGCAGGTCCATCACCTTGGCGATGGTTTCGGAGATCGCCATGAAGCCGATCCTGCCGGAGAGAAAGCTCTCCACCGCGATCTCGTTGGCGGCGTTCATCACGGCCGGCATGCTCTCCCCGGCCCCTACCGCGTCGTAGGCGAGCTTCAACGCCGGGAAACGGTCGGTGTCGGGTTTCAGGAAGGTGAGCCCCGACAGCGCGGTAAGATCGAGCGGTTTCACCCCGGAGGCGACGCGCCCGGGATAGGTGAGCGCGTAGGCGATCGGCCCCTTCATGTCGGGTACGCCCAGCTGCGCCATGACGCTGCCGTCGATGTACTCGACCATGGAGTGCACGATGCTCTGGGGGTGGATGTTGACCGCGATCCGCTCCACCGGGATGTCGAAGAGCCAGCGCGCCTCGATCACCTCGAGCCCCTTGTTCATCATGCTGGCGGAGTCAACGGTGATCTTTTTACCCATGCTCCAGTTCGGGTGGTTCAGCGCGTCGGCCACGGTGGCGCCGGCAAGCTTCTCCTTGCCCCAGTTGAGGAAGGGCCCTCCGGATGCGGTGAGGATGACCCGGGCAATATCCTCGGTGCGGTGGCCGGCCATGGACTGGAACACGGCGCAGTGCTCGGAATCGACCGGGTACAGGCGCACGCCCTTCTCCCGCACCATCCTCATGATCAGGTGACCGGCCGTGACCAGGGTCTCCTTGTTGGCAAGCGCCACGTCTTTGCCGGCCATGATGGCCGCCGCGGTCGGGACGAGACCTGCGGCGCCGACAATGGCCGCGACCACCATGGTGGTGTCGGCGGCGGTGGCGGCCGCGATCAGCCCTTCCACGCCGTGCATGATCTGGGGTTTTTTACCGCTCAGGGAGCGGCTCAGCGCCTTGGCCTTGTCGGCGCACAGCACCGAGACGAGGTCGGGCTTGAAGGTTTCGATCTGCTGTTTCAGAAGTTCAAGGTTGGATCCCGCGGTGAGCGCCACCACGCGGAACTTGTCCGGGTGCGCGGCGACGACCTCCAGGGTGCTTGCCCCAATCGATCCTGTCGAGCCCAAAATGGTAAGATTTTTCATTTTCCCTCGCAGATGTCTCAAGTCAAGTGGCGCGGCAGGCTAACTAGCGGATTTTTTTGTCGAGTTGGCTGTTCCACCTCAGCCATTGGCAACGGCGGGCGCGGCGCCCGTATTTAAAACAGGAAAAAGGCGTAGTAGTAAGCCGCCGGCGCCGCGAACAAAATGGAATCGAGCCGGTCCAGAACGCCGCCGTGACCGGGGATGATGGAACCGGAGTCCTTCACGCCGCAGCTTCTCTTGATGAGCGATTCGAACAGGTCGCCCAGTTGCCCCAGCACACCCAGGAGGAGCGCGGCGGCAAAGCAGTCGCCGATGGAGAGCTCCGGGAAGAAGGTGAACTTGGCGATCACCGCGCCGATGACGCTGCCCGAGAGCCCGCCCAGCGCACCCTCGATGCTCTTCTTTGGGCTCACCGCCGGATAGAGGCGGTGCTTGCCGAGCGTGGAGCCGACGTAGTAGGCGGCGCTGTCCCCAGCCATGACGATCACCATGATCAGAAAGAGCCAGGAGACCCCGTTGGGGAGCGCCCGGACCAGCACCAGGTGCGCCAGCAGAAGCGGCACGTAGAGAAAGCCCATCAGCACCAGGGCGACGTCGGGGGCGGCCTGCTTGATGTCCTTGAGCCGGAACAGGGCGACCAGGGTGAAGCCGAGCACCAGGGTGGTGAGGGTGAACAGCGGCAGCACGGGGTTCGCGGAGAAAACGGCAAACACGGCGCAGGCTCCGGCGACGGTGGCAACCCTCCCCTCGCCGCGGCGTTGCGGCAGGGCCATGCGGTAGAACTCGTCCAACCCCAGGAGGGCGAACAGGAACACCAGCAAGGAAAACTGGAATACCGACGCCTTCAGGATGAAAACAATCACGAGGGGCAGCAGGACCGCTGCGGTGGCTAGTCGTTTGATGGCGGACTCCTTCGGGGCGAGCCCCGGAAATGGTCTAGGACGGCGTCGCTACCAGCTGTTCACTGGTCATGCCGAACCTGCGCTCTCTGGACTGGTAGTCGCGGAAGGCCCGCGCCAGCTCGTGTTTGTCGAAATCGGGCCAGTTCACCTCGGTGAAGTAAAGTTCAGCGTAGGCGAGCTGCCAGAGGAGGAAGTTGCTGATGCGCATCTCCCCGCTGGTCCTTATCAGGAGGTCCGGGTCCGGAATCCCGGCGGTGAAGAGCGAACCGGTGAAGGCGCCCTCGTCGATCCGCTCCGGGTCGAGTCTCCCCGCCGCCACCTCGCATGCGAGCCTCTTCGCGGCCGCCACGATCTCCTGGCGGCTGCCGTAGGAGAGCGCCAGGGTGAGCAGCATGCCGTTGTTGCCAGAAGTCTTGTCGATGGTGGACTGGATCTCCCGGTTCACGTCCTCGGGGAGGTCGGTGCGGTTGCCGATCACGTTGAAGCGGATGTTGTTCTGCATCATGCGCGCGGTTTCGCTGCGGATGTACTGCTTCAACAGCGTCATGAGTGCCTTCACTTCGGTTTTGGGGCGCAGCCAGTTCTCCGCGGAGAAGGCGAACAGGGTCAGGTAGCCGATGCCCAGGCGCGAACACTCCTCGACGATGACCCGAACGGTCTCAACACCCTTTTGATGCCCAACGATCCTGCGCAGCATGCGCTGCTTGGCCCAGCGGCCGTTACCGTCCATGATTACGGCGAGGTGCTTCGGGAGTTTCTTGGGGTCTAAGCTGTGGTCCATGAGCATCCTGAAAACAAAAAATCCCCTTTGGATCGGGGGGTTTACTTGAGGGAGCGGTGGCGGACGGACGGAAGACGATCAAGGGGGAGCCAGGCTCCCCCCTGATCTGTCGGTCCGTCAGACCTCCATTACCTCTTTTTCCTTGTGGGCCAGCACCTCGTCGCACTTGGCGACGTATTTGTTGGTGGCGTCCTGCACGTCCTTCTCGGCGCGCTTCAGCTCGTCCTCGGAGATCTGCTTGTCCTTCTCGAGCTTCTTCAGCTTGTCGATCGCGTCGCGGCGGATGTTCCTCAAGGCAACCTTGGCCTCCTCGGCGTCGCGCTTCAGCTGCTTGGCGATGTCCTTCCTGCGCTCCTCGGTGAGGGGGGGGAGAACCAGGCGGATCAGCTTGCCGTCGTTGGCCGGGGTGAGGCCGAGGTTGGCATTCATGATCGCCTTCTCGATGGGACCGATCATCTTGCTGTCCCAGGGCTGGATGGTGATGGTGCGCGCCTCGGGAACCGCGAGGGAGGCCACCTGGTTCAACGGCGAAAGGGTGCCGTAAGAATCAACCTTGATCTCGTCCAGAAGCGCGGTGCTGGCGCGACCGGTGCGGACCTTCTGGTAGTCCTTCCTGAGCGAGTCTATGGTCTTGTCCATGTGGACGTTCATATCGGCGATGACATCCTTGATCATGCTATTCTCCTTCTTTGACGAGGGTGCCGATCGGCTCGCCGTTGACGACCCGCACGACATTGCCGTCAGTCGTCACGTCGAACACGATAATCGGAAGGCTGTTGTCCATGCACAGCGAGATCGCGGTGGCGTCCATGACCTGGAGCCCCTTCCTCAGAACCTCGAGGTAGCTGAGCGTGTCGTACTTGGTGGCGTTCTTGTCCTTGTTGGGGTCGGCGGAGTAGACGCCGTCCACCTTGGTCCCCTTGAGGATCACGTCGGCACCGATCTCCATGGCCCTGAGGCTCGCGGCGGTGTCGGTGGTGAAGTAGGGATTGCCGGTGCCGGCACCGAAGATGACCACCCTCCCCTTCTCGAGGTGCCTGATGGCGCGCCGGCGGATGTAGGGCTCGGCGACCTCGGCCATGCCGATGGCGGACTGCACGCGGGTGTCGACGCCGACCTTCTCCAGGGCGTCCTGCATGGCGAGGGAGTTGATCATGGTGGCCAGCATCCCCATGTAATCGGCGCTGGCGCGGTCCATCCCCTTGGAGGAGGCGGCGACGCCGCGGAAGATGTTGCCGCCGCCGATAACGAGGCACAGCTCGACGCCGAGTTCCACCACCTGCTTCACCTCGCGGGCGATCGCGGTGATGGTGTTGGGGTCGATGCCGTACCCCTGCTCGCCACCCAGGGCCTCGCCGGAAAGCTTGAGAAGTACTCTTTTGTAATACGGTTCTGCCATCGTAGTCACCTTGCCTTTTCTTGACGGCAAAAAGCCTTTACGCAGAACAGGTTCCGCAGCGATGTACCGCGTGCGGTGCGCCCGCCGGGGCGAGAACCTCCCGCGCAGCGCCTTTTGCCTTGCTGCAGATAAAAAAAGAGCCGCCCATTTTCATGGCCGGCTCCGTTTGGAACGTGTTACACGCCGGCCGCCGCGGCGACCTCAGCCGCGAAATCGCTCTCCTTCTTGGCGAGCCCTTCGCCCAGCACGAACTTGGCGAAGCGACGGATGGTCATGTTCTCGCCGATGGACGCGATGGTCTCGTTGAGGAAGGTCTGGATGGTCTTGTCCGGGTCCTTAACGTAGGCCTGCTCGAGGAGGCAGATGTCGCCGAAGAACTTATTGATTTGGCCGTCGAGGATCTTCTCGATGATGGCCGCCGGCTTGCCGCTCTCCTTGGCTTTCTCGCGGTAGATCGCCTTCTCACGCTCGATCAACTCCGCGGGTACTTCCTCGCGGCGGACGTACAGCGGGGAGGCTGCAGCGATGTGCATCGCGATGTCCTTCACGAAAGCCTGGAAGTTCTCGTTCTTGGCGACGAAGTCGGTCTCGCAGTTGACCTCGACCAGGACGCCGATCTTGCCGCCGGCGTGGATGTAGGAGCCGACCAGGCCCTCGGTGGCGGCGCGGCCAGCCTTCTTGGAGGCGGCAGCCAGACCCTTGGTACGCAGGTAGTCGATCGCCTTCTCGTGATCGCCGCCCGTTTCGGTCAGGGCCTTCTTGCAGTCCATGAGGCCGGCGCCGGTTACTTTCCTGAGTTCGTTTACCTGTGCAGCTGTAATGCTCACGTTATCCTCCACAGTCACCCGCGCCCTGGGGCGCGGGTTTCTTAGTCATTGTGTTATTGAAAGGTGTTGCGGTTGCCGCGGATAGGGAGGCGATTAGGCCTCTGCGGTAACCTCTTCAGCCACTTCCTCGCCCTCGGTGGAGAACTCCTCCTCGGCGCCGGTCTGGAGACGGGCGTTGCGAGCCTGAGCACCCTCGAGAACCGCGTCAGCCATCTTGCTGGTCAAGAGGCGGATGGCGCGGATGGCGTCGTCGTTGCCCGGGATGACGTAGTTGATGTCGTCCGGATCGCAGTTGGTGTCGACGATGGCGACGACCGGGATGCCGAGCTTCTTGGCTTCGCTGACGGCGATCTCTTCGTTCTTCGGGTCCACCACGAACAGCACGCCCGGAACCTTGCCCATGCCCTTGATGCCGCCCAGGGTCTTCTCGAGCTTCTCGCGCTCTTTGGCAAGCTTCAACTGCTCTTTCTTGGTGTAAGCCTCGATGGTGCCGTCAGCGATCATGGCGTCGAGACGCTTGAGGCGGTCGATGCTCTGCTTCACGGTAGAGAAGTTGGTGAGCATGCCGCCCAGCCAACGGTCGTTGACGAAGAACTGCCCGCAACGCTGTGCCTCTTCGGCCACGGAATCCTGAGCCTGCTTCTTGGTGCCGACAAAGAGGATGGTCTCGCCGGACTGGGCCGCGTCGGTGACGAAGCTGTAGGCATTTTTGAAGAGCCTTACGGTCTTCTGCAGGTCGATGATGTAGATCCCGTTACGAGCGCCGAAGATGTACGGCTTCATTTTCGGGTTCCATCTCTTGGTCTGGTGTCCGAAGTGGACGCCGGCTTCCAGCAGTTCTTTCATGGTGATGTTCGACATTTTTGCTTCTCCTTTTGGTTTTCCCTCCGCCATCCATCGATACCGGAACCCGCGAGCGGGCACCGCCGGCAAAGACTGCAATGGCGTGCGAATTTTAAACAGCAAACTTATATAGCACAGGGGAGAAATGAAGGCAAGGCGAAAACCGCTCACGCAAAGGCGCAAAGGCGCAAAGCAAATCACTCTAACAGGGATAAAAGCTGACAAAAGGGATACTGCAAATCAACCCTTCAGACTTTGTTTGCCTTCCCATTCTTCCATTGTTCCCATTCGCCGCCAGCTAAGTCACAGCCGACCGTTCCTCAGCCAGTTGCCAGAAGGCCTTCACGCTGGGCCGCTGCAGGTTCCTCTTGCTGGTGCAAAGACCGACCTCGTAGGGCTTCAAGACCGGGGCGTTCTCCACGACGACCACATCGTCCCGAAAGGGACTCCGTTCCAGGACCAATTGCGGCACGATCCCGACGCCGCACCCGAGTCGCACCATGGCGATGATCGCCTCGTTGCCGGAAACCTCCGAGGTGATGTTGGGGGTGATGCGGTGCTCTTTGAGCCACTGGTCCAGGCGCCTGCGCGAAAGCCCGGTCTGCGGCAGCACCAGCGGCGCGCGGGACAGATCCAGGCGCTCCCCCTTGGCCGGAACCTCGACAGCGCCCGAATGTCTGGGCGCTATGAAGATAAGCGGGATGGTCACGATGGGAAGGAACTGGATGTTGGAGCGCGGCCCGTCCGGGAACGCCGCCACCGCCAAATCGATCTCTCCGCTTTGCACCTGCGCCACCGCCTGCTCCGCCGCGCCCGTCCTCAGTTCCAACTGGACCTCGGGGTACTTTTGGCGGTACGACTCCAGCAGTTCAGGAAGAAGGCTGTAGACCGCCGTGATCGATGCATATATAGATAGGGATCCGGCCACGGTCTGCTCGTTTTTCATAGAAGAGCGCAGGCCCTGCCATTCGTTGAGGCAAAGGCGCGCGTACGCCTTCACCCGTTCACCCGCCGGCGACAGGGTCACCGTCCGGTTGTCGCGCAGGAAAAGCGGCTGTTCCAGTTCCTCTTCCATGCGCTGGATGGTGCGGGTCAGGGCGGAAGGGCTCAGGTTGCACGCCTGACTCGCCCGTCCGAAATGTTTCAGTTCCGCCACCGTGAGAAATATTTCCAGCTCCCGCAGATCCATGTGAGTAGCCCCCCGACACTCCGAATTCATACACATGTGGCACAATAAGCCGCACGGCAGCGGAGTTGGGCGAATATCTATTCACCCCTACGCCACCTTTTCACACCCCGGTAGGGGCGAATAATCATTCGCCCCCCCTTTACCACGCCGCGCACACCCCGGAAAAACCCCTGGGTCGCTTTTTTAATGGCCACCGCCAAACTATATTGCGTTACGCGCAATACAATATGCACAACAAATCAATTTACGCAATGTGAAATTTGGTATACATTCACCACGCTTTCACACCACCACCCGCTAGAACCACATCACACTATATATTCAGGAGGGAAAGATGGGACAGAACTACTTCAACACCCTGCCGCTGCGTCGCCAGCTCCAGGAACTGGGCACCTGCCGCTTCATGGACGCTTCCGAGTTCGCCAACGGCTGCGAGTACGTCAAAGGCAAGAAGATCGTCATCGTGGGCTGCGGCGCACAGGGCCTCAACCAGGGCCTCAACATGCGCGACAGCGGGCTCGACGTATCCTACACCCTCCGCAAAGAGGCCATCGAGCAGAAGCGCCAGTCCTACCAGAACGCGGTGGACAACGGCTTCAAGGTCGGCTCCTACGAGGAACTGCTCCCCACCGCCGACATCGTCATGAACCTCGCCCCGGACAAGCAGCACAGCAACGTGGTAGCAACCGTTATCCCGTTCATGAAGCAGGGCGCCGTGTTCAGCTACGCCCACGGCTTCAATATCGTGGAAGAAGGGACCCAGATCCGCAAGGACCTGACCGTCATCATGATCGCCCCGAAGTGCCCGGGTTCCGAGGTGCGCGCCGAGTACAAGCGCGGCTTCGGCGTGCCGACCCTCATCGCCGTCCACGGCGAGAACGATCCCAACGGCGACGGCCTTGAGATCGCCAAGGCCATTGCCTCCGCACAGGGGGGCGACCGCGCCGGCGTGCTCGAGTCCTCCTTCGTCGCCGAGGTTAAATCCGACCTCATGGGCGAGCAGACCATCCTCTGCGGCATGCTGCAGGCGGGCGCGCTCCTCTGCTTCGACAAGATGACCCAAAACGGCATCGCCGCGCCGTACGCGGTGAAGCTGATCCAGTACGGCTGGGAGACCATCACCGAGGCCCTCAAGCACGGCGGCATCACCAACATGATGGATCGCCTCTCCAACCCGGCCAAGCTGGTCGCTTTCAAACTGGCCGCTGAACTGAAGGACATCATGCGTCCACTGTTCCAAAAGCACATGGACGACATCATGAGCGGCGAATTTTCCCGCACCATGATGGAAGACTGGGCCAACGACGACGTGAAACTCCTCACCTGGCGCGAGCAGACCGGCCAGACCGCATTCGAGAAGACCGAGGCGGCCGGCGAGATCTCCGAGCAGGAATACTTCGACAAGGCGATCCTCATGGTCGCCATGGTTAAGGCCGGCGTCGAGCTCGCCTTCGAAACCATGGTCCAGACCGGCATCGAGCCGGAGAGCGCCTACTACGAGTCGTTGCACGAGACCCCGCTCATCGCCAACACCATCGCCAGGAAGAAGCTGTACGAAATGAACCGCGTCATCTCGGACACCGCCGAGTACGGCTGCTATCTCTTCTCCCATGCCTGCGTTCCCCTTTTGGGTGACTTCATGAGCAAGGTCGGCACCGACGTGATCGGTAAAGGTCTCGACATCAAGGACAACAGCGTGGACAACCAGCTGCTGGTCGCCGTCAACGCCGAGATCCGCAATCACCTGGTCGAGGAAGTGGGCGCGGAACTGCGCGCCGCCATGAAGGGCATGCAGAAGATCGTGTAAGGCTTCTTAAAAAAACGGTAGAAAGATAAAGGCGCTCAAGCGAGCGCCTTTTTTTTATGATCCCGGAGTAGGTTCTGTGCAGATTTTGGAGCCGAGATATGTTCGCCACGAAGCGCCGCACCAGCTCAAGCGTCCCCTTTTGCGAAGGGGGGACAGGGGGGATTTGCTTCTTGCTTTCACTGGCCAATCGGAACCGCCTGCGCCTCCGAGGTCACGGTAGGCGGTGCGTGGGTCGCCTCCAGGATGGTGCTCAAGAGGTAGACCATGGGCTTGATCACGTTCTCATCGCTCCAATAGGCTGAGTGGTTGGCCGGATTCCAGGAGGTAAGGATGTTGCCGACACTCACCTCGATATCCTCGGACACGGTTGCTGAATAGCTCGTGCTAAGGGGTTTCAGGGGCCAGCCCAACACGTCGTCGGAATCGTAGAGGTTCAGCCACTTCGCCTTTTTACGAAGCGGCTCGGTCAGGGACGGAGGGGGAAACTCGATGCAGGCCAGGTTCTCCTTGTCCACGCAGAACAACGGGATATTGCTCCCCAGCGTGACGAGGCCGGTCAGCGTTTCCATGCGCTCAAAGGGCGTGCTCCCGTAGCGCTCCTGCTCGTACCCTTTCTGCCGGTCCCAAATGTAATTGGACATGAAGACCGAACCGACAGAATGCGCGACGACGATGAGCGGCTTGTCCTGGTCGCCCAGTTTGGCCCGCAGTTGCTGCAGGCCCTGGTGCACCACGCCGTGGATCCTGTGATACAGGCTGTCGGGACGGTTGCCGGAGGCGTGGTATGAACTCATGGTGCCGAAGGCGTTCAGGAAGAACTTGCGCAGCTTGGCCCAGTTGAGGTCGTTGTTCGCCGCCAGGTCGACCCAGATCTGGTGCTCCCTGGCCGACAGTAGCGGCGCCCAGTAGACTCCCTGCCAGGCGATCTCATCCCGGTTCAATCCGCGCCCCGAGATCCGCTCACGCAACTCGTAGACCATGTCGTGAGCGAAATCATCGGCCAGAGTCCCCATGCCATGCACAAGCAGCACGCCAACTTTCTTGTTCATGTGTGCCCCCTTTCGCGCCCGCCCATTGGATCGGTCGCACCACGTAGCGCCGCGCCGCTGTTGCATCCGCCCCTGCGGGACCAGCTGTCGCGGACGATCCTCAAGCAGCTTTTAATGTGACCACACAAATATAACCAGATAATCTGCTGGTGCAACCCTGTCCGCGCATGTGGAGCACAGAGAAAAGACTCAACGCAAGGACCCGGAGCCGCCGAGGCGCAAAGAAAACAGGCACTTTTTACAAGTCCCGACGCCTTTCGCATCCTTCGCGCTTTACCTTTGCGTCTTAACACCCCGGTGCCTTTGCGTTGAAGAGTTTGAAGGAGGCTGCACGCGGCAACGGCGAGCTGGTTCTAGAAAAACCTTGTCAATCGGGCGGGAAAAAAGTAGTCTGCCGGGAGCAAAAAGGATCCCTTCAAGGAGTCAATAAATGAAACATCTTGTAAAGCTTTTCTCTCTGTTGATCGTCTTCGCCGTACTGACCGCACAGCAGGTGGGTGCAGCGGATACCAAGCCCAAAGAAATACAGCTTTCGGGCAAGGTGCTGGAGACCATGGACGGCGGCGGGTATACCTACGTGAACCTGCAGAACGGGCCGGAAAAGGTATGGGTTGCTATCCCGCTCATGAAGGTGAAGGTGGGGCAGCAGTTATCGCTCATGCCCGGCTTCGAGATGAAGAACTTCACGAGCAAGGGGCTAAACCGCAAGTTCGACCGGGTCATCTTCTCGGGCGGCCTCGCCAACGCCGATAAGATCGAGATGAGCCCGGCCGCCATCAAGGCGGTACACCAGGGAGTCCCGGCGGCGCAGAAAGGCGCTCCCGCCGCCAAGTCGGCATCGGCGTCCGCTCCGGCAGCGGCTGCAGCGACACCGGCACCCGCATCGTCCTCCGCGGCTGCCCCGCTGCCGTTGGCGAAGAACCAGAAAGTGACAAAGGCCAAGGGTCCCAACGCCTACACCATCGCCGAGATCTACGCCAAGAGCAAGAAGCTTGAGAAAAAACCGGTGGTGGTTCGTGGCCGCGTGGTGAGGGTGTCGCAGAAGATCATGAAGAGGAACTGGATCCACCTCGTGGACGGCACAGGGTCGAGCGCCAAGAAGACCGACGATCTGGTGATCACTTCGAAAGACCTGCCGAAGGAAGGTGACGTGGTGACCGTTTCCGGCACCCTTTACAACAACCTCGACTTCGGTTCCGGCTATCGCTATAACGTCCTGGTCCAGGACGCCAAGTTCAAGAAGTAACTTTTCTGCTGCCTATGCCCCCCTCCCCCTTGCGGGAGGGGGTTAGGGGGTGGGGGAAGTTGCCTCCTCGGAGCTGACTGACCTGCACCTGGTCAAATCCCCGTAACCCGTTTACCTCCCAACGCTGCGACCGCTGCGTTTACCCTCTCCTGCTCCTGACCTCCTCGTTGAACTTCCGCATGTTGCCGCTCAACTCGCCCGTGAGCGCGAAGTAGTCGTCTATCGCCCGCCCCAGCAGGAACTCGGCCTCATGTCTCACGTCCATGTGCACGTACAGGTCCGTCTCGTGCGCCGCCGCCAGCTCTTCCCTCGCCCGCGTCTTGGCCGGCCGTAACAGTTCCAGGACCGACCTGAAGGGGCTCTGTTTCTCGCCGGGCTCACGCAGCCGCAGCAGTTGTCCGAAGATCTCTTCGGCGGCCCCGGCCAGCGTGATGACGCTGAAAAGATCCTTCTGCGCGAAGTACAGCAAGAGCGCCGTCTCCACCTGCCGCGTGGCGATCTCCTGCTTGTGGTGCTTCTCGATATTCATGGCTCCCCCCGGCGATCTCCTCGCCAAATATAAAAGGGCCGCACTCCCTGGGGAGGCGGCCCTTCATTATTACAAAAACTGCCGGTTTTGCAGCAAGGCTTAGGCCTTGGTGACCACGACTTTCAGGGTAGCAACCACTTCCGGGTGGAGCTTCACGGCAGCGGTGAACTCGCCCAGGTGCTTGATCGGCTCGGCGAGCACGACGCGCTTGCGGTCGACTTCCACGCCGGCGGCTTTGAGCTGCTCGGCAAGTTCCATGTTGGTGACAGCGCCGAAGAGCTTGTCGTCAGCACCAGCCTGGTGAGCGATGGAAAGGGTGATCCCCTCGATCTTGGCTGCGATCAGTTTGGCAGCTTCGAGAACCTTGTTTTTCTTGTACTCGAGGTGACGCTTGGCGTGCTCGAGGGCCTTGGCGTTCTTCTCGGTGGCCTCGATGGCGAAGCCTTTCGGGAGCAGGTAGTTCCTGGCGTAGCCCGGTGCTACTTTCACGATGTCGCCGATGTTGCCGAGATGCTCTACGTTTTCTTTGAGAATGACCTTCATGTGTTGCCTCCTAGCCTGGTTAGTTACAGGTTTTCCTGTTTATTGGGGGACCTGAAGTCCGCCCAGAGATCAAATACGCCCAGCGCCGCCACCGCCAGCACCATCATGGGCTGGAAGATCAGGAGCAGGGTTGCCAAAAGTCTGATAAAGACGGGAACCTGGAGCTTTCTGAAGAAAAAGCTGATGATCGCGAACCCTTGCGCCGAGTAGACGGCGCCGAGGACGATCAGCACGTTCAGGAAAGCGAGGTGCACCACGGTTTCCGGCACCAGCGTGCCGAAACCCGCCACGATCAACAGCCAGATCAGCGGCTCCGGGTTCTTGTACTTCCTGAAATCCCCGACGTAGAGCGGCATGCGCAGCCGCGCCGCTATGCCGGCGAGAAGCATCAGGTTCATGCAGGCGATCATCCCGTAGGCCACGGTGACCAGTGCGGGATAAATGGTGATCACCAGCTGTCCGGCCTGGTGCATCGAGTCCTGCAGCGCCTTGAGCTCGTCACCCTTGACACCCGCCTTCTGGTAGATCTGCGAGGTCTGGTTGATGCTCGTCTGCACGCCCTTGCTGATCTTGGCGTGCAGGTCGGCCCCGGTTGCCATGCCGTACACTACCGCCGCGACCAAAAGAACGGCGATGGTCACCGCCACCGAGTAGATGACGGATCGGGCTCCCCCCTTGTTCCTGAGCAGGAACTCGGGAAGCGCCAGCGACAGTACGCCGGCCTGTAATAAATAGATGGCCGTCGCGGCGGGATCACCGACGCCGAGAAGAATGGCGCAACTGGCAAGAACCACCGCCACCCCCGTCCCCCTCCCCCGCTTGACCGCGTAGAACGCGGCCGGAGCCGAGGCGAACAGACCGGGAATGGTACCGACCACGGGGAGGTAGACGAAAGCAAGGAAGAGCGTCACCGTGGTGACGCTCCCCTTGATCACATCTAGAATCTTCCCCTGCAACGGATTCACCGTCAGCGGCACCTAGGCGGTTGCGTGGCTGCCGGCGATCGGGAGCAGCGCGATGTTCCTGGCGCGCTTGATCGCCTCGGTGATTTCCCTCTGGTGCTTGGAGCAGTTGCCGGAAATACGGCGCGGGATGATCTTGCCGCGCTCCGAAACGAAGTAACGGAGGGTACGGGGATCTTTGTAGTCGATGGTTACCTGCTTGTCTGCGCAGAAACGGCAGACTTTACGACGCTGGAACGGACGCTTCTTCCTCGGCCCGCTGCTGGTTCTCTGGGGTGCTCTTTCGTCTGCCATCTTTTATTCCTCCACCGTAGTAGTCGTTTCGGCCGGAGCCTCGGTAGCAGCCGCGGCCACTTCCTCAGTCCCTTCCTCGGCACTTTTGGCCGGAGCGGCTGCCGGTGCAACCACTTCCTGCTCGAGCTTCACGCTCTGGTACCTGATCACCTTGTCGTCAAGGCGCAGACGACGCTCCAGCTCTGCGATCAGCGGGGCATCTGCGTCGAAACGGAGGTAAAAGTAACGGCCACGGGGGTTCTTGTTGATCGGGTAAGCCAGTTTCCTGGTGCCCCAGTCCTCAAGTCTCTTGAAATCGCCGTTCATGCTGGCGATTACGTCCTGCACCTTGGTGGAAAGAGCTTTGATCTCTTCGTCACCGAGGTCCGGCTGGACGATGTAAATCGTCTCGTACATCCTGCTCATTGTTAAGCCTCCTCACGGTTAATTTAGCCCCGGTCCAACCCGGAGCAAGGAGATACGGCCTGTAGGCCGCTCTGGTGAACGTTACTTCTTACTACACTTATGAAAATTTGACAAGCAAAAGATCCAGAGGAGGGCGAATATTTATTCGCCCCTACAGTGGAAAGATGCTCTGTAACAGTGGATACCGCAGCCTTTGTAGGAGCGAATAATCATTCGCCCTCCCACCCGGCAACTATACGTTGAACCTGAAGTGCATGACGTCGCCGTCCTGCACCACGTATTCCTTCCCTTCCAGGCGCATCAGGCCCTTCTCCTTGGCGCCCGACTCGCCGCCGGAGGCGATGTAGTCGTTGTAGGAGATGACCTCGGCGCGGATGAACCCTTTCTCGAAGTCGGAGTGAATCACGCCGGCGGCGCCGGGAGCCTTGGTCCCCTTGGTGATGGTCCAGGCACGCACTTCCTTGACCCCCGCGGTGAAGTAGGTGATGAGCCCGAGCAGTTCATAGCCGGAGCGGATCAGGCGGTCCAGACCGGACTCGACAAGCCCCATCTCCTCGAGGAAAGCCTGCTTCTCCTCCCCCTCCAGCTCGGAGATCTCCGCCTCGATGGAACCGCAGATGGTGACCACGCCGTTGCCTTCCTTGGCGGCGAACTGGCGCACCTCCTCGATGTAGGGGTGTTTCCCCTCGAGGTCGTCCTCGGCCACGTTGGCGACGTAGAGCACCGGTTTCGCGGTCATCAGGTGCATGTCGCGCAGGATCAGTCTCTCGTCCTCGTTCTCAGGCAGGTCGCGCGGCGAGAGCCCCTTTTCCAGGGTCGTTTTCACCTTCTGGCAGAACTCCACGTCTTCCTTGGCCTTCTTGTCGCCGCTTCTCGCCTGTTTCTCGGTACGCAGGATGCGCTTCTCGACCGTGTCCAGGTCGGCCAGCGCCAGTTCGGTCTGGATCACCTCGATGTCGCGCACCGGCGAGACGCTGCCGCTTACGTGCACAACGTTCTCGTTCTCGAAGCAGCGCACCACGTGCAGGATCGCGTCCACGGAGCGGATGTGCCCGAGGAACTTGTTGCCTAGCCCCTCACCTTGGCTCGCCCCCTTGACCAGGCCGGCGATGTCGAGGAACTCGACGGTGGTGGGAAGGACCCGTTCCGGGTGCACGATCTCCGCAAGCTTGTCCATGCGCGGATCGGGCACCGACACGATGCCGACGTTGGGATCGATGGTGCAGAAGGGGTAGTTGGCGGACTCGGCTCCGGCCGAGGTGAGCGCGTTGAAGATGGTGGACTTTCCCACGTTAGGGAGACCGACTATGCCGCAGTTGAAACCCATGCTATTTCCTTTTGGTCGTTACTTCGCGTTGAAGATGCTCATGGCCTTGGGCATCCCTTCCTTTATGGCCATCTCCATGGCGTCCAGGGAGGTATCCAGTACTTCCAGCAGCTCGTTCATCTCCTCTTTGGCGAAGTTGGTCAGGACGAAGTTAACCACGTCGCCGTGCAGCGGCCGGCCGATGCCGACGCGCACCCGGGCGAAGGCGTTGGAGCCCAACTCCTGCCCCAGCGAGCGGAGACCATTGTGCCCTCCGTGACCGCCCCCTTCCTTGAGTCGCACCTTGCCGAACGGGATATCGAGGTCGTCGTGGATCACGATGAGATCAGACAGGGACAGCTTGTAGAAGCGGAGCGCCTCGGCCACCGAGCGGCCGGACAGGTTCATGAAGGTCTGCGGCTTGAGGAGATAGACCCGCTCGCCCGCCCAGTTGCCGTCACCGGCAAGACCGGAAAAGGCCTTCCTGGTGACGGCGATGTTGGACTGGCTTGCCAAGCGGTCTAAAACCATGAAACCCGCGTTGTGGCGGGTCCATGTGTACTTGGGCCCGGGGTTGCCGAGCCCTACGATAAGTTTTGCTGCCATAACGGTCCTGAACTAGGCGGCGGCCTCTTCCTCGGCACCAGCCTTGCGGCCGAGGATGCTGACCACCGGAGCCTTCGGATCGCTCAGGATGGTGGCGCCGATCGGGGCGCTGATGTCGCCCACGTGGATGGAGTGGCCGATGGCGAGGTCGACGACGTCGACGTTGATGTGCGCCGGGATGTGAACCGGGAGGCACTCGACCTCGACGGTGTGCATGGCGAAATCGAGGAAGCCGCCAGCTTTCACGCCAGCCGGGGTGCCGACCAGGTTCAGCTTGACCTGTACCTTCACCTTGTCGGCGAGGTTGATCTTGTGCAGGTCGACGTGACGTGCGTGGTTCTTAAGGGAGTCGCGCAGCAGGTCGGCCACGATGACGTTAGCGCCTTCCAGAGCCGGCACGCCCTGCAGGGTCAGGATATGGTTGCGGCCGCCTTCGCCGGCGATGGCTTCGGTGAGGTCCTTCAGGGCGAGCGAGATGCAGATCGGCTCGATCCCCTTGCCGTACACGACGGCCGGAACGCGGCCAGCGGCGCGCAGACGACGGCAGATACCCTTACCGGTTTTTTCCCTCAGTTCAACATTCAGCACCTGCTTACTCATACATCCTCCGATGTCAATCTTGGTATTTGATCTTCCAATGACAGTTTTTATTTTAGTACTACACGAAAAGGGAGCTGACGGATTCGTCCTCGTGGATGCGGCGGATCGCCTCGGCCAGGAGGTCTGCTACGGAAAGCACCCTGAGCTTGTCGGTCTGTTCCGCCTTCTCGCCCAGCGGAACGGTATCGGTGATGACCACCTTCTCGATGACGGAATTGTTGATCCTCTCGATGGCCGGCCCGGAGAGCACCCCGTGGGTGGCGCAGGCGTAGACGCTGGCGGCACCGTGCTCCTTCAACGCCAGGGCTGCCTGGGTCAGGGTGCCGGCGGTGTCGATCATGTCGTCCAGGATGATGGCGGACTTGCCTTTCACGTCACCGATCAGGTGCATGATCTCCGCGACGTTCGGACCGGTGCGGCGCTTGTCGATCACGGCGAGGGTGCAGCCGAGCCTCTTGGCGAAGGCCCTGGCGCGCTCGGTGCCGCCCGCGTCAGGGGAAACCATGACCAGGTTGTCGAGGCCGTCGGCGAAACGGCTCTTCAGGTGGGCCAAAAGCACCGGTGCGGCGTAGAGGTTGTCCACCGGGATGTTGAAGAAGCCCTGGATCTGACCGGCGTGCAGGTCGATGGTCACCACACGGTTGGCGCCGGCCGCGGTAATCAGGTCGGCCACGAGTTTCGAGGTGATCGGGGTCCTCGGGGCAGCCTTGCGGTCCTGGCGCGCGTAGCCGTAGTAGGGGATCACGGTAGTGATGGTCGCCGCGGACGCCCGTTTCAGGGCATCGATCATGATGAGCAGCTCCATCAGATTGTTGTTGGTCGGGCAGCAGGTGGACTGAACCACGTAGATGTCACGACCGCGCACGTTCTCGCCGATTTCGACCATGATCTCGCCATCGGAGAAGGTCCTCACCTTCGCCTTACCCAGGGGGACCCTGAGGCAGTCACAGATCTTCTCTGCCAGAACCGGATTGGAGTTACCGCTGAACACCCTGATCTTGTTTTCCATCAATGCACCGGCCCTCTTTGATTTTTCTTTTATAAATTGGCTGCACGTGCGCCGGTCGCGACGGCGGGGCAGCCTGCATCCAAAACCCAGGAAACGCTACTTAATACAATAGTTGCCCCGTGAAGTCAATCGAAAAGCTTCCATGCGACCCCCCCTCCCCCCTTGCCGGGAAGCCCTCCGCCGGCCTCGCGCCGGATACTTCGCTCCTCGCGGCAAAAAAGCCGCGCAACAACCGATTGTTGACAAAAATCGCTACAGTTAGTAAGGATCGTTGACGATAAGAACCCTGCCGAACAACACTAGATGTGTGCGAGGAGGATGCGAGATGGAACAGCGGCGTTATCACCGGGTCAAATACAGTGCCCCCGGCGAATTGGTTCATCATGAGATTAAATATCGTTGCCGTCTGGAAAACGTCAGCCTGCGCGGCGCCCTGATCAGCGCCGATGAGTGCCTGATGGTGCCTCTCAACGAGTCCTGCAGGCTCACCCTTCCCCTTGAACCTGGAAAAGAACCGCTCATCATCACGGTCAGCGTGGTGCACTGCTTCTTCTCGATGGTCGGGGTGAAGTTCATCGCCTTCGCCGGCGACTCCGAATTGAGGCTGCTCGAATTACTGAAGCGGGAGACTTCGGAGCCGGACAAACTCATGCAGGAGTGGGAAAGCCTGAAGAAGGAAAGTTCGGTTACCGAGGAGGAGACGGCGAGCATCCCCGAAGCGGCAGTGGCGATCTTCTGATCGCCAGCGCGGCGCGCCCCGCTCAATGCTTGGTGGGGCGAATCTCCGAATCCTTGGGTATGCGCCGTTCGTAGGGGAGGCAGCTGTTGATATTGAGCACCTCTTCAGCCAGCGCGAGGCTCTTGTACCTCAGCGAGACCTGTTCCAGCTTATCCTTTAAACGCAACAGGACATCGATGCTCTCGGTCTTGGCGTATTCGTTGTATAGTTGCATTACTTCCTTGAAAACCGCATCCAGCGATTCATCCAGCGACAGCTCGCGTCCGGCTTCCGGCACCGCCACGTCGGGACTCACCTTGGTCCAGTTCTGGCGCACCTCGTCTTTGAACCGGCCCAGCGCGATTCTGTCGATCTTGTACTTGGCGTTGCCGATCTCAAGGATGCTTCTCACCATACCCTCTCCCGATACAGCTCAAAATCATTAAAACAAGACGGTGCTACGACCGCCTCCATGATCTTAGATTTCGGCAACTACTGGGGAAACTTTAGTGTTTTTGACACTAGCATTCGCCTCCAATTAGAGGAATTGGCCCCTGAACTTAAAAACCTTCCTTGACAGGGTTCAAGCCTTGAGCTATCGTTCCACCAAATTTCCCGACACCACATACGATAGACGATAATACTAAACCATCCGCGAGGATGGGACGGAAAGCCTACAGGGTCTCACCGAGACAGCCGGGTCGCCGAAATATCAAACAGATATTCGGTCCCGGCTTTTTTATTGCCCAAAATCCAGCCCCCATTCCGTCCCGACTCCCGCTATGACTGGACAGGAAAAGGCTGATACACCAGGAGGAACTGACATGAACATAAGAGCGTTACTGAGCACCTTTGCGGCAGGAGCAGTTTTCTGCATGCTCGGCGTCACAACCGCGCAGGCCGGTTCCGTCGGCGTTAACATCAACCTGAACGGCTATATCCCCGCTCCCCCCGGAGTACATATCTATTACGATTCCGGCCGCCCCTACTACGTAGAAAACCGCCAGAGGGTTTACCTGAAGGAAAAGGATCACCACGAGAAGGAGCACCACGACCACGGCAAGAAGAAAGGGCACAAGAAGCATCACAAGGACTAAATCTTTTCTCAGGTGAAAGGAGGTTAGCACTATGCGAAACACGACTGTTGCCTTTAGATCCGTCATCATCGCCATCGGCGCCATCATCGCCACAATGGTTTACCTCGGAGGCTGCGGCGGCGGTGGCGGCGGCGCCAGCACCGGAACCCTCAAGCTCGCCATCACCGACAAGCCAAGTGACGCCTACCAGAACCTGGTCATCTCCATCAAGGAGATCAGGGTCGTACCCGCCGGCCACGAAAATGCCCCAGACAACGACCCGGCCCTCCCCGTCCTGGCCAAGTTCAACCCGCAGGAAAAGGTCATCGATATCATGACCCTGCAATTCGTCCAGCAGGCGTTGGGCGAGATCGTGCTGCCGGCAGGAACCTACCGGCAGATCCGCCTGGTCCTGTACCCGAATCCGAACGGAAACCAGGCTCCGGTCAACTACCTCACCCTGAAGACCGACCCGAATACCAAGATCCCTCTGACCACCCCGAGCGGTCAGACCTCGGGCCTCAAGATCCTCGGCCCCCTCGAGGTCAAGCCGGGGGTGATCAACGCGGTCATGATCGACTTCGACCCGAACACCGCAGTGGTGAAGCGCGGCAACAGCAACGAGTACAACCTAAAGCCGACCGGCATCAGGATGATCCAGATGGCCAACATGCTGGACCAGTTCGGCTCCATCATCGGCAACGTCAGCAACACCCTGCAGAATTGGAGCAGCGCGACCGTCTCCATCAAGCGTCGCGGCACCATCAACGATGTCACGCCGATCGCCTCCGGCCAGATCTTTGCTGCCTATACCAGCGGCAAATGGCAGGCACCGTTCTCAGCGTTCGTACCGGCGAGTGACCCGGGCTGGAACTACAAGACCTTCATAAGCGCCAACGGGTTTGCCGTCTATTCCTCGGCTGCATTGCCGGTGGCCCAGGGTGAGGCGAAGAACCTTGGGGAAATCGTCCTCACCCCGCAATAACGGAAATGAAATGGACCCGGTCCTTCTGCAAAGGGCCGGGTCCTATCAATGAAGAGGAGATGTAACTAGTATGCCTATAATTGAATGGAAGGACTGTTATGTGGTCGGCATACAAGAGATCGATCAACACCACCAGAGCCTGGTGCAGTATCTCAACAAAACCTATGACCATTTCCGGGAGGGGCACCAGTTGGACCCTTCCGTGCTGGAGATCCTCATCGACTATTCCATGCAGCACTTCGGCTGCGAAGAGCGTTGGATGGAGAACTCCTCCTACCCGAAGCTTGGGCCGCACAAAGAGGAGCACCGACAATTCAGGACCAAGATTGCGCAACTGAAGAAAAGACAGGCGCTTGACACGAAGGCCTCCGTCGAACTCCTCTGGTTTCTCTGTAACTGGGTCACCCACCACATACGCGAAACCGATGCCGACTTCGGCAGGTACCTGAACACCCAGTCCCGACACGGCTGACAAAGACCTAGCGACAATACTCAACCATCCGCGAGGATGGGGCGGAAAGCCTACAGGGTCTCACCGAGACTGCCGGGTTGCCGAACTATCACCAGATATTCGGCCCCGGCTTTTTTGTTTCTTCAGCAGATACTGGGGAATAAAATATACCTCAAGGAAGCACTGCACAAGCTTTCGCTTTTAACAGTTGTGCAGCCCAAAATATTCACCATGCAGCTGTGAAGGAGCCCCCACGTCCTCCCCCTTTGTGAAGGGGAGACAGAGGGGATTTGCCTTTGATTAAACCTTAACCTGTATCACTGGAAAGGAGGACAACACCAAATGAAAACGATGAAACTTCTGGCAGCAGCCGTAGCCGCTGTCCTACTGGCAACTTCGGTCCCCCCGGCCTACGCCGGCAAGGAGTCGAGAAAGATCGAGGACTGCGTCGAAGTCGTCAAGGCGATCAAGGCCATACCCGAGGAGGGGATCCCCCCGATGCTGCTGAAGAACGCCGAAGGGATCATGATCATCCCCGAAGTCATCAAGGTCGGCTTCGTGGTCGGCGGCAGGTACGGCACCGGCGTCCTCACCGTGCGCGGCGAAAAGGGTAACTGGGGCGATCCAGTCTTCGTGAAGATAGCTGGCGGCAGTCTGGGATGGCAGATCGGCGCCCAGTCGACCGATCTGGTCCTGGTGTTCAAAACCAGGAAGAGCGTGGACGGCGTCCTCAGGGGCAAGTTCACGCTTGGCGCAGACGCGTCCGTAGCCGCCGGCCCGGTGGGGAGAAGCGCCGAGGGTGCCACCGACGTGACCCTAAAAAGCGAGATCCTTTCCTATTCGCGCAGTCGCGGTCTCTTTGCCGGGATCGCCCTCGACGGTGCGGCCCTGATGATCGACGACGATGCCAACGGCGCCTACTACGGCAACCTCGATCCGAGGGCCATCGCCGCCGGCGAGGCCGCCAAACGCACACCCGAAGTAAAGCAGTTGCTTGATCAGCTGTAATTTATATCGTGTAATGCCGCCCCTCCCCTGCGGCGGGGGCGGCATTTACTTGTCTCCAACGCTCCTCGATCAGCCCCTCCCTTTTTTGAGAGCAAACCTCAGCCCGTTCACCACAGCCAATCTCCGTCAAAATCCTTTACACGCCCCAGCCAATTCAAACAATGCTTCAGCTGTACGGTTGATGCGTTGCGTTGAGCAAAGGAAGCTTTCTGCGAGCAGCAGAAGAATTGCGTTGAGCAGAGAAAGCTTCCGACGAGCAACGGAAGCGTTGCGTTGAGCAGAGAAAGCTTCCGGCGAGCAATGGAAGCGTTCCGTTGAGCAGAGAAAGCTTCCGGCGAGCGACGAAAGCGTTCCGTTGCGCAGAGAAAGCTTCCGGCAAGCAACGGAAGCGTTCCGTTGCGCAGAGAAAGCTTCCGGCGAGCGACGGAAGCGTTGCGTTGCGCAGAGAAAGCTTCCGGCGAGCGACGAAAGCGTTGCGTTGCGCAGAGAAAGCTTCCGGCGAGCAACGGAACGTTGCGTTGCGCAGAGAAAGCTTCCGGCGAGCGACGAAAGCGTTCCGTTGCGCAGAGAAAGCTTCCGACGAGCGACGGAAGCGTTGCGTTGCACAGAGAAAGCTTCCGACGAGCGACGGAACGTTGCGTTGCGCAGAGAAAGCTTCCGGCAAGCGACGAAAGCGTTCCGTTGAGCAGAGAACGCTTCCGGCGAGCGACGGAACGTTGCGTTGCGCAGAGAAAGCTTCCGGCGAGCGACGGAACGTTGCGTTGCGCAGAGAAAGCTTCCGGCAAGCGACGAAAGCGTTCCGTTGAGCAGAGAACGCTTCCGGCGAGCGACGGAACGTTGCGTTGGGCAGAGAAAGCTTCCGGCGAGCGACGGATGTGTTGTATTGAGCTGAGAAAGCTTTCTCCGGGGGGACGAAAGCGTTGCCTACGCAGAAATATCATCAACGTCTGGAAAAACAGGACGAGAAAGAGCAAGATAAGGTTTAGATCATGAGTCTGGACACATCAACCTCGCAACCGGCGGGCTGTCGGGATTGGTGTAGACTCCGAAGACGGAGAAATCCTTGAAAAGCCATGGACGTTTGCCATGACAATGCGTCCAGTAAAATAGGTAGTGGGTGGGGACTATCTCCGCCGGCTGCAGCGCCCCTGCAACGCCCGTAAAAACGGTCACGAAAAAGGTCACAAAAGCAAAAACGGGCATCTACCTAAAAAGGTAAATGCCCGTTATTATTGGCTGGGGCGCCAGGGATCGAACCTGGGAATGACGGGATCAAAACCCGTTGCCTTACCGCTTGGCGACGCCCCAATATTCTGTTTTTCTCTTACAGCGTCTGTACCGCTTCCGCAAACCACCCACGCGCCGCCGCGATGTCTGCCGCGGCTTTCTTGGCGACTGCTTCGTCTTCGAAGATACCAAAGACAGTAGCGCCGCTGCCGGACATCAAAGAACCGCTGGCTCCAGCGGAAAGCAGCATATCCTTAACCTCGTTCAGCAGCGGATGCTTTCCGCAGGTTACGGGTTCGAGATCGTTGGATAAAAGCTCGGCAACTTCTGCCGCGTTGCTGTATGAACCGCGAATTATAGTGGCGGGACCCTTCTCTGTCAATATTAAATTTTGATAGACCCAGGCGGTGGAAACATGGATGCCTGGATTAACCAGAACCACCCACAGACTCGGCATCGACTCCATCGCGGTGAGCTTGTCGCCAATGCCTTCAGCCAACGCGGTTTTCTTGAAGATGAAGAACGGGACGTCAGCACCGAGCTTCACTCCTATCTCCATGAGGCGCTCATCGGTAAGCCCGAGCCCCAGGAGCTCATTCACTCCCATGAGCACGGTGGCGGCGTCGCTGCTCCCGCCGCCCAGTCCCGCTGCGACAGGGATGCGCTTGTCGATGGCGATGTCGATGCCGGTCTTTTTCCCGGAAAGCTCCAGGAGCGCCTCGGCGGCACGCCAGGCGATGTTGCCGGGACCGTCGGGCACTCCCTTTTTACCGCAGGTAACGCGGATACCGGGAGTCGCACTCAGGGCGATGCTGATCTCGTCACACAGGCCGACACGCTGCATGACCATGCGCAGTTCGTGATAGCCGTCGGGCCTCTTGCCAAGCACGTCCAATCGGTAGTTCACCTTGGCGGGTGCCTGTAATTGCAGTTTGTCCACGACTTACTCCTTCCACCCCGTTTAAGGGGAACAGGGTTTATTGATCTTTCATTACCTCGCTGAGAACGCAGGTGGCGTAGGCGCCGCGCGGCAGGGAGAAATCAAAGAGCAGATCAGTTCCCTCCTGGCGCACCGAGGCCGCCGAAAGCGGCACCCGCAGCGGGCGACGTTCACCCTCCATCCTGAGCCCACCGGAAAGGTTGAAACTCTCCGGGACCAGCCCCTCGGCGGCGAGTATTCCGGCTTCCAATTCTCCTTGCGCACCTTTGGCTTCCATCATGGTGCAGCCGAACATGGGCCCGGTCGGGGAAATCTCGAAGGCCTGGACCCGCGGCGCCTCGGCTGCCACGTCCTGAACCAGGAAACAGGCGCCGTTGTCGTGCTTGAAGGCGATGTCCCCCTCTTCCACCTGGTCCAGACGTTCCAGCCTCCGCTCCAGGACCAGGTCGAACAGGGAGGACTGGAATGCGGAGAGGTACAGCCTTTTCATGCGGGGCTGCACGGCGTGGAAAGCCTTCTCGTACGCGTCGGGACGCTGCTGCAGCCGGCCAAGCAACTCGCGTTCGGTGCGGAAATGCCCGGGGAACAGGGCGAGGCTTTCGGCGAGGTCCCCCTGCCGGTACACATGTATCGCCTGCCGCCAGCGCTCGTCCGTCACCTGCGCGGGGTCACCGATCAAGGTATCGACGGCCGCCTTATAATCGCGACGCAGCATGGCCGCGCCGATGACATGGGTGTTCCCCTGCACACCGTAGCGCTGCACGCCGAAGCGGTTGGGCACCCCCCGCGACATCAGCACGGCAAGTACGGTCTCGGCCTGTGCCAACGCACCGGGCGCCACCTCGCGGACCCTGATCTCGAAACGGTTACCCTTCAGGTGCCCAAGCCTCAGCTTGTTGCCGTGCAAGACGGCAGAGAGGATATTGATGCCGGGGATATCCAGCGCGCGCACCTTGTCGGGTGCAACCCGGGGGATGGAGACGGTCTGGCGGGTGATGCCTACGGCGTCCTTCATGCCGGCATAGCCGATGTCCCGTTCCTGCACGCCAAGCGCCTTGGCGAGGCGGCGCACGGCTTCCAGCGTCGCGATGCCGCGCTTCTCGATGGCCACGTAGCAATGCTCACCCTGCCCGTTGGGCAGGTATGCGGGAATCTCCTCGACGATGAAGTCCTCGGGGGTATTTTTCATGATGCCGCCGGTACCAGGTACCTCGGCGGTTAAGTATCTCTGCACCGCTCCTCCATCCCGAACGTTCTATCGATCACGGCATCATACTCAGTAGCAGGCATGGTTTCAACTGGTTTTGTCGGCGGTAGTGAATCGTCACGCCTTACCTTTATGCCGACCGCCCGAACCACGCTGGTGCCAGCTTCCCGCGACAGCCACCGATGTTATCTTCGAAAGGAACGTCACCATCATCGGGTCGTGCAGTCGTCTGTTTACTCAAAACAAACTTTTTTTCAATCACAACCATGATCAATTAAGCAAATGGCGTTGTCGCTGATATACTGGTGTGGGAGCAGTTATATCGAAGCAAAAGGGGAATGAAGCATGACCAGCAAGGCCAATGTCAGAAGAAGCGCTGCCAATGAGCTTTCGGAAAACCGCAAGTGGCTGAGAGAGCAGATAAATTCTTACTTCTTCACCTCCATGCAGGACGAGCCGGAAGCGCTGGTGCTTCTGGAGCGCGAGCTGCGTTCCCTAAAGAGCAACCGGCGCCTGATCCTGGCTGACCGGGACAAGAGCCTGATCCTCGCCAGGGTCAACGAACCGGGATCGTTGTACGATTCGCTGCGCCACTTCCAGGACCGGGAGATCTCCTATGCCATGATCACCCATTCGGACGGGCCGATGCCCGGGATGAACCAGGCATTGGAGATACAGCGCTTCGAGTTCGACCGCAAGAGTAACGACGACATCATGGCCTGGAAGGACGTGCAACTCCCAAAGGGGCTGCTGCGCAAGATCGCCGCGGAGCTGCGCGCGACCTATCCCGAGTTCGACATGAAGGAGTTCGACCGCCTGCTCAAGATCCTCTGGCTCAATAACGAGAGCTACGTGAAGGTGGCCTCGCCGCTGCGCGTGGCCCAGGTGCTGCAACTGCTGCAGAAATCGAGCAGGAGCGGCGGTTTATACCTGCACGTCGAGCCGACTCCGGACGTGAAGATATCGAGGGTGCATTTCGCCGTCGCCAACCCGCCCCAGAAGGAGTTCCTCCTGCAGCTCATGGAGGTGTTCAACCGGTTAGACCTCGGCGTCAACCGCGCCTACTGCCTCACCATCTCCAACGGCATCCACCCCTATTTCCTGGGGACCTTCCTGGTGAACCGGCGCTCGGGCGAGGTGCTGGAGCCGGGCTCAGAGCTGTACCGCAGGCTGCAGCAGGAGCTCTACAACACCCAGATCGTCTCGACCAAGAGCTACACCTACCGTGAGTTCGTGACCAACAACGTCATGACCGGCGAGGAAGCCTCCCTGGTGAACGCGTTCATCGCCTTCTGCCACACCAACCTCGCCCATAACCAGCCGGACCGCTTCGGTCTGGACGACGTGCAGAACGCCTTCCACGCGCACCCGGAGATGTCGCTGCAGCTCGTGAAGCTGTTCAAGGCACGCTTCGATCCCGCCATCACCGAGAGCCATCCGCTCTACGCCTCGATCCGGGAGGAGACGGTGCGGGCGGTGAACGACTACAACACGGGTCACCGCTACCTGGACGAGGTACGCCGCGCCATCTACCGTTGCTGCCTCATCTTCATCGCCCATACGTTAAAGACCAACTTCTTCGTGCTGGAGAAGCAGGCCTTCGCCTTCCGGCTCGACCCGACCTACCTGACCGAACTGGGCCCGGCCTTCACCGCGGACCTGCCGCAGGCGCTTCCCTTCCGGGTCACCTTCTTCTTCAGCCGTTTCGGGTTCGGCTACCACATCGGCTTCTCCGACATCGCGCGCGGCGGCTGGCGCACCGTCATCGCCCGCAACATGGACGACTTCATCACCAACTCGAACACCATCTTTAGGGAGAACTTCGTGCTGGCGCACACCCAGCACCTGAAGAACAAGGACATCTACGAGGGGGGCTCGAAGCTGGTGCTGATCCTGGACTCCTCGGACCTGCAGCGCGGCAGCGAGCGCCAGATGGAGAACTGGCGCCTGTACAAGCTGCAGCACGGGGTCACCAACGCCTTTTTGGACATCTTCGTCACCGATCACGGCGTGGCGCGCTCCCCGTCGGTGGTTGACTACTACCGCGAGGACGAGCCGATCGAGCTCGGGCCGGACGAGAACATGCACGATTCCATGATCGAAAACATTGCGCGCATCTCCAAGCGGCGCGGCTACATCCTCGGCATCGGCATCATGTCCAGCAAGGAGGTGGGGATCAACCACAAGGAGTACGGCGTCACCTCGACCGGCGTCGTGAAGTTCGCCGAGATCACCATGGCGGAGCTGGGCATCGACATCTACCGCGATCCCTTCAGCGTCAAGTTCACCGGCGGCCCAAACGGGGACGTGGCGGGCAACGCCATGCGCATCCTCCTGGAGCGCGCCCCGCAGGTCGCGGTCAAGCTGGTATTGGACGGCACCGCCGCCCTGTGCGATCCGGAAGGGGCCGACCGCAAGGAACTGGGGCGAATCGTGCTGCAGCAGGATCTTGACGCGTTCGACCCGCAGGCGCTGCACCCTGGCGGCTTCCTCCTTTACCGCAGCGGCAGTAGGCGCGACGGCCTGCGCGAACTGTACAAAAAGGTGAGCAAGACCGCCGAGGGGCTCAGGGAGGAATGGATCTCCACCGACGAGTTCTCCAGGGTCTACGCGGGCCTCCCCTTCACGGTGAAGACCGACCTC
Source organism: Geomonas azotofigens (assembly GCF_018919395.1). GTDB lineage: Bacteria > Desulfobacterota > Desulfuromonadia > Geobacterales > Geobacteraceae > Geomonas > Geomonas azotofigens. The sequence goes on from NZ_JAHLME010000002.1 coordinate 571,663, forward strand.
TTCATTCCGGCCGGCGGACGGCCGGAGACCATCGACAAGGACAACTGGCAGAATTACCTGCTGCCCAGCGGCGCCCCCTCCGCGGGGGCGATCGTCGAGGGGGCCAACTCCTTCATCACGCCGGAAGCGCGCGTGCAGTTGCAGAAGAAGGGGGTCATCATCATGCGCGACGCTTCGGCCAACAAGTGCGGGGTGATCTCCTCCTCCTACGAGATCATCGCCAACCTGCTCCTCACCGAGAGCGAGTTCATGGCGCACAAGGAGCGTTACGTGCAGGACGTCCTGGAGATACTCGAACAGCGCGCGGCGGACGAGGCGCGGCTGATCCTGAGGCGGCGCCGCGAGCAACCGGGACTTCTTTGCACCGAGATCTCGGACGCCTTGAGCGGGGAGATCAACCAGCAGTACGCGACCATCTATCGCTTCTTCCAGAACCGGCCGCAACTCTGCCTGCAGCCCATCTACAAGAAGGCGATCCTCTCGCACCTCCCCAAGATGCTCAGGGACGAGCCCAAGTATGCCAAGCGCATCAAGAACCTGCCGCAGAAGTACCTCTTCGCCATTCTGGCCGCGGAGATCGGCTCATCGCTCGTCTACCGCGGCGACCGCGAGTCCGACTTCGAGGCGACGCTCAAGGGGCACCTGACCCGGATGTTCGGAGAGTGAAAGGCTGACGGCATAAAAAAGAGGGGGGCCGGTATATCGGCCCCCCTCTTATGTTTTCCACCACCAAGCTACTTCACCTTGTAGTGCATGAAGTAGATCTGCTTTCCCTCCGCCATGAACTTGCGCATGTACTTGGAGAGGTGGTAGCCGGGGAACTCGTGGCGGTAGAGATCCGGGGCGAACTGGTTCTCGAGGGGCGCGATACCGGGGAGGGCGTTGGCGACGTCGATGCCGTAGTCGTCGAAGTCGGTGGCGAAGAAGAAGTCGGCGCCGGGGACCATGTAGTCCAGGAGGAACTCGATGAACTCCTTGTTCACTAGACGCCGCTTGCGATGCCGCTTCTTGGGCCAGGGATCGGGGCAGTTTATGTAGATCGCGGAGAGGCTCCCCTTGGGGATGCGCTCGGTGACGAAGGCGCGGGCCTCGTCGCGCACCACGCGCACGTTGGTGACGCCATGCCGGTCTATGCGGCGGCAGGTCTTGTCGCACCCCTTGTTGTAAAAGTCGATGGCGACGAAGTTGGTGTCGGGTTGATCAAGGGCGGTCTTGAGCATGAAGTCGCCCACGCCGCAGCCGATCTCCAGGGCGAGCCTGTTGTCGTTGCCGAAAATGCTTTGCCAGTCGGGCGGGGTGGGAAGGTCTTGAAGTCTCAGGTAGTTGGGTGATTCGATGTGAATAAAGGATTGCGTCATCGGTACCTCTTGGGGATTTTGTCGCGGGGAACATAACACAAAAAGAGGTGGCACGCAAAGCCGCAAAGACGGAAAAAAAGAACACAAAAACGAAAAGCTGGTAGGTAACGCAAAGACGCAAAGGCGCTAAGAAGGCAGAAAGCGGACACCAAAAAACACAGAGGCCCAACGCGAAGACGCGAAGCCGCAGAGACGTTAAGAAAGGCGACAGGACAAGACAAGCGTAAAGGTTTTCTTCGCACCTTTGCGGCTTTGCGTCAAATAAGTCTTTTTTGCCCCCCTGCAGCAAGTCGCTAACCAAGGCACACATGCTTTTCTCTTTGCGCCTCTGCGGCTTGGCGTCTTTGCGTTAAAGCCTTTGACTTTCTCATCGCTCCCGTGCCGGGCTTTCTGTCATTGCCATTTTTCTCACAACATGCTAATTGTATCCGGTTGAAATAAGGCAAAAAAGGAAAACACAAACATGAAATTTACCGAGCTGCAGCTGCCGGAACTGGTCCAGAAGGGCATCGACGAAACCGGCTTCACCGACTGCACACCGATACAGGAAAAGGCGCTCCCCCTGGCCCTCACCGGCAAGGACGTGGCAGGACAGGCCCAGACGGGCACCGGCAAAACCGCCACTTTCCTTATCTCCATCTTCACCAGGCTTTTGAGCCAGCAGAAAACCGGCGCCGAGCACCACCCCCGCGCACTGATCCTGGCACCCACCCGGGAACTTGTCGTCCAGATCGAAAAGGACGCCCAGACGCTCGGCAAGTACACCGGCTTCAACATCCAGGCCATCTACGGCGGCGTGGACTACATGAAACAGCGCGACGCGCTCAAAGCCGGCGCAGACATCGTCATCGGCACCCCGGGACGCCTCATCGACTACCTGAAGCAGAAGGTCTACTCGCTGAAGGATGTCGAGGCCCTCGTCATAGACGAAGCCGACCGCATGTTCGACATGGGCTTCATCGCCGACCTGCGCTTTATCTTGAGGCGCCTCCCCCCCTACGAAAAACGCCAGAACCTCCTTTTCTCGGCCACCCTGAACACCCGCGTCATGGAACTTGCCTACGAGTTCATGAACATGCCGGAAAAGGTCTCGGTCACGCCGGAGCAGATGACCGCTGAGCGCGTCGAGCAGGTTCTCTACCACGCCTCCAGAAAAGAGAAGTTCCCCCTGCTGCTCGGCCTGCTGCGCAAGATGGGCATGGAACGCACCATGATTTTCGTGAACACCAAGCGGGAGGCGGAATACCTGCAGGACCGCCTGAACGCCAACGAGTTCCCGTGCAAGGTGATCTCGGGCGACGTGGAGCAGAGAAAGCGGATGAAGATCCTTGCCGACTTCAAGGCCGGCACACTCCCCATCATGATCGCCACCGACGTCGCCTCCCGCGGCATCCACATCGAGGGGGTATCGCACGTCATCAACTACGACCTGCCCCAGGACTGCGAGGACTACGTGCACCGCATCGGCCGCACCGCCCGCGCCGGCGCCGAGGGGATGGCGATCTCGCTGGCCGACGAGGACGGTGCCTTCTACATCGAGGCGATCCAGGATTTCATCAAGCAGAAGATCCCGACCGAATGGGCCGAGGACGACATGTTCGTCCACGACTACAAGAGAACGGCCAGGCCTCCCCGCCGCACCGACGACAAGCCCGGCGGCAGGGGCGGCAAGCCAGGCGATCGCGGGGCGAAACCAGGACGCGGAGAATCCCGCAGCAAAGGTGGCAGGTCAGGTTCGGGCAAGGAAAAAGCCGAGAAGGAAGCCAAGCCGGCGCCGATGGAAACAGCGCCCACAGGCGAGGCTGCCGCAACCGGGGATGCACCGGCCAAGCGCAAGCGCCGGCGCCGCAAGCCCAAAGCCACGACTGGTGAGCAGCAGCCCGAGCAGCCGTGACCGGAAAGGGACGTCCCCCGCGCAAATACTCCCAGGCGGGCAGGGTCCACGACGTGATTCGCCTCATCGAGGCGCGTCACGGCATTTCCGTGGCCGAGCTCGCCGAGGAGACCGGCGTCAACAAGCGCACCATCCACCGCGACCTGGTCGCCATCCAGGAGGCAGGCTACCCGCTCATCTCCGACTGGCAGGATGGCGAAAAGGTGTACCGCTTCCTGACCCGGTTCAAGGACGTCCCTCCCATCAGCTTCACCCTGCAGGAGCTGATGACCCTTTCCCTTTTGCGCTCCCAGCTCGACCTCCTCAAGGGGACACCTTTCCTTGAGGACATGCAGAGCGTCTTCCGCAAGGTGAACTCGGTGCTGCCGCCGCGCCTCGCCGCCCACATGGAGCGCATCGCCGAGGTGTCCCTGCCGCTGTTGCAGGGCAAGCGCGACTACTCCCGCCACGCCGAATACCTGCAACTGATCCGCAACGCCCTGCTCTACCAGCAGACCGTGGTCATCTCCTACCGTCCACCCAACCGACCCGAGCCGGTCGACTACCGGGTCGATCCCTACACGCTGCTGTTCCAGAAGGGCGGCATCTACCTCCTTGGCTACGCGCAGGAGCGCGAGGCGCTGCGCACCTTCGCCGTCGAGCGGATCTGCGCCGTGGAGCCCTTGAAGGAGCGCTTCGAGATACCGGAGGGGTTCCATCCCGGCTCGGCGCTCGGCGAGGCGTTCGGCATCGTCGCCGAGCCCCCCATGGACGTCGTGATCAGATTCTCCGCGTCCATCGCGCACGCCATCAGGGACCGCGTCTGGCACTCGTCGCAGAAGATCGAGGAGCAGGCGGACGGCACCCTGCTGCTCAAGTTCCACGCCGGCGGCAAGATGGAGATCCTCGCCTGGCTCCTCTCCTACGGCGCGCACGCCGAACTGCTGCAACCGTTCCACCTTCGGGAGGAACTGGCGGGGATGGTGCAAGCCACCGCTCAGCTTTACGACTCCCCCCGATAGTCCCTCCCCCTCCGGGGGCGGGGACGCTTGAGGCACCGGGGTCACTTCGTGTGACGGCGTGACGTTGTCGTCGCGTAAGTGCCCAGAGCCCAGCATCCCGTTTTCTCCCCTCCTCAGTCAGCACTATATATAATTCATCCCCCCCCCGGCTCTCACCCTGCGTTGACAACCATTTTCGTTCCGTATATAAAAAGACCTTCAGATTCAGGAGGGCTTTTAATGGCTGACGAAGTGGCAACGACGCAACTGGCAGAAATCATCCTCAAACGCATCCGCTCCCGCGGTGACATCACCTTCGCCTCCTTCATGGAGAGCGCTCTCTACGAACCCGACCTGGGCTACTACACCTCCCCGGGGCGCAAGGTAGGCGCCGAGGGGGATTTCTACACCAGCATGAACGTGCACAGCGCCTTCGGCCGCCTGATCTCCCGTGAGATCGGCCGTTTCTGGGAACTGCTCGAGCGCCCCGCTTCCTTCACCGTCGCCGAAGCCGGCGCGGGGGGCGGTCAACTGGCGCAGGACATCCTCGACGCCATCGCCGAGGAGAACCCGAGCCTCTACGCCGCCCTCACCTACCGCCTGATCGAAAAGGAGCCGTCCCTCCAGGAGGCCCAGGCAGCGCGGCTCGCACAGCACGCGGATCACCTCGCCTGGAGCTCGCCGCAGGAGCTTTCCGACGGCGCGCTCAGGTTCACCGGCTGCATCATCTCCAACGAGCTGTTCGACGCCATGCCCGTGCACCTCGTCGAAATGGCGGAGGACGGCCTCAAGGAGGTCTTCGTCTCGGCGGACGCCAACGGCTTCCGCGAAAAGCTCCTCCCCCCGTCCACACCGGAACTCGCGGCCTACCTGGCGAAGTTCGAGGTACGGCTCATGCCGGGCCAGCGTGCCGAGATCAACCTCGCCGCGCCCGCCTGGATCGCCCGCGCCGCCACGACCCTGGAGCGCGGGTTCGTCCTCACCATCGATTACGGCTACCTCTCCGAGGAGCTCTACACTCCCCAACGGCGCAACGGCACCCTGCTCTGCTACCACAAGCACAGCACCAACGAGGACCCGTACCAGCTGGTGGGCGAGCAGGACATCACTACCCACATCAACTTCAGCTCGCTGATCGAGGCGGGCAAGGAGGAGAACCTGGTCGCGGTCTGGTACGGCGAGCAGTACCGCTTCCTTTTGGGCGTGGGTCTCATGGAGGAGCTGATGAAGCTCGTGGCCCAGGCCAAGGACGAGCAGGAAAGCCTCAAGCACCGGCTCGCCATCAAGAAGCTGATGATGCCCGAAGGGGGGATGGGCGACACCTTCAAGGTGCTGATCCAGGCCAAGGGGGTACCAAACCCGCAGCTTCTCTGCATGAGGAAATGGGGGATGGGGCTTTGACCCTCAAGGCCATCGTGTTCGACCTGGACGGGACGCTGTACCAGGAGGACCGCCTCGGAGAGGAGGTCAACCAGAGCGCCATCCATTACGTCGCCGACCTGAAGGGGGTCGCGCCGGCGGAGGCGGAAGCCATCCTGGAGGCGACCCGCACCGCCGACGGCGCCGGCGGCACGCTCAGTCGCGCCGTCGTGGCCCTTGGGGGAACCCTGCCGGAGATGCACCGAAGGTTCGCCGCCGATTGCCATCCCGAAAGGCTGCTCAAGCCCGACCACCGCGTCCGGGAGCTGCTGCAGCTTCTGGCCACCCGCTTCCAACTGCACCTCTACACCAACAACAACCGCGACCTCTCCAGCCGGATCATGAAGCAGATAGCGGTGAGCGACCTGCTGGACCGGGTGTTCACCATCGAGGATTACTGGATCCCCAAGCCGGATCGCCGCATCATCGAGGACATACTGACAAAGATCGGCTGCCGTCCACAGGAGACACTCTTTGTCGGGGACCGCTACCGCGTCGATCTGGCACTACCAGAATCGATGGGGTGCGCCGTCTTCGAGATGAAAACGACTGAAGAGCTGCTGACACTGGCAGATCTGGTACACTGATAGCGCCGTGCTGAGACAAAACTCGGCCCGATTCTCCGCGCGCTATCAGAAAGAGACGTGGAGATGCACGGCTGACAGCATAAAGCCAGTGCAGGGTGTTTTGATCGACAGCATGCCAAGAAACTTGTTTTCCGAGGAGCTCGTCATGGCACACCGGTTGGAAAAAGACACCATGGGGACCGTCGAGGTTCCGGAAGGCGCCTACTACGGCGCCCAGACGCAGCGCGCAGTCAACAACTTCCCCATCTCCGGCCTAAAGCCGCACCAGGCGCTGGTGCGCTCCACGGTACGGATCAAGAAATGCGCGGCCATCGCCAACATGACCACGCACAGGCTCCCCAGGGAGCTGGGCGAGGCCATCGTCAAGGCCGCCGACGAGGCGCTCGCGGGGCAGTTCGCCGACCAGTTCGTGGTCGACCCGTTCCAGGCCGGCGCGGGGACGTCGCACAACATGAACGTGAATGAGGTGCTGGCCAACCGCGCCAACGAGATCCTCGGCGGCGCGATCGGCGAGTACGCCCGGGTCAACGCCAACGACCATGTCAACATGGCCCAGTCCACCAACGACGTCTTTCCGACCGCGATGCGGCTGGCGGCGCTGGAACTGGCCCAGGAACTGGACAACGAGTTGCGCGACCTTTCCGACGCGCTGGCGCGCAAGGGGATCGAGTTCGACCACATCCTGAAATCGGGGCGCACCCACCTGCAGGACGCGGTGCCGATCCGCCTGGGGCAGGAGTTCTCCGCATGGTCCATCGCCATCGCCAACAACCGCTCCGGTCTCGAGCGCGCCTTCCCGGGGCTGCGCGAACTGGGTATCGGCGGCACCGCGGTCGGGACCGGACTGAACGCCGAGCAGGCCTTCATCGACCTGATCGTCGAGGGACTCGCGCGCGAAACCGGGCAGGAGCTGACCCGGGGCGAAAGCCTCGTCGAGCGGATGCAGAACATGGATCCCTTCGTCGCCCTCTCCTCCAGCGTCAAGGGGGCCGCCGTCAACCTGATCAAGCTGGCCAACGACCTGCGCCTGCTCTCCTCCGGCCCCCGCACCGGCCTGGGGGAGATCAACCTTCCCGCCATGCAGCCCGGCTCGTCGATCATGCCGGGCAAGGTGAACCCGGTGCTCCCGGAGGTGACCAACATGGTCTGCTTCCAGGTCATGGGGTGCGACCTCACCGTTAGCCTGGCGGCCCAGGCCGGGCAGCTGGAACTGAACGTGATGATGCCGGTGATCGCCTTCAACCTGCTCTTCTCCATGGAGATCCTGAAGAACTGCCTGCACCAGCTGACCTCGCTCTGCGTCACCGGGATCACCGCCAACGAGGAGCGCTGCCGCAACTTCCTGGATCAGTCCGTGGGGCTCGCTACGGTGCTTGCGCCCAGCATCGGCTACGCCGCCGCGGCCGAGGTGGCCAAGGAATCGGCCAAGAGCGGCAAGAGTATTCGCGAGGTGATCCTGGAGCGGGCAATCCTGACCGAGGAGGAACTCGAAGAGGTGCTGGCCCCCTACCCGCTCACCACCCCCGGCGTGCACGGCAAGGATTAGGAGGCGGCTCCCTTGCGGGGATGTAACCCGGTTCCGCTGGCAGGCAGGGACGGGAAAGGCCAGCGGGCCGCGTCGATGGCTTTGCAATTATTGTAAAAATCCTATAGACTCATACCTGTTCCAAACCAAAGCTCACTGGAGGAGTACATGACTGAAGAAGTAAAAGCCATACTGGAGAACATCAGGCCGGCGCTTCAGGCGGACGGCGGCGATGTTGAACTCGTAGAAGTAACCGACGACGGGATTGTCAAGGTGCGTCTGGTGGGGGCATGCGGCCACTGCCCGATGTCCACCATGACCCTCAAGATGGGTATCGAAAGAACCATCAAAGAAAAGATCCCCGGCATCAAGGAAGTTGTTTCTGTCTAACGGGTACCCCCCTTAGTCATATCACCCGAAGCGCGGAAGTAACTGGTTGACGTTATTTCCGCGCTTTTCGCTTTTGGATTCGGCCTATGACCAGCATGCGGCGAAAAAGAAAGCAGTTGCTGTTTCAGACGGCGAAGTTCTTCGACTTTTTCAGGAGGAACACCGAGGCCGTCACCTTCATGGGCAACCGCGCCACGCTGTACCGCTACGGCTCCGAGTTCTTCACCGCCCTCTTGGAGGCGCTGCCCCAGGCCAAGGAAAGCATCTGCCTGGAGTTCTACACCATCGCCGACGACGAGACCGGGCGCATTGTGGCCGACGCCCTCCTCGCCGCCGCCTCGCGCGGGGTACGGGTCTACGTGCTCTACGACTACATCGGCTGTTTCGACACCCCCGCCGCTTACTTCAAGAGGCTCGCCAAGGGAGGCGTCAATTGCGCCCCCTTCAACCCGCCCCCCTTCCGCCGGGGGATCGCCTGGTTCGACAAGCGCGATCACCGCAAGATCGTCATCATCGACGGCTGGCGCATCTTCACCGGCGGCATGAACATCGCCGACGTCTACTCCGGCTTCGGCAAGAAAAAGACCAACTGGCGCGACGTGGGACTACGGATCGAGGGCGAGGCGGGCCTCGAGTTATTGCGCCTGTTCCAGGAGACCTGGACCGAGGAGGTCGGGGTGCCACCGGTGGGAACCGATCCTGCCCCGCTGCCGGAACTTGACGGCGATGCCAAGGTCATGGTAGTGAACGGCGGACCGCACTTGAAGCGGAGCTTCATCAGGAGCGCCTTCAGGGTCGCCATCGCCGGGGCCTCCGAGAGCGTCACCATCGCCAGTCCCTATTTCATACCGGGACCGCGGGTGATCCGGTCGCTGCTGCGGGCCGCGGGACGCGGGGTGCGGGTCAGGCTCCTGCTCCCCTACAAGAGCGACGTCCCGCTGGTGCGCCTGGTAAGCCGGACCTACTACGGGCAGCTCTTGAGAAACGGCGTGGAGATCCACGAGATGGACCGCGCCGTCCTGCACGCCAAGGTGCTCCTCATCGACGGCAACTGGACCATGGTCGGCTCCGCCAACATGGACCTGAGGAGCTTCCATCGCAACTACGAGCTGAACGTGGTGGTGGACAGCCACGATTTCGGCGCCCAGGTCGCCGACATGCTGGAAGCCGACTTCGCCGGCACCCGGCGCATCGTGCTGCACGAGCACGAGAAACGGGGCTGGCCGGTGCGCTTTTTGGAGCGCCTGTTCAGCCCGGTCGCCTGGTTTTTGTAATACGACAGGTTCGCTAAAATCCTCCCCCTTGGCTTTTGCCTGTTTCTTCCCCCGGAGTTATCTACATGATCGACAAGGACACCCTGAAGCGGCTGGAATTCGACAAGATCCTGGAAACCGCCGCAACCTTCGCCCACTGCGAGGCTTCCCACGACGGGGCCCTCGCCATAGCACCTCTGCAAAGCCGCCAGGAGATGGAACTGCGCCTGGGGCTCGTCGACGAGATACGCAAGCTGACCCGGCTCGGCATCGCGCTGAAGCTCGCCCCCTTCGAGGACATCACCCCGCAGGTTAAGGCGGTCCGCCCCAAGGGCGCGGTCATCGCCCCGATCGCGTTGCAGCGCTTCATCCCGACCCTGCGCGTCATGGCCGCGGTGGCGGCGCAGCTCTCCTTCCGCAGCGACGTCCCGCTGCTCGTGGCCGAGGCCGGCGTCGTCACCGGCTTCCCCGACCTTTTGAACCCGCTCGAGCACACCGTGAACGAGGAGGGAGAGATCCTCGATACCGCCTCGCGCCTTCTGGCCGACATCCGCGGCAGGAAGAAGGGACTCACCACCCGCATCAAGAAGCGGCTGGAGGAGATCGTGCGCGAGCGGCACACCGCGATCTTCCTGCAGGACGATTTCATCACCCAGAGGTCCGGGCGCTGGGTGATCCCGGTGCGCATGGACTCCAAGGGGATGGTCCCCGGCGTGGTGCACGACGTCTCCAATTCGGGGGAGACCGCGTTCATGGAGCCCCTGGAGATCATCGGCCTCGCCAACGAGTTGGAGAACCTGGTGGCCGACGAGCGTGCCGAGGAGATCCGCATCGTCCGGCAGATCTGCGACTGGATCAGGGAGGACGCCGAGGCGATCCTGCAGCAGTTCGAAGCGCTGGTGCAGCTCGACATCCTGAACTGCATCGCCACCCTGAGCGATCGCCTGAAGAGCGAGACACCGGTCATCGCCGACACCCCGACCATTCTTCTCAAGGGGGCGCGCCACCCGATCCTCACCCTGATGGGGAAGGACGTGGTCCCCCTGGACCTGGAACTGGCCGCGGAGAACCGCGTCATGGTGGTCACCGGCCCGAACACCGGCGGCAAGACCATTGCCATCAAGAACGCCGGACTCCTCTCGGTGATGGCGCTGTGCGGCATGCCGGTCCCCGCCCTCCCCGGCACCGTGCTGCCGCTGGTGCGAAGCATCCTGGTGGACATCGGCGACGATCAGTCCATCGAGGAGAGCCTGTCCACCTTCTCGGCCCACATCTCCCAGATCTCCAGCATCATCAAGCGTGCCGACAACGGCGCGCTGGTGCTCCTGGACGAGCTCGGCACCGGCACTGAACCGGGACAGGGGGCGGCCATCGCCTGCGCGGTGCTGAAGGAGTTGCAGGACAAAGGGGCCCTGGTGGTGGCGACCACGCACCTGACCGAGATCATCGGCTTCGTGCAGCGCGAGGCCGGGATGGTGAACGCGGCCATGGCCTTCGACCGGCAGAAGCTGGCGCCCCTGTACCGGCTGGTGGTTGGCGAGCCGGGCGAGTCGCACGCCCTCGAGATCGCCAGCCGCTACGGGCTCCCCGAGCGGGTGGTGAGCTTCGCACGGAGCATGATCGGCACCATGGAGGCCGACTTCCATGCCCTGCTGCGCGACCTGAAGGAGAAGCGCGAGCAGTTGGACCGCACCTTGGCCGAACTTTCAGAGCGCGAGGAGAAACTGGAACGCGCGGAGCATAGCCTGGTGGACCGTCGCGACGAGGCGGCGGCCCTGGTGCGGGACGCCCGCGAGAAGGGTCTCCTGGAAGCGCAGCAGATCATCGCCAAGGCGCGCCGCGAGGTGGCGGCCATGATCGACGAGGCCAAGCGCGAGAAGGCGCGCGAGGCCAAGGAGAAGCTTGACCAGGCGGCGCGCGAGGTCGAAGCGGAGCTGGACGGACTGCACCCGGAGGAGAACGTCGACCCGGACCAGGTCGCCGCCGGGGACGTCCTTTTCGTGAAACCGCTCAACTGCGACGCCACCATCCTCTCGGTCGATCGCCGCGCCGGCCGGGCCCGGGTGCGCGCCGGCAGCATGGAACTGGACGTCGCGCTCATATCGCTGTTAAAGCCCAAGGGGAAAGAGCCGAAGAAAGTACGTAAACAGCGCGCCCGGCAGCAGGAGGTCGAGACCAGCGCCCAGGAACCCGCAAGCAGCATCAACCTGCTCGGAATGCGGGTGGAGGAAGCCATCGGCGTGCTGGAGCCCTTCTTGAACCACGCGTCGCTGGATCGGATCTCCGAGGTGCGCGTGGTGCACGGCAAGGGGACCGGCGCCCTGATGAAGGGGGTACGGAGCTACCTGACCGGGCATCCGCTGGTGGCGGAATTCCGCACCGGCGAGCGCTTCGAAGGCGGCGACGGCGTGACGGTGGTGACGCTGCGCTAGTGTGTTGCAATCTCAGATGACTGCGGAGGCCTTATGATCATCTCCATCGTAGCTGCCATGTCCGACAACAGGGTGATAGGCGCGCACGGGAAACTTCCCTGGGACATTCCCGCCGACCTGGCTCGTTTCCGAAGCCTCACCATGGGACATGCGGTGTTGATGGGGAGAAAAACCTTCGAGTCGATCGGCCACCCGCTGGACGGGCGCAAGAACATCGTGCTCAGCAAGAGCATGGGGAGGACGGACGGGATCATCGTTGCCCGGACCCTCCAGGAAGGGATCGCGGCCGCCGAGGGGGACGAGGAACTCTTCATCTGCGGCGGGGAAGAGGTGTTCCGGGAGGCCCTCCCCTTGTGTCAGAGGATCTACCTCACCGTGGTGCACGGCCACTACGAGGGGGACGTCCATTTCCCTCAGCCCCCCTGCTCGTTCACGGAAATGCACCGGGAGGAATTCCTGCAGACCTCCCCCCCCACCTCGTATGTCGTGCTTGAGAAGGTGGACCAGATCCAGCCCGGGAGCGACATGTTCGAGCTCAGGGAGAAGGGGGTGGAGGCGTTGAACCGCCAACTCTACTTCTTGGCCCGCTGCTGCTTCGGGCAGGCCCAGGCCCTGGAGGATTCCCCGGAAACGGCATCCGACCTCGCCTATAGCCAGGCCAAAAGCGGAGGCGACGTAGGCGAAGCCCTGAAGCTTGCGGAGAGAGCCTTCCGCGACGATCCGGGCAACCTGCGCATCCGATTGAACCTGGGGCGCATCCAGGTGCTTTACGGCGAAAAGGGCAAAGGGCTGGAGACGCTGCGCAAGGGGGTGCAGTTGGGGGGCGGGCAGGAGTTCTATACCGAGCTGGCCAAGTGCGGCACCAGGGGGACCCCACCCATCAAGTCCCTGCCCCGAAGCCATCCGCTGAACCGGTATTTGGGGATCTTGATGCACAGGTTGAACATTCGGGGCTAGCGAGGTCCGGGCATGCCCAATACGCCATGGTCTCCACTGTAGGGGCGAATAATCATTCGCCCGAGCCTTTTGAGGCGATTCCACCTCCCCCCGGCTTTTGGACGCACCTGCAGCCGGTACCGACATCGTGGGGGCGGGCGCTGCGGGCCAACGGCACCCCGGCGGCACCAGCGCTGGGCGAATGATTATTCGCCCCTTCACCGCCATTCGCATCGCACACTGCACCGCATGGTTGTTGACTCACCCCCCGCCGCAGTGCTACCTTTCACCGCATGAAAAACGCCGAAGTTGAAGGGATAGTGCTGCGGCTGGCCGACTTCGGGGAGGCGGACCGCATCGTCACCTTGTTCACCCTGGAACAGGGAAAACTGCAGGGGGCGGCGCGCGGCGCCAAGCGGAGCAAGAAACGTTTCGCCGGCGCGCTGGAACCGTTTGCGCACTTGAAGCTGCAACTGCACCTCGGCAGCGGCCTCGCCACCCTGTCGAGCGCCGACATCGTCGGCATCTTCCCCGGCATCCGCGCCGACCTCGCCAAGATCGGCTGCGCCGCCTACGCCTGCGAACTGGTCGAACGGCTCACCCCCGAGGACGAGCCGAGCCCCCGCCTGTTCCGCCTCCTGTACTGCTACCTGGAACGTCTCAACGACGCCCCCGCCTCACCCTCCGACCGCCGCTTCTTCGCGGTCAACCTCCTGAAGATACTGGGGTACCAGCCCGAGCTGCAGGTACGCGGCGTCTCCGAGGAAACGGCATCGCTGCTCGCCCGCGCCATGCAGACCGGACGCTTCGGCGCCGTGGTCTTTCCCGATGAACTGCTGCGCGAGGCGGACCTCCTCTTAAACCCCGCCATCGACCTCCACCTGGACCGGGAACTGAAGTCGCTGGCCTTCCTCAGGGAGTGCGGCGTCTAGGCCCGAAGCCGCGCCGCAAGCCCCCAACTTTCTGTCACAAACCGTCAATTTTGTTGACCACGGCGCCGGTAACAGGTACTATTCGACGCTTCAGTAAAACCGTCAGGCACCGCCGCGCCCAGGCGCAGCTTTTTGTTTTTGAGGAACTGCATGAACCAAGCGGACATGAGAAAACTGCCACCGCAAAGCATTGAAGCGGAGATGTCGATCCTGGGGGGTATCCTGGTCGACAACGAGGCGATCAACCGCGTGCTTGAGGTCCTTACGCCGGAGGAGATGTACCGGGAGAGCCACAGAAAGATCATGCGCGCCATGATCGAGTTGAACGAGCGCGGCGAGCCCTGCGACCTGATCACCATGACCACCATCCTGCGCAAGAAGGGCGAGCTGGACGAGGTGGGTGGCGGCGCCTACCTGGCGACCCTGGTCGACTTCGTCCCGATGGCGGCGAACATCTCCTATTACTGCAAGATCGTGAAGGAGAAGTACATCACCAGGAAGCTCATCTCCGCCGCCACCGACATCGTCAGCCACGGTTTCGAGGACAAGGTGGAGGTCGAGGAACTGCTCGACTCGGCGCAGAAGGTGATCTTCGAGATCTCGGAAAACAAGCTCCGCCCCTCCTACTACAAGGTCAGCGACATCCTGAAGGACACCATCAAGAACATCGAGCTCCTCTACGAGAAAAAGGAGCTGGTGACCGGCGTTCCCACGGGCTATACCGACCTCGACAAGCTGACCGCTGGCTTTCATGCCGGCGACCTGGTGATCATCGCGGGACGTCCTGCGATGGGTAAGACCACCTTCGCGCTCAACGTGGCCCAGTATGCCGCGGTCGACTCGGACAAGAAGTTCCCGGCCGCCATCTTCTCGCTGGAGATGCCCAAGGAGCAGCTGGTGGAGAGGCTTCTCTGCTCCGCCTCCCGGGTCGACCTGACTCGCCTGCGCTCGGGACACCTGCAGGAAAACGACTGGCCCAAGCTGATCAAGGGCGCCGGGCTTTTGCACAGCTCCAAGATCTTCATCGACGACACCCCCTCGATCACGGTGATGGAACTTCGCTCCAAGGCGAGGCGCCTCAAGGCCGAGCACGACATCGGCATCATCGTCATCGACTACCTCCAGCTCATGCGCGGCGGCGCCAACAGCGAATCGCGCCAGCAGGAGATCTCGGAGATCTCGCGCTCGCTGAAGGCGCTGGCCAAGGAGCTGAGCATCCCGGTGATCGCCCTGTCACAGCTGAACCGAAGCTTGGAGCAGAGAACCGACAAGCGCCCGATGATGAGCGACTTGCGTGAATCCGGGGCAATCGAGCAGGACGCCGACATCATCATGTTCGTTTACCGCGGCGAGGTGTACGACAAGGAGAACGAGGACCTCAAGGGGAAGGCGGAGGTCATCATCGGCAAGCACAGAAGCGGTCCCATCGGCACCGTCGATCTCGCCTTCAGAGGCGAGTTCACCCGGTTCGAAAACCTCAGCAACAGGGACGAATATTAGATGCGCCACTCGTGACCGGCAAACGTGCTGGGCGAATGATTATTCGCCCCTACATGTGCCTCGCACGGGTCCACCGTAGGGGCGAATAATCATTCGCCCCCACCCTCCCCGGTCCAAGGGGAGGAGCAATCCAACACAGAAAGGAATTTTGATGAGCAGATACCATGCAATGACGGAAGTGCCGGCTACCGCCGGATATAAGGAAGGGGACGTGCTGTTTCTCTGCGGCGAACTGTTCGGCCGCGGCTACGCCAACGGTATCGTGGACGAGGCCAGGGCCAAGGGGATGACCGTCATCGGCGCCACCGTGGGGAGGCGCGACAACGACGGCACGCTGCGCCCGCTCAACGAGGAAGAGCTCGCCACCGCCGAGGCGGGGCTGGGCGGCAAGATCATCAACATCCCGCTGGAGGCCGGTTTCGACATGGAGCCCGGCAAAGACGGCGTCGCCCCGGTGGACCGCTTCAAGGGCGTTAAGCCGGACGACTGGGCTTCGGTCGAGTTGGACGCGGCAGAGGTCGAGTACTCGAAACAGCGCGGCACCGAGCGGTTCTGCAAGAACCTCGCGGCCGTGGTGGCGGAACTGGAGAAGATGATTCCGGCCGGCAGCAAGCTGCTCGTGGTCCACACCATGGCCGGCGGCATTCCGCGCGCCCGCGTCTTCATGCCGATTCTGAACAAGCTCTTCAAGGGCCAGGGCGACCGCTTCCTCTCCTCGGAGGCCTTCTGGAACTCCGACATGGGCAAGCTGTGCGAGACGAGCTTCAACGAGGTGACCGCCGACACCTTCCGCTACCTGATCGACGCCACCGCCGGACTCCGCGACAAGCACGAAACCCACTATGCCGCCTACGGCTACCACGGTACCGCCGTGCTGATCGACGGCGCCATCACCTGGCAGTCCTACACGCCGTACCTGCAGGGGTGGGCCAAGATCCGCCTGGAAGACATCGCCATCGAGGCGTGGGGCAAGGGAATCAAGGCCACCGTGTACAACTGCCCCGAGATCCTGACCAACTCGAGCGCGCTCTTCCTCGGCGTCGAGAACTCCCTCTACCCCCTCATGGGCTCGCTGCGGGCCGAGGGTGTGCAGTCGGTGCTCGACGAATGCCAGGCGCTGCTGCGCGAAGGGACCACCATCGACGATCTGCTGAAGATCGCCAACACCTACCTCACCTCGGAACTCATCACCAGCACCCGCGATTTCGATAGCTGGCCGCAGCACAACAAGCCGGAGCAGCAGGAGTACATGCTGAACACCTCGGCGGAGCTGATCAGCATGAACGCGGACCAGAAGGATATCGTCTGCGCCGTGCTCTCCCGCGCCGTATTCCAGGGCGTGGGCAGCCTCATGTTCAACAGCTCCTGGAACCCTCAGGCGCCGGTGTTCTGGCTGAACCATGACGTGATCGCCAAGACGCTCGCTAAAGGGTAATCGGCAACAGTAAAGGGGCGAAACGTGTTTTCGCCCCTTTTTTTTACCGAAGAAGTAGGAGTAAACGTGGCACACAAGGTCCTGCTGGTCGATGACGTGAGCATGTTCCTGGAACTGGAAAAGGATTTCCTCTCCCTGTCGGCGCTCGATATCTTCACCGCACGCAACGGTGAAGAGGCGCTGCGCATCTGCCGGGAACAACGCCCGGACCTCGTGATCATGGACCTGCATATGCCGGTCATGGACGGCGCGGACTGCTGCCGCGCCATAAAAAAAGACCCCCATCTCTCCAGCCCGGTGATCCTTGTCACCTCTGAAGGGAAGGAGGCCGATCGCCGGCTCTGCCTGGAAGCAGGCTGCGACGATATGCTCTTCAAACCGCTCGATCGCGTCATTTTTCTGGAGGCGGCCCGCAAGCTCCTCCCCGCCGTGGACCGGCGCGACCGGAGGGGAAGCTGCCGCTTCAACGTGAAGTTCCGGGCCTTCGGCCTCACCCTCTCGGGCTTCAGCGTCAACTTGAGCCAAAACGGTCTCTACCTCGCCGCCGATGTGGACCTGAACGAAGGGACCGAGCTGGAACTGCTCTTCGCCCTCCCCGAACCGGTGGGCGCCATCATCCAGACCAAGGGGCGCATCGCCTGGCTCAACACCAGCAAGGCCCGCAGAAAGAGCGCACTCCCGGAAGGCTTCGGCATCCAGTTCATCGGGATCTCCGACCTCGACCGGGAGCAGATCGACCGCTACGTCAGCACCCTTTCCCCTACCTCACGAGCTTAGAAAGCTTCTTGAACTCCTCGGTGCCGGCGACGCGCAGGAGCTGGAACAGCACCGACTCCGTCGAGGTCATCACCGCGCCGGCCTGGGTCATGGTCTGCAACGCGATCTCCCAGTTGTGCTTCTTACGGCTCATCACCGCATCGACCACCAGGTGCACCACGTAACCGCGCGAGAGAAGCTCCAGGGCGGTCTGCAGCACGCAGACGTGGGTCTCCATCCCGGTCAGGATCACCTGGCGCCGGCCGTTTTTCTCCAGCGTCTCCAGGAAACCTTCCCCACCGCAGCAGCTGAAGGTCATCTTCTCCAGGCTCGGCGTGCAGAGCTTCTCCTTCAAAGCGGGCACCGTCTCACCCAACCCCTTGACGTACTGCTCGGTGGCGAGCGCCGGGATCCCCAGTTCGGCCGCCGCATCGAGCAGGATGGAGATGTTGTTGGTCAGCTTCCCCAGCACCTTTTCGTCCATGGCGCGGCAAAGCTTGTCCTGCACGTCGACCACCACCAGTTGCGCATTCTCTTTGTCCAGGAAAAACCGTTCCAGCAGGGTCATGGGAGCCTCCTTAAAAGCAGGTGAAATAACAAAAACCATTAGCCACGGAGAACTTCTGAGGAAATCCGAGAAAACCGACAATCTGGGGTAAAACCGGAAAAGGGTTTCTCCGATGTTCTCAGATTGTCTCCGTGGTCAATGGTCGTGTGGGTTTTAACATTTGCCGTTCTCTTACTCCTTGCGGAGTTCGATCCCCAGTTCGGTGATCTTCTTCCTCAAGGTGTTGCGGTTGATGCCCAGGATGTCGGCGGCGCGCACCTGGTTGCCGCGGGTCTTCTCGAGGACGAAACGGATCAGCGGACGCTCGACCTGCTCCAGCACCATGGCGTGCACGTCGCCGCTCTCCATCTTCTCCATGTTCGAAAAGCAGCCGCGCAGCTTGAGATCGACGATCCCCTCCAGCGACAGTTCCTCCCCCTTCCCTTCGCTCTGGCGGCTCCTGAGACCGGGAAAATCGGAGGCGACCAGGAGCGGGTCGGGTGACAGGATCACGGCCCTCTTGATGGTGTTCTCCAGTTCGCGGATGTTGCCGGGCCAGTTGTAGTTGGAGAGGAGCTTCACGGCGTCGGCGGAGGTCCGCTTGAGCGGCACCTCGAGCTCCGCGCAGATCTTGCCCAGGAAGTACTGCACCAGCAGCGGAATGTCCTCCTTGCGGTCGCGCAGCGGCACCAGCTGGATCGGGATCACGTTGAGCCGGTAGTAGAGGTCCTCGCGGAACTGCTTGTTGCGCACGGACTCCTCGAGGTCCTGGTTGGTGGCGGCCACCACCCTGACGTCGACCGGGATGCTCTGGTTGCCGCCGGTCCGGGTGATCTCGCGCTCCTGGAGCACCCTCAGGATCTTGGCCTGCAGGTCGATGGGCATGTCGCCGATCTCATCCAGGAAGATGGTGCCGCCGTTTGCCTGCTCGAACTTGCCCAGTTTCCTCTCGGTGGCACCGGTGAAGGCACCCTTCTCGAAGCCGAACAGCTCGCTCTCCAGGAGCTCCTTGGGGATGGCGGCGCAGTTGAGCGGGATGAACGGCTTGCCCAGACGCTTGGAGTTGTAGTGGATGGCGCGGGCGATCAGCTCCTTGCCGGTGCCGGACTCCCCCTGCACCAGGACGGTGACGTCGGAAGGCGCCACCTTGCCGATGGTCTTGTAGACCTCGCGCATGGCGGGGGAGTTGCCGATGATGGTCTTCTCGAGCTGGTACCGGTCGGCCAGCTCCTCCTTCAGGAGCGACACCTGCGAGGTCATCTCGCGCGCCCGGCTCACCTTCTCCACCACCGCGTCGATGACGCCCAGGTCGAAGGGCTTGGTCAGGTAGTCGTAGGCGCCGCGCTTCATGGCCTCGACGGCGTTCTTCATGCTCGCCTCGGCGGTCATGATCACCACCATGAGGTCCGCGCGCTCCTCCTTGACCCGGTCCAAAAGCTCCAGTCCCGTGACGCCCGGCATCTTGATGTCCAAAAGCGCCAGGTCGTAGACGTTTTCCTTGATGAGCTTGAGCGCCTCGTTGCCGTCCTTGGCCAGCTCGACGTTGAATCCTTTTTTCTTGAGGGCCTTGGAAAGGACCCAGCGCATGCTCTCTTCGTCATCCGCCACGAGTATGTTGTTGATCGACATAAATGCTCCTAAAAAAACTGTCAATGTTCGATGTTCAACGTTCGATGCGGTCATCCGCCTTTGGACTCTACGCCTTGACTTGCGACGCTGCAGGTCAGGCCAGGATGACGGCGCCACGTAAGCGGCGCGATCGAACCTTGAACGTAGAACGTTGAACAGTTGTAAGTTATTGCACCAGCGGCAGCATGACGGTGAAGACGGTGCCGCGGGATGGATCGGAATCGACGCGGATCATGCCGCGGTGCTCGGACACGATCTTCTGGCAGATTGCCAGCCCGAGCCCCGTGCCCTGGGACTTGGTGGTGAAAAACGGGGTGAACATGTTCTCCAGCACGTCCTCGGGGATGCCGGGGCCGTTGTCGGAGATGTCGATGGCGACCATGCGGGCGCGCCGCTCACCCTTTTGGGTCAAGGCGTAATCGGCCAAGACCCGGCTGGTCACCTTGACCACGCCGCCGGTACCGACAGCCTCCATCGCGTTCTTGATCAGGTTCAGGAAAAGCTGGGTCAGGAGCGCCTCGTCCGCCAGGATGGGAGGGATGCTGGGGTCGAAATACTGCTGCAGGTAGACCTCTTTCCCTTCGCAGGCGTTCCTCTGCAAGAGGACGATGTCGGAGAGGACACGGTGCAGGTTCACCTTGCCGAGCTTCAGGCGCCCCGGCGAGGCGAGCCCCAGGAGCTCCTCGACGATGACGTTGACCCGCTGCACTTCCTTCAGCATGACCCGCACGTATTCCCTGAGTTCCTCGTTGTCGGGAAACTCCATCTCCAGAAGCTGGGCCGCTCCCTTGATGCCGCCAAGCGGGTTCTTGATCTCGTGGGCCAAGCCGGCGGCGAGCGCCCCCAGCGAGGAGAGCCGGTCGGCCTGGCGCACGGCGCTCTCGAGCTCACGCACGTTGGTGAGGTCGCGCAGCAGCACGATGGTGCCGATCCGCTCGCCGCACGAACTTAGAAGGGGCGAGGTGCTGGTCCCCACAGGCGTGATGCGGCTCCCCCTCTTGATCACGATGTTCTCGTGGTCGGAGACGGACATCCCGGTGCTGACGGTCTTCGCCACCAGCTCGTTCAGGGCGCGATCATCCTTGAAGATCTCGCTAAAGAGATGCCCGAGCGCCTGGCGCCTGGACACGCCGGCCAGTTCCTCGGCGGCCGGGTTCACCAGCGTCACGGCTCCGGTGTTGTCCAGCACGATGACACCGTCACCCACGCTGTCGACCACATTCGCGTAATAACTTTCCAGGCGGTCAGCCATCAAAGAACTCCTCCATCGCCCCGACCAGCTCGGCAGCGTGCTCGATCCGGTTCACCGCGGCACGAAACTGCGCGGCTCCCGGAAGCCCCTTGGAGTACCATGCCAGATGCTTGCGCATCTCCATCAGGGCCACTCTGCCCCCTTCGAACTCGGTGAAGAGCTCGAAGTGCCTGCGGGCGACCGCAAGCCGTTCCGCCACCGTCGGCGGTACCGGGGTCTCGCCGGCCAAAATGGCGAGCGCCTCCCGGAACAGCCAGGGATTCCCCATCGCGCCGCGGGCCACCATCACCGCGTCGCAACCGGTTTCCCGGAACATGCGGACCACGTCGTCCGCGGTGAAGAGGTCGCCGCTGCCGATCACCGGGATCTTGAGCGCACTCTTCAGTTCAGCCAGCTTGGACCAGTTCGCCTTCCCCTCGAACATCTGGGCCCGGCTCCGGGGATGCAGGGTAATGGCGTCGCACCCTTCCTCCTGCGCGATGCGCCCCACCTCGAGAAAAGTGTCGTCGCCGCAGACCCAGCCGGTACGGATCTTGACGGTGAAGGGGAGCGTAGTCGCCTTGCGCACGCAGCGGATGATGCGGCCTACCTTGGCCGGGTCCTTCATCAGCGCGCTGCCGGCACCGGTCCCCACCACCTTCTTCACCGGACAACCCATGTTGATGTCGATCAGCTCGCCGTACCCCTCGACCAGCCGCGCCGCCTCGGCCAGCATCTCCGGCTCGTCGCCGAAGAGCTGCATGCCGATGGGGCGGTCCTCCGGGGTGGTCTTCAGCAGATCGAAACTCTTGCGCCCCTCCCTGGTCAGGCCGTTCACGCTCACCATCTCGGTGAAGGTCAGGGAAGCCCCTCCCTCGCGGGCGATGATGCGCATGGGAAGGTTGGTGATGCCGGCCATAGGGGCCAGAAATACCCGATTCCTCAGGGTAAGGGAGCCGATGGCCACGGTAGTGTGCATAGGTGATAACGTCCTTATCTGCCTAAAAAATGTGCATACTAGCAACTAAGAATTTAAAACGCAAGGGTTTTTTATGGCGGGCGTATACGGAAAAGAGGGGAATGCATCAGGAAAATCGGACATGGGAGAGGGAAAATTCGAAGGACGATCCCGTTTGTTAGGGCGAATAGATGTTCGCCCCTACAAAACCCCGCAATCGTCTGCCACTGTAGGGGCGAATAATCATTCGCCCTCTCCGGCTAATCCCGCCGCAGCATCTCCTCGATGCCCGAGAGCCCCTCCAGGGCGCCGCAGGGAAGGGAGAGGTGCGGCGCGCGGATCTGCGGCTCGCGGGGATTGATGCGGATGACGCGCGCGCCGGAGAGGGAGCCGATCCGCTCGCTGGCGGCGCGCACGGTGGGGATCGCGGTCCCGGCGCCCAGCTCGATCACCACGATGCGCCTGCCGGAGTGGCAGGAGAGAAACTGGCTGAAGCGTTCCCGCTGCCGCGCGGTGCGCTCGTCGATCCAGGCGTAGTCCCCGAACATGAGGATGTTGGGGCGCGCCGCCCGGCCGCAGCTGGGACAAAGCGGCACGTGGTCGGCGCGCATGGTCTCCTCGTCGATCTGGAACTGTTCGCGGTTGTCCCAGATCCGGTCGCAGCAGGGGCCGGTGCATTGCAGGTGGTGGATCGAGCCGTGGAACTCGAGGATGCCCTGTTCCGGGAAGCCCGCCTTCTGGAACTGGCCGTCCACGTTGGAGGTGGCGACGAACAGGTCCAGGTGGTAGCGCGCCGCCCAGTCGAGCAGCAGCGCGAAGCCGGCGTGGGGGACGGTGGCGCGGTAGAGGTTGCTACGGTGGCCGTAGAAGCCCCAGCCGAAGGCGGGGTCGTGCTCGAAGTGTCCGGGATTGGCCGCGTCGACGAAGCTGATGCCGAGACGCTGGTACAGCGGATACGCGCGCCAGAAGCCGGTGTCGCCCCGGAAGTCGGGGAGGCCGGAGTCCACCCCCATGCCGGCCCCGGCGGTCACCACCAGCGCCTGCGCGCCGGCGAGCGCCTCGGCCGCCGCCATGAAAACCGGGGCGAGATCGGCCGCCATCCCTAGATCCCCACCTTGACCGGGACCGGCTTCAGTACCCGTTGCAGCTCGGCGGGAGTCAGGGAGACCAGGAAGCCGCGGCTGCCGCCGTTGATATAGATGAGCGGCAGGTCGAGGATGCTCTCTTCGATGTAGACGGGCATCTGCTTCCTCGTGCCGAAGGGGGACGTCCCTCCCACCATGTAGCCGGAGTGGCGGTTGGCGGTATCCGGGGTGCAGGGGGCGACGCTCTTGACGCCGATGGCCCGGGCCAGTTCCTTGGTGGAAACCTGGAGGTCTCCGTGCATCAGCACCACCAGCGGCGCGCGGGTCTCGTCCTCCATGATCAGGGTCTTGATGACGCTGTGCTCGTCGACACCCAACTCCCGCGCCGAAACGGCGGTGCCGCCTTTCTCCTCGTATTGATAGGGATGCTCGCCGAAGCTCACCCCGGCCTGCCGCAGTACCCGAATGGCAGCCGTGACCGGCGATTTCACCTTGGCCATCGCAGTTCTCCTTGAACAGATTTGATTTCACTAGTAAAAAAGTCGCTTGCCAGGCGCGGACATACCGGCTATAGATTAATAGCACGTCTTCAGCAGCTTAACAACCGCGTAACTAGGGTAACTTCTTATGGGAAATGAGAACCAGCGACCGGCAAAAGTGCTGGTCATGGACGACGACGAGATGGTCCGCTTCGTCGCCGGCGAGACCTTGAAGCGCTACGGTTTCGAGGTGGAGTTCGCCAACGACGGCAGCCAGGCCGTGGAGATCTACCGCGAGCGGCACGAAGCGGGCGACGGCTTCGCCGCCGTCATCCTGGACCTGAACATCCCGGGGGGGATGGGAGGTCAGGAGGCGATGAAACGCCTGCTCGAGATCGATCCCGCCGCCAAGGGGTATGTCTCCAGCGGACGCACCGACGACCCGGTCATGACGAACTACCAGACCTTCGGCTTCAGCGGCACCATCGAAAAGCCGTATTTCTACCTGAACAAGCAGCTCATGGAAGAGTTCAGCAAATCCCTGCGTGGCGAGTAGATGAGCGGTTTGGAAAACTACCTGGCCCTCCTGGCCCGCGTCGACGAGATCTGCCGGCGTACCTCGGAAGCCTTCAGCACACACATCACCTGCCGTGCCGGCTGCGACGCCTGCTGCCGCCACCTCTCCATCTTCGCCGTGGAAGCCGCCGCACTCAGAAACGCGCTCGCGGAGCTCCCGGCCGGGCAGGCCGAACTGGTCCGCTCCAAGGCCCGGGAGGCGCGCGAAGATTCCCCCTGCCCGCTGCTCCATGACGGCCTCTGCCTGCTCTACCAGGCCCGCCCCATCATCTGCCGCACCCACGGCCTGCCGCTTCTGCTGCTGCGCGAGGGGGAAAGGACCGTCGACTTTTGCCCGGAGAACTTCCAGGGCATTCCCAGCATCCCCGGCAGCGCCGTCATCGACCTGGAGCGGCTCAACATGATGCTCGCCACCATCAACGCGCTGTACCTGCAGGCCTTCCCGGGGCCCGAGCGGCTCACCATAGCCCAGGCGCTCACTCTCACCGATTGACTTTTCCCTCGACTTCGGGGTATATGGCCGGGGCGACATTCGCGTCGCGCCGTCGTGCGTGAACCTGACGCTGGCGCGGGCGGTTTGTGCGCATATACTTTACTGCTGGCAAAGGAGAGGCTACACGATGAAGGTAAGCTACAACACATCCGGGAGCTGCGCCTCCCGCATCGAGATAGAGATCGAGAACGGCGTCATCGTCGCCACCAAGTTCGTGGACGGCTGTGCCGGCAACACCCAGGCGGTCGCGGCCCTGGTGCGCGGCATGGAGGTCAGCGAGGCGATCAGGCGCCTGAAGGGGATCGCCTGCCAGGGCGACACCTCCTGTCCGGACCAACTGGCCAGAGCACTGGAGCAGTCGCAATGCAGCACCAGACCTTCCTAAACGGGGGCATTATGGAAATCTTCGGCGGGTTCATGATGATGATGAGCATCATCGGCTTCTTCCTGGTGGTGATCTGGTTCATCCTCCCCTTCGTGATCTTCAACATCAAGGGGCGCGTGGACCGCTCCGCGGCGATGCTGGAGGAGATGGACCAGCGCCTGAAGCATATCGAGCGTCTCCTGCAGGAACGAGAGGTCGAGGAACCGCGCCCGCTCGACCCGCCGCTGTAGCCAGCCGCCCCTTGGATCTTCGCATCGAGCCCTCCCCTCCACCCGCGGTGGGGAGGGTTTCCCCCTTCCTCCCCCACCTTAACGTGCTGTCATATCCCTTGCCAACCCCCGCGTTTTTCATTATCATGTGCCGCTATGTGCCCGCCGGCAGACTAAAGAGCACTAATCTGCCACAGTCGAGGGCAAGGAGAAGTCATGGGTTTACTGGAAGGGAAAAAAGCCGTCATTTTCGGCGTAGCTAACGATAAAAGCATCGCCTGGGCCACGGCCGAGGCGTTTCATCGCGAAGGGGCCGAGGTGGCCCTGGCCTATGCGGGCGAGGCGGTCGCCAAGAGGGTGATGCCGCTTGCTGAGAGCATCGGCTGTGAACTGGTGTTGCCGTGCGACGTGAGAAGCGACGAGGAGATCGCGCGCCTGTTCGCCGACGTGCGCGAGGCATGGGGAGGGCTCGACATCCTGGTGCACTCGGTCGCCTTCGCCAACAAGGAGGAACTGAAGGGCTCCTTCCTGAACACCACCCGCGAGGGGTTCGCGACCGCGCTCGACATCAGCGCCTACTCCCTGATCGCCATGGCGCGGGAGGCCGCGCCGCTCATGCAGGGCCGCGACGGCAGCGTGATCGCCATGACCTACTACGGCGCCCAGAAGGTGTTTCCGAACTACAACGTCATGGGGATCGCCAAGGCGGCGCTCGAGGCAAGCGTGCGCTACCTGGCCGAGGCGCTGGGGCCCGAGGGGACCCGGGTCAACGCCATCTCCGCCGGCCCCTTGAGGACGCTTGCCTCCGCCGGCATCGGCGGCTTCGGCCAGATCGCCGGACACGTCGCCGAGAAGGCGCCGCTTCGGCGCAACATCTCGCAGGAGGAGGTCGGCAACGCCGCCCTCTACCTCGCCAGCCCGCTGGCAAGCGGCGTGACCGGCGAGATCCACTTCGTTGACTGCGGCTACAACATCATCGGACTGTAGCGGAGGCGCGCCATCAAAGGACTGCACGGTAATCTGACAGGGCTGAAAGCAAGCCAGGTGAACAGGCTGGAAAGGCTGTACCGCCGCCGGGTGAAACCCGCGGAGGTCATTTCCCTGGAACTCGCCCGGGAACTCGCCGACATCTCGCTGGAGATCCGGCGCCAGATCGGCATCCTGGTGAGCCGCATCGGCGAGATCGCCTACGTGGTGGTGGGGGACGAGCGCGGCATCATGATCCCGGCGCTGGAGGATTACCCGCTGGGCAAGAGGCTTTTGCGCGGCGTGCGCCTGGTGCACACCCACCTGAAGGGCGAGGTCCTCTCCGACGACGATCTGACCGACCTGTCGCTGTTGCGCCTGGACCTGATCGCCGCACTGCAGCTCACCCAGAACCCGGACCGCTTCTCGATCCAGACCGCCGCCCTGGTCCCGCCTGACGGGGGGCACCTCCCCTACCAGGTCGAGCCATCGGTCCCCTTCCAAAAATACGACCTCGACTTCAAGGGGTTCGTGGAAACCCTGGAACAGACCATGGAGCGCGGCCTCAAGGAGGGAAAGGTCGTCGCCAGCGGCCAGGAGCGCGGCATCCTGATCTCGGTGACCCAGCGTCCCATGGAGGAGGCGGTCGATTCCATCGAGGAGCTGAAGGAGCTCGCCCGCACCGCCGGCGTCGGGGTGCTCGACACCGTGATCCAGCGCCCCAAGGAGTTCAACCCGCGCTACCTTCTGGGCGAGGGGAAGATCCGCGAGGTGGTGATCAAGGCGCTGCAGTACGGCGCCACCATGCTGGTCTTCGACCAGGAATTGTCGCCGGCGCAGGTGCGCTCCATCTCCGAGTTGACCGAGCTGAAGGTCATCGACCGCAGCCAGCTGATCCTGGACATCTTCGCCCGGCGCGCCACCACCCAGGACGGCAAGGTGCAGGTGGAGCTGGCCCAGTTGAAGTACCTGATGCCCCGGCTCTCCGGGCGCGGCGTCCAGATGTCGCGGCTCATGGGGGGTATCGGCGGGCGCGGCCCCGGCGAAACCAAGCTCGAGGTCGACCGGCGCCGCATCAGGGACCGGATCGCCCACCTGGAAAGGGAGCTGAAGGAGCTTTCCAACGGCCGCTACCAGCGCCGCCAGAAGCGCGTCAAGGCCGGCATTCCCATCATCTCCATCGTCGGGTACACCAACGCCGGCAAGTCCACCCTGCTGAACACCATGACCAAGAGCGAGGTGTTCACCGAGGACCTCCTCTTCGCCACGCTGGACACCTCGTCGCGGCGGCTGCGCTTCCCCATGGACCGCGAGGTGATCATCACCGACACGGTCGGTTTCATCAGGAGCCTCCCCAAGTCGCTCCTCGGAGCCTTCAAGGCCACCCTGGAGGAGCTGAAGGACGCTGATCTCCTGATCCACCTGGTCGACTGCGGCAACCCGCGCCTTGAGGAGCAGATCAACCAGGTGAACGCCATCCTGGCCGAGCTGGAATTGTCGCAGAAGCCGACCCTCCTGGTGTTCAACAAGATGGACCTGCTCCCCGACCTCAAAAAGAGCGATCCCTTGGCCTTCATGAAGGTGCGCCAGCTGACCCGCAAGTACGGCGCCATCACCATCAGCGCCGCGGATCGCAAGAGCCTGGATCCGCTCATGAAGGAGCTGCAGCAGCGCTTCTGGCACGACGTCGAGGATTACCGCGCGCCGGGAGAGAACCACGAGGAGTTCGAGGAGTAGCCGGGCCCAATCCGCCAGCAAAGGAACGATCTTTTTCATGGACCAGCAAGCCATCATCTATGCCCTCGACCTCCTGGGCACCGTCGCCTTCGCCGCATCGGGGGCCCTGGCCGGCGTGCGCCGCGGCATGGATCTCCTGGGCATCATCGTGCTCGGCATCGTCACCGCCACCGGCGGGGGCGTTATCCGCGACGTCCTCTTGAACGACACCCCTCCCTTCTGCTTCAAAAACGAGCTCTACCTCTACCTCGCCGTCGCCGCCTCGGTGGTGGTCTTTCTCACCCCGCGCAGCTTCGAGCGGATGAACCGTGCCATGCTCCTTCTGGACGCCCTGGGATTGGGGACCTTCCTGGTGATCGGTACCTCCAAGGCGCTCCAGTTCAACCTGGGGCTCATGGGCGCCATCATCATGGGGGTGATGACCGCGACCTGCGGCGGCCTGGTGCGCGACCTCCTCTCCAACGAGATCCCCCTCATCCTGCAGCGCGAGATCTACGCCTCGGCCTGCGTCGTTGGGGGCGCACTGTTCTTCTTCCTGCACCAGACCACCCTCCCCTCCCAGGTGAACCTCACCGTCTCCGCCCTGACCGTGATCGCCATCCGCTGCACCGCCATCGTCAAGGGGTGGCAGCTGCCGCGCGGCCAGGCGCTGTAAACCATGCCCAAACAGAGCGCGGGGCTCATCATGTACCGCGTCATGAACGGTGAACCGGAGCTCCTGCTGGTGCACCCGGGCGGGCCGTTCTGGGCCCAAAAGGACCTCGGTGCCTGGTCGATCCCGAAGGGGGAATACCTTCCGGGGGAGGACCCGTTCCAGGTGGCGCGGCGCGAGTTTCGCGAGGAAACGGGACTGGCGCCGGAGGGGGAGTTCCAGGAACTCTCCGAGATCAGGCAGGCGGGGGGCAAGCGGGTAAAAGCGTGGGCCTTCGCCGGCGACTGGGACCCCGCCGGGCTCACCAGCAACAGCTTCACCATGGAGTGGCCGCCCCGGTCCGGGCGCCAGGCTGAGTTTCCCGAGGTGGACCGCGCCGCCTGGTTCACCGTCGCGCAGGCCCGGGAGAGGATCCTCCCCAGCCAGATCCCCCTCATCGATCAGGTCACGAGCCTGCTGCAGGACGCCGGCAGGTAAGGACAATTCCCACAGCCCCCTTCGTTTTTTCCCGCCACGTTATCCGCCCGATTCTCCCTCCCCCCTTTCCTTCGCTACTTCGTCACGTTACGGACCAGCCTGGAACCGGCATCCCCGTCCCCTCCACTTTTGGGGGCTTCTGTACCCTACTTTTTTTCTCGTATACGTTTAAGTCTGCGAAAGTGATGACGAAGGGGATAGATAGCGTCGCTGCGATAGCAGAGCCGACCACTATGGCAGGCGCGGCACGACTACGAATGAACCAGGGGGGAAGATGAAAATTCAGGACATGAAGATCGGTACGCGGCTCAGCGTTGGGTTCGGCATCATCCTGCTATTGCTCCTTGTCATCGGTGCCATTAGCGTTTTCAGTATGCTCAAGATCGACCAGGGGCTGGAAACCATCGTGAAGAAAGATTACGCCAAGATCAAGCTGGCCAACGAGAGCGCCGACAACGTCTCGGCCATCGTCTCCAGCATCAAGTCGATGGTCATCGAGTCCGATCCGGCCGCCAGGCGCGAAGAAAACAAGAAGATCGACCAGGCGCGGCAGCAGTACAAGGCGGCCATGGATAAACTCGAAAAACTGGAGAGCACCGAGAAAGGTAAGGAGCTGATCGGGAAAGCGAAGCTGTCGCTCGACAACGCGCGCAAGGCGAACAACCAGGCCATCGAACTGGCCATGGCGGGCAACAGCGCCAGGGCCGCGACCATATTCGAAAAGGAGGCGGAACCGCTGTGCGCCGCCATCGACTCGGCGTTCAGGGGACTGGTGCAGTACCAGGAACAGGGAATCGAGGAGCGCTACAGCGACGCCGCCGCCCTCTCCTCGCGCTCCCGCGTCATCGCGCTCTCCCTGGCCCTCTTCGCCATCGCGGTCGGCGCCGTGATCGGCTACGTCATCACCCGCAGCATCAGCCGTCCGGTGAGCGCCCTCTCCGCCTGCGCGGATAAGCTCGCGCTCGGGGACGTCGAGGTGCAGATCGACACCGAGGGGAAGGACGAAATCGCCCTGCTGGCGCGCTCCTTCAAGAACATGGCCGACAACATCAAGGAAGCCTCGCTCGCGGCGGAAAGGGTCGCCCACGGCGACCTCTCGGTCCAGGTCACCCCCAAATCGGAGCGGGACCTGATGGGCAACAACCTCTCGACCATGATCGCCACCATCGGTAGGCTGAGCACCGAGATGAACGGGCTGATCAAGTCGATCGGGGAGGGTAAACTCAGCGTACGCGGCGACGCGGCGGCCTTCCAGGGTGCCTGGGGTGAACTCCTCACCGGGCAGAACCGCCTGATCGAGGCGTTCGTGCAGCCCATCGACGTCACCTCACGCTACCTGGCCCGCATTTCCAAGGGGGACATCCCCGGCAGGATCACCGACACCTACTACGGCGACTTCAACGACATCATCAACAGCCTCAACCTGCTGATCGACGCCAACAACGACGCCACCAGGCTCGCCCAGGAGATCGCGGGGGGGAACCTGCTCCTCGAGGTGAAGCAGCGCTCGGAAAACGACGGGCTGATGCAAGCGCTCTCCAGCATGGTGCAGAACCTGACCCGGGTGGTCTCCGACGTTAAGATCGCCGCCGACAACGTCACCTCCGGAAGCCAGGCGCTCAGCTCCACCTCCGAGGAGATGTCCCAGGGGGCGAGCGAGCAGGCGGCCTCGGCGGAGGAGGCGAGCTCGTCGATGGAGCAGATGACCTCCAACATCAGGCAGAACGCGGACAACTCGATGCAGACCGAGAAGATCGCGGTCAAATCCGCCACCGACGCCAGCGAAAGCGGCGAGGCGGTGGCGAGGACGGTCGCGGCCATGAAGGAGATCGCCTCCAAGACCTCGATCATCGAGGAGATCGCGCGCCAGACCAACCTCCTGGCCCTGAACGCTGCCATCGAGGCGGCGCGGGCGGGAGAGCACGGCAAGGGTTTCGCGGTGGTGGCCTCCGAGGTGAGAAAGCTCGCGGAGCGGAGCCAAAAAGCGGCCGGCGAGATCGGCGACCTCTCCCTCACCTCGGTCGAGGTGGCGGAGCACGCCGGGACCCTGCTGGAGATGCTGGTCCCCGATATCCACAAGACTGCGGAGCTGGTGCAGGAGATCTCCGCCGCGTGCAAGGAGCAGGATACCGGCGCCGAGCAGATCAACCGGGCCATCCAGCAGCTGGACCAGGTGATCCAGCAAAACGCGAGTGCGTCCGAGGAGATGGCCTCCACGGCGGAGGAGCTCGCCTCGCAGGCCGAACAGTTGCAGGGGACCATCGCCTTCTTCAAGGTCGACGCGCCCGCCGTAGAACAAAGACGCCCCACGAAGAGCGCGGCGGCAACGCAAAAACGGGGACACCAGAAGCTGACCAGGTCGGCGGCGCTGCCCGACTTTGCCGGGGTCGAGCTGAACCTGAATAACAGCGAGGAGGTTCTCTTGCAGGCGGGATTCGAAAGGTACTAGCGGATCATGGATCGCGTGACGAGAAAGGCGGCCCGGGGGCCGCCTTTTTTATGGCTGCGGCGTGATCATCACGGTGCCGGGTCCCCCCTCCTCACCTTCCACCCGGCTGGCGAGCTTCAAGAAGTACCCCGCAACCATGAGGTTGGTCTCAAGGTGGCTCGTGACGCGCGAGGTGCGAAAGAGGGAGCTTCCCGTGCCGCGGGCGAGGTAGAGCACCAGCTGGTCGGCCAGGTGGGGATCGATCGGCTCGCCGCTCTCGTGGTGCTCGAGAAACTCGCGCGCCACCTCGGCCCCGACCGTTTCCGCGGGTTTGCCCCGCTCCCCCAGGGCGGTGAATCCCGCCACGGCATGCTCGTACTCCCCCTTGATGAAGATGAAGGTCCCCTGCCCGTGGATCGCCAGTTCCCGCGTCTCGATGTCCATCGGCAGGCCGCGCTCGAGCCTCCCCTTGAGCCCCGAAAGGGCCGACTGGAGCTGCCGATCGGCGATGGCCTTCGGGAGGTTCCCCACGGCGGAGACGATGCGCAGCCGGGTGAGCCGTCCCCTTTCCCGGACCAGGCAGGGGGCGAGGACCTCGGCCGGCTCAACCGTGCAGGCGACTCTCCCTCCCCCCTTGGGATAGAAACCGAAGGAGCGCGCGGCGGTTTCGCCGCGCACCCCGAGTCGGGCTACGCTGGGCCAGAAGATCTCCTCGAAGTAGTTCCAGGAAGGGCTGAAGGGGACATGGGTGCCGCCGATCACGGTGACCCGGCTCGCCTTGCGGGCGGCGAGCAGCGGGGGGATCACGGTCTGGAGCACCAGGGTGGCGGACCCGGCGGTGCCGATATCGAAGCTGTACTCTCCGGGGGTGATGCCGTCGGGAAGGAAGCTCAATTCCGGCGAGCCGAGCCGGTCCCCGACCACGTTGGCCGACGCGATGGCTGCCGCCGCCTGCACGGCCATCAGGTGCTGGCGCATCAGGCCCGACTTGGAGCGGTTCTTCCTGATGTTGTAGATGTGGAAGGCCTGGCCGGTCAGGCAGGAGAGGCTCAAGGCGCTGCGCAGCACCTGCCCTCCCCCCTCGCCAACGCTGCCGTCGATCTCGATCATGGTCGCACCGCTTTCAGTACAGGAACATCGGCTTGCCGAGTACGTGGCGCACCTTGGGCCGGTACTCGCTGGCGTCGTACAGCTCGGCCACGTCCACGCGCTTCTCCCCCTGCATGATGGTGCTGATCGGGATGTGCCGGTAGGTGCCACCCTGCATGGCGACCATGCGCCCCGACATCCCTTCGGTGATCAGGTCCATGGTCATGTTGGCGTAGTTGTAGGCCACCATCAGGTCCAGCGAATCGGGTGCGCCGCTGCGCATGAGGTAGGAGAGCTGCTGGTAGATGATGTGGGAGCCGGTCAGCTGCTTCACCGCCTCGCTCAGCACCACGCCGATCCCCCCCAGCTTCTTGTGGCCGTAGGCGTCCTCCTGGCCGTACTCGACGATCTGCCCACCCACCATGGACGCCCCTTCCGATATGGTCACCATGGCGTAGTTGCTGCGGTTCCCCTTCTTGTCTTCCTGCAAAAGCAGCGAGAGCTTCTCGACGTCGAAGGGGACCTCGGAGATGAGCGCGCGGTCCACCCCCGCCAGGTAGGCGGAGATGAGCGAGGTTTCCCCGGAGTTTCTGCCGAAGAGTTCTACCACCGCGATCCGCTCGTGAGAGCCGGCGCTGGTGCGAAGGTTGTGGATGAAGTTGACGCTCCTCGTGACCGCCGTGGAGAAGCCGATGCAGTAGTCGGTGCCGAAGACGTCGTTGTCCATGGTCTTCGGGATGGCCACGATGGGGACCCCCTCGCGGTTCAGGCGTTCGGCGTAGCTCAGGGTGTCGTCACCGCCGATCGGGATCAGCACGTCGATACCCAGGTGCTCCAGGTTGGCGAGGATGTGCGAGGTGAAGTCGTGGTGGTCCGACGCGCCCGGATCGAAGTCGGCGCCGCGCAGGAAGATGGGGACGTCGGCGGCGGCGACCTTGCCGGGGTTGGTGCGGCTGGTGTGCAGGAAGGTCCCCCCGGAGCGGTCGACGGTGCGTACCGTGTGGCGGTCCAGCGGCATCACGGCGTTGTCCCAGGTGTCCGGATCGTCCCGGTTGTAGCCCAAAAGCCCTCCCCAGCCGCGCCGGATGCCGACCACGCGGTAGCCGCTTTCGGAGGCGCGCGCCACCAGGGTCTTCAGGGCCGGGTTGAGCCCCGGCACATCGCCGCCGCCGGTCAGAACGCCTATGGTCTTCTGCCTGTCTGCCATGGCAATCTCCTTTAATGATCAGCATTAAAAAACTTTCACATTATACCGGAGCGGACTTTCATTTCAAGGCGGCGCGGATTCCCATTTTGCCAAAGTTATTCCGGAATTTCATCATCCTGACCACTCTTTGCCGGGGTGAGCCGGGAGATGAAGCGGGCCATCTCGGAGGGGAGCATGGGACGGGCGAAGTAGAAGCCCTGCATGAGCCGGCAGTCGATCGAGGTGAGGAACTCCTTCTGCGCCTCGTTCTCCACCCCCTCCGCGATCGCCTCCATGTCGAGGCACTTGGACATGAACATGATGGTGGTGGCGATGGCGGCGTCCTCGGAGGAGGTGACCACGTCGTTCACGAAGGACTTGTCGATCTTCAGGGCCTGGAAATGGTAGTGCCTGAGGGAGGAAAGGGAGGAGTAGCCGGTGCCGAAATCGTCGATCTGGACGTTGACCCCCATACGCTGCAGCCGCTCCAGGACGCCCACGGCCTCGCTCTCGTAGACCATGAGCGACTGCTCGGTGATCTCCAGGGTAAGCCGGTCCGGGGGTAGACCGCTGTCGTGCAGCGCCGCCTCGATCGCCCGCTCCAGCTCCTCGTGGGCGAAGACGGTCGGGGACATGTTCACCGCCACGTTCAGGTCCAGCGCCTCGTCGCGGTACCAGCGCGCCGCCTGCCGGCACGCCTCCCTGAGCACCCACTCGGTAAGGGGCCAGATGAGCCCCCCCTTCTCGGCCAAGGGCACGAAACTCGCCGGTCCCAGTTCCCCCAGGTGCGGATGGCGCCAGCGCACCAGCGCCTCGACCCCGACCACGCGCATGGTGGCGGTGTCGAGCTTGGGCTGGTAGACCAGGAACAGTTCGTCGCGGTTGATGGCACGCAACAGGCCGTGCTCCAGCTGGATCCTGTGGTCACGCTCCTCGCGCCACTCGCCGCCGTACAGGCAGAAGGTCGAGCGTCCCTGCTGCTTGGCCTGCCCGAGCGCCAGGTCGGCCATCTTGAAGAGCTGCCCGGGATCGTCGGCGTCGGAGGGGAAGAGGGCGATACCGATGCTGGCGCTGGTTTTCAGGGTCTCCCCCTCCACCTCGACCGGTTCCGACAACGCCTCCAGCACGCGCCGGGCCATCAGCGCCGGTCCCTCCGGCATCTCGGGATGGCGCAGCAGCATGGCGAACTCGTCCCCTCCCACCCGCGCCACGATGTCCTCGCCGCGCAGGGCGCAGCGGGTCAGGCGGCGCCCGGTCTCGGCGAGCAGGGCGTCCCCGGCGAAGTGCCCGCGCCGGTCGTTGATCAGCTTGAAGCGGTCCAGGTCGAGAAAGAGCAGCACCACGCTCTCGCGCCGTCTCCTGGCGAATTCGATCGATTGGGCCAGGAAGTCGTCGAAGGCCTGACGGTTGTACAGACCGGTGAGACCGTCGCGCACCGCCTGTTCCGTGATGCGCAGCTCGCTGGCGCGGTGGCGCGCCTCGATTTTCGCGGTCAGCAGGTAGATGATGGCCGCCATGGTGAGGACGCCCAGGAGTTCCAGGGCGCCGGAGGCGAAGTGCCTGATACGGGGATGGCCGGCGAGCAGCAGACCGAAGAGGAGGTGGGCCATCAACAGCCAGCAGACGCTGGCGAAGATGTAGATGCAGGCGACGGTCGCCGGCGAGAGGCGCCCGACCCAGTCGCGCAGTTTGCCCAACATGCCGCTGTCCATGGTCGCTCCAGGTCCAGCCGGTGAAATGACCGTCTCAGTATAGCGTCTTTCAGGTGGTGAGGTAGTAGGTGATCTCGTTGTGCCCGACCAGAAGCTCAAGCCCGGAGAGGGGCGGTGGAGCGCAGGGAGTCGCTCCCACCTCCTGCAACAGGGGCCAGGCGTGCAGCTGGCACTCCGGGGTGAAGTAGAGGTCGAGTCCCCCTTCCCCTGCCTCCTTGCGGAACAGGGCCATGGTGCGGGGACCGCCGGCCGAGCGGAAGAGCGCGGTGAAACCCTTCTGGATCGCGGTCGACCTTCCCGCGGCGACCTCGCCGGCGCTCAGCGAAAGATGGTGCCACTGCATGCTCATACGGCCTCCCCCGTCTTCTTCTCGCCCGGAGGCGTGACGTAGCCGGCGCAGGTGCCGACCAGTTTCTCGTGGATCGCGTCGAGCATCTCCGCCTCGTCGGTGATCCCGGCGGCGGCGCCCAGGTTCAGGGCGAGCGGCAAGAGTCCCAACAGCAGGTTGCGCATGTTGCCGCACCCCGTGGCCCCCCCAAGCACAGCGGAAACCTTGCGCTGCAGGCCCCGCCCGATGACGAATCCGGTCAGCCCCGCCATCTTCGCGGAGACGTTGCGGCAATCCGGGGTGGGGGACCTGCGGAAATCGGCCTCGGCCGAGACGATCTTCATGGTGGCGACCTCGACCCGCACCATCAGGAGCACGTCGTGGAAGCGGTCCTTCATGGTGGCGGTGAGCAGCGCCGTGCCGTCGGACTGCTTCAACAGGCGGTACGAGATGTCCCTCTGGAAATCTTCCATGGTGTTCAGTTGCATCGACAATTACCTTTCTGCGCCGCCTCTCGCCCCGCCGCTCTCGGAGCGGGGGGGAGTTGGCTGACTGAGTCATATCGGAGATCGGAAGCCGTGACAGCGGCCCGGTCGGGGGGAGAGTTTCGCCGCTTGGGCGGGATATGTCAAGCGAAACCCGGGGGAGAAATCCGGCGCAGCCTGGGATGGGCGCGGGCGATGCGGCCGCTACACCCTCTCGAAGATCGCGGCCACCGCCTCGCCGCCGCCGATGCAGAGGGAGACCAGGCCGTAGCGCTTCCGGCTGCGTCTCAACTCACGCAGCACCGTGGCGATGAGCCGGCCGCCGCTGGCACCGATGGGATGCCCGATGGCGCAGGCTCCGCCGTTGACGTTCACCTTGCGGGCGTCGAGTCCCAATTCCCTGATCGCGATGAGGGGTACCGCGGCGAAGGCCTCGTTGATCTCGAAGAGCTCCACCTGTTCGAGGTCGAGGCCCGCCCTGGCGCAGACCGCCTTGATGGCGCCGACCGGGGCGTCGGTGTAGTGGTCGGGGTGCATGCTCCAGGTGGCGTAGGCGACCAGCCGTGCCTTCGGGGCGAGCCCGAGACGCTCGACGGCCTCCGCGCCGGCAAGAAGGGCGAAGGCGGCGCCGTCGTTGATGGTGGAGGCGTTGCCGGCGGTGATGGTCCCCTCGTGGCCGAAGGCCGGTTTAAGGTCCGCCAGCCGCGCCATGTCCGAGCGGAACGGTTCCTCGTCCTCGCCGACCACCTCCTTGCCGTGGCGCCCCTTTTTAACGACCGGTACGATCTCGTCGGCGAAGATCCCCTCGCTCACCGCCTCCTGCGCCAGCCGGTAGGAGCGCAGCGCGAATTCGTCCTGCGCTTCGCGCCCGAGCGCGTGCCGTTTCACGGCCTCCTCGGCGATCTCCCCCATGTGCCGCCCCGAGTACGGGTCCTGCAGGCCGTCGTACAGCATCAGGTCCAAGAGCTGCCCGTGCCCCATGCGGTATCCGTAGCGCGCCTTCTTGAGGAGGAAGGGGGCCTGGGACATGCTCTCCATGCCGCCTGCCAAAACGATCTCCGCGTCACCGAGGGCGATGGCCCCGGCACCCAGCATGACGGCCTTTAACCCGCTGCCGCAGACCTTGTTGATGGTCATGGCGTGGGTGGTATCCGGGATGCCGGCCCGCCGCATCGCCTGGCGCGCCGGCGCCTGGCCGCAGCCGCCGGAAAGGACCTGGCCGACGATAACCTCGTCCACCGTTTCCGGGGCGACCCCGCCGCGCTCTAAAAGGGCCTGCAGCACCGGGGCCGCCAGGGCCGGCGCCTCCAGGTCGGCAAGCGCTCCGCCGAAGGAACCGAAAGGAGTTCTCAAAGCCTCGACCACGAATACCTCTTTCATGCCACCTCCCCCGGACTGCCCCTCGCCGCAACCGCCCCTCGCCCTGCCCCTTTCCAACGGAGGGGATGTGGAGGGATGCGACAGAAGATCCGGCCAAGTCACGTAAGCGAATACAATGTACCCGTTTTTCGGCACATCTCCAGCCGCGACTGGCAAAACAGCTGTGCCGCAGGCAAAAAAAAGGCAGCCCGGTCGGGCTGCCTTTGGTGGACGAGGTCAAGTATATAGCGTCACAGGTAGACGATGTCGTCGGGGAGGTCGCTCAACCTGACACCACCGCGCTCAGTGACGGCGAAGGTGTTCTCTATGCCGATGACACCCTTGCCCGGAAAGACGAACTTCGGCTCTATGGCCAAGGTCTGGCCGGCTTTGAGCGCCACCTTGAATCCTTGTGCCAGTACCGGGAATTCGTCCAGCTCCAGCCCCACCCCGTGGCCGACGAAGCGCGCGTTCTCGCCGGGCGCCCCCATGAAGTGGTCGGAGAGACCGGCCTGCTGCGCCATCTCGGCGGCCTTTAGGAAGAGCTCCTCGCAGATCGCCCCCGGCTTCAGGTTCTGCGCCAGGTACTCCTGGATGGCGAGCGCGGTCTGGAAGGCCCGCTCAAGCTCCGGGTCGAGCGTGCCGATCACGAAGAACCTGGTCATGTCGATGATGTAGCCGTTGAAGACGCCGGTGTAGTCGATGAGGATCGGGGCGTTGTCGGGGATGAGGGCGGCGGAGGCCCCGTGCGGCGAGGCGCTGGACATCCCCTGCCCGGTGACCGCGCCGTCGAAGAAGCCGGTGTCGCCGGCGGTGGCCGAGGAGACCGCCAGTCCCTGGAACAGCTCCTGGTTGAAGGCGCGCATGCGCACGTACCCCTCTCCCCCCGCCTTTCTCAGCCGGCACTCGAACTCGGCGGCCAGGTCGATTTCGCGCATGCCGGCCCTCAGAAAGCCGGGGACTTCGCGGAAGACGCCGGACAACTGCTGTCCGCAGTAGCGGATCTGCTCCAGTTCCCACTCCGACTTGACCGACCTGATCTCGCGGTTGATGGCGGAGACGTCGACGAAGTCGCGGCCGGGAAGGAGCTTCAGGTAGTAGTTGTACTGCTGTACCGGTGCCACGTCGAAGGTGAAGCCGACCGTGCGCACCCCCTCCTCGAACTCACCGGGGAACTCCTTGCTGGAAGGAAAGGGGCGGGTGTCTTCGATGCAGCTTTCCTGCTTCCCCCGGGCGAAGCTCTTCCGGACCCAAAGGCGCGGCTCTCCGGCAGCCGGGACCCAGAGGGTCGAGTTCTGCCGGGTGCCGGAAAAGTAGTAGACGTCGATCGGGTAGATGAACAGCGCGCCGTCGATATCCTTTTCCCGCAGCGCCTCTTGC
The DNA here is from genome assembly GCF_018919395.1 of Geomonas azotofigens. GTDB lineage: Bacteria > Desulfobacterota > Desulfuromonadia > Geobacterales > Geobacteraceae > Geomonas > Geomonas azotofigens. The sequence goes on from NZ_JAHLME010000002.1 coordinate 610,451, forward strand.
AGCCTGGCGATCCTGTGTCGCGATTCCTCCCTGGTCAGCATCCGTCCTCCCCTGCCGTGTGCCGGCCTTAGCCGAGCGTGAAGAAAAAAGTGGCGCCCTTGCCGGGCGCGGCCTCGGCCCAGATGTGGCCGCCGTGGCGCTGGATGATACGCTGCACGCTGGCCAGCCCGATGCCGGTCCCCTTGAAGTCATCGGAGTCGTGCAGGCGCTGGAACGGCTTGAACAGGCTCCCGGCACGGCTCATGTCGAACCCGGCGCCGTTGTCCCGCACGAAGAAGGCCTCCCTCCCCTGGTGTTGGACGGTACCGAACTCCAACCGGGTCTCCTGCTTTTTGGCCGAGTACTTCCAGGCGTTGCCCAGGAGGTTGTCCAGCACCACCCGCAGCAGTTGCGGGTCGGCGTCCGCGCGTACCCCCGGCTGGACCACGCACTCAGCGCGGCGCTGCGGGTCGGAGAGCCTGAGCTCGGCGAGGATCTCCTGGGCCAGCTCGCTCACGTCCACCTGCTCCCGGTTCAGCGAAACGCTGTAGCGGCGCGAAAAGTTGAGCAGGGTGTCGATCAGGTGGTTCATCTTGATGCTGCCGTTGATGATCTCCTGCACGTACTCCCTGCATTGCGGTTCGAGCTGCTGCCCGTAGAGCTCCATGATCACTTGGGCGAAGCCGTTGACGGCGGTCAGCGGGCGCCTCAGGTCGTGGGACACCGTGTAGTTGAACGCCTCCAGCTCCTCGTTGGCGGTCTCGAGTTCCATGGCGCGCGCGGAGAGATGGGTGTGCAGCACCTCGATCTCCTCCGCCGCCTGCTTCCTGCGGGTGACGTCGGAGATCATGGCGAAAGAGCCCTGGAATACGCCGCTGGCGTCGTGGATCGGCTTGGCCGAGACGCTGGCCCAGACCCTGGAGCCGTCCTTGCGCACCAGGATGGTTTCGTACTGCTCGGAGATGCCGTTCTCGCGGCTTTTCTGGCGGGCGGCGGTTTCGTCGTGCAGCGCCTTGTCCACGAACTCCAGGAAGGAGCGCCCCATCAACTCGGACACCTCGTATCCCAGCATCTCGGCGAACTGCAGGTTCAGGTAGGTGAGGCAGCCGGTGCGGTCAGCGGCGACGATCGATTCCTGGGAGGTCTCCACGATCAACCGGAAGCGGGCCTCACTCTCCTTGAGCGCCTTTTCGGCCGCCTTCCACTCGGTGACGTCGACCATGACGGCCAGAGAGCGGGCGATGTTGCCGGCCGCGTCCCGCTCCGCCCCGGCACTCAGCAGGACATCGATCACCCCGCCGTTCTTCTTGATCAGCTGGTATTCGACGTTGCGGCAAACGCCGGTGCGGAAAAATTCAGGGAGCACCACCTCGACGGCGTGGCGCCGCGACTCCGGGGTCAGGAAGTCGCTGGAGCGACGGCCGAGCACCTCCTCGCGGCTGTAGCCCAGCACCTCGGTCCAGTAGTTGCTGACCCCGAGCAGCAGGCCGTCGCGGTCGATGGAGTGCAGCATGACCGGGGTGTCGTTGTAGAGGCAACGGAAGCAGTGCTGGCTTTCGTCCTGCCCCTCCAAGGCTTTCTGGTGCGCCACCAGCACCCGGCGCAGGTCCGCGTTTTCGGCCCGCAGCCTGGCCACCTCGGCCTGGAGGTCGCCTCCGGTTGTCACTTCGTCTGTCATAGCAACTCCGGCACTGGACGTAACGTTGGTCTGGATTGTTTACGCCTTGTCGGGCTAGCTGTCAACTGAATTCACCCTGCAAAGTGGCTGGAATTGCAAGGCAACCAGACCAGCCGACCATGCCGCGGCGTCCAAGCGCTTTTTTTGTATACAGGGTGCACCCCGCTCTTTATTTCCGGGAAAAAGTCTGCTAAGGTAGCTGCTGCTTTACGTGCACGTAAACCAGACGAGGAGATTCAGAGTGTCCAATGCAACCGTACTGAAAGCTTGTGAACAGACCGAGATAGACCTGAGCGGGGCCGAAGACTGGGTTCCGTTCGACGCGCCGGCCCTGGTGGGAGACTCGCTGCGCTTTGTTTCCGGCGACTCCCGGGGCGACCGATTCCGTGCCCGTTATTACCGTGACGCGGAGCAGCACCTGCACGCCCGTTTCTGGCTCGGGCCCGAGGCGGAGGGGCCTCCGGGACATGCCCACGGCGGCGCCGTGGCGGCCATCATGGACGAGGCCCTCGGTCTCGCCGCCTGGGCCGCCGGTTACCCCATCGTGGTCGGCAACCTCAACGTGAGCTTCCGCAACATGCTGCCGCTCAGGAAGGTGGTGACGGTGGAAAGCAGGGTGGTTTCCGTCGAGGGAAGAAAGATCATGGTGCACGGCCGCATCTTCCGCGGCGACACCACCTTCGCCGAAGCCCAGTGCCTGTGCATCACCATCCCCGGTAAATAGGCAACTTCCGTCTCCGCGGCGGCACGCCGCCGCGGACCCCCTCCCGACCCCCCTCCCGTTCAGCGGTCACACTTCCCGCTACCGCGCACGACTCTCCGCACCGTCCCTCTTTTTCGCAACAGTAACGTTCCAATTTCCCATTCAATATTCCGCACAGATTGCCGATAAATCTTTCCGAGGGTGTCATAGCACATCGGCAACTCTATCAGATCGCAACCTGACAGGCTGCAAAGGGAGAATGGAATGAGCATCAAAAGGTTCAAAGACTGGAGCATCGCGGCCAAAGTACTGAGCATCTCACTCGCCACCGTGGTCATCATAGCGGCAGTGAACTTCTTATACTTGTTGCCTACGATGCAGGACAGGATCCTGGCGGAAAGGGAGGACACCCTGAAAGCGGTGGTCGACCTGCCGGTCGAGTTGATCGCGGAGTACGACCAGCGGGTCCAGAAAGGGGAGTTCACCCTGGAGGAGGCTAAGAAGCGCGCCATGGAGCGCATCAGGAACATGCGCTACGGGGATAACGAGTACTTCTGGATCAACGACCTGAACGCGGTCATGCTCATGCACCCCATCAAGCCGGAACTAAACGGCAAGGACCAGAGCACCACCAAGGACCCCACCGGCAAGCAGCTCTTCGCCGAGATGGCCAACGTCGCCAAAAACCAGGGAGGGGGGGTGGTCGAATACCGCTGGCCCAAGCCGGGATCCACGGTCCCCGTGGGTAAGCTCTCCTACGTCAAGCTGTACAAGCCCTGGGGATGGGTGGTCGGCACCGGCCTGTATATGGACGACCTGCATCAGGTGATCGCGGGGATGCGCTGGAAGATGGCGGGCATCACCCTCGCGATCGCGGTCGTGGTGCTGCTGCTGGGTTACCTGGTCGCCAGGCGCATCAGCGGAAACATCAACAAGCTGATCAAGGTCGCCGACGAGTTGGCGCTGGGCAACGTGGACCTGGTCATCGAGAGCGATTCGCGGGACGAGGCCGGGAACCTGGCCCATGCCTTCGGAAAGATGATCGAAAACATCGCTGAGGCGGCCAGGGCGGCGGAGAAAGTGGCAGCAGGCGATCTGTCGGTCAAACTGCAACCCAAGTCCGACAAGGATGTTCTGGCCATAAACCTCAACGTCACCATCGCCGCGGTTCAGGCCATGGCCGCCGACGCCAACATGCTTGCCAGGGCCGCCATGGAGGGGAGGATCACCGAGCGCGCCGACGCCACCCGGCACCAGGGCGAGTACCGCAGGATCATCGAGGGGGTCAACGCCACCATCGCCCGCCTGGTCGGGCTCCTGGACGCCATGCCGGCGCCGGCCATGATCATCGACCGGGACTTCAGCGTCATGTACATGAACGAACTCGGCGCCAAGGTGGGGGGCAAGACCCAGGCCCAGGTCATCGGCACCAAGTGCTACGACCACTTCAAGACCAGCGACTGCGGCAGCACCAACTGCGCCTGCGGCAAGGCGATGCAGACCGGGTCCATGGCGAATTCCGAGACCGACGCCCACCCGTCGGCGGGGCTTGACCTCGACATCGCCTACACGGGCCTGCCGATCCACGACGACAGCGGCCGGGTGATAGGGGCCTTCGAAGTGGTGACCGACCAGACCGCGGTCAAGCAGGCGGCCCGGTTGGCCAAGAAGATCAGCGACTACCAGGGACAGGAAACCAGGAAACTGGTGCACGGCCTGGACAAACTGGCCAAGGGACAAGTCGACTTCTCCATCGCTACCGCGGAGGCGGATGCCGATACCACCGAGGCGAAGCAGATCTTCGACGCCCTCGCCACCGCGGTGAACGGCTGCGTCGATGTGATCAAGACCCTGAACGCCGACACGGCGCACCTGGCCCAGGCGGCGCTCGAAGGGAGGCTCACCTCCCGCGCCGATGCGCACAAACACCAGGGGGCCTACCGCGACATCGTGCAGGGTGTGAACGACACGCTCACCACCATGGTCGGGTTCATGGACAACATGCCCGCGCCCGCCATGATCATCGACAACGAGTTCAACGTCCTGTACATGAACCAGTTGGGCGCCAAGGTCGGCGGCAAAAGCCAGGCGCAGGTCATCGGCACCAAATGCTACGACCACTTCAAAACCGGCGACTGCAGAACGTCCAACTGCGCCTGCGCCCAAGCTATCACCTCCGGGCTGGAAGCGACCCACGAGACCGACGCCCACCCCTCGGCCGGCCTCGACCTCGACATCAGCTACACCGGCGTCCCCATCAAGGACAAGCAAGGAAAGGTGATCGGCGCCTTCGAGGTGGTCACCGACCTCACCTCAGTGAAGACGGCCGCGCGTCAGGCCAAGAAGGTCGCTGACTACCAGGACCGCGAAACCAAGAAGCTCGTGGAGGGGCTGGGCCGGCTGGCACTCGGCGATGTGAACATCTCGCTCAGCACCGACCCCGCCGACAGTGACACCTCCGAGGTGAAGCACACCTTTGACACGCTGGCGCAGGCGGTTAACAGCTCCGCCAAGGCCAACCGCGACATCTCCCAGGTTGCCCAGCAGATCGCGGGCGGCGACCTGACCCTCAAGATCGTGGAGCGCTCGCCGGAAGACCAGCTCATGATCGCGCTGAAGGCGATGCTGGCCAAGCTGAACGAGGTGGTCACCGACGTGAAGGGCGCCGCCGACAACGTGGCGTCCGGCAGCCAGGAACTATCCTCCAGCTCGGAACAGATGTCCCAGGGGGCCAGCGAACAGGCGGCAGCCGCGGAGGAGGTCTCCTCCTCCATGGAAGAGATGACATCGAACATCAGGCAGAACGCGGACAACGCGCTGCAGACCGAGAAGATAGCGGCCAAATCGGCCAAGGACGCCAAGGAAGGGGGCGAGGCGGTCATGCACACCGTGGGCGCCATGAAGGAGATCGCCGGCAAGATCTCGATCATCGAGGAAATCGCGCGCCAGACCAACCTCCTGGCTCTGAACGCCGCCATCGAGGCCGCACGCGCCGGAGAGCACGGCAAGGGGTTCGCGGTGGTGGCGAGCGAGGTGAGAAAGCTCGCCGAGCGGAGCCAGAGGGCCGCTGCGGAGATCTCGCAGCTCTCCTCCAGCAGCGTGGAGATCGCGGAACGTGCCGGCAGCATGCTGACCCAGATGGTCCCCGACATCCAGAGGACGGCGGAACTGGTCATGGAGATCTCCGCCGCCTGCCGCGAGCAGGATACCGGTGCCGAGCAGATCAACAAGGCGATCCAGCAACTGGACCAGGTCATCCAGCAAAACGCGTCGGCAGCGGAGGAGATGTCTTCCACCGCGGAGGAGCTCTCCAGCCAGGCTGAACAGTTGCAAGGATCCATCACCTTCTTCAAGGTCGAGGGGGCGGAACGCGGCACCAGGATACTTCCTCCGATGCACGGGCTCAAGCAGGAGCCGCAAGCCCATAAGTCAAAGCCGGTGACGCGCAAGAAGAGCCTGACACAGTCGGCGGCGCTGGCACCGCTAGTGACCAAGCGCAAGACCGCAGCGGGCGGGATGGCATTGGAGATGGAACAGGACGACGCCGATTTCGAAAGATTCTAACCGGTTGGCAGTAAAATACGGCAGCACCGACACCTGGTGCTGCCGTACTTTTTTTAATTTTTATCTTCAGTAACCACGACCCGCGCCGATAACAGGAATTGTCGCTCGAACTTCTGAAAGGAAGCCCGCTCAGCCGGGCCAGCCACTATTCATGGAAAAAGCTCCCTTCGTAGTGCTGCTGTTTCTCGCCATAACAGCCCTTTTTGCGTTGAACCCCGGAATCCGCAAGGCAAGCCAGCAAGGTCGCTGCGAAATCTCCAGCTACCAATACTCACAACTCCATGCCGCGATGCAACGCTACCCTGAGATCGCTGACATGGCGCTTAGTGAACTGACTGGAGAACGGGTCAACCTGTCTCAGTACAACAAGATCATGCAGACAGTCGATGTTATCAAGCTCAAGGACGCTCGTCGCATGACCGCACACAACAACGGAACGCTGTCCGTCAGAGCAATCGCGAAAAATTGAACAGATTTTTTATTGATTATTTTTAATTGTATCGGTATTATTTTTTTCGCTGGATCTAGAGCCGATACTTCCGGGAGCCACCTCCCCCTAACGCCTCAGCCTGGACCATCTGGTCGCACTACTCATAAAAAGGAGACACCATGAGCAAAAAGATCCGCAACATCATCCTCGCTACAGCTGCTGTGGCAGTATTCGCCGTTCCGGCCTTGGCCGAAAGCACCAACTGCACGGTAACCGCCCCCGAGATCCGCCTCCGCAAGACCGCCAGCAAGAAAGCGAAGGTGATCGCTGTGCTCAAGAAAGACGCCAAGGTGACGGCGCAAAGCTGCTCCGGCGGGTGGGTCAAGGTCTCCTCCGCGGACGGCAAGCTGAACGGTTACGTGGGTGGTTGGGCGCTCTCCTCGCCCGCTCCGGTCATGGTGGCCTCGACCGAGCCGGTGCCGCTCCCCTCAACCGCAGCACCGGCGGCCGAAGCTGCCAAAGAGGTCCCAAGCAACGAGAAACTCGCCATGCAGATCACCGACCTGCGCCTCAAGGTGCTCAACGTCGAGCGCGACGTGGCCATGATGCGCAAGGACATAAAGAAGATCAAGGTGGCGATGAAGCATAAGAAATAGCGACGCTGGGGACCGGAAACGGTCCCCATTCCCCTCCCCCTGCTGTCGTCTCCCTCTCCCTCTCCCTCTCCCTCCGCCACCCCCTCGTCATCCATCGTTGCAATCCAGCACTCCACCATCCGAGTGGAACATGCAGCAGATCAGCTTCGTGGTGCAGCAGACCACCCGGGCCGCCCACGATTCCGCGCACGCGGCCACCCTGCTGAGCCAGAATGCGGTACAGCTCCAGGCCAGGGTGCGTCAGCTCAGGATCGACTGAGAAGAGAAGCCGTACCGGTCAGGCCTCGCCCCCCCCCGAACGGGGCTTCTTTACCGGACGGGAAGTGGAATTGGTCGGCAAGACGATGAGGTAGAGGGTTACGCAGGCGGCGATGGAGAGGAGGAGGATCCGCAGCCACATGGCATCCACCACGACGAAGGCGGTCATCGGGAAGGAAATCCAGATAGCCACGATAGCCAGGCACTTGGCCCGGAGCGGGATGGAGCCGTGCGCCAGGTACTCCTTCAGCATCGGGCCGAGATGCCTGTGCTCCACCAGCCAGGTATGGAAGCGCACGGAACTGCGGGAGAAGCAGATGACCGCCACGAGGAGGAAGGGGACGGTCGGCACGATGGGGAGGAACAGCCCCACCATGCCGGCGGCAAGGGCGCACACACCGGTCCCGATGAGCAGGTAGCGCAGCCATTCACTTTTGACCAGCCTGACTTTGAGATGGTGATGCGGCATCTGCTCTCCACTGAGACGGCATAGGGCGCGGCCCCACAGGGTGCAAGCGCCGGATGAGTTCCGGGATCGTCCTCTTAATTGTAAGCGAGGCGGCGTGGTTTTAATATGAATTTTGTCAAGGGTTTCAGGGGCGCTGCAGCGGGAGCATCTCTCGCTGCACCAGCAGGAAGCGTCCCGTCGCGCCGAAGTCCCAGCGTTCGACCGTGCAGCACGGGGTGGCATCCTGGGCGCAGTAGTGGATCAGGTTTACCGAATTGGGGACGTCGCCGCGGACCCGCGAGGAGACGGCGGTTCCCGCGAGGACCGACCAGACCTGGCGCGGCAGGTCGGGGAACACCTCCTGGAGCGGTCGTAGGTGCGGCAGGTGAATGTGCCCCCCGAGGATCAGGTCCGCGCCCGCCTCGGACCAGGCGCGCACCGCGGCTTCGTGGCCGCGCAGCAGGTTTTTCAGGTCACTGTCCCTGGTCGCCCTCACCGGCTGGTGCGCCACGACGATGCGTAGCTGCCCCGACCTGGCCTGGCGCAGCCTGTCGGCCACCCGGGCCACCTGCCCGGGCGACACTTCCCCCACCGTGTGGCGTTGGGGACGGGTCGTATTGACGCCGAGCACCAGCAGCTCGTCCGACTCGAAATCCGGTTCGAGCGGCTCCGCCAGGACCTCCAGGTAGTTGCGGTACGGGGCGAAGACCCGGGCGGCAAGGTTGAACAGAGGGATGTCGTGGTTACCCGGCAGCACCAAGGTGGCCAAGGCGGGGACGACGTCCAGGAAATCACGGGCGGCGCGGAACTGCCAGCGACGCGCCCGCTGCGTGACATCGCCGGAAAGCACCAGGAGATCCGGCGCGTGATCCCGGGCCAGCGCGAGCAGGGCCACCACGACCTCCGGCTGTTCGGTGCCAAAATGGGTATCCGAGATGTGCAGCAGGCAACTCATGACTCTCCCTCTCCTTCGTTATCAGGCACGATGAGGAGCAGCCCGTGCGGCACTGCCTTGAAAACCAGCGGCGGGACCTGCCAGGTGATCTCCCCGTCGGTGGCGACCTTGATGCGCCTTCGGCGTAGCGGCTGCACGGTCAGCCGCGCGAACGGGAAGCTGATCACCATCTCCGAATCTCGAAGCCTCCTCAGCGCGGCCAACGCCAAGACGCCCAGCATCTGCACCACCCCCCTGGCCTTTACCGCCACCGCCGCCAGCTCTCCCCCTTGCACCGCGTCCGCTTCAGGCAGTCCCACCTGCTCCAGTTGCAGCGGATTGTTTTCCACCAGCAGGGTGGCAATGTGCAGCATCGAAGGAGTTTCACCATCCTGCAGGGTCAGCACCAATTGGGGAGGCGGGGTCAAGAGGGTGACGAAGGCTGAAAGCAGCGCCACCAGCTTGGTGCGGCCGAACTTCCGCTTGTGAACCTCGCGCTTCTCCAGGATCCGGGGGTACAGCCCCACGCTCGCGTTCACCAGGAACACCTTGTCGTTGACCAGTCCCACCTGGACCGGGCGCAACGTGCCGCGCACCAGCACCTCCGCGGCCTGCGCCGTATCGACGGGAATGCCGTGGCTGCGTCCGAAATAGTTGAAGGTGCCCTGCGGCAGCACCCCGAACGGGCACCCCGTGCCGAGAACCTCCTGGGCCACCGCGTTGATCGTTCCGTCTCCCCCCGCCGCCACCACGATGCCGTTCCGCTGCCGCGCTTCCCGCACCGCCTCCCGCGCCGCGTCGGCAAGTCCCGCGCTTTTGGCGACCCGCCACATCCTGAAGGTCCGGCCGGCGCGTAACAGCACCTCGTCAATCACCTGTGCCCGGCTGTCGGCATCCCGATCACCGGAACCGGCGTTCATCACCATGAAAATGGGAGCGTTGAAGGGTGCTTTGGGGAACATGACGTGACTCCCAGCGGATATTGGCCACACAAGGGGAGGAGTTTAGCACATGGAGGAAGGACCGCGCGGCCGTGGGTAACAAAAGAGGTTGCGGGCTCAACTTCGACGGATGTCGCCCCTTTTCACGGGCGAATAATCATTCGCCCTCCTCGCCGGAATATGGACATAATCACGCCATTTTCATTCACACCTTCCCAAAACAGCAACGCCATCCAAACTATGGGTTCCACGCGGGAGTTGACTATCTGTCGGTGGTTCTGCCAAAATCGCGGAATGGAAATATTCGCATTGATCGCAGAAAGACGGATTAAGGAAGCCATGGAGCGCGGGGAGTTCGACAACCTTCCCGGGCGTGGCAAACCGCTGGTGCAGGAAGACCTCTCGGCTGTCCCCGAAGAATTGCGCATGGCCTACAAGGTGCTCAAAAACGCAGGATGCGTCCCTCCTGAGGTGGAGTTGAGCAACGAGGTTGCCTCGCTGCGGCGGCTGATCCTGGACATGGAAGAGAGCGAAGAAAGGATGAGGAAGGTGCGGGAACTGAACTTCAAGCTTATGAAGCTGGAAATGACCCGCAAGCGCCCTCTTTCCCTGGACCTGCTCCCCGAGTACCAGGGCAAACTCCTCGACAAGCTGCAGGGATGACCATATTGCTTTATCTTTACCCTTGAAATGATCGACCCCGTTCGGTATGGTGCCAACGGAGGCCACCACTTCCCCGCCTTAAAACAGATCCCAAAGGAAACCCATGGAAAAATTAGACGAGGCGCTGGTAAACCTGCGCCAGGACATGCAGGACGGCAAGAAGCAATGCGAGTTCTACGATCTCTTTCTCAACTCCTCTTTTTTCGTCCCCATCCTGGAAGACGGTGAGCAGGAGCAAGCCGGCGGCGTGGTGCCGGTGATCACCGAGGCGGATGGCAAAGACTTCCTCATGCTTTTCAGCACGGTGGAGCGCCTGAAGGCTTGGGACCCCGCTGCACGCTTTATCGAAGTTCCGGGTCACCTGCTCGCGCTGAGCACGGTGGATCCGCTCAACTGGGCGCTCAACGTCGGTACCGACTACTCCAAGCAGTTCCACCCCGAGGAGATCGCCTGGCTCAGGGGGGCGGTCGAGCATTGCAACGCCGAGGCAGCAGCAGGCGCGCAGCAGGCGTGATGATCTTCCCGGGCGGGGTCTCCGCCCCTTACACAAGCTGAAAATACTAGATGAAGGGGCTGCCAGGTCGGAAGCCCCTCTCTCCCAATAAGAAAGGGGCAGCCGCTATGACTGCCCCTTTCCCTTTACGAACCTGTTTATGACTCGCCTTACTTGTGGCGTTGCACCACGGTCGGTTTCGCGCCTAGCTTTTCCAGCTCCGCTCCCTTCCGGGCGGCGGCGTCCTCGCTCTGGAAAGAACCGGCAGTCAGGTTGAAGGTCGGGACCTGAACCGATATCGGCCTCAGTTCGGTGGTGATGCCGAAACCGGCCAATCGAAGCTGCTCGTCCACCGCCCCCAGTTTATCGAAGTAGGATCCGGCATACACGTTGAACTTCCCGGTCTTGTCTTGAAGCATGAATTGCTCGGCCTTGGCCTTGCGCAGCTTCTGCATCATGCTCTCGGCCGCTTTTTGATCCGTGTACTCGCCGACATGGATCCGGCTCATCTGTTCTTTCTTTTTGGGGCCCGGCTCGACTACCGGCTTCATCCCGGCCGCTTTGATCTTCTTCTTGATCGCAACCATATCAGACTTCAATACAAAACTGCCGAAATCGAGGGTATAGCCGTCGGCAGAAGCTGCACTGGCCGGTGCCTGCGCCTGGGACTGCGCCGCAACGGCAGGCGCAACGGATGCCGCGGCGGGCGCCGCGACAGTTTCGTTACTCGTAGTCTTCGCAGCAGCCTTGGCAGCCGCTTTCGCAACGGCTTTCTCTTCAGCAGCTTTCCTGGCGGCGGCTTTGTCGGCAGCGGCCTTTTCGGCAGCCGCTTTCTTGGCGGCGGCTTTGTCGGCAGCGGCTTTTTCAGCGGCCGCTTTCTTGGCGGCGGCCTTCTCTTCAGCAGCTTTTTTGGCAGCCGCTTTGTCGGCAGCGGCTTTCTCTGCAGCCGCTTTCCTGGCGGCCGCTTTGTCCGCAGCGGCTTTTGCGGCAGCAGCTTTCTTGGCCGCAGCCTTGTCCTCAGCAGCTTTTTTGGCAGCGGCTTTGTCGGCTGCAGCTTTTTCTGAAGCCGCTTTCATGGCGGCGGCTTTGTCCGCAGCGGCTTTTTCCGCAGCTGCTTTCCTGGCCGCAGCCTTGTCTGCAGCGGCTTCGGTGGCAGCTTTCTCGGCAGCAATCTTCGCTGCGGCTGCTTTCTCAACGGCGGCTTTCTCGACTGCAGCCTTTATGGCTGCCGTTCTCTCAGCTACGGCTTCCTCGATAGTTGCCGGACGGACGGTGGCCGCCTTCGGAGCAGGTACCAAGTCAGCAGCCTCCTTGCCAGCAGCCGCGTCTTCAGCAGCCACTCTCTGAGCAGCCACCCTGTCAGCGGCCACTTTGTCAGCAATAGCTTTGTCAGCAGCGGCCTTCTCCGCGGCGGCCTTCTCCGCGGCGGCCTTCTCAGCGGCAGCTTTCTCAGCGGCAGCCTTCTCTGCGGCGGCTTTCTCTGCGGCGGCTTTCTCCGCGGCAGCTTTCTCCGCGGCAGCTTTCTCAGCGGCAGCTTTCTCAGCGGCAGCTTTCTCAGCGGCAGCTTTCTCTGCGGCAGCCTTCTCTGCGGCAGCCTTCTCTGCGGCAGCCTTCTCTGCGGCAGCCTTCTCAGCGGCGGCCTTCTCAGCGGCAGCCTTCTCAGCGGCAGCCTTCTCAGCGGCGGCCTTCTCTGCGGCAGCTGGTTCAGCAGCGACTTTCTCAGCCTTATCGGCAACAGCCACCGAAGCGGCAACAGTGGGTGCGACAGCTGCGGGTGCGGCCACGGCGGGTGCGGCGGCCTCAGGCTCAGCAAGCTGCGGCGCCTGCTGAGTCGGATCCTGCACCAGCTTCAGCAGGCCCGGCTCCAGCTTTTCGGTCGCTTTCGGGAAATCCTTCAGCAGCGTCTTAAGAGTCCGTACCGCCTTCTCGTCCCTCGATGTCGCCGCATAGCACTTGGCCAGCATCACCAGCACTTCCTCACGCTGAGGCGTGGTCGGGAACTTCTTCAGGATCCTTTCCAGCCACGTGGATGCGAAGTAGTAACTGTTCTCCTTGTAGTGGTTTTTGGCCTGCGCAAACATCGACGCCTCGTCGGAGTCTGCGAATGAGACGGAAGGAACAATCAGACAGGCCAGTACGATTGCCACTAACAGCATGCGTATGGTGCTCATTCAAAACCTCACATGTTCAATAGAGTCTACAGTATTGGTGCGCTTGAGACAGTAGAGAAGAGCTTTTCTAAAATTGTCGCAAGATTAGTGTACATGAAGGTCAATGTCAAAGAATAATTTAAGGAAAATCTCAGTGAAAGGATGGTGTCACGATGTCCCTATGACAGTCTCGAAGACGTCACGGCTGCTCCGCGCAATTCCGCCACGTGACAGTCGCATTTCATTGAGTACAATCTTGCAGTATGAACAGCATCGATTCCTGGCATGAAGAGCAATACCGCTCGCTGATGACGTCCACGGTACTTGAGATCTTGGGCACAAACCCCGATGCCGCCATCGTGGCACGGAGCGTAAGGACCTGCGCGGATGCAGCGGAAGAGTTCTGTGTGGATCGTCCCTTCGCCTGCGGCCCAGGTTGCGCTCATTGTTGCGTGCTCAACGTCGCCGCGCTGCTCCCCGAGGCGATGACCATCGCGCTATGGCTGCGGGAAAAGCTTAACGGTGCCGACCTGGCTGGGTTGCAAAAGTGCCTCGCCGCGCATCGTTCCTGGGCCCGCTGGATGGATGACGAGGAGCGAATCCTGAAGCAGATGTCCTGCCCGTTGCTTGACGCTTACGGCGGCTGCAGCGTCCATCCCGTGCGCCCCCTCGCCTGCCACGCCATAACCTCGCTGAACAGCCAGAGTTGCCGGGAAGCCCTCACCCCCACCGTGACGGATGATGATCGACTGGTGCCAATCGACCTGCTCCGTAAGGCGGTCTTCGACGCAACCTTCACCGCCCTCGCCTCGGCGCTGCGCCGTGTCGGCCTCGATGACCGCAGCATCGAACTCGGCACCGGAGTACTCGCCTTCCTCGAACACCCCGAGTTCGTGGAGCGCTTCCTGTCCGGCGAGAAGCTGCCACAAGCGCTCTGGTTGTAGTTGTAATAGCGTCGGCTCTTCCTTCGCGAGAGAAAGCAACTGTATTCCGGCCCTCCCATAGATTCAAAAAAGAAGGGATCAGCTTGGCGGCTGATCCCTTTTCTTTGGCTTATCCCTTTTCTAGTTGTCAGATCCTGGGCTAACCCCGGGGGTCCTTGGTGTAGCCAAGGCCCTTCCAGTCGATGCGACTGTTCTCGCCGTGGCAGTTCTGGCACCGCAACGCCTTGTCCATGGGCACCACCATGTGGTTCAGCGACCATACCGTGGTGGTTTCGATCCAGCCGTACTTGCCGCTGTAGGGAAGCCCGGCGGCCTTCATGCCCGCCGCGATGGCCTTGTCCCAGTCGAACTTGACGGAGTAGGCGCTGTCGCTTTCGGCGGGGCCGATGATGTTGGGGACGGCAACGGTAAGGTTCTCCAGGTCGTAAGGCTGCTTGGCCTGCATCACCTTGAAGGGGAAGATCCTCGCATCGGGGTCGCCGCGCTCCCCGCGCGGGGCCGAAAGCCGGACCACCTTGGTCGGGTCTATCTTGTCCCCCATGAGGACGCGTTCCACGGTGCCGTTGTACCACATCAAGGTCGGCGCCAGGTCCTTACCGAGCACCAGGTCTCCCCGCGCCTTGTCGTAGATTTTCAGCGCGTCCGGTTTGGCCGCCTCGGCTTTCTGGTCTCTGCCCGCCGTGGACCAGTCCCAGGAGAGCACGGTGGGGCTTCCCTTGGCGTAGGTCGGGATGTGGCAGGTCTGGCAGGCGACCCTTTTCATGTGCTTGTTGAGGATGGCGATCTTGTGCAGGTTCCCCTTATGGCAGTCGGTGCATCCCATGGCGCGCGGACCGGAACCGGGGGACACGGAGATCGCCTCCCCCTTCACGTCGTGGTTGGCCGCCTTGTGGCAGGACTCGCAGGTGAGCCCCTTGGCTCCCATGTGGACGTCGAAGTCACCGGTAGGATTGGCAAGGTTGGCGTCGAGATCGCCGTGCTTGTAGTTTTCGCCGCCGCCGCTGTAGAAATGACAGTTGCCGCAGGCGGCGCGGGACGGCCGCGAGATGGACTGCGCGGCGAAGACCAGGTCCACCGGCTCCCATACCTTGCCGGCCGGGTATTCCTTGTGCTCCCCGGGGTAAACCGGGTGGCCCGCCCCGAGGGGAAATTTCTTGTACGTGCCGCTGGTATCGTGGCAGACCAGGCAGTCGATGTTCTCGGTCTTGGTGAAATCGAAGGAACCGTCCTGCCAGCCGTAACCGGCGTGGCAACTGGTGCAGCCGGGGAGATTGGAGGGGACGGCGAGACAAAAGGAGTTGCCCAGCGCGTTCTTCTTGCCGTAGTCGACGATCTTGCCGTTCACCGTCTGTTTTTTGCCCCAGTTCCAGTGCACGGTCTGGGTGATCTGGTTGGTCAGCTTCTCATGGCACCCGGCACACGCCTTGGTCACCTCCGGCCCGTTCTGAAAGGGCCCCGTGATGAAACGGTGGGTCCCCTTGAGGGCGGCGTCCGAGGTGGAGGCGCAGGCCAAGGCGAGAAATAACAGCAGGTATTTCCTCATGTGTGAGACCTCGCGATCTGGATGTTTGGGCAGACGTTCAGTGCAGAGCGGGATCGGCATGTCAGCCGGGGCACCCGGCCCTTTTTCACCGGCAACACATTATATTTGATGGTTGGTCTAGTCAATGACAAATTGCGTACGGTTAACGCCCCCGGAGTGAACGGCGTTTACCATGCGCAAGGCTGCGTGCTTAAAGTGACGGATCTGCTGCACATCCCATCGAAGCTGCTACAATTGTCAACTTGTCGTAGCGGCGTGTCGTACTTGTTTCCAGGCGTCCACAGCATGCGGAGGAGATGCACTATGCCAGTCCTTGCCACAGTATTAGGCCACCCCCGAATTGGTATCGCGAGAGATCTGAAGAAGGCACTCGAGGCGTACTGGAGCGGCGCAACCTCCGCCGAGTCGCTTCTGGCGACGGCGCAGGAGATCCGCAGCCGGCACTGGTCCATGATGAAGGAGGCGGGGCTGGACCAGATCCCCTGCAACGACTTCTCCCTCTACGACCACATGCTGGACATGGCGGTCACGGTAGGAGCCATACCGTCGCGCTTCCAGCGGATCGCCGATCCGCTGAACCG
The DNA here is from genome assembly GCF_018919395.1 of Geomonas azotofigens. Taxonomy (GTDB): domain Bacteria; phylum Desulfobacterota; class Desulfuromonadia; order Geobacterales; family Geobacteraceae; genus Geomonas; species Geomonas azotofigens. Next base: position 626,416 of record NZ_JAHLME010000002.1, read on the forward strand.
CTACTTCGCCATGGCTCGCGGCGTCCAGGACCGGGGCGCCGGCATAGACCTCTCCCCCCTGGAAATGACCAAGTGGTTCGACACCAACTACCACTACATCGTCCCGGAATTGAGCGCCGACCAGTCGTTCGTCCTTAACCCCACCAAGATAGCGGCGGAACTGGCCGAGGCGCAGGCCCTCGGCATCGCGCCTCGACCGGTGTTCCCCGGGCCGGTCACCTTCCTGAAACTGTCCAAGTACGCCGACGACGTCCCCGCCGGGACGGACCCCCTGGAGCTGCTGCCGCGCCTGCTACCGGTCTACGAGGAGTTGCTGGCGCTTCTCGCCGGCCACGGCGTCACCTCTTTGCAGCTCGACGAGCCCTGCCTCTGCTTCGACCTCGATGCACGCAGCGAGGAGGCCTACCGCGAAGCCCTGTCGCGCCTTGGGCATGCGGCTAAACGCCCCACCCTGCTGGTCGCGGCCTACTTCGGCTCGATCGGCGACAACCAGCGCCTGGTCACCGATTCCGGCTGCGAGGCGTTGCACCTGGACCTGGTGCGCGCCCCGGGGGACCTCGAGGCCGTGCTGGCGGCGCTGCCGGCGGGGATGAAGCTGTCGCTCGGGGTGGTGGATGGACGCAACGTCTGGCGCTCCGACCTCGAGCAGACCCACCGCATGGTGCGCCGGGCCGTAACCGCCTTGGGGGCCGAGCGGGTCATGGTCGCCAGTTCCTGCTCGCTGCTGCACGTACCCGTCGACCTCGACGCCGAGACCAGGCTCGACCCGGAGTTGAAGAGCTGGATGGCATTCGCGGCGCAGAAAGTCGCCGAGGTGCGCCTGCTGGCCGACGCCGCTGAGCAGGAAGAACCGCAAGGTGCGGCGTTCGACCAGGCCGCCGCCGCGCTCGCCCGCCGCAGGGCGGCCGCGGCCGTCGCGAACCCCTTGGTCCGGCGCCGCGCGGAACAGGTGACCAACGCCATGACCAGGCGCGGCGCCCCCTTCGCCGAGCGAAGCGCCAAGCAGAAGCGGCGTTTCGACCTCCCCCTGCTGCCGACCACCACCATCGGCTCCTTCCCGCAGTCAAGGGAGGTACGCGAAGCGCGTTCCAAGTGGCGCGGCGGCACGCTCGACGGCGAAGGGTATCAAGGCTTCCTGCAGGGCGAGATCAGGCGCTGCATCGAGAAGCAGGAGCAACTCGGTCTCGACGTGCTGGTGCACGGCGAATTCGAGCGCACCGACATGGTGGAGTATTTTGGGGAGCAACTGGAGGGATTCGCCTTCACCCAGAACGGCTGGGTGCAAAGCTACGGGTCGCGCTGCGTCAAACCTCCTGTTCTCTACGGCGACGTGACCCGTCCCCGTCCCATGACCGTCGAATGGAGCGGCTTCGCCCAATCGCTCAGCAAGCGCCCGGTGAAGGGGATGCTCACCGGCCCGGTCACCATCCTGCAATGGTCCTTCGTCCGCAACGACCAGCCTCGCTCCGAGACCTGCCGGCAGATCGCGCTCGCGCTGCGCGACGAGGTGGCCGACCTGGAGCGGGCCGGCATCGCCATGATCCAGGTGGACGAGCCGGCGATCCGGGAGGGGCTGCCGCTGCGTCGCCGCGACTGGCCGGAGTACCTGGAATGGGCGGTCGCCTCCTTCTGCCTGGCCACCGCAGGGGTGACCGACGAGACCCAGATCCACACCCACATGTGCTACTCGGAGTTCGGCGACATCCTCCCCGCGATCGTCGCCATGGACGCCGACGTCCTCTCCATAGAATCCTCGCGCTCGCGCATGGAGCTTCTGTCCCACTTCCGGCAGCACGGCTACCCCAACGACGTCGGCCCCGGCATCTACGACATCCACTCGCCGCGGGTGCCCACCGTCGAGGAGATGACGACGCTCCTGCAGCTGGCGGCCGAGGTCCTGCCGGTGGAGCGGCTCTGGGTGAACCCTGACTGCGGCCTGAAAACCCGAGGCTGGCCCGAGATCGAGGCGTCCCTGGCCAACATGGTGCAGGCGGCGCGGCAGGTCAGGCGCCAACGTTCTCCCGGCTAGCTTTCCGGCGGCGCCGGCACCAACGCAAAAGAGGGATCAGCCGACTTCGGCTCATCCCTCTTTTTTTGCGCGGACGCGGCGCGGGCCGCGGCAGTTGCTACGCGGCTTTGACCGCACGCTTGCGGGGCGCCTTCTTCTCTTTGGGAAGGGTCGTCCTTTGCGCCGGCTTCTGCTCGACAGCGGCTACCGGCAGGAACGCGCGAGGGTCCGCCGGGTGCAGGTCACCCAGGTGGGAACTGGCGATCTTCCTGACGATCCCGTCGTTGAAATGAATGGCAACCCAGGTCGGGCAAATCTCGTTGACTTTACCGACACCCCATTGGCTCGCTCCACAGTGGCTAACTACATCACCTCGTTTGATGGACATATGATCCCCTTGCTTGGTTGGCAACATGAAAGGTGGCACACCGGCATGACCGGGTGGGCGGGCGACAGGACAGGGTCCCGCAAGCCTGCCAGGGCGTAGGCCGGGAGGTACGGCGCCAGGCGAACCTAGCGGTCAGCGCCGTTTGAAGCGGGGTTGTGCGGGTGCAACAGTGATCGGCAGGGAGGGTCGATAAAGATGTGGCCCCCGAGGTTGGTTCAAGGGGGCCACGTCCTTAGGTAAAACTGTTCGGGGCGCGTCGGGCGGAACCCGCCGCTCCGCCGGGTGCTTCTAGTTACACCCTTTTTACGTTGGCAGCCTGGAGGCCTTTGGGCCCTTTGACCACGTCGAAAGTCACGCTATCACCTTCAGCCAAGGATTTGAAGCCGTCGCCGCTAATGGCGGAGAAGTGGCAGAATACGTCCTCACCGTTCTCCTGCTCGAGAAAACCAAAACCCTTGCTGTCGTTGAACCATTTTACAGTACCGTTTGCCATGTCTTTTCAATCTCCAAAAGTGTGTTGCGAATATGTCCGGAAATCCGGAACTTTTTCCACGGTAACAGGTTAGTATTCACAAAGCAAGCTATTTAAATAAGGTCCACATACTTTCAATGCCCGTTTTTTAGCTTTTTATGCGTCACTGGTGGCAAGAAACAAGCTTTTAGAAAATGGAGTTTATGTAACATGTTCAGTTACTTACCCGACAATAATATTATAAATCCCCAAGCTCGAGGATTATTGTTGCTATTTAAATGGTGGAGGTTCAGCATTGGTAGAATTTTCGACCCAACGAAAAAAGTAACGCCGCGTGAACCTCATCGAGTAAGCCGGCTTTTTGTCAAGGAGATCTGATGGCACAACCCAATTTCAAATTTCAAAAGCGCCAGAAGGAACTGGACCGCATAAAGAAACAGCAGGAGAAGGCCCTGCGCAAACAGGAAAAATCGGACCAACCCCTCGCCGACGAGGCCGACGGCCAGGATGCTCAGTCCGGCGAGATCGAGCCGTAGCTCCCCCCGGAGCGCGACAGATGCGACAAGGTTAAATAAGGTATCTTATGCGACAAGTATTCTGGAGGCTGCAGGCGGCGGTCTTCTACTGCCTCACCCTGGCCGGCGCCCTGATACCGAGCACGTTGTTCAAGCGCTGCGGGGGCATGGTAGGACACGTCCTTTGGCGCCTGCTCCCCTCCCGCCGGGCCGTCGTGATCGACAACCTGCGGCAGGCCCTCCCCTACCTGAAGGGACACCCGCTTTGGCAGAATTCCAACGGTGAAGCAGGGGCGATCGCCCTCGAGAACTACGGCAACCTGGGAAAATCGCTGATCGAGATCTGCCAGCTCTATCATGGCCGCGGCGACCACCTCATTGCCGCTCTCGAGGTGCGCGGCCTGGAGCACTACGAGAAGGCCCGGGCCAAGGGGAAAGGCATCATCTGTTTCAGCGGTCACTGCGGCAACTGGGAGCTGATGGCGCTCGCGTTCAGCCGCTTGTTCGGTGACGGCGTCGTGGTGGCCAGGCGCCAGAACAACCCGTTCTTCAACCAGATGGTGGAGCGGATGCGCATGAGTTACCGAAGCCGCGTGATCTACAAGAAGGGGGCCTTTAGGGGGATACTCTCCGCGCTGAGGTCCGGGGAACTGGTCGGCATCCTCGCTGACCAGGCGGCCGGCCCCGAAGACGGGGTCCTGGTCAGCATGCTGGGGCGCAGGGCCTGGGCGACCAAGGCGCCGGTGCTCATCGCCCGCAAAAGCGGGGCTCCGCTGCTCCCCGTATTCATCCATCGCGAGGGGGAGAGCCACGTCATCACCTTTCATCCCGAGCACCGTTTCAGCGGGGACATGAGCGACCACGGCATCCAGAAGGAAACCCAGGCGCTCTCGCGGTACGTGGAGGACTTCGTCGCCGCCCATCCCACCCAGTGGTACTGGATGCACCGGCGCTGGAAACGGGCCGGAGAGGCGAGCGCCTGAAACCGGGACAAAAAAGGGACCAGCCTTCGGGCTGGTCCCTTTGCGTTTCCCGCTCCGCGCATGCCGGGCTCCGCTACTTGCCACCCTTCACGGGGTGCAGGCTCCAGGGGCCGCGCGTCGCTATCTGCAGCACGGTTTCCTCGTCCACCCAGGCGTTATGCACCTTCTTGGGCGGCAGCGCGAAGTAGCTTCCCGCAGGAAGCACGGTCGGGTTGTCCTGGGTCATGCCCATGGCGAGCTTGATGGTCCCGGAAATTACCGTCACCCGTTCCACGTTGTCATGGAAATGCGGCGCGATCCTGGCGCCGGCGGGGAGCTTGAGCCTCGCCACGAAAAAGCCCGGCTTGGCCATGTCCCCTTCCAAAACGGCCATCTGCGCGCCGGGTATCGCCGGCGGACCGGCGTGCCACTGTATGTCGTTTGGTACCGTAATCACCTGCTGCACCGCAGCCTTGGCGACCTTCTTCTCCGCCGCGACTCCGACGGCGGCCATGGAGAAAAAGACCATCATCAGGAACAGCATCGTCCTTTTCATGTCAGCCTCCTCAACAGCCTAAAAATCCTGGTTTTCCAACCAGCCTGTATCCTATTGTACGGCCCGCCGCCGCGCCATGCCAGACAAATCCCCCCCCGATCTCCCGCCCCCGGACCATTCCGAAAATAATTCTTTACAAGGTATGACAATATGAATAAAATTCGCACCAAAAGGTGTAAACGAGAATGTTTGACGAAATAGACATCCACATACTGGAGATTCTTCAGGAGAAGGCGAGGATCCCCAACGCGGAGGTCGCCCGGCAGGTGGGCATGGCCCCTTCGGCGGTACTGGAGCGGATCCGCAAGCTCGAGGAGCGGGGCATCATCGAGGGGTACGAGGTAAGGCTCAACCCCGCCTGCTTCCACCAGGGGCTCTCCGCCTTCGTCCAGGTCGAGACCGACGGCACCGACGCGCAGACCGCCGCGGCGCTCGCCGCCATCTCCTCGGTGCAGGAGGTGCACCAGGTGGTCGGTCCGGACGGCTTTTTGGTCAAGCTGAGAACCGCCGACCACACCACCCTGGCCAAGATCCTGCGCCAGATCAGGCCCCTACCCGGGGTGAGGTCGATCCGCACCCAGGTGGTCCTGGAAACGGTCAAGGAAACCAGAAGGGTGGATCTCGCGGAACACAACGGCAACGGCCGTCACTCTTAATACAATACGCGTTGCGCAGCTACCATCATTAGAAGGAGAACCAAAGTCATGCCGATGTCCGCTTCTTTCAAAGAACGTCTGTTCCCCCGGATCCCCGCCATCCAGCAGCATTTCCAGACCCCGTTCCACATCTACGACGAGGCGGGCATCCGCGAGACCGGCGCCAACCTCATCAAGGCCTTCTCCGCCATCCCGGGCTTCCGCGAGTTCTTCGCCGTGAAGGCGCTCCCGAACCGGGAGATCCTGAAGCTCATGAAGGAGATGGGCTTCGGCTTCGACTGCAGCTCCATTCCCGAGCTGATCCAGGCTCGCCAGTTGGGCGCGAAGCCGGAAGACATCATGTTCACCTCCAACAACACGAGCCAGGAAGAGTTCGAGTTCGCGGCCAAGGACGGCGGCTGCATCCTGAACCTCGACGACATCTCCCTCATCGACAAGGTACCGGTCTTCCCCGAGCTGATCTGCTTCCGCTACAACCCCGGCCCGCGCCGCACCGGCAACGTCATCATCGGCAACCCCGAAGAGGCGAAGTACGGCGTCTCCCACGAGCAGGTGGTCGAGGCCTACCGGAAAGCCCAGGCGCGCGGCGCCAAGCGCTTCGGCCTGCACACCATGGTCGCCTCCAACGAGCTCGACTACACCTACATCGTGGAGACCGCCCGCATGGTGCTCGAGGTCGCCGAGGAGGTCGAGGCGGCGCTCGGCATCACCTTCGAGTTCGTCAACATCGGCGGCGGCTTCGGCATCCCCTACCGCCCGGAGCAGAAGGCGCTCGACCTCCCCACCATGTCCAGGGAGATCACCGCGCTCTTCGCGGACTTCCGCTCCCGTCACGGCCACGCGCCGGCCATGTTCATGGAGAGCGGCCGTTTCATGACCGGCCCGCACGGCGCCCTGGTGGCAACCGCCATCAACAGCAAGGACACCTACAGAAAGTACATCGGCCTGGACGCCTGCATGTCCTCGCTGATGCGCCCCGCGCTGTACGGCTCCTACCACCACATCGACGTTGTGGGCAAGGAGGGCGTTGAGCGCAGCGAAGTTTACGACGTGGTCGGCTCGCTGTGCGAGAACAACGACAAGTTCGCCATCCAGCGCGAGCTCCCCCCCATCGAGGACGGCGACCTGGTCGTGATCCACGATTCCGGCGCACACGGCCACGCCATGGGCTTCCAGTACAACGGCAGGCTGCGTCCCAAGGAGCTCATGCTGCGCGCCGACGGCCGGGTGGAGCTGATCCGCCGCGCCGAGACCGTCGAGGACTACTTCGCCACTTACAACTTCGAACAGAACGTGCTGAAGCCGTAGAGCTCTCCGCTAGAGCTAGGCGAGCACACGCTCTTGAATAAAACGAGAAAGGCACCCCGCCTCAGGCAGGGTGCCTTTTCCCATTATGGTCTACAAAACCAAATCCCCTCTGTCTCTCCTTCGCAAAGGGGAGGACGCGGGTTCTCGTGGTCGCTTGTGAACGGCTAGCTGCATTTTCTGGGAATTCCCGAAGGAACGCTACAAGGCCGCCTCTTCCCCGGCTCTGAAGGCGGTGCGAGCAAAGGCATCGCGCAGGAAGGCGTCGGCCTCGGCGGCGGGCATCGGCCGCGCGTGCAGGTACCCCTGGACCTGGTCGCACTTGCACAGCAGGAGTTTCTCTTCCTCCTCCTGGCTCTCCACCCCTTCGGCGATCACCTTGAGCCCCATGCTGTGCCCGATGGCGACGATGGCCTTGATGATGCCGACGGCATCGTCCCGGACGGTGACATCCCTGACGAAGGACTGGTCGATCTTGATCCGGTCCACCGAAAAGTTCTTCAGGTAGCTCAACGAAGAGTACCCGGTCCCGAAGTCGTCGATGGAGACCTGCACCCCGAGCGACTTGAACATGCGCAAAAGCGCCACCGATTCGGCCGCTTTCTCCATGAGCATGCTCTCGGTCAGTTCCAGGTCGAGGTACTTGGGCTCCAGCCCCGCCTCAAGGAGCGTCCCTACCACCATCTCGGAAAATCCCTCCTGCATCATCTGCTTGATGGAGACGTTGACGCTGACAGTTACCTGGTAGCCTTCCTGATGCCACCGCTTGCACTGGGTGCACGCCTCGCGCAGCACCCAAGCCCCCAGCTCGTGGATCAACCCGGTCTGCTCGGCGATGGGGATGAAGCGCGCCGGCGAGACCATCCCCAGGGTGTCGTCGTGCCAGCGGGCCAGGGCCTCCATGGCGACCACCCTCCCCTCCCGCAGCTCGAGCTGCGGCTGGTAGTGCAGTGTGAGCCGGTCGTTTTTGAGCGCATCGCGCAAAGCCGCCTCGAGCGCCACCCGCTCCTGCGCCTGCTGGTTCAGTCCTTTTGAGAAGTACTGGTAACGGTTACCACCGGCGCTTTTGGCGGCGTACATGGCAAGGTCGCCGTTTTTCAGCAGGGTGGCGATGTCGTCGCCATCCTCGGGGAAGAGGACGATACCGATGCTGGCGCCGGAATAGATCTGACGGTTCTCCACCTCGAAAGGCTGCTTGCCCAGGTCGAGCAGCTTCTCGGCCAGCTTGGCTATGCCGTCGCCCCCCGACACCTGGCAGCACAGCAGGGCGAATTCGTCTCCCCCGAGGCGGGCGAACGTGTCGCTCGCCCTCATGATCGTCCGGAAACGCTGCACCACAAGCTGCAACAACTGGTCGCCGGCATGGTGCCCCAGTGTGTCGTTCACGTCCTTGAAGTGGTCCAGGTCGAAGAAGAGGACGGCGAACATCTCGCCGTAGCGCTTGGCGCGGGCGAGCGCCTGGGAACAACGGTCGTAGAAGAGGGTCCGGTTGGCAAGACCAGTCAACTGGTCGAAGTAGGCGAGGTTGTGCACCTCCAGCTCCGCCTGCTTGCGCAACGTGATGTCGTGGCTCAGGCAGAGGAAGCGATCCTTTTTTCCGCTCGACTCGAGCATGGTCGCCGACAGTTGTACGTGGATGGCACGGCCATCTTCGGTCACCAGGCTGGCCTCCCGCTCCACCAGCCCTTCCTGGCGCAGCACCGCGGCGATGAAATCATCACCCAGGCTCGGGTCGACGAACAGCCCGGCGAAGTCGCGGCCCACCATGTCCTTCCTGGCGAAGCCGAACACCTCCACGGTAGCCCGATTCACGTCGAGGATGCCCCCCTCGCGGGAGACCACGGTGAGCGCCTCGGGCATGGTGGCGATGATGCTGTCCAGGTACTTGTTGGTGGAGTTGAGCCGTTCCTCGGAGTCCCGCAACCGCTGCACCATGGTGTTGAAGGAGATGGAGACCGCGGTGATCTCGTCATGCTCGGTTTCCGGGACGACCACGTCGCGCTTGCCTGCGGCGACCGCTGCTGCGGCATCCTTGAGGATCCTGATACGGCGGGAAATCCTGTAGGGAACGGCCACGCTCAAAAGAAGGGCAGCGGTCAACGCCACCACGGAGAGCACCACCGCAGAAACGATGGCGCTGGAGACGCTTTTCAGTGTTGCGGCGAGGTGCACGTTCAGGTCGGCCATCTCCCGGTCATGCGCCGCGTTGACGGCCTGCAGAAAATCCTTCTCCGCCTGCTCGAAGCGCTCCTTGGCGGCGATCAGCTGTAGAGCGCTCCCCCTCGCGTCAACTACGGCGATGTAATCGCGGGACTGCTTCAGCAGTGCCTGACCGGTCAGTTCCAGCGTCCTGGGCATCCTTTCCGTCCCGTGCACCAGGGTCCTGCTGCAGAGTTCGAGGCTGTTGCGAAAACTCGCCCGTCCCTCTTCGAGAAGCCGCACCTCTTCCTCTTTGGCCTGCAGAGCCTCTTTCCCCTCGCCTTCCGCAGGCTGCACCGAGGTCAGGAAGGCGTACTCCATCGACGAGGAGACAATGCGCAGCCCGGCGTAGCGGAGGTCCTTGAGCACGAGCAGGTGCGGGATGACCTCCTTGTTCACCTTGTAGAAGCTGTCCCTCACCTTCTGAGCCCCGGAAATCCCCCCGATCGAAATCAGGACGGTGGCACAGATGATGGCGAGATAACTCAACAGCAGTTTAAGCCAGAGTTGCATGCTACTCCCTCAGGTAGGAAACACGATGGTTCAGTCACACGTATCGGCGTGACGCTGTAAAACCTGAGGGAGATCTGCTAAAGGAGCGGCTTGACGGTGGGTGAGTCGGTCAGGATGCGCGGGGCGGCGAGAGCCGCCCCGCGCTGTGCCAGAAGGGGGTCATCATTGTCCCAGTGCGTGCCGCAGATCCTCGTCCGGTGTGGTGATGGGACCCAGGTCGTAATTCTGCACCAGGAAGTCGAGCACCGCCGGCGACACGTAGGCGGGGAGGGAGGGGCCCAGCCGGATCCCCTTGATGCCCAGGTGCAAGAGCGTGAGCAGTATCACGTGGGCCTTCTGCTCGTACCAGGAAAGGATCATGGAGAGCGGCAGGTCGTTCACCTCGCACTGGAAGGCGTCGGAGAGCGCGACGGCGATGCGGATGGCGGAGTAGGCGTCGTTGCACTGCCCCACGTCGAGCAGGCGCGGGATGCCGCCGATGTCGCCGAATTCCAGCCGGTTGAAGCGGTTCTTGCCGCAGGCGAGCGTGAGGATGACGCAGTCTTTGGGCACCTTCTCCGCCAGTTCCGTGAAGTAGTTGCGCCCGGTCTTCGCCCCGTCGCAGCCGCCGATCAGGAAGAAGCGCCTGATGGCGCCGTTTTTCACCGCGTCCACCACGGCACCGGCCACCTTGAAGACCGCCTCGTGACCGAAGCCGACCAGGATCTCCTGCCCCGGGTTCTCAGGGAGGTCCGGCAGCGCGAGCGCCTTGTCGATCACCGGGGTGAAATCGTACCCCTCCAGGTGCGGGATGCCGGGCCAGGCCACCTCGCCCCAGGTGAAGAGGCGGTCCGTGTAGCTCGCCTCGGGCTTCTGGATGCAGTTGGTGTTGAAGATGATGGCCCCCTTGAAGTCCGGGAGCTCGCGGGCCTGGTTCTGCCAGGCGGTGCCGAAATGGCCGGCGAAGTGGGGATATTTCCTGAGGCCGGGATAGCCGTTGGCGGGGAGCATCTCGCCGTGGGTGTAGACGTTGATCCCCTTTCCTTCGCTTTGCTTGAGGATCTCCTCCAGCATGGGGAGGTCATGGCCGGAGACCACGATCCCCTTGCCGCCGCGGGTGCCGAGGTTCACCTTCATCGGTTCCGGGGCCTGCAGCAACTCGGCGTGCCCGTCGTAGAGGAGCTCCATGGTGCGCAGGTTCCACTTGCCGCACTCGAGGGAGAGGCCGACGAAGTCCTCAAGGCTTGTCTGCGGGTCCGTGGTCTTGGCGAGTGAGCGGTGGATGAACTCGTAGATCCCCTCGTCCTTTTTCCCCATCTCCGCCGCGTGCCAGGCGAAGGCGCCCATGCCAAGGAGGCCGTAGATCAGGATCTCTATGGTGGAGAGGATGTTTTCGTCCTGGTGCCAGGTGCGGACGCCGTGCTGGCGCCCCTGGGCGATGAGCCCCTGGGTGTCACCCGCCGGCTGCCAGTTGGCCGCCTCCTGTGACAGTTGCGGCGCCGCGCCCCCCTTCTGTTGCTGGTAGCCGTTCTCGTACAGCGCCTTTGCCTTCTCCTTCATCCGGTTGCAGTTGTGCAGGCGCCGGGCGATATCGTCCGGATCGAAGTTGACGTTGGTGACCCGGGTGAAGAGACCGTCCAGCATGAAACGGTCCACGTCCTGGTCCTTCTGGCCCAACTCCCGCGCCTTGCTGGCGTAGAGGGCCACGCCCTGCAGCCCGAAGATCATCAGGTCCAAAAGCGCCGACACCTCGGGGGTCTTGCCGCAGTTCCCCATCACGTCGCACCCTACCCCGCGCGCCGCCTGCTCACATTGCCGACAAAACATCGCACTAGCCATGTACGCCTCCTTGAAAGGTTGGAATTTTCCAATCAGGAGAGTTTGTCAGATCCGCGACAGTTTTCAACCAGCGGGGAGACGATGCGGGGGAGCGAGGACGATGCGGGCGGTGGAGCGAGGCCGGGAGGGTACGGGGAAAGCGGGGCAGTTCACGTTGAGGTGAGCACCCTGTCGAGCACCTCGGCCACCTCCGAAGCCCGGTACGGTTTCGCCATGGTGGCCTTGAACCCGAACTGGGCGTAGTCGGACATGACGGGGTCGTTTGAATATCCGCTGGAGACTATGAGCGAGGCGCGCGGGTCCATTGCCAGGATATGCCGCGCGGCCTCCTGCCCTCCCATCCCTCCTGGAATGGTCAGGTCCATGATCACCGCGGCAAACGGCGTGCCCGCTTCCTTGGCAGCGGCGTAAAGGGAGATGGCCTCGCTTCCGTTCGCGCAGCTCGTCACCTTGCAGCCGAGGTTCTCGAGTATCGCGCAGATGAGTGTCCGGATCATCTCCTCGTCGTCCATAACCAGGATGTTGCGTTGCGGGAGTGCGGCCACCGCCGGGGCGGCGGCAGGCGATTCAGGCTCGCCCCCCTTCCCCTCTCCCTGCGCAGCCGGAAGAAACACCTCGAACGCCGTCCCCATGCCGGGTTGGGAGCGGACGGTGATGTACCCGCCGTGCCGCACGATGACGGAGTGAGCCGAGGAGAGCCCGAGGCCTTTGCCGCCTGTCTTTGTTGAAAAGTACGGGTCGAATATCCTTTTCTGGTCCTCGGCGGCAATCCCGCACCCGGTGTCGCTGAAGGAGAACTTGACGTATCTTCCTGCCGCAAGGGCCATGCTGTTACCCTCCTCGATGGTGACATTGGCGGCCGCCACCGTGAAGGTGCCCCCCTGGGGCATGGACTGCAGGGCGTTGATGACGATGTTGCTGAAGGCCTGGTGCACCTGCCCCTCGTCCACCTCCAGCAGATAAAGGTTCTTGGGCAGGTCAAGCACGCTCAAGACGTTGGAGCCGCGCAGCACCAGGGAAACCGTCTCCTCCACGAGATGCCTCACCGCCACGTTCTTCTTGATCGGCTTCCCCCCCTTGGCGAAGGTGAGCAGCTGGTTGGAAAGCTCGGAGGCCCTCTGGCAGGCCTTTTCCGCCTGTTTCAGCAACTGGTGCGCCTGCGCGGCGTCCTCCAGGGTCATCTGGGCCAGGGTGATGTTCCCCATGATGCCGGTGAGGATGTTGTTGAAGTCGTGGGCTATCCCTCCCGCCAGCACCCCCAACGATTCCAGCTTCTGCATCTTGAGCAGTTCCTGCTGCGACTTTTCCCGCTCGGTGATGTCGCTGTTTATCTCCATGATGCGCCAGGGACGTCCCTGCTTATCCCGTTGCAGCGCCCACCTGCTGCTCACGACGATCTCCCCCCCGTGGCAGGTGGTGTGCGTCAGTTTCCCCTCCCAGCGCCCCACCCGCAGCAGGTCCTGCATGATCTCGTCCTGCGGTTTTGGGAACACCGTCCGCAGCAGGGTGTGGATCACTTGCCCCTGCGCCTCGCCCGCCTGGTAGCCGTAGGTGCTGGCGGCGCCTTGATTCCAGTAGACGATGGATCCGTCGAGGTCCAGCAGGATGATGGCGTCATGGGCAAGTTCGAGAAGGTCCGACTTTTCCCGCAGCGCATCTTCGTTCTTGATCCGCTGCGAGAGCTCGAAGGCGAGAGCGTCCGCCATTTCGTCAAAGGAAGCCCCGAGACTCCCCAGTTCCCCTCCCCGCACCTCCTCACCCACCCGCACCTGGAGTTCTCCGGCGGCGAGGCTGCGCGAAGCGGTTTCCAAGGCGCTGATACGGTTGGCGATGAGCCGCTTGCTGAGCCAGATGTTGAGCGCGAACACCATCACCAGCACCAGGAACATGACCGAGAGGTTCCAGGCCAACTGGTGGTTCGCCTCTTGAAGCAGGATGTCCAAGGGGCTGCCGCCCCGTATGTAGGCGTAGGGGGGAAGTTCGGGCGAGAGCCTGATCTTGCGGTACGCGGAGAGCCTTTGGACGCCGTCGCTCGAGGTCAGCCTGATCACCCCGGTTTCCGGACCGTTCTTCATCTTTTCGAACTGGTTGGAGCGGTCTGGGGTCCCGATGTACTTGTCGGGATCGACGGTACGGTAAAGAAAGATACCGTTGTGATCGAAGATGCCGAATGAAGTGCCGGCAGGAAGCTTGCTGGCCTGCAGCAGCGTGCCGATATAGGTGAGGTCGACGCCCAAAAGAATGGCCCCGTCGAAGGCGCCGGCGTCATCCCTCAGGGGGTAAGCCAGGTTCAGAATGGGCTTTTTTGACGCCTTGCCTACCGTGTACTCACCGGTGGAGAAGCGGCCAGTGGCCTTGGCGTCCCTGAAGGCCTTGCGATCGGCCAGAGATACCGGCTTCGCCGTGGGGACCGCGGTGGCCCACGTCATGCCGGAGCGGTCCACGATCATGATGTTGGCGTAGCCTGGGAACTTTTTCAACAGCCCCGCCAGCAACGGGCCGACAGCGGCGGCGTCCTTGTGGCGGATCTGCGGCATCAGTGACAGGACCTCCATCATCTGCCGGGACGCCTCGACCTTGCTGTTGAGTTCGGAGGAGATGTTGTCAAGAAGGTACGTCGTGGCGCGTGTCGATATGCGCAGATCGTCGGAGCGCCCCTCCATTCCGGAATAAATGATGAGCGCGACCGACGGCAGCGCCATGATCGTCAGCATGAACGCTATTAGAAGATGAATGGGCAGGGATTTTAACCAGTTCATTACTTCTCCGCTTGGGAGTTGTCACTGAAACCCGGTCTGAGATAGCGAGGTCTCCCGTGACGACTTCTGCATCACGATATGCAGAAGATTAAATGATTCAGGTTGCAATGTCAAAATCCTAAAAGCAGGATCTTTCGAAGCGACAAAATCACTATGGAGCAACTCAACGCCAACGAGGTGTCTTCACCCCCGGCCCCGATTTCGTAAGACCCGACGAGGCCCAGTTGATATTCAAGGCTGGTTACTGCGCTGCAAGTACCTTTCGCATCGCATTATTATCGTTTAAATTTATCGACTGTATTTCAAAAGTAGATGCGTGGTAAAATAAGTTCGTAGCCGGTGATTAACCCGAACCAGCTAAACCGAAGAATCATTTTTACAAGGAGATTAGCCATGAAATCCAGCACAAGAGATACATCAAAAGGCGTACTCCACGAAACAAAGGGCAAAATAAAGGAAACTACCGGCAAGGTATTCGGGAATGTTTCATTGGAAACCGAAGGGAAGGCGGAAAAGATAGCCGGCAAGGTGCAGAAAAACGTCGGCAAAGCGGAGAAAAACATCGAGGATGATCTCGATGAAGACACCAGGCGTCCGGGCAAATACTAGTCCGTACGACCAAGAGGCATGACCAGAAGGGACGGCGTTCGCGCCGTCCCTTTTCATTTGCAACGGTTTTGGGGAGGGAGTCCGCGCCGCGCAGCTTACTCCGGCAGGTGTGTGCCGCAGTAGGGGCAGACGTGGCAGGAGGGGTCGACGTAGCGCCCACAGGGGGGAAACGGGCATTGCTTGGGCTGCTTCCGCATGGCCGGCAGCGGCTGAAATTCCTCGGCATCCTCGAGCGGGGTGCTCGGCAGCGGATCTATCCCGGCCGCCTCCTTGAGAGGCAGACATTCAAGGGCTTCCTGCATCTGAAGGCGACGCTTCTCGACCTTCTTCGCTTTCTTCAACTTACCGTTTTTCGACATCTCGACACTTCCGACGCAAAAAGGGGTTACCTGGCTGGGTAACCCCTGCTTTTTTTGTGGGCTGCTTAAACCTGTTACCCCGGGGATGTTGCCTCTGCACCTTGCCTCTGCGGTAGGCGATGTTCTGCCAGCTATAGCACACATCCGGCCGCGAAGCAACGTTCGGTTCCCCGATGATGGCGGTATAATTCCATTTTTCTTGCAGCGGTCGGACGATTATTGGGACAGCGCATGACCTCGCAATCAAAGTGCGTATCTATGACCAGCAAAGCACATCTCACACTGATATGCAGCCCCGGCCGGACTTACGGAAATCGTAGTTTCGAAAACACCTACAATCAAGGAATCATTAGCGTGATATATGTTTTTCCGGTACTGAACCAACACCACTGAGTAACAGCCCGTCCCAATCACCTCCCGCACAGGAGTATATTTTGCCCGTGCCCCCTTACCTCAAGCAACAGCGGTCCCTGCTGCTGTTGGCCCTTATCGCCGCCGGTCTTGCCGGCAACTATTTCAAGTTCAGCATCTTCCTCAACATCGACTTCCTCTTCGGCAGCATCTTCGCCATGCTCGCCCTGCAGCTCCTCGGCCTGGGCCGCGGCGTGCTCGCGGCGCTGGTCATCGGCAGCTATACCTATTTCCTGTGGAACCACCCCTACGCCACCCTCATCGTCGTCGCCGAAACCGCCCTGGTCGGGCTCCTGATGCAGCGGCGCCGTATGGCCCTGGTCACTGCCGACGCGGTGTACTGGACCGTAGTCGGCATGCCGCTGGTCTTTTTGTTTTACCACGTGGTGATGCAGGTCCCCCTGAGCAACACCTACATCGTCATGACCAAGCAGGCGGTGAACGGCATCGCCAACGCCATCATCGCCCGGCTTATCTTCACCGGTTTCGCCCTCAGGACCAAGTCGACCCGCATCTCGTTCAGGGAGATCATCGCAACGCTGCTCGCCTGCTTCGTCCTGGCCCCCTCCCTGGTACTTCTGGCCATCGGCTGCCGCAGCGAATTCACCGACACGGACAGCATGATCCGGCAGGTGCTGTTGCAAGATATAGGGAGGGAGGCGAAGCGCCTGGAGACGTGGGTCCACAACCGGAGGACGCCGATCGTGAACCTCGCCGCGTCGGCCGCTTCCCTCTCCCCGAAACAGGTACAGCCCCTCCTGGAGCAGGCAACCAAAAACGACAGTAACTTCAAGCGTATGGGACTTCTCGACCGTGACGCGACCACGACCGCCTTCTGGCCCCTCGTGGACGACAAGGGGCAGAACTGTATCGGCAAGAATTACGCGGATCGCCCCTTCATTCCGGACCTGAAACGGACCCTCAAACCGAGGCTCTCGGAAGTGGTGATGGCCCGGCTGGGGGCACCCGAGCCGGTCGTTTCCGCAGTTGCCCCCGTGGTCCGGGAGGGACGCTACGACGGCTACCTCATCGGCGTGCTGAGCCTGAAGCAGGTCAAGGAACAGCTGGACAAGGTTTCCAGCAACAGCAACATGCTGTACACGTTGCTGGACAAAAACGGCAAGGTCATTATGAGCAACAGGCCGGGGCAGCAGGTCATGACCGCTCTGTACCGGGGCGAGGGAACCCTGAGACGCCTGGACGCGGGGATAAGCCAGTGGGTCCCGGTCGCGGCCAAGAACGTTCCGGTGTCGGAACGGTGGAAAAATTCCTTCTACGTTGCCGAGGCGATCATCGGCGACCTCGCCGAGTGGAGGCTGGTCCTGGAACAACCGGTGGCGCCCTTCCAGAAGCGGCTCAACGACTCCTACACAGAAAAACTCGTCATCCTCTTCGTCATCCTGCTCCTGTCGCTGGCGCTCGCCGACGTGTTGAGCCGCCGCATCATGGGCACCCTGGAAAACCTGCGCAGGATCACCAGCGACGTCCCCTCCACGCTGGCATCGGGCGGGAAGGTAACCTGGCCGGAGAGCGGCATCACGGAAACCAGCGACCTAATCGCCAACTTCAAGGGAATGAGCGGCAGCATCGAGCAGTACCTGGTCGAACTCAAGCAGCTGAACGACTCACTGGAACAACGGGTCGAGGAACGAACCCGTCAAGTGGAGAGACTCGCGAGCGAGCAGCGCACCATCCTGAGCACCATGCCCCTTGGTGCCTGCCTGCTCATGGACCGGAAGATTCACATGGCCAACCCCGCCTTCGACAGGATCATGGGGTTTGCGCCGGGTGAAACGGCAGGACGGGACACCTCGGTGCTCTACGCGGAGTCGGGGTGGTACCAGCAGGTGGGCGAGTCGGGATACCAGGCGCTCAAGAGGGGGGAAATCTACTCCTTGGATGTTCAAATGAGGCGCAAGGACGGATCGCTGATGTGGTGCAGCCTCACGGGACAGATGGTCAATCCCGGCGCACCGGCGGACGGCTCGATCTGGATCTTTCAAGACATCACCGAGCGCAAGACGATGGAGTCGCGACTGCGCGCCAGCGAGAGCCACTACCGCCTGCTTACCGAGGACGTGGCCGACGTGGTCTGGAAGCTGGATGGCGAATTCCGCTTCACCTACATCAGCCCGGCGGATCGGAAGCTGCGGGGCTTCCAAGCGGCGGAGGTCCTCGGTCACACCATCTTCGAGCAGACGACCGAGACCTGGCATGACGCCATAAAAGCGGCACTGGAATCGCACGAAGTGGCCCAGGCGGACTCGACCTGGCTCGAGATCCAGCAGCGGTGCAAGGACGGGTCCATGATATGGACCGAGGTGTCGATCACCGCCGAGCGTGACGGGGACCGGGCGGTTACGGGGTACCACGGCATCGCCAGGGACATCACGCAAAGAAAGCAGGCAGCCCAGCTCGAGCAGCAGCTCTTGCACGCCCAGAAGCTGGAAAGCCTCGGGGTGCTGGCCGGCGGCATCGCTCACGACTTCAACAACATCCTCATGGCCATCATGGGGAACGCGGATCTGGCCCTGCTCCGCACCCCTGAGGGATCGGCCGTGGCGGACAACCTGAACCGGATCCAGGACTCGGCGGCCCGGGCCGCGGATCTGACCAAGCAGATGCTCGCCTACTCGGGCAAGGGGAGGTTCGTCGTGGAGACGCTGGACCTGAACCGCCTCATCGAAGACCTGCTGCACCTGTTGGAGGTTTCCATCTCGAAGAAGGTCACCCTGACTCTCGACCTGCACCGGCCGCTGCCGCTCACCGACGCCGACCCGACGCAACTGCGCCAGATCGTCATGAACCTGGTGATCAACGCCTCGGAGGCGATAGGGGACGCCACCGGTCAAGTCGTCATTGCCACCGGCTGCACGCAGGTGGAACACAAACAGCTGCAAGGGTCCCGGCAGGAGGTGGAACTCCCGGACGGCAGGTACGTCTACCTGATGGTTTCCGACGACGGCTGCGGCATGGACCCGGAGACGCAGGCCAGGCTCTTCGACCCGTTTTTCACCACGAAGTTCACGGGACGGGGACTGGGGATGGCAGCGGTACAGGGGATCGTCAAGGGTCACAAGGGGGCCATCAGCATCGACAGCAAGCCGGGCCACGGGTCTAGTGTCAAGGTCTTCCTGCCTGCCGGAGCCCCTGCCCCGCCCCTTGAACCGACCTGCACAAGCGCAGCGGAAGACCACCATGGCGGCGGAACGGTGCTGCTGGTCGACGACGAGGAGAGCGTGCGCAGCGTTGGGACCCTCATGCTGAGCCACCTGGGGTACACCGTGCTACTGGCAAGGGATGGGGAGGAGGCGCTGCAGATCTTCAAGGAGACACCAGGCATAGGGTTCGTGGTCCTCGACCTGGTCATGCCCCGGATGGACGGCAGGGAGTGCCTGCGCGAGTTGCGCCGGCTGGCCCCGGACGTCGCCGTGATCATGTCCAGCGGGTACAACGAGCAGGAACTGGCAAAGGAGTTCGGTGACATCACCCCGAACGGCTTCCTGCAAAAACCCTACGACGTGGCGGTCCTTAGGGAAACGGTGGCAAGATCGTTGCCGGGGCGGCCCGTTACAACCTGAACTGCCCCACCAGCCGCTCCAGTTCCTCCGACTGCAGCGCCAAGGTCGTGGCAGCGGCGGCGGTATCATTGACCCCTCGCGCGGTCTGCTGCACCACGTCGGTGATCTTCTGGATACTGCGGGTGATCTCGTCGGTGGTGGAGGTCTGCTGCTGCGCGGCGGCGGTGATCTGGCCGATCTGGCTGTTCACCTCGCTGACCTGGGTCAGGATCTCCTCCAGGGCCTGCCCGGAGCGCGCCGAGTACTCAGCCCCCTTGCCCACCTCGGCCACCCCTTCCTCTATGGCGGCGATCGCCCCGCGGGTCCCCCCCTGGATCGCCTTGATCATCTCCCCGATCTCGCGGGTGGCGCTGGTGGTCCGCTCGGCGAGGGCACGGACCTCGTCGGCGACGACGGCGAACCCCCTACCCTGCTCACCGGCCCGGGCGGCCTCTATGGCGGCGTTGAGCGCGAGCAGATTGGTCTGGTCGGCGATGTCCTGGATGGTGCCGATGATCTGGTCGATCTGGTCCGAACGCGCGCCCAGTTCCTCCACGGTCGCTGCGGCGCCCCGTACCCTGCTCGCGATCCGCTCCATGCCCAGCGTGGTCTGGCGGACCACCTCGGCTCCGGAGTCGGCGGTCTGGCTGGCGCGTTTGGAGTTGTCGGCGGCGCTCAGGCAGTTGCGCGCGATGTCGCCGGAGGTCGCCGCCATCTGTTCGCTGGCAACCGCCACGGCGTTGGTCTGCGCGGCGGCGTCGTCGGTACCGGCCGAGATCCGCTCGGCGTTCTCCTGCAGCTGGTGGGAGGTGAGGGCCACCTGTTCCGAGTTCTGCTTGATCTGCCGTATGATGCCGCGCATGGTACTCTGCAGCGCGTCGATGGAGCGGATGATGGTGCTGATCTCGTTGTTGCGCTTGGCGGAGATGGGCTGGGTCAGATCGCCGTCGATCATGGTCTGCAGAATTCCGATGATGCGCCGCAGCGCGTCGTTCACGGACCAGAACAGCAGCGCGCTGAAGAAGGCGCCCAGCACCAGGAACACGGTGGTCGAGACCACCGACAGGGCCAGCGAGAACGACCTTCCAGCCACCACGGCGAAGACGATGCAGAAGCTGTAACAGACGCAAAGCAGGATGATTCGGGTGCGGATCCGGAGGTGGAGGTAGAGATCGAGTAGAAAGTTCATGACCTGGTCCCCAGTTGTTCATTTACTTGGGCGGCACCCGCATCGGGTCCCACGCATAATTAACTCTTCGGTGCCACCGGCTGCACCTTTAGCTCTTTATCTCCCGTTATCTCCACCCCGGCGCCTCGCCATCATCGGGCTAATGAGTACACAACTGAGTAGGTGTTGTAATCCGGTGTATGACAAATCGCGGTAACCCGTCCCGCGACACGACGGCACCCCCCCCGGAAACCCCTTGGATTTGCGCGGCTCTCATTTAGACTTCGCGTATACACTCCAGCTGGCACGGTACCTGCTGATAAGGCACTTAACTATCGTCTGAACCACTACCCCGCAAAGGTTGCATCATGAAAACAATCGGATTACCCAAGAAGCAGGGGATGTACGATCCCCAGTTCGAGCACGACGCCTGCGGCGTCGGCTTCGTCACCAACATCAAGGGGAAGAAGTCCCACGAGATCGTCCAGCAGGCGATCACCGTCCTGGAGAACCTGGACCACCGCGGGGCCGTCGGCAGCGAGTACAATACCGGCGACGGCGCCGGTATCCTGATCCAGCTCCCCGACGCCTTCTTCCGCAAGGTCTGCCCCGAAGCCGGCATCGAGCTCCCCGCCCCCGGCGACTACGGCGTGGCCATGCTCTTCACCTCCCCGGAAGCCACCGAGCGCAGCGCCGCGAAGCATATCTTCCAGCGCATCATCGCCGAGGAAGGGGTCGAGGTGATCGGCTGGCGCGAGGTGCCGACCGACAACTCTTCCCTGGGTGACACCGCCAAGGCGGGCGAGCCGCTGGTGCGCCAGATCTTCTTCAAGCGCGGCGCCTCCTGCGCCGACGAGGATGCCTTCAACAGGAAGCTCTACCTGGTGAACCAGAGGGCGATCCACGAGATCCGCGACCAGGAGGTCGATCCCTACTGGTACGTGGCGAGCATCTCGACCCGCACCATCGTCTACAAGGGGATGCTGATGCCGGCCCAGCTGGACCAGTACTACCCCGAGCTGCGCGACGAGGACGTCACCTCCGCCATCGCGGTGGTGCACTCCCGCTTCTCCACCAACACCTTCCCGAGCTGGGACCGCGCCCACCCCTACCACTACCTGGCGCACAACGGCGAGATCAACACCCTGCGCGGCAACGTGAACTGGATGCATGCGCGCCAGTCCATGTTCAACAGCGAGCTCTTCGGCGACGACATCAAGAAGCTTCTGCCGGTGATCAACACCAACGGCTCCGACTCGGCCATGTTCGACAACTGCCTGGAGCTTCTGCTCATGACCGGCCGTTCCCTGCCGCACGCGGTGATGATGATGGTGCCCGAGCCGTGGGAAAACCACGAGACCATGAGCAAGGAGAAGCGCGCCTTCTACGAGTACCACTCCTGCCTGATGGAGCCGTGGGACGGCCCGGCCGCCCTCACCTTCACCGACGGCCGCATCATCGGCGCGGTGCTGGACCGTAACGGCCTGCGTCCCTGCCGCTACTACCTGACCGACGACGACCTGGTCATCATGGCCTCCGAGGCGGGTGTCCTGCAGGTGCCGCCCGAGAAGGTCATCAAGAAGGGTCGCCTCCAGCCGGGCAAGATGTTCCTGGTCGACACCGAGCAGGGGCGCATCATCCCCGACGAGGAGATCAAGAACGAGCTGGCCACCGCCAAGCCGTACGCGGACTGGGTCAAGGTGAACCACCTCCCCCTCGCCGACCTCCCCAAGGCGAAGAGCCAGGCGGTCGAGGAATCCCCCCTGGTTCAGCGCCAGAAGGCCTTCGGTTACACCTTCGAGGACCAGGAGACCATCATCGGACCGATGGCGACCTCCGGCATCCAGCCCTTGGGCTCCATGGGTACCGATACGCCGCTTGCGGTCCTCTCCGAGAAGCCGCAGCTTCTCTACAGCTACTTCAAGCAGCTCTTCGCCCAGGTGACCAACCCGCCGATCGACCCGATCCGCGAGGAGATCATCACCGCCACCGCGGTCAGGATCGGCTCCGAATCGAACCTCTTGAAGCCGTCGTCGACCAGCGCCCGCGTCATTCGCCTGGAGCACCCGATCCTCACCAACGAGGACCTCGGCAAGCTGCGTGAACTCGACCGCCCCGGCTTCAAGACCGCCACCCTGTCGCTTCTGTTCAAGGCGGCCGACGGCGCCGACGGCATGGAGAAGGCGCTGGAAAGCCTCTTCAACAGCGCCATCCGTCACATCGAGATGGGAACCACCGTCCTCATCCTCTCCGACCGCGGCGTCAACGAGGAGTACGCGGCCCTGCCGGCGCTTCTGGCCGTGGCCGGCCTGCACCACCACCTGATCCGCACCGCCACGAGGACCCACGCCTCCCTGATCCTCGAGTCGGGCGAGCCGCGCGAGGTGCATCACTTCGCGGTGCTTCTGGGGTACGGCGTCACCGCCATCAACCCCTACCTCGCCTTCGAGTCGATCGAGGACATGATCCAGGAGGGGATGCTCCCCGGCCTCGACTACAAGAAAGGGGTCAAGAACTTCGTCAAGGCCTCCATCAAGGGGATCGTCAAGACCATGGCCAAGATGGGTATCTCCACCATCCAGAGCTACCGCGGCGCCCAGATCTGCGAGGCGGTCGGCCTGCACCAGTCCGTGATCGAGAGGTACTTCACCTGGACCCCGTCCAGGATCGGCGGCATCGACCTGAACGGCATCGCGGCCGAGCTGCTGCAGCGCCACAAAAAGGCCTACCCGCACCGCGTGCCGGCGGACCCGACCCTGGACCCGGGCGGCCAGTACCAGTGGCGCAAGGAGGGTGAGGAGCACCTGTTCAACCCGCTCACCATCCAGTCGCTGCAAAAGGCCACCAGGACCAACGACTACAACGAGTTCAAGGTCTTCTCCAAGCTGATCGACGAGCAGAACGAGCGCCTGTACACGCTGCGCGGCCTGCTCGATTTCAACCGCGACATCCGCATCCCGGTCCCCATCGAGGAGGTCGAGCCGGTCGAGGAGATCATGAAGCGCTTCAAGACGGGCGCCATGTCCTACGGCTCCATCAGCCAGGAGGCGCACGAGGCGCTCGCCATCGCCATGAACCGCATCGGCGGCCGCTCCAACACCGGCGAAGGGGGCGAGGACCCGGAGCGCTTCACCTGGACCAACGAGCAGGGCGATTCCAAGAACAGCGCCATCAAGCAGGTCGCCTCCGGCCGCTTCGGCGTCACCAGCAACTACCTCACCAACGCCAGCGAGCTGCAGATCAAGATGGCGCAGGGCGCGAAGCCGGGCGAAGGTGGCGAGCTGCCGGGGCACAAGGTGTACCCGTGGGTAGCCAAGACACGCCACACCACCCCGGGCGTCGGCCTCGTCTCGCCGCCGCCGCACCACGACATCTACTCCATCGAGGACCTGGCGGAGCTGATCCACGACCTGAAGAACGCCAACCGGCGCGCCCGGATCAGCGTCAAGCTGGTCTCCGAGGTCGGCGTCGGCACCATCGCGGCCGGCGTGGCCAAGGCCCATGCCGACGTGGTGCTCATCTCGGGCTACGACGGCGGCACCGGCGCCTCCCCGCTCTCCTCGATCAAGCACGCGGGTCTTCCCTGGGAGCTCGGTCTCGCCGAGACGCACCAGACCCTGATGCTCAATAACCTCAGGAGCAGGATCATCGTCGAGGTGGACGGCCAGCTGAAAACCGGCCGCGACGTCGCCATCGCCGCCCTTCTGGGCGCCGAGGAATTCGGCTTCGCCACCGCGCCGCTGGTCACCCTGGGCTGCGTCATGATGCGCGTCTGCCACAGCAACACCTGCCCGGCCGGCGTCGCGACCCAGGATCCGGAACTGAGGAAGAACTTCTCCGGCAAGCCCGAGTACGTGGTCAACTACATGCGCTTCATCGCGCAGGAAGTGCGCGAGATCATGGCGGAGCTCGGCTTCCGCACCTTCAACGAGATGGTAGGCCGCGCCAACCGCCTGGAGCCCAGGCGCGCCGTGGCCCACTGGAAGGCGCAGGGGCTCGACTTCAGCAACGTCCTGTACCAGCCGCAGACCGGCATCAAGGGAAGCCGCTACTGCACCGAGTCCCAGGACCACGGGCTGGAGAAGTCGCTCGACATGACCAAGCTTTTGGACATCTGCAAACCCGCCATCGAGAAGGGCGAGCAGGTGAGCGCGGAGCTTGCCATCACCAACATCGACCGCGTCGTCGGCACCATCGTCGGCAACGAGATCACCCGCGCCTACGGCTCCGACGGGCTCCCCGACGACACCATCAGGCTCAAGTTCCGCGGCTCCGCGGGGCAGAGCTTCGGCGCCTTCATCCCCAAGGGGATGACCCTGGAGCTGACCGGGGACGTGAACGACTACCTCGGCAAGGGCCTAAGCGGCGGCACCATCGTGGTCTACCCGCCCGACGGCTCCCCCTTCAAGGCGGAGGAGAACATCATCGCCGGCAACGTGGCCCTCTACGGCGCCACCAGCGGCACCGCCTACATAAGCGGCATGGCCGGGGAACGCTTCTGCGTGCGCAACTCCGGCGTCAACGCCGTCGTGGAAGGGGTGGGCGATCACGGCTGCGAGTACATGACCGGCGGCACCGTCGTGGTACTCGGTGAAACCGGCCGCAACTTCGCCGCCGGCATGAGCGGCGGCGTCGCCTACGTCCTGGACAGCGCTGGGGACTTCAAGGAGCGCTGCAACACCGAGATGGTGGCCCTGGAACTGCTGGACGAGAAGGACCTGGAGACCCTCCGGGAAATGATCGCGCAGCATGCCAGACGTACCGGCAGCGCCCGCGCCACGCGCATCCTGCACGACTGGAAGACCCACGCCCACAAATTCGTCAAGGTGATGCCGATGGACTACAAGCGTGTGCTCCAGGCCCTTGAACGCGCCAAGGCCTCCGGCCTGACCGGCGACGACGCGCTGGCCGCTGCCTTCGAAGAGAACGCAAGCCAGGCCGCACACTAGATAAGCTAAACGACCTGATACTTCAGATAGGATAGAGCTATGGGAAAACCTACCGGATTCATGGAATACAATCGCGAGCTCCCGGCCGACCGCGAGCCGCTTGAGAGGCTCAAGGACTGGAACGAGTTCCACCTGCACCTGCCGGAAGATCACCTGCGCACCCAGGGTGCCCGCTGCATGGACTGCGGCATCCCGTTCTGCCACACCGGCATGCTGGTGAGCGGCATGGCCTGCGGCTGCCCCATCAACAACCTGATCCCCGAGTGGAACGACCTGGTGTACCGCGGCCTGTGGAAACAGGCCCTGGCCCGACTGCTCAGGACCAACAACTTCCCCGAGTTCACCGGCCGGGTCTGTCCCGCCCCGTGCGAGGGGTCCTGCACCCTGGGCTCCATCGACCCCGCGGTCACCATCAAGAACATCGAGGTGAGCATCATCGACCGCGCCTGGGCCGAGGGGTGGATCGCCCCCAACCCGCCGCAGATGAGAACCGGCAAGAAGGTCGCCGTGGTTGGTTCCGGCCCTGCCGGCCTCTCCGCCGCCGCCCAGCTCAACAAGGCCGGGCACCAGGTCACCGTGTTCGAGCGGGCCGATCTCCCCGGCGGGCTTTTGATGTACGGCATCCCCAACATGAAGCTCGACAAGCGCGAAGTGGTGCTGCGCCGCGTGAAGCTCATGGAGCAGGAAGGGATCAACTTCGTCTGCAACACCGCCATCGGCGGCGCCGACTACCCGGTCGAGAAGCTCAAAGGCGACTTCGACGCCGTGATCCTTGCCACCGGAGCCACCCTCCCCCGCGACCTTCCCATCGACGGGAGGAACCTCAAGGGGATCCACTTCGCCATGGACTTCCTGACTGCCAACACCAAAGCCGTCTTGAACGAAGGGGCCGACTTCATCTCCGCCGAGGGTAAGAACGTCATCATCATCGGCGGTGGCGACACCGGTACCGACTGCGTGGGCACCTCGCTGCGCCACGGCTGCAAGTCCGTGACCCAGCTGGAGATCATGCCCCGCTTCCCCGACACCCGCGCAGCAGACAACCCGTGGCCGGAGTGGCCGAAGGTCCACAAGGTCGACTACGGCCAGGAGGAAGCGGCGGCCAAATTCGGCGCCGACCCGCGCGTCTTCGTCACCACCGCGACCAAGTTCGAGGGTGACGCACAGGGGAACGTGACGGCGGTGCACACCGTTCAGGTGGAATGGAAGCAGAACGAGAAGGGGCAGTTCATACCGGTCCCCGTCCCGGGCACCGAGCAGGTTCGCCCCGCCGACCTGGTGCTTTTGGCCATGGGCTTCCTCGGCCCCGAGCAGGAGCTTCCCGAGTCGCTCGGCCTCGAGCGTGACGGCCGCAGCAACATCAAGGCCGAGTTCAACCGCTACGCCACCAACATCCCCGGCGTCTTCGCCGCCGGCGACTGCCGTCGCGGCCAGAGCCTCGTGGTTTGGGCCTTCAACGAAGGGCGCGGCGCCGCTCGCGAATGCGACCGCTTCCTGATGGGAGAGACCGAGCTCCCGTAGTCTTGATTGCCGCAAACAAAAGTGCAAAAGGCACCCGGAAACCCGGGTGCCTTTTTTGTTTGTCCCCGCCCCCCAGGCAGACTTGTTGCTGGAACCAAGGATCAGGCGAAGCTTTGGTGACGCTGCCGTCAGAAATTGCAGCACCACACATTAGAATATTGACATAAGCTTGCAATTATTGTAACAAGCTCACAACGGACAATTCCCACTCTCACGGACCGCATCGCCGAGAGCGAGTGCTGTCGGTCCAATTTGGAAGCCCATGGAAAAACTGTTGCAGCTGTGGACGGACAAACTTCATCAGCCGATGGTAAAGCGTGCATCGATACTCCCCGCCCCGTTGCTCGCCGTAGTCATATTTGCTTTGTGGGCGTACGGTCCGGTTCGGTCTTACGAGTGCTTCCGCCTCATGGCCGCAAACACCCTGGTAGGCTATACCCTTTTCAACATCGTCGCCGCAGCGGTGATCGCGCAAAGCTTTATCAGGCACAAACGACCGAGCATCCTGATGATGGGGTGCGGCGTGGTGATCTGGAGTTGCTCCGGGTTGGTGGCCACGCTGGGCGGTTTTAAGCAGCCGCAGAAAACGGTAAGCGTCAACCACATCATAACCGTGCACAACTGCTGCGTCTGGCTCGCCTCTTTTTGCCACCTCGCCGGGGTCAGCATGTCATTGAACTGGCAGGTGGCTCCCAGACGCCCCGGACTGGTTGTCGCGGTGGCCTACCAGCTCTCGACAGCGACAGCAGCAGCCATTGCCGTCGCCGCGTTCTCCGGATGGCTGCCTACCTTCTTCACCCCCGGGCATGGCGGCACCCTGGTGCGCCATCTTGTGCTCGCCTCGTCAGTGGTCATGCTCGCGCTGACCGCGGTCATCATGCTCTACTTGAACCGCCCCGCCTCCCCCTATCTGCACTGGTATCCCAACGCGCTGATTCTCTTAGCTGTCGGCGTGACAGCCATCCTGGCGCAAAAAGCCAACGGCAGTTGGATTGGTTGGATCGGACGGGGTGCCCAGTCCTTGGGCGGTCTGTACATGCTCGTTGCGGCGGTGCTGTCCCTGGAAAAACCCGCGGCAGAAGGGATCCCCCTCTGGCAGGCGCTCAACCAGATGAGAAAGCGGTGGGTCTTCTCCACCGCCTTGGCGGCGATCGCGGTCTCCCTGGGCGCCGCGGTACGCCTGCTGTTTCTTTCCTTTCTGGGTACTGCCTTTCCTTTCGCCAGCTTCTATCCGGCGGTGTTCATGACGGCTGCCTATGGCGGACTATGGCCCGGGTTGGCCGCGACGGGACTGTCGCTGGGCATGGTTTACTGGATGGAGTTGGTGACGGGAGTGCCATTTGACTTCTCGATGATGCGCACGCCCATCTTCGTCTTCTTTGGCATTAGCGCCGCTTGGGGATGGAAAGGGATTCACGGGCTTCAAAGAAGAGCGATAGTCGCCGAGGCCGATGCAGCCTACGCTTTGGAGCGTGCCGCCTCGGCCGAGAGGCTTCGCGAGGCCTCTACCAAACTGCAGCAAAGCGAGCAGTCGTTTTCCGTCCTGGTCAACACCGCGAACGAAGGGGTGTGGATCCTGGATGCCGAGGGGAAGACAAGCTATCTCAACAACCGTCTGGCCGAGATCCTGGGTCGGGGGGCGGACGAGGTCCTCGGCAGAAATGCCCACGACTTCATCCTTCACGAGGACCTGCTGCTGTTCCGGCACCAGTTGGCCATCCTCAAAAGGGGCGAGGTCTGCACCTGGGATCTGCGCATTCCCCGCGACGACGGCGCCGTCACCTGGCTGCAGGCCTCGGCAGCGCCGTTTTTCTCCGACGAAAACGAGGTGAGCGGCTCCTTTCTCATGTGCACCGACATATCCCGGCTAAAGGAAACCGAGGAGAAACTGCTGCAATTGAACCTGAACCTGGAGCAGATGGTGTTTGAACGCTCCGCGGAACTGAGACGGCTCAACTGCGAACTAGAGAGCTTTTGCTACTCCATCTCCCACGAATTGCGAGCCCCCATCGCCCGGCTGCAGGCGTTCAGCAGCCTGATCCGCGAGGCGGTGGCGGGTGGGGATCTCGAGGAACTGCCGTACCTGGGCGAGCGGATCGAAGACGGCAGCAAGAAGATGCGCGTGGTGATCGACAGCCTGCTTCTGATCAACCGTCTGTCCAGAACCGAAATGCAGAAGGAGCCAGTCGACCTGTCACAGATGGCGCGGACCATCGTTGCCGAGTTGGGCGAAGAGGCGCCAGGTCGCAAGGTGCTGCTGCGGATACAGCCGGAGATGGTTGCCAGTGGCGACCGTTCCATGATGAACATCTGTCTGCGCAACCTGTTCGAAAACGCCTTCAAGTACAGCAGCAAAAACGAGTTCGTCTCCATCGAGTTCGGCATCGACCAAGGCTCGGGTGCCTACTTCGTCCGTGACCAGGGTACCGGCTTGGACATGACTTTCTGCCACCGGCTTTTCGAGCCGTTTTCCAGGCTGCACCAGGAGCAGGAATTCGAGGGGAGTGGCATGGGGCTCAGCATAGTGAAGCGCATCGTGCAAAGGCACGGCGGCAGAGTCTGGGCCGAAGGACGCCCGGGTGAGGGAGCATGCTTCTTCTTTACCTTGGAGGATACAAGTTGCGGTGGCTGGTATGGATCAACCGGAGGTAATCATGAACAACCTGTCGCTGTTGCTTGTTGAAGACAACCCCGACGACGAATGGCTCGCCTTGAGGACACTGAGAAAGCTGGGGCTCGAGCAGGTGACCGTGGTGCGCGACGGCTTCGCGGCGGTATCGGTCTTGATACGGCAGGTGCCGGCGCTACGGCCGGACCTGGTCCTGCTTGACATGAAACTTCCGCTCATGGACGGCATCGAGGTTTTGCACAAGGTGCGGGAGCAAGCGGCCACGTCGTCGCTGAACGTGGTCCTGCTGACCTCGAGTGAAGATCCGCACGCCCTGGAGACCTGCCGCAACCTCGGTGTCCTCGCCTGCCTGCAGAAACCCCTGACGGCGGTGGCGCTGTTGCCGATCCTGCAGTCCCTGCCGGTCCAGGGTCCGCAACATCCAGCCGAAGAACGCCTCCCCTCCCGTGCCGCCGTGCCAGCGGCGGGGTGGACCTCGCCCAACCCCATCCTGCCGCCGGCGGTTTAGCCCTCGATCTCTCCAGAGGCGGTGCCCCGTCTGCCCCCACGATAATATTCATTTCTGCCCCTGTTCCCGGGGGCACTTTTCCTCTACGTTGAGACAGACCTCGGCGAGGAGTCTGATCCCCTCGCCGATATCGGCGGCCGTCATGCCGCCAAAGCCGAGCATGAGGCGGGTCGTGTCGGGCGCGCCGCCGGCGCAGGTCGCGCTGAACGGGAACAGGTAGGTTCCGCAGGCGGCGGCCTCGCTGATGATGGCGCTTTCCCCGCGAGAAGACTCCCGCAACTCCAGGACCATGTGCAATCCCGCGCCGGCCCCGATCACGGTGGCCCGGGCGCCGAAGTGCTGTTCGATCGCCTTCAGCATGGTGTCGTGCTTTTTCTGGTAGACGATGCGCATGCGCCGGATGTGGCGATCCCAGTGCCCCTCAGCCATGAATCTTGCCATGGCCTTCTGCTCCAGGAGCGAGACAGTGGGGAAATAGTCGCGGTACAAGGCATGAAAACCAGCCAAAAGGGAGTTCGGCAGCACCATGTAGGAGAGGCGCAGCGCCGGAGAGAACACCTTGGAGAAGGTCCCGAGGTAGATGATGTCCGCGTCGGGACGTAACCCCTGCAAGGACGGGATCGGTTTGCCGTGGTAGCGCAGTTCGCTGTCGTAATCGTCCTCGATGATGACGTTGCCGCCGGATTGCGCCCACTCGATCAGGTTCAACCGGTTGGCGATGGGCATCACCTGCCCCAGCGGCATCTGGTGAGACGGGGTGACGTAGGCGATGCCGCTGCGGCTGGCGCGCAGCGCCTCCAGGTCCATCCCCCCCGGTCCGACCTCCACCGGGACGACCTCGAAGCCGTTGTTTTGGAACACGGCTCGCGACAAATGGTATCCGGGATTCTCGACCGCGAGGGTGGAGTGCCCCTCTCGCAGCAGGTGCGCCACCAGGTCGAGGCTCTGCTGCAGCCCGGCGCAGACGAAGATACGTTCGGGGTCGCACATTACCCCGCGGGAGCGTTCCAGGTACCGTTGGATGTTGCAGCGTAACTCCCCGTCCCCTTGGAAGCCGCCGTAGTGGGAAAGCTCCGCCGGGCTCTCGCGCAGCGTCTCCAGAAGACAACTGCGCCACTGGGCCAGCGGAAAACCGGCGGGGTCGAGCCGTGCGGGATGGAAGTCGAACCTGAATATCGGTTCCGAGGCGGAAGGACGGTGCGGCTTGCGCGCTGCTGTGAGTCGCGACACGGGCGCCACGGGCTGATCGATGGCGGACACGAAGTATCCGCTGCGTTGCCGGCTGTAGATGTAGCCTTCGGCGAACAGTTCCTGGTACGCCCCCTCGACCGTGTTCCGACTGGTTTCAAGCTCCGTCGCCAGATCCCGGACCGACGGGAGCTTGGCATGGGCAGGGAGCTTTCCTGACAGCACCTGTTCCCTGATCTGGTTGTAGAGTTGCCGGTAGAGAGGAGCTTTGTCGTTGGCATTGAGGATAAACATGAACCCGTCCAGTCACACATTGGCTGTGCACGATCAACAACAGGAGGTAAGAAATGATACCCGAGAAGCTGCTTGAAATTCTGAAACAGGATGGCGTAGTCGCCATCGCCACCTTGGGGGAAGACGGACCGCACCTGGTCAACACCTGGAACAGCTACATCCGCATCTCGGACGAGGGGCGTATCCTCATTCCCGCCGGGTACATGAACCGCACCGAGGCCAACGTCGCCTTCAACCCCGAAGTCCTGATCACGGCGGGGAGCAGCAAGGTGCAGGGACTGCACGGACCCGGCGCAGGTTTCCTCATCAAGGGGAAAGCCGCATTTATAACGTCCGGACCCGACTTCGATCAACTAAAATCGAAGTTCAGCTGGCTGCGCGCCACCCTGGCAGTCACCCCCGACGCGGTAACCCAAACCTGGTAAGCTGCGGCACAGTTGCACGCGATCGAGATTGGACACATCCCGACAGAAAGCACGAAAGACCGCATGCACCAAGGACACGACGAAGTGAATACGCGGTCCCTGCAGGACTTGAACAAGAGGCAGGGGCCGTAATTCACAGCAGACGCAGGCAAAGTCATTCACCGGGTCCACAGCAGCGATGAATATGGCCCTAGTCCTGATCCTCGCGATGATCGCCGCCGGGATCTGCAGTATCGTGTGGAACCTGCAGGCGATCACTAGCGGGCCGAAATAGCCCCATCCTCCTACCCCACCGCTTACAGCCACAATCCCCTCATGCTTGCTGACACTGCAGCAGACCGAATCAGAGGTCTGCGCTAAGTCAAAAAACAGGTGCGTTTTTAGACAGAGCGGCTCGGTGACTGTATATTTAAACGACGACAATAAATGTACTCGTCACGCTAAGAGGGAGGGAAACATGGCGTCAGAGAAGAAATGCCCGATAACGGGCGCAACGAACAGCCCAGAACTCAGAGGTCGCACCAACCGGGACTGGTGGCCGAACCAGTTGAACCTGAAGTTGCTGCACCAGCACTCACCCCAGTCCAACCCCATGGGTGTGAGCTTCAACTACGCAGAAGAGTTCCAGCAGCTCGACCTGGCGGCCCTGAAGCAGGACCTCTACGCGTTGATGACCGACTCGCAGCAGTGGTGGCCGGCCGACTACGGTCACTACGGTCCCCTCTTCATACGGATGGCCTGGCACAGCGCGGGGACCTACCGCACCGGAGACGGCCGCGGCGGCGCCGGGTCGGGGACCCAGCGCTTTGCCCCCTTGAACAGCTGGCCCGACAACGTCAACCTCGACAAGGCGCGCAGGCTCCTTTGGCCCATCAAGCAGCAATACGGCAGAAAGATCTCCTGGGCCGACCTCATGATTCTCGCCGGAAACTGCGCGCTCGAATCGATGGGATTCAAGACCTTCGGCTTTGCCGGCGGACGTGAGGACGTCTGGGAGCCTGACGAAACCTACTGGGGCTCAGAGAGCGAGTGGCTTGGGGACAAGCGCTACAGCGGCGAACGGGACTTGGAAAACCCTCTCGCCGCCGTGCAGATGGGGCTCATCTACGTGAACCCGGAAGGCCCCAACGGCAACCCCGATCCGGTGCTGTCCGGACGCGACGTCCGGGAGACCTTCAAGCGCATGGCCATGAACGACGAAGAGACCGTCGCGCTCATCGCGGGTGGGCACACCTTCGGCAAGTGCCACGGAGCGGGTGATCCGGCGCATGTCGGTCCGCCCCCCGAGGCTGCGGGAATCGAGGAGCAGGGGCTGGGCTGGAAAAACAGCTTCCGCAGCGGCAAGGCCGGGGACACCATCGGCAGCGGGCTGGAGGGGGCGTGGAAGCCGCAACCGACCAAGTGGGACATGGGGTACCTGAATGTCCTGTTCAAGTACGAGTGGGAGTTGGTGAAGAGCCCGGCGGGTGCGCACCAGTGGATCGCCAAGGACGTGGCCGCGGAGGACATGGTGGCTGATGCCCACGACCCGTCCAAAAAACACCGTCCCATGATGACCACGGCCGACCTCTCCCTTCGCTTCGACCCGATCTACGAGCCTATCGCGCGGCGCTACCAGCAAAACCCGCAGGAGTTCGCGGACGCCTTCGCCAGGGCGTGGTTCAAGCTGACCCATCGCGACATGGGTCCCCGCTTGCGCTACCTCGGCCCCGAGGTCCCGTCCGAGGAGCTGGTCTGGCAGGACCCGACCCCCGCGGTCGATCATCAACTGGTCGACGAGCGTGACGTCGCGCAGCTCAAGGAGCGGATCCTCGCCTCCGGGCTGACGATCTCGGACTTGGTCCGGACCGCCTGGGCTTCGGCAGCCACTTTCCGCGGTACTGACAAGCGCGGCGGGGCGAACGGCGCGCGCATTCGCCTCTACCCGCAGAAAGACTGGGAAGTCAACGAACCAGCCCGGCTGTCGGCGGTAATTAAGACCCTCGAAAAGATCCGGGAACAGTTCAACGGTGCACCCGGCAAGAAGGTTTCTCTCGCGGACCTGATCGTTCTGGGGGGATGCGCCGCCGTCGAGCAGGCGGCCCGCAACGCGGGCCACGAACTGAGGGTCCCGTTCACACCAGGACGCACCGATGCATCTCAGGAGCAGACCGACGTAACCTCGTTCGTCGCCCTCGAACCCGCAGCCGACGGGTTCAGGAACTACCTCAAAGCCCGGTATTCGGTGACCGCCGAGGAGTTGCTGGTCGACAAAGCGCAGCTACTGACGCTTTCCGCTCCCGAGATGACGGTCCTGATCGGTGGCCTTCGCGTACTTGAGGCGAACTTCGAACAGACCCGGCACGGCGTATTGACCAAGCGGCCGGGTGCACTTACCAACGATTTCTTCGTTAACCTGCTCGACATGCAAACAGTGTGGAAGGCGGCATCGGTAGCCGGCGATGTGTTCGAGGGGCGGGATCGTACAACAGGCGAATTGAAGTGGACCGGCACCCGCGTCGATCTCGTCTTCGGTTCTAACTCCCAGCTTCGGGCTCTGGCCGAGGTGTACGGCTGCCGTGATTCCCAGGAGAAGTTCGTGAGCGACTTCGTTGCCGCCTGGGACAAGGTCATGAACCTCGACCGCTTCGATCTCGCCAAACCTTGATGCACCGGCGACGGCACCCTCGTGTTCACCCGAGCCGGTGGTCATGAAAAATTGCGCTCCAAGCGAAACGGTTCAGGAATCCCCTGAACCGTTTCCTTTTTTAGCCTGCAAGGAGTCATCCCTTCCAGGGCAAGGTCTATGACTGAGGCAGGGGCATTTCGAGGGGCCGTTTTCCCTCTCATACGACACAATGTTTGTTCTTCCCATCCATCCTGCGCCCCTTCTATAATTAAGGCAGTCCCGACAGCACAGCGACCTTATGTAAAAGTGCTACCCACCGGACCATGATCACATGGGCCGGTTGTGAAGGAGGGAGGACATGAAAGACATCATCGACACACTGAAGACGGACGGTTCCTTTCAGACCCTGCTCTCGCTGCTGGAGAGCGCCGGGCTGACTGAGAGGCTGCACGGCGCTGGAGCCTTTACCCTGTTCGCTCCCAATGACGAGGCATTCACGCGCGTGAAGGTGGAAGTGATCGCGGCCGACAAGGATAAACTGGCCTCACTCCTCGCCTATCACGTCGTCAAGGGGGCGCACAACTCCGCGCAGATCGCTGAGAACGATCACCTTTTAACTGAGAGTGGCAAATCGCTCAGTGTCCGTACCCAAGGGGGGCGCCTTGTGATCGACAACGCTCAGTATGTGCGGACCGACATAACCTGCGGCAACGGTTTGATCCAGGTCATCGACAACGTCTTCCTGCCCGAGTTTTCCGGCTGGTACTGCGGCGGCTGCTGCTGACACTTGGTTTTCGTCCTCGTTGATTTCCTCTTGCTAACGCTTGTGCGATGGTAGTACGCTCAAGTGCGCCCACAGGTCTGTCAATTCATGTTCAGGCGGGAGTGCAGAGGTGTCTCAGATAGCCTTTACTCCACATTCCCTTTGATTTCGTACGGCACTGCATGACTTACGCCCTCCCATACACCCGCCGTTTCCTGCCGGTTCTGCTGCTGGTTCTGTGCATGCTCACGCCCTGCTCCGGTTGGGCTGCAGCGGCGGGAACCATCGTCGTCGGCGGCGACCACAACTATCCCCCTTACGAATTCATCGACAAGGACGGCCACCCCGCCGGGTTCAACGTCGACCTGACCCGCGCCATCGCGGAGGTGATGGGGATGACCGTGGAGATCCGACTCGGCCGCTGGGACGAGATGCGCCGGGCGCTGCAAACGGGCGAGGTGGACATCGTCCAGGGGATGGTCCAGGCGGAGGTGCGGGCTAAGGACTACGACTTCTCGCCGCCGCATTCCATCATCAACCAGTCGGTGTTCGCCCGCCGCGGCACCAAGCCGGTCCGGGACCTGAACGACCTGAAGGGGAAAGAGGTCTTCGTGCAAAACGGCGGCATGATGCACGACTACCTCCTGGAAAAGAACGTGGGAGCCGCCATCTTCCCCGTCGACACCCACATCGACGCGCTGCGCCAGCTCGCCGCCGGCAAGCACGACTACGCCCTGGTCGGCAACCTCCCCGGACTCTACCTGAGCCGCGAGTTCGGCCTCTCCAACATCGTGCCGGTAGGCAAACTGTTCGCCGGTCAACCGTATTGCTATGCCGTCAAAAAGGGCAACGACCAGATCCTGTCCCAGTTCAGCGAAGGGCTCGCCATCCTGAAAAACACCGGGCGCTACCAGAAGATCCACGACAAGTGGCTGGGCGCGCTGGAGCCCCCAGCTGTCTCCTGGCGCAAGATCCTCACCTACGCGGCCATCACCGCCCTGCCCCTGTTGCTTATGCTGAGCGCCATCGGCTACATCAACCGCAGGCTTGCCAAGGAAGTTGCGCTGCGCACCGAGGAGATGCAGTTGCAGCAACAGCAACTGATCCAGGCGGACAAGATGGCGTCGCTCGGGGTCCTGGTCTCCGGCATCGCCCACGAGATCAACAACCCGACCGGGCTTTTGCTCTACAACCTGCCGGTATTGAAGAAGATCTTCCGCTCGACCGAAGAGCACCTGGAACAGCGCTTCCAAAAGGAAGGGGACTTCATGATCGGGGGGCTGCGCTACTCCCAGTTTCGCGAGGACATCCCGCTGCTCATCGACGAGATGCAGGACGGCGCGACCAGGATCAAGCGCATCGTCGAGGACCTGAAGGACTTCGCCCGCAAGGACACCTCGCAGATGGACCAGTCGGTGCTCCTGAACGACGTGGTCCGGGCCGCGCTCAGGCTGGTGGAAAACTCCATCCGCAAGACCACCGGCAACGTGGTCACCGACCTCGCCGAGGGGCTACCCGCCATTCGAGGCAACGCGCAGCGGATCGAACAGGTGGTGGTGAACCTGATCCTCAACGCCTGCCAGGCGCTCCCCGACCCGGGCAAGGGGATCTTCCTCACCACGAGCTTTGACGCCGAGCACAACGAGGTGCTCCTGGTGGTCCGGGACGAAGGGGTCGGCATCGCCAGCGAGGATCTGCCGCGTATCGCGGACCCGTTCTTCACCACCAAGCGAGAGGTAGGCGGCACCGGGCTCGGCCTGTCGGTATCGGCCTCCATCATTAAGGAACACGAGGGAACCATGGTTTTCGAGTCGCGGCCGGGCGAGGGAACCACGGTGCGGGTAGCGCTACCCGCCCTAAAAGGAGCATGAGCATGATCGACGCACTTAACCCGGCCTTCGAGATCCTCCTGGTGGACGACGAAGAGGCGTGGCTGCGCAGTATCAGCATGACCCTCGCCATGTCGGGAGGCATCAACAACGTGGTGCGCTGCTCCGAAAGCCGGAAGGTACTGGAGCTGCTCCGGTCTCGCCCCATCGGCCTGGTCCTTCTGGACCTGAACATGCCGAACCTCTCGGGACAGGACCTCCTCCCCGCCATCATCGAAGAGCACCCCGAGGTTCCGGTGATCGTGCTCAGCGGGCTGAACCAGGTTTCCGTCGCCGTGGAGTGCATGCAGAAGGGGGCTTTCGACTTCTTCGTGAAGACCGTGGAGGAGGAGCGCCTGATCCAGGGAATCCACCGCGCCATCCGGATGATCGACCTGCAGCGGGAAAACTCCGAGATGAAATCCCGCATTCTGAGCGACCGGCTGGAGCACGCCGAGGCCTTCGCCGACATCCTCACCGCGGACCGGGCCATGCACTCCATCTTCCGCTACATCGAGGCGGTGGCCGGGAGCAGCCAGCCGATCCTGATTACCGGCGAAAGCGGCGTCGGCAAGGAGCTGGTGGCGCGGGCGGTCCACAAGGTGAGCCGGCGTCCGGGCCAGCTGGTCTCGGTGAACGTGGCCGGGCTGGACGACCAGATCTTCAGCGACACGCTCTTTGGCCACACCAGGGGAGCCTTCACCGGAGCGGAACTCCCCCGCAGCGGCATGATCGAGCGGGCGGCGGACGGGACCCTGTTCCTGGACGAGATCGGGGACCTGGCCATCACCTCGCAGGTCAAACTGTTGCGCCTGTTGCAGGAGGGGGAGTATTTCTCCCTCGGCAGCGACGCCCCCAAGCGGATGAACGCTCGGGTGGTCGTGGCGACCCATCACGACCTGGCCGCCAAGCAGGCCGCCGGAGAGTTCCGCAAGGACTTCTACTACCGCCTGTGCGGTCACCACATCCACATCCCGGCCCTGCGCGAGCGCCCCGACGACATCCCGCTCCTCTTCGACCATTTCCTGGAGGAGGCGGCCCGGGAGCTTAACAAGAAGAAGCCCACCGTCCCCAAGGAGCTCCCCGTCCTGCTCACCAACTATTCCTTTCCGGGCAACGTGCGCGAGTTGCGCGCGCTGGTGTACGACGCCATGAGCCGCCACGAAGCGCACATGCTCTCCATGGATACCTTCAAACGGGTCCTGGGAAAAGACCAGAGCCGGCCGGTGCGCCTGGACGCGCAGGGGCAACGGAGCGTCTTCGTCCCGAACGAGCCGCTCCCCGCCCTGCACGAGGTGGGCGATCTCCTGGTCGCCGAGGCGATGCGCCGGGCGGAGGGGAACCAGTCCATAGCCTGCCGCCTCATCGGTGTTTCCCAGCCCGCGCTCAGCAAACGCCTCAAAAAGACAGGGGAATCCGCACCGTAATCATCAACACCCAACGCGGTTTTACCCTCTCGCGCCGCCTGCGCGGCCGCGAGGGGCTTCGCCGTTTCTCCCCCTTTCCAAACCCCTATAACCTGCCCCACCGCTATAACCTCCGACCAATCCGCGTAACTGCCGCTACTGCTTAAACAAAACCCGCACAAAACCCGCTTTGCCGCCCACAGGTTATACCCCCCTGCGCATACACGCCCCCCCGCTTACTCCAGATAACTGACGGCATTACCGCCACTTATCCATTTGTAGACGAATTGGCAGTTGTCTTGCTATCTCGGGGGTGCGGCAGGATCTAGAAAAGTATTTTACGGGAAGCTGTGACATTGGGGACAACGATGCAATTCAACCTGAAGGAGACCGCGGTATGAAAAAGAACAAACTGACCCTGTACATCATGGTGGCGATGATTCTCGGAATCGTCGTTGGCTACTTCTGCAACCTTTCAGCGCCGGACGCCAAGGCGGCCAAAGTCATTGCGGGGTATTTCGACATCATATCCACGGTCTTTCTGCGCCTGATCAAGATGATCATCGCGCCGCTGGTCTTTGGCACCATCGTCTCCGGCATCGCCGGCAACGGCGACTCCAAAGCGATCGGACGTATCGGGGTACGGGCCATGGCCTGGTTCCTCTGTGCCTCGGTGATCTCCCTGGTGCTGGGCATGGTATTCGTCAACCTGTTCCAGCCCGGTGTCGGCACATCGCTCCCGGCCCCGGCAGCCGGCGCCAGCACCAACCTCAACGTTGCCGCCCTCAACTTCAAGGATTTCGTCACCAACATTTTCCCGACCAGCTTCCTCGACGCCATGGCAAAGAACTCGATCCTGCAGATCCTGATCTTCTCCGTGTTCTTCGGTTTCGCCATCGCCTCCTTCAAGGACGACAGCACCAAGACCGTGGTTGCCTTCGTGAAGGAGCTGGTGCACATCATGCTGAAGGTGACCGACTACGTCATGCGCCTGGCCCCGGTAGGCGTCTTCGCCGCCATGGCCTCCTGCATCACCGTCCAGGGGCTCGGTGTCCTGACCACCTACGGCAGGTTCATCGGCAGCTTCTATGTCGGCCTGGTCGTCCTCTGGGCCGTGCTGATCGGCGCCGGTTACCTGTTCCTGCGTAACTCCACCTGGACCCTGCTCAAACTGATCCGCGAGCCGATGCTGATCGCCTTCTCCACCGCGAGCAGCGAGGCCGCCTACCCCCAGACCCTGGAATCCCTGGAGCGCTTCGGCGTGAAAGAGAAGGTTTCCGGCTTCGTGCTGCCCTTGGGCTACTCCTTCAACCTGGACGGCTCCATGATGTACCAGGCCTTCGCCGTCATCTTCATCGCCCAGGTCTACAACATCGAACTTTCCATCTCCAAGCAGATCGCCCTGCTCCTGGTGATGATGCTGACCAGCAAGGGGATGGCCGGCGTGGCGCGCGCCTCCCTGGTGGTCGTTGCCGCCACCCTCCCCATGTTCAACCTCCCCGAGGCGGGCCTTTTGCTCATCATGGGTATCGACCAGTTCCTCGACATGGGTCGCACCGCGACCAACGTGATCGGCAACAGCATCGCCACCGCCGTCGTCGCCAAGTGGGAGGGCGACCTGGGTGCGGAGCAGGAGGCCGTGGAAGATGACGACGCCCTCCTCGTAGCGGTACCGGTGCAGGATTAGTACGGGCATTACTCGCTAATCACCTTACCAATCACGACAAACAACAAGGGCACCCAGATCGTCACCGGGTGCCCTTGTTGTTTTTGGTCAGCGGACGGAACCCGCATGACCCGGCCGTTCTTGGTACCCTCAACAAAAAAACCCCAGGTCACCGGTAGCACCGGCAGCCTGGGGTCGTTACGGCTTTGAGGGTAATTCTACTTGAGAGTCTTGACGGTCTTTTGCACCATCTTCACCACGCTCTCCGGCAGCGGCGCATAGAGCATCGGGGCGGCCATCTTCTGCCCCTTGGTCATGGCCCAGTTCAGGAACTCGACCAGGTGCTTCCCTTTAGCCGGATCCTTCTGCTGTTCGTACACCAGGAGCCAGGTGAAACCGACCACCGGGTAGGCATCCTTGCCCGGCTGGTTCACCAGGGAGATGCGGTAATCGGCGGGCATTTGTTTCACGGCCGCAGCGGCAGCGGCGCTGGTGGACTTGATCGAGGGCTCGATAAAGACGCCTGCCTTGTTCTTCAGCCAGGCGTAGGGCAGCTTGTTCTCAAAGGCGTAGGCAAGTTCGACGTAGCCGATGGAGTACGGCGTGGTCTTGATCTGCCCTGCTACCCCTTCGTTCCCCTTGCCGCCGAGTCCTACCGGCCATTTCACCGAAGCGCCCTTACCCACCTTCTTCGCCCAATCGGCGTTCACACCGGTCAGGTAATCGGTGAAGATGCTGGTGGTGCCGGACCCGTCAGAGCGGTGTACGACGATGATCGGCTTCGCCGGGAGCTTCACCCCTTTGTTGTCGTCGGCGATTTTCGGGTCGTTCCACATGGTTATTTTGCCGAGGTAGATATTGGCCAGGTCCTCGGAGTTCAGTTTGAGACCGGTGCCGACGCCGGGCACGTTGTAGGTCACCACGACGGCGCCCATGACGGTCGGGATGTGGATCAGCTTGCCGGGAGCGGCCTTCAACTCTTCATCGGAGAGGAACTTGTCGCTCGCACCGAAGTCGACGGTCTGCGCGCTGATCTGCTTGATGCCGCCGCCGCTGCCGATGGACTGGTAGTTGAACTTCACGCCCTTGTCAATCTTGGCGTACTCGGTGAACCACTTGGAGTAAAGCGGGTACGGGAAAGTGGCGCCGGCCCCGTTGACGAGGGTCTCGGCGGATGCCTGAGCTGCGGTGCCCACCGCGACCATCAGGGCCAGGGTGGTCAATACTTTCTTCATGCTCTTGATCATTTTGTATTCTCCTTTCTGGGTTTGTCGGCACTATAGGCCAGAAATGTCGCAGTTTCGTTACAGTCAGAGCAAGAATTTGTGAAAACGTCACACCCCTCGGCCCATCCCTCTGCCCCACCCCGGCTACATCCCCAAAAGATCCTCGCCGGCGCAACTTGCCATGGCTGCAGGCTACTATTCGTCATCTGCAGGCGCATTGCTTTTGCCCCGGCCACAGGTTCATAAACATTTAGCCTAGCTGTAACAACGCTGTAACATTGCTGGGGCATCCTAGCCGCAATGCGGATGGACCGGGCAAAGGAAAAGGGATCCCGCTTCTTTTCTCCTGCCCAAGTCCTCGCAAAACGGTCAGATTACGGAGGCGGTGCTTGGAGATAGATGCACGCAGTTCCTACTGCAGCAATGAAACGGAGACAAAGGTGGCATCAGTGACGGCGCGTAGACGCCCGACTCAAGACACGAAGAAGGTGAATGGAGATTACGTCTTTCGTTGTCTCACGACCTTGTTTGCCCTCAGCATCCTGGCCATACTGGCACTCATGATCTATGAGATGACCGGCGAGAGCATGCCCGCGATCAAGGCGTTCGGGTGGAAGTTCGTGAGCTCGAGGGAGTGGGACGCGGTGCAGGGAAACTTCGGCGCCCTTCCCTACCTGTACGGGTCGGTGGTTTCGTCGGTGCTCGCTCTTTTACTGGCGACGCCGCTCAGCATCGGCGCGGCCCTGTTCATAACGGAGGTAGCCCCCGGCAGGATGGGCGCTATCGTGGCGCCGCTCGTTGAACTTCTGGCAGCGATCCCCTCGGTCATCTACGGGCTGTGGGGGGTGCTGGTCATGGCCCCCTGGCTCCAGTCCACGGTCCAGCCCTTCCTGATCGAGCACTTCGGTTTCATCCCGCTCTTCCAGGGAGCGCCCTACGGCGTCAGCATGCTGGCCGCCATCTTCATCCTGATGATCATGGTGGTGCCGATCATCACTTCCATCACGCGCGAGGTGCTCCTGGCGGTGCCGCAGAGCCAGAAGGAAGCGGCCATTGCCCTCGGGGCCACCCGCTGGGAGACCATCAAGATCGCCATTCTCCCCTACGGCAAGTCCGGCATCCTAGGTGCCGCCATCCTCGGCCTGGGACGCGCCATCGGAGAGACCATGGCCGTCACCATGGTGATCGGCAACGCCCCCAACATATCGCTGTCCCTGCTCTCCCCGGCGTACACCATGCCGAGCGTCATCGCCAACGAATTCGCGGAGACGACCTCCAAGCTGCACGCCTCCGCGCTTATGGAGATCGGCCTGATCCTCATGGTGGTTACCCTGGTGGTCAACGCCCTGGCGCGGCTATTGATCTGGAGCGTGTCGAGAAGCGCCAAGGGAGGTGCGGCATGATTCACAGCGTAACGTTCCGCAAGATGAAAAACCGCCTGATGAATTTCATCATGCTCGCCTGCACGCTGGCCGTGTTGGTTCCGCTCGGGCTCATCTTCTTCCACATCGTCAAGATGGGGCTCAGCTCGCTCTCCCTGGACTTCTTCACCCACATCCCGGCGCCTACCGGGGAGGCGGGCGGCGGGATGGCCAATGGCATGTTCGGCTCGGCTATCATGATAGCTGGCGCCTCCCTGATCGGTCTCCCCATCGGCATCCTCGGCGCAATCTACCTTTCCGAGTTCGGTGGCACCCGGGTCTCCAACGTGATCCGGTTCGCCGCCGACGTCCTCTCGGGCACCCCGTCGATCATCACCGGCATGGTCGCCTACACCCTGCTCGTGGTGCCGATGAAAGGATTCTCGGGCCTTGCGGGATCGGTGGCGCTCGCCATGATCATGATTCCGATCGTCTTGCGCACCACCGAGGAGCAGCTGAAGATGGTCCCCGGGTCGCTGCGCGAGGCGTCGCTGGCGCTCGGCGTCCCCTTCTGGCGCACCAGCCTCAAGGTAACCCT
This sequence comes from Geomonas azotofigens, assembly GCF_018919395.1. Classification (GTDB taxonomy): domain Bacteria; phylum Desulfobacterota; class Desulfuromonadia; order Geobacterales; family Geobacteraceae; genus Geomonas; species Geomonas azotofigens. The sequence goes on from NZ_JAHLME010000002.1 coordinate 669,684, forward strand.
GCGCAGCGCCCTTTCCGGCGTGCTGACCGGCATACTCCTCGCCGTCGCGAGGATCGCCGGTGAGACCGCACCGCTGCTCTTCACCGCGCTCGGCAACCAGTTCTGGAGCAAGAACGTCATGCAGCCGATGGCGGCGCTCCCCCTGCAGATCTTCAGCTTCGCCATCGCCCCTTACGAGGACTGGCACAAGCTGGCTTGGGCCGGGGCGCTGGTGCTGGTAACCGTCATGTTCGCACTCAGCCTCACCGCCCGCTATTTCGGTAGGACGAAACAGGCAAGGTAGCTTTCACGAAAAGATAAAGAGAAAGAGGAAAAGATGAACAACAAGGTACAACTGGACCAGGTCAACATACATTTCGGCAAAACCCACGCGGTGCGCGATATCAGCATGACCTTCCCCGAAAACAGCGTGACCGCCATCATCGGCCCGTCAGGTTGCGGCAAGTCGACACTGTTGCGTTCCATGAACAGGATGCACGACCTGGTACCGTCGGCGCGTGTCACCGGGAAAATCCTGGTGGACAACGGCGACATCTACGACAGAAGCGTCGATCCGGTAGCCATCCGCCGCCGGGTGGGGATGGTCTTCCAAAAGCCCAATCCCTTCCCCGCCATGTCCATTTACGACAACGTCATCGCCGGTTACAAGCTGAACGGGAGGCTGCCCCGCGAGGAGGCGGACGAGATCGTGGAGAGCTGCCTGAAGCGCGTGGCGCTCTGGGACGAGGTGAAGGACCGGCTGAAGAGTAACGCCATGATGCTTTCCGGCGGCCAGCAGCAGCGCCTTTGCATCGCGCGCACCATCGCCGTGAAGCCCGAGGTGATCCTCATGGACGAGCCCGCCTCCGCCCTCGACCCCATCTCGACCCTCAAAATCGAGGAACTGATCGAAGAGCTCAAGGAGCGCTACACCATCATCATCGTCACCCACAACATGCAGCAGGCCGCGCGCGTCTCCGATTACACCGCCTTTCTCTACATGGGTGACCTGGTCGAATGCGGCGAGACCAAGAAGATCTTCACGACCCCCGAGGTTAAGCGGACCGAGGATTACATCACCGGCCGGTTCGGCTAACCCGTAAGCGGCGATCGGCGCAACCAACAAACAACCGGAGACGACATGGAAAGAGAACATTTCAGTAAGCAGTTCGACAACGAACTGAACCAGATACGCGAGAAGCTCCTGGAAATGGGCGGTAAGGTCGAATCGATGATCGCCAACGCGATGAAGTCCCTCGTGGAAAGGGACACGGAACTCGCGGAGCGGACCATCGCTTTCGACCACGAGATCAACACCCTGGAGATGATGATCGACGATCGCTGCCTCGAAGTACTGGCCCGGCGCCAGCCGGCCGCGCGCGACCTGCGCTTCATCACCCTGGCTTTGAAGATCGTGACCGACCTGGAGCGGATCGGCGACCAGTGCGCCAACATCTGCAAGCGCGCACGCGAGTTGAACCAGGAGCCGTCGCTGAAGCCGTACATCGACCTGCCGCGCATGGCGCAGGCCGCGTCGAACATGGTGACGGAAGCGCTGGATGCTTTCGTACGCGGCGACGACGAGCTGGCCATAAAGGTCTGCCAGGACGACCAGTGCGTGGACGAATTGAACGAGCAGATCCAGCGCGAGCTTCTGACCTTCATGATGGCGGACCCCAAGACCATCAGCCGGGCCATGAAGATCATCCAGGTCTCCAAGGGCCTCGAGCGCATCGCCGACCACGCCACCAACATCGCCGAGATGGTTATCTTCATGATCAAGGGTAAGGATATCCGCCACACCATCGCCTGACGCCTCAGTCGTCTCCGGACCTCGCCGGCATGACAAAAGGACCGGGTACAACCAAAAGTGCCCGTGAGGTGACTATGCAGACCATATTGATCGTCGAAGACGAGCGGGACCTCGCCGAACTTCTCTCCTTCAATCTGGAGAGAGAGGGATTCAAGACCATCATCGCCACTGATGGCCATGAAGGACTGGCTAACGTTGCCCATTGCCAGCCCGACCTGGTCATCCTTGACCTCATGCTGCCAGGGATGCTGGGCACGGACGTCTGTAAGAACCTGAAGAAATCGGAAAGAACCTCCCATATCCCGGTCATCATGCTCACCGCGAAAGGCGAAGAGATCGACAAGGTCGTCGGATTCGAGGTCGGAGCCGACGATTACGTCGTGAAGCCTTTCTCCAGCAGGGAACTGCTCCTTCGCGTTAAGGCCGTGCTCAGGCGCACCAATACCGAAACCGCTCCCCGCACGATTCTGCAGTTCGGGTCCATAACCATCGATGCCGACCGCCACCTGGTCATGGTCGACGGGGAGGAGATCTTCTTCACCAGCACCGAGTTCAAGCTGCTTCACACCCTGGCGCAGAGACCTGGAAGGGTTCAGAGCCGCGACGTGCTGTTGCGGGATGTTTGGGGTTACAACTTCGTGGAGGACAGCCGGACCGTCGACACCCACATCACCCGCTTGCGCACCAAGCTGGGGTCAGCCGGCGACCTCATCAAGACCGTGCGTGGTTTTGGATACAAGCTCGACTCGCAATGAGCTGCGGAATCCTCCTTGTCTCGGTGCCGGTGCAGGAATAACAGAACCGGAGATCACTAAAACCATTCCGAAGCAAAGAAGCCGCCAGGGCAAAGCCCTGGCGGCTTCTTATGTATGGTTAAACTGTTTGTCGGCGAATAGCTCCGTTAGCATGCATCACACCTCCCGCCACCTCGCAGCCCCTCCTCCCCCTTCCAGAATGATTTCCAGAAAAAGGCTCAGCAAAATTTTTCAACGACACGTCAACAAAACGTTGACATTTTATCAACGAAATGTTTGTATACCGAAAACGTTGTTTGTAATTGTGGAGTACAGGCCGCCGTGCACCTCATGGAGGGGCGACAGACGAACTTCGCCGTAACAGGCGCCCTGCTGCCACCTGACCGCCCTCCCGTGGAAGCCCCCCCAGGTGGGAAGAGCTCTTCGCGGTTGATCCACATGGCATAAAACTTCTTAATCCCCCCTGCCCCACCTGATGCGCTCCTGGGCAGACCGGCCGGCGTCAAGTTCATAGTCGTATTTTTCACCCCCGAAAAGGAGAATGCCATGCAAGCCACGCAAGGAGCTGTAAACCTCTGGCCGCTCATCGGTGTAGCCGTAATCATTGCCGGTTTTATCCTACGGCAAAACCCCGTTATGGTTGTCATCATCGCGGCGGTGGTTACCGGCCTCACCGCCGCCATGCCCATCGACAAGATTCTCATCTCGCTGGGCACCGGATTCGTGAAGACCCGGAACCTGCCACTGATTCTATTGCTGCCACTGGGAGTCATCGGTCTGCTGGAGCGCTACGGGCTGAAAGAACAAGCCCAGCGCATAATCGCCAAGATCAAATCAGCGACAGCGGGACGGTTGCTGATGGTCTACCTGTTCGTGCGCGAGTTGACGGCCGGGCTTGGCCTGGTGAGCCTTGGCGGCCACCCGCAGATGGTGCGCCCGCTGATCGCGCCTATGGCCGAAGGTGCGACCGAAAACCGCTACGGCTCCATACCGGACCAGCTGCTTTACAAGATAAGGGCAATGGCTGCCGCCACGGATAACGTCGGCCTGTTCTTCGGGGAAGACATTTTCGTAGCCTTTGGAGCCATCGTGCTGATGCAGACGATCCTGCGCGGGTACAGCATAGAGGTCAATCCCCTGCACATGGCGCTGTGGGGCATCCCAACGGCCATCTCGGCATTCACCATCCACGCGTTCCGCCTGCGCAGGCTGGACGTGGAAATCGAACGGGAACTGGGTTTCCAGAAAACCGCTGAAACCGTCGTCACCGAGGCATTCACAGGAGAAAAAGCATGAGTTCGACGATCTTGCCGCTGAATTACTTTTTCATTCTGCTGGGACTGACGCTGTCCGTCATTTCCATCATGTCCTTTCGCGATCAAGGCAACCCGAGGCGCATCGCCACCGGCTCGTTCTGGGCGCTCTACGCGGTGGTCTTCCTGATCGGTGATCTACTGCTTCCCCTGGTCGCCGGCATCATCGTCGTGGCGATGGCACTCATCGCCGGGCTGGGCGGCGTCTCCCTCGGCAAGTACAGCCAGTTCACCGCCGAGGAGCGCCACGAAAGCGCGGTCAAACTGGGCAACCGCCTGTTGTATCCGGCACTGATCATCCCCTTTACCACCATGATCGGCTCGGTGGTATTTCAAAAGACCAAGATCGGCGGCATGTTCCTGCTCGATCAAAAGAACTTCACCCTGGTAAGCCTTGGCATCGGCTGCATTCTCGCCCTCATCGTCGCCTGCCGCTTCACGGGGTCCACACCGGTGCAGGCCATGCGCGAAGCCCGCCGCCTGATCGACTCGATGGGGTGGGCCGTGGTGCTGCCCCACATGCTGGCTGTCCTGGGGCTGCTGTTCATGGATGCCGGCGTAGGCAAGGCGGTAGCCAACATCACCACCACCTACATCCCGATGGACTTCAAGCTGGTGGCCGTAGCGGTCTTCTGTCTTGGGATGACCATTTTCACCATGATCATGGGCAATGCCTTTGCCGCCTTTCCGGTCATGGCCGGCGGGGTCGGGGTTCCCATCCTCATGGGGGTGTTCCACGGCAATCCCGCCATCGTCGCCGCGATCGGCATGTTCTCGGGCTACTGCGGCACGCTGATGACCCCCATGGCGGCTAACTTCAACATCGTCCCTGCGGCCCTGCTCGACCTTCCCGACAAAAACGGGGTCATCAAGGTGCAGATCATGACCGCCCTGCCGCTGCTCGTGGTCAACATCGCCCTGATGTATTTCCTGATGAACGCGTTCTAGAGCCAAAAGGAGAAAGTCGTGTCCAACCAAGGCGTTGAAGGAGCGGTAAGCCACAGCGGCGATAACAACAGCTGGCTTGAAGCAGAGATGCATCCCTACTTTTTCGTCTCCATGAAGGACGAGCCGGAGGCGATCGATATCCTCAGGCGCGAACTGGGGACCCTGCGGCATAACCGCCGCCTGATACTCGCGGACCGGGACAGGAGCTTCATCCAGGCCGTGGCCAACGTTCCCGGGTCGTTGTATGAGTCGATCCGCCGGGTGCGCGAGCGGGAGATATCCTACGCGATGATCGCCCACTCGGAGGGCCCTCTCCCGGGAATGCAGCAGACCCTGGAAATCCAGCGCCTGGAATTCGACCGCAAATCGAACCACGAGGTCTTGAACGGCAAAGGAAACGAGGTTCCCGCCGATGTGCGCAACCGGATCCATGACGATTTCATCCGGGAATACCCGGCGAGCCCCACCGGGGACTTCGACCGGCTGCTACGGATCATCTGGCTCAACAACGAGAGCTACGTGCGCATTTCCCCGCCGGCGCGGGTGGCCCAGATCCTGAACCTGTTCCAGATGGGCAACCAGGGGGGCGGCCTGCACCTGGACGTGGAACCTATGGCAACGGGAGGCGAGTCGCGGGTCCTCTTTGCCGTTGCCAATCCCCCCCAGAAGGACTTCCTGCTGCAGGTCATGGAAGTCTTCAACCGGCTTGGGCTGGCCGTGAACCGCGCCTACTGCCTGACCATCTCCAACGGCGTCCACCCCTACTTCCTCGGGACCTTCTACGTGCGCCCGCGCGGGGGGAGCCTGCTGGAAAAGAACTCCGAGAGCTTCGTTCGTCTGCAAGGCGAGTTATACACCACGCAGATTCTCAATGTCGGCTCCCCGACGTACCGCGAGTTCGTCACCAAGGACGTCATCTCCGGCGAGGACGCCGCCCTGATCAACGCCTTCACCGCGTTCTGCCATTCCAACCTCGCCCACAACCAGCCCGACCGCTTCGGCCTCGAGGACGTCCAAAACGCCTTCACCTCCCATCCCGACATAGCGCTCCAGCTGGTGAGGCTGTTCCGCAGCCGCTTCGACCCGCGCGCCGTTGGCGCGACCGACTATGAGGCGCTGCTGGCCGCGACGCAGCAGACCGTGACCGATTACAGCACCGGCCACCGCTACCTGGACGAGATACGGAGGGCGATTTTCCGCTGTTGCCTCTCCTTTATCCGCAACACGCTGAAGACCAACTTCTTCGTGGTGGTGAAGCAGGCGCTCTCCTTCAGGATCGACCCCGCCTATCTGGCCGAGCTCGGTCCCGACTTCACCGGGGATCTGCCACAAGGCACACCGTTTCGGATCACCTTCTTCTTCAGCCGTTTCGGCTTCGGCTACCACATCGGCTTTTCCGACATCGCCCGCGGCGGCTGGCGCACCGTCATCGCCCGCACCAAGGATGACTTCGTCACCAACTCCAACAACCTGTTCCGCGAAAACTTCGTGCTGGCGTTCACCCAGCATCTCAAGAACAAGGACATCTACGAGGGCGGCTCCAAGATGGTGTTGATCCTGAACACCGCCGACCTCAAGGCGCGGGATCGTGACCAGGAAACCTGGCGCCTGTACAAGCTGCAGTACGGTGTCATCAACGCCTTCCTCGACATATACGTGACCGAAAACGGGATCGCGAAAAATCCCGGCGTCGTCGACTACTATCGCGAGGATGAACCGATCGAGCTTGGCCCGGACGAGAACATGCACGACAACGTCATCGAGGCCATCGCCCGCATCTCGGCGAAAAGGGGCTACATCCTCGGCAACGGCATCATGTCCAGCAAGCAGGTCGGCATCAATCACAAGGAATTCGGCGTCACCTCGCTCGGTGTCGTCACCTTTGCCGAGATAACCATGGCCGAACTCGGCATCGACATGCGCGAAGCCCCCTACTCCGTGAAGATGACCGGCGGTCCCAACGGCGACGTGGCGGGCAACGCCATGCGCTTGCTCCTGGAGCGCTCTCCGCAGGTGCAGATCCGGCTGATCCTGGACGGGACCGCGGCGCTGTGCGACACGGCCGGAGCGGACCGCGACGAACTCGGGCGCATACTGCTTTCCCGGGACCTCGACGCCTTCGACCCGTGGCAACTCAATCCCGGCGGTTTCATGCTCTTTCGCAGCGGGAGCCGCTCCGAGGGACTGCGCGAGCTCTATCGCAAGGTGACCCGAACGGCCGACGGGGTGGAGGAAGAATGGATCTCGGTGGATGAATTCTCCCGGGAATTCGCGGAGCTCCCCTTCTGCGTGAAGGCGGACCTTTTCATCCCCGGTGGCGGCAGGCCGGAAACCATCGACACGCACAACTGGGAACGCTTCTTACTCCCCGACGGCACCCCTTCCGCCAAGGTCATCATCGAGGGGGCCAACTCGTTCATCACCCCTGAGGCGCGGCAGCACCTGCAGAGAAAAGGCATCATCATCATGCGGGACGCATCCGCCAACAAGTGCGGGGTCATCTCCTCCTCCTACGAGATCATCGCCAACCTGCTGCTGACCGAGGAGGAGTTCCTGGCCAACAAGGAGCGCTACGTTGCCGACGTGCTCCAGATCCTGGAACGACGCGCCGCTGACGAGGCGAGGCTGATCCTGAGGCGCCGCCGCGAGCAGCCAAACCTTCTCTGCACCGACATTTCCAATTCCATCAGCGCCGAGATCAACACGCACTACGCACGGCTGTTCAGCTTCTTCCAGAAACGGCCGGACATCTGCCTGCAACCGCTCTTCAAACGGGCGATCATGAGCCACCTCCCCCGCTTCCTGAGCGAAAACAGCAGTTACAGCCAAAGGATCGGACAACTGCCCCAGAAGTACCTTTTCGCAATCCTCGCGGCCGAAATAGGATCCGCAATGGTGTACCGGGGCGACCAGGAGGCGGACTTCGAGGAGTTCGTGAAGGTCTTCCTGGACCGGAACTTCCCTGGGGAGGGAGCATGAGCGACACAAACATCGTCAAAGCCGGCGAACAAGGAGTGGTGGTGGAATTCGGCAACGTGATCGACCCCGGCGTCAACGCCCGGGTTCATCGCCTGGCGCAGTTGATCGCCAGCGACATGCCGGACGAGATACTCGAGCTGGTGCCGACCTACCGTTCCTTGATGGTCTACTTCGACCCGCAGAGAATCAACCGGGAGGCGCTCAGCGAGAAGATCAGGCTCTACCTGGAGAGCGGCGACCAAAGCGGTGACCGCAGCGACACGGCCACGGTGGTCAGCATCCCGGTCTGCTATGGCGGCGATTTTGGCCCCGACCTCGATTTCGTCGCGAGCCACAACAAGCTGAGCACGCAGGAGGTGGTCCAGATTCATACCTCCCGCGCCTACCAGGTCTACATGCTGGGCTTTACCCCCGGTTTTCCCTATCTGGGCGGGATGTCGGATCGGATCGCGGCACCGCGACTGGCTCAACCCAGGGTGGTGATCCCCGCGGGTTCCGTTGGCATCGCCGGCAGCCAGACCGGCATCTACCCGATCGAGAGCCCCGGCGGGTGGCAGTTGATCGGGCGCACGCCGCTGCAGATCTTCAGTCCCGGGTCGGCCAACCCGTTTCTCTTCGCGGCGGGAAACTTCCTGCGCTTTACCGCGATAGACGCCGAAACCTTCCTGGATATCAGGCGGCAGGTGGAATCGGGTAGCTACCTGCCGGTGACCGGCACTATTGAACGAGGGGGGGACGCCGCATGTGCACTGTGATCAAACCGGGGATGCTGACGACCGTCCAGGACCGTGGGCGCACCGGGTATCGCGCCTTCGGGATGCCGGTGTCCGGAGTCATGGACCGCTACGCCGCCAGCATGGCCAACATCCTGGCCGGCAATGACCCCGGGGCGGCGGTACTGGAAATGACCATGCTGGGCGGAACCTTCCGCTTCCCCAACGAAACCTACCTGGCCGTGTGCGGGGCGGATATGCAGGGGACCCTGAACGGCAAGAAGATCAAAAACTGGTCCGCCTTTTACGTCCCGGCCAACAGCGAACTCTGCTTCGGCTACGCGGTGAACGGCTGCCGCAGCTATCTCGCCTTCTACGGGGGCATCGCCGTCCCCGAGGTCTTGGGAAGCAGGTCGACCTATACCCGCGCCGGCATAGGCGGCTTTGACGGCCGGGCACTGCAGGCCGATGACGTCATCGAAATCGCCAAGGCCGACCGGATGCCCTTCGCACCGCGCGAACTTTCCTACCATCACCTCCCCAAGTACGGCAGCGAGGTGCGCCTGCGGGTAATTCCGGGGCCACAGGAAGGGCTGTTTACCCCCGAGGGGTTGCGGTCGCTCTTCAGCCAGAGCTTCACGGTTTCCCCCAGAAACGACCGCATGGGTGTCCTCTTGGAAGGGCCGACCATCGAGCATGCCGCGGGGCCGGACATCATTTCCGACGCCCTGAGCGCGGGCGCGATCCAGGTTCCGGGGGACGGGCACCCCATCATCATGATGGCGGACTGCCAGACGACGGGCGGCTACGCGAAGATCGGTTTCGTGATCGGACCCGACCTGTCCAAGCTGGCACAGGCCAAGGCCGGAGACAGCGTGACCTTTGTGGAGTGCGGCGATCAGGAGGCGGTCGCGGCGCTGGCCGCGGAAAATTTGAGCTACGAGAAGGCGGCGCTCGGGTAAGTGCCGGGGCGTTCGGGGCCAGCGCAAGACGCGAGGCCCGGAGTAAGGAGAAAACAGTATGCACATCGATTTGAACTGCGACATGGGTGAAGGGTTCGGCGCGTACACTATCGGCAGTGACGAGCAGGTGATGCCGTTCATCACCTCGGCGAACATCGCCTGCGGCTTTCACGCCTCTGACCCGGCGACCATCCGCAAGACCGTCAGGATGGCCAAGACCCACGGCGTCGCGGTGGGAGCCCACCCCTCCTACCCCGACCTGGTCGGGTTCGGGCGGCGTCCCATGGAACTCTCGGCAGAGGAGGTCACCGCGGACCTGATCTACCAGATCGGGGCCCTGGCCGCGTTCTGCAAGTGCGAAGGGATCAAGCTGCAGCACGTAAAGCCGCACGGGGCGCTCTACAACAAGGCCGCCGTCAGCAGCACCATAGCCTTGGCCATCGCCGAGGCGATCAAGGCCCTGGATCCTGACCTGTACCTGGTATGCCTGAGCAATTCCGAGATGGTGACCGCCGCCAAGGCAACCGGCATCAGGTACGTGGAAGAGGTCTTCGCCGATCGCGCCTACACCCGGGAAGGGAAACTGGTGCCGCGGACCCAGCCGGGCGCGGTGATCCACGATCCGGCGCTGGCCGCGGAACGGGTACTGGCCACGGTCAGGGACCGCAGCGTGACCTCCATAGATGGCAGCGAGGTCCCTCTCAACGCCCAGACCATCTGCGTTCATGGCGATACCGCCGAAGCTATCGAGATGATCCGGATCATCAGGTCGCGGCTGGAGCGGGAAAAGGTTCAACTGAACGCCTTCGGCACTCTTTAAAGCGAGGTACACCATGACCATCGAAAGCAAACTCCATCTTCTGCAGGCCAAAAACGAGCAGGCCGAGTTGGGGGGCGGCGCTGACAGGATCGAGAAGCATCACAAGTCCGGCAGGCTCACCGCCCGGGAGCGCATCGCCATCTTGCTCGACGAGGGGAGCTTCAACGAGATCGACAAGTTCGTCACCCACCGCTGCCACAACTTCGGGATGGAAAAACAGAAGATCGCCGGCGACGGTGTGGTGACCGGTTACGGCACCATCGACGGAAGGCCGGCATACGTCTTCGCCCAGGACTTCACCGTCTTTGGCGGGTCCCTCTCCAAATCCTATGCCGAGAAGATCGTCAAGATCATGGACATGGCCCTGAAGAACGGGGCGCCGGTAATCGGCCTGAACGATTCCGGCGGGGCCCGGATCCAGGAGGGGGTCGATTCGCTCGCGGGCTACGCCGACATCTTTTTGCGCAACGTCACCTCCTCCGGGGTGGTGCCGCAGCTGTCGGCCATCATGGGGCCCTGCGCGGGGGGAGCGGTCTACTCGCCGGCCATCACCGATTTCGTCTTCATGGTCAAGGACACCTCCTACATGTTCATCACCGGCCCGGAGGTCATCAAGACGGTAACCCACGAGGAGGTGACCAAGGAGGAACTGGGGGGAGCCATGACCCACAACTCCAAGTCGGGATGCGCGCACTTCGCCTGTTCCGATGACGAAGAATGCCTGCTGATGATGCGCGAACTCTTTTCGTTTCTCCCCCTGAACAACATGGAGGACCCTCCGCGGGCCGCGTGTGACGACGACATCAATCGCTGCGAAGATGCCCTGCGCAGCATGATCCCCGATGACCCGAACGTCCCCTACGACATCAAGGAGGTCATCAAGGCCGTGGTCGATGACCGCTATTTCTTCGAGGTCCAGGAGCACTACGCCAAGAACCTGGTGGTGGGCTTCGCCCGGTTGAACGGCAGGCCGGTAGGCATCGTCGCCAACCAGCCCATCTTTCTGGCCGGCGCCCTGGACGTCGACTCCTCCCTCAAAGGGGCGCGCTTCACCCGTTTCTGCGACAGCTTCAACATCCCGCTGGTGATCTTCGAGGACGTCCCCGGTTTCATGCCCGGCGTGGGGCAGGAACTGGGCGGCATCATCAAGCACGGCGCCAAGCTCCTCTACGCCATGGCCGAAGCGACCGTGCCCAAGATCACCGTCATCACCCGCAAGGCCTACGGCGGCGCCTACTGCGTCATGAACTCGAAGCACATCCGCGGCGACTACAGCATGGCCTTCCCCACGGCGGAAATCGCGGTCATGGGGCCGGAAGGCGCGGTCAACATCATTCACCGGGCCGAGATGTGCGCTTCCGACAACCCGCAGGAAACCCGGAAATCACTGGTCAGCGACTACCGGGAAAAGTTCGCCAACCCTTACAATGCGGCCGAACTCGGCTACATCGACGAAGTCATCGATCCGGCCCGGACCCGGTCCAAGCTGATCAGCGTGCTCGAGATGTGCAAGAACAAGCGCGATGCCAACCCGCCGCGCAAGCACGGCAACATCCCGCTGTAGCCGGCGAGTTACCACTGCATCTCGAAGCGTACTGCAAGGAGTAGTTCATATGCCTGCTGACAAGCTTTTTAACAAAGTCCTCATCGCCAACCGCGGCGAGATCGCGGTACGGATCATCCGCGCCTGCCAGGAACTCCAGATCCCCACCGTAGCTGTCTATTCGGAGGCGGACCGGGCCTCGCTGCACGTGAGGGTGGCGGATGAAGCCTACTGCATCGGCCCAGCCCCCGCCTCCCGCTCCTATCTCAGGACCGACACCATCATCGAGGTGGCGAAGAGGTCCGGCTGCGACGCCGTCCACCCCGGATACGGGTTCCTCTCTGAAACGGCCGCTTTTGCCGAACTCTGCGCGGCAGAAGGGATCACCTTCATCGGGCCCAACCCGGATGCCATCAGGACCATGGGGGACAAGGTCGCGGCCCGGAGGGTGGCGGCCGCGCAGGACGTCCCGCTGGTGCCCGGCATGCTGGAGGAGTTGAAGGACGACGGCGCGGCGCGGCAGGTAGCTGACACCATCGGTTACCCGCTCATGGTCAAGGCGGTGCATGGGTTCGGCGGAAAGGGGATGCGTGTCGTGGAGCGCCCGGAGGACCTGGCCAGGCTGGTGCGGGCGGCCCGTTCCGAGTCGTTCAACTGCTTTGGCAGCAGGGCGGTCTACCTGGAGCGCTGTATCGAAAGCCCCCGGCACATAGAGATCCAGATATTCGGCGACAAACAAGGGCACGTGGTCCATTTCATGGAACGCGAGTGTTCCATCCAGCACCGTCGCCAGAAAGTGATCGAAGAGGCGCCATCGACCATCGTGGATGAAGAACTCCGAGGGAAACTGGGCGAAGCGGCTCTCCGCATCGCGCGAGCGGTCGGCTACGATTCGGCTGGAACCGCAGAGTTCCTGGTCAACGCGGCAACGAAGGAATTCTTCTTCCTGGAGATGAACACCCGTCTGGCGGTCGAGCACCCGGTCACCGAGGCTGTCACCGGCACCGACCTCTGCAAGGAGATGATCCGCGCGGCCGCCGGCCTCCCCCTTTGCTTCCAGCAGCAGGACATCTCGTTTCGTGGTCACGCCATCGAATGCCACATCCACGCGGAGGATCCGGATCACGACTTCTTCCCCATCGCCGGGCGCATCGCCGGCCTGCGCACGCCGGGCGGCCCGGGTGTCCGCGATGACTCGGGCATGTACGAGGGACTCGAGGTGCCCCCCTACTACGACCCGCACCTGGCCAAGCTCGTGGTGTGGGCCAGCACCCGGGAGCGCTGCATCAGCCGGACCCGGCGGGCACTGTCCGAGTACTTCGTGAAGGGGATCAAGACCACGATCCCCTTCTGCGAACGGGTCATGCAGAATGAGCATTTCATTGCCGGCGACTACGACACGACCTTCATCGACAGCAGGTTCGTCAAGGAGGATGCCGCCAGGGAAAAACCGCACCAGGAGGTGGCGCTCCTTGCGGTCGCCATCAAAGCGTTCCGCAGCGACCAGTCCCAGACTCGCAAGAGCGCCGCTATTTCAGACACCACTTTGCAGGCCGAATCGGGCTGGAAGATGAGTGGCCGTATCAAACGCTGACGGCACGTACCGGAGGGATTCCACATGGCATATATCGTTACCTGCAAGGGAGAAGAGCGGAACATAGGGGTGGAGGAGCGTCATCCCGGCCTGTACACCGTTCACTTGGGAGGGAAGGAATACCTGGTCGATTACCACGAATCGCGGGATAACCTCTTGTCCCTGATCATCGATGGCAAATCGTACGAGGTCGACATCGAAGTTTCCGAGAGTGGGGAGATGTACGGTGTCGACATCCAGGGGGATCATTTCGAACTGGAAGTAGTTGAGGAGAAGAAAAAAAAGCTGGCCAGGAAGCTGTCCGCCGCGCCAAGCGGGAGGCAGGAGATCAGGTCACCAATGTCTGGCAACGTCTGCAAGATCCTGGTCAAGCAAGGGCAGCCTGTCGAACCGGGCCAAGTGCTTATGATCCTTGAGGCGATGAAGATGATGAACGAGATCAAGGCAACCGTTGCCGGGGTTATCGGCTCACTGAAGGCGAAAGAGGGCGTCCCGGTTGCGACCAACGACTTGCTGTGCGTGGTGGAACCGGCGGAATAGGGGTCAGCAGCCGGATTTTAAAAGTATTTTTCTTGGAAAAATGGACTCACGGTAGTTATACTGCACCCTTACAGCACGCCTGTGTCAAGTTCCGCAGATATCAGAGGGTCTATGCCAAAGAAAGAGATCGATACCAGCAGCGTTCAGGGTACTTCCAAGCCGTCCGATGAGAATAACGTCCATATCGTTACGTCCTCACATCTCGCTATTTCCTACCCCGAGTCATCCGAATTCGAATTCGGGCTCATCATTGCCTATCATGCCTTCGAACGCTGGATGGTGCGTTGTATGAACGCCGCCGGAGCCAAGGACATGGCCCCGCTCGACATCCTGATCCTGCACCATATCAACCACCGCGGCAAGCAGAAGCGGTTGGCGGACATCTGTTTCATCCTGAACATCGAAGACACCCATCTTGCCACCTACTCAATCAAAAAGCTGATTGCCGCGGGGCTGGTCAGCGGAACAAAGAGGGGAAAGGAGATGTATTATTCCACCACCGCTAAAGGCTCGAACATCTGCAATAACTACAAGCTGGTGCGCGACACCTGCCTCATCGAAAGCTTCACCAAGAGTGACGAAGAAGCAAAGACTTTGGCCGGCATTGCGAAGTTCCTGCGCAACGTGTCCGGCAGCTACGACCAGGCTTCCCGCGCAGCATCCTCATTTGACCTGACTTCGTCTTGACGTTCATCCCCGGCCCGAAGCGAGAAGCTCCCCCCGCCCGATCGCGAAAAATACCAAAGGCACCGGTCGCGGGTCGTCACCGTCATCGTTTTGTGAGGTATCACCCCCCTGGGAGAGGAATCAGGAACGCGGCTGCATGAACATGCAGCCGCGTTTTTATGTGCTCCGGAGGCTTTGCTGCTAGTGCATCCCCTTCTGGACAAACCGACTGCCGTTTACCCAAAAGCAGTTCCGCATCATCCTTGGTGGCTTTTACCGAGAATCCCATCTATCGCCTTTCTCAGGGTCGACAGGTTGAAAGGTTTTTCCACGAATCCAGCCAATCCCGTGCCGGCGAATTTGGGGGCCACTTCGTACTCGCTGTAGCCGCTTGCCATGAGCACCAGCACCTTCGGATCCAACTGCCGCAGCTCCCGGAAGCATTGCTCCCCGTCCATCTGCGGCATGGTGAGGTCGAGGATTACCAATGCGAGGTCCGGGGTGTTTTTGAAGACCTCTACCGCCTGCCGCCCGTTTTCTGCAGAGAGCGGCGTGAAACCGAGCGCCTGCAGCATTTGGCAGCCGATGTTGCGCACCTCCTCCTCGTCGTCCACCAGGAGCACCTTCCCTGCGCTTTTGTGCCACCGGACTTCGGCGGCAGGAGGTGCTGCGACCTCGGGAGCCTTGTCGCTCGCGGGGAGGAGTACCCGGAATGTGGTTCCCTTGCCGGGCGTACTGTCAACCTTGATGGTACCCCTGTGTCCCCTCACTATCCCCAGCACGGCAGCCATCCCCAGGCCCCTCCCGGTGAATTTGGTGGTGAAGAAGGGATCAAAAATCTTTGAGGCAGTCTCCGTAGACATGCCACATCCAGTGTCGGCGACTTCTACAAAGACATAGACTCCTTCGGGGATGATGTCTGTAAGCCAGGTCCCCTGGAGGTATTTCTCATCGCAGTGGACGCTCCCAGTAGCGACATCGATCACCCCGGCCTGCTCCCCCAATGCCTCGGAGGCGTTGATCACCAGGTTCATGACGATCTGGCGGATTTGCGTTGCATCGGCGTCAACGACAGGCAGCGGGCGGGTGAGATGGTAGTTCACCATCGCCTTCTTGGAGACGGAGACCTCGAGAATATGCTTCATCTCCTCGACCAGATGGCTGAGATCGGTGGGCTCGACCACAAACCTCCCTTTACCAGAGTAGGCGAGCATCTGCTTGGCCAGGTCGGCGGCTCTTGCTGCCGATTTTTCGATCCGCTGCAGGTTTTCCATGACCGGCGACTGGGGATCGATCTGCGTCAGAGCCAAATCGGCATTGCCGATAATGCTGGTCAGGATATTGTTGAAATCGTGGGCGATGCCTCCCGCCAGGACGCCGAGGCTTTCCAGTTTCTGCGCGTGGAGCAACTGCTGCTCCAGCCGGTTGCGCTCTTCTTCCGCCTCCCTGCGTTCGGTAATGTCACGGGCGGTCGCGTAGGTTAACCCATCCTGAGGGTTGTACACCGCGCTCCATGATAGCCATCGGACGGAACCGTCCTTGCACACATAGCGGTTTTCGAACCTCAACGAATGCCCGGACCGTATCTGCTGCTCCATTTCGGCAAGGGTCGGTTCCCTGTCGTCGGGATGAACGAAATCGATGAACGGCCTGGCCACGAGTTCTTCCTCGCAATAGCCGAGGATCTCGGAGAAAGAGGGGTTGGTCTTAAGGAAGGCACCATGTGGATCTGCTATGCACATGAGGTCGTCAGAGGTCATGAACAGTGTATGGAACTGTTCACGTTCCTTTTCGGCTCGTTTGGAGTCTGTGATGTCATGAGCTGAACCGAAGAAACACTCCAAGTCGCCCCGTTCATCAAAGCAGGCAGTGGTTGAATCACGCAGCCAGCAATATTCTCCGTCAGCCCTCCTGAGACGGTACTCGAGGTCCAGATTGACAGTTGCGGTGGTGCGGTGGAGAAACGCCTCCTCCAGAACGGCAAAGATGCGTACCCTGTCATCGGGATGGAAGTACTCTTTGAGCGTTTCAAGGCTGTTCTTTTGGAATTCAGCAACGGGATGGCCGGTTATCTGCTCGAAGGCGGGGCTCAGGTAATCATACCTGCCTTCTGTGACGTTGAGACGGTAGAGGACGTGATGACGGCTGTTCAGCGCCTGGGTGAAGCATTTGTTGGTGTAGTCGAGTTCGGCCATTTGATGCCGACGCTTTGAGATGTCGCGGGTCAGCGAAAGCCCCACGTGCATCCCCCCCAGTTTGAAGACCGTGGTTCGGATCTCGACGGGAAATGTCGATCCGTCCTTGCGCCGGTGCACCGATTCGAAGGTGACCGGCGGCTGGTCTATCAATGAGGCGAACTGGACAGCGAAAGTCTCCCTGCTGATCAGCGGGTCGATATCCGTCACGTTCATCCTGAGGAGTTCGGCCCTGGTATAGCCGAGACAATCGCAGGTGGCACTATTTAAGTCCAGGATCTCCCCTTGCGGTCCTATCAGCTCAAAACCGTCACCTGCCTGCTCCACCAAGGTACGGAAGCGCCGTTCGCTTTCGGCTAGTGACCGGGAAGCTTCCTTCGACTGGCGCATCTGGCGCAGCGTGACAATAAGGAGGGTAATCAGCGCCACGATGGCCACCGACGCCAGGATCTGGTACGAGCCGCCCTCCCCTGACAGGGTGCCCCCCATTGCTCCCCGTTCCAGGGGTGCAGCAGTGGCTGATGTTGGGGACTGCAGGACAAGGAAAGGCAAAGCCCTGTAACAAAGCGAATTGAGCCGCAAGGATTTATTTTTCATGGTCGCTGTCCGGTATGGGATCTCTAGTGAGAGGCCGCTATCAAGTCATCGGCTGGGTGGCGGTCATCCTTTTTTGCGCAGCACCACGTTCTGCAGCCATCGCGTGCAATATATCAGAAAACCAGTTAAAAAAGGTGCGCCCCGTACACCCGCCTTGGCTGCGAAAAAAGAAATGGCACCTACAAAAATGACTGGAGTGGTGCTGGAGCCGAGCCGGCATGAAAGATCGTTGCCCGAGCTTTAGGCATGCCACTACAACAATTGGGGGAATCGGCGAGCGGAAGGAGCCGCCCCCCATTGTACACGCCTTTACACCTGTCGTAGATCTTTACACGTTTCCCTCCTGCATCTTACCAAGCCCCTCTCTGAGCACCTCCACGGCACGCGGCTCCCGCCCGTAACCGGCTGATTTAATTATGGCGGCACGCTAGTTGCCTTGCAATGGACAGTTTCAAAATACAACGAACAGGGAGGGCATGAGAATGAGAGCTATTGTGGCAGGAATTCTGACCGCCGCGCTAATGCTTGGCGCAACGGGGATCGCCGGGGCAACCTTCTACACGAGCACCACCGACCTGGACCGGATCCTAACCGGCACCGGCACGGCCACCTGGCAACAGGAGATGCCGGGCGACTTCGAGATGCCCTACGACACCATCAACAGCGCCAAGTTGACGATCTACTCGAACTTCGTCAACGGCGGCAACGACGCTGTGCAGGTGGAAAGTAACTTCCTGGGGACCCTCAAGAACGACACCGGCTGGATCTGGTTCTGGAACCCGATGGAGTCGACCAGGTTCGACGTCGCCTCGAGCATCACCGCACCATGGGCGCAGGGCCAGGACCTCGACGTATCCCTCATCTACGACGAAAGGGGCTGCCTTAATTTCCTCTATCTGGACCGGTCCGTGCTCTGCCTCAACTATAACAACGAGACCGCCCCGGTCCCCGAGCCGGGCACCATGCTACTTATGGGCATCGGACTCGCCGGGATCGCGATCTACGGAAAGCGTCGCAGGAACGAGGCATGATCTTCAGTAAGATCTCTGCAGGACCAAGGGGCTTTACATAAAGTGTAAAGCCCTTTTTACACAAATTTGAAAACACCTCTAGCCAGAGACGCTGGCAACTTATGTAAATTATGCACCAGACAGAGCCAAGACCAAGACAGAGGCAAGATGTCCAAAATTATATTAATTGGCAATGGGAGAGCGAAAGCAGGACAAAGTTGCGAGGGATAATACGCAAAAAAGGCACTTAGCTGGTCTCAGCCAAGTGCCTTTGTGATGTTTTGGTTGCGGGGACAGGATTTGAACCTGTGACCTTCGGGTTATGAGAGCAACCTCCCGCCCCTACCGTACCCTCAAAAAATCATCAACTTGCTGCCGATACAATATGTTACCGCTACCAGAGCGGTAACAAAGTAACACATGTTTAACACGTTTGCAACGCCTTAGGGTACAGGTTAGGGTACGGAGTTTTTGACGTTCTTCAACGACAACTTACACCATTAAAAAATTTAGGATTCTGAGGCTTCAAGGAAACTCCAGGGGCTCTCGACTTCATCCCCCAAGTATCGTGACCGCGTGGAGTTTTGCGGGCCTGTTACTGTCGCTTCCCGCAGAGATTGTCCCAGTGCATGCCGCACCCTTTACTGCAGGTGCCATTGTCATGAGCTTCTTTTGACTTAATTCCCAGCTTTTTCATCGTCAATTCACCTCCTCTCATTCACGAATAGGCGTCGCACCTTGCTCCGAGTCGTCCGCAGTGCGTAGCCCCACCACCAGCCTAACGGCTTTAAGGAAGGCCTTTGCTTGGCGGCAGCTGCTCTCATTTGCTGCAAGATAATCACCTGTGGCGAGCCATGCTGCACCGGCACAGACTTCCGGGCAATAATCACAATAGTCATGGGTTCCGCATTCTTTAAAATCAGATATCTTTATGCCGCGCCATTTTGATAGGAACCCCTCTTGGCTTAAGCACCCCCGTTGCCAAATTGCGGTGATCCCGCCGGGATCGCGTATGCTTCCAAGCCCGACAGGAAATCCAGTGCAGGGATACACCGTCCCGTCCGGCGATATACAAAGGGATTTACGGCCTGCACCACACGGATGCCTATCTTTGTTAAGCTGCATGTCTGTTCGGTAAACGCCGTTTTCAATCTCTACTCTGAAAACTTCTGCCATTTGTTCGACAGAGGGCAACAGTGCAAGGGGACGCATATTATTGCCATATCCAGCAGACATGGACATATCCATAAGAACCTTGGCACCAAGTTCTTCCCCAAGTCGCTTAGTTGCATGGTACCCAGACACAGTTGAAGTCATCTGGATGCTCTTTAGGACGGTGGGAACCCGTGCATCCCGAAGTAGATGAAATGTGTTAATAGTCCTTTGCCAGGACCCGGAAATTCCTGTGATCGCATCGTGCTGTTTGGGTACGGCACTGTAAACGCTGATATCGACCTTGTGAACACCGAAACTTTTCAGTTTGGCGGCAAACTCAGCGTCTATCCCCAATCCATTCGTATACACCTCAACACAAAATCCTCGCTTTCGTGCACCCAGGAGGATTTCCCAAAAATCTTGTCGGAGGGTAATTTCGCCACCACTTAAAAAAAGCCGAAAAACCCCTAGCACAACCAAATCGTCAAGAAGCTGTAAAACCTCCGCAGTCGAAATCTCTTCTTGTGCATCTGTTGCCCCAGCCTGTCTTGAAGCGGCATTCGGATTATAGCAGTGAATACACCTTTGATTACATACGTAAGTCAGGTCTAAATGAGAGCTATATAAGAAATTGTTTTTGTCTGCCCACTGCATCATCTCATCTTCAATTTCGTTCTTGGCAGTCGCGGCATAATCAGTGTTAAGAACTTGAGCCTGAGTGTGACTAAGAGTTCGGCAATTTTCGATTAAACCTTCATTTGCTAGCTCTAGAACAAATAAATCTAACTCGTCTTCCACTCCTAACAGTTCAGCCAAAGATTTAAGCTTGGTATAACTGGCACCATTTTTGGCTATCAGATCAAAAAGCTCCGCAGACTCATCGGCGAGAAGTAGAAAGTTTCGCGTTGACTCGTTTGACAAGAAGCATCTTGTTTCCGATGCAGTCCTATAGACCCGCCAAGAGACCCATGGTTTGACTTTAAAATTCTGTATCTCCCCGCAGTTGCACATCACATCACCTTCGCGACAATTTGTCACAGTTGAAGTTTTGCTAACCTCTGGCTCCTCCCCCTCGTCTGAATTCATCAGTCACACACGTCCTTAATCGAAAGCTGTGAGTCACAAACAAGCTCACTCTTCTCATTCGGCAGCGTCCTTGAGGGCAAACGGCCAGAAAGCGAGTGGAATGTCCTAGGGGCAGTATAACTTTCATCTAACCATATCAGATGTATTGACTGGAGACACGGGGACAACTAACCACAATGCAGGGGTGTCAACGGCGCCCAATCACAATCGGAATTTTGAGCCCCCCCCTCAATCTAAAAAGCCTTAATATTTCATAGGGGAGGGCTCCCGTGGATGCTGCTACCAAAGTTAAAATCCGAAGCCGATCCTCAACTTGGGGCGTATTTTCGGCTTTTCCCTTGATGATCTAACAGCACTCGGAGTAGATTTTTTCTTCCCCCACTTTTTTGTTGCCCACTCATGCCGGCTCCTAAATTCATTGGGCCACCAAGATTATTTTTACAGCTTCATCTTATTTCTCCTGCTTTTAATTATCGAGGCCTCACTCTGTAGGTATTTCCGTTTTGGTCACGCAAAGTGCCGTAACCGTCATTATCAATGGTGCCGCGCAATCGGTCGCCGTTATAGTTTTTCATCCTGACGGTTCCATCACTTTCGATTTCACCTCTGTACTTGTTCGATGGATCGTAGTCATACTTATTTTTCATTTCGATTTCCCTACTGCCACCGTAGGAACGACCATAACCATAGGGGTCTTGTTTAATTTCGTAGTTGTCGTAACTTCCTGCAAGCACAGGTGAAGCGAGTAATACAATGCCCAAGCAAAATACTAACTTTCCCATAGCGTAGTCCTCTCCTTCTTGGCTCCCAAGGATATCGTTATACACCAAAATGGAGCCTTATCTTGATGCACAACGTTAGTCTAACTGGCTTGCTTTCCAGAGAACGCAGCCAGACAAAGCTCTAGCCGGTTGGTTAGCAACCTCTTTTAACGGCTTTCGCCAGATGCCCGGTTATCTATGCGTTCGGTTTTGTCCACATACCGGCCATTTTCTAAAATTATATTGAATTTCTCGTTTTTAAAATATCGGATGTATGCATAGAAACGTGTTTCGTCAGCTTTAAATTGCCGAGCAATTTGAATATAGTCGGCTTCAGTAAGTCCTGTTGCTGCAAGTTTTTGCGCGATAGCAAGTCCAAAAGTGCCAAGCTTACCATACTCTTTAAGCGGTCTACCTCCGGGACCGCCAGTGCCTCGCCTGAACTCATCACTCATGATTTCCTCCTTTAGAAGTGACATGAAGGGCACCGATTACTATAGTTGCAATATCAGAGCATAGATCAATTCTGACCATACTCCATGTCCAACAACCGTGTTAGCGAGTAATTGCGCCAATCTACGGAAACACCTTTCCGTTTGAGGCGGTTCGCCGCACTGATCCTAGATTCTGCGTCAATCATGTCCGTTAGCGAGATTGTTCGCCAATCCACGTTATACCCCAACTGGGAAAGGCGGTTCGCGGTACCAATCCTAGATTCTGCATCAATCATGTCTGTTAGCGACTTTGTTCGCCAGTCCACGTTATAGCCAAGCCTGGCGAGTCGGTTCGCCGCAGAAATTCTAGATTCTGAATCAATCATGTCCACTAAAGAGCTTGTCCGCCAATCAACATCATAGCCCAGGCGCCGAAGCCGCTGTGCAGTATTGTACTTAGACTGTTCCTCAAGTGTGAGGTTTTCCGGTGCAACTGTAGTGGCGACGGAAGGGCTGCTGCCCCTAACGGGAGTACTGTTTACAGATACGCCTGGGGACACCGATGGGTACGAGCGGCTGCTTAATTGCCTAGCCTCCAGAATCGCCTCCGAAACTATTTCATTTCGGTAGGCTTCAACATCACGTTCAGCTCCAGACAGAGCCCCCTGACGGTACCGGTAGCTCCCGCAACGGCTGTTGTAGTCGTTAACGATCCGGTTGAATTCATCAATGCCTGCATTGGTATCGATGACGTCCCGCATCGCTTTAATGCGAATATCCTCTCGGATACACCAGCGGATCTCCGGCACAGACAGCACATTATCGTTGCCGATTGAAGGCTTTGTACACTGCAGTCCGTCGCTTGGGACCGTGCTAGAGGGTTGAACTTCCGGAGTCGTGGTGCTCTGTGGGTAGCCGTTGCTCTGCGAAGACGAAGGGGGACTGTATGAAGGGTTCTTGTTGCTATGGTCACCACTATTAATCTGCCAGATCACTAAAACAACAGCGATAAAGCCAACAATCCACCTGCCCCCCGAACCGCCGTCGTTTTTTCGAGAGCTAACGGTTTCAATAGGTGGGGGAGAGCCTGCATTTTTCCGTTCAGGCTCGGGAAGAGCAGTGTCCAGCGGAGGCTGCCGTTGTTGCTTAGATGTTGAGGGCTTGGCCTCCTCTTCTGGCTCAGGCTTTATGGGCTTTGTAGCACCAAAATCGGATGCCAATCCAGAAAGCCCGGAGAAGCCCTTTTTATCCGTATCATTATCACCAATCATGAGCGTAGCCCCCTTCCATCTACACATTTAATGCCGACTATCCCCCATTATGACCGAACACGAGTATGGAGCGTGAAGAGGTGGCCACTTTGCCAGTTCCAGCAAGGGAAACGCCGCTGATGGCTGCGGAGTGGCTTACCGTTGGATCTGTGGGATAGTCCGGGTGTCAGAGATTAGGCCAGATAGTATTCCCCGTTTGTTGTCTTTGCTGTGCATATTATTTTTAGTTCCCCAAAAGACTGCTCAGCCGGTCTCCGCCCTGTTTCCAGAACATGCGGATAGCAGCCTCGAGAACATGAATGTTGTCCTCCTCCTGGTACGAGAAGTCTGCAGAAAGTTTCCTGTCTTCTTTTTTCCCGATGCAGAAAACACCAGCACCATTCCAGATCACCAACTCACCCCAACGGCAAAAGACTCGTTCGTTGCTGCCAAAGAGTTTTTTCCGCTCTAGCTCAATGCCGTCATCGCTTATAACTGTGGAGCCGAAGCGATATTTCTTGCCGTCTCGCAGACCTTCAAGGTATTCCGTCAACAAACGGACGCCGACTGCCCTCCACAAACGATCAACAAAGTTGGAATATGTTGCTTCCTTCTTCAGTTCAATAGTTGCGAAATTTGAGCCGTTGCCGAAAACGATGCTATACGTTGTTCCGGTGGGGATGCCGTTAAGCGAATGCCGGGTCCCCCCCCAACGAATCCTGGTAATTGAATCAAGATTCCAACGGCGGCCTTTCCACTCAATACCCTCAGGAGAAATGCGCAGTTTGTCTTTGAAAATGGCCCCGACATCGACCTCATAGGTTATTTCTCTTCGCCATTTTTCAGCCTTGTTCTTTGCATCCTCTATGAAACGAATCCGCTGCTCCGCTATCTCACTAAGAGCGTCTGCGTCCTCAGCGGTGCGTTCGGCGACCTCACCAACCTCTGCAAATACTTCCTGCAGCATGTTTGTGAGTTGCTGTGAGAAATCGAGCTTACCGTGCTCATTGAACATATGAATCGCCAGACCACGAACCAGACCGGCGACGCGGTGGCTCGCATCATGATCGAACCCTCGACTCTTCGCACTAAGCTGAATCGGCTGAGCGACGATATCCCAGTTCTTAACAACCTGGACTAATTGATTCACCATGGGAGCCAATAAGGAATCCGGCTGCTCCGCGTCGACGGAGGCTCGCAGTTTTTCCACAAGGCCTCTTATGTTCTCTTCTTCCTTATCTAGAAATCCCTGTGCCTCTACCTCATACGAGTCAACAAGGTCAGCTATCAGAATAGGGCCGTGCTCTTCGCCATCGTCAGTCGCGGACTCGACGGCAACTGTGACTGCCTTCACGAGTTCTTTTGGGGACAGGTAGTCCAAGGTCGACTTGATGACCTGGCGATAGTGCCTCCGGCGTTCCATGATTTCAGCTTCGACGGCTGAGAGGTCCGATACTTCCGGAAAACCAGAAACAACCCGTTCCTCGTTGATAATCACTCTCAGCTCATCTGGGACGAGGTCCTCGAATGCCCATGAAATTTCGAGGATCCATTCCGCAACAACATCGGCATTGTATTCAGGCAAACGTGTGAGGGCTGCAGCGAGTATATTCGCCCTAGCAATTGACGACAGCTTGTCGACAGCGAGCAAATTGGCTGGCGAGGATTCAAGGAGCGACAACACCTCTCCTGCTCGTTTCGGTCCAATACCAGGCAGCCAGGCAACTTCAGCGGAGAGCCTTTTCCGGGGGTTGGTCAAACTCGACCGCGCCTCCATGCACTCGCTTGGGTCGAGCAAAAGGCTTCGGTCATCGGCGAGTTCCATGATACGTCGGCGATTATCGCGAGGGCTGGCATTCAGAATGTGAAAAGGGTTTTGCAATAGGTCCATGCTCCGCTCCGGTTACTTGTCATCCCAGACGAATCCGATACGTTTGCTTTTCCTCTCTGGGGCTTTTGAAAGACTGTTCAAGGCGGCCTCAATGCTCTCTTGGTCAAGCACTGCCTTCCCTGCCTTTGCAGCGAGCCTTGCGGCCTCGCGTATGGCAAAAGCCGAATCGGAAAGAGCCTTCCCCGTGAGCGCATCGAGGATCTTGGTAACATCTAGTTTGTCGGATTTCGGCAGTTTGGCCAGGAGTGAATTCACAAGGGAAGCTACCTCTTCCCTCGACGGCATGCCGACCTCAATTATATGGTCAAAACGTCCGCGCCTCAGAATAGCCGGGTCAATTATCTCGATCAGGTTCGTCATGGCGATGATCAGCACCTTACTTTTGATAGCTTCCGGAATCCGCCGAAGGAATTCCGCTACCTCCTCGACGTGATGCAAGCCAGACGAACTACCAGATCGCCTATCGGACAGGAAAGATTCCATCTCGTCGATGACGACAACGGACGGAGCACCATCAATCGCCTTGTCAAATATCTCTGAGATCTTCTTGCTGGTTTCGTGAATGTAGGGGCTGCCGACACTATTGGAGTCAATCGAGTAGCTGGGCCAATCGATAAACTCGACAAGCCGCTCCACGGCAAAGGTCTTGCCACACCCCGGCGGCCCATGCAGAACGATTGCGGAAGGGAAATCGACACCCAACGCCTGGTACTTCTGTGCATTGAAGATGATGTCGATGACGTGCTCATTGAAAAACTCCTCGAGCTGCGGTCGCCCTGGTAGCTTAAACACTTTGGCCTCGGCCGATTTTTCGGGTGATTCCAGCTGGTCGTTTTTCCCAGCCGCCTCTGAAATGGAGGCCTTTGAGCCGGTCATGGGTTGAGAGGCGGGCTTTCGCTTGGCAAGTGAGTCAGCATCTGCAGGTACGTTAAAACCGGCTGTTTTAATAATTTCGGCCAAATCGCCAACGGGCATCCAACCGGTCAGGTTGGTCAAACGCCGGAAGGATTGCGTGGAGATGATAACCCCACCAGTGATGTAGGTCCCCAAAACTACTTCATCATCTACATAAGGTGTCAGCGTCCAGGTCGGAAGCAGTCTGGAATACTGCTCCACATAAAGGGCATCATGGAAAGAGGCCTCCTCCGAAAGTTTCCGAGACTCTTTGAGAGCGAAAGCAAAGGAAAGTGCATCGATTTTGCTCTCTGGGGATTTGCCATTCTCAATCGCCGTCAGGGTGTACTTCTTATGGCTGCTCAGGCTCCGGAATGTTTCACTACCGCAAGCAACATCTCCAAGCAGGGATTCATTGAGAAAATCGAACTCATCCCACTTCCGCGCCAGTTCCGGACGCACGAGTAGGATATTATTCGCCCCATTGGTATCAAAAATCTGCCACTCATCTCCTGAGTAGAGGAGCGACCGGATCTTAGATCCGTCCGACAGCTCAAAGCCTTTAGGCAGCCACAAATCCTTGGCCATAAATCATCCCCTGATAATGTTGGCTACGTCGAACATCTCGTTGTCGGGTCCACCGCCGATTTTAATCATCGAAAGTTGGGCAACAACGGCGCGAAGTTTTTCGATGTCATCGGAACGCATGAGTTGCGTGCCAATGTGGGCGAGTTCCTCGAAACGGTGCTTATCGGCAAACAGGTGAGGTGAGCTGACCATCCATTTGAAGCGCTCGACCACGAACCAATCCTGACGCCAAAGGATTTCGAAATTTTTACCTTTCAGTTCATCAAGCTGGTGCTCAAAATCCTTATCGTTTCTGTCAATTGATCGTTGAGCCGTTTTCGCTAAGTTGTCGAAGGCAGATGCTTCGGAGGGACGCGCATTCTGCCGGATATGTTCGTCAAAGAAGGACACCACACCGTCGAGGTCAATCTGGCGAATCTCTTTGAGGTGCTCCTTTCGCACTTGGGCCAGAAGTCTCCGTGCTTCGAGCACCTTCTCCATGGCCTCTTGTGACTTCTCTGTTTCTGCTTCATTTGGATCGAGCGCAACGGCGAATTCAAGTTTCTGTCGTGCTTGTTCCAGCTTGGGGTTGTCCACCACCTCGTTGATTTCGTCAATGCGGTTCAGGGTTCTTTCGCCTTCCTCGACAACCATAACGGCTGCTGCAGTGTAGTCGAGTTGCCCCTCTTGGCGAGAGTAGAAGTTCTTTCCAGAATGAAAGGTGCCGCCTATACAGGGCACGGACACTTCGATGATGATGTTGCCAGAGTCCAAGATCTCGAATTCGCATTCCAGATCGGCACCGGCGGGAATCACACCGTCTTCGATATCGGAGCCGGAAATTTTCAAGACACCGATGGGGCGGTTATCGGTAATGGGGTCTTCGATCTCCCCCTCCCAGAGTTTCAGGTTGAGTGATCCTGAGGCTCCGGATTTGAGCGACTCAGCCGCCTTGAACACCTTTTTCCCCTTCTTGGGCAGCGAGTCACCTGAGCGAACCAGATAGTCGAGCAGAGGGCGCCCCCCGAGCTTCTCCAAGACCTCAATGCCAACGGAGTGTGAGGCCGGGATGGCATCGACTGTGGCGGCGGTTCGCGTAATAACGATTTTGTCCTGTTCCAGGCCAATGGAGCCACCTACGGAATCAAAAACAAAGACCTTGAAAGTATTAACGCCGTTTTTTGTCAGGGTGACGTCGATGGCTGCGCCATGCTTGAGCGGCAATCTACCTGACGTCCAACCAGTGTCGACACTATCGACTTGGAACTCGGAGCCAGCCGCAGCCTGGCCTGCCAATTGAACGGCAATTTTGGCTTTAACATCCGGAGTGCGGGCGATGTAGTTAAAAGACAACGCCAGCCTGCCTCCGGAGGAAATCTGACCACGGGTGTTTTTGCGGGACCGGTTCTGGGAACTCCAGTCGATAGACTCCGCAAAAAGGCTCGCCCCTTCGGCTACGGCCGTCATGGGATTTACATCGGTATTTCCCGGAATTCCCAGTTCAAAGGCAACTTTGTCGCGCAGGGGCTTGTAATTGGTCGGTCCGCCGACGAACACAATCCGTTCCAAGTCATGCGGAGAAAGGCCAGCCTTGTTGAGCGTCTCTCGGGCAGACTCGATTGATTCAGCGACAAGTTCAGCGATGAGTTTGTCGTAAGCATCACGCTGCAGGGGGATATCGAGGTAGATTTCATTACCGTTCAGATCCCTTATTCGGGCCTCGGTTTCCGAAAGACTTATGACAGAATCCTCACGGGCGGAGAGCTCAATCTTGGCGCGTTCGGTGGCCCAGGTAGCCAACCGAATAAGCGACTTGAAGTTCGGATTCACGGAGAAGTCTTGTGGTAGATCGAAGTTTTCCAGCAGCCATGGGCGGACAACGTTATCGACGAGAACGCGGTCGAAATCCCGGCCACCACACATGGCGATACCGCCGTGTGCGAGGAGGTTGACCCGCCCACTAATGCTTTCAGCAATGGCGACATCCAAAGTGCCGCCACCTAGGTCATAGATCAGGAACATGCCGTCGGTGTTACGGGCACGCATGACGCTCATGACAGCGGCGACCGGTTCCTGCATAAGCGCAACCTTACCGAGACCTGCCATACTTGCGGCCTGCATGGTAGCGTTCTTCTGCATCTGGTTAAACGCCGCAGGAACGGTAATGACGGTTCCGGTATCAGGATCATTCCTGATTTCTTCAGGCATATAGCCGAACAGAAACTTCAACACCTCTGCTGAACATTCCTCAGGGGTCTTGGTCAGGTTTACCGCTGTAAGCCGCACGGGCGTGCTCGTCCCCATGAGCCGTTTGAACAGCATTGCTGAATTATCCGGGCTGTGCGGAGCCGAATCATATGCTCGCTTTCCCACATATTTGTTGCCGCGACGGTCGATATATATCGCCGATGGGGTCACATCATTCTGCTCGGGGCTCTTCCAAATGCGAGTTTCGGAACCGTCATAGGAACAGATCGCACTGTTTGTTGTACCTAGGTCAATGCCGACGAAATTTTTCATAGTTCCACCTTCCTCAAAGTCACGGTTCCTGTCTTAACCAAACCTTCTTTTCCCATAATGATCGGCTCGAGCATCTGGTCGACCATCAAGGCATCGTTCCCATCGAACTCTTCGATGTTCAGCGGGGTAGCAGCAATGCCGGGATCGAAGGGATGTCCCTCGACATTTACGATTCGTAGATCCGCTTGTTCAAGGGCCTCCTCGACCTTTTTGATGAACCAGCGGAACTGGCTTTTGTACCGGCTCTGCTCCCCGGCATCAAGTTTCAGCAGCAGACGGTCAAACACCCGGCCAAAGCGCCAAGACTCAATGGCCATACTGAGTATGACATCCCGCATAGACTCGATGTTCGTGGTAATTTGTTCAGAGTCCGTCATTTTTATCTCCATTTTCTGAAAACATACCGCACGTGAGGTTCGTCAAACCTGGCTTAATCGATTGGGTCAAGTAAATCCACTGCAGTCGGCGGTATCGTAGCCATCCAGACGGCTGTGTAGACGGACCGCCTGACGAAGACCGTCCTCATAAGCCAAAGAGTTTTAGACAGAAGAGGCCACGCGGCCCACGTTAATGAGGGTCACACGAACCAGAATACAAAAAGGCCGCCTGCAAACAAGCGACCTTTTTACATACAGTTAATATAAATAGATTCACATACAGCCACAGCCTCACTCCCTTTGCACCATTTTGCCCCTTTTTGTACACCTTAAGGGCTCCAGATGTCAACCCATCCATAGCCGGTAACTAATAAATTTTTACCAATACCACTCCGACAAAATTCAAGAAACAGCGATGGCACCGACTCCTTCTGAAACTTATGTGCCTCAACACACGAAAGCAAAGGGAGACGATCCACACGTCGCCTCCCTTCTATCCCTTGACTTACACCCAAGACAAGGGCAGTCGGCTCGTTATGATAACTTGCTCTTTAAAAACTCCAGTCCCTTATCCAGAAATCCTCCTTCGGGAACGACGCCATCAGGCGTAATTTTATCTACAATATCTGGCAACTGCTCTGAAAGCATGGCTGTCACTTCTTCAGTTGACATCCCTGCCTTGGCTGCTAAATTCTGGATTCTTTCGCTCCCTAACCCTTCTTCAATTTGTTCGGGAGAAATTGGCGTATTCTGCCCTGTTCCGATCCATGAAGAAATGGTGTCTCCGAGTCCCTTCTGCTGGAACGATTGGACCAGCCCGCTTAATCCGCCCCCTTCTTTATCTGTGAGAATATCCATAACCCCCTTGAGGAGCCCCGAGCTCTCTCCACCGGATTCGCTTGACTTGCCAAGAACCTTGCCTACGACGTCGTCAAATATTCCCATGGCAACCTCCTTGTTCGCGGCTACATGTGATTAATTCACTGCAGCTACTTCCCCCCCTGCTTGGACTCCCGGTAACCCGCTTTAATTGCCTCTGACTCCGTCATGTAGGTCCCCTGTTTAGTTTTGCCGTACCATGTGCTACCGGATTTGTGATATATTTTCGAATCCGGATTCACCCAGACCATGCCGCTGCCTGCTGGAGGCTGAACCTGTTTTACAGCTTTTGCCGCTGCCGGGTTAGCAGGTACGGATGCCTTGGGGACCGAGACTTTCGGTACCACAACCGGTGCCGCCACAGGAGTCGTGCCAACTGCCACAAAGGGCTGTATCTTTTCAATGACCTTGGAGGACAGTCCAGCTTTGGAGAGATCGGCTGCCGAGGTATACGGCCTGCCATCGATGATTTTTTTAGCCGTTACTGCGCCGACACCAGGCAGTTTCTCTAACTCCGCCTGCGAAGCACTGTTGATATCAACCTTGGCTCCTAAAACCGCGGGTTTCGTAGAGGTCTTTGTCTTTGCCGCCGTTTTTGCCTTATCCACGGCCTTTGCCTTATCCACGGTCTTGATGGCGTCGTCGGCACTGGCGCCCACCAGGGAAACCCCAATGGCGAGCAGCACAGCAGCTGCGAACAACACCCCATTCAGCAGAAAACGCCTCATGTCACACCTCCTTCATGCTTAAGCCAGATGAACCTGCCTGAAGTCAAATCTTGCCCGTGACGAGTCACTTCTTTTTTCCCGCCTTGGCAGCAGCCTTGACATCGATTGTGGTGGCTTTCATGGTGTACATGACAGTGACCTTGCTTCCAACCTGCAGATTGCCGGTCACCTTGGCATCCTTGTCCCGGGCGATTTCCCACTTTTCTTTACCCTTCTGGACCACGATCATGTCATCTTTCACCTCTAGCACCGGACCGGTTACTTGGTAGGTCTTGGTCGTGCCAGCGAACACCGTTACAGCGGTAAGCAGAGCTACTCCTATCAACGCGGCGATCAGTCTCATGTCCATCCTCCTTAGGGTAATAAGTTAAAAACAACTTTAAAAATTACCAGCCAACAGGTGTAAGTCAAGCTCTTACCATCCCATTGATGGGGTTGCAAATTACTCGCTCCGCCGTACACTTTCCTAGTTAATTCGCAGTTAAGGAGTTTATGTTTAGCGGCAAAGGCCTCAGTAGCCTGGCAGCCTGTGGACCAAACGCTGGCAATCACCTTAGCGGAGGTACGTATGGATAACATGAGTCAATACCGGCAGCTTGCAGTCACTTATGCCACCGAATTCGGGACCAAGGTCATCGCCGTAATTATTTTCTGGTTGGTTGGCCGCTGGTTGATTGGACTAGTGGGGCGCATGCTTCAGGGAGTTTTGGAGAAGCAAAAAGTCGATGCTACCCTAATGCGCTACATCGGCAATTTCGTGGCCGTCACGCTGAACATCATCTTAGTTGTCGCCATACTTGGTTACTGCGGAATCCAGACCACCACCTTTGCGGCGTTGGTGGCTGGTATAGGTATCGCGATCGGCGCTGCTTGGGGTGGGCTACTCTCGAACCTTGCAGCAGGGATCTTTCTCGTAGTGTTGCATCCATTCAAAGTCGGTGATTTCGTAACTGCTGGCGGGGTGACTGGCACAGTTAAAGAGATCGGACTTTTCGTTACCGCCATCAACACCCCAGACAATGTCTTGACTATGGTTGGCAATGGCAAAGTTTTCAGCGACAACATCCAGAACTACACCGCAAATCCGTTTAGGAGGGTTGAATTGAAATGCCAACTGGCCGGCAGTACCGATCACGTTGCAGCCATGCAGCTACTACGGAACAAACTAGCAACAGTTCCCAACGTGTTATCGCAACCGCCGGTGGAGGTCGAAATTTTGGAGTTCACCTTGATTGGACCCGTGTTGGCAGTTCGACCATTCTGCCACAACGACAATTACTGGCAGGTTTATTTCGACGGCAACCGTACTATCCGTGAGAGCCTTTCTGCAGCCGGGTTCCCTGCTCCAATGCCAGCACAGATGGTGCTAGTGAATTCAATAAACAGCCCAACGACATAAACAAGCAGGAGACCAACCTCGACACAAAGGATACTTACGATAAGTGCTGAATAGTAATGGCTGGAGGTGGACCGCTTTGGGAGTGGATCTATAACACAGTGACCTCACATTTAGAGGCAAGGGGGGGCAGAAAGGTATGCTCTTCCACCTTGGGGGAGGGGCAGCAGATTAACCAGCACGGGGATGGCCCTCTGAAACAACCCTTCATTTTCAAGAGAAACCTTGTATCCAGCTCGTGAAGGAGCATCCATCAAAGGCTTGATACATGTACGAGGTGACGAAACTGAAAATAGATAAGGCCGCAAAAGCGGCCTTATCGAGAATTCACGCGGTTAATTTTTGTAGAGTAGCCCCACTCGTTTAATTATTTAACCACCGGCACTGTCGCATCTTTTACAGCGTTCGCATCAGCCTTAGCTTTTTCCTTTACTCCTTTTGCATCAGCTTTGGCCTTGGCTTTTGCGTCTTTTGCCTCTTTGGTTTTCGCTTCTTTGGCTTCTTTAGCCTTTGCAACTGCATCAGCTTTTGCCTTTGCTTTTGCAGATTTTACCTCATCAGCCTTGGCTTTTGCATCAGCTTTTGCCTTCCCTTTAGCTACTTTCGCATCGTTAGCTTTTGCGGTAGCTGCATCTGCACCTTTCTGCACATCGCCAGCAGCCTTGTTTACAGCAGCAGGTACATAAGACGGATTGGTAGCTTCAGCAGCGAACGCTACAGCAGTAAAGGACACGGCTACCAGGGTGGCAACTATTGCAGACAGGACTTTCTTCATGGGTAACACCTCCAGATGATTTTGCGAACGTATTTAACGCTGTAGCCAAATATCATAATACTCGCAATTTGCTAAACCGCTAATACTCATTCTGACTTTACTCAGCCAACCTAGGATACATGTAGTACCGAGTACACTACCTTCTGCAAAATGTCATTCTTCATCTACTGAAACTTTTTTTGACATCAAAAACAATAGCCGCACCTAATTAATCTTCATGGCGATCATGTTTCTTATGTTTTTTATGCTTTTTGTGACCTTTATGTTTGCCATTATCTGAGTGCTCAGTAACCACTTTTTCTTTTACAATCACGCGGTCTCGCTCAACAACTCTTACAGGTTGAGGTTGAGGAGAGCCCACCTGTACTTGTACCCCAGGAGTACTGACGCCAACATTGACACCAGCAATAGCAAAACTTGCGGTTGCTCCAACCAGGACAATGCCACCAATCATTTTTTTCAACGTAGGTTCTCCTTGTGACTATCGTTAAAATGTTGCACTCGCGTAAGAGTCTTAATTGTTACCACTGTTCTCAGCCCGAGCCTTCTCGTTAGGAGTAATCTCTAGTTGCACACGGCGGTTTAATGCGCGATTCGCATCAGTGTCGTTGGGTACTGCGGGGCGGCTTGAGCCATACCCTATCGCAGTCATTCGAGCACTGGGCACTCCGTTTGAGACTAAAAAGTCACGAACCTGATCTGCCCGCCTTTGACTCAAAGGCTGGTTGATGGCGTCGGTCCCGCTAGAATCAGTATGCCCCTGGATAATTATGGTGGTTTCTGACTTCGCCAAGGTAGCCGCAGCCTTGGCCAGCGAGTCTTTAGCTGCCGGTTTGAGGTCAGCCTTGCCTGTATCAAACAATATCCCCGACGGCAGCGCTACAAACACCTTGTCCCCGTCCCTTACTACCTCGGCTTCAGGCATACTCTTTTTCAGTGCAGCCGCCTGCCGGTCCATGTAGTTGCCGATACCGCCTCCGACGACCGCGCCGGTAAGGCCACCGATTGCTGCATTCCGTCCTCGATGTGACTTCCCACCAACCAGTGCCCCCACACCCGCACCAAGTGCAGCGCCACCGAGCGATCCGATAGCGGTCTTCTGCCACTCGGTGCTACCGTCAGGGTTTGTCGCGCAACCACTAGCCAAAATTGCAACGAGGGCGCACCCAATGATGATTCTGCCTAACGCCTTTGTTTTCATGCTCTTTCTCCTTCGGGTTACATTAGTATGCAGATGCAAGAGGCTTGTTATCGCTAGTATCAGAACATAATTGCACATTTACATTCAATTAACGGTTACCCTTTAGTAAATCCCTGATTTCAGCAAGCAGAATCTCTTCTCGTGTTGGTGCAGGTGGCACCTCTGGTGCCGCTGCTTCTTTTTTCTTCATTGTATTTATCGCCTTGACTGCCGCGAAAATTGCAAACGCGATTATGGTAAAGTCTATGAGGGTTTGTATAAACTTGCCATAACTGATCAGCACAGGAGGCTTTTTGTCAACCCCCTCCTTCACAATGATGGCCAGTTGGGAAAAATCAACTCCCCCCAGCATGACTCCGATTGGTGGCATAATAACGTCACCGACAAAGGACGACACTATTTTGGCAAATGCTGCACCAATGATGATACCCACCGCCATATCGACAACGTTACCTTTTACAGCAAACTCCTTAAATTCTTTGACAATGCTCATGTTGATGTCCTCCGTGAGGATTACGAGTTAGGCCCCACCCGCCAGAGCGGCCAGATGGGGATTGGTGTACGACGTCGTAGTTGTCATAGCTCCTGTCAAGGAGATGAAGGGGGCAGCATAGGATTTGTCGACCCCACGGGAACAGTATCCCTGTTTTCGTTTTGATTTCTGGCAAGCTGCATCTACTCATTGCTGGATCCGAGAAAGCGGTAAATCGCACCACCAGCTACCGCCCCGACAATTGGGGCAATCCAAAAGAGCCACAGTTGCGAAATGGCCCATCCTCCGACGAATATAGCAACCCCCGTGCTGCGTGCTGGGTTTACCGATGTGTTGGTGATTGGAATGCTGATGAGGTGGATCAAGGTAAGCCCCAAGCCGATGGCAATCGGCGCAAATCCCTGTGGTGCACGTTTGTCAGTTGCTCCCATGATGATAAACAGGAACATCATGGTCATGACAATCTCTGTGATGAGTCCAGCGAACATCGAATACCCGCCGGGGGAATGCTCCCCATAGCCATTTGAAGCGAAGCCCGCAGCAACATCAAACCCCATTTTTCCGCTCGCAATCAGGAAAAGTACTGCCGCACCAGCGATCCCCCCGAGCACCTGAACAATGATGTACGGCACAAGGTCTTTAGCAGGGAAACGTCCGCCTGCAAAGAGACCGATGGAAACCGCCGGGTTCAGATGGCAGCCCGAAATATGTCCAATAGCGAATGCCATCGTGAGGACCGTCAAACCGAAAGCCAGAGCGACGCCATGTAACCCAATCCCAACATTCGGCAAAGCAGCCGCGAGTACCGCACTACCACAGCCACCAAGAACCAACCAGAATGTACCGATGAACTCAGCGCAGAGTCTCTTTGACATTGTGATTCTCCTTCCAGGTAAGAGTGCGATGAAACATGAGAAATCATAGCAAAACACCCTCCTAGAAAAAACTCCAAAAGGGTGTTTGCTTGTTAGCGTCGGTAGCAATGATTACTAATTGTTGTTGCAGGTGAAGTTGGATTCAATACGACGATTCTGTGCTTTCCCTGCTTTGGTCTTGTTGCTGGCGATGGGCTTTGTAGGACCATATCCAACAGCTTTGATTCGCTCAGGAACGATCCCGAATTCTTTGACAAGATAATTACGTATCGTATCTGCGCGTCGCTGAGAGAGTTTCATGTTAAGTGCTTTGGGGCCAACATTGTCAGTGTGTCCCTCAATCACCCCCGTGGCTTTGGGAAACTCGTTCAAAAAGTCAGCCAGAGTTTTCAATTCATTGCGATACTGGGGCTTGAGATCGGCCTTGTTAGTATCGAACTGGACGTTTATGACTGCAGGGCTGCACAGTTTAGGAGCGGGAGCAGGAGCTACCACTACTGGAGCGGGTGCGATTACCGCAACTCTTGCTGCGCTCTTAGCAGTGCCGCCAGCGCCATTGCAAGTCAGGGTGTACGCAGCATTGTCAGTGGGGGCAATCGTCATAGTGCCCTGAGGCTGAACAGAGCCAATTTCAGGCTGAATTTCGCAGTTGGTAGCATTGTTCGAACTCCACGTCAAGGTCGCTGTTTCACCTTTGGTGATCGAGTTCGGGGCAACCGTCATATTGACAGAAGGAGCCGGAGGCACCGGCACTGGGACAGGAGCAACTACCGGAGCCGGAACTGGCTTTTGCACAGGAGCAGGCTCAACAACCGGTTCGGGCACAGGGGCCGGAGCCGCCAC
This sequence comes from Geomonas azotofigens, assembly GCF_018919395.1. Lineage (GTDB taxonomy): Bacteria > Desulfobacterota > Desulfuromonadia > Geobacterales > Geobacteraceae > Geomonas > Geomonas azotofigens. Next base: position 706,236 of record NZ_JAHLME010000002.1, read on the forward strand.
TGGTGCAGAAGCGGTCTTGCCCCCAAACAAGAAGGTCAGACCCGCTGTGTATTCCCAGTTGTACTTGGGACTGTCAGGGCTCTCCAGTAAGAACAGCTGACGAGCATCAGCGCGCAGAGCTACCGAGTCGGTCACAAAGTACTTGACCCCACCGCCGGCATTGATAGTCGCATCGGTGGTTCTGTCGCTGATTTTAAGCCCTTCACGGCCGTGCCCATAGGTAATTCCCCCGCCGCCCACGGCAAGGTACGGTACCAGCGGCCCTTCAGGGAGGAAGTTGTAGAGGATGTCCAAGCGATAGGACAGTGCGTTGACACTCCTGTCATTGCGCGTTCCTTCGGTCGCAAGGTAATCAGCGACGGCTTCGACCCCCCAGTTCTTTGTCAGGTCGTACCCCAGACGCAGCCCGAAGACAGGGGCGGTTTTCAGGTGCTGCTCACCATCAAAGGTGTAACCACCGGCAAACGGAGAAATAGAGAACGCCCCCTCTCGCTCTCCAGCGATTGCGGCAGTCGCCACAGTCAGCACTGCAGCGCAGGCAAACATCGATGAAACAATCTTTTTCATACACCCTCCTTTGAACAAATTAGAGACCTACAAGCTCAAACGCCATGCGGCGTCGAACATCACCTAAAGACCATAACAAACCTCCGCCCCAAAAGCAACTTCCATTAATGCACAACTATGTGTGGCCCATTTTGTCTATCGGAATCCAATTTCAACCCACCATCGACAATTATGAGACCTACCCGCAATCTAGTAACGGAAAAATATTTCACAGAGTGTGGGCAACCCGGAACGCCAATACTGTGTTAAAATTCGAAGCCGACCCACAAGCTGAAGGGGGCGAAGACTTTGGATGCTAAGCTATAGCAAGGGTTGGGCTTGAGGTAGTCGGTGATGATGTCGCTTACGAACATGTACTTGAGCTTGATGGCGCTTGGCCTACTTCTACTGGTCCAAACAATGTGTCGATGGTCATAGTGCTTCCTCCAATGTTTTTAATGTTTAATACTGACGACGTGAAATACTGACCTTAGATGTCTACTTTTCACCATGTGATTCGAGCAACTCCACCTCCATATGTTTGCTCCAGATATATAGCGTAACCAGAAAGCGAATTCAAGTCACAAGAGATAAATTTTAGACGTAATTACAGTAAGTTAGAAAGATGCGCAGAAAACGTGCAAGTTGCAAAAGTACCTATTTTTGCGACACAACCAAAACATTTATCCACAGATTATTGGGATTTTTCCACAGGCACAGTTGAAAGGTGTTGCAATTGTCACGTTACAATACAATAATTAGATTGAAGACAATGTGATAGTACCAGCGGTGGATCGCCTGCTCAATGCAACAAAGCAGAAGGCAAGTGAATGCTTTGAAGCAAGAAGATGATGGGGGCAATTGTCTACAGCTTTATGCACCGGCTGCTGATATACATACAACACAAATTTTGAGCGTTTAACTCAACAACGAGGCTCTTATGAAACAGGACGAATCTGCCGGACCTAAAACGATACTTCTTGTTGATGACGAGGCCCAAATGAGGTCCTTGCTCTATACCCTCCTTACTAATTATGGTTACAACGTCATACAGGCGGTTGATGGACAGGATGCGCTAGATAAGTTCGAGCTAAACCAGCAGTGTATCAATTTGGTTGTAACTGACATCGTCATGCCTAGAATGGATGGTATCTCTAGCTTTAAAGAAATGAGCAAGAGAAATGCATCAGTTCGCGTACTTTATATGAGCGGATATATTCCAGAGCGGCCACTTCCGGAAGGCGTTAGTATCCTCCTAAAGCCATTCTCTCCTCTAGACTTTCTTCAAGCGGTTCACTCCATCCTTGGCGACTAGACCAAATTTCATTTTTTCACCTCAGGTGCTCAATCAGCTTCATGGTTGTAAATCGGATTCCAATTTTAACTCACCTTCCTCCTGCCGGGTGCTCGGCGGGGGAAGATTTGCCTTTTTCCTGCTCAGGCGTGTCGATCGGCACCCAACTTTAACCCACCATCGGCATCTTGAGACCCACCCCCTCAATCTGTAAAGCCTCAATATTTCACAGGGGGTGGGTCACCCTTGGACGCCGATACTGGGTTAAAATTCGAAGCCGATCCACAACAACCGTCGACGGGAGTCCACCAAGCTATAACTGCCTATCATCAGGAGTCAAATCTTGATACATTCCCGAGACATCCACCTGAGCAGCAACACCATTTACCCTGCACCAAGCTCCCCACACGTAGTCGCCGTCAGCGTCATACCCCGACCTGCCCGTGAGTACGTACACCCTCCCAGATCTCGTCACACATTTCCTCGTCTCGGGATCATAGGAAACGATGGCGGTGCTCACCCGGCCCTCAAAATCATACCGGTTGTAGCCAACGATGTGGCGTTCTCCTGCACAGGGCCCTTCAAGCACCTCGAGAATCCGCCAGCGCTCTATGACGACCTCAGGCTGCTCTGCCACAGAAGGGGTTTTCCAGAATCCGCCGATGATGAGCATTTCGCTCTCCGTTTTTTTTGTCATATTCCTTTCTCCTTATCAGCCGTAACATCGACTCCCATGTCGTGAGCAAAAACATAAAACATCCGAACTGCCAGCAGCCTCTCCAGGTAGCGCTGCTGCATAACGCGCGCTTCTCGAAGCCAGCTAAGTACTTTGTGGTTTCGACTGCTGCCCTTTAGCATTTCCTTTTCCAGCTTGAACATGTGACCAAAGGCTGGATTCAGGGCCGAACCGTAGAAAACATCTACATCCAGTTGCCTTGCTGGTAACGCCATATGCCGGTCCTCCGACCAATGATCCAACAGCAGCTTCGCCGAGGCGGTGAAGACATAGCTAGGGATGTGGCGGTGCCGGAACTCCCACTCGCTCACCCGAGTCTCAGGAACAGGGGAATAAGGGACCCCCTGGGAGTAAATGGCGATCTGTTCACCCATTTGCTTCATGGTGAGATCCAAGGTCTGCCTGATTCTCCTGATATCAACCGGAACAATCTGCTTTTGCCTGTCATTCATGGTTTACCTCCTTTTTTTTCATACTCCGGACCAGTATTTCCTGAGATCTTCAAGCCGTGTTGCACGCGCCACATACTCCTGGGTCAACTCGAGCCTCCGCACTGCGTAAAGAAGCCCATTACACTCCCCTGCAAGCGCACGGAGCCTCACGTGGAGTTCCCTGTGCAGCCTTGGAGGCAGGGCTACAAGGTTCGAAGGATCGTTGTCATCTTTCCGCTCGTTTACGTGGTGGACAAACCATCCCTTCGGGACTTTTTTCCCGTTGACCATTTCCCACACTATGATGTGCTCCATTCGCCGGATCACGGATTTTCCAACCGGAAGAAGCCGCTCTATGTACCCACTCGAAGTTACGATCGCCCGTGCTTTTTGAAACCAAGCCGGATCGCTGCTGTCTATGGCGAGTTCGGCGACACGCACAGGCGCCACAACCTGTTTACCCTTGCCAGAGTGATGCTTGTTTCCAGCCACAGCCAGGTCCGTCATGCCAGTCCCCCCATCGCTCCGTAAAGCATCTTTGCTTCCACGAACGCCCTGCTGTTCAAAAACCGATACCCACCAAAGTCGAACAGCGGCACATCGGGCACTCCCTGGACGCGATCGTGCACCATCTGGATTTTGACCCGGAACTCCATGAAAAAAGCAACCACCTCCCGCCGGGAATTCGGCGGGGGAAGATTTGCCTTTTTCCTGCTCAGCCGCAAGCCCTGCTCTGCGACTTCGAGAAAATCACGCGTCTGTTCTGTTGCCAGATTGTGCAGGACATCGGCGACCTCCGGATCAAGCTGGTCCAAGGTCATCCCAACGTTCTGCCCTACCCATTGCCGAACATCCTTTTTCCCTCTCATGTTCATGGTTCCCTCCCATGCGTTAAGTTCGTTCACAGAAGATCAACCCCCGTCAACTGTTCACAAATGCCATTATATCACGTCGCGCGCGCGAACTCAACAAAAAGTTCACGTGCGCGAACATCTTCTTGATACTCATCCACCGCTATGCTAAAAATGGGGCATGGAAAAGATCATCGACCAGCAGATGTTTATCGACCGCTTGCGCGATCACATGGTATCTAAAGGATTCAGCCAGGCAGCCCTTGCCAGGGCCGCGGAACTCTCCCCATCTGTCCTCAGCATGTACTTTTCCGGCACCCGAACCCCAAATAGGGAGGCGCTCATGCGCCTTGCCAAGGCGCTTGATTGCTCAGTCGACTATCTTGTGGGGCGCAAATCGAGGTCCGAAATCGAAGACCTGGTTCAACAGGAAAAGATTCAAGAACTTATCGCAGAGTTCAGCGCCCTTTCCGCACATGACCAAAACCGCATCATGGATATGATTCGCCTGCTGCGTGCCGGCACCACATCTGAATAGCTCCCCTTCCGCCGTCCCTTCATGCACAATAAAAAACGGGGCTCGCCCGCCACTGCGTTGCAGTGACAGACGAGCCCCGTTCACTTTGTGATGGCTCCGTTGCTGGATAGATTGCCTAGCGGCAGTAGTGGGAAATGACATCGATTCTGCCGTGCCCGAGATCCCTGGCAATGGCCTCGCGGTCAACGCCAGCCGCTTTCAAAGCCTGAGCGTACCCATGCCTGGCAAGGTGCGCATTCGCACCATTCTCTTTCGTGGCACCCGCGCGATGCAGGGCATTACGCTGAAAGTCATAGGCCTGCTTGAGGGTCATGCTGGCGGGGATCAAGGATTTTGCTCCTGTTTCGGCCAAATGTTGCTTAAGAGTTGCCAAGGCAGCGCCTTTTTCAGGTGTATCGACTGTAAGGCTTCGAGGCCGACCACCCTTTGTACCTTCAATCTTGAGCAAAGTCCTGCCACGAGTATCGGTAAAGGTGATTTTGGTGAGAAGACTTTCCTTCACCCGGGTGCCAAAGGAAGCACGAAGGTCACTTGCGATTCCCAGCCACTCCGCCTTTTCATACAGAGCCTGGCGTACCTCCAGCATCTTTTCAACGTTCGGATCTTTCGGCTGAAGGCGAGTACCGGCTCTGGAACCTCCCAATGCTCCGTTGTCTCGGGGGACGATATTAGCCTTCCCGATAGCACCGGCGAGCGTTCTCATTGCCGTAGCGTACCCGCTGATAGTTGATGGAGACAAGCCTTCAGACTTGAGCTTTTCAAATAGGTCGTTCACGAACTTGCCACCAACCTGGTCCATATGCTGGTAGCCCTTTTGGGCGGCAAATTCTGCGATACGATTAAGATTTCCGAGAAGTTTTTCCCGGGTCAATGACGCGCCATTCCAATTTTTCCCTATCACGTTCCGTGCTTCCTGTTGCAGTTTCTCTGTGTGCGTTCCCATAAATTGACCTCCCGTAAGTGATGTGCTGCGGCATGCGTTCCTGATTTGGCAATCAGGAGCGCATGCCGCAGCACACCGCCTAGCCCCAGCAGATGCTGTTGAGTGTAGGTGTCTGTGGTCTTCAGTTTAGAAAACCACCGAATGCGGGCCATAGTGGTCCGCATCGCCACAGGTTTTAGCCTCGTCTCGTAAGGCGAGGATCCCCATCAGGGGCATTCCTGCGTGACATTTGCCGCCCCGATCGCGATCGGGACAGGCTGGGGATGAGTCATATGGAAACGCGCGTTGCGCGGAATTGTAGGAGTGCAAGGTGGCGGGGGAATCGAAATTGAGAATTTCGAAGCGCCGAATCTCTTCGAGATTCGGCGCTAACGTGTCGGCAGCATTAAGGAATTGCCTGCCGTCTCTTTCTCAACGCTTCGCTTATGAGTAAAGAGACGGCAGGTCCCTCTATTGCGCGTCAACGCAGGTTGTGGTGGCAGGATAGACGAACCGCAGAAGAACCTGCGGTCCGGCAAGCTATCGCTTGCATCAGTGGAGAGCATCAAGAAAGCATTTTGATGCCAAAGTGGAGATCATGAAGAGTGCGGTTGAATCCGGCGTGGCATCATCTACTTAATGTATGCGAAAGCAGATTCTTGAGGGAGGTAGCCCTCCGGTACTCTTTCTGCCAGAGGGCCTTCTTGTAGGAATTATGAGGACCACTGCGATCCCAGCAGCGACTGTCCCTTCACGGGGATCACGGTATTTCTGCCGCTTGGTTTTTCACCAGTCGCTTTACCTTATTATAGTGGCAAGTGAATTTTCCCACCTGTTTGTCAATGTGCAGGTGGCCGAAATGCCAACTTCCAAAGGTCAGTTGCTCGTATATCTTTTGCAACATATCCTCTGTGGGGTCAGGAATACGTCCCGATTTAAGAAAGCCCGGGCGCAGACTGGCCGGACATGTGTGGGTTATCACATGATCGACAACCCAGCCTGCCCTGTCCAGGTTGCGGCAGGCATTGTCATAATCATCTTGCGTAGGCAATTCTTCCGGCCACCAATTCACCCCCTCTTTTCGGGGCGGCAGGTAGTCATACCCACCCTCCCAGCCAAGTGAAGGTATCTTGGCGCCGAACCGGTCTTGGCTGATTGCTCCACCGAAGGCAAGGAATGTCTCACCTTCGATTTGAAAGACCTCTCCGCGTTTGAGATAGAATACGTTCTTACGGATTTGGTAGGCGCGTCCACCGTACAGATCCACCAGAGGAAACTCTCCGCCAAACAGCCTTGCGAAGTTTTCATGATTCCCATCCACGGCCAGCCAGGTAACTCGCTGCCGAAGCCGTGACTCAAGAAAATAATCCTCCTGGCGCCTGTGGTTCTGGTTCAGGTGGTAATCGTGGTACCAGACTCCACCGAAATCGCCACAGCACAGCACGATATCGCCTTTTTTCGCAGGTTTAAAATTGGCAGACGACACATGCCAAGAGGTTTCGCCGCCGTGCAAGTCGCCGGTAACATAGATCATGATTGGCTCGTCATTTAAAAAGTGCTGGTCCACGGCGCATAACAAGCAGCTATCGCGAACGCGCCCTCAAAGAAACAAAATCATCGCCACGTGTTCCCCAAAAGATGCTTTGGCGGAGTGCATCTTTCACCTGGCTCCGGCTGGGGAATTGTTGCCGGGAGCTGAAAATCCGTATCGGAAATAAAAATCTATCAAAAGAACAGCTTAAATTTCTCAAACCTCTACTACATTTAGCCCTTCCAAGAAGGGCCGAAGAATCCCGGCATATTCCCCATGCCCGGACTATACAATCTCGACAGTGTCACAGACCCTCTGAATAACGAAGGCTGTGAATTCTTTTCCAAGCCCGGTTTCAGGCTGATTCATCAGAGCATGCCTGAACGACTGATTGGTAAACCCCAAAGGGATCGCTGCTCCGGATATAGTTGCGTGGAGACCATCTGGGCCGTACGACCCTTTACTTTCGCCGCAGAAACAAGAGCGTTCTTGCCTACGTAATGCCACAACGTCGCCACACCTAATGCAATAGATAAGCTTCATCGCACTACCTCCTTAGAGAACTGCCCCGCCCCTCTCCCCCTAAATACCACCGTTAGCCGTGTCTCTCGGCTCAAAGCCCCTTATTGACGACGGTATGGGGGTTGCCTTCGCCATCATGCGGCCTAACCCAGCAGTCTACCTGGCAAGCTTGCTCATACCCTTCGGTGGTTTGTTCATGTAGACAACCCATTCTGCCAATCGCTTTGAAAAGCGAGACATTATCGATGGCTATAGAGAATCCTCGTCCGTTGACCTCTGCATTCCTTTCGTCGAGGTAGCGGCCTTTAACGCGACCACACCGACAAGAACGCACGTTGAGCGAGAGACTAAATATATCGCTGCACTCGGTACAAAAGACTAGTTTCATGTTGCCATCATCCTTTCATGGCAGCGCAAACTGCGCCTGCGTTAACCACGCAGTAAAACCATAGCTCAACCACAATCCTAATTGCAACACTTTTTTGCTACTAAATATTTTTTTAGGCGCGAGTATACCAAATTTGGTACATACTTTACACTGAGACATCTGTCACATTTTATATAGTAAAAATGAGGATGATTTTTTTTGATACCATTTTTGGTGTTTTTACAATAACAAAAAAATTAAATCATTGCTGGCCTGCACAATAACAGTAGCTACTAAATAAACGATGCGCAGCTGAAAGCTCGAGCAGCACATCAATGGAGAACAGTCATGAAAAACAATACCGACACCCACAAGGTCCGGCCGGGGGAACCAATATTTATAACTCCTGAAGAACTTGCACATCGCTGGCACTGTGCCCGAACCAGCGTGGACAGGATCGCAAGACGCGAAAACCTTTCCAGAGTCTGCCTCGGAACCGGGAAAAACGGCATGGTGCGCTTCCTTCTCAAAGAGATCATGGAGTATGAGGCCTCGAGAACGGTTCGAGTCTGAATCCATGGCAAATGCACCAGCATGTAGCAAGGTGGCAGACGAGACATACTCGACCTGCCTGCCACCATGCCTATTTGCTTGTTGTTGTACTACCTGTTATTGACCACCAGTTTCAAAGTAGCTCTTCGCGTTGCCGGCTCCGCGCCATCATCGCCCTTTGCAGAATCGAGCACAGCCAGGCCCTGCTCTACCGGAAATTCGACGCTTTCCATAAGTGATTCCGGCATGAGGGCCGCGTAATGCTTTCTGCACATTTCCGGGGAATTACCCATTAGCGTCGACACCTTATACAAACTTTCACCCTTCATCGCCAACTGACTGCCAAAGGTGTGGCGATAATCCAAACAGGACCAGGACAGACCATGCTTCGAGTTACTCTCCCGCAGGAGTTCAGAAAAGTTGTCAGGATCCCACTGCCCACCCTTGGGAGCACAAAAGAACCAGATCCCCGGCTTCCTTACCTCGAGGTAGGAGTCCAGATGCTCCCTGAGGGCTTTACTTATGGGCACCGGGCGGTCCTCGCCGGTTTTGGGCATCCACGTTTTGCCATCGATCGTCTTCCCTCGCACCATGATGACTCCGTGGTTGCCCATGCTCCACTCAAAGTCATCAGGAGTCAGCCACAGGGCCTCTTCCCGGCGAAGACCAGCGTAGATGAAAACGGCAACCATCGTCTGAAGTTGGGTATCGTTTGCGAGCACGTCAAGCTGAGTGCGGATATCCTTAAGCTTGAGAAAGGTGATCATGCTTTTGGGTACCTTGTAGCACTTGACGTCAGCTACCGGGTTTTTCCCGCCAGGAAAGCGCACCCCACCTTCCCGCTGAGCCCAGTTGCACAAAGTGACTATGGTCTGACGATAGTGGTTGGCCGTTCTCGGAGAGACGCGCTTGTCCTTGATGAGCTCGGAAAGAAATGTGGACAGGACTTCGGCGCTGAGATGCTCGATGTGGGAGATGGAGATGATAGAGGCAGAGCCGGCACTCGGACGCTTCACGGCCTTTTGCGCGATGGCCTGGTTGCGAACCTGCAACGCTTCGCATACCGGACCGAAGGCACCGCGCAGGTAGGTGTTTATCTTAGGGATGTTCTTGTCCCTGCTGTGCCCGCTTTTGTACTTGATGTACTTCTCGAGGATGTCGCCGATGGGGGTTTTGGTGGTAAGGGGAATCTCCTCTTCGCGGAACTGAGCCGACTCGATCTGGCGCAGTTTCTCCTTCGCGACCTGGAGGGACTCCGTGTGCAGGTTCACCCTCTTCTGTTTGCCGTTGTCGTAATACTGGGCGTAGTAGGCCCTGCCCCGCTTCTTCAGACTTGCCATAAAAAAATCCTCCGCAAGTCCTATTGTGCAGGCCAGAAACCCCTTTCCCGCGGACGGGGTACAAAAAAGGGTACAGGCATGAAAAAAGGGACTTGCAACGATGTGCAAGTCCCTGATTTTCTTTTGGTTGCGGGGACAGGATTTGAACCTGTGACCTTCGGGTTATGAGCCCGACGAGCTACCAGACTGCTCCACCCCGCGTCATGAACAACTCAAACTTTATACTACACGGCTTCCGACAAGTCAATGTAAACATTTGAGGAAAGCTAACAGGGATAAAGGGGATAAAAGGGATAACTGCAAAATCCCTTTGAGTGGTAGATCCCTTGCATCCTTCATCCTTGTTTACTTCTTGCCGCAAAGCCTCTGACGCACTACCTCGAAGAGGAAAATCCCGCCGGCAACGGAGGCATTCAGGGAGTTGACGCCTCCTTGCAGCGGGATGCTGACCACTTCGTCACATCCTTTTCTGACCAGGGGGCGGATCCCCTCCCCTTCCCCACCTATGACCAGGGCAACGCGGCCGGTGAAGTCCTGCTGGTAAAGGGTGCTCCTGGCTGAGCCGTCGGCGCCATAGATCCAGAAACCTGCTTTCTTCAAAGTTTCCAACGCCTGCGAGATGTTGGTGACCTGCGCCACGGCAATCGTCTCGGTGGCTCCGGCGGACGATTTCTCGACTACGGCGGTGACGCCCGCGGCACGGTCCCTGGGGATAACGACGGCGTGGGCGCCGGCACAGGCGGCACTGCGGATCAGGGCGCCCAGGTTGTGCGGGTCCTGTACGCTGTCGAGAACCAGGATGAGACCGCTCGGGTCGCCTTCCAGCCCTTGAAGCACGTCATCGAGATCGGCGTAGGGGAAGGGTTCGACTTTTAAGGCAACACCCTGGTGGTGCTCGGTGCCGCACAGGCGGCTCAGGTCGCCCTTCTCGCGCTGGCGCACCGGGATCTTCTTCTCCGCGGCAAGTTTCAGCAGCTTCTCCAGGCGCTTGTCGGCACTGGTTCCGGCTACGAAGAGTTCGAATATCTTCCGCGAGCCCCTGAGAGCTTCCATTACCGGGTTCAGGCCATAGATGATTTCTTCTTTTGACATATGTGTCCTCAAAAAGGTGGAGCTTCCGGACGTGAGTTTTCTGCTCACGGGAAGCTCCCTCGATGTTGCAATGTATCAGCGCAATGCGTAAGGGGGGCGAATGATTATTCGCCCCTACAGGTGGACGGCTGCCACCCTGCCAACCTCCCCTCTTCGGGAGGAGGAGTGGATCTGGGGCTAGCCGGCGATGATTTCGTCTACGATCTTCTGGGCGGCTTCGACCGGGCTTTCCGCAACGGCGATGGGACGGCCGATGACGAGGTAGTCGGAACCTGCCTTGACGGCTTCGGCCGGGGTCATGATGCGCTTTTGATCGTCGGCGGAGGCAAAGCTCGGACGGACGCCGGGGGTGACAACCAGGAAATCGCTGCCGCAGGCTTCCCTGATCAGGCCGACTTCCTGCGGGGAGGCGACCACGCCGTCAACGCCGGCACTCTTGGCCAGTTTCGCCAGTTTCACTACCATTTCCGGGACCGGGAGGTCGATGCCGATGCCGCGCAGGGTCTCCTCGTTGGAGGAGGTAAGCACCGTGATGGCGAGGACCTTGGGACGCGGGGTGCATCCGCTGAAGTTCTTGTCGAGCATTTCCATGGTCTTGTTCATCATCTCGTAGCCGCCCATGGCGTGCAGGTCGCAGAGCTGAACGCCGAGATTGGCGGCCTCGAGGGCGGCCATGGCAACGGTGTTGGGGATGTCGTGGTACTTCAGGTCGAGGAATACCTCGCCGCCGCACTTCTGGATCATGCGGACCGCGGCGGGGCCGCAGGCGGTGTAGAGCTGCTTGCCGACCTTGAACATGCCGACGTGCTGGGAAAGGAGCTCCGCCCAGTACTGGACGTCGCTGAACTCCTTCACGTCCATGGCAAAGATGATCTTCTTGATTGCTTCTTCTCTGGTCATAATCGAAATCCTTAAAGTCAAAACCGTTAGCCACGGAGAAAATCTGAGAACTTCCGAGATAACCAAAAAGAGAAAAACGTCAAACGGGTTACACCCAATGCTGTTGTTTCGTTCTCTCCGATTTTCTCAGATTTTCTCCGTGGCCAATGGTGTTTTTTGGTTTATGCCTGCAGTGCCTCTTTGACGGCGGCCTTCACCTTGGCTACGGCTTCGGCAATGGGGAGGATTTCAACCTCGCCGCCCCTTCTCTCCTTCAGCTCGACTTTGCCTTCGGCCAGGGTCTTGGCGCCAACCACGATCCGCAGCGGGATGCCGATCAGGTCGGCGTCCTTGAACTTGAAGCCGGGACGCTCGTCACGGTCGTCGAGCAGCACTTCCACACCCGCTTCCATCAGCTCGTTGTAGATCTGCTCGGAGGCGGCCTTCACTTCGTCGTCCTTGGCGGACAAAGCGGAGACGATGCAGTGGAACGGCGCGATCGGGATCGGGAAGATGATGCCGTTCTCGTCGTGGTTCTGCTCGATGCAGGCGGCGACGGTACGGCCAATGCCGATACCGTAGCACCCCATGAAGATGATCTGTTCTTTGCCGTTGGCGTCCAGGAAGCTCGCGTTCAGCGCCTTGGAGTACTTGGTCCCCAGTTTGAAGACGTGACCGACTTCGATGCCGCGCCAGATCTCGAGCTTGCCGCTGTCGCAGCGCGGGCAGGCGTCGCCGATGACCACGTTCCTGATGTCGACGAACCCTTCCACTTGGAAGTCGCGGCCGATGTTGACGTTCTTGAGGTGGGTGTCGGCGGCGTTGGCGCCGGTGACGAAGTTGTGCATCCCCTGCAGCGAGAGGTCGGCGACGACCTTTACCTTGCCGAGAAGACCGACGGGGCCCGCGTAGCCGGTCGGCGCGCCGGTGACCTTGAGGACCACATCGTCTTCGGCCATCTCGATTTCGGCGGCGCCCAGATGATTCTTCAGCTTGATCTCGTTCAGGTCGTAGTCGCCGCGCACGAGCGCCACGACCGGCTCGCCGTCGGCAACCAGCACCAGGGTCTTCACGACCTGGGTCGCGTTGACGCCGAGGAACGCGGAGACCTCTTCGATGCTCTTCTGGCCCGGGGTGGCAACGTGCTCCATCGGACGCGGGTCGGCGTGCTCCACCGCGTCGGTCCTTTTGGTCTCTGCCTTCTCCATGTTGGCCGCGTACTCGCAGCAGGAGCAGGAGACGATGGCATCCTCGCCGGAGTCGGCCAGCACCATGAACTCGTGGGAGTAGTTGCCGCCGATGGAGCCGGTATCGGCCTCTACGGCGCGGAACTTCAGGCCGCAGCGCTCGAAGATGCGGCGGTATGCCTTGTACATCTTCTCGTAGGAGACATCCGCTCCCGCCTCGTTCACGTCGAAGGAGTAGGCGTCCTTCATGATGAACTCGCGGCCGCGCATCAGGCCGAAGCGCGGGCGGATCTCGTCGCGAAATTTGCCCTGGATCTGGTACAGGTTGATCGGCATCTGGCGGTAGCTGCGGATCTCCTTGCGGATCAGGTCGGTGATGACTTCCTCGTGGGTCGGGCCCATGCAGAACTCGGCGTCCTTCCTGTCCTTGAAGCGCAGCAGTTCCTTGCCGTAGAATTCCCAGCGCCCCGATTCCTTCCAGAGTTCGGCCGGCTGCACGGCGGGCATGAGGAGCTCGATGGCCCCGGCCCGGTTCATCTCCTCGCGTACGATCTGCTCGACCTTGCGGATGGAGCGCAGACCCAGCGGCAGATAGTTGTAGATGCCGGCGGCAAGCTTCCTGATCATGCCTGCGCGCAGCATCAGCTTGTGGGAGATGACCTCCGCGTCAGAGGGGGTTTCCTTGACGGTGGGGATGAAATACTGGGAATAACGCATTCGTTCGACCTCTAAGTGAATTTAAAAGCAAAAGAAAACAAGACCTTTGGCCACGGAGAAAATCTGAGAACTTCTGAGAAAACCAAAAACATAAGACGGGTTTCCCCCCCAAAAGTCTTTTGCTTCTCTCAGATTTCCTCAGATTTTCTCCGTGGCCAATGGTTTTAAGGTTTTAACACTTCCTCTATCAACGCGTCGGCGAGCTTGTCCTGGGGGACTTTGCGCAGGATCTCGCCGTGCTTGAACAGCAACCCCTCTCCCCTGCCGCCGGCAATGCCGAAGTCGGCCTCGCGCGCCTCGCCGGGCCCGTTCACGGAACATCCCATGACGGCCACGGTGATGTTCTTGTCCAAGTGCGCCAGGCGACGCTCGACTTCCTCGGCCACCGGGATCAAATCGATCTGGCACCTGCCGCAGGTCGGGCAGGAGACAAAGTTGATGCCGCGCTGCCGAAGCCCCAGCGACTTCAATATGTCGTAGGCCACGCGCACCTCGTGCACCGGATCGCCGGTGAGCGATACGCGCATGGTGTCGCCGATCCCCTGGTGCAGCAGGATGCCGAGGCCGACGGAAGACTTGATGGTGCCGGAGAAGATGGTGCCGGCCTCGGTGACGCCGATGTGCAGCGGGTAGTCGACCGCCTCGGAGAGGAGCCGGTACGCCTCCAGGGTCCGCAGCACGTCGGAGACCTTAATGGAGATCTTGATTTCCTGGTAGTTGAGCTCTTCCAGGATCCTCACGTGCCCCAGGGCGGATTCGACCATCGCCTCGGGTGTGGGGTGCCCGTACTTGACCAGGAGTTCCTTCTCCAGTGACCCGCCGTTCACGCCGATCCGGATCGGGATCTGCCGCTCGGCGGCAGCCTTCACCACCTCGGCCACCTTCCAGCGCTCGCCGATGTTGCCGGGGTTCAGGCGCAGGCCGTCGACGCCGGATTCCAGCGCCTGCAGGGCCAGCTTATAGTCGAAGTGGATGTCGGCGATGAGCGGGATGGCGCTGCCTGCCTTGATGGCGGCCAGGGCCTTGGCGGCGTCCAGGTCGGGTACCGCGCAGCGCACGATCTCGCAGCCGCCCTCGGCCAGGCGGCCGATCTGCTCGAGGGTCGCGGCCACGTTTCTCGTGTCGGTGGAACACATGGACTGTACGGAGCAGGGAGCGCCGCCACCGATCGGCACGTTGCCTATCTTTATCTGCCGGGTGAGCTTTTTCATAGCGGGACATAGTAGCTAAATCTATGGGGAAAAGCAAGGAGGATCACCCCCCACCGTCACTGCGGCAGGCAGCGGCGATTGGCAAATTCCTGCGCCACTAATTAGCGGGAGGACTATACTGTGCCTATTGGAGGTAAAAGAGACAGGAGGTACCCGTCATGAGTAAACTGGATCTGCTCAATCCAACCAACAGCACGGTCATCTTCATCGACTTTCAGCCCCAGATGACTTTCGGCGTTGCCAGTATCGACCGACAAACCCTTTTCAACAACGTGATCCTCTTGGCTAAGGCCGCCAGGATCTTTCGCGTCCCCACCATCCTCACCACCGTCGAAACCAAGAGTTTCTCCGGTAACATGTGGCCCCAGCTCCTGGACATCTTCCCTGATAACGACATCATCGAACGCAGCTCCATGAACTCCTGGGACGATCCGAAGTTCGTCGAGGCGGTGCAGGCCACGGGGCGCACCAAGCTGATCATGGCCGCGCTCTGGACCGAGGTCTGCCTGGCCTTCCCCGCCCTGGAGGCCATGAAGGCCGGCTTCGAGGTGTACGCGGTGGAAGACGCTTCGGGTGGCACCAGCGTCGCGGCGCACAACGCGGCCATGCGCCGCATCGAACAGGCCGGGGCGGTGCCTATGACGTCGCTGCAGGTGATGCTGGAGTACCAGAGAACCTGGGCCCGCAAGGAAACCTACGACGACGTGATCGCCGTGGTGAAGGAGCATTGCGGCGCCTACGGGCAGGGGGTCGAGTACGCCTATACCATGGTGCATGGGGCGCCGGCCAGCAGGCACAACAGCGGCCTGTAGGGGGTTAGCTGTGGCAGCTTCCCCCTCCCTAACCCGCCCCCTCCAGGGGAGGGGACTTCGCAGCATGGTTGCCATACATCGGGCTGTACGTTCGGCAGGCAGGGGCTCAGTCCCCTGCCTGTGTCTTTTTGGGGAGGCACAACAATGAAGGGACCAGACCTGATTATACATAACGGCAGGATCAGCACACTGGACCAGGAAAGGCCGGAGGCTGCCGCCATCGCGATCAAGGACGGCAAGGTAGAGGCTCTCGGCGGTGCAGAGCTGACCACAACAGCGGACGACCACACCCAGGTTATCGACGCGAAGGGTCGCCGGGTGATCCCGGGGCTGAACGACTCGCACATACACGTGATCCGGGGAGGGCTGAACTTCAACATGGAACTGCGCTGGGACGGGGTGCCGTCGCTCGCGCTGGCGCTGGAGATGCTCATGGAGCAGGCGAAGCGCACCCCGCCGCCGCAATGGGTGCGGGTCATCGGCGGCTGGACCGAGTTCCAGTTCGCGGAACGGCGCATGCCCACTCTCGATGAGCTGAACCTGGCGGCGCCCGATACACCTGTCTTCATCCTGCACCTGTACGACCGCGCCCTGGTGAACCGGGCGGCGCTGCATGCGCTCGGCTACGGCAAGGACACGCCCGACCCGCCGGGGGGGATGATCGAGCGGGACCGAAACGGCAATCCCACGGGGCTGTTGATCGCCAAGCCGAACGCCATGCTGCTCTACGCGAGCCTCGCCAAGGGGCCCAAGCTCGACTTCGAGGACCAGGTGAACTCGACACGACACTTCCTGAGGGAGCTGAACCGGCTCGGGCTCACCAGCGCCATCGACGCCGGCGGCGGGTTCCAGAACTACCCGGACGACTACCGCGTCATCCAGGAACTCGCCAAGGCGGGAGAACTCCCACTGCGCATCGCGTACAACCTGTTCACGCAGCACCCTACGGGTGAGCTGGCCGATTTCTCACAGTGGGTCACCATGGTGCAGCCGGGACAGGGGGACGATTTCCTCCGCCTGAACGGCGCGGGAGAGATGCTGGTGTTCTCGGCCGCCGACTTCGAGGATTTCCTGGAGCCGCGCCCGGATCTCCCCGCCGTGATGGAGGAGGATCTTGCCGCGGTGGTACGGCTCTTGGCCGAGAAGCGCTGGCCGTTTCGTTTGCACGCGACCTACAACGAATCGATCACGCGCTTTCTGGACGTGTTCGAGGCGGTGGACCGTGACGTCCCGTTCAACGGACTGCGCTGGTTCTTCGACCATGCCGAGACCATCACCCAGGAGAACCTGGAGCGGGTCAAGGCACTGGGGGGCGGCATCGCCATCCAGAACCGGATGGCCTTCCAGGGCGAATATTTCCTGGACCGCTACGGCGAGCGGGAAACCGCCCATACCCCGCCGGTGCGCAGCATGATGGCAATGGACATCCCGGTAGGCGCCGGTACCGACGCGACGCGGGTGGCGAGCTATAATCCGTGGCTGTCGTTGTACTGGATGGTGAGCGGGCGCACCATCGGCGGGACGCTGCTCTACCCCGAGGCGAACCACCTGAGCCGCATGGAGGCGCTCAGGCTGTACACCGAGGGAAGCAGCTGGTTTTCCGGCGAGGACGGAAAAAAGGGGACCCTGACACCGGGAGCACTCGCCGACCTGGCGGTTCTCTCCAGTGATTACTTCGAGGTCCCCGAGAAGGAAATCAAGGCAATAGAATCGGTGCTGACCGTGGTTGGAGGGAAGGTGGTGTACGGCGGCGAGATGTTCGGCAACCTGGTGCCGCCGCTGCCGGTGAGCCCGGACTGGTCGCCGGTGGGTCATTTCGGGGGATACCACCGCGGCAATGGATCGGCTTCCCTGGTGGCGCGCCAACAGGCGGAAGCGCCGCACCGCCACCCCCGCATCTGGCTGCCGCAACAGCGACGCTTCTGGAACCTGGGCTGCGATTGCTTCACCTACTAGCCCCTCAGCGGTGTGCGTAGACTCCGAGGAGCTCGGCCTCTCCCAGGACCTTGCCGCGCATGGCGAGGTCGAGTTCCTTCCTGGTGCTGTTGGCGGGGAGGTTCAGGCGCGCGGAAAGCGCGTAGAGACGGAAGTAGTAGCGGTGCTGGCCGGAGGGGGGGCATGGGCCACCGTAACCTTTGCGCTCCCAGCTGTTTATCCCCTGCTGCGCCCCGCGCGGTGCCGTTCCCTGGGGGATCTGGCTCGTGGCGGGATCGATGTTCCAGAGCACCCAGTGCGTCCAGGTGCCGCCGGGTGCGTCGGGGTCGTCCATGATGAGGGCGAGCGACTTGGCTTCTCTGGGCACTCCGGAGATAGCGAGCGGCGGGCTGGCCTCGGAGCCGTCGCAGGTGAAGGCGGCGGGGATGCTGCCGGAGTTGGTGAACACGCTGGTGGTGAGTTTCAGCTGTGACAGTTTTGCATCCTTCGCCTGCAGCGATGCCGCACAGAGAAGTGTCGGCACCAGGGACAACAATAGACTCCGCCTGAGATTGTTCATGGTATGCCTCCGTCACGTCAACTCGTCTCTCACGTCTGCCGCTTTCTGAGGACTGATACAGCGGCACCAGGCTTGAGTGTAACTTTAGGCCGGGACTCTGCAAGTGCCCCAGGAAATTCGGCGGTTGACATGGCCAGTTTTTCCCTTTAAGTATGAGGGATGAAAAATACCAGAAAACCAAAGCAAATCTCCGACAGTCCCAAAGCTTACCGCAACGAAACCTCCGCCGCGCCCGCGGCGAAAAAGTCGACGTCCAGACCGGATCGCCCGGCTGCCACCGAGCACTCGACCGCCAACAAGCCTCGTTCCGCAGCGGGCAAACCGCATGAGCAGCGCGAGCATGTACCGGCCAAGTCCGCCAAGAGGGCCGAAGGCAAAGGCGCCGACAGGCCGGCCAAGGGGAGGACCCCCGATCGCCCCCGCGCCCAGGAAGAACGTCAGCCCACGCTGCGCAGCGGCCAGGTGCTGGAAGTCCAGATACAGAGCAGCAACGACGAGGCCTACGGCGTCGTTTACCACGAGGGGACCAGGATCCTGGTGGCCGGGGGACTCGCCGGCGAAAGCCTGGTGGTGAAGATCACCTACGTGGGACGTCGCGAATCGTTCGCCAACATCATAAAGATACTGAAACGCTCGCCCGACCGCGCACCCTCCCCCGCCTGCACCATGGGCCGGGCCTGCGACGGCTGCGGCCTGATGCAGATGCGCTACCCAGCGCAGCTTACCTGGAAGAAGGGGCTGGTCACCAGGCAGATCCGGAAGTTCCCGTCGCTTTCCGATGCGGTGATCCACGACACCATCGCCTCCCCCAACGAGCTCGGCTACCGCAACACCGCCAAGCTGGTGGTGGCCGGGAAGAACAACGACCCGGTGATCGGCATCTACCGCCGCAACAGCCACGACGTGCTGGAGATCGCCGACTGCTCCCTGCACCATCCGCTGATCAACAAGGTGGTCAAGGCCGCCAAGGCTGGGATCAAGAAGGGTAAGGTGCAGATCTACAACCCCAAGAGCGAGATGGGGCTGCTGCGGTACTTGGTGGTGCGCGTGGCCGAGCAGAGCAACAAGGTCATGGTGGTCTTCGTGACCACGGACGAGGGATACAACGAGATGCACCACCTGGCCAAGTTCATCCAACAGGCGGTGCCTGAAGTCGCCGTGGTGGCGCAGAACATCAACACCTCAACCGGCAACGTGATCTTCGGCCACAAGGACCGCTCCATCACCAAGGCGCAGACGCTAAAGGCGTACATCGGAGACAAGAGTTTCAACCTGTCGCCGCACTCCTTCTTCCAGGTGAACAGCGGTGCGGCCCGTATCATCTACGAGAAGGTGCGCGAGTTCGCCCGCCTGACCGGCAAGGAGCGGGTCATCGATCTCTACTGCGGCATCGGCGGCATTTCGCTGTTCCTCGCTGACAAGGCGCGCGAAGTCGTGGGCATCGAATTCGTGGATGCGGCGGTCGCGGACGCCACCGCCAACGCGGCCATGAACCGCGCCGACAACTGCAGCTTCGAGGCCGGCGACGCGGTTCATCTCATCGACGAGATCGGCGCGGAGGGCGGCGCCGACCTGATCGTACTCAACCCGCCCAGGAAGGGATGCGACGAGAAGGTGCTGAAGAGCGTGGCGGGCATCAAGCCGCAGCGGATCATCTACGTCTCTTGTTCGCCGGAGACGTTGGCGCGCGACCTGGATATCCTGGCGGGGCTCGGCTACAAGACGCTGGAGATACAGCCGGTGGACATGTTCCCGCAGACGGTGCACGTCGAAGACGTGGCGCTGCTGGAAAAAGCCTAAAGGCTGAATCAAGCTCGCGCAAAGCCGCAAAGGCGCAAAGGACAAGATAGGCTTTGGGATTTTCTCGAAGCCTTTCTTTTTCAAAGGCTTTAACGCAAAGACGCAGAGCCGCAAAGGCGCAAAGATAAGCAAAGCGGTTCTGTAGGTATTCTTCGCGCCCCTGCGCCTTGGCGCCTTTGCGTTGAGGTCTTTCGAGGGTATCAATGGACCAACTGATCGCGGCGTTGAAAGGGTTTTTCCCGGAGCACCTCCACCCGTCCATCTTCATGGTGGGGGGGATGGTGAGGGACGTCTTGCTCGGGGTCGAGTGCCAGGACGTGGACCTGGCCGCTGCCGTTCCCGTTTCTGAACTCACCACCCTTGGCTTTCGCCTGGTGGAATCCAAAAGCACCCCGAACATCTACTTCAGGTTTAAAGAACCCTTCGGCAAGATCGAGGTAACATGGCTCCCCGCGCTGGACGCGCTCCCCGACGACCTGTCCCGGCGCGACTTCACGGTGAACGCCATGGCCATGTCACTGGACGGCCAGCTCGTCGATCCCCTTCACGGTCAAACCGACCTTAAGCCGCGCGTCCTGCGCTGCTGCAGCCCCACAAGCCTGACCGATGATCCCTTGCGCATCCTGCGCGCCTTCCGCTTCGAGTGCGAAGGATGGCGCCTGGATGGGGAGGCAGAAGCGATCCTGAAAACCCGGGAGTGGTCTGAGGAGCTGCAGCGGATCCCGGTGGAGCGGTTTTCCCAGGAGATGCTGAAGGCGATGGCCAAGGCGGACCCGTCCCGCTTTTTCCGCCGCATGGTGGAGTTCGGCATCGGCAGCAACTTTCTCCCCGAGATCTTCAACATGGCGCAGATCACGGCGGGACCGCCCCAGCACCACCCGGAGGGGGACCTGCTCACCCACTCGCTGCAGGTATTAGAGCGGATGACGCAACTGACGCCCGACACGACCGCCCGCTTCTGCGCCCTCTTCCACGACTTGGGCAAGCTGTACACGCCACCGGAGCTCCACCCCAAGCATCACGGCCACGACGCGCTGGGTTCCCAGCAGGTGCCCGCCTTCTGCAAAAGGCTACGTCTGCCGGTCGCGCTGCAGCGCGCGCTGCAGGCAACCAACAAGCTGCACAACAGCGCCAATCGGTGGGAGGAACTACGGGATTCGACCAAGGTGAGGCTGGCGCTCGATGCCATCAAGGGAGGGATTCAGGATTTCCTGCCGTTGCAGGTGGCGGCGGACTTTCATGCCACCATGCCGGGATGGGATGTGGCGCTGGAGGTGGCGCGGATGAACGCGGCCCAGTTGGGGATCGATCCGGCACTGCTGGACAACAAAGAGGTGCCACCCGAGAAGCTACAGCAGATTATCATGCAGCATAGGGTGGCGGAGTTCAGAAAGCTTGTAGGCGCTTAAACCCGCCCTCACCCTGCCCCTCTCTCAGAGGGCGAGGGGACGTACTTTGCTACTATCCCGCTGGGGTTCGTCCCCTCGTCATCGGCCTCTACCTCTACCTCTACCTCTACCTCTACCTCTACCTCTACCTCTACCTCTACCTCTGCTCCTGCTCTTTATTCTTCGTGATCTTGATGACCCGGTCTAAGCCGAGCTTCGGAACAGAGCTGTCGTAGATCATCTCGAACATGTGCTCGATCCTGAAGAACGCCGCCAGGACTTCGGGGTCGAAATGGGCGGCAGGATTGATGCGGTCGTCACCGTTTCTGAAAACGTCCAGCGTTTCCTGGTGGCTCATGGCTCCCTTGTAGCTGCGCCGGGAGCGCAGCGCATCGTAGACGTCGGCCACCTTGACGATGCGCCCCGAGATCGGGATCCTCTCTCCATTGAGCCGCTTCGGGTAGCCGGTGCCGTCCCAGTTCTCGTGATGGGAGATGGCGATCTCGCGCGCGATCCTGAGCCTTGGGGAATCCCCGATGATCTCGGAACCGTATGCGGGATGCTGGCGCACCAGCTTCATCTCCCTCGGGGTGAGCCGCCCCTCTTTGAGCAGGATCTCGGTCGGAATGCGGATCTTGCCGACGTCGTGCATCTGCGCGGACAGGGACATGTCCTCCACGAACTCGGTGTTGAACCCCATGTTGGCGGCAAGTGCCCCGGCGTAGCGGTTTACCCGAACGATGTGGCGCCCGGTGTCCGGTTCGGCGGCCTCGCAGGCGCGGGCCAGGGCATGGATGGTGTAGTGGAAGGCGTGCTCGGTCTCGCGCATGCCGTTGGAGACGGTGAGCAGGGAACCGATCATGACGGCGGCGCTTCTCAGTACGTCGGCGTCGTACTCGGTCACATGGCCGGCGTAGTTGAAGGCTTCAATCACGCCGCGGACGTCGCCGCTGATCCGGCAGCTCACGAAGTTGACGATGGGCTCCCCCATGGCCGCCACAACCTGGGGGTGGAAGAAGGTCTGGAACTCCTCGATACTGGCGCAGCTATCGGACCAGTTGAGCGCCACCGCCTCGCTCCCCCCTTCGACCATGAGCAGACTGCTCGCGTAGGTGGATCCGGGTTCGATGGTGATCTGGTCGGAGCGCTCCAGGAGTTCGCCGTGCTGCAAGTGGAAGACGCGGCCGTTGCAGCAGACCGCCCCCGGTCCTTCGTTGGCTATAAGTATGCCGCGGGGGCCGCGGCGGCCGTTACCGCCGAGCAGTTTCCCGAGCACTTCGTGGTACAGTTCGTCACTGTTGAACTTGCGGCGAGTCAGATCCTTCAGCGCCTCGTCGGTCAGCCCGATGAGATCCAGAGTCTGTCTGAGGGCCAGGTGGCACAGTTCCTGGGGCATGCTTTCTTCCTTTAGGGCCGAGGTTATCACTGGCCACATCTTTATAGCTGATGGCATCGAAAGTTCAACACCTATAAAACTTAACGCAAAGTCGCCAAGCCGCAAAGAGTACCAAGCACTAAGATTTTCTTTTGCTTTGCACCTTTGCGGCTCTGCGCCTTTGCGTTAAATTTCGAGGTTTTTAACTTCTTAACGCAAAGTCGCCAAGGCGCTAAGACGCTAAGAGCAAAGGTGTTTAAAGCAGACACGGCCGTTTCAAGTTCCTGTAGTACCGCTTTTCCCTTTGCGCCTTTGCGGCTCCGCGCCTTTGCGTTAAGGCATTTGGTGTTTGGTTTTTGAATAAAAAAAGGCCCGGCTGTGAGGCCGGGCCTTTCCTGTGTGACTGGAAGTCAGGACGATTAGGCGCGTGCTGCCATGGCCTTCTCGTAGCCCATCTGGAACGCCTTCTTGTTCAGCTCCATGAAAGCCTCCGGCACGCGGGCCAGGACTGCCTTCTCGGCGCCTTCCTTGGTGACCACACCGGTCAGTGCCACCATGGCGCCCAGCGCCACGATGTTGGCCACGATCTCACGGCCGACTTCGTTCTTGGCGGTGTTGATGATCGGGAAGGCAACGGTGTTGAAGTTCCCTTTAGGGACGTTCTTCACCAGGTCGGAGTCGATCAACAGCACGCCCCCTTCCTTCAGGTCGTGGGAGTACTTGTCGGCTGCTTCCTGGGTCAGGGCGAGCAGCGCGTCGACCACGGTGGCCTTCGGGTAGTCGATCATGGTGTCGGAAACGATGACCTCCGACTTGGATGCACCACCCCTTGCCTCGGGGCCGTAGCTCTGGGACTGAACTGCCTGCTTGCCGTCGTAGATG
This sequence comes from Geomonas azotofigens, assembly GCF_018919395.1. Lineage (GTDB taxonomy): Bacteria > Desulfobacterota > Desulfuromonadia > Geobacterales > Geobacteraceae > Geomonas > Geomonas azotofigens. The sequence continues at coordinate 729,703 of NZ_JAHLME010000002.1, forward strand.
GAAGCGGCTTCTGCCATGATGACGCCGGCGAGGATGAGACCCTGCCCACCAGCCCCGGAAAATCTGATTTCATATCTCTGAGACATCTGAGGTTCTCCTCCTTTGTTATTTCTTGGCGCGCTCAATGACCTTCGCGTATTCATCGGTGTAGTTCGGACGCTCTTCCTTGTACAGAACGCCGGTGAGGATCTTGCCTTCGAGCTGCTCGGCAGTCATCTTCTCGGCGGCCTTGACCGGAACGGCGATGTCCTTCAGACGGTTCATCATCTCGATGACCGACTTGAACTTGTTGCGGCGACCGTAGGTGGTCGGGCAGTCGTCCAGGATCTCGACGACGGAGAAGCCCTTGTGCTGGATGGCCTCCGCGATCAGCTTGTCGATCTGGGTCGCGTGGTACGCGGTGCCGCGAGCGACGAAGGTGGCGCCTGCGCCGATGGCGAGTTTGGCGACGTCGAATGCCGGGTCCGGGTTGCCGTACACGGTGGTGGACGCCTTGGCACCGGTCGGGGTGCAGGGGGAGAACTGGCCGCCGGTCATCCCGTAGATGTTGTTGTTCATGATGATGTAGGTCATGTCGATGTTACGACGGCAGGCGTGGATGAAGTGGTTGCCGCCGATCGCGGTACCGTCGCCGTCGCCGCCCACCAGGATGACGTTCATCTCCGGCTTGGCCATCTTGACGCCGGTTGCGAAAGCGGCGGCGCGGCCATGCGCGGTGTGCAGGGTGCAGAAGTCCATGTAGCCGGGAAGACGCGATGCGCAGCCGATGCCGGAAACGATGGCGGTGTTGTTCTTCTGAAGACCAAGGGTGTCGATCGCGCGGATCAGGCCTTTCATGACAATGCCGTGACCGCAGCCCGGGCACCAGATGTGCGGCAGCTTGCCGGGACGGATGTACTTATCGTAATCAAAAGACATGTTACTTAACCTCCTTGATCTTTTCGAGGATCTGCCCCGGGTTGATCGGCTCGCCGTCAACGCGGAAGATGCCGTGGACCGCCGCCTTGCCTTCAGCGCAGCGCTTCACTTCGCCGGTGCACATGCCGAGGTTCATCTCCGGAGTGATGAACGCCTTCACCTTGCCGGCGAGAGCGGCGATCTGCTTCTCCGGGAACGGCCAGAAGGTCTTGATCCTGAAGAGGCCGGCCTTGATCCCCTGCTTCCTGGCCTCGTTCACTGCGAAACGGGCGGAGCGGGAGGTGGAGCCGTAGGCGACGATGGCCACTTCGGCGTCGGCAAGTTCGTACTCTTCGAACTGGACGATGTCGTCGACGTTGGCCTCGACCTTGCGCACCTGGCGCTCTTCCTCGGCCTGAACCCAGGCAGCCTTGGTGGTCGGGAAGCCGTCCTGGCCCTTGTTGAGGCCGGTCACGTGGAAGCGGTAGTCGCTACCGAAAGCAGCCAGCGGCGGCACGTCGCCGAAACTGGTGTCGTACGGCTTGTACTCGGCAGGCGCGACGCTCGGAGCGGTCCTGTTGATGACTTCCAGCTCGCCCGGCTCAGGGAACACGATGCGCTCACGCATGTGGGCCACGATCTCGTCCGGCATGACCATGACCGGGGTGCGGTATTTCTCGGCCAGGTTGAAGGCGCGCACGGTTTCTTCGAACAGCTCCTGCACGGAGGCCGGGGTCAGGCAGATGGCCGGGTGGTCACCGTGGGTGCCCCACTTGGCGCACATGACGTCGGACTGGGAAGGGCCGGTCGGCATACCGGTGGAGGGGCCGCCCCTCATTACGTTGACGATGACGCACGGGGTCTCGGCGATGCAAGCGTAGCCGATCAGCTCCTGCTTGAGGGAGAGGCCCGGGCCGGAGGTCGCGGTCAGTACTTTCGCGCCGGTCAAGGAAGCGCCGATGACGGAAGCCATGGCACCGATCTCGTCTTCCATCTGGATGAATTTACCGCCGATCTTCGGAAGCTCGACAGACATAACCTCTGCCACCTCGGTAGAGGGTGTAATCGGATAACCGCCGAAGAACGTGCACCCGGCGTAGAGTGCCCCCTGTGCGGCAGCTTCGTTCCCCTGAAGGAATGCAACTTTTTTAGCCACTTTCATACCTCCTAAGATTGTTTACGATACTTTGATTGCAAAATCAGGGCATCTCAGCTCGCACTGCATGCACTTGATGCAGGCCTCAAGGTTCTTGACGCTTGCCACAAAGCCCTTCATTTCCAAGACCTTGGTGGGGCAGAATTCCACACAGATGTGGCACCCCTTGCAGTACTTCTCGATGATCTCGATGTTCGCCGGTGTTTTCTCCATCAACGTAGCTCCTTTGACAAATTGCCCTCGCAGGCTGTGCAAATTGTGGGGTTATAACACATAGTGTTTACAAAATGCAAGTGCTCGGATTTTGGCCCAAACGGTATGTTTTTGTAAAAAGGGGGTAGAGAGGGGAAACCTCCCTACCCCCTGGTAGTACCACGTAAGCTGCCTGTTACTTCATGGAACCAACGAGTTCCTTGACGGCGGCAACCGACTTGTCCATCATGGCCTGCTCTTCGGCATCCAGTTCGAACTCGAGGATCGCCTCGACACCGTTCTCACCCAGGACGCAGGGAACGCCGACGTAGAAGCCTTTCACGCCGAACTCGCCGTTGAGGTATGCGCAGGTCGGCAGAACGCGCTTCTGGTCCTTGAGGATGGACTCAGCCATGCAGATGGCGGAGGAAGCCGGGGAGTAGAATGCGGAACCGGTTTTGAGCAGTGCGACAACCTCGCCGCCTGCACCGCGGGTCCTCTTTACCATGGCGTCCATGACTTCCTTGGCCTTGGCCTTGTCCTTGTATTTCTTCTCGAGCAGTTCCATGACCGGGATGCCGTTCACGGAGGCGTAGCGCACCAGCGGCACCATGTCGTCGCCGTGGCCGCCCAGGGTCATCGCGTTCACGTCCTTCACGGAAACACCCAGCTCCCAAGCGATGAAGGTTTTGAAGCGTGCGGAGTCGAGGACGCCGGCCTGACCGATGACGCGGTTGTAGGGGAAGCCGGTGATCTTCTGGCACAGGGTCACCATCGCGTCGAGCGGGTTGGAGATGACGATGACGAAGGAATTCGGTGCGTGGGCTTTGATCCCTTCCGCGACGGAGGTCATGATCTTGGAGTTAACCTCGATCAGGTCGTCACGGCTCATGCCCGGTTTGCGCGGCAGACCTGCGGTAACGATGACCACGTCGGCGCCCTGGATGTCCTCGTAGCTGTTGGTCCCTTTCAGGCAGCAGTCGAAGCCGTCTACCGAGCCAACCTCGGCGATGTCCAGCATTTTACCCTGCGGCAGGCCTTCCACGATGTCGAACATTACCACGTCACCCAGTTCGCGCAGAGCTGCAAGCTGAGCAAGTACGCCGCCAATCTGACCACCACCGATAAGTGCGATTTTCTTACGTGCCATGTTTTGTTCCTCCGTTAATTAAATGTGATGTCTGTCGTACACGGAAAACTACTGTTTACGCTTCTTAGACGATAGAGTCAATGATGGCGTTCAGGGTTGCGCTCGGACGCATGGCCGCTTCGGTCTTAGCATCGTCCGGGTGGTAGTAGCCGCCCATGTCGACCGGCTTGCCCTGGGCGCCGATAAGCTCGGCGTTGATCTTCTCTTCGTTGTCCTGCAGCGCCTTGGCGACCTTGGCGAACTTGGCGGCGAGGTCGGTGTCCTTGGTCTGGGCGGCAATGGCCTCGGCCCAGTACATGGCCAGGTAGAAGTGGCTGCCACGGTTGTCGATCTGGCCGACCTTACGTGCCGGGTTCTTGTTCTGATCCAGGAACTTGGTGTTGGCGACGTCGAGGGTCTCGGCGAGGAGCGCAGCCTTCTCGTTCTTGAAGGTTGCTGCCAGGTGCTCGAGGGAAACGGCCAGGGCCAGGAACTCGCCCAGGGAATCCCAGCGCAGGTACCCTTCCTGCTGGAACTGCTGCACGTGCTTCGGAGCGGAGCCGCCCGCACCGGTCTCGAAGAGGCCGCCGCCCGCCAGAAGCGGAACGATGGAGAGCATCTTCGCGGAGGTGCCGAGCTCGAGGATCGGGAACAGGTCGGTGAGGTAATCCCTGAGGGCATTGCCGGTGACGGTGATGGTGTCCTTGCCTGCCTTGGCCCTGGGGAGAGTGAACTTCATCGCCTCGACCGGGGACATGATGTGCAGCTCAAGCCCGGTGGTGTCGTGGTCCTTGAGGTAGGTGTTCACCTTCTCGATCATCTGTGCGTCGTGGGCGCGGTTCTTGTCGAGCCAGAACACGGCCGGTGCGCCGGTTGCGCGGGCGCGGCTAACGGCAAGCTTGACCCAGTCGCGGATCGGGAGATCCTTCGCCTGGCAGCCGCGCCAGATGTCGCCCTGCTCGACCTGATGCTGGATCAGCACTTCGCCGGAAGCGTCAACAACACGCATGGTGCCGTTGAGCGGTGCAACGAAGGTCTTGTCGTGGGAGCCGTACTCCTCGGCCTTCTGTGCCATGAGGCCGACGTTGGAGGTGGCGCCCATGGTGGTCGGGTCGAACTGGCCGTTCTTCTTGCAGAAATCGATGCACTCCTGGTACCACTCGGAGTAGCTGGTGTCCGGGATGGTGCACTTCACGTCGGCGAGCTTGCCGTCCGGGCCCCACATCTTGCCGGAGTCGCGGATCACGACCGGCATGGAGGCGTCGATGATGATGTCGTTGGAGGCGTGCAGGTTGGTGATCCCTTTGTCGGAATCGACCATGGCCAGCGGCGGCTGCTTGGCGTAGGTGGCCTGGATGTCGGCCTCGATCTCGGCCTTCTTGGCGGCCGGGAGTTTCTCGAGTTTCTTGTAGAGGTCGCCAAGGCCCAGGTCGGCGTTGACGCCGATTTCCTTGAAGGTCGCCTCGTGCTTCTCGAAGACGTCCTTGAAGTAGACGGAGACGAAGTGGCCGAAGATGACCGGGTCGGAGATCTTCATCATGGTGGCCTTCAGGTGCACGGAGAAGAGGATCCCCTTGGCCTTGGCGTCGTCGATCTGCTCCTGGATGAACTTCCTGAGAGCACGGACGTTCATGAAGGAGCCGTCCAGCACCTCGCCAGCCTGCAGCGGAAGCTTCTCCTTGAGCACGGTGACGTTGCCGAGGTTGTCCACGAACTCGATCTTGGCGGTGGTGGCCTCTTTCAGGGTCACCGACTTCTCGGAGTGATAGAAGTCGCCAGCGCTCATGTTGGAGACGTGGCTCTTGGAATCGGAGGACCAGGCGCCCATCTTGTGCGGGTGCTTCTTGGCGTATTCCTTGACGGCCTTGGCGACGCGGCGGTCGGAGTTGCCTTCCCTGAGAACCGGGTTGACGGCGGAACCGAGCACCTTGGCGAAACGGGCTGCCAGGGCCTTCTCCTCGTCGGTTTTGGGCTCTTCCGGGTAGTTGGGGATGTTGTACCCCTGGCTCTGCAGCTCGGCGATGGCCGCTTTCAACTGCGGGATGGAGGCGGAGACGTTGGGGAGCTTGATGATGTTGGCTTCCAGCTTCTGGGTCAGCTCACCCAGGTAGGCCAGTTCGTCGGCGATCCTCTGCTCCGGGGTCAGGTTCTCCGGGAAGTTCGCGATGATCCTGCCAGCCAGGGAGATGTCCCTGGTCTCTACCTCGACGCCGGCCGCCTTGGTGAAGGCGTTGACGATGGGGAGCAGGGAGTAGGTTGCCAGTGCGGGGGCCTCGTCGATCTTGGTCCAAACGATCTTAGTCTGTGTTGTCATGATCTCTCCTTGGGTTTTATACGAAGCACGAATACAAAATGATGGGAATGGCTACGCCGCCATCGCCCGACATGGTGTTTTATTAGCCTGCGGGAGCCCGTCAACAACCTGCCGCCTACCCCCCGCGAGGGGCCATTGCGGCGACTCTCGAAATATATAAAGGATTATGGGATGTTAGCAGGATAAGCTGGGATTTCAAATTTTGTATACAGTATACAAAACGTTTTTCACTGTCAAGGGAAAATCTGGGTGAATATGGTGAGGATTCAAATGAGGGAGGAAGCGGTGGGCAACGGGGCGCCGGCGGGGAGAAAGCCGGCAGCAAGCGGGAAAAAACCACGCTAAAACGCGCAGCGGTGCAAAATCATACGGGAAAAACGGAGGTGGGCGCCGGGACGCCGGGGGGGGTGGGTGGTGCCCCGGGAAGAGCCCCTCCCCCTGCCCCGCAAGGAATCGAGGCCGGGACGCCGTCTCGACAAAATACCGTTCAAAAATACTGTCTAACGGAACGGACAGGCGTCAGTGCAGCGGGTGGTCCTGGGCGTAGCGGCGGGCCTCGGCGAAATCGTCGCGCCCGGCGTTCCTGGGAACGCGCAGCACCTGGCCCGGCCAGATGTGCTTGGGATCGCGGATCTGGTCCCGGTTGGCCCGGTAGATCAGGGGCCAGAGGTTGCGGTCCCCGTAGACCTCGGAACGGGAGGCGATCAGCGGCAGAGACTCGCCACGACGGACGGTCCAGGAGGCGACCTGCACGGGCTCCTTCACCACCGGCCGGGCCTTGCGCCGTTCCGCCTCGGCGGCTTCGCGCTGCGCCTTCTCGGCGGCCTGCGCCTTGGCCAGGCGTTCCTCCTCCAGTCGAGCCAGCCGCTCCAGCTCGGCCCGGCGACGCTCCTCGGCCAGACGCGCAGCCTCGGCGAGCCGCCGCGCCTTTTCGGCGGCGACCTCCTGCTCGAGGAGTTCCCCCTTCAGCACCGTGAGCTGAAAGTAGCGGTCGGCCTCCTCCTGCTCGCTCTCCATCAGGTAGGCGTCCCCCTTGAGGAACGCCTGCAGCACGCTCGCGTACTCGGCCGGGCGCAGCCGCTCTCCCCCTTCGAGTTTGAGCTGGTCCAGCTTGGCGGCGGCCTCATCGCGAAACCGCGGCGGCTGCGTTGCGCAGGCCGCCGCGGTTACGAGGAGCAGCAAGGTAATGAAACGGGCGAGAAGCCTCAAAAGAGCGGACTCCCCTACTGTTTTGCGGCGAGACGGATACCCAGGTCGCGCAGCTGCAGCGTGTCGACGCCCGAGGGGGCCTCGGACATGAGGCAGGCCCCTTTCTGGGTTTTCGGGAAGGCGATGACGTCGCGGATGGAGTCGGAACCGGTGATCAGCATCATGAGGCGGTCCAGACCGAAGGCGATGCCGCCGTGCGGCGGGGTGCCGTACTCGAGGGCGTCGAGGAGGAAGCCGAACTTGCCGCGCGCGCTTTCCTCGGAAAGCCCCAGCATCTTGAACATGAGGGACTGCACCTCTTCCTGGTGGATCCTGATGGAGCCGCCGCCGATCTCGTTACCGTTCAGGACCAGGTCGTAGGCCTTGGCGCGGCAGCGGCCGGGGTCGCTCTCCACGTACTGCAGGTCCTCGTCCATGGGCGCGGTGAACGGGTGGTGCACGGCGGCCCAGCGCTTCTCCTCCTCGTCCCACTCGAGCAGCGGGAAGTCGGTGATCCAGACGAAGCGGAACACGTTCGGGTCGGTGAGCCCCATCTTGGCGGCCAGGTGGTTCCTGAGCTTGCCGAGGGAGTCATTGACCACCTTGGGCTTGTCGGCCACGAACAGGAGCAGGTCCCCTTCCTTGGCGTCGAAGGCCTTATCCATGGTGGCGATCTCTTCCGGGGTGAAGAACTTGGCGATCGGGGACTGCCACCCTTCCGCGGTCATCTTCACGTAGGCGAGGCCCTTGGCGCCGTAGATCTTGGCGAACTCGGTGAGGTCGTCGATCTCCTTGCGGCTCATGGCGCCGGCGCCCTTCACGTTGATACCCTTGACGATGCCGCCACCCTTGACCACGTCGGCGAACACCTTGAAGCCGGACTCCTTGACGATGTCGGAGAGCTCGACCAGCTCGAGGCCGAAGCGCAGGTCCGGGTTGTCCACGCCGAAGCGGCGGATCGCCTCCTGGTAGGTCATCCTCTGGATCGGGAGCTCGACCTTGACGCCGCGCGCCTCGGAGAAGATGCGGGCCATGAGCCCTTCCATGACGGTGATGATGTCTTCGCGGTCGATGAAGGACATCTCGCAGTCGATCTGGGTGAACTCGGGCTGGCGGTCGGCGCGCAGGTCCTCGTCGCGGAAGCAGCGCACGATCTGGAAGTAGCGGTCGAAGCCGGAAACCATGAGGATCTGCTTGAAGAGCTGCGGGGACTGCGGCAGGGCGTAGAACTCACCCTTGTTGATGCGCGAGGGAACCAGGAAGTCGCGGGCGCCCTCGGGGGTGGACTTGGTGAGGAACGGGGTCTCCAGCTCCAGGAACCCGTTGTCGGTCAGGTAGGAGCGGGTGAGCTGGGCCACCTTGGAGCGCAGGATCAGGTTCTGCTGCAGCTGCCCGGTCCTGAGGTCGAGGTAGCGGTACTTGAGGCGGATGTTCTCGTTGACGTCGACGAAACCGTCCAGGGTGAAGGGGAGCGCCTTGGAGGGGTTCAGGAGCTTGCACTCCTTGACCAGCACCTCGACCTCGCCGGTCTTCATCTTCGGGTTCACGGTCCCTTCCGGACGCGCCGCCACGGTACCCTTGATGGCGAGCACGAACTCGTTCCTGGCGGTCTCGGCCTTGGCGTGCGCCTCGGCGTTTCTTTCCGGGTCGAAGACCACCTGGGCGACGCCGTCCCTGTCGCGCAGGTCAACGAAGATGAGCCCGCCGTGGTCGCGCCGCTTGGCTACCCATCCCATCAGGACCACGTCCTGACCGATGTGCTCGGCCCGCAACTCGCCGCAATAACTGGTTCTCTTCCAATCGCCCAGAAAATCTATCATGTAAACCCTCCTTGGTTTTATCTGCAGGGAACTAAATCGCGTAACTATAACCAAAAACAATTTTTGCTTCAACCAAAAAGCACCCCCGCGCGGGGATCGGGCGGAGCCCCGCCCGCCGCGGCCGGTGCGGCCGGCGCGGACGACGGAGGCAAAAAAGGCCCGGCAGAGTGCTCTACCGGGCCTTGGGTTCCAGGGCTGGAGTTCTATTCCGATCCGCGCATGGAGACGTAGGCGGAGCAGCGCTTCTGAGCGAAATCAAGGTGCTCCAGCATGGCGTCGCGGGCGCCGTCGGCGTTGCGGTCCCGGATCATCTCGTAGATCTTCAGGTGGTGGTTGTACAGGAGCCGCTGGTCCTCCTCGGTGAGGTAGACGGCGCGCCAGACGTCGCGCTGGAATTCCTGCATCGCCTCGAAGATGCTCTGCATCATGTGCGACCAGACCACGTTGTGGGTGGCTCGGGCCACCAGCATGTGGAAGTGGGCGTCGAAGTCCTCGGAGTGCTGGAGCTCATCGAGGTTCTTCCTCATACCCTCGATGACGGCCTCGAGGCGCCGGATATCCTCGGGGAGCGCCCGGGTCGCCGCGTACCAGGCGGTCCAGGACTCCATCCCCTTGCGCACCTCGATTACATCGAGGGCGCGGTCGCCGTCGATGCGGATCAGCTCGGTGAGCGGCATGGCGGCCGAGTTCTCAACCAGGGAACGGACCAGCGTCCCTCCCCCCTGGTAGGTTTCGACCAGTCCCGACGAGGTGAGAATGTTGAGCGCCTCGCGCACCGACGGGCGGGAAACGCCGAACAGCTCGGCCAGTTCGCGCTCAGGGGGGAGCTTCTCCCCCGGGTTGAATTCGCCCGCCAAAATCGAGCTGCGGATCTGTTCGGCGATCTGCGTCGATACCTTTTTCGGTTTAATCGGCGTAAATTTCATGAAGGCACCGATACTACATTAGAGTGGCTAAAGCAACAAAATTTTTAGGGTCTGGCCGCGCCAACCGCGTCAATTTGACGCACACGTCAATTCCGTTTCGACCTGCCGCGCCGCTTCGGTTCACGCATTGAGACTCATCTGCAGCAGCTCGGTCAGGTGGATCACCTTGACCGGCGGTGTGGCCTCGGTAAGCGCCTTTTTCAACTGCAACAGGCAGCCGGGGTTGCTGGTGACCAGGTAATCGGCCCCGCTCTTCTGGACGTTCTGCACCTTGCGCGAGAGCACCCGGTCCGACATCTCCGGTTTCTCGATGTTGTAGGTGCCGGCCGACCCGCAGCAGGCGTCCGCCTCGGGGAGCTCGCGGAAGTCGATGCCGGGGATCAGGTTGATCAGGGCGCGGGGCTGGCTGCGGATCCCCTGGCAGTGGGCGATGTGGCACGGGTCGTGGTAGGTCACCTTGAGCGGCAGGGGCTTCAGTTTGTTTTTCAAGGTCGCGGCCTCGGTTGCCAGTATCTCGGAGATGTCCCGCACCTTGGTGCTGAAGGCGGTGGCGGCTGTCTCGCCGTCCAGATGATGGCCGTACTTCTTCAATTCGGCGCCGCAGCCGCCGCAGTCGGTGACCACGAAGTCGAGCTCCTGGGACTGAAACAGGTCGGTGTTGAAGCGCGCCGCCTCCTTGAGGCCGTCGATGTCATGCCCGAGCATGTTCGGCGCGCCGCAGCATTTCTGGTCCTTGGGGGTGACCACCTTGTAGCCCAGGGCGGAGAGGAGCTCGACGGTGGCGAGGCTCGCCTCGCTGAAGATGAGGCTCATGACGCACCCGAGGAAAAAGCCCACCGTCCCCTTCTGCTCGCCGACCGCGGGGGTCACCTCGCTGATGGTCTGACGCAGCGGGGCGTCGGGAAGCTTCGGCAGCAGCCCCTCCATCCTCCCCAGCGCCGCGGGGAACACCTTCAAAAGCCCGAGCGAGCGCACCACCTTCTGCAGGCCCGTGCGCTGGTAGAGCCTCAGCGGCGCCGTGGCCGCCTCCAGGCGGTCCGGGTGCGGAACCAGCTTCCTGAGAATCAGGTCCTCCATGGTGGAGAGCCCCTGTTCCTGCTTTCTTTCGCAGCGGAATTCGGCCACCAGTTCCCCCGCGTTGACGCCGCAGGGGCAGGCGGAGGCGCAGGCCTGGCAATCCAGGCAGAGGGAGACGTATTCCAGAAACTTCTCGCTCTCCACCAGTTCCCCCTCCTGGAACTTGCGCACCAGCGCCACGCGGCCGCGCGGCGAGGCGGTCTCCAGGAAGGACTCCTTGTAGGTCGGGCAGTGCGGCAGGCACATGCCGCAGCGCATGCAGTTGATGAGTTTGACGTAATCCATGATGGCCTCTTTCTTTTTCTGATCGGTCGGACTGATCTGACAGATCCTGCTGAGTCCGCGGTTCGGCGGGCCTAGAAAATCTTCCCGGGGTTCAGGATGCCCCTGGGGTCAAAGGCGCCCTTGATGCCGCGCATGACGCGCAGACCCGACTCACCCACCAGTTTGGGAAGGTACTTTTTCTTGGCCACACCGACACCGTGCTCGCCGGTGATGGTCCCCCCCATGGCGATGGTCGCCTCGAAGATCTCGCCAAAGGCCAGGTGCGCCCTCCTGATCTCGTCGGGGTTCCTCTCGTCGGTGAGACAGGTGGGGTGCAGGTTGCCGTCCCCGGCGTGGCCGAAGGTCCCAATTAGCAGGTCGTACTTCTTGGCGGTGTCCTGGATCAGCTTCACCATGGGAGCGATGCAGCTCCTCGGTACGGTGGCATCTTCGAGGATGGTGGTGGGACGGACCCGGGCCAGGGCGGAGAGCGCCACACGGCGTGCGGTGGCGAGCTTCAAGGCCTCCTCGGGACTGGCCGCGGTCTGGAAGAAGGAGCAGTGGTGCCGCTCGCAGATGTCACGGATGCCGGCGGCGTCCTCCTCGACCTGGGCGGGATGCCCGTCCACCTCGATGAGGAGCACGGCGTCCACGTCCAACGGCAGCCCGACGTGGGCGTAGTCCTCCACACACTTGATGGTGGTGCGGTCCAGGAACTCAAGCGTCGCCGGGATGATGCGCGCCGCGATGATGTGGGACACGGTGAGCGCGGCCTGCTCCAACTGCGGGAAATGAACCAGCATGGTCTTCTTCGCCTGCGGCTTGGGGATGAGCTTAACGGTGACCTCGGTGAAGATGCCGAGGGTCCCTTCCGAGGAAACGAGGAGCTGGTTCAGGTTGTAGCCCGCCACGTCCTTGACCACCTTGCCGCCGGTCTTCAGCACCTCGCCATCGGCCAGGATGGTCTTCAGCCCCATGACGTAATCGTCGGTGACCCCGTACTTGAGGCCCCTGAGACCGCCGGAGTTCTCGGCGACGTTCCCCCCCATGGTGGAGATGTTCATGCTGCCGGGGTCGGGGGGATAGAAAAGCCCCTTCGCCTCCACCTCGCGATGCAACGTCGAGGTGATCACACCGGTCTCCACCGTCGCGGTCAGGTTCTCTTCGTCGATCTCGAGAATCCGGTTCATCCTGCTGGTCTGCAGCACGACGCCCGCGTCGAACGAGATCGACCCGCCGGAGAGGTTGGTGCCGGAGCCGCGCGGAGTGACGCGCACGCCGGCGCCGTTGCACAGCGCCAGCACCTTTGATATTTCCTCGGCTGTTCCGGGGAGGACAACCGCGCCCGGGCGGCTTTGCAGTTCGGGGGTCGAGTCGTAGCCGTAGCAGGCGAGTGATTCAGGGTCGGAAAGGGTATGTTGCTCCCCCACTATCTCCGAGAGCGCTTTTATGAAGCTCGTTTCCATGACGAATAGTTCCTTTCTTGGCTAAGTGAATGGTCCGTGGCCACTGTGCCGCTACTGCAGGAACAGGGGCAGATAGTACGGTGCTGCCAGTGCGGTGAAAACGGCGGCGATGGCCATGGCCACCCCGCCCATGGCGCCGGCGGTCTCGCTCTCCAGAAGCGCCACCGCGGTCCCCTGCCCGTGCGAGACGGTCCCCAGGGCCAGTCCGCGGGCAACCTGGCTGCGCACCCGGCACAGGGAGAGCAGCGACGGCCCCATGATGGACCCGATCATGCCGGTGGCGACCACGAAGGCGGCGGTCAGGCTCGCGTCCCCGCCGGCAAGCCGGGAGATCTCCACCGCGATCGGCACGGTGACCGACTTGGGGCCCAGGGAGATGAGCACGAGGGGGTCGATCTTCAAGAGACGACCCGCCGCGAGGGCGGCCGCCATGGTGGCCAGCGAACCAGCCATCACCCCGACCAGTACCGGCAGCAGGTGCGCTGCCAGCACCTTCCGGTTGTGGTACAGCGGCAGCGCCAGCGCCACGGTGGCCGGGCCGAGCAGGTAGGTCATGACCTCCGTGGCGGGGCGGTAGTCGTCGAGCCCCAGGCCGGTGCCCTTGAGCACCGCTATGATGGCCACCGTGCTCAGGAAAACCGGGTTCAAAAGCGGGTGCCGGTAGGTGATGAAGAGCTTGCGGGTCGCCAGGTAGCTGGTCACGGTAAGGACGACGAAGAAGGTGAACAAGAGGACGCCGCTCACCGCTCCCTCCTTTGCTGCAGCAGTTGCACCGTGGCTCCGGTGACCGCGACACCGACCACGGCGCTAGCGAAGAGAATTACCAGCAGTTCCAGCCCGCTTTGCCGCATCAGACCGCCGAAGGAGATGAGCCCGACCGAGATCGGGATGAAGAAGAAGGCGAAGTGCTTGAGCAGGAACCCGCTGCCGGTCTCGATAAGAACAGGCTTCACGATGCCGCTGGCAAGGAGAGCGAACATGATCAGCATCCCGGCGACATTGCCCGGCAGGGAGAGGTGCAGCGCGCCGACCAGCAACACGCCGCAGCGAAATACCAGCCACAGGAGCACGATCTGCCAGCAGATGTCGAACAGCTTTCTTGCCATGAGCCTGCACCGCTCTGCCCTGCCCTCCTCTCTGGTTCGGGGAGGGGCAGGTGCGCTTGAAAAAAAAGGGACGCTTCTGGAGGTGTCGTCGGCAGCCCGGTGAATCCCCCCCCGGGCTGCCGCTTCAAGGGTCACGCTACTACGGAATCATCCAGGGAAAGACGTAGGCCTGCAGCGCGACGATGATGCCCATGACCGTGGTCAGGAACAAGGCGTGCTTCAGGGTGAAGCGGAACAGGTTCCCCTCTTCGCCGACGAGGCCAGTGGCGGCACAGGCGACGGCGATGGACTGCGGGGAGATCATCTTGCCCATGACGCCGCCGCTGGTATTGGCGGCGCCGGTCAGGAGCGGGTTCATGCCGAGCTGCTCGGCGGTCACCTTCTGCAGACCGCCGAAGAGGACGTTACTGGAGGTATCCGAGCCGGTGAGGAACACGCCCAGCATGCCGAGGAACGGGGAGAGGAACGGGAATGCGGCGCCGGCCTTGGTGAAGGAGATACCCATGCTGGTGGTCATGCCGGAGGCGTTCATGACGAAGGCGAGACCGACCACGGAGGCGACGGTGACCGCGGGCCAGCGCATGTCGTACAGGGTCTTGCCGAGCACCTGGATGAAGGCGCCGACGCCGACGCCGCAGATGAGCGCCGAGATGATGGCCGCGATCAGGATGGCGGTGCCTGCCGCGGACATGAAGTTGAAGGTGAACTTGGCGGCAACCTTGGCCGGGAGTTGGTCGGTGACCGCTTTATCCAGCGCCTTGAACTGCGCCTTGTCCACCGCTTTCGCCTCGACCAGCTCCTTCTCGACCTTTTGCAGGTCTTTCTGCTTCTTGTCGACGGCGTCGTAGGCGGCGAGCCGCTCGGCTGTAACTACCGGTTTGCCGGCCGGGAGAGCCTGCTCCACCACCAGCACCTTATCCTCGAGCGCCTGCAGCTCGGTCAGGCCGACGGCCAGGGCGGCCTGCTTGGGGTCAGCCGGGGAGAGCAGCGCCGCCTGCTTGGCAGCTTCCGCTTTCACCGCGGCGACCTTCTTGATGCCGTCCTCCGGCTTGGAAACCTTCTTCACGATGGCGTTGTCGAGCCCCGCGACCGGAATGACGACCTTGCTCTTGTCCAAAGAGGTCTTGACCGACGGGATGCCCCAGACCAGCACCATGATGGTGAGCACCAGGTAGGGAGCCCAGGCGCGGAACACCTCGGCGCCGGTGTAGTCGTGGCGTTCCTTGCCGCTGAACTCCGGCTCGTGGTCAAAGGTCCAGACCGTCGCCGGCTGCCAGAACTTGAGCAGGATGACCAGGGCGGCCAGGGTCAAAAGGGAGGCGGTGACGTCGGGGAGGTAAGGGCCGAGGTAGCTCGCCGTGCCCCACTGCGCGAAGGCGAAGGTCACGCCGCAGACGATGATGGCGGGGAGCACCTCGATGGTCTTTTTCCAGCCGACCATGATCATGATGACGTAGAACGGAATGAACACCGAGATGAAGGGAAGCTGGCGCCCCACCATGGTGGAGAGCTTCATGAGCCCGGCGTCGTCGTACCCCATGACGCCCGCCAGGGCGACAACCGGGATACCGATGGCGCCGAAGGCGACCGGAGCGGTGTTGGCGATGAGACAGACTCCCGCCGCATAGAAGGGGCGGAAACCGAGGCCGACCAGCGTGGCACCGGCGATAGCCACCGGGGTGCCAAAGCCGGCCGCACCCTCGATGAAGGCGCCGAAGCAGAAAGCGATCAGCAGGGCCTGCAGACGGCGGTCACCGGTGAGACCGGCCAACGAGGCACGGATGACCTCGAACTGCCCCCCCTTGACCGTGATGTTGTAGAGGAGAATGGTGGTCACCACGATATAGAAGACGGGGAAAAGGCCGAAGGCGGCGCCGTGCAGGGTGGCGAGACCCGCGAGTTTCGCCGGCATCTGCCACACGAAGATGGCGATGGCGATGGCGGAGGCAACCGCCAGCGGGCCCGCCTTGTGCGCCTTCATCTTGAAGACGGCCAGACAGACGAAGATGACGACGAGGGGGATGGCGGCAACCAGCGCGGACATCGCGAGGCTTCCCGCAACGGGGGTGTAGCTCTGAATCCATGGCATGACTGTAGTTCTCCTTTGGTTCGTGATGCTGGTATGGGCGGCAAAAGATGGCTATCTACAATGAAATCGAATAGGTTCGAAACGGCCCGCTGCGAACTGACGCCCACGGCCTGACATGCGGAGAACTGGGCAATCAAACCAAGTTATACATTTTGGTAAGGCCAATTAACCACCTTTTCATAACAGTGTCAAGTTATTTTGCATACGCTATATAAATAGCTTTACTCATGCGGGTTTTTGGACTACGATATTTTGGCCTTATGGTAATATCTTTTTCATCATATACTTGGAACCCGATTCACCGAACGAACGTATGACACAGAAATGGAACGGGTTCCGGGGAATTTAAAACAGCTTTACCCTGATCAAACGACTGGCTCTCATGAGGCGATGGGCGGTGCGGCGGGTAATGCCAACAGCGATGGAGGAAGAACAGCATGTACGAGCAATTCAAGGCCAGGGCAGTCGGGGTCGGGGCGGAAGTGCACCGGGTCGGCACCTGCAGTGACGCGGTCGAATTCGTCCTCTCCTTTTTAAAACAGGAAGGGGTTGCCGAAACTCCCGGCAGCTACGCTGTTTGGGCCAAGGGCCCGTTTCTGGAGACGGTGGGCCAGGAGACGCTGGCGGGGGTTGCCGGTCTGGGCTTCGAGGTGACCAGGGAGCGCGCGGCACAGGCCAAGGTAGGCATCAGCGACATGTCCTTCGCCGTGGCCGACACCGGCTCGCTCGTGCAGGACCAGGCGGCGGCGGACCAGCGGCTCGCCTCCGCGTTGACCGGCATCCACATCGCGCTGGTACCTTCGGCGAATATCGTCCCGGACAAGGCGTCACTCTTCAGCCGCATCAATCCCACGAACAGCCGCTACATCGCCTTCATCACCGGGCCCAGTCGCACCGCGGACATCGAGCGCGTCCTCACCATCGGCGTGCACGGGCCGGAGCGGCTGATCATACTGTTCGTCGACGAGCTGGGAGGGGAGAAGCGATGAAACGTGAATTCAAGGCATCAATAAACAGGGCTTTGAACGACGCCAACCTCACCGGCGCGCTCGGCAAGTTTTCTGAAGCCTACAAGGTGAACCGCACCAAGGCCTACGAGGGGATCGATTTCGAGGAGCTGCGCGGCCGCATCGCCGAGGCCAAGTCGGCCGCCGCCTGCCACCTTGACGAGGTGGCGGAGACCTTCCGCAAGAGCGCCGAGGCCCTGGGGGCGAAGGTGTTCCGCACCCGCGATCCGGAAGAGGTGAAACAGTACATACTCCAGGTGGCGCGTGACAACGGCGTGCAGAACGTGGTGAAGTCGAAGTCGATGGCCACCGAGGAGATCCACCTGAACAAGGCACTGGTGGAGCAGGGGATTTCCGTTGCCGAGACAGACCTCGGTGAATGGATCATCCAGCTTGCCGGGCAGACCCCGTCCCATATGGTGATGCCCGCCATCCACATGACCAAGGAGGAGGTCGCCGAGATCTTCAGCAAGGAAGTCGACGAGCGTCTCGACACCGATATTCCGCGCCTGGTCAAGGTCGCCCGCAACGAACTGCGCCCAAAATTCCTGGCCGCCGACATGGGCATCTCCGGCGCCAACATTGCCGTCGCCGAGACCGGCAGCATCGTGCTGGTGACCAACGAGGGGAATGCCCGGCTGGTTACCACCCTCCCCCGCATCCATGTCGCGCTGGTCGGCGTCGAGAAGCTGGTCGAAAAGTTCGAGACGGTGGTCCCGATCCTCGACGCGCTCCCCAGGAGCGCCACCGCGCAACTCCTCACCAGCTACGTCTCCATCATCTCGGGCCCCACACCCAACGACGACGGCTCACTAAAGGATCTGCACATCATCCTGATGGACAACCAGCGTACCGACATGGCCAAGGATCCCAAGTTCAAGCAGGCCCTGCAGTGTATCCGCTGCGGCTCCTGCCTCAACGTCTGTCCCATCTTCCGCCTCGTGGGCGGACACGTCTTCGGCAAGGTCTACACCGGAGGCATCGGCACCATCCTCACCGCCTGGTTCGACGAGCTGAAGAAGTCCGAGGAGATCCAGGGACTGTGCATCCAGTGCGGTAACTGCACCCAGGTCTGCCCGGGCAAGCTGGACATCCCGGAGATGATCATGGAGATCCGGCGCCGTCTGGTACTGGAAAAGGGACAGCCCCTGGTGCAGAAGGCGATCTTCAGCGTGGTCAACAACAGGAAACTCTTCCACGGCATGCTGCGCGCCGCCTCGGTCGCGGGCAAGCCTTTTACCTCCGGCAAATTCATCCGTCACCTGCCGCTGTTTCTTTCCGAGCTCACCGACGGGCGCAGCCTCCCGGCCATCGCCGACAAGCCCTTCCGCGACCTCTACTCAGGGATCGAGCAGCCCAAGGGTAAGGAAAAGGCGATCTTCTACGCCGGCTGCCTGATCGACTTCGCCTACCCCGAGACAGGGGTCGCGCTGGTCAAACTGCTCAACAAGGCGGGGATCGAGGTGGTGTTCCCCGAGGACCAGACCTGCTGCGGCGCACCGGCTCTCTACAGCGGTGCCTACGAGGTCGCGGCCCAAAACGCCGCCGACAACATCGCGGCGCTCCTGGCGCAGGACGCCCAGTACGTGGTTTCCGCCTGCCCCACTTGTACCGTGGCGCTTGCCCACGACTTTGCCAAGACGCTGGATGCGGTCGGGCGGACCGAGTGGCTGTACAAGGCGAAGCAACTGTCCGACAAGACCATCGACCTTTCAACACTCGTGAAGCGCCTGGTGGACGAGGGGCGCCTGAGCTTCCAGGAAGGGGCCGAACTGGAAAAGATCACCTACCACGATTCCTGCCACCTGAAGAGGACGCTCAAGGTGTCGGAAGAGCCGCGCGAGTTACTGCGGCAGGTGGGCTATGAGCTTGAGGAGATGTTCGAATGCGACATGTGCTGCGGCATGGGGGGCTCCTACTCAATGAAGCTGCCCGAAATCTCCGCGCCGATACTGAAAAGGAAGCTGAAGAACATCAAGGATACCGGGGTGCAACTGGTCGCGATGGACTGCCCGGGATGCGTGCTGCAGATAAGCGGCGGGTTCGACCAGGACGGCGCTCCGGTGCGGGTGAAGCACACGGCCGAACTGCTGGCGGAGCGGCTCAAGGATTGATGTTGAAGTTCCCCTCTCCCGCCTCCGGGCCGGTACCTACAGTGGGCAAGCCCTGAGGGAGAGGGGACTAGCGCAAGATCACGGCTGACCACAAAAGGAAAAGCCGCTCGGAAGAGCGGCTTTTCTCTTTGCAGCTGACTACTCACCACATCCTTGTTACGCCTTCAGTTTGGCAGCCTCCGGTTTGCCAAAGAGCGCCTTCACCGCGCCGATTACCAGCATGGCTGCAGGAACCATCTGGCCCGCGACGATGACGGCGGCAAAGCCCATGAAAGCCCAGACAAGGATGCCAGGCTCGTCCGCCTGCGCACCGTTGGCGGCAAAAGCCGACGTTGCCGATGCGACTGTTGCGATGATCGAGGTAATAGGTGCTCTCGCTTTCATGACATCCTCCTTTTAGGATCGGTCGTTAGCCTGCACGACTCATGAAAAGCATCAAGCGTGCCAGATCCAGGAAAGCCGCCACCCTCACACGTAACATTCCGAAACTACAGTGATTTCTCAGGAGAAGCAGACAGCCCCGCTCTCAGCGGGCGCTGCCGATAGTATGTTTTTTTCATACACCCCGGCACCCGTTTCCCTGCACGCTTCCCCAATCTCGCTGGCAACCCCCCGAAATCACGGACGCAATTTCTGTTTTCGAGGGTGTATAACCGCCGCATGCGCCCGCTGTTCAACCTTGAAACGAGCAGGGGCCCCTCCTTCCGGAGACGCCCCTGTTTCGAACACCACCGATGATCAGGTCGTTACTTCGCCTTGGTCATCTCGACCTCGATGTTGATCTTCACCTCGTCGCCAACCGCGACGCCTCCCGCTTCCAGCATCTTGTTCCAGGTGAGGCCGAAATCCTTCCTGTTGATAGTGGCGCTCGCCGCGGCACCGCGTCGCATGGTCCCCATCGGGTCCTTGACCTCAGGAGAGAGGCCCTCCACGTCGAGCACCACCGACTTGGTCACCCCGTGCAGGGTCAGATCGCCGAGGACCTTGAAATTGCCCCCGCTTCCCTTGGTGATCCGCGTGGAGACGAAGGTCATGGTCGGGTACTTGGCCACGTCCAGAAAGTCTGGGCTCTTCAGATGGGCATCGCGCTTGGCAACCCCGGTGTCGATGGACGTGGTATCGATGGTCGCCGTGACCGACGACTTGGCGAGATCTCTGTCATCGATGTTGACTATCCCCGACACCTTGCCGAACACCCCTTTCACGTTGGAGACCATCAGGTGGCGGACCTTGAAGCCTATGCTGCTGTGGTCGGGATCGATGTTCCAGGTTGCGGCCGAGGCGAGGACGGGTGCTGCGAATAGAAACGCCACCGTGAACAAACCGGCCACGCGGGCTGAGGTAAATCTGATCATGGCTTTCCTCCTCTGTGTCACTTGGTCAATTCCAAACGACAGTATGATTGCAACAACACCCCAATAATACCATTAAGGTCCGGTTTGTCGACAAAAGGAATGCGCCTGATGGAGTGGAGACGGCCGCGAGCCGCTCACGTGTGGGGGATGTTTCGGAGGGTGCACCAAGCGGTAACGGCACGACTGCGGAAAAGTGTTTTGGGACAGGGTGAGGGGGCAGACTCCGCCAGTGCTGGAGGACTGCCCCCCGGCCAATGTCGAGGAGACCGGGGCTACGCGTTGGCGCCCCTTCTTTCGACACCGGCGTACGGCTCGCGGCGCGGGGTACGAACGGGGTCGACGCCGATGCGAACCCAGCCCGTCCTACGCCGGAAGCTCGATATGGTGCCGGACTGGATCAGGGTCTCCAGCATAAAGTCTTTGACGTAGTCGTACTTGTTGTCGTCGTAGCTCACCTGAATAAGCATTACGTCCTCCACAGCTCGAGATGGATGCCGCCATCTGTTTCGGAAACGGCACGGGGACCTGATCGCATCGACGTCAGAGCTTAACACAGGCTACTGAAAATGTCCAAATGTTAAGCCGTTGCCAATACCAGCCTCGCCGAGCCCGCACCATCCCTGAAACAGTAACAGGGGAAAACCATTGGTTTTCCCCTGTACTTTATCGACAACGAGATATCGAACTTTAATAAAAGCTGAACTATTCCCCGAGGTATGTGTAGGACTGCAGCGTCTTGTCCAGAAGCTCCAGGAAGTGGCTGCTCTCCTCGATGGATACCTTCTGCAGCGAGACGTCCTTCTCCAGGTTGTTGCGGACCCGCTTCAGTATCTCCTGTGCGTCGTACTGCACGTACTTCAGGCTCTCCCAGGTGGCATCGCCGGTGATGACCGTGTCGATCTTGTAGTTGGTCTTCTTGTTGAAGGTGATGTGCACCGCGTTGGTATCGCCGAACAGGTTGTGCATGTCGCCCAGGATCTCCTGGTAGGCGCCGATCAGGAAGAAGCCGATGTAGTACTGCTCGTCCCCCTTGATCTTGTGCAGCGGCAGCGCCTTGGTCCTGCCGTTCTCGCCCACGAAGCTCGTGATCTCGCCGTCCGAGTCGCAGGTGATGTCGGCGATCGACGCCAGGACGTCCGGCTTCTCGTCCAGGCGCTGGATAGGGACGATCGGGAAGAGCTGGTCGATGGCCCACGAGTCCGGGATGGACTGGAACAGCGAGAAGTTGGCGAAGTAGGTCTGCCTGAGGCTCAACTGGAAGTTCTGCAGCTCGTCCGGGATGGGCTTCATCTTGTCCACGATGGAGTTGATCTTCCTGATGATCTTCGAGTAGATCCATTCCGCGTTGGCGCGCTCGGCCATGTTCAGGTAGCCCAGGTTGAAGAGGCTCACCGACTCCTGGATCAGTTGGATGGTGTCGTGGTAGTCCTCGCGCAGGGAGTGCTTGTCGATGCTCTTGTAGATATCGACCAGCTTCTTGACCGTCGGGGAGAGTTTCTCGGTCTCGGTCAGGATGAACTCGAAATCCGGCATGAGCGTCTGGGTGTTGTTGTTGAGAACGTCGGTCACCAGCACCGAGTAGTGCGCGACGGTGGCGCGGCCGGACTCTGAGATGATGTTCGGGCAAGGGACGCCGGCGTCGTCACAGATGTTCTTCACCTGGTAGATGACGTCGTTGGCGTACTCCTCGAGCGAGTAGTTGACGCTGGAGAAGTAGCTCGACTTGGAGCCGTCGTAGTCGACGCCGAGACCGCCGCCGATGTCCAGGAACTCGAGGTCGACGCCGAGTTTCCTCATCTCCGCGTAAATCCTGGTCCCCTCGATGAGCGCGTTCTTGATCTTGTCGATCTTGGTGATCTGGCTCCCCACGTGGAAGTGGAGCAGTTTCACCGTGTTCAGCATGTCGTTCTCGCGCAGCATGTCGATTGCCGCGATGATCTCGGAGATGCGCAGGCCGAACTTGGCGTCCTCGCCGCCGGAGGTGGACCACTTGCCGATCCCCTTGGAGGAGAGCTTGACGCGGATGCCGAGCTTCGGCGTGATGCCGGTGCGCTTGGCGACCTCGACGATCTTCTCCAGCTCGAACAGCTTCTCCACCACGATGGTGATGTCGTAGCCGACGCGGGTGGCGAAGAGCACGGTCTCGATGAACTCGGTGTCCTTGTAGCCGTTGCAGATGATGGGGAGGTTGCTCCCGGTCACCATGGAGATGGCCGCCACCAGCTCGGGCTTGGAGCCGACCTCGAGGCCGATGTTGTACTTCTTGCCGAAGTTGGCGATCGCCTCGACCACCTGGCGCTGCTGGTTCACCTTGATCGGGTAGAAGGTCTGGTACTTGGCCGGGTAGCTGTTATCGTGAATGGCGTTTTTGAACACGCGGCTGATGGAGGCGATACGCCCCTCCAGGATGTTCATGAAACGCAGGAGGATCGGGGGCTTGATCTTTCTCTTGATCAGGTCGTCGACCAGCACCTTCAGATCGATGGAATATTTCGAATTAGGAGTCGGATGCACGCAGACGTTACCCTTCTTGTTGACGGAGAAGAGTTCCGCGCCCCAGTTATCGATGTTGTAGATCTTGGAGGAATCGTTGATGGTCCATTTAGCCATGTTCAGTTCACCATGTTCAGCAAAGTGGGATGTTGACAGTCATCACGACAGACGGTTCTTGAAATCTTCATAGCCGAAGCTGCGCACGACGCGCAATTCCCCGGTCTGCGGCTCATAGGTACAGATATGCGGCAGTTGAATGCCGTTGAACGTGGTCGTCTTGACCATGGTGTAGTGCGACATGTCCAGGAAGGCGAGCTTCTCCCCCGGGACCAGCTCGTGGTCGAAGGACCAGTCGCCGATGACGTCGCCGGCCAAGCACGACGGGCCGCCCAGGCGGTAGTCGTGCGCCTTCTCTCCCGGCAGGTAGCCGTCCTGGATCTCGGGACGGTAGGGCATCTCCAGGATGTCGGGCATGTGGCAGGTGGCCGAGACGTCCAGGATGGCGATGTCCGCCTCGTTGTGCACCACGTCGAGCACCTCGGAGACCAGGATGCCGGTGCCGATGGCGATCGCCTCACCCGGCTCGAGGTAGACCTCGAGGTCGTACTTCTCGCGGTAGTAGCGCACCAGCTCCACCAGGGCGTCGATGTCGTACCCATCGCGAGTGATGTGGTGCCCGCCCCCAAGGTTCAGCCATTTCATCTGGGGCAGGAACGCGCCGAAGTTCTCCTCGAAGACCTTGGAGGTGCGCTCCAGGGGCTCGAAGAGCTGTTCGCACAAGGTGTGGAAATGGAGCCCCTCCACGCCGGCGAGCGACGTGCCGTCGAACTCGGAGCGCAGGATGCCCAGGCGCGATTTGGGCGCAGCCGGGTCGTAGATCGGCGTGTGCCCCTCGGAATGCCCCGGGTTCACCCGGAGCCCGATGGAGACGCGGCCGGCGTACTTTTCCCACATGGGGCGGAAGCGCTCCAGCTGGTTGAAGGAGTTGAACACAAGGTGGTTCGAGGTGGTGAGGAGCTCCGCCACGTCGCTTTCCTTGAAGGCGGCGGAGAAGCTGTGCACCTCCTTGCCGAATTCCTCGCGACCAAGGCGCGCCTCCCAGGGCGAACTGGCGCAGATCCCGTGCAGCGTCTGCGCGATGATCGGGAAGACGCTCCACATGGAGAACGCCTTCAGCGCCAAAAGGATCTTGGCGCCGCTGCGCTTTTGCACCTCGTCGAGTATGGTCAAATTGTGGCGCAGCCGCCCCAGGTCGACCACGAAGGCCGGCGAGGGCGCGAGCCGCGTCATCTCTTCTACGTGCAGTTTGGTCACTTACAGTTCCGCCCAGTCGCCACCGTCGACTACCACGGTGGGAAGGCCCATGGGGCCCAGTTGCTCGATAAACGGCTCCGGATCGAACTGCTCCATGTTGTACACGCCTTCGCCGCGCCACTTGCCGGTCAGCATCATGATGGCGCCCACCACGGCCGGAACGCCGGTGGTGTAGCTGATGGCCTGGCTCTTCACCTCGCGGTAGCACGCCTCGTGGTCGCAGATGTTGTAGATGTAGACCTGCTTCCTCTTGCCGTCCTTGATGCCGCGGGCGATGACGCCGATGCAGGTGCGCCCCTTGGTGAGCGGACCAAGGCTCCCCGGGTCCGGCAGCACCGCTTTCAAAAACTGCAGCGGTACGATCTTCTGCCCGTTGAACTCTACCTCGTCGATGCGGGTCATGCCGACGTTCTGCAGCACCTCGAGGTGCTTTAGGTAGTTGTCGGAGAAGGTCATCCAGAACTGCGCCTTCTTGATGGTCGGGATGTGCTTCACCAGCGACTCCATCTCCTCATGGTACATGCGGTAGATGTTCATCGGGCCGATGCCGTCCGGAAAGTCGAAGACGCGCTTGGTGGCCAGCGGCGAGGTCTCGACCCAGTCGCCGTTCTCCCAGTGACGGCAGGGAGCGGTCACTTCGCGGATGTTGATCTCCGGGTTGAAGTTGGTGGCGAAGGGCTGGCCGTGGTTGCCCGCGTTGGCGTCGATGATGTCGATCTCGTGCACCTCGTCCAGGTAGTTCTTGGCGGCAAGTGCGGTGTAGACGTTGGTGACGCCCGGGTCGAAGCCGGAGCCGAGCAGTGCCATCAGCCCCTTTTCCTTGAAGCGGTCCTGGTAGGCCCACTGCCAGCTGTACTCGAACTTGGCGGTGTCCAGCGGTTCGTAGTTGGCGGTATCGAGGTAGTCAACGCCGCAGGCCAGGCAGGCGTCCATGATGGTCAGGTCCTGGTACGGCAGCGCCACGTTGATGACGAGCTTGGGCTGCTCGCGCTTGATCAGTTCGATCAGCTCCGGCACGTTGTCGGCGTTCACCTGGGCGGTGCCGATCGGGAACTCTATCTGGTCCGCGATGGCGCGGCACTTGGATTCGGTGCGGGAAGCGAGGGTAATGGCGGTGATCACGCCGGTTGCCTGGGCACACTTATGGGTAACAACCCCGCCTACGCCGCCTGCCCCGATAATCAATACTTTGCTCATTTGACTAGCTCTCCTTCTTATCAATAGTAAAACGTTGGGGGTGTCACAACCCAGAGCAGCTTCGCCGCGCTCTTTCCTACATTCTTGACTGCATGTTTGCGGTCCGAGGAGAAGTAGAAGCATTCACCCTTGTCCACCGTGTACAGCTTGTCGTCCAACCGTAACTGCACCTTGCCGGAAATGACGAAACCGAACTCCTCGCCCTCGTGGATGGGCTGTTCGTCCATCTCGCCGCCAGGATCGAGCGTCACCAGCACCGGGTCCATCTCACGGTTCTGCGCGCCCGGCACCAGGAGTTCCACCTTGACGTTGTCGCCGTCGTCCGTCGCCTGCACCCGGGCATCTTTTCCGAACACGATGTCCTGGTCGACTTCCTCGCTGAAGAACTCCTGCATGCTGATGCCGAGGACGTCGACGATGTCCTTCAGCGTCGCGATGGACGGTGACGTCGCATCGTTCTCCAGCTGCGAAATGAAGCCCTTGGTCAGATCGGCGCGGCTGGCCAGCTCTTCCTGAGTGAGCGAATTGGCCATCCTGAGCCTCTTCAACCTCTCACCGATTTTCAAGTGTCCCCCCCGGTTTAGTAACAGTAAACCTTTTGTATTTTGGCAATGTATTGCGTTGCCCGAATTTTGTCAACAAAAAGTTTAGTAATGGTATACTTCCTGTTTAACATTTAACACTCATTAATGTTGTAGTTTTTGCAACACATCAATATTGCATGGGTTTACGCTGCAGGTGCCGCGCAAACACCGTATACGGATCATGCGCCATGACCCGCCCGACAACGGAAGCGCCGCGACCGAAGAAGGCGCACGGCCTCCCGGATGCCGTCGTCCATCGGCGCTCCGCGCCCCCGTAGAAGCCGGGCGTAACGTATACCGATCCACCCTAACTAGCTGTTGAGCCGTGACTTTTTTTGTGTTACTACTCGTTGACCGGCCCCCTTACCTCTCCTTGGCCGAGGCAAACTCCAGACAGAGGAAACAGCATGAACCTTTTAGATGGCAAGAAATGCGCTGACAGCCTGATCGCCGGCATCGCGAAGCAGGTCGCGCGCCACGTGGACGCGGGGCTCAGGAAACCGCACATGACGGTGATCCTGGTCGGCCACCACGCCCCCAGTGAGTCCTACGTCAAATCCAAAATCACCACCTGCTCGCTCTCGGGCTTCGACAGCAACCTGGTCCGTCTCCCCGAGACGGTCACCGAGAAGGAGTTGCTGGCCCTGATCGCCGAAATCAACGAGGACAACTCCACCGACGGCGTCATTGTGCAGCTTCCGCTCCCCAAGCAGATCAACGCCCAGCGCGTCATCAACGCCATCTCACCCGACAAGGACATCGACGGCTTCCACCCCACCAACTTCGGGCGCATGGCCCTTGGACAGAAGGCGTTCCGCCCCGCGACAGCCTACGGCATCTGCAAGCTGCTGCAGTTCTACCAGGTGCCGGTGGCGGGCAAGCACTGCGTGGTCATCGGGCGCTCCAACATCGTGGGCAAGCCGATCTCCATCATGCTCTCCAACGACTTCGACATCGGCAACGCGACAGTGACCCTGACCCACATCGAGACGCCGCGGGAGCTGCTGCTGGACGAGACACGGCGGGCCGATATCGTCATCGTCGCCGTCGGCATCCCCGGCTTCGTCACGCCGGACATGGTGCGGGATGGCGTTACCCTCATCGACGTGGGCATCAACCGCCTGGAGAACGGCAAGCTGGTCGGCGACGTCGCCTTCGATGCCGTCGCCCCCAAGTGCGAGTGGATCACCCCCGTTCCCGGTGGCGTCGGCCGCATGACCGTGGCCGCGCTCATGATCAACACGCTCGCCGCCTACCAGAACAACTTCGAGTTGGCTTAAAACAGGTTCTACGTTCTACGTTCTAAGTTCTACGTTAAAACCTAAACTAAATAAGAAAAGGGTCCCGGCATTTCTGCCAGGACCCTTTTTCTGTTACAGCGCTGAGCACTGTTTCCTTATCTTGCCGTATCCCTTTTATCCCCTTTATCCCTGTTAATCGCCTTAGAGAATGAACTGGGAGATGGTGTAGGCGACCACGGTGGAGACCCCCACGCCGATCAGGCCCGGGATCATGAAGCTGTGGTTCAAGAGGTACTTGCCGATCCTGGTGGTGCCGGTGCGGTCCATGTTGATGGCGGCCAGGTCGCTCGGGTAGAAGGCGAAGAAAAAGTAGGCGTAGCTGGCCGGCATCAGCCCCAGCAGCAGCGGGATGGGAAGACCAAGAGCAAGCCCCAGCGGCAAGGTGATGGCAAGGGTGGCCGCCTGGCTCTTGACGAAAGCGGAGATGCAGAAGGTGGCGATGGCGAAGGTCCAGGGTGCCATCTTGACCATGATGCCGATGTTGTCGACCAGGTACTTCTTGTTGGCGCTGATGAAGGTATCGCTCATCCAGGCGATGCCGAAGATGGAGACGACCGCGATCATGCCGGCGATGAAGACGCTGGAATGGGCGATGTCCTTCGCTTTGACCTTGGCGGCGAAGAGGATGAAAGCGCCGTAGGCGAGCATGACGAACTGAACCACGGTGGTCATCGGGACCGGCTTCTTGTCGGCGGCCAACGGAAGGAGCCAGGGGCAGCTCGCCATCACGATGATGGTGCCGACGCCGGCAAAGAAGAGCGCGACGGATACCTTGGCGACGGTGGAGATCTTCTTGTCCAGGGTGGTCACATCGGCATCGAGTCCCTTGCGGAATTCGGGATCCTGCAGACGGGCCTGGAATTCGGCGTCCTTGTCGAGGTCGAGGCCGCGGTTGAAGCTCCAGGCCGCGGCGGCCAGCACACCGATGATGCCGGCGGGCATGGTGACCGAGATGATGTCGACCAGCGTGACGGGGTGCCCGGCCTTGGAGGCGAAGCCGAGGAAGAAGGTGACCGCGGCCGCCACCGGACTTGCCGTGATCCCCATCTGGGAGGCGACGCTGGAGATGGCCATGGGGCGCTCGGGGCGGATCTTCGTCTTGATGGCGACGTCCGAGATGACCGGCAAGAGGGCGTAGACGGCGTGGCCGGTGCCGCAACAGACCGTCAGGAAGAAGGTCGAAAGCGGGGCCAGGATGGTGACGTACTTGGGATGGGCGCGCAGCAGCTTCTCGGTCAGCTGCACCAGGTAGTCGAGGCCGCCCGCCACCTGGAGTGTCGCCGAAGCGGTCACCACGGCGAGGATGATAAGCATGACGGCGATGGGGGGCTCGGAAGGGGCACTGCGGAAACCGAGCACCAGCACCGACACGCCGAGGCCGCCGATGAGGCCGAGCGCCACGCCGCCTTTGCGGATGCCTACCAGCACCGCGCCAAGTACGAGTATGAATTGGATCCAGAACATCGCTGCCATGACTTCCTCCTATGTTGCTCTTGGTTAGCTTTGGCGAGGTCGTGCCTCGCGTCGTTATTTAACCGTAGTAGAGCAGGCATGATGCCAAGATGCGCGCTTTATGTAAGACCTTGAAATCACATACAATATCTCTTGCGAAACTGGAACCGGAAAACAAAAATGCCATAACCGGAGGCTATGGCATTTCATCTGCGCAGCGACAAACACTTATGTAATCAGCTAGTTACACATTCATATAACGCGAGGTTATCATTATAACCGAAGGTTATGCCTCTTCATGAGGGGCGGCAGCGGCGGCCTCACCCCGCTTTGGCACCGCCCCCTATTTCAGGAGTGCATCATCTTCAACCGCTTGCTGAGGGCTGGCTGGGATATCCCCAGCAGCCTGGCGGCGAGGGTCTGGTTGCCGTTGGCGCGGGCCAGCGCCTCCTGGACCAGGAAAGCGGCGGCATCGCTGAAGGTGGGGAGTTCTTCGAAGTCGCTGAAGGGATTCTGTCGCGGGGGAGCGGCGATGGAAGGACCCGCCTCGGCCTGGGCCGACTCGACGGCCTTCACGAAGCTGTCCATGGAGAGCATCCGGTCGCGGTGCACGCTGACCGCGTCGAAGACCATCGCCTTCAGCTCCCTGACGTTCCCCGGGAAGCTGTAGGTGGAGAGAAACTGCGCCAGCCCCTTGGGAGGCGTCGGCTTCTTCTTGCCAAGGGCCTCGGCGGCCTCGGACAGAAAGTGGTCCAAAAGGAGCGGGATGTCGCCGCGCCGCTCCCTGAGCGCGGGTATCTGCACCCGGTGCGTGCGCAGCCGGTAGTACAGATCGCGGCGGAACTTCCCTTCACCCTCCTTGGCCGAGAGGTTCTGGTGCGTCGCCACGATGATGCGCGCCTTGAGGCGCTTGGGCAGGTCGCATCCCAGCGGATAATATTCGCGTTCCTGCAGCAGACGAAGGAGTTTCACCTGCGAAGGGATGCTGAGATCCCCGATCTCGTCCAGAAAGAGGGTCCCGTCGCTGGCCTCCTCCACCATGCCCCGCCGAGCCTGGTCGGCGCCGGTATAGGCGCCGCGCACGTGCCCGAACAGTGTGTCGGCGAAAACGGTGTCGTCCAGCCCCGCCACGTTGACCGTGACCAGCTTGCCGCGGCAGCCGCTCAGCCGGTGCACGGCCTGGGCGATCAGTTCCTTCCCTACCCCGCTCTCCCCGGTGATCAGAAGCGGCTGGGGACTCTTGGCGACCGCCTCGATATACGCGAAGACATCCAGCATGCCACGGTCCCCGGTGACGATGGCGGAAAAGGCCTCGGGGTGCGACAGCTCGCGCGAGATCAGGCGGCTGGAAACCTCCTGGAACTCGCTGCGCATCTCCACCATCCGTATCGCCCGTGAGACGCTCCCGACGATGCGTTCCTCCTCGTCGGTCTTGACGCAGTAGTCGAAGGCGCCAAGGCGCATGCAGCGCACCGCAGTCTCCAGCTGGTTCAGGCCGCTCAGGATGATGACAGCGATGTCCGGGTAGCGCTCGGCGATCTGGGCCAGCACCTCCTCACCCGAGAGATGCGGCATGGTGAGATCGAGCATGACCAGCCCGATCCGTTTCTCCTCCAGTATGGAGAGGACCTGGCGGCTGTCGCTGCAGGTGGTGATGTTGTTGACCCCCCCGGCGGTCTCCAGGGTGAGGGTCAGGGAACCGAGCCAGTCGGGTTCGTCATCGACTAATAGAACGCCGAAATCGGGATAGAGGGTCTCGGTCACGCGTCAACCTCCTTGTGATAGGCGGGCAGGGTCAGGGTGACCGTGGTGCCGCTGCCGTCGGATTGAAACTCCAGGGTGCCGCCGTGCTCCTTGACGATGCCTGCCGACACCGACAGCCCGAGCCCGGTCCCGCCCTGGTCCTGCTTGGTGGTGAAAAAGGGGTCGGTCAGGCGGGAGAGGTGCTCCGGTGCAATGCCGGTCCCCTCGTCGCGCAGTCTCACCACCACGTTGTCGCGGAAGGCATCGTGCCAGGTGATGAGTTCGATGCCGCGCTCCTGGTCGGGGAGCGCCTGGCACGCGTTCAGGATCAGGTTGACCAGCACCTGCTCGATGCGCTGCCGGTTGCCGCGCACCCGCGGCAGCCCCTTGCGATAGCCGACGCTGAAGTTGCGGGTCGCCTTGCGGATGGTCGGCTCCACCAGCCTGACCGCCGCCTGGGCAGCGGTGTTGAGGTCGATGACGTCGTTGCCGCTGGTGGTGTCCTGCCGCGCGAAATCCTTCAGGTCGTCCACGATCCTCTTGATGCGCTTGCCGGCGTCCTGGATCTTCGCCAGCGACTTGGGCACCTCCTGGCGCATGCGGGAGTAAGGGAGCCCGCCGCAGGTAAAGTCGCCGTTTTCTTCGAAGTAGCGCTCCAGTATCTTCGTGGCGTCGATGTGGAAGCGCTTCAGGATCGGTGCCTCCAGGAGGATGATCCCGGTCGGGTTGTTGATCTCGTGCGCCACGCCGGAAACGAGCACCCCCAGCGCGGCCATCTTGTCCGCCTGCACCAGTTGCTGCTGGTTCAGCCGGAGTTCCTCCTCGACCTGACGGCGCTCCGCTATCTCCCGGGTCAGGTCCGCCGTGCGCAGGGCCACCTGACGATGCAGCGTGCGCGACCAGAGGGCAAAGCCTCCCAAAAGAAACACGAGCGGCACCACGACCACCGCCGCGTACTTCACAATGGTCCACCAGTCGATGGGAGCGGTGTCCACCACCCCCAGCCATTTGTTGTGGATCACCTCGTACTGGCCGGTCTTCTTGAGGATGGCGAGCCCCTCGTTGAAGCGCGACAACAGCTCGGCGTTTCCCTTGTCGACCGCGTAACAGTAGCGGTGGGTTG
The DNA here is from genome assembly GCF_018919395.1 of Geomonas azotofigens. GTDB lineage: Bacteria > Desulfobacterota > Desulfuromonadia > Geobacterales > Geobacteraceae > Geomonas > Geomonas azotofigens. The sequence continues at coordinate 761,010 of NZ_JAHLME010000002.1, forward strand.
CCACGTTGCGCACCACCGGAACCAGGTTGGTGAGCTTCAGTTCTCGGATCATGTACATGCCCGGAACGATGGCCACCACCGCGTACTCGATCTTACCGGAGGCAACCAGGCGCAGGGCATCGGCGGGGGTGTCGGTCAGGGTGAGCTTCTCCCCCAGCCCCTGCCTGATCAGGTAGTCGTGCATGATGCCGCCGCGATGCACGGCGACACTCTTCCCCTTGAGTTCCTCAAGGGAGTTGACCGAGGGGTTGTCTTTCCGGCCGAAGATGGCGTGGTTCACCACGGCGTGCGGCACGGAGAAGTCGACCTCGTCCGAGCGCTCCGCTGAGTAGGACATCCCCTGCAGCACGTCGACGCGCCCGGACTGGAGCGCGTCGCGCATCTCCGCCCAGCTTCCCAGGCGGAACTCCACCTTCATCCCCATGACCTCGGCGATGGCGCGGGTCAGGTCGACGTTGTAGCCGGCGGGCTGGCCGGAGCGGTCGATGAACTCGTAGGGGGGGTAGTCCCGGTCGCCGCCGACCACGACGGTGCGGGTCTGGGCGGCAGCAACATCACCGGCTGCCAGGAGTGCGGAAGGAGCGGCGAGAAAACAGATGGTGAAAAGGGCGAGGAGAAGGGAGCCCCTCTCCCGCCAACCTACGGGGAAAAATTGCGTTAGTTTCGCGCGCATGCTGCTGGTCCGAAGCGGACGGTCTTCCATGGTGTCATTCCGGCACTATCGGTGCCTGTTGATCCCGCTCCCCGAACTCGATCCCCGCGAAGCGGAGCAGCTCCGCCTCGACATCCTCCGGGGTCCCGGGTTCCTCGAAACTGATGTGCCCAGCCTTGCCGGCGCGAAGCTCGCGCAGGAAGGTCTCTGCCGCGCGATGCACGTCGACCACGCCGCCGCTCATGATGCAACCCAGGCAGCGTCCCACCGCCTCGATCACCTCGTGGGGCGTCTCCGGGAGCTCCGTGAGCTTGTAGCGCTCCTTCAGCAGGTCGGGGTAACGGCGCATCATGTAGGCCGCCGCGAAGACCCCGACGTTGGTGTAGTCCAGGGCGTTAGCGCCGATGGCGCCGCTGGTCGCCAGGCGGTAGGCGCCCCCCTGGTCGTCCATGGCGGGCCAGAGCAGACCCGGGGTATCGAAGATGAGGATGCCGTTGTTGAGCGGGATCTGCTGCGGGCGCATGGTCACCGCCGGGCGGTCCCCCACCTTGGCGATGCTTCTCCCCGCCAGGGTGTTGATCAGCGTCGACTTGCCCACGTTGGGAATCCCCACCACCATGGTGCGGATCGGGTAGCCCGGGTTGCCGCGCTGCGGCACCATCTGCTTGCACAGCTTCACCAGGCTCTTCACCTCCGGGATGTTCTTCGCGACAAGCGGCAGGGCGCGCACGCCCGCGCTCTTCTGGAAATGCTGCACCCAGGCGCGGGTCACGGCCGGGTCGGCGAGATCGTTCTTGTTCAGCACCTTGATGCAGGGCTTGTTCCGGCGCACCTGCTCCAGCAGGTGGTTCGAGCTGGAGAAAGGGAGGCGCGCATCGAGCACCTCGATGATCAGGTCGATCTTGCGGACCAGTTCCGAGATCTGTTCGAGCGCCTTGCTCATGTGGCCGGGGTACCATCTAATCGTCATCTAGCTTTCCTTGGCAATCCAAAAATCACGACACAAGGCGACACCATAGCACAGTTGTCGCTCAAAATGCCACTCCGCTCGCGCTGCCCGTCCAACTCATGTGAATCGATCGTCTCGCCCTTTAATATTAACCCGATTGACTCCGCTTGCCAGCGCGGCTAGCATTGCAAATGTTAAAAGATTCATATCTTCGGAAAGGAGCAGGTTGCCAGCGGTCGCAGCGACCGCAGCGGGAGAACGAGCGATGAAAGAATTACTGGCGGAGGCGATCAGAGTTACCGTGAGCATGGAGCGGAACAGCGAGATGCTGTATCGCAGAGGTGCCATGACTGAGGAGCCGGGACAAAGGAGCTTCTTCGAGCGGTTGGCACAGGAACAGTCGCGGCGCATCGACATCCTGCTGAGACAACTGTCCCAGGCCGACACCGCGGAAGCCGACCCCGGGGGGGCGCTGGCGCGCATCGCCGCCACGGGGGAAAGGGGGGGGGCGCCGTGCAACCAGCTGCACCAGGCGCTGCTCGAAAAGCGTTTCAGCATCGACCTTTACGCCACCTTTTGCCGCTGCTTTAAGGAGCCCTCCCTGTGCAGGTTCTTCGAATCGGCGCTGGCGGCCGCTCGCAGGGAGTTCAAGCTGATCACCGCCGAGTACCTGAAGGGAGGAGGGCGCAGCGAGATGCCAGCTTCAGCGCGCCCGCCGCGCCGCAGTCACGTGCGCGGCGAACTCCCCCACCGCACCCCCAACCGCCATACCCAACTTTTCTTCGCCATGCAGGACTGCGGCAGGCAATCCCGCATCGGCTGACCTCCCAGACCTCCTCGGACCTCTCAGGCTGCCTCGGGCGCGAGTTCGGGCAGCCTGCTCTTGATCCTCAAAACCAGCCCGGCCGCCAGCAGGCAGATCACCCCCGACAGCAGGAAGGCGATCATGTAGTCCCCCAGGTAGGTGCGCACGGTTCCGGCGAACGTCGCGGCCAGCGCGGCTCCCACCTGGTGGCTGGCGAAGATCCAGCCGAACATCACGCCGACGTTGTGCCGGCCGAAGGCCTCGGCGGTGAGGCGCACGGTGGGTGGCACGGTGGCGATCCAGTCCAGGCCGTAGAAGACCGCGAAGGCGGAGAGGCTCCACTGCGGCCCGGAAAGCGCGAAGGGAAGCCCCAGAAGCGACAGCCCGCGCAGGCCGTAGTACCAGCAGAGGAGGTAGCGGCTGTTGTAGCGGTCCGAGAGCCATCCCGACAAGGTGGTGCCGAAGAGGTCGAGTATCCCCATGAAGGCGAGCAGCCCGGCGGCGGTGACCTCGGGAATGCCGTGGTCGACGCAGGCGGGGACCAGGTGGGTGCCGATGAGGCCGTTGGTGCTGGCGCCGCAGATGAAGAAGCTCCCGGCCAGGAGCCAGAAATCGGCGCTGCCGATCCCCCGCTGCAAGCCCGACAGAGCGACCCGGAACGGGTTCTCACCGGAGGCGGTCGGCGCCGGCTCGTCCTCCGCCGCCCCGTAGCGCGAGACGCCCACCTCCTGCGGGTGGTTGCGCATGATGAAAAGCACCAGGGGGAATACCAGGAGCGCCGCCCCGGCGGTGGCGAACGCGGCGGCGCGCCAGCCGTGGTGGTGCGACAGTCGGGCCAAGAGCGGCAGGAACAGCAGTTGCCCGGTCGCGGCACTCGCCGTCAGCACCCCGAGCACCGTCCCCTGGGACTTGCTGAACCACCGGTTCACCACGGTGGCGCTCAGGCTGTAAGCGGTCATGCCGGCACCGCACCCGACCACGACGCCCCAGATCAGCACCATGTGCCAGGGGCGCGTCATCAGGGTGGTGGAACTGACCCCGACGGCCAGCAGGAAAAGCGCGATCGCCATGGTGCGGCGCACGCCGATCTTGTCGAAGAAGGCGGCGGCGAAGGGGCCCATCAAGCCGTAGAGGAGCAGGTTCACCGATACCGCCAGCGAGATGGTGGCGCGGGACCAGCCGAACTCGTGCTCCAGGGGGACGATCAGGATGCCGGGTGTCGACCTGATCCCCGCCGTGGTGAGAAGGGTCAGAAAGGTCACGGCCATGATAAGCCACGCGTAGTGAATTTTTCTCGAAGCCGCCATCTGTTGTTCCCTCCCCTACTCGGACTCGACGGAGTCCGCGCCTGCCACATCCCGCCCGGCGATACCTTCCAATGCCAGCGCCAGCTCCCCGAGTTGCCGCACGCCGTCGGCGCCCAGCCGCGCCTCGATCAACCGCTGCGCCTCGATCCAGCGCGGTCGCGCCTGGGCCACCGCCGCCCTTCCGGCTTCGCTCAGGCTTACCCCCCTTTCCCGCGGGTCGGACGAGGGGGCTCCCTCGACCATCCCGGCCCGTTCCAGGGCCTTCAGGTTGCGCACCAGCGTGGTGCGGTCCAGCCTGAGCCTCCTGGCCAGTTCACTCACGCTGACCGCTCCGGCCCGCGACAGGTTTACCAGCACGGAATACTGGGTCACCTTGAGCCCCGCGGCATGGAGGGCATCATCGTACACCTTGGTGATGGCGCGCGAGGCGCGCCGCAGGTTGACACAACTGCAGGCGCTCGGCTGGTCGGTCGGTTTCTTTTTGGTCCTGGTGGTAGTTGATTGAGTCAGCGCATCCATGACGCCTCCTATGCGTGCATGTACACGCATATACCATCCGTGCATCCGTCGTCAACTGTTTCTTGGCCGCGATAGCCCTGGGCGGGAATCGCCGCCGTGGGGAAACATGGTAAAGTTAAACCTTTCGCGCCCGGAACCACGCCGCGACCGGAGCCTGCCCGGGCCCCGCAGCGGTCAACCACGACGGAGAACGATCATGTCCACGCTCGCCGATCATTATCAGCCGCTCCCGGGAACCGTCGGACTTCCCGCCCCTCCGCTCGATGAATTCGAAAGGGTGCGCCAGCGCCGGGGTTTTTCCTACCGCCCGCGCACCCGGCACCTGCTCCCGGAGGGGTGGGCCAAGTACACCAACCGCCTCTTCCTGGAGACGAGCCCCTACCTGCTGCAGCATGCCCACAACCCGGTGAACTGGTTCCCCTGGGGGGACGAGGCCTTCGAGCTGGCACGGCAGCTGGACCGGCCGGTCCTGGTGAGCATCGGTTACGCCACCTGCCACTGGTGCCATGTCATGGAGGAGCAATCATTCGAGGACGAAAACATCGCCGAGTTCCTCAACAGCAACTTCATCGCCATCAAGGTGGACCGCGAGGAGCGACCGGACGTGGACACGGTCTACATGACCGCGGTGCACGCCATGGGACTGCAGGGAGGGTGGCCCCTCAACGTCTTCGTGGCGCCGGACCGCAAGCCCTTCTACGGCGGCACCTACTTCCCCCCCAGCGACTATCCCGGCGGCCTGGGATTCTCCACCCTGCTCAGACGGATCAGGGAAAGCTTCATCGCCACGCCGGACCGGGTCACCCGGGCGGGGGTGCAGCTGACCGAGGCGATCCGCACCATGCTGGCGCCGACCGAGGGCGCGGGGTCCTGGCACGAGGTGTCGCTGGACCAGGCGGTGCGCCTGTACCGGGACCGGTTCGACGACAGTAACGGCGGCCTGGTGGGCGCCCCCAAGTTTCCCAGTTCGCTGCCGCTGCGCCTTCTGTTGCGCCGCGCCCAGGGCACCGGAGACCCGGAGCTGCTCGGCATGGCCGAACTGACCCTGCGGCGCATGGCCGCCGGGGGGATCTACGACCAGGCCGGCGGCGGGTTCCACCGTTACGCCACCGACACGGCGTGGCAGATACCTCACTTCGAGAAGATGCTCTACGACAACGCGTTGCTGACGGTGAGCTACCTCGAGGGTTACCAGGCCACCGGCGTGGCCGAATTCGCCAGGGTCGCACGCGAGATCCTGCACTACCTGCAACGCGACATGCGGGCGCCGGAAGGGGGATTCTACAGCGCGACCGACGCGGACAGCCTGGACCCCGAGGGACACCGCGAGGAGGGGATCTTCTTCACCTGGACGCCGGACGAACTGGTCGAGGCACTGGGGAAGGAACGGGGGGAACTGGTCGCCGCCTGCTACGGCGTGACGCGAGGGGGGAACTTCGAGGGGCGTAGCATCCTGCACCGCGACAAGAGCCTCGCGGAACTGGCGACCGAACTGGGGCGCCCGGAACAGGAGCTCGACCTCATGCTGGCGGACTGCCGCGAATTGCTGTACCGGGCCCGCGCCAAGAGGCCGCTCCCCTTGAGGGACGAGAAGATCCTGGCGTCGTGGAACGGCCTCGCCATCTCGGCCTTCGCCCGCGCCGGTCTCGTTCTGGACGATGCCGACCTGGTCCAGGTCGCGGCCAACGCGGCGGACTTCCTGCTGGATACCATGATGGACAACGGGAGGCTGCGCCACGGCTACCAGGAGGGGACCGCCAGGGGCGAGGGCTTCCTCGACGACTACGCCTTGGTGACCGCCGGGCTCATCGACCTCTTCGAGGCAAGCGGCGAGATGAAGTGGCTGGAGCGAGCGCTCGAGCTGTGCGCGGCGACGGTGGAGCAGTTCGAGGACCGCGAGCGGGGCGGCTTCTTCATGACCGGGCCGCATCACGAGCGGCTGATCTCGCGGGAAAAGCCCGCCTACGATGGGGTGATCCCGTCGGGCAACTCGGTCATGGTACTGAACCTGCTGCGCCTGAACACCCTCACCGACGACCCGCGTCTCATGCAACAGGCGGAGCGGGCTCTCGCTGCATTCGCCACGCAGTTGGCCAAGTCTCCCACCGCCCTCTCCGAGATGCTCCTTGCCCTCGATTACCGGCAGCAGACGCCCAAGGAGGTGGTCATCGTGGCACCGGCCGGCAGGCCCGAGGCGGCCGGGCCTTTCCTGGCGGGACTGCGGCGGGTTTTCCTGCCGAACCGGGTGTTGGTGGTGGTCTGCGAGGGGGAGGAGTTGCGGCAGGCGGCGCGGCTGATCCCGCTTTTGGAGCGGAAAGTGGCGCAAGGCGAGCGGGCGGTGGCGTACCTGTGCGAAAACAGGAGCTGCCGCCGCCCCACCAGCGACCCCGAGGAGTTCTACCGGCAGCTCAAGGGGAAGGGCTAGCGCTCATCCCTCTTCCAGTAGGGGGCCTTGACGGGCATGATCCAGCGCACGCCGCCGCGCGGATCGTCGGTGTCGCCGGCATAGCGGGGGATCAGGTGGACGTGCAGGTGCGGCACGGTCTGTCCCGCCGCCACCCCGTCATTGACGCCGATGTTGAAGCCGTCCGGCGCATGCCGCTCCAGCAGCAACTCCCGCACCCGCCCCACGAGATAGAAGAGCGCGGCCTGCTCCTCAGGCGTGGTCTCGAAGAACGAAGCCACGTGCCGCTTGGGAACCACGAGGGTGTGCCCGAGGGTCACCGGGAAACCGTCCGGGAAGGCGCGGGCGAACTCGTTCTCGAGCAGGATCGTGGCGGGATCGAGCCGGCAGAAGGGACAGGTGGCTTCGGCGCTCATCGTTTCTATACGAATTCCACGTTGCCCGCAGCGGCGGTCACCACGAACACCCTCTCGTTGTTACTGGCGGGGTCACAGGGAAAGACGATGAAGGTGGCACGGGCCGGCGAGAACCCCTGGGTGTAGCCGACCAGGGTCTCGCCGTCCTTGAAGGAAACTTTGATCTTCTTCCCCAGCCCCACCCTCTCCACGTCCAGCCGCTCCTGGTGTTCCGCATTTCCCTGGAAGCTCTTCACGAAAAAGATGGCCTTCAACTCCTCGACGTTCACCTCGTAACGCTTACCGGTTTCCACTTCGGTGAGATGGAACAGCGTCTTGTTCGCGGCCAGGTCCTCGGTGGTACCCTTAACAACCCTGCCGTCGGCATAGCGAACCACGATCTTAGCTATCACGCGCAACCTCTTCCTTACTTGATAGATTCAGGTGCAACTTTTAACTCAAAGGCACTCACCTACTACCATGAACACGGAATAATTTGAAGCAGTTTTTCTTACATCACAGCCACTGGCGCGGGTAGGAGCGGTGATAGACGACGTTGTTGGTGAAACAGGCGACCGCGAGCAGGATCAGCGCCCCGGTCAGGACCGGAAGCAGCACGAAGGAGGGGCCCACCGCCCCCTGCACGCCGATCAGGGCGGTCGCCCCGCCGGGTGGATGGGTGGTGTGGGTCAGGTTCATGAGGAAGATGGAGGTGCCGACGGCGAGCGCCATGCAAAGCGGTGTCGATCCGAACAGGGCGACCACGACCACCGCCACCACGGCGGAGAGGAGATGCCCCCCCACCAGGTTACGCGGTTGCGCCAGCGGAGACTCGTTGGCCCCGAACAGGAGCACGGCCGAGGCGCCGAGCGAGCCGATCAGCAGGGGGTGGCCCAGCAGGACGGTCACCTGGGTGATGGCGAGGAGCCCGGCGATCGCGCTGAGAAAGCTCCACGCCGCGTAACGAAGCGTCATGGGACCGCGCGTGCCGCGCAGGGGAGCCCGGCAACGTCGCGGCACCCGCGCCAGCCTCTTGCGGATGGCGACCTTTCTCCGCATCACCACGGAAAGGCGTCGTTTCAAAGTTTTCCTCCTGTCATTGAATTAAAACCGAGACGGTGCCCTTCCCCCTCTCCCTTTGGGAGAGGGCCGGGGTGAGGGATCCGGCGAGGCCAGGGCCGCCGGAGATGGCAGCGCCCTCACCCGGCCTTTGGCCACCCTCTCCCGGGGGGAGCGGGGGTACTGTCGGCGTTGCTGAAGTGGAGTTGAATAGAGAGGGGAAGGCCCGGTACCGTTAGATAAACCGGGGCAGCGCCCTCGAGCCCTGCCCCGGTCATGCCGTGCTATTTACCCGCGAAGGGATCCTTTATCTCCTGTTCGGGCTTGAACATCAGTTTCTTCACGCCGCGGTTGTTGAGGTATTTCGCCAACTCCAGGTCGACCTTGGCCGGCACATCCACCCCAGCCTTCGCCAACAGCTCACGCAACAACCGCTCCGCGGCAGCCGCGTGGGACAAGGCATCAGTCAGGACCCGCTGCGCCTCGTCGGGGTTGTGGAAGCCCACGGAGTTCTCCGCCCCGATGAAGACCACACGGTAGAAGGCCTCCTCGTAATGGTCCTTCGCCTGGGCGTAGAGCCCCTGGTCGAGCTGCTTGCCGAAGGCGCGGGCCTTGTGGGCCATCTCGAAGAGCTTGGCGTCGGTGGCGGTAGCGTAACCGGAGCGGATGAACTGCGACATGACGCGGTCCTGTATGGCGAAGATCTTCTCCCGCATCTGCTCGGGGGATTCATCGTGGCACTGCCTGCACGCCTTCAGGTCGTTCTTGAGCGGGCTCATGATGCGGTGGTCCGACACCTTCTGCCCGTTGACATCGACGGTCGGCATGTGGCAGTCGGCACAGGTGACGCCCGCCTGCCAGTGCACGCTGTTGTTGGAGAAGAGCTCGAACTCGGGGTGACGGATGAAGGCGAGCTTGAAGCCGGTAACGCTCTGGGTCCACTCGCCGCTAGGCTTGTTGCCGCGCAGCTTCTTGATGATGTTCTCTATGGTGATGCCGCCCCACTTGCTGCCGTCCCAGGGGAAGAAGACGTCGGTGGACTTCATGTCGGCATCCTTGGGAATGCTGTAGGTGACGTGACACTGGGCGCAGGCGAGGGTCCTCAAATCCTGCCGGGTCAGCTTGGACTGGTCGACACCGAGCTTCTCAAGCCCCTTGCCCAGGGTGAAGCCGCGCGAGATCTTGACCGACATGTCCCGGTTGTCGTGACAGTCGATGCAGGTGACGCCGAGGGTCTGGTCCGCCTTGGGGATCTTGGCGCGGATTTCCTGGTACGGCTTGGCGAAGTAATCCTTGCCGAGCTGCCTCTGCAACACGGGAGCGTACGGGGTCTTGCAGGTCAGACAGGAGCCGCCGGCCTTGTAGCGGCCGGGATCGACCTCGAGCTGGTCCTGAACCATGTAGAAGTGCCCGCGCGGCTCCTTGTACTCGGTCCCAAAGGCCCAGCCGTTGTAGAGAAGCGCGAGGAAGGGGTACTCATCGATCTTGTCCGGGTTTTCTTCCCCGACATCCCACCCTTTCTTGTACCTGCTCTTACCGGCCGGCGTCGGCTCCGAGGTCTGCTTCCAGAGCTGGTACTGCTTCGGGTAGAGCTTGCCCCACTCGGCCGGGTCTACGGTCCCGTCCGGAATCGCCGGGCGCACCTCGCTCAGCTCGATCTTCTTCGGCGAGCAAGCGCCCCCCGCCAACGCCAACCCCGCCACAGCCATGACGACACATCCTCGCAGCATCTTCATCACATTCTCCTCTGTTCTGATTTCCCGCCTTGCGCGGCTGCCGCCGACACGGGTAACGATGTCACTACCTTGAGCAGGGAACGTGCCACGGCGGTGTTCAGCCGCAAATCATGAGAATTTCGTTCTTTTGCGTCTGCAGCGGAAGGGGAAACGGTGGCGGATGGGTAACGCGGCGTTACCTACTGGTAACGCTTCATTTTTTTCCAGAGGGTTTTGCGCGAGATTCCCAGCAGGCGTGCGGCCTCGGCGCGCCGATTGCCGGTGGCGGCCAGCGCCTGTTCGATCAGCTCGGCCTCCCGGTCGTCGAGTTTGCTGGAAAGGACCGAGCCCTGGGCTGTGGGGGACAGCGGCGGCGCGGCTTGCGCCGGGAACACGCCGTGGCCGAATTCGGCGGGAAGATCGTCGATGGTGAGGGTGTCGCCGGTGCAAAGGGCGGTAGCCCGTTCCATGGCGTTCTTGAGTTCCCTGACGTTGCCGGGGTAGCGGTGGCCCAAGAGGGCTTCCTTGGCCTGACGGGCGAGTTTCAGCTCCGGGCGCCCCATGTCGGCGGCGAAGCGGGAGAGGAAGATGGTGGCCAGGGGCAGGATGTCCTCGAGGCGCTCCCGCAGCGGGGGGAGTTCGATGGGAATGACGTTCAACCGGTAGAAGAGATCCTCACGGAAGTGGCCGGCTGCGACGTCGTGGCGCAAGTCGCGGTTGGTGGCGGCCACGATGCGCACATCGACCTGGATCTCCCGGCTGCCGCCGATCCGCTCCACGGTTTTCTCCTGCAGGACGCGCAAAAGCTTCGCCTGTGCCGAAAGCGGGAGCTCGCCGATCTCGTCCAGGAACAGGGTGCCGCGGTGGGCCTGCTCGAACTTCCCCTTGCGCTCCCTGAGCGCGCCGGTGAAGGCCCCCTTCTCGAAGCCGAACAGCTCCGATTCCAGCAGGTTCTCCGGGAGGGCGGCACAGTTGACCTTGATGAGCGGGGAGCCGCTGCGCCGGCTCTTGCCGTGCAGCTCGCGCGCCACCAGTTCCTTGCCGGTGCCGCTTTCCCCGGTGATGAGGATGGTGGAGTCAAGGGGAGCCGTCGAGCGGATCACCTGGAAGACCGGTTGCATGGAGGGGCTGCGGCCGATCATGCCGCCGAAGGAGTATTCGCTCAGGAGCTGGTCGCGCAACACGAAGTTCTCTTCCTTGAGATGCTCCCGCTCGGTGATGTCGCGGCTCACCATGAGGGTGCCGACGAAGCGTTCCTCGGCGTCCTTGATGGGATAGTAGCTGTTCTCGAAGATGCGCCCCTTCACCTCGAGAGGACGCGTATGAAAAGCGAGGGTGCCCCCCCTGAGGCTTTCGATGATGGCGGCGATACGGGGCCGGGCAGGCGGAGAGTGGATCGCGAGGAGGTCCCGCCCCAGGTAGTTGGCGGCGTCGATGCCGCGGATCTGCTCCGCGGCGGCGTTGACGCAGACGATCTTGTTGGTGTGGTCGGCGAAGATGATCCCCTCGCCCATGCTGGTCAGAATCGCCCTGAAGACTCCTTCCGTATCCGTTGCCGCCGCTGCCATGACTCGCCTCCTGTTACCGTTTGGTAACGGCGATGATAGCCCCTCCCCCGCAACAGGCCATGACGCAGGTCAAAATTGCGGTGTCTGTCAGCCGATCTCGACCCGGTTTCTCCCGGAGCGCTTGTCCGCGGCCGGGTCACCTGCAGCTTCGGTATCACCCAGCACGAACACCAGCGTTCAGACCAGCGCGAGCAGAAGCGAATGGGTCGGGGGGGGCATGGCTCCGTGGAGGGGATGAGCCTTCGGGAGGAGCTGGCGTCCCCTTGCGTCGCCCCCCTGCCAGCCCTACTGCAGCGAGAAATAAATGATCGCACCTTTGCCCACTTCTCCCTCGCAGCCGATCCGGCCGCCATGACGCTGAACGATCCTCTTCACGGTGGCCAGCCCGATGCCAGCCCCCTCGAACGCCTCGGCATTGGGAAGCCGCTGGAAGGCCTCGAATACATGTTCGGCGTGACTGCTGTCGAAACCGATGCCGTTGTCCCGGACGAAGAAGAAGTCCCGCCCATCCCGGCACTGAACTCCCACCTCTATTAGCGTCTCCGCGCAATGACTGCTGTACTTCCAGGCGTTCCCCATCAGGTTCTGCATCACCACCCGTAACAACACGGCGTCGGCACGCACGCCCATCTCTTTGGCGATGGTGAAAACAGCGGACCGAAGCGGCTCCCGGGCCATGAGACCGGCGGCGATGTCGTTGGCGAGCGCGCTCAGATCCACCTCCGCCAGGACCAGTGGGTTGGCGGTTATTCGAGCGAACTTGAGCAAGGCTGTGATCAGTTCGTCCGCCTTCTCGACCGATACCAGGATGGCGTCGATGTATTGCTTCTCAACGTCTCGGTCATGATCGGGGATGTACTTCAGCAACTGGCAGTACCCGGACACGGCGGTCAGCGGGGTGCGCAGGTCGTGCGAGACGGTGGAGCAAAAGGCGTCGAGCTCACGGTTCGCCGCTTCCAGTTCCCTGCCCCGCAGGGACAGGTCTCGATTGAGCTCGATCAGCCTTTGCTCGGCCTGATCCCGTTCGTGGATGGTGCGGGTCAGGCTCCTCGCCCCGATCCCTATCCCCAGCAGTCCGAGCGCCCAGAGCAGCAGGAAGCTGGCGGCATTCACCAGCCAGTTCTGCATGGCGACCGCCAGCAGGGGCGCCATGGGCACGGCAACGCTGAGTCCCCCGCGCACCTCCCCAACGCGGTACCCCTGTTTGCCGTGACACCTGAGGCACTCGGTTTCCGTCTTCAGCGGTTTCATCAACCGGAGAAAGCGGCCGTCAGCCATGTCGACCACCGAGCTTTGCTCGAGGACCCCATGGTCAAAGGCGATAAGCGCGCCGGTCTCCCACGGGTCCGGACGGTTCTCGGGGCGCAAGGGATTCAAACTGGTGATGTGTCCCTTGTCCCCGTATGAGCGGGCGGCGAGATCGAAGACGAGCCGACTCATGTAGGCGGGGTTGACCAGGGTGAGATGCTTGCCGCCGGTGGTGAACAGGTCACGCTCCGGGACCTCGACCAGGTACGGGTTCGGCGGAATCTGAGGGGAAACGGGGACGTAGACGGCACCGTAAGCGGCGTTCCAGTGCCTGTAGGTGAGATCCCGCTGGTACTGGCTCCTGGCCTGGGTGCGCGCGGTCTCAACGGCCTGCGACCGTTCATGGCGGTAGTTGATTACCAGCAGGAGGGCTATGACCACGGTCCAACCGAAGGCGAGTCCCCACTTGTAACAGGTCAAACTCTGAGGTGCACTGAGAGCGGCCGGCTGTTGGGAATGTTCCATGACTGATCCCCACTATCTGGCCACCAGTTGCGGCCGCGAATGAAGTGACAGTCGCTGAACCTATGGCCTGGGCGCGGGAAGCTCATTGACCCAAGTCAAAAAACAGGAGTTTGGTGGAAAAGAGATGGCGGCTTCTGGAGCGGAGAGTCGGCATAGCGGGCACCCGAAAAGGTGCCCGCTATTGTATGAGCTATTGATTTACGGCGGGGGTGCGTTCTTTGATGACCGCGTCGCGGTCGGACATCTTCACGATCAGCGAACCGCAGTTCAGGTTGTGGTCCATGGACTTGCTGTTGTACGACTCCAGTTCGAGTTTCAACTTGTCGGAGGCCTCGTTGGCGGCTTTCACCTGCTTGTTGTGTTCCTGGGTGCGCCGGTTGAAATCGTCCACCATGGCGTCGTCCGACATCACCACCTTGCGCTGCAACTCGAGCAGCGCGGAAGCCTGCTTTCTTATCTCCGCCATCGCCTCGTTGTTCTGTGCGATGTGCTCTTCCAGCATCTTGCGCAGGTCCTTGATGTGATCTTCGGAGTACATGCAGGCGCGGTACTGCTCCTGGGTGCCGAAGTCCATCGCTTTGCCGGGCACCTTGCCGGTCCCGTCCTTGGATTCGACCTTGGCCTCTGCTTTGGCCTCTGCTTTGGCCTCTGCTTTGGCCTCTGCTTTGGCCTCTGCTTTGGTCTCTGCTTTGGCCTCCTGCTTGGCCTCCTGCTTGGCCTCCTGCTTGGCCTCTTGCTTGGCCTCTTGCTTGGCCTCTGCTTTGGCCTCTTGCTTAGCGTCTACTTTCGCCTCCGGTTTTACTTCCGGTTTGGCCTCTTGAGCTGCAGCGGCATTCCCCGAATTCTGGTGCCAGAGGGGAAGGCTGGCTCCTTTTACTGCCACAGGCTCTTCGGCAAGAGCGGGACCCGTCATGCAAGCGACTAGAAGTGGCAGAAGGACGAACAGCGAGCGGTACATCACACACCTCCTTCAAATGTCATCACATAAAAAGCCGGGTCCTTGACCCGGAGGACTGCGCTTCGCTTTACGCCTCCTGCGCCTGGGCAAGGAGATCGCGTGCGATGGAATCTTCAGGGTTCAGCATTACTGCGAGCTTCAACAGCTCCAGCCCCTCCTCGCGCTTGCCAAGCTGCAGGCAGGCACAGCCGTAGTCACGGCGCAGGTTGGGCAGCGAACTGTTCAACTGCAAGGCGGTGGCGTAATAGTCGAGAGCCTGCGGATCGTTCGCACCGGCAAGGACGTTGGCCAGGGCGTAATGGGCCTCGGCGATGGAAGGATTCACCTCGATCGCCTTCAAGTAGAGTTCCCGGATCGTCTTCGGGTCGCCATCGAGGGCCTGTTCGGCGGAGGCCAATCCGTAGTAAGCGGGGGCGAGCTGGTCGTTGAGCTCGATGGCGCCGCTGAAGCTCTTGCGAGCGGCGGCGTAGTCCTGCTTGAGCAGGTAGATGTACCCCAGGTTGATCTTAACCAGCGGGGCCTTCGGGTCGAGCTCGAGCGCGGTGCTGCAGTGCTCCAGCGCCTCGTCCAGGCGGTTGGCCCGCAGCAGTGCCGATCCGAAGTTGTTCTGGCACCCAACGTGGGTCGGCACCAGCTTGACCGCCTTCTCGTACTGGGCGATGGCCTCTTCGTTGCGGCCGAGGTCCTGCAGGAGCACCGCGTAGGTGTACAGCGCGCCGAAGTGGTACGGAGCATGTTTGAGCGCCTCCTGCAGCACGGACTCCGCGTAGTCGTAGATACGCAGATCGTGCAGGGTGTCCCCAAGCTTGTGCAGCACATGGGCGTTGTCCGGGGCCAGTCCCGTCGCTATCTCGTAACAGACCGCACCCTCGCGTGTCTGCCCCTCCTGCTTGAGCAGGTCCCCGAAGGAAACGACCAGCTCGGTGACGGCGGGGCGCTTCACGGTGACGGAATCGTCCGCCAGCAGGTTGGCGAGTTCGACGACGATGACCCGGGAGATGCTCTCGCCCGTCTCGGAGATCCGGCCGCTCAGTTCACGCAGCCCCTGTACCGCCTCCTCCAGCTTGCCGTCGGCAGCCTTGACGGCGGCGGTGAAGAACAGGGCCAGGAAGTCGTTGGGGTCCGCTTCCGCCATGGCGGCGTAGGCCGAAAGCGCCGGCTCCAGCTCGCCGCGCACGTGCATCGACAGCGCCGTAATGAAGTTGATCCCCTTGGCGGGGGTAGCCCCCCTGCTCTCCGCGGAGTCTTTGCCGAACATCTTGCCGAATATGCCCATGATCGTGATCCTTTTGGCGCGCCCTTTCACGGCGTGCGCCGGGGTGAATTGTCGCGCCGCAAAGGTATAGGATTCTGGCGGTATTTGCAACACTGTATGTGAGTCCCTCATCATCTTACGAGCCATTCCACCACCTCGGTTCATCCGGAGGCGGAAGAGGTCCAAGGCAAATACTGCTCAAATTGTGACCTGTAACCATTGTGGCGGGGCTCCACCTATGTACCATTAGAACCTGTCAATGGCATCCCTCGTATAGCGATTCGGATGTCACAGCCCAGAAGGCTCACAGCAACTGCCACCACAACCTTTGTCACCATGGCTTCATAACGCGATAAGGAGGCAGTCCATGATACTCAAAGATGTCGTTATAAATGAGGTGAGCAATAGCTTGTTGCGACTGGCAACGGCAGTGGTGCTCCTCACCTTCACGCTGCTACAGAACGCGTATGCCGGAATCGTTCAACTGCCGCAGACGGGGCAAAAGGCCTGCTACGACCAATCCGGCACCCAGATCCCCTGTGCCGGCACCAAGCAGGACGGCGAACTGCAGCAGGGGCTCGCGCCGCCTACGCCCCGTTTCACCGACAACAACGACGGCACCGTCACTGACAACCTCACCGGCCTCATCTGGCTCAGGCAGGCCAACTGCTATGCCTTGCAATTCTGGTCCGATGCCTTGAGCCTCGCCAAGAACCTCCATTCCGGGATGTGCGACCTGTCCGATCTCTCCGTGGCGGGAGACTGGCGCCTGCCCAACATCCTGGAACTGGAGAGCCTCGTGGACATCTCCAACATCAACCCCGCCCTTCCCACCGGGCATCCCTTCCGCAACGTCCAGACCAGCGGCTACTGGTCTTCAACCACCAACGCGTTCCACATCCTGCGGGCGCGCTACGTGTACATGCCCGACGGCGCGGTCAACGGCAGCGACAAGGCCACCGCCACCCATTTCGTGTGGCCGGTTCGGGGAGGACGCTGAAGAGGCGACATGATCGATCGGCCGGGGGCGCAGGTCGCCCGGCGATAGCGGCGGGAGGTGCCAGATGCTCAGATACGCTTTGCTGGTGTGCTGGTTGTTGGTGACCCTTGGTTGCGGTGGCGGAGGCGGAGGTGGCAGTGCCGGGACCGGCGGCAGTGGAGGTACCGGGGGAGGTACCGGAGGCGGGGGAACCGGTGGAACTGTGGATAACGGCAGCGGTGGCACGGTGACCCCGCCCCCGCCGCCCCCGGTGCAACCCACCAGCGCCGTGGTCACCCTGGCGACGCAGGGATCTCTGCCACAGGGATCGGCGATCGCCGGCCTGGCGGTCACGGTCGGGCTTCCCCCCGGCGTCACGGTAGCCACCGACGCCAACGGCGGGGTGGCGGCCGGCGTCGTGACCGGCTCGGGGCAGGTGACCGCAGCGACGACGGTCACGCTGACCACCCTCATCCCGTCCACGTCCACGACACCGGGGTCGCTGCGGGTGGTCCTGGCCAGCAGCGAGCCGGCCGGGTTCACCACCGGCGAGTTCGCCAAGATCCACTGCGGTATCAGCGAGGGGAGTTTCCCCAAGGCGACGGAGTTCTCCACCAGCGACTTCCGGGCGGTGGATCTGCGGGGCACCACCATCACCGGCCTGTCGCCCACCTTCAGCGCAACCGTGGAGTAGAGGAAAGCACCGAGTCTTTTCCCGTGGAACTGATCAAGGAGGTCGTCATGTGGCTCACTACAGCGCTCTTGCTTTTAGCACTGGCCCTATCGGCGCCGGCGGCCGACGCCGCCACGATCCAGCTCCCAAGGACCGGCCAGGACCGTTGCTGGGACGTCGCCGGCAACATCACCGACTGCGCCGGAACCGGTGAGGACGGCGAGACACGGTTCGGTGTGGAGTGGCCCTCGCCGCGCTTTACCGACAACGGAAACGGCACCTTGACCGACACGTTGACCGGGCTGGTCTGGCTCAAAAATGCCAACTGCTTCGGCCCCGTCGCCTGGCAACAAGCCCTCGATGCCGCCAACGCCTTGGCCAGCGGTTCGTGCGGCCTCACCGACGCCTCGGCGGCGGGGGACTGGCGGCTGCCCAACCGCAAGGAACTCTTGAGCATCAGCAGCCAGAACGTGTCCGACGGCGGGGCGTGGCTGAACAGCCAGGGGTTCGTCAACGGTCAGCACGACTATTACTGGACCTCGGACACCTGCCTCAACTACTCCGCCGTCTACAAGTGGATGGTTCATCCCGTCGGCGCGGCCTACCCCGAAAGCTGGAACACCCCCATCCGCGGCCGCCTGGTGATGCTGGTCCGAAACCCGGCACAGGTGACGATGACGGCAACTATAACCGGCGGCAGCGGCAGTATCAGCTCGGCCAACCCTCTCACCGTCCCCTTCGGCTCAGCCGCCGCGTTCACCGTCGCCCCCGATCCAGGTTTCCTGTTATCCGGCAACGTCAGCGGGACCTGCCAGCCCGGCACTTTTCACGGCAACGTCTATGACCTTGGTGTCGCCACCGCGGATTGCTCGGTCAACGTCTCCTTGTCAACGCTGAGCTACACCATCGCCACCACCACGACCGGCAGCGGCAACCTCACCTGCACGCCGGCGGCGACGGCAAGCTATGGCGCCGCCGTCTCGTGCACGGCGGCGGCGACGGCGGGAAACCACGTGGAGACCGTCACCGTCGACGGCGCCGACAAGGCGACGTCCGGCGCGGCAAGCTATACCTATTCCTTCGGTCCCGTGGACGCCGACCATACCATGGCCGCGACATTCGCGCCGAACAGCTACCGGGTCACCTTCGCGGTCGACGGAAATGGCAGTCTCACCGGTAACGCCAGCCAGACCGTCGCCCATGGAGGCAGCGCCTCGGCGGTCACCGCCGTCCCCGGCACCGGCTCTCATTTTCTCAACTGGACGGGAACCAACGGCTTCGCCACCACGACAGCCAATCCCCTGACGGTGACCAACGTGACGTCCGGGCTCACCCTGACCGCCCACTTCGCCGCTGACACCCATGCGGTCACGCCCGGCGCCGCGTCCAACGGAAGGCTGATCCCGGCCACGCCGCAGACCGTCGTCTACCAGGGGGTGACCAGTTTCACCCTGGTCCCCGACACGGGTTACCAGGTAGCCTCGGCGACCGGATGCGGCGGCACCCTGAACGGCGCCACCTACACCACGGGGCCCGTAACCGACGATTGCGCGGTCAGCGCGTCCTTCACCCCGCTCGTGTACGCCATTCTCACCACCAGCGGCAGCGGGGGGAACATCGACTGCGCGCCCGGATCCTCGGTCACCTACAACGGGACCGTTACCTGCACCGCGTCGGCTGATAACGGCTATCACATCACGAGCGTCACGGTTGACGGCTCGAACCAGCCGGCAGCGGCCGGGACATCGTCCTACGCCTTTCCCTTCACGGGAGTGACGGCAAACCATGATTTCAGCGCCCTGTTCGCGGTCAACACCTACACAGTGAACTACACGGCGGGCGACCACGGCACGCTCGCCGGAGCCGCCGCGCAGACCATCAACCATGGCGGCAGCACCAGCGCCGTTACCGCCGTCCCCGCGACGGGCTACCATTTCCTCGGCTGGACCGGGAACAACGGTTTCAGCTCATCCGCCAATCCCCTGGTGCTGACCGGCGTGACCGGAAACGTCACCGTGACGGCGGGCTTTGGCATCGACACACACCTGGTCACCCCGGTCGTCGCCGCTCACGGTGGCATCACCCCGGCGACGGCGCAGACCGTAGAGTACGGGACCGTAGCGAGTTTCACCCTGTCGCCTGACACCGGCTACCGCATCGCCTCCGCCAGCGGCTGCGGAGGGGTGCTCACCGGCGCGACCTACGCCACCGCCCCGGTCACCGCGGACTGCGCCATCGCCGTCAGCTTCAGCGCCATCTTCTACCCGGTGACGGGAACCTGCGCCGACGACATGGGCACCATAAGCTGCCCCGCCGAGACCATCCATGGCGGGACCGCCACCTGCACGTTGGCGCCCAAGGCCGGCTTTCACCTCGCCTCCCTTTCCGACAACGGCAGCGATTGCCTGGGCCAGGTCACCAACGGCAGCTATGTCCTAAAGGACGTGGTCGCCGCGCACACCGTGGCCGCGAGTTACGCCGCCAACACCTACACGCTCACCGAGGTGCAGTCGGCCTACCGATCGGTGCTGGGACAAACGCAGCTTTCCGATACCGACGAGGGGCTTTTCGATGTCGCACCGCTGGGCGCTGACGGCAGGCCCGTTCCCGACGGGACCATCGACGTCGCCGACTTGATCATCATGCTCCGCAAACTGGTGGGGGCCGTGAACTGGTAGACAGTACGGACGCAAAAAACCCCGGTGCCGTGGGCAGCCAGGGTTTGGACGTTGTCGACGAGGGGGATCGGATGATCCCCTTCAGTCGTTCAGGCTTTCTTCACGTACTCCGACTTCAGCTGCATGGCGCCGATGCCGTCGATCTTGCAGTCGATGTCGTGGTCGCCGTCGACGAGGCGGATGTTGCGGACCTTGGTACCGACCTTGACCACCAGCGAGGAGCCCTTGATCTTCAGGTCCTTGATCACGGTGACCGAGTCGCCGTCCTGGAGCTGGTTGCCGAAGGCGTCGCGCACCACACTCTCCTCCGGCGCGGCGTCCGCTGCGGCCTGCGGCCATTCGTTGCCGCACTCGGGACAGACGTAGAGCGCGCCGTCTTCGTAGGTGTATTCGGAACTGCAGGAGGGGCATTTGGGCAGGGTTGTCATGTTGATCCTTTGTCTGTGATATACGCGCGGAAACGAAAACGCCGCGTCCCACCAGGAATTAACCTCATCGTCCCCCTCCCTGTCAAGCAAAGAGTAGCGCTCGTGACTTGCTGCCGGACAATCCCCCATTCCAGTATGAAATATTTTTAACTTAAAAGAAGGGGGGACGACTCTATGACCTGGGACTCGTGCGTCGCCGAGGCCGAGACACTACTTGCATCAACACGTATTCCCTCATCGCTGGAAATAATAACTCTCATCAAGTGGATCAACCCCACCCGGCTCAAGCTTCCTGAACCGGACCGCGAGCGCAGCTACCACCTTAAAGACGCGCTGCAGAATCTGCTCCTCGAGCACTATCGCGAAGCGTTCTGTCTGGTGCCGTTCCCGTGCAGCGCCGAGATCGTGCTGATAAAACATACCGCCCTCCCCTCGGTGGACGCCTGCCACGCACTCATCAGGTCATTGTCGGAGAAGGCCCTTCTCACCGTTGCCGAACCGGTGGAGAGTGGGGTGTCGAAGCCGCCGAAGAAATACCAGGCGAAGCGGTTGGACCCCTGTTCTCCAAGGGATGCGGTAAGGGAAGCGCAACAACTGCTGGAGCGCTACGAATACTGCGAGGCTGAGGAGCTCCTCTCCGGCATCAGAATAGAGAACAACAGCTCCCTGCCGAGTCTGCTCAGGGCGGCCACCCTGCTCATGGAAGAGATCGGCGCTTACGCAACGGCCATCGAGATGTTGCTGTCGCAGCCCAAGAGCGTCCTGAAAGACAGTTCGGTGCGGGAGGCCCTGGCACAAGCCTACTACCGAAACGGCATGATCCCTGAGGCGCGTGCGCTCTTTAATGGGCTCCCCGTCGCTGACATGCAAAAGTATTCCCTTTGCGCTGGCATCACGGAGTCAAGATGGGAGGTCCATAACACAGATTGCTCTAATACCTGAATGACCGGAATCAAAACAAACTTTTTGTTTCAACCTATCATATCTCGGATGATAATCACACCTTCGTTCATACCGAAACTGAAAAGGGATCCGTTTTCTCAGTAGAATAGACTGTCGATTGCTTTCAATATCATATAATTTCAGATACTGCATTCTGAATCTGTCGGGGTATGTATCCAGCAATATCAAACCATCTGTGCAGCTATGCAGATGAGGGTGGCCATCGGAAGTTAAATATTTTTCTCCAATTCTTTCAAAGCCCCCTCCCTTATCTTTTATAAGATAAAAACCTATTTCACTACTAACAATTGGTTTGAAATACGACAATATGGACACATTATCAAACCAAATCTTGTGAGAAAAGTTATTACCAAGACAAGCATAGCAATGGTTACCGTAAACATCTGACGTAAATAATGACGTATCATACCCACCCATTTGTAATCTTGCTCTGCAAAAAAAGGATATACGCTCATCATTAGGGGAAAACTGTGCATAATAAAAATAATCATGAGAGGGATCTCTATGTGGAGTTTGAATAATTTTGTTAATATCAGCTATCTCCGTCCGGGTACCATCTATAAGATTGGTCAAAAACATCTTTCCCTCTTCTAGCATATTCGAATGATATTTACTGTTATAGCCATACCCTTTCATACCTGCGCCTAAACGCTTATATGAATACGATATAGCCCACTTGGCGTTATGGGAGATATCAGCAACATGACCTGAAATTACGGATAGTTCCCTCCCTGACAGATCAACTATTTTTGCACATGGTTTTTCATTTACTATGTCATTATATACAATAAAATCAGAACAGCCTAACCATTGCAGCATACTTCCCTGCTGCCAATTCCATGCATAAGTGGTGCCTATTGGATTAAAAAATAAAAGCTCTGGGTCTTCGAAATAACCCACTACAATTGGATGACCCTCAATATTTCTAATTGCTTTATTACTATCAAACTTGTGTGCCAGCAATTTTGTATTATCATGAGACCATGGGCATTTGTCATGGAATCCGTAGAAGTAACCATCTCGATGAATAAAATTGTTAACCTGAAATTCAGTAACCGGTACAACTGAGCAGACTCGTTGATAACTAGCGACAACAAACTCCCTCAGTGCTGGACAATGCTTTATTACAGAATGAATTTTTTTTTCTAGTGATGTCAACTCAATGCTCCTATGCTAATAAATTACTTATTTGTCCCGCCAGTTTACGATGTTCATTCGTGTATGTATACATAGAAACAGGAAGATTAATTAAATTATGACGCCATGATCTAATATCATCAGAAGTTATTTTGCATATTTGATATATTGTGTTCTTATTATTAAGATCGATACAAATTCCTATATTTAACTTATCCACCACTTCTCCTTCATCGGTATTCATTTGTGAAATAATTGGGACTTTAAAACAACAAGCGTTATAGAAACGGCATGATCTTGCCCAGGCATAACTAGATTTTCCGTGAAAGCCAGCCGCCCATATCAAATCTACCTTTGTATATATGTCATTAAGATCGTCTGGATCTCTATAAGGCCCGTCATAATTAATATAAGGAGAATTTTCTATGTCAGTATAAAAAGTTTCAATATTTTGGGGGACACCTCTGACATAAAGCAGGATATCACCATTAGAGTTATCAACCAATTCTTTTAGGACACTCCAAGCTACACTACATCTAATCGATCCAAAGTATCCTATGCGTACTGGTTTGTTTATACTTGGCAATATCATCATGCTTTTTGGCAATTCTTCTGGTAACAGTTTATTTTCCAACACATAGAATATTATATCTTTTAAACCAAGTATGTTATTGTAGTAGTTGTCAATATATGACTGTGAAGTTACAGTTGTTATGTTACACTTACTTACAATATAACGTTCTAGTTTTCTTAATAAAATTGATACAATATGATTTTTAATCATTATTTCTCTGATGTCATGCACCTCGTAAACCAGTAGTGGTTTATATTTGTTTAAAGTGAGGGACGCAAATACCATCATTGCCATATCAAGGCCAAACATATATATTACTTCTGTTTTTTCAATACTAGTTCTTAAACGTAGTATACCCTTAATCATATAAGCAATTCTCAACAAGTAACGACCAGAGGGTATTTCACCTAGCGAAATATAGTTAGCCTTAGGCGCACCAAAGCAGTAAGGTAACTTTCTGTCAAATCCAACAACTTGAAAAGGTGTTAAATATTTACTTAAAGCTGATATTCTCTTTTCAAAAAATGGATATCTAAGAGTTGATGTAACATATAGAATTTTCAATTTTGACATCGTTAACCTGCCCCCATGAAACGGACCAATGTTATTGTTCGTGTAACATCACGGATGATAGTAAAGGCCTCAGAGCGGCCGGCACTGAAAGAGCCGGTCGCTTAACGACACCGCCTTTCAATATGGCTCTTCAGCAGAATCTGTGGGTGCGTTCTGGTTCTGGCAGATTTCCAAGTGTGTGATATAGCGCTACCTTTATCACTTCGACGGTTCTGAATCCGTACGCTTTTCTGCAGGTCACTTTCGCTTTGTTGTTGAAACCTTCCATGACAGTCCCTCCGTGCTGCCTGGTTTAGCAGCTTTTCGGACTGTCACAAGACCGGATAAGATCCAATATTCCTAACTATTTAAGTAACTATTTTGTTGCTGGTTTAGTTGGTTCTTGTGATATCTTGCTTTTGAGCTTCACAAATGTGCCATACATCAACACTTTGCCAATGTAATTATTGCTAAAGTTGATTATTTCCATTTTGAAACCAATCAGTGCGTCCGTAAGCTTCCCTTAGAAATAGACACTTAAAAAGTAGAGCTTTCTGGCATTATTTAACGCCAGGAGGTTTTACATGAAGAAGTCACGCTTCACTGAGACACAGATCGTCTCGATCCTCAAGGAGGCCGACGCCGGAGTTCTGGTGAAGGGCATCTGCCGAAAGCGGCATCTCCGAGCCAACCTACTACAACTGGAAGTCCAAGTACGGCGGCATGGAAGCTTCCGATCTCAAGCGTATGAAGGAGATGGAAGCGGAGCTGTCTCGGCTCAAACGAATGTACGCTGACCTCGCGCTGGAGAACCATGCGCTTAAGGACCTGATCGAAAAAAAGCTCTAGGGCCGCAGGCGAAACGCGAAGCAGTGGTTCACCTGGTCGAAGAACACAAGCTGACCGTGCAGCAAAGTTGCTCCTGTGTTGGCATTTCTCGTGCGGCCTTCTACAGAGTTCCGAAGCCTTCATCTGAGCGCGATGGGCGCGTCATCGATGCTTTGAACAAGCAGATGGAGCGTCATCCTCGATGGGGGGTTCTGGAAGTCATTCAAAGCCCTTCGCCGCACGGGCCACAGATGGAACCATAAGCGCGTCTTTCGGGTCTACTGTGATCTGAAGCTCAACCTAAAACGCCGGGCTAAGAAACGGCTGCCAAAGCGGATTAAGCAACCTCTTCGGGTGCCTCAGCAACCGAACCAGGTGTGGTCGGCAGATTTTATGAGCGATACGCTCTACTGTGGGAAAACCTTTCGCACCTTCAACGTCATCGATGATTTCAATCGCGAGTGTCTCAGCATTGAGATCGACACCTCGATCACCGGCGGGCGTCTGATCCGCCTCTTCGAGCGGTTGAAGCAGGAGCGTGGCCTTCCTCACGTGCTGAGAACTGATAATGGCCCTGAGTTCCTCAGTGACGACTTCGTTGCCTGGGCTGAGACGCTGGAATGATGATCCACTACATCCAACCTGGAGAGCCGAACCAGAACGCGTACATCGAGCGGTTCAATCGCACCTACCGGGAGGAGATCCT
The DNA here is from genome assembly GCF_018919395.1 of Geomonas azotofigens. GTDB lineage: Bacteria > Desulfobacterota > Desulfuromonadia > Geobacterales > Geobacteraceae > Geomonas > Geomonas azotofigens. The sequence continues at coordinate 785,887 of NZ_JAHLME010000002.1, forward strand.
AAGCCTGTATGTTTTCCAGAGCCTCAGCGAGGTCCGGGAGATTACCTACTGGTGGATGAACGACTACAACGAGCTACGCCCGCATGACGCTCTCGGGGATCTGACACCCGCTGATTACATGAATCGCTACACCAGAAACTCTACTTATGAAATGTCTACTTGACGGGGAAGCTTACGGGACGGCTTTAACGGGGGAAGTGTTTACAAATAAGCATTAAATAGCGATTTCTCATATATCACAATGCCACCGCTTGTCAATCCTTATGGTATATTTGTGGTTGATAGGTAACATCTACTCTGACCTGCCCCCGTGAATCGGTCCAACCTCAGTGTAAGATACAGAGGTAAAACCTGACAGGAGGATCAGATGGCCAAGAAGAGATTTCGCCCCGAGGAGATCATCACCAATTGCGGGAGGCAGATGTCCTGCTAAGCAAAGGGAGTACAGTAGAGGAAGTGGTTAAGGCTCTTGGTGTAACTGAGGGGACCTATTACCGCTGGCGGAAAGAGTTCGGCGGGATGAAGGTCAGCTAGGCCAAGCGGATAAAGGAGCTTGAGCAGGAAAATGCCCGTCTGCGCAAGGCGGTGAGTGACCTGACCTTGGACAAGCTAATTTTTCAGGAGGCGGCAAGGGGAAACTTCTGAGCCCCCCCCATGTCAAAATAGTTGTCGACTCGATAGCTCACCTGTAATGTAGGGGGCAGAGGAGACAATGAATGGCGTTTGCCGCTGCACCTTGGGCATTTAAACCCTTCGGGCCAGCGGAATTCCTCGATGGATTCCTCGCACAACGTTTCTGATCCATACTGTGCGTAGAACTCGTCCAGGCTGATGCCCTTTTTAAGCTGAATCTCACTCTTCACATCAGTCCTCCTAGCACGGGTCCGTATTATGCCATTCAGGTGAACAAGGATATAGAAGAGACTGGGAGGGAATTCTTAGCGGACCTTTTGTTGTCAATCAATGGCATGTCATCTATCGAATTGAATTGTTAAATTGCCCCTTCCTTTCCTGCTCAATATAACCTGTTTTAAGCTGCAATATTTGACCAGGATCAAGGCAGACCACCGATAAGGTCACCGTAACCCCATAGTATAGTACCGGTTATAGCCATAATTATTCCCAGTTGACAAGCTACTCCGTCCAAATGACTTTGGCGATCTGCCTCAATCTCTTCTGGAGTTGGTACAAAATTACCACCATCGACAGTAGCCTGAGCCTTAAGCCAATCTGCAAGCCCCATTCGAATAATGGGCCTGAAGCTCAAAAAAACACCAGTCATAGTTAAAACTGCTCCAGATCGGCCAAACCAATGCCACTTATGGGACATATAGCTGACGACCGATGATGCCCCTACAGCGAATCCACCCGTAAATACAAGTAACCGTGTATTTGCCAATATATGTCTCAATCTACACCTCGCAGCAATGAATTTAGGGCGTGTTATCCCATACCGCCATTTCTCGTCGTATTCCCACCGCTGGAATCTCCCCGACCCGTGCAGGTCGTTGAAGAGGCACCTCCCGAAGAAAAAGAAGAAAGTCGTGGAGGTATTCCGTTTCGCCGAGTGGATGGCGATCATTGAGGCGATGGAGGCGTACTACCGGCCGGTGGCGAAGCTGATGGTCATCACGGGCATGATCGCCTCGGGAAAGCGGCGCTTAAGAAGTCGCATGTACGTGACGGCTACTTGTACGTGCAGCAATCCATCGTACAGGGGGAAGAATCCGACGAACTCAAAACCGTGCACCGGGAGCGGCGGATACTTCTGACGAAAGCTTTAACGGAAATCCTTGATGAGGCCGCGTCTAAGGCCTCAGGCGAGTACCTCTTCACTATGGAAAACGGGATGACCTTCACCGCTGAGAGGTTTCAGCGGCGGGTATGGGTTAAGGCATTGAAAAAAGCTGGCGTAAAGTACCGGAAGCCCTACACGACCAGGCACACATTCGCGGCGTGGGCTCTGGCGATCAGGACGGACCAGAACCGGCTGGTGAACCTGATGGGGCACGCCAGCAAGCAAATGATTTTCGAAGTTTATGGCCGCTACGTGGAGGGGCCGGAGCAGGACCGCCTGAAGATCCTCGCCTACTTCGGCAGGGACTTCAAGCGGGGGGGAAATAGCGGTCGCAGTTCGACCACCTGCGAAAGTTCCTGCGAAAGCGGGAGCAAAAAAAAAGGAATCCCGAAGGATTCCTTTGTTGTAAGTATGGAGCGGGAAACGGGGTTCGAACCCGCGACTTCAACCTTGGCAAGGTTGCACTCTACCACTGAGTTATTCCCGCTCAACAGAGATCCGTTTTATAGCAAAACGCCTTTGAGCCGTCAACCCAAAAAATTGTTCTTGGGCAGGTTTTTTTATGGGGCGGGAAAAAGGCTCGCAGGGTCGGCACCTTTCGCGGATTGGCTCCCCTGGCGGCTTCGCGACGCCTACTATTTCCCGGTGAGCAGCTTCCTGATCATTTCGTAGATCTCTTTGGGCACGAAGGGCTTCATCAGGATCCCCTTCGCTCCGGCATCGAGAGCGGCCTGGGTATCGCAGTCGAAATCGGAGGCGCTGGCCACCAGCACCCGCGCGTTGGGGTCGAAGGCGAGCAGGTCCTTGGTCGCCTCGATGCCGTTCATGTCCGGCATGTAGATGTCCATGATCACGATGTGCGGGCGCAGGGCGCGGTACCGCTCCAGCGCCTCGGCACCGTCGCCTGCCTCTCCGACCACGGTGAACCCGATCTTCTCCAACACGGCACGCAACACCTGGCGGAAAAAAATCTCGTCGTCAACGATGAGTATCCTCACGTCCTTCAAAGCCATGCAGACCTCCGAACGCTGATTCCACAGTTAATCCGTTCAGCATATTCTTATACTTTTTCTAAAATTAAAAGTCAAAAATGCAGTCTCATTTTTTTCATGCTCTCAACCGGTACACGGCTGCCAGCGCATGGCCGCTGTAATAGTGACAGAGGCGCTCGAAACCAAAGGAAGCCAACTGTCTGTCGAGTTCGTCGTGGCTGTAACTCCTGGCACTGCCGTCACAGCTGTAATAATGCCGCAGCATCGATCCACAAAAAACCGTATCGGGATATCTGCTGTTTACTTCAATGAGGAGATAACCTCCGCGACGCAGGTTGGCCACCACGTTTTCCAGGTACTGCTTTTTCAGGTTTCTGGTCGCCAGGATGTTGAAGACGAAGGTGCAAACGACCAGGTCCACCCCCAGCCCGGCCTGCGCCAGCCCCCCTACCGTCAGCAACCCGGCCAGCCTTCCCGCCTCGGGATGGGCCGCCAGCGCCTTGACCTGTCCCGGCACGTCGGCCGCGAAAACCTGGAAACCCTCATCGGTGAGGTAGAGCGCGTTGCGCAAGAGTCCCGCGCCGTAGTCGAGCACCCTGCGCACCTTGGCGAGCCTGAAAAAGCGCGTGTAACGGATCACGCTGCTGGCTGGTCTGATCATGGCGGTCTCCCGGCTGCCGCCGCGGACGCTGTCGCTGGCCCGCTGCGGGATGTGGGGTTTTGCACCCGGACAATTGTATAGCAATCCGTCAAAAGATTAACCAACGCAAATCTTATTTTCCGCGTCGGATCCGTTTACGATTTTTTGCAGAAATGGGTTGACAGCCGGCGGGAGCGTTACTATTATCATGACCTGTAAAGGGGAGTAGCTATCGGCCGGAGAAATGGCCGACCTCTGGTTCGTCAAGACGGTGGCAACACCCGGGCCCGAGGATAATTCATCTAACAGCAAGACCTTTACCTGTAGCGAGCAGTCGCCCCGGGTAAAGGTCTTTTTTTTTATCGTTACATGGCGCCGCCAGGCTGTTGACGGCGCCCCTTGCACCTGGCAAATATTTGAAAGGAGAGGGAAATGGAACAGAAACAATACATCACGCATGTGAAAAGAAAAACGACCAGAAAGAAAAAGGAGACCAGGGAACCGGTATTGAAGAACGTGGTGTCGCTCAGGGTGAGCGACCAGGAGAAACGCCTCCTGGAGCGCCTTACCAAGGCGACCTCGCTCAACGTATCGGACCTGGTGCGCGAGGCGATCGGCTTCTGGCTCGCCAAGGGCATCCGCAAGGGACGCGTCCGTGGCGGCGCGACGGGAAAGATCCCGGTGCAAACCCTGCAACTGGCCGGCAACTGAGCCACCCGAACCAACCACCCAACAGGAGAAACGACATGAAACGCAACTTCGCCAAAGCTTTCGCACTTCTCGCCGCGGTCTTCATGCTGAGCGCCACGGTGCTGGAAACCAGCGCCCATGCCCGGGCGGCCGGCGGGCGCTCCATCGGGAGCCGCGGCTCCCGCAGCTACTCGACCCCGGGAACCACGTACCGCCAGTCCACCCCTTACCAGCAGTCGGCACCCTCCCCCATAGGACAGCCGCAGATGCAACAGCCCTCGCCCGGGGGCGGCTTCCTGCGCAGCATGGCCGGCGGCATCGCGGGCGGCCTTTTGGGCGGCATGCTCTTCAGGGGGCTCGCCGGCGCGGGCGGGATGGGCTACGGCGGCGGTGGCATCGGGCTGTTCGACATCCTCCTTCTGGCGGGCATCGGCTACCTGATCTACCGCATGGTGCGCGGACGGCGTGCGCAAACCCAGCTGCGGAGCGTCGCGACCGGCTACGGCTCGCAGGGGAACGACACCTACCAGCAGAGCATCCCGGCCTCCTACCGCGTCGACGAGCCGGTCCGGGACGACGTCCACACCGGTCTCTCCCACCTGCGCCAGATGGACCCCGGCTTCGACGAAGCCCGCTTCAAGGACCTGGTGATGGATAACTTCTTCAAGATCCAGGGGGGATGGATGAACCGCGACCTGCAGGCGCTCTCGCCCCTGCTCACCCCCGAGATGCAGGGGGTCTTCCGCGAGGACATCGAGCGCCTGCTGCGCGAGGGGCGCGTGAACCGGCTGGAGAATATCGCGGTGCGCAGCGTGGAACTCGCCGAGGTCTGGCAGGAGGCGGGACAGGACTACGTCACCACCCTCATCTACGCCAACCTGCTCGACTACACCACCGACGAGCGCGGCACGGTGCTCGAGGGGAGCAAGAGCGATCCGGTGAAGTTCGAGGAGTACTGGACCTTCACGAGGCCCGTGGGCAACAATGCCTGGCGCTTGGCGGCGATAAGCCAGAAACAAGGTTGAGGTTGAGGAAAAGCTGAACCTGACACCGAAGTCATCGCTAAAGGTAACAATGAAAAAACGGGCACCCGTCTCTGGAGTGCCCGTTTTTGTTAAACGCCTTTCTCAGCCTCAACCTTAACCTCAACCTGCTCGATCCAGCACCGCCCTCACCTTGTGCAGCAGCGCCATCGGCTGCACCGGCTTCATGATCAGGTCGACGCTGTCGTCGAGGACGCCGCGGGTTTTCATGAAATCGGCGGTGTAGCCGCTGGAATAGAGCACCCTGGCGCCGGGGTCGACCCTCCGGATCTCCTCGAAGGCCTCCCGGCCGTTTTTCCCCGGCATGATGACGTCCATCAGCACCAGGTCGATCTTGCCGCGGTGCTCGAGGAACTTCCGCACGCAGTCGCCGCCGTCCACCGCCAGCACCACCTGGTAGCCGTACTTCTTGAGCAGCGTTTCCACGAGCCCCCTGACGCTCGCATCATCCTCAGCCACCAGTATCGTCTCGGTGCCCATCTCGGGCACCGCCAGGTCCGGCTCTGAGGCGTGCCCCTCCGCCCCGGTGGCCGCCTCGGGGAGGTAGATCTTGAAGGTGGTCCCCTCGCCCGGCTCGCTGTAGACGTTGATGAACCCCTTGTGCTGCTTGACGATGCCGTACACGATGGACATCCCCAGCCCCGTCCCCTTGCCGACCGCCTTGGTGGAGAAGAAGGGTTCGAAGATCCTGTCGCGGGTCGCCCGGTCCATGCCGCTGCCGGAGTCGGAGACGAGGATGCAGGCGTAGCGCCCCGGGGCGCCGTACCCCTGCGACCGGGCATAGGCCTCGTCCACCTGCTGCCAGCAGGTCTCGATGGTGAGGGTGCCGCCGTCGGGCATGGCGTCGCGGGCATTGGTGGCGAGGTTCATGAGGACCTGTTCCAGCTGGGTGCCGTCGGCCAGGACGTTGAGCGGGTCGCGGGCGGGGGTGAACTGGAGCTCCACGTCCTCGCCGATGATGCGCAGCAGGAATTTCTGCACCTGCCCAACCAGCACGTTCAGGTCCAGGACGCGCGGGTTCATGACCTGCTTGCGGCTGAAGGTGAGCAGACCGCGGGTGAGCTGGGAGCCGCGCTCGGCGGCCGCGATGATCTGCCCAACCTGGTCGTGCTGCAGCCTGCCGAGCGAGCCGTCCAGCTCCAGGAAATTGCCGTACCCCACGATGACGGTGAGGATGTTGTTGAAGTCGTGGGCGATCCCCCCGGCCAGGTGCCCGATCGCCTCCATCTTCTGGGACTGCCTGAGCTGCTCCTCGAGGTGCTTCTTCTCGGTCTCATCGCTGATCACGCAGGCGATCCTGGTGTTCCCTCCCCGGTCCTCGACCGGCGTGAAGGTCACGCTGATTACGCGCACCCCGCGGTCGGGATAGGCCTCTTCCGTCTCGAAACGTACCGACTGACCGGCGAGACAGGCGTCCAGGTGGTGCTTGACCTTGGCGAAATACGCCTCACCGACGACCTCGGGCACGGTCCGCCCCACCACCTGCTCCAGGGTGAGGTCGCGGTAGCGCAGGTAGGTGCCGTTGGCCATGCGGTAGCGGTAGTCGCGGTCCAGGACGCACACCAGGTCACGGGAGCACTCGACCACCTTCTGGTACTCGAGCAGTTGTTCCTCGGAGCGCCTCTTCTCCGAGATGTAGTTCGCCTGCTGGGCGTTCTGCTCCGCCAGCCGGGAGAGCTGGTGCATCGCCTCCAGTTCCTGGGCTACCCGGGAGCTGGCGATGCCGAGCACGGTCTCGATGAGGGGGCGGTTACGCAGCGGCGCCAGGCTCATGATGCCGAGGAGCCCCATCCCCTCCCCCTGGGCGTCCCAAAGCGGCACCGCCGCGTACCCCTCCACCGCCAGGTCGCGCAGGATCTTGTCCTGCGGGAACAGCGCGGTCACCCCTTCCGGGTAGACACAGAGGCTCTTCCCCACCACGTTGTCGCAGGGGGTGCCGGCAAGGCGGTAGCTGATGTCGCTCCCCTCCCCCGACCGGGCGTAGAAGCCGTGGGTGCGGGCCCAGCCGGGCTCGTCGCCGAGTCGGGCCACGAAGGCGTAATCGACGTCGAGGCAGGTGGCGAGGTGCCGGTTGATGCCGTAGAGGAGCTTGTCGCCCCGGTGCCTGGCCCCGCAGTCGTTGATGAAGTAGAGCGTCTCCTCGATCAGCTTCCGGTCCGCGGCCTGCCTGACGATCTCGTCGGTCTTTTTGCGCACCTGGAGACGGAGCAGGATGATGAAGATGCCGGCAACGGCGAGGAACAGGACCAGTCCGATCAGGATCGGGGCGAGCCAGCCGGGCACGACGTGAATGGAGGCCGCGCCGCCGTGGGACCAGCGGTCCAGGGCCTTGTGGTAGGGCGACCCCTCGGTGCCGCGCCACCCCTCGAGGTAGCGGTCCAGGGTGGCGAGGAGACCGGCGTTGCGTCCCTTGCCCGTGGCGAGAAAGATATCGAAGGGGTTGAAGATGATGCCGGAGGAGACCAGGCCGTACTGGTACTGCTTGGCCGCGCCGAAGGTGTTGTTGACCACCCCGGCGTCGACCCGGCCGGCAACGACCGCCTGGAAGATCTCCTCGAAGTTGCCGTATTCCACGAAGCGGCAGTTGATGCCGAACTTCTCCACCATGTTGCGGAAGCTCGCGCCGTTGAAGTCCCGCTTCATCACCGCGACCGTCTTCCCCTCGACGTCCTTGATGCTGTTCAGGTTCGCCTTGCGCGGGACGTAGAGCTCCCCCCACACGGTGAGCAGGGGCACCTTGCCGTAGTCGAGGAATTGGGCGCGTTCGCTGGTCCAGGCAACGCTGGTGAGCAGGTCGACCTCGCCGTTCTTGATGCGGGAGATCCCCTCCGCCCAGTCGCCGTAGACGTATTCGACGCGCCACCCTTCCCGGCGCGCGATCTCGGCGAGGGTGTCGACGTAGAAGCCCTGGACGCTGCCGTCCTTGGCCTTGAAGATGCCGGGATAGAAGTTGAACGCGGCGATGCGCACCGTCTGCTGGACAGCACAGGCAGGGGGAGTGTGGAGGGCGAGCAAACCGAGCCAGAGCACGGTAAGCATGATAAAAAGTCGTGCGGTAACGCGCTTCACGCAGAAACTCCAGAAAACAGGGGCCTGGATACTGCCGGAAGAAACAGGAGGAGCTTGCGAAAAATGGGGCCTATAGTACACAGCATCTGCTGACTTGTCCAGCCACAAGGTGCTCCCCTCCCCATGGCGGGTCCGCGGTCAGGCCGCCCCCTCGGCCGTTTTGAAGATGGTGGGGACGTCCAGGATGAGGGCCACCGAGCCGTCCCCCAGGATGGTGGCGCCGGACATCCCCTCGACCTGCTGGTACATCCGCCCCAGGGACTTGATCACGGTCTGGTGCTCCCCGATCACCCAGTCCACCACGAGCCCCACCCGTTTCCCCTCCAACTGGCAGATGACCACCTGCTGGATCGGGGGGGCCTTCCCCTCGATGCGGAACATCTTCCTGAGCGGGATGTAGGGGACCAGCTTCTCGCGCACCAGGAGCAGGTCGCGCCCGTGCCCCTGTTCGATCTCCTTCTCGGTGAGCAGGATACATTCGTCCACCATGGCCAGGGGCATGACGAAGCGGTCCTTGCCGATCTGCACCAAGAGGCTCTCGATGATGGCCAGGGTGAGCGGGATCTTCAGGGTGATGCAGGTGCCGCGGCCCGGCTCGCTCTTCACGTCGATGCTGCCGCGCAGCCCCTCGATGGCCTGCTTGACCACGTCCATGCCGACGCCGCGCCCCGAGACGGAGGTCACCTTGGCCGCGGTCGAGAAGCCGGGAGCGAAGATGAGCTGCCAGATCTCGCGGTCGGCGAGTTCCGCACCCGCGGAGATGATCTTTCTCTCCACGGCCTTGGCCCGGATGGCGTCCACGTTCAAGCCGGCCCCGTCGTCGCGGATGGTGATCAGCACGCTGTCGCCGGAGTGCACCGCGGCGAGGTGGATGGTGCCGCTTCGCGGCTTTCCCTTGGCCAGGCGCTGTTCCGGCGTCTCGACGCCGTGGTCGATGCTGTTACGGATGATGTGCACCAGGGGGTCGTTGAGCTTCTCGATCACCGTCTTGTCCAGCTCGGTGTCGGCCCCCTCGGTGGTGAGCTCGATCTCCTTGCCAAGCTCCGCCGAGAGGTCCCGGACCAGCCGCTTGAACTTCGAGAAGGTGGCGCCGATGGGGAGCATCCTGATGTCGAGCGCGTTGTCCCTCAAGTCGTTGGTGAGCCGCTCCACCTCCTCGGCCACCGATACCAGCTCGGCATGCCGCTTCAACTCCTGGGCCACCAGGCTCAGGCGCGCCTGGACCGTCACCAGCTCGCCCACAAGGTTCACCAGGAGGTCGAGCTTGTCCGCGCTGACCCGGATGCTGGAGGCGGCTTCCTGGCTCTGGGTCTGGGCCTGCCGCTCCTGGCGCATTTCCTTGACGTGCTGCTGCTCGACCAGCGCCGAGGTGATGGTGGCGGCGTTGACGAGTCCCGCCTCGAGCGCCAGCTCGCCGAATTTCTTCTGTTTCCCCAAGAGCTCGTCCATCTGCTCCGGCGTCAGGTCGCCGCGCTCGATGAGGATCTCGCCGAGTTTCTTGTATCCCCCCGCCGCCTCCTCGACGCTGCCGTCGTCGATGACGGTGACGCTCAGCTCGCAGGAGTCGGTGACGAAGATGAAGACGTCGTCGATGGCGTCCCTTCCCGCGCAGGTGCTGAGGATCACGTCCCAGTACAGGTAGCAGAGCTCCGGATCGAGCGCGTCCAGGGTCCGCATGTCGCAGGTGTTGGCCACGACGCGGCACGGCCCGAGCTCCTGCAGCTCGCGCAACAGGCTCAACGGGTTGACGCCGCTGTTGAAGATCGCGGGTTCCGGCCGGAACCGGATCCGGTAGGTGACCATCGGCGCCGCCGCCTCAACCTTTTCCGGTGCGCCCTGGGCAACCGTTGGCGCCCCTTCCTCCCCCGGGTCGGGGACCAGGGCGCGAAAGCCCCTGATCACCTCTTCGTTTCGTTGCACATCGGCCGGCGCGCCGCTCTCCGCGGCCTCCAGCATGGCGAGGATGCGGTCCCGCGCGGCGAGGCTCAGGTTGACCAGCTCCTTGCTCACCGCCAGCTCGCCGTTGCGCACCAGGTCGTAGACCGTCTCCACGTTGTGGGTGAACGAGGCGATGTCATCGAAGCCGAACATGGCGCCGGAGCCCTTGATGGTGTGCATGGTCCGGAACACCCGCCCCACCAGCCCGAGGTCGGCAGGGTTATCCTCCATCTCGAGCAGCGCCTCCTCGAGGTCCGCCAGCAGCTCCCGTGCCTCGTCCTTGAACGCCTGGGCAAAAGCATCACTCATACCGCCACCTTATCCGTGTCGATGTGCCAGACGCAGGTCCTGTCGACGTCCATCACGCACCCCTTGAGCCTGGGCATCCCCGCCACCGCGGCGGTCGCCGCCAGCGCTTCGTTGCGGCCGGTAACCGTGCAGGGTAGCCCCCGCGCCACGGAGGTCCTGTGGCAGCTGCACAGAAGCTGCAGCCCGGTCACGTCGATGTCGGTGAGCCCGGCCACGGAAAGCTCCACCGGCTTGCCCGCGGCGAAGGCCTGCAGCAGCCGCTCCCTGAGCTCCCCGACATTGGCTATGGTCATCTCCCCCGAGAAGGTGACCAGGGTACGGTCCTTCCTCTTCGATACCTTCACGTGTGCCCCGTCCATGGTTTATCCTTCTTGGCGGTCCGGGCGGCGCGGAAATCGCCGCCCGGACCCGTTTCGTGCTAGAACCTCTCGAAGTCGCCGTCGCTGTCCATATCGGCCAGCATCAGGTCATGCCCCATGGCCTTCTTGGTCTGCGCGGCCGGCCTCTGCTTCAACTGCTTCACCTCGTTCTTGGTTGCCGACTTGGTGAGCTGCTTGGGCGCCGCCTGGTGCCCGCGCGCCACCATGTCAATCCTGAAGAAGGAGATGGTCGACTGCAGCTGCTCCGACTGCGAGGAAAGCTCCTCGGCGGTGGAGGCCATCTCCTCGCTGGCCGAGGCGTTTTGCTGGATCACCTGGTCCAGCTGCTGGATCGCCTTGTTGATCTGCTGGGCGCCGGTGTCCTGCTCCTTGCTGGAGGCGTTGATCTCCTGCACCAGCTCGGCCGTCTTCTGGATGTCGGGGAGGATGGCGGAGAGCATCTCACCGGCCCGCTCGGCGACCTCGACGCTGGTTATCGACAGCTCCGAGATCTCGCCCGCGGCGACCTGGCTCCTTTCGGCGAGCTTTCTCACCTCGGAAGCCACCACCGCGAACCCCTTGCCGTGCTCGCCGGCGCGGGCCGCCTCGATGGCCGCGTTCAGGGCCAGCATGTTGGTCTGGCGCGCGATCTCCTCGATGATGGAGATCTTGCCGGCGATGTCCTTCATCGCCTGCACCGTCTCGGCGACCGCCTTGCCCCCCTCCTTGGCGTCCTCGGCCGATTTCACCGCGATCTTCTCGGTCTGCTGCGCGTTGTCCGCGTTCTGCCTGATGTTGGCGCTCATCTCCTCCATGGAGGAGGAGGCCTCCTCGGCGGCGGCCGCCTGCTGCGAGGCACCCTCGGACATGGACTGGGCGTTGGCGGAGAGCTGGACGCTGCCGGAAGCGACGTTGTCCGCCGCCACCTTCACCTCGGTGACCACCTCGGTGATCTTGCCGACCATGGCGGAGAGGGCGTGGATCAGCTCGTCCTGGCTGCTTCTCTCCTTGAGGGAGACCATCAGGTTGCCGTTGGAGACCTCCTTGGCCGCGTCGGTGATCTTGTTGATCGCCTCGATCAGCACGTTCAGGTTGGTCTTGATCAGGTTGTACTGCCCCTTGTACTCGGTCACGATGGTCGGGGGCATGTCCCCCTTGGCGATGCGGTCGACGTAGTCCGCGGTCACCATGAGCGGGTTGACGATGTTGGTGACCGTGTCGTTCACGCCGGTGACGAGCTTGTGCCACCCCCCGACGAAGAGGGCGGCGTCGGCGCGCTTGTCCAGCTCCCCGTCGGCGGCGGCCTTGATGATGATGTCGGTCTGCTCGAGGAGCTCGTTCATCATCTTCACCACCGCGTTCAGGTTCTCCTTGATGATGTTGTACTGTCCCTTGTACTCGGTGACGATGGCGGGAGGGATGACCCCCTTGGCCACCTTGTCCACGTAATCCGCGGTCACCATGAGCGGGTTCACGATGTTGGTGACGATGTTGTTCACACCGACCACCAGCTCCTTCCATCCGCCGATGAAGAGGTCGGCGTTGGCGCGCTCGTCAAGCTGCCCGTCCGCCGCCGCCTTGACCACCTTGTTGGCCTCGATGAGCAGGTTGTTCATGATGTCGATGCAGTTGTTGAGGTTCAGCTTGATCTCGTTGAAGTCGCCGTTGTAGTTGTCGGTGATGCGCGGCGGGATATCCCCCTTGGAGATGCGGTCCACGTACTCGGCGGCCACGTTCAAGGGCCCGATCACCGCGTCCAGGGTATCGTTCACCCCCTGCACGATCTTTCTGAAGTCGCCCTCGTGTTTGCTCGCGTCGGCGCGGGTGGCGAGCTTGCCGGCCACCGCCGCCTCGGCGAGCATGTTCGCGTCGGCGATGAGCGCCTTCAGGTTCGCGCGCACCTGCTCGATGGTGTTGTTGATGAAGGCCTTCTTGCCCGGGAATTTCTCCAGTTCCGCCTCGAAGTTGCCGCGCCCGAACTCGGCGATGCAGGCCATCGCCTTCTTCTTGACGGCGATGTGGCCGTTCACCATGTTGTTCACGCCCGCGGCCATCTCGCGGTAGACCCCCTGGTAGTTCTCCGCGGCGATCTGCACGTCGATGTCGCCGAGGTCGTGCTGGGTCGACATGTTCTTCATGTCGGCGATGAGGGCGCCCAGGGTCTCGATGCAGACGTTCAGGTTGTTCTTGATCTCGTTGAAATCGCCGTTGTAGCTGTCGGTGATTTTCGGCGGGATGTCCCCCTTGGAGATGCGGTCCACGTACTCGGCGGCCACGTTCAAGGGTCCGATCACCGCGTCCAGGGTGTCGTTCACGCCGGTGACGATCTTTCTGAAGTCGCCCTGGTGCCTGGAGGCGTCGGCGCGGGTGGCGAGCTTGCCGTCCACCGCGGCCTGGGAAAGCATGCCGGCGTCGGCGACCAGCGCGTTCACCGCGTCGATGCAGACGTTCAGGTTGTTCTTGATCTCGTTGAAGTCGCCGTTGTAGCTGTCGGTGATTTTCGGCGGCACGTCTCCCTTGGAGATGCGGTCCACGTACTCGGCGGCCACGTTCAGGGGTCCGATCACCGCGTCGAGGGTGTCGTTCACCCCGGCCACCACCTTCTGGAAGTCTCCCTGGTGCTTTGAAGCGTCGGCGCGGGTGGCGAGTTTGCCGGCGATGGCCGCGTCGGAGAGCATGGAAGCGTCAACGACCAGCGCCTTGATGGAATCGACCATCTTCTGCATGGCGGCCATGACCGAGTCGCCGTGCACACCCTTCAGGTCTATAGTGACGCTCATGTCGCCCGCGGCCACGCGGTTAGCGACCTCGCCCACCTCCTTGGGATCGGCACCCAGTTGGCGCTGCACGATCCTCGTGATGAAGAGCCCGAGCCCGATGGCGAGAGCCATGCCCACCACGATCAGGACCAGCATGATTTTGGTGGCCGAGGTGGCCAGTTCTGCGTTGGAGTCGGCGGTGAGCTTCGCCTGCTTCAGCTTGGCGTCGACCAGTTTGTCGATGGCGTCCTGCTCCATCTTGGAGAACTTGGCGCCCTCGCCGGTCATGAGGGCGGTAGCCTCGTTGTCGCGGTTGGCGAGTGCCAGACGCACGATCTGGTCGATGATGGGCTCATAGCCGGCACGGGCCTGCTTGAACTCCTGGAACAGCTTGCGCCCCTCGTCGGTGAGGATGGTCTTCTCGAACTCGCCGGCGGCCTTGTCCAGTTCGCCGCGCAGCATCTTGACCCGGTCCACCTTGGCCTGCTCTTCCTGCGGCGTTTTCGCGGTGAGCAGGTCCCTTAAGTTGACGCGGATGCGCTGGAACGATGTGGAAACGTCCTGCAGGTGCGCGATCGGGATGGTGATTTTCTCGTACAGCTTGCTGTCGGCCGCCTCGATGTTGTGAATCTCCCGGATGCCGAAGTACCCGATCGCCCCCGCGATGACGGCTATCGCGATGAACCCCGTCATCAGCTTTGTCCCCAGCTTCAGATCGTAAAACCACTTCATGTCTGCCTCCTTGATTCCGCGTTATCGCCCGGCTACACGACCGCCACGGCGGTTTCCGTGTCGGCGCGGGGACTTGTCATTTCAGGTTTGCTGCGTTTTCAGCACCTCGACCAGGACCTGCCACAAATCATGGTGCCCCCCCGACCTTCTTGAACAGCTGCGCGTCCGGCACCACCTGCTCGAAGAGGTGGGCGACCTCAGGTGGCAGCTTCTGGGTGTTCTCGGTGGCCAGGTAGCCGCCGGGTGCGAGGGCCTGGTGGAACATCCTGAAGACCTCGACCCGCTCCTGGTACTGGAAATGAAGCAGCACGTTCTTGCACACCACCAGGCAGTAGTCGCCGCCGGGCGCTTTGAGTGAGAGGAGGTCGTGGTACTGGAAGTTGACCCGGTCGCGCAGAAGCGGCACCACCCGGTACTGGCCCGGCCGCTCCGCGGGTTCGAAATACTTGTTGAAAAGTTCGATGGGGGTGCGCTGCAGTTCGTCGTAGGGGTAGGTGCCCGCCTTGACCACGTCGCCGAAGTTGTTGGCGCTGTCGTAGTCGGTGGCGTCGATGCGCAGGTTCTTGAAGCCGAAGGAGTTCATCTTCTGGGCGAAGATCATGGCCAGCGTGTAGGTTTCCTGCCCGAGGGCGCAGCCGGCGTCCCAGACCTTGATGCGGCTTCGGCCGGTGGCGTAACCGATCATGTGATCGGCCGCGTACTCCAGTGTGGGCTGGTCGCGCATGAAAAACGTAAAGGCCATAGAACACTCCCGGCGAGAAAATAGATTTAGCGAAACAACCGCTACCATAACTCCCGCCAGTGACATTTATCGGAACCTCACTTCAATCCTTGAATCCCGTTTACGTTAACTGGATTATTTTATTTTAATGTCAGTACCGAGGGCCGCTTTTGTCAGTGCCCCAGCCGGCCGTGCCCGACAAAGAAGCTCCCTGACTGTGCCCGCGAACAAAGAAAGCCCCGTCTCCATGCGGAGGCGGGGCTTTCTTGTTTGCAGCGGTTACGGTCCGTCCGTTACTTCTTGGGCTCGTCCTTCTTGGCTACCGCCATGGCGTCGTTGAGGATCTTGACGCCCGCCTTGGAGGCGGCGATGGAGCCGGTCAGGGACTCGCGCGCCAGGTCGGGGTTGTGGAAGCCGTCCGAGTTCTCGGCGGTCCAGTATTCCCAGAGGACGTGCGCCTCTTCATGTTTCGCGCGCGCCTCGTCCAGGACGGTCGGGGCGACCCCCATGCGCTGCGCCGCGGCATAGGTGTCGATCAGCTGCCCGAGCCAGTACTCGGCCTTGCGCATCTTGCCCTTCACGTAGTTCTGCGCGGCGTCGATCTCGTAGCTCTTCTTGGCCACGCTGTCCTTCGGGTGGCAGGAAAGGCAGGCCTCCTTGACGTGGTTCTTGGGACGGATCACGCCGTGCGAGGAGAACTTCTTGCCGTTTTTGTCCTTCTTCTGCGGCATGTGGCACTGGTGGCACTGCACGCCCGCCTTGTCGTGGACGCTCCCCGCGTAGGTCTCGGCTTCCGGGTGCTGGAACTTGATCAGGCGCGCGCCGGTCACGGCGTGCTTGAAGTCGAAGAAGTTGAGATCCTGGTAGTGCTTTAAAAGCTGCAGCGAGTTCTTGAGCGGGAAGTGGTTGGTGCGCAGGTCGTCGTACTTCACCGGCTTGCCGTCGCTCCACTGGGTCCCCGCGTTGCAGTTGTACTCCACGTGGCACTGGGCGCACATCATCCTGGAGTCGGTCTTCTGCATGATGCCGATCTTCCTGAAGCCGCGGAAGTCGATCACCTTGAGGTCGGTGGCGCCGTTTTTGGCGAAGATGTTCCCCTTGGGGTCACGCTCGATGGCCTGGATCAGCGCGTCGCGCACCACGCGCGGCTGGGTGCCGTGCGGGTCGTGGCAGTGCACGCAGCCAAGCGGGTTGTTGGTGTCCTTGGCCACGTCGACGATGTTGGAGGTGCGGTCCCACTTCGCCTTGGGATCCTTGTCACCCATGAACTTCCATTTCAGGAGGTGGTCGGAGGTCTTGCACTGGATGCAGGTCGGGTTGCCGGCCATGGCGGTTTCCGGGAGCTTCTTGCCGGTGTCGGTCAAGACGTCCCAGGTCTTGCCGGTGGAGGTGACCCCCTGCCACCCTTTCTTGTACTGGAAGCGGCCGCCCTGGAAGCGGTCCACCGCGAACTGGTCGATGACCATGAAGGCGTGGCCGCGCGGCTCATCGTGCTCGAAGGTGAAGCCGTGCCCGGCGAGGAGCTTGTCCTGCATCGGCGAACGCCCGGTCGGGGTCCCCTTCTCCTTCCTGGCGGCCGCCTCGTAGTTCACCTCGAAGAAGCTGTCGTACTGCGCCTTGTGGCACTTGCCGCACAGCGCCTGGTCGATCACGGTGACCGGCTTGTTCTTCTCCGGATCGCTCATGTGGGCGTCCAGCTTGTCGTGGCACACCTTGCAGGAGAGCTTGGCGTGCTTGGACCCCTCCTTGAGCGCCTTCACCTCGTCGTGACAGTCGTAGCACTTGGCCCTGCCGTCGTTGGCGACCTGCACCGGCTTGCTTTTGGCCGCCGTGGTCAGGGCGGGGATCGACAACAGCGCGATCGCCCCGGCAATTGCAGCGGTAACAGCCACATTCTTCTTGAGCATCGTTTTCCTCCTCTTGTAGTGTATGGATTTCCGGCCCATTACGCCGATTGCAGCCTGCTGTGGACGGCCAAAACGCGCCCCATTCATGCACGAAACGCCGGGGAAAATATTTGACGGAAGTCAATTTTCGAAAGAAAGTGTATGTGTAAAAGAAATGAAAAGGAATTAACCTTTAAATTGGTCGGATTGGTGACTGGCGACGCGAAACCGTATTGAGTGTAGCGCCTGAATTGATTGATGCAACATGGGGAGGAAGCCGCGTCGTCAGGAGTAATGACAGTGGGGACGATTTTTAAGACAGTATAAAGGGAAGTTGAGCCAATTCTCTACCGTGTCGAAGGTGGCGGAAGCCCGAGCGGAGGCCCTAGCTCAAGGGGCCGGAAAAACCACGACCGGGGAAGCGGCAGGGGGAAGCCGGGCCCGGGAGGGCGGCGCGGCATCATGCCGACGGCGCCTGCCCCGCCAGAGACAGGGCCTTACGCAGCGTCCCGAGCAGCTCCTCGGGCTTGACCGGCTTCTGCAGGTAGGCGCCGCCGCCGCAAAGGCCCCGCTCGGACATGACGTCGGCGGGATAACCGCTCATGAAGATGACCGGGAGTTCCGGCGCCAGCTGCCGCACATGCTCGCTGAGCTCCCTGCCGTTCATGCGCGGCATGATCACGTCGCTTAACAGCACCTGCACGCTCTGCTGGTTTTCCCGGTACAGCTCCAGGGCCTCGTGGCCGTTGCGGGCGGTGATCACGCGGTAGCCGTGGCGCTCCAGGAGCACCCGGGTCATGTCGCGCACGTTCTCTTCGTCCTCGGCCAGGAGCACGGTGCCGCTCCCCGCGCTCAAGCCCCCCTCGCTCTCCCCGCGCTCACCGCTTGGGCGCCCGGCGGCCAGGGGGAGGTAGATGCGGAAGGTGGTGCCGGTCCCCGGCTCGCTCTGCATGCGGATCGCCCCGTTGTGCATCTTGATGATGCCGTAGCTGGAGGAGAGTCCGAGGCCGGTCCCCTTCCCCACCTCCTTGGTGGTGAAGAAGGGCTCGAAGACCCGCTCCTGCACCTCCTTTTCCATCCCGGTGCCGTTGTCGGAGACGGTGATCACGGCGTAGCGGCCGGCGGCGATTTCCTCCTCCTCAAGGTCCGCGGTCCCGGTCGAGATATCGAGGATCCCCCCTCCGGGCATGGCGTCGCGGGCGTTGACGGCGAGGTTGATCAGCACCTGCTCCAGCTGCCCCCGGTCGGCCACGCAGCAGAGCTCGGCCCCGGAGATGTGCACCACGAGCTCGATCTCCTCGCTGATCAGCCGCGACAGGCTCTTGTGCAGCTCCGCCACCAGCTGGTTCAGGTCCACCGTCTCCAGGTGCACCTCCTGCTTGCGGCTGAAGGCCAAAAGGCTCCGGGTCATCTCCGCGGCCCGCTCCACCGAGAACAGTATCTCCTCCGCCATGGCCGCGGCTTCGTTTTGCTCACCGTTGATCTGGATCAGCGAGGCGTAGCCCGCGATCACGGTGAGGATGTTGTTGAAGTCGTGGGCGATGCCGCCGGCCAGGGTGCCGATCGCCTCCATTTTCTGCGACTGCCGCAGCTGCTCCTCCAAGAGTTTGCGCTCGCTGATGTCCTTGATGAGGCAGGCGACCCGCTCGACGCGGTCGCCGTCGAAGATGGGGGAGAAGGTGACCAGGAGGTCGCGCCTTCCCTTGTCGACGTAGTGGTGGCTGTCCTCGTAACTCAGCTCGTTGCCGGCGAAGCAGGCGTCGATGTGCGGCTTGACCCGGGCGAAGGTCTCCGCCCCGATCACCTCGGGGAGGGTGCGTCCGATCAGGTCCGGGAACCGGCTTTTGCGGCACTCGCGGTAGGCCTCGTTGGCCATGAGGTAACGGTAATCGCGATCGAAGACGTAGATGAGGTCGCGGGTGCACTCGAAGACTTTGCGGTATTCCATGAGCCGCTGCTGGGCGCGGTTCAGCTCCTCGACCTTCTGCTTGAGGGTCCGGTTCACCAGCACCAGTTCCTGGTACAGCGACCGCTGCTCCCCCCGCGCCGGGTAGGAGAACATCCCGTATTCCATCGCTTGCTGATCCGAACCTGACACCATCCCTCCACGATCTTCATTGCATTAAAGTGAAACGGCAGGGGGCCGCGCCCGGCGCCCGGACCGACCGCGGCGTTCGCCGCCCTTACCCCCCCGGGCGCCCCCAGGCGTAGAGGGCGAGCGCCGCCGAGTTGGCCAGCGCGGTGAGCCGGAAGGCGAGCTGGAAGGAGCGCTTGCGCGACTTGTGGTGCAGCAGGTGCTGCGCCAGGACCGCGCCCGGCCACCCTCCCAAGAGCCCCGCCAGGTGCAGGGTCCGCTCCCGGATCCTGCGTCCCCCGCGCAGCGCGGCATGCTTGTCCGCCGCGTAAAGGAGAAAGGCGCACAAGCTCAGCAGCAGGTAGCCGCCAAGCAGCGACATCGACAGGAGCTCCAGCCGGACCAGCGCGCAGAGCAGCAGCGAAAAGGCCGCCCCCCACAGAAGGGAGGGTGGCTGCTGGTGCTCTCTTGCCTCGGCGTATCCCATCGACGGTGCTCCAGTTGGCAGGGCGGTCAATCAAACAGTTTCGGTTAAAAGCGTCGTCCGCGGTCGGTACACCGGACGGTAAGGTGGGTAAAAATGGGGAGCCCGGCTCACTGTGGGAGAGATAGACAGGCCAGGGTACTTATACAAGAAGGGCCAGCCAGATTCAAGCACTATCGCGGCAGTTCTTAATCAACCGCCACTCAAGAAGAGAGGGGGGCTGACACCACCATCTCCTGGCGTTTTGTAAGACAAAACCATAGCGAAAAACTTTCATATCATGGCATAATACTAACGCTCGACGAGGTGATTGCCTCACGCGCAGGTCTCACAGTGTGGCGTACAAGCTTCTTGCGAAAAGTTCTCAAGGGCGGGAAGGTTCTTTCCGATGATGAAACTGAACACTTCATCCTGTTTGGCAAAGGTCAGCACCCTATGACAGAGCTGCGACAGTTTTATCGTGCCCCCTCCTCGAAAAAGGTGGAACTGGTGCACCACGGCGAGTGCCTCACCGGCGTCCTGGAGAACATCTCGTTCAACGGGGCGCTGCTCCACCTGCGCGACGCAGCGGCACTTTCCGGAGGGACCGGGTGCCTGCTGCGCATCCATCTCGACCCCGACCCCGACCCACGCCCCCCCCTGCAGATCTGGACCGAGGTGGTGCACGGCGACCGCGAGCTGCTCGGCGTCAAGTTCGTGGACCACGACGTCGACGGCAGCGGCTGCATCGCCTTGTTGATGGAGCTGATGCGCGAGGAGCCCGACCAGGACCAGGACGACCTGGACCGCATCCGCGGCTACCTGGCCGACTACTGCAACACACCGTGACCCCGCGCCCACGCGCCGCCGCACCGCTGACGAGGAACGCACCATGAAACCTGCCCAACGAGCCACGCGCACGGGGTGGAGCGTCCTGCTCGCGCTGTCCCTGTTGCTCGCGCTCGCGCACCCAGCCCTCGCGCTCGAACGCGCCACCCTCCAGCTCAAGTGGCTGCACCACTTCCAGTTCGCCGGCTATTACGCCGCGCTGGACAAGGGGTACTACCGGGAAGCCGGGCTCGACGTCACCATCCGCGAGGGGGGCCCCGACGTCGAGGTCGAGGACGCGGTCACCTCGGGGCGCGCCGACTTCGGGGTGGGGACCTCCGCGCTTTTGCTGCACCGCGCCCACGGCGACGACCTCGTCGTGCTCGGCCAGATCTTCCAGCACTCCCCCGCCATCCTGCTCACCCCGCGCAAGACCGGCATCCACACGGTGGCCGACATGAAGGGTCGCCGCTTCATGTACTCCAACCAGCACGGCGACATGCTTACCCTGCTCAAGAACAACGGCATCGAGGAGAAGGACATCGTCAAGGTGGAGCACCGCGGCGACGCCCGCGACCTCATAGCCGGCAAGGCCGACGTGATGATGGCCTACAGCTTCAACGAGCCCTACATCCTGGAGCAGGCGGGCGAACCGTACCTGGTCTTCTCCCCGCTCACCTACGGCATCGACTTCTACGGCGACAACTTCTTCACCACCCGCGCCAACATCGCCTCCCGTCCCGCGCTGGTGAAGTCCTTCCGGGAGGCGACCCTCAAGGGGTGGCGCTACGCCCTCACCCACAAGGAGGAGATCGCCGACCTCATCCTGGCCAAGTACTCCCGGGAACGCAGCCGCGCCTGGCTCCTCTTCGAGGCGAACCAGATGGAGGGGCTGATCCAGCCCACCCTGGTCGAGCTCGGTTACCAAAGCCCCACCCGCTGGCGCCACATCGCCGACACCTTCGCCAGCATGGGGATGCTTCCCGAAGGCTTCGATCCCTCCGGCATCATCTACGATCCGGGGCCCCGCGGGAGCTACGGCCTCCTTCTGGGCGCGTTGCTGCTCAGCACCGCGGTCATCGCCATCCTGTGCGCCATCGTGATGAAGTTCCGGCAGTTGAACGCGACCCTCAAGGCGGAGGTCGGTGAGCGGATGGCCGCCGAAAAGGCGCTCAAGGAGAGCGAGGAGCAGCTCAGGGTGACCTTCGAGACCTCGCAGGCCGGCATCATCATGGTCGACCCGCAGGGGATCATCCGCTTCGCCAACAACCGCATGGCCGAGATGTTCGGCTGCACCATGGACGAACTGGTGGGCTCAAGCTATACGAGTCACCTGCACCCGGACCAACAGGAGACCGGCACCGAACTGATGCGCCGTCTCATGTCCGGCGAGGTGAAGGGGACCTCCACCGAGCGCCACTACCTGTGCGGCAAGGAGGGGCACTTCTGGGGCTACCTTTCCGGCCGAAGGCTCGAGGCGCCGGACGGGACGCTGCGGGCCCTGGTGGGGATCATCTCCGACATCACCGACCGGATCGAGGCGGAGCAGGCGCGCGGCAAGGCGCTCATGCTGGTCGAGACGCTCCTGGCCCAGTCCCCGATGGGGATCGTCGTTTTCGACGGGGAGACCGGCACCTGCATCCGGGCCAACCAGGCCGCTGCCGAGATCACCGGCGGCAGCGTGACCGAAATGCTGCGGCAGAACTTCAGGGAGCTCTCCTCATGGCATGGGGAGGGGGGGATGCTGGAACAGGCGCTGCTGGTCCTCTCCGACGGCACGCCGCGAACCCTGGAGCGGGAGCTGCACTCCACGTTCGGCAAGGCCCTTACCCTGCGCTGCTACATGGCCCGGTTCCAGGTCGAGGAGAGGGCGCACCTTTTGGTGATGGTGCAGGATATCACCGAGGAGAAGCGTCTCGACCGCGAGAACAAGCGCATCGAGGCGCAGATGCTCAACATGCAGAAACTGGAGAGCCTGGGGGTCCTGGCCGGCGGCATCGCCCACGACTTCAACAACATCCTGACCGGCATCGTCGGCAACATTAGCTTCGCCCAGATGGTGCTGGAAAAGGAGCACAAGGCCAAGGGACCGCTGGGCAAGGCGGAAAAGGCCTGCCAGCGGGCGGCGGAGCTGGCGGGGCAGCTCCTCACCTTCGCCCGCGGCGGCCAGCCCATCAAGAAGGTCTTCTCGGTGAAGCAGCTGGCCGGGGAGTCGCTCTCCCTGGTGCTGCGGGGCACCAACGTCAAGGGGAGGATCGAGATAGCGGACACGCTCGACATCGTCGAGGCGGACGAAGGGCAGATGAACCAGGCCTTCAACAACATCATCATCAACGCGGTGCACGCCATGCCCGGCGGCGGCACGCTGACCATCACCGGGAGAAACGAGGTCATGGCACCGCAGAACCGGCTCGGGCTCGCGCCGGGGCACTACGTGCGGCTCGACTTCAGGGACGAGGGGTGCGGCATCGCCGAGGGCGATCTGAAGAAGATCTTCGACCCCTACTTCACCACCAAGACCAGCGGCACCGGCCTCGGGCTCGCCTCGACCCACTCCATCGTGACCAGGCATGGCGGCGTGATCCTGGCCGACTCGACCCCCGGGCGGGGGACCACCTTCACCATCTACCTCCCCTCGCTCGGCCAGAGCGCCGCCGAACTCGCCAAGGAGCGGGATACCGGGCACGTCCCCGCCGGGGGGGGCAGCGTGGTGGTGATGGACGACGAGGAGCTGATCCGGGACCTCACCGGCGCCATGCTCGAGCAGTTGGGCTACACCCCGACCACCTGCTGCGAGGGGAGCGAGGCGGTGGAGTTGTACCGCGCGGCGCGGCAAAAGGGGGAGCGGTTCGACGCCGTGATCATGGACCTGACCATTCCCGGCGGGATGGGAGGGAAGGAGGCGGCGCGGCGCATCCTGGAGCTGGACCCGGCGGCCTGCCTCATCGTTTCCAGCGGCTACTCCAACGACCCGGTGATGTCCGAGTACCGGGAACACGGCTTTTGCGCCACGCTCACCAAGCCCTACACCGTCAAGGAGGTGGCGCGGGTGCTGCGCGAGGTGCTCCCGGCGCAGCCGGCGCAAGGCTAGCTCCCTTCAGCCCCCCCCAAAAGAGCCGACAGCTTCGGGATCTCCCGGGCGTGCGCCAGCGCCAGCACCTCGTCCCCCGACTCCAAGACCAGGTTCCCGCGCGGCACGATCAGCCGCCCCCCCCGGATCACCGCGGCGATGACGCTCTCGGCGGGAAGGGCCAGCTCCATGATGGAGCGCCCGGCCGCGCCGGAGCGGGGATGCACCTTCACCTCCACCAGCGAGTACTCCCCCTTCCTGAGCTTCAAAAGGGTGATCATCTCCCCCAGCGACATCTCCTCGGCGATCAGGTGGGAGAGTATGTCCGCCTGGTTCAGCGCGACGTCCACGCCGAGCTTGGGGGTGAACAGCCAGAGGTGCTTCGGGTCGTTCACCCGCGCGATGACCCGGCGCACCCCGAACTCGGCGTGCGCGAGACTTGCCACCACCAGGTTCGCCTCGTCCGTCCCGGTGACCGCCGCCACCGCGTCCGCCTCGCGCACACCCGCCCGTTCCAGCACGCCCGGATCGCAGCCGCTCCCCTCCAGCACCCCCACCCCGTCCAACTCCCGGGACAGTTCCCGGCAGAGCTCGCGCCGCTCCTCCACCAGGAGCACCCGCATTCCCGCCCCGGACAGAAGCCGCGCCAGGTGCGCGCCGACCTTGCCACCGCCAACGATGATCACGAACATGGCGCCCTCCTTATACCAGGCCGAGCAGGTGCTTCAGCCGGGCCGAAGACGAGGTGAGCAGGGCCAGGTGCACCTGGTCCCCGTGCTGGAACAGCGTCCCCGGCGTCGGGATGAGGGTCCGTCCCTGCCTGGTGACGGCGACCACCATGATCTCCCCCATCAGGGTGAGTTCCTGGACGCCGCGCCCGGCCAGAAGCGGCGGCAGCTCGACCTGCACCAGCTCCACCTCCCCCGCGCCCAGGCTGCGCACCTGCTCCACCGGCGAGTAGCACAAGAGCTCGATGATGCGCCCCACCCCCCAGGTCACGTGCGAGATGGTGGGGATCCCCAGGCGCCGGTAGGACTCGGCCTTGCCCGGGTCGTAGAGCCTCGCCACCACGCGGGGCACCCGGAACAGGAGCCTCGCCGCCCGCGCGCTCACCGCGTTCACCTCGTCGCTGGCGGTGAGCGCGGCCAGGGCGTCGGCGCTCTCGATCCCGGCGCGCAGCAGCGCCTCCCGGTCGAACCCCATGCCGACCACCCGGCTCCCGGCAAAGGAGGGGGGGAGCCGCTCGAAGGCGCCCTCGTCGCGGTCCACCACCGCCACCCGCATGCCGCGCCCGGCGAGCGCCTCGGCGAGCGCCGCCCCAAGCCTGCCGCACCCGATCACTATCACCTTCATGATGCACCTCCGGAACCCCGCTTCGCCTCCCGTCGCCGCAGCCACCACTTGCGCGCCTCCTCGGCGAGGAACAGCAGCACGGGATAGCAGGCGATCACCCCCCAGAAACGCGGAGGCAGCGCCGCCACCTCGAAGAGGCGCTGCAGGGGGGGGAGATAGATCAGGGCGAGACAGAAAACAAGCTGGAACGCGACGCCGGCCACGAGGAAGCGGTTGGCGAACAGCCCGATGCGCAGGACGGAGAGTCGCTCGCTGCGGCAGCACCAGGCGTTGCCCGCCTGGGCCCCGATCACGCCGGCGAAGAACATGGTGCTCGCCAGCACGTAAACGGCGCCGTCGGGGGAGGCGAGGCGCTCCTGGTAGGGGAGGAGATCGGGACGCGGCAGGTGCAGCAGGTCGGTGTAACCGTAGCTTCGGTACAAAAGGAAAAAGCCCCCAAGGCACAAGAGCGCCATCAGCGTCCCGAGCCAGAGGAGAGCCCGGGAGAGCAGCGCCCAGTTCACCAGGCGCTCGTCGCGGGGGCGCGGCGGCCGTTCCATGATCCCCGGCTCCGGCGGCTCCGTGCCCAGGGCCAGCGCCGGCAGGATGTCGGCCCCGAGGTCGATGGCGAGCACCTGCATCACGGTCAGGGCCAGCGGCACGTTCAGGGTTATCTGCAGGATGAAGGGCCAGGCCTCCGTCATGTTGCTGGTGAAGATGTAGGTGACGAATTTCCGTATGTTGGCGTAGACGGCGCGCCCCTCCTCGATGGTGTTGACGATGGAGGCGAAGTTGTCGTCCAAAAGGATCATGTCGGCCGCCTCCTTGGCGACGTCCGTGCCGGCAAGCCCCATGGCGACGCCGATGTCCGCCCTCTTGAGGGCCGGCGCGTCGTTGACGCCGTCGCCGGTGACCGCCACGATCTCGCCCCGTTTTTGCAGCGCGCTCACCACCCGCAGCTTGTGCTCGGGGGAGACGCGGGCGAAGATCACCTCCCCGGACAGGACCCGGTCCAGGGCCGGTTCATCCATGGCGTCGAGTTCCGCCCCGCTCACCACCAGGCAGGGGTCCGCCGGCCCGAGCACCCCGATGCGCCGGGCCACGCTCTCGGCGGTAAGGCCGTAGTCACCGGTCACCATCACCACCCTGATCCCGGCGCTGTGGCACTTGCGCACCGCGCTCGCCACCTCGGGACGGGGAGGATCGTTCATGGCCACCAGGCCGAGCAGGGTGAGCTCCCGCTCCACCTCCCCCGCCGTGTATGCCGGGATCTCCCGCGGCACCCTGCGCTCGGCGACCGCGAGCACGCGGTACCCCTGGCGCGCGTAGGCGTCCACCTGCCCGAGCACCTCGGCCACCAGGGGGGGATCCAGCGGCGACGTGCTCCCGTCCCGGGCGACCGCGCAGCAAAGGGCCACCACCTCGGCCGGCGCCCCCTTCACGAAGGCCGTCTCCCCCTCCCCCTCGCGGTGCACGCTGGTCATCCTCTTGCGCTCTGAATCGAAGGGGATTTCCCTCAGCCGGGGGAGGAGGGCCACCTGCGCCTCCGGGTCCACCCCCCCCTTGCGCGCGGCCACGAGGAGCGCCCCCTCGGTCGGGTCGCCGATGATGCGCCACGGCTCCCCATCCCCCTGGGGTTGGACGAGCCGGGCGTCGTTGCACAGAGCCGCCGCGGTGAGTAACCGTGCCAGGGTGGCCGAGGCGTTGCCCCCCCCGATGGTCCCGGTCGGGGCGTACCCCACCCCGGAGACCTCCCGCGCGGCGCCGTCAACCCAGACCTCGCGCACCGTCATCTCGTTCTGGGTCAGGGTCCCGGTCTTGTCAGTGCAGATCACGGTGCAGCAGCCAAGGGCCTCCACCGAGGACAGTTTTTTGACCAGGGCGTTTTGCTTCGCCATGCGCTGCACCGCCATGGCCAGGGACAGGGAGACCGTCGGGAGCAGCCCTTCCGGCACGAACGCGACCACCATGCCGACGGCGAAGATGAAGCCAACGTGCGGCTCGCGCCCCAGCACCCCCACCGAAAGCACCAAAAAGAGCGTCCCGATCGCCAGCGCCAGCGCGGTCACCACCCGGGTCATCCGGTCTATCTCGATCTGCAGCGGCGACGGGGTCTCCGGGGTTGCCGTGGTGAGGTGGGCGATGCGGCCGAACTCGGTGCGCATCCCGGTGGCGCAGACGACCGCGCTGCCGGTCCCGGCGACCGCTGAGGTACCGGCGAAGATGAGGTTGGGGAGTTCCGTGCGGGAAAGGGGCTGCCCGGGGAGCGGGTCGGCGCTCTTGCGCGCGGGATGCGCCTCGCCCGAGAGCGTGGACTGGTCCACGCGCAGGTCCCACTCCTCGATGACCCGCGCGTCGGCCGAGATGCGATCCCCGGGGCTCACCCGGACCAGGTCGCCGGGCACCAGCTCTCGCGCCGGCACCTGCCGTTCGACCCCGTCCCGCAGGACCGTCGCCTGGGCCGGCAAAAGCCGCTGCAGCGCCGCGACCGCCTGCTCGGCGCGGAACTCCTGCCAGAAGGAAAAAACGGCGTTGATGAAGACGACGGCCCAGATGGCGATGGCGAGCTGTGGCATGCCGCCCAGCCAGGCCATGGCGCCGCCACCCCAAAGCAGCAGCGCCATGGGGTGGCTGAAGTCGGCCAACAGTTTGCGGTAGAGGGGTTTCCCCGCGGCGGCGCGGATGGTGTTGGGGCCGTCGCGCTCGAGCCGGGCGGCGGCCTCCGCGGAGGAGAGCCCGGCGGCGGAGGTCCCAAGCGCAGCCAGTACGTCCGGCACCGGGAGTTCGTGCCAGGGGTGGTCATCGTGCTGCTGGTTTAGGGTACCGTTCATGGTCACGCCCCGGCCACCGCGGTTGGCGGGCCGAGATCACAAGGACATGTCACCGAAAAGCCGACGCTTCAACTGTAATAGCAATTAGAAGGGAGTCAAACCCGGACTCATGTGAAAAGGCCTCCGGAAGCGGCAGGGGGAAGCTCCGGCCCGGGCGGATTCCGGCCCAGGCCCGCCCCGGGCCTCGCCATCTCACATGAGCCTCGGCGCCGCGCAGTAAAATTTGTGATTTTTAATTTCACTCGGTTATACTGCACCAATGTGTCCGCGGCAGCCGGGGCGCACATGAGGGACCAGGGGGGGCGATGAGCAACGGCATCAGTGATTACGGCATAATCGGCAACCTGCAGTCGGTGGCGCTGGTGGGGCGCGACGGCGCCATCGACTGGCTCTGCCTGCCGCACATCGATTCCCCGAGCGTCTTCGCGGCGCTCCTGGACCGGGACCGGGGCGGCACCTTCTCCATCACCCCTGAAGGGGAATGGGATTCCACCCACTCCTATCTCGATGACAGCAACGTCCTCACCGCGCGCTTCCGCACAGGAAGCGGCAGCTGCACCCTCACCGACTTCCTCACCCTCCCCCAGCCCGAGGGGGAGGACGGACTGCGCGACTTCGTGCTGCTGCGCCTGATCAAGGTCGACAGCGGCCGCATCAGGCTCCGGGTCCGGTTCTCCCCCAGGTTCGACTACGGCCGCGTCACGCCGGAACTGGTGCCCTATCCCGGACGCGGCGTGGTGGCCCGCGGCGGCGACACCGGCGTCACCCTCTCCTGCACCGGCGAGCTCTCGGTCAAAGGGGGCGATGCCGAGGGGATCTGGGACCTGGGCCAGGGTGACCGGGCGGTGCTCCGGCTGCACTTCGGGACGAGCGAGCCCGATCCGGTTTCCGAAGGGAGGGCCGAGCACCTCCTGGTGGAGACCCTCGCCTTCTGGCGCGACTGGCTGCACAAAAGCGGCACCGGCTTTTTCAACGAGCTCGGTCCGCACCGGGTCCCGGTGATCCGCTCCCTCCTGGTGCTGAAACTGCTCTGCTTCGAGCCGCAGGGGACCATGGCCGCGGCGGCCACCACGTCGCTCCCCGAGGAGATCGGCGGGATGCGCAACTGGGACTACCGCTACTCCTGGGTGCGCGACACCGCCATGGCGCTCACCGCGCTTTTCGAGGTGGGTCACTTCGACGAGGTGCAGAGTTACCTTGGGTGGCTGGAGGAGGTGATCCTGAAGAGCAGGAGAAACGAGCTGCAGGTGATGTACCGCATGGACGGTACCGGCAGGCTGGAAGAATACGAGCTGCCGCACCTGCAGGGGTACCGCGGCTCCGCGCCGGTGCGCATCGGCAACCAGGCCTCCTCCCAGAAGCAGTTCAGCATCTACGGCCATGTCCTGATCGCGGCCCACCTGGCGCTGAGCCGCGACCGCGGCAGCGCCCCCGAGATGTGGCAGGGGCTTAGCCTCATGTGCGACTTCGCGCGGGACCACTGGCGCGAGGCCGACTGGAGCATCTGGGAGATACGGGGCGAGCCCAGGCACTACGTCCACTCCAAGTCCATGTGCTGGGTGACCCTGGACCGCGGTCTGCGCATCGCCCGGCACCTCGGGCTTCCCCCCGGCGAGGGGTGGGAGGGGGCGCGCGGCGAGATCGAGAGCGAGGTGCTGTCGCGCGGCTGGAGCGCCACCCGGCAGGCCTTCACCATGTGCTACGACAGCGACACCCTGGACGGCAGCGCGCTGCTCATGTCCATCAGCGACTTCATCCCCTACGACGATCCCCGCATGCTCGCGACGGTGGAAGCGTTGCGCATGGACCTCGCCGAGGACGGCTTTCTCTACCGCTACCGCGCCGACGACGGTCTCCCCGGGCGCGACGGCACCTTCCTCGCCTGCACGCTGTGGCTCATCACCAACCTGGCCAAGCAGGGGGAGATCGAGGAGGCGGACCTCCTCTTGGGGCGGGTCAACCAGGTGGGGGGGCACCTCCATCTCCTGGCGGAGGAGTACGACCCGCTGTGGCGGGAACAGCTGGGGAACTTCCCGCAGGCGTTCAGCCACGAGGCCTACATCGTGGCGGCCACCTCGCTCGCCAACGCCAAGGCCGACGAGCGGCGCAGGCCCGAGCGCCCGGAACTGTTCATCCCCGGGGCGCCGCACCCGGCGGCGGCCGCCACCCCGGAGGAGCTGGCCGACCTGCTGGCCGAGGTGGCCCGCGATCACGCCCAGGAGGGTCACCCCGACTACAGCGGGCTCGCCGCGGCCGGGATGCGGCAGAAACTCGCCGAGGCACTGTCATCGCTGGCCGCCTTCGACCTGGAAGGGGTGCGCGAGATCCCCGGGCAGACGAGCTTCTGGTGCAACCTGCACGCCCTGGTGGTGA
This sequence comes from Geomonas azotofigens, assembly GCF_018919395.1. Taxonomy (GTDB): domain Bacteria; phylum Desulfobacterota; class Desulfuromonadia; order Geobacterales; family Geobacteraceae; genus Geomonas; species Geomonas azotofigens. The sequence continues at coordinate 815,794 of NZ_JAHLME010000002.1, forward strand.
TCCACGCCGTGCTCGCGCTCGAACCGCGGGTGTCGGTGAAGGAGGTCCCCAAGTTCTACCGCAAGGCGGGGTGCCGCATCGGCCGGGAGGAGTTCAGCGCAGAGGCGATCCTGCACGGCGTCCTGCGCGGCAACCGCCCGGCGCCGGGATGGCTCCTCCCCCCCTTCCCCCCCGGCGACCCGCGCCTGCGCCGCTCCATCCGCCCCAGCGACCCGCGGGTCCTGTTCGCGGTCCACACCGCCACCGCCTCGTCCCCGCCGATCACCGTCCTCACTCCGGCGACCCTGGAGGCGGAGCTCTCGTCGGCGCTGCGGCGCTATCTCGGGCGGGAGGCGCGGCTGGACCTGGCGGAGAGGAAACTGGTGCTGCCGCGCATCTTCAAGTGGTTCGACGATCCGGGGAGGACGGCCCACGACGTGGCGGTATTCGTCGCCGGCTACACCGATGCCGACACCGCCCGAGAGATCAGGGAACATCCGGAATCGTTCCACATCGAGTACGCGGAGTACGACTGGCGGCTCGCGGCGCCGCGGCGGCGCTGAGAGCGAAGTGCGTTTGCGGCGGCGCCGGTTGCAAACGGCCTTGCCGCGGGAGGAACCGGCATGAAACAGGGCATCGTGGAACGGGTCGAGGTCAACTGCTACCGCATCCCCACCGAGGAGCGCGAGTCCGACGGGACCTACCGCTGGGAGGACACGGTCATGGTCGCGGTGCACCTTTTCTGCGGCGGCGAGAAGGGGTTCGGCTACAGTTACGCCTCACCCGCCGCGGCGACCTTGATCGAGGACAAGCTGGGCGACCTGCTGCGCGGGCGCAACGCGCTGGACATCGCCGGCTGCTGGGTCGTCCTGACCGGAGCCCTGCGCAACCTGGGCGAAGACGGCATCGGCATGCTGGCGGTCTCGGCGTTGGACGCCGCCCTGTGGGACCTGAAGGCACGGCTGCTCGGGGTGCCGCTGGTCGCCCTTTTGGGCGAGGCGCGCGAACGGGTCCCGGTCTACGGCAGCGGCGGCTTCACCTCGTATCCGGTGGACAAGCTGCAGCGGCAGCTCTCGGGCTGGGTCGGCCAGGGGATCGGCCGGGTCAAGATGAAGGTGGGGCGCGACGCCAAGGCGGACCCGGAAAGGGTCAGGGCGGCCCGGCAGGCGATCGGGGCCGAAGCCGAGCTCATGGTGGACGCCAACGGCGGCTATGCCCGCAAGCAGGCGCTCGCCCTGGCCGCTGAGTTCGCCGCGCAGGGGGTCACCTGGTTCGAGGAGCCGGTGCCGCACCAGGACCGGGAGGGGCTGCGCCTGCTGCGCGACCTGGCACCTGAGGGGATGGAGATCTCCTCGGGCGAGTACGGCTTCAACCTGCGCTACTTCCTGGACCTTTTGCGGGACGGCTGCGTCGACGTGCTCCAGGCCGACGCCACACGCTGCGGGATCACCGGGTTCATGCAGGCCGCGGCCCTGTGCGGCGCCTGGGGCCTCCCCATGTCGTCCCACTGTGCCCCCGCGCTGCACCTGCACCTGTGCTGCGCCGCGGCGCCCGTCCGCCACCTGGAATACTTCCACGACCACGTCCGCATCGAGCGCATGCTTTTGGACGGGGTCATCGAGCCGTGGCACGGCACCCTTGCGCCCGACCTGGAGCGCCCCGGGCACGGCCTCGCGCTCAGGGTGGCCGAGGCCCGGAGGTTCCAGATCTGACCGCCACAGAGGAGGAGCGATGAGCGAAGAAGAAAGAATGGGAAGCGAGACGGTCAACGCGCGGGCGCTCGAGGCGGAGCTGCGCACGGCGGTCGATGGCGAGGTCCGTTTCGACAGCACGAGCCGCGCCCTGTACGCGACCGACGCCTCCAACTACCGGCAGATACCGATCGGCGTGGTGCTCCCCAAAACCACCGACGCCGTCATCAAGACCCTGGAGATCTGCCGCGGACACGGCGCCCCGGTGGTCTCGCGCGGCGGCGGCACCGCCCTGTGCGGCCAGACCTGCAACGTCGCCGTGGTCATCGACCACTCCAAGTACCTGCGCGGCATCCTGGAGATCGACCCGAAAAAGAGGATCGCCCGGGTGCAGCCGGGGGTGGTCCTGGACCAGTTGCGCGACGAGACCGAGAAGTTCCACCTGACCTACGGCCCGGACCCCGCCACCCACGACCACAACACCTTCGGCGGCATGATCGGCAACAACTCCTGCGGCATCCACTCGGTCATGGCCGGGCGCACCGCCGACAACGTGCTGGAACTCGACGTGGTCACCTACGACGGCGTCCGCATGACGGTTGGGCCCACCAGCGAGGAGGAACTGGAGCGGATCATCGCCGGCGGCGGGAGGCGCGGCGCGATCTACGCCGGGCTGCGCGAGATCCGGGATCGCTACGCCGAGCTGATCCGACGCCGCTATCCCAGGATCCCGCGCCGCGTCTCCGGGTTCAACCTGGACGACCTCCTCCCCGAAAACGGCTTCAACGTGGCGCGGGCCCTGGTGGGGACCGAGGGAACCTGCGTCACCGTGCTGGAAGCGACCGTCCGCCTGGTGCACAGCCCGCCGTCGCGTACGCTGTTGGTGCTGGGCTACCCCGACGTCTACAGCGCCGCCGACGACATCGGCGCAATCATGGAGTTCGGCCCGGTCGGCCTGGAGGGGCTGGACGAGCTCCTCATCAAGTTCATGAAGAAGAAGAAACTGCACCCCGAGGATCTCGAGCTCCTCCCGCCGGGCAAGGGGTGGCTCCTGGCCGAGTTCGGCGGCGATACCAGGGAGGAATCCGACCACAAGGCGCGGGAAGCCATGAAGAAGATCGGCAAGCGGAACGACGCCCCCAGCATGAAGCTCTTTTCCGACAGCAAGGAGGAGAAGATGGTCTGGGAGGTGCGGGAATCGGGTCTTGGCGCCACGGCCAACGTTCCCGGGGTGCCGCTTGGGTGGCCGGGATGGGAGGACGCCGCCGTCCCCCCGGACAAGGTGGGTCCCTACCTGCGCGATTTCCACGCCCTGCTCAAAGAGCACGGCCTGATCGCCTCGCTCTACGGCCACTTCGGCGACGGCTGCATCCACTGCCGCATCTCCTTCGACCTCTTCACCCACCAGGGGGTGCAAAACTACCTGAGCTTCCTGGACAAGGCCACCGACCTCGTGGTCCGCTACGGCGGCTCCTTCTCCGCCGAGCACGGCGACGGCCAGTCCAAGGCGATGTACCTGGAAAAGATGTACGGCCCCGAACTCCTGGAGGCGTTCCGCAGCTTCAAGCAATTATGGGACCCGGAGTGGAAGATGAACCCCGGCAAGGTCGTGGAGCCCTTCCGTCCCGACCAGAACCTGCGGCTGGGGCCGGAGTACAACCCCTGGCAGCCGGAAACGCGCTTCCGGTTCCCCAACGACGACGGCAGTTTCCCGCGCGCCATCCTGCGCTGCGTCGGGGTGGGCAAGTGCCGCCGCACCCACGACGCCTTCATGTGCCCGAGTTTTCTGGCCACGCTGGAGGAGAAGCACACCACCCGCGGCCGCGCCCATCTCCTTTTCGAGATGTTCCGGGGCGACTTCGTGGCCGACGGCTGGCACAGCAAGGAGGTGCTGGAGTCCCTGGAATACTGCCTCTCCTGCAAGGGGTGCAAGACCGACTGCCCGGTCAACGTCGACATGGCCACCTACAAGGCCGAGTTTCTGCACCACCACTACCGGCGCCGGCTCCGCCCGCTCCCCGCCTACTCCATGGGGCTCTTCGGGATCTGGGGTGCCCTGGGGGCCAAGGTGCCGGCACTCGCCAACTTCATGGGACAGACCCCGGTCCTCTCCGGCATCACCAAGGCGCTGGGCGGCATCGCGTCCCAGCGGAGCATGCCGCGCTTCGCCGACGAGACCTTCACCTCCTGGTATAAAAGCGGCAAATACGGCGGCCGCGGTGACGGTCCCAGCGTCGTCCTCTACCCCGACATCTTCAACGACTGCTTCTTTCCCGAGACGCTGAAGGCCGCCTTCGAGCTCCTGACCCGGTATGGCTACCAGGTCATCGTCCCGAAGGAGCGCCCCCCGGCGGTGCGTCCCCCCATCGACTACGGCATGCTCGACTATGCCAGGAAGAAGATCCTCAAGGCGGTGGAGCTGTTGAGTCCCTACGTGCGCCAGGGCATCCCGGTGCTGATCCTGGAGCCGAGCAGCGCCGCCGTATTCCGCGACGAATTGTCCGAGTTCTACCCGCAGCACGAGGATGGCAAACGCGTCACCAGCCTCGCCGTGACCGTATCGGAATTCATGAAGAGAGAGGGGCTCACCCCGCCCAAGCTCGCGGGGACCATCGTGTACCAGGCCCACTGTCACCAGAAGGCGTTGTTGAATCCGGAGGCTGCGCACGAACTGTTCAAGCAGATGGGGCTCACCGTGGTCGAGCCGCAGCAGGGATGTTGCGGCATGGCGGGATCCTTCGGTTTCGAGAAAGGGAAGTACGAGATATCGATGCGTATCGGCGAGATGGGGCTTCTCCCCGTGGTCAGGGAGGCCCGGCCGGGCGACTACATCGTCGCCGACGGCTTCAGCTGTCGCACCCAGATCCTGCAGGCGACCCAGCGCAAGCCCCTGCACCTGGCCGAGTTGCTCCTGCTGGCATTGAACAGCAGCCGGTGAATGAGGAGTCGCGGGTGACACTCCCGCGTCCTCACGACATTTTTCACTTGTTTGTCATACAAAAAGGTGTAAAGTCTTAACCGAACAAACGTTCGATTTAAGACAGGGACAGATGCCTCACTCTTAGCCAGTTGCAACATGAAACGGTGAAGCACCGCCTGCAATGTCACAACCAAAGAGAGGAGTCAGACATGTCATCGAAAGCAAACACGACGGTTCGGATGTTCGGCCTACTGCACACCTTCAGGAAAGACCATGGTCTTGCGTCCCAGGCCGAGGTGGCGGTTCCCGAGGAGGGGTGTCCCGCGTCGGCCATCGCCCGTGAACTTGGTCTTCCCATGGAGAAGATCGAGGCGGTATTCGTCAACCACAAGGCGTACGCGCTGGACCACGAAGTGCATCCCGGCGACCAGGTCGCCTTCGTCCCCACCGGCGTCCCCGGCCCCGGCCGGATGATGCTCGGCATCCGTCACGCCCACAAGTAGACGTACCCCAATGTGAACCGGCCGCCGACCACAGCGGCGGCCGGCACCCTTCCCATCTTCAACAGGTGCTTCCTTTTTGTTCCCTTTTTTGCTTCTTTCTCCCGTTCTCCGTGTGCGTGGTTTTGCAGTTTGCCTTTTGGCCTTCTCAGATTTCCTCAGATTTTCTCCGTGGCCAATGGTTTGCGTCTTTGATCGCCCGTCGTGATGTGATACCGTTGCGGCCCATGAAGACGTTTCTTCTCCCCCATCTCATCTGCCCCACCTGTCTCCCCAAGGAGCACCGGCTGGAGCTGACGGCCCATCGGCAAACCGGGGACGACATCATCGACGGCAGCCTCCGCTGCGCGGGGTGCGGGCGCCGCTTCCCCATCGAGGACGGCGTCGCCCTGCTCCTGCCCGGCGCCGAAAACGAGGGGCACTGGCGTTACGAGGATGCCGAGACCTTGAACCGCTACCTCTGGAGCCACTACGCCGACCTGCACGGTGACGCCGGCAATGCCGCCGCGGTCGCGGCCTGGGCGGGCGCCTTGGGCACCGCAGGAACCTTGGCGCTCGACGCCGGATGCTCGGTTGGGAGGATCGTCCTGGAACTCGCGGCGGCAGGTGCGACCGCCGTCGGCTGCGACCTGTCGCTCAGCTTCGTCAAGACCGCCCGCCGCCTGGCCCGCGAACGCCGACTCAAGTACTCGCTCCCCCTGGAGGGGAACCTGCGCGAGACCTTCGAGATCGTCCTGCCGGACGCTCTCCCCTCCGATCGCGTCGAATTCGTCGTCGCCGATGCCCTGCGGCTTCCCTTCGCCAAGGGGAGCTTCGGACAAGTCTCGTCCTTGAACGTGCTGGACCGGGTCGGCTACCCGCTCGCCCACCTCTACGAGATGAACCGCGTCGCCCGCGAGCGGGACGCCCGCTTCCTGTTCGCCTCCCCTTTTTCCTGGACCAGCAGCGACATCCCCGAGGAGAGGTGGCTGGGCGGGACTGCCACCGGTCCCTATGCCGGCAGGGGCATCGACAACGTCCGCGCCCTGTTGGAGGGGAAGGGCAAGGTCCTGGCGCCTCCCTGGCGCAGCGCCGAGGCCGTATCCGTGCAATGGCACATGCGTTCCCACCGCAACCACTGCGAGACCTTCACCAGCGAGACCCTCCTCGCCCTCCGCTGATCTCTGCACAACCCGTAGATTCCGATGACGTAAGGTTTCACGCCTCTGTCCTTCTCCGGTTCGTCTTTCTCAGATTCCCTCAGATTTTCTCCGTGGCCAATGGTTTTCCGTTTGTTAGACTTGGACCTCGTGTTTCGATTTCAGTTCGCGCGGGGTTACCGGGATGCCAAAGGTGAGCGACATGGATGCCGTGGTGGTGGGGTCCGGGCCGAACGGCCTCGCTGCCGCCATAACCCTTGCCAGGGCCGGTCTCTCGGTCACCGTCGTCGAGGGTGCCGCCACCTTCGGCGGGGGGACCCGCAGCGAAGAACTCACCCTCCCCGGCTTCCTGCACGACGTCTGCGCCGCCATCCACCCCCTGGGCGTCGCATCCCCCTTCTTCAAAACCTTGCCCCTGGCAGAGCACGGCCTGGAATGGATCTACCCGGAGGTGCAGCTCGCCCACCCGCTCCCCGACGGCGAGGCGGCGCTGCTGCTCCGCGACCTCGAACAGACCTCGTCCCACCTGGGACAGGACGGCCCATCCTACCGCCGCCTGTTCCACCCCCTGGTCGAGCGCTGGGACGACCTCGCCCCGGACCTGCTGGCGCCGCTGCACGTCCCCCGGCACCCCGTCGCCACCGCGCTCTTCGGCGTAAAGGCGCTCTTCCCCGCGCACCTGCTCGCCCGGCTCGCATTCAAGGAAGCCCCCGGCCGAGCCCTCTTCTGCGGCATGTCCGCCCACGCCTTTCTCCCCTTGCAACATCCGCTTACCTCAGCCTTTGGCCTGATCCTCGGAACGCTCGGGCACGTCGCCGGCTGGCCGGTGGCGAAGGGGGGCTCGCGCAACCTCGCCGCCGCCCTGGCAAGCTACCTCCGCACGCTTGGAGGCGAGATCGTCACCGGGTGCCAGGTCAAAGGCCTCGCCGACCTCCCCGCGGCCCGCATCGTCATGCTCGACGTCACCGAGCGCCAGTTGGAGGAGATTGCCGGTCAACGCCTGCCGGCCGGGTACCAGCGCAGGCTCTCGCGCTACCGCTACGGCCCGGGCGTCTTCAAGATCGACTGGGCCCTGGCTGGCCCCATCCCCTGGACCTCGTCCGAGTGCCGGCGTTCCGCCACCGTCCATGTCGGCGGCACCGCTGAAGACGTCACCGCCGGCGAGGCCGAGGTATGGCGTGGCGTCCACCCCGAGCGCCCCTTCGTGCTGGTGGCGCAGCCCACCCTGGTGGATCCCTCGCGGGCGCCGCGGGGAAAACACGTCGCCTGGGCCTACTGCCACGTCCCCAACGGCTCCACCCTCGACATGACCGAGAGAATCGAGGCACAGATCGAGCGTTTCGCACCCGGATTCCGCGACCTCATCCTCGGGCGCCACACCCGCAACTGCCGGCAGTATGAAAAATACAACGCCAACATCATAGGAGGGGACATCAACGGCGGCGTACAGGACCTGCGTCAGTTCCTGGCCCGCCCCAAACTGCTGGCACCGTACCGGACCCCGCTTCCCGGCGTGTACCTCTGTTCCTCGGGGACACCCCCCGGCGGAGGCGTGCACGGCATGTGCGGCTACCATGCCGCGAGCCTCGCGCTGAAGGATCTGGGGGTGACCTGACAAGGTAGCGCGGCGACCGCGCCTACCGCGTCGTCGCGCTCGCCGGCGTCGCTAACGCAGACCCGGCCTCTCTTATTAGCGACGAAGCAACCGCCGTTTAATACCTTAGCCGTTGCTTCAATTTTATTGGAAAAATATAATCGCAGTATCGGTGCACGACTGACAGCAGCAAAGGAGGTCACACATGAGGACCACGCTTCTCGCCGCCGCGCTTTTGGTGCTGTTGCTTCTGCCGGTATCCTCGCACGCCCATCTCTACGATTACGAGTACGTCGGGCTCCCCTTCGACTGGATCGAAGGTACCGTCTACACTCCCGCCAACCACGTCACCATCTCGTTGCTCACCGACCACCCCCTGAGCTACAGCGATCGCACCGTCGCTGAGAACCAGAGTTCCGAGATGATCTCCTTCATCATGTCCGACGGCTACCAGACCATGAAGCTGGGCGACGGCTGCTTCGCCGAACTGGAGATCTTCGACGGCCTCAAAGCTGACGGCACCCCCATCGGCTGGTGGATCTGGCTGGCCGACAACCCGCTCGACACCACGTACACCGTCTACTCCGAGAACTCCCCCGACGGCTCGTACGACATCGGCATGTACGGTGCCGATTTCGGCCGGAATTTCAACGAAGGGACCTGGACCGTCTCCGTAAAGTGTGATCCCAGGCCGACCCCCGAGCCCGCCACGGCACTGCTTATGGCCACCGGCTTTGCCGGGATGCTGGGCGCGACTTGGTGGCGCAGGAAACGCGTGCACAGATAAGGTCGATCCTTCAGCTGACGGTTTCGCGGACCAGTTTCCCTAAGGGAAGCTGGTTTTTTCGTGGTATCTGGTACACTCGCGTGGTGGCGCCGGTTGCGGCGCACACTCTGCGCACGTGATAGGAGGGATAAGATGAGACGATCGATCTTGGGAAGCATGGCAACGTCGGCGCTCGCCGCCATCGGCAGTATCGGCACCAGGCTGCCGCGGGTGGGGGAGCAAGCGCCGGAGTTCGAGGTGGAATCCACCCTTGGCGCCGTCAGGCTCGCCGACTACGCGGGTAAGAAGTATGTGGTGCTCGCCTTTTACTACGCCGATTTCACTCCCGTCTGAACCAGCGAGATGCAGGCTTTTCAAAAGGAACTTTCCCTTTTTGAGAAGCAGGACGCCCAGGTCCTGGGCGTGAGCAGCGACACGGTGGCGACCCACGCGGAATTTGCCAGGGAACACAACCTCGCCTTCCCGCTTCTGGCCGACGAGAACGGGAAGTTGGTAAAGCTTTATGGAGCCGGTCGTGCCACCTTCGTCATCGACAAGGCCGGCGTCATCCGTCACATCCAGCGCGGCTTCCCCGATACCACCAAGCTTCTGGCACTACTGGCCAAACTTCAGGAAGAGGCTTTAACGCAAATGTAAAACTCTCTTCAACGCTCCGTAACCTTCCTCTGGTACGTTCGCCGCAAAACGAAACCAAGGGAGAAGGATCATGTGGAGAGAAAACAGCGTTGATCTGAGGCTGAACCGGTTTTACGAGATGTCGGCGCGCGCGGTGCTATGCCTGCTGATCGTAGCCATCCTGCTTGCCATCGTGGCCGGAGTCGGGTGCACGCTCTACGACCTGCGCCTGGTTTTCCAGCAGGACTTCCACGGCGCGTCAAAGCAGATCATGGTGGATCTGCTGACCGTGCTCGCCATCATCGAGGTCCTGCGCACCGCGCTCGCCTATTCGACGGAAGGGCGCGTGAAGGTGACCTACATCATCGACACGGTGATCGTCACGGTGCTGACAGAAGTAATGGCTTTCTGGTACAAGGACATCGATTGGCAGGAAGTTGCCATGACCATCTCCTTGGTGCTTTCTTTGGCCTTGATCCGGATCGTTGCGGTGAGGTTTTCGCCGGCTGGGTCACGCAGGGAACTGTAACCGATGGGAGAGAATGTGGGAGACCAGCACAGGGGAGAGCCGGTAGAAGTCACCTGTTATGCCGGGTACAAGGCCGACGAGCGTCCCACCACCGTCACCTGGCGGGAGCGGACGTACCAGGTGCTCGACGTCCTCGACCGATGGTACGACCGGGATGGCAACTACTTCAAGGTGTCGGTAGAGGAAGGAGGGCAGCACCTGCTCCGTCATGATCTCGGCGACGACCGTTGGTACCTGGTGCCGCCCCGCGAGGAATGATCAATACGTCAGCCGGCCCCATCGTCGAGACTCATCTTCCCGACGTGCATGACTCAGCCGAGTTATCGTCGAGATTCATCATCCGGATTGATCCCCCCGACGTGTCGGCCGTAGCCTTGGCGAAGGCTGATCAGTTTCAAACTCAACTCCCTAAGCCGTTCGCGCGCCTTTTCGTCGTACGCCTGTTCGGCCGCCCGTGCCGGCGTTCCCTGGTCGAAGTAGAGCCCCGTTTTCCCCTGCACCTCGTCGTCCACCGCCAGCCGCTCCAGGTAGCGCGCCCCTTCCTCCACCGTGGTCCTCGCCGCCCCGAACCACTCACGCACCATCTTGGTGTCCATCAGCGAAGCCGGATGCATGGCGTTGACCGTGATGCCGGTCCCGACCAACTCGTGGGCCAGATCGAAGCTGAACATGATCAGCGCCAGTTTGCTTTGGGCATAGGCGCGCATGCCGTCATACCCCTTCTCCAGCATCACGTCCTCGAAATCGAGCGCCTGCTGCGCGACCGAGGCCACGTTCACGATCCGGGCGAGCCCCACCTCGTCGGCCCGAAGGCGCAACAGCGGCAGCAACCGGTAACTGAGCAGAAACGGCGCCAGGTAGTTCACCGCGAAACGGAGCTCGAAACCGTCCCGGCTCAGCTCGCGCCGCTTGGGATCGGGCCCGGCGCCGACCCCGGCATTGTTGACCAGGACGTCCAGCCCGCGCCAGTCGGCGGCGATGGAGTCGGCCAGGGCCTCCACCGCGGCGAGCGAGGCGAGGTCGGCGTTGTAGTAATGCAGCCGGTCGCTCCCCGTGGTCTCGCTGATGGCGGCCGTGACCCGACGCCCCTTCTCCGGGTCCCGGCCATGCAATAACAGCGTCGCCCCGAGGGCGGCGAAATCGGTGGCGACCTTTTCACCCAGGCCGTCGGTCGCACCGGTGATCAAAATGATGTTCCCTTCGAGATCTTTCATAGGGACCTCCCCGTTGAGGCCTGCCGCTCTCAATCCATGCTGTTGGCGCCTGAGGCCCAGACGGCCAGCCATTGTTGCTGCGGCGTCAGGCTGTTGCCGTACTGTACCAGGACCCCGTCCTCCCGCTGGTAACTGCAGAACCAGCCGGGCTTGTCCGCCCCGGCAAAGGTGGGGTAGTCGCCGGGGTGATCCTTGGCGTCGTAGGGCGCCGAAAAGGTGCCGTCGTCCCGGGGCGGCGGGCAGCGCTCGTCCCCCGCGTACCAGTTCGTCTCCGCGCCGGCGATCTGCGCCGCCATGAGCGCGGTGAGGGTGAAAATGCGGATCATGCTCTTCATGATTATGTCCCTCCCATCGCCTCCGGCACCCGCGAGCAGACGTCGTGCGCCCCCCGCGCGGTGCCGGAAGCGGCATGGCATCGACCTCACGATATTATTTCCTTGATCTCCCTCGGCACCTGGGCGAACGCGGCTTTGGCGCCTGCGCTGATCTCCTCCGGGCTCAAGTCCCTGGTGTGGGTAGCGAGCATCCAGTTGTACCCGAAGGGGTCCTGCAGCGAACCGGCCCGGTCTCCCCAGAACATCTCCTGGACCGCCATCTTCTCCGTGGCCCCGGCTTCCAGCGCGCGCCTGAAGGCCGCGTCGACGTTATCGACGTAAAGATAGAAGCTGATCGGTGATGCTCCGAGGGTTTCCGCGCTCTTGCAGTTTTCGCCGGGGAACTCGTCCCCCATCATGATGATGGAGTCGCCCACCTGCAACTCCGCGTGCATGATCCCCCGCCCGTCAGGTCCCGGCATGGCATATCTTTCCACGGCACCGAAGGCATTCTTGTAGAAGTCGATCGCCTTGCGGCAGTCCTTGAACATGAACATGGCTGTGACACTGTGAAATCCTTCCGGAATGGGCTTTGTCATGATAAACCTCCTGTCTGTCAGGGATTTATTGACCCCGACCTACTCAGGATAGGATTCGCCCCATGCGATGTCAATACCTGTCCCCAGCCCCGGCGCGAGGCCATCCGCCGCCTTGGTGGCCGCCCCCCTCGCTTCCGAGCGCGCCCTGCACAGGTTTCCCGCCCCCGGCACAGCCTCAGGAGCCACGGCGCCATGTTGAGGGCGCTCCGGTTCCATGTTGACGCCACGGTCATGAAATCAGTTGTAAAGATTGCAGCTTTGTCAGCCGAAGAGAAATGAACTGTTACCCGGCTCAGTTGACGCGTCTTCACCCCATGAAGGATGGCGATATGACTTGTATCCGACATGTTGTAACAGCAACCTTTTTGCTCGTGACAGTCCTGTCGACGCTCCTCTCCAGCGCCGGCCGGGCCGAAGCGGGCGTTCAACTCACCGTCGAGGAGCAACAATGGCTCCAACGGCATCCCGTCATCAAGCTCGCCCCCGACCCGGATTTCAAGCCCATCGAGTTCTTCGACGATCAAGGCCGCTACCAGGGCGCCGCGGCCGACATGATCCGGCTGCTGGAACAAAAACTCGGCATCACCATCACCGCGGTCCGCCTGCGCAACTGGGACGAGGTGCTGGAGAAATTCAAGGCGCACGAGGTGGACCTGCTGGGCGCCATGGTGCGAACCCCAAACCGCGAGCGGTTCGCCCTTTTCACCGACACCCTGGTCACCGTCCCCGGCGGCATCTTCGCCCGCAGCGGCACCCGCACCGACCTCACGCTGACCGACCTCAAGGGAAAGAAGGTCGCGGTGGTCTCCAACTACGCCTCCCACGACATCCTCAGCACAAGGTTCCCCGACATCAGGCTGGAGGTGGTCCCCGACGTCTCCACGGCCCTGGCCAAGACCTCCCTGGGCATGGTCGATTATTACGTCGAGAACATGGCCAACGCCACCTACTACGCGCAAGAGGCCGGCATCGCCAACCTGCAGTTGGCCGGCAAGACCGACTTCGACTACCGCTGGGGCATGGGGGTGCGCAGGGACTGGCCGATCCTGCAGCGCATCCTGAACAAGGGGCTGGCGGCCATCGACCGGGACGAGCGCAGCCGCGCCCTGCAGAAGTGGCTTTTCGTGGAGGACATGCGCTGGCGCCCGACCAGGACCTTCATCGTCGGCAGCGTCGCGGTGCTGCTCGCCCTGCTGCTCGTCGGCGCCGCCTACGCCAACTACGCCTTGCAGAAAGTGGTGCGCAGCCGGACGGAGTCGCTACGGGAGGAACTACGGGAGCGGGAGAAGGCGCAACAGGCCCTGAAGGCGCTGTCGGTGCAGCTTGAGGACCGGGTCAGGGATCGCACCGCGGACCTGGAGCGGGAGGTCACGGAGCGGACCAGGTCCGAGCAGGCGGTCGCGGCCAGCGAGCAGCGCTTCCGGGAACTGTTCCAGAACGTGGCCGATCCGGTCTACATCGCCGACGCCAGGGGAAGGATCCTGGACGCCAACGAGCAGGCCTGTCACGAGCTCGGCTTCACCAGGGAGGAGCTGCTCTCCAAAAGCATCGGCGACCTCGACGCCATCAACAACGACGACGGCAAGGTGGCCCGCCAGTTCGACAGCTTCCCCCTCTCCGCCTCGGTCACCTTCGAGACCGTGCACCGCCGCGAGGACGGGACCACCTTTCCGGCGGAAGTGAAGGTCCGGCGCATCGACCTGGAGGGGCGCCACGCCGTCATCGGGGTGGCCAGGAACATCTCGGAGCGCAAGAGGGCCGAGGAGGAGCGCATCCGTCTCGAGCAGCAGCTGCTGCACGCCCAGAAGCTGGAGAGTCTCGGCGTGCTGGCCGGCGGCATCGCCCACGATTTCAACAACATCCTCACCTCGATCATGGGAAACGCCGAACTGGCGCAGCTCAGGCTCCCCCCGGCATCTCCCGCGTGCGAGAACCTGCAACGCATCGAGGCCTCAGCCGTGCGCGCCGCCGACCTGGCCCGGCAGATGCTGGCCTACTCGGGCAAGGGGAAGTTCGTCATCGAGTCCATCGATCTGAACCGCCTGCTCCAGGAGATGGGGCACATGCTCCAGGTCGCCATCTCCAAGAAGGTGGTGCTGCGCTACCACCTCTCCCAAAAGCTCCCCGCGATCGAGGTGGACGCCACCCAGATCAGGCAGATCGTGATGAACCTGGTCATCAACGCCTCCGAGGCCATCGGCGACCGCGACGGCGTCATAGCCGTCTCGACCGGCTGCATCGAATGCCAGGAGCAGTACCTGAAGGACCCCTGGCTCATCGACCCGATACCCGAAGGCTCCTACGTCGCCCTCGAGGTTTGTGATACCGGTTGCGGCATGGACCAGGAGACCCTCGCCAGGATTTTCGATCCCTTCTTCACCACCAAGTTCACCGGCCGCGGCCTGGGGATGGCGGCCGTGCTCGGCATCATCCGCAGCCACAAGGGGGCGATCAAGGTTTACAGCGAGCCCGGACGCGGCACCAGCTTCAAGGTGCTGCTTCCGGTCGCGGCTGGAGCCGCCACCGACGTCGTCCCGGAAGCAAAGACCGACGACTGGCGGGGCGAGGGGGTCGTGCTCCTCGTGGACGACGAGGAGACCATCCGGAGCACCGGCGGCGACCTGTTGCGCCAGTTCGGTTTCGACGTCATCACCGCCGCCGACGGCCGCGAGGCGTTGGAGCTTTACCGCGAGCGGCGAGGCATCGTCCTGGTGCTGCTGGATCTCACCATGCCGCACATGGACGGTGAGCAGTGTTTCCGAGAGCTGCGCCGCATCGATCCCACGGTCCCGGTCATCATGTCCAGCGGTTTCAGCGAGCACGAGGTGTCGCGGAAGTTCGCGGGTAAGGGACTCGCCGGGCTGATCCAAAAGCCTTACAAACTCTCCTCGCTGCGTGACGTGATCAGGGCGGCCGGCTTTGGCGCGCCCCGGGTGTAACGAACGCCGACGCCCAAAGCCCCAACACCGCCCGCACGCATTGAATTCGGCGCCAACTTCTGTAAAGTTAATCATCCAGCCACAGGGCGGGAAGCGCCACGCGCAACGAGCCGGGGAGCACAGATGCCGACAGACAGCGACAAGCCAAGCGAAGCCACCGCGTCGCCGCTCCAGGGAGTCTCCTCCTGGGGTAGGGCCGTGAACCTGCTTCCCTACCTGGTCCTGACCCTGTCCTTGCTCATGACGCTTTTCTTCTGGCGCCAATACGACCGCAGCCTTACCTCCCGCTTCCAGACCGCCTTCCAGGACAAAAGCGTCGAGATCATGAACAGGTTCCTGAACCGGATGACCGATGACGAGCAGGTCCTGCGCGGAGCGGTCGGCCTCTTC
The DNA here is from genome assembly GCF_018919395.1 of Geomonas azotofigens. Taxonomy (GTDB): domain Bacteria; phylum Desulfobacterota; class Desulfuromonadia; order Geobacterales; family Geobacteraceae; genus Geomonas; species Geomonas azotofigens. Next base: position 831,004 of record NZ_JAHLME010000002.1, read on the forward strand.
AACGCCAGCGACAGCGTCACCCGCGACGAATGGCATCGGTTCTCCAATTCGCTCTCCCTGGACCGGAACTACCCCGGACTTCAGGGGCTCGGCTTCTCCCAGGTGGTGCTCCCCAAGGACAAGGAACGCCATATAAGGCGCATGCGGGCGGAGGGATTCTCACGGTACCGGATCTGGCCCGACGGAGAGCGCCCCCTCTACACCGCCATCGTTTACCTGGAGCCGTTCGACTGGCGCAACCAGCGGGCCTTCGGCTACGACATGTTCTCCGAGCCCAACCGTCACGACGCCATGGCGAAGGCGCGCGACACCGGCGACGCGGCGCTAACCAACCCGGTATTCCTGGTGCAGGAGACCGAAAAGGACCGCCAAAAGGGAGTCCTCATGTACGTTCCGGTCTATGACCGGAGCCAGGCCAGCGCCACCAGGGAGCAGCGCGTCGACGCGCTGCTGGGGTGGGCCTACAGCCCGATCCGGATGAGGGACTTCATGTCGGCCACCTTCCCCAAGCCCCCCCTCGACATCGGCTTTCGCATCTACACCGAGAAGAGCCCCAGCGAATCTGCCCTTCTCTTCGACAGCGTTGCCGACTGGAAGCTCCCCCGCCCCCGGGACTACCGCCCCGACTTCCAGGCCACCCGCAGCCTGAACAGGTTCGGGCGCGACTGGCTGTTCACGTTCGAGACCCTGCCGAGCTTCGCCAGGGAGCAGGGGAAGAGCCAGTCCCGCAGCTACCTCGCCGGGGGGCTGATCGTCAGCGCGCTCTTGACGGTGATCGCCTTCATGCTCCGCAACGCCCACACGAGCGCGGTGAGGGCTGCGCAGGCCCTGAGGGAAAGCCAGGAGCGCTACCGCAAGATCTCCGAGGACAGCCCCGCCTACATCTGCACCTATCTTCCCGACGGCACGCTCACCTACGTGAACCCAGCCCTGGCCAAAGACGCCCACACCACCCAGGCACAACTGGCGGGGAAAAACCTGCTCGATTTCATGGTCCCCGAGTACCGCTCCCCGGTGCGGGACTCCCTGGGCAACCTGACCCAGGAGCACCCGACCGAGACCATGGAGCTCGCCTTCCTCGGCCCCGAGAATACCGTCATCTGGCACCAATGGACCAACAGGGGGATCTTCGACGAGCAGGGAAGGCTCGCCGAGGTGCAGGCGGTCGGTCAGGACATAACCGAGCGCAAGAAGGCCGAGGAGGACCGGGCCCGCTACGAGCAGCAGTTGCTGCACGCCCAGAAGATGGAGAGCCTCGGCGTCCTCGCCGGCGGCATCGCCCACGACTTCAACAACATCCTCATGGCCATCATCGGCAACGTCGACCTGTCCTTGATGAAGCTCCCCGATGACTCCCCCGTCGCTCCCAACCTCAAGAACATCGAGACCGCCGCCAACCGCGCCGCCTACCTCGCCAAGCAGATGCTGGCCTACTCCGGCAAGGGGAGGTTCCTGGTCGAGAAGGGAGACCTAAACCGGCTCATCGAGGAACTGCGCCACGTGCTGGAGACCTCCGCCCCCAACGCCCGGGTGAAGCTGGACCTGGTCCGTCCGCTCCCCGTGGTCGAGGCGGACCTGAACCAGATGCGCCAGATACTGATGAACCTCGTGCAAAACGCCGCCGAAGCGATAGGGGAACAAAAGGGGGAGATCACCATCCGCACCGGCTCCACGACTCTGGACCGGGACAGCCTGAAGGATCTCGTCCTGGGCGAGAACATGACGGAGGGGCGCCACGTTTTCGTGGAGGTAGTCGACACCGGCAGCGGCATGGACCAGGAGGTGCTCACCAAGATCTTCGATCCCTTCTTCACCACCAAGTTCACCGGCCGCGGGCTTGGCCTCGCCGCCGTCCACGGCATCGTCCGTGGACACAAGGGGGGGATCCGGATCTACAGCGAGCCGGGACGGGGCACCACCTTCAAGGTGCTGCTGCCGGCGGGCGACGCCGCCAGCGAACCGGTCGAGGCGGCGCCGGTCCGGGATGACTGGCACGGAGAAGGGAAGATACTGCTGGTCGACGACGAGGAGACGGTGCTCAGCATCGGCACCCGCATGCTGCGGGAGTTGGGCTACACCCCGCTGGCGGCGCCAGGCGGCCCGGAAGCCATCTCCGTTTACCGGGACAACCCCGACGTCACGGCGGTCATACTCGACCTCACCATGCCCGGGATGGACGGGGAGGAGTGCTTCCGGCAGCTGCAACTCCTCGACCCCAAGGTGCGGGTCATCATGTCCAGCGGTTTCAGCGAACAGGACGTGGTGCGAAAGTTCGACGGCAAAGGGTTGGCCGGTTTCATACAGAAGCCGTACACGCTGAACGTGCTCAAAGAGGTGATGCGCAAGACCTCGCAGCGGTGATTTCCCCCTCCCCCTCTCCGAAATATCCCATCCCCTCCCCCTATTTTTCCCACCCGGAAAGCGACAAGGCTGAGGTATACTACGGCGCCGTAGCACCAGCACGTCAGCCGGGAGGACATGTGAGAGCAAGTTCAGCCGCACTCGTCGCAGCGATGGTTGTCATGGGGCCCGCCGGATCAATGGCGGCGGTCGATCATTCCCAGTTGGTGCGCGGTCCCTTCAAAAACGCCCTCGAAGTCACCAAGGCCTGCATTGCCTGCCACGACCGGCAGGCCGCGGACTTCATCAAGACCCCGCACTGGACCTGGAAAGGGCCGCCGAGACTGGTCAAGGGGATGGAGCGGAGCGCACAGGAGCTCGGCAAGATCAACCTGGTCAACAACTTCGCCATCTCGGTGCAGGGCGGCCCCAACTACGCCAACATCGAGGCGTGCGCCAAGTGCCACGCCGGTTACGGCCTCACCGGCAGCGGGTTCGACTACAGCGACAGGACCCGGATCGACTGCCTGGTCTGCCACGCCAGGGAAGCCGCCTACAAAAAAGTCTCAGCCGGCATGCCCGACGCCAAGGCGATCGTGCACGGCTACCTCGACCTGACCCGGGCGGCACAGGGAGTCGGGGCGCCTACCCGGAACAACTGCGGCACCTGTCATTTCTTCAGCGGCGGCGAGGACGGCTCCAAAAACGGCGATCTCAGTTCCTCCCTCTTGAAGACCGACAAGGCCAACGACGTGCACATGGGGACCAGGCAAAGCGGCGGCCAGGACATGGCCTGCCAGCGCTGCCACCGCACCAGCCGGCACAGGATCGCCGGTGCCTCCACCTTTCTCGCCACCTACGACGGCAGGGTCGCCTGCGAGGATTGCCACGCCGGCGCCAAGGACCCCCACCGCGACTCCCCCGACCGCGCCATCCTGAACCGGCACCTCGCGTCGGTGGCCTGCCAGACCTGCCACATCCCGCAGTTCGCCAGGGAACAGGCCACCAAGATGAGCTGGGATTGGTCCAGCGCCGGCAAAGAGATCGAGCCCGAGGAGCAGTTCGACAAGGACACCTTCGACAAGGGAAAGGGAAGCTTTGTGTGGGGCAAAAACGTGGTGCCGACCTACGCCTGGTTCAACGGTACGGTGCGGAGATACCTGAAAGGGGAGAAAATCACGGGGACCGCCGAGCCGGTGGCGCTCTCCAGGCCGGCCGGGGACATCACCGATGCCGCCGCCAAGATCTATCCCTTCAAGGCGTTGGCCGGCAACCAGCCCATGGATTCGGTGTACCGGTACCTGCTCGTCCCGCAGACCCACGGCGAGTTCTACGACAACCACGACTGGGAAAGGGCGCTCCGGGAAGGGGCCAAGGGGACGGGTCTCCCCTACAGCGGGAAATTCGAGTTCGTCAGGACGGTTTCCTTCGGCAACATCAACCACGAAGTGGCGCCCAGGGAAAAGGCGCTGCGCTGCGGAGAGTGCCACGAGGGGGGGAGGCGTCTGGATTGGAAGGCCCTTGGCTACCCGGGCGATCCGCTGAAGACGGGCGGGAGATCCGGGAGATCCGGCAGGTCGAAATGAAGCGGGGAAGCGGCGGCGCCCGCCGGAAGAAGCGCCGACCGCACCGCTAGGAAACGGTCAGCAGCAGCGGATGATCGAAACCGGCCTGGGCGATGACGGAAACCGCCCGGTCGCGTCCCTCCAGTGCCGCCCCCGCCAGGTCGTGATGCAAGCAGAGGTGCGCCAGGACTCCGAGGTTGCCGTAGAGGGCGAAGCCGAGCAGGGACCGCATCAGCTGCGCCCCCGCCTCCTCCAGTTCCTTGCCGCTTTCCTGGAGCACCGCCACGTAATGGCTCGGGAAGGAGACCACCTTCCGATCCAGGGCCGCCAGAAAGGCATCCCGCTCCGCAGCGGCTACCTTGGTGAAATCGGCGCCGCACCAGACGCTTTCGCGGGTGGAAATGAGCGAGCGGCAGGTCAGGGGGCGGACCGGATAGACGCCGCAGGCCCCCTCCTCGTTCAGCAACGGGCAGAAACCCATCTCGTCCCGGTGCAGGCGCAGGTAGTGCGGCAGTTCGCTTACCCCCCGCGCGAGGTCCCGCAATTTCACGGCGTAATCCGCCACCTTCATTCCCTGCTCGACGCTCAACTGGCGCGCCACGGCCAGCGCCTCGGCGAAGCCGGTATGGACCGCGAGGCTGCAGCAGTTGCGGCATCCCTTGCCGCAGTGGACGGTGCCGCCGCCGCAGCGGTAATCGTCCACCCAGGAGCGGACGAACATCTCCAGGAACATCTGCTGCTGCTTCGCCTGGTCGATCAACTGCCGCAAGCAATCGTCATTGGCTGTCATGGCATCCTTCGTCGCCGTCTCCGGCGTCATTTCTCCAATCATGCGATGGCCTGTCCCAGCGCTTCCGCCTGGCGCAGCCCCTCGGTCTTCACGACATCGTCCTTGTCGTGGAGCCCCGGCACCACCAGGACGCCGCGGTCCTGCCACCCCAGGAACTCCGCGATGAGCTGGTACGACTTCACGAGCCCCTCGAACTTGCGCTCCTCCTTGTCGCCGCCGCTGGCAAGGAGCAGGCACTCCTTGATTTTCAGCGGCCGGTCGCCAATCAAGAAGGCGTAGAGCTTGTCGATGGCGGCCTTCAGCTGGACCGGAAAGGAGAACCAGTACAGCGGCGTCGCGAACACCACCACGTCGGCCTGTTGGTAAAGTGGCGCCAGCTCGTTGAAATCATCCGCGAAGGAGCAGGCCGTCCCCTTGCTGAAGCAGGTCTTGCAGTCCACGCACCCCTTGATGTTTTTGTCCGCCGTCCGGTACCGCACCACGGTATGACCCGCCCGCTCCGCGCCGGTGGTGAAGGCGTCAGCCAGCTTGTCGGTGTTCCCCCCTTTCCTGGGGCTCCCGGTCAGCAACAGAATGTTCTTCGACATGGACAACGTCCTCCTGGATAAGATTTTTTACGTGCTCTTTGGGGAAAAGGGAAAAGGGGACCGGCTACTTTTTCTGCGTCTCGTTCCTTTTGCATGGATTGAAAAGTAGCCTGTCCCTTTTTTTTCCAGCTTTCTACCTGCTCTTGAGCATGCGGATCACCGCCTCGGCAGTCCCGGCGCTGGAGGCGGGGTTCTGCCCGGTGACCAGCAGGCCGTCCACCTGGGTGTGCGCCGCCCACTTCTGCCCGACCACGAACTTGGCGCCTTCCTCGCGCAGCCTGCTTTCCAGCAGGAACGGCACCACCTTGTCGAGCTGGATCGCCTTTTCCTCGGCGTCGGTGAAGGCGGTGATGGTCTTCCCCGCCACCAGCGGGGTGCCATCCGCCTTCTTCACCCCGACCAGGCCGGCCGGTCCGTGGCAAACCGCCGCGATCACCTTGTCCGAGGCCGCGAACTTGTTGAGCAGCGCCTTCAGCGTGGCGTCGCCGGGGAAATCGAACATGGTGCCGTGCCCGCCGGGGAGAAAGACGGCATCGTAACGCTCCGCCACGACCTCCGCGAGCGGCATGGTCTCATCCAGTTCCGCCGCCACCCTGCTCCAGCGCTGCACCTTCTTTTTATCCTCCAAACTGCGCGGATCGACCGGCGCCTTGCCGCCGGCGGGACTGGCCACGGTCACCCGGTAGCCCGCCTCCTTGAACATCAGGAACGGGACCGCGAACTCCTCGAGCCAGAGACCGGTGGGCTTGCCGTCCGGCAACTGGGCGCTGCTGGTGACCACCATGAGCACCTTCTTCACGCCGCCCCCCGCGAACGCAGGAGCCACCGAAGTCAACAGGGCCATCATAAGGAACAGGAAAGGTATCTTCAGACGCATGGAGTGCTCCTTCTCAAAAAAATTTCCGGGGCCTGGTCCCGGGACGTAGGCAAGGTAACGCCAAAATAGTTGACCGACCGGTCAAAATCAACGTTTATGTTGCGCCGGCCGCGACGGCTTCATCGCGCGGCTTGCGGAACCGGGCGCGCCTGCTAACATTGGCCGAAGCTCATGATCCAATTCGCCTCACCGGGAGGACGCCATGAAAGAGATAGCGCTGTCGCTGTTATTGCTGCTGCCGATTCCGAACGGGGGTGCATGGGCCGAAGAGTGCGACTGCCAGCCGGTCGAGTACGAGCAACTGATGAAGATGCCGGCAGGGGAGCTCAGGATAAAAATGGAGCAGTTCGCGAGGTCGAAGGACAAGTACGCGGTCAACGGCTCGACCTACTGTTTTTATACCTGCGCCACCGAGTACGAGCACCTGGGCGACGCGCTGGCGAAAAAGGAGATCGACCTTGTCAAGGCACGCGCCGCAAGGCGCGCCGCGGAGCGGGACCGCGTGCTGCGACCACTGCCGCCTTCCCGCTGACTCACCTTTCACCCGTTCGTCGCTCGGCATCTCCCTGCACCACGCGCCGGTTCCGACGGCCGCCGCTTTCATCACCGCTCCGATCCCGTAACGTAAGCAATCACGCCGCGTCCAGGTCGTCCTCCTGCCCCAGGTTCGGCGAGGGGCAGCCAAGGTGGTACCCCTGGGCGTAGTCGATGCCGACGCTCTTCACCGCCTCCAGGATCTCCTCCGATTCGATGTACTCGGCGATGGTGCTGATGTTGAACTCCTTGGCCAGGATGGCGAGCGTCTTCACGAAGGCCATGTCCTTGTAGTCGTTGAGCATGTTCCTGACGAAGACCCCCTCGATCTTCACGTAATCGATGGGGAACTGCCGTATGTACTGGAACGAGGAAAAGCCCGAGCCGAAGTCGTCGATGGCGAACTTGAACCCCTGGGACTTCAGGTCGTAGACGAATTTCTCCAGCAGGGTCAGGTTCTTCACCGTTTCCCGCTCGGTCAGCTCGAACACCACCTTGCTGCGGTCGATGCGGTACCGGTCCGCGAGGCCGATGATGTTGGGAAGGAATTCGCTCAGGATCATCGACTTCGGGGAGAGGTTCACGAAGAGGTTCCCCTGGTAATCCTGCTCCTCGACCATGGCGAACGCCTTTTCCAGGAGGATCGCGTCGAGCCGTCCCACGATGCCGAGGCTCTCGGCGGTTTCGATGAAGTCGCCGGCGGCGATCACCTCCCCCTTCATCTCTATGCGGCAGAGCACCTCGCAGCACTCGGGCTGCCCCGGCCCCAGCGCGACGATGGGCTGGAAGTACGGCATCACCCGGCGGCCGTCCACCGCCTCCTGCACGAGCCGCGCCTTTTCTCCCACCATCCGGAACACCTCGACCACGTCCTCGGCTGTCGGAATGCTGACCCGGTTTTTCCCCTCCCCTTTGGCCTTGTAGGTCATGTTGTCCGCGAACAGGAACAGGTCCTTTTCGTTCACCGCGTGCAGCGGGAACATGGCGAGGCCGATGGAGGCGGTCGCCCGCGCCTTCCCCCCGTCCGGCGTGCCGACGTCAAGGTCCTCGGTGATGTTCCGGATCCGTGCCGCCACCAGCGCGGCCTGCTCCTCGTCCGCCTCGGGGAGCAGGATCACGAATTCATCCCCGCCGTAGCGGGCGAAGATGTCCCCCTTGCGCAGGGCGTGCTGGACCGCGCCGGCGAAGGCGGCCAGGTAGCGGTCGCCGGTCGCGTGCCCCCAGGTGTCGTTGATGTGCTTGAAGTTGTCCAGGTCGATCACGAGCAGCCCGAAACTGTAGCCGTGCCGGTCGGCCCGGCCGATCTCGTAGGAGATCAGCTCCCAGAACACCCGCTGGTTGAAAAGGTTGGTGAGGGGATCGCGGGTGGCGTAGTATTCCAGGTCCTTGGTGTACTTGTGGATCGCCTTGATGGAGCCGATCACGTTCAAAAGCGTGGTCAGGATGCTGTCGATCACCAGTCCGCGGGTCGAGTTCCACGCCGATTCGGACTGGACCCCGATCCCCACCACCCCGCCGATCTGCGGGCAATCGAGGATCAGCGACTTGGTCTGCAGTTCCAGGTCACCCTGCTCGAGCGCGAGCGGCGTGGTGTCCGCGGCCACGTTGTGGATCACCTGCAGGGCCGAGCTCTCCGCCAGGCGGGCGTTCTCGCTGCGGATCTTGCGCAGCACCTCCCGTTCGACCTGTTTCTTGGTCCCCTCGCTGGGCTGCGAGCGCCAGAAGATCTCGATATCGTAGAGCTCCTCGCCCACCTGGAAGATGCAGAACAGCATGTAGGCGTCCACCACCTGGTTGATCTCCAGGAGCAGGCAGGCGACATGCTCCTTCCAGTCCCGGATCACCTCCGAGGTGATGATGAACTTCTCCAGCATCTGGATCTCCAGTTCCAGGATCTCCTTGTCCACCGACACCGCCCGTATCTTGTCCACCAGCTTGGACACCTCGGCGAAGATCCGGTCCAGCTCGGTGAAGCCGGGTGCCACCATGGAGAACTCCAGGCGGGTCAGGTCGCGGATGCTGTTGACCTTGATCACCTTGTCCCCTAGCTCGGTGATGGCCGGGACCACCCGTGCGCTGACCAGCCGCGCGATGAAGAAGGCCATCAGCACCGGGATGGGGGAAAGGAGCAGGAAAAGGAACAGGAGTTTCTGCCGGGCCTGCCGCAGCATCGGCTCTATATCCTGGCGCACCTTGACCGCCCCGAGCAGGCTTCCGGTGCGGGCGTTGCCGTGACACCCGAGACAGTTCTTCTCCGCGAAGAGCGGGAAGATCGCCTCGACCACCCGCCCCGCGCCGCGCTCGAGGACCGCGCCGGTTGTGAACACCCGCGCCACGCCCGGGTCGGCGGGAAGCTCGGTCCGCCCGTACAGCGCCTCCACCACCGGGGTGCGGTACAACTCGACCAAATGGCTTCCCGGCATCCCCGACGTCCCCGGGGTGTTGTAGAGACTCAGAAGCTCCCGCCGCGTGGTCCCTTTCGCCATCAGCAAGGGGATCGAGTGCCGCAACTGCCGCGCCTGGTCGTAGGCGAGAGTGGTGGCGCTGCGCTTGGCGGTGTCGAGGTAAACGAGCGAGGTGATGCCGAGGACGCAAGCGAAGCTGATGAAGGAAACAGCGAGTGACGAAGCGAGGATGAAGGTTCTCAGTGAGAGCCGGGGCCCTCTCGCGGCTTTGACCCGGGGCTCGCAATTCTCACCCAGTGAGAGTTCCGAAGCGTCGATACAGATACAGTTTTTCTTTTCCACTTTTAAATAGGACCTTTTTTGTCTTTTTTGAAACTGGAAAGGTTTATAGCATGTGGGTCACCTCATAGCAAGAAATTCCTATATTCATGAATCATGCTAAGTGGATATCAGCAAAACACCGCACGCGAACCCGCGTCCCCCCCTTGCGAAGGTCTTCGGGTAATTCCGGAAACACGCTGTTACAGTTCCCCTCCCGTCAAGGGAGGGGAGTTACGCGCGCTCTATTCCCGAAATTCCCGGATGAACCTTTGCGAAGGGGGAGGCGGGGGATTTACCTTTTCAAAAAGCCAGGCAGCTACGGCGTCTTGACCATGCTGGTGAACAGGTAGTCGTTACCCGCAACCGGCGTGTGACAGCCGAAACACTCGGCGACGAAGCCGCCATCCTTGCCGTAAGGCTGCAGCCGGTTTCCGACGAAACGGGCGAAGCCCCACCCCCCGGTATCCTTGTATTTCTTGGCATCCTTCACCATGAACTCGACCTGCACGAACGCGCCCGGTTCGGTCGCCACGGGAAAAGAAGGGTGCTTCTCCGCTTTCCAGGCCACCTTGGCCAGCACGCTCCCGTCCGGAAGCGGCCTGGTGCCGGCCTTCAGCGCTGCCACCGCGATCTCGTTCCCCGTGATGACCCGGATCTGCCCCTTGTCCTCCCGGTACGACGGCGCGACCACCTTCCAGGACAGGTAGTCGGGATACAGCGCGATGCCGTTGGGAGCGACCGGACGGTCGGCCGCGGCGACCGAACCTGCTACCGACAAGGCTACGACACAGGCAATCAGCTTTTTCCTCATAGCGTCCTCCTTCATGCGAGATGGTGAGCGTTGCACCTGACACGGGAAAGCAGTTGAACCGGGACCGCCAGACACAGCCGACCTGCAAACAATATCAAAAAGGTGATCCGCGTAAAGCTGCCAGGATTCAAATACTGGGGGCGGTACGGGACACCTTGGTTCTGAAGTTTCTGAAATCGGTTGAAGTGTTAAAATAAGAGGATGGATCGGTGCCTGAAGTCATTACCGCTGGAGAACAAGAGGGATGAGACATGAAGACGACCACCTGTGCAGAACTGAAGGACCTGTTGACCTCCGGCGCCATTGTCATCGACGTCATGACGCCCGAGGATTACGCCGCCTGCCATTTGGCAGGTGCACATAACGCCTGCATCTACGAAATGGTGTTCCTGGACCGCGTCGCTGAACTGGTTCCGGAGCGGAACACCGAACTGGTCCTGTACGACGCAACCGGGAGCAGGCTCACCGCCGAGGTGGCGGGTGATCGCCTGGTTCAGGCAGGGTATCGAAACGTTTCCGTCCTGGAAGGAGGACTCGCCGCCCTGAAAGCGGCCGGCCTTCCCGTTGAGACCGGAGCGAAACCGCCGACCGACGCGGGACGTTGCGACGGGAGCTACCTGATCGATGCGGAAAGGAGTTCGCTGGAGTGGATCGGACGCAACCTGAACAACCGCCACCACGGCACCATTGGCGTGCAGGGAGGCGAGCTGGTGCTGAGCGACGGCAGGCTCACCGCCGGCTCCATAGTGCTGGACATGACCAGCATCCAAAACCGCGATCTGCAGGACCCTTACTGGCGTGACCTCCTGGTGAGTCACCTGAAATCCGTGGATTTCTTCGCCGTCGAGCGCTTCCCCACCGCCTCGTTCCGGCTCACCCGCTGGGAGCCCGAAAGCTCGGGACCGCCCGAAGCGCCGGAGGGGACCGTGATCGGCGAGCTCACCATCCGGGGCATCACCCGGCCGGTGGGCTTCCCCGCCATAGTGGCGCCCCAGGAAGACGGCAGTATCAAGGCCCATGCCCATTTCGACATCGACCGCACCCTGTGGGACGCCGGCTACGGCTCAGGAAAGCTCTTCGAGCGTCTCGGCATGCATCTCGTGCACGACCTGGTCACCCTGGAACTGTTCATCCTGGCGCTGCGGAAATGATTGTTTCTCAACGATCCAGTATCTCCCTGACCTTGCGCAACAGCTCCATCGGCTGCACCGGTTTCATGATCAGCTCGATGCCGTCCTCCGAGACCCCCCTGTTCTGGATGAAGTCGGCGGTGTAGCCGCTGGAGTAGAGCACCTTCACCCCCGGCTGCAGCGAGGAGATCTCGTCGTAGGCCTCCTTGCCGTTCTTCTTGGGCATGATCATGTCCATGAGGATCATGGCGATCCTGTCCCTGTTCGCGACGAACCGCTCCACCACGTCCTGGCCGTCCACCGCCTGGATCACCTCGTAGCCGTAGCGGCTCAGGATGGAAACCACGAGCTCGCGAACCTCGGCGTCGTCCTCGGCTAAAAGGATCGTTTCGCTCCCCCCCTGCACCGGCTGCACCGGCTCGGCCTGCCCCCCCTCGCCTTTTCGCGCCGTTTCCTCGACCGGCAGGTAGATCCTGAAAGTGGTTCCGCGCCCGGGCTCGCTGTAGACGTTGATGACACCGTTGTGCTGCTTGACGATGCCGTAGACGATGGCCATGCCGAGGCCGGTCCCCTTGCCGACCTCCTTGGTGGTGTAGAAGGGTTCGAAGATCCTCTTGCGTGTCTCCTGGTCCATGCCGCTGCCGCTGTCCGACACGGTGACCACGGCGTAGCTTCCCGGTTCCGCGCGCCCGAGTTCGTGGTCGAAGGGGGCCTCCACCGCCTGCAGCCCGGTCTCGATGGTGAGGACGCCCCCTTTGGGCATCGAGTCGCGGGCGTTGGTGGCCAGGTTGATGAGGACCTGTTCCAGCTGTCCCGCGTCGGCGAGCACGACCAGGCGCTCGGCGAAGGTAACCGTCCTCAGGTGGATGTCCTCCCCGATGACCCTGAGGATGAACTTCCTGAAATTCTCGATGATGTCGTTTAGGTCCACGGGTTGCAGGTTGATCACCTGCTTGCGGCTGAACGCCAGCAACCCCTTGGTCAGCTGGGCGGCACGGTCCGCCGAGGAGAGGATGTGGTCGACCCATTGCCGCTGCTGCTCGGCGAGCCCCTGCTCCATCATGAGCATGTTGCCGTAGCCGCTGATCACCTGCAGGATGTTGTTGAAGTCGTGGGCGACGCCCCCCGCCAACTGCCCCACCGCCTCCATTTTCTGCGACTGGCGGAGCTGCTCCTCGAGGTGGATGCGCTCGGCGAGTATCCGCGACAGCTTGATTGAGGTGAAACTGAGCGTGGAAACCATCCGGGTCAGTTCGGCGTAAAACTTCATCCCGGCGTCGACCGCCGCCCGGCTGAAGCGCGGCACCCGCTCCAGCGCCGCGAGGTACTCCTTCTCGTCGAAGCCGTAACGCCTCGCCTGCTCGCGGAACAGCTCCAGGTCGGGCGGCTCGTCCTCGTAGAAGAACTGGCCGATGAAGACGTTGCCGACGTGTCGTCCCCCCACTTCGATGGGGGTCACCATGTCCCACATGTTGTTCTTGCAGCGGTACAGCTTGTACGTCCCGACCGCCACCCCGCTGGTGAGAACCGTGTCGCTTTCAAGGCAGTTCTTGCACGCCTCGGGATGAAGCCGGTGGAACTTGGTGCAGATGTCCTGCCACCCCACCGCGACCAGCACCTTGCCCGAAACATCGAGCACCGCGCCCAACATCCCGGTGAGCTGGTAGAAATTCTCCATCATGGACTGCAGCATGTCGCTGTCGATGATGTCCGAGAGCTCCAGGGCGCCGATGTCCCCCTCGGGTTCCATGATCGCCTTCAGCCGGTGCCGGACGCTCTCCTCGCTCGCCTTCAGGGCCTGTTCCGCCCTCCTGCGCTCCTCGACCTCCTCCTCCAGGATCGCGGTCTGCTCCTCCAAGAGCGCCGTCTGTTCCTGCAGCGACAACTGGGCCATCTCGCGCTCCGCCAGTTCCTCCTCGAGCTGCGTAGTCTTTTTCTTCACCTCGTCCTCGAGCAGCTTGCGCTCGGTGATGTCGGTCGAGATGCCGCACAGGCCGTACACGGCGCCGGTTTCGTCCTTGAGCGGGATCTTCACGGTCCAGTAGGTGCGCGGCTGGTCGTCGCCTGCGCTCAGGTCGGTCTCTTCCCGCTTGACGGTGACCTCCTCCTCGAGCACCGGCCGGTCGCTCACCCTGATCTCGCGCACCGATTCCGGCGAGAAGAACGCAGCGTCGGTCCGGCCCAGGATCTCGTCCTCGGAGTGGCCGAAGAGTTCGCAGACCTTGCGGTTGACGTAGCTGTAGCGGTAGTCGGTGTCCTTTATGAAGATGCAGGCGCCGACGTTGTCGAGGATGGTGTCCAGGCGCAGCTTGCTCTCGCGCAGCGCGCTCTCGGCGGCTTTGCGCTCGCGGCTGCGCCGGTAGAAGAAGTAGGCGGCGAGGCAGAGCACCAAAAGCGCGAAGGGGAGCAGGTACTTCAGCATGTCCGTGAAGGTCGGCTCCTTCGCTTCGTAGACGCCGAACCACTTCTGGTACAGCTCGTCGTAGTCGCCGTCGGCCTTGGTCAGTGCCAGCCCCTCGTTGAGCGCGGCGAGGAGGTCGGTCTCCCCCTTGTGCACCCCGAAGGTGAACTTCTGCGCGTAACCGGCCTTGGCATCGAGGGCTTTCACGTTGCCGATCTTCAGCTCCTTGAGCGTCTGCAGACCGGCGAGCTTACTGACCAGCATGGCGTCGTGCTTGCCGGAGGCGAGGAGCCTCAGCCCTTCCGCCGCGTCCGAAACCAGCACGAGCTGCTTCTGCCATCCCCTGGAGAGCGCGTACTCGTGGGCCAGGTCGGACTTGAACACGATGATGGACTTGCCGGCGAGATCCTCCTCGGAACGGATCCGGGAGTCCCCCTTGCGCACGAAGATGGCGCCGTTGACGGTGACGTGGGGGACGCTGAAATCGGTGTAACGATGACGCTCCGGCGAGGTGGCGATGTTGACCAGGACGTCCACCTTCCCGTCCTTGAACTCCTGGAGCAGCTCGCCCCACGGCCTCACTCGCATGGTGTAGGTGAGCCCCGCCTCGCGGGCCACCTCCTTCCAGAGCTCCACGGCGAAACCGCCGGCCGTGTCATCGGTGCTCCCTGTGGAGAAGGGGGGGAAGTTCTCCTCACTGCCGACAACCAGCGTCTTGTGCAGGTGATCGGCAGCGGTCGCGGCGGCGACGGAGGCGAGCAGGCAGGCGATGACGATGAGACGTTTGAGCATTGCGGGTCCTCTGGTTGATGTGAAGAGAAAGATCCTCATAGGGAATGCGCTGAAAGTAAAACCGCTCCACAGGAACTGGCGTTGACTGTCTAATGAGTATCAGCCGTCCGAGTCAAGATAAGATAACAGAGAATGATAAAGCGTAAAGGGGTGGCTACATCAGGAAAATACTACCAAAGGAATTTTTTCCGCGGCAGGGAGAGCGGAACAAACGGTGGGACCTGCTATCAGCTCACGAACAACGGGCGGCGACCCCGTTCAGGCCTCGTCGCGGGTCGGACCGCACAGCTGGCAGCCGTCGCAGGGGCGATGGACCACGTTGTAGAGCACGAAGAATATCGTCGCCATGAAGACGGCGGCGAGGACGTTGTTGCCGCCGAGAAGATCCTCGGCCTGGAACATGCGCCCCGCGAGCGCCACCCCGCGCAGATCCGAGGCCGCGGCGGCGAGTTTGCCAAGCCCCAGGTAGAGGCAGCCGCCGAGAACCAGCGCGGCGAGCGCGTTGGCGGCCTTGGTCATCAGGTAGTGGCAGGAGAAGACGGCGCGCTTTTCGGCCAGGCAGATGATGGCGCCGGTGACGATGCAGAAGCCGGCGCTGGGCAACAGGAGATAGCACACCAGTTCGATGGTCGACTGGTTGAGGGCGGCGCTCTCCATTTTTCGCGATGAGGATGTGTAGATGTGCAGCAGGTAGAGAAGCATGGCCCCGCTCCCCGCCAGGACGGCGGAGGAAAGCATGTGGGCCTGTTTGAGGGCCGCGGTCATCGCGGCGTACAGTGGCAGAGAACGCATCATGGCATCCCTAAACGCCGCCGAAATCGCTACGGGTATCGACGGCTGCAGAACCGCGGGCCCGATCGGGCCCAGCTACTTCGATTCGTCGCGTACGGGAATTGCTCGGATGCATCGGCGGCTGCAGGTTCCCTCTCGCCCTGCCGATAGCGTATACACTATTCTCTTTAACAAGTAAACAGCAAAGGCGCTGCTCCGGCAGAAGCGCCCCGGCCCGACGGCTAGAACCCGTTCCAGACCAGGTAGATGCCGACCAGGGCAACGATGGCGCCGCCGACCCGCTTGGACCAGGCCGAGAAGCTCAAAACTCCCCGCGCCGCGGCAAACGATTCCACGAAGCCGGTGAACGTGCCCGCCGCCAGCATCAGCATGCAATGCCCCACCGCGTAGGTGAACAGGAGCGCTACGCCGTAGAGGACCTCTCCCTTGGTGGCGACGACGGTGAGCAGAACGACGAGGACGGGAGTGGCGCAGGGCGAGGAGACCACGCCGAAGAAAAGGCCCAGCAGGAAGGCGCCGATCGCTCCCCCCTGCCTGGGCCGGTAGTCGAACCGCAGCGGCAGACGCACCTCGTAGAACCCCATGAGCTGCCCCCCCATCACCAGCGCAACGATCCCGGCAACGAGGTACCACCGGCCTCCCACCGTGCCGAACATGGTGCCGAACCACCCGGCGGCCGCGCCGAACGCGGTGAAGGTGAGCGAAAGCCCCACGACGAATGCCAGGGACAACGTGAAGGCCCGACGGCGGTCGCCGTCGGCATAGCCGCCGACGAAACCGACCACGAGCGGAATGGTAGCCAGCACGCAGGGCGAGGCCGAAGACAGCACTCCCGCCAGGAACACCGCGCCGAAGGCGATCAGCGGGTAGGTCGAGACGATCAGCCCGACGTCGTCGAGGATGGTCACCGCAGTCCCGCCGCCTTCAACTCTTTGACGATGTCCGCCTTCTCCAGCGCCCCGACGTGCCGCTTCACCTCGCGCCCCTTGGCGTCGAAGAAGATCTGGGTGGGAATCATCTGGATCCTGAACCGTTCCGCTGCGGCCTGGTCGGCGTGGACGTCGATGAAGAGCACCGATGCCTTGCCCCGGTACTCGGAAAAAAGCTGCTCAAGGACCGGGGCCATCTGCCGGCACGGGATGCAGGTGCGCGCCCCCAGGTCGATGACGGTCGGCTTCCCCGAGGCGAGCGCCTTGCGGATGACGGCGTCGGAAGCGGAGGGGAGCTCGGCATGGGCGGTGGCGGCGACGAGGAGAGCTGCCGCGAGGATTAGCCGCCTCATGACAGCAACCCGACGATCTCGGCGACCGTGGCCACCTTCCCCGAAACCTTCACCTGCCCGTCGACGACCAGCGCCGGCGTGCTCATCACGCCGTACTTCATGATGGTGGGAATATCCTGGACCTTGACCACCTCGGCGCTCTTGCCGCTCTCCTGCAAGGCCTGTCTGGTGTTTTCGTAGAGCGTCGTGCACTTGGCGCAACCGGTTCCCAGCACTTCGATTTTCATCGCAATCTCCTTTTACAGTATGGTGTTGAACAGATAACCGACCACGATGATGGCCACCGCGACGGTGCCGAAAAAGGTCGCCAGCAGTCTCGTCTTCAGGACGTTCTTCAGGATGACCGCCTCCGGAAAGGAGAGGGCCGTCACCGCCATCATGAAGGCCAGCACCGTGCCGATGGGGAGCCCTTTTTCCATGAGGGCCTGCACGATCGGGATGATGCCGGCCGCGTTGCTGTAGAGCGGCACGCCGATGATGACCGCGACCGGCACGGCCAACGGGTTGTCCCTCCCCGCGTAACGAAGGAGCAGGTCCTCCGGCGCATAGCCGTGGATGAAGGCCCCGAGGCCGATCCCCACGACGACGTACGGCCATATCTTCCTGAGCAGGCTGACGGTGTAGTCGCGCGCGTCGGCGAGCTTCTCCCTGAAGCTCCGCTCCTGTATCTCGGAGGCACCGACCTTGATCTCCCAGACATAGTCCTGGACATAGCGTTCCATCTCGAGCCTGCCGATCACGATGCCGGCCAGGATAGCCACCAACACCCCGGAAACGATGTAGATGGTCGCGATCTTCCAGCCGAACAGGCCCCACAGCATGATGAGCGCCACCTCGTTCACCATGGGCGAGGAGATAAGGAAGGAAAAGGTGACCCC
Source organism: Geomonas azotofigens (assembly GCF_018919395.1). GTDB lineage: Bacteria > Desulfobacterota > Desulfuromonadia > Geobacterales > Geobacteraceae > Geomonas > Geomonas azotofigens. Next base: position 848,509 of record NZ_JAHLME010000002.1, read on the forward strand.
GAGCGGGATGCCCGATTCGACGAAACCGATGAACAGGGGGACGGCCGAGCAGGAGCAAAACGGGGTGACTATGCCCAAAAGGGCGGCGAGGACGTTGCCGACGTACTCGCGATTGTGGGACAGGATGCGCCGGGTGCGCTCGGGCGAAAAGTAGGAGCGGATCACGGCGACGACATAGACGATGGTGGTCAGCAGCAGGAATATCTTCACCGTGTCGTAGATGAAGAAGTCGAGCGCCTCCCCCAGGGGACTCCTGGGGTCCATCCCCAGCGTGGTGAAGACCAAGTCGTCAGCTAAATCCTTGAGCATCTACAATCCTTGCCGCCCCCATCGGATCGGAATCCGCAGGCTCGTGACGGACGGGGGCCTCGCCCCGGAATGGTACGAGCTCGCGGCGGCAGTTCCTTCCATCCGGATTAACGGATACGTGGGGGCAAAAAAAATCAGGCGCAGCTGGCGCCTTCGGAAAACGAGGCGAGTCTCCTGATGTCGTCAGCGATGGCCGGGATTTCCGGAAGCCGGGCGCGGAGCACCTCGGCAATGTCGTGCTGCAGCGCGTTGTCGGTGGAGATGGAGTAATAGATCCAGACCCCTACCCTCCTGTCGATGACCCACCCTGCCCCTTTCAGGTAGGCGAGATGCCTGGACACCGTGGACTGGGGCAACTGCAGCGTCGCGGTCAGGTCGCAGACGCAAAGTTCTCCGGCGCTGAGCAGGAGCGCCAGGAGCCGGAGTCGCGTTTCGTCGGCGAGCGCCTTTAATTGTTGCATCTGTTTTTTCATGGCTGACATTATATCCGGATATCCGAATATGTCAACACAAGGTCATCACTTCGCCCCGCCGCCCGCGTTTCCACCATTGTCCTGCGAGACGTTGGCAACCTTTTTGAGCGTGAACGCTGCCCCCCCCAAGATGTCGCGATCTTTTGGCGCTTAAACTTATCTTATCGCTGTTTGAAAAAATCTTTTTGAAGTTCGAGCGCCGGTTTGTGGAATTGAAACTCCGCTTCGTGACGTTGTCGCGAAATTTTTGCGCTTAAACTCATCTCACCGAGGTTTGAAAAAATCTTTTTGGAGTTCGAGCGTCGGTTTGCGAGTTTGAAATTTCGATTTGCGAAGTTGTCGTGAACTTTTTGCGTTTAAACTCATCTGACCGAGGTTTGAAAAAATCTTTTTGGAGTTCGAGCGTCCATTTCAGAATTTGAAATTTCGATTCGTGAAGTCGTCGCGAACTTTTTGCGCTTAAACTCATCTGACCGAGATTTGAAAAAATCTTTTTGGAGTTCGAGCGTCGTTTTTTGAAATTGAAACTTCGATCCGTGAAGTTGGCGCTAACTTTTTGAGTTTAAACGTATCTTACCGAGGTATGAAAATATCTTTTTGAAGTTGAAACGCCGATTCGTGAAATTGAAACTTCGATTGATGAAGTTGTCAAAAACTTTCCGCGCGTGCACGTATCTTCAGAAGATTGGCGCTTCATTTGGGTATTGAAAGGCGTGTGGAAACAAGGAGGGAGGGGGCGAAGCTTCGGCCTGCCGAGGTGGCGGCAGGCCGAAGCGGTGGGATGGGGTAAGGTTCACAAAACGATGATGGAAACCGGCTGGGACCAAGGTCCCAGCCCCTCCGGGCGATCGGTCCTCATCCTCACGTAGTACTTGTTCGCCGGTTCGAGGTTCCTTTGGAGGATCCTGCCGCAACTCGAGTAATGCCCGCCTGGGTTGTACCAGCTCTCTTCCGAAGTGGGCTCCCCCTTGCAGAGATTGATCATGTACGGCCCCCCGCCCCGCACATGACGGCCCATAATTATGATCGCCCCCGACTCGTTTCTGACCCGTTTCAGCTCCAGGCGTATCTCGACCTGTTGCGGAGACAGCTGTTTGCGGGAACTCTTCTGGTAAGTCTCCTTGATGGGCAGGTTCAAGGCACGGAGGATGCCGGGGTCCTTCAGGTGGATCGCAATGGTCTTAACGTAGCTGACGGAGGCGTGCATTTCGAGCTCCGAGAGATCCCGAATTGCCTGGCGCTTTTTCTGGAGCAGGGTGTCACCGCGGTCTGCCCCAACGCTCAGTTCTTTCATGGTTGTCACATGATCCCGGAACCTCTGCCCGGGGTGGATGTGTGCCGGCCGGTTCTCGTTGTACAGCTGACAGGCATCGAGTGCATCCGCAAAACCGTGAAGGATTACAAAGTATTGGGGGAAAGGCTGCCTTCGCAAATTCAATTCCACGATGTCGTACTGGTGGGGCATGGGCACCTCCGTTCAAATTTATTAACAGCCGCCAAGTTTTATTAGCAGATGCCAATATATCCGATCTCGCAGGCGTGTCAAGAAACGGAGCAGCACCGGGTCGTTTTTCCCTTAAGCCGAGCATCGGGCCGGAGCAAATCGCCTGCGCCCAACGCACTCCGGCAGCTTCAGCCCCCCGTCCCCGTCTTTGTGTGCGTACGAGATCCTGCGCCCCCTTGGCGGTCATCAACGCGTTACTCCGCCCATTCATCCTCTTCATCCATGTCAAGACCGGTACTGCGTGAAGTTATGCACTGCGACCTTGCAATTCGCAGTGTTTCATCTATAGTACGAAAACGCACAAGCTGAAGCGTTTTTAACAGTGGTGCCCATTACGAGCAAGGATGATCGTGACCATCTTATGAAAGTGGTATCTGTCATACTGATCATAGCCTACCTGTTGCTTCCCGCCCTCTGCTTCGGGCATCCCTGCGACGAGTTTTCAGCACATGCCGATCATAGTAGCATCGAGATTACCCAGTGCGATGAAAGCCCAGGGGACCATTCCGACAATTGCGAAACCGCCTGCTGCTGTGCTGGCCACGTCCCTACATCCTTGATCCATCCCCCCTACTTCGACATCACCGACCATCCTCTGTCCAAAGAACCCTATCTGGCCCTGCCACGCATGCTGGACAAGATATTCGTCCCTCCGGAAAATCACGCCGCAGTCGCACGCCATCACTGTTAAGAACCCCTCTTGTTGCTACGCCCGTTTTGCCGAAAGCATCACAGGCAGTAAAACCACATCAAACCGCTGAATACCGGCTGTCCTCGGCAACGCGTTCCTTGCTATTAGGCATCAGTGGCGCGAGTAAGCCGAAAAGTCTTTATGGGATTGACAGCAGGTAACAACTAGGAGAGAACGTATGAAATGCCCGATATGTCCAGGAGTCGAACTCAAAATAGCTGAGCGCCAGGGAGTGGAAATCGATTACTGCCCCGAATGCCGGGGTGTCTGGCTTGACCGGGGAGAACTGGATAAGATCATCGACCGATCATTTGCGCCGGCAACAACCAGTGCTCCAGTGGAACAACAGAATTACCAAGCGCCATCACATCGGCAGCATCATAGGGAAGACCATCATGATGGCCACGGCTATCAGCAAAGTGGCTATCACAAGAGAAAATCATGGCTGTCTGAGTTGTTTGATTAGCGGTTTATTCTAACCGAGTCAGGCTTGCGCTGTTGCAAGGTCCGTTGTCAGTTCAAGGTTGCAACATCGCAAGCCTGGCCACAGATTCTCCCATCGTCCTCAAAAAACATCATACTTTAGGGCACAGTCCAGTCGAAACTCTGCATCCAGTTCACGCCACCGTCACCGCCATCGGAGCCGTTGTACTTGTAGGTGAACTTCAGCTGCATGCCTGGCTCCACAGGAACCGCAAGCTTGACGCTGAAGGGAAAGGTCCCGTCCTGCCTGACCTGGCGCGGGATGACGAAGCAGACGTTGCGTGCTCTTGTTTCCCCTGCGGCATCGACTGCCGCGATCCAGATCTCGATCCCTTCCATGAAGGCGTAGCGGAGATTTTTCCCCACCCCCTCGACAACCGTCTCCATTCCCGCCTGCTTCAATTCCCACGCCAAGGCCAGGTCGAACTGCGAATAGCTAAACGGCAGGGACGCGAAGCGCTCGCCGTTCACATCGCTGTGCGTCGTGTTACCGCTGAAGATGGTGGAGAGAAATAGCCAAAGCTTTCGCATTTATCTGTACCTCCGAGGTACACGACGATGGTAACTGGCCCTTACCCCTTAAGATTCTTATTGGCGAGGAACCGGTACAGCGGAACCGGCATGAAGACCTTGCCGATTCTCCGGGAGAGATAAGCCGCCAGCAGGAAGGGAATGATGAGGATGTGCTCGTCGGTCATCACGTTCACGCCGTCTTGGCGCTGCTCCTTACTTGGATGACAAAATTGCAGAGTTCCGAGCAGAGGATGCCGGCCAGCATCAGGGCACAGCCTAACAACCCGCGGGATCCCAGCACCTCGCCAAGGAAGAACCACCCCCAGGTAGCGGCGAACACACCCTCGGCGCTCAGGATCACCGCCGTGTGCGCGGGATGTGCATCGCGCTGCGCCACCACCTGCATGGTGTAGGCAAAGCCCACGGAGATCAGGCCGCCGTAGAGGATGGGACGCCAGGCCGCAACCACCGTAGTGAGCGTCATGGACTCGAAGACGAACGCGGTGATAAGGCTCAGGACTGAGCAGACCGCGAACTGCAGGGCGGAAAGCTTGAAGGGGTCCAGGCGCGGAGAGAGCCAGCCGATCAGGAGCACGTGCCCCGCCCAGAAAACGGCACCGATCAGCTCCAAAAGATCACCGATGCCGATGGTGAAGTGGTCGGTGACGCTCAGAAAGAAAAGTCCGGCGGCAGCGAGGACGGCGCCGAGCCAGGTGCCGATGCTGGGCCGCTGTCCCCAGAAGGTTCCCAGCAGAGGAACGAGGACCACGTAAAGTCCGGTGATGAAACCGGCGTTACCCGCCGTGGTGTAGGCTATGCCGACCTGCTGCAGCGAAGCCCCCATGAAGAGCGCGCCTCCCGCCATCAGTCCGCCGTGAATCAGCGCGCGGGTACTGGCTTGCGGCAGGCTGCCGTGGTAGGGTCCCAGCCGGCGCCGATTCAGATACACCAGGGGGAGCAAAGAGAGGCTCCCCAGCGCGAAGCGGACGCCGTTGTAGGAAAACGGCCCCAGGAAATCGAGTCCCTTGCGCTGCGCGACGAACCCGCCGCCCCAGATGGCGGCGATCAGGAGGAGTAGGAGATCGGACTTGATGGTTTTGGCCTGCATGATGTTCCTTAAGCGGTAAGTGGTGTCGCGCGGCGCGGTCGGCCAGTGTCACCGCTTTTGCCTGGAAAGTCAAGGGGGACCGGGAGGGACATCGAGAGAATCAGAAGGGCTTTATTCGGAAGGCTTGGCCGGAGCCGTTTTGTATTTTTCAAAGACGACGGCCTTGGCGTCATCGGTGAAACCGAGATAGGTAATTAACTTCCAGGGGAGGTACAACCTCCGCCAAAAGCAAAAGGCTCCGGCTGGCACTGGCGTGCCAACCGAAGCCTTGGCGGAGGTTGGTGGAGGTGGCGGGAATCGAACCCGCGTCCGAGAATCGTACACATAAGGCGTCTACATGCTTATACCTGTTTTTACTTTAGCCGCTCGGGACTCCACAGGCCGGGATTCCCGATTGCCGATTCCGCTAAATTTCGCCGCAGGGCCACGGACTCTCCCTGAAACTATCCCACTGAATGACGTTCTATCCTCCCACGTGGGAGATGGCAGGTAGAACGTTAGCAGGTTATTAAGCTGCTAAAGCGTAATCGTAATTGTCGGCGCTTAATGCGTCCCGGATTGTTTAACGAGCCACCCGGACCTCGGCATGCAACCTTAGCTTCTTACCCCCGTCGAAACCTTTACACCCCCCTAAAACCTTAAATTTTAACTTAGTCCCTGTCCCTGGATCCTCGGTTTCTTTCTTTCAGCGCGACCACGACGTCGCGCCGCATGTCCTTCTCCTTCATGACTTCGCGCTTGTCGTAGTTCTTCTTGCCCTTGGCGAGTCCCAGTTCGGTCTTGACCTTGCCGTCCTTGAAGTATACCCGAAGCGGGATCAGCGTGTAGCCTTGCTCCCTGATCTTGGAGAAGAGCTTCACGATCTCCTTCTTGTGCAACAACAGCTTCCGCATCCGGTCCGGATCGTGGTTTTCCCGGTTCCCGAAATCGTACGGGTTGATGTGAAAGTTGTGCAGGAAGGCCTCGCCGTTCTTCACCATGGCGAAGGAGTCGTTTAGGTTGGCCTTGCCATTGCGCAGGGACTTTACCTCGGTCCCCTGCAGCACCATGCCCGCCTCGAAACGCTCTTCGATGAAGTAGTCATGGAAGGCCTTCTTGTTGTTGCAAATCAGCTTCTCACCCATAACGACTCATAGTACCAGAATCGCCTACAAAAGGACAGGGGGAAAAATATAAGGGTTTTTTTGCTTACGGCAGAAAATCTCTAACGAGCTCGACGACCTCCTGCAGTGCTCTGGAAATTAAAGTATCGATAACATCGAGGTGGAAAAGAAAGCCTCTGATCCCGGAAGTATGACCTGAGGCTTTCTTGCTCTTGGGACCTTGTCTGCTTTCCCACTTGAGCTTCAGCGCTGTGCGAGATGGCGGAGAAATACAATGCGGCAACAATCCTATTCTCACTTCATGACAGGGACAGGAAGTACTGTATAATCGAAGCTAATTCCTTTATCCACATCAACCTTTCTCTAAGTTGCAAGTCTTGATCGATTGCCGGAACTAAGTCAGTTTCGAGGTATCTTCTTTCCTATAAAAATTACTCTTTCCGCTCGATCGTCGGGCCGAGGGCGTGCAAGCTGTCCAACCTATTGCACATCGGAGACCGGCATGAGCCCCAACGTTGACGAACTGATCCGGAAAATGCACGACCTCGAGGAAGAGCTGGAGGTCGAGTACCACAACAGGCGAGCGCAGTTCGATTTCACCATCAACGAGAAGCGGGTCCGCTTCGCCGAAGAGGTGGCCCGCCAGCAACGCCGACTCAAGACCGGCCTGTTCAGGTATATCCTGGAGGCACGACTCCTCAACGTCATTTCCGCGCCGCTCATTTATCTTGGCTTCGTGCCATTCATCGTGCTTGACCTGTATCTTTTCCTGTACCAGTCGATCTGTTTCCCCATTTACGGGATTCACAAGGTGAAACGCTCAGACTACCTGGTCTTTGACCGGGAAGATCTTCAGTACCTGAACATTATCGAGAAATTCAACTGTTTCTACTGCTCGTACGGCAACGGTCTGGCGGCATTGGTCAGGGAGATCGGCGCACGGACCGAGCAATACTGGTGCCCGATAAAGCACGCCCGGCGCATTCGCGACGCCCACAGCCGCTATCCCCGTTTCTTCGAGTTCGGCGACGCCGAGACCTACGGCAAAGGTTTGGAACGGATAAGGAATGCGCTGCGTGCGACCTCAAAAAATAATTCTGGCAGTACAACTGGCAGCATCGACGGCAAATAATCCTACTCTCGCTGCAATGACAGTGACAGAAAGTGCTGTATAATCTAATGCTAATTTCATCTTCCACATTGATTTTTCTGTCACAGAGGCAATTCGCGAATGGCGAACACTGAACCAGGCCACACTCCACCCCGGGACAAAGACAGTTTCTTCTCCAGCCTGGTGGTGGGAGTGCTGTTGTTCAACGTCTTCGCCTACCTCATGGTGGGCAACTCCCTCTACAACAGCCGCAAGCACTACGACAAGCTTGCGGAAGTGACTACGCAAAACCTCGCCAGATCCCTCGAGTCGAACGTCTCAGACATCCTGGACAAGATGAACATCGTCCTTTTCTCGGTCGGCGAAGAGGCACAAGAACAAATCGCCTCGCGCGGCATCGACAAGGGAGCGTTGAGCGCTTACGCCAGGCAACAGGTCCAGGTACTGCCGGAAGCCGACAAGATCGCCATCACCGACCCCTCCGGCAACGTTCTTTGCGGCAGCGACGGCACCACCGCCTCCGTCAATATCAGCGACCGTGACTATTTCCGAAGACTCAGCAACGGCCTCGACGAACAACTGGTGGTTTCCAACCTGCTGCAGGAGAAAATTACGGGCAAATGGATGATCATCGCCGCCAGACGCTACAACAACATGGACGGTTCCTTCGCGGGGGTGGTGGTTGGTAGAATCGATGTCGCCTACTTCGACAAACTCCTCGCTCACCTCGATATAGGCAAGTACGGCGCCGTCGGCGTTCGGGATACGGATTTCAAGCTGGTCGCCCTGCACCCGAAGGGGAAGGAGGCGGCAAGCCAGATCGGCTCCAACGTGATCTCCCAAAAGACACGCGACATGATCCTCGCCAACCCGGTAACCGCCACCTACAAGACGGTCTTCGCGCGGGACAAAAAGGAGCGGATGGTCACCTTCCGCAAGATCGCCAAGTATCCCTATTACATCTTTGCTACCATCTCGCCGGCCGACTACATGACCTCCTGGCGCAAGGAAGCCGCGGTGGGGCTGGTGCTGATGTTGCTCTTCACCACCATGACGGTGGCCTCCGCGCGTTTTCTTTACAAGAGCAAGATGAGCGCCCTGCTCCACGCCGAGGCCAAGCGCTACGGCGACGAGATGAAGCAGCAAAACGAGGAACTCAACGCTGCGCTGGCCAGGATCAAGCGCCTGGAAGGGATTATCTCGATCTGTTCCTACTGCAAGAAGATCCGCACCGAGGAAGATTCATGGCAACAGCTCGAAATGTATTTCAGCGAGCATTCCGACGCCATGTTCAGTCACGGCATCTGCCCGGACTGTGCCGCCGACCAGCAACGGATCTTCAAGGAGGTGGCACTGTCCCACAAGGACTTCACCAAATACCCCTAAACGTGCACCAGCAATCTGCCGAATACTACTTCATACAGTGATGACAATCCGAACGCAAAGACCGACTCAGCCTAGGCGGTGACCCAGATGTTCTCCCGACTCTCCACGACCAGGCGATACGCCCTCTCGCTATGCTTCATCTGGGTTTTGCTCATCGCCGTATCGCTGGCGTGGTTCTACGTTCAGCACAGAAATAACCTCGATGAAGTCGCCAAGGCGCAGGCCCGCATCGCCTTCGAGAAGGACCTGCTGTACCGTAAGTGGGCGTCCCAACACGGCGGCGTCTACGTCCCCGTCACCCCACACACCCAACCCAACCCCTACCTGGCCCATATCCCGGAACGTGACATCACGACTCCCTCGGGCAAGCAACTGACCCTCATCAACCCGGCGTACATGACGCGCCAGGTTTTCGAACTGGCTGAGACAGAAAAACAGATCGCCAGGGGACACATCACCAGCTTGAACCCGATCAGGGGTGAAAACGCCCCCGACGCGTGGGAACGAAAGGCTCTTGAGGCCTTTGAAAATGGGGCGCAGGAGGTGAGCGAGGTGGTGACGCTGGACGGCCGCCGCTTCATCAGGTTCATGCGGCCTTTCAAGGTCGAGATCTCGTGCCTGAAGTGCCATGCCGCCCAAGGCTACAAAAAGGGCGACATCCGGGGCGGCATCAGCGTGACGGTGCCGCTCACGCTCTTCTCGGCTGGCTCTAACCAGGTGCTCGCCAGCACCGCGGCGACCCTTCTGCTGATAGGTAGCGCGGGATTATGCCTGATCCTCTTGGGGGCCAGGAAGATTTCGCAAAGCTCAAGGCGCCTGGAAGAGACCAATGCCGAACTGTTGAACGAGGTGACCGAACGCGAGATCGCCCAGGAACAGCTCCGGGAGCAGGCCACTCTCCTGGAGGAGGAAGTTGCCGAACGCCAGGCGGCCCAGGAGGAGGCGGTAGCGAACCAGAGGACGCTGCAGCTGATCATGGATTCTACCCATGCCGCCATCTACGGGATAGACACGGCGGGGAGATGCATCTTCGCCAACAGGACCTGCCTCAAGCTTACCGGCTACGACAACCTGGACGACTTGCTCGGCAAGAACATGCACGACATCATACACCACACCCAACCCAACGGGCTCCCCGCGCCGGTGGCGCAATGCAACATCTTTAGGGCCTTCAACGAAGGTGCAGGGTGCACCGTGCGCGACGAGGTGTTCTGGCGCAAGGACGGCACCTCTTTCCCGGTGGAGTACTCCTCGTATCCCATCGTGAACGACGGGGTTATCGAGGGCGCCGTGGTCAGCTTCGTCGATCTCACCGAGCGCATCGCCCTGGAGGCGCAGCTGCGCCAGGCGCAGAAAATGGAGGCAGTGGGACAACTGGCCGGCGGAGTCGCCCACGATTTCAACAACGTGCTGCAGGTGATCAGCGGCTACGGCAGCATCTTGAAGCTGGATGAAAGGCTCGACGAGCGGCAGAAACAGGAAGTCGACCAGATCCTTTTGGCGGCGGAGCGGGCGGCGCAACTGACCAGGGGACTGTTGGCGTTCAGCCGCAAACAGGTGATCACGCTGGCACCGGTGAATCTCAACGACGTGGTGGAGAGCGTCCGGAAGTTCCTGGTGCGCATCATCGGCGAGGACATCCAGCTGAAAACGACGCCCAGCACGGCAAGCCTGTACATCATGGCAGACCTGGGGCAAATGGAGCAGGTCCTCATCAACTTGGCGACCAACGCCAGGGACGCCATGTCCAAAGGTGGCGTGCTCGCCATAGAAACGGGGAGCCAGGAGGTGGAATCCCCGCTGGACCAGGAATCGGGGGAGCACAAGCAGGGCCACTACGCGGTGCTGACCGTCTCCGACACCGGTTGCGGCATGGATACGGAGACCTGCAAGAGGATCTTCGAGCCGTTCTACACCACCAAGGAGGTCAGCAAGGGAACCGGGCTGGGGTTGGCCATCGTGTACGGCATCGTGAAGCAGCATAACGGCTTCATCAACGTCTACAGCGAACCCGACCACGGCACCACCTTCAGGATCTACCTCCCCATCTACCACTCGGACGCGGTCCGGGGCCATGACGACGGCAGGCAGGCCGCGCCGCCGCAGGGAGGGAGCGAGACGATACTGGTCGCCGAGGACGACGAAGGGGTGCGCAACCTGGTCGTCTCGGTATTGACGCGCTTTGGCTACCGCGTGATCCAGGCGGTGGATGGCCAGGACGCGGTGGAGAAGTATCTCGCGCACCGGGACGAGATCGACATGATCCTGATGGACCTGATCATGCCGCGCAAAAACGGCAAGGAAGCCTACGACGAGATCGCCGAGCAGGCCCCCGGGACGAAGGTGTTGTTCGCCAGCGGCTATACGGCGGATTTCATCCAGAAACGCGGGGTGCCCGAGGAGGGAATCGATCTGATCATGAAGCCGATCCAGCCGATGGAACTTTTACAGAGGGTACGGGAGGTCCTGGACGCGTGAGGGGGACGGTGGAGATCAGGCGGCGCCGAGTTTTTTACTGCGGCGCCGCTCCGGCAACATAAACACGCTCGAGACGCCCCTTGGCGAGGACGGTCGCCTCGATGCCGGCGCCGGCGGCGACGTTGCAGCCGCCAAGGACCAGGAAATCCGCCCGTTTCCCGACTTCAAGGGATCCGGTGTCGGAATCGATCTGCAGCGCCCGGGCGCCACCGAGCGTTGCCATGGCGAGAAGGTCCTGGCAACTGAAGACGCCGGGGGCTATCTGCTCGAGGAAACGGATCTCGTCCCAAAGCGAGAGCGAATCGTTGCTGGCGAGCGAGTCGGTACCGAGGGCGAGCGGCAGCCCGGCTTCCTTTAACAGCTTGTGCGGAGCGCAGCCCACGAAGAGACGGTCGTTGCTGCGCGGGCAAAGGACGACGCTCACGCCGCGCTCCTTGAGGATGGAGACGTCGTTGGGGGTGACATGGACCGCGTGCACCGCCAGGGTGGCGGAGTCCAGCACGCCCAGCTCGTCCAGGTAACGGGTCGAGGTAGTGCGCATCGGGTGTGGCAGGTACTGCTCCCAGTGCGCCATCGGGTAGAGCAGTTCGGCAATGTCGCCGGTCGTGTCATGCATGAAGGCGGCTTCTGCCGCGGTTTCGGAGAGATGCACCGCCTTGGGCGCGCCCAGCTTCCCGGAAAGATCCTGCAGGCAGCGGAACAGTTTCGCGGAAACGGTGTGGGGCGCGTGCGGGGAAAGACCGGGAAGAAGCCCTCCCTGCAAGTTCTCGAGCGTCGCTTCTATCCGCGCCACCACCGTGTCGCATAAAAGGGGGTCGTGCCCGATCGCCTCCAGGAACAGCCTGCCGGTAAGCACCGTGTCGCGGTACAGGGGCACCAGGGAAAGATCGGAGAGAATGTCCCCCACGGCGGTGGTGCCGGATTCCACGCACAGCCTCATCCCTTCCCGCGCCGAGTGCTCCAGCTCTCCCGGCTCCAGAGACCGCTTTATTTTCACCACCTGCTGAATCCATTCCACGTAGCGCTTGGGAAGATAGTCGAGGTCCTTGCGGACTTTCCAGGCGGAGAAATGGGTAAGCTCGAGATGGGTGTGCGCGTTCACCATGCCCGGCATGAGCACCGACTCGTGCAGGTCGGTGACCGGCGCGGAGAACTGCGCGCGCAACTCGTTGATCTTGCCGACCGCGACGATGCGGCCGTCTTTCACGGCGAGGGCACCCCCCTCTATGGGCGGAGAGGAAATGGGGAGCAGGTAGGAAGCGGCATATATTCTCATTCGAAAACCCCGCACAGCAAAGAAGCTTTACCACAGAGGACACGGAGGATCACTGAGGTCTCAGAGGAAAACCACAGGAGCATAGTTTAACAGGTTCTGTGCTCGAGGCTAATGGGAAAGAAGCGGCGAGGCGACCCTCACCCCGCCCCTCTCCCAGAGGGAGAGTGAGATTGAGAGGCAACAGGGGGGGCAGAGGGCTCCTTACTGAAAGAGCTAAAAGAAAAAGACGCTGACGAATTATCTATCCATCAGCGTCCCTTGTTGCTGCTTCGATGACGCTAGTTCTTCCAGTGCACGCTCTTCAGGGTGGCCTGGCCGGCGGCTTCCTTGCGGGTGGGGAGCATCTTGTTCTTCTCGTCGACGAAGACCAGCTTGGGCTCATGGGCGATGGCCTCGGCGTTCTCCATGTTGACGAAGCTCGCGATGATCACCAGGTCCTGCGGAGCGACCAGACGCGCCGCCGCGCCGTTGATGCAGATGACGCCGGAACCGCGCTCCCCCTCGATGGCGTAGGTCTCGAAACGGCTGCCGTTGGTGACGTCCCAGATGCAGACGGCCTCGTACGGGATGATGTCGGCCGCTTCCATGAGATCGAGATCGATGGTGATGCTCCCCTCGTAATGCAGGTCGGCACCGGTGACGGTGGCGCGGTGAATCTTGCTCTTCAGCATCTTCCTGTCCATATTCTTATTCCTCCCCTAGTACACAGTTGTCGATTAATCTTACCGAGCCGACCCGCACGGCCAGTGCGAGCAGCGTCCTCTCATCAGCTATCTGCAACGGAAGCAGGGTATCCTGATCCCTGAACTCCAGGTAATCGAGTTCCGCGACGCGCTCACGCTCGATCGGCGCCAGCGCCTTTTGCCTCAGGACGGCGACGCTCTTCTCGCCACCCCGGAAGGCGTCACGGGCGGCGGCGATGGAACGGGAGAGGCACAGGGCGGGCTCGCGCTGTTCCGGGGTAAGCCGCGCGTTGCGGGAACTCAAGGCCAGCCCGTCGGCCTCGCGCACGATGGGCATACCCACGATCTCGACGTCGAAGTTGAAATCCCGCACCATGCGCCGGATCACGGCGAGCTGCTGGAAATCCTTCTTGCCGAAGATGGCGACTGCCGGCATGACGATGTTGAAGAGCTTCGCGACCACCGTGGTCACGCCGCGGAAATGGCCGGGGCGGCTCGCGCCGCAAAGCTCGGTGGTGAGTTCCTCGACATTCAGGTAGCTCTGGTAGCCGGCGGGGTACATGTCGGCCGCCTTGGGGGCGAAGATGACGTCCACCCCGGCCGCCGCGGCGATCTTCTTGTCGCGCTCGAGGTCGCGGGGATAGCTGTCCAGGTCCTCGTTGACGCCGAACTGGGTCGGATTGACGAAGATGCTGGCCACGACGGTCTTCGCGCGCTTGCGCGCCTCGACCATGAGGGACGCGTGCCCCTCGTGCAGGTAGCCCATGGTGGGGACCAGGGCGATCTCGCCCCGCCTTTGCCGCGCGAACTGCTGCATCTCGGCCACGGATTCGATAACGATCATTTGAAACAATGCCTTTCTTCGGGAAATGCGCCGCCCTTGACGTCGGCGATGTAGTTGGCGACGGCCTCGCTGATGATCGGCGCGAGCTCCGCGTAACGCTTGACGAACTTCGGGGAGTACTTGCTGCACAGCCCCAGGATGTCGTGGATCACCAGCACCTGCCCGTCGCAGTGCGGGCCCGCGCCGATGCCGATGGTGGGGATGGTGAGCTCCCCGGTGATGCGCTGGGCAAGCCCCATGGGGATCCCTTCCAAGACCACGGCGAAGGCGCCGGCCGCCTCGACGGCGCGCGCGTCCTCGATGAGTTTCTCCGCCTGGGCGTCACCCTTGCCCTGGACCTTGTAGCCACCCATGCGGTGCAGCGACTGCGGGGTGAGACCGATGTGCCCCATCACGGGGATGTCCATGGCGGTGATGGCGGCGATGGTCTCGGCGACGTTGACGCCCCCCTCGATCTTCACCGCGGCGGCGCCGCCGTCCTTCACCAGGAGTCCCGCGTTGAGACGGGCGCTCTTCAGGTCGGTCTGATAGGAGAGAAAGGGCATGTCGGCGACGACGAAGGCCTTCGGGCGCGCCCGCATCACGGCCCTCGTGTGGTAGATCATGTCCTCCATGGTCACCGGCAGCGTGTTGTCGTGCCCCGCCACCACGACGCCGACCGAGTCGCCGACCAGGATCATGTCGATGCCGGCGCCGTCGATCAGGCCGGTCATCGGGAAGTCGTAGCTGGTGAGGACCGTTATCTTTTCCCCTTCCGCTTTCATCCGGTGAAAGTCGAGAACGGTTTTGGTCTTTTGCATCGTCGAGTCAGCTCCTTGGGGTTGGCGCTAGGGAAAGGCATGGGCGAATGATTATTCGCCCCTACAGGTACCCGCCGGCCTGCGCCCACTTTTTCGTATACAGGTGAACAGAACAGGGTACCAGCTCATTCCGGGCAACTGGAGTGCGCGGTGCCTGCGCGCCGGGACCGCCGTTTCGGGCAAAAAAAAACGTCTCCGGTGAGGAAGACGCTGTAAAAAAGAGATTGCGCACACAATTAGGGCGCAGCTCTGATCAGCTTATCGCTTCCCGTACCGGTTCCTCGCGAAATCCAGGCGGTATGTCCGTACTGCCGGCGCTCTTGGCGGCTCCACTTATCTATAGCGGGCCAAACGCCGTTAGAAACTAGCACAACCGTTGCAACAAAGTCCAGTCTTTTCTGCCCCACAGCCTGTCAACGGATGCTTCGCACCTTCGCGTGCCGGCGTTGCTACTCCGCGCTCGCCCTGATCTGCTCGAGTTCCTTGACCACCTGGCCGCTCTCCTGCTGGCGCTGCTCGATGCCGTCGAAGATTGCCTCGGCCATCCTGGTCACGTAGTCGATGCTCCCCTTGATCTCGCCGCTGTCCACGCTCTGGCGCCCGGCGGCGGTGACCATGTCGTGGGTCATCTCTTTCACGTCCTCGAGGGCACGCGCCACATCCTTGGTCGCCTGCCCCTGCTCCTTGGAGGACTTGAAGACCTGCATGGTCATGGAGCTCACGTCCTCGATGGAACGGGTCACCAACTGCACGCTGGTCGCCTGCTCCTCGGTGGCGAGCTTGATCTGCTCAGTCATGTCCAGCGCCTTTTGCGAGCTCTCCAGGATGCTGCTCAGCGACGCGCCGGTCTGCTGCCCCAGCTTGACCCCTTTCTTGACCAGGTCCTTGGTGCTGGTAACGTTGTCGGCCGCGATGCGCGACTCGGACATGATCTCCTCGATGATCCCGGTGATCTCGCCGGTGGAAAGGCCGGTCTGCAGCGACAGGTTCCTGATCTCGTCGGCGACGACGCCGAAGCTCTTGCCGTACTCGCCGGCCTGCGCCGCGATGATCGAGGCGTTCAACGCCAGGAGGTTGGTCCGCTTGGTGATGTCGTTGATGACGCTGACAAACCCCTCGATCCTGCCGCTGTTGGCGCTCAGGCGCTTGATCCCCTCGTAGGAGAGGTCGACGGAGCGCTGGATCTCGGCCAGGGCGGAGACGGTCTCCTGTACGATGCGGGTCCCCTGCTCCGCGTGTTCCTTGACGCGGCTGGAGAGGTTGTGGGAATGCCCGGTGCTCTTCTCCACCTGCCTGAGGGTCGAGGTGATCTGCTCCATGGCGGAAACCGACTTGTACACCGAGTCGGAAAGGGCGTCCATGTTCTGGGTGATCTGGTCGGTGGCGACGGAGATCTGGGCGGCGGAGGCGCTGGCGCTGTCGACCGACTCCATGACCCCGTGGCTTGCCGCGTCGATCTTGACGGCGCCCCCGGAAAGGGACTCGGCGGCGTTCATCAGGCGGTACAGATTGGAGGAGAAGTTGTCCCTCTTCTGCGAAAGGTCCGAGAAGGTCCGCCCCAGTTCCAGGGTGAGCCGGTCGATGGACTGCAGCAGGCTGATGCGCATGAGCGCCGCCGCGGCCTGGTCGGCGAAGAGGCGGATGGTGTCGACATCGGTATCGTTGAGGGCGCGGTGGCTCTTCTTGTTGTCCAGGCCGAAGACGCCGATGGTCTCGCCTTTGAGGACGATGGGACAGAGGATGAAGGTGGAGGAGCGCAGCGGCTCGATGGAATCGTAGGGAGACTGGAGCAGGTAGTCGGCGGGATACTTGGAGATGTCCTCCACGAAGTGGACCTGCTTGTCGGCGAAGCACTTGTAGATGACGCCGGAACGGGCATCGAGCGGCACGGTAACGTCTGGGCCGACCACGCTGTCGTTGCCGGCGCTGGCGGCGAAGTAGAGGTTCTTGCGCTCGGCGTCGGCCATGAGCACGTTGACCCGCTCGTAGCCCAGCACCTCGTGCAGCCCCTCGACGCAGAGGGCGAGCACATCGTCGCTGCGTACCGCCTTCTGGATGCGGCTGCCGATCTTGTGGAAGTTCTTGATGTTGTTGTCGAGGACCTTGTAGCGGTTCTCAAAGAGTTTCTTCTGGCCGTCCACTTCCTGGACCAGCTGGTCCAGTCTTTCGCCCTTTTGGTGCAGCTCGTCGATGGCCCTGCCGATGAAGAAGCCGACCACGGCGAGCACCACCGCGGTTCCGCCGCCCATGTAGGCGTAGAGTGCCATGCCTTGGGCGGAGTGGGTCATTTCAGAGAAGATTTGTGCGCTGAGCGGGAGGTTGGGGTCGGAGAACAGCAAAAGACGCAGGATAATCCATCCCAGCGGGGCCGCAGCCCCCAGAAAAAAGCCGGCAAGCGCGTAAAGCTGGCTCCTGTTGGCTCCGGCGATCGGGTTGTTCATAGGTAAACCACCTCGTTGCGTTCTTTGCCGCTGGGTGCGGCCGGAGAAATTTTCCGCAGTCTAGTTCAGAGATTAGGCAAAGTCAACCATATCCTTGAACTATCTCCCCAGCATGATACCCAGCGCTTCCGCATGCCGCACCATCTCCCCCGAGGGATCGATCAGGTTTAGGCTGCGCACGGCATCCTCGATGGGGACCGAGGTGATGTGCCGCCCCTTAAGGCAGACCATGTGGCCGAAGGCCCCCGCCTCGACCAGTTCCACCGCTTTCACCCCGAACCTGCTGCCGACGCAGCGATCGAAGGTGGAGGGAGTGCCGCCGCGCTGCAGGTGCCCGAGCACGGTGACCCGGATGTCCATCTCGAGCACGCCCCCAAGTTCCCGCGACAGCGCCTCCCCTACCCCGCCCAGCCGTTCCACCACCGATTTGCCGCCGGCGGCCTCCTTGACCACCCGGTTGCCGCCTTTGGGGTAGGCGCCCTCGGCGACGACCACCACGCTGAAGCGCCGGCCGCGTCTGCAGCGCGCGATGATGGCGTCGCGCACCCGGTCTATGTCGTAGGGGATTTCCGGGATGAGGATGACGTCGGCGCCGCCGGCGATGCCGGATTCGAGGGCGATCCAGCCGGCGTAGCGCCCCATCACCTCGAGCACCATGACCCGGTGATGGCTTTCCGCGGTGGAGTGGAGCTTGTCGAGGGCGTCGGTGGCGGTTTCGAGGGCGGTGTTGTAGCCGAAGGTGACGTCGGTTTCCAAAAGGTCATTGTCGATGGTCTTGGGGACCCCCACGATGGGGACGCCGCGCCGCATCATCTCCTGGGCGATCTTAAGCGAGCCGTCTCCGCCCACGACGACGAGGGCGTCCAGGCCGAGCTTGTCGATCCGGGAGCGCACCTCCTCGGAGACGTCCACAAGTTCCACCTTCCCCTCGCGCATGATGGGGAAGGCGAAGGGGTTGCCGCGGTTGGAGGTGCCGAGGATGGTGCCGCCGCGCGGCAGGATACCGCGCACCTCCTCGAGTCCGAGCGGGCGGCACTTTTCCGGGTGGAGAAAGCCGTCGAAGCCGTCCTCTATGCCGACCACCTCCCAGCCGCGCCCGACCGCCGCCTTCACCACGCCCCTGATCACCGCGTTCAGCCCCGGGCAGTCCCCTCCTCCGGTCAAAATACCTATCTTCGTGGTCATCGTCCCCCCCCACAGAAAGTCAAAAACTGGAATTGGTAACGCAAAGCCGCAGAGGCGCAAAGCTTTGAAACAGATGAGATCCAAGGCCAAAAGCTCTAACGCAAAGGCGCAAAGGCGCCAAGACTAAGCAGAAAATCGGGATTGGAACCTAAAGACCAAAAAAAGGAACGTCTTTTTGTTAACGCAAAGCCGCAAAGGCGCAAAGGACAAAGAAACAACTGGAGGAAAATCCAAAACGTATCGTTTATCTCTTTGCGTCTCCGCGGCCTTGCGCCTTTGCGTTAAAGCCTTGTTTTTACGCCTTCAGCGCATCGAGTATGGCCTGCGGCTCCAGGCGGTTCCTGGGATCGCTGTCGGCATAGCTGGTGATGATCCTGCCATCCCGCCCCACCACGAAGGTGCCGGGCATGGGGAGCTCCCAGGACTCGTCGGCGTTGAACTCGGGAAGGTTGACTCCCAGCTCCCTATAAAGATCCTGGACCCAGTCCGGGAGCCGGTATACCAACCCGTAGCTGCGCGCCACCGCGTTGCCCAGATCGCTCAGGACCTCGTACTGCAAAAAGTTCTTTAAAAGCGTCGCCTGCGACTTGTCCGGACCCTGCGGCGAAATCGCCATCAGCGAGGCGCCCCGCGGCAGTATCTCCGGGAGTATCTTCTGGTATGCCCTCAACTGAAGGCTGCAGTAGGGTCACCAGATGCCACGGTAAAAGGTGACCACGGCGGGACCGTGCGCGAGCGCGTCGGAAAGCGCGACCGGAATTCCCACGGCGTTGGGAAGGACGAAATCGGGAGCGACCTCGCCCTCCTTGGGAACCTTTGCCGTGATCACCTTCTGGGCGATCTCGGCATAGGCACGCTCCAATTGCGCCTTCACCTCCGGCGTCAGCCCCTTCCCCTGCTCCAGCCGTTCGATCTGTGATCTGAGGTCCTGTTCCATGGCGCACCTCCGTTTTTTTCCTCGCGACCGCGGCTTTTCGGCCGCCACGCCAGCGTTCCATTCTACGCTGATTCGCCAAAACGTCAATGTTTCTCCGCAATTCCACCTGCACGACACAGATGCAGACAATTCTATATTTTTGACGCAGGTCATAAACAATTTGGAGCGGGAGGGGTATGGTCAGATCATCAAGAACACGGGAGGAAGCAGATGGAATTCAAAAACGGCTTGGGCGATACGGCGATTCAAAATGTGATAGCGAGCAACCCGGAGATCGGGGAGATCCTGAACCGCTACGAGATCGGATGCGTCACCTGCAAGGTCGGCATCTGCCTCCTAAAGGATGTGGTCTCCATCCACGGTCTCACCCAGGAGCAGGAGGCGGCGGTGGAAAAGGAAATAAATGACTATTTGGACGCAAAAGAGGAAAATCGCAAGGTCGCCTAGATACATCGAAACGGCACACGCCACAACCAAAACGAAGACAACCATATAAAAGGGAGAAGTGAACATGGCACATGCAGGATGCGGCTGCCCCGGCAGCATGGCAAGGGTTATCGAGAGGAACGAGGCAACCGAGCAGGATAACACCGTGAAGGCGGCTTCCGAGCTGAGGCAGTGGCCGGTGCAGCTGCACCTGGTTCCGCCGACCGCCCCCTGGTTCCAGGACAGCGAGATTCTGATCGCAGCGGACTGCGTGGCCTTCGCCCTGGGGAGCTTCCACAGCGATCTCCTGAAAGGGAAGGCTCTGGCGATCGCCTGCCCGAAGCTCGACGACACCGCCCCGTACGTGGAGAAACTGGCCCGGATCTTCAGCGAGAACAACGTGAAGAGCATCACCGTCGCCATCATGGAAGTCCCCTGCTGCCGCGGTCTCGACATGATGGTGCGCCAGGCGCTGGCGCAGTCCGGCAAGGAGATCCCGCTGGAAACCGCGATCATCGGCATCAACGGCGAGAGGAGAAACTAGGCCATGAAACAGGACATCACCCAGAGGCTCAAGGACGAGCACCAGTTGATCTTGAGGATGCTGGCCCTTTTGGAAAGAAACGCGCGGCTCACCGAGGAAGGAAGCTTCAAGGACTACCAGTTCTACCTGGACGGTGTGGACTTCATCAGGAACTACGCCGACCGTTTCCACCACGCCAAGGAGGAGGATGTCCTGTTCGAAGCGCTGGTTGAGAACGGCATGCCCCGGGACAACAGCCCGGTGGCGGCCATGCTGATGGAGCACGACCTGGGCCGCGCCTACGTGAAGGCGATGGAAGAGGCGGCGACAAAGGCCTTGAACGGCGAGGCGGGTCAGGAAGAGGCCATCGTCGCCAACGCCAGGGGGTACCTGGATCTCTTGCGCGAGCATATCGCCAAGGAGGACGACATCCTCTACCCGCTCGCCGAGCGGATCCTGCCCGAGGGCGTGCGTCACGGCATCACCGCCGGGTACCAGAAGGCGGAGGAGAGGTCCGAGGCGGGGTTCGAGGAGCACTACCGCAAGGTCGTGGAGAAGTACGAGAAAGGCTAAAACCTAAAGCGGAACACGGAGGACACGGAGAAAGGCCACAGAGGACACGGAGTAAAGAGCAGGTTTGTTTCCCCCCGAAGCAGCCTTTCCTCTGTGCTCTCTGTGGCCCTCCGGGTACTCTGCGGCAACGCTTGTAAAAAGAAAGGGCGGGGATTCAATATCCCCGCCCTTTCTGCGTCTACGTTGCGACCCGTCTTTATTCGAGGTTGTCCTCGATCCTGATGTAGGTGCTCTTGGCGCGGATCACCTCGAAGGTGTCGATCTCGGCCAGGGCCTTCCTCACGTCCTCCTCGCGCGCCTCGTGGGTGGTGATCACGATGGGGACTTCGTCGGCGCTTCTCGCGCTCTGCAGCATGGAGGCGATGCTGATGCCGCGCGCCCCGAGGGCACCGGCGATGCGGGCCAACACGCCCGGACGGTCAAGGGCCTGGAAACGGATGTAGTACTTGTTGATAATCTCGCCGATGGGCTTGATGGGGAGCGTGGTGACCTTGTCGTCCAGGTAGCCAAGCGGCGAGCAGCGGCGGGTGATGCCGGCGCAGAGGTTGCGGGCCAGATCGACCACGTCACCGACCACGGCACTCGCGGTGGCCTCCATGCCGGCACCGCGGCCGTAGAACATGACCGGGCCGACGAAGTCACCGGTGAGCCGGATGGCGTTGAAGACGCCGTGCACGTCGGCCAGCGGGTAGTCGATGGGGATCATGGTCGGGTGGACGCGCGCCTCGATCTGGCCGCCGTCCATCTTGCCGATGGCCAGAAGCTTGATGCGGTAGCCGAAGGTGTGGGCGAAGTCGACGTCCTCGGAGGTGATCGAGGTGATCCCCTCGGAATAGACGTCCTTGAGGTCGATCTTCGTGCCGAAGCAAAGCGACAGGAGCAGGCAGAGCTTGTGCGCGGTGTCGACCCCCTCGATGTCGAAAGTGGGATCGGCCTCGGCGTAGCCCAATTCCTGCGCGCTCTTCAAGACCTCGGCGAAATCGGCGCCTTCCTGGGTCATCCTGGTGAGGATGTAGTTGCAGGTGCCGTTGACGATGCCGAGCACGGTGGAGAAGCGGTTGCCCGCCATGTTCCCCTTGATCGCGGAGAGAACGGGGATGCCGCCGCCGACCGCCGCCTCGAAGAGGACCTCGACGTTGTTCTTCTTGGCCGCGGCGTAGATCTCCTCGCCGTGCACCGCGAGCAGCGCCTTGTTGGCGGTGACCACGTGCTTGCCGTTGCCGATCGCCTTGAGGGCGAAGCTGCGCGCCGGCTCGTAGCCGCCGATCAGCTCGATCACCACGGAGATCTCCGGATCGGTCAAGACGTCGTCCGCGTTCCGGGAGAGGGTGATCCCCTCGGTGGAGACACCGCGATCGGTGGTGATGTCGAGGTCGACGATGGTTTTGAGAGAGATCCGGGTGCCGGTCTTCCCAGTGAGGAGGGCGGAGTTTTCCTTGAGCAGCTTCACGACGCCGGCACCGATGGTGCCGAAACCAAGCAGGCCTACCTTAATCTCTTCCATATTCCCTCTTTGATCGAATTTCAGATTTTTAAAGCAAAGGCGTTCAACAGGGATAAAAGGGATCAAAGGGATAACAACTGGAGCAAATCACGTGAAGCAAATCCCTTCAAGCAAATCCCCCCTGTCCCCCCTTCGCAAAGGGGGGGACGCCGGGCCAAGGGTATCGTTGATGCGATTTCAGTCGTCGGTTCGGGTTCTCTCCGTGCTTCGGACGATATCCCTTTTATCCCCTTTATCCCTGTTAGTTTGGTTTGCCCTTTATTCCTTGTCGGTCACCGTGGAGGCGATTTCGTCGAGGATGCCGTTGACGAAGGACGCGGAATCGTCGGCACCGAACTTCTTGGCCACCTCGATGGCCTCGTTCATGGTGACGTTCTTCGGGATGTCCGGACGGTACAGCAATTCGAACACGGCCAGGCGCAGGATGTTCAGATCCACGCGCGCCATGCGGGCCATGCTCCAGTGCTTCGATTTCTCGGCGATGCGGCCGTCGATCTCCTGGAGGTTGGCGGCGACACCGTTCACCAACTCGGCGGCGAAGGCGTAGGCCTTGGAGTTGGCCGAAAGGGTCGGCTCCTCCCCCTCACCGAAGCTCTCGACGATGCGTTTGAGCGTGGTGCTCGGATCCTGGGTCACCAGGTCCTTGGAGTAGAGCGCCTGCAGCGCCAGTTCTCTACCTTCTCTGCGTGTGGTCAATTATTTCATCTCCCTGAACAGGTTTGCGGTTTCGATCACCGTCACGGCGGCCTCGAAGCCCTTGTTGCCGGCCTTGGTGCCGGCGCGCTCGATGGCCTGCTCGATGGTGTCGGTAGTCAGCACGCCGAAGGCGACGGGTACGCCGGTCTCCAGGGAGACGTGGGCGATCCCTTTGGATACCTCGGACGAGACGTAGTCGAAGTGAGGGGTGGAACCGCGGATCACGGCGCCGAGGCAGATCAGGGCATCGTAGTTGCCGGTCCGGGCCATCTTCTGCGCGGCGAGCGGGATCTCGAAAGCGCCCGGCACGCGTGCCACCGTGATGTCCTGGTCATCGGCGCCGTGGCGCACCAGGGCGTCCAGCGCTCCCTCGAGAAGCCTCTCCCCGATGAAGCTGTTGAAGCGGCCAACCACGATGCCGACCTTGAGCCCTTCGGCGTTGAGTTTCCCCTCTAAATATTTAGGCATAATCACTCCAGTAAGATCGAGATTGAGATTGCAGATAAAGATCAAGATACAGAGGCATTCCCCTTAGAGGGTTTCTCAGTCTCGATCTTTATCCATCGTCTGTTTTAGATATTTTCCAGCAGGTGTCCCATCTTCTCCCGCTTGGTCTTCAGGTATTTCTCGTTGGCCTTGGAGGGCTTGATCTCGATGGGCACCCGTTCGACGATGTTGATGCCGTAGCCCTGCAGGCCGATCAGCTTCTTCGGGTTGTTGGTCATCAGGCGGATCTTCTTGACGCCCAGGTTGACCAGGATCTGCGCGCCGATGCCGTAGTCGCGCAGGTCGGCCTTGAAGCCCAGCGCCAGGTTGGCCTCGACGGTGTCGTGCCCCTGGTCCTGCAGCGCGTAGGCCTTGAGCTTGTTGGTGAGGCCGATGCCGCGCCCTTCCTGGCGCATGTAGAGGATGATCCCCTTCCCTTCCTTCTCGATCTGCTCCATGGCGGCGTGCAACTGCTCCGCGCAATCGCAGCGCACCGAGCCGAACACGTCGCCGGTCAGGCACTCGGAGTGGACACGGACCAGGACCGGCTCGTCCCCCTTGACCTCACCCTTGACCAGTGCCAGGTGCTCGAGCTTGTCGATGTCGTTTTCGAAGGCGATGGCCCGGAAGTTGCCGAAGGAACTGGGGAGTGCAACGTCGACGGAGCGGCGCACCAGCGATTCGTGCTTCAAGCGGTAGGCGACCAGGTCGGCGATGGTGCAGACCTTGATGCCGTGCTCCTTGGCGAACTTCTTCAACTCGGGCATGCGCGACATGGTGCCGTCTTCGTTCATGATCTCGCAGATGACGCCGGCCGGCTCGAGCCCGGCCAGGCGCGCCAGGTCGACGGAACCCTCGGTCTGCCCGGAGCGGACCAGGACGCCGCCGTTTTTGGCGCGCAGCGGGAAGATGTGCCCCGGGCGCGCCAGGTCGGAAGCCTGGGCGTTGGGCGCCACCGCGGTCAGGATGGTGTGGGCGCGGTCCGCGGCGGAGATGCCGGTGGTCACTCCCTTCTTCGCCTCGATGGAGACGGTGAAGGCGGTGCCGAAGGAAGAGGTGTTGTCCTGCACCATGGGGGGCAGGTCGAGACGGTCGCAGCGTTCCGCCGTCATGGTCAGGCAGATCAGGCCGCGGCCGAAGCGGGCCATGAAGTTGATCGCCTCGGGGGTCACACACTGGGCCGCCATGGTGAGGTCGCCTTCGTTCTCACGGTCCTCGTCGTCCACCAGGATCACCATCCTCCCGGCTCTGATTTCCTCAATGGCTTCCTCTATGCTAGCAACAGACATTACGTAACCTCTCCTCGTTCAGTATCAGTCGCTGGGGGGCGAAGTTGTCACAGTCCCGGCGCCAATTGGTTGGACAACAAACCTTAGGGCGTTGACCATACCAAAATTTTTGTCGAAGTGGAAGCAAAAGCGGCTAGATAAAGCCGTTCTTAGCCAGCAGGTCCATGGTGACCCCGCCTTGATTTCCATCCTTGCCCGCCAGAAGACGTTCCAGGTAGCGGCAGAGCAGGTCGGTCTCGATGTTCACCTCGTCCCCCACCCTCTTGGCAAGGAGCGTCGTTTTCGACGCGGTGTGCGGGATGATGTTGACGCTGAAGCTGTCCGGGCCGACCTCGTTGACGGTGAGGCTGATGCCGTCGATGGCGACCGACCCCTTGGCCGCGATGTATTTCGCGAACTGCGCCGGGAACCTGAAGGAGAAGACGATGTTGTTGGCCACCTCGCGCCGCTGCGTGATAGTGGCGACGCAGTCGACGTGGCCGGAGACGAGGTGGCCGTCCAGGCGGTCCGACAGGCGCATGGCGCGCTCCATGTTGAGCGGAGCGCCGCCTTTCAGGTTCTTGAAGGCGGTGCGGTCGATGGTCTCGGGGGAGACATCGAAGGTGACGGCGCCGCCCCCCTTGCGCACCACGGTGAGGCAGGCGCCGTTGATGGCGATGGAGTCGCCGATCCTGATCTCGTCCAGGGGGAGCGAGGTCTTGACCGTGAGGCTCCCCGACGCGCCGCTGCGCTCGATGGAGACCAGTTCGCCTACTGTTTCTATGAGACCTGTGAACATAAAACCTCTGAAACCATTGGCCACGGAGAAAATCTGAGAACATCTGAGAGAGGCAAAACCTTTTGAAGGTTTAAAACCTTACGGTCTTACCAGCTTTTGGTCTTGCTCCGATTTTCTCCGAATTTCTCCGTGGCTAATGGTTTTGCTTTTTTACCGGTGTGCCTTCCACCAGCAGGTCGACGCCGATGCGCTTTACTTTAACGTCTTCCAGCCGGATGGCGTCGGACATCAGGTGCACTCCCTCGCCGGCAAAGAGCCCCATGCCGGCTCCGCCCACGAGCTTGGGCGCCAGGAACAACATGCAGTGGTCGATGAGGCCGCCCCGCACGAAGGCGCCGGCCAGGTGGTGCCCCCCTTCCAAAAGGATGGACTGCACGCCGCGCTCGCCGAGCCGCGCCAGGAGGTCGTCGAGATCGACGCGCCCTTCCCTTTCCTTGCAGACCAGCACTTCGACGCCGTGCGCCGCTACCGACTCGACCCGCGCCTGATCGTCACAGCAGGTGGCGATAACGGTCGGCGCCTGCGACTTCAGACTGAACAGCGCGGCATGGCGCGGGATCCTGAGCGTCGAGTCGACGATGACACGAAGCGGATCCTTGCCGCCGGGGACCCGGCAAGTCAGGAGCGGATCATCATTGATCACGGTGCCGACGCCGACCATGATGGCATCCAGCCTGCCGCGCAGCCGGTGCACCTCGCGCCGCGCGGCGTCGCCGGTCACCCACTTGGAGTCGCCGCTGGCCGTGGCGCTCATGCCGTCCAGGGTGAGGGCGCTTTTGAGCACCACGTACGGACGCTTGGTCTGGATCCACTTGATGAAGGGGCGGTTCAGCTCCCGGCTCTCCTGCTCCAGAAGACCCACCTCGACCTCGATGCCGGCCTCGCGCAGCATGCCGATGCCGCGGCTGGAAACGAGCGGATTAGGGTCGACCATGGCGACGAAGACGCGCGCGACACGGGCCTCGATGAGCGCCTTGGCGCAGGGCGGGGTCTTGCCGAAATGGGAGCAGGGCTCCAGCGTCACGTAGACGTCGGCACCCTCGGCGAGCAAACCTGCCGCCCGCAGGGCGTGCACCTCGGCGTGCGGAGTACCGGCTTTTCTGTGCCACCCCTTGCCGACGATGGCGCCGTCTTTGACGATGACGCAGCCGACCGCCGGGTTGGGGGCGGTCTTGCCCACGCCCTTTCTGGCTTCGGCGAGCGCCAGCCGCATCATGTTGAGATGGTCCGCAGACATTCCCGCTCCCTATTTCTTGAGGAGGTCCTGCAGTTCCACCATGAACTCGTTGATGTCCTTGAAGGAGCGGTACACGGAGGCGAAACGGACGTAGGCGACCTGGTCGATGCCGTGCAGCTCGTTCATGATCCACTCGCCCAGGGTGGTGGTCGGGATCTCGCGCTCACCGCTCTCCTGCATGCGGGTCTCCAGGCGGTCCACCAGTTTCTCGATGGTCTCCACCGAAACCGGCCGCTTCTCGCACGCCTTCTGCAGACCGTTCACCAGCTTCAGGCGATCGAACGGCTCGCGCCGGCCGTCGCGCTTGGTCACCAGGGGGAGCACTTCCTCGACCCGCTCGTGGGTGGTGAAACGCTTGCCGCAGGACTCGCACTCGCGCCGGCGCCGGATGGCGGCGCCCCCCTTGTCGGGGCGGGAATCGACTACCTTGCTGTCGCTGAAACTGCAGAAGGGGCACTTCATGGCTGCTGCTCCTCGTACTTCTCGACGGTGATGCCTGACTCGCGGATCATCTCCTCGGCGAGCTGGTCCGGATAACCGGAGAGGTAGACCACGCGCTTGATCCCGGAGTTGATCACCATCTTCGAGCAGATGATGCAGGGCATGGTGTTGCAGTACAGGGTGGCCCCTTCAATGGAGGTGCCGTGCTTGGCGGCCTGGATGATCGCGTTTTGCTCGGCGTGCAGGCCGCGGCAGAGCTCGTGGCGCTCGCCGGACGGGATCCCCATCTTCTCGCGCAGGCAGCCGATATCCAGGCAGTGGGCGGTCCCCGACGGTGCGCCGTTGTAGCCGGTTGCCAGGATGTTCTTGTCCTTCACCAGGACGGCGCCGACCTGCCTCCTCAGGCAGGTGGAACGCTTGGCAACCAGGCGTGTGATCTCGATGAAATATTCATCCCAACTCGGACGCACCATGACGAGCCCCTCTCATTTGAAATTTGGCCAGAATAGCGGTTTTCGCGAGCCCGGTCAAGCGGCGTGAGAGTACGGGGGAATTGATTCACATGAGGACCCTGCCGCGGCGGACGCGACCGGGACCGTTGGGGACGCGTGCCGTGCGCCCTCCCGCCCGGTCTCGATACTGTGCAGGGCGAAGAGGAGGACGGCGCCGAGCCCGACGGTCCCCGCAGCGTGAAAAACGGCGGCGATGCCGAGACTCCCCTGCAGCAGCGCGCCGAAGAGAGGGCCCGCGGCGAAGCCCAGGTTCAGCGCGGCGTTGAAGGTCCCCACCGTCACCGCCATGCCGTGCCGCATCCCCTCTTCCACCAGGAGCGCGCTGCTGGCTGGCTGGGAGACGACGCTGCAGACCCCGATGGCCAGGGTGAGCGTGAGCATCTGGTAAAACCCGGGCGCCGCCGGGAGCAGGAAGTAGAGCACCGAGACGGCGCTCCCCCCGGCCAGCACCAGCAGACGGCGCGGCGCGCGGTCGGAGAGGATCCCCATCGGGCGTAACAGCAGCGTCATGGCGACGGTGCCGGAGGCGAGGATGATGCCGCTGCGTGCGCCGGTCAAACCCAGCTTCGCGGTGAGCAGGATTGGGAGAAAGGAGCCGGTAAGCGAGATACCGAAGGCCCTGCCGAAGATGAAGGCGAGCAGGGCGCGGTAGCTGCCGGACCGGTCCCGCTGCCACAGCCGGTGCGCCGCCCCCCCCTCGTGCCGCTGGGCGTTGCCGGTACCGGGTAACCCGCCGGGAATGCCGCGCAGGGAGGCGACGAGGGCGGTGAGGCACAAGAGGGCGACCGCCGCGAAGACGCCCGCGAAGCCGAAGACGTCCTTGAGCAGGCCGCCGGCGAGCGGCCCCAGGCACAACGCGCCGTAAAAGGAGATGTCGAAGGTGGCGAGGACGGTGGCGCGCTGTTCCCGCGCCGCGCAGCTTCCTACCAGCGCCAGGAGCACCGGGCGAAACAGCGCGCAGCTCACTCCCTGCAACAGGCGCAGCACCGTGAGTGCCGGGACGGAGAGGTTGAACAGGTAGCCGGTCGAGACCAGGAGGTAGAGCGCGAGGCTGACCAGCACCGCATGGCGGTAGCCGACCCGGTCTGACCAGGAGCCGAGCGCCGGGCTGCAGACGATCTTGGCGAGGGAATAGCAGACCAGCGGCAGCCCGAGCATGAGGCCGCGGGCGCCGAGGCTGAAGAGATAGGTCGAGAAGAAGGCGTCGGCGATGCCAAAGCCGAGCGTTACGGCGAAATTGACCAGGAACAGGGTTCGCAGCAGGTTGCGCTCCGCCATGGTGTCACCCCCGTGCGGTGAGAAAGGCCTCGAAGAGGCGGTCGTGCACTTCGATGTGCTCCAGCCAGAGACGGCGGATCTGCTCCAGTTCGTCAGCGGGCGCCCCCTTCCCCAGTGCCAGGCGGTAGCGCAGTTTGGCGGTCCCGATACTGATGGACTGGTGGCAAAGCCGGTGTTCCCTCGCCTTCGGGAAGGCCACAAGCTCCATGAAGCGCTCCTCCGGCACGATCTGGGTGAGCGTCGCCGTCACCAGTTGATCGAGCTCGCCGGTCACGTCGGAGGTGGGGTGGCGGTGCACCTGCTCCAGCATCCGGTTCAGGCGGCCGATGATGCTGCGGTAGCGGCTGTCCCAGTGCAGGGGCTCGTGGTGCGGGTCACGCACGGCGGCGGTGCAGGCCTGGCTGTTCGTTTCCATCCTTTGCTTCCCTTTGGTGAGGCGGGGGGAGGAGTCCCCCCGCCGCCATTATTGCGACGCCTCGGCGCTGCCGGGGCATCGGGATGTTAAAAGGTCATCTGCCACTTGGCGCCGGCGATCAGGGAACGCGGCTCTTTCTGCCCCAGGGAGTTCTTGAAGTCGTTCAGGTAGTCGATCTCCGGGACGATGTTGATGTGCTTGCCCAGGGCGTAGTTCAGGTTGACGAAGGAGGCCATGCGGGCGTCGGCGTGGGCGATCGGGTTGTCGTCGATCACGTAGGAGGCGCCGGCATAGAGCATGGCGCGGTCGCTGGCACGGTAGCCTACCTGGCCGAAGCCGCCGTAGGTGTGGGAGTTCTTGCCGTGCAGGGTGTCGTAGTAGGCGCCGTTGGCTTGGCCGGGGTTGGCCAGCGTGTTGCCGATGCCGTTGCCGGTGGCGGTGCTCATCAGGTCGCCGGTGTTCTGACCGGTGAAGACGTTGTAGCTCAATTCCACCGGCGCGAGATCCACCTTGCCATGGAAGAAGGCGAGGTAGGAGTAGATGTCGTGTTTCACCGGGGTGGAGTTGTTGGTGGAGCTGGTCACCTTGTACCAGTTGCCGGCAACGCCGCCGCCGTAGCTCCAGTTGTTCAGCTTCCCTTCGTAGCCGACCACCATCTTCGGGAGCATGGTGTCGTAGTCGGTGTAGGTGGCGGCGTAGCTGTTGCCGGTCTGGCTGTAGGCCGCGGTGACGTCGGCGTTGGGGGAGACGTTGGTGGTGTTGTTGGCCTGGTTGCCGACCCGCGGCTGCATGGCGTCGACGTAGAAGCCGTTGTTCATGGTCACCTTGATGTTGGCGTAGCGGCCGTCCCAGAGCGAGCCGTAGCCGTTGAAGCCGCCGTCGCTGTCCCAGACCTGCTGGGAGCGGAACACGTACGGGCTCGGGGTCTTACCGATGCGCAGCTTCCCCTCCCCGAAATCCCACTCGCCGTAGAGAAGCCGTACCTCCACCCCCTTGGAGTATGCCTTCGGGTTGTAAAGGCCGACCTCGGCCACGCCGGAGTATTCGCCCTCCTTCACCTTGACGCCGACGAAGCTGTCGCCGAAGTTGTCGAGGCTGAAGTCGCTGTCATGCCGGGCGGCGCCGGTGGCCGGGCTGTAAAAGGAGTTCTGGGTCCAGAAGGTGCCCAGCTTGATGTTGCCGTAGCCGTTGAGATCGATTGCCAGTGCGGGCGCGGAGCACGCGAGGGCGGCGGCGCAGGTCATGGCCGCGATGTTCATCTTCTTCATGGTACTGTTCCCTTTCGATTGGTAGTCGTTGAATTAGTTGCAATGCCATGCGCTGCCGTGGCGGGGTCACCGCCACGGCAGGTAAGAAGCTACTTGGTCAGGCCGGAATACTTGAGCGCGTTCTCGGCGGCGATGCGTCCGGAGTTGATGGCGTAACCCGCGGTGCCGCCACCCAGGAGCAGGTCGTAGCTGTCGCCGTACATGCCGCCGGAGTCGGTGCCGACCGCGTAGAGGCCCGGAATCGGTTCGCCCTTGGCGTTCAGCGCCTCGGTGTTGCCGCTGATCTTGACCCCGCCCAAAGTGCCCAGGTGGCGCGGCAGGAGCTTGACCGCGTAGAAGGGACCGGTGGCGACGGGGCGCAGGTACTTGGACTTCTTGTTGAACTGGCTGTCCTCGCGCACGGAGGCGGACTTGTTCATGGTCTCGACGCTCGCCTTCAGGATCTTGGCGTCCATGTTGAGCTGCTTGGCGAGATCCTCGATGGTGTCCGCCTTGAAGGCGAAGCCGCGCTTCCTGGCCAGTTCCTTGTTGAAGGATTCGTCGAACTTGGTGAGCTTGGTTCCCTGCAGCACCCACTCGCCCAGCGGCATCTCGATCCCCTTCTCGACGGCCAGCTTCCTGGTGTTTTCGTCGAAGATGGAGTAGGCGGTGCCGCCGATCCTGGTGATGGCGTTGCCGGCGTAGGGCCAGAACTCGACGCTGGACTCGTCGACGTAGCGCTCGCCGCGCGGGGTGACCCAGAAGTAGGGCTGCACAGCCAGGGCGATCATCTGGTCGGCCGGGTGGAAGCCCGGAAGACCCGGGCGGTACGCCTCGACGGTCCCCATCCCTTCAAGCTGTGCGCCGGCCTTCTCCGCCATCCGGATACCGTCGCCGTCCTTGCCGATGTTGCCGACCGGGATCACCTCCGGGTACTCCACGTACTTCTTCATCATCTCCTTGTTGTTGGCGAAGCCGCCGGTGGCGATGATCACCGCCTTGGCCCTGATCTTCAGCACCTCGCCCGACTTCTCCTTGGCCACCACGCCGACCACCTTGCCGTTCTCGGTGATGAGGTCGGTGCCCGGGGTCTCCAGGAGGATGCTGCCGCCGTGCTCCTGCACGTACTTCTCGAAGACGTTGATCATCCTCTGGCAGTGGAAGTCCCTGGGGTTCTTGTCCGGGTAGTCAGGGCCCGGGGCGATGACGTGCCAGGTGAGCGGGCCGCCGAAGCCGCCGACCCCGACGTACTCGATCTTCACGCCCAGGTTGTCGAGCCAGTCAATGGTCTCGGCCGACTTGTCCACGAAGTTCTTGGCCAGGGCGCCGTTGGCCTTCCAGTGGCTGTAGTTCATGATCAGCTTGAAGGCGAAGTCCTTGCTGACGTCGATGCCGATGCGCTTTTGCGGTTTGCTCTCCGCCGCGAAGACACCCTCGCAGAAGCTGCCGGTGCCGCCCACCTTGGCCTGCTTCTCGAGCACGACCACCTTGGCGCCCAGTTGCAGCGCCTCTACCGCGGCGGCCAGGCCGGAAGTGCCGGCGCCCACCACGACTACGTCGGTCTTCATCTCCTTCTCAGCCAGCGCCGGTGCGGCGCAGGCGAAAAGGGCGACGAACACCATCGCGATACCTCGAACTCTTCTCATCGATTCCTCCTCTTGATTCCCCTCAGGGGGTTGGTGCGACGCGGTGTTGCCGCGTTCGGAACAGTTCGAGCTACTTGTCCTTGAATTCGAAGTCGCTGTGGCACTCGAGGCACAGGTACTCCGACGGCGTGTGCACCCGGTGGCACTTGAGGCACCCCATCCTCCCCAGGTGGGAGTCGTGCGGGTTGTTGTGCATGGCCTTGGTGCGCGCGGCCATCTGGTCGTAGCCGCCGTGGCACTCGAGACAGGCCTCGACGCCCGCGGCCGCCGTCGGTTTATCGGTCTTGTGGCA
This sequence comes from Geomonas azotofigens, assembly GCF_018919395.1. GTDB lineage: Bacteria > Desulfobacterota > Desulfuromonadia > Geobacterales > Geobacteraceae > Geomonas > Geomonas azotofigens. Next base: position 881,177 of record NZ_JAHLME010000002.1, read on the forward strand.
GTCGGCGCAGCCGAGCCCTTCGGAGCCGTGCTTCCCCTTGATGCTCGCCGCCCGGGCCTCGCTATGCGGCAGGGATATCCCCGCCCCCAGGGCTGCCAGCAGCGACAGCGCTATGAAAATCTTCTTCCCCACGTTGAACCTCCCAATGGTGTTGTTGGCTGGCGATGATGCGGGCCGAGGCTGCGGAGCCGGGCCATCGCGTCGACAATCGGCAAATGACCTGCTTTGCATGTGGGATTAGCAGCGAGCGTGCCAGCAAAAAACCGACATTAGATCGGATACTTGCGATAAAGCCCTGTATACAAGGTGGAAATTGCCTATCATTATGATAAGGTGCATTCTTATTCTGGTAGACCTAGGAGGCGGGGATGCAATCGGCGGATCTGGATTTACGGGAGCTACTTTCCTTCCGTCCCGGCGGGGGGACCATGTTTTTCATGGGGCGCAGGGCCATCATCTTCGATGCCGTCGCCCTGGGGCTTTTGCGCAAGGAGCTGATCAGTTCGCTGGGGACGGCAGCCGCGCGCAGCATCCTGACCAGGTTCGGCTACGCCCACGGCAGGATGACGGCGGAGAGCCTGAAGCTGGAGTTTCCCGATCTCTTCGCCGACAGCTGGACCGGCCCGAAACTGCACATGCTGCAGGGGATGGTCCGGGTCGAGGAGAACAAGCGCAGCGACGGCAGCGCCGACGAGCCGCTGGTGCAGTCCTTCTGGTACGACTCCTACGAGGTGGAGCAGCACCTGTTGCACCTGGGGCTTTCCGAGGATTCGGTATGCTGGACCCTGACCGGCTTCGCCAGTGGCTACGTTTCCTACTGGAGGGGGGAAAAGGTCTACTTCATCGAGGACCGCTGCTGCGGCAAGGGGGACGCGGTCTGCCACGTCGAGGGGAGGACCAGGGAACAGTGGGGCGAGGCACTGGAGCCGTATCTCCCCTACTTCGAATCGGAGACCGGCGACGAGGTGTTCCAGAACCTGGCCAAGGCGCTGCGCGAAACGGAGGAGCGCCTGAAGAAGCAGCGGCGCCAGATGTCGTGCCTGAGCGCCGGGGGGGAGGAGTTCGGCTGCATCACCGCGCGCTCGAGCGCCATGCGGCAGGTGGTGGAGTTGACCCGGCGCATCGCCCGCGTCGATTCATCGGTGATCGTGACCGGCGAAAGCGGGGCCGGCAAGGAGCGGATCGCGCGGCTGATCCACGAGGAATCGGCCCGCTCGGGTCGCCCGTTCGTGGCGGTGAACTGCGGTGCCCTGACGGAAACGCTCCTGGAGAGTGAACTCTTCGGCCACGCCAAAGGTGCCTTTACCGGCGCGGACCGGGACAAGATGGGGCTCATCGAGGCGGCCCACGGCGGGACGCTGTTTTTGGACGAGATCGGCGAGATCTCGCAGTCCATGCAGGTGAAGCTCCTGCGCGTGCTGCAGGAGCGGGAGGTGCGGCGGGTCGGCGAAAACAAGTCGCGCCAGGTCGACATCAGGGTGGTCGCCGCCACCAACAGGAACCTCTCCGACGAGGTGGCCAACGGGAACTTCCGGCGCGACCTCTACTACCGCCTGAGGGTGATCGAGGTGCGGGTCCCTCCCCTGCGCGAGCGCAACGAGGACATCCTGCCCCTGGCGCGCATCTTCCTGGAGCAGGCCTCCAAACGCGCCGGCCGCAGGGTGACCGGGTTCACCCCCAAGGCCGCCGACCAGCTTTTGCGCTACACCTGGCCGGGAAACGTGCGGGAGTTGCAGAACGCGGTGGAACACGCCGTGGCGCTTTCCCTGGACACGAGGGCCGACCTCGAGGACCTGCCGGAAGAGTTGCGGTCGGCGCTGCCGCGACCGGGGATCGTGGAATCGGTGCGCCCGCTGGAAGAGGTGGAGCGGGAGTACATACTGGCGGCCCTGAGGGCCACCGGCAACAACAAGGCGCGCACGGCGGCCGAGTTGAATATCGGCGTCGCCACCTTGTACCGAAAGCTCGCCGAGTACGAGAAGCAGGGGTTCCTCCCCTGACGGCGGGCGGGAAAGTTCTTGCCCCCGGCGGCCAAAGAGTGTAAGAAGTACCTCTTTTTTCGGAGGAGACTTTTTAAACATGCACGCACCGGACACAGCACAGTTACTTGAAATAGTTGTAGAAGAAAGCGGACTGCCGCGCGGCGGGGTGCTCGCCACGGTGGCGCTTTTGAACGAGGGGGGGACCGTCCCCTTCATCGCGCGCTACCGGAAGGAACAGACCGGGGAACTGGACGAGGTGCAGATCCGCGAGATCGAGGACCTGCTCAACTACCACCGCGAACTGGCCGAGCGCAAGGCGACCGTGCTGAAAAGCATCGAGGAGCAGGGGAAACTGACCCCGGAGCTCTCCGCGCGCATCGCCACCTGCCGCAAGAAGACCGAGCTCGAAGACCTCTATCTCCCCTACAAACCCAAGCGCCGCACCAAGGCGACCATCGCCCGCGAGCGCGGCCTTGAACCGCTGGCCCAACTGGTCCTGGCCCAGGAACTCAGCACCGGCTCCGCGGTGGATGCAGCCACCCCCTTCATCAACGAGGAGCTGGGAGTTCCCGACGCGAACTCCGCGCTGGAAGGCGCCTCGCACATCCTGGCCGAGCAGCTTTCCGAGGATGCGGACCGACGCGCCATGGTGCGCGACTTGACCCGCGAGCAGGGTATCTTCTCCTCGCAGCTTCTGAGCGAGGGCGCCGACCGGGACGGCAAGTTCAAGATGTACTACGAATACCAGGAGCCTCTCAAAACGATACCGTCGCACCGGATGCTGGCGATGAGGCGCGGGGAGAAGGAGGAGGTGCTGCGCCTCACCCTGCTCGCGCCGGAAGAAGAGATCGTGGCGCGCCTCAAGGGGGGGCTCATCAAACGGGAGAGCATCTTCAAGGGGGTGCTGGAAGCCGTCGCGGCGGACGCCTACAAGCGGCTCATCGCGCCTTCCATCGAGGTGGAGCTGAGGCTCGAGGCGAAGACGAAGGCCGACGAGGCCGCCATCGCCGTCTTCGCGCAGAACCTGAGAAACCTGCTGCTGCTTCCCCCCGCGGGAGGTAGGCGCGTGCTGGGGGTCGACCCGGGTCTTAGGACCGGGTGCAAGCTCGCCACCATCAGCGAGACGGGACGTTTCCTGGAGCAGACCACCATCTACCCGCACACCGGCGGCCCCAAGGCGGAAAGCGCCGGCGCCGAGCTGGTGCGGCTCGTGGAGCGCCACGACCTGCGCCTGATCGCCATCGGCAACGGTACCGGCGGGCGCGAGACCGAGCTCTTCGTGCGTGAGGCGCTGCGCGCGGCCGGGGTGAAGGCGGAAACGGTCATGGTGAACGAGGCGGGCGCGTCGATCTATTCCGCTTCCGAGATCGCCCGCGAAGAATTCCCGGAGCTCGACCTCACCATCCGCGGCGCCATCTCCATCGGCCGCAGGCTCCAGGACCCACTGGCGGAGCTGGTCAAGATCGACCCCAAGAGCATCGGCGTCGGCCAGTACCAGCACGACGTGAACCAGTCGCTGTTAAAGAAGGCGCTGGACGCGGTGGTGGAATCCTGCGTCAACTACGTCGGCGTCGATCTCAACAGCGCCTCGTGGGCGCTCCTTTCCTACGTCGCCGGCCTCTCCGAGAACCAGGGGCGAGCCATCGTCAAGCACCGCGACGAGAACGGCGCCTTCCCGACCCGGCAGGCGCTTCTCAAGGTGGCCCGCTTCGGACCGAAGGCGTTCGAGCAGGCGGCGGGCTTTCTGCGCATCCGCGGCGGAGACAATCCGCTGGACAACACGGCGGTGCACCCGGAGAACTACGCGGTCGTCGAGCGGATGGCGGCGGATCTCAACGTCACCGTGGCTCAGCTCGCCTCCGACCCTGCCCTTTCCGCGGGGATCAAGCTGGAGCGCTACGTCACCGACAGCATCGGCCTCCCTACCCTGCGTGACATCCTGGCGGAACTGAAAAAGCCGGGGCGCGACCCGCGCGAGCAGTTCCAGACCGCCGCGTTCCGGGACGACGTGGTCACCATAGCGGACCTGAAGGAGGGGATGATCCTGCAGGGGGTGGTCACCAACGTGGCCGCCTTTGGCGCCTTCGTCGACATCGGCGTGCACCAGGACGGGCTCGTGCACGTGAGCCAGTTATCGCACCGCTACTGCAAGGACCCCAACGAGGCGGTCAAGGTGGGCGAGATCGTCAAGGTGAAGGTGCTCTCGGCGGACCCGCAGACCAAGCGGATCTCGCTCTCCATCAAGCAGGCCGCGCCGGAACAGGCGCAGAAGAGCGCGACGCCCAAGAACCAACCCAGGGCGAAAGAGCAAAAACCAGCCAACGAGGTCTCCGGGTGGGAGCGGGCGGGGTTCAGGATTAAGAAATAAAACCGCTAGCCACGGAGAAAATCTGAGAACATCTGAGAGAAGCGAAACCTCTTTTTTGTTTTTTCTCCGAAGTTCTCAGATTTCCTCCGTGGCCAATGGTTGGTGTTTTAAATAAAAAGGGGCTGCCAGCATGAATCCGGCAGCCCCTTTTCTTGTTCTCTCTGCTTATGCCCGGCTAGCAGGCGCTTCTCAGCAGCTTGCGGCCGGTCTTGAAGACGACCTCGACCTTCCCGGCCTGGCACGACGCCACGACGCCGGTCCCGAAGGTGGGATGGCTGATCAGCGTGTTGGTCTTGAACTTTCCTTCCATGCTGTAGGGGACGGCGAGATCCGGATCGAGGGGGCGGATCATCTCCTCCCAGACCGCCTCGTCGGATACCGCCGGTGCCTTGGCGGCCCTGGTGCGCGGCGCCTTCGCCTCTTTTTCAGCCTTTGCTCCCTTCACGGTGGCGGCCTTTGGTTCTTTCGCGGGACGATGGTTGTGCTCGCTGCCGCAGGTGTTGCATTTCACCCGCACCACCTGCCCTGCCACCATCGCCACGATGGTGTGGTTCAGCAGTGCCTTGCAACGCGTGCATTGCGAATCGACCATGTCTCCTGCAGCTAAAACTCTTCTTTCCATTGGGCCTCCCTGACCTTTTTATGCTCAAACAAAAAGGGCTTAACCGTCGGCGGCTAAACCCTTTCCATGCGTTATCTGATCGCGGCGGCAATCCCCCGCTCATCTGCTACGTATCGTTGGTTTAAGCGTTCCTGCTATCTTCGATGTGCTGTTGAAATATAAGGGATTCCGGCTGGCGATGCAAGGGAAAAAACCGAAAACAAAGGCAGACTGGGCGCGGCGCCGCGGGTAAAGCCACTGTCAGTTGACAGCGAAACGGCGCCGACAAAAAAGCAGGCGTGAGATCATCACCTCGAGCAAGATGGCGAGGTAGCCTCCAACGACGACGTCGCTCAAGAAGTGGTAGTTGGTGGCGATCAGGGCGACGCCGAGCAGGACGGCGATGAGAATGCCGATGGGGCGACTTTCTGGATAGAAGCGCCAGACCGCCGCCAGGAGGGCCACGATGACCAACATGTGGCCTGAGGGAAAGCCGTCGCAGTGCTCTTTGAACTGGAACCAGTGAAAACCGTAGTCGCCGGGCTTGGTGAGCCAGTAGCGCGTGTCGGGCCGGCCGAAGGCGATTTTCAAGAGCGCCTTGGCGAGATAGGAGGCGGGCGCGAGCCAGAGAACCTCTTTGGCCAGCAGCGTGGCGCGGTCCAGGATCCCCTTGCCGGAGCGCAGCAGGTAAAAGCAGCAGGAGGCGGCAGTGGAGATGACCACCACGGTGAGCAGCAGGTCGGGCAGCTCCGAGGTGGCCCTAAACCAGTGCCGGTTAGTGTAAAGGTAGTCCCGCACGAAGACGGCAACCGGTATGTCGAGGTACCAGACGCAGATGACGGTGAACGGGGCCAGCAGCGCCCCGCTCAGCGCCAGTCTGAAGGTTGTCTTGTCAGTAGCATCGGTCATACGGATCCTGGTGCAGCGGGCTGAAATTTACCACGGCTACACCTAACACAGATGCAGTCCAATATGAAGCCGAATTTGCGGCAACTCCTCTACTGACAGTTGTGAGCCAGGCATTGGAGGCAGTTGCGGAAGGTGCAGACGCCGCAGGCATGCTCCATCAGCACCGGGATGTTCTTTGCCTTCGCGACCTGCATCGCCTCGATCTTCACCCGGTGCGACACCTTGTTGGTGAAGATCACCATGGCGTCCGCTTTCTTTAATTTTGATGCTATGTTGGTCTCCGAGGTGCTGAAAAACTGCAGCTTTACCCCGGCCCGTTCCGCCTCTTCCAGGTAGTGTTTTCCCAAGCGGTCCATTCCGCCGATCAGAGCTATGCACATGTTGCCCTCCCCCGAGGCGTCAGCGTCTCGGCTTTGATATTCACCTTCACTTAATTGCCAAAAAAGGGGTGTCGTGCTGCTGGTACGAATCAGCGGCAGCGTGGCTGCCGTTTCTCAGGCACTCGAGCGGGTTGCATCCCGAAGCCAGGCGCAGCGACATCCTGCTGCGGCACTCGCGGTGGCACTCGGCAAGGCGCAGACTCTGCTCGGGCTTGCCGAAAATCTTCCAAGGTCCCTGTACGGTGAAAGCAAGCGGCACCCACCCCATGAAGCCGATAACGTCCTTCAGCGGGTACCCAAGGAACACGCCGATCTCGTGAGGGAAGCCATCCCCCGTCACACGCGTCTCCAGCTCGTCCAGGACCGAGTCGAAGTCGTGGACGTTGCCGTAACCGGCTTTGCCCAGGATGATGCGCACGCTCTTCTGCGCGATGAGGGTGCCGAGGGCCTCCTGGGAGTAAAGCAGGAGCAGGATCGAAGAGCCGCGGTCGTCGAGGACCCGAACCTTGAGGCCGCTCTCTTCAAGGAGCGCGGCGCCGTGTTCTTTCCAGAGGCGATAGAGGTTGCGACCGCAGGAGCGGCGCTTGTTGGCAAGACAGACGAGGTTGGCCGGCTTGGCCCCTTGCAGCACCTCGGCGAGTTCCAGCACCAGGAAGGAGGCGAGGCACTCTTCGTCGCTAGGGTAAAGTCCCGCGAAGTCCTGCCAGGCGGCCCTGGACCTCAGGGTTGCTCCAGGCGCATCGCCTGCGGTTACCGGCACCAGATCCTCTTTTACCCTGGCAGCACTGTTCATGTCCCCTCCACACTCCCGGTACTGAATCGGTCAATCTCTCAGCACGTTACCAACACTCACACCAGGACTGTTCACCCGAGCCACAACCACGATAATGAAAACCGTTATCAGTTTTATAAAGAAGATAGCGACTGATGTCAACAGCAAAATTTTGCAGGGGATCTATTTGGGTGGAGGCTATGGAAGAAGATGGCGAAGGGGAGACTTTCAGATGTAAAGATCGCCCGGCCTCTGCCGTTTCGCAGAGGCCGGGCGGAGCCTTGTGCTGTCAGTTTCCCCAAGGCTCTGTGAGTTGGAGAGATTTTCTCAAAGCTTCGTCCGCGGCCGCGATATTGTCGGGCTCACCTAAAACCGCCTCGACCCACTGGTTCAGGGCATGCACGCGGCGCACCTCCGGCAGAGATGAAGTCAGCAGCGTCTCCAATGCGTTGCTCTTCTCCTCGAAGTCGATGTCGAGGTACCACAGGGCCAGGACGTAGGACGCCATCCCCTGTTCCGACTTGAACCCCTTGCTGTCGGCCAGTTCGACGGCAGCGGCCAGGAAGTCCAGGCGCTGGTCCCGGCCGATCTTGTAGTAATCGGTCAGGTCGCGCATCAATGCCGCGTCCAGCCTCTCGATAAACTCCGCGCGCGCCACCTCGTTCATCTGCTCAATTCGTATTTCCATGACACCTCCCCCACCCTCACGTGTGGTTATGTGATGACCGTTCTGGCATCGCACAGAGCCCCGCCGTAAATCCCCCCAATTCCGCCACCACCCCTGCGCCAGCAACCAATCAGTGAACAGGCAATCCCGCCGGAGCAATACCAGGTAGGGGGCAACCCGCGCCATGTCAGGTTGCAGCGCCCCGCGCAAAAGACAGACGTACTGTGGCGCTAGAGAGTCCAGAAGCGATGGTAGATCTGGGACCACTGCGCCATCGATGACAGTGAAGACGCTGCTACAGTCGGAGGCGAATATCATCTGTTTGAGGCTTTGCATTATCCCACCCGTAACAATAGGCCGACCGGCCTTCACTCAGTCGATCACGCCGCGCATAATGGTGTATGCTCTGCAGCCGCTCTCTCGAACGACCTTGCCTGCGGCGTCGTCAACAATGGAGCATCGTGGCTTCTACCGTGCGTCGTGGTCCTGTCGTCTTTACCCGCTTCTTTTGGGGGCTTCGGCTGGCCAGGTGACGCCCCGGTGCAAACTCCCAGTGCCCCGCCGTTGTTGATCTGCACGGAGCCACCGACTATGGCGACTCCGGCAGGCGTTATGGTGATGAAGCTGCCGCCAACTTGCAAAGACACCTGAGTTAGCGACTCAACCACTATGCTTTTCGCAGCCTTTATGTTGACCGCCTCCCCCGCCTGCAGGGCGTATTTTGTTGCCACCTTCAGTTGGAGATCGGCACCGATCGTTATCGAAAGGTCCCCATCAATACTCTGGTTACAGTCTCCGGCCACCTGGAGGTGCTGGTCACGAGCCACCTTCTCCAACCGGTCCCGGTTTACGACGAGGTGCCGGTCCTGCCCCACCCACTCCAGCGAATCCTCATTCACCCGGTTCACCTGCTCCCGCTGCGCGTGAAGGTACAACTGCTCCGCGCCTTTCTTGTCATCGAAGCGCAGCTCGTTATACCCTTGCCCGCCGGGTGTGGAGCACGATTTTATGCAGATTTTTGTTTTCTCTGCAGGCAGTTGGTACGGCGGCAGGTTCATTCCGTTATGGAGCTGACCGATGACGACCGGGCGGTCGGGATCGCCTTCCAGGAAGTCCACCACAACCTCGTGGCCAACACGTGGCAGAAATAATGCGCCCCAGCCGTTACCGGCCAGCGGCTGGCTCACCCTGATCCAGCAGGAGCAGCTGTCATCGCCCTTCCCTTCCCGGTCCCAGTGGAACTTGACTTTCACCCGTCCGTACTGGTCCGTGTGGATTTCCTCTCCCGGCGGCCCGACAACGACAGCCGTCTGCGGTCCCGGCACGATCGGCTTCGGGGTCAGACGTGTCGGGCGGTACGGGGTCTGATGAGGTATGCACTCAAAACTGTTTTGGTAACTGGAAATGGAGCCAGTGGCATATGCTTCCATTGCATCATGCTTCACGGCCACCAGGAGAAACTCCTTACCGTCCAATTCGAGGTTGCGGTGATCTCTGAGCCGGAAGCGATAGCCGCTGGTAAACGCACGGCAGTCGCTACTGCCAGCGACGACGGTTGCCATGGTTTCTTCTTCCTCCATGCGGATCCTCGCCAGCCGCTCGCCTGCGCCCTTGCTGCCGTAGCATCCGGGAGCATCGTACACCTCGCATTTCGCGGCCGGTGTCCGGGCTGCGCCGGGAGCTTCCGCTTTCAATCCTGTCCTTGGAATGGCGAAGTTGTAGTCGCTCAGGGAATATCTGCCCGTGGGTATGTGGCGTGCGACCTCCAGGGAAGTAATCACATCTTCCTTTCTGGTGCCGGTCGCGCTTGATAGCGTGGAGGCGTTCTGCTGAAACGGGCAAGGCGTATTGGCATCGGGAGAATCTGCGATGACCATCGTGTGTTTCCCATCGTCATGCCGGAAAAAGTAGAAGAGACCTTCTTCCTCCAGAAGGCGGGATATAAAGTTGAAGGCCGTTTCCCGGTACTGGACACAGTACTCTCTCTTGTCGTAACTCCCGCGCAGATCGAAGCGGTACCAGGAGAAACCAAGGTTCTCGAATACCTGCTCGACTATCTCAGGGGTTGAGCGGTTCTGAAAGATCCTTATGTCAGCACTCTTGCTGAGGGTCCAGAACCAGGAAACGAGAGTGCATCTGTAGAAGGAGAAGCGGCTATCTTCACCGTCCACGCCGCCCGACGTGCCCTGGGTGAAGCTTGAAATGATCCCGTTGAGGTACCTTTTGTTGCCGTCAGCAAGGGTGATGGAGACAGTTGCGTTGCTGCCCGGCATCGTTTGGAGCGGAATAGCGTGACGTTCAGACAGCAAAGACAGCTCGAAATAGAAGCTGCGGGAGATGCCCTCCTCCCCCCTTAATTCGGTCAAGAGCAGGGCGTCTTCACCTAGAGAGGTACGGATGGAAATGAGTCTGTCACGCTGTGTGAATGTCATGAACTACCCCTCACCAGTTTTGAGACACCGACCCTTTTTGCTTTTCGCGTCTGGCCCGCACCTCTTCCGGGCTCAAGGCAGGGAAAACCGCACCGCGCGCAGCCATCATCTCCTTCAAATGAAGCACCTTTTTGTACGTGGGACTGCCGGGAATGTATTTCTTTAAATGGAACTAAATGACCGGCCAAAGCCTAAGGAACTCACATGGCTTCCCCGCTCTACGAAGTTGTCAGTTTCGAGACTACGTTGGGATCGATGGTCACGAACGGGTCCTCCTCAAGAACGGCGCATGGCGCTTTGAGCCAGGTGGAATGACCAAGCCTTGGTGCGTCGGAAGCTTCCGTACCCAGTCTGCACCCGGGAACGTCTTCTCTCCTCAAAACCAGCCTGACCTCGAACTCGTACTCGGGTCCCACCAGGAACCTGACCAGCGAAGCCAGGTGCTTCCGTCTCCCCTCTGACGACAGATCAATGAAGTCGTGAAAAGCCATAGGCCCCAGACGAAGCCTAAAGGTGGATTGGATGTCGCTGGTTTGCCCGCCACAGACGGCGTCGACGCCAAGCAGGCAATTGTTCTCCCCAAGCGTGGTCAGGTCCGACGATTCCAGGTCAACGCTACGCGGCACAAAAGGCTCGACCTCGGCATCCACGCCAAATACACTTTGCACGATGCGAGCGATCGTGCCGGCTGATGCCGTCGGCCGACTTGCCTGGCCACAGAAGTGCAGCAATGCCGGCTCCGACCCGGATAGCTTTTCCCGCACCCCCTCGGTCCCGAGTCCCAGAAAGCTGAGCAGATGGATGCTGAAGACATCGCTGTTGCCGCTTTTCTTCTGTGGCAAAAAGGAGGTGCGCTTCCAACTCCGGTAAAAGATGGAGATGAGGCGGTGGTGAAAGAGGTCATAGAAGTCGCCCATGGCATGATCGTTCGCCCTTTCCCGCTCCAAAAGCAGTTCATGGTACCAATGCGGCAATACGCCGGACGGACCGGTGAGCCCCATCACGGCAGTTTCGACGCGGGCAGATCCGTCCTCACCAAAGGTAATCCCGGTGACGTCCCCTACCGGGAAAGCAAAGCCTTTCTTAACCGTGAAGCGGATCTTTTCCGTTTCTGGCGATGACGGGGCTTCAACGTCATGGTGTCCCCGATGGACCCGTTCCAGCAAACGGACCGTCGCAAAAAAGCCGGCGCCACAGCGTTCAGGCAGATTCCCGTTCATAGCAGCACCTTGTCGCCACTTCGGGGCGGCCAGCGCTTGATGATGGCGTCGTTGCTTGCGGCCACCGCCACAAGTTGCACGAATGAATTGACCGACACGTACTGTCCCAGAAACCTCTCCAGAATGGATGCGAACAGATACAGGCCACTTCCCACGTACTTGTCCTCGTCGAAGACAACGATCACTTCCAATCCGCGGCAGAAGGCTGATCCTATTCTTCTGGTAACCACGCGCGATTTCACAGAGACGATGCCGCTTATCTGGTGCCGGGTGGTAGAGGACGAGGCAAAGTCATAGAGGGACAGAAGTTGCCTCAGCGCTACCGTGCCTCCTTCGACAAGCGAAATGTAGTTAAGGGAAAGATGGGAAATCAGGCGGCGTTGCTGCCCTCCGTCGAGGAACGGACGTAGAGGTGGCGTCGGTTTGAGAAGGCAGTTGATCGCGGTAACCGGGGCGACAGACTCCGTGTCGAAATCTCCGGCAGGATCGCCGAAAGGCACCTTTAGCGGGAGGTCGCGATTGGAGCAGGTCAGGCGGACCAGAAGCGTTTCTTCCGTCGAAGCGGTGGCAGCTTCGACAGGTTCGCAGATGGAAAGAAAAACGTCGGTGCCGCCGTCGTGCAGGCGGGATGCAGGTCGGCGCTGCATCTGCCACAAGCCTGCACTATCCTCCCCACCGTTCCCCGATAAAACGGGGCAGTAGCGCTTCACCCCACCCGGGGATGTCGCCTCGGTAGCCGTGACTTCATCGACACAGAGTACTTCAAAGGCACCCTCACTCCTCACGTCCGGAACGACCTTGTACTCGCTCTTACCGTGATTGTGCCTGATCGGCTCCGCAACCTTCTGGAACGCGTTGACGACGGGGGTCGCGTAGAGGCAGAAGGTCTCCGGTCCAACCACCACAGACTCCGGCGCAGTGGTATTGAGGTAAAACAGCAGGTCGACGGCATCCCCTAAGGCCGCACCTTTCCAGAGCTGGGAGAGCCCGGTGAGATCAATGAAAAGAAACTTGTGCGTAAAAGCGAAGTACTCGAGAAGCAGCCGATAGCCAGGGAAAGACTGTTCCGGGTACGGCATAAGCCCCTCATCTGCGGCGAAGCCAACAGGCCGCAGGCAACCAGGTGGCAGTTGCCGGGAATCAGCAACCGGTGCACCGGCCGACACATACTCCACGCTGCACAGGTGATTCATCAGCAACTGATACAGCGGGAAGACGTGCTGAGGCTGACCGTTCAGATAAAACCGCAGCGCGTCCCCCGGAACGGCGGACGCACTGTGCAGCAACAAACGAACCCGCACAACCTGCTGTGCGCCTTGTACCAGCTTTACAGGTGCCTGGAAGCAGGCATCGCTGACCTCCACAGGCCAGAGGGCGACAGGGTAGGCAGTCCTGAATTGGCAGGGCACGCCAGCAACCGGTTTCGAGAAGAGAGGCGTCCCCTTTGCGATCTTATACCCACCATCGGGCAGGTTCCTGAAAAGGGGCGCAAACTTCACCACCGACAGCGACGGGATCGGAGCCGTCAGTTGCGGATAGATTACCTGCAAGAGCGACTGGGTGATCTCCGGCAGGCCGTCGTCGATCTTGCGCTGGATGCGGGCGCACAAGAAAGCGAAGGCCTCGATGAGCCTCTCGGTGTGCGGATCCTCGCACTTGCCGGGCTCGAGCTGAAGTCTTCCGGCGACCTTGGGATACTTCCTGGCGAAGCTGCTCCCCGTGTCACGCAGGTAGCTGAGCTCTCTTTCGAAGTAGGAGAGGATGTCATCGGGCATATTCGATCACGAGAGGATGGTATAACTGCCGCTGTTGATGTCGAAGTGGGTGTCGAAGGCGGTGGGGAGCGCTACCGGCTCGACGTGCAGTAACGCCTCGATTCGGAAGTTCAGGGCTCGCTCGCCCTGAGGCGGTCCTAGAGATACCGTCACGTCCTTGAGTCGCGGCTCGAAACAGTCGAGGAGCCTTATGATTTCCAGGCGAATGGCCTGCTGTACCCGGTGTGAGCGTGGGTTATCCAGGCTGAAATCACGGCTGCCGTAGCTGAGGATGGAATTCTGCAAATGCGGAACGAGGGGGAATGGCACCTGCGGAGCCAGTCCCCTGTGGGACACTCCCCCGTGTGCCGTGAAGGACCTGGTGTTGAACAGGTTCTCCAGGTCGCGCAGCACAGAGTCGATCAGCGAGATTACGCTGCTGCGGGAGGAGCAGGCGGTTTCAGCCGGACATTCCGGCTCACGGTCGGTGAGCCTCTCCAGTAAGGATTTTCTCGGTTCCGGTTGGTAACGCATGCTTCCTCCCGCGATCTTGCCAGTTTCAGTCACACTTTCTTGTTGGTCTCAAGGTTCCACCCGGCGGCCACTTGGCCACCGCCGGAGCCGTCGGTGCGGTTTTGCTGGGTGTAGGCGAGCTCGATCTTGCCGTAGTTGAAGGCGATCTCCTCGACGGGAATGGCTTCGCCACCATGCGCGCTGCCGCCTGGGCGGTTCAGGCTGATGATGACGTTACTGAGCTTGTATTCCATGTACTTCAGCTTATCTCCACCGGCACGGCAGATCTCGAGGGTGACGCTCGGGATGTGCCTGCCGGTGGCGCAGGCCTCGAAGAGCTTGGGGCTCGCCTTGTCCAGCACCTTCACGACGCTGAAGTCGGAGAAAGTCGCACGTTCCGCGGAAGCGCCGCCCGCGCTGCTGGCAGTACCGGAGGTGGGCTGGGTAACGGAGAAGTTGTAGGAGAGCACCTCGATCCAGTCCCGGTGCTTGTCATCGCTGCTCTCTCCCGGTATTCCCTCTATCTTCAAAAACGCATCGAAGGCCATGACGTCCTCCCTTTCATCGTGGTCTCAACCTCGTTCAGCTCGTCTTAGGCGACGGCAGGTTGGCGACGAGCCTCAACGAGATGGTGAGTTCATCCAGCTGGTAGTGCGGCTTCAAGAAGGCTACCGCCCGGTAGCATCCCGGCCGGCCCGGTTGATCGAACACCTCGACGCGGGCCTCCCGCAGCGGGAACCTTGCCTTCATCTCCTGCCCCGCATCGTCATCCAAAAGGACATAGCGGCTGATCCACCGGTTCAGGTAATCCTCGACATTCTTCCTGGTCCCGAAGCTGCCGATCTTGTCCCTCATCATCGCCTTCAGGTAGTGGGCAAAACGAGAAACGGCGAGGATGTACTGCAGTTGTGCCGATAGCCTCGCGTTGGCGTTGGCGGCATCGGTATCGTAGATCTTGGGCTTGTGCGCGCTCTGGACACTGAAGAAGGCGGCCATGTCGGTTCCCTTGCAGTGCACCAGCGGTACGAACCCAAGATCGGCGAGTTCCTTCTCGCGCCGGTCGGTGATGGCGATCTCGGTCGGGCACTTCGCCGCCAACTCACCCTCCCCGGTATCGAAGGTGTGGATGGGCAGGTCCGCCACCGCCCCGCCCCCTTCCACGCCGCGAATGGCCGCGGTCCAGCCGTACCTGGAGAAGGCGTCGGTGATGCGTCCGGCGAGGCAGTAAGCGGCGTTGCCCCAGAGATAGTTGCCGTGATCGCCTCCGACGACATCCTCCTCGAACTGGAACGTCTCGACCGGGTCGGTGTCCGGTCCGTACGGCAGCCGCATCAGCACGTGGGGCAGGCAAAGCGCCACGTACTTGGCATCCTCCGACATCCGGAAGGAGCGCCACCGGGCGAACTCAGCTCCCTGGAAAACCTTCGCCAGATCTCTCGGCCCGTCCAGGGCGGCGTAGCTGTCCACCCCGAAAAGGGTCGAGGACGCGGAGGTGATAAGGGGCGCGTGCGCCGCCGCGGCGACCTCGGACATCCGGGTCAACAGCGACAGGTCCCGCGGCGTGTTGCCAAACTCGTAGTCGCCGACAAGGCAGCCATAGGAGGCGCCGCCGAAGCTGCCGAACTCCTCCTCGTACACCTTCTTGAAGAGCGCCGACTGGTCGAACTCCGCCGCCTTCTCCATGTCCTTGGCGAGATCCTGCTTCGACACGTTCAGCACACGGATCTTCAAGTCGCTGCCGGTCTCCGCCTGGTGTACAAGGTAGGAGATCCCGCGCCAGGAGGCCTCAAGCTTCTGGAACTCGGGGTGATGGATGATCTGGTTCACCTGATCGCTGATCAGGCGATCGATGTCGGCGATTCTGGCGTGAATCATCCGGTCGATGTCGCCGCCGGGCACCATCTCCCCTGCCAGCACCTGCCGCGCCAGTTCAACCAGCATCTCCTTCGCGTATGCCTTCTGCTCGTCGCAGCGGGCAAGGCGCCCCTCGCTCACGATCAGATCGAGTAACTCCGGGGCAGGCTCTGGCTCGGCGAACCGTAGCGTCTTTTCTCTGTCTAACTGTTCCATGCCTCCCTCCTTTCTCAGGCGCTCTCGCCGTCGGTACCGCTGCCGCCGTTAGTCCCGCCGCCCGTCTCGGTGCCGCTGCCGCCCGTCTCGGTGTCGCTGCCGCCGGCGGGGTCGTGGCAGATCGCCTTCAGTGACTCCCCACCGGCCAGAAGATCCCGCAGCAGTTCATCGAGCCGGTCGTTCCCGTCCAGCCGGTTCAACAGGTCGGAGAGCCGTCCTCGCGCCTCGACCAGTTTGCGAAGGGGCTCCACCTGCTGCGCCACACGCTCGGGATGAAAATCCTCCAGCGTGCCGAAGCGCAACTCGATGCCTAACTGGGAGCCGTCGCCGCACAGCGTATTGTCGACCTTGAAGGCAAGGCGGGGTTTCATCCCTTCCATGACCCGGTCGAAATTGTCCCGGTCGATCTCCACGAACCGTCTCTCCTTAAGCTTGGGAAGGGGTGGCTCCGGCATTCCCGCTAGATCGCAGAGCACGCCAACGACGAAGGGAATCTCCTTCACCTCGACGCCGTCTTCGACCTCGACATCGTACGTGATACGGACCCGGGGCGCCCTCACCCGCTCCAGCCTGTGTTGCAGACTTTCCGAAATGGTCATGGTCTCTCCTTTTGCCGCAATCTAGCAGCGGTACGGCATCGCCTTGGTGACATCGAGCAAACAGATGCGCTTGAACAACGTGTTGGCAAGGTCGAGGTCGCTGTCGCGGGGGCCACCGGCCTGAAGGCAGCGGTAATAGGCGACGAGGACCTCGGCGATCCACAGCGGCGACTCCCAGCGCTCCAGTTGCAGCTCCTCGATTACCCCGTGCAGGTCCTCTAGGAGCGGCCGGGCCAGGTCCGCCCTGCCCGCGTCCAGGCACAGTTTGACCATCAGGAGCCTGACGCGGTTGCGATCCCGCACCGAGTCGGCGCCATTGCCGGTGTGCAGCAGCGCGGCCAGGGCCTCCTGCAACCGCCCCGCCTGGACCAGGGCCAGAGCGTCTTCCCACAGCGAATGTTCGTGCAATCCTGCGGAAACCGCCGCTGCCGCCGCGGGAGGATCCAGATCCGGCGCTGTGCCGGACCGGTCCTCTTCCGCCTGCCCTTGAAGTTGCGTCGTCCCCTCCTCCCGCAGGTCCCCCGACTCTCCGAGTGGCGCCGGTCGCGGGTGCCCCCCCGCCGCGACGGGAGCTGCTGCCGGTCGTGTTCCGTACACCGCCTCGACCACGGTGCCGCAATCAGCAATGACTGAAGCGAGCTCGGCCAGGCTTGGCGGGACAGCCGGGAATTTTTCCTCAAGCACGGTTTCCAGGCGACGCAGACCATGGCTGCAACTGGTGATCCGTTCGTGAAGCGCGGCGCCGTAAGCCCCACCGGAGCGCGCGACGGCGGCGTCGAAGTCCTCAGCGCTCACGGCCGACTCGGCCAGTAACTGGTCGCGGCGGCTCTTCTTGTCCTCGTCGATCTCGCCGTAGCGGTTCCTCAACCCGGCCTCGCTCCCGACGTCCCTGGATTCGCGCCATCTGAGCCAGGAGTAACCAGGGGTGACCTCCGGGTCGGTGAGCGGGATCTGCCTGACGCGCAGGGGGATCTTGTCGGCGAGGAACTGGAAGGGAGTCGCCCGGTATTCGTGATCCCCATCCTCCGTCTGCGGGTATGCCGTTTCCCAGAAACGCTCCGTGAGCCCGGTGACCAGTTCCAGCCCCAGCGCGAGCCCAGCGAAACCTTCGGCCACCGAGAGGGCTTCGGCCAGCCAGACCGCCACCTGCAGGTCCTTGGTCTCGGTGCTGAGGACGGAGACGGCCAGGGAGATCGCCTTGCCCCAATCGGCCTGTTTTACGTCGTGTTGCCAGTCTCCCATGGCGACGGCATCCTCGCACCGGCGTGCCTCCATGATCTCCTCGTACACGGGTGTGTAGCGCAGATCGCGTCCGGCGGGGCTTTCCGCCGAGATCGGCAGCAGCAGTTTCTCGATGGAGAGATCCTTGAGCATGCCTCCCCCTAATCCCAACACTCGGCGATCTTCGCGGGGACAGTCGGAGGCAGCGGCTCGGCTGGCCGCGTTGCCAGATCACCGGCGCCGAAGAGTTGGTAGTTGACCTTAATGAAGCGCACGCCCAACCGGTGCAGTGCGTCCTTTTCCTGCGGGAAATTGCCGGGGTAAAAGGTGTGCCGTCCGGCGGGGAAATCGCGCAGGAATTCGGTAAAGCCGCGGCTGCCCGGATACCTCCTGGTGAGCGTGGTATCGCCCACCTCGATCTGCAGCACCACGTCGCTGCAGGCCTCCGGCATGTAGATGAACGGCTTGCTCACGGGGTAATTCATGTTGACCATGGCCTGCACCCCGGTCGCACAATGCAGTTCCAGCCTTGTTCCTTGCGGCTTGACGCGGGCCTCGGCATTGGCGTCGGTGGGGAGCCCCTTGATGGTGACCTGGTACACCGGTTTGGGAGCAGCTGCCGCGGCGGCCAGCTTGGCCTTTCCCCCTCGCGCCAGGAAGGAATAGAATTCGTGCTTGAACGGTATCGAGCCCCCGAGCGCCGCCTTCGGGAAGTACCCGCGTTCGGGACTCCAGCCGATAAAGGGATTCGCGTAGTCGCCGACGTACTTCCACACCGGCCCGTCCTTGCCCAGGAGATACTGCAGGGTCTGGGGATCCCTGCTCCCCTGCACCTCCTTCAGTACCGTCTGCTCCCACTGTGCCTGCAGGGCGCAAGCGGTTTCCATGCGGATGTAGGTGCCGTAGAAGGTTATGGGACCGTAGACGAGCCGGGCGAAGGTGTCATCCCCCTGCCCCTGCACGAGGAGCTGGTTCAGACGCTGCGCCGCCTCCGCCGCCTGGAATAGCGGCGATCTGCCGGCTTCACCGGAATCGCTGAAGGCCTGCAGCGCCATCCGGTGCGCCAGCGCCCTCGATTTCGCCACCGGAGCGATCTGCGCCACGGCGTTCAGGTAGTCTTTGGCCAGATTGGTGCCGGTGTCGCTGCCGGGAAGACTCCCCCCTTTCCCCCCGAGCCCGCCGATGGCCCCGGCCACCCTGCTCGCCTGCCCCGAAAGGGAGGACGCGACACCCGCGGGGCCGGCCCCCTTCAGGGCCTGGAAGCGGTACACTTCGGCGATCCATACCGGTAAAGGCTCGCTCGCGTCGAAGGGCTGCAGTTCGGCGAGGGCGCGCCGCATGAAGCTGAAATAGGGGCCCTGCTCTCCCGCCATGATGGCCGCCATGTCCTGCCACTCCTTGGGCGCCAAAAGAAGGTTGGCACCGCCAGGCAATTGCGTCGCGAAGCGCTGCCAGGCGTTGAAGGCGGCCTGGCGATACCCCCGCCAGAATTCCCCCCGCGCCCGCTCCAGGGGGGCTCGGTCCGGGTATGCCTCGCCGAGTTCCCCGAGTAACGATGTGATCCGTTCTCGCCCCTTGCGGGTGAAGGAGGGGGGGAGAGCGGGCTCTCCCGGCAGAGACCTGGAGCCTTTCCAGAATTCCTGCCGGGAGATCGCCACCGCCGTTTCCTCCCGGTCCACGAATCCCAGCACCCAGCTGAAATCGCCCCCCTTGAGAAGCACCAGGCGCTTGAGCAGTTGCTGCAGCCGCTGCAACTCCTCCGACATCTGGGCCCGATCGGCCAGCCACGACACGTAGGAGTGGTAAAGCCCCCCTACGGCGGGAGCAGACCATCCCTGCGCCTGCGATGCCAGCACCCCGTATTCCGGCGCCGGCCGCGCCGCCAGGCTGGCGGCATCCTCGCCGGAGAGCCGCGCCTTCAGGAGGTTGCAACGCCGGCTCAGGTGCAGGACCAGCCCACCGAAAGCTGAATCGGGCAGTGCCGGAGAAACCGCTTCCAGCGCCGTCGCCATCTCGGTGTCGAACGGCGCCAGCAGGTGTCTGCGATATTGGAGACAGTAGCGGGCCTTCAGCGCCTGTTCCACCTCGTCGCTGCGGCGAAGCCCGAAGCGCGGCACCCACCAGTTCCGGTTCTTTCGCTCCACCTCGACCACGGCGCGGCGCATCGTTTCCAGGGCGGCAAGATCGGCGTCGATCTCCCCGCGCAGCTGCGGTGCGCCCGCCGCCGCTGCCGAAGCCTGCCGCAGCACCGCGATGCTCTTCCCGAAAGCGCCGGTGAGCATGGCGCAGAGCGAGATGCCGACCAGCAGCCAGCTGGCGATGGCCAGTCGTCCCGACAGGTTCCGCCATTTCAGGCTCCGGGCGCTGGGGCTCCAAAGCCCACGGTCCCGCAGCAGGACCTTTTCGAAGAAATCATGGAGGAAGGGGGCGTGGGACGTAACGGCCTGCTGCTCGCCATGGGGCCGACTGTTGCGAACGGGGAGCGCGCTGCACAGGTAGATGCCGCGCAGCAGCGGGGTCTCCTGGTAATGATTCGGCCCGAAGGCGACGGGCATGAAGAGCTCGAGCCCGCCTCGCAGCGCGCGCAGGCGATCCGGGAAGAGCAGCAGTGATCCCGTGGCAGCGGCGGGCGAGGCACGGTGCATCAGCAAAAGGCGCAGCGTGCGCAGCCGTCCGTCGACCGCGCGGGAGAACCTGTCCAGCACTCGCGTCACATCGCCATCGAGGTCCTTGTTCAGGAGCCCCATCGGCTGGTCCAGGCTCTGAGCGGGGAGCTGGCGGCAGAATTCGCTCATGCCGCCTACCAGGTCGCATTTGGTGATCAGCAGGTAAACCGGGAAGGTGACACCCAGGTAGCGGATCATGTCCTCGAGGCGGCTGCGCAGCTGCCGGCCCTGCTCCTCCAGCTCGCCCGCGTCACCGGCCGCCAGCGTATCCGCTGCCACGGTAATAATTACACCGTTGACAAGCTCGGTCCTTCGGTACTTCTTCAGCAGCGACAGGAAGGTGAACCACTCGTCGCGGTCCGAGCTCGAGTCGACGGGGAGGGCGTAACGGCCGGCGGTGTCTATGACGATGCCCTGGTCATAGAAGTGCCAGGAACAATTCGCCGTCGCCTCGTCCGCCGCGGTCTCGGAAAACGGGGACAGCAGGCGCGCGGCCCGCACCGCGCTGGTCTTTCCCGAACCGGTAGCGCCGAGCACAAGGTACCAGGGAAGGACGTGCAAAGGATCCCCTTCCTGCTTCAGATGCGAACTCTTCAGGGTGCCGATCGCCGCCCGGAAGTTCCGCTGCAGTTCGAGAATCCGGTCGGGGCGCGCCGGTTCCGTCGACGGCGATTGAGACGATACCGGCTGCCGTGGCGCGGGTGACGCGCTCTGAGGCTCTCCCGGGGCAGGCTCCTCTTTAGGCTGTCGCGACTTCCTCCCTTGCAGGAGCTTCACGATGCCTTCCAGGGCTCCCCACAACAGCAGCACCAGGAAGGGAAGGAAGATGCCGATACGCCAGGGCCAGGGAAGGAGCGGGATCATCACGATGGCGATCAGCACGATGGGAAGAAGTGCCGCGCCGAAGAGCACGTATTTACAGTAGATGAGCCACTTCACGACGCACCTCCCCTAGAGGTTCGGAAGGACCAGACCGTTCAGCACGTATCGGTACACGAGGTACATGAGGGCGAAAAGGATGACCGGAGCCGCGACCAGGACCGCCGACAACGGGGTCAAGGCGAAGGGGGGTGGTACCGCCCGGATCGGGGGGACCGGAAGCTCGGGCAGGGCATCAGGGAACAGCGCGAGGCCATCGAGGGGGGGAACGGCTTCCGCTTCCCCCAACAGCCGTTTCAGTTGCGCCGTCCTCAACTGCTCCAGCACGTACTCCCCCTGCTCGCCGATGTAGCGCCCCCTGAAGCCTAGGGCGAGGCAGCTGCAATAGACCTCGCGCACCTCCTCGCCCTCCAGGGTTTCGAGCCGGTCGAAGGCCTCGACGCCGGCTTCGGTGGTGTTATAGAAAAGGCGCTGCAATTGCTCATGCTGCCAGAGTTGCCGGCCGGACCACTGCGAGCCGAGGAGCGTTTCGTCGACCCAGGCGCAGACGATGAAGCGGGCCTCGTCGAAATGGGCCGGATCGCACCCACCACCGCGCGACAGCGCTTGCGCTTGCTCAAGCAATTGCCGGATTTCCGCCTTGACCTGGGCATACTCCGCCGCGGTTCCCGTCACTTGGTTGCGGAACTCGACGACATGGGCCAGCAGCGGCATGAAGCAGTCGATCAATCTCATGATCAGCTCCTGGTGACGATCATCAGCTCGACCTCCAGGTCATCCGGCGCCTGATCCCAGAAGAGCGCGAGGTTGTGCCACTTCTGAACCAGTTCCCAATGCTCGGAGCGACTGTCGATGGCGAAGTACAGGGACGAGGAGCGGCGCGGCAGCTCCTGGGGCGGGTTGGGCAGGTGCTCCAGGGGGAGCCCCGGCAGGGCCTGGGCGATCAGGAGGGGAAGCCGCTCCCGAGCGCCCATCTTGGCCAGGGTGGTCAGGGACCCGAGCAGCGAGGCGGGGTCCGTGTCGGAGGTCAGGACCAGGTAGAAACGGTTGCGCCCATGGAAGTGGGCGGGCGCGAGGTCGGCCTGATAATAGGAACCGTCGAAGCTGAGCGAAACGGCGTATTCCGGTCCGGCAGAGATCTGGTTCAGAAGCTTCAGGACCAGGTCGTATGCCTGCGCGAAGCAGCCGCCCAGGTCGAGGTGGTTGTAGCCGGGAAGGAGCGCGACCGCCTCGGTCCCCGCGTCCGCCGAACAGGCGACGGACTCGCAAAAGCAGGAGAGCTCGGCGACGAGCTGCCCGAGAACGCCGTACAGCTGCCAGGGATGAATGTCGCGTGCGTGGATCAGGTGGTCAAGCTGGGCGAGGTACCGGTTCACCGTCCTGAGGGCGAGGAGGTAGACGAGGTCCTTGGAGCCGAATTCCGCCCCCTGGATGCCGCGCTCTTTCTTACCGCTTTCAAGCCGACGGGAGCGCACCGCGACCACGTCCCGTATCCCCAGAACCAGGTCGTTTAGGAAGGGAGCTGCGGAGATGGTGACACAGGGGGGAATGAAATCGGGGGAGATTTCGAGTTCGGAGCCGCGCATCTCCAGCCGGGTCAAGGGGACCAGCAGGTAGTCGCCAAGGAGATCCAGCTCGCTTTCCCAGAACAGCCTGAGGACGTGGTCAAGGTGCCGAACGTCCGCGGCCGGCCCGCCGGCGTGCAGGTCCGGGCAGGAGCCGCCCTCCGCCGCGACCAGGTAACGCGTGCTGGTTGTCGCCGCTGAATCGGCCTGCTCAAGGACGGTCACGTTTTCCGCACGCTCCCGCCATTTCCTCAGCCCGAGGTACACGGTGAGGGAAGCTCCCTCGCCCGCCGCATCCTGGGGGAGCAGGCGGGACTCGACCACCGCGTTTCCCGGCAGTTCCACGTAGGTGCCATCGGGAAAGAGGAAAGCGCCGCTGGTAAGTTCGAGGGAGTGCACCCCCTTCGAGAAGATCCTGACCGCCGCGCGGCAGACGCCCCAGAAGTGCGGCACCAGGTGGCTGTGGTACGGGATCAGCAAGGAATGCACGCCGCGCTCGGCAAGCTGAAAATGCTGCGGCTGCAGGAACATGCCCTGGTGCCAGAAGATGGGACCTTGCGCCGTATTCATTCCACCCTCGCATTGGTTATCTCCTGAGCACCAAGGTCCAGGTGCAGTAACCCCTGCAGCGCGTTGGCCGCATCGCGCGATGGTACGGCGAGGAGTTCGGTGACCTTCCTCTTGCCCTGGCTGTAGTAGCCGGTGGCCAAGCCCAGGTAGCGGGTCCCTTCTCCCTTGTCGCAACTCTGGCTGATTTCCTGGCCCGGTTGAACAACCAGGAGCCTCGCGTTCACCACCGATCCATCGAAGCGGCCGCATTCGAGGAGCTTCGGCACGCCGTCCTTGTTCTGGGCCAGCTGTCTGAATCCGTCAGGCTCTTTGAGTTGATACAGGCAAAGTAACAGGGCGTGGGAACTCCGGTCGTAGCGGTTCAGTTCGGGATCCGCCTGCACTTTGAGCCGGATCACCTCAGCGGGCGAGTCGGACGCGTCGTTGTCCGCCAGCCGCATGTTCATCGTGCAGCCCGCCAGCAGACCAAGAAGAGAAGAAGCGAGAAGTATCGTGTACATGGCCACCTCCCATCGCGCACGTGGCGGGGTGCTTCGGATGTCGCGCCCAAGGACAACGCACAGGTTAGCATAAATTTATTAGCTGCAAACACCGAGGCGGGATTTTAATTTTCCGCCACGGCCGGCGGCACTTATGGTATAAACGAGGCTGGTTTAGGGGCCGGGAATGGCAATGCGGGACAGTAGAGCGGAGTCAGCAATGATGCCGGATTTCGTGGCGGACGACATAACGGGTGTCATCCTGGTGGGGGGCAAAAGCCGCCGCATGGGACGGGACAAGGCCTTTCTCGAACTGCGTGGAAAGCCCCTCTTCGAACGTGTGCTCGACCTGTTCCGGGAATCGTTCCCGAAGGTGCTGCTGGTCGGCGACCGGGAGGAGCGCTTCGCGGATTACTCGGTGCGCGTCCTTGCGGACCTCATCCCCGGTAGCTCCCTCGGCGGGGTCTATACCGGCCTGTCCGGCGCGGACAGCGACTGGATCTTCGTATCCTCCTGCGACCTCCCCTGCCCCAGCAAGGCCATCCTGCGCCACCTCTGTTCGCTGCGAGAGGGATTCGACGCCGTGGTTCCGAAGACCAGGCAGGGGTACGAACCGCTCTTCGCGCTTTACTCGAAGAGATGCCTGGAGCCGATCAGGAAGCTTCTCGACAGGGGAGAGTGCTGCGCGTACGCATGGTATCCGGACGTGAACGTGCGGGAAGTGGGCCCCGACGAGATCGCGCCACTCGACCCGGACGGCACCGCCTTCCTTAATCTCAACACACCAGAAGACGTTAGAAATACAGGAGGAATTACATGACGGTAAAGGCAGTATCATTCGTGGCGAAGTCGGGAACCGGCAAGACGACCCTGCTGGAGAAGGTCATCGTTCACCTCAAGGCGCGCGGCTACAAGGTGGGGGTCATCAAGCACGACGCGCACCGTTTCGACATCGACCATCCCGGCAAGGACAGCCACCGGCTCACGGCGGCCGGCGCCGACACCATGCTGATCTCCTCGCCGGAGAAGCTCGCCATCGTCAAGAAGCACACCCAGTCCCCTCCCATCGAGGAACTGATCGAGACCTATTTCAGCGACATGGACATCGTGGTGACCGAGGGGTTCAAGAAGAGCGGCATGCCCAAGATCGAGGTGAACCGGCAGGAGCGGAGCACCACGCTGCTCTGCCGGGGAGAAGCCTACGATCCCACCCTGATCGCGGTGGCGAGCGACGCCGAGCTCGACCTCGACGTCCCGGTGCTGGACCTGAACGACCCGAGCGCCGTCGCGGACTTCATCGAGGAAACCTTCCTGCAGTAGCAGAACTTTCCATAGACGCGAAAAAGGGGGACCCGCTGGTCCCCTTTTTTGTTCCCGCTACGGCCATCTCGGATGCAGACCTCCCGGCACGCGGTCCGGTACGCGGTCCGGCGCGGGGAAGGGACGGCCGCCCGGAGGTCTGCTATTCCTGCTGATCCAGCAGCTGCCATGCGGCGTAGCCGGACTTGCGCTCGGTGAGCCTGCGCCCCGACAGCTTGACGGACTTGCGGACCGGATCGGTCTTGACCGTCACGTAGGCACGTACGATGGCCGCGACCGTGGCTTCCTGGAGGGTGATGGCGGTGCCGTCGGCAAGCTCTAGCGTGGTACGCAGGTGGCGATGGTTCTTGGGGATCTCCGCCACGACCTGCACCACGTCCTCTGTACTCAGTACGATCTCCCCTTCGGTGGGTTTCATGGGCCATGCTCCTTTGCCGCTCGACGCCAATGCAAAAACCCCGGGAGCCTGTGAGGCTACCGGGGTTCTGGAGATTATTTGGAGCGGGAAACGGGGTTCGAACCCGCGACTTCAACCTTGGCAAGGTTGCACTCTACCACTGAGTTATTCCCGCTCAACAGAGACCCTGTTTATAGCAAAACCCGCCCGACCAGTCAACCTCTTTTTTTTAATGACACGAAAAATTTGATCCACCAATGTACCAAATGTCGTATCATATCGCGGGCCATAGGCTATACTGCTCACATGAGAAAGGAAGACAGGATACGCGAGATGATCGCTACCGAGGCGGCCCGGCTCATGTACGAGGACGGAGTCCGGGAATACCGCGACGCGAAGAGGAAGGCGGCCAAGCGGTTCGGCCCGGAGAAGGCGCTCTCCCTAGGGTCCCACCTCCCGACCAACGCCGAGATCCACGAGGAGCTCGCCCGCCTGATCGCGACCCGGGAGGAGGAGGTGCTCCCTAAGCGGCTGCTGCAGCTGCGGATCACCGCCCTCTCCTACCTGGAGCTTTTCGAGGAGTTCTCGCCGTATCTCGTCGGCTCGGTGCTCTCCGGCGCGGTCACCGGGCGCAGCGACATCGACATCCACCTCTTCTCCGATTCCGTGGAGGCGGTGGAGAACCTGTTGCGGGAGCGGGACATTCCGTTCCAGACCGAGACGGTCCCCATCAGGAAAGGGGGCGTGATCAGGGATTACACCCACGTCTACCTCGAGGACCAGGGAGTCGAGATCGAGTGTTCGGTGTACGCCGAGGCCGAGCGCCGCAACCGCACCAAAAGCAGCATCACCGGCAGGGCCATGGAGCGGGCCGGCGCCGCACAGTTAAGAAAGATGATTGCCGCGACCGCCGGCGCCACCAACGACGAGGGCTGAGCACCTCACTGCAACCCGTTGAGGCGCCCCCCACGCCCCCCCATCAAAGACGACAGAGGAGATTTCATGGAGAACCGAAAAGCGGAGCTGATCGAGACGCTGCTCCCGAAGGACACCAATTCTTACGGCAACATTTTCGGCGGCGTGATCATGAGCATCATGGACAAGACCGCCGGCGTGGTCTGCTGGCGTTATTCCCGCAAGCGCGTCGTGACGGCCTGCGCGCAGCGCATCACCTTTCACACGCCGATCAACGTCGGAGAGGTGATCTACTCCCGCGCCACCATCATCCACGTGGGACGCTCGTCCATGGAAGTGGAGGTCGAAGTGGAGGCGGAAAACGTGACCGACGGCGCCAAGCGGCTGGCCGCCAGCGGCGCCTTCACCATGGTGGCGGTGGACGAGAACTGGCACCCGGCGCCGGTGCCGCAATGGCAACCGGTCACCGAAGCCGAGATCGAGAAGTGGCGCGCGGTGGAGAAGAGGAGAAAGCAGGGATGAGGCGCATGGTGCTTTTGGCGCTGCTGTTGCTGCCGGGGTGCGAGACGCTGAACGACGCGATGATCCGCCACATGCTCAAGGAACCGGGGCTGAGCGGAAAGATCAGCGACCAGATCCGGGACGGACTGGAGAGACGGGAGAAGGCCCCGTCCGCGACGGTGCCGGAGGCGGCGCCACCATTTCTCGATCAGGGATAGACGAAGGGAGCCGGGGTTCGAGGAATGGCGGAGACGTCGAGATGGGCTACTCCCCACTCCAATAGTTCCGCCGGCGCGGCATCCCGCAGTTGCGGCGGGGGGACCTGACCGAGAAAACGAAGCGCCGCGAACAGCAACCGCCCCCCTTCCCGCTCCAGGTCGCGGCCGGCGGCGAGGGAAACGGCATTGTCGCGCTTGCTGAGCTTGGCGCCGTCCGGGCCGGTGACCAGCGGCAGGTGGCAGTAGGAAGGCGTCGGGAAACCGAAGATGCGCTGCAGGTAGATCTGGCGCGGCGTCGAGGCCAAAAGGTCAGCCCCCCGCACCACCTGGTTCACGCCGGAGGCGGCATCGTCGACCACCACCGCCAGGTGGTAGGCGTACGGGCCGTCGGCCCGGTGAATCACGAAGTCGCCGCAGGACGCGGTAAGATGCTGGCTGTAGCGCCCCATGATCCCGTCATCGAAGGAAATAACCTCGTCGTAGACCTTCACCCGCAGCGCCCTCTCCACCTTTTCCGGCGGCAGCCCATCGCGGCACAGCCCGGGATAGACCAGTCCGTCTTCATGAGCGGCCGAGGCGATCTGGGCTATTTCGCTCCGGGTGCAGCCGCAGGCGTACGCGAGGCCCCGCCGCTGCAACTCTTCGGCGGCGGCCCGGTAATGTTCGGTGCGCCGGCTCTGGTACAGCACCTCGCCGTCCCAGCGGAAACCGAGCTTCTCCAGGGTCGCCATCATGTCATCGGCGATACCGGGCACCACGCGCGGCAGGTCCAGGTCCTCCATGCGCAACAGCCACAGCCCCCCCTCCCTCTTGGCTCCCAGGTAGCTGCCCAGGGCGGCGACCAGTGAGCCCAGGTGCAGCGGCCCGGTCGGGGAAGGCGCGAAACGGCCGACGGTCTGTGTTCTGTCTGTGGCCATGAGAACACCGAAAAGCCATTGGCCACGAAGATTGTGAGGCGTGCAAGCCCCGAGGTGGGGTTTCTCACAACTCCTCACCCTTTCTCCGTGGCCAATGGTTTTGTATTAGAGGAATGAGCAGCAGTAGTCAGCGACGGCGGTGACCTTCAGCTTGAAGCTGGAGTTCTCGGGCACCTCGAAGGCCTCGCCCCCCCTGACGGGGACCCAGTCCGGGGACCCGGGGAGCAGCACGGTCATCTCGCCCGACATGATCTCCATGAGTTCCGCGGAACCGGTGTTGAAGGTGTACTCGCCGGGCATCATGATGCCCAGGGTCTTGCGGGACCCGTCGGCGAAGAAAATGGTACGGCTGGTGACGCCGCCGTCGAAATAGACATTGGCCTCTTTGATGACCGTTACGTTGTTGAACTCAGACACTGAAACCTCCTAATGGTATGAAATCGGGTGCGAACCCTGTACTAAGCACTCTCGCGGAGGCAGGCCCCCCTACCGCTCCCACTCGCCGCTCTCCCAGCGCTCCAGCGCGGCCTGGGCCCGAAAGCCGATCAGCCCCGGTTGTCTCGCGATCACGACCAGCATCGCCACGCAGCGCTCGGGAGCTTCCCTCATGGCGTACACGGCCACCATGCCGGCGATGACGGGATTGGGGTCGTCAAGCAGACGCAGCAACTCCGCCACGCCCCCTTCGCGCTGCAGGGCACGGTAGTAGCGGTTGAGATCGGCGACTTCGGCGGCGGCCAGATCCTCGGCCATGGCTTGCAACGCCTCGCCATGGCGCACGGCCGCCTTGGCAAACCACCCCACCAGCTTTGTCACCTTCTCATGCTGCTGCACGCATTCCTCACGGGTTGAAGCACCGGCGGCGTCAGAGCCGCGGCCACAAGTGGTGAAAATAGCAGTTTTTCAACCGGCCATCAAGGATAAAGACTTTACCGGTCGGAGTTACTGAAGCAGCGCTTCGCACTACCAGACACTGTATAAGCACACCAAACTCTGAAAAAACGTATTGCGTTGACAGCAGGGAGCCCCTGGCTGTATAGTTCCGACTAATTATTCAACTGTTACAACAAGGAGCTTGTACTATGTTTAGAAGACTGGAACGACAAGCAGTATCAGCAATTGCCTTATCAATCCTGGTGATGATGAGTAGTGGTTGTACCCACAACATGAGAATTACCAATGCGGATGATTACTTCGTTCCTCCTGCCGCGGTACCAAGGCAAACGGTAAAGGTCGGAGTCACCTCCAGTAACATGAGCCAACCACAAAATAGCAAGTACATCACCGCGGTAGTCGACGCGCTGCAAAGAAACAGCGCCATCGAGAGGGTGATATATCCGTACAATACGGCAAACAATCAGAACCAGGCCGATGCCGTCATCGACCTCTCCGTCAACCCTCGTTACGACGGCAAGGGCTCCAACTTCTTCGTGAATTGGCCGGGCTTCCTGATCTTCGCACCCGCCATCTGGGGCTACGGCTATACCGCGGACATCGCCACCGAGGCCACCATCACCAACCTGAAAAACGGCAAGTCGCAGCAGCTCTCCATCCCCGCCCACTTCGAGTTCAGGCAGGCTGAAATCGACCGGACCTGGACCGAGGTCGGCTGGTTCGAAGTCGGGATCATCCCGCTCATCGGCGGCATCGCCTTCACCGGCTATGACGATGACCTCACCCCTGAGTTCATCAAGAACGTGGGACCAAGCTACGGCCCGTACGTCGCGACCAAGACCGCCAGGGCCGTCTTCGAAAGCCTCGGCTACTAGACCAAAACGCGGACATGAAACGAGAAAAGGCGGGGGAAAAATCCCCCGCCTTTTTTGCTGCCCGTGTGGGCGGAACTGCTTAGATGTCGAAGTACAGAGCGAACTCGAGCGGTACCGGACGCATACGGACCGGGTTGACTTCGGCTTCGGTCTTGTACTCGATCCACTTGTCGATGACGTCCGGGGTGAAGACGTCCCCCTTGAGCAGGAACTCGTGGTCGTCCTTGAGGGCGTTGAGAGCTTCTTCCAGGCTGCCCGGAGCGGACGGGATGGTGGAGAGCTCTTCCGGGGACAGGCCGTAGATGTCCTTGTCAAGCGGCTGGCCCGGATCGATCTTGTTCTCGACGCCGTCGAGGCCCGCCATCAGCATCGCCGCGAAGGCGAGGTAGCCGTTGCAGGACGGGTCCGGAGTACGGTACTCGATCCTCTTCGCCTTCGGGTTGGTGGAGAACATCGGGATGCGCAGGGAGGCGGAACGGTTACGGCTGGAGTAAGCCATGTTCACCGGAGCCTCGAAGCCCGGCACCAGACGCTTGTAGGAGTTGGTGGTCGGGTTGGTGAAGGCGCACAGCGCGCGGGCATGCTTGATGATGCCGCCGATGTAGTAGAGGGCCATCTGGGAAAGCCCGCCGTACTTGTCGCCGGCGAAGAGGTTGGTGCCGTCTTTCCACAGGGACATGTGGCAGTGCATACCGGAACCGTTGTCGCCGTAGAGCGGCTTCGGCATGAAGGTAACGGTCTTGCCGTTGCGGTTGGCGACGTTCTTGATGACGTACTTGAACCACTGGAGCTGGTCAGCCATGTCGACCAGCGAGGAGAAGCGCATGTCGATCTCGGCCTGGCCGCCGGTGGCGACTTCGTGGTGCTGGCACTCGACGCGGATGCCGACCTTCTGGAGCTCCATCACCATCTCGTTACGGAGATCGTTCTGGGAGTCGGTCGGGGCGACCGGGAAGTATCCTTCCTTGTGGCGCGGCTTGTAGCCGAGGTTCGGGAACTCTTCGCGGCCGGTGTTCCAGGCCCCTTCGGAGGAATCGACGGCGTAGAAGGAGGAGTTGGCGTTGGAGTCGTAACGGACGTCGTCGAAGATGAAGAATTCCGCTTCGGGTCCGAAGTACGCGGTGTCGGCGAGGCCGGTGGACTTCAGGTAGCTCTCGGCCTTCTTGGCGATGTTACGCGGGTCGCGGGAGTAGCTTTCCTTGGTGATCGGGTCGAAGATGTCACAGATCAGGGAGAGGGTCGGCACTGCGGTGAACGGATCCATTTTCGCGGTGGTCGGATCCGGGAGGATGATCATGTCAGAAGCGTGAATGGGCTGCCAGCCGCGGATGGAGGAGCCGTCAAAACCCTGGCCTTCCTCGAACGTGTCCTCGCCGAACTCGCTCATCGGCACGGTGAAGTGCTGCCAGATACCGACAAAGTCCATGAATTTGAAGTCGACCATCAGCACGCCGTTTTCTTTGGCGAACTCCACTACTTGTTTTGGTGTCATCTACTGTCTCCTTTCAAATTAAGTAAAGAATCAGCCAATTAGAGAGCGTCCTCGCCCCTCTCACCGGTCCTGATCCGGACTACTTCTTCTACGGGGGTGACAAAGATCTTGCCGTCGCCGATGCGGCCGGTTTTCGCTGCCTGCTCGATGGCGTCGACAACCTTGCCGACGACGTCGTCAGCCACGATGATTTCCATCTTGATCTTCGGGATGAAGTCGACCACGTACTCGGCGCCACGGTAAAGCTCGGTGTGCCCTTTTTGACGACCGAAACCCTTCACCTCACCGATGGTGATGCCCTGGATGCCGATCTCGTTGAGTGCTTCTTTCACTTCATCAAGCTTGAAAGGTTTTATGATTGCTTCGACTTTTTTCAAGGCAGTTATCCTCCGCTTGTTGTTCAGTGCGCCGCGAATTATAGATATCTTGCTATGGAATTGCAAGGTTTAATAAACCGCGGGCCGTTGGTTGGTAACCCGTCTGCAAGACCTCGGCCAATCACCGGCAGGCTCGGCACCTGCTACTCATTCCGGCAACTTAGCCGAACCGGCACGCCTGCGATATCGACCGCGGCAAGGCCGTTGCCCAAAAGTTAGGCAGGCCGTGCCCGCGATATGTCCGGCGAAGCCATGAACTTATTAATCGGATATTTATTAACTCCGTCCTAAGAGCGTGCCCGACCGTGGCGAAGCTAAAATAGGAGCCCCACCTGGGGCTCCTATTGGTTGGCAAGTTAGGATGCCCGGAGATTACAGGACGAAAAGCATTTCCCTGTAGGTCGGCAGCGGCCAGTACTTGGCGGCAATGATCTTCTCCAAGGCATCACCAGTGGCACGCAGCTCGAGCATCTTGGTGAAGACGCTTTCCCTGAAGGCGGCGGCCTGATTATCGGCATCGGCGATATTCAGA
Organism: Geomonas azotofigens; assembly: GCF_018919395.1. Lineage (GTDB taxonomy): Bacteria > Desulfobacterota > Desulfuromonadia > Geobacterales > Geobacteraceae > Geomonas > Geomonas azotofigens. The sequence goes on from NZ_JAHLME010000002.1 coordinate 913,262, forward strand.
GCGTCTTCGAGCGCCTTCTCCAGCGCCTTGGTATTGGCGCTCATCGCGGCCAGTTTGTCGCTGAGCTCTTCCAGCAGTTCCTTCTGCGTGGAGACGTCCAGCTTGCCGGATACCGCGGTCACCGCATTGATGGAGGATGCCACCGTGGTCGCATACTCGATGGCGGTAGGGATGATGCTGTGGTTGGCCATGTCGATCATGGTCAGCGCTTCGATGTTCAGGGTCTTCACGTACTGCTCGACCATGATTTCGTAACGAGCATGCAGTTCCTTCTCACTGAAGACGTTATGAGCGGCGAACACCTCCTGCGCTTCCTTGGAGATCAGCTCCTTGAGCGCGTCGGGAGTGCTCGGGATGTTGGGCAGGCCGCGCTTGGCAGCTTCCTGGACCCACTCGTCGGAGTAGTTGTTGCCGTTGAAGATCACGCGCTGGTGTTTCTTTGCGGTTTCCTGCAGCAGCAGGTCGAGGTCGGCGTCGAAGTTGGTGGATTTCTCCAGCACGTCGGCGAATTCCTTCAGCGCCTGGGCGATGATGGTATTGATGATGATGTTGGGGCCGGAGATGGAGAAGGAGGAACCGAGCATCCTGAATTCGAACTTGTTGCCGGTAAAGGCGAACGGCGAGGTCCTGTTCCTGTCGGTGGCGTCCTTGGGGAGCGAAGGAAGCGTATTTACGCCGATGTCCATGTGACCGCTCATGGAGGACGATTTCGCTACGCCCGCAACGATCTGGTCGATGATGTCGGCAAGCTGCTCGCCGAGGAAGACCGAAATGATCGCCGGAGGTGCTTCGTTGGCGCCCAGTCGATACTCGTTGCCGGCGTTGGCGCAGGAGCAGCGCAGGAGACCGGCGTAGGTATCGACAGCCTTGATGGTCGCCATGAGGAAGGTCAGGAACTGGGCGTTCTCGTGCGGAGTGTGACCCGGCTCGAGCAGGTTCTGGCCGTCGTTGGAGCTCATGGACCAGTTGTTGTGCTTGCCGGAGCCGTTGACGCCGGCAAACGGCTTCTCGTGCAGCAGGCAGACCATGTCGTGCCTGAGGGCGACGCGCTTGAGAACTTCCATGACCATTTGGTTGTGGTCGGTGGCGATGTTGGTGTTTTCAAAAATCGGAGCGATTTCGAACTGTCCCGGTGCCACTTCGTTGTGCTGGGTCTTGGCGGTGACGCCGAGCTTCCACAGCTCCTCGTTCACTTCCTTCATGTACGACAGCACCCTTTCCTTGATGCTGCCGAAGTAGTGGTCTTCCAGCTCCTGCCCCTTGGAGGACATGGCGCCGAAAAGGGTTCTGCCAGCCATCATCAGGTCGGGCCTTTGCAGGTAGAAGGACTTGTCGACCAGGAAGTATTCCTGCTCGGCGCCGACGGTCGAGGTAACCCTGGTGACGTCGTTGTTGCCGAACAGCTTGAGAACGCGCACGGCCTGCGTGGAGAGGGCTTCCATGGAACGAAGCAGCGGAACCTTCTTGTCCAGGGCCTCGCCGGTGTAGGAGCAGAAGGCGGTAGGGATGCAGAGAGTGATGACGTCGGCCTCTTCCCTCAGGAAGGCGGGCGAGGTGCAGTCCCAGGCGGTATACCCCCTGGCTTCGAAGGTCGCCCTCAGGCCACCGCTGGGGAAAGAGGAGGCGTCCGGCTCGCCCTTGACCAGTTCCTTGCCGGAGAACTCCAACAGTGCGCCGTTTTCGTTGGGAGAAAGGAACGCGTCATGCTTTTCCGCGGTGATGCCGGTCATCGGCTGGAACCAGTGAGTGAAGTGCGTCGCGCCTCTTTCAACGGCCCACTCTTTCATCGCCGATGCGACAACATCTGCGATGGAGGGATCCAGCGGCAGACCTTCGTCGATGGTTTTCTTGAGGTTCTTGAAAACAGCTTTGGGCAGCTTCTCTCTCATTACAGACTGGTTGAATACGTTTTGTCCGAACATCTCCACGGTACAGCCTCCTTTTTGTGCAGCAGTGTCTAAAAAATAAGCATCATGCTTATCTGCGTTTTCGAAATTCCAAGGATTTACAACTTGACTACGAACAGACCCCGTACATCTAGCAAGAGAAGTGCCCACTCCGCCCCCCACCTGATTAATCTTTACCCACCCCCCTGACAGTTCGGGGAGCGGCGCCTGTCAGGCAATGAGCGGCGCACCGCCGCCCCAGTCGCCACTTGCCAAGCGGCGACTGTCGTACTATAGTACCGGCTGCTGCAAGCGCGGGATCAGGCGCCCCGAGTTCGGGCGAGGGATTAACGGTGAAGAAAGAGGCAATCGCACTACGGTGGAAGGGAACATCACGGCTGGCGGGTACAATCCTGCCTGCGGCGCTCTTTTGCGCGCTCCTGGTCACGCCGGCGCGGGCCGACTTCTTCCGCTACACCGACGAGAACGGCGTGGAGGTCTTCACCAACACCCCTACCAACGGCGGCGCGGTCCGGGTGCTGCGCGAAGCGAAGAAAGCGAAGCCTGGCCCGAAGGCGCAGCACCCTTCGAGCAGCGAGGTGCCGGATCTATCCGGGATGGACGCAAAACTTCCCGTTCAGGGGGTGATCACCTCCGGGTACGGCATCCGGCACGACCCGATCGACGGCGGGATGAGGCATCACAACGGTGTCGACATCGCGGTACCGACCGGCACCAGGGTGAAGGCTATCGCGGCGGGCAGGGTGGTAGAGAGCGCGGCGCATGGCGGCTACGGGAACCTGGTGACCATACAACATCCCGACGGCATGGTTTCCATGTACGGCCACAACTCCCAGCTCGAGGTCAAGGTGGGGGATCAGGTGGAGGCGGGGCAGACCGTGGCGCTGTCAGGATCGACCGGCAGATCGACCGGACCCCACGTCCATTTCGAACTCTGGAAAAACGGCGTCAACGTGACGCGCAACTACCTCGATAACGGCGCCGGCATCCCCGAGGTGACCGGCAGCATCAGAAGCTACCTGCACAAGGACGGGTCACTGGTCTTTACCAACATCAATTGAACCGGCAAGCGAAGTCCTCTTCGTCCCCTCTCCCCCGGGAGAGGGCCAGGGTGAGGGCGCCGGCAGATGCCGATTCCTCACTTCGCGGCAACGTCCTCACCCGCCCTTCGGGCACCCTCTCCCGGAAGGAGAGGGAGATCACACGGGTAGTTACATCCTCTTCTTCACCTGTCTCGTCGCCGGTGCGTTCCAGGGGTCGTCAGGCCAGGGATGCCTCGGGTAGCGACCTTTCAACTCCTTGCACACTTCACGGTAGGCCCCGTTCCAGAAACTCTTCAGGTCCGCGGTGACCTGGATGGGGCGCCGCGCCGGCGAAAGCAGGTGGATCAGGACCGGCACCCTCCCCCGCGCCAGCCTCGGCGTCTCGGCCAAACCGAACATCTCCTGAAGTTTCACCGCCAGAAAAGGTTCCCCCTCCGCCGGGTACTCCAGCGCGACACGGGACCCGCTGGGGACCTGCAGGTGCGTGGGGGCCTCCCGTTCCACGAGCTGCTGCCGCCGGTAATCGAGCAGCGACTTCAACGGCTGCAGGAGGTCGACCTTGGCCACCTGGGCCAGACTCCGCACCCCCTGCAGGTAGGGGAGGAGCCACGTGCCGACGCTTTCGGTGAGCGCCTGGTCGGAGAGGTCCGGCAGCTCCTCCTCGGGAAGCACCCGCGCCAGGAAACGCACCCGGTTCCGGTACTGCGCGGCCGCCTCGCTCCAGTTGAGCCCGCGGATGCCCGTCCCGGACAGTATCCCCTGCAAAAGCGCCGCTCCCACCTCTTCCTTCTCGGGGACCGCCGCCCGCTCGGAAAGCACCACCGCACCGAGCCGCTCCTCGTCACGCGCGACCACCCTCCCCTCGCGCTCGTCCCAGAACACCCTGCGCTCGCGCGTGATGGCGCCCGCGCAGCCGGAGCGCACCGCCTCCAGGGAGACCGCGCTCGCCACGTGGATGTCCGCCTCGCCCGCCCCACCCTCGACCTCGACCGCGACCAGGAACGGCTGCGCCCTCAGGTTGCAGCGCTGGGACAGTTTGGCGCCGGTGCCGTTGGACATCAGGTAGCGCCCGGAACCGGGGCTCCTCTCGCGCGCGACGCGGTCCGGGTAGGCCATCAGGAGCAGTCGCCCCACGGTGGCCGCATCGGCATGCGGCGGGGCGTCCGGCACGCCGAGGGCGCCGCGGAAGTAGGCGGCCAGCCGCTCGACCGTGCGCGTCCCCTGCGGGTCGCGGCGCTCGCGAAGCGCGTCCAGGCGATCCAGCAGGTCGCTTTCAGTGATGCTGCCGCTGCCGCGCGGCAGGAGGTCGCGTTCCGAGAGGATGGCGGCGAGCGTGCAGGCAAGCGGCGCGTGCCCCGCGGCGAGGGATCCCACCAGCATGGCGGCAAGGCGCGGGTGCATGGGGAGCGCCGCCATCCTGGCGCCGAGGTCGGTGAGGGTGCCGCGGCCGTCGAGCGCCCCCAGGGCGCGCAAGAGGGCACGGCCTTCGGCGAGATGGGCGGCGGGGGGGGCGTCGAGAAAGCTCAGCGAAGCGGGATCGGCAACACCCCACTGCGCAAGGTCGAGCGCCAGCGGAGCGAGGTCGGAAACCTTGATCTCGGGGGGAGTGAAGGGAAGGAGGGCGCCCTGGGTGTGCTCGGTCCAGAGACGGTAACAGACGCCGGGGGCGACCCTGCCGGCGCGGCCGGCGCGTTGCTGGGCCGAAGCCGCCGAGATGCGCATGGTCACCAGGCGGTTCAGGCCGGTAGAGGGATCGTAACGGAGTTGGCGGGAATAGCCGGTATCGACCACCACGCGCACCCCCTCGATGGTGAGGCTGGTCTCGGCGATGTTGGTGGCGAGCACCACCTTGCGGCGATCCCCCGGGAGGATGGCCCGCTCCTGCGCCGCGAAGGGGAGATCCCCGTACAGGACCGCGATCATCACCCGGGAGCCGACCTGCCCCTGGAGGATGCTCTCGCAGCGCCTGATATCTCCCGCGCCCGGCAGGAAGACCAGGACGTCCCCCTCGGTCTCGGCAAGCGCCCTCATGACCCCGGCGCAGGCGGTCTCGGCGAGCCTCGTCGCCGGCTCGGTCTTCAGATACCGAACGTCGACCGGGAACTGGCGACCCTCGCTGGTGATGAGGGGCGCGCCGCCAAGGAGCCTTGCTACCGGCTCCGCGTCGAGCGTAGCCGACATGACCAGCAGGCGCAGGTCCTCGCGTAGCCCGAGCTGGACGTCACGACAGAGGGCGAGGGAGAGATCGCAGGTGAGGCTGCGTTCGTGGAACTCGTCGAAGATCACCGCCGCCACCCCTTCGAGCAGCGGATCGCTTTGCAGCCGGCGGGCCAGGATCCCCTCGGTCACCACTTCGACGCGGGTCGCCTTGGAGACCTTGCGCTCGAAGCGGATGCTGTAGCCGACCGTTTTTCCCACCTCCTCGCCCAGGCACTGGGCCATGTAGCGGGCGGCGTTCACCGCGGCCAGGCGGCGCGGCTCCAGCATGATGATGCGACCGCCCTCGAGAAGGGGCGCGGCGAGCAGGGCCAGCGGCACCCGGGTGGTCTTGCCCGCCCCGGGAGGCGCCTGCAGCACGGCGACATTCCCCTTGTGCAGCTCCGCGAGCAGTTCCGGGAGTATGGTGTCGATGACGGCCGGCTTCAGCATGGGCTCAGACGAGCAGACGCAGCCCCTCGAGGTCGACGCCGGAGAGGGAATTGACCACGCGGCAGGCGCCGGTCAGGCGTTCTTCGGGGTAGCTGTTCGTCACCGCGAGCACCTTCAGCCCCGCGCCGGTCGCCGAGGCGATGCCGGCAGGGGTGTCCTCGACGGCGATGGTACCCGAGGCCTCGACCTTGCCCGGGAAGCGCTCCTGGAGCCGCTGCACGGCGAGGCGGTAGCTTTCCGGATCGGGCTTGCTCGCCGCGACCTCGTCGGCGGTCACCTTGACGTCGAAGGCATCGGTCAGGCCAAGCTGGGCCAGGATCGGCTCGATGTCGCTTTTGAGGGCGCCGCTGCAAAGGGCGAGCGGGAGGTTGCCGGAGATTGCGCGGATCAGCTCTACCACGCCTGTGTACGGCGCGACACCACCCGACACGATCCGCAGAAACGCCTCGGCCTTCCCCGTGATCAGCTCTTTCAGTTCCTGGTCGGCAAGCGCCCGGCCGTGCACCCGGAAGGCTTCGCGGAAGGCGTCACGGTCGTCGAAGCCGATGTAGAGATCGAGGTATTCCTCCCAGGAATAACCGAGGCCCAGCGGCACCAGCAGTTCCTGGAACGCCTTGTAGTGCAACGGCTCGGTATCCACGATGATCCCGTCGAAATCGAAGATGACTGCCTTCAGCATGCGAAGCTCCTTATTTCAAATAGATTGCGGCGTCTTAGAATCTGCCCAACAGCGCCAGCGCGGGAGCCCCGTCGATGGCCATGGGCGCCACGGTGACGCTGCCGGCGGGGGCGGAACGGTACCTGGTGACGGCGGCGCCGGCCAACTCTCCGATGGCCGCGCCCAAAACCACGTCGCTCGCCCAGTGCTTGGTCTGGTACACCCGCGAGAAACCGGCCAGGCTCGCGGCCGCGTAGCAGGCGGCCTTGCCGTAGAAACTGTCGGTCTTGGCGGCGACGACATGGGCCAGGGCGAAGGAACTGGCGGTGTGCATCGAGGGAAGGGAATCGTAGCCGTCCTTGAACTGGAAGGGACGGTAGCTCGAATTGCTGTCGACCTGGTACGGGCGTCCCCGCCCGATGACCCCTTTGAGCACGAAGGTGGCGCCGTCGGCAAGCAGCAGGGCCTCCCCCATCTCCTCGCCCAGTTGCATCACCTTGGCCTGGTCGGTAACGGCGCCGGCGCCGTAGAAGGCGGCGGCGACACCGAGATGGAGCAGCGGGTTGCTCACCGCGTTGCCGGCATCGGTGATTCCCCGCATCACCCCGTGGTGCGAACCGGCGAACTCGTCCCTGATCTGCTCGTCAAAGAGATAGGTAAGACCGAAGAGCCCCGCGGTCACCACGGTCCCGGTGAGGTAGGGATCGACCGGCCCCTTCAGGAACAGTTTCCCCTCGCCCGCGAAGCGCCCCGCCTCTTCCTTGATGGCGCTCACGCTGGTGAAGACGTTCTCGGCGGCCAGGAGCGGCGCCGGGAGCGCGCAGCACAGGGCGATCAGAAACAGGAACAGGGCGGGAAGCCAGGGGAGCGGGAAACGGTTGGAGTTTTCGCGCGCTGGGTACCGCCGCGCCGGCGAGGTCCTTACTGCAACGGCCACTGTCTTTGTCATCGACTTTCTCCGTCCTGTGTTTCATCTCAGTTAGAGCAACTTTTTAGGAGGCACGGCGACGGCCGACACGACGGCAGCCTGGTCCGCGGGCACAGCTTAAAAAAAAACAGCGCCCTGCTTCTGGCGCTGTTTTAAAGGTGGTGATCCCAAGGGGACTTGAACCCCTGTTACCGACGTGAAAGGCCGGTGTCCTAACCACTAGACGATGGGACCTGACTATGTAGCAGCTTGCAATGAAGCTGTGGATGGTATGGCTGGGGTACAAGGATTCGAACCTTGGATGACGGAGTCAGAGTCCGTTGCCTTACCGCTTGGCGATACCCCATCGCGAGAGACCAGTTTAATAGCAGATCTGTGTCGGCAAAGTCAAGCTTCTTTTTTCGGCCGTGCCGCCTGCGCCCCTGTTTCAATCGCCTTGACGTTGGCGGGGATGAACCTGTGGTTGCGCTCGGGGAGCGCCTGGGACAGCGCCGAGGCCAGGGACGGGAGCTGGACGGCGCCGGTGAGGGCGACGTAGGCGCCGACCGCGACCATGTTCACCATCCTGGGGTCGCCCAGTTCGGTCGCGATCTCGTTCATGGGGACCGATACGATCTCGATATCGTCGCGGTTCAGGGCCGAGACGTCGACCAGCGAGGAGTTGACGATGAGGATGCCGCCCGGACGGACCCGGGCGCCGAAGCGGTCCAGGGAGGCCTGGTTCAGCACCACCAGCACCGAGGGCTGCCCGACCACCGGGGAGCCGACCGCGCCGTCGGCGATCACCACCGTGCAGGTGGCGGAGCCGCCGCGCTTTTCAACCCCGTAGGCAGGGAAGTAGCTGACGTTCTTTCCTTCATCTATCGCCGCATAGGAAAGCAGGTTCCCCGCCAGAAGGACACCCTGGCCACCGAACCCTGCTATCAAGACATCTTTACGCATCAGCGCGCCTCCGAAAACATCAGAACATGTTCTGTGTTCTACGTTCTACGTTCTAAGTTGACCGACCTCGCTACGCCTCTTCCTTCTTGAACACACCCAGCGGGAAGTAGGGAATCATCTCCTCGCCTACCCTGGCGTTGGCCTTCAGCGGATTCATGCCCCAGTTGGTGGGACAGGCGGAGAGGACCTCGACGAAGGAGAATCCCTTGCCCTGGGCCTGGTAGCCGAAGGCCTCGCGGATCACCTTCTTCGCCTCCAGGACGTGCTTGGGCGAATCGACGGCCACCCGCGCGGAGTAGGCGACGCCGCCCAGCTGCGCCAAAAGCTCCGCCATCCTGATGGGGGAGCCGTCCTTGGACTTGTCCCTGCCATAGGGGGAGGTGGAGGTCTTCTGCCCCACCAGCGTGGTCGGTGCCATCTGGCCGCCGGTCATGCCGTAGGTGGTGTTGTTCACGAAGACGACGGTGATGTCCTCGCCACGGTTGGCGGCATGGATGATCTCGGCGGTGCCGATGGCGGCCAGGTCGCCGTCACCCTGGTAGGTGAAGACGAAGCTGTCGGGCCGGGCGCGCTTTACCCCGGTGGCAACGGCGGGCGCCCTGCCGTGGGGAGCCTCGACGACGTCGATATCGAAATAGCCGTACAGGAAGACGGAGCAGCCAACCGACGCCACGCCGATGGTCCGGTCCTGCACCCCGTAAAGGTCCATGGCATCCGCCACCAGACGGTGGATGGTGCCGTGGTGGCAGCCGGGGCAGAAATGGGTCTGCACGTCCTTCAAACTCTTCGGTCTTTGGAAAACCTGTTGCATATGGATCAACCCCTCTCCCGGCCTAGCGCGCCGACTCGTCGTAGTTCTTCCTGATCACTTCGAGCAGTTCCTCCGGTGACGGGAGCGAGCCCGCACCCGGCGGCCTGCCGTAGAAGGAGACCTGCGCGGCGGCGCCTACGCTGAGACGGACGTCCTCGACCATCTGTCCGGTGTTGAGTTCGACGACCAGCACCTTGCCGGCCCGTCCCGCGGCCTGCGCCAGCGCCTTTTCCGGGAACGGGAACAGGGTGACCGGGCGGAACAGCCCCACCTTCATCCCCTCCGCCCGCGCCATGGTCACGGCCGTGTGCGCGATCCGGGAGACGGACCCGAAACCGGCGACGATGAGGCAGGCATCGGCGGTCTCATACTCCTCCGAGATGCACTCCTTTTCCTTCATCACCTGGTACTTGGCGTGCAGGTGCCAGTTGTGGGCCTCCAGCTCGCCGTCGCCCAGGAACAGGGACTTGACCACGCGCTGTTCCGCGCCCCCCTTGCCGCGCACCTCCCACCCCTTGGCCGGGAGCTCGGTCGCCGGGCGCGGGTTGGGGATGAGCGCCTCCTTCATCTGGCCGATGACGGAATCACCAAGGAGCATGACCGGGGTACGGTACCGGTCGGCCAGGTCGAAGGCGTGCATGGTGAGGTCGTACATCTCCTGCACGGAGTTGGGGGCGAGCACCGGGATGTGGTAGCCGCCGTGGCCGCCGCCTTTCACGCACTGGAAGTAGTCGGACTGGGAGGCGTCGATGCCGCCGAGCCCGGGACCGGAACGGGAGATGTTGATGATGACGCCGGGAAGCTCGGCTCCGGCCATGTAGGAGATCCCCTCCTGCTTCAAGGAGATGCCGGGGCTCGAGGAGGAGGTCATGGCGCGCGCGCCGGTCGCGGAGGCGCCCAAGAGCATGTTGATGGCGCCGATCTCGCTCTCGGCCTGGATGAACTCGCCGTTCAGCCCGGGCAGTACGCGCGAAAGGTATTCCGGGATGTCGCTTTGCGGGGTGATGGGATAACCGAAGTAGTAGCGGCAGCCGGCTTCGACCGCGCCCATGGCGGCGGCCTCGTTACCCTTGACAAACAGCCGTTTAGACAATTGACCCTCCCACAGATCCTGCCGGCCGGGGTACACCCCGGGCGTCAACGGTCCGGTCGGTTGCGCCGGAGCCCGTTGATCAATCAGCAGGCAACACTTTTTCAGTGTGAACGAAGATGTTTACTTGAAGACAGTTATGGCGACGTCGGGACAGATTTCGGCGCAGAGGGCGCAACCGGTGCACTGCTCCTGATTGGGAGCCTCAGCCGGTGCATACCCCTGGATGTTGACCTTCTCGCACAGCCTGATCAGCTTCTTCGGGCAAGCAATGGTGCAGATACCGCAACCCTTGCAGCGCATTTCGTCTATTACAATTCTACCCATGCCTTAAGTCCCCTCATTGTCTCGTGACCGGCTCCGGCCATGCAATCAGCGCTGGAAACTAGCAGAAATTTGTGAAGCCAGTCAACTTTTTTGTTTACACTTGTGATTTATCACTTGATTTTAAACCTGTGTGTAGTTTAATAATAAGCGTCTAATTTACGCACTCTAAAAATCTAAAAGGAGGAGCGAAACGATGGCATCATCACTGCTCGAATTGACGGCAACCATAGTCTCTTCACATGCCTCGGTTACAGAGATGTCAGGCGAAGATTTGCTTCTTGAACTGCAGAAGGTGCACGGCGCCCTGCAGAAGCTCGAAGTGGAAACCGGTGAGGGGGTGGAAAGGGGCGAGGGCAAAGGACCGGCCGTTCCCCTGAAAAAGGCGTTCCAGCCTGATCAGGTGAGCTGCATGCTCTGCGGCAAGAGCGGCATGAAGACCCTCGCACGCCACCTGGCCCAGGTGCACGGGATCAAACCCGGCGAATACCGCAAGCAGTTCGGTATCCCGAGCAACCAGGCCCTGACGGCCAAGAACTTCTCCGAGGCGCGCAGGAGGATGGCGCAGGAGAAGGGACTGGCGGACAACCTGGCGAAGGCACGCGCCGTGCGCGCGGCGAAGCTGGCCGCCAAAGGTGGTGCCGAAAAAAAGCCCGCGAAGACGCCGCGCGTGCCGAAGCAGAAACAGCAGATGAGCGCGTAGGCCAAAATGTGATGATGATTTCCTGCTTCCCGTGGGACGGGTCGGGCTTTCCGGAGTCGCCAAAGGATGATGCGGAGGGATGCCCGGCCTGAACCCGCCGTGCAGTTTTCATATACCTATCAAAAAAGCCGCCCGGAAGGCGGCTTTTCTTCTGTCCCGCGTGGGGGGGGGTAAACTCACCTGCGCGGTGCGCTCTTTCTCCTCGCCACCACCCCGGTCTTCCTGGGCCCGCGCCCGGTGCCGCTGGGGACCGTCTTTCTCCTGAGTTTCGCCACCTCAACGGCGTCGAGGTGCCTGAACTCACCGGGCTTCATGTCGCCGATCTCGAGGAAGTCATAGCGGGATCTCTTCAGCCGCACGACGTTCAGGCCAACGGCCTCGCACATGCGCCGCACCTGGCGGTAGCGCCCCTCGTGGATGGTGATCGATATCCAGGAGTTGTTCTCGCTTTCACTCACCGGGAGCACCTTGGCCGGCGCGGTCATGCCGTCCTCAAGCTTCACCCCTTCGGACAGCTTCCGGATCTGCTCAGGAGCCACGTGCCCGCTCACCCGCACCAGGTATCCCTTGTCCACCTCGTGGCTTGGGTGCATCAGCATGTTCGCGAAGGCGCCGTCGTTGGTCAACAGCAACAACCCCTCGGTGTTGTAATCGAGGCGGCCGACGGGATAGACCCGTTCCTTGATCCCCTTCAGCAGGTCCGTGACGATGGGGCGCCCTTCCGGGTCCTTCATGGTGGTCATGTAGCCGACCGGCTTGTAAAGGAGCAGGTAGACCCGCTGCTCGGTCACCGTGATCGGCTTGCCGTCCAGGGTGATGGTGTCGGTATCGGGATCGGCCTTGGTCCCGAGCTCGGTGACCACGGTGCCGTTGACGGCGACCCTCCCCGCCAGGATGATGGTTTCGGACTCGCGGCGTGAGGCGACTCCGGCCTGCGACAGTATCTTCTGCAAACGCTCCTGCATCTATTCTCCTTACCCGGATCTACCCGGTTCTCTGAACGAAGCTAGTCATAACATGGTGCCGTGGCAACCGCAAGCTTTTACCCGTCCCGGTGCCCAGCACCTTGCCCGCCCGGTTACCACCGGCTCGATGTTATAGCTTTTTAATCGTACTTTGATACCCTTGGTTGGTTTCCAATCAGGCGCGGCGGCCAAAGAGCTGCGACCTATCCCCAGGAAAAGGAGGCATCCACATGACCAATCCCCACAGAAGAAACGGGCAGCAGTACCTTTACTTCTCCCAGAAAACAGGCGGCAGCGTGTGGGTCATGGACGTCGGCAAGGAGAAACCCAAAGAGGTGGAAACCATAAAGGTCGGCATACAACCGGAACAACTGGTGACCAACAGGAGCAAGACACGGCTCTATGTCATCAACCATGGATCGGACAGTGTCAGCGTCATAGACACAACGACCGCTCCGATGGAAGTGATCGCCACCCTCTCGCTGGGAGCGGAACCTTTCGCTATCGCGGTCGACCCCGAACAGAGGAGGGCTTTCGTAAGCTGCGGCCCCATGGACGCCGGGAGCATCAAGGTCATCGACCTCACCGTAACCCCTCCGGTTCTGAGAAATTCGACCCCGGTGCGCGGCCTGCTGTTTCGCGGCCTGGCGATATCGCCGGACGCCAAGCGACTCTTCGTGGCCGGCGGCCCGAAGGATGACACCATCAACGACAGCATCTCGGTCTACGACATCACCGGCAGCGCGCCGCTACTGATCGCCACGGTGCAGGGACAAAACGAAAGTCCCGAATTCATCTATATCAATCCGATAGGTTCCTTTGCCATAGCAAGCTTTAGACAGGGCGGCATCAACGTGTTCGACGCGGCCGCCACCCCTCCGGTCCTGCTGTCGACGGTAGGAAGCGGTGAGGTGAACGGTTCCGCGCTGAGCCCGGACGGGCGCCTGCTGGTAATGGGATACGCAGAACCGGCCGGAGGCGAGGGGAATTACGCCATCTATGACGTCTCGTCCATCCCGCTCGGCACCGGCCTGTTCTTCACCAGCACCTGTGCGCCCGGCCCCATGACCTTCAGCGCGGACGGTTCGCGTCTGCACATGATCAGCGGCAACGAACTGGTGACCTTCGACATGACCATGCATCCGCCGCAAGTCGCGGAGCACGTACCGGTTACCGGACCGGCCGGCGGCATCACCATATAGACCGGTGCGATTCTGGTTATTGCCTTGTTTCCGGCAACCTGATAAAAAGGTGGGCCGCCATCGGCGACAGCAACGCCAGGAAACAAGGAGTAGAAGCAAATGGATACCAGACAAGTAGCACTGAAAAAGAACAAGACCGTTGCCGGCGCCCTGTTAGTGGGCGCCGCGCTGCTTTTCATCGTGGCACGCCTAAACCACGGCAGCGGAGCCTGGGGCTGGATCGCGGCCTTCGCCGAGGCGGCCATGGTGGGCGCTCTCGCCGACTGGTTCGCCGTGGTCGCCCTGTTCCGACACCCGCTGGGACTCCCCATCCCGCACACCGCCATCGTCGCCGAGAAGAAGGAGAGCATCGCCGACAACATGGGGCGGTTCATCCAGGAGAAGTTTCTCGCCACCGAGGTGCTGGTGGAGCGGATGCGCGCCTTCGATCCCGCGCGGCACCTGTGCGAATACCTCATGTGCCGTGACAACGCCGAGGGGTTGGCCAGGGGGATCAGCCGGGTCATCGCCGAGTCCATCGAGTTCCTCGAGGACGAGCGCGTCAGCAAGGTGGTAAGCGCGGCCCTGGGCGATCGCATCGACCGGTTCGACGCGGCGACCTCGGCCGGGAACTTTCTGGACAGCCTGAGGCAGGACAACAGGCACCAGGTCGTGCTTGACGAGTTGCTGAAACGTCTGGGGGCGTGGCTGGCGACACCCGAATCGCAGGAGAAGGTGGCGGTGGCCCTGGATAACTGGGTGGACGCGGAGTATCCCCTTTTGAGCAAGTTCATCCCCAACCGTCCCCAGTTCTCCCGCAACGCCGGCGAGAAGATCGTCAGTAAGGTGAGCGGGTTCCTCGACGCGGTCAACGCGGACCCGGCCCACGAACTGCGCCACGAGTTCGACCGGGTGGTAGGGGACTTCATCGGCAAGCTCAAGCACGACGAGAATATGCGGACCAAGGTGGCGGAACTGAAGCAGGAACTGGTCAACAACCAGCAGCTCTCCGACTATGCCAAGGGCCTCGTGGGCGACCTGAAAAACTGGATGGTGCGGGATCTGGATGGAGACGACTCCAACATTCGCAATAAAATCGCCGACGCCGCGGTGGCGCTGGGCAAGACCCTTTGCAAAAGCGGCGAGTTGAGTGATTCCATCAACGACCACCTGGAAGGGATCGTGAGAAGGTACGCCGGCGACCTGAGAAGCGGCTTGGCGAAGCACATCTCCGGGACGGTGAAGGAGTGGGAGAACGAGGAATTCATCAACGAGATCGAACTGAGCATCGGGTCCGACCTGCAGTTCATCAGGATGAACGGCACCCTGGTGGGTGGCATGATCGGCATCCTGCTGCACGCGGCATCTCTGATCATTGGCTAAGCCTCCCCTCCCCTGTTGGTCCTCCCATAAGAGTCAGCCCGGACTCTCCTTTCCAAAACCTGAATCAGCCATACCGGCTTATTCCCTTGTACATGCGCACCCGGCTTCGCCGGGTGCAAAAAAAGAGGCGGGCTCGCGCCCGCCTCTTCCACAACAAATCACATCTACACGTAGCTACGGCGTAACTGTGGGCGCGCTGAGAGTTACGGCAACGCCCCTCACAGACGAAATGGCACCTGCACTGTCTTTCAGCCAGACATATACAGCCCGGCTGGTGGGGTTGGTGGAGGTTATCCCGCTGGTAAACGTATAGGTGAGCGGCATAACCGGTGCGCCATTATCCGCAATCGTCAGCGGCTTGACGTTGGTGTTGGTCAGAGCATACCCAACAATGGTTCTACCAGTGACATGCACTTCGGTGAGCTTGGTGATCGTAGCAACATTGCCGGAGGTAGCCCCCGTTGCGGCCAGAGCGGTTATCTGCGGGCTGTCATCGACAACGACCGGACGTACGACCGACGGGGAGACAGTTCCGTTAGCATCTTTAACCCAGGCGTAGAGGTTTACATTGTACTTTAGGCCTGCGGTTTGGGGGAGGCTAACTGCCGCGAATTCCCCAGGAAAAGATACCACACCGGTGACGGGGTCAACGTTCATGGCTTGGGTAATATCACTAGCTGCTGGCGGTGTGGCTGAAGTGGTAACTTTGCAGTACAGCGCCCCAGGGACATAGCTCTTGCCAACGATGGTGTACGCTACTTTGCTGCCATCCATCACCGTGACGTTCGGAGTGGTGAAACTCGTGACAACAGGGGTGGCATTGAAGACAACTGCCTTCTTGGTCACGCCAACCACCTGATCAGACTCAAGATTACCAAAATCTCTTACCCAGGCGAACAGATAGACCGTCTTATCGGTGGTGTTAATAACACCAGGATAGGTAAATGAGGGTGCGGGCTGCCAGTCTGCCGCAACCGGTGCCGGCGCAGCTGCTGCAGGGTCCTCAGAGTATGTAATGGCATACTCCTTAATGCCACCATTGTCAGTTGCCTGGATGCTTATTTCCGGGACAGAGTTCGTACCCACTTTTGTGCTCGGGACGCTGAAAGAGTTCACCACGGGCTTAACACCGTCGTTGGCAGGAACACTGATGGTGATGGGAACCGTCGGCAGCGCTAACGGTACTGCGGCTTCAGCATAGAAGGCCCAGTTGTTTGCTGATTCGCCTGAATCCAGGAGGGTGGCTTTGACGAAGAACTCGCCCTGCAGATACAGATTCCCGCTCTGCGCAATAGCCGGGGCCGTCAATCCTGTATGGGTAGCCGCAGCCGGAGCAGCGAGGTGCTGCCTCCCAGTGAATGCAGAGGTGCTGGTGGAAAGTCGCCAGCTATCCTGTAACCCAGCAGAAGCCAGAGCGCTGGTGCCCACATTGTACTGGCTCCCTGAGAACAGTTGTGCCCCGGTGAATGACGGGGTCACAGTGACAGAGACCGGATTCAGGGTAACTGCAGCGGAACCGCCGGCAGTAGTTACGGTCACTGCGCCTGCACTGATACCGTAGTCGGTCAGAATGTTCGGCGTTCCGCTTTCATAAAAAATAGCCTCTACAGTGTAGATGCCAACCGGAACCTCCAGATTGGCGAAAGTTTCTCCGTAAGCCTTGTCAATAACCTGCCTGTAATGCGTGGTGTTCTCGTTAAGAACGACCCTCACGCGACCAGGGTGCGAAACGGGGAGGTTCGCAACAGTCTTAGCAACTTTGGCACCCGATTGTACCAGTTCGAGAGAGAGAGAGCCCTTACCCGATGTCGGGGTGCCCGCAGTGGTACCGCCTCCGCCTCCGCCACCGCACGCGGTCAGCAGCAGCATCATGAAAAGCCAGAATAACTTCCTCATACCTGTCCTCCTCTTAATTGTTTTTAACTACAAAAAATCACAAATCGCAGAAACACAAGATTCCCCCGCGCTTCACCTCCTTTTCTAATTAGTGATATGCAATTTATTATTACAATCCAGTAAACGCCGAAAGCTCCGACGAGCCATCCGGCCATAAAAGCGGGTGGGGCAGACAATTGCGCCGACAAGAAGACTAGACAATAAAAACCTTAAATCAGCACCTTATGATTCATCCGGCGCCCGGAACCGAATCGCTGACAGGCCAACGTCACCTATAGTGATAGGCGAACGGTCAACGCAACGTCATTTCACGGCGACGACACGCGGTTTAGCCGGGTTCTAATACTAGACCGTATACGACTCCCACTGATATTGCCTAGTTAGTGATCGAGATCACTGAACGTGCAAGTTCCATACAAAAAAAAGGCTCTGTGGTTAGAAGTGCCCAATTGAGAAACGCAAAGTAGTGGTGACAGATGGCAAAAAAATGGAGAGAGAAAGATGGGATTACTGCGGGCTTGGTGAGAGGGTTGCATGGCTCTGTTGGCGTGAACCCGCCACCACGGCCGTCCTACGCTACATAACCATACCGGGCCGGTGGGACCCCAATAGAAAAAAGGGGGCATGGCTTGCAGCCATGCCCCCTTCTGTTTTTATTCCGATCTTGCCCCAGTTACTGGGCGAAGCGGCTCATCTTCCTGAACTTCTGGTAACGCTGCTCGATCAATTCGTCGGCGGCGATGGCTTTCAGCTCCTTCAGATTCCTGGAGAGCGCCTCGTGCAGGTTCTTGGCCATCGCCTCGTGGTCGCGGTGCGCGCCGCCGGCCGGCTCGGGGACGATCTCGTCGATGACCTCGAGGTCCTTGATGTCCCTGGCGGTGAGCTTCAGCGCCTCGGCGGCCTGGGCTCCCTTGGTCCCGTCGGACCAGAGGATCGCGGCGCACCCTTCCGGGGAGATGACGGCGTAGACGGAGTGCTGCAGCATGAGGATCCGGTCGCCCACGGCGATGGCGAGCGCGCCACCGGAGCCACCCTCACCGGTGATGACGACGATGATGGGCACGGTAAGGCGGGACATCTCCCTCAGGTTCCTGGCGATCGCCTCGGCCTGACCGCGCTCCTCGGCGCCGATGCCGGGGAAGGCGCCCGGGGTGTCGACGAAGGTGATGATGGGGAGCTTGAAGCGCTCGGCCATCTCCATCAGGCGCAGCGCCTTTCTATACCCTTCCGGATTGGGCATGCCGAAGTTGCGGAAGACCTTCTCCTTGGTGTCGCGCCCTTTCTGGTGGCCGATCACCATGACCGGCTCGCCGTCGATCCTGGCCAGTCCGCCCACGATGGCGTGGTCGTCGCCGAAGTTACGGTCGCCGTGCAACTCGACGAATTCGGTGAAGATGAGGCTCAGGTAGTCGAGGGTGAAGGGACGGTTGATATGGCGGGCCACCTGGGCTGTCTGCCAGCGGGAAAGGTTGGCGAACATCTCTTCGCGCATCTTCTCGGCTTTCACCTCGAGTTTGGCGACCTCGGCGGAGAGATCGACACCCTGGGTGGAAAATGCGAGCAGTTCCTGGATCTTTTTATCCAGTTCCGCCAGCGGCTTCTCAAAATCAAGATAGCTTTGCTGCAATGCCATATATCTCTATCTCCTTGTTTTCAAATAAAAATAACCACAATCATCCTGAGGCTACTCGAAGGACACGGCATTATAGCCGAAGAGGTTACTCACTTCCACTGTTAATTCTTCGCTGGCCGCCACTTTGTATACATCCGAAAGCCGGATGGTGACACGCGAACTGTTCTCTATGTCAAGGTGCAGGAAGCTGCGACAGATCCCCTGGTAGCGGGAAATGATCTCTTTGAGAGTGCTGAGTTTCCCGGGATCGGCTTCCTTGGCGTCTATGGTGAAGTTCACCCTGCGCGTCTCCCGCTCCACCAGGTCGCGCAGGAGCACGATGTCGGTGGCCATGATCTTCGCCCCCTTCTCGCCGTGCTCGACCGTGCCGGTGACGTGCACCGGGTCGTCCCCTTTGAGAAACTCGGAGCAGCGCGCGTAGACGTCGGAGAAGACCACCACCTCCAGTGAGCCGATCAGGTCCTCCAGGGTGACGAAGCCCATCCGGTCCCCCTTCTTGGTCATGATCTCCTTGAGGCTCGCCGGAACCCCGCAGATCTTCACCTCGCTCTTGTCTTTCGACTCGTTGATCGAAGAACAGTCCACCGTGGAGAAGCGGCGCATGTCGGCCACGTAGCGGTCCAGGGGATGGCCGGTGATGAAGAAGCCGATGGCCTCCTTCTCGCAACCGAGCCGGTACTTCTCGTCCCACTCGGGGATATCGGGAAGCCGGTTGCCGGTACCGTTGGAGCCGCGCTGGATCTCGGCCATGCCGAACAGCGACACCTGGGCGCTCTCGCGCTCCTGCTGCACGCGCTGTCCCTGCGCGGCGGCGTCTTCCAGGACGGCCATGAGCTGGGCGCGCTTGGCCTTGGTGCAGTCGAAGGCCCCGCTTTTGATGAGCGCCTCGATGACTCGCTTGTTGCAGCGGCGCAGGTCGACCCGCTCGCAGAAGTCGAAGATGTCCTTGAAGGGCTGGTCCCCGCGGGCCTCCAGGATCGCCTCGATGGCCCCCTCCCCCACGTTCTTGACCGCACCCAGGCCAAAGCGCATGGCGGTATCCAGCACCCGGAAGGAGCGCAGCGACTCGTTGATGTCCGGCGGGAGCACCTCGATGCCCATCTCGCGGCAGTCGCCGATGCTCTTGATCACCTTGTCGGTGTTGCTCATGTCCTCGGTGAGGAGGGCGGCCATGAACTCCACCGGGTAGTGCGCCTTCAGGTACGCGGTCTGGTAGGCGACCAGGGCGTAGGCCGCGGAGTGCGACTTGTTGAAGCCGTACTCGGCGAACTTGGCCATGAGGTCGAAGATGGCGGCGCACTTCTTGGAATCAAGGCCCAGCTTCTCGGACCCCTCCATGAACTTCAAGCGCTCCTTCGCCATCTGCTCGGCGTCCTTCTTACCCATGGCGCGGCGCAGGAGGTCCGCGCCGCCCAGCGAGTAGCCGGCCAGCGAGCGGGCGATCTGCATGACCTGTTCCTGGTAGACGATGACGCCGTAGGTGTCCTTGAGGACCGGTTCCAGCTGCGGCAGGTCGTAAACGGTCTGCTTGCGGCCGTGCTTTCTCTCGATGAAGTCGTCCACCATGCCGGAGCCCAGCGGACCCGGACGGTACAGGGCGCAGACCGCGATGATGTCCTCGAAGCAGGAGGGCTTCAGCTTGACCAGGAGCTCCTTCATGCCGCTGGACTCGAGCTGGAACACGCCGGTGGTGTTGCCGGCCTGCAGCAGCTTGTAGGTCTCCGGGTCGTCGTCGGTCAAAAGGGTGATGTCGAAGTTGGGGTCCTTGCCATTACGGATGTGCTTGCAGGCGTTGTCGATGACCGTGAGGTTTTTGAGGCCGAGGAAGTCGAACTTCACCAGGCCGACCTTCTCCACGTACTTCATCGAGTACTGGGTGGTCAGCGAGCCGGTCTTCTGGTCCTTGTAGACCGGGCAGAACTCCTCCATCTGCCTGGGCGCGACCACGAGGCCCGCGGCGTGGGTCGAGATGTGGCGGGCGAGCCCCTCCAGGCGCAGCGCGACGGTCATGACCTCGTTGACCTTCGCATCGGCGGCCATCAGCTCCTTGATCTTGGGCTCCTGCTCGATCGCCTTGTCCAGCGTGATGCCGAGCACCTCGGGGACCAGCTTGGCGATCTTGTCCACGTCGGCGAAGGTGAGATCGAGCGCGCGCCCCACGTCACGGATGACGCCGCGGGCGGCCATGGTACCAAACGCCGCGATCTGGCACACCTTCTCCCTGCCGTAGCGCTCGACCATGTACTGGATCACCTCTTCACGGCGGTCCTGACAGAAGTCGACGTCGATATCCGGCATGGAGATACGTTCCGGGTTGAGGAATCGCTCGAAAAGCAGGTTGTACGGCATGGGATCGATGTCGGTGATCCTGATGCAGTAGGCGACCAGCGAACCGGCCGCCGAGCCCCTGCCCGGCCCGACCGGGATGCCGTGGTCCTTGGCCCAGTTGATGAAGTCCGCGACGATCAGGAAGTAGCCCGGGAACCCCATGTGCCTGATGCAGTCCAGCTCGATGCGCAGGCGGTCGTGGTAGGCCTGCTCCTGCTCCGGGGTGAGGTTCGGGTACTTGATCTTGATCTTTTCGAGGCGCAGCTTGAGGCCTTCGATGGACTCGCGCTCAAGCTGCTGGTCGAGAGTCTCCCCCGGCGGCGCTTCGTAAGCCGGGAAATGGTAGGTCTTGAAGTCGAACTCGTAGTGGCAGCGCTCGGCGATCTTGACCGTGTTTTCCAGGGCCTCCGGGCAGTAGTGGAACTCCCGCGCCATCTCCTCGGGACTCTTCACGTAGAAGGCCTCGGTGGTGAAGCGCATCCGGCTCGGGTCGCTCATGGTCTTGCCGGTCTGGATGCAGAGCAGGATCTCGTGCGCCTTGGCGTCTTCCTTGTTGAGGTAGTGGCAGTCGTTGGTGGCGACCAGCGGCAGGTTCAGTTCGCGCGCGATCTCCATCACGCGCCTGTTGGCGATGGTCTGCTCGGGGAGCCCGTTCTCCTGGATCTCCAGGTAGTAGCTCTCCGGGAACATGTCCGCGTACCAGATGGCGGCGGCCTTGGCCTCGTCCATCTTGTTCCTGCCGGCGAGATAGGCGACCTCGCCCTGCAGGCAGGCGGAGAGGCAGATGAGACCTTCCCGGTGCTTCTCCAGCAGTTCCTTGTCGATGCGGGGGCGGCGGTAGAAGCCGTCCTTGTAACCTGCGGAAGTGAGGTAACAGAGGTTCTTGAAACCGGTCATGTTCTCGGCCAGCAGGATGAGATGGTAACTGGTCACCGGATCTGCGGCGGTGGGTGCCTTCTTGTCCAGGCGGGAGCCGGGGGCGATGTAGACCTCGCACCCAAGGATCGGCTTGATCCCCTTGTCCTTCGCCTTCAGGAAGAATTCGAGAGAA
This sequence comes from Geomonas azotofigens, assembly GCF_018919395.1. Classification (GTDB taxonomy): domain Bacteria; phylum Desulfobacterota; class Desulfuromonadia; order Geobacterales; family Geobacteraceae; genus Geomonas; species Geomonas azotofigens. Next base: position 934,754 of record NZ_JAHLME010000002.1, read on the forward strand.
CCGAACATGTTGCCGTGGTCGGTAACCGCCACCGCGGGCATGTGGTATTCCTTGGCCTTCTTGACCAAGTCGCCGATACGGATGGCGCCGTCCAGCAGGGAGTACTGGGAGTGCAGATGAAGGTGTACGAAATTGGCTGGTGCATCCATAAATCGAGGGCCTTAACGAGAAACCAAACTGTTTGAATTGAAAAGACAAAAGGAGCCGTGACTCAGCGGGCTCCAGTTGCTGATGATAATAAAAATAAGGGAAGTTTTAGCACTAGGCGGCTGTCGATGTAAAGGCCAAAGTATGACACCCCGTTGACAAACCGGGGGGATATAATTTAATATCAAGTTATACGAGGTCAAACCGTTTTACTTTTGTAACGATTCGCGAAACTTAGGCAGGAGGACGCCATGATCACCATCAGAAGAGCAAACGACAGGGGCCACGCCGACCACGGCTGGCTCAACACCTACCACACCTTTTCCTTTGCAGATTATTACGACCCGCGTCACATGGGCTTCAGGAACCTGCGGGTCATCAACGAGGACCGGGTGCAGCCGGGCGTGGGCTTTCCCACCCATCCGCACCGGGACATGGAGATCATCTCCTACGTGCTTGAAGGCGCGCTCGCGCACCGCGACAGCATGGGGACGGGCTCGGTGATACGCCCCGGCGACGTGCAACGCATGAGCGCCGGCACCGGCATCACTCACAGCGAGTTCAACCAGAGCAAGGAGGAGCCGCTGCATTTTTTCCAGATCTGGATCCTGCCGAAGCGCAACGGGATCACCCCGAGCTACGAGCAGAAGTTCTTCTCCGATGAGGAGAAACGGGGGAGCCTCCGGCTGATCGCCTCACCGGATGGGCGGGACGGGTCCGTCACCATCAACCAGGATGCCAGGCTGTACGCCGCGCTCCTGGACACCGGCGACGAGATCGTGCATCGTCTCCCGGCGGGACAGTACGCCTGGGTGCAGGTGGCGCGCGGCAAGGTGCTCCTGAATGGTCATCTTTTAGAGGCGGGTGACGGAGCGGCGGTCAGCGACGAAGAACTGCTGCGCCTGACGGGGAAGGAAGCGAGCGAGATGCTGGTTTTCGAACTGCCGTAGCTCCACACCCGGCAGACAAAAAGGGGACAGGCTACTTTATGTGAAAAGTAGCCTGTCCCCTTTTCTTTTCTTGGCGCATCGCCCTCACCCAACCCTCTCCCAGAGGGGGAGAGTTGGCGGGCTTTAGGTAGTTCTACGCTCCGCCGGTCATGGCAGCCTGGATGCTCGCCGCGTCAAGGGCTGCTTCTACCTGCGTGCCGCCGTCCATGTTCTTCAAGGGTGCGGTGCCGCGAGCCAACTCGTCGCCGCCGATGATCAGGGTGAAACGGGAGTTGAACTTGTCGGCGCGGCGCATCTGGCTCTTCAGGCTTTTGCCTTCGTAGTCGATCTCGACGGCAAAGCCCAGGCGCTGCAGGGCGCTCATCAGGCGGAAGGCCTCGGCATGGGCCTCGTCACCAAGGGCGGCGATGAAGAGGTCGGGACGCCGGGAGAAATCCTTCTCGGCCAGAAGCAGCGCCACGCGCTCGACGCCCATGGCGAAGCCGATACCGGGGATCTGCGGGCCGCCGATGGAGGAGATCAGACCGTCGTAACGACCGCCGGCGGCGACGGCGCTCTGCGCACCCAGCATGGTGGTGACCATCTCGAAGGTGGTTCTCGTGTAGTAGTCGAGGCCACGCACCATGCGCTGGTTGATGCTGTAGGGGGTCCCGACCAGTTCCAGGTGTTTCCTGGTCTTGTCGAAGTGGTCGCCGCACTCGGCACAGAGGTGGTCGAGCATGGAGGGCGCCCCCTGGGTCGCCTCCTGGCAACCGGCGGACTTGCAGTCCAGCGCGCGCAGCGGGTTGGTTTCGTAGCGGCGCTTGCAGTCGTCACAGAGCTTGTCGATCCGGTCCAGCAGGAACTTCTTGAGCGCTTCGCGGTAGGCGGGACGGCAGCAGGGGCAGCCCAGCGAATTGATCTGCAGCGAGGGCTCGGTGAGCCCCAGTTCCTGGAAGAAGTGGGTCAGCATGGTGAGCACCTGGGCGTCGACCGTCGGGGCGGCCACACCGGTGATCTCGGCGCCGATCTGGTGGAACTGGCGGTAACGCCCCTTCTGCGGGCGCTCGTAGCGGAACATCGGCCCCATGTAGTACAGGCGCGCCACCGGGTCCAGGGCGTGCATCTTGTGCTCGACGTAGGCGCGCATCACCGACGCGGTTCCTTCCGGCCTCATGGTGACCTTGTTGCCACCCTTGTCCTCGAAGGAGTACATTTCCTTCTCGACGATGTCGGTGGCGTCGCCGATGGAGCGGCAGAAGAGTTCGGTCTTCTCGAGGATCGGGATCCTGATCTCGGAAAGTCCGTAAAGTTCGAAAACCCGGCGCGCGGTGGCCTCGATGTGCTGCCACTTCTCGACCTCGCCCGGGAGGATGTCGTTGAAACCTTTAATGCCGGTGATTGCCACGGTTAATCCCTCTCTTCACTCACGAAATAAAACCTAAACGACTTAACGCAAAGTCGCAAAGCCGCTAAGGCGCAAAGAAAATCTGAAGCTTGGGGAAAAGCAAACCTAAAACACTGGGTTCACCTTTGCGCCTTTGCGCCCCCGCGCCTTTGCGTTGAATTTTTGAAAATAAAAAAACCGGCGTAGACAACTGTCCGGTCCGTTGCAACGTGTTGTCGTCACCACGCAGATCAGGGAGGGGTGACGAGCCTTTCGGCATGGAACGCCCTGTTCTTGCCGGCGCTCTTGCCGCGGTACATGGCCTGGTCCGCCATCTCCAGCAGTTCGGCCTTGGTGGTGGCGTCGTCGGGGGCGCAGGCGTAACCGAGGCTCACGGTGAGCTTGATGGCGAGACCGTCCGCCTTGGCGAAGGTGTGCGCCTCGATGGTCTTCCGGATACGCTCGGCGACGATTGCCGCGCCGTCCATGCCGGTCTCCACCAACACAATGGTGTACTCGTCGCCGCCGTAGCGAATCACCGCATCGACATCGCGCACGCTCTTTCTCACCAGTGAACCGACCTCCCGCAGCACCCGGCTGCCGATCAGGTGCCCGAAGTTGTCGTTCACCGACTTGAAGAGGTCGATATCGAGGAACAGCACGCCGAGGTTGGAGCCATAGCGCTCGCAGCGTTTCAGTTCCCGCTCCAGCACCACGTCGAGGTAGCGGTAGTTGTACAGGCCGGTCAGCTCGTCTATGTAGAGAAGATCCTTGGCGATGTTGTAGCGTGCGGCATTGTCCAGGGCCAGCGAGCCCTGGTCGAGCAGGAAGGAGATGTGCTTGCGGTTGATGTCCCTGGGGAGCAGGACGCCGGGGTCGTTGAACAGGATGATCACGCCCTGCAGATCGGCCCTCTGCCGCAGGTAGAGACACATGGCCTCGGTGATGCCGCTGCCGTAACTTGAGTCCTCCGGGAGGAAGTTCCTCAGGAGCACCAGGTGGGCGCTGCCGTCATCGCGAAGGTCGCACTCGCTGATCACCGCCTGCCCCAAAAGGTGCGCGCTCAGTTCCTCGATCCCCTTCAACTCGCGCAGCGTGAGTTGCCCGTTGTCGCTGAAATAACCGAGCGCCCGGCTCACGCCCACTTCCTTCACCAGCGCATCGGTGAGCATCGAGTAGATGCGTTCCAGCTCGAGGCAGTTGGCGATGTTCTGGCTCACCTGGAACAGGTTGACGAGCCCCTTCAGCTCGAGGTTCTCGTCGAGGAGCCGGCGCTGTTCCATGCAGTGTGCGACGATGTGGCGGAACTCGTCCTGGTTGATGGGCTTGATGAGATAGTCGGTGGCGCCGTTTTTAAGGGCGTAGATGGCGGTTTCGACATTGGCGTGTCCGGTGACCATGATCACCGCGGTTGCGGGATCGAGCCTCTTCACCTCGGAGAGGATGTCGAGCCCCGAAACGTCGCGCATCACCAGGTCGGTGACGACGAGGTGGTACCCTCCCTTGCCGATCATTTCCAGCGCCTCTTCTCCGGAGGCGGCCACCTCGACGGTATAGCCGTCTTCCTTGAGCAGGTCGGTGTAGACCTCCCGGAAAAAGCTGTCGTCTTCGACTAAAAGAATCCTCTCCATGCAACGGATCTCCTGGATTGTCGGGTATTCTCGGGACAATGCCAGCATAAACTAGCAGATACGACTCTTGAGTGTCAATTAAAATGCCCAAAAGGAGTCGATAATAAAACAGTGCCATCCGCTTTGCAGACCGCCTCGACGGTCCCCTCCTGGTCGGTCCGATAGAGCCTCACCCCGTGCCTTCGCAGCGTGGCGACCGTCGCGGGCGCCGGCAGATGAAAGGCGTTCCGGTATCCGGCGGAGATGACGGCTGCCGCCGGCCGCACGGCTTCCATGAACTCGTCGCTGGAGGAGTGCTTGCTGCCATGATGCGCCACCTTCAACACGTTGCATGGTTGCAATGTTCCCCGCTCGAGAAGCTGCCGCTCTTGCGCCACCCCGATGTCACCGGTGAATAACACCGAGCTCATGCCGTACGCCAGGCTGAACACGAGAGAGGCGGCATTCGCGTCAGCCGGCACCGCCGTCCCGGCGACGGGCCACAGCGGTTGCAGCAGGGCGCCGCCCAGCTGTAGAGGCGGGGTGTCGGCCCAAAGTTCCCGCACCGGAACCGCTCGTGCGGCGAGGACCCATCTCAGCGGCTGCAGTTCCGGGGCGGCCAGGGCTCGGGGATGAGCCAGGAACTGGCCGACCTCGAAATTCGCCGCGAGATACAGCGCGCCCTGCAGATGGTCGGGATGCCCGTGGGACAGCACCAGGTAGTCGATACGCCGTACCGACAGGTCCCGCAAGGCGGGGAGCAACAGGCGCGCACCCACCCGGGTATCGGTATCTGTCGCGTTGCCGCCGCCGTCGACCAGCATCCACTTGCCGTCCGGCAGGCGCACCAACGCCGCATCCCCCTGCCCCACGCTCAGAAAGTAGAGGCGCATGGTTCCATCTCCGGCCTGCACGGCCGGCACGGCACGCACCGCGAGAACGAACAGGAACGTTAACGCTGCGACCGCTCGCGCCGGCCTCCACTTCAAGAAGGTGATCGCGCAGAGCGCCAGGCAGGCCAGCAGGAGGTCGAGGCGGTCAGGGACGTATGCTGTCAGCACCGGCGCCCGCGACAACTGCTCGACGATGCGATCCGACCAGCGCACCATGAGGGCGGCCAGATGCAGCAGCGCTGTGGCGGGAGCGGCCCACAGGCGACTGAGAACCAGCGCGCTGAAGCCGAGGACGACGGCACCATACCCCATCAGGGGCACCACCAGGAGGTTGGCGACCACCCCGACCAGCGACACGCGCTGAAAGTAGTAGGCGACCTGTACCAAGGTGGCCAGTATGGCAGCCACCGACGCGATGAAGAGGAGGAGCCCCCATCGCAGGATTCTGCCTGCCTTGCTCCGGGGCGCGGCCACGTCAGGGGTCAGGACCGACAGTCCCCAGATGGCAAGGAAGGAGAGCTGGAAGGAGACGTCGAAGAGGGTCTGGGGTGCGGTGAACAGGATCGCGCACGCCGCCAGCATGATGGTGTGCACCGGGTCCACTTCACGTTTCAGTTGCATGGCCGCCACCACCACGCAGATCATCAGCACGCTGCGCAAGGTGGCGGGGGCCTGCCCGGAAAGGAACAGGTAAAGGACCACCATGGGGAGGGACGCCAGCATCGCCAGCGGCCGCAGCTTGAGGTGCAGGGCGAGCCACTCCGAGCGCCGCGCCAGGTAGTAGAGGAGATGGCACAGGGAGAGGAACACGATGCCGACGTGGAATCCCGAGATGGACAGGATGTGATTCACGCCGCTGCGCGCGAACGCCTCCTGCAACGGTTCCGGCACGTCCCCCCTGTCCCCCAGGAGCAGCGCCTTCAGGACTCCCCCCTCCGGGCCCGGTTCCACGGTCATGATGAAGGTCCCCAGCCTTTCCGCCAACAGGTCGATGTGCCATAGCCACCCCTCTCCCGCGCGCAGCAGCACCAGCTCCTCCGCCGACAGCACGAACGCGGTAACATGCACCTGCTGGTAGGCGAGTCTGCGCACCCAGTCCGACTCGCCGGGAAGCCCCAGGTTGCGCGGCATCCGGATCCGGGAGGTGAATCTCACCCTGTCGCCGGTGCGCAGTGCGGCGCGTCCCTCTTTCACATAGACCAGCAGCCGCCCCGAAACCCTCAGTTCGCGTCCTTCATCGCTCACCCGCTCCACCTGCAGATAGACCTTGCTCCCTCCCGATGCCGTGGCTTCCGGACGGCAATCCAGCACCCCCTCGATCACCACCGGACTGTCGGAGGCGAGACGCTCCAGTCCCGGCTGCGGCCTCAGAAACGGCAGCAGCGACAACTGCCCCCAGGCAAAGAACAGCAGCGCGAGCGCCACAAGGTAGGGGAAACGCGGACGTATCAGGGAGGCGGCCAGAGCCACGGCAAGCAAGGCTGCCAGGCACCATGCCGGTGGGAAGGTATCGAACAGGTGAGTGGTGACCAGGCCAGCGATCAGGCCAGCTAGCGGCACCAACAGAGGTCGCTCCAGATGTCACCTCCCCGCTACGGGGATCACTGCGCCAGGGCGAGAGAATTAAAAACAACACTCGTTATAACAGGCGGCAGGGTTTGCACAACGGCGTCTGTGCAGTCCCCGGCTGCTGTTCAATGTTCGCAACAGGGGCAAGCCGTTGAAATCAAACAAGAATCCAGAAACTGAGCTCGTCCCTTGTGCAGGTTTAGCACAAATGGCCCTCTGCGATCCCACCTGCACAACAGCGCCAGTGCGGGGAAATGCTGTGTAATTACGGCATATTAGACGATGGCACGGTTCCCGCCCACTTTTGGTACGCCAGTTGAAAAAGAAGAGGAAAACGGCAACTACCGGGAGGACATCATGGCACACAGAGATCGCAGCACCAATGAACGGTCTGGCTCTTACGCTTATACCATCATGGAAGTACGCCTGAGGAAGAAGGGAGCGCCGGAAGGGACCAAGGACGACCTGCGCTTCATGACCGTGGACAGCCATTGGGACACCCTGCGCTTCGTGCAGGACAACATGGACCAGTGCGTGGGGAACGTGGTGCGGCTCAAGCGGACCGAGCCGGTGCGTCACACCGTGAACGAGAGCGCGGAACTGTTCCAGAAGAACCTGGAACCCCTGGTTTCCACCCTGGCGGCAGCCCAGGGGCAGGGCGTCATGGACAAGCTCTCGGCGTCGCTGAAGAAGGCCCTCCTGCTGATGGTCATGGAGCGCTACCAGAGCGACCGCGAGAAGGCCTGCCGGGTACTGGGCATCTCCCGCGAGAAGCTGGAGAGCGAACTGAGGCTCTGCGGCGTGTCGAGATAGAACCTAGTAGTATTCCTCTTGGTAACAAGGGATCTCCGCGTACCAGCGGGGGTCCCTTTTTGCTTCGACAAGGGCGGCGTCCACGGTATCGATGAGACGCTGCCGGTCCTTCGGATAGCTTCCGGCCAGGCTGAGGAAATTGGAGACGTGGTTTGAGCGCAGGATGGTTCCCTGCGGCGCCAGCCGTTCGAGAAGAGTCCGGGTTTCCAGCAGGATCTCCCCGTGGCTCAGCGGTTCAATCAGCTGCAGGAAATCGTCGTTGTGACGCTGGAACATGGTGAGCAGGGAGAAGTATTCCGGCGAGAGCTCCGTCACCCACCGAGCGGTCGCCGCGGCGTGTTCGGCGCTGCGTTTCCGCCCCGCCAGCCCGAGGATGGCGGTTACGGAGAGTTTCATGCCGGCGGCCATGGCCTTTTTGCACTGCTCCAGCATCTGGTCCGGCTCGAATCCCTTGTCGACGAGCCGCAAGGTCTCCGCGTCACCGCTTTCCAGCCCGTAGTACAGGATGCGCAGTTTCCTGGCCCGCAGGGCGGCGAGGTCCTCCGCGCTCTTGAGGTTCAGGCTGTTGGGCGAGGCGTAGGCGCCCACGCGGGTGAGGGAGGGGAAGACCTCGTTCAACTCATCCAGTATCCGCTCCAGCCCCACCTGGGGATAGACGAGGGCGTCACCGTCGGCGAGAAAGACGCGCCGCACGCCGGGGCGGTAGCGCGGCGGGATGGACCTGATCTCGGCGAAAACCTCGTCCAGCGACCGGACCCGGAACTGCTTCATCTTGTACATGCCGCAGAATTTGCACCGGTTCTGGGAGCACCCGATGGTGATCTGGAAGATGAGGCTGCCGGCCTCGGAAGGCGGGCGAAAGAGCGGTTCATCGTAATGGAAGAGCATGCGGTGGATCCCCCAAGCTGGCGGTGTCGGAGCGAATTCCCGAGGCGGGTACTGTACCTGAGAAAGGGCCAAAGATCAAATCCCCCTGTCCCGGGTTTGCAAAGGTTCACCTGACAATTTCGGAGGGTGGAATGTCGACCGCCAGGCCGTACACGCCATGTCTCGCCCTTCGTGGGCAGGGGCAGGCAACACTGCCTGGCAACTGAACCAAATAAAAAAAGGGGACGATGAAATCGTCCCCTTTTCATTTACTGCGTTATCGGCCGCCCCTTACTTGAGGCGGTCGGCGTACATCGGGAAACGCTTCATCAGCGCGTTCACCTGGGTCTTCACCGCGGCCAGCTTGGCCTCGTCGCCCACGTTGCCGAGGACCTCGGCGATGAGGCCCGCCACCTGCTCCATCTCTGCCTCTTTCAGGCCGTGGCTGGTGGCCGCCGGGGTGCCGATGCGGATGCCGGAGGTGATGAACGGCGAGCGGGTGTCGAAGGGAATGCCGTTTTTGTTCACGGTGATGCCGGCGCGGTCGAGCGCCTCCTCGGCCACCTTGCCGGTCAGCTCGGTCTGGGAGAGGTCGACCAGCATCAGGTGGTTGTCGGTGCCGCCGGAGGTGAGCTTGAAGCCGCGGCTGGTGAGGCCGGCGGCGAGCGCCTGGGCGTTCTTCACGATCTGCTGCTGGTACTGCTTGAACTCGGGGGAGAGCGCCTCTTTGAAGGCGACGGCCTTGGCGGCGATGACGTGCATCAGCGGGCCGCCCTGGATCCCCGGGAAGATGTTGGAGTTGAGGGTCTTGGCCCAGTCCTCGCGGCACATGATCATGCCGCCGCGCGGTCCGCGCAGGGTCTTGTGGGTGGTGGTGGTCACGAACTCGGCGTAGGGAACCGGGCTCGGGTGCAGGCCGGCGGCAACGAGGCCGGCGATGTGGGCCATGTCCACCATGACCACGGCGCCGACCTTGTCGGCGATGCGACGGAAGGCCTCGAAGTCGATGATGCGCGGGTACGCGGAGGCGCCCACCACGATCATCTTCGGCTTGTGCTCGACGGCGAGGCGCTCGCACTCCTCGTAGTCGATGGTCTGGGTCTCCTTGGAGACGCCGTAGGGGACGATGTTGAAGAGCTTGCCGGAGAAGTTGACCGGCGAGCCGTGGGTCAGGTGGCCGCCGTGGGCGAGGTTCATGCCCAGGACGGTATCGCCCGGCTTAAGCACGGAGAAGTAGACCGCCATGTTGGCCTGGGAACCCGAGTGCGGCTGGACGTTGACATGGTCGGCGCCGAACAGTTCCTTGGCGCGCTCGATGGCCAGGTTCTCGACCTTGTCGACCTCGTGGCAGCCACCGTAGTAACGCTTGCCGGGATACCCCTCGGCGTACTTGTTGGTAAGGACCGAGCCCTGCGCCTCGAGCACCGCCTGGGAGACGAAGTTCTCCGATGCGATCAGTTCGAGGTTGTACTCCTGGCGCTCAGTCTCGTGCCTGATGACTTCCGCCACTGCCGGGTCGAATGTTTCCAGTACTGACATGTCTGACTCTCCTAGTGAAAAAGTGCTGTTGAAATGAGAAAACGGGACTCTGGGAGTCCCGTCTTTACTTAGATCGTGTGTCTTTCCAGTGCCGCTTTGCTGATTCGCTCGCTATGGGGGTGGTGCATCATCCCTTGAGCTCGCGCTCCACTTCGGCGATCTTGTCCAGCCGCTTCTGATGCCTGCCCGCGGCGAACTCGGTGTCAAGCCAGGCCGCCACCATCTCGCGCGCGTTCTCGGTCTCCAGCACGCGACCGCCCAGCACCAGGATGTTGGCGTTGTTGTGCTCCTTGGCCATGGTCGCCATGAAGACGTCGGTGGCGAGGGCCGCGCGGATGCCGGGGAACTTGTTGGCGACGATGGACATGCCGATGCCGGTGCCGCAGACCAGGATCCCCTTCTCGGCGCTCCCTTCGGAGACGCGACGGGATACCGCGATCCCGAAATCGGGGTAGTCGACGGAATCGCCGTTGTGGGTGCCGAGGTCCTCGCAGGGAAGACCGCGCTCCTCGAGCAGTTTCTTGATCTCGTTCTTCAGTTCGAGGCCGCCGTGGTCGCTACCAAGGACTATCATGCCTAGACCCTCTTGAAGAGCAGCGACGCGTTGGTGCCGCCGAAGCCGAAGGAGTTGCTCATGGCGTACTCGATCTTCGCCTCGCGCGCCGTGTTGGGCACGTAGTCGAGGTCGCACTCGGGATCCGGCTCGTTGTAGTTGATGGTCGGAGGCACCACCGAGTTCTGCATCGCCATCAGCGAGAAGACGGCCTCGACGCCGCCGGCGGCACCGAGCAGGTGGCCGGTCATCGACTTGGTGGAGGAAACCATCAGCTTGAAGGCGTGGTCGCCGAAGACGGTCTTGATCGCCGTGGTCTCGCCGACGTCCCCGAACGGGGTCGAGGTGCCGTGGGCGTTGATGTAATCGACCTGCTCCGGGTTGAGGCCAGCGGTGCGCAGCGCCATCTTCATGCAGCGCGCAGCACCCTCGCCGCCCGGGGCGGGGGAGGTCAGGTGGTAGGCGTCGCCGGAAAGGCCGTAGCCCACGATTTCACCGTAGATCTTGGCGCCGCGCGCCTTGGCAGCCTCGTACTCCTCAAGCACCACGATGCCGGCACCCTCGGAGAGAACGAAGCCGTCCCTGCCCTGATCGAACGGACGGGAAGCGCCGGCCGGGTTGTCGTTGTTGGTGGAGAGCGCCTTCATCACGGCGAAGCCGCCGATACCAAGGGGGGTCACGGTGGACTCGGTGCCGCCCGCGATCATGGCGTCGGCGTCGCCGCGCTGGATCATGTGGTAGGCGTCCCCGATGGAGTGCGTGCCGGTGGCGCAGGCGGAAACGGAGGAGACGTTGGGCCCCTTCGCGCCGTACTTGATGGAGATGTGCCCCGGAGCGAGGTTGATGATCAGCATCGGGATGAAGAACGGGGATACCTTCTTGTAGCCCCCCTCCAGCAGCGCCGAGTGGTAACGCTCGATGGCGGGAAGCCCGCCCAGGCCGGCACCCACGAGGACGCCAACGCGCTCGGCGTTCTCCTCGGTGATCTGCAGACCGGAGTCCTCCATTGCGAAGTGCGCCGCGGCCAGTGCGTACTGGATGAAGAGATCCATCTTCTTGATCTCTTTCTTGTCGATGAAATCCTCAGCGACGAAGTCCTTAACCTCGCCAGCGATCTTCACCGGCAGGTCGGAGGCATCGAAACGGGTAATGGGAGCGATACCGGACGTGCCGGACACCAGTGCGTCCCAGTTCTTGCCGTTGCCGGTCCCCAGCGGGGAGACCACGCCTACCCCCGTGACAACAACTCTTCTCATACTCTGAACTCTCCTTAGGTACTGTTGACTCATGGCCGCCCGGAGGCGGCATGAAAAAGGGGAAGCATAACTCCCCCCTCTCTACTAGGTGTGATCAGTGATGTAGTCGATTGCGTCCTGTACCGACTGGATCTTCTCGGCGTCCTCGTCGGAGATCTCGATTTCGAACTCTTCCTCAAGTGCCATCACCAGTTCCACGGTATCCAGGGAGTCAGCGCCCAGGTCGTCCATGAAGGAGGACTCGTTGGTCACCTGAGCCTCGTCAACACCAAGCTGCTCAGCGACTATCTCTTTAATGCGTTTCTCGATCGAAGCCATTCAATTACCTCCATTTGATTGTAACGTTAGACGTTTTTAGATTTGTTGCGCCCAAGACTGCTATTTCATAGCATGAATCGCAGAATTTGCAAAAGGTATTTTTGGCGCTGAAAGTAAAATCAACGCCGTTGCCGGACTCACATGTACATGCCGCCGTTCACCGAGAGAACGTGGCCGGTGATGTATGCCGAGGCGTCGGAAACGAGGAAGAGAACGGCCCCCGCTATGTCATCGGCGCTCCCCAGCCTCCCCATGGGAATCTGCTCCTGGAGGGATTCCCTGGTCTTCTCGGAGAGCTCCGCGGTCATGTCGGTCTCGATGAAGCCCGGGGTAACCGCGTTGACGGTGACGTTTCTTTTGGCGAGTTCCCTGGCCACCGATTTGGTGAGGCCGATCATGCCCGCCTTGGAGGCGCAGTAGTTGGCCTGGCCCGGGTTTCCCATCTCGCCCACGACGGAGGAGACGTTGACGATCCTGCCGGAACGCGCCTTGGACATGAGCTTGGCGGCCTCGCGGGTGCAGTTGAAGCACCCCTTCAGGTTCACGTCGAGCACCGCGTCCCAGTCCTCTTCCTTCATCCTGAGGAGCAGGCCGTCCTTGGTGATGCCGGCGTTGTTGACCAGGATGTCGACCTTGCCGAAGGCCTCCACCGACTGCTTGAAGAGGCTCTCCACCTCGGCGACCACCGAGACGTCGACCTTGACCGCCAGGGCCTTGCCACCCGCGGCGACGATCTCGTCGGCGGTCTTGGCCGCGCCCTCAACGCTGGTGGCGGTGACCACGACGGCGGCGCCCTCGGCGGCGAGTTTCAGGGCGATGGCCCGGCCGATGCCGCGCGAGGCACCGGTGACGACTGCTACCTGTCCGTTCAGGCTCATTACGCCACCTCCGTGATTGCTTTTACGCCCGCGGCGTCCTGCACGTTGACACAGGCCGCTTCCTTGTCGATCCTCTTCACCAGGCCGGCCAGGACCTTGCCCGGGCCGATCTCGACGAAGTTGGTGACGCCGGCGGCGATGATGTTCTGGATGATCTGCTCCCAAAGGACCGGCGCGCAGACCTGCTCCACGAGGAGCGGCTTGACGCGGGCCGCGTCGGCGTTGGGCTTCGCCTCGACGTTGCTGACCACCGGTGCGGTCAGCGCGTTCACCTGCACCGCCTCGAGGGTCTGGGCCAGCCGGTCGGCGGCGGGCTTCATCAGCGCGCAATGGAAGGGTGCGGAGACCGGAAGGAGCATCGCCTTCCTGAACCCCCTTGCCTTGGCGATCTCGATGGCGCGGTTCACGGCGCCGGTGTGGCCGGCGACCACGATCTGGCCGGGGGAGTTGAAGTTGGCCGGGGAAACCACCTCACCCTGCGCCGCCTCGGCGCAGATATCCTTGAGCACGTCCGCCTCGGCGCCGAGGATGGCGGCCATGGCCCCTACCCCGACCGGGACGGCGTCCTGCATGTAGCTGCCGCGGGCACGCACGGTCCTGAGCGCGTCGGCGAAGTCGAGGGCGCCTGCGGCGACCAGGGCCGAGTACTCGCCCAGCGAGTGGCCGGCCACGAAGGAGGGGGTAAGCGGGGATTCCTCCCTAAGCACCCGGAACGCGGCGACACTGGCGGCCAGGATGGCCGGCTGGGTGTTCGCGGTGAGTTTCAGATCCTCCTCGGGCCCCTCGAAGCAGAGTTTCGAAAGGGAGAAGCCGAGCGCGTCGTCGGCCTCCTCGAAGGCGGCCTTGGCGGTCTTGAAGTTATCCGCCAGATCCTTCCCCATCCCGGCGTGCTGGGAACCCTGCCCCGGGAAGATGAATGCATAGGATTGCATAGGTAACCTCTTTTCTTAGTTAACTACCAGCGCACCAGCGCGGAGCCCCAGGTGAGGCCGCCGCCGAAGGCGTCGAGCAGCAGCAGGTCGCCTTCCTTGAGGCGCCCGGCGCGCACCGCCTCGTCCAGCGCGATCGGGATCGACGCAGCCGAGGTGTTGCCGTAGCGGTCCAGGTTGACGAAGACGCGCTCGCCGGTGATGCCGAGACGCTTGCCGACGGAGTCGACGATCCTCTGGTTGGCCTGGTGCGGGATGAACAGCTTTACGTCGTCGGGGGTGAGCCCGTTGGCCTGGAGCGCCTCCATGGCCACTTCGCCCATGGCGCGCACGGCCAGCTTGAACACCTCGTTGCCCTGCATGGTCAGGTAGACCAGCCCCTCGTCCACGTTCTTGTGGCTGGCGGGGTTGCGGCTGCCGGCGCCTTTCTGGTACAAGATGTCCCAGTAGTTGCCGTCGCTGTGCATGTGGGTGGAGAGGATGCCGTTCTCCCCTTCCTGCGCCTCGAGCACCACGGCGCCGGCGCCGTCGCCAAAGAGCAGGCAGGTGTTGCGGTCGTTCCAGTCGACGATGCGGGAGAGGACCTCGGCGCCAATCACCAGGGCCTTCTTCACCTGGCCCGAGATGATGAACTTCTGCGCGGTGGCGAGGGCGTAGATGAAACCGGAGCAGGCTGCGGAGAGGTCGAAGCAGAAGGCGTTGGTGGCCTTGAGGGCCTGCTGCACGATGCAGGCGGTGGCGGGGAACGGGAAGTCAGGGGTGAGCGTTCCCACCACGATGAGATCGATTTCCTCCGCCGTCACTCCGGCGGCTGCCAGCGCCCGCTCGGCGGCGGCGGTGGCGAAGGTCGAGGTGTACTCCCCCTCGGCGGCGATGCGGCGTTCCCGGATACCGGTCCTGGTGACGATCCACTCGTCGGTGGTGTCCACCATCTTCTCCAGGTCGAAATTGGTCAGCACTTTCTCCGGCACGGCGGAACCGGTACCGGTGATTCTCGGTCTAATCATGAAGCAACCCTTTCTGTGGCGTCCGGGTTCTGGCCGGCACGCTCGCGACCCTCACCGGGGAAGCTCTCGTTGAGCTTTTCAGCCATGCGGCTGTTCACCCCTTTGAGTGCGTATTCATGGGCAAAGCGGATCGCGTTCTTGATCGCCTTGGTATTCGAACCGCCGTGGCAGATCATCCCCACGCCGTTGATCCCAAGCAGAGGCGCGCCGCCGTACTCGGCGTAGTCTACGGTCTTCTTGAAATTGTTGAAAGCCTTGCGGCTTAGGAGGTACCCGATCTGGGACAGGAAGCTGTTCTTGATCTCGGCCTTGAGCATCTTGCCCACGGCCTCGGCCAGCCCCTCGGACAGTTTCAGCGCCACGTTGCCGACGAAGCCGTCACAGACGACGACATCGACCGAGCCGTTGAAGATGTCACGGCCTTCCACGTAACCAATGTAGTTGATGGGCTTTTCGCGCAGGAGTGCGCTGGTTTCGCGGGTGAGCTCGTTCCCCTTGCTGTCCTCCTCGCCGTTGGAGAGCAGGCCAACCCTGGGCTTGTCCACCCCCATGACGAACTTGGCGTACACCTCGCCCATGACGGCGAACTGGACCAGGTGGATGGGCTTGCAGTCGACGTTGCCGCCGACATCGAGAACGAGGGTCTTACCGGTAACGGTGGGAAAGAGTTGGGCGATCGCGGCGCGGTCGATCCCCTTCATCCGTTTCAGCACGAACATGCCGGCCGCCATGGTGGCGCCCGAGTTCCCCGCGCTGACGACGGCGACGGCCTCGCCCCCCTTGACCAGCTCGAAGGCGACGCGGATGGAGGAGTCCTTCTTCTTGCGCACCGCGTCGGAGGCGGAGTCGTGCATGCCCACGACCTCGGAGGCGTGCCAAAGCTCGATGTCCAGCCCCTTGCAGTCGTGGCGGGCCAGCTCGGCCTGTACCTTTTCAACGTCGCCGACCAGAGTTACCGGGATGCCGAACTCTCTGGCGGCGGCTACCGCACCTTCTACTTCAACATGAGGGGCGTTGTCGCCCCCCATTACATCGACAGCAACTCTCATATTTCCCCTAGGGAGCGGATTCCGAACAGTCACGGCTTAGGTGAAACGAAATCCTAGAGCTCTTCAGCCTTGAGCACCTGACGTCCCTTGTAGGTGCCGCAGGACGGGCAGACGCAATGCGGCAGCTTCGGGGCCTTGCACTGGGGGCAGGTCGAAACGGTCGGAGCGGTGAGGAAATCGTGTGCACGCCTCATGTTCTTGCGCGACTTGGAGGTCTTCTTCTTAGGTACAGCCATGATGTTCTCCTTTTTACTTTTCTATCTTGATCTTCTTCAGGGCGGCCATCTTCAGGTTTATCTCGCCGCGATCGCAGCCGCATTCTCCGGCGTTCAGGTCAGCTCCGCACTCGGGGCAAAGCCCGCGGCACGACTCGCTGCATAACGGTTTATAGGGTACTTCCAGTGCCACCTGCTCGGCGATTTCGGGATCCATGTCGATCTCGTCGCCGCTGTAGGTGGCCGAAATGAGTTCTTCGTCGGAAAGCTCGACTTCCTCGTCCAACTCCTCACCCTTGCTCTCGGTGTAGAAGATGGTGAAGTCCGAGGAGACCGAATAATCGTACTCGGTCAGGCAGCGGGAGCAGGTGAGGCGTACCGCGCTCTCCACCTTGCCGGCGGCCCTCACGTGATCGTATTCCCAGATCGCGGTGACCGCTGCGTTGACCGGCGCGGTGAAGACACACTCGCCCGCTTTTTCCATCGCTACCAGGGCCGGGAAGTGTGACGCAGGCTCCGACTCAGAGAGGTCGAGCTGCTTCTTTTTCACCTTATCTATCTCTATCTTCAAAGGAAGATCTCCCCTTTTTCAAAGTTTCCCAGTATATAGATGGCGGTTTTTTTGTCAAGGTAAATCTAAAGAGAGCGGCGGGGCCACAGGCACGGGTTCAGCCACTGACACAAGGCCCGAAAAGAGCACTGTTTGCGCTCCCCCGACCTCTACCAACCGAGCCGGTAGTCCACGCTGACACCGCTCTCGGAATCCGACAGTACCCCCAACCGATGGGCCGCGCTCTCCACCAGGAAGTCGAGCGCGCGTCCCTTCTTCTTCGACGGACGGATCAGCCTCGGCTCACCCTTGACGCCGCCCAGCCGGGCCGCCTCGTCGATGGCATCCTGCATGGTGCCTAAGCGGTCCACGAGTTTCAGTGCCAGCGCCTGCTCCCCGGAGAAGATCCTGCCGTCCGCGATGCCGCGCACCTGCGCCTCCGGCAGCCTCCTCCCCTGCGCCACCGCCTTCACGAACTGGCCGTGGGTGGAGTCGATCACCCCCTGCAGCATCGCCTTTTCCTCGTCGGTCATGGCGCGCGAGGGGGAACCGGTGTCCTTGAACTTGCCGGTCTTGATGGTGAAGGCCTTCATGCCGACCTTGTCCATGAGCCCCTCGAGGTTGGAGAACTTCATCAGCACACCGATGCTCCCGGTGATGGTCCCCGGGTTGGCGTAGATGAGGCTGGCCGGAACCGAGACGTAGTAGCCTCCGGAAGCGGCCACGCTCCCCATGGAGACCACCACCTTCTTCGCCTTGGCGAGGTCTTTCACCGCCGCGTAGATCTCCTGGGAAGGACCGACCACGCCGCCGGGAGAATCCACCCGGAACACCACGGCCCTCGCGTGCTCGTCCTTCTTCATGGCCCGCAGCTGGCGTACGATTTCCTGCCCGTCGACGATGACCCCTTTCAACTCGACGACGCCGACGCCGTCCCCTGAGGCGATGGTGTCACGGTCCCCGACCAGGGCGGTAACCACGGCGACGCAGGCGGCGAAAAGAAGGACCATGCCGACAACGAAGGCGGCAATCCACAGAAACAATTTCTTCATGACTCCTCCGTCTCTTTTATGTTCAGCCAGCGAGAAGGCCGTCTTTTACTGTAGGGGCGAATAATCATTCGCCCGTTCTCCGCTCAAGCTGACGATACACGTGGCGCAACGGGATGCTGAGCAAAGGCGAATAGTTATTCGCCCTACAGTATCAGACGTTTACAGCTTATTTTGCTTGTCTTTTACCATGACTCTGTCCTATATCTGGACAGTAGAGACAGATAAGTACGTTGGGCGCAACGCCAACAACTCTACACTATGCAGGCGACTGCGCAAAAGCAAATATCACGTCAGTCGGGCGCGTCGTTATGCCGTGTTCGCCTTCGAGAAATGTGGAGCAAAAAGGACTATGAGAGTACTGGTGATTTCCGACAGCCACGGCAACTACGCCCACGCCTTCAGGGCGCATGAACTTGCCGGTCCGGTGGATCATATCATTCATCTCGGGGATGGCTGCGACGACGCGCGCATGCTGGAGGAAGTGCTGGAGGTGCCGGTACACCGGGTGGCGGGCAACTGCGATCTGGACCGGCGCGTGCCGGCGGAGCTCACCCTGGAGCTTGGGGAGTGCCGTTTCCTGCTGACCCACGGCTATCGCCAGCAGGTGAAGAGCGGCCTGTCACAACTGATCGGTCGGGGGATGCAACTGGGAGCGTCGGTGGTCCTCTACGGTCACACCCACCACGCGGACGTGCAGTCGACGGAGGGGATGCTGCTGGTGAACCCGGGAGCCCTGAAGGAGGGACTCCCCGGGAGTTACGCCATCGTCACCGTGGAGGGAGCCACGGCCCGCGCCGAGATCTTTCCTCTCTAGCAGCCGCAACCGCAGTTGTGGCAGACCTTGCGGTTCTCCACGTCGGGAGCCACCGTTTCCGGCGCGAACGCGATGCGGTTCACCGCGCGCCTGATATCCTCCTGGAGGTCCAGTCGGGGGCTCTGGCCGATGACGTGGCCGATGCAGACGTTGCTGATGCCGTCCGACGGCGAAGCGATGCGAATGGAGTTCAAGAGGTCGCCGTAGCCGTTCACCTCTATCACCTGCCCGGGGTCTTCCCCCAGTTCCAGGGTGATGCCGAAGCGCTCCAGTTCCTGGGCCAGTTCCGCGAAGAAGATATCAAAGGTAAATCCCGAAAGGATCGCTTCCCACTCCGGTTTGCTCTTGGTGCGCCCGTAGCACGTCAGTCTCATCTGTTTTGCCATCTACCTGACTCCTGAAAAGCAGGGGCTAGGGGCTGGGGGCTAGGGACTGGTAAAACCCGCCCGACTGCCGCCTGCGCCCTCTCCCTCTATTTATTATTGGTTCCGCTCGTTACTCTTACGCACTCGGCTAGCCCCTAGCCCCGCCTCTTCGCCTCTACCCGGCAGCGGCCTTTCTTTGCATCGAGCTGAAGATCATGTCCAGCACCGCCTTCTGCTTCGCCTCGTACTTGTTGAGGACCGCCAGGCAGGTCCCCATGGGGAACTGCTCGTGGAGATAATCCGAATCGCGCCCGGAAAGGATGACGATGCGGTTCTTGTCGATCCCGACCGAGAGGGCATAGCTGAAAATCTTGGACCCGTCCAGGGTCGGCATCTCGAGATCCACCAGCAGGAGGTCGACCTTACCCTGCCTCAGGATGGTCAACGCCAGCAGCGGCTCGGTGCAGGTTATCACGTCCAACAGCGGGTAAAGCGCCTGGATCTTCTCCTTCAGGGCTCCCACGAAAGCCGCGTCGTCATCAACGATCAGAATTCTTCCCATCAATACCTCGATGTATCTACTTAAGCACCCGGGTCGCTGCGGTGAGCACCGGGAAAGGGACGTTCAGGTCAAGCAGCCGCGCGGCTTTCATGTTCACGATCAGGTCCACCCGCTTGGGCGTGGCCACCGGCAAGTGCGACGGTTTCTTCCCGCCCAGGATGCGCGCGACGTATTCCGCGGCGATCTGCCCCTGCTCGACGGGGTCCGCCTCAAGGGAGATCAGGGCCCCCTTGTGCGCCGCGCCCGGCATCTGGGATATCACCGGGATCTTCAACTCGTTGGAGCGATGCACGATCTTCTCGAAGGAACGGCTGCCGGCGGTGCACTCGGTGACGTAGATGCAGTCGACCCTGGTGGCGAAGAGGGTGGCCAGCGCCGCGTCCAACCCGGTCGGGGAGCCGACGTTGGCTTCCACCAGCACGATCCCCGCCTGGGCCGCGACCTTCCTGGCCTCCTTGAGCTGCACCAGGGCTCCCTCCTCCCGGTTGGCGCAGATGATGCCCAGGGTCTTGATCTGCTTCAGTTCCATCGCGGTCTTGATCAGCGTCACCAGGGGGACCTTGGAGCTCACCCCTGCGCTGTTGCGCCCGCTGGAGGTCATGCTCTTGGCGATGCCGGTCTCCACCGGGCCGTAGACGTCGGCGAAAACGACCGGGATATCCTGCGCCTCCCGCAGGGCGGCCAGCGTGGCGGAGGTGCCGTAGGCGACGATGACGTCGGCGCCGATAGCGTTGAACTTTCTGATGCTGTTGGACCAGGAGATGAGGTCGGGGTTGGGGGTCTGGGTGATCACCTCGACGTTACTCTGATCGTACCCCTTCTGTACCAGTGCCTTGACGAAGGCCTTGTGGGCGTCCCGGTAGCGCGGCAGGTCGCACGTCAGCAGCGCCGCCACCAGTTTTCCGGCCGCGCGGGAGTCCGCAGCGGGGATCACCGCACAGAGCAGCAGGAGCAGAAGTATGGAACGGACCAGTGTCTTGATACGTTACCCCTTGGTCACCATTTGGCCGCGAGGGCGGCGACGATGGCGTGGACGGTGCCGCTGTAGCTCTGGTACGCGGACTTGAGCTCGTTGTAGTCGTTGAACGTGTATTCCAGCGTGGTGGAAAGCGCGCTCGTGAAGCGGTATTCGCCGCGGGCGGAAAGCGAAGTGATCACGGTGTTTTGCGCGGTGATCTCCTTGATGCCGTCGGTACTGCTGGTGAGCGAAAAACTGGTGTCGCTCGGCGTGAAGGCGGCGGAGGATCTGATCTGCTGCGCCGCTACCGCGAGATCGCTTTTCTCGCTGAGCGTATAGTTGGCATTGACGCCGTAGACGTGGGACCTGCTGGAAAACTGGGAAGCGGCCTCGCTACCGACAACTACACCAGTGAAAAATACGCCCTGCTCGACCTCCTGGTGCAGGTACGAATAGTTGGCCCCTACAGTGAGTCCCCGGAACGGCACCCACCACGCACCGATGTTCGCATTCTCGCTGTTGGTGCTCCGGGAGGTTATGGGAGCCAGGGAGAAGGAGAGCGGCTCGAAAGGATAGTTCACCAGGTACTTCCGCACCTCGTCGTTTTGATCGCGGCGGAAGATGGCGTGGCTGGTGAGCCCCCAGCGGTTGTTGAGGGTATAGGTCGCCAGCAGCTTCGCCTCGTGACGGTTCTGGAAGGATGCACCGTAGGCAGGATGATCGGCGCTGGCATAGCTGTAGGTGGCGCTGGACCTGAGTCCCTTGACGGGTCGATAGTAGGCCGACAGCGACCCGGTGTGGGTCGAGGTGCTCTCCGGCAGCCCCCAGGTCATCTCCGTGGGCAGCTCGGTCACGTTGTTTCTGCGCAGGAAATCGCCGCGGTACTCGCCAACGAGCGCGAGATGCAGCGTGGGACGGTAGGAGATGGTGCCGGTTACCAGGTCGCGAGTGGTTTCAATGGGCGCTTTGGCGGCTATGACCGGATCAGCAAAAGCGGTGTTGTTGAGAGGATCGCGTTTGTTGTGGTCGATCTCCTGGCGCCGGTATTTGACAGCGAAGCTGTACTCGCGGCTGGGTGTGTAGATCAGGTCTCCCGCGGCGTTTTGCAGGTAGCTCTTCATGTGACGGGCGCCGGTGGTGTCGGTCAACTCGGAGAGGTTCTCGCGCTGCTCGAAGCTGTACGAGCCGGAGCCGACCAGACCGCCCGCCAGGGAGGTATGCAGTTTGATGGTGTGGGAAAAGAAGCTGCTGTCGGGGTTTTCGTTGTGCTGCCGCACGCCGCCGCGAAAGTCTTCAGCGCCGTTGAAGTGGTTGCGGATCTCGTAGGCCTGCACCGGGGTTGGCAGCCGGTCCTCGAAGTAGCGCACCTTAAAGTCGTAGACCAGGTCGACCGGCCCCAGGTGGGAGTCGAGCCCCACGCGCCCTTCCTGGACCTGCTGGTCGACACCGCGGCGCTGGGCGTAGATGAAGTTGGTGGCACCCTCGAAGGCGGTATCGGCGAAGCGCTGCTGGATGGTCCCTTCTTTGACATAGCGCCAGTAGCCCAGGTTCACGTGCAGGGGAAAGTTGTGCAGCCGGTAGCGGAAGTCGGCCCGGTCCTGGACCACGCTGACGCCGTAGTTGGCGACCGGGTCCTGTACCGCCGTGTAGGTGGCGGGGGTGGGGGCGTCGGTGCGCCCGCTGGTGAAGCTGGGGGAGAACAGGAGCTCCCGGTCCAGGTTGTGGTACAGGGACTCGGTCCTCAGGTGGAGGCGGTAATCCCCCTTGTAGTCCATGAGCAGGTCGGCGTGGTAGTCGTTCTCGTTCAGGTAGAACCCTTCCAGCTCGAGGTTGGTGTCCTTCTCCATGTGCCGGTAGAAGAGCCCGCCGTTGCGGCTGGACTTGAGAAAGCCGTACTCCATGGCGCGGCCGCGGTAGTCATCTCCGAAGACGAAGTTGTAGCCGAGCGAACCACCCTTTTGCTCCAAGACCTCCACCTGGCGCTCGTCCTCCGGCAGCGGCGCTCCCTCGACGGGCGGCTGCGCAGCAGGTTCCTCGGCGGCCGGGGAGGGCGGCTCGATGCCAACGGCAGGGGGCTGCTCCATTGTCGCGGGAAGGGTCTCGTCCGCGGGCTGCTCCTCGTTTGTGACGGCGCCGGCCGACTCGTCGGCGGGAACCGCCTTTTCGGCGGCGGCCGCCTCCAGGCTCGCCGCCGGGACCGGCTCCAGGTCCGCCGCAGCCACTCCCCCCGCCGCCAGGAGCAGAAGCAGCAGAGGCGAGACGACGGTCGATACGAGATCAAGTGGTTTCTCCACCATCCGGCTCCTTTCCGCTTACTGGCGTAGCGTCCCCCTGCCGGTGATGGCAGGGGACGGGGTATCGGTGCCATGCACCTGGGAATGACAGTCCGTGCAGCGATTCACGAAGAGTTGCTTGAGCCCCGGCGTGTTGGTGGCGAGGTGCCCGGTGTGGCACTGCAGGCATAGAAACGGCAGCGCCGCGTTCAGGAGGTGGTTGTTCACCGAGCCGTGCGGGGTGTGGCAGTTCATGCAGTTCTCGGTCACGTCGCCGTGCTCGAAGGCGAAGGGCCCCTGCTTCTCCATGTGGCACCTGGTGCAGGTTTCCTTGGAGGTGTTGCCGCGCAGCAGGCGGTCCTGGGTCGAGCCGTGCACCTCGTGGCAGTCCACGCAGAACATCTTCTTCTCGCGCAGCGGATGATGCGAGAACAGGGCGTTTTCCGCCTGCACCTCGGGATGGCAGCTGAAACACATCTCGGACATCTGCTGCCGGCTCACCTTCTGCTGGGGCCCCTGGTGCAGCTTGTGGCAGTCGAAGCAGCTCACGTCGTGCAGCGCGTGCGGACCGGCGTTCCAGTGTGAAAGCACCGGCATCGACGCGGCGGAGTGGCACTTCAGGCAGATCAGGGACTGGGCCTGGGGGGGGAGGTGCATGATGTCGAGGAAGGTCGAGGTGTCGCACTTCTTCTTGAGGCGGGTGTTTTCCTCGCGGTCATCGCTCAAATGGGCGATGGCGAGGCTGCCGGGGCCGTGGCACGATTCGCAGTTCACCAGCGGCAGGCCGGTCTCGGGCTTGATCTGCTCACCGTGCACGCTGTGGCTGAAGTCGTCGGTGATCTTGTCGTGGGCGTGGCACTTGGAAACGCAGTTGTTGGTGCCGACGTACTCGGCGTCGAGCCGCCCGACGATCATCCTCTCGTAGTCGCGGATGGGAAGGATGGGTTTGCTCTGCTTGAGATCGGCGCAGGAGATCGAAAGAAGGGGGAGAAGCGCCATGAGGATCACGAGTCTGCCGCGGCGCAAAAGACGTGCTGCCATCTATTCCCCCCTTATCCCCTTGGTCGTGGTGTAGATGAAGCCGCGCACGATGGGATTTTCGCTTTTTTTTATCTCGCGCGGCGTGCCGATCTCGACCACCGAGCCGCCGTGCATCATGGCGATCCGGTCGGAGATGTACAGCGCGAAGTTCAAGTCGTGGGTCACGATCACCGTGGTGTTCCTGGTGCTCTCCTTGAGCTTCAGGATGGTGTTGGCCAGTTCATCCGTGGTGACCGGGTCGAGCTCCGCCGTCGGCTCGTCGTACAGGATCAAGTCGGGGTTCATCGCCAGCGACCGGGCGATGGCGACGCGCTTTTTCATGCCGCCGGAGAGCTCCGAGGTGCGTAGCTCCTCCTTCCCCACCAGCCCGACCATCTCCAGCTTCTGCTTGATAATCTCGCGGACCTGCAGTTCCTTGCAGACCCTCTTCTCCCTAAGCCACAGCCCCACGTTCTCCCCGACGGTCAGGGAGTTGAACAGGGCCGACGACTGGAACACCATGCTGTAGCGGTAATCGTGAGCCGTAGGTTGAGCCCCCTCGCCGAAGATGGGGAGGTCGTCGATGTAGATCTCGCCGCTGTCCGGGGTCTCCAGCTTCACGATGTGTTTCAAAAGGACGCTCTTGCCGGTGCCGGACGGACCGATGATGCTGAAGGTTTCCCCCGCCTTGATCTCGAGGTTGACGTCCTTGAGCACGTGGTTGGGCCCGAAGGACTTGTTCAACTTCTCGATCCTGATGCCCACGCCCCTGGTGTCATGCAGGTTCACCGCATGGTGGCCGTTATCGGAGTGAAAGAAAGAGCCGGGGAGGCCGTGTTTAAGCTTCTCGAACATCGGTATCCTTTTGAGAACGAACTATCTACCAGATGCCGTCATAAGACCGGCTTTGCCAGTAAATTCTGCCACCTGCCGTTGCAAAGAAGCGGCCACATACTACCAGAGTTGTAAGCCCGCTGGCAAGGGGGAATATTTGAGGACACTTAACGTTTACACAATCTTTGTTCAACAGGCACAGTCAGAAAAGGTAGGGGGAAGGGTTATCGAACTCCCGCCGCACCCTGAAGATATACAAGTTCATCAGGATCAGGGCTATGGACGCGAGCAGCGTGGAGGAAAGGAGATCGCCTTCGGGGACGGGAGCGTCGGCCAGGCGGGCGTACTCGCCCGCGGGGATCAGCGAGAGGTTGACCCAGGCATTGCAGATGTCGAGCAGGTTGTAGCCGATCAGCAGCCACACGGTGAGACGCTGCCGCTTGAGCACCCCGAGCAGCAGGTACAGCGAGATCAGGCTGTCGCCGAAGACGAAGCGCTGGGCGGTCCCCCCCTGGTAAAGGGTGCCCATGAAGGGAAAGGGGTTGCCGTAACTGGAAAAGCAGAGCAGCAGCGAGAACGAGGTGAGCAGAACCAGGGGCCACAAGGAGGCGGGGCGCCTGCCGCTTTCATCGGGCATGAGGCACCCCGCCATTTTCGCTACCATAAGGCACGGACGGTATCAACGTTTCACCGCCTTGACGTGCTCCTTGAGCATGCAGCGGTCCATGACCACCTCGAGCCCCGCCTCGCGGGCGCGTCGCGCGGCCTCTGCGTGGATCACCCCTTCCTGCAGCCAGACCACCTTGGCCCCCTTGGCGATCGCCTGTTCCACGATCTCCGGGACGAACTCGGAGCGGCGGAACACGTCGACGATCTCCACCGGCTCGGGAATCTCGGCGAGAGTCGGATAGCTCTTCTCGCCGAAGACCTCGGCCACGGCGGGGTTCACGGGAATGATGCGGTAGCCGGCGCGCTTGAGATAGGCGGCGACCTCGTGGCTGGGCTTGCCGGCGTCGGGCGACAGCCCCACCACGGCGACGGTACGGTACTTGGTCAGGATCTCCTTGATGTCAGGAACTTGCATAAGCACCTCCCTTGAAACCAGAGTCAGGATGCGTTGTCGCTTGGCATAACGCCGACAGCGGGCGCCGCGCCAAGGGGGAGCAGCTGCCCCCTCTTCTCTTCTTTCTCAGCTGGCACTTCGCGTGACCGCTTCGGTTCGTCTACCGTTTGCGCATGCCGCTCACGGCGACGAAGAAGAAGATTACCACCATTACGCCGGCGATGAAGATCCAATCTGCCGGGCTGAATCCGAACATGACTCCTCCTACTGTTCCAGTTGCTGCAGTGTGGCCTTGGCCTCTTCGAAATCGGGATTGATCTTTAGGGCCTGGCGCAGGTAAAAGCGGGCGTCGCCGGCGGCGCCCAGGTCCTTGCAGCAGAGCGCCAGCAGGTACGGGATCTCCGCCATGGGGAACTCCAGGGCGAACCAGGCGTCGGCCATGACGTCGTTGAGGATGGCGGTCGCCTCCTGGTAGCCGCCGTCCTCGCGCAGGGCCATGGCCCCCGCGATCGCCTCGAGGTAGTCGACGGCCGGCACCCGGGGCACCTCGCCCCGCTCGATCCGCTCCAGGCGCGCCCGCAGCTCGGCCTGGGCCGCCGCCTCGACCTGCGGCAGCAAAAGGCTCCAGAGCGAGGCCGCCTTGTCGTACTTGCCCAAGAGGAAGGAGACCTCGGCCAGGGTGGTGAGGCAGCGGGGCTGGTCGCCCCCCAGCTCGTGCGCCCGGTCCAGGTACCCTTCCGCCTTGAACAGGGTGACCGTGGAGAGGTGCAGCGCCGAAAACCGGCACGCCTGTTCCAGAAGGGTCGCCCCGATCTCCAGCGGGAAGTGCGCGTTCTCGGGCTCCATGAGGGCGAAGATGCGCAGCAGTTTCACGCGCCGCTCCAGGTAGGGGACCTCGACGTCCTTCTCCCCGAGCATCAGGATGTGGCTGGCGAGCTCGGACACGTAGTGCGGGTACCCCTTGAGCACCTCCGCGTAGAGCTCGCAGTAGCGGCAGCCGGGGTCCGTGCGCAGGGCCTGGTAAACGCCGCGCCCCACCGCGTCGTAGCCGGGAAGCTGCCCCTCCAGTGCCTTGTAGTCGTCATCCAAAAGCGGAATCGGCTCCGGTCCCACCGTGAAGGACACCTTGCCGTCCAGCCCGCTCACTATGGTCCCCGCGGGGGGACGGTAGTAGGTAATGCCCGCGAGGGGGGTCATCTCTCTTTCCATGAAACGCACTCCTTTTTCTGCTAACGCTCCCGCCCGGGGAACGTGTTGACACCGGCGTGCACGCCGATGGTCTTGTAGATGCGCACCTCGTCCCAGGGCTCGTCGAGGATGCCGTCGTGGATGGCCCAGCTGCGCCCCTGCACGGTTTTTTCCATCCCCGGCCGGCGGAAGGGGGTGGAGCCGTCCAGCCGCCGGTACAACACGCCCCCCGGGGCGAAGCCGGCATCGATCTCCTGCATCAGCCTCTTCCCCACCACGTAGTCGAACCCGTACCCCTCGTAGCGGATGGCGTTGTCGTAGCTGAGCGGCTCGGCCACGATGAGCTGCATGCCGAGGCTTGCCACCAGGCGCTCAAGACGCGGCAGGAACTCGCCGAACATCCGCAGGCCGCGCCGGGTCTGGTTGGGAAAGAGCCCCGCCTTCATGGCGCGCTCTTCCTCGGCGAGGTTGCGTCCCAGGGTGGCGAACAGGTTGTTACGCCCATGCTCGTCCAGGTCGACGTCGAAGCGCGGCGCGGTCGGATCGGCGATGGTGCAGTAGGAGAGCTCCATCTGGCCGTGGTGCGTGTCGCACAGGTCCAAAACGAACGCGGGATCGCGATCCTCCCGGCTGCGGCGGGCCACCAGGCGCAGGAAGCGGTGTCCCTGCGGGGCGATCACCTCGATGCCCCCGCCACCCTCCCCGATCATGCCAAGCAGGCGCTCGGGGAGCAGCGACCGGTAGATCGCCTCCTTCTCCGCAGGAGGCAACCGGTTGATGTCGTACAGGGAGAAGAGCTGCCTCCCCCCGCTGTCCCTCAATACATCATGTCCGGTATCGTTTGCCATAGTCGCCGATCAGGACCGGGAAGATGTGGTCACGCACGTAGGCGATGCTTTTCTCCACCGCGTCGAGCGCCCGGTTGCGGTCGTCCTCCTCCGCCCAGTGCATGGCGTCGAGGAGCATCCGGTGCGGGTAGCCAAGCTGCGAGATCAACTCCACGAAAGGGGCGGGAAGCCGCGGGGAAAGCTCCCGGTCGTTCATGATGCCCCAGGCGATGGCCCAAGCCCGCGCCACGTTCATCTGGTCGTACCCCCCTCCCCCCACCGCGACCCACGGGATCTCAAGGGCGCGCAGCTTCCTCATGATGTAGGAGTAGGCGTGGGTGGTCACCTCCAGACGCGTGAGGGGATCGGTCCTGAAGGTATCGGCGCCGAGCTGGGTGAAGAGGACGTCGGGGTCGAAGGCGGCGATCAGGGGGAAGGCCACCTCGTCGAAGGCCTTCATGAACAACGCGTCGTCGGTGTGGGCCAGCAGGGGGAGGTTCACCGAGTAGCCCCGTCCCGCCCCCTCCCCGGTCTCGTTTTCAAAACCGGTCCCGGGAAAGAAGTAGACCCCGCTTTCGTGCAAGGAGATGGTGAGCACCCGGTCATCGGCGTAGAAGGCGTTCTGCACGCCGTCGCCGTGGTGGGCGTCGAGGTCGAGGTAGACGACCGTTTTCCCCTGCTCCAGCAGGTAATTGATGGCAACCACCGCGTCGTTGAGGTAGGAGAAGCCAGAGGCCCGCCCCTCCTGGGCGTGGTGGTACCCCCCCAGGGGGTTGAACGCAGCGGCGAACCCCTCCTCGGCGACCAGCCGCGCCGCCTCCAGCGTTCCCGACACCCCCAGGCAGGCCCAGTCGTAGACCCCCGGGAAGACCGGATTCTCCACGTCGCCGAGCCCGTAGCGGAAGTCCGCCCTCGGCTCGCCCGCCGCGCTGAATTCCCTCAGCCGCTCGAGGTACTCGGGGGAGTGTGCGCTCAGCAGTTGCGGCTCACTCACCGGGCGCGGACGCACCTCGATCATGGACGGCAGGTCCAGCAGCCCATAGGCGTCCATCAGGTCGCGCGCCAGGCGGTAACGCTGCACCTTGAAGGGGTGCTGCTCACCGTAGCAATAGCCGGACAGGTCGGTACAGGCGATGAGTGCGGTCTTGCGCGGCAACTGGCACCTCCGGCGAAATAGAGCACAAATTTACCCGTTGGTCGTTTACAGGTCAACATTTAAATCCTGCCCACGCCTTAGGCATCAATGCCTATTTTCCAGGCAGGCCGGCGCGCTCTTCTCATTAGCAAAAAAACCGCACCCTTGCATTTTCAATGGGATAACGGTTTGGCAGAGTGCTTGCTTGTGTGTGGCGTTCTCCAACGACGGGGGGCGAGATACCAACGGAGGTAGCAAATGAACGGGATGTCAACGATGACGACACTTGCCAACAGCAGCGATGTACTTTTCCTCATGCTCGGGGCGGTCATGGTATTCGCCATGCACGCGGGGTTCGCCTTCCTTGAAGTGGGAACGGTGCGTCAGAAGAACCAGGTGAACGCCTTCGTGAAGATCCTGACCGACTGGTCGGTATCCACCGTCGTCTACTTCCTGGTTGGCTTTCCCATCGCCTACGGCATCAGCTTCCTCAAGCCGGTGAAAGAGCTCCTGGGACAGAACCAGGGCTACGACATCACCCATTACTTCTTCCTGCTCTGCTTCGCGGCCTGCATCCCGGCCATCATCTCCGGCGGCATCGCCGAGCGCGCCAAGTTCTGGCCGCAGGTGGTAGCGGGCGCCATCTTCGCCGGCCTCACCTATCCCCTGTTCGAGTCGCTCATCTGGGGGCAGAACTGCTCCACTCTCCAGGGGCTCTTCAAGCAGTTCGGCGGCGCCGAGTTCCACGACTACGCCGGTTCAGTGGTGGTGCACTCCATCGGCGGCTGGCTGGCGCTTCCCGCCGTCCTGGTCCTCGGGCCGCGCATGGGGCGCTACGTCAAGGGGAAATCCCACCCGCTCCCGATCAGCAACATCCCCTTCCTGGCCTTGGGCTCCTGGATCCTGGCGATCGGTTGGTTCGGCTTCAACGTGATGAGCGCCGGGCACCTGGACAAGATCTCCGGCATCGTCGCGGTCAACTCCCTGATGGCCATGGTGGGCGGCGTGCTGGCGGCCCTGATCGCCGGAAAGAACGACCCGGGCTTCGTGCACAACGGCGCGCTGGCGGGGTTGATCGCGGTCTGCGCCGGTTCCGACATCATGCATCCCCTCTTCGCCTTCGTCACCGGCGCCATCGCCTCGGTCATCTTCGTGTACGGCTTCCACATCGAGCAGGAGAAACTCAAGATTGACGACGTGCTGGGCGTGTGGCCGCTGCATGGCATCATCGGCTCCTGGGGGGGCATCGCCGCCGGCATCTTCGGTCACGAGGCTCTGGGCGGCATGGGCGGCGTCAGCTTCGTCTCCCAGCTGCTCGGTTCGCTCTCCGCCATCGTCTTCGCCCTGGCCAACGGCTTCATCGTCTACGGCATCCTCGCCAAGACCGTCGGCATCAGGCTGACCCAGGAAGAGGAGTTCGCCGGCGCCGACCTTTCCATCCACAGCATCGGTGCCTACCCGGAAGAGCACATCCGCTAACCTGCCGCACAGCTCCACGCGAAATGGAGGCCCCCACCGGGGCCTCTTTTTTTTTGTTTTGAAATTTTGCGAGAAGAATGTATTATTTGCGATGTTAATAAATTCTCATTACCGTAAAAGGCGTACCTTATCATGAAGATACCCTTGGGGCAGTTGCTGGTTCAGTCCGGCATCATAACGGTAAAGACACTTGATCGGGCCCTGGCGCGGCAGCAGAGTTGCGGCATGAGGCTTGGCGGCGTGCTCCTGGAGATGGGAGTGATTACCGATGAGGAACTGCTCGAGGCGCTGGGCCAGCAGTCGGGACTCGAGACGGTGAAGAACATCTCGCTCGACCACTTCTCGCCGGAGCTCCTGGCGCTGGTGCCCGGAGAGCTTGCCATGGCGAAGCAGGTGTTTCCGCTCAGGCAGCAGGACGGGACGCTGTTCGTCGCGGTGGGGGACCCGTTGGACAGTGACACCCTGGGACGGCTGGAGCGTTGCAGCTCGCGTCGCATCGTGCAGCTGCTGGCCAGCCCCGAAGAGATCCGCAACGCGGTGAAACAGTACTACCGCCAGGCCCAGGCGCTGGCGGAAATGAAGATCCTGCTGGTGGACGACCCCGCTGCCATGAACTGCGACGTGGAGGGCGCCCTCAAGAAAGAGGGGTACCAGGTCTTCATCGCCCGGGACGGCGTGGAGGGATTGCGGATCGCCTTCTCGCAGAAGCCCGACCTGATCCTTTGTGACGCCGGGGCGTCGCGCATGGACGGTTACGCCCTGATGCGCGCCATCAAGGCCAATCCCGCCAGTGCCGGGACCCCGATGATCCTGCTCACCTCCAAGGCTTCCCCCGAGGAGGAGCACCGCGCGCTCAAGGCCGGCTTCCACGACTTCATCGCCAAGCCGGTCATGACCATCCGGGTGGTCTCGCGCGTCAAGCGCGCCTTCGAGATCATGGACAAATACCGCGACCCCCAGGCGGTCCCCCCCGCCTGAGTGGATCCCCCCACCTGAGATTACCCCGCCGCGTCCCGCTCCAGTACGCTTCCACACCCGCTCAGCCGGCCGCTAACCGGGTCTCCTCTACGCTTTTTTGCTCCTGGTCAGCTCGACCAGGGCATCGGAAAAAATCCCCAGCGCCTCTTTCAGGTGCGCATCGCTCACGTTCAGAGGCGGGATCAGGCGCACCACGTTGCGCTTCAAGCCGCAGCCAATCAGGATGATTCCCTTGGCCAGGCACTCGTCTATCAGGTTCTGGCAAAGCCTGCCATCGGCGGCCCCGGCCTCGTCCACGAACTCAACCCCCACCATGCACCCCATCCCCCTCACCTCGCCGATGCTCGGGTTCTGCATGGCGACCTCCTGCAGGTAGGAGATCATCTTGGAGCCCGCCACCCGCGCCGCCTCCAGGAGCCCTTCCTCCGTGATCGCCTGCAAGGTCGCCAGCGCGGCGGCGCAGGAGACCGGGTTGCCTCCGAAAGTGGATCCGTGGGAGGGGGAATCCCATTTCTGCATCAGCTGGCTGGACGCCACCACCGCTCCCAGCGGCAGACCGGAGGCCACCGCCTTGGCGGTGACCACGATGTCCGGGTTCACCCCGGCGTGCTCGCAGCAAAACCACTTCCCGGTGCGGCCGATCCCCGACTGCACCTCGTCGAAGATGAGCAGGATGCCGTACTCGTCGCAGATCTTGCGCAGCCCCTTGAGATAGCTCCTGGGAGCCGGGTAGTAGCCGCCTTCGCCCAGGAACGGCTCGACGATGATGGCAGCGACCTCTTCGGGAGGGATCTGGCGCTGAAAGAGCCGGTCGAGCTCCTCGAGGCATTTGCCACCGCACGCCTCGGCGTTCATACCGCACGAGCAGATGAAGCAGGCGGGATAGCTGACCTGGTACACGGAAGGGAGCAGGGGGTGGTAGCGCCTGCGGTAGGCGGATGAACTGCTGGTCAGGGAGAGTGCGCCCATGGTGCGTCCGTGGAAGCCGCCGGTGCAGGAGATGATGGCCTGGCGGCCGCTGGTGTAGCGCGCCAGTTTCAAGGCGCCCTCGACCGCCTCGGCGCCGGAGTTGCCGAAGAAAAGCATGTCCAGCCCGTGGGGAGTGACCGAGGTCAGCGCCTCGGCGGCCGCGACCGTAGCTTCGCTGTAGTAGATGCCGCCGGCGTGGAGGTAGTGATCCATCTGCTTCTTGACCGCCTGCATCACCTTGGGATGGTTGTGTCCCAGGTTTAGGACCGCAAGGCCCGAGGAGAAGTCGAGAAAGCGCCTGCCATCCATCGACACCACCTCGGTCCCTTTGCCGTGGGCGATGGTGATCGGGTAGTAGTGGTGCGCCGGCGGAGCTATGACTGCGAATGCCCGTTGTACCACCCTGTCGTCTTCGGTCATGGTGCACCCCCGAAATACATTAACCTACGCACATGAAGGATAGATGATAGCAGAGTCATGAGGGTGCGCAAGACGGCCGTTAATGCTGCCGGAGAACTTTTTTCCCGCTTGTTGCAAACGGAAGAGATTAGACTACACTAACGTCTGTGCCAGAAGCGCCGGTCAAAAAAACCAATGAGGACCAAAAAGGAGGGGCGATGTACAAGGAAAAGAGAAACTTCGCCAGGCTGGCCTTACACGCGAAAGCGAACCTCCACCAGGGCGATCGCACCATCGAGGGAGAGGTCGAAAACCTCAGCATGAAGGGTGTCTTCGTGACGGCGGCACGGAAGCTGGAGCTGAACGACACGGTAGCGGTGACCATTTACCACACGCTGACGCCGCAGGTGCTCTGCGACTTGAAGGCGAAGGTGGTGAGGGTCACCGACCACGGAATGGGGCTGCAATTTGAAAAGACCCTTCTCGACTGAGAAGGGTCCCGATATACCTGCCTGCAAAGGGGAGTTGGTCGAGGCCGTCAGGCCTTAACAGATGCGGGGAAGCTGCTCTCCCGCCAGCATCTCCACTCCCCTCACTCCACCAACCAGAGTTTCCATCTGCACCTTTCCCGCGGAGGTCTCGGTGACCTCGCCGATGATGGCGGCATCCTTCCCCAGCGGATGGCGGCGCATCCGCGCCAGGGCCACTTCGGCCTGGTCCGGCGCCACGAATGCCAGCAGTTTCCCCTCGTTCGCCACATAGAGTGGGTCGAGCCCGAGGATGGAGCATACCCCCTTGACCCCCGGATTGACCGGGAGGCTCTTCTCGTCCAGCATGATGGTCACGCCCGACTGCAGGGCGATCTCCTTGAGGGTGGTCGCCACCCCGCCGCGGGTCGGGTCGCGCAGCACGTGGAGCGCGGGACCAAGCGGCAAAAGGTCCGCCACCAGCCCGTTCAGGGGGGCCGAGTCACTCTGGATGCCGCTGTCGATCTCCAGCCCTTCCCGCGCCGAGAGGACGGCGATGCCGTGATCGCCGATGCAGCCGTTGACGATGACCTTGTCGCCCACCTGGGCCGAGGCGCCGTCGATGTGCAGGTTGTGCTCGACGGCACCGATGCCGGAGGTGTTGATGAAGATGCGATCCCCCTTCCCCTTCGGCACCACCTTGGTGTCGCCGGTGACGATGGCGACCCCGGCGGCGTCGGCAGCTTCCCGCATGGAAGCAAGGATTTTGGCGAGCTCCGCCTTGGAGAAACCCTCCTCCAGGATGAGGCCGACGGAGAGGCACAAGGGACGGGCGCCCATCATGGCCAGGTCGTTGACCGTACCGTTGACGGCGAGGTCGCCGATGTTGCCGCCGGGGAAGAAGACCGGGTCCACCACGTAGGAGTCGGTGCTGAAGGCGAGCTTGATGCCGCCGATGTTGAGCAGGGCGGCATCGTTCTGGCCGGACACCGGCACGCTGGAGAGCTGCGGGATGATGAGCTCGTCGAGGAGCTGGTGCGAAAGCCTCCCGCCGCTGCCGTGGCCCAGGAGGATGAGGTCGTTGTTCAAAGGGTTCTCCTTTTCTGTCTGACCGGTCAGACTGGTCAGACTGGTCAGACTGGTCGGACTGGTTTCGATTGTTCTTACCTGCCGTACTTGAAGGCCGCAGCACAGGTCCCTTCGGAGGAGACCATGCAGGCGCCGACCGGGGACTCCGGCGTGCACTTGCCGCCGAAAAGCGGGCAGTCGAAGGGGGAGACTTTCCCCTTCAGGATCTCGCCGCACAGACACCCTTTGTGCTCCTTGAGCTCCTCCACCTGCACCGGGATGGCCACCTCGGCGTCGAAGTGAGCATATTTGTCGGCGATCCTCAGACCGCTGCCGGGGAGTACGCCGATGCCGCGCCAGGGCGCGTCGAAGGGGGTGAAGACGTCGGCGAGCATCGCCTGCGCCTTGGCGTTTCCTTCCCAGCGCACCACGCGCGAGTACTGGATCTCGACCTTGCTCTCGCCGGCCAACGCCTGGCGCACCAGCATCTCCACGCCCTGAAGGACGTCGGTCGGCTCGAAGCCGGTCACCACGCAAGGCACCTTGTACTCCTCGCAGAGGAAGCGATAGGCGTCGGCGCCGATGATGGCGCTGACGTGCGCCGGACAGATGTAGCCGTCCACCTGCAGCTCCGGGTCGGCGGACAGGATCGCCATCGGTTGCGGCATGGTCTTGTGCGAGGCGAGCACGAAATAGTTGGTCAGTCCCTGCGCCTTGGCCGCCATGATGCTCCCGGCGATGGTCGGTGCCGTGGTCTCGAAACCGACACCGAGGAACACCACGCGTTTGGCCGGATTCTTCGCCGCGAGCTGCACGGCGTCCAGCGGCGAGTAGACCACCCGGATGTCGGCCCCCTTGGCCCGCTCCTCCATGAGGGAAGAGCTGGAGCCCGGCACGCGCAGCATGTCGCCGAAGCTGGTGATGATCACGTCGGGGAGACGGCACAGGGCGATGGCCCGATCAAGGTAGCTGTTGGGGGTGACGCAGACCGGGCACCCCGGCCCCGAGATCAGCTTCACCTCGGGGGGGAGCAGGCTTCTCAGGCCGAACTGGTAGATGGCCATGGTGTGCGTGCCGCAGACTTCCATGAAGACCAGCGGTTTGCTCAAGCCCTTGGTCAGTTCGGCGATGCGCCGCGCCAGTCCCTGCACCAATTCCTTGTCACGAAAGCTGTCCGAGTAGTTCATCCCATCAACTCCGGCGAGTACACTTCACGCATCAGCGCCAGGGTGGCCTTGGCATCTTCCTCGTCGAGTTTCGAGATGGCGAAGCCGGCATGCACGATGACGAAATCGCCCACCTTCACCTCCTGGTCCAGCATCATGAGGCTCGCCTCGCGCTTCACGCCGTCGACCTCGGTCATGGCGAAATCGCCTTCAATGCTGATCACCTGCATCGGTACACCTACACACATCGTCAGACTCCTTTTTACAATATCCGCGTTCGTATCCGTTTCGTCGTCTCAAGGTTTGCCCGGGTCCCCGCCCCCGGAGGGGGAGGGCTAGGGAGGGGGCGCGTAGCGGCTGTCGCCCCCCCCTCCCGATCTCCCCCCTCCGGGGGGAGGAGAAAAACATTTACTGTCTTCGGCAAAGGCTCCCGGCTATAACGGCCTGCCCCAGGGCAAGGCCACCGTCGTTGGGCGGCACCAGCCGGTGGCAATAAACTCTAAATTCCTCGGCCGCCAACCGCTCCGCCACGTCCTCGGTCAACAGCCGGTTCTGAAACACCCCTCCGGACAGGACCACCCGGTCCAGCCCACGTGCCGCTCTGATCAGTCCGCACATCTCCACGATCGCGGCCGCGACGGTCCGGTGGAAGGCACGGGCGATGTCGGCGCGGCTCCTGCCGGCGGCAAGGTCGGCGCAGATGGCCGCGACGGCCGGTCCGAAGTCCAGGACATCTCCCGCCTCCCCGGTCACCAGGTACGGATATGGCTCGCTCACCCTCCCCGTCTCCGCCAGCGCCTCCAGCTCGATGGCGGCCTGCCCCTCGTAGCTGATCCGCTGCCGGACCCCCAGCAGGGCCGAAACGGCATCGAAGAGCCTGCCGCAGCTCGACGTGAGCGGCGCGTTGATCCCCTTCTCCAGCATCTTCAAAAAGAGCGGACGATCGGCCTCCTGCACCTGCTCGCAGACGGCCAACGGCTGCATGAACAGCTCGGCGCCGTGCAACCGGAACAGCGCCGAGAGCGCCATACGGAAAGGCTCCTTGACCGCCGCATCGCCCCCCGGCATGCGCATCGGCGCAAAGTAGCCGCGCCGCTCGAAACCTTGGTAGCCGCCGACCAGGAATTCGCCTCCCCAGATGGTGCCGTCGCTGCCGTAGCCGGTGCCGTCCAGGATCACCCCGATCACATCGCCGTCGAGGGCGTTCTCCGCCATGCAGGAAGCCATGTGTGCGTGGTGGTGCTGCACCGCGACGCACGGCAGTCCCAGCCCCTGCCCGTACACCGTGGAGAGGTAGTCCGGATGTAGGTCGTGGGCTACCACCTCGGGAGCGATCTCCAGCAGCCGCTGCAAGTGCCCCGCGCTTTCCTCCAGCGAGGCCATGGTGGCCGCGTTCTTCAAGTCGCCGATGTGTTGGCTCATGAAGCCCCGCGCGCCGCGGGTGAGGCAGAGGGTGGCCTTCAACTCGGCACCCAGCGCCAGCACGCTGGCCTGTTCGCCCGGTAGCGCCAGCGCGCGCGGCACGTAGCCGCGCGAGCGGCGTAAAAATAGCGGTTCGCCACGGTACAGGCGGATCACCGAATCGTCGGTCCGGGTGTGGATCTCCCGGTCGTTGGTCAGGAACAGGTCCGCTATCCCCGAGAGCATCCGAAGCGCATCGTCGTCCCGGTAGGCAATGGGCTCGTCCGACAGGTTGCCGCTGGTCATCACCAGGGGGCCGCCGAAGCCGAGCGCCAGGAGGTGCTGCAGCGGGTTGCCCGGCAGCATGAAGCCAAACCAGCCGTTGCCCGGGGCCACCAGTTCGGCTACCGGCGTCTGCGGCAGCTTCCTCATCAGAACGATGGGACGCTCCACTCCCTCCAGCAGCCGTCCCTCCAGGTCCGAGCAGAGCACGTGGCGCCGCACCGAGTCGAGGTCCGCGGCGAGCATGGCGAATGGCTTCTCGTCCCGCTTCTTGCGTCGGCGCAACAACCCCACCGCCGCCTCGCTGCAGGCGTCGACCGCCAGGTGATATCCCCCCACCCCTTTCACCGCGACGATCCGCCCCTCCCTGAGCGCCGCGAGCGCCTGCTCCAAGGGATTCCCGGCAACGGCGACGCCGTCACGATCGACGAGGCTCAAGCGCGGGCCGCAGACCGGGCAGGCATTGGGCTGGGCATGAAAGCGGCGGTGCAACGGGTCGTGGTACTCGGCCAGGCAGTCGTCGCACATGGCGAAGCCGGCCATGGTGGTGGCGGGACGGTCGTAGGGAATGCCGGTGATGATGGAGTAGCGCGGGCCGCAGTTGGTGCAGTTGATGAACGGGTAGAGGTATCGGCGGTTATCCGGGTCGAAGAGTTCGGCAAGGCAGTCGTCGCAGACGTCGCAATCGGGGGATACCTCGCCCCCCTTCCCCGCCTTGGCGCTGTCCAGGATGACGAAGCCCTCGTCACCGGTCGGTGCGATCTTCTCGAACTTGAGCGCGCCGATCACGGCCAGCGGAGGCGCTTGCTCACGCAGGGCGTGGCTGAAGGTGAGCAGGTGATCCCCCTCCCCCTCCGCCTCGATCTGCACGCCCTGGCCGGTGTTGCGCACCCAGCCGGAAAGCCCGAAACGCAGGGCGAGGCGGTACACGAAGGGGCGGAAGCCCACCCCCTGCACGATGCCGTCGATCTCCAGGCTGGCGCGCTCGCGTGAGGTCATCTCGTTACCGAAAGGTCCTGGCTAGGCCTTGGACCGCTCCATCCCTTTCTTGAGCCAGGCGTACCACTCGTCCATCCCCTCACCGGTCTTGCTGGAGACCTCGAGGATATGGATACCCGGGGAGACGCGGCGCGCCATCTCCTTGCACTTCTCGACGTCGAAGTCGAGGTACGGGAGCAGGTCGACCTTGTTGAGCAGCATGATGTCGGCGGCATGGAACATCTGCGGGTACTTGAGTGGCTTGTCCTCGCCCTCGGTGACGCTCAGGACCACCACCTTGTGGTGCTCGCCGAGATCGAAGGAGGCGGGGCAAACCAGGTTGCCGACGTTCTCGATCAGGAGCAGGTCCAGGTGGTCCAGGTCGAAGCTCTCCACGGCGTGCAGCACCATGTGCGCATCGAGGTGGCAGCCGGCGCCGGTATTCACCTGTTTCACCGGCACGCCGGTCGCGGCGATGCGCATGGCATCGTTGTCGGTCTGCTGGTCGCCCTCGACCACCGCGCAGCGGCAGGTGTCGGAGAGATCCTTCAGCGTCCGCTCCAGGATGGTAGTCTTGCCCGAACCGGGTGAGGAAACGAGGTTCAGTACGAACAGGCCCTTCTCCCGGAACAGCGCGCGGTTGCCCGAAGCCATCCTGTTGTTCTTGGCAAGGATGTCGGTCTCGATCACGACCTTTCGGGCAGGCTGCTCCTCGCCGGCATGCTCGTGGTGATGCTGGTGTTTATGCCCCTCTCCGTGCTGATGGCCATGGTCATGGTCATGCCCGTGATGGTGGTCGTGACCGTGGTGGTGCCCATGGCCGTGTCCGTGATGGTCGTGGTCGTGGTCGTGGTCGTGGTCATGATCATGATCGTGGTTCGGGCCGCAGCCGCAGTCTACGCACATATCGGTTCAACCTCCGGTCTAGCCTTCATTCTTCTCGTTCTTATCGTTGATCTGGACCACGTCTTCGCCGTTCATGGCCTTTTTGAAGCCCCTGATGCTGCTCCCCAGCGCCTGGCCGAACTGCGGCAGTTTACTGGGCCCGGCCACCACCAAGAGGATGACGGCGACGATGATCAACTCGGGCAAACCAAATCCAAACATATCGTTTCTCCTTTAATCCTTCTTTTTCAGTTCCACGCCGACTTTGGCGAGTTCCTCTACCACCAGGGCGGCCACCTTCTCGAGCCCGGCCTGAAGCGGCGGGGTGAGCTGGTCGCCCGGGTCGAGCGACTTGGCCACGATGCCGAAGAAGGTGAGGTCCGGCTTGGGCGCATCGCGCATCTCGGAGATCAGGAGCATCTCCTGCAGCCCGATCTGGTGCGGCGACATCTTGACCGGGATGTTCTTGAGCATGATGTCTTCGCGCTCGTAGCGGAAGATGTCCCCCGGCTCCCCCTTGGCCTGCACCACGTCCACCAGGATGACCTTGTCGGCCTCCTCGAACTTGAAGTGCACCATGATGCCCAGGGTGCCGCCGTCGTAAAGTTCGACGTTCTCCGGGACCTGGTAGTGCTTTTCTAAATGTCGTACGAAATGGACGCCGAACCCCTCGTCGGAAAGGATCAGGTTGCCGGCGCCATAAATGAGGACCTGCATGTAACCTCCAGAAAAAAGAAAAGGCCGGGGGGAAAACCAGGGGCTAGGGACTAGGGACTGGGGGCTAGCAAAACCAGGCTATAAATTAAACGAGTACCGGCGGCTGCACAAGCTTTTTTCGCTGGCGCGCCCCACTATAGCCATTCGGATTTACCGAATCTTTGCGACCCCCAACTCCAACATCTCCAACCGCTGCCTTCCAGTCCGGCCACCAGCTGCGAGAGGGGGACTGGCACCTGCGGAGCCAGTCCCCTTTCGTTTCTACAGTACCTTCACCTTGGTGATCTCTGCCCCTTCCGGATCCACGGTGTGGACGGCGCAGGCGATGCACGGGTCGAAGGAGTGGACGGTACGCAGCACCTCGAGCGGCTTGCTGGCGTCCGCGATCGGGTTGCCCACCAGCGATGCCTCGTAGGGACCGAGCTCGCCCTTGTCGTTTCTCGGAGCCGCGTTCCAGGTGGAGGGAACGACGGCCTGGTAGTTCTCGATCTTCTTGTTCTTGATCACGATCCAGTGCGACAGGGTGCCGCGCGGCGCCTCGTGGAAGCCGACGCCCCGGTACTCGCCTTTCGGGATCACGGTGTGGTTGGCGTAGGTCTGGTCGCCGGACGCGATGTTGGCGATCAGCTTGTCCAGGTTCTCCAGCGACAGGTCGGCCATGACGTGGGCGCGAGCGCCGCGGCAGTAGAGGCGGCC
Organism: Geomonas azotofigens; assembly: GCF_018919395.1. Taxonomy (GTDB): domain Bacteria; phylum Desulfobacterota; class Desulfuromonadia; order Geobacterales; family Geobacteraceae; genus Geomonas; species Geomonas azotofigens. Next base: position 974,839 of record NZ_JAHLME010000002.1, read on the forward strand.
CATGGTGGAGTGGATGTCCTTCAAGGAGATGCCCAGGGTGGAGACGGCGCCGTCCACGAGCTTCTTCACCTTCGGGTTGCCTGCGGCGTAAGCGGCCATGATCTGTGCCGGCGGGCCGACCTGGACCGGCTTGCCGTCGAGAGTCGGCGCCTTGCACCAGGAGTACTTGCCGTTTTCCTTGAAGTCGGTGTAGTCCGGCTTGGTCTCGCCGTCCCACGGGTGCAGGGTCCCGTTACCCTCGTACCAGGCGTGGGTGACGTTCTCCTTGATGTTCTTGATCAGGTAGTCGTCGCGGTGGTCCTTGACCATCCTGATGCCGCCGATGTTGCCGCCCATGACCACGCCGCCGGGGAGCTGGAACTTGGTGTTCTTGGTGTCTTCCGGGAACTCCGGCACCGCCATGTAGTTGGTGACTCCCGCGCCGTACTTGAACCAGTCCTTGTAGGCGCCGGCGATGGCGAGGAGGTCCGGGTAGTAGACCTTCTGAACGAAGTCGCGGGTCTCTTCCATGAGGGTCCTGAGGTAAATCAGGCGCTCCATGTTCAGGGTCGCGATGTTCTCGGTGTTGATCGCGGTGGCGACGCCGCCGACCACGAGGTTCTGGATGTGCGGGTTCTTGCCGCCGAGGATCGCGGTGGCCTGGGAAGCCTTCCTCTGGTAGTCGAGAGCCTTCAGGTAGTGGGCGACCGCCATCAGGTTCACTTCCGGGGAGAGTTTCATCGCCGGGTGGCCCCAGTAGCCGGTGGCGAAGATGCCGAGCTTGCCGCCGGCCACGAACGCCTTCAGCTTGTCCTGCACCGCCTTGAACTCCTTCTCGGAGTTGCCCGGCCAGTCGGAGATGCTCTGCGCGATCTGCGCGGTCTTCTTGGGATCGGCCTTCAGCGCGGAGACGATGTCGACCCAGTCCAGGGCCGAGAGGTGGTAGAAGTGGACGATGTGGTCCTGCACCGAGTGCTGCGCGATCATGATGTTACGGATGTACTGCGCGTTCAGCGGCACCTCGACGTCGAGGGCATGCTCGACGGCGCGGATGGACGAGATGGCGTGCACGGTGGTGCAGACGCCGCAGAAACGCTGCACGAAGCTCCAGGCGTCCTCCGGGGCGCGCCCCTTGAGGATGACCTCGATGCCGCGCCACATCTGGGCGGAGGACCAGGCGTTGGTGACCTTGCCGCCGTTTGCTTCGACATCGATCCTCAGATGTCCTTCGATTCGGGTGATGGGATCAAGCGTGATTCTAGACATTTATTCCTCCAAAAGGCTAATTGCTTAATTAATGTTAGTGCGCGTGCGCCTCGGTCTGCGGCAGCGGCTTCTCCGCCCCCTTGTGCTTCTTCGCATGTCCCTTCTTCTTGTGGGCGCCGTGCAGGTCCATGTTGGGGAGGACCGGGAACAGTGCCACGAAGACCTTGTAGCCCAGGATCTCCAGGGCCACGATGCCGACCGTGATCATCACCTCGGCGAAGGAGGGGAAATACTTCCATCCCTGCCCCGGGTTGAAGCCGATCAGGTAGACGTTGAAGCGGTACAGGGCGCCCCCCAGAACGATCATGGACGCCGAGATGAAGAGCCAGCGCGCCGACCTTCTGCACTTCTTGACGAAGAGGATCAGCGAACCGCAGGCGACCAGCAGGAACTCGGTCATAAACCAGCCGGAGTAGAAGTCGCCCTTCAGTGCCGCGTGAATCTGGCCGCGGTAGGAGAGGTCGCCGATCACGACGGTAAGCCAGATCACGGTCACAAACGGGATCAGCCCGGCGAGGCCGGAGAGTTCCTCGATCTCGAAGGGACGCTTGAAGGAGTAGCTCGAGATGATCGACTCGAGGATAGCGATGGAGTAGCCGATGAAGACGCAGTTCAACAGGAACAAAAGCGGCAGGAAGCCGGTGTGCCAGAGCGGATGCAGCTTGGTCGAGGCGATGAGGAGCAGGCTCCCCAGCGAGGACTGGTGCATGGTCGGCAGCGTGATGCCCAGGACGATGAAGAAGATGAGGACCTTGTTCAGGCGCGGGTTGAGCCAGGCGGCCCCGAGGCGCACCATCTCCAGCTTGTCTTCCATGGTCTTCTTGTCCGGCGCGATCTTCGGGTGCAGCCAGTTGCGGATCGCGTTCATGCGCTCCCACTTGCTCTTCTCGATCGAGGTGAGGATCGCCGGGAGGAACTCCAGGATCAGGACCGTCGAGTAGGCCATGACGCAGAGTGCCACCTCGAACATGGCGGAGTTTGCCTGCCACTTGCTCGGGATGAAGAAGTTGTAGGCGTTCCAGGGACGGCCGAGGTCGACCATGACCGAGAAGCCGGCCAGGCCGTAGCCGAACATGGAGGTGAGGATCGCCGAGCGGATCATCGGGTGGTACTGCATCCGGTTCCGGATGTAGACCAGGATGGCGACCGCGTAGCCGCCGCAGGCGATTGCCGTGCCGGTGGCGACGTCGTAGGTGATCCAGATGCCCCAGGGGTAGCCGTCGCTCATGTTGGAGACGGCGCCGATCCCTTTCACGTAGCGCACGCCCACGAAGTAGAAGCCGAGCAGCACCACGGAGAGGAGGATGAAGAAGGATTTGGTAAAGATCCTACCTTCCAGCTTCTGGTATTCTTCACTGTGTCCCATTACTTATCCCCCTTCTGGTGATCGTCGTCGTGCCCCTTGTGTTTCTTCATGTTCTTCACCGCGATGAAGCAGAGGGTGCTGTACAGGGCCACCGGGGCGATGAAACCCTTGTAGATGGTGTGCTGGATCTTCTCGGAGAACTCGGCCGGTGCTTCCGGCTTGATCTCGGGGAGACCGAGCTTGTTGAACGGCATGGAGGCCAGGTAGAGGTGGTTGGTGCCCCCCCCTTCGTGCTCGCCGTAGACGTGGGCGACGTACTTGTCGGGCGCGTCCTTGAGCCTCTGGTGCGCTTCCTCCAGCAGGTCCTTTCTCTTGCCGAACTTGATGGCGCCCGCCGGGCAGGTCTCGGCGCAGGCCGTGATCCCCTTCTCGCGCAGGTTGGTCGCCTTGCACAGGTCGCACTTGACGATCTGCGGTACCGCCTTTTCCCACTGGAATTTCGGAATGTTGTAGGGGCAGGCGATCTGGCAGTAGCGGCAGCCGATGCAGGTGTTCTTGTTGTAGTCGACGATGCCGGAGATCTTCTCCTTGGTCATGGCCGAAACCGGGCAGACCGAAACGCAGGAGGGTTTCTGGCAGTGCATGCAGGAGTACTTCACGTAGCTCCAGCGCTTCTCGCTCTCCTTGAAGAGCTTGATCAGGGTACGGGTCGAGCCGGAGAGGTCGCTCGGGGCATCCCACAGGCCGTCCTCGTCGAACTTCGCCTTCTCGTAGGAGAGTGAGCCGTAGTCGGAGTTGACCCTCTTGCAGGCCGACATGCACGCCTTGCAGCCGACGCACTTGGTGGCGTCGTAGAGCATGCCGAGCTCTTCGTTGTTGACCTGGAGTCCTTCGTTGGCCAGGGCGTTACCCGCGCCGCAGGCCAGAAGGCCCGCGCCGGTAGCGCCGGCCAGCTTCAGGAAGTCGCGTCTACTTGTCTTTTTCATGGGCATCCTCCTGCGCCTCACCGCCCGGAAGCTTCTTGGCGAGCATCGCGCCGGCGCCAAGTGCCGCACCGGCCGCGAGACCGACGAAGCCGGTGGTCAGCGGGTCCGGCCCCTTCCCTTTTTCCTTCAGGTCCACCGGGGCGTAGCTGTCGAACGGCGTCGGCTCGTGGATCTGCACCTTCTCGGCGATGGCGGTCTTGAAGAGGATGTCCGGCTCGGTGCAGCCGATGCAGGGGTGACCGATGGAAACCGGCCAGGCGCCCACGTCGTTGAAGCGCTGCACGGAACAGTTGGCATAGGTGGCGGGACCCTTGCAGCCCAGCTTGTAGAGGCAGTACCCCTGGGCGTGGGTCGGGTCGCCGTAGGCCTTGGCGAAACGGCCGGCGTCGAAGTGCGGACGACGCTCGCAGTGCTCGTGGATCCTCCTGCCGTAGGCGAACTTCGGACGGCCCAGCTGATCCAGCTCGGGCACTTTCTTGAAGGTCAGGTAGTAGAGCACGGTGGACAGGAAGTTGTAGGGGTTGGGGGGGCAGCCGGGGATGTTGATGATCGGCTTGTCCTTGATGATGTCTTTCACGCCGACCGCGCCGGTCGGGTTCGGGGAGACGGACTGGATGCCGCCGTAGGAGGCGCAGGTGCCGATGCTGATGATGGCGGCGGCGCCTTCGGCCGCGTGCTGCAGGGACTCGAGGGCGGTTTTCCCGGAGACCTTGCAGAAGATGCCGTTCTGCTTGGTCGGGATGGCGCCTTCCACGACGAGGATGTACTTGCCGTGGTTGGCCTTCATGGAGTCGTGCAGCGCCTGCTCGGCCTGGTGGCCCGCGCCGACCATGAGGGTCTCGTGGTAGTCCAGCGAGATCATGTCCAGGATCAAGGTTGAAATGGTGGGGTGGGACGAACGCAACAGCGACTCCGAGCAGCCGGTGCACTCCTGGAAGTGAAGCCAGATCACCGCAGGGTTGCCGTTTTTCTCAACGGCCTCGGCCACCTGCGTATGCATGGCGAAGGGAAGCCCCATCATCGCGGTGGCGGTGACACAGGCCTTCATGAAACTCCTGCGGGTGACCCCTTCGCAAAACATCTCTTCTTTCATAACAAGCCTCCTCGAGATAAATCAAACCGCACGTATACGGCAACACCCGTGCCAATCGAGTAAACAAAATTTGCAATTGTAATACACTGGAATCACAGAGCAAAAAAAATGGCGCCCGCGGAAGCTCTCCGCGCGGCGCCTTTCTTTGCTTCATTTTGTTGGGTACTTCTGTCCCGGCTTTGTATCATTTTGTCCCAAGGGCGGGACAAAACGTGTCAGGCCAGTTCCAGTTCCTTCACCCTCAGTTCCTCGCCCGAGACGATGGCGAGGCCGAAGGCGCCGCACCCGGGACAGGGGGAAAAGAGGCTTTGCAAGGGGAATTCACCGTGGCAGGCGGGACAGGTTCCCCGCCCCGGCACCTCCTCGATGGTCAGCTTGGCCCCCTCCAGCAGGGTTCCCTTGGTGCAGGCCTCGAAGCAGAACTCCACGCTCTCGGGCACCACCCCTGACAGTTCCCCGATCTCGAGGACCACCTCCATCACCCTGCGCCCCGCCGCGTGTCCCTCGCAGATCTCCACCACGCTCTGGGTTATGCTCATCTCGTGCATGCCCGCCTCCGATTTTAATGTGGAGGGGATGATAGCAGATCCGGACGCGCGGCAAAAGGGGCTTTTCAGGTGATGCAGGACTGCAGCGTGAAGAAGAAGGTCGCCCCCTTGTCCACCTCGCCTTCGGCCCAGATGCGTCCGCCGTGGCGGTTGATGATGCGCTGCACCGTGGTGAGACCGATGCCGTTGCCGGGGAACTCGCTCGAGCTGTGCAGGCGCTGGAAGGCGTGGAACATCCGTTCGGCATTGGCCATGTCGAAGCCGATACCGTTGTCCTTCACGAAGCAGGTCTTGTCCGCTGCGCTCTCCCGGGCGCCGAACTCGATGCGGGCCACCTCGCGCATCTGGGTGAACTTCCAGGCGTTCCTCAACAGGTTCTTCATGGCGATCTCAAGGAGGTTATGGTCGCCGAAGGTGCGGATCCTGGGCTGGATCACGAATTCCACCCTGCGGTCGGGGGTCCCCTGCGCGAGGTCGGCGGCGGTGTCGTTGACGATCTCGGACAGATCGACCACCTCGCGCTTCAGGCTCAGGTAGGAGAGCTGGGAGAGCTGCAACAGCGCCTCGATCAGGTCGTTCATGTGCTGGCTGGATTTGAAGATCCGCTCCAGGTAATCCATCCCCTCCAGGTCGAGCCGGCCCGCGTACTGTTCCTGCAGGGCGCGGGTGAAGCCGCAGATCCTCCTGAGCGGCGCGCACAGGTCGTGGGCCACCGAGTAGTTGAACGCCTCCAGGTCCCGGTTGATCGATTCGAGCCGCTCGGTCTGTTCCGTGAGCAGGCGCTCCACCTGTTGGGTCAGCTGGCTGATCTCCTCGTTGTTGGGTCGCTCCAGGAGCATGTTGCGTATGGTCTCCAGGGAGGTGTGCACCGCCGACTTCAGATCGACCGCGTAAGAGGCGTTCAGCATGCTCGACGCTATTTCCTTGTCTATGGTCAAATACCGTCCCTCCCCGTTGTTCCTCTTCGCCTTGTACGTATCGGTCATGGGGCACCCCCTGTTGACCTCGCCCCCCGAGGGGCTGCATCAGAAACGTCTTGCCGGTGCACCTAAAGCGGCAGCGGCCACTTCCCGGTACAGACGTCCCTGCCATCGTAAAAGCTCTACTTCGCCATGCTTCCATCGTGGTAGCTCAGCAGCAACCGTGCCGATATCGCCGGCCAGCTCGATTCCTGCTTTTCCGGCAACTTCCCCGCGTCGCTCCGTCATCCGCCACACCGGATCCGGCAACAAAGGTTTACCGTTTTGCTCGCGTATGGCGCCGAGGCCTTGCCGGAGGCGGATCGAAGGTGAGCAACGTTTGTGGCAGGTGCAACGTCCGTTGCGGGCGGCTCAGGCCGATTTCCTCCTGAGCCGGTTGTTGAGGGCTTGCCTGGAGATCCCCAGCAGAGTCGCGGCCTCGCCCTGGTTGCCGTTGGACATCCGCAGCGCCTCGCTGATCAGGTGGGACTGCGCCTCCTTGATGCTGGGAAAGCCGTTGAAGATGACGGTGACGACTTCGTGCCCCTCCACGGTGAGTCCCCTCCCGGAGGTGGCGCTCATCTTGGAGCGGAAGGCCGCCAGGGAAAGGGGACCCTTCTCGTGCAGGGCGACGGCGTCGTACACCATGGCCTGCAGCTCGCGCACATTGCCCGGGAAGTGGTACCGCTGCAACAGCCGCGGCAGCTCGGACGGGTACCAGGGGCGCTTCTTTGCCATCTGGCGGGAGGCGAGGGTCACGAAATGTTCCAGCAGCAAGGGGATGTCCCCCTGCCTCTCCCTGAGCGGCGGGATGTGGAGCCGGTGGCAGCTGAGCCGGTAGTAGAGATCCTCGCGCAGCCTTCCCTGCTCCAGGAGTTGTTTCAGGTCCCGGTTGGTGGCCACCACGATGCCGGCATCCGTCTTGGCCGCCGCGTCGCTCCCAAGAGGAAGGTACTCGTGCTCCTGGATCAGCCTCAAGAGCTTCACCTGGGCCCCCTCGCGCAAATCGCCAATCTCGTCCAGGAACAGGGTCCCCCCCGCCGCCTTCCTGATCAGCCCCTCGCGGTTCTCCTGCGCGCTGGTGAAGGCCCCCTTGCGGTGCCCGAAGAGGGTGTCGGAGAAGACGGCATCGTCCAGCCCCGCCACGTTCACCGTCACCAGCTCCCCCTTTTTGCCCGAGCAGCGATGAACGGCCTCGGCGAAGAGCTCCTTGCCGACGCCGGTCTCCCCGGTGATCAGCACCGGTTGCCCGGTGTGCGACACCGCCTGGGCCCTTTTCATGAGCCTCAGCATCTGGCGGTCCTCGGTGACGATGTCCGGGAAGGGCATGCGCCGACGGCGCAGCCGGTTCTCGTCCTCGGCGGGCCCCAGGGCCCGGTCGATGGCGGCGAGGAACAGCGCGTTGTCGATCGGTTTCAGCAGGTAATCGCAGGCGCCGGCGCGCATGCAGGAAACCGCCTGCCCCACCTCCGCCTGCCCGGTGATGATCAGGACCGGCAGGTGCGGGAACTCCTCCACCAGGAGAGGCAAAAGCTCATGCCCCTGCACGGTGGGGAGCGCCAGGTCCAGGACCACCAGGGCGGCGTCGTTGCGCCGCAGGTAGGGAACCAGCGCCCCACCGTCCTCGAACGTCAGCACCGGGCCGACGCCGTGCCCCTGCAGAAGCGCCCGGTAGATCTGCAGCACCTCCTGGTCGTCATCCACCACCACAACCGGCAACGGCGTCGTTTCCTTGCTTTTCATGACCAGCCTCTCTGCCCGTAAAGGTCGCTAGACCTGGAAGTAGAGGGTCCCCCCCTTCCCGGCCTGCTCCGCGCTCCAAATCCGTCCTCGATGCAGGTTGATGATGCGCTGCACCGTGGCCAGGCCGATGCCGCAGCGGCTCCGCTCCGTGCCGCTACCGCCGGCCGGCGCCTCGCACAGGCTCGCGCCCAGCCGGGGCCCGTTGTCGCTCACATAGCAGCTGCGTTCACCCTCGACCTGCGCCGTCCCGAACTTGATCACCGGGTGTTTCACCCCGATGGTGCTGTGCCAGGCGTTCTCCAGCAGCTGCTCCATGGCCAGGCGCAGCATTTCCTTGTCGCCGGTGACCGTGACCCCGTCCTCGATCCGGAAGTCCACCGGACGCTGGGCCTGGTCGGAGAGCTGCGCCGCGATCTCCGAGGCCATGGCGCTCAGGTCCACCTCCACCGGCTGGAGCTCGGCCGCGGCCAGCGCGTTCATCCGTTCCAGCGCAGCGATGGCGCCGGAAAGGTCCGCCGCCGAGGCCCTGATGCTGTCCAGCAGCTCGCGGCTGGGGCGGTCGAGCTGCGCAGCGGAGAGTTTGTGCAACCTGCCGCAGTCACCGCTGATCCGTGCCAGTCGCGTCCCCAGGTCGTGGGCCACCGCCTGCCCGATCCCCTCGAGTTCGGCCGTGCGCGCCGCCAACTCCACCTTCAGCGCCCTGAGCCCGTTCTCCGCCTGTACCCTGGTGCTGAGGTCAAGCCCGATGATCCAGTTCACCCACCCCGTGATGGGGACGTAACGCGAGATGTTGGACCACGCGAGGAGCTTGGGAGAGCCGTCCTTGCAGCGGATGTTCCACTCCCGCCCCCGGTAGTCCCCCCCCTGCGGCGGGTGCGCCGACACCACATCTTCGCGCAGTTCCCCGTCGACCTGGAGTAGTTCCAGCATCGGTTTCCCCATCACCTCCTCCCCCCGGAAGCCGGTGACGCGCTCGAACTCGTGGTTGCAGGCGGCCAGGCGGTCGCCGTTGTCGAAGGCCATCATGACCACCGGGAGGTGCTGCAGGATGGTCTGCAAACGCCTGCGGTTGGCGAGGAGCGCCTCATCCTTCTCGTGGATCTCCTGCTCGCTGGCCCGCAGGGTATCCTCTTCCTGCCAATTCTCATAGATCTTGCGGGCCAGGGCCGCGTAGGCCTGCTCCAGTTCCTGCTTGAGCCGCTCGCTTTCCGCCTCCACCATGGTCATGCGCTGCGAGGCGGCCAGGAATACGTCCAGTTCGCAGACGGCGGCCTTCCGGCGCGGATGCGCGCCCGGCGGAATGAAAAGCGGGTTCTCGCACACCCTGCCGCCGCTGACCAGCCCGGGGTGGATCCGGGCCATCTCCAGGAGCAGTTCCGGGCTGAACAGCCGCCGGTCGTACAGGCAAAGGAGCGCGGTGTCCTGTTCCGCCGCGAACTCGGTAAGGTCGCGTTCGAACCGGTGCAAGAGCTCGAGCGACTTCTCGTCCTTGATCGCCCAGGCCATGTCGCAGATGATGCGGGTCCCACTGAACCCCTCGGCGGTGGCGCCCGCGCAGATGTTGCGCAGGAGCTCCATGATGCGCTCCTGCTTGAACACCCCGCCCCTGAGCCAGGTCTGCTTCACCGGCAGCAGGACCAACGCGCCGCTGTCCTGCTTTTGCACATCGACTACGTTTCGCAGCAGCCGTTCCAGCTTCTCCTCCGCGGCGTGCAGGTAGACGCAGCGCTCCCCGATCGCCACCCCCTTCTGGATGAAGGGGAGCGCCGGGTTTAACACCTCCGCCTCGCCCTGGTAGATCAGGCAGAGGTGATCGTGACTGTTGACGACGCCGATGTCCGCGATTTCAGTGGAGCGTTTCTCTTCTTCCATCAGGGTGATCTCCTCGCTCGGATGGACATTAAAAAACACCAACACAATATACTGGAATCGATCGCCATTGCAATAACGACCAGGGCGATTTTAGCGGCGCCGAGGGGGTGAAAACGTTTGGTAAACGTGGTTTTTTGACTGATGTCAAAGCGGGAGGGCGCGGCACCGTGCTAGCCTGCGCACGCTGGTGAATCCAAGGGAACAAGGGAGGCAGGATGTGCGATTGCGGTTCGGGTAGCTCCAGGAGCGGTGGCCCCTACGCCACGGGAAGGGATTTGGTTGAGTTTGTGCTGGCGGCACACGGCGGGCGGGTGGCCTGTTCGCCGCTGCCCAACGCACTCGAGGTGCGGTGCCAGGAATGCGACAAGGAGTTCGTGCTGCGGACCTTCGTACAGGGATGCCCCTCCTGTGGCGGCATCCACGCGGTCTCGCCACCGCGTGCGAACGACCCCGCCGCGGTGCAGTACGCGGGCGCGGACTTCGGCGCCGCCGCCTAGCGGCGGAAGCCGCTAGAGACCTTCCTCCCCTCTCCCCAGGGGAGAGGGGGGCCCTCACCCAGCCCTCTCCTAGTGGGAGAGGGGGCATGCAAGTAATAGCCACGGGTGCCGTTCAGCGGCGGGACGGACGTTTCGGACGCCCCTGGGGACGTGATTCGGGGCGGGACTCCAGGCGGGCCAGGTAGACCACGTGGCGCAGTCCGCCACGGCCGGGACGGTCACAGGTAACCGAGAAGCCGGCCTGGCGTAGGCGCTTGTCGAAGCCCTGGTCGTAGTTCTCACCCCAGACCGCGAAGACGCCGCCGGGCTTCAGGGCCCCCTTGCTCAGCTCGATGGCGATTTCTCCGTAGAGCGGGTCCATGACCTTGTCCGTCCTGGCGTGCGGGCCGGTGTAGAGGTCGAGCACGATGGCGTCGAAGCGGTTGTTACTCATGGCGCTTCGCCTGATCACGTCGGCCACGTTGGCGATTTCCACCTCGACCCGGGGATCGTCGGCCGCCCCGTGGGTCAGCGGCGCCAGCGCCCCGCGGCACCACTGCAGCACCACCGGGTTCAGTTCCGCGACCAGCACGCCGGCCTGCTCCGGCAACTGGTCCAGCACCGCCCGCAGGGTGATCGCCATCCCCAGCCCCCCCACCAGCACCCGCGGCGCCGCCGCGTGCTTCAGGTGACCGCAGGCCACTTCTCCGAGGGCGACCTCGGAGCGGTGCAGCGAACTGTTCATCAGGACCAGCCCGTTCACGGTGATCAGGAAATCCTTCTCGCCCCGTTGTCTTAGTTCCAGAACCCCGTCACCGGTGGTCACGCTTTGCAATACTTTCCAGGGCTGCGCCATTTATATCCTCTTTTGTAGTTACTTTTTCCAGTTGCGCCGCTGCGCCGCCTCTTCCAGGGCCTCGACCTCGCTCAAAAGCACCAGGTAGGTCTGGTAACGCTCCTCGCTGATCGCGCCGGAACCAACGTCGTCGCGCACCGCGCACCCCGGCTCCTGCCGGTGGCGGCAGTTGTTGAAGCGGCAGCGATGCTCCCGCAGCGCCTCGAAGCCGGGGAACCAGACGGCGAGCTCGGGGACGGTAATGTCCACCAGCCCGAAATCGCGAAAGCCGGGGGTGTCGACCAGTTCACCGCCGCCGGAAAGGGCGTGCAGTGACGAAACGGTGGTGGTGTGCCGGCCGGTCCAGTTGTAGTCGGAAAGCGCCCCCACCTTCAGGTTCAGTTCGGGGCAGAGCGCGTTCATCAGCGAGCTCTTCCCCACGCCGGTGGTGCCGACGAAGGCGCCCCGGTGCCCCTGGCGCAGGAACTCCCGCAACGGCTCGATGCCGGCGCCGGTGACCGTGCTCAGGGGGAAGCAGGGGACGATGCCGCCATAGACGCGGCCGGTGGCGTCGCCTAGCTCGGATGCCTCGGGGAGGTCGCACTTGTTGAAGACGACGAAGGGGGAAAGCCCGGCGGCGCGGGCGGCGACGATGGCGCGGTCCAGAAATCCGGAGGGCGTGCCGGGAGCGAGCACCACGCCGAGCACGTCGAGGTTGGCGGCCAAAAGGTGGACCCCCCCCCTGGCGTCGCGCCGGCTCAGCTCGGTCTGCCTGGGAAGCCGGTTCAGGACCTCGCCGGCCACGGTGACCCGGTCGCCGACCACGTGCCCGGAATTGCGCTTCACCTTCACCATGCGCCGCTCGCCCGAATCGAAGAGCACCTCGACCGCCACCCCGAAATGGGAAACGATGAGTCCCTGTTCGGCCCCGCCCTTCCCCTGCTGATTCTTGTTACCCATACCCCTCCACGCCTGAGTTTCAGACAGTTACGCCCCGTCTCGCTTCCAAACCGGCTCCGAGAGTACGGCAGGAGCGAAAAGTTGTCAACTAAAGCAAATTTGCGCCGATAATTGGAGCAGATACGCGAGCTGTGACCGGTTGACACCGGGATTGTTTTGCACCATAGTTTGCCTTATGCAAGAGACCGGACCCACCGGTGCCAGAGCCCGATTTCACTACTTGAACCGATGGGCGAATCAACGCCCCTCACATAGAGATCCGATCGGACGCAGGAACATCACGACCAGGCGTCCAAAGGTGGCTGCCATGAGTAAAGAGACCGTGGATGAAGCGATCGACATGTACGTGAAGGAACGGATGGTGAGAGGGAAGCAGATGGCCATCACCCATTTCCTGGCCAGCCTGTACCTGAAGGAACAAAGCGAAGGGATCATAGAGAGCATGCGCAGGGTCCGGGGGCTCACCCGCTACTACATGGACCTCACCAAGGTGATGCTGAACCCCTTCAAGGGGCCCGAGGTGGCCTGGCTCTTCTCGATGGTGAACATCGCGATCTACGCCTGCTTCCTGCTGTCGGTCGACGAACAGCGGATGCTCGGCATCGCGCTCCTCTCCGGGACCCTGGTCAACGGCGGCTACCTGATCCACAACATGACCAAAAAGTGGTGCGACATGCACGTCATGCTGGCCATCTACGACGAGATCGTGCAGATAGCCGACCACGAGCTGGAGACGCTGGCCTGAAGCGCCTGCGCCAGCTCGGCCAGGCTCCCCACCGCGAGGTCGGTGAGCTCGGGCCAGCGGAAGGCGCGGGCGGGGTCGACGTGAACGGTGCCGGCGCCGGCCGCGCGACCGGTCTGCAGATCGAAGGCGTAATCACCAACCATCACCAGTGCCGCTGCGGGGACTCCCCAGCGGCATGCCAGTTTGTGGATGCCGTCAGGGTCGGGCTTGGCCCGCGCGTCGTCCCGCCCCAGCACGTCCCCCGCGCCGATGAACGGCAGCAGCCCGATGCGCGACAGGGTGGTCAGCGCGTTGTCCCTGGTGTTGCGGGTGAGAACGCCGATCCGGGTGCCGCGCCCGTGCAGGAGCTGCAAGAGTTCCAGCGCCCCCTCGGCCGGTTCCGTCCGCCCCGCCAGTTCCTCCTCGATCGACTGCAACAGCGCCCGGGCCCGCATCCCTTCCGCCTCGGGTAGTCCCTCAAGGTGCCCCAGGATGTCGGTTCCCTGCGGGACTCCCAGCACGTTCCTTATGTGGGCGAAGTCGTGGATGGCGACGGTGAGGGTGCCGTCCAGGTCGAAGACCCAGTGTGTTTTCCGCAATATGCCCTGCCGGCTGTCGTTTTCCATACCACCTTTGTAGCAGATCCCGACAAATCTGGAAAGCCCCGCTACTCCCGCGCCGGACCCTCCCCCACCCCGGCCGCCCCGAGCATGGTGTCCAGGAAGGCGCCCACCGCGGCGTGCACCTCCTCGGATCCCGCGCCGGCGAGGATGCCGTGGCGCGTGAGCGGGAACCTCTGGTAGCTCTTTTGCTCGCTCCCCAGCATCTCGAAGAGCCGCTGCGAGCCGCGCGGGTCGACCACCGGGTCCCCCTCGGACTGCAGCACCAGGACTGGCGTCGTTATGCGGGCGAGCTTGGGCTCCAACTCGCTCATGAAACGTTCCATGGCGCGCAGCGCGCTGACCGGGATGCGCGAGTAGTTAAGCTCCGGACGTTCCGGCACGCTCTCGACGAACTCCTTCTTGGCCCACTGGTAGCTGAACACGTCCATGACCCGGTTCCAAACCGTCACCGCGGGGGCGAAGCGGGAAGAGATGTCCAAAAGTCGCTGCGGCGGACAGACGGCGAAGACGCCGGCGGCGTCTCCCACCCGGCTGGCGCAGTCAAGCGCCACCCCGCCGCCGAAGGAAAAGCCCCCCACCACGACCCGGTCGCACAGCGCCTTCATCAGGGCATAGCCCAAGTCCACCGATTGCACCCACTCGCTGCCGCTTCTGAGGGCCAGGTCCTCGGGGGAGGTGCCGTGCCCTTTCAGCCGCACCAGGTAGACCCAGAGCCCCTTCCCCTGCAGGTAGCGGGCGAGCTCCAGCATCTGCGCCGGGACCGAGAGGAGCCCGTGCACCAGCACCACGCCCACGCGGCTGGAGGCCCCCTTCAGCAGTACGGGCATCCCCACCTCGCTGTCCTTGCTTTCCCCCTCGCGGAAGTATGCGCGATAGTCGGCGTCGAACTCCTCGAGGGCCTGCCGCTCCAGGATCTGCGCCACCTTCTTGCGCACCAGCCAGACCGGCAGCCAGGCCATCAGGTGCACCTCGCGCTGCAGCACGGTGAGGGGGAGCACCTCGTTGGCGATGACGCCGATGGGGTTGTCGATGCGGGCGCGCTGCATCTCGAAGGGCGCGGAGAACTTGGCCCGGTCCTTCACCAGCTCGCCGTCCCTTCGCACCACCACCCCCTTCTCCAGGGCCAGTTCCCGGAACTCGCGGTACTTGTGGTAACGGTCGTCGGTCAAAAGCGAGACCTGGTCGGTGCTGAGGCTTTGGTGCAGCTTGCAGGTGGTGTTCCTCAGGCAGAGCTTGGTCATGAGGAAGACCCTGCGCCGGAAGTCGTCCTCGTCGATTGCCTTGAAGGGGTAGGCCCTGAGCAGCGAGGCGAAGAGATGGTCGTGATTCACCGTGGTGAGGTCGTAGATGCTGCTCATGTAGCGCTGCATGAGGCGGTTGGCCTCGTGCTTCATCTCGTTGATGGACGGGAGCCGGTCGTCGAAGCCGTAGCTGGCGGTGGAGACGATGTCGGCCTCGACCTCCCTGCTCCCCAGGTAGGTGGAGGGGTCGATGGGACTGCCGAAGCGGATGTCGATATCCACACCGGAGAGGAGCATGCTCCCCTCGGTGAGGACCTCCTCCTTCAGGTGCTGGGGCGCCTCGCGCAGGAAGAGCTCGGTGAGCCTGCTGAGCGCGTTCTCCCGGGCGCGCAGCGGGTAGTAGGTGATGTTGACCGGGACGATGTGGCACTTCCCCTTCTTGAGCGGCCCGAGGTCGGGGATCTGGAACATCCCCTGCAGACGGGCCACCTCCTCCGGCGCCACCCCCTGGAGCTTCAGCATCCTCTGCCGGTAGAACTCGGTGCGCAGCGCGAGCGTCGCGGCGCCGGAACGGGGGCGCACCCCGCTGGAGGGAAGCAAAAGGCGCTTTCGGAACAGCTCCTTGTCCTTCACCATCCGCCCTTCCGGGAAGATGATCCAGCTCGCCTCGCCGGTCAGGAGGGTCTTGACGATGACCCGGTCGCGGTCCGGGTTCCTGGTGGAGACCGCCCCCATCAGGTCCAGGAAGCGCCCCAGGGGGCCCGCGAACAGGGAGGCATCGGCCAGGGACCAGACCGGGATTTTGGTCAGGCGGTAGATGTGGTAGGGGAGCAGCACGGTCTCGATGCGGGTGAAGTGGTTCACCACGAAGATGACCGATCCCTCCGGGATGTGCTCCTTGCCGTGGACGTTCACCCGCAACTTGGAGAACCCCTGCAGCATCGCGATCATGCGACCGGTGGCGAGGTATGCCTTGCGGTTCATGGTTTCTCCCGGGGAAGCTCCAGGGCGCGGCGCAGCCATCCCGGGCGGTTGGTCATGATGGAGTCGACGCCGAGGTCGCGAAGCCTCGCGGCGCCCTTTGCCGAATCGACGGTCCAGACGTGGATCTCCAGCCCGCGGGCTCGCAGCTCGCCGACCAGGGAGGCGTCCAGTATGGCGCGGTCGCGGCTGGCCAGGCCGTCGGCGCCGATCGCGGCCAGCCGGGAAAGCACCTCCGCGCGGGAGGGATGCCAGCCGCCGCGCCAGCGGTAGTCGCACAGCCAGCAGGCGCGATAACCGGGGAGACGCTCCTTGAGCGCGGCCACCAGCAGGTGGTCAAAGGCGAGGAAGCGGATCCGCTCTTCGGAGATGCCGGCGCGTGCCAGGTCGGCGGCCAATGCGTCGAGGATCTCGACCCCGGACTTGAGCTCGATCAAGAGCTTCTTGCCCGGAGGGAGCAGTTCGAGCACCTGGGGCAGGGTCGGGATCGGCTCCCCCCGCCATTGGTCTCCCTTCCAGCTCCCTGCATCCAGGCGCCGCAGCTCGGCCAGGGTGGACTCGGCCACCGTGAGGTCTCCCCCCGCGGTGCGCGAGGTGCCGGAGTCGTGCAGGCAGACGATGCTGCCGTCGCGGGTCAGGCGAAAGTCGGCCTCGATGCCGTCCGCCCCCTGTGCGAAGGCGAGCCTGAACGAGGCGAGGGTGTTTTCGGGAGCGTCACGGGAGGCGCCACGGTGGCCGATGATGAGCGGGGTGCTGGGCATGCTTTCCTCGCGTCGGAGTGATCAAACGTTCATTAGCATACCCGGCCGCCGTCGGGAAAGCAAACAGCAAAGGGAAGGTCCGTCCTCTTCACCCCTCGCGGCGCAGATAGTGGCCGTAGAGGGAGCTGGCGCAGATGGTGAGAAACTTGGTGAGGTCGCTGTCGCTCCTCGAGGTAAGGATGATGGGGGCGGAAGCCCCGAGCACCACGTTGGCCACCTCGGCCCCCATGGTGAACACCCAGCTCTTGTAGAGAAAATTCCCCCCCGAGATGTGCGGCACCACCAGGATGTCGGCCTGTCCCGCCACCGGGTTGCCGGTGAGCCCCTTCTTGCGCACCGAGTCGGGGTAGAGTGCGAGGTCGTAGGAGAGCGGGCCGTAGACCTCGGCCTGCGGCCATTGGCGCCGTGAGAGCTCCTGCTCCAGGAGCGTCGTGGGGATGTTGGCGGAAGGTACCTCGTTCGCCTCGAGAAGCGCCACCTTGGGGCGTTCGACCCCCAGGGCGCGCGCCACCTGGATGGCGTTGTCGATGATGTCGATGGCCGAGGCCGCCTCCTGGTGCGCGAAGAGTTCGGGGTTGATGGCCGGGTCGGTCAGGAAGATGAGCCGCTCCACGCCGGGGAGCTCGAAGATGCTCACGTTGGAGAGCCTCCTGCCGGTGCCGATGCCCGCCTCCCGGGAGAGCGCCGCCTTCATCAGGACGGCGGTGTTGATCCCCCCCTTCATGAGGAGATCCCCCTGCCGGGTCGCCACCAGCTCCACCCCGACGCGCGCCGCCTCCCGCTCGTGATCGGCCTCGCCTGAGACGGCAACGAAACGATACTGCTTCTCGAAGATCAGGAGCTCGCCGCAGGTCTGCCGCACCAGGTCCGGATCCCCCACCAGGAAGACGGTCTCAAGGATCCCTTCCTCGATCCCCTTGTTCACCGCCTTGAGGGAACCGCGATCCGGGCAGACCAGCACCACCTTCTGGCGCGGGGCGAGTCTCGCCGCCTCGATCAGGCTCTTCATGCCGTGCCCCTTGGTGAGCTGCAGCATTGACTCTCCCTTGTAGAGCACCGCGACCAGCCGGGAGGATTCACTGAGCGAAGTGAGCGCGTGGGGCAAAAGGGAATCGAAGTAGAGGGAATCACCCGCCTCGAGGTGGAAGGGCTCGCCGTCGACGGTGACCTCGAGCTCGCCGGAGAGGACGAACAGGAACTCCTCGCCGGGGTGACGGCTCAGGTCCGGTTCACACTCCGGGGCGCGGTACAGGTCGACCACGAAGGGCTCCAGGTGCCGGCCGGCATAGGCCTGGGCCAGGCTCTCGTAGTGCAGGGCATTGCGGCGGTCCACGCCGACCCGCTCGTCCTTGCCGGTCTTCACCGCCCGCTTCCCGGATTCCTGGTCGCCCCCCAAAAGGCGCGAGATGCCGACGCCGAGGAAGGTGGCGAGCCGCAACAACTCCGAGATGCCGGGGGAGAGCTGGTCGGCGAGCACCCGGTCCAGGGTCTCCTGATCCCATCCCAGCGCCTCGCGCACCTCGTCCATCGGCACGCCCTTCGCCGCGACCACCTCACTCAGGTTAGGTCCGATCTTCATGGGCTCCTCCCTGGTAACGGCGCGCCGCCTCGGCGCCGGTGAGCGCGCGGAGCGCCCCGTCGATGAGCGCCTCGATCTCGAACTCTCCGGGGCGCACGAACAGCGGCGCGATGAACTCCACCCGCCGCCGCACCCCAGCCACCACGGTCGCGCTGAAGGCGAGCCCGCCGGTCAGCACGATGCCGTCCACCTCCCCGGCAAGGGCGGCGGCCAGGGCACCGATCTCCTTGGCGATCTGGTACACCATCGCCTCCAGCACCAGGGCGGCCCAGCCGTCCCCGTCCCTGGCGCTTTGTTCCGCCTCGCGCAGGTCCACGGTGCCGAGGTAGGAGAAGACGCCCCCTTTGCGCGCCACGATGCTCTTCAACTGCTCGGTGCTGAAGGCACCCTGCTCCACGAGTTGCAGCACCCCGACCACCGGCAGTCCCCCGGTGCGCTCGGGCGAGAAGGGGCCGTCGCCGTTGAGGCCGTTGTTCACGTCCACCACCTGCCCCTTGCGGTGCGCCCCCACGGTGATGCCGCCGCCAAGGTGCGCCACGATCAGGTTCAGCTCCTGGTAGGTTTTCCCCAGTTCGCGCGCCACCTCGCGCGCCACCGCCTTCTGGTTCAGAGCGTGGAACATGCTGCGCCGCTCGATGCCGGCCATGCCCGAGAGACGCGCGACCGGCCACATCTCGTCGATCACCGGCGGGTCGACCACGTAGGCCGGCACGCCCTGGCGCGCGGCCACCGCGTGGGCCATGACCCCGCCCAGGTTGGCCGCGTGCTCGCCGCTCACCCCCCGTATCAGGTCCCGCAACAGCGGTTCCTCCACCAGGTACACCCCGCTGGGGACCGGACGTACCAGGCCGCCCCGCCCGACCACCGCGTCCCAACGCACCTGGTCGGCGCCGGTTTCATGCAGGTAGCGCAACAGGTGCTCCATCCGGTAGTCCAACTGCTCCATCACGGCGTGGAACCCCTCCATCTCGCTGCGTGGGTGCTCGATCGACGCCTTGACGAGCTTCCCCGCGCGCCGCACCCCTACCTTGGTCGACGTGGAGCCGGGATCGATGGCCAGGATGTTCATGCGGACCTCGCTTGTTGAGCGGTCAATGGTTGCTCTTGGCGGTCAGTGGTTGTTGTTAGCGGTCAGAGGTTGCTTTTGGCTGCCATGGAGGAGATGTCAACGGCGAACACCGTCGTCGCGGCCAGGGTCGCCTCCGGGAACTCGAAGCTCCCCGAGGCGTACTGAGCCATGATTATACCGAGCGCCTCGCACTTTTCCCGGTAGCCGTCGATCACCCGCGCGCTGCCGAACCCGACTACGCTGCGGAACTTCATGGTGAAGTCGCAGGGCTTCTCCGCCGGCAGCACCGCACCGTGCTCGACCACGGTGAAGCAGACCCGGTTGTTCTGCTGGATGACCTCCAGTTTCCTTCCCGCCGCGGCGCAGTGGAAGTACAGGGTTGAATCGCGGTAGCCATAGTTCATGGTAACCAGGTACGGCTCCCCCTGTACCGCCAGCGCCAACTGGCAGATCTTTCCTTTTTCCAGGATCTCGTTGGCTAACTGTGCCGAGAGTTGCCGGTCCTTTCTTCTCATCGTTTCATCCATGTCGTTCTCCCCTGTTTCATGCAAGCTGTCATAGCCATAGGTCAATAAGTCGAAGCACCCCAATGCCCGGCAAGTCTGCATAATGCCTTGCATTAACGGCAAAGTCCAGGCCTTTTGAGAGGGCGTTGCATCCCCTGTCGCGTCCTCTTCATGTTGCCTCCACAAGCAAACCAGCACCGGGTGCATCGATACTTTGCGAGCCCCCATTTTTTTTGCTCAATAAATTGATGAAAGTGACGATACCTATGCATGGGTGCCGAGCGCAGCCACGGCCTTAGTCAAACAGCTACTTGATTGGTTGTTCCCATAGACAGGCCTACCGACAGTCAACACGGAGAGAGGAGAGAGAACATGGCGGTCGAGACGATTACGGAAACTACCCAGTATCTGACCTTCAAGCTGGAGGACGAGCTGTTCGCCCTCGACATCGGCAAGGTACGCGAGGTGCTGGATTTCACCTCCATCACCAAGGTGCCGCAGACGCCGGACTACATGCGCGGCGTCATCAACCTGCGCGGCAGCGTGGTCCCGGTGGTGGACCTGCGGCTGAAGTTCGGCATGGCGATGGCCGAGCAGACGGTCAACACCTGCGTCATCATCGTCGAGGTGGAACTGGAGGGCGAGCGGGTGGTCATGGGGGCGATGGCCGACGCGGTCCAGGAGGTCATGGACCTCGAGCCCGACCAGATCGAGCCGCCGCCGCGCATCGGCACCAAGCTGAACACCGACTTCATCAAGGGGATGGGCAAGCACAACGAGCAGTTCATCATCATCCTCGACATCGACAAGGTCTTCACCACCGGTGAACTGGCGATGGTCCAGGAGTTGGATGGGGTAGCAGCCTAGAACACATAGAAACCAGACGATGTAAAGGGCAACCGCACGATGCGGTTGCCCTTTTTTTTGGCCACACCAGTCGGAGGCCCAGGTGTCATACCGTGCGTCCCCCTCCCCTTGCGGGAGGGGGGCAAAAGGACAGGCCGGCAGTTAGGGGGTGGCTGGATTGGCTGGATTGGCTGGATTGGCTGGATTGGCAGAGGCGGCGGCAGCCGAAAAAAGCGCCGTCCCGGAGGACGGCGCGTCATGGCATGGCATCACAGGCGGCCCTCAGGCCGCCGATACGATCAAAGCTAGTACTGCTCGAAATCCGTGTCGCTCGAGTTCTTGTCGCTCAGGTCGATGTCGTGCCCGACCGCCTTCTTCACCGCTGCCGAATTACCGCCGGGAACCGCTGTTTTGGCATAGGTCAGCGGCTTCCCCGGTGCCGCGCCCGGCTGCCCCGCGGGAGCCCTCTTGGCCGCAGGGGCCACCCTTTTCATGCGCTCGTCGCCGATCTGGAAGAAGGAAACCGCGCTCTGCAGCTGTTCGGCCTGGCTGGAAAGTTCCTCGGCGGTTGAGGCCATCTCTTCGGAGGCGCCGGCGTTGGACTGGATCACCTGGTCCAGTTGCTGGATGGCCCTGTTGATCTGGTCCGCGCCGGTATCCTGCTCCCTGCTCGCCGCGCTGATCTCCTGCACCAGTTCGGCGGTCTTCTGGATGTCCGGCACCATCTTGGCGAGCAGGTCCCCTGCCTTCACCGCGACATCGACGCTGCTCGCGGAAAGCTCGCTGATCTCGGCGGCCGCCTTCTGGCTCCGTTCCGCCAGCTTCCTTACCTCGGAGGCGACCACGGCAAAGCCCTTGCCGTGCTCCCCCGCCCTGGCCGCCTCGATGGCCGCATTAAGGGCCAGGAGGTTGGTCTGACGCGCGATCTCCTCGATGATGCCGATCTTGCCGGCTATCTCCTTCATGGCGCTCACGGTCTCCAGGACCGCCGCTCCACCTTCACGGGCGTCCTGGGCGGACTTCACCGCGATCTTCTCGGTCTGGATGGCGTTGTCGGCGTTCTGCCTGATGTTGGAGGACATCTGCTCCATGGAGGAAGAGGCTTCTTCGGCCGCCGCAGCCTGCTCCGAGGCTCCCTGCGACATCTCCTCGGCCCCGGAGGAAAGTTGCTGGCTCCCCGACGCCACGTTGTCGGAAGCGCTCTTCACCTCGGCGACGATTCCTTTCAGGCGCCCCACCATGGTATTGAGGGCCGCCGCCAGCTGACCGACCTCGTCCTTCTGGTCGATAGCGACGGTTTGGGTCAGGTCTCCCTCTGACACGGCAGTCGCGAACTCCACGCCGCGCCGGAGCGGCAGGCTGATCATCCGGGAGATAACGATCCCCAGCGCCAGACCGAGCAGGACACCGCCCGCCACCAGGCCCACCATGAGTTTCATGCTTGCCTTGTAGATCCTGGTGGTCTCCAGCGACGCATCCTTGGCGTTCTCCTCCTTCAGGCGGGACAACTCGGTCAGGGCATCGTCCACCATGTTCTGCTTGGTATGCGCCTCGCCGAAGGAGAGTGCCACCGCCGAGGAGCTGTCGTTCAGTTTGTCCCGCGTGCCGAGCTCAATCACCTTCTGCTGCACCGAGAACCACTCTTCGTTGGCCGCCTCCAGTTTCTTCAGGAGCGCCTTCCCCTTTTCGGAGTAGTACAGCGGTTTTGCCTTATCGAGCCACTCCTTGTAGCCGGCCTTGTACTTGTTGATGTTGGTGAGGTACTTCTCCCGCTCCTGCTGCGTGGTGGCAAGGAGGAAGTTCTTCTCGGCCCGGGAGATGTAGATCAGGTTGACGTTGGCCTCCTTGATGTAGGAGACCCCCAGCAACTCTCTCATGTACATCTCATCTGCCATGTCGTTGATGGTCCCCATGTTGCGGATGCCGATAATTCCGACCACGGCCGTTATGACCGCTACCGCTGCAAACGACGCAACAAGTTTAGTGCCGACCTTCAGATTGGTGAACCATTTCATGTGCAATCCGCCTCTGTGTGGGGTTATCGCTGCGCGCGACGGCCTGTGGCGGCCCATCGCGTACGGTCTCCTCATTCATCGACAACCGGGGCGCGCGGTGAATCAGAAAAACGCCTGTTTTAGGCGGATTTTTGGCCGAGACGACTGCACGACTGCTCGGGCGCACGTGGCCACAGGGAGAGGAAAAAGGGCAAGGGCGGAGGACGCAACAGGGTAAAAGGGAACTGACAAAGGGGGTGAAGCGGGTGGCGAGGGGGGCGGCCCAGGGGTCAATCGAGGGAGAGCAGCCCTTCCCTGATGGCGAACTTGGTGAGGCTGGCGATGTTGGTGAGGTTCAGCTTTTTCATGAGGTGCATGCGGTGGGTTTCCACCGTCTTGGGACTGATCTTGAGCTGGGTCGCGATCTCCCGGGAAGTCTTTCCTTCGGCCATCAGCACCAGCACCTCCTCCTCGCGGGAAGTGAGCGGCAACTTCCCGGCAGCGGACTGGAGTTCGTGGTCCAGGACCCCCTGGAGGTGAGAGCTGAGGTAGAAGCCGTTGTCCGAAACGATGCTGATGGCGTTGATGATCTCGTCCGCCGGGCAGCTCTTCACCAGGAACCCCTTGACCCCGGCGTCCATCGCCTGGCGCACCGAGCGCGCGTCGCCGTACATCGAGAGAACCAGCACCTTCATGTCGGGGAAGGCGCTCAGGATGCAGCGGCTCGCCTCGATGCCGTTGCCGTCGGGCATCATCAGGTCCATGAGGATGAGATCGGGCCGCAGTTCATAGGTGAGGCGCACGGCCTCCATCCCGCTGGCGGCCTGGGCCACGACTTCGAGGCCCGGTGCTTTTTCAAGCATCGCGATCAGGCATTCGCGGATCAACGCGTGGTCGTCGGCAAGGAGGATTTTGGTGGTCCGCATCGTGTCCTGTTAGTTGCTGCTTCGCGCGAGTTCAAGTCCGCAAATGAGAGGCAACTCTAACAAATTAGACACGGGTCTCGATATCAGGGTTTATATGATACGAAACGGATATTTTCCTGATCTAATTAATTATCCAGGCTGGTAACCCCCTCCCGGATGGCGAACTTGGTCAGTTCGGCGATGGAGTGCAGTTTCAGCTTCTTCATGATCTGCTGCCGATGGGTGTCCACGGTCTTGACGTTGATCTTGAGCAGGAAGGCGATGCTCTTGGCGTTGTTCCCCTCCGCGATCAGCTGCAGCACCTCCCTTTCCCGCGGGGTCAGCGCAGCCTCACCCTGGTTGAAGGAGTCCGGGATCCTCTTTATGTAGTCGTCGATGACCACGCCGATGATCCCCGAGCAGACGTAGATCTCGCCCGCCGCCACGGCCCGCACCGCATGCACCAGTTCGGCCGAGGTGCAGTCCTTGAGCAGGTAGCCGCGTGCCCCGGCCCTGAAGGCCTGGGCGACGAAACGCTTGTCCTTGTACATGGAGAGGATCAGTACCCGCGCCGACGGGCATTCCACGCCGAGCCGCTGGGTCGCCTCGATGCCGTTCATGCCGGGCATGCTGGTGTCCATCACGATGACGCCGGGGGAGACCTTCGCGGCTGCCTCCAGCGCCGATCTGCCGTTATCGGCGTCGGCGACCACCGTGATGTCCGGGAACTTCTCCAGCAGGATGCGAATCCCCTCCCTGACTATGCTGTGGTCGTCGACTATCATCACGCGTATCATCACCAACTCCCTTTGTTGTTCTCGTCAGGATCCGGCAAGGGGACGCCGACCGTCACCTCGGTGCCGCCGGGACCGGAACGGAGCTCCAGCTGCCCCCCGAGATGCTGCACCCGCTGCCGGATGTTGAACAGGCCAAAACCTGACATCGGCCGGTCTCCCTCAATCTGCTCTGGAAAGCCTTTGCCGTCATCGGCGACCTTCAGCTCCAGGCGGTTGCCGTCATCCCGGATGGCAATGGCGACCTTGTGCGCCTGGGCGTGCTTGACCACGTTCACCAGGAGTTCGCGCACTACGTGGTAGAGGGTCGCCCCCAGTTCCTCGTTCAGCTGTCCATGCAGGTCGCTGCGAAAGCTCACCTGCAGCTTGTGCTTGGCCTCGAACTGCTCAGCCAGCCAGTCAAGCGCCGCCTCCAGCCCCACCTCGTAGAGCAGCGGCGGGCTGATCTGGAAGGTGAGGCTGCGGACTTCCTGGATGGTCCGCTCGAGCAGAAGCTCAAGCTCCCTGACCGTCCGGGTCACACCGGCGGAGAGCTTGAAATCCTGCCGGCAGTCGCTCAATTTCAGCTTGGCCAGGGCCAGGTTCTGCCCGATCTCGTCGTGCAGTTCCGCGGCGATCCTGCGCCGCTCCCGCTCCTCCGCCAGCGATAGCTCGATCGCCAGCCCCCTCAGTTGCTCCTGGTTGGCAAGCAGCAGTTCCTGCGCCTGCACCTGTTCGGTGATGTCGCGGGAGATGCTGAAGATGCCGCTGACCCTGCCGCTGGCGTCGAAGAGCGGCCCCTTGGTGGAAAGAAAGACGCATGGCCTCCCCTGCCGATCGACAACCTGCTCCTGCATGTTGGAGCTCGCCGCCGACGCCATCACCATGTGGTCGTTTTCGCGCAGCACCTGGACCACCTCGTCGGGGAAGAGGTCGCTGTCGTCAAGCCCCAGGATCTCCTCCGCCGGCTTGCCGTACCACGTGGCCGCCTGGCGGTTGATGAGCAGGTAGCGCCCCTCGAGGTCTTTCGCGTAGATGAGATCGGGGGTGCCGTTCACCACGGCATCAAGGAGTTCCTGCGTTTTATCGGGCTGGTCCGTTGATGGCTGTGACATGCTTACACCGCTCCTGTGCTTCACGTGGCCAGTAGCTCCTCTATCGCCGCCAGCCCGGGCGCCTGCGCCTGGCCCTTCTGGCGAGACAGCTGCAGCGCCACGTGGCCGAGGGCGCGGTAGATGAGCGCCAGCTCGGCGTCGAAGCTCTCCAGGGCGTCCAGTTGCCGCCCCACGACGCCGGCATCGCCCCGGGCGATGGGGCCGGTCAAGGCGCGGGCCGTGCCGGCGCGAAAGATGTTGTCCACCGTGCCGCGCACCAGCGGCTCCATGACCAGCAGCGCGGTCTCGCGCGGCACGCCCCCCTTCTGGTAAGCGCGGAGCCCCGCCTCCATGAGCGCGGTGAGGTAGTTGCAGACCAGCACGGAACCGGCGTGGTAGACGGTCTTGAAACGGGGGTCTATCTCGAAGATCTTCCCGCCGATGGCGCCGAACAGCTCCGCGAGGAGTTCGCGCGCCCCCGGGTCTCCCTCGATGCCGCACCAGGTCCCGGCGAAATCACCGACACAGACGGCGGGGTCGGCGAAGCTTTTCACCGGATGAACGCTCGCCACCCGCGCCCCCAGGGCCGCCGCGGGTTCCAGCACGTCGCTCGCCAGCGCGCCGCTTAGATGACACACCGTGGTGCCCCGGTCCACGAGGCCGGCGCGGCAAAGCTCCCCGACGCTGGCGGCAATGGCGTCATCGGGGCAGGCGACGAGGTACAGGTCGACGCGCTCGAGCCCGCCGAATTCGGCGACGGGACGCCCCGCCCCGATGAAATCGGCGGCGGCCCGCGCGCTGGAGAGCGAACGGGTCAGGATGTCCCTGAGCGCCGCGGCGCCCGCTTCATGCAGCAGGCGCCCGACGGTCTTGCCCACGGCGCCGCAGCCAATGATACTGAAGGTTTTCATCACGCTCCCCCTGGGTCGGCAAACCCGCTCAGGTTACGCTAAATCAAACGGGGGTGTCAACGGTACCGGCGGCGGGAAGATGCTCGGTTTCGAAAAGGATGAGAAAAACGCGGCTCAAAAAGAAGATCCCCCTCGGCAACGAGGGGGATCTTGGCGGCTGGGGCGGGCAGCGGCGCTTAGGGCTTGCCGTCCATGTTCAGGCTGTAATCGTCCCCCTCGACGCACTCGCTTTCCGCCTGGAGAAACGACTCCGCCTGGGGATCCCTGACAATCTCGACGACGCCGTGATTGGCGGACCAGATCGTCCCGCAGACGCTGCATTCCGTGATCCCCTCCTTGAAACCCTCCGAATGTAGGTTGGTGTCGACCTGCGCATGGTTCTTACATACCGGGCATCTCATGGCTCTCCTCCTCCCGCGGCAACTGCGGTCGCTGATCTCATGAGAGAGATTATGACGGCATTTCCCCGCGTGGCAAGTGACAATTATGCGCCTCGCCGCGCGGCCGTTGCCCGGCGAGTGTCAAGACCGGCGCACCTGCCGCTGATCGCCGCCCCCCCCTGTCACTGCGGCGCGGTCGCCCCGGCCGCCCCCTTCTTCGCGCGGGTTGTCTTGGCGCGGGGGACCACCGTGCGCCCCTTCCCCCTCCCCTTTGGCGCCTTCACCGGGGGATGGTAACTGGCCGGGTCGGCGGGATGGAGGTCGTTGAAGTGCGAGGAGATGATTTTCCTGACCGTGCCGTCGCTGAAGCGGATGGTGGCCCTGATGTCGTCGACCTCGACCACCTTGCCGGTACCCCATTGCTGCGCCATCGCATGACTCACCACGCTGCCGCGTTTGACGATCATTTCTTTACCCTCGCTGGTGACGTTTTTCGGTCCAGGGCGGACGCGTCGACACGCTCGGCCGGAAAGGTCGAGGCTGCTGGCTGCGAACTTGAATCGATTGTTGGAAAGACAGATCAACTGAACAAGAGATGTGACGACTGCTGCTGCAGGGAGCGACGCCCCGGAACCTGGGCACCATGAGAATATACACCGGAAACGGGAAATGGACAGCGGGACGGCAATTTTTCCGGCAGAAGCGTTACGGTCCCGGCGCCCGCCCCGACGGACCAACCTGGGCAGGAGGCGCAGCCGCCGGTTCGGCAAGCGGCCTCAGCTGGTCGGGCGGCACCTGCGGCTCACCCATGATGATGACAGCGGGTCCGCGCAACCTCTGCGGCCTGCCGGTGTCTCGCGAGCCGACCGCCCAGCGGTAGAGCGTCTTCGCGTCCATGAGCAGGGGCTTGGCAGGCTCCCCGTAATAGGCAAGCTGCATTTCCTCGTCCGTGAGCCCGATGCAGCCGTGGGAGGCGGGATAGCCGGGGAGGTCGCGGCCGTGGATCCAATAGGAGGTCCAGCCGTCGTCCTTCTTGTCCACGTAGAAGCGCAGCCCGTAATGCATCGGGTAGGGGCGGTCCGTCCCCTCCACCGGGAAGAGGCTCGACTCGTGCACCGGATCGACGGAATCCACCCGGTAGCTGCCGTTCTTGAGGCGGTACTCCTCCACCCCGACCGCGACCGGGGCCGAAAAGACCAGGGTGCCGAACTCGTAGGCTCCCAGGAACATCTCGTTCTGGTCGATGAGGATCAACTGCGGCTCCTTCTCGGCCTCGTAGTACAGGGGGGGCATCGGGTTGAACTCCTTGATGTCCTCCATGTGCTTGGGGACCTTGACCGACATCCCGGCCAGGAAATGGCGCCGGTCCATGCGGTTGAAGCGCAGGCCGTCGCGCCACTGCTTGCCGAAGATCTTGTAGGGGGAGTCCTTGCTGGTTACCTTGACGCAGTCCCACTCGTACAGGTAATCGGTGGGATAGTGGATCTCGCACAGGGATCGGATCTTGTCGGCCGCGGAACAGGGGAGGCTGGTGATGAAGAGGAGAGTCAGCAGGGTGCAGAGTATGCGCATCAGGGGTTTCATCGCGCGCCTCGTTCCTTGGCCAGTGAAGCGGCTGGCCGCCGGCTGGAGACGTCTTCATTGTAACAGACCCCCTCATGAAAGTAAAAGGGAGCGCCGACTCATCAGGCGCGGGCAGCTTCCCCCCTAATCGAACGAAAAAGCCCCGCGGCCTGGGCCGGGGGCTTTCGTCGCTTTCGTAGATCCGCCGAGTCGTCAGACGGTCGAGCGGAGCAGGCGGTTCACCTGGCCCCAGCCGCCGTGCGCGCCCGTTGCCGCCATGAATTCCTTCACCGCCGGCTTCATCTCCTTGGCGATCCGGCTCACTTCGTCGTTCAGGTGGAAGACCCCTTTTCCGGTCACCACGTCGCCTTGGGCGCTGGCCGTCAGGGAGAAACTGAAGCTCCTGCTGGTGAGTTCGGCCGCGTCCCCCTGGTAGCTCAGGGAAAGGCCGTCCGCGCCGGCCTGGAAGGTGGCCGACTGCTGTTGCATGGAGACGTGGTCGTACTGGAGCTGGAGGTCGAAGCCCACCTCCTTGCCGTCCCTGGTGGCTATGGTCCCGCTGTACGACAGGGACGCTGACTGGGCGGCAAGGTCCGTCTCCTGGTAGCTCAGCTGCTGCACGCTGCTGCCGGTCACCTGGTTCAGCAGGCCTCCCAGCATGCGCAGCGTGGTGTCCGATGCGGCGGAGGAGTCCGCCTTCGTTTGTCTTGACGATGCCAGCGCCTCGTCCGAGACCGTTACCTGGTCCTTGCCCGGCTGGACCGGGTTCGTGGTGGCTGAGGTGGAGGCGCTTGCCTTCGGTGTGGCGGCAAGGGGAAGAGCGGTCGCATTACGCGCGGTCGAAATTTCCATACCTTATCCTCCTTACTGTTTTGAGCCATACCATGCGTATCGGAAGAACCGGACACCGGCTTGAACACTTTACCACGCGCCCCCCTTTTCCCTCCGGGAGCAGGTCCCCGAAGGGCAATGAGGGCCTTGCCTCGAAGGGGCGCATCGCTCATCGCAGCGCCCTCACCCCCGCCCCTCTCCCGGAGGGCGAGGGGAGAAAGCCAGAGCGGCTCAAAAAAAAAGCCCCGCCGACAGTGAACGTCGCGGGGCTTTGTCGTTTCGGGGTCGGACTATGCTGCTGTTACGGCGGGCACTGCGCGCACATCGATTTGAAGAGGTTGGTGCTCAGGTAGCGGTCGCCGCGGTCGGGGAGGATGACCACGATGGTGCCGGATTCCAGCTCCTTGGCCAGTTTCAGCGCTCCGAAAACGGCGGCCCCGCCGGACATGCCGCAGAAGATGCCGTGCCGCGCGGCGAGGAGCCTCGCGGTCTCGAAGGCATCGTCGTCCTCCACCACCAGCTTTCTGTGGTAGGCGTTGGGATCGTAGATCGGGGGGACGATGGCCTCCTGCATGTTCTTGAGCCCCTGGATCTTGTGCCCCAGCACCGGCTCGACCCCCACCACCTGGACCTTAGGCGCGGTCTCGCGGAAGTACCGCGACAGCCCCATGAGGGTTCCGCCCGTCCCCATGCCCGCGACCATGTGCGTCACGCCGCCGCCGGTCTGTCGCCAGATCTCGGGCCCCGTGGTCTCGTAATGGGCCAGCACGTTGTTGGGGTTGGCGTACTGGTTGGGCATGTAGTACTTCCCGGGATGCTCCTCGAAGATCTTGTGGGCCAGCCGGATGGCGCCGTCGGTCGCCTCGCATCCGGGGGAGAGAACGATCTCGGCGCCGTAGGCCTCCAGCACGCTGCGGCGCTCCATGCTGACGCAGGCCGGCATCACCAGCTTGATGCGGTACCCCCTGGCGGCGGCGATCATGGCCAGCGCGATGCCGGTGTTGCCCGAGGTGGGCTCCAGGATCACCTTGTCCACCGTCAGCTCCCCGCTCCTCTCGGCGGCCAGGATCATGTGGCGGGCCGGGCGGTCCTTCACCGAGCCGCCGGGGTTATTCCCCTCCAGCTTGGCCATGATCCTCACGGCCGGGTTGTCACAGAGTGAGTCGATCTCGATGAGCGGCGTCGAGCCGATGGATTCTATCAAGCTTTGCCCTTTCAATGTGCGCCTCGCTTTCAATCAGCGTATCAATCTATACCGGTTTGCCGGATGGGCAGCATAGCACGGCAGCTCTTCAATCAACAACCGATTATTTCGGCATCTTCATCCAGTCGCCAGCTCCGGCGGGCGCAGCCCATGGGGAAAAGCGGCGACTCCTATTTGCGCTTCGCGGTCTGGCGTCCGGATGCGGTGCCGTTCCCCTCCCCCCAGGACGAAATCCAAGCGAAAGTCGTGATGGACTAGCCGGCTCGTTTTTGTGTTTTACATTCCGTAAACAATACCCTATATTCCTCGAACTGAGTTAGACTTGGGGGCGGAATGAAGCGGATTGTTGTAGCGACGATTTTGTGCGTCGTTTTGTGTATGCCGGCTTTTGCCGATGAGATAAAAATCGAGGGGGGCGGCACGGCGATCAATACGGTCTTCCTGCCGATCCAGAAAAGATACGAAAAGACACACGGCGACTACCTCACCATAGTGCAGTCGTCGGCGGTAAAGGGGCTCATCGCCCTGAACGAGGGGAAGGTGGACATAGCGGCGGGCGCGCACCCGCTGGAGGACATCGTCGCCGGCGCGGCCAGGGATGGGGTCGTCATAGACGCTGCCAGGTTCGTCTCGACCCAGGTCGGCGACAACGAGCTCGTGGTGATCGCCAACCGCGACAGCGAGGTCTACCGCCTCTCCAAGGAGCAGCTCAAGGGAATTTTCACCGGCAAGATCCGCAACTGGAAAGAGGTGGGGGGCAAAGACCTCGCCGTGACCGTGATCTGGGGGAAGGAAACGGAGGCGCAAAACGTCCAGTTCACCCGCATCGCGCTGGACGGGGAGGCGGTCACCGCCGCCAGGCAACCAGCCACCACGTACCGCAACATCGCTGAAACCGTGGCCCGGCTGTCGGGAAGCGTCGGCGTGGTCTCCCACGAGATGACCACCGCCGCCACCCGCTCCATCGACACCATCGCCATCGCCAGCCCGATCTACGCCATCACCAGGGGGAACCCGAGCGCCAAGGTGAAATCGGTCATCGACTTCTACAAGACCGAGTACGGCTTCCTGCAGTAGCCTTCCCACCCGGGCGGCCCTCCCCGCACTCCCGGCCGTTACCGTAACGGCTCACCTTCACGCCGACGCGAAAGAGCGCGGTCCGCGGACCAGCTCCCGCCCCCGCCTATCAAAAGCGCCAGCGCCATCCCCACCACCAGGATGTGGTACTCGAACCCTTCTCCGGCCTGCTTGCCGGTCCAGTTCATGAAGAACCCGTTGTGCAGGTGCACCAGCACCGCGGCCACCACCATCTCGCCCGCCAGCACCAGGGCCGCCACCCTGGTCGCGAGCCCGGCGACGAGCAGCAGCGGCCCGACGAACTCGGTCAGCACCGCCATCAGGCCGAAGATGTAGGGGATCCCCATCATCTTGGTGAACATGTCCATGGTGCCGGAAAACCCGGCACCGCCGAACCACCCCAGCACCTTCTGCGCGCCGTGAGGGAACATCACCAGCGCGAGGAACAGTCTCAGGACCGCCAGGCTCGCCGTATTCTCCGTTGCCAACACTCTCGCCCACATAACGCCTCCCGTCTGGCACAGTTAAAGACCGTCAACGATACCATTATCACCGCAACCCGCAAGTCGACCGCCCCCCCCTGCGTCGTCCCGGCACCGCCTCTCACATGATCGCCTGCCGCACGGGATCAAACGCAGAAACAGGCTATGTTACGCAGCCTTACTCATAAAGCCAACCTCATCCACCAGTGAAGGACCAATATCAAGTGCGTTGGCCATTGAAAGCCTCAAATGTACATTTTATAGTCACCATGCACACTAGAAATTCCTATGCAGGGTGATATACGTTTGGCGCTTTTCCAGATCAAATCGACCGCGAACACAGTGAGCAGCATGATGAGCGACTCCCAAACACAGTACCAGGCGTCGCGCAAACAGAAAACTCCCCTCGCGTTGTTTCCGCCCGGAACAGCTGCTCCAGCTGACCACGCGCCTGCTGGGGGGCTGACGCGACGCCCCGCCTCCCAACTCCGTTCCAATCGCCGGTAAACGCTCTTTTACCGGCTCTTTTTAATTTACATGTCATAAATATTCACATATATTTTCCGCCATCGACCGAACCACGGCAATGGGAGGGAACGAATGGCACAAAACGCTTCCGCGTTTGAGCAATACCTGAAGGGGCAGAACATCACCCTCGAGACGAACCGCCACGAGGACAACACC
Organism: Geomonas azotofigens; assembly: GCF_018919395.1. GTDB lineage: Bacteria > Desulfobacterota > Desulfuromonadia > Geobacterales > Geobacteraceae > Geomonas > Geomonas azotofigens. The sequence goes on from NZ_JAHLME010000002.1 coordinate 1,007,090, forward strand.
CTGTACGTGATTCACGAGAATCTCGAAGAAGTGGGTCCTGTTTCTCTCATGACGCTCTTCAACGACAGCGACAGGTATGTTACCCTTATCTGCTACAAGTATTTCGCGTTCCCGCCGGAGAAGAAACCGGCGCTGCTCGAGATGATCAACACGCTCAATGCCGAGTACACCATGGTGAAGTTCGTGGAAACCGGGAACGCCCTCTCTATCCAGGTGGTGGTTCCCTTCCATGACAACTTCTCCAGCGAAGTCATCGTCGACATGGTGGCCCTCATCTTCCGCGCCATGAAGGAAGAGCACCCGCGCATCCTGAAGGCTCTGCAGTAAATCACGATCCGCCCCCGATACCGCCTTCCCCCTCCTCGGGGGGGCGGTATCGGGGGCGGCTTTCGTCGTCAATGGTCAGTCGTCCATTGTCAATTGCCGTGCTTATCTTGTTTTTATGTTCCGCACTACCACGAGCTTCGATAGGAAACCGACCGCCCCCGGAGGAACATTGATATGGAGAAGGTCTCTTTTGTAATCGACGATGCGCTGGCCGCCATCATCCGGGCGCCGCTGGTGACGCCGTTTCGCATCTCCACCGGTCAGCACGACGAGCTGGAGAACGTCTTCATCAGGCTGCGCGCCAGCGACGGCGCCTGCGGCTATGGAGAGGCGGCCGTCGCGACGCACATAACCGGCGAGACCGTGGCCGAGACCCTTGAGAACCTGCAAAGCGCGGCATCGGCGCTGCGCGGGCGCAGGATCACGGACCCCGCCGCCGTCTGCCGCGAGTTCGCCCCGGCCTTCGCCGGCAACCACGCCGGACTGGCCGCGCTTGAGATGGCGCTGCTCGATCTCTGCTCCCGGGTGCGGGGGATCCCCTTCTACCAGCTGTTCACCCCGGTCGCCGGGCAGCCGCGGCTCACCTTCAGGACCGACATCACGGTGGTGATCGGCACCGTCGAGGAGGCCCGCGCCACGGCGCGGCAATACGCGGAGCGCGGCTTCAGCGCCTTCAAGATCAAGATCGGAAAAGACGAGGAGGAGGACCTGCGGCGCATCCTGGCGGTGCGGGAAATGGCGCCGGGGTGCGAGCTGATCCTCGACGCCAACATGGGCTTCAGCGCCGACCGGATGCTCGCCTTCCTGGACCGGCTCGACGCCAAGGAGGCGCGCCCGCTCCTCCTGGAGCAGCCGGTCCCGAAACAGGACTGGGAGGGACTCACCGCGATCACCGCCGCGCTGGAGGGAAGCGGCACCCTGGTCTGCGCCGACGAGAGCGTCGGCTCCTTCGCCGCGGCCCGGCGCGCCGTCGAAAGCAACGCGGTCAGCGCCATCAACATCAAGTTCATGAAAAGCGGCATCCTCGAGGGGGCCGAGATCGCACGGCTCGCCGCCGCCAACGGCAAGCGGCTCATGCTGGGGGCCATGATGGAAAGCGCGCTGGCCATCACCGCCTCGGCCCACTTCGCCGCCGGCCTTGGCTGCTTCGACTTCATCGACCTCGATACCACCTTCTTCCTCAAGGGGGAACTGGCCCGCTCGCCGTACCTCGATGACAGCGGCAGGTTCGACCTGACCCGGGCGGGAAGCGGCATCGGGGTGGCGCCGGAACTGCCATGATCACCCACCCGCTGCTCATCGTCCTCTTCCTGCTCTCGGTCGAGGCCCTGGTGCTGTGGCTGTCGCGCCACGAGCGGACCGCGCGCTACTTCGACCTCCTCCCCGCGGTGTTCTGGATCTACTTCCTCCCCATGCTGGCGGCGACCTTCGGCGTCATCTCCACCGAGAGCCCGGTCTACGGCCTGATCCGGACCTGGCTGTTGCCGGCGAGCCTGGTGCTGTTATTGCTGCCGGTGGACGTGCGGGCGATCCTGAGGCTCGGGCCGACCGCGCTGGCCATGTTCTTCATCGGCGCCGCCGGCATCATCGTGGGGGCGGCGGCCTCCTTTGCCCTGTTCCGGCCGGTGATCGGGCCCCAGTTCTGGTCCGGCTTCGGCGCCCTGTCCGGGTCGTGGACCGGGGGGAGCGCCAACATGATCGCGGTGAAGGAGGCGCTCGCCATCCCCGACGCGGTCTTCGCCCCGATGGTCATCGTGGACACCGTGGTCCCCTACCTCTGGATGGGATTCATGATCGCCATCGTGGGGCTGCAGCCCGCCTTCGATCGCTGGAACCGCTCCGAACGCGGCGTGCTGGAGCACCTGGGGGAGCAGGCGGTGCAGCACCTGGCCAGCAAGGGTGGGCGCAGGACGCTCGGCGGCATCGCCGCCTCGCTTGCCATCGCGCTCGCCGGCGGTGTGCTGTCGCACCTCGTGGCCGGGCAGTTGCCGCAGGTCCAGGACGTGATCACGCGCTACACCTGGACCATCATGCTGGTCACCGTGCTCGGGATCCTGCTCTCCTTCTCGCCGGTACGCAAACTGGAACGGGCCGGGGCCTCCCGCACCGGGTACGACCTCCTCTATTTCGTGCTGACCGCCATCGGGGCCAAGGCCTCGGTGGCCAGCATCGGCTCGGCGCTCGTGCTCATCGCGGCCGGGCTTTTGATCGTGGCGATCCACGCCGTCTTCCTGCTGGTGGGGGCGCGGCTTTTGAAGGCGCCCATGTTCCTGGTGGCGGCCGCGAGCCAGGCCAACGTGGGGGGCGTCGCCTCGGCGCCGGTCGTGGCCGAGGTGTACCATCCCGGCCTCGCCTCGGTGGGGCTTTTGCTGGCCATCCTGGGCAACATCGTGGGGACCTGGCTCGGCATCCTGGCGGCGCAACTTTGCCGGCTGGTAGCGCCATGATAAGTCTGCGGCGCCTGAAACTGCTCCTGTCCGGAGCGGAACTCCTCTGCGCCGCGGTGTCGCTCGCGGCCGCCTGGCAGGCCGAGGCCGCCATGAACAAGAGCGGGCTGGGCGACCTGGAACGGTTCGCGTTCTGGAACAGCATCGTGGGACTCACCCTGATGCTGTTCTTCCTGCTCTGGGTCGCGGCGCTGCTGCTCGCGCTGTTCACCAGGCAGCGGCAACAGTACGCCAGCACCGGGCGCTACTGGCTGGACCTGGTTCCCGACGTGCTGTGCCCGCCGGTTCTCCTCGGCGCGGGATGGCTCGCATTCATGCTGCTCCAGTGAGCACGATGAGGTTCGCACATGCACATGGTTAGGCTGCTACTCTTGGTGTTTTCCCTGCTCTGTCTGACGGCGACGGCTTCGCACGCCATGTGGCCGGTCTACCACGAGTCCGCCTTCGACGGCAGGGTGCTCGACCTAGACACCAAGCAACCGGTGGAGGGAGCGGTGGTGGTCGCCATCTACAACAAGAGGTCGATGGGCGCCGGGAAGGGACAGTCCTCCACGGTGATCAACATCAAGGAGGCGCTCACCGACAGGGAGGGGAAGTTCCACATTCCCTCCTACACGACCATCCTGGCGCAGCCGTTCACCCGGCAGGACCGCACCACCTTCCTGGTCTACAAGCCCGGTTACGCCAGCGTGCTGCTCCCCCTCAAGAACCACTTCACCGGGAAAACGACCGCCGACCGCGAGCTCTCCCCCTGGTACGACCCGGTCCTGAGCGGCAAGTACAAGATCAGGCTGCGCGGCGCCGGCATCGTGGAACTGCCGAGGCTCGCCACCAAGGACGAGCGGCTCAGAAACCTGCCGGCGCTGCCGGACCAGCTGGAGAACCTGGGCAAGCAGAAGAACCTCACCAGGCTGATCAACGAGGAGCAAAAGGAGCTGGGCGAGCCGGCGTTCGACCCCTACAAGGTGCGCCAGAACCTGCTGGCGCCCCCCAAGGGGCAGAAGTAGATGAAACCTGGCTGCACGCTCGCGGGGCTGCTCCTGGCCGCCCCTTCACCATCCAGACCATAACCCGGATTCCCTGACAGCGGCACCGACCATCGATGAGACTATTTCTTTTTTGCCGGCACCTGGCCACCCTCTGCATCGCCCTTTTGCTCCTCGCCCCCCTCTCCCCGCCGGCGCTGGGCGCCGACACGACCAGGCTGCGCGCCCTGGCCCTCGATTTCGACGCGCTCAACACGCGGATCCGTGACAACGAGGTGGGCAAGGCCGAGGCCCGGCAACGCTTCACCGGGCTGGTCCGGGCGTTGTCGCGCGAGTACCGCACGGCGGGGGGCGTGGACTACCCGGTCGAGAGCTGGTGCTTCCCGCTCAAGGGGTACGGCTACCGCGCCATCGGCGGACGCGGCGACGGCTACCAGAAAGGGGGCTACGACTACTTCGCCGGCAACCGGCACAGCGGCCACCCCTCGCACGACATCTTCATCCACGACCGGAGCCAGACCGGCCTCGACGACCGCACCGGCCGGCCGGTGCAGGTGCTCTCGCTGACCGGCGGCGTGGTGGTCGCCGCGGAAACACAGTGGCAGCCCGGCAGCCGGCTGCGCGGCGGGAACTACCTCTGGATCCTCGACCCGGCCACGCAGTCGCTGGTCTATTACGCGCACAACGGCGCGCTGCACGTGGAGGTCGGCGACCTGGTACGTCCCGGCGACGTCATCGCCGAGGTCGGCAGGACCGGCCTCAACGCCTACAAGAAGAGATCGCCCACCCACCTGCACCTGACCGTGCTCTCGGTCGCCGACGGCCTCCCCGTCGCCAGCAATCCCTACCGGACACTCTTAAAGACTAAATTGACTGAGTGATACTTTCTCTGGAACTTTTTCCTCACTATCGGGTAAAATACTGCTCGACACAGCGCACAGAGGAGGTGTCCCGATGATCTCAGCACTTTCGGCATACAAGGCGATGATACTGGAGTCCGCCAACGGCAAGGCATCGGCCAAAGATAAAAGCGCCGCTGCAGCCGCCTCTGTGCCTGTCGGCAGCGAGGAAAGTTCCTCAGCCGATGCCGACCTGGTCAACATATCCACCTCCCAGGACGTGTTCAGCGCCGTCGACAGCTTCTTCAACCTGGGCGCCTCCAACCGCTTCGACGCCTTCCACAAGCTCTCCCCGCAGGACAAGGAACAGTTCGTACAGATCGTCGCCGACCTGGCCAAGGCGGGCTACATGGGATACGAGGAGCTCGTGGTCAACCACAAGGTCGAGCGGCACGACCTGGAGAACAAGATCGGCGACCAGCGCATCCGCGGCGCCAGGGTCTACGACAAAAGCCACGGGTCCAAGCACTGACCCCGGCCGCTCCCCCCCCCTGAAACGCGCCCTCTCAATCGGGCGCCGGCACCAGCTCGCTGCCGCATCCCTCCCACAGTCACGTCACCATCCCGTGGTCTCCCGACACTGTCTCAAGCCGGTCATCTGTCTCTCATCGCTGTGCCCCCTCTGCTGTTCTAATTCTTCACTGCCTGCGCGCCAGAGGGTCGCCCCCGCGCCTCCCGACGCCCAGACCGTGCAGCAGGCGATCAACACCATCTTCCAGAACGCCTGGACCACGTTCCAAAACGCCATCGCCGCCAGCAACGGCGACATCACCGCGCTCAAGGCAACCATGGTTACCGGGGGCCCTTTTTCATTTACATCACCCACGTCTCGACCTATATTCTCCCCACCCTTGCACCTAATCCCCCCGAAGTTACGCCGGCGTTGCCGGCGCGCCCGGAGATTGCCATGACCGAGAAACGAGCGACCGTCTACCTTGCCTCCCCCCTGGGCTTCAGCCGGGAGAACAACCCGTACCGTGAGCGGATCAAGGAGCGCCTCGCCCGCCTCGGGTGCAGCGTCTTCGACCCCTGGGAGCAGGAGGAAGTGGCGCAGCGGATCGAGCAGGCGATGTCCATCGAGGAGGGGGACGCGCGGGCGAGAGCGGTCCGGGAGGCGGCCCGCTTCACCGGCGCGGTCAACGCGCGGGGACTCGAGGGGAGCGACCTGGTACTGGCGGTCCTGGACGGCACCGAGCCGGACAGCGGCACGGTGGCGGAGTTGGGCTACGGCGCCGGGATCGGGAAAAGGTGCTACGGCCTGCGCACCGACTTCAGGGACTGCGGCGATTTTCCCGGCGTGCCGCTCAACCTGCAGGTACTCCACTTCATCGAGGAGAGCGGCGGCCGGCTGTTCCGGAGGATCGAGGAGATCGAGCTGTAGGAATGCCCTCCCCCCTTTGGGAACGTGTTCCCGACGGGCGGGCCTGCCGGCCGCAGCCTGGTCCGCGAAGGGGGGCGCGCTCTGCACGCCGCTGTCATGTCGCCCGTGGCAACGCCCTCCCCCTGTCCCTCTCCCAAAGGGCGAGGGGACCGTGGACGCGTGGCACGAACCTCGTGCATGTGCTTTAGATATTGACAGCGCTCATCGTTGCGGCTAGCTTGGCGGACCATGAGCGATACCGACCACGATACCAACCTCTCCAGCCAGTACGGCTCCCCCAACCATCGCCAGAGCATCCAGGTGCTCACCTGCTGCGTCATCGGCTTCATCTGCTTCCTGGGAGCCTACATGCGCATCCCGGTGCTGCCGCTTCTGGCCAGCAGCATCGGCGCCGGCACCGCCCAGATCGGCCTCATCAACGCGGCCTTCATGCTTTCCGCCGGCATCCTCGCCGTCCCCTCCGGGTTGCTCTCGGACCGCATCGGCATCAGGCCCGTCCTCATCACCGGGCTCGCCCTGATGAGCTGCGCCTCGCTCCTGATCCCCTTTTGCTACACGCCGCTCTTCTTGGGCGCCGTCTACCTCATCTTCGGCATGGGGCTCTCCGCCTTCACCCCCACCATGATGTCGTCCGTGGCGAGGGTCGTGCCCCGGTCGCACGTGGGCCGCGCCTACAGTTGGTACACCACGGCCGTCTACCTCGCCATGACCTTCGGTCCGGCCAGCGGCGGCTGGTTCGGCCGCGCGCTCGGCATCAGGGAGGTCTTCTTCGTATCGGGAGGCCTGATCGTGACCGCCCTGGCTGCGGTCCTTCTCTTCCTTCCGGCGCGGGGGGAGCAGCCCCACGAGGAGCACGCCGAAGAGCTTCCCGCCGGCATCCTCGGGAACCGCCGGCTCATGGCGGCGCTATTGGGAACGCTCGGCGGGTGCTTCGGTTTCGGCATGTTCATCTCCTTTCTCCCCCTGCACGCCCGCGCCCTGGGGCTCAACGTCGGGCAGATCGGCATCATCTTCGCGGCGCAGGCCCTCATGAACGTGCTCTTGCGCATCCCCTTCGGCCACCTGAGCGACCGGGTCGACCGGGGCGTCATGTCCGGCATCGGTCTCGTGCTCTGCGCGCTCGCCGTCGGCGCGGCGGGCCTCGCCCACGGCATGGCGGCCCTCCTCGTCTGCGCCTGCATCCTCGGGGGGGGCATGGGGATCGGTTTCACGGCGCTGAGCGCGCTGGTGGTGGTCGTGATGCCCCCCAGGCAGCGAGGTCTCGGGCTGGGATTGTACAACAGCTGTATCTACCTCGGCATGATGCTGAGTTCCGCCACCATGGGCATGGTCATCAAGGCCGCCGACTTCGCCACCGGCTTTTTCAGTGCCGGCGCCGTCACTTTTATCCTGGCCGCACTTTTCTCTTATCTATACCGTGATAGTATGTTGAGTCTGAAATTGAAGGAGCAACAGGCACGATAACCGATGAGAAAGGACCGAGCATGAAGCAGTACCTGGAAGCGACTGAGTACATCGATTGGCGGCACGCGGCGGTACTTGAACAGGCACGGCGTTTGACGGCGGGTGGAGGGAACCAGACAGAGATCGCCAGACGCTGTTTCGAGTTCGTCCGGGACGAGATCAGGCACAGCTGGGACCATAAGCTCGGCCCGGTTACCTGCCGCGCCTCCGACGTGCTCGAGCACGGCACCGGCTACTGCTACGCCAAGAGCCACCTGCTGGCCGCCCTGCTGCGCGCCAACGGCATCCCCGCCGGCCTGTGCTACCAGCGCCTGTCCCTGCACGACGGCGGACCCCCCTACTGCCTGCACGGCCTAAACGCCGTCTGGCTCCCCGACCACGGCTGGTACCGGATCGACCCGCGCGGCAACAAGCACGGCATCGACGCCCGTTTCGCGCCCCCCGACGAGCATCTCGCCTTCTCGATCAGCGAGCGTCTGGAAGCCGACCTTCCCGAGATCTGGCCCGAACCGCTGCCGCTGGTTACCCGCGTCCTCACCACGCACAAAACCATCTCCGAGGTGTACCAGAACCTTCCCGACGTCGAATTGGTGGGGAGTTTCGGCTCGGAGACCATTACCTTCTGAAAGAGGAGCACGCGATGAAGAGAAGACGGATGCCGACGCCATCAGCGCCGAACTGCTGAAGACGCTCCCCAAGCGGAGCATGGCCGAATGGATGGTGAGCTACAACGTGAAGAGCCGCTACCTCGCCAAGAAGTAGCGGCATCTGCAGATTTGAAGCCCGAAGGGGCGGCCATGACTGGCCGCCCCTTCTTTTAGCAGGATAAAAGGGAGAAAAGGGGACAGGCAAAAATGTAGCCCGTCCCCTTTTATGTTACGTTGAAGCGATCCGCGTTTCGAGGTCCATACGCTTATGCAGCACGCGGACAATCTCCACGCCGTCGGACAGTTGGCGATAGAAAATCACATGACCGCCGACACTGAACTTGCGGTATCCGCTCCGAATATCACTGCAGTCCTTCCCTTTGTGAGGATTCGCAGCCAGCTGTTGAAAGCAGGAGTCCAGTAGTGCCAAGTACTTGTTGCGTTGCTCTCGCCCCCATTTTAATTGGGTGTACCGCGCAATCTCCGTGAGATCGGCAACGGCCTTCTGCGTGAGGGTAAACCGGGGCTTCAATCAAGGCCTTCCTGGTCAATTGAGGCGATCAGTTCTTTGAGGGAATAATCTGCCGGTCCGCTTTCTTCCCCTTCTATAAGTGAACGGCGCAATAACGAAAGTTTGGCTTCTCTCTCTTCTAAAAGCCGAAGCCCGGCTCGGATTGCCTCGCTTGCCGACCCGAAGCGGCCATTGGCGATTTGCTGCGTGATGAATTTTTCGTAGTGTGCGCCGAGAGTGACGCTGGTGTTTTTTGACATGGGGCACCTCGATGCTGTCAGAGCTGTACCAATATATAATATCTACCGGTACACCGTCAACTGAGGTCAGTAGCCATTATCACCTGAATTCCAGCTTGTAGTACAAGTCCACGCCGGACTCGGAGCCGCTCTGGGTCTCGATCTGCAGGCGCTTGAAGATGTCGTAGCGCAGCCGGAACAGGTTCTGCCCGGTGATCAGGGACCGGCCGTAGCTGAGGTAGAGTTCAGGCGTCAGGTACTTGCCGACCGAGAAGACGGACTCCCCGGCGGTGGGCGTCTTGGCGGATATGGCGCCGGTCGGGGTGGTGGCGATCTCCTTGTACCCCATGCGGCCGGTAGTCGAGGTGTCGACCTGCTCAAGCCCCAGCGTGCTCAACCCGAGCCGGTCCTTGATCTGCTCCTGCAGCGACTCGGACTTGCCGAAGGAGAAGAGGCCGGCGGCCGCGGTGGCGAGCGCCCCCCCCTGCTCGTTGCTGCTCCCCATGGGGTGCCCGAGCACCATGTAGGCGAGGATGTCCACCTCGGGCATGGTGGGCTCGGAGTAGAGTTTCACCACCGGCGCGTTCAGGAAGCCGCCCACGGTGACCCCCGCCTTGACGTCCCCCACCGTGCGCAGGGCAAGCACGTCCAGGGTGGGACGGCTCACCGGATCGTTCACGTAGTAGATCCGCCCCCGCACGATCTCGAGATCCATGCCGTAGGCGCGGTAGCGCCCCTTGACCACCTTGATCTCACCGGAACTCTCGATCTTGTCGATCCCGTTCAGCACGAGGTCCATGCTGCCACCGAGCTGGGCGTCGATGCCGGACGCCTCCACGCGCACCTTGTCCCCGAGCACGACTTTCACCTTACCCTCCACGAGCAGCGGCATGCGGGCCTCCTTCCCCTTGGGAAGCGTACCCTCGAAGACCACGTCCTCGCTGGGCGCGACCACGTGCTGCGCGGGGGAGCCGGAGATCAGCATCTCGGGGACCCCGATCCCGCCGTTGACAGTGGCCTTGCCGGCGTCGCCCGAGATGGTGAGCTGGGGCGAGGTGTACATGGTGAGCTCGGGGAGGTACACGGTCTGGAAACGCTGACCGCTCAGGGTGCCCCGGTAGTCCCGCACCTGCCACCCATTGAGCCTCATCAGGAGGTTCCCGACCAGCTCCCCGCCGCCGGAGAGCGCCTTCAGCCGCTCGATGCGCAGCTCGTCGCGTTCCAGGCGCGCCAGAAGCTGCACCCCGGTGAGGGTGATCCCCGCACTCGGGAGATAGGCGCCGGCATCGGCAAGCTCCAGGGTCCCGGTGACGGCCGGGTCCGACCAGGTGCCCCCCGCCCTGAGATCGACGCTGACGGTGCCGCGCGTCTCCTGCACCACCCCGGGGAAGAAGGCGGTGAGAAAGCCGTGCTCCTGCAGCTTTCCGGAAAGGGCGCCGCGCACCGCCCCGTCCTGGTTGGGAACCACCGGGAGCCGGGCCGGGATCGGGAGGAGGAAGTCCCCCTTGGCCTCCCCGTAGTCGGCGAGGGAAAGGTCCAGGTTGCCGGTCAGGTTTTCGCCGCGCCAGGCGAAGTCGAGCAGGGCCGAGCGGATGGCGGCGCTCGCCTCGCCGGTGCTCCCCTGCCAGCGAGCGCTCCCCTGCGAGAAGCCGGCCTGGCCGGCCACCTCCACCCGCCTGCCGGGGAGGAACCTCCCCTTGGCGCCGCCGTGGAGCTCCCCCTGGAGATCCATGGTGCCCGGGAGCCAGGGGCGCAGCAGGGCGGGCTTGATGTCGCTCCACTCGACGCTGAAGTCGCCGGTCTCGGGGAGCGTGGTGCCGGCGGGTGAGTCGGAGGCGAGCGCCGCCCGGAGGCTGCCGCCGGTGTCGAGCCACAAATCGGCGGCGGCGCGGGTCCCGCCGCCGTCGGCGGCGACACGCAGGGTGAACTGGCTGCCGATCACCTTCTCCCCCTGGGAGCGGTAGGCCCCGGTGGCGTCGGCACTGCCGCGCAGGACCAACGCCGCTTTCCCGGCATCGTGCCGCTCGAAGGAGAGCTCGGCCCGGTCGATGGAGGCGTCGAACTCGTCCCCCTTGGCCCGCCAGAGTACCCGGCCGCCGGCAAGCGCGGTTTGTCCGGCCAGGTCCATGCGCCGCCCCGGCCGCAGCCGCCCCTTGACCCCGCCGGTGAGCCTCCCCTCCAGGGTCAGTTCGGGGGAGAGGTAAGGGCGCAGCAGCGCGACGTCGAGGTCTGACCAGGTGAGGTCGAGAACGCCGCGCCGTGGCAGCGCCAGGGCCGCAGGCTCATCGGAATGGAAGGTGAGGTGGGCGCTGCCGGCGCCCTGCTCCAGCGAGAGGTCGACGGCCGCGTCGCTTCCTCCCCCCCCTCCCCGCACGGTGGCCGCCACGCGGGAGAGTCCCACGCGTTTGCCGTCGGCGACCACGGCCCCGCTCGCTTCGGCACGGGCGGTCACGGTGGCGCGCCCGCCGGGGGCGAGCCGCAGGTCGAAACTGCCGGAAGAGGCGCCGGAGAGTTCCCCCTTGGGGAGCCAGACCCCGGCCCGGGCCAGGTTGAGGCCGCTCCAGCTGCCGGTAAAGGCGCCCGAACGGTCGCGCTCCAGGTGCCCGGCCAGTTCCAGCCGCTCGCCGGGGGCCCCGTCGATCACCAGCGGCGTGGTGCTGAAGCGCCCCTCTCCCACGGTGAGCCGCGCCGGTGCGGCGAGTGCGAAGGGCGCCACCCCGTCGTTGCCCGAGAAGCGGGAGAGTTCTCCGCGCCAGACGCCGTCGGCGTAACCTCCCGAGGCGGCGAGGTCGACCTTGGCCGGGCTCGAGATGATGTGCGCCTCGAGGGTGTGCCGCTTCGAGGTGCCGCTGAGCGCGAAGGTGGCGCCATCCACCGAGAGTGCCCCGGCCCGCACCGCGCTCGCCGTCCCGCGCAGGGATACCGGGTAATCCTTCCCCTCACCGAGGCTTGCCCGCAGATCGACGGCACCGGCCCGGACGCCGCCCACTGCCAGGCCGCGCCCACGGGCGGCGGCCGAACCGGAGAGTATCCCCTCGCGCCAGCGCAGCCAGCCATCGGCGGTGGCGGTGCCGGCGCTCCCGGGAAGGAGCCGCGACAGGTCGGTCACGTCGGCGACGAAGTCGAAGCGCCGGTCGGGTTGGCCGCTACCCCGGAACCGGAACCCCTTGCCCGCCAGCACGAGGCGCCGCACGGCGATTTCCGCACCGACGAAGCTACCCTCCAGCTCGCCGGTCACGTCCCGCCCCTTGAGCCTGCTCTCGAGGAGCCGCGCCTGCACGTCCCCCCGCACCGCCCCCCGGTCCCGCTGCCCCACCGTGCCGGAAAGATCAAGGTTCACTGCCCCCTGCCAGTCGGCGGCGAGCGCTTCCGGGTCGAGGCCGCGCCCGGAGAGCTTCCCGCTCACCTGCCAGCCGCGGCTCCACTCCACGTTGAGCGCGCCGCGCACGCTCCCCTTGAGCCACTTGCCCGAGAGCGGGTCCAGGCGCACCCCGTTCTTGTCCCCACGGTAACGCGCGGCGAGCCCCATGCTCTCCCAGCCGGGACCCTGGTTGGTGAGGGAGAAGGTGCCCAGGTAGCGGGAGGGGCTTCCCGAGAAGGTGAGATCGCCGTTGATGAGCGCGGGATGGTCGAGCTCCCGTTCGAGATCGAGGTTGTCGGCATGGAGGGCCAGCGCGAAGAGCGGTTCGTCCTTGGTGAGGGTCATGCTGCCGTTGCCGGTGAGAACGCCCCGGCTTCCCGGGCGCAGCAAACGGAAATTCCTGAAATTGAAGCCGGTAGGGGTGACGCCGAGCTCGCTGGCGAGCTCCAGGCGGCGAACGCCGCCGCGGCCGCCGGAGAGGGTTACCGGCCCGGCCAGCTGCTCGGGCTGCCGCCCCGGCTCCAGGCGCGCGTGGACCGAGAAGGCGTCGAGGTCGGCCGTCGGCCGCGAGGGGACGAGGCGCAGGTCGAGTCGCAGCGAGGGGCGCCACAGCCCGGCGCTGAGTTCGCCGGAGGCGCTCCCCTGGGCCGCCGAGACGCTCCCCCCGGAGATGGTGAGCGCCCCCTCGCGCAGGGTCAATCCCGCCGCCAACTCGCTCAACAGGAACGGTTCATCCGTGAAGTGGCGGTAGCTCATCCCCCGCAGGCTGAAACGCTCCACCCGCGCCTCCAGGCGCCGCAGCGTCTCGCTCACCTGCGGCCAGCGCAGTTGCGGTGCCTTGGCGACCAGCGGCGTGTCGTCCTGGATGCGCAGCGCGGTGAGGGAGAGATCGTGCACCAGGAGCTTGCCGTGCAACAGGCGCGCGGGCTCCCAGTCGAGGTCCAGCCGCTCCAGTTGCAGCACCACCTTGGGCCGGTCCAGCCGCACCCCGGTAAGCCGCAGCCGGTCCCAAAGCCGCCCGTCGACCTGGCGCACCGAGACCTTGGTGCCGGAAAGACCGACCAGGGTGGTCACGGCGAAACGGGCGCCCGAACTGGTGTCGAGCAGCCAGAAGAGCCCGGCGGCCGGGGCCACCACGAGCCCCAGCAGGGGAAGCCCTATGTAGAGCGCGAGCCGCTTCAAAATTCAAACCCCACGGTGAAATGGATCCGGACCGGCGGTGAGTTTGGCGCGAGCGGATGGGCCAGGTACAGGTTCAGCCCCCCCACCGGGGTGTAGTAGTGCGCCCCCACCCCCACCCCCTGCTTCAGGTCGACGTTGCCGAAGTTGTTGAAGGCGTTGCCGATGTCGTCGAATATCGAGACGCCCCAGTTCTTGAACAGGGCCCGCTCCAGCTCCACGCTCCCGACCAGCAGGTGCTTTCCCCCCACCACCCTGCCGGCCGCGTCCCTGGGACCGAGGCTTTGGTAGGCGTAGCCGCGCACGCTCTGGTCCCCGCCGGCGAAGAAGCGGATCGAGGGGGGGAGCTCGGCCAAGGGATCGGTGAGGACGCTGTACCCCGTGTTGGCGCGGGCGTGGAAGGTGAGCCGGCCCGGAATGGGGACCAGCACGCTGGCGTTGCCGATGGCCTGGACCAGGCCGGTGTCCGACCCGAAGTACCGGTGGGCGCCGCGCAGGTCCACCGAGACGCGGTAACCGCTGGTCGGGCGCACCAGGTCGTTGAAGCGGTCCTTGGAGAAACGAAAACCGGGCAGCACCAGCCGGGACTGCGAGCTCGCGTTGGCCACCTTGTAGTTCTCCTGCTGGATCTTCAGGTACGGGGTAGCGATCTCGCCGCGCCCCAGCCCGAAGTTGCGATCCACCTCCATGGCCGCCAGCCGGGTTTGATAGGTGGAGACGGTCTCGCGCTGCAGGTTGAGCTGGATCGAGGTCGAGCTCCTTAGATCGCTCGCGCTGGGCATGGTGTAGCGCCCGGCGAACCCCTGCAGCCGCTCCGCGACGTAGAGGCTCAGGTCGAGGTCGTTCCCCTCGTGGGCCAGGTTGAGGTCCCGGTAGTGCACCGAGACCCGGCCGCCGGTATCGGTGCCGTAGCCGATGCCCGGACGCAGGGTGCGGCGCGGCGCGCTGGTGAGGCGCACCAGAACCGGGACCTTGTGCTCCTTCGCCTCCTCGCGCTGCGGCGTCACCACCACCTGCCTGAAGCGCTCGGAGTTGGCGAAGTTCAGTTGCGTCTCCCCGAGCTTCGCGTAGGAGAAGGGATCCCCCTCCTTGAAGGCGATGAACCGTTTCAGGAAAAGATCGGGGTAATCCGTGCCCCCCTCGATGCGGGTGCCGTCGAAGTAGTAGCGGGCGCCGGTGTTCAGGGTGAGCAGGATGCGGGCCGTGGCGAGATCGGGGGAGATCCGGATCTCGTGGCGGGGGAAGTCGGCGTCCAGGTACCCCAGGGCCAGGGCCTGGGCCTGCAGGGAGCTTTTACCCCGCTCGTAGTCGGGCTGCAGCAGCGCCTGCCCGGTGGCGACCGGGAACGAGGCGGCCTGCCGGCGCAACTCCTTTTGCTCCGCCCCTTCCCCCTCGAGCTTCAGGTCGACCTCGACCACCCGCACCGGTTCGCCCGGATCGACCACCACCTCCACCCGGCTCTTGCCCCCCCTCTCTTCCCGCACGGTCGCGGCCACCCTGGCGCGGTAGTAGCCGTAGGGCTGCAGGGCGACCCGCGCCTTATCCGGCGCCTGCCGGGCGAAGCGCTCCAGCCAGAGCCGATCGATCTTGCCGTCGCGCACCAGGCCGTGCGGCAACTCCAGCGCCCGGCGCACGTTGTCGAGCGGGTCCCCCTCGATGCCGGACACGTCGACCCGCACCGGCTCGGATGCGCCAAGGGACGCGGCCGGGCAGGCGAGCCAGGCGAGGCAGAGGGCAAGACGGAGGTATGTAACGAGGGTTCGAAACATGAGGCACCAGGCACCACGGCGTTCCCATCTCCGGCCCGGCGTCCTTGGCTGCGAAAAGCCGCCGGTCTATGATGGGAAACATCTAACCTTTCCAGGTTGCGAATCCATGAAGTTTACCATGTCATGGGGCGATGTTCGCCTTTGCGCGAGAATATCCGGCAGGCAGAGCGAAGCCGCCAGTCAAAACCATGACAGCGCGGCTTTCCGCTGTGAGCACGCGGCCGCGGCAAAGACAGGATAATCGCCATCACGACACGACTTAGACGTTTTCTCGCATCACGAGATCCTGCGCGGCGTCAACGACGACGTTCCCCGTTCCCATCCCGGCAGGCGCCTTGCCAGAAGCAGGCTACGCTGTCACAGTCCCCCGCGCCGCAACTCTGTTATAATGACAGCAGCAGGAATCACAGCCGATCACGAGGTAGGTCATGCCGCACAACGAGCCGCACGAAGAAGAAGCCCCCCGCATCCGGCAGATGATCATCGAGGACCTGCCGGAGGTGTTCCACATCGGGGAGGAGGTCTTCACCGCGGAATATTCGCAAAGCCTCTACCGCACCTGGGATGAATACGAGATCACCACGCTGTTCAACTCGGACAACGAGCTCTGCATCGTGGCCGAGCACGAGGACCGCATCTTGGGATTCGCCCTGGGCACCACCGTCAAGAAGCACCATTCGCCCTGGAAGTACGGTTACCTGGTCTGGCTCGGGGTGCGCCGCGAGCTGCAGAAGCTGCAGGTGGGCGCCCGCCTCTTCAAGGAACTGAAAAGGCGCTTCAAGGAACAGGGGGTACGCATGATCATCATCGACACCTCGGCCGACAACGAGCCGGCCATCCGGTTCTTCAAGAAGCACGGGTTCGACAACGTGCAGGAACACCTCTACATGACGCTCAACCTCTCCAAGCGGCACAAGAAAAAGCCGGTGAAAAAGCCATGAGCCGCCGGCTCGAAGAGGTCATGGCCGCCATCGACCCGGTCCGGCTCAAGGGGACCCTCACCGACCTGCTCGACATCTACTCCCCGTCGGGGAAGGAGGAGGACATCCAGCTCTACCTGGAGGACCTCCTCTCCCGGGCCGGCTTCTCGGTGCAGCGCCAGGAGGTCGAGGAGGAGCGCTACAACCTGCGCGTCACCATGGGGGAGGATGAACCAAGGCTCTACCTGGTGGGGCACGTGGACACGGTTCCCGCCTGGGACCTGGAGGAGTTCGGCGCGCGCGAGGAGGGGGAGGTGATACGGGGGCTGGGGAGCGCCGACATGAAGGGGGGGTGCGCCGCCATGCTGGAGACCTGGCTCGCCCTGGCGCAGGCGCTGAAACCGGAGGGTCGCCCGAGCGTTGGCCTTCTCCTGGTGGTGGGCGAGGAGGAAAACGGTGACGGCAGCGCCGCCTTCTTGCAGGAGGCGCACGCTCCCTGGGCGGTGATCGGGGAGCCCACCAGCCTCTCCGCCTGCTTCGCCCACTTCGGCTACCTGGAGGCGGGCTTCGTGACCCGGGGGGTGCGGAGCCACTCATCGCTGCCGGAACTTGGGCACAACGCGGTGGAATCGATGCTGCGCGTACTGTTGCATCTTGGCAAGGACGCGCTCTTCAAGCGGGGCGAGTCGGAGATCGTCTACTCGATCAGGGAGATGCGCTCCTCGCAGAAGGGGTTCGTGGTGCCGGACCGCTGCGAGGCGTGGATCGACCTGCACCTCCCCCCGGAACGCGACCCCGACACCGTGGAGCAGTCGATCCGCCGCATCGTCGCGGGCGCCGGCCAGTTCATCCCCGGGCTCGACCTCTCGGTCGCCTTCGACTTCGCCTCCGCCGGTTACAACCTCGGGACCGACAACCCGCTGGCGCGCATCCTGGAGCAGACCTACCAGCGCCTCGGGCTCACCCTGAAGTTCGAGGCCTTCCGGTCACACTCCGACGGCAACCTGTTCCACGCGGCCGGGTGCCGGCCGCTCATCCTGGGACCGGGCGCGCTGGAAATCTCCCACACGCCGGAGGAGCAGGTCAACTTTGCGGAGGTGCTGGCAGCGGCGAGGATCTACGCGGCGCTCTGCCTGGGGATGGACCAGTACGCGGGGCTCACGCTGGAGCGCAGGGGATCGCTCAACTGCTTCGACCGGCAGGCGAGCTGGGTGGGGTGCAGATCGTAACGGGGCGGGGCTACATGCCGTAGCTGTTGCTCATCCCCTTGTGGCAGCGCCTGCAGTCGTTCATGGGGAAGGCCACCAGCATGTGACAGGCGCCGCAGAAGTTGCCGTAGATGTTGGTGTCCATGGTGAAGGCGGTGGTCGACTTCACCTTGATGTTGAAGATGTCGGGGTGGCAGCTGGAGCAGTCCAGCTCGGCGAAATGTTCCTGGTGGGAGAAGCTCACGTCGCTTCTGGGCGAAGCGGTGCCCAGCTTGAGCGGCTGTTTCAGCTTCTCGGGGAAGGGAATGGTGATCTCGGGCCCTATCGAATTGGTGGGGCGGATGCTTCCGTCGCGGTAGGCGGCGGCCCAGTCGATGCCGTTGCCGAAGCTCGCCAGCGGCAGTCCCTCGGCGAACGCCTCGAAACGCTTGTCGAGCTCGGTGGTGTTCTCCATGTGGCAACGGCGGCACTGGCCGTCGGCCTTCTGCACGCCGAAGGCGACGGTTCCGTTGTGACAGACGCCGCAGAATTTCCCCTTGGTGTACAGGGCGCGGGTGATGCCGGTATCGCCGCGCTTCATCCCGAAGTTGAGTTCCAGGTGGCAGACCCGGCAGGTGTAGTTCTTGCGGTGCACCCAGTGCGGGAAGATCACCGGCGCCATGCCGGCCTCCCGGGTACGCGTGCGCATGGTGACGTTGCCGAACCTGGCGAAGGGGCCGTTGGGGGGAATGGTCTTCAGCACCTTGGCCAGTTCGCTGCGGTCCATGGCGGCCCCGCCGGAACTCATGGCGAGCACCAGGGCCGACACCGCCACCGCGCGCAACAACATCCTCATCCCCTTGCGTGATCCCCCCGAATCCATCCCGGCACTCCCCCCACCCCGAGCGGTACTACTTGCCCTGGTTGTTCTGCTTGTACTCCAGCATGTACGCGTACAGGTTGCGGCACAGCGAAAGCCGCTTCAGGTAGACCTTGCGCACCGATTCCTCCTGGGTCTCGATCACCTTCTGCAGCGCGTCGCACTTGGCCAAAAGGTCGCGCAGTTCCTGGACCGACATGGTCATGGCCTGGTTGCTCTTGGAGCAGGTATCGTCGAAGCTCGCCTGCCAGGCCTCCTCGGCCCACAGTGGCTGCGCTAGGGCGAGCGCCAACAGGGCCGCCGCGATCACGCCTTTCACGTTATTAATCCTCATGGCTCTCCCCTAGACCGCCTTGGAATGGCAGCGCTTGCAGTCGCTCTGCGGGAAAGCGACCTTGTCGTGGCAGACGCCGCAGTACTTGCCGTCGAAAAGGTCGATCATGGAGTACTTGGTGGCCCCCTTCTTGATCCCCACGAAGATGTCGGGGTGGCAGACCTCGCAGCCGTTCCAGACGGTGTGCTTGGCATGGGAGAAGATGATGTCCGGCATCCCCTCCACCTTCCCCTTGAGGGCGAAGTCCTTCTGCACCTTCATCGAGCTCTTCTTGAAGGAGACCCCCTCCAGGGAGTCGATCAGCTTCAACTGGCCGGTCTCCTCGGCCTTCTCCCAGTTGATGCCGTTGCCGAAGGTCTCGCGCGGCATCTTCTCCTGGAAGCGGTAGAACGCCTCCTCCTTGGCCGGGTCCTTCTCCAGGGCGTGGCACTTGACGCAGCGCTTGTACTCCTCCCTGGTGTAGCTGGTGGCGCAGGAGTCGAAGATCTTCACCTTGTTGATGGTGGACGAGCCGTTATGGCAGGCGCCGCAGAAAAAGCGCTTGCCGTTGTCGGCGGCGCGGATCTGGGTAGAATTGGCGGTCATGCCGAAGCCGATGTCGACATGGCACAGGCGGCAGGTGTAGTTCTTGCGGTGCACCCAGTGGTCGAAGACGACCGGCGCCATCCCGGCCTGCTGGGAATAGTTGCTGATGGTCACGCTCCCGAAATCCTGCGGCAGAGGCTTCTTTTTCTTGGTCCCGGCCCCCCAAAGCGCGCCGGCCCCACAAAGAAGGATCAGACTTACCAGAAAAAGTCTCTTCATAGCACTCCCTCCCGGTCATCCCTGACAGCTGGGAAGACATGATTATCATCAGTAAATGTGAATAATCTATTTCAATTGCTTCAGTATGACAAGCTTATTTTATTGTCTCCTGATGAAAAAAGTCACACAGTCAACCCGCATCCTGTGAGGGAGTGTGACCGGGCTCACCGAAAAGCCGCATGGCGCTTGCCTTCACGGAAAGTTGTGGGGTAAGCTCCACCATCATCTCACCCAGAAGGCGGTACACCGTGTTTCGAGTTTTACCCTCCGTTCT
Organism: Geomonas azotofigens; assembly: GCF_018919395.1. Taxonomy (GTDB): domain Bacteria; phylum Desulfobacterota; class Desulfuromonadia; order Geobacterales; family Geobacteraceae; genus Geomonas; species Geomonas azotofigens. The sequence goes on from NZ_JAHLME010000002.1 coordinate 1,026,699, forward strand.
CGCGACAACCCTGATGCTGTTGCTGTGGCCCCCCCTCTCCTCCCGCGCCGAGATCGTGAAAACGGGCGCGCAGGTCCTGAGCGAGCAGGGGTTCCTGCCGCTGCGTGGAAAACAGTTCGCACTGATCACCAACCAGTCCGCCATGGTGGGGGACACCCACCTCCTCGCGCTGATGGAGCAAAAGGGGGTGCGCCCCGCGCTGATCTTCTCCCCCGAGCACGGCCTCAAGGGGAACGCCGAGGACGGCGTCAAGCTGGCCGACGACGCCTCCTCCCCCATCCCGGTGAAGAGCCTGTACGGCGCCAGCAGGAAGCCGCGTCCGGAGGACCTCGAGGGGATCGACCTGGTGGTGTTCGACATCCAGGACGCCGGCGCGCGCTTCTACACCTACATTTCCACCATGGGACTTGCCATGCAGGCGGCGGCCCAGGCCGGCATCCCGTTCCTGGTGCTGGACCGCCCCAACCCGCTCGGGGGCGACTACGTGGCCGGCTTCGTGAGGGAGCAGATCGCCGGGAGCTTCACCTCGCTCTATCCCATCCCGCAGGCCCACGGCCTGACCGTGGGTGAACTGGCCGGGATGATCAAGGGAGAGGCGATGCTGCCGGACCTGGACAAGCTCGACCTGCAGGTGGTGCGCATGCAAGGGTGGCAACGGGAGATGCGCTGGCCCGACACGGGGCTCCCCTGGGTGGCGACGAGCCCCAACCTGGCCGCCATCGAGTCGGTGCTGCTCTACCCGGGCACCGGGCTCTTGGAGGGTACCGGCGCCTCGGAAGGTCGCGGCAGCACGAGGCCCTTCCAGATCGCGGGGTGGCCCGGCATCGACGCCAAGGCACTGGCCCTGCGCCTGAACGAGGAGCACCTCCCGGGACTGCATTTCGAGCCGCTGCTGTTCACCCCGATCCGGCTCCCCGGCATCTCCAGCGCGCCCAAGTACCGCGACCGCGAGGTGGCCGGCGTGAGCATCGAGATCACCGACTACCGCAAGGTGATGCCCGTGCAGACGGGGGTGGCCCTGCTCGCCGCGCTGCAGGCGGCGCTCCCGGAGAAAGCCCGGCCCATCTTCCTTCGCGGCGGCATCGACGACATGGCGGGCTCGCCGCAGATGCGCAAGGGGCTGCAGGCGGGCGAGACCGAGGCGGCCATCGAGGCGCGCTGGACGCCAGGGGTGAAACGTTTCCTGGAGCAGCGCAAGCCCTACCTGCTCTACTGATTTCCCCTCAGCCCCGGCTTTGTCCGGCCCTCCCCCTCCCTTGACGGGCCTGCGCGCAGTAGCGCTTCGGTCCGCAGGCGGGAGGGGGAACAAGCCCCCCTACCCTTTCGCCTCCTGGCTACTCTTCAACCTCCCCAAACGCACCTGAAGTTACCTGCACTAACCAAAAAAGAAGGGGTACCCTCTCAGGTACCCCCCGGTGCGACTTTCATCGGTATCGGCCGCCAAAGGCACCGATCACATGGCAGAAGGGATACTGCGCCTCGAGCGCCATTCTGGCGCCGGTGCCGGCCCTAGCCCGGCCTGGCGCACTTCTGTGCCCGGCGTCCCTTCCATGTCAACGCTGACTCCTTTATCGCCAGGGCACCCCACTACTTGAGGGATTTCTGCTCAGCATCCTTCTCTTCTGGATCAGCCGCCCCCCAAAAGGCACCAAACAGGGCCGGCTGCGGTTTCCTGTTCAAAAAGTTCTCAATTTATCGGGGCTATCTGCCGATATGTTTCGCGACAGAAACAGTGAGGCGACGGCGCCTTGAATGAGGAAATGCACATGATCCATAAAAACAGGTTGTCCTTTCAAACGAAGATTCTCCTATTGGTGCTGGTGAGCTGCTGTGTACTGGGGGCCCCCACCGGTCTGACCGTGATGAAGCAGTTCTTTGACCTCACCACCAGGTTCAACGAGTCCTACCGCGAGTCCCTCTATGCCAACTCCGACCTGATGGCCAAGGCCGAGGTGCAGACCGCGGTCAGCCTGCTGCAGGAGATCAGCGACCGCCAGCAAAAGGGCGAGATCACCGTGGATGAGGCGAAGAAGCAGGGGGCCGACCTGCTCCGTGGACTCAAGTTCGGCAAGGACGGCTACTTCTGGGCCGACACCTCCGACGGCACCAACGTGGTCCTTTTGGGCAAACCCGCCGAGGGTAAAAACCGCATGGACCTCCAGGACGCCAAGGGGAAATACCTGATCCGGGAGATCATCAAGAACGGGAAGCAGCCCGGCGGCGGTTTCACCGACTACCATTTCCCTCGGCCGGGGAGCGACGCGCCGGTCGCCAAGCGCAGCTACTCCCTCTACTTCGCGCCGTTTGATTGGGTGGTCGGCACCGGCGCCTACGTCGACGATCTCGACCTCCAGGTGCAAAAGGCCGCTGACGCCAACAAGCAGTTGATCCTCAAGGACGTCTATCTCGTGGTGGTGCTCACCGTGGTGATCCTGGCGGCCATCTGCCTGGTGGCGGTCCTGGTGGTGCGCAGACTGATCGCCCATATCGGCACCGAGCCGGAGGAGTTGGAGGAGATCGCCCAGCAGGTGGCGGCGGGCGACCTCACCGTGCGGCTCGAGTCCGGGAGGACCGGCATCTACGAGGCCATGCGCCGCATGGTCGAGGGGCTGAGGGAGGTGATGGAAAAGGTCAACCGCAGCGCGCTCGACGTTTCGGCCGCCGCCGGCGAACTCAACGCCAACGCCCGGCGCATGGCCGACGACGCCGGCGCGGTGGTGAACCAGGCCGAGACCGTGGCGGTGGCCAGCGAGGAGATGTCCTGTACCAGCAACGACATCTCGCGGAACTGCCACCTGGCCGCCGGCAGCTCAGGACGGGCCAGCAGCTCGGCGCAAAGCGGCGCCGCCATCGTGAAGGAAACCGTTCAGGGGATGAACAAGATTGCCGATCACGTGCGCAATTCGGCGGGGGTCGTGGAGCAGTTGGGGACCCGCAGCGACCAGATTGGCGAGATCGTGGCGACCATCGAGGACATAGCGGATCAGACCAACCTGCTGGCGCTCAACGCCGCCATCGAGGCCGCCCGCGCAGGCGAGCAGGGGCGCGGTTTCGCGGTGGTCGCCGACGAGGTCCGGGCCTTGGCCGAGCGGACCACCAAGGCGACCCGCGAGATCGGCACCATGATCAAGAACATCCAGCAGGAGACCAAGCTGGCCGTGCGGGCCATGGAGGAGGGGGTCGAGGAGGTTGCGCGCGGTACCGGTGAGGCCGCCCGTTCCGGCGAGGCGTTGGAGGACATCCTGACCCAGATCAACGACGTGGCCAGCCAGATCAACCAGATCGTGACCGCGGCGGAGGAGCAGACGGCGACCACCCAGGAGATCACCAACAACATCCAGCAGATCTCCGGGACCGTGCAGCAAAGCGCGCGGGGTTCGCAGGAGATTTCCGCCGCCTCCGAGCGGCTCTCCAAGCTCTCGGGCGAAATGCAGGAAATGGTGCAGCGCTTCAGGCTGTAGTTGCAGGCTTCACCGGGCCGGTCCGACCGGTCCGACTGGTCCGACTGGTCCGACTGGTCCGACTGGTCCGACTGGTCCGACTGGTCCGACTGGTCGACCTTTTCCCCACCTTTGCATTGGCATCGCTGCTAAGTCGTGTATCATATCGGCTATGCCAAACGCCAACCTTGACACAGATTCCCACCTCCACATCGAAGAGAACGTACCGCTCGCGCCTTTCACTTCCTTCCGCATCGGCGGCCCGGCCCGCTTCCTGATCGGCGCCCAGAACCTCCGGCAACTCAAGGGGGCTCTGCGCTTCGCTCACAAGCTGAACCTCCCCTTCTGCATCCTGGGCGGCGGCAGCAACCTCCTCATCAGCGACGACGGCTTCCCCGGGGTCTCCATACGACTGCTCATGGACCGGGTCACGTTGTCGGGCGGCATGGTCCAGGTGCAGGGGGGCTTCGACCTGACCACCCTGGTGCACCGCACGGTGGGCTGGGGACTGTCGGGACTCGAGTCGCTGGCCGGCATCCCGGGTACGGTGGGAGGCGCGGTGCGGGGCAACGCCGGGGCCTACGGCGGCGCCATCGGCGACGTCCTGGCCACCGTCTCCGCCCTGGATGCCACCACGCTCCAGACGGTGACGCTGCGCCACGACCAATGCGCCTTCGGCTACCGCGACAGCCGCTTCAAACGCGAACCGGGCCTCATCGTAACAGGGGCGCTGCTGGCGCTCACCCCGGGCAACCCTGATGACATCCGAACCAAGGTGGCGGAAACCCTGGCGAAGAGGGAGGCGAAACAGCTCTCCTGCGACCGGAGCGCCGGCTCGTTCTTCATGAACCCCAAGGTCACCGACCCCGGCCTGATCAGGAGGTTCGAGGAGGACCAGGGCGTGCGCTGCCGGGAGTGCCGCATCCCCGCCGGCTGGCTCATCGACCAGGCGGGACTGCGCAGCCTGAGCGTCGGGGGAGCGGCGGTGAGCCACCGACACGCCAATTACCTGGTGAACACGGGGACGGCGACGGCGGCCGAGATGGTGGAACTGGCGCGACTGGTACGAAGGGAAGTTCGGCTGAAACTGGGGGTCGTGCTCAAGGAGGAGGTGAGCACGCTGGGGGTGGTCATCTAGCGGGCGAGGCCACACACCTGAACTCTGCCAGGGCGCGCTCCAGCGCCCCGAACAGTGCCGGCAGCCCCGGCCGTTCCTGCTCCCGCTGCGCCGCCTCCTCCATTTTGAGCGCCACGGCCCGCATCACCTCGGCGCCGATACTGGCGGCGGCGCCCTTGATGCTGTGGGCCTGCAGGCGTACCTCGGCATAGTCCTCCGCCTCGAGCGCCTGCCGCAGAAGCTTCATCAGCTTATCGGTGCTGTCCAGGTACTTCTGCACGAACATCTCCACGAACTCCGCATCACCCAGCCGCTGTACCAGCCCATCGCGATCGAAGATCGGCACCTCCACCTCTTCCGTCTCCCCCACCTGCTCCGGCCCGCCCGGCTCTTTCGAGGCCTTTTCCTGGCACGGCGCTCCCCCGTGCTGTTCCGGCGGATTCACCCGCACCTGCGCGCCCTGGGTCGAGTTTTCGCCGGGGCCCGCAGCGGTAACGCCTTCCGGGAGGGTGGTGGCCCGTTCCGGGATATAGCGCAGCAGCACCTCCGCCAGTTGCCTGCAGTCGAAGGGCTTGCTTAGATAATCATCCATTCCCGCCGCGAGGCAGAGCTCGCGATCGCCGGCCAGTGCGTTGGCGGTGAGCGCCACCACCGGCAGGCGACCGCTTCCCGCGCGCTGCTCCCGTTCCCGGATGGCTCGGGTGGCGGCGAAGCCGTCCATGTGCGGCATCTGGCAATCCATGAAGACCAGGTGGTACTTTCCTTCGGCGGAAGCGGCCACAGCCAGTTCACCGTTGGCGACGATGTCCACCCGGCACCTGAGTTGACCCAGCATATGCCGCACCACGTCCTGGTTCACCGGGTTATCCTCCGCCACAAGGATCAGGGCGTCGAAAGCGTACTTCGCCCCTCCTGCCAGCGGGGCCAACTGCTGCGCCAGGCATTCCGGCACGTCCGTGAGCACCTGGAGCCTGACGCTGAACCAGAAGGTGGAGCCGACACCGTACTCGCTGGCAAGCCCCAGTTCCCCGTCCATCAGTTGGGCCAGCTGCCGGGAGATGGCCAGCCCCAGGCCGGTGCCGCCGTAGGTCCTGGTGGTCGAATAGTCCGCCTGGGAGAAGCTCTCGAAAATATGCGCCTGTGCCTCCGGGCGGATGCCGATGCCGGTATCAGCAACCTCGAACCTGAGCCACCCTTCCCCCTGCCCCGCCATGGGGGCCGCCGCCAGCCGGACCTCGCCCCGGCAGGTGAACTTGACCGCGTTGCCCAAGAGGTTCACCAGGATCTGGCGCAGGCGGACCGGGTCCCCCACGACATAACGCGGCAGCGCCGGATCGAGCCGCAACGAGATATCCACCCCCTTGCGCTGCGCCCCCGCCGCGAACATTTCCAGCACCCCGCCGAGGACGTCGTGCAGGTCGAAGGGAGCGGGTTCGAGCTCCATGCGCCCCGCCTCGATCTTGGAGAAATCCAGGATGTCGTTGATGATGGACAAAAGGGATTCACCCGAGTTGCGCACCGCCTCCGCGAAGCGGCGCTGTTCGCCGGCGAGACCGCTTTCCAGCAACACCCCGATCATGCCCAGCACGCCGTTCATCGGGGTACGGATCTCGTGGCTCATGTTGGCCAGGAACTGGGACTTGGCCAGGCTCGCCGCCTCGGCCGCCTCCTTGGAGAGCCGCAACTCGGCCACGGTCTGGTTCAACTCGCGGTTCGCCGCGGAGAGCTGCGCGGTACGGCGCTGCACCTCCCCCTCCAGCTCCTGCCGCTGCGCCTCCAGTTGCTGGTCGCGCTGCTGGATCTGGACCAGCATCTCGTTGAATCCCTCGATCAGGGTTCCCAACTCGTCGTTACCCTGCTTTTGGGCCCGCATCGAATAGTTCTTATCCGCCGATACCGCCTTGATCACCTGGGCAAGGTGCGTGATGGGTGTGGAGATCAGGCGCTGCAAACGCGAAGCGAGGAAGTAAACCAGGAGCAGGGCGCTCAACATCACGCCGGCCACGAGGAGGAAAAACCGCGCCAGCCGATCGGTAAACTCCCGGGGGTCGGACTGCAGCACCACCGTGCCGATCTGCTGGCCGTCCAGCACGATGCTGTGCACGCCATAGATGTTTTCGCCAATGGCCAGGGGGGAACGCGAACGCTGCAGGGTAGCATGGAAGCTGTTCTGGTCGACGCGGAGCCGGTCGCCGGCGATGACGGCGAAAGGGAGGGAACGTACCGGGCTTCCCGGGGCGAGGTAGCGGGCCAGGACCGTGTTGTCCTGCAGCACGATCAGGGCGGTACGGATGTACGGCTTGGCCCGGAGGGCGGCGAGGGTTTCCCCGGCCGCCTGCCGGTCGTTGAAGGCCACCGCGGCCGAGCTGTTGTTGCCGATGATCTCGGCCAGGGCCGTGAGCTCGGTCTGCATCTCGGTCCGGAACCGGTTCGCCTCGTTCACCACGAACGCCGCCGAGACCAACGCCAGCACGACGGCGTTGGTGAAAAGAAGCATGGCGATGAGTTTTCGTCGGATGGAGAGGTCGCGGAGCCGGTTGATCATCTAGTTTCCCGTGGCCGGGGGCGCAGCGCGGGCTGCGGTAATCCCGGAAAGCTTGTAATCCTTAGCTGATTACTCGGCATCGGCCACGAATTCTTTAGCATCAAATGCCACGCCGGTGCAGCATGGCCACCATCCCGATCGAGATCTTCCTGGTGATACTCATCGCTTGCCTCCTTGTCCGCCCCGGCCTCACGGCCCGCGGGGCCTGTAGGTACTACCTGTCCTGTGCTTGCTTTACCGTCGCGTCATGGTAGGGGGTGATGCCGCGTTCCCTCACCGCCACGTGCCCAACCACCGCGATCCCGGCCACAATGACTGCGACGCAGCAAAACCTCGTGGACCTGTTGATCTTCATGAAGGCACCTCCTTTGACATTAATTTTGACCAATAATGGATATCACAGGGGGGATGCTTGTCAACGGCGACGCCAACGCAGGTGCCGCACGGAGAGGCGTGACACGGTTAGCCGGTGTTCCCATGAGAAGGAGCGGTGATCCCATGAGAGATGATGCCAGGAGGAGACCAAGGGAAGAAGCGCTGCGCGGGGAGAGAGCTGCGGAGAAGATGTATGCGAGAAAAAGGCAAAAAAAAAGCCCCGGATCGCTCCGGGACTTTTTTGCAGCGTTGATGAAACCTTAGACGCGGGTCACGTTGGCGGCCTGCAGTCCTTTGGGTCCCTTCACCACTTCGAAGGTGACGCTATCGCCTTCAGCCAGGGATTTGAACCCGTCGCCGGTGATGGCGGAGAAGTGCACGAACACGTCGTCGCCATTCTCCTGCTCGATGAAACCAAACCCCTTGCTGTCGTTGAACCACTTTACTGTACCGTTAACCATTTACTTTTACCTTCTCCATGCTTTCTGCTGTTTTATTCGTCCGGTTCATTCCGGAACTTGGACACCTTAGCAGCTTGCCACTGACAAAGCAAGCGTTTAAATTTCGGCTATTTTTTGGCGCGCAACTTACGGCTTCAAGGGCACCACCGTATCCACACCTGCGATGGTCAATGTGGTGGTCGCCGAACTGTTGGTGGCCAGGTTGCGGACAAAGATCCTCTGCCCTTTAAGGGGGAAAAACTGCTTTACATTGGTGAACAGCGCGAGGTCGGGATCAGTCACGGCGGTGCTGGTGACTTGGTACAAGGCGGCTCCAGAGTTGATGGAATCCTTGATGCTGACCTGCAGGGATCCGGCCACAGCATCAGTGACATCGGCGTGGGTGATCAGCAACCCCCCGTTTTGCGTCGGCGGGGTCGAAAAGGCCCCGAGTTGGACCGATTTCGTGGTGCTGACGAAGTCCGCGCTCACGCCGCCGATGGTGAGCGTGCTGGTGGTCGAGGTCCCGAGCGTGGCAGCGGACTTGTGGGTCACGGTGACCGTGTCGTCGTTTTTCACCGTTCCTGGGCTGCTGGTCGCGGTGCCGCCGTTGATGGCGTACTTGCTGTCGGTCGCGCCGCTGATGCTGATCGGGCTGGAGGCCGCGGTAAGTCCCTTGACCGTGATGGCCTCGGAAGTGACATCGACGCTCATATCGGTGCCGGGCTTCGGCTGGAAGGAGAACTGGTCCGGGGTGATGGGTTCCCTCACGTACTGCGGGAACCAGTCGACCTCGCCGCAGCCGGCGACGGCAACGAGCAGCAACAAGGGGAGCATCCGTAAAAGGGGTCGTAAGAAGAAAAGCTTCATGGCGCGCCTCGCTCGGTAGTTTTGGCAAAGTCCGGATACTACTCAAAGAAAGGTGGGTTGACAAGAGGATTAACGGAGCTGGCGGGAGCTCCCCCAGTCCAGCGAGGAGAGGACCTCGCGCAACGCCGAGAGCTTGTAGGGCTTTTGCACGAAACCGGAGATCCCCTTGCCGAGGAACTTGCCGGAAACCTCGTGCTCGCTGAAGCCGCTGGACATGACCACCTTGACCTTGGCGTCGATGCGGCGCAGTTCCCTGAAGCATTGCTCCCCGTCCATGTGCGGCATGGTCAGGTCGAGCAGCACCAGGACGATGTCGTCGCGGCTGCGGAAGATCTCCACACCTTCCCGCCCGTCCGCCGCCGTCACCACCTCGAAGCCCAGTTCCGCCAGCATTTCGCTGCCGAGAGCCCGGATGGTGTCCTCGTCGTCGATGAGCAGGACCGTCCCGCTGCCACGCCAGGTCGACACCCGCGCGGCGTCCGTCATCCGCGACTCGGCCGGCGCGTCGCCGGCCGGGAGCACCACCTTGAAGGTGCTCCCCTTCCCCGGCTCGCTGTAGACCCGGATGGCGCCCGAGTGGCCGCGCACGATGCCAAGGACCGCCGCCATGCCCAGCCCGCGCCCGGTGAATTTGGTGGTGAAGAAGGGATCGAAGATCTTGCCCATGGTCGCGCGGTCCATGCCGCAACCGGTGTCGGACACCTCCACGTACGCGTAGAGCCCCGGCGGGACGGGATCGGAGAGCCATCCGCCGTCGACGTAGTCCTGGGTGCAGTCCAGGGTGCCGGTCGAGATGGTGATGATGCCGCTCCGGTCGCCGATGGCCTCGGAGGCGTTGATGACCAGGTTCATCAGCACCTGACGGATCTGGGTGGCATCGGCGGTGATCGACGGCAGGGGGCGGCACAGGTGGTAACTGAGCTGCGCCTTCTTGGAGACCGAGACGCTCAGCATGTGCCCCATCTCCTCCACCAGGCGGTTCAGGTCCAGTTCCTCGGTCACGAAATGCCCCTTGCCGGAGTAGGCGAGCATCTGGTGCGCCAGGTCCGAAGCCCTGGCTGCCGCCGTCTCGATACGGCGCAGGTTGTCAATAACGGGGGACTCTGGGCCAAGCCGCATGAGGGCGAGGTCGGTGTTGCCGACGATGACGGTGAGGATGTTGTTGAAATCGTGGGCGATGCCGCCGGCCAGAACGCCGAGGCTCTCCAGCTTCTGGGCGTGCAGCATCTGCTTTTCCAGCTTCAGGCGCTCCTCTTCGGCCCTCCTTCTCTGCGTGATGTCGTGGGCCGACCAGATCACCCGATCGCCGGTCATGGGGGTGACGTTGCCGGTGAACCAGATCTCCTCACCTTCGAGCACCAGGGGATAATCCACCGAGACGGTCCTTCCGGCGGCGAGGGCCTTGCGGATGGTGGAGACGAAGAGATCGGCCAGCTCCTTGGGGAACAGGTCCGGAATCTTCTTGCCCACCAGTTCGTCAGGGGGGCGGTAGAGACGCTTGGTGCCGGTGGGGGCGATCTCCAGGTAGCACCCTTCGGCATCGAGGATGAGGATGACGTCGGTCAGCGAGGCGAAAATGGAACGGAGCTTGTCCTCGGAAGCCTGCAGGGCCTCCTCGGCGTGCTTGCGCTCGATCACCTCGGTCTGCAGCCTCGCGTTGATGGCGGAGAGCTCGCGGGTCCGCTCCTCGACCATGTGTCTCAACACGATGGGCTGGCGCGTGAGCCAGTAGGCGGTGAGGGCGCACAGGGTGCTCAGCAGCAACACCAAGGCGACCTCCCCCAGGATCACCCGCCCCGCGTACCACCCACCCAACGGTTCCACGGAAAGCATCCACTCCCCGTTGGGGAGGGCGATACGCTGGCTCACCGGGCGCTCCAGCGGTCCGCCATGGCTCCAGAAGACATCGAGCACGCCGGTATCGGGCTTGATCCGGCTGATCCGGTAGTTGAGCTCGGGAGTGAGCGTGGTCTGCAGGTGCACCGCGTCGAAGAAGCTCTCCAGGCGGATCATGGCTGCGGTGAAGCCCCAGAACCGTTTCGCCCCGTCAGGCCCCTTGAGGTATACCGGGAGCCGCCCGATGAGCGCGAGCCCCCCCTGGACCAGCTGGAACGGCCCCGCCAGGGTGAGCGAGCCGTGGCGCAGCGCCTCGAGGGCTTCCGTATTGGCGTGGGACTTGTCCAAAAGGTTCAGGCCGATGGCCTTTTCGTTCCCCTGCAACGGAACGATTTCGGTGATGATGCCGCCGGGAGCCAGTTGCAGGGCGGAAAGCCCCGGGTAGAGGTCGAGCATCTCCTTGGCCAGTTCCTGAAAGTTGTCGATACGGCCGTTACCCTGACGGATCACGGCGGCGAGGGCGTAGGTGGAGGAAATGGAGCGGTTCAGGTACTCCTGGATGTCATGGGCCGCGTTGGTGGTGAGGTCGATGACCGCCTGGCGGCGGCTGTCCTGGCGCTTGGTCTCGAACAGCAACATGGTGGAGCCGAAGAGGAACAGGCCGACCAGAAAGGCGAGGAGCGTGACGGTCCAGACCCGGATGTGATCCGAAGGGGGCGAGGGGGGTGACGCGGTGGGCGCATGGTTGTTGTGCGCGTTGTCCATGGGAACTCACTGCAACGGGTACGGTACGGCGAAAGAAGCGGCAACTTTCTGAATAACTGAAACTACCCAGAAGTGCAAGCCTTTTCGGATCTTACCGACTCACCCCATGCGGTCCAACAGACGCAGCAGACCATCAAGGATGGTGACCGGGTGCGGCGGACAGCCCGGGATGTAAAGATCGACCGGCAGCAGGCGGTCCACGCCGTCGTGGGCGGCGGGGGAACCGATGAAGGGGCCGCCGCTGATGGCGCAGGCGCCGCAGGCGACCACGAGCTTGGGGGCGGGGATGGCCTGGTAGGTTTGCAGCAGCGCCTCGCGCATGTTCTCGGTGACGGGGCCGGTGACCCAGAGTGCGTCGGCGTGGCGCGGGCTGGCGACGAACTGCAGCCCGAAGCGCCCCATGTCCCAGCCGATGGTGGAGAGGACGTTGCTGTCGGCCTCGCAGGCGTTGCAGCCGCCGGCGACCACGGAGCGGAATTTCAGCGAGCGGCCGAAAAGGGCCAGCATCTTTTTATCGAGCGCCTGGGCGAGCCTGCGCTCCTCCCCTTCCCGCACCACCAGGTCCTCGCGGCGGTTCACCGCCAGGCGCGGATCGTTGCCGTAGGAGATGGCGCCGCTCGGGCAGGCGTCGGAGCACTCGGCGCAGAAGAGGCACTTGCCGAGGTCGACCGAGAGCCCCTCTCTACACCCAACCGCCCCGACCGGGCAGGCGTCGGCGCAGAGACGGCAGTCGGGAGGACAGAGGGAGCCTTTCAGCTCCGGGTAGCCGCGGAAGCGCTCCGGCAGCGGCAGCGGCTCTTTCGGGTACGCCATGGTGCGGTGTCCCTGCTTGATACGTGCGAGGATGGCCTTGATCATGATGCGACTCCTGTCGATCCCCTACAGGTCGAACCCGCAGTAGGAAAGGTTGAAGCTCTTGTTGCACAGCGGGAAGTCCGAGATCTGCCCGCCACGCAGCGCCAGCGCGAGACCGGTCCAGTTGTGGAAGGAGGGATCGGTCACCTTGTACCGCTGGAAATCCCCCTTCGCATCGGTCACCGCCACGTGGCAGACTTCACCGCGCCACCCTTCGGTGAGCGCCACGGCGAGCTGGTCCCCCGCCACCTCGCGCACCGGGTTGGCCACGGCCACGCCGGGAAGCTGGGAGAGCTGCTCCTCGATGAAGTCGAGGGACTTCTCTATCTCCAGCCAGCGCACCAGGGTGCGCGCGTAGACGTCGCCGCTCTTCGCGGTCTCCACCGGGATCTGGCTCATGCTGTAGATGCCGAAGGGATGGTCGCGGCGGATATCACGGTTCAGACCGCTGGCGCGGGCGGCGGGGCCGACCAGCCCGAGCTCCACGGCGGTCTGCTCGCTCACCACCCCGGTCCCTTCCAGCCTGGCCAGCACGGAGGGCGCGTCCCAGAGGAGATCGACCGCGTTGCTCACCTCGTCGCGGGCCACCTTGATCCGGTCGGAGAGCTGCCGCGCCTGGGCGCCGTCCAGGTCGAAGCGCACCCCGCCCGGCAGGACCAGGTCGCGCCCGAAACGGCTGCCGCTGATCCCGGCGGTCATGTTGAGGAAGTCGCCGCGGATCCTGCCGCAAAACGAGGCGGTGGGGAGGTACCCCACGTCGCCGGCGATGGCGCCCAGGTCGCCGGTGTGGTTGGCAAGCCGCTCCAGCTCGAGGGCGATGCCGCGCACCGCCTGGCCCCTGGCCGGCACCCGCGTCCCGGAGAGCGCCTCGACGATCATGGCGTAGGCGGTGCCGTGGCCGATGCTGGTGTCCCCGGCCACGGTCTCCATGAGCTTGCGCTTGCGCTCGTCCGGGCGCCCCAGCATCATCCGCTCGACGCCACGGTGCTGGTAGCCGAGCGAGATCTCCAGGTGCATCACCTCCTCGCCGAAGCACTGGAAGCGGAAATGGCCGGGTTCGATGATGCCGGCGTGCACCGGGCCGACCGCCACCTCGTGCACCTCATCCCCCTCCACCCGGTAGAAGTCCATGACGCCGATGGTGGGCGGTGGCTCGGGGGTGTCGCCGGGGAGGGAGCCAAGCGCCGGCGCGAAGCGGACCGGCTTGGGCCAGGGGTGCCCCTCCAGGTTCAGGTAGAACTGCTCCGCGATCTCGCGCTCGAAGAGGTGCAACTGCGGCGCGTCGGGGACCAGCGAGTAGAAGCTCTTGCCGGTGACCAGGGTGCTCATGACACCTATTGAGGCGTGACTCTTGAAGGAAAGGAGGCAGAACAGGCAGACCCCTTCCTCCTCCTGCATCCCGAAGTAGGAGATCACGCGCCAGCCGCCGGCAAGGGCGGAGAGAAGCGACTGGGCGAAGCGCTCCGGCGCGTGCCGCGGGATCTCGCGGCGCGACAGCACGCCGCCGTTTTGGGTGAATACCAGGGCCGGGCTCATGCCTCACCTCCCAAAAGCCTGGCCGCATCGTGCAGGAGTTCCTGCAGCGGCGTCGGAATCCAAAGCCCGAGCACCAGCACGACCCCCATGAGTACCAGCGGAGGCAGCACGGTAGGTGCGGCATCCCGGTAACGGGTCCGCTCCAGATCAGCCGGCACCTCGCCCAGGACCACCGGAAGCACGGTCGAGGCCATGCCGATGAAGATCAGCGCCAGGAAGAGGAGGAACAGCCCGCCGGTCCAGTGGTTCCCCTGCCCGAAAGCGGATGAGACGATCAGGAACTCGCTGACAAAAGGGGCGAAGGGGGGCGACCCGGTGATGGCGAGGAAGGCCGCCAGGAAGAGCGCCGCCGACCAGGGGGTACGCCGGATGGCACCGCGCACGAACTGGGTGCTCTTGGAATTGAAGGCGCGGTGGATATTGCCGCAGGAGAGAAAGAGCACCCCCTTGGTGAGGGAGTTGTTGATCATGTGCAAGAGCCCCGCGAAGAGCGCCCCCTTGCCGAGGCCGAGCGCCACGGCGATGATACCGACGTGCTCGACGCTTGAGTAGGCAAGCATCCTCTTGAAGTCGCTCTGGCGCGCCATGAAGACCGCGGCGAAGGCCATCGAGATCAATCCCATGGTGAGCAGCACCTGCTGGAAGAGCGCCCCCTCGGTCGAGGCGGCCGCCACCTGGTAGACGCGCAGCAGCGCCAGCAGGGCGCAGTTCACCAGGCCGCCGGCCAAAAGGGCTCCCACCAGTCCCGGGGCCTCGCCGTAGGCGTCCGGCTTCCAGGTGTGCAGGGGGGCGAGCCCCATCTTCGAGCCGAAGCCGACCAGGAGGAAGATGAAGGCGGCGTGGCGCCACCCCGGGTGCAGCACGGCCGCGTCACGGATCAGGCTGGGGAGCAGAAGGCTCACCTCCTGCTTGGCCACGATGGTGGAGTAGGCCAGGAAGAAGAGCCCCAGGAGGGCGATGGCGATGCCGACCGAACAGATCAGGAGGTACTTCCAGGTGGCCTCGATGGAGCGGGCGTTGTGGTTGAAGTAGATGAGCGGCGCCATGGTGAGGGTGGTGGCCTCAAGGGCGATCCACAAAAGCCCCAGGTGCTGCGAGATGACCACCAGCGAGGTCGCCGAGAGGCAGACCAGCAGCGACGCGCACAGGACCCGGTTGGGGCGCTTCAAGCGGTAGCTCAGGTAGCCGACCGCGTAGAGGGAGCAGATGGTGAAGAGGACGCTGTTGGCCATGAGCACGAGCTTGCCCAGGGGGTCGAGCCATATCCATCCCGCCGGGGAAGGGGGTGGGGTGTGCGCCAGGAGCGCCGCGCTCACCCCGAGATGCACCAGGGAGAAGACGGGAAGCACCCAGACGCGCCTGCGGTTGTCCGGGACGAGCCAGGAGAGCGCGGCGCCAAGAAG
The DNA here is from genome assembly GCF_018919395.1 of Geomonas azotofigens. Taxonomy (GTDB): domain Bacteria; phylum Desulfobacterota; class Desulfuromonadia; order Geobacterales; family Geobacteraceae; genus Geomonas; species Geomonas azotofigens. The sequence continues at coordinate 1,041,881 of NZ_JAHLME010000002.1, forward strand.
CGGAAGCAGTACAAGGGCCCACATCATGTCGCTATTCCTCCCTCAGCGCGGAGAGTCTCGAGGTGTCGATGCTCGAGAATTCGCGGCTGATGTGGTTGATGACGATCCCCATGACGAAGATGCCGACCAGGAGGTCGAGGAGCGCCCCCGCCTCCACCATGACCGGCATGGCGTCGGCCAAAAGCAGGCCGAACAGGAAGATGCCGTTCTCCATGAGGAGATAGCCGAGCACCTGCGAGATCGCCTTGCGCCTCCCCATGAGCACCAGGAAGCCGCTCATCAGGGTGGCGGCCGCAGCCGGGACGATCAGGAGCCCCTCGTGCTCGGGAGCGAGCGGGAGCTTGGCGGCGAAGATGAACGCCACCGAGGTGAAGAGCGCCCCCAGTACCAGCGAGGGGATGTACCCGATGAACGGGGAGAACTCGCGCTCGATCTCCGCCTTCTTGATGGCGCGGATGATCAGGATCGGGATCAGCGCCCCCTTGACGAGGATGATGCTCACCACGATGAAGCTGACGTGCCAGGAGAAGGGATGCACCAGCGCCGGCAGGGTACCGAGCAGCACCCCCTGCACCGCGACGCAGCGCACCGAGAAGGCGAGCCGGCTGGTGCCGAGGACGGCGAAGTTAATCAAAAGGCAGAGAACCAGCAACTGGTCGGCCAGCGAATTCATGTGGTCACCTCACAACCAGAACCAGGGAGAATGCGGTCAGGATCAAGGCCGCCACCAAAAGCTGCGGCACGCGGATCAGCCTCAGGCGCGCCATCACCGACTCCACCACGCCGATGGCGACGGCGAGGAGCAGCATCCCCGCCGCGAACACCACCCAGTCGACGTAGGCGTTGCCCGAGGCGAACGGCAGGGCGATGTTCACGAAGAGCGCGCCCAAAAGGTAGAGCTTCAACGCGGCGCCGTAGAGGACGCAGCAGAAATAGGGGCCGCTGTGGTCGAGCACCATCACCTCGTGGATCATGGTGAGCTCGAGGTGGGTGTTGGGGTCGTCGAAGGGGATGCGGCAGTTCTCCGCCAAAAGCACCACGAAGAGCCCGGCCAGCAATAGGATCAGCGAGGCGCCGGTGGCCATCCAGACCGGGAGCGTCACGTGCTGCAGCATCGGCGTCAGGCTCATGGTCCCGGAGAGCCGGGTCAGGGTGATCAGGGCGAAGAAGAGGGTCGGCTCCGCCAGACAGGAGAAGCTCACCTCGCGGGCCGCCCCCATCCCCTCGAAGCTGGAGGCGGTGTCGAGCGCCGCCGTGGTGGTGAAGAAGCGTCCCAGGGCGAAGAGGTAGGCGAACAGGATCATGTCCCCCTCGAAGGAGACCGGCGCCGGGTGCTTGCCCAGCGGCACCAGGAGCGCCGCGAACAGGGTGGCGGCGAGCGTCACCACCGGCCCGGCGCGGAAGATCCAGGTGGTGCTGTCGGAGAGGACGATTCCCTTTTGCATGAGCCGCCCCATGTCGTAGTAGGGCTGCAGGAAAGGGGCGCCCACCCGCCCGGCGAAGGCCGCCTTGGTCTTGCCGATCACCCCCAGCAACAGCGGCGGCATGGCCAGTACCAGCACCACGTGGAAGATTGTATCGATCATGTCCAACTCCTGTGCTCCGGTAGGTGCGAACAACCATTTCGCCCCGCGGATCGTGTCCCCATCCCTGTCGGTGCGAATAGCCATTCGCCCCGCGGATCGTTCGCCCTGCCTTTTCCGGGCATCGTTCCCGTTGCCGTCGTAGACCCTTTCAATGCACCCACAAGAGCAATAGCATCAGCGTCACGAAGATATAGAGAATATAGATCTGCACTTCGCCGTGCTGCAGCCGCCGCACGAAGGCACAGCCAATTCCCAGAACGTTCAGGACCGGCAGCACCACGCGGTGCAGCAGGGTTTCCTCGGGGTGGTAGGAAAAGCGCGCCCCGGCTGGCGCAAGTCCGGTCACCGGCCCCATGGTGATGCGGGTACGGATCAGGGCGCCGGACAGCGAGGAGAAAAAGGCGCCGAACGAGCTACCGGTGTACTGGATGCGCGGCGAAGGCCTAAGGTATCCGCACCCCCAGGTGGGGGCGGATACGGCCCTCTCCCTGGTTTTCACGTGCAGGAACAGGAACAAAAGAAGGGCCAGGGAGATGACGCTCCCCCCCGCCAGCGCGAACCAGACCGGCGCGATGGGAAGGACCGCCGCGTGGGCGAGGTCAGGCGCGAGCCCCCGGATGGCGGGCTGCACCAGGGCCAGGAAGAGCTGCGGGAAAAGTCCGCCGGCAAGGGCGAGAAAGGCCAGCAGGGCAATGGGGGCCAGCATGGTCCCGGTCGCCTCGTGGGCGCCGGCGGCCTCGGCGGTGCGGGGTTCACCGAGGAAGGCGATGCCGTAGAGCTTCACGAAGGAGATCACCGCGACGCCCCCGACCAGGGCCAGTACCGGCGCACCGAGCGCCACGAAGGGCTGCCCGGCGCGGGCCTCCCCGAAGAACCCGAGGTACAGGAGCATCTCGCTGGCGAAGCCGTTGAAGGGTGGCAGGCCGCAGATGGCGACGGCGCCGCACAGGGTGAAAAAGGCGGTGTAGGGAAGCCGGCGCGCCAGCCCCCCCATCCGGTCCAGGTCGCGGGTGCCGGCGGCGTGCATGACGCTCCCGGCGCAGAAAAAGAGCAGCGGCTTGAAGACGGCGTGGTTCAACACGTGGAAGAGCGCGCCGGCAAGGCCCAGGAAGGCGAGCCGCTCGTTGCCGCTCCCCTGCCCCAGGAGGAACATGCCGATGCCGGCGCAGATGATGCCCAGGTTCTCGATGCTGCTGTAGGCCAAAAGGCGCTTGATGTCCTTTTGCGCCGAAGCGACGCAGATCCCCATCACGGCCGAGGCGAGCCCCGCGACGGTGAGCACCCCGCCCCACCAGAGCGGGCGCTCGGGGAAGAACGAGAGCACGCGCAGGATGCCGTAGACCCCGATCTTGAGCATGACGCCGGAGAGAAGGGCCGAAACGTGGCTCGGGGCGTTGGCGTGGGCCGACGGAAGCCACAGGTGCAGCGGCATGAGCCCGGCCTTGGAGCCGAAGCCGGCCAATGCGAGCCAGAAGAGCGTGCCGGCCAGCCCCGCGCCGACGGCGAGCGAACCTGCGGCGGGAAAGCCGAAGCCGCCGGTGATCATGAACAACGAGGCGAACAGGAACAACAGCGCCGCCCCGCCCAGGTGGCTCGCCACCAGGTAGACCGTCCCGGCGCCGCGCACCTCCCCCTCGCGGTGTTCCGCGACCAGCAGAAAGTACCCCGAGAGCGCCATGATCTCCCACGCCATTATGAACAGGGCGCCGTTACGCGACACCACCACCAGCGCCATGGCGCAGGCCAGCAGACCGTAGAAAAAGGTGACGCTTCTTTGGGAGCTGTGCGAGGCGGCGGGCCAGTAACCGAGGGCGTAGAGGGAGCCGGCGGGGAACACCAGGAAGATGGGGATCAGGAAGAATAAAGAGAGAGGGTCGAGGGCGACTTCGCAGGGGCCGAAGGGTAGGTTCCAGTTCAGGAGGAAGCTTGCCTCTCCTCCCCCGAGCAGCAGGTAGAGAAGAGACGGCAGCGCGAGCAGGGAGCTGGTCAACGCGGCTGTCGAGGCCAGCCGTTGACCGAGTGTCCCGTCTCGCAACACGAGACCGGGAAGCCCCGAACAGCCGGCTAGAGCTATTGCGCAAAGGACCAGGGAAGCCGGGTCCCGCATCATGTCAAAAAACAACATAACCCACCCTTTCGAACCAGGAACGGATCGTCATCTGCCCATCGAGTTTCAACCTTCCACCCAGCCGGGGGTGCCGGCCAGTGCGGAAGGGGAGCAAAGCTGCCAGAGCCGCCGCGTTTCCCTTCAACTGTGGCGACAGCGTGTCGATACGGTTTACAGGGGGCGACAGGGACCCCAACATACTCCCTGAGGATGGATTTGTCAAAAAAAGATTTTTAATGTCTAATGGCAGGCGATAAAACAACAATACTGCCAAGCTCCCTTGTTTTCAAGCGGGTTGCCGTTATCATTAAACACTAACTCCGCGTATGCCTCGAACGTCGTTATAGAAAACATAACGAGGTGAAGGTTATTTCCCGCGCTGTCGGTAAAGATACATCTGGGTGAAAGGAGGGAGTCTGTGAAGAATCATGTTTGGCGCCCGCTATTCGTGGTGCTGGCGGTAATCGCCCTGGTGCTGGTGGCGCGCAAGTTCCTGGTCCCCGCGGATTTCGGGGTCGGCGCCAGGGGGTACATGTACGGCTGGCACCGCGCCGGCAACGAGCAGCAGTGGAAGGACGTGAAGGTGAAGTACAAGACCGCGGCCTTTTGCAAGGATTGCCATCCCGACAAGTACGACGAGATGAAGGAGTCGCCGCACCGAAACATCAACTGCGAGAACTGTCACGGCCCCGCCCTGAACCATCCTGACGATCCCCGGTCGCTGACCATCGACCGCAGCCGCGAGCTCTGTGCCCGCTGCCATACCCGCCTCCCCTACCCCAACAGCGGCCGCGGCGTCATGAAGGGGATCGACCCCAAGACCCACAACGTCGGCCTGGACTGCGTCACCTGCCATTGGCCGCACGATCCCAGGAAGGAGGGGCACCAGAAATGATTTCGAGACGATCCTTCTGCAAGAAATCCCTGCTCATAGCGGGCGGCCTGGCCATCCCCCTCTCCTGCCTGGAACTCTTCGATCCCAAGCGGCTCCTGGCCGAGAAGGATGAGAAGGGGCCGCGCTGGGTGTTCCTGGTCGATACCCGCAAATGCGTGGGGTGCGGCTTCTGCGTCAAGGGGTGCAAGGTGGAGAACGAGGTTCCCTACGATGCCAACGTGACCCGCACCTGGGTTGAGCGCTACGTGGTGACGAGCGACGGCAAGACCCACATCGACTCCCCCAAGGGGGCGCGCGACGGCTTTCCCAACAAGGGGATCGACATCGGCCACGGCAAGCTCGAGGAGATCAAGGACGACGACATCGAGAAGGCCTTCTTCGTGCCCAAGCTCTGCAACCAGTGCGACAACCCGCCCTGCGTCCAGGTCTGCCCGGTGGGCGCCACCTACCAGACCGCGGACGGGGTGGTGCTGGTCGACCGGAGCTGGTGCATCGGCTGCGGCTACTGCATCATGGGGTGCCCCTACGGGGTGCGCTTCTTCCATCCCGTGTTCCACGTCGCCGAGAAGTGCAATTTCTGCTACCACCGCATCACCAAGGGGATGCAGACCGCCTGCGTCGACAGCTGCGCCTTCGGGGCGCGCCGGGTGGGGAACCTGAGGGACCCCGAAGACCCGGTGACCAGGGTCATCATGACCGAGCGGGTCAACGTCCTCAAGGAGGAGTACGGCACCAAGCCGCAGGTCTTCTACCTCGGCCTTTCCAAGGAGGTGAAATAGCCATGGTGCACGGAGAAGCCTGGACCATAAAGGAGTTTTTCACCTATCCCAACGAGTACATCTACTGGACCATCCAGATCGTCATGTACCCGTTCATGACCGGCCTCGTGGCCGGCGCCTTCGTACTCTCCTCGCTGTACCACGTCTTCGGCGTGAAGCAGTTGAAAGGGATCGCGCGCTTCTCGCTGGTGTTTTCTTTCGCGCTGCTGCCGGTTGCCATGCTGCCGCTTTTGATGCACCTGCAGCAGCCGCTGCGCGGCATCGAGGTGATGCTGACGCCACACTTCACCTCCGCCATCGCCGCGTTCGGCATCGTGTTCAGCACCTACGGCATGATCGTCGCCTCTGAACTGTGGTTCGTGTTCCGCAAGCACTTCGTGGAGACCGCGCTCGCGCTGAAGGCGATCGACGGGCGCACGGCGCTGCAGCAGGGGTGGTATCTCTTGTTCAGCGTGCTGACGCTCGGGGCGTGGGACATCTCGCACGAGGCGCTCGAGGCCGACGAGCGGGCGGTGAAGAAGCTCGCCGGCGCCGGCATCCCGGTCGCCTGCTTCCTGCACGGCTACGCCGGCTTCATTTTCGGCTCGGTCAAGGCGAACGCGCTCTGGATGACCCCGCTCATGCCGGTCATCTTCATCTGCTCCGCCGTCGTTTCCGGCATCGCCCTCTGCATCCTGACCTACATCCTCACCATGGAGATACGAAAGCAACTCGCGCGGCGGCACAGGCTCGCCCACCCAGAACTCCCCTCGATGGATGAGTTGAAGAGCGCCGAGGCCCACGTGGTGGCCATGACCTCGCGCTACCTGCTCATGTTCATGGTGGCGGCCATTACGCTGGAGCTGTTGGACCTGATCTTCAGGGGGTACACGGCGGTGAAATCGTGGGACATCCTGAGGAGCGTCATCTACGAGCGGGATTTCGTGAACATCTTCGTGGTGCAGTACGGGCTCGGGAACCTGGTCCCCTTCGTCCTGTTCCTGATCCCGGGGTTGACCATCCGCCGGGCCGTCGTAGGGACCATGCTGGTCTTGCTGGGCGTCTTCATGATGCGCTGGAACGTCGTCATCGGCGGTCAGGCCTTCTCCTCCTCCTTCTCGGGATTCATGCACTACGTCCTGCCGCTGTGGCCGGACAGCATGGAAACGCTGAAGGAGGGATTGGTCGGCGCCCTGATCGTCGCCGGAGTCCCCTTCTGCTTCTTCTATCTCCTGAACAAGGTGATGCCGGTGTTCAAGGAGACGCACTGAGCCTCGGCTCCCCTCGCCCCTGGGAGAGGGGCCGGGGGTGAGGGTAAGGGTGCAGCAACGGGGGAACCCGGGACTTCACCGTGAACGCAGGCAACCCAACCGGATCCCCCCTAGTACCCGCTGGTGATGGCGAGCAGCAGCACCAGGGTCACGAAGGTGTAGAAGATGTAGATGTTCAGCTTGCCGTGCTGCAGGCGCCGCACCGGCTGGGCCTTCTCGAACAGGTACTCGAGAAACGGCAGATACCCCTTTTCCAGCACCGTCTCCGGCAGGTGACTCTCATGGCTTGAGTGCCCCGGGAAAAGCCCCTCAACCTCGCACCGGTGCCGCTCGGGACGGAGCAGCAGCGCGAACCACCCCACGACCGTGGCGCCGAACGATGAGGCGGAGTACTGCATCCGCGGCGTGGGCCTTAGGTAGCCGCAGCCCCAGGTGGGCGCCACCGCCACCGGGAGACGGGCGGCGCGCTTGGCGAAGAAGAGCCAGAGCAGGGCCAGCAGCAGGAGCAACCCCACCCCGACGATCGAGATCCAGGCGAAGGGAACCAGGCCGGCTATCCCGTGCGCGGCCAGCGACTGGCGGTAGTCCACCAGGGCTTCGTTGAGAATCCCCCCAAACAGCCCCGGCGCCAACCCGATGACGGCGCAGCATGAGGCGAGGACGGCCATGGGAACCAGCATCCCGACTCCCGCCTCATGCCCGGCCTCGTGCTCAGGCGAGCGCGGCGCCCCCAGGAAGACCACCCCGTAGACCTTCACGAAACAGGCCACCGCCAGCCCACCCACCAACGCCAGCACCGGCGCCGCCAAGGCGGGGAGCGACGGCCCCAGGCCGACCGCGGCGCCGATGGAGTTGAAGGCGCCGAGGTAGATCATCAGCTCGCTGACGAAGCCGTTCAGGGGGGGGAGCCCGCAGATGGCGACCGCTCCGGCCAGGAAAAAGAGGGCCGTTTTCGGCATCCGGCGCCCCACGCCACCCAAGAGGTCGATCTCCCTGGTGCCGGTGGCATGGATCACGGAACCGGCGGAGAGAAAGAGCAGCGCCTTGAACAGCGCGTGATTGATCACGTGCAGCAGCGCCCCCGCCGCCCCGAGCGCGATGAGCGCCTCCCACCCCTGGTTCGCACCGATGAGCGCCATGCCGAGCCCCATGAGGATGATGCCGATGTTCTCGATACTGTGGTAGGCCAAAAGCCTCTTCAGGTCGTGCTGCCCGATGGCGTAGGCGACACCGAGGACTGCGGAGATACTTCCCAGCACCAGGACCATCCCGCCCCACCATAGCGGCGGATCGGCGAAGGCGGAGAATACCCGCATCATGCCGTAGATACCGGTCTTCAGCACCACCCCCGAGAGGATCGCGGAAACGTGGCTGGGGGCATTGGCGTGCGCCGAGGGGAGCCAGATGTGCAGCGGCATCATGCCGGCCTTCATCCCGAAGCCGAACAGGGCGGTGAGGAAGATGGCTGTGGCGAGTGGCCCCGCTGCGGGGAGGGAGCCTTGCGCCGGGAAAAGGTAGGCACCGGTCGCGGCGTTGAGGAGAGAGAAGGTGGCGAAAAGAGCCAAGGCGCCAAGGTGCGCGGTGATCAGGTAAAGCACGCCCGCCTCACGCACCTGCGGCTTTTCGTCCTCGGTGGTGAGGGCGAAATAGGCGGAGAAGGCCATGACCTCCCAGGCCATCAGGAAGAGCAGGGTGCTCCTCGCCACCAGCACCATGGTGAGGGCCGCGGACAGGAGCCCCAGGAAGAACGCAAGCTTGCCGCCGTGCCCGGGGTGCCGCGCCACGGGCCAGTAGCCGGCGCCGTAGACCGCGCAACAGCCGGTCACGATGAGAATGGGGAGTAAAAACAGGGCGGAAAGCGCGTCGACGCCGATCTCCAGCCCGCCGAAGGGGAGCCCGGAAGGAAGGAACCATGTGCCGGCGACGGGAAGGAAAACGGCGCCGAGGGCGCCGGCGCAGCCGGCAAGGGAAGCCGCCACCATGAGTGCGACACCGGCGCGCTGCGCGACGCTCGACCCGGGACGCAGCAGCAGCGGCACTCCGGAGGCGGCCTGGCAGCAAACGGCGAGCAACAGCAGTCCAAGAGAGGTCGCAGGCTCGCCGGAGAAGGTCATCGTCAGCTCCTCTTGCCGCGCTCGCAGCGTCGGGCGGCGTCCATGACGGCCGCGGGATCACAGGCGTTGTTGAGGGTGGCCCGGAATCCCTGGTCGTGCAGGGCGTAGGCGAGCCGGGACAGGAGGTGCAGGTGCACCTTCACGGTGGGGCTGGTGATCAAAAACAGGATGCGCACCGGGATGCCGTCCAGCGCGCCGAAGTCGATCGGGTGCTCCAGGAAGCAGAGGGATACCGCGGGCTTGGGCTTGGTCTGCAGCAGGATCGGGTTACGGACGTGGGGGATGGCGATGCCGTCGCCGACGGCGGTGGTGCCGAGCGCCTCGCGGGCCAGGAGCACCTGGAGCAGGAACTCGGGGTCCACCTGCGGCGGGAGCTGCAGCAGGTTCACCACGTTGCGCAGCACCGAGAGCTTGTCGTCGCCGGGGACGCCGCAGTGGATGCCGCCGGCCTCCAGCGCCTGGGCCAGGGAGGGAAGGTCCAGGTCCGCCTGCACCGCCTCGAACAGCTCGGGGGGCACCTTGATGTGGTGCTCGGTGGCCCACTCCAGGAGGTCGACCCGGTTGATCTGGTAGGTGCCGTGCACCAGGGTCGCGGGGAGCTTTTCCTTCTTGATCCACTTGACGACCGTGCTCTCGTCCTGGTGCAGCAGCGCGGCCACCTCTGAAGCCTTCATCAACATCGACTGTTACCCCCATGGCTGAACAGGGAAAGGTATAGCACCGTTAAGATGAAGATGCAACGCCGTTAATCTTGAAAAAGCGAATCGTACCGCCCGTTTGGCGGGCCGGCTCGACAAGGAAGAAGGTTCTACGGCAAATCTCGGGGCAACGGAAAATTTAGCACGAGGCACAACAGCTGAAGCCGCGTCCTCCCCTTTGCGAAGGGGAGACAGAGGGGATTGCCTTTGGTTGCAGAAAAAAAGCCCCCGGAGCATTCCGGGGGCCTTTCGTTGCCGCTGTTACTTCTTGGCGTGCTTCTCGCCGCCGGGGACGTCCTGGCCGCCCGCCGAGTGGCAGTCGCTGCAGTTCGCCTTGAAGAGCTCGTCGCCGATGTCGACCGGGTGGACGAACTGTCTCACCGGTGGGCTGTTCGCCGGGATGTTCTCCTGCTTCTGCCCCAGCACGGTGTGGCACATGTTGCAGTCCTTGGAGATGACCTTGCCCGCCGCGGTCTTATGCTTGCCGTCGTGGCAGCGGAAGCACCCCGGGGTGTAGAAGTGCCCGATGTGGTTCGGGTAGGTATTCCAGGAGATCTTCATGGCCGGGAAGAAGTTCCTGTTGTAGATGTCCTGCACCACGGTGACGGCATGGGTGATTTCTTTCGCCTTGGCCTTGGCCACCTCCGGGTAGTTCTTGTTGTAGTACTCGGAGAGCTCCTTGGCGATGGTCGCCTTGGCCTCTTCCTTGTTCTTGTAGGGCCTGGTCAGTACCTCCACCGCGGTCTTCTTCAGGTACGGCAGCCCCTGGTCGATACGCTTGGCGGCGAAGGCCTCGTCCATCTCCACGCCCGGGGAGCGGTAGACGTGAGCCGGCCTGTTGTGGCAATCGAGGCAGTCCATGACCCGCTTCTGGGCCTTGGCGACGTCCGCCTTGCTGAGCGGCTTCTCGGTGTCCATGTACTCGGTCACCGTGCCGTCCTTCTCCTTGACCGCGATGTACGGGATGCTCATGCGCTGCCTGTCCAGGGCGATGTAGGAGACCTCCTGGCCGATGTGCCAGTGGATGCCCCTGTGGTGCTCGCTCTTCGGGGTCCCGCCGATGTTGATCAGCATGTTGATCTCACGCGGGGTGTTCTCCTCGTTGGGAGCGTAGTGGTAGAACACCTTCTGGCGCCCGGCGTAGAATTTCTCCGGCCAGTGGCAGTGCTCGCAGGTGTCGCGCGCCGGGCGGAGGTTGTCGATCGGCGTCTCGATGGTTTCGGGATAGGTGTGGGTGGCAACGGCGTAGAGCTGCCTCATGCCCGAGATCTTGGCCTTGACGTACCAGGCGGCGCCGGGGCCGACGTGGCACTCGACGCATTTCACCTTGGCGTGCGGGGAGTTGGCCCAGGCGACGTGCTCGGGCTCCATGACCTGGTGGCAGAGCTCGCCGCAGAAGGTGGTCGACTCGGTGAACTCGTACCCTTTCAGGGAGGCCACGGAGACGATGAGCACGAAGCCGATGCTGGCGATGACGAAGAAGAGGAACAGATGGCGCTTGTGCGCGTCGTTGAAGTCCACCCGCGGGAACGGGGGGATCTCCTCGTCGGGATGCCTGCGCCTCTTCTCCCGTACGATGTAGGCGCCCAGCGGGACCAGGATGAGGCCCACGATAAGCATGCCCGGGAAGAGGAAGTAGGTCATCAGGCCGAGGTACGGTTTTTCGACGCCGGTGATCCCCTCGTAGGAGAGGAAGCCGATGATCAGGCCCGTCGCGGTGACGGCCAGGATCATGCCGACCAGACTGACCAGGTTCCAGGCGTAGCCGGCATACTTTCTTAATGCCATAGTGTCGTCTCCTTGCGTGTTTACGTATGGTTCCACGAAAATAGGGCAGAACCTTACTATCCGACATGACTTATGTCAAAAAAAACTATGTTAATGTATACGCGATTATTTAAAACAGCTGTCTACGAAAAACCCACAGAAATAACTAGAGAAAAGAAGCCACCCCGGGGACCCGCACTCCAAAAATAAAAAACGTTGTTATACTATCAAACAAACTTATACCATGCAAGCAATTACTCATGAGGAGCCCCGGAACGCTCCCCACCGTCACGACTCGTAGCCGAACTCCTTGAGCATGCGGCTGTTGTCGCTCCACTCGCCGCTCACCCGCACGAACAGCTCCAGGAACACCTTGGTGTCCAAGAGACGCTCGATCTCCTGGCGCGCCTGGGTACCGATCTTCTTGAGCATCTCCCCCTTGCGGCCGATGATGATCCCTTTCTGCGAGTCGCGTTCGACGTTGATGGTGGCCTGGATCGCCACCACGCCGGTCTCCCGCTCCTTGAAGCTGTCCACCACCACCGCCGTCGAATAGGGAACCTCGTCGCGGGTCAACCGGAAGATCTTCTCGCGGATGATCTCGGCCACGATGAAGCGCTCCGGGACGTCGGTGAGGATATCGTCCGGGAAGTAGCAGGGCCCTTCGGGCAACAGCCCGTGCACCAGCTGCACCAGTTGCTCGACGCCGTCGCCGGAAGCCGCGGAGACCGGGATGATCTCCTTGAAGGGGTAGGTCTCCCCGTAGGCCGCCATGCGCCCCAGCAGGTCACCCTTGGGAATGAGGTCGATCTTGTTCAGCACCAGGATCACCGGGGCCTCGACGCCGGAGAGGACCTCCTTGATCATGGCCGCCTCCTTCTCGGGATCGAAGGCGCCGTCCACGAGGAACAGGATCAGGTCCACCCCCTGCACCGAGGAGAGGGCCTCCTCGACCATGAACTTGTTCAGGCGGGTCTTGGCGCGGTGGATCCCCGGGGTGTCCAGGAAGACGATCTGTCCCCCCGGCACGTTGTGGATCCCCTTGATCTGGTTGCGGGTGGTCTGCGGCTTGTCCGAGGTGATCATCAGCTTCTCACCCAGGATGCGGTTCAGCAGCGTGGATTTCCCGACGTTCGGCCGTCCCACGATGGAGACGAAACCGGAACGGAATATCTTTTCAGACATCTTCGTAATGCCCTCCTGGCTCTTGTTGCGGTAATCGAAGCGTTACAACATACGGGAATTGGTACGGCAAGGAAAGCGTTCTTTGCACCGGTACCGGTGTAAGGCGCACCGACACAGTATACCTCGAACCGGCGTTCTGCCTAGTGGCGTGGATGAGACTCGAAGAGGCGGGCGTGCCGGCTCAGCTCGCCCCACTGCAGGGAGATGTGATCGGGGGAGAGTGCCGCGTCCTCGCTGACTGAAGCCGTCACGCCGTAGCGCGTCGCCAGCCGCTGCAGGTTCGCCCTCCTCTGCCCCACCAGGTCGGAAACCCTGCCCGCGGGAGCGCCGAAACTGACCCGGCTACCGGCAGGCACCCCCTCCAGCAGTTCGCACATGCGGTCGAACCAGAGCTCGGACTCGACCAGCTGACCGAAGGCGGGATGGTAGGGACCGGCCAGAACGACGCCGGGGGAATCGAGCTCGGAGGTGGGCTGCAGTCCGAAGCGAACCACCGGTATGCCGGCTTGCCCGGCCTCGGCCAGCATCTCCTTGCACAGGGCCACCGCCTGCGTGAGGGTCAGGGGGTGGTAGCTCCCCTCGCGGTAGCGCCGCGCCAACTCGGTCCCCTCGATAACCAGGGTGGGATAGATGCGCAAGAAGGCGGGTTGCAGGGCGAGCGCCCGGCGCAGCGAAGCGAGCGAGGTCTGCGGCGTGTCGCCCGGAAGCCCCGGCATGAGCTGGATACCGACCACGATGCCGGCCTCCTTGAGGGCGGACACCGACTGCTCCACCTCGGAGGTCCCGTGACCGCGCCCGGCGAGGTGGAGCACCTCGGGGTCCAGCGACTGCACCCCCAGCTCCACCGTCGCAACGCCATGCTCCTTGAGAAAACGGACGGTCTCCGCGTCGACCGCGTCGGGACGGGTGGAGAGCCGCACCGACTGAATGACACCTGCCGCCAACAGCGGCTGCAGGGGGAGAAGGAGCCTCTCCTGGTCGGGGCGGGGCAACGCGGTGAAGGTGCCGCCGTAAAAGGCGACTTCCAGTTTGCGCGCCGGCGCCCCCAGCCGGTACTCCTCGATGCGGCGCAGCAGTTGCCCCGTCGTGGGGAGCCCCCCTCCGGCGCCGGAGACCCGTTCCTGGTCGCAGAACACGCAGCGGTGCGGGCATCCCTGGTGCGGAATGAAAAAGGGGACCAGCAGCGGCCTCAAGACGCCCCCTTGAGCAGCAGCGTCGCGGCGCGGGCGGCGTCCTGCTCGGCCTCCTTCTTGGTCCTCCCCACCCCCTCCCCCATCAGCTCGTCGCCCAGGTACAGCTCGATGGTGAAGCGGCGGTCGTGGTCGGGACCGGTGGCCTCTTTCAGCTGGTAGCGCGGCAGCTCCCGCCGCAGCAGCCTGGCAAGCTCCTGCAGCTCGGTCTTGGCGTCGCGCCCAAAGAGCAGCTCCGGGGAATCCAGCAGCGGCTCGAAGAGCTCGTGCACCACGCGCCGGGTCGTCTCGATGCCGCCGTCCAGGTAGAGCGCGGCGAGCAGGGCCTCTAAGGCGTCGGCCAGAAGCGAGCGCTTGTGCCGCCCTCCCCCCTTCTCCTCGCCGCGCCCAAGACGCAGCGAAGCCCCAAGCTCCAGTTCGGCGGCGATGCGCCCAAGGCTCACCTCGTCCACCAGCGCGGCCCGGATCTTGGTCAGCTCGCCTTCGCGGCTCTCCGGAAAGCGCCGCAGCAAGAGGTCGGAGAGCAGGAAATCGAGCACCGCGTCCCCGAAAAACTCCAGGCGCTGGTTGTCCTTCCCCCCCGCCTCGTTCACGTAGGTGCGATGGGTGAGCGCCTCCTGCAGCAACTCGGGGTCGCGGAACCGGTACTTGAGCCGTGCCTCGATCGCCGCCAGGGTATCGTCCAGCTTTTCGTTCATGATAAATGCCCGTACCTGTCCTTAATTTGAGGCAAATATAGACAAAGGGTGACGGCATGGCAATAGGGTTCTCGGCGGCAGCTGCGCGGCAGCAGGAGGGACCGTCACCGTCGGCGTCCCGTAAACCGGCGCCAATGGCGGCCAAGCCCTTGCGCCACAGGCCTTCGCGGGGCCATTTAAATCTTGCATAATAATCACCCCTCCCATATAATTCAGTGATTTTATAGGGGATCATGAGACCATAGACATGGGCTTTTTCATTACATTTGAAGGCGTTGAAGGGTGCGGCAAGACGACCCAGATGAGGCTCCTCAAGGAGCGCCTGGAGGCTGCCGGAGAGAAGGTGGTCGCCACCCGCGAGCCGGGGGGGTGCCCCATCGCGGACCAGATGCGCGCCATCCTGCTCGACGCCAAAAACAGCGCCATCACCCCGCTCGCCGAACTGCTGCTGTACGCTGCGGCCCGGGCCCAGCACGTCCAGGAGGTTATCGTCCCGGCGCTGGAGCGGGGCGAGACGGTGCTCTGCGACAGGTTCACCGACGCCACCGTAGCCTACCAGGGGCACGGCAGGGAGCTCGATCTCGACGTGATCCGCCAGCTGAATGAACTGGCCACCGGCGGCGTGCGGCCCGACCTCACCGTGCTCATCGACTGCCCGGTCCAGGTCGGCCTCTCCCGCGCCCTGTCCCGCATCGAGGCGACCAGCGGCGCGCGCGAGGAACGTTTCGAACTGGAATCGGTGCGGTTCCACGAGCGGGTGCGCGAGGGATACCTCTCGCTGGCGCGTGCCTGCCCCGAGCGTTTCGTGGTCGTGGACGGCTCCGGCGACCTGGCCCGGACCGAGGTGCTGGTAACGGCCGCCCTCGCCGACCGGCTGCCGCGTGGTGGGCGCTAGATGCCCTTTACCGAAGTCATCGGACAGGATCGTGCCATCTCGGTGCTGAAGCGCTCCATCGCGCTGGAGCGGGTGGCGCACGCCTATCTTTTTTCCGGCATCGAGGGGTGCGGCAAGAAAAAGACCGCCCTGGCCATGGTGCAGGCGGTCTTCTGCGGCAAGGAAGACGCCTGCGGCGTCTGTTCCTCCTGCCGGAAAATCGCCAGCGGTCAGCACCCGGACCTGCACATCCTTGAGCCCGACGGCGCATTCATCAAGATCGACCAGGTCAGGGAGCTGCAAAAGGAACTCGCGTACCGCCCCTTCGAGGCGCCCAAGAAAGCGTGCATCATCGACGGCGCGGAGAAGCTCAACCTCGCCTCGGGGAACGCTTTGCTGAAGACCCTGGAGGAGCCTCCCGGAAACGCTCTCATGATCCTGATCACGGCCGAGCGCTCGGCGGTATTGCAGACCATCCTCTCCCGCTGCCAGACGCTGGACTTCCAGCCGCTGCCGGCGGGGACGATCGAGGAGCGGCTGGTGCGGGACCAGTTCCCGGCGGAGGCGGCGCGGGTGGCGGCCTCGCTTTCCGGCGGGAGCCTGAGCCGGGCGCTCGACATCGCGGGGGACGGCGTCCTCGAGGGGCGGGTCACCTTCCTTGAGCGGGTACTCGCGCTGAACCTGAAGGATATCAACGTCCTCTTCGCGACGGCGGAGGAACTCGCCGCGGACAAGGAGGGGCTGCCGGGATTCCTGGAGCTGCTCCTCTCCTTCCTCCGGGACGTGCTCATCTACCGCTCCACGCCGGACGCGCTGACCAACCTGGACCTGGCGCACCTGGTGGCCCGGGAAGCGGAGCGGTGCACCGAGGCGATGGCCATCGAACTGATCGAGCAACTGGTCGCGCTGCGCCGGCTGCTCGTTCGCAACGTGAACGCGAGGCTCGCGCTGGAAGTATTCTTCATGCGCCTCGCGCAGAGGTAGCGAGCTTCGCTCGCAGGTTAAGGTTAAGGTTGAGGTTGAGCCCCGCACCTCACCGCTTAGAGCAGCACCAGGACACACACGGCAACCCCAGGAAGGAAGAGGTTCGGCTCAACCTTAACCTCGACCTCAACCTGTTTTTTTGGAGGCTTTTTTGGCAAAGATCGTACGGATTCAATTCACCACCGCGGGCAAGCTCTACGACTTCTCCGCCGGCAAGACCAACGTCAAGGCCGGGGATCGGGTCATCGTGGAGACCGAGCGGGGTAAAAGCATAGGACAGGTGGTCGCGGGCCCCATCGAGGTGGACGACGCGCTGGTCCCGGAGGGGACCAAGCCGGTGCAGCGCCTGGCGGAACTGGCCGACCTGGCGACGCTCGCCGCCAATACGGCAAAGGAAAAGGAAGCGCACAAGTTCTGCCTGACCCGGATCAAGGAACGGGGCATGGACATGAAGCTCGTCAAGGTCGAGTACCTCTTCGACGGCTCCAAGGCCATCTTCTACTTCACCGCCGACGGCCGCGTCGACTTCCGCGAACTGGTCAAGGACCTGGCCCACGCCTTCCACACCAGGATCGAGATGCGCCAGATCGGCGTCAGGGACGAGTCGAAGATGGTGGGCGGCATCGGCATCTGCGGCCGCGAGCTCTGCTGCTCCTCGTACCTGCGCGAGTTCGAGCCGGTCTCCGTGAAGATGGCCAAGGAGCAGAACCTGGCCCTCAACCCGAGCAAGATCTCCGGGCAGTGCGGCAGGCTCCTTTGCTGCCTCTCCTACGAATTCGACACCTACTGCTCGCTCAGGAAGGGACTCCCCAAGTGCGGCAAGCGGGTGCAGTGCGGCTGCCACGACGGCGAGGTGGTCAAGGTGAACGTACTGGAGCAGACGGTCACGCTGAAGACGACCGACGACTCGCTGGTGACCCTGAAGGGTGAGGACATCGCCCCCGAGAACATCAGCGACCGCGTGAAGAAGCCGCCGCAGGGCAAAGGTGAACAGCAGGGGGGCGACAAGGGTAAGTCCCAGGGCCCCGGCAAGCAGCGCCGCAACAGGCCCGTCGACGTCAAGGAGAGAAAAAAGGAGAAACCACAATGAAACCGGCTTTTTACGTCACCACCCCCATCTACTACGTAAATGACGTCCCGCACATAGGGCACGCGTACACGACCCTGGCCGCGGACGTGCTGGCCCGCTACAAACGGCTCAAGGGGTTCGACGTCTTCTTCCTGACCGGCACCGACGAGCACGGCCAGAAGGTCGAGAAGGCCGCCACCGCCGCCGGCGAGACCCCGCTGGAGCTGGCCGACCGCGTCATGAAGCGCTTCCAGTCGCTCTGGGAGAAACTGGAGATCTCCTATACCGATTTCATCCGCACCACCCAGGAGCGGCACAAAAAGGGTGTCTCGGTCCTGTTCGAACGGGTCATGGAGAAGGGGGACATCTATCTCGGCGAGTACGAGGACTGGTACTGCACCCCGTGCGAGACCTTCTGGACCGAGACCCAGCTGATCGACTTCAAGTGCCCGGACTGCAACCGTCCCACCGAGAAGCTCAAGGAGGAGTCCTACTTCTTCAGGATGAGCAAGTACCAGGAGCAGCTTTTGGCCCACATCGAGGCCAACCCGGACTTCATCCAGCCCAAAAGCCGCAGGAACGAGATCATTTCCTTCGTGAAGGAGGGGTTACGCGACCTCTCCGTATCCCGCACCACCTTCCAGTGGGGGATCCCGGTCCCGGGCAACGACAAGCACGTGGTCTACGTCTGGTTCGACGCGCTCACCAACTACATCACCGCGCTCGGCTACCCCGAGGAAGGGGGCAACTTCGAGAAGTACTGGCCCTGCGACGTGCACCTGATCGGCAAGGACATCCTGAGGTTCCACACCGTCTACTGGCCCACCTTCCTGATGGCGGCCGGCCTTCCCATCCCGAAGCGGGTGTTCGCGCACGGCTGGTGGACCGTCGAGGGGCAGAAGATGAGCAAGAGCCTGCAGAACGTGGTCGAGCCGAACATGCTGGTCGACAAGTACGGTGTGGACGCGGTGCGCTACTTCCTGCTGCGCGAGGTCCCCTTCGGCCTGGACGGCGACTTCTCGCACCAGGCGCTGGTGCACCGTATCAACTCGGACCTGGCCAACGACCTGGGGAACCTTTTGAACCGCTCCACCGCCATGCTGGGCAAGTACTTCGGCGGCGTGCTGCAGACCCCGGGTGCGGAGGCGGAGGTTGACACCGCGCTGCGCCAGAAGACCGAGGCCATGATCGGCCAGGTGGACGGCTTCATCGAGGATCTGGCCTTCAGCCGCGCGCTGCAGGCGATCTGGGAAGTGATCTCCGCCGGCAACAAGTACATCGACGAGACCGCCCCGTGGGCCCTCGCCAAGGATCCGGAGCAGCGCGAGCGTCTCTCCACCGTCATGTACTACATGCTGGAGAGCCAGAGGGTGGTTTACACGCTTCTCTCCGCCTTCATGCCCAAGACCGCGCAGAAGGGTCTGTGCTGCCTGGGGTGGCCGGAGGAGGCCAGCGCCGAGGGTCTCGCCTGGGGCGGCCTGAAACCCGGCACCACCATCGCCAAGGCCGAGGCGCTCTTCCCGAGGATCGAGGAGAAGGCGGAGTAACACACGCCTCACGCAAAGGCGCCAAGGCGCAAAGAAAAGCAAGGCGCACAACGTTTAACAGGGATAAAAGGGATAAAGGGGATCGTCAACCAAGATTTGGTTGTATCCCTCTCATCCCCTTTATCCCTGTATTTTTATGTAGTTGGTTCTTTCTTCGCGCCTTTGCGGCTTGGCGTGAGACGCCTTAGCTGTTCCCCGGTATCGGCCTCAGTTCCCCGGGCGCGAACATGAAGAAGAAACGGAGGATGCAGTACTTGTAGAACTCCGAGAACAGCAGCTTGAAGCTCCCCTGGTGACTCCACCACTCTTCCTTCAAGTTGCTGGAGTCGACCGGGTGCGGGTAGATGGCGACGTCCTTGGGGAGCGCGTTCCGGAACAGGATGGTGGAGCGCTTCATGTGGTAGCGCGAGGTGATCAGCTTGATGGAGGTCACCTTGTGTTTCATGATCAGGTCGCGCGCGTAGATGGCGTTCTCCAAAGTGTTGCGGGAGTTCTGCTCCAGGTAGACGTTGCCCGCCCCCTCACCCTGGTACAGCTCGCGTTTCTTCACCGCGGGATCGACGCCGATCAGGAACAGCTTCTTCCCCTGCCCGGCCCGGTACAGCCGCACCCCCTCCTCCACCCGGCCGCGACCGCCGGTCAACACCACGATGGCGTCGCTCTTCACGTCGCGCGGCGTCAGGGAGAAGGTCTTGTAGACGAAGTCCACGAAGAGAACACTCAAAACGATCAGTATCAGCAACAACAGGGAGAACAGCCCCTTCAATAAAGCCATGATTTAGCACCTGAAAAAACAGCAAGCCCGCCACTTTTTGCTTGCAACGGCGAAGCCTTTCTGCTATTAGTAACGACTTCAGTAATCACCGGAGGGTACAAAGAAATGTCCAGAATATGCGAGATTTGCGGTAAAGGCCCTAGCTTCGGGAATAACGTTAGCCACGCCAACAACAAGACCAGCAAAATTTGGCGCCCGAACCTGCAGAAGATCAAGGCCGTGAAAAACGGTACCGTCAGGAGCATCAAGGTCTGCACCCGCTGCATCCGCTCCGGTCACGTCACCAAGGCTCTCTAAGAAGATCTTCCGCACAGTCCCTAAAGCCGCGGCGCTCCAAGCGTCCGCGGCTTTATTTGTGTCCGCGTCTCCCCTAGCGGCAAAGAGCGGTGACCTCTATCTCCACTAGGACGCCGCGCGGCAATCCCTTCACCTCGACGGTGCTGCGCGCCGGCGGGTTCTCCTTGAAGTAGCCGCCGTAAATGCCGTTCACCGTCGCGAAATCCCCCATGTTGGCGAGATAGATCGTCGTCTTGACCACGTCCTCGAAGCCGAGCCCCGCGGCCGCCAGGAGCGCGCCGATGTTCTTCATGACCTGCTCGGTTTCCGCCACGACGCCCCCCTGCACCACCTCGCCGGTGGCGGGGTCGAGCGCGATGGCGCCGGACAGGAACAGGAACCCGCCAGCCTTCACTCCCTGGGAATAAGGACCGATGGCCTTCGGGGCCTGGTCGGTGCTGATGATTTCCTTCATGCCGTCCTCCTTCTTACTTTTTTTCAACTACCAGAAACTCCCCCTCTCCCTGCGGACAAGCCTACGGCGGGCGAAGGCCCGGAGGGCGAGGGGTAAAGGCCCGGCCTAACTCTTCAGACGCTCCACCTTGATGACCCCCTTCACCTTCATGATGGCGGCGAACACCTTTTTCAGGTGGTCGAGGTCGGTGACGTCCACCTCGAACAGGTTCTCGCCCCGCTTGTCCAGCGTGCTCTGGATGGAGGCGCTGGAGATGTTGGCCTCGCAGTTGGTGATGGCGGTGGCGATGTTGGCCAGGATTCCCTTCTCGTCGTTGCATACGACGCGGATCTTGACCGGCAGCGCGCTCTTTTTCCCCTTGTTCCAGGCCACCTCGATGCGCCGCTCCGGCTCGAGCGCCATGGCGAAGGGGCAGTCGGCGGTGTGCACGGTGACGCCGCGGCCGCGGGTGATGAAGCCGGTGATCTCGTCCCCGGGAAGGGGATTGCAGCACTTACCGAAGCGCACGAGCACGTCCTCGACGCCGTTGATCTGGATGGCGGAGGAGGATTTACCCTTGAGCGCCCCGATCACCTTGCCGATGCGGGTTTCCTTCTGCTCCTTGGCGGCCTCGATCTTGTCGGCCGGGACCAGCTTGCCCACCACCTGGTTGGCGGAGAGCTTGCCGTAGCCCACCGAGGCCATCAGGTCGTCCTCGGTCTGGAAGCCGAACTCCTGGGCCACCTTCTTCAGCTCGCCGCTCTTTTGCAGCTTGCCGAAGTTGAGCGAGTAGCGCCGGAAATCCTTCTCGCAGATCTCGCGGCCGAGGGTGATGCTTCTCAGGCGCTCCTCGGTCTTCACCCAGGCCCTTATCTTGTTGCGCGCCCGCGAGCTCTTGACGATCTTCAGCCAGTCCTTGCTCGGGGTGTGGTGCGGCGAGGTGATCACCTCGACGATGTCGCCGGTCTTCAGCTCGTACTTCAAGGGCACCAGCTTGCCGTTCACCTTGGCGCCGACGCAGCGGTGGCCGACGTCGGTGTGCACCGAGTAGGCGAAGTCGATGGGGGTGGAGCCCTTCGGGAACCCCTTCACGTCCCCCTTCGGGGTGAAGATGAAGACGTCCTCCGGGAAGAGCTCGACCTTGACCGTGTCCATGAACTCCTTGGAGTCGTCCAGTTCCTGCTGCCATTCGAGCAGCTGCCGGATCCAGGTGAAGTGCCGGACCTCCTTCTCGTCGTACCCCTTCCCTTCCTTGTACTTCCAGTGCGCCGCGATGCCGCTCTCGGCGACCCGGTGCATCTCGACGGTGCGGATCTGCACCTCCATCCTTTCGCCGTAGGGACCGATCACCGTCGTGTGCAGCGACTGGTACATGTTCCCCTTGGGCATGGCGATGTAGTCCTTGAAGCGCCCGGGAATCGGCTTCCAGGTGGAATGGATGATCCCCAGCACCTCGTAGCACTCGCGGATGTCTTCCACCGAGACGCGGATCGCGATCAGGTCGTAGATCTCGTCGATGTCGACGTTGCGGCTCTGCATCTTCTTGTAGATGGAGTAGAGGTGCTTGGAGCGGCCGGAGACGTCCCCCTTGATGCCGTGCTCCTCGAGCTGCTTCTTGATGATGTCCTTGACCGTCGCGACGTAGGACTCGCGCTCCTGCTTCTTCTTGGCGACCTTGCCGGCCAGGTCGTAGTAGAGCTGCGGCTCCAGGTAGCGGAAGGAGAGGTCCTCCAGTTCGCCCTTGACCCAGGAGATACCGAGCCGGTTGGCGATGGGGGCGTAGATGTCCAGCGTCTCCTTGGCGATGGTGCGCTGCTTGGGCTCGGGCTGGTACTGCAGGGTGCGCATGTTGTGCAGGCGGTCGGCGAGCTTGACCAGGATGACCCGGATATCGGTGGCCATGGCGAGCAGCATCTTGCGGAAGTTCTCGGCCTGGCTCTCCTCCTTGGTCTTGAAGTGGATCTTGCCGATCTTGGTGACCCCGTCCACCAGGCGCGCCACCTCGGCGCCGAAGAGCGACTCCAGCTCCTCGTGGGTGGTCAGGGTGTCCTCGACGGTGTCGTGCAGAAGGCCGGTCACCACGGCGGGAAGGTCCAGCTTCAGGTCGGCCAGGATCCCCGCCACCTCCATCGGGTGGATCAGGTAGGGCTCCCCCGAGAGGCGGGTCTGCCCCTGGTGTACCTTGGCGCAGAAGACGTAGGCCTTGCGCAAAAGGTCCAGGTCGGCACCCGGGTTGTAGGAGGAGACCTTGTCGAGTATGTCGTTGAGTCGTATCATCGCGCCCGTTTTATCTGGAAAAAGAAGGGGCTAACAGCACCGGGGCAGATGCCCCGTCAGCCGATAGCCCCAGCCGGTTTGAAAAAAAAGGGAGACCGCTCACGCGTCTCCCTTTCGATCTGTTAACGACCTTTCTTGCCGATCTCGCAGCCGATCTTGCCGGCGGCGATTTCCCTGAGGGAGACGACCACGTTCTTGTTGGCTGCCCTGTTGTCGATGAGCGGCTTCGCGCCCTTGAACAGCTGCTTCACCCTCTTGGAGGCGAGCATGACCAGGAGGAAGCGGTTGTCCACCTTCTCGAGGCAATCTTCTACGGTAACCCTTGCCATAAGTGAAATCCCCTTTGTGATGTTAAACGTCTAAATCGTGAAGATCCTGGAAAGCCCCTGCAGCAGGCGGCTGGTGCGGCACTGCTCGGCGATGAGCACGCTTTTCAGCTGGTCCAGGGCCTCGGAAAACTTGTCGTTGACGATGATGTAATCGTACCAGCGCGCTTCCTTGATCTCGCCGGAGGCGTTGTGGATCCTGCGCTCGATGACTTCCTGCGAGTCGGAGGAGCGGTTGTCCAGGCGGCGCCTGAGCTCCTCGATGCTGGGCGGGAGTACGAAGATATAGACCCCTCCTTCGAAACGCCCTTTCAGCTGCCGCGCACCCTGGCAGTCGATATCAAGGATAAGGTCGATCCCCTCGGCACGGGATTCCTTGAGGGTGGCGAGCGACGTGCCGTAGAAGTTGCCATGCACCTCGGCCCACTCGGCGAATTCCCCGTCCTCGACCATCCGGTCGAACTCTTCCTTACCCACAAAAAAATAATCACGCCCGTGCACCTCTCCGTTCCGGGGAGGGCGCGTCGTGTAGCTGACAGAATGCCGCAAGTTAGGAAAGATGTCAATTATTTCCTTACACAGCGAGGTCTTGCCCGCCCCAGAAGGGGCCGAAATCACGTACAATACGCCTTCACGTTTCATAGTTCACCCGTTGCCGTTGTCGGGATCCGCTACAAAACAGAGGCGGCGGAACCCCAAACTGTAAAGTTCCCCTACTCTATGTTCTGCACCTGCTCGCGGATCTTCTCCAGCTCCGCCTTCAGCTCCACCACCAGCGCGGCCATCTGGGCGTCGTTCCCCTTGGAGCCGATGGTGTTCACCTCACGGTTGATCTCCTGGAGCAGGAAGTCGAGCTTTCTCCCCACCGGCTCGCTTTTGGCCAGGGTCTCGTCGAACTGGCGCAGGTGGCTTTCCAGGCGCACCAGCTCCTCGGTGACGTCGCACTTGTCGGCCATGACCGCTATCTCCTGGGCCAGACGCTCCTCGGGAAGCGAGGCCTCGCCCAAGAGCTGCGCGATCCTCTCCTTCAGGCGCTGGCCGTACTCGGCGACCACCTGCGGGGCGCGCGCGGCGACCTTCGCGATCAGCTGGGTCAGGGTCTCGCGGCGTCTTAGGAAGTCGGCGTAGAGCGATTCCCCCTCGAAAAGGCGCATCTCGTCCACCCGGCGCAGGGAGTCCTCGAGCGCGGACATGAGCTCCTGCGGCATCTCCTCCAGGCTCGCCTCGGCCTCGGCCGCCACGGTGACCACGTCCCGCTGCGAGGCGACCAGCGCGAGATCCACCTCGCCGGAGAGCCCCAGCGCCTCGCCGATGCTCTGGAAGGCCTTCAGGTAGCCGCGCGCCAGCGGCAGGTTGGCCGTCGGCACCCCGAGCGCCACCGCGTTCTCCACCTGGATGAAGACGTCGATCTTGCCGCGCACCAGCTTCTCGCCGACGCGCTTCTTGATCTCGTTCTCGAACTGCAGCAGCACGCGCGGGAGCTTGACGGTGATCTCGCCGTAGCGATGGTTCACGCAGCGCACCTCGACGAT
This sequence comes from Geomonas azotofigens, assembly GCF_018919395.1. Taxonomy (GTDB): domain Bacteria; phylum Desulfobacterota; class Desulfuromonadia; order Geobacterales; family Geobacteraceae; genus Geomonas; species Geomonas azotofigens. The sequence goes on from NZ_JAHLME010000002.1 coordinate 1,066,264, forward strand.
GAAGCGTCCCCCTTCGTGGACCCCCTCACCCTTGCCATAGCCGGTCATGCTCTTTATCATGCCCTCTCCTTCTCTTCGCTGTTCGCTATCAGCGGGATTGCCAAAGCTTCTGCTCCCAACGCCAGGCGTCGGCCACGATGGTGTGCAGGTCGTTGTAGGACGGGGTCCAGTTGAGGACGGTGCGGATCTTGTCGGCGACCGCGATGAGACTGTCCGGGTCGCCGGGGCGACGCGGCGCCTCGTTGACCTTGAAGTCGACGCCGCTTACGTCCTTCACCACCCTGATCACCTCGCGGACGCTGTTCCCCTTGCCGTAGCCCACGTTGATCACCTCGGAGGCGCCGCCGCGCTCAAGGTAGCTCAGGGCGGCGAGGTGCGCCGAGGCGAGGTCCTCGATGTGGATGTAGTCCCGGATGCCGGTCCCGTCGGGGGTATCGTAGTCGGTGCCGAAGATGGAGACGGAGTCGCGGGCGCCCAAGGCGGCCTGGCAGGCCACCTTGATCAGGTGGGTCGCCTCGGGCGTTCTCTGCCCCATGCGCGCCTGCGGGTCGGCGCCCGCCACGTTGAAGTAGCGCAGCGCCACGTAGGAGAAGCCGTGGGCGAAGGCGGCGTCGCGCAGCATCCACTCGCTCATCAGCTTGGAGGTGCCGTAGGGGTTGATGGGGGCGGTGCGGCTCTCTTCCGAGGCGCGTCCTCCCTCGGGCATGCCGTACACCGCGGCGGTGCTGGAAAAGATGAAGCGCTCGACGCCGTGCTCGACGCAGGCCTGCAGAAGGTTCAGGGTGTTTCTCGTGTTGTTGCCGTAGTACTTGAGCGGCAGGGTCACCGATTCCGGCGCGATGATCGCCGCGGCGAAATGGAGCACCGACTTGGCCCCGGTTTCCCTGAGCACCGCCCGTATCCCGTCCTGGTCGGAGAGGTCGCCGACGACGAGCCGCTCGCCGTGCACCAGCGCGTCGGCCGAACCGGTGGAGAGGTTGTCGTACACCACCACCTCGTGCCCCGCCTCGGAGAGCTGTCTGACCACGTGACTACCGATGTACCCGGCACCGCCGGTAACGAGTATGACGCTCATAGCAGAAACCTCCATGGCAAAAGATAATGAAAGAGGGTCTAGCCATTGGACTAAACCCTCGATCCGCGGCAACGGAGCCCGGACGGATTGTCATAAATCAGCCCGGCAACCGGCCAAAGCGCAGCGCCGATCCTCATGCGAGCGATCGGCACAGTTATAACATCTACCCCACCCCAGCGCAACGCCTAATTCGCCCTGACAGCCCCGGTGTCCGCCACTCCCGGAACTGGGACAACCGGATCAGGAGCCCGGTTTACAGCATCTACGTCCATCCGCTTTGGCGTGGACGGCGCTTCGCCTACCCAAGCGAGCGACCCAAAGGCCGTCACTTACGGAGCTGCGGCACGGATCAGCGCTGGGGCCGCAGCCCCGGTTCCAGGCGGTGCACCTTCATCAGGTTGGTGGTGCCGGGGCTCGACAACGGGCTCCCCATGGTGATCACCACCAGGTCCCCCTGTTTCAGCCACCCCATGTCCAGCACCGCTGCTTCCACCGAGATGATCTGGCTTTCGGTGTCCCCCTCGATGTCCACCCTGAGCGCGTGCACCCCGGCGTAGAGCGCGAGCCGACGGCGCACCTGCTGCGACGGCGTCACCGCGATGATGGGCTGAGCCGGGCGGTACTTGGATACCAGTGCCGCGGTGCTGCCGGTCTGGGTGAAGGCGAGGATGGCCGAGGCCTTGACGCTCTCCGCCGCACGGCAGGCCGCCATGCCGATCACCTCGGAGATATTGGGGAGGCTGGTCTGGCCGTTGGGCGCCTTGCAGCACTGGGCCATGAGCTGGGGATCGGTCTCGATGTCGCGCGCCACCTGCACCATCATGGAAACCGCTTCGATGGGGTATTTGCCGGAGGCGGTCTCGGCGGAGAGCATGATGGCGTCGGTGCCGTCCAGGATGGCGTTGGCGACGTCCGAAGTCTCGGCGCGGGTCGGGCGCGGGTTGTTGACCATGCTCTCCAGCATCTGGGTCGCGGTGATGACCGGCTTGCCGGCATCGTTGCAACTTCTGATGATGCGCTTCTGGATCAGGGGAACCTTCTCGGGGTTCATCTCCACGCCCAGGTCCCCGCGCGCCACCATGATCCCGTCCGATACCCGCAGGATGGCGGCGAAGTTCAGCACCGCCTCGGGCTTCTCGATCTTGGCGATGATGCGCAAGGGGGAACCGGCCCGGTCGATGATCTCCTTCAGCTCGGTCACGTCCGAGGCCTCGCGCACGAAGGAGAGGGCCACGTAGTCCAGCTGCTGGTCCATGCAGAACTGCAGGTCCTCCTTGTCCTTCTCGGTCAGCGCCGGGGCGGAAACCTTGGCGCCGGGAAGGTTGATCCCCTTGCGGTCCTTGAGGATCCCGCCGGTAACCACCTGGCAGCGCACGTCCACCCCGGAGACCTCGAGCACCTTCAGCTCCATCAGGCCGTCGTCGAGGAGGATGCGGTCCTCCGCCTTCACGTCGCGCGGCAGCCCCTGGTAGATGGTCGGGATCACGTTGCCCTGCCCCAGCACCTCGCGCGTGGTGACCACCACCTCGCTCCCCGCCACGAGCTGCATGGAACCGCCGACCATGAGGCCGGTGCGGATCTTGGGCCCCTGCAGGTCCCCGAGGATGGCCACGGCATGCTCGTGCTCCTGGGAAAGCTTGCGGATGTGGCCGATGACGGCGGCCTTGGAGGCGTAATCGCCGTGGGAGAAGTTGAGGCGGAAGACATCGACGCCGGCATGGATCAGGGCGTCGAGCATCTCGTTGGAATCGGAAGCGGGGCCGACGGTGGCTACGATCTTGGTGCGACGGAACATGGGTTCTCCTGGTCGGGCCGGGCGCTGGCGGGGACGGTGCACGGGGACCGTGTCCGCCGCATCTGCCGGCTCGTGAAAGGGGGATGCGCCGCTTGCGCGGCGACCCTAAATAATTACCCGAAATCGGGGCGGGGTGCAATGCGTATCGGCAGGTTTTCGCAGGGAGTTTTGCCGGTCACCTGTTTTGCAGCTGGCTCCAGCGGAAGCAGTCGACGGTATGATCGTTCACCATCCCCACCGCCTGCATCATGGCGTAACAGATGGTGCTCCCTACGAAACGGAAGCCGCGCCGCTTGAGGTCGCGGCTGAGCTGATCGGAGAGGTCGCTTCGGGGCGGAACCTCGGCCAGGCTGCGCCAGGCGTTTTGGCGGGGAACGCCGTCCACGAAACGCCACAGGTAGGCGTCGAAGGAGCCGAACTCCTCCTGCACGCGGAGAAAGGCGCGCGCATTGTCGATCGTGGAGCCTATCTTCAGCCGGTTCCGCACGATGGCGGGGTCGGCCATGAGCCGGGGCAGGTCGGCGTCGGAGAAGCGGGCGACGAGCTCCGGGTCGAAGCCGGCGAAGGCGCGGCGGTACCCCTCGCGCTTTCTGAGGATGGTGATCCAGGAAAGCCCGGCCTGCGCCCCCTCCAGGGTGAGGAACTCGAAGAGGAGGCGGTCGTCGTGCACCGGCACTCCCCATTCGAGGTCATGGTAGGCACAGTAAAGGGGATCGCTCCCGGCCCAGCCGCAGCGGTTAGGGCTAGTCGCGGCCGTGACGGTCCCGGTCAAAGTCCCTGTCCTCCCTGCGCTGCTCGTGCTCGTGGCGTTTCTGCTCTTTTCTCTGTTCCTTCTCGAAGCGCAAGTCTTCTTTGCGCTGCTCCTTCTCGTAGCGCTTCTCTTCCTTTCGCTGCTCCTTGGTGTACCTCTTCTCGTCCTTTTGCTGTTCGTGGCGCGCCTTCCAGTAACCGCGGTCGCTTCTGTGCCTGCCGTGGTAGTGGTCCCGGTCGCGCTGGTAGACGGCGTACTCGCGGGCCCGGTACTCGCGGATCCGCTCGATCCGGTAGCGGCGCAGCGGCGGGGGAAGTTCACGGTACCCGACCGGGACCCAGCGGCCGCGGTTGTCGGGAGAGCGGAACCAGCGCCCGTCACGGAAGCTGAAGTAGACGTTGTTGAAGTAGAAGAGGTCGTAGGGAACCCCCACCGCCACGTAGAAGCCCAGCGGCTGCGGATAGATGAACTGGACCTCCTCCTCGGGCTCGTCGTAGTACGGATCGGGCTGGTACACCGGCACCGGGGCGGGCGCCACCACGACCGGTCGGGGGGCCGGGGCCACCACCACGGGTCGGGGCTCGTTGCCGAGGTGAATATTGACGTCCACGCCGACGTTGCCGGCCTGCGCCTGCGCGAGCATGAGCGGCACGACCGCGGCCTGCAGCGCGAGGGCGCGCGCTATCTGTTGCATGGTTTTCATGGGTCTTCCTCCTTGGGTGGGGGTGAGGTCAGCCAGCGACACTCAGCGGTTTGGTCACATCTTCGGAGACGGAGAAGCGCTTCACGTAGCCGGTGAAATCCTCACCCGGCATGGGGGGGGCGAAGTAGAACCCCTGCGCCTCGTCACAGCATCGGTCCACCAGGAAGTCGAGCTGCGCGTCGTTCTCGACCCCCTCGGCGATGACCTTGAGCTTCAGGCTGTGCGCCATGGAGATGATGGCCTCGGCGATGGCGGCGTCGTCGCTGTCGGAAACGAGTTCGGCGATGAAGGAGCGATCGATCTTGATGGCGTCGATGGGGAAGTGTTTCAGGTAGTTGAGCGAGGAATAGCCGGTGCCGAAGTCGTCGATGCTGAGCCTTACCCCCATCCTCTTCAGCGCCTGCAGCGCGTGGATGTTCTTCTCGGCGCGCTCCATGATGACGCTCTCGGTGAACTCGAGCTCCAGGGAACTCGGGCCTACCCCGCTCTCCTCGACCACCCGGGCCACGGTCTCCAGGAAGTCGGGCTGCCGGAACTGCCGCCCCGAAATGTTGACGGCGACCTTGAGCCCCGGGCAGATACGGTCCCACTCCACCGCATGCAGGCATGCCTCCCTCAGCACCAGGTCCCCCAGGTCGAAGATGAAACCGCACGACTCGGCGATGGGGATGAACTCGTCCGGCCCCACCAGGCCGAACTCGGCGCTGTGCCAGCGCAAAAGCGCCTCGGCGCCGGTCAGCCGCAGGGTCTTCAGGTCCCACTGGGGTTGAAAGTAGAGGTAGAACTCGCCGCGCGCCAGTCCCTGGCGCATCCCGTTTTCCAGCGCCACGCGGCGCATGGTCACCTGGTTCATCTCCTGGGAGAAGAACTGGTAACTCGCCTTTCCCTCGCTCTTCGCCTGGTACAGCGCCGCGTCGGCGCAGCGCAGCAGGCTCTCCACGTCCCGGCCGTCATCGGGGTAGAGGGCGATGCCGATACTGGTGCTGCCGTAAAGCTCCTCCCCGTCGATCAGGAAGGGCTCCGCGAAGAGCGCCTGCAGCCTGGCGGCCGTCGCCGCCACCCCCTCCTCCCCCGGTCCCGGGTTGAACAGGATGACGAACTCGTCCCCGCCAAGCCGCGCCAGGGTGTTCGCCTCGGAGAGGCAGCTCGCCAGCCGCGCCGCCACCTCCTGCAGAAACTTGTCGCCCGCCTCGTGCCCCTTGGAGCTGTTGAGGTCCTTGAAATTGTCCAGGTCGAGAAAGAGCAGGGCCAGCTCGCGCCGCTCGCGCTGCGCCAGGGCGAGGGCCTGGTGCAGGCGGTCCATGAGGAGGCTGCGGTTGGGGAGCTTCGTGACGCTGTCGTAGTAGGCGAGGGTCTCGAGCTGCTGCTCGCAAAGCTTGCGCTGGGTCATGTCCTCGCAGGCGGTCAACATGCCGAGGTAGGCCCCGCCGGCGTTTCTGATCGGCCGGGAGGTGAGCTGAACCGGAAAGATCTTGCCGTCCTTGCGCACGTTCAGGCACTCGCGCTTCCAAAGCCCAGCGGTCCCGGGGTCGATGCGCCTCCCCCTGGTTTTGACCTCGGGAGCCAGGATGCGGGCCGGCCGGCCGATCAGCTCGCCGCGGGCATAGCCGTGCATCTCCGCCTCCGCCTGGTTCACGTAGGCGATCCGGCCGTCCTTGTCGCTGATGGTTATTCCCGCGCCGAGGGGAAGGAAGTCGATGATTTCCTTCAGCATCGCCAGGCGCTCCTCGTCCTGCCCCAGCTGGTTCACCAACTGCGTCGAGCAGGAATCCAGCCGCAGGCTCTCTGGTGGGTCGTTGGCCGCATCGTGCATGAGGGTCTCTCCTGCCGCCGGCCCGTTACGGCCTCGGCATGAATGTGGTGTGCGGAATGTGGCGATGGAGAGGGGTGGCCCGGCCTCGCCGCCACGGCGGTGGAGGGTCCAAGCTTGAGGGGGAAATCATTAGAAGCGGGCAAAAAAAAACGGGTTGCCGGTATCTTAGCTGGATCTAGTGCTAGATATTTCGGCAACCCGGCTGTCTCAGGGAGACCCTTGGGCTTTCCGTCCCACCCTCGCGGATGGTTTAGTATTATCGTTTATCTTTTTTCCGGTGCTGTCCGTCATGGCGCGCTTGAAGCCTGGCCCGCTCGCCCCGATTGTCTCCGGCAGTCATACCGCCCTTGCCATCGCGTAGAAGGTTTAACCAGATGGGGAGGGAAATGTCAAATGAAATTAAGCTCATCTCCCCCCCCGCGCCGGCACGGACAACCTCCCGCCGGGTCAGGAAGGCGGATAGGTGGTCCCTCTGCGCTGCCGGACCGGAACGGTGACCGTCACCTCGGTCCCCTTGCCGACCGTGGAACGCACGTCGATGTCGCCCCCGTGGCGCTTCACGATGCCGTAGCAGACGGTGAGCCCGAGACCGGGACCCTTGCCGGCGGGCTTGGTGGTGAAGAAGGGGTCGAAGATCTTGGCCAGATTCTGGGGCGGGATGCCGCAGCCGTTGTCGCGGATCACCACGGAGACCTGAAGCGGCTCGCCGTACTTCTTCACCAGGGCGGTGCAGATATCGATCCTGCCGCCGTTGGGGAGGGCGCTCTTCGCGTTTTGCAGCAGGTTCACGTAGACCTCCAGGAGCTTGACGAAGTCCCCCTCGATCTGGGGCACCTCCGGGTCCAGGTCCAGTTGCACCGCGATTCCCTGCTCCTCGAAGGGGCCCGACATGATCTCCAGGGTATCCTTGAGCACCTGGTTGATGTCCATGTCGCTGAAGTTGCAGCGCACCTGGGTGGTGAAGCGGACCAGGTCCTCGACGATTTTCTGGCAGCGCACCGCCGCGCTCTCGATGCTCTCCAGGACGTCGATCCCCTCCATGAGCTCGGGGTCGATGGGATGGTTCACGGCGTTGCTGCGCAGCATTTGGATGGCGCCGAGAATCCCCGCGAGCGGGTTGTTGAGTTCGTGCGCGGCGCCGGCGATCACCTCGCCCAGGGTCGCCATCTTTTCCGACTGGATCAGCTTGGTCTGGGCCTCCTTCAGGTGCCGGGTCTTCTCCTCGACCATCTTCTCCAGCTTGCTGTTCAGTTCCCGGCGCTGTTCCTCGACCTGCTTTCTCTCGGTGATGTCCCGGATGATCACCTGGATGGCCTGCTGCCCCTGGAACACGATTCCGGTCGCCACTGCCTCGACGTCGATCACGGTCCCGTCCTTGCGCACCATCCTCGATTCCCGCAACGGCGACGGCTCGCCGGTGTCGTGAATCTGCTGGATGCGCTCGAGGACCATGGCGTGGAAGTCGGGGTGCACGAAGGAGAAGATGGACTGGCCGACCAGTTCCTCGGGAGTGTCGACGCCGAGGAGCTGGCAGGCCTGCTTGTTGGCGCAGACGTAGCGCCCCTCGTTTTGCACCAGGATCGCCTCCGGCGCGTTCTCGAAGAGCTTGCGGTAGCGATCCTCGCTCTGCATCAGTTCCGCTTCCATCTTCTTGCGCTCGGTGATGTCGCGGAAGATCCCCCTGGTGCTGATCGCCTGCCCGTTGGCGGTGTTGCAGTTTATGCTCCCCTCGAGGATGATGCTGCGCCCGTCCTTGGCGACGAATTCGACCTCGACCCTTGGTATCCTGGCGCCGGTTTTCAACTCGTCGAACATGGTGGCGCAATGGCTCTGACAGCAGGGCTTGATCACGTCGAAGATATTCATGGAGGCGAGGTCCTCGTCGGAATAGCCCAGGGTCTTCTTCCAGGCGCTGTTGACGTAGATGAAGCCCCCCTTGGCATCGACGCTCTGGATCAGGTCGTTGGCGTTGTCCAGGATGTCGCGGTAGCGCTCCTCGCTCTCCCTCAGTTCCTCCTCGGCCCGCTTCCTGTCGGTGATGTCCAGGAAGCTTTCGATCAGGTGGTCGCGTCCGTGCAGCTTGACCCGCGCCACGGTCTTCACGATGGTGATGCTGTCGCCGTTGGCCTTCATGAGCTGTCGCTCCGTGTTGTCGATGCGCTGCCCATGGTCGGTGATGGGGCAGTGCCCGACTTGCTCCGGACAGATGAAGCAGTGACAGACGGAACCGACGACGGTCTCCCTGCTGCTGCCGATCATTTCCACCGCCTTTGGGTTGGCTTCCACGATGGTGTGGGTTTCCGCGTCGATGATGACTATGCCGACCTGGACGGTGTCAAAGACGGCGCTGAGCCTCTTGCGGCTCTCCTCGAGTTCGCCGGCCACATGGCTGAAATCGAAGCAAGCCCGGGAGGGGGACTCGATGGCGACGGCGTTCTGGGATTCGAAGATGTTGGACATGGGCTACTCCTGGAAACGTTTGCGCTCTTGCTGACGACCGGCGCTCCGGTCAATGGCCCTCGGCCAGTTCCTTCAGGATCTTCTTGGCGTCGCGGTTCCCCTGGGCGGCGGCGCGCCGGAACCAGACCTCCGCTTTCTCCTGATCGGGTGCGGCCACGGCGAGCCCCTGCAGATACATCATGCCCAGATCGTACTGCGCGCTGTCGTATCCCGCATCGGCCGCCAGTTGCAGCAGCCCGAAGGCCTTTTTGAAATCCTGGGGCACCACTTCCCCGCGTATGTAGGCAAAAGCCAGGTTCCACTGCCCCGGGGCATACCCCTGGTTCGCCGACTTCTCGTACCACGTGAGCCCTTCCTTTTTATCCAGGGGGACTCCCACCCCTGAGGAGAGCATCACCCCCAGCTTCATCTGCGCCTCGGGGTTACCCTGCTCCGCCAGTTTCCGGATCGTCTTGAAATCGGTGCCGTCATACCCGTGTCCCTGCGCCGCGCCGACAACAACCATCATGAAAATCCACAACACCACCTGCCTCAGTTTCATGGCACCACCTTTCGGAAGGGAATTGTCTTACGCCTATGCATATTACTTGCCAGATCCTGCCATTGCGGTGCGGACACCCCCCCGGAGGGGGTGCCGCCGGGGCAAGGGAGGGACGGCTTTGACCGCAGGGGAGGCTCGGCACGCATCCTGCTAGTGTTATCCCCGCCCTTGGCGCATTCGCCGGTGTGAAATGAGGAAACCGATCCTCTCCGACGCACAGAACCGCGCCGGCAGCGCTATAACACCAGAGAACTTGGTGATTTGCCCCACCAAAGCGGGTGAAGGGCCAGTGCCGCCAAGAACAGGCGCACCGAGCCATGCGTCGGACTTCGAGACGACCGGCTGCTGGAAAAGCCCCACCCGTTTGGGTCATATCGCGCAGCGGCGAGAAAATGGTGGGGGATGGCGCAAAGTTCCGCACGGAGCGCCGCCACAGTCGAAACCGTGGGGCAAATGCCGCAAAAGTGGGTGATATCCCCCACGAGCCCGGCTCGAAAAGCCCCACCGGAGCTGAAAGGGTGACCGAGCCGTCGTCCGCGGCGGTAGCTTTATATGCAAAAAAAACAATACACAAATTATTAAATAGATGATAAAGTTCAGCCGCCTGCTGACCGGCACGGGTGGGCCCCCCTCACTCGGCCGGCACCGGTCTCACCCCATCGAGAATCTGCGGACTCTCCGCAGCAGGTCCAGGAAGGAACGTTCACCATGAGTAAAAACAGGATCTTGGTCGTCGACGACGAAAAGCTGATCTCCTGGTCCCTCGCCGCCAGCCTCAAAAAGGACGGTTACGAGGTCGACACGGCGGCGTCCGGTGCAGAGGCCATTCAGAAATTCGAGAGCTTCAAGCCCGACTTGGTCATGCTGGACATCTGCCTTCCCGACACCAGTGGTCTGGAGCTTTTAAAGCGGTTCAAGGCGACCAACGATGACCTCTACGTCATCATGATCACCGCCTACGCCAACGCGGACTCGGCGGTGCAGGCGCTCCAGGACGGCGCGGAGGACTACTTCGGCAAGCCCTTCAATCTCGAGGCGGTCAAGCACGTGGTGGAGCGCGCCTTCGAGAAACGGCGGCTCAAGAAAGAGGTCGATTACTTCAGAAACGAGCTGCGCCGCAAATCCGACCACGAGAAGATGGTGGGCAACAGCCCCAAGATGATCGAGGTCTTCAAGATGATCAAGATCTGCGCCGACGCCGATGCCAAGACGGTGCTGATCACCGGCGAGAGCGGCACCGGCAAGGAGCTGGTCGCCAAGGCGATCCATTACCACAGCGCCCGGGCCGACGCCCCCTTCATCGAAGTGAACTGCGCATCGATCCCGGAGAACCTGTTGGAAAACGAGCTTTTCGGCCACGAGAAGGGAGCCTACACCGACGCTTCCCGGCGCCAGAAGGGGGTTTTCGAGCTGGCCGAGGGGGGGTCGGTCTTCCTGGACGAGATCGGCGACATGCCCTACCAGATGCAGGCCAAGATCCTAAAGGCGACCGAAACCAAGCGCTTCCGCAGGCTGGGCGGTCAGGAGGACGTCGAGGCCAACGTGAGGATCATCACCGCAACCCACCAGGACCTCCCCAGGATGGTCAAGGAAGGGAAGTTTCGCGGCGACCTCTTCTTCAGGCTCAACGTCATGAACATCTGCCTCCCAAAGCTTAGGGAACGCAAGGAGGACATCGAATCCCTGGTGCAGTATTTCATCGAGACCCTCAACGAGGAGTACGGCAGAACCGTGACCCACGCGGCGCCGGAGACCCTGGAATACCTGAACCGGTACGACTGGCCCGGCAACGTCCGCGAGCTGCGCAACTGCATCGAACGCCTGATGATGCTGGAGCAGGGGAAGGTCCTCACGCCGGAATACCTGAGCCCCGAGATCAGGCAGAGCCGGGTCGCGGCGGCGGACCCGGATTGCACCGGGGTGATCAGCACCGAGTTCTCGGGAGAGCACATCGTGCTGCCTTCCACCGGCATCTCGCTTGAGGAACTGGAGAAGATGCTGATCCAGCTGGCCCTGAAGAAGTCCGGGGGGAACCAGTCCAAGGCCGCCAAGTTCCTCAAGACCAGCCGGGACACGCTGCGCTACCGCATGAAGAAGTTCGGACTCTCCGATTCGGGCAAGGAGGGGGATGGCGAGGGATTCGACACGCCCGTGGTGGGCGGCGGCGCGGCCCAGGCCTCCGGCGATAACCTGCGGTGGGTCTGACCCGACCGGCGCGCGGAGCACGGTTTGGGCGTCGCCCTGGCGGTGCCTGAACCCGCGGCGAAAAAGCAAGGGGCAAAAAAAGGCCCGGAGGGATCATCCCTCCGGGCCTTCTCGCGTCATGGCGCCCGCGGCTAGACCTTCTCGATTTTCGCCTTGTGGCGCAGCTCGGTCAGAAAGGCAGCCACCGCCTTGCGGGTCTGCTCCATCTTCAGGTACTGCACGATCTGGAACTTGACGTCCTCGAAGCTGTCCGTGGAGGGGGCGATCCGCTCCTGCAGCTTGATGATGTGGTAACCGAACTCCGTCTCCACCACCTTGCTGATCTCCCCGTTTTTCAGCGCGAAGGCCGCCTTCTCGAAGGGAGGGGTCATCTGTCCCTTGCCGAAGATGCCCAGCTCCCCCCCCTTGGTGCGGCTGGGGCAGGTCGACTCCGCCTTGGCGACCGCTGCGAAATCCTCGCCGCCGCGCACCCGCTTCAGCAGAGCTTCCGCCTTCTCGCGCGCCTTTTTCTTCTCCTCGGCGCTCCCCTTTTGGTCCACGCTCACGAGGATGTGGCTCGCCTTGATGCGCTCACCCTTTTGGAACAGTTTCGCCTTGTTGTCGTCGTAGAATTTCCTCGCCTCGGCGTCCGAGCAGGTGGCCTTGGCCGAGAACTGCTTGTCGACGAAGTGGTTGACCACGATCTCCTTGCGCATCGACTCGCGCACCTCCGCCTCGGTCATCCCGGCCGCCTTCAGCGCCTTTTCGTACTCCTCCTTGGTGGGGAAGGCGGCGCGGTTCTTCTGGTATTGCTGGTCGACCAGCTGATCCAGGTTCTTTATCTCCAGCTTCTTTCCCTCCTGGTACAGAAGCTCCGCCGAGGTGAGCTGCTCCAGGGCGGCGTCGGTTGCCTTTTTCAACTGTTCCGGCGGCAGGGTCTGGTTGACCCGGTTTTGCGCCAGGAGGGTCTTCACGGCACGGTCCAACTCCGGCTTGGTGATGGTGGTCCCGTTCACCTTGGCAACGGGGGCGCCGCTGGGCCCCTTCTCGGAGCACCCTGGCAGTACGCACAGGGAGAGGGCGGCTACTGCCGCCGGAATCAAATTCTTCAACGCGAGCATGGAAATCTCCTTTATTGAAATGTAGGGTTGCAACGTTCTGTAACAGCAAGAGGCGTACCCAGCTGTGGGGTGCCTCCCCCCTTTGCACCCCGCCATGGCACCCTTCCAGGAAGTGTCTGGTAATGGCGCGAAGTTACGTACCTTTCGCCGCCACCGGGCCCGGGAGGGGAACCATGAGCCTGTAGCGGCGGGAGGCGCCCCGGGAGGAGGTGGGGCATATCACCCACCCCCCTGGGGAAACCGTGGCACTGCCGTCTCGTCGACTTGGTCCACCGCGAGCACGGAAAAGGCCGCACCTCGCGGTGCGGCCTCGATCCTGCCTGCCGCCTCTCCCCTAGCGACCCGCGCCGTCCGCGCCGCCGGTCCCGCCGGAACCGGTCCCCATGGTGCCGCTTGGCCCCCCAAGGGCCGGGGTGCCGTAATTAGGCTCAATGCCGGAAGCTCCCGTCCCCGTGCTTTTTCTGGTATGCTTCCTGGTCTTCTTGGAGCTTTTTTTCCTTTTTTTCTTGGTCTTCTTGGTCTTGGATTTGGCCGTCTCGGCCCCCCCCTGGTCACTCTGGGTGCCGGTCGACATACCGGTCCCCGGGCCGGCAGACGTTCCGGTATCGGTTCCGGTCGTGTCTGCCGCCCAGACCATGCCGGCGAAGGAAACGGCTACCAGTGCGGTAACGATGGTGGACAACACTCTTTTCATAGTCAGCCTCCCGAGTTTGATTTACGACCGACACACTATAGCACATGATTAATTTTTACCAATTTCATGCCCATTTTTTCTTCTGCCGTACGCTCCTGCGCTTTTTCCCTCTGATCGCTTGACAGAGTACACCGATACAGTTATAAAATTTTAATCATTATCACGACAAAGGGAGAGCGACGCGTTGAAAAAGATGAAACCGTTCGATTTGGCACATGAGCAATACCAGCTGTTGATGGCGAAATTCCAGACCACCAAAGACCTGCGGGAAAAGAACATCCTCTTTAGAAGGCTCACCAACCTCCTCGCAGTCATGGAATTCCTGATCTCCATTCACAAGCCACACTGACCACTTCTTCATCGAAGCGTTGCCTGAGCCCCCGCAGACCTGTGCCTTCGGGGGCGCTTAGCGTCTTCAGCTTTTGCACCAGCCCTGTCACATTGAAGGGAGATGATGCTATAATACTGCCAGTCTCGGTGAAGGCTTATGAGTGATCCCGCCTACCCTACTCCAGTCCCGCAACTCCAGCCGACACGCCTGTGGCATGCCGCCTCGCACCTGCTCGCCGCGCTAGGCGACGAATTCTTCTCCCACTGGCGCGGAGCGGTCCGCGATCTCGACCCGGACGAGGTGCACGACCTGCGGGTCGCCTCGCGCCGCCTGCGCGAGGGGCTCGCCCTCTTCGCCCCGGTTCTCCCGGGGAAGCGGGTGGCGCGACTGTCACGCCGGGTGAAAAAACTCACCTCCTTATTGGGGGAGCTGCGCAACCTCGACGAGGCGCTGCTGTTCTTCTCCGGCCTCGACACCGAAGAAAACCGCGACTGCGGCGCTACGGCGCGGGAACTCGTGCGATCGCTGACACAGGAACGGGAGGGAACCCAAGAGGGGCTGGCCGCGGCGCTGGCGCGATTTCCCGCGCGTAAACTCAGGCGGGACCTGGTCCGCCTGGAGCGGCCCAACCCTTTCGCCCAGCGTGAACTGGATCCCTTCGGCGAGGTCGGAGTTTTTGCGGAACGGGCTCTGGACGAGCGTGCCGGGCAGGTCGAGGAACTTTTCCCGGCCGCCCTGCACGAGGAGGACACGGTGGCACAGCACCGGCTGCGCATCGCGTTCAAGAAGCTGCGCTACCGGCTGGAGATACTGGCACCGCTGCTGGAGGATGAGGGAGAGGAGGCGCGCCGGCTGCTCAAGCGCTACCAGGACCTCCTGGGACGGCTGCACGATCTGGACGTCTTCGCCGCGATGGTGGAGGAGCGCGTGGCGCAAGGGACTGAGCGGGAAGGGTTGCTGCGGGTGCTCGCGGCGCGCCGGGCGGGGCTCTTCGCGCAGTTCGCGCGGACGCACCGGGATGAGCCGCTCACACCCCTGACGAGGCGGGTCAGCGCGGCGTCTCAGCCTCGCCACTGACCAGGCCGAGCAGGAACCCGGCCGCGGCCTGGCAGACCCGGACGGCGAAGCCGAGGTTCAAGGTCTCGAAGGTATCGCTAACCTCGTGGTAGTGAGGATTGCGGAAGTTGGTGGTGTCGGTCAGCATGATGGCCGGGTAGCCGGCATCCCAGAAGGGGGCATGGTCCGATCGCCGGGTATCCGGTACCACCTCGCCATTGCCTGGCACCACCAGGGGAACCACGGGGAGAGGGATGCCAAAGTCCTGCACCACCAGCACGAACCGCCCCACCACCCCTCGTGAAAATTCGTTCCCGATCACCGCGAGGAAATCTCCGGTTTGCGGCACCTCGAACGGCAGTCCGGCAGGCACACTCTGGCGTATCGACGCCCCGGCATAGGCTACCGACTCGAGCACCAGCACGGCCTCGATATCCCACTCCTGTTGCACTGCGAACCTGGCAAGGGCCCGGCTGCCACGCAGGCCCGTCCCCCGAACCCCCTCTTCTGAGTTTTCCTCAAGGTTCACCCCCACGAAATGAAGCGTCAGTTCCGGATGCCACTCCTTGCAAATGGTCGCCAGTTCCAGCAGCAGCGCGACGCCACTCGCGTTGTCGTCCGCGCCGGGCGAGACGGAGACCGTGTCGTAGTGGGCGATCACCAGGACTCTCTTCTCCGGCTGCCGGGTCCCGAGCCTGGTGGCGACGACGTTGTGGTACTCGCTGCCGCCGTCGATGAAAGGATGCAGATCGACGGCGTAGCCCAACTCGCGCAGGGTGTCATCGACGTAGGAGCATGCCCGCCGCAGGGCGTCCGCCCCCGTCACCGGATGCCTGACCCCCTCGAGGTTCTTCACATGGGCTTCGATCCGTTCCCTGGAAACAGCCGCGGTCACGGCGCTCATTTCAGCCCCTCGAGTTCCCGCTCCAGCTGCTGCGCCCGCGCGTTGTCCTCGCGCACCTCGACCAGCTTCTTATAGTACGCGGCCCGCGCGGCACCCGCCGTCGAGAAGACGCGGTCCTTGCTGACATAGGGGTTCCGCGCGTCGTTGGCCTTCCCTTCGGCCAATAGCTTCTGATATTCCTTGGCCTCTTCCAAGCTCGGCGCGCGCCCCTTCAGCACCATCCACTTGTGGTGTAGCTTCTGCAGTTCCTTCTTCTTCCCCTCCAGCCCGCTCCGGATCTGCGTGAGCTCGGCGGTCAGGCGGGCCCGCCGCTTGCTCTTGGTATCGGCCGCAGCCGCGTCTTCGGCTTGCTGCGCCGCCGGGGGCACCGTTGGCTCAATCCGCCTGGGTTCCGTCGCCGCGGGCTGTTTCGCCGCGCTCGCCGGATCGACCTCCTGGGCCCGCTTCAGGTACTTGTCCGGAATCCGTTCCGAGTCGTCGGTGAAATGAACGGTCCCGGCGTCGTCGCGCCACTGGTAGGTACCGGCGTTGCCCAGCGCGGGCGCGGCCAGGAGAAAAGCAGTGGCAAGCATGGTGGTTCGTCGCATGTACCCTCCGGGGAGACAAGTTGGTGCGGTCAAGGGTGAAGATAATATTCATATGGCCGCGTTTGTCAATTTTCTTTTGCGGCCTCTCATGTTCTCCGTCTCCCCGCGCCGCAAAACCGCGAGGCGAGCCGGGAATGGAAAAAGGGCCGGGGAAATCCCCGGCCCTTCGCTGTTGCCGCGACAGCTCTGCTGCCGCTACTGCTTGCCGTCCTCGCCGAAGCTGAGCGCCGCGAGCTTGGTGTAGTAGTCGAAGCGGTCCGACGCCCAGGCACTCGCCTTGCGCATCAGTTGCTCGGCCGCCTCGGGATTCATCTTCTTGAGCACCTTGTAGCGGTTCTCTCCCCCCGTGTAGTCCTCGAAGCTGGTCGTGGGGGCCTTACTGTCCAATTGCAGCGGGTTCCTCCCCTGCGCCGCCAGCGCCGGGTTGTAGCGGTACAGCGGCCAGTAGCCGGAGGAGACCGCCTTCTTCTGCTCATCCACGCCGCGGGTCATGTCGATGCCGTGCGCGATGCAGTGCGCGTAGGCGATGATCAGCGACGGACCGTCGTAGGCCTCGGCCTCGATGAAAGCCTTGACCACCTGGCCGGGGTTGGCGAGCGACACGGCGGCGACGTAGACGTGGCCGTAGGCCATGGCCATCATGCCCAGGTCCTTCTTGGCCATGGACTTGCCGCCGGCGGCGAACTGCGCCACCGCGCCCATCGGGGTCGATTTCGAGGCCTGGCCGCCGGTGTTGGAGTAGACCTCGGTGTCGAGCACCAGGATGTTCACGTTCTTGCCCGAGGCGATGACGTGGTCCAGGCCGCCGTAGCCGATGTCGTAGGCCCAGCCGTCGCCCCCCACGCACCAGACCGACTTTTTGACCAGGTAGTCCGCGATGGGGAGCAGCTGCGCCGCGGCCTCCTCGTCGCAGCCGGCGAGCGCCTCCTTGAGCTTGGCCACCCTTTCGCGCTGCGCCTCGATGCCGGCCTGCCCGGACTGGTCGGCGTCGAGGATGTCACGCATCAGCGGGGCGATGGACGCGCAGCCGCCGCAGCCGCAGCCGGCCAGCTGCTCCAAAAGCTCCGTCGCCGCCTGGTTGAACTTGTCCACGGCGAGCCTCATGCCAAAGCCGAACTCGGCGTTGTCCTCGAAGAGCGAGTTGGACCAGGCCGGTCCCCGCCCGTCGGCGCGCTTGGCCCAGGGGGTAGTGGGGAGGTTGCCGCCGTAGATCGAGGTGCAGCCGGTGGCGTTGGCGATGAGGGCGCGGTCGCCGAAGAGCTGGGACAGAAGTTTCAGGTACGGCGTCTCGCCGCAGCCGGCGCAGGCGCCGGAGTACTCGAACAGGGGGCGCACCAGCTGGCTGCCGCGCAGGGTGTCGAGCTTCACCAGGGCCGGGTCGAGGTCGGGAAGCCCCAGGAAGAAGTGGTAGTTGGCCGCCTCGGCGGCGCGCAAGGGGGGCTGGAACCGCATGTCCAGCGCCTTGTGCGCCGGGTTCGCCTTGTCCTTCGCCGGGCAGTTGTGGGCGCAGGCGCCGCAACCGGTGCAGTCCTCGGGGGCAACCTGGAAGGTCACCTTGTGCTCTTTCAGCTCCGGGATCTTGGAATCAGCGCACTTGAACCCTGCCGGTGCGCCGGCCAGGGCATCGGCCGGATAGGCCTTGACCCGGATCGCCGCGTGCGGGCAGACGAAGGAGCAGATGGCGCACTGGATGCAGAGTTTCTCGTCCCAGACCGGGATCTCCACCGCGATGTTGCGCTTCTCGTACTGCGAGGTCGCGGTCGGGAAGGTGCCGTCGATGGGCATGGCCGAGACCGGGAGATCGTCACCGAAGCCGGCGATGATGCGGCCGGTGACCTCCTTCACGAAGTGCGGCGCGCCCACCCCTACCGGCGGCGGCATGGTGATGACGCTCGACGGTGCTGCGGGAACGGCCACCTCGTGGATGTTCAAAAGCGCCTGGTCGACGGCGGCGTTGTTCATGGCCACCACCTTCTCCCCCGCCTTGCCGTAGCTCTTCTTGATGGCCCCCTTGATCTCGGCGATGGCGCTCTCGAGCGGAATGATGCCGGAGATCTTGAAGAAGGCGGTCTGCATGATGACGTTGATGCGGGCGCCCAGGCCGAGCTCCTCGGCGAGCTTGATGGCGTTGATGGTGTAGACCTTGAGCTTCTTGTCGATGATCTGCCGTTGCACCTCGACCGGCATCTTGTCCCAGACCTCGTCGTGGTCGAACGGGGAGCAGAGCAGGAAGGTGGCGCCCGGTTTCGCCTTGCCCAGCATGTCGTACTTCTCCAGGAAGGTGAAGTTGTGGCAGGCGACGAAGTCGGCGTTGTCGATCAGGTACGGCGCGTTGATCGGCTTTTTTCCGAAGCGCAGGTGCGAGGTCGTGATGGTCCCCGCCTTCTTGGAGTCGTAGACGAAATAGGCCTGGGCGTAGTTGTCGGTCGCCTCGCCGATAATCTTGATGGAGTTCTTGTTGGCCCCCACGGTGCCGTCGGACCCGAGGCCGAAGAACATGGCCTGGTAGGTCCCGTCCATGCCGGTCCTGAAGGAGCTGTCGTAGTCGAGGCTCGCGCCGGTGACGTCGTCGTTGATGCCGACCGCGAAGTTGCTCCTGGGCTGGGCCTCCTTCAGGTTGTCGAAGACCGCCTTGGCCATGGCCGGGGTGAACTCCTTGGAGCCCAGGCCGTAGCGCCCGCCGACGATGACGGGGTAGCCGACGAAGCCGCTCAGCCCCGCGGCCATCCCCTCGCCGATGGCGGTACGCACGTCCAGGTAGAGCGGCTCGCCGAGCGCCCCCGGCTCCTTGGTGCGGTCAAGGACCGCGATCCTGCGCACCGACGCGGGAAGCGCCTGCACGAAGGCCTTGAGCGGGAAGGGACGGTACAGGTGGATCTTGACCACCCCCACCTTCTCACCCTGGGCGCAAAGGGCCGCCACCGTCTCCTGCACCGTGTCGGCGCCGGAGCCCATGATCACGACCACGCGGTCGGCGTCCGGGGCGCCGGCGTACTCGACCAGCTCGTACCTGCGGCCGGTGAGCGCCGCGAACTTCTCCATCTCCTTCTCGACGATGTCGATGGTGGCCGGGTAGAAGCGGTTCACCGTCTCGCGCCCCTGGAAGTAGACGTCCGGGTTCTGGGCGCTGCCGCGCAGCACCGGGCGGTCCGGGGTGAGGCAGCGGGCGCGGTGCGCGTTGACCAGCTCGTTGTCGATCATGGCGCGCATGTCGTCACGGGAAAGCGCCTCCACCTTCTGCACCTCGTGCGAGGTACGGAAGCCGTCGAAGAAATGCAGGAACGGGATGCGCGAGCGCAGGGTGGCCGCCTGGGCGATCAGGGCGAAGTCCATCACCTCCTGCACGTTGTTGGAGCAGAGCATGGCCCAGCCGGTGGCGCGGCAGGACATCACGTCGGAATGGTCGCCGAAGATGGAGAGCGCCTGGGTGGCGATGGCGCGCGCCGAGACGTGGAACACGGTGGAGGTGAGCTCGCCGGCGATCTTGTACATGTTGGGGATCATCAGCAAAAGCCCCTGGCTCGCGGTGAAGGTGGTGGTCAGCGCCCCGGCCTGCAGAGCCCCGTGCACCGCTCCGGCGGCGCCCCCCTCGGACTGCAGCTCGGAGACCAGCGGCACCGTCCCCCAGATGTTCTTCTCCCCCGCCGCGCTCTTCGCGTCCGAGATCTCCCCCATCACGGAGGACGGGGTGATCGGGTAGATCGCGATGACCTCGTTGGTGGCGTGGGCCACGTGCGCTGCCGCGGTGTTGCCGTCTATGGTTACCATTTTTCTGCTCATGCTCTCGCTCCTCTTATACGGTAATGCGGTGAATGCTGTCGCGGCTCGCCGGTTACGGCGCGCTCTGCCAGGGGACCATGTCCTGCAGGGCCTCCCGCATCAGGTCGGACACCTTCATGTTCACCTCTTTGGATATCTTCTCTATGGTCTCGCGCTCCTCGCGGCTCACCCGCACCGAGAGCACGTGATAGCGTGCATTCTCTTTCTTTTTCATGTCGATCTCCGCAGCCCCTACCGGCGGCCTCCTTCGTCGTTACGGTTTATAGACCTTGAGCAGCGCCTGCGCCATCTCGGCCGGGGTCGCGGCGACGCTGATGCCGCACTCCTTGAGCACCGCCACCTTCTCGGTCGCGGTTCCCTTGCCGCCGGAGATGATGGCGCCGGCGTGCCCCATCCTCTTGCCCGGGGGGGCGGTCACCCCGGCGATGTAGGCCGCGACCGGCTTGGTCATGTTCTCCTTGACGAAGCGGGCGGCCTCCTCCTCGGCGCTGCCGCCGATCTCGCCGATCATGATCACCGCCTCCGTGTCCGGGTCCTCCTCGAACAGGCGCAGGCAGTCGATGTGGCTGGTGCCGTTGACCGGGTCACCGCCTATCCCCACGCAGGTGGACTGCCCGAGACCGATGCAGGTCAGCTGCCAGACCGCCTCGTAGGTTAAGGTGCCGGAGCGGGACACGACGCCGATCTTGCCGGGCTTGTGGATATAGCCGGGCATGATGCCGATCTTGCACTCGCCGGGGGTGATCACGCCCGGGCAGTTCGGCCCCACCAGCCGGGTCTTTTTCCCGACCAGGTACTGCTTCACCTTGACCATGTCGAGGACCGGGATCCCCTCGGTGATGCAGCAGACCAGCTCGACCCCGGCGTCGACCGCCTCCATGATGGAATCGGCGGCGAAGGGGGGCGGCACGTAGATGACGCTCGCGGTGGCCCCGGTCGCGTTGACCGCCTCGGCCACGGTGTCGTAGACGGGGAAGCCGTCGATCACCGTCCCACCCTTGCCCGGGGTCACCCCGCCCACCATCTGGGTGCCGTACTCGCGGGCGCCCTGCGCGTGGAACAGGCCGGTCGCGCCGGTGATTCCCTGCGTGATGACCCTGGTTTCCTTGCCGATCAATATGCTCA
>NZ_JAHLME010000003.1 GCF_018919395.1 Geomonas azotofigens
AAGAATCGACTTGTATCGGTTCTGAAACAAATGCCCGCAGCGTTGATGGCGCAGATTGAAAGCGGTAGCGTAGCCTCCCAACAACTTCTGCATCAGGCTGGAAATAGGAATGTTTCCAGTCTGCAGCAGTAGATGAAGGTGATTTGGGATCAAAGCCCAGGCAAAGCATCGGGTTGAGGAGGTGGTCGTAAGCTCGATGAGCCGAGACAGGAAGTCGTCTCTGTCTACATCATCGGAGAAAATGTCTCTACGTTCGATGCCACGGCAAATTATGTGGTGCAAAGACCCTGGTATATCGATCCGTCCTTGGCGAGGCATAGCCACCTCCTGGAAATCTTATAATCTTATACGTGTCCCCCTGTTCCTTGGAAATCTTATAATCTTATACGTGTCCCCCTGTTCCCCAGATAAAAGTGGTTACCTGATGTTGTTATTGCTTCTTTTGTCAAATCATGCTCGGTCATTTTGCATCTCTCTTTTTCAACGTCTCAAGGCGCACCGGCGACCGTAGCGAACACCGTGTGCCGCCGCTGGTTGAACTCTAAAGGCTTATTTCTTCAGTCACAAAGAATCAATTTCTAATCGCGCCTGCCTCTCGGGGCAAAGGGGGACACGTATAAGATTATAAGTTTCGGGCAAAGGGGGACACGTATAAGATTATAAGTTTCTGTCCAGCACCTCTTGCAGTTCCCATCCGTTTTCTTCGGCCAGCTTTTCACCACGTGAAACAGCTTGGGCAACAGCGGGTTGAGATATCTGTAACAACCTCGCTAGGGCCACCTCTGTAACCCCTATCTCTCTGACCGCCCAAAAACATAACAAACTGCGTGCCCGAACATGCTGGCGCTGTTTGCCCGCCGCACAAACGTCCTTTGCTTCCATCTCAAGAACATTAGCTACCAATAAAATTAATCTCTCAATATCCACCTTCTGTCGGCTGTATCTAGTCTTTTTTTCAAATTCGTCCTCTGCCAACTGCAGCAGAGAATGAACAAAATCACTGTCGCCCAGTATTCGTTCATCACTTTCGAAGAACATATCGGCATCTCTAGCAGAACGTAACTCTCGCCATCCGCCGACACTTCTCCTTAATCCGCCACCTGTCAAATCTGAGCGACGTCCCATCGCCACTCCGTCAAATACGAAGCTCTTATACGCTTTGCGGCTTTCTCCAAGCTTGTTGCCGAACCGCCCTAAAACATCTGTGATAGGCATCCATGACTCAAGGTCTGGGTTGCAACCAAGCATGCAACCATGCCCGCAGTACCGGAACTCCGATAATGCTTCAAACGTGGGAACAAGGCCTGCACGTAAGGGATTCAAATGGATGTATCTCACCAGTTCCAGCAAATAGACCTCTTCCTGGCAAAGAATCGACTTGTATCGGTTCTGAAACAAATGCCCGCAGCGTTGATGGCGCAGATTGAAAGCGGTAGCGTAGCCTCCCAACAACTTCTGCATCAGGCTGGAAATAGGAATGTTTCCAGTCTGCAGCAGTAGATGAAGGTGATTTGGGATCAAAGCCCAGGCAAAGCATCGGGTTGAGGAGGTGGTCGTAAGCTCGATGAGCCGAGACAGGAAGTCGTCTCTGTCTACATCATCGGAGAAAATGTCTCTACGTTCGATGCCACGGCAAATTATGTGGTGCAAAGACCCTGGTATATCGATCCGTCCTTGGCGAGGCATAGCCACCTCCTGGAAATCTTATAATCTTATACGTGTCCCCCTGTTCCCCCTGTTCCTGTTCCCCTGTTCCCTGTTCTGAGTTACATCGAACCCACTTCTGTGGAAACAAAAGCTATTACATCAGAAAAAACATCTACAGCTTTGGTTCCGGAACATGACTCTATTAATTCATCAACTGTGCACTCAAATTTTAAACCAGTGCGTGGATTAACTAGAGCAATATTTTCAATTTGATACTGCATAGAATAAAAATTTAGGGCAAGATATGTTATTATTTGCCGTAGATCGTTTGTTTTAAAATGTCTGTCACCAGCCTTTACCTCGACCAGCCTGTCAAGATATATAATATCTGCTTTGCAAGAATCCAATTGCCCACAGCCTTTAAATAATGGCCAAAAGACAATATTTGAAAAGTCAGCTCCATAAAAATATCTGGAAAGAGAATTTGCAATCTTCTTAGCTTCGCTCAGTTCTTTATTTGATAACGGATCAATTGGATTAATACTTTGAGCAAGTCGCTGGATATATGCACGTACGTTTTCCTCGATGGAACTGAACTTTCCAGACGCTACTTTCCCAGAAATTGATTTCTCTTTAAATAAGCGAAAGGCCAACTCGTTGATAACCGCTCTTCTATCTCTATCTACTTGACCTGATGAAAGCACAGGCAAATTAAATCTATTTGATGACAGGTTCAAATGTCTAACAAATGAATCCGCCGTAGGGAGCAGTTGATTCCAAAAAGATGAGTATGAATTAGAAAATTTGCGTTCAGAAATCATTATATTTCCAACCCCTTACCATTGGCTTTATGCTCAGATGCCCAAGTAAGAACCAATTTATCAAAAGGTGATAGGGATGACTTAATTCGTTTCCGCCATTCTTTTCCTTCGTCTTCAAGAATATACGAAGATATAAGTAAGGCGCGTTTTTCCCACGGGGTGGCTGTATTGAACCGCTTAAGTTGATTGGATACCCAATAATCAGCATTATGTTTAGCAAGAATCAAAATAATATCGCGCTTTATCATCATAGACGTTGTTTCCATAAAAACTTTTATAAGCACAGTGTCTGTTTCATCGGAGTTATCATATGATAGAACTCTAACAGCAAAGGCAAGATTGACCGGAACCTGACAGATATACGATTGTGTTTCGAGCAATTCTCTTAGTTTAGCAAAAACCTTCTGCCTCGTATTATCATTCAAATCATCTATAATACGAACAAGCAGTATCATAACTGTTGTGAATATTGGATATAAAATATATAAATTCTCCAACAACGACAATACTGCTGGGTTTTTTACGTTTTCATCAATGTGACCAATCGCTTTGATTAATTTACGAGTTAGGCCTTCCTGCACTCTAGTTTTTTGCATTTCACTCGCAAGCATTCCAACAATGTCAAACTTACCTAATTCATCGCAAAGTGTTTCGTAATCTTCATCAGCAGTATCAGAATATGGGTCATAGTGAATATGTATGCTTAGAAAATCCCTCTTATTTTTTTCTTCTCCATCCTCAGGAATGTTTGAATCTGAGAAGGTAGATGTTTCAAGGAATTCACCAGAACTAAGGATTCGAGTTTTTGTTTTTTGTATCGTCAAGCCTTCGTTATTCAGTAGGGTTTCACTTAGATAAATAAGATTTGCATACATCTCTTCTTTAGAATTGCCAAATATATGATAATCATCAACAAAACGGCAAAAGGAAATCCCGCGAGCGACCAAAAGTTTATCTGTTCTATTTAGCAACAACTCGCTAAGCAACCTTGCTGCTGGACCTCCGATGGGTAAACCATACGAGACCCCACCGGACAGGCCATTCAGCAAGTACTTAATTTGTTTGATCACTTCAGATTTTCTGGTAGTTTTCTTTAATGCATTTTCAAGGCGGTGATGATAAATATGAGGATAAAAATCAGATATGTCACACGTCAGTACAAATTTGAATTTACTAGCTTGCTGAATCGAATGCTTTTGGAAAGCAAGCCACCCAAAATCTTTGTCAAAAATTGTATGATCATCCATATCTGGTTTAAACCGATATGAAAAAACATTATCGTTGCTAGTACTGATCCTGCTTTTTTCGATGTCGTTACCTATAAAAATTACCAATCCAAGCAGGTAAGCATTCCAAATCGAATCTATCTGAGTCCCTTGCCTAAATCCAGTATACCCTACCGAGTTGAGTAGTTTTTCATGCTCTAGAGGCATTTGACTGATTAATTCGTCAAAAGATCCATTAATACTCTCAAGTAATTTTATTATATCGTCTTTCTTATCTTTAAAGATTTGACGCTCAATTGGGTACGGGAAGATATCAGTATCACCATATCTGATAATATTTTCAAGTGAGAAGGCTAAACATTTATCAAGTGAACCTAATTTAGGTGTTTCAGCTTTTTGTTTAAGTTGCACAGTGTGATCTACCTTTATTAGTGGAATATTGTTGTTCTAGTTGTTGGGAGGCCAACGCCCAAAGGGAGACATGGGGACGCCCATGATTTCATGCGTTTCTTCGGAAACTAAGAAAATGGGTAGCGCACAACTTCATGGGCGTCCCCCTGCTGCATAATCGCTGGAAGCTCGTCCTCCCTTTTCACATTTACGCCGATCTCCTTTAGGTCAGAAATTCTGCGGATCACTAATAGCTGCCGGATGCGCCGCCTCCGCCGAAGGTACCAC
Source organism: Geomonas azotofigens (assembly GCF_018919395.1). Taxonomy (GTDB): domain Bacteria; phylum Desulfobacterota; class Desulfuromonadia; order Geobacterales; family Geobacteraceae; genus Geomonas; species Geomonas azotofigens. The sequence goes on from NZ_JAHLME010000003.1 coordinate 4,373, forward strand.
CGCCCGGTTGAAATCCTTTTGCCTGTGGCACACTGGCCACCGGGGTGAGGGGCTGGATCGCCGCCAACGCCTCGGCATCGAGACCATAGAGGCGCGGTTCAAGAAGCGGTTCGGCGGTAAAGGCGCCCCGGCAGCGCTTCGAACCGGTGCGCAGCCAGCGCAGCAGGCCGAAGGCGAGACTTGCCAACAACAGTCCCGCTGCCGTCAACTCCTCGGCAAGATGCCCGAAATGTATGTAGTACTTGAGGGTGATGATCGACAGGATTGCGGAGACGACGCCGAACCAGAGCAGGGCCCGGTCGCGGCGGCAGATCCCTATCGCCAGGGCCGCCACCGGCAGGATGGCGGTAAGTAGCGCGCAAAGGGGATCGCTCCAGGGTAGCTGCCACTCTCCCGGAGTCCAGCCGAGCCATTCCCGCCAGAGGAGGCGATGGGCAAAGAGGTTCACGTCGAGGTAGATTCCCGCCCAGGCCGCGAGGCGCATGCTCTCCAAAGACCAAACGTATCCCCGGGGCAGGTTCTTTCGGCCGGTAAGCCGCAGTTGCGCCCAGATTGCCGCTGCGCCGAGCAGCAGCAAGAGGACGAGCCGGGACAGTCCCGGCGTCTGCCAGAGGAGAACGTCCGCGAGATGGAAGGGAAGACCGGCAAGGGCGAAGATCGCCCCGAACGCCGCCAGGGCGTAGCCGTAGCGGACCGTCAGCAGGACCGCTCCGGCCAGGACGATGACGTGCGCCGCAAGCCAAGCCAGGCGTTCCGCGCTGTGCCCCAAGTCGTGAGTGGGGATGGCAACCGCCAGGGCAAGCATGCCGACCGCCAGCAGCAGCAGCGCCTCCTCGGCGCCGCAGCGGTAGAGGCGGCGGCCGGCAATGAGCTCGTGATCGGCGACCCAGGCGCAGAGCGGGGCGAAGAGCAGGCACAATACAGTGAAGCCGTCTTCCTTGACATCGAACATAACAGCCGGCAGCGCCACCAGAGCCGCTACTCCGACCGTGGTGAACAAGGCGAGGAGGATGCGGATAAAGACGTTCACCCGCACCAATTCCGGCCGATAGCGCTCCGCCACCGCAGCGGCCTGCTCAGGGGTAATGATCCCGGCCTCCTGCCAGCGTCGCGCCTCCTCAACCACCGCCACCCGGCGCTCACCTTTCTCGTAGAGGCGTATCATTCGGCACTCCGAAGGCGGCGGTGCAAGGCCACCAGAGCCGTCAGCAACGACGCCGCGCTGATCAGGAAGTAGAGTATGCCCCCTTCACTGCTCCAGTGACCGCGATCGAACATGAAGCTGGTGATGCCGAGATAGCCATAAAGGACGGCGTACAGGAGGAAGGCGAAGCTGCGTTCCCGCAGGGCATAGAGGGCGCTGCCGCAGCCGGCCAGCAGCAGGCCGGCAAGATAGGCCAGACCGGTGGCGCGGGAGCTGATCCCGGCGACCAAGGCGGCGAGGAGTACGTTGACCCCGAGGTGCAGGTGGACGGGGAGGAAGTGGCGTTTCCAGCCGAGCCGGGTCTGTATCGCCCCCGTCGCCACAACCAGGGCCCCGAAGAAGAGGGCATTGTCGCGCAGGGCGCCATCCCAAAGCCCTGCGCCGAGTAGGCTCGTCTTGACGCCGAGCCAGGCGCCGAGGGTGGAGAGGGCCAGGGATAGGACCAGGCGATTATCAAAATAGTGGGCGCAGAGGAGATACGTCAGGGCGGAGACCAGCAGCCACCAGTTCCAGTATTGGGCGAGGAGTTGGTAGCGGAGTTCCAGATAGCCCTGTAGCGTTCCAAGGAGGAGGCAGCCGAGCAGGAGGACATAGTCGTATGCCGCGTCGGGGGGCGCGAGTTTTTCCCGAGAGAAACCTCCGCCGTGGCGCAGGCAGTAGGCAAAACAAACAGCACACCCCAGGGTAATGGCCGCGAGCAGGGTCAGGTGGCCGATGGAGGCAAAATGTTTGGCGACAAGCAGACCGAGTCCGGTAGTCAGGATCAGGATGCCGCCATAGAGGAGCAGCCGCAGTTCCCAGTGCACCGAAAATAGCTCCCGACCGTAGATCCGGCGCAGCAGCGCCGCCTGCTCCCGGCTCAGGATTTCGCTACTCTCAAGATCATCCAGTGCCTCTTGCACCGTGCCTCCCTTTCTTCAATCCACCACACACTCGACATCTGAGGAGACATGGGAGACATGGGGACGCCCATTGATTTTATGCGTTTCTCCGCACAGGGATGCATGATTTCATTGGCGTCCCAGCTTTCTACAAGCCTGCCCCTTTATCGCTACATCTCAGTTGTCCATCACTCGGCCGGCTATCAGTAGCCATAGTCGAGACTGAGAACTTTGCTCACGCGACCGCCCTTAAAACAAACGCCTTGCATGAACTCATTGGGCCCGAAGTTGTATAGCCAAATCTCCTGACAGTCGCTTTTCCAGGGAGACGGGTGGGCTACAGGCTGGCCACACTTCTGTAACACCTCTCCCTTGGAGTCACCTCTCGCCGCCAAACCGTTACTGCACCGGCACGACTCAAAAACGTTCGTTCCGGTAGTAGCATTTGCTGCGTTCATGGCTACCAAGGCAACATTCCTCGGTGGGGCGGCCTGTATTGGGGCAACTGTTGCCGGAGATATCTGCTGAGATGGCAACGGTGATCGTTGCGGCAAAGTTTGCTGAGGTGCTGCCTGAATTGGTGCCGGTTCTGCTTCGTACCTGGCGGGAACCACAACTACCTCATTCCCATTTTTATCGGTGTAGTGTTCATAGCCGGAGGTGTCAGTTGGTTTCTGAGGCTGCGGGGCGGGCATCGCTACTGGCTGTGCAGGCATCGCCGGAACTTGCTGCATGGGGATGGCAGGTTCTTTCGCAGCGCCGAAAATAAAGGAAGTCAGATCTGTTTTCACCAGCTGTACAGCGGCAAGCAGTATTACCACAGACATCCAGACACCCATGGCATTTTGCGGTGACTGGGGTTTTCTTTTCTGTCTCACAGAGGATTCTCCGGTTCAATCCATTCTTGTGCACACGCTACGGGTGATAATGGCAAGCTACGGTTGTGTGGGGAGACATAGTGGGTAAGAGCTTATTAAGTAAACGACACTATATGATTTCTTATGAGGCAAGTCAAACGGCAATGACTGTCACGGGTAGGATGGATACGTTCGGACTTAGAACAAGAGGGTGTGAGACTGTTGTGGTAAGAGGAGGGGGGATGCGGAAAGGTACTTTGATCGCAGAAATTTTCAGGAGAAAAAATAATGATATTAAATATATAGCATGGGGACGTAAAGTTGCCGGAAAAAAGAGTTGACATAAAGTTTTGGAGGAGCTATACACAAGTCTACAAAAACGACAGGGTAATAGATGATTTCTAAAAAGACTAAATATGGCCTGAAAGCCCTCATCTACCTTGCTCGCCAGTACGAGCAGGGACCGATCCTGATTGCGGACCTTGCTCGGGACGAAAACATCCCGAAGAAGTTTCTGGAAGCCATCCTGCTTGCCCTGAAAAACAGTGGCATCCTGCAGAGCCGGAAAGGGAAGGGGGGCGGCTACTACCTGGGCCGCTCACCCAGGCAGATTACCATGGGGCAGGCCATCCGTGTCATGGAAGGTCCCCTCGCTCCGGTTCCCTGCGTCAGCGAGTCCGCGTACGCGAAGTGTACCGAGTGCGGCAACGAGAACACCTGCGGCATCCGGCTGGTCATGAAGGACGTGCGCGACGCGATCGCCCAGATCCTCGACAACACTACCCTAGCCGATGTGCTGGAGCGCATCGACCACGCCGAACAGTCTGAAAAGAACGTCATCGATTTTTGTATCTAGCACGGCAACACTTTTTTTTGCCTTTAAAATCTATCAAATCTGTAGACTAACCAGAAAAGGAGAATGGCCATGAAAAGATTCATCCGCACCGCTTTTGTCACACTGCTCACCGCAGCACTGCCCCTCACCGCCTTCGCGGCACAGGAGTTCCTCAACGTCTCGTACGATCCGACTCGCGAGCTGTACCAGGACTTCAACAAGGCTTTCGCCAAAAAAGGGCACTCGAACGTCACCTTCAAGCAGTCCCACGGCGGCTCCGGAAAGCAGGCCAGGGCGGTGATCGACGGCCTCGAGGCCGACGTGGTCACGCTGGCGCTGGCCTACGACATCGACGAGATCAGCGACAAGGCGAAGCTCCTCCCGGCCGACTGGCAGAAGAGGCTCCCGAACAACAGCTCTCCCTACACCTCGACCATCGTCTTCCTGGTGCGCAAAGGTAACCCGAAGCAGATCAAGGACTGGAACGACCTGGTGAAGCCGGGCGTCGCCGTCATCACCCCGAACCCCAAGACCTCCGGCGGCGCGCGCTGGAACTACCTCGCGGCCTGGGCCTACGCCCTGAAGCAGAAAGGGGGCAACGAGGCCAAAGCGAAGCAGTTCGTGTCCGAGCTCTTCAAGCACGTGCCGGTGCTCGATTCCGGCGCACGCGGCGCCACCACCACCTTCGTGCAGCGCGGCCAGGGCGACGTGCTCCTCGCCTGGGAAAACGAGGCCTTCCTTGCGGTGAACGAACTGGGCAAGGACAAGTTCGAGATCGTGGTGCCGTCGGTGAGCATCCTGGCCGAACCGCCGGTCTCCCTGGTTGACAAGGTGGTCGACAAGAAGGGAACCAGGAAGCTTGCCGAGGAGTACCTGAAGTACCTCTATTCGCCGGAAGGGCAGGAGATCGCAGCCAAACATTACTACCGTCCGCGTGACAAGAAGGTGGCGGCGAAGTATGCCAAGGTGTTCCCCAAGGTGAAGCTCGTCACTATCGACGACACCTTCGGCGGCTGGCGCAAGGCACAGAAGACCCATTTCGCCGACGGCGGCGTGTTCGATCAGATCTACAGCGCAAAGTAGCTTGCACTGCATCACGCCAAGCGGGCCAGGAGGGAGCATGAACGCCGTAGCGGAAAAATCCGGCAAATGGAGTAAGGAGCTTGAGCAGAGAATCCGTCTTGCACTCCAGGACCTGCGCTTCGGGACGGTGACCCTCGTGGTCCAGGACGGCAAAGTCATCCAGCTCGACAAGAACGAGAAGATCAGGATTCAGTAGGTCATCAGCAGGAACCCCGGCGGCGCCCGAGAGGCCGCCGCCGGAGATACATCAATTCCCGAAACAACCTGTCGCCGACCAGACAAACTGGAGGCCAGGCCGTAACCGGATGCACGGTTATGCCTGGCCTTTTTTGTTGCCGCCGGCCAGTTCCAGAGGAGGAAGCACCCATGTCCAAGCAGCGATTTCTGTTCACCTCCGAATCCGTCACCGAGGGGCACCCCGACAAGCTGGCGGACCAGGTTTCCGACGCCATCCTCGACGCCTTGCTCGCCCAAGATCCCCATGCCCGTGTGGCCTGCGAGACCAGCGTGACGACTGGGCTTGTGCTGCTGTTCGGCGAGGTCTCCAGCTCGGCCCAAGTCAACTTCGCCCGCATCGCCCGGGACACCATCGCCCAAGTCGGCTATACCGACGCGAAGTACGGCCTGGATGCGGAACATGCCGCGGTCCTGGTTTCTCTGGACCAGCAGTCGGCCGACATCGCCCAGGGGGTAGACGTCGCGCTGGAGCAGAGAAAGGGGGCGGAGCACGACGGGTACCTCGACTCTGTGGGGGCGGGGGACCAGGGGATGGTCTTCGGCTTTGCCACCGACGAGACCCCCGAATACCTTCCCACCAGCATCGCCCTGGCCCACAAGCTGGCCCGGCGGCTCACCGAGGCGCGCAAGTCCGGCGAGCTTCCCTACCTGCGCCCCGACGGCAAGACCCAGGTAACCGTGGAATATGAAGGGGATGTTCCTGTCCGGGTGGACACGGTGGTCATCTCGGCCCAGCACGACCCGGAGGTGGAGCTCGAACAGATCCGCGCCGACCTGATCGCAAAGGTGATCGGGCCGGTGATCCCCGAGGCGCTCCTGGACGCGCAGACCCGCATCTTCGTCAACCCGACCGGTCGCTTCGTCATCGGCGGACCGCACGGCGACGCCGGCCTCACCGGCAGGAAGATCATCGTGGACAGCTACGGCGGCTTCTCGCGCCACGGCGGCGGCGCGTTCTCGGGCAAGGACTCCACCAAGGTGGACCGCTCCGGCGCGTACGCGGCCCGCTACGTGGCGAAGAATCTGGTCGCTGCGGGGTTGGCAAAGAAGGTCGAGGTCCAGATCGCCTACGCCATCGGCGTCGCCCGCCCGGTCTCCATCTTCGTCGACAGCTTCGGGACCGGGGCCTTGGCCAACGAGGAACTGGCCGGACTGATCGCGCGCCACTTCGACCTGCGGCCTGCTGCCATCATCGAGCAGCTCGACCTCAGGCGTCCCATCTACCGCGACACGGCAGCCTACGGCCACTTCGGCAGGCTCGATCTCGATCTCCCCTGGGAGCGGACCGACAAGGCCGATCTCTTGCGTCAGGCGGCGCGCGGCGTGGCGGTCAGCTGAAAGCATCCTGATCGGCCGGCCGTGGAGAACCTGTGCTTCACCGCCAGCCAACGGCGCACCGTGCTGCGCTTGGGCATGAAACAGTAAAAGGAGGCGCCACATGGCCGGACAACATCTCATCATCGTAGGGAAAAGCGGCGTCGGCAGGTCCACCGTCGCGGCCAATGTGGGCGCCGCCCTGGCGGAAACGGGGCGCCGGGTGCTGCTGATCGGTTACGACAACCACAGGAGCTCGGCGGGCAACCTGAGCGGAGGCAGCGAACTGAAGGCGCTGCCGGTCTGGGGGCACGGGGAGGAGCCACCCCTTTATGCACGTGGCTACCGCGGCGCCCTCTGCCTGGAAGCGGGGGGAGGCGTTGCGGAGGACGAAGCCGCGCAGGCGGCTCTTTTGGACCACCCCCTGGTCGAGGCTTACCAGCCGGAGTTCGTGCTGCATGATTTGGCCTGGGAGCCCGGCGGCACCTTCCGGCTCCCGGCGGGGATCGACGGCGTGGCCAGCGTCCTGGCGGTCACCTCCGCCGACCGTTGCGCACTGCAGGCGGTGAACCGGCTCTTCGGCTGGCTCAACACGGTCGCGGCCGCCAACACCAGGCTGGGAGGCGTGGTGGCCAACAACCTGACGGGGCCGCTGCAGGAGGCGATCGTGTCGGATTTCGCGGGGCAAACTGGGGCTTCGGTCACGGCGACCATCCCGCACTCCATCATGGTTTCGGTAAGCGACTTCTATAGCCAGACGCTGCTCGAGTCCGCGCCCTTCTCCCACGTCACCTACGCCTACCGCAAGCTGGCCAGAACGCTGGTAGAGGCGGCGACGCAGCGCCGTCCCCGGCAGCTCGACGACGATGCCATGAAGAAGTGGTCCGGCAAGTGGGGTGACATCATAGCCGAACTCGAGACAGGCGTGGTGAACGGCGGACTCGGGATCTAGACAAGGAGGATGCCGAGATGGCACGCATTTATGACAGCCTTACCGAGCTGATCGGAGCCACGCCCCTGCTGCGCCTGAACCGTTTCGCAGCCGGTATCGGGGCGGAAGTCCTGGCCAAGCTGGAAGCCTTCAACCCCGGAGGGAGCGTCAAGGACCGCATCGGCTACGGCATGCTCATCGAGGCAGAAAAGCAGGGACTCATCGACCGCGATACCGTCATCATCGAGCCCACCAGCGGCAACACGGGCATCGCGCTCGCCATGGTGGCGGCGGCGCGCGGCTACCGGCTGGTGCTCGCCATGCCGGATTCGATGAGCGTCGAGCGTCGCAACCTGCTCAAGGCCTACGGGGCCGAACTGATACTTACCCCGGTGCGGATGGGATGAAGGGGGCCATCAAGAAGGCCGAGGAGATCGCCGCTTCCGAGCCGGGACGCTATTTTATCCCGCAGCAGTGAGGGAAGGTTCACCAGAAAACACAATGGGGAGCCGCAGGCTAGCCGCCGCGGCCCTTGAGTAATCGAACACACAAAAGGAGTTAACGACATGTCCGGCAAAAAAGTGAAAACCATCGCCATCTACGGCAAGGGGGGGATCGGCAAGTCCACCACCACCTCCAACATCAGCGCGGCGCTCGCGGCCTCGGGGCTTAGGGTGATGCAGATCGGCTGCGACCCCAAGAGCGACTCCACCACCACGTTGCGCGGCGGAGGCTACATCCCGACCATCCTCGACACCCTGCGCGAGAAGAAGAATGTGAAGCTTGACGAGGTGGTGTTCCGCGGCTTCGCCGGCATCTACTGCGTCGAGGCGGGCGGACCCGCCCCGGGTGTCGGCTGCGCCGGCCGCGGCATCATCACCTCGGTGGAACTGTTGAAGCAGCTGCGCGTCTTCGAGGAGCTCGATCTCGACATCGTGGTCTACGACGTCCTCGGGGACGTGGTCTGCGGCGGCTTCGCGGTGCCGGTGCGCGAGGGGATCGCCGACCATGTCTTCACGGTTTCCTCCTCGGACTTCATGGCCATCTACGCGGCGAACAACCTGTTCAAGGGGATCCAGAAGTACTCCAACAACGGCGGTGCGCTCCTGGGCGGGGTGATCGCCAACTCCATGAACTCCGATTACCACAAGGCGATCATCGACGATTTCGTGGAGAACACCCAGACCCGGGTGGTCGAGTACGTGCCCCGTTCGGTTACCGTGACCCAGTCCGAACTGCAGGGGAAAACCACCATCGAGGCCTTCCCCGACTCGGAGCAGGCCAAGGTGTATCGCGCCCTCGCGGACAGGATCTACCACCATACCGACTCCAAGGTGCCCGCACCGCTGAACGACAAGCAACTGCACGAGTGGGCCCTCAAGTGGGCAGACACCCTGCTCGCCATCGAGACCGGCGAAGTGAGAAGCAGCGGCGCCAGCATCTAGATTCTGGCGGACGGGGGAGGGGAGAATACATGGCGACTTCATGCACGAGGGAAAAGGTACTGCATGGGCACCCATGCTTCGGCGGGAACCGGCACAAGAACGGTCGCATGCACCTGGCCGTGGCGCCGCGCTGCAACATCAAGTGCGGCTATTGCGATAGAAGGCACGACTGTGCCAATGAGTCGCGTCCCGGGGTGACCAGCAGGCTCCTTACCCCGCCGGAGGCGCTGGAGCGGGTGCGCGGCGTCATGGCCAGCTCTTACGGCCCACTGATCAAGGTCATCGGCATTGCCGGGCCGGGAGATCCTCTGGCCAACGAAGAGAGCTTCGAGACATTCCGGCTGGTGCAGCGAGAGTTCCCGGATTTGCTGTTCTGTCTGAGCACGAACGGGCTGGCGTTACCCGAGCGCGTCGAGGACCTTTCTATCGTCAACCTGCATAGCCTTACCGTCACCATCAATGCCGTTGACCCGGAGGTGGGAGCCCGAATTTACCGGGAGGTCCGGTACCGCGGCTGCGTCCTGCGTGGCGCTGAGGGGGCTGAAATCCTGATCCGGAACCAGTTTGAGGGGGTGCGCCTTGCCGCACAGCTCGGCATGGTGGTCAAGGTGAACACGGTACTCATCCCTGGGATCAACGAGGAGCAGATCCCGCTTATCGCACAGAAGGTGAGCGATGCGGGAGCTTTTGTCATGAACGTGATGCCCATAATTCCGCAGGCAGACCTCGCCCACGTCCCCCGCCCGACCCCGGAGCACCTGGAACAGGTCCGGTCTGCCAACGAAGCCACCATCGCACAGTTTCGCGGCTGTCAGCAGTGCCGCGCCGATGCGGTCGGCCTCATCGGCGGCTGCGCCGGATAATCGCGGCAGTAGACAAATCCGACTGAAGGAACCGGCAATGGTGAAAATGGAGATTGCCAAAAGGGGAAGCCGTGTATGAGTGCTGGCGCCTGGAAAGAAACCATGTCCTCCCGGGAGCGGACCGTAGCGGCCCTGACCGGAAAGCCGTACGACCGGATCCCGGTAAACCTGTTGATCAGCGACCATGCCGCCCGTGTCATCGGCGTCAGCGTCGGCGACTACAACAACTCGGAGCACCTTATGGCCAAAGGGCAGATCGCCGCCTGGCGCAGTTACGGCGCCGACAACGTCAACACCGGGCCTGGGCTCACGGGGGTGGCCGAGGCGATAGGGAGCAAGGTCGTCTTCCCGGACAGCACGCCCTACATCGCTCACAACGTGGTGGTCGACGAGTCGTCGCTCGACACCCTGCGCGTCCCGGACCCGGAGAACGACGGGCGCTTACCGCTCTTCCTGGAGGCGGCGACGCTGGTGCTCAAAGAGATCGGCGATCAGGTGCCGCTGACGATGACCTGTGCCGGTCCCTTCACCACAGCCGCCGGCATCCGCGGCACCGCACCGTTCCTGCGGGACCTGCGCAAGAACCCAGCCTTTGCGCACCGCCTGCTACGGCTCTCGACCGACAGTATCATCCGCTTCGCGAAGGCGGCCCTCGAACGTGGCGCCAGCATCGGTCTCGCCGATCCGACGGCTTCGGGGACCATGGTCTCCTCAGCGCTGTTCAAGGAGTTCGCGTTCCCCTACCTGCGCCAGCTCTGCTCGGCGGTCCGCAACGAGTGCGGCGCCGCACCGTCGCTTCACATCTGTGGCAATACCACAAGGATCTGGCGCGAGATGGCGGATACCGGCGCATCGGTGCTGAGTCTTGACGATGCCGTCGATCTTGCCGACGCCAAGGCGGAGGTAGGCGGGCGAGTGGCCCTTCTTGGCAACGTCAAGCCCACCGCCGCCATGTACCTCGGCACGCCGGGCGACGTAACACGTAACGCGAAGGAGTGCATCGCCAAAGGGTGGGACAACCCGAAGGGGTACATCCTCGGCCTTGGCTGTGGGCTCCCCATCGACACGCCGCCCGCCAATATCCATGCCCTGGTTGCCGCGGCCAAGACCTATGGGCGGTGGCCCCACGATGCCACGGCCGCGGCTAAGGAGGTGTTATAAATCAAGCATTTCAAGCGATACTGGTTTGTTTATAAGTTTGCTGTGTAATTTCAATCATAGTTACTACATCAAATAAGTAGTTTTTTTCGTTGACAATGCCGAACTCCTGGTGGTAAATACTAGTCCACTATTCCGATGGATTTATTATGCATAGGTTGGGCGATGCCCCTGCGCCAATGCAGATCCGACGATTAACAGGGGGGACCATGGCCTGGTCAGGCAGGAAAAACAACGTGTTGCCCGGATTCACTCCGGCGCTCGGCTACACCATCTTCTACCTGAGCCTCGTCGTGCTCATCCCACTCTCCGCGCTCTTCTTCAAGACCGCATCTCTCAGCTGGGACGCCTTTGTCGCAGCGGTCACCGCGCCGCGGGTGCTCGCTTCCTACCGGGTTACCTTCGGTTCCTCGCTTGCCGCTGCACTCATCAACGCGTTCTTCGGGGTACTGGTGGCCTGGGTGCTGGTCCGCTACCGCTTTCCAGGTAAAAAACTGATCGATGCCCTCGTGGACCTTCCGTTCGCCTTGCCGACCGCCGTGGCCGGCATCACCCTCGCCAGCATCTACTCGCAAAATGGCTGGCTGGGGCGCTACCTGGAGCCGCACGGCATCAAGGTCGCCTTCACCCCGCTTGGCATCGCGGTCGCCATGGTCTTCATCGGCCTCCCCTTCGTGGTACGGACGGTCCAGCCGGTGCTGGAGGAGCTGGACCAGGAAATCGAGGAGGCCGCCTCCTGCCTCGGCGCCAACCGGTGGCAGACCTTTCGCCGGGTGCTTTTGCCGACCATGCTCCCCGCCATTCTCACCGGCTTCGCCCTTTCCTTTGCGCGTGCCGTCGGGGAATACGGCTCCATCATCTTCATCGCCGGCAACATGCCGATGGTCTCCGAGATCACCCCGCTGCTCATCATCACCAAACTGGAGCAGTACGACTACGCCGGCGCGACTGCCATCGCGACCGTCATGCTGGTGGTCTCCTTCGTCATGCTGCTCTGCATCAACCTGTTGCAGAAGTGGAGCAGGCGGTTCGCGGAATAGACGGGCTTCGGCGCCGGGAGGGTTAGGACATGGTTGGAAAGGGACTTAACAAAAAGGAGAGGAAAGGGGCGACGGTCACCGAGCCTGCCTGGGTGCGCTCGCTGCTGATCGCGATAGCCCTGGCTTTCCTGGCGCTGTTCCTGCTGCTGCCGCTCGCCGCGGTGTTCAGCCAGGCGCTTGAAAAAGGATGGGAGGCGTACCTCGCCGCGCTCAAGGAGCCGGATACCATCTCAGCCATCCGGCTCACCCTGATCACCGCCGCGGTTTGCGTACCTTTAAACCTCTTCTTCGGCATCGTCGCGGCCTGGGCCATCGCCAAGTTCAGCTTTCCCGGCAAGAGCTTCCTGATCACGCTGATCGACCTGCCGTTCTCGGTATCCCCGGTGGTCTCGGGCCTCATCTACGTGCTGATCTTCGGTTTGCAGGGGTGGCTCGGCCCGTGGCTCCAGGCGCACGACATCAAGATCATTTTCGCTGTCCCGGGGATCATTCTCGCCACCATCTTCGTCACCTTCCCGTTCATCGCGCGTGAGTTGATCCCGCTCATGGAGTCGCAGGGGCGCGAGGAGGAGGAAGCTGCGCTGACCCTTGGCGCCAACGGGCTGCAGACCTTCTTTCGGGTCACCTTTCCCAACATCAAGTGGGGCATCCTCTACGGCGTGATCCTCTGCAACGCGAGGGCGATGGGGGAGTTCGGCGCGGTCTCGGTCGTTTCCGGCCACGTGCGTGGCTCCACTAACACCATTCCGCTCCAGGTGGAGATCCTCTACAACGAATACAGTTACGCTGCCGCCTTCGCGGTCGCTTCACTCTTGGCACTGTTGGCCTTGGTGACCCTCGCGGTGAAGACGGTGGCCGAATGGAAGATGCAGCAGACGATCACAGCAGCAGAGACAGAAAGGTAATCCCATGAGCATCGAGATCGAAGCGGTAAGCAAATCATTCGGCACCTTTGCCGCACTGAAGGATGTGAGCCTCAAGGTCCCCTCCGGGGAGCTGGTGGCGTTGCTCGGCCCCTCGGGCTCCGGGAAGACTTCGCTTTTGCGCATCATCGCCGGGCTGGAGAGCCCGGACAGCGGCAGGATCCTCTTCGACGGCGAGGAGGCCACCAAGCGCCAGGTCCAGGAGCGCCAGGTGGGGTTCGTCTTCCAGCACTACGCCCTGTTCCGGCACATGACCGTTTTCGAAAACATCGCTTTCGGTCTCACCGTGAAGCCCAAGAAGAGCCGCCCCGGCAAGCAGGAAATCCGGGACAAGGTGCACAACCTGCTCAAGCTGATCCAGCTGGAAAACCTTGCCGACCGCTACCCGGCACAGCTTTCGGGTGGGCAGCGGCAGCGTGTGGCCCTGGCCCGGGCCCTCGCCGTCGAGCCGCAGGTTCTCTTGCTGGACGAGCCGTTCGGCGCGCTGGATGCCAAGGTGAGGCTGGAGTTGCGCCGCTGGCTCAGGCGCCTGCACGACGAAATCCACGTCACCAGCGTCTTCGTGACCCATGACCAGGAGGAGGCGCTCGAGGTTGCCGACCGGATCGTTGTCATGAACCAGGGGCGCATCGAGCAGGAAGGGACGCCGTCCGAAGTCTACGATCGCCCGGCCACCCCCTTCGTCTACGACTTTTTGGGCAGCGTGAACCTCTTCCACGGCAGGGTCCACGAAGGAACCGCCCAGATGGCGGGTATCAATCTTTCCTCGCCTGAGAACGCCTCGGCAAATGACGCTCCGGCAATAGGGTACGTTCGGTCGCACGACATCGCCATCGGACGGGAATCGGCCGACGGCGCCATCAGGGCGGAGGTGCGCTACCTTCTCTCCGTTGGGCCTCTGGTACGCGTAGATCTTGCGCTCTCCTGCAGCGACCGAACCATCGAGGCGGAGCTGCCGCGTGACGAGGCGGACCGGCTCCAGTTGCAGGTAGGGGAGCAGGTCTACGCCAGGCCGCGCAAGATGCGTGTCTTCGTCGAGGATTACCAGATTTAGCAACACTCTATAAAAATTGTAGGCTAAATAGAAAATTGCTTGACTTGTTCAGGCGCAGGCGCTATGATCGGCGCCAACAGTAACGGTGGGGCTCCCAGAGCTTCATCATCATAAGAACTGGTTGACCAGACAAACTGGAGGCCAAGGTAAGTGATTCCCTCGCGGGAGGCGCTACCTTGGCCTTTTTTCGTTTTGGGGCGCACGCGGAACATCGCCCCCGCCTAAAGCCCCCCTCCCTGTCCCTCCCCCTCCGGGGGCGGGGACGCTTGACAGGTATCTCGGCCCCTCCCCCCGCTGGGGCGACACTTGGCAGGTACCCCCTCCCCCTGGAGGGGGGAGGCTGGGAGGGGGGAATGGGAGGGGGGAATGGGAGGGGGGAAACTTTGGACGGCTACAAAAACAGTCGGAGGTGCTGCGTGGAGTTGAGAGTTGCTTTGGCCAGCAGTGACGGGATAGTGGTGGACCAGCACTTCGGCCGGGCCACCCGCTTCAGCATCTACCGTCTCACCGACGGTGGCTGGGAGCACCTGGAGGACCGCGACAACATCCCTGCCTGTGCGGGCCAGGAGCACGCTGACGGGATGTTGGAGCAGACCGCCGAGGTCATATCCGACTGCAGGGGGGTGGCCGTTGCCCGTATCGGAGTAACCGCCATGGACGTTCTGCTGGCGCGGCGTATCTTCCCCTTCGTGCTGGAACTCCCGGTGGGAGAAGCCCTGCAGGTCCTGCAAAAATCGAAGCTCATTCACAGAGCCATCAAATCTTAAGGAGGCAGTTCATGTCCAAAATCGCCAACAGTATCACCGATCTCATCGGGAGAACTCCCTTGCTGCGCCTTTCCGCTCGCCAGTCCGGCGGCAACGCGGACCTGGTCGCCAAGCTCGAGTCCTTCAACCCGGGCGGCTCGGTAAAGGACCGCATTGGCTTCGCCATGATCAAGGCTGCCGAGGAGCAGGGGCTGGTCAACAAGGACACCGTGATCATCGAGCCGACCAGCGGCAACACCGGCATTGCGTTAGCCTTCGTGGCGGCGGCCAAGGGGTATCGCCTCATCCTCACCATGCCCGACACCATGAGCATCGAGCGCCGTAACCTCTTGAAGGCCTACGGCGCAGAACTGGTCCTGACGCCGGGTGCCAAGGGGATGAAAGGCGCCATCGAGAAGGCGACCGAACTCGCCGCGGCGACCCCCAACTCATTTGTGCCGCAGCAGTTCAACAACGGCGCCAACCCGGCCATCCATCGCGCCACCACGGCCGAGGAGATCTGGGAGGACACCGCCGGCAAGGTGGATATCGTGGTCGCCGGCGTCGGGACGGGCGGGACCATAACCGGCGTGGGCGAGGTGCTGAAAGAGCGCAATCCCGCCATCAAGGTGGTGGCCGTCGAGCCGCTCGACTCGCCAGTCCTTTCCGGCGGCACCCCGGCTCCCCACAAGCTCCAGGGGATCGGTGCCGGCTTCGTGCCGTCAGTTCTGAACACGGACGTGTACGACGAGATCTACAAGGTGAAGAACGAGGAGGCATTCGAGACGGCGCGCAGCTTGGCCAGGGAAGAGGGGCTGCTGGTCGGGATCTCGGCCGGTGCGGCCGCCTTCGCCGCGCGCCAGGTGGCCAGGCGTCCGGAGAACAAGGGGAAACTCATCGTGGTGGTGCTTCCGGACACCGGCGAGCGCTACCTCTCCACCGCGCTCTTTCAGGACGCATAACCAGCAGAAGTCACACTTCAAGACCGGGGATTCACCATGCACGAGATAGCGATACAGAACGTCAGTTTTTCCTATGGCAGCCAAACCGTACTGGAGGAAATCAACCTTACCGCCCAAGCGGGAGAGTTCGTCTGCCTCCTGGGTCCTTCCGGATGCGGCAAAAGCACGCTGCTGAGGCTGCTGGCGGGTTTGGGATTACCAACGTCCGGCCGCGTCACGCTGGACGGGACGCCTATCACCGGCCCCGGCCTCGACCGCGGCGTTGTATTCCAGGACTACAGCCTGTTCCCCTGGATGACCACGGGACAGAACGTGGTCCTGGCACTGAACCAGGCCTTTCCCGGCAAGAGCAAGGTCGAGCAAGCTGCGACGGCACAGGACTACCTCGAGATGGTCGGCTTGAACGACGTGTTCCACAAGCTCCCGGGGGCCCTTTCAGGCGGCATGCGCCAGAGGGCCGCCATCGCCCGCGCCTTCGCGATCAACTCGCCTGTCCTTCTCATGGATGAGCCCTTCGGGGCGCTGGATGCCATCACCCGCGCGCGCTTGCAGGACCTGCTCTTGCAGCTTTGGCAGCACAACTCGCAGGAGCGCAAGACCGTCTTCTTCGTCACCCACGACGTGGAGGAGGCGATCCTGCTCGCGAACCGCGTGGTGGTCATGGGGCTCAATCCCGGATCGGTGCGGGGCGTCTTCGAGGTGAACATCCCTCGCCCCCGCCAGCGCCAAGACCTCTACAGCAACCCCGCCTTTACCACGCTGCGGGACCAGCTGATCCGGGAACTAAATGCTGACGTGCTCCAGGAACTGGACGGCGGCCGAACGGTGCAAAGCGCCGGGGAGGCGATCTGAGCATGCGGTGCCTGGGTTACCTCTTGCTGATCGTATCGCTTGCGCTGCTCGCCGTCGGCGTCAAGCCGGATTCCGCCCGGGCCGCTGCGGCGATCAGGCTGGGGTTCCTCGATGACCCCGGCAGCGCTTTGGTCCTGCTCGCCGATGCCGGGTCCCTGTTCAAGGAAGAGGGACTCGAAGTCAAGCTGGTTCGCTTCAACGACAGCGCCAGCGGCCTCGCCTCACTGGCTGCCGGGAAGGTGGATGTCGGGGCCTTTGCGGTAGGGGAGACCTTGAAGGCGATAGCCAAGGGGCACCAGCTACGAATCATCGCCGGAGGCGGTACCGACCGCACCGGGTCGCTTCTGGATGAGGTCGATGCTTCGGCCCGCCTGGAGCGCGAGGACCGCGGCGTCGTGGTGAGCCTGCCGGACCTGCCCGGGGCGCCTGGCAAGGAGACGCTGGCCAAACTTGTCAGCGCGCTGATCAAGGCGGACCTGCTGCTGCACAACCACCCCGCCCGGGCCTGGAACAGCATTGCCCACCAACGCCCCACTAAAGGGCGGGATTTCCGCTTCGATCCCGATCCCGATTACTATCGGCTGGCAGATATCTGGAAACGGCTGGACCTGCAGGCACCCAGCATGGCGCGGAGCTTCCTCGCCGACCACATCTACGACGAGATTTACTGTGACGCTCTCCATGACCTGAGAGACGGGGAAGGGGAGCCTGACCCCGTATTGAAGAAATTAGCTGACAAGGCGGTCTGTCCCCCCGACTGCTGCCCCACCGGCAAAAAGAAACGCAACGATAAAGGAGGTTCTCAATGAAACGGATTTTCGCACTGGTTCTCATGATCGCCCTGCTGGCCGGCAGCGCCTACGGCGCCACTCTGCCCAAGCTGAGGGTGGGGTACGTGCCGGAGCCGGCCCACGGGCTCTATTTCGTAGCCAAGGAAAAAGGGTTCTTCAAAGACGAGGGGGTTGACGTTGACCTGTATCAGTTCGGCAGTGCCGCCGAGGGAATGGCGGCACTCAAGGCGGACAAGCTCGACGTCGGCACCTTCGGCACCACGGCCCCCCTGGTCTTCATCAGCAAGGGGAGCGAGTTCACCTTCATCGGTGGCATGATGATCGGCGGGCAGGCGATCATCACCCGTCCCGAGCGGCTCGCCGAACTCTCCGGCAAGGACCTGAAGGTCTACAAGGGGAAGAAGATCGGCCTGGTCAAGCTCTCCACCGGCGACGTCATCTTCAAGGGCGCCCTCAAAAAAGCAGGCATCGACTACAAGAAGGACGTCAACTTCGTCGAGTTCGGCAGCGTCGCGGCAGTGGTCGAGGCGGTCAAGAAAGGGGCGGTCGACGCCGGCCTCGTGTTCCCGCCGCACTTCTCGCTGGCGGAGAAGAACCACGGTCTGAAGGTCGCCCACTACATCGAGGATTTCTACCCCGATTACACCTGCTGCCGCATCGTCGCCCCAACCGCACAGGTGAAGGCGAACCCCGATACCTACAGGCGCTTCCTGGCCGCGCTGATCCGCGCCTACCGCTTCTACAAGACCAACCCGGACGAGACGGTGAAGATCTACACCCGTGCGCTGAAGATCGACGAGGACATCATCCGCAACGAGACCTACGTGAAACGGGTTGCGGAATCGAACCCCGATCCCCTCAGGAAGGGAATCCTCGATTTCTGGCAGCACATCAGGGACGCGGGCTACATCACGCAGGACTACCCGATCGACCAGCACATCAACACGGCCCTGTACAAACAGGCGCTCGACTCGATCGTGAAGCGTGAGCCCAAGGACAAGGTGTACCAGCAGATGCTGGCCTTCTACAAAAAGAACAACTGATCGGCGCCTGCCGGCGCACAAGGAGCCAAACCATGAAACGCATCTTTACCATCATCCTATCCCTGGCGCTGCTCGCGCTGGGTGCTGTGACCGCGGGGGCGGCAGAGCTGCACAAGCTCAAGGTGGGGCATCTCCCCACCTCGGGGCACCTCCTCTATTTCGTAGCCAAGGAAAAAGGGTTCTTCCAGCAGGAAGGGCTTGACGTGGAACTGTTCCGCTTCACCAACTCCGGCGAGGGACTGACCGCCATCAAGAGCGGCAAGCTCGACATCGGCTCTTTCGGCACCTCGGCGCCCTTATCCTTCATCGCCAACGGCGCCGACTTCACCATCTTCGGCGGACAGATGGGGGAAGGGCACGCCCTGATCGCCAAGCCCGAGAACGCCGCACGCTTCAAGGACCTGAAGAACTACCGCGGCGCCACCATCGGTGCCATCCGTCTCGCTACCGGCGACGTCGTCTTTCGGGCGGCGCTGCACGAGGCCGGCCTTGACTGGCGCAAGGACCTCACCATCAAGGAGTTCGATTCGCCCGCTGCGGTGCTGGAGGCGGTGAAAAAGGGAGCGGTCGATGCGGGTCTCACCTGGATTCCCTACTACACCATGGCGGAGAAGCAGGGGCTTGCAGTGGTGAAGTACTCCGGCGACGTCATCAAGTCGCACACCTGCTGCCGCCAGGTGGCGCTCACTTCCACGGTGAAGGCACGCCAGGCCGATTTCGAGAAATTCATGGTCGCCCTTTTGAAGGCATACCGTTTCTACCAGGGTAACCACAAGGAAACGGTCGACATCGTGGCCAAGTACGTCCAGATCGACAAGGCGGACCTGAACAAGGACATCTACGGCGGCCACCTGCTGGTGAGTCCGGACCCGCACAAGCCGAGCGTGGTGCAGTTCTGGGACTTCATGAAGAAAGCCGATTACATCAAGTCGAAGGAAGCCATCGAGCCGCACATCAACACCACCCTTTACGCGCAGGCCCTGACGGATCTCTCCAGGCGCGAGCCCAAGGAGAAGCTCTGGGCCAGCCTGGACCGGGATTTCCGCGACGGGGACCCGACGCTGCACATCAAGAAACACTGAGGTCGCCATGGAAGCCGTCCTATCAGCGGGAGCCCGCGTCGAGCGGGTCAGTATCGCCAAACGCCTGATCCTTTCCCCGGCGAGCATCGTCTTCGTCCTGCTTCTCGCGGAACTGTTCTGGCCGGTGCCGGGGGAGGAATACCCGGCGTACCTGCTGGCGCTGACCGCAGCGGTGGAGCTTGCCTACCTGGTGCGCGTAAGCCTTGGCCGCGGCGGCAAGGGTCTGGCGGGCGCCGGTGACGTCGCCGCCATCGTCTTCGGCATACTCCTGGCCTGGCACCTCTGCACCACCAGGTTCGTGCTTCTGGACAAGATGCTCTTCCCCAAACCGGAGCCGGTGTTGCGCCTGTTCGTGAGCGAGCTCCCCGACATGCTGAAGGGGCTGGTCAACTCCCTGATCCTGCTGGTGAGCGGCTACCTGATCGCGCTCGCCACCGCGATCCCCCTGGGACTCCTGGTCGGCTGGCGCGTGCGGCTTTTCAACGCGCTGCACCCCTTTACCAAGGTGCTCGGCCCGATCCCGCCCATCGTGTACATCCCGTACGCGATAGCGCTTTTGCCGAGCTTTAGGGCGGCATCGATCTTCGTGATCTTCATCGGTGCCTTCTGGCCGGTGTTCATCAACACCGTGAACGGGGTCTTCAACATCCACAAGGGACTGCTCGACTCGGCCCGGGTGCTGAGCCTTTCCGAGCGGACCCTGCTCTTCAGGGTGATCCTCCCCGGCGCCATGCCCTCGATCTGCACCGGCGCGACCCTGGGCCTCGTTTTCGCACTGGTGCTTCTGACCGCGGCGGAGCTTATCGGCGCCAACTCGGGCATCGGCTGGTACGTGAAGAACTTCGCGGACTTCGCGGATTACCAGCGGGTGGTGGTCGGCATTATCTTCATCAGCATCGTGGTTACCGTCATCACCTGGGGCACCGAACGCCTGGAGCGCCGCCTGCTGCGCTGGCGCAACTGATTCTTTCAAGGAGTTGCAAACATGAGTAAGAAGAACGGGGTCAAAAGCTGCAGCGACTGCGGCACCCTCAACTGCTACAAGCTGAATGCGAGCTTTCCCACGGGTTGCCTCACCGTGGGGCTCGACCAGGAGGAGCTGGCCGAGGCGGTGGACCTCTACAAGAACGACCCGCTGGTGTCGAAGATCTCCTGCTCCGCCGCCGAGGTGGAGGGGACCTATTACGGCCAACTGACCCGGGTCGAGGAAATCGCCGCCTTCGCCCGCCGCGCCGGCGTCACCAAAATCGGGATCGCAAGCTGCGTCGGCCTGGCCGCCGAGGCACGCACCTTCGCTAAATTCCTCGAGTCGCAGGGGATCGCGTCCTACAGCGTGCTGTGCAAGGTCGGTGCGGTGGAAAAGACCGAGACCGGCATCCCGAAGGAGCACAAGATCGATCCCGATGCCCACGAGTCCATGTGCAACCCGGTGCTGCAGGCGCGGCTATTGGCGAAGCAGGGCACCGAACTGAACGTGGTGGTGGGGCTCTGCGTCGGGCACGACTCGCTCTTCATCAAGTACTCGCAGGCGCCGGTCACCTACCTGGTGGTGAAGGACCGGGTGCTGGCGCACAACCCCGTGGGCGCGCTTTATACCGGCGGGACCTACTACAAGAAGCTCTTCGACGGGAAGCTGCGCTGAGACTTGCCTGCGCCGCGCCCGCTTCACTGCAGAAATGGAGGATCCATGAGTTATTTCGACAACAAGGTCCCGCCCAAGCGCGAGGACCGTTTGAACACGGTGATAGCCCACCAGGACAGCATCTGCGGCCTGGCCCGGAAAGGGAAGGGGGGCAAGAGCTGTCTGATCGACGACGGCGAGCGCGGCTTCACCCAGGGGACTATCTGCCTCCTGCTTCCGGCCCTCGCCATGCTGAACTCGCTGCCGGACAATGTCGTGCTGTTGCACAGCGCGGTTGGCTGCGGCTCCTGCACCCACTCGCAAAACGCCAACGTCCGCATGGGGAGTAACGCGCGCAGGGGGAAGGCGCAGGACGGCATCTGGCTTTCCACGGCGCTGGACGAAACCGACGTCATCAGTGGCGGCGAGGACAAACTGGAGCGCGCCATCATCGAGGCGGACCGGCGTTACCGCCCGGCCAGTATCACCATCGTGGCGGGGTGCGTCCCCGGGATCATCGGCGACGACATCGACGGCGTCGCGCAGAGGCTGCAGCCGCAGGTGAGCGCCAAGCTCCTCCCGGTACACTGCGAGGGGTTCAAGACCAAGATCTGGGCCACCGCCTACGACGCGGTCTACCACACCATCGGCCGCAACCTCCTGGAAGAAAAGGGGGTGACGGAGCACACGCCGCAGGACGAGCTGGAGGTGCTCCGCGAGCAGGAGCGCCTGGCGCGCACCGTGAACCTCATGAACGTCTCCTCCATGGGGCGCGTCGATGAGCAGGAACTGGAGCGGCTGCTGGTGAGTCTCGGGTTGGAGGTGAACGTCTTCCCGGTCTTTGCCCACCCCGATTCGTTCGTGAAGGCGACCCGCGCCGCGCTTTCCATCAGCACCTGCCCAACCCACGACGACTATTTCCTGGGCTACCTGGAGGAGCGCTTCAACGTCCCCTCCATCATCAAGCACATGCCCATCGGCATTGAGAACACCAGCCTCTGGCTTCGTGACGTGGCGGCGCGCTTCGGCTTTGAGGAGCAGGCCGAGCGTCTCATTGCCGCCGAGGAGGCGGAATTGAAAGAAGCCCTCGAAGAGTTCAGGCCGCTCTTCCAGGGGAAAAAAGTCTTCGTGAGTGCGGGAGAATTCCGCGCCCTGGCGACCGCGCGCCTGCTCCAGGAGGTCGGCCTCGAGGTGGTCGGCATCCGGTCGTTCCACCACGACCATTTCGCCGAGGTGGAGTACGAGAAGCTCGCCCGCGAGGCGAAGACCGATTACGTGGTGGACATCGCCAACGTGCAGCCCTTCGAGGAGGCGAACCTTTTGAACCGGCTGAAGCCGGACCTCTTCCTCGGGCACGCCAACGGCAACATGACCGCCTCGAAGCTCGGCATCCCCACCCACGTCATCTACAACACGGGGCTCGCCTACATCGGCTACCGCGGCGTCTACGAACTTGCGCGTCGCCTGCACCGCCAGCTCTTGAACCCGGCCTACAACCGGAACCTGGCCGAGAACCTGAGGCTCCCGTACGCCGATTCGTGGTACCAGGCCGAGCCGTTTTCCTATCTCAACACCCGCGGGAGGAGCGTCAATGAGTGAGAATTTCGTAGAGAGGGCCCGCTATCTCTGCTCCCTGGGCGGGGCGGCGGCCACGGTGACCGCGCTGCCGGGTGGCATTCCGATTCTGCACTCGGCCTCGGGATGCGCAGGCAACTTTGCCTGGACCCAGAACGGCGGCAGTGGCCTCCAGGTCGGGGGGTATTGCGGCGGGCTCACCGTCCCAAGCTCCAACGTCCAGGAAACGGAGGTTGTCTTCGGCGGCGAGGACCGCCTGCGCGAGCAGATAACCTCCACCCTCAAGGTGATGCAGGGCGGCCTTTACGTGGTCCTGACCGGCTGCGTCCCCGAGGTAATCGGCGACGACATCTTCGCAGTGGTGAACGATTTCCGTGAGGAGGGAGCTCCCATCATCGGTGCGGTCACCGGCGGCTTCCGCGGCGACTCCTACTGGGGGTACGACCTGGTACTGCAGGCACTGGTCAAGGACTACCTGGACAAGGGGCTGGCAAAGGTGAAGGGACGGGTGAACCTCTGGGGCGTGGTGCCGTACATGGACCCGTTCTGGCGCGGCAACCTGGAAGGGGCCCGTCACCTCCTGGAGTTGCTCGGCCTGGAGGTCAACTCCTTCTTCACCCCTACTGATACGCTGGAGGGGATCAGGGAAGCGGGCTCGGCGCAACTCAACATCGTGCTCTCTGATCTCTACGGCCAGGGCGCCGCCGCGCTTTTCAAGGAGAAGCACGGCACCCCATTCGTCACTACCTCGCTCCCTATCGGGGTTTCCGCTTCCGAAGCGTTCCTGCGCCAGGTTGGTGCCGCGCTGGAACTGGACTCGGAATTGGTGCAGCGGGTGATTGATAGGGAAAAGCGGCACTACTACCAGATCCTGGAGCCGCTCACTGACTGTTACAACGACCTCGACCTGCAGCGTTACGCCGTGGTCGTCGGCGATGCCAACTACGCCGTGGCACTAACGCGCTTTCTTGCGGACGACCTCGGCTGGCTCCCCGTCCTCACCGTGGTGACCGACAGAATTCACGAAAACGGCCAGCCGGCGATTGCGGCCCGAGTTGAGCAGCTGGCCTCCGGATTCAGCACCAACGTAGTCTTCGAGTCCGACGCTTCCCAGGTCCTCGGGCACTTGAACCAGGTCTGGCCCCGGGCCGCCGGGCAGAAATACTACAACGCCTTCAGCCCCGCCTTCGTGGTGGGCAGCTCGCTTGATCGCGAACTCGCGCTGCAGATCGGAGCGCCGCACCTCTCGGTCTCCTTCCCGGTGGCGAATCGCGCCGTGCTGGATCGCGGCTACACCGGTTTCCGTGGTGGCTTGAGGCTCGCCGAGGATGTCTTCGGGCAGATAGTGGCGAACAGGTAAAGGAGGAAAGACAATGGGTCAGATCGACAATGAGCTGTTCAAGCGGCTCTCCGACGCGGTCGTGGATATGGACGAGGACGAGGCGATTGCTGCCGCCAACGAGGTGGTCGAGCGCGGCATCGACGCCTACCAGGCCATCGAAAAGGGGCTTTCAGCCGGGATGGAGCGGGCCGGGCAATTCTTCGACGAGGAGGAGTATTTCATCCCTGAGCTCCTCATGTGTTCGGACGCCATGTACGCCGGGATGGACGTACTCAAACCGCACCTTCGCAGTGATGGCGCCGCCGAGAAGCATAAGGTGGTGATCGGCGTGGTGGAGGGGGACACCCATGACATCGGCAAGAACCTGGTGAAGATCATGCTGGAGACCTCCGGCTTCGATGTCACCGACCTCGGGCGCGACATCCCGCCGGCCCGGTTCGTGGAAACGGCCAAGGAGATCGGCGCCAACATCATCGCCCTCTCCACCCTGATGACCACCACCATGGACGGCATGGGCGCCGTGGTTCGTCAGCTTAGCGAGGAGGGGATCCGGGACCGCTTCAAGGTCATCGTCGGCGGCGGTCCCATCTCGCAGGGGTTCGCCGATCGGATCGGCGCGGACGGCTATGCGGTGAACGCCGCGGACGCGATCCGCCTGGCCAGGGCGCTGGTGGCCCCCGCGGAGGCGGCTGCCTGATGAGCCGTGACCAGATGACACCGCTTGAGCGCCTGGCGGCCTACGGCGCCGGCGCGCCCATCGACCGGCTCCCCTGCGTTCCCATTGTGGGGAACACGGCGGCGCGGGTGATCGGCGTGAAGGTCGGGGACTTCCGTGGCAACGGTGCGTTGATCGCACAGGCACAGGTAGCAGCCTACCGGCTCTTCGGCTACGACATCATCAGGATCTTTACCGACCTCTACACCCAGGCGGAGGCGATGGGGGCCAAGGTGAGCTACCCGGAGGACGAGACGGCCTTTCTGGCCGCCCCGGCCATCACCGACTTGGCGGAACTGGATCGCCTGCGTCCCGCGGATCCTCAACGCGACGGGCAGTTGCCGCAGCACCTGGAGGCGATGCGCCGTGCGGTGGATCAAGTGGGGCACGAGGTGGCGGTGACCGGCGCGGTAACCTGCCCCTTCACCAACGCTTCCTTCCTGGTGGGAGCCGACAAGCTGGCGCGTCTCATGATGCGCTCACCCGAGATGGTGCACCACCTGTGCGAGATTTCGCTGCAGACCAACATCGCCTATGCCGGCGCCATCATCGACGCCGGCTGCACGCCGAGCCTCACCGATGCCATGTCCTCCATGTCCGTGATCAGCCCGCGCCAGTTCAGAGAATTCTCGTTCCCGTACCTGAAGCGGCTCATCGACTATGTCCACGGGCGCGACAGGAAGGTCACGCTGCACATCTGCGGCAAGACCTCCGGCATATGGGAGGCGATGGTAGAGGCGGGTGCCGATTGCCTGAGTATCGACAACGATGCCGACCTCGGCGAGGCGCGGATCGCGGTCGGCGACCGGGTGCGCCTGATGGGGAACGTGCATCCCTCCGAGGTCATGCTGCAGGGGATTCCTGACGCGGTACGCCGGGCGACGCTCTCGTGCCTCGCCCAGGCGAAGGACAGCCCCAAGGGGTTCATCGTAGCCTCGGGCTGCAGCCTCCCCACGGAAACCCCCTTCGCCAACATCCACGCCATGCTGGACACGGTGCGCGAGGCGGGCTGGCCGGTAAAAAACTGACATCTCAACTTTTGCGTCCGCGACTCCTCCCCCCGGAGGGGGGAGGTCGGGAGGGGGGCTGTTTGCAATAGCCGCTGCGCGCCCCCTCCCTGACCCTCCCCCTCCGGGGGCGGGGACCTGGTGGGATGTACTACCTGACACAGGAGTAAAACCATGAGCCTCAGCCCCAAAGAGCGGTTGCTCGACACGCTAGGTAAAAAGAAGGTCGACCGGCCGCCGGTCGTCTGCACCGGCGGCATGATGAATGCCGCCATCGTCGATGTCATGAACCGCACCGGGCACACCCTGCCGGAAGGGCACTTCCGGTCCGACCTGATGGCCGAACTTGCCACCGACGTCAACCACGACACCGGCTTCGAGAACTTCGGCATCCCGTTCTGCATGACCGTGGAGGCCGAAGTGCTCGGCAGCGAGATCGACTTCGGCACCCTGGCCTGCGAACCCAAGATCGCGCGTGAGCCTTTCGTCTCGAATGCCCAGGTGCAGTTTCGCGACATAGACAGGATGCTCGACTCAGGACGTATCGGTCAGGTTGCCGAGGCGGCCTTGCTCTTGAGTCGCTCCAACCCCGACGTGCCTGTCATTGGCAGCATCACCGGCCCGGTCAGCACCGCAGCCTCGATCGTCGACCCCATGATCTTTCTGAAGGAGCTGCATAAAAAACGGGAAGATTCCCACCGCGTGCTCGACTACGTGAGCGACTTCCTCATCTCGTTCGCCCGCCTGCTGGTCGACGGCGGCGCCAGCGCCATCTGCATCGGCGACCCGACCGCCACCGGCGAGATTCTCGGGCCGCGCCTGTTCCAGGAGTACGCCGTCACCTACCTGAACAAGGTCATCGACGGCATTCACGCCACCGGCGTCCCGGTCCTGGTGCACATCTGCGGCGAGATGAAGGCGGTCAAGCCCTCCATTCCTCAACTGCACAGCGACGCCATCAGCACCGACGCCTTCGTGAACCTGAAGCTCCTGAAAGAGGAATACCCGCAGCTCACCACCATGGGGAACCTGAGCACCTTCCTTCTGGAGCTCGGGGAGCCGGATAAGGTCTCGCGCCATACGGCGGGACTCGTGCGCGACGGCATCGACATCATCTCCCCCGCTTGCGGGCTGAGCACCGCCTCCTCGATCAGGAACATCCAGGCCATGACCCAGACGGTGAAGGACGGAGGGCGCGGATGGTAACGGTTGTATTTCTTCCCGACGATAAACACGCCACGGTCTCCAAGGGCTCGACCATCCTGGAGGCCGCCCGTGCAGCCGGAGTGACCATCGATTCCCCCTGCAACGGCGCGGTGGTCTGCGGCAAGTGCGCGGTGACCCTGCCTTCCCACAACCTCGACAAGGTGGTCGAAAAAGGAGCGCACCGGCTTCCGGCGGGAGAAAGGAGCCGCGGGCAGGTGCTTGCTTGCGCAGCCGAGGTCCACGGCAACATCGCGGTGCTGGTTCCCGAGGGGCCTTCGCTGCGTGATTTCAAGATCGCCAGCCACGGTGAGGCTTGCACTGTCGATCTCTCCCCGCACATCGTCAAGGAGTACCGGCCGGATCTGGGCGTGACGCGCGTGCTGGGCGGCGGAGCACTCCTGACCGAAGAGGAGGGCGATACCGCCGGCGAGAGCTTCGGCGTAGTGGTCGACATCGGCACCACCACCCTCGTGGTCGCGCTGGTGGACCTGACAACCGGGACTCAACTGGCGGCCGCTTCGTCCCTCAACCCGCAAAGCCGCCACGCCCAGGACGTGCTGTCGCGCATTAAAATAGGGTCGGAAGAGCGCGGGCTGGAGGAGTTGCGAAGTGGCGTCATCGGCGAAATCAATGCCCTGATCGACCAGGTCGCGGGGACGGCTGGAGTACGCCGGGACCGTATCTACGAGGTGATCTTCAGCGGTAACACCTGCATGTTGCACTTGGCCGCCGGGGTCGATCCGGCGCCGCTTGGCAGGTATCCCTACACCTCTGCGCTCACCTGCGCCGCCTGGCTCCCTGCGCAGGCAACAGGAATAGATATCGCCCACGGCGGGCTGATCTACCTTCCGCCGATCATCTCAGGCTACATCGGCGCCGACATCACGGCGGGCCTGCAGGCGGTCCGCCTGCACGAAAGCACGGAAACAGTGCTGTTCGTGGATATCGGAACTAACGGCGAGATGGCTTTGTGCCGCGACGGTAAGATTTGGGCCACCTCCACCGCCGCCGGCCCCGCCTTCGAGGGTATGAACATCCGCTTTGGCATGAGGGCAGGGGAGGGGGCGATCGAGCGTTGCAGCTTCCAGCCAGACGGCACCCTGGAAATCAGGACCATCGCCGGGGCGGAGGCTGTCGGCATCTGCGGGTCGGGCCTGATGGATATAGTCGCCGAGCTTGTGGCCCACGGCCTGGTGGGAAAAAACGGCAAGTTCGTCAAGCCGGACGCGGCCGCAATTCATCCGAAGCTGGCCGAGCGCCTGGTGGAGCGGGATGGCAAGCCGTCGTTCCTGCTCACCGAGAAAGTCTGGTTGACCCAAAAGGACGTGCGCCAGGTGCAGCTCGCCAAGGGGGCGATCCGGGCCGGGGTGGAATTTCTGCTGCGCGAGGCCTCGGTCCCAGTAGCGGAACTGCAGCGGGTCCTGATCGCCGGCTCTTTCGGCTACCATCTGACCGCCGACAGCCTGACCACCATCGGACTCTTGCCGGCCGGCACCTCCGGGCGGATCAGGTTCGTCGGCAACACCGCCAAAAGCGGAGGGGAAGCGTTCCTCCTCAACGCCGTCTCGCGCCGGGAGATGAGCGATCTGGTCGAGCAGGTGCAGGTCGTGGAGTTGGCCAACTGCAAGGACTTTGACAAGGTTTTCGTGGAAGCACTTTCCTTTTGAGTGCTGTCAAGTGATGGCTAGACTATAAAACTTATAGACTAGATATTTTTATATTGACTCCAGCAGCAGCCGGTGCTATGGTTTCCCCCACAGTTCAATAGTGGTGGCTGACCAGAGACACTGGAGGCCAGGCAAGTACGGTGATGACACCGACTCGCCTGGCCTTTTTTATTTCCCACAGAAAAAGGAGCACGAGATGAGATCTGCATGGAAAAGATTGCTGTTGCTAGCCGTTGCCGCCCTAGGATTATCGGCGCAGGCTGACGCTGCCGTTGCGAAGACGAAGCTGAAAGTCGGCTACGCTCCGGGAGGGGGCAGCGTGCTCACCTTCTTGGCACAGGACCAGAAGCTGTTCGAGAAGGAAGGCGTCGAGGTGGAACTGGTACAGTTCGCCAGCTCCTCCGACGGGCTCAACGCGTTGAACAGCGGCAAGATCGACATCGGCATCTCCTTCGGCACCGCCGGACCGCTCACCTTCATCTCAAAGGGGAGCGACTTCTCCATCATCGGCGGGCACCTCTCCGGCGGTCACCCGGTGATCGCGCTCCCGGAGAAGGCGCAGAAGATCAAGACCATCGGCGACTTCCGCGGCAAGACCGTGGCCACGCCGCGCATCTACACCGCGGACATCGTCTGGCGCGGCGCCTTGAAGCGTGCCGGTCTCGATCCCGAGAAGGATGTAAAGATCATTGAACTGAAGAATCCGGCAGCCGTGCTGGAGGCCGTGAAGGCGGGCAAAGCGGACGTCGGAATCGGCGCCTCCTCGATTCTGTTGAAGGCCAAGGAGTCGGGCGTGGTGGTGGTCGGCTGGAGCAACTACTTCTTCCCGCAGCACCCCTGCTGCCGCATCGTGGCCAAGGGGAAGGCGGTGAAGGAGGATCCCGAGACTTATCGCGCTTTCCTCAGGGCGATCCTGCAGGCCGAGAAGATCAAGACCGAGAAGCCCGAGCTGGCCGTTGACGTCAACAAGCGCTACCTGAACCTCGACGACAAGATGGCCCGCGAGTTCACCCTGGAACCGCACCAGGAGACCCATGCCGACCCGAATCGTAAAGGGGTCACCAGGATGTGGCATGACATGAAAAGCATCGACTACGTGGAAGGGGATATCGACCTGAACCGCTACGTGAACGTGGATCTCTACCGCGACGCCTTGAAGGAACTGCAGCGGCGCAATCCCAAGGACAAGTTCTACCGCGAGGCGAAGAGACGCTTCGAACGTCAGAACTGAGGCGCATCATCATGGTTGCACAACTGATCAAACGATACAGCGGCCCGGCGGTGGTAATCCTGCTGCTGGTGCTGCTCTTCGAGGCAGCCACCGACTGGTCGGGCTGGCTTGAGCCGGTGTTGTTCCCCGGTCTTTCGAAGATCCTGCCCGCCTTCGGCAAGTCCCTGCCCAAACTGGTCCTGGGCTTTGGCAACTCCATGGGGATGCTGGTGCCGAGCTACTTCCTGGCGCTGGCGCTGGGCGTCGGCGGCGGCTTGGTGGTCGGCTCCTCGAACTTTTTGCGCGGGCTGCTCATGCCGGTCTTTCGCGGGGTGAGCCCGATTCCGCCCACCATGCTGATCCCGTACGCCATCGCGGTGCTGCCGACCTTCTGGCTCTCCTCCGCCTTCATCATCTTCGCAGGCGCTTTCTGGCCGATCCTGATGGGGACTATCCACGGCGTGGTTCATCTGGAGGAGCGCTACATAGAAAACGCCAGAACCTTGGGGCTCGGCGGCTTCCGGCTTTATCGCAAAGTCATCCTCCCCGGCGCCCTTCCGATGATCTTTAGCGGGGCCGGGATGGCGCTGGTCTTCAGCTTCATCCTGTTGACCGTCGCCGAGATGTTCGGCGCCAAGTCGGGCATGGGGCACTTCATCCAGTACAACGCGGATTTCTCCGACTACCCGAAGGTGCTGGCCGGCATGCTCTTCATGTCGCTGGTCATCATCTTGATTATGGAACTGTTCGACCTTGTGCAGCGCCGCGTGCTGCACTGGACCGGCAAACGCTGACGAGGCAACCGATGAGCGCTAACAACGACACCAGCAAGTCCCTGTTTGAAAACGAGATCCCCAAGTGGGGCGAGCCCTATCCGCGGAAGCTGGACCGGCAGTCCGTTCTGGAGGCACTGACCGATTACATCCTAGGCGTCAACTATCGCGGCTACCGTCCCGACTTCCGCAAGGTGCTTGCGGTACGCAGCAGCGACCGCACCGCGACCCTGCGCAACTTCGCGGCGCCATTGCGGCAGGAGGTGTACTACTTCATCGAAGGGGAGATCTTCCCCGAAGCAGGGACGACCAAGTTGGGAGAGGGGGAGAGCCCCGTCGAACTTGCCTCCCGGCTTTTGGATGAGGTCTTCGAGCAGCTCTATATCTGGGTGGCCTATGATCTCACCAAGGGCTCCCCTCCTGGATTCCGCAAGCCATTCGACCATCCCCCTGTCGTAAAGGGATCTCAGTACGCCAATCCGGAGCAGGTGACACGGGATGCTGCTCGCCGCGAAGGGGTAAATCCCGGCTTCTACCTTCCCGATCCGGCACCGCTGTCCACGGCGGAAGCGGTGGGGGACGACGATATCGTGCTTGAGGAAGTGCTGAACCATGTGACTCAGTTGGTGCGGACGGACTTCCGCAACGCGCTCCCTGAAGGGGAAAACCCACCCATCTGGGACCTCCCCCTGATTGGCGTTGCCTCAGTCGAAGATCCGCTGTTCGAGCGCTTCCAGGACCCGGAGGTGGTGGGTCCCATGCACCGGCTGCCGCAGGAGTGGCTTCCCGGTGCGCGTTCCATCATCAGCGTCTTTCTTCCCTTCACCGGGCACATCACCGAGCACTACGCCAAGGATCAGCGCTTCTCGGCCATAGAATTTTCCTCCGGGAAATGGAACGGCTCGAAGTTCCTTAACGTGGTGCGCCGCTCCCTGATCCGTTTCGTTGAGCGCCACGGCGGGAGGGCGGTCGCGCCCAACATCGACCCGCGTTACGATTCCGACGACTGGCGTCCCTTCTGGTCCGAGCGGCACACAGCTTTCGCCGCCGGTCTGGGAACCTTCGGTCTGCACCAGAACTTTATCTCCGAAAAGGGGGCGCTCGGGCGCCTCTGTAGCGTCATCACCGACCTCAAGCTAACCCCGACGCCGCGCCCTTACACCGACGTCTACCACTACTGTCTTTACGCTTTCGACGGGAGTTGTGACGCCTGCATCAGGCGCTGCCCGACGGGAGCGATAACCAGTACCGGCAAGATCCCGGGGCGTTGCGAGACCCACGGCAACAAGGAACACTTTGCCGCCTGGAACTACGGTTCGTGCGGGCACTGTTCCACCCTTATCCCGTGTGCCCGTGAGATTCCACCTAAGATCAGGAAAACCCTTTCCCTCAAGCCGCGGCCGTGACCGGATAATCCGCTGTCACCGCCGTATCAGGAGCATATATGGCGACAGCAGCAATCAGTGTCAGCAAGTACTTGGAGTTTTTTAGGAAGAAAGAGGTGCGCTCGGTCCTCGATTACGGTGCAGGCACCCTGCGCAATTCGGCCTTCATGGCCGAGGCGGGTTTCAGGGTCTACGCCGCGGACCTGCCGGTGCAAGTGGCGCGGATCATGAAGATGGTGAGCGCCAAGAAGTTGGCCGGTGTTCTCAATGTGGATGAGTTGACAGATGGCAGGCTAGATGTGGATCTCGTGCTTTCCAGCTACGTGTTGAATATCATCCCGGATGGCACGGAGAAGAGCCGGTATCTCAAGAACATCGTCCTCAACCTGCGCCCGGAAGGTTACCTCCTGGTGGAGGTGAGGTGCCGGGCTACCGCGCCGCAGTGCAGCAGCGGCTGCGCTCACGGCACGAGGTGCCCGAACTGCATCAAGACATACTCGCACCAGGAACTAGATCAACTGGTTGAGTCGCAAGGCTTCAGGCGCGTGAGCCACTACTACCGTCGTCATTCCGTTGCTGTGCTTTATCAGCGATCCCATTAGACGCGTCCCGAGTTCCTTCATCTCTCGTATGGACCCCAACCGACTGGTCAGGCTTATGGGGCATAACAGCAAAAAAAATGATTTATGTGACGTGCGCAGAGTATGTGGAAGGGCTCGAAGACGATGTGATGTCCATCCTGGAATATCTCGGTGAAGACTTCGTAACACAAAAAAAGAGAGGACTGTTTGCCCTCTCTCTTCTCGATGGTGAAAATTTTGGTGAAAGTTGCCAGGTTTTCACATCTATCTAGCTATAATTATTATTAATTATGGCGGAAGCACATGGGAATCGAACCCACCTGGGAAGTTTCTCACCCCCCACACCGGTTTTGAAGACCGGGCCGCCCACCAGCGACGGTGGTGCTTCCATTCGTTTCTGTCGCACCTTGTTTAAAGCATCTCCAACTTTTAGTCAATATGTAAAATCGAATGTAATCTTCCAGCTTCATTGGAGCGACCCGCTCAATCTCTCTTTAATTTGTTGCTCAGTCTGAATTGTCTTCGTTATTGCAAATAGTTACCACTCTCTATCCACCCCGCTCGCCCTTGACAAACCATCGTGATTTCTGTATAGCATGGCATGCTTAACCACCCAATCTCTGAGGGGGAAAAATGATCCTGCTTGCCAACATCCTCTTGGCCCTTGCGAAGATCGTCGAGTTGGCCAGTGGTCTTTTAACCGTCTACAAGTACATACTGCTCGCCAGCGTCATCATCTCCTGGATCAACGCCGACCCTTACAACCCCATCGTCAACTTCATCTACCGCGTGACGGAGCCGGCCCTGCGGCGCATCCGCCGCTACATGCCGGACACCGGTATGCTCGACCTCTCGCCACTGGTCCTGTTCGCCCTCATCTACCTGGTGCAGATCATCGTCTTCGACACCGCCTACACCTACCTGATGATCTTGAGTACCCAGCTCAAAGGAGGGGGAACCCTGTGAAAATCACGCCGATGGATATCCAGCAGCAGCAGTTCAAGGGGAAGATGCTCGGCGGTCTCGACCCCGAGGACGTGGACGGCTTCCTGCAACAGGTGGCGGGCGAGATGGAGGAGCTGATCAGGGAGAACAACGACCTGAAGGAGCGCCTGAACCGCAACGCCACCCAGATGGCCGAGATGGAGGCCCGCGAGGCGCAGTTGCGCGAGACCATGCTGGCGGCCCAGCGCATCACCGAGGAGATGAAGGCCAACGCCCAGAAGGAGGCGCACCTCATGATCTCGGAGGCTGAGTTGAAGGGGGAGCGCATCGTCGCCGACGCCGAGAACAAGCTGGTGCAACTCAACAACCAGATCCAGGAGCTGAAAAGGGACAAGCTCCAGTTCGAGAGCGGCTTCAAGAACCTCCTGGATACCTACTACAAGCTGCTCGCCCTGGATAAATAATGAGCCAAGAGACGGTGAGGGTCACCCGGACGGCGGAGGGGCTTCTCTTCACGGTGCACGTGCAACCGCGCGCCTCGCGCAGTGAGATCTGCGGCCCCAAGGAGGGGGAGCTCAGGGTCCGGCTCACGTCGCCGCCGGTGGACGACGCGGCCAACAAGCAGTGCGTCGAACTGATCGCCAAGAGCCTGGGGATCGCGAAATCCAAGGTGAGCATCAAGTCCGGGGCCAAATCCCGGCACAAGGTAGTGAGGGTGGAGGGGGTGGAGCAGGATGAACTCGACCCGCTATTCAAAATAGACAAGGAGCATCCATGAAGGCGAAAGACATTATGGTAACGGACGTGCCGTCCATCACCACCAAGACCACGGTGGCAGAGGCGGTCCGGATCATGAAGAGCAATTTCGGCGACGAGAGTTTCCTGAACGCGGCGCCGGGCCTGATCGTGGTCAACGAACGGGGGGGGCTGGCGGGGATCCTGACGCCTCTTAGCATCATCACGTCCATCATGGACGGCGCTCCTGAAGGAAAATCCGATCCCGCCTTCTTCGGCTCCCTGTGCGACCGCATCAAGGATCTTCCCATCTCCGCCATCATGGAACACCAGCCCATCTCGGTAACCCAGGACGCCAGCGTCAGCGACGTGGCGCGACTCTTTCTCACCCACCGCTTCCAGAGGGTGCCGGTGGTGGACGGCAAGAAGGTGGTCGGTATCATCTACCGCTCGCGCCTGCTCTTCGCCATTTCCCAGAGTCTCCAGGTTGCCCCTTGACAAAGACGGGGGCGGGTCCTTATATTAATCCTGCCCTTAGCCGTCTTATGGCCGGTGTCACAGTTTATTAGGAGGTAGTTAAAAAATGCCACTTTACGAGTATCAGTGCAAAAGCTGCAATAATACCTTTGAGTTGCGCCAGAAGTTCTCCGACGCGCCCGCTTCCGAGTGCCCCGCCTGCGGCGGGCCGGTCGAGAAGCTGATCTCCCAGTCCGGCTTTTCGCTGAAAGGGGGAGGGTGGTACGGCGACGGTTACGGCAGCTCCAAGGCCGCTCCCGCCTGCCCCTCCGGCGGAAGCTGCGCCGGCTGCCCCTCGGCCTCCTGATCAGAAAACCAACCAGCCCCCCGTTCGCGGGGGGCTTTTTTTGTCCCGTTGGCGGGGCAAAGTCCTTTACAAAAACCTCCTCTTTACTTATTATCGACAGCTTAAAACCTGACGCCGGTGGGGCCCGCGCGCCCGCACCGCGCCTGCATATTCCAGTGAAAAGAGGGGTACACGTTAATGGCGAAAATCATCGACGGGAAGGCCATCGCGGCGAAGATCCGCGCAGAGATCAGCGCGGAGGCGGCTCGACTCAAGGAGAAGGGGATCGTCCCCGGTCTGGCCGTGGTGCTGGTGGGGGAGGACCCGGCCAGCAAGGTTTACGTCTCCATGAAGGAGAAGGCATGCGCTGATGTGGGGATCTTCTCCGACGAGTACAAGCTCCCGGTCGAGACGACCGAGGACGAGTTGCTGGCCCTGATCGAGAAGCTGAACGCGGACCCCAAGATCCACGGTATCCTGGTGCAGCTGCCGCTGCCCAAGCAGATCAACACCGAGCGCGTCCTCGAGGCGATCTCGCCGGACAAGGATGCCGACGGTTTCCATCCCTACAACGTGGGACGCCTGGTCATCGGCAAGCCGCTCTTCCAGCCCTGCACCCCCTACGGCGTGATGGTGATGCTCAAGGAGGCGGGGGTCGAGCTCTCCGGCAAGGAAGTGGTCGTGGTGGGGCGCTCCAACATCGTGGGCAAGCCGGTCGCCTTCATGTGCCTGCAGCAAAATGCCACGGTGACCCTGTGCCACTCAAAGACCCGCGATCTCGCCGGCAAGGTGGCCCAGGCCGACGTGGTGATCGCGGCGGTGGGCGTTCCCGAGATGATCAAGGGGGCCTGGATCAAGGAGGGGGCGGTGGTCATCGACGTCGGTGTGAACCGCGTGGGCGAGAAGAAGCTGGTTGGCGACGTGGAGTACGCGGCCGCCAGCGAGCGCGCCTCGGCCATCACCCCGGTGCCGGGGGGCGTGGGGCCGATGACCATCACCATGCTGCTGCAGAACACGCTGGAGTCGGCCAAGAGAGGGATGTAGGCGCTTAAAAGGCTTAAAAGCAAATCCCCCCTCTGTCCCCCCTTCGCAAAGGGGGGGACGCTGGGGCAGGTGCGGCGCTTCGTGGCACCTCGGACCGTTTCGGCACAATCTGCCGCAAGGGGAGGGGGAGCAAAGGCGGGCGAATGATTATTCGCCCCTACAGGATGAACGGTCCCGTGCCGGGCACATCCTTTCCGAAGGGGAAGGGGAGCGGCGTTGCGGGATACATAGCGGGTGCAGGTCCGCTGCAACTATTTCTTCTATGTGAGCAAGGAGTATCGCTATGCGCGTTAAGAAGGCGGTCTTTCCGGTCGCGGGCTTGGGGACCAGGTTCCTGCCGGCTACCAAATCGACACCCAAGGAGATGCTGCCGCTCATCGATAAGCCGCTGGTGCAGTACGTGGTGGAGGAGGCGGTAGCCTCCGGGATCGAACAGATCCTCTTCGTCACCGGCCGCGGCAAGAGGGCGATCGAGGACCATTTCGACATTTCCTTCGAACTGGAGTCGCTGCTTTACGAGAAGGGGAAGGACCACGAGCTGCAGCAGGTGCGCCAGATCGCGGAGATGGCCAACATCTTCTTCGTGAGGCAGAAGGAGGCGCTGGGCCTGGGACATGCCATCCTCTGCGCCAAGGACTTCGTGGGGGACGAGCCATTCGCGGTGCTCTTGGGCGACGACATCATCGACGCCCAGCAACCGTGTCTCAGTCAGCTCCTTGAGACCTACGAAACCTACCGCTCGCCGGTGCTCGCCCTGGAGCAGGTCCCCATGGAGGCCATCTCCTCGTACGGCTGCGTCAAGGCGAACCACCTCGCCAAGCGCGCCTTCGAGGTGCTGGACCTGGTGGAGAAGCCGCCGGTCGCTGAGGCCCCCTCGGACCTGGCCATCATCGGGCGCTACATCCTCACCCCGGGGATCTTCCCGATCCTGGAGAACCAGGAGCCGGGCAAGGGGGGGGAGATCCAGCTGACGGACGCCATCAAGACGCTGTCACGCAAGGAACCGATCTACGGCTGCCGTTTCGACGGTATTCGCCACGACTGCGGCGACAAGCTCGGCTTTTTGAAGGCGACGGTGGACATGGCGCTCAAGCGCGACGAGTTCAACGGGGATTTCGAGGTGTTTTTGAGGCAGCGCCTGGGCTGTTAGTGCAGCCTGCCGCTGCCGCTGCCGTAGTGGAAGAAGGCGATCAGCTTGAAGGTTTCGCCGGTGTACCCCTTGGGGAAGGAGCCGATCGGCCCCAGGGCGTTCAGGGTGCGCAGCACCTCGTCGTCGAGGATCTTGCTCCCCGAGCTTTCCAGCATGTCGACGCGGACGATGTCGCCCTTGCGGTTGAAGGTGATGCGCACCGGCGTCGTCCCCTCGATGCCGCGCAGAAGGGCCGCCTGCGGGTAGTGCCACACGCCGTAGATGGCGGTCTCGAGGCGGCGTAAAAACGAGCCAAAGAGGATGTCGTCGGTGTTGAGGAAGCGGGTATCCCCCTCCTCGACCTCGCTGCGGTACTTCTCCCGGTAGCTCTCCTCCAGGCGCGCCATGCGGGTCGCACTGGGAAAGAGCTTGGAGCGGTCGGGAAGCTGGGCGGTCTTGGGTTTGAAGATTCCCTGGCCGGGGAGCGCCGGTTCCTGGGTCGGCTGCGCCGTCTGGGGCAGTTCCGGTTGCCTCGGCGTCGGTGCCGGGCGGCTCACCTGCGGCAGCGGCTTCGTTTTCGGCAGCATCCGGTCCACCTCGTCCCGCCCCTTGGGCGCCGTCTCCTTGGCAACACGCTGGGATTTTTCGGAGTACCGCTTGAGCTCTGGTTTCGGTTCAGGCATCTCCTTGGACTGGGGCTGGGGCGGCAGGTCCGGCAGGTCGGTGAGATCGACCATGGTCGGTTCCGGTGGCGTTTTGGGTTGTTCCGGCGGAATTATCATGATAACAAGATATATCGCTACGTGAACAAGTAGTGACAGCGCCAGCAGGTAGAGGAAGTTTTTTTCGATATATCTGTTGGACATGTATCTCCACCCGCCGTTCCGGGTGTTTAGTGATGTCGGGGGGGCGACGGTTTCCGCCCCTTGCGCTCCGCGTGATGGTAGAAGATCATCCCGTAAAAAGCAAGGGGTTTGGGGGGCGTCCCGGCACCGCGCCGCTGCTACCCCCCCTGGACCCTACCGTAAACATCCGCTCCTTGACCTAGGTCAACTTTTTTTCTCAAATCTCCTTGTAACTTGAAGGCATCAAACTATCCGAGGTCGCCATGCTCGTAGTGGTATGTGTTAAGCAGGTCCCCGACACAACGCAGGTACAGATCGATCCCGTCACCAACACCCTGATCCGCGAGGGTGTCCCCTTCATCGTCAACCCCTACGATACCCACGCCGTGGAGCAGGCGCTCCGCTTCAAGGACCGTTTCGGCTGCCGCGTGGCCGCCATCTCCATGGGCCCTCCCAACGCGGAGGCGACCTTGCGAAAGGCGCTCGCCCAGGGGGTGGACCGCGCCGTGCTCCTCTCCGACCGGACCTTCGGCGGCGCCGACACGCTGGCCACGAGCAAGGTGCTGGCCGCGGCCATCGAGAAGCTCGCCCAGGAAGAGGAGGTGGGGGTGGTGATCTGCGGCAAGCAGACCATCGACGGAGACACCGCCCAGGTCGGCCCCGGCATCGCCACCCGGCTCAATTTTTCCCAGCTCACCCTGGTGGACAGGGTCGACGATCTCGACATCTCCGGCAAGAAGATCCGGGTGAGCCGGAAGCTCGAGGGGCGCCACGAACACGTGGAGGCGCCGCTGCCGGTGCTTTTGACCGTGGTGCGCGAGCTGAACCGGCCGCGCTACCCGACCGTCGCCATGCGCCTTGACTCCGCCGACGCTCAGGTCGAGGTCTGGGACAACAAGGTGCTGCAGCTCGACGTGAACAGCATCGGCCTCAAGGGCTCCCCCACGTGGGTGAGCCGCATCTTCTCGCCCGAGCGGGCCAAGGGGGAGATGCTGGGGGACGGGGTGCACGACCCGGAAGGGGCGGCGCAGTTGCTCATCGACAAGATGCTGGAGAAGGACCTTCTGGCTCTCTAAATAAACTACCAAGGGAAAAGCAATGACCGATGCTGTGAAACCACCCAAGAAACCGCGCGGCAAGGCAAGGCTGCTGGAGAACAAGTGCATCGCCTGCGGGGCTCGCTGCCAGAGCGCCTGCCCGGTAGACGCGATCCAGATGAACGACGCGGGCGAGCCGATTATCGACGCTTCCCGTTGCATCGGCTGCGTCAAGTGCGTCAAGGTCTGCCCGGTTCAGGCGCTGGAGATGGCCTTCACCCCTGAAGAGCTGCGTATCCTGCAGGAACTCGCGGCAATCTCCGGCGGCGAGCCCACCGAGGAGGACGCCGAGGAGGCCGCGCTCAAGAAGAAGCTCGCCGCCTATTCCGGGGTATGGGTCTTCGTCGAGCAGACCGAGGGGGAGGCCGCCAAGGTCTCCTGGGAACTTTTGGGAAAAGGGAAGGAGCTGGCGCAGGCGCGGAAGTGCCCGCTGTGCGCCGTGGTTATGGGGGAGGGGGTGGAGAAGCTCTGCGCCCAGGCCTTTGGCTACGGCGCCGAGAAGGTCTATCTCATGGACGCGCCGGTACTGCGCCACTACCGCACCGAGGCCTACCAAAAGAGCCTGTGCGCCCTGGTCGAGAAGTACAAGCCGGAGGTGATCCTTATGGGCGCCACCGGTCTCGGGCGCGATCTCGCCGGCGTGGTCGCCACCGTGATGGCCACCGGTCTCACCGCCGACTGCACCGGCCTCTCCATCGACGACAAGGGGAACCTGATGCAGACCCGCCCGGCCTTTGGCGGCAACATCATGGCCACCATCGTCTGCGACAAGTTCCGTCCCCAGATGTCCACGGTGCGCCCGCACGTGATGCCCATGCCGGAGTTCGACCCGCAGGCCAGGGGGGAGATCGTCCGCGAGCCGGTGCCGGTGGCCGAGGAGCAGATCCTCGTCAAGGTGCTCGACATCCTCATGGACGGCGGCGGCTCCAAGGTTGACATCGCCGGGGCCGAGTTCATCGTCTCGGGGGGGCGCGGCATGATGGCCAAGGAGAACTTCGCCATGCTCGAGGAGCTGGCCGAGGTCCTGGGCGGGGTGGTGGGCGCCTCGAGGAGCGCGGTCGACGCCGGCTGGATGCCCCCCGACCGCCAGGTTGGGCAGACCGGCAAGACGGTGCGCCCGAAGGTCTACATCGCCTGCGGCATCTCCGGCGCCATCCAGCACCTGGTCGGCATGCAGGACTCCGACGTGGTGATCGCCATCAACCGCGATCCGGAGGCCCCCATCTTCGAGGTGGCGAGCTACGGTATCGTCGGCGACCTGTTCAGGATCATCCCGGCGCTGACCAACAAGCTCAGGGCGCTCAAGGCCGCCCGCTCCAAGGCGTGATCAACCAAGATCCAGTTGCGCGGCAGCGCCGCACTCCATAACGAGGTACCCCTATGATGCCGCAAACCGCTATCTTCACGACGCTCCTGGTCGCCTCGCTCCTCTTCTTCTGCTGGAGCGTGTATCGCCGTTTCTCGCTGGTCCTCTACGGCCAG
Source organism: Geomonas azotofigens (assembly GCF_018919395.1). Lineage (GTDB taxonomy): Bacteria > Desulfobacterota > Desulfuromonadia > Geobacterales > Geobacteraceae > Geomonas > Geomonas azotofigens. The sequence continues at coordinate 44,835 of NZ_JAHLME010000003.1, forward strand.
CCGGAACAGAGGCTGGACCAGCCGGGACGCCGTCTCGCGGAGATGTTCCTGTACGCCTTCGCCCAGTTGCGCGTGCTGAAAAAGCCCTTCGGCCTGAACCACTTCGTGATCTTCTGGTCCTTCATGATCCTCGCGCTCGCCAACGGCGAGTTCCTGGTGAACGGGGTCTTCCCGTCGGTGAGCCTCGCCCTCCTGCCGGATGGGGTGCACCGGGTGCTCCTGATCGCCTTCGACGTGGTGTCCCTGTTGACCCTGGTCGCCATCGCCCTCTCCTTCGTCCGCCGGCTGGTGGTGAGGCCACCTCACCTGGACAGCCTCTACGTCAAGGGGAGAAGCCCGGAAGCGTTCCTGATCCTCTCCTTCATCGCGCTCCTGATGCTCGCGTACTTCGGCCTGCACGGCTCCCTGGTCGCCCTCGGCACGGAGAACGACCCGGCGGCCATGCCGATCTCGAGCCTGGTCGGCGCCGGGCTCGCGGCGCACCCGTCTATGATCTCCACGGTGTATGTCGTCTCGTGGTGGCTGCACGCCCTCGTGCTCTTCGCCTTCATCTGCTTTTTGCCGCACTCAAAGCACATGCACATCCTGACCGCGATCCCCAACTGCTACTTCGGCGCGCTCACCTGGCCCGCGACCCAGCCGCGCGAGAAGTTCGAAAAGGGTGCGGTCTACGGGGTGGGGACGGTGGAGCGGTTCACCTGGAAGGACCTGTTCGACTCCTTCACCTGCACCGAATGCGGCCGCTGCCAGGCCGCCTGCCCGGCCACCAACACCGGCAAGCCCTTGAACCCGCGCCAGATCGTGCACGCCATCAAGACCAACCTCCTGGAGAACAGCCATGCGCTCCGGGAGGGGAGAAGCGGCACCCTGCCGCTGATCGGCGCCGAGGGTGAGGGGACCAACACCGAGGAGGCCATCTGGTCCTGCACCACCTGCGGCGCCTGTATGGAGGCCTGCCCGGTGCTGATCGAGCAGATGCCCAAGATCGTCAAGATGCGGCGCCACCTGGTGGAGACCGAGTCGCGCTTCCCCGAGGAACTCTTGAACCTGTTCGAGAACATGGAGCAGCGCTCCAACCCCTGGGGCATCGCCCCGGGCGAGCGCGCCAAGTGGGTCTCCACCCTCCCGGTGAAGCCGTTCGTGGCCGGCGAGACCGAATACCTCCTCTACGTCGGGTGCGCCGGATCGTTCGACTCCCGAGCCAAGCAGGTCACCGTCGCGCTCGCCACCGTCTTGAACGCCGCCGGCGTCTCCTGGGGCATCCTGGGCAAGGACGAGAAGTGCTGCGGCGATTCGCTGAGAAGGCTCGGCAACGAGTACCTGTTCGAGAAGATGGCCCTGGAGAACGTGGAACTCTTCCGCGAGCGCGGCGTCACCAAGGTGATCACCCTCTGCCCGCACTGCCTCACGACCCTGAAGAACGACTACCGCCAGTACGGGCTCGAGCTCGAGGTGGTGCACCAGAGCGAACTGATCGCGGAACTGATCCGGAGCGGGCGCATCAAGCTCGACAAGAAGGACGGCAGCTTCGGGCGCATCGCCTACCACGACCCCTGCTACCTCGGGCGCCACAACGACATCTTCGACGCTCCGCGCACCCTGGTCCAGTCGGCCACCGGTTCCGCTGCCGTCGAGGCCGAGCGCACCGGCAGGAACTCTTTCTGCTGCGGCGCCGGCGGCGGGCGCATGTGGATGGAGGAGTTCACCGGCGAAAGGGTGAACCACGCCCGCGTGGACGAGCTCCTGGCCCAGAAGCCGGATACCATCTGCGTCGCCTGCCCCTACTGCATGACCATGATGGAGGATGGACTCAAGGACAAGGGCGCCGGCCAGGTCCGGGTCAAGGACGTGGTCGAGGTGCTCGCCGAGGGGCTTTTGAGAAAGAACGCGTAATAGGGCATCGGGGGAGCTGCCATACGCGGTGCAGATGGCAACCCCCATCCCCCTCCCTGTCCCTCCCCCTCCGGGGGCGGGGACACAGGGGGCGACTTCCTCGCCAGGGGAGAGGGGACCTGATTATAAGAATCCCAAGGCGGCGCATGTTTAAAAACAGGGCCGCGCTGCATGCTTCTTAGGCAAGAAAGGAACTTCGCCCTGTCCCATTTCACCCATATCAGCGCAAGCCTTTGCCCCTTCCGGGGCGTCGTCCTCTTTTTTTTACTCCTGCTGCCGTTTAACGCCTACGGCGCGCCGACAGTTACCGTGGCCGCGGTGGGCGACATCATGATGGGGAGCGACTTCCCCAGCGCAAAGCTTCCCCCCCGCGGCGGCCGGGACCTCTTCGCCGCCGTCGCTCCCTACCTGCGCCGCGCCGACCTCGCCCTGGGCAACCTGGAGGGGCCGCTGTGCAGCGAGGAAACGCCCACCAAGCAGCCCCTTGCCGGGCGCCGCTACCTGTTCCGCACCCCCCCCTCCTACGCCAAGAACCTGAAGGAAGCCGGCTTCTCCGTACTCACCCTGGCCAACAACCACGCCCTCGACTTCGGCCGGCCGGGGCTGGAATCCACCAGGCAGGCGCTCGCCGAGGCGGGGCTGCAGTTCTCCAGCAAGAAGGGGGAGATCGCCCGCTTCGACCTGCACGGCGTCCGCGTCGCCGTGATCGCCCTCTCCTTCGGCCCGCCGCCGCGCTCCATCGTCTTTCCGGCACAGGCCCTGCAGGAGATCGCCCGTGCCGCCGCCGACTACGACGTGGTGATCCTTTCCATCCACGCCGGCGCGGAGGGGAGGGGGGCGCTGCACGTGGCGCCGGGCGAGGAGCGCTTCCTGGACGAGCCGCGCGGCGACCTGGTCCGCTTCGCCCATGATGCCATCGAGCGCGGCGCCGACCTGGTGCTCGCCCACGGGCCGCACGTGCCGCGCGCCCTGGAGCTGTACCGCGGCCGCCTGATCGCCTACAGCCTCGGGAACTTCGCCACCTACGGCGGGGTGAGCGTGGCCGGCGAGAGCGGCTACGCGCCGCTGCTCAAGGTGGAATTGGCGGCGGACGGCTCGTTCCTCGGCGGGAGCGTCGATTCCTTTCGCCAGTTCCGCTACACCGGTCCGCAGCCCGACCCCAAGCACCGCGCCCTGCGCCTGATGCGCAGGCTCTCGGCCGAGGACTTCCCGGAGTCGCCGCTGCTGTTCGGAGACGGGGGACGGATCGCGGTGAAGAAATAAGGGGAGAACGTGCGGACAGCACTGACAATATACAAGGAGGCGGCAGGATGTTCCTGATCGTGCAAAATGACCCGCTCTGCCCGGCGGGCGGGCTGCTGCGTCTGCTGGATGACTCCGGGCATCCCTACCGGTGCCTGGCCGCCTACGCCGCGGAGACCTTTCCCGACCCGGCCACCTGTACCGGCATCGTCGTGCTTGGCGGCGAGATGGGGGTGCACGACACGGCCGAGCACCCGCACATCGCGCTGGTCGTCGACTTCATCCGCGCGGCCCTCACGGCGGGGACCCCCCTCTTGGGCATCTGCCTCGGGGGACAGCTCCTCTCCCACGCCGCCGGCGGTGTGGTGAGCTCCCCTTCGCCGCACCGTGAAATGGGGATCTGCGGCGTGGAGTTGAACGGCGAGGGGAGCGCCGACCCGCTCTTTGCCGGCATCGCCACCCACTTCGTGACTTTCCAGCTCCACAACGACAGCTTCACCGTCCCCCCCGGGGGCACACTCCTCGCCAGTTCCGACGCCTGCCCGTTCCAGGCCTTCCGGCTCCCCGGCTGCGTCTACGGCGTCCAGTTCCACCCCGAGGTGGGCCGCGCCATCGTCGACGCCTGGGACGGCCTGTTCTCGCCCCGCGCCGACTACCTCTCCGGCTTCATAGCCGCCGAGGCCGCGTTCAACGCCGCCTCCCACGCCATTCTCGCCAACTTCATCTCCCTCGCCGCGGCTCCCCGCCTGTCTTGAAATCCGGACCTTATATTGTAAAGTTCTAACGTTTGTCTTCCGGGCATCACGAGGCCGCGCCCCCACTGGGGCGCCGGCCGGTCAATTCCCCCTCCGGAACGCGACAAAGGAGGTGCCGTGCAGTTTTCGTGGCCGGGAAAAGGCTCCCTCAAGTCCAGACTGATCACGCTGCTCCTCGGCTGCAACACGCTGCTGCTTCTTTGTCTCACCCTCAGTTTCGTCTGCTATCACTCCCTCGCCTTCCCCCCCCTTGCCGGAGAACCCCGACTGCTGCTGTTCGCCTCGTTCCAACTCACCCTGGCGCTGCTCGGGGTAGTCGGGCTCGCCGCGCTTCTCGCAAAGCGCATCGACGGGACCATCTCTGAGCCAATCCGGGACCTGAGCCGGAAGATGGAGATCGTCTCGACGAGCCAGGATTACCGGGTCAGGGTGGAGCGCGCCGGCGAGGACGAACTGGCGGTGCTGTTCGCCTGCTTTAACAACATGCTGGCCGAGATATCGGTCCGTGACGAGCGCCTCGCGCTACATTCGGAGGAGCTCGAGCTGGAAGTGGCGGAGCGGACCGTGGAGCTGTCGGAGGTGAACCGCCAGCTCGAGGGGAGCCTTGAGAGCGTGCGGGAGGCCATGCAGAGCGCACAAGCCGCCAACCGCGCCAAGTCCGATTTCCTGGCCCAGATGAGTCACGAGATCAGGACTCCGATGTACGGCGTGCTCGGCATGACCGAGCTCCTGCTGGGGACCGACCTGACCAAGGAGCAGACGCGCTACGTGGACACGGTGCGGCGCTCCGGCGAGGCGCTTCTCTCGATCATCAACAACATCCTCGATTTCTCCAAGATCGAGGCGGGGCGCATGGAGCTGGAACAGATCCCGTTCGACATGCACCAGTTGGCCGCCGACGCTGTCGCCATCTGCGCCGAGGACGCGGCCAGGAAGGGGCTTGAGCTCACCGTGGAACTGGAGCCGGGGCTGCCGCGCATGTTCCAGGGGGACCCGGGAAGGCTGCGCCAGGTCGTGGTGAACCTCCTGGGCAACGCGGTGAAATTCACCCTGAAGGGGTCGGTGCGCCTCCGGCTCGCGCTTGCCGAGGCTCCCGCCCTGGTCCGCTTCAGCGTCGAGGACACCGGTATCGGCATCGCCCCCGAGGCACAGCGCCGCATCTTCAACCAGTTCACCCAGGGGGACGAATCGATGACCCGCAAGTACGGCGGCACCGGGCTGGGGTTGGCCATCGCCCGGCAGCTGACCGAACTGATGGGGGGGGCACTGGAACTCGAGAGCGAGCCGGGACGCGGCTCCCGCTTCAGCTTCACCGTCAGGCTGCAGCCTCACGAGGAGGCCCCGCGCCCGGAGCGCTGCTGCGTCGCCTTGCGCGACAAGCGGGTGCTGCTGGCGACCGACGACGAGCAGACCCGGGAAGGGGCCATGGAGCAGCTCCTCTCGTGGGGGGTGGACCTCGAATGCGCGGGCGATGCGCCGGACGCTTTTTGCCGCATCGTGACCGCCCCCTTCGACCTGGCCGTTCTGGATTACCGGCTGGCCGGCACCGACGGAATCGAGCTCGCGGCCACCATCCGCACCGTGCCGGCCGGGCGCTCGATCCGGATCATGCTGCTCACGGAGCGGGACGAACAGGCCGCGGACCCGCGCCTGGCCGAGCTGGAGGCGACCTCGTTCCCCAGACGGCAGCTGCGGCAGGAGGGTCTCTACCGCGCCCTGGTGGCGGCGCTCGGGATGGACGACGAGGAACGGCTGGCCGTGGGGTGTTGCGGGGCTCCGCCTCCGCCGGGGCCGCGCCAGGTGCTCCTCGTGGAGGACAACGTGGTGAACCAGGAGGTGGGGAAGGGGATGCTGGAGAGCCTGGGGTGCCGGGTCAAGGTGGTGGAGGACGGCGCCGCCGCGGTGAGCGAGGTGCGACGCAACCGCTACGACGTGGTCTTCATGGACTGCCAGATGCCGGTCCTCGACGGCCTGGAGGCGACCCGGCGGATCAGGGCCTGGGAGCAGGATAGCGGCGGCCGCGTCCCGATCATCGCGCTCACCGCGTACGCCATGCCGGGGGACCGGGTGGCCTGCCTGGAGGCGGGGGCGGACGACTACCTCTCCAAGCCCTTCACCTGCGACCAGATCGCCAAGGCGATGGACCGGCAGTTGAACGGCAGGGTGGCGACCCCTGGCATGGTGGAGGAGGGGAGCGCACCCGCGTCTCTCGAGGTGATCTCCCACGACAAGATGAGCGGGGCCCTGGAGATGATCCGCACCCTCCCCGGCAACCGGGGTGTCGAGATCCTGCGCAAGGTGGTGGACCTGTACCTGGCCAGCACACCGGCGCTTTTGCAGACCATGCGCGAGGCCGAGTCGGGCGGTGATGCCGAGAAGCTCAAGGCGGCCGCGCACAGCTTCAAGTCCAGCAGCGCCAACCTGGGCGCCCTGCGCCTGGCCGGGGTCTGCATGGAGCTGGAGAGCCTGGGGCGCGCCGGCTCCACGCAAGGTGCGCTGCCGCTGCTGCATCAGGTCGAGGAGGAGTACCGGCTGGTGCGCGACGCGTTGCGGGGAGGACCGCTATGTTGACCAGGAAGACCAAGCGCGCCACCCCGCTGGTCATGGTGGTGGACGACGACCAGGCCGTGCGTCTGCTGGCCCGGGAGACCCTGGAGAACTCCGGGTTCGTGGTGCGCGACGCCGAGACCGGCGAACAGGCGCTGGAGGAATTCGTGGCCCACGCCCCGGACCTGGTGCTCCTGGACGTGATGCTGCCGGGGGTGGACGGGTTCTCCGTCTGCAGTTCCATCCGGCGCACCGAGGGGGGGCGCGACACCCCGGTACTGATGATGACCGGCCTGGACGACCTGGAGTCCATCGACTGCGCCTACGAGGTCGGCGCCACCGACTTCATCACCAAGCCGATCAACTGGCACATCCTGGGCTACCGGGTGAGCTACATGCTGCGGGCCAGCAGCGCCCTGGAGCAACTCCGGGAGAGCCGCGCCGGCCTGGCCCACGCCCAGAGCCTCGCCCACATCGGAAGCTGGGAATGGGACCTCACCACCGGCGAGATCCGCTGCTCGGAGGAGGTCTACAGCATCTGCTGCATCGATCCCACCCACCGCGACGGCAACCCCATCCTCGACCCGGTGCACCACCAGGACCGCGCCTTCGTGCAGGGCTCCATCGACGACGCCATCGCCAAGCGCGCCCCGCTCAGTTTCGACTACCGCATCCTGCTGGACGGAGGTGAGCGGACCCTGCACGCTGAGCTGGTGACCGTCCTGGACGAGGAGGGGGAGGCCGTCTGCCTGACCGGCACCATCCAGGACATCACCGAACGGAAGCGGGCCGAGGAGCAGATCCGCCTCCTGGCCTACTACGACGCCTTGACCGGGCTCCCCAACCGCCGCTTCTTCCAGCAGCAGCTGGAGCAGGCGCTGGTGTTCGCCAACAGAAACGACCGGATGCTGGCCGTGCTGTTCCTCGACCTGGACCGCTTCAAGCTGGTGAACGATACCCTGGGGCACGGGGTGGGGGACCGGTTGCTGCAGGACGTGGCGGACCGCCTGCTGCGCTGCGTGCGCCGAAGCGACTGCCTGGCGCGCGCCGAGGACGACTGCCCGCCGTCGCTGGTGTCGCGCCTTGGCGGGGACGAGTTCACCATCATGCTTTCCGACATCGAGCACTTCCAGGACGTCGCCAAGGTGGCCCGGCGCATCCTGGACGCGGTGTCGATCCCGTACTCGCTGGAGGGGCAGGAGGTGTTCGTCTCCACCAGCATCGGTATCAGCCTCTACCCCTTCGACGCCACCACGGCCAGCGACCTGATCCGCAACGCTGACGGCGCCATGTACCAGGCCAAGGAGCAGGGGCGCAACGGCTACCAGATCTACGACGAATCGATGAACGCCAAGGCCTTGGAGCGGATCATCCTGGAGAGCCAGTTGCACAAGGCGCTCAAGGAGGAGGAATTCGAGGTCTACTACCAGCCCCAGGTGAGCTGCCGGACCGGAGAGGTGGTGGGGATCGAGGCACTGGTGCGCTGGCACAGCAAGGAACTCGGCGTGGTCGAACCGGGCCGCTTCCTGCCGCTGGCCGAGGAGATCGGCCTGGTGATCCAGATCGACCAGTGGGTGATGAGGGAGGCGTGCCGCCAGCACAAGCTCTGGATCGACCAGGGGCTGCCGCCGGTGACCATCGCGGTCAACATCTCGGGGCAGCAGTTTCTGAAGAACGAGCTTTTGGACACGGTCACGGCCGTCCTGGAGCGAAGCGGCCTCGACCCCGGCCTGCTGGAGCTGGAACTCACCGAGGGGGTGCTCATGGCGCACACCGAGCGGACCGTGAAGACCCTGGAGGCCCTGAAGGGGATGGGGGTGCGCCTCGCCATCGACGATTTCGGCACTGGTTTCTCATCGCTTTCCTATTTGAAAAGGTTCCCGCTCGACGTGCTGAAGATCGACCGGACCTTCATCAACGACATCACCCATGATCCCGATGACGCCGCCATAACCCTGGCCACCATAGAGATGGCGCACACCCTCAAACTCCAGGTGATCGCGGAAGGGGTCGAGACCCAGGCGCAGCTCGAATTTCTCACCAGGAACCGCTGCGACATGTACCAGGGGTACCTCTTCAGCAGGCCGATCCCCCCCGAGGAGTTCCCCCGCCTGTTCCTTCCGTCATCCTGCGATCCCGCCGCCGCGCCGCCGCTGCCCCCCGTCGCCCCCCTGCCTAAAAAAACATCATCCCTGCCGCAATAAGTGACCGGATCGATCCCGCGTTTACACTGCCGTAAGTAATTGCGACGTCATTCCGGGGTGTTACCGAAAATAACGCGCGCTGGCACAGCCTGTGCTAAACCATGGTCACACGGCACGAAGGTGTGCCGCAGAAGGCTTTCCCGCCCGTTTAGGCAATGGTGCAGGTCGTGGTGGAGGGCATCATTATTGGGAAAGGGGGACTGTTTTCAAGGCTGGAAAGAGCTGTTTATTCGACGTTGAACAAAAGGCAAGGGCATCGAAGCCTTCAGGGGCCTGAAAAGAGGGTAAAACCTGGAACCGATGGATGCTATGTCCGCAAGCCGGAGACGGCCTGCTGAATGTTCTGCAAGACCTGTGATGCACGCAGCGTGCAAACGACAAATCCACCGCCATTAACTAACAAGGAGGCAAGCGATGAAGCTGATCGAAGCAATCATCAAGCCGTTCAAACTGGATGAGGTGAAGGACGCCCTCAACGAGATCGGGATCGAGGGGATCACCGTGAGCGAGGTGAAGGGGTACGGGCGCCAGAAGGGACACACCGAACTGTACCGCGGCGCCGAGTACGTCGTGGACTTCATACCCAAGGTGAAATTGGAAATCGTCGTGGCCGACGAACTGGCGGCAAAGGCCGTGGCCACCATCGAGGATACCGCCAAGACCGGCAGGATCGGTGACGGCAAGATCTTCATCCTCTCGCTGGAGGAGGCAGTCCGCATCAGGACCGGCGAGAAGGGCGACGAGGCGATCTAGGACTTTCGGTTCTTTCAATCCAAACCCATAAATACGATCAATGGAGAGTGTTATGATGCGTGACATCAAAAAGGTAAAGGATGCAGCTAAGCCCGCTTCCAGCTGCCTCACCATGAAACTTGGGAAGCTGGCCCTCCTGGCCAGCCTGATGCTGGTGCCGGTCCTCGCCATAGCCGAGGAGAAAGCGGCCGATTCCGCCGCCGCTCCGGCTGCCGCGACTGCAACCGCCGCCCCCGCCGCCGCTGCCCCCGCCGCGGCGCCTGCTCCGGCCGCCGCTGCCCCCGCCGCCGCTCCGGCCGCCGCGCCGGCCGCCAAGAACGTCGCCCCGGTCCTCAACACCGGCGACACCGCCTGGATGCTGGTCTCCGCCGCGATGGTCCTCTTCATGACCCCGGGCCTCGCCCTGTTCTACGGCGGCATGGTCCGCCAGAAGAACGTCCTGTCCACCATGATGCATTCCCTGGTGGCCATGGGCATCGTCGGCGTGCAGTGGGCCATCATCGGCTACTCGCTGGCCTTCGGTCCCGACCTGGGGCACGGCCTCGTGGGCGACTTCAGCAAGGCCCTTCTGAACGGGCTGATCACCTTTAAGGATGGCAACGCGATCTACGCGCTGTTCCAGAACGTCCCGACCGAGCCGGGCGCCATCCCCGAGTACGTCTTCGCGATGTACCAGGCCATGTTCGCCATCATCACCGTGGCGCTCATCTCCGGCGCCCTGGCCGAGAGGGTCAAGTTCTCCGCCTACTGCCTCTTCGTGCTGCTCTGGACCACCCTCGTCTACGATCCGCTGGCTCATTGGGTCTGGATGTCCGACGGCTGGCTCTTCAAGCTGGGCGCGCTTGACTTCGCGGGCGGCACTGTCGTTCACCTCTCCTCCGGTATCTCGTCCCTGGTGGTGCTCTTCTTCCTCGGCAAGCGTCACGGCTTCCCGACCGAGCGCATGGCTCCGCACAGCCTGCCGCTGACCCTGATCGGCGTCGGCATACTCTGGTTCGGCTGGTTCGGCTTCAACGCCGGTTCCGCCATCGTGGGCGCCGGCTGCTCCGACGCGGCGGGCGGCCTGGCCGGCCTCGCCTTCATGACCACCACCATCGCACCGGCCGCGGCCGGACTCACCTGGATGATCGCCGAATGGATCCATGCCGGCAAGCCTTCCGCTCTGGGCTTCGGCTCCGGCGTCGTGGCCGGCCTGGTCGTGATCACCCCCGCTGCCGGCTTCGTGCAGCCGGGTGCCGCCCTGCTCATGGGCGTCGCCGGCGGCCTGGTCTGCTACGGCGGTGTGCTGGTGAAGGCGAAGTTCAAGTACGACGACTCCCTGGATGCCTTCGGCGTGCATGGCGTGGGCGGCACCACCGGCGCCATCCTGACCGGCGTGTTCGCCACCGTCGGCGCCACCGGCCTCACCTCCGGCAACATGAAGCAGTTCGTCACCCAGCTGATCGCGGTCGGCGCGGCAGGCGCCTACGCGGTGGTGGTGACCCTGGTGATCGCCTTCGTGCTGCACAAGACCATCGGCCTGCGTGTCGACAAGGAAGACGAGATCATGGGCCTCGACCAGACCCAGCACTCGGAGACCGCCTACAACTAACACCGTCCGGACAGCTAGCAACGAGAAGGGGGACCGCAAGGTCCCCCTTCTCTTGTTTCTGATCGAGCATGATCTTCCGGCTTGAAGCGTCCACATCCCCTCTCCCTCCGGAGAGGGCTAGGGTGAGGGGATTGACCTCGCGCAGAGCCCTCACCCCCCCTTCGGGCACCCTCTCCCAGGGGGAGAGGGACGAGGGGAGGATCACCGGTACTCTTCTGTCTGCCTCCACGCACGTTCCATAAATAAATCGCCTACCCTTTTGAAATATAGAGATTTCCTGTTACTGTTTTCCAGCCAGAAAAAGACAGTCGGGGAGGGGGAACTATGAATTCCAGGGACATGGTGCTCCGGAAGGAAGGGGACGGCATCGGGTACTACGAGCGCTGCGGCGCGGAGGCGGGAATCGCCGGGCTGTCCACCATCTTCAGGATGTTCAGCGAGGATGAACTGCGTCACGCGGGTGCCCTGCGCGCGCTGCGGGACGGGGGGAGGGTGGACCTGCGCCAATCGGCCACGCTGGAGGGGGCGCGGAGCATCCTGCGCCGGCTTTCCGCCGAGGAACTCTCCCGCTACCGCGGCGACCTCGGACTGTACCGCAACGCCATGCAGTTCGAGGCGCTTTCCGCGCGTGCCTGCTCCGAACTGGCCCGCGAGGCGCTGCACCCCTGGGAGCGCGAGATGTTCCAGACCATGGCCGACGAGGACGAGATCCACTTCACGCTGCTCGAGGAGATGCAGGAACTGCTGGAGGATACTGATGTCCAGTGAGGCCGGGCTGCGGCAGATGCTCGAGGTAGCGGTGGCGGCGGCACGAGAGGCCGGCGCTCTCCAGAAAGAGAAGCTCTGGAGCGATTTCAGCTTCTCCTTCAAGGGGGAGGTCGACATTGTGACCGAGGTGGACCGGGCCTGCGAGGAGATGATCGTCAACCGGATCCGGAGCGCTTTTCCCGGCCACAGCTTTCTCGCCGAGGAGAACCTCTACGCGGACGGGGATCCGGCCTGGCGCTGGGTCATCGACCCCCTGGACGGCACCACCAACTACGCCCACGGCTTCCCCTGGTTCTGCGTTTCCATCGCCCTGGAGCGGCAGGGTGAGCTCACCCTCGGGGTGATCTACCACTGCATGATGGACGAGCTCTTCACCGCCATCCGCGGGGAAGGGGCCTTTTTAAACGGCGCCCCCATCCACGTCTCCTCCCGCCAACCCCTGAGGCAGTCCCTTATCGCCACCGGGTTTCCCTACGACGCCTCGCGCGGCAACGAGAACAACTTCCGCAACTTCTTCGAACTGCAGCTCGCGGCGCGTGGGGTGCGCCGGGCCGGGGCCGCGGCGCTCGACCTGGCCTACGTCGCGGCGGGGAGGCTGGACGGCTACTGGGAGTGCAAGCTGAAGCCCTGGGACGTGGCCGCCGGGGCGCTGCTGGTGCGCGAGGCGGGCGGGACGGTGACCAACCACAAGGGGGAGCCGCACCGGGTCGATGATCACCGCATCCTGGCCAGTAACGGCCTTATCCACGAGGAAATGGAGTCCCTGCTGGAGAGGGCGGAGAAGGCCGAGCCGGTGCTTTGACCGGCGGATCATGGTTGGAAAAGGGGCGCCTGCAGGCGCCTTTTTTTTTGTACGGCAAATCCCCCTCCGTCCCCCCTGCGCAAAGGGGGGGGCAGGGGGGATTTGCCGTAAAATACTGTAGGAAAAAGCTTGGCGATGTTATATAGTTGTGCGGCCTTTCACCCCCATCCGCACTCCGGAGGAAAGATGCTCAACCTGCGCAAGAAGATCCTGGTGGCCATCGACGGCTCACCGCTTTCGGACAAGGCCGCCGAGGAGGCGGTCCGCTTCGCCGCGGGCATCCCGAGCCAGTTCAAGAGCAAGGTCTACGGGCTCCTGGTGCTCCCCAACGCGCCGCGCAACACCTTCACCGACTTCGTCCCGGCGCGCCCCATCACCGAGCAGGACCAGTGGAGCGAACTCAAGGAACGCATCTTCTACGTGGTGGAGAAGCTCGCCGCCGAGCTGGAGGTGCCGTTGGAGACCGCGGTGGTCTACGGCGACCCGGCCGAGGAGCTGATCCGGTTTTCCCAGAAGGAGGAGATCGATGTGATCGTGATCGGGAGCACCGGCAAGGGCTTTTTGAAGCGGAAGCTTTTGGGGAGCGTGTCGCACAAGGTGGTGCGGGACGCCAAGTGCTCGGTCTACGTGGTCAGGGGGTAGTCTTGGCGGTTTCCTGCCTCAGGTAGGCGAGGATCTCCTTCAGGCTTTGCAGGATGATCCCTTCCCCCTTGGGGAACTCGTGAGGGGAAAGTTCCAGGGTGAGGATGTCGTTGTAGGCGGTGTTCCTCAGGTGGTTCAAGAAGCGGGTGAGCGGCAGGATGCCGTGCCCTGGCAGCAGGTGCTGCCGGCCGTGCCCGTAGTCGGAGAAATGGATGTTCCTGATCCGGCCGCTGTTGTAGCAGAGGTAGAAGTCGTTGATGAAGTTGGCCCGCCCGCTCCCCATGTGGGTGCAGTCGAAGGTGAGGTAGAGGTTCCTCTCGTGGAGGAACTCGATCAGCTTCTGGGTCTCGGAGAGGATGTAGCCGTTGATCCGGTACTTGCCGGTCCAGGGCATGTTCTCCAGGGTGACGGCAACCTGGTCCCCCCCGATCTCCTTTTGAAAGTCCTGCATCCGGTACAGCCAGCGCCAGTACGCGAACTCCAGTCCCAGCCATGAGGGGGGATGGAAGTTCACCAGCCCGATGCCGCAGTCCGCGGCGATCTCCACGCAACGTTTCAAAGAATCGACAGGGCTCCCCCAGCCGTCCAGCTGCAGGAACGGGGCATGGATCGAGAAGATCGGCATGATCTGCGCGAGTTCCTTTACCAGTCGCCGCGAGTTCACCTTCTGGAACTCCTGGTTGATCACCAGTTCCATGCCGTCGAAGCCGGCTTCCCGCGCCATGGCGAAGGCCTTGGGGAGGGGGAAGGTGAACAGCGTTCCTGCGGAGATGGATATGCGCATGCCCGGTCCTATCCTATACCTGTCCTACCAGCCTCTGGTAGGCGATCTTCTGCAGGCTGAGCACCGCCTCCAGCGCGCTCCTCAGCCGCGCGTCCAGCGCCATGCTGAACTCCTCGGGATTGGCGAAGGCCGCCGCTTCCTCGCTGCGAATCTCACCCTCGATCCTCAACTGCATCAGGCACTGTAGCGCCTTCAGGAGCCGCTCGGCCAGGTCGACGTCCAGCGCGCCCCGGTACAGGAGCTGCCGTATCCGCTCCAGCGTCCCCCCTTCGTGCACCTCCGCCTGCAGCGCCAGGATGCGGACCAGTTGCACCAGGGGAGAGAGACCCAGCGTCTCGATGTCGATCTCACCCTGGTGCTCGCCGCCGCGCTCCAGGCGCCAGCGCCCGAAGTGCCCGAGGGCGAGGGGGAGGTTGATCACCCGGCGCGCCAGCTGGAAGAAGGGATCCCGCCCGCGCTGCTCCTTGAGGGCGGCCGCCGCCGCGGTGAGCGCCTGCTCGCCCAGCGGCTCGAAGCCGGCGACGTGGCAAAGATCGGCCATCGACTCAAGGCGCCAGCGCCACTCCGGAAGCGGCGGCGCGGCCTGCTTCTGCGCGGCGGCGAAGGGGAGCATCGGCTCCAGTTCCGGGGGGGGCGGTTGTTGCCGGTCCACGTTCTTCAACAGGGAGCGCCACTCGGTGAGGGAGCCGTGCCACGGTACCTCACCCTCGGCGAGGAGCCCCGCCTCGTGGAGCGCCTGGGTGAGCTGGCGGCTGAACAGGTAGAAACGCTGGGAGTCGAGCTGGTGCAGCAGCAGGTAACGGTTCCGGCCATAGAGGGTCTGCTCGCCGCGGCCACGGTCCCCGGAAACGAGCAGGGCGTAAACCGGCGCCGTCCCCTGTCCCAGGTCGCGCATGCGCTCCTCGGCCAGCTGTGCCGCCCTCAGCAGCACCCGGTCGTGCAGGGCGTTGCAGGCGCCGCAGAGCGCCAGGGTGGAGTTGCGGCGCCGGAAGTGGGCGGAGACCAGTTCGCGGTAGCGCGCCTGGAGCGGCACCAGCGCCGCCGGTATGGGAGCCTCGGCGATCCCCTGGTCCAGCGCCGCCAGTTCCTGGTCCATCTGCTCCTCGTAGGCCAGCTCCTCCTTGAACGAACCGATCAGGGTCCCGAGGAAGGCCTCCGCCTCGCGCGACGAACTGCTGCCCCACTTGGACTCCAGGCGCTTCTTGAGGCTTGCCACCAGCTCCGTGCTGGCGCGCCACTTGAGGATCTCGTCACCCTTGGTTCCCAAAAGCATGGGCATAAAAAAACTCCTCTTTTAGTCCAGGTGCCCGTGGACCTCCTGCTCGAGGAAGCGCCTCATCTCCTCGGGGGGGGCGGGGGTTGCCAGCGATACGGCGATCATCACGCAGATGACCAGCGGGGCACCGCACAAGGCCGAGGAGGTGACGGGGAAATACGAGGCGAGTCCCGGCAGTACGCCGCCCAGGAGGGGCTCGGCCACCGTGCAGAGAACGCCGGTGACCATGCCGGCGATGGCGCCGTAACGGTTGGCCCGGTCCCACCAGATCCCCAGGAGGAACAGCGGGAAGATGGTGTTGCCGGCCAGGGCGAAGGCGACAGCGGTGATCTCGGCGATCAGCCCCGGCGGGTTCAGCGCCACCGCCAGGACCAGCACGGCCAGCACCAGGGTCCCCCCCTTGGCAACCTGCATGCGCGCCGTCTCGCTGGCCCGGGGGTTGATGAAGCTGTAGTAGAGGTCGTGGGAGATGGAGGCGGCGCCGGTCATCAACAGCCCGGCCACGGTGAAAAAGGCGGCCGACAGCGCCCCGGCCGCCAGCACGCCGACCAGCCAACCGGGAAGCCCGGCCATCAGGGCGGTTTTCAAGGTGATCACGTCGGCCGCGGCGCGGGCGGTCTCGGGCGTGAAGGCGATCCCCTGGCGCGCCTCGAGGAGCCTGCCGAAGACGGCGAAGGCGGGGGCGGACCAGTAGATGAGCGCGATGAAGAAGAGCCCCCAGACCACGCTCCAGCGGGCGTCACGGACGTTGGGGACGGTGTAGAAGCGCGACAGCACGTGGGGGAGCCCGCCGGTCCCCACCATGAGGGTGAAGCAGAGCGCGCACCACTGGAACAGCGAGTCGCCGGCGAAGGGGAGGGTGAAGTCGATGCGGAACTCGCGGGCAAGGTCGGTCAGGGCCCGGCCGTAGCCGAACTGCGGCAGCAGCCAGAAATAGCCGAGCTTTCTGGCCAGCCACATGAGCGGCACGATGAAGGCGACGCAGATCACCAGGTACTGCAGCTGCTGGTTGCGCGGGACCCCGAGGGCACCGGAGACCACCAGGTAGGAGACCACGGCGAGCGCCCCGTAGGTGACCCCTTGCTCATAGCCGATGTCGAACATGAAGGCGAAGATGAGCCCGATCCCCTTGAACTGGGCCACGCAGTAGATCACGGAGATGGCGATGGCGATCACCGCGGCCATGAGCCTCGCGGCGGGGGATCCGTAGCGCTCGCCGACGAACTCGGGGGTGGTGAACTTGCCGAAGCGCCGGATCTGGCTCGCCAGGAGCACCAAAAGGAGCACGTAGCCGCCGGTCCAGCCGATCACGTAGGCGAGCCCCTGGTAGCCGCGCAGGTAGATGATGCCGGCAAGCCCCATGAGGCTTGCCGCACTCATCCAGTTGCTGGCGATGGCCGCGCCGCCGCCGATCCTGCCGGTGTAGCGGCCGCCGAAGCCGTATTCCTGACTTTCGCGGGACTTCTGCCTGAGCCCGACCAGGATGAAGGAGAGCATGACCAGCAGAACGACGAAGATGGACCAGGACGAGTCATTCATAGCTTCTGTCTCTCCTGCGGCTGTGGTATTCGCTGATTCGATCCGCGTAGATGTTGAAGATGATGCACAGGAAGATGAACCACAGAGGGAGGAACTGCCCGGTGAACCAGAAGTGCAGCGGCAGGTTGAACAGCGTGAGCCGGGTCAGCAGGCTGCCGGTGCCGGTGCCCCGGCAGGCATAGACCAGGAACTGGAACCCGAAGGTGCAGACTCCCCAGCCGAAGAGGATGGCGAGAATGATGTGCACCTCGTCCCGCATGTGCCCCTCCTTGGGGCGGAGCAGGTTGACCTTGGACTTTTCGGGTCGGCTCATGTCTCCTCCACTGATGGCGCCCGTTCGGGGAAAAACCCGCCAGGAACGACCCATCGTGCTTCTAAACTATGGAAAAGTTGGTGTGGATGGTCTTTTGCAAATCCTCGATGAGGAGCAGCGCCTGTCTCATCCGTTCCCTCTCGTCACTGGGGAGCGAGTACGGGTTCAGGTAGTAGGCGTCGTTCTGAATCCCCTTGATCACCTTGATCTGGAGCAGGATGCGGTGCTTGGTGAGGATACGGTAGGCGGCCACGAGCCCGCGCGCCATGTTGGCGGAGAAGCTGTGCTCCTTTTCCAGGAGCTCGATCCGCGTCACCGTCGAGGTGGCGGGGATCCCCTGGTTGATGGCCAGGATGCGCACGTTCATCACCAGGGGAGCCCAGGCCAATAGTTTCAGGTTGAAGGAGCCCTTGTGCTCGCCGCTTCCCTCGGTCCAGAACCGCTTCAGGAAACCAAGGGCCAGCTTCATCTCGGTGGCGGCCTTGGCCATGCCCCAAAGGGCCATGAAGTAGTCCTGCAACAGGGCGCGGATCAGGGAGACCAGCTTGCCGGCCAGTTCGGCGTCGCCGGCCACGAAGCGGGCGTCGGAGAGGACGATGAGGTCCATCATGTTCTTGCCGTAGTCCTCGGTCTCGTAGCGCACGATGGCGTGCAGACGGCGCTGCCACTGCGACAGTGAGCCGCGCCAGTTGTCGTTGACCGGCATGATCCCGCCGCTGCACTTCTTGAAGCCGATCTCGGCCAGCCGCTCCACCAGGATCCGGCTGTACTCCTGGAAGTAACGGTCGGCCGCCTCGCCCCCGTCGTCGCTGTAGACGATCAGGTAGTCCTGGTCGGTGATGAGGGTCTGCTCCTCGCGGCCGTCGCTCCCCATGCTGATGAGGGCGAAGGGGACCGGCGGGGGGGAGGGCATCTCCGCCGCGACCAGTTCCAGCGCCCGCCCGGCCAGGGCGTCGCGGTACCAGGTGCAGTTCTCGTGCAGGGCGGTGACGGAGTAGAAGTTGAGGAAGCGCTCCATCTCGAGGAGGTTCAGTTCCTCGTGGAGCTTCAGGAGCGCCGCATAGTCGGTCTCGGCCGCCACCCGCTCGATGATGGCTTCTTCCCGCCCGGAGTACAGGCGCAGCTTGCCCAGCTCCTCGGAGGTGTGCCACACCAGCCCTTCCAGCAGCTTCTTCCCCTCGTCCCGGTCCAAAAGCGGCAAGAAGGCATGCACCTCCCCCAGCAACTCCGAAAGGAGTTCCCCGTCGCCTGGCTCCGGTGGGTAGATCTGATGGGGCATGCGCGGCCACCTCTTATTAAATCTGCTGGCGTTGATTCTACAGAAAAAAACGGTGATGTAAAACTGTTTTGCTGATAACCAGAACGATTCGTTGACTTTTTTCCACTCGGTGCAGCTGGGAAGGGGAAGAAACGATTAGGCGCCGGACAAAAAAATTGGGGAAGGTTTCCCTTCCCCAATTCCATGCTGCCGTGTTGCTGGAGCTTAGTGCTCGACTGCCTTGGCCATACCCAAACCGGTGTTCTGGCGGACGTAGACCTCGTCGAACATCTCCTCCGAGCGCCTGTTCGGGAAGGCCAGGGCGCCCAGGATGGCGGCCATGAAGCCCAGCGGGATGGAGATGATGCCCGGGTTCTTCAGGGTGAAGAGCGGCTTGTCCAGGCCCACGATCGAGGTGCCGTCCTGCTGAGCGTCGACCTTCGCCTTGGCGAGCGCCTTGGCGTCCTTCTCGGAGAGGGTCTGGCCGGCAGGAAGTGCTGCCTGCTTCTTCTCCATGGCGGCTACCACCTTCTTGGCGCCGGCGGCTACCACTTTCGGGTAGGTCATGTTGGGGGATACCATCACCAGGCCGATGGAGGCGATGGTGCCTACCAGCAGGCCGGAGATGACGCCGCCGGTGTTGAACTTCCTCCAGAAGAGGGACAGGATGACGACCGGCAGGTTGCCGGAGGCGGCGACGGCGAAGGCCAGTGCCACCAGGTGGGCGACGTTCTGCTTCTCGGCAGCGAGGCCGATCAGGATGCCGCAGGCGCCTACCACGAAGGAGGTGGCGCGGGCTGCGAAGACCTGCTCGTGCTGGTCGGCGTGGCCGTCCTTGATCACGTTCACGTAGATGTCGTGGGCGATGGCCGCGGAGGCTGCCAGTACCAGGCCGGAGACCACGGCGAGGATGGTGGCGAAGGCGACGGCGCACAGGAAGGCGAGGAAGAGATCGCCGATGACCGGGGCGATGTCCGCGCCCATCTGCTGCGCCAGCATCAGGGTAGCCATGTTGCCGCCCGGGTCGATGGCGGTGATCCCCTGCGGGGTCAGGTGGATGGCGGCGCCGAAGCCGAGCAGGGTGGTCAGGATGTAGAAGCCGCCGATGATGAACATGGCGATGATGACGGACTTACGTGCGGCCTGCGCGGTCGGCACGGTGAAGAAGCGCATCAGGATGTGCGGCATGCCGGCGGTGCCGAGCACGAGGGCCATGCCCAGGGAGATCTGGTCGAGCGGGTTCTTGAGGTACAGACCGGGCTCGAGGAAGCGCTGCCCGGCGTCCATGCCGGAGAGGATGACGCCGTCTTTGAGCACCAGCTTGGAGACGTGGTCCTGGATGTCCGGGCTGGACACGATGGTGGAGAAGAAGCCGATCGGGTTGAAGCCCGCCTTGATCATGACCAGGAAGGAGAGCAGGAAGGCGCCCGACATGAGCAGGCCCGCCTTGATGATCTGTACCCAGGTGGTGGCGACCATGCCGCCGAAGACGACGTAGCCGACCATGAGGACGCCGACGCCGATGATGGACATCTTGTAGGGGATGCCGACCAGAAGGGCCATCAGCTTGCCGGCACCGACCATCTGTGCGGTGAGGTAGAAGGTGGAGACCGCGACGGTGGAAATGGCGGCGAAGGCGCGTACCGGCTTGGGCGAGGTCCTGAAGGAGAGGATGTCGCCGAGGGTGTACTTGCCCGCGTTGCGGCAGGGTTCCGCCACGATCAGAAGCACCGTGATGTAGGCCACCAGCCAGCCGACCGAGTACATGAACCCGTCATAGCCGTAGAGCGAGATGAGGCCGGAAATACCCAGGAAGGAGGCCGCCGACATGTAGTCGCCCGCGATGGCCCAGCCGTTCTGGGTGCCGGTGATGCCGCCGCCCGCTGCGTAGAAGTCCGCTGCGGACTTGGTCTGCTTGGCTGCCCAGACCACGACGCCCATGGTGACGGCGATGATGATCATGAACATGCCGATGGTGATGGTCTTGTTGGTCTTGAGCTCTTTCTTGACCGGTGCGGGTGTCGCGGGGGCAGGGGCGGCCACGGCAGCGGCCGTGTTGGCCGCCGGTGCGGCTGCGGTCGCGGCGGGTGCTCCCTGGGCTGCCGGGGCACTCATCGCCGGCGCTGCGCCGGCTGCCGGCGCCTTCTGCTCATCTGCGTAGGCTGCTGCGGCTACCGAGAGGGCCAAGCTGGCTGCTATGAATATCTTCTTGATGGTCATGTCCTGTCCTCCTTTCCTAGAGATGTAATTCGTCGATCAGTTCCCTGGTCAACCGGTCAAAGTCCTTGTTGGCGACGTGCGAGTAGTAGAGTGCAATCCCCCAGGAGACGAAGAACTGGGAGAGTGCGAAGATGTACCCGAAATTGATGACGCCGATGATTTTGACCTTGAAGATTCCCGGTGTGTAGGCCGCCCCGATGGGGAGCAGGAAATAGTACACACAGGAGAAAATCCACCACCCGAAAAGGAAGGCCGTCTTCTTGTGATGTAGCTCCACGAACTTGGGATTTTTTGCGATTGCTTTCCAGTCGTACTGTTTTTCTGCCATGGTTGTCACTCCTTTCTCAGTAAGATGCGTTGCGGCGGCGTCCCGCCCCTCTGGTTTCAGTTCCCGATAAATCCCCCTTTCCGATCTCTAAATTTTGTTTCTAAAACCGTCTAAGCTGTTTTGCTGAAAATGGTTAAAGCGTTCTGTTTGGAGCGCTGCTTTGCAAGTTGCTGTTTTTGCGGAGTTGACTCGTTTGGGTGGCCCGTCGGTGCGTTCGGCGTCGGTCCTTGGCCCCCTCGCATTTTGCGTATACGTGAGTTTGTTGTATCACATGATTTTCAAATGTACAATAAAAATAAACAGCGTTCTAAATAAATTGATACCCAAAAAACGGGTTGTTCTACGATCTGGTTGCGTGCAACTATTTTAAATCACAACTCAAAAAAGAAAAGCACCCGTTAAATTATTTTTTATTATTGTTGGGCGGCGGCACGGGATGGCCGATTTTGGAGGTTTTCGTGGTGCCGTTTTGCGATCCGCTCAAACGCTGTCGCATTATTGTGTCAAACATTCCGGTTACTCAATTTCGTGGTCCGTCACGGCCGCCAACGCACTATTCCACGGTAAAGACGTTGTTCCTTGGAGCCAGCGGCAGGTTCCGGACTGGCTTTGGGAACTCCATGTATCTTAGTGAGGCCTGCTGATGCATGGCAATGAGTGGAAAGGTCGGGAGTGATGGGGAAATGGTACTGAAAAAGATGATCGTTGTGAGAGTACTGTGAATGTCGTGATGGTGAGATATTATGAAATAGATTTAAGTAGGTGACGGCGTTTTATTTGATAGGTATTTGGTGTGGAGAAATGGAAAAACAAAGGGGAAGCCTGGATAGGCTTCCCCTTTCGGTACAGTCGCATGTCGAGAAATAACTACACGTGTTTTTCCGTTGTCAGTCTGCGTGACGGTCCGTTCATCCGGATGGCCGCGGCGAACTCCATCCAGAAGATGAGATAGATGGAAACCATCAGGGAGAGCCCGATGTTGGCGTTCTCCGGCCCGAGCGCCTTGCTCAGGATGGGCGAGGCGAAGCCGGCGCCCAGGGTCCCGGTGGCCCGCTCCAGGAGGTAGAAGACGGGGAGGGTGATCAGAGTCCCGGCGAACATGATGGCGATGCCGCGTCCCCGTTTCACCCAGTACTTGGGCGAGAAGCCGAACATGCGCATGAATATCACCACCAGGATGATCCAGACCGAGTAATCCACCGCCGCGTCCGGGAGCGCCAGCTTGTTCTTGACCAGGGCCACCTCGAGGATGGTGACCGCGAAGAGCAGCACGAACATCCAGTTGAACTTCTCGTTGGCCTGGGTCTGCCAGTTGCGGCTGTCCGGTGCGGCGGTCTCGCGCATGGAGTGGTTCGGCGTCCCCAGCGCGGAGAAGAGGATGGCGAACCAGATGCCCGCGTTGTGGAACAACAGCGAGGCGTGGTTGCCGGCGACGTTGGCGATGCGGGACATGGGGTCGCGGGCGAAGTCGGCGGCGATGCGCATCAGGAACAGGTTCACGATCACCGAACACATGATGATCACGGTCAGGGTGAAGATGCGTCGCGGCAGGAGGTACGGGTCGATGCGGTCCGGGAAGCCCAGGATGAAGGCGAACCAGATCAGGTACATGATGAGCGGGATGCCGAGACAGATGCCGTACACCGAGTTGCCGGCGAAGTCACCGTTTTGGGCGTAGATGATGTACTTCTCGTCGTTGTCCGGGTCGGTGTTGACCGCCTGGACCACTTCCTTGGGTACCTTCTTCACGTGGGGGAGGAGCCCCATGCCGTACCAGCCATGGTCGCCCTGCGTGGTATCCACCACCCAGTACTGGTCCCCCATCATCTCGTCGAGTCCCTGGAAGATCCTGAGCGAGAAGGTCGCGCAGAGAACGACGACGAGTAGCAGAAGAATCACGTTTGAAAATTTCATCGGCATGTGATGTTCCTCCTAATCGGCGCCGGGCGCGTTATTCCTTGTGGGTGGTCCAGAACATGGAGACCGCGTTGGCGGCAAAGAGGCCGTAGAGCCACATGGTGTTCCAGGCAGGCCCGGACCAGTGGCTGCCGCGTCCGCCGCCGACCACACCGGAGGCGATCACGATGCCGATCATGGCGGTGAAGGCTACCATGGCGACGGCGCGCAGGATCGCCGAGTTGCGCCAGGTATGCCGCTCCAGCTCCTCAAGCCTCGAGAGCAGTTCAAGTTCTTTTTCACTCATCGCCGTTCTCCTTTTCCATAGTAATGCAGGGCTGCTTTGATTCGCCCCCGCCCGGATTCACCCGTCGGCTACACCAGGCAGAGGTTGGAATCGAGTTGTCCCACCGGCACCCGGTCGGACAGCTCCTGGTATTTGAGGCACTCCCGGTGACGGCAACTGCAGAAGGTGATGATCTGCTTGACGTCGTGCGGCGAGATGTAGCCGCAACCCACGTCGCAGTAATCATCATTTTTGCCGAAGAAGGGGCAGACCGTTGCTTCCTGCATAGGACCTCATACCTTTTACAACGTAAAGAAAGGGTGACGTAGACAGTATTAGCAACTGCCGTACCAATTTGCCGTTTACCTCCTTTATCGTTGTAAAGTGCAGTTAAAACAGCGCGTTGTGCGGCGGCCGTCGCGTGCTGCCACGAGCGCCGGGCGGGGGTTTTTGCAGAATCGCAAAGAAAGATTAAAGGGGGATCCGGCGGGAGTTAACCTTCGAGGGGACACGGCGATTTCGGAGGGGCGGTTTAAAATGGCGTTAAAACGGTAGTTTGTGCGGTTGGTGCGGGGGGAGTGCCTGCATTTGCACGCGTGCAACGACGCGGCGCCGGTTTTTGCAATGCTGCAAAAGCGGGCGCCCTGTTTCCGGCACGCATTTTCAGCTGTTGTACTCGTCCTTCCTGATCCCGTATTTCTTGATCTTTCTATAGATGGTGGCCATGTTGGTGCCCGCTTCCTTGGCGGCCGCCTCCACGTTGCCCTGGTTCTTGCGCAGAAGCCCTCTCAGGTACTCGGTCTCGAAGCGCATCAGCGCCTTGGAGTATTCCCCCTCCTCGGAGAGCGGCTCGCCCGCCGTGTCGTTGGGGACCACCTCGATGAACTGGGACAGCACCGGCAGGGTGATGTAGTCGCTGCTTTCCATGGCGATGCACGCCTCGATCACGTTCTTGAGCTGCCGGATGTTGCCCGGCCAGGCAAAGTCCACCGCGGCCTCCATGGCGTCGTGGGTGAGCCCCTTGATGTGGGTGCCGAACTTGGAGTTTTGCAGCGAGATGAAGTGCGCGGCCAGCAAAGCGATGTCGTCCCGGCGCTGGCGCAGCGGGGGGAGGTGGATGTTGACCACGTTCAGGCGGTAGTAGAGGTCCTCGCGGAAGTCGCCCGCCTTGACGGCCTGCTTCATGTCGGCGTTGGTGGCCGAGAGGATGCGGACGTCGACCTTGGTCGGCGTGGGGTCCCCGAGCCGGTTGAACTCCTGCTCCTGGAGAAAGCGCAACAGGGTCTTTTGCACGGTCATGGGGAGGTTGCCCACCTCGTCCAGAAAGAGCGTCCCCCCGTCGGCGGTCTCCAGGAGGCCGCGCCGGTTCTCGGTGGCGCCGGTGAAGGCCCCCTTCTTGTAGCCGAAGAGCTCGCTCTCCAAAAGGGAAGCGGGGAGGGCGCCGCAGTTGATGGCGACGAACTTCTTCTCCTTCCTGGGGGAGTTGTAATGCACCGCCTGGGCGATCAGCTCCTTGCCGGTGCCTGACTCGCCGGTGATGAGCACCGAGGTGTCGCGCACGGCGAGCTTCTCGACCCGCTCCAGCACCTCCTTCAGCGCGGTCGAGGCGCCGATGATGTTGCCGAAGTTGAAGCGCCCCACCAGTTCCTCGCGCAGTTCGCGGTTCTCCTCCATGAGCCGGGTGTGCTGCAGGGCGTTCTTGACCCGGTACAGGAGCTCCTCGGGCTCGAAGGGCTTGGTGAGCATGTCGTAGGCGCCTTTTCTCAAGGCCTGGATGGACATCTCCACGGTGGCGTAGGCGGTCACCATGATCACCGGAATGGCGGGGTCCTTCTGCTTCACCTTCTGCAGCAGTTCCAGCCCGTCCATCCCCGGCATCTTGATGTCGGTGACCAGGAGGTCCCACTGTCCGGCCTGGAAGCTCTCGGCGGCCTCGAAGCTCCTGGTGAACGCGGACACCGCGTACCCGTTATCCGAGAGGACCGCCTCCATCATCCGGCACAGCCCCTCCTCGTTGTCTACCAACATCACCCGTTTCTTGGTCATGGACCTACTCCGTCAGCCGCGCTCGGGCGGCGGTAATTCAGCAGTAATCTTCCCTTTTCAAGGGGAGGCGCACCTCGACCGTGGTCCCGGCGCCGATCTCGCTCTCTATGCCGATCTTGCCGTGATGCTGCTCCACGATCTGCCTGGTGATGGCGAGCCCCAGCCCGGTCCCCTTGACCTTGGTGGTGAAGAAGGGTTCGAAGATCCGCTCCATGTGTTCCGGAGAGATGCCGGCGCCGTTGTCGCGGAACTTGAGGCTCACCCACTCCTCGCCCCCCGGCTCGGTGCTCACCACGAGCTCGCCCCCCTTCTGCATGGCCGCGCCGGCGTTGAGGATCAGGTTGATGGCCACCTGGCGCAACTGGTCGCCGTCCACCATGATCGGCGGCAGGGTGTGGTCGAAGCTTTTCTTCACGGTGACGTGGTGCATGTCGGTGTGGTTCGCGGCGAAGTCGACGATCTGCTCCAACAGCTCGTTGATGTTGGTCTCCTCCAGCACCGGCTGCGGCGTCCGGGCATAGGAGAGGAGGTCCTGGACGATCTTCTTGCAGCGCTTGCTCTCGCGCTTGATCTCGTGGATGAACTTGTAGTTCGGGTCCTCAGGCGTCAGCTTCTTCTCGATGTAGGCCGCGTATCCCAGGATGACCCCGAGCGGGTTGTTGATCTCGTGGGCGACGCCCGAGGAGAGGACGCCAAGCGAGGCCATCTTCCCCTGCTGGGCGAGGTTCGCCTCCAGCTCCTTGTTGTGCTTGATGATCCTGGTCATCCGGTTGAAGGCGTGGGCCAGCTCGCCCAACTCGTCCTCGCTCTCAACCGGCATGGTCTCGTCCAGCCTTCCCTGCTTGACCTTGCGGATCACCTCGATCATCCGGCTGATCGGCTCGGTCATCACGCGCGAGGCGAGCAGCACCATGAACACCGACAGCACCGAGACCAGGATGGTGAGGACCACCATGCTCTCCAGGATGCGCCCCTTGATGGCGTTGGCCTCCTGGTAGAACTCCTCCTCGTAGGAGCCGACGGCGACGATCCAGTTCCAGGGTTCGAAGTACTCGTAGCGCACGATCTTCATGCGCGGCGCCTCGTCCCCCTTGTTTTTCCAGGGGTAGCGGATCCAGCCGTTTTTGCGCTCGCACATCTCCTTGATGAAGTGCTGCCCGTTGAAGTCGACGGCGTTGAGGAAGTTACGCCCCTCGCCGGTTGGGTGGATCATGAAGTTGCCCGAGCTGTCCATGGCGAAGATGTAGCCGGTCTTGCCCACCTTCTTGCTCTTGATCTTCTCCTTGAGCGCCTCGAAGGAGCGGCGCTCGAAGGCCAGGTCCTCGTAGGTCTCCTCGAGGTACCCGCCGGCGGCGATGATCCAGTCCCACTCCTTGAAGTAGCGGTAGGCCACCACCTTCTTCCTGAGCGACTTGTCGCCCAGCGCCGTGTTCTTCCAGGGATAGACGATGTAGAGGACCTCGCCCGGCTTGGCGTTGTGCGCCTTTTCGATCATCTCCTTGATGAAATAGCGGCCGGTCTCGTCCCGGCTGCCGGAGACGTTGGCGCCCTCCTGGGCCACGTGGACCTTCAGCTCGCCCCGGCTGTTCATGGCGTAGATGTAGCCGGTCTTGCCGACGTTCACCTTGAGGAGCGCGTTTCTGGCCTCGCGCATGGCGGTCGCCAGGTCCATCCGCCCGGACTTTTGCAGGTTGTGCTGGCTCTTGACGACGTTGTAGGCCAGTTCACTCACCGTCTTCAGTTCTTCGTGGAAGGTCTTTTCCTTGTCCTGCTTGTAGACCTGGAACTGCTGGTAGTGTGAGTTCAACAGGTCGACCGTGAACGAGGCCATGTGCTGCAGGTCGTCCTTGCTGGTCTGGGTGATGCCGAGGTAGGCCTGCTTGGTGGAGATGTAGCCGATGATGCCACCCACCAGGAAAATGGGGATGATCACCAGGGGGAGCACCAGGACCACCATCTTCCAGCGCAGTTTCAGGTTCTTTATGACATTGAAGAGATATCTCTGCACTGCTCCCCCGGAAAAATCCGTTTTCTTTTTGCCGCGATTGTCGTAAGTCTGTTTGAGTAGCAGGGCGGTATTTTGCTTTGGCTTACCGGCTTTGCGTTAGCCAAACAGCTTTTTGCAAACACTATCGGTACAGTATGCGCGATACTACCGTATACGGTGTGGGAAATGCCAGCCCTTTTTTCGCAATTTTGCAAAAAAATGAGTATACTGTGACAGATTTTTCCCGGGAGAAACTAGATGGAGATTCCACGTTACCCGCAAAGCCGCGCCCTCGACCTGCAGGACAAGCCCCTGCTGGACCGGCTTTTCGCCGAGTTGCAGCCCCGCATTTCGGAACTGACCTTCGCGAACCTGTACCTGTTCCGCAAGGTGCACGAGTACCGGCTGACGCTTCTGGGTGACGCGGTGTTGGCGCTGGGGCGCGGCTATGACGGCTGCGCCTATTTTCTCCCTCCCTTTGGCGGCGACATCGCCGGCGCGACCGGTGAGCTTCTGGACCAGGGACTTACCTTGTACGGCGCCGATGACGCGTTCCTGGCGCGCTACCTGGAGGGTGGGGACGGTGTCGAGGCGATCGCGGATCGCAACAACTTCGACTACCTGCACCTGAAGGAGGAGATGGCGCAGCTCAACGGGAAGCAGTACCACAAGAAGAAAAACCGGGTGAACTACTTTCTCAACCGCCACCGGCACCAGGTGGAGATACTGAACGACGGGCATCTCCCGGGGACGCTGGCCCTCCTGGAGGAGTGGGGGCGGGTCAGGACGGAGATCGTGCCGCGGGGGACGGGGCAGGGAGGCTCGGTGCAGGGGGAGATCGAGGGCGCGGCGGAGGCGCTCAGGCTGCACCGGGAGTTGGGGCTTTCCGGGGTGGTGATCCTGGTCGATGGTGTCGTGCGTGGCTTTGCGCTCGGGGAGAGGCTGAACCGGGAGACGGCGGTCTGTCACTTCGAGAAGGGGGATCTCTTCATGGAGGGGCTGTACCAGTTGCTGGACCGGGAGTTCTCCCGGCTGTTGTTCACCGACTGCAGCTACCTGAACCGGGAGCAGGACCTCGGCGAGGAGTCGCTGCGGCAGGCGAAGCTCTCCTACCACCCGGTGGAACTGGTGGTGAAGTATCGGGTGAGGAAAGGGAGGGGCTAGGGGCCAGGGCGGCGGTAGTAATTTATTGCGCCAGCCGCGCGGCCAGGACCTCTTCCAACTCCTCGGCGGCCCGGTCGAAGTCCTCCATGTCGAGGTCGAACTCCGCTTCCCAGGTCCGGTTCTTGTAATAGACCTTGTCGTAGTAGTCGCAGACCAGTCCCGTCATGAAAGCTTCCATCTCCCAGCGCTCCAGGTTTTCGGCCAGTTCCTCGCACCGCTTTCCGCCGAGCTTCTTCCTGATGCGCTGCAGCGCAACGCCCATCTCCTCCTTGTACTCGGGGAGGCCGTATTCCTCGATCAGCCTGCGTACCCGGGTCTCGAGGCTCGCGTGGCACCAGACCCGGATCCCCTGCGCCATTTTCTGGTAGAAATCACCCGGCAGGGAGACGCGGCCGATGCGCTCGCTTTCCCCTTCCAGGATGAGCGGTCGCCCGGCGGGCGCCTTGCGGCAGGCGTCCCATAAGAGCGACTCGAAGCGCTTCTGGGTGAGGTCCTGGTTCAGGCCGAGCTGGCCGAAGGCGGAACCGCGGTGGCAGGCGAGCCCTTCCAGGTCGAGCACCGAGTTGCCCCGCTCCTTGAGGCGCTGCAAGAGGGTGGTCTTGCCGATGCCGGTCATGCCGTGCAGCACGACGAGCGGTGTCTTGGGGAGGTACGGGTTGAAATAGTCGCCGACCACGTGGCGGTAGCTCTTGTAGCCGCCGATCAGCTGCACCGCCTTCAGTCCGGCGAGGTCGAGGATCGAGGTGACCGTCTTGCTGCGCAGCCCGCCGCGCCAGCAGTAGACCAGGATGGGGCGGCCGGTCGCGCTGTCGGCGATCTGCCGCACCATCTCCGGGAAGCGGTGCGCGGTGAGCTCGAGCCCGCGCCGGCGCGCGGCGTAGGGCCCGGCCTCCTTGTGCAGGATGCCGATCTCGACCCTTTCGTCGTTGTCGAGCAGCGGGACGTTGATCGCTCCGGGGATGTGGTCCTCCCGGTATTCCAGGGGGGAACGGACGTCCACCAGCAGGTGGCTGTCCAGAAGTTCTTCGTTGAAGGGGGTCGTTTCCACGTACACAGGCTCCTTTTTGGCGGGCTCATTATAGAGATGCGCCGCCTCGATTGCAACAATGAGGGCGAATAATTATTCGCCCCCACGGTAGTCTGCGCTCACGTCGCACCCATTCCTCGACCCCCGGAAGGCCCTCATAGCAGGCGCCTTTTCAGTTGAGGGTTTCTCACTTTTGTGGTAGCGTACACTGTTTTTTTTATCCTGTTTTTACTGCTAAGGAGATTTCATAGATGTTTGGCGCGCTTATAAAGAAGTTTGTCGGAAGCAAGAACGAGCGGGAACTGAAGCGTCTTTGGCCCATTGTGGATCGCATCAACCAATTGGAAGCCGAGATCGTCAAACTCTCCGACGACGAACTGCGCGGTAAGACCGCCCAGTTCAAAGAGCGCTATGCCAGGGGCGAGAGCCTGGACGCCATGCTTCCCGAGGCGTTCGCCGTCTGCCGCGAGGCGGGCAAGCGCGTGCTGGGCATGCGCCACTTCGACGTGCAGCTGATCGGCGGCATGGTGCTCCACTCCGGCAAGATCGCCGAGATGAAGACCGGCGAGGGCAAGACCCTGGTGGCGACCCTCCCGTCCTACCTGAACGGCATCTCCGGCAAGGGCGTGCACGTGGTCACGGTCAACGACTACCTGGCCAAGCGCGACGCGGACTGGATGGGACGCATCCATAAGTTCCTCGGGCTCTCCGTCGGGGTCATCGTGCACGGCCTGGAGGACTGGGAGCGCCGCGAGGCCTACGCCGCCGACGTCACCTACGGCACCAACAACGAGTTCGGTTTCGACTACCTGCGCGACAACATGAAGTTCGACCTGGCCGACTACGTCCAGCGTCCCTTCAACTTCGCCGTCGTCGACGAGGTGGACTCGATCCTCATCGACGAGGCCAGGACGCCGCTCATCATCTCCGGCCCGACCGAGGACTCCACCGACAAGTACTACATCATCGACCGCATCATCCCGATGCTCAAGAAGGGCGAGGTGATCGAGGTCGAGGCCAACACCCTCTCCGGCAAGAGAAAGACCTACACCGGCGACTTCACCGTGGACGAGAAGGCGAAGAGCGCCACCCTCACCGAGGAAGGTGTGCTCAAGGTCGAGAAGCTCCTGAAGATCGACAACCTCTACGATCCCAGGAACATGGAGATGCTGCACCACACCCAGCAGGCCTTGAGGGCTCACGCCCTGTTCAAGCGCGACGTGGACTACGTGGTGCGCGACAACGAGGTCCTCATCGTCGACGAGTTCACCGGCCGCCTCATGCCGGGGCGCCGCTGGTCCGACGGCCTGCACCAGGCTATCGAGGCCAAGGAAGGGGCGAAGATCGAGAACGAGAACCAGACCCTCGCCACCATCACCTTCCAGAACTACTTCCGCATGTACGACAAGCTGTCGGGCATGACCGGTACCGCCGACACCGAGGCGGAGGAATTCCACAAGATCTACAAGCTGGACGTCGTGGTCATCCCGACCAACCGTCCGCTGTTGCGCCCGGACTTCCCGGACGTGATCTACAAGACCGAGCGCGAGAAGTTCAACGCGGTCATCGGCGAGATCAAGGAGCTGCACGAAAAGGGGCAGCCGATCCTGGTCGGCACCATCTCCATCGAGAAGTCCGAGCAGCTCTCCGAGCTCATGAAGCGCGAGGGGATCCCGCACTTCGTCCTCAACGCGAAGCAGCATGAAAAAGAGGCGGAGATCGTGGCCCAGGCCGGGCGCAAGGGGATGGTCACCATCGCCACCAACATGGCCGGCCGCGGTACCGACATTGTCCTTGGCGGCAATCCCGACGGTCTGGCCCGCCAGGAGTTCGGCGGCACCCAGGAGACCAAGGCCGAGGCGTTCGTGCAGGCTTACGTCGAGGCGCAGGCGAACGGCCTGGCCGAGAAAGAGCTGCTGCAGGCACTGGAGCGGGACTATCCGGGTTGTTCCGCGGCGGTTGCCGGTTATCTGGACGCGCACGAAGAGATCGATTTCGAGGAGCTGCAGGGACTGGTGCTCCCCGTGTTCAAGAAGCAGTTCGACGCGCTGGTGGAGAAGTACAAGCCGACCTGCGCCGCCGAGCACGACGAGGTGGTGGCCCTTGGCGGCCTGCACATCC
Organism: Geomonas azotofigens; assembly: GCF_018919395.1. GTDB lineage: Bacteria > Desulfobacterota > Desulfuromonadia > Geobacterales > Geobacteraceae > Geomonas > Geomonas azotofigens. The sequence goes on from NZ_JAHLME010000003.1 coordinate 76,277, forward strand.
TTGGCACCGAGCGCCACGAGTCGCGCCGCATCGACAACCAGCTGCGCGGCCGTTCCGGCCGTCAGGGCGACCCGGGCTCCTCGCGTTTCTACCTCTCGCTCGAGGATGACCTCCTGCGCATCTTCGGTTCCGAGCGCGTCTCCATGATCATGGACAAGCTCGGCATCGAGGAGGGGGAGGCGATCACCCACGGCCTGATCACCAGGGCGATCGAGAACGCCCAGAAGAAGGTCGAGGCGCACAACTTCGAGATCAGAAAGCACCTGATCGAGTACGACGACGTCATGAACAAGCAGCGCGAGGTGATCTACACCCAGCGCAAGGAGATCCTGGCCGGCAACGAGATCAGGAAGAGCTTCGTCGGCATGCTCGACGAGACCGTCACCGACGTCGTCCAGGCCTTCGTCATCGACCGCACCCCGGCGCGCGAGTGGGACTGGCAGGGGATCACCGACACCGTGTTCAGGCTGTTCGGGTTCAACCTCGACCTCACCCCGGAAATCTTCGACCGCATCACCCCGATCAACTTCGAGGAGACGCTGCGCAGCGGCACCCGCGACCGTTTCAACCAGAAGGTGACCGAGTTCGGCGACGAGCTCATGGACCACCTGATCAAGGTGATCATGCTCCAGGTCATCGACACCCAGTGGAAGGACCACCTCCTCTCCATCGACCACCTGAAGGAAGGTATCGGCCTGCGCGGCTACGGGCAGAAGGACCCGAAGCAGGAGTACAAGCGTGAGGCGTACCAGCTGTTCATGGACATGATGAACAGGATCCGCCAGGAAGTCGTGGAGAAGATCTTCTGGGTGCAGGTGGGGACCGAGGAGGATATCGAGCAGTACGAGCTGGAGCAGCCCAAGCCGCAGAAGATGGTCTTCAACCTCGTGGAGCAAGAGGACGAAGATGCCCCCGGCAAGGGCGGTCCCGCCAAGAGCGCAAGGAACGCCGGCCGCAACGAGCCCTGCCCCTGCGGCAGCGGCAAGAAGTACAAGAAGTGCTGCGGCAAGTAAGGAGGTTCTATGAAAGGTTTTCGCTTTGCCGCCGTCGAGGCGGCCATCAAGAAGCCGGGCCGGCTCGACCTGGCGCTGATATTCTCTGATCTCCCCGCCCAGGTGGCGGCGGTCTATACCACCAACAAGGTGCAGGCGGCTCCGGTCATCATCTCGCGCCAGCGCTCGCAAAACGGCACGTGCCGCGCGCTTTTGGTCAACAGTGGCAACGCCAACGCCTGCACCGGCGAACAGGGGATGACCGACGCCCTCGAGTGCGGCAGGAGAACGGCCGAGGCGCTGGGGCTTTCCGACGAGGAACTCCTGATCGCATCCACCGGCGTCATCGGGCAGCCCCTCCCCATGGAGCGCTTCCGGAAGGGGATCCAGCCGCTCGTGGACGGGCTCGACCACGGCACGCTGGACGACGTGGCCAAGGCCATCATGACCACGGACACCTTCGAGAAGATCGAGCGCCGCAGCGGCGAGGCCGGCGGCAAGCCCTACAGCATCTGGGGGATCGCCAAGGGGGCCGGGATGATTCATCCCAACATGGCCACCATGCTCTCCTTCCTGGTCACCGACGCCGACGTGGACGGCGCCTTCCTGAAGAGTGCCTTCACCCAGGCGGTGGACGGCTCCTTCAACGCCATCACGGTGGACAACGACACCTCCACCAACGACACGGCCGTCATCTTCGCCAACGGCGCCGCGGGGAACCCCGCGATCAAGGGTGGGACCCCGGAAGGGGCCGCTTTCGCCGCGCTCTTGCACGACCTGCTCCTCTCCCTGGCCAAGCTGATCGTGAAGGACGGCGAGGGGGCGACCAAGTTCGTCGAGATCAGGGTGAAGGGGGGCGCGACCCAGGCCGACGCCAAGAAGGCGGCGCTCGCCGTCGCGAACTCCATGCTGGTCAAGACGGCCTTCTTCGGCCAGGACGCCAACTGGGGCAGGATCATCGCCGCCATCGGGTACTCCGGCGCGCAGGTGGAGCAGGAGCGGGTGGAGATCCGGTTCGACGACGTGGTGATGGCGACCGGCGGCATCTTCGCCGGCGGTGACGCCGAGGCGGCCGGCACCCGCGTGCTGCAGCAAAAGGAATTCAAGGTCTCCATCGACCTGAAGATCGGCGGCGGCGAGGCCGTGGTCTACACGAGCGACCTCTCCTACGACTACGTACGCATCAACGCCGACTACAGGACCTGATCAGGCACCTAACGCTGCCGCCTCTCCTTTGGGGCGGCACCGGCGCAGGCCGGTATCCCACTCTCCGCAAATGATGCTGGAGGCACAATGAGCCGTACCTCGATTCTTTCGATAGCAACCGCTGTAGTGTTGGGAACTCTCGCCGGCTGGAGTCAGTCGTGGGCGGGCGACCTGAAAATCACGGAGATGGCGGTCACCACCAAGATCGTCAAGGGAAACCCTATCGACTCGGTGCGCCGCATATCGTCCACTTCGGTCAAGGCGCTCTACTGCTTCACCAGGTTCTCGGCCCCCGAGGACACCGACACCACCATCAAGCAGATCTGGTATCTCAACGACGAGGCGGTGGCGGAATACGAACTGCCGGTCAAGGGGGCGCACTGGCGCACCTACAGCCGCAAGGTGGTCGAGAAGGGGCTTTCGGGCGAATGGCGCTGCGACGCGGTCGACACCGATGGGAAGGTCCTCAAATCGGTCACTTTCAGAATGAATTAAACAGGACAGCATCCAGCCAGGACCGAGAGAGTCACATTGAGATTGAACACGTATTTTAGGGGGCGCGTGCGCACCCTGTTGAGCAGTATCTGCGGCTGTCTGCTGGTCATCCTCCTCGTCTCCGCCGCCCGCGCCGCCGACCAGCCCCGCATCGATTCCCTGATGAACGAGGCCATGGCGCGCAACCTCATCGCCGGCGGAGTGGTCCTCATCGGCAACCGCGACAAGATCCTCTTCGAGAAGGCCTACGGGCGCCTCTCACCCTTTCCCGACGCACCTCCCATGGCCACCGACACCATCTTCGACGTCGCCTCGCTGACCAAGGTCATCGCGACGACTCCCTCGATCCTCAAACTCGCGGAAGAGGGGAGGATCTCGCTGCTCGACCCCGTGACCAAGTGGTTCCCGGAACTGGCAGGGAAGGGGAAGGAGGCCATCCTCGTGATGAACCTGCTCACCCATACCTCCGGGCTGGACGACGTCCCGCTCTCCAGCGTGAATCCCATGCAGAGCGCCATCGAGGGGGCCGCCGCCCAGAAGCTCAAGGGGGAGGTGGGGAGCCGCTTTCGCTACGCCGACCTCAACTTCATCCTGCTTGCCGAACTGGTGCGCCGTGCCACCGGGGCTCCCCTCGACCTCTACGCCCAGGTCTCCTTCTACCGTCCGCTGGGCATGGGCGACACGGCCTTTCATCCCAAGGAGGCCATGCGCTGTTCGGGGACCATCAGCGACGACCGCATCCTCTTCGGAGAGCCCCAGGACTACCTCTGCCGCCAGTTGGGTGGGGTGGCCGGGCACGCCGGACTCTTCGCCACCGCCCGCGACCTGTCCCGCTTCTGCCGCATGATGCTCTCCGGCGGCACCCTGGACGGCAGGCGCGTGCTCGCCAAGCGCACCGTCGACCAGATGACGGCTCCCTACTTCTCGCGCGGCGGGACCGTGGTCCGAGGCCTTGGCTGGGACATCTCTTCTCCCTTTTCCGCCCCCCGCGGCCAGGGATTCTCCCGGGTCTCGTTCGGCCACACCGGGTACTCCGGAGGCTCGATCTGGATCGATCCGGCCACCGACACCTTCGTCATCCTGCTCACGTCGCGCCTGGAGTACAAAAAGGTGCATGAGATCAACAAGTTGCGCGGCGATATCTCGACGCTTGCCGCGCAGATCTTCGGCATCCCGGTGGAGTTCGGGGACATGGCCCGTTTCAATGACGAGTGATTAATAAGAAAGGGCAAAAACCTTGACACCCTACGCCCTTTATGCTAGCTTTTTTTACCATTTTCAGTGTCATACTGGATATATTTGCGCCTGATTACGAACTGCCATTTCTGTCTGTCCTATGCCGAGAAATCTGTGAGCTTCTTTCCTGATCATCTCTGTCACAGCCGGGCGGCTCGAATTTGTCGTGGCAACATAAACTCCTGCAGAAAGCTTCCTAAGTAGAGGGGGGATAGATGGGCAATAGACTGCTCCTCGCCGATGACAGCATCACCATCCAGAAGGTCGTGGCGATCATCTTCGCCAATGAGGAGTTTGAACTGACCGTTGTCGACAACGGTACTGCTGCCCTTGACAAGGCGCGGGAGACCAAGCCGGACGTGATGCTGGTCGACGCGCTCATGCCCGGCAAGACCGGCTACGAGGTCTGCGCGGAAATCCGCCGCGACCCCGTGCTTGGCGCGGTCCCTATCCTCCTCCTGATCGGCGCGTTCGAACCGCTGGACGAGGAGAAGGCGCGGGAGTGCGGCGCCGACGCCACCATATCGAAGCCTTTTGAATCGCAGCAGCTGATCGACCGGGTCAAGGAGATGCTTGAGCTGGGCAAGACCCGTAAAACCGCCCCCCCCGTGGTTCAACCGGCAGCGCCGGCCCCCGCCGCCGAGGAAATCTGGGGCGATCTTTCCGCCATGGACGCCATGGCCCCGGCAGCAGCTCCCGCAGCTCCCGCACCGGCAGCCGCTCCGGCGGCCGATGCCGAGGACATCTGGGGGAGCGTCGGCCTCGAGACCGAACCCGCCTGGGAGGCTCCCGCGGCCGCGCAAGAGCCGGCGTGGGAGATCCCCTCGGCCCCGGCACAGCCCGCAGCCGTTCCCTCCGCGCAGGTGGAGCCGGTCGAGGCGAGCTTGGAGGACGATCTTTGGGGCGCCTTCGAACTGGAGGAGGAGAGCCCCGCGGCTGCCGTCGAAGCGCCGTCCGAACTGTTCGGCGTGGTTGAGCCGGAGGCGGGCTCCGAGGGCGAGTTCGAGGCCGAAGAGGTGTTCAGCTTCGACGAGTCCGAAGAGATCGAAGAGACCGGCCCGGCGCTCGACCTTGAAGAGCCGGCGGTTGATTCCTCGCTTGCCGTTTCCGAGGAGGAGTTCTTCGCCTTCAGCGAAGAGTCGGAAACACCAGCGGCAGCGGTGCCGGCAAAGGCGGAGACCGAGGCTGAGGCCGAGGCCTTCGGCGTACCCGAGTACGAGCCGTTCGAGTTCGAGGCGGAGGAGTCCGCACCGCAGGCCGCAGCACCGGCAGCACCGGCAGCACCGGCAGCACCGGCAGCACCGGCAGCGGCCGCGCCCGTCGAGCCTGCCCCTGCCGCAGCCGCGCAGCCGGCCGCAGTCGCCGAGCTTACCGAGGACCAGCTGGTGGCCGCCCTCTCCAAGGTGTCCCGCGAGGTGATCGAGCGGATCGTCTGGGAAGTGGTGCCCGACCTGGCCGAGGTGCTCATCAAGGAAGAGATCCGGAAACTGAAGAGCGGCGTACGCGGCTAACGCGGGCGTCGCTCCCATCCGCTTATGAAACAGGGGATTTCACGATCCCCTTTTTTCATAGCTGAGGCAGCAGCTGCAGGCAGCAATCTTTCCCGCAAGCGTTCCCGCCCCCGGAGGGGGAGGGACAGGGAGGGGGATGTCGTCTCACAGCTACAGCCTTCCCCCCTCCCAACCTCCCCCCTCCAGGGGGAGGAGTTGCGATACTAGTTTTGCAGGGGCGCCCCCCCTGCTAAAGCATTTTTCCTATGAGGTAGATTAGATGGCAAACAAAGAGCTGGAAAAGGTTTACGAGCCGAAAAGCGTTGAGCAGAAGTGGTACCAGGAGTGGGAAGGGAAGGGGTACTTCCACGCCACCGTCCCCTCGGATAAGCCGAGCTACTCCATCGTCATCCCCCCCCCGAACATCACCGGCGTGCTGCACATGGGGCACGCCCTCAACAATACCCTGCAGGACATCCTGTGCCGCTGGAAGCGGATGAGCGGCTACAACGTGCTCTGGATGCCGGGTACCGACCACGCGGGCATCGCGACCCAGAACGTGGTCGAGCGCCAGCTGGCCGCCGAAGGGAAGGATCGCTTCGAGCTCGGCCGTGAGGGTTTCATCGAGCGCGTCTGGCAGTGGAAGGGCGAGTCCGGCGGGCAGATCATCGGCCAGCTTAAAAGGCTCGGCGCCTCCTGCGACTGGGAGCGCGAGCGCTTCACCATGGACGCCGGTCTCTCCAAGGCGGTGCGCGAGGTCTTCGTGCGCCTGTACGATGAGAAGCTGATCTACCGCGACAATCGCCTGATCAACTGGTGCCCGCGCTGTCACACCGCGCTTTCCGACATCGAGGTGGAACACGAGGACAAGGCAGGCAACCTCTGGCACCTGCGCTACCCGGTGGTCGGGAGCGACGAGTACGTGGTGGTCGCCACCACCCGTCCCGAGACCATGCTGGGCGATACCGCCGTCGCCGTCCACCCCGAGGACGAGCGCTACAGCCACCTGATCGGCAAGAAGGTCCTGCTGCCACTGGTGAACCGCGAGATCCCGGTCATCGGCGACGACTACGTCGACCGCGAATTCGGTACCGGCGTGGTGAAAATCACCCCGGCGCACGACTTCAACGACTTCGAGATGGGGCTCAGGCACAACCTGGACCGCATCAACGTGTTCGACGAGTCCGGCGTGGTCAACGCCGCCGGCAAGCAGTACGAGGGGATGGACCGCTTCGCCGCCAGGAAGCAGGTGGTGGCCGACCTCGAAGCGGCCGGGCTTTTGGAGAAGATCCAGGATCACGCCCTCTCCGTCGGCGGCTGCTACCGCTGCAAGACCGTGGTCGAGCCGTACATGTCGCTGCAGTGGTACGTGAAGGTGGGACCTTTGGCCGAGCGCGCCCTGGGCGCCGTCAAGGACGGGCGCACCAAGATCGTGCCGCAGCAGTGGGAAAACACCTACTACGACTGGATGGAGAACATCCGCGACTGGTGCATCTCGCGTCAGATCTGGTGGGGACACCGGATTCCCGCCTGGTACTGCGACCACTGCGGGCACATCACCGTGGCCAAGGAAGATCCGACCGCGTGCAGCCAGTGCGGCTCCGACGAGATCCGCCAGGAAACCGACGTGCTCGACACCTGGTTCTCCTCGGCGCTGTGGCCCTTCTCCACCATGGGGTGGCCGGAAAAGACCCCGGAACTCTCCGCCTTCTACCCGACCTCCTGCCTGGTCACCGGCTTCGACATCCTCTTCTTCTGGGTGGCCCGCATGATGATGATGGGGCTGCACTTCATGGACGAGGTCCCCTTCACCGACGTCTACATCCACGCCCTGGTGCGCGACGCGCAGGGGCAGAAGATGTCCAAGTCCAAGGGGAACGTGATCGATCCGCTCACCGTGATCGACGCCTACGGCACCGACGCCTTCCGCTTCACCCTGGCCGCCTTCGCCGCGCAGGGGCGCGACATCAAGCTCGCCGAGGAGCGGATCGCCGGCTACCGTAACTTCGCCAACAAGATCTGGAACGCCTCCCGTTTCGCCATGATGAACCTGGAAGGGTTCGATCCTGACCAGGTCGACGCGGCATCGCTCAAGCTCTCCAATGCCGACCGCTGGATCCTGTATCGCCTGAACGAGGCGGCCACCTCGATCGACTCGGCGCTGACCGGGTTCCGTTTCAACGAGGCGGCCAGCGAGCTATACCGCTTCACCTGGAGCGAGTTCTGCGACTGGTACATCGAGCTCGCCAAGGACGACCTCTACAAGGGTGACGCCGAGCGCCAGGCTGCTACGAAGTACGTGCTCTGGCTGGTGCTGGAGAACCTCCTGCGCCTCCTGCATCCGTTCATGCCGTTCATCACCGAGGAGATCTGGCAGGCCCTGCCCAAGAAGAAGGGCGCCGCCGATTCCATCATGATCGCCGACTTCCCGACCCCGTGCGAGCAGTGGGCGGGCTACGCCTCCGCGGCCGCCGAGATGGAACTGGTCATGGAAGTCATCAAGGGGATCAGGAACATCCGGGGGGAGATGGAAGTCGCCCCGAGCAAGCAGATCGCCGCCATCCTCGACTGCAAGTCCCAGGCGAGCCTCGCGCTCTTGAAGAAGAACGAGGTGTACGTCATGAGCCTGGCCCGTCTCTCCGACCTCGCCATCGGGCAGGGTATCGAGCGTCCCGCCGAGGCCTCGCTGCAGGTGGCCGGCGACGTCGAGATCATCGTGCCGCTCAAGGGCCTCGTGAACGTCGAGGAAGAAGAGAAGCGTCTGGGCAAGGAGATCGCCAAGATCGAGAAGGACATCGAGTTCCTGTCCAAGAAGCTTGAGAACCCGAGCTTCATCGAGCGTGCCCCCGCCGACGTGGTCGAGAAGGAGCGCGAGAAGATCGCGGAGTTTGGCAACAAGAAACAGCTCCTCCAGGAGAGCCTGGAGAAGATTTTGAGGCTGAAGTAGACCCAAAACAGGTTCTACGTTCTATGTTCTACGTTCTACGTTGACCTCGCCACTGCCACAGGAGCAGTTGGCAAGTTCGCTTTTAACGTAGAACCTAGAACGTAGAACGTAGAACGGCCGTTAAGAGGTTTCCTTGACTCCTTACATCACCTACGCCGTATTCGCTTTCCTCTTCGGGGCCGTGGTCGGCTCTTTCCTGAACGTCTGCATCTGCCGGATGCCGAGCGACGAGTCGGTGGTGTCGCCTCCGTCGCACTGCCCCAAGTGTGACTACCAGATCCGCTGGTATGACAATATCCCCATCGTGAGCTACCTGCTGCTTGGCGGCAAATGCCGCTCCTGCGGGACATCCATCTCGATGCAGTACCCGCTGGTCGAACTTCTGAACGGCCTGCTTTCGCTCGCCCTTTTCTTCAAGTTCTTCCCGCTGCGCCTGTTCGAGGATGGGGCTCCGACCCAGTACCTGCTCACCGGCCTTTTCTACTTCGGCGTGCTCTTCGTGTTCTGCAGCGCCCTGGTCGTGGTCACCTTCATCGACCTGGAGCACCAGATCATCCCCGACCGGATCACCCTGCCGGGCATCGTCATGGGCTTCGTCGTCTCCTTCTTCATCCCGCAGTTGGGATGGCTCAACTCCCTGATCGGCATCGTGGCCGGAGGCGGGAGCCTGCTGCTGATCGCCTGGCTGTACCAGGCGGCCACCAAGAAAGAGGGCATGGGAGGGGGGGACGTCAAACTCCTGGCCATGATGGGTGCCTTCCTCGGGTGGAAGCCGATCCTGTTCATCATCTTCGTTTCCTCGCTCCTTGGGTCCATCATCGGCATTACCCTGATGCTGATCCGCAAGAAAGACTCCACGCTCGCCATCCCGTTCGGACCGTTTCTGGCGGCGGCCGCCGTGCTCTACGTCTTCTACGGCAGGCGCATCATCACCTGGTACCTGGCCATGGGAAGCTGAACCGGCACCTATGAAACCTTTCCGTTTCAGCCTCACCTTCTACATCCTCTCCGCAGTCAGCATGCTGCTCGTGCTCACTTGGCTCCTCCTCTCTCTCATCTCCTTCAAAACCGCCGAAAACGACCTGCTGGCCCAGAACGCGGACGAGGCGCGCGTGCTCGCTTCCAGCATCATGCTGCTCCTGCCGCGGCCGGTCGTCCCCCCGGAGGTCGGCACCGCCACCTTTAGGTACATCGAAAACCTGCGCAGGCACCAACGTTTCGAGGGACTGCTGGTCGTCGACAGGGTGGGGCAACCGCTGTACACGGTCTCCGAGCGAGGAGGGGCCGACGCCACCTTGCTGGAGGTCATGCGCAACGGGCGCGGGACCTTCCTGGTCTCCGCTGACGGGAGTACCGGACGCAGTTACCAGCCGGTCATGGAGCAGGGCAAGGTGGTGGGAGGGGTCCGCCTGACGGTCTCCCTGGCCTCGGCGCGTGAGCGGCTCAGGAGCTCCCGGCACTTCTTTCTCGCCTACTTCGTCCTGGATTTTCTGCTCCTGCTGGCTTTCGGTTCTTACCTGCTGTCGCGCTCCGTGGTGCAACCAATCAGGAAGCTCCTCGGGGCCACGCGTCGGATCACCGCCGGTGACCTTGGGGTGACCGTGCCGATCCAGGGGAGCACGGAGGTTGCCGAGCTTTCCGAAGCCTTCAACACCATGACCATTGCCCTCAGGGGGAAGCGGGTGGAAGTCGAGGAGAAGGTGGCGTCGCTGAAGTGGGCCAACAAGGAACTGGTCGAAGCCAGAAACGAGACAGTTCGTTCCGAGAAGATGGCGTCCGTGGGGCTATTGGCCGCGGGAATGGCCCATGAGATCGGCACGCCGCTTGCCGCCATCATGGGGTACAGCGCGCTCCTTGCGGAAGACCTGGCCGCCGATCCGGAGAAGTCCGACTACCTGCGTCGCATCGACGAGGAATCCAGGCGCATTGACCGCATCGTGCGAGGGCTCTTGGACTATGCCCGGCCTAAGCGCGTGCAGTGGGAGGAGGTGGCGATACGCCCCTTGCTGGAGAAGGTGGTGGAGTTGCTGGCTGACCAGGGCGTGCTGAAGCACCTCGAGGTATCCATCGAGGTCGAGTCCGGGCTTGCCACGGTGCATGCCGATCCGCACCAGCTCGAGCAGTTGCTGATCAACCTCATTGTCAATGCGCGCGACGCCATGCCGAAAGGTGGGGAGCTGTTGCTAAAGGGGAGCCGTTCCGGAGCCGAAGTGGTCATCGAGGTGGTGGATAACGGTGAGGGAATGCCTCCGGAACTTCTCGGCAAGGTTTTCGATCCGTTTTTCACCACCAAGGAGCCGGGGAAGGGGACCGGTCTCGGGTTGGCCATAGCGGCGCGGATAGCTGAATCCTGTGGCGGGCGGCTTGACGTGCAGAGTGAGCTTGGCAAAGGGAGTCGCTTCACCCTGACCCTCCCCGCGAGTGAGAAACAGGGGCTAGGGGCTAGGGGCTAGGGGCTGGCTGCTGGCTGCTGGCAGGGTTTCAGGTTTTAAGCTTTCCGACCAGTCCGACGTCCGACCGTCCGACCAAGGAGCACAAGAGTGACCCAAAAGAAAAAAATCCTGGTGGTGGACGACGAGGCGAACCTGCGCCACATGCTCCAGGTCCTGCTGGAAAAACAGGGGTACCTGGTCCAGCAGTCATCCGACGGCGCCGACGCCCTGGCCAAGGCGCGCGAGGGAAGCTACGCCTTCATCCTGTGCGACATCCGTATGCCGGTCATGGACGGCAAGAAGTTCCTGACCGCCTGCACCGAATCCGGCATCGGCGCCACCATCATCATGATGTCCGCCTACGGCACCGTCGACGACGCCATCGACTGCATGAAACTGGGTGCCTACGACTACATCTCCAAGCCCTTCAACAGCGACGAGATCTCGCTGGTGCTGAAGAAGGCGGAGGAGCGGGAGCGGCTCAAGGACGAGAACCGCAGGCTGCGCGAGGCGGTGCGGGGGCGGTCCTTCCCTGACATCATCAGCAGAAACGAGCGCATGGCCCAGATCATGGACCTGGTAAAAAAACTCTCCGAGCACAAGACCACGGTCCTGATCCAGGGGGAATCCGGGACGGGCAAGGAACTGGTGGCGCGGGCGCTGCATAACGGCGGCGTGCGCCGCAAGGGGCCTTTTGTCGCCGTCAACTGCGGGGCCATCCCCGCGTCCCTGCTGGAGAGCGAGCTTTTCGGGCACGTCAAGGGGGCCTTCACCGATGCCGGTCACGACAAGATCGGCCTCTTCGAGGAGGCTAACGGCGGCACCCTGTTCCTGGACGAGATCGGCGAGCTGCCGCTGCCACTGCAGGTCAAGCTGCTGCGGGTGCTGCAGGAGGAAGAGATCCGCCGGCTCGGCGCGGCCGCCGCGCAAAAGGTCGACGTCAGGGTGGTATCCGCCACCAGCAGGGACCTGACCCGGGAAGTGGCGGCGGGTAGGTTCCGCGAGGACCTCTACTTCCGCATCAACGTCTTCGCCTTGTCCCTGCCCGCCCTGCGTGAGCGGGTGGAGGACATCCCCCTTCTGGTGAACCACTTTCTCGAGAAACACGGCGAGCGCATGGGGGTGCCGGGGGTGCGCCCCACGCCCGAAGCGCTGCAGGCGCTGGTGCGCTACGGCTGGCCCGGCAACGTGCGGGAGCTGGAAAACTGCGTCGAACGCGGTCTGGTGCTCTGCGACGGTGACACCCTGGGACTTGCCTGCCTGCCGGAGGCGGTGCGCAGGATGGCGGGACAGGATCGGGGCGAAGTGAACCTCCCCGATTCCCTCTCGATAAAGAAGGGGGCCGAGGCGCTGGAGCGGCAACTGATCGTGCGCGCCCTGGAACAGACGGCGGGAAACCGGACCCACGCGGCGCGGCTTTTGGAGATCAGCCACCGGGCCCTGCTCTACAAGCTCAAGGAGTACGACCTCGGCTGATTTCCAGGTCGCCTCCGGCGCCAGGTACCCTCCAGGTGCCAATTTTTTGCGGAGTGGGGTCCCCTGCTATGAAAAAAATGCGTAGTTTTTTGCGGTGCCACCGTGCTATGGTATGCCACAACTAACCGTATTGACGCTAAAACCGCCGCCTGAGGGTCGCGGATGGGCGCAGGGCACGGTTGTTGCTCGCCATGTCGGAGCAGTGAAATCATCCACGAGGTAGCTGAATGTCCATCGCAAGAAATCTCACCCGCATCTTCGCAGCCTGCTTCACCCTGGTTGTCATCGCTTTCGCCGCACCCGCCTTCGCCATGTCCGAAGGCTGCAGCGGGGAGTGCGCTTCCTGCCACTCCATCACCCTGCAGGAGGCCAGTGGTCTCCTCAAGGGGATAGGACCGGTGACGGATGTGAAGCCGGCGCTGGTTCGCGGGTTGTACGAGGTGACCTTCGAGCAGGGTGGCAAAAGCGGCGTGGCCTACCTCGATTACGCCAAGAAACACATCATCGCCGGACAGGTGTTCGACATAGCGACCCGGCAGCCGGTGGCGAACTCGGCCCAGGCGAAGCAGGAACAGAAGACGTCCAAGGAGCGGCTTGATCCCGCGACGATCAGCACCGATCACGCGCTGGTCATGGGCAACCCCAAGGGGAAGAAGAAGCTTTTCGTCTTCACCGACCCCGAGTGCCCCTTCTGCGCCAAGGCGCACATCGAGCTCAAAAAATTGGCGTCTCTTGAACCGGATCTTTGCATCTACATAAAGCTCTATCCGCTCAAGATACATCCCAGGTCTTTTGACAAGTCGCGGGTGATCCTTTCCAGGAATGCGGTGGAACTGCTGGAGAAGTCGCTTGCCGGGCAGGCGCTGCCGGCCGCTACGGAAAAGGACGCCAGAAAGCCTGTGGATGACACCATCAAGTTCGCCGAAAGTAACGGCATCTATTCCACGCCGACCCTGGTGCTTCCGGACGGCCGCATCATGGTGGGATACCGGGACGCGAAGGCGATGCAGGAGTTGTTGCGGTAGAAGCCGCGCAGCTTTCTCCACTGGCCGTTGTCGAGAGCCTGGAGAACATGATGGACCCTATTCCAGATGAATTTCACCGAGGTGCGCCCATGAGACTTGCAACAAAGATCCTGTCACAGTGTTTGTTCTTGATGCTGCTGTCGCCGTTGGCATCCCAGTCGGCTACTTTGAACGATTACTGCGTGGTCCCGCCGTTCATCCAGGAGATAGCCAAGCCAAACCTGCTGATGATCATCGACAACTCGGCGAGCATGTACGACTTGGCCTACGTCGACAAGGGGAGAAAGACCTGTTCGGGCGACACCTCGTACGCCTGCGACTCGGACGCGACCTGCGCCGCGGTCGGCAAGGGGACCTGCACCCACTTCCTGAGGGAGCCGTACTACTGCTACGACCAGACCTTCTCCAGCGCCAACAGCTACGTCGGCTATTTCGACAGTACCAAATACTACCAGTACGATTTTGATGCAAATCAGTTCAGTGAAGTCGGCAGCATTCCGACATCCTGCGCCGTTGCCGCATCGAGCACCTCGACCGGCAGTGTCATCTGCAAGATCAGGCCCGGCGTGCTCCACGTGAACATGGGCAAGGGGGACGCCTCCGGCACCCACTATTTCTACGCCTCGGGGAAATACCTGAACTGGATCACCGCCTCCAAATTCGACGTGGAAAAGCAGGTGCTGACCGGCGGGAAATACGTAGCCAAGGTCTGCTCGAAAGACACCAACAAGTCATGCCTCGCCGACGGCGACTGCACGGTCAATGGCAACACCGACACCTGCGTCAACGCGTCGAGCTTCATGCAGCCCGAGTCGCGCGGGTGCGTCGGACGCGGGTTCGTAAAAGAGGCGCTGACGAACGACTTCGTCAACTACACCACTGACGCGGACAACACCAACACGTCGTTGCAGATCGCCTTCACCGTCCAGGGGCCGCCCAATCCCGTCCCCACCGCGCCGACCCCCGGCGGACAGACCTACATCAGCGTCTTCGGCGGCAAAGACTACGACTTCGGAAAGTGCCAGGCGGCTATCGACGCTATCGCGACGGGCACAAACGCCACCATCAAAAGCACCGTGGCCGACTGCCTTACCTCCTCTGCGCCCACCACGGGGTACTGCCAGCAAAAAACCACCCAGAGCTGCACGACGTCTTCCCAGTGCGTGCAGAACAGCACCTACTCCACGACCACCAACGTGTGCAGCGGTGCCACCAACCTCTCCTGTACCAGCAACGCGAACTGCTCGATCCCGGAAACCAAAACCTGCGCGAAGGTACCTTCCCAGGTCTGCAACCTTGACAGTGACTGTCAGATTAGCATCCCGGAAAAACTCGGGACCTGCGGTAGTTATTCACCCGGCCTTTCGCAAGGGGCATCGAACCAGTATCCCACCAGTTGCCGGACCAACGCGAACTGCAGCTTCAGTCATGGCAACACCAACTATACCGGTACGTGCAGCGGCTATGTCGCAGCCCAGGCCATTAATAACGGCCCCTGCCAATCCACCTTGGCCCAGAACTTCGGCACCTGTGTTTCGAACTACACCGGTCCCTGCGTCCTGGAGGATGCCGCAACCAAAACCAAGGTCTCCTTCCAGCAGTCCATGCAGGCCTGCTGGCAGCTAAGGGAAGGGCACGCCATCGGCAGTGACGACATCAATACCGTCATCAACCAGTGCTCCGATATCTACGGCAACTTCTATACCTGCTCCAACAACACCCTGCAGACCTGCGGCGGCACCAACGATACCACCACGTGCGGGTCCGGGACCTGTGTCGGCGGGCCGCTGGCGATCGGGCCGGGCAGCCCGGCGCTCCTCTGCGGGCAGGGGTGGGAAGGGCAGTACTACGAGAAAAACTCCGCCGGCGCCTGGGTCCTCAAGGCCGGCTACGACAAATTCAGCCAGGCGATGCTGGACACCCATACCGCGTTCTGCAACTCGTTGAATACGCCGGTGGTCACCGACCCCACCGACTCCCCGTCGGACACTTCCGTCTCCGACAACCTCCCGGCCATCCTGAGCGGCATCGGTGTCGAGGCCCAGATGGGGGCTCCCTTCGCAACCATGCGGGTCCGAATCGCCGCGAACACCCCTCCGAGCGGGCTGGTGCAGGAATTCGAAAACAAGATACGCATCGGCTTGATGACCTTCAACGCGGTCGGCTCCAAGACCGAGGTTGACAACAGCCTGCTCCCGGCGACCAAGGTCTGCTCCAACGCGCCCGAAAGGACCTGCGCTACCGCTGCGGACTGCGGAACCGGCAACAGCTGCAATGCCGTGACCGACAAGGACGGGGCGCAGGTTCTCTCCCTGGTCGGGAAGGGGCACTGCAAAGTCACCACGGGCACCGCGTGCACCAAGAGCGCACACTGCCCCACAGGCGAAGTGTGCGTAAGCGACGGCGCCGGTACGCACACCTCGACCGGCCTCGTCAACAGCATCGACGCCCTGCGCGCCTCCACCTGGACCCCATTCTCCGAGGCCTTCTACGATGCCATAGGCTACTTCGCCATGTCCCCCAGCGACACCACGGGCAAGAGCAGCCGCACAGACCTCAGGCTGAACAGCGACGATTTCCCCTCCGACATGAACCCTTCGGAGTACGTCTGCCAATCCAACAACATCCTGCTGGTCACCGACGGCGCCTCCACGGCCGACCAGAACGGCGACGTCGGGGACGTGGTGAATACCTATAAAGGTGTCTCCGGCAATGTCACCGGGACCTGCCCCAAATATGCGGGGAGCAAGAACCTCGACGACTTGGCCTGGCTGGCCCGCCACCGCAACATCAACGCGTTCTCCAGGACCTCGGCCTCGACCGAAGTGCCGGTCAAGAAGAACCAGATGATCTCCACCTACGTCGTCTTCAACGGCGCCGACAACGGCGAATCCGGCGAGTGCGACAACCTGAGCCTGCTCAGCAACACGGCGAGCAAGGGGGGAACCGACCTCCTGAGAGCCGACATTCCGGACCAGTACCAGGAGACCCTGCGCAAGGCGTTCGAAGCCGTCGCCGGCGGTACCGCATCGGGTACCGCGGCGTCGATCCTCAGTAACAGCGAGGGGAGCGGGGCCAACATCCTCCAGGCGGTGTTCTACCCCTCCAAGGATTTCGAAACCCCGACCGGACAGACCACGCCCACCTTCGCGAGATGGATCGGAGAGGTGCAAAATCTCTGGTACTACGTGGATCCCTTCATCGGCAACAGCACCGTGCGCGAGGACACCAACACCAACAATGACCTCGACATCGTCAACGACTACGTGGTCGACTTCCAGTTCAAAGGGGGCGAGACGCTGGCGGTGCTGACCAAGGACACCAACGGCGACGGCGCCGGTGACACCGTCGTCACCACGGCGATGGACTCCAGGGTGAAAAACCAGGGATTCTGCACCAACAGCACCACCCCCACCAGTTCGTCTTATAGCAAATGCGCCACGGATGCCGGCTGCATTACAGGTGAGACCTGCGTGGTCCAGGGCGTGGTCAACGCGGACGACGTGCACAGCCTGTGGCGTGCCGGCAGGACGCTGTGGGAGCGCAACCTCGATAACAGCCACCGCACGCTCTTCACCTACCTGTACGGCACCACTGCTTCTGGTTGCACGGGAGCCTTCTCCGGCAGCGGATTGTACGACCTGGCCGCCGCCGCCAGAAACTGGGACACCATCAACGCCAACGACAAGTGCATCCTGAAGAGCGTCCTGCAGGCATCCAGCGATGACGAGGCCAAGAACATCCTCAAGTTCGCCGAGGGGTACGACTACAAGGACTACGATTCCTCCACCAACAGCATTCCCGGGACCATCGACAACAAGATACCCAGGAAGCGCACCGTGCAGAGAAACGGCCTCAGTAAGGTCTGGAAACTGGGTGACGTCATCACCTCCACCCCCCGCATCCAGTCCTTCAACAAGCTGAACAACTATCACCTTGACGTGCCGGCGGGGTACGCCGACACCACGTATGCCAACGACGCCACCCAAACCGGTTTCGCCAACTCCACCACGTACAAGGAAAGAGGGATGGCTTACGCCGGGGCCAACGACGGCATGCTGCACGCCTTCAACCTCGGTTCGCTGACCGTCTCCGGTACCGGTCCCGTCAAGGCCACTCTGAACGACAACGGCTCCACCCTGGGCAAGGAGATGTGGGCCTTCCTGCCGAAGCACGTGCTTCCGTACCTGAAGTACCTGGCGGACCCCGACTACAGCCATCTCTACCTCGTTGACGGCCCCACGCGCCTGGTCGACGCCAGCATCGGCACCGATTATGCCAACGCCACCGCGCCCTACGTTGCCGCGGGATGCAACTCCACCGACGACAAATACTGGGCCTGCAAGAGGGACGGGGCCACCACCAACAACAAGAGCTGGCGTACCATCCTGATCGGCAGCATGGGGGTGGGGGGCGCTTCCGCAAATGCAGGCGCGACCTGCACCGACTGCATCAAGACCCCGGTCGACGGCGTGGGGTACTCGTCCTACTATGCCCTCGATATCACCAATCCCGCCAATCCGACCTATCTCTGGGAGTTCTCGGATGCCAACCTCGGGGCTGCCACAACCGGCGCCGCCGTGGTCCGTATCGCCCACACCTTCACCGCATCCGACGGGGTTTACGGCAAGGAAGGGAGCACCCCGACCAACGGCCGCTGGTTCGCGGTCATCGGCAACGGACCGAGCGGACCGATCGACACCACCTACCATCAGTTCAAAGGGAAATCCAACGGTCCGCTGCGGCTGTTCATCCTGGACCTGAAAACCGGCAGTGCTTTCGATCCGATCGTCACCTCGATCAATAACGCCTTCGCCGGGGCCATCGGCCCGGGGCCGATCGACACCGACCGCAGCAAGAGGACCGACCCCGGGTTCTATTCGGACGATGCCGTCTACTTCGGCTACGCCAACTGCAGCGGGAACTGCGGCACGGACACCCCCACCTGGGACGGCGGCATCATGAGGCTTTTGACCAACGAGAGCTCAGACGTGAGCACGTGGTCCCTCAGCACCCTGGTAAGCGGTATCGGCCCGGTAACGACCGCGGTCAGCAAGATTCAGGACCGCAAAAACCACAACCTCTGGCTCTACTCCGGTTCCGGCCGTTACTTCTTCAAAGGGGATGATTCGTCCGCCGCCGGGAAGATCTTCGCGGTGAAGGAACCGTGTTACGACACGGTCAACGATGACATCTACAAGAAGAACATCATCGATGGGCAGTCTCCCAAATGCACCGCCGCAATCGCCTTCTCGACCTCCGATTTCGCCAACCAGACCAGCGACATCAACTCGGTGACCGGAAAGAAGGGGTGGTACATCGACCTTGGGGCGGAAGACACCACCAACAAGTACGGCGCCGAGCGGATCATCACCGAACCTGTGGCCATGGGCAACGGGGCGGTCTTCTTCACCTCGTTCATGCCCTCCACCGACATCTGCAACTATGGCGGCAACTCGTACCTGTGGGGTATGCGTTACGACACCGGGGGGGCCGCTTCCGCGGGGCAGTTGAAGGGAAAGGCCCTGGTCCAGGTTTCAACCGGCAGCTTCGAGGAAATCGACCTCTCCACCGCTCTCACCTCGAACCTGAACAGGAGGATGGCGGTGCCGATGGTCGGTAAACCGCCGACCGACCCTCCGCCGATCGTGTCCAGTTCCGGCAATAAGCCACTGAGAAGGATTCTGCACATACAGGAAAAATAATTATGGATCGACGCGGATTCACAGTGATCGAACTGATAGTCGTGGTCGCCCTGATGGGGTTTTTGGCGGCGCTGGGAACCGTTCAGTTCAACGTCTATATGAAGAAATCACAGATCACCTCCCAGACCAGGACGCTCTACGGTGAGTTGATGCAGTACCGTTTAAAGGCGTTCCACGAGAAGAGGAACTGGACGTTCAAATTTACAGACTCCGGCTACGGGATCTATTCATCGGTCAACGTGGCGGTGTCGCCGGTACGGTCGGTTGAACTGAAGCATCACGTGACGAGCAGCGACACCGCGAATGTGACCTTCGACGGCCAAGGGGGGAGCACCGCCGCGGCGAAGGCCATCTGCGTCGACACCCAAAACGAGGCCACGGTCGATTCGGTTGTCATTTCCACATCAAGGGTTTTGATCGGGAAAAAAGGTGAAGGGAGTTGTGATAGTGCACATATTACCGCGCAATGAATCCGGGTTCACACTGGTAGAACTGATGGTGGCCATGCTGATCATGATGGTCGGCCTGGTGGGGCTTTTACAGACGGTCAACATCGCCATCGAGTACAACCTGAAAAACCAGATGCGCAACGAGGTAGCCCGCGTCGCGCAAGACCAGATGAACGGGATGCGCGCACGCGCATTCGACGCGGTCTCCGCGGTCGCCACCACCAGTGTCAATACCAGCCTGAGAAACATCAACAGGCAGTACGTGGTCACCAGGACCAAGTCTCCGATCAACTCCACCACTGACAGCTACCAGGTGGACGTGAGATGGAAGTACAAGAACGTTTCCACGACCTACTCGATAGCTTCTACAAGGAGTCGCACCGAATGAGCCCCCTGCGTCGTCCAGGTTTTCTCGTGCGCCACGTCCTCCGTTCCAGGAAGGGGTTCACCCTGGTTGAGTTGATCGTGGTCATGGGCATCTTCATGTTCATCATCATCATCAGCAGTGAAGCCTTCAACAAGCTCCTGACCCTCTCCACCCAGCAGACCAAGTCCGCGGAGAGCGACACGCAAGGCATCTTGGGGCTGGAGATGCTGCGGATCGACCTGCAGCACGCCGGCTATGGACTGCCGTGGGAACTCACCTTCCAGGACAACTTTGAGGAGGCGCAGGCCGCGTCGGGGTCGCTGGCGCCGGGTGTCGATCCCAAGGACTACAACGACAACCACAACACCAGCACCGACACCAACAAGGTGCCCCGCGCGGTGCAGGCCGGGACCTCGCCATCCGGAAGCGATTACCTGGTGCTCAAATCGACCCTGATCAACACCAGCGACACCAGTAAGAAATGGGCCTACGTGGAGGGTGTCGGCTCCACCAGCACGCTCAAGGCGTGGGGGAACAACAATTTCGCCAGCGGCGAAAAGGTGGTGACCCTCAACTCCAAGAACAAGCAGTTGATTACCAGGCCGGTGGTCCCTCCCGCAGTGATGACCGCTGACGATTTCTCCTATGGGATCACCTCCGCCACCATGACCCCGCCGGATGGTTTTCAGCCCCCGTCCGAGTCGACGGTCTACCTGGTGTACGGCGTATCCAGCGCCGGCAGCCTGCGCGTCCCCTACAACAGGGTCGACTACTACGTCAAGCGCCCCGCCTCCACCTCGGAGATGCCGGCACGCTGCGCCCCCGGGACCGGCATCCTCTACAAGGCGGTCATGAACCACCCGGCCGGGGACTTCACCGAGCTGCCGCTATTGGAATGCGTGGCGGACATGCAGGTCGTCTTCCAACTCGATACCAACGGCGACGGCGGCGCGGACTCCTTCGCGACGCACACCGGCCTCAGCAGCCTCTCGGCGCGCGACATCAGGCAGCAGCTGAAGACCGTGAACGTCTACGTGGTGGCCCACGAGGGGGGCAAGGATGCCAACTTCAGTTACAACAAGGGGAAGGACCTGGCCGTCGGGGAAGGGTACGGCAGGACGCTGGACCTGCAGGCGCTGGTTGGCGGTGCCGACTACAAAAACTATCGTTGGAAAACGTACAAGATCAGCGTCAACCCGAAGAACATCAATTATTGATCCTCATAAACAGGTACCGTCATGTCAACAGTCAGGAACGAAAATGGTATAGCTTTGGTGACGGCGCTGCTGTTCACCCTCATATCCCTCGGCATCATGATGGCGCTTCTGACCATCGTCATCCAGGGGACGCAGGTGAGCGCCGCGAACAAGATATACAAAAACGCCACGGAAGCGGGATACGGCGCCGTGGACCTGGTGACCAAAGACGTCTTCCCCGCCATCCTGAGCTCCGCGTTCGACTCGACCTATCAGGAGACCATGCAGAACAAGGTCGGGATGGTGCTGTCGTCGACCAATGCCTGCCTGACGCAGAAGATGACTACGTCCACCTCTTCGGTCAACTGGTCCTCCTGTTCCACCCTGGCGACCACCCCCTTGCCCAAGGAAGCTCCCGATTTGACGTTCACGCTTAAGGCGGCCAACGACCCTACAGGCTTCAAGATCTTCACCAAGATAGTAGATACCAAGTGCGGCGGCGATACCTCTGCCGGCCAGCCCTGCACCAATTCCGATACCTCCGGCGTCGACTACCTCGATGCGGGCGGAGGCGTGACCGCTGGCAGCGGTTCGGTGACGCCGCAGCACAAGCCCGCGTATTTCCGCCTGGAAGTGCAGAGCGAACGTGCCGTGAACCCATCGGAAAAGGCCCAGATGTCGGTGCTGTACGGTTACTGATCTCTGTGTAGCCGTCTCAGCGTCTCCCTAACCTCCCTACGCCCCTCCGCCCGCCGGCGGAGGGGCGCATTTCTCCGCGGCAGGCCGTCCGCCCCGGTCCTCTCTTCAATCCTCCCCACAGCTTTATTTTCTTCCGCGCTTTGCTAGTATTGGAAAGTTCAAATTTAAACGTGGCGACCGCGTAAGGCACCTCTACGTGCACCAGCGGGGGGAGCTATGCGATCTGAAGGTTTTTCGCTGGTGGAGATGATGTTTATCGTGGCCATCGTCTCCATTTTGGCTGCCATAGGAACCCTGAGGTTCCGGGAATACCAGCAGCGTTACCGCACGGAGGCCCAGACGCGGCAACTCTTCACGGAACTGCTCAACGTGCGGACCCAGGCCATCTACCAAAGAAGAGGGAAGCGAGTCAAGCTCTACGCCAACCGTTTCGAGGTGTACTCCTCGCTGCAGGACGGCGGCACCGTCAACCCGCTTCAAACACACCCGCTCCCCTATCCCGTTACCGCCACCAGCAACCTCAACCTCGTTGAAGGCGCCAACATCGATTTCGACGAGACCGGGGTCACCAACAGCTGGGGCTCCATCTGCGTTGAATCAGTCGACGGCAACGGCGGCTTCGACAGCGTGGTCCTTTCCACCACGAGGGTCAGCATCGGCAAGAGGGACAAAGGTGATGCCTGTGAAACTGATAGCATCACGCTCTGGTAGGGGCGGCTTCACCCTGGTCGAGATGCTCATGGCGATGTTGGTCATGACGGTCGGTCTCTTGGGGTTGTTGCAGTCGGTCAACGTCGCCTACCAGCAAAGCCTCAGGGATAAACTGCGCAAGGAGGCGACCTCTTTGGCAGAGGCACGCATGCATGACTGGTGCAGGCAACCCTTTGCAAGCATAGTCGGCACTGAGCCCACGGTCGAGCGAGGCGAGAAAGTGGTCGGCGGAGCATCCTGGCGCTACGAGGTCCGCCGTGAACGGCAGGCGGTGGGATCAGACACGGTGAAACTGCAGCTGGTCGTGACCTGGTCGGTCAGGGGGGTGTCGAACAATCATGAAATTTTCGCGCTGCGGACAAGGAGGGACGGGGAATGATCTCTTTCAGGGGGGCGCGAGGATACAGTCTCGTAGAGTTGATCGTCGTCATGCTGGTCTTCGCGGTCGTGATGTCGCTGATCAGCATCTCCTTCAACAACATCGTTCGCAGCGCGGGGCAACTGGGCAAACGGGTCGAGACAGACATCGGCGGGCTGATCGGCTTGGAACTGATGCGCGGCGACCTGGAACTGGCCGGCTTTGGTCTCCCCTACACCTTGCCTTCTGGAATGAACTATACGGAAGCGCCGGACGACCTGCAGCTCGTGCCAGGGTACCCGGAGGCGAAAGCGTATAACTACAATGACAGTCCCTCGGCCGCTCCGACGGCGTATCGCATCGGGAGCAACGTCGGTTTCAACGGCTCCGACTACCTGGTGCTCAAGGGGACGCCGCTGGGCGCCAGCACGGTGTGCCGCAGTTGGTGCTACCTGAACTACAGCGCAACCACCAGGGCCTCGCGCGTCGATCCGGAGCTGAAGATCGGCGAGAAGGACCGCGCCATCGTGTTGCGCACCGGGGCCGACCGCGACGGCAAACCGGTCCGCAAGCTGGTGGCCAGCGGCAACAATTTCACCTTCTTTCTGGACCGGGAGCTCGATAAAAACTTTGCCCCAGCTGACAGGACCGGCAGCTACCTGGTCTATGGCGTGGCGCGCAAGGACGATGCAGACGCGTGGCTCAACTTCCCCTTCAACCGCTCCGACTATCACATCACCCGCAAAACAGACATTTCAACCACCTGTAACGCAGGAACTGGGACTCTTTACAAAACCGTCATAGCCCAGTCCGGAAAAACTCCGGTTAAATATCCCATCCTCGACTGCGCGGCTGACATGCAGGTCGTGCTCTATATGGACACCGACCAGGACGGGGACATCGACTACCACCCCGACCCGGCGGACCACGTGTTCACCGCAAAGGAACTGCGCGAAGAGTTGAAGGAGATCCGGGTCTACATCCTCGCCCAGGAGGGCAAGAAGGACCCGACCTACCAGTACCCGGATCCCGCCATCCGGGTAGGGGACAAGGAGTTGGAGGATCGTCTCGGACATGTCTGGACCTCAACCATGATGAGCGCGACCTTCGGCGCGGACTGGCGCAACTACCGCTGGAAACTGTACACGATCGTGGTGCAGCCCAAAAACCTGTAGCAGGGGAGGGGGAGATGGCGGCTCTTCGTTCCGAAAGGGGTGCAGCCCTGATTACCGCTTTGATGCTGACGACGCTCTCCCTGGTGATCGCGATGGCGCTTCTCACCACCATCATCACGGGGACGCACGTGGCCGCGAGCCAGAAGCGCTACCGCAGTTCTCTCACCGCTGCCCAGGGAGGGGTCGACCTGTTCACCCGCGAGATCATGCCCAGGCTGTTTCAGTCGGACTACGGGGCGACCAGCTTCGCCACCGATTTCCCGGGCTTGGAGCTGAAGGTGACTCTGAGTCCATGCCTGCGTCAGAAACTTACCCTGCCGGGTTCTTCCTGGACCAGCTGCGACCCGGCCCAAGCCAGTTCCGATCCGACGCAGGCGCCTGACGTCTCCTTCCGTCTTGCCGGGCTCCCCGCTGCGGCCGGTTTCAGCATCGGCACCAAGATCGTGAATACCGTTCCGGGAAATACCGACCGCAGCGGCTATCACCTGTTGGACGCCGGGGGCGCTGTGGCAGCGCAGGACGACGTGATCCATCCGCAGCACGTTCCCACCATGTACCATATCCGCGTGCAGGGGGTGCGCGAGGAGCCGGGGACGCAGGAAAAGGCCCGTCTTTCGTTTCTCTACGCCTACTGAAATACCTGCTCCCCGTAGGGGATTCACCGATGGCGCGTTGCGGAAAAATTGCAACGCGCCTTTTTATTGGTATGATCTCCCCATCCCACCCATTAGAATCCGCGTGAGACAGTAGTGGCCACGTCTAAAGGTAATCACTTAGACATATAATTAAAGGTAATTGGAATTAAAATGTTGACATTCCTTTTTAATGGTGTAAATGTGTGCAAAAATTTGCAATGTCTGTCTCACACGCGGTGCCTACTTATGATCATGAACAGCGTCAAGAAACTTCGGGAAGAACGACTGATGAGCAAGGCCGAGCTGGCGCGGTTGGCCGGGGTATCGCCCATCACCATCGACCGGATCGAACGGGGTGAGGACTGCAGGATGGAGACCAAGCGCAAGATCCTGCTTGCTCTTGGATTTTCCCTCTCCGACAAAAACAAGGTATTCCAGGACTAGGGATAGGACCACGCGATGCTTTTCTCCAAGAAGAAGGACATAGTAGGGGTCGACATCGGATCGAGCGCGGTTAAGCTCGTGCAGTTGCGCCCGGCCAAAGGGGGGTTCCAGCTGGTGAAGATCGGGATCCTGCCGCTGCCGGCCGAGGCCATCGTCGACAACACCCTGATGGACAGCTCCTCGATCGTCGAGACGGTCAAGCAGCTAATGGACACCCTGGGAGTGAAGGCCAAAGAAGCCGTCTGCTCCATCTCGGGTAATTCCGTCATCATCAGAAAGATCTCACTGCCGGTGATGCCGGTCGAGGAACTGGAAGACCAGATCCACTGGGAGGCCGAGCAGTACATCCCCTTCGACATCAACGACGTCAACGTCGACTTCCAAATCCTCTCCCCCGACGACCAGGACCCTTCCAAGATGAACGTTCTGCTGGTCGCCAGCAAAAAAGACATCATCAACGACTATATCTCCGTCTTCGCCGAGGCCGGGCTGAAGCTGGTGGTGGTCGATGTGGACTCCTTCGCCGTGCAAAACGCCTTCGAGCTCAACTACCCCATCGACCCTGACCAGGTGGTGGCGCTGGTCAACATAGGCGCCAGTATCTTCAACCTGAACATCGTCAGGGACGGCGTCTCCCTGTTCACCCGCGACGTGCAGATGGGTGGCAACCTCTATACCGAGGAGATCCAGAAGCAGTTCGGCATCAGCAGCGCCGAGGCCGAGGAGATGAAGCTTGGCGCCGGGCACTCAGAGAACCCGCGCCTGGACGAGGTGCTGCAGCGGGTCAACGACACCATCGCCCTTGAGATGCGCCGCTCCCTGGACTTCTACAACTCCACCGCCGGCGAGGAGCGGATCACCAAGGTCTTCCTGAGCGGCGGCGCGGCGAAGACGCAGCACCTGATCGAGGCGGTGCAGCAGAGACTGACACTACCGGTGGAGATCCTGAACCCGCTGGCCCAGGTGGCCGTGAACGACAAGGAGTTCGATCCCAGGTACCTTGACGAGATCGCCCCGCTCATGTCCGTTGCGGTGGGGCTCGCCACGAGGAGGGCTGGAGACAAATGATCAAGATAAACCTCCTCCCGCTGAGAACATCTAAAAAGCAGGAAACGATGCGGCAGCAGATCACCATCGGGGTGGTGAGCCTGGTTCTCGTGCTCGTCGTCGGGGTGGCCGCGTGGGGATATCTGCGCAGCGAGATCAGCACCCTCAAGACCGGCATCGCCTCCTCCGAGGCGGAACTCGCGGCCCTGAAAACAAAGATCGGCGCCATCGACAACCTCAAGAGGCTGCAGGCCGACGTGAAAAAGAAGCTCGACGTCCTGAACCGGCTGCGGCGCGGCAAGTCCGGCCCCGCCGCCAGGCTCGCCGCGCTCTCCGAAACTACGCCTGACAAGGTGTGGCTCACCAAGTACAGCGAGAATGGGGAGAAAGTGTCGCTAAGTGGTGGCGCCATGAGTGAGGAGCTCATCGCCATCTTCATGAAGAGCCTGCAGGCGTCCGGTGCGTTCTCCAACGTGGAGCTGGTGGTCAGCGAGCAGGCCGAGATCACCGGCGTGAAGTACAAGCGTTTCGATCTGGCCCTCCAGATCCTGGACCAGAAGCCGTAGCCGGCGAAGCCCGGCGCGTACAAGCAGAGGCATAGTCATGGATCCACAGATAGAAAAATTGCTGAAGCTGCCGACCAAGGAAAAGGTCGCGCTCCTGGTACTGCTGCTGCTCCTGGAGGGGGTGGGGCTCTACTACAGTCTGCTTCTCCCTCGCATCAACGAGCAGAAGGAGCTCAAGACCAGGCACGAGGAGTTGCAAAAGCAGATCGACGAGAACCGGCGCATCGCCAACAACCTGCCGCGCTTCAAGGCGGAGTACGAGCAGCTCAAGCGCGACCTCGACAACGCCCTGACCGAGCTGCCCAATCAGAAAGAGATCCCTTCGCTTCTGACCAGCATATCCTCCCTGGGCAAAGGGGCCGGTCTCGACTTTCTCCTGTTTAGACCCAAGCCGGAGGTCCCCAAGGACTTTTACGCGGAGGTGCCTGTCGATATCTCCGTATCCGGGACCTTCTTCAGCGTTGCCGACTTCTTCGTCGCGGTGGGCAAGCTGCCGCGCATCGTCAACATCACCAACGTGAATTTCACCGAAGTAAAGGAACTTGGTGGCCGCAGCAGCCTCAAGGTCAACTGCCTGGCCACGACCTTCCGGTTCCTTGACGCGAAAGAGGCGAAAAATGCCAATGCCAATAAACCGAAATAGCGCCGCTTTGTTGCTGCTGCTGGCGCTTTTGGCCGGCTGCAAGAAGGAAGAGGCTCCAGCGCCCGCGCCCCCCGCGCCTCAAGCGCAGCGCAAGCCTGCACCCAAACCTGCCGCGCCGGTGCAGCGGCAGCTTTCCTCGGCGACGAGGCTTGGCACGGGGCTCACCTTCAAGAAGGATCCCTTCAAGCCGTTCCTGGTTCCGGTCGCGCCCGTCGCGCCGGCGACTGGCGCCGCGCGACCCAGCGGCTCCCGCGCCGGGGACCTGCTCCCGATCCAGAGCTTCGAGACGAACAAGTTCAAGGTGGCCGGGATCATCGCCGGGCTCAGGGAGAACAAGGCTCTCGTGGTAGATCCCACCGGCAAGGGATACGTTGTGCAGGTTGGCATGCAGATTGGCAACGCCAACGGCAGGATCTCCAAAATCACGGCTTCGTCTGTGGAGGTCGTGGAGAAGAATGGTCGCAAGAGTAAAACCACCGTGCTCACGCTGGCCAAGAAAAGGTAAGGAGCGTTTCAGATGACCATGTACCAGAGCAGAATTCTTTGTCATGCCATGGCCCTCATCGTCCTGTTGACGGTTTCTGCTGGCTGCGTCAAGAGGATGAGCGCCGTAAACGAGCCTGCTCCGGCGGAGGCCGCGGCTTTTGCGACGCTGCGCTCCGTGACCGTGTCGCCCGACGGCGCCAGCGTGGAGTTGACCAGCGACAAGCCCTTGACCTACACCTCCTACAAGGGAGGCGAGCCGGCGAAAATCGTCGTCGATATCTCGCAGGCCGAGCCCGGCGCGGTGACTTCGCCGATCGAGGTGAACCGCGGCAGCGTGAAGCGCATCGACGTGGAACGTCAGCCGATAGGCGGCAGCGTGCTGACCCGGGTTTCCATCGTGCTCGCCCGTGACGTCGACTTTTCGGTTGCCACCGACCCCGCCAACAAGAACAAGCTGGTGGTCTCCCTGCCGCGCGAGCCCGAGGCGAAGACCGAGCCGGTCGAGTCGAAAGAGGCGCCTATCGCGGAACCGCGCATCGAGGAGAAGACGCTGGTAGCGGACGCGGCAGCCAAGAGCCAGCCCCCGCAGGGGACCGACGCCAAGGCCGCCGTCCCGGAACCGCCCGCACCGGCCGTCGAAAAGCCGGCCGCCAAGGCGGCTCCGGCTCCCCAAAAGGATGCCGACAACGGCGCCGGTTCGCGGCTCAACGCCGTGCTCACGGCCGTCGACGGCGTCGAACTGTCGATCCAGGGGGGAGTGGAGACCTTCAACTCCTTCAAGCTCGCCAAGCCCGATCGCATCGTGGTCGACCTCTTCAAGGTTAAAAACGCGCTTGCCCAGAACGTGATCCCCATCGGGGCCTTCGGCGTTGCCAACGCGCGGGTCGGCTCCACCCCCGACAAGGTGCGCGTGGTGCTCGATGCGTCCGGCGAGGGACTGCCCGGCTTCGAGGTGGTCAAAAGCGACCTCGGCGTCAAGATAAAGCTGAAAGGGAAGGGACCGGCGGTAGCCGCCCCCGCGCCTGCCCCGGTTGCCGCTCCCGTACCGGCCCCGGTTCCTGCTCCGGCACCCGCGCCGGCGGCCAAACCCGCGCCGGTCGCCAAGATGAAGGCCGAGGTCCCGCCGGGTCGCCACGTGAAGGGTGCACTTGAGGCGGTCGACTTCAAGATCGTGGACGGTGTCTCGCGCATCTCGCTGAAACTCTTCGGCACCTGTGAGCCGGGAGAGCCGGTGCGCGCGGCCCAGGGGCTCACCCTGACCATCAATAACTGCCAGGTGCCCAAGCCGCTGCAGCGCGCCATGGATACCTCCAAGTTCGGTTCCCCTGTCCTTTCCGTGACGCCGTACCAGGTGAAGGTCAAAGGCGGCTACGTTACCAAGATCGCCGTCAAGATGCAGGGGAGCCCCGAGTACACGACCAGCCGCAAGGGTGACGTGCTCACCTGGGACTTCGTTAACCCGGGACCCGCTGTGCCGGCCAAGCTCCCCCCCGCACCGGCTGCCAAGCCCAAGGTGGCGGAAGTATCCGACGAACTGGCCGCTGCTCCCCCCGCGCGCTCCGAGGAGCAGATGACCGACGTTTCCGGAAACGTCGAGAAGCGAGGGGTGAAAAAGGCGTACAAGGGGAGGAGGGTCACCCTCGAGTTCTCCGACGCGGACATCAGGAAGATCTTCCAGCTGATCGCGGAGGTGAGCAATCTCAACTTCCTCATTGCCGACGATGTCACCGGCACCATCAGCATCAAGCTCGTCAACGTCCCCTGGGACCAGGCGCTCGACGTGATCCTCGACGCCAAGGGGCTCGCCATGGTGCAGCAGGGCAACATCGTCCAGATCAAGCCCCGCAACAAGATGCAAAACCAGGCCGACGAGGAGCTCGCGGCCAAGAAGGCCGCCGAGCGTATGATGGAGCTCAGGACTGCCGTCTTCGAGGTCAACTATGCCTCCGTCAGCGACGTCGCCATGCAGTTCAACATGCTGAAGAGCGACCGCGGCGTGATCACCAAGGACGAGCGCACCAGCCGCGTCATCGTCAAGGACATTCAGCCTGCCCTGGACGACATGCGGGCGTTGCTGAAAAACCTGGATTCGCCCGAGAAACAGGTACAGATCGAGGCGCGCATCGTGGAAGCGACCTCGACCTTCACCCGCGATCTCGGCGTGCAGTGGGGGCTTAAGTACGCGGACGGTGCAGCCTCGATCGCAGGTGTCAACTCTCTTGAAACGACTTTCGGTGGCGTGGTTTCCTCCGCTGGTCCGGGCTCAAGCGGTGCCGGCGGTATCGGGATGGGTGTCTCCTTCGGCAAGCTCACCAGCAATGTTCAATTGGACATGAGGCTCGCCGCAGCTGCCACTATCGGGCAGGTGAAGATCATCTCCACGCCCAAAGTGGTCACGCTGAACAACAAGGCGGCCAAGATCTCCCAGGGGCAGTCGATCCCGTACCAGACGACTTCCGCAGAGGGGACCAAGACCGAGTTCGTCGAAGCGGCTCTCACCCTCGAGGTGACCCCGCACATCACCGCCGACGGCTCCGTCAGCATGAAAATCAAGGCGAGCAACAACTCCCCGGGGACCGGTTCCCCGCCGCCGATCAACAAGAAGGAAGCGACCACCGAACTCGTCGTCTCCAACGGCGACACCACGGTCATCGGTGGCATCTACGTCGACAATGAAACCGTTTCCGATACCGGCATTCCCTTCCTGGCCGACATCCCGCTGCTGGGGTGGTTGTTCAAGTCGAACTCCAAGCAAAAGACAAAGACAGAGTTGCTCATTTTCATAACGCCTAAAATTGTTCTGTAATCTGAGGAGAAAATGTATATGTTAAGACGTTTGAGCGGTATTTTGGTCCTGGTAGTTTTTCTTTTTGCTATCGGCGGGTGCGGTAGCGGCGGGGACAGCGGGACCAATGGAACCCTAACTCTTGCTGCCAGTTCAAATTTGGTTGCTGGCACGCATGTCGTCACCGCGAGTGCTGTGTACAGCAATACCACCGCAAAAAAATTTCAAGGCATCCCAATAACCTTTACCTATACGGCACGTAGCGCTTCAGGTGTAGTTCAGACAGCCTCGTATACGGCTATTACTGATGACAGCGGCACCGCCTATGATCTGCCGAGATCCTTCACCCAAATCAACGAAGCGATAGCTGTGACTATCATTGCAACCGTCGACGGGCTTAGAAGTGCACCAACTATTATCGAGCTATCTGCTCTGTAAAGGAACATACTTTATGATAACGCGCCAGTTGTTAAGATTGTCATTGCTTGTGCTCGTGGCCCTGGTGCCCCTGTTTTCAGGCTGTTCCGGTTCCGGCAACTCTGGTACCAACGGTTCGACTATTACCATCGGGTCGTCCAACGCAAACATGGTCCTGGACAGTTCCTCCCTTGACATCGGGGGCAGCACCACGGCAACCGTTACTTTCAAGAAGGTCGACGGAAGCCCCGCCGCTGGCTATGCAGTAAATTTTTCCACCACCAACGGGACTCTTACGCCGGCTTCCGGCATTCGGACCGACCAAAACGGTGTAGCCACTGTTAAACTCACTGCTGGATCTACATCGGGGCAAGGGCAAATAACTGCCTCCGCCATGATTGATAACAAACTGGTTTCCAACACCGCGCTGTTCAGCGTTAACCTTCCGCCGCTGCACCTTGCCAACCTCAGGCTCGTCGATAACGTCGGCGGCTCGATCAACTACGGCAGCAGTCAGGGTGTCGCCGTAGACGTGCTCGACGTTAATAACAACCCTTATACTGCGCAGGCCGTTGACGTGGTCTTCACGTCGACCATGACAGGTCAGGGCAAGGCCACCATCAACTCTCCGGTCTCGACCGTGAATGGTGTAGCCTCTACGACCTATACTGCCGTGACTGCAGCCGGTGATGACACCATTACCGCCTCGATAGCCGGTTCGTCGAAGACGATAACCCTTAATGTCATTCCTTTGACGGCCGCATCTATCTCTTTTGTCTCCGCGACGCCCTCTGCCATAGGTCTGAAAGGAATGGGGGGAGTCGGGGTGCAAGACAGCTCCCTTGTCACGTTCAAGGTTCTTGATACCGTTGGTAACCCCAAAGCAAACCAGGCAGTGACCTTCTCGCTCAATACCAATGTCGGCGGGCTGGCGCTATCCACCACAACTGGCAGCACCGATACCAATGGCCTGGTCAGCACCAGAGTCCAGTCAGGTGTTATTGCGACACCGGTCCGTGTTACGGCTTCCACCACTGTCGGGACTGCCACACTTACCACGCAGTCGGACAAACTCACCGTGTCCACCGGTGTTCCCGCGCAGGATGGCTTCTCTGTTTCCCTGGGCAACATGAACGCGGAGGCGTTCAACTACGATGGGGTCACCTCCACGGTCACCGCTCGTCTCTCAGACCATTTCCACAACCCGGTCCCGGACGGTACGGCCGTTTCCTTCACCACTTCCGGCGGTTCCATCGAACCTTCCTGCGTCACCGTCAAGGGCGCCTGCACCGTCACCTGGACCAGCCAGAATCCACGTCCGAGCATCGCTGGTGGCGCCTTGGGTGAAGGCCGTGCTGTGATACTTGCCTATGCAGTCGGTGAGGAATACTTCCTTGATCTCAACGGCAACGGGCTTGCCGACGTGGGCATCGACACCCTCCAGGACGACCCGGAGGCCTTCCGGGATGACAACGAAAATGGAGTCCACGATGCCAACGAAACCTTCATCGATTTCAACAACGATGGCATTTACAACACTGGTGACGGGAAATACAACGGTGTCCTCCAGGGTAGCGGCAACAGTGGCGCGCCGATCTCCAAAAACGTTTTCAGCAACTCCGTTCTGGTCATGTCGACTTCAGGCGCGAACATAACGACCTCAACCAATACGCTGCTGGCGCCGGGAACTTTCACGGTTACCGTTAGGGATCTCAACGGCAACACCATGCCTTCGGGAACTACCATCGTAACCTCAGCTCCTTTCGGCACGCTCACGGGTAACACCAGCTACACGGTCCCCATGAACGTAGGGTACGGGGTCACTCTCTCCTTCAACCTTGCCGGTTCGGATACGCCCAAGGCGCAATCCGGCTACATCACCATAACTGTAACAACACCGAAGGGGCTTCAGACCACAAAACTGATAGCAGTGTCAGGTAACTTCTAACCGGATCCAACGCCTGATACAGCTAGACCTTGACCAATGAATGCCAGGGGAACCCCTGGCATTCGTTTACCTAAGTCCTCAACTACGATCCCATTACGACAGTAACTGATTCAGTTCGCAGCACCGCTACTTTACCAATTGTAGGAGCAGGCATGTTCAGATACCTTACCGCGGGCGAATCCCACGGACCGCAGTTGACCGCCATCATCGAAGGGATCCCCTCCGGGTTGAAGCTCACCGAAAGCGACATCAACGCCGACCTGTTGCGCAGGCAGGGGGGGTACGGCCGTGGCGGCCGCATGAAGATTGAAACCGACCGGGCCAGCATCCGCTCCGGCGTGCGCTGGGGCGAGACCCTCGGCTCACCCATCACGCTGGTGGTGGAAAACTCGGATTGGGTGAACTGGGAACAGCGCATGTCGGTCAACGCGGAGCACCGAGACGATTCCATCCGCGTCACCCGCGCACGCCCGGGACACGCCGACCTGCCCGGCGCCATGAAATACGCCCACAAGGACGTGCGCAACATCCTGGAGCGCTCCAGCGCGAGGGAAACCGCGGTTCGTGTCGCGGTAGGTGCCGTCGCCAAGGCTTACCTGGCCCGCTTCGGCATCGCCGTGACCGGCTGCGTGGTGGAATTGGGCGGGGTGAAGGCGGAGCGTCCCGATCTCTCCGTAAAGGCGCTGCAGGACGCCATCGCGTCCTCGCCGGTTTATACCTATGACGCCAGGGCCGAGATCGAGATGGTCGAGGCCATCGACCGCGCCAAGGCAGCGGGCGACACCCTGGGTGGTGTGGTCGAGGTGAGGGTGACCGGTGTGCCGGTGGGTCTTGGCAGCCATGTCCAGTGGGACCGCAGGCTGGACGCGCGTTTAGCCGCGGCCGTCATGAGCATCCAGGCATTCAAGGGGGTAGAGATCGGCGCGGGTTTCGAGACGGCGCGACTCCCGGGATCCCAGGTGCACGACGAGATCTACTTCGACGAGCAGCGCATGGCGCGCGGCGAGAAGACCGGCTTCTACCGCAACACCAACCGGGCCGGCGGCCTGGAGGGCGGGATCACCAACGGCGAGGAGATCGTGGTTTTCGGCGCCATGAAGCCGATCCCGACCCTGTACACGCCGCTCAAGTCGGTCGACATCCTCACCAAGGAGCCGTTCGAGGCGACCGTTGAGCGCTCGGACTGCTGCGCGGTGCCCGCCGCTTCGGTAGTCGCCGAAGCCGTGGTCGCCGTCGAAATCGCCAACGCCTTCATGGAGAAGTTCGGCGGCGATTCCGTCGCAGAGACCGCCAGGAACTACTCGTCCTACATCGAGTACCTGCGGGAGTTTTAAAGACAAAGTTATTAACGCAAAGCCGCAAAGGCGCAAAGAACACAGATAATCAGGGTCTTAACCCAAAATGTTTTTGTCTTTTGTTCTGTCTTAGCGTCTCTGCGTCTTTGCGTTACCCAATATGCCTTTTGCTTGATGTCTTTTGGGTCTTTGCGTTAGAGGTTTTTTGTGAGTTTCGAAAATATTTTTCTCACCGGCTTCATGGGGTGCGGCAAGACCAGCGTAGGCCAAGTGCTGGCGCAGCGGCTGGGGTGGTCCTTCGTCGATCTGGACCAAGTCATCGTCCAGGAGGCGGGGCGGAGCATCAAAGAGATCTTTGCCGAAGAGGGCGAGCCCTCCTTCCGGGCGCTGGAGTCCAAAACGCTGGCACGGGTGGCCAACGGTTCGGCTCAGGTGGTTTCTACCGGGGGCGGCGTGGTGATCGCGCCCGCCAATCGCGCCGTGATGCGCAGCCATGGCTGCATCGTTAACCTGACCGCAACCGTGGAGTCCATCGCGCAGCGGGTGAGCGGTGACAGCGAGCG
Organism: Geomonas azotofigens; assembly: GCF_018919395.1. Classification (GTDB taxonomy): domain Bacteria; phylum Desulfobacterota; class Desulfuromonadia; order Geobacterales; family Geobacteraceae; genus Geomonas; species Geomonas azotofigens. The sequence continues at coordinate 111,065 of NZ_JAHLME010000003.1, forward strand.
GCCCTTGCTGGCCGATGACGCATCGGCATTGAAAATTCGCACCATGCTGGACGGCCGCGAGCAATTCTACGCCGACGCCGATGTCCGGATCGACACCACCGGCAAGGAGATCGCGACGGTTGCCGATGAAGTACTAGATTTCTGCAAGGGGTCCTTGTGAACGTCCAACAGATCAAAGTTGCTCTCGGAGAGCGGAGCTACGACATACAACTTGGCGCCGGCATCCTCGGAACCGTCGGCACCCTCTGCCGCGAACTGGGACTGACGGGCACCGCGGCCGTCGTATCCAATACCACCGTCGCACCGCTTTACTACGAGTCGGTGCGCGCCTCCATGGAAGCGGCGGGGTACCAGGTGCTCCTGGTATCGCTTCCCGACGGTGAGGCGTACAAGAACAGCGCCACGCTGAACCAGATCTACGACGCCCTCGTCGACGCCTCGCTCGATCGCGGCTCCTTCATTATCGCCCTGGGGGGCGGCGTGATCGGGGACATGGCCGGCTTCGCCGCGGCGAGTTACCTGCGCGGCATCCCCTTCGTGCAGCTCCCCACCACGCTCTTGTCCCAGGTCGACTCGAGCGTCGGGGGGAAGACCGGCATCAACCACCCCCGTGGCAAGAACCTGATTGGCGCCTTCTACCAGCCCAAGGCGGTACTGATCGACGTGATGACCCTGGACACGCTGCCGGAGCGGGAGTTCCGCGCCGGGTTGGGGGAGATCGTCAAGTACGGCGCCGTGCTGGACGGCGACTTCTTCAGGTTCCTCGAGGCGAACGTCGCCGCGCTGCTCGCCCGCGACAAGGACGCCCTGATCGAGGCCGTCGCCCGCAGTTGCTCCATCAAGGCCAAGGTGGTGGCGGTGGACGAGAGGGAAGGGGGGGTACGCGCGGTCCTGAACTACGGCCACACCCTCGGGCATGCCGTCGAGACCCTCACCGAATACACCAGCTACCTGCACGGGGAGGCGGTGGCCATCGGCATGGTTCAGGCCGCCAAGATCTCCCAGCATTTCGGCTACTGCAGCCAGGCCGACCGTGACCGGATCGAGGCGCTCATCGCAGCGCTGGGGCTGCCGGCCGAGCTCCCCTTGTTCCCGTGCGAAAAGTACGTGGAGGCTCTCTCCCACGACAAGAAGGTGCGCGACAAGGGACTGCTCTTCATTTGCAACCGCGGCATCGGCGCCTACAAGATGGAAAGGGTCACCGACCTCAAGGCACTTCTGGAGATCTGCGCATAGGAGCGTGACATGGTAGAGGACGCGTTATCGTTTTGGACTGAGATTCAGCGCTACGAAGACATGCTGGCGGCGGACGGGAAATCCCTCTGCTTCGCACCGCTCTCCGACCTGTACCGGAAGCTCGGCCTCTTGGACGACGCCGTCTCCGTGGCCCAGAAGGGATGCGCGGCGCACCCGGAGTACGCCCTCGGATTCGTCGCCCTGGGCAACGCCTGTTACGCGAAGGGGATGACGCAGGAGGCACGGCTCGCCTTGGAGAAGGCGATCGCCCTCAAGCCCGACCACCTCCAGGCAATGAAATTGCTGAGCCAGCTCTACGTCGAGGTGGGTGAACTGTCGCGCGCGCGCGAGGTGCTGGGGCAGTTGCTGGAGAGCGATCCCGAGGACCTGGAGAGCACCATGCTGCTCAATTCCATTGCCTCGGCTCCGGCTCCCATCCCCGCGGCGGCGCCCGAGGAGGAAGTGCTCGAAGAGCTTGAGATCATCGAGGAGCTGGAAGTACTCGACGAGGAGCCGGATGATGAGCCGGTAGCCGCGACCGCTCCCCCCCGGGCCGTCCCGGCCCCGACCGCCGCGCCCTCCGCGGCAGCGACAGATGACGCCATGGAGGACATCTGGGCCATCGAAGACCTGGAAGAGCTCTCCGACGTGCCCGCCCCCGCCGCGTCCCAACCGCGTGCTGCCGTTCCGGATCCCCTCACCACGGCGACGTTGGCGGAACTCTACGTCTCCCAGGGCTTCCTGGACAAGGCTATCGGGATCTACCGCGAGCTGATCGCGGCGCACCCTGAAAACCAGCAGTACTGGCTCCGGTGCGAGGAGCTCCTGGAACAAAAACAGTCGCAGCAGGTGGCACCGGCGCACGCGGCGTCCGCCGAGACTGCGGCTGTCACGGCGGCTCCCGCGCCCCCCGCCGCTGTGGTCACACCCGCGGCACCGGCAGCACCGGCCGCGCCTGCAGCTTTCGATGTCATTGACGAGCCGGTGGCCATGGAGGTGCCCATCACCGTGGAGCGGACCGCCGCTCCCATCACTGCCGGCGGGATGGAATCGCCCGCGCAGTTGGAATCGGCGCCGCTCGAGCGGCCCCACGAGTTGGGGGAGCCGGATGAGGGCGCAGACCTGGAGAGCTCGCTGCAACGCTGGCTGGAAAACATAAGGAGAAGAAAAGATGGGGTTTAAGGGAATTCTCAAGGGGATCGTCGAGGAGAGTGGCGGCCTGGGTGGCGTCATCATGGGGTACGACGGCATCGCCATCGACGAGTACCTGCGCGAGGCCGCAGGTCTCGACGTGCAGACCATGACCATCGAGTACGCTTCCGTCCTGAAGGAGATCAAACGGACCGTGGGCGTGCTCAAGACCGGTGAGCTGGAGGAAGTTTCCATCATCACGGAGAAGTGCTGCATCATCGTGCGCGGCATCAGCGACGACTTCTTCGCCGCACTGGTGCTCCCCTCCGACGGCAACTTCGGCAAGGCCCGCTTCCTCCTGAAACGCGCGGCCCCCGGTTTCCGGGAGTCGCTGCAATGAGCGCCGCCAGGATCCTGGTCCTGCACGGGCCGAACCTTAACCTTTTGGGGATCCGGGAACCGGGGGTCTACGGCACCACCACCCTGGAGGGGATCAACCAGGCGCTCACTGAGCTTGCCTGCGAGCTGTCGCTGGAGCTCGACATCGTGCAGAGCAACAGCGAAGGTGCCCTCGTGGACGCCATCCAGGGGGCCATGGGGAAATGCCAGGGCATCCTGATCAACCCCGCAGCCTACACCCACACCAGCGTCGCCATCCGTGACGCCATCGCCGCCACAGCGCTCCCCGCCGTCGAGGTCCACCTCTCCAACGTGCACGCCCGGGAGCCCTTCCGAAGCCACAGTTTCATAGCCCCGGTAGCGGTCGGTCAGATCTGCGGTTTCGGCCCTGACAGCTACCTTTTGGGGCTGCGCGCCCTCGCCAAACGGCTGGGAAAATAAGATTGTCTTACGGACGGAATTATGATAGGTAACAGAATCCTTGCGGCCCGAGAATGCCTGAAACGACTGGATGCCGATCTGTTGCTGGTCCTCAATTTGAGCAACATACGGTACCTGACCGGGTTCACCGGCAGCGAGGGGCTGCTGCTACTCTCTCCAGACGACGGGTGGTTTCTCACCGACTCCCGTTACACCTCACAGGCTGGCGCCGAGGTCACGGGCGCGAAGGTTATCGAGTTCTCGAACCGGATGGAGACACTGGTCGAACTGCTGCAACAAAGCGGCGCGACCAAGGTGGCCTTCGAAGCCGGCTCCACCACAGTCGCTTTCTACCAGGAGCTTTGCGGCAAGACGCCGAAGATCGAGTACCTGTCCGCCGACACCGAGATGGTGGGGTTGAGGACGGTGAAGGACGCCGGCGAACTGGAGATCCTCGAGCGGGTGGCGGCGATCGCCTCGGAAGCGCTCCTCGAGACCGTGGCGCGATTAAAGCCGGGGATGATCGAAAACGAAGTGGCCTGGATGCTGGAAGTCGCCATGCGGGAGCGGGGGGCGGAGGGGAAATCCTTCGACTTCATCGTCGCGTCAGGCGAGCGCGGCGCACTGCCGCACGGCCGGGCCTCCGATAAGAAGCTGGTGGCGGGAGAGCTGGTCACCATCGACTACGGCGCCATCTACCGCGGCTACTGCTCGGACGAGACGGTGACGGTCTGCCTGGGACAGCCCGACGCGAAACAGCGCGAGGTGTACGAGACGGTTTTGGCGGCCCAGCGGGCGGCCCTGGATGCGGTGCATCCGGGCCTCAGTTTCCGTGACCTGGACGCCAAGGCGCGCGACCACATCGGGGCAAAAGGGTACGGCGACTATTTCGGGCACGGCCTCGGACACGGAGTCGGCATCGACATCCACGAGCATCCCACGGCCTCGCCGCGCAGCAAACAGGTGATCCAGGAAGGGATGGTGTTCACCATCGAGCCCGGGATCTACATCCCCGGGTGGGGCGGGGTGCGCATCGAGGACACCGTGGTGGTCGAGCATAACTGCTGCCGGCCCATCACCAGGGTCCCCAAGGAATTGATGATCCTCTGAGAGTTTTAGGCGGGCCTGGCCGGCGTAGATCGGTGGGCCTTTAACCATGCAATAAAGTGAAGAAAAGGAGAATGATGTGGATATAAAAGACCTGAAGATGCTGATCAAGATGGTAACGGAGACCGACATCACCGAGTTCGAGCTGGAGAACGCTGATGACAAGGTAGTCATCAAGAGGGGCTGCAGCGCGCCCCAGTTCCAGATGCAGGCGCCCGTCGCCTACCAGTACGCTCCGGCCGCTCCCGCCGCTCCCGCAGCTCCGGCTGCCGCACCCGCCGCAGCCGCTCCGGCTGCTGCCGAGAAGGAGCAGGGCGACGTCATCACCTCCCCCATCGTCGGCACCTTCTACCGCGCTCCGGCTCCGGACGCCGCTCCCTTCGTGGAAGTAGGCCAGGTTGTCGAGAAAGGGCAGGTCCTCTGCATCGTCGAGGCGATGAAGCTCATGAACGAGATCGAGGCCGAGTTCAAGTGCAAGATCCTCAAGATCTGCAAGGAGAACGCGCAGCCGGTCGAGTACGGCGACACCCTGTTCGTGGTGGAGAAGCTTTAAGGCAGATTGAGATAACCTCAACCTCAACCTGTTTTTCGGAGACATCATGTTTCATAAAATTCTTATCGCCAACCGGGGGGAGATCGCCCTCCGGATCATCAGGACTTGCAAGGAAATGGGGATCAAGACGGTCGCCGTCTACTCCACCGCCGACGCCGAGTCGCTGCACGTGAAGCTCGCCGACGAGAGCGTCTGCATCGGTCCGGCCCCGAGCCTCTCCAGCTACCTGAACATCAACGCCATCATCTCCGCGGCCGAACTGACCGACGCGGAGGCGATCCACCCCGGCTACGGTTTCCTTTCGGAAAACCCGAGATTCGCCGAGATCTGCGAGAAGTGCGGCATCACCTTCATCGGCCCCACCGCCGAGAGCATGCGCATCATGGGCGACAAGATCTCCGCCCGCCAGGCGGTCATCAAGGTCGGCGTGCCCATCCTTCCGGGCACCAAGGAAGGGGTTCACGACGTCACCGAGGCGATCAAGGTCGCCAAGGAAATCGGCTTCCCGGTCATCATCAAGGCGACGGCAGGGGGCGGCGGGCGCGGCATGAAGATCGTGCACTCCCCGGCGGCCCTCCCCAACGCGTTCATGACCGCGAGAACCGAGGCGCAGAGCGGCTTCGGCAACCCGGAAGTCTACATCGAGCGTTACTGCGAGAATCCGCGCCACGTCGAGATCCAGGTCCTGGCCGACAAGCACGGCAACGTCATCCACCTGGGCGAGCGCGACTGCTCCATCCAGCGCCGTCACCAGAAGGTGATCGAGGAGGCTCCCTCCACCGTCTCCACCCCCGAGCTCAGGAAGGCGATGGGCGACGCCGCGGTTGCCGCGGCCAAGGCCGTCAACTACAACAGCGTGGGGACCATGGAGTTTCTGGTCGACAAGAACAACAACTTCTACTTCATGGAGATGAACACCCGCGTGCAGGTGGAGCACCCGGTGACCGAGATGATCACCGGCGTCGACATCGTCAAGGAGCAGATCCGCTCCGCCTACGGCGAGAAGCTCCGCTACACCCAGGACGACATCAAGATCAAGGGGCACGCCATCGAGTGCCGCATCAACGCCGAAGACTCGGTGAAGTTCACCCCGTGCCCCGGCAAGATCACCGATCACCACACCCCGGGAGGGCTCGGCGTCCGCGTCGACTCGTTCGTGTACACCAACTACACCGTCGTCCCGCACTATGATTCCCTGATCGCCAAGCTCATCGTGCACGCGGACACCAGGGAAGAGGCCATCAAGCGCATGGCACGCGCGCTTGACGAGTACATCGTTGACGGCATCAAGACCACCATCCCGTTCCACAAGCGGATCATGGCCAACAAGGACTTCATAGAAGGGAACATAGACACCGGCTTCATCGAAAGGCTGGTATTGGAGTAAGCTATGGACTTTCCAGAAGAGCTTAAGTACAGCAAAGAGCACCTGTGGGTCCGCGTCGAGGGCGATCGTGCCGTCATCGGCGTCACCGATTACGCGCAGGTCGAGTTGGGCAACGTAACCTCGGTCGAGCTTCCCGAGCCGGGAGACGAACTGGAGCAGGACGATTCCTTCGGCTCCATCGAGGCGAGAAAGACCGTGGCGGACCTCTACGCGCCGTTGTCCGGCACCGTGCTCGAGGTGAATTCGGAGCTTGGCACCGCACCCGAGTTCGTCAACGACGATCCCTACGACGCAGGCTGGCTGGTCGTCATCGAGATGGCCGACGCCGAGGAGCTGAACCTCCTCATGTCCGCGGAGCTGTACGAGGACACCGTTTCCGTTTCCGAAGAATAACAACTGGTTGTTCGAGATATACCTGAAAAGGCGAGAGTTCCTCTCGCCTTTTCCTTTTGCCTCAGTCTCATCCCGGAGTTTGCCGTGACCATCAACATAGGACACATCAAGTACGCTAACTGCACCCCCATCTTCACCGCTCTCGCTTCCCATTTCGACTGCACCGGCTACCGCTTCGTGGACGGTGTCCCGGCGCGCCTGAACGCCATGCTGCGCGCCGGCGAGATCGACCTTAGTCCTTCCTCCTCCATCGAGTACGCCATGGCGCACGAGCAGTATTGCCTGCTTCCGGAGCTCTCCATCAGCGCCATCGGTCCCGTTAAGAGCGTGTTCCTCTTCTCCCGGGTCCCGGTCGAGGATTTGGACGGCGCCTCCATCGGCCTCACCGCCGAGTCCGACACCTCGGTTAACCTCTTGAAGGTGCTGCTGGCCAGGAAATTCGGCTTCGCCAACAGCTTCGAGCGGACCACGCTGCCGCTCTCCGAGGCGCTGGAGCAGTACCCCGGCCTGCTGCTGATTGGCGATGCCGCCCTAAAGGGCGCCGCCTCCGGTTCCGGATACTTCTGTTACGACCTGGGGCAGCTCTGGCACGAGTTCACCGGACTCCCCTTCGTCTTCGCCCTCTGGATCGTGAGACGCGAGGCTGCGCTGGAAAAGCGCGCCGAACTGGCGGCGCTGGCCCATGACCTGGTGGCGGCGAAGAAACTCGCTTATGCAAGTTATGACCAAATCGCGGCACAGTGCGAGGAGCGCGCCTGGCTCAGCGAGGAGGCGCTGGTGGATTACTGGCAGACTATCTCGTACGAGTTGACCGAAGCGCATCTCGAAGGGGCGCGGCTGTTCTTCAGGTACGCCTTCGAAATGGGACTCATCCCGAGCTTGCCGAAACTGCGGTTTTTCGAATAGGAAGGGGGAATCGGACCGAGGGTGGGGCGCGCTATCGCTTTTTTTTTCGGGCGTGAACGTCTCTTTTCGGCGTTCGAAAAAACCTTTTTGAAATTCAAACTCCGGTCCGAGAAGTTCTCGCCAACTTTTTGGGCGAGAACTTTTCTTTCCGGCGTTTGAAAAAATCTTTTTGGAATTCAAACTCCGGTCCGTGAAGTTCTCGCCAACTTTTTGGGCGAGAACTTTTCTTTCCGACGTTTGAAAAAATCTTTTTGAAATTCAAACTCCGGTCCGTGAAGTTCTCGCCAACTTTTTGAGCGAGAACTTTTCTTTCCGGCGTTTGAAAAAATCTTTTTGGAATTCAAACTCCGGTCCGTGAAGTTCTCGCCAACTTTTTGGGCGAGAACTTTTCTTTCCGACGTTTGAAAAAATCTTTTTGGAATTCAAACTCCGGTCCGAGAAGTTCTCGCCAACTTTTTGGGCGAGAACTTTTCTTTCCGACGTTTGAAAAAATCTTTTTGAAATTCAAACTCCGGTCCGAGAAGTTCTCGCCAACTTTTTGGACGAGAACTTTTCTTTCCGACGTTTGAAAAAATCTTTTTGGAAGTTGAGCGCAACTTTCCGCGATTCAGATATCGCTTCTGGAAGTTGAAGGGCTTCTTCGTTGAATTCCGCCGTCGGCTGCTTTTAAATTGCTCCCGCTTCTTTTTTCCTGCGATAGTCGGACAGTATCCTGGCGTGGTCGAAGCAGAGCGGCTGGGGGAGGGCATCAATGGGGAAAATGGCGAACGCCGCCGCGTCGTCGCCCGCCTTGGGCGTGCCGGTAGCCTTGGCGACGTAGACGGTCGAGATGTTGTGGCTGCGCTTGTCGCGGGCGGGGTCGGAATAGCATCCCAACAGCCTTAAATCCTTCTCTGCCAACTCGACGGAGATCTCTTCCTGTATCTCCCGCACCGCCGCATGCTCCAGCGTTTCACCATAATCGACGAAGCCGCCGGGGATGGCCCAACCAAAGGGCTCGTTCTTGCGCTCGATGAGCACGATCCCGTCCGGGAGTTCGACGATCACGTCCACGGTCGGCAGAGGATTCTTGTACTGTTTCACCTTGGCCCCGCAGGCGGGGCAGGCCAGGAAGTCGAAAGGCATCGCGCACCTCCAGAACTGAAGTTGTGGGTAAAAAAAAGGGAGGACCTGAGTCCTCCCTTCTTAGGGTACAGCAAATTACTGTGGGTACTACTTCTTCTTCTTGGCGCCTGCGGCTTTCTTGGAAGCCTTGAGCGGGTTGATCTTGGCGTCGTCGGTCTTGATCTCGACCTTGACGTGGGAAGCGAAGTTGCAGATACCGCCGACCCACTTCTTCTCGGGAGCCGGGTATGCGCTGCAAACCTTCCCGATGGAGCCGTCTACGATCCTGTCACAACCCTCGCAGTTCTCCACGATCGGCTGGCAGGAACCTTCGGTGAATACACAACCCTGTTTACCCCAGAAAGTGCACTCTGCACCAGGAAGTACGGTTTGACATTGCATGTTTAAGCCTCCTCAATTGCTTCGTAATCGGTTGATAGAGAACACTCTACCAATTTCGAAAGAAAAATGTCAACCCACTTTTTTCGCGAAAACTTGACTCTACAGGATGTCTGGATTAATCTCTAGTAATTATTTTATCGGGCCGCCTGGTACTCCTGTTTTCGATAGGTTATCGATGTCAAGCGGGGGATCTGCCAGATTGAAGCGACCTTACTATCGATTATCCTGGAGGGTTTATGCAGCGGATCACTTTTGGCACTTCCGGCTGGCGCGGTATCTTGTGTGAAGATTTCATCTTTGAGAATGTCAAGGTCGTCACCCAGGCCATCGCCGACCACGTTAAGAGTAACGGTGAGGGGGGCAAGGGGATCATTGTCGGGTACGACTCCCGCTTCATGGGCGAGGCCTTTGCCCGGGAGGCAGCCCGCGTCCTTACCGGCTCAGGCATCACCACCTTCCTCTGTGTCCGCGATACCCCCACACCGGTCATCTCCTTCGAGATCCTCCGGCGCAAGACCGCCGGCGCCATCAATTTCACCGCCAGCCATAACCCTCCCGAGTACAACGGCATCAAGTTCTCTCCCTCCTGGGGGGGACCCGCCCTGCCGGAGACCACCAATGACATCGAACGCCGCGCCAACGAGATGCTGGGGGAAATCTGCTACAACGAGTGCTCCATTGACGAAGCCATGAAGAAGGGGCTCCTGGTGGAGATCGACCCGATGCAGGATTACCTGGACGACCTGGCCAAGAAGGTGGATTTCGCCGCCATAGCAAAGCTCGGCACTATCGCGGTCAACCCGCTCTACGGAACGGCGCGCGGGTACCTCGCTGAGCCGCTCAGGGCGCACGGGGTGAAGGTGGTGCAGATGAACGCCAACCGCGACCCGTATTTCGGCGGATTTCCGCCCGAGCCGAGCGAGAAGTACATCCAGGATTTCATCAAGCTGGTGCAGCAGGATCCCGAGATTGCCCTCGGCATCGCCACCGATGGCGACGCGGACCGCTTCGGCATCGTGGACGGCGACGGCACCTTCATCGAGCCCAATTACATCATCGCGCTGCTGCTCGATTACCTGGTCCGGGTCAAGGGGATGAAGGGGGGCGTCGGACGCTCGGTCGCCACCTCGCACCTGGTGGACGCGGTTGCCAAGATGCACGACATCAAGGTTTACGAGACGCCGGTCGGCTTCAAGTTCGTCGGTGAACTGATCGCCCAGGACAAGATCATCATCGGCGGCGAAGAGAGCGCCGGTCTCACCATCAAGGGGCACGTCCCGGAGAAGGACGGCATCCTCGCCTGCCTGCTGGTCGCCGAGATGGTGGCCCGCGAAGGTATGCCGGTCAAGGCGCTCTTGGAGCGTCTTTACAGCAAGGTCGGCCGCTACCTCACCAAGAGGGTCAACTTGACCCTTTCGCCGGAGCTGGAAGAGGTGTTCCCGGATCGGATCGCCGCGACCCCGGCGAGCTTCGCCGGAGAGCCGGTCAAGGAGAAGATCACCGTCGACGGCAACAAGTTCATCCTCGAGGACGGCAGTTGGCTGTTGTTCCGCAAGTCGGGGACCGAGCCGGTGGTGCGTCTGTACTGCGAGGCTTCCAGCGAGGAGCGCTTGCAGGCGCTGGTGGATGCCGGCCGGGAGTTTATTGTCGGCAAGGGGTAAAAAGGCAAATCCCCAGTCAATACACCCTTCGCAAAGAGGGGACTCTAGTTCACGGGCAACGCTATCGGGCGACGTTCTCCTTGTTTGCAGTAGTTGCTGAGGAACCTCTTCTCCACCGGGACGCAGTTCCGCGCAGGGCTCCACTGGCCTTGCGGTGACTGCGTCCCATTTTATTACAGATGCTCTTTTGTGTGGCACCCGGCGGTCGCACTGCCCGCACCGGGGAGAAGCTCCTGCAATAGCCGCTCATCGGCGTGTCAGAACTTTCGCCGCTAATTCCCGCAGTTATCGCTTCGTGATTGCCTGCTCGCCGAAGGGGCCGCAAGACGGAGCGAGAATTGCAATTACTGCCGGAAACGTTAGGTAAATCCCGGTACCCTACCGCGCCGCTGTGTATTGTGGTCGTTTAGGGGTTGTTCTTTGCGCTAGCTTTGCGCTATGATAACCGGACTAATTAGAAGGGAGGGTCTATGTGGGACTACACCGATAAAGTAAAAGAACATTTCCTCAACCCTAGGAACGTGGGCGAGATAACGGATGCTGATGCGGTCGGCGAGGTTGGCAGCCTTGCCTGCGGCGATGCCCTTAAGCTGTTTATAAAGCTGGACGAGAACAAAGAGCGCATCGTCGACGCCAAATTCCAGACCTTTGGCTGCGGCAGCGCCATCGCGTCGTCTTCGGCTTTGACCGAGATGGTGAAGGGCAAGACCCTGGACGAGGCGCTCGAAATCACCAACCAGCAGATCGCCGATTTCCTGGGCGGGCTTCCGGAAGAAAAGATGCACTGCTCGGTCATGGGGCAGGAGGCGCTGGAAGTCGCCATCGCCAAGTACCGCGGCGTCGACGCGCCGGCGCACGGCCACGGCCATGACCACGTCGAGACCGAGGGCGAACTGGTCTGCAAATGCTTCGGCCTGACCGACGTCTTCCTCAAGAAGGTGATCGCCTCCAACAAGCTGACCACCGCCGAGCAGGTCACCCACTTCACCAAGGCGGGCGGCGCCTGCGGCGGCTGCATCCCGAAGATCAAGGAGCTGATCGCCGAGGTGCTGGGCGAAGAGAAGAAGGTGGCTGCCGAGAAACCGGCGAAACTCACCAACCTCAGGAAGATGCAGTTGATCCAGGAGACCCTGGAGAACGAGGTCCGTCCGCAGCTGTGGGCTGACGGCGGCGACCTCGAACTGATCGACATCGACGGCTCCAACGTCCAGGTCGCCTTCAGGAAAGCATGCGCCGGTTGCGCCTCCTCCGGCTACACCGCCAAGTTCGTCGAGCAGAAGCTGCGCGAGCTGGTTTCCCCCGACATCACGGTACAGGAGGTTCAGGGATGAGAGAGATCTATCTTGACAACAACGCCACCACGAAGGTGGACGAGCGGGTTTTCGAGGAGATGCGTCCCTACTTCTGCGAGCTGTACGGCAACCCGAGTTCCATGCACTTCTTCGGCGGCCAGGTGCAAAAGAAGGTGGATGAGGCCCGTGCCCGGGTCGCCTCGCTTCTGGGCGCGCTGCCGGACGAAATCGTCTTCACCGCCTGCGGCACCGAGAGCGACAACGCCGCTATTCGTTCCGCGCTCGAGGTATTCCCGGAGAAGCGTCACATCATCACCAGCCGCGTCGAGCACCCGGCGGTCTTGACCCAGTGCCGCAACCTCTCCAAGCGCGGCTACCGCATCACCGAGTTGAACGTGGACGGTAACGGTCAACTCGACCTGAGCGAACTGGAGAGGATGGTCGACGAAGATACCGCTATCGTCTCGCTCATGTACGCCAACAACGAAACCGGCGTCATCTTCCCGATCGAGGAAGCGGCCAAGATCGTCAAGAAGAAGGGCGCCCTGTTCCACACCGATGCGGTGCAGGCGGTAGGGAAGATCCCGCTGAACATGGCGGAGTCCGCCATCGACATGCTCTCCCTGTCCGGGCACAAGCTGCATGCCCCCAAAGGGGTCGGCGTCCTTTTTGTGCGCCGGGGCACCCCGTTCCGCCCTATGCTGGTCGGCGGGCACCAGGAGCGCGGCCGCAGGGCGGGTACCGAGAACACCGCTTCCATCATCGCCATGGGCAAGGCCTGTCAGTTGGCTGAGCAGTACATGGCGGAGGAGGCCGGGCGCGTGCGCGAGATGCGCGACCGCCTGGAGCGTGAACTGACCGCGCTGATCCCGAACACCAGGATCAACGGCGGCGGCACTGAGCGCCTTCCCAACACCCTCTCCATCGCCATGGAGTTCGTGGAAGGGGAGGGGATCCTGCTGCTCCTCTCCGAGAAGGGGATCTGCGCCTCTTCCGGGAGCGCCTGCACCTCCGGGTCGCTGGAGCCGTCGCACGTGCTGCGCGCCATGGGCGTCCCGTTCACCTGCGCCCACGGTTCCATCCGCTTCTCGCTGTCCAGGTTCACCACCGATGACGACATCGATGCCGTGATCAGGGAACTGCCGCCCATCATCTCCCGTCTGCGCGCGATGTCGCCGTTCGGGCGCGAGTTCCTGAACAAGTAATAACGTCTGCCGCTGTAAGGCAGAGTGAGCAAAAGAAAAGGGGTGAGCATGTTCTGCTCACCCCTTGTTTTGTTGATTTCTGAGCTAACGGTACACGTCCCGTCGGTGCGCGACCTTGACAACCCACACTGTTAGCTCCAGATCGTGAATGGAGTAGAGGATCCTGTATTTCCCTTGGCGGATCCGATACCGATCCTGCCCCGTCAGTTTTTCGCTGCCTACAGGTCGGGGATTGGTGGCAAGGGAGCCGATGCGGTTCATGATCCTTTGCAAGTCGCCTTTGGGGACCGACTCCAGATCCTTTCGCACCGAATCCTTTACCAGGATGCTATAGACGGCCATCTGCCTTCAGCTCTTTTAAGAGGCTTTCGTAGGTGACCAGCGGCTCGTTAACTCGTTCATCAAACGCAGCCAAGTCTTCGGCATCCTCGGCAAGAGTGTTGCGAACAGCATCGTTGACGAGGTCGGATAGAGAACGAGAGGTTTCCAGCGCTTTGTGCTGCAGCGCCCTGTGCATGGCAGGGTCCAGGTAAATGGTTGTTCTTTTTGTTAATGCACACATATCTGTACCTCCGCACCGAGCATAGCGCCATGACGCTATGGCGTCAAGAGGGCCGTCTGGTGATACCCACTTACCGGGCATGAAAGGGCAAAACTTTGGTAGAGATCAGTTTAGAGAAGGTAAAAGCAAAGATAACGGAAGGAAAGCACCTCGAGGATATCTCGTTTGAGATAACCGCGGGGGAGCACTGGGCCGTGGTCGGGGCGAACGGGTCGGGGAAGTCGGCGTTGGGGAAACTGCTCTGCAACGGGTTGCCCGTGCACTCGGGGACCTGCCGCCTCCCGAGCCGGTCCGGCTTCGTCTCTTTCGAAAAGATCGACGAGATCCTGGAGCAGGAGCGCTACAACGACGACTCCGATTTCCTGGGATACGTGACCGAAGGAACCCGCGTCGACAAGTTCATCCTCTCCGGCACCGACGCCGACGAAACGAGACTGGCCGAACTGGCACAGGAACTGGGTTTCACCAAGATCCTGGAGCGCGGCATCAAGTTCCTCTCCACGGGCGAGATGCGCAAGACGCTCATCTGCAAGGCGCTCTTGCAGGAGCCGGAACTGCTGGTATTGGACGAACCGTTCGACGGGCTGGACCGGGAATCGTCCGAAGTGCTTCGGCAACTGATCAGCCGCTGCATCGAACGCGGCATCCAGGTGGTGCTCCTCCTGAACCGCTTCAGCGAAATCATGCCGGAAACGACCCACATCGCCTACCTGCAGGAGTGCCGCATCCTCAGGTCCGGCACCAGGGACGAGATGCTGGGCTCGGAGGCGCTACGCCGCTTCCATGCCTTCCACTACACCTTGCCGGATACCTTGCCCGAGGTCGACACGGCGCGTAGCGCTCCGCCGCTCGTTCCGGGCCAGCCGCTCATCGAGATGAAGGACGTGACGGTGCGCTACGGCGAAAAGTCCGTGCTGAACGGTGTCAACTGGACGGTGAAAGCCGGGGAACACTGGAAGATCAGCGGCCCCAACGGTTCGGGGAAGTCGACCCTGCTGAGCCTGATCAGCGGCGACAACCCGCAGGCCTACGCCAACGACATCAGCCTGTTCGGCCGCAAGAAGGGGAGCGGGGAGAGCGTCTGGGACATCAAGAAGCGCATCGGCCTCGTCTCCACCTCGCTGCAGCAGGAGTACCGGGTCGGCGGGACGGTGAAGGTCGTGGTCATTTCCGGGATGTACGACTCCATCGGCATGTACTCGCAGTACACCTTGCACCAGCAGGAGATCGCGCTGGAGTGGCTGAAGCTCTTGCACATGGATCACAGAAAAGAACATGCTTTCCGGGATCTGTCCTACGGGGAGCAGAGGCTCGTGCTGCTGGCCCGCGCCATGGTGAAGCAACCGGACCTTCTCATCTTGGACGAGCCCTGCCAGGGGTTGGACGATGTGAACCGTGAGATGGTGCTGAAACTGATCGATCACCTGGGGCGCACCGGCAACACGCAGATCCTCTACGTGAACCACCATGCCGAAGACCGGATCCCCTGTATCGACAACAGCATTGAGCTGGTGCCGGCGGAGGGTGGGGGCTTCACCGCCCTGATCACCTCGTAGCAGGGTCGCTACGGGTACTGCCGCCAATACTCCAACCCGGAGTAGGATTCCTGGAAGCCGAAACGCCTGAGCGGCTCGGCATACGGCGATTCCTTCGCCGGCTCCCCGTTGATCTGTTCCACGGTGATGCGCTTCAAGGGATTGAATTCGCGCCCTACCAGCGTTCTGAACAAGGCGAGATAGTTCTGCAACTCGGGATGGTCCGCCCCCGCCCTGAACTCCAGCTCTTTGCCGTAGCGTCTCGAGATGAGGACCAGGCGCGGGCCGTGGTAAACCAGGTGGGTGGACGGGATGCGGGACGGGAGCGCCTCGCGCAGTCCCTCGATGCCGCTGCCGCACAGGGAGGCGGGATCGGCGGCGTTGAGCCAGAAGACGGCATCCCGGGACAGGCCCCGCTCCAGCAGCTGGTACGCCTCCCGCGACACGAACTGAAGACCGTGGATGCCGTCGAAGAAGTTGCCGGAGATGAGCTCGCCGGACATCTCCATGATGCGCAGCGTCCTGAACAGGCGGCTCCACTGCAGGGATGGGAGTTCCCGTGCCAGAAGCTCCCTGAACAGGATGCCGTAGCGCTCCAGCAGTACCCGCACGCGATCCTTGTTTCTTTCCTCCTTTTCCAGCGCGTCACTTTCCGTTTGCCGTCCCGGTAGCAGGAACCAATTGCCAATGCCTTCCTGGGCGCGGTTCCAACGACTGCCTGGTGGCCGCCGCGGATGCCGGCCGTGCAACGGCTGGCGGTGCCCCGAATCCGCCTGCGGCAACTCGAAGCGGTTCAGGATTCCCTTGCGCACGGCGGCGAAGGAGTCGTTGCTCACCTCTCCCCTCCAGGCCTCCTGCCAAAGTTCCGTGGTCGCCGTCGCCGCCGTGACTCCCGCCATGGAGCAGATCGCGCCCAGGTTGTAGTGCCCCCGGTCATCCGTTATCAATGCGGGGCGCTCCGGTTCCGTTGCCGCGTCCCCGCTTTCATCCTGGTCCTGGAACAGGTCGAGGTCCTCGGGGAAGGCGAAGGTGAGCCGCTTGGGGCCGCAACCGAACCAGAACAGGTCGCTACTCTGCATCAGGCTGTCCAGCCAGGCGCCGAGGTAGGGAGCAAGTCGGGCGGGAAGGACGTCCTCCTCCCAGAGAGCCACCGGAAGCGGTGCGCCAAGCAGCTGTTCGAGCCGGTCCCGCAGGTCGTCGGGGGTGCTGCCCGGTTGCGCGATCCCCTGGAACTGCGCCAGGAACAGCGGGAGTTGGGCAAGGTCCAGCGCCTGGAACGCGGGCCTTCTCGATCTGCGCAGCATCCGCAGTAACGCCTCCAGATTCACCGCGTCGCAAACCTGCGGTTGCAAAACTCCCTCGGTGAACTGGTCGACGAGGACGGCACCGCTTTCTTCCAGGCTCTGCAGGGCGTCACGAAGCAGGCCCTCCTCAATTCCCAGGGCGCGCTGCAACACGGCCAGGTCCACCGGACCGTAGTAGGCAAGCCACCTCCCCAGCACTCTTGCCGTGGCAGGCTCCTCTTCCTCACCGCCGCTGTCCTCCCCCCTGCGCCACAACGTGTCGAGCGACTCCCGCAACAGTTGGGGCAGGCGCCGGTCCGCGACGAGCGGAGTAATCGTTATTTGCTCCCTGCTTCGGCCCAACCCCTCCGCGATTTCCGGGATCATCTCCAGCGCCGCGACCAGTGGGGTCTCCGCATTCGGGAGTTCCATGAGGACCAGTCGCTCCGCGACCTGCGCCGGCATCTCCTCTGCGCCGAGCCCGCCATCGCGGGCGACGGCCCGCAACAAGTCCGGCCACTCCCGGAGCGGGATCAGCAACCGTTCCTTGACCCAGTCGATAAGCTCGCGGGCGGAGTCGGGGGCGTATCCTGGTTCCAGCCGCTGACGTTTTCCCTGGAACTGGCGCACCAGTTCGACGGGGAGGTGGGGACGCAGGTGCGGGGAGAGCGCCAACTCCTTGAAGAAATCGCTGCCGAGCGAGGACTTCCGGCCCCCCCCCAGCGTGTCGTCCTCGTAGACGTACTTGTTGGTCTGCTGCCAGATGAGACCCTTGGCGAAGGGAGACGCCTCGTTGGTGTGCACGGCCGTGACCCTGATGCTGCCGTCCTGGATTTCCTCCAGGAGCCGCCTAAGGTTTGCCAGGTCGAAGTCGTCCTTCAGCGCGGAGCGCCACGTCTCCAGCAGGACCGGGAAGTCGCGGTAGCGCAGCACGGAGGCGAGGAGCTTTTTGGAGCGGAGGCGGTTCAGCCAAAGCGGCATCCGCCTCTTGAAGTTGCTCCGCGAAAGAAGCAGCGCGCGCCCGGCGTTTTCCCTGAACCGGGCGCCGAAATAGCCGGTCCCTTCCAGCGATTCCCTGAGCAGGGGCTCGATGTTGTCAGGGGTGACCAGTTCGAGGATCTCGTCCAGGTGCTCCATCTCGTGGGGGAGCAGCAGCGCGATGCCGTCGTTGTTGTAGAAGGCCTGCAGCGGGTAGCCGTAGCGCCGCTCCCAAGCCGCGACCAGCGCGAAGGTGAAGGGGCGGTTTACGGCGTTGCCCCAGAGGGTGTGCAGGATGATCTGCTCCGTCTCGGCCCCGCCGACCGGGTCGCGGAAATGCTCGATCAGCAGGTGGTGGCGGTGGGGGAGGGGAGCCCCCGTCGCTTCCCTTTGCAGCGTAAGATAACTCTCGAGCGCCTTGGCCGCTCCCTCGTCCATGAAGTGGCGCAGCATCAACTCTTCGACCAGGTCCTGCCGTCCCAGCCGCTGGTCACAGGATTCGAGGAACGAGGAGATCCTCTCGGAGTAGAAAAAATCCCGGTCAAGTTCCTCGGCACGCCAAAACGGGATGATCTGCTGGGATTTGTGGGCCGGGACCACCAGCACGGTGCTGTGACTGATCTCGGTGATCTGCCAGACCTGTGCCCCGAGCGCGAAGGTGTCGCCGAGCCTTCTCTCCCAGACGAATTCCTCGTCCAGTTCGCCGATCTTGGCGCCGCTCTCCCTGAGACGGAGCTCGTAGTAGCCCCGCTCCGGTATGGTCCCCCCCTCCAGGTAGACCAGCATGGAGAGGGCGGGGCGGGTGGCGATGGTCTCCTCCAGGCGATCCACCGTGACGCGCGGGCGCAACTCCGGCACGTGCGAATCGGCGTACTTCCCCTCCAGCATGCCGATCACCAGGTCGAACTGCTGCCGGGACAGGTTGCGGTACGGGTAGCTGCACCTCAGGAAATCGTAGAGCTCGTCCAGGTGCCACTGTTCGGGGAGCGCCATGGCGAGAATGATCTGGGCCAGCAGGTCGAGCGGGGCTTGCACCGGATGCAGTTCCTCGATCTCCCCTTCGGCGATGGCGCGCGCGATGACCGCGGCGCAGACGAAGTCCATGCCGTAGGTGGGAAAGAGCTTGCCGCTACTGACCTCGCCGACACCGTGCCCGGAGCGGCCGATGCGCTGGATCGCCGAGGAGATGGAGCGCGGCGTCTGGATCAGGACCACGCTGTCCAGCTTGCCGATATCGATGCCCAGCTCCAGCGAATTGGTGGCCACGATGGCCTTTAATTCGCCGCGTTTCAAGCGCTCCTCGACCGCCAGGCGGATCTCGCGGGAGAGCGAGCCGTGGTGGGAGTAGGCAAGTTCCTCCCCGGAGAGCTCGTTGATGAACCGGGTCACCTTCTCGGTGGTCCTCCTGCTGTTGGCGAAGAAAAGGGTGGAACGGTGCCTGGCGATGATGTCGGCGAAGCGTTCCACCAGGGCGGGCCAGAATTGTTCATCCGCCCCCGAGAGCACGGTGGCCGGGGCGCTTATTTCCAGCTCGAACCGCTTTTCCTGTTCGCCTCGGACCAGGGAAATCGGGCGCGGCTGGTAGCGCTGGCCGACCAGGCGCAGCCCGGCGACGAAGTCGGCGACCGTTTCCAGGGGGCGCACCGTGGCCGAGAGGGCGATGCGCTGGAACTCGCCGCTTAACAGGGTGAGCCTTTCCACCGCGGTGATCAGGTGGGTGCCGCGCTTGTCGCCGGCGACGGCGTGGATCTCGTCCAGGATCACGGTGGCTACGCCGGTGAGCGTGGCCCTGCTCCCCTTGGAGGTGACCATGATGTTGAGGCTTTCCGGGGTGGTGATCAGGATCTCGGGAGGGTGACGCAGCATTCTGCGCCGCTCGTCGCCGGGGGTGTCGCCGCTTCTGGCCTGGACGGTGATGGCGGGGAATTCCTCGCCGTGGGCGGCGAAAAACTCGCGCAGTTGGCCCAGCGGGGCGAGCAGGTTGCGGCGCACGTCGTTGTTGAGGGCTTTCAGCGGCGATACGTAGAGCACCCTGGTTTCGCCGCGGGACCAGGCGCCGGTGACCAACTGGTTGATGGCCCATAAGAAGGCGGCCAGGGTCTTGCCGCTGCCGGTCGGCGCGGTGACCAGCACGTGGCGCTGTCGGCTTATTTCATCCCAGGCGCGCAACTGGACATCGGTGGGGTCGCCCACTTTCTCAATGAACCACTGCTGGATCAGCGGGTGGAAATGTCTCAATACGGATGGCGGCATAGCTATGACTTTAGGCTAACATCGCCCGTTGTTCAAGGAGTGGTCTGTCTGTGGGGGGAAGGTGCGGGTGCTGAAAGCAAAGCCCCCTCCGCCGGCAGGGGGAAGGGGGCTTTATGAGGTGCGGTTGTAGAGAGGCGCCGGCTACTACTCGGTGCAGAGTTGCCACTGATCGCTGCCGCTGGCGATGGCGGTGACTGTGGTGCCGGTCGAGCTGAAAGTGAGCCTTGCTTTCGAGCAATGGGCGCCGGCTGCCTGGAACACCCCCGAGGTGGGCACGCCCGGGAATGAGCTTACCGTCAACGGGGTCGGTGTCGTCACCTCTACGTATCCGTAGCTCGGGTGATAGTAGACCCCGGTGATGGTGAGCGTGTCCCCGGAGAAGGTATAGGTCCAGTCCTTGATCCAGTAGTTGGGGCTGGAGTTGACGCTCAGCGTGCAGGACATCCTGAGGGTCTCGCTGGTGGCCGTGGCGCTGAACGCGAAGGAGCCGTACATGGTGGCGCTCCCCTTGGCGGTGGTGGCGGAGAGCGGGGCGAAATCCATGGTGATGGAGTCGTAGCTGCCGGTGGCCGCGTTGTAGATGCCGGTCATGGTGACACTCCCCGTGATGGTCGGGCCGTTGCTGAGGTTCTGGTACTTGTTGAAGGTCATGGTCCCGTTGAAGTTGCCGGTGCTCTCGTTGAGGTTCATGCTGACTGCCGCCGACCCGCCAGCCGTACCATAGACCGTGCTGCTGGCGGCAACACCGGGAAGCGGGGCGGCCTGCTGCACGCGCGCCAGGGCTTGCGGAATGCTCCCTCGGACCGTGGCGGCGATCTCGGGGAGGGTGGTCAGTTTGCCGCCGGGAGTGTCGTCATTTTGCACCATGACGCCGATCACGTTGGCGGACGCGCCGATACTGCCGGCCGCGTAGGCATCGGTGGTAAATGCTACGGCGTTGCTGGTGGTGATGTCGGCCCGGGCGATCGGGCCGGCGTACTTGGAGTGGTCTACCGGCTGATCGCTGCCACCCCCTCCGCCACCACAGGCTGGCAGCAAAGCCAACAGTAGCGTGATGCATACGGCCTTGGACATCCTCTTAAGCTCTATCATGTTCATAGCCACCTCCACTCACAGCTTGGTTGTGCCTCTGCCGACAGGCCGGCGGAGGCCGTTGCCACGGATGTGCCTCAAAATTATACAAATCTAATCTAAGCCGTAAAGGTGACCGACGTCACCGCCATCGCAGTTACCATGCGACGGGCTGCGGATGTCCACACCGTACATAGGCAAGGCGCGCGATCGTTCTCTCAAGTTCGCCGCATTCGAGCCGACAGGAATAGTGGAAGTGACATGAGCGGGAAAAGATATTTACATGGTCATGTCTTAATGGTAATGGTGCCCCCTGTTGGTGCTGTCTTTGATAAGCCGCCGCTGCGGCTCAACCGGAGGAGGCAAGTATGAAGAGAGTGGTACTGGGAACGCTGCTATTGGCGGCGCTTTGTGGCTGCGCCGGTGACAAGGGGAAGGAGCTCTTCGACACGGCTCAATTCGAAGAGAAGCAGAACAACCGGGAACACGCGAAAAAGCTGTACCAGGAAATCGTCGCCAAATACCCGGACAGCCCGGTGGCGAAACAGGCGCAGGAGAGACTGGCCGCGTTTGGGGGCAAGTAGAGGAGATGCCGTGAAGCTACGCGTATTAGGATGTTCCGGCGCCGAGTTCCCCGGGCACAGCCCTTCGGGTTTCCTGATCGACGGCTCCCTGCTTTTGGACGCCGGCACGGTGGGCGCCGCCCTGGACCAGGAGGAGCAGCGCGGCATCGAGCACATCCTGGTGACCCACTGCCACATGGACCACGTCCGCGGCATCCCGTTTCTGGCCGACAACATCGTGGTGTCGGGCTCATCGCATAAGGTCCAGGTGATCGCCAGCGCCGAAGTCATCGCCGCCATCGGCTCCCATGTCATGAACGGCCTGATCTGGCCCGACTTCTCCAGGATACCCACGCCGCAGGACCCGGTGCTGAGCTACCGGGAGGTACCTGTGGAAACGGAGTTCCAGGTGGGCGACTACTCGGTGCTCGCATGCCGGGTCAACCATCCGGTCCCGGCGCTGGGGTATCGCGTTACCCGGGGTGGGGTGTCGCTGCTGTACACCGGGGACACCGGCCCGACGGAGCGCATCTGGGAATTGGCCGGCGACCTCGCCGCGCTCGTGGTGGAGGTTTCCTTCCCGAGTGCGATGGAGGAAATCGCCCTGATGACCGGCCATCTCACCCCGGCCCTGCTGGCCAAAGAGCTGGTCAAGCTCTCGCGCCCCCCGCGCCGGGTTCTGATCACCCACCTAAAGCCGCAGTACCAGGAGGTGATCGCCGGCGAGCTTGCGTCGCTCGCTATCCCGGGCCTGGAAATCTTGCAGGATGGCGCCACCTACCAGTTGTGATCCGGCGGCTGAATCAAACGGCCCTGAGGAACTGCTCCGGCGCGAGGCTCGTGGCCAGCATGACCATGTTGATGTCGCCGTGAGACCTCCAGTGTTCCGTCCCCTTTCTCCTTTCCTCGATCCAGAACCTTTCGATCCTTCCCGACAGCTTGTGAAACCACAGCATCGCTTCGAGCCGGGGCTGCAACCACTCTGCCAGTTCGCCCCCGTGCACGTCGGGATATTCCTCGAACAGCCGGGAAAGCCGCGCGGCTCCCTTCAGCCCGATGGCGAGACCGAGCTCGCGAAACGCAAGCCTGTATTTTGCCGGCTGATCCACAAAACCGCCGCCCATGTCTTCCAGCGACAAAAGGGCGTCGTGCACCATGCGCTGGAAAAGGGGGAGATCCTGGAAGCCCTCGTCGATGATCAGTTGACCGGTCCGGCAGGCGTCGACCAGGATGCCGCCGATGCCGAGACTGTCGCTGGTGCTGAAGTCCCGGCCGCGGGACATCTGCGTCAGTTCCCCTATCTCCCGCTCCAGGCCGGGGAGGTTCTGGTCAGGGAAATGGCGCGCGGCACAGACCATCTCGCTGCAGGTGACCAGGCCGTCCAGCGGGTCGTGCTGGCCGACCGAGGGGACCAGTGAGCGCCGGAGGTCATTGCTCATCTTCCAGTAAAGTTCCAGTGCCCCATCCGGCCCGCTGAAGCGGAAGGCCCGGTGCGCCGTCTGCGCCAGCTCCATTCCCCAACGCAGATAGCAGGCGTCCCCGGTGACCCGGCTGGTGCGGGTCAGCGCCCGCATCCACTTGGTCAGGTAGTGGTAGTATTGCCCATCCCGTTCCCATTCCAGACGCTCGTCCATCGGCTCGTCCGGTGCGCGCTCTTCCATCTTCTTGCCGATACGCAGTCCGCCCCGGGTAGGGTGCCGTTTTCCCTCCTCCTCGCCGAGTCCGCTCAGCCATCCGCTTTTCGCGGAGTCCGGCCGGTGCCGCCCCAGGGTCTGATGTACCTGGTCCACCAGTCGTAGTGCCAGCTCCAGCCACTTCTCCTCTTGCTTTCGGTGGTAAAGCTCCAGGAAGTTGCACACCGCGAAGGCGTCGGTCCAGAGGTAACGGCGCTGCGGCTTGTCATCCCTGGACAGCCCTGTCTGCGCGGCGAAATCGAGCATGATCTCTGCGGCCAAGGTGAGGCTTTCCTCTCTGTCCATGTCGGCTCCTTGATCAATTGGCGCTGCCGGTGAGGTAGCGGTTGTGGGCTGTTGCGGGGGAGGTGAACTGTGTCACAAAGCGGGTAAGTGTCGGTGGGGGCGGGACCGCCCCCACCGGAGAGGTGGCCTACGGGAAGGTGGCCAGGATGTACTGGCCGATCTTCTTGGCGTCGTCGTTGGAGATCATCCCCTCGTCGAACTTGTTCATGCCCGGGCCGGGGTTACGCATGATCTTGACGATATCCTCGGGCTTGGTGATCTTGCTCCTATCGGCCATGGCCTTGGCGCTCAATGTCTTGGACGGGGTGATGGTGTTGCCGCCGTTGGGGTGGCAGACCGCGCAGTGCTGCTTGAAGAGCTGTTCACCGGTGAGACCGGTCGAGGACGGCGCCGGCGGCGCGGTCGAGGTTGCCGACTTGGCGGTCGACACAACACTTTGTGGAGGTTGAGCCTGTTCTTCACTCTTCTTCTTGCATCCTGCTACGCTACCGGTAATGAGTGCCAGTACCGCCACTGTTACCACTAAACGCCTCTGCATGGGGACACCTCCTGTTAGAGTTTGTTCATCCGGCGAGTATACCAGAGAAAAGCATCCGTGCCGTAATACCTGCTCTTTTCCTGGCGGCCTTTTAAAAGCGCTGTTTGACAGCAGGTTGGTGGGTGTTAATGTTAACCGTTCTCGCCATCGCCCGGTAACGGAGGAGCCGCCCATGAAGAAGATGCCGATCGCCGTCGTGTTGCTGCTTTTGTCCCAGGCTGCGCTGTCGTTGGGAGAAGGTGGTGAACTGGTACACCGCGGCAACGGCAAGTTCCTGCCCGACCAGCGGGATGTAGAGGTAAGCCCGATGCAGGAGAACGCGTGCGACTGCTGCCAGAAGTGCAAGGCGGCGAAGAAGGAGACAAAGCCGCAGTTGGAAGAGGACTCCAGTAAGCAGACCGGCTGCGAGGTGTGCTGCCAGAAATGCGGCAGGCCCGTGCAGCCCCTCCCCGAAGATATCCCCCCCGAGATCACCAACAAACCCAGTGCCAAATGATCGCAGCGGCTGACCTGAGCGCGTTGAGGAGGCAGTTGTTTTGTCTGGATGGCGCCACTTCTTTCGCCATCCTGGACGGGGCCTCCATTCCGAATCTCCCCGCTGCCTTGCTGGCGCATGGTTCCGAACATGCCTGCCTGTTACGTGGAGCACTGGACCCGGACATGGCACAAGTCGCTCCCTACCTCGTTGTACTCGGCCGGAGCGGGTCCGTCACAGACTGGCTGTTGCAGAGCGGTTGGGGGAAGAATTGGGGCATTCTCGGCATCTCCCCTCATGATCTGCACGCCTTGCATAGACACTTCAGAAGGTGTGTCGAGATCGAACATGCCGGCAAACCGTATTATTTCCGCTATTACGACCCAGCGGTGCTGCGCAACTATCTCCCGACCTGCACCTGCGCGGAACTCAGAAGTTTCTTCGGCCCCGTGCAGTGGTTCCTGCTCGAAGATGAGGAACCCGAAAATGCCCTGCTTTTCAATCTGAGGGAAGGGGCGTTGCAACAACGAGCGGTGCGTTGGCAGGATAATGCACCTGCGCTTTGGGCTGATATGGCGCAACCACATGGACCTGAGCCATCAGCCGCACTAGCGGAACGATTGACGTTGCGGACAGAGCAACTCGAACAACTGGGGCGGAGTATCTATGTGGAACGCATGCGGGGGTATCTCTACGCCACGTTCCCTGAAACAGCCAAGCAGTCACGCAAGGCGTTGGGAAAGTTAATCGAGGACCTGACGGAGCGTGCGGCCGGGTACAAACTGGTCCTTGAAACCCACGTAGCTCCCTTCATCGCTGCCGCCCTGATCCTGGGGTTGAACTTCGACGAGGACTACCCCGTCGCGCAAGAGGTGCTTCTGGATTACGAAATGGACTGTGAACGCAAAGCCCAGTGGCTCTGGGACTTCGTTGAGGTTACGGCAGCGAGGCGCGAAGAGAAGCGATAAGACCGCTTGGCGCGGTTCCGTAGGTGGGGGGAGCCATGGAAGGACATGGGAGTATGCAGCCAGGGTGGATTGACCGCATAGGCATTGCGGCGAGGAGCGGCGCGGAGCATGCCGGGAAGGTTACCAAAACGGCAGTGGAACAAGTGGCACATGCCATATCCGAGGCGAAAAAGCAGGCCGCGAAACGACTGTTCCCCCAGCCAGCCGGAGCTGCCATCGTGCCCTGTCCCAAAAACGGGAAGGCCCAGCGAGTCGCAGAGAGAAAAGCGAAGCTCGCAGCGAGCAAGGCGCGGCTGAAAAGGATGCCGCCTGGAAGACAGCGGGATGCGTTGGCACAGGCGACGGCGCGCTTCGAGCGCAACAATATTGCCGTCGAGCGGGCGCGGTTGGCCGATGATGCCTACAAGGTGGGACAGGGTGAACCGCCGGAAGGGTGGGAGCGGGTAGCGCCGGAGGAGTTGAGGAAACTGGGGATGAGTGCGGAGGATTTCCCACAGGTGGACCCAAAATTCCGTCCATCAGAACACAAGGACGGTTACTACGCTGAACTATACAGGGCGAAGCCTGACGTCTTTGGTCAGGAGCAATATGTAGTTTCGTTTCGAGGGACTCAGGGGATCAAAGATGGAGTTGCTGATGTGCTGCAGGCCTTTGGTGGAGAAACAGATCATTATTCAAGGGCGATGAAGGCTGCAAAAAAGCTCAAGAAAAGTTTAGGGGGCAAAATTGATTTTACTGGCCACTCCATGGGAGGAGGGATGGCAACCGCAGCCGGCATAGTATCTGACAGCAAGGTTTTTGCTATTGATCCAGCAGGTGTGCACCCGAAGACCTTGGAGCGTATTCGTCTAAGCGATGTTAGGGGGGCAAGTCCTTGCAAAGTCGAAACTTTTGTCGCAGAGGGGGAGATTCTCGATTCCATTCAAGCTCCCGGTTTTCAGCGGTTTGCTCTCGCTGGGGTTGCTTCAGTCACCCCAGTCGGCGGCTGCGCGATGGCTATCGCAGGACGCCGGGCCATGGTTGAAAAGGGCACAGTCACCTTTCCTGCGGCGGGCCCTATCCACAAAGTCCCTATCCTCGTAAACGCCAAAGAGGCTTTGGACGGTAAGACTTCGCATGGCATAGCACCTGGCCTTGGTGGACGAACGGCAAATGCCATGAATCCAATAAGAAAGGTAAAGCTGCATGATCCGCTGTTCGTCATTGCTGGGATGGAGCAGCAAAAGGCAGATGATATTGCAGTAATAAAAGGGAGCATCTTGTGATGAAGATACTTTTCACCTTACTATTGAGCGTAATGACGTTTTGCGGTTGCAGAGGGGGCAACGCTATGTCTGATATTGACTACTCCGAGGACTTTGCCTCACCGAAGGAGGTTGAGCTTGTAAAGGCAATTGCCGCTGGAGACTTGAATGAAATCCGAAGGCTTTCGGTGAGTGGTGTCAACTTGAATTGTGTGGGTAAATATGAGGACACACCTTTGCGAGTAGCTGTAAAGCTGAAACAAAAGCCGGTGTTGAAGCTGTTATTTGAGCTGGGCGTTGATCCAAACAGCAAAACCTCGAAAGGCACAGTTGCTGCGGCAGATGATGCTGTAATGGAAAAAAATCCGGAATACCTCAAGTGTTTCCTGGATTTCGGGCTCGATCCAAACTTGAAAACCAATGATGGGGTGTCTCTGATCTTTATAGCTGTGTCACGAGAGAATTGGCCTCAGTACGACATGCTGCTGGCCCACGGCGCCAACATCAATTCCAAACTCCCGGACGGCTCGTCCCTGCTTCTGGACTTGGTGATGCAGATGGAGTACGACCGGGCAAAGGATCTGCTTCTGAAGGGTGCTGACTTCCGGGGCAAGAGCATGCATGGCTTCACGGTATTGGGAGAGCTAATTGATTACCAGCGGCGCTTTTGCAGTGATCCCGGTCTTCCCGACTGTCGGAAGCGCGCGGAGTTGCTGCAGCTGCTGCAGCAACGGGGGGCGTCTGTTCCTGCGGGCCTGCCGTGCATGTGACTGTTCAATGCACCCCTGGTCATCTTTTTTGATGCAAGGTTAGCTCCGCTGCTTTGCCAGAAAAACCTCCCCCTGTGGCAGTCGTTACCCATCTTCTCATGGCCTTTCCCGCTGCCTGACACAGACTCCTCACCTTTTCCTTCTGTCCCCCAAAAAAGAGTTGACAGTGACCGTGTCGCTCGCTATCATGACATCCACTTTCAATTGGGGTCCTCATGAAACGAGCCAAGAAAAAAGTTTTCGCTGACTTCATGTCCCAGAAGGGATTGAAGTCGACCAAGCAGCGCGACATCATCCTCGACAGTTTCCTTTCCAGCGACAGGCATCTGAGCATCGAGGAGTTGTATCTGAAGCTCAGGTCCAAGCACCCAAACATCGGCTACGCCACCGTGTACCGCACCCTCAAGCTCTTCGCCGAGGCCGGAATCGCCCGCGAGATGCAGTTCGGCGACGGGCAGACCCGCTACGAGCACGTGAGCGAAGGGGAGCACCACGATCACCTGGTCTGCACCCGCTGCGGCCACATCGAGGAATTCGAAAACGAAACCATCGAAAAACTGCAGGACGAGGTGGCTGACAGCCGCGGCTTCCTGATCGAGCGGCACCGCCTCGAGATCTACGGCCTCTGTGCCAACTGCAGAAAGTAACAAAGGCGTTTAACAGGGCTGCGGTAATTCAGGTTCATCCCGTTATCCCTGCTAATTGCCTTTCAGCGGCAAAATTTCCCGCCATCATGAAAGTGACATTCATTGGCATTTCATTGGCAAACGAACGTTAAAAAGAGGTAGGTAGAGTCATGTCATTTTTCGGTAAGAAGGGTTCCTGTCACGAAACACCAACCGTCAGCAGCACCGGAGCCAAGAAAGTGGCCCTGGTGGGGAATCCCAACGTCGGGAAAAGCGTGCTTTTCAACGCCCTGACCGGCGCTTACGTCACCGTCTCTAACTATCCCGGCACCTCCGTGGAGGTCTCCCGCGGCACCACCACCATTAACGGCGAGGAGTTCGAGATCATCGACACCCCGGGCATGTACTCCATCCTCCCCATCACCGAGGAGGAGCGGGTCGCCCGCGAGATCCTGCTTACCGAGCGGCCGCACCTGGTGCTGCACGTGCTCGACGCGCGCAACCTGGAGCGCATGCTCCCCATGACCCTGCAGTTGATCGAGGCGGAGTTGCCGGTGGTTCTGGTCGTGAACATCATGGACGAGGCCGCCCGCATGGGGCTTGAGATCGACATTCCCCTCTTGTCCCAGCGCCTGGGCATCCCGGTGATCGGCGCGGCGACCGCCAAGAAGGTCGGCGTTCCCGAGATCCGCGCCGCCATCGCCGGTTCCACCTCGAGCGCGAGCCCTCCCTTCGCCTTCTCACGCCTCATGGAGGGGGACATCGCCGAGATCTCCGGTCATCTCAAGGGGGAGTACATCCTCTCCAAGAAGTCCCTGGCACTTCTTCTCCTGCAGGGGGACACAGAGGTGGCGCAACTGGTGCACGACAGCGAGGGGGACGGGTTCGCCCTCATCGAGGCGGCGGTCCGGGAGAAGCGCTTCGAGCGCAGGGAGTCCTTCCACCTCGATCTCTCCATGGAGCGAAAGTCGATCGTCAAGAAGGTGCTGGACGGCGCCTTCAGGACCCCGCAGAAACGGGTCGTCACCCTGGCCGAACGCATCTCGCGCCTGACCGTGCGTCCGACCACCGGCATCCCGCTGCTCCTCATCGTGCTCTATTTCGGCCTGTACCAGTTCGTCGGCGTCTTCGGCGCCGGGACCCTGGTCGATTTGCTGGAGGGAAAAGTGTTCGAAGGGCACTTCAACCCCTGGGTCACCGAGCTGATCAAGGGGAGCATCCCCTGGCCCATCATCCAGGAACTCTTTGTCGGCGAGTACGGTATCATCACCCTGGGCTTCCGCTACGCCGTGGGCATCATCCTCCCCATCGTCGCCACCTTCTTCCTCTTCTTCTCCGTCCTTGAGGACAGCGGCTATTTCCCGCGCCTGGCGCTCCTGGTGGACCGGGTCTTCAAGACCATGGGGCTCACCGGCCGGGCCGTCATCCCGATGGTGCTCGGTTTCGGCTGCGACACCATGGCTACCATGGTGACGCGGACCCTGGAGACGGTGCGCGAGCGCGTCATCGCCACGGTGCTTTTGGCGCTGGCGATCCCCTGTTCGGCGCAGCTTGGCGTGATCATGTCGCTCTTGTCCAAGACTCCGGGCGCGCTCCTGGTCTGGAGCCTGTGCCTGTTCGGCATCTTCCTGCTGGTGGGGCTCCTCGCCGCCAAGGTGCTTCCCGGCGACACCCCGATGTTCTACATGGAGATCCCGCCCATGCGGCTGCCGCAGTTCTCCAACGTCCTGACCAAGACCTACACCCGGATGCAGTGGTACTTCATGGAGATCCTGCCGCTGTTCATCCTGGCGTCGGTGCTCCTGTGGCTTGGGAAGGTGACCAACTTCTTCGAGAAGATGATCAACGCGATGACCCCGGTGATGGCTTCGCTTGGGCTCCCCAAGGAAAGCGCCGTCGCCTTCATCTTCGGCTTTTTCCGCCGCGACTACGGCGCCGCCGGACTGTACGACCTGCAGACCAAGGGGCTGATGGACGCGCGCCAGCTGACCGTCGCCGCCGTGACCCTGACCCTGTTCATCCCCTGCGTGGCGCAGTTCCTGATCATGAAGAAGGAGCGGGGGTGGAAGGTCGCCATCGGTATCGGCCTGTTCGTCTCCACCTTCGCCTTCGGCACCGGGTGGCTCTTGAACCGTTTCCTGCTCTTGACAAACATCCTGTAACTAATGGTGCGACACCCAAGATCATTCAAACAGGGATAAAAGGGATAAAGGGGATAAAGGCTCAAAACAATAACGGGGATAAGAACTAGAGTTACCAAGACGGTGTCTTTTCTTTGCGACTTTGCGTCTTGGCGTGACACCGGTTTTTGCTTCAGGTGGTATCCCTTTGTTCCCCTTTATCCCTGTTACGCCGGTTTTGTTTCCGGGACAGGTAGTACGTTAGTCGAGGTTTGCATGAGGTGCGGATTTTGCGGACATGAGTTCGCGGAGAGCGAAGGAAACGTGGGGTGCAAAAATTGCCCGATGTCATCGGGCTGCAAGATGGTAAAATGTCCCCGCTGCAATTATGAGAATCCGCCGGAGCCGGCTCTGGTTAAAGGCTTGAAGAAGATGTTCGGCAAGAAGGATAGAGAATAGCGCCCGTGGGCCGCAACGATGACCCCGAGTGAGGGTGAAAAGGAGAAGTCATGAAGCTTAGCGATAAAGCGGAAGAGATACTGGAGGCGCTCTGGATCGAGTCGGAGGAGAAGGGGACCGGCTACGCCGAACTGGACCGGATGGAGATCGAGGCGTCCGACCCCGCCTACCACGAACTCTCCGCGCAGGCCCTGGTGGAGATCAGGGCCGGGCGCATCTACTTCCGCCCGGAGGGGCGCGAGGAAGGGCGCATGACCATCAGGCGGCACCGCCTGGCCGAAAGGCTGATGATGGACGTGCTGAACATCAGGGGCGAAAGCGGCGACGTGAAGGCCTGCCAGTTCGAGCATCTCTTGAACGAGGGGGTGGACAGCAAGGTCTGCACCATGCTGAATCACCCGGCCACCTGCCCGCACGGCAAGCCCATCCCCCCCGGTGAGTGCTGCGAGGAGGCGCGCAAAAGCGGCGACCTCGGCGTCGTGCCACTCACCGAACTCAAGCCCGGCGACGACGGCGACATCGCCTACATCCAGACCGAGGACAGCAAGAAGATGCAGAAGCTGATGGCGATGGGGGTGCTTCCGGGGAACCGGATCTCCCTGTTGCAGGCGTTTCCCTCCTACATCTTCCGGGTGGGGTTCTCCGAATTCGCCATCGATTCGGCCATGGCCCGCGAGATCTTCGTGCGGCGCTAGGCCGGCAGGCGGAGCCGGCGCGGCCCCCAAACAAAGACCATGCAGCGACAAGGGCGTCCCCACACCAGGGGGCGCCCTTTGTTTTTTTGATCATCCGCGCATCATCTGTCTCCATCCTGCTCCCCCTTGGGCAAACGTCTTAAAAGCTGCAGCGCGAAGAGCGCCGAGAGCCGCCAAGGCGCCGAGAGGATGTTTCCGGTGACTCCACTGGCCTCGCTTCCCGACTTTGCGCCTGCTTTGTGCCTTTGCGTAACCGCTTTCGAGAGGTTCTTGCCCCAATCCCTCCCGTTACGATCTTTTGTGGTCAGAAGTGCCCGGCTTTATAGGTGATGTTCCATGTTTTCGAAGGGGGCGGGCGGGGGCGCGGGGGGAGAACCGCAATGAGCGCGAGCACTTCCCCATTAAATTGCGGAAGTTTTGAATTACATGAGAAAAAGGTTTCAAGATCTGCCCAACGGTGTCGATAAAATAACTCAACCGGGCCCGCCGCCGAAATCGGGCGAGGCCACATGGTTGATCACCCCTTAAAGAGTAAAAGGAACGTTATGATAACAGCCGGTAATGATACCAGCGCCCGCGAAGCGGAAGTGAAGGCGCTAGCGCCGGGTTGGTCCGGCGTCCTCGCCAAGGCCGCGGTGGAACTGGCCGTGATCGCGGGAACCACCGAGGACGAGTTCCTGGCGATCGGCGGCAGGCTGCAGGACTTCTACCAGCGCGGCCTGGGGATCTCCGGGCTCGCCTCGGACATGGTGGGAGAGGTAGCCGGCGATCACGTGACCGGCGCCATGGACCGCCTGGGGGAGATGCTCGACGACATGGGGCACTACGTGGACCGGGCCCAGAACGAAATCGAGGGGAGCGCCCAGACGCTGCGCGAGATCCTCGGGCTCCTGGAAAAGGTCAGCGAACCCCTCTCGGGCTTCAAGAAGGTGAACAAGGTGCTGCGCATGCTGGGGATCTCCACCAAGATCGAGAGCGCCCGGCTGGGGCAGAGCGCCGCCGGGTTCGACACGCTCGCCAGCGATGTCGGCGACCTTTCGGTCCAGGTCAACGAGAAGGCCGCCTTCATCATGAGGAGAAAGGACGACCTGGCGCGGGAGATCGAGCATACCCTGGCCGGGGTACTGGAAAGCGGCGCCCAGCAGCATGACAAGGTCATGGAGGTGCTGGCGCGCACCAGGAAGAGCCTGCAGTCCCTCACCGAAATAAACTCGCGCTGCTCCAGTTCGGTGGCCTTGGTCTCCGCCGTCTCCGACGAGGTGTACCGCTCCATCGGCGACGTGGTCATGTCCATGCAGGCCCACGACATCGTGCGCCAGCAGATCGAACATGTCCAGGAGGCGCTCGACGAGGTCAAGGACGGTCTCGACACCGGCAGCTGCGGCGCCGACGCAACGGCCACCATCTGCGAACTGCAGATAGCCCAGCTGCGCCACGCCTCCGACGAGTTGGACGGCGCGGTGCGGGTCATCATCGAGAGCCTGAGGGAGGTGGCCCGGAAGCAGTCCGGCCTCTCCGCCCAGACCAGCGGCATGTCCGGCATCGCGGACCAGGCCGGCGGGAGCTTCTTCACCGGGATGGAAAGGGATATCTCTGTGGTGAGCGAGGCGCTCCTGGAGAGTTCCAAGGTGAACCAGGCGCTCTGCGTCGCCATGGCGACCGTGGCGGAAACGGTGGGGGAGATTGCCACCTTCGTCGGGGACATCGAGAAGATCGGCGAGGAGATCAAGCTGATCGCCTTGAACGCCCAGATCAAGTCGGCGTACACAGGCGACGAGGGGGCGGCGCTCGGGGTGCTGGCCGAGGCAATCCAGCGTCTTTCCATCGACGCCATCGACCATACCGGCGCGGTCTCCGGCACGCTGCAGGGGATCATCGGGGTCACCGACCGGCTCAGCCAGGGGGTGAACCTCGAGACTACCGGCCTGGACTCCGAGGTGCACGGCATGGTGCAGACCCTGTCGGGCCTGGTGCAGACCCTGCGCCAGGTGAACGACACGCTGCAGCATTCGCTGCGCAAGATGGATGAATCCGTTACCCGGCTTTCCACCGACATCGAGCAGGTGGTGTCGGGGATCACGGTGCATCGCAAGGTGGCCCAGGTGCTGGAAGAGTCGATCCGCGCCATCTCCGGCGTCGCGACCGAAGCCCGCAGGCTGGCCCCGGCCGGCGTGGCGGGGAACCTGGACCAACTGGCCCAGCGCTACACCATGCAGAGCGAGCGCAGGATTCACGAGTCCCTGAGCGGCCCCGCGACCGGGGGGAGGATGCCGACCCAGTCGGCGCCGCCGCCATCCGCGGCCGACGAGGACGACCTGGGCGGGAACGTGGAGCTTTTCTAAACAAAGCGAGGAACCATATGGACGAGGCGAAGTTGGAACGTGTAACTGATCCGCAAGGGGGGGAGACCCTGAAGGTTTCCGGCGGGGTCACCATCTGCGAGGCCAGCGATTTCCGGGAGGCCCTGCTGGCGGCGCTCGAGGCGGCGCCGGAGGTCCGGGTGGATGTCTCCGGGCTGACCGGGATGGACCTGACCGGTTTGCAGCTTTTGTGCTCGGCGCACCAAAGCGCGGTGCGCCGCGGCAAGAGCCTGCACATATTCGACGGCGGCAACGCCATATTCCGCGACACGGCGACCGGCGCCGGATTTCAAAGGCACACCGGGTGTCCGCAAGATCGAGCTTGCAGTTGCATCTGGGTAGAAGGAGAGAGGTAATGGCCAAAGTGATAATGACAGCGGACGATTCCGCCAGCGTGAGACAGATGGTGACCTTCACCCTGAAGCAGGGTGGCTATGACGTGGTGGAGGCCGTGGACGGCAAGGACGCGCTGCAAAAGCTCGCCAACACCAAGGTGGACATGCTGATCACCGACCTCAACATGCCCAACCTGGACGGCATCGGGCTGATCAAGGGGGCCAGGGCGCTCCCCACCTGCAAGTTCATCCCCATCGTCATGCTGACCACGGAATCCCAGGACTCCAAGAAGCAGGAAGGAAAGGCGGCCGGCGCCACCGGCTGGATCGTCAAGCCGTTCAAACCCGAACAACTCATGGCGGTTGTGAAGAAGGTGCTGGGATGATCGACCTTCATCGGCAGGCATTCAAGGAAGAGGCATACGAGCTCCTGTCGGAACTGGAGTCTTCGCTTCTGGAGCTTGAGGAGCGGCCCGATGACCAGGACCTGATCGGCCGGGTGTTCCGGGCCATGCACACCATCAAGGGATCCGGCTCCATGTTCGGTTTCGACGACATCGCGAGCTTCACCCACGAGGTGGAAACGGTCTTCGACATGGTGCGCAACGGGAAACTGAGCGTCACCAGCCGGCTGGTGAACCTGACCCTGGCCGCCCGCGACCAGATCCGGGCCATGCTCGACGCCGCCGACTCCGGCGCGGCCACGGACCTGCAGGCAAGCGCCGGGATCATCGTGGGCCTGCGCGAACTGGCCGGTTTCGTCGGCACCGAAGGGGCGAAGGAGGACCATCACGAGGAGGCGGCGGTGCCGCGCAGGGACCCCGTCACCTACCGGATCCGCTTCGCGCCCCCCCGCGACATCTTCGTCACCGGCACCAATCCCCTGAACCTGCTGGCCGAGATGAAGGAGCTGGGGACCTGCACCATCGTGGCGCAGACCGACGGGTTCCCGCCGCTGGAGGATATGGACCCGGAAGGATGCTACGTCTACTGGGACGTCATCCTCACCACGGACCAGGGCGAGAACGCGGTGCGCGACATCTTCATCTTCGTCGAGGACGACTGCGAGTTGAAGATCGACGTGGTGGCCGAGCACAACCGCTACGACGAGCAGCAGGACTACAAGAAACTCGGTGAGATCCTGCTGGAGCGCGGGGACATCACGCCCCAGGAGATGAGCACCGTTTTGTCCCGGCAGAAACGGTTCGGGGAGCTTGCCGTCTCCGAGGGGATCATCCCCGAGGGGAAGGTGCAGTCGGCCCTGGCGGAGCAAAAGCACGTCAAGGAGGTGCGCCAGGAGAAGCAGGTGGCGGACGCCTCCTCCAGCATCCGGGTCCCGGCCGACCGGCTCGACCTCCTGGTGAACCTCGTGGGCGAGATGGTGACGGTGCAGGCGCGCCTGTCGCAGACCGCTGCCCTGCGCGACGACTCGGAGCTGGTGGCCATCGCCGAGGAGGTGGAGCGCCTGACCGCCGAACTGCGCGACAGCGCCCTCAACATCCGCATGCTCCCCATCGGCAGCACCTTCAGCAAGTTCAAGCGCCTGGTGCGCGACCTCTCCGTTGAGCTGGGCAAGCAGATCGAGATGACCACCGAAGGGGCGGATACCGAGCTGGACAAGACCGTGATCGAGAAGTTGAACGATCCGCTGGTGCACCTGATCAGGAACAGCATCGATCACGGCATCGAGCTTCCCGAGGTGCGCGAGGCGGCCGGCAAGCCGGCGCGCGGCACGGTGCATCTCGCGGCGGTCCACTCCGGCGACAGCGTGCTCATCACCATCGCCGACGACGGGGCGGGGCTGGACAAGGAGGCGATCCGCACCAAGGGGATCGAGCGGGGCATCATCTCCGCGAGCGCAGAGCTCTCCGAGAAGGAGCTTTTCAACCTCATCTTCGCCCCCGGCTTCTCCACGGCCAAGACCGTCTCCTCCATCTCGGGGCGCGGCGTCGGCATGGACGTGGTGAAGCGGGCCATCGAGGCGCTGCGCGGCAGCATCGACATCACCAGCGTGCGCGGCCAGGGGACCCGCATCACGGTGAAGATCCCGCTCACCCTGGCCATCATCGAGAGCCTCCTGGTCAGGATCGGCGACGACTCCTTCATGATGCCGCTGGCGCTGGTCGACGAGTGCGTCGAGCTGACCCGCGAGGACGTGGCGCGCTCGCACGGCAGGAACCTGGCCCGGGTGCGCGAGCACTTGGTCCCGTATATTCCGCTTCGGCAGCGGTTCGCCATCGCCGGAGCGCCACCGGACATCGAGCAGATCGTGATCACCCAGGTCAACGGGGTGCGGGTCGGCTTCGTGGTGGACCACGTGCTCGGCGAGCACCAGACCGTGATCAAGTCGCTGGGTCGGGCCTACAAGGATACCGAGGGGATCTCGGGCGCGACCATCCTCGGGGACGGTTCCGTCGCGCTGATCCTGGACATCCCGCAGCTGCTGCAGGCGGTCGAGATGGAACAGAACTGAACAAGTGGAGGAGGATGCAGCGTCTATGCAAGCAGCGAGGACCGTTATCATGGAAGATCCAGGTGTCATTGAGCACAGCGCCATCCTGTCGGCGCGCGACTTCGGCAGGCTGAGCCGGTTTATCTACGACACCTGCGGCATCAAGATGCCGGAGGTGAAGAAGACCATGCTGGAGGCGCGTCTGCAGAAGCGGCTGAGAAGCCTCGGCATGCACAGCTTCACCGATTACTGCGATTTTCTCTTTTCCTCTGCCGGGATGGAGACGGAGCTGGTGCCGATGCTGGACATGGTCACCACCAACAAGACCGACTTCTTCCGGGAGCCGGAACATTTCAACTACCTGACCCAGACGGTGCTCCCTGAGTGGGTGAAGAGGCACCCGGGCGGGACACTATCCCTCTGGAGCGCCGGTTGCTCCTCCGGCGAGGAACCCTACACCCTGTGCATGGTCCTCTCCGAGTTCGCCTTGCGCAACCCCGGTTTCGACTTCCGCATCCTGGCCAGCGACATCTCGACCAGGGTGCTCGACAAGGCCCGGACCGCCATCTACACCGAGAGCCAGGTCGAGCCCGTCGCCACCGAGCTCAAGAAGAAGTACCTGCTGCGCAGCAAGGACCGCTCCAGCGGCATGGTGCGCATCGTCCCGGAGCTGCGTGAGAAGGTCCGCTTTCGCCGCCTCAATTTCATGGACGAGGACTTCGGCATGCGCGAGCAGCTGGACATCATCTTCTGCCGCAACGTCATCATTTACTTCGACCGTCCCACCCAGGAAAAGCTGCTGCAGCGTTTCCACCGCCACATGAAGCCAGGAGCCTTCATCTTCATGGGGCACTCGGAGACCCTGAGCGGCCTCGACGTGCCGCTGGTGAGCGTCTACCCGACGGTCTATCGCAGGCCGAAATGACGCCGCGGGCGCAGGGACATGTGGTCTTCCTAAAACCGGGCCAGATAATGGTAAGCTCTGAGCCGATGCTGGTGACCACCCTGCTTGGTTCCTGCGTCGCGGTCACCATCTTCAACTACCGGCTCCGGTTGGGAGCGATCTGTCACGCCCAGCTTCCCTGCAACGGCCAACTCGCCGGCGGTGGGCAGCACGACGAGCACGGTAAGTACGTCGACAGCGCAATACGGGAGATGCTGGAACGGCTGCTGCACCGGGGGGCGCTGCGCGGGGAGCTCGAGGCGAAGGTCTTCGGCGGCTCGGACATGTTCGATGCCCGCGGCAGGCTGCGCAGCGTGGGGAAGCAGAACTCGGAGATGGCGCTCAGGATCCTGGCCCACGAATCGGTACGGGTGGCGAAACAGGACCTGGGAGGGGAGCGGGGACGCAAGATCATCTTCCACGCCCACACCGGAGAGGTTTTTCTGAAACGCCTTAGAAAATCTGGAGTCTGTTAAATGCCGAAAAAGATAAAGGTGCTCATAGTGGACGACTCGGCCGTGGTGCGCCAGACCATGGTGGAGATACTCTCCTCCGACCCGCAGATCGAGGTCATGTCGACCGCCGGCGATCCCTTCATCGCCGCGGAGCGGATCAGGCAGGAAGTCCCCGACGTGATCACCCTCGACGTCGAGATGCCCAGGATGGACGGGATCACCTTCCTGCACAAGATCATGAGCCAGCACCCCATCCCGGTGGTGATGTGCTCGAGCCTGACCGAGAAGGGGTCGGAGACGGCCCTGAAGGCCCTGGAGTACGGCGCGGTGGAGATCATCCAGAAGCCGCGCCTGGGGACCAAGGCGTTCCTTGAGGAATCCCGGGTCAGGATCTGCGACGCGGTGAAGGCGGCGAGCCAGGCGAGGCTGCGGCGGGTCTCCGCGGTGTCCCACCAGGTGGCCCCCAAGCTGACCGCCGACGTGATCATGGAAAAGCCCAAGAGCCAGGCGATGATGCAGACCACGGAGAAGGTGGTGGTGGTCGGCGCATCGACAGGCGGAACCGAGGCGCTGCGGACCTTTTTGGAGTCGCTCCCCGCGGACTGCCCGGGCATCGTCATCGTGCAGCACATGCCCGAGGGGTTCACCCGCGCCTTTTCCCAGCGGCTGGACGGCCTGTGCCGGATCACCGTGAAGGAGGCGGAGAACAACGACACCGTGGTGCGCGGCCGGGCCCTGATCGCGCCGGGCAACCACCACCTGCTTTTGAAGCGCAGCGGCGCGCGCTACTACGTCGAGATCAAGGACGGGCCGCTGGTGTCGCG
This sequence comes from Geomonas azotofigens, assembly GCF_018919395.1. Lineage (GTDB taxonomy): Bacteria > Desulfobacterota > Desulfuromonadia > Geobacterales > Geobacteraceae > Geomonas > Geomonas azotofigens. Next base: position 149,749 of record NZ_JAHLME010000003.1, read on the forward strand.
CCACCGCCCCTCGGTGGACGTCTTGTTCCGCTCCGCCGCCCGCTACGCCGGCAAGAACGCGGTGGGGGTGATCATGACCGGCATGGGGGACGACGGCGCGCACGGCATGCTGGAGATGAAGCAGGCCGGCGCCCTCAACATCGCCCAGGACGAGGCGAGCTGCATCGTCTTCGGGATGCCCAACGAGGCGATCAAGCTGGGAGGCGTCGACTACATCCGCCCCCTGGACGCCATCAGCCGCGAAGTGCTGAAGCTGTGCAACTAAAGGCGGTTCTACGTTCTAAGTTCTTCGTTCTAGGTTAAAGGCTGAACGCTGGAGGCTGAAGGCGGGGCATGGCGGCGTTGACCGGGGACCGTGATTGGCTAGAGGTGCAACGTAGAACGTAGAACGTAGAACGTAGAACGTAGAACGTAGAACGTAGAACGTAGAACGTAGAACGTAGAACGTAGAACGGGTTCTAGGGGTTGTTCATGGTCGACGAAAAGTTCTTTCTGGGGCGCCAGCCCATTCTGGACCGGACCCAGCAGATCATGGGGTTCGAGCTCCTGTTCCGCTCGCCGGAGAGCCTGAACGCGGCCAACATCCTGGACGTGCAGGTGGCCAGCGCCAGCGTCATCGTGAACGCGCTGACCCAGTTCGGCATCCAGGACGTGCTTGGGCGCCACAAGGGCTTCTTCAACGTGACCCGCGAAGTGCTGATGAGCGATGCGGTGGAACTTCTGCCCAAGGACCGCGTGGTGATCGAACTCCTGGAGAGCATCGTCGCCGACGACGAGGTCTTCGAGCGTTGCCGTACCTTGAAGAAACTCGGTTTCAGCCTCGCCCTGGACGACCACGTCTACTCCCCGGCCTTCCACGACATCTATCCCCTGGTCGACATCGTGAAGGTCGACGTGCTGGAAACCCCGGCAGAGTCGTTGCCGGATGTCGTCGAAAAACTCAGGAAGTGGCGCCTTACCCTTCTGGCCGAAAAGGTCGAGAACGCGGAGCACTACAAGTTCTGCTCGCAGCTCGGCTTCGACCTGTTCCAGGGCTACTATTTCGCCCGCCCGGTGGTGCTCAGGCAGAACAAGATCGACATCGGCAAGATCACCATGATGCAACTCATGAAGCAGGTGATGGCTGATGCCGAGTGGAGCGAGATCGAGGAGACCTTCAAGCAGAACCCGGGCCTCACCTACAACCTGCTGCGCCTGGTCAATTCGGTCGCCATCGGGCTTCGTGTCCGCATCAAGACCCTGCGCCATGCCCTCACCGTGCTCGGGCTGGAACAGCTCAAGCGTTGGATCACCCTTGCCCTGTATGCCAGCAACGATCAAAACGGCGTGCAGAGTCCGCTCTTGGAGATGGCGGCCACCCGCGGCAAGCTGATGGAACTCCTCATCATCGCCTCGAGGGGGCGGGGTGCCGCCGAACTCGCGGACCAGGGCTTCATGGTCGGCATCCTCTCGCTCATCGACGTGCTCTTCGAGGATCCCATGGCGGAACTGGTGGGGAAGCTGAACCTGGTGGACAACGTGAAGAGCGCGCTTTTGCACCACGAGGGTGACCTGGGGGAGCTCCTCGTGCTGGCCGAACTGCTGGAGCAGGCCGATTTCCCCGCCGTCAGCGAGCAGCTGGGCATCTGCGAACTGGAGTTGGACCAGCTCCTCTCCGCCCAGCTGGAGACCTTCTCCTGGGCCGACAAGCTGAGCGCATCCCTCTAATTTCACTCCTTGACACAAACCTTTCTTTTGATGTAACTTGTTTCGTCCCGCCAGACAAGGGACGGAGCCAGCGGTTCAGGCTGCGCTCCACCGGCTAAAATCGCAGCGAAACCAGCCACTAAAAATCACCAAACCACAACCGCAACCAGGACTCGATCCCGGCAGTGACCGGTGCGGGTCGTACTGAGACGCCAAATGAAAATAACCGCGGTAATTCCCGCCAGGTATGCTTCTACGCGTTTTGAGGGTAAGGCATTGGCGGACATCATGGGGAAACCCATGGTGCAGCATGTGTATGAGCGCACCCTGAAGGCCAACCTCGTTTCCGAGGTGATCGTGGCGACCGACGACGAGCGGATCGCCGCCGCGGTGCGCGCCTTCGGCGGCCGCGTGGAGATGACCTCGGTGGATCACGAGACCGGGACCGACCGGCTGGCCGAGGTGGCGGGCAGGCTCGACGCCGACATCATCGTCAACGTGCAGGGGGACGAACCGCTCATCGATCCGGACATGATCGACCAGGCCATCGCTCCGATGCTGGAAGACCCGTCCATCCCGATGGCGACCCTCAAGTGCCGTATCAAGACGCTGCACGACTTCCTGTCCCCGAACGTGGTGAAGGTGGTGGCCGATCCCAAGGGGAACGTGCTCTACTTCTCCCGTTCGCCGCTGCCGTTTTTCCGCGACAAGTGGAACGACTTGAAGGACGACGCCTTCTGCTGCGGCAAGCTCCTGTGCTACAAGCACGTGGGGCTCTACGTGTACCGCAGGGAGTTCCTGCCGGTTTTCGCCGCGCTGCCGCCGAGCTACCTGGAGATGGCCGAGAAGCTCGAGCAGTTGCGGGTTCTCGAGAACGGCTATCGCATCAGGATCGTCGAGACCGAGTGCGAGTCGATAGGGGTGGACACCCCGGCCGACCTGGAGAAGGTGCTGGCCAAGCTGAAAAGCTGAACCCGTTCTAAGTTCTACGTTCTAGGTTCTACGTTTGGAACTTTCTTTTAGCAGTAGATTATTCAGTCATGTTCTTCGTTCCTTTTCGAAATTCAACGTTGCTCTCATGCATGGGACAAACGTAGAACGTAGAACATAGAACGTAGAACAGTTTCTAGGTTCCGGAGGTTTTTTAAGTGAAGACAAAATTCATCTTTGTTACCGGCGGCGTTGTCTCCTCCATAGGTAAGGGACTCGCCGCCGCTTCTTTGGGCGCTCTGCTGGAGGCACGTGGGCTTCGGGTCACCATCCAGAAGCTGGATCCGTACATCAACGTCGATCCGGGCACCATGTCCCCGTTCCAGCACGGCGAGGTCTTCGTCACCGACGACGGCGCCGAGACCGACCTGGACCTCGGACACTACGAGCGCTACACCTCCAGCAAGCTCTCCAAGAAGAGCAACTTCACCACGGGGCAGGTCTACTTCTCGGTCATCGAGAAGGAGCGCCGTGGCGACTACCTGGGCGGCACCGTGCAGGTCATCCCGCACATCACCGATCAGATCAAGGCCAACATCCTTGAGAACGCCAAGGGGAGCGACATCGCCATCGTCGAGATCGGCGGCACCGTGGGCGACATCGAGTCGCTGCCGTTCCTCGAGGCGATCCGCCAGCTGAAGAGCGACCGCGGCGCGGGCAACGTGCTCTACCTGCACGTCACCCTGGTCCCCTACATCAGGACCGCCGGCGAACTGAAGACCAAGCCGACCCAGCACTCGGTCAAGGAACTGCGCGAGATCGGCATCCAGCCCGACATCCTTTTGTGCCGCTGCGAGCAGGAGCTCCCCCAGGACATGAAGGCGAAGATCGCTCTCTTCTGCAACGTGGAGGAGAAGGCGGTCATCACCTCCCGCGACGCCGAGCACATCTACGCGGTGCCGCTGGCGCTGAACCTGGAAGGGCTCGACGACCAGGTGGTCGAGAAGTTGAACATCTGGACCAAGGCGCCGGACCTCTCCCACTGGCAGCAGGTGGTCTCCAAGCTGACCAACCCGGGCTGCGGCGAGGTCCGCATCGCGGTGGTCGGCAAGTACGTCGACCTGAAGGAATCGTACAAGTCGCTCGCCGAGGCGCTCACCCACGGCGGCATCGCCAACGACTGCCGCGTCACCCTGGTCTACCTCGATTCCGAGAAGATCGAGGAGGAGGGGGCTGAGAAGTACCTCTGCGACGTGGACGGCATCCTGGTCCCGGGGGGCTTCGGCGAGCGCGGCACCGAGGGGAAGATCAAGGCCATCGAGTACGCCCGCGTCAACAAGGTTCCCTTCTTCGGCATCTGCCTTGGCATGCAGATGGCAGCCGTCGAGTTCGCGCGCAACGTCTGCCGGCTCCCCGAGGCCTTCTCCAGCGAGTTCAAGCCCGCCTGCACCAGTCCGGTGATCCACCTGATGGAGGAGCAGAAGGGGGTCGAGAAGAAAGGGGGCACCATGCGCCTGGGCGCGTACCCCTGCTCGCTGACCAAGGGGACCTTCGCGCAGAAGGCCTACGGCGCGACCGAGATCTCCGAGCGTCACCGTCACCGCTACGAGTTCAACAACGCCTTCCGCGCGGCGCTGGAAGAGAAGGGGCTGATCATCTCCGGCATCTACAAGGAAGGGAACCTGGTTGAGATCATCGAGCTGGCCGACCACCCCTGGTTCCTGGGTTGCCAGTTCCACCCGGAGTTCAAATCCAAGCCGCTCAACCCGCACCCGCTGTTCAAGGCCTTCATCGGCGCCACCAAGGCAAGGAAAGGCTAAGCAAACCGTCTCACGCAAAGACGCAAAGCCGCAGAGCAAATCACTGAACGATTTGCTTTGCTTCACTTTGCGTCTTTGCGGCTTTAGTGAGCGAAGCGAACGAGCGTGAGACGATTAAAAGGAGTAGATCATGGTCCATGAGGTCACTGTAGGTAACATAAAGATAGGCGGCAACAGGCCGCTCGCGCTGGTCGCGGGCCCCTGCGTGATAGAGAACGAAACGGCGACGCTGCGTCACGCGGAGCGCCTGATGAGCATCTGCAACGGCGTCGGCATACCGCTCATCTTCAAGGCCTCCTACGATAAGGCGAACCGCACCTCGGTCACCGCCTTCCGCGGTCCCGGCATGGAAGAGGGACTGAGGATCCTGGCCAAGGTGAAGGAAGCGCTGGGTGTACCCGTCCTCTCCGACATCCACTCCATCGAGCAGGTGGAGCCGGCCGCGGACGTGCTCGACGTGCTGCAGATCCCGGCGTTTCTGTGCCGCCAGACCGACCTCCTGGTGGCCGCCGCCAAGACCGGCAAGGTCATCAACGTGAAGAAGGGGCAGTTCCTGGCGCCGTGGGACATGAAGAACGTGGTCGGCAAGATCCGCTCCTGCGAGAACGAGAACATCATCCTCACCGAGCGCGGTGCGAGCTTTGGCTATAACAACCTCGTGGTGGACATGCGCAGCTTCCCCATCATGCGTTCCACCGGTTACCCGGTCATCTTTGACGCCACCCACAGCGTGCAGCTTCCGGGAGGTGAGGGGACCTCGTCGGGCGGCCAGCGCGAGTACGTCGAATTCCTCTCCCGCGCCGCGGTCGCAGCCGGTATCGACGGCATCTTCATGGAGGTGCACGAGGATCCCGAGCGTGCCCTCTGCGACGGTCCCAACTCGGTGCGTCTGGATGACCTGCCGGCGCTTTTGAACAAGCTGAAGGCCATCGACGCCATCGTGAAGCAGGCATAAAAGAAAACCTATTCGAACAGGGATAAAGGGGATAAAAGGGATAACGGCGGAAAAGCGATCTTAACGCAAAGCCGCTAAGACGCAAAGAAGCGTCCCAAATCTATAGCTTTTGGTTTTACCCCAAGTCTGTATGGTTTTATCCCCTTTATCCCTTTTATCCCTGTTAATAGGGTTAAGGAGTTGATCTTGATTTTAGAAGAAGCGAAGCGGGTAATCAGAGTCGAGGCTGAGGCGCTTTTGAACCTGGAAGCATCCATCGACAGGACCTTCGAGAAGGCCGTTGAGATGATCCTCAACACCACCGGCCGCGTCGTCGTGACCGGCATGGGCAAGTCGGGCCTCATCGGCCAGAAGATCGCCTCGACCATGGCCTCCACCGGTACCCCCGCCTTTTTCCTGCACCCGGCGGAAGGGATCCACGGCGACCTCGGCATGATCATGAAGGGAGACGTCGTCATCGCCATCTCCAACTCCGGCGAGACCGACGAGGTGGTGCGCATCCTCCCCATCATCAAGCGCCTGGGAGCATCCCTGATCGCCATGGCCGGCAATTCCAACTCCACCCTGGCCAAAAGCGGCGACATCTTCCTCGACATCTCCGTGAAGGAGGAGGCCTGCCCGCTCGGCCTCGCCCCGACCGCATCCACCACGGTGACCCTCGCCATGGGCGACGCCATCGCCGTGGCGCTTTTGGTGAGCCGCGGCTTCAAGGCCGAGGACTTCGCCATGTTCCACCCCGGCGGCGCGTTGGGGCGCAGGCTCCTTCTGAAGGTCGAGGACATCATGCACTCCGGTGAGGGGCTGCCGCTGGTCAGCGCCGAAACCCTCATGCGCGAGGCGCTCTTCACCATCACCTCCAAGGGGTTGGGGATCACCGGTGTCACCTCCGAAGACGGCGCCCTGGTCGGGGTCATCACCGACGGCGACCTGCGCCGGGCCCTGGGGCAGGGGCTCGACATCATCAACCTCCCGGCATCGGCGCTGATGAAGAAGGGACCCAAGCGGATCCGCCGCGACGAGCTGGCGGCGCGCGCCCTGCAGCAGATGGAGCAGTACTCCATCACCTCGCTGTTCGTCTTCGCCGACGACGACGCCACCGCGCCGGTGGGCATCGTGCACCTGCACGACCTGTTGAAAGCGGGCATAGCGTAGACCCCATTCAACAGGGAAAAAGGGATACAGGGGATACAGGCAATAAACTTTTTTCAACGCAAAGCCGCCAAGACGCAGGGGGACCTGAAACCAACAGAAGCCAATGGGGACATCTGGTTTCAGACGTCGCCCCGATTTCCGTTTTTCTTCGCGTCTTCGCGACTTTGCGTTACCGATGGTTTTTGACGTATCCCTTTTATCCCTTTTATCCCTGTTTGAATGTTTTTTGCAGTTCTCAGCGCCTTTGCGTCTTTGCGTGAGCGTGAGGCTTAAGTGAGGTTTTCATGGAAGACAGACTGAAAAAGATCAAGCTTCTGATACTCGACGTCGACGGCGTGCTCACCGACGGGCGCATCATCTTCGACTCCAACGGCGTGGAGAGCAAGTTCTTCAACGTGAAGGACGGCCATGGCATCAAGATGCTGCAGCGCTCCGGCATCGAGGTCGGCATCATCTCCGGCCGCGAGTCGCAGGTGGTCTACAACCGGGCCGTGGAACTGGGGATCGGGCAGGTGTACCAGAAGTCCCTGGACAAGCTGGTGCCGTACCGCCAGATGCTGGAGGCCACCGGGCTCACCGACGAAGAGGTCGCCTTCATGGGGGACGACGTCATCGATATCCCGCTCCTTAAAAGGGTCGGCTTCGCCGCCGCACCCGCCGACGCCGTCCAGGAGGTCTTCCCCTTCGCCCACTTCGTCGCCAGAAATCGCGGCGGCTGGGGTGCGGTGCGGGAGCTCTGCGACCTGATCCTGAAGGCCCAGGGAACCTGGGAGAGCGTCACCTCAAGGTACTACGTCTGATAGTTGCACCTTGATGCTGACAGAGCTTCAAGTCCTCCTCCTTTTTCGCAAAAACGGGGATGTCACAGAGTCTGACATCCCTTTGTTTTGTCGGCCGTCCACTCCGCCCCCTGCAGTCACGCCTTTTTTCCATAATTTGTTTTAACACGATTCCTTTCTGAGAATTTTCTGATATACTTCGGCGTACTCTCGGAGTCAGCGTATGTCGTCAGTTCTTCCGCGCAGCCGTGAGGCAACGTTCGTTTCTTGTGCATCACGTGTGTGGTGAAATCTAGTGGCGAGGAGAGTATGTCGATGTTAACGCATGACCGTGTCGTCTCAGTCATCGGTTTGGGGTATGTGGGCCTGCCCGTGGCGGTGGCATTTGGCAAAGTCGGCAAGACTTACGGTTTCGACATCAATGCGGCACGTATCGAGCAACTGAAACAGGGGCGGGACCGCACCGGAGAGGTGACTGCCGCCGACCTCGAGGCAGCTGACATCGTCTTCACCGACAGCGTCGAGGTGCTCAGGGATGCCGATTTTCATATCGTTGCCGTCCCCACCCCGATCGATTCCGCCAACCAGCCGGACCTGACCCCGATGCTGCGCGCGTCGGAGACGGTGGGGAAGGCCCTCAAGCCGGGGGACATCGTGGTGTTTGAATCCACCGTCTATCCCGGCGTCACCCAGGATGAATGCGTGCCGATACTGGAACGGGTGTCCGGCCTCGCCTGCGGCAAGGACTTCTTCGTGGGGTACAGCCCGGAGCGCATCAACCCCGGCGACAAGGAGCACACCTTCACCAAGATCAAGAAGGTGGTATCCGGCCAGGACGCCGCAACGCTCGCGATCGTCGGCGACGTCTACGAGTCGGTGGTCACCGCGGGCGTGCACCGCGCCCCCTCCATCATGGTCGCCGAGGCCGCCAAGGTCATCGAGAACACCCAGCGCGACCTCAACATCGCGTTGATGAACGAACTGGCCCTCATCTTCGACCGCATCGGGATCGATACCAAATCCGTGTTGGAGGCGGCCGGGACCAAGTGGAACTTCCTGAAGTTCCAGCCGGGACTGGTGGGGGGACACTGCATCGGGGTCGACCCCTACTACCTGACCCACAAGGCCGAGAAGCTCGGCTACATCCCGCAGGTCATCCTGGCGGGGCGGCGCATCAACGACGGTATGGGGAAGTTCATCGCCCAGCGCACCGTAAAGGAGATGATCCGGTCCGGGCACAACGTTCTTGGCTCCCGGGTAACCGTGCTCGGTCTGACATTCAAGGAAGACTGTCCGGACCTGCGCAACTCCAAGGTGATCGACATCATTCACGAACTCCAGGACTACGGCCTCGAGGTCCAGGTCTGCGATTCGCTGGCCGATCCGGACGAGGCGCGACACGAGTACGGGATCACCCTGGTCCCCGCCGACAGGCTGCAGACGGCTGAGGCGGTCGTGGTCGCCGTGGCCCACGAGGAATACCGACGGCTGACCCCGGAGCAACTGAAGGCGATGATGAACGGTTCACCGCTCGTCATCGACGTGAAGGGGATCCTCGACGTCGCGCAACTGGCCGAGTGGGGCATCCGGCTGTGGAGATTGTAAACGGCGACCGCCAAGCGGCACCGGTGTCATGACGAATACCGGCGCCGCCTGATGCAGTCAAAATTCAGACACCGATACAGTCTTTGACACCCTCTACCGTCTAGCGCCCGCTGACAGCTTCTCCCGTTTTCTTCCTTCAATCTTTCGCGATGTCATCCCCGAAAAAAATATCTATCCTTGCCCATTCAAATTTTTTTCCGATACTCTTCTAAACATGGGCTAAGTCCAGAGGATGAAATGGAAAAGCCAAGGAGCGCTTCATTGTTCTATCCCCGTTGCCTCGCAGCGAATTCGCCATGCCGAAATTTAGGCACGAAACCTGCTATCTTCAACTGTGTCAAAAACGCGCTCCAAGGTTGCAGGCTCACCGGCATTGATGTCTGGATGCCGCGGTTTTTGCATTTACAACGCTCCGCGTAAGTGGTATAGACTAGAGCCTGATCATTAGTAGAGGCTTTTGTTTTGTTGGGTGCAGTTGCGATCGACTCTGCCTGTCTGGCAGTCACGGTAATGTCACAAAGAACAGCCTTGGTCTTTTCGCTGTGAGCTACTGTCTGATCTCCTACTGCTGTTCCCGCCTTAATAGTAAACCACCCATTGCAAAGAGACTTGTGCAGGTGCGTTATCCTCATTCCTATTGTTCTTCAGTGGGGTTTACGTTTACATTTAAATAAGTACATGATATACGATCCACCTGATCTCTGTTAAGTTTTGTGCCTTTCATATGCCGTCTTTCGTGATTCCAGTTAGAGGTACAATCAAGCATGAAAAGAATCCTGTTTCTCGTGGTAACGCTGTCACTTCTGTCCATCGCAACCGCCTTTTCCGCCTCCATCTCCGAGGATGCCTCCTCGAACGCGACTCCAACCTCAGCTAAAGAAGAAAACTCCTTCACGGTTTCTTCCGACTACTTCAGCACTCCCAAAGATGCCGAGGATGATGCTGTCAACCAGGAACAGGGTGACGATCAGCGTCAGGGGTATCGACGCGACTCTGATTCCCGGGAAACGGACCTTGACGGTACGGTCGATGACGGGAGCGTCAAGGCGTCCCAGGAGCGCCCCGAGGAGTTGAGGGATCCTAGCGGCAGGCAGGAGCGTGAACCAAAGGACGGCGTTGTGGCCAAGGACGACAAGCAAGGCCGCGACGACAAGGAGAAGAAGGAAAAGAAGGAGAAGAAAGAGAAGAAGGACAAGAAGGCGACGGCTAAAACTCCGGCCAAGAAGACGTTGCAGCCGGTAGTGGAGCCCTCGGTCCTGGAGAAGGCGATGGGGGAGAACCCCGTCATCATCGACAAAACCCGGCCCCAGCCTTATGGTTGGGACCAGTTGACCCAGTTCGGCTACAGCTTCTTCAAGCGCGGCAAGGACAGCTTCGCGGCCCAGACCGACGTTCCGGTGGGGCCGGACTATATGGTGGGCCCGGGTGACCGGCTCGTCGTCACGCTTTGGGGGAGCATCAACGGCACCTATAAACTCGACGTGAACCGCAGCGGTGAGATCGTGATCCCGAAGGTCGGTACGGTGAAGATCGCGGGGGTAAGTTACGGCGAACTCCCCGCGCTGTTGAGAGGGAGCGTCGCGCGGATCTACAAGGACTTCCAGATCAACGTGAACCTGGACAAGCTGAGGCTGATCAAGGTCTACGTGGTGGGGGAGGTGACTTCCCCCGGCGACTACAACGTGAGCTCGCTTTCCACCGTGATCAGCGCCCTGTCCGCGGCGCAAGGCCCGACCAAGAACGGCAGCCTGCGCAACATCCAGATCAATCGCAACGGCAAGGTGGTGGAGACCATCGACCTCTACGATTTCTTCCTCCAGGGGGATAAGGGGAAGGATATTCGGCTGCAGCCGGGGGACACCATCCTGGTTCCGGTCATCGGTCGCGTTGCGGGCATCGTCGGTAACGTGCGGCGTCCCGGCATTTACGAGCTGAAGGGGGAGACGTCCCTGAAGGACCTGTTCGCCCTTGGCGGCGGCGTCAATCCTACCGGTTACCTGCAGAGGGTGCAGTTGTACCGCGTCGAGGCGCATGACAAGAAGGTCGTCAACGACTTTAACCTCGACCTGAGCGGTGCGGCCGCGGAGCAGCGGACCTCAGGCATAAAGATGCAGGACATGGACCTGGTCAACGTCCTACCCATAGACAGCGTGCTGCGCGGCTATGTAAGGCTCGAAGGGCACGTCCTGCGCCCGGGCGACTACGCCCTGAAGCCCGGCATGAAGGTGAGCTCGCTTCTGCAGGGCGACAACCTCCTGCCCCAGTACCATGCCGGAGCCGGCCAGATCATCCGCCTCTACCCGCCCGATCTGCATCCGGAGATCGTCTACTTCGATGTCACCGGAGCTCTCAAGGGTGAACCGGCGCACGACCTCGAGCTCAAGGAATTTGACCGGGTCAAGATCTTCTCCAGGGACCAGATGGAGGAGACCCCCGTCGTCAAGGTGAGCGGCGAGGTGCAAAAGCCGGGTCAGGTCCGCTACCTCGAGAACATGACCGTGCGCGACCTGCTCATGCAGGCCGGCAACGTGAAGCTCTCCGCCTACCTCGGCAACGCCGAGATCGCCAGGATCAAGCGCACCGGCGACACCGTCACTTCCTATTCCATCCCTGTGAACCTCGAGGAGGCGCTCAAGGGGGGGGCGAATAACATTAAGCTGGAGCCTTTCGACGAGCTGACCGTGCGCCGCATTCCCAACTGGGCCGAGGCTACCGAGCGCTACGTGACACTCAAAGGCGAAGTCATGTTTCCCGGCACGTATCCCATCTACAAGGGGGAGCGTCTCAGCTCCGTCATCGCCCGCGCCGGTGGCTTCACCGAACTCGCCTATCTCAAGGGGGTCCGCTTCACCAGGGAAAACGTTCGCAAACTGCAGCAGCAGCGTATGGACGAAGCGCTCGACCGGGCGCAGGACCAGATCATCAAGTTGCAAAGCAACGTCTCCCAGACGGCAGCCTCGGCGGAAGAGGTGGCGAGTTCCAAGGCTACCCTCGACAACCTGATGCGCAGCATCGAGATCCTGAAAACGAAGAAGGCGGAGGGGCGCGTCCTGATGGAGATCACGTCGCTGCGCGACCTCAAGGGGAGCATGTACGATCTCGAACTGCAGGGCGGCGACCAGCTCACCATTCCCAGCGACCCAGGCGGCGTCAACGTGATCGGGGACGTCTACAACCAGAGCACCGTCGTCACCCAGCGCGGCAGGGACGTCGAATGGTACCTTCATCAGGTGGGTGGGCCGACCGGCGACGCCGACCGCGACGGCATTTACGTCGTGAAGGTGGACGGATCGGTGATCAGCCAAGCCAACTCCTCCCGTTTCCTGCTCTACAATTCTTTCTGGGGGAAACCACTGGACTCAGGCGACACTGTAATTGTGCCACGACAGTACGAGAAGACGGCGTGGCTAAGAAACATCAAGGATGTCGCCGCGATTATCGGAAACATAGCAGTAACTGCCGGCGTAGTTCTTGCCGCAGGGAAATAGTGTGAGGACCAAACGATTACGGTTGGCCAGAGGACTTGAATGAAGGCGGAACACAACATCGAAGCACAGGAAGTAGACCTCCTTGAGCTCCTGCATGTGCTTGTCAAGCGCAAGATGCTCATCATAAAGGTATGTGCCGTCACGACCATACTGGGATTGTGCTACAGCCTCACCCTCCCCGATTATTATTGCGCGACCGCGAAGATCCTTCCGCCACAGAAGGAAGGGGGAGGGGGGCTCTCGGCTCTCCTGGGGCAGGCGGGAGGGCTTGCGGCGCTCGCGGGTGGAGGCTTTGCCGGGAGCAGCGACCTCTACGTCGGCATACTCAAAAGCCGGTCCGTAGCCGATGCCGTCATCGCCCGGATGGATCTTGTCAACATCTACAAGGCCAAGAATCAGGAGGCCGCCCGCAGGACACTGGAAGGGGCGGTCAAGATCCAGGGGGGGAAAGACGGCATAATCTCCATCGTTGCCGAGGACAAGGACCCCAAACGTGCCGCCGCGCTCGCCAACGCGTTCGTCCAGGAAATCGGGCGCACGACCGTGAGGCTAAACCTTTCGAAGGTGGGGACGGAAAGGGTATTCCTGGAAAAGCGTCTCGAAATCGTCAAGAAGGATCTGCAGGCAGCTGAAGACGATCTGAAGGCCTTCTCGCAACGCAACAAGATCGTTCAGGTGGACTCGCAGGCGAAGGCTTCCATCGAGGAGGCGGCGCGCCTGAAAGCGGAAGTGGCCGGCAGGGAGGTTCAACTCGCCGTGTTGCGGAGCAAGCAGACCGACGAGAGCCCCGAGGTCAAGGCGGCGCAGACAGGGATCCAGCGGCTGAAGCGGGAACTGGGGGCGGTCGCCGGCAGCGGGGGCGGTGGAGAGGGGATACCCGCCATCGGCAACGTCCCCAACGTGGGGCTCGAATATTCTCGCAAGCTCAGGGAACTAAAGACCCAGGAGGCGATCTTCGAGCAACTCACCAAGCAGTACGAGGCGGTAAAGATCAACGAGGCTAAGGATTCCTCCACCTTGCAGGTCCTCGACGAAGCGGTCCCCCCTTGGAACAAGAGCAGACCCAGGCGCTCGCTCATCGTGTTCATGGCCGCTGTTGCTGGCGGCATGGTGTCGGTAGTGGTGGTTTTTCTCCAGGAACTGGTTGCCAGGATGCCGGAGGAGGACCGCAGGAGGCTGGAGCAGGTGCGGAGGCAGCTCCCCTTCGGCGCGGGCACCTAACTGCTCCCCCGTGCAGAGCGGTTCGCTTCATGACAAAACAGTTGCGTGGCTGGAAGGCCGGGCACATTGCCAGTTGAAACCCGGAGGAAGTATGAACGTTGATTTCGCGATTGTTGGGTGCGGTGCCATCGGCTGCAGGCATGCCGCCGTCGTTGACGCCGAGAGGCGGGGCTCTATCGTGTCGCTTTGCGACGTGGAGCTTGGCAGAGCGAAGGAGCTGGCGGAGAAATACGGCCCCGAAATCCCCTGCTTTGATGACTTCGACCAGATGTTGCGCCATACCGATGCGTCCATCGTCAATATCTGCACGCCGCACGGCCTGCACGCCGAGATGGCAATCAAGGCGGCCAACGCGGGGAAGCATATCCTCGTGGAGAAGCCGATGGCGCTGACGGTGAAGGATGCCAACGAGATGATCGCCGCGGCGCAGGCCAACGGCGTGCACCTCATGGTGGTAAAGCAAAACCGGTTCAACGTGCCGATCGCGCTTACCAGGAACGCGTTGCAAACCGGTAAGCTCGGCCGCATCTTCATGGTGAAGTGCGATGTGCTGTGGAACCGTCACGACGGGTATTACCAGAGCTCCAACTGGCGTGGCAGGCTCGATCTGGAAGGGGGCGCGCTCTATACCCAGGCCAGCCATTTCATCGACCTTCTCAACTGGTGGTTCGGCGACGTGGTCGAGGTAGAGGCCGACGTCGCGACTTTCAACCACGACGTCGAGATCGAGGACTGCGGCAACGCGCTGCTGAAGTTCGACTCGGGGGTAATGGGCGCTCTCACCTGGACCACCTGTGTCTACAACAAAAACTACGAGGGGAGCATCACCATCATAGGCGAGTTCGGCACCATCAAGATCGGCGGGCCGTACCTCAACAAGATCGAGTACTGGGACGTGCGCGCGCTGCCTCTGCAGGACGACATCGTCTTCTGCGACAAGCCCAACGCCTACGGCAAGTACCAGGGAACCAGCTCCAACCATGACAAGGTGGTGACAAACGTCGTGGCCAAGCTGTTGAACGAACGGCATCACGTGGTCGAGGGGGACGAGGGGGTCATGTCCATCAAGGCCATCGAGATGATCTACGCCAAGGCGCGCAGGCATCGGGGGGAATGACGGTGCACCAGCCAATCATCAGGAAAGCCGGTATCCGGGACGTCGAGTTCGGCGAGAACGTCACCGTGGTGGAGCCGGTCAACATGTACGAGTGCCGGGTCGGCTCCGGCAGCTTCATAGGGCCGTTCGTCGAGATCCAGAAAGGGGCCGTCATCGGCGAACGATGCCGGGTCCAGTCCCACGCTTTCGTGTGCGAACTGGTCACCGTGGGCGACGACTGTTTCATCTCGCACGGCGCCATGTTCATCAACGACACGTTCAGCGGTGGCGGTCCGGCGGGGGGGCGCAAGGAGTTGTGGCGCTCGACGCGGCTGGGCTCCCACGTCTCCATCGGCACCAACGCCACCATCCTTCCCGTCACGATCTGCGACAACGTCGTGATCGGCGCAGGAGCCGTGGTCACCAAGGATATTGCCGAGCCCGGGATCTACGCAGGGAACCCGGCCCGCAAGATAAAGGGCATCTAACTCATGACCGTACGCTTTCTTGACCTCCATGCACAGTACCAGAGCATTTCCGACGAGATAGACGCCGCCATCGCCGGGGTCATCCGCGACTCCGCCTTCATCGGCGGCAGCTACCTGAAGAGCTTCGAGGAGAACTTCGCCGCCTACCTCGGCGCCCTATTCTGCATCGGCGTCGGCAACGGCACCGACGCCATCGAAATCGCCGTCGAGGCGCTGGGACTCCCGCCGGGAAGCGAGATACTCGTGCCGGCCAACAGCTTCATTGCCTCCAGCGAGGCGGTCACCAGGGGGGGGAGCAGGGTCGTCTTCTGCGACTGCGACCCGGAGACATACACCATATCCGTCGCAGACGCCAGGCGGCGGGTGACCCCCAACACCAAGGCGATCGTGGCGGTGCACCTGTACGGCCACCCCTGCGACATGGACGCGGTGATGGCGCTGGCCGCCGAGCACGACCTGTACGTGATCGAGGACGCAGCCCAGGCGCACGGGGCCAAGTACAAGGGGAGAAGGGTGGGAGGCATCGGAATCGTCGGTACCTTCAGCTTCTACCCGGGCAAAAACCTGGGAGCCTACGGCGACGGCGGTGCCATCGTCACCAACGATCCGGCACTGGCCAAGCGCTGCAGGATGATAGCGAACCACGGCCGCGTCGAGAAGTACAACCACGAGTTCGAAGGGCGCAACTCCCGTCTCGACGGGCTGCAGGCCGCCATCCTTGACGTGAAGCTCAGGCACCTGGATCGCTGGCTGGAAACGCGCTGCGAGCTGGCCCGGTGCTACCTCGACGGGCTCTCGGGAGTTCCCGGGATAGTGCTCCCGGTGATTGCGCCCTGGGCGTTCCATGTCTGGCACCTGTTTGTGGTGCGCGTGGACGACCGCGAGGGGCTCAGCGCCTACCTAACCCGGCACGGGGTGCAGACCGGGGTGCACTACCCGATTTCGCTGCCCCACCTGCGCGCCTACGCCCACCTTGACACCCCGCCGCTTCCGTGCAGCGGAGTGATCGCCGATCAGCTTTTGAGCCTACCCCTCGGGGACCAACTGACCACGGACGAGGTCCGGTCCGTCTGTCGGCTGATAAAAGCCTACCGCAGTGAATCCGAACACATAGAGAGCACCGCACAGGGTATCTCAATCTAAGGAGGAGAGGGTGAAAATCAACTTCATCGACCTGCAGGCGCAGTACCGTAAGTACCAGGGAGAAATCGACGAGGCGATCCACGCGGTCCTGGAGTCGTCGCAATACATCATGGGCAAAGACGTCACTCAGCTCGAAGCCGAGATGTGCGCCTACACTGGAGCCAAGCACTGCATCAGCTGCTCCAGCGGCACCGACGCGCTGCTGCTCGCGCTGATGGCTTGTGACATCAAGCCGGGCGACGAGGTGATCACCACCCCCTTCACCTTCATCGCCACCGCCGAAATGATCGCCTTCCTCGGCGCGGTTCCCGTCTTCGTCGACATCGACGAGACCAGCTACAACATCGACCCTCGCCTCATCGAGCAAAAGATCACCCCGAAGACTCGCGCCATCATTCCGGTTGCGCTTTACGGACAGCCGGCCGACATGGACGAGATCAACGCCATCGCGTCGCGCCACAACCTGACCGTCATTGAGGACGCGGCGCAGAGCTTCGGCTCCGAGTACAAGGGGAAAAAGAGCTGCAACCTGAGCCGGATCGGCTGCACGAGCTTCTTCCCGTCCAAGCCGCTTGGCTGCTACGGCGACGGCGGCGCGGTCTACACCAGCGACGACGAACTCGCCGGCAAGCTCAGGCAGCTCATGAACCACGGCCAGGGCGAGCGCTACAAGCACAAGTACATAGGGATCAACGGCCGCCTCGACAGCATCCAGGCCGCGATCCTGCGGGTGAAGCTCAAGTACTTCGATGAAGAGGTGCCTGTTCGCGCCGCGGTGGCAAGTCGCTACAACGAACTGCTGGCCGGCGGGGAGGTGGTGACACCGTTTGTGAAGCCCGACCGCACTTCGGTGTACGCCCAGTACTCTGTTCGGGTCAAAAACCGCGATGCGCTCGCGAAGAGGCTGAACGAACAAGGGGTGCCCACCGCCGTGCACTACCCGATCCCGCTGTACCGGCAGGAGGCGTTCGCGGGTTTGAGTTACGACGCCGCGGAGTTCCCGGTCGCCGAGAGGGTTTCCAGCGAGATCATGAGCCTGCCCATGAGCGCGTTCTTGACCGTCGAACAGCAAAAATACATAGCGGAGGCGATTCATGGCAAATAACATCTTCATTCATCCGTCGGCGAACGTAGCCCCGTCCGCCCAAATCGGCGACAACACCAAGATCTGGATCAACTCGCAGATCAGGGAGAACACCAGGATCGGCGCCAACTGCATCATCTCCAAGGACACCTACCTTGATTTCGACGTGGTGCTCGGAGACAACTGCAAGCTGCAAAATGGCGTCTCGGTGTACCACGGCGTGACCATCGAGGAGGACGTGTTCGTGGGGCCGTACGCCGTCTTTACCAACGACAAGGTGCCCAGGGCCTTCAACGCCGACTGGCAGGTAACCCCGACCGTCGTCAAGAGGGGGGCGAGCATCGGGGCCAACGCGACCATCGTCTGCGGCGTCACCCTGGGCGAGTACTGCATGGTGGCCGCAGGGAGCGTGGTGACCAAGGACGTCGAGCCCTACTCCCTCGTTGTCGGAAACCCCGCCCGGCACTACAGCTACGTGGACAAGATGGGGAACAAGGTAGCCCGGAAGGAAGACGCGAAATGACCACGAGACCGGGACCCATCAAGGTAGGCCTCATCGGCCTGGGCAACATGGGGAGGAACCACCTGCGCGTCCTCTCCATGCTCAAAGACGTCGACCTGCGCTTCATCTGCGACTCGGACGAGGCCCGCGCCGCCGAACTCTCCCGGCAGTACGGAGTGCGGGCGACCGCGAACCTCGAAGCCGATCTCCCGGGTGTCGACGCGCTGGTGATCGTCACCCCGACCTCCACCCACTACGACTACATCAAGCTCGCCAGCCGTTATGTCAAGGAGATCTTCGTCGAGAAGCCGCTCACCGACACGCTGGAGAGCAGCGCCGAGATCCTTGCGCTGGCAAGGGAGCACGGGGTGCGGATTCAGGTCGGTTTCATCGAGCGTTTCAACCCGGCCGTGATGGCGGTCAAGAAGGTGCTTTCCAACAGTTCGCAGGTGATCAACATCGATTTCACCAGAACCAACAAGGTGAGCAGCCGCATCACCGATGTGGACGTGGTGACCGACCTCATGATCCACGACATCGACCTCGCGCTCTACCTGAACGGCGCGGCGCGGCAGGTAAGCGCCTACGGGGTGCTCGAGGGGGGGATGATCGCCTTCGCCCGGGCGACGCTCACCCACGCAAACGGCGCCTACTCCAACATCACGGCAAGCCGCATCACCGAGAAGCGGCTCAGGCACATAAGCGTTACCTGCTCCGACATGTACGTCGACTGCAACCTGCTGCGCAAGGAAGTGATGATCAACAAGCAGTCCATCGAGCAGTACTACGAAAAGGTTTCCATCTCTTCGAAGGAGGAGACCATCGATGTCAGGCCGGAGGAGGCGCTGTTGAGCGAGCTGATGGCGTTCGTGCAGAGTGTCGGCAATCCCGGCGCTGAGGGGATCCCCTCAGCCCTCGACGGGTACCAGGCCATGGAGATAGCGAGACAGGTACAACAGCAGGTCAGGGGAGCATGATGAGACCGCCCATCAAAGGAAGTTCCATACTGGTCACCGGCGGGGCCGGCTTCATCGGAAGCCACCTCGTTGACCGGCTGCAGGACCTGGGCGCCAGGGAGGTTGTGGTCATCGACAACATGTTCCTGGGGAGCGAGGCCAATCTTGCCGGCGCCCTGGAGCAGGGGGCGGTCCTGTACAAGGACGATGCCGAGATCGCCTCGTCGCTGGAATACATCTTTTCCCGCCACGACATAGACATCGTCTTCAACGCCGCCACCAAGGCGCTCAACTATTCGTTCGTGAACCCGTCCAACGCCTTCAACACCAACGTCAACGTCGTCATGAACCTGCTCGAGTTGCAGCGCAAGGGGAGCTTCCAGACGCTGTGCCACTTCAGCACCTCCGAAGTTTACGGCACCGCCGTCTACGAGCCGATGGATGAAAAGCACCCGATAAACCCGACCACTACCTACGCGGCGGGCAAGGCCGCCGCGGACATCGCGCTGCAGAGCTGGGTACGGATGTGCGACCTCGACGCCTTCATCGTGCGCCCCTTCAACAACTACGGGCCGCGTCAGAACTACAAGGGGTACCTCGCCGGTGTCATTCCGATCACCGCGTGGAAGATCCTCAACGGTCTTCCCCCCGAGATCCACGGCGGGGGGAACCAGACCAGGGACTTCATCTTCGTCCTCGATACGGTGGACGCCATCGTCAAGCTCTATGACAGGTTGGCCCCGGGGGAGAGCGTGAACATCTCCACCGACGGCCAGATCTCCATCCGGGACGTGATCCACAAGATCACCCGGAACATGGGGTACCAGGGGGAAATCCTTGAGAAGCCGGCGCGCAAGGCGGACGTGGAGTGTCACAACGCCAGCAACGCGAAGGTCCGGGGCATGATCGACTACCGACTGACCCCCTTCGACCAGGGACTCAGCGAAACCCTCGCGTGGTACCGCGACAACATCAGGTGAGCCATGATCAAGCTGATAAAGCCGTACATATCCTTCGAGGAGGTCGAGACCGAATTCCGCGAGGTGTTCGAGTCGGGGTGGTTCACCCGGGGCAGGTTCGTCACGTCCTTCGCCGAGGAGATTGCCCGCTACACCGGGGCGCGCCATGCCTTCCTCGCCACCTCCGCCACCACTGCGCTGTGGCTGTGCCTTAAGCTCCTCGAGATCGGTCCGGGAGACGAGGTCGTAGTCTCCGATTTCTCCTTCCCCGCAACGGCGAACGTGGTCGAAGACCTCGGGGCCACCCCCGTCTTCGCGGACGTGAGTCCGGACACCTTCAACATGCTCCCCGCGCAGCTCGCGTCCAAGGTCTCCCCCCGCACCAAGGCCGTCATCTTCGTCGACGCCCTGGGGAACCCTGCCGGGCTCCACGAGATAAGGTCCATCTGCCGCGAGCGGGGCATTCCCTTGGTGGAAGACGCCGCCTGCGCCATCGGCAGCAGCGAGCGCGGGGTCAGGTGCGGCGCCATCGCGGACCTTACCTGCTTCAGCTTCCACCCCAGAAAGCTCCTCACCACGGGAGAGGGGGGCGCCATCACCACCGGGGACGCCGCATGGGCCGAGAGGCTGGCCGTGAAGCTGAGCCACGGCTCCGTGATCAAGGACGGCAAGTTCGACTTCGTCGATTACGGCTACAACTTCAGGCTCTCCGAACTGCAGGCCGTCATGGGCATCAAGCAGCTTGCCAAGCTCGACGCCATCGTCGCCTCCCGCAACGCCATCCGAGCGGCCTATATCGAGGAGCTCGCGGGCACAGGTTTCATCGAACAAAAGGGGGCGCCGGACGTGGTGCACAACGTCCAGTCGCTGGTCTTCAGGGTACCCCGGGGGGTGGACCGCGACGCGCTCATCGTCCACCTGAAGGGGGAGGGGGTGGAAGCCACGCTTGGTACCTACTGCCTGAGCGGCACCACCTACTACCAGAAGAAATACGGCGCTCCCCAGCCCAACGCCTGGCAGCTGCAGCAGGAGACCTTGACGCTCCCCTGCTTCGAGGGGGTCGACGTCGGCGCCGTCTGCCGCGCACTGAGGTCCTTTCTATGAGGATCATCTTCCTGGGTGCCACGAAGTTCAGCGAACAGATGCTGCAACACCTCCTTGAGGGTGGCTTCGAGGTCTCTGCGGTATTCATGATCCCGCAGAGTTTCGACCTCAAGAAAAAGGGAGAGAGTACCGCCTCCAGCTACCAGAACTCCAACTATGCCGACATTGAAAGCGTCGCCGCCGAGCACGACATCCCCTGCTACGCGGTCGACTCCCGCGACGGGCGCAGGCTCGACGCCTACCGGGAGACCATCCGCGCGCTCCAGGCCGACGTCATCATGGTGCTCGGGTGGTACTACATGGTCCCCCGCTCGATCAGGGACCTGGCGCGGCTGGGTGCCTACGGGATCCATGCCTCCCTGTTGCCCCGCTACGCGGGGGGCTCTCCGCTGGTCTGGGCGCTCATCAACGGCGAGCAGACCACCGGGATAACCATGTTCAAGTTCGAGGATGGAGTCGACGACGGCGACATCCTGGCGCAAAAGGAAATCCCGATCGACCCGGACGACGACATCGCCACCCTGTACGGCAAGGTCACCGAGGCCTCCAAGGCGATGCTTGCTGAGCAACTCGTCCTGATGGCCGAAGGGCGCCACGTCCTGACGCCGCAGGACGCCTCCAAGATCGTGCCTTTCCCGATTCGGACGCCGGACGACGGCCTCATGGACTGGAACAAGGCGGCGCTCGAGCTGTACAACTTCGTGAGGGCCCAAACCAAGCCCTACCCGTGCGCCTTCTCGTTCCTGGGGGGGACGAGGGTGAAATTCGTATCGATACAGCGTCCGGGGGAGCTGCCAACCTCCGCCGCCCGCACGGGCGAGGTGGTCCGGCTCGGCTCGCGCTGCTACGTGAAGGCCTCCGACGGTCTGGTCCTTCCGCTGGTGGTGGAGGTGGACGGCCGGGAGCTTTCCTTTGACGAGTACTGCAGCGCCAGCAACGCGTGCGGTTCCATTTTTAAAAACCAATAGAGGTACGACGTGGCATCAACCAATGAGACTGTGAGCTGCACAAGGTGCATCTACGATTCGAAGGTCCCGTACATAACGTTTGACGAAAGCGGGATGTGCAACTACTGCAAGATGATGGACGATCTCCAGGCTCAGTACGCCACCGGCACGCCCGAGGGCGAACGGCAGCTGATGCAGATCATCGAGCAGATCAAGAAGGACGGGCACGGCAAGAAGTACGACTGCGTCGTCGGGGTAAGCGGCGGGACAGACTCCTCGTACATGCTCTACAAGGCGGTCCAGTGGGGGCTCAGGCCCCTCGCGGTGCACTACGACAATACCTGGAACAGCGCCATCGCCACCGAGAACATCAAAAAGATGCTGAAGAAGCTCAACGTCGAGCTCTACACCTATGTGGTGGACAACAAGGAGATCGACGACATCTTCAGGGCCTTCTTTCTTTCTGGCGTTCCGGAACTCGATGCCTCCACCGATCTCGCCATCGCCGAGGTGCTCTACCGGGCAGCATCGAAGTTCGGCGTCAAGTACATCCTCGAAGGGCACTCCTTCAAGACCGAGGGTATCGCCCCCTTGGGGAGCTTCTACTTCGACGGCAAGTACATCGACTCCATCCACAAGCGCTTCGGCAAGGTGAAGCGCAGGACCTACCCGCTCATGGACTTCACCGCATTCATGAAGTGGACTCTCCTGAAGCGCATCAAGAAGATCCGTCCCTTCTGGTACATCGACTACACCAAGGAGAGCGCACGGGAGTTCCTGGAGCGCGAGTTCGACTGGCAGTACTACGGTGGGCACCACCTGGAGAACCGCCTGATCGCCTTCAACCACAGCTATTACCTCCCCAACAAGTTCCAGATCGACCTGAGGAACCTGAGCCTCGCCGCGTCGGCGCGGTCCGGTCTCATGGCGCGCGAGGAGGCGCTTAGGCTGTACGCTGAGCCGCCGCATCTCGAGGACGACCTCCTCGAGTACTTCAAGAAGAGGCTTGGCCTGTCGGACCAGGAGTTCGAGGCGCAGATGAGCGGGGCGCGCCGCAACTTCCGCGACTATCCCACGTACAAGTCGCTTTTCGAAAAGCTGCGCCCGCTGTTTTTCGTGATGGCGAAAATGAACCTGGTCCCGATGAGCTTCTATATTAAATACACCTCCAAGAATGGTGTCTGATGATAACGATCGTCGACTACGGAATGGGGAACATCGGCTCCATAGCCAACATGTTCAAGAAGATCGGGGTGCCCAGCCGCATCACGGGGGACCCTGACCAGATTGCCTCCGCGCAGAAGATACTGCTTCCGGGGGTCGGTTCTTTCGATGCGGCCATGTCGCGCATAGCCGAGCAGGGGATTCGCGAGGTGCTCGACCGCAAGGCGCTGGTCGAGAAGGTGCCGGTGCTGGGAATCTGCCTGGGGATGCAGCTGCTCACCGATTCCAGCGAGGAGGGCCAACTCCCCGGGCTGGGGTGGATACCGGCGCAAACCCTTGCCTTCACCGGACGGGTGGACAGCGCTGCCTGCCGGGTGCCGCACATGGGGTGGAACGTCGTGACGGTCGCGGCGCAAAACCCCGTCACCCAGGGGTTCGAAAGCGTCGAGGAGATGCGCTTTTACTTCGTGCACTCGTACTTCGTCCGTTGCCGGCACCCGGAAAACGTGCTCTTGAAGACGACCCACGGCGTGAGCTTCGACTCCGCCATCTTCAGGGACAACATCTACGGGGCCCAGTTCCACCCCGAGAAGAGCCACAAATACGGCATGATGTTCCTAGAAAATTTCGCAAGGCTCTAATTATGCTCCGAACCCGTGTGATACCCTGTCTTCTGCTCAAGGACGAGAGTCTGGTGAAGACGGTGAAATTCAAAAACTACAGCTACATCGGCGATCCCATCAACACGGTCCGGATCTTCAACGAGCTCGAGGTGGACGAGCTGGTGTTCCTGGACATCGTGGCCAGCCGGGAAAACCGTCCCCCCAATTTCAGGATCCTCGAGCAGATCGCCAACGAGTGCTTCATGCCCCTTGCCTACGGCGGCGGGCTGTGCAACATCGATGACGTCGGGCGTATCTTCGCCATCGGGTTCGAGAAGGTCATCGTGAACTCGCAAGCGGTTGCCGATCCCGCGTTCATCTCGCGCCTGGCCGACCGCTTCGGCTCGCAGAGCATCGTGGGCTCCGTCGATGCGCGCAAGAACCTGTGGGGGCGCTACGAGGTCTTCACCCACGGCGGCACCAGAAAGAGCGGCAAGACGGCCGTCGAGTGGGCGGTCGAACTTGAGAGAATGGGGGCGGGGGAGCTCCTGATCACCTCCATGGATCGCGAGGGGACCTGGGCCGGGTACGACGTGAACCTCACCGAGGGGGTCGCCGCCGCGGTCAAAATCCCGGTCATCGCCAACGGCGGTGCCGGTTCGGTGGCACACCTGGGCGAGGTCGTCAAGCGCGGCAACGCCTCCGCCGTCGCCGTCGGGAGCATGGTCGTGTTCCAGGGCAAGGACCTCGGCGTGCTGGTCAACTTTCCGGACAAGCGTGACCTGAAAGAGGCCCTCCTCTAGCATGGCGCACAAGAAGCCCCGCATCCTGATAGGGTTGTGCGAGATAGCCGGCTACAACGGCTCACTGCAGTCCGGCTTCGAGGCGCTCGGGGTCCGCGCCGACTTCTACGACCTTTCCTGCCACGCCTTCGCCTACCAGGGGACGCGGGTGGAGAACCCTTTGGTCTCGCTGATCCGCCGCCTCGACGGCATGGCCAACTCCAACCGCGGCGCAGCCGCGAGATTCCCCTGGCTCGTCCTGTATTACTTCTGCACCGCGCTGTTGTGCCTTTGGACCCTGCCGCGCTACGACAGCTACATCTTCACCTTCGGCAGGTCCTTCCTGCGCTGCTACGACCTTCCGCTTCTGAAGTTCCTCGGCAAGCAGGTGATCTTCATCTACCTGGGGAGCGATTCCCGTCCTCCGTACCTGAACCGGAAGAGCCACGAACTCGATGTCACCGCTATCTGGCGGCAGACGCGGGCCGTGAAGCTGTGCGTGCGGCGCGTCGAACGGTGGGCCGATTACATCGTGAACCATCCCCCCACGAGCCACTTCCACGAGAGAAAGGTGGTGCAGTTCATGAAAATGGGGATACCCACCTGGTTCGCTCCGCCCCCCCCGTCGAGCGCACCCGGCGCTAGCGAGGGGGTCCGGATCCTGCACGCCCCGTCGCATTCCGAAGGGAAGGGGACCGACCGGATACGAGAGGCGATAGCGAACCTCAGGAAAAAGGGGCACCGCATCGACTACGTGGAGATCACCAATCGTCCCAACGCGGAGGTGCTGCACGAGCTCGAGCGATGCGACTTCGTGGTGGACGAGCTCTACTCCGACACCCTGATGGCCCGCTTCGCCTCGGAGGCCGCTTTCTTCGGTAAGCCCGCCGTGGTCGGAGGATACGCGCAGGAAAAGGACCTGGGCACCCTGACCGCTTTGGAGATCCCGCCGGTGCACCACTGCTCCCCGGCGCAGATCGAGGCGGCGATCGAGAAGCTCGTGGTCGACGAGGCCTACCGCACCGACCTCGGACGCCGGGCCAAAGAATTCCTGGGGCGGCAGTGGTCTTCCCGCGTGGTGGCGGAGCGCTTCTTGAGACTCATCAACAACGAGGCCCCCACGGAGTGGTTCTTTGATCCCGCCGAGCTCCGCTACCTGTACGGCTGGGGCATGCCCGACGAGCTTGCGCGGCAAAGCCTGCGCAGGTACCTGAGCCAGGGGGGCGAGGCGGCCCTGTGCCTCGACGACAAGCCCGAACTGGTGCGCCGGTTCCGCGAGTTCGTCGACGGCGGTGACCGCCGATGCTGAGGCGGTTCTTCAAGGACAGCGTCCTTTACGGCTTCGCCGGACTCCTATCGCGTGGCATCTCGGTGATCCTGGTTCCCGTTTACACGAGGATCCTCGCGCCGGGGGACTTCGGGGTCGTCGACCTCGTTGCGGTTTTCGCCTCGCTGGTGAACGTGCTGGTGCCGCTGGGGATCTCAAGCGGCATCGCCCGCTACTACCCCGAGGCCAGAAGCGGTGCCGACAAAAGCGCCTACGCCTCGAGTGCCCTGTGGTTTACCGTAGCGGCGTACACGGTCTTCTCCCTCGCCGCCCTCTCGATATCGGGGCCGCTGGCCCGGCTGCTGCTGGGCGATCCCGCCTGGCAGCCGGTTTTCCGGCTCGGGATCGCCTCCATCTGTGCCACCGGGCTGTTCTACTTTTTCCAGAATCTGCTGCGCTGGCAGTTAAAGCCGCGGCTGTACATCCTCTCCAGCCTCGCGTCGACCGTGGTCACCGCCGTCGTGGCGGTCTTTTGCGTCGTGGTCTTGAGAAACGGCGTCGCCGGCATCATCACGGGGCAAATTGCGGGGGGGGTCGCCGGCTCCGTCATCGCCTGGCATGCCAATCGCGAGGTGTACGCGTTCACCTTCAAGCGTTCGTCGCTCACGATGATGCTGGTCTTCTCGCTCCCCATCGTGCCGGCCCTCGCCTCCGAGTTCGTCACCAACTACGTCGACCGGATCGCCGTCCGAACCCTTCTGGGCGTGTCCGAGCTGGGCATCTACGGCATCGGCTTTCGTTTCGCCTCCGTGGTCAGCCTGCTCATGATCGGGTTCAACAGCTCGCTCACCCCCCTCATCTACAACAGCTACCGGGAGGAGGGGACCCCCGGCGACATCGCGCGGATCTTCAGGGTCTTCCTGGCGCTGGCCCTGCCATTTCAGCTTTGCATCGCGCTCTTCTCCAAGGAGATCGTGCTCGTGTTCACCACGCCCAAGTTTTACGGCGCCTGGCGCATCATCCCGATCCTGTCGCTTGCGCTCATGATGCTCACCTTGTACAACTTCGCCCCCGGCATGGATATCGCCAAGAGGACCAGGATGATCTCGCTGATCCACCTGGCCACGGCCCTGATCAACACGGCCTTGAACTTCACACTGATACCGCTTCTGGGGATCGCTGGCTCGGCCCTCGCCACCATGGTCAGCGCCGCCTTCTCCTTCGCGGTCTACATGGCGATGAGCCAGAGGCTCTACTACGTGCCGCACAACTGGGGGCGCATCCTGGCGGCGGTGGCAATGGCTGCGCTGTTCGCGCTCTGCGGGACGCTGTTGTTCCCGGAGTTCCGGCTCTCTGCCGGCACCGTCATCGCAAAGCTCGGCCTGGCCTGTCTGTTTTGGGTGGGGTCGCTGCCAGTCATCTTCGGCGTGGCGGAGACAAAGGCGCTCTGGAACCGGGTCGGGCGGAGGTTGCCGCTCCGCCTCGGACAGGCGTCCTGACAAGGAAGGCACATCATGCACCTGGAAATCGGGATGGGGCTCGTATCCCGCGATGCGGATCTCGGCGACTACTACCTGGACTTCTCCAACACCACCGATGAGGTCGGGTCCGGGTTCTATGGCCCCATCGATCGGGACGGGGTCCCCCTGGTGGACTACGACAAGCTGTTTAGCTGTCCAGGTGTCCCGGCGCGCAGTGGGGGGTACGGCGTCCACTACACGCCCGTGACGATCGCCCAGTACGGGCTTGGGCTCTACAGTCGCCACCTCAAGCAGGAGAACCCCGGCGCCTACCGGCTCTTCCTTGCCCAGGCCGACTGGCACTCACGCAATCTCGGCAGGACGCCCGGGGGATGGGGGGTCTGGCTGCATCCTTTCGACTTTCCCCTCTACGACCTGCGGGCTCCCTGGGTCTCGGCGATGGCGCAGGGACAGGGCATCTCGCTGCTGTTGCGGGCTTTCCAGGCCTCCGGTGAGGAGCGCTACCTGGAGGCGGCGCGGCTTGCCTTTGACTCGTTCGGGCATGACCTCCTGGAAGGGGGGGTGTCGCGGCGGGACGCGACAGGGGACGTCTGGCTCGAGGAGTACCCGACCGATCCCGCCTGCCATGTGCTCAACGGTTTCATCTTCGCCCTGTGGGGGGTGCTGGACTACTTCAGGGCCACGGGAGAGCGTTGCGCCGGTGACCTGTACCGGGAGTGCAGCGCCACCCTGAGCAGGAACATGCACAGGTACCAGGGGGTCTTCTGGTCCAAATACGACGTCCTGACCGGCGACAACGTTTCGCGCGACTACCACCTGATACACATCATGCAGCTCAAGGTGATGGCGCAGCTAAACGGCGACGCGACGCTGGCCGAAACGGCGCAGCGCTGGGAAGGGTACGCCCGCGGCAATGGGTGGCTCCTGCGCACCCCATTCAGGTGCCTGCGCGGGGTCATGCGCAGAGTCGGCCTGTGTCGGCCAAAAGGGGTGCGCGGCGTGAACGTCACCCAGCCGGTGACCATGGCGGGGTGACGCCGGCAGGCCGCCCCGGCTCCGTGCAGAGCTCCGGGGACGGCTCGCGGCGCGATCTGGGCCGCGGCCGGCATGACCATCGTACCAGCCGGCGCACCAAGGAGCTGTGGCCGGCGCTTCTGAATCTGCGGGCGTTGCCGTGCTTTCCAGACCGCATATTCCGGCTGTTTGAAGAAAAGTTAATTTCCCGTTGACTTTTAACGAAGGGTTGATATTTTACTATGTCTTTAATTACGGAAAACTTTGAGGATGCTGTGACGACAGCAGTCATAATAGATCTCAGCTGCAACACCACTGACTGTGAGTTAGGCAATTCCCCCCGGTCCTCGTGCATCGCTGAAGGAGCGGGAAGCCGCCTGAACCAATACCGTACCGCCGGAACAACATGCTGATTGCCCTGCGTCCCAAACTTGTCTTTTTCCTGAGCGGCCTGATCGTTTGCTTGGCGTTTCTCTCCTCGGCCCCCACCGACCCGGAAGCCCGCGCGGGGCTGGCGGATGCCGGCTACAACCTGTTCCGCAGGTACGTGCTGGGGGCGGTTTCGACGTGGGACGTGCTGCTTGCGGTGCTTGTTGCCCTTCTTTTCTGGAGCAACCTGTCGACGGCGCGCCCAGCCAACCTGCTGAGCCGGTTTTTCAGCAACAGGATCGTCAACCTGTACTTCGGGATGATGGCCCTGGGGATCGTGGTCGGGGTGTTCGTCATCCTGACGGGGCAGATGCAGGCCTTCTCGATCAAGGACTGGGTGCGCTCGATCATTCCGGTGGCGTACCTGTTCGCCGTCTACTTCGTGGTCGTCAACGTCGTGCGGACTCCGCAGTATCTGGAGCTCATCTGGAAGGTCCTGGAATGGGTTGCCGTCGCCCTGGTCTGCTACGGCTTTTATCGCACCTACGGGGTGCTGACCGGGAACATCAGGACGCTCGCCCCCGGCGATATCCCGATCATTTTGTACTCCGAGATGGTGTACTTCGACCTCCCGGTCTGCGTCTACTGCGCGACGGTCTGGAGCGGCAGGAAACTCGGGCTGTTCCGCTGGATCCTCATGCTCTGCATGGTCGGCTTCGTCCTCGCCAGCACGAGGCGCTTCAACTACATCATGCTGGCGGCCAACATCCTGACGACCCTGGTGGTTGCGCACAGGGCCGGGCTTTTCAGCTACGGCAAGCTCATCCTGCGGTCGAGGTACATCGTGGCGTGCCTGGTGGCCTTTGTGGCGCTGCTGCTGGTGAAACTCCCGGCGCTGGTTGATGGCATCTGGTTCGCCATCCAGACCATCAACATGTTCTCCGAGGTCGGCTTCCAGTACACCGGGGAGTATCGGTTGCTGCAGATCCAGAACATATTTCTCAACTTCATGGACCGCCCGGTGACGCTGCTGACCGGCTTCGGCATCGGGAGCAAGTGGCACGCCATCGAGCCGCTGCCCACAACGACCGACACCGTCGGCTCGTTCATGGCCTTCGACGCGAACGTGGTGGCGGGGGGAGGGGACTGGCTGCCCTTCTTCCATGTCCCCTACTTCTCGACCTTGTTCAGGTTCGGGCCGGTGGGAATGATGGTGCTTTTCTACATCGTACGCAGGCTCTACCTGGACTTCACCGGGTTCATCCGCACCATTGACAACCAGGAGCACAAGATCATCCTGGTGGCCTTGGCGAGCCTCTCGCTTATGCCCGTCATCGTGCTTGGCGACACTCCCTCGCCGGTAGGGTACATCCTCATGGCGCTTAACCTGGGGCTCATCGAGGGGTACCGCGCCTGGTGCAGGGGCGGTGGGGACAACGGGGCCCACGCAAGCAAGGAGGCGGCATGCTCGTGACGGAGGCCCTTGCGGCATGCTCAGCCGTGCTCGGCAGAGCTGCCTTTGCTCCGGGGAGTGCGCCGAATCTGGCGCGGGCAGCCGTGTACGCGCTGAACCCGCTGCGACGGCCGCGCGTCGGGCACTATCCCGCCAGCTACACCGTGTACGTGAACACCCGGTGCAACTACCGCTGCGACTTCTGCTACCTCAAGGTGGACCGGCTGGAGTCGGTTGAGCTCACCATCCCCGCCCTGGAGCGGATCGTGAACCACCCGTTCAACCGCTACGCCTTCAGGGTCACCTTGGGAGGTGGCGAGCCTTTCCTGCACCCCGAGCTCTTCGACTACATCGAGTTGCTGAAGAACAGAGCTAAGTACGTGTCGGTCTACAGCAACGGCTCGCTGCTGGAACGGCACCTGGAGCAGCTCGAGCGGGGGGGGCTCGACTCCCTGCACGTGAGCCACTACGACGGCAAGTACGATGCCGTCAGGCCGGCGATGCGCGAGGTGACCGCCAAACGGCTGGTCCCGTCGGTCTGCTTGCGCAAGATCATCACGGTAGAGAACCTGCACCAGATGGAGCAGGTCATCGAGACCGCCCTTGAGGACGGCATCGGCTCGGTAGTCTTCAACAACTACTACCCCGGCAGCGACGCGGAAAAACGTCTGCCGGTCACCGCCGGACACCGCCCCTACCTCGAGGAACTCAAGCGGGTAAAGGCGAAGTTCGCTGGCGCGCCGGTACGGGTCAGCTACCTAAACCCGGTGGAGCCGCAGGGGGCGTTCAACTGCCAGAACCTCGGGCTCAGCATCATATATGACGCGCACGGAAACGTGGCGCCATGCTGTTTCATTACGCCTCCCAAGGCGCAGTACGGCAATCTCTTCACGGACCGGGATATCTGGAACACCGGGGAGATGATGACCTTAAGGAGGGGAGACTGTGCAAGCTGCACCAACTGTTTCTTCAGGAAAGGGATCAGCAATAGAATTGCCTCTTTCTGCAGATGAACCTGCCGCGCCGCAGGTGACCTCGCACGAGGCCTGGAGGGGGGATGCGGGGCGCCGGCAGTGGTACCTTTCCGTCGTCCTGCCGGTATACAACGAGGAGAAGGCGGTCAGGGAGCATCTGGGACAGATCCACCAGAAACTGGGCCAGATGCTTGGGCGCAGGCCGTTCGAGATCGTCGTCGCCGACAACGGCAGCACCGACGGCACTCGGGAGGCCGTGGCGGCGGTCGCGGCACGTTACGACAACATCGTCTACGACCATACTCCCTGCCGCGGCCGCGGCGGCGCTTTGGCCAGGGGATTCAGGGTGGCCCGCGGGGAGTACATCGCCGTCCTTTCCATAGACAGGGCCTGGAACGAGGAGTTCCTGATCCACGCCATGGAGCACCTCGAGGGGGGCACCGACATCGTCTACGGCCCCAAGAGCCATCCCGACTCCATGGTCCGCCGCCCCCTCACGAGAAAGGTCGGGTCGATCGTCACCCGGCTGATCATGGCGGCCCTGTTTCGCAGGGGCCTTCCCGAGACCCAGTGCATCAAGGTCTTTCGCGCCAGCGCCATCCCCTTTCTCAAGGAACTGGGCAGCTACAACTACTTCGCCGAGGCCGACTTCGCCCTGAGGGCCTACCTGCAAAAGGCGTCGTGCGCCTACCTCCCGGTAGAGGTGAGGGATTTCCGCAAGTCGTCGAAGGTCAAGATCTCCTCCCTGTTAGAGTTCGTCGTGGAGGCACGGCATTTCCGCAAGAACATCTGGATTGCGGGGTTGAATGAGAAACGCTGAAGCAACCTGGAGATACGCGCCGGCTGTGCTGCTGTGCGCACTGCTGATCGTGCTGCACCTCGGGATCCTCGACACCATCCCCCTTTACCGGGACGAACTCGCGTATCTCACCCGGGTGCAGAACCAGAACTGGAACTTCTTCGACACCTACCGCTTCTACCGCTTCCTCGGCATCATCGTCAACTACCTGGTGTACTGGGGGACCGGAGGATCGGAACTGCTGCTCTCGGCGGTGCTCGCGTTTTCCGCATTCCTTCTTCTGCTTCTGTTCGCGGGAAGCTTCGCAAGCGCGTACGGCGGCGGCAGGCGGGGGATCGTGCTCTTTTGCATCCTCTTCCTCGCCTTTCCCTTCTCGCTGGACCTCCTCCTTTTGAGGGTATACGCGCAGCTCGTGTCGATTGCCCTGGTCTTCTACAGCTGCTGCCTGATCGAGCGCTACCAGGGTGAGGGGAAAGGGCGGCTCCTCGTCTGGGCAGCCGCGGCGTATGCCGTTTCACTCTTCATCTACGAGATCACGCTCCTCATGCCTCTTTTTTTCGTCCTTTTGCTGGCCGGCAGGCAACTGCAGGCGGGGAAAAGGGTCAAAGGGGTGCTGGCGCTGGGGGCATTGTCGGCCATTCCCTTGCTCGCGTACCTGTTCACGCAGTTCCACTTCGTCAAGCAGCAGCCCAAGATGACGGCGCCGGTGCTCCTCGCCGCCAATGGACTCACCTTCGGGGATCAGGTGGTCCGCAAGGCGCTCCTGGTCGCCTACAACCTCAAGTGGTCTTGGCACTACATGCTCGAGCAGTTGGCCGCGACGGGGCCGGCTGCCCTTTGCGTCCTCGCCGCGACGGTCGTGTTCGCGGGCTATGCCCTGTGGCGCGCCCTTTCGGATCCTGCCGTCTACCTTGGCCGGAGGGACTCCATCTTCTGCATCGCCAACGGGGCGGTGCTGAACTGCTGCTTCCTCGGGGTCTGGAGCTACTACTGGTTGGCCTTCAGGTATCTCGCGGTGCCGTACTACTACAACTACTACGTCCTCGCCGCGGGAAGCGCCTGCATCGCCGCCGGGGCCCTGTCGCTGGCATCCACCCTGCTGCTGGGCTCCAGATGGGCACGGGGAGTGACGGTCTTTGCCGTGATGGCCGCCTTCGTCGCCAACCTCGGCCTGTTCTTGTCGCACCGCTTCGCCATCGGCACATCGCTTGAGGAGGTGCGCAGGTTCGCCCGGGAAATCGACCGGTCCTACCGGGGAAACCAGGGGGGCTACGAGTACCTCGCCATCCTGGACATGCCACCGCAAACCGGGCTGGCACGGAACATAAGCGCCTACAACACCGCTCTCATGAAGTACCTCGGCTACCTGGACCCCCGGTGGGGCTCCCTGAAGCGGGTCACCTATTGGGCCGGAGCCCCTCACGGCTCCGTGACCCCCTTGCCGGGAGGGACGACCGCCCCGGCGGACAAGGTGATCCTGGTAAGGTACACGAGAACCGCCGGGGGGGCGGCCCTGCCGGTTCCCGCTCCCCCGGGTGCCGCAGCGTCCCCCGAGCCCCCGGATCCCTGCCGGGTCTCCCTCGCGGGGTACGCCCTCTCCTACAGCGCGCAGGAGGATAACTTCACCTTCACCAGGAGGCAGTACACGATGGCGCAGGCAACAACCGCGCGGGGGCAGCGGCCGCTGCCGGCCCCGGAAGGGGAGCGTTGATGAGTGACAAACGACAGGTGGCGCTTGTGATCACCTACTACCATCCCCCCAGCAACGTGACCGGAACGCTGCGCCCGCTTGCCTTCGCGAAGTACCTCGAGGAGCATGGCTACGACGTCCAGATTCTCACTACCGATAAGCACGGCCGCATCGAGGGAGAGGACGAAACCAAGATCCTGAGGGCGCTGGAGCCGTATGGGCGCCTGGTGGCACCGTTCAAGCGACTGCTCTTGCGCTCGACCCCTACCGAGAACAGGGGGGGGGCCCGGGTGCTCTCCTCCGGGAGCAGGCTGGCCCGGCTGCAGAACTACCTCCTGGTCCCCGACCAGGCGGTCACCTGGATACCGTTCGCGGTCCGGCTCGCCGCGCAGCGCTACCGTAAGGCGCCGTTCGATGTCATCTTCAGCACGTCGCCGCCGGAGAGTCCGCACCTGGTGGCGGCGCTCCTAAAACGGAAGTTCGGTGTCCCCTGGATCGCCGATTTCCGCGACGGATGGCTCTTCGAGCCCCTAAAGCCCCCCGAGTGCTACCAGGGGCTGCATGGGAAACTGCTGAAGGCCCTGGAGGGTGTGGTGGTGGCGGGGGCCGACCGGGTCATCGGTGTGACCGCTCCCATCGCGCAGGACTTCCGCGATCGCTATCCGGAGCACGCGCAGAAGGTGGCGGTTCTGACCAACGGGTACGACCATGCCGAGATCGACGGGGTGGAGCGTCGCAGGCGCGAGGATGGGGTATTCCAGATCACCTACACCGGAGCCCTCTCGGTGAGCCGCCCCGGCCGCACCGTGCTCCCCTTCTACCAGGCGGTGGCTGGTGCCGTGCGGGAAAACCGCGCCGGCATCGCCGACCACCTGAAGGTGACCTTCGTCGGCGAAATCCTCTCACAGGAGCGGGAGGCGGTGGTCAGCTTGGGGCTTGAGCGGTGGGTGGAGTTCAAGCCGTCGGTCCCAAGGCCCCAGGCGATTCAGCTGCAAAAGGATGCCGACGTCCTGCTCCTGATCACCGAACCGGGGCGCAAGGGGGTGGCAACGGCGAAACTTTTCGACTACATCGGGGTGCGGCGGCCGGTCCTGGCGCTGGCCAAGGGGGACACAGCGGGCCGGATCGTCGGGGACCTCGGCATCGGCCCCGTGGTGGACCGGCTCGAGGTAGCCGAGATACAGCAGGCCGTCTGCGCGCTTTACGACCGGTGGCGCGCCGGGAACCTCGACCTGCCGGGAGCCCCGCCAAAAGAGTACGAGCGGCGCTACCAGGCCGGTGTTTTGGCAGGCATGTTCGACGCGCTGCTCAAGCGCTAGTAAAAAGGAAGGAGTCATCTTGCATCAACCCGACCTCGTCTCCGTCGTGATACTCAATTGGAACGGCGCGGCTTACCTTGCGGACTGCATTGCAAGCCTAAAGGCGCAGACCTACCGCAAACTCGAGATCATCGTTGTCGACAACGGCTCGACCGACGGCTCGTTGAAGATGCTCGCCGCCGAGTACCCGGAGTTTCCGGTCCACGCCAATGGGAAAAACCTCGGGTTCGCCGAGGGGATGAACGTCGGGGTCGCGCGAAGCCGCGGCGAGTTCGTGCTCCTCCTGAACGAGGACACCTATCTTGCCCCGGACTTCATCGAGCACGGCGTCAAGGAAATGCTGGACCATCCCCGCATCGGCTGGACGGGCGGGGTCGTGTATGCGCTGAGCGACGGGGAGCGCACCCAGCGCCTCGTCAACGCCGGGTACCTGCTCAGGAAAAGGTTCCAGCTCACCACCTCGCCGCGCATCGACGCCCGTCATGAGGTGCTCATGGCCAACAACTGCGCCATGTTCCTGCGGCGTACCGCCTTGGACGACGTGCGGGATGACCACGGCTGGCTGGACCGGGAGTACTTTGCCTACTGGGAGGACACCGACCTCGCGCTCAGGCTCTGCCTGAAGGGGTGGGGATGCTCTTTCCTGCCGCAGATGCGCATGTGGCACGTGATTTCCGGCTCGTTCGGAGGGCGCAGTCGCCTGATCGACAAGCCCCCGGCGCTTCGGCGCATCAGCCTGCGCAACCGCTACCGGACGTTGATCAAGGACCTGCCGCTCGGCATGCTCATCGAACTCGGTCCCTTTTTGCTGCTGACCGAGATCCTCATCGTGCCGTATTTCCTGTTCCTCTCCCCACGCACGCTTTTGTGCAACCTGGGGGCAATCGGCGACGCGGTGAGGGGATTGCCCGCGCTGCTCTCCCAAAGAAGCGCCATCCAGCGAGGGCGCAGGGTCGCGCACGCCAGGCTGCGATCCTTCTTCGCCGGGTGGTAACCATGTCAACTTCAGGAAAAGGAACCATGCCCGAAGCAAAAGTACTTCACGTCATCGGCGGTAGCCAGTTCGGGGGAATCGTCCCCTACGTCGCTTCGC
Organism: Geomonas azotofigens; assembly: GCF_018919395.1. GTDB lineage: Bacteria > Desulfobacterota > Desulfuromonadia > Geobacterales > Geobacteraceae > Geomonas > Geomonas azotofigens. The sequence continues at coordinate 185,671 of NZ_JAHLME010000003.1, forward strand.
TGGTCAAGATGGCCAGGGAGCAGAACATGGAGGCGGAGGTTCTCGCCACGGCTCCCAGGGTCGTAGACTATTACCGCCAGCGCGGCATCAAGGTGGTCTCGGTGCTGGGTATCGACCGGGAGATCAGCCCAACCGGCGACCTCTCCGGACTCTTCCGTCTGATAGCCCATCTGCGCCGGCACCACTACCGGGTGGTGCACACGCACACCTCGAAGGGGGGTATCATCGGGAGGCTCGCCGCCCACTTGGCCGGCGTCCCGGTAATCATCCACACCACCCAGGGGTATGCCTTCCAGGATTACGCCCAAACCAGGTTCATGCGCTGGCTTTTGCTCACCGCGGAGCGGATTGCCACCGGCTGGTGCCATCTCATCATTGCCGCCAACAAGTTCGACCGTGACCTCGCCATCGAGACCGGGATCGTGCGCCCAGAGAAGATCGTCACCATCAAAAACTGCATCGATCTGGACACCATCGACCGCACCCCTGCTCCCGAGGGAATCAGGGCGTCGCTCGGGCTTGGTCGGCAGGGGAAGGTGATCGGCGTCATGGCGCGCCTCTCCCCCCAGAAGGGGCTCGAATACTTCTTCGACGCGCTTCCATCGGTGCTGGCCGAATTCCCTTCGGTGCAGGTGCTGGTGGTGGGGGAGGGGGAGTTGCTCCAGGCGCTCAAGGCGCGGGTGGAAGGGCTGGGGCTTTCGGGGCAGGTGGTTTTCGCGGGGTTCCGCTCCGATTGGATCGAGGTGCTGCGCGCCATAGACCTGTTCGTCATGCCGTCGCTGTGGGAGGGACTGCCCATCACCCTGCTGGGCGCGATGGCAACCTCCCGCCCCATCGTCACCACCAGGATCAAGGGGATCACCGACGTCTGCGGGGACGGCGAGGTCGCGCTCCTCGTGGAGCCGGCCAACAGCGCCGCACTGTCGGACGCGATGGCGCGGTTGCTGCGCGATGAAGCGGCGGCGGCTCGTTACGGCGCAGGGGCAAGACGCCGGGTTGAGGAGGAGTACTCGGAGACGGTGATGAACGCGCGCATCTGGAACTGCTACCAGACGCTTCTGGCCGGCAAGCCTCTTACTGCCGCGGAGGGCGCGTGACCGGCTCCAGCTGCCTCATAACCGGCGGTGCCGGTTTCATCGGCTGCCACCTGGTCCGGGGCCTCGCGGATGTGGGGTGGAGGGTGAAGGTGCTGGACAGCTTCGTCCCCGAGGAGTGGGCGGGAAGGGATCCGCGTGCCGAGTACGTCGCGGGGAACTTCAGCGACCGGGACCTCCTTCAGAAGATCCTGCCCGGTGTGGACGTGCTCCTGCATCTGGCCTCCACCACCACACCGGCCATGGCCTACGGCCGCTCTGCGTACGACGTCGAGACAAACCTGATCGGGACGCTGCACCTGTTGGAGGAGGCGCTCAGGCAGGGGGTGGGGCGCGTCGTTTTCCCTTCATCGGGGGGGACCGTGTACGGCAAGGTGCTCAGAACACCGATCACGGAGAAACATCCAACGCGCCCCATCTCATCCCACGGCATCATCAAGCTTGCCATAGAGAACTACATCCAGATGCTGAGTCACGAGAAGGGGCTCAAGTATACCATCATGCGTATCGCCAACCCCTACGGCCCCGGGCAGAGGCCGGGCGCATCGCAAGGGGCGGTCGCCGTGTTCGCCGGGAAGATTCTCAACAACGAGCCGGTGGAGATCTGGGGCGACGGAAGCGTGGTACGGGACTTTCTCTACGTGGGCGATCTGGTGCAGGCGGTGCTGGCGGCGCTGAGGTCGAAGGAGTCGGTGAACCAGATCCTGAACATCGGCTCCGGCTGTGGCGTCTCGATACGCGAACTGCTCTCGGTGATCGAGGAGGTGACCGGCCGACGGGCCGATGTGCGTTTTCAGCCGGCACGCAACTTCGACGTCCCGGTAAACATCCTCTCCATCAAGAAGGCGAGGGCAAAGCTCGGTTGGCAGCCCGAAACGAGGCTTTTGGAAGGGGTGAGGGACACCGTTCCCTGGATCGAAGGGTTCCTGTCGCGCAGGTAACCAAATGGGAGGTTTACTATCGTACGGAAAATGAGTACTGACGATGTCCCTGGCGTGGTGCAGGTGCATCTTTCGAGCTTTCCCGGGTTCTTTCTCTCCTTTTTGGGGCCGCGGTTCCTGGGGATCTTCTACCGCGGCATCCGGGAGGATGAGTCCGGCATCGGCTATGTCTATCTGAACCCAGCAGGAGAACCGGCCGGTTTCGTGGCCGGCACTGTCAACCCGCGCGGCTTCTACAAGAGGCTTTTGAAGCGGGACTGGCTCAGGTTTTCCCTCGCCTCGCTTGGCCCCATCGCCAGGCGTCCGGCGGCGGCGGGGAGGATCGTCCGGGCCTTGTTGCACCCAGGCCAGAATCCGGTGGGGGACAGCGTGGCCGGGCTCTTCTCCATAGGGGTGCTCCCCGAGTTGCAGGGGACGGGGGCGGGCAAGCTCCTGGTGCGCGCCTTTCTCGATGAGGCTGCTGCACGTGGGTGCCGCTCGGTCTTTCTCACCACCGACCGCGACGGCAACGATGCGGTGAACCTCTTCTACCAGAAACTCGGCTTCACCCTCGAGCGCCAGTACGTCACACCGCAAGGGCGCAGGATGAACGAGTACTGGATCTCTCTAGCACCGCAAGGAGTTTGACATGAGCGATTTTCTCCCGTTCGCTCTCCCCGACATCGGTGAGGACGAAATTAACGAGGTCATTGATTCACTGCGCTCGGGGTGGCTGACCACCGGACCCAAGACCAAGCGCTTTGAGGAGGATTTTGCCGCGTTTGTCGGCAACGGGGTTGAGGCGATCGCAGTCAACTCCGCCACGGCCGGCCTGCACCTTGCTCTTGAGGCGGTGGGGGTCGGGCCTGGGGACGAGGTCATCACCACCTGTTACACGTTTACCGCTACGGCCGAGGTGGTGCGCTACCTCGGTGGCGAGCCGGTCTTCGTGGACATCGATCCATGCACCTTCAACATCGACACGGCCCGGATCGAGGCGGCCATCACCCCGCGCACCAAGGCCATTGTCCCGGTCCACTTCGCCGGGCTTGCCTGCGAGATGGGAGCCATCCTCGAGGTCGCCAGGCGCCACGGGCTAAAGGTCGTGGAGGACGCGGCGCATGCCCTTCCCACGGTTCAGGGGGGCACTCTCGTGGGGACGCATCCCACCGACGCCACCGTCTACAGCTTCTACGCCACCAAGACCATCACTACCGGAGAGGGGGGGATGGTGGTCACCCGCAACCCCGATACGGCGAAGCGCTGCCGCACGATGCGGCTGCACGGCATCAGCCGCGACGCCTTCGACCGCTACACCTCGACCAAGCCCTCCTGGCACTACGAGGTGGTGGCTCCGGGGTGCAAGTACAACATGACCGATCTGGCCGCCTCCCTTGGCATACACCAGCTGAAAAAGGCGTGGGAATTCAGGCAAAAGCGCGAGTCGATGGCTGCGGTCTACGATGAGGCGTTTGCGGGGCTCCCGGTCCTGCTCCCGCCGAAAGCTCCTGCCGGCGACACCCATGCCTGGCACCTGTACGTGCTTCGCCTGACGGACCAGGCGCCGGTGCGGCGGGACCGCTTCATCGAGCTCATGGCGCAAAGGGGGATAGGCTGCAGCGTCCACTTCATTCCGCTCCATCTCCACCCCTACTGGCGCGATAGGTACGATCTCGCCCCTGAAGCGTACCCAGACGCGCTGCACGCCTACCGCTGCGCGGTAAGTCTGCCGCTTTTCACGCGCATGACCCCGGATGACCAAGCCCGCGTGATCGCCGCCGTGAGGGACATTCTGTCGTGATGGCCAAGAGGGGATTCGACATCCTGTTTACCGTGCCCGGGCTCGTCCTGCTCGCGCCCCTGTTCGCGTTCGTGGCCGTCTGGATCAAGCTTGATTCCTCGGGGCCGGTATTTTTCAGGCAGGTGCGGGTGGGGCAAAACGGTCGTCCCTTCAGGATCTATAAGTTCCGTACCATGTGTATGGAGGCGGAGGCGAGGGGGCGCCAGATAACGGTGGGGGAGGACCCGCGCATCACCGCTTCGGGCCGACTTCTGCGCAAGTACAAGCTGGACGAGCTTCCGCAGCTCATCAACGTGTTGATGGGCGACATGAGCCTCGTCGGACCGCGCCCCGAGGTGCCGCGCTATGTCTCGCTCTACCCTGACTCGGTGCGGGACGTTGTCCTCTCGGTAAAGCCTGGCATCACCGACCGTGCTTCCATCGAGTACAGGGACGAGAACAAGGTGCTTGGGGCGGCTGCCGACCCCGACCGGGCCTACGTCGAGGAGATCATGCCGGTCAAGCTCGGTTACTACGTGAGATACGTCCAGGAGCGCTCCCTGTGGATCGATATCAAGCTCGTCTTCGCAACCTTGTGGGCACTGCTGGGGAAGAGGTAGCGAAATGTCCTCGCTCTCCAGGAACTCCCTTTTCAGCACGCTGTCGCTACTGTTGAAGTTCGGGACCAACGCGGGGCTCTCCATCGTGCTTGCGCGAATTCTTGGCGCCGCTGAATTTGGGCGCTTCGTCTTCGTCGCCACCTTCACCGGCATCTTTGCCGTCATCGTTGATTACAGTTTCCACGTGCAGGTGGTGCGCGAAGTGGCAAGAGCCCCCGAAAGCGTCCGCACCACCGTGCAGCGGATGCTCTCGGCGAAGCTCCTCCTTGCCCTTTTCTGTACCGTTTTGGTAGCAGCGACGGCCGCCTCCTCGCAGCCTCCCGGCATCGCCGCGGCCGTCGTGGTCCTTTGGGCAGGGGCGCTCTTTTGCTCCCTCGGGCAGTTCCTGAACAACGCATTCAGGGGGATCGGCCGGTTTGAACTGGAAACCTACCCGATGCTCTTTTTGAACGCGCTGCTGATACTCTTCGTCGTGGCTCTGCTCGTTTTCGTCCGCGACCTCGTCCTCGTTGCCGCAGCTTACACGGCGGCGCGGCTTCTGTACTTCCTGGTGAGTTACCGAAATTTCCGCAGGCTCTTCGGCAAGCTTTCCTTCAGGTTCGGGTTCCGCGAGGAAATCAAAACCCTGCACGAGCTGTTTCCTTTCGCGCTCTACTCAATTCTCGCCGTCGTTTATCTGCAGATGGACACGGTCATCCTCTCTTACCTGAAGGATGACGCGCAGGTTGGACATTACCAGGCCGCGATGAGGGTGGCGTTCGGGGCCACGATCATCCCCGAGATCCTTGTCGCGTCTTTTCTCCCCCTGCTCGCCAAGGCCATCCGCAGCGACGCCGGTCATTTCCGCTGCCAGGCGCTGCTTCTCAACAAGTGCCTGCTGGTGAGTGGGGCGGCCATTGCATCGTTTCTGGCCGTCTTTGCCGGCCCCGTGGTGCAGGTCATTTACGGCAGCGGGTATGCCCCTGCGGCGCTGCTGCTGAAACTGCTGGCACTCCTCGTATTCCTGCGCTTTGCCGGCGCCGGTTTCGAGATGATGCTCAACATCTCCAGCAACAAGAGAGGCCCCGCTTTGTGCGTGAGCCTGCCAGCAGCGTTTAATGTCGCCGTCAACCTCTGGGCCATCCCCAGGTTCGGCGCCGTTGGGGCGGCATGCACCAGCATCGTCACCCATCTTGTAGTCGGCTCCCTCTACGCCCTCTTCGTGTACCGCTCTGTGCACGGAATCTTCATTGGAAGGCTTTGTGTGCGCGGAATGCTGCTTAGTGTTTTCGCGGGAATCCTGGCGCTGTTCATGAATCAGTTCGGTCCTGCCTGGGGAGTGCTTGCTTTCCTGGCCCTTCCGACTCTGCTTGCCCGCTTTGCTCTTGACAGCACCGAACTGGCTGCCGTTTACCGTCTTCTCAACCGAACCTTTCCAACGTCGCAACGCGTCTAAGAAACCTCTTCGGCTTCGTTCCATGGTCGGGTATCTGTCAGACTGTCTTGGTCCGATAGTATGTGAATAAATTTAAGGTAGGAAATAGTTTATATTTGTTGGTGGTGAGGCCCTCCCAATGACAGAATTTTGTGGTCCAAAGTTGCTTGTGCAGGTTCCAGAAAGTGACTTGGCCCCTGTAATTCATGCGGTAGACTTTATGCGATATTAGAGTTTGCTTTTTTAACAGTTGGTGTTATAGTCAAAGTCTGTTTCGATTAATGTGCTCCAGCTTAAGTCTTTGATTCTGTTGCTTTGCTGTGGGGGGGATATGTTCCGCGCGAGAAGGATTCTGGTATTTTTCCTCGACTTATTTCTAATTGCCGCTGCCTTCGTTCTCTCTTTCCTGCTCCGTTTCGATTTCCAGATCCCGATCAATCAAAGTTTTAACTTGCGTGACGGACTGCTGGTGGTTCTTGCCATCAAACCGATGTTGTTCATCGCCTCCGGCATGTACCGTAGCATCTGGCGCTATGCCTCGTTACAGGACGGCTACGAGATCTTCAAGGTCGTGACGCTCTCCTCTTTGGTTTCGGTACTCTCGCTTGTTTTCATGAAAGGTCCGTTGGGGTTGCCTCGATCGATATACTTCTTGGATTGGTTCATTCTGTTTTCCATGGTTGCCACCAGCCGTTTGCTCTGGCGTATCTACCGGGAAACCCGGTTAATCCCCAGGCTGCGCAAGGGGAGAAGGACACTCATCATCGGGGCGGGCGAGGCGGGGAACCTGTTGCTCAAGGAGATCCGGAAACAGGCCGACGCTACCTACAACGTGGTTGGCTTCGTGGATGACGATCCCGAAAAAACAGGCATGCGCCTTTCCGGCGTCCGCGTGCTGGGGGGGACGGACCGGCTCTGCGCGCTGGTGCGCAAGTACAGCATCGAGGAGGTCATCTTCGCCATCCCCTCGGGCGGTCCGGAGTTGATGCGCCGCGTGATCACCAACTGCGAGCGGGCCAAGGCGCGCTTCAAGACCCTGCCGGGCATCACCGACATCATCGACGGCAAGTTCTCCATGAGCCAGATCAAGGACGTGGAGATCGAGGACCTGCTCGGCCGCGACCAGGTGGTCTTGGACCAGACCGCTATCCGCAACTACCTCACTGACAAGAGGGTTCTGGTGACCGGTGCGGCGGGAAGCATTGGCAGCGAGATCTGTCGCCAGGTGGCGCTTTTCAAACCGGCGAAGCTGGTGCTGTTCGATCACGCCGAGACGCCGCTCTTCTACATCGAAAAGGAACTGGCCACCGCCTTCCCGGACCTGCGCATCATCCCGATGGTGGGGGACGTGAAGAACCAGGACAGGGTCGAGACCGTCTTCGACGAGTTCGGTCCGGAGGTGGTGTTCCACGCTGCGGCATACAAGCATGTCGCGATGATGGAGTACAACCCCGCCGAGGCGGTGCTGAACAACGTTATGGGGTCCAAGATAGTCGCCGACGCTGCCCACAAGTTCAAGGTGCGCAACTTCGTCATGGTCTCCACGGACAAGGCGGTCAACCCGACCAACGTCATGGGGGCCACCAAGAGGAGCGCCGAGATCTACGTCCAGGCTCTGGCGGCAAGAAGCCAGACCAAGTTCACCACCGTCCGGTTCGGCAACGTTTTGGGGAGTAACGGCAGCGTCATCCCGCTCTTCAAGGAGCAGATCAGAAGGGGCGGGCCGGTGACCGTGACCGACAAGGATGTGGTGCGCTACTTCATGACTATTCCGGAGGCGTCTCAGCTGGTCATGCAGGCAGGGTGCATCGGTCACGGCGGCGAGATCTTCGTCCTGGACATGGGGGAACCGGTCCGCATCCTTTCGCTCGCCGAGGAACTGATCAGGCTCTCCGGTTTCATCCCCCACAAGGAGATCGAGATCCAGTTCACCGGCCTAAAGCCGGGGGAGAAGCTCTTCGAGGAGCTTTTGATCGACGGAGAGGGGATCAAGCCCACAAGCCATAAGAAGATCCGGGTTATGGCGCCGGTGGAGACCGATCTCAAAAAGGCTTCGGCCGATCTTGAAGAGCTTTTCAACCATGCGAAGGCCCATGACCTGGGAGCGGTGCTCGCCTCCTTGCGCAGCATCGTCCCTGAGTTCGTGCCGCGCTACCAGTTCGATGTGGCTCCGCCGTTCGCGTTTCAGCGGGTCAGGCCCGACCTGTTCCCGCCCCAGAAACTCTCATTCGTCAGAACCCTCCGCGTCGCCGGCACCAGCGAGGGGACGGCTGCCTAAACCGGCTCACGCCAAGCCGCAAAGACGCAAAGAAAGGCTTCAAGATAACGAGGAGGTGTGCCAATGACCGAAAACGAGATAGCCTCCGTGGTCGTTGATGCCTCTTATAAGGTTCACAAAACGCTCGGGCCTGGGCTGCTGGAATCAGTGTACGAAACCGTCCTTGCATACGAATTGCAACTGAGAGAAATACCAGTTTGCCGTCAACGGCCTCTTCCTGTAATTTACGAGTCTCTTGTATTAGATGAAGGATACCGTGCGGACCTGATTGTAGCCGATAAAGTAATTGTTGAACTGAAGTCTGTAGAAAAAATAATTCCTGTACATAAAAAGCAGCTTTTGACTTACCTCAGATTGTCAAACATGAGGTTGGGGTTGTTGATAAATTTTGGCGATAATTTAATAAAGGACGGGATCACCAGAGTTGTGAATCATTTGTAACAGCAAGTTTTTCGCTGTGCTTTGCGTCTTTGCGGCTTTGCGTGACACAGGATTTTATGCGACTTTTATTTGCTGTTCTCTTTGTTGTAATTGGCTTCTCTTCTTCTGCCTTTGCGCTTTCCTCACCGAATATCCCGCTGGACAGTCCCGTTTATTCATACCTCGAGAAGTTGTCCGGTTTCGGGCTCATATCCTCGGACGTGAAGGGTATCCGCCCCCTGTCGCAGGCGGAGGCCGCACGCCTGGTCAAGGAGGCCGAAGCGCGGGCTGCCGCCGGCGCACAGCCTGCCTTGGCTTCGGAACTGCTCGATCGACTGAACCAACTGCTGCCGCGCGAACTCTCCTACTACGGCCGCGAGGACGCGGCGCCTACGTTCGACTTCGCTCCGGTTGCCACCGCTCGACTTCGCTATGTCTACGTGGACGGTGCTCCGCGGAGCTACTTCCGGGCCGTGCACGACCCGGGCAATGACGGGGTCTTCGGCATCGGCAGTGGCCTAAGGCCCGCCAATCCTTATCCCTCTCCGGTCCAGCAGCGCGGAACTGAAGGAACGCCTCTTTTCGAGAACAACGACGGCGCGGTTTACCGCGCCGGCTCCAATGTCGACCTCAGGGCGAGCGGTGCGCTCTACTTCTCCTCATATGCCTCGGCGTTAGTGGAACCGATGCTGCTTTGGTCAGAAGACGCCGATGAGGCGCGCCTGCGCCTGAACCGGGGCTATGTCAAGCTGGGGGGGAAGGGGCTCGAACTGGAGGTGGGACGGGACGAAAACTGGCTGGGGCCGGGCTATCGCGGTGCCATCACCCTCACCAACAACGCCAGGAACTTCGACCTCGTCAAGCTCTCCAGCCCCGAATTGGTGAAGACGAAATACCTATGGGACCTAAAATACTCCCTGATCTTCTCCCGGTTCGAAAAGACCGTCACCGACGGTGCTGAGCGTCAGCCTTTCTTCTTTGCGGGCAAATTGGCCATGAAGCCGCTGGACCACCTCGAGTTCGGCATCAACCTGGGGCGCCAGGTCGGAGGTCCCGGCGTCAACAACAGCCTGGGGGACATCGTCCGCGGCATCGTCGGCGGTACCAGCGATGACAACTCCAACACTGTGGCGGGGTTCGACCTGCGCTTGAGACTGCCTTGGTTGCGCAACACCGAACTCTACGGCGAGCTCTCGGGCGAGGACTCCGCCTCGTTCTGGCCCATAGTCGAGAGCTACGTCGCCGGCTTCTACATCCCTCGGCTCAGCGACAGCGGACAAGACGACCTCCGCTTCGAGTATTTCCGCGGCAACCGCATCCTCTACACCAACGGCACTTTCCGGGAAGGGTATCTGAGGTACAACATGCCTGTAGGCCATTCGCAGGGTGGCGCCAACCAGGACTTCTTCCTGCGCTACAGCCACTGGTTCTCGGTCCGCAACAACCTGGCGCTCGAGGCCTTCCACACCCGGCGCGGCGACTACGGCCGGGTGACCGTCGATGCCACCGGCCGCTTTGATGCCGCCGGCGTCATGCAGGCGATCGAGCGCAAGAACGCCCTGCGCGCCACCTGGACCTTCCCTTTCTCCAAAGCGTGGAACGCCCTGCTCCTCTACGGGCAGGAATGGGTCCACAACTACGAGCTGCGCGCCGGCGACACCCAGATGAACCGACTCCTGCGCGCGGAACTTTCCTACCGGTATTGATGCTCCGCTGACTGCTTTTCGGGCTCTGCATGATTGCAAAGCACCTTTGCGCGTTGCTTTTACCAAAAAAGCAGCTTTTTCTGTGCCAAATCCACGCTGCAGCAGGAAAAATCCACTGGCTTTGCAACAAGAAACGTGCCGGACTGCGCTCTCTCCTCTCCGTTATAGCGAGGATAAGGCGATGTGCGGCCATTTTTTTGCACCAAAGGGCCAAAGTCAGCTTGCAGAGGACCATTGTCAGCTTGCAAAGGTACAAAGCCAGCTTGCAGAGGTGGAAAGTCTATGTGCAAGCCGCAAAGACGGCACGCAGATGGGCTCTGCAAGGTGGGTCTGCTCGGCAATCAGATGACGCTGGCGGGGATGCGGGCGGTGTGAAAATAGTAACGCCCGCTGACGCGGGCGTTTTGGCGGGCAGTTAGTTAGGTGGGCATGAAGAAGAGGGGAGGGGTCCAGGGGCCGGGACCTTCCGGCATGATCCACCTCATCCTAAAGGCGTATTGCTGCCCTGGGGTCAATCCCTCCAGTTCCATGTTTTTGAATTGGGCGAATACGGCGGCATATTTCCAGTTTCCTTCCACGGTGGGATCGCCTGTCGTCGTGTGGACCTCGCAGCTTGCCGCGCGTGCCAGTTTCCTGGCCTTGGCGACGACCGCGCCTCGTTTTACCCCTTGGGACATTACCACGTTTGGATAGGTCGCCAAGTGTTTTACCTGGGAGGCGGTAGACTCCTTGATGTAGTCAAAGCCGGTAGAGGCGAGAATCTCGACATTGCCTTTGGCGACCAGATCGACATAATCCGCCAGCTCATTCAGTTCATCGATAAGCTTGGCACGCAGGCTCTTACGCTGGGCGAGACTCTGCTTCGCACCGCTACGGGCTTCGATGCAGGCGTTATCAAAATTCCCCAGTGTGCCCTTTACTTGCGCCAGAGGGGTGACGCCTTCAGGATAGGGTTCCTTGATATGAGGGTTGTCGGTCAGCGAGGTGACGATTACCTTCCCTTGTGCGCTCAGGCTTGCGTCGTTTAGACGGCCAAAGCTGCGTTTGACCTTCGGTTTTTTGCCCATGTGCACTCTCCTTTTTATTGGTTTTTGCTAATACAACGTCGGAAGTGTCGCACGATTATCTCGGAATGCAAGCCGCTAAAAATACCTAACCCGCTCCCCTTGCTGCTGCCTCCGTTTGGCAGATGATTGCAGTCCTTGTCTGGCCGGACGCTGCGAATAATGAAAAACTCGGCAGGGATGAAGGGGGGGGGCAGGGATAGCTGCCGCCCTTTGGATCCTTGTAAACGTTCTCCGGCGATGGATCCCCCGCCCCTCGTACCCCTTTCCCCTTTATTTCTCAGCAGATTCGCGCTATATTCACTCCCTCGACAACGGCACCGTTATAAAGGACCCACATGCCTGCGATGTACTGCGAGTTTTACGGCTTCAGGGAGAGCCCGTTCACCATCACCCCCAATCCCCGCTTCCTGTTCATGAGCGAGCAGCACCGGGAGGCCTACGCGCACCTGATCTACGCGGTGGACAACCGCGCCGGTTTCGTGGAACTGACCGGCGAGGTCGGCACCGGCAAGACCACCCTTTTGCGCACCTTCCTGAACCGTCTGGACCAGGAGGGGCACCGCACCGCCCTCATCTTCAACCCGTGTCTCTCTGACCTGGAGCTTTTGAAGAGCGTGAACCGCGAGTTTGGCCTTGTCTGGGAGTCGGAGAGCAGGGTGGAACTGCTGCAGGGACTGAACGCCTTCCTCTTGGAGCAGAAGCAGGCCGGGCGCAGCGTGGTGCTGGTGATGGACGAGGCGCAGAACCTTCCCATAGAGGTGCTGGAACAGATCCGCCTCATCTCCAACCTGGAAACGGAAACGGACAAGCTGATCCAGATCGTTCTCTCCGGGCAGCCGGAACTGCTGTCGGTTCTGGGTCGCAAGGAGTTGCGCCAGCTGAACCAGCGCATTACGGTGCGCTACCATCTGCTCCCGATGGATTACGAGAGCACGCAATCCTACATCGATCACCGCATGGAACTGGCGGGGTGCTACCGCGCCGCCGAGTTCTCCAAGGCCGCCATGAAGCACGTCTACCGCTTCTCCGGGGGGGTGCCTCGGCTGGTCAACGTGGTCTGCGACCGCGCGCTCCTGATCGGGTTCACCGAGGAGGCCCGGACCATCACCGGGAGCATGGCGGCACAGGCCGTCGCCGAGGTTGGCGGTCGTTCCCCGTACGGGCTCGCGGCGCAGGTGCTGCGGCGCCTGACCGGCGGCCTGCCGCGCTGGCGCGGCTGATTCCCTTTACACTTTCGAGGAGTTTATGAGTTCGATATTGAAGGCATTGGAGAAGGTGGACGAATCGCAGCGCTCCCGCCGTCCCGCCGGCACCGGTGGGCTTCCCAAGGGGAGGGGGCGTCGTCCCGCATGGATGATCCCGGTATGGACTCTTGCTGGAGCAGCCATCGCCACGGTGGCAACCTACGGCCTCATGGGCGGCTTCTCCCGTCCGGCCACGCCGGCTACCGCGACGGGCGCCGACGTCGTGGCGACTCCCCCCCCGGTGGCCGCCGCTCCCGCCAAGGCGGCGCCAGTTCGTCTGGACGCCAAGGAGGTGGTCACCGAGCAAAAGTCTACCGCCCCTGCAACCGTCCCCGCCTCGTCCGCTAAACCGGCGCGCGCTGTTGCCGCACCCGGCGGGGTCGCGGCTAAACCGGCTCCGGTTTCTGCCGCCCCGACGAAACAGGCGGCGCAACCGGTTGTCAAACCGGTCACCCAGGCGGCTGCCAAGGCGGCTGCTCAGCCCCAGATCGCGGCCAAGCTCGCGGCGAAGCAACTGGCGCAGCCCTCCGTCGCCGCCAAGGCTCCTGCCGCTGCCCAGCCCACAGCCGTGCACCAGGCGGTGGTGCAACCGGCACCGGTTGTTGCCGCATCGGCTCCGGCCGCGGCACCGGCGGCCCCGCAGAAGTCCCGACCTGAGATCCGCGTGACCGGCATCGCCTGGCAAAATAGCAGCGAGTCGAGCTTCGCCATGGTGAACGGTACTGCGATGCGCCAGGGGAACGTTGTGAATGGCTACAAGATCGAGCAGATCTACGAGGACAGCGTCCGTTTTTCCAACAGCAAGGGCAACAGTCTCGTGGTGCCGCTGGGGGCGGGCGAGGAGTAGGACGCATGTCACCAGGACCCGAAATGGACCAGCAGCAGTGGGAGGCCCTTTGCGAGCAATGCGGCCTTTGCTGTTTTGAGAAGCTGGAGGATGAGGACGGCAGGATCCTGTTCACCTCGACCCCCTGCCGCTACCTCGACATCACCACCCGGCGCTGCAAGATCTACCAGAAGCGCTTCAAGATCTTCCCCGAGTGTGTCCAGCTCACCCCGGAGCTGGTCAAGGAGTTGAAGTGGCTGCACCGAAGCTGCGGCTACAAGAAAGCGATGCGCAAAGGGATCCTTTAACCGCATGTAACAGGGATAAAAGGGATCAAAGGGATAAAGTCAAAAACGGGTTGTTAACGCGAAGGCGCAAAGGCGCGGAGTAAACAAATACAGGTGCAGGGATTGGGTTGAACAACTCCTTTCGGGGGTATCCCCTTCATCCCTTTTATCCCTGTTAAGAACGGTTTTAAAGGGAGTCAAATGGCAGAAAATAAGCAGGTGGCAGCGGTGAAACTTTCCGGGCGCGATTTCCAGGCGCTTACCCTCCAACAGAAAAAAGCGTACCTGGCAACGGTTTCCGGCAAGGAAAAGCTGGACCTTATCGTCGACGACCCCGAATCTAAAAGGCTTGCCACCGGCCTGCAGCCGCAGGAATTCTTCTGGCTCATGAAAGAGGTGGGTGAGGCGGATGCCGTGGACCTGCTGCGCCTGGCTTCCGCGGACCAGTGCGTCTTCATCCTGGACATGGAACTTTGGGACGGCTGGACCTTCTCCGAAGAGCAGGCCTGTCACTGGCTGACCTACTTCATCGAGGGGGGGGAGTCGCGGGTTCATGAGCTGCTCAAGCACCTCGACTACGAGCTGCTGCAACTGCTGTTAAGCCGCGAGATCTTCGTCGGTGGCGGCATCGGCGACCACTCCGACGACGAGGAGCGCTTTGCCGACTACGACCACACCTTCGACGACGTCTTCATGATCAAGTTCAAAAAACCCGAACACAGCCAGTTGATCGGGTCCTTCCTCTCCATGCTGGTCAAGCTGGACAACGGGTTGTACACCGCCCTCATGGAAGGGGTGAAAGGGGACGTCGACCTGGAACTCGAGGAGCAGTGCCAGCGTTTCCGCACCGGCAGGCTGCAGGACCTCGGCTTCCCGCCGCTGGACGAGGCGCTGTCGATCTACGCGCGCATCCATCCGGACCGTTTCGAGCTGCAGGGGGGCAAGGAACTCGCTTCTGCCGGCGAGGGGGGGCAGCTGATGCCCGTCTTTGCCGACGAGGGAACCCTGCTGTCCCGCGCGCTCGCGCTTGCCGGGTCCGACGTCGTACCGCAGGAGCTGAATTACCTGGTCAACAGCGCCCTGGTTGCCGAAGGGGCCGCCTTCCACGAGCCGGAGTCCATGCTCGGGGTGATGCACCGGGTCTGCGGCTACCTCAACATCGCCCTCGAGACGCTGGCGCCCGGAGATGACGGCAAGGCGGCGCGGATTCTGGCGGAGGAGGAGCTGAAGCGCTTGTTCCAACTGGGGTACAGCATCGTGCTGCAGCTCAAGTTCACCGCGCGCGACACCGAAACGGTCGATTACGCCACCGGAAAGCTCCTGGCCGGGCTGAAGTCCAAGCGTCCCCGTTTCTACCGCGGGCTCGACGCCGACGGTGTCGACGGCTACCGCGAGTTCCGCGACCTCGCGGACGTGCGGCGGGTTGCCGACCTGCTGTCCCAGTTGCAGGGATAAGCAAACCTTTTTTAACGGGGTGAAGGGGATAAAAGGGATAAAGGCGTAAAGTCTGGTTTGTAAACGCGAAGACGCAAAAGGCGCAGAGCGAATATATAAGCCAGAACCAGCTTGGGGGCGAACCGAAAATCTTTGTGGGATCCCCTTCATCCCTGATATCCCTGTTTAACAGGTTTTTTCGTCGTTCCCGTCCGCTACTACCCCTCCATTTCCGTTTCTTGCAAAGTACGGCCTCATTGATATCCTTTCAGGCATTTGCCGCAGCCATTAAGGGGGTAGGATGAAGGTCCTGGTCGTCGACGATTCCAGAAGCGATCGCAAGGTCATCCGCTACAACTTGGAGTGGCACGGCTGCCATGTCGTCGAGGCTGCCAACGGCAAGCAGGGACTCGAGGTCGCGGCTGCCGAATCCCCCGATCTCATCATCTCCGACTGCCTCATGCCCGTGATGGACGGCTTCCGCTTCCTCCACGAACTCAAGAAATTCCAGGCACTCCGCAAAATCCCCTTCATATTCTATTCGGCGATCTACACCGGCAGCAGGGAGGCGGAACTCGCCGCCGCGCTGGGCGCCACGGCGTTCCTGGAAAAACCGATGCGCCCGGACGAGTTGTGGGATGCGGTGGGGCGGCTCTTGGCGGCCGATCTCGCGAGCGAACGGGAGGCGGCGCCGCGCCCGATGCACGAGGAGGAGTTCCTCAGGGACTACAGCCAGGTGGTGGCAACCCGCCTGGAAGAGAAGGTGCGGGAACTGACCGAGGAGAACGAGAGCCTGCTCCGGCTGAACGGCGAGTTGGAGCGCAGGGTGGTGGAGCGGACCGCGCAGCTGGAATCGGCGAACCGGGACCTGGAGATGTTCAGCTACTCCGTTTCGCACGACCTGCGGGCGCCCTTACGGCACCTGGAGGGTTTCAGCCAGGCACTCACCGAGGAGTACGCGACCAGGCTCAACACCATAGGCAACGACTACCTGGACCGGATCAGGAGATCCACCCGCCGCATGGCGGATATGCTCGACGCGATCCTGGAACTGTCCCGTAGTGTCAGGGGTAAACTCACCAGGCAGGATGTGGACCTGACCGCGCTGGCAGGTGAGATCACGGGACAACTGCGGCGTTCGCAACCGAAGCGGACGGTCGAGTTCCACGTGATGGAGGGGATGGTGGCGCGGGGCGATGCCCGCCTCTTGAGGGTGGTGTTGGAGCACCTGATAGGGAATGCCTGGAAGTTCACCCAGCCGAAGGAGCATCCCGTGGTGGAGTTTTTCCCCACCGAGTGGGACGGGCACTCGGCATTCGCGGTCCGGGACAACGGGACGGGGTTCGACATGGCCTACGCGGAGAAGCTGTTCTCCCCGTTCCAGCGCATGCACAGCCAGGAGGAGTTCCCCGGCCGCGGCATAGGTCTTGCCATCGTGAAGCGGATCGTCAGCCGCCATGGCGGCAAGGTGAAGATAGAAGCGGAACTGGGGCGGGGGGCCACGGTGACCTTCACCGTCTAGAGTGGCGCCAGTTTCCCAATCAACTCCCCGCCGCGGGTCCCGGTGATGAGCACGGCGACCTCCTGGTTGACCAGCCCCTCGCACTCCTCGATGAGCACCGGAAGGTAGTTCCTGGATAACCCCTTGCGTCCACCCTCGTCCTTTTGCACCAGCACCTGCAGTTCCCGTCCGACGAAACGCGCCGCGTATTCAGCCTTTTTCTTTTCCGACAGGGTCCGAAGCGCCTCGGCGCGCTCCTTGATCACCCGCGGCTGGACCTGCGCAGCCATGGTCGCCGCCGGGGTGCCGGGGCGCTGCGAGAAGGGGAAAACGTGCAGGTACGCCAGGGGGAGCGACCCGATGAAGGAAAGCGTCTCCTGGAACTCCTCCTCGGTTTCACCGGGGAAGCCGGCGATGACATCGGAGCCGATGCTGACGTCGGGCATGGCCGCGGCCAGCGCCTCCACCACGCGGCGGAACAGGGCGGTGTCATAGCCGCGGTTCATGCGGGCCAGTACGCCGTCGGAGCCGCTTTGCAGCGGCAGGTGCAGGTGAGGGCAGACCATCTTGGAACCGGCCATGAAGTCGATCATCTCGGCCGGCACCTCGGTCGGTTCCACCGACCCGATACGCAGCCGTCGCACCACCCCCTGGCGCTCCGCCAGGCGCATCAGGCCGAGGAGGTCCGTGGGGGGCTCGAGGTCGAGGCCGTAGGCGCCCAGGTGGATGCCCGTCAGCACGATCTCCTGGAAGCCCTTGGCGGTGAAGGCCGCCATACCGTCCAGCGCCTCCTGCGGCGCGACGCTCC
Source organism: Geomonas azotofigens (assembly GCF_018919395.1). GTDB lineage: Bacteria > Desulfobacterota > Desulfuromonadia > Geobacterales > Geobacteraceae > Geomonas > Geomonas azotofigens. Next base: position 203,070 of record NZ_JAHLME010000003.1, read on the forward strand.
TGCTGGCTCCCCGGGCGTAGGGGACGATGCAGTAGGCGCAACGCGCGTCGCAGCCGTTTTGCACCTGGAGGAAGGCGCGGGTGTGTTCCGCAAAGCTTTCCAGTTGTGTTCTCTCTCCCGAGCGCTGCCGCGAAATGTCGCTCACCACCGCCTGGGGTACATCGCCCAGCCCCTTGATGAAGCCGACGATGTCCTTCTTCTCGCTGTTGCCGAGGATAAGGTTGACCCCCGGCAGTTTCAGCAGTTCGTCTCCCGCCATCTGTGCGTAGCAGCCGGTGATCACCACGCGCGCCTCGGGGTTCATGCGGGTGGCGCGCCGGATCAGGCGGCGGGACTCGGCATCGGTCTTGGCCGTGACGGTACAGCTGTTGATGACGTAGATGTCCGCGCTTTCGGAGAAGGGGACGAAGCTGTAGCCGTCGCGCTCGAGCGCTTCGGTCATGGCGGCGGATTCGAACTGGTTGATCTTGCAGCCGAGGGTGGTAATCGCGATTCTTTTGCTCATAAAAACCTAAAATAAACAGGGATAAAGGGGATGAAGGGGATAAGAAAACCTTTAACGCCAAGACGCCAAGGCGCAGGGACGCTAAGAAAAGGCATGTTGGGGAACAACAAAATCATAAGCCTTAAAGAATGAGGTTTCCTTGCGCCTTGGCGGCTCCGCGTCTTTGCGTTAAAGCTTTTGATCTTCTCCGGGTTTTATCCCTTTTATCCCCTTCATCCCTGTTGGTGTTAGCCGATTTTCTTCTTGAGCGCCTCGTGCTCTGCGGCGAGCGCATTGTACTTCCTCTCCAGTTCACGGATCTGGTCGAACAGACAGGAGATCGCCTTGGCCTCGGGGTCGGGCATCTTGCCGTGCTCGAGGTCCGGACGGTCCAGCGGCTTCTCGGTCGCCATCACCACGCGTCCCGGTATGCCGACGACGGTCGAGTTGGGGGGGACTTCCTTGACCACGACCGAGTTGGAGCCGACCTTGCTGTCCTTGCCCACGGTGAAGGGGCCGAGGATCTTGGCGCCGGAGCCGATCACCACGTTGTCCATCAGGGTGGGGTGGCGTTTCACCTTCTCCCAGCTCACGCCGCCGAGGGTTACCCCGTGGTAGAGGGTGACGTTGTCGCCGATCTCGGCGGTCTCGCCGATGACCACTCCCATGCCGTGATCGATGAAGAACCCCTTGCCGATGGTGGCGCCGGGGTGGATCTCGATGCCGGTCATGAAACGGCCGATGTGGGAGGTGAACCTGCCCAGGAAATAGAACTTGTGCTTCCAGAGCCAGTGCGCGACACGGTGGAACCAGAGCGCGTGCAGGCCGGGATAACAGAAGATCACCTCCAGCACGCTTCTTGCCGCCGGATCCCTGTCAAACACCGCCTTAATGTCCGATTTGAGTCTTGCAAACATCGGTACCCTCCCTGGCTCTCAGTGCGTTAACGAAACAAGCACCATCTGCTTCGCCTTTTTTTTCGTAACATACCACACTGATTACGTCAATAATTAACTGCCGCGATCGTCTCACGCCCGTTCGCTACGCTCGCTCAAGACGCAAAGGCGCAAAGGAAACCTAAGCAAAGGCATTTAACAGGGATAAAAGGGATCAAAGGGATAACCCCTGAAACCAAAAGATCTTGGGTTAAGACCCAAACGTCTGTTGGTCTTGCCTGGCTTCGCGCCTTTGCGTCTTCGCGTGAGAAGGGTTTTACGCCTCTATCCCTTTCATCCCTTTTATCCCTGTTTGAACGATAGGCCTTTGCTGTTGAGCAGCTCCAGCGACTCGGCCAGCGGATCTCCTGCCCCCTCGACCCAATGGATCACCGTGCCGTGGCTCTGCATCCGCCTGAACCAGTTCTCCTGCTTCTTGGCGAAGTCGTGGATGGCGGCGTTGAGCTTCTGGAACATGTCGTTTCTGGTGATCTCACCCTTCAGATAACGCGCCACATAACGGTACTCAAGACCGTAGAACTCGAACTTGTCCCAACCGGTGCCGGCTTCATGCAGCCGCCGCACCTCCTCGATCATGCCGGCCTCGAGCCGCTCCTTGAGCCTCAGGGTGATCCGCTCCCTGAGCTGCCCGCGCTCCCACCGGATGCCGATGGTGAAGGGGGTGATCGCCGGCCACGGCTCCTTAGTGCCCCCCTGGTACTCCGCTATCTCTATGGCACGCAGCAGACGGCTGCGCTCGGTGAGGTCGGTGTTGTTGTGCAGCCTGGGATTGGCGCGGACGAGCCGGTCGGCGAGTTCCGTCATGGAGAGGGGGGCGAGTTCACGCCTCAGCGCGGGATCCTCGGGGACCTCCACGAGACGGTAGCCGCGCAGCACGCAGTCGAGGTACATGCCGCTGCCGCCGACCAGGACCGGCAGCAGACGGCGGCTGGAGATGTCGGCGAAACAGTCGAGGAAAAGGCGTTGGAACTGGAACAGGTTGAATTCGTGGCCGGGAGGGGCCACATCGATGAGGTGGTAGGGGACCCCTTGGTACTCGTGCAGGTCCTTGCCGGTGCCGATGTCCATGCCGCGGTACACCTGGCGGGAATCGGCGGAGATGATCTCGCCCCGCAACCTCTGGGAAAGCTGCACCCCGAGGCGGGTCTTTCCGGAGGCGGTCGCCCCGAGTATCACCAGCAGGTTCGGGGTGCCGGGCGTATCGCCGCCCGTGCCGATCAACGGAGCAGTCCCTTCTTCAGGACGTTGACTCCCTTGAGCAGTTCCAGGGCGCGGGCGAGCTGGTTGTCCTTTTGCAACAGTTCTGCCTCGCTCAATTCCTTGCCGGCGCCGTTCACGCGGGGCAAAAGGACCGGGTGCGCGGGTTTGGCCGGTGCGGGCGGCTTGGTCTCCGGCACCTCCTGCATGTGCCCGTCGAGGTCCTGCTCGCGGAGTTCCGGGTCCTTTTCCTTCTTCCCCGCCGCCGGTTTCGCGGCGAACTCCACCACGATGTCGGGGGTGATCCCCTTGGCCTGGATGGAGCGCCCGCTCGGGGTGTAGTAACGGGCGGTGGTGAGCTTGAGGCCATCGCCGTTGTTGAGGGACATGACGGACTGCACGCTCCCCTTGCCGAAGCTCTGGGTACCCATGATCACGGCACGCTTGTGGTCCTGCAGCGCGCCCGCCACGATCTCGGATGCGGAGGCGGAGCCGCCGTTGATCAACACCACCATGGGGTACTTGGGCTCCTTCTCGCCGATGGTCGCGGTCAGGGTCTGCACGGAGGCCGCGTCGCGCCCCTTGGTGGTGACGATGTCGCCGTTGGTGAGCCCTTCGCCGATGAAGCGGTCGGCGACACGGTAGGCCTGGTCCACCAGCCCGCCCGGGTTGTAGCGCAGGTCAAGCACCAGCCCGGAGAGGGGGGCGCCGTTGTCGGCCGCCAGCGTCTTCAACGCCTTCTCGAAATCCTCGCCGGTCCGTTCCTGGAACTCGGCGATGCGGACGTAGCCGTAGCCGGATTCCAAAAGACGGGCCTTGAGGCTCTTGGTCTTGATGATGGCGCGGGTCAGCCGGAAGCTGAGCGGTTTCGCCGCCCCCTCCCTGATGATGGTGAGGGTCACCTGGGTGCCGGGTGTGCCGCGCATCCTGCTCACGCACTCGTTGATGGGGAGATCCTTGGTGGGCTTGCCGTCGATCTGCGCGATGTGGTCGCCCGCCAGGATGCCGGCGCGAAAGGCCGGGGTGTCCTCGATGGGGGCGTTCACCATCAGCTTGCCGTTACGCATGTCCAGTTCGATCCCGACGCCGCCGAAGGCGCCGGCCATGTGCACCTTCATCTCGGAGTACTCGGTGACCGGAAGGTAGAGGCTGTGCGGGTCGAGCGCGGCCAGCATGCCGTTGATGGCGCCGGTCATGAGCTTTTTGTCGTCCACCTTGTCGACGTAGCTCTCCTTGACGATGTCGACCACCTCTTTGAACATGGAGATGTACTCCGCCTCGCTCCTGCGGGCGCGCTCCTCCTTGTCCAGAAGGGGCGCGAGGAAAAAGATACTGGCGAGGACGGCGGCAAGGGCCGTTATGGCGAACGTTTTTTTCAACATCGGGGGAGCCTTTGACGTGGAACCTGGGGGATAAAGCCGCGAACGTGTTACTGTAGTTTTTGCGCGTGTCGTTGTCAACTGCTATTGCCCCACCTTCGTCCCTGAAGGGGCCACGTCCGTATTCGTTTCCAGAACCCAAAACCGTTGACACTTCTACCGGTTTTGTTGCATAACCCAGACGAAGTCCATAACGGAGGCGCACGTGGAGAAACTGGTCAAACATTTCAAGGGGAAATTCATCACTGGGCTGTTCGTGGTGGTCCCCCTGGGCATCACCATATTCATCCTGAAGTTCCTGTTCAACTTCGCGGACGGCATCCTGGGGAGCTACCTCGATTCGCTTTTGACCGCGCTCATCAGTGACCACATCTACATCCCCGGCCTGGGCATGCTGACCGGCGTCATCGTTATCTACCTCTCGGGTGTGCTGGCCACCAACGTGATGGGGACCAGGATGCTCAGGTGGTGGGATGACCTCTTCTCGCGCATCCCCCTGGTGAAGTCGATCTACAACTCGAGCAAACAGCTGACCCAGGTGTTCAAGGAGGGAAAAACCTCCTACCGCAGGGCCGTCTTCGTCGAATGGCCGCGCAACGGGGTGCGCGCCGTGGGGTTCGTGACCGCCGAGGTCGAGCGCGACGGCGAGAAGCTGGTGGTGGTCTACGTCCCGACCATGCCCAACCCCACCTCGGGCTTCGCCCTGTTCTTCAGGGAATCCGAGGTCTACGACTGCGGCATGACTGTCGAGGATGCGGTGAAGTTCGTGGTTTCCGGCGGCGTGGTGGTGCACTAGGGAGGTTTCGTGAAGATCGTGGTGCTGGATGGCTACACGCTGAACCCGGGGGACAACCCCTGGGACGAGGTCGCCGCTTTCGGGGAACTCGTGGTGCACGAGCGCACCCCCGATGACCTGGTGCTGGAACGCTGCCGCGGCGCGCGGATCGTGCTCACCAACAAGACACGGCTTTGCGCCGCCACCATCGCGCAGCTTCCCGACCTGCGGCTCATCTGCGTGCTGGCGACCGGCTACAACGTGGTCGATCTCGCCACGTCGGCGGAGCTCGGCATCCCGGTGGTCAACGTCCCCGAGTACGGCAGCGACTCGGTGGCGCAGCACGCCATTGCCCTGCTGTTGGAGCTCACGAACCGCGTGGCCCAGTATCACGCCGCGGTGCAGCGGGGGGAATGGTCGCGCTCCGCCGATTTCACGGTAATGGCGCAGCCGCTGACCGAACTCAAGGGGCGCTCCCTCGGTATCGTCGGTCTGGGTAGTATCGGCGCCCGGGTCGCCGCCGTCGCGCAGGCGCTCGGGATGGAGATTCTCGCCTACAACCCGCGCCACCGGCCCGCGTCAGGAGATCTGGCGGTGCGGTGGCTGGAACTCGATGAGCTTTTCGCCCAGGCGGACGTGGTCAGCCTGCACTGCCCGCTCAACGCGGACAACGAGGGGATGGTGAACGCGGCACGGCTCGCCCTGATGCGGCCCCACGCCCTCCTCATCAACACCGCGCGGGGCGGGCTGGTCAACGAGCGGGACCTGGCGGACGCGCTCAACGGCGGCGTGATCGCCGGCGCCGCCGTCGATGTCGCGGCCCGCGAGCCGATCCCCGCGGACAGCCCGCTGCTGTCGGCCCAAAACTGCATCATCACCCCGCACATCGCCTGGGCCACCCTCGCGGCGCGGCGCCGCCTCATGGCGATCACCGCCGGCAACATCGCCGCCTTCCTGGCGGGGACGCCGCGCAACGTGGTGAACGGGGTACCGGCGAGGTGACGTCCCGGGTGCCCCCGGTTCCGCGCCCCTAAGGGAGCGGGCAGGAAGAGGGGCGTTCCGCCAGACCGGACGCGAAAAAGCCGGGGGAGGGGGAGCGTCCGCCCGGCTTTTTTCGCGCCCAGTCGAAAGGCTGATGCTATGCGTTGGCCCTGGGGAGGGTGAAGGAGAACACGGAACCTTGTCCGGGGGTGCTCTCCACGAAGACGCCGCCGCCATGTGCCTGGACGATGTGCTTGACGATGGAAAGCCCCAAGCCGGTGCCGCCCCGCTCGCGGCTGCGCGCCTCGTCGACCCGGTAGAACCGCTCGAAAAGGCGGCCGAGGTCCTTGCCGGGGATGCCGATCCCCTGGTCCCGCACCGAAACCCGCACCATGTCTCCCTCGCCGGCCGCATCGACCCTGATTGTGCTGCCGGTGCCGCTGTACTTGATGGCGTTGTCCAGCAGGTTTATCAACACCTGGTCCAGCCGGCCACGGTCGGCCATGACGCTCGCCGCCCCGCCGTTGCCGACCCACTCCATGGCGATTCCCTTAGCCTCCGCGCGCTGCGCGACCAGCAGAAAGGCCTGCCGGACGGCATCCTCGATCAGCACGCTCTGCGGCTGCATGGCGAGCTCGCCCGACTCCAGCTCGGAGAGGGCGAGCAGGTCGCGTACCAGGCTGGAGAGGCGCTCGGCGTGGTTCTGGATGATGGCGAGGAAACGGTCCCGGCGCGCCGGATCGTCGGCCAGGTCGCCCGAGAGCAGCGTCTCCGCGTACCCCTTGATCACGGTGACCGGCGTCCTCAGCTCGTGGGAGACGTTGGCGACGAAATCGCGCCGGATCCGGTCCGCCCTCTTCATGGCGCTGATATCGTGGAAAACCGCCACCACGCCGCGCAGCTTCTCCCCCTCAAGCAAGGGGACCCAGTGCACCAGGGCGGCCCTGCCGTCGGGGAGGGTGAGCTCCTGGTGCTCCTCATGCCTGCCGGCGAGCACCTGCCGGCAGAAGGTGTGCAGGTCCGGGTGCCGCGTGATCTCCAGCAGCTGCTTGCCGATGACCTGGTCGGTGGCGCCGAACATGTCGCGGAAGGCGGGGTTCACCAGGGTCACCACGGCGGCCGCGTCGGTGACCATGACCCCTTCGCCCATCCCCCCCAGGATGGCATCCAGGCGGTTCTTCTCCGTGGAAATCCGTTCCAGCTGCTGCTCGATCCGGGCCGCCATGTCGTTCATCACCTGCGCCAGTTCGCCCATCTCGTCCGAGCTGCGCACCGCGATCCTGGTGCCGTACTCGCCATGTCCGATGCGCGCGGCGCCGGCGCTGAGGGTCCTCAGGTTGCGCGAGTTGACGTTGGAAAGGATGTACGACAGTAATAGCGAAGCCGCCACCGCCACCGCCAGCGCCGCCGCCAGGGTGCGCTGCAGCTGCACCTTGGCCTGCTCGAGGCCGGAGAGCGGCAGGGCCAGGCGGATGACGCCGCCAGCGCCGAAGGAGGAGGCGACGTACATCATGTCGGTGTGGAGCGTCGCCGAGTAGCGGATGGCGCTCCCGGTACCGCTGCGCAGGGCCTGGCGCACCTCGGGGCGGTCGCCGTGGTTTTCCAGCCGCCCAAGTTGCGCAGGAGCGACCTCGGAATCGGCCACCACCTCGCCGTTTCGGGCGATGACGCTCACCCTGGCCCGGATCGCGCGCGACAGCGACCCCGTGACATCCGGCGCGTCCCGGCGCAGGTCGCGGATCTCCTTTGAGGCCATCAGGGAGGCGACCCGCGCCTCGTCCTCGAGGTGGCGCCTGGTTCCGGAGGTGATGGAGTCTTCCAGGTTGAGGGAAAGGTAGCAGTAGAGGCCCGCGCCAAGGAGGAGCACCAGGATGAGGTAGGAGGCCATCAGCTTCGAGCGGAAGGTGCTGGTCATGGCTTTTCCAGTTTGTAGCCGAAGCCGCGCACCGTCTTGATCAGGTCGCCGGCGGGGCCGAGCTTCGTGCGCAGCCTGGTCAGGTGCGTATCGACGGTTCGCGTGTCGCCCAGGTAGTTGTAGCCCCAGACGTTTTGCAGCAAAAGCTCCCGGCTCTGCACCCGGTCGGTGCGCTCGGCCAGGTTCATCAGCAGCTTGTATTCCGTAGAGGTGAGCGCCACCTCCTTGCCGCCGACGCTGACCAGGTGACGCTCGGTATCGATGACCAGGTCGCCGATCACCAGGGTCGCCGCCTTGGGACTCTGCTCGCTGGTCCTTCTCAGCACGGCCCGCACCCGCAGCATCAGTTCGCGCGTCGAGAACGGTTTCACCACGTAATCGTCCGCACCCACCTCGAAACCGACCACCCGGTCGATCTCCTCCCCCTTGGCGGTGAGCATGATGATGGGAATGGCAGCGGTCCGCTCGCCGCTTTTCAGGACCCGGCAGAGCTCGGTCCCCATCATCCCGGGGAGCATAAGGTCGAGCAGGATCAGGTCCGGCAGCGCGTTCCTCGCCTCCAGCAAGCCCGCGTTGCCGTCACTGGCGACGATGGGCCGGAAACCTTCCTTCTCCAGGTGATAAGCGATCAGCTCCGCGAGGTCCGCTTCGTCCTCGACCACCAGCACCGTCTGCATCGATTCTTCCTCCTGGCGGGAAACCCTCAAGCTTTCCCTGGGTGTAAAGGCTTGTAATGTATACGTAAAAGCCGCAGCTCCACATGCGCTGTGGAAAGCGCTGTGGATAAATTGTGGAACCGGGACAAAAGCGCTTTCACATTGCGGGGATCAGCGTTTTGCCTAAGATTTGGGCAGCGCACCGGCGGGGGGGGCGTGACGCAACCCCAATGATTCCGGCGACTTCCTGCAAGTGTGGGAACGGCTGGGCGAAATCCTGTCAAGCTTTTTCTTCAGCCCCCCGCGCGACGATCCCGGCTCCGGCAGGCCCGACCATATATAAGTTCATTGAACGGGCATTACAAGAGCTTTCAGCATGGCTCGCGTCCGCCGCGAAGCGCACCATAAAGCTTGTTGACATGCCGCAGGCGCTGTGATAGATCGAAAGCGCTTTATTTTAATGACTTAATGGGCATAACAAAAGTTTCGCGAAAGGAAACAGGGGGACTCATGACACAACAGATCGAACTCACGGTCGGGGCATTGCTGGACGATATAGCCGCGAGGTTCCCGGATAACGACGCGCTGGTCTACGTCGAACGCGGCCTGCGTTACAGCTATCGCGAGTTCAACGAAAGGTGCCGCCAGGTGGCCAAGGGTCTCTTGCGCATGGGGGTCAAGAAGGGCGACCACCTCGCCATCTGGGCCTACAACGTGCCGGAGTGGGTCACGCTGCAGTTCGCCACCGCCAAAATCGGCGCGGTGCTGGTAACGGTGAACACCAGCTACAAATCGGCGGAACTCGAGTACCTCTTGAAGCAGTCGGACTCCAGCGTGCTGTTCCTGGTGCAGGGCTTCAAGGACACCAATTATATAGAGACCCTGGAGAGCGTGGTCCCGGAACTCGCCGGCAGCACCCCCGGAGGGCTCACCAGCGCGGCGCTTCCCTGCTTGAAGCACGTGGTCTTCATCGGCGACGGGGCTCCCGACGGGATGATAAACTTCGAGAGCATCGTCGAGCTCGGCAAGGAGGTCTCCGACACCGAACTTGCCGCGGTGGAGGCGACCCTCTCCACGTACGATGTCATCAACATGCAGTACACCTCCGGCACCACCGGTTTCCCCAAGGGGGTCATGTTGACCCACCACAACGTGGTCAACAACGGCTTCAATATCGGCGAGTGCATGCGCTTCACTGAAAGGGACCGCCTCTGCATCCCGGTCCCCTTCTTCCACTGCTTTGGCTGCGTCCTGGCCGTCATGGCCTGTGTCACCCATGGCACCACCATGGTTCCCGTGGAGATTTTCGATCCCCTCAAGGTGCTGCAGGCCATCGAGAAAGAGCGCTGCACCGCCGTGCACGGCGTCCCCACCATGTTCATCGCTGAGCTCGAGCACCCCCGCTTCGCTGAGTTCGACCTGACGTCGCTGCGGACCGGCATCATGGCGGGTTCCAACTGCCCCATCGAGGTGATGCGCCGCGTCATCCGCGACATGCACGCCAGCGAGATCACTATTGCCTACGGCCAGACCGAGTCCTCGCCGGTGATCACCCAGACCCGCACCGACGACCCGATCGAGCTGAAGGTCGCCACCGTCGGACGTGTGCTCCCCAACGTGGAGCTGAAGATCGTCGACATCGAGACCGGCGCGGAGCTCCCCCCGGGGAAGCAGGGGGAACTGTGCACTCGCGGCTACCTGGTCATGAAGGGGTACTACAAGATGCCGGAGGAGACCGCCAAGGCGATCGACGCCGACGGCTGGCTGCACACCGGTGACTTGGCCGTCATGGACGAGAACGGCTACTGCAAGATCACCGGCAGGATCAAGAACATGATCATCCGTGGCGGCGAGAACATCTACCCGCGCGAGATCGAGGAGTTCCTCTACACCCACCCGAAGATCTCGGACATCCAGGTCTACGGGGTCCCCGACCGCAAGTACGGCGAGCAGGTGATGGCCGCGGTGGTGCTGAAGCAGGGGAGCGAGATGACCGAGGAGGAGGTGAAGGAATTCTGCCGCGGCAGGATCGCCAACTACAAGATCCCCAAGTACGTCCGCTTCGTCGATTCCTACCCCATGACCGCCAGCGGCAAGATCCAGAAGTTCAAACTGCGCGAGATGGCGATACGCGAACTGCAACTGGAAGAAAATGTCTGATAGCCGGCACAGCGTTGCTAATAACCCCTTGATCTGACAGGCCCGCGGGGTTGACGCGCTACCGATTGTGAGTTATCTTTCCTTCTCCTCCTCATGAGATCGTTCATGGGGAGAGAGGAGGGGATATGCGGCTCACGCCGAAGAACGAACTGGAATACCGCTACAGGAAGCTGCAAGTCGAGATGGCGGCCGCGGGCATGGACGCGGTCCTCATGGTGCAAAACGCCGACCTGTTTTACTTCACCGGAACCGTGCAGGCCGGTGTGCTCTACGTTCCCGCCTCCGGGCGTCCGCTGTACCTCGTGCGCCGCGACTTCATGCGGGCGCGCATGGAGAGCGGCCTCGCCGACGTGGTCCCGCTGCCGTCCCTAAACGAGCTCGCCGGGCTCATCACCGATCACGGCCACCCGCCGCCGCGACGTCTCGGTCTCGAGCTGGACGTCCTGCCGGTCAACCTCTACCAGAACTACCTTTCCCTGTTTCCCGACACCCGGGCGCTGGACGCCTCGCCCGCCATCAGGCGGGTGCGCATGATCAAAAGTCACTACGAGATCCACATCCTCCAGGACGCCGGCACCCAGGCCGACAAGATGTACCGGCGCGCCGCCGAGGTGATCCGCGAGGGTATGAGCGAGGTCGAACTCGCCGCCGAGCTGGAACGGGTGGGGCGCCAGGAGGGGCACCAGGGGTACGTCCGGATGCGCGCCTTCAACGGCGAGCTCTCCGGCGTCCAGGTCCTCGCCGGCGCCGACGGCGCCGCTCCCGCCTGCACCAACACCGCCCTCGGGGGGATGGGGCTCACCCCCGCCTTCGGGCACGGCGCCAGCTACAACAGGATCCGGCGCGACGAGCCGATCATCGTCGACTTCGCCAGCTGCTACGACGGCTACCTCGCGGACCAGACCCGGGTCTTCGCCATCGGCTCGGTCTCGGAGCGCATGCGGCGCGGCTACGAGGAGATGCTGCGCGTCGAGGAACTGATGGTGGAGCGCGCGGTGGAAGGGGCCAGCTGGGGTGGAATCTACGACGCCTGCGTGGAGCTGGCGCGGCAGATGGGGTACGCCGAGCACTTCATGGGGAGTTCCGGCAGTCAGATCTCTTTCATAGGCCACGGTCTGGGCATTGAAATAGACGAATATCCTTTCATAGCGAAAGGGTTCTCTGAAGAGACCCTGAAGGTCGGCATGGCCTTCGCCTTCGAGCCGAAACTCGTGTTTCCCGGGGAGGGCGCAGTCGGCATCGAAAACTCTTTTTATCTCTCCGAACAGGGACTTAAGCGTCTCACCTTCTCAAGTCAGGAACTGGTACTGCTGTAACGTGAATTAAAATGTATGCAAAATACTAGAACACAATTTTTTTGTGTTGAAATTGGATCTATGCGGTGGTATACATTTGAAAAATCTTTGTATACAGTATACCTACCTCACGCAACCGGCCGACTGCCATCATCGACCGGCACGGTGTCAGCGGGCGATTCGATTTGGTAATTCCACGTATGTACCTCAACCCCAACAGCAAAGGAGATCTGGCACATGACGCAATTAAAAGAGAAGTTATTTGAGAAGATCCAGGCCCACCGTCCCCGCATCACCAGACTGACCAAGGAGTTCGGCTCCGTGATCATCGACAAGGTGGACATCGGTCAGTGCATCGGCGGCGCCCGCGACATCAGGTCGCTGGTCACCGACATCTCCTATCTCGACCCGCAGGAAGGCATCCGTTTCCGCGGCAAGACCATCCCGGAGACCTTCGAGGCCCTGCCGAAAGCTGCTGGCTCCGAGTATCCGACCGTCGAGTCCTTCTGGTACTTCCTGCTGACCGGCGAAGTTCCGACCCTGGACCAGGTCGCCGCTGTTGAAGCTGAGTTCAAGACCCGCCAGGTTGTGCCCGAGTACGTCTACACCGCCGTACGCGCCCTCCCGAAAGAGAGCCACCCGATGGTCATGCTCTCCGTCGGCATCATGGCGATGCAGAAGGATTCCAAGTTCGCTGCTTTCTACAGCGGCGGCAAGTTCAACAAGATGGACGCCTGGGAGTACGTGTACGAGGATGCCAGCGACATCGTCGCCCGTATCCCGGTTCTCGCCGCCTTCATCTACAACCTGAAGTACCGCGGTGACAAGCAGATCAGCATCGATCCCAAGCTCGACCTGGGCGCCAACTTCGCTCACATGATCGGCCAGAGCGACCAGTACAAGGACGTGGCAAGGATGTACTTCATCCTCCACTCCGACCACGAGTCCGGCAACGTTTCGGCCCACACCACCCACCTGGTGCACTCGGCCCTCTCCGACCCGTACTACGCGTACGCCGCGGGCCTCAACGGCCTGGCCGGCCCGCTGCACGGCCTTGCCAACCAGGAAGTTCTCGGCTGGATCATGGAGTTCCAGAAGAAACTCAACGGCGCCGAGCCGACCAAAGAGAACGTCACCAAGGCGCTCTGGGATACCCTCAACGCCGGCCAGGTCGTTCCGGGCTACGGCCACGCCGTTCTCAGGAAGACCGACCCGCGCTACACCGCGCAGCGCGAGTTCTGCCTCAAGACCCCGGGCCTCAAGGACGATCCGCTGTTCAAGCTGGTCGCCATGATCTTCGAGACCGCACCGGGCGTCCTCACCGAGCACGGCAAGACCAAGAACCCCTGGCCGAACGTCGACGCGCAGTCCGGCGTCATCCAGTGGTACTACGGCCTCAAGGAGTGGGACTTCTACACCGTTCTCTTCGGTGTGGGCCGCGCCCTGGGCTGCATGGCCAACATCACCTGGGACCGTGGCCTTGGCTACGCCATCGAGCGTCCGAAGTCCGTCACCACCGACATGCTCGAGAAGTGGGCTGCCGAGGGCGGCAGGAAGATGTAACAGGCTTCGCCGCATCGACCGCAAAACAAGAAGGGGGGACACGCGAGTGTCCCCCTTTTCTTATGGTGCAGTGGGGAGTGCCAGTCGTCGACGGGATTGGGGCATGGGCCTGGCGCGCCTGGCAGCGGTACTCCAAGGCAAATCCCCTCTGTCTCCCCTTTATAAAGGGGAGGACGCGGGGCTCGTGCGGCGCTTCGTGGACATAGGTGGTTCCTGTGGCCCAAAGCGCTGTCGGGGAAGATGGTGAGTTGCGGGGGGGGGGGGAGTGAGGGCCGCCCAGGGGATGAGCGGCTCTTGGGTGGAAGCGCTACTGTTATTCGCCGAACACCTCGGCGCTGAACACGTAGAGGTCGGCTCCCTCCTTCCAGTCCTCCTTTTTCAGGCCCGCTTTTAGGGCGGTCTGGTTCAGGAAGGTCTCCCGGTCCCAGTTGTGCTCCACGGCCACCTGCGGGAGCAGCACGCCGCGCGAGAAGTTCTTCTCCAGGTACAGCCCATGTTTGCCGACCTCGACCTCCTCGGGTGACGAGATCTTGCTGAGCGGCGACAGCACGGAGATCTCCAGCTCGAATTCAACCAGGTCCGCCTCCTTCATGGGATAGAAACGGGGATCCCTGGTGGCGGCGGAGGCGGCCATCTCCTGTACCAACTGGTAAAGCGGCTTGTCCGAACTGAAGTTGCCGATGCACCCCCTCAGGGCTCCCTGCTTCTTGATGGTGACGAAGCATCCCTGGGGCGTGGCGAGCTTGGGGTTCTCCACTTGCTGCATTTTCAGTTTTCCGGTCTGGACGGTGCCGGTGATCGCCTCACGGGCCAGCTGCAACAGGATCGTCTTGTCTTTGGAATTGAGCGTATCGGTCACGGGTCCCCCCTTGGTGGCGTTGCGCAGGCTCGCCGGAGATTAATGGGGCCAAAATAATATATTTACGAGCCGTTTACAAGAAAGAACCGTGCTCCCTCCCCCGATTCACCCCCGTTTTTTCCGCTCCTTCCGGCGCCGGGCGGGGTGGAGAGTCCCCGTCGGGGCGCGCAGGAGGAGGCGCCTGGGCGGGGTGGACCCGGTTGTGGCGCGCCTTCGGCGATGTTTCGACGCGGAAACGGCAGGTTGCGCGACCGGTGCCTTTTGCCCGGGACGGCTCCGTCGGCAGCGTCCGTGGATATTCGGCGTGCTGCATGTTTGGCGCGGCCGTCCAAAAGTTCGGGATAATCGTTTAATATTTTTTTGCGATTTCCAGCTTTAAAAAGTATTGACTTTTCCAGGAATGCTAGTATATTCGGCCTTTGTTGTCGCACGAAAAAAACCATGCGCTTTGCGCAGTAATGGTAAATCTAAAAAGAAAAGAGGTGATATCGTCAATGAAAAAACTGATCTCCTTGGCACTTTGCCTGGCTCTGGCCCTGTCCTTTGCTGCTGGCTGCAAGAAGAAAGAAGAGGCTCCGGCTGCTCCGGCTGCTGAGCAGGCTGCTCCGGCCGCTCCGGCTCAGGCTCCGATGTCCTCCGCTAAAGCTCCGGAAGCTGCTCCTGCTGCTCCGGCCGCTCCGGCTGAGAAGAAGTAAGCTGAAACAGGGCCTCCCTGTTTCACGAAGCCCACAGATCCATCTGTGGGCTTTTTTTGTCTCTCTATCCGGCCATTTGCCTTGACAACGGGCGGACCGGAATGCTAATTAGAAGGGTCGTCAACTATAATTGATTTCGGAGGAAACAATGGAAAGAACATTTGCCATCATAAAGCCTGATGCGGTCGAGCGGAACGTCACCGGCAAGGTACTCGCCATGATCGAGGCGGGCGGCTTCAAGATCGTCGGCATGAAGAAAATCCTTCTCTCCAGGGCACAGGCCGAAGGCTTCTACTACGTGCACAAAGAGCGTCCGTTCTTCGGCGACCTCTGCACCTTCATGTCCCGCGGCCCGGTCATCGCGCTGGTGCTGGAGAAGGAAAACGCCATCGCCGACTGGCGCGGCCTGATGGGCGCCACCAACCCGGCCAACGCCGAGGCGGGCACCATCCGCAAGGAACTGGGCGTGAGCATCGAGGAGAACACCGTTCACGGTTCCGACTCCCCGGAGTCCGCTTCCTACGAGATTCCCTATTTCTTCAATCAGCTGGAACTGGTTTAATCCGAAGCAGGTTCAGGCAGATCAAGAGCCCTTCGCGAGAAGGGCTTTTTTAGTATCCGGAAAGCATGGAAAAGACCGATATAAAGAATTTGACCCTCTCCGGGCTGGAGGCCTACATCTCCGGCCTCGGCAAGGAGCGTTTCCGCGCCAAGCAGATCTTCAAGTGGCTCTACCAGATGGATGCCATGGATTTCGACGAGATGACCAACGTCTCCAAGGAATTCCGTTCGGTGCTCAAGGAACGGGCCGAGATCAGCAACCTCCTTCCCGAGGCCGTGGAGGCCTCCGAAGACGGCACCAGGAAGTACCTGTTCCGGCTGCGGGACGGTGCCGCCGTCGAGAGCGTCCTCATCCCCGACGAGGGGCGGAACACGCTCTGCATCTCCAGCCAGGTCGGCTGCGCCATGAAGTGCGCCTTCTGCCTGACCGGCACCTTCGGCCTGTCGCGCAACCTGACCACGGCCGAGATCGTGAACCAGGTCTGCGCGGTGAAGCGCGAGCACCCGGTGAACAACATCGTCTTCATGGGGATGGGGGAGCCTCTGGCCAACCTCGGGGGCGTGATCCCGGCGGTGAACATCCTCACCGACCCGGACGGCTTCCAGTTCTCCACCCGCAAGGTGACCGTCTCCACGTCGGGGCTGGTCCCCGAGATGGCGGAACTGGGGCGCGGCTGCACCGTGAACCTCGCGGTCTCGCTGAACGCGACCACGGACGAGGTGCGGGACCAGATCATGCCCGTGAACCGGGCGTATCCACTGAAGGAGCTCCTGGCGGCGTGCAAGGCGTTCCCGCTCCCTTCGCGGCGCTGGATCACCATCGAGTACGTCATGATCCGCGACCTGAACGACACCCTGGACGACGCCAAGCGCCTGGTGCGCCTGATCAGCAACATCCCGTCCAAGGTGAACCTGATCCCGTTCAACGAGCACGACGGCTGCGGCTTCAAGAGCCCGACCCAGGAGACCATCGACCGCTTCCACAAGTACCTGCTGGACAAGCACGTCACCGTGATCACCCGCTCCAGCCGCGGGGGGGACATCTCCGCAGCCTGCGGGCAGTTGAAGGGGAAGCTGGACCAGGTGCGGCAGCAAGGGTAGCCGCGCGGGGATAGCGCGGCGGCACGAACCGTAGTTAATAATTCAATGACGCTGGAGGTAGCGTATGGCTAACGAGGTAATCGGGGTAATCGGCGGCAGCGGCCTGTACGAGATGGAGGGGATGACCGGGGTGACCCAGGTGACCGTGGACACCCCCTTCGGCCGCCCCAGCGACGAGTACGTCACCGGGACGCTGGACGGCGTGCGGATGGTCTTCCTGCCGCGCCACGGCAAGGGACACCGCTTCACCCCCAGCGAGGTGAACTACCGCGCCAACGTCTACGGCATGAAGAAGCTCGGGGTCACCCGGATCATCTCGGTGTCGGCGGTGGGAAGTCTCAAGGAGGAGATCGTCCCGGGGCATATCGTGGTGCCGGACCAGTTCATCGACCGTACCCGGGGCTTCAGGAAGGACACCTTCTTCGGCAACGGCGTGGTCGGCCACGTCCAGTTCGCCGATCCGGTCTGCGGGGAACTATCCGAGATCCTGTACCGGTCGGCGGGCGAGGTGGGCGCCACCGTGCACAAAGGTGGGTGCTACGTCTGCATGGAGGGGCCCGCCTTCTCAACCCGCGCCGAGAGCCACCTGTACCGCTCCTTCGGCGCCTCCATCATCGGCATGACCAACCTCACCGAGGCGAAGCTGGCCCGGGAGGCCGAGATCTGCTACGGGGTCATCGCCCTCTCCACCGACTACGATTGCTGGCACGAGTCCCACGACGACGTCTCGGTGGAGGCGATCATCGAGATCATCAAGAACAACGTCGCCACGGCGAAAAAGATCATCCGCCAGGCCGTGGCCCAGGTCGCCGCCGGCCGCGGCTGCGCCTGCGGCGACGCCCTCAAGTACGCGGTGATCAGCGACACCTCGGTGATCCCGGTCGAGACCCGCGAGAACCTGGAGCTGATCCTCGGCAAATACCTGTAACGCCTGTCCCGGCGCCCCCGCTCGAAGCGGTGGGCGCCGGTTTCATCTGGAAGCTCTAACCAACCCTGATCCCGCAGCACACCGGAGGCTTCATGAGCATACTTGTCGTTGGATCCGTCGCGCTTGATTCTGTGCAGACCCCCTTCGGGGAGAGGGACCGTGTCCTTGGCGGCTCGGCCACCTACTTCTCCACCTCGGCCAGCTTCTTCACCGACGTCAACCTGGTCGCGGTGGTCGGGGAGGACTTCCCCGAGGAGCACACCCGCTTCCTCACCTCGAGAAACATCGACCTCACCGGGCTGTCCCGGGTTCCCGGCCAGACCTTCCACTGGAAGGGGCGCTACGGCTACGACCTGAACGAGGCGCAGACCCTGGAGACCCACCTCAACGTCTTCGAGAGCTTCAAGCCCGTGATCCCCGAGTCGTGGGCCGACGCGCAGTACCTGATCCTGGCCAACATCGATCCCGAGCTGCAGATGGAGGTGCTGAACCAGGTGAAGCAGCCGCGCGTGGTCGCCTGCGACACCATGAACTTCTGGATCTCCTCCAAGCTGGAGGCGCTCAAGAAGGTGATCAGCCGGGTCGACTTCCTGATCATCAACGAGGGCGAGGCGCGCCAGCTCTCCGGCGAGGTGAACCTGGTCAAGGCGGCCCGCGCCATCATCGCCCTCGGGGTGAAGAACCTGATCGTGAAGCGCGGCGAATACGGCGTGCTCATGTTCAACGGCCACTCCGTGTTCGCGGCTCCCGCCTATCCGCTGGAGGAGGTCTTCGATCCGACCGGCGCCGGGGACACCTTCGCCGGCGGTTTCATGGGGTATCTCGCCAACACCGGCAACCTCTCCGAGGAGGGGGTGCGCCAGGCGATCATCTTCGGTTCGGTCATGGCTTCCTTCAACGTCGAGGCCTTCAGCCTGGACCGCCTGAAGACCCTGACCTACCCCGAGATCGAGGCCCGCTACCGCAGCTTCAAGAACATGACCCATTTCCAGGGGGTGGGGGAGCTGTAACACCGCGCCGGCATTGCGTCCGGTAAGAGGCTCCTCATTGACAATGATCATCATATCTGTTAATTTTTGCTGGTGCATTTCCCCCAGTATCCCGTGAGGTTTATGATCCGTCCCAGAACCTTCATGTTGGTTGCCCTCCTCCTGCTTGCCTCGGGATGTGCCTTGAGCCAGGCTGAGAAGAACAAGTCCATCTACCACTACCAGATGGGGCAGTCCTTCTTTGCCGAAAACAACTTCACCGGCGCCCTCCAGGAGCTGACCGAGGCCGAGAAGCTCACCCCAAAAGACCCCGAACTGCTCAACCTGCTGGGGCTCACCTACTTCCGCAAGGGTCGCTACGAGCTCGCGGAGGCCAAGTACCTGAAGGCGCTTGATCAAAGGGAGAACTACTCCGAGGCACGCAACAACCTCGGGGTGAACTACCTGGAGATGAAGCGCTGGGACGACGCCATCGCCCAGTTCAAGGTGGTGCAGGAGGACCTCTTCTATGCCGGGCAGGACAACGCGGCGGGGAACCTCGGGCTCGCCTACCTGGGCAAGGGGGACTACCAGCAGGCGCTCGCGGTGCTGCGCGGCCTGGTCGCCAAAAACGGCAACGATCCGCGCACCAGGTTGAACCTCGGCCGGGTCTACTTCGCCATGGACAAGACCGAGCTCGCCGTCGACGAGTACCAAAAGGCCCTGCGCCTGAACCGTTCCTACGCGAGCGCCTACTACCACATGGGGCTTGCGCAGATGAAGTTGAAGGACGCCGAAGCGGCCAAGAGCGCCTTCCAGGAAGTGGTGCGGATCTCCCCCGATTCCGAAATGGGGCAGCTCTCCAGGGAGTACCTGGACCTGCTCAAGGTGAGGTAACGTGGCTGAGCCAGAGGTTGAAAGCGGCGAGGAAGTACCGGTTGGGGAGTACCTGCGCCGTGTCCGTGAGGCGAAGGGGCTCCAGCTGGAAGAGGCGTCGCGCGTCACCAAGATCGGCAAGAACTACCTTGCCGCCATCGAGCAGGGGGAGTTCCAAAAGCTCCCCAACGCCGCCTACATCAAGGGCTTTCTGAGGCTCTACGCCGGCTTCCTCTCCCTTTCCGGGGACGAGGTGGTGGCGCGCTACGAGAGAGGACTCACCCCGCCTTCCGGAGCCCAGCCCGAAGCGAGCGCCCCGCGTGCGGCGCACGCTCCGCAGGCGCAGGGGATGGCGCCGCAGACCGGGATCGATACCCTGGAGCGGGCCAAGATCCGCGCCCCCGGCCGCTGGATCGTCCCGGCGCTGCTTCTGGGCGCCGTAGTGGTGGCGGCACTCTTTTTCACCGAGGGAGAGCCGCCCCGGGTGCAGCCCCCCCCGAGCGCTCCGGCCCCCGCCGCCCCGCCGGCGCCGGCACCGGCGGCACAGCCCGTGCAAAAGCCGATGAGCAGCGCGCGCAACGAGGCCGCCGCCCCGCTGCCGGCCGGGACCGCGAACGCCCCGTCGACACCCGCCGGCAAACAAGCCGGCGTCGTGCTGAAACTGCGCTTCAACCGCGACAGCTGGCTCAGTATCACCATCGACGACAGCATCACCCAGCGCTACGACCTCAAGGCGGGCGACCTCATCGAGTGGAAGGGGCAGCGCTCCTTCGCCCTGGACCTGGGCGACGGCGGTGCCGTCGAGGCCGAGTTCAACGGGCGTCCGCTCAAGCCCTTGGGCGAGGCGGGCAAGCCGGCCCACGTGGAACTAAAGGGTGACCAGGCGGCGCCGTGACGGCTGCGACCGTCGTGAACGGGGCGACTTCTTCCCCGAGGGCATGACCCTTTAATGGGAACCGTGAGAACGCCGACGCCGCCAGGTCCGGACGTGGTCCAATCCTCTCAATCGCAGCAAGCGTTGCCGTACGCGGAGTTAGACCTTCGCGAGATAATCGCGCGCCTGGCGCGCAACCGCGCTTGACACATCTACTCGCAGTGTTAGAATCATTCCTGCAGTTTTTAATAAGAATCTGGAGCCGATCTTGCCAAAGCAGCCGAAGCGAATACTGGTAGTAGACGACGAGGAGAATGCGCGCATCGGCCTCTCCCGGTTGCTGGCCAAGGAAGGTTTCCTGGTAGACAGTGTGGCAAACGGATTCGAGGCGCTCAACTACCTGCGCGAGCAGGAGGTGAACCTGATCGTCACCGACATCAACATGCCGGAGATGAACGGCATCACCTTCTTGAAAGAGCTGAACCGCAGCTACCCGTCGAGCAACGTGATCATGATAACCGCCTACGGCGGCGTCGAGTCCTACATCGAGGCCATGAACCTGGGCGCCTTCGAGTACATCAACAAGCCGGTGAAAATCGACGAGTTGAAGTCGATCCTGAAAAAGATCTTCAAGGAAACGAGCCACTGACCCAAGGCGCGGAGCCGGGCCCGACGCCACCAACTCGCAGCACAGCGGGGGAGCAGATGCCAAACTTCGACAAGATTCTCTTCGCCACCGATTTCTCCGAGAACTCCGACCACGCCTTCGAGTACGCGCTCACCCTGGCCAAGCAGTTCAACAGCCGGTTGACCATTATCCACGTCATCAACGAGCCGGTGGACCTGCGCGGCTTCTACGTCCCGCACGTCTCCTTCGAGAACCTGGAGAAGGAGATCGAGGAGGGGGCGCAGAAGATGATGGCGACCTTCGTGACCAACAACGTGTCCGGTTTCAACAACTACGAGACGGCCATCGTGACCGGCGTGCCCTGGGAGGAGATCCTGAGGCGTGCGGAAGCGGACCGCTCTTCCTGCATCGTTTTGGGGACCCAGGGGAGAAGCGGCATCGATCACCTGCTGTTCGGCTCCACCGCCGAGCGCGTGGTGCGAAAGGCCCATTGTCCGGTAGTCACCGTCAGGCTCCCCTGACGGCAGCGGCATACATCCATGCGGGGCAGCGTTCGCTGCCCCTTTTTTTTGACGACTGCGATCTTAATTGGAAGGAGCAGCCCCCGACATGACCACCACGGATAAAGAGCCGCGCGGTCGCGTGTTGATCGTCGATGACGAGAAGGTCATCCTCGATCTCACCGGCATCATCCTGAAAAACCGCGGCTACCAAGTCTTCACCGCCCTGAGCGCGCAGGAGGGGTTGGCGACCATCGAGGTCGAGCGCCCCGAGCTGGTCCTTTTGGACTACATGATGCCCAACATGGACGGCCTCACCGCGCTCAAGGAGATCAAGAGGCTCTACCCCGACACCTACGTGATCATGTTCACCGGCAAGGGGAGCGAGGAGATCGCCGTCGAGCTGATGAAGGCCGGCGCCTCCGACTACATCCTCAAGCCGTTCAACAACCAGGACCTCGTGGAAAGGATCGAGAGCGTCCTGAAGCTGCGCGGCATCGAGCTGCAGAACAAGGCCCTTTTGAGCGAGCGCGAGAGGCTTCTGGCCGAGATCGCGGACTGGAACCGCGAGCTGGAGGCCCGGGTGCAGGAGAAGAGCGAGGCACTGTCCCGCGCCCAGGCCGAGGTGGTGCAGTCGGAGAAGCTCGCCTCGCTTGGCTACCTTTCCGCCGGCATGGCGCACGAGATCCGCAACCCGCTCAACTCGATCGCGCTCTTCGTGCAGCTCATCAAGGGGGGGCTGGACGAGCCGGAGCGCCAGGAGTACGTGGAGAAGATCCTGAAGGAGGTGGACCGGATCGACAACATCCTCGGCAAACTCCTGGACGCCTCCAAACGCCCAAGGTTCGAGATCAGCGAGGTGCGCATGGACCGCATCCTGGAGCACACCCTGGAGGCCTTCACGCCGCAGCTGCGCCAGAAACGGATCAAGGTGGTGCGCGACTACAGGAACATCCCTCCCGCGATCAAGGCCGACCCGATGGAGATAGAGCAGATCTTCACCAACCTGTTCCTAAACTCCATCCACGTCATGCCCGAGGAGGGGACCCTGACCGTCGAGCTGGACCAGGACCAGGATTACATCAACCTGAGGGTCTCCGACACCGGCCCTGGCATCCCGCCGGAGAACCTCCCCAACATCTTCGATCCCTTCTTCACCACCAACAGCCGCGGCACCGGCCTCGGCCTCTCGGTGGTGCTGCGCATCGTCAAGACGTATCGCGGCAAGATCGAGGTGGAGAAAAGCGACCCAAGCGGCACCACCTTCGCGGTGCGCCTGCCGCTCAACGCGCCGAGGTAAGGGGCGGTTTTCACTTTTCATTTCGGCCGCATTTTTGTATGATGTCGCATTCCATCATGCCTTGAGGTCGAGATGACAGCAGAGAACAGGGGCAAGATCCTCCTGGTAGACGACGACAAGTTCTTCCTGAAGGTGATGTCCGACGCCTTCACGGGCGCGGGCTTCTCCGTAGTGACCGCGGCGGACGGCGTCCTCGGGGTCGAGGCGTACGCCGCCGAGACCTTCGATGCGGTGATTCTCGACCTGGTCATGCCCCGGATGGGAGGGGTGAGCGCATCACTGGAGATCGGGCGCCTGGCCAAGGAGCCGGACCCGATCATCATCCTGCTGACCTCCATGTTCCAGGGCGCCCCGCACGAGCACCCCATTCCCGAGATGGGCGCCAAGGTGCACATTCCTAAATCCACCCCACCGCTGGACATCGTCATCATTGTCGAACAGCTCCTGGAAAGAAAACGGCGCGGCACCGGCGCCGCCTGACGGACACCCCATGCCATTTCTGCTACGTAACCTCACCCTGAGCCCGGGGGTGGAGGAGAGTGCGCTACGCCCGCTGGCCGCTGCCAAGCTGGGCGTGCGCGAATCTGAGATCTCGGCGCTCACCCTGGTCCGAAAGGGGGTGGACGCCAGGAAAAAGGGCGCCATCAAGCTGGTGTACACGGTACAGGTGACGCTCCGGGACGAGTCGCGGGTCCGCCCATACGGCGACGTCGCGCGGGTCGAGGCCGGCGCGCCTGCGCGTTTCCCGAAGCTCGCCTCCCCGGAGCGCACCGTCATCGTCGGCATGGGGCCGGCCGGGCTCTTCGCGGCGCTGCGGCTCGCGCAGTACGGCCTCACGGCGCGCATCCTGGAGCGTGGCCGCGACGTGGACCGGCGCGCCTCGGACGTGTCGCGCTTTTGGCGCCTGGGCGAGCTTTGCGAGCAGAGCAACGTGCAGTTCGGCGAGGGGGGTGCCGGGACCTTCTCCGACGGCAAGCTCACCACCAGGGTCAAGGATCCCAATTGCGGCTGGGTGCTGGAGCGCCTGGTCGAGTTCGGCGCGCCCCCCGAGATCCTCTATGCGGCCAAGCCCCACATCGGCACCGACCGGCTGCGCGCGGTGGTGCGCGGCATGCGGGAGCGCCTGATCGAGAGCGGCTTCCGGGTCGGCTTCGAAAGCCGGCTGACCGGGATCGGGATCGGCCAGGGTGGGGTGAACGCCGTGATGGTGAACGACGCCGACGAGGAGCCCTGCGACTCCCTGGTGCTGGCGCCCGGGCACAGCGCGCGCGACACCTATTCGCTTTTGCACCGGCTGGGAGTGGCCCTGGAGCCAAAGCCGTTCGCGGTGGGACTCCGGGTGGAGCACCCGCAGGCCCTGATCAACGAGATCCAGTACGGCCGCAACGCGCATCCCTCGCTGCCGCCGGCCGAGTACGCGCAGACCTACAACAACGAGACGACCGGGCGTTCCGCCTACTCCTTCTGCATGTGCCCCGGCGGGGTGGTCGTGGCGGCCGCCTCTGAGGCGGGCGGGGTGGTGGTGAACGGCATGAGCGGCTACCGCCGTAACGGCCCCTACGCCAACAGCGCCCTGGTGGCCACGGTTGGTCCGGCCGACTTCGCGGGTGACTCGCCGCTGGCGGGTGTCGAATTCCAGCGCGAGCTGGAGCGCCGGGCCTTCGCCGCGGGGGGGGGAAGCTACCGGGCGCCGGCCCAGAGCCTGCTCGACTTCATCGGGCGAGGGGGAGGGCGCATCCTCTCCAGCTACCGCCCCGGGGTGACCGAGTACGACCTCGCCTCGCTGCTGCCGGCGCCGGTAGCCGCGACCCTTAAGGAGGGGATCGAGCACTTCGACCGCAGGATGCGCGGCTTCGTCAGCGCCGAGGCGACCCTGACCGGGGTCGAGACCCGGACCTCCGCTCCCTTGCGCATCGTCAGGGGGGCGGACCTGCAGTCCCTGAGCCATCGGGGGCTCTACCCGACCGGGGAGGGCGCGGGGTATGCCGGGGGGATCATGAGCGCCGCCCTCGACGGCATCCGCGTCGCCGACGCCATCGCGGCCAGGATCGCCGCGGGGTCGCGGCCTTGAGAGCGTGTAGCGAAGAACGCGGGAGGCCCGCGAAGAGCGGACAGGGACTCCGGGGCTGACACCGAAAGTTTTAACGACATTTCGCAAGGAAAAAATACGGAGCCGACTGCCCCAGAACGGGGCTTTCATTACAAGGAGTGTATTTTGAAAAAAACCGTTGCCGAAATAAAGGACCGTGACGTCATCGAAGCGGTCTTCCTGGTCAAGGAGAAGATCGTCGCCATGGCCAAGAACGGCAAGCCGTACCTCACCCTGAAGCTGATGGACAAGACGGGGGAGGTGGACGCCAAGGTCTGGGACAACGCCGACCAGGTCGGCGCCCTCTTCGACCGCAACGATTTTCTCGCGGTGAAGGGTAAGGCGAGCGTTTACCTCGGCAAGATGCAGCTGATCGTGTCCGAGCTGAAACGGGTCCCCGAGGAGTCGGTCGCACTCGCCGACTTCCTTCCCGAGACCGATAGCGACATCAGCGCCATGGTCGGCGAGCTGCACGCCCTGGTGGCGAGCCTCACCGACCCCGACCTGGCGCGGCTTCTGCGCTGCTTCTTCGAGGACCCGGAGCTCATGGCCCAGTACCGCACGGCGCCGGCCGCCAAGGGGATGCACCACGTCTACCTGGGAGGGCTCCTGGAGCACTCGCTCGCCGTGGCAAAGCTGGTCGACGCCATGGTGCCGCTCTACCAGGGGCTAAACCGCGACCTGCTGGTGACCGGGGCGCTCCTGCACGACATCGGCAAGGTGCGCGAGATGACCTACCTGCGCTGCTTCGACTACTCCGACGAGGGAAAGCTCCTCGGCCATATCACCATCGGCGTGGAGATGCTGCAGGAGCGGATCGCGCTGCTCCCGGGCTTCCCGGTCGAGCTCGCCATGCTCCTAAAGCACATGATCCTGTCGCACCACGGCCAGTACGAATACGGCTCCCCCAAGCGCCCCAAGACGCTGGAGGCGACCATCCTCAACTACCTGGACGACCTCGACTCCAAGATCAACGGCATCAGGACCCACATCCGCAAGGAACCGGACAACCCGTCGCGCTGGACCTCGTACCACCGCCTCTATGACCGCTACTTCTTCAAGGAGAAGCCGCTCTCGGAGCAAGCGGGAGGGGAGCGTCCCACGGATTCGGCCCCCCTCGAGAGCTACGCGGAGTGCCTGGAGCCTTCGGAGTTGCTACCGGAAACGGTGCCCGCCCCGGCTCCGCCAGCCAACGAGCCCGCAAGGCCCGCGCCGGAAAGGCCGCGCCAGGACCAGCGCGGTGGTGACCAGGGGCGCAAGGCCTTCAGCAACAACCCCTTCGCCGTCCTGAAAAAGTGACGGCAGACCGCATCTACCGGAGAGCCCCCGCCGCGCACCAGGGGCTTCCAGCACGGAGGAATTGCCATGTTATTTGAGACCATAGTGGTGGGCCCGCTTGGGGTGAATTGCTTCATCCTCGGTGACAAGCAGAGTAACGAGGGTATGGTGGTCGATCCCGGCGCCGACTGCGAGATGATCCTCGCAGCGGTGAACCATTTCGGCATCAAGGTGAAGTACATCGTCAACACCCACGGCCACTTCGACCACATGGGCTGCAACCGTACCTTGAAGGAGAAGACGGGCGCGCAGCTTCTGGCCCACAAGGAGGACGTTCCCTTCCTCCTGAACGCCTCCCGTTCCGCCCAAAAGTACGGGCTGACCGTGGAGAACTCGCCGGCGCCGGATGCCTTCCTGACCGACGGCATGAAGCTGGAGCTCGGGCGGCGGGTGATCGAGGTGCTGCACACCCCGGGGCACACCCAGGGCGGATGCTGCCTCTACCTGGCCAACGAGAAGCTGGTCATCACCGGCGATACCCTGTTCGCCGACTCGGTCGGCCGTACCGACCTCCCCGGCGGCAGCCACGACCAGCTGATCCAGTCCATCAAGACCAAGCTCATGCCGCTCCCCGACGACACCGTTGTCTGGCCCGGCCACGGCCCCTCCAGCACCATCGGTCAGGAGCGGAGCTTCAACCCGTACCTCAACGAGTAGGGGGAGCACATGCTGAAAGGCAAGGAGATCGTTCTCGGGGTGACCGGCGGCATCGCCGTCTACAAGGCGGTGGAGTTGTTGCGCCTGCTGGTGAAGGCCGGCGCCAGCGTGCACGTGGTGATGACCAAGTCAGCCACCGAATTCGTGACGCCGCTCACCTTCCAGACCCTGTCCCAAAACCCGGTGCACCTGGAACTCTTCAACCTGATTTCCGAGGAGAAGATCGGGCACATCGCCCTCGCCGACCGCGCCGACCTCTATATCATCGCCCCGGCCACGGCCAACTGCATCGGCAAGCTGGCCAACGGCATCGCCGACGACCTCTTGACGACCACGGTCATGGCGACCAGGGCGCCGGTCCTGATCGCCCCCGCCATGAACGTCAACATGTACCGCAACACGATCTACCGGGAGAACGAGGCGCGCCTGAAGGCCCACGGGTACCTCTTCGTCGCCCCCGCCTGCGGCATGCTCGCCTGCGGCTATGAAGGGGAGGGGAAGCTGCAGGCGCCCGAGGTGATCTTCGAGGAGGCCATGGCGGCCCTGACCCCCAAGCGCCTGGCTGGGGAGAGGATCCTGGTCACCGCGGGTCCGACCCTCGAGGAGATCGACCCCGTGCGCTACATCAGCAACCACTCCTCCGGCAAGATGGGGTACGCCATAGCGCGCCAGGCGCGCCTGAGGGGGGCGGAGGTGACGCTGGTGACCGGCCCGAGCTGCCTCGCCCCGCCGCTCGGCGTGGAGGTGATCCGGGTGCGGAGCGCGCAGGAGATGCGGGCCGCGGTGCAGGGGTGCCTGCCCCGGATCGATGTCGTCATCAAGGCGGCCGCGGTGGCGGATTACCGGCCCAAGACGCGTGCCGGCGAGAAGGTCAAGAAGAGCCAGGAAAGCCTCACCATCGAACTGGAGAAGAACCCGGACATCCTGGCGGAGCTCGGCGCCGACAAGGGGGAGCGGATCCTGGTCGGTTTCGCCGCCGAGACGCAGGACCTGGTCCAGAACGCGGGGGCGAAGCTCAAGGGGAAGAACCTGGATCTGGTGGTGGCCAACGACGTCTCCCAGGAAGGCGCGGGTTTCAACGTGGACACCAACATCGCCAAGCTCTTGTTCAGCGACGGTCGCGTCGAGGAACTCCCCATGATGGGGAAAGAGGAACTGGCGGGGGTGATCCTGGAAAACGTGGCGACGTTGCGCGGGGAAAAGCGGGGCGCGGGCGACCGGAAGACGTCCTAGCAGGGAGCGGCATCGCTGTAGGGGCGAATAATCATTCGCCCACGCCTTTTTGCAGGAGCATCGAACCTGTTGCTAAGGTGGGTTAAAGAGATGCGCTACTTCGACAGAATCTGCAGCAGCAGTTCCGGCTCGCAGATCGCTTCCTTCAGTTTCAGCTTCAATTCGTCGAGCTCGGCGTAGGCCTGGGGTTTTGTTATCTTTCCGGTGCGGTACAAGAGCCTCAGGTTCTTGCGCACCGCTTCCGCCGCCGCCAGTGCCCGCTCGCCGGTCGGATCGGCGTGGAAGAAGCGGGAGGATTCGTCGTTGTTCAGGAAGTCGAAGACCGCTTCCTGGGCCAGCTGCATGTACTCATCCCGGTCGTTTTCCTCCAGGGCGTAGCGCGAGGTGTCGGACAGGGTCTGCAGGATGCTCTGCCATTTCTCCAGGCGGCTCACCAGCAGGATGGAGTTGAAGATCTTCTTGTTGGTGCCGAAGGAGAAGATGGTGTCCGAGAGGACCTTGCGCAGCAACTGGTCGTTGCTGCTGAAGTGTTCCAGCGAAACCTTCTTCGCGGTCTCCCAGATCTCCTTTTCCACGTAGTTCTCGAAGCGCATCTCCCAGTAGGCGTGTTTCAAGGTGAGCGACGAGAAGCTGCGCATCACCTTGTAGGGGACATAGTAGTTGTGAGCGATGCAGTCGGCGGCCAGGTGGGAGAGGTACCCGTAGGCGCAGGCCTGCTGCGCGGGATCGCCCGCCTTGTCCAGGACACGGTGCCCGATGCGCCAGCGATGGCAGTGCTGCAGGTAGTGGGTGAACTTCTTGCCCAGGGTGATGTCGGCGGCGATGGTGCCGTAGAGGAAGTCGTAGGGATGTGCCGCGATGATGGCGGCGACGGCAGGTTTGAGCGCGTCGAGATTGTTCAGCACGTTCATGCCGAGCTGAAGGTGCACACCGGCGCCCCAGGCGAGGGCCTGTTCGGGGAGCGCCAAAACCAGCAGGGATGTGACGAGCAGTAAAAGCGGCATGCTTTCGAGCATAGTTAATGAAACCGGAAATGTAAAGGGGTTTGGGATGGCGGAGATGGAGGAGCGGGAGCTGTTGTTGCGCTCGCTGAAGGGGTACCTGGTGGACCTGGCCGACAGCGGCGTCGATGAGCTTGCCTACGGCTGCGGGCCCAGCACGGTCCCACCGTTGGCGGCAGCTGTTTCCGGGCCGACCGCCGCTCCCGCGGTTGCGGCCGCCGCGGGTCCGACTGCTGAGCCCGCCGAGCCCATCGTATCCGCCGGACCCGCCGGACCGCCGGTATCCGCCGCGTCAGGCGAGGAGCCGCCGTGCCGCCAGGACGGCGACCCGCGGGCACGCCTGCTCTTCCTGATGACGGGCCCCGGGTACACCGGAGCGGCCGGGGACCTTTTGGCAAAGATCATCGGCGCGATGAAATTGAGCACCGACCAGGTCTGCCTGCTGAGCTTCGATGCCGGCGCCGACGCCGACGCCATGGCGCGCGGCGTCGCCCAAAGGCTCGATGCCGTGGCACCGGAGGTGGTGGTTACGCTGGGTGAGGAGGCGACCCGCCTGGTCCTTGGCGGGAAAGCTTCCCTGGAGCGGGTGCGTGGCCAATGGCAAGACGTTGGGGGGAGGGCGGTGATGCCGACCCTGCACCCCGAGCTCCTGCTGGAGGACGAGGGGCTGAAACGCCACGTATGGGAGGACATGAAGCTCGTCATGCGCCGGCTGGCGGGTGCATCCTAGCGCGGGGTGGCGCACGACTTCAACCTGCCGGTTTCGAACAGCGCGATGGGCTGCTGCTCGACGCAGGTCTTGCCGTCCACCTCGACCCGCGTGGCCAGGACGCAACTTTCCAGCTTGCCGGAAGGGTAGAAGCTGATCAGGCCGTACTCGTTGCAGGCCAGCCCATCGTAATAGAAAAAGTTCTTGGTGATGCAGCTTTTCAGCATCCCTAGCTCATAGAATTCCGCAGTCGAGAGGAGGTTGCAGGTCACACCGCTCAAGAGAGTGATGTCTTTCAAGTTGCACGACCTGAGATCGCCGTTGGGATAGTAGACGATGTCCGAGCCCGGATTGCAGATGGACGCGTCCAACGCCACTGCCCGCTCTGTCCCGACAGCCAGCAGGAAAAACAGGATCAGCAGTATCTGCTTCATAGATCACCTCCAGTGACCGTGTTGGCTCCCCCCCTCGATTCACCCCGCCAAGTATAGAATCCTCGTCGAATTATTCAAATCAAGCCGGTCCCGATTCTTGACTCTCTCCTTTGATTGGCTATCCTTAATCGGCTTCGAAGCACCAAAATTCCGCGAGAAAGGAGATCGTCATGGGAAAAGCAAAACGCATCGTCACGGTCCTTATCAGCGCTTGCCTGCTCACCTCCTTGGCCGGGTGCAGCCACACCCACACCACGAAACATGAAACGGCCGGGGAGTACGTCGATGACTCTGTCATCACCACCCGTGTCAAAGCCGCCATCTTCGACGAACTGGCGCTGAAGACCTTCCAGATCAACGTGACCACCTACCAGGGTGTGGTGCAGTTGAGCGGGTTCGTCGACTCGGCAGTGAATGCCAGGAAGGCCGGTGACATCGCCCGCGGTGTGAAGGGAGTAAGGGAAGTGAAGAATGACCTGATCACCAAGTAGCGGCACAAAAGAAAAGCCCCCTCCCTTGCGGGAGGGGGCCATTGCCTGTTAGTGATGTGCCCTGCTGTGTGATTTGCTCTGGCCTGCCTGCCCGCCTGCTTGTTGTTTAGACCTGCCCGATTTTCCGGATTCTCCGGATTCCTCACCGCCACGCTCTTTCCCGAAGGACTTCATGACGTCGGCCATGTTGCCGTATTCACGGTCTTCCATTTTCTGGATTTCATCGAGGACCTAGGCGAAGGCCGCGGTGAGCGTGGTCAGAAGCGCCGTGATCTGGAAGATCCGCATCCCGCCGTTACTGCGCGGTCTTCAGCCAGCAGCGCAGCATCTCCGCCACGCTCCAGGCCTGGGCGATGCAGCCCCTCGGGTTGTAGGGGTGCTCGGCGTCGAAGATCTCGCTGATGGAGCCGATGCACTGCTGGTTCAACTGCTGCACCAGGCCGTCCAGGAAGGTCCGCGCCGCGCCGACATCGTCCGGGTGGAGCTTGAGCCAGGAGTCGATGAAGGTGCCGATGAGCCAGGGCCAGACGGTCCCCTGGTGGTAGGCGGCGTCGCGGGCCCTGAGGTCGCCGTGGTAGGTCGGCTTGTAGTCGGGGTGACCGGGGGCGAGGGTGCGCAGACCGACCGGCGTCAGCAGCCGCTGGCGCACCGTTTCCAGTACGTTGGGCCAGCGGTCCCGCTCAAGGACCGGGTAGGGGAGCGAGATGGCGAAGAGCTGGTTCGGGCGGCAGGCGTTGTCGTCGCCGAGTTCGCCGTCCACCACGTCGTAGAGATAGCCGCCGTCGCCATACCAGAAGCGCTGGTTGAAGGATCGGTAGGTCTGGTCGGCGTAGGCGCCCAACTGGCGCGAGTACTGTTCGTCCCCCAACTGCTCGGTCCACTGCTGCATCAGGCGCAGGGCGTTGTACCAGAGCGCGTTCAACTCGACCGCCTTGCCGCGCCGGGGCGTCACCACCCAGTCCCCGACCTTGGCGTCCATCCAGGTGAGCTGGTATCCCTCGGCCCCCTGCTTCAGGAGGCCGTCGCTTGGATCGACGCCGATGCCGAAGCTGGTGCCGCCGAGGTGCCGGTCAATGATCTCGCGCATCTGGGGCATGATCATGTGCAGCGTGGCGCGGTCGCTGGTGTACTCCAGGTAGCGGTTCAGGGCGTGGAAGAACCACAGGCTCGCGTCGGCGGTGTGGTAGAGCCCCTCGCTGTGCCCCTCGGGGAAGAGGTTGGGGATGAGTCCGTTCTTCACGTAGTGGGCGAAGGTGCGCAGGATCCACCCCGCCTCGGTGTGGCGCCCCGTGGCCAGGGTGAGCCCCTCCAGCGAGATCATGGTGTCACGCCCCCAGTCGGTGAACCAGTGGTAGCCGGCGATCACGGTGCAGACCTCGTCCCCCATGGCGTGGGCGCGCACGCTTTCCTTGTGGCGGCCGGCCGGGGTGATGATGAACTGGTCGGTGGCCAGTACCAGTTCGGCGGGGAGTCCCTGGCGCGCCCTCGGGTCGGCAGCCGCCAACAGCAGCCGGCGCCGCTCCCGCTCCATCTCCAGGGCGGCCGCCGGGGCGAGCGCCGCGATGGTCTCCCAGGTTTCCGTCGAGGCGGTGAGCGCCGCGTCCTGGCCGATGCCGAGGTCGACCGCGAAGTAGCCGGCGGTCCAGAGCGTCCCGAGAGAATCGTAGCCACGGGCGCTCTCGACGTCGTAGAAGATGTCGGTACTGTGTTTCTCCTCCAGGGTGAAGTTCCCCCTGTGGCCGTCGATCACCAGGCGCAACTGCGGCGAATTGGCGCCGGAGGAGATCTGGTAGCGGTTCTGCACCGCGGTGAACATGTAGGGATCGTCGGAGACCTGATCCACCGAGGCGTCGTGGGGCCGGAACTGCAGGTAGGGCTGCAATTTCAGGCGCACCATCTTCTCCCCGGAGATGAGGCGGTAGATGAGGTGCACCGTGTTTTGCCGGTGCACCATGACCAGTTGCTTCTCGATCACGGTGCCGTTGATCTCGTAGCGCCAGACCGGCAGGCCGTCTTCGAGCCTAAATCCCGTCAGGTACTCCATGCCGTGGAAGTCGAGCCCCGCCTCCTTCTGGTCGCCGCCGAAGCGCACCATGGTCCCGTCGGGAAAGCGGATCGCCTCGGTGAGCCGGTTCAGCATCACGATGCGCCCCATGGGGGAGGGGTAGGCGGCGATGAGCAGGCCGTGGTAGCGCCGGGTCAGCGCGCCGCAGACGGTCCCCGAGGCGTACCCCCCAAGGCCGTTGGTCAAAAGCCACTCCTGCTCCAGGAGTTGCCGTGTCTTCACTTCCTCGTCGTTGCGGTCGAAATGGAATTCCCGGGTCACCGTGGTCATGACTGGTCCCCTCCCTTAGGCGCCGGAATCAGTACCAGCGTTGCATATCCCTGCAGGCGCCAGAATTTCTCGGTGTCGAGCTTCGCTGTGCCGGAACCGCCGTACTCGACCCGTTCACTGCTCCAGAGTACCTCCCAGGCGCGCCCCAGCGGGGGCGCCAGCATCGGCTCGGGGATCGGCACCAGGTGCTGTTCACGCCCGAGGTTCACCAGCACCAGGCGCTGTTCCTCGTCAAGGAAGTAGCGCAGCAGAAAGCCCGAAACCCCGAGTACTGCCCCCTCGATGTGGCAGGCGTAGCCACGGCTAAAGACCGGGTCCTCCCGTCTCAGGCGGATCAGGTCGCGGTAGAGCGCGTAGACCTTGCCGTGGCGCTCGCGCTCCCTCAGGTCGAGGCGCGACTGCTGGAAGGTCTCCAGTTCGTAGGGCTTGTCGATGGTGTCGATCACCTCGGGGGAATCGACGTTGGTGAACTGCTTCAGGAACTCGATGCGGCCGGCGTGGACCTGCTGCGAGGTCTCCCGGCTTAAGTCGGCGAAGTACAGGAACGGCGCGCTGGCGGCGAACTCCTGCCCCTGGAAGATCATGGGGGTCTGGGGCATGAGGAACAGCACGGCGGTCATGGCCCTTAGTGCCGCCGGGTTGGTCAGCCGGTCGATGCGGATGCCCCAGGCGGAGTTGCCGATCTGGTCGTGGTTCTGAATGTAGTTGATGTAGCTGCTGGGGTTGTTCCCCATGGTGGGGGAGCCGCGCAGTTTCCCCTGCCAGAAGTAGAACTGCCCCTGGTACAGGTAGCTCCACTTGGCGCAGGAGATCATTTCCTGGGGGGAGCCGAAGTATTCGGAGTAGTAGGCGTCGTGGTAGCCGGTGAGGGCGACGTGGGCGCTGTGGTGGAAGTCGTCGTTCCAGACCGCGTCCATGCCGAAGCCCCCTTCCTCCCTGGGGCGCAGGCAGCGGTAGTCCTGGTCCTCGTTCTCGGCCACCAGCAGCAGGCGGCGCTGGCCGGCGCGTTCACGGGCCCGGCTGGTGATGTCCCCCAGGATATGGATCTCCGAGTTGTCGATGATGGCGTGGGTGGCGTCGAAGCGCAGGCCGTCCAGGTGGAACTCCTCGATCCAGTAGGCCGCGTTGGTGATGAAGAACTCGCGCACAGCTTCGTTGTGCCTGCCGTCAAAATTCATCACCTTGCCCCAGTCGCTTTCGTTCTCGCCGTAATAGTATTCGGAGAAGCGAGCCAGGTAGTTCCCCTCCGGGCCGAAGTGGTTGTAGACCACGTCCAGCAGGACGCCCAGGCCAAGGCCATGGGCGCGGTCAACGAAGCTGCGCATTTCGTCGGGCGTGCCGTAGAGCCGGGTGGGGGCGAAGTGGTTGACCCCGTCGTACCCCCAGCCGAACCTGCCGGGAAAGTCCGCCACCGGCATCACCTCGACCATCGTTATGCCGAGATTCTTGAGCGCCGGGAGCTGCTCCTCGGCGGCCCGCCAGGTCCCTTCCATGGTGAAGGTGCCCAGGTGCAGCTCGTAGATGACGTGCCCCTCGCGCTCCACCCCCGGCCACCCCTCGTCGCTCCAGGCGAAGCTTGCGGGATCGACCACCTGGGAGGGGCCGTGCGGGCCTTCGGGCTGGAAACGGGACGCCGGGTCGGGGAAGCTCTCGCCGCCGTCCAGGCGGTAGCGGTAACGCGAGCCGACCTGCGCCTCGCGGCAGACCCCGGAAAAATACCCTTCCTCCTCGGGGGCGAGTCCGGTCGCCTGCAACTCGGGGGAACCCTCGAGCACCACCTCCACCTCCCGGTGCCCGGGAGCCCAGACCCGGAAATGCGCCCCTTGCGTCGTTATTTCCGCCCCGATCGGCATCCGTCTCTGAACCGCTGCCATCGCCCCTCCCGAGCCGTGAGTGTCCTGAAAAATTAACACGCTTTAAAATAACACACTCCGCGAATTTTAAAACCGAAGCGGCGGCACGCCGTCTTCATGTGCCTTGGTTCCTGTCGCTGGAAAGTCGCCAGCGACGCAACTGCTCGGGGCGGGAGGGGAGGCGATGAGCCCCATCTCCGCCATCTTACTGGGGGAAAGAGCGATTTTTTGCGGCAGGTGGTTTGACAGAAAAACCGTCACTGTTAGTATTGAGTTTTGTTAATTTGAATCTATTAACTTGCTGCTAATTAGATGACCGCTACCGCAGATATCTCACCCCTCAGGGAGGATCCTATGTCAGGGAGCGTTCTTATCACGGGTGGGGCCGGATTCATCGGTTCCCACCTGGCGGACGAACTGCTGCGTCACGGCTACCGGGTGCGCGTGCTGGACAGCCTGGTGCCGCAGGTTCACGGCCCCGATGCCGGCCGCCCGGCGTACCTCGATCCGGAGGTCGAGCTGATCAAGGGGGACGTGCGTGACCCGGCGGCGGTGCAAAAGGCGCTGGCCGGCACCGAGGCGGTGTTCCACTTCGCCGCCATGGTGGGGGTAGGGCAGAGCATGTACGAGATCGAGCGCTACACCTCGGTGAACAACTGCGGCACGGCGGTGCTGCTCGAGGCGATGGCGCAGGTCCGCGGTGAGCGCAAGTTGATCGTGGCCTCCAGCATGAGTATCTACGGGGAAGGACGCTACCGGGACGGCAGCGGGGCGTACTACGACGACGTGAGACGGGAGGTAGGCCAGTTGCAGGTGGGGAACTGGGAGCCGCTGCTTGGAGATCGCGAGCCGCTCATTCCGGTCCCGACACCGGAAGAGAAAGCCCCGTCGCTCGCCTCGGTGTACGCCCTCTCAAAGTACGACCAGGAACGCATGGCGCTCATCGTCGGGGGATGCTACCGGATCCCGGTGATCGCGCTGCGCTTTTTCAACGTCTATGGCACCAGGCAGGCGCTTTCCAACCCCTACACCGGGGTGCTGGCCATCTTCGCCTCCCGGCTCATGAACGGCAACCCGCCGCGCATCTTCGAAGACGGTCGGCAGCAGCGCGATTTCGTCAGCGTGCACGACGTGGTCACCGCCTGCCGGCTGGCGCTGGAGGTGGACCAGCAGAAACAGCAGCTCTTCAACATAGGAAGCGGCGCCAACATCTCCGTGCTGCAGGTGCTGGAGCGCTTCTGCCAGGTGCTCAACATGGACTCCGTCGAGCCCGAGATCACCGGCAGCTACCGCGCCGGCGACATCCGCCACTGCTTCGCCGATATCAGCAGCGCCCGGGAGGTGCTGGGCTACGTCCCCAGGGTCAACTTCGAGGAGGGGCTCAGGGAGTTGGCGGGATGGCTGGAGGGTGAGGTGGCGATAGACCGGGTCGCCCAGGCGCACGCTGAGCTGGCCCAACGGGGACTGACACTATGAGCCGGCCGGGTGTGGAGTCGCTGCCGGAGAAGTTCGGCATGGTCGAATGGTTCCGTCCCGGCGAGCGGGAGCGGGTGGAGCGGGTCCTTGCCGACATGAAGAAGCTCGGGGCGAAGCGGTTGCGCACCGGCATCTCCTGGGCCGACTGGTACACGAGCGAGGGGCGGGAGTGGTACGACTGGCTGGTGCCGCGCCTTTCCCGCGAGGTGGAGCTCCTTCCCTGCGTGCTCTACACGCCGCCGTCCATCGGCATCGAACCGAAGACCTCCTCCCCGCCGAAAAGGGGCAGGGATTACGCCGATTTCATCGATCTCTTCATCACCGCCTTCGGAGAGCACTTCGAGTACGTGGAACTTTGGAACGAGCCCAACAACTTAAGCGAATGGGACTGGACCCTGGACCCGCACTGGACCGGCTTCGGCGAGATGATCGGGGCGGCGGCCTACTGGGCCAGGAAGCGCGGCAAGAAGACCGTGCTCGGCGGGATGAGCCCCATCGACGGGCACTGGCTCTGCCGCATGTTCGACTTGGGGGTGATGGAGTACATCGACGTGGTGGGGATCCACGGCTTCCCCGACATCTTCGACTACACCTGGAAGGGGTGGGGGAGAAATATCGCGATGGTGCGTGAGATCCTCGACGAACACGGCGCCCCCTGCGAGATCTGGGTCACCGAGGCGGGCTTCTCCACCTGGCAGCACGACGAGTTCAAGCAGGCCCGGGTCTTCCTGGAGTTCCTGGAGGCGCCGGCGCAGCGCCTGTACTGGTACGGCGCCGACGACCTGGACCCGGGGCTGGCCGCGGTGGACCGGTTCCACCTGGACGAGCGTGAATACTATTTCGGCTTTCGCAAGGCGGACGGCACACCCAAGCTGCTCTACCGCCTGCTCGAGGAGGGGAAGGTGACGGCCCTGAAAAAGGTCGGGGAAGTGGCGACGGCGGCACCGGTGCAGATCGGTGCAACCGGGGACAGGGCGATCCTGGTCACCGGCGGCGCCGGCTTCATCGGCACCAACCTGGTGCACCGCCTGACCCGCGAGGGAAAAAGGGTCATCGTCTACGACAACCTGTCGCGCCCCGGCGTGGAGGAGAACCTCCTTTGGCTCAAGGAGAACTGCGGCGACCGGCTCGAGGTTAGGATAGCGGACACCAGGAACCACCTGGCGCTGCACGACGCCATCGCCCAGTGCTCCCACGTGTTCCACTTCGCCGCCCAGGTCGCCGTCACCACCAGCATCGACAACCCGGCCGCCGATTTCGCCATCAACGGGCAGGGGACCTTCGCCCTTTTGGAGGCGATCCGCACCGCGAAGGAGCGTCCCTCGCTGCTGTTCACCTCGACCAACAAGGTCTATGGCGGCATCGAGGGGTGCCGCATCCGCAAAAACGGCACCCGCTACCAGCCGCTCGACCCGGAGCTCAGGCGCTACGGCTTCGGCGAGGGGACACCGCTTGATTTCCTGAGTCCCTACGGCTGCTCCAAGGGGTGCGCCGACCAGTACGTGCTCGACTACGCCCGCAGCTTCGGCATCAGCGCCGCCGTGTTCCGGATGAGCTGCATCTACGGGCCGCACCAGTATGGCACCGAGGACCAGGGGTGGGTGGCACACTTCGCCATCCAGACGCTGAAGGGTGAGCCGATCACCCTCTACGGCGACGGCTACCAGGTGCGCGACCTCCTCTTCGTCGAGGACCTGGTCGACGCCATGTGCCGCGCCGCGGCGGTGATGCCGGAGATCTCCGGCCAGGCCTTCAACATCGGGGGCGGCCCGGAACGCGCCGCGAGCCTTTTGGAGCTTTTGGACCTGCTGCGCGACCTGCACGGCTCCCTGCCCCCGATCAGCTTCGACGACTGGCGCACCGGGGACCAGCGCTACTACGTCTCCGACACCAGGAAATTCGCCGCGGCGACCGGGTGGACCCCACGGCACTCGGTGCGGGAGGGGGTGGAGCGGCTTTACCGCTGGCTGTGCCAGTCGATGGGTACGCCGCCGCGCGGCGCCGAGAGCGCCATAGATGGGAAGAGAAAAAGCTACCCGGCTTCGGCAGTGGAGGCGATGTGATGAGCGAGATGATGCAGGCGGCGGTGATCACCGGACCGGGCGAGGCCGCCGTGGAGTTGGTGCCCCGTCCGGAACCGCAGGCGGGAGAGGTGCTGGTGGCCCTGGAGGGATGCGGCGTCTGCGCCTCGAACCTCCCCTTGTGGCAGGGGCGCAGCTGGTTCAATTACCCGGCCCTTCCCGGCGCACCCGGGCACGAGGGGTGGGGGAGGGTGCGGGCCCTGGGAGAAGGGGTGCAGGGAGTGCGGATCGGCGACCGGGTCACCTTTCTCTCCTACAACGCCTACGCCCAGTACGACCTGGTGCGGGATGACGCCCTGGTGAAGATCCCGGCCTCGCTGGACGGGCAGCCTTTCCCGGGCGAGCCGGTCGGCTGCGCCATGAATGTGTTCCGGCGCTCCGCCATCGAACCGGGGCAGACCGTGGCGCTGATCGGCGCCGGCTTTTTGGGCGCCATCTTCACCGCGCTCGCCACGGCGCGCGGCGCGCACGTGATCGCCATCTCCCGCCGCGGCTTCGCGCTGGAGCTCGCCAGGCGCTGCGGCGCCGAGGAGACCGTGGTCCTGGACGAGCACCAGCGGGTCATGGACCGGGTGCGGCAGTTGGCCGGGGAGCGCGGCTGCGACCGGGTCGTGGAGGCCACCGGGCACCAGTGGCCGCTGGATCTCGCCGGGGAACTGGTGCGGGAAGGGGGCAAGATCGTCATCGCCGGCTACCACCAGGACGGGCTGCGCCAGGTAAACGTCCAGCTCTGGAACTGGAAGGGGATCGACGTCATCAACGCGCACGAGCGCGACCCGCGCGTCTACCTGGAGGGGATGCGCGCCGGCATTGCCGCGGTCGAGTCGAGGATGTTCCCGCTCAAGGAGCTGATCACCCACAGTTTCGGCCTCGACGAACTGGGGCGCGCCTACCAGGCGCTGGAAGGGCGTCCCGACGGCTTCCTGAAAGGGATGATCCGCATCGAGCATTAGGAAAGGGGAAGGGATGAAGAAGAAACAGGCATTACCGAGGCTCGGCTTTCTCGGCACCGGCTGGATCGGCCGGCACAGGATGGAGGCCATCGTGAAAAGCGGGGAGGCCGAGGTGGCCGCCATCGCGGACCCCTGCCCCGAGAACGCCCGGGACGCGGGGACGCTCGCTCCGGAGGCGCCGATCGTGGAGTCGCTGGAGGAGCTGCTCGAACTCGACCTGGACGGCGTGGTCATCGCGACACCGAGCGCGGGACATTGCTACCAGTCGCTGCGCGCCCTGGACCGCGGCCTGGCCGTTTTCTGCCAGAAGCCCCTGGGGAGAAACGCGGAGGAGGCGCGGCTCGTGGTGGGGGCGGCGCGGGCGGTGAACCGGCTCCTCGGGGTCGATTTCTCCTACCGTTACACCGACGCCATCCAGAAGATGCACCAGCTGGTGAGTTCGGGCGAGCTGGGGCAGGTCTACGCCGCCGACCTCGTCTTCCATAACGCCTACGGCCCCGACAAGGACTGGTTTTACGACCCGGAGCTCTCCGGCGGCGGATGCCTCATGGATCTGGGCAGCCACCTGGTCGACCTTGCCCTCTGGTTCTTCGGCTACCCCCAGGTGCGCAGCGTCTCCAGCTCGATCTTCGCCGGCGGTGAGCGGCTGAAGGTCGGTTCCGGCAAGGTCGAGGACTACGCCGTGGTCTCCCTGGTGCTTGAGGACGGTCACGCGGTGCGGGTGGCCTGCTCCTGGAACGTCTCGGCGGGACGCGACGCGGTGATCGAATCGAGTTTCTACGGCACCCACGGCGGCGTGAGCTTCAAGAACGTGCAAGGTTCCTTCTACGACTTCGTGGCGGAGCGTTTCCGCGGTACCTCGTCGGAAACCATCGCCGCCCCCCCGGATGAGTGGGGGGGGAGGTGCGCCGTCGCCTGGGCGCGCCAGTTGAGATTAGGAGGGAACGGCTTCGATCCTCAGGCGGAGCAACTGGTCCGGGTGGCCGAGGTGCTCGACGCCGCCTACGGCAGATGATCAAGGTAAACCGGTAAATAGATACACCGATACAGCGATACGACGATACGCCGCGCCAGGCGGCGCTGCAGCAAGCCCCCCGGCTTCAGCCGGGCATGGGAGCGGCTGTCGCGCCGCCTGAAACGGCCGCTTCATCTCATGAGATGAAGAGGGCTTAGTGGCTAATATTTCGACCGATTCTTTAACCACGCTCCATCCTGGGATTTTTTATTCATGAACAAAGCCGTTCCCCCCACAGCTGCAAACGATGCTCCCCTTGCCGGTGCACCGGGATTGATACTGATGACGGCCGATCCCATCGGGGGGGTCTGGAACTACGTCCTGGAACTTTGCCGCGGACTGGCCCCCCACGGGGTCAACATCGCCCTCGCCACCATGGGGCGCCCCCTTTCCCCGGGGCAGCGCCGGGAGGTGGCGGACGAGGCCAACGTCACCCTGTTCGAGAGCGGGTACCGGTTGGAGTGGATGGACGACCCCTGGGTCGACGTGGAGAAGAGCGGCGAGTGGCTCCTGGCCCTTGAGGCGGAGCTCAAGCCCGACCTGGTGCACCTAAACGGCTACGTCCATGCCGCGCTCCCCTGGCGCAGCCCGTGCCTGGTCGTGGCCCACTCCTGCGTCCTCTCCTGGTGGGAAGCGGTGCGCGGCGAGCAGGCGCCGCAGCGGCTGGACGACTACCGGGCCCGGGTCTCCCGGGGGCTGGCCGCTGCCGACCTGGTGGCCGCCCCCTCCTCGGCGATGCTCGACTGCATCAGGAGGCTTTACCTGCCGCTCCCCGACGCGCAGGTGGTCTACAACGCCCGCGGTCGCACCCGGTTTCGTCCCGGCATGAAGGAGGATTTCATCCTCTCGGTGGGGCGGGTCTGGGACGAGGCCAAGAACATCGGCGCCCTGGTGCGTAACGCTTACGATCTCCCCTGGCCGGTGTACGTGGCGGGTGAGATCAACCAACCCGGCGGCGGGGCGGCCAACGTCGATGGTGTGAACCGGCTCGGCTTCCTGGCCCCGGAATCGCTGGCACCCTGGTATGCCGCCGCCGCCATCTACGTGCTCCCGGCGCGCTACGAGCCTTTCGGCCTCACCGTTCTCGAGGCGGCCCAATCCGGCTGCGCCCTGGTGCTCGGTGACATCCCCAGCCTGCGCGAGCTCTGGGATGGCGCGGCCCTCTTCGTCGACCCGGAGTCGGCCATGGACCTGCAGAAGCAGCTGCGGGCCCTCTGCGCCGACCGCAACCGCCAGGCGAGCTTGAGGGAGAAGGCGCTGGAGCGAAGCCGCAGCTTCTCCGCCGCCAAGATGACTGACGGCTACCTCGATCTCTACAGTCGGCTGCGCGGCGGCAGCGCTCCCCGGGAGGAAGGCTGACCATGCGCATCGCGATGTTTTACCACTCCATCCTTTCAGACTGGAACCACGGCAACGCCCACTTCCTGCGCGGCATCGTCACCGAACTGGGCCAGCTCGGGCACCAGGTGACGGTCTACGAGCCGGAGAACGGCTGGAGCTACAGCAACATGCTGCGCGACAGCGGCGACGCGGCCCTGCGCGGCTTCGAGCGCGCCTATCCCGGCCTTGCCGGCACCCGCTATCGCCTGGATGACCTGGACCTGGAGCACGCCCTGGCGGGCGCCGACCTGGTGATCGTCCACGAGTGGAACGAGCATGAGCTGGTCCGCCGGATCGGGGCGCACCGCAAAAAGGGTGGTCGCTACCGGCTCCTGTTTCACGACACCCACCACAGAAGCGTCACCGACGAGCCGGCCATGGCGGCCTACGACCTCTCCGGCTTCGACGGCGTTCTGGCCTACGGCGCGAGGATCAGGGAGATCTACCTGGCGCGCGGCTGGGCCAAGCGGGTCTGGCTCTGGCACGAGGCTGCCGACGTGCGGGTCTTCCGCCCCCTGGAGTCTCCCGACAAGGTCGGCGACGCGGTCTGGATCGGCAACTGGGGCGACGACGAGCGCAGCCAGGAGATCCGGGAGTTCTTCGTGGAGCCGGTGCGGCGGCTGCACCTGAAAGGGGTGGTGTACGGCGTGCGCTACCCGAAACAGGCGCTGCAGCTCCTGGCCGAGGCGGGGATCGGCTACGGCGGCTGGCTCCCCAACTTCGAGGTGCCAAGGGTGTTCAGCCGGTTCCGGCTCACCGTCCACATACCGCGCCGCCCCTACCTGGAGGCCCTGCCGGGCATTCCCACCATCCGTCCCTTCGAGGCGCTGGCCTGCGGCATCCCGCTGGTCTCCTCCCCCTGGGTCGACAGCGACGCGCTTTTCACCGGTGGCGCCGATCTCCTCTACGCCCGGGACGGGCGCGAGATGGAACGGCAGATGCGGAGCCTGCTGCACGATCCGGAGCTGGCCAAAAGCCTTGCCGAGCACGGCAGACAGACCATCCTCGCCCGGCACACCTGCCGCCACCGCGTGGAGGAACTGCTGGCCATCTGCCGGGAACTTGGCCTGGGAACTGGGGATTCTCGACTGTAGGCAGGTAGAGTTGTCAACTACGGGAATGCACGTGAACTAACGTCCCCTTCTTTGCGAAGGGACCGGGGGGATCTGTTCGTAGCTGCAGATAGGTATCGGGCTTCAAATCTCTCTTTTCAGAAAGGAACCACCATGGCTGCACCCCTCAACATCGCCTTCTTCGCCTCGAGCCTGGTCTCCGCCTACTGGAACGGCGCGGCCACCTACTACCGCGGCATGGTGCGGGCCCTGTCCCGCCTCGGTCACCGCATCACTTTCTACGAGCCCGACGCCTACGAGCGGCAGGCGCACCGGGACATCGAGGACCCGGACTGGGCCAAGGTCGTGGTCTACCCGGCCACCGAGGACGGGGTGTTCCGCTCCCTTGAGGCCGCCCGGGGCTCCGACCTCATCATCAAGGCGAGCGGGGTCGGCGTCTTCGACGAACTGCTCGAGCGCGAGGCGCTCCGCCTCAAGTGCGTCGGGACCCAGGTGATCTTCTGGGACGTGGACGCGCCGGCAACGCTGGAGCGGATCGGCGGCGACGTCAACGACCCCTTGCGCGCCCTCATCCCGCGCTACGACCTGGTGCTCACCTACGGCGGCGGCGACCCCATCGTCGCGGCCTACCGCCGTTTCGGCGCGCGCGGCTGCATCCCCATCTACAACGCGCTCGACCCCGACACCCACTACCCGGTCCCCCCGGAGGCGCGCTTCAAGGCTGACCTCTCCTTCCTGGGCAACCGCCTCCCCGACCGTGAGCGCCGGGTGGACGCCTTCTTCCTCTCGGTGGCCCGCAAGCTCCCAAGCCGCAGCTTCCTGCTCGCCGGCAGCGGCTGGGAGGACAAGGATCGCCCCGGCAACGTCCGGTACCTGGGTCACCTCGGGACCGGGGACCACAACGCCTTCAACTGCAGCTCCAGGGCGGTGCTCAACGTGAGCCGCGACGGCATGGCGCGCAACGGCTTCTCTCCTGCCACCCGCGTCTTCGAGGCCGCCGGCGCCGGCGCCTGCATGATCACCGACCGCTGGGACGGCATCGAGGAATTCTTCGAGCCGCAGCGGGAGATCTGTGTCGCGCAAAGCGGGGACGAGGTGGTCGAGGTCCTGGAACGGCTCACCCCGTCGGTCGCGGCGGCCATGGGGACGCGGGCCCTGGCGCGGGTACGGGCGCACCATACCTACGC
The DNA here is from genome assembly GCF_018919395.1 of Geomonas azotofigens. Lineage (GTDB taxonomy): Bacteria > Desulfobacterota > Desulfuromonadia > Geobacterales > Geobacteraceae > Geomonas > Geomonas azotofigens. Next base: position 247,026 of record NZ_JAHLME010000003.1, read on the forward strand.
GCACCGGGCCAGGCAGTTCCAGGAGATCTTCGCCGCCGGCCCGACCGATCACGGCTACATCGGAGGGGCGCCATGAAAATCGTCGTTTTCGGCCTGTCCATCACCTCCTCCTGGGGCAACGGCCACGCCACCACCTACCGCGGACTGTTGCGGGAGATGGGCCGGCGCGGTCACGAGATCCTGTTTTTGGAGCGGGACGCCCAGTGGTACGAGACGCACCGCGACCTGCCGGAACCTCCTTTTTGCACCACGCTGATCTACAAGTCGCTGGACGAGCTCTTCGCCGACTACGGCCCCGAGATCTGCGACGCCGACTGCGTCATCGTCGGCTCCTACGTCTACCAGGGGATCGAGGTGGGCACGTGGGTGAGCAAACACGCCAAGGGGATCAAGGCCTTCTACGACATCGACACCCCGGTGACCCTGGCCGCCCTGGCGCGGGGGGAGTGCCAGTACCTGAGCGAGGCTCTCATCCCCTGTTACGACCTGTACCTCTCCTTCACCGGCGGGCCGACCCTGGACCACATCGAGCGCCACTACGGTTCCCGCGCGGCGCGCGCCCTGTACTGCTCGGTTGATCCGATGGTGCACTTCCCGGTGCAGATCACTCCGCGCTGGGACCTTGGCTATCTCGGCACCTACAGCCGCGACCGCCAGCCCGGCCTGGAGCAACTGCTCTGCCAGCCGGCCTCGTCGTGGGAGAAAGGGCGCTTCGTGGTCGCCGGGGCGCAGTACCCTTCCGACCTCACGTGGTCCAAGAACACGATGCGCATCGAGCATCTCCCCCCGGAATGCCACAGCGAGTTCTACAGCTCGCAGCGCTTCACCCTCAACCTGACCCGCAAGCAGATGCAGATCGCCGGCTACTCCCCGAGCGTGCGACTCTTCGAGGCCGCTGCCTGCGCGGTCCCCATCGTGAGCGACCACTGGCCCGGGCTGGAGCAGTTCTTCGTGCCGGGGAAGGAGATCCTGCTCGCCTCGGCAAGCCAGGAGATGCTGCGCATCCTGCAGCGTTTTCCCGACGACGAGCGCCGCGCCATCGGCGAGCGCGCCCGCGCCCGGGTGCTGCAGTCCCACTCGGCCGCCTGCCGCGCCGAGGAACTCGAGGAGTACCTGACCGCGCTGTGAAAGAGAGGAAACGGATGACCCACGCCAAACCGAGAACCGTGGAAGACGACATCAGGGACCTTTCCCCCTGGTTCCACAACCTGCACCTCCCCGACGGCACCGAAACCGCCCCTGACCATTTCCTGGGTGACTTTCCCCGTTTCAAGTGGCGCGAGATATCGGCGTGCGTCCCCGAGGACCTGACCGGGTGGAGCGCCCTCGACATCGGATGCAACGCGGGTTTTTATTCCTTCGAGCTGGCACGCCGCGGCGCCCGGGTGCTCGGCATCGACTGCGACAACCACTACCTCGACCAGGCCAACTGGGCCGCAGGGCACTACGGCCTGCAGCACCTGGTGGAATTCCGCCAGATGCAGGTCTACGACCTCGCCCGGGTGAAGGGGAAGTTCGACCTGGTGCTGTTCATGGGGGTGTTCTACCACCTGCGCTACCCGATGCTGGCGCTCGACATCGTGGCGCAGAAGGCGGCCGGGCTCATGCTGTTCCAGACCATCACCATGCCCGGCCGCGCGGTCGCCGGACAGCCCGACTTCTGGATCAACGAACGCGAAGCGCTGCACGACGAGGGGTGGCCCAAGATGGCCTTCATCGAGGAGCGCTTCGCCGGGGACCCGACCAACTGGTGGATCGCCAACCACGCCGGGGTGGAGGCGATGCTCCGCTCGGCGGGGCTCAAGATCGCCGGGCATCCCGGCGACGAGATCTACCTCTGCCACCCCGACCCGGAGCACCCTTCCTGCATGACCACCTGGAACCGCTCTGAATACCTCTCGGCCACCAACGCCGGCGAATAGCCGGCGTCGCCTTCGGCTGCTCCGCTCCCCGCCACGCAACCGGCCGATTTGCCGTTTGAATCAAGGTATACACAACCAGCGCGCACTTTTTGTGTTTACGCTATAGCGTTTATGATATAACGTTGAGTCCGTAACGAGAGAGGCGGGTAGCATTCCCGGACTTTACTCTCAGTGATATCACCGTATACTGGGCCGATACCTGCAGATGCCTGTGCAAGAAGACTCGTCACAGTCTCTGCTTCTACACGAGGTGTGCATTGAGTCGTAGCGCAAAAAGCGGCATAGAGCTCGAAGGGGCTCTCTGGTTTCACAAGGATGAGCAGAAGTTCCTGGGACTGGACCGGATCGCGCTCTTGAGTAGGATCGACGAGCTCGGTTCCATCACCAAGGCGGCCAAGGCCGTCGGCATCAGTTACAAGAACGCCTGGGACCTGGTCAACATGATCAACAACCTCGCGGAAAAGCCGCTGGTGGAGCGGGTGACCGGCGGCAAAGGGGGAGGGGGGACGACCCTCACCGCCTACGGCAAGGAAGTGGTCAAGCAGTACGGCGTGCTCCAGGAAGAGCACCGGAGGTTCCTGGAGAACCTGGAGGGAAGGCTCGGCGACAGCGCCAGCCTGTACCGGCTTTTGAGGAGGATATCCATGAAGGTAAGTGCCCGTAACGTTTTGTCCGGAACCATCACCAAGATAACCAAGGGTGCGGTCAACGCGGAGGTGACCTTGGCCCTCACCGGCGGCGCGCCGCTGGTCGCCGTGATCACCAACGGCGCCGTCGAAAACCTCGCTCTCAAGGAGGGAAGCTCGGCCTACGCCATCATCAAGGCCAGCTCGGTCATGGTCGGCACCGACCTGCACGACGCGAAGATCAGCGCCCGTAACGTCATGTGCGGCACCGTGGCCAAGATCGTGGAAGGTCCGGTTTCCACCGAGGTCGACGTCGAGGTGGGAGGGGGCAACACCATCAGCGCGGTCATCACCCACGAAAGCGGCACGAGCCTCGGCCTCAAGGTCGGCGCCCACGCCTGCACCCTGTTCAAGGCCTCCAGCGTCATCCTCGGGGTGAGTTGACGTGAAAGGGGGGAAGGGCTGTGCCGTTCCCCCCTTTTTCAGGCCACCCGCTGTAGCAAGCACACCATAACGGTTGGTACCGTAGCAGGGTGAACATCATAAAAGGAGTTTGACAATGACCCGAATTTTCAGAATCTTGCCGCTGTTTGTCGCACTGTTCCTGCTCTCCGCAGTCGCCTCGGTCTCCACCGGGTGGGCCGCCGAGCAGAAGAACCTGATCCTCGCCACCACCACCTCGACCCAGGATTCCGGCCTTCTGGACGTGCTGATCCCGATCTTCGAGAAGCAGACCGGCTACTTCGTCAAGACCATCTCGGTGGGGAGCGGCCAGGCCATGAAGATGGGGGAAAAGGGTGAGGCGGACGTGCTCCTGGTGCACTCCCCGGACGCGGAGAAGAAGTTCGTGGCCGAGGGCTTCGGCGTGAACCGCAAGCTCGTCATGCACAACGACTTCATCGTGCTGGGACCGGCCAACGACCCGGCCAGGATCCGCGGCGCCAAGACCGCCGCCGACGCGCTGAAGAACATCGCCAAGACCAACGCGCTCTGGCTCTCCCGCGGCGACAACTCCGGCACCCACGCGAAAGAGAAGGGGCTCTTCAAGGCCGCCGGCATCAACCCGGAAGGTCAGAAGTGGTTCCAGCAGACCGGCCTGGGCATGGGCGAGACCCTGAACGTCGCCGCAGAGAAGAAGGGGTACCTCCTGGCTGACCGCGGCACCTACCTCGCGCTCAACAAGAAGGCGCACCTGGGGCTGGAAATCATGGTCCAGGGCGAGCCGAAGCTCCTCAACATCTACCACGTCATCGAGGTGAACCCGGCCAAGTGGCCCAAGGTGAACAGCGCCGGCGCCAGGGCCTTCGCCGACTTCATGGTCTCCAGGAAGACCCAGGATATCATCTCCACCTTCGGCAAGAAGGAGTTCGGCTCCCCGCTCTTCTTCCCGGATGCCGGCAAGAAACCGGATTCACTGGGGCTGTAAATGGACGTAATTCTCGAAGGTCTCACCAAGGCGTTCCAGCTCCTCGCGTCGCTCGACCGCGAGGTGCTGGGCATCGCCTTGCTGTCACTCAAGGTTTCCGGGCTCGCCACGCTCTTCTCGCTGGTGATCGGTCTTTCCGTGGGGACGCTGGTGGCGCTCACCAGCTTCCCCGGCAAGAAGATCCTGGTGAGCGTGGTGAACACGGGGATGGGGCTGCCGCCGGTGGTGGTGGGCCTCTTCGTGTCCATCATGCTCTGGAGAAACGGTCCTTTAGGATACCTGGAGCTCCTCTACACCCCGACCGCCATCGTCATCGCCCAGACCGTGATCGCGACCCCCATCGTCATGGGGGTCACCATCGGCGCCATGCAGAACCTCCCGGCGAACCTGAGGCTGCAGATCCTCGCCCTGGGCGCGACCCGCGTGCAGCTGGTCTGGATGCTGATCAAGGAGGCGCGACTGCCGCTCATGGCCGGCGTCATGGCCGGCTTCGGCGGGGTCATCTCCGAGGTGGGCGCCTCCATCATGGTCGGCGGCAACGTGAGGGGCTACACCCGCGTCCTCACCACCGCGACGGTGATGGAAACGGGAAGGGGCAACTTCGACATGGCCATTGCCCTGTCGGTGATCCTTCTGCTATTCTGCTTCGCCGTCAACTACATCCTCACCTACATCCAGCAGCGGGAAAGACCAAGATGACGCAGCAACCAAACCTGCTTGACCTGAAAGGGCTGAGGGTTGATCGAGGCGGCGTGACCGTGCTCGACGTACCCTCTTTTTCTTTGTGCCAAAACGAGTTCGTCTCGCTGATCGGCCCCAACGGCGCCGGCAAGTCAACCCTGCTCCTGTCGCTTTTGGGGCTCATGAAGCGGCAGACCGGCACCGTAACCTATCGGGGGAGCGCCGTCACCTCCCAGGCCCAGTGGCTCGACCTGCGCCGCCGCACCGCCATGGTGCTGCAGGAGCCGCTTCTGTTCGACAGCACCGTCTTCGACAACGTGGCCAGCGGCTTGAAGCTCAGGGGGCTTGGGCGCGCCGAGATCAAGAGCCGGGTCGCGACCTACCTGGAGCGCTTCAACCTCGCCCACATGGCGCAGCGCTCGGCGCGCAGGCTCTCCGGCGGTGAGGCCCGGCGGGTGAGCCTCGCGCGCGCCTTCGCCGTGGAGCCCGAGGTGATTTTCTTCGACGAGCCCTTCGCCAATCTCGACCCGCCCACCAGGCAGGCGCTCACCGAGGACATGGACCGCATCATCCGTGACCGGGGCATCGCGGCCATCCTGGTCACCCACGATCAGTCCGAGGCGCTCAGGATGTCGCAGCGCATCGTGGTGATGAACCGCGGCAGCATCGTGCAGCAGGGGACGCCGGCCGCCGTCATGAACCATCCGGTCAACGAATTCGTGGCCAACTTCGTAGGGATGGAAACCATCCTGGAGGGGGAGGTGGTCAGTAACCGGCAGCAGCAGTTGGCGGTCCGGGTCGCCGGCCGGGAGATCGACACGGTGGGGGACGAAGCGCCCGGCGTGCAGGTGTACTGCTGCATCCGCCCCGAGAATGTCACGGTGACGGTCGGGCATCCCGAGGAAAAAAGCAGCGCCAGGAACCACTTCCAGGGGCGCATCGTCGAAATCGCCGCCATGGGGCCGTTTCTGAAGCTGCGGCTCGACTGCGGGTTCCCGCTCACCGCCTACGTTACCCGCGAGTCGTTCACCGAACTGGCGCTGTACGAGGGGATGGAGATCCACGCCTCCTTCAAGGCCACCTCCGTTCATCTCATCTCCAGGCGGGCGGCGTAATTAGCGCTTTGCAAATGATCGCTTGTGCCTTATATTCCTACCTGTTTTGCCAACAGGAGGATCAGGAGGATAACGCATGAAAAACGCCCGTACCGTGATTGTCTCGCTCTCCGTCGTGATGCTGGCCGCCCCCGCCTTTGCCGATGGTGACACCATGAGGTGCAAGGGTGGCATCGTGTCGGTCGGCGACTCCGCGGGAGAGGTGCTCGCCAAGTGCGGCCAGCCCGCCACCACCACTCAGAGTTCCAAGAAGGTGGTGCAGAAGGATCAGCCGTACGCCTCGACCAAGACCATCACCAACATCATCGTCGACAACTGGATCTTCAACTTCGGTCGCAACGAATTCCAGTACCAGCTCGAGTTGCAGGACGGCCGGGTCTCCCGCATCCAGAGCCTCGATTACGGCTACTGAGCCTCGTGACGCGTGCCTCCTCCCTCTCCCTCTGGGAAGGGGCGGGGTGAGGGCATTTAAACGAGGAATCAGTGACCCGTATGGCAGCGCCCCCACCCGGCCTGCGGCCACCCTCTCCCGCAGGGCGAGGAGATGGACTGCGCCGGGAAACTGACTAACGCTGGAGTTTTAATGGATTGGATCAGCATTTTGGGCATCGCCCTGGCCCTGGCCATGGATGCCTTCGCCGTCGCCCTGGCTACCGGCGCGGTATTGAACCCGGTCACCGGGCGGCACCTGTTCCGCCTCGGCTTTCATTTCGGCCTGTTCCAGGCGCTCATGCCCATCGCGGGGTGGCTGCTCGGCCTCACGGTCCAGAAGTGGATCACCGCCTATGACCACTGGATCGCCTTCGCCCTCCTGGCCTACGTCGGTGGCAGGATGATCGTCGAGGCCTTCGAGGAGGACGATGACACCTCGCCGTCGGACCCGACCAAGGGGCTCACCATGGTGATGCTCTCGGTCGCCACCAGCATCGACGCCTTCGCCGTGGGCCTGTCGTTGGCCATGCTCGGGGTGAGCGTTTGGGTTCCTTCCGTGATCATCGGCCTGGTCGCCGGGGTCCTGACCGTCACCGGGATGCTCCTGGGGCGCCGGCTCGGGGACAACTGGGGCAAGCGCGTCGAGGTCTGCGGCGGTATCGTGCTCTGCCTGATCGGGCTCAAGATCCTCCTGGAGCACACGCTCTTGAAGTGAAAAAAATAGAAGTTGTTGCCCCCCGCTTACGCTCTCTGTCCATTCCAAGTTGTGCAAGTCTTATTGCTGTGAACGTATAAATAAGCTTGAACTGTCATAAAAGCCCAGTATATTTTCCCAATCAAAGTAGCCGCTCGTCCGAACCTGATGTAAGAACTGGTCTGTAACAGAGGGCCGAGTGACAGATTCTCTGAACCCCAGCGAAGAACTGTATCGCTTCATCATCGATACGATCCCCCAGATCGTCTGGACCGCCACGCCCGATGGCGCCCAGGACTTCGCGAACCTGCGCTGGTACGAGTTCAACGGCCTGATTCCCGGCGAGCCCGACCCCGAGCCATGGCGCAGCATCCTCCATCCCGACGACGTCGAAATCACCGCCCGGAAATGGAAACACTCCCTGGAGACGGGTGAGCCTTACAGCTGCCTGCACCGCAACCGGAGGTTCGACGGCCAGTACCGCTGGGTCCTGTCGCGGGCCGTCGCGCAGAAGGACGCGGACGGCCGCATCGTGCGCTGGATCGGCAGCGGCACCGACATCACCGAACAGAAGGTGGCCGAGGCCGAGCTGATCAGGTACCGGGACCACCTGGAAGACCTGGTCCGGGAGCGGACCGAGGAGCTGGTGGCGGCCAAGGAGCGGGCGGAGGTGGCCACCCGCGCCGTCCTCGAGGCCAACGACCAGCTGGAAATGCGGGTCGAGGCCCGCACTGCGGAGCTGAGAAGGACGGAACGGGAACTGCGCCAGGCGCAGAAGATGGAAGCCATCGGCACGCTCGCCGCCGGTATCGCCCACGACTTCAACAACATCCTCACCTCTATTCTCGGCTTTACCGACATGGTGCTGCACAAGGTGCCCGAGGGGGGTACCGGTCGGGCGGAGATGCAGCAGGTCTTCATCGCGGCGCAGCGGGCGGCGGACCTGGTGCGGCAGATCCTCAGTTTCAGCAGGCACAGCGAACAGGAAAGAAAGCCGGTGCACTTCTCAGGCGTCATCGACGACGCCTTCCGGCTGCTGCGCCCCTCGCTCCCCACCTCGATCGCCATGGTCAAGGATGTCGATGTTCCTTCCGATGCCGACAAGGTACTCGCCGATCCCACCCAGTTGCACCAGGTGCTGATGAACCTCTGCACCAACGCGGCCCACGCCATGCTGCCGGAAGGCGGCACCCTCACCGTCTCGCTGCACGCTGTCCCGGCAGGTTCTCCCCTGCTCGCCCCATACCCCTTCCTGGCCCCCGTGGATCACCTGCACCTGTTGGTGCGCGACACCGGACGCGGCATGGAAAGCCGCATACTGGAGCGGATCTTCGATCCCTACTTCACCACCAAGCCCGCGGGGGAGGGGACCGGCCTCGGTCTGGCCGTGGTGCAGGGGATCGTCAAGAACCACGGCGGCGTGATCGTGGTGCACAGCGAGCCGGGGGGTGGAACCTGCTTCGAGGTGTTCCTGCCGGCGGTTTCCCTGGAGATTCAGCGCGAAGAGGAACTGCCCGAGCAACTGCTGCAGGGAAGCGAGCGCATCCTGTTCGTGGATGACGAGGAGTCGCTCACGGTACTCGGGCAGGGGATCCTGGAGAACCTGGGCTACAGCGTGGTCATTGCCAGTAACAGCGTGGCTGCGCTCGATCTCTTCCGCGCCGATCCCTCGGGCTTCGACCTCGTCATCACCGACCTCACCATGCCCGGGCTGTCCGGGAAGGCGTTGGCCAGGGAGATCACGACGCTGCGCCCCGACATTCCCATCATCCTCTGCACCGGGTACAAAGAGACCGTCGACGAAAGGGATGCCGAGTACGGTATCCGCGCCTGCCTGATGAAGCCGTACACGTCGAGGACCCTGGGGCGGACCATCCGACAGGTGCTGGATCAAAAAAGCGATTCGCGTGAGCCATAAGGAGGTCAGGCATGTGGAACTACGTAACCCAGGCCCTCACCGCGCTGGTGAGCTTCGCTTTCATGGTGCTGTTCATGACCGCCGCGGTCAAACGCGGCGTCTCGGTCCAGTTCTCCATGCTGGTGCTCTCGCTGGTGCTCACGGTTAGCTTCGCCGCCTGGTCGGCGGGTGACTGGGGGATGTGGCCGGCCTGGAAGTCGGCGCTGCCCCTGCTTATCGCGGCGGGAGCCTGCAGCGTGCTCGGCAACTGGGCCATGTTCCTCGCCACCTCGTCGAGCGCCAACGCGGGGTACGCGCTGGCCATCATCGGCTGCCAGTCTGCCCTGGTGCTCTTGCTCTCCTGGTGGTTCCTGGGGGGCGAGATGCACTGGCTGCGACTGGTGGGGATCGCGACCTGCATCCTGGGCGTGGTGATCATCAGCTGGCCGGTCGCCCCGGCGGTGAAGGGGTAGCGGGGAAGGTCAGGCGGTGCGGGGGGAGGTGTCGGGCCAGGCCGTGGTGATGTGCAGCCCGGCGCGGCGCTCGCGGCAGGTCACGGTGAGGGTGGCGGGGGTGACCGCCTCGATGATGAGCGTCTCGCCGCGCAGCACCGCCAGGCGGGTTCCCTCCTGCAGGCAGTAGTCGCGGGTGTCCGAGGAGCGGGTGAGCCAGATCGCCCCGGCGACCAGCGACAGCGATTCGATGGCGTCATCGGTTCGCAGGGTGACAATCTCTCCTTCAGCCAATAGGTAGCGCATACAAACCTCCTCTTAGAACTTCTCTCAAAACGCTCATCCGGGAACTTCTGAGCCACTATCTTATGTTCACGAAGCAGATGGTGGTGGGGTGCAGCAAAGAGCAAATCCCCCCTGTCCCCTTCGCAAAGGGGGGGACGCCAGAGCACATGTACCTCTCGTGGTCACACTCCCACACTTCTCGAAATTCTCAGACGGACCCCTCAAAACCGGGTCCGGTAGGCGAGAGGGGTGACGCCGATGTCCCGGATGAAGGTGCGCCGCATCTGCTCGGCGCTGGTAAAGCCGCTGTCACGGGCGACCCGCTCCAGGGGCAGGGTGGTCTCCTCCAACAGGGCGACCGAGCGCTCCAGCCGGAGCTGGTCCAGGTACCTGGCCGGCGTCTTTCCCGTTTCGCGCAAGAACACCCGGGCGAAGTTGCGCGGACTCATCGCCGCCCTTTGCGCCAGGTCCTCCACCGTCGCCTTGCTGCACGGGTTCTCCCTGAGCCAGGCGAGGAGCGGCGCCATCTGTCCCCCCTCGACCATCTGGGCCCGGAGCTGGGTGCTGAACTGGGCCTGGCCCCCCGGGCGCTTCAGGAACATCACCAGGCGCCGCGCCACCGCGAGCGCCGTCTTCCTCCCGAAATCTTCCTCCACCAGGGCGAGCGCCAGGTCCATCCCCGCAGTCACCCCCGCCGACGTCGCCACCGAACCGTCGCGCGTGTAGATGGCGTCGTTCTCCACCAGCACCTCCGGGTAGTCGCGCCGCAGCCGCTCCAGGTCCATCCAGTGGGTGGTGGCCCGCTTCCCCTTTAACAGTCCCGCCTCGGCCAGGATCAGTGCCCCCGTGCAGACCGAGACCAGACGCCGCGCCCGCGGCCCCTCCATCGCCAGCCAGGAGATGAATCCTTCGTCCTTCATGACCTTGTCCAAAGCATCGTCCGGGCTTCCCGGAACCAAGATGGTGTCCGCCCTTTCAGCAATGTCCTGCCAGGCGTGGTCCGCCACGATGCGCACCCCCGGGCAGGTGCTGAAGGGGCCCGCCTTGTCCGCCAGGATCACGACCCGGTACCCCGGGCGCTGCGGCTCCATCTCGCCCAGGCAGCGGTTCAGCATGTTGAAGACCTCGATGGGCCCGGTTACGTCTAAGAGTTCAGCCCCTTCGTAGCCTGCTACCGCGATAGTGATAGGCGCGTCCATGGCACCTCCCGTTTCAGTCGTTGCTAGCCTGCCGGAATCATTGCACAACACCCGTTCACGTTCAAGGACAACGAACCAGCAGATCCTGCCATTTTTGCGCAAGACCCACAGACCGACTGTCGTCGCAAGTCACACAGCAGGAGGGAGTCCGGGCTGTGGGCTTGACATGGTGAAACCATTTCGCTACTATTCCTGCCATGCCAACCATCATCCGCTTTAGTACAAGCAGGTTGACCATCTACCCCAATGAACACGGTACACCTCACTTCCATTTGGAATTCATGGACGGTGACCGTTGCTCTGTTGCTATTGAGACGTTGGAGATATTGGTTGGTATCGTGAACCCGGCAAAGAAGATGGCCGAAGCTATGACGTGGGCGAATCAGGCTCTGCTGCTTGCTAAATGGGAGGAAATAACCAGATGAACAAACCGCCACGGATCGAAGAAGTTACTGCAACGGCACCTGCCAGTCTCGAAATTCGCTGGACTACCGGTGAAACCATGCAAGCTGATATCGGCGACTGGTTGGCCCGCTTCACTCTCCTGATGCCGATCAAAGATCCAAAACTCTTTGCCACGGCTCACGTAGGTTGGTATGGGCACAGCGTTGCATGGGGAGACGACATCGAACTCGGCGCCGACGAACTCTACAATCGCTGCAAGGCGCAGGCAGGTGAACCCTCTCCCGGGGAGTTCAATGAGTGGATGAAGCGCAACGATCTTTCGTTGTCAACCGCTGCAGAGGCACTTGGCATGACACGCAGGATGATCACTCATTACCGAACCGGTAGTAAGCCGATACCTCGCAGCATCTGGCTCGCCTGCATCGGGTGGGAGACCATAAAGCACAGGAATGCGGCGTGATTAACGAGAGGATACAGAAGCAAAAAGCCCCGTCCGTTCGGACGGGGCTTTTTGTATATCGATGGTTCAGCTACCCCTTCATCGCCCCCACCAGCAACTCGTAGTCCTCCAGCAGCGACTGCAGGTCTTCCTCGTGCTCGACCTCCTGCTGCAGGATGGTGAGCACCATGTTGTAGGTGACCGGATCCTTCTCGCGGGTCAGGTCCAAAAGCCGCTTGTACACCCCGATGGCGCACTGCTCCCCCTTGATGTTCTGCTCCAGGATGGTCTTCACGAAGGGATCGTCCGGCGCGTCGTAGCCGCAGTTGGTGAACTTGTACCACTCTTCGGGTTTGGTGACCGGGGACCCGCCCAGCTGGATGATGCGCAGCGCCACCATGTCGGCATGGGCCAGCTCCTCGGTGGCATGCACCAAAAGCTCGGCGCCGACCGCGTCCTTCATCGGCCCCTTCACCAGCTTGGCACCCAGCCAGTACTGGTAGTAGGCGAACCACTCGTCGCAGAAGGCGCGGTTCAACAGCGTCAGGAGTTCCTCGACGTCCATGCCGACTATTTCACGTCCCTTTGATCCCATACCCATATCTCCTTTGGTCGTTTCTGTGTCTTTGGGGAATAGCGCAGACTCAAAGGAGTATACTGGCGCTTTGTCATTGCGCAATCGCCCTCTGTGTCTCCCGCGACACCATCAAACAGGTTGACCCTGCTTCTGTGTTGGCGTATAGCTCATGAGTGACGCACACCGTCTACCAGAGGCCGGATCGAGCCGTCCGGCAATCACGTCTGTCAGCAAGGAAGGCAAAGTGAAGAAGAAGATCGCAGGACTGTCCCCGCTGCCGCAGGAAATCCCCGCTCCCTATCGCATAGAAAAACCAATCCGTCAGGACTACTACCTGATCGGCGGAGAGCTGCGCCGCTGGGATGGCCCCATGCAGGAGGTGCTCTCCCCGGTGCAGGTACTCGAGGCCGGCGAGCCGAAGGCGCAGAGGGTAGGGGAGGCGCCCGCGCTTTCCGTGGCGGCGTCGCTTGAGGCGCTCGACGTCGCCGTCGAGGCCTACGACAACGGCCGGGGCGCCTGGCCCACCATGTCGGTCGGTGAGCGCATCAGCTGCGTGACCTGCTTCAGCCGCGCCGTGCAGGCAAAGCGCGCCGAGGTGGTGAAACTCCTGATGTGGGAGATAGGCAAATCGCTCCAGGAGGCGGAGGCCGAGTTCGACCGGGCGCTCGCCTACCTGAAGGACACCGTCGAGGCGCTCAAGGAACTGGACCGCGTCTCGTCGCGCTTCGTGATCCAGCAGGGGATCATCGGCCAGATCCGCCGCGCCCCCCTGGGCGTCGTGCTCTGCATGGGCCCCTACAACTTCCCCCTGTACGAGACCTTCACCACGCTGATCCCGTCGCTGGTCATGGGCAACACCATCATCCTAAAGCCCCCCCGCTTCGGGATACTTCTGTTCGAGCCGCTTCTGGCAGCCTTCCGCGACTGCTTCCCGGCCGGCGTGGTCAACACCGTGTACGGCGACGGCGAGGTTGTGCTCCCCCCCCTGATGGCGACCGGCCGCGTCGACGTCCTGGGCTTCATCGGCACGAGCCGCGTGGCCGACGCCTTGCGCGCGAGCCATCCGCGTCCGCACCGGCTGCGCTGCGTGCTCGGCCTCGACGCCAAGAACCCGGCCATCATCCTTCCCGACGCGGACCTCGACCTCGCCGTCGAGGAGTGCGTCTCCGGCGCCCTGGGCTTCAACGGCCAGCGCTGCACCGCGCTCAAGATCATCTTCGTGCACCGCGCCATCGCCGAGCCGTTCCTGGAGGGGATGGCGCGGGGGATCGCGGCGCTCAAGTGCGGCGTTCCCTGGCAGGAAGGGGTCGCCATCACCGCGCTCCCCGAGCCGGAGAAGCCCGAGTACCTGGAGGGGCTTTTAAGAGACGCCGAGGCCTATGGCGCCCGCGTGGTCAACCCCGGCGGCGGCACGCGAAGCGGCTCCTTCTTCTACCCGGCCCTTTTGTACCCGGTGACCGACCGGATGCGGGTCTACCACGAGGAGCAGTTCGGCCCGGTGGTCCCGGTGGTGGTCTACGACGACCTGAAGGAGACCATCGACTACGTGGTGCGCTCCAACTACGGCCAGCAGGCGAGCATCTTCGGCCGGAACGAGGAGCAGCTGTCGCAGCTGATCGACGCCCTGGTGAACCAGGTCTGCCGCATCAACATCAACAGCAAGTGCCAGAGAAGCCCGGACAGCTTCCCCTTCAACGGCCGCAAGAACTCCGCCGAGGGGACCCAGTCCGTCGCCGACGCCCTGCGCGTCTTCTCGATCAGGATCGTGGTCGCCGCCCGGGAGACCGACGCCAACCGCGACATCATCACGGGCATCGTGAAGGAAAGAAAATCCCACTTCCTCTCCACCGATTACATCCTCTGACGGGGTTCAGCTCGTGGCGGGAGTGACGGGGCGGGGGGAGTGTTTGAGGTAGGGAACGATCTCCTCCGGCGGGAGGGGGCGGCTGAAGTAGTAACCCTGCACGATGTCGCAGCGCTGCCCAAGGAGGAAGCGGCACTGGGCCTCGGTTTCCACCCCCTCGGCGACGACTTCCTTGCCCAGGGTGTGTGCGAGCGCGATGGTTGCCGCGGCGATTTCGGCGTCGTCGGTGTCGGTGTCGATGTCCTGCACGAAGGAGCGGTCGATCTTCAACCGGTGCACCGGAAAGAGTTTTAGGTAGCTCAGCGACGAGTAGCCGGTGCCGAAATCGTCGATGGCCAGTTCCACCCCCATCTCCCTCAAGCCGCGCAGGTGCAGGATGGCCTCCGCAGGGTTGTCCATCGCCGAACTCTCGGTTATCTCCAGCTCCAGGAGGTTCGCGGCGATCCCGGTCTCGCGGAGGATCTCCAGCAACAGGGCGGGGAGGTTGTTTTGCCGGAACTGGCGCGCCGAGAGGTTGACCGATACCCTGAGTGGCGGCAGCCCCGCCTCGAGCCAGCTGGCGAGCTGGCGACAGGCGGCTTTCAGCGCCAGCTCTCCTATGGCGACGATCATACCGGTTTCTTCAGCCACCGGGATGAAGCGGTCCGGCGTCACCAGCCCGTGGGCCGGGTGCTGCCAGCGCAAAAGCGCCTCCACCCCGACCACCCGTCCGCTGCTCATCTCCACCTGCGGCTGGTAATGCAGCAGGAATTCGCCCCGCTCGATGGCCACCCTCAGGTCCCCTTCCAGGACCAGTCTTTCCTGCACCGTCTCGTTCATCTCCTGGGTGAAAAACTGGAAGTTGTTACGCCCGCCGGCCTTGGCGTGGTACATGGCGAGGTCCGCGTTCTTCATGAGTTCCTGGACCGTCTCGCCGTCGTCCGGGAAGATGCTGATGCCGATGCTCGGGGTGACGCTCAGCTCGTGACCTTCGACGTAGTAGCTCTGGGAGAGGGCATGCTGGATCTTCCCGATCGCGTGCGCCGTCGAGACGTTGGAGCGGATCAGGGGGAGCCCCACCACGAACTCGTCTCCGCCCAGCCGTGCCACGATGTCCGCGCTGCGTACCGATTCCAGGAGGCGCCCCGCCACCTGGAAGAGCAGGTGGTCGCCCACGTGGTGCCCCAGGGAATCGTTGATGTTCTTGAACCGGTCCAGGTCGATGAAGATCAGTGCCAGCCGGTTGGAGCAGCGCTTGGCGAGTTCCAGGGAGTGCCCCAGCCGCGCCATCAGGCTGAAACGGTTGGGGAGCTTGGTGACGGGGTCGTAGTGGGCCAGGTACTCGATCTTCTGGGCGTGCTGTTCCCGTTCTTGCAGGCGGCGTGACGTCTCTTCGAGGAGTGCCCGCTCCACCTCGAGCCTCTGGTCCTCGCGGCTCATGTTGCCGAGCGCGAAGGAGATGTCCGCCCCCATCTGGCGCAACAGTTCCACCTGTGGGCGGTCGAAGTAGTTTTTCTTGTCCGCGTAGAGGGTGAGGGCCCCGATGATGCGTCCCTCCTGCTGCAACGCGATGCTCGCCGAGGCGCGGATGCCGTAGGCTCTGCCACGCTCGTGCCAGGGGGCGGTGATGGCGGCGTCAAGGAAGTCGTTGCAGATGTAGAAACTGCCGTTCTTGATCGCGCTGGCCGTCGGGCCGCTCCCGGTCGGTTCCTGGTCCAGGGTGATGGTGACGCCGTTTAGGTAGGCGGTGGTCCCCCGCGCGGCGGCCACCCGCAACGCGGTCCCGGCATCGTTCACCAGCCCCACCCAGGCGAGCTTGAAGCAGCCGTGGTCGACGGCGATGCGGCAGAAGTCATGGAACAGCGATTCCCGGTCCTTGATGTGCACCACGGCCTTGCTCGTCTCCGAGAGCACCGAGTGCAGCCGGTTCAGCCTCCGCACGCATTCCTCGGCGCTTTCCCGGTCGGCTATCTCCTGTCTGAGCTCGTTGATGGTGTTTCTGAGTTCCCCGGTCCGCTTGGCGACCCTCGTCTCCAGCTCCTCGTTCAGCCTTCTGAGCGCGTCCTGCGTCTTCGAGATCTTCTGGTTCTTCTCCACGGCGAGTTCGTAGGTGGCCAGCAAAAGGTCGATGATCTGCGGCTTCGAGGCGGTGATGGCGTACCGGTTGCCGTAGTAGTTGCAACTGACCGTGCCGTCCTCGGCGGCGACGCAGCACCCCTGGTCACGCCGCAGGGCGGCGGCGACGCGGGAGAGCAGGATGTCCTTGTGGTAAGGCTTGGAGATGAAATAGTTGGCCCCGGCCTCGAGACTGCGCAGCACGTGGGTAGGGTCATTGAGGTGTGTGAGCAGGATGACCGGGAGCTGGCTGGCCTGCTTGAGCCCCCTGATCCGGCGGCACAGTTCGAAACCGTCGATGTCGGGCATGAGGACGTCGGAGATGACCAGGTCCGGCGCCGTCGCGTCGATCACCAGCAGGGCCTCGGTGGCGTCATGGCAGCCCAGCACGCGGTATCCCTCAGCCGACAGCAGGTGTTCCAACAGCTTCGCCTGCGTCGGGCTGTCGTCGACGAGCAGTATGGTGCACCCCTCCGCCGCTTCCTGCCGGTCCGATCGCCGTGCGTCTTTGGTGGCGCTAGCCATCTCTTCCCCCACGTGATGCTCAGCAGGTAACTGGCACGCTCGTGCCGCGGGGTTCGCCGCCCCGAGCCATTGCCCCGCAGTGGGGGCGCACCCCCCGCCGTTTGCGGACTTTTTATTAATATCGTTTTATTTTTATCTGGCAAGGATGAAAGTCCGACCAGAGCGGGCGGATGATTCGAGCGATGGCGAGATCACCCTGTGTGACAGGTGTTGCCGGCGTTGGTGAGTTTGTGAATTTTGTGCGGCAGGAACGAAAATGCTCCAGGTGTGTTCGCGCTTTCGCTGACACGGATCCTGGAGCATTCGTCGTTTTGAAAATGGTGGGCGAGATGGGATTCGAACCCATGACCCCTGGCTTCGGAGGCCAGTACTCTATCCAACTGAGCTACCCGCCCGGGAAAGAACTCATTACTACACTATTTTGAGAACCAACTCAAGATGAAACTTTAAAAAAAGCGCTAGCCTTGGTCGGCTCACTTCGGCATTGAGGCGTACACCGGGACGGTGATTTCCTTCTTCTGCGGATGACTGGTGGTGATATGCAGGTACCCGCTCAGTATTTTCGCCTCGGGTTTCGCCTGCACCGAAATCTCGATCGTGCCGCTCTCTCCAGGCTTCAACTCGGCTTTCCTGATGGTCGGCCTGATCTGCAACGAGGAGGAGGTGACGCTCACGTTCAGCAGCTTCACGGTGACGTTACTGTTGTTGGTGACGCTCACCTTGGCCAGGGTGGCGGTGCCGCCGCTCACCGCGCCGAGACTCACCTGCCGCGGCGTCACCTGCAACTGCTCGAGCACCGTCCCCTCGATGGTGAAGGTGTAGACCGGGGTCTTGCCGGCGTTGCTGCTGAGGGTGACGGTCTTATGCACCTTTCCGGAGAACGAGCCGGAATCGAAGGTGACCTCGAGTTCGGCGCTTTTCCCGGGGGAGACGACCGAGGTGGAGGGCTTGGCGGCGGTGCAACCGCAGGAGGCTTCGAGCTTCTTGATCTG
This sequence comes from Geomonas azotofigens, assembly GCF_018919395.1. Classification (GTDB taxonomy): domain Bacteria; phylum Desulfobacterota; class Desulfuromonadia; order Geobacterales; family Geobacteraceae; genus Geomonas; species Geomonas azotofigens. Next base: position 264,651 of record NZ_JAHLME010000003.1, read on the forward strand.
CAAAGGAGCATCGCCGGTGTTCTTGATGGTAAAGGTGTGCTGGACTTTCTTACCCTGGGCGACGGAGCCGAAGTTGAAAGTGCCGGCTTCGACCATCAATTCCGGTGCCGCAAAGGCGAGGGTGGCTTCGCAAAGGATCGCGATCAAAAGCAAAGGGTACACAACGCGTAGGTGTTTCATGGTGTTCCTCATATAGTTTCGCTGGGATGCGGCACACCGGGTATTTATACCACAAAGGTGTCGGAGCGACCAGAATGATTGACACTATAATTTGCTTCTGTTATAGGAAACCGTTGAGAAAATTAATGGAAGATCCAAAACATCCGGAGGGGTCGATGATTCTCCAATGCGACCAGTGCAATACGAAGTTCAGACTCGACGATTCCAAGCTGAAGCCGGGCGGCGTGAAAGTCCGCTGCTCCAAGTGCCGGCACGTTTTCGTAGCCGGTGCCGAGCAGAAGGCGGAAGAGTCGGACTTCGATGCGCTGTTGTCCGGACTCGGGGCCCCAACCCCGGCGCAGGCTGGAGAGCATCCGCCCGCCGCGCAGACCACCCAGGAACCGTCACCTCCCGAACTAGGAGCTGAGGCCACCCAAACGCAACAGGATACCCTTCCCGATTTCGGGTTCGAGCCCCAACCCGCCTCCGCGCCGACCGTGGCCGCAGGTGCGGAGGCTGCCGGCGCGGATGACTTCGATTTCGGCGACATGAACCTGGAGACGGGCACGCCGGCTGGTAAGGAAGCTCCCGCACCCGCCGACGGCGCCTTCGACGAGTTCGAGTTCAGCGAGGAGCCGGTCGCAGCCGCACCGAGCGCCCCGGCGACGTCGAATCTTGATTTCGGCGAACTCTCCTTCGATGAGACCCCGCCCGCTGCCCAGGCGGAGTCCGCCCCGGCAGCCACGGCTTCCTCACTCGACTTCGGCGAGCTTTCCTTCGATGAACCCGCCCCGGCGGCGAAGGAGGAGGCAAAGCCCGCGGCTGCAGATGCGCTGGAGTTCGGCGAACTCTCCTTTGACGAGCCCGCACCCGCTGCGAAGGAGGAGGCTGCGACCACTACCCCGCCCGCCGAGGACGCCTTTGATTTCGGCGAGTTCTCCTTCGAGGAGAGTTCCGCACCGGTCCAGGAAGCCCCCCCGGAGGCGCCTGCCGCAGCGGATTTCGGCGAGTTCTCTTTTGAGGAGAGCCCCGCGCCGGAGAAGGCGGAGGCCGCACCCGCCGCGGAATCCCCGGTTGAATTCGGTGATTTCTCCTTCGACGAGCCGGCAGCTGCTCCGAAGGAAGAACCTGCCCCCGCTGCCTCCGGCGACTCCTTTGATTTTGGCGACTTCTCGTTCGAGGAGCCGGCACCTGCCGCCCGGGAAGAGCTGGCCGGGCCGGAGGCGGGATCCTTCTCGTTCGAAGAGGGTGCCGCGGCCGAGGCGCCCGCCGAGGAAGCGGCCGAAGCGAGCGCTTTCGCTCCCGAGAGTGTGAAGGCTGCCGCGCCGGTGCAGGACGAGGAATTCAGCTTCGGTGACTTCTCTTTTCCCGATGCTGCCAAGGCCGAGCCCGAACGCGAGGAAGCCGTTCCGGCCGCGGTTGCCGCCGCTGGACTCGCGGGAGCCGCTGCGGTCGGCGCAGCCCTCGACAAGGAGGAGCCGGCAGCCGCCGGTGAGACCTCCGAGCCCAAGCCCGCGGCCAAGTCCTCCCTCGACTTCAGCTTCGGCGACAAGCCGTTCGCCGCCGCCGTCCCCGAGGAAGGGTTCGATGACGAACTCCCGCCGCTGTCGATCTCGTCGAGGCGCAAGGGGCGTTCCGCCCTCACCATCGCGATCGTCGCGATCTGCGTGGTCGTCGTGCTGGCGCTGAGCGGCGCCGGGTTGTACCTGCTGCAAAGCGGCCCGGAGGCGATGAAGAAACTGGACCAGTTCGGCATCGGTTTCGTCGCGAAGTGGTTCGGGATGGAGGTCCCCGAGGAGGGGCGCATCACCATCAAGAACGCACTGGCTTCCTTCCACCAGAACAAGGAGGCCGGCGAACTCTTCGTGGTGAACGGCGAAGCGGTCAACTCGTTCCGCAAGGCGCGCGCCTCCATCCAGGTGAAGGTGAGCATCTTCGACAAGGCGGGCAAGGTGCTGCTGCAAAAGACCGCCTACTGCGGCAACCGCCTCTCCGCGGAGCAGTTGAGCACGCTCCCCATGACCAAGATCGAGTCGATCATGAACAACCAGTTCGGTGACTCGCTCTCCAACCTCGGCGTCAAGCCGGACCAGTCCATCGGCTTCGTGGTGGCCATCGCCAACGTGCCCAAGGAGGCCGCCGATTTCGGGGTCGAAGTGGTCGGCTCCACGGTGGCCGCAGGACAGTAGGGAAAACAATCAACCAGCGATAAAAAAAGGCCGGCATATGCCGGCCTTTTTGCGTTTGTGGTGCCAGGTGGCTCACCCCTTGTTCAGGGTGGTGATGTACCCCTTGATCCCGGCGAGGATGCCGTCCGCCGTGAGCGCCTGGTAGTGCGGGTCCTTGAGCTTCTGCTCGTCGCGATCGTTGCTTAAAAACGCGGTCTCCACGAGGATGCTGGGCATGGTGGCGCCCACCAGGACGTAGAAGGGGCCCTGCTTGACGCCGAGGTTCTTCACCGTGGGGTAGCCGGTCTGCGCCTTCTTGTAGAGCGCCTTTTGCACCTCGTCGGCCAGGTGCGCGGAGTCGTTCAGCTTGTAGTTGGCCATCAGGTCGAAGAGGATGGCCTGCAGCGTGCTGACCTTTTCCAGCGAGGTCCCGTTCTCCTTGGCGGCGAGCTGGGCCACCTTCTCGGTCTTGGCGAGGTTCAGGTAGTAGGTCTCGATGCCGTTGGCGTTGCGGTTGAGCGAGGCGTTGGCGTGGATCGAGACGAAGAGGTCGGCACCCACCTTGTTGGCGATGGCGGTCCGCTCCTGCAGCTCGATGAACACGTCGGTGGACCGGGTCATGACGACGTCGATGCCCAACTCCTCCCGTACCTTCTGGGCCAGGTCCAGGCCGATCTGCAGCACGATGTCCTTTTCCCGGGTCCCCGACGGGCTCACCGCCCCGGGGTCATGCCCGCCGTGCCCCGGGTCGATCACGATCCTGCGGATGCGCCCCGGCTTGAACTTCGCCTGCTTTGCTTTCTCCGCCGGCTTGGTCTTTTCCGGAGGGTTGATCTTTTCGACGCTTTTCGGCTCGGCCGGGGCGCTCTCGATGACCTCCTTGGAGGCGGAGATCTCCTGGCGGCGATCCCCCTTAACGTCAATGATGACGCGGTAGGGGTCGGAGAAGGTGAAGACCTTGTACTCCTTGATGCTGTCCAGGTCGAGCACCACGCGCACGGTGGAGGCTGCGAACTGGGCGATGCGCACGCTCTTCAACAACCCGTCGCCGATGGTGAGGTCCTTGACGCCGGGGTTGAGGTGGGTCCCCTGCAGGTCGAGGTAGAGCCGGTTGGGGAGCTTGTGGTGCTCGAAACGCACCTCCTGGTCCAGGGTGATCGACACCCTGGTGTAATCCGGGGTGGACCAGTGCTTCAACTCGGTGACCGGCACCAGGGGGGCGCCGGGGGCGGCCTGGGCGGTGCCGTTCCAAAGGGGCGCGAGCAGCAAGGAGCCCTGCGCCGCCACGGCCCGGCAGGCAAGCCAGCGACAGTAGGGGGCGGCAAGCCCCAGGTATTTGACGAATTCCCTGCGCTTCATGCGGCTTGACCTCTCGTCGGTGCCATTTAGATCATCCTCTTCAGTTCGTCCACCAGGTTCAACGCCTCAAGCGGCGTCAACAGCGCCACCTCCACGCCTTTAAGTCGCTCCCGGATCAGGTCCTCGCCCGCGCCGAAGAGCGAGAGCTGGGGGGAGGGGGGCGGGTTCTTCTTGCCGCGCGCGAGCCTCGGCACGCCACCCTCGCCGTACTCACCCTTCTCCAGGTTGGCGAGGATCTCCTTGGCACGGTCGATCACGGCCTGGGGGAGCCCGGCCAGGCGAGCCACCTGGATGCCGTAGGAGTGCGAGGCGCCGCCGGGGACGATCTTTCTCAGGAAGATGATGCGTTCGTTCCACTCGCGGACCGCGATGTTGAAGTTCTTGATGCCGGGGCGGGTGACGGCGAGCTCGGTGAGCTCGTGGTAGTGCGTCGCGAAGAGCGTCTTGGCCGCGTGCGCCTTGTTGTCGTGCAGGAACTCGGCGACGGCCCAGGCGATGGAGACGCCGTCGAAGGTGGAAGTGCCGCGGCCGATCTCGTCCAGGATCACCAGGCTCTTCGCGGTGGCCCCCCTCAAGATCGCCGCGCTCTCCATCATCTCGACCATGAAGGTGGAGTGGCCGCGCGCCAGGTTGTCCGAGGCCCCGACACGGGTGAAGATGCGGTCCACCAGCGGGATGCGCGCCCTCTCGGCCGGCACGAAGCTCCCCATCTGCGCCATCAGGGTGATCAGGGCCACCTGGCGCATGAAGGTCGACTTACCGGCCATGTTGGGGCCGGTGATGATGATGAGCTGGTTCTCGCCGTTGTCGAGCAGGGTGTCGTTGGGGACGAAGCGCTCGGAGGAATACATGTCCTCGATGACCGGGTGCCTCCCCTCGGTGATGGAGAGCTCGCTCCCGTCGTGCACCTCGGGGCGGCAGTACCCCTTGTCGTGGGCGAGTTCCGCCAGGGAGGCCAGGACGTCCAGGCAGGCCAGGCGGTCGGCGCTCCTGGCGATTCTTTCCCCCTGCGCCGCTGCCGCCTCGCGCACCTCCTGGAACAGGTTGAACTCGAGGTCCTTGATACGGTCCTCGGCTCCGAGCACCTTCTCCTCGTATTCCTTTAGCTCCGGGGTGATGTAGCGCTCGGCGTTGGCCAGGGTCTGGCGCCTGATATAGTCCTCGGGGATGGCGGAGACGTTGGCCTTGGTCACCTCGATGTAATAGCCGAACACCTTGTTGTAGCGGATCTTCAGCGAGGAAATCCCGGTGCGCCCCTTTTCCTGGGCTTCAAGCCGCGCGATGAACCCCTTACCCTCGCGGCTGATGGCGCGCAGCTCGTCCAGCTCGGCGTTGTAGCCGTCGGCGATGATGCCGCCGTCGCGCAGCACGAAGGGGGGATCATCGACGATGGCGCGGGTGATCAGGTCGCAGATCTCGGCAAGCGGGTCGATGCCGTCGTTCAACTCCTTCAAGAGGGGCGCGGCCAGGGCCGCCACCTGCTCCTTGATGGCAGGCAGGCGGGAGAGCGACGCCTTGAGCGCCGCCAGGTCCTTGGCCGACGCCGAGGCGAGGCTGATGCGCCCGTTCAGCCGCTCCAGGTCGTAGACCCCGGACAGAAGCGTCTTAAGCTCGGCGCGCACCCCGGGGAACTCGATCAGCTCCTGCAGCGCGTCCTGGCGGCCGCGGATCTTCTCCTGGTCCATAAGCGGGTAGTTGATCCACTGCTTGAGCTTACGCCCCCCCATGGCGGTGACGGTCCGGTCCATGAGCCCAAGGAGCGATCCCTTCCTCTTGCCGTCGGCAATGGTCTGGGTCAGCTCCAGGTTGCGCCGGGTCGACTCGTCCAGGAGCAGGTGCTGGTTTTGGTTGTAGGGGGTGATGCCGGTTACGTGCGGGGCGTTCCCCTTCTGGGTGTCGACCAGGTAGTGCAGCACGGCGCCGGCGGCGAGGAGCGCGACCGGCAGGGCATGGCAGCCGAGCGTCTCGGCGGTGGCCCCCTTGAACTGGTTGCCGATCAGGCGGTTACAGTAGTCGCTGTCGTAGACCCACTCCTCGAAGTAGGTGACGCTGCGGTCGGCGGCGGCTTGCGCCATCTCCTTGGCCCGTTGCGGCTCCCGGAAGGCGGAGGGGAGGATGATCTCGCGCGGCGCGATGCAGGCCACCTCGGCCAGTGCCGCCTGCAGTCCGGAAAGTTCGGTGACCCGGAACTCGCCGGTGGAGAGGTCCAGGTAGGAGAGGCCGTAGCAGTCGCCGTCGCAGCAAAGGGCCAGGAGGTAGTTGTTTTCCTTGGGGGAAAGCGACGCGTCCTCGACCACGAGACCGGGGGTGATCACCTTGACCACCTCGCGCTTCACGATCCCCTTGGCGAGCTTTGGGTCCTCCGCCTGTTCGCAGATGGCGACCTTCTCGCCCGCCTCAACCAGTTTGGCGATGTAGGGGGCGCAGGAGTGGTAGGGGACTCCGCAGAGGGGAACCTCGGAACCGTCGGCGTTCTTGTTGCGCGAGGTGAGGGTGATACCGAGAATGCGGGAAGCCTTCACCGCGTCGTCCAGGAACATCTCGTAGAAGTCGCCGCATCTAAAGAAGAGGATGGCGTCGGGGTGTTCTGCCTTAATCTCGAGGAACTGCCGCATCATGGGCGTCATTTCAGACATTTGGAAACCTTTTCGGGGGAAGAGAAACGCGGGGCATCTTAACAAAATCGCAGGGGCATGTAAAGCTTCCGCACCCCGCAAAGTCGCGGTATTTCCCGCCTCCGGGACGAAAGCGACATTTTTTCATCTCCTCTCTGGAGCTTTACGGCAAATATCTTAAAATTGCCTAATGTTTTTTGCGGTGCCCGGGGCGCGGCGGCGTGCAAGGCCGCGGATACCCGGCCAACGGTGACGCACGCGACAGCGGACCGGCACCACCAGGGAGTGCCGGTAAGGGAGGTGCAGCATGGGGCATGAACGCAAGATCTCGGTGGTGGGGTTGGGCTACGTGGGGTTGCCGGTAGCGGTGGCCTTCGGCAAGGTGCGGCGCACCATCGGCTTTGACATCAGTACGAGACGGATCGACGAGCTGCGCTCGGGGTGCGACCGGACTGGCGAGGTCCCGGCCGAGGAACTGGTCCGCGCGCAGATCTGCTACACCAACAGGATCGATGACCTGCGCGAGGCGGATTTCCACGTGGTGGCCGTTCCCACGCCGGTCGATCCGGCCAACCAGCCGGACCTCACCTTGCTCTGCGGTGCCTCCGAGACGGTTGGGAAGGCGCTCAAGAAGGGAGACATCGTGGTCTACGAGTCCACCGTCTACCCCGGCGTCACCGAGGAGATCTGCGTGCCGATCCTGGAGCGGGTCTCGGGGATGAAGAGCCCCGAGGACTTCACCGTCGGGTACAGCCCGGAGCGGATCAACCCCGGCGACCGGGAACATACTTTCACCAGCATCCTCAAGGTCGTCTCAGGACAGGACACCCGCACCCTGGACGTGATCGCGTCGGTGTACTCCGAGGTGGTGGTCCCGGGGGTGCACCGTGCCCCCTCCATCAAGGTCGCCGAGGCGGCCAAGGTCATCGAGAACACCCAGCGCGACTTGAACATCGCCCTCATGAACGAGCTGGCCCTCATCTTCGACCGGCTCGGCATCGACACCAGCGAGGTGCTGGCAGCGGCGGGGAGCAAGTGGAACTTCCTCAACTTCAAGCCGGGGCTCGTCGGGGGGCACTGCATCGGGGTCGACCCGTACTACCTCACCTACCAGGCGGAGAAGATCGGGTACATCCCGCAGGTGATCCTGGCCGGCCGGCGCATCAACGACGGCATGGGGAAATTCGTGGCGCAGCGCGCGGTCAAGGAGATCATCCGGGCCGGGCACCACGTGCTCGGCTCCTACGTCACGGTGCTGGGACTCACCTTCAAGGAGAACTGCCCCGACCTCAGGAACTCCAAGGTGGTGGATATCCTCAACGAGCTCGGGGACTACGGCCTGAAGGTCCAGGTCTGCGACCCGATGGCGGATCCTCAGGAAGCCCGGAGCGCCTACGGCGTGACCCTCAAGCAACCGGACCGGCTGCAGCCGGCGGTGGCGGTCATCGTCGCGGTGGCCCATGACGCCTACCGGCAGTGGACGCCGGCCAAGTTTGCGAGCCTCATGGTCGAGAACCCGGTCCTGATCGACGTGAAGGGGATATACGACCCGAGGCAAATGGCGGCCGCCGGGATCAGGGTTTGGTGCCTGTGAGGGCGTGGAGGGCTGGATGAGAGAGGGACACAGCTACCCAAGGGAACTGGTTGCCTTCATCTACGCCAGGTGGCGCGACGAGCCCTTCGTGGACCGGGTCTGCGGCGGGGGGGAGCAGGGGAGCCTGCAACTCCCCGAGCGCGCGGTGCTGGAGCAGGTCATCTCCACCTGCTACCAGGCGAGCCTGCTGCGTGAGGAAGAGCGCCCGGTCATGTTCCGGCTCATCATCAGGGACTCCTACCTCTTCCCTGCCCAGGAGGGTCCTCCCACCGGGATGCACCGCCTCATCTTCTCCAGGACGCGCCCCTTCAACGAGTATGAACTGCACCGGCTGGCTCCCGCCGCCGACTTCTACCGGACCCTGATCGGCATCTTCATCGACCCCGCTCTGGGCGCCCAGATCTGGGGGCTGCTCCACTCCGGGACCCGCTGGATGCACGCCGTCTACGGTGGCCGCAAGACCTCTCCACCCATGCCGCCGAGCCTCGTGGTCTACGTCACCGGCCCCGGTCAGATCTCGGTTTGCATCGGGGACGAGATCATCGCCTCGTTGAACGGTGGACAGATCAACTGTCCAACCCTAGACGTCTTCAACTCCGGCTGGATGAGAAAAAGCCTCGCCCCCTTGAACGACGAGACCTTCGCCCTGCACCGCACGGCACGCCAGCGCTCCGAGCGCCCTTGGGCCGACCTCGACCCCGAGTTGGGCAGCAAGATCGGGCAGCAGGCCATTCGCCGCATCATCAGCGTTATCAGGAATTCCAACCACGGGGGACTGCTGGTCTACCTGCCGGCCGAGATGGCCGAGGAGATCATGGAACAGAACCCGTACCTGACCTTGAAGTATCAGTTCCTTGAATTCGATTCGCGGCAGCGCTTCCTCTCGCTCACCCTGCGCATCATGAATACCCTGGCCGAGATCAACGGGGCCGCGGTGGCGGAGGGGAGGACGGTAGGGTGGAGCGAGTACGTCAACAGCAAGAATGAGAACATCGCACTTCTGGACGAGGCGATCTTCGACGTGGCCCATTTCATCGCGGCGCTCTCCGCCGTGGACGGCGCGGTGGTCATCACCAAGCGGCAGGAACTGCTGGGGTTCGGCGGGGTCATCTCGGGGGACCTGGACAGTGTGGGGATGGTGGCGCACGCCCTGGACACGGAGGGGGAGCAGTGCGAGTCGGTCCTGAGTGAAGGGGTGGGGACCAGGCACCGCGCTGCCTACCGTCTGTGCCAGAGGCTGCACCAGGCCATCGCCATCGTCATCTCCCAGGACGAGAGCGTCCAGATCGTGCGCTGGCATAACGGTTCGGTCACCTACTGGGACCAGGTTCCCACCGGTGTGCCGGGATTTTAGCGAAAATCGGGAGAGCACGTCATGGCAAGCGATATCAACGTGGTTTTCATGGGGAAGTTCGGGTACCCCGCGGGCATGGCGTCCACCAAGAGGATCCAGCACTTCCTGGATTACCTGAACGGCGTCTCGGCCAGCACCAAGGTGCTGCAGCTAAGGGCCACCGGGGCGGTCGCGGCCGAGGAGCGGGCGGGGAACTATCTTGGCACCGACTACCTGCGCATCGGCGCCGACATCAAACTGGACCTCACGCTGATCCCGGCATTGTTCAGGTACCACAGGGAAGGGATCGCCGCTCTGCGACGGTGGCGGGTCGCCGCAGGGAAGAACGTACTCTACAGCTACGGTGGCGTCACCGTCGAAAGCGTGTTCTTGATCCTGGCGGCCAAACGCCTTGGATACCGCGTCATCTTCGACATCGTCGAGGACAACACGTTCATCGACGACAAGCTGAGCCTCCCCGGCAAACTCCGGTGGCTGGCTGGCGAGGTGTTGGACCGGTTCTTCCTGGGGCTCGCCGACGGCGTGGTGGTGATCTCCAACTATCTCAAGGACCTCTACGGCAGGAAGGTGGCCGCGTCGGTGCCGTTGTGCCTGATCCCGATTTCGGCGAAATGCGAGGCGGAGAGTCGCGCGGGGAGGGAACCGGGGCCGATGAAGGTGGTCTATGCCGGATCCTTCGCCAAGAAGGACGGCATCGAGCAGCTCCTGGACGCCTTCGAGAGTGTCCAGGAAAAGAAGGGGAACTGCATCCTGATGCTGTGCGGCACCGGCACCAGCGTGAAGCTGTACCAGCCGCGCATCGCCGCCAATCCCGCCATACAGTACGTCGGCTACCTGGAGGACACGGCCTTCTACCAGTTCCTGCAGGGGGCCGATGTGCTGTGCGTCACCCGGACCGGCTCGACCTACGCCAATGCCGGTTTCCCCTTCAAGCTTGGCGAGTACCTCGCCACCGGCAACCCGGTCATCGTCTCCGACGTGGGCGACGTCCGGCGTTACCTAAGCCACATGGAGGACGCCATCATCGTGGAGCCGGGCAACGTCACGGCGATCGCGGGCGCCCTCGAATACTGCCTCGACCACCCGGAAACGGCGGCGAAGATCGGCCTGAGCGGGGCCGACAAATGCAGGCGCTACTTCGACCCGACCGCCAACGGCCGGTTGTTGCTGCAACTGATACGAAAGCTGTGACGCCTCACCCGCGGGCGGGTGCTGTCACCGCTAAACCCTGCCCGGCGTAAGGGCCCGGCGGAGCGGTCAGTCCGCATCGACGTTACGCACCCCCTCCGGCTTCCAGGCCGGCGAGATGACCTTCGCGCCGCATTCCTTGCCCAGGAGGGTGCCGAAGGTTACCGAAAAATCACCGAATTTGTTGTTGACGTTGTCCATGGCGCTCGCCACGAGCGCCTTTTTTCGTTCGCTCTCGAACAGCGGCAGCTGTTCCGCCTGGTGGGTGAGGTTGGTGATGCGCACCCCCAAAAGGCGCACCGGCTGGGCCAATTCGAGCTGGTCCAGGATCTGTACCGCGTCCCGGTAGATCTCGTCGCTGTTGTTGGTGGGGGCCGAACGGCTCACCTGGCGGGAGAAGGTGGTGAAGTCGGGGTAGCGGACGGTCAGGGTCACCGTCTTGCCGGTAACCCGGTATTTCCTGGCCCTTCGTCCCACCATTTCCGAGAGCTGCAAAAGTACCGCCAGTATCTCCGAGCGCTGGCAGAGGTCGGTATCCAGCGTGGTGCTGTGACCGACGCTTTTGACCTCCTCGGCCTCCTCCTCGGGCACCACCGGCGCGTCGTCCACCCCGAGCCCCATGTAGTGCAGCCTCTCCCCGGTCACCCCGAACTTCTTTTTCAGGATATGCACGGGGAATCGCGCCAGTTCGCCGCAGGTTCTGATGCCGAATCCCGCCAGCTGCTGATGGGTTTTCGCCCCGATGCCGCACAGCTGCTGGATCGGCAGCCGCTCCATGACCCGGGCGACCTGGTCCGGCGCGATCACGGTGAGTCCGTCCGGCTTCTGCATGTCCGAGGCCAGCTTGGCGAGGAGCTTGTTGGGGGCGATTCCCACCGAGCAGGTGAGGCCGAAGCGATCGCGGATGCGCTCCTTGATCATCCCGGCGATCGCCTCGGCGGAGCCGAAGAGGCTCAGGCTGCCGGTCACGTCCAGGAACGCCTCGTCGATGGAGAACACCTCCACCAGCGGGGTGTACTCGCGCATGATGGCGATGATCTGCTTCGAGGTGTAGCTGTACTTCTTGTTGTTGCCGACCACGAAGATCAGCTCCGGGCACTTCTGGCGCGCCTCCCAGCTGTTCATGCCGGTTTTCACGCCGAAGGCGCGTGCCTCGTAGGAGCAGGTGGTGATGATGGTGCGCTTGGCGGCGCCGATCACCGCGACCGGTTTCCCCTGCAGGGCGGGGTTCGACTGCTGCTCCACCGACGCGAAGAAGGCGTTCATGTCGATGTGCATGATGATCCTGTGCTCTGCCACGTGCTACCGCTCCTCGACCCCCACGAGGGTCCAGTTCTGATCGGAGGTGTCGTACACCAGCTCATAGAGGTTGCTGTGGTCGCAGACCGCGAAGTGCAGGCGGTTGGCGCTCCCCACCGAGTCCTTCCAGAAGTAGGAGAGGTGGCTGACCACGCACTTTTGCCGGCGCCATTCGAACCAGACCGGCCGGATGCCGGCGCCGGGGGCGAAGATGGCCGCCACCCGAATGCTGTCGCACAGGCGCTGCATGAAATTACTCCATCTGCCGGTAGATGCCAACTACTTTCCCGACGATGGAGACCTCGCCGTCACCTTCCTCGATGAAGATGGGTTCGTAGTTGGGGTTCTCCGGCTGCAGGCGAATCCGGTTCGCCTCCCGGTAAAAGCGCTTCAAGGTCGCCTCCCCCGCCACCATGGCGACCACGATGTCCCTGTTGTTGGCGTCAGGCTGCGGGCGCACCAGCGCCAGGTCCCCCTCCTTTATGTGGGCGTGGATCATGGAGTCCCCCTTGACGCGCAGGAAGAAGGTCCCCCCCTTGTCCAACTGCGAGCGGTCGATGGTGAAGTGCCCCTCCACGTCCTCGATGGCGGGGTGCAGCGCTCCCGCCCGCACCGTCCCCACGATGGGAAGGCTCGCCCCCTGTCCCTGGCTGTTCAGCGTGATACCCCTGGTGCTCCCCTCCTGGCGGCGCAGGTACCCCTTCTTCTCCAGGGCCTCCAGGTGCTTCAGCACGCCGAGGGTGCCGCTCACGCCGAGTCGCGCACCGATCTCGCGCAGGGTGGGAGGATAGCCGTTGGCCTCGACGTGCCGGACTATGATATCCAGCACTTCCTGTTGTCTTGATGTGAGCTGCTCCATCGCTGCCTCCTTCAGGTTGTCTGATGGTAACCTTACCAGATGGTAACCATCCCCTGTCAATATCAAAATGTAGACCTCGCCGGCTTCTTGAGTATTAGTGTTTTCCAATTATAGTGTAGCGGTGTTCGGGGACACCCGGCGTCAGCCAAGCTCGAAACGGAGGCAGACATGGCGAGAGAACTCTGTGTGGGAATCTGGGTGGGACTGTGGGGGAGGAGTGGCGTGGACAGGGACGATGGGGGCGTAGAGCGGTGGCCCGGGGGGCGAGGCGTGACACGGTGGCGCCGACGCGGCGTGCTGCCCGCCGTGGCGCGTACGACCTGCCTGCTCCTGCTTTCGTACTCGCTTTGCCTCGCGGCAGAGGAGCCGGTGTACCACACCCCGCTTGCCGGCGAGGCGAAGCGGGTGACGTTCATGGGTCGGCAGGTCGATATTCCCGCGGTGGACCGCGCCGACATGACCTCCATCACGGTGGGGGCCTCGCTCCTGGCGCCCGCGCAGGGGCAGAGCCCGATCATCCCGGTGGCCGCCCTGTACCATCGGCGCATCACCGATCAGAGCTACCGCCGGGCCATGGTGGCGGTCTTCGTGAACGAGCTCGATTACCTGCGCGACCTCGGCGGATGGGACCTCGTGGCGCAGTTCGAGAACGACACGCTGCCGGTTGCGGGAAGGGAACTGCGCGACGGCGAGGAGGTCCGCGGCACCGCGCTCTACCACGGCATCCTGCTCGGCTCGCTCGGTGCCGGCTGGCGCCGCCCGGTCGCTCCCTTCCAGGTCGACAACGACCTCAGGGTGCAGCTGGTGGCGCGGGGAGGCTACTTCTACGCCCACCCCGAAAAGGACACGGCGCCCGGTCTCTGGGTCCCCCCCAACACCCCGCTCTACGGGGCGAGGCTGCGCTGCCGTTACGACGGGCTGCGCCGAAACCTCCTGGAGTTACCTCACGAGGGGGTGGCGACCGGCTTCGATGTCGACTACCTGCACCGGGACAGGTGGCGCGGCGAGGGGGGAGGGGCCGATCGCGGCGACCATGACTATGCCCAGGTGGAGGGGCACCTGGTGGCGGCAACCGGGGTGCCGGGGCTCTCCGAACGCAACCGGTTCCTGCTGAGCCTGTACGGCGGCTTTACGGCGCTCGGAAAGGGTGACCGCTTCAACGCCTTCCGCCTCAACGGGGCTCCCTTTCCCAGTGAGCAATACGACCTCGCCTGGCCGCACTACTCCGGGGTGATCTACGACCGGGTGCTGGCCCGGGGCTACGCCACCGCCAGCGCCGGCTTCCGTCGCGAGCTCACCTTCTTCCTCTACCTGAGTACGCTGGGGTCCTATATCTGGGCGGACCGCTCCAGCGCCGTCGGCAACAACCGGGTCGACTTCGACGAGATGCACGGCGCGGCCGCCACCGTGGCCCTGGACAGCGCCTTCGTCTGGGATTCTTCGCTCTACCTGGCCTGGAGCTGGGAGTCGGGGGTGATGCGCAACGGCCGCTCGGGCAACGGCGTCACGCTGATGTGGAACAAGCTGTTCTGAGGGAAAACTTGCAATCGGCGGGGAATGGCCTTAATCTGGCACAGCCCCCCTCACGGGGAGGGGAAGCTGACCAGGTAGTCGACGGCATCGGGAGAGGCCTTCCCCCCGGTGAATTCCTTGATCTCGGGCATCACCGCGAGGGTGGAGAGCTTGGCGCCGTTGCGGGAGAGCTGCTCCGGGACGGCGTTTTTCACCGCGTGCCAGACCCCGGCGAGCACCACGATCTTGGTCTTGGGCTCCTTCTTCAGGTACCGGTTGATGTTCATGGCCATGCCGGAGTTGCGCACGGTCTGGGCTTCGCAGAAGTACTCGAAGACGCGACCTTTGGCCACGTGCTTGAAGACCTCCCCGAAGGACTGCTTCAAAAACTCCGTGTGCGGGTTGTTGAGGTCGCACATGGTCCCCTCGGGGAGATTCTTGCGCTCCTCCGGGGTGAGCGAGGCGTAGCCACCGCGCGATACCTTGATCACCAGCTCCTTGGGGACGTTCAGGGCGATCATCGGGATCTTGTTTTCCCGGGCGAACAGGAAGATGTCGCGGTAAAGGCGCCAGTCGTAGGACCAGTTCCTGGCGAATACGGGGCGGAAATCCGCCTCGGACATGGTTCCGGCTACGAAGGCGTCCAACTCCTTTTGGCAGTCCGACTGCATCACCTCCACCCCTATCGCCAATGGCTGTTTGCGCGTCTTGAGCTCGCGGATCACCTCCAGCTGCAGCTCGTGGTGCGGCGCCTGGTCGTGCACCTCCCCGATCAGTACCAGGTCGGCCGCTTCGGCTTTGGCGATAAGCTGCTGCAGCGTCACGGACTGGCGGTCGCTGACGCGGGTGATGGTCTGGCCGGCGCGGGCGCTCAGGGGGAGCGTCAAGGTGCAGAGGATGACGAAGATCAGGGCGATGGTCTTGGGCATGGTCATCTGGGGTCCTCGGGTCCGTTGGAATGGGAAGCTGCAGCCTACACCAACGACGCTTAGATCACAACTTTAATTGCTTCTCGCCCGACGCTGCGAGAGGCGCCAGGGCGCGGGGTGCCGTGCCGCCAGGAGGTGCTTGTGAGGCTTTTAACGGTGCTGTCTTTCCTTGTTGTCACGCTGCTTGCCGCCGCGTCCCCCCGCATCGCCGCTGCGACCGGGGCTCCCGCCGTGCTGAGCCAGGAGATCGCGGTCAGTCTCGATCCACCGCGTCACGAGCTACGCGGAGAGAGCCGCATCGTCTTCGCGCCGGGCAGCCGCGCGGTGCGACTGAGGCTCGCCAGGGAGGCCCGGGTGGCGTCGGTCCGCTGCGGCGGCCGCGACCTCCCCTTCACCTTCCGCTCCGGCGCCATCGATCTGGAACTGCCCCCCGGGGAGGAGAGCGTGGCGGTCTCCTACCGGGCGAGCTTCAACGACCAGGTTTCCCGCCACCCGGCGGCGGGCGAGGACCCAAGTTACGGCGTCAACGCGGCCATCGGCAGCGAGGGGACCTTCCTGGGGGGGGGCGCCCATTGGTACCCGGTCCCGGAACAGGTCCCGGCCAGCCGCACCATCACCATCACGGCGCCGGCCGGAATCGAAGCGGTGACCTTCGGCGCCCGGCTCTCCAGGGAGACCTCCGGCGGTGCAACCCGGTCGAAGTGGCAGGAGGCGAGGCCGGTGGGTGGACTGTCGCTGTGCGCGGGGCCCTACCTGGTCGAGGAACGAAAGGCGGCGGGGGTGACGCTGTACAGCTACTTCTACCGCGACAACGCCGAACTCGCGCCGCGCTACCTCGATGCCGCCGCGAAATACCTCACCCTGTACCAGGAGCTCTTCGGTCCCTATCCCTTCGAGAAGTTCGCCGTGGTGGAGAACTTCTTTCCCACCGGCTACGGGTTCCCCTCCTTCACCCTCCTGGGGGGCTCGGTGATCAGGCTCCCCTTCATCGTCGACACCAGCCTGCCGCACGAGATCGCCCATTCCTGGTGGGGCAACGGCATAGACGTCGACCTGTCCGAGGGGAACTGGTGCGAGGGGCTGGTCACCTACCTGGCCGATTACCTCTTGAAGGAGCGCCGCTCTCTGGCCGAGGCGGCGGAATACCGCAGGCAGCTCCTGATCGATTACGCTTCGTTGGTGACTCCGGAAAACGAGTTCCCCCTGACCGCCTTCGTGAGCCGCAACGATCCCCCCTCACGCGCCATCGGCTACGGCAAGGCGGCCATGGTGTTCCACATGATCCGCTCCCGGGTCGGCGACGAGCCCTTCTTCGCCGCGCTCAAGGACCTCGCGCGGCAGCGGATGTACCGCTCCGCCACCTGGAGCGACCTTTTGCGCGCCTTCGCGCAACGCTCCGGCAAGGATCTCTCCGACTTTAGGGCGCTGATCGAGCGGAAGGGGGGGGCGCGGCTCTCCCTGGACGACGCGCGGAGCAGCCAGCACGGCGCAGCTTGGCAAGTGGTGGGAGAGGTGAGACAAGCCTCCCCGTACTTCGCGCAGGGGGTGCCTTTACGCCTGGAGACCTCGGCGGGGGCGCTCTCCCGGCTCATCCCGGTTTCCGCGCGGCAAGCGACACCCTTCGACGTGGCCGCGCCAGGGGAGCCCCGGCGCCTGCTCCTCGACCCGGACGCCGAGATCTTCCGTATCCTCTCGCCCGGCGAGATCCCCGCCACGGTGAACAGCGTCAAGGGGGCCGCCAATCTCATCGGGGTGGTCACCAGGGGGTGCCGAACCGACCGGGGGAGCTTGCGCGCCTTCCTCGCCTCGCTCTCCCAGGGGAGGGCAGCGATCGTGGACGAGAGCGAACTGGGTCCGGAGCAGGCGGCGGGGCATGATCTCCTTTTTTGCGGGGTCCCCGCCGACGCCTCGCTCCTGCCTGCGGGCGCCGAACCGGTCCCCCCCGGGGAGACGGGGCAGCCGGACAGCCTGCGCTTCACGGTGCTGCAGCGGCGCGCCCCAGCCAAGGGGGTGGTGGCGCTGTTCGAGCCAGGCTCGGCGGCCGCGGCGGCCCAGTACGGCCCCAAGGTGACCCACTACGGCAAATACGGCGTCCTCTTCTTTTCCGGCGGCACCAACCGTCGCAAGGCGACCGCTGCGGCCGCCGACGCGGAGGTGGTGGTGCGCTTCCCCGTGCAGGCCCCGTAGCACGGTCACCGGCGCCTTCCCCGTCGCGGGGGGGCGCCGGTACTCCCTCCCAATACCTCTTCCAGTTGATCCCATCGCAGTTTTTCGTTGACTTTTTCGAATGAAAAAATATTTAAGTTATACTTCCCCAGGTCGATAAGCAGACTATCGTGCGTGCGGAGGAGGCGCCGAACTGGCCACTCTGCGACCTTTTTCCGTGCGGGACCACGCCACGGTTGGAAAACCACCGGCAGAACGCCGGGTCGCCCAGAAAAGGAGTAACGCCATGACCGTTAGTGACATCTCTTTGACCGCCGGCATGAGGACCAACCTGCTCTACCTGCAGAACACCAGCCAGCTTCTGAACCGGACCCAGCAGAGGCTTTCCTCGGGCAAACAGGTCAACAGCGCCCTGGACAACCCGACCAACTACTTCGCTGCGCAAAACGCGAACCAGCGCGCCAGCGACCTCTCCGACCGCAAGGACGGCATGTCGGAGGCGGTGCAGACCGTCAACGCCACCAACGCCGGCATCACCGCCATCACCGGCCTGATCAACGCAGCCAAAGGCGTGGCCCAGTCCGCACTTTCCACCAGCGACACCACCGTCCAGTCGAAACTGGCCAACCAGTACAACACCATCCGCAGCCAGATCGACAACCTCTCCTCCGACTCCGGCTACCGCGGTCTCAACCTGTTGAGCAGCATCAACACCCTCACGGTGAACTTTAACGAGGATGCCAGCTCGACCCTCGACGTAGTGGGTTTTCTGGCCAACTCAGGCGGCCTGAGCCTCAGCGCGGCCAGCAACAACTGGCAGACCGTTTCCGATATCACCACCGATACCGCGAAGATGGATACCGCCATCTCGACCCTCAGGGTCAACACCCAGGCCCTGGCCGCCAACCTGAACATCATCACCACGCGGCAAAGCTTCACCAACGAGATGATCAACACCCTGCAGACCGGTGCCGACAACCTGACCCTCGCCGACATGAACGAGGAAGGCGCCAACATGCTCATGCTGCAGACCCGCCAGTCACTGGGCACCACCTCGCTGAGCCTATCCTCGTCTGCAGCCCAGTCCATCCTCAAGCTGTTCTAGCCTCTCCGGGCGGGATGGTACAGCCATCCCGCTTTTCCCCGGGATAAGGAGCGGGTATGAAAAAATCACTGCTTACGCCGGCGTGCCTCCTGCTCCAGGGGGGGGCGCCGACCGGGAGCAACCCCGGCTTGCCTGTCGCGGCGGCAACGGCAGGGGAAGACGGCGAATGCGCCGTAGGTCTCAGGGAGGAAGCGGCCAACATGCGGCGTCTGGTCCAGGCCCAGCAGAAAGCGCAGACGCCCTTGGCGGACTCGTCGATACAGGCCCGCGTGGTCCTGGGACAGTTCTAGCGTGGCGGGGTAACTCCATGACAACCTGCATGTTTTGGGTAAAAGGGGTCTGATAATTGCAGACGCTTCAACTAAAAGAGTCATAACCAGAAACTGGGCTGGGGGCAAACGCCGCAGCGCGAGGGGGCGGTTATGCTGGTGCAAGTGAATTGGACAAATAAGAGGTACGACTACGTAAAGGACTACATGTTGGACAGCCTGATCAAGGCCGGTGTCGTGGCGCGATTCCTGCGTTCCTCCGGTTGGGTGACCGTGGGGGTCGATCCGATCCGGGCTACCAGCAAGAAAAATTACAACGGTCCGGAAAGACGGCACATGGGAAGGGCTGCTGCGTAATGTGGTCGGATGTCGGGTTATTTTACAGGAGCCGTTGACTTGTGTCGGGACAATTGACAGTACCCGACAATAGGTGAGCGGGAAGTTTCACTTGTTCGAAATTGCGTTTAATAAGGCGATGCCTGCTGGGCATCGCCTTTTTGTTTCAACGGTAAGGCTGGGTTGGATTTCGCGGCCTTGCCGCGGATGGCCAGTATGAGGAAACCGGTACAAAAGAGCATCGTGGGGCGGTTGCAGGGCCCGGATGGGAGCGGTGGAGGCGGGCCAGGCGTTGATTCCAAGTACTGGCGGGGCGACTATGTACTACAGGTGTGTGCTGAAGTCGAAGCTGTTCAGAACCCCCGGGCCCAGGAACAGTACATGTGTCGGCTGAGGGGGAACGCGTTGTCTGTGCATAAAAGATAAGGGCGTGGCAGAAGAAGCAACGCCCTTATCCTATCAATCGTCTTGACATCATCCGTCCTCATGCAGATTGTGCAGAACGTGCAAGTCCGAGCATATCGACGACAATTGCATGTAATTACGCTTCTTTGTTCATGCGGCGCTTCCCGAAGACGGCCAGTCCCAGCATGCCAACCCCAAGCAGCATCACCGTTCCAGGCTCAGGAACCGGCGGCGTTTCCTTCAGGTATGAGAAATCGATCTGTTTTACCTCTTTGAAACTTTCGTCTTCAGTGGTGAAGATCATAACTGATTTCAGCCAGTCACCATCGTTCGAAACGACACCGATTCTGCCGATGTCGGCGTTCGCTTTGAATTCGCCATATTCGAAATCCCACACCACGTCGAAGGCGTCCAGCACTTTGACATATATGAAACCATCTTGGACCAGCTGTGCCCTGAACGAAAAATCGCCGTATTTGGTGTCATCCGCAGGTGTAAAGGTCAGGGCCGTGAGCAGACCCTCTTTTATTGGTTTGATGTTGGCGTAGCCACTCCCGGTGTCTACAGTGCCGGTTGTGGATACATCTATTATTGTACCCTTATCAGGATCATTCGATCCGACACTACCGGAGAAAAGGCTGACGTCCTTGTTAGCATCGATGATGTAAAATTTTTCACCGCCAGGATCAGTATCTTTTACAAAAGAATACGCATGCACACTAGCAGCACCCACAAGTAAGTTAAGCACGAAGAGGATAGCGACATACTTGGTAACTTTAGCCAATGTTTTCATACACTCCTCCTTATAGTTTTCTTCTCTCCTGTTGTATCAATGCCCCGGACTTATATACCGGAATATGCAGTAAGGGTGCCGCTTGTAATGTGTTGTTATCTTTACAGAAAAATAGACGCGATTTTTTGTGTAAAGTAAATCGACAAGAAATGGTTCCCGAAAAGGGGAGGAGCGACCCACCAAACTGCTCAGTGGAGGCCGGATTTCTCAGTGGAGGCGGGCCTTCGGAGCTTACGGGCGGTAACGGCTAAGGAGGCCCGCCCGAGTGTAAAGAAGGCCGACAAGGCTTTCGGGTCTCTCCTGTTGTCGGGGGCAGGACCAACCGATGCCTTGCCGATTTCTTGAATTGTCATGATTCACGGGAGAGTTGGCTACCAGAGGTACCACTTGCCGGTTGCCAGGACGTAGCAGGCGAGGGCGAGGTTCGTGACGGCATGGGCGAGGACACAGAGGATGATGCTGCGGGTCCGGTAACAGATGATGTTGTAGATGGCGCCGGCCGCCATGCCGGCGACGATCAGGTGGTGTTCCAGTCCGAAAAGGACCGTGGTGAACAGGAAGGAGGGCCAACTGAAGTCACCGATCCGCACCGACCAGAATCGTGGGCGAATGAGGTAACGCAGCAGGAACGAGCGCCAGAAAAGTTCCTCCATGACCGGGACGACGAGCACGGCTCCAACGACGCGCAGGCCGGTCATCACGACTCGCACCGCTCCCTCGGGCAGAAGCGCCGGCGCGAAAGGGGGGGGGGGTGGGGCCACCTGGACGGTCCAGGTGATGGATATCCAGACGACGAAGGTGACCACCCCGGCGAGCACGACCGCGGCGCTCCTTTTCAGGTCGCGCAGGTCTTCCAGGCGCAGTTCAAGGTACTTGTCGCGGCAGACGACAAGGAGCGCCGCCACGGAAAGAATCTTGACCGGGTACAGGTAAAGGTGTGCCGCGGGGGGGATCAGCAGCGCACCCGCCTGCTGTAGCACGCCCAGCGCCTCCTGAATGGCGATGAACCCCATGTACAGCGCGAAGGGGAGGACGCGGCAGACCGCCTCTCCGTTAAACCGTGTCTGGGGCTGGGCGTGGACCATGGTTCTCCCTTTGAGCGAGGTTTCGGCCGGAGCGCGGGAGTAATTTTAGCAGGGACAGGAAGAAATGAAAGCGCAAATGTAAACAGTGGCTTACTATGTTATGACAATAATAAATAATTAATCTATCTCGTGCAAATACTGCGCTGTATTTGATAGATACAACCCGACCGCGGCTCTCTCATTGGCGAATATAAATAGTAGTTTAGTTAACTTGATCTTAGCAAGCTTCATTGTAGACTTTACACCATCAACCAGCAAACGTTTCCGAGACAACCGGCCCATGTCCCCGAGAGTGTACCCTTAGGCGCAGGTCCTATCACGGCAAGAGGCAATGAGCGAGCTGTCCGTCACCGTCATCGATACCCCGGAGAAACTGCAAGGGCTGGCACCTCGGTGGAACGAACTGCTCGCAGAGTCGGTGGCCTCCGGTGTGTTCCTGACCTGGGAGTGGATCACGGCGTGGCTTGGCTGCTGCCTCGGAGAGAGGCGCGAGCTCTTCATCCTCTGCTTCACGGAGCGGGGCCGGCCGGCCGGGGTCGCTCCCTTTTACCGGGAGCGGGGGCGAGGGACGTTCGGAGTGCGCACCATCCGTTTTTTGGGGGCGCCGGAGGGGGGGAGCGACTACCTCGACGTGGTCTGCCGCAGGGGATGCGAGGACCAGGTGGCCGACGCGCTGTACCGGTTCCTCATGGGGCAGGGGAGGGGGGAGTGGGACCTGCTGCACCTGCAGGACATCCCCGCAGACTCGATTTTCCTGCTCCGTTTCCTCGAGCGGGTGGACGAGGCAGGACAGTACCTTGAGCTCGCTCCCGGTGCGTTCTGCCCCGCGCTGGAGTTGGGGGAGAGCCGGGAGGACGGGTGGCCGCGAGCGGCTTCCAACGGCTGCCGGAGAAAGTACCAGAAGGAGCTCGCCCTGCTGGAGAGGGAGGGGGAGGTGGTTCACCTGGTGGAGGAAAACGCCGGGGCGGCGTCGCTGGAGCGCTTCTTCCGCCTCTACGGGGCTGCCTGCGGCAGGCCCGGCGCGAGACTCCTCTCCCTGCTTCAGGGGTACCTGGAGCGCGGCGGTTCTTCGGCGGGACTCAGGGTCGACACCCTGGCCTGCCAGGGGAAGGAGATCGCCTCCCTGCTCCACTTCCGTTACCGGGACTCCCTGTTCCTGTACCTGGTGGCGGTGGACAAGACGTTCAACCCCAAGGTCAGCGTCGGGCACGTGCTTCTTGGCAAGTGCATCCTTGACGCGGGGCAAAACGGGTACCGGCGCTACGATTTTCTCAAGGGGGCCGAGCCGTACAAGTTCCACTGGGCCGCCGGCGGGCGCCGCAGCCTCCAGGTCAGGTTGTGGCGCAAGACCCCCAGGGGGGTCGCCGCGGCCTTTGTGAGGATGGCCCGCCAGGCGGGAAAGCTGCTCCTTAGGTAGGGAGCGTGGAGGAGACGTCATGCAAGGGGGCGGCAAGTGCCAGTTGCAGGTGGTGTACCACTCGGGCGGTCCCCTCACCCTTTCCGACAGGGTGAGGACCTTCGTGCTGCGTCTGAACAGCGCGCTTAAACGGCGCCTGGTGCACCACTTCAGCGCTATGGAGCAGGCGAGCGCGGCGGGGGCGTGCGCCATAAACCGGGCCGCGAACCGCCTGCTTTCCTCCCCGGGCGCCTGCTACCAGCCTGGGGACCAGGTCGAGGTGCTCACCATGGAGGAGATCCGGCGCACCCTGGACGGCAACGGCTGCTGCGGCAGGCTGCAGTTCATGCCCGGGATGGCGCGTTTCGCGGGGACTCGGTGCACGGTCTTGAAGCCGGTGCGGACCATGTTCGATGAGCGTGCCTGGAAGATGGTCCGGGTGAAGGACACGGTGGTGCTGCGGGACGTGATCTGCGACGGTGCGGGGCTCTACGACAAGGAGGGGTGCGACCGCTGCTGCTACTACTTCTGGAAGACCGATTGGCTGCGCAAGGTGCGCTGACCATGGCCAAGGACTCCACCCCACTCACCGTCTCGCTTGCCGACGGCTGGGAGGCGACGGCCTACCGGCAGTGGTCCTTCCCGCGGGAGTTGGCCGAGCGCTGGGACGACCTCGCGCAGGCCTACGGCGACCTCGGTGTTTTCCTCACCTTCGAGAGCTTCTCCTGCTGGTGGCACTCCTTCGGCGGCGCCGCACGCCCCCTGGTGACGGTCCTTGCCAGGGACGGAGAGGTGAAGGGGATCTTCCCCTGCCGACTGGTCACCGACGGCAAGGGGAGGAGCAGCGGGATCCGCTCCCTCGCCAACAGCGAGACCCACTGTTTCGATTTCCTGGTGGCCGAAGAGGAGCGCAGGGCGGCGCTGACCGGCTTTCTCCTCGCAGCGGCGCGGCTTTTTCCGGGCGAGACCATCACGATCGACAAGCTCCCCGCGGCCGGACCGAACACGCCCCCCCTGCTGGAGCTTCTGTCGTTAAGAAGCGGGTGCTCGCAGCACGGCTTTCACCCCAGCGCCCCCTTCCTGGAGGTGCCGCGAAGCGAGGCGGAGCTTTTGGCGCGCCTGTCGGGCAGGGTGCAGAAATCGCTGAAGCAAAGCCGGAAACGCGCGGCCCGGGAGGGGGGGGTGCTGCTGCAGGCGGTGACCGGCGGCGAATCCCTCGACGCCACCCTTTCCGAGATGTTCGAGGCCGAGTACCGCAGCTGGAAGGGGGAGGCGGGGACGGCGATCAAGTGCCGGCATGACGCGGAGAGCTACTACCGCGCCCTGGCCCGGTGGGCCGCAGAGAGCGGGTCGCTGGTGCTGTTTCTGCTCAGGCTGGACCAGCGCGTCACCGCGGCCTGCTTCTGCCTGGCCCGGGGTGGCACCATCTTCATCCTGAAGACCGGCTATGACAAGCAGTACCGTCAGTTCACCCCTGGGCTTTTGCTGCTGGCCGAGGTGCTCACCTGGTGCCGGGAGACGGGAGGTTACCAGCTCTGTGACCTGCGCGGGGTCTGCGAGCCCTGGAAGATGGAGTGGACCGACCGGACCGGGGCGAGCGGGACGGTCAGGATCTTTCCCGCCTCGTTTTCCGGCACGCTCAGCTACCTGACCAGTTACGGCTGGAAGGAGTTCCTGAAAAAGTTACCCCCGGTCCGCTACGGCCTCAACCGGGTCAGGCGTAAGGGCGCCTCCGCCGCGGCCGTGCCCTGATGTTTTTCCTGGTTGTCGTAACTGCTGGGCCCCGAAGGGGAGGTGGATCATGGTGCTGGTCATCACCATCGACACGGAAGAGGATAACTGGGGCGGTTACACGGACCGGAACTACTCGCTGGAGAACCTGAAGCGCATCCACGACCTTCAAGGCCTCTTCGACCGCTACGGCGTGCGCCCCACCTATCTGATCAACTACCCGGTCGCCACCGACCCGCTGGCGATAGAACTTTTCTCCGACCTTTTGGACCGAGGCAGGTGCGAGGTCGGCATGCACTGCCACCCCTGGAACACCCCGCCCTTCGAGGAGCCGCTCTGCTCCTTCAACAGCATGCTGTGCAACCTCCCCGAGGAACTGCAGTTCCGCAAGCTCGAGACGCTCAGAAACGCCATCCGTGACAACCTCGGCATCGCCCCGGCATCGTTTCGAGCCGGGCGCTGGGCCTTTGGCAGCGCCACTGCACGCTCGATCCAAAAGCTAGGCCTCAGGATAGACACCTCGGTCACCTCCTATACCAGCTGGACCGACTCCAACGGCGTCGACTATAGCAGGGTCCCACCCCATCCCTACCGTTTCTCCCCCGGGGATATCTTTCTCAGCGACGACAGCGGCGAGCTCCTGCAGTTCCCGGCCTCGGTCGGCTTCCTGCAGCACGATTTCGAGATCTGCCGCCGCGCGCACGAACTGCTGAAGAAGCAGCCACTCAAGAAATTGCGCCTGTGCGGCATCCTGGACCGGTTGAGGCTGTTGAACAAGGTGGCGCTTTCCCCCGAGACCGCCACGGGGGCCATGATGGTCAAGCTGGCCGAGCGTTTCCGGGCCCTGCGCATCGGCTACCTGAACCTGTTCTTCCACTCGAACACGCTGGTCAAGGGGCTTTCCCCCTTCAACAAGCGCGACGGCGATACCGAGCGTTTCTTCCACAGCCTGGAAGAGTTCCTTTGCTACGCCCGGGATACCGGGATCGAGTGCTGCACCCTGAAGGAGGTTCGCCTGGGCGACTTCTGCCCCTGCGGCAGGGAGCTGCAGGAGTGCCGGAGCGCCTCGCGGCTCCTTTTGGACGGGACCATGCCCGGCATCTTCGACACCGACAGCGTCGGCGCCCGTGCGGCGCGGGGAGGGGGCGCCGGGGACCACTCCCCGGCGCCCTGGGACCTGCCGCGCCGCGGCGGGAGGTAGGGCGTGTCACTCCTGTCCGCTGCTGTCGTCGCCCGGATGTGTCAGGCGTTTTTGCGCCGCTTGCCGTAGATGGCCAGGCCGAGGAAGCCCGTGCCCAGAAGGAGCATGGTCCCCGGCTCCGGAACCGGCGCGACCGATTCCACCATGAGCACCAGGTCGTTGTAGTCCCGGTCGCCGCCGCCATAGGTGTCCTCGAAACCGAACACGTACTCGTTGGGGAGCCACGGGGTATAGGCCGGACTGCCGGGAAGGCACACCTCTCCCCCTTGGCTCGCGTAGGCCACCATGTGGTCGAACCCGTCGCCGTTGCGGGTGGTGTCGCTGTAGAAGATATTGGCGCCGTTGTCGAAGTAAAAGCCGAATACGTTGGAGTCGAAGCGGTGGTCGGTGAAGGTTTTGCGCGCGTAGTCGGCGACGGTCAAGGTGAGGTCCGGGTCGAAACTGAAGGAAACCCTGGTGCCCGCTCCGGCTCTCCCGCTGAAGAGTTCGGCCCTGTTGTTGACGTTGCTCGCGTCGTAGATCCCGAAGCTGTTCACGTCGGCGTTGCCGGCGATCTCGAGGATCATGGTCGCCGACGACGTGCCGCATCCCCCGGTGGTCCACAGGGCGTCCTTCCGGTCCGACATGTAGTCGGTGAAGGCGTTGACGCGGCTTACGCCTCCCGCCGTGATGCCGTCGAGGATCTGCTGCATGTTGAATTCAGAGCCGTCTCCCCCCCCTGAGGGGTTGATGGCAGTTGCGGTCGCGCTGTTCGCTGCCAAACAGAGCACCGCGGCAAGTGTTGCTGCTAGTCGTTTCATCGTTGGCCTCCTTGGTGTGTATTAATTTGCGTTCGCCAATGAAGCAACGGGCGTGCCATGCCCTCCACCGTGCTGAAACTGCGCCGTTTACCACGGCGCGGGTGAGTGGGCCTGGCAGCGGATGTAAAGATTCCCGACAGATGGCGGTGACGGGGGGGGCAGTGTAAGCATGTTTGTATAAAATAATGTGTTGCGGCTTATTAATGCGAGTGCCTAAAGAGAGGGCTGATGCCCTGAACCGCCGGCTTCGAACTTTCATTCCTGTATGAAAAAACACGATAGTTGAACAGGTTTGCTCTTATCTGCACCCCCCTTGTCACTCAGGTCGATAAATTATTTTGCTTGCGTTTTCGCCATTAAGTGTTAAATTTTTCGACACAGATTTTAATGTTTTTAAGCTCACTGTTTGGCGGCGCTTACTGCCTTTGTGGAGGTTTCGCTGTGAGAATATCGCTCCTACTTCTGGTTGTCGTCGCGACGTGTGCTGCCTGTGGCAGCAAGACCAAAGAGACCCTCTATGAGGAGGGGGTGAAACAGATGCAGTCCAACCCGAGCGCGGCGGTGGTTTACCTGAAAAACGCCCTCGAAAAGGACGCGAACTTCTTCGAGGCGCGCTTCCAGCTCGGCAAGGCGTACGCCGCACTGGGGAAGGCGGAGCAGGCTGAAAAGGAGTTCAACAAGGTTCTCACGCAGAACCCCTCCCGGGACGAGGTGGTCCTGGAACTCGCCAGGCTGGCCAGCGCCACCGGCAAGGGGGAGCGCGCCGCGGAGCTGTCGCTGCAGTACCTCTCCCGGCATCCGGGAAGCCCCGAGGGGCTCGAGGTCGCCGGTGAGGCGCACGCCGCGGGCAAAAAGTACCAGGAGGCGCTCTCATTTTTGACCCGCGCCCTGAAGGAGGACCCCGGGCGCGCTTCGGCCCGGCTCGCCCTGGCCACGGTGCAGCTCGCCATGGGGCGGCGCGACCAGGCGGGGCAGGAGCTGAACCAACTACTCGCCGCCGATCCGCGCAACCTCAAGGCGCTCTACATGCTTGGGAGCCTGGAGCTGGCCGCCGGTAACAGGGACCGGGCCGCCGCGACCTACCAGCGGATCATCACGCTGGACCAGAAGCAGGTCGCCGCGCGCTTCAGGCAAGGGGGGATCTGGCTCGAGCAGGGTGAGGCCGGCAAGGCGGAGGCGGCAGCCGACGGGCTTATCAAGGATTTCCCCACGCGGGGGGACGGCTATCTCCTGAAGGGGATGGTCGGCTACTACCGGAAGAACTACACCGACGCCATCGCGCAGTTGCAGCAGTCCAACAAGCTTGGCCCCACCCTGGAGGCCTACCGCTTCCTGGGGCTTTCCTACTACAGCAAGGGGGAACTGGAGACCGCACTCTCCCAGTTCCGCGTCATCCTGGACCGGGTGCCCGATTCCCGGCGCGCCCGCCTCATGACCGCCCAGATCCTGCTGATGCAGAAGCGGACCGACGACGCCGTGGCCGAGCTGAAGAAGGTCCTCGCCACCAACGATGCCGATGCAACGGCGCACAACCTTTTGGGGAGCGCCTACGTGCTCCAGGGTGAGTTCGATGAAGGGATGCGCGAGCTGGACCGGGCGACCAGGCTCGACCCAAAGCAGGTGAGCGCGTATCTAAGGAAGGGGGCGCTTTATTTCAGCAAGGGGAAGGAAGCCCAGGGGGAGAGCGAGCTTTTGAGCGCCGTGAAGGCCTCCCCCGACGCGCTGACCGGAAGGCTCCTCCTTGCCTCGCACTACCGGCGCCTTGGCAAGAGCGACAAGGCGGCGTCCCTTTTGAAAGCCGGGCTCACCGGCGGGAAGGGTGACGCCCCGCTGTACAACGCGCTTGCCGCGCTGCAGCTCTCCGCTGGGAAGAAGGACCAGGCGGTGGCAAGCCTCGAGGCCGCCAAGAAGGCGGACCCGCTCCTGGCCGCGAGCTACCAGCTTCTGGCCGGCTACTACGCCTCCCTGGCCGACTACCAAAAGGCGATAGCCGAGCTGACCCTGCTGCAGTCGAGGGTCCCCGGCAACCTCCAGGCGCTCCTCGGGCTCGCCTCGCTGAACGCCGTTGCCGGCAGGGACGCCGATACGCTGGCCTGGTACCAGAAGGCGACCGCGACCGGCAAGATCGAAGCGTACCTGGCGCTTGCCGCATACCAGCAGATGAAAGCGCCGCAAAAGGCGCTTGCCACCCTGGACGAGGCGATCAAGCGCGAACCGCGTGCCGCGGCGCCCCTCGAGGCGAAGGGACGCCTGCTGCTGGCCCAGGGGGAGCCGCAGAAGGCGCTCAGGGTCTTCGAGGAGCTCTCCGCCCTCGATGAGGAGCGCGGTGCCTTCCTGATGGTCGCCGCCTACCTCGCCATGAAGCAAAAGGGCAAGGCCGTGGAGCAGGCCAAGGGTTACATCGCGCGCCACCCCGACTCCGCGCGGGGCTACCTCCTTCTGGCCAAGGTGTACCAGGGAACCGGCGACACCGCCTCGGCTCTCGCCCAGGCATCGCGTGCCGTCCAGATCGACCCGGCAAGCGTCCAGGCCCGCATCCTCCAGGGGGAGTTGCAGCGCGCCAGGAGGGACTACCCGGCCGCGCTCGCCTCCTTCCAGGGGGCGCTCAAGGTGCAGCCCGACTCGGTGCCGGCCCGCTTCGCCCTCGCCTCGCTTCTGGAGGAAAGCGGCAAGAAGCGGGAGGCGGCACAAAAGTATCGGGCCATCGTGGAGCTAAACCCAAGCTACGCCCCGGCGCTCAACAACCTGGCCTACTTGAGCGCCGACGGCTACGGCAGCAAGGAGCAGGCGCTGCGCTACGCCATCGACGCCTACCGCCTGGAACCGGGCAACCCCGTCGTCACCGATACCGTGGGGTACGCCCTGTACCGCAACGGTCGCAGCCAGGACGCGGTCAAGGTGCTGGAGCGGGCGGCGGCGCTGCTGCCGAAGGATCCGACGGTGCGCTATCACCTGGGGCTTGCCTACCACCAGGCGGGAGACCGCGCCCGTTCCCAGAAGGCGCTGCAGGACTCCCTCTCCCTTGGGGAATACCCGGACAGCACGGCGGCGAGGACCCTCCTGGCCCAGTTGAAGCGCTAGCCGTTTTAGAGAAGCCATGGATCTGCGCATTCCCTTTTACATCTGCATCGACGCGGTGCTGGCCCTGATGTCGCTGGTACTGGCAGCCGGGGTCCGCTTCGGCCGGTTCACCCAGCGCGGGGACTGGGATCCCGCCACCGGGGCGAGAGCCGGCGCCATCTTCGTCCTGGTGGCGCTGTTCTCCTCGTACCTGATGGAGGTCTACACCCTCCCCAGGGACAGCAGAAAGCGCGACATCCTCGCCACCTGCGTCCAGGGGGGATGCGCCGCCTTCTTCTTCCTCTCGGTGGTGTACTACCTCGCCCCGGAACTGATGCTCGGGCGCGGTGTGCTCTTCTTTGCGCTCGGCTTTTTCGTGCTGTTCCAGTTCGCCTGGTACGCAACCTCAGGAATCGGGGCGCGCAGGGTCCCCTTCTCCAAGCGGGTCCTGATCCTCGGCTCGGGCGACCTTGCCTGCCAGCTCGGGGGGCTTTTGGATTCCCAGCCGGGGCCGTTCACCCTGGCGGGGTACCTCGAGTGCGAGGGGGGGGACCGCCCGGTCGGGACGGTGCACCAGCATGAGGTCTTCGGCTCCCAGATCGTCCCCTGGTCCGGCGAACTGCTGCAGACAGCGCTGGAACACAAGGCGTCGACCATCGTGGTGGCACTCGCGGAGAGGCGCGGCGTGCTCCCCCTGCAGGAGATGATGCGCTGCAAGCTAAACGGCGTCGAGGTGCTGGACGCCCCGGCTTTCTACGAGATGATCCAGGGCAAGCTCCTCCTGGAGGAGATGACCCCCTCCTTCATCATCTTCTCCAGCGGCTTTCACCGCAGCGCCTTCGCCAAGGTGTACAAGCCGGCCATGGACGTCATCCTGTCGCTTACCGGGCTCATCCTGGCCGCGCCGCTGTTCCCGTTCGTCGCCCTGGCCATCAAACTGGACTCGCCGGGGCCGCTGTTTTTCAAGCAGGTCCGGGTGGGGAAGGGGGAGCGCAATTTCACCCTTTACAAGTTCCGCTCCATGCGGGTGGACGCCGAGCGCGAAGGGGCCGTGTGGGCGGCCAGAAACGACGCGCGCATCACCCGGGTGGGCTCCTTCCTGAGGAACTCGCGCATCGACGAGCTCCCCCAGCTCTACAACGTGCTCAAAGGGGACATGAGCTTCATCGGTCCCCGCCCAGAGCGCCCCGAGTTCGTGGAGGACCTAAAGCGCGACATCTACTACTACTCGAAGCGCCACACCATAAAGCCAGGGCTCACCGGCTGGGCCCAGGTGCGCTACCCCTACGGCGCCACGGTGCAGGACGCCATGGAGAAATTGCGCTACGACCTGTACTACATCAAGAACCTCTCCTTCCTCCTGGACATGGAGATCCTCTTCGAGACGGTGAAGGTGGTCCTGTTCGGCCGCGGCAGGTAGGTTGACAAGGCGGCCGGCGTGCCGCATCGGGAGGAAGTCATGAGAGTCGCGGTTTTGCTGCTGGTGCTCCTTTTGTTCCTCGCCCCCTTGAGCGCGAGGGGCGCGGACTACGTGATCGGGGAAGGGGATAGCCTCGATATTTCCGTCTGGGGGGTTAAGGAACTGAACTTCCCGGTGAAGGTCCGCCCCGACGGCAAGATCACGGTGCCTGGGCTCGGGGAGGTGGTGGCGAGCGGTTCCACCCCGAGCCAGCTCCAGACCATGCTGGGTGGGCGCCTGAAGGAACTGGTGAAGAACCCCATCGTCACCGTGACGGTCCGGGAGATCACCAACTCCAAGGTCTACATCTTCGGCTCCGGCGTCAAGGCCAGCGTCTACGACCTCTCGAGGCGCACCACGATTTTGCAGCTTCTGTGCATGCTTCCGGAGGTGAAGTCGGCCGATCTGAGAAACGCCTACCTGTTGCGCGAGGGGAAGAAGTTGACGGTCGACCTGCACCGTCTCTTCGTCCAGGGGGACACCAGCCAGGACCTCCTGCTCGCGAGCAACGACTCGCTGTTCGTGCCGCTTCTGACCGACCGAAGCGTCTACGTGCTCGGGGCGGTCAACGCGCCCAAATCGATCGAATACCGCGAAGGGATGAAGGTGATGGAGGCGATCCTCGAGGCGGGAGGCTTCACCAAGTTCGCGGACCAAAACGACGTGGTGGTCAGGAGGAAGGAGGGGGAGCAGTCCCGCTCCCTGGAGGTGAAGGCCAAAAAACTCTTCAAGGAGGGGGACCTCTCCCAGAACATCGACCTGAAGGCCGGGGATTACGTCCTGGTCAAGGAAGCCTTTTTCTAGCGGACAGGAGGTAAGCCGTGCAGGAATCGGAATACAGGAAGTACATACAGCTCGTGGCCAGGCGCAAGGAGCTCTTCGTGGTGAGTGCCCTGGTCATCATGACCGTGGTCTTTCTGGTGAGCTACCTCTTGCCAAGAAAGTACGAATCGTCGAGCACGGTATTCATCGAGAAGAACGTGATCTCCGACCTGGTGAAGGGGCTCACGGTGACCCCCTCCATGGACGACACCATCAGCGTCCTCACCTACGCCATCACCAGCCGCACCCTGCTCACCAGGGTGGTGGACAGCCTGGACATGAACCTCGGCAAGGAGGGGAGCGAGGAGCTCATCAAGGACGTGCAGAAGAACCTGACCGTCAAGGTGAAGGAGAAGAACAACCTCTTCACCATCTCCTTCGTGCACAACGACCCGCGCATCGCGCGCGACCTTGTGAACACGCTGGTCAGGTTCTACATCGAGGAGAAGACCTCCTCCAAGCGGGGTGAGTCCTACGGCGCCACCAAGTTCCTCTCCGAGCAGATCCAGACCTTCAACCAGAAGCTGCAGCAGGCCGAGGACGGGGTGAACAGCTACAAGAGGTCGCAGGGGGGAGTGATCGCCATCGACGAGGGGAAGCTCTTCGAGGAGATCAACGTGGCCCAGCAAAAGCTCTACGATCTCGAACTGAGGCGCCGCCAACTGGAGGGGATGCGGCAGGTCACCAGGAAGGCCAACGATCCCATGCAGGCCAGGCTATTCGCGCTGCAGAAGAAGCTGGACGACCTGCGGGTGCAGTACACGGACAGCTATCCCGAAGTGCTCACCGTAAAGGGTGACATCGAGGCGGTCCGGGAGCAGATGAAGGCGCGCGGGGCCGCCGAGTCCCAGCCACTTGACCCGCAGGAGATGGCCAAGATCGACTCCGAGATCGCCGCCCTCAGGGTGACCGAGGCCGGCCTCAGGCGCCACATCGCCACCAACCGGGCCACCCTGCAGAGGATCCCCGAGGCGAAGGCTGGGCTTGCCAAGCTCGAAGTGGAGCGGGAAAACCAGAAGAAGATCTACGACGAGCTCTACTCAAGGCACGGCCAGTCCGAGGTCAGCAAGCAGATGGAGGTGCAGGACAAGTCCACCACCTTCCGCGTCATCGACCCGGCGGTGCTTCCCACCCGCCCCGCGAGCCCCAACCGCCTTGCCATCATGCTGCTCGGCATCGCAGGCGGGGTGGCGGGAAGCCTGTTCCTGCTGGTCATGCTGGACCAGCTGGACGCATCGGCCAAGGACGTGGATTTCGCCAAGTCGCTGGGAGCGCCGCTGCTCGCGGTGGTGCCGCGCATGCGGGTGAGCGAGGAGGTGGCCCGGGCGCGCAGGAAGAGCCAGGGGGTGTTTGCCGTCGCCGCGCTGTATTTCCTGCTCCTTTTGGCGTTCCCGGCCATGGAGCTCATGGGGCTTCCCTACATGGACCGGGTCCTGGACCGGACCACCCAGGCGGTGTCCCCCCAGGGGGGCAAGGGGCTTGTGCGCTGACCTGACCGACTTCAGCCTGACAAAGCGAGGGTTATATGAGCAGAATCGAAATGGCAATGGAAAAAGCGGCGCGTCAGAGGCAGCAGGGGGAGGTCGAGCCCGCGCGGCAAGTGCCACGGGCGCCCGCCGCGCACACGCTTCCCCCGCAGGTCCCGGCGGCACGGGTCCTTTCCCCGGAAAACCCCTTCCTGGTCACCATCCACGAACCGCACAGCCAGGCGGCGGAGGAGTACAGAAAGCTCAAGAGCGTGCTGGTGAAGCTGACCGACGGCAACCCCTTCAAAAACGCCATCATGGTCACGAGCTCGGTCCCCGGCGAGGGGAAATCGCTGACCTCGCTGAACCTCGCGGTCAGCCTCGCCCAGGGGCTCGACCACACGGTGCTCCTCGTGGACGCCGACCTGCGCCGCCCCTCCCTGCACCACTACCTGGGCTTCGAGCCGCGGGCGGGGCTCGCCGACATCCTCAAGGGGGAGGCGGCGATCGAGGACGCCATCATCCAGACCGGCATCGGCAAGTTAGCCGTGATCGGCAGCGGCGCCCCGGTCGAGAACCCGGTCGAGCTTTTCACCTCGCAGAAGATGCGGGCCCTCGTGGACGAGCTCAAGGCGCGCTACCCGGACCGCTACCTCATCTTCGACACCTCGCCGGTGCTCCTCTTCGCCGAGAGCCGCTCGCTGGCCTCGGTGGTGGACGGCGTCGTGTTCGTGGTCATGGAGCGCCTGGCCAGCCAGGCCCAGATCAAGGAGGCCTACGACCATCTCAAGGGGGCGGTGCTCGGCGTGGTCTACAACGGGGCCGAGTCGGCCCTGAAGGACCAGCGCTACAGCTATTCAAGGTACTACGAGGCCCAGCCGCAGTCTTAGCCGGGGGGGCTAACAGACATGTACGAAGCGTTCTTCAGTTTCAAGAAAAAGCCGTTTGAACTGGTGCCGGACCCGGACTTCATCTACCTCTCCCGCTCCCACAAGAAGGCGGTTACCTACCTCGACTACGGCATCCGGGAACGGGCGGGCTTTCTGCTTCTGACCGGCGACGTGGGGAGCGGCAAGACCACGCTCATCCGCGACCTGATCGGGAAGAAGTACGAGCGTGCGGTGCTCGCCAAGGTTTTCAACACCCGCGTCAGCGTCGAGCAGCTCCTGAGCATGATAAACGACGACTTCGGCCTTGAGGTTGACGGCAAGGACAAGGTGGCGCTGCTTCGCGACCTGAACGATTTCCTGCTGGAACAGTACGCCGCCGGCAACCACCCCATCCTGATCATCGACGAGGCTCAGAACCTTGAGGCGGGGCTTTTGGAGGAGGTGCGCCTGCTCTCAAACCTGGAGAGCTCGCACAACAAGCTTTTGCAGATCATCCTGGTGGGGCAGCCCGAACTGCGCGAGACCATGGCGAGCCCGGGGCTTATGCAACTGCGCCAGCGCATCAGCGTGAGTTGTCACCTGCACGCCCTGGGGAGGGAGGAGACCGAGGCCTACATCCGCCACCGCCTGGAGGTGGCGGGAAACCGGGAGGCGGTCAGCTTCGCCCAGGAGGCGCTGGACCAGATCTATCACTTCAGCCGCGGCATCCCCCGCCTGGTGAACATCATCTGCGACTTCCTCATGCTCGCCGCCTTCGCCGACGAGACACGGGCCATCTCCGAGGAGATGACCCGCGAGGTGGCCCAGGACCTCGACTTCGAGAGGACCTACTGGGGAGTCGCGCCGGCGCCGCCCCGGGAGGCCGACGCCACGCGCTCCGTGGAACGGGGGGGCGCGCTGGAGCGGATCGAGAGGCGCCTGGACGCCATCGACGGCGAGCTGGGCGCGCGGCTTCAGGGGGCGCTTAGCGGGGTAGAGCAGGGGATGCAGCTGATGCAGGCGGAGTTTTCCGGCCGGATCGGGAAACAGGACCGGCAGGTCGCCGAGCTCGGGGAGAAGGTGGAGACCGTCTCCTGCGCCATAGAGAGCCTGGTGCTCTCCTCGCCCGCCCGTCCCGCCGCGGTGAGCTTCGCGCGGCGCCTCATGGGGTTCGGCACGGGGGGGAAGAAATGAAGCCCTCGACCCTGACCACGCTCTTCGCAGCGGCCGCGCTGCCGCTTTTCGCACACGCCGGCGCCGGCGCCGCCGAGTTCCGCTTCACCCCCTCGCTGGTAGTCGGGGAGGAGTACAACGACAACCTGTTCCAGAGCTCGACCCGCCCGGTCACCGAGTACGTGACCCGGGTGCAGCCAAACCTCGCACTGAAAGGCGAGGGGGGAGGGGTCAAGGCCGACCTCTCCTACGGGTTCGACTACCGCTACTTCGCCAGGAACAGCCGCGCCGACCAGTTCGACCACCGTGCCGCCCTGGCGGCCGGGTTCGGCGCGACGGGGGACTTTTTGCACCTGGACCTCTCCGACACCTACAGCCGCGTCTCCGCCAACGTGGCCCGCGACGTGACCGCCGAGAGCCTCGTGGTGAGCCAGACCCTGCAAAACAGCGCCCTCGTCTCCCCCTACCTCACCTGGCACCTCCCCGGCAACTCGACGCTCGTCACCGGCTACCGCTACCGTGACGTCCGCTACTGGGGGGGGAGCGGGGTGGACAAGACCGAGCACGACGGCTACGCGACCTGGAGCCGCGAATTGACCGAGGGGCTCGTGCTGAGCGCCCAGTACAGCTACGCGAGGGTCAAGTCCGACGTGAACAGCCTCGACCGGCACGAGACCTACTTGGGGCTTCGCTACGACCGGGCCACCGGGAGCTTTATCTACGGCAACCTGGGCTACGACTGGCAGAGCTTCGACAACGGCAGAAATACCGCCGATCCCTTCTGGGACGTCGGCGCGAGCCGCGACTTCGGTTTTCTGGTCGCCGCCCTGGGCACCAAGGTGCAGTACACCGAGGACCCGGAGACCATCTCCACGAGGAACGTGAGCCACTACGCCACCTTGAGCCGGAACTTCTCTCGCGGCCTTGCGAGCTTCAACGCCTCGTATTCGAAGTACGACAAGCAGGCGCTACCCGGGCGCGACGTGCAGAAGAAGGTGTTCCTTGGGCTTAACGGGCGCTACGACCTGCGCACGGACCTGGGGGTCACCCTGAACCTCTCCGGGGACCGCCTGTCCCGCTCCCTCGGGGGCGAGTTTCCCTATCACCTCTACGGCAACGTTGGGCTCGACTACACCCTGAGCACGCATGCGGTACTCGCGGCGAACTACAGCTACATCAGCTACCGCAACGACCTTGGGAGCACCAAGGGGGGGACCGACGTGAACCGCGTCATCGTCGAGCTGAGGCTGTCCCGGTGACGCTTTTAAATGCCCTCACCGTCGACGTCGAGGACTACTTCCAGGTCTCCGCCTTCGCGCGCCACGTGGACCGCGGCGACTGGGACAACTACCCGCTGCGGGTGGAGCACAATACCGCCCGGGTGCTCGACCTCTTCGACCGCTTCGGCGTGAAGGGGACCTTCTTCGTGCTCGGGTGGGTGGCCAGGCGCTGCCCCGCCCTGGTGCGCAGCATCCGGGACCGGGGGCACGAGATCGCCTGCCACGGCTTCGGGCACCAGCTGATCTACGACCTCGACGCGGCGGCATTCAGGGAGGACGTGCGAAGCGCCAAGGCCCTTTTGGAGGACACCGCCGGCTGCCGGGTGCGCGGCTACCGCGCCCCTAGTTACTCGATCACGGCGCGATCGCTTTGGGCCCTGGACGTCCTCATCGAGGAGGGGTTCGAGTTCGACTCCAGCGTTTTCCCGGTCTACCACGACATCTACGGCCTGCCCGGCGCGCCGCGATTTCCGCACCTGATCCGGCGCCCGGCGGGGGTGATCAGGGAGTTCCCGCTCACCACCTACCCGCTGCGCCTTGCAGGTCGGGAGTACCTGCTCCCTGTGGCGGGGGGAGGGTACCTGAGGCTTTTCCCCGCCTCCTTCCTGGCCCGCTGCATCGGCTCGATCAACGGCAGGGAAGGGGAACCCGCGGTGCTCTACTTCCACCCCTGGGAGCTCGACCCGGACCAGCCCCGCATCCGGGCCGGAGCCAGGAGCCGCTTCAGGCACTACCTGAACCTGAAGCGGACCGAGGGGAAGCTGAGCAGCCTCCTTGCCGGGCTCGATTTCGGCACCATGAGCGAGTCCATTGCGGCGCGCTACGGGGAGGACGCGCTGCCGGCGGCGCCCCATGGGGCGTACCCGTGAGCGGGGTCACCGTCGAGCTCTACCGGGGGGACGGCGTGGAGTGGGATCGCTTCGTCGCCACCCAACCCGGGGCGACCAGCTACCACCGCTACCTCTGGAAGGACGTGGTGCATAAAAGCTTCGGGCACACCGGGTACTACCTGATGGCCCGACGGGGCGCCGAGCCGGTCGGGGTGCTGCCGCTGTTCCACATGAAAAGCGTGTTCTTTGGCAACTTCCTGGTCTCGGTCCCCTTCTTCAACTACGGCGGGGTGCTGGCTGGCGACCCCGCCGCGGTGCAGCCCCTTCTGGATGAGGGGGCAAACGTCATGGCGCGCTGCCGCGCCACGCACCTTGAGCTGCGCCACCTGGGGGCGCCGCTCGCCGGGCTCGCCACGCGCAGCCACAAGGTCACCATGATCCTCGACCTCGCGGCGGAGTTGGACAACCAGTGGCGCGGCTTCGACCCCAAGCTGCGCAACCAGGTGCGCAAGGCCCAGAAAAGCGGCCTCCATGTGGTGACCGGCGGCCCCGAGCTTTTGGACGGCTTCTACCGGGTGTTCTGCCGCAACATGCGCGACCTGGGGACCCCCGTTTACGGCCGGGAATTCTTCGAGAACGTGCTCCGGGCGCCGGATGCCCGGGCGCGTGTCGTCTCGGTGCTGCGGGGCGGGGAGACGGTCGCCTCCGGCATCATGACGCGGTTCCGGGACGCGGTAGAGGTACCCTGGGCCTCCTCGATCCGGGACTACCGGGAGCTCTGTCCCAACAACCTGCTCTACTGGGAGGCGATCCGCCTGGCCATCGAGGAGGGTGCGCTCTGCTTCGATTTCGGGCGCTCCACGCCGGGCGAGGGTACCTACCAGTTCAAGAAGCAGTGGGGCGCCCGCGCCGTCGCGCTGCACTGGCAGTACCTGCTCGCTCCGGGGGCGCACCTCCCCGATCTGAACCCCTCGAACCCCAAGTTCCGAATGGCCGTCGAGGGGTGGCGCAGGCTTCCCGTGGCGCTCACGAGGTTCCTGGGACCGGCCATCGTCAGGAACATACCCTAGAGGAGGGGCGATGCGCATCGGCAGAACACTCCCCCCGGCGGCGGCGCCCCTCTCCCTCAAGGAGGTCATCTCCGGAGTAGCTGCCCTTTTCGACGGGGAGAGGGCCATCGAGAGGTTCGAGGCGGAGTTGAAGCAATACTACGCGGTCCCGTACGTCTTTCTGCTGAGTTCCGGGCAGGCGGCCCTGGCCGTCATCCTGACCGCCCTGAAGCAGGCGAGACCGGGACGGGACGAGGTCATCATTCCCGCCTACACCTGCTACTCGGTCCCGGCCGCCGTGGTGAGGGCGGGGCTCAGGGTGCGTCCCTGCGACATCGACCCGCGCACCCTTGACTTCGACTGGGAGCGGCTGGAAGAGGCCCTCAAGGGGGAGCGCGTCCTGTGCGCCGTCGCGACCCACCTTTTCGGCGTACCCGCCGACGTCGGGCGCCTGAAAGCCTTGGCCTCCCGACACGGCGTCGCGGTGGTCGAGGATGCGGCGCAGGCCATGGGGGGGGAGGTCGCCGGGAGCAAGGTCGGCACCCTGGGCGACGTGGCCCTCTTCAGTCTCGGGCGCGGCAAGGGGCTTTGCACCGTATCCGGCGGCATCATCCTGGCCGGCAGCGGCCCCTTGGGCCGTGCCATCGAGCACGACGTGTCGACGCTGCCGCGCGAAGGGTGGACCGACGCCCTGAAGGCTTTATGCTACGCGCTCGCGCTCATGGTACTGGTCCGTCCTTCCCTGTTCTGGCTTCCCAAGGGTCTTCCCTTTCTGGGGCTCGGGGAGACGGTGTTCGACCCGGGGTTCGTAATGAAGCGGTTGGGAACCTTCCAGGCGGGGCTAGCGCGAGGGTGGCGTGAGAAAATCGCCAGGCTGCGCGATACGCGTCTTCGCCACGCCGCCTTTTTGGAGCAGGCCGGCGTCGCCGCGGCGGTCTCCTTCAAGGGGGCGTTGCCGGACCTGGTGCGTTTCCCCGTTTTGGCGGAGGATCCTGAGATGAGGAAGTGGCTGATCGAGAAAAGCGAAGAGCAGGGGCTGGGCGTGACGGGGGGGTACCCGGAGGCGGTGACCCGGATCCGTGAGCTCCAGGGGGCGCTGGCGGAGGGAGCGGCGCCGCAGGCTGAGCAGGTAGCCCGGCGGATCGTGTCGCTGCCGGTCCATCCGCTGGTCACTCAGCGCGACCTGGAGCGCATCGCGGCGCTGTTCAGGGGTGGGAACGGTCAATAACAGGGCGCCGGTAACGAGACAGGGGATGGCGATGGCACTGGCACGAAACGACAAGATCAAGCTGGCTTTGCTGCTCATGCTGTGGTTTGTGGTCATCTCGCCCGTGCTGCCCGAGATGGTGCGGGAGTGGTCCGGCCATTCCGACAACAACCACGGCTTCCTGGTGCCGCTCATCGCGCTCTACCTTGTCTGGCAGAAAAAGGAGGAGCTTGCCGGCGCGGGGATGGAGAGCTCCCGGTGGGGGTGGGTGGTACTGGTGGCGGGGCTGGTGTCATTTTTGTTGAGTCTCGCCGGCGGTGTTGCCTTCACTGCCCGGGTGGCGGTGGTTATATCGCTTCTGGGGCTCGTCTGGTACTGCACCGGGGCACGCTGGACCAAGGTGCTCGCTTTCCCGGTGCTGTTTCTTCTTTTCATGATCCCGGTGCCGGTCTCCGTGATCGGCATGGTCTCCATGCCGCTGCAGCTCATGGCCACCAAGCTTTCCGCCCAGATCATCCAGCACCTTTCCATCCCGGTGTACCGCGAAGGAAACATGCTCTACTTCGTGGGGACCCAGCTTGAGGTTGCCGAGGCCTGCAGCGGGGTCCGTTCCATCATGTCGCTCACCATGCTGGGGACCATCTTCGCCTACATGTCCAGAACGGGGTGGGGCAGGCGCATTGCGCTGGTGCTTGCCGCCATACCGATCGCCATGGCCGCCAACATCCTGAGGATCACCGGTACCGGTGTCCTTGCCAACTTCTACGGGGACCGGGTAGCCCGCGGTTTTCTCCACGAGTTTTCCGGGCTGGTGGTTTTCGCCTTCGGCCTGGCCGTCCTCGGGGTTTTGTACACCCTGCTGAACAGCAAAAAGGTGGCGTGATGCGAAATGCAAGCTTCATCACCGCGTTAATCCTGCTGCTTTTGACCGGCGTAGCCAGTACCCTGATGGCGTATCGGCCCGTTCCCGTGGTGGTCGCCACCAACCTGGAAAAGATACCGATGGAGATCGACGGTTACCGTGCCGTCGAGGACACCTTTCCCGAGTCCGTGTACAAGGAGTTGAACGCCGACAAGCACGTCTACCGCCACTACCGCTCCCCCGACGGCAGCGTCATCGATCTCTACATCGGCTACTACGGGACGGCGAAGGGAGGACGCACCGGGCACAACCCGTATGCATGCCTGCCGGGAGCAGGAGCTGCAATAGTAGATACCGGCATTGTCGATTTAAAGCAGTTGAGCACCAACAGGACAGTCCCTGTTAACTATATATTGGCTCATACAGATGATGGTAATCTGGTGATGGTCCACTGGTACCAGACCGCTCGGGATAAAGTAGTTTCGAGTGGGTGGAGTCAAAACCTGCAGCGGTTGAAGGGACGCCTTTTGCACAACAGGAGCGATGGTGCATTTATACGAGTCAGCATCTCGGCTACAGATAAAGACCTTGCTACGCAGAAAGAGAAGGCAGTGCGGTTTTCTGCAACCGTCTTGAATATCGTTCCTTCCTACTGGCCTCTTGAGGAGACTGTAGGTCACTAGCTCCACTTCTTTACTGCAGGTAGGACGGTTCGTATGTTCCCAAAGCTGAAAGGTAAAGCGAAGTTTCTTTTCGAGGCAGATGGCACAATCAAAGAGCGAACCATCAGGAGCGGGATCTGGATCAGCATGGCTTCAGGCCTGGTTCGGGTCTTCGAGTTCGTTCGTTCAATGGTGCTTGCGAGGCTTCTGCTACCGGAACTCTTCGGGATCATGGCCATTGTTCTCTTTGTAATGGGGGCTGTCAATGTAGTCACAAGTACCAGCTTCAAGTCCGCCCTGATCTATCGCCAGGATGACATAGAAGACGCAGCCAACACAGCCTGGACGTTGAACATCATCAGAGGTGGCTTGCTCTTCGTCATCCTGCTCATACTTGCACCGGCAGTTGCCACATTTTACAAGGAATCAGTACTTAATTCTGCCATACGATTCATAGCTTTTTCACTTCTTATCGAATCGTTTGGAAACATCAACACTGTCGTTTATGAGAAGGAGTTAAACTATCGACGGATTACCATTGCGAAAATTTTTACCAGCGTCATAAATATCGCAACGGTTCTGATCCTCGCCTGGGTTTATAGGAACATATGGGCTTTGCTGGTTGGTAGCCTGATGAGCAGTTGTTTCAATACCATCACTACGTACATAATTCAGACCAAAAAGCCAAGACTGTGCTTCGACAAGAAACTTGCAGCAGAGCTGTTCCATTATGGAAAATTTGTCACCGGCACCAGTATATTAGTATTCTTCACCTTGACAGCTGCTGATGTCGTGCTTGGGAAACTGCTGACTTTTCGGGAGTTAGGTTATTATAGCTACGCTTTCACCATAGCTAATTTGCCAACAACACATATCACGGCGGTCATTTCAGAGATCGTTTTTTCGGCCTACAACGCCATCAAGTCGGATACGGAGAAGTTGATCTCTGCGTTCCAGAAGATCTTCAAATTTATAGCGATAGTTGCAGTACCTGCAGGGTTTGGAATATACGCGCTTTCGGGGGAAATCGTTCTCTACATTCTGGGACCGGGGTGGCAACCAACTCTAGCTCCACTTCGAGTTTTGATCATCTTTGGCGTGATTAGATCGCTTGCCGCGACTACTGGGCCTATTCTAACGGCGATTGGAAAACCGAACGTTATGTTCTGGATCGTCCTCTTTAAGTTTTGTCTTATCGTATGCTTATTGTACCCATTAATAACGTTTTATGGCACAGTTGGGGCAGCTCTCGCTCTGACCATTCCAATAGTGATCGAGCAATTCGCCCTGTGGTACATGATTAAAAAGGCCTTTAGTGTAAGTCTGCTCCCTTTTATAGCCACAGTTATTCGAGTCTCCTGTTTCTCGCTTTTGATGCTTGCAGCTATAGAGATGTTGAAGGTCTTAGTCCCTGTAACGTCCTTGCTATACATATTTCTGAACGTGGTGTTTGGGGTTGTGGTGTACGGGGCTTTGGTGTGGTTACTGGATAAAGAGAGTGTCAAAGATCTAGGTGCATTGCGGAGGTGATGGATGGATATCTCTATAGTTATACCTACTTATAACAATTCCCGGCGTTTGATGCTAACCTTGTCACACTTTGCCGAATGGGTTAAGTTTCCTGATGCCGGCGTTGAACTGGTGGTAGTGAATAACAACTCTCGAGACGATACCGATGAGGTAGTTAGAGCCTTCGTGGGAAGGTTGCCAATTAAACTGGTGGTAGAACCTCGCCAAGGGATAAGTCGTGCCAAAAACGCAGGAATCGCCAATGCTGCTGGCAAGTTGCTGATTTTTACCGATGACGACGTAATGCCAGGGCCTATGTGGGTGGAGGCTTATTGGGAAGCCTATCTTCGAGACTCCAAGCACTATTTTTGGGGGGGAAGTGTTATATCAGATTTTGAAGCAGGTCCGCCGAACGCTGAAATTCTTAAATTTGCTCCCCCTTCAGTTTCAGGTATGGACTTGGGAGCGGTTCAGCGTTGCATTGAACCTCCTGAATATTTCATCGGTGCTAATTGGGCCTGTCCACGTGAGGCACTGCGCGACGTCGGAGTGTTCAACGAATCCCTCGGTCTTAATCCATCCCAACCAAACCCTATGGTCGGTGAAGAAACGGATCTGATGGATCGACTCAGGTGCAACGGGTACCGAGGATGGTACTTGCCCGAAGCTACTGTTCATCACTTTGTTCCCAGTTCGAAAGGTACCGTGAAGCATGTAGCTGATAGGAAAGAAGGGTTTGGGTACTACAGTCATCTGGGGAAAGCGACGCCGCGGTGGGCATATCGTTCCTACATAGAGAACGGAATCAAGAGCTTCTTCTACCGGATTTTCGGCAAGGACCACTCAGCGGAATACATACTGTACAAGGAAGCAAAGGGAGTCTTGAGGGCCGCGCGTGCAAATCTGATGCGGAGGAATTAGCCATTACGGTTAAATTCCTTTAGGTAATCCCCCGGCTTTGCCGGGGGACTCACAACGTTCGACAGTTCCTGAAAAATAGAGAAGCCTCCCTAACCGTGAACCGCTCAAAGATCACGAGAAAAGGAGGCCTCTCTTGGACGACAGCAGAGTTTATGTCACTCGAAGTGGGAATGCAAGTGTCATGTTGTATGGATACCGAAGGGGCGCCGAAAGGTGCTGTAC
Source organism: Geomonas azotofigens (assembly GCF_018919395.1). Classification (GTDB taxonomy): domain Bacteria; phylum Desulfobacterota; class Desulfuromonadia; order Geobacterales; family Geobacteraceae; genus Geomonas; species Geomonas azotofigens. The sequence continues at coordinate 308,365 of NZ_JAHLME010000003.1, forward strand.
GGACGGCTACGTAAGCATTTGGGCGATGTATTGCACACTCTTGCAAGGCAGAAAGAATGCCAGATACTCGAAGGGCATCTGTGTAACGATCATGTTCATGTGCTGATATCGATACCACCGAAGTACTCCATTGCGCAGGTTATTGGTTTCATCAAAGGTAAGAGTGCCATTCATGTGGCAAGATCGTACCTTGGGCAGAAGAAGAACTTCAACTGGATGAGCTTTTGGGCACGCGGCTATTTCGTTTCAACTGTTGGCGCAGGTGAGGATTTTATCCGCACCTACATCAACCAGCAGGAGATAGAAGATAAGCGGCTCGACCAACTGACAATGTTTAACGAAGGATGACCACCGGTAGGTGGTCAGAAAATCTTTTGAGCTAACCGCTTTGAGCGGTCCACGATTTTAATAAAGCCCCCGGCTCTGCCGGGGGATACTTACTGGGTGGAGCAGGCGTTTGTTTTTTTTAAAGATGGATCAGGTGGAGGGCCAGGTCGCTTCTTCTGAGAGTGTGGTGGATTATGAGAGGAATGTCTTTGCGAGCCGCTGTCGAGAAGGCCGAGGCAGTGTATGTGAAGCTGGAGTCGATGAAGCTTAAAGAGACGGCCAAAAAGGTGCAGAAATCAATAGTTGAGACGCTGACCTACGATGATTTCCCTCGCGAACACAGGGTACGAATCAGGACAAACAACGCCATTGAAAGGATCATGAAGGAAATCAGGCGACGCACCAGGGTAGTCGGTGCTTTCCCGGACGGGAACTCTGCCCTGATGCTGTGCGCGGCCCGACTCCGACACATTGCCGGCACCCAATGGGGAACGAAGCGTTACCTGGACATTGACCTGCTAACCGAACAGGATCTGGAACTGAACTTCAGAATGGCGGAGGCAATCTAGTGTTCCGTTCTGTTAGTTCGTTGTGTTAATTGTATGGCGCTTTCTCGCGCTCTCAGGACGGAATCGATTATGGCTTTTGCGCTCTTTGTCCACTTAAACGGCTTGGCACAGACCGCATTGTGCACCCGAATGAACCGCTGAATCTCATCCTTCAGCTCTTTGACACTGCTAAAGACGCCGCGGTAGAGCGCCCTCCGCTCTAACTGGCTGAACCATCCTTCGACTGCGTTTAGTCAGGAAGCACTCGTGGGGGTGAAGTGAAGCTTTATCCTCGGATGTTTTTCGAGCCAGGCATTAACTTCGGCAGTCTTGTGAGTGCTGCTGTTATCAAGGATCACGTGGAGGTCCAGATCCTTTGGTGTTGACCGCTCGATCTGGCGCATGAATTCAAGGAACTCTTTAGCGCGGTGACGCGAGGTCATTTTGCCCATTACCTCGCCGGTCAGTACATTGAACGCAGCATACAGGCTCGTGGTGGCGTTGCGCTTGTAATCATGAGTCCTGCGCTCCACCTGCCCTAGCTTGAGTTGCAGCATCGGCTGAGTGCGGTCAAGGGCTTGAATCTGCGTCTTCTCGTCAACGGACAGGACGACGGCATTGTTGGGAGGGTTCATGTACAGGCCCACCACGTCAATAACCTTCTCGGCAAACTGAGGATCATTGCTGATCTTGAAGGTCTGGATCCGATGAGGTTTCAGGTCTGCCGCCTACCAAATCTGCCGAACCTGCCAAGTGGTAACGCCAGCATACTTGGCCATGAGGCGGACGCTCCAGTGAGTGGCCTCATGAGGTATTCGCTCAACCGTTAATTTCAGTACTCTCTTGGCGTCTGCCTCGCTGAGTTTCTTTGGCTGACCAGACTGAGGAAGATCAAGGAGTCCGTCGAGTCCAGCTTCAAGAAACCGCTTGCGCCACTTGTACACTGAATTAGTGGAGGTGCCGAGAGAGGCGGCGATTGAATCAGCTCTCTCATTCGCAGTACTTTTCAGTATGAAGCGAGCGCGCAGTACGAGAATTTGAGGTGTCTTATGAGACCGTAGCAGTGCCTCGATTGCCTGCCGGTCTGCTTCTGTCAATTCTATCTTTTCTGGTAACAGTGCCATAGAGGCAATATGTCATAGATTCGAAATAAGCCAAAGGACTAACCGCTCAGAACACTAGTTGGATTAGGCACTGACTGAAAAACAAAGATACGAAAAACTATTTACACTATCCTTTGCGAAAAAATTCGGCGAATACCTTTCCGAGTTGTAGACGATTTGAAGCTTTACAGGAAGAGGGTTTACAATGACATTGTCCATAGCGGTTGTCATACCAGCTTATAACGCAGAGAAAACGATAGAGACAACTATCACAAGCGTGTTGGATCAGACTGAACTTCCTCAAGAGGTGATTGTTGTTGATGATGGTTCCCAAGACGGCACAGTTGCAGTTGTGGAAAAGTTTGGTTCCGCGATCAGGTTAATACGGCAGGCAAACCTAGGATCAGCCGTTGCGAGACAGACGGGTACAACTGAAGCAAGATCTGAGTACATAGCCTATGTTGATTCAGACGACTGGTGGCCACTAGATAAAATCTCTACTTGCAGGAAAGTTCTTGCTGCAGAAGAAGTGTTCTTCATGTTGGCTGATCTGCAACGCTGTAAGCCGCTAGGTGGACCTGGAGATTACTCGCCGCGGAACACTTCATTTTTCCCTTGGGCACATCGGTATTTCACCGAGGATACACTCTGCTCAGCGGTCGAAAATCTCTACAGGCTAGAACCAAGCATGGCCTTGCAGTTATTGCTGCGTGGTTTCCCCGTTTTCCCAAGCACTATGCTGATCAGACGAGATGTGTTCCAATCGGTTCAGGGGTGGGATTCACGTTTTAGGCGCTGCCAGGACTTTGACTTCGGATTGAGAATTACGCGCCGCTACCCTATGCATTTTCTCGATGAAGTACAAGCAATTCTTGGACTTCATGAAGGAAATACTGACGAGTATGCTTACCTCAAAAAACAAACGGAAGGGGACATAAAAGTTCTTCTTGCTCATCTTGATGCTGAACTGCCTACTACAGCATACCACGCCCAAGTTGCAAGAGCGCTAAGTTCAAAATACTGTTCTCTTGGCTATTTTTATAAGAAAACTCACAATTATTCGTCGGCTGCTGAAAATTACCGAAAGGCTGTCGCGTTGCCCGGTCGCAGATTCCATGCCATGAGTAGATACACTCTGTTGTCTTGTCTTAACCTTTTGATAAGGTACAAACCTAATGAGTAATAAAGACAATATCCTTCTGGTGGCAAATTATGATTCCGATGTCGGATATGCTTGGTGGCTCATGGAAAATTTTTGGGCGCATATCGCGAAACATTTTTCCGGAACCGATAGAAAATGCTATTTGGTGTACCCTAAGATAAATAAAGTTCCTGATATAATAAAGGATGCTTCAATTACTCTCATTGAGTATGACTTTTCTGATAGAAGTTTGAGATCTTTTGGTAAATTGCTCAAACTTTTGTTAGAGTGCAACATTGGCTATGTGTATCTTACGGACCGTCCTTATTACGATTGGAGGTATTTGGCCATGAGGGTGAGCGGCATCCGTAGGATTATCAATCATGACCATATGCCTGGGGAACGCCCTGAAGTTCCTCTGGTGAAGAAAATATTGAAACAATTGCTTCACCGTTGCAGCGTTTTTTCCTGCGATCTGTATATAGCTGTCTCTGAGTTCGTAAAGGAAAGGGCTATTGATATTGCTTGTGTTGCTCCAGAAAAATGCATTGTGGTTCATAATGGAATTCGCATATTTGATAATAGTAACACCTCATACGTTCATGATGTTTTCGGGTTACCCAAAGATGCTTTCATTGTGGTTTCAACAGGACGCGCCACCTTATATAAAGGAATCCAATTTTTAATAGAAGCCGCTGAAGTTGTTACTAAACGTATTGAAAAGATCATATTTCTACACATCGGTGACGGTCCTGACTTGCCATCATTTGAAATGATGGTCAATGAACGTGGTTTGGCTAGTAATTTCAAATTTGCCGGATTTCGCACCGATATAGTCAAAATTTTGCCATCGTGCAATGTAGGTATACAGACTTCGTTGGGGGAAGCTTTTTCGTTGTCAGTTCTTGAATACATGTGTGCAGGTCTTGTAACTTTGGCTCCAAATAATTGCGGAAATGGTGAGGCTATCTCTGACGGAGTTAACGGATTTTTATTCAGACCGGAAAATGTGGACGATATTGTACAAAAGATAGTTTACGTTTATGAGCACAGATTCGAGATGAACAGGGTACGGCAGCATGCAAGATGTCATGTGCTGGATAATTTTTCTATAACTAGCTGCAACCAAAAGCTAATATCAGCACTTTCGCCATATCTCAATGAAAATTAAATTCTTTGTAAAAAAATACATGGCGTGTGTCGCTCACAGGTTAGGTCTACTAGATGCTGCATGCACATTAAAAGCTCGCAGTGGAGCGCTGGTTCTCACCTACCACAGGGTACTAGATTCTGCGGTGTTGCGTTCATCTTTTGTGCAACCGGGAATGTACGTTTCCCCTGAATCGTTTCGAGAGCAACTTTCCTTCCTGATGAGCAAATTTTCAATCGTTTCGTTGACAGAACTCGTTGATAGAATGCGCAAAGGGAAAGCTATAGGGGGGTGCTGTTGCGTAACCTTGGATGATGGTTGGCATGATAACTACCTTAATGCTTTCCCTGTTCTTCAGGCGCTAAATGTTCCGGCTACGATTTTTTTGGCTACTGGCTTTATTGGCACGACGAAGTACTTCTGGCCAGAAGAAGTGAGTTTTTATCTCAGATCACCGGCAATATTTGAATCGCGGCATTCTATCCCATGTTTGCGTCAATTATTATCCTTGAGCGGCACATTTGCCAGCGACTCCTTTCTTGAGGCCTCGATTTGCACTATCAAGAAGTGGCCCCTAAAGCAACGAGAGGACTTGGTTGCCGAACTTCGGTCTAGATCGGGGACTGTTCCTCCCGGTCGAGCAATCATGGATTGGTCGGAAGTACAGGCAATGCAGGCTAGCGGCTTGGTTTCCTTTGGCGCGCATACTGCTCATCATGAAATTCTCGATCAAGTCGATGCCACTACCGCTGAGAATGAAATAGTTCAGTCAAAGATTGATATTGAAAGTCACCTTGATATGCCCGTGTCCCTTTTTGCATATCCAAATGGCAATTTTTCTCAAGGACTGCACGCTACGTTAGCGCGTAACGGTTTCACCGGAGCGGTGACAACACGTAAGGGCTGGGTCAATTCAAATTCAGAGCTTCTTGCACTACCACGAATTGCCATGCATCAGGATGTAAGCCAAACGAATTCATTATTCTTTGCCCGAACTGTTTGGGAAAGGTTCTAAGATGGCAGTAAGAATCCTTGTTACTGATGGTGAAAACAGATCAGCCTTGGCTGTTACAAGATCGCTTGGCACAAGGGGATGCCAAGTCTTGGTGACGCATAGCTGTAAGCAAAGTCTCGCCTCTTCATCACGACATTGCTGGCAAAGTTTTCAAACTCCTGATCCTGTCTTGCAGGGGCCAGAGTATTCACAATCAATAATGGATTTAGTTCGCGGCTACGATATCGATTTTATCTTCCCCATTACGGACGCCTCGATCTACTGGCTGAATAAAGTTCGAGATATTTTACCTAAAAGTTCTACTTTAGCCTGCCCAAGCAATGATTTGTTTGAGGTCGTTTCAAACAAATCCAAACTATGTCAACTTGCACAGCGCTGCTCGGTATGTGTGCCAGGCACCATCTATTTATCAAGTCGGAATGATCTTCCTGAATGCATCGATAAGATCACCACCTATCCAGTCGTGATTAAACCGGCGATGTCCAAGGTGCTGGAAAAAGGTCAATTATTATCCGGGTGCGTGCGATATGCGTCCTCACCCGCCGAATTAGAGGAACTCTACACCACGTACGAGGTGCTGAAACATCCTTCAATGATACAGGAAAAGGTTGTAGGCCCTGGCACCGCAATATTTACTCTCTTCGACGGTAACGAGCATTTAGCCTTGTTCTCCCACCAGCGTATTCTCGAGAAGCCGCCGTCTGGTGGTGTGAGCGTTCTCTCTCAGAGTGTTCCGCTTGATCAGGAAATGGTTGATTCAGCCGCCAGGCTTTTGAAAACAGTGGGGTGGCAAGGGATAGCCATGGTTGAGTTCAAACGCGACCTCCGAGATGGCAAACCGAGGCTAATGGAGATAAATGGACGTTTCTGGGGATCACTTCAACTTGCTATTGCCTGCGGTGTCGATTTCCCAGTTCTTTACCTGGATTATCTTTCCGGTAGGGATGTGCAGTGTTCTCGGAAAGATTATATTGTCGGACATAAATTGAGATGGTCATTAGGCATGTTTGATCATCTGCTTATTAGACTCAGGCACAACGATATGAGATTGAAACTGCCAGGTAATGTGCCCTCCTTGTTCCAAGTTTTAAAGGAGTTGTGTAACGTTTTTGACAGACAAACTTCTGAAGATGTGTTTGATCGGACAGATGTTCGACCACAACTGGTTGAGGCATATGTTTATCTATGTCACATAATCGGTTCTAAAGGGTCCAGTTCATGATCTTGCACCTGATCGAGACCGGGGGGCCGGGCGGGGCGGAGCAGATGCTACTGCGGTTGGCGGCCGAATATTCAAAAAGAGGGATGGAACAGCTCGTCTGTCTGCGGAAGGAGGGCTGGCTAGCTGATGAAGTTAGGCGTAGAGGGTTTTCACTAGAAGTCATTCCTGTTGGCTCTTTGCCAGATTTAGGGTGGATTCTGGAGCTAGTCAAACTGACTCGACGGTATGGCATAAGAGGCATCCATTCGCATGAATTTGCAATGAACATCAGGGGCACACTGTTGTCGAAAGTGTCCTGCCTGCCATGTGTAGCCACTGTGCATGGCAAGACTTATTACGCTGACAAACCGTCCCGGAGGCTCGCTTACCAGTTTGTGAGTAAATATGCCAAGCTTGTAGCTGTATCCGAAGACATCGGTGATTTTTTAGTGAAATTTGTAAATGTGTCCCGTGACAGGCTCACTGTTATCCCTAATGGTATTGACCTTGACACATACGACTTCAGCCTAGAAGAAAGGCTGGCTATGAGGCAGAATCTCGGAATACAAGAAGACCAGTTTCTTATAGGAGCTATAGGGAGCTATTACCCTGTTAAAGGGCATCGTTTTTTATTAGATGCCATGGTCAAAGTCATTAAAAAGGAACCGCGTGCTAGGCTTGTGGTGGCTGGGCAAGGGCCACTAGAAAAGGAATTGCTTCGACAGGCATCCAATTGCGGTATAGAGGACAAAATCTTGATAACCGGGTATGTAGACGATACACCTGCCTTGTTAAGTGCACTCGATATCTTTGTTATGCCTTCGCTCTCTGAAGGACAGCCTCTTGCACTGATTGAAGCTGCTGCAAACGGGCGGTGCATCGTCGCTACAGCGGTAGGGGGGATACCAGAGATCATTACCGATGGGGTAAACGGCATTTTAATCCCCCCGGGAAACGTTGATGATCTAGCTGATGTCCTCGTTATGCTTTTGAGAGACTTCCCTGTTCGAGAACACCTCGCTGCCTCAGCAGTTGAGTCAGCAAGGCGCTTTTCAGTAAAACGTGCAGCTGATTCTTATTTATCACTGCTTTTCGGATAACGCGCGGAGAAGGAAATGGTCGATACTGCTAATGAAACAGGAAATGCTGATGTAAAACCGATGACCGTCCTCTCAGCGCTTAGACATATTTGGAGTGCGCTTAAGGAGGAAAATGCTGCTTTCTATCTTGCAACTCTTTATCTGATTTTTGAGTACAACAGACCACAGTTGGTATATCCCGCTTTAGATGTGATCCCGTGGGGAAAGACCCTGCTTTTACTCGGTCTCTCAGCTTCTCTGATCGATAATGACTCGAAGTTGCCACGCCTAGCAGTCCTCTTACCTGTCATTGCCTTTTCGGCACTTGTCGTGCTTTCAACTATTTTTGCGTTTTCCCCGGCCGCTGCAGTAGCAGACTGGACCATGTTCTTCGGCTGGGTTCTTGTTTATCTTCTGCTTACTTCAGTTGTTACTACACGTCGTCGCCTCTTTCTGTTTATCTGTATTTATTTCCTTTCGAACCTTAAAATGGCACAGCATGGCTTTCGCTCATGGGCTGGCAACGGATTTGGTTTCTCCGGGTGGGGTGTCACAGGCTCTCCGGGATGGTTTCAAAATTCGGGAGAATTTGGGCTTGAAATGGTTGTCTTTCTTCCATTCCTCTTTGCCTACCTCGTTCACTGTCGCAGGTCGTGGTCTCGCAATTTGAGAGGATTTTTCTACTTTTGTATAGTGATGGTCATTGGATCAATAATAGCTTCGTCTTCTAGAGGGGCCGTGCTCGGATTAGTTGTTGTTGGTGTATGGCTCATGTGGCAGTCTCAACACCGGCTCAAAACGGTTTTCATTGTGGCCATATTGGCGTCGATAATCTATCAGGTTATGCCTTCAGAATTCAAGGGACGGTTCGCAACAGCGGGAGAAGATAATACCTCACTTGCTAGGCTGGTGTATTGGCGATATGGCATAGAAGCTGTAAAAGATCATCCAATGACCGGTATCGGGTACAGAAATTGGACGCTTTGGCTTCCATCGCATCACCCTGAAGTCGCAAGTTTCGAAAGATCAAAAAATGTGGAAGTGATTCACAACACCTATCTGGAAGCAGCTACTGAATTAGGACTTCCAGGAATAGTTCTCTATCTGACGACCATCCTGTCCATGTTTGCTATAAATTACAACACCGCTGCAATGGCGCGTAGAACAGGTGATAGCTTTATGCTAGCTACTGCTGTTGGCCTTAACGGAAGTTTGTTGGGCTATCTGGTGCCTAGTTATTTCATGGCGGTGCTTTATTACCCCTACATTTGGATCCTGCTGGCTATCACCCATTGTCTGTCATCAGTATGTAGGCGGGAGTTTTCTCAAAATAGTGAGACCTTGACTGATTTTCAAGGAGTTGCTGTTGCCCACAAAACATAGGAAAATTAGGCGATTAATAATCAGGTCATTCGAGCATCTTCGACTGAGGCTTGGGCCTTACAAGTCCTTGAAGGAGATACACCCTTGCCGGGTGAAACGACTGATCTTCGTGTGCCGTGGGAATGTCTGCCGCAGCCCATATGCTGAGGCTTCAGCCAAGGCGTTAGGCTTCGTCGCAACTAGTTGTGGAGTAGATGTGCAGGTTAGGACACCTTGCGAACCAATGGCAATTACAGCCGCATTTCGGCGAGGCATCGATATTTCTGCACACGTATCATGCAGCATTTATGATTTATCATTGAATTCCGAGGATTGTTTGGTAGCTCTTGATCCTTCCCATCTTGCGGTTACTGAATTGGTGGCTAAAAAGCATGGCTGCCAATACACCTTACTTGGTCTATGGAAGCGCCGTTCTGTTTTGACTATTGAAGACCCGTACGGCAAGCCCGTACAGGCATTCGAAGCTTGTTATGCCAGCATTGACGAAGCTCTTGAAGGATTAACTATCTGTCTAAGTCGGTAATCAGATGGTGACAGCATCTGGCTTCAGCGAGGTGGTATGAGGTTCTCGATAGTCATTCCCGTTCTTAACGGGGAGAAATACATTGGAGCGTGTGTGCAGTGCCTCAAGAATCTCGTAGTGGGGGATGATTGTGTCGAAATCGTCGTGATTGATAATGGTTCTACCGATTCAACCTTAGATATTGTAGCAGCCCATGGGATTCCCTACCAAGTACATCCGATGGTAAGTATAGCTAAACTGCGCAACATCGGTGCTGCAATCACAGACGGGGAAATCCTCGGCTTTATAGACAGTGACTGTTTTGCTGAAGAGAACTGGTTGCAAGCAGCTAAAAAAGAGTTTTTATCGAGGCAAGACGTTGGAATTGTGGGTAATTACTATGGAATGCCTGAGAAGACAACTTGGGTTGAAAGAGTTTGGTACGACGCAAAGAAGGATATTGTTGGTCCTGTAAATTTTTTACCCGGTGGGAATATGTTTTTTCATCGTGAGGTGTTCGAACAGGTCGGTGGATTCGATGAAGGCCTCTCGACGGGGGAAGATTACGACATCTGCCAAAGGGTCATCAAAGCTGGGTGGCGTGTCGTCTGCGCTAGATTAGTAAATGTTGTCCACATGGGCAACTTCAAGACCCTTAAAAGCGTCCTTGTCAAAGAGCGATGGTACGGAAAGGGAATGTTCCGTGCTGGGGGGCGTCCAAGCAGACCGTTGATTGCTGCATTTGTCCACTTATTTCTTGGATTGTCTTTAATTGTCTTCCTGGTAAACCTTTCTTTATTGACTATACCGGTGATCATTGCAGATTCGTTGCTGGTTTTTTGCGTTTCAATTCAGTTCGGAAAACACGTGAAACAAAGGAAAATACTTTTTTTAACCCGGTTTGCTCCAGTCGCTTTTGCATATCTTTGTGGAAGGTCCTTAAGCATAATGGATTTCATAAGTGAAAAGGTAATAGCTTTGATTCCTCCAGTACGTGACGCATTGAGAATGTATAAGGAGTTTGGGCTCGTTCTTGCCTTAGCGTATAGCATTCGATATCGGGACTTCTTCGGAATATATCAAGAACTTTCGCAGCCAGAGCTTAGGACATTTCTTGGTTATAAAGCTTATGTCGCTAAGAAAATAATTGCAATGACTGCATTTTTAAAAACAAATGTGCCTTATTACCGTGATAAACTGCCACATGTTTCGCTGGATATAGTTGGTTTATTGCCCACTGTTGATAAAAAAATCATCCGCGAAAATTATGCAGCTTTTCTTTCGTCTGAAAGTAGGTTTAATCGCAGGTCGACGAGTGGAACCACAGGTGAACCTTTCTTATTTGAGAAGGACAGAAATGCTTCTGCTTACATGGATGCCATGATGCATCTATCCTACGGCTGGCACGGCGTAAAACCATGGGATCGACAGGCAAGATTATGGGGGCGGGCTGTTAGTCGCAAAGGGAGGGTGGTTCAATGGATAAAAGACCTGCTGCTTCGCCGCAAAAGGCTTTCCGTCTTTCTTATTAATGATGCCGCGTGCAAAAAATTTTATCAGGAACTTAAGAGGTTTCGCCCAAGATATTTCTATTGCTATCCCAACGCATTATACCAGTTTGCCCTATCCATAGAACGGTTGGGTATTGACGGTGCTGAACTGCAGGTACCGATTGCAATCTGCACAGGTGAAATTCTCTTCCCCTTTCAACGGGAAAAGATTGAGAAGGTCTTCCAGTGTAAGGTTGTTAACGAATACGGTTCTACGGAGAATGGCATTCTTGCAATGGAGTGTGAATATGGACGGCTTCACGTCCTTCCAACGGTTTCATTGGAAATTGCCGGTGGTGATCAAGACGGCTTTGGTGAAATAGTCGTTACGGAACTTAACAGCCGCAATCTTCCATTCATGAAATACAGAAACGGTGACATGGGTAGAATCGTTTCGACAGGTTGTGACTGTCTCAGACCTTTCCCAATCTTGGAAGTCAAAGAAGGTCGAATAGATAGTTACATCAAATGCCCCAATGGGAATATTGTTTATGATGCCATCCTGGCCTATTTATTTAAAGGGCAAGTAAAGCAGTTTAGAGGTGTTCAAGAAAATCCTAATGTGTTGCGGATTGATGTCATCCCTTTGGATCATACTTCCGCTGATTCCATTGATAGTCTAAAGAAAAAACTAGCGGGTTTTGTGGGGGCAGAAATGACTATAAATGTGAGTATTGTTGACGAAATACCTGCAGATAAAAGCGGAAAACTTAGGTATTTTATCCCTTTGTAACTTGCAACTACTGAACATGTAATGATTTTGGGGGGCATAGGTAAGGCCTGGTTTCTTCTTTGAGAAAACCAGGCCTTATGTCGTCAATATTATTTTGTGACCCCCTTTAACAGGAGGTTCGGTGGAACGGCAACACCTGCTTTCACCTGGTATCCGTAGGTTCCGACATATCCCGCATAGGCGGTAGTAAGATCGCCGTTGGTGTCAATGATGTTAGCCGACGGTTTACCTTTGAGATTTTGCGTGTCAGTTATGCAGTATTGCGGGTTATTGATGGCTGTTGGTTTGTAATAGCTTATGTAGTTGAGAGTGATTGTGCTTGTATTCCAACTGGTGTTGTCATTAATCAGTACATTACCGTAGATTTTAAACGGTCCCGATGCGCTGCAGTTGTTCCCGTCGAGATTTTCAAATCTAATATTGCCAACAAGCGTATTTCTATAAAAGTTGAAGTTGTGAATTAAACCATCTGACCTTGAGTTGAAGGTAGGACCGCTTTCAGGCGTTGAGAGGCCAATGAGAAGATTGAAAGATATGTCAATGTTGTTACTTTGATAAAAGAACGAATTCATATTCGTCCCCATGTATAAGCCTTTACTTATATTGATTTTGTTGCCCCTAATAAACAGGTAATTCAACCTTGATTTCGCCGCAATCGCGGCATTAATCCCAGTAATCCCAGTGCCTCCTGCATCATGGATATAGTTATTTTCGATGAGAAGTTTTGTGTCATCATAGAGGCTCCCAATCCCGGAAGCTCCAGTAAAGAAACTAAATTCATTGTCCTGTATAACGCTGTAGTATCCTGGCACACCAACTGCAGATTCAGTTATTATGAAACCCTGGTTATTATTAGTTGAATCAGTAGCTGTGAGATTTGAGAAGTTGCACCGCCGAATCGTCTGGTAGTGGTGTCCCCCCCACAACATCATGGCCTCCTTGTTGAATGAGCTAAAGTTAAGCCTATCAAGATAGACGGCAAAATTGCTGCGTAAATAGGCGCCATTTCCAACAATCGTAACATTTTCGCCAGGATATGCCAACCATGTGTGGGGTGAGTTGCCAAGGAACATTTCTGTCGCTGACGCATTCAACCCTTTGTAAGGGACGAACTGATATTTGCCTTCTCTAAAATACAGAATATTTGTGGAGTTCAGCGAGGTGTTGGCAAGCACGTTGGCTATTGAACTAAAAGGCTGCGAGATGCTGCCTGTTTCAACTCCAGAGTAGCTTGAATCTACAAAGTAAAATCCAGTCGTGGAGACATTGACGGTCCAAGTCGTACTCACTGTTGTATTCTCACCATCAGTGACTGATAGAGTGATTGTTCCCGAGCTGGCTTGGGGATTAGGCCACCTTATCTCTCCAGTTGCCGCATCAATTGTCATGCCTTGAGGGGCGTTGGCTAACTTGAATGTAAATGGATAAACGCCTCCGATGACAGCCGCTTTAACGTTGTACTCAACACCCGGATAAGCTCTAAATACTCGATTCGTTACTGGAATCGCTGGGCTGCCGGTGCCAGCAGGTTTTATGTTTGAAATTTCAAGAGGGTAGTTTGCGCTGAACGTGTTGACTGGCAAAACACAGACTGCCAGAAACACTAAAGACAGGCAGAATAACGCGTGAATTACATTGCCTACTCGTTTTTTGTTTAACATACTCTTACCTCCATGTCTGCGCGCGCCTGTTTATGGTAACCACAAGCCTAATAACTTGAAATAGAAAAGCCGGGGGCCGCAACCTGTCTATGGTCTTTCGGCATCCCGGCTGTCTCGGTGAGATCCTAGGCTTTCCGTCCCATCCTCGCGGATGGTTTGGTTTTATCGATTACCCTGTCGTGTTGTCAATACTGCGACAAAAACTGCGCGGGAACTGTGATTACAAATACAGCTGGCACTATTTCCCGCAAGCTACCTTTTCCGGTTCTTCACCGTGACATACACGTTGGATGCCTGCTTTTTGTTTCCCGCCGCATCATAGGCTATTGCTGTCACGGCATAGGTGCTGTTCGAGACTTTCGTGGTGTCCCATGCGTAACTGTAGGGCGCGCTGCTGAGGCTCGTCATGTACCTCCCTCCTACGTAGATGTCTACCTTCGTTACCCCTACGTTGTCGCTGGCACTCGCGTTGATAGTCACCACTCCGCTTACCGTCGTGCCGTTGGCCGGAGAGGTTATGGAAACCGTAGGGGTTATCGTGTCCTTGACTGCGTTGGCGACGTTCACCGATGAGCTCTGGGAGACCCCGACGTTGCCGGCCGCGTCGTAACCCTTGACCGACAGGGTGTAGCTGCCGTTGGCGACCTGGGTGGTGTTCCAACTGTAGGCGTACGGCGCCGTCGTGCTGGTGCCGACCAGCACCCCGTTTCGGTAGAACTCGACCTTGGTGACGGCGACGTTGTCGGAGGCAGCAGCGGTCACCGCGACCGTTCCGCTCACGGTGGAGCCGCTGGCGGGGGAGGAGACGGAGACGACCGGGGCGGTGGTGTCGGGCACCGGGTTGGCCACGTTCACCGATGAGCTCTGGGAGACCCCGACGTTGCCGGCGGCGTCATACCCCTTCACCGACAGGGTGTAGCTGCCGTTGGCGACCTTGGTGGTGTCCCAACTGTAGGCATAGGGCGCCGCCGTGCTGGTGCCAACCAGGACCCCGTTGCGGTAGAACTCGACCTTGGTGACGGCGACGTTGTCGGAGGCGGCGGCGGTGACCGTGACCGTCCCGCTCACGCTGGAGCCACTGGCGGGGGAGGAGACGGAGACCACAGGGGCGGTCGTGTCCGGCACCGCGTTGGCCACGCTGACCGACGAGCTCTGGGACGTGGTTACGTTGCCCACCGCGTCGTAGGCCTTGGCCGTGAGGGTATAGCTGCCGTTGGCGACCTGGGTGGTATCCCAGTTGTAGCTGTACGGGGATGCGGCGACCGTGGCCTGAAGCACGTTGTTGCGGTAGAACTCCACCTTGCTCACCCCTACGTTGTCACTGGCGTTAGCCGTGACCGATACCGTGCCGCTCACCGTGGTCCCGGACACCGGCGAGGCGAGGCTTACGCTCGGGGCGATCAGATCGTTGGAGACGTTGACCGTCAGCACCTGGGATTGCCCCAGGTTCCCTGCCGCATCGTACGCCCGGGCCGTAAGGTTGTACACCCCGTTGGCAACGGTCTTGCTGTCCCACGTGTAAGAGTAGGGTGCCATGTTGGTGGCCGAGAGCAGTGCGTTGTTGAGGTAGAACTCGACCCTGCTCACGCCCACGTTGTCGGTCGCGTTGGCGGCGATGTTCACCGACCCGCTCACGGTCATATTGTTCCCCGGGGAGGTGAGGGAGACCGCCGGGGCGGTCAGGTCGTTGGCGACCGTGACCGTGATCTGCGACTGCCCGATGTTGCCCGCCGCGTCGTACGCCTTGGTCATCAGGGTGTAGCTGCCGGCGGCCAGGGTGCTCGTGTCCCAGGAATAGACATAGGGGGAGGCGGGGACGGTCGCTTTCAGTGCACCGTTCACGTAGAACTCAACCTTGGTCACGCCGACGTTGTCGGTTGCACTTGCAGTAACAGATACGGTGCCCGCCACGGTTGTCGAAGCTGAAGGGTAGGTAATGGCTGTCGTGGGCGCCTGCATCTCCGCAACGGTCACCACGTTGGAGTAGGCGCTCTCCTCCCCGGCAGCGTTGTAGGCGGTGACGGCGAAGCTGTAGGAATGGGCGGGGTCGAGGCTGCCGATGGAGGCCGTGGTGATGTTCTGCACGTCAACCGGCGCCGGCCCCTGGAAAGGCTGCGTCGCGGAGTCCGGCTGGTAGTGCACCTTGTAGCCGACCACGGAAGTGTCCGGCGAGGGGTCCCATTGCAGGGAAACCGAGGCCGCGGAGGCCGCGCTGCTCATCCCCATGGTCAAAATGGCGGCAACCACGGCGTTGACGCACATCTTCTGCAGCCGTACCGCGTGGTTGATCTCGCTTCTGCGCACGTACCCCTCGGCGACGAGGACGTCACCGATCTTTCTGCCGGTCTGCCCCTGTTTGGCAAGGGCCCGTTCCAACTGCACGCGCGTGATGTGCCCGGTGGCGACCAGCAATTCGCCCAGTCTAAGCGGCGTATCGGCGGGAGTTCCCTGGTTCTGCTGCCAATCGAGAAGCCCCCTTAGCTGCAGCTCGGTGAGCATGCCCAGCCGCAGGAAGACTTCGCCGAGCCGCTCCCCGGTCCTCTTCTGCTCCTCGATCGCCTCATCGAGTTGTGACGCGGTTATCTTCCCGGACTGCACCAAAAGGGCGCCCAGCAGTTTCCGGTCGCCTGCCGCCAGCTTCACCGCGTCCTCCATCCGGGTTAAGTGCGGCTGGATGAACAGCGGAGCGGCGACGTCTTCCGGATTCAGCACACCCATCCTGACCAGGACGCCGCCCAACAGCTCGTGGGTGGTCTTTTGCTCCTTCAGGGCTTGGTTGAGGGCGCGCTTCGACACGAATTTGCCATCGACCAGTATCTGGCCCAGCGCGCGCCTGGAAATCCGTTGGAGAAGGTTCGGGCTCTGCATGGTCAGCTCCTTTCTGCGGGAGGGCTTCTGTCTCGCTCCGCAGTGGCGTTTTTCTAACGTACGCCTAAGAGTGCTGCAACATCGCCAAGTTCAGTCGGTAGGGACGGGGGGCTGGTAAGGGGCTGGGTGTCCGGGGGCTACCTGATATTGTAATTGCTTTGCGCCCGCATGGCAATGTCAACGTGATCTGCTTTTTCTCCCATTTATCTCAGCCAATTATCTCCAGGACAGGTGTTTACGCACTCGCTATGCCTAATTTGCCTATGCCATTGGGGTAGCAGATTCAGATTGCATAATTTTCATTGTGACTTTATATTTTGAGCATGATAAAGCTCTGCCACATAATCTCGGGCGACCTGTGGGCCGGCGCCGAGGTGATGGCCTGCCATCTGCTCCGGGAGCAGGCCGGGGACGCGGAGCTTCAGCTCAACGCGCTTGTTTTGAACGAGGGGCGGTTGGCCGCGGAGTTGAGGGAGGCGGGGTGCGCCGTGACCGTGCTGGACGAAAAACGCTACGGCTTCGCTTCCCTGCTCGGGCTGGTGCGCGGTCACCTTGAAAAGATGCACCCCGACCTGATCCACTCCCACCGCTACAAGGAGAACCTGCTCGCGCTTTTGGGGAGCGCCGGACTGGGCGCCCGGCTTGTGGCCACGCAGCACGGGCTTCCCGAGACCGGGAACGGGCGGAGCGCGCTGACCTCCATCAAGACGAACCTGAACTTCTTCCTGATGCGCGGCTTTTTCGGCAGGACGGTCGCAGTCTCGGACGATATCCGCGATTACTTCGTGACAAGGCTCGGCTTTCCGGGGCACAGGGTCCAGGTGGTGCATAACGGCGTCCCGGCGCCCCGCGGTGCGGCTCTCGCGAAAAACGACGCTGCACCCCTGTGCATCGGCTCTTCCGGACGGCTCTTCCAGGTCAAGGACTACCCCCTCATGGTCGAGGTGGCAGACATCGTGCGCCGGGAGCGCGACGTGGTGTTCCGCCTCGCGGGCGAGGGGCCCTGCCGGGACGAGATCCTCGCGGCCGTCGATCGTCATGGGCTTCGTGAAGGGTTCACCCTGACCGGCCATCTCGACCTGATGGAGCCCTTCTACCGGGGGCTCGATCTCTACCTCAACACCTCCCTGCACGAAGGGATCCCCATGACCATTCTGGAGGCGATGGCGTGTGGGGTCCCGGTGGTGGCGCCGGCGGTAGGCGGCGTCGTCGAGATCGTGTCCGACGGGGTGGAGGGGTACCTGGTGCGGGACAGGTCGCCCGCGTCCTTCGCCCGACGCTTGATCGAACTCATAGATGACGCACAGCTGCGCGCCGCCATGTCCCGGGCCGCGCGCCGAAAGGTCGATGCCATGTTCTCCGTCGAGAAGATGACGCAGGACTACCAACGGGTCTACCGGGAACTCCTGGCGGACTGAAACCGGAGCGCGCCCATGCCGATTCTCTTATGCAGCTGCATCTTCCTGGTCTTCTACGCCTACTTCGGCTACCCGCTCTCCTTGTACCTGCTGTCGCTGTTGCATCGGCGCGGAGTGGAAAAGGGCGACATCACGCCGAGGGTCACCTTCATCATCACCGCCTTCAACGAGGAAAAACGAGTCAGGGAGAAGCTCGAAAACACGGTGGCGCTCGACTACCCCGCACACCTGCTGCAGGTGATAGTCGCCTCCGACGGTTCGACGGACCGCACCAACGATATCGTGCGCGAGTTCGCGGGGTGTGGGGTCCAACTCGTCGAGGTGAAAAGGCGTGGCGGCAAGGAGAACGCCCAGCGTGAGGCGGTCGCCGTCGCGCAGGGGGAAATCCTCGTTTTCTCCGATGTGGCGACCATGATCGAAGCGGGCGCCCTGCGCCGGATGATGGCCAACTTCGCCGATCCCACGGTCGGCTGCGTGAGCAGCGTGGACCGGGTACTCGGGCGGGACGGAAAGCCGTGCGGCGAAGGGGCCTATGTGCGCTACGAAATGTGGCTTAGGGAACTGGAGGGGAGGGTGAACTCGCTGGTGGGACTGAGCGGTTCCTTCTTCGCCGCGAGAAAGGAGGTCTGCCGCGACTTTTCCCCCGATATGCAGAGCGACTTCAGGACGCTGCTGAACAGCATGCGGCTAGGCTTACGCGGGGTAAGCGACCCGGAGGTGATCGGCCTGTACCAGGACGTCGCGGACACTAGCCGCGAATTCGACCGCAAGGTGAGGACGGTGCTCAGGGGACTCACGGTCTTTTTCAGAAACCTCGAGTTTTTGAACCCGTTTCGCTACCGCCTGTTCGCGTACCAGTTCTGCTGTCACAAGCTGCTGCGCTGGCTGGTCCCTTTCTTCCTGGTGGCATCCCTGCTGGTCAACGCGGCACTGGCCCCGGTCTCCGGCCTCTACCTTCTGCTCTTCCTGGCCCAGGCCGGCTTCTATATGTCGGCCCTTGCCGGTTGGAAAAGCCCCCCCCTGACCCGAAGCCTCGCCGTCAAACTGCCGCTGTATTTCGCCACGGTGAACCTCGCCATCGCCGTTGCCTGGCTGCGCTACCTGCGCGGCAACCGCCTGGTGATGTGGACTCCGTCGCAAAGATGAAGATCGCGCGCATCAACATCGCGGCAGCAAGTCTTTGCTGCTTTCTTTTTTTCGTGGTCATCCCGTCGTTTCCCCGGGTACGGGCCGTGCTGGCCGCCCCCTTGTGCGTCACCGATGCCGCTGCCGTGGGTGATGCCTGCTACGTGCTGGCGGGAGGAGAGAGCGTGTGGGAGCGTCTCAACGCCGCCGCCGATCTGGTGCACTTGGGGCGGGTTCCCTACATCTACCTCATGGATGATCCTTCCCGGGACCAGTACAACGTCCCGGAGGGACGCTCCTGGAGCAGGGGGAAGTGGTACGCCAGCTACCTCGTCTGGCGCGGGGTGCCGCAGGAGCGGATCCGGTTCGTTCCGAAAGCGGCGGGTTTTTTCGGCACCCGCACCGAGGCGGCAATCCTGGCTTCCCATCTTCCCCCCGGGGCGCGTCGGGTGGTGATCGTGAGCTCCGCGCCGCACATGCGGCGGGCACTTCTGGCCTTTCGGCGCGCTCTTCCCGCCGCCGTGGCGGTAACCCCCTACGCCGCCACGGAGCTTGCCTCCAGCCAGGAGCTCTACTACCCTCTATGGATCGAGTACCTGAAGCTGGTCGTTTACAGCGTGGTAGCGTGATGGCGTGACCTGAGACGCAGCGGGCCCGGTTCCATCGCACTTTTGGAACCGGGCCCCGGGGGCGTTAAAGGGACATGATGGTGACCGGCGTTGACCAATCGCCGGCGCCGGCGCTGAAGATGCCGCGCATACGGACCCAGTAGTTCTGGCCGCTGGCCAGGTCGTTGATGGTTATCTTGCTGCAGGTCTTCACGTTGCAGTAGCCGGCCCAGTTGGCTTCGATATTGGGATCTTTATCCGTTAGTTGGACCTCGTAGCTTCCTGCGCCGGGAAGCGCCCGCGCTTTGGCGATGATGCTGCCCCTGCGCTCGCCGTGCTTCAGCGTGATATCCGGAAAGGGGAGCTGCCCCGGGTGGAGGGTACGGCGCTCTTTCTGGAAGCTGAAACCGCTGCTTTGCAGCGCCAGGATGTTGTCGGCGGCGACCAGTTGCACGTAGTTGGCTATTTTGCGCAAAACCCGCTTCGTTTCATCCTTCACCTGGTTGCGGTACTTGATCTTTTGCGAGTCGTGGTACTTCGACTCGTCCACCGCACGTTGCAGCCTTCCCACGCAGTCTTCCAGCTCCGCCAGGGAACACCCGACCCACGGCTCCGGAAAGTTAGGATTTCCCGTAAGGGCCATCAGGACTCTGCGGGCCAACTCAAGGAATGCAGCGATGGCACTAGGAAAGCTGATAATGACCTTGTCGTTAGGCATGGCTACCTCCACATTTGAAAAAATTAATTTAAATAAATGTTATCTCCGGATTTCACCGCGTCAAGCAAGGTTTTTTCCCGCGGGCAGCAACAGGGAGACTGCTCGACCCTGTTGCCTTTGCCGCTGATTAGGTTTGGTTTTGTGTTGAACGAGTTTGGTTTTCTGTTGAACAAGTTACGTTTTCCGCTGAACAAGTCTGGTTTTTGCCGGTGTATCTTGCCGCAACTATTAACCTTTCCCGGACAGTTCGAAATGCAGGGTTGAAAATCACCAAACTGAGGTTGTTTTTTTGCTGCACCGTGCGCTCTTTGGGCAGTTTGGCTGCGCGCCGCAAATTTGTGAAGCTGCCGCGCAGGCGCAGAAGGGGGGTGAGCGTGAAACCGAGCCAAATAAAAACAGCGGACCAGTTTCCAAGAAGCGTTTTTTGTGATTTGAAATACAGCCGTGAAGGTCTTCTTCAGTTAGAAAGGGATAAAAAAAAGAGGTACACGATAATACTAAACCATCCGCGAGGGTGGGACGGAAAGCCTACAGGGTCTCTCTGAGACAGCCGGGTCGCCGAAATGCCTGCACTACAGGTCGGTGCCCCGGTTTTTTTGCGCCTTGCGCCTGGGTTCCCGCCTCTCGTGGAGGTCACTATTGAAAGCATTCGTACCGCTGTTCCTTCTCGCTCTCATTCTCATTCCCGCCGCAGCTTTTTCGTCCTCGGTAAGCCTTCAGTGGGACCCTTCCGCCGATCCCGACCTGGCCGGTTACCGGGTTTATTACCAAGCCAACAGTCCCGTCCAGCCCTTCGCCGGCAGCGGCGCCATCGAGGGTGCCGCCCCCATCGATGTCTCCACCGTCACCTCCGCCTCCGTAAGCGGCCTCGATCCCGGCAACTCCTACTATTTCGCGGTCACGGCCTACAACTCCAGCGGAAGGGAAAGCTCCTACTCCAACGTGGTACAGGTAAAGGAAATGGTGCCACCGGTGGTCGGCATCATCTCACCGGCCCCGAACGCCTCCGTGACCGGCTCGGTTGCCGTGAACGTCAGCGCCGTTGACAACGTCGGCGTCACCGGGGCGGAACTGTACGTGAACGGCAAACTCCTCGCCGGCGGCAACTCGGCTCCCTACGTGTTCAACTGGCCCACCGCCGCACTGGCCCCCGGCCAGTACACCCTCACCGCAAAGGCGTACGACGCGGCCGGCAATGTCGGCACCGCCGAGCAAGCGGTCTTCGTTTCCGGCGACGCGGCGGCTCCGACGGTCACCATCACGGCACCGGCCAGCAACAAGCAGGTAAGCGGCATCGTGACCGTGACGGCCAGCGCCACCGATAACGTGGGAGTGACCGGTCTTACGCTTTACGACAACTCGACCCTCATCTACGCCGCCAACCAGGGCCCCCTCAGCTACAACTGGAACACGGCGACAGCCGGTGCCGGGAGTCACACCCTGGTCGTGATAGCCTCCGACGCCGCGGGTAACGCCGGTTCCTCCAGCGTGACCGTCACCGTCGCCAACGACGCCACTCCTCCCACCGTCAGCATCCTTTCCCCTTCCTCTTCCGTGATCAACAACGCAAACCTCAAGGTCTCCGCTTCGGCCAAGGACAACGTCGCGGTGGTCAGGATGGAGGTCTACCTGGACGGAGCGCTGCTTCTTGGGACCAACTCGGGTTCTATCTCCGCAACGGCCAAGGTCGGCGCCGGTACCCACACCGTTGCCGTCAACGCCTATGACGCGGCAGGAAACAAGGGGAGCAAGACCGTCTCCGTCACCCGCTAGCTTTCTGGCAGGCTAAAGCTGCTCCCGGTCCCCGGGAGCTCACCTGGCAGGTTTATTAAAAAAGTTGCTTTCCTTTTGTAAATCAACTACTATGCGCCACCGATGGCAGGGAAGCCCGGCCATCCTCAACACAGGTAGACGACAATACTAAACCATCCGCGAGGGTGGGACGGAAAGCCTACAGGGTCTCTCTGAGACAGCCGGGTCGCCGAAATGCCAAGTACTGGTGCTGCGGCCCCGGCTTTTTTATTTCCATCCCCCCCACAAAAGCCCAAGGCCCGCGCCGATCCTTGGGAGTCAACGATGGAAGTGTCTGGAAAAGTTGGGTTGTTCTTGGTAGTGCCACTGTTTTTGTTTTTCCTGTTCTCCACCGCTCGTCCCTGCCTTGCCACAAGTGTGTCGCTGGCGTGGGATCCCAGCCCCGATGCCGACATCTCCGGTTACCGGATTTACTACCAGGCCAACAGCAGCGGTCTTCCGTTCCAGGGGACCGGAGCCGTCGAGGGGAATGCCCCCGTGGATGGCGGCAACGTCACCGTGGCGAGCATCAGCGGCCTCGATCCCGCCAACTCCTACTACTTCGCCGTTACCGCCTACAACTCGACCGGACAGGAGAGCGTCTACTCCAACGTCGTGCAGATCCCGGAAACCCTCCCCCCGCTGGTCAGCATAACCTCGCCCTCCGACAACGCCTCCGTAGCCACCACCCTTGCCGTCAGCGCGGCCGCAACCGACAACGTCGGCGTTGCCAAGGTCCAGTTCCTGGTGAACGGCACCCAGGTCTACGAGACCAGCGCCGCTCCTTATACCTACATCTGGAACGCGGCAGCCCTTCCGGCGGGAACCTACGCCATCACCGCCAGGGCCGTGGACGTCTCCGGCAATGCCGCGCTCTCGCAACCGGTGCACGTCTCGGTGGCCGGCGACGTCACCTCGCCCACCGTTTCCCTGGCGGTGCCTCCCTCGGATGCCAGGGTAGCCGGGACCATCAACGTTTCGGCAAGCGCCGGCGACAACATCGGCGTCACCGGGCTCGAACTCTTCATCGACGGAACTTTGCTGCTGAGCAGCAACCAGAGCCCGGCAAGCTACATCTGGAACACCGCCAATTTTGCCAACGGCAGCCATGTCATCAGCGCCAGGGCCTACGATGCGGCCGGCAACAGCGGCGTTGCCTCGGCCACCGTGGTGGTAGACAACGGCACCAGCCAGACCGCCTCCACATCCCCCTCGACCTCCACCTCAACCCCCACCACGAGCGCGACCTCGACCTCGACCGGAGCGCTTCCCCTGACGCTGGCAGATGCGCAACTCGCATTGCAGATTGCCTCGGGCCAACAGGCTCCGACCGTCGAGCAGGTGCAGCGCCTGGACCTGGCGCCTTACCTGAACGGTCAGTCGCTCCCCAACGGCAAGGTCGATACCGGCGATGTCGTCGTCATCCTCGCCAAGCTGACCGGCAAGCTGTAAAGAGCGGACAGTTCGCTCTTCAAAGATGGCCAGGCCTTCAGACCTGAGCAGTAGGAGGAGTTATGCGGATAGTGAAACGATCGTTGTTGGGGGTGATCATGCTGGTGACGGCCGCCTGCGGAGGCGGGGGAGGGGGAACCCCGGCCGGAACTCCCGATGCCACCGCCCCGAGCGTAGCCCTTTCTACTCCGGCAAACGGCGCCACCGTGACCGGGGTCACGACCGTTACGGCGGACGCCAGCGACGACGTTGGGGTGAGCAGGGTCGAGTTCTACCTGAATGGCGTCCTGCAGGGGAACGACGGCACTGCACCTTACAGCTACACCTGGGATTCCTCGACCCTTGCCAGGGGGAGCTACACCTGGACGGCGAAGGCGTACGACGCCGCCGGCAACCAGCAGCAATCCGCCGCCGTCACGGTGACCGTCCCGGTATATGCCGCCATGACCACGGTCGTGAACGGCGCCGGTGCGGTCGGCACCGTATCCCTTGCGGGGATACCCGTCGCCGCTCCCTACGGAGTGAACTTCGTGGTGACCATGCCCGCCGGCGCCACCCTGTCGGCAGTGACCACCTCCGGTCCGTATGCCGGCAGCGGTCTGGCCACCGTTTCCGGCGCCAACAGTCTCATCCTCGCCAGCAGTTCCGTGGCCTCAGGTGAGATCATGACCGTCACCTTTGCCAACGTGCCGCCCGGCACACGTTCCGCCGATTTCGGCATAGCCGTGTCAGCCGTCTACGACGGGGGAGGTAATTTGATCCAATAGGAATGGGTGGTGGAAAGAAATGGCGAGATCAGGGGGCGCAAAAAGGGAGGATGACGCAGCACCGCAGAGTCGGACGTATGAGCCGATAACGTCAGTGGGTTAACGTAGAGCGTCTTCTAGGTTTTTAGTGTCTCTTGCCGTTGCTGCGCGTATCGAGAAAGTTCTTGTTGAGCAGGATCGCCTTGCTGTCCAGGATGCTGATCACATCCGACTTCTCCAGGCTGCGCAGCACGCGGCTCATGGTTTCGCGGGTGACCGAGGCGTAGCTGGCCATCTGCTGGTGGGTCATCTTGACGTCGATGATCACGCCGCGGTCATCCCGTACCCCGTACAACTCCCCCAGCCGGTCCAGCAGGGAGAGCACCCGGTCCTGGGCGTTCTCGGCATTGAAACTCAGGATCTTGATCATTTCCCACGATTCGCGCAGCCGGCTGCAAAGCAGCTCGATGACCTTCTTGCGGATCTCGTCGTTGCGCATCAGGTGCTGCTCGAAGTCGCTCTTGTGCAGAAGCCCGATGACCGAGTCCTCGTGGGCGATGATGGTGGCCGGCGAGGTCTTGTTGTCCAAAAGCGACATCTCACCGAAGAAGTCGTTCTTCTTGTGGATGGTGATGATCTGCTCTTTCCCCTCGTCGTTCATCTTCACCACCCGCACCTTCCCCGAATAGATCAGGTACATGTAGCTCGAGGTGTCCTCCTCGTACAGGACGATCTGTTCCTTTTCGTAGTTCTTCTTTCTGAACAGTTTCTCTACCTGATCAACCTCGTCAGGGGTCAGCGACGAGAAGAAGGGAATGCTGCTAATGATGTTGGATTCATGCTTATGTCTTTGCGCTGTAGGACCAGTCATCACAGTGCCTCCGGCTCTCATTTTACCTCAGCCAATCGATGGTTTAACACAAACAATTAGCACTTGTCAATTTATGCCTTACGCTGTATAGGTATAGCAGGCTTTGGCGCGCACTTTCTGCCTGTGCTGCGGGCTGCTGGCACTGGCCAAACGGTGCCGAATGAGCGCCAAAGACATCGGTACCGACTTCGCCCGCATCCTCTTTCACCCCGGTACGGCATTCGATATGGAGCGAACCGGGAGAGGGCGTAGCCGATGGCCCTTGCCCAAGAGGTAACGATGGCGCTTACCGTTGTTTCCATCTTCCTGCTGCTGCTATCCGTGCTGCGCATCGTGTTGCTGGAGAGACGCTCCGGCGCGCTCAGCTACCTCGCCGCGCCCTTTTTCGCCATCGCGGTCCTGGAGCTCTTCGACCTCTTCGCCCTGAACAACCTCTGGCCGGAAATCGAGTGGAAACGCTGCGCGCTCTTCGTCGAGGCGCTGCTGCCTTCCCTGTGGCTCCTGGTGAGCGTCACCTACGCCCGGGAGCTCCCCGAGCGCGGGCTCCCGTTGAGGAACCGGTTGCTGGTCGGCGCCAGTACGCTGCTGGTACTGGTCCCCGCCTTCCTGCCGATCGCCTCCTTCTTTTACGCGCCCGACTTTCCGGTCGAGCCGGTGCTGTTTCTGGCCAACGGAGGCTACTACTTCTATGTCGCCGTCCTTGTGTTGCTGGTGACGGCGCTGATCAACTTCGAGTCGACCCTGGTGAACGCCTCCTCCGAGGCCCTGTGGCGGGTGAAGCTCGACATCGTGGCGCTCGGCTCCATGCTCGCCGTGCTCGCCTTTTACTATTCGAACGCCCTGCTGTACCGCTCCCTTAACATGGAGCTCGCGCCGCTGCGTTCCCTGCTGTTCATCATCGCGTCGCTGATGATGCTCTACACCCGTTCCCACTGGCGCGGCGGCGCCCGTGTCAAGATCTCCCAGGCGGTCCTGCTGAAATCGGTGGTCCTGGCGGTGATCTCCATCTACCTGATCATGCTTGGGGCGCTGGGGGAGGGGATGAAGTACTTCGGACCGGTGTTCCCGCGGGTGCTCACCCTGTCCCTTGGCTTCATCGCCGGCATCCTCCTGCTGTTGTTGCTCCTGTCGGACCGCGCCAAGCGGGAGCTCAAGGTGCTCCTGCACAAGCATTTCTACCAGAGCAAGTACGATTACCGTGCCCAGTGGCTGGGGCTCACCGAGAGGCTGTCGACCTTCGAGGACGGCGACGACCTGGTTAAACGGGTGCTCCTGGCCTACTGCGAGATCTTCGGGGTGCACGGCGCCGCCCTGTACCAGCACCAGCAAGGGTGCGGCTGGTACTGCGTCGCCTCGACCCTGGAGCTTGAGCCGCTTCGGGAGACCATCAGCGATGACAATCCCATCCTGACCTCGCTGCGGGAGAGAAAGTGGGTTTTTTGCAGCAGCGACCCCAACCGCGAACTGACCCAGAGCGAATGGCTCTTTCTCGAGCGCTACGGCATCTCCTTCGTGGTCCCCCTCTTCGAGGGGGACGCGCTTTCCGGATTCATCGTGCTGGGGGCGCAGGTCGTGCCAGACGAGCAGTACCGCTACGAGGATTTCGACCTGATGAAGACCATCGCGCGCCAGGTGTCGGTGGCCATGCAGCACCAGCGCCTTTCCGATCAGCTCACCCAGTCCAAGGCGATGCAGGCGGTGGGGAGCCTGGCGACCTTCGTGGTGCACGACCTGAAGAACCTGGCCGCCACCATATCGCTGGTGCTCGAGAACGCACGGGAACATATCGACAACCCCGAGTTCCAGCAGGACATGCTGAACAGCCTGGGCAACACCACCAAGAAGATGCACCACCTGATCGGCCGGCTGCGCAACCTGGGCGAGAGCGAGCTGTTGCAGCGGCGCCCGATCGACCTGCTGGCGCTCACGAAGAATTGCGCCGGGTTGGTGCCGGGGCGGACCATCGCGGTGCAGGGAAGCCAGCAGGTCGTGCTGGGGGACCGGGAGGAACTGCAGAAGGTGCTGTTGAACCTGTTCCTGAACGCGGTGGAGGCTTCATCACCCGACGCCCCCATCGCCGTTGAAGTCGGCTGCAACGGCACCCCGTTCGTCAAGGTGACCGACCGCGGCTGCGGCATGTCGCCGCGCTTTATCAGAAACGACCTGTTCGTGCCGTTCCGCAGTTCCAAGCGGACCGGTCTCGGCATCGGGCTGTACCAGTCGCGTCAGATCGTGACGGCCCACGGCGGCAGTATCGACGTGTCCAGCGTGGAAGGCGAGGGGACCGTGTTCACCGTGCATCTCCCGGTCGCCGCGGAGGAACCGTCGGGCGGAGTCATCGAGGCCGCGTGAAGGAGGAGTTGGTGAGAAAGCTTTTGATTGTCGACGACAATGAGGATATCAGGCAGCAGTTGAAGTGGGGGCTGAACCAGGAGTACCAGGTGCTCCTGGCGGCCGATGCCCGCGAGGCCCTCTCCCTGTTCAAGACCGAGCGCCCGCCGGTCGTGGTGCTCGACCTCGGGCTCCCCCCGTACCCGGACAGCTCGGTGGAGGGGTTTCGCTGCCTGGACGAGATGCTGGGGCTCAACCCGGTAACCAAGGTCATCATGCTGACCGGCAACAACGAGCGGGAAAACGCGCTGAAGGCGATGCGCATGGGCGCCTTCGACTTTTACGCCAAGCCCCCGGTGCTGTCCGAGCTGAAGGTCATGATCGGGCGCGCCTTCCACATCGCCAACATCGAGGAGCAAAACAGCGCGCTCTGCGCGCACGGCGAGGTCGAACAGCAGTGGGCCATGGTGGGGAAATGCGCCGAGATGCAGGCCGTCTACACGACCATCCGGAAGGTCGCCGCCTCCAACGCGCCGATCCTGATCATCGGCGAGAGCGGTACCGGCAAGGAACTGGTGGCGGCCGCCATCCACGAGGCGAGCCAGCGCCGCAAGGGGCCGCTGGTGGCGATCAACTGCGGCGCCATCCCGGAGAACCTCCTGGAGAGCGAGCTGTTCGGGCACGAGAAAGGGGCCTTCACCGGCGCCCATACCGCGGTACGCGGCAAGCTCCAGTACGCCCACAAGGGGACGCTCTTCCTCGACGAGATCGGCGAACTCCCCGTGAACCTGCAGGTGAAGCTTCTGCGCTTTCTGCAGGAAGGGACCATCCAGCGGGTCGGGGGGAGGGAGGACATTCCCATTGACGCACGCACCACCTGCGCCACCAACATCGATATCCAGAAGGCGATCGAGGAGGGGCGCTTCCGCGAGGATCTCTACTACCGGGTCGGCGTGGTCACCATCAAGCTCCCTCCGCTGAGGGATCGCGGCGACGACGTCCTGCTGCTGGCGGAAACCTTCCTGAAGCTCTACTGCAAGGAGAACAAGAAAAAGGTGCGGCTGTCGCCGGCGGCCGTCACCTTCCTGAAACGGCATGATTGGCCCGGCAACGTGCGCGAGTTGAGGAACCGCATCCAGCGGGCCGTCATCATGTGTGACGGCTCCAGCATCGGCCCGCTTGACTTAGGCTGTGACGAGGAACCGCCGCCGATGACGGTTTCCAGCGGCGACAACCTGTCACTGCGGGAAGCGCGCGAGCGGATGGAACGGGAGATGATCCTGAACGCCATAGGGCGGCAGTCCGGCAACATCCTGAAGGCCGCTGAGGAGTTGGGCGTCAGTCGTCCCACGCTCTACGACCTGATGAAGAAGCTCTCGATACACCAATGATAGGGGATGCCAAGGCCTGCGGGTAGGGCCGCTTCAGTAAAAGTTGCAGTCGCGGCACAGGGCGTTGTCACCGCGGGCGCTGGCGAGACGGAAGTCGCGGAAGGTGTCCCCATCCCAGATCTCGGCCAACTCCTGTTGCAGGATGTTCCCCATCGCGACGGTTCGCTGCGAGCCGAACAGGACGTGACAAGGATAGACGTCGCCGTTGGAGCGGATGAAGATGTATTCCCAGGGGTCGAGGCAGCGCAGCATTCCCGCCGGCGGGTGAGTGGGGCGGGCGACGCAGTAGCGGCAGACGTGCACACCGAGCTTTCTTCCCATCTCCTTCAACCCATCGTCGTCGATGCCCGCCTCCTGCTCCGGGGAGAGGCGCATGGCGGCCGCCTCCGCGTCGATCGGAATCAGGTTCATGAGGTCGAGGCCGTCGAAGCCAAGCCGGGCGGCGCAGCGTACCAGATCCTCCAGTTCGTCGATGTTCTCCCTGCTGATCACTGAGATCATACGGGCCTGCAGGGTGCGGGGGCGCCTGGATTTGCGTTGGGCGTTGAGCGCGACGATCGATTCCTGCCAGCGCTCGTGGTTCGCCCCCCGCCGCAGCGCCTGGAACCGCTCGGGCCGCGTGCTGTCGCAGGACACCAGCAGCGACCTGATGCTTTCCCGCGCGAGGATTGCCTCCCGGTTGGCCGCGGTGAGCAGGGTCCCGTTGGTAATGAACTCGCAGGTCATGTCGCGCCGGGCCAGCATGTCGACCAGCCCGAAAAAGTCCGGGTGCATGAGCGGTTCCCCGATCCCGCTCATGAGGACGCGCGGCACCTTGGGGATGCGGTCCAGGACAACGAACAGCTCTTCCCGGTTCAGATGCTTCCCCTTGCCGGAGTCCCTCGAATTGGAACAGGAGGGGCAGCTGAGGTTGCACATGTTGGTGACTTCGATCTGCACCCGCGCGGGGAGCCAGCGCGGCTTGTCCGGCTCGACAAACCGCTTGAGCTCCTTCTTGCGCAGGTGATCCCAGGCGAGCCCCTTGATGAGGCCGGCTATGCTCTGCGAGAATGCGTCCATTGGGTGGGTATGCCTGTGCAGGGTGTGTTGTGACTCATGAGTTACAAAGGGTTCTTTTTCTCATGGTTCAGAGTCTACCCGCTTTTGGCGAGGTTGCAAGAAGGGGCGGGCGGCGCCGGGAACAAAGCAGGGACGGCAACGAGGGAGGAAAAGCCGAACTGCGGGGGGCAGAGGCAGAGGTTCGAAACGTCGCAGGGCCGGCGGTTATGCCGGCCCTGCGACGTTTCCGGATTGTTTCAACGCGCCGGCGGGGCTGGGGGTGGGGTCCAGGCTGCACGCGGCGCGGGGAGTTTTGAGCCGAGGGAAGGCGCCTCGCATGCCGGGCAACTGATCGTGCCGCTGCCGAAACAGACGCTGCAATCGGATTCCCAGATATCGAGTACCGGAACGTAGTAGCGGTTTCCGGTGCCGCCGCACTCGGGGCAGGTAACGGTCTTTTTGTCTTTGCAGTCCTTACACGTTCCCATAAATACAACTCCTTTAGTGCCAGCGCATGTTGTGACTCATAGAGCAGGAGTTGCAGTATAAAATAAGATTGACGCTTGTCAATTAAAATAAATAAATATTAATGCAGCCGGTTTTACAGGTAGCTCTCCCGACCAGTAGCGCCGCAGCGTTGCGCGTGATCTCCCCAATTCTGCTGACGGCAGAACTCGAGCTGCTTGGCCCCAACCGCTACAACTGGAAGAACTACTCGAAGCTGGCAGGCACAGCTCAAAGGTATCACTGCCACATCAAGAAGGGAAAGCCGACGTACGTCGCAGTGTGGGAAGTGGTAGCAGGCGGCCTCTCGTTTATGGCCTAGAAGCGTTCGAAATCATTGTGGTCCAGGCTCAGCGCCACTCCCTTGTCGATGGCGGCCTGCTTGCCGCGCGCTTTGGGGCTCACCGTGGCTTCCGAAGCCGCATAGGTCATCGCCGCGGCTTTACGCCCGCTTTGCCGCTTCATCCCCTCCGGAACCCGACCTGTAGGGACATCGTTTGCCCTGACCTGGAAGAAGGAGACCGTGCTCTGCAACTGGGCGGCTTGTGAGGAGAGTTCCTCGGCGGTCGAGGACATCTCTTCGGCCACCGTCGCGTTCTTCTGGATCACCTGGTCCAGCACCTGTATCGCCTGGTTGATCTGCTGGGCACCGCCGTCCTGCTCCTTGCTGGCAGCGCTGATCTCCTGGACCAGTTCCGCCGTTCTCTGGATGTTGGGCAGGATTTCACCCAGGAGAGCTTCCGCCTTTTCGGCGATTTCGACACTCGAAG
Source organism: Geomonas azotofigens (assembly GCF_018919395.1). GTDB lineage: Bacteria > Desulfobacterota > Desulfuromonadia > Geobacterales > Geobacteraceae > Geomonas > Geomonas azotofigens. The sequence goes on from NZ_JAHLME010000003.1 coordinate 339,389, forward strand.
TGGAGAGGGTGGAGATCTCCCCGGCCGCCTTCTGGCTCCGCTCGGCGAGCTTTCTCACCTCGGCTGCCACCACCGCGAAGCCCTTGCCGTGCTCTCCGGCGCGCGCCGCCTCGATGGCGGCATTGAGCGCCAGCATGTTGGTCTGGCGCGCGATCTCCTCGACGATGGATATTTTACCTGCAATCTCCTTCATGGCGGCAAGCGTCTCGGCCACGGCCTTGCCCCCCTCCTGAGCGTCTGCCGCCGACTTCACCGCGATCTTCTCGGTCTGCATCGCGTTGTCCGCCGTCTGCCTGATGTTGGCGCTCATCTGCTCCATGGAACTGGAGGCCTGCTCGGCCGAGGCCGCCTGCTCGGTCGCACCCTGGGAGGTGTTCTCCGCGTTCTCGGCCAACTCCTTGCTCCCCAGCGTCACGTTGTCCGCCGCCTGCTTCACGTCGAGGACCACGTCCGAAAGCTTTTGCACCATGGCCGCCAGGTCCTTGAGCAGTTCGTCCTTCTCCGAGCGCGGTGTCACCTCGACGCCCAGGTTGCCGTCGGCGATCTCCTTGGTGATGCCGATGACGCGGTCCATGGCCAGTTTCACGCTCTTCAGGCTGTCGTTGATGCGTGTGAAGTCGGAGTGGGCCTCCCTGGTGTGCTGGTCCGGCTGCGCGATGGCGAAGTCGAGGTCCAGGTCCCCCTGGGAAAGCAGATGGAGGTTCACCGCCATCCTTTCGATCTCGGCCTTGGTGTAGTCGCGGTTCCGGATGATCGCGGTCAGGTCCTGGACCACCTCGACGTAGCCGATCTTCTCCCCCTTGCGGTTCATCAGGAACGTGGTGTCCTGTTTGCACCCGGAACCGCACCAGTCGAAGTAGCTTTCCGGTACCCCCCGGTGCAGCTGTTTGATCCCGCACCCCTCGGTGTTGCAGATGTTGGCGGCCGCGTTGCTGCAGGGAAGCCCCAGCGCGGTGACCCGGTCCCTGATGCGCCCTTCCTTCACCAGCAGCGCCTCGAAGGGCTTATTGAGGAAGGTCCAGTTCATGTCGTTATCGGTGACGTGGATCGGGAAGGGAACCGCATCTATGATCGCCTCGTACCAGTCGTTCTTATCCACCACCACGTCCAGGGTCCGGTTCACCCCGTCAACGATGGCGCGGAATTCGCCCTGGTGCCTGGAGGCGTCGGAGCGGGTTTGGAAATCGCCGGCCAAGGCCGCGTTCACCAGCGTCTCGGTGTCATCGATCATGGCTCCGACAGCGTGCTTGACCTTGGAGAGGCTGTCGTTGATCTTGACGAAGTTCTCCCGCGCCATGCCGGTATGCTGGTCCGCCTCCGCGACGTGCAGGTCGAGGTCCAGGTCGCCCAGGGCCAGCTTGGTGAGGTTGCCGGCCATGCGCTCCACCTCGACCTGCGTGTAGTCGCGGTTCCTGATGATCGCGGTGAGGTCGGTCACCGTTTCCACGTAGCCGATCCGCTCCCCCTTGCTGTTCAACAGGTAGGCCGTGTCCTGCTTGCATTCCGAGCCACACCAGGTGAAGAAGCTTTCGTTCACCCCCTTGTGGAGCTGTTTGATGCCGCACCCCTCGTTGTTGCAGATGTTGGCGGCCGCGTTGCTGCAGGCATGACCGACCGCGTCATCGCGGTCCTTGATGCGCCCCTCGCGGACCAGTAGCGTCTCGAACGGCTTGTTCATGAAGGTCCACTTCATGTCGTTGTCGGTGACGTGCACCGGGAACGGGACCGCGTCGATGATGGCGCGGAACCAGTCGTTTTTCTCCACCAGCCGCTCACGTTCGCCTTCGAACTCCCTGGTCATGGCCTCGACGGTTCGGTCACGCTCCTCTGCCAATTCCCTGGTCGTCGCATCAACCGTCCGCGCGAGGTATCCCCCGATGGCGAGGGTGAGGGCGAACGCCACCGTGCCGGCGCCTAAACCGACCGACAGCGAGGCCCGCAGCGCCACGAGACAACCCGCTGCGCCCAACACCGCCACGGCGGTGAACGCGACCACTACCTTTACCTTGAGCTTCATCTTTTCCATAGCCTTTGTGTCCTTCTTTGTGGGTTAGTGATGGCGTCACCCCGACGCGAACAATGTGATGTCGTGCCGGCACCAGAGAAAATGGAGCGGCATGTGTTAATCGTCCTGGCAGGGAGCGGACGGTTGTCGCTGAGACGTCGACTTCGTGTCGAAGTTCCAGTTGCTTTCGGTGGGGTGTGGCAATAAATGAAGTGGAAAACGATTAACTTTACTGAACATCAGTGCTGCGAGGCTGACAACTGGAGTTAATCGTTGTTGCAAGGCGTGGAATAGATTGCGGAAAAAAGTATACACAATTCGAAATGTAATACATTATTTTTCTGTTACTTGAACCGGATGGCTCAAATCCAGAACAAAGGACGAAGGACGCAAGGAACAGGCGCAGGTCCAGTTCCACCTTGCCTCACCTTGAGTCTCGCGTCTCCGCGCCTTGCCGTAAAAGACCTTTCGTGATGCGGGGTAGGTACAACGCCTGGCTACGCCTGGATCTGCAGTACCACTCTGACCGGGGCCAGCGGACGTCGAGGGACATGAGGGACATGAGGGACATGGGGACGCCCATGATTTCATGCGTTTCTTCCGACGTCATGGCAAAGGGAAACGAATAATTTCATGGGCGTCCCCCTGTTGCGCAAAGTACGTGAAGGATATCGACTCTGGTGGCGCCACCACTGAGGATTTCAAGTTCCTCGCTGGCTACAACCGCACGACCCTTGGCTGGAACGCACTGGAACGCCCGTAATTTTCATCGCGGTTTAAAGAAAAAACGCCGGGAGCAGCTCTCGGCGTTTTTTTTGTTGGGTTAAGTTTTAGGCGAAGCATTGAGAAAGAAAGCGTCCCCTTGCAACCTCCGGTTTCTTATTTCACGGAAGGAGCGTTGTGAGGAACCGTTACGGTCGCTGTTTTCGTGGCCGTCTGCCCCGACAGGTTGGTGACGACGGCGGTAATGGTGTATTTCCTTCCGTCCTTATCGTTTCCGTTTCTCCAGGCCTCCAACATGACCGTGCTGCCGAACGAGAGATTCCGGTACATGTATTTTCCGTATTCATCGGTGACGGAGATAGAGACCGACTTGATAGTTGAACCGACGGCTTCTGCTCCTCCTGTTATCTTGACCGGCACTTTTTTGTGGCTGGGTGGCCAGATAACAGCAGGAGAGGCCGAGATGGTGATCTGCGGTGGCTGCACGGCTACAACGGGCGGTTTGGGCTCGAGAGTGGTCGTCGCTGTGGTCGTCGACACATTGCCCGCCGCATCGGCAGATGCCGCGGTAATGATATTTTCCCCTTCCTTGAGGCCGAGAATATTCACCTGCCAGGTTGTCGCGGTCGGGTAGGATATTTCACCGACTGCCGCCGTGGCGCAGGTCACCGTTACCGCTAGCCCGGCTTCTCTCGTGCCGCTTACCGACCGGGTCGGCTCACTGGTGGGGCCGCTCACCTGGGTGATGCTGAGCGCTGGTGGCGTTATGTCATAAATGACGTTTCTCTGGACCGTGGCAGATGCACCGACCTCGTTCGTCGCGGTGACGGTAATGGCGTAGGTCTTCTCCTCGGGGAGGTTCACCGCTACGTCGAACGCGCCGTCACTAACCGTCGGGGTGAAAGTGTCGTTGCCAACGCCTACTGTCACGTTGACGGCTGTCAGGGGCTCAAACACGGTACCATGAATGGCAAGGCTGTTCTTGTTGGTACGCACGTCCTGGTTCGGCACGGTCACCGCCAGGGACGGCATCTGGTTGTCAAGGACGACGGTCCGTTTCACCGCGCTCTTGTTTCCCGCAAGATCGGTGGCCGTTATCTCGATGGTGTTGTATCCAGGCACCAGGCTGAGGGTGGCCGAGAAGTTCCCGCCGTCCATCAGGGCAGCTTGGACGTTATTATTGGCGATGACGGTAACAAAGGACGTTTTGTCCACCGTCCCGCTCACGGTGAGGAGCGGTTGCGCTGTCTTGCTGTTGTCCGCGGGCGTATTTATCGTAAGGACCGGCGCTGCCTGATCGAGGGTCACTGTCCGCGTGTCGCTGCCGCGGTTCCCGAGGAAATCCTTGGCAGCAGTGGTTATCACATTGGCACCGTTTTTCAGCAGCAGCGGATAGCTGAAGCTTCCGTCGGAGCTCACCGTTACCGGGTTGTCGTTGACGGTGATTTCCTGCACACCCGACTCGTCTGTCGCTGAACCCGCGATGTTGAGGGTGTCGTTATTGGTATAGCTGCCGTCTGGAAGGGTGGAGGCGGTCAACACCGGGGGGGTGCTGTCGACGGTGAAGCTGAAGCATGTCGTCGCCTTGTTGCCGAGGGAGTCGGCTGGATAGAGCGTGACGGTGTAGTTACCATCGGGAAGTTCAGCAGCCGGGGTGAAAACAAGCGTGGTTCCCGAGGCGCTCCAAATTCCACTGACCGCTACGCCCGCGGAGCTTTTGACCGTTGCGCCGGCAAGTGATCCCTGAACATCGACGCCGGCATAGGTATCCGACAAGGTAGCGTTAATGCCTGCTACGGACTTGACGTGGGCGCCGGCAGCCGGGGTCGAGGTGGTGATTGCCGGCGCTGTGGTGTCACGCACCACCGTCACGGAAACGGTCCCGCTCATGTTTCCCGCCGCGTCTTTGTCAAAAAACGTGAAGTTGTTGCTCCCCTCGGAAAGGTTCGCGGTAGTGCTCCAGGTGGTGTCGCCGAAGGGGGCGGCGGTCTGCTCGTTGTTGGCATAAAGCCAGCTATTGGCCTCTTTGGTGCCGGTGAGGGTGAGGGTAGCGCTGGTGGTAAGAGGAAGCGGTGCTGCAACGGTTGGCTGGGCGGGGGCGACGCTGTCGTAGGAGACCATTACGGTTGTCGGCTTGCTCAACCGGTTGGCGGCATCAAGCGCCGTGACGTCAAGCGTATTAGCTCCGAGCTGGAGAGTGCCGTATGTTCCTGTCCAATTGCCCGAGGCATCGGTAACGGCGATCCTTTTGTTGTTGACCCAGATAGAGGTGTTCAGGGCGCTTGTCCCCGCGAGGGCAATTGTATTCGTCGCAACGGCAGAAGGGGTTGGGCCGAGGACGGGAGGGGGCGGTGCGGCGGGGTCGTCGACGCCGGCGCCGTAGCTTACGGCTATCTCTTCGGCGGTCAAAGCCCTTTTGTAGATGGCGACTTCGTCGACAAGGCCATTGAACGTGGCGCTGCCATCGGTACTGCCAAAACGCAGCGGATATGCGTTTGTTTTCAATGAGCCGGCTCCGACAGGAGAACCCTGCCGTACGCCATTTACATAAAGATTACCGCCGCCTGCGGCAGAGTAGGACAAGGCGATGTGGTACCATTGGTTGAGTGATAGGGGGTATCGAGGAGATATTTCCTTCCAGACACCGCCAGCGTTGGCACAGAAAACGATCTGCCTGGGCTGGCCCGAATTGGTTCCGAAGTAGTAGAGAACAAAATTGGCGGCTCGTGAGTCGCCTCCCCATTTGTTGATCAGATGTACGGCATAGCCCGAAAAGTCGGCTCTCGGGTAAATCCAGCCTTCAATGGTAAGGTTGTCTGCAATGTTCAGGCTGGGGGCATCGGGTATAGTGACATAGTCGTTGATCCCGTCGAAACTCCCCGCATGGCTCCCGACCTTCCTGTTAGTGCTGAAGGCGACCCCGTTATACCCCGTTCCGTTGTTGGAATTTCCGGAGGTATCCGACCACCCCCCGTCCATGTGCCAGATGCCGACAAGATCGGGGTCTGTAGCGTTTGACAACGCTGCCATGGATGAAACCGGCACCGTGATGAGCGCCAGCAGCATCAACATTCCCACCACCGCATAACGTACTGAATCCATTTGGAGCCTCCTTGTTGCAGAGTCACGTCAACATTGAATTTCAAATCACCGCTCTCCCGTTGAACGGGGAGTAGCTGCGGCATACAAAGATGACTCGTCTCCGGGAAGCTGGATAAAAAAAAGGAGCGCAATCATCTTCCGAAGACGATTGCGCTCCTTTTTCACGAAAAAACCGGGTGCCAGGATGCAAATCCATCTCTTCGGCAACCCGGCCATCCTAAGCTAGGACCCGTGGCTTTGCGTCACCAGATTACTCTGGTTTTGCCCGTTCGGAGAACGTTTAGTTATTTTATCGCACCATTAGCATGCATTGAGAAAAAAAACAATACTTTTATGAAGACGGCGAGCCCCTCAATTGGACCGGCGCTCCTTCCCGTGGGGCATGGAGGGACATGAGGGACATGGGGGCGCCCATGATTTCAAGGGACATGGGGACGCCCATGATTTCAAGGGACATGGGGACGCCCATGATTTCATGCGTTTCTTCCGACGTCATGGCAAAGGGAAACGCATAATTTCATGGGCGTCCCCCTGTTGTTCCCCGGGCAATGTCCACCGAAGGTAACGTTATGCGCCGCCCACGCAACTGGGGTAGGGAGCTGATTCGCCTGGAACGATGGGGCACAACTTGATGGGGGTAAGCCTTTTGAGGCGATCGGCCCATTTCTTGTCGTCGAGCTTAATTGGAGTGGGCGATGCAGCGCTTCTTTCTGCCCATTGAATGGTGTAGTAGTCGCTCTCGCCCTTGATGACGATGAGGAGCATGGATTCGCTGTATACATCGCCAGTAGGGTTTGCGATTCCGCAACCGACAACAGCGGCGAATGCATCGTAGCTGCCGAGCTTGAATGCACCTAAACCAGTTCCGCTGAATGAGGCGGGGCAGACCTTCTTGAAACCACCGGCAATCGAATTGGCAACCCCCTCCGGGGTAACCTTCGGATTCGATGCAAGCCCCTTCGATCCCGTGACCGTGACCATCTGCGACCACTTCTTTGTGTTTTCTCCGGCGAGAACTGATTCACTGATGTATTGAGTGCCATTTGTGTTTTCAAAAACCGGTGTAAATCCCTTAGGAAAGGAGAGCATGACGAGTTGGCCAAAAATGGGGCTAATCGATTTCACCGAATATCCCTGTTCCCTCAAGGTCTCAACTTCATCCATCTTTGGCAGTTTGTCATTGGCGCCGGCAAACGGACTGGTCGAGAGCAATACAAGCATTATCAGCAAAATTTTGAGCATCCCTTACTCCTTTGGCAATTTTCTGGTGGGCATTCGGCAAGCTCGCAATGGTGCCAAATTGCTTGCCAGGAACCATACCATACCAGGCTGACGTTCGGGAGCAAGAGAAAAGGGGGGGCAGGGAGGAATCCGGCAGACAAAAGCAAAGCCCCCTACCAAACTTCGATAGGAGGCTTCTACTACACAAACCAAGGAGGCTTCTTTTTACTGCAAGTTCTCTCTAATGTAAATAAAAATTAACAGCGCTGTTGCCTTTTGACCACAACTCTCGAAGAGCAGAAAGTTTCCGGCTGACATCGACCACACACGCAACTGCCGACAGATTTCGCAGGTAAAGGGGGAAAAGTGGCCTGTCCCCTTTTTCTTTGGGCTGATACAGCTTTCCACCTGGTGGAAAATGTATGAGATTGTGGCACAACCTTTTTATGGTTTACTTTACGAACCTGCGCCGTCGACAGAGAGCGAGGACCGGAGCGTGGGTCTTTGGCGGTGAATGATTCGATGCGAACACAAAAAGAGTGCCCTGACACGGGAGACGGCCGCCGGCACTTCAACCTAGCCCCACCAGTGTTGCGAGGAAGAAAGGTATGAACACAAAGACAGCAACTGCCTCGGATCTTGTCCTGAAGAATCTCGATCGGCTGATCCCCGACATCGAAGCACTCTACAAGGATGTGCATGCCCACCCCGAGTTGTCGATGCAAGAGACGCGTACCGCAAAGCTGGCGGCGGATTGGCTTGTCAGGGCGGGTTACGACGTGACAACCGGGGTCGGCAAGACGGGAGTGGTAGGCCTGCTCCGCAACGGGGAAGGGCCGACGGTCATGGTGCGTGCCGACATGGATGCGCTACCCATTGAAGAGGCAACCGATCTTTCCTATGCGAGCCAAGAGACCACGACGGATGCGGAAGGAAAAGCCGTGTCGGTCGGACATATGTGTGGCCATGACATCCATGTGGCTTGGCTTGCCGGCGCCGCCGCTTTGTTCGCTCAGGCACGCAATGCCTGGCGAGGAACGTTGATGGTCGTCTTCCAACCAGGCGAGGAGACGGCGCAGGGTGCCCAGGCCATGATCGACGATGGCCTCCTCGTCCGTTTCCCCCAACCGGTTGTCGTGCTTGGGCAGCACGTCATGCTGGGAGCGGCCGGTGACATCGCCGGAAGTGCCGGCCCCATCACCTCGGCGGCGGACAGCCTTCAAATCAAGCTGTTCGGCCGTGGTGCACACGGGTCGATGCCGCAAGCCAGCGTTGACCCCGTGGTCATGGCCGCGTCCATCGTCCTGCGGCTTCAGACTATCGTTTCCCGCGAGGTGGCCGCGACCGAGGCCGCAGTCGTCACGGTCGGCGTCGTGCAAGCCGGCACCAAGGAGAATGTCATACCGGACGAGGCCATCATAAAGCTGAACGTGCGGACATTCGATGCCGGTGTCCGCGAGCGCGTGCTGGCTGCCATCGAGCGGATCGTCAATGCCGAGGCCGCAGCTTCCGGTGCTCCCCGGAGCCCGGAGATCACGCCCTTGGACCGGTATCCGCTCAATGTAAACGACGAGGCGGCAAGCCAACGGATCGCCGAAGCCTTCCGCGCTCATTTCTCCCCGGCGCGCGTGCACCATACCGGGCCGGCGCCGGCGAGCGAAGACTTCGGCTGTTTCGGGACGGCCTGGCGCGTGCCATCGGTTTTCTGGTTTGTCGGCGGCACCGACCGGGAAACCTATGCAAAGGCCAAAGAGGCGGGAACCCTCAATAAGCTGCCGGTGAACCATAGCCCCTTGTTCGCCCCTGTGCTCCATCCAACGTTGGAAACCGGTGTCGAGACCTTGGTCGTCGCGGCGCTCACATGGCTTGCCTCATAGGGCGTGCAGGTCGCCGGTGCGGTAAGGGATCGCGGAGTGTGAGATGACTGAGAACGGGATGGGAACGCTTTTGCTGGTGCTTGATCTCACCGGCACTTTTGTCTTTGCGCTGAGCGGCGCAATGGCAGGAATAAAGCGCCGCCTTGACCTGTTCGGCGTCTTGGTCCTGTCGTTTGCGGCGGGGAATGCCGGAGGCATAGTCCGCGACTTGTTGATCGACTCTACGCCACCGGCAGCCATTAGCAACTGGTACTACCTGGCGGTTTCACTGCTTGCCGGAATGGTTACCTTTTGGCGCCCCTCCATCATCGACCGTTTGCGCAGTCCGGTCCTCCTGTTTGACGCCGCCGGACTGGGACTCTTCGCTGTTGCCGGCACGCAAAAAGCCCTCGTATTCGGTCTCAACCCCGCCATGGCTGCGGTTCTTGGCATGCTGACCGGGATCGGAGGCGGCATGAGCCGCGATGTGCTCCTGACCGAGGTTCCCGCCGTATTGCGCTCCGATATTTATGCCATGGCGGCCTTAGCCGGCGCCGCCGTAGTTGTGATCGGCTCTGCATTGCGGTTGCCGGCGACGGCGGTGACCATTGCCGGTGCGGTCCTCTGTTTCGGGCTGCGGCTCATGGCCATCCGCTGGGGCTGGCATCTCCCGATCGCCGGCGCCCCCGAGCAACCGGCCACGCCCGCCTCGAAGGAGAGGAAGGATGACGGCGAAACGAGGCGGTGAGAAAATCTCAAAAGCAGCAACGTCCCCCGTAGGCTCCTGCTAACCGCCACGTCTCTTCCAGAAGCAGCTCGGTTCCTGCCGTCGCGATTGGGCGCATGACTTTTGTTCTGAAGGGCCACCTCCAGCAAACATCCTATTCAACCCTTTGGAAAGGATGATATGCCGGCGGCGATGTCAGCGAAAGAAATTGCAGGGGAGGTGGCGCCACAGTTGTGGGCATAGGGAAGAGCTTCGTGGATTACTACGGATGTACTACGGCATAAAGAAAAAGGGCTTACAGTGTGTCACTGTAAGCCCTTTTTCTATTTGGAGGCGGCAATCGGATTTGAACCGATGAATGAAGGATTTGCAGTTTAAGCAATCCTTATTTTCAGCGTGTTTCACGGTGTTTCAAAACATTTCAAATTAAGGTCTAACATATTGACAATACGTGATTATTAGTGTAATTTTCTTTTCAGGATGTTTCACGGTATACCGTCCAAGCACAGACTTTTTTACAGCGATATTGCAGCGATCGCTGCAAAAAACACGAGGGGAAAATGGCACGAACCAAAAGCACGATGTTCACCGACACCATGATAAGGAAGCTGAAACCCGAGGAGGTGAAGTACACTCGCTCCGAGGGGAACGGCTTTACCGTCAGGGTACTTCCTTCCGGGGCCAAGGTCTGGCTTTATCTCTACCGGCTGAATGAGAAGCGCTGGGAGCTGAACCTCGGGACCTATCCACAGTTGTCGCTGGAGGAGGCGCGGGAACAGTTCGAGGCGGCCCGCAAGAAGGTGAAGGGTGGAGTGAACCCGGCAGCCGAGCCCGAGGAGGTGACGGAGGAGGTGCCTGAGGAACGAAGGCGTGACCTCACTTTCGACGAGTTGGCCCGGGAGTACATCGCCAACAACGTGGAGGGGCAACTGGTCGAATCCTCCGTGTACGGCATCAAGCGCATCCTGTTAACGACGGGGAAGAAGGGGACGCTCGATGATTTCAAGACCTGGCGCTCCAGGAAGGTCGCTAGCATCACGACGGAGGAGGCGGCGAAGCTCGTCAAGGACGTCTCGGCGAGGTCGGCTGCAGCTGCACGTAACCTGATCCGGGCAGCGCGGCCAATGTTCTCCTATGCCCTGGCGCGGGAGATGGTGAAGACGAACCCCTTCATCCTCGGTAGCGTGAAGAGTTTCCTCTCCAAGCCGGTGCAGGTGAGACTGGTGCCTGGCGTTAGGAGCAGGACCTTCAGCGAGGATGAGATAAGGCATTTCTGGAAGGAACTCTCCAGGGCCACCGGGGGCGTAGAGGCAAGGAACGCCCTGCGTTTAATTCTCCTCACCGGGCAGCGACCGGGCGAGGTGCTAGGGCTGCATTCCGACGAGATCGAGGGTAACTGGTGGACGCTTCCAAAGGAGAGGACTAAAGCCCGCTATGACAAGAACCGCATGGACCACCGTGTATTTTTGGTGCCCGAGGCGCTGGCGCTGATTGGGGACAAGAAGGGGTATATTTTCGAGTCGCGGGTAAAGAACAGGGGAGGTGGGGAGTCTGAACTGAGACCGATATCGACCAATGCTCTCGGGCACCTGGTTCTCGTGAACAAGTACCTGGGGCTGCCACCATGGGGGCCACACGATCTGCGCCGCACCTGCCGCACCTACATGTCCGACATCGACGGCATCAGCGCGAGCGCCGCCGAGGCAATACTGAATCACGCCAGGGAGGGGACTAAGAAGAACTACGACCACCACCGGTACCTGCGCCAGATCGAGACGGCGCTGACCCTTTGGCGAGACAAGCTGGTGGAGGTCATCGGCGGATCCCTGGTACCGGGGCTGCCGGACAACGTGATACCCATCCGGCGCAAGGAGGCTGTGGCAGAATAACGCGGGATGTCAGCCTCCCGAGTTGCAGGTTCCTGTTGCAGGCAAAACATCAAACACAGGTTTTCGTTGGCGGGGCTGGAGCGGTGACGGCCACCGTCAACTCGCTTGCTGATCCCGGCAGGTTGAGAGCTGGAAAGCCGAAAGAACCTGAAGTATCGGCCGCGCGTAGCCGTCCTTCAGGCAAACTATTAACCCCTCAGCGCGAAAAGTCATGCACGGAAGTCATCAACCAATGGTGGACCATACCAAGCCCCTCCGGTAAGCCTTAGTTTCCAAGATCCCGTCTCCGCTTCCGCCTCCGCTCCAGCTACGCCGCTCCCCCGAAAAACGGCTTCCTTCACAACACCGTTCCCCCGGCTGCCGTCCCCGCAGGCTGACAGGTATTATTGGGAAAATATAATTGTGTGTATTCCGCATTGTCATAGGCTGAGGTGTTCTTACTCACGGGCAAAACTAATGGCTGATTGTAAAAAAATGAACATGTGAAAAACTTTACAGTTGATCCTAAGCCACTGTCTCTGTTCCATTAACTTGCGTTTCTGATCCAGTGACTGTAAAAAAATGAACAGTTGGTGTTGTCTAATAATTCGACCTAATACGAAATAACTCGTCGGTTCCATTATCATTTTCGTGTATGGGCAATTTGGCGCAGTTTTTGTTAAGTAAGAGTTTTCTGATCATCCCGGCACCACACATTCCAGCCACCGCAAAACGGCAAGAGGCTAGGAGGCAAAGGAGAGTACATGAAAGATATAGGGTATTCAATAAGGGTTCTTGCGCTGTCCCTTCTTCTGATTGTATTGACTGCGGTGTCAGCTTTCGCTGTTGACAGCGACGGTGATGGTATTGATGATAGTACCGATAACTGCCAAACTGTGTACAACCAGGATCAGCTTGATAGCAATGGTGACGGTGTCGGAGATGCCTGTACCAGATCGTTCTGCGTTACTAGCAGTGCAGAGCTCCAGGAAGTGCTAACTTCCGCTGTGACAGACAACAGACATGACATAATCATGCTTGAACAGGGGATGTACGCGGTCCCCGACTCCAGCGGTTTCTTCGCAAATTTGGAAGACGCATACGGGATAACTCTGTCAGGAGGTTATTTCGACGGATGCCGGAAGAGAGAACTCAATCCCGCTAACACTGTTCTCTATGACCCCACCTCTTCAAAAGGTATCCTCGGAATCAATAGAGACAACAACACCTGGGTGCCCTATGCGTCCAAAGTTGTTGTAGACGGACTGACCATCAGGTCTGGGACTTCTGGCGTCGGCCTTGACGATTGTGCATATGAGGTCGTGTTTGCAAATAACATCCTCTCGGGGAACGGAGCATCTGGCTCCTTGATGTCCGGTAAACTTTCTATTAAGGACAACGTAATAACTGAAAATCACGACACCATTAGGGGGATTGGACTGCTGGTCATTGGGTATTACGATTTGCTCATGTCTAAGAACGTTATAACACGTAATACGGTCTCCAGCCGCGGTGGGCGTGGGGCAGGAGTAGAGATCTGGAATTCCGGGAACGTGTCTCTTTTGGACAACGTTGTTGCGGGGAACACACTCAACGGGTTGAGTGGCTACGGGTATGGAGCCGGTGTTTACTCCCAATCGACCAATCTTACATTGATCAATAATACCTTCACGAATAACACTGTAAGCACTTATAACCCAATCGGCCAAGGCGGAGGTATTTTCTATATTGTCGATGGCGCCGCTAATTTTTACAACAACACCATATGGGGGAACTCAGCCTCAGAAGGTGGAGATATATTTGATTCCTCAAGTGTGCCAAGAACGAATGCTTTCTATAACAACTTCACCCCGTTAAAAGCGCAGGTCATGTTGCAAACACAGGGGAGTAACATAAATGTCGACCCTCTGTTTGTAAACTCCACAACAGGCGATTATCGTCTCACTACGAGTTCACCTCTGATCAACAAGGGGAGCAATGCCGCCCCTTCTCTGCCTGTGGAAGATCTTTCTGGGCATCCCAGAATAGCGGAGGGTATCGCTGACATTGGCGCATACGAGAACAATCCTATTACTGCCTCATTCAGTGCTACGCCGCTTAAAGGCCTGTCGCCGCTAATGGTGAACTTCACGGACCTCTCTCGCTCAAACAAGGGGGCGATTGTCGCATGGTCGTGGGATTTCAACAATGACGGTATTACGGACTCCACCGAAAGGAATCCTTCGTTTCTTTACAGCGGAACTGGCAATTACACCGTTCGTTTGACCGTAACCGACGTAAGTGGCGCCGTGAACACCACCTCGAAGGAAGGATACATAGCTATTGGAGATACTACTGATAGCGATGGTGACGGTGTCATAGACGTCTTGGACAACTGCCCCCATACCTACAACCCGCAGCAGATAGATCTTGATGGTGACGGGATAGGAGATGTTTGCCAAAGCCACACTCTATTGACTCAAGCCATGTCATGTACTGGTCTCAAATCTCAGACCGCTATGGATATCAGTCCCGTTGATCAAACTGCTCTTTTGAAGGACGGCCTCACAAGCCAAGGCGTCATCATACAAAAAAGTAAAGGAATTTTCGATATTCTCAGCTTACGGGCAAACATCGACTCGACTAAACTTTCTGCAGCTGCTTTGAATCTGTACGTCAGCCAAGGGACCTCTGTTGTAGTCACGGTATATGCTTACGCTGCGGACGGTCTTTCCGTGCAAGCAACCGCACTGTCATTCACCGTCAGCACAGGATGGAACAAGCTAAATATTACCCCCATCCTCCACCTGATGGATGGGTTCGGCTTTATGAAAATAAGGATTGTAACGACAGGGAATTTTGGCGTTTCGGAGGCATATTTCTCAGAGGCTGTTGATGAACAAGAAATATCCGTAACTCCGTCAAAACTCGACTTCGGCTCAATTGAAGTCGGCACCTCAAAAGTCCTCAATCTCACTGTTTCAAATGCAGGAAAAGGTAATCTGAAAATAGTGAAAATAGTGCCGCCGGCTGTACCGTTTACGGTCACATCGGATGGTTGTACCGGAATTGTCCTTCCCTCCTTGGCAACCTGCTCTGTGGCAGTTAGTTTTACCCACGCTTCTGCTGGTACTCACTTCGACTCCCTACAAATACTCTCGAGCGATGAAGATCATTCCACCCTCCGTGTTCGGCTCACCGCCATACACGAGCCAGCGGACTTAACCGTGACCGTGACAGAGGGTGATCCTACCGGCCTTTACTACAAGCTTGGAGGGGTTCAGGTGACTGTGACAGATCCTGTAGGTCCAATCATGAAAGCAACATGGGACACGAATTCTATGGGGGGGGGGTACGCCGACTTTTATGGTCTTACTCCCGGTGCTTTTTAGGTCACCTGTCAGAAAGAGGGATACTCCAGAAAGAGTGTCAGTGGCGTATTGCAAAGCGGACAGAATACCGCAGTTGTCTCGATGGCAAGAATGTGGCCGGTCTCGGTCAGCATTGCATCGCCACAAGACGGGGCTGTTGTCAACACCTCTTCAATCACCGTCAGCGGCAGCGTTAACAATAATGCCCAAGTCACCGTCAACGGAGTTCAGGCCTCTGTTGTCAACGGATCGTACAGTGTATCGATAGCACTGATTGAAGGAGCTAATACGATAACTGTCCAGGCAAAGGACCAGGATGATCAAGTAGCTAGCCAAAGCATTAACGTGACCTGCATTATTAGTGGGAACATTATCGGCACCGTTACCAACTCATTGAGCGGCTCGGCGCTGCCATCGGCAACCGTATCCGTTACCGATTCCGCAAACGGACTTCACACTGCTGTTTCCACCGGCGACGGCAAATTTACCATTACAGGGATCCCGTTAGGGAGCTTTCGAGGAAATGTAACCAAGGATGGATATGCTACATATACTTTTTCAGGGACGATCACGCCCGGCGGAACAGTAACCATCAATGCTGGCATGGCGCCAATACTCCCCATAATAAGTGCCGCAACAGCAAACTCCTCAACCGTTGACTCGGCGATCATCTCGTGGACCACCGATCAACCAGCCGGCAGCCTGGTGGAATACGGTGCAACCGTAGGCTACGGTAACACGGCAACTGACGGGGCACTGGTGACGAATCACGTTGTTACCATTTCCGGGCTCGTTTCTGCCACCGCGTACCATTTTCGGGTATCCTCGACAAACCAGAACGGTTTTACTTCGACATCGGGAGACTTGACCTTCACGACACCGCAGTTTACCGCCAAGACGCTTGGCGATTTCGGCAACGTGACTGTGATGGAGGTGACTGGAAACTACGACATCAACAAGGGGGACGGGACCTTGAACGTCCTCCCACGTCAGGAGATCGCCAAGGAGTACTTCCGCACGCACGCGGACGCCGTTGATTTCCTGGTTATCCTCTCCAACTTCGATTACGCTATGCCCGACTCTGAGGCCAAGGGGTTCTATCTGGGCGTTAAGAATGACACTCAGGGAATAGGGCAGGCCCTCTTCGACAACTCCCCCTCATTCGGAAGCGCCGGCAAGCTTTACGGCACCATCGACCTGGGGAACGTAACGGCGCTCGCGGCGAACCCGTACGGGCCGAAACTTGACGAGACGATCATCACCCTTAACCACGAACTGATGCACCGCTTCGGTGCGTACGTCCGATTCAAGAACCCGGATGGCAGCTTGAATGATGCTCTCCTCGGGCGCGACGCGGCGCATTGGAGCTACCTCCTCGATACCCAAGGCTCCGTCATGTACGGCAACGGCTGGAGGGACAACGGCGACGGCACCTACACCTCCACGGCCATGCAAAACGGCTTCAGCCCGCTGGACCTGTACCTCATGGGTATGATCCCGAAGGAGCAGGTGTCGCCCATGCTTTTGATTGAGAATCCCAGCATCGACAAAAATCAGATTCCGCAACTAGGTGCTAAGGTTACGGGAACGGCAAAAACGGTAACTGTAGACGATATCATTGCAGCAGAGGGCACACGTATTCCCGATGCTAGCGTGTCACGGAAGTCATTCAAGGTGGGATTTGTGTTGCTCATGACGCCAGGAGGCACCACCACAACTGCGACCGCCGCTATCGAAACCTTGAGAACAGCATGGGCTGGAAAACTTGCCGAACTGACCCGGAGGGGCGGCAGCATTGAGGGGGTAGTGCCGAGCCTGACTGTGCAGATTGAAGCACCACTCGAAAACGCCACTGTCACTGGTCGGGATTGCGCTGTAAGCGGCACGGTCATCAACTCAACCGGCGCTGAGACAGGCATTATGGTCAACGGTATTCCTGCCACCATCAGCGGCAGCCGCTTCATCGCCAATCATGTTCCTTTGGTAGAAGGTACCAACTCAATCCAGATCAAGGCCACCGATGCCAATGGGCTGACTACTACGCAAAGCCGGAGCGTCACGGCCCAAATCGGCAATTATCTCCGCGTCATTTCCAATATCGAATCCGGCACGGCACCGTTGGATATATCAATCCGGTTGGACGGCAATTTCGTCATTGCCAATCCGACGGTCGGCGTTGCCGGGCCAGTGCCAGTCTTACTAACACCTAGATCGGGTCCTGCAGAATTTACCGCGAATTTCACAGTCGAGGGGACCTACACCATCACCGCCAGTGCGCTTGGGCCGGACGGGCAGATGTACACAAGCTCAGGGAGCATTACGGTCATGAGCAGGTCGCAGCTTGAGGTGCTATTGCAAGGGAAATGGGAAGGGATGAAGTCAAAGCTGATGGCGAAGGATGTGGAAGGGGCTGTAGCGCATCTCCTAACATCAGCGCAAAATGCTTACCGGACCGGCTTTACTGCTTATGTGGACAAGCTACCGCTTTTGGCTCAAGATCTGCCGTCAATTGAACTGGTTTACGCTTCCGAACAACGAGCGAAGGCACGCTTGTTTCGTGAAGAAACAGTCAAAGGGCAGAAGGTGGTGATCGGCTATCCGGTGTATTACATCCAGGAGGACGGAACGTGGAAGCTGGTCAATTTTTAGCTGTTGCTGGCAAGTACATACGCAAGCTGTTTCTTGCTGCACTATTCTTTTCTTGCGCAGGCTGTGTCAGCTTTGTGCGGGTAGACGGCCCGTATGAAGGATGGGTCATAGATGCGGTTACGAAAAAGCCGGTGGAGGGGGTAGTCGTTCATGGCGACTGGTACAAGGTCTGGGGCACGGTAGGTGGCGCCTCCAGCAAATGGTATGACAGCGCCGAGACGCTGACGGACCGAAACGGCGCGTTCAAAATTCCAGGAAAAGGCTTGCTGCTTCTTAGCAATCTTGACGAACTCCATTTGACGATCTTCAAGGCGGGGTACAAGCAATGGCCACCAAATTCTTGGTCCGGTCTCAAGGGGCAGTGGCCAAATGATGAGGTAGCTTGGGAAGGGGACCGTCCGACTTTCCGGCTGAAAGGATTGAGTATGGAAGAGCGCAGAAAGAGCTTTGTCACCATGCCAGTTGGAGTGTCAGGCAAAAAACTTGATTTGATGAAACGTGAGAGTAACAAAGAAAATATTGAGCTAGGGCTACCCTCAGACACTTTATACACCTTGGAGTGATTATGAAATCATTTTTTTATTGCGTAGCTGTAATGGCGATATTCATTGCCGGCAATTCGTATGGGTGGAACGACATCGAAACGCATCCCACCCTTTCGCAATATGCTGCTACTAGAGTCTTTGATAACGATTTCCTTAATATTTCCTTTCGACAAGGGGGAGTTGAACGAACAGTGAGGGATTGGATCCGCGAAGGGGCCGAACGGGAGGATGACTGGGCATGGTACTGGCCACCCACTGCCCGCTCGGGTAACCACTTTCATGCGCCGAACCGGTCACTGAACCGGACGGGGTGGCGGGAGACCTCCGGAATGTCGACACCTCTATGGGCACAGGATAAAACAGAACAGGAGAAATTCTTTGGGGGAGATTGGTCGTGGGGAACGGTGCGGGATCATCTTTACAACTATGTCACCGCCACTAGCAAAGAAGCAGAGGATGACAACCTGGTCAAGATGCTCAAGGGACTCGGTTACCAGATGCACTTGGTACAGGACATGTCCCAGCCGAACCATGTGCGGGACGATACCCATATACCCGATGGCTTTGGCTGGAAATGGATAGTCAACGGATTTGAGACCTGGGCTAAAGACAACGATATAAAAGTGATTCGAGAGCAAATACTGGATAAGAAGGATGCTGTCGGCGAAAATGTGTATCCTGTTCCAGAAGTTCAGGTTGATCTTACTAAGCTGTTCAATGATGATCCAACCAAGGCGCCTGTAGCCAGGTTGTCCGATACCCGCGAAGGAATGGATGTATTGGTTAAGGATGCAGCCAATAATCCTATTTCTTATGTTATTACGCCATCTACCTCGCTTTCCCAAGGGTTGGCTCAATATACTAACAGCAACTTTTTCTCGGAGAGTACCGCCTTTGCCGCTGACCGCTATGCACCGACCGAAACGCGCTATCACTTCCCATACCCGCGGAAGAGTGAAACGAATTTGCAGGATTTCATTGATAACTATCTTGACCCCGTGGTGCGAACCGATGTTGACGGGAAGAGTTATAAGACCTTCCAGATTGCCAAGCAGAACACAACCGGTGAACCTCTCAACTGCCTAACCATGCCCGGCCCCAACACTCTTAAATTCTTTGAGGAGTATGGAGGGGAAGGAGGGATGTTTTACAGTTCGTTTCGTCTTGATGAAAGCTGTATGAAGGAATACGCAGAAAAACTGATTCCTCGCACGGTAGGCTATTCAGCAGCCATGCTGAACTATTTTTTAAGGGGAAATCTGACCGTCACGGTTCCGCAAGACATGCTACCCACCAGTAAGCAAATCCGCCTAAATGTCCGCAACAACACGCAGACGGGTGAAGCCATGAATGGTGGCTCGGTCGATCTAATGGTTATCTTCAGGCAGTACAAGAAAAATGGCACCGCATCAGCTGGAACACTTGTGCCTGACGGCGATTATATATTCCGTAAGTACTCGCTTAGGGGGTGCACAAGAGAAAATCCTGTTTGTACGATCGACACATCCGGCACATCACTCGATTTTGATTTGTCTAATGATCCGCTACCGCCATTGGCCCGGGATGTCTCTCTGATTGTTGTATACCGAGGCCGACTCGGCAATGAACCGGATGCTGTGGCCTATGAGCAGATATTCCTGGATGGTGTTGCTGGCGATCTGGATATTTCACTACCGCCACGTGGCGTCTATGCTTCGGTGAGTGGAGAGAGCACGGCAAAGACCTTCAATGATTTTGCTTTGACTGCAAAGAACACATCGCCCACTGCCACTGGTCCCGGGAGCACAGAGTTGCTGGTGATTTTTCGTGACGCCTTGGGCAATCCTTTCCTGTCTCAGCCCGTTGATTCTTCTCCTGAAATCAAATATGCAAGTGCGACCGTTGCAGATCAGTCCTCTATTCCGGCGAATGGTGCTGCCGAGTTGCTATTCTCCTTGGCAAATGCGCAGATTCCGGTAACTGCAACGGATGTGTATGTATATCTGATCCATACTGCGCAAGATGGTACGACTGTTCATGGCTATCGCGACATCTCCGAACCAACACCGGTCGACATCTTCAACAACACCGATTTCGTCTGCCTGCAGAATGAATGGCACCCTGCGGGAGAGCCGTCTACGATCACTTTGGCTGACCAACTAGGTAATCACAACGGAAGCGACGATGATATTGATGCCTTCAGACACGATCTTGCCAATATCTATTACGAACTGACGTCGCAGGCTCAACCGGTCACTGTCTCTGCAACTGATTATACATTCTTCGAACCGGGGTCTGTTGCCCCTGCAACCGTCAAGCGTCTGGGGTTTGTCCTCACAGATTATGCGTTACAGTACAGTTCCATGCGCGACTTCGTTCATATCGATCCAAATGACGGGTGGATTGGAGGCGTCGGTACTGTCGCCACCCTCGAACCGGGCATGGGTGTCAGAAACCAGACCGATGCAAGTGGGAAATATACCTATCCCCTTATGTACAATATGCGCGGGAAGCCGATGTGGGGGAGCACCGGCACGATATATGGGAATGGGAAGTTACCGGTTAACTCGACCTGCGACTGGTCGCTACTGCCCGTTGTTCCATAAGTACCCCACACCTTGCAAAGGCGTTTGACCCGGCTTGATCGGCCAGCCGTCATGAAAGTATCTCCGCAATAACGCTGCAATTGAGACTCATCCCTCCTCTCCTTAGAGGAAGAAGGGGGCTTAACCACTGAACACGAGAAAACTAATGGCATCTTTTATGGGCAAGGACTTGTCCTACCGGATTACAAATGGATCGTTATATAGGGTGGCGACCCGAGGGTGGTCTAGAGAGTTCAGCAGCCAAATTGGAAGGGCCCCTTGGGCGGCCCTTCCAATTGAAAGCGAGGAACCGTGCATAAAGCGGCCACCAATACGGGAGCGCCTGGGGGGATGCAGCCCTCCCGACAACCCTAATGAGCGCCTGACCCAACTCAATCTGACCTTGGAAGGTTTGACCGCTTCGGTCAGTTTTCTGCGCGGGATTGGGGCGGCTATTGGTTGCCAAGCCGGTGAGGAACGAGAAGCCTCTTTTCGGCGGCGATCTGGTCTGCACCCATATCTTCCTGTGGGGGCAGAGAAGCTCGCCCGTTGTATGCCGTTTTCACGGGGGGACTTTGGTGTCTTGATCAAATTCGTGGGGGGCGGCCTTTCGTTTTTTGGCCGGAGTCTGCCCCTTCGGTTCCACCGCGCCCCCTATTTCGTGTAACGGAACCATTTGCTGACACGGTGATGCTTTCCCCTATTTGGACGCGCTTGAGTCGGAGAGCGGTACCGGCGCCGATAGGCAGGACCATGATCTCCTCGTCCCGTTTCAGAAGCACCAGGAACTCACCATCCACCTTGCGGAGTCCGGCAAAGTCGGCGGCGCCTCTGTCTGCCGGGTCGTAGCGGCGGTGTTTAGGCATGTCTGAGGATTTCAGCCGAATTGCCTCGCGATCGGCAACGTATTTCTCAGCGGCTGCCTGGCCTAGCGTCATTTCTACTAGCCGGGAAATATCCCGTCGAACGGGGTAATCCGGTTTGGTCCCTTGCCGCTCCAAATGATCAGGAACATCATGCGGCAATAGCACCTCACCTCCGCCGGCCAACTGAAGCACACCGAGTTCTGACAGCTCTCGCAAACGATTCTGGCCTTGGGGCGGCGGCTTTCGTCCAATGCCTTCGACCGTGGGCTTACAGTAATGGGCTGCGTGTCCACTTGTTTTCTCCCGGAGGATTCCGGATTCCAGCAGTTCCTGGCGATGGCGCTCCAATGCGGCATCGTCAAAGGTAATGGGCAACCTGCCGACGGCCGCCACCCGGACGACCTGTTCCTTGAAGGCTTCGGTACCGTTGACTGCGATGCAACAACCATACTTTTCCGACGCCAAGAGTAGCGCGTCCTGCAGCCCCTCTATTGTGTACCCCCTCGAAACCTGAAGCCTGTCCCCGTCATCGCGTATCGCGGTCGAGCCGATGTAATAGATGACCGTTCCTTTTTTGGTGATGCCGTCTCGTTCTGCCACTATCGGTGCATTCTTCCGGCCGCCCTTGCCGGTTACGGTGTTTCCTTTCAGACCGGTTGCCGCATCGCGGGCGCGCAAAACGGCTAGGGCCTCGGGGTCTCCCTCGACGGCCTTCGCCCTCAACCAGTCGGCCCATGACCGCCATGGGTATTTTCCATCGACGGCCAGACGCTCGGCTGTGCATTGTCTTTTGATCCTCCGGATATCCTCACGGAGTATGTTGTTGATCACGCCATAGAGGACTCTTTTAATCCGCCCGTTGGCTTTCACGGCCTTGATCTTATCCCGCTTTAGCTTTGCCATTCGTTTGGCCGAGTCGACCAGACGCTCTTTCCGCTCCGCTATTTTGGTCTTTTCTGCCGCCCGCGCCGTCGCGGCTATTTGGTGGTTCTCCCGGTACTTCGCGTACAGCTTGCCGGTGTCGTATCGGGAATGCATCGGCTGCGCTCGGTAACGCCTGCCGCTTGTTTTTACTGCTTCAAGATTCGAGAGGTTCCGCAGGACGGTTTGCCTGTTCGGTGGGGGTATGGCACCTATGTTGCCCGTAGGCTGCGATTGCGCCAGACGCGCCTGCATGGCCCGCATGGTGTCCACCTCGTCGAGCGGCTCGAAAGCCCCCAATCGTTTCTCCAGCTTGCTTTTCGACAGTTCCCTTGAAACCGAACTTGCCTTGACGCCAAGCCTGTCACCGTTCGTGATGACGAGACCGTTGCCTCTTTCCTCAAGTTTCAACCCGCTGTTGGCCAGCATGGCGTGCAATTGGGCCCAACTTTCGGCTAGACGCATCTCTTCGACACACTCGCGCTGGATCCACCCCAACAGGCTTTGCACCCCGGCATGCCTTTCCATGTCGGCAGCACGGTTCTCGCTTCCATTCCTCAACACCTGGTGGTTGTCTGGTTGGAGACCGTATTGTTGTTCGAGTTTTTGGCAGACTTTCGCCAGGGTTGTGTGATCGTAGTAAGGATCGTGAATGGTGTGGCGTGTCGGGTGAATCTTGTTGATCGCGATGTGAAAGTGCAGATTGTCTGTGTCGTTGTGGACGACACAGACCCGCTGATGCTCGCTGTAACCTAACTCGTTGCAGATCCTCTCCTCGATCGCTTTCAAAGTGGCGTCAACCGGTTCCTCCCCTGCACGAAAACTGACTATCAAGTGATAGGTTTTGTCTGATACCGCCCGTGTATTGCGAGCCTGGGTGTTGAGGACTTCGAGGATGGCGACCTGCCACTTTTCAGATTGACAATTGCTGACGGTCACATAGCCGAGACGTTGATGCTTTCCCTGTCTATCGGTTAGATACTTCACCAAACCACCGTAATCGCTCCTGCCCACGGACCTCATCGGTACCTTCTTCGCGATCATGCAGCGGCCTCCCGGGAACGTTGTTTTTAGCGGCTGAAAATTTCCTCACCGCGAGGCCTTTGGTAGAACCACCGTCTGCATGATTTCCTGCATCTTGCCCTGAGTGTTTTCGATTTGGGCAAGGACGGCACGGATGAGTCTCTCGCCATACTGCGCCGTGCGCGGGTCATCGGTGAGCCATAGCTTTAGGAGGCCGCCCAGACGGCCAAGATCTCCGTTGATACGTGCTAACTCGTCAACTTGGTCACGGTCCAGGATGCTATGCACCTGGTAGCCCAATCCCACGTTCCGCAGATAGGCGGCGACAGGGAGGCCGGTGGACGCGGCCAACTTCTCGATAGTGGCTTTCTCGTCCGGTCGCACCGGGACGTGCAGTTGTTGCGCACGTGGCCTGTTCTTTTCAGCCATGATGGCCTCTTTGAGGAGTACGACTTCAAGGGGGGGACGGCGGCAGCCGTCCAGCCTCGCAGAGCAGGATACCCGTTGAGCACGTAGTGCGAATAAGGGGAGGTGAAGATAGTTAACCGGCTCGCCGGTTAGCTAACTTCACATATCCTGCCCCGCTCCGGACCGCGATTTTTCCGATACGGTTTTTCGACCTTCGCTATTTTACCGCAACGCTACATGGAATTAGTGATATTGAATTAGATTTTTACAAAATTCTGCAAGATCGGCGGTAGAATTTCGATGCCGCGGTAAAGTAGCGTTAAAGTAGCGGTAACGAAGCGGTAGCGTGGCTGTTGCAAAGGCGACAGCGTAGCGATTAAATAGCGGCAAAATCCGATGGGCAAAATGAGGTGGGCAGATGAAAACTCTCTCTGAACGCATAGCGGCCAGGGCAGTCGATAATAAGCCGATGACCTCCAATAAAAAAAAGAACCGGGCCGTTTTCCTGACTTTGCGTCCCGACATCATACAGGCGCTCAACGACGGGTGGCCGGTCAGGGAAATCTGGGAAACCCTGCATGAGGAGGGAAAGGTGGCTTTCGGTTATTCCGCATTCTGCGGTTACACAAACCGCCTGATCCTGGCTCAGTCCAGCCGCCATCAGGAACCGCCTGTCAATGAGCTTTCCGAGGCACACAAGCCGGCAAACACTGGTAAGAAGGCACCGGAAACAAAAGACACCCCCAAAACAAGCGGGTTCACCTTCAACCCTTCACCCAAGAAGGAGGACTTGATCTGATGGTTAAAGTCCATGTTGTGTTGCAGGCAAGGCATCTGACGTTCTTTTACCAGGGAGGAGGTCTCGCGTGGAGAACGATAAATTGATCAGGCGCAGACAGTTGTTGGAGCTGATCGGAATGAGCCATACGACGCAGTGGAGACTGGAGAGGGCGGGGCGGTTCCCGGCGAGGGTGAGGATAGGGGCCGGATCGGTCGGCTGGCACTTGGCGGAGGTTGAGGAGTGGGTCAGGGAGCGGGAGAGGGTGCAAGGGGGCGCCCAGCAGGATAGGGCAGCTGTGACGCTGGAGGCGGGCGTTACCGACGACGGCTTCCGTGGGAAGAGATGACCTGACCAAGCCCACCTTGCTTCGCAATATTTTTTCCTATAAGTTGTACCATCTCTCTGTCGCCCTTCTATTAAGTTGTGTTGAGCACAACTTTTGTTTTGAACGCAACCCCTAAAGGTGTATAGTATGCTTAACGAACCGTTGAAGCGAACCGAGACGAAGAAACTGATCCTGTCCATCTTGAAAGACGGGGATGTCTCATTTGCTCAACCCCACGCGCTGGAGCGGCTGGAAAAGCACGGCATGTCCACCCTGGATTGCCTGAACGTACTGCGCGGCGGGACCGTCGAGGAGGCGGAGTACGAAAACGGGGAGTGGCGCTACCGGGTGCACACCGGGAAGATGACGGTGGTGGTCCGGTTCGAGGACGAGACGGAATTGATGATCGTAACCGCATGGAGGATGCTGAAATGAGATGCCCGGTTTGCGAGCGAGCCGAGTTGGTGGAAAAGGTGCAGAACTACCACTACCGCGAATGCGGCCTCGGGAACGTGGTCCTTACAGGGATCACGGTGAGGAGTTGCCCGGAGTGCGGGGCGCTGGTGCCTAAGATACCCAGGATGGAGGCCCTGCACGACTGCATCGCCCATGCCCTGGTGAAGAAGGAAGAACGGCTCACCCCGGAAGAGATCGTATTCCTAAGGAAGTCCCTCGGCTGGTCTGGTGCCGATTTCGCCGACAACCTGCACTGCGACAAGTCCCAGGTCTCCAAGTGGGAGAACGGGCGGGTGCCGATGAGCAAGCAGAACGAGTTGCTCTTCCGCGAGATCGTCGCGCGCGGTAAGAAGATCGACGACTACAAAAGGACCGATGCGGCACGCAAGGAGGCGGGCAAGGTTGTCTCCCTCTTCGTCAGCATGGATGACAGTAAACGCCAGTGGACCGACGAGTGGAGGGAAGCGGCGTAGCGGTTCCAAAAAAAGGGAAGGCGCCAGGCGCAAAAAGACCCGGCCACCTAGAAGTGGTGCCGGGTTTTTTTTATGGTTCGGTCATTACGGTCTGGATTTATTACGGCATCTATTACGGCATGAAATGATTTCCGTGTCGTTCACTGAGGCCTCGATGGAGGGGGACGTGCCGGTTCCTGCCTTGCCATGTGGTGGCTGGGGGGCTGCAAAGTTATTGCAGCGATTTTTACAGCGATGAAAAAAGGGCTTACGACCTGAAATCGTAAGCCCTTGTTTTTATTGGAGGCGGCAATCGGATTTGAACCGATGAATGAAGGATTTGCAGTCCTTTGCCTTACCACTTGGCCATGCCGCCTTGTGCATCGAAGGAGCCCGTTTATAACCTGATTCCCTCGCCTGTGTCAATACGAAATTTTTATTTGGCTATCACTCGCACAAATTTGCTCAGGTAGTCGACACCGCTCCAGATGGTGATGATTGTCGCGATCCAGAGATAGAACATGCCGACGTTGTGCATGTTGACAATCACCAGCGGATGGTGGATGCCGAAGAACCAGTGGTAGTCGTAGTGCAGCAAAAGCCCGATGATGGCCACCAACTGGAAAATGGTCTTGAACTTGCCCAGGTTGCTGGCGGCGATCACGATCCCCTCGGTGGAGGCGATGCCGCGCAGGCCGGTGATGATCATCTCGCGCCCGAGGATCACCAGCACCATCCAGGCGGGCACCCGGTTGAAGGGGAGAATCATGATCAGCGCGGCCATGACGATCAGCTTGTCGGCGATCGGGTCCAGGAACTTGCCGAACACGGTGACGATCCCCATCCTCCTGGCGAGATACCCGTCCAGCCAGTCGGTGACCGATGCGGCGGCGAACAGCGCCGCGGCCCAGAAGCCGGGCTCGCGGTCGGGCGACAGCAAAAGCACGCACAGAAGCGGGATGGCCGCTATGCGCAGCATGGTCAGAATGTTCGGGAGGTTCATGATCTGGGCTGGGGTGGAGGGCATGCTTGGCCTTTGCGCTATCTGTAGCTGTTACGGTAACTGAGTACCTTGGACACGTAGGTCTGGGTTTCGGGATAGGGGGGGACGCCGCCGTACTTGGCCACCGCGTTGAGCCCGCAGTTGTAGGCGGCGACGGCCAGCGACTCGTTGCCCTTGAAGGTGTCCAAAAGGAACCTGAGGTAACGCACCCCGCCGCGGATGTTGTCTGAGGGGTTGAATGAATCGGCGACCTTCAGCCCCTGGGCGGTCTTGGGCATGAGTTGCATCAGACCCTGGGCCCCCTTGGGCGACACCGCGCTCGGGTTGTAGCCGCTCTCGGCATGGATCACCGCCTTCACCAGCGAACTGTCGACACCGAACTCGCGCGAGCAGGAGCTGATGATGGGTTCGAACTCGGCGGGGTTTCTGGCATAGCCGGAGAGCTTGAAGGCGGTCCTGAGCCGCTTGTCCTTCTTGATGTCACGCATGAAGATCTTGAAACGGTTGTCGGTGGGGGCGTCGGTGAAGTGAACGGTGCCGTCGGGATCTTCGTACTTATATATGTCGGCGCGCGCCGGTGCCGGGATGCACCACGACAACGCGGCCACGGTCAGGATGGCTGCTGCAAAAAGTCGGTGTGACGTCAAGCGCATGAGCTTCCTTTTTTAATGGGACAGGGAATTCCGCCACGGAAATATATAGACTAATAAGCATGATAATTCAAGGTCTAATGTAAGGTTGGCGGGCTATAACCAGTCAAAAGTCTTGACAAAAATCTTGGGCGGATCAATAATTTGCGGGTTTTCCCGAGCCGGTTACGCGAAGAACGCAAGGTACCCGCGACGCACACCAAGAAATCTCCTTTGAGGGCAAAGGCCCAACGTTGCCGCCATGACCCCCTAAGCCTTTCCTGAAGTACTCGCGACTGCTGCACGACTTCGTCTCAAACATTCGGTCTCAAGAAACGCCTAATCCAGCTTACCGGGGGGTAGTTTGATGAAGGAGAAAACTGATTTTCTGGTGATCGGCAGCGGTATCGCGGGGCTTTCCTTCGCGTTGCAGGCCGCGGCCCACGGCAAGGTCGCGGTGGTCACCAAAAGGGATATCTCGGAGTCGGCCACGAACTACGCGCAGGGAGGGATCGCCACGGTCTCGTCCGAAGAGGACACCTTCGACGCGCACGTGCAGGACACCCTGGTCGCCGGCGCCGGCATCTGCCACGAGGACGTGGTGCGCATGGTGGTCGAGGAGGGGCCCCAGGTGATCCGCAACCTGATCGACTGGGGGGTGCAGTTCACCAAGAGCGGCGACGACTACGATCTCACCCGCGAGGGTGGCCACAGCGCGCGGCGCATCCTGCACGCCGAGGACATCACCGGCCGCGAGATCGAGCGCGCCCTGGTGGCGGCTGCCAAGAAGCACGAGAACATCACCATCTACGAGAACCACATCGCCATCGATCTCGTCACCGAGTCGAAGGTGCTGAAGCAGAAGCTGGAGCACAACCGCTGCCTGGGCGCCCACGTGCTCGACAAGGACTCCGGCGTGGTGCGGACCTTCACCGCCCGCATCACGCTCCTCGCTTCCGGCGGCGCCGGCAAGGTCTACCTCTACACCTGCAATCCGGACGTCGCCACCGGTGACGGCGTCGCCATGGCCTACCGTGCCGGCGCGACCATCGCCAACATGGAATTCATGCAATTCCACCCGACCACGCTCTACCACCCCAACGCCCGTTCCTTCCTGATCTCCGAGGCGGTGCGCGGCGAGGGGGCCGTTCTCAAGCGCCGCGACGGCACGGCCTTCATGGAGAAGTACCACCATCTGAAGGACCTCGCCCCGCGCGACATCGTGGCCCGCGCCATCGACAACGAGATGAAGACCTACGGCGACGACTGCGTCTACCTGGATATCAGGCACCGCGGCGCCGAGTACATCACCTCCCGCTTCCCCAACATCTACCAGACCTGCCTCGAGTACGGCATCGACATGACCACCGAGATGCTCCCGGTGGTCCCCGCGGCGCATTACCTGTGCGGCGGCGTGCAGGTGGACTTCAACGCCGAGACGGACATAAAGCACCTCTACGCCATCGGCGAGGTCGCCTTCACCGGCTTGCACGGCGGCAACCGCCTGGCCAGTAACTCGCTCCTCGAGGCGGCGGTGTACGCGGGGCGCGCCTACGAGCACGCGGTCAAGGTCTTGAAGGACGAAACGTTCTCCTTCCCGCAGATCCCCGAGTGGGACGCCGGCACCGCGACCAACTCCGACGAGATGGTGGTGGTCTCCCAGAACTGGGACGAGATCCGCCGCTTCATGTGGAACTACGTCGGCATCGTGAGAAGCGACAAGCGCCTGGCGCGCGCCATGCGCCGCATCGAGCTGATTCAGGACGAGATCGAGGAGTACTACTGGAACTTCATCGTCACCTCGGACCTGATCGAACTCAGGAACATCGCCACCGTCGCCCAGTTGATCGTCGCCTGTGCCCAGATGCGCAAGGAATCGCGCGGGCTCAACTACAACATCGACTACCCGGGCGTGGACGACGTGAACTGGAAGCGCGACACCCACATCAAGAAGAAGTTCTGAGGACGCCGCCATGGGCATTGACGACATCAGGGACGAAATCGACCGGCTGGACAGCGAACTGCTGCGCATCTTCAACGAGCGCGCCTCCCTCGCCCTCAAAATAGGGGAGATCAAGAAGGGGCTCGACCTGCCGGTCTATGATCCGTCCCGGGAGAAGCGGATCTTCGCCCGGATGACGGCGGAGAACGAGGGGCCCCTGGACGACCAGGCCATCGTGCGGCTCTTCGAGAGGGTGATCGACGAATCGCGCCGCCTGGAGCGCATCATGACCCGCGGCGAACACTAAAGGGAGGTTGGCAGGTGCTGATCGTTATGCGTAAGACGGCCGACGAAAAGGCCCAGGAAGAGATCAAGTCGTTCCTCATCGAGCGTGGCTTCGACATCCACCAGTCCACCGGCGCGAACCGGGTCATCATAGGGGTCATCGGCGACACCGAGAGCCTCACCGAGTCGGACATCCAGGCTTTCCCGGGTGTCCTGCAGGTTGTGCGGATCGCCAAGGAAGAGTGATGCGCCTCAACATAAACGCATACCTCTCCGAGGCGATGAAGGGAAACGGCAAGAGCTTCGAGGAGAAGCGCGGCGCCTACCTCGCCGCGGCGCGCGAATTCCTCGAGCACTTCCGCGAGGAGTCCAAGCGCTCGCACCGGGAAGGGGAAGACGGCATCGCCGTGGTGCAGTCCATCACCGCCATGACCGATGCCCTGGTTACCCGGCTCTTCACCGCGCTTTCGGATGATTTGCAGATGCACAAGACCGGTCAGCTCGCCCTTATCGCGGTGGGTGGCTACGGGCGGCGCGAGTTGAACCCGTACTCGGACCTGGACCTCCTTTTCCTGTACTCCGGCAAGGACTCCAAGGTGGTGGAGGAGGCGGCCAACCGTCTGCTCTACTTCCTGTGGGATCTGCGCCTGGACGTCGGCTACTCGGTGCGCACCATAGCCGACTGCGTCGAGATGGCGGGCAACGACGTCACCGTGAAGACCGCGCTTCTGGACGCGCGCCTGCTCATCGGCAGCGAGCACCTCTTCTCGGAGCTGAAGAAGATAATGGTGACCCAGGTGCTCGCCAAGAGAAGCGACTCCTTCATCAACGAAAAGCTCGAGGAACTGAGGAAAAGGCGCGAGAAGTACGGCTCCAGCGTCTACATCCTGGAACCCAACATCAAGGAAGGTGAGGGGTGCCTCAGGGACCTGCACACCGCGATGTGGGTCGCCAAGATCAAGTACAAGGTGGACGAGCCGCGCGAGCTGGTCATGAAGGGGGTCCTCTCGGAAGAGGAGCTCGGCATGTACTACAGCTCGCTCTCTTATCTGTGGCGCATCCGCAACGAGCTGCATTATCTCGCCGGCAGGAAGAACGACCAGCTCACCTTCGAGGCCCAGACCTCCATCGCCCGCTTCTTCGGCTACGAGGACAAGGGGAAGACCCTCGCCGTCGAGCAGTTCATGCAGGACTTCTACCTGCACGCCAACCGGGTCGAGCACTTCAGTTCCCTCCTCATCACCAAGTGCAGCCAGCGCGAGGACTCCACCCGCAAGATCCTGGGCTACTTCACCCGCCGCCCGGTCGGGGACGGCTTCTACGTGATGAAGGGCGAACTGGTGGTCCCGGACGAAACCGTGATCGCCAAGGATCCGGTGCGGCTCATCAAGATCTTCGAACACGCCCAGAAGCAGGGGGTGGCGCTCTCCCTGGCCACCAAGACCCTGATCCGCAACAACCTGGACCTGGTCAACGACAAATTCCGCCGCTCCAAGGAGGCCAACGCCTCCTTCATCAACATCCTGCAGTCCGAGAAGAAGGTCTACGACACCCTGCAGCAGATGCACCACCTGGGCTTTCTGATCCGCTTCATCCCTGAGTTCGAGCGCATCTACTGCAAGGTGCAGCACGACGTCTACCACATCTACACCGTCGATACCCATACCCTCTTCGCCGTGGAGGAACTCGCCAAGCTCTGGCGCGGCGAGCACAAGGACACCCTGCCGCTTTTGACCCAGCTCGCCATGGAGGTCGACAAGCGCTGGCTGCTCCTTCTCGCCGTTTTGTTCCACGACATCGGCAAGGGGGGAGGGGGCGGACACGCGGAAGTGGGCGCCGAGTTGACCAAGACTATCGCCCGCCGCATGGGGCTCATCAAGGAAGATTCGGAACGGCTTCAGTTTTTGGTGCGCCAGCACCTCCTTCTGGCCCACATCGCCCAGCGCCGCGACCTGCACGACGAGCGCATGATCATCCAGTTCGCGCGCCAGATGGAGAAGAGCGAGAACCTGAAGATGCTCTACCTTCTGACCTACGCCGACATCAAGGCGGTGGGGCCGGAGGTGTGGACCGAATGGAAGGCGCTCTTGCTGCAGGAACTCTACGAGAAGGCGTTCACCGTGCTGGAGCGTGGCGACTTCAAGCTGGAGGCGTCCGGGGACCGGGTGCGCCGCGTCAAGAGGACGGTATTCGACCTGTTGGCGGACGACTATCCGGGGCAGCTCATCAAGGAAGAGTTACAGGCGCTCACGACGAGGCACCTGCTCTCCTACTCCCCCGAGGTCCTTTCAGGGCATGTGCGCACGCTGCTCGAGATGCCCAAGAAGCTTTTGGTGCTGCAGCTCTCCCACGAGGTGGACCGGGGCTATACCAACTGCACCATTTGCACCTACGACATCCCGGGGCTCTTCTCCATGATCACCGGCGTGATGGCGGCCAACGGCATGAACATCCTCGGCGCCCAGATCCACACCAACACCAACGAGAAGGTGCTGGACATCCTGCAGGTGAACTCCCCGCAGGGGTTCGTGATCACCGAGGAGAGCCGCTGGACCCGCTTCGAGTCTGATCTGAGGCAGGTACTGGAAGGAAAGGTCCGGGTGGGACAACTGGTGGCCAAGCGCAACCGTCCCAGCATCCTCACCGAGAAGGCGAAACCGACCGTGCCGGCGCGGGTCGAGATCGACAACGAGGTCTCCTCCGACTACACGGTCATCGACATCTACGCCCACGACAAGGTGGGGATTTTGTACAGCATCACCAGCACGCTCACCAGGCTCGGGCTCTACATCGGCGTGTCCAAGATCTCCACCAAGGTCGACCAGGTCGCCGACGTGTTCTACGTGAAGAACATCTTCGGGCAGAAGATCACCGAGCCTGGCAAGCTCGAGGAAATCCGCAAGGAGCTCCTCGCCGCCGTGGATGGCTAGTGGACCGCTACCTCGACCTGTTTCTGAACTACCTGGTCGTCGAGAAGGGCGCCGCCGCCAATACGGTGGCCGCCTACAGCCGTGACCTGACCCGCTACCTCGCCTACCTTGGGGAACGGGAACCCGCACAGGTGAAGGCGAGCGACGTCACCGGCTACCTCGCCAAGCTCAAAGGGGAGGGGATCTCCCCCCGGAGCCGCGCCCGGGCGCTTTCGGCGCTCAGGATGCTGCACCGTTTCCTGGTGCGCGAGGGGTATTGCGAAGTGAACCCGACGGCAATCGTCGAGGCGCCCAAGGGGCTCCAGAAGCTGCCGAGCGTGCTGAGTGCGCGCGAGGTTGAGGCGCTTTTGGCGTCGCCGCTGGACACCGGCGCCATAGAGTTGCGCGACAAGGCGATGCTGGAACTCCTCTACGCCACGGGGCTCAGGGTTTCCGAGCTGGTGGGACTGAAGATCGGCGACGTCAACATCGACGCCGGGTACCTGATGACCATCGGCAAGGGGGATAAGGAGCGCTTGATCCCGATGGGGGCGAGCGCGTGTCACGCGGTGGGCGAGTACCTGGAGCAGGCGCGCCAGGAGCTCTTGAAGCAGAAGAGTTCGCCGCTGCTCTTTCTGAGCCGGCTCGGCGAGGGGATGACGCGGCAGGCCTTCTGGAACATCATCAAGAAGAGGGCGCTGCAGGCGGGAGTGAGGAGCGGCATCTCGCCGCACACCTTGCGGCACTCCTTCGCGACGCACCTGTTGGAGAACGGCGCGGATTTGCGGAGCGTGCAGATCATGCTGGGGCATGCCGACCTCTCGACGACGCAGATCTACACACACGTGACGCGCGAGCGGCTGAAGCGGCTGCACGAGAAGGCGCACCCGAGGGGATAACTAATAAAAGCCTCAACGCAAAGACGCAAAGGCGCGGAGACGCTAAGAAGGTCTTTCGGGTTACACCATCAGTTCGTTTGCACTTTGCGCCTTTGCGGCTTCGCGTCTTTGCGTTAATGATTTAAAAACGAAACGAACAAGCCCATATTTTTAACGCAAAGGCGCAGAGGCGCTAAGAAAACCTGGAAAAGCTTTTGGATTGTTTTACCCTTTTACCCTTTGCGGCTTTGCGTTAACAAAACTGTTTTTATCTCAACATAGAACACTGATAAAGGATGGATGCTATGAAGTATGTTGTGTTGCTCGGAGACGGGATGTCGGACCAGCCGGTCGGGGCTTTGGAAGGGAAAACGCCGCTGCAGGCGGCTAAGACGCCTAACATGGATTTCATGGCCAAGCGCGGTACTCTGGGCCTCGCCCACACGGTGCCGCAAGGGTACGCTCCGGGCTCGGACGTCGCCAACCTCTCCATGTTCGGCTACAATCCGGTCGACTGCTACACCGGCCGCTCGCCGCTGGAAGCGGCCAGCATGGGCGTGTCGCTGGGCCCTGACGACGTAGCTTTCCGCCTCAACCTGGTGCACCTGGAGGCACGCGGCGGCAAGCTGATCATGGAGGATTACTCCGCCGGCCACATCTCCAGCGCCGACGGGCGTGAACTGGTCGAAGAACTGCAGCGCCAGCTCGGGAACGAGGAGTTCTCCTTCCACCCCGGCGTCAGCTACCGCCACCTCATGGTCTGGCACGGCGGCAGGACCCAGATCAAGATGACACCGCCCCACGACATCTCCGGGCAGTCCATCACCGAGCACATGCCCACCGGCGAGGGCGCCGACAAGCTCATCTACCTGATGAACTCCTCGCAGATGATCTTCCACAACCACCCGCAGTACAAGCGTCGCGCCGCCGCAGGCGAGGTGCCGGCCAACTCCATCTGGCTGTGGGGACACGGCAAGGCCCCGGCCATGGACACCTTTGACGCACGCTTCGGCCTCACCGGCGCCGTTATCTCGGCGGTCGACCTGATCAAGGGGATCGGTGTCTACGCCGGCCTCGACATCATCAACGTTCCCGGCGCTACCGGCTACCTCGACACCAACTTCGACGGCAAGGCCCAGGCCGCCATCGACGCGCTTAAGACGCACGACTTCGTCTTCGTGCACGTCGAGGCCCCGGACGAGGCGTCGCACTCCGGCAAGCTCGCCGACAAGATCGAGGCCATCGAACTCTTCGACGAGAAGGTGGTGGGGGCGGTGCTGCAGGGAGTGAAGCAGTTCGGCGACTACCGCATCCTCTGCGCTCCCGACCATCCCACCCCGATCACCCTGATGACCCATAGCTCCGATCCGGTTCCCTTCGTGATCTACGCCGGAGAGGAGAAGGAGAAAGCGGGCGTGGCCGGGTACGACGAGGCTTCGGCAGCTGCGACCGGGCTCAAGGTGGAGCCGGGGTACAAGCTGATGGAGATGCTGCTGGGACGGTAGGGGCAGAACCGGTTGCTGGAAAGGAGACCTTCCTTGCGGCACGGGCGGCTGGGCAAATGATTATTTGCCCCTACAGCGGTGGTGTCGTAGGTGGTTCCGGTAGGGGCGAATAATCATTCGCCCCTTACCCGCTTCGCACGCCTCTCCCGCCTGCTTTTTGTTTAATAGATGAGAACATCTCCCCGTATCCTCACATTAAGCGTTGACAACTGCCTGGCCTCGGGTTTTAATGGCCAGTCTATTACTTCCTAATCTCATCGGTCCTGCCCCCGGGCATATCACATTAAGCTTCAGGAGGAATTTGATGAATCCATTAGCCGCGGAGTTAAACGAGTCTCTGGCCCAGCACAGCCCCCATGTCCTGGAGATGCTGTCTGATCTCGGCAAGAACCTCTTCTTCCCCAAGGGAATCCTTACCCAGTCGGCTGAAGCCAAGGAAAAAGCTACCAAGTTCAACGCCACCATCGGTATCGCCACCGAGAATGGCGGCCCGATGTACCTCTCCTGCATTCAGGATAAGCTGACCGCCTTCGACCCGAAGGACATCTACCCGTACGCACCGCCGGCAGGCAAGCCGGAGCTGCGCGCCCTGTGGCGCGAGAAGATGCTGCGCGAAAACCCGAGCCAGGTCGGCAAGCATTTCAGCAGCCCCATCGTCACCAACGCGCTCACCCACGGCCTCTCCATCGTCGCAGACATGTTCGTCGACAAGGGGGATCACCTGATCCTGCCGGACATGCTCTGGGGTAACTACAACCTCACCTTCGGCACCTGCAGCGGCGCCATCGTGAAGAAGTACCCGACCTTCACCGCCAACGGCGGCTTCGACGTGGACGCCTTCAAAGCGACCCTGCAGAACTCCGCCGAGGAGAAAGGGAAGGTCATCGTACTGCTGAACTTCCCGAACAACCCGAGCGGCTACACCCCGACCGTCGCCGAGGGCGATGCCCTGGTCGCCGCCATCAAGGAAGTCGCGGAGGGTGGCTGCAACGTGGTCGCCATCAGCGACGACGCCTACTTCGGCCTCTTCTACGAGGACAGCCTGAAGGAGTCCCTCTTCGGCAAGCTGGCCAACCTCCACCCGCGCATCCTCGCGGTCAAGCTGGACGGTGCCACCAAGGAAGAGTTCGTCTGGGGCTTCCGCACCGGCTTCATCACCTTCGCCGATGGCAACGAGTACGAGAACGCGCCGGTAATGACCGCCCTGGAGAAGAAGGCCATGGGCATCATCCGTGCCCGCATTTCCAACTGCCCGCACCCCTCCCAGACCTTCGTCATCGAGGCGCTGCGCTCCCCGGACTTCCTCAAGCAGAAAGAGGAGAAGTTCCAGATCATGAAGGGACGCGCCCTGAAGACCAAGGAAGTGCTGAACAGCGGCAAGTACGAGAAGGCCTGGGATTACTACCCGTTCAACTCCGGCTACTTCATGTGCCTAAAGCTTAAGACCGTGGACGCCGAGAAGCTTCGCGTGCACCTGCTGGACAAGTACGGCGTTGGCGCCATCTCCACCACCAAGACCGACCTCCGTATCGCCTTCTCCTGCATCGCCGAGCAGGATATTCCGGAGCTCTTCGACATCATCTACAAGGGCGTGCAGGACCTGGCGTAGAGGAACGGCCGTTCTAAGTTCAACGTTCCAGGTTCTACGTTTTAACCTTAAAAAGCCCCTGACCGCGTTCGCGGCAGGGGCTTTTTTCTTTTCAGCGAGTTCACCGTACCTGTAGGGGCGAATAATCATTCGCCCGCCTCTGTCCACTCGAATGAACAAAGACAAACAGGGATAAAGGGGGTAAAGGGGATAAACCAGCAACGTCTTGGTCCTGATCCCCTGCATCCCGTTTATCCCTGTCAAAACGTCTGTGGGGTGCAAAAGAAAAGGGCTCTCCGATGCCGAGAGCCCTTCGCGTACCGTAGGTTTAACGTAGAACGTAGAACCTAGAACGTAGAACCTGTTTTAGTCAATAAGCTTGCCGATGGCGTTAAACCGGGGGCGCATCTTGTCCTTGTCCCAGGACCAGTACTTGATGAAGGCCAGACCCTTGATCTTGTCCATCTTCACGAAGCCCCAGAAGCGGCTGTCGTAGGAACGGTCGCGGTTGTCGCCCATGACGAAGTAGGAGTCGGCGGGGACGGTGACCGGATCCTTGAAGTCCCTCGGGTTGTACTCCTTGGGAACGGTGTCGGGCTCCTTGTGCACTTCGTGCGGATTGGTGTAGAGCTTCCCGTTCACGTAGACGCGCTTGTCCCTCACTTCGACCACGTCGCCGGGGACGCCGATGACGCGCTTGATGAAGTCCTTGGTCGGGTCCTCGGGGTACTCGAACACGATCACGTCACCCCGCTTGGGGGAGCGGATCTTGAGGATGCGGCCCTCGAGCCCGGGAATCTTGGTGCCGTAGATGAACTTGTTGACCAGCAGGTGGTCCCCGATAGCCAGGGTGTCTTCCATGGAGCCGGAGGGAATCTTGAACGCCTGCACGATGAAGGTGCGGATGACCATGGCCAACAGCACCGCGATGATGATCGACTCGAGGTACTCGCGGACGATGTGCTTGGCCTTGGCCGGCCGTACCTCTTTGGCAGGATCGGCGGGTTTATCTTCGCAAACGTTCTTGTAATCTTCCATTCGCTGTTGCTTCCTTTTGGGGGGATGGG
Source organism: Geomonas azotofigens (assembly GCF_018919395.1). Classification (GTDB taxonomy): domain Bacteria; phylum Desulfobacterota; class Desulfuromonadia; order Geobacterales; family Geobacteraceae; genus Geomonas; species Geomonas azotofigens. The sequence goes on from NZ_JAHLME010000003.1 coordinate 377,037, forward strand.
AGGGCGCGAGCCGTCCTTGATTGCGGCTAACCTTCGACTTTGAGGATGGCCAGAAACGCCTCTTGCGGCAGTTCGACGTTGCCCACGTTCTTCATGCGCTTCTTCCCTTCTTTCTGCTTCTCCAGGAGTTTGCGCTTCCTGGTGATGTCGCCGCCGTAGCATTTGGCGAGAACGTCCTTCCTCATCGCCTTCACGGTCTCGCGGGCGATGACCTTGGTGCCCACCGCCGCCTGGATGGCGATTTCGAACATCTGGCGCGGGATCAGTTCCTTCATCTTGGAGACCAGCTCCCGGCCGCGGTAGTAGGCCTTGTCCTTGTGGATGATGAGGGAGAGGGCGTCGACCACCTCGCCGTTGATCATGATGTTGAGGCGCACCAGCTCGCTCTGCCGGTAGTCCAAAAGTTCGTAGTCGAGGGAGGCGTACCCCTTGGTGATCGACTTGAGGCGGTCGTAGAAATCGAGCACCACCTCGTTCAGCGGCAGCTCGTAGACCACCATGACCCGGGTCGGGGTCAGGTACTTGATCTCGCGCTGCACGCCGCGCTTCTCTTCGCAAAGCGCCAGGATGCCACCCACGAACTCGTTGGGGACGTGGATTGAGGCGAGGATGAACGGCTCCTCGACGTAGGCGATCTCCTGGGTCGGCGGGAGCTGGTTCGCGCTCTGGATGTGGACCATGTTGCCGTCGGTGCCGTGCACGCGGTACACGACGGTGGGGGCGGTGGTGATCAGTTCCAGGTTGAACTCGCGCTCCAGACGCTCCTGGATGATCTCCATGTGCAAAAGGCCCAGGAAGCCGCAGCGGAAACCGAAGCCGAGCGCGAGTGAGGTCTCCGGGTCGTAGGAGAAGGAGGAATCGTTCAGCTTGAGCTTCGCCAGTGCGTCGCGCAGGCTCTCGTACTGCGAGGTGTCGATCGGGTAGAGCCCGGAGAACACCATCGGCTTCACTTCCTTGTAGCCGGGGAGCGCCGCGTCGCAGGGGTTGTGCACCAGCGTGACGGTGTCGCCTACCTTGGCGTCGGCGACTTCCCTGATCCCGGCGATGATGAAACCTACCTCGCCGGCGCTGAGCGCCGCGACCTCGCGCATGTCGGGGGAGAAGACGCCGGCCTTCAGCACCTCGTAGCTCTTCCGGTTGGACATGAGTTGGATCTTGTCGCCCTTCTTCACCGTGCCGTCCACGATGCGCACCAGGATGATGACCCCCTGGTACTGGTCGTACCATGAGTCGAACAGGAGCGCCTTGAGCGGCTTGCCCGGGTCGCCCTGCGGCGGCGGGATCTTCTTGACGATCTCTTCAAGGATGTCCTTGGTGCCGATACCTTCCTTCGCGCTGGCGAGGACGGCGTCGTGGGTGTCGAGGCCGATGATCTCCTCGATCTCGGCCTTGACCCGCTCCGGTTCGGCCGCGGGGAGGTCGATCTTGTTCAGCACCACGAAGACTTCGAGGTTCGCGTCCAGGGCCAGGTACACGTTGGCCAGGGTCTGCGCCTCGACCCCTTGGGAGGCGTCGACCACGAGCAGGCCACCCTCGCAGGCGGTCAGCGAGCGGGAGACCTCGTAGGTGAAGTCGACGTGCCCGGGGGTGTCGATCAGGTTCAGGACGTAGTCCTTGCCGTCCTCGGCCCGGTAGTTGAGACGGACGGTCTGGGCCTTGATGGTGATGCCGCGTTCGCGTTCCAGGTCCATCTTGTCGAGGAACTGGTCCTGCTTCTCGCGGGCCGAGAGTGTGCCGGTGAATTCGAGAAGGCGGTCGGCCAGGGTGGATTTGCCGTGATCGATGTGGGCGATGATGGAAAAGTTGCGGATATGCTCGAGTACCATATTGTCCTTTATCACGCGGAGGTTAACTCGCGAATGATATAGAACGAAGGGGTAATTGTAAAGGGATTTCTAGGCGTAGACGGGAGTTAGCGCGGGAGCCGCCGGCGGCGGCGCGGGAGACGGGGGAAGGGGGGAGAGGGGTGTCTTCCCCTCTCCCTTGGAGACATCAGGCCAGCCTGAACTGACCGACCAGGCGCTGCAGGTCTTTCGAGAGGGCGGCCAGGTTGCTGGCCGCGTTGGCGCAGCTGTGCGCTCCCCGGGAGGTGTCCTGCACCACCTCGGTGATCTGCATGATGTTGTTGGTGATCTCGCCCGTGGTCGCGGTCTGCTCCTCGGCCGCGGTGGCGATCTGGTTCACCTGTTCGGTCACCTCGCTGATCTGCCGCAGGATCTCCTGCAGCGATTCGCCGGATTTCGCCGCCTCGCGGGTACCGTTCTCGACCTGGCGCACCCCTTCCTCCATGGCGCCCACGGCCTCGCGCGTCTCGTTCTGGATCGACTTGATCATCTCGCCGATCTCGCGGGTGGCGCGGGTGGTCCGTTCGGCGAGCGCCCGGACCTCGTCGGCGACCACGGCGAAACCGCGCCCCTGCTCGCCGGCGCGCGCCGCCTCGATGGCCGCGTTCAGGGCCAGGAGGTTGGTCTGGTCGGCGATATCCTCGATGGTGCCGATGATGGCCCCGATCTGGTCGCTGCGCTCGCCAAGCCCCGCCACCGTCGCCGCCGAGGTCTGCACCTGGGCCGCGATCCGGCTCATCACCTGCACGGTCTGCTCGACCACCGCCCTGCCTGCCTGGGCGCGTCCGGTCGCCTGTTCGCCACCTTCGGCGGCCCTGTGGCAGCTCTGGGCGATGTCGGCGGAAGTGGCGGCCATCTCCTCGCTTGCGGTCGCCACGGTACTGGTCTGGGACGCGACCTCCTCGGCGCCGGTGGCGATCTGTTCGGAGGTGCTGTGCAGGTCGTTGGCAGCGGCGGCGACCTTGAGGCTGTTAGCCACCACCTGGTTCATGGTGTCGTTGAGCTTCTGCGCCATCTCGTTCACTTCCGCTGCCAGCATCCCCATCTCATCGCGGGTCCTGATGCTGGAGCGGGCGGTGAGGTCACCCGCCGCCACATCGGCCAGGGTGTCGAATACCATCTTGAGCGGCCTGCTGATGGAGTTGGCGATCAGGAGCCCGATCACCCCAAGCAGCACGGCTGCGAGGGCGGTGAGGCCGATCATGAAGATCTGTGATGAGTGGAAGGCGGCGAGGTCCTGCTGGTAGAGGTCCTTGGCACTCTTCTCGTTGTCGGCCACGAGCTCGCTGATCGCGTCGGCCGGCTTCTTGTATAGCGGCGCTACCGAGTTGGTTGCGAAGTTGACCGTGTCCTTGCGGGCCTCGGGGTTGCCGGCGCTTTGCTGGGTCAGCTGCTGCAGCTTGGCTCCCTGTACCAGGTACTCGTCGTACCCCTGCTTGAACACGGCGATTAGGCTCTTCTCCTTGGCGTCAAGGTTGTACTTCAGGAACTTGGCCTGCGTTTCCTCGATGCGCTGCTTCCTCTTTTCCAGGTCGTCCACCCGCTCCTTGATCTTCGCGGGGTCTTCGAGCAGCATCATGTAGACCAGGTCCAGCCTGATGGCCAGCAGGTCGTTCTTCATGTTGTTGAGCATGCCCACGTGGGACACCGAGGTGTTCATATCCGCCTGGTCGTCCGACATGACCCGCATCTTGTGCAGGCTGGCACCGGCAATGACAACCAGCGTGGCTACGGCTATGGCCACAAGGCACAACGACTTCGTTTTCACCTTCAGGTTCATCCAAAAGCTCATAACAGTCCTCCTTGCTGCGATTCGGTTGCAGGATCGATACTGAGTACTATCGGCCATATTCCCACAAACTTGAGGAGGCAATCGACAACATCAATCATGACTGTGACGCAGTGTGAGCCGGTCATTGTAACCCGTCGGATGCATGATAAAGTTTCCCTTCGCACAGCCCTAATCCGATGCCAAGGAGGGTTTCCATGTCCCATAGCGACGTCATTCCTTTCTATACTCCTCCCGACTTCCGTCGGCCCAAACTGGCCGCTGCGCCGGCGGCGACGTTCGTGCCCGCTCCTGCGGACGGCGTGCTGCCGGAGAACTTCCACGCCACCTCCAACCACCCGGAATACGTGCACCTGGGGGGAGGGGAGTGGCTCATCGCGCCGCAGAGCCGGATGGACTGCGTCCTCGTGCTGCGCGACAGGGAGCTGGACGTGGTGGAACCGCGCCGGGTGCGCCGGGGCGACATGGTGGCCGTCGGGCGCACCGAGAACGGTGAGGAGGGTATCTATCTCCACATCGGCGGCTTCTTGAACCTCGCCGAGCCCTTCGCGGACAAGTTCTCGTTCAGAAGCCGCGGCACCAGGGAGACCCCCTTCTCCCGCTCCTACGACGAGCTGTACCAGGTGCTGCGGCACGACCGCGACCACGGCTATATCGTCTGGGTGCTCGGGCCGGCGGTCGCCTTCGACATGGACTGCAGAACCGCCATGCAGGGGCTGATCGAGGCGGGGTACTGCCATGCGCTGTTGGCCGGCAACGCCCTCGCCACCCACGACCTCGAGGCGGCCCGTTTCCGCACCGGCCTTGGCCAGAACATCTACACCCAGGCGATCATGCCCATGGGGCACTACAACCACCTGGACATCATCAACGAGGCGCGCCAGGCGGGGGGGATCCCGCAGACCATCGAGAAGCTTGGGCTCGACGACGGCATCATGTATGCCTGCACCAGGAAGAAGATCCCCTTCGTGCTGGCCGGCTCCATCCGCGACGACGGGCCGCTGCCGGAGGTGATCCCCGACGCCTACCAGGCCCAGGACGCCATGCGGGTGCACGCGAGGAAGGCCACCACGGTCCTAGCCATCGCGACGCAGCTCCACTCCATCGCCTTCGGCAACATGGTGCCGAGCTACCGGGTCGAGGCGGACGGGCGGGTACGGCCGGTATATTTCTACGTGGTGGACATGGCCGAGTTCTCGGTGGACAAACTGGCCAACCGCGGCTCGGCGCAGGCGGTAGGGCTTTTGACCAACGCGCAGGACTTCGTGGTGAATCTCTGGAACCATCTCAAGAAGCTTCAGTGATCAGGAAAGGTTACGTCATGGAAAACGGCATCAGGATGATAGGGGTACCGCTGGATTTGGGGCAGGAGCAGCGCGGCGTCGATCTGGGGCCGGGCGCGCTGCGCTACGCGGGGCTTTCGTCGCGGCTGTCGGGACTAGGCTACATAGTCGAGGATATCGGCAACCTTCCCGTGCCGGTGCGCGACGTGTTGGGCGCCGAGCGGGAGGCACGCTACCTCCCCTCCATCCGGCAGGTCTGCGAGACGGTCTACCAGGCCGGGCACAGCGCGGTCACCCAGGGATTCATGCCCATCTTCATGGGCGGAGACCATTCCATGGCGATAGGGTCCATCGGCGGGGTGACCGAGGAGCAGCCGTCGGCGGTGATCTGGGTCGACGCCCACGGCGACTACAACACCCCGCAAAGCAGCCCCAGCGGCAACATCCACGGCATGGCGCTGGCGGCGCTTTTGGGTGAGGGGTTCCCGGAACTGGTCAACGTGGGGCGCCCGGGGGCGAAGCTGCACGCCTCGGACATCATCCTGATCGGCCTGCGCGAGCTCGACAAGGAGGAGAAGCTGCGCCTGCGCGCCTCGGGAATCAAGGGGTACACCATGCGCGACATCGATGAGCGGGGCATGGCGGCCATCGCGCACGAGGCGCTGGGGCGGCTCGCCCACCGCACCCGCCTGCACGTGAGCCTCGACCTGGACGGGCTGGATCCGCTTGAAGTGCCGGGGGTCGGGACCACGTCGCCGGGCGGGATCACCTACCGCGAGGCGCAGCTACTGATGGAGATCATCGCCGACACGGGCCTTTTGCGGTCGATGGACATCGTGGAGATAAACCCGATCCTCGACAACAGTAACCGCACCGCCAAGATCGCGGTGGAACTGACCGCGTCCGCCTTCGGGGCATCCATCCTCTAGAGGCGCGGCAGCGTCGCGACAAAAAAAAGCCTGTCCGGGTGCCGGACAGGCTTTTTCATATTTAACGACAGGGGTATGGTTAGCTGCCGACCTTGGCGGGTTTCACCACCTTGAGCTTCTCGGCGATGAACATGTAGCCTTGGGGGTACTTGGTGAACTTGCCGGTCGCGTTGATCTCGTCGCCCACCTTGGGGGCCTCGGCGGGGTACTTCACCGGGATGAAGACCTTTTCGCATCCCTTTTTGCACTGCGCCTCATTGGTGTCCATGACCCCGATCACGCCTTTGTCGTAGGGAGAGATGCCGGCCATGACGCCGTTTAGGGTGATGGTTTCGGTAAAGAGCTGCGGGTTGGTGCCTACCTCGGCGACGCTGACCGTTTTTACCTGCCCGACCTTGCCTACGGTGACGGCAAGCACCACGCCGAGTACGATGGCTACCGCGATGATGATCGTCTTTTGCACGCTGATTCTCCTGAAAGTGTTATGTGCCGCGAGGGAAGGGTTGCTTCCCGCCCCGCAGCCGGATCCCGGGTGGAACGATGGAGGGTGCTACGCCGCCTCGGGCGGGTAATCGATACTGCGCACGAAGGCGCTCAATGGGGGGCGCTTGGGAGGATGCTGGGGCAATTCTTCCTGGTAGATGGGAGCGCGTTGCACCGTCACCGGGGCGTGGAGGACCATGGTGATGCAGGCGAAACAAGGACAATCGGGGGAGGAGCTGTGGCCCGGGCCGGTGGCCGGGTGATCGCCGCCGGTATCGCAACAGGCCGCATGAACGGGGTCCTGTGCCAAGGTGGCGGCCGTGGCAGCCATACCGCTCAGGGTCAACAGGGAGACAACCAGTATCAGAGCTCCGAATATGCGCAGAAATTCCCGTTTCACGCCGACCACTTTATGAACTTTCCTTCTTCGTTGTCAAGCTGAAAAAATGCCTGATCCAGTCGGGAAAGCCGCTGTTTCAAGGCAGGCGTCGTCGACATAAAAGAAGGCCCGCGCCTCCATCGAGGAGGGGCGGGCCTTTGACACCGGTGAGGGGATGCCGAGAGGAAGAGCTCGCTTCAGTACCCCGGCACCACGACCTCGAGGTGGCCGTCGTTGGGGCAGAAGATGAGCCCGTGCACCGGCACGTCCTTGGGTATGAGCGGGCTGTTGCGGATGATGCCGGTGACCCGCTCCACGTTCTCCTCCGGGCAGCTGAAGGCGCCCACCCACTGGCCGAGATCGGGGACCAGGGCGTCGATGGCAGCCGGGTCGACGCCCCGCTCCACCATCTTCTCCTTGAGCTGCTCCACGTCCACCGACCCCATGCCGCAATCCTTGTGGCCGATCACGAAGATCTCCTCGACGCCGAGCAGGAAGACGGCGGCAACCAGGCTGCGGATCACGCCGCCGTTGGGGTCGACCAGGGTGTTGCCCGCGTTCTTGATCACCTTGGCGTCGCCGCGCTTGATCCCCATGGCGGGCTCGAGGAAATCGACCAGGCGGGTGTCCATGCAGGTGAAGATGGCAAGCTGTTTCTTGGGGTCCTTGGGAAGGGGAGGGAACGCTCCGGGGCGGACGAATTTTTTATTGTGGGTCAGGACTTTGTCGAGAAGAGTCATTGTTCTCCGTTTCCTTGTCGTTAGATGTGCAAAACGGCTTTTTTAAGCCGAAACTTCGCGCAAGTCAAGGAAAAGAGGCCTCCGCCCGGTATACGGGCGGAGGCCTCATGGTCTAGGCGTTCTGAACGTCCACGACCGCGATGGCGGCCATGTTGACCACGTCGTGCACGTCATCGCCGCGCTGCAGCACGTGCACCGGCTTGTTCATCCCCATGAGGATGGGGCCGATGGCCTCGGCGCCACCCAGGCGGCGCAGCAGCTTATAGCAGATGTTGCCGGAGTTGAGGTCCGGGAAGATGAGCACGTTGGCCGGGGTCTTCAGCTTTGAGAAGGTGAAGCCGTCGAGCAGTTCCGGCACCACCGCGGTGTCGGCCTGCATCTCACCCTCGACGATCAGGCTGGGCGCGCGCTCCTTGACCAGCTCCACGGCGCGCTTCACCTTCCTGGTCTGCGGGTGGTCCACCGAGCCGAAGTTGGAGAAGGAGAGCATGGCGATGCGCGGCTCGATGCCGAGCATGGTGACCTTCTCCGCGGCTAAGATGGCGGTCTCGGCCAGCTCCTCCGCGGTCGGGTCGATGGTCACCGTGGTGTCGGCCAGGAAGTAGACCTCCTTCTTGAACACCATCATGTACAGGCCGTGCACGCTGGAGAGGCCGGCCTGCTTGCCGAGCACCTGCAGCGCCGGACGGATCGTTTCCGGGTAGTGGGTGTCGATGCCCCCGAGGAGGGTGTCGGCGTGCCCCTGGGCCACCATCATGGTGGCGAACTGCACCCGGGATTTCCTGCGCATGATGCGCTGGCATTCCGAGAGGGTGAGCCCTTTTCTCTGGCGCCTGCGGTAGAGCTCCTGCGCGTAATCGTCGGTGTGCTCGCTGTCGGTCGGGTCGACGATGGGGACGTCGAGGTCGAGGTTCAGGTCGTCCATCTTCTGCTGGATCTTCTTCCGGTCGCCAACCAGGATCGGCTGGGCGATCCCTTCTTCCACCAGGGTCTGTGCCGCGCGCAGGATCTTCTCGTTGTCACCCTCGGGGAAGACCACCTTTTTCGGGTCGCTCTTCGCCTTGTTGATGATCATGCGCATCACTTCCTTGGAACGCCCCTGGGTCGACTCGAGCTGCTCGATGTACTTCGCCATGTCCTCGATGGGCATGCGCGCCACGCCGCTGTCCATGGCCGCCTGGGCGATGGCCGGCGCCACGTGCAGAAGGACGCGCGGGTCGAACGGCTTGGGGATGATGTAGTTCGGTCCGAAGGAGAATTTCTCGTTGCCGTAGGCCTTGGAGACCGAGTCCGGCACCTCCTCCTGGGCGAGTTTCGCCAGCGCGTGCACCGCGGCGAGTTTCATCTCCTCGTTGATGGCGGTTGCGCGCACGTCCAGCGCCCCGCGGAAGATGAAGGGGAAGCCGAGCACGTTGTTCACCTGGTTCGGGTAGTCGCTTCTGCCGGTGGCGATGATCACGTCGCCGCGCACCGCGTGCGCCTCCTCCGGGGTGATCTCCGGGTCGGGGTTCGCCATGGCGAAGATGATCGGATTGGGCGCCATGCTCCGGATCATCTCCGGCGTGAATGCCCCCTTGGCGGAAAGGCCGAAGAGGACGTCGGCACCCTTGGCCGCCTCCTCCAGGGTGCGGAAGGGGGTGTCGGCGGCGAAGAGCTCCTTGTACGGGTTCATCCCCTCGACCCTGCCCTTGTAGATGACCCCCTTGGTGTCGCACATGATCATGTTGTTGGGTTTCACGCCCAGGGCGATGGCGAGCTTGGCGCAGGAGTTGGCCGAGGCGCCGGCGCCGTTCACGACGATCCTTATGTCCTCGATCTTCTTGCCCACGAGCTGCAGCGCGTTCAAGAGCGCCGCCGACGAGATGATGGCGGTGCCGTGCTGGTCGTCGTGAAAGACCGGGATGTTCATGGTCTTTTTAAGCTCTTCCTCGATGTAGAAGCACTCCGGCGCCTTGATGTCCTCGAGGTTGATGCCGCCGAAGGTCGGCTCGAGGAGCTGGCACGCCTTGATGATCTCGTCCGGGTTCTCCGTGTTGAGCTCGATGTCGAAGACGTCGATGTCGGCGAAGCGCTTGAAGAGGACCCCTTTACCCTCCATGACCGGCTTGCCGGCGAGCGCGCCCAGGTTGCCAAGGCCAAGGACCGCGGTGCCGTTGGAGACGACGGCGACGAGATTGCCCTTGGCGGTGTACTTGTAGGCGTCGTCGGGGTTCTCCTGGATGGCGAGGCAGGGCTCGGCGACACCGGGAGAGTAGGCAAGCGACAGGTCCGCCGCGGTCTGGCACGGTTTGGTGGCGATGACTTCTATCTTCCCTTTTCTACCGCTGGAGTGGTAGTCGAGTGCTCCCATTTTCTTGCTCATGTACTTCCTCCTTTGACCCATAGGATGAGCGGCTGCCCGCCATCGAATCCGTTCTGCTTGTATTTATTTCGTCACGACCACCAGAACCTTTACCTCTTTGCCGTCGTGGCTCAGAAGCCGGTGCCCGATGCTCGATTCGAAATAGAGGGAATCCCCTTCGTGCAGGGTGATCTTCTTGTCGTCCAAGAGAAAATCGGCGTTGCCCTTCATGACGTAGATGAACTCCTCGCCGTCATGGCTGTAGGTGTTGGCCTCCGGCGCCTTCTCGGTCAGGGTGACCATGAAGGCGTCCATCTTCTTGTTCTGCTTGTAGAAGGAGAGGGACTCGTAGAAGTATCCCTGCTTGGTCCCCTCCTTGGAGATGACCCGGGGGACGATGCGCCGCTCGTGCGCGCGCACCACCTCGAACTTGCGGTCGTCTTCGTCCTCGCTGAAAAGCTGCGCCAGCTTGATGTCGAAGAACTTGGCGATCTTGGAGAGGGTGGCTATCGGGGGGGAGACGTTGTCGTTCTCGATCTGCGAGATCAGGGCCGGGGAGAAACCGGTCTCGTTGGCCACCGCCTGCAGGGTAAGTTTCCGGGCCTGTCGCAGTTTCTTCAGTCTCGACCCGATGTTGTACTCTGACATGACGCTGCTCCTGTGGTGAATAATCCAGCGTTTTACTTCGGCTAAAATTATTCAGTTTTGGTAAAAAGTCAATTTAAATAGTGAAACCAAGAAAAAATTAATCGAGCCGGTAAGCTGGCGAGGTGACAGAGGGTAGCACGTCCGGCGGCGTTCAGGCAAGGGTACGTTGGGGCTTGGGCGAATGTCTTTACCGTGTTTTAAAATCGCGTTTACTGATATCGAACCGGTGGCGGTTGATGTGTCGTTTTTCGGGCTTTGGACGCGGTGGTGAGGCCGGGCTTGCTGGTATGGGTGGATATGCTTTCGGAGTGATCGATGCGACACGGCGTCCCCTCTCCCTCCGGGAGAGGGTCAGGGTGGGGGAGTCTGAAGCAGCCGGCGGGCCCTCACCCGCCCTTTGGGCACCCTCTCCCGGAGCGAGAGGGTAGGGGAATGGAAGGCCCTCGTTAACCTCGCCGAGGATGAGGTGTGGCGGGGGGCACACCTCAGGAGATGCTTTTGTTCAACTCGTCGAGAAGGGCCTTGAGGTCGGCTTTGTGCACGGTCGCCCCGTGCTCCAGTTGCTCGAAATCGGCGATTTGGCAGTCGTAGCAGTCCAGTCCGTAACGTTCGAAGACGGGGAGGGTTTGCGGGTAGCGCCTGAGGATTTCGCTGATGGTCATGTCCTTGCTGATCATAGGGCCTCCTGTGACTTCGTCCTGTGGAAATGAAAAAAGGCGCTGCTATCCGCAAACGCCTCTCATGCTATCCAACGTGAAGGAGAAAAAAAGGGGAGAGGCTACTCTTCCCGTTTCCCTGTCTGCCGGGTCTTTCCAAAAGTAGCCTGTCCCCTTTGTTCTTGCGGTCGGTCATGTCAGCGCCCCGGCCTGAACTTGTTGTCGAGCGCGCTCTTCACCAGCGGCGGCACCAGCTTGTCCACCGGACCGTTCAGGTGGCTCACTTCCTTCACGATGGAGGAGGAGAGGTAGCTGTAGGGGACCGAGGTCATCATGAACAGCGTCTCCACCTCGCGGGTGATGTTGCGGTTCATCTGCGCCAGCTGGAACTCGAACTCGAAATCGGAGACCGCCCGCAAGCCGCGGATGACCACGGTGGCGCCGGCGCGGCGTACATAGTCGACCAGGAGTCCCTCGAAGGTCTCGACCCGCGCCTGCGGGCGATCCCTCAGGATCTCCGTGAGCATGTCGATCCGCTCCTGGACGGTGAACAGGGCGTTCTTCTCGGAGTTTCTGGCGACGGCCACGATCACGCCGTCGAAAATCTTCAGGGCGCGGTCGATGATGTCCAGATGTCCGTAGGTTACGGGATCGAAAGAGCCTGGATAAACAGCCACTCTCAGGGGCACGGTTCACCTCTGTCTGAAAGGGTCAGGAAGGAGAGGGCGGTGTCGCCGTAGACGCGGCGCTCGCTTTCAACCAGCCTGCCGAAACGCGTTGGTACATCCTCTTTGGCGGAGAACTCGGCGACCACGGTGGTGCCGGCATCGATGAACGGCGAGGTCGACAGCAGCTCCAGCAGCCGTTGCGTGTGCCCCTCGGCGTAAGGAGGGTCGAGGAACACCAGGTGGAACGCGGGCTCGCCGCGGGAGAGCCATCGTACCGCCGCGGCTGCATCCTGCACCACGACCTTGGCGCGGTCGGTGAGCCTGGTCGCTTCCAGGTTCTTGCGGATCAGCTCCGCGGACTCCCGGTGCGAGTCGATGAAGAGCGCGCTCTCCGCGCCGCGGCTGAGCGCCTCGATGCCGAGGTTGCCGGTGCCGGCGAAGACGTCCAGCACCCGCATCCCGGAGAAGTCGCCCAGGCGACTCACCAGGATGCTGAAGAGCGCCTCCTTGACGCGGTCGGCGGTGGGGCGTACCCGATGATTTTTCGGGGCCAGCAGCTGCCGGCCGCGGGCGCTTCCCGCGATCACACGCATGAAGAGCATCTCCGCTGTGGATAGGTCATAAAGAGAACAACTCCCTGGTCTGCGCAGGTCTTGATGCTATGGCAGCGTGTCGGGCGGCACGTATGTATGACATTGCCCCCGCAAGCTGCTCTATTAGCACGATGCATGGATAAGGTCAATCAAGTTTGCTGTTGACAGGGTTGCCGGCCAGTATATAAATTACCTACTTTTAACTGACTTGAGCAGGGGGGCGGATGAAAGAGGGCAATGCCTTGGAGCGCAGCGATCTCGCCGGTTACGCGGCCACCAGCGCCACATCCCGCGGACGCAGGTACCATGAGGAATTCAGGGACAACCGTCCCGCTTTCGAAAGGGATCGCGACCGCATCATTCACTGTGCCGCGTTCAGGCGCCTGGAGTACAAGACCCAGGTTTTCGTCAACCACGAAGGGGATTACTACCGCACCCGCCTCACCCATTCGCTCGAAGTCGCCCAGATAGGGAAGGGGATCGCGCGAAGGCTTGGCCTGAACGAGGAGCTGACCGAGGCGCTCGCGCTGGCCCACGACCTCGGGCACACCCCGTTCGGGCACACCGGCGAGGAGGTGCTGAACCGCCTCATGGAGGGGTGCGGCGGCTTCGAGCACAACCTGCAGTCGCTGCGCGTGGTGGACGAGTTGGAGGAGCGCTATCCCGGCTTCAACGGCCTCAACCTCTCCTGGGAGGTGCGCGAGGGGATCGCCAAGCACTCCTCTCCCTACGATTCCCCCGCCCCCATCTTCGCCGAATTCCTCCCCGGCACCGTCCCCACCATCGAGGCGCAGCTCATCAACTTCGCCGACGAGATCGCCTACAACAACCACGACATCGACGACGGCCTGAAGTCGGGCTACATCAATCTCGCCCAGCTCAAGAACGCCGAGCTCTGGAACGAGGTGTACGAAGGCATCCTGGTGCGCTACCCCGACCTGGATGTGGACCGTGCCGTCTGCCAGACTGTGAGCGCGCTGATCGGGGTGCTGATCAACGACCTCGTGCAGACCACGGCGGACAACATCGCCAAGCTGAAGATCAAGACCCAGGAGGACCTGAGGCGGGTGAACGTCCCGGTGGTCTCTTTCAGCCCGGCCATGACCGAGCGCAACGCGCAGCTCAAGCGCTTTTTGTTCCAGAACCTGTACCGCCACTACAAGGTCGAGCGGATGCGGGTCAAGGCGGAGCGCTACCTGACCGAGCTGTTCGAGGTCTACCTGAAGCACCCGACGCTGCTCCCCATGAAGCACCAGATGAAGATGGAGCGCGAAGGGCGCGAGCGGGTCATCTGCGACTACATAGCCGGCATGACCGACCGTTTCGCCCTGGACGAGTTCAAGAAACTGTTTGAGCCTTACGAGAGGGTCTAGCAGCAGTGCCGGTCGAAGTAATTCCGTAAACAAAGAACAATCATTCTGTGACTTGATCCTTAGCCAAAAGGTGTGATAATTACGCGCTCAGGGGAAATCAATACTGTTGAGGTGATTGGGATGGCTTATCTTGAGTGGAGTGATGCACTGAGCGTTAAGGTGAAGGAGATCGACGACCAGCACAGGAACCTGGTGGACATGCTGAATGCGCTGCACGACGCGCACATGGCGCGGGCGGGGAAGGAGGCGCAGAAGGAGATCATCGCCTCGATGGTGACCTACGTGGCCAGTCACTTCCGGATGGAAGAGGCCTACATGCAGAAGTTCCAGTACCCCGAATTCCTGGCGCACAAAAGAGAGCACGACGAGTTCGCGGCAAAGGCCATGGACCTGCAGCACCGGGTGGACAACCAGGGCCTCATCTTCACCGCCGAGATCCTGGAATTCCTCAAGCGCTGGCTGCAGGACCATATTCTGGGGACCGACATGAAGTACGCCGCCCTGTTCAACGCGTCCGGCCTGCGCTAGCCGTTTTCTCCTTCCAAATGAATAAAAGCCTCCCTGGCATGTCCTGGGAGGCTTTTTTCGTAGTGGGTGCGGCTTTTTCGTTATTTCGCCTTGGGCAGCTCCAGTTTCGGCTCCTTGGCCTGCTTGTAGAGCAGCAGGGTGCGTCCCAGCACCTGGGCCAGTTCCGCCTCGCAGGCGGTGCAAAGCTCTTCCGCCACACTGTGGCGGTCCATGAGGCAGCTTTCCAGGACCTTTACCTTGATCAGTTCATGGCTCGCCAGCGCCTCGATGGTTTCCTTGATCAGCGCCTCGCTGACGTCGCTCTTGCCCACCTGGATCACCGGTTTCAGGCCGTGCCCGAGCGCCCGGAGAAATCTCTTCTGCTTTCCTGTCAACATCACTTCTTCCTTTGTACCCATGCAGGTTGGCGGGACGGGCCCGCTACGCTCTGCAAAAAGTCTTCATTATTCCGAGAACGGTGCGAGCTTTATAGCATTTTGACCCCGCTATGGCAAGGACCGTGAAGGTGGTGCGGTCGGCAGCGCGTGCAGTGAGTTACAGCAGCGGCTCTGCCGTCACATTGGGATAAGGAACCAGTGGCTGATTCACTCGCCAGTGTGAGTGAAACTTAATCGTATTCTGCCAGTTCCAGTCCTCCTTTTTCTTGACTCTGCCGGGCCTCGATGCTACTTTGTCTCAAATTTATCCGTGCCTTTTAAATTAGCCCCGTGAGGTTAGCAAAGGTGAAGCATAAAGCACTCTTTTACTATCTAAAGAAAGAGCCTTTTCGCCCATCTGCGCGGAAAGGCTCTTTTTAATTACGCGCCTCGGCGCGGCACGAAAAACCGATTCACGACAGGCGCTTACGCCGATGACAGGGGGTTATTATGGCTGAAAACACTGTGATACTGGATGGCACCGGCGTAAAAAGGGCCCTGACCAGGATAGCCCACGAGGTGCTCGAGAAGAACAAGGGGGTCGAGGGACTCGTGCTGGTCGGCATCAGGACCGGCGGCGTGCACCTGGCCCAGGAATTGGGCGCACGCCTGAGCGAGATCGAAGGGGTAGACGTCCCGGTCGGTGCGGTGGATATCACCATGTACCGCGACGACATCAAGGGGCACCACGAGCACCTTCCGGTCGGCAAGACCGAGCTTCCCTTCTCCGTGGAAGGAAAGAAGGTGGTGCTGGTTGACGACGTCCTTTTCACCGGCCGCACCATCCGCGCCGCCATGGACGCCATCTTCGACCAGGGGCGTCCTGCGTGCCTCCAACTCGCCGTTCTGGTGGACCGCGGGCACCGCGACCTCCCCATCCGGGCCGACTTCGTCGGGCGCAACGTGCCGACCAGCCGCAGCGAGAACATCATGGTTGCCTTCGACGCCGACAACAAGCCGACCGAGGTCATCCTGCAAAAGTAGGGGCGAATAACCATTCGCCCTGGAACTGCTTCAACTCTTTGAATGTTTTTGAACGCGCCACGTACGGTGCGTGGCGCAAAACTAGTTTCTGGGGGGGGACCATGGGTTTCAGGCACAAAGACATCATCGCCCTGAAGGATCTGACCAAGGAGGAGATCGAGCTGCTCCTCGACACGGCGGACAACCTAAGCGAGATCAACCAGCGGGACATCAAGAAGGTGCCGACTCTGCGCGGCAAGACGGTGATCAACCTTTTCTACGAGGCTTCCACCAGGACCCGTACCTCCTTCGAGATCGCCGCCAAGCGGCTGTCCGCCGACGCCGTCAACATCACCGCGTCGACCAGTTCCGTGGTCAAGGGCGAAACCCTCTCCGACACCGCCGCCAACATCCTCGCGATGAAGCCGGACATCATCGTCATGCGCCACTCGGTTTCCGGCGCCCACGAGTACCTCGCCAAGCGCGTCTCCTGCTCCGTGATCAACGCCGGTGACGGCGCCCACGAGCATCCCTCCCAGGGGCTTCTGGACATGCTGACCATGCGCCAGAAGTTCGGCAAACTGGCCGGTCTGAAGGTCGCCATCGTCGGCGACATCACCCACAGCCGCGTGGCTCGCTCCAACATCTACGGCCTCACCACCATGGGCGCCCAGGTCTTTTTGGCCGGCCCGCCGACCATGATGCCCCCCGGCATCGAGCGGCTGGGCAACGTGACCGTCTGCAAGGACATGCGCGAGGCGGTGGACCAGGCCGACGTGGTCATGATGCTCAGGATCCAGCTGGAGCGCCAGGGCAAGACCCTGGTTCCCAGCATGAGGGAATATTCCCGCTACTTCGGCCTCAACCCCGCCGTGCTCGACCTGGCCAAGAAAGACGCCATCGTCATGCACCCCGGCCCAATCAACCGCGGTGTGGAACTCGCCTCCTCGGTGGCCGACTGCGACCAGTCCGCGGTCCTGAAGCAGGTGGAGAACGGCGTGGCGGTCAGGATGGCCATGCTGTACCACGTCTGTGGCGGAGAGCCCGTCGAGTAGAGGCCGTTCTACGTTCTATGTTCTACGTTCTACGTGGACATAGACCACTGAACCTTTTTACGAATATCGAGAGGCTGTTCTTCGTACTACCCTGCGCTCGGGCCGTGGCCTTTAACGTAGAACTTAGAACGTAGAACATAGAACTTGTTTTTGGAGGTTTGCATGAATCTTCTGATAAAAGGTGGGCGCGTGATCGATCCTTCGCAGGGGATCGACGAAACCATGGATGTGCTGATTGCCGACGGCGTGGTCCTGGAGCTGGGGCAGGGGCTGACCGCACCGGATGGGACCTCGACCATCGACGCCTCCGGGCTCCTGGTGACCCCGGGCCTGATCGACATGCACGTGCACCTGCGCGATCCGGGCCTCGAGTACAAAGAGGACATCGCCACCGGCAGCCGCGCCGCAGCGGCAGGGGGCTTCACCTCGGTCGCCTGCATGCCCAACACCTCGCCGGTGATCGACAACAAGGCGGTCGCCTGCTACGTGGTCAACAAGGCCAAGAGCGAGGCGCTGGTCAACGTCTTCCCGATCGGCTCCATCACCAAGGGGAGCAAGGGGGACAGCCTGGCCGAGATGGGCGACCTCAAAGAGGCGGGCTGTGTCGCGGTCTCCGATGACGGCAAGCCGGTGTGCAACTCCGAGCTGATGCGCCGCGCCCTCGAGTACGCCAAGGGGATCGGCATCACCGTGATCTCCCATTCCGAGGACCTCGCCCTGGTGGGTGAGGGGGTGATGAACGAAGGGTTCGTCTCCACCGAGCTCGGGCTCAAGGGGATCCCCTGGGCGGCCGAAGATATCGCGGTGGCCCGCGAGGTCTACCTCGCCGAGTTCGCCTGCGCCCCGGTGCACATCGCCCACATCTCCACCGCCGGCTCCGCGCGCATCATCCGCAACGCCAAGGCCCGCGGCGTCAAGGTGACCTGCGAGACCGCGCCGCACTACTTCACCCTGACCGACGACGCGGTGCGCGGCTACAACACCAACGCCAAGATGAACCCGCCGCTTCGTGGCGAGTCCGACGTGGCAGCCATGAAGGCGGCGCTTGCCGACGGCACCATTGACGCCATCGCCACCGATCATGCTCCGCACCACCCGGACGAGAAGGACGTCGAGTTCAACGTCGCGTTGAACGGCATCGTCGGCCTGGAAACCTCCCTGCCGCTGTCGCTGAAGCTGGTCGAGGAAGGGGTACTGGATCTTAAAGGTCTGGTTTCGGTGATGTCCTGCAACCCCGCGAAGATCCTCGGGATCGATCGCGGCACCCTGAGGGTCGGCGCGGTCGGCGACGTCACCGTCATCGATCCTGGCAAGGAGTGGCAGGTAGAAGCGGACAAGCTGGAATCGAAGTCGAAGAACTCGCCGTTCCTGGGGTGGAAGATGAAGGGGAAGGCGGCGTACACCGTGGTCAAGGGACAGGTGGTGTACCAGGCGTAAGTTCGCGAGTGCGAGGCGCTGTAGGGGCGAATAATTATTCGCCCAACCACCGGTGCCTCGCCATCGCCCATGGCTAGTCGGTCAGAGATGCAAGAGAAGGGGGGTGAATGATTATTCGCCCCTACAGTTGCCGATGGGCGACAAGGCATAGGTCGCAATATCGCGCTCACTGCGCGGCAGAAATATAACGGATTCGGGAGAAGATACATGAAAGCAGTGCTGGCTCTGGCGGACGGCCGGATTTTTAAAGGGAAGGCCTTCGGTGCAACGGGCGAAACCAGCGGCGAGGTGGTGTTCAACACCGCCATGTCGGGATACCAGGAAGTGCTCACCGACCCCTCGTACAAGGGGCAGATGGTCACCATGACCTATACCCAGATCGGCAATACCGGGATCAATCCGGAGGACATCGAGAGCAACCAGCTCTACCTCTCCGGTTTCATCGTGCGCGAGTACCTTGATTGCTACTCCAACTACCGCGCCACCATGAGCCTGGACGCCTACCTCAAGGAGAACGGCGTGGTTGGCATCCAGGGGATCGACACCCGCGCCCTGACCCGGCACCTGCGCGACAAGGGGGCACAGAACGGCATCATCTCCACCATCGATTTCGATCCGGAGAGCCTGGTCAGAAAGGCCCGCGCCATCCCGTCCATGAGCGGCCTGGACCTCGCCACCGGCGTCACCTGCTCCGCCCCCTACCACTGGACCCAGGGGCTTTGGGACCTGCAGACCGGCTACCCGGAAGTCGACAAGAGGGATCTCAAGTACAAGGTGGTCGCCTACGACTTCGGCATCAAGCTGAACATCCTGCGCTGCCTGGTCTCCGCGGGCTGCGATGTGACCGTGGTGCCGGCCACCTTCCCGGCCGAATCCGCGCTTGCCATGAATCCGGACGGCATCTTCCTCTCCAACGGCCCGGGCGACCCGGAGCCGATGAAGGAAGTCATCGAGAACATCAAGAAGTTCGTCGGCAAGAAGCCGATCTTCGGCATCTGCCTCGGCCACCAGCTCCTGGGGCTCGCCCTGGGCGGCCGCACCATCAAGCTGAAGTTCGGCAACCATGGCTCGAACCTCCCGGTCATGGACATCGCCACCAGGAAGGTCGAGATCACCGCCCAGAATCACGGCTTCTCGGTCGACATCCTGTCGCTCTCCAACGTGGCGGGCCTCGCCCACGAGAACCTGAACGACCAGACCGTCGAGGGTATGGCGCACAAGACGCTCCCCATCTTCTCGGTGCAGCACCACCCCGAGGCGTCCCCCGGTCCGCACGACTCGCACTACCTGTTCGACAGGTTCGTGGAGTTGATGGAGAAGCATAAAGGGTAATAGACCTTCCCCCCTCCCAGCCTCCCCCCTCCGGGGGGAGGAGCTAACGTCACTCCCGCGGTGAGCTGCAGTGTTCCCGCCCCCGGAGGGGGAGGGGTAGGGAGGGGGAAGCAGTTCGGTGATAAGTTGAAGGACGTGGCAGTAGGTAGATGAAATATCTAGAGCTTTACGAAACCGGCGAGCTGTCCCGACGCATCAAGATGGCCTACGCACGCCTCACCGCCTGCGACCTCTGCCCCCATGCCTGCGGTGTGAACCGGATGGCTGGGGAGACGGGGCTGTGCGAAAGCGGCAAAGAGGTGCGCATCGCCTCCGCCAACGTGCACCGCGGCGAGGAACCGCCCATCTCCGGCACCAAGGGGTCCGGCACCATCTTCCTGTCGGGATGCACCCTGAACTGCAAGTTCTGTCAGAACTTCCCGATCAGCCAACTGAGAAACGGCACCGACCTGACGGTGGGGCAGTTGGCGGACAAGATGGTGGGGCTGCAGAAAAAGGGCGTGCACAACATAAACTTCGTCACGCCGACCCACTTCACGCCGCAGATCCTGGCCGCTCTTTACCTCGCCATCCGCAAGGGGTTCCGCATCCCCATCGTGTGGAACACGAGCGGGTACGAAAGCCTGGAGACCCTGGCCCTGCTGGATGGCGTGGTGGATATCTACCTGCCCGACATGAAGTACTGCTGCAACGATGTCGCCGTAAAGCTCTCCGGCGCCAAGGGTTACACCGAGGTGAACCGGAAGGCGCTGCCGGAGATGCTGAGGCAGGTTGGACATCTTGAGTGCGACGAGAACGGCATCGGCGTGCGCGGCTTGATCGTCAGGCACCTGGTTCTGCCACAGGGGCAGGCGGGGAGCCCGGAGACGCTGGCCTGGATTGCTGAAAACCTTGGGACGGAAACGCACATTGCTTTGATGAGCCAGTATTTCCCGGCCCACGCCGCCGCGCAGACGCCTGGGATTGAAAGAAGGATCACCAGCGCAGAGTACGCCGAGGCGGTAGAGGCGCTGGAAGAGCTGGAGTTGGAAAACGGGTGGGTGCAGGAAGAACCTTTGGGCGAATGATTATTCGCCCCTACAACGACCTGACCTGCAGACGCATCATGATTCTCCGCAAGGGGACCTCGGCACCCTGTAGGGGCGAATAATCATTCGCCCTTACAACGACCTGACCTGCAGACGCATCATTGTTCTCCGCCAAGGGACCCGGCACCCTGTAGGGGCGAATAATCATTCGCCCTTACAATGACCTGACCTGCAGACGCAACATGATTCTCCGCAAGGGGACTCCGGCACCCTGTAGGGGCGAATAATCATTCGCCCTTACAATGACCTGACCTGCAGACGCAACATGATTCTCCGCAAGGGGACCCCGGCACCCTGTAGGGGCGAATAATCATTCGCCCGCCTTTAAAGATTCGCTTTCGACGGAACGTGTTTAATAAAGAGTAAATGGAGTGATTTACAATGCCTAAACGCACAGACATCAAGAAGATCCTCATCATCGGCGCGGGCCCGATCGTCATCGGCCAGGCGTGCGAGTTCGACTACTCCGGCACCCAGGCCTGCAAGGCCCTCAAGGAGGAGGGATACCAGGTAGTCCTCCTCAACTCGAACCCGGCGACCATCATGACCGACCCGGACTTCGCCGACGCCACCTACATCGAGCCGGTCACCCCGGAGGTCCTGGCCAGGATCATCGAGAAGGAGCGTCCGGACGCGGTGCTGCCGACCCTGGGCGGCCAGACCGCGCTGAACACGGCGGTGGCGGTGGCCGAGAACGGCACCCTGGAAAAATTCGGGGTGGAACTGATCGGCGCGAAGCTTCCGGCCATCAAGAAGGCCGAGGACCGCACCCTGTTCAAGGAGGCGATGGTCAGGATCGGCCTCGATATCCCGAGGTCCGGTCTGGCGCATAACTACCAGGAATCCATGGAAGTCATCAAGTACGTCGGCTTCCCGGCCATCATCCGCCCCTCCTTCACCCTGGGGGGCACCGGCGGCGGCATCGCCTACAACATGGAAGAATACGAGCGCATGTCCATGGCGGGCATCGAGGCTTCCCCGACCGACGAGATCCTGGTCGAGGAGTCCCTGATCGGCTGGAAGGAGTACGAGCTCGAGGTGATGCGCGACACGGCCGACAACGTCGTCATCATCTGCTCCATCGAGAACTTCGACGCCATGGGCGTGCACACCGGCGACTCCATCACCGTGGCACCGGCGCAGACCCTGACCGACAAGGAATACCAGATCCTGCGCGACGCCTCCTTGAAGATCATCCGCGAGATCGGCGTCGACACCGGCGGCTCCAACATCCAGTTCGGCATCAACCCGAAAAACGGCCGCCTCATCGTCATCGAGATGAACCCGCGCGTTTCCCGCTCTTCGGCGCTCGCCTCGAAGGCGACCGGCTTCCCGATCGCCAAGATCGCCGCCAAGCTCGCCGTCGGCTACACCCTGGACGAGATCACCAACGATATCACCAAGGAAACGCCGGCCTGCTTCGAGCCGACCATCGACTACGTGGTGACCAAGATCCCGCGCTTCACCTTCGAGAAGTTCCCGGCTGCCGACGCGACCCTCACCACCCAGATGAAGTCGGTGGGCGAGGTGATGTCCATCGGCCGCACCTTCAAGGAGAGCTTCCAGAAGGCGCTCCGCTCGCTGGAGATCGGTTCCTGCGGCTTCGAGTCCCGCTTCTTCGGCGTGGGCGGCGACACCCGCCGGGCGCTTACCGAGAAGGAGCGCAACCTCCTTCTGGACAAGCTCAGAACCCCCAACTGCGACCGCCTCTGGTACGTCGGCGACGCCTTCCGCTGCGGCATGACCGTCGAGGAGATCTACGCCCTCACCGCCATCGATCCCTGGTTCCTGCACAACATCCGCCAGATCATCGAGATGGAGGAATGCCTGAAAGAGGCCGACCTGAAGGCTGGCGGCGAAGTGTTGCGCGACACCCTCTGGGAGGCGAAGCGCTACGGCTTCTCCGACAAGTACCTGGCCCAGATCTGGAAGATCACGGAAGGGGAGGTGCGCGAGCTGCGTCTTTCCGTCGGTGTTAAGCCGGTGTTCAAGCGGGTGGACACCTGCGCCGCCGAGTTCGTGGCCCACACCCCGTATCTCTACTCGACCTATGAGGAGGAGTGCGAGGCGGAGCCGACCGATCGCAAGAAGATCATCATCCTGGGCGGCGGACCCAACCGTATCGGCCAGGGGATCGAGTTCGACTACTGCTGCGTGCACGGCGTCTTCGCTCTCTCCGAGGACGGCTACGAGACCATCATGGTCAACTGCAACCCGGAGACCGTCTCCACCGACTACGACACCTCCGATCGCCTCTACTTCGAGCCGCTCACCCTGGAGGACGTGCTCAACATCGTGGACGTCGAGAAGCCGACCGGCGTCATCGTGCAGTTCGGCGGCCAGACCCCGCTCAAACTTGCCGTCGCCCTTGAGAAAGCTGGCGTGCCCATCATCGGCACCTCGCCGGACGCCATCGACCGTGCCGAGGACCGCGAGCGTTTCCAGGAGATGCTGCAGAAGCTGGGTCTGCGCCAGCCCGAGAACGGCACCGCCCGCTCCTTCGAGGAGGCCGAGGCCGTCGCCGACCGCATCGGCTACCCCGTGGTGGTTCGTCCTTCCTACGTCCTGGGCGGTCGCGCCATGGAGATCGTGTACGACGTCGATAACCTGCGCCGTTACATGCACACCGCGGTGCAGGCTTCCCCGGAGCACCCGATTCTGATCGACAAGTTCCTCGACGAGGCCATCGAGATCGACGTGGACGCCCTGTGCGACGGTAACATCGCCGTCATCGGCGGCATCATGGAGCACATCGAGGAGGCGGGCATTCACTCCGGCGACTCGGCCTGCTCGCTGCCGCCGTACTCCATCTCCCAGGAGATCGTCGAGGAGATCAGGCGCCAGACCAAGGTGATGGCGCTGGAGCTGAACGTCAAGGGCCTGATGAACGTTCAGTACGCGGTGAAGGACAACGACATCTACATCATCGAGGTGAACCCGCGCGCCTCGCGTACCTCCCCCTTCGTCTCCAAGGCGACCGGCAGGCCGCTGGCGAAGATCGCGGCGCGCGTCATGGCCGGCAAGTCCCTCACCGAACTCGGTGTCACCGAGGAGATCATCCCCGAGCACATCTCGGTGAAAGAGTCGGTGTTCCCGTTCGCCAAGTTCCCTGGCGTCGACACCATCCTCGGACCGGAGATGAAGTCGACCGGAGAGGTCATGGGCATCGGCGACACCTTCGCCAAGGCCTACGCCAAGGCCCAGATGGGCGCCAACGTGAAGCTGCCGACCACCGGTAAGGTCTTCATATCAGTGAAAGACTTGGACAAAAAACATATTGTCAGCGCGGCAAAAAGACTGTATGATCAGGGCTTCGAATTGGTTGCCACGCGCGGTACGGCGAGCTACCTGCAGGAAAAGGGGATTCCGGTCCAGGTGGTCAACAAGGTGCTCGAAGGGCGCCCCCACATCGTGGACGCGATCAAGAACAACGAGATCTGCATGGTGATCAACACCACCCACGGGGCACAAGCCGTGGCGGACTCCTACTCGATCCGCAGGAACACCCTGATCCACAACGTTGCCTACTACACGACGGCATCGGGGGCGCGTGCCGCGGTCGACGGCATCATCGCCACGTCGCAGTCCAAGCTGGAAGTGAAGTCCATCCAGGAATACCTGAAGTAACCGACCGGGGAGCGCCGCACAAGGCGCTCCCTTTCCAAATCCAGCACATGCAGCACAGCGGGGGGCCTCCAGGCCCCCCTATAAGTTCATCAAGGAGCAAAATACGATGTCTCAGACAGTTCCATTGACCAAGGAGAGTTACGAGGCCCTCCAGGAGGACCTCAAACGCCTGATTAAGGAAGAGCGCCCCAAGGTAATCCAGGATATCGCAGAGGCCAGGGCACACGGCGATCTCTCTGAAAATGCGGAGTACGATGCGGCCAAGAACCGTCAGGGTTTCATCGAGGGGCGCATACTGGAGCTGCAGGACAAACTGGCGAGGGCCTACGTGGTCGACCTCTCCAACTTGAAGCCTGACAAGGTGGTTTTCGGCGCCACGGTCACCGTGTACGATACCGCGACCGAGGAAGAGATCACCTACAAGATCGTCGGTGAGGACGAGGCTGACATCAAGCTGGGCAAGATCTCCTGCACCTCGCCGGTGGGCAAGGCGCTCATCGGGCACAAGCTGGATGACACCGTCCGCGTCAGCGTTCCCTCCGGGATGAAGGAATACGAGATCATCGAGATCCGCTACGAGTAGCAGCAGCACACACCCGATTCGCACCACAACCAACATGCGCGCCAGCGCGTGACCAGGAGGATTTACATGGCTCAGGTAACCAAGGACATGACTTTTGCCGCAGTGATGAGGATGCACCCGGACGTCGTCAAGGTGCTCGCTAAATACAACCTCGGCTGCATCGGCTGCATGGGCGCTCAGAACGAGTCCCTCGAGCAGGGCTGCGCCGCCCACGGCATCAGCGTGGACGACATCGTCGCCGACCTCAACAAGATCTTCGAATAACACGACCGGCGCCCGGAGCTTGTTCCGGGCGCCTTTCTTTTCCTTCCATGCCAATCATAACGCTCGCGCCAGACGGGTCGCTCAAGCTTCCGGAACAGCTCAGGGATTGCCTGAAGCTCGCTCCCGGCGATCAGGTCAGCGTCGAGATCGTCGACGGCGCCCTCCGCGTTGCCAGGCACGTCCCGGCCAAGCCCGCCAAACCCGTTAAGCCAGTCAAGCCCGCAGCAGCCTCCATCGTTTTAGTCCCCGAAGAACTGAAGACCCCGATGACCGCCATCAAGGGGGTGGGGCCCAAGCTTGCCGATCTTCTGTCCAAAAGGGGGATCGCTACCGTCGAGGATGCCCTGTTCCTCCTCCCCAACCGTTACGAGGACCGGCGCCAGTTGAAGCGCATCGCGGAACTGCGCCCCGGCAACTCCGAGGCCTTCTTCGCCACGGTGGTTTCCGCCGAGGCACAGGTCACCAAGGGGGGGCGGCGCTACTTCGAGGCCATCGTCAGGGACGAGACCGGGAGCCTGCCGCTCAAGTGGTTTCACTTCCATCCCCAGTTCCTGAAGAAGCAGTTCACCCCCGGCCGCCGCGGCATCTTCATCGGCGACGTGGCCCAGTTCGGGTTCCAGCGCGAGATGCACCACCCCGAGGTGGAGTGGGCCGGCGAAGGGGAGGGGATCGAAGAGGTCATGGCACGGGATCCCGAGAACTTCGGCAGGATCCTTCCTGTGTACCCGCTCACCGAGGGGGTGAGCCAGAAGGTCATGCGCCGCATCATGCGTGACACGGTGCCGCGCTACAGCCGGTACGTGAAGGAGGCGCTCCCGGAAGAGCTCTTGCGCCGGCATCATCTCCTGAGCCTCCCGGTAGCGCTCAGGGAAGCGCACCAGCCCGACCCCGCGAGCAACCTTGCCGATCTCAACAGCGGGCGCTCGTCAGCCCACCGCTCACTCGCCTTCGACGAACTGTTCTTCCTGCAGCTTGGGCTGGCCATGAAGAAGCGCGGCATCGCGCTCGAGGACGGCATCAGCTTCCAGGTAAGTCATCGCTACACCAAGGAGCTGCTCAAACTGCTCCCTTTCAGCCTGACCGGCGCGCAGAAGCGGGTCCTCTCCGAGATAAAGGAGGACATGATCGCGCCGCACCCGATGCACCGCCTGGTGCAGGGGGACGTCGGCTGCGGCAAGACGCTGGTGGCCCTCATGGCCGCGCTCATCTGCGTGGAAAACGACTACCAGGTAGCCATCATGGCGCCGACGGAACTGTTGGCAGAGCAGCACTACCTGAATATCCACGGCTACTGCGAGAAGCTCGGCATCACGGTTGCGCTTTTGACCGCCAGCATCAAGGGGAAGAACGACACCCTGGAGAGGATCGCGTCCGGGGAGACCCGCATCGTGGTCGGGACCCACGCCATGATCCAGGATAAGGTCGAGTTCAACCGCCTGGGCTTGGGCATCATTGACGAACAGCACCGCTTCGGCGTGGTGCAGCGTGCCCTTTTGAAGAAGAAGGGAGCCAACCCGGACATCCTGGTCATGACCGCGACCCCGATCCCGCGCACCCTGTCCATGACCGTTTTCGGCGACCTCTCCCTGTCGGTGATCGACGAACTGCCGCCGGGCCGGACCCCCATCGAGACCCGCATGGTGCGCGAGTCGCGCCGCCGCGAGATCTATGCGCTGGTACGCGAGGAGGTGGGGAAGGGAAGGCAGGCCTACGTCATCTACCCGCTGGTCGAGGAGTCGGAGAAGATCGACCTGAAGGCGGCGGTACAGATGGCGGAGCACCTGGCCCAGGAGGTTTTCCCGGACCTGCGCGTGGCCGTGCTGCACGGCAGGATGAGTGCAGCCGAGAAGGAAGCGGTGATGAAGGGGTTCAAGGCGGGGGAGACCGACATCCTGGTCTCCACCACCGTCATCGAGGTCGGCATCGACGTCCCCAACGCCACGGTCATGGTGATCGAGCACGCGGAGCGCTTCGGGCTCTCCCAGTTGCACCAGTTGCGCGGCAGGGTAGGGCGCGGCAGCGAACGCTCGCGCTGCATCCTCCTGGCAGGCGACAGGCTCTCCGAGGATGGCCAGAAGCGGCTGGAGGTGATGGTGAAAAGCTCGGACGGCTTCGTCATCGCCGAGGCGGACCTGCAGATCCGCGGACCGGGCGACTTCCTCGGTACACGGCAGGCGGGCCTGCCGGAGTTGCGCGTTGCCGACATCCTGCGCGACGGGGGCGTCCTGGAGCAGGCGCGCAAGGATGCCTTCGCCCTGGTCGAGAAGGATCCGGAACTGGGCCAGCCGGGGCATGAGAGACTACGTGGAGAGCTGATGCTGCGTTGGGGTGGGCGGCTGGAGCTGGCGTCGATCGGCTAGCGTCGGATTCCGTGTCAGCCGAAGAGGCACATTTTTTGGGGAGGCACACACAGACATGGTCACGGTTGATGATGTCTCCTTTTTAGGACGCGGCGCCGATGGCGCCAGCGTCACGTTGCTGGATGGCATCTCCTTCACCGCCAAGGCGGGGGAGATAACCGCCATCATCGGGCCGTCGGGAGGCGGGAAGAGTACGCTGATCCGGCTGATCAACCGGCTCACCGAGCCGAGCGGCGGACGGATATCCGTTGGCGGCACCGACATCGCCACCATGGACCCGCTTCAAATGCGCCGGCTGGTGGCGCTGGTGCCGCAGAAGCCCTTCATGTTCGAGGGGACGGTCCTCGATAACCTGCAGATGCCCTTCCGCTACCGGCACGAGGTACCACCTGCCGCAGAAAGCGCTGCGGTTGCCGAGGTACTCACCCTGGCGCGGCTGGACCGTGAACTGCTGCAACGGGACGCACGCTCCCTGTCACTTGGACAGCAGCAGCGTGTCGGCGTGGCGCGAGCCCTGATCACCAAGCCCCAGGTGTTACTGCTGGACGAACCGACCAGCGCGCTGGACCGCAGGACCTCCGACGAACTCGCCGCCACCCTGCGCGAGATCTGCCACGGCCGAAACCTCACCATGATCATGGTGACTCACGATCTGCGCCTGACCGAAAAGGTGGCCGACTACTGCTTCTACCTGGAAGCGGGGCGGATCCTGGAGCAGGGGAGGGGAGCCGAATTGCTGGCGCACCCGGCCACCACAGAGTTGAAGATGTTCCTATCCGAACCTTCGGACGGGGAGGGGTGATGGACAATCAGGGCTTGGTCAATCTCGGCATTCTCGACCTCGTCGTCGCCTACAGCCTGGTTCTGGTTGCGATCGGGCTCGCCAAGCTGAAGCGGATCGGCCAGGAAGGGCAGATGCTCTGGGCTTCGCTGCGGATGGTGTTCCAGTTGCTCGCGGTTGGGTACCTGCTTCATTTCATCTTCGCCGTGCGGCACCCGCTGCCGGTGCTGGCTATCCTGCTCGTCATGGGCGGCTTCTCGCTCCAGGTGATCGGTGCGCGCATCAAACGGAAGATGCCGCGCTTCTACCAGGTGGTGGGGACGGCGCTCCTGATCGGCTGCGGGGGCGTCACGTTCGTCTTCTGTTCGCTGGTGGTGCACTATTCCCCCTGGTACGACCCGCGTTACCTGATCCCCCTGGCGGGGATGATCATCGGCAACTCCATGAATGCCGCAAGCCTCGCCGCCGAGCGCCTTGGGGCGGAGATGCGTGAGCGGCGCGAGGAGATAGAGACCGCGCTCTGCCTGGGGGCGAGCGCGCGCCAGGCGGCGAAGCCGGCGCTACGAAACGCCTTCCGTGCCGCCATCATGCCGACCGCCAACACCATGGCCGCCATGGGGATCGTCTCCCTGCCCGGCATGATGACCGGTCAGATCCTCTCCGGCACCGAGCCGATGGTCGCCGTTCGCTACCAGGTCGCCATCATGTGCGCCATCACCGGTGCCGTCGCCATCACCGCCTATCTCATCGTCATGCAGGGCTACCGGAGCTACTTCACCAAGGCTCAGCAGTTGGAACGGTGGGAGTAAGCTCGTCCGCGCATTTCCCCGGCATGTCAGCACGTTTGGCCTGCATGCGTGCATGTTTCACCAAAATGCGTGCATGTTTTGATGGAAACATACATAGTTTTGGTAAGAAACACACATGTTTTGATGAAAAACGTGCATGTTTTGATGGAAACATACATAGTTTTGGTAAGAAACACACATGTTTTGATGAAAAACGTGCATGTTTTGATAAGAAACACACATGTTTTGATGAAAAACATATGTGTTTTTGTGAGAAACATACATGTTCTTGTGGAAAACATACATCTTTTACCGAAATGCATGCATGCTTCCGCGAAAAGTACGCATGTTTCCCCGACATGCGTGCATGTTTCGCCGAGATGGGGGGCGGAGGGGCCGCGAGCTGAATGAAGAAGGGGCGCTGATTGCAGTCAGCGCCCCTTCTTTGCGTCGTCTATGGTCAATTGCCCTTTTTAAACCACTGCCTTGATATCGGCTACCAGGTTGGCGACCTCGTCCACCTTGGTGTCCCAGGAGCACATGAAGCGGGCGCCGCCCGAGCCGATGAAGGTGTAGAAGTGCCAGCCGCGACCCCTCAACGCCTCCAGCGCTTCCGGTGCCATCTCCAGGAATACGGAGTTGGCCTGGCTTTCGAACATGATGCGGACCTGCGGTATCTTCTTGATCTCGTTGGCCAAGAGACGCGCGCAGCTGTTGGCGTGGGCCGCGTTTCTGAGCCAGGCGCCGCTTTCCAGCATGCCGATCCAGGGCGCCGTGAGAAAGCGCATCTTTGAGGCCAACTGACCGGCCTGCTTGCAGCGGTAATCGAACTCGTAGGCCAGCTCCTTGTTGAAAAAGACCACGGCTTCACCAACGGCAAAGCCGTTCTTGGTCCCGCCGAAGGTGAGGACGTCGACGCCAGCCTGCCAGCTGATCTCCTTGGGCGCGACGTTCAGGGCGGCCACCGCGTTGGCGAAACGCGCACCGTCCATGTGCACCCGCAGGTCGAACCTCTTCGCCAGTTCCCCGATCGCCTGGAGTTCAGACACGGAGTACAGGGTGCCGAGCTCGGTGGCCTGGGTGATGCTCAATGCACGAGCCTTGGGGTAATGAATGTCGCTACGCTTGGTGATGGTGTGTTCGACGGCATCGAGATTGATCTTGCCGTTGTCGCCCGGGACCAAAAGCACCTTGGTGCCGTTGGAAAAAAATTCGGAGGCGCCGCACTCGTCGGTCTCGATATGCGCCATCTCGTGGCAGACGATGGAGTGGTAGGACTGGCACAGCGAGGCGAGCGCCAGCGAATTGGCCGCTGTGCCGTTGAAGACGAAGAAAACCTCGCAGTCGGTCTCGAAAACCTCGCGGATCTTCTCACACGCCTGGGCGGTCCAGCGGTCGTCGCCGTAGGAACTGGCCAGCCCGCTGTTGGCTTCCGCCATCGCCTGCCATGCCTCTGCGCAGATCCCCGCGTAGTTGTCGCTGGCGAAATGGTGCTTGAGCTCGCTGTGGTCTCCCGTGTTTATCATCGCTTCCCCTTCTGGCGCGGCGGCGTCGCCGCTCGTGCGTCTTAGGATGGTGTGGTCCGATCGAAAAAATTATTATAAGGCGAAACCGGTGTCAACCGATAAGTGAGCATCACCCCTCGGCGGCGACGGTCACGCCCTCGGTATCCTGGGGCCCGTCAGGGAGCAGTTCAGAAACAACCATGCCTGCGAGGATCAGTGCCGCGCCCAGGAACCCGAGAGCGCCCAGTCGCTCGCCGGCGGCGTTGTAGGCGTAGGCGGCGGCGAAAACGGGCTCGGTGCAGAATATGAGCGCCGTATGCGCCGGGCTGATCCACTTCTGCATCGTGGTCTGCACCAGGAAGGCGAAGATGGTGGCTATCAGCACGCAGACCACCAGGGTCCAGAGCAATTCAGGGTGCCAGACGAAAACCTCCTGGCCGCGCAGCGACGCCGAGGCGAGGCTCAGTACGCCGACCACCGAAAGCTGCAACGTGGTGAGGAGATAGACGTCGCTGTCGGCGTGGCGGGTGAAATGGCTGGTGTAGAGGAGATGCAGCGCGACGCACGCCCCGCATATCGCCCCCAGGATGTCGCCAACGTTGAAACTCAAGCTGCCGTCGGTGCACAGCAGGAAGAGTCCCGGAGTGGCAAGCCCCACACCCCACCTGATTCCGGTTCCTACGGAGTGCCGGAAGATGGCGGCACCGAACAGCGGCACCAGTAAAACGCTCAGGCCGGTCAAAAAGCCGGTGTTCGAGGCGCTCGTGTACTTCAAGGCGACGGTCTGGAAGGCGTAGGAAGCAAATAAGAATATTCCAAGAATAGTTCCGTGTGTGAACAGCTTAATTTTTATTCTATTAGTCCGTGTTAAAGCTATGGGGAGCATGATTGCAGCTGCAATTAGAAATCTTTGAGATAGGAAAACGAATACGTCCACCTTGCTGATGGCATCTTTCACCACAGTGAAAGTTACGCCCCAGAAGAACGTCGTTATCAAAAGAAGTATACCCGCACGAAATTTTTTCATAGATCCCAAAGTAATTTTGACCTCATAAAACCTTGAATTCACTAAATTGTGGTAAGACAAGTTAACATGAGCTTAAAACGAGCGCAACGCCAAATTAATAAGTGGTTGACAAGAGGGTGGAATAGCTTTAAAAGTATGCGGCGGTAAGCTAAATGGTGTATGCCGTTTAATATTAAAGACAATTTAGGGAGGAAGCATGAAAGCACTTCGTACTCTGACTGCAGTTTTGGCTTTGGGACTCTGTTTTGTGTCCGCGGCTTTCGCCGCACCGAAGGCGATCACCGTTGCGTCCGACGCAACCTGGCCGCCGATGGAGTTCGTTGACGCCAACAAGAAGATCGTCGGTTTCGACATCGACTTCATGACCGCGGTCGCCAAAGAGGCCGGCCTGCAGGTCACCTTCAAGAACACCGCTTGGGACGGTATCTTCGCCGGCGTTGAAGCTGGCCAGTACGACGCCATCATCTCCTCGGTCACCATCACCCCGGAGCGCCAGGCCAAGTACGACTTCACCAACCCGTACGTCCAGATCGGCCAGATCCTCGTGGTACCCAAGGCTGAGAAGGGGACCAAGATCGCCGACCTGAAGGGCAAGAAGATCGGCGCCCAGATCGGCACCACCGGCGCCATGGAGGTCAAGAAGGTTGCCGGCGTCGAGCTGAAAACCTACGACGAAGTCGGTCTTGCTTTCGAGGACATGGCTGCCGGCCGCATCGCCGGTGTCGTCTGCGACGAGCCGACCGCCATCACCTACGCCCTGCAGAAGAAGGAGTACAGCTCCAAGTTCAAGATCGTGGGCAAGTCCTTCACCAAGGAGGCCTATGGCATCGTGGTCAAGAAAGGGAACAAGGAACTGGTGGCCCAGTTGAACAAGGGGATCGCGGCGGTTCAGAAGAAGAAGATCGACGTACAGCTCAAGAAGAAGTGGCAGCTTAAGTAACACCTCAAAGCTCCTGCAGAACGGAACACTACCCGACAGTAGTAACCGATTCTGCAGGAGCTTTCTTTAAACAGAAACCGCAGTATAGCGGTGCATCAACAAAAGCCGGTACACCGGCCCGGGACGGTCACAAGAAAGCATGAGTACTGAAGCAAAGAAGCAGATCATCGATGTAGGGGACGGCGCCGCCATTCCCCGTAAAAGCGACCGCGGCCTGTTCACCGCCTGGCGCATAGCGTTCTTTGGCGCCATCGGCACCATTGCCTACCTGGTCTGGAGCAGGCCGGACCCGTACCTCAACATTCTCAAGTTCGTTCCCGACGGCATCGCGGTAACCTTCCAGGTGACCCTCGGGGCGATACTCCTGGCCATCGTCATCGGCCTGATCACCGGCCTGGGCCGGATCTCCAAGAACCGGTTCTTCAATGGCGTCGCCTCCCTGTACGTGGAGGTCATCCGCGGCATTCCGCTTCTGGTGCAGATCTTCTACATCTACTACGCGCTCGGCACCATTGTTAAGGTTCCGGCCATCCTTTCCGCCATAATCGCCATGGCCGTCTGCTATGGCGCCTACATGGGCGAAGTGGTGCGCGCCGGGATCGAGTCCATCGCCAAGGGACAGCGCGAGGCCGCCCTTTCCCTGGGGATGAACGGCCGACAGACCATGATCCACGTCATCCTGCCGCAGGCGGTGAAGGTGATCCTCCCGCCGGTTGGCAACGAGTTCATTGCTCTTTTGAAGGATTCCTCCCTGGTCTCCATCATCGCTGTCGCCGACCTTTTGCGTCGCGGCCGCGAGTACGCCTCCGAATCCTTCACCTATTTTGAGACCTACACGGTCATCGCGCTGATCTACCTGATCATCACCTTGTTCTTCTCGAAGATCATCGGCGTAATGGAGGAGCGTGTCAGTGTCAACAAATAGCCGCAGGAAAATGGTAGAGGCGAAGGAGATCATCAAGGTCTACGGCTCCTTCCGGGCCCTGGACCGGGTCTCCCTGGATGTTTACGACGGCGAGAAGGTGGTCATCATCGGGCCTTCCGGTTCCGGCAAGTCGACGCTGCTGCGCTCGATCAACAGGCTCGAGGAGATTGACCGCGGCACCATCGTGGTCGACGGCATGGACCTTTACGACCCGAAGACCGACATCACCAAGGTTCGCGAGGAAGTGGGCATGGTGTTCCAGTCCTTCAACCTCTTTCCTCACAAGACCGTGCTGGAGAACCTGACGCTCGCCCAGATCGTGGTGCGCAAGCGCTCGAAGCAGGAGGCCGAGGAGAAGGCAATGGCGCTTCTGGAGCGCGTGGGCCTTGCTGCCAAGGCGAAGTCGTACCCGGGCAAGCTTTCCGGCGGTCAGCAGCAGCGCGTGGCCATCGCCCGCTCGCTCGCCATGGATCCGAAGCTCATGCTGTTCGATGAGCCGACCTCCGCCCTCGACCCCGAGATGATCGGGGAGGTGCTCGACGTCATGAAGGATCTCGCCAAGGACGGCATGACCATGGCCGTGGTCACGCACGAGATGGGCTTCGCTCGCGAGGTGGCCGATCGCGTCATTTTCATGGACGCGGGTCGCATCGTGGAGGAGGGGACTCCAGAGCACTTCTTCACCGCGCCCACGCACGAGCGCGCCAAGTTGTTTTTGAGCCAGATATTGTAATTTATCCCTGGCCCCTGCGTCGGTAGGGGCCAGTTCTGTATCCGGGGTTTCTCATTCATTGCAATGAAAGGGGGGATAGGGTTCTTCTCAGTTTTACCGGGCAACACAGTTTAAAAATGCTGTAATGCAATTACTACACAACGAGGAGGCAGTATGAAAAAAAGCAACAAGAAGCTGTTAGTAGTAGCCATCGCAACCGCACTCACCGCAGCATCCGCAAGCTCCGCTCTCGCTCTCGAGAACCAGTTCAGCGGCGCATTCACCACGTTCTTCGATGTTGGCAACTTCGCAGGTACCAACCTCATCGAGAAGAACGCCCCGACCGCCAACTACTTCGTACAGCGTTTCCGGCTGGGCTACACCGCCAAGGCAGATGATCACGTCAAATTGGTCACCAAGTTCGAGTTCGACTACAACTTCTGGGGCAACAGCTCCTATGCTCCCAACTCACATGACAACTCTGCTGCACGTGGCTCCGGGGGCGCTCTGGGTGCCGACTCCGTCAACATGGAGACCAAGAACATCTACCTCGACCTGAACTACCCGCTGGTCAACGCCAAAATCGGTATGATGCCGTACAACGATTCCTTCAAGGGGATCCTGTTCGACGCCGACATGGCCGGTGTGCTTCTCTCCCACGAATACTCCAATGCCAGCATCGCAGCCGGTTACTTCCGTTTCCATGACTCCGCTGATGCCGGCAAGGCCGGGGAAGACGTACTCGGCAAAAACACCTTCGACATGTACTCCCTCGACGGCAAGTACAACATCTCCAAAGACCTATCTGTCGGTGCGGCCTACTACTTCATCCGCGACCAGCACACCCCGGGCTTCTACACCGTTTACCCGGATGCCAAAGTCCACACTCTTGGCCTGAACGCTGCCGCCAACGTGGGCTCGGTTGCTCTGAACGGTTTCGCTGTGAAACAGTTCGGCGACATCACCACCGATCGTGACGCCAAAGGTTACGCCTTCAACGTCGGCGCGAAGATGCCGCTTGCCGGCGGTACCGCTCGTACCGAATTCCTCTACGTTTCCGGCGGCAAGAACGCCTTCTACGTACCCTCCTCCGATAACGGTGCTACCGAGGGCGGCCAGTTCTACGACTCCGAAATGATCATGCTGGGCCGCGACAAGTACGCGACCACCATCGACAACGCCATCATCTACGATGTGAACAACAACGAAGAAGGCGTCATCATGGGTACCCTCGGCTACGACTACACCTTCAACGACAAGGTTTCCGCCAGCGCCAACGCAGGCTTCGCTGCCGTTGCCAAGGACCTGCAGGCACGTAGCGCCAACGGCGACAGCAAATATCTCGGCACCGAAATCAACGCAGAAGCTTACTATAAGCTGACCGCGAACGTGACCCTCGGCGCCCGCGCCGGCTACCTCTTCCTCGGCGATCACTTCAAAGGCATCAGCGCTGGCGAAGACGCAGACAACCCGTGGGATGCCAAACTCATTGTCAAGTACAACTTCTAAGACAGATACTTCTTCCTCTCCGGCTTGAACAGAGCCGGAGAGGGGAAAATCAGTGCCACTGTCTTGACAAACGAGTAGTGACAATTAGAATCTGTTGACGTACAGAAGCTGGACCTAACAATGTGATAAATCAACCCAAGGAGGTAGTCTGCATGAGCTTTAAAAAGATCAGCGCGTTGCTGCTCGTAGCGATGCTGGCAGTTGGCGCATTCGGCTGCAAGAAGAAAGAAGAGGCCAAAGAAGGCGCAGCTCCGGCTGCAGCACCGGCTGGCAACACCATCAAAATCGGCTTCCTCGGCGCCCTCACCGGCGACGTGGCCATGTTCGGCAAGCCGACCCTCGAAGGCATGAAGATGGCTGCCGACGAGCTCAACGCTGCTGGCGGCGTTCAGGGCAAGAAGATCGAGATCGTCGAAGCCGACAACCGCGGCGACAAGCAGGAAGGCGCTTCCGTAACCCAGAAGTTCATTTCCCGCGACAACGTCACCGCCATCGTTGGCGACCCGACTACCGGCATCACCAAGGTTGCTGCTCCGATCGCGCAGAAAGCGGGCGTGGTGCTCCTCTCCGCAGGCGCAACCGGCCCGGGCGTCGTCGAAGTGGGCGACTTCATCTTCCGCGACACCCTGCTCGACTCCATCGCCATCCCGGCCTGCATCGAGTACTTCGCGAAAGACCTCGGCTTCAAGAAAGTCGCCATCGTCACCTCCGACAACAACGACTACTCCGTAGGTCTGTCCCAGACCTTCCGCGACGCAGCCGCCAAGGTTCCGTCCATCAAGATCGTTGCTGACGAGAAAGTGAAAGACGGCGACAAGGACTTCTCCGCCCAGATCACCAACATCAAGGGCAAGAAGCCGGATGTCATCCTGTTCTCCGGTTACTACACCGAAGGCGCTCTCATCATGAAAGAGGCCCGCAAGCAGGGTCTGAAGGCTCCGATGTTCGGCGGCGACGGCCTGTTCTCCCCGAAATTCATCGAGCTGGGCGGCCCGGCTGTCGAGGGCTCCATGTCCGCTCTGGGCTTCTCCACCGAGCAGGCAGCACCCGCTACCGCCAAGTTCATCGAGGCGTTCAAAGCCAAGCACAACGGCGAGCTTCCGGGCCTCTTCGACGCCCAGGGCTACGACGCTGTGATGCTGCTGGCCGACGCTATGAAACGTGCTAACAGCGTTGACCCGAAAGTCTTCAAAACCGCTCTGGCACAGACCAAGAAGTTCGAAGGCGTTTCCGGCACCATCAGCATGCAGGCTAACCGCGAGCCGATCAAGAGCCCGCTGAGCCTCCTGGCTGTCAAGGACGGCAAGTTCGTCCTCAAGGCAAAAGTACCCGTCAAGATGGACTAATGCCTGACCCTGCAGTAACGACGGCCCCTGCTTCGGCAGGGGCCGTTTTTTTTTGGGAAAAAGCGAAAGGCTATTAACGCAAAGGCGCCAAGCCGCTAAGGCGCAAAGTCAGCATCGGGTTTAAACCAAAAAGTCTTTACTTTTGCGTCGTTGCGGCTCCGCGTCTTTGCGTTGAGTCTTGTGTCTTTGCTTGAGGTTTTTGGGTTTGCGATTGCCCTTGACAACTGGCATAGGAAAAATTATATTTCAAATCGTTAAAGGGGAGTAGTTATCGGCCAGAGAAAAGGCCGACCCGGACTTCGTCAATACGGTCGCAAGACCCGGAGCCGGGACAGTTAACCTGTCAACAAGACCTTTATCCTGGTAACTGCGCCTAGGGTAAAGGTCTTTTTTATTTACCCTCGGTTGAACCAAGTCCTTCGGGACATAACTCTCGTAGAGGTAAATGTTATGCAAAGACTGAAAACGACGTTCCTGTTAGCTCTTCTCACCGTGCTCATGGTTGCCATGGGACAGGCCCTCGGCGGCAGGTCCGGCATGATGATGGCCTTCGTCCTCGCCCTGGGCATGAACTTCTTCTCCTACTGGTTCTCCGACAAGATCGTCCTGAGCATGTACGGCGCCCAGGAGATCGGCCCGCAGGACCACCCCATGTTCTACAACCTGGTGCGCAACCTGGCTGCCCGGGCCGGGCTCCCCATGCCCAAGGTCTACATCATCCCTTCCGACAGCCCCAACGCCTTCGCCACCGGGCGCAACCCGGAGCATGCTGCGGTCGCCGCGACCGAAGGGATCCTGCGCATCCTGTCGCCGGAAGAGCTGGAAGGGGTGATGGCGCATGAGCTGGCCCACGTGCAAAACCGCGATATCCTGATCGGCACCATTGCGGCCACTTTCGCCGGCGCCATTTCCATGATCGGCAACATGCTGCAGTGGGGCGCCATGTTCGGGGGGGGACGCGACGATGAGGAGGGGGGCGGCATCGGTGGCCTGGTCGGCTCGCTCGCCATGGCCATCATCGCTCCCATCGCGGCCATGCTGATCCAGATGGCTGTTTCCCGCTCGCGCGAATACCTGGCCGACGCCACCGGCGCCGAGATCTGCGGTCGTCCGCTCGCGCTTGCCGCCGCGCTCAGGAAACTGCACATGGCTTCGCACCAGCTTCCCATGCAGGAAGCGCGTCCCGCCACGGCGCACATGTTCATCGTGAACCCGTTGACCGGCGGAGGGGTGATGGCGCTCTTCTCCACCCATCCTCCGATGGAGGAGCGTATCGCGCGGCTGGAGCAGATGGCGGTGCGCAGGTAACTGGCGCCATCGTTGTCGTTGCTGTAGGGGCGAATAATTATTCGCCCAGCCACCGTGCCCTGATCGGTGGCGATGGCCAGAGAGATCATGGGGCGGCTAAGGGGGGCGAATGATTATTCGCCCCTACAGCGGCTGTGAACCCACGCACAAATTAGATATAGAGGAGACACAATGGACTGGCTCACCGACCCGCAGGTCTGGATGGCCCTGGTTACCCTGAGCGCACTGGAGATCGTGCTCGGCATCGACAACATCATCTTCATCTCTATCCAGGCGAGCAAGCTTCCCCCGGCCCAGCAGGAGAGGGCGAGACTGACCGGGCTGGGACTGGCGATGTTCATCCGCATTGCGCTGCTCTTCTCGCTTACCTGGCTCATGGGGCTCACCACGCCGCTGTTCAGCCTGCTGGGCAACGCCATCTCCGGCCGCGACCTGATCCTCATCAGCGGCGGTCTGTTCCTGATCTGGAAGAGCACCATCGAGATCCACGAGAAACTCGAAGGGGAAGAGGTGGTGCACGCCGCGAGCGTCGGCGCCACCTTCGGCGCGGTGATCGTGCAGATTCTGCTGCTCGACATCGTCTTCTCGCTCGACTCCATCATCACCGCGATCGGCATGGCCAGCCAGCTCTTCATCATGGTCGCCGCCGTGGTAATCGCCGTCGGCTTCATGATGCTTTTCTCCGGCAAGATCAGCGCGTTCGTTGAACGGCACCCGACCATCAAGATGCTGGCACTGAGCTTCCTGCTCCTGATCGGCGTCTCCCTGATTGGAGAGGGCTTCGGG
This sequence comes from Geomonas azotofigens, assembly GCF_018919395.1. Taxonomy (GTDB): domain Bacteria; phylum Desulfobacterota; class Desulfuromonadia; order Geobacterales; family Geobacteraceae; genus Geomonas; species Geomonas azotofigens. Next base: position 416,043 of record NZ_JAHLME010000003.1, read on the forward strand.
ATGCACATCCCCAAGGGATACATCTACTTCGCCATGGCATTCTCGGTGATGGTGGAGATGCTCAACCTGAGGATGAGGCGGGGCACGCCGGTCAAACTGCATGAGCCGCATCTTGACACAGAGGAGAGGGGCGAATAGCATTCGCCCTTTTGTCTTGACACTTTCTGTACTCATTCGTTATCTTCGCCAGTGCATGCGTAAGTTATTCCCTATCAAATTTTTCTCTTTCCTGCTGCTCGCAGTGATCTTCTGCACCTTTTTGAGTGGAGCCTGTGACAACGCGCACGCACTGGAGCGCTGCGGGGCCGTCACTGACTGCGTGCAGGCCGATTCCCATGTCGACCATGGCTGCGACACCCCCGACTGCCCTTTGCAGGGGGATGCCGGCCATGACGTTTGTGACTTCTGCTGTGACTGCGCCTGCCATGTCTCGCTGAGCGTTGGTCATTTCTCTCTCGGCTACCATCCTGTTTTCGCCGCACTCCAAAGTTTCGACCGCTTTACCTTCATACCCGAAGTTTTCCTTTCCAAGTTCGTTCCCCCGCAGTCACGCGCCTAACACCCCTTTCACGGCCGTAGTACGTCCTTTGCCGGAGCTCGTTCTCCTGGCGTAGTCGCGCCGTGGTCTGCCCATTTTCTTCGTTTATCCCAAAACGCATGCAGGAGGTTTTTCTTGGCAACAACCGCCTTCAGGGGCGCGCGCCTAGCCGTGGCCGTCGCCCTGTCTCTATTGGCAGCCGTACCCGTATTTGCCGAGCCTCAGCCGGTTTCGCTGCAGCAGGCCGTGGCAGCAGCGCTCAACAGCAACCCGGAGCTCGTCTCCTTGCGCAAAGAAGCCGGTGTCCTTGACGCTGCCGCTGTTCGTGCCGGGGTGATCCCCAATCCTACGCTGGAACTGGAAGCGGCCAGTGGCGCACTTACCGGCAGCAGCGACGACAACAACCTCTCCCTGGGGATCTCGCAAGAGTTCCTGCTGGGAGACAAACGAAATAAGCGTCGTGCCGTAGCTGAGCGCGATCAGGCGGTTTTCCGCTGGCTGTTGGCCGATCGCGAGCGCTTGCTCGCGGAGCAGGTCCAGGGCGCTTACTGCGACGTGCTGCTTGCCCAGGAGCGGGTGGGCCTGGCGCGGCGTGCCATCGAACTTAACCGGCAATTGCTCCAGGTCGCCGAAGACCGGCTCGCCGCCGGGGACATCCCGGAACTGGAGATGTACCTGGTGAAGGTCGAACTGACCCGCAGCGAGGGGAGCCTGATCGAACTGCAGCGGGGCCTGCTCGACAGCAGGGCGAAGCTTTTCACGCTGATGGCTCTTGCCCCGGGTGAATCACCCGCTTTGAGCGGCGCCTTTGAGGCCAAAGATGTTCCGGCCAAGGGGGCGGCTGACCTGAAGCAGGTCGCCCTGCAGAACCGTCCCGACCTGAAGGCGCTGCAGGCGACGCTCGGGAAAAGCGACGCGGAGGTCGCACTCGCCGATGCAGAAGGGATCCCCAATCTCACCGCCGGGGTGGCTGTGAGTCGCGACGCCTCGTCCATGGAGATCGGTGGTGTCGAGGGGAAGGAAACTGCCTACACCATCGGCCTCAAGCTCTCCATGCCGATCCCGGTCTTTGACAGCAACAAGGCGGGGCAGCAGGAGGCGCGGGCGAAACGCTCCAGCGCCGAGGTACGTTTCCAGGGTGCGGTCGCCAACGTGGAACGCGAGGTGGAGACGGCCCACGCGAGCCTCGTCAACGCCGAGAAAGTACGGGCCCTGTACCGCTCCAACATCCTGGGTCAGCTCGACGAGAACCTAAAACTGACGCAGGAGGCCTATCGCCTGGGTGAGGTCGGCATTGTCGCGGTGATCGAGGAGCAGAAGAAATACTTCGAGGTCAGCGACAACTACCTCGCCGCCCTGCATGCCAGGGAGGTAGCTTTCAATAGACTTCAATCGGCAGTCGCCGCTGACATCAACGGAGGTGCGCAGTGAACAAGAAGGGAATCATCATCGGGTTGGTCCTGGCAATAGCACTCGGTGGCGGCGTCGCCTACCGTCTCATCAATACCCCCGGAGGTGCCGAACAGGCCGAACATGGCGAGCATGCGGAACCAGGGCACGCCGAAGAGAAGGGCGGCCACGCCGAGGGGAAGGAAGGGAAGGGGCACGACGAGCATGGCGAAAAGCTCGTGAAGATGGCCGTCGAGGTGCAGAAACAAAGCGGGGTGGCGGTGGCTCCCGCCAAGAAAACACAGATGCCCGGCGTGATCAGTGCCACCGGCAAAGTCGAGGCCAATGCCGACCGGATCGCGCACGTCTCGCCGCGCATTTCCGGCAAGATCGTGGCGGTGCGGGCGTCGCTTGGGGAAAGCGTTGGGGCAGGGCAGGTGCTGGCGACCCTTGACAGCGTTGAACTGGGCGAGGCGTTGAGCCGCTACCACCAGTCCAAGACCCGGCTCGCCCTGGCCCAGTCCAACATGGAGCGTGTGAAGGCCCTGGTGGACAAGAAGATCGCGGCAAGAAAGGAGATACTGCAGGCGGAGACCGACTACAAGACGGTGCAGACCGAACTGCACACCGATCAGGAGCGTCTCGCCCTGTACGGCGTTTCGGCGGCGGACCTGAAGGCGGACAGAAGACCGCTCCTCCCGGTGCGCGCCCCGATAGGCGGCGTCATTACCGAGAAGCACGCCATCGTGGGCGAACTCTCCGACCCCGCCAAGAGTCTTTACACCATCGCAGATCTCTCCTCGGTCTGGGTGCTGGTCGACATCCATGAAAAGGATTCGGCCAAGGTGCGCCGGGGCCAAGCCGCGACCGTTGTCGTTAGTGCCTTTCCGGAGACCAAGTTCCGTGGCCGCATCACCTACCTGGCCGACGTCGTCGACCCGACGACCCGCACCATCAAGGCGAGGGTCGAGGTCGCCAATCCCGGCCGAAAGCTGAAACCGGAGATGTTCGCCACCGTGGAACTGGCTACCGCGGCGGATGCTGCGCCGATTCTGGCCGTCCCGGAAGGGGCGATCGTTGAGCTGGAGGGGAAAAAGCTCGTCTTCGTCGCCGAAGGGGACGCCGCTTTCGAGCCGCGCAAGGTTGAACTGGGGCGTGCTTCCGGCGGCATGGTCGAAGTCCTCTCCGGTCTCAAGGAAGGCGAACTGCTGGCCGTTAAGGGGGGCTTCGTCCTTAAATCAGAGTTATTAAAGGGCGAGATCGCGGGACACGACCACTAAGGAGACCAGCACCCATGCTTGAAAGAACAGTTGCTTACATGCTGAAGCAGAAGGGAATGGTCATCTTCCTGGCGCTGGTGATCGTCGTCTTCGGCTTCTATTCCTATCAAAAACTCCCCATCGACGCTTTCCCTGATGTAACCAACATCCAGGTCGAGGTGGTGAGCCATGCGGACGGGCTCTCGGCGGTCGAGATCGAGCGCAACGTCACCTATCCCATCGAGATGGCGATGCGCGGCCTTCCCGATATCGAGCAGCTCCGCTCCGTCACCAAGTTCGGCCTTTCCATCGTAACCGTGGTCTTCAAGGACAACGTCGACATCTACTTCGCGCGGCAGCTGGTCTTCGAGCGGCTGGCCGAGGCGCGGGAAAAGGTCCCCAAGGGGGTCGAGGTGGCCATGGGCCCCATCGGTACCGCCATGGGGGAGATCTACCAGTACACGCTTGAAGGAAAGGCGCCGCAGGACCCGGATGCGAAGCGGGCATACCTGACCAATCTGCGCACCGTCCAGGAATGGGTGGTCTCCCCGCAGTTGAAGAGCGTCCCGGGCGTCAACGAGATCAACTCCTTCGGCGGCTACTTCAAGCAGTACCAGGTGGTGGTTTCCCCTGACAAATTAATCAAGTACGGTGTCACCGTGGACGACGTGCACGACGCCATCGGTAGCAACAACAGTAACGTCGGCGGCAACGTGCTGGAACGCGACAGCGACCAGTACATCGTGCGTGGCGTTGGCCTGATCCAGAGCACCTGGGACATCGAACATATCGTCCTCAAGTCGCAGGGGGGGACGCCGGTCTACCTGCGCGACGTGGCCCAGGTAAGAATCGGCGAGGCCGTTCGCATGGGTGCCGCCGTCAAGGACGCCTCGGGCGAGGCGGTAGGGGGCATCGTGATGATGCTCCGCGGTGAAAACAGCCGCGACGTGGTGGCCCGGGTAGCCGCCAAGGTTAAGGAGATCAACGAGAGCAACATGCTCCCCGAGGGCGTGAAGCTCGTGCCGTACTATGACCGCAGCGACATCGTCAAGGCGAGCGTCGCCACGGTGAACAAGGCGCTCATCGAGGGCGCCTTGCTGGTACTCGTGGTCCTGTATCTTCTCCTGAACAGCATCCGCGGCAGCATCGTGGTGCTCATGGCGCTGCCGTTGTCCCTTCTGGCGACCTTCATCGTGATGAAGCTGACCGGCATCACCGCGAACCTCATGTCCCTCGGCGGTCTCGCCATCTCCATCGGCATGATCATCGATACCACCATCATCCAGGTGGAAAACGTGCAGCGACACCTGAGCGAGGCGGGGGAGGGGCAGCCGAAGCTTAAAACCGTACTGAGGGCCGTGATGGAGGTGCGCAAGCCGAGCATCTTCGGGGAGCTCATCATCGCGCTCACCTTCATCCCCATCCTGACCCTGGAGGGGATCGAGGGGAAGATGTTCGGCCCCCTCGCCATCACCGTCGCCATCGCGCTATTGGCGTCGCTGCTCCTCTCCATCTTCATCATCCCGGTCCTTTGCAGCATCATCCTGAAACCGCAGCCGGAGCAGGAAAGCCGGATTATGGTCTGCGCCAAGGAGCAGTACCTGCCGCTTCTGGAGTACGCGCTGAATAAAAGGAAAGTCGTTCTCGCCGTTGCGGGGGGGCTGCTGGCCTTCTCGCTGTTCCTGGTGACGAGGCTTGGCACCGAGTTCATGCCCATCATGGATGAAGGTTCCTTCGACATGGACATCGCCATGCTCCCGGGGGTCTCCCTGGCGAAGGCTCTCGAGGTGAACCAGCAGGCCACGGCGAAGCTGAAGAAGTTCGACGAGCTGGACGTGGTGGTGGGGCGGATCGGGCAGACCGGCGTCGCCCTCGACACCCGCGGGCCCGACAAGACCGGGTATGTCGGCGTGTTCAAGCCGAAGGAGCAGTGGAAGCGTGACATCTCCAAGGAGGAGTTGACCAACGAGATGAGGGAGTCGCTTGAGACCATCCCGGGCATAAGCTTCGGCTTCAGCCAGCCGATCCAGTGCCGCATCGACGAACTGGTGGCGGGTACGCGCGCCCAACTCATCGTGAAGCTGTTCGGCGAAGACCTCGACGTGCTGCGCGACAAGTCCGCCGAAATCGCCAAGATCCTGGGTACGGTGCGCGGCGGCACGGACCTGAACACCGAGAAGGTTTCCGGGCAGCCCTATCTCACCGTGACCATCGACCGCGCCAAAATCGCCCGTTATGGGCTCAACATAAGCGACGTGCAGAAGGTGATAGAAATCGCCGTGGCAGGAAAGGCCGCTTCCACCTTCTACGAGGCGAGCCGCAGTTTCGACATCACGGTCCGGCTGCCGGAGGAGAAGAGAAATTCACTGGAAGCGATCCAGAACCTCCTCATCTCCACCAAGTCCGGCATGAATATACCTCTTGACCAACTGGCCGAGGTGAAGATGGTGGAGGGGCCGGTGCAGATCAGCCGCCAGGACGGGGTGAGAAGGATCGGTATCGAGATGAACGTGAGTGGCCGGGATATCGGGAGCTTCGTAGCTGAAGCCAAGCAGAAGATCAAGGACCAGGTCAAGCTTCCCTCCGGCTACTACCTCACCTGGGGCGGGCAATTCGAAAACCAGCAGCGCGCCATGAACAGGCTGATGATCATCGGCCCGGTGGCGGTCGCCCTGATTCTGCTGCTGCTCTACGTCACCTTCCGTTCAATTCGCCTCGCGCTCCTGGTGATCTCGAACCTCCCCTTCGCGCTGATCGGCGGGATCTTCTCGCTGTTCCTCTCGGGGCAGTACCTTTCGGTGCCCGCATCGGTCGGCTTCATCGTCCTCTTCGGGGTCGCGGTGCTGAACGGCCTCGTGATGGTATCCCGCATTGCCCAGTTGCGGGAGGAGGGGCTTGGTCTTGAAGAAGCGGTACGAAAGGGAGCCCTGGATCGGCTCCGACCGGTCCTTATGACGGCTTCCATAGCGATCTTCAGCCTCATGCCCATGTTGCTGGCAACGGGTACCGGGTCCGAGATCCAGAAGCCCCTTGCGACCGTCGTGGTCGGTGGTCTGATAACCTCGACCTTGCTGACATTGCTGATTATCCCATCGGTCTACGGGTGGTTCGAGAAGAAGGACGACGCTGAAGTTCGATGACCTGCCAAGCGTACGGCATGAGGAGGTTCACAATAAACGTAACGGTTCAAACGATGTAATGTAATTGCGCCATAGCACTCCTCCTCGTGCTATGGCGCCTTTTTTTTGGCAACGGTTACTGTCGTGCTCCGCGCCCGGAACAGTACTACACCCGGGATCAAAACAAGGAGTGCTCGAACGAGAGGTAGGCGAGAACCCCGTATTCGTGGTCGCTCGGGCCAACGCCGATAGGAAAGGAGATTCCCGGCACGATCTGGAGACCCGAGGCGAAGTTGATCGCCCACCGCACACCGGGATTTACAAACAGCGCCGACTCTGATTTCGTGGTGCCGGGGCCGGTCACCGACTGCCCTGAGGTACCTGCGACCTCCAGCATGAGGTTGAAATTAGGACTTGCAAGATAGATCACACTGGCGCCGTAATTCATGCCAACGGTATCAGCCTTGTTACCCGCTTCGTCCTTGGCGTCGGGCGCATAAGTAAAGCCGAGGTTCAGGTGGGTAACAACCTTGTCGCTGAGTTCGACGCTGACCGGGAGGTTGGTCTGGAATCCGACGGTGCCCGCACCTAACCCCTTGTGATAATCGCCAGTGGGCAGGATGAGGGAGAGCCGCGGCGCAAAGGCGGTTTTTTCCGTGAACAGGGCCTGGTAGCGGTAGTTGAGGAGTACGTCACCCAGCCCCGTCTCCGATGGAGTGCTGTCGGTCCGCTGAACAGGCAACGTGTATGAAAGCTGGTGCGTCTGCCCCGGTACCGGCCATTCCTGAGTGAACGTGTAGAGCCAACCGCCGCCTTTCATGTACTGCCACGACTGGATGTGCTGGACCACGCCCGGTTCCTGGTTGTATGCCTCCTCAATCAGGAAGGAATTGTCCTGGATCTTCTTCTCCTCAGCCGTGTAGGCGTTGACCGCCGGCATGAGCATAAAAATAGCAAGAGCGAGTAACGTTCTGACTGAGGTTGGCATAGGAAGTCTCCTGACTTGAGATGGGGTGACGTGGTCGCCACTTTATAGTTTATCGGCCCTGATGCCGCATCGCTTTAAGCAAAACAAGCCACACTCGCAACAACTCCTCAAGCCGCCTCCTCCTTCATGCCTTCAGTGTTCCCCCCCCTTGTCTTTGCCTGATCAAACAGGTGCCGCGCCTGGAAACTCTGGTTTGGGGGGCGGCCTCCCTGTAGAACATTTCGACAATTTTTACTTCTTTTTCCGTTTGATCAAAAGTTTGCCTTTACTAAACCGTCAGAGCTGTTGTAAAGTGTCGCGCGGTCGGGGGTCAGGCCACTCATTAGAGAGCCTGCTCGTGTTCTATTTTCAACCTCTGACTTATTTGCCAATCCGTATCAGGTTTACCAACAGCTTGCTTATTTCCAAACGCTTATGGTATACATCGGTAGCTATTCCCCTGTTTTATTTTGAGTAAAATTTAACCTTGATCCCGGCCCGATGACGGGTCGTGATTTTTGGTCAGACAAATCCAGTCGGAAGGAAGTCGACATGTTCTTACAACAGCTAGTAAACGGCGTGGCCCTGGGGAGCGTCTACGCGCTCATCGCCCTCGGCTACACCATGGTGTACGGGATCATCACCCTGATCAACTTCGCCCACGGCGAGATCTTCATGGTCGGGGCCTTCATCGGACTGCTGCTGGTCTCCTACTTCAAGGTCAACGTCTTCGTCGCCATCATCGGTGCCATGATCTTCTGCATGATCATGGGGGTCCTCATCGAACTGATCGCGTACCGCGCCCTGAGGAAGTCGTCCCGCCTTTCCGCACTGATCTCCGCGATTGGCGTTTCCATCTTCCTCTCGTCGCTGGCGCTGATGGTATTCGGTGCAGACGCCAAGGGCTTCCCGGACGGTGCCTTCCCGGTGCGGCAGATCCATGTCGGGAGCGCCGACATCTCCACCCTGCAGATCCTCATTATCGGTGTTTCGGCGGTCCTCATGATGGGCCTCGAGTTCATCGTCCAAAAGACCAAGATCGGCAAGGCGATGCGTGCGACCTCCGAGGACTACAACACCTCGGCGCTGATGGGGATCAACGTGAACCGCGTCATCTCCTTCACCTTCGCCCTCGGCTCCGCGCTCGCGGCGGCCGGCGGGGTGCTGGTCGGCGTCCTCTTCAACGCGGTCTCCTTCAACATGGGGCTGATGGCCGGCCTCAAGGCCTTCGCCGCCGCGGTCCTGGGCGGGATCGGCTCCATCCCCGGCGCGATGCTGGGCGGTCTGCTCCTGGGCGTCTCCGAGGTGTTCGGCGTCGCCATCGGCTACTCGTCCTACCGTGACGCCATCGCCTTCACCATCCTGGTGCTGGTGCTCCTCGTCAAGCCGACCGGCCTGCTTGGTCAAAAAATTACAAAGAAGGTATAGATTCGATGGCAGACTTCCTGAACAGCTTGGTCGGCTCGATCGACCCGTACATGTTGCAGATCCTCGTCAACGTCGGCATCGCTATCGTGCTGGCGCTGGGGCTTAACGTCATCACCGGCCTGACCGGGCAGCTCTCCCTGGGGCACGCCGCGTTCATGAGCATCGGCGCCTTCACCAGCGCCATGGTGACCATCAAGACCGGCCTTCCCTTCGTGGCCAACCTCGCCGTGACCGGCGTGGTGACCGCCATCGTGGCGGCGGCGATCGGGTTCCCGATCCTGAGGCTCACCGGCGATTACCTGGCCATCTGCACGCTGGGCTTCGCGGAGATCGTCAAGGTCTTCTTCCTGAACTTCGAGCCGACCAACAAGGCGCTCGGCCTCACCGTGCCGCCGGCAAAAACCTCCATCCCGATGCCGATCTACGTATGGGTGGTGGCCATCCTCGCCATAGTCCTCGTCACCTTCGTACAGAACTCCCGCTTCGGGCGCGCTCTGAAGGCGATCCGTGAGGACGAGATCGCGGCCGACGCCATGGGGATCAACACGGCGCGCTACAAGATCCAGGCCTTCGCGCTGGGCTCCTTCATGGCCGGCATCGGCGGCGGTCTCTACGCGCACTTCCTGAGCTACATCAATCCCTCCGACTTCGGCTTCCTGAAATCGGTCGACATCCTGGCCATGGTCGTTCTGGGCGGCCTGGGCAGCGTCCCGGGTGCCGTCATCGGCTCCTCCGTGCTCGCCTCGGCTCCGGAATTCCTGCGCTTCATGTCCCAGTACCGCATGCTGGTGTACGGCGCGCTGCTGGTGTTCCTGATGGTGTTCCGCCCCAACGGACTTCTGGGCGGCGTCAACGTCACCGAACTGCTGCTGCGGGCAATCGGCAGGAAGCCGGCTGGAAAGTAACTTACTTAAATAACTCACGAAACGAGAGTAACGCATGGCTATTCTTAAACTCGATAACGTCACCATCCGCTTCGGCGGCCTGGTCGCCGTGGACAAGGTAAATCTCGAGGTCGAGAAGGGGAACATCATGGCCCTGATCGGGCCCAACGGCGCCGGCAAGAGCACCATGTTCAACCTGATCACCGGCATCTACACCCCGACCGAGGGACAGATCTCCTTCATGGGTGAGAGCATCTCCGGCAAGCCGGCCTTCAAGATCGCCGCCTCCGGCATCGGCAGGACCTTCCAGAACATCAGGCTCTTCACCCAGCTGACCGTGCTCGAGAACGTCCTGATCGGCGCCCACACCCAGGGGAGCTTCGACCTCACCGGCGCCGCCCTCAAATTCCTGCCGTGGGTGCGCCGCGAGGAGAAGGAACTGACCGAACTGGCCATGTCCTGTCTGAAGCAGGTGGACCTGACCCACAAGGCCTACGAACTGGCGGGGAACCTCCCGTACGGCGAGCAGCGTCGCCTCGAGATCGCCCGCGCCCTCGCCATCAAGCCGCAGATCATTCTTCTGGACGAGCCGGCCGCCGGCATGAACCCGCAGGAGAAGCTGGTTCTCGCCGAGATGGTCAAGGCCATCAGCAAGACCGGCATCACCGTCTTCCTGGTCGAGCACGACATGAAGTTCGTCATGGGGATCTCCGATCGCATCGCCGTTCTCGACTACGGTGTCAAGATCGCCGAGGGTACTCCGGAAGAGATCCGGAAGAACCCGAAGGTCATCGAGGCGTATCTCGGCAAAGGAGCAGCGGATGCTTAAGGTAGAGAATATCAGCGTGAACTACGGCGCCATCAAGGCGCTGCAAAACGTTTCCTTCCAGATCAACCAGGGTGAGATCGTGGCGCTGATCGGCGCCAACGGCGCCGGCAAGACCACCATCCTGAACACCATCTCCAACATCGTCCCGTCGGTAGCCGGCAAGATCACCTACCTGGACAAGGAGATCACCAAGCTGCCGCCGCACGAGATCGTCAAGCTGGGCATTTCGCAGGTCCCGGAAGGGCGCCGCGTCTTCGCCAAGATGAGCGTGCTCGAAAACCTCGAGATGGGCGCTTATACGAGAAGCGACAGCGAGATCGGCTCCGACATGGAGAAGATCTTCCAACGTTTCCCGCGCCTTAACGAGCGCAAGAAGCAGCCCGCCAAGACCCTTTCCGGCGGTGAGCAGCAGATGCTGGCCATGGGCCGGGCGCTCATGTCCCGCCCGAAACTCCTCCTCCTGGACGAGCCCTCCATGGGCCTCGCCCCGATGCTGGTCGAGCAGATCTTCCAGATCATCCAGGAGATCAACGCCAGCGGCACCACCATCCTCCTCGTCGAGCAGAACGCCAACATGGCGCTCTCCATCGCCCATCGCGCCTACGTCCTCGAGACCGGCGAGGTGGTGCTGCAGGGCGACGCCAAGGAACTCGCCTCGAACCCCGAAGTGAGAAAGGCTTACCTGGGAGAGTAGGGTGTCTGACACCACAACCAAACCTTGGATCAACCCCTACCTGGCCATCCTGGTAGGGGTTTTTGCTGTCTCCTTCTCCTCCATCCTGGTGAGGGTCTGCACGGCTCCCCCCCTGGTGATCGCGGCCTACCGGCTCATCTTCACCTTCTGCTTCCTCGCGCCCTTCACCCTTTGGGGCGGCGCGCCCGCCCTGCGCGGCATGACTGCGCGGCAGGTCCGCCTCTCCGCCGCCAGCGGTGTATTCCTCGCGCTGCACTTCGTCACCTGGTTCATCTCGCTCAAGTACACCTCCATCGCCAGCTCCGTGGTACTGGTTACCACCCAACCGCTTTTCGTCGTGCTCGGCTCCTGGATCTTTTTCAAGGAGCGGGTGCCGCGCAAGGCGCTCTACGGCTGTTTCCTGGCCTTCGTGGGAAGTGTCGTGATCGGTGCCACCGACTTCCAGGTGGGGCAGCAGGCCTTCATCGGCGATCTTTTGGCACTCTTCGCCGCGGTCATGGTGTCCGGGTACCTTTTGATCGGCAGGAGGCTGCGCCACGGCCTGCCGCTGACTGGCTACACCTTCGTCACCTACGGCGCCAGCGCGGTTACTCTGAGTGCGGCGGCTGCCGTGGGCGGAGTGCCGTTCTACCCGTACCCCGGTCAGGACTGGCTTATCTTCGTCGCTCTGGCGCTGGTTTGCACCATCCTCGGGCACACCGTGTTCAACTGGGTGCTGCGCTACGTGCAGGCTTCCGTGGTTTCGGTCAGCATCCTGGGGGAGCCGTTGGGGGCCATCCTGTGGGCGGCCGTGTTCCTCGGCGAGAACCCGACGCAGCGTCAGGTTCTCGGCGGATCGATCATCTTCGCCGGGCTGTACCTCTTTACCAGGGTTACGGCTAAAACCGACAAACCATTAGCCACGGAGAACATCTGAGAAAATCGGAGCAAACCTTTAAACGGGTTATGGCCTTTCTCAGACGTTCTCAGATTTTCTCCGTGGCCAACGGTTTTGATTCTATGACTTTCTCAGGAGGAAGGCAGGAATGGATTCAGCATTGAGTGCAAGCGCGAAACGGGTACAGGATGCACTGAACAGCTTCGGTGTCGATTGCCGTGTCAAGGAGCTCGGGGAGAGCACCCGCACCGCCGTCGATGCGGCTAACGCCGTCGGCTGTGAGGTCGGGCAGATCGTTAAGTCGCTGGTGTTCCGCGGCAAGCAGAGCGGCAAGGCGGTGTTCGTGGTCGCAAGCGGCGCCAACATGGTGAACGAGAAGGTGCTGGCCGCCCTTATGGGTGAGAAGATCGAGCGGGCGACCCCGGACTTCGTGCGCGAGCAGACCGGCTACGCCATCGGCGGGGTATCCCCGGTAGGACATCCGGCACCGCTTACCACCTTCATAGACGAGGACCTGCTTGGCTACCAGGAACTCTGGGCCGCCGCCGGCACGCCCAACGCCGTCTTCGCGCTGACTCCGGAGCAACTCTGCCACATCACGGCAGGGGAGGTCGCGGCTATCAAAAAATAGGCGCCGCCGTCGTCGTATCGGGTCCACTGTAGGGGCGAATAATTTTCGCCCTCCATCGCCCAGATTGCCTCTCTAGCCGTCTGCGTTGCTGGGGCACCATCGCTGGGCAAATGATTATTTGCCCCTACAGAACCTCACCCGACCCCTTTCCGGGGAAGGTGGCGAGATGGTAGGCAATGGTTTCGTTGTAGGGGCGAATAATCATTCGCCCGTCCACTCCCTCGCCCTGAGGGAGAGGGAGCTTTTTTTGACCGGGATGTCGCGGCAATGCTGCCGCTAATTTACAAAGAGCAGAGCAAAGGACACAGGCAAGGACATGCAAAACGTAAAAGTAACCAAGGCACGGGACAGCTTTACCACGGGTTTAGGAGTCATCGCCGCAACGCTCGGTTCGGCGGTGGGATTGGGCAACATCTGGAAGTTCCCCGCGCTGACCGGCCTGAACGGCGGGGCCGCCTTCATCATCGTCTACCTGCTCTCGACCCTGATGGCGGGCCTCGTGGTCATGGTCGCCGAACTCATGCTGGGGCGCCGCTCCAAGTCGGACGCGCTCACCACCTTCAAGGTGCTGCACCCGAAAAATCCCGCCTGGGCCCTTATCGGTGCGGCGGGCGTACTCTCGGCCTTCCTGATCCTCGCCTTCTACACCGAGGTGGCGGGCTGGGTCTTCGCCTACATCTTCAAGGCGGCCTCCGGCAGCATCCTCTCCGCCGACCCCAAGGTCACCTCGGCCGGCTTCGAAAAGCTGATCACTGACCCGGTGCAGTCCGTATTCTGGCAATGCCTGGTGCTGGTGTTCGTCGGCGCCATCATCATCGCCGGCGTCTCCAAGGGGATCGAGAAGACCACCAAACGCCTCATGCCGGTACTGTTCCTGATCCTGGTCATGATCGGTGTCCGTAGCCTGATGCTCCCCGGCGCCGCGGCCGGCCTCGAATTCCTGTTCCGCCCCGACTTCTCCAAGGTGACCGGCGGCGTCGTCCTCACCGCCATGGGGCTCGCCTTCTTCAAGCTTTCCGTCGGCATGGGCACCATGATCACCTACGGAAGCTACTTCCGCGATGACCAGAACATCCCGATGACCGCGCTGCGCGTCATGCTGGCCGACCTCACGGTTTCCATCCTGGCCGGCGTCGCGATCTTCCCGGCCGTCTTCACCTACGGCTTCAAGCCGGAAGCGGGGCCCTCGCTGCTCTTCATCACCATTCCCGCGGTGTTTTCGCAGATGCCGTTCGGCAACGTGTTCGTGGTGCTCTTCTTCGTGCTCGGCGCCATCGCCGCGACCGGCGCCATGCTTTCCATTCTCGAAGTCCCGGTTGCCTACCTGCACCAGCGCTTCGGCGTGTCCCGCTTCAACTCGACCGTGCTGACCGTGGCCCTGCTGGCAGTGATCGGCTCCACCGCCGCGCTCTCCAACAGCCTGCTGGCCAACTTCAAGCTCTTCGGTATGACCATGTTCGACCTCTACGACTTCCTGACCTCGAACTTCCTGATGCCGGTCGGCGGCCTGTTTATCTGCCTCTTTGTCGGCTGGGTGTGGGGGGATGAGAAGGTGAGGGCGGCTCTTTCCAACGACGGGCAGTTGAAAAACGGCGCCATCATCAGTATCTTCTTGTTCCTTGTGAAGTACGTTGCGCCCATCACCATCACCGTTATCCTGCTGCGCGGGCTCAAGATTATCTAGTCACCGAAAAATAAAAGCTCCCTCCCCCGGAGGGGGAGGGCTGGGGAGGGGGAAGGGGACGTCGTTAGCGTCAGGCTTTCCCCCCACCCGACCTCCCCCCTCCGGGGGGAGGAAAAATGGACCTGCTCCCCCTCCTAGGGAGGAGACGTGGACCCGTTAGTATAAGGATATCTGCCACATGAGCAACTCTTCCGAACATACCGAGCTCACCGCTGCGCAAAAAAGCCGCCAGGGCGTCATCTACGGCCTGGCGGCTTACCTTTGCTGGGGCTTCTTCCCCGTATACTTCAAGAGCGTCAAGGTCGTCCCGCCCCTGGAGATGGTCTCGCACCGGATCGTCTGGTCGCTCGCGTTCCTAGTGCTGCTCATCACCTGGAAAGGGGGGTGGCCCGCCACGATCGAGGTGTTGAAGCGCCCGAAGTCGCTGGCTGTCCTCTTTGCCACCACCATCCTCATCGCCACCAACTGGCTGGTCTTCATCTACGCCATCAGCGTGGGCGAAGTGCTGCAGTCGAGCCTGGGCTACTTCATCAATCCGCTGGTTAACGTGCTGCTCGGCTTTCTGTTTCTGCGCGAGCGGCTGGAGCGCCCGCAGTGGATCAGTCTCGCCCTTGCCTTCACCGGCGTCCTCTATCTTGCCATCCAGTACGGCAGCATGCCGTGGATCTCGCTGATCCTGGCGCTCTCCTTCGGGCTCTACGGGCTGATCCGCAAGGTGCTGCACGTCGAGCCGTTGGTCGGTCTTACCGTCGAAACCCTGCTCCTCATGCCCTTCGCGCTCTTCTACCTGGTGCAGTTGAACCACAAGGGGACCGGCATCTTCCTCACCCACGGTGTCGCGTTGGACGTGCTGATCCCGATGTCCGGCGTGGTGACCGCCATCCCCTTGCTGCTCTTTGCCGCCGCCGGGAAGAAGCTGCGCCTGGCCACCATCGGCTTTCTGCAGTACATCACCCCCACCATGCACTTCCTGCTCGCCATCACCCTCTTTGGCGAGACCTTCACCCACACTCACTTGATCAGTTTCCTGTTCATCTGGGCCGGCCTCGTTCTCTACTCCATCCACGCCTACCGCACTGTCAGAGGGTAGTTCGGAACTGGTTTAGTAGACAGTGTCGTGGTCGCCGATGTTCACCGGGGTGATTTGTTCATCGACTACCAAAAACTCCATGGTAATTCGGTACGACAGCGTGATTGATATGGAATGAAGGCCGCTCAGCCGCCCCGTTAGTCGGTGCAGCCTGAGCGAGGGGTGGAAAGGGTTTGCCTGCAGTAGCTTGAGAGTCTTTAGGTATGCCGGTTCCAACTCAGGGTGAAGTTTCAGAAAACGTCTTGCTCGCTTCTCGTACTGCTTGGTGAAGACCAGGCGGTACTTCATGCTTCATCACCTGCTTTTATTCTCTTCAAATGTTCTTCAGGGGTTGATACCACATACCGACCTGCTGCGATGTCATCGTTGCTTTGAGCCAGCGCTGCTTCTAATTCACATTCGCGCAGGTAATGAAAATGCTCAATAGGCATGACCACATAACGGGTCTTACCGCGAACCGAGATGATGGCTTCCGAATCCTGACTCAATGCTGCCTCTATCGCAGCAACACCGCGGGTCTTAAGCTCGTTTGCGCTTATCGATGACATCCTGCTTCACCTCTTTCTTATAGTGTCCTTTATGGTTCTCTCTAGAGTACGGTTAAAAGTATCATGTCCCGTTTGATGCGTCAATTTCTCTTGCGGTCCTTGCCTGCCGTATTCCCCGTTGCATATTGCATGCGTTTATGCATAATGGTCGCCGGCGCTATTTCTGCCGGAGGTTTTTATGACTGAAGCAGTACCCGGAACTATTGCAGCACTTGATCTGGAAGAGATGGCGCGGCAGATGCGAGCGTTTCAGGATCTGACGCGTGAGCTTGACGCCATCATCGATTCTTCCTCGGACGGGCTCTGGATTTGCGACGCTGATGCAGTTGTTATCCGCATCAACCCGGCTTCCGAGCGGATCAATAACATCACCGCCGCCGAGGTTATTGGCAAGAACATGCACGAACTGCTGGACCAGGGCTTCATCGACCGCTCGGCGGCTCTGGAAGCTTTGACCACGGGCAAGGTGGTAAGCCAGTTGCAGAACCGGCAGGGGCGCAAGCTGATCTCGACCGGTACACCGGTCCTCGACGCCAACGGCCACGTGATCCGGGTCGTGGTCAGCGAGCGGGACGTCACGGAGATCGACAACTTGCAGCGCGAGCTGGAGGAGCAGGAGGCGCTTCGGGACCAGTTCCGCAGCCACATGCTGGAGATGCAACAGGCCGACCTCGCCTCGCGCAGCGTCATCGCCCGCAGTCCGCTCATGGTCAACGCGCTGAAGCAGGCGCTCAAGGTGAGTGCGGTGAACTCGACCGTGCTTATCCTCGGCGAATCCGGCGTCGGCAAGGGGCTGATCGCGGAGTTGATCCACAAGAACTCCAGCCGCGCCGACAAACCGCTCATCGAAATCAACTGCGGCGCCATTCCCGAATCCCTCATAGAATCCGAGCTCTTCGGCTACGAGAAGGGGGCCTTCACCGGCGCGCAGGCGAGCGGCAAGCCTGGTTATCTCGAACTTGCCGACGGCGGCATCCTGTTCCTGGACGAGATCGCGGAACTGCCCCAAGCCGCCCAGGTAAAGCTGCTCCGGTTCCTGGAAAATGGACGCGTGGTGCGGCTCGGGGGGACCAAGGCCCGGACGCTCGATGTCAGGATACTGGCGGCAACGCACCGGAATCTTGACCAGATGGTCAAGGACGGGACCTTCCGGCTCGACCTCTACTACCGATTGAACGTGATCCCGATCCATGTGCCGGCGCTCCGGGAGCGGCGCGACTGTATCCTGCCGCTGGTTCGCCATTACGTGGACCTGTTCGGCGCCCGCGACTCGATCCGCAAGCGTCTGACCCGCGCCGCCTCGGACGCGCTTTTGGCCTACGATTACCCCGGTAATGTCAGGCAGTTGATGAACATCTGCGAGAGGCTCGTGGTCATGACGGAAACGGACCTTATCGACGTCAAGGATCTGCCTGCGGAAATTGCCGCGGGCGGAGGGCAGGCCGCGGCGGCCGGCGGGGTCTGGCACGACGAGGTGACCCTGCAGGAAACGCTGGATAAGGTGGAAAGGGCGATCCTGGAAAAGGCGCTCGCCAAGCACGGCAACCAGGTGCGCATGGCGGAGGCGCTGGGGGTGAACCAGTCGACCATTGCCAGGAAGTTGAAGAAGCACGGGATCGCCTAGGCCGACTGGGCAACCTTTGCTACGGTGTCACGATCCTGTAGGGGCGAATAATTATTCGCCCAGCGCCGATGCCCCCACGATTGCCCGTGCCACCGACGGCGCCGGTGCGGTACGGGGGGGCGAATGATTATTCGCCCCTACAGTGGACCTGGAATACGGTGGTATGCAATGCTGCATATTGCGCTCCGGCCATTCTGACTTTGCTGCCGCTTTAAGATGTAGTTTGCCATGTATCGATCTATAAAATCCCTCCCTCATTCATTACCATTCTCCCCAGAAATGCTATAATACTTCCGGCTGTTTAGCCGGATGAAGCGCCTTCCCTTACGGCTGTTCCTTCCTGCCGACCGCCTCCACGTCTCCACTAGGATCGAAATCGTATACCGGCTGGCACAGCTTGTGCTCTTGCTTTACACGTTTATGATTTCCTCTTGGAACAACCTGTAATAAAGGAGCCTTTGGATGAACAACACCGAACTGAACAACAAAGTCATTGCACGGGGCAAGGAGTTCTTCTCCACCATCTCCGGCGAAAAGCCGTCTCTCTTCAACAAGGGCGCCTGGATGGGCAAGGTGATGGACTGGAGCATGCAGAACGAAACCTTCAAGATCCAGATGTTCCGCTTTGTCGACGTCTTCCCGTCCCTCACCACCGGCAAGCTCCTCACCGACCACATCCGCGAGTACTTCGGCGAAGAGAAGGATATGCCGCCGGTCCTCTCTACCGGCGCCAAGGTGGCCGGTATGCTCGGCTCCTTCGGCGGGGCGATGCTGAACAAGTTCCTCACCACCAACATCCAGGAGATGGCGCGCCAGTTCATCGTGGGCGAGAACACCAAGGAAGCCATCAAGAACATGGAGCGCCTGAGAAAGGACGGCTTCGCGTTCGTCGTGGACGTGCTTGGCGAGGCGACGCTTTCCGAGAAGGAAGCGGACATCTACATGAACACCTACCTTGAGCTCCTCGATTCGCTCAAAAAGGAGTACAAGGACTGGAAACCGCTGCCGGGCAAGGGGGGCGACGCCAACCTCGACTGGGGGCACGCGCCGAAGGTCAACGTGGCCGTGAAGCCGACCGCGCTCTTCTGTCTCGCCAACCCGCAGGACTTCGAAGGCTCCGTGGTCGCCATCCTGAACCGCGTCAGGAAGATCGCCCAGAAGGTCATGGAACTGAACGGCTTCCTCTGCATCGACATGGAGTCCTACCGCCACAAGGACATTATCATCGAGGTGTACAAGCGGCTTAAGCTGGAGTTCCCCAACTACGACCAGTTCGGCATCGTGCTCCAGGCGTACCTGGTGGACACCGACAAGGACCTGCCGGAACTGCTCGCCTGGGCCCGCCAGAAGAACGTGAAGATCTCCATCCGCCTGGTGAAGGGCGCCTACTGGGACATGGAAACCGTCAAGGCAAAGCAGAACGACTGGGCCATCCCGGTCTGGACCATCAAGGCCGAGTCCGACGCCGCCTACGAGCGCCAGGCGAGGATGATCCTCGAGAGCTCCGACATCTGCCACTTCGCCTGCGCTTCCCACAACATCCGGACCATCTCCGCGGTCATGGAGATGGCCAAGGAGCTGAACGTTCCCGACGAGCGTTACGAGTTCCAGGTGCTCTACGGCATGGCCGAGCCGGTCAGAAGGGGCATCCTGAAGGTCGCCGGCCGCATCCGCCTCTACTGCCCGTACGGCGACATGGTGCCTGGCATGGGCTACCTGGTCCGCCGCCTGCTGGAGAATACCGCCAACGAATCCTTCCTGCGCCAGAGCTTCGCCGAGGACGCGCAGATCGAGCGCCTGCTCGAGGACCCGGAGATCACCGCCCAGCGCGAACGCGCCGCACGCGCCGCCACGAAGAAGGCGGAAGCCAAGGGCCCCGGAGGCCTGAAGCCGTTCTACAACGAGGCCATGGTCGACTTCACCCGCGCCGACCACCGCTCCGCGTTCCCGAAAGAAATCGCCGAAGTGAGAAAGCAGCTCGGCAAGACCTACCCGCTCTTCATCAACGGCAAGGAAGTGAAGACCGCCGACACCATCCCGTCGGTGAACCCGAACAAGCCGTCCGAGACCATCGGCGTCATCTGCCAGGCCGGCACCAAGGAAGTGGGCGACGCCATCCAGGCCGCCAAGAAGGCATTCCCGGCATGGCGCGACACCGACCCGAAGGACCGCGCCCAGTACCTGATCAAGGCAGCCGCCGTTGCGCGCCGCCGCATCTTCGAGCTTTCCGCCTGGCAGGTACTCGAAATCGGCAAGCAGTGGGACCAGGCCTACGCCGACGTCTGCGAGGCGATCGACTTCCTCGAGTACTACGCCCGCGAGATGATCACCCTGGGCACCCCCAAGCGCGTGGGCAACGCGCCGGGCGAGCTGAACCACTACTTCTACGAGCCCAAAGGGGTCGCCGCGGTCATCGCTCCCTGGAACTTCCCGCTGGCCATCAGCCTCGGCATGACCTCCGCCGCCATCGTGGCCGGTAACTGCGTGGTGTTCAAGCCTTCCGGCATCACCTCCGTCATCGGCTACCACATCGTGGAACTGTTCCGCGAAGTCGGCCTCCCCGAAGGCGTCTTCAACTACACCCCGGGCCGCGGCTCCGTCATGGGCGACTTCCTGGTGGACAGCCCCGACGTCTCCCTGATCGCCTTCACCGGCTCCATGGAAGTCGGCCTCAGGATCATCGACCGCGCCGCCAAGGTCTACCCGGGCCAGGAGAACGTCAAGAAGATCGTCTGCGAGATGGGGGGCAAGAACGCCATCATCATCGACGACGACGCCGACCTGGACGAGGCGGTGCCGCACGTCCTCTACTCCGCCTTCGGCTTCCAGGGGCAGAAGTGCTCCGCCTGCTCGCGCGTCATCGTGCTCGACGCGGTGTACGACAAGTTCGTCGAGCGTCTGGTCTCCATGGCGCAGGCGACCCTGGTCGGCCCCTCCGAGGATCCGGCGCACTACATGGGCGCCGTCGCCGACGACAAGGCGATGAAGACCATCAAGGAGTACGCCGAGATCGGCAAGAAGGAAGGGCACGTGCTCTACGAGAGCAAGGTCCCCAGCGACGGCGGCTACTACGTCCCGATGACCATCATCGGCGGCATCAAGCCGGAGCACAGGATCGCCCAGGAGGAGATCTTCGGACCGGTCCTCGCCGTGATGCGCGCGAAGGACTTCGACCAGGCCATCGAGTGGGCCAACTCCACCAAGTTCGCCCTGACCGGCGGCGTCTTCTCCAGAAGCCCCGAGCACCTGGCCCAGGCGCGTCGCCAGTTCCGCGTCGGCAACCTGTACCTGAACCGCAACAACACCGGCGCCCTCGTCGGCCGCCAGCCCTTCGGCGGTTCAAAGATGTCCGGCGTCGGCACCAAGGCGGGCGGGCACGACTACCTGCTGCACTTCATGGACCCGAGGGTGGTCACCGAGAACACCATGCGCCGCGGCTTCGCACCGGTCGAGGAGGACGACGACTGGGTCGCGTAAGTGGGCAGGGGTGGTGGTTGAACTGTTGTAGGGGCAGATAAATATGTGCCCAGCCGCCGTGGGCCGATCGGTGACGATGGCGAGAGAGGCCGAGGCGGCAGATGCTGTAACGGCGGGCGAATCATTATTCGCCCCTATCGAAGCAATCGAGGTGACAATGGCGCCTGCACTTTTTAAGAGTGCAGGCGCTTTTTCCGTTTGAACTTCCTCTCTCAGTTCCTCCCATAAATCCACGCCGTGGAGGCGGAAGCTCATAACCTATTGCTCTCACTATGTGGTCAATTTTGTTTACCAAGTACCCCTTTACGGTTTACGTATTGCGCCCTTTTTTTCCTTGATTTGTGCCCTTTTTTGACATAATCTACCGGGTCGTAAAATAATTTTAATTTAATCTTGGAGGGTCCTATGCCTGCTGCACCGGGAACGTCGAAATTCCAGATAGAACTGCGCCGTCATCTGCGCGGCCAGAACATCAGTGACAACCTCGTGCACCTCATCTGCGAGATTGCCGAGGCCAGCAAGTACGTCATTAACGCGGTGCGCACCGGTGACCTGGGTGTCGCCGGTACTTCGAACCTCTACGGCGAGGAGCAGCTTGCCCTCGACGTGCTCTCCGACCGCATCATGCGGAAACGTCTGATCCACTCCGGCGTCGTCTGCAACATCGCCTCCGAGGAAATGGACGAGATCTACCAGGCCCAGGCCAGCGCCGACGGGCTGTACTCGGTCGCCTACGATCCCTTGGACGGTTCCTCCCTGGTCGACGTGAACCTCGCCGTCGGCACCATCGTCTCCATCTATGAAGGGTGCGACCTGCTCCAACCGGGCCGCAACCAGGTCGCCGCCATGTACATACTGTACGGACCGAGGGTCTCCCTGGTCTACACCGTGGGTGACGGCGTGCACGAGTTCACCATGAACAACCTGATGGAGTTCACCCTGACCCGCGAGAACATCAGGATGCAGGAAGAGGGGAACATCTACGCTCCGGGCGGCCTCAGGAACAAGTACAACGACGGCGACGAGAAGTTCATCCGCCACCTGGAGGCCAAGGGGTGCAAGCTGCGCTACTCCGGCGGCTTCGTTCCGGACATCAACCAGGTGCTGATGAAAGGGAAGGGGCTCTTCATGTACCCGGCGCTCAAGGGCTCGCCCAACGGGAAGCTGCGCGTGTTGTTCGAGCTCAACCCGATGGCGTTCATCATCGAGCATGCCGGCGGCGCCGCCAGCAACGGGAAAATCCCGATCCTCGACATCGTTCCCGAGTCGCTCGACCAGAGGGCGCCGATCTACATCGGCTGCAAGTCCGACGTCAAAGTGGCCACCGACTTCCTCAAGGAGGGAGTTCAGGAACCCGCAGCTGCCGCATCGTTTGTCAACGGCTAGGCTTTTGTTGTAACATTGGTCGTCCCGCGATGATTTTCGCTAAAGTTGTCACGCTGCGGGGCGATAAAAGTATTGACCGCAATTCTCAGAGGTAAGAAATGGATACTAGTACCAAAAGGTTGTGCAGCGAAATCCAGCTTTTCGATCTGTGCGATCTCGACACCTGCACCTGCAAGGAAGGGCGTTTCTGCACCAATCCGGCCATACTGGCCCGTTTCGAGGCTATCAAGGAAGAGGATGACCGCCCGCAGTACCTCGCCGACGAATTCGACGAGGAAGAAGAGGATGCTGACGACGACCTTGATGCATTCGGTGATGACGATTACGAGGACGAAGAACAGTAATCGTTTCGATCTTTAGAGGTGAACCAAGAGAACCGCTTCTCCAAAAAAGGGCGGTTCTTTTACTATCGCCCTGTGCTGCTGACAGAGACTTTGATACGCCCGGCTTGGCAAAAAGTCGGTGCGGATTATAATAGCCCATCGGGAGGGCGGCCATGACTGCTAAACTGCTGATTCTGGATGACGATCACGACATCCTGCTCATGCTGAAGACCATCTTCGCGGGCGAGGAATACGAACTGCTGCTGGAAAGCGACAGCGAAGGGGCGTTGAAGCGGGTCATCTCCGATCGTCCCAACGTGGCGATCATGGACATCAGCCTCCCCCAGAAGTCCGGCATCGAGGTGCTCAAAGAGGCGAAGAAGATCGATCCGGGACTCGCCGTCATCATGGCCACCGGCTACAAGACCACCCAAAACGCCATCGAGGCGATGAAACACGGCGCCTTTGACTACGTCACCAAGCCGTTCGACATGAACAAGCTGAAGGGGGCCGTCAAGAAGGCGCTCGAATGCAACCTCCTGAGCCGCAAGGTGCGCTACACCAGAGAGCGGCCTCAGGCCGAGGAGGATCTCACCGAGGACCTGATGATCGGTTCCTCGCCCGAGATGATCGAGATCTGGAAGATGGTCGGGACGGTCGCCGATTCGGACGCCACCGTCTTGATCCAGGGGGAATCGGGCACCGGCAAGGAACTCCTCGCCCGCGCCATCTATAACAACTCCCGCCGCAAGAACCGCCCCTTCCTGGCGGTCAACTGCGCGGCGCTCCCCGAGGCCCTGCTGGAGTCCGAGCTCTTCGGCCACGAGAAGGGGGCCTTCACCGACGCCCACTCCCGCCGTATCGGCAAGTTCGAGCAGTGCAACGGCGGCACCATCTTCCTGGACGAAATCGGGGAGATGAGCCCCGCCAACCAGGGCAAGTTCCTGCGCGTCCTCGAGAACCAGGAATTCGAGCGGGTAGGGGGGAACGAGACCATCAAGGTCGACGTCCGGGTCATCGCCGCCACCAACCGGTCGCTTCTGGCCTGCGTCAAGGACAAGAGTTTCAGGATGGACCTCTTCTACCGCCTGCGCGTGGTGAACTTCTTCCTGCCGCCGCTTCGGGACCGGACCGAGGACATCCCGCTGCTGGTCGACCTCTTCGTCAAGAAGTTCGCCAAGAAGTACGGCAAGAACGTGAAGGGGGTCGCCCCCGACACCATGGCGCTCTTGATGAACCACCAGTTCGACGGCAACATCAGGGAGCTGAAGAACGTCATCAACTCGGCCGTGGTCTTTTGCCGTGGCGACATCCTCGTCCCCGGTGATTTCGAGTCCTTCCTGACCGCCAAGGCGGGGTTCAAGGAAGTCGACCTCGAGGTGGTGGGGGATGACTACTACGAGGTGTTCTGGAGCATGCTGGAGCCGGTTTTCGACGGCATCTGCCAGAAGAACAAGGGCGCCATCTACGAGAGCGTCAACATGGGGCTGGAAAAGGCGCTGATCCACATGGCGATGGAGAAGAGCAACAACAACCAGGTTTTCGCGGCCAAGCTGCTCGGCATCAGCCGCAACACCCTGCGCGACCGGCTGGAGCGTTACCGGATCGGGATGGGCGAACAGTCCTAGAAGGCAGGCGGGCAGAGAACGAGAGAGCCGGCGACCAGATGGTCCGCCGGCTCTTTTCATTTTGGGCATCTTGTTTCTGTAGGGGCGAACGATCATTCGCCCTCGTTCTTTGTCTTGCGTGGGCAGTCCTGGGTGCCACCAGCGCTGGGCGAATAATTATTCGCCCCTACAGCGTGAGGATTCAGGTTACAGTGTCTTCCCGGCGGCCTTCTCCCACTCCTCCTTGGGGATGGAGAGGAACACGTCCACGAGCTTCGGGTCGAACTGCTGCCCCGAGCAGCGCACCACCTCGTCCAGCACGGCCTGGAAGCTGAGCGCCTTGCGGTAGGGGCGGTCCGAGGTCATGGCGTCCAGGGTATCCACCAGCGAGAAGATGCGCGCGCTGATCGGGATTGCCTCGCCGGCGACGCGGTGGGGATAGCCGGCGCCGTCGTAGCGCTCGTGATGGAACAGGACCAGTTCGGCGGCGTCGGAGAAGTACTTGATGCCTGCCAGGATGTCGTAGCCGATCTTCGGGTGCTGGCGCATCACCTTCCACTCCTCGTCGTCGAGTTTCCCCGGCTTCAGCAGGATGTTGTCCGATACGCCGATCTTGCCGATGTCGTGCAAGAGGGCGCCTTTGCCCATGATGACCCGCTCTTCCGGCCCGATCCCCGCTCTCTCCGCCAGCAGGCAGGTATAGGCCATCACCCGCTCGGAGTGCGAGCCGACTTCCTTTTCCCTGGCGTCCAGCGCCCGGATCAGCGCCGCCAGCGTGTGCTCGTAGGCGAGGTTGATCTCGCCCATGACGGTCCTGATCACCTCGGTCTGCTCGCGGACCTTGAGCTCGAGGTTGGCCTGGTACTCCTTGTTCTCCATGACCAGGCGCCGCTTCTCCAGGGTGTTCTTCACGGTCAAAAGCACCCGGTCCAGGTTGAACGGCTTGGTGATGTAGTCCTCGGCACCGTTGTGGATGCAGGACAACGCGGTGTCCATGTCGTTCATGGCCGTGATCATGAGCACGGTGGTGTCCGGCGTGACCTGTTTGATGTCCTTCAACAGGTCGATCCCGGAGCGGCCGGGCATCATGATGTCCAAAAGGGCCAGGTCCAGTTGCTGGCTGTTGATTATCTCCAGACCTTCTTCCGCGCTGGCGGCTTGGAAGCAGGTGAATCCTTCCTTGGACAGAGTGATGTTGATCAGTTCTCTGATCATGTCCTCGTCGTCGGCTATCAGTATCTTCCCTTTCAATTGCTACCTCCTGAAATCGCCCGTGTCGCTTCCTGCGACTCGGTCCCCTGCAGGGTGTCCCTCACCTTTCTGATCAGGGCGTCACTCGTGAAGGGTTTGGGCAGGAACTGCATTCCCTTTTCCAGCGTCTTTTCGAAACTCACCCGGTTGTCGGTGTGCCCCGACATGAAGAGCACCTTGAGCTTCGGCTTCTTGGCCAAAAGTATCTCGGCCAGGGTGGGGCCGCTCATGAACGGCATCACCACATCGGTCAACAGCATGTCGATCTGGTCGGCGTGCTGCTCGAACAGGGTGACTCCCTGCTCGGGGTCTGTCGTCTCCAGCACGGTGAACCCGCGCATCCTCAGGGTGTGCACCACGAGGTTCAGCACCCCGGGCTCATCCTCAACTACCAGAATGGTGTGATCGGTGTCAATGGGCTCATCCTGTTGCCGCTTGCCCTGGGACTCCGCCTCCTGGTACGTGCGCGGCAGGTAGATGTCGAAACGCGCCCCTTGGCCCGGCTCGCTGATCACCTCGATGTAGCCGCCGCACTGCTTCACGATGCCGTACACGGTGGCGAGGCCGAGCCCGGTGCCGCGCCCCATCTCCTTGGTGGTGAAGAAGGGTTCGAAGAGCCGCTGCTTCACCTCGTCGGTCATCCCCTGGCCGCGGTCGGTGACGCTCAGCTTGACGTAACTGCCGACCTGCGAGCCCGGGTGCAGATGCCGGTACCCCTCGTCCAGTTCGCTGTTGCCGGTTTCCACCGTGATCACGCCGCCGGTGTCGGAGGCGTCGCGGGCGTTGACCACCAGGTTCATGACGATCTGCTCCAGTTGCCCCGGGTCCATCTTGATCAGCCCGGCGTCCGGCGCGAGATCGGTTATGAGCCGGATGTTCTCGCCGATGAGCCGCTCCAGCATCTTCTGGACCGACTTCACCTGGCGGTTGATGTCCAGCACCCGCGGCTCCATGATCTGGCGCCGGCTGAAACTGAGGAGCTGCCTGGTGAGGTCCGCGGCCCGCTCGCCGGCGCGCAGGATCTGCTCCGCCTCCTTGTGCATGGGCGAGCTCTCGTCAAGGGCCCGGATCAGCAGCGTGCTGTAGCCGTTGATCACGGTGAGCAGGTTGTTGAAGTCGTGGGCGATCCCTCCCGCCAGCTGCCCCACGGCCTCCATCTTCTGCACCTGTCGCAACTGGTCCACGGCGAGCTTTCTCTCGGTGATGTCCTCCTTGACCCCGACGAAGTGGGTGATCTGTCCTTCCGGGTTTTTCACCGCGGAGATGGAGCAGCTCTCCCAGAACAGCTCGCCGTTTTTCTTCCGGTTGTGCAGCTCGCCATGCCACTCCTTGCCGGAACAGATGGTCCCCCAGAGTTCCCGGTAGAACTCGACCCCCA
The DNA here is from genome assembly GCF_018919395.1 of Geomonas azotofigens. Taxonomy (GTDB): domain Bacteria; phylum Desulfobacterota; class Desulfuromonadia; order Geobacterales; family Geobacteraceae; genus Geomonas; species Geomonas azotofigens. The sequence continues at coordinate 443,026 of NZ_JAHLME010000003.1, forward strand.
TGGTGCCGGACTTGAGGATGCTGGTCTTCACGCCGATCAGCTCGGCTTCGGGGTAGCCGCACACCTCGATGAACTTCGGGTTCACGTATTCGATGCATCCCTTGAGGTCGGTGATCACCACCGACACGGGGCTTTGTTCGACGGCGCGCCACAACTTGCTCAGTTCGGCCTCGGCGCGACGGCGCTCGGTGATGTCGAGCAGGGTGCCGATGACGGCGTCCGAGCCGTTGATCAGGGTCCTGGTGCCGTTCACCTCAAGGTCGATGGCGGCGCCGTCCTGCCGTTTGCCACGGAAGAAGAAATGCAGCGGCTCGCTCCCTTCCTTGAGCGGGCGCAGAAACTGGGTCAGCACGCGGATCTGGTCGTCGGGGGCGACCAGGTCGAGGAGGCTGCGCTTTTCGATCAGCTGCTCGGGGGCATAACCGAAAATGGCGCACAGCTTCGGGTTCGCGTAGATGAAGATGTCCTCCTGCAACATGAAGATGCCGACCAGGGACTGCTCCACGAGGCTTTGGAAACGCGCCTCGGTCGCGGAGAGCGCCTCCTCCGCCACGCGCCGCTCGCGGCGCACCACCGCCTCTCGCAGTTCCCGCTTGATGGCCGGGATCAGCCGTGACAGCCGGTCCTTGATCAGGTAGTCATGGGCGCCGGCGCGCATCGCCTCGACGGCGGCATCCTCGCCCATCTGTCCCGACACCATGATGAAGGGGAGGTCGATGCCGCGCTCGTGCATGAGCTGCAGCGCTCCCGGGCCGCTGAAACGCGGCATCACGTAGTCGGAGATGACCAGGTGCCATCCTCCCCGGTCCAGCGCTTCATCCATCTCGTCCGGAGTCTCGACCCGCTCATAGACGGGAGCGAACTCCTTTTGCAGGTGCCGGACGATGAGGGTGGCGTCCTCGGGGGAATCGTCTACGATCAGGATGCGCAATGGATGTTTCATCTGGGTCGGACCCCTCGCGTCGGTGCATCTGATTCGTAACCTTCCTTCACCTCCTTATCGGCCGCCCCCCCGGATAGGTTTAGCCGCGCGGCGAATTTTATGAAAAAAGGAAAGAATATGAAACCGGCTTTCTTGGCTACTATTTGACGCCGGAGTATGCTATGAATCTTCCAGCTTCCCCCGCCGTAAAGGAGAAATCAGCGTGCACATCCTTTCTCTTGCCCGTCCCTTTTCCAAGATCCTGCTGCTTGTGCTGTTGTCCGCCTCCCTGGGCGCAGGCTGCTCCAAAGAGAGCGAGAAACCGAAGGCGAAAGCCCCTGCGCCGGTCACGGTGGCCCGGGCCTCCCAGAAGGACGTTCCCATCGAGCTGCGCGCCATCGGCAACGTCGAGCCCTACGCCACCGTGGCCCTCAAGTCCCGCGTCGCCGGCATGATCACCGGGGTGCAGTTCAAGGAGGGGGACGACGTCGCCAAGGGGGCGCTTTTGTTCACCGTGGACCCGCGCCCGTTCCAGGCGCAGCTGGCGCAGGCCCAGGCGAACCTCGCCCGCGACACGGCCAGCGCCAACAACGCCAAGGAACAGGCGAAGCGCTACGCCTCGCTCTGGCAGGAGGGGATCGTGACCCGGGAGCAGTACGACCAGCTCCAGGCCACCGCCGATTCCCTCTCCGCCTCGGTGGCCTCGCTGCGCGCCGCGGTGGACAACGCCAAGCTGCAGCTTGATTACTGCTTCATCCGATCCCCCATGAGCGGGCGCACCGGCGGCCTCACCACCCACGCCGGCAACCTCGTCAAGGAAAACGACACCGCACTGGTCACCATCAACCAGATCACCCCGCTTTACGTCACCTTCTCCCTGCCGGAAAAGGACCTGGCCGCCATCAAGGTGAGGATCGGCGGAAAACTCCCGGTCCAGGCGCGGGTCGCCGGGAGCGCCGTGGCGGAGCAGGGGACGGTGACCTTCCTGGACAACGGCGTTGATCCCGCCACCGGCACCATCAAGGTGAAGGGCACCTTCGCCAATGCCCGCAAAACGCTCTGGCCCGGCCAGTTCGTCAACGTCTCCATCACCCTCGACACCAGGAAGGGAGCGACCGTGGTCCCCACTCGCGCCGTTCAGACCGGGCAGCAGGGTGAATTCGTCTACGTCGTGAAGCCCGACGCCACGGCCGAGGTGCGCCCGGTCAGTACCGGGCCGTCCCTCGACGGAGTGACCGTCATCGAGAAGGGGCTTTCCCCTGGTGACACGGTCGTCACCGACGGGCAGGTGAAACTGGTTCCCGGCGCAAAGGTGGCGGTGAAGGGCGGGGCGCCCTCATGAACCTCGCGGAACTCTTCATCCGGCGGCCGGTAATGACCAGCCTGGTCATGCTCGCCATAGTGCTGGCGGGTGTGATCGGTTACCAGCTCCTCCCGGTGAACGACCTCCCCAACGTCGACTACCCCACCATCCAGGTCACCGCCAACCTCCCCGGGGCGAGCCCCGAGACCATGGCCAGCGCCGTCGCTACGCCGCTTGAGCGGCAGCTCTCCACCATCGCCGGCATCGACACCATGAACTCCACCAGCGGCCAGGGCGTCACGCGCATCACGCTGCGCTTCGCGCTGGAGCGCGACATCGACGCGGCGGCGCAGGACGTGCAGTCCGCCATCACCAAGGCGAGCCGCCAGCTCCCCCAGGACATGCCGTCCCCCCCCTCCTACCAGAAGGTGAACCCCGCCGACCAGCCGGTGCTCTACCTGGTGCTCAGTTCGAAAACGCTGCCGCTGTCCCAGGTGAACGAGTACGCCGACACCATGATCGCGCAGCGCATCTCCATGGTGAGCGGGGTGGCGCAGGTGCAGGTCTACGGCGCCCAGAAGTACGCGGTCCGGGCGCGGCTGAACCCGATGGCGCTCGCCTCCCGGAAGATCGGTATCGACGAGGTGTCCCAGGCGCTCTCCGGCGGCAACGTAAACCTCCCCACCGGCACCCTGCAGGATGCCAGCAAGTCCTTCGCCATCCAGTCCCAGGGTGAGCTCCTCGACGCGGCCGCCTACCGCCCGCTGATCGTCGCCTACCGCGGCGGCGCACCGGTGCGCCTCTCCGACCTGGGGAGCGTGGTCGACTCGGTCGAGAACGACAAGATCGCCGGCTGGTTCAACGGCAACGTGCGCGCCATCATCCTCGCCGTGCAGCGCCAGCCCGGCACCAACACCATCGAGGTGGTCGATTCCATCAAGAAGCTTCTCCCCGGCTTCCGCGACCAGCTTCCCGGCGCGGTGACCCTGCACGAGCTCTACGACCGCTCCCAGGCGATCCGGCACTCGGTGGCGGACGTGAAGTTCACCCTGGTGCTCACCATCGGTCTGGTGATCATGGTGATCTTCCTGTTCCTCAGGAACCTCTCCGCCACGGTCATCCCGAGCCTTGCGCTTCCCATCTCGCTCATCGGCACCTTCGCCGCCATGTACGGCCTGGGCTTCTCGGTGAACAACATCACCCTGATGGCGCTCACCCTCTCGGTCGGCTTCGTCGTCGACGACGCCATCGTCATGCTGGAAAACATCGTGCGCCACATGGAGCAGGGGGAGCGCCCCATGGAGGCCGCGCTCAAGGGTGCCAGGGAGATCGGTTTCACCATCGTCTCCATGACCATCTCGCTGGTGGCGGTGTTCATCCCGGTGCTCTTCATGGGAGGGATGCTGGGGCGGCTCCTGCACGAGTTCGCCGTCACCATCACCTGTGCCATCCTGATCTCGGGGGTGGTCTCCCTGACCCTCACCCCGATGCTCTGCAGCCGCTTCCTGCATCCCCCCGCCGAGGAGCGCCACGGCCGGCTCTACCTTTTCCTGGAGCGCGGCTTCGACGCCTTGCTCGCCGCCTACAGCGGGACCCTCACCGCCGTGCTCAGGCACCGTCGCGCCATCCTCGCCCTCACCCTGGTGATGACCGCGGTGACCGTGTACCTGTTCAAGGTGATGCCCATGGGGCTTCTCCCCAGCGAGGACCTCGACTCCTTCTACTGCACCACCGAGGGGGCGCAGGGGGCATCGTTCGACGAGATGGTCACCCACCAGCAGGAACTCGCCAAGCGGATCGCGGCCGATCCAAACATCAAGGGGTTCATGTCCACCGTCGGCGCCTCGGGCTCCCGGGTCGGCTCCAACTCGGGATTCATGTTTGTCACGCTGAAGCCGAGAAGTGAGAGGAAGGATTCGGTCGACCAGGTGATCCAGCGGCTGCGCCCGAAACTGGCCGAGGTGCCGGGGATCCAGGCCTTCATGCAGAACCCGCCCCCGATCAGGCTGGAGGCGCAACTTTCCAAGAGCCAGTACCAGTTCGTGCTGCAGAGCCCGGACACCCAGGTGCTCTACGAGAGCGCGGCCGCCTTCGAGCAGAAGCTGAAGCAGGTGCCGCAACTGCTCGATGTCACCAGCGACCTGCAGCTCAAGAACCCGCAGGTCGACCTGAAGATCGACCGGGACAAGGCGACGGCGCTCGGGGTGACGGCGCAGCAGATCGAGGACGCGCTCTATTACGCCTACGGGTCCCGGCAGGTGTCGACGATCTTCGCGCCGACCAACCAGTACCAGGTGATCCTGGAGCTGGAGCCGCAGTACCGGCTCGACCCCTCCGCCCTGGGGCTCCTCTACGTGAGGTCTTCATCGGGCGCGCTGGTGCCGCTTTCGACCATGACCACGCTGACCAAGTCGCTGGGCCCCTTGTCGGTGAACCACCTGGGGCAGATCACCAGCGTCACCGTCTCCTTCAACGTGAAGCCGGGGGTCCCCCTGGGAGAGGCGGTGGCCGCGGTCGAGAAGATGGCGGCGAGCACGCTGCCGCCGGGGATCAACACCGGCTTCCAGGGGGCGGCGCAGGCGTTCCAGTCCTCCACCAAGGGGCTCACGCTCCTTTTGCTGGCCGCCGTGGTCGTGATCTACCTGGTGCTCGGGATCCTGTACGAGAGCTACGTCCACCCGATCACCATCCTCTCGGGGCTTCCCTCGGCGGGGCTCGGGGCGCTCCTGACCTTGATGCTGTTTCACAAGGAGTTGGACCTGTACGCCTTCGTGGGGATCATCATGCTGGTCGGGATTGTGAAGAAGAACGCCATCATGATGATCGACTTCGCGCTCGACGCGCAGCGGCGCGAGGGGAAGAGCCCGCTGGATGCGATCCACCAGGGATGCCTGGTCCGTTTCCGACCCATCATGATGACCACCATGGCCGCGCTCATGGGGACACTCCCCATCGCGCTCGCCATCGGGGCGAGCTCCGAAGGGAGGAGGCCCCTGGGCCTGGCGGTAGTGGGTGGACTCCTGGTATCGCAGCTGTTGACGCTCTACATCACGCCGGTGGTCTACTACTACCTCGATCGTGCCGTGCAGAGGGGGCGGGAGTTCTTTCGGAGCAAAGCGCCGGCGAGAACGTAGAACCTAGGACGTGTTTCGCCTTTCGTCTTTCGCCTTTTGGGGGCGGCCATGCTGATCAACGATGAAGCCCAAAAGCAGGTACTGACCATCCTGGCCAAGACGGCGGTGACCCCGACCGCCGACGTTCAGGAGCGCGCCAGCTCGCTGCTGCAGCTGAACCCCGGGCAGCAGGTCAAGGCCGAGATCATCGCCAACCTGCCCAACAACTTGTACATGGCCCGGGTGGCCGGGGAGCTCTACAAGCTGGAGATCCCGCTCAACGTGCAGCCGGGGGAGACCCTGGAGCTTACCTTCGTCACCGCCGATCCCCGCGTCACCTTCCAGATGCTGCGCCCCCAGACCGAATCGGTGCAGCTAAGTTCCATGGGGAAGTGGCTTGCCGACGTGGTGGAGAACGCGCCGGGGCTACCGCCTGCGTCCGAGCCGTTGGTCGAGCATCCGGAACAGGCCATCGCCCAGCTCGCCGGGAGGCTGAAGGAGAGCCTGACCCAGAACGGGCTGTTCTACGAGTCGCACCTGGCCCAGTGGGCCCTGGGAGGGCTCTCCTTGAAGGAACTGCTCAAGGAGCCCCAGGGGAAGCTCTCCCGCCTGCTGTCGGACGGGGAGGGGCGTTCGGCCGAAGACGCCGCTGGTGGCGCCATCGCCGACGGCAGGACCCTGCCGCTCATCAAGGAGCAGCTCCACCTGTTGAATACCGGGGTGCTGGTGTGGCAAGGGGAGGCCTGGCCCGGGCAGGAGATGAAGCTTGTGGTGGGGGAGGGGAGCGCTGAGCAGTGGGAGCAGGGGATCGAGGCGAACCTCTCGCTGGAACTGCCCCGCCTGGGCGGGGTCGCGGCTAAGCTTCGCTTCACCCCCGAGGGGATCGACGTGGAACTGGTCTGCGACCGCCCCGGCGCATCGGAGCTTTTGCGGCAGGCAAGCGGAGAACTGCGTTCCTCGCTCGCGGGCCAGGGCCTGCACCTGAACAAGATGGCGGCCAAGGATGGCTAGGAAAACCTCCGACATCAAGCGGGCCGTGGCCATGGCCTACAACCCCGACGAGGCGGGCGCCCCCAGGGTCATCGCCAAGGGAGCCGGCATCAGCGCGGAGGCGATCATCTCGCTCGCCACGGAGCACGGCGTCTACGTGCACCAGTCTCCGGAGCTGGTCGCCATGCTGATGCAGATCGATCTCGACGCCGAAATCCCACCCGAACTGTACCAGGCGGTCGCCGAACTCCTGGCCTGGCTCTACTCGCTGGACCAGCAACTGGACCGGCAGCTCTAGGCGTTACTCTGCCACTTTCCCCGTTGACACATTCCCGCCTTTATCATGTGACAATTATAACTGCCCGCCTATCTTGCCGGTTTAACGGCGCATTGTAAAATGGTCAGTCCCAGCACACGCTGTACTTCTCGCTCGCGGGAGGAGGTATGGTTCCTTTAAAGTCCCTCCGGATGCTGTCCTGTTTCGCGATGACCTCGGCTCTTCTTGCCGGCTGCCCGGAGAATTTCACCTTGATCAGCAGGGGAATAGAGGGGCGGAGCCCTTGTGAATGGGTGAAGTTCACGCCCCCCAAGGACCCCGACAAGCCGCAGGAGATCGCCGCCCTGGAGGCGGCCCAGGGGCTGTGCACGATCTCGCGGGATGGGGTCGACGCGATGTACGTGAATTCGGACGCGGGATGCCAGCTTGTCGCGGTGGTGGAGCAGGCACATGAGGGGGCGGACTGGTTGACGCCACGGCGGGTGGTCAGGTACCGGGTGGAGGGGGGCAAGATCGTCGCGAGGACGGTACCTTCGGTTGAGGTATTCCCGGATGTGCAGTTCGAGCGGGCGGTCATCCTCACCGCGCACAAGGCGAACTCCCTCGATCCGGTCACCCTGTACGAGGGGGGGAAGCTGAGGGTGTCCATGACGGCGCGGCCGTTGAGCCGGTGCTCGGCGACGGTGAGGATCTTCGACCAGGATCTGAACGACCGTCGCCCCGTCGCCGAAAAGGTGGTCGATTTCTGCCGTTAGCCCGAGGCGTCTAGAAGCGTTCCAGCAGCAGGTAGTCGGCGTCCCGGAGGGTGACGCTCTCCTCGTCCAGCGGCGGAACGGGGGGGAGCACGATCCGGTACTCCAGGTTGCCCCTCAGTTCGGAAGGGATCCCACCGATACCACGGGCGTGCGCGCCACCCGCGATCACCACCATGACCTTTCCGGGATGCGCGGTCAGGTAGTCGTTGACGCGTCTTGCCATCACCGCGTTGCGCAGCATCTGCGCCTCGGCGATGTTGCGGAAGCCGTCGCCGCTTCGGCCGTGGCTGGGCGAGTAGCCCCGCATGAAGTTCAGGAATTCATCGGTCACCCTGGCGTCGACATCAGGCGGCAGTTCCGCGAGTTCCGCGCCGCTCAGGGAGGCGAATCCCCCCCGGGCCACGGACTGGACGATGTCACGGGGCGCGTTCAGCGCGACGATCGGGATATGGTTGTCGCGGGCGAAGCGGAGGATGTCGCTGTACATGTCCCAGGGGATGTGGCGCCAGCTCCACTGGTACACCTTGCGGAAGGCCGCCTCCGGCACCTTGCCCGCGCTCCAGGCGTCCAGAGCCGGCTGGCTCACCTTCTCGAACATCTCCATACCGATGGCGAGGTCCTTGCCTTGGGCCTTGAGCGCCTCGAGCACCCGCAGTTGCAGCTCGTGATGCGCGGAGGCGTCGTGCCGCTCCCCCAGGAAGAGGACGGAGGTGTCGGAAAGGTCGGCGATCATCGTCTTCACGTCGACCCTTTCGCGGTCGCTCACCCGCAGGGCCTGCGTGATGGAGCAGCCGCAGAGCTGGGCGGCCAGAAGGATGAAGAGCAGCAGCTTGGCGGGGTATCGAATGGGCATGGGCGTGGTTATAGCAGAAACCGTGGCCGTTGGCCATCGGGAAAGGGGAAACGCGGGCAAAGAAAAACCCCCTCGGCATCGAGGGGGTTCTTTCGTTTTCAGTGTCGCGCTGGCGTCAGGCGGAGACGGTGACCACCCTGCCGTCCACCTGCAGGAGCCCCTCGCAAAAAAGCCGGACCGCTTCCGGGTAGATGCGGTGCTCCTCCTTCTGGATGCGGGCGCACAGGCTCTCCTCGGTGTCACCCTCAAGGACCGGCACCGCCGCCTGCATGATGATGGGGCCGGTGTCGGTGCCGCAGTCCACGAAATGGACGGTGCAGCCGGCGACCTTGGCGCCGTATTCCAGCGCCTGGCGTTGCGCGTGCAGCCCGGGGAAGGCGGGGAGCAGCGCAGGATGTATGTTCATGACCCGCATCGGGAAGGCGTCCAGCAGCACCGAGGTGATGATGCGCATGAAGCCCGCCAGCACCACCAGTTCCACGTCGAACTCGCGCAGGGTCGCCACCAGCGCCTCGTCATAAGCCTCGCGGCCGGAGTAGGCACGGTGGTCCAGGTGCAGCGCAGGGAGCCCCGCCTTCCTGGCCCGCTCCAACCCGAAGGCGTCGGCCTTGTTGCTGATCACGCAGACCACGCGCCCGTTGATGGCGCCCGCCGCGCAGGCGTCCATGATCGACTGCAGGTTGCTGCCGCTGCCCGAGATCAGTACCCCTATTTTGAGCTCTTTTCCCATACAGGCTCCGCGCGGACTACACCAGCTCCACGCACTCCTTGCCGGCTTCGCACTTGACGACGTCGCCGATGACAAATGCGGTTTCGTTGAGGCCGGAGAGCCTGATCATGATGTCGTCGGCCTCGTTCTCCGGGACCACCAGGACCATGCCGATGCCGCAGTTGAAGGTGCGGAACATCTCGTTCTCCTCGATGTTGCCGCCTTTCTCGATGATCTTGAAGATCTCGGGGACCTCCCAGCTGTCCTTCCTGATCACGGCCTTGCAGCCGTTGGGGAGCACGCGGGGGACGTTCTCCAGCAGGCCGCCGCCGGTGATGTGGGCCAGGCCGCTGATGTTAAAGTCCCGAAGCAGGTTCAGCACGGAACGGACGTAGATGCGGGTCGGGGTGAGCAGCTCCTCGGCGACGGTCTTGCCAAGGCCCGGGATCTCGTCGTTGATGTTGAGCCCCATGTGCTCCAGGATCACCTTCCTGGCCAGCGAGTAGCCGTTGGAGTGCAGGCCCGAGGAGGAGAGGCCGATCAGCTTGTTGCCGACGGTGATGGAGGAGCCGTCGATGATCTTCTCGCGCTCGACCACGCCGACCGCGAAGCCGGCCATGTCGTACTCGTCGCCGGTGTAGAAGCCGGGCATCTCGGCGGTCTCGCCGCCGATCAGGGCGCAGCCGGCCTGGACGCAACCCTCGGAAACGCCCTTGATGATCGAGGCGCCCTTTTCGGGGTCGAGCTTGGCGGTGGCCAGGTAATCGAGGAAGAAGAGGGGTTCGGCGCCCTGCACGATGATGTCGTTGACGCACATCGCCACCAGGTCGATGCCGATGGTGTCATGACGATCCGCCAGGAAGGCGAGTTTCAGCTTGGTGCCGACACCGTCAGTGCCGGAAACAAGTACGGGATGTTTGTACTTGCCGGTGTTCAGCGAGAAGAGACCGCCAAAACCGCCGATGTCGGCGAGGACTTCCGGGCGGGAAGTGGCCTTCACCAACGGCTTGATCATCTTGACGAAAGTATTGCCGGCGTCTATGTCTACCCCGGCGTCTTTATATGTGATTTTCTTCTCTTTCAAGGCGAAACCTCCGATAAAGTAAAGACGAAATCTATCCCATTCCCCTGTAAAAGTCAAAGTGAAAAAAATGTTTACTTCGCCATGTCCTTTGCTTAATATGCCTTGCTGTGCCAGCCCCCGGGAAGAAAATAACACTGCGTTCCATGTCTATTGAGGACTTAGACACGGTCCTCAAAATCGAGTCAGCCTCCTTCCCCCGCCCCTGGACCAGGCGTCATTTCCTGGACGAGATGGAACATCCCGGCAGCTTCCCGACGGTCGCCGCGACCGGCGACGGGGAGGTCGCGGGATACCTCTGTCTGAAACAGGTGCTGGACGAGGCGGAGATCCTCGACGTCGCCGTCGACCCGACTTTTCGTGGGAGCGGCATCGGTCGCGCGCTGGTCGACTGGGCCATCGCCTTCTGCCGCGTGCGGAAGTTGCGGCTGCTCTGCCTCGAAGTGCGGGTGGGGAACCACGAGGCGATCTCCCTGTACCGGCACCTGGGGTTCGCCGAGGTGGGGCGGCGCAAGAACTACTACGAAAATGGCGACGACGCCATTCTGATGGACCTATCCATAGCTCAAGTAGAGGAATGCGATGCAGTTTAAATCAATGGTTATCTCCAACGTCGAGGTGTCGCCCAAGTACTTCAGGATGAGGATGACGGCCCCCCAGGAACTCGCCTGCGCGGTGCCCGGGCAGTTCGTCATGCTGAAGGTGAACGACGCCATCGATCCGCTGCTGCGGCGTCCCTTCGGTCTCTTCGACGTCGGCAGCTTCGTTCCCGAGTACGCCGGCTGCGGCGCCCAGGTGTACTGCGAGATCCTGTACAAGGTGGTGGGGAAGGGGACCAAGCTTCTCTCCGCGCTGCACCACGGCGACCTGGTCGATCTCCTGGTCCCCCTGGGCAAGGGGTTCCAGATGGGTCCCGCCGGCGAGGAGAAGGTGCTGGTCGGCGGCGGCGTCGGCCTCGCCCCGCTCTACTATCTCGCCAAGGAGCTCAAGGAGCGCGGCGAGAAAGTCCGTCTGTTCGCCGGTGGCCGCAACCGCGACGACATCCTCTGCATCACCGAGTTCGAGAGGCTCGGCGTCGAGACCTACGTGGCGACCGACGACGGCACCCTGGGGGAACAGGGCTTCGTGACCCAGGTGCTGGAGCGCCATCTCGGTTCCGGCATGCGCATCTTCGCCTGCGGCCCGACCCCCATGTTGAACGCGGTGGCCAAGATGTCCCAGAACCTCGGGGTGCCCTGCCAGGTCTCCATGGAGGCGTACATGGCCTGCGGCGTGGGCGCCTGCCTTGGCTGCGTCATGAAGGGCGCCAACCACAGCGACGAGACCCCCGACTACCGCTGCGTCTGCAAGGACGGTCCCGTCTTCGACAGCTTTGAACTGCAATGGAGTTAGCAATGCAACGACCTGACATGTCCGTGGTCCTCGCCGGGATCCCGATGCGCAACCCCGTGATGACGGCCTCCGGCACCTTCGGCTACGGCGCCGAGTTCGCCGATTACCTCGACCTGGAAAGCATCGGCGCCATGGTGACCAAGGGGCTCTCTTTAAAGCCCAAGGCCGGCAACCCCACCCCGCGCATCGTGGAGACGCCGGGAGGGATGTTGAACGCGATCGGCCTGCAGAACGTGGGGATCGACGCCTTCATCGAGCAGAAGCTCCCCTACCTGAAGAACGTCAACACCCCGGTGATCGCCAACCTCTACGGCAATACCCTTGAGGAGTACGGCGAGGTGGCGAGCCGCCTGGACGGCCTGGCCGGCGTGGCCGGCATCGAGGTCAACATCTCCTGCCCCAACGTGAAGCAGGGGGGTATCGTCTTCGGCACCGACCCGGCGGCCGCGCGGGAGGTGGTCTCCCTGGTGAAGCGCAACACCTCCAAGCCGCTCATCGTGAAGCTTTCCCCGAACGTGACCGACGTGGTGCTCATGGCGAAAGCCAGCGCCGACGCCGGTGCCGACGCGCTCTCGCTCATCAACACCCTGACCGGCATGGCCATCGACCTCGAGCGGCACCGCCCGGTGCTCGCCAACGTCACCGGCGGCCTCTCCGGTCCCGCCATCAAGCCGGTCGCCCTCAGGATGGTCTGGCAGGTGGCCCGCGCGGTCAAGCTGCCGCTCATCGGCATCGGCGGCATCATGAACGGCCGCGACGCCCTCGAGTTCATGCTGGCCGGTGCCACCGCAGTCCAGGTCGGGACCGCGAGCTTCCTCGACCCTTCCGCGGCTCAGCGGATCGCGCAGGAGATGGAACAGTACCTGGTTGAGCACAACATCGAAAGCGCCCGCTCCCTGATCGGTGCCCTCGAGGTCTGATGGAAGCCTGGGAACAGAGCCTTAAAAACTGCATCACCAGCCCGGAGGAGCTTGCCGGGCTTTTTCATGCGCCGGGACGCGACCTCGACGCGGTGGTGGGGCGCTACCCCATGCGCATCACGCCGTACTACCTCGGCCTGATCCGGGAGGCGGGGGACCCGATCTGGCGCCAGTGCGTGCCCGACCCGGCGGAGTTGCACGACCTCACCCAGTCCCCGGATCCGCTCGACGAGGAGCGCCTTTCCCCGGTCCCCGGCCTGATCCACCGTTACCCGGACCGGGTGGTGTTCCTGGTCTCCACCGCCTGCGCCGTTTACTGCCGCTTCTGCATGAGGAAGAGGGGGGTGGGGTGCCAGGGGATGAGCGCGGCACCACTGGACGAGGCCGTGGCCTACATCGCGGGGACGCCGCAGATCCGCGATGTCATCCTCTCCGGCGGCGATCCGCTCTTGCTCCCCGACGATCGCCTGGACCAGATCCTCACCGCCCTGCGCCGCATCCCCCACGTCGAGATCATCAGGATCGGCACCCGGGTGCCGGTGACCCTCCCGGAGCGGATCACGACGCGGCTCGCCCGCATGCTGAAGCGTCACCAGCCGCTCTACGTCAACACCCACTTCAACCACCCCCGCGAGATCACGGCGCACTCCGCCCGGGCCTGCGCTCGGCTTGCCGACGCCGGGATTCAGCTGGGCAACCAGAGCGTGCTTTTGAAAGGGGTGAACGACGACCCGATGGTGATGCGCGAACTGATGCGGCGCCTGCTGGTCATCAGGGTGCGTCCCTACTACATCCACCAGATGGACCTGGTCCAGGGAACCGCGCATTTTCGGACCCGGGTGGCCGACGGCATCGCGGTCATGGCGGCGCTACGCGGCCACACCTCCGGCCTCGCCGTCCCGCACTACGTCATCGACCTCCCCGGCGGGAAGGGGAAGGTGGAGGTCGCCTCGGCCCGGTTCAGCGCGGACGCCAGCCGCCTTTTCGTGCGCACCTACCTGGGTGAGGAGGTCGAGTACCAGGAAACCTGACCTTCGGTCGCCTCTTTTGCCTTCCACCTGCCGGACGCATTTCTTGTGTCCGGCTTTTTTGCGTCCGCGAGCATTTCCGTTCATAAAGTGTGACAATATCGACGGTAACTTAGGGAGTTTCTCCTCCATCGGGCGATTTTTTTGGGAAAGGAATCTTGCCTTGTCGGCGCCTCGCATGCTATAAGCGTATACTCAAATAAAGATTATTATATATAGGCCGAATTGAATGCAAACTGAGTATCTTAAAACGCTGGTGGTGTTAGGGCAGGTTGGCAGTTTCTCCAAGGCCGCGACGGATCTTTCCATCACGCAGTCGGCGGTGTCGCAGCGCATCAAGTACCTGGAGGACCATTACGGTTGCCAGTTGGTGGACCGCTCCGGGAAGCTGCTGCTGTTGACGGAGGCCGGCAAGGTGGTGGTGCAACGAGCCGAGCAGATACTCCTTTTGGAGGCGCAGCTGGCCAACGACCTCAAGCTGCGCGGCGAAAAAAGCCGTCTCTCCATCTGCTGCACGCCGACCTTCGGGGTGGGGTTCCTGCCGCAGGTCATGGAAAAGTTCATGTCGCGCAAAGACGACAACGTCGATCTTCGCTTCATGTTCCACTCGCTGGACCGCGCCGTGAAGGAGCTGCAGGAAAACGAATTCGACCTGGCGGTGATCGAACACTGCGAAACGATGGATGTCACAGGGTTCGATATCGTGGAGCTCCCCAGCGACCAGCTGGTCTTCGTGAGCGCGCCGGCCCTGGGGCTTGCCGCTGGCGAGGTGGAGCTTGACCGGCTGTTGCGGCACTGCCTGATCGCCCGCAAACCCGATTGCACTTCGCGCCGGTTGCTGGACGTGAACCTCGCGCGGTACGGCCGCAAGGTCGAGGATTTCAAGGCCGTGATCGTGGTCGATGACCTCCGCCTGGCGCTGGAAACGGTGCTTGCCGGGGGCGGGGTCTCCTTCGTTTCCCGCAGTATAGCGGCACGCGAACTTGAAGCCGGACAGGTGCTGGAGCATGTCGTACCGGGATTCGAGCAGACCCGTCGACGCAGCGTCGTGGTGAAGAGCGAGCGCAGGCAGGATCCGGCGGTGGTGGAGTTTCTCGATTGCATCGAGTCCGGCTTTTCCGTTGGCGGGATCTGCTGAGTAGTCGCCGCTCACCGGCATCAGATAAAAAAATGGCCCCGGAGGCTGCCGACATCCGGGGCTTAAATTGCAGTGCTGCAGGGAAATGGTCGGCCGTTGCCATCCGGCCGCTTATCGTCGTTTCTTTTTGTTCAAGGCATAACTGCCGTTAACGTTCCCGCCCACTTCCTTCCTTTTCGCTTTTCCACTGTCACCAGCACACTCCGCATCTGCATCCACCGACAGACCAATCGGTGTGCCGTTTATTATTTGTTGTGGCTAACAAAGTGAAGGCTTTATACCAGTTATGTAAGACTATGTCAATGATTACATTTCAATGTCTATGGCGATAAAATGCAGCATTCAGATGTCACCGTGTTGTCTAGATATGGTATCAAAGGCGATTATGACAGTAGCAAGGGTGAAAAGTAGTAGTGTGTCTTCTATAATAATTACATTATGTTTTGTTAAGTTGTGTGGTCGCGTGGTAGCTCGAGGTGGGGAGCCGCACGAAAAGGGGCTGCAGGCTCCGAGCCCTTCTGTCTTTTTGGGGTATACTTTGGGCTGTTTTGGGTGAGCTGTTCAGCCAAAGGAGGCGACATGAGAAGAGTAAGCGTGGAAGAGGACATTCTGAAGGACAAGCCGGTCGTGGTAAAAGAGGCGACGGAGGTCTGCGCGCTTTGCGGCTCACAACTCCAAAGGGACAAGGAGAGCGGCGAGCTCTTTTGTCCGCTGTGCGATGTCGAGGACGTTCCCTGATGCGGTGGCCCCCCACGGGGGCAAGGCGCCGGTGGCCTGGGCGGGCGCCGGTTTTAGGAGGACGAGATGCCGGAAAAACTTGAAGGGGATCAACTCGAGTTCAGGAACCTGCTGGCGGAGTACAAGCGCCGGCTTTGGACCGAACTGCGCGACGAGGTATTCTCACAGACCGGAGAGGCTCTGGCGAGCCAGTACGACATACCGCAGGATCCCGGCGAGAAGAGCATGCTTGACGTGCTTTCCGACGCCGGACTCGCCGTGGCCGATATCAGGCGGCAGCAGCTCACCGCGCTTGAGGAGGCGCAAATGCGCGTGGAGTCGGGAACCTACGGGAAGTGCGAGGGGTGCGGCCAGCCCATCGGCTTGCCGCGGCTGAAACTGATGCCCTTCACCGCGTTCTGTGTCGAATGCCAGAAGGAGCAGGAGCTGCCCGGGCGGCCGCCGGGAACCCAGATCTGAAAGGAAGGGACGAGAGGCAGGGGCGAGGGAAAGGCACAGGCGGGGACTCCGCCAAGGGCCAAAACAGCTGGAAAAGGCAAGGGCAGGGGGAGCGAGAGGAAGGGGCAGGGATTAGGGAGGGGACTTGTTGTTACTAGCCCCCAGCCCCTAGCCCCTAGCCCCTGTTTTCGTTCTTACAACAGCGCGTCGATGGCCGCGAAGTCGACGTCCCTTTCGGCGTTGGCCATGATCCAGTTCAGCTTCTCCTGGTCTTCATAGGTGATCTTGGCCACGTCGTCGGACAGGGCGGTGAAGACCTCGGCCGTGGTTTCTTCCACCCGGATGTAGGGGATGTGCGAGTCGTGCAGGATCTGCTGGCTCACCTCGGATACCGGCACGTGCCCCGATATCACCAGGCCCGCGATCTTATCCTTGTAGGCCGGGATGTGGTACAGCGAGGAGAGGGTCACGATCAGCTCGTCGCGCGAGCTGGTCACGATCATCAGGGTCGAATCGAGCAACCCGTCGATGACCCGCTGCGAAGAGGCCGCCCCGAGCTGGATGTTGTGGATGATCCTGCTTTTCTCGTTCAAGTTCCCCTGCAGGGGGAGGTCGAAAAGTTTGGAGATGTGACTCAAGGTCGGGTTGGCCAGGATGGGGGAGTAGTTGAAGCCGTCGATCACCTTGATCTGCGGCTCGAAGGCGCGCTTTAGGTACTTCGAGGTGACCTCTTTCTTGCTGGGCATCATCTTGTTGACGATGATCCCCCTCACGTCCGCCCCTTCGCGCTCGTACAGCGCCAGGTTTAGGTGCACGGCGTCGATCACCTTGCCGATGCCGCTCTCGCTCACGATCATGACCGGCGCGCCGATCAGCTTGGCCACCTTGGCGTTGGAGAGGCCGATGACGGCGCCTACGCCCCCATGTCCCGCCCCCTCGATGATGAGAAAGTCGTATTTCTGCTCCAGTTCCCGCACCGCCCCGAGGATGCAGTCCGCCAGGGAGAGGTCGTCCAGCTTGCCGGCGAGGTAATCCTTGGTGAAGTCACGGTACAGCGCCACCGGCGACATCAGCGCGATGTCCTCTTCCAGTCCGAAGGCCTTGGCCATGAGCAAGGCGTCCATGTCCACCATGAAATCGTCGTAGAGCAGCACTTTCGGGCCGAAGGGCTTCACGAAACCTACCCGCCGATATTTTTTCATGGCCTGGTGCATGAGCGAAATGCTGATGGTCGTCTTGCCACAGTTTTGTCCGGTCGCCGCAACGAAGATCTTTTTCGCCATGTCCGCCCCTTTGTTTGGAATGGCGTATGTTTACACCATCACGGCGGGCGGCGTCAAGAAAAGTAATACGTGGGGGGATTGCGGGTCAGGGGAGGAATTTCAGCAGGAGCATGGAGATGTCGTCATCGAAGCTGCTGTTGCCGGTATAGTCGCGCAAGGCATCCAGCACGGCGTCGATGATGGCGACGGAGGACTTCCGGTGTTCACGGGCCAAAACCCCCTTCAGCCGGTCCACCCCGAAGAGTTCGCCGGAGTGGCTCTGCGTCTCGGTGATGCCGTCGGTGTACAGAAGGAGCAGGTCGCCTTTTTTCACCTGTATGACCGGCTCGTCGAAGGCGACCCGGCGCTGCACCCCGAGGATGAGCCCCTCGGCGTCGAGCTGGAAGAAGCGCTCCTCGTCGGGGCGGTAGAGCAGGGGAGGGGGATGGCCGGCGTTACTGTAGCGCAGTCGGCCGGAAGTCCTGTGGTAGCTCAGGTAGGACATGGTGATGAAGAGTTCGGCGCGGGAGAGGTCGTCGTGCAGTATCTCGTTTAGGGCCGCCACCACCTGTGCCGGACCGTCCAGGGCCGGCATCTGGGCCCGCAGCACGCTGCGCGTCTCGACCATGATGAGGGCCGCCCCGACGCTGTGGCCGGAGACGTCGGCGATGACCAAGTCGAGCCGTTCGCCGTGGAGCAGTATGTCGTAGTAGTCGCCGCCGATGTGGCTGGCCGGCACGCAGCGGCCGGCGCAATCGATTCCCGTCAAAAGCGGCGGGGCGGCCGGCAGCAGCGAGAGCTGGATCTGCCTGGCGATCTCCATCTCCTTGCGCATGCTGGTATTTTGCAAAAGCGCCTGTTCCGCGACCTTGCGCTCGGTGATGTCCTGCTTGATGCAGATGAAGTGCCTGATGTGGCCGTCCTGGTCGAGGACCGGCGTGATGGTCTGTTCCTCGGGGTAGAGCTCGCCGTTCTTGCGCCGGTTCACCATCTCCCCCTGCCAGGTCTTGCCGGCCATGATGGTGGCCCAAAGGTCCTGGTACAGTTCGGGGCCGTGCTGGTCCGATCTCAGAAAGCCCAGGTCGCGCCCGACAGACTCCTCGAGGGTGTAGCCGGTCATCCTGGTGAAGGCCTCGTTGACCGAGAGCACGATGCCGTCACTGTCGGTGATGACGATGGCGTTGGCCGCCGCCTCCAGCGCGGCGCTTTGCACCCGCAGCGATTCCTCGGCCTGCTTGCGCTCGGAGATGTCCGAGATGAGGCCGTCGTAGGCGATCAGCTCTCCCTGTTCGCTGTAGCGCGGCACCACGGTGTTGATGACCCAGCGCAGCGAACCGTCCTTGTGCCGGATCCTGTGCTCGACCGAAGGGATCTCCTTGCCGGCGCGCAGCTCCTCGGTCAGGCTGGTCACCGCCGGGCGGTCCTCCTCGTGGATCATCTGGTACCACAGGAAGGGGTTTTGCTGGTACTCCTCGTCGCTGTAGCCGGTGACCGAGAGGCAACCCGGGCCGTGGGAGGTCTTGACCACGCCCCCCTCGCTGATGGTCACCGTGTAGATGTAGTCGGTGACCGCCGCCACGAGCCTCTTGTAGCGCCGCTCGCTTCTGACCAGCGCCGCTTCCGCCTCGCGCTTCTTGCGCCGCACCTGCGCTTCCTGCATCTCGCGCTCGATGGCCGGGATCAGCCGCGAGGTGTTTCCCTTGATCAGGTAGTCGTTGGCCCCTTCCTTCATGGCGCCGACAGCCGTGTCCTCGCCGATCTTGCCGGAAACGATGATGAAGGGGATATCCAGGCCCGACTCGCGCAGGACCTGCAGGGCTTCCAGACCGGTGAAACCGGGGAGGACGTAGTCGGAGACCACCAGGTCCCAGTCCTCCTCCTCCAGCGCCCTGCGCATGGCCTCGGCGGACTCGACCCGTCTCGAGACCGGCGCGTAGTTGCCGCGGCGCAACTCGAAGATGAGGAGCAGGGCGTCGTCCTCGGAGTCCTCAACAATCAGCACGCGGAGCGGTTTACCCATGAAAACACCTTCTATGGCAACTACATTATCCGCCGGGGTGGTCGGTGGTGCCGTGTCGTGCAAAATGCCCAGTGAGGCTGGGCGCTTACAGTATAGCACACTTCCTTGGCGGGAAAGGGGCGGGAATCTAATTAGATGGGGCGGGGGTGTCCGAAGCGTACTCGAGGCTGAACTCGCGCAGCCAGCTCTCGAAGATGCGCACCTTTTCCTCTCCGAAGCGGAGCAGGTCCGACCTGACCTGGTCCGTGCTCTTCTCTCGATCCAGTTCCCCCCCCTTCTTGGAATAGAAGAGGTCGGCCAGGGCCACGATCCGCTCGCAGTCGGTCACCGGCGACATCTCGCGCAGCGGCAGGCGCAGCCTCTGTTCGGCGATGTCCAGGGCGGTGAGACCAACACCGATGTGGCGTTCGCACACCAGGGCGTGCTGGAAAAGCCCCTCGGACTCCAACATCTGCCGGCCGATGAGGCCGTGGCAGATGTAGGGTGCCTTGCCGAAGCAGTTGAGCTTGGGGGCGTAGGTACGGGCGACGCCGATGTCGTGCAGCAGGGCCGCCTCTTCGATGAACAGCAGTTCCGAGTCGTTTCTGCCGGCGCGCTCGGCGATGGCGAGGGCCTTGTCGGCCACCTTGCGGCTGTGCCGGTAGACGATCTCGAGCCCCTGCTCGTTGTCGTGGAAGTACTTCTCTAGGAGAGCTCTAGGATTCACGATGCGCCTCCGAATGGATGTGGTCCGACTCAATGGTATAGATTATGCTGATTCGTCCCCGGATTGCAACCGTTCCGAATTCAGCATTTTCGAAGCGAGCCAAGAAAGAGTTGAATATCGGTTCGCGAGCGGATATGATGTGAAACCTTTAAATAGATACTTCTATCCTGGAAGGTGAGATGACAGCCAAAACAACGACACCACAACGCACCCTGCTCGTGGACGACGAACCCGGTATCCTGACCGAGGTGTCGCTGCTGCTCGCCTCGAGCGACATTCCGGAGGTGGCCACCATATCGGATAGCCGGCAGGTGATCCCGTACGTGCGCGAGCACAGGGTGAATGCGGTGATCCTCGACTGGGTGATGCCCAACGTGACCGGGGCCGAGATTCTGCAGAGCCTGACCGTGGAGCACCCGGAGATCCCGGTGATCGTGATGACCGCCATGGGTGACGTCGAGACGGCGGTGACCAGCATGCGCCAGGGAGCATTCGATTTTCTCACCAAGCCGGTGGACCCCAACCGCCTGGTGGCGAGCGTCAAGAAGGCGCTCCAGGTGAGCGAGCTGGGACAGCAAAACCGCAAGCTCAAGGACTACCTGCTGGCGGACACACTCGGCAACCCCGACGCCTTCGCCGGGATCATCACCACTTCCAAGAAGATGCGCGGCATTTTCCAGTACATCGAGGCGATCGCCAGTTCGCGGCTGCCGGTCCTGATCACCGGCGAGACCGGCGTCGGCAAGGAGCTCCTGGCGCGCGCGGTGCACGACGTATCCGGCGTCCCCGGCCCCTTCATCTCGTTGAACGCCGCCGGGCTCGACGATTTCATGTTTTCCGACACCCTCTTCGGCCACAAGAAGGGGGCCTTCACCGGCGCCGACAGCAAGCGTGACGGACTCATCAGCGCGGCCGCCGGCGGAACCCTCTTTCTCGACGAGATCGGGGACCTGAACCTCGCCTCCCAGATCAAGCTGTTGCGGCTATTACAGGAACGCGAGTACTATCGGCTGGGGTCGGACCTGCTTTTGAAGAGCGACGCTCGCATCGTGGCCGCCTCCAACATGGATTTCGCCGCCCTGCGCGCCGCCGGGACGTTCCGAAACGACCTCTACTACCGTCTCTGCGCCCACGAATTCCGCGTCCCTCCCTTGCGGGAGCGCCTTGAGGACGTGGAGGCACTGGTCGAATATTTCGTTGGGCAGATCGCGTCGCAGCAGGGGAAACCGGCTCCCAAGGTGCCGCAGAACGTGATCGCGGCGCTCAGGCAGTGCAGGTTCCCCGGCAACGTGCGCGAGCTCTACAACATGGTGCACCACGCAGTCACCTGCAACGAGGGGGCGCCCCTGTCGGTCGACGACTTTCCCGGGGTCGCGGCGGCGCCGGTGCGGGCGGCGCAGCCCGTGGACTGCGCCAACCCGTTGTTTTCGCTGTTCGGGAAGTTTCCGACCGTTTTGCAGGTCGAGGAGTACCTGATCGCCGAGGCCATGAAGCTCACCAGCGGCAACCAGACCCAGGCGGCGGAGCTTTTGGGACTGACCCGGCCGACCCTGAACAAGCGGCTCAAGCAGGAGCGTCAGTAGGAGGGTGCCGCCGGCTGGGAGGCAATGCCCTGCGTGACGACCTTTTTCCTGGAGGAAAGGTAGGTGAGGTTCTGCAGCACGGTCTTTTCCAGGGTGGCGTCGTAGAACTTGCGTCGACAGTCCACCTCGGTCAACGCCTTGCCTTGCAGCTTCATGACGAAACGGCAGCCGCCGAAGCAGAGCGGGAGATAGCTGCACTCCAGGCAGGTGTCCACCTGCCAATTCCCGATCCCGTGAGAGGCCCGGTAGTCCTTCAGTCCCTCGGACAAACTGCCGACGCTCAACTCTTGCGTGCCCATGAATGCCGGGCACTTGTAGAATCTCCCCGTGCAGTCCACCACCAGGTTGTCCTTTAGTTCCACGATGCACGCAGACGGCTTTAGGGTAGGGGCGCGGTAGCCCCGGGCGAGCGTGGCCTCGCGCAAAAACGGGACCGCCTCCATGAGCCACGGTTCCTCGGACAGCGCGCAGCCGGAGTTGACGTCGGAGCAGCCGCCCGCGGAAACTACGGGCGTGAACATCACCACCGCGAGCTTGTCGGGGGTGATGCCGTAGCGGGGGAGCTGGTCCAGCAGCCGTGGGAACTCGCGGTAGTTTTCCGGCCGGAAGTTCGCCCCCAGCTGGATGGAAATGAGGTCGCACACCTGCACCAGGTTGTCCACGATGATGTCGAAACTGCCGGCGCCTGACGCGTACGGACGCTGGACGTCGTGAATCTCCCTGGGGCCGTCCAGGGTGAACTTGGCGCCAAGCAGCCCCAGGGGGAGCAGCTGCAGGGCCGTGTTGCGGTCCAGCAGCGTGCCGTTAGTGACCAGGTTGAAAGCGTACGTGACCCCGTGGCTTTGGGCCGCGGCCCGCAGCGGTTCCGAGATGCGCCGGATCAGGTCCTGGGACAGCAGCGGCTCCCCGCCGTAAAACGATATCGTGACATCCCACCCCTGCGCGATCCTCTCCCGTATCAGTGCCTGCACCAAAAGGTCCGCGGTCGCCTCCGACATGTAGTGCCCGCAACGGAACTCTCCTTCGAAGCAGTAGCCGCAGTCCAGGTTGCAGTCGAGGTTCAGCACCACCGAGATCTTGAAGTGGCGTGCCTCGCCGTTGGCGCGCGTGATGAGGCCGCGTAGCTGCTCTTTCTCCAGGTCGGGATCCTGAACCACGATGCCGATCCTGGCCAGTGCCGCGCACTCCGCCTCGGGGAACGTGCCGTCTTGCAGCGCCGAAAGTTTTTCGAGAGGGACCGATGCCACCGAGCCGCGCAAGGTTGAGTAGAGGATGAAGTGACCGGGACGGTCGGGGGAGGGGAAGACCTTCAGGTAACGCGAAAGTTTCATGGGATGGTACCTATGGTGAGACCACTTGTTGTCGCAGTCATACTTGTCATGGGTAACGGATCTACTTTAGTGTCGCCTTCCCGGCTGCTGGAAAGGCGACACTCGTTCCATGTCATATCTTGCTTGCCCAGAGGTACACGTAGATACAGCAGCCAAGTCCATCCATGTCTTCCATGCCGGTTCCTTCATCAAGAATTTCCAATGCCACGTTTTCTTTTGCCATTGCGCTCTCCTCCTTTGGGTTGGTGAAAACCTTGGACTTTTTTAACAGGCCGTGGTACATTAGCATAACCTTATTTGGCCCGCAATGATAAATTTGTTTTTTTTTATGAGGAGGGGGTGTGAGGAAGACGTCCGCAGTTATGTCAGTGTATGCCACAGTCAGATTGATGCTGTTGACTGTGGCGCTCTGCATGCTGACAGTGGGGCCGGCGAGGAGCGACGACGACCTGAGTTCACTGGAGCTGTTCAGCGGGGAAGGGGCTGAGCTGGTCTCCGCGAGCCGGTCCCCCCGTCCCGCCTCCCAGACAGCGGAAAATATAACGGTTGTCACGGCTGAAGAAATCAAGGCGCTGAACGCGCACACCCTGCCTGATATCCTTTACGCCGTCACCGGCATCCAATCGGAGGTGATCGGTACCCCCGGCACCATCACCAACATCGAAATACAGGGCTCGGACTTCGACCACGTACTGGTCCTGATCGACAACGTCCCAGTCAATAGCCTATCCGACAATTTTCCTGACCTGGCCGCCATCCCGGCGCAGATCATCGACCGGATCGAGATCGTGAAGGGGGCGGCATCCAGTTCATGGGGGAGCGCCCTGGGTGGCGTCATCAACGTGATTACCAAGATGCCGCAGCAGGACCGCGCCATCGACGGCACCGTGACCGGCTCCTATGGGACCAGGGAGACGGCGGACGGTCGAATCGAGGCGACCGGCACCGTGGACCGACTGGGCTATTACCTGACTGGAGGCACGCTCAGTTCGGACGGCCTACGCAGCAATAACCAGTCCGATCTCAAGAACCTTTACGGCAAGCTGCACTATGAGCTTCCGGTACGGGGGGGCGTGACCCTCTCCACCCTTTACAGCTACAAAAAAACCGGACTTCTTGCCCTTCCCGGCATCGACATCAATGACCAAAAGCACGAGCTCGTCTCGTCGCTCGCCCTGCAACTGCCGCTGGACAACCGGGTCACCCTGGACGCCGCCCTGCGGACTCGACAGAGCGACACGGAGATGTTCGTAATCCGCAAACCGGATGCAGCCCTCCTGCAAAGCGCACTCGAGGAGGACCACAGCAGCGGCGGAAGCGTCAAGCTTTCGTGGCTGGGCGAATGGCAACTGGTCGTGGCCGGCGTTGACTACGACCACGTCAAGGTGAAGCTGCGGGGAGGCGCGTCACCAGGCGAGGAGTCTAAAGGCGCCGACCGCCTCGGTGTCTACCTGAACGACACCTTCACTGCCGGCAACTTCGCGATAACCCCCAGCGCCCGTTTCGACTGGACCGGCTTCGGGGGAAACCGTTTCAGTCCCAGCTTCGGCATCACCTACGCCTTGAGCGAGAACAGCCTGCTGCGCGGCTACACCGCCCGGGGCTACAGCCTCACCTCCCTGAACCGGGCCGACTCCACCGAGAAGGTGTGGACCTCTCAAATTGGCTACGAGTCCGGGGAAATCCCCTACCTCTGGCTCAAGGCGACCCTCTTTAGAAACGACACCTGGGACGTCATCAGCAACGAGTTCAGCACCATCGTCAAGAAGAGACAATTAAAGCAAGGCGGCGAATTCGAACTGCGCACCGTTCCCGTTTTCAACACCTCGCTCTCCACCGGCTACACCTACATTTACTCTACCGATGGGGGGGATGGGGCCGCGCTCAATTCGGTACCGAAGCACACCCTCAAGCTCGGGGTGCGCTACCGGGACCCGTCACGGCTGCAGGCGCAAATCACGGGACACTACATCGACTGGAACGCTACTGACGGCAGGAGCAGGGGCATTCTCTGGGACCTGCACCTGAGCAAGACCTTCGAGTATTCCGAATTCGGGTCGGTCGAGCTCTTCGGCTCGCTCAGGAACATCTTCGACGGTCAGCAGTACCTTTCCGAACTGTACAAGAACACGGGGCGCTGGGCGGAAGTGGGGGTGAGATGTCACTTCTAAAACTTCTGCTGCTGGTGCTCTTCACGCTGACACCGACGCTCGCCCTGGCCTACGACGTCCTCTTGCTCCAGTCCATGCACGACAAGGGGTACGACGAGGCGGTGCGCGGCTTCAAGCGCGACTGTCGCGGCTCGGTGCGCCGCATCGTCCTCGCCGATTACGCCGAGCTCGACCTCACCCGCATCACCCGCGAGGAACACCCGAAACTGATCGTGGCGGTGGGGGACCGGGCCCTGGAACTGGCGCAAAAGCAGCACGCCACGCCGGTACTGTACATGATGGCGCTTAACGCCAAGCCGCGCGGCGCCGTGGGCGGCGTCAGCATGCTGCTTGACCCGGGGCGCTACCTCTCCGTGTTCGGGGAGATGGGCGCGGAACGGGTGGGGGTGCTCTATGACCCGGCCAGAAGCGGGGGGTACGTGAAACGCGCGGTCGCCGCGGCCGCGCGCTGCGGAGTGAAGCTCGTGTTGCGCGAGGTGCATGCCCCCAAGGAAACGCCGGCCATGCTCGCCTCCTTGAAGGGTAAGGTCAACGCGCTCTGGATGCTCCCCGACACGACCGCGGTATCCCCGGGCTCCACCGAAGCCTATTTCCTCTTTTCCCAGGCGGAGCGGGTGCCCGTGGTCACCTTCGCCGACGTCTACCTCTCCATGGGAGGGGCCGTCGCCCTCACCATCGACCGCTACGACATCGGGCGTCAGGTCGCCGAACTGGCGCAGCGCGTGCTGGATGGGAACCCGCCCGAAGAGGGGGGGGAGCCGCCCAGGCGCGCGATCACCAGGAGCAACGACAGCGTGGTGCGCCAGTTGAAGCTGAACGGCGCGGTGGGGCACTGACATGAGAAGAAGGAAACTGCGACTCCCCCCCTACGCGAAGAGCTTCCGGTTCCGGCTCTACCTGATTTTCACCGTCACCATCGCGCTGCTCACCGCCGCCTTTGTCACCTTCTACGTCCTCACCGAGCTGAACGCCTTCCGCTCCAACATGGAGCGGGAGGGGAAGCTCCTCGCGACCGTCCTGGCCCAGAACGCGCGCCTGCCGCTCTTCGCGGAAAACAGGGAGGCGCTGGACATCCTGGCCGACGGGACCGCGCGCTACCCGTCGGTGCTTTCCGTTTCCATCGTGGACCGGGAGGGGAGGCTTCTCGCCCAGCAGGTGAAATCGCAGACGGTGCCCGGTGACGTGATCGACATGCGGGTGCCCGTCAGCTCTCCCAGCGGGGTACTCTCCCCGGAGTCGGCGCTGCTTGGGCAGCCCCAGGGGAACGAGCAGCGGGTCATCGGGGAGGTGCGCCTGAAGCTGGACACCTCGGCGGCGCGCGAACGGCTGGTCGCCCTGGTGGCGGCCTCGCTGGCCATCGGCATCCTGTTCTGGATCCTGGTTTCCCTTTTGTGCTACCAGATCCTGAAGAGGGTCACCAACTCATTCAACCTGCTTCTGGGCGGTATCGAGAAGATCGGCAACGGCACCCTCTCCGCCCGGGTGGGCCTGGACGGCGACGACGAACTGGGACGTGCCGCCAACGCCATCAACGCCATGGCCGCCTCGCTGGAGCTGCGCGAACTGGAAAACCAGGCGCTGCAGGATGAGTTGCTGCGCGCCATGCGGCTGGAGGTGCAGGAGGAGAAAAAACAGGTCATGGCGCGGCTGATCCAGACCAACAAGATGACTTCGCTGGGTCTGCTCCTTTCCTCCATGGCGCACGAGATCAACAACCCCAACGCCTCGATCCGTTTTTCGGGGCACATGATCGGCAAGATGCTCGCCGACGCCCTCCCCCTTCTGGACGGGGTATGGCAGGAAGAGGGGGAGTTCTACCTGGGGGGGGTGCCGTACCAGAAGGCGCGGCTGGTGCTCACCGAGAATGCCGGCAAGATCGTCGAGAATTCCGAGCGCATCGCCCAGGTGGTGCAGGGACTGCGCGATTACGGGGTAGGGGGAGGGGGACAGTTGCGCCAGAGGCTGGAGATAAACGGCGCCGTGTCGGCGGCCCTGTCGGTGCTGGCCTGCCAGATGAAACGGGACGTGCAGCTGCACACATCCCTGGGTACCTCGATCCCGGCCGTCGCCGGGAGCCAGCAGCAGATCGAGCAGGTGCTCATCAACCTGATCCTCAATGCCATGCAGTCCTGTGCCGGCCGCAGCGGCGAGGTCCATCTCAGCACCCGCCACGACGTCGCCAAGGGGGAGGTGGTGGTCGAGGTGCGCGACAACGGGGTCGGCATCACTCCCGAGACCAAGGAGCGGCTGTTCGAGCCATTCTTTTCCACCAAGCTGGAACTGGGCGGCAGCGGGCTTGGACTGTACATCTCGCAGTTCATCGTGTCCGAGCACGGCGGCCGGCTGCAGCTCGACTCCACGCTCGGCAAGGGTACCGTGGCGACCGTGGTGCTCCCGGTCGCCCCTGCCTCAGTGGTGGGCATGCTCCCCGCCCAGCTCGGTCAGCATGCCGCCGATCCGCTCCATGAGGTCGGTTAAGGCATCCCCCTGGGAACCCTCGCCGCAGATCCTGCGCATCTGGTTCAACAACCCCTCGAAAACGTCCTCTCCGCAGGCCCCCGTTACCATGTCGTTGGTGAGCCTGTCGTTCAAAAGCAGCCGCTTCATCTGGATCAGCTGAATCTCCACGCGCAGCTTCTTGATGGTGGGCAGGTCGCTTTGCTTGAGCAGCTGGAGGCACTGGTTGATGATGCTGTACTGGTGGTCCATGGTCTTCTCCCGATCGCGTTGACATTGAAACTAGATACGCTGCTTCCAATATCCGTGCCAAGTCTGGCGGGGAAAAGCGATGCAAGATCCGGCACTTATGCCACATCGATGTGGCGGGCGGGACGGGACGGAGTGTGCATTTTTTTACAGTTTCCGAAGCGCCGCGCGAAAAACGCCGGTGGCGGGAGACTTTACCGGCGCTTTGTAAAAAAAGGAACTGTTCGTTTTTTTACAGGTGGGCGCCGCCGCCTCACCTGCCCAATGCGGCGCTCACCGCCGCGGTGATCTGTTCCGGCGTGAAAGGCTTCAGGATGTAGCCGTTGGCCTTGGCCTCGTCCACCAGCTGGCGCATCTCGGCTTCGCTCTTGGAGGAGAGGAGCAGGATCGGGATGTCGCGGCTCACCTCGTTCTCCTTCAAAAGCTTCGCCTTCTTGTTGCCGTCCAGCATGGGCATCATGATGTCCATGATGATCAGGTCGGGCCTGTCCTTGGAGAAAATGAAACGGTTGGCCTCTATGCCGTTGGTGGCGGTGACCACCTGGTAACCGGCTTGATCAAGGGCGTCCTTGGCCATGGCTAGTACCAGTTCGCTGTCGTCGATGATGAGGATCTTTTCTTTCAAGGCACGTCTCCTTTCTGGGGTTGATGTTGCCGCGGATGAACGCCGGTCCCGGCTGCGGGGCGTTCCGCCACGAACAGTTCGTCCAAAGCGGCGGGAATGAGGTCCAGGGGGACCACCTGGTCGGCCGCGTCGAGGGTGATGGCGGCCTTGGGCATGCCGAACACCGCGCAGGAGGGCTCGTCCTGGACGATGGTGGTCCCGCCGGCCTCCCTGATATGCAGCATCCCCTGGGCGCCGTCGCGCCCCATCCCGGTCAACAGCACGGCCACCACCTGGTCGCAGCGCTGCCGCGCCAGCGAATCGAAGAAGACATCGATGGAGGGGCGACAGCAGTTTACCGCAGGGGCGTCGTTGAGCAAGGTGACACCGTCGGCGACGGTGAGGTGTCTGCCGTCGGGAGCCACGAGCGCCTCGCCGGCGCGGAAGGGGGCGCCGTCACGGGCGAGCCTGACCGGCAGGGCGCACTCCCGGTCCAGCCAGTTGGCGAAGCCGGCGGCGAACCCCTGCGCGATGTGCTGGACCACGAAGACCGCCCCGGGGAAGTCCGCCGGCAGGGCCTTCAAAAGCCGCATCACCGCCTTGGGGCCGCCGGTCGAGGCTCCGATGGCGAGGATGCTGTGTCCGGGGCCGCCGGGGAGCGTGGCGAGCGGCTCGTCCGGGCGCGGTTTGCGCCGGGGGTGCCGGATGACCCGGATCCTTGCGAGGAAAAGGACCTTCTCCCGCAGCGTGGCGGCGAACTCCGCCAGCGCCCCGGCGCCGTCCAGTCTCGGCTTCTCCATGACGTCCAGCGCCCCCCTCTTGATGGCGACGAAGGCGCGGTCCACCTCGCTGGCCTCCACCGCCGCCGAGAGGACCAGCACCGGGGTAGGGTGGAGGGCCATGATCTCCTCGATGGCGTCCAGCCCGTCCAGCACCGGCATCAGCAGGTCCATGATCACGAGGTCGGGCTTGAGCGCCTGGACCAGTTCGACCGCCTGCCTGCCGTCGCACGCCTCGCCGACCACGCGGATGTCGTGGCTTTCCTGCAGCATGTCCTTGAGCACCTGGCGCGCGAGGAGGGAATCGTCGGCCAGAAGCACCCTCGTGGTCATAGCAACTATCCTTCCTTTGCCTTCCTCGGCACGGCAACGGGCGTGCCGGCGTGAAGACGGTTTCTCAGCCGATCAGCATCTGCACCGTTTCCAGCAGCAGACCCTGGTCGAAGGCGCCCTTGACGATGTAGGCCTGCGCCCCGGCCTGCAGCGCCTGGCGCTTGTCCTCGTCGCGCGACAGCGACGAGACGATGATCACCGGCGTTTCCCGGTAGCGCTCCGAGGCGCGCAAGGCCCGGGTCAGCTCGAAGCCGTTGATCCCCGGCATCTCCACGTCGGAGATCACCAGGTCGAACTGCTCCTCGGCGCTCTTCTCCAGGGCGTCCTCGCCGGAGACCGCCGTCACCACCGCGTACCCCTGGCTGACCAGGATACTCTGCTCCATGGTGCGGGTGGTGATGGAGTCGTCGACCACCAGCACCTTTGGGCGGCGCTTCGCCGCCTGCGCCTCATCGGCCGAGAGGGTGGCGCGCTGCACGCCGCGACCGGACTCGAACAGGTCCGGGACGTTCAGGATCAACGCGGGATTGCCGTCCCCGAGGATGGTGGCGCCGAACAGGAACCTGACGTTTCGGAACTGCTTGCCCAGCCCCTTGACCACCACCTCGCTGTAGCCCAGGTGGGCCTCCACGGTGCAGGCGATGCGCTGGTCGCAATGCTTCAAGACCACCGCCGAGAGCGGCGCGTCGCCGGCATCGCGGCGCTCGGGGAGCCCCAGCATCCCCGGCAG
The DNA here is from genome assembly GCF_018919395.1 of Geomonas azotofigens. Lineage (GTDB taxonomy): Bacteria > Desulfobacterota > Desulfuromonadia > Geobacterales > Geobacteraceae > Geomonas > Geomonas azotofigens. Next base: position 472,908 of record NZ_JAHLME010000003.1, read on the forward strand.
ACTGTACAGCGGCGTGGTCGCGCCGCGCACCTTGATCACCTCGCCGCTGCCGAGCGTGTCGATCTCGCTGGCGCGCACCTTGACGATCTCCTGCAGGTAGGTGGTGGGGATGGCGAAGGTCTCGCCGCCGCAGGCGACGATCAGCGCGTCCAGGACGGAAAGGGTGAGCGGAAGCTGCAGGGTGACCTGGGTGAAGCTCCCCGGCTCGCTGGCCAGGGTCACGCTCCCCTTGACCCGCTCGATGTTCTTCTTCACCACGTCCATCCCCACCCCGCGCCCGGAGATGTCGGTGACGATCTCGGCCGTGGAGAAGCCGGGACGGAAGGTGAGGTAGAGCGCCTCCTCGTCGCTGATGCCGTCCGCCTCGCGCGGATCGAGCACGCCGCGCGCGACCGCGGCCGCCCTGATGCTGGCCGGGTCCATGCCCCGCCCGTCGTCGCGCACCTCGACCAGCACCGAGTTCCCCTCGTGGCGGGCCGAGAGGAGCACGGTGCCCCGGCGCGGTTTCCCTGCGGCGGCGCGCGCCTCCGGGGCCTCGATGCCGTGGGAGAGGGCGTTGGTCAGGAGGTGGATCAGAATCGGTTTGAGCCCCTCCAGGAGCACCCGGTCGATCTCGATGGCCTGCCCGATGATCTGGAACTGCACCTCGCGCCCCAGCTGCTGCGCCAGGTCCCGCACCAGGCGCTCCAGGCCGTCGGAGATGGTCCGCAGCGGCAGCATGCGCAGCCCCATCGCCTTGCCGTGCAGCTCCTGGATCAGGTAGTCGAGGTAGAGGACGTCCTCCTCGAGCTCGCCCCGGAAAGTCGTCAGCGGCGCGCTGTGCTCGGCGGGAAGGGCGCAGGCGATCTCCTTGAGCTGCGCAAGCTTCGCCTCCAGGCGCTTCTTGTTGATGATCAGCTCCCCGACCAGGTTCACCAGGTGGTCCAGGGTCTTCACGTCAGCCCGCACCGTGTCCGAAGCCGCCTCGGGCTGGTGCTCCTTGGGCTCGGCGTGCAGGTGCTGCCCCAGCTCGCCCCGCTCGTACTCGGCGACGAAGCGCTCCACGTCCAGTTCCGGCGCCTCGCCGCGCACCAGCGCCGACGTGATCAGCGCCACCGCGTCGGCGCCGCGCAGAAGGAGATCGATGGCCTGGGCATCCACCTTGCGCTCGCCCCGCTCCATCCCCTTCAACTGCTCCTCCATGGTATGGGTGATGGCGCTGATGTCGGCGAGCCCCACCATGCGGGCGGACCCCTTCAGGGTGTGCGCGTTGCGCAGCAGCTCGTGCAACAGGTCGGTCCTGGCCGGATTTCTCTCCAGCACCAGCAGGCCGCTCTGCAGCGAGGCCAGGTGCTCCTCCGCCTCGCGGCAGAAGATCTCCAGGTAACGGTTCGCCATCTAGGCCTCTTCCTCGGTGATCTCCTTGAGGCGCTCGGCGAGCTCCAGGATCTCGGCGATGGCCTTCTCGGTCTCGTGCGCCGAGAGTGCCACCTGCTGCGCCACGTCGCGCACCTCGGTCATGGTCTCCGCCATCTGCTCGCAGGCGGAGGTCTGCTGCTGGGTCGAGAGGGTGATCTCCTTGGCGGTGCGGGCGGTCTCGTGGGCCGTGGACATGATGGAGGCGAAGGAGAACTGCACCTTGTCCACCAGTTGCGAGGCGGCGTCGACCGCCTTGGTCCCTTCCTCGGTGACCATGATGGTGTTGTTGGTGGCGCGCTGGATCTCGCCGATCAACCCCTTGATCTGGCGGGTCGCCTCCACGGTGCGGTCGGCCAGGCGCTTCACCTCCTGGGCCACGATGGCGAAGCGCTTGCCCGCCTCGCCGGCGCCCGCCGCCTCGATGGCGGCGTTAAGGGCGAGGAGGTTGGTCTGGTCGCTGATCTCGTCGATGATCTCCACGATGCCGCCGATCTTCTGGCTGTTGTCACCGAGTTCCAGCATGCTCTTGGCGATGCTCTGCACCTGGCTTCTCACCTGTCCCATCCCCTCGATGGCGTTGGTGACGTCCTCGCGCCCGCTGTTGCAGTTCCTCGTGGTGTCCTCGGCGACCGCCTCGACGCTCTTCGAGTTGCCGGTGATCATCTTGGCGGTGATGGCGATCTCCTCGCTGGTGGTGGTCACCTCCTGGACCGCGCTCGCCTGCTGGGTCGAGCCCGACGCCTGCTGGGCGCTGATGGCCATCATCTCGTTTGCGGCGCTGGAGAGCTGGATCACCGCCTCCTTCACCGAGGCGATCAGGCGCCCGGAGCGGCCGATCTCGTCCTTGAGGTCCCTGACGATGACCGTGGTCATCACGTTGAAGGCCTCGGCCAGTTCGCCTATCTCGTCGTTACTTTCCACGGGGATGGTCTCGTCGAGGTCGCCGCCGGTGATCTTGTGCGCTTTCTCGGTCAGCTTTCGTAACGGCTGTACCGCGCGACTCACCACCACCAGGATGGTGATGCTGGCCACGAGCAGCATGACCGCCATGCTCCCCACGATCTGGTTCCTGAGCTCGGCTCCCTTTTGCTCGGTCTTCACCATGGAGAAACCGATCCGGAAGGAGCCCCAGTGTTTCCCCTTCACGTAGACCGGGGCGGAGAGGTCCCACATGGTCTCGCCGGTGTCGCGCTGGTAGACCTGCTTCAGTATCGGCTCGGTGTTCTTTGAGGCCGCGACCCCCACCGGATCGCTGAAGATACGCTTGGTGCGGTTGTTCAGTTTGTCCTTCTCCCGGTCACCGGTCAGGGGGACCGAGTACCTGGTATTGTGAGTCGCGATGTAGCCGTTTCTATCGGTGAGGACCGCGAAGACGATCTGGTCGTCCTTCAGGAACTCGTCCTCCAGCGCCTGCACCGCCTGGTCCATGAAACGGTCGAACTGGGTGTGAAACTTCTGCGGCTCCGTGTTCGGGATCGGGATGTAGTGCTCGTCGAAGAGCTGCTCCTGGGTGAGGGTCCCGTTGGCCACCGCCTCCTCGAGAATCCGTTCCATGGACCGGGCGCCGGTCTGCGCCAGGATGCGCCCCTTGGAGAGGAGTTCCTCCTCCATGTTGGCGCGGCGCGAACGGACGAAGTACACCGAGAAGGCGGTCATGATGACCACCATGACCATGATCAGGACGCTGACGATCTTTACCGATAGCTTGTTGGACATGTCGAAACCCCAGTATCTAGTTTATGTTCGTAACTTCCTACTCTCTTCCAAGGCCCAGCGCCCGCCTCACAGCTCGCCCGCGACCAGCTCGGGGTCGGCCAGCAGCGCCTCCATGTCGAGCAGGATCACGCTTCCCTCCTCGACCGCGAAGTGCCCCCGGACGAAGGGGGCCTTGATGCCGGAACCCGTCGCGACCGGCTCGAAGCTGTCGAAACAGAGCCCCTGCACCCCGTGCGCCGCCTCGGCGAGGATGCCGGTGGCGAAGTTGTCGCCCCGCACCACGAGGATCCTCCCCGTCGGACCGATCTCGGGCTGGGGGAGCCCCAGCATGGGGCGGATGTCGATGGCGGCGGTGATCTCCCCGCGCAGGTTGAAGATCCCCCGGATCAGGCTCTGCACCGCGGGTACCCGCACCAGTTTGGGGACCCGGATCACCTCGCAGGCGTAGTGGGTCTCGAAGGCGTAGCGTTTCCCCCCCAGCGTGAAAACCAGGCACTCCAGCGTTTCCCTCGCCTCGCTCTCCTCCTCGGCGAGCGCCAGCCAGTAATCTTCCCGCATCTGGGTCAGGATGGTGCGGATGTCGTAGCTGTTGTCGTCTCCCATCTAGAAACCTCTCGTGGCTGGTTCGGCCGGCCTAGGCCACCCGTGCCAGCGTGCTCTGCAGTTGCAGCATGCAGACCGCCCTGGTGAGTCCCCCGGAGAAGGGGATGGTCTCCTCGTCGCGGCAGCGCGACAGGATCCTGATGCTGTTTCTGATCTCCCGCGTCCCCTCGGCGATCCTCCCCTGGCGCAGGTGCAGCCGCCCCATGTGGTAGCGCGGCATGATGAAGTCGTGGTCCAAAAGGAGCGCCTTGCGGTACTCGCCGGCGGCCTCGTCCAAGCGGTCCGCCGCGTCCAGGAGCACCCCCTTCAGGAAGTAGGCCTCCGGGAGGAGGTCGTTCAGGGCGAGCACCCGTTCGCTGGTCTCAAGCGCCTGCTCCAGCGCCCCCTTGCCGGCCAGGATGAACCCCTTGAGCACCAGGGCGTCCGGGAAATCGGGACGGCACCGCAGCACCAGCTCCAAAAGCTCCAGGGCCGGCTCGAACTCCTCACGGTCGAAAAGCTCCCGCGCCGCCTGCAGCAGGTCGGCCGCGTCCGACGCGCCGGCGGCGGTCGCGGCGGTCGCGGCGGTCGCGGGCTCAGCGGGCTCAGCGGGCTCAGCGGGCTCAGCGGGCTCAGCGGGCTCAGCGGGCGCCGGTACACCCCCTCTCCCTCCGGGAGAGGGGCGGGGTGAGGGGCGCCCCGGGCCAGCGGTGCCGTCCGCCCTCTGCGGCTCGGCGTCACCCTGCCACGGCGTCTGCTTGCTGAGCCACTCCGCCGCCAGCCGGAGCTGCTCCGCGCTCAGGGCATCGCCATCCTCCCAGGCCGGCGCCGCGGCGTCGCGGGGGGGGGCGGCGGCCGGTTCGCCGACGGTGCCCCCCTTCACGTAGTAAAAGCTTCGCTCCTTGCGCCTCAATTCGAGGTCGAGGCCGCGCTGCAGCAGGGTCTCCGAGTGCCCCAGGAAGAGCAGGCCCCCAGGCTTCAGCGCCTGGGTGAACCGCTGCAGCATCCCCGCCGCGGTCTCGGGGGTGAAGTAGATCAGCACGTTGCGGCAGAAGATGGCGTCCAGTTCGCGCAGCTCGTCGCAGACCGGCTCCCGGCAGGGGATCGAGAGGTTCAGGTGGGAGAACTGCACCAGCCGCTTCACCTCGTCCCGGATCAGGAAACTTTCGCCGACCCGCCTGAAATAGCGCGCCGACTGCTCCGGCGTCGCGATCCTCATCGACCACGGGGAGTACACCCCCTCGCGCGCCCTTTTCAGGGACCGGTTGTTGATGTCGGTGGCGATGATCCGGATGTCGCGCTCCCTCCAGTCGGGGAGCGTCTCCATCAGGGTCATGGCGATGGAGTAGGGCTCCTCGCCGGTGGAGCACCCCGCCGACCAGATCCGGATCGGGCAGGCGCTGGCATGGTGCTGGGCGAAGCGCTCCCTCAGGACCTCGAAGTGGGCGGGGTAGCGGTAGAAGTAGGTTTCCCCGACGGTGAGGAACTGCAAAAGCTTCTGGAGCTCGTGACGGTCCTCGCCGTGTTCCTTGAGGTACTGCAGGTACTCCCTGAAGTCGGTCAGGCGCAGGGCCGCCATTCGTTTCAGCAGCCCGCGCGTCAGCGCCGCCCGGTTGCGCTGGTCGAAGTGCAGCCCGCTGCGGGACAGGATGTGCCGGGAAAAGGCGGCGGCCAGCGGTGCGTCGAGCTCCTGGTCCTGGGGGGGCACTTCCTTTCGCAGCGCCACCGCGGTGACGTCTTCCAGCAGGCGCTTCACGTCCAGGGGCTTGCCGATGAAATCGAAAACCTGCAAAAGCTCCGCCTCGAGTCTCAGGCACTCGGAAATGACGATGACGGGAACCGAGCGGGGCCCTGACGGCGTCTGTACCCTGTGCTCGATGGCGAGGGGGGCGATCTTCGACGCCTCCAGGGCGAGGATGATCAGGTCCGGCTTCTGCCGCCTGATGGCGGGAAAGGCTTCCTTTTCCTGGGCGACGGAGCGGGTGATATGCCCGGCGCACTGCAACAGTTCACCCAGGTAGGTGGTGAAGGATTCGTTGTCGCTGATGATGAGGATTTGCAGTGGCAAGTGGCTGTCCCTCTTACTTGTATATCTTGGTAACAGGCTCGAAGCGTGACAAGTGGCGGTGAAACCTGTGTACGACAAAATAAAACGCTCTGGTAAAAGGTAATCAGCCGAAATCACATCAATACTATTGGTTTAGCCTGCGTAGGTCAACTAAAATTAATTTCATCCATAAAATCCTGTTTTGATGAATTCTCACCCTGCGGGATCAGGAGCGATTGCAATCGCCGGTGTCAATGTTAAAAACTTACAATGTTTTGCGGACCCCAATAAACCCCGGCTGCAGCCCCGCAACTCCCCGTCACCGCGGGCTGCTGATCGACGAGGAAGCCATGAACGTCCTGCTGGTTGCCGGTGCCAGACCCAATTTCATGAAGATAGCTCCCATCTACCGCGCCTCGCTCGCCTGCCGCTCCGTGCGCTGCAGCATCGTGCACACCGGCCAACACTACGACCAGGAGATGTCTGGCACCTTTTTCGAGGAGCTGGAGATCCCGCAGCCGAGCTACTCGCTCAACGCCGGTTCCGGCAGCCATGCCGCCCAGACCGCCACCGTCATGGTGGCCTTCGAGGAGGTCTGCCTCCGGGAGCGTCCCGACCTGGTCCTGGTGGTGGGGGACGTCAACTCCACGCTCGCCTGTTCCATCGTGGCCAAGAAGTGCGGCATTGAGGTTGCCCACGTCGAGGCCGGGTTGCGCAGCTTCGACCTCGCCATGCCCGAGGAGATCAACCGGATGGTGACCGATGCCATCTCGGACCATTTCTTCGTCACCGAGGAGAGCGCCGTCGACAACCTGCTCCGCGAGGGAAAGCCCGCGGGGAGGATTCACGCGGTGGGGCACGTCATGGTGGACAATCTCCTGCACCAGGTCGAGTGCCTCGCGCGCGAGGACCAGACCCGGCTCGATCGGTTCGCCATGAAGGAGCAGGCGCGCCCCTACCTGTTCCTCACCCTGCACCGCCCCTCAAACGTCGATTGCCGCGAGACCTTCTCGGGCATAGCGCAGGCGTTGAACCAGCTCGCCCAGAGCCGGACCATCTTTTTCCCGGTGCACCCGCGCACCAGGAAGATGATGCAGGCACACGGCGTGCACCTCTCGGAGAAGGTGGTTCTGCTGCCGCCGCTAGGCTACCGCGAGGCGCTGTTTCTGTGGAAGGATGCGGAAGCCGTGTTGACCGACAGCGGTGGTCTCCAGGAAGAGACCACCGCCCTGGGCGTTCCCTGCGTCACCATCAGGGAAAACACCGAGCGCCCCATCACCGTGGAGATCGGCAGCAACGTGCTTGCCGGCACCTCGCCGCGGGGGATCCTCGCGGGCTTCGAGCAAAGCCTGGCCAAGAAAAACAGCGCCCGGGTCCCGCCCCTTTGGGACGGACGAGCCGCGCAACGCATCTGGCACGTGCTGACCGAGGGGGAGGGGGCGTGATCATCCCTTGACATGGAGGTATCGCGGCTATAGTATATGCGAAAGTTTGCATATAAAAGAACGAGGAGAGCTGCCATGCCCATTTTTGAGTACGTTTGCAAGGAGTGCGGTACCCGCTTTGAGAAGCTGCAAAAAGGGGGCGCGACCGACGAGTGCAGCTGCCCGACCTGCGGTTCAGCGGCGGTGAACAAGGCGCTCTCTACCTTCGCGGCGGGGAGCGCGTCGGAACAAAAGTGCCACAGCGGCGGCTGAAGGTTTTAACCGGTCGCCCAGTTGGGCGCAGCATTAAAGCGAGAAGAGGGGGCCCCTGGCGGCCTCCTTTTTTTTGCTTGTTCTCCCGGCTGGGCCCCCCTCCGAGGGCCTCGATGCTGTAAACGGAGGAATTAGCTTGACATGCAAAAAGTCGAATGTGTATTGTGCGGTTGCGGCGCCTGACGCGTGAGAGTCCGGGGCGGCGCGCCTTTTGGGGAGGACGATGTGGAAAAGCTGAAACTGCCGGGATACGGGGTCCTGATTCCGGTCGCAGTGCTGCTCGGTTTCGCCCCGTTCGTTCCCGAGCCGCACCTGGTGGGCAAGGCGAGGATGCTCCTGTCGGGCACCCTGGTGCGGCCTTTGGATATCTTCGATCTTTTCTGGCATGCCTGGCCCTTCGCGCTCCTGGCCTGCCGGGTGGCCGTGGATATTCGTGACCGTGGGGGCGCCCGTGGCCGGTCGTGAGACGGCGTGATGCCAAAGCGCGACGCCGTCGGCCGCTGGAGGCCTCGCGCGGAGCGCAGAGACGAGACTCTGGAGGAGATGATGAACAAGAGGATAGTGGTGATCGGCGCCAACGCCGCCGGGGCCAAGGCGGCCGCCAAGGCCAGAAGAACCGATTCCCGGGCCGAAATCGTCGTGCTCGACCGCGGCAACTTCATATCGTACGGCGCCTGCGGCATCCCGTACTACCTGTCCGACATGGTCAAGGACCTGAACGAACTGATGAGCACCCCGGTCGGGGTGGTGCGCGACCGCAACTTCTTCAGCAAGGTCAAGGGGGTGTCGGTGCGGACCGGCACCGAGGTGACCGGCATCGACCGGCAGCGCAAGGTGATCCGCCTGCGTGAGGGGGACGGCGCCGAGAGCGAACTCCCCTACGACACGCTGGTGCTCGCCACCGGCAGCTCCCCCCTGGTGCCTCCCCTCGAGAACGTCTCCCTGCGGAATATTTTCACCGTGAAATCGATCGAGGATGCCGAGCTGCTGAAGGAAAAGGCGGTTCCCGGTGCGGTGGCCTGCATCATCGGCGCGGGCCTGATCGGCCTTGAGACCGCGGAAGCGCTGCGGGGCAAGGGGATGCAGGTGACCCTGGTCGAGATGCGGGACCAGCTCCTGCCGGGTGTGCTCGACCCCGAGGTCGCGTCGGTGGTGGAGAAACAGCTGAAACTGCAGGGGGTGACCGTGCTCACCGGCTGCGCGGTCACCGGTTTCGCCGGCGAGGGAAGGGTGCGGCAGGTGATCGCCGGCGGCCACGAGATCGCCGCCGACCTGGTGGTGCTCGCCCCGGGGGTGAGGCCCAACGTGGCCCTCGCCCGCGAGGCCGGGCTCGCGATCGGGGTGACCGGCGCCATCGCGGTGGACGAGCGACAGACCACGAGCGACCCCGACATCTACGCCTGCGGCGATTGCTGCGAAACCACCCACCTCGTCACCGGGAAGAAGGTGTTCATCCCGCTCGGGAGCACTGCCAACAAGCAGGGACGGGTCGCTGGGATCAACGCGGCCGGCGGGGTAGCGACCTTCGCCGGTGTCGTCGGCACCAGCATCCTCAAGGTGTTCAACGTCAACGCCGGGAAGACCGGCCTCACCGAGAGCGAGGCCCGTGCCCTCGGGTTGGACGTGGAGACGGTGCTCTCCCCGGCGCCGGACCGCGCCCACTTCTACCCCGGCGCCAAGCCGATCCTGCTGAAGCTGGTCGCCGAGCGCGGCACCGGCCGTTTCCTCGGGCTGCAGGCGGCGGGGGAGGGGGCGGTGGACAAACGGCTCGACGCGGCCGCGGCCGCCATCACCTTTAGGGCCAGCGTGGAACAGCTGTCCCAGTTGGACCTCGCCTACGCCCCCCCTTACAGCGCCGCCATGGACAACCTCATCGTCGCCGCCGACATCATGAAGAACAAGCTTGCCGGCCACGCCCGGGGCATCTCGGCGCGGGAGGTGAAAAGAAAGCTCGACGACGGGGACGACTTCATCCTGCTCGATGTCCGCTCCCCCGCCGAGCACGGCGAGATCGGCATCGCCGGCGCCAAGCTGATCCCGCTGGGAGCGCTGCGCGAGCGGCTGGAAGAGCTCCCGAGGGACAAGGAGATCGTCGCCTTCTGCAAGGTGAGCCTCAGGGGGTACGAGGCACAGAAGATTCTCGACGCGGCCGGCTTTGGCGACGTGAAGTTCATGGATGGCGGCATCATGGCCTGGCCCTACCGCCTCCGGGACCAGTGACGGCAAGCCACGTCGCCCGCTCGACCACGGGGACCGCCTGAGCGCGGTCCCTTTTCTTTTGGAGGCGGCTTCAGCGGGGAGTGAATCTGCTCCCTGCGGAGGGGCGGGGACGCCCGCCACCTGTAGGGGCGAATAATCATTCGCCCGTCCACTGTCCACGCTCCCCTGCGGAGATGGCGGCTGCCGAATATTCCGCAGTCTCAGGGAATATTCTCCACCGCTCGGAGCTGCCTTCGGAATCACGGCCGCTGAAAAGTGTCTTCCAATCAGCTGGTTAGCGGGGGGCGGCAAGGCAGGCACGCAACTTGATACTGGCTACTCGGCCGGCGCGGCACATCCTCTTTGATTGGAACCACGAGTGACACGCTACTTCCTATTCATCCTGACCATGCTTCTCTGCGGCGCACCGCTTCCCGTGCTGGCCGGCGCCTCCCTACCCGTGGACGGCGTGGTGACCTCGGGCACCGGCTGGCGGCTCGATCCCTTCGGGAGCGGCAAACTCGCCTTTCACCGCGGCATCGATATCGCGGTCCCGACCGGCACCCCGGTACGGGCGACGCGCGCCGGGACGGTGACCTTCGCCGGCGAGCGCCGCGGCTACGGCGCCACGGTGATCGTCGAACACGACAACGGCGACCGCACCCTGTACGGACACAACTCCAGGGTGAACGTCCATTCAGGCGAACTGGTCGAGGCGGGAGCGGTGCTGGCCTTCTCCGGCAACAGCGGCAGATCGACCGGCCCCCACGTGCATTACGAGCAGATACCGAGCGGCCGCCCGGTGGCTGGAGAGAGCGGGGAGGATGCGGAGGTTGCGGCGACCGCGCCGTCGCCGTCCCGCGGCATGAGCGCGGAGACGCGCCGGATCCTGGAAGAGCGGCTCGACGAATCGCTGCGGTCCCTGTTGCAAAACATCAAGTCCGATATCAACGGCGGCTAAACGGTGTTATTGGCACACCCCTTCAAACCTCCTCCGGGGTGTGCCCTTTTTTCGCCAAGCTGCGCAAACATACGAAAAAGGCCCGCCCCCTCACCGGGGCGGGCCTTTTTCTTTCAGGACCAGCGGTTGCGCCTCACCTTTTCGCGTTGCAGCTTCTCGGCGGGAAGGGGCCTTGGCTGTTCCGCGGGATGACCGATCCCCAGGATGCACTCGACCTTGACCGTATCGGGCAGTCCGAGCAGCGCCTGCACGTGCTGTTCGGCGCTCGATTGGGCGTTGTGATTGCGCTCGCGGATCTGCGCCCAGCAGCTCCCAAGCCCCAGCGACAGCGCGGTGCACTGGATCAGGATGGCCGCGATGGAGCAGTCCTCGATCCAGACGTCGGACTTGGTACTGTCGGCGCATACCACGATGGCGAGCGGGGCGCGGGCCACAAACTCGGAGCCGTGCTGTTTGGCCGCCGCCAGTTGCCGCAGCAGCTCGGGATCGTCCACGACGACGAACTGCCACGGGTTCAGGCTGCGCGAGGCGGGTGCTCTCAGGGCGGCTTCGATCAGTGTCTCGACGGCCTCGGCGGATACCGGCTCATCGGTGAATTTTCGGATGCTGCGGCGTTTGCGTAACAGTTCGATCATGGCGTTCCCTTCTTAAGTGAGATGGTCGGCTTTGTTGTGACAGAGGGGCAAATCTACTCCAAATCCTTTTCCCAGTCAAACCCGCTCCGGTGAGTGCTGCGCGCCGCCTGGTGCTTCATCTTTACCTGTTTTTAATCGTTTTTGCCGTTTTGACTTATTGACAGCAACAAACGGGGGGCATATAAAGGAATGAACGGTCATTCCGCACAAGGGGAAGAAGATGGAAAAAGCAGAGAAGTGTGACAAGCCTGACAAGTGCGCCGAAAAGCGTGAAGCTATCATCCAGGCCGCGCTGGAACTGGTGGCCGAGCAGGGGTTCCACGGCGCCCCCATGGCGATGATCGCCGAGAAGGCCGGCGTCGGCGCCGGTACCATCTACCGCTACTTCGAGAACAAAGACGACCTGATCCGCTGGATCTACAAGAACGTCGAGGAGCGGTTCGTCGAGGTGATGATGCAGGGGTACCCCGAGCAGGGGCCGGTGCGCGAGCGCCTGGTGCATATCGGCACCGCGCTGGTGCGCCACCTGATCAGCGAGCCGCTGCAGTTGCGCTTCGTCGAGCAGTTCCACAACTCACCCTACGGCGTCGACCACCGCAGGGAGAAGCTCTTCGGCGAGACCAGAAAGGACATCATCAGCGACCTGTTCCAGGAGGCGGTGACGCAGCAGATCTTCAAGCCGCTGGAACTGGCCATTCTCTTCTCGCTCTTTTTCGGTCCTTTGGTCGATATCTGTCGCGATCACATCCTGGGCTTCATCAAGCTGGACGATGCGCTGATCGAGCAGGTGGTGGGGGCGTGCTGGGACGCGCTGCGCCGCTAGCGTTGACTGATCATTCATTCCTAAAGTAACGCGAGGTTTTTCCGATGCTGATGAAACTCTGTCTGATTCTGTGCGCCCTGACCTGGGGCGGCATCGTCTTGATAGTTACCTTTAAACGCAAATAACGGGGCGGGCCGCGAGGCGCCGCCTGTACCTTTTTCACGGCAGCAACCAACCAAACGAGGTGTTTTCATGCAGATCAAGTACAGGGCACAGTTTTTATCCGTCGTGGCAGTTCTCAGCGGCTCCCTGCTTCTCGCCGGGTGCGGCAAGAAACAGCAGCAGGCCGGCGGCCCGCCGATGGGTCCCCCCGAGGTGGGTGTCATCGAGGTGAAGCCCCAGCGCATCGCCCTGACCACCGAACTCCCGGGGCGCACGTCTCCCTACCTGATCGCGGAGGTCCGTCCCCAGGTGAGCGGCATCATCCTGAAGCGGGTCTTCACCGAGGGGAGCGACGTCAAGGCAGGCCAGGTGCTCTACCAGATCGATCCCGCGACCTACCAGGCCGCCTACGCCAGCGCCAAGGCCAGCGAGGCCCGCGCCGAGGCCAACGTGCTCCCCGCCAAGCTCAAAGAGGAGCGCTTCCGCGAACTGGTCAAGATCAACGCGGTCAGCAAGCAGGATTACGACTCCGCCTACGCCGCGCTCAAGCAGGCCGAGGCCGACGTCGCCTCCGCCAAGGCCGCCGTGGAGACCGCCCGGATCAACCTGGCCTACACCAAGGTGACCGCCCCCATCTCCGGCCGCATCGGACGCTCCACCGTGACCGACGGCGCGCTGGTTACGGCGAGCCAGGCAACCGCCCTGGCCACCATCCAGCAGCTCTCCACCATGTACGTCGACGTGACCCAGTCGAGCTCGGACATGCTGAAGCTGAACCGCAGCCTCGCCACCGGTCTTTTGAAGCGTGACCAGGCCGGCCAGGCCCGCGTGAAGCTCCTGCTCGAGGACGGCACCGCGTACCCATCGACCGGTACGCTCAAGTTCTCCGACGTGACCGTGGACCAGAGCACCGGCTCCATCACCGTGCGCGCCGTCTTCCCGAACCCGAAGCAGACCCTGCTCCCCGGCATGTTCGTGCGCGCGGTACTCGAGGAGGGGATCAACGAGGCGGCGATCCTGATCCCGCAGCGCGGCGTGACCCGCAACGCCGCCGGCCAGGCCATCGTGCTCGTCGTGGGCGCCGAGAACAAGGTTGAGCCGAGGCCGATCCAGGTCGCCCGCACCGTGGGTGACGCATGGCTGGTCAGCTCCGGCCTGAAGCCGGGCGAGAAGGTGATCCTGGAGGGGCTGCAGAAGGCGCGTCCCGGCACCCAGGTGAAGGTGGTGCCGTTCCAGTCTCCCGAAGGTCAGGGCGGCCCGGCAGGTCAGGGTGGTCAGGCCGCGGCAGGGCAGGGCGGCCAGGGGGGCGCGGGCGCCAAGCCGGCAGCTTCGGCTGCGGCGGCCCCGGGCGCACCCGCAGCACCCGCGGCTGCGGCACCGTCCCAGAAGAAGTAATTGGCGAACCAACACAGGCGCACACAGCGGACGTCCGCGTAGCACGTCGAACACAGAACGCAGAACGTCGCTTTCAGATTTAAGGAGCTTATTCCATGTCCAGGTTTTTCATAAACAGACCCATCTTCGCCTGGGTCATCGCCATCGCGGTCATGCTGGGCGGCCTTCTGGCGATGAAGTCGCTGCCGGTCTCGCAGTACCCGCCCATCGCGCCGCCGCAGATCTCGATCAACGCCATGTACCCCGGCGCCTCGGCCCAGACGGTGCAGGACACCGTAACCCAGGTGATCGAGCAGAAGATGAACGGCATCGACAACCTGATCTACATGGCCTCCACCAGCGATTCCGCGGGTGCGGTCTCCATCAACCTGACCTTCAGGGCCGGGACCGACCCCAACATCGCCCAGGTGCAGGTGCAGAACAAGCTGCAGCTCGCCACGCCGCTTTTGCCGCAGGTGGTGCAGAAGCAGGGGATCCAGGTGGTGAAGTCGACCCGTAACTTCCTGATGATCGTCGGCATCGTCTCCGAGGACGGCAGCCTGAACCGCTACCAGTTGACCGACTACATGGTGTCCAACGTCCAGGACATCGTGAGCCGCATCGAGGGCGTGGGCGAGGTGACCGTGTTCGGTTCCCAGAACGCGATGCGCATCTGGATGAACCCCGACAAGCTGAACAACTACAAGCTGACCCCCAACGACGTCACCAACGCGCTGCAGGCCCAGAACGCGCAGGTCTCCGCCGGCCAGTTCGGCGGCATGCCCGCCATGCAGGGGCAGCAGCTGAACGCCACCATCACGGCGCGTACCCTCTTGCAGACCCAGGAGCAGTTCCAGGAGATCGTGCTGCGCACCAACCCCGACGGCTCCACCGTGAAGCTCAGGGACGTGGCCAAGATCGACATCGGCACCGAGAACTACGACACCCTGGCCCGCTACAAGGGGAAACCTGTCGCCGCCATGGCGCTGAGGCTTGCCGCCGGCGCCAACGCGCTCGACACCGCGGACCGCGTCAAGACCAAGATGGCCGAGCTGGAGAAGTTCTTCCCCGCCGGTGCCAAGGTGGTCTATCCCTACGACACCACCCCGTTCGTGAAGATCTCGATGGAGGAGGTGGTGAAGACCCTGATGGAGGCCGTCTGCCTGGTCTTCATCATCATGTTCCTGTTCCTGCAGAACATCCGCGCCACCCTGATCCCGACCATCGCGGTACCGGTCGTTCTCCTGGGCACCCTCGGCGTCCTCTTCGCCGCGGGATTCTCCATCAACACCCTGACCATGTTCGCCCTGGTCATCGTCATCGGCCTCTTGGTCGACGACGCCATCGTCGTGGTCGAGAACGTGGAAAGGATCATGACCGAGGAGGGGCTCTCGCCGCACGACGCGACGGTCAAGTCGATGGGGCAGATCACCTCGGCCCTCTGGGGCATCGCGACGGTGCTCTCCGCCGTCTTCATCCCGATGGCCTTCTTCGGCGGTTCCACCGGCGTCATCTACCGCCAGTTCTCCATCACCATCGTCTCGGCGATGATACTGTCGGTTTTCACCGCCCAGATCCTGACCCCGGCTTTGTGCTCCACCCTCCTTAAACCGGTCGTCAAGGGGCACGAGCCCTGCGAGTCCGGCTGGTTCTGCGGCTTCTTCCGCTGGTTCAACAGGGTCTTCGACAAGGCGCGCCACAAGTACGAGTCCATCGTGGGCAACTCCTTCGGGAAGCCCTTGCGCTACCTCGTCTTCTACGGCTGCCTGGTCGGCGCCATGGCCTTCTTCTTCCTGCGCCTCCCCACCGCGTTCCTGCCGGACGAGGACCAGGGCTTCATCGTCTGCCAGATCCAGCTCCCCGCCGGTGCAACGCAGGAGCGCACCATCAAGATGCTGGAGAAGGTCGAGAAGCACTTCCTGGAGAACGAGAAGAAGAGCGTCGACTCCCTGATCACGGTGGCAGGCTTCAGCTTCGCCGGCCGCGGCCAGAACATGGGTCTCGCCTTCGTGAAGCTGAAGGACTGGAAACTGCGTCCGACCCCGGATCTCAAGGCACCGGCTGTCGCCGGCCGCGCCATGGGCGCCTTCTCCAAGTTCAGGGACGGCATGGCCTTCGCCTTCTCGCCCCCTGCGGTCGTCGAGCTCGGTCAAGCCAACGGCTTCGACTTCCACCTGCAGGATCGCGGCGGACTCGGTCACCAGGCGCTCATGGACGCCAGGAACCAGCTCCTCGGTATGGCAAGCCAGAACAAGAAGCTGATGGCGGTGCGCCCCAACGGCCAGGACGACACGCCGCAGTTCAAGCTGAACATCGACGACGTACGGGCCGGCGCGCTGGGCGTATCGCTGGCGGACATCAACAACACCCTGGCCACGGCCTGGGGCTCCTCCTACGTCAACGACTTCCTGCAAAACGGCAGGGTCAAGAAGGTGTACCTGCAGGCGGACGCGGCCTACCGCATGGTCCCGGAGGACATCAACAAGTGGTACGTGAAAAACGACAAGGGCGAGATGGTGCCTTTCTCGGCCTTCGCCACCGCGAAGTGGGAGCACGCATCGCCCCGCCTTGAGCGCTACAACGGCATTCCGAGCACGGAGATCATGGGCAACGCGGCCAAGGGGGTCTCGACCGGCGAGGCCATGGCCGAGATGGAGGCCATGGCGGCCAAGCTCCCGCCGGGAATCAGCTACGAGTGGACCGGCCTTTCCTACGAGGAGAAGGCTGCCGGCAAGCAGGCGCCGGCCTTGTACGCCATCTCGCTCCTGGTCGTCTTCCTCGCCGTCGCGGCGCTCTACGAGAGCTGGAGCATTCCGTTCGTCAACCTGCTCATGCTCCCCTTGGGTCTCGTCGGCGCGGTCACCGCGGTGACGCTCAGGATGCTCCCGAACGACATCTACCTGCAGATCGGTCTCTTGACCACCATTGGTCTGTCGACCAAGAACGCGATCCTGATCATCCAGTTCATCAAGGACCAGATGCACCAGGGGCATGAACTGGTCGAGGCGACGCTGACCGCCGTCAAGATCAGGCTGCGTCCGGTCATCATGACCTCGCTCGCCTTCTTCTTCGGTACCCTGCCGCTCGCCCTCACCAAGGGGGCGGGGGCCGGCGCCCAGAACGCCATCGGCACCGCGGTGACCGGCGGCCTCCTGTCGGCGACCTTCATCGACCTGATTTTCATCCCGTTCTTCTTCGTCATGGTGACGAGGACGTTCTCCAAGAAGCACGGCTCGGCCAAAAAGGCCGTTGCCGCCCCCGCTGCGGAGGTGCACTAGCATGACACGCACGATAGCTAAACCGATTGCCCTGGCCGCCTTCCTGTTCCTTTCAGGCTGCGCCTCCATGGCACCCAAATACACCCAGCCGGCGGCTCCGGTCCCCGGCAACTGGCCCGCCGGCCCCTCCTACAAGGCGGAGCAGGCGGCGCAGAAGCCCTTGGCCGAGATCCCCTGGCAGGAGTTCTTCGTCGAGCCGCAGTTGCAAAAGCTCGTCATGCTCGCGCTGGACAACAACCGTGACCTCAAGGTGGCGGTGCTGAACATGGACCGCTACCGCGCCCTGTACCAGATAAAGCGCGCCGACCTCTTCCCGACGGTCACCGGTGACGGCGCGTTTTCCGTCAAGAAGACGGCCGACGACCTGGCCCAGAACGGCAACGGCGGCGTGGGGCACTCCTACAACGTCTCGGTCGGCCTCAGCTCCTACGAGCTCGACCTCTTCGGCAGGATCAGGAGCCTCAAGGACCAGGCGCTTGAGCAGTATCTCTCCACCGAGCAGGCCAGGCGCAGCGTGCAGATCACCCTGGTTTCCCAGGTGGCCAACGCCTACCTGACCCTCGGCTCCGATCTCGAGCGCCTCCAGCTTGCCAAGGACACCCTGGCGAACCAGCAGGAGTCCTACCGGCTCAGCAAGAGCCGGTTCGAGGCGGGTGTCGCCTCCGCGCTGGACCTGCAGCAGGCCCAGACCAGCGTAGACTCCGCCCGGGTGGACATAGCCCGCTATACCACCCTGGTGGCGCAGGACCTGAATGCCCTCGTCCTGGTGGTCGGTTCCGACGTCCCGCAGGACCTCCTGCCCAAGTCGCTGACCGAGGCACTCACCGCGGTGAAGGACGTGGCGCCTGGGCTTCCCTCGGACGTGCTCCTCTCCCGCCCGGACATCCTGCAGGCCGAGTACAACCTGAAAGGGGCCAACGCCAACATCGGTGCGGCCCGGGCCGCCTTTTTCCCGCGCATCGCCCTGACCACCAGTGTGGGCTTTGGCAGCGACCAGCTCACCAGCCTGTTCAAGGGGGGAAACCTCGCCTGGAGCTTCGCTCCGAACATCTCGGTCCCGATCTTCGAGGGGGGGCGCAACAAGGCGAACCTCGAGGTGGCCAAGGTGGACCGCGACATAGCGGTGGCCCAGTACGAGAAGGCGATCCAGACCGCGTTCCGCGAGGTGGCCGACGCGCTCGCCCAGCGCGGCACCATCGACGAGCAGGTGGCGGCGCAGCAATCACTGACCGGCGCCACCGCCGAGACCTTCCGCCTCTCCCAGGCCCGCTACCAGACCGGGATTGACAGTTACCTGAATGTCCTGGACGCCCAGCGCTCGCTGTACGCGGCCCAACAGAACCTCATCACCACCCGCCTCGCGCGCCTGAACAACATGGTGACCCTCTACAAGGTGCTGGGGGGCGGCAGCAAATAAGGCAGAAAACATCCCCGGGCCGGCAACGGCCCGGGGAATCAGTGACGGGGCAGGGGGACTCACTGTGTCGAACTCCCTGCAGCCGAAAGGAGCCCCGTTGTCCAGAGCACGCATCACCCTCTACAGTTGCATCGCCGCCGTCACTTTGATCATCGCATACTACCTCCTTACTCCCGAGCCTCTTCCTGACTGGCCGGTCAACCTAGTCCATTTTCTCCTCAAGCACTAGAGAGCCGGTGCCTGTTCAGGTAGCACCTGCCAACATCGACCGTCGACGTTTGCCACCGCCTCCGCTGTGTTTGCGCGAAAAAATGGTATAACATAGGCTTGTTGTTCAAACCTGCTTCACGGGGGGCTCCCTATGCATGTTTGTCCACCGGTCGCGCGCTTCCTGGCGCTCCTTGCTGTTTCCTCCTTACCGCTTGCACCTTCCCGTCTTCTTGCAGCCCCGCTGCAATCCTTCACCATCTCATCCGGCACCACCACCAGTTCCTACTACGCCGCGGCGAGCGCCACCGCCAAGGTCTTCAACAAGAAGAGCGCGGTTTACGGCGTGAGGCTCGCCACGCTCGCCTCGGCCGGGTCGGTGGCCAACATCGACGCGGTCGCCGGGGGGAAGGCGGCGTTCGGCATCGCCGAGACCGAGCTTTTGAAGCGGGCGGCGCAGGGGGTACGACCCTGGGAGGGGAACGCGAAGGGGCAACTGCGGGCCGTGCTCGGGCTCTACCCGGCAACCGTCACCATCGTTGCCGCGGTGGACAGTGGCATACAGCGCATCGCTGACCTGAAAGGGAAAAGACTTAACATCGGCGCTCCCGGCTCCATTGACAACACCTACGCCAGCGCGCTGTTGCAGATGTCCGGGCTCAACCCCGCGGAGGTGATCACCTCCGGGCACTCTACGGCCATCGCCCCGGAACTGCTGCAAAAAGGGGATATCGACGCCTACCTCTGCATTGTCGGACACCCGAACCTGACGGTGCTGGAGGCGAGTGCCGGGAAACGCAAGGTGCTCCTGGTCCCGCTCGAGGAGAGCTTGATCAGGCAGGTGACAAGCAACAACCCGCTCCTCGCCCCGGTCGTCATCCCCATGCGGTTTTACCCCAAGGTGCAGGCGACCGGTACCGTCCAAAGCCTGGGCGTCCGTACCGTCTTGTTCACCTCTGCCGACCAGTCCGACGACTCCGTGTACAGTATCGTGCGCGAGATCCTCGGCAACCTGGACCTGTTCCGGCGCCAGCATCCGATCCTCCAGGATCTGACACCGGAGCAGGCGGCACGAGTGACCGTGATTCCGCTGCATCCGGGAGCTGCACGCTACTTCAAAGAGTCTGGCCTGGTACCGTAGCGGCCGGCCGTAGGGAGGTTTCCATGAAACGTTTACTGGCGCTTGCTCTGCTGCTTCTTTCCTTCATCGCCGTCGCACCTGCCGCCGCGGCGCCACCGCAATCCTACTTCTACCCCTTCGTGAACCCCTACGAGGCGACGGTGATGGAGCTCCCGAAGGAATTCGAGGTCAGGCTCCCCGACAAGGTCCCGATCTACGAGTTCGTGGTCCGCCCTTTCCCGAAGCGGGAGATTCCGGAGGTCTTCTGGTACGAAAACGGGCTGATCTGCTCCCTGGTGTACCAGGATCACAAGGCCCCCCTGGTCTTTCTCGTCGCAGGCTCCGGTTCCCGTTTCGACGTGCCGCGCATGTTGAAGTTGCAGAAAGTGCTGTACCAGGCCGGCTTCCACGTCATCTCGGTCACGTCGCCGACCCACATGGATTTCGTGGTGAATGCGGCCAGCGGCCTCCCCGGCATCGCCACCGATGACGCCAAGGACCTGTACCGGGTGATGGATCTCGCCTACCAGAAGGTTCGTGACCGGGTAGATGTCTCCTATTTCCTGCTCGCCGGTTACAGCCTGGGGGGCTTCGATGCCGCCTTCGTCGCCAAACTCGACGACCAGCAACATCGCTTCAACTTCAGGCGCGTGCTCCTGATCAACCCGCCGATCTGCCTGTACGATTCCGTCTCCGCACTGGACCGGTTGCTGGTTGATAACGTTCCCGGGGGCATGGACAACTTCGACAACTGGTTCCGCGGCGTTTTCAGCCAGACGATGCACCTTGCCGAGGCCTGGGAGCCTGGCGGCCTGAGCGGCGAATCGATGTACCGCACCTACAAGCGGATGCAGCCCAGCGAAAGCAACCTGGCGGCGTTGATCGGTCTCACCGCTCGCATGAATGCCGCCGACATGATCTTCACCGCGGACGTCATGAACGGCGGCGGCTACATCGTGCCCAGAAACGTACGCCTCACCTCGACGACCTCGCTCACCCGCTATGCTATCGTCGCCTACAAGACCAGCTTCGTCGACTACTTCGAACAGTGGCTTTTCCCGCACTACCAGAAGATGGAGCCGGGGCTTACCCGCGAGGACCTGCTGCGGCGGGAAACCCTGCGGGCGCTCGAAGGGTACCTGAAGGGGTCCAAGAAGTTCGGGCTCATCCACAACGAGGACGACATCATCCTGGTCTCAGGGGACATCGAGTACCTCGAGCGGGTCTTCGGCGACCGTGCCTGGATCTTCCCCAGCGGCGGGCACATGGGCAATATGTTCCACCCCGACGTCGTCTCCGCCATCACCGGCTTTCTCAAAGGGAAGGAGGAGTGATCATGAAAAAGCACGCCGATCACATGCCCTGTTCGATGTCGCGCGTAAAAGGAAAAGGGAACCCCATCATGGCGAAGGGTGCCGGCCTGCGGCTTCTGATGCTGGTGCTCATCGGTCTGTCGCTCTCCGCCTGCAGCACCGCGCCCAGGGTGACCGGCCCGGTGGAGCCGCCGCTTAGGCGCTACGAGGATTTCGTGAAGCCGGGCCAGCCCAACATGCTCGACGTGAAGGACTCTGTGGAGGGGTTCAATCGCGGCAGCTACCGGTTCAACTATTACTTCGACGAGTACTTTTACCTTCCCGTGGTGCGCGGCTACGAGTTCATCATGCCCAACTACCTCGAGGGGCGCGTCTCGGACGCCATCGACAACATGGGTGAAATTAGGAACTTGACTAATAACCTTCTCCAGTTCAATCTCAAGGCCGCCGGCATCACGGTGAGCCGCTTCGTCATCAACTCCACCATCGGCGTGGGCGGCCTGTGGGACCAGGCCAGGAAGATGGGGCTCAAACGCCAGACCGAGGATTTCGGGATCACGCTCGGCCACTACGGTACCGGGAGCGGGACCTACCTGATGCTCCCGGTGCTGGGGGCCTCCAACGTCCGGGACACCACCGGCTTGGTCGCCGATCTCGCCACCTCGAACTACCTGGGCCCGGTGGCCTGGATCAACGACAGCACCTTCACCTACGCCTATTCCGGGATCTACGCCGTGGACCGCAGGCACCGCACCCCCTTCAGGTACCGCCAGACCGGCTCGCCCTTCGAGTACGAACTGATCCGGACCCTGTACACCATGAAGCGCGATTTCGACATAGAGCAAAGCAAGGAGAAACGGTAACTTCGGAGGTAACAGTTGCTGAGGTTCTTACAATCAATCTTCCGGCGCGGCACCAAAGGCGGTGCCGTCCCCGACTCCCTGGTCAACAAGGCCATCGAGCGCGCCGTTGACGGCACCGATCCCTGGATCCGTGCCGTTTTCGCCTACAAGAAGAAACTCCGCCCCGCCGTCCTGCACGCCATCGACCACGTGGTGTCTCTGGTCGACGGCACCGGGCCGGCCCTGCCGCTCGACCTAAGCGCCTACGACAACGATCCCAACCTGCGCACCTACTTCATGACGGCCTCGGAACTGGGCGACTTCCTGGAGCGTGAACCGAACATCGCCCAGTTGCGCGGCAAGCGCGGCAGCCTGCAGCACGGGGCGACCGGCCTTCTCCTCATGGAAAAGCGGGAACGGCTCACGCTCGGCGCGGAACTCTCCGGCGACGTGGTGCTGCGCGACGTGCCCCAGGTGACGGTGAGCTTCGAGGCGCACCGGCTCATGGACCTTTACGGCAACGAGGAGGAAACCCGCTACCAGCTGAAACGCCGGGCCTACGACCACCTGCTGCGCATTGCCCTGGGGAGGATCACCGAGATGAAGACGAGGCGGGGCAACCTGGAGAAGCACCGCACGCTCTTGGGCTCCAAGCTCACCCTTTTGCGACGCGGCGGCTTCGGCTTCGATCCCCGCACGGGAGCGGCAACGGACGTGGCCGCCCTGGAGAAGAACCTGGCCGACATCGAGGCGCAACTGCTGGCGATAGGGAAGGACGACAAGATGCTTGAGGTCTACCTGGGCGTGGTAGCCGACGTCTTGGGGCGGGCCGAGGAGCACCTGTGGGTGGGGAGGGAGACCCTGATCGTGGACCGGATGGGGATCAAGCGCAAGGAACCCGGGCCGGACGCCCGCGAGGTGACCTTTGACGTCTTGTGCGACGCCGAGGGAAGAAGGCTGGTCGCCTCCCTGGTGAACATCCCGGCTTAGCCGGAAGGGGACTCGCTCCGTCAGGTGCCTCTCCCACTAAAAGGCAACGATGACATCCATGCCTCCCGCGGCATCGCCGCGGGGGGCTTTCTTATGCCCGTTCCTGTTCTGGGTCGAGGACCACGCAGCGCAGCCCCAACCCTTCCAGTGCCGGTCCGCAGCACCCGTTGCAGGAAATGCAGACGGACATACCGTGGTCTCCCTGGTGCCATCTCCTGACCAGGTCGGGCTCTCCGATCAGTGGGCGGCTCAGCGCCACGAACTGCGCCTCTTCCCGCCGCACCAACTCCTCCGCCACCTCGAAAGAACGGATGCCCCCAACGAGGATGAGGGGGATACGCACCATTTTCTGGTACTCCTGGGCGGCGCCGTGGTAGTAGACCTCGTGCTCCTTGCTGGTCAGCTCGCCGGGGCGCGCCGGGATGAGGTCGTTGGAGAGTGGGGTGCCGCCGGAAAACTCGATGGCGTCGACCGAAGCCCGCTCCAGCATTTCGGCGACCCGGAGCGCCTCGTCCGCCGTCATGCCGTCCTCGAGGAAATCGTCGGAATTCATCTTCACCAGGACCGGGTAGTCTTCGCCTACCCGCAGCCGCACCCCGCGAACCACCTCCAGCAGCAGCCTGGCCCGGTTCTCCAGGGACCCCCCGTAGCAGTCCTCGCGCCGGTTGAAAGCGGGGGAGAGGAACTCGCTCAGCAGGAAGCCGTGCGCGGCGTGCAGTTGCACCGCGTCGAAGCCGGCCGCTTTCCCCCTGGCAGCCGCGTCGGCGAAAGCGGTGATCAGCGTCTCCAACTCGCTACCGGTCAGGGCCTGGTTCAGTGGTCCGTCGGCGGAAGGGACTCGCGGTCGCTCGCCGGTCAGCTCCTGCGAGGAGAAGCGTCCGGCGTGCACCAACTGCAGCGCGATCTTTCCGCCGGCGGCATGGACTGCCTC
Organism: Geomonas azotofigens; assembly: GCF_018919395.1. Taxonomy (GTDB): domain Bacteria; phylum Desulfobacterota; class Desulfuromonadia; order Geobacterales; family Geobacteraceae; genus Geomonas; species Geomonas azotofigens. The sequence continues at coordinate 496,540 of NZ_JAHLME010000003.1, forward strand.
CGCCATGTCGCGCAAGCCAGGAAGGAACCGGTCGTGCCACGCCGCCAGCTGCCATGGGGTGGATTGTCCCCCCTTGGTGACGAAGGCGTAGCCCGAGATGATGAGACCGACCTCGTTTCGCGCCAGTTCGACCATCATGTCGATGAGCCGCTGGGTAACCGAGCCCTCCTGGTCAGCCAGCCCCTCCCAGGTCGCCGAGCGCACCAAGCGGTTTTTCAGCCGCAGTTTCCCTATGCGACCCTCCTCAAAAAGTTGTGCCATCTTCCGCTCCTTGGTCCCCGTGCCGGTCCTCGGTGAGGCCGCTTCAACCACAGCCTCTCCAGCGGGATATCTTGCCGAATAAGCCACTGGTGTTGTCGACTATTCTCTAATACAGGTCCGCGTGCCGATGCCGACGTCGAAAAATCAGCCATTTGCGACTTGGCACGTGTGATGCTCTTAGTCAAGGCAGACGCGCGATGAAGCGCGCAAAAAAAACTCTCGATCAAGGAGGATGTAACGATGAAAAAGAAACTCTTGGTGCTTATGGCGGTATCCCTTTTCGCGGCGGCAACCCCGGTACTGGCTGACGAAGCCGCCAACCACGGCAGCATGCACAAAGCCGGTGACGCGCAGTGCGAGAAAGAGTGCGCGATGCTCCTCAAGGATTGCAACAACCAGGTCGACAGCATCCAGGACAAGATCCGGAAGCTCCAGGTTGCCATCAATGAGCAGGGCGCCAGCACCTATACCGTCGACGAACTGAAAATCCTCAAGAAGAAACTGCAGGAGGCCAACGACACGCTTCGCGCGCTGAACAGGCACTAGTCGTGACCTGCCGCACCCGTGCCTCGGCCAGGTGCGATGGCGACAAGGAAAGGGCACGCCCCCATGGTGGCGGGCCCTTCTTTATTTCAGTCACTGATGCTCCCCGCGTCGCGGGTCATTTGATGGTGAAGCCACCTTCCTGGTTTGGAGTGATGGTGGCGTCCAGGTACTGGACCTGGTAACCCTTCTCCTTCAGGATGGTGTAGGCCATCTCGGCGCGGGTGCCGGTGTTACAGTGCAGCACGACCTTCTTCTCCCTGGATATCTCTCCCAGTCGGTCGACAATCTCGTCGGCCGGGATGTTGACCGCGCCCTTTATCATCCCCGTTTTGGCGGCTTCGTCGGCGCCCCGCACGTCCAGCAGTTGCACCCCGACCGGAATTGCGCGGGCGAAGGCCTGGAACTCGTTGACCGGTATGGTGCCCGGCTTTGGCTTGGGAACGTAGACGACCTGTACGGCCGGTTTCCCGGTGGCGGCCTGATAGCCGGCCCCCTTCCAGGCGGCGTAGCCGCCGGTGAGGACGCGGGGACCCGGATAGCCGGCCTTGATCAACCTGGCCGCGACGCGCTCGGCGCTGCCGTCGCCGGTGGCATCGTAAAGCACCACCGGAGGCTTCAGTTCCCGCTTCGGGAAGTTCGCCAGGGCCTGATCCAGTTCCCGTTCCGGCACGTTGGTGGCGCCCGGTATGAAGCCTTGTGCCGCCTGTGACTCGGGGCGGACATCGAGGAGCACGAACGAGAGGCCTTTGTCCAGCCACCCCTCCTTGAGGGCCTGGGCGCTCACCACGGTGAAGTTGCGGCTGTTCCATTCGGGGATGCCATCGTGGAAGATCTTTACGTTGCTGTAGCCGAGTTTCTCCGCCTCACGGGCGGACGAAGGGCTGAGCGCTCAAGTGACGCCGGCGCAAAAGTAGACCAGCAACTCCGCCTTGTTCTTGGGGAGTTTGTCCAGATTCTTTTGGAACGCGGGGTAGGGGATGTTGATCGCGGTCGGGATGGTCCCTTCCTGGAACTTCGCGGCCGGTCGCGCGTCGACGAGCGTGTATTTCTCCTTACCGGTCAAAAGCTTTTCCACCTGTTCGACCTTCAGCTGCTTTTCGGCGGGGACCTTCATCGCCGGCTTGATGGATATCTCGCTGATCTTCTTGATCCCGTTGAGTCCTTCCTGGTACGCCACCCGCACCTCGTGCCCCTTCTTGATGGCTCGCAGCGACTTCTCGAGGTTACCCGGGACCGTGGCGTTGACGATGCTCAGGGTGTCCTTGTCGAAGGCGACCACCTCGGCGCCGTCATCGAACCGCAGCTGGATCGTTTGCGATTTCATAGCGACGCTGTCGAAAAATGCCCGCAGTTGTCCCTCCGCGGGTTTGTGACAGACCGCGCACGATTTGACGTCTCTCGCCTTGTTCTTTGCCTGTGCGGCCTCGCCTGCAACTACGCCGTGCGCTGTGAAGAGCGCGACTACTGACAGAGCGGCTAGCGAACAGCTGGTTATTCTAAGCGACATCACTTTTTCCTCCTTTGGGAATGTCATAGCGTCGGAGCCGGGGGGGCTTGTACTACGTATCGGTATAACTTTCCTGAGTTATAGCAGTTTCTCGCTCCAAAGCCAATGCGATGAGTGAAAGGTGGATGTCACAAAGAAAAAGAGGAACTACCCGATACCGGATAATTCCTCAGTGCGGTCTGAAGGTCGAGAGGGCTATGTCGTCACGCTCACCACCGAACTCGTCTGGGTACTGCCGGCGTCGACGTACTTTGAGAGCGATTCGATCATGCCAGCACCAGCGCGCAAAGCAGCGCCAGCGGCTTCATTCTAACCGCTCCTTCCGACCCTTCAGTTAAGACCTGTGGGAGTGGTGTAAAGTTTTGTAAAAAATGAGATCCCCTGTCGTTTCAATTCTTTACAACGCGTTCCCACCGTAATGGCTATACTGGCTCCAGCTTGACTAGCAACGCAATACTTCGAGGAAAAGATGAAGATTTCAACGCTCGCCCGTGTGCTTGTCGCCTGCGCAGGTCTGGGCCTTGCCGGCTGTGCCACGGTCGGCCCGAATTACGTGACGCCGGAGCTCAAGGCGCCGACCGCATGGCGGCACATGGATGGCAACGGGGCGACGCAGACCACCGCCGCGGAGAACGATGACCTCGGCAGCTGGTGGCTCACGCTGAAGGATCCGCTGCTATCCGAGCTGATCGAGAAGGCGGTCACGGCGAGCCCGGACGTGCAAAGCGCCCAGGCGAAGCTGCGCGAGTCCCGCGCCCGCGCCACCGTCGCCGCTTCCGGGCGCCTCCCTGGCATCACGGCTTCCGGTAGCGCCTCCCGTAACCGTTCCAGCGCGAAGTCCGGCAGCGGTGCGACGACCAGCCTGTTCAGCGCCGGGTTCGACGCGAGTTGGGAACTCGACCTCTTCGGCGGCGTTCGGCGCGGCGTTGAAGCGGCGGAGGCGGACCTGGAGTCGAGCCTGGCGACCGTGCAGGGGGCGCAGATCACCCTTGCGGCCGAGGTGGCGCAGAATTACCTGGAGTTGCGCACCCTCCAGAAAAGGGTCGCCATAGCCCGCGACAACCTGGCCAGTCAATCCGAGACGCTGCAGCTGACCGAGTGGCGCGCGCAGGCAGGGCTCGTGGCCACCCAGGATGTGGAGCAGGCCCGCAGCAACCGGGAGCAGACCAGGGCATCGGTCCCGACCTTGGAGACGAGCCTTACCGAGGCGGAGCATCGCCTGGACGTTCTCCTGGGCGAGACGCCGGGGACGCTGCACCAGCGGCTGTCGGCCGTGAAGGAGCTGCCGTCCCTGCCTGAGCAGGTTGCCGTCGGCATTCCGGCGGAAACCTTGCGCCAGCGTCCCGACCTGCGGGCGGCGGAGCGCAAGCTGGCGGCGGAGACGGCGCGGGTCGGCGTTGCGCAAGCCGCCCGCTACCCCTCGTTCACGCTCTCCGGCTCCATCGGGTTGGAAGCCCTGACTGTGGGTGGTCTGGCCGGCGCCTCCGCTGCAAGATCCTCGCTTCTGGGCGGGGTCACCGCCCCCATCTTCGACGCGGGGAAGCTGGCTAGCCAGGTGGAGATCCAGGACGCGGTGCGGCAGAAGGCCGAGATCGCCTACCGGCAGTCGCTGCTGACGGCCCTGCAGGAGGTGGAAAACGCCCTGGTGTCGCTGTCTAAAAGCCAGCAACGGGGCGAGGCGTTGCAAAGTGCGGCTGCCTCCGCGCGCAACGCGGCGGTACTGGCGCGACAGCGCTACAGCGCCGGCTTGATCGATTTCCAGTCCGTGGTCGATACCGAGCGAAACGTGCTGAGCGTCGAAGACGGCCTGGCCGCGACACGGGGCGATACGGCGCTGGCGCTGGTGACACTCTACAAGGCATTGGGTGGCGGTTGGCGCCACGAAGGAGAATCGCACTAGATGAGTGAAAATGAAATCGAACACGTCGAGGGCGTGTCCCTGGACAAGCTCCTGAAGGCGGAACCGGTCGGGTTCCTCGGCAAGCGCAAACCCTGGATCATCCTCGCCGTGGTAGTCGCGGCGCTCGCGGCCGCGGCCACCCTGCGTCCCGCGGAGAAGGAGTCCGGCCCGAGTTTCGCCACCGAGGCGGCCGAGGTCGGCACGCTGGTGGTCAAGGTCTCCGCCACCGGCAACCTGCAGCCGACCAACCAGGTCGACGTCGGGAGCGAGCTCTCCGGGATCGTGGACAAGGTGCTGGTCGATGACAACGACCGGGTCAAGAAAGGGGAGGTGCTGGCCCTCCTCGATCTCTCCAAGCTGACGGACGCCGTGGTCAAGTCGCGGGCGAGCCTGGTCGCGGCCCAGGCGCAGGTACAGCAGATGCAGGCCACCTCCGCCGAGGCGCGCGCCGCCCTGGCCCGCTACCGCCAGGTGGCGCAACTCTCGGGCGGCAAGGTCCCCTCCAAGGCGGAGATGGACACAGCCGAGGCCAACCTGAAGCGGGCCGAGGCCAACGAGGCCAACGCCCGCGCCGCGGTCACCCAGGCGCAGGCGAACCTGCAGTCGGACCGGACCAACCTGGCCAAGGCGACCATCCGCTCGCCGATCAACGGGGTGGTGCTGAAGCGAAACGTCCAGCCGGGCCAGACCGTGGCTGCCTCCTTCACCGCGCCCGTGCTCTTCACCCTGGCCGAGGACCTCTCCAAGATGGAGCTCCAGGTGGACGTTGACGAGGCCGATGTCGGCCAGGTCAAGGTGGGGCAGAAGGCGGTCTTCACCGTGGACGCCTATCCCGGCCGCAAGTTCGACGCCCTCATCACCCGGGTGAGCTACGGCTCCCAGACCAAGAACAACGTGGTCTCCTACCTGACCGTGCTCCAGGTGAAAAACGACGACCTGAGCCTGCGCCCGGGGATGACCGGGAGCGCCGAGATCACCACCATCACCCGGGACAAGGCGTTGTTGGTCCCCAACGCGGCCCTGCGTTTCGCACCTCCCACCGGGGAGACCGCTCGCCAGAAGCCGGGTGGCGTGATCGGCGCCCTGATGCCGCGGCCGCCCGCCGCGCAGCCAAAACAGGTCGCCGCCACCAGTAAGGACGGCGCGCACCAGGTCTGGGTGCTGCAAGGGGGCAAGCCGGTAGCCCTCGAGGTGAAAACCGGCGCCAGCAACGGCAAGGTGACCGAGATCGTGGCGGGCGCGCTCAAGCCGGGGATGCAGGTCATCACCGAGACCCTGGAGGCGAAGCAATGAACGACGCCCCCCCGTTGATCCGCCTGTCCGGGGTCACCAAATCCTATGGGCGCGGGCACGCCGAGTTCCAGGCCCTGAAGGGGATCGACCTCACTATCGGTTCCGGAGATTTCGTCGCCGTCATGGGGCCGAGCGGCTCCGGCAAGTCAACCACCATGAACATCCTGGGCTGCCTCGATACGCCGACGAGCGGCAGCTACCAGTTCCAGGGGGTGCACGTGGAGCGACTGGAGCGCAACCAGCGGGCACTTTTGCGTCGCCACTACCTGGGCTTCGTGTTCCAGGGGTTCAACCTGCTGGCCCGGACCACCGCCCTGGAGAACGTCGAGCTGCCGCTCATCTACCGGGGGGAGCCGGCGGCGGTGCGGCGCGAGGCTGCGCGCGCCGCGCTGGAGCAGGTCGGGCTCAAGGGGTGGGAGTCGCACACCCCGGCGGAGCTCTCCGGCGGCCAGCAGCAGCGTGTCGCCATCGCGCGCGCCATCGTGACCCGCCCCGAGGTGCTCCTGGCCGACGAACCGACCGGCAACCTCGATACCCGCACCAGCCACGAAATCATGGAACTGATCACGTCCCTGAACGAGCGGCTCGGCATCACCGTACTCATGGTGACCCATGAACCGGACGTCGCCTCCTATGCCCGGCGGGTGGTGCACTTCGTGGACGGGCTGGTGGAGAGCGACCGGCGCCACGGGGAGGAGAGCTGATGCTTTGGAACACGCTGCTGCTCTCCCTGCGCGCCATCCGCCGCAACCTCATGCGCTCCTTTCTCACCGTGCTCGGCATCGTCATCGGGGTCGCCGCCGTGGTCATCATGGTCACCTTGGGCAACGGCGCCACCAAGTCGGTCTCCGACCAGATCTCCAGCATGGGGAGCAACCTCCTCATGGTGATGCCCGGCCAGCGCTTCGGCCCCGGCTCGGACGCGGCGCCCAGCTTCAAGAGCGCCGACATCGAGGCCATCAGGAGCCAGATATCCAGCGCCGAGTGGGTGGCGCCGGTGGCCGGCAAATCCGTCACCACGGTCTACCAGTCCCGCAACTGGCCCACCGTGGTGAGCGGCACCAGCAACGACTACTTCCACGCCGGCAATTGGGAGCTGGCCGCCGGGCGCATGTTCGGGGAGGGTGAGGAGAGGGGCGGGAAGGCGGTCTGCGTCATTGGCGAGACCGTCCGCAAGAAGCTCTTCGGCGGGCAGAACCCGGTGGGGTGCGAGATCCGCGTCAAGGACTTCTCCTGCGAGGTGGTGGGGGTGCTGAAATCCAAGGGACAGTCGGGGATGGGATCGGACCAGGATGACAGCATCATCATGCCCCTGAAGACCGTGCAGCGCCGCCTGACCGGAAACCAGGACGTGAGCCGCTTCACCGTGTCGGTGCGCAAGGGCGCCTCCATCGACGCGGCCACCAGGCAGCTCACCCTCCTTTTGCGCGAGCGGCGCAAGATCGGCGACAACGAGGAGGACGACTTCCGCGTCATGGACACCCGGCAGATCGCCCAGACGCTGACCAGTACCACCAAGATTCTCACCATGCTCCTGAGCGCGGTGGCGGCGGTGAGCCTCCTGGTCGGCGGGATCGGGATCATGAACATCATGCTGGTCTCGGTGACCGAGCGCACCCGCGAGATCGGCATCCGTCTCGCCATCGGCGCCCTGGAGCGGGAGGTGCTGCTGCAGTTCCTGATCGAGGCGGTGGTCCTGGCGGGGATGGGGGGACTGGCCGGCATAGCGCTTGCCACCGGCGCCTCCATGGCGCTGGCGCGCGCCATGAACATACCGTACCTCTTCGATCTGAAGATCAACCTGCTATCCTTCTTGTTTTCTACGGCCATTGGGGTTATCTTCGGTTTTTTCCCGGCGCGCCGGGCAGCCGGCCTCAACCCCATCGACGCCCTGCGTCATGAGTGAGGCCCGCTGAACAGAACCGAAGGATGGGCTCTTTTGTCGGCAACCAACCACGTGCCACGCCTGCTGAAGCTGGCGGGCCCCATGATACTATCCACTTCCGCCATCACCCTGATGCAGATCGTGGACGCCATCGTGCTGTCGCGGTATTCCAGCGCCGCGGTGGCGGCCATCGGTCCCGCCGGGCTTGCGGTGATCCTGTTCCAGGGCTTTCTCTTTGGCACCGCCGGGTATGCCGGGACCTTCGTGGCCCATAACCACGGGCGCGGCGACGCGGCCGGGGTGCGCAAATCCGCCTGGCTCGGCATCCACACATCGCTCGCCTCCGGCGTCCTCGCGCTCGCCATGGCCTGGCCGATCGGCCTGCTCTTCCGCTTGGCGGGTCATACACCTGACGTCGCCGCCGACGAGATCAGCTACTTCACCATCTGCATGGCGGGTTCGCTTTTCCCGGTACTGAATTCCGCGTTGGCAGGCTGGCTCTCCGGCATCGGCCGCCCGGCCATCGTCACCGCGGTGACCTTTTTCTCCTTCATCATCAACGCGCTGCTCGCCTGGGGACTCGTCCTGGGCACCTGGGGCTTCCCGCGCCTGGGGATCACCGGTGCCGCGCTCGCCACCGTCTCCGCCCAGGCCGTGGCCGCGCTTCTCTACGTCGCCATCTTCGTCGTCGGGCGCGGCTTATCCGACCGCCGCGCGAGACGCCTGGACCGGGTGGAGCTCTCGCGGTTTCTGAAACTCGCCATGCCCATGGGGCTGCGCATCAGCGGAGAGTTGCTGGCCTGGACCCTGTTCCTGGTGGTGCTTGGCCGGCTGGGAACCATGGAACTGGCAGCCTCCAGCATCGCGTTCCGGATCAACGGCATGGCCTTCTTTCCGGCCCTCGGCCTGGGCCAGGCGGCGGGCATCCTGGTGGGGCACGCACGCGGGGCAGGGGAGGACGACGAGGTCACGGCCATCGCGTCGCAGTCGCTGCTGGTGTGCGAGGTCTGGATGCTGGTGATGGCGGTCCTTTTCGCCACCTGCTCGGCGCCCCTCATCTCCGTGTTCGCCGGCCACGGCCCGGAGAGCGCCCGCATCGTCGAGACCGGCTCCATCATCATGAAGTTCGTCGCCTTTTACTGCCTCTTCGACGCCGCCAACGTCATGACCGGCTGCGTGCTCTCCTCCGCCGGCGATACCAACTGGGTCGCCCGCACCTTCGTCTATTCCTCCGCCGGGTTCCTGCTGCTTTTGTGGCTGATCGACAGCTTCATGCCCAGCCTGATCGCCGAGTGGACGCTCGGGACCTGCTTCGTCCTCTTCACCGCTGTCATCTGGTCGTTGCGCTTTCGCTCCGGCGCCTGGAGGACTATCCGGGTGCTGCACGACTCACACTAGGCTGCCCCGGATAGTCACCGCCATTCCCCACTGACTCTGCTGTAGTATCGTCTTCTGTCTTTATTCTCTCCGCCTTCTGTCACCGTAGTATATGTCCCGGCACGGCGTCGCTGCTGATAGCGCGACTCTTCATCTTGTTGCATATAATCGGTATCTTACGGCATGGATCTTTTTCCGGTTGTCACCGGCAAAAACTAGCCAATACAAAAACCTACCATTTAGCTGTGTAATTAGGATAAATTTTGTTGACTGTTTTGGTTGAATAAGCTAAAACGGCACACAAGCTTGGATCGGGGTTTTTATAACGACTACCGATCGTGGAAACCGAATCGCATCTGGAAAGGAAGCCCCAATGAACGCTGTGCCTAAAGTACCCGCCAACGCAACCGCCCAGGATATCCTTCGTCTCGGCCTCGCAGCCGCGCAAGGGCCGGTCAAACTCGCCTGCTCCTTCTCGCTGGAGGACGTCGCCATCATCGAACTAGCCCAGGAAGCGGGCCTTGAGATCGGCGTCTTCGCGCTGGATACCGGCAGGCTCAACGAGGAAACCTACGAGGTGGCCGACGCCCTCACCGAACGCTACCGGATCAAGATCGACTGGTATTTCCCCAAGCACGAGGCGGTCGAGCAGTTGGAGCGCGAGAAGGGGCTCTTCTCCTTCCGGGAATCCCTGGATAACCGTCACGAGTGCTGCCATATCCGCAAGGTGGAGCCGCTGGGGCGCGCGCTGCAGGGGCTGGCCGGCTGGGTCACCGGCATGCGCCGCGAGCACAACGTCACCCGCACCGACTTGAAGGCGATCGAACTGGACCAGTTGAACGGCGGCATCCTGAAGCTCAACCCGCTGCTGGACTGGAACGAAGCGCAGCTCACCGAATTCGTGGAACAGCGCCGCCTGCCCCAGAACCGCCTCTTGAAGCAGGGGTATCGCTCCATCGGCTGCGCCCCTTGTACCAGGGCCGTCCAGCCGGGCGAAGACGCCCGCGCCGGGCGGTGGTGGTGGGAGAACCCCGAGCACAAGGAGTGCGGTCTGCACCGCAGGTAACGGGGGAGAGGACGACGCGACCGGCGCTGTTGCAGCTCCGGCACACGAAGATCGATACGGGATAATGCCATGAAGAAAAATCTGACCCATCTGCAGCAACTCGAAGCCGAAAGCATCCACATCATCCGCGAGGTGGTGGCCGAGTTCGACAACCCGGTGATGCTCTATTCCATCGGCAAGGACTCCGCGGTGATGCTGCACCTGGCCCGCAAGGCCTTCTACCCGGCTCCGCCGCCGTTTCCGCTGTTGCACGTCGACACCACCTGGAAGTTCCGCGACATGATCGAGTTCCGCGGCCGCATGGCCCAGGAGTCCGGCATGGAACTGCTGGTGCACGTGAACGAGGACGGGGTGAAAAAGGGGGTATCTCCCTTCACCCACGGCTCGGCGCTCTACACCGACGTCATGAAGACCGAAGGGCTCAAGCAGGCGCTCGACAAGTACAAGTTCGACGCGGCCTTCGGCGGCGCGCGCCGCGACGAGGAGAAATCCCGCGCCAAGGAGCGCATCTTCTCCTTCCGTAGCGCAAACCACCGCTGGGACCCGAAGAACCAGCGCCCCGAGCTCTGGAGCCTCTATAACACCCGCGTCAAGCCGGGTGAGAGCATCCGCGTCTTCCCGCTCTCCAACTGGACCGAGCTGGACATCTGGCAGTACATCCACCTGGAAGAGATCCCCATCGTCCCCCTGTACTACGCGGCGGTGCGCCCCGTGGTGGAGCGCGACGGCATGCTGATCATGGTTGACGACGACCGGCTGGAACTGAAACCGGGCGAGCAGGTCGAGTACAAGTCGGTCCGCTTCCGCACCCTGGGCTGCTATCCGCTTACCGGCGCGGTCGAATCCGAGGCCGACACGCTTCCCGAGATCATCCAGGAAATGCTGCTCACCCGCACCTCCGAGCGCCAGGGGCGCCTGATCGACCACGACCAGGCCGGTTCGATGGAGAAGAAGAAACAGGAAGGGTACTTCTAATGGCACATCAATCAGAACTGATCGAGAAAGATATCCTTGCCTACCTGAAGAGCCAGGAGGAGAAGTCGCTGCTCCGCTTTATCACCTGCGGCAGCGTGGACGACGGTAAGAGCACCCTGATCGGGCGCCTGTTATGGGATTCGAAGATGGTCTTCGAGGACCAGTTGGCGGCGCTCGAGGCGGACAGCAAGAAGGTGGGGACGCAAGGGGGTGCCATCGACTACGCGCTCCTTCTGGACGGGCTGCAGGCGGAAAGGGAGCAGGGAATCACCATCGACGTCGCCTACCGCTTCTTCTCCACCGACCGCAGGAAGTTCATCGTCGCCGACACCCCGGGGCACGAGCAGTACACGAGGAACATGGTCACCGGTGCCTCGACCGCCAAGGTCGCCGTGATCCTGGTCGACGCGCGCAAGGGGCTTCTGACCCAGACCCGCCGCCACAGCTTCCTGGTTTCCCTGGTGGGGATCAAGCACATCGTCCTGGCCATCAACAAGATGGACCTGATCGGCTACGACCAGGAGAAGTTCAACGCCATCGAGGCCGATTACCGCGAGTTCGCCGCGCCGCTGGGCTTCACCAGCATCACCGCGCTCCCTATTTCCGCGCTGAACGGCGACAACATCATCGAAAAGAGCAGCGAGACCCCGTGGTACCAGGGGCCGCCCCTGCTGAATTTCCTGGAGACGGTGCAGGTCGAGGACGATCGGGACGAGCAGCCCTTCCGCCTCCCGGTGCAGTGGGTCAACCGTCCCAACCTCGACTTCCGCGGCTTTTGCGGCACCGTCGCCTCCGGCACGGTTCGTCCTGGAGACGAGATCAGGGTAGCCTCCTCGGGGCAGACCAGCAAGGTCGCCCGGATCGTCACCTTCAATGGTGACCTGGAAGAGGCGGTGGCGGGGCAGGCGATCACGCTCACCCTGGAGGACGAGATCGACATCAGCCGCGGCGACATGCTGACCCGTCCCGAGGCGCCGCCGCTCTACACCAGGCATCCCGAGGCGCACCTGGTCTGGATGCACGACGAGCCGCTGCAGCCCGGCCAGCTCTACCTGGTGAAGACCGCCACCGGTGTCACGCCGGGCCGGGTGACCGCGGTGCAGTACGCGGTGGACGTCAACACCCTGGAGCAGAAGCAGGTGACCACGCTGGGACTGAACGAGATCGGTCTGGCCCGCATAGAGCTGGACCGCCCGGTTTCCTTCGATCCCTACGGCGCCAACCGCGATACCGGCAGTTTCATCCTCATCGACCGGTTCACCAACGCGACCGTGGCGGCGGGCATGGTGCTGAACGCTCCCGACGAGTCGCAGCGGGCGCACCTTTCGGCAGGGGAAAGCAACCCGTGGGCCCCGAGGCTCATCACCCTCGACGCGGTGGCTGCGACCAACCTGAACCTGGTCGACCTGACCGAGGAGAAGGGGCTCTTCATCCTCGATCTCGCCCAGAGTATCCACGACTACCTGGGCAAGGGGAACCGCATCCTGATCAGGCTGCGCGATCTCTCCCAGTTGGAGCCGGTAGCGCAGCTCGCCTACGACAACGAGCTCGCCTTCGAGTTCGACCGCAACGGCGACGGCGTCAGCATCCTGCTCTTCAAGCGCGGCACCACCCCCCTCAAGGGGTACGGCGACGACGGCACCGGCATCTAGCAACGCCAACGAAAAGGCCAAGGTCGGCAGTTACTGCCTCCTTGGCCTTTTTTTTATTGGATCAGTCGGACGTTCGACCAGCTGCCGAACAGCGGCAATTCTCCAGGAGGGCATCTATGAATCCCATCTACCTCGACTACAACGCCACCACCCCGGTCGACCCGGCTGTCGTCGATGAGCTCCTTCCGTTTCTCACCACACACTTCGGCAACCCGTCCAGCAACCACCCGTACGGCAGGGCAGGGAAGGAGGAGGTGGAGCTGGCGCGGGGGAGGGTGGCGGCGGCGCTTGGCTGCACCCCCAACGAGGTGATCTTCACCAGCGGCGGCACCGAATCCGACAACCAGGCCCTGATCGGTACCGCCTTCTCCAACCGTGAGCGCGGCAACCACATCATCACCTCGGCGGTGGAACACCCCGCCGTGCTCAAGCCGCTCAACTGGCTGGAGGAGCAGGGCTTCACCGTCACCTACCTAGATCCGCGCCTCGTGACGGCTGTGCCCGTGCTTCGCAGTCGCTCGCATCAAAAACAGCCGGGCATCGCGCCGAACCACCCTTTACAGTCTGGTGAGATAGGCGTCCCTGGTGAGCCAGAGTTCTTCCATCCGGTACATGTGCCAGTGGTCGTGCATGAGGATGTGCCTGGTCAGGATGTACAGGGAGTACGCCTCGTATTCTGGATGGGTCCCCGTTCTGCGCCACGTTTTCTCGTCCAGCCCTTTCAGCAGTTCCAACTGCCTCATCCGATACGTCCTGAACCGCTCCAAAGCTGTTGTCATCTCCAACCGCGCCGGAGTGTCCGGTTCCTCTTCCCCCTGGCCCGGAAGGTACGGGATGAACTCGGGGTGCACTTCCTTCAGGAAACGCCCGATTCTCTGTAGCAGCATGGGCTGCACCGCTGCCAGGTGGCTCACATGCTCGGCTATGGTCCAGAACCCGTCACCCCTCCGTAGCTCCAGTTTCTCCTCCGGAATGCTCTCCACGAATCGGGACAGGATGCTCGGCGCCCTTTTTAGGCAATCGAGCAGATCGGGGATGTCACGCATTGCTGCCTCCTTTTTCTACGGTTTGATATCGCGTGCCGTACTGCGTGCTGTTTCCGCGCCTAAAACATTGACTTTGACTTGGAAAGGTACTAGATAGTGTCGCTGTGAGCAACTGTGTTGTGCATTGAACGATCAAGGAGAATGCGATGAAATGGATTGTTATGACGGCTGTGTTTGCCGCCCTGACAGGAGTTGCCTGCGCCGGCGTTAACGACCAAATGGAGTTTCGCAACAAGAAGGGTACCGTCTTCTTCTCACACAAGAAGCACGAAAAGCTGGCCTACATGGACTGCGGCGTCTGTCATGAAAACGAGGTCGGTGCCATCAGGACCTTCGGCAAGGCCTACGCCCACCGGGTCTGCATCGGCTGCCACCAACCCGAGGCCGGCAAGATGGAAGGGCCGATCACCTGCGAAGGGTGTCACCAGACCTCCTGAATCCTGCAGTAAACCAAAAAGGATCGAATTGATCTTTTTTGTATTGACTTGTAACGCCGCGTCGGTGTATGAATAGATAACTTCTATTTCGGGAAAGGAGATCATGGCAATGTGGACCTCTAAGTTTGCTATTCGCCCTGTATCGCACTGCAAAGAAGGTTGCAGTATTTAGCCCGTCTTTAGCGAGACGGGCGTCCCTTAACCAAAAAGCCCCGGCAGCGATGCCGGGGCTTTTTTTGTTTGCGCTCCAGGTAACGCGTCACGCGATCCCGATCGCCAACAACGCGGCCAGGGTTACGCCGCTTACCGTGAGCCAGAGCGTCACACCTTGCAGCATCGGACGCAATCCCACTCTCCTGAACACTTCCCTGCTCAACCCCAGTCCCACGAGGAACAGCGCAATCTTCAGGCAATGGGTGGCCAAAAACGCGACCTGGTCCCACCGGGTCGCATATGCCGGTAGAGCGCTCCTGAGGGTCGCCGCAACAAGAAAGCCGATTATGAACAGGGGGATGCTGAACCTCTCCCTCGATCCTCTCAACAGCGCGAAGCCAAGGACGACCGGCGTGATCCAGATGGCGCGGGTCAGTTTGACGGTGGTACCGATCTTCAAGGCTTCGGCTCCGTAGGCGGAGGCGGCACCGACAACGCTGCTGGTGTCGTGGATGGCGAGGCCGGCCCAGGTGCCGAAGACGTCCTGCGGGAGGTCGAGCAGGCGTCCGACGAGAGGGAAAACGAGCAAAGCGACAGCATTGAGGGTGAAGACGGTACCAAGGGCGACCGCCGTCTCGTCGTCCCCGGCGTCCAGGACCGGGGCCATCGCTGCTATCGCACTGCCGCCGCAGATGGCCGTTCCCGCGGAAATGAGCATCGAGGTGTTGCGGTCGGTGCCAACCAGCTTACCCAGCAGATACCCCGCGCTGAGGGTACAGCCGATCCCGACGATGGTGTAAAGCAGGCTTTCCTTCCCTGTCCGCAGTACTTCCCCTATCTCCAGTCCGAAGCCAAGCCCCACCACGGAAAACTGCAGGGTGATCCTGCTCAACCGTGCCGTGCGCTGCAGCCACGGGTTCCCGAAGGTCAGGGCATAGGCTATCCCCAGCGCGAGGGCGAGCCCTGTACCACTCCATGGTGTGGCGGCCGCCACCAGGAACAATCCCAAAACAATTTTCCGAATATCTACTCTCTGCATTTTCCCCTCCCATATGTGGAAATCATGCTCGGAGCATATCCCTCTTGCTATATAAATAAAAATTCGTAATATAAATTTTCAGCATCAATATGATTTATGTATTGGGGGCACTGTGGCAATAACGCTGAGGCAGTTGGAGATCTTCGAGAAGGTTGCGGTCTGCGGGCAGGTGACCCAAGCGAGCAGTCAGCTGCTGTTAACCCAGTCGGCCGTCAGCATGGCGCTCGCTGAACTGGAGCGGTTGGCGGGGGCACCCCTCTTCGAGCGCTCGGGGCGGCGGCTCTTTTTGAACGACCGCGGGCGACAGTTGCTCCCCGAGGCCCGGGAGGTGCTGGCAAGGGTCCACAGGATAGAGCAGTTCCTGGAGGAATCGATCGGGACGCCGGTGGGCTCGTTGGTGGTAGGTGCGAGCACCACGATCGGCAATTACCTGCTCCCTGCCATGGTGGGGCAGTTTTCCCGCCTATACCCCGGTGCCAGGCCTCATTTGCAGGTGGGTAACGCGCTGCAGATCGAGCAGGGGGTCGAGGCGGGCGAACTGGACCTTGGCATCATCGAGGGACTGCAGCACCTCCCGTCCCTGCTTGCCACCCCTTGGAGGCGCGATGAATTGGTGCTGATCGTGGGGAAGGATCACCCCTGGGCATCGCAGGGGCGAGCAACGCCGGACATGCTCAAGGACGCGGCCTGGATCATGAGGGAAAAGGGGTCCGGAACCCGGGAGATTTTCGAGACTGCCATGGAGAGGGCAGGGGTAAGTTACGCGGTGGCTCTCGAGTTGGGGCACACTGAGGCGATCAAGAAGGCCGTGGAGGCCGGGCTAGGGGTGGGATGTATTTCGCGCATGGCCGTGCAACGTGAGCTCGAACAGGGGTGGCTGTACGAGGTGGAGAATCCGGTCGACATGCAGCGGACCCTGTTGATCGTAACCAGGAAAAACGACTATCGCAGCGCCTTGTTCAAAGCGTTCCTGGACCTGCTGGAAACCAAAAAGGAGCTCTAGAAGTCAAAACACGGCGCCGGTCCCGGTCCAGCTGCACCGGGATTGCCGGCGCGAGCCAACGCTGCTGCCACCGGACCTTTCAAGGCAGGGAAAAATAGAACGTGGCGCCCTTGCCCGGTTCGCCTTCGGCCCAAACCTCGCCTCCGTGCCGCTTGATAATCCTCTCCACCGTCGCGAGCCCGATACCGAAGCCTCCCGTCCGTTGTGCTCCCGGCAGGCGCCGGAAAGGGACGAAAATCTCCTTGGTCTGCGCCATGTCGAAGCCGATGCCGTTGTCCCTGACGTAGAATACGCTCCGCCCCTCACGCCGGGTGCAGCCGAACTCGATGGCCGTCTCCTCTCGACCCGCCGTGTATTTCCAGGCGTTGCCCAGCAGGTTCGAAAGAACGGCCCTGAGCAACTGGCTGTCCCCCTGGGCTGACTGACCCGGCGCGATCGTGAAGATCGCCTGCCGCTGCGGATCCGACCGCCCCAGCTCGGCCGCTATCTCCTCCGCTTCCCGGCTGAGGTCCACCGTTTCCTGCCTTGGTTCCGCGTGCGCCATTTCCGCGAATTCGAGCAGGGCGTTGACCAGCTTGTTCATCTTCACCGTTCCCTCGTAGGCCTTTTGCAGGAAGTCGCGGCAATCGTCGCTGAGCAGGTTCCCGCAGGTCATGCTGACGGCCTGGCAGTAGCCGCTGATCAGGTTCAAGGGCTGGCGCAGGTCGTGGGCAACCGTGTAGTTGAACGCGGTGAGGTCGCGGTTGGCGCTCTCCAACTCCTCCGCCCTCGCCGACAGGGCGCGGTTCAGATCGGCGATCTTTCCCTCCAGGAGCTTTCGCTCCGTTATGTCGTCGACGATGGCAACCATGAAGACGTCCTCGCCGGAGCGGTCCCGCACCATGGAGACGGTCAGCGAGGCCCAGACGATGGCATCGTCATGCACGTAGCGCTTTTCCAGGGAGTAGCTCCGCTGCTTTCCTTCCAGCAGACCCTCGTGGTGCGTGCGGCACACCGGCAGGTCGTCGGGGTGGGTGAAGTCGTAGATGGTGACCGGGACGCTGCCGCTCTTGCACCCCGCTATGTCGCAGTACTTGTCGTTGATGCGCAGGAAGGTGCCGTCCAGTGCGACGTGTCCAACCCCGACGGCGGCCTGGTCGAAGGTGGCCTGGAGGCGCTGCTCGCTTATTCGCAGCAGCTCGTTTTGCTCGCTGAAGCGGTGCTTCAACTCCCTCACCTTGATGATCCTGGTGAGCGCCGTTTGCAGTTTCGAGAAGTTGACCGGCTTGAAGACGTAGTTGCTGAAGCCGAGTTCGATGGCGCGCACCAGGAAGCTGGTGTCGCTGTAGGCGCTGACCGCTATCAGGTCGACATCCGGGTCCATGTCCCTGATGTGACCGGCCATGGTGAGGCCGTCCATGACGGGCATCCGGATGTCCGTCACCACGACCTGCGGCCGGTGCTCCTTGAACAGGGTGAGTCCTTCGCCTCCGTTTGCCGCAATGATGATCTTGAGGTGCGGGTGCTCCTCGGTCAGCAGGTTCCCGATCAGATCCCTGGCCTCGGCCTCGTCTTCCACATACAGGATGCTCGTTACCCGTTCTCTGGCAGTTGGCATGTCATACCTCGATTCTGAATTCCGCGCCGTCACCGGTGTTTTCCACCGTCAGTTTGCCGCCCATGCTCTTCTCTATGATGGCCTTGGACATGAACAGGCCGATCCCGGTCCCCTTGCCCGGTTCCTTGGTGGTGAAATAGGGTTCGAAGATCTTATCCAGAACGTCTGGCGAAATGCCACCCGCGTTATCGGAGATGGTCACTACGCTTTTGTCGCCAACCCTGCTGATGGTAATGGAAATCCTGGCATTGGTGACCGGCTTGTCGCGCAGCGCATCGCGTGCGTTGACCAGGATGTTGATCACCACCTGCGCATACTCGTTGCGGAATCCCTCCACCAGCACCGGCTCCTCCGGGGCGTGCACGGCCACCTCGATCCCATGCAGGGTTTCCCTCACCATCGACAGCGCCTTGTCGATCACCTCGCCGACGTTGAAGGAGAGCTTGATCTTGTCCGGGTTTAGATACGCGGAGAAGTCTTCGATGGTCTTGGACATGTGTTCGATGAGTTCCGTGCCGCGGCTGACGCTTTTGCGCACCACCTCGACGGACAGGGTGCCCCGCTCGTAGATCCGGGCCAGGTTCTGCAGGATCAGTCCCAGCACGTTCAGGGGCTGGCGCCACTGGTGCGAGATGTTGACCAGCATCTCACCCATGGCGGCCAACCGGTTTTGCTGCATCAGCATTTGCTCCCTGACCCTGAGTTCCTCGACCGCCCGGATCCGCTCCTCGGTCTCGCTTCCGAGGTGTTGCAGGGCGCGCTTTAGTTCCTCGGTCCGTTCCTGCACCCGCAATTCCAGGCTGCTTCTGGCTTGGCGCACCTCCTCCTCGGCTTTTTTGCGCTCCGTGATGTCCAGGACGAAACCGACCCCTTCCTCGGGGGCCTCCGGCAGGGTCGCGGCGCCTATGATGATGGGGACCCTGGTGCCGTCGCTGCGGAAAAACTCCTTTTCATACGGCGTGTCCAGGCCCGTGGCCCGTAGTTCGTCCAGGGCATACTGGTCCAGCGCGTCGAATTCGGGCGGAGTAAGGTCGCTCCACTTGATCGCCCCCGCGTCAAGTTCCGAGCGGCTTCTCCCGAGCATCTGCAGGAAGGCGTCGTTGGCGTCCAGGATGTCCCCCTTCATGTTCCAGTAAATCAGGCCGATCATGCCTGAGTCGAAGATCCGGCGCAGTCTTGCTTCCGCCTTTTTCGGTTCGGTGATATCGAGGGTGGTTCCGATCACCCGTGTGGGCCCTCCGGCTGCGTCGAAAAACACCTGTCCTCGCGCCATCAGCCAGCGTTCTTTGCCGTCCTCGATACCGACGGCCCGGTACTCCGCCTGGTACAAACCGTCGCCGCCGGGCTGCAGTGCTCTCTTGAGCGCCTCCTGTGCCTGCACGCGGTCTTCGGGGTGGAGCGCCGACAGGAAAAGTTCGTAGCTTTCCGTTGCCTCAGGTCTCAGACCGAAGTTTCTTTTCGCCTGCGCCGAGAAGGTGAGCTTGCCGGTGCGCGGCTCGAATTCAAAGGTGCCCAGGCCCGTGGCGTCGATGGCCATCTGCAGGGTGGCCTCGCTGTAGCGCCGTTTCTCCTCGCTGCGTGCCAGTTCCTCCGAGCGTTTCAAGAGCTCCCGGCTTTTTTCCTGCTCCCTGCGCGCCAGTTGCACGTAATCGGAAAGGAGACCGAACAGCATGACCAGTGCGCCGATGACGACGATGTTGCGGCCGAGGTAAAAGGGGAGGTTGAACCAGTTCGCCCCCAGCGCGTTCATGGCGACCGACGAGGTCGCGGCCAGCTGCGATAGCGCGGTGTAGGCGAAGAGACGGTCCCCGGTATCGAGGTAGGTGGCGGTGGCGACGACGGCGCTCGCGAAAAGCATCGCTGCCAGGAACAGCAGCAGGGCGACTTCCGCCTCCGTGAACCGCCCGGCCACCACCATGACGGGAAGGGAGCGATCCAGCTTCACCACGGCAACGGCTGCCAAAAAAACGGCTGCGACGGCAGTTGCAGCCAGTATCCACGCGGCACGCCTGTCACGTGGGACCGGGGTGAAGGGGGAGATTATGACGCAGGTGGCCAGGGTCGCCATCTGCAGGTTCACCAGCCAGGGCGATGCGCTCGGCAGGGTCTCGATGATGCCTCGATTTCCCGGCAGCGTCGGGAACACCAACAGGCGGAAAATGGAGAAGATGGACTGAGCGAGATACGCGATTGCTATCCAGAACGGGGCGGGATGCCTGAGGACCTGGTGTCGCCCGAGGGCGAGGAACGCGACACAGAAGGAACAAAGGGCGACAAAGGCATGAACCGTGGGCAGATACCACAGCACCACTTCGAACCGGGTCGGCGGTGAAAAGAAATAGACAGCCACGTTGAGTAAGCCGAGAGAGGCGGCTACAACGACTATCACCGCGTAAAGGGGGCGGTCGGGGTGATGGATGATATGCCTGCCGTGGGTCACAGAGTGCCACCCTTATGGTCATGGTACCTAGCCGCTGATTGCAAACCTTCCCGACGAGCTACATTAGAGCCCGATAATTATATACAGGCGGAGGGGGGAGGCAACTCTCAGGGTAAAGGGTGAGAGGTCCGCGCCGTCGCGATGAGCTGGGGTGGGAGATTATGGTAGCGGTGATGACTTGATGCAGGAGTGGGAAGGAGTGTCGCAAAAAGCGGGACCGCTTCGAATGAGGCGTCCCGCTTGGGCGACTTATCTTCTACCTTTGTAAGTCGAGATCGCGGCTGGCGGACCCTCCGTCGGATCACGCTCGGCGGTGTGCTGTGCCCACCGCTCATGGGAAGGGGATGTCAACGCGACGTCCGGACCCTCAGCAGGATCGCGGCCCGGTGTGAAATCCTCGTGACTGCCCTGGCTGAGGCTGGAATAGGTATCCTCTTTCGAGATCCTTCCGGCACTTTCCGCAACTCGCAGACCACTTATCGCCCCCTGGTGCTGTCGGTCAAGTTCCGCAACAGGGTCGGCGTGTCTGAATGTTTGATGTCCATGCTTTCTCATGATGGACCTCCCTGGTTTGCCTCCTGTTAACATACCTCGAGCAGGTCATCTCATCGCCATTCCTTATTTTACGCTGATCGTGGCCATGGCTGGGCGAATACTTCATGGCAGCGGGAAAGAAGCTATCTCCGGCTGATATGCCGAGCGGGATGGGGGGGGAAGTGGACGGGTGTGGGGGGATGCTGGTCCGGGGGCGAAGGAGAGGAGGGAGCAGAAACGAAAACGGGGTCAGGCGAATTGCCTGACCCCGTTTGGATCGATGGTGGAGCTGATCAGGATCGAACTGACGACCTCTTGAATGCCATTCAAGCGCTCTCCCAACTGAGCTACAGCCCCATTGTCTCCCGCGGATCGAAGGAAGAAAAAAGAGGTTAGGCTAACGCCCAACCTCTTGATCTTATGGTGCCGAAGACTGGAATCGAACCAGCACACCCTTGCGAGTACTAGAACCTGAATCTAGCGCGTCTACCAATTCCGCCACTCCGGCTTGCGAGAGACCTACTTATAGCAAAGGAGCCCTTCCTGTGCAAGAAAAAAATGGCTGAATGATTAACTTTTTTCGGGCGGCCGCCTAAATTATTAAAAAAACGACGGAAGCAAAAAGGGGGGCTCACGCCCCCCTTCGTCTTGCCGTATTTACTAGATCTAGGACTATTCCCTGACGTAGGTGTCCATGTCGGATTCGTCCACCATGGCCATGATCCGCGCGTACTCGGCCTCGATGGTCAGGAAGTGGTTGTGGGTCTCGTTGGCGTTCCACAGGAAGATTTCCTTGATGCCGGGGTCGGTGATTCTCCCGGCGGTCTCACGCAGGGCGTTCTCCAGGTGGGTCTCCTTTTCCATCGCGTACTCGAGGGCCTTCTGCTCGGTGAACTCGGAGTCAATGGCCTTCTGGATCGAGGTCACCCAGAGCGCCTCGTTTTGCGGCGGGGCAGTGATGAACTCCTCGAAGGAACCGAGGTCGTTGCCGTGATAGGCCTTGAAGAACTGTGCCGCGTGCTCTTTCTCTTCGCGAGCCAGTTGCTCGAACAGCCGCTTGGCTTCCGCGTCCTTCATATGCTGTGCGCCGATCTGGTAGAAGTTCATCGCGTTCTTTTCAGTTTGAATGGCCTGTTTCAGTGCGTCTTGCAAGTCTTTCATTCACACCTCCTGTTTCCTTGAATATCATTAAAGTCGTCGGTGTAAACATTATATGGGGTGTTGTTTGGTTGTCAACCGGAGTACCTGAGCCCCGCAATGCCAGTGGGGAAGGGGAACCGGGCGGCGAATAAGCAAGATGAGTGGCGTGTAATGCGTGGGGTGCCGAGATCAAACGTGAAGGGGGTGTGCTCTGTTGCGGGTGTAACTTGGTAGCGGCGTTCAGTGCCAGTTGCTCAGAGAAAGGTACGCGCGAAAACAAAAAAGCGCCCCGGCTGTAAAGCTGGTGCGCTGTGTTGGTGTGGTGCCGAAGACGAGACTCGAACTCGTACAGGCTATCGCCCGCCACCCCCTCAAGATGGTGTGTCTACCAATTCCACCACTTCGGCAAGAAGAACCCAGTTTTTATCATCTGCTGCGGTTGAAGTCAAGAACTAAGAGGCCGGTATGACACTTTTTTTCAGGAGTGGCGTCGCCGGGGAAGGAGGGGCCCGCCTTGCAGCCGGAACGAAAAAAGCGTCCTGGCTCATGGAGCAGGACGCTTTCGATGTTTAGCTGGTGCCGAAGACGAGACTCGAACTCGTACAGGCTATCGCCCGCCACCCCCTCAAGATGGTGTGTCTACCAATTCCACCACTTCGGCAAGAAGAACCCAGTTTGTATCATTAGACGGCAGAGATGTCAACAGCAAATCTCTAATTAACTACTTTGCCGGAGCTGCGGGTGCAGCCGGAGCTGCGGGCGCGGCAGGAGCCGCTGCGTTGCCGGGTGCCGCCGGTTTGATCGGTTGCTGCAACGGCATGCCGCCCATCGGTGCCGGCTTGGCCTTGGGTGCCTTGGACATGATGGAGGAGCCGCCGCCTTTGCCGGACACGAAGGCCAGGGAGAGGGAGGTCAGCATGAAGATGATCGCTGCGTACGTGGTCAGTTTGCTCATGAAGGTGTTGCCGCCGCCCGCGCCGAACACGGACTGGCTGCCGCTGGCGCCGAAGGATGCGCCCATCTCGGCCCCTTTGCCGGACTGCAGCAGGACGACAACGATGAGAGCGAAACAGACGATGACGTGCAGGGTTACCAGTAAAATAGTCATTAAAAACCTAACCTCCGAGAGTGTTCGAGAGACTGCCAAAGAGACTGTTTAGCATATTTGCAAAAAATAACCAAGTCTTTATTCGCCGTAACGGACGATCGAGGCGAAAGAGGCTCCCTTGAGACTGGCGCCGCCAACCAGGGCGCCGTCTATGTCAGCGCAGGACATGAGTCCTTTGACATTGTCGGGCTTCACCGATCCGCCATAGAGTATCCTCACCTTGTCTGCCGCGGTCGTGCCGAACATCTTGGCGACCACGCCGCGCACGAAGGCGTGTGCTTCCTGCGCCTGCTCGTCGGTGGCGACCTTGCCGGTGCCGATGGCCCAGACCGGTTCGTAGGCGATGATCACCGGCGCGAACTGGGTCTCGGTGAGACCCTCCAGGCCTCCCTGCAGTTGGCGCTCCAGCACCTTGAAGGTGTCACCGGCCTCGCGCGCCTCGAGCGTCTCGCCGATGCAGAAGATCGGCACCAGCGCCCCCTTGAGGGCCGCCTTGATCTTCTTGTTCACGGTCTGGTCGGTTTCGCCGAAGTACTGCCGGCGCTCGGAGTGGCCGATGATGACGTGGCTCGCGCCGGCGTCGAGCAGCATGCGCGGCGAGACCTCGCCGGTGAAGGCACCTTCCTCCTCCCAGAAGACGTCCTGGGCCGCCAAGCTGATGCTGGTGCCGGCGAGCGCGGCGGGGAGGGCGGGGAGCACGGTGAAGACCGGCGCCACCACGACCTCGACGTTGTTCACCCCGGCGACCAGCGGCGCCAGTTCCTCGATCAGGGCCAGCGCCTCGTCCTTTGTCTTATATAGTTTCCAGTTCCCTGCTATGACCGGCTTGCGCATCTAATCCCTCCTAAAAGACAGGTTAAGGTTGAGGTTGAGGTCGAGGAGAGGCAAAAAACGCGGCGCTTTTCTCAACCTCAACCTGCTTTCCAACGTTGAGGTCAAGGTCAAGGAGTGGCAAAAAACCGGGGAGGTTTTCTTAACCTCAACCTTAACCTCAACCTGCTTCTTACTTGTGCCCCTTGTCTTCCAGCACCTTGATGCCCGGCAGTTTCTTACCTTCCAGCAGTTCCAAGAAGGCGCCGCCGCCGGTGGAGATGTAGCTGATCTTCGCGTACTCGCCGGCACGGTGCACCGCGACGTCGGTGTCGCCCCCGCCGACGATGGTGAGCGCGTAGGAGTTGGCCACGGCGGAGACCATGGCGAAGGTGCCGCGGGAGAAGGCGTCCATCTCGAAGACGCCCATCGGGCCGTTCCAGACGATGGTCTTCGCGTTCTGCAGCGCCTCGGTGAAGAGGGCCACGGTGGCGGGGCCGATGTCGAGGGCCATCCACCCTTCCGGGATCTCCTGAATCGGGCAGACCTTGGTCTCGGCGGCGGGGTTGAACTGGTCGGCGACCACGCAGTCGACCGGCAGGTAGAACTTGACCCCCATGGCGCGAGCTTTCTCGTAGGTCTTCATGGCGGTCTCGATCAGGTTGTCCTCGACCAGGGACTTGCCGACGTTGTAGCCCATCCCCTTCAGGAAGGTGAAGGCCATGCCGCCGCCGATGATGATCTTGTCCACCTTGTCGCACAGGTTCTCGAGCACCTCGATCTTGCCGGAGACCTTGGCGCCGCCCAGGATGGAAACCAGCGGGCGGATCGGGTTCTTCATCGCCTTCTCGAAGTAGTTCATCTCGTTCTTCATCAAAAAGCCGGCGGCCACCACCGGGAAGAAGTCGGTGATCGCCTCGACGGAGGCGTGGGCGCGGTGGGAAACGGCGAAGGCGTCGTTCACGTACACCTCGCAGTCGTTGGCCAGCGCCTTGGCGAAGTCGACGTCGTTTTTCTCCTCGCCGGCGTAGAAGCGGACGTTCTCCAGCATGACCACGTCGCCCGGCTGCATGGCGTCGATCATGGCGCGCACGTCGTCACCGATGCAATCGGAGGCGAGCTTCACCTCCTTGCCCAGGAGCCTGGAGAGGCGCTTGGCGGCGGGCGCCATCGAGTACTTCTCCTTGCGCTCGCCCTTGGGGCGGCCGAGGTGCGAGGCGAGCACGATCTTCGCCTTCTGGTCGAGCGCGTAGTTCAGCGTCGGCAGCACGGCGCGGATCCGGGTGTCCTCGGTGATGTTCTGGTTGTCGTCCAAAGGCACGTTGAAGTCGACGCGCATGAACAGCTTCTTCCCGGCAAGGTTTTCGATCTCATCGATGTAACGAATTGACATGACTCCTCCTAGGCGCAAAAAAATAAACGAGGGGGGAGATGGCTCCCCCCCCGCAATATGTATTCAATTTCGTTCCTTCTTACAACAGGATTTTCATCAAGCCGACCACCCTGCTCGAAAAGCCCATCTCGTTGTCGTACCAGGAGATGACCTTCACCATGTTGCCGTCGATGACCTTGGTGCAGGACGCGTCGACGATCGAGGAGAGGGTGTTGCCGTTGAAGTCGCAGGAGACCAGCGGCTCCTCGCAGAAACCGAGTATCCCCTTGAGCGGCCCGTCGGCCGCGGCCTTGAGGGCTGCGTTGACCTGCTGGGCGTCGGTCTGCTTGGAGAGGGTCGCCACCAGGTCGACCACGGAGACGTTCGGCGTCGGCACGCGGATGGCCATGCCGTCCAGTTTCCCCTTGAGGGCCGGCAGCACCAGGGATACCGCCTTGGCGGCACCGGTGGTGGTCGGGATCATGGAGAGGGCGGCGGCACGGGCGCGGCGCAGGTCCTTGTGCGGCAGGTCCAGGATGTTTTGATCGTTGGTGTAGGAGTGGACGGTGGTGACGAGGCCTTTCTCGATGCCGAAGCTGTCCTGCAGGACCTTGGCGACCGGCGCCAGGCAGTTGGTGGTGCAGGAGGCGTTGGACACGATGTGGTGCTTGCTCTTGTCGTACTCCTTGTCGTTGACGCCGAGGACCACGGTGAGGTCGGGGTCGGTGGCGGGTGCGGAGATGATGACCTTCTTGGCCCCGGCGGTCAAGTGCTGGGCGGCCTTATCGCGCGCGGTGAACAGGCCGGTCGACTCGAGCACGATGTCGACCTTCAGGTCTTTCCAGGGGAGCTCCGACGGGTTTCTCACCGCCAGAACCTTGATGGCCTTGCCGTTGACGATGAGCTGGTCGCCGTCTACGGAAACTTCACCGGGGAATTTCCCATGAACCGAATCATACTTTAACAGGTGCGCCAGCGTTTTAGCATCGGTGAGGTCATTGATTGCAACAAATTCGAAATCTTGCGACTGTGCAGCAGCTCTGAGTACACAACGTCCTATACGGCCGAATCCATTAACAGCTACTCTTAAAGCCATGTCCCCCTCCTGTTAATTAAGTATTCCTTCACAATTGAGGATACTAACAGCCGAACCGGTGCCCGTCAAGATTTTATTCAAGCTTTTCCCGGTATGGTCGATAGCGACAATGGGCGTGTGCAGCGACTGTTTCGACGCTGGTTCGCGTGCTTGAGACAGGAAGCTTTGTCAGTGAAAAAATCCACATAATAATTGACTTTCAGTTGATGTATAAATTATGCTGGCGTGGCCCATGATGCGCATTCCTTTCCTCCACGCCGTTGCTGGAAATAGATATAGATGAAAATGACACTGGAAAAACGCATCTTATTGTTCTCCTTCCTGATCCTCTTCCTCACCATCTTCATTGGTTCCGGTATGGACATAATGGCGTTGCGCAAGGACCAGGTGAACGCGCTCAACCTGCGTTCCAAGGGACTTGCCGTCGCCCTCAAATCCAACATCGAGAAGGTCATCAACCTCGGTCTGGAATTGAAAGACATGACCGGCGTGTCCGAGAAGTGCCGCGAGATCATCGAGGGGAACCCGGACATCGCCTACTGCGTGGTGACCGAGCTCACCGGCAAGGTGCTCTTCGCCAGCGATCCCCGTTTCATGACCCTCCCCATCCAGGAATCCCAGAAGGAGGAGGCGCGGGTCGGCGAGGAACCGGTCTACAAGCGTCGCATCACCATGAAGGTGAACGGTTCCACCAACACCTATTACGACAACGCCGTCATGGTGCTGAGCCCCTACGGCAAGCCGGTCGCCCAGGCGCACGTCGGCTTCAGCGAGCAGGTCGTCTTTGACAAGATGAAGGGTATGGTGCTGAAAACCCTTTTCCTGCTGGCGATCTCCCTGGTGACCTCCTTCACCCTCATCATGCTGTTCATGAAGCGCTACGTGATGCAGCCCATCTCGTTGCTGCTCAAGGGGGTGAAGCAGATCTCCGAGGGGGCCTTCGACACCCACATCGGCGAGGTGCAGGTCTACGAGTTCAACGAGCTGGCCCGCAACGTCAACATCATGTCCCAGTTCCTCAAGAACAGGGACGCCGAGATCAAGAAGAACTACCAGGACATGGAGCGCACCTTCGACGAGCTGCAGGCCTCCTACCGCAAGCTGGAGAAGCTCTCCACCGATCTCGAGCGCTCCGAGGAGCTGTACAAGTCCCTGATGGAGGACGCGAGCGACGCCATCGTGGTGATCGGCGCCGACGAGTCCATCCGCATGGTCAACAAGATGGCCGAGGAGTTTTTCGGCTACGAGGCCAAGGAACTGGTGGGGCTGCCGCTCACCAAGATGCTCCTGCTTTTGAACATCGGCAACATCCCCAAGGTGCACCGGATCTTCCGGGAGGCGGCCGAAGGGGCCCACATAGCCGAGGAGATGCAGCTTTCCAGGAAGGAAGGGGGCGCCATGGTCGCCATGCTGCACGCCTCAAGCATCAAAAGCGGATCGGAGACGCTGGTGCAGGCGATCTTCCGCGACGTGACCCGCGAGCGCGAGATCATCCTCAACCTGGAGAAGAGCTCCGCCGACCTCGCGCGCCTGAACCGGATGAAGGACTCCTTCCTCGGGCTCGCCTCGCATGAGCTGAAGACCCCGCTCACCGTCATCATGGGGTACTCCGAGCTGATCACGACCGACCTGGCCGACAAGGTGGACAAGACCGTCCTCGAGATGGTGGTCAACATCGCCAACGCGGCGTCCCGCCTGGACAACATCATCAAGGACATGGTCGACGTCTCCATGATCGACGAGAAGCGGCTGCAGCTGAAGGTCGAGGACATCCAGCTGAACCGCCTGATCGAGGCCTCGGTGAACGAGCTGCGCTTCTTCTTCTCCATGAGAAAACAGGAGGTGGTGCTCAACCTGGACGAGTCGCTTCCTTCCATACGCGGCGACGCGCTGCGCCTCATGCAGCTTCTCTCCAACATTCTCGGCAATGCCATCAAGTTCACCCCGGACGGCGGCCGCATCACGGTCTCCAGTTCCGCGAAGTACCTGCTGCGCGGCCCCTCAGGCAGCGGGGAAGGGCGCGAACACCACCTGTTCCTGGAGATCACCGTGACCGACACCGGCATCGGCATCGATCGCGAGGACCAGTTGCGCGTCTTCGACAAGTTTTACGAGGTGGGGAACATCCAGGAGCATTCCAGCGGCAAGGTGGCCTTCAAGGCCAAGGGGGCGGGGCTCGGCCTCTCCATCGCCAAGGGGATCGTCGACATGCACGGCGGCGAGATCTGGGTCGAGTCCACCGGCTACAACCCGGAGCGTTTCCCCGGCTCCACCTTCCACATCCTGCTCCCCGTGACCCCCGGGCTGAACGAGGGGAGCACCGACTACAGCAGGCTTTTGCGTTAATCAAATCTCAGCAACTTCATCTTGAATCTGCCAACCAATTCCTGTATAAAAATAAGGTTTTTCTGCCGTTCATGAGTCCCCGTCGCTGGGGTGATTCGCGCTAGTTTGGAGGGATGCATGAGGCTCAGCCTCTTGGCAAGTGGCAGCAAGGGGAATTCCCTGTTTCTGGAAACCGATTCCTGCCGTTTGCTGATCGATGCCGGCCTCTCCGGTCGGGAGACCACCACCCGGCTCGCCTCCATCGGGGTCGACGCCGCCACGCTGGACGGCATCCTGGTCACCCACGAGCACACCGACCACATCCGCGGCGTCGGAACGCTTGCCAGGCGCCTCAAGATCCCGGTGCTCGGCTCGAGCCGGATGCTGCAGGCGGCGCACCACGTGATCGGCAAGGCGGAGTTCATCGAGTTCGAGGCGGGCGCCCCGTTCGTCTTCAAGGGAGTCTCCATCGATCCTTTCCCGGTCACCCATGATGCCTGCGACCCGGTCGGCTTCCGGATCGAAAGCGGCGAGGGGTGCATCGGCTTCGCCACCGACCTCGGCATCGCCACCCGGCTCACCCAGGAGAAGCTCAAGGGGTGCCGCGCGCTGGTGCTGGAATTCAACCACGACGAGCGGATGCTTCAGGACGGGCCGTACCCCTGGCACCTCAAGCAGCGCATTCGCTCCCGCCACGGGCACCTCTCCAACGCCGAGGGGGCGAACCTTTTGGAGGAACTTCTGCACGGCGACCTGCAGGGTGTCTTTCTCTCCCATCTCTCCGAGGTGAACAACGACCCGGCGCTGGCGCTCGACGCCGCGCGCGGGCTTTTGAGCCGCCAGAACCTGTGCGGACCGGACCTCTTCCTGGGGTGCCAGCACCAGGTGAGCGGCGTATTCTCTGCGTGATTCTCGCACCCCCCGTTAAGGGGACAGGCTACTTTTCGGAGCCTCCCTTGGTAAAGGGGACAGGCACCTAGCGGAGCCAGTCCCCTCGATTGGGGGATGCACCTGTTTTTGCCATAAAAAAATCTGACAATTCAGCAAGGGGGAAGAATTCGTGATCGAACGTTACAGCCGTCCTGAAATGACCCGCATCTGGGAACCCGAAAACCGCTATGCCAAGTGGCTCGAGATAGAGATCTACGCCTGCGAGGCGCACGCCGAGATGGGGCGCATCCCGAAAGAGGCGGTCTCCCGCATCAGGGCCAAGGCGAGCTTCGACGTGGCGCGCATCGACGAGATCGAGCGCACCGTAAAGCACGACGTCATCGCCTTCCTCACCTCCGTTGCCGACTACATCGGCGACGACTCCCGCTTTGTTCACCTGGGCCTCACTTCCTCCGACATCCTTGACACCTCCTTCGCCATGCTCTTGAAGGAAGCCGGCGAGCTGATCATCTCCGACATCAAGCGCCTCATGGCCGTGATCAAGACCCGCGCGTACGAGCACAAGATGACCC
This sequence comes from Geomonas azotofigens, assembly GCF_018919395.1. Taxonomy (GTDB): domain Bacteria; phylum Desulfobacterota; class Desulfuromonadia; order Geobacterales; family Geobacteraceae; genus Geomonas; species Geomonas azotofigens. The sequence continues at coordinate 526,565 of NZ_JAHLME010000003.1, forward strand.
CGCAGATGGGTCGCTCGCACGGCATCCACGCCGAGCCGGTCACCTTTGGCCTGAAGATGGCGCTCTGGTACGACGAGATGGCCAGGAACCTGAAGCGCATGGAGTCGGCGCTGGAGACCATCTCCTACGGCAAGATCTCCGGCGCCGTCGGCACCTTCGCCAACATCGACCCGCAGGTCGAGGAGTACGTCTGCAAGAAGGCGGGCTTGAAGCCGGCTCCCTGCTCCACCCAGGTGCTGCAGCGCGACCGTCATGCCGAATACTTCACCACCCTCGCCATCATCGCTTCCTCGATCGAGAAGTTCGCCGTCGAGATCAGGCACCTGCAGAGGACCGAGGTGCTCGAGGCCGAGGAATTCTTCAGCAAGGGGCAGAAGGGCTCTTCCGCCATGCCGCACAAGAGGAACCCGGTCCTGTCCGAGAACCTGACCGGCCTGGCCCGCCTGATCCGCGGCTACGCCCTTTCCGCCATCGAGAACGTGCCGCTGTGGCACGAGCGCGACATCTCCCACTCTTCCGTCGAGCGCATCATCGGGCCGGACGCGACCGTCACCCTGGATTTCATGCTGAACCGCGCCATTGGCCTCATCGAGAACCTGGTGGTCTACCCGGAAAACATGATGCGCAACCTGAACCAGATGCGCGGCCTGATCTTCTCCCAGCGCGTGCTTTTAAAACTCGCCGAGGCGGGTGCTTCCCGCGAGAAGGCCTACGCCCTGGTGCAGAGAAACGCCATGAAGGTGTGGGAAGAGGGGAAGGACTTCCAGACCGAGCTCTTAAACGACGAGGAAGTGACCTCGTTTCTCCCCGCCGAGGAGATCAAGGAAGCCTTCGACCTCGGTTACCACATGAAGCACGTCGACACCATTTTCACGAGGGTCTTTGGTGGATAGCCTCCTCTACTACCTGAAACCGGACGAGATGGATCCCTTCTATCTCTTCTGGGGCAAACAGGCGCTGATTTCCGTCGCCATCATCGTCGTCTTCTACCTCCTCTCGAGGCTCCTGCAGGTGCTGATCGCCAAGATCGGGACCCGCCTGTGCGCCGCCACGGAGACGGAACTCGACGACAGGATTCTTGAGCGGGTCTCCGGACCCGCCATGCTCCTCGTCAACTGCGCGGGCCTGTACCTGGCCATCAAGCGCCTGCCCTTGCACGACAAGGTGGGCGTCGCCGCCGCCGGGCTGTTGTTCGTGGTGAACATCACCATCCTCACCGTGATCGCCTACCGGGTGCTGGACGAGCTCCTGAAGGCGTACGGGGCGCGCGTGGCCGGGGCCGACGTGAGCCGCCAGATCATGCCGCTGGTGGAGAAGCTCTGCACCATCTTCCTGGTGGTCACGGCGCTCATCATCACGCTCAAGCACTTCAACTACGATATCCTGTCGCTGGTCACCGCCCTGGGCGTCGGCTCTTTGGCCATCGGCCTCGCCGCCAAGGACACCCTGGCCAACATGGTGTCCGGCTTCACGCTCATGATCGACCGTCCCTTCCGCATCGGCGACCGGATCCAGCTCGGGACCCAGGTCGGGGACGTCATCGACATTGGTCTTCGGAGCACCAAGATCAAGGGGGCGGACAGCACCTTCCTGATCATCCCGAACTCGGAGCTGTGCAACTCGACCCTGGTCAACATGGCCTTCCCGGACGTCAGGGTGAAGGGGCGGGTAAACATCGGCATCGGCTATGAAAGCGACGTGGCGCGCGCCAAGGAACTGATGGTGCAGACCGCGCTCTCGGTGCCTGACGTGCTCAACGAGCCCAAGCCCGAGGCCTTCTTCATGAACTTCGGCGACAGTGCGCTGAACCTCTCGCTCTTCTTCTGGGTCGCCGACTACACCCACACCGTGTCGGCCACCGACCAGATCAACAGCGCCCTGCTGCAGTGCTTCCAGGACAACGGCATCACCATCCCGTACCCGACGCGTACGGTTATCCATGAAAAGGACACCAACAATGCCCCACAGGATTGAGATCACCCTTAAGGACGAGGTTCGCGACCCGCGCGGTGAGCGCATCAAGCGCGAGATCGAGCACTTCCTCCACCTCGAAGTGGCCGACGTGCGCACCATCGACGTCTACACGGTCGACGCGGCACTCTCCGCCGACGAGTTGACCCAGGTTGCCGCCGGTCCCTTCAGCGACCCGGTCATCCAGAACTACTCGATCGACAAGCCCGCAGCGGCAGGTTTCGATTACCTGGTCGAGGTCGGCTTCCGTCCCGGCGTCACCGACAACGTCGGCCGCACCGCCGGCGAGGCGATCGGTTACCTGCTGGGCCGCCCGCTGGCGGTAGGGGAGGGAGTGTACACCTCCGTGCAGTACCTGATCTCCGGGAAGCTCTCCCAGGCCGACGCCGAGAAGATCGCCACCGGCCTTCTGTGCAACACGCTGATCCAGCGCTACCAGATCCTGGACGCGGCCACCTTCAAGGCCCAGGGGGGCGTCGCTCCCTTCGTTCCCAAGGTGCAGGTCGAGGCGAAGGCCGAGGTGAACACCATCAACCTCGAGGTCTCCGACGAGGAACTGATGCGCATCAGCCGCGACGGCGTGCTGGCGCTCACCCTTGACGAGATGAAGATCATCCAGGCGCACTACCGCGACCCGCTTGTGGTCGAGAAGCGCAAAAGCTTAGGCCTTGGCGCGGCTCCCACCGACGTCGAGCTGGAGGCCCTGGCCCAGACCTGGTCCGAGCACTGCAAGCACAAGATCTTCTCCGCCGACGTCACCTACGACGACGGCACCGGCAAGACCGAGAAGATCAACTCGCTGTTCAAGAGCTACATCCAGAAGACCACCGCCGACGTGCGTGCGGCGCAGGGGGACAAGGACTACTGCCTCTCCGTGTTCAAGGACAACGCGGGCGTCATCAAGTTCAACGACGACTGGTCCCTGGTGTTCAAGGTGGAGACCCATAACTCCCCGTCCGCGCTGGATCCCTACGGCGGGGCGCTCACCGGCATCGTCGGCGTGAACCGCGACCCGTTCGGTACGGGGAAGGGCGCGAAGCTCATCTTCAACACCGACGTCTTCTGCTTCGCCGATCCCTTCTACGAGAAGGAGCTCCCCAAGCGCCTGCTGCACCCGCGCCGCATTTACGAGGGTGTGGTCGAGGGCGTGGAGCACGGCGGCAACAAGAGCGGCATCCCGACCGTTAACGGTTCGCTGGTGTTCGACGAGCGTTTTGCCGGTAAGCCGCTGGTATTCTGCGGCACCGCTGGGCTCATGCCTGCCACCATCAAGGGTGAGCCGTCGCACCAGAAGAAGATCATCCCGGGCGACCTGATCGTGATGACCGGCGGCCGCATCGGCAAGGACGGCATTCACGGCGCCACCTTCTCCTCGGAGGAGCTGAACGAGAACTCGCCGGTGTCCGCGGTGCAGATCGGCGACCCGATCACCCAGAAGCGGATGTTCGACTTCCTGATCCGCGCCCGCGACAAGGCGCTGTACCGCTTCATCACCGACAACGGGGCAGGGGGGCTTTCCTCCTCCATCGGCGAGATGTCCGAGGAGTGCGGCGGCTGCCAGCTCGACCTCTCCAAGGCGCCGCTCAAGTACCCGGGTCTCGCTCCCTGGGAGATCCTGATCTCCGAGGCGCAGGAAAGGATGAGCCTCGCCGTGCCGCCCGAGAAGATCGACGAGTTCATGGAGATGGCCAAGCGCTACGGCGTCGAGGCGACCGTGCTCGGCACCTTCACCGATTCCGGCATCTTCCACATGCTCTACGGCGACAAGACCGTGGCCTACCTGCCGCTTTCCTTCATGCACGCGGGCCTGCCGCCGATGCAGATTCCGGCTCGCTGGGAGAAGCCGGTGCACGAGGAGCCGAAGCTCGCTCCGGCCGCCGATTACACCACCGACGTCAAGGCGCTCCTCTCCTCCCTTAACATCTGCTCCAAGGAGAGCGTGGTGCGTCGCTACGACCACGAGGTCCAGGGCGGCTCCGTGGTGAAACCGTTCACCGGCGTGGACAACGACGGCCCGTCCGATGCGGCGGTGGTACGCCCGATCCTCGATTCTTTCGAAGGTGTCGTAGTCGGCCACGGCATCTGCCCGCGCTACAGCGACATCGACGCCTACGACATGGCGGCCAACGCCATCGACGAAGGTCTTAGGAACTACGTCGCGGTGGGCGGCTCGCTTGACTTGGTCGCCGGCCTTGACAACTTCTGCTGGTGCGACCCGGTCCTCTCCGAGCGGACCCCGGACGGCCCGTACAAGATGGCCCAGCTCGTGCGCGCCAACAAGGCGCTCTACGACTACTGCACCGTCTTCTCCATGCCGCTCATCTCCGGCAAGGACTCGATGAAGAACGACTTCTACGACGGCACCACCAAGATCTCCATCCCGCCGACCCTGCTCTTCTCGGTCATCGGCAAGATGGAGGACGCGCGCCTTGCCGTCACCATGGACGTGAAGCGCGCCGGCGACCAGGTCTATCTCCTGGGCGCCACCGCCAATGAGCTGGGCGCCTCCGAGTACCTGGCGCAGAAGGGCTTCATCGGCAACAACGTGCCCAAAGTAGACGCACAGGCGGCGCTCGCCACCTACCGCGCCTACGGCGCCGCGCTCAAAGCAGGGTTGGTTGCTTCCTGCCACGACCTCTCCGACGGCGGCCTCGCGGTTGCCGCGGCCGAGTCCGCCTTTGCCGGCGGCTTCGGCATGGAACTCGATCTGGCCAAGGTGCCGTTCAAGGGTGACGCGGGGGACAAGAGCGACATCGTGCTCCTCTTCTCCGAGTCCGCTTCCCGTTTGCTGGCGACGGTGCGCGCCGAGAAGGCCGCCGAGTTCGAGAAGGCGATGGCCGGTACCGCGTTCGCCAAGATCGGCGCCGTCACTGCGGATCCGACCCTGAAGGTGAAGGGGATCGCCGGCAACGTGGTGGTGAACGCCGCCAACGCCGAACTGAAGGCCGCTTGGCAGGAACCGCTGAAGGACCTGTAGATATCGCGAATCTTTTATATGCAGAAAAAAAGCGGGTTGTGCAATAATGAGGACCGTTGTGCCCCGCTACCAACCATCCGATAGAGGACTTATTGATGACCAAGGCTAAAGCGCTTGTCATAACAGGCAACGGCACCAACTGCGAAACCGAGGCGGCCCACGCCTGCAAGCTGGGCGGCTTCGACGAGGCGCGCATCGCCCATATAGCTGAGCTTCTCACCGGCGAGGTGAGCCTGGACGATTACCACTTCCTGAACCTGACCGGCGGCTTCCTGGACGGCGACGACCTGGGGAGCGCCAAGGCCCAGGCCAACCGCCTGCGCTACGCGGCCGTGGAAGGAAAAGAAGAGCGTCTGGTGGACCAGATCACCCGCTTCATCGCGGACGGCAAGCTGATCCTCGGTGTCTGCAACGGTTTTCAGCTCCTGGTGAAGATGGGGATGCTCCCGGCACTCTCCGGTAACTACCTGAACCAGACTGCGACCCTGACCTACAATGAAGGCGGCCGTTTCCAGGACCGCTGGTGCTACTTGAAGGTCGATGCCGATTCGCCGTCCCTGTACACCCGCGGCATCGAGGGGGGCGTCTACCTCCCGGTGCGTCACGGTGAGGGTAAGTTCCTGGTGGACGATGCCAAGACCCTGGAGACCATCGAGGCGAAGCATCTCTCCTGTCTTAAATACTCCGACAAGAACTACACTGCGCCGACCATGGATTTCCCCGAGAACCCGAACGGGTCGGTGAACGCTATCGCCGGCATCTGCGACGAGACCGGCCGTATCATGGGGCTCATGCCGCACCCCGAGGCGTTCGTGCACCGCACCCAGCACCCGCGCTGGACCCGCGAGGAACTGCCGGAAGAGGGCGAAGGCCTGATCTTCTTCAAGAACGCGGCCAAGTACGTGAAAAAGAACTTCTAACATTCCCGCCCCCGGAGGGGGAGGGTCAGGGAGGGGGAGCGAAGCGGCTTGTACCGGCAGCTTCCCCCCTCCTGACCTCCCCCCTCCGGGGGGAGGGAATGGTGAACAGCCCTTCGGGGAATACAACAAGGATCGACAGGTAAGCAGTTCTTTTATAAGGAGCAGTCGTGGAAGAAATGATGATGCGCAGGCCCGAAGAAGAGTGCGGCATTTTCGGTGTATTCAACCACCCGGAGGCGTCGAACCTCACTTACCTTGGGCTCTACGCCTTGCAGCACAGGGGACAGGAAAGTTGCGGCATCGTCTCCTCGGACGGAAGCAGTCTGCACGCGCATAAAAGCATGGGGCTGGTAGCCGACGTTTTCGGCAACCCTGAAATCTTCAAGACTCTGCCCGGCCGTTCCGCCATCGGCCACGTGCGTTACTCGACCACCGGTTCGTCGGTGATCAAGAACGTCCAACCCATCAATGTGGACTACTCCCGCGGCTCCATCGCGATAGCCCACAACGGCAACATCGTCAACGCCCAGATCATCAAGGACGAGCTGGAGGCCTACGGTTCCATCTTCCAGACCACCATGGACACCGAGATCATCGTCCACCTGCTCGCCACTTCCAAACAGAACTCGCTTCTGGACCGCATCACCGACGCCTTGACCCGCATCCAGGGCGCTTACTGCCTCCTGTTCCTGACCGAGAGCCGCATGGTGGCGGTGCGCGACCCCAACGGCTTCCGCCCGCTTTGCCTGGGTCGCCAGGGAAGCGCCTACGTGATCGCCTCCGAGAGCTGCGCCCTCGACCTCATCGATGCCGAGTTCATCCGCGAGATCGAGCCGGGCGAGGTGATCGTCATCGACAAGAACGGCCTGACCTCCTTCTTCCCGCTCAAGAAGGTGCAGCCCACCCCGTGCATCTTCGAGTTCGTCTACTTCGCGCGTCCCGACTCCCACATCTTCGGCAAAAACGTGTACCAGGTGCGCAAGGAGCAGGGGCGCCAGCTGGCCCGCGAGCACAAGGTCGACGCCGACATCGTCATCCCGATCCCTGACTCCGGCGTCCCCGCCGCTCTGGGCTATGCCGAGGAGTCTGGCATCCCGTTCGAGCTCGGCCTGATCCGCAACCACTACGTCGGCCGCACCTTCATCGAGCCGCAGCAGGCGATCCGCCACTTCGGCGTCAAGATCAAGCTGAACCCGGTGCGCGAGGTGCTGAAGGGCAAGCGCGTGGTGGTCATCGACGACTCCATCGTGCGCGGCACCACTTCCAGGAAGATCGTCAAGATGATCAGGAATGCCGGCGCCGCCGAGGTGCACGTCCGCATCTCCTCGCCGCCGACCAGCTATCCCTGCTACTACGGCATCGATACCCCGAACCGCAAGGAGCTGATCTCCTCGTCGCACTCCATCGACGAGATCCGCCGCTACATCACCGCCGACTCGCTCGGCTACCTTTCCGAAGAAGGTCTCATGTCTACCGTCGGCGCCGAGAACGCCGGTTTCTGCACCGCATGCTTTACCGGGGGATACCCGGTTAAATTCCCGCGTCTGATGGACCAGCAAGAGCCGCAGATGGGACTATTCGAAAAGGAGACTGCCGAGCAATGACCGAAAAGGAAAGACTGAAGAAGATCATCATTGAGCTGTCCTACGAGAAGAGGAACGTGACCTTGGCTTCCGGTCGTCAGAGCGATTTTTACTTTGACGGGAAGCAGACCACGCTGCACCCCGAGGGCGGTTATCTGACCGGCAAGCTTTTCTTCGAGGCCATCAAAGACGTGGAAGGTGTGGAAGGGGTAGGCGGGCTCACCTTGGGTGCCGACCCTATCGCCACCGCGACCTCTGTGGTCAGCTTCCTGGAAGGGAAACCCGTCCCGGGCTTTATCATCCGCAAGGAGCCCAAGGGGCACGGCACCGGCGCGTGGCTGGAAGGGCGCAAGAACCTGAAGCCCGGCGCCAAGGTGGTCATCGTCGAGGACGTCGTGACCAGCGGCGGTTCCTCCCTGAAGGCGATCAAGCGCGCCGAAGAGGAAGGGCTGGTGGTTCTGGGTGTGGTCACCTTGGTTGATCGTGAGGAAGGCGGCCGCGAGAACATCGAGGCCGAAGGGTACTGGCTGAAGTCCATCTTCACCAAGGCCGAGATTCTCGCCTAGCAGCAGAAAGATACTGTGCTTACCGAAGGCGGCAATAACTCTATTGCCGCCTTTGTTTTTTAAACCCGGAGCTCAGAGGACCCGGAGCTGCACTGAGGTCTCAGATGGAAATCTTGTGAAAGGTTTTTTTCCGCCTCGTCCTGTTTTTTCTCCGTGTCCTCCGTGGTCCTCTGTTACCTCTGTGTTCCAGCTTTTGCCTTAGGTTGTTATGGAAGAAATTCTCAAACGAAATCGCGAGTTGCTGGGGCAGGTGGACGACTGGTTCGCCCGCTGCATGGCGGCCTACCCTGAGCACATTGCCTGCCAAGGCGGCTGCTCGGGTTGCTGCCGGTCGACCTTCGACATCACGCTTTTGGACGCGTTCTACTTGAAGCTCGGGTTTGACGCGCTGCCGCAGGACGCCAAGGAGCGTGTGCTGGCGAAGTGCCGGGAGCGGCTCGCGCTGATGAGGGAGCACTGGCCCGAGTTCGACCACCCTTTCGTGCTCAACTACCGGGACGAGGCGGACTGGGAACTGCTCATGCCGGACGAAGATGAGACCCCCTGCGTGCTGCTGGGGGACGATGGCCGCTGCCTGGTCTACGACTACCGCCCCATGACCTGCCGCCTGCACGGCATCCCGATGGTCGACACGGAAGGCGAGGTGATGCACGACGAGTGGTGCACCATGAACTTCACTGACGTGGACCCGCTCCAACTTCCCGCTCTTACCGCGCCCTTTGATGCCATCCTTCGCGCGGAGGTGGCGCTCTTTCGCGATTTCACCGAGAGGTTCCTTGGACGCAGGATGAGCGAGCTGGATACCTTGATCCCTACGGCGCTTTTAATCGACTTCGATGGGTTCGACTGGAAATGCTGGGCGGGGGAGGGGGGCGAATAAACCGCCCGCTGTAGGGGCAAATAATCATTTGCCCAGCGCGGCTGCCTGGACCAACGCCGCTGCCGAGAGAGGCAGCGACCGCGATTGAGGGGGGCGAATAATTATTCGCCCCTACAGGACGTAACGCGTCTATTTCCGCTGTAGGGGCAAATAATCATTTGCCCAGCTGGACATTTAACATGTGAAAAGGAATTACTGATGGCCCTGCCTTCGACCATTTACCGCGCTTCGGTGCAACTCTCTGATCTGGACCGCCAGATCTACGCCGACCTCCAGACTACCGTCGCCCAGCATCCCTCGGAGACCGCGGAGAGGCTGCTGACAAGGCTTTTGGCCTATGCTCTCTGCTACGATGAGGAACTGGCATTCACCAAGGGGGTCGGTTCCGGCGACGAGCCTGATATCTGGAGCAAGGGGCCGGACGGGCGGGTCAAACTTTGGGTCGAGGTGGGACAACCGGATCCGGAACGGCTGGCCAAGTCCTGCCGCCACGTCGAGCGCGCTTTCCTGTTCACCTTCGGCGCCAACGTGAGCCGCTGGCTCACCCAGCATCAGCAAAAGCTGGCACAGGTCAAGAACCTGACCGTGATCTGCATTGATTTCAAATTCCTGGGGCAGCTTTGTGATAAGCTGGAGCGGGTGATCAACTGGTCGATAACAGTCACTGAAGGGAATGTCTACTTGACCTTTGACGGTCGGACCATCGAGGCAAGCCTCGAACACATCTGCGGCCCTCCTCGCTAGTCCTTTGTTGGGGAGAGAAGAGGAAGACACCATGGCAACTTTCAGACACCTTCTTGGTTCACTGTTCCTGCTGCTCCTCCTCGTCCTCTCTGCTTCAACTTGCGCCTTTGCCGGGTCCTGTCCGCCGACACCTTGGGACGAGATTGGACCCTTCTACCGTCCCAACGCGCCAGTGCGCGGCAGTATTGGCAAAGGTTACCTCCTGAGCGGTACGGTCCGTTCTTCCGCCGATTGCTCCCCCATCCCCAACGCCCGCATCGAATTCTGGCAGGCTGGTCCCGACGGCCGCTACGACGATGCCTATCGCGCCACCGTTTACTCCGACAGGAAAGGGCACTACCGCCTGCAGACCATTCCGGCCGTGCCGTATGCCAACCGTCCGCCGCACATCCACATTCTGGTGGACGTGAAGAATTTCGAGGGGCTGGTCACGCAGCATTATCCCAAACGCCTTGCCAAGGGGGCTCAACTCGATCTGGTGCTGGTGCCGGAAGGGAAGGAGGCGGGGAAATCAGGCGGCCGGGCCGATGAACTGATCCGGCCCGGCAAGGGGAGCAGGTAGAGTCACTCTTTGTCGTGCGGTGCCTGGAGCATGGTCGCCAGGTCCCTCGCGTTTTGAGGGGCGGCGCCCCCCATGTCGTTGTTGAAGTAGATATAGACATCCAGGCCGCGGCTCAAGTACTTCCTGATCCTCGCCACGTCCTTCTCCAGTTGTTCCTTCGTATAGAACCCGTTGTAGCTCCCTTCCATGCCATGCCGCCTGATATAGACGAAGTCTGCCGTGATCGGCGGCGCGTCGATGAATACCGGGTGGTCCGCCATGCACAGTGACACGTTGCGGTCGCGGCACAGGCTTACCACCTCGTCGGTGAGCCACGTTTCATTCCTGAACTCCAGGGTCTGCCTGCCGTGGTACGGTGCGACCTGGTCCAGAAAGCTCTCCAGTCTCTTCAGATCCACCTTGAACTGCGGCGGAAACTGCCAGAGCACGACCTGCAGTTTCTCCTGCAGTTCCCGGGTCGGCGTGAAGAATCTCGACAAGGCCGTTTCGATATCGTGCAGCCTCTTGATGTGAGTGATGTAGCGGCTCCCTTTCACCGCGAAGGAGAAGCCGGGCTCGCTCTCGTCGTGCCAATGCTTGAAGGTGGCCGCGGTCGGGGTCCGGTAGAAGGTTACGTTGAGTTCAACCGTATCGAAGACGGAACGATAATGTTCGAACCACTCCTTGGTCTTCAGTTCCGCCGGATAGAAGTTGCCGCGCCAGTGGTTGTAGCTGAAGCCGCTGCAGCCGAGATAGAGCTTTGCCATGATGATCCCCCCCTACACGAGTTGTGGGATGCGAGGTGGCCTGATGAATGATTAATGTTTTTGAACTTGCCAAGTATACCCGATGCAACGGCACGGGCTAGTCCTGGAGGAGGAGGCCGCCAAAATCGTAACCAAGGCCATTTACAAAATTCTTTACAGGCCCGGAGGAGGGGAGACAGCCTTCGTTAAATTTAGTACGGACACGTTGCAAACTTGTAAGGACACGTTGCAACTTTGCACGGGGACCTTGCAACTTTGCACGGGGACCTTGCAACTTTGCACGGGGACCTTGCAACTTTGCACGGGAACCTTGCAACTTTGCACGGGAACCTTGCAACTTTGCACGGGAACCTTGCAACTTTGCACGGGAACCTTGCAACTTTGCACGGGGACCTTGCAACTTTGCACGGGAACCTTGCAACTTTGCACGGGGACCTTGCAACTTTGCACGGGGACCTTGCAACTTTGCACGGGGACCTTGCAACTTTGCACGGGGACCTTGCAACTTTGCACGGGGACCTTGCAACTTTGCACGGGGACCTTGCAACTTTGAACGGGGACGTTGCAACTTTGAACGGGGACGGTGCAACTTTGCACGGGGACGGTGCAACTTTGCACGGGCAGGTTGAAACTTTGCACGGGCACGTTGCAAGCTTGCACGCGCACATTGCAAATTTGTACGGGCATATGGCAATTTACTACCATCGTGTTTGAGCATAAAAAAAGGCGGGACCTTTCGGTCCCGCCTTTGGTGTTCATCTGGTGCTGCCTGTTACATCTTATGGCACTTGTCGCAGTCGCCGTTGGAGGTGAAGGCGTCCTTACCGTTGTGGCAGGCGCCGCAGGACATACCTTTCTCCATGTCGCCCATGGTGTGGTGCTTGGCACCGGCCTGCATCGGGAAGATCTTGTTGTGGCAGTCAGCGCACTTGTAGGCTTCCAGGTGGAAGTCGTGGCTGAACTTAACTTCGCCGCCTTCGTTCTTGAAGATGACGTTGCCCGGCTTGTAGCCCTTGTGGCACTTGTTGCAATCGCCGGCTACGGAGAAGGCCTCTTTGCCGTTGTGGCAGCCGCCGCAGGACTTGCCTTTGTTCATCTCGGCCATGGTGAAGTGCTTGGCGCCGGCCTTGAAGGCGAAGAGCTTGGTGTGGCAGTCTTTGCAGCTGAAGGCTTCGAGGTGGAAGTCGTGGCTGAACTTGGCGTCGGTCACCCCTTTGGCTTTCCAGGTGATCTCGCGCGGCTTCATGCCGGCGTGACACTTGCCGCAGTTGCCGGCGACGGTGAAGGCCCTCTTGCCGTTGTGGCAGGCGCCGCAGGTCTTGCCTTTCTCCATCTGGGCCATGGTGACACGGCCTTCTTTGCCGGTGATCACGGTGCCGTTGTGGCAGGCCTTGCAGCCGTCACTGACTTTGGCCAGGTGGACAGAGTGGTTGAACGTAGTCTGACCCAGACCTTTGATCTTGAACTCTACGTTACGCGGTTTGCCCTTGTGACATTTGACGCAGCTCTTTTCATCGGCTACGCTAAAAGCCTTGATGCCGGTGTGGCAGGCACCGCAAGACTTGGTCTTTTCCATTTCGGCCATGGTGAAGTGGCGCTTCGCCTTAAGATCGAAGATAGCGTTGTGACAGATCCTGCAATTGTTGTTATATTTCAGCAGGTGCACATCGTGACTGAAGACAACGGCGTCCCCGTTCTTAAGAGGAAACTTGACGTCTTTGGTCTCCTTGGCAAAAAGCGCAACCGGTGACGCGCAGACGATAAGAACCATAAGCAAGGCGAGGCGAAACTGCATGGTACACTCCTTCTGGCTGTTTATTTGCTACCACTTTAGGGCAATAGCCGGGATAATATACACATCGCAAAGCGCATCGTCAATTCAAAACTATTGATTGTTTTTTATGTTTGGCCGCTTAGGCCCTGTAATAGGAGGGATGATGAAAACGATTTTGCTCTCCCTTTTGCTGCTTTCTCTTCAGGTCCCCTCCCTCGCCCGCGCCGCTTTCTACCAGTGGACCGACGCCCAGGGTGTCGTCCACTTCACCGATAACCGCAATAACATCCCGAAACAGTATCGCGACAAGGCTCACCGCGTGGACGTCACCGATTCCGCGCCGGTCGTCGTGTCTCCCCGGGGGGAGTCCGTCTCCAGTCCGGCTCCTGCCGCGACGATGCCTGGCGGGCATGACCAGCGCTGGTGGCAGGACCGCTTCAAGGCCTTGCGCACCGAGCTGAAGGCTTTGCAGGACCAGCGTGCCGGTCTGGAACAGCAACTGATCGAGCTGCGGAGAAAGCGCACCATCTTCCAGCGCGCCCGGGATCGGGAGGCGATCAACGCGATGGAGGCCCAGGTTTCCGCCACCGATGCCAAGATCAGCGAGATGCTCAACCGGATCGCCGCGCTCGACCTCGCCGCCGCCCAGGCGGGGGTGCCCGTAGAGTGGCGTCAGTAGCTTGCTGGCAAGCTTTATTAGCGGTTGCGGGGCCAGTTAAGCTGTGTTATAAAAAAATGCCGCTTAACTCAGGGAGAACACGGATTATATGAACCAAATCGATAACATAATTGACAACGCCCTCGCCGAGGACATCCACACCGGCGACATCACCACGCTCTCGGTGCTTACCAAGCCGCGCCGCATGCGCGCCAGGCTGGTCGCCAAGGAGGAGATGGTCCTTTCCGGTATCGACGTGGCTCGCCGCGTCTTCGCAAGGCTCGACTCCGACATCGTTTTCACCGCCCACTTCGAGGATGGCGCCCGGCTGACAAAGGGTGACATCATCGCCGTGATGGAGGGGAATGCCGCGACGCTTTTACAGGGGGAGCGGGTTTCTCTGAACCTGTTGCAGAGGATGAGCGGTATCGCCACCCAGACCGCCGCCTACGTCAAGGAACTGGAAGGGACCGGCGCCCGCGTCGTCGACACCAGAAAGACCACCCCGGGGCTGCGCGTCCTGGAGAAGTACTCGGTGAGGGTGGGGGGCGGCACCAACCACCGCACCGGCCTCTACGACGGTGTGCTCATAAAGGAAAACCACATCGCGGCCGCAGGCGGCATTGCCGAGGCGGTGCGCGCCGCCCGTGCCTACATCCCGCACACCCTGAAGATCGAGGTGGAGACCGAGACGCTGGACGAGGTGCGGCAGGCGCTCGAGGCTGGTGCGGATATCATCATGCTGGACAACATGTCCCTGGAGCAGATGACCGAGGCGGTGCGGACAATAAATAAGAGGGCGCTGGTCGAGGCGTCCGGGGGGGTGAACCTGAAAACGATCAGGTCCATAGCCCTGACCGGTGTGGACATCATATCGGTCGGAGCGCTCACCCACTCGGTACGCGCGACCGACATCTCGATGCTGATGGAGGGCGTTTGAAAGACTCCGGGGTCGACGGCAGGATAATCGAGCTGTTCCGCTCCGGCGGCGGGGTGGTCTCCGGCGCCGCGCTGAGCCGCCTCCTGGGGGTGTCGCGAACCGCAGTTTGGAAGCACGTCAAGGGACTCCGCGCCAGCGGGTACCTGATCGAAGCCGTCCCCTCCAAGGGTTACCGGTTGATCTCCTCACCCAAAGTTCTCACCCAGTTGGATCTCTCTGCAGGCCTTGAAACCAAGAGGGTCGGCTCCAGCATCATCTGTCTCAAGGAAACCGAGTCCACCAACCAGGTCGCCTTCAAGTTTGCCGAGGAAGGCGCCGCGGAAGGGACCGTGGTCATCGCCGACGCCCAGACCGCCGGCAAGGGGAGGCTTGGGCGCATCTGGCTGTCGCCCCCCGGCGTCAACCTGTACTGCTCGGTGGTGCTGCGTCCCGCCATCGCGCCGATGGCCGCCTGCCAGCTCACCTTCCTCTCCGTGGTCGCCGTGGCCCGCGCCATCGAAAAATGCACCACGCTGAAGCCGCAGATCAAGTGGCCCAACGACATCCTGATCAACGGCAAGAAGGTCGCGGGGCTTCTGAACGAGATGAACGCGGAGACCGAGAAGGTGAACTTCGTGGTGCTCGGCATCGGGGTGAACCTCAACCTGGACATGTCCTCGATATCCGAGTCGCTTTTGCGCCACCCGGCCACCTCGCTGTTGCAGGAGGGGGGCGTGGAGGTGGACCGGCTGGTCTTCACCCGGGCGCTCCTCTTCGAGTTGGACCGGCTTTACGACGTGTTCCTGGCCGAGGGGGAGGGGCCGGTGCGTGCCGAATGGCTGGAGCGTTCCGCCATCAAGGGGCGCAACGTCAAGGTGAGCCAGGGTGAGCGCGAGTTCGTTGGCATGGTGCAGGGGGTGGACTCCTTTGGCGCCCTGTTGGTGCAACTGTCCGACGGCAAGGTCGAGACCGTGCTCTCCGGCGACGTCGCACTCGTTTAAGATCAAAAGGAAAAGGCATTGTTTAACGCAAAGACGCAAAGACGCGAAGAAACACTACCCCTTTTAAGGTCTTAATGCTTTTGGAGTTCGGTTCCAGCTTCTGGTTTTCTTTGCGCCTTTGCGGCTTTGCGTTAAAACCACGGTTTTGGTTTCAGGAGGTTTGGCTTGCTTTTGGTGATCGACGTCGGGAACAGCAACATCGTTCTCGGGATTTACGATGAGGAACGACTGGTTCAGGATTGGCGGGTTTCCACCGACAAGTCCAAGACCATCGACGAGTACGGCATCCTGTTCCACGACCTGTTCCGCCTGTCGGGCATCGTGTTCTCGGACGTGAAGGACATCATCGTCTCCTCGGTGGTGCCGACCCTGACCGGTGTGCTGGAAAAACTGGCGCGCCAGTACTTCAAGATCACCCCCTACGTGGTCGGACCCGGCATCAAGACCGGCATGCCGATCCACTACGACAACCCGAAGGAGGTGGGGGCGGACCGCATCGTGAACGCCATCGCCGGCTTCGAAAAGTACCGTTCGCCGCTCATCATCGTCGACTTCGGCACCGCCACCACCTTCGACTACGTCAACAAGAAGGGCGAATACTGCGGCGGCGCCATCGCCCCCGGGCTCGCCATCTCCATGGAGGCGCTGTTCCAGAAGGCGAGCAAGTTGCCGCGGGTGGACATCGCCCGGCCGCCCAGCATCATCGCCAAGAACACGGTCAACTCCATGCAGGCCGGCATCTTCTTCGGCTACGTGGGACTCGTGGACGGCATCGTGCAGCGCATGAAGGCCGAGGGGAAGGAAAACGTCAAGGTGATCGCGACCGGTGGCCTCGCCTCGCTGATCGCGCCGGAATCGAGCACCATCGAGGAGGTGGACGAGTTCCTCACCCTCGAGGGGCTGCGCATCATCTACAAGAGGAACAAGCCGTAAAGGGCGGGACGGATCCAGCTTGCTAATCCCCCCTGCCCCCCCTTCGCAAAGGGGAGGACGTGAGGCTCGGGCGGCACATCGGGCCTCGCCTCAAACTCAAAAGGCCTGCTCACGAGGGTAGGTCGCAACCAGTTTGTGGAACATCACGTTTTTTGTTGATATGAAGAGTTGGTTCACGCGCCTTAGCGGCGGGTGAGGGAGGTACGCGACAATCCATTGAGGGGTCAGCCAGGTAGTTGGTAGTTCGTTGTTTGTTTCGTCTGCTTTGCTCAAGTCGTTTCTCGTTGAAGCGTAGGTCATTGATGATCTTCATTCTAAAGGGAGGGCGTTATGGGAAGGTATGAAACGGCAAAACTGCGTAACCTCGGTATTGTAGCTCACGGCGGTGCCGGCAAGACCTCGCTGGCTGAGGCGATCCTGTTCGATACGGGCATGATCGACCGGCTGGGGAGGGTCGACGACGGCAGCTCCACCATGGATTTCGAGCCCGAAGAGATCAAGCGCCGCATCTCGATCACCTCTTCCCTGGACCACTGCGAGTGGAAAGGGCACTCCATCCACATAGTCGACACCCCGGGCTACGGCAACTTCATCGCCGACACCCGCGCCTGCATGAGGACCCTCGACTGTGCCGTCGTGATCCTCTCCGCCATCTCCGGCGTCAAGGTCCAGACCGAGGAGGTCTGGCAGTGGGCCAACGAGTTCGAGATCCCGCGCATCGCCTTCGTCAACAAGATGGACCGCGAGCGCGCCAGCTTCCTGCGCGCCATCGACGACATGGAGAAGGCGCTGGGCGCGCGCGGCGTCGCGGTACAGATGCCGCTGGGCGCCGAGGAGAACTTCGAAGGGGTGATCGACCTGGTGCGCATGAAGGCGTACCGCTACCAGAAGGACCTCTCGGGCAAGTTCACCGAGGGTGAGATCCCGGCCGAGTACCTTGACGAGGCGAAGCGCCTCAGGGAGATGATGGTCGAGACGGTGGCCGAGGCGTACGACGCCCTCACCGAGAAGTTCCTCGACACCGGCGAACTCTCCGAAGAGGAGATCCTGGACGGCATCCGGGTCGGCACCATGCGCAGCACCTTCACCGCGGTCTTCTGCGGGTCGGCCGCCATGAACATCGGCGTCGCGCAGCTTTTGGACGGCATCTGCGATTTTCTCCCTTCGCCGCTGGATCGCACCAAGGCGGTGGGGATGGATCCCAAGACCGAACAGATCATCGAGCGCGCCCCGTCCGAGAGCGAGCCGTTCTCGGCGCTGGTGTTCAAGACCACCTCGGACCCTTACACCGGCAAGATCACCATCTTCCGCGTGTACTCGGGCGTGCTCAACTCCGACTCGCTGGTCTACAACTCGACCAAGGGGGTGCAGGAGCGTATCGGCCAGATCTTCGAGCTGGAAGGAAAGAAACAGCACCCGATCAAGCAGGCGGTGGCCGGCGACATCGTCGCCGTCGCCAAGCTGAAGGAGACCGTCACCGGCGACACGCTCTGCGACGAGGGTAAGCCGATCGTCTACGAACCGGCCCAGTCGCTCCAGCCGGTGATCTCCTACGCGATCGAGCCCAAGACCAAGAACGACGAGGACAAGATCCACAGCGCCCTGCAGCGCATGATCGAGGAAGACCCGACCATCGAGAGCCACCGCGACCCGCAGACCCGAGAGTTCATCATCTCCGGCATGGGGCAGGTGCACCTCGAGGTGGTGGTCGAGAAGCTGAAGCGCAAGTTCGGCGTCGACGTCATCCTGAAGACCCCGAAGGTCCCGTACCTGGAGACCATCCGCGGCTCGGCCAAGGTGCAGGGGAAATACAAGAAGCAGTCCGGCGGGCGCGGCCAGTACGGTGACTGCTGGATCGAGCTCTCCCCGCTGCCGCGCGGCGAGGGGTACAAGTTCGAGGACAAGATCGTAGGGGGCGTCATCCCGCGCCAGTACATCCCGGCGGTCGACAAGGGGATCCAGGAGGCCGCCAAGGAGGGCTTTCTGGCCGGCAACCCGGTGGTCGACTTCAAGGTCGCCCTCTTCGACGGCTCCTTCCACACCGTCGACTCCTCGGAGATGGCCTTCAAGGTGGCGGGCTCCATGGCCTTCAAGAAGGCGATGGAACAGTGCAAGCCGGTCCTTTTGGAGCCGATCGTCAACATGAAGATCACGGTCCCGGATGAGAACATGGGCGACGTGATCGGCGATCTCAACTCCAGGCGCGGCAAGGTGGTCGGGGTCGAGCCCAAGGCGAATTCGCAGATCATCAGGAGCGTGGTGCCGATGTCGGAGGTGTTGACCTACTCCAACGACCTGCGCTCGATGACCAGCGACCGCGGCATGTTCACCTCGGAATTTTCCCACTACGAGGAGGTTCCGAGCCACCTGGCCCAGAAGATCATCGCCGAGGCGCAGGACCAGAAAAACAACAACCACAAAAGCGCCTAACCGAAGTTTTACATAGGCTGCCCGGCAGGCCCCACGAAGCCCTGGCGAAGTGGGGAGGCCGGGCGCGCCTGATTCAAATGACATGACGAGGGAGGATGAGCCAGATGGCGAAGCAATTTACACCCGATGAAGATGAAACTGTAGACCACAAGAAGAGTTCGCAACAACGGCTTCTTCTGCTTCTGCTGGTGCTCATCGCCCTTTTTGCCTACCTTTATTTTTTCACCGGGCTGATCAAGCCGCGCCCCGAAGCGGCCGCGCCTCCGCCGCCCGCGCCCGCCCCGGCCTTGGTGAAAAAGCCGCTGCCGCCGCGCTCCCCCTCCGCCGAGGCTCCGACCTCCGCCAAGGCTGCGGCCGGCAAGCCTGCTGCTGAAACTCAGGTCAAGCCGGCTGCCCCTGCCGCAGCGCCGGCCAATACTGGTGCTCCCGCTGCCAAACCCGGGGCTCCTGCCGCTAAACCTGCGGCGCCCGCGGCCAAGCCTGCGGCGCCCGCGGCCAAATCTGCGGCGCCCGCGGCCAAACCTGCGGCGCCCGCGGCGAAACCGGGCCAGCCTGCCTCGGCTCCCGCAGTTGCAGCCAAGGAAGCGAAACCCGCAGCGGCGAAAGAAGCCAAACCCGCAGCGGCGAAAGAAGCCAAACCCGCAGCGGCGAAAGAAGCCAAACCCGCCGGGAAAGATGCCAAACCTGCCGCCAAGGAAGCCAAAGCCCCGGCAGCAGGCAAGGAAGCGAAACCTGTCGCCAAGGAGGCCAAAGAAGCCAAACCGGCCAAGCCGGTGGCCAAGGCCGCTGCCAAGGCCAAGGCCAAACCGGGTGCCTTTGCCCTCGAGCTCGACAGCGAGGTCGCCGAGAGCGAAGTTCCCTCGGTTACGGCGAAGCTCAAAAAGGCCGGCGTCGCACCGGTGGTTACCACGAAAACCCACAAAGGCGAGCCGATGCACCGCTTGTTCCTCGCCGATTTCGCCAGCCGCGACGAGGCATCCGAAGAGCTTGGGCGCCTGAAAGGGGTCGCCCCCAACGCCTTCATGCTCAAGGAGGGCGGGCGCTACGCGGTCTACGCCGGTTCCTTCATGAGGGAAGGGAAGGCTGCCGTGGAGCAGGACCGTCTCTATGACAAGGGGGTCCGGCTGGTGCTCAAGAAGGCGAACATTCCGGTGACCGTGGTGAAGGTGCGGGGCGGCAGCTTCGCCGATCCGAGCAGCGCCGAGAAGGCCGCGGCGAATCTCAAGAAGACGGGCCTTTCCGCCAAGGTCGTCAAGGCGGGGAAATAGATCTGACGTGTCAGCGAAGGTAACGTTCAGGATTTCAGCGGCGGCGGCCCCGTACGTGGGGGCCGACAAGCCCAGGGAGAACCGGCTGCTGGCCGCTTCCGGCCGGGTGCCGCTTCCGCCGGGCGACCTGGTGCTGCTTCTTTACTACCTGTGTCATGATCCCGACCAGGAGGTGAAGCGGCAGGCGATGGGAACGCTGCGCTCCCTCGATCGCACGCAGTTGGAACGGATCCTCTCCGACCGCGAGCTCCACCCGCAGATCCTGGATGCCCTGGTGCAACTGCACGGCAAGAAGCCCGATATCGCGCCCCTTCTTGCCGGGCACCCGAACCTGAGCGACAAGGCCGCCGCCTTTTTGCACGCGCAGGGCTTCGCCGCCGCGACTCCCCAGGCCGCGCCGCCGCACGCGGCGCCCCACAAGGAACACGACCTGGAGGAGGTCGACGAGACCACCGGGCCGGACGACGATGAGCCGATCGACGAGGAGGAATACCAGTCCAAGTACCAGTTGGCCCAGTCGATGGGGGTGAGCGACAAGATCAAGATGGCCATGACCGGTGACAAGGAGTGGCGCGCCCTCCTGATCAAGGACAACAACAAGCTGGTCTCTGGTGCGGCCATCAAGAATCCACGCATGACGGAATCAGAGGTGCTCACCATCGTCAAGTCCCAGATCCAGAACGACGAGGTGATCCGCGTCATCTGCGCCAACAAGGATTGGATCAAGAACGCCCAGATCAGGAAGGCGTTGGTGGAGAACCACAAGACGCCCCTCCCCAACGCGCTGCGCTTTTTGGGGACCCTGGGGGAGAAGGATCTCGCCAACCTCGCCAAAAGCAAGAACATCAACACCATCATCGCGAACCAGGCGCGCAAGATTTTGCTGAGCAAGAAGGAAAATAGGTAATTCAGGGGGATCTCGAATGGCTCTGGTGAACCAGGCAAAGCGTGAAATCAACGCCAAGATAGTCTTCTTCGGCCCCGGTCAGGCAGGTAAAGGTACCAGCCTCAGGCACGTCTTCAATAAACTCAAGCCCGAGTTCCGGGGCGCATTGAAGGTGATGAGCGTGCAGGGCGCCCGCATGCTGTTCTTCGACTTCACCCCTCCCGGCGACGGCAACGTGGACGGGTTCCGGGTCCGCTTCCACCTCTACACGGTTTCGGGGCCGCTGGTCGACCCGGCGGCCTGGAAGATGGTGCTGAAGGGTGCCGACGGGGTGGTCTTCGTGGCGGATTCCGCGCCGCAGCGGCTGGCTGACAACCAGGCCGCGCTTGGGCAACTGGTCGAGTACCTGAAGGGGTACGGCCAGACCCTGACCACCATCCCCACCATCATCCAGTACAACAAGAGCGACCTCGCCGACCCGGCGGCCCTTGCCGAGCTGGAACGGCAGCTGAACCCGTCGCGCCTGGTCAGCTTCAAGACCAGCAGCCAGAGCGGCGAAGGGGTCTTGCAGGGGCTCATGGCGCTGGTGAAGAGCGTCCTGACCGGCCTGCGCGCCAATGGGACCGACGCCATAGCCAGCGGCGAAGGGCTGCAGCAGATGGTGGAACCCCCGGCACCCGCCGCGGCTCCGGCACGCCCCGTCGCGGAAGCGCCCCCCGCAGCGCCCGCGTCCACTCAGCCGAGCGCCGCACCGGCGGCCGTGCGGTCCCCGGTCGCACCGGCGGCGGCCAAGCAAGCGGCGCTGTCACTTGAGATAGCGGGTGACCCGGTGGCGGCCGGCGATCTGATCCGGGTGCCATTGACCATCCGCAGCGGCGACCAGGAGAAGACCGTGGTACTGACCCTGTCGCTCGGCCTTTCCGAGGAGTAGCGCTTGGGTCCCGACTTCGATATCTACCTGCTGTGCCGGTTGCTGCTCGCCTCGTTCCTGGGCGGGCTGATCGGCCTTGAACGTGAGATCCACGGCCGTCCCGCCGGGTTCCGGACCCACCTGTTGGTCTCGCTCGGCTCGTGCCTTTTCACCCTCACCTCGATTGAGATCTACCGCATCTTCGGCAACTTCACCGGCGGGCCGGTCGGGGTCGACCCGGGGCGCGTGGCCGCCCAGGTGGTCACCGGCATCGGTTTCCTCGGGGCGGGCGCCATCATTAGGGAGCGGGCCTCGATTCGCGGGCTCACTACCGCCGCCTGCCTCTGGGTCGCCGCCGCCCTTGGCATCGCCTGCGGCATCGGCCTCTTCTGGCTCGCGGTTTCCGTCACCCTGGTGGCCCTGGCGAACCTCCTGCTGCTCAAGGAGGTGGAGAAGAGGCTCACCCGCGATACCTATGTGCTGGTCAAGGTGTGGGGAGAAGACCGCGCCGACTTCGTCACCCGCGTCTACCAGGCGCTCAGCGGCGCCGGGATCGAGAGGGTGGACGCCAAGTTGCAGAAAGACATCGAGCACGGTGTCATATTCATCGAGTTCCAGGTTAAACAGCCCAAAAAATCGAGTTCGGCGGACCTCATGGCGCGCCTGAGCGTAGTGGAAGGGGTCAAGAGGATCGGAATCGACTGATCCTGGGCAGTCCCTTTTTTAGAGCAGGTAACAAAGGAAAGGAGAACAGAGCATGGCGGAACTTAAAGGAAGCAAGACAGAGAAGAACCTTCAGGAAGCGTTCGCCGGCGAGTCCCAGGCGCGCAACAAGTACACCTACTACGCGGCGGTGGCCAAGAAGGAAGGGTACGAACAGATCGCGGCACTGTTTCTCGAAACGGCTGAGAACGAGAAGGAGCATGCCAAGCTGCATTTCAAGGCGCTCTCCGGGCTCGGCGACACCATCACCAACCTGAAGGCGGCTGCGGCAGGCGAGTACGCCGAATTCGTCGACATGTACCCGCGCATGGCCAAGGAGGCCCGTGAAGAGGGTTTCACCGCCATCGCGGCCATGTTCGACGGCATCGCCGCCATCGAGAAGGCGCACCAGGAGCGCTACAAGGCCTTGCTCGCCTCGATAGAGGAGGGAACCGTGTTCCAGGAAGACGCGCCCACCAGCTGGAAGTGCCGTAATTGCGGCCACATCCACGAGGGTAACGCCGCGCCGGACATCTGTCCGGTCTGCCATCACCCCAAGGCGCACTTCGAGCGTCTCGCCGAAAACTACTAACCTGCCGGGGTGGGGGAGAGCCGGCTCTCCCTCGCCCCTGTTCCGCTTCATCCCCGTCTGGCCTGCCTCCACGCTGCGTGCAGTTCATCCAAGACAGCAAAATTCCTTGTATACGGCAGACTTTACGTGCTATGATGCGGCGGTTTCTCATTAGCAAAGGAGGCATGCATGGCAATCATCACAATTTCCAGGGAGATGGGTACCGGCGCCTACGCCATTGCCAAGGAACTGGCAAAGAAGCTCAAGTACACCCTCGTAGACCGGGTAAAGATCGAGGAATTGGCCCCCGCGTATGGCCTGACCCCCGAGATCCTGGAAAGGGTGGACGAGAAGCCGCCGTCCTATCGGACCGCCGAAGACCGCCTCCAAGCCGCGCATCTCGCCACCATGGAGCTCATCCTGCTGGACTGCGCCAAGAAGGGGAACGTGATCCTCTACGGAAGGGGGGCGCAGGATCTCATCAAGGTGCTGACCAACGTGCTCAGGGTCCGCTTCATTGCGCCCTTCGAAGACCGGGTGGAAAAGTTCGCCGAGAGGGAATGGATCGATCCGGACCTGGCCCGCGAGCTGATCAGGAGGAGCGACCACCAGTTGGGCGGCTTC
Source organism: Geomonas azotofigens (assembly GCF_018919395.1). Taxonomy (GTDB): domain Bacteria; phylum Desulfobacterota; class Desulfuromonadia; order Geobacterales; family Geobacteraceae; genus Geomonas; species Geomonas azotofigens. The sequence continues at coordinate 550,190 of NZ_JAHLME010000003.1, forward strand.
ATCCATTTCTATTTCGACCGCGACTGGAACGATCCGCTGGCCTACGACCTTATCTTCAACACCAAGTCTTCCAGCCAGCATGCCATGATAGAGTCGATCATCGCCGCGTCCAAGGATTCCCGCCTCAAGGAAGGGGAGGATGAGTCCATGGCGCTGCTTGAAGACCTGATCGTCGCCAAGAGGGTCGAGGCCGAACTGCTCAAGTCGTCGCTGGCCCGCGCGCTCAAGTTCTGCATCAGCTGTGAGGATGGCGTGGTCACGCTGGCCGGCCACGTGCAGAGCGAGGAGGAGATCGAGGAGGCCGTCGAACTGGCCAGGTCGGTCGAGGGTGTCACCGACGTCGAGAGTGAGCTGGATGTGCTGAGCTACAAGCCGGTGAAGGATTAGAGGCAGGGACTAGGGACTAGGGACTAGCGCTGATAAATAAGAAGGGGCTGGGAGCGTAGGTGCGGGGGGCGGAAACCATTCGGTGTTTCCAGCCCCCGCCCCTAGCCCCTGGCCCCTTTGCTTTTCTAGCTTCTTTGTTTTTGCGCCCGCTTCAAGCCTTCCACGCAGCTGTAGGGGATGGCCATGCCCCCCTTGCCGGTACCCATGTTGATTCCTTCCTCGATGCCGTGATAATCGGAGCCGCCGGTCCAGATCAGCCCCTTCTTCTCGGCGGTGGCAACGAGGAATGCGCTTTCCTGGTCGTTGCAGACGTTGTTGAAGGCCTCGACACCGGCAAGTCCCATGGCGCAGAGCTGGTCGATGATGCGGTTCAGCGTGTCGCGGTCGTTGGTGATGGTGGTGGGATGAGCGAGCACCGCCACCCCGCCAAGCCTCTGCACCGTCGCCAGTGCCTCTTCCATCGGGAAGTAGCGCTTGGGGACATCGCAGGGGAGCAGGTAGCGCACGAAGGCGTCCTGCATGTCGCGGACGTACCCCTTGCCCATCAGGACCTGGGCGATGTGGGGGCGCCCCAGTGCCCCGCCCGCCAGGGCGGCCGCCTCGGCGCTGGAGATGGGAGCTCTCCCTTCGGTGGTCAACTTCTCGTTGATCCGTCCCACGATCGCCTCGCCGCGGGCCTCCCGCCGGTCACGGAACTCCTTGAGAATCGAGTGCAATTGCGGATCGTGGTGATCGAGCAGGTATCCGAGCAGGTGGACGTCCTTGAACGAGTCGTACGCGACGGAAAATTCGATGGCGGGAAGTACCTCCACGCCGGCGGCAGCGCCTGCCGCGAGTGCCTCATCGATGCCATCCACCGTGTCGTGGTCAGCCAACGCGATCGCTTTGAGTCCGAGCCCTTTGGCCATAGCCACCAACTCCGTCGGGGTGCGTACCCCGTCGGAAAACGTGGAGTGCAAATGCAGGTCTACCAGTTCTTTCATGTATCTCCCTCGATTTTGATCAGGTCATTATAGGGTTTTCTCACGTTTGTGCAACCGTTAAGGACGCACTTAGCAGTTGCCTTGACCAGTGCCATCTTGTATAAGGAAGCATTACTTTTTTCAGGATGAACAGAGGTGTGTGTGGCAAAGACGAAGGGGATGGCAGGAGCGGTATTCGCACTGTCGACGTTCATCATAGGGGGGCTTCTCACTTTCACAGGTTTGGGGCTGATAGCGTTCATGAAGAACCAGGACCTGCTTGGCTGGGGAGAGGGGCGCAGCATCGGCATCTTGTTAGTATGCGTTGGGCTTCTTGCTTCCATCATGGGCGTTCTGGTAATGCGTGTGATCACCAACAGGTTGTAGCATGAGGGACGACCAGGTCCACCAGGCGATAGCGATCCTCACCGAGGCGGTCAAGGCGTGGGTAAGTCCCGCGGTGACTATCGTCGCCACCCAGGGTAAGGATCCGTTCAAGGTGCTGGTCTCCTGCATCCTGTCGCTGCGGACCCGCGACCAGACTACCGCCGAGGCTTCGGCACGTCTCTTCGCGCTGGCCGATTCCCCCGAAAAGATGGTGCGCCTGGACGTGCAGCGGATCGAAGCCGCCATCTACCCGGTCGGCTTTTACCGCGTGAAGGCCGAGCAGATTCTCGAGATCTCGCGCTCGTTGTGCGGGCTGTACCGGGGAGTTGTCCCGGATGACCTCGAGTCGCTGTTGAAGTTCAAGGGGGTGGGGCGCAAGACCGCCAACCTGGTCCTTACCCTTGGTTTCGGCAAGCCCGGTATCTGCGTCGACATCCACGTGCACCGGATCTGCAACCGCTGGGGCTACGTCAAAACCCGCACGCCGGAGCAGACTGAATTCGCCCTGAGAGAGAAACTGCCGGCCGAGTACTGGATCATAATCAACGATCTTCTGGTAACTTTCGGGCAGAACCAGTGCACTCCGCTTTCACCGAGGTGCTCAACCTGTCCGTTGATAGATCTTTGCGACAGGGTCTCAGTAACCAAATCAAGATAAAACAGTGTTGCAGAAACTCGCTCTTTGAGTATAATGGGGCCTTGAGTTTTTGAGCTAAGCAAAAATGCTATCCGCTGGTGTAAAGCATCAGCCACTCTGGGGGGATTATGCTTAAAAAGATAGGTTTTGTCGGTCTGGGCACCGTCGGTGTTCACATGGCAGCTAACCTTGCCAAGTCGGACTATCAATTAACGGTGTTTGACCAAGACGAAAATGCGATGGCTGAATTGGCCAAGCTGGGCGTGAAAGTCGGCGATTCGCCGATGGCGACCGCCAAGGGGCAGGACCTGGTCATCGTGATCGTGCCGGAGAGCAAGTACCTGGTCTTTGGCGAGAACGGCGTCCTGGAAGGGATCGATCCCGGCACCATACTGGTCGACATGGGCACCCACTGCCTGGAGACCATCGAGCGCATGGCCGAGGAAGCGAAAGCGCGTCGCGTCATGTTCCTGGAGGCGCCGGTCTGGGGGAGCAAGGAGCACGCGGCCAACGGTCTGCTCACTATCCTGGCCGGTGGCGACGAGGCGCTTTTGGGCCGTTGCCGTGAGCCGTTCTCCTATTTTGGCCTCAACATCATCCACATCGGCAAGATCGGCGACGCCACCCGCATGAAACTGATCGTGAACCTGCTGCAGGCCGAGATGATGCAGTCCCTGTCCGAAGGTCTCGTTTTCGGCGAGAAGATGGGCTTCAAGCCTGACAAGATCCTCGAGGTGCTCGACTCCGGCGGGGTTGCCTCGCCGCTGTTCCACTCCAAAGGGCGTTCCATCGCGCGCGGCGACTTCAGCCGGAACCTGGCGCTCAAGTACGTCGAGTCGCAGATGCGGCGCGTACTGGAAATGGCCGATAAACTGGGACTCGATCTCCCCGCCGCCAAGACCGTCTCCGCCATCTTCGATCAGGCCGTCCAGGACGGCCGGGGCGAGGAGGATTTCTCCGCCATCGTCAAGCTGCTGCGCAAGTAATCTCGGTTCCGACACCGTTGACAAAAGAGGCACCCCAAAAGGTGCCTCTTTTTTTTGTTCGCGTGCCCCCCTTTGCGAAGGGGGACAGGGGGGATTTGCCTTTTGCTCTCCCGCTGCTGCGAAAAATAAATCTCCCGCCATCCCTTCCGCATCTCCACCCGATTGCTCTCCTTCATCTCATGTGTATGAAAAAAAATTGTGTGTACAAAAATCTTAGCGATGCAGTAAAAATAGATATTCAATTTTGTAAAAAAACATGTTCGATTGCTTTTAGCCGGTGCTAATTATTATTTGTCTCATGTAAAACGATAAGCACATTTAACTGTTACGTTTCAATTGACTGTATATAGAATTTGTTGGACCGTAACATTAGTACTACTACGGTAGTAATGGGAGAACTATGGGGAACACGAGAAACAAGAAGCTTATGTTGTTGGGTCTGTCTTTGAGCTTTTTGGCCGTCGCAGGTTACGGCTTCTATTCCTGGCAACAATCACACGCGGACACTAGCAGGCAGATAAGCTACACCACCTTCATCCAGAAAGTTTCGGCCGGCAACATAACCAAAGTGAGGATTGTCGGCGACGAGATCACCGCCCACGCCAAAAACGGCGAGAAATTCAACCTCTTTCTCCCGGCGGGCGCCTACCTGGGCGATCTGCTTATCGCCAAGAAAGTCGACTTTTCCTCGACACCTCCTTCCGGCGGACCCAACTGGTTCGAGATCGGCTTCCTGGTCGCCATCGGCATCTTCCTGTTTGTCATCTTGAGGCGTTTTACCGGCATGGGGAGAAGCCGTGCCCGCGTGGTCGACAACTCCGAATCCACCACCCGTTTCAGCGACGTGGCGGGCGCCGAGGAGGCCAAGGCGGAACTGCTGGACACGGTCGAGTTTCTGAAGGACCCCGAGAAATTCTCCACCCTTGGCGGCAAGATGCCGACCGGCGTGCTCCTCGTGGGCCCTCCGGGAACCGGCAAGACCCTGATCGCTCGGGCGGTCGCGGGTGAGGCCGACGTTCCCTTCTTCTCCATCTCCGGCTCGGAGTTCGTCGAGATGTACGTTGGCGTGGGCGCCTCGCGGGTGAGGGACCTGTTCGCGCAGGCGAAGAAGGCCGCGCCGTGCATCGTCTTCATCGACGAGATCGACGCGGTCGGCCGCAAGCGCGACGCAGCCGCCGGCGGCGGCGCCAGCGACGAGCGCGACCAGACCCTAAACCAGTTGCTGGTCGAGATGGACGGCTTCGAGGTGAACTCGGGCATCGTGGTGCTGGCCGCCACCAACCGCCCCGAGATCCTCGACGCGGCGCTGCTGCGCTCCGGGCGTTTCGACCGCCAGGTCACCGTGGGCTGCCCCGATATCAGGGGGCGTGAAGCCATCCTCAAGGTGCACGCGAAGAACGTCCCGCTGCACGACGAGGTCGACCTGATGGTGATCGCCCGCGGCACCCCCGGCTTCTCAGGCGCCGACTTGGCCAACGTGGTCAACGAGGCCGCCATCCTCGCCGCGCGTTGCAACAAGGGCGCGGTCGAGATGATCGATTTCGACCTGGCCAAGGACAAGGTGCTCATGGGGGCCGAGAAGAAATCCATGGTCCTCTCGGACAAGCTGAAGCTTTCCACCGCCTATCACGAGGCGGGCCACGTGCTGGTGGCGAAACTGACCCCGGGTTCGGACCCGGTGCACAAGGTGACCATCATCCCCCGGGGACGGGCGATGGGGGTGACCGTGCAGATTCCCGAGGACGACATCTACTGCTACACCAAGGAGATGCTGGTCGCCCACCTCAAGGTGCTCATGGGGGGACGCGCGGCCGAGGAACTCATCTACAGCACCACCACCACGGGGGCGGGCAACGACCTGGCCCGGGCCACTGACACCGCGCGCAAGATGGTCAGCGAGTGGGGCATGTCGCGCGCCTTCGGGCCGGTAGCCTTTGGCCACAACGAGAACACGGATAACGGCGGGGGGGGCAAGAAAGGCTTCAGCGACGTTACCGCGCGGGAGATCGACAACGAGATCCGCTCCATCGTCAGCGGCTGCTATTCGGACGTGGTGGCCCTGCTGAGCGAGAACATGGATGCCCTGGAGCGGCTGACCCGGGAGCTGGTCGTCAAGGAAACCCTCGACGCCGGCGAGATCGATGCGATCCTCGGGTTCGGGGACGACGGCAGCGACGAGCCCGTCTCCGCCGCAGCCTGACCACTCCCGCCTGAAAACACCACTTGGGGACCGGCGCTCTTCGCAAGGCGCCGGTCCCCTTACTTTTCCCGCCAGCAGCAAAAGCTTGCCCGTCCCGCCGATCGATGTTATGAAAGAGCCTGGCCCAGGCCGATTCGAGCAGAGGAGCACCCCATGACCAATAACGACGTCTTCCGCAGACTGCGCTACGCGCTGAACCTCAACAACCAGGCTGTTGTCGAGGCTTTCCGACTTTCGGGCATGAAGATGGGGCAGGCGGACATCACGAGCTTGGTCAAGAAGGACGACGAGGAAGGGTTCCGCGAGTGCGGCGACGAGGTGCTGCAGGCGTTTCTGGACGGAGTGATCGCGTTGAGGCGGGGCAAGCGCGAAGGGGCCGATGACAAGGCGGCACCGTCCCCGGAGCAACTGACCAACAACGACATTCTCAAGAAGATCCGCATCGCGTTGAGCCTGAAAGAGGACGATATGCTGGCGATCTTCAAGCTGGCCAAGTTCCCCGTCTCCAAGTCGGAGCTGAGCGCGGTGTTCCGCGCCAAGGGGCAGGAGAACTACAAATCCTGCGGCGACCAGATGCTGCGGAACTTTCTCAAGGGACTCACCATCAAATATCGGGAAGGTGCCGAGAATTAAAGGCTGAAGGGAGGTTCGCTTGGACCGTCACGAAGTCGAAGGGGCCGCCGTCGCGGCCGAAACTGCCGAAGCTTCCAAACCAGCCGGAGCTTCCAGCACGGGCGAAGGTGAAGAGACCGTCGCAGCCATGGACCCGGCTGTCATCGCCAGCGGTTTGGCCGCGGTACGCAAGCGGCGCTGGTGTCTCTGGATCGTCCTCATCGTTTATCTCCCCACCATGTACCTGACCCAGAAGATTACCCACTCCTTCAGCGGCTCGATGCCGGTGTTTTTCGCCTGGTTCGCCGTGCTGCTCTGCGTCATGTTCTACTCCGCCACCGCCCGTTGCCCGCGTTGCCGCAACTACTATCACATGCAGGGGATGGCGCTGCTGTACCTGCGCAGGTGCCTGCACTGCCAGCTCCCCCTCGACGCGGACAAGAGGGGCAAGCTCTAGGGCGCCGTCCCCGCTTTTCCCTGCGCAGTTTCGCTGTACGCCCGCTGCGCCCTGTCCACCGCGGACAGTTCCGCTTCCAGCTCGTACAGGAGGTTGTCCCCGTCCACCTCGCTCCTGCGCATGAATATCGCCATATCCCTCACCCCTTGCTCGCTCAACTCCCGGGACAGGTGTTCCTCTATGGCGTCGATATCGAATTGAAAGGCGCGGTACGCGCGCTGTACCTCCTGCCCCAGTTCGGCTATCGGCTCGAAGGCGTCGCCCAACTCCATGCGTGGCATCCGGGCGCTCCGTGAGAGCCGTGGGTAACGACACTCGCCTGCGGACTTCTCCGCCTCCACCAGGTACGCGTTTCCCTGGTAGTGCATCCCGTTGGCGTGCCGCACCAGCCTCTCTCCCGCTCCGGTCATGGTGTTCACTTCCTCCCGTAACGCACGATACGCCCGGGGGAGGTCGGCTTCGTAGGCGAACCTGACGTCATCCAGCGCCTTGCGCGTGTCGCGGGTTTTTAGCTCCGCGTAACGCAGGTCGTCCTGGACCGTCTGCAGGGAGGCGCTATTTTCCTCCCGCCATCCGGCCCGCCACGACGAGCATCCTGACAAAGATATCCCAATGAGGAGTACCTCCAGCCAGGCGAGGGAACGTCGTGAGTTCGGTTGTCTCATGACAGGCTCCTGTTATGCTATTGCGATTGGATGATTGTACTTAATGTGCTGCTGGTGTCAACGCGGCAGCCGGAACAATATCCGTCATTGCCGGCTGCGCGGCGTTCACAACGAATGGTCCAAGATGGCGCTGCCGCCGGCTCCGGATTTTGGTAAAATGACCGTACTTGGCTCTTCTGTTAATGAGTCAGCAACGGGTCCAATGAGAGTTGCGTTTACCCTATTCATTGGCAAACCGCAGCGTGGGGGAGATCATGAAAAAGTACCTTTTAGCATTGATGATGACGCTGGCGGCGCAAGGAGCTGGCGCCGCCGTGGTTGGCCATAACGTCGAGTACCGCCAGGGAGACACCGTCCTGGAGGGATACCTGGCCTATGACGATGCCATCAAGGCGAAGCGTCCCGGCGTGCTCGTCATCCACGAGTGGACCGGCGTGAGCCCTTATGAAAAGATGCGTGTCGAGCAACTCGCCAAGTTGGGGTATGTCGCCTTTGCCGCCGACATTTACGGGAAGGGGGTGCGCCCGGTCGGTCCGGAGCAGGCCGCCAAGGAAGCGGCCAAGTACCGGGGCAACGACCGAAGCCTGATCCGTGCGCGCGCGGCGGCGGGGCTGGAGAAGCTGACCGGGCTACCCCAGGTCGATCCCAAGCGGCTGGCGGTGATGGGATACTGCTTCGGTGGCACGGCCGCGCTGGAGTTGGCCAGAAGCGGCGCCGACGTTCTGGGTACGGTGAGCTTCCACGGCGGTCTCAGCACGCCCAATCCAGCGGACGCGAGGAACATACGCGGCAAGGTGCTCGCGCTGCATGGGGCCGACGACCCGTACGTGAAGCCGGATGAGGTGGCCGCGTTCCAGAAGGAGATGCGCGACGCCAGGGTGGACTGGCAGATGAACCTGTACGGCAACGCGGTGCACAGCTTCACCAATCCCAAGTCCGGCAATGACAACAGCAAAGGGGCCGCCTACAACGAGAAAGCCGACCGGCGGTCGTTCGAGGCCATGAAGATATTCTTCAACGAGATCTTCGCAACTCGCTGACCTGTGTCGGTCACCGGTGGCGCTCCAGCGCCTTGTCCTCCGGGCGCTATAGGGGCAAATAATCATTTGCCCAGCCACCGGTGCCCCACCGCCGCTGACGGCAGGAGCGGCTTCTGGGCGACAAGGGGACGAATCAATATTGGTCCGACGGCTGGAGCCTGGACGCGGAGCCGCCGAGCCTTATTCCCTGCGGGCCCGTCCCGGCGCGCCGGTCGCCACACCGACCACCTGGGAGGAACTGGTCGCCGGGGCGAAGCCGGCTCCCTATGACCTGCGCAACCTCCACGAGCGCCTCGCAGGACTGCCGCGGGAGCCGTGGCCGGGGTGCTTCGAGTTGCGACAGAAGTTGCCAGGTGAGAGAGCTTGACTTGCCACCGCGCGCGGCGTTATACCTGTGCAATTCCTTTTCCCGGAGCATCCATGCCCGTTCGCTTCATCCACACCTCCGACATCCATCTCGGCAAGACCTACCGCGCCTCAGGCTGTGACGCTCAGCGTTACCAGGACTTCTTCACCACCTTCGCCGCCATCGTGGTCGACGCGGTGCGCGAGCAGGTCGACTTCGTCCTCATCGGCGGCGACCTCTTTCATACCGGCCAGATCCTCCCCAAGACCTTCGCCAAGACCATCGAGATCCTGCAGCCATTGAAGGATGCCGGCATCCCCTGTCTCGCCGTCGAGGGAAACCACGACTGGATCCACCGCCGCGACAGCGTCTCCTGGATGGAAGCACTCTCGCAGTTGGGTTACATCTCCCTGCTGCGTCCCTCCAGGAGCGGCGACGGCGGCTACCTTTTCGACCCCTTCGACCCGGAGCAGGGGAGCGGCGGGCATATCGAGGTCAAGGGAGTGAACATCTACGGCCTCGGTTACATCGGCTCCCAGGCCGGCAACCACGTGCCGCGCATCTGCGACGCCCTTTGCACCACGCGCAACATCCTGCTCTTTCACGTCGGGGTCTGGACGTACTCTCCGGTGGAGATCGGCAACATCAAGCCCGAGGAGGCGCAGCCCTTGGCGGCATGCTTCGACTACGTGGCACTGGGGCACGGGCACAAGCCCTACATCGTCACCGACGCCGACGGGCGCCCCTACGCCTTCAACCCTGGCTCGCCCGACTGCGTCAACTTCGGGGAGGAGCGCTACGACAAGGGATACTATCTGGCCGCGCTGGATCCGGACGGCACCGTGCGGCATGAATTCCGCCGCACCTCGCCGCGGCCGATGCTCGTCGTCACCGCCAACCTGGACGGAGCGGGCAACGCCACGGACGCCCTGGATCTGTTCAAGGCCCAGATGGCACAGAAGGTTGCCGGCTGCGGGGGGGACCGGGCACCGCTCATCGAGGTTCGCCTGGTGGGCAAGGTTGGCTTCCACCCCTTCGAGCTGAGCCGCGACCGCCTGCGCGCGTCGCTGTGCGAAATCTGCGAGCCGCTGCACCTTGAGATCAAGAACCACCTCTCGCTCGTTGCCGGCGGGGGAGGGGAGGAGAAGGTCAAGAAGAGCCTCGCGGAGATCGAGCGTGATGTGCTTGGCGAGCTGATCGGTGCCAATAGCCAGTACCAGGGGCGCGTGGACGAACTGACACGCCTGAGCCTGGCGCTGCGCGACCTGGTGCTCAAGGGGGACGTGGAAGGCGAAGAATTGCTGAGCCTGCTTTCCGCGGGAGGTGAATCGTGCGCATAGTCTCGGTCCATCTCAAGAACATCAAGTCGCACCGCGACAAGGAACTGGTGTTCTCGCCGGGGATCAACGTCCTTTCCGGCGCCAACGGTTCCGGCAAGAGCACCATCTTCGAGGCCATCGGCTACGCCCTTTTCGGCGTCGACGCCAAGGACTTCGTCTCAAACGCGGATCGCTTCCTCACCATCGGCACCAAGCGCGGTGAAATCGGCGTGGTCTTCGAGCCGGCGCCGGGCGAGCTGTACCGGGTGACCCGCACCGTGGGCACCGCCGGGAAGTGGCTCCTGGCCAAGGAGGTGGGCGGCGAATTCGAAGTCGAGGAACATGCCAACATGGAGGAGACCGAGGCGCGCATCGCGCAACTGCTCGGCCTCTCCGGCGGACGGCCGTTGTCGGAGCAGTTCAAGCTGGTGATCGGCCCCTTCCAGAACGACTTCCTCGGTCCCTTCGTGATCAAGCAACCCGCCAAGCGCCAGGATGCCTTCGACGAGATCCTCGGCATCGATGCCTGGCGCAAGACCCAAGATAAAACGAAGGTTTTGACCAGCACCATTAAGGCGAAGCTCGACGTGCTGCAGGCCGAGGTCGATAGCAAGTCCGAGCAGGTCGCCGTCCTTCCCGCCAAGGAAGAGGAACTGGCCGCTCTGCTGGCGCTGGGGGAGACCAAGCGGGCCGAGTTGGTGGCCAAGAACGCGGACCTTGAGCGTGCCACGGCGTTACTGACCGCGCTCGAGACGAAAAAAGAGGCGATCCAGTCGGTCCAGCAGGAGGTCCAGGGGTTCGAGGAGCGCGCCGACTCCGGCAAGAACTACGTCGCCAACCAGCAGCTTTTGGTCGAACAATCCCGGCAGGCGGCGGCGCAGCTGGCCGAGGCGGCTGCCGGAAAGCAGGGGTACGACGCGGCAGAGGCAAGGCTCAGGGAACTGCGCGAACGGCAGCAACAAAAGCACCTGCTGGAAAAGAAGCTCGCCGACCTGGAAAAGGAACAGGGGAGCGTGCAGGCCATGCTGGACGCGGAGAGCCGCGAACTCGAGCTCGCCAAGGCGTCCATGGACGAGGAGCGCAAACGCCTCACGGTCGACCTGGAGGCCCTGGCGGCCGCCCTGGCGGAGCAGAAAAATCGTGAGGCCGTGGCGGCGCAGGGATTGGCTGCGGCGGAGCAAAGCCGAACCGCGTTCCGCAAACTCCCCATGCACAACATGGAGGGCACGCTGCCCTACCTCAACGTCGCCCTCAGCCGGATCGAGGAGATCGACCGGCAGATCCGGGAACGTGAGAGTGTCCTGGCCGGTACCGCCCCCCTCAAAGCTGAGGCGGAGCAACTCGCCGCGCGCCAGGCACGGTTGGAGCAGATCCAGACGCGCCGGTCCGAGTTGGCGGGGCGCAGGCATTCACTGGTCGAGGGGCGCGACAAGATCGGCGCAGGCGCGTGTCCCTTCTTCCAGGAGCCGTGCCAGAACCTGCAGGGAGCGGACCCCGCCGGTCTCTTCGAAGTCCGCATCGCCGCCCTCGATGACGAGATCGCCGGGCTCGACGGCGAGGCGGTCGAACTGGCTGCCCAGGTCGGTTCGGCGCAGCAGGCCGCTCGCGAACTGGCGGGCATGGAGCAGGTCGCCCTTGAGCTCACCAAGGCCGGGCGGGAGCGGACCAAACAGGAAGAAGAGTTCGGCCGCAATTACGCGCAGATCGCTGTTCCCGCGCTTCGTGCGCCGCTTGAAGAGTGGCTGGCAACCGCATGTATTGGCACCGTTTCGCTCTCCAGCTTGCCGGTTGCGGAACTCGACCTGGCGGCGGCCCCGCAACAGCGCCGGGACGCGCTTGCCCAAACGACGGACGCTTGGCAGCGGGTCATCACCACGTTGGAAACGGCACTGGAAGAGCGGGTCAAGCTGGCGAGTGAGCCGGTTCAGGAATGTGCCCGCAAACTTGCCGAGCTGTCCGCACGGGGGGAGGTGCTCGAACAAAAGGAGCGCGAACTTGCCGCCGCACAGGAACGGACAGCCCTGCGCGAACAGTCCGTGGCGAGGCACAGCGGGCGGCTTGCCGCGCTCGTGACGGAGGTCGGCGCCCGGAAAGCCGAGATCGCCGCCTTTGCCGACGTTGAGCGTGGCGTGAAGGATGCGGAGGAGGAAATGGTCCGTTTCCAGCCGGCACGCGACAGCTACATAGCCAACCAGAAGTCGGCGGAAGAGTTGGGCAAGCGCCAGGAGATGCTGGAGAAATACCAGGCGCGCCTGCAAGAGGTAAAGGCATCGCTGGCCGCCAAGCAGGCCGAGCTGGGTGGGCTGGTTGCGGATTACCGTGCCGAGCAGCACGAGGCGGTGAAAAACGAGCGCGAACAGCTGGTGATGACGGCGACGAGGCTCACCTCCGAGCTAGGTGCCATCGCTGAAGGGGTAACCCGGCTGGAGGGAGAGACCGCCGCGCTGCGCGCCGTTGCCGCCGAAATTCAGCAGAAGCTCTCTGCCATCGACAAACTGAAGGAGCAGGCCGACCTGGTAAAGTTCCTGCGCAACCAGGTGTTCAAGAACGTCTCCGCGCAGCTTTCCGAGCGTTTCCGAGAAGAGATCAGCTTCCGGGCCGATCGCATCTACCGCAGCATCTGCGAGTCCGACGAGGAGCTCCTCTGGGGCGACAACTACCAGATCGTCCTGAAGGACATGGTGGACGGCGCCATGAGGGAGCGCAGCGATGACCAGCTCTCAGGGGGGCAGATGATGAGCGCGGTGGTGGCCCTGCGGCTGGCCCTGCTGCAGACCATCGGCGCCCGCATCGCCTTCTTCGACGAGCCCACCTCGAATTTGGACGCCGAACGGCGCGAGAACCTGGCCAAGGCGTTCCGCGCCATTGACGTCGGGCAGGAGGAGGTCACCGAACACTGGTACGACCAGCTCTTCCTGGTAAGCCACGACCTGAGTTTCACCGAGATCACCGATCAGACCATTCAGTTGGATTAGCCAACTTCTCCCCCTCCCTTGACGCGCCTGCGCCGCAGCGCTTCGGTCCGCGCAGGCGGAAGGGGACCTAGCCATTTGCGAGCCCACGAGCGGGCAACTTACCCCACCCCCTGCCCCCCTCCCGCAAGGGGAGGGGGGATAAGGATTTATATTCATGAATAACACGCATCGTGGAGCCTGGTTCATCGTCGCCTCGGCGGCTGGATTCGCCACGCTCGGCATCCTCATAAAAAGCGCCTTCACCGGCGGCGCCAATATCAGCACCGTTCTGGCGGGGCGTTTCCTCCTTGCCGGTGTCTTCCTCTTCGGCATCCTGCGCGCCCGCGGCATCAACTGTGCGCTTGACCGCAGGACCGCGCTGCAGCTCATCCTCATGGGAGCCGTCGGCTATGGCGGCATGTCCGGGCTCTACGCCAACGCCATCCACTACCTCCCCGCATCGCTTACCGGAATGCTCCTTTACACCTATCCCGCCCTGGTTACGGTCCTCGCTCTCATCGTGGGCGACGAGCGCTTCAACGCTCCCAAGGGGATCGCGCTCGTGGTCTGCTCGGTAGGGCTCGTCTTGCTGCTGGGGGCCTCGTTCGAGGGGGCGCAACTGGCGGGGGTGCTTTCGGTCCTTGGTGCGGCGGTGATCTACAGCTGCTACATCATCATCGGCAACCGGATCCTCAAGAACATCGACCCGATGGTGACCTCGCTCTGGGTCTGCACCGCCGCCGGGCTTGCCTTTCTCTGCTATGGCACCGCCAAAGGCGAACTGGTCCTCGACCTCAGCCCGCGGGGCTGGCTTTCCATCGTCGCTATCGCCGTGTTCCCGACCCTTTTTGGCGTCATGGGGTTCTTCGCCGGCCTGCGCCTGATCGGCGCCACCAACGCCTCCATCATCAGCATGCTGGAGCCGCTTATTACCGTGCTTCTGTCCATGATCCTGCTTGGCGAGCGGATCACCCCCCTGCAGGGTTTCGGCGGCGCGGTGCTCCTCTTTGGCGGGCTCATCCTGCAACTATGGGGACACGAGGCACGGCACGAGACGGTGACAGAGGTATGAGGAGGGGACAGGCACCTAACGTAGCCTGTCCCTTCTGCCGCACGATGCTCCCTTCCAATCGCCTGCTATCGTTGACTTTCAAAGAGCGATCTGCTAGAGACATAGGGCTTGTAGCTAACCCGGCTTAAAGGAAGACATGGAAGAGTTCTTCATCAAGTTGTCCATCATGCTGGTTCCCGCGTTGATGGCAATTACCTGCCACGAGGTGTCGCATGGCTGGGTCGCCGACAGGTTCGGTGACAACACGGCGAGATACCTGGGGCGCCTGACGCTCAACCCACTGAAACATCTCGACATCCTGGGTACGCTGATGATCTTCGTGGTCGGGATCGGGTGGGCCAAGCCGGTGCCGGTCAATTTCGGCAACCTGCGTCATCCCAAGAGGGACATGATCTGGGTAGCCGCCGCCGGCCCCATCACCAACTTCTGCCTGGCGACCGTCTCGGCCGTCGCCATGCGCGCCGTCATAGCCGGCACCCAGGGCGCCGCCGAGGGATCCATGATGGCCGCCTTCGCCGATCCCATCACCCTGATGCTGGCGTTCTCGGTCTACATCAACCTGATGCTCGGCGTGTTCAACCTGATCCCGATACCTCCCCTGGACGGCGGTCGGGTCGCGGTCGGGGTGCTGCCCTACAGCCTGTCCATGGCGCTCGCCAGGGTGGAGCCCTTCGGCATGATCATCATCATTGCCTTGGTGTTTTTCACCAAAGCTTTCAGCTATGTTATTGCACCCGCCCTCAATTTCGGCGTGCACCTCTTGGCCGGTCCTTACGCGAACCTGGTCTTCGGTGTCACCAAGCTCATGATGAAAGGGTAGGGGAGCAGAATCCAAAAAGGAGTTCGATTCTATGAGCAACAACCGTATCGTTAGCGGCATGAGACCTACCGGAAAGCTGCACCTGGGGCACTACCACGGGGTTCTGTCCAACTGGATGGAATTGCAGCGCAACTTCGAGTGCTTCTTCTTCGCCGCCGACTGGCACTCGCTGACCACCGAGTACGCCAGCACGGACGGTATCCAGGACAGCATCAACGAGATGGTGCTCGACTGGCTCGCTTTCGGGATCGACCCCGAGCAGAGCGTGATCTTCAAGCAGAGCCGGGTGCCGCAGCACGCCGAGCTGAACCTGATCCTCTCCATGATCACCCCGGTCTCCTGGCTGGAGCGCAATCCGACCTACAAGGAGATGCAGGATAACCTGACCACCAAGGACCTCTCCACCTTCGGCTTCCTGGGCTACCCGGTGCTGATGGCTTCCGACATCATCGTGTACAAGGCGGCCCGCGTCCCCGTCGGCCAAGACCAGATTCCGCATCTCGAGATCACCCGCGAGATCGCCCGCCGCTTCAACTACCTCTACGGCGAGGTGTTCCCGGAGCCGGCGGCGCTTTTGACCGAGACCCCCAAGGTGCTCGGCATCGACGGGCGCAAGATGAGCAAGAGCTACGGCAACGCCATCTTCCTTTCCGACGACGCCGAGGAGACCAGGAAAAAGGTCATGTCCATGGTCACCGACACCTTGCGCCCCTTCAAACGCGACCCGGGCGAGCCCGACCGCTGCGTCGCCTTCACCCTGCACTCCCTCTACGTCGATGCCGACAAGCGCGCCGAGATCGTGGAAGGGTGCCGTAGCGCCCAGCTTGGCTGCGTCGACTGCAAGAAGATCCTGGCCCAGGCCATGGTCGACACCCTGGCGCCGTTCCGCGAGAAGCGCGTGGAACTGACCGAGAAGCCGGGTCTGGTCGATGAAGTGCTCGCCGAGGGGAGCCGCAAGGCGGAAGTCGTCGCCAAGCAGACCATGGACGAGGCCCGCGCCGCGCTGAAGGTCTAGAAGATGTTCTACGTTCTATGTTCTAGGTTCTGCGTTTGAACCTTTGAGATGCGAATTGTGTCGCGGTGGCAGGCTCTGCCGTGAATGTTTCGGCTGGTAACGTAGAACATAGAACGTAGAACATAGAACAGTTTTTAGGTTTTAGGAGTTTTTTTGTCCCTGGAAGAGATGCAAAGCAACCTTTTCTCCGAGGCACTGGAGCAGTCTTACCGGGTGCAGATCGAGGAGTTCGAGGGACCGTTGGACCTCCTGCTCCACCTCATCAAAAAGAACGAGGTGGACATCTACAACATCCCCATCGCTGCCATCACCAGGCAGTACCTCGACTACATGGAGATCATGAAGGAGCTGAACCTGGACATCGCCGGGGAGTTCCTCGTCATGGCGGCGACGCTGCTGCAGATCAAGTCGCGCATGCTCCTGCCGGCGACCCCGGAGGAGGATGGCGATGCCGAGGTGGAGGACCCCCGCGCGGAACTGGTGCGCCGCCTTCTGGAGTACCAGCGCTACCGTGACGCCTCGCAGATGCTCAACTGCCGCAACCTCCTGGGGCGCGAGGTCTTTGCCCGCAAGTTCGATTCTCCCGAACTGGGGGAGCTGGAGCCGGTTGATGAGCCGGCCGATGTCGAGCTCTTCGAGCTGATCGAGGCTTTCCAGAAGGTGCTGGCCCGTGTCTCGGTCGATACCTTCCACGACGTGGTCGCCGACGGCATCTCCATCGCCGACCGCATCGGCGAGGTGCTTTCGGTGCTGCATGCCGAGAAGACCGTCTGCTTCGACTCCCTCTTCAACACCGGCATGACCCGCGACCTCCTCGTGGTCACCTTCCTTTCCATCCTGGAACTGTGCAAGCTGAAGCTGATCAAGGTGGTGCAGATGGAAAACCACGGCTCCATCTGGCTCCACCTCGCTGCCAGCGAGGAAGAAGAATCTGACGGTGAAGGTGAAGGTGAAGCCAAGGCGGAAGCAAAGGGCGCTGATGTTGAGGATGGCAACAACGACCTGTAGGGGCGAATAATCATTCGCCCGCTTTTGTTTTTTAGATTTACGGAGGCATCTGTTGTCGGGAAAGTCGCTAAAAGGAATTGTTGAAAGCATCCTGTTCGTCCACGATCAGCCGCTCACCTTGGACCGTCTGGCCGGCATCCTGGAGGAATACGACCGCGCCGACCTCCGCGCCGCGCTTGATGAACTGATCGAGGATTACGACACCGCCGAGCGCGGCATCGTCCTGATCCAGGTTGCCGGCGGCTACCAGCTGAGAAGTCGCCCCGAGCACGGCGACTACATCCGCCGCCTCAACAAGACCAAGGGGGTCAAGTTCAGCCAATCAGCCCTGGAAACCCTCGCGATCGTCGCCTATCGCCAGCCCATCACCCGCGCCGAGGTGGAATACCTGCGCGGCGTCGATTCCGGCGGGGTCATGAAGAGCCTCCTGGAGAAAAAGCTGCTGCGCATCATGGGCAAGAAGGACGTCCCCGGCAAGCCGCTCATCTACGGCACCAGCCGCGAATTCCTGGAACTCTTCGGTTTGAAGGACCTGAACCAGCTCCCGAGCCTCAAGGAGATCCAGGAACTGGTGCCCCCCGATCCCTTCGCCGACCAGCCGGCGCTCCCGCTGGGCTCGGCCGTTACCACCGACTCCGCGCCCGTCGCCGATTCTGTGCCACCTGTTGAATCCCTTGATTCCATTGACTCCCCGGAATCGATTGAAGGGTAATCGCTGCTGAGTTAGAATATTGCCTGGCGCGCTGTTCATTAGCATTTCCGCAAAAGGAGGCTGGTATGGTACGGCAACCCGCAGTAGCTGGTAAGTTCTACGCCGGCGACCCCGATCGGCTTCGCCGGGAGCTCGCGGAGATGGTGCCCCCGGGTGAGGCGCAAAAGGTCATCGGCATCATCGCCCCGCACGCGGGCTACGTCTATTCCGGCAAGGTCGCCGGCAAGGCCTATGCCGCGGTCGAAGTCCCCGACACCGTGCTGATCCTGGGGCCGAACCACACCGGCGTCGGGGTGGCCGCCGCGCTCGCCCCCGAGTCGGAATGGCTCACGCCGCTGGGTTCGGTGCCGGTGAACCGGCGCCTGTCGCACCTTATCCTCGAACACGCCCCGCTGGTCCGCGAGGACCCGGTGGCGCACCGCTTCGAACACTCCCTTGAGGTCCAGGTTCCCTTCCTGCAGTACCGCAATCCCGGGGTCTCCATCGCCGCCCTCTGCCTCGCGCTCCCCGACTTCCCCTCGATCGCCCAGGTGGGCGAGGGGATCGCCCGGGCCATCGCCGCCTACGGCGAGGACGTGCTCATCGTCGCGAGTTCCGACATGACCCACTACGAATCCGCCGCCGCTGCCAAGGCGAAGGACGACCAGGCGCTGGCCCGCCTTGCCGAACTTGACCCGGAGGGGCTCTTGAAGGTCTGCCGCGAAAAAAACATCACCATGTGCGGCGTCATCCCGGCCACGGCTCTCCTGGTGGCGGCCAAGATCATGGGAGCCACGTCCTGCCGACTGGTCCACTACGCCACCAGCGGCGAGGTGAACGGCGACCTGCATAGCGTCGTCGCCTACGCCGCACTCACGGTTTCCTGATGGAGATAATCACCACCCACGTCAACGCCGATTTCGACTGCATCGGTTCCATGGTAGCCGCCAAGAAGCTGCACCCCGATGCGGTCCTGGTGTTTTCGGGGGCGCAGGAAAAGGGGGTGCGCGATTTCTTCCAGAAGGCGCCCCACCCGGAATTCGAGTCCGCCCGCATCAAGGACATAGACTTCTCCACCGTCACCCGCCTCATAGTCGTCGACTGCCAGCACTCCACGCGGCTCGCCAAGTTCGGGGAGTTGGCCCAAGGTGGCGCGGTAGAACTCATCATCTACGACCACCACCCCATCACCTCCGGCGATCTCAAGCCCGATGGCGGCATCATCCGCCCCTGCGGCTCCACGACCACCATCCTCGCCACCTTGCTCATGCAGCGCGGCATCGAGGTGACCCCCGCCGAGGCCACCTTGATGATGCTCGGCATCCACGAGGACACCGGCAACCTCACCTTCCCCTCGACCACCGCCGAAGACTACGCGGTCGCCGCCTGGCTCCTGGAGCGCGGCGCGCAGTTGAACGAGGTCGCCGACTCGATCGGCCGGGAGTTGACCGTGGAGCAGGTCTCGCTGCTGAACGACCTGCTCACCTCCCTGAAGACCAGCTCGCTCAAGGGGGTGGACGTCTCGGTGGCGCACGCCTCGGTCGATCGCTACATCGGCGATATCGCATCGCTGGCGCACATGATCCGCGACATGGAGAACCTGCAGGTCCTCTTCCTGGTGGTCGGGATGCAGGACCGCGTCTTCGTGGTTGCCCGCAGCCGGATCCCCGAGGTGCGGGTAGGGGAAATCCTGCGCGAACTGGGAGGGGGAGGGCACGCCACGGCCGCGTCGGCCACGGTGCGCGGGCTCACCCTGATCCAGGTGCTCGAGCAGTTGGATCAGGTGCTGAAAAAGCGGGTCGACCCCATCCGCGTCGCCCGCAGCATCATGTCCTCGCCGGTCAAGACCCTTCCTCCCGACTGCGCCATCGAGGAGGCGCGCGAGCGGCTGGTGCGCTACAACGTGAGCGCCATGCCGGTGCTCTCGGGCGACCAGGTCCTGGGGATCATCTCCCGCAAAACCGTCGAGAAGGCGCTCTACCACAACCTCAACACGGTCCCGATTTCCGACTACATGCACTCCGAGTTCTACGCCGCCACGCCGGAGACACCCATCAGCGAAATCCAGAGCTACATGGTGGGGGGAGATTCCCGCCTGGTGCCGGTCCTCGACCAGGGGCGACTGGTGGGGGTGATCACCCGCACCGACCTGCTGCGCTACAGCCTGGGTAGCGAGGCGATCTACGACCTGTCGCGCGACGCCATCCAGGTGAAGAACCGCGAGGTCGAGGGGATGATGAGGCGCTACCTCCCGAAGAGTTCGGTCGAGATCCTGCACAACCTGGGGCGGGTGGCGGACGGGCTCGACCTCCCGCTCTACGCGGTGGGGGGCTTCGTGCGCGACCTGCTGCTTGGGCGGCGCAATTCCGATGTCGACGTCACCGTGGACGGTGACGGCATCATCTTCGCCGAGGCCTTCGCGGCGGAGTACGGCTGCCGCGTGAAAAGCCACGAGAAGTTCGGCACCGCGGTCATTGTCTTCCCCGACGGCTTCAAGATCGACGTCGCCAGCACCAGGCTCGAGTACTACGTCTCGCCGGGAGCGCTCCCCACCGTGGAGCGTTCCTCGCTGAAAATGGACCTCTACCGCCGCGACTTCACCGTGAACACCCTGGCCATCGCCCTCAACAGCCAGTCCTTCGGCAAGCTGATCGACTACTTCGGCGCCTACCGCGACTTGCAGGCCAAGGTGATCCGGGTGCTGCACAACCTCTCCTTCGTCGAGGACCCGACCAGGGTCTTCCGCGCCATCCGCTTCGAGCAGCGGCTCAACTTCAAGATCGCCAAGCACACCGAGGACCTGATCAAGAACGCGGTGAAGATGGACTTCCTGGTTAAGCTCGGGGGGAGGAGGCTCCTCTCGGAACTGGTGCAGATCCTGCGGGAAAAGGAACCGCTGCAGGGGATCGCCCGCATGGCGTCGCTGGGGCTTTTGCGCTTCATCCACCCCTCCATCGAGCTGACGCCAGAGCTGCAGGCCGCCCTCGAGGAGGTGCGCTACGTCGTCTCCTGGTTCGATCTCCTGTACCTGGAGCGCCCCTACGAGCGCTGGGCCGTGTATTTCCTCGCCCTGTGCGAGGTGCTCTCGCCCGAGCAGTTCTGGGCCACCTGCACGAGGCTCGCGGTCGGCGAGCACCAGCGGGACCACCTGGCCGAGATGCGGCTTCAGGGCGATGAGCTGATCGGCGCGCTGGAGCGCAAGCTGGCGCGGCAGGAGCGTTTGGAGAATAGCGAGATCTACTTCACCCTGCGCGGGCTGAGCGTCGAGATCCTGCTCTACCACATGGCCAAAAGCGGCAACCCCGAGACCAAGCGCTGCATCTCCCTTTACTTCACCAAGTTGCACGGCATGGAGCCCCTGGTCGGCGGCGAGGACCTGAAACGGCTCGGCATCAAGCCGGGCCCGATCTACCGGGAGCTGTTGGACGCGGTGTTGAGCGCCAGGATGAACGGAAGGGTTTCCAGCAAGGACGATGAAATCCGGCTGGTACGCGAGCTGCAACCCTGACTGTTGCGTTTTTGCCACACCACCGCCTTTTCGCGGTGGTGACGTAAAATGCCGGGAAATAACGTTTTTCGTCACAAGCCCCTGTGATGTGAGGCGTTTAGAGCACATTAAAGGACTTCCCCCCGCTCTTCTCATTGGTTCCCTCCCCACGGCACTTGACCGTTTTTCTCGTGGATTCGGTAGGTTGCCCCCTCTGTGGCCTCCGTCATCATGTTTTGGCCCCTGATTTGCACGGTAGACGGCGACTCACTGCAAAAACCGGAAAAGGGGATCGTATGAAGAACCTGAAGCGCGCCGTGGCCATCGTGATAACCCTCCTCTCAATGGCAACTCCCTGTCTCGCCGAAGAAAACGCCATGAAGACCATCTTCGAGGATTCTCTGTACGGCGGCCTCGCCGGCGGACTGGTCGGTGCGGCCATGCTTGCTTTCACGGACAAACCTGGCGACCACCTGCAAAACGTCGGCATCGGCGCGGGCATCGGTGTCATCGTCGGAGCGGTCTACGGTGCCATCACCACCTCCAAGTCCCTGGCCGAGTACGAAAACGGCAAGGTGAAGTTCGCGATCCCCACCATCCACCCGGAATTCAGGGAAGGAAACGTCAAGGGGCAGAGCAACATCGTGGCCATGGCCGAACTGCTGCGCGGCAAGTTCTGACCCACACCTTTTCACATCACACCCAAGGGAGGCTCCGGCCTCCCTTTTTTTTTGCACCCGCGCCGGGCGTGGGATAAACTTCACGGGTTTGCAGCTCACCAACCGGGGGTGCCCATTGGCGGAAATTGAAACTCGCTCCGATTTGCTCGCCTATACCGATGCCATGCTCACCTGGGTCAGCGGCCGGGGACGCATTCTCATCGTCGTGCACGACAATCCCGACCCCGATTCGCTCGCCTCCGCCATGGCGCTCAGACACCTGTTCGCGGTCCGGCTGAACCGCGAGGCGGTGATCGCCTTCTCCGGCATGATCGGCAGGAGCGAGAACCTCGCCATGGCCAAGCTGCTGCAGATCCCGCTCACCCCGTTCCCGCTGATCGACTTCAAGGCCTTCCCCGTGATCTGCCTGCTGGACACCCAGCCCGGCACCGGCAACAACTCGCTTCCCCCCGACGTGCGCGCCGATATCGTCATCGACCACCATCCCATGCGCGAGCGAAGCGCCTCCTGCCGCTGGGTTGACATCCGCCCCAACTACGGCACCACCGCCACCATCCTCTACGAATACCTGAAGGTGCAGGGGGTCTCGGTAGGGACCAAGCTCGCCACGGCGCTCTTCTACGCCATCAAGTCGGAAACCCAGGACCTGGGGCGGGAGGCGACCCGGCCGGACCGCGAGGCCTACCTGGTTCTCTTCCCCCTGGCCAACAAGACCCTGTTGAACAGCATCACCCGGCCCAACCTGCCGCGCGAATACTTCATCGCGCTGCACAGCGCCCTGGAGCACGCAAGCCTCTACGGCAACGTGCTGGTCGCCTCCCTGGACGGGGTGCAGTTCCCGGAGGTGGTGTCCGAACTGGCCGACCTCCTGGTGCGGCTGGAAGGAACCGAGACCGTTTTGTGCCTTGGGCACTACAGCCAGGAACTGGTCCTCTCCATCCGGACCACCAGTGAGGAGATCAACGCCGGCGAGCTGATCCGGAAGCTCGTGGCGGGGATCGGCACCGCCGGCGGACACGGCATGATGGCGGGTGGGAAGATCGACAACGTGGCCATCGGCAGGGTGGCCGAACTCGAAGCGGTGCTCACCGAGAGGTTCCTGTCCGAGCTCGGCGTGACCGATCCTCCATTAGCCTTAGTCCCGTAAACAATTCATGAAAGCGGTTGCCAAAGCCCCCTTAAAATGCTAGTAAATACGGTATGTCCGTATTCCTAGATAACGCAGCGACTTCATTCCCAAAACCGGATGCCGTCTACCAGGCGATGGACGCTGCCATGCGGGAAATCGGTGTCGCTCCGGGCAGGGGAGGGTACCGCCAGTCGCTCGCCGCCGCCCGTATTGTCTACGAAACACGCTCCGCGCTCGCCCGCTTTTTCGGGGTCTCGGACTCCTCCCGCCTCGTCTTCACCCACAGCGCAACCGAGTCGATCAACATCGCGGTGTTCGGACTTTTGAAGCCCGGCGACCATGTGGTCTCCACCAGCGTCGAGCACAACGCGCTGTCGCGCCCGTTGCACCTGGCGGCCAAGCGCGGCGTCGAGGTGACCTTCGTGGCCTCGGACGCCCGCGGCGTGGTGTCCGAGCACGACATCGCCCGCGCCATGCGCCCCAACACCAAGCTGGTCGCTCTCGCGCACTGCTCCAACGTGACCGGCGCGGTACAGCCCATCGCGGAGATCGCGCGGGTCGCCCGTCAGGGGGGCGCACTCTTCCTGGTGGACGCGGCGCAAAGCGCCGGTTTTTTCCCCATCGATGTCGAGCAGACAGGGATAGACCTCCTGGCCGCGCCCGGCCATAAGGGGCTTTACGGCCCTCCCGGCACCGGCATCCTCGCGGTCGCCCCCGGCGTAACCCTGGAGCCGCTTCAGGTCGGCGGCACCGGCGGCAGCGCGAGTAACCCCGAGCCCCCGGAGCAGATGCCGGAGCGGCTGGAGAGCGGTACCATCAACACCCCGGCCATCGCCGGACTGAAGGCGGGGCTCGAGTTCATCGAGGCGACCGGCCTCGACGTGATCCGCGCCCGGGAGACCGCCCTGGTCGACCGGCTCCTTGAAGGGCTCTCGGGCATCGCCGGTGTCCGGCTGTACGGCCCGCTCGGGGGGGAGCGGGGCGCCGCCGTCTCCTTCAACGTCGAAGGGCACGACCCGGCAGCCCTCGGCTACCTCCTCGACAGCGAATACGACATCAGCGTGCGGGTCGGCCTGCACTGCGCGCCGGACGTGCACCGCAGCATCGGCAGCTTCCCCGAGGGGACCGTGAGGGTCAGCCCCGGCTTTTTCAACACTGAAGCGGATATCGACTTTTTTATTAAGGCGCTGCGTGAGATACTATCATGAGCGTTCCGCCCGCTCATTAGCGGCGGGCATCCCATAAGCACCCGGCAGCCGGTATAGCTGCGAAGGGTGCCGGTGGGACGGGCGAATGATGATTCGCCCCTACAAATTACGAGCAATAGACGGCGATCGGGCCGTGGAAGGGGATACTACGAAAAGTTCAGCTTTGTTGGTCAGGGATGAGGAATTCGGTATATCTGAAGGCAGCAACGTACAGGGAGTGGATATGAAGAAAATCTATGTTCTTGATACAAATGTACTTCTGTACGACCCGCAGGCTCTTACCAAGTTCGAAGACAACTCCATCATCATACCCATCACGGTTATCGAGGAAATCGACCGGTTCAAGAAGGACATGAACGAGACCGGCCGCAACGCCCGCCAGGTGTCCCGGCTCATGGATGCCTTCCGCAAGGAGGGGTCCCTCTCGCAGGGGCTCGACCTGGAAAACGGCGGCACCTTGAAGATCGAGATCTACGAGGAAAAGGTGATGAAACGGCTCCCGCCGGAGCTGCGCGAGGAGAGGGGCGACAACCGCATCCTGGCGGTGGCCGTGGACCTCATGGAATCCCAGAAGGAGATGCCGGTCATCCTGGTCACCAAGGATACCAACCTGCGCATCAAGGCCGACGCCCTCGGGCTTGCGGCACAGGATTACGAGTCCGACAAGGTCGCCATCGACGAGCTCTACACCGGCTGCGCCACGCTCGAGGCCGGTGCCGATGTCATCGACCGCTTCTACAGCCAGGGATGGCTCGACATGGACAATAACGGCTACCTCCCCAACCAGTACCTGCTTCTCACCGAGACGGGGAACCCCTCCCACAGCGCGGTGGGGCGCTTCGACCACGTCTCGCGCAGGATGGTGCCGCTGGTCAAGCTGGACAAGGAAGGGGTCTGGAGCCTGTTCCCGAGGAACCTGGAGCAGTCCCTGGCGCTCGACGCCCTTTTGGACGACAACATAAAGATCGTCACCCTGGTGGGGAAGGCGGGCACCGGCAAGACCCTGCTCGCCATAGCGGCCGGCCTGCAAAAGACCGCCGAGGAGAACATCTACAACCGCCTGCTGGTATCGCGCCCGGTATTCCCGATGGGGCGCGACCTCGGTTTTCTTCCCGGCGACATCGAGGAGAAGCTCTCTCCCTGGATGCAGCCGATCTTCGACAACGTCGAACTCCTCCTGAGCGGGCACGAAGGGGAGAAGCGCCACAGCAAGGGGTACAAGGAGCTGATGGCGATGGGGATCCTCGAGATCGAGCCGCTCACCTACATCAGGGGGCGCTCCATCCCGAACCAGTACATGATCGTCGACGAGGCGCAGAACCTGACTCCGCACGAGATCAAGACCATCGTCACCCGCGCCGGCGAGGGGACCAAGATCATCCTGACCGGCGACCCGTACCAGATCGACAACCCCTACGTGGATGCCGAGAGCAACGGCCTCACCTACGTGGTCGAGCGGCTGAAGGAGCAGACCATCTCCAGCCACGTCACCATGACCAAGGGGGAACGCAGCGACCTGGCCGAACTGGCCGCGAACCTGCTGTAGTTGACGCGACAACCTTAGAACGGGAGAAAAAAGGGGGCACGCTGCTGGTGCCCTCTCTATTTTTTTATGCTTTTACTTGCGCTGGAATCTTCATGTGACGAAACCGCGGCCGCGGTGGTGAAAGACGGCAGGACGGTGCTCTCCAGCATCGTGGCGAGCCAGATCACCACCCATGCCGAGTACGGCGGGGTGGTCCCCGAAATCGCCTCGCGGCAGCACCTGGAGGCCGTCTCCGTCGTGGTGGAGCAGGCGCTCCAGGAAGCCGGGGTGGCGATCGCCGACGTCGAGGGGGTGGCCGTGACCCAGGGGCCCGGCCTCGCCGGCGCGCTCCTGGTGGGCGTTTCCGCCGCCAAGGGGATCTCCTTTGGCAGGAACATCCCGCTCGTCGGGGTGAACCACATCGAGGGGCACCTTTTGGCCGTCTTCCTGGAACGTCCGGTCGAGTTCCCCTTCATCGCGCTGGCGGTGTCCGGGGGGCACTCGCACCTGTACCGGGTTGACGGCATCGGCCGCTACACGACCCTCGGGCAGACGGTGGATGACGCGGCCGGTGAGGCGTTCGACAAGGTGGCCAAGCTGATCGGCCTGCCGTACCCCGGCGGCGTGGCCATAGACCGGCTGGCGGCCGGGGGGGATCCGCACGCCATCAAGTTCCCGCGCCCGCTGCTGCACGACGGGACCTTCAACTTCAGCTTCTCCGGGCTAAAGACCGCCGTGCTCACCCATGTCAGCAAGCACCCGGAGGCGAAGGAGGCGGGCATCAACGACCTTGCTGCATCCTTTCAGGCCGCGGTCTGCGAGGTGCTTACCAAGAAGACCGCCGCCGCCGTCGCGCAGACCGGGATCAAGCGGCTGGTGGTCGCGGGCGGGGTCGCCTGCAACAGCGGCCTGCGCCGCTCCATGGCCGAGTACGCCCATGCGAACGGGGTGGAACTTTCCATCCCCTCACCGAAGCTGTGCGCCGACAACGCCGCCATGATCGCGGTTCCCGGCGATTTCTACCTGGGTGCCGGCTACCAAAGCGGATTCGACCTGGACGCCCTCCCGGTCTGGCCGCTCGACAAACTTGCCGCACGTTTCCAGGGAGGGAAGTGATGGAAAAAAAGATCAAGGCCAAGAAGGAGTTCGGCCAGAACTTCCTGGTGGACGACAACGTGCTGCACCGCATCGTTTCCTGCGTGGCGCCCGCCAGCGACGACTGTATCCTCGAGGTCGGTCCGGGGAGGGGGGCGCTCTCCCGGCTCCTGGTGGCCAGCGGCGCGCGTTTCGTGGCGGTCGAGTGGGACCGCGAGCTGATTCCCTTGCTGAACGCCGAGTTCGCCGGCAATGACCGCGTCGAGATCGGCCACGGCGATATCCTGAGGGTGGACCTTCCCCAGATCCTCACCAGCCGCGCTCCGGGGCGGAAGTGGAAGGTCGCCGCGAACCTCCCCTACAACATTTCCTCGCAGGTGCTCTTCAAGTTCATGGAGCACTGCGACCTCTTCGAATCCCTCGTGCTCATGCTGCAAAAGGAGGTGGGGGACCGCCTCACCGCCCCTCCCGCCTGCAAGGACTACGGCGCCCTCACCGTGCTGCTCAGGCTCCACTTTGACATCCGCCGGGAGTTCATCGTGAGGCCGGGTTCCTTCCGTCCCGTCCCCAAGGTCGACTCGGCGGTACTCACCTTCACGCCGCTGGCTGCGCCGCGGGTCGAAGTGGGAGACGAGGAACTGTTTCGCCGCGTGGTGAAGGGAGCCTTCAACCAGCGCAGGAAGACCCTGTTGAACTCGCTGCGCTCGGCGGGTTTCGACGACGGCGACGGCCTCCTCTCCGCCGCGCTCTCCCGCTGCGGTATCGACGGACTGCGGCGCGGGGAAACCCTGTCGCTGGAAGAATTCGCGGCGCTCTCCAGGGACTTGTGCTCCGGGAAAACTCTGGCATAAACACACATGAGTATGCTATATAAGAACGCTAATTTTTTATCCCGAGAGGAGTGCGCCTCATGAAAGTATGCGTGATCGGTTCCGGATACGTCGGCCTGGTGGCCGGCACCTGTTTCGCCGAGAGCGGCAACGACGTCATCTGCGTCGACGTCGACCAGGAGAAGATCGAAGGTCTCAAGCGGGGCGTGATCCCCATTTACGAGCCGGGGCTGAAGGAAATGGTGCTCAGAAACGGCGAGGAAGGGCGCCTGAAGTTCACCACCGACCTCGACGCCGCCGTCAAGGAGTCGCTGGTCTGCTTCATCGCGGTGGGTACCCCGCCGGGTGCGGACGGCTCCGCGGACCTGCAGTACGTTCTCTCCGTGGCCCGCAACATCGGCCGTGCCATGGAAAGCTTCAAGATCATTGTGGACAAGTCCACCGTTCCCGTGGGGACCGCGGACAAGGTCCGCGCCGCCGTGAAGGAAGAGCTCGACGGCCGCGGCGTGCACATCGAGTTCGACGTGGTTTCCAACCCCGAGTTCCTCAAGGAAGGGGCGGCCATCGACGATTTCATGAAACCTGACCGCGTGGTGATCGGCACCGACAACGTGCGCACCGCGGAAATAATGAAAGAGCTGTACTCGGCCTTCATGCGCAAATCCAACCGCATGCTGGTCATGGACATCAGAAGCGCCGAGATGACCAAGTACGCCGCCAACGCCATGCTGGCGACCCGCATCACCTTCATGAACCAGATCGCCAACCTCTGCGAGGTGATGGGCGCCGACGTGATGGCGGTGCGCGAGGGGATCGGCTCCGATTCCCGCATCGGCTACGATTTCCTCTTCCCCGGCGTCGGTTACGGCGGCTCCTGCTTCCCGAAAGACGTCAAGGCGCTGGTGCGCACCGCCGACGAGTGCAGCTACGACTTCATCCTCCTCAAAGCGGTGGAGGAGGCGAACGAGCGGCAAAAGCGCATCCTCTCCGACAAACTGGAGCGCCGCCTTGGTGAAGGTGGGGACAGGCCGCTCGCCGGCAAGAGCATCGCCGTCTGGGGCCTCTCCTTCAAGCCCCGCACCGACGACATGAGGGAGGCCCCCTCGCTTACCATCATCAACCGGCTCCTGGAGCTGGGCGCGACGGTGCGGGCCCACGACCCGGAGGCCCTCAACGAGGCGAAGAAGCATTTCGGCGACCGGATCGGCTACCACATGAACCCGTACGAGCCGCTCAAGGGGGCCGACGCCCTGGTCATCATCACCGAGTGGAACGAGTACCGTAACCCCGACTTCGACCGGATCAAGACGCTCCTGGTCAACCCGCTCATCTTCGACGGCAGGAACCTGTACCAGCCCGGCCGCATGCGCGAGATCGGGTACGAGTACCACCCCATCGGCAGAAACGGCGCCGCATCCTGCGAGATGGAATAACTACTAACTGCTGTTCTACGTTCTAAGTTCTACGTTACTGAAAAGGCAGGCGTTGCTGGGCAACTTCGGTGCGCCTGGTGGCGGCAGTTAACCTAGAACGTAGAACGTAGAACTGTTTCACGTTGCGAGGTTTTATGCGCATTTTAGTCACCGGCGGCGCCGGTTTCATCGGTTCACATCTTTGCGAAAGGCTTTTGAAGGAGGGGCACGACGTCATCTGCCTCGACAACTTCTTCACCGGCAGCAAGCGCAACATCGCCCACATGCTGGATCACCGCAGCTTCGAACTGATCCGGCACGACGTCACCGAGCCCATCCTTTTGGAGGTGGACCGGATCTACAACCTGGCCTGCCCCGCCTCGCCGATCCACTACCAGTACAACCCCGTGAAGACCACCAAGACCTCCGTCATGGGCGCCATCAACATGCTGGGGATCGCCAAGAGGGTCCGGGCCAGGATCCTGCAGGCCTCGACCTCCGAGGTGTACGGTGACCCCCAGGTGCACCCGCAGACCGAGGCCTACTGGGGCAACGTCAACACGCTCGGGCTGAGAAGCTGCTACGACGAGGGAAAACGCGTCGCCGAGACCCTGATGATGGACTACCACCGCCAGAATCACGTGGACGTCAGGATCATCAGGATCTTCAACACCTACGGCCCCAAGATGGCCGAGAACGACGGCCGCGTGGTCTCCAACTTCATCCTGCAGGCCCTCAAGGGTGAGGACATCACCGTCTACGGCGAGGGCGAACAGACCCGTTCCTTCTGCTACGTCTCCGACCTCGTGGAAGGGATGGTGCGCATGATGGAGACCCCCGGGTTCACCGGGCCGGTCAACCTGGGCAACCCGGCGGAAACCACCATCCTGGAGTTCGCCAAGAGGATCATAGAGCTGACCGGGTCCACCTCGCGCATCGTCTACCGACCGCTCCCCGCGGATGACCCGAAGCAGAGGCAGCCGGATATCTCCCTGGCCAAGCAGATGCTCGGCTGGGAACCCACGGTGAGCGTGGACGACGGGCTCAGGCAGACCATCGACTATTTCCGCTCCGTCCTCACCTCGGCATAGGAACGCATGCAGAAACGATTTTTCTTAATACCCGGCGCGGCGATCCTCTTCATCCTCTGCTTCACCGTTTTCGGTGACCGGGGACTGCTGCGCATCAACCACCTGCACCGCGACCTGGACGACACGCAAAAGCGCCTGAACGAACTGAAAGATGAAAACGACAAGCTGAAACGGGAGATCGCCGCCCTGCAGTCGGACCGGCGCTACCTGGAGAGCATCGCCCGGCGCGACTTCGGCCTGGTGCGCGGTAACGAGGTGATCTACCAGTTCTCCCCGGCTCCCGCAAAGCCCGCGACGGCCGGAAACGCTCCGGCTCAAGGGGACGCCCCTGGCGCGACGACACCCGCCGCCGCGACGCAGGGGGGGGTACCGGCTCAACGCGAGGCGGCACGCCCGGCCCAACCGGCGGCACGCTCCGGCAAGTAACCAACAGCCCCTGGCGGGGCGCTGAGGGAAATGGCATGAATCAAGCTGGCAAACAACACTGCGTGGTCTGCGCCTGGCGCGAACACTGCTCCAAGAAATTTTGCGTGGCCGACGGCGGCGCCCGCTGCCCGGACTTCACACGCGACGTGACCATAAAACCCGTGCCCGACGCGGAAAAGGATAAGGAAAGGGAGGAGAAGATATGAAGGAGCAGCTGCGCGCATGCATCCTGAAGGGAATCGAGGGGTGTTTCGCCGACGGCACGCTCACCTCTGGTGTGGTTCCGGCCATCAACGTGGAGAAGCCGGCGCACGCCGAGCACGGAGATTTCGCCACCAACGTCGCCATGCAGATGGCCAAGCAGGAGCGCAAGGCGCCGCGCGCCGTCGCGGAGGCCCTGGTCAAGAAGCTCGCCGAGGCGTCGGACCTGATCCAGTCCGTCGAGATCGCCGGCCCCGGTTTCATCAATTTCTTCGTTAAAGACGCGGCCTGGAGGCAGGTGCTCACCGCGATCGACCGCGCCGGCGACCAGTACGGCAAGAGCAGGGTCGGCGCCGGCAAGAAGGTGCAGGTCGAATTCGTCAGCGCCAACCCGACCGGCCCGCTGCACATCGGCCACGGCCGCGGCGCCGCGACCGGCGACGCCGTCGCCTCGCTCCTCTCCGCCGCCGGCTTCGACGTGCAGCGCGAGTACTACATCAACGACGCCGGGAACCAGATGAACACGCTGGGGCTCTCCGGCCTGTTGCGCTACAAGGAACTGCTGGGAGAGAAGATCGATTTCCCGGAGAACTGCTACCAGGGCGACTACATCAAGGACATCGCGCGTGACGCCATCGCCAAGCACGGCGACCGCTTCCTCAAGGCTCCCCAGGAGGAGGGGGTGGCCTTCTTCGCCAAGATGGGGGGCGACCTGATCCTCAAGGGGATCGACGACGACCTGCAGGACTTCGGCATCCGCTTCGACAACTGGTTCTCCGAGCAGTCGCTCTTCGACGACGGCAAGGTCACCTCGGCCATCGCCGAGATGCAGGAGAAGGGGCACATCTACGAGCAGGAAGGGGCGCTCTGGTTCAGGACCACGGCCTTTGGCGACGACAAGGACCGCGTCGTGGTCAGGAGTAACGGCGTCACCACCTACTTCGCCTCCGACATCGCCTACCACCGCGACAAGTACGCGCGTGGCTTCGACTGGGTCATCGACGTCTGGGGCGCCGACCACCACGGTTACGTGCCCAGGCTGAAGAGCGTGGTGCAGGGGCTGGGGCGCCAGGCGGACGATCTCGGCATCATCCTGGTGCAGCTGGTTTCGCTTTTGCGCGACGGCCAGCCGGTCGCCATGTCCACCCGAAGCGGCGAGTTCGTGACCCTGAAGGAGGTCGTGGACGAGGTCGGCCGCGACGCGGCCCGCTTCTTCTTCCTGATGCGCCGCTCCGACAGCCAGCTCGACTTCGACCTGGAGCTCGCCAAGCGCCAGAGTAACGACAACCCGGTGTACTACGTACAGTACGCCCATGCCCGGATCAAGAGCATCTTCGACACCGCCAGGGAGCGCGGCGTGGAGCCGAAGTTTAACGGCGTGCGCCTGGAGCTTCTGGAAAGCGCCGACGACATGAGCCTCGTCAAGAAGCTTTCCCTCTACCCGGAGATCCTGGAAGGGGCGGCGGTCAACTTCGAACCGCACCGCATCACCTACTACCTGCAGGACCTGGCGGGCGAGTTCCACAGCTTCTACAACAAGAGCAGGGTGATCACCCCCGAGGAGCCCGAGTTGACCCAGGCCCGGTTGTTCCTGCTGCACTGCGTCGCCGTCACGCTGAAGAACGCGTTGAGCGTGCTCGGGATCTCCGCTCCGGAGAGGATGTAGGAGGGGCGCATGCGGCTTGACTACAGCGACAAGATGAAGGCGGTCAGGGAGAGCGCGGAACGCGCCAAACCCGTGCAGAAGAACCGCCCGCGCCGCGAGCCGATCGGCACCTTCGCGGTGGTCGGCCTGCTGCTGCTCGTTGTCGGTTACGGCGCCGGGTTGTTGACCGGATGGTTCCTCTTCAAGGGGAAGGTCGACCCCAAGGCGCTCGCCGCCGCGCAGGCCGCCGCCCAGCCCAAGGCACAGGCCGCCGCGGCGCCGCAGGCCGCTATGCCCGCTCAACCCGGACAGCCGGCGCAGCCGGGGCAACCCGCTCCCGACGTGCCGCTCACCTTTTACAAGACCCTCCCCTCGGGCGGGAAGGGGGCCATGGGGAGCGGCATCAACACGAAGCTCCCCGAGGTGCAGTCCAAGGCGACCGTAGCGGCGCCTGCTCCAGCCGCCACCGCCGCGCCCGGCACTGAACCGGCACCCGCAAAACCGGCCGCCGCTGCCGCACCCGCCGCCAAGGCGGCCGAGGGCAAGCCCGCCGAGAAAGCCGGCGACAAGGCCGCGGCGCCGGCAGACAAGCCGGGAGCCGAGAAGCAGGGGGGCGAAGCGCGCTACCTGGTGCAGGTGGCGTCGTACAAGGACAAGAAAGAGGCCGACCAGGTGCGCGCGAAACTCGTCGCCAAGGGGGTCGCGGCCTATCTCGTGGAATCAAAGCTGCAGGACAAGGGTGTCTGGTACCGGATCAGGGTAGGGCGGCACCTCTCCAAGCAGGAAGCGCAACAACTGGCCGGGAAGGTGGGGAGCGGGGCGACGGTGGTCGCCGAATAGCTTTTTTGCCCTCCGGATAGTTTTTTTCTCTCCCCGAGCTACAGTTAACCCCGGGATGGGGAGGCACTATGGAAAAGCGAAAAAAGCTGGGTGAAATATTCGTCGAGAACGGTCTGCTCACCGAGAAAACGGTGGAGCGCATGCTGGCGCTCTCCAAAAAGCTCGGCAAGCGCTTCGGCACCGTGCTGGAGGATCTCGAGCTGGTTACCGGCGAGGAACTGGCCCAGGCGCTCGCGTCGCAATACGGCTGCCGCGTCGCCAGCAACTTCTCCGGGTACTGCTTCTCGCCGCAGCTGCTGAGCACCATTTCGGTGGACGTCGCCATGCAGAACAACCTCTTCCCGCTCAAGCTGGACGAGAAGAGGCTGGCGGTGGCCATGGCCGATCCCACGGAGACGCGGGTGGTGCGCAACATCTCCGCCAACCTCGGGCTGACCATCACCCCCTTCATCGCCACCAGGAAGGAGATCTACGCCGCCATCTGCAAGAACTACCTGCAGAAGGAGGTCAGCAGCGCCGCCGCCCATACCGTCCTGGTCGTCGAGGACGACAAGCTGATCGGGACCATGTTCGGCGACTTCCTGGGGCGGGAGGGGTTCCGCGTCATCCACGCCGTGGACGGGCTGGAGGCCTACAAGGCCGTCCTGACCGAGAAGCCGCACGTGGTGCTGACCGACCTGATGATGCCCAAGCTGGACGGCTACGGACTCTTCGACGCGCTGCGCAGCGTCCCCGATTTCAGCTCGATCCCGGTGATACTCATCACCAGCTCCCTGCAGCCCGAGGACGAGGTGAAGGCCTTCGAAAAGGGGTTCTTCGACTTCATCGAGAAGCCGGTGCGGGAGGAGACACTGATCACCAGGGTGAAGAGGGCGTTGCAGTACCGGGAGCGTTGCTACCAGCTGACTTAAGCCCCATCACGCCACAATTGGAAACGAACCACGCATCCTCCAGCCCCGCCGGACGCTGGAGGTATTTGTTTGAGGAAGCCCCATGTGCGCCATACAGACCGTTAAATGCCCGCACTGCCGCAAGGAAACGCCCCTGGCCGGGAACCCGTTTCGCCCCTTCTGCTCCGAGCGCTGCAAGATGATCGACCTCGGCACCTGGGCCAGCGAGGGGTACCGGATACCGGGCGAGAAGGCGTCGCAGCACGATGACGATGAGGACGAGGGCTGAGCGCTCGCGCCCGACCGGTCACACCACGAGATACATCATTTTATTGCAGCCATGCAATGATCAAAGCAGCAAAGGAGTCTTTCATGTCAGAAGTACGTCTCCGTTTCGCCCCGAGCCCGACCGGCTACCTTCACGTTGGAGGGGCGCGCACGGCGCTTTTCAACTGGCTTTTGGCCAGGAAGCAGCATGGTACCTTCGTGCTCAGGATCGAGGACACCGACGTGACCCGGTCCACCCAGGAATCGGTCGACGCCATCTTCGAGGGGATGAAGTGGCTGGGACTGGACTGGGACGAGGGGCCCTTCTTCCAGTCCGATTACTTCCCGGTTTACAAGGAGTACATCGACAAGCTGGTCGCCGAGGGTAAGGCGTACAAGTGCTACTGCAGCGTCGAGGAGCTGGAGGCGAAGCGCGAGAAGGCGCTCAAGGAGGGGGGGAAGCCGAAGTACGACGGCACCTGCCGCGACCTGCCGCCCCAGGAGGACGACGGCCGTCCCTACGTGATCCGTTTCCGGACTCCGAAGGAGGGTGCCACCACCTGGAACGACCTGATCAAGGGGAAGGTCTCCTTCGAGAACGCGGAGCTGGACGACCTGATCATCCAGCGCACCGACGGCACCCCGACCTATAACTTCGTCGTCGTCATCGACGACGTCACCATGAAGATCACCACCGTGATTCGCGGCGACGACCACGTCAACAACACCCCGCGCCAGATCCTGATCTACCAGGCGCTTGGCGCGCCGGTCCCGGTCTTCGCCCACGTGC
Source organism: Geomonas azotofigens (assembly GCF_018919395.1). Taxonomy (GTDB): domain Bacteria; phylum Desulfobacterota; class Desulfuromonadia; order Geobacterales; family Geobacteraceae; genus Geomonas; species Geomonas azotofigens. Next base: position 585,264 of record NZ_JAHLME010000003.1, read on the forward strand.
CGATGATCCTCGGGGCCGACAAGGCCCGCCTCTCCAAGCGCCACGGCGCCACCTCGGTCATGGCCTACCGCGATATGGGCTTTCTCCCCGAGGCGATGGTGAACTACCTGGTCCGGCTGGGGTGGAGCTACGGCGACGAGGAGATCTTCTCCCTGCAGGATCTGATCGAGAAATTCTCCATAGAGAACGTCGGGCGTTCCGCCGGGGTCTTCAACCCGGACAAGCTCATGTGGCTGAACGCCCACTACATCAAGACCGGCGACCCGGTGCGCCTGGCCGAGCTCCTGATACCGTTTTTGAAGGAGCGTGGTGTCGATCCCGCCCTGGGTGGACCGGACCTGGTGCCCGTGATCAAGACCCTGCAGGAGCGCGCCAAGACCATGCTGGAGCTCGCCGACGGGGCGCTGTTCTACTACAGGGACGAGCTCTCCTACGACGAGCAGGGGGTGGCGAAAGCATACAACGCCGAAACGCCCGCGCTCCTCACCGCGCTGGTCGAGAAACTGGCGGCACTGCCGGCGCTGGACCAGGCGAACATCGAGCTGGCTTTCAAGGAGCTCATGGCCGAGAAGGGGATCAAGCTCGGGCAGGTCGGTCCCGCCGTGCGTCTCGCCCTCTCCGGCACCACCGCGTCTCCGGGGATCTACGAGATGATCGAGGTGCTCGGCCTCGCCGAGACCAGCAAGCGCATCGAGCGCGCCATCTCTGTGCTGGCGAAGTAGCGCGAGGGAAGGCCGGAAAAGAAAAGGAGGGCGCCCCGCCGGGACGCCCTCCTTTTTCCGTTGTTACGCGGCAAAAAATGAGGCCTGCAGCGGACGAGCCGGCTGCAGGCCATGGCATTACATGTTTCTTTTGGTGCGGTTACTGATTAGGCCGGGGAGATTGCGGACACCGGGCAGGTGTCGACGCAAGCGCCGCAGTCGATGCAGGTATCCGCAGCGATGGTCCTCTTGCTGCCAGCCTCGCTGATAGCGTTGACCGGGCAGGAATCGTCGCAGGCGCCGCAGTTGATGCATTCGTCGCTGATGGTATGTGCCAAAGTATTCACCTCCTTCACCTGGAGTTAAAAGTTGACGTGGAAACTAGCACAGCCCTCGAAAAAAGTCCACCATAAAGCTGTAGACAATAAACTCCTAATCGGGAGAAAAATCTTGAACTGAGGCCCACTCTCCTGTATATATAAAAAAAGGTTTTATTTGTGTACTTTTTGTCCGGTGTGGATCTTCCTCGTATCACTGGACAAACTACTATCACGGGGGATGCTAATCGATGGATATTCTGGCACTTAACTGCGGGAGTTCTTCTGTAAAATACCAGTTGTTTGACTGGGATAAAAAAGTGGTTGTGGCGAAGGGGATGGTGGAACGCGTGGTTATCGGCGACTCCTTCATCCTGCACGAGGTCCCGGGGCGCGAAACCTACCGGGAAGACTCCGATTGCCCGGATCACAAGACCGCAGTTGACCTGATCCTGAGAACCCTGACTTCCCCCACCCACGGCGTGCTGAAAGACATCAAGCAGATCGCCGCTGTCGGTCACCGCGTGGTACACGGCGGCGAGAAGTTCACCAAGTCGGTGCTGATCGACGACGAGGTGCTGGCCGCCGTCACCGAGGTGCAGCACCTGGCACCGCTGCACAACCCCCCCAACATCGCCGGCATCGAAGGCGCTATGGCCGTGCTCCCCGGCGTGCCGCAGATCGCCATTTTCGATACCGCGTTTCATCAAACCATGCCCGAGCACGCGTACCTGTACCCGCTTCCCTACGAGTGGTACGAGAAGTACGGCGTGCGTCGCTACGGCTTCCACGGCACCTCGCACCTCTACGTTTCGAAGCGCATTGCCGCCATCCTGGGCAAGCCCGCCAACCAGTGCAACGTCATTACGATGCACATCGGCAACGGCGTCTCCCACTGCGCCATCAAAAACGGCGTGTCGGTGGACACGAGCATGGGGCTCACCCCGCTGGAAGGCGCCATGATGGGTACCCGTTGCGGTGATATCGACCCGGCCATCCCCGCCTTCATGATGCAGAAGGAGAACCTCTCCGCCAAGGAGATCGACTCCATCCTGAACAAGAAGAGCGGTGTCATCGGCATCACCGGTCGTTTCACCGACCGCCGCGACGTGATCGAGAACGCCAACGGCGGCGACCGTCTCTGTTCGCTGGCGCTGGACATCGAGGCGTACCGCCTCAAGAAGTACATCGGCACCTACATGGCCGTTGTGGGCAGGCTCGACGCGGTGGTCTTCACCGCCGGGGTAGGGGAGATGGGGGCGCCGATCAGGGAGCGCGCCATCTCCGGGCTTGAGCACCTGGGCATTGTCCTCGACAAGGAGCGCAACGCCTCCGCCATGACCAGGAAGCGCGAGACGCTGATCACCACCGACGACTCCCCGGTCAAGGTCTACGTCATCCCGACCGACGAGGAACTGGTGTTCACCGAGGACGTGGCCGCCATCTTGAACGGCACCTACACCGACCACATGAACTTCGAGTACAGCTTCTCCAGGCCCGACTTCGTCAGGAAGTAGCGGCGCGGCAGGCGCTAAGAGAAAAGACAGCAAAAAGGCCGGCGGGGTAACCCAGCCGGCCTTTCTTGTTTTGAAAGCTTAGTCGGACCAGTCGGCGCGCCCCTAGCCTTGCGCCTGCACCGCGGTGATGGCGGTGACGTCCACGATGTCCTGGACGGAGCAGCCGCGGGAGAGGTCGTTGACCGGCTTGGCCAGACCCTGGATCACCGGGCCGATGGCCTTGGCGCCGGCCAGACGCTCGACCAACTTGTAGGCGATGTTGCCGGCATCGAGGGTCGGGAACACGAGGACGTTGGCCTTGCCTGCCACGCCGCTGCCCGGCGCCTTCTTGGCGCCGACCGCGGGGATGAGGGCGGCGTCGGCCTGCAGCTCGCCGTCGATGGAAAGCTCGGGATCCATCCCCTTGGCGATCTCCAGGGCCTTCAGCACCTTGTCCGCATCCTGGTGGCTCGCGCTTCCCTTGGTGGAGAAGGAGAGCATGGCGACGCGCGCGGGGACGTCGAGGAAGGATTTGCAGTTGCGCGCGGTGGCGATGGCGATCTCGGCCAGGGCCTGCGCATCCGGGTTCGGGTTCACCGCACAGTCGGCGAAGAGGATGACGCCGTTCTCGCCGAAGTTCGGGGTCTGGGTGGCCATCAGGAAGAAGGAGGAAACGGTCTTGATGCCGGGGGCGGGACCGACGGTCTGGAAGGCGGCACGCAGCACGTCGCCGGTGGTGCCGGTGGCGCCGGCTACCTCGCCGTCGGCGTCACCTTCGCGCACCATCATCCCCGCGAAGTAGAGGTTGTCCGGCGCGGTCAGCATTTCCTGTGCCTGCTGCGGGGTGAGCCCCTTGGACTTCCTTAGTTCCACGAGCTTCCCGACGTAGGCGTCGAGCTTGGGCGACGTGGCGGGATCGACCAGCTCCACGCCGGCCAGGTTGATCCCCTTGGCGGCGGCAGCGGCCTGGATCGCGTCCGGCTTGCCCAAAAGCACGATCTTGGCCAAACCTTGTTCCATGATCTGCTGGGCGGCGAAGAGCATCCTCTCGTCGTAGCTCTCCGGCAAGACCACCGTCTTCAGTTTCGATTTCGCCTTGTCGTGAATCTGCTTAACCAACGGCATGAGCGTTCCTCCGTAATTGAATTATAAAACCGCGTTAGTTATATAACCCAGCAGGCCGGATCGGTCAATAAAAAAGCCGTCTTTTGGGGTCAGCGGGGGAGCGGCGTGCCGCACTCCTCGGGGTCTCCCTGCAGTTTGGCGACCGCGTGCGGCACCGCGGCCCAGACGAAGCCGATGTTCTCGGTGGCCCCCTTCGGGCTCCCGGGGAGGTTGATGATCAGGGCGTTTTTGCGGATGCCGGCGACGGCCCGCGAGATGATGGCGTGCGGGGTCTTCTTGAGGCTCTCCATACGCATCACCTCGCCGAAGCCGGGGAGCAGGCGCTCCACCACGCGCTCGGTTGCCTCCGGGGTCACGTCGCGCGGCGAGACGCCGGTGCCGCCGGTGGTGAGGATGAGGTCGTAGAGGCCGCTGTCGGCCCATTCGACGAGCTTTTCCGAAATGAGGGGGCCCTCGTCGGGGATGACGTCGGTGCAGGCGACGGTGACGCCGCGTTCCTCGAGCCAGGCTCGCAGCGCCGGGCCGCTGCCGTCGGCGCGCTCTCCGGTGGAACAGCGGTCGCTGAGGGTGAGAATGGCTGCTCGCATGGTGGTCTTTCTCCTTTAGTCCTCGCGCTTGAAGACGCCGCTCTTGCCGCCTTCCTTGTAGTGCAGCTTCACGTCGGAGATGACGATGCCCTTGTCGGTCCCCTTGCACATGTCGTACACGGTGAGCGCCGCCACGGTGGCGGCGGTCATGGCTTCCATCTCCACGCCGGTGCGCTCGAAGGCGCGCACGGTGGCCATGACGCCGATGGTCCCCTTCGCCTCGTCCACTTCGAACTCTATGGCGACGTGGTGGATGGCGAGCGGGTGGGAGAGGGGAATCAGGTCCGGGGTTTTCTTGGCGCCGGCGATGCCGGAGAGCCGCGCCACGCCGAGAACATCCCCCTTGGCCATCTTGCCGGCAACGATCGAGTGAACGGTCTCGGGCTTCAGGGTCAGCACGGCGCCGGCTATGGCTGTGCGCATGGTGGGTGTCTTCTGGCTTACGTCCACCATGATGGCGTTGCCGCTGGCGTCGAAGTGGTTGAACGACATGTTAAACCTCCATTTCCAAAGTGGGATCGAGCAGGTGCAGGTCTACTGCCGCGCCGGCGGCGAACTCGGTCGCCTCGGCCGGGAGGATGGCCAGGGCGTTGCAGCGCAGCATGGTCTTCAGTATCCCGGTGTTCTGGTCGCCCGAGGTGCTGGCGACGAAGCGCCCCCCCTCGATGGCGACATGGACGCGCAGGAAGTTCACCTTGCCCGCCTTCTTGCGCGCCCCTTCCTTCAGGATGCCGCTCACGGTGCGACGGAACACCTTCTCGTGTCCCATCATGCGCAGGATGGCGGGACGGGCGAACTCCTCGAAGGTGATCATGGTGGAGACGGGGTTCCCGGGGAGGGAGAAGACCGGAACGCTCCCCTTCATGCCGAAGGCGGTGGGGCCGCCCGGCTTGATGCCCGGCTTCCAGAACTGTTCGACGACGCCCAGCTCGGCCAGTATTTCGCGCACCAGGTCGCGGTCGCCGGCGGACACCCCGGCCGAGGTGATCAGGACGTCCGCCTGCAGCCCTTGGGAGAGAAGCGCACGGTGGCTCTCCCTGTCGTCGCGGGCGATACCGAGGATGACCGGCTCGGCGCCGCAGAGCTTGACGGCGGTGGCAAGGGCCAGGGTGTTGCTGTTGACGATCTGGCTCTCCTTGGGCTCGGTGCCGACCTCGACCAGTTCGTCGCCGGTGGAGAGGATGGCGACCCGCACCCTGCGGTAAACCGGCACCAGGACCGCCGAGAAGGAGGCGAGCAGGCTCACCTGTGCGGGGCCGATCAGTGTCCCCCGGGTCATGATCACCTCGCCGCCGCGCACGTCCTCGCCCTGGAAGCGGATGTGGTCGTGCTTTTTCACCTGCTGCAGCAGCTTCACGGTCTCCGCCGTGTTCTCGGTCTCTTCGATGGGGACCACCGCGTCGGCGCCGGGGGGGATGGGGGCACCGGTCATGATCCTCGCGGCGCAACCGGGCGTCACCGCGTCGTCGGAACTGACGCCGGCGGGGATGTAGTCGGTTACCTTCAGTACGGTGCCCGGCGCGCAGTCGGCGCTCCTGACGGCGAAGCCGTCCATGGCGGAGTTGTCCCAGCGCGGCATGTCCTTGGGCGCCACGTAGTTCTCGGCCAGCACCCGGCCGGCGGCTTCCAGCAGCAGCACCCGTTCCACGCCGGCGGGCGCGACCTTGTCGATGACCATGCGTCTGGCTTGCTCGTAGTTCGTCATCTCGTCCTCTTTGCTTCTTAGTAATGGCAATAACGAAAAGGGCCCGACTCCGTGTAGGAAGATGGGCCCGTGCGCGATGCGGCGGTGCTTCTCCTTTCCAAGAGGGAGGCGGTGCCGTTTCCGGCAGCACCCATCGGCTGCGGCACCCTGGGGAGTTTCCCTTTAGACGGCCGCGGCTCGGAGACGTTCTGCGTATTTTCCCAAAGGCATAGCATATTTGCGGGAAAATAAACAATTATTTTAACTTAAGGGTGTGTTCCCGCTGGCATGGTGGTATCGCAAACTCGTTGTAACAGCGCGGTTTTACGGTGGAGCTCGATACCCTGGGTCGCCGTATACTTTGAGGGCCCCTCCGCGCCCCGCTCTCCAGGCATGTTCATTAAAGTGGTTGCTTTCCGTTTGACAAACAAGGTATGTTTTTTTAGCGTGTGTTCCAAAAGAAGTTTGCACCATTCATGCAGGGTGTATGCGCCGATTGAAGTTCGGCACGTCAACTACTCGTAATCAGGAATATTTATGTCGCTGATAGACACCTACGGCAGGCGCATCAATTACCTGCGCCTCTCGGTCACCGACCGCTGCAACCTGCGCTGCAGTTACTGCATGCCGGAAGAAGGCGTGGAGAAGCTCAGTCACTGCGAGATGCTCTCCTACGAGGATCTGCTGCGAATCTCCGCCGAAGCGGTTGCTGCCGGGATAGAGAAAATCCGTGTCACCGGGGGGGAGCCCCTGGTGCGCAAGGGGATCGTCGAATTCCTGGCGCGCCTTGCCGCGTTGCCGGGGCTGAAAGAGCTGGTGCTGACCACCAACGGCCTGCTCCTGAAGGAGATGGCCCAGGGGCTGAAGGATGCCGGGGTGCAGAGGCTCAACGTGAGCCTCGACTCGTTGAAGGCTGAAACCTTCGCCGCCATCACGCGGGGAGGCGACCTCAAACGGGTGCTGGACGGTCTCGATGAGGCGGAACGGGTCGGTTTCCCGCCGCACAAGATCAACGTGGTGGTGATGCGCGGGGTGAATGATGACGAGATCCTCGATTTCGCGGCGCTGACCCTGCAGCGTCCCTATGCGGTGCGCTTCATCGAGTACATGCCCACATGCGGCGACGCGAACTGGCGCGACCTCACGGTCCCTGGTGCCGAAATCAGGGAGCGCATCGCCCGCGAATACACCATCGAGGAGAGCACCAACAGCGATCGCTCCGGTCCGTCCAAGAACTTCAGAATCCAGGGGGCGCCGGGATCGCTGGGTATCATCACCGCCATGACCGGACACTTCTGCGACAGCTGCAATCGGCTGCGGGTGACCGCCTCCGGGGTCGCCAAGGGGTGCCTGTTCTCCGGCACGGGCGTGGACCTGAAACCGGTGCTGGCGACCGGTGACGACGAACTGTTAGGCAAGGAAATACGGCGCATCGTGGCGGCCAAACCGGGGCGGCACGAGGTGACGGACGAAGGTGTGGAAACCAAACCATTCGCCATGTCCCGCGTAGGCGGGTAGGGGCAGAAGGAGAACGCATGACCGGAAAGATCATCGCCGTCAATATCAGCAAGAACAAAGGGGAAAGAAAGACCCCGGTACCAGAAGTGACCCTGCGCGAGGAGCACGGCATCGTCGGCGACGGCCACGCCGGCGACTGGCACCGCCAGGTGAGCCTTCTGGCCCAGGAAAGCATCGCCAAGATGCAGGCGCTCGGGCTGGACGTGAAGGAAGGGGATTTCGCCGAGAACATCACCACCGAAGGGGTGGACCTGGTGAGCCTCCCCATCGGCGCCAAGATCGAACTGGGGGAGACCCTCCTCGAGGTGACCCAGATCGGCAAGGAGTGCCATACCCGCTGCGCCATCTACTACCAGGCGGGCGACTGCGTGATGCCCAAGGAAGGGATCTTCGCCAGGGTGCTGAAGGGCGGGGTGGTAAGGCCGGGGGATAAGGTGGTGGTGTAGGGGGCGGTGGGGGCGGCTGCGGCGGACTGGCGTGCACGCTTTTGGTGGACGACATGGACCCGGTGGACCTGGTGGACGCTGTGGACCTGCAAGAATTTGAAAACTGAACGGCCGCGAGGCGCTTTGCGCTCGCGGCCATTTGTTTCTGCTCAGTGCTCGCAGGGGAGCAGCACTGTGAAGCTGCTCCCGCGCCCGGGCACGCTTTCCACGTCGATGCAGCCGCCGTGCTCCCTGATGATGCCGTAACTCACCGACAACCCCAGCCCGGTGCCGTTGGCCTTGGTGGTGTAGAAGGGGTTGAATACCTGCCTCAGGTTCTCCAACTGGATGCCGACCCCGGTGTCGGAAATCTTCACTTCGTAGTTGTCCCCGCTCCCGACCGGCGCGCTCCTGATGTCGAGCACACCCCCCTCGGGCATCGCCTGCACCGCGTTAAGGATCAGGTTGGTGAACACCTGCCGTAGCTGGTCCTGGTCCCCTTCAACCACGGCCACTTCCTCGGCGTAAAACTCGAACACCTCGATCTTCTCCAGGGAAACCTGGTGCCCGATCTGCCCCACAATTTCGTGCAACAACTCGTTCAGGCGCACCTCGCCCCGCTCCATCTGCTCGCGCCGGGCGAACTTCAACAGGTTGGAGACGATCCGCTCCACCCGCTTCACCTGCTGGAAGATGGTGTCCACTTCTTCCCGGTTGGGCGCGTCCTCGGGGACCGAGAGCTGCAAAAGCTCGGTGTTGCCCCGGATGATGGCCATCGGGTTGTTGATCTCGTGGGCAACGCCCGCTGCCAGCTCCCCGATCGCCGCGAGCTTCTCCACCCGCAACAGCTCCTCGCGCGTCTGCACCAGGAGCCGGTTCTTCTCTTCCAGTTCCGCAGTCCTCAGATGCACCTTCTGCTCCAGGTTCCGGTTCAACTCGATGATGCTGTCCTCGCGCTCGGCGAGCGACTGGCTCATGTCGTTGAAGCGCTCGGCCAGATCGCCAATCTCGTCGCGCGAGTCGATGTTGCTCTTCACGTCCCGCTCGCCCGCCGCCACCCGCCGCGTCAAGAGCTCCAGTTCCTTTATCGGCTGCGCCAGCTTGCGCCCCAGAAAGCCCGACATCGACACCCCGGTCAGCCCGCTCAAAAGGAGCACGAAGCTCAACAGGACCGCCATGTCGGTCTTGACCGCGGAGTAGTGGCTCTCCAGCATCCCCACGTAGAGCGCCCCGATCGGGACCCCCTGCAGCGACAGGATCGGCTCGTAGGCGGTCAGGTACCAGTCGTTGACCACGAAGGCCCGTCCCACCCACTTGGCCCCCTTCAACAGGACGCGGTCGTACACCGGCGCCGAGAGCTTGGTGCCGATGGCGCGGCTGCCGTCGGTATTGGGGACGTTGGTGGCGATCCTGACGTCCCCCTGGAAGATGGTGGAATTGCCCACGTCGCGGCCGTTCAGCTTGGCCCCTTCGTAGACCACGGTCTTGATCTTGTCCACCAGCTTCTTGTTGTTGTTCAGCAGCATGCCGCCGTAGAGGGCGCCCACCACGTTGCCGGCCTGGTCGCGCACCGGGGCGGCAACGAAGAGGAACATGGCGCCGTTGAGCGGGGCGGGCGGGGTGGGGTCGGTGCGGGTTCCGGCCACCTGGACGTGCGCCTGGCGCACCAGTTCCTCCCCCTCCAGGGCGAGCTCGGCCGTCGGGATGATGGTGGTGCCGCTGACCAGTTCCCCCTTGAGCGCGCGTGCCACGAACTGGTTGCGCAGCTTTTCGTCACCGGACTGGCGCGGGTTGTTGGCGCGGAAGATCACCTTGCCGGAGGCGTCCACCGCGGCGAGGATGTCCAGGTGCTCGCTCTTGCGCACCGGCGAGAGGGTGGCCGCCAGGGCGTGCTGGTCGGCGGCCGCGACGGTTTCCGAGGTCCTGCCGAAGGAGGCGGAGAGCTTCACCGCGTCGTAGAGGCGGGTCAACTCGTTCAGGTAGGCCTCGCGCGCCACGGAGAGGTCGTAGCGCACCTTCTCCTGCGCCTGGGCGGCCACCTTGGCGCTCAGGATGAAGACGCCGGCCATCCAGCAGATCAGGATGGCGATGGCCAGCGGGATCAGGGTCGCGACCGTGAGCTTGGTCTTGATGGGGAAGCGGAGCCTTGGGATGTTCATGAGGGGATGGTGATCTCGTATTCGGCGATCTTGCGATCCAGCGTCTTCCTGGAAATGCCCAGGATCTCGGCGGAGCGGCTCTTGTGGTAGCCGGTACCGAGCAGGGTGCGCTCGATGTGCGCCTTCTCCATGTTCTCCAGGGAAACCAACTGCGGCTCGGCGGGCGCCGCCGCCACTTTTTGCTGCCTGCGCCAGATGGGGAGCTCCTTGGGGGTAACCAGCGGCGTGCGGGCCAGGATCACGGCGCGCTCCATGACGTTTTCCAGCTCACGGATGTTGCCGGGCCAGTCGTAGCCGCACAAAAGCTGCAGCGCCTCCGGGGTGACCCCGGTCACCTCCTTTTTCATCTTGAGGCTGTACTTCTTGAGGAAGTGCTGGGCCAGCGGTTCGATGTCGTCCTTTCTCTCGCGCAGCGGGGGGAGCGGGATGTTGATCACGTTCAGGCGGTAGTAGAGGTCCTCGCGGAACCTGCCGGCGCGCACCTCCTCTTCGAGGTCCTTGTTGGTGGCGGCCACGAAGCGGATGTCGGCGCTCTTGCTGCGGGTGGCGCCGACGGGTATGAAGTCGCGCTCCTGGATCACGCGCAAAAGCTTCGCCTGGATGGGGAGGCTCATGTCGCCGATCTCGTCCATGAACAGGGTGCCGCCGTCGGCTTCCTCCAGAAGTCCCTTCTGGTGCGTGATGGCGCCGGTGAAGGCGCCGCGCACGTGCCCGAACAGCTGGCTCTCCAGGAGGGTCTCGGTGAGGGCGGCGCAGTTGATGGAGAGGAAGCGGCGCTCGCGCCGGGGGCTGTTGTAGTGGATGGCCCCGGCGATCAGCTCCTTGCCGGTACCGGATTCACCCAGCACCAGGATGTTGGCCTCACTGGCCGCCACCTGCAGGGTGAGGTCGTAGGTCTCCTGGAAGACTGCGCTTCTGAAGATGATGGCGTCCTGCAGGATCGGCTTCCCCAGCTCGCTCTTGAGCGCCCGGTTCTCCTGCAACAGCTGCTCCTTCTCCAGGGCGTTTTTCAGGACGCTCAGGATCTTCTCCTTGGGGAAGGGCTTGGTGACGTAGTCGTAGGCCCCAAGCTTGATGGCCTCCACCGCGGCGTCGATGGTGCCGAAGGCGGTCATGATGACGATGGGGAGCGAGGGGCGGAGCTGCTTCACCTCCTGCAGCACGCTGATGCCGTCCAGGTCGGGCATCCTGACGTCCTGCAGGATCAGGTCGGCGTCGCCGGGATCCCCCTCGCGCAGGCGGCGCAGAAGCTGCGAGCCGGCGTTGAAGGTCTCCACGGAGTACCCCTGGGTCTGCAACAGCTTCTTCAGGTAGATGAGGATCCCTTCCTCGTCGTCACAGATCAGAATTCGTTCTTGTGTCATTTTGGGGCGTTCCTCGCTTCTTTCCCGCGCCGTTGCTAGAGGTGCCGTCTTGGACAAAATGTCACACATTTTGACAAAACGACACATTTGTTAATTAAAGTTAACGTTACCGAAATTCCCGACAAGCGCTGACAACATTATCATTTCGGAGGTTTACGGTACACAACTATTTTTATAGTAAACGTTTACGCGCTGGCATGGCAATTGCCGTATACGCGGTGCTTATCCGGCGTCGACGACGTTTATCATGGAAAAAGGAGAGATTCAACATGGCAGTTTCACGACGGGAGTTTCTGCAGGGGGGGGCGGCTGCGGCGGCACTGATCCTCTCCGGCAAAAAAGCGGAAGCGGGCGGCGCAGACGCCCCGCAGATGCGCACCAAGGGGCTGAAAAGCTCGACCACCATCTGTCCTTTCTGCGCGGTAGGTTGCGGGCTTGTGGTGCATACCAAGAACGGCAAGATCGTGAACATCGAGGGGGACACCCAGCACCCGATCAACCAGGGCGCGCTCTGCTCGAAAGGTAGCGCGCTGTTCCAGGTGGCCAACAACGAGCGTCGCCTGCAGAAGGTGATGTACCGCGCCCCCGGTAGCGACAAGTTCGAAGAGAAGTCGTGGGACTGGGCCCTGGAGCGCATCGCTCAGAAGATGAAGGACACGCGCGACAAGACCTTCAAGGCCAAAGAGATCAACAAGAAGGACAACAAGGAGTACGTGGTCAACCGCACCGAAGGGATGGCATTCCTCGGCGGCGCCGGTCTCGACAACGAGGAGTGCTACCTCTGGAGCAAGTTCGCCCGCTCCATGGGGGTTGCCAACCTCGAACACCAAGCCCGAATATGACACTCCGCTACAGTCGCCGGTCTGGCGGCTTCGTTTGGACGTGGGGCAATGACCAACCACTGGATCGACCTGAGAAACGCTGACGCGATTCTCGCCATCGGCTGCAACCCGGCCGAGAACCACCCGATTTCCATGAAATGGATCGAGGCGGCCATGGATCAGGGCGGCAAGCTGATCGCCGTCGATCCCCGCTTCACCAGGACCGCCTCGAAGGCGGACCACTACGCGCAGATCCGTCCGGGCACCGACATCGCCTTCCTGGGCGGCATGATCAACTACGCCCTCCAGAACAACATGATTCACGAGGAGTACGTCCGCGAGTACACCAACGCGGCCTTCATCGTGAACGAGAAATACGACTTCAACGAGGGGATCTTCTGCTCCTTCGACGACCAGGAGAAGACCTACGACCCGAAGGCCTGGGCCTACGCGGTCGACGGCGCCGGCAACCCCAAGCGCGACCACAGCCTTAAGGACCCGCGCTGCGTGTTCCAGCTCCTGAAAAAGCACTACTCCCGCTACACCGTGGACATGGTCTGCTCCATCACCGGCACCAAGAAGGAAGACTACATCGCCGTCGCCAAGGCCTTCTGCTCCACCGGCCGCGCCGACAAGGCGGGTACCATCCTTTACGCGATGGGTATCACCCAGTCCACCCACGGCACCCAGAACGTCCGTGCCACCGCCATGCTGCAGATGCTCCTTGGCAACATCGGCATCGCCGGCGGCGGCGTCAACGCGCTGCGCGGCGAGTCCAACGTCCAGGGTTCCTCCGACTACGGCCTGCTGTTCCACCTGCTGCCGGGCTACCTGAAGTCTCCGGAATTCGACAACGTCGACCTCAAGGCCTACCTCGAGAAGTGGACCCCGAAGACCAAGGACGCGAAGAGCGCCAACTGGTGGGGCAACACCCCGAAGTACACCGTGAGCCTCCTGAAAGCCTGGTACGGCGACAACGCCACCAAGGAAAACGGTTTCTGCTACGACTACCTCCCCAAGAGAAGCGGCAACTACTCCTTCATGAAGCTGATGGAGAAGATGGGCAAGGGCGAGCTGCAGGGTCTCATCTGCATGGGGCAGAACCCGGCCGTGGGCGGCCCGGATTCGCTGAAGACCCGCGAGGCTCTTGGCAAACTCGACTGGCTCGTCACCGTCGACCTCTGGGAGACCGAGACCTCCATCTTCTGGAAGCGCCCCGGCGTCAACCCGAAGGACATCAAGACCGAGGTCTTCATGCTGCCGGCAGCCTCTTCCGTCGAGAAGGAAGGCTCCATCTCCAACTCCGGCCGCTGGGCCCAGTGGCGCTACAAGGCCGCCGAGCCGGTCGGTGACGCGAAGAGCGACCTCTGGATCATCAACCAGTTCGCCAAGCGGATGAAGAAGGCCTATGAGAAAGGCGGTGCCTTCCCCGAGCCGATCACCAAGCTCTCCTGGAACTACGGGCAGGGCGAAGAGCCGGAAGTGCACATGGTGGCCAAGGAGATCAACGGCTACTTCACCAAGGACATGACCATCGTCGACAAGGACAAGACCCTGGAGTTCAAGGCAGGCGACCAGGTCCCGATGTTCAAGTACCTCCAGGACGACGGTTCCACCGTCTCCGGCTGCTGGATCTACTGCGGCTCCTACACCAAGGACGGCAACCAGATGGCACGTCGCGACCTGGCCGACCCGACCGGTCTGGGCATGTACCCGAAGTGGTCCTGGTGCTGGCCGGTGAACCGCCGCATCATCTACAACCGCGCTTCGGTCAACCCCGACGGCGTGCCGTTCAACCCCAAGCGCGTCGTCATCACCTGGGACGCCCTGGAGAAGAAATGGAAGGGCGACGTGCCCGACGGTCCCTGGCCGCCGATGAACGACGCCAAGGAAGGGAAGTACCCCTTCATCATGATCCCGGAAGGTCACGGTCGCCTCTACGCACTAGACATGAAGGACGGTCCGTTCCCCGAGCACTACGAGCCGGTGGAGAGCCCGGCCAAGAACCTCATGTCCAAGACCCAGACCAACCCGGCGGTGAAGATTCCGGCCAACATGTCGAGCGACACGGCCAAGTTCCCGTTCGTCGGCACCACCTACAGGATGACCGAGCACTGGCAGGCAGGCGCCATGACCCGTTCGCTCCCCTGGCTGGTGGAACTGGTCCCGACCATGTTCGTGGAGATCTCCCAGACGCTTGCCCGCGCCAAAGGGATCAGCAACGGCGACATGGTCAAGGTAACCACCGAGCGTGGTTCCATCGAGGCGAAAGCACTGGTCACCTCCAGGCTGAAGCCGTTCAACGTGCAGGGGAAAGAGATAGAGCAGGTGGGTCTCCCCTGGCACTTCGGTTATGCAGGTATGGCTACCGGCGACTCCGGCAACGTCCTTACGCCGTCGGTCGGTTGCGCGAACACAAGCATCCCCGAGTTCAAGGCATTCCTCTGCAACATCGAGAAAGGGGGTAAACGCGCATGAGCAGCGAGAACCAAGACTTCAACAAAAGCAAGGCATTTTTGATCGACATGACCAAGTGCACCGGCTGCCGCGGCTGCCAGGTCGCCTGCAAGCAGTGGAACCAGCTGGGCGCCGAGAAGACGGAGTTCTTCACCGGCGAAGGCTACCAGAACCCGCCGCTCATGTCGGAATACACCTTCACCCGCATCAAGTTCCGGGACTACGAGAAGAACGGGCAGAACGAGTTCGCCTTCTACAAAGAGATGTGCATGCACTGCAACGAGCCGGCCTGCGCATCGGTCTGCCCGGTAGGCGCCTTCAAGAAGACCAAGGAAGGCCCGGTCACCTATGACGCGGAACGCTGCATCGGCTGCCGTTTCTGCATGGTCGCCTGCCCGTTCGGGGTGCCCAAGTACGAGTGGAGCAAGGCGCTGCCGCTGGTGAGAAAGTGCACCGGCTGCTACTCCAGGGTGAAGGAAGGGCTGAAGCCGGCCTGCGCCACCACCTGCGTCTCCGCCATCACCTACGGCAACCGCGAGGAGATGATCAAGGAAGCCAACAAGAGGATCGCGGCACGTCCCGAGAAGTACCTGAAGAAGCTCTACGGCTCGGAAGAGGCGGGCGGCACCTCGGTCATCTACCTGACCGCGCTCCCCTTCGACGAACTCGGCTTCAAGCCGGTCACCAAGCGTCCGCTCCCGTCCTACACCTGGCAGGCGCTGCGCCTGGTCCCGGGCATCTTCCTCACCGTCGGCAGCTCGCTGTCGCTGCTTTCCTGGTTCAACCACAGGAAGGAAAGGATCGCCAAGGAAGAGGAGCAGAGAAAATCCGGTGCAACGCCGAAGGAGGAGAGCTAGATGACCGCTGCAAAGATAATCGTTAACGAAATCAAGGGCTACCACCGCTTCGTCAAGTTCCTGATCGTCCTGGTGTCCCTCGGCGCACTCGCCTCCCTGGCCCGCTTCGTGTTCGGCCTGGGCGTCACCACCAACCTGAACGACACCTTCCCGTGGGGTCTCTGGATCTCCTTCGACGTCGTCACCGCCGTACCGCTCGCGGCGGGCGCCTTCACCCTCGGGGCGATCGTGCACTGCTTCCACATCAAGAAGCTCGAGCCGCTGGTGCGTCCGGCCATCGTGACCGGCTTCCTCGGTTACTCCCTGGTCTGCGTCGGTCTGCTGCTCGACCTCGGCCAGCCGCAGCGCTGCTGGCACACCATGGTGTACTGGAACCCGCACTCCCCGATGTTCGAGGTTTCCATGTGCATCGCCGCCTACACCACGGTGCTCTTCCTCGAGTTCCTGTCGCCGGTGTGCGAGAAGTTCGGCTACCACGTACCGCTGCGCCTTCTGCGCACCATCGAGATGCCGCTGGTCGTTGCGGCCGCCTCCATCTCGACGCTGCACCAGTCGTCGCTGGGCACCTTCTTCCTGATCGCCGTCGACAAGCTGCACAGCCTCTGGTACAACCCGCTGCTGCCGCTTCTGTTCTGGCTCTCCGCCATGTGCGCCGGTATCTCCATCATCATCGTGGAGGCCACCATGAGCCACAAGTACATGGGGCAGCCGGACGAGAGCGAACTGCTCGAGACCCTGGCCAAGATCCTTCCCTGGGTCATCACCGTGTACCTGACCGTGAAGGTGTTCTCCCTCGTGGCACTCACCCAGGGGCCGCTCTTCAACCGTCCCGGCCTGCTGGTGCTCTTCGTCGTCGAGGTCGCGGTAGGGGGCCTGCTGCCGCTGGTCATGCTCATGAACGGCAACGTGCGTGAGAACAACCGTCTGCGCGCCACCGCCGCCTGGCTCGTGATCGCGGGGGTCATCCTGAACCGCTTCAACGTCTCCATGTTCGGCATGGAGGCTCCGGGAACCTTCTACTACCCCTCCTTCCTGGAGTCCGTGGTAACCATCGGCATCATCGCCGCCCACATCCTGTTCTTCGTGCTGATCGCGAAGTACTTCCCGATTTTCGAACACCACCCGGAGACCGTCGACTACTCGATCCCGGACCACTTCCACAAGACCGAGAAAGGCCACGCACACGGTGCCGCCAAGGCCTAGGGAAGTTGCAGCAACCGTTTGAATCTTACGTAGCAACAGCTTAGAAGTACGAGGAAACCCTCCGTAGTCCCCTCTCCCGCTCACGGCGGGGGAGGGGCAGGGCGGGGGACGACAAGAGGCTCATGCCAGATCAGATTCAAGGAGTCCGCAGGTGGCAACCATTTACAGTTTCAAGAAGGGCGTCATGGAGCAGGTGGAAGGCGGGGTGGTCAACGAGTACCCCCTGCAGCTGGTGGTGAACGGGCGCGAGATGGCCACCCTGATCGCTTCGCCGCACGACCTGCGTTTCCTGGTGGCCGGTTTCCTGCGCCTGCAGGGCTTCGTGTCCAAGGTCGACGACTTCCTGGCGCTGGCCATCTGCCAGGACTTCGGCGCCGCCAGCGTCACCATCCGCGGTGAGCTTCCCGAGCGCCTGAAGCCGGTGCTCACCTCCGGCTGCGGCACCGGGATCAGCTTCAACATGCCCAAGCCGGTCCAGAAGTCCAGTCCCACCCGGGTGCACGCGCCCGAAACCATCTTCGCCCTGATGCACCAGCTGGCGCAAAAGTGCGAAGGGTACCAAAACCACGGCGGGATGCACTCCGCGGGCGTGGGGAGCGACACGCTGCTCCTGCATGCCGAGGACATCGGCCGCCACAATACCATTGACAGAATCGCCGGCGAGGCCCTGTTGAAGGGGATCTCGCTGGCTGGAACCATACTAGTCACCTCGGGGCGCGTCTCCACCGAACTGGTCGCCAAGGCGTCGCTCCTGGGGATCGAACTGATCGCCTCGCGCACCTCGCCCACCGACATGGCGGTGAAGATGGCCGAGGAGGCCGGCATCACCCTGGTCGGTTACGTGCGTGCCGACAGCTTCAAGGTGTACACCCACGCCGGCGCGATCGGTGCGACCGGTCCCGAGAAGATCGCCGGGGTCACCGGCGTCATCCTCGCCGGCGGTGCCTCCAGTCGCATGGGGAGCAACAAGGCGCTCCTGCCGCACAAGGGGGGACGCTTCATCGAGAGCATCTACCGGGAACTCTCCGAGATCTTCCCCGAGGTGATCCTGGTGACCAACACCCCGGAGCAGTACCAGTTTCTTCCCTGCCGCAAGGTGGCCGACCTCTACCCGGGCATGGGGGCGCTTGCTGGAATCCATGCCGGGCTCGCCCAGGCCAACACTCCGAGCGTCTTCACCGTCGCCTGCGACATGCCGCACCTCGATCCGGCCCTGATCAGGCACATCGCCGGGCGTCGGGGCGGCTGCGATCTGGTGCTCCCCAGGAGCGAGCACGGCTACGAGCCGCTGCACGCCCTGTACAACAAGAGCGCGCTGGCCGCCATGGAAGAATGCCTCGAGCAGGGGAAACGGCGCATCGTCTCCATCCTGCCGCAGTTGAAGGTGAACGAGATATCGGCCGGCGAGGTGGCCGGCTTCGACCCGGGGTTCGACTCCTTCAGCAACATCAATACCCCGCAGGAATACTACGAGTTGAGAAACGGCGACAAGGTGAGGGCGGGCATCGAGAACCTTCCAGCCGCAGAGAAAGCACACAAAGCGCAGGCCTAGCCCAGGGTTGGCCTGAACCAAGAGGCGTCAACGCAACAGCTCCCCGGCGCGGGAGTTCAAAGGAGAAGGTAAATGTTTGGATTCGGTATGCCGGAAATGATCATCGTGCTCGTGATAGCCCTCGTGGTTGTCGGCCCCGCCAAGCTTCCCCAACTGGGGCAGGCCCTGGGGAGCAGCATCAAGAACTTCAAGAAAGCTTCCGCAGGCGAGGACGTGGTCCAGCTGAACGAGGAGAAAAAGGCCTAGCTTCAGCTAGACGCTTCAATACTTTCAAGGCCCTGGGCTCGCCCGGGGCTTTTTTTTTAACGAAAGTTCTCAAGGAAGTGACCTCGTCTGCCGATCTAAACGATAACCGGTAACAAAAGCCGGTTCTGCGGGGTCGGTGGCTGATTGCCGCCGTGTCGTGACAAGGAGACGGGATAATGTTGACGCAGTGGCATGATGACATGGCGACAGGGAGCCAGGCGGTGGACAAGCAGCACAAAGAGTTGCTGCGCCGTGTCGACGACCTGCTCAAGGGGGCCAAGAGCAGGAAAGGCGCCGAAGAGATCGGCAGGTTGATGTGGTTTTTGAAGAAGTACGTGAGGTGGCACTTCCGGGACGAGGAGAAGCTGATGCTCGAGGCCGGCTATCCCGGCTACCATTCTCATAAGACGCAGCACGAAATTTTTTTCCGCGAGGTGTTGCGCCTTGAATCGCTGCACGCCGAGCAGGGGGACAACACCCTGATGATCGTGGCCGTGATCACCGCCATGTGCGAGTGGCTTCGTTCCCACTTCAACAAACTGGACAAGGAATTCATCGACTTTTTGAAGGACACCGGCCATAACGGGAACGGGAACGGTGCCCACCGCGAGAGCCCAGAGGGGGACGGCGAGCAGTAACCGCGGATAGCGGGGACCGCAGCGGCTTCAAGTAAAAAGGGGAGCACCGATAAATCGGGCTCCCCTTTCTCGTGAAACTGCCAAATGCATTCTCCCCCTGGGAGAGGGTCCGAAGGCCGGGTGAGGGCGCCGCTCGCTGCAACCATACCCTCACCCCGCCCTCTCCCAGGGGGAGAGGGATAACTACGATCCGTGAGAGAGACCTGCTACGAGCGGTGCACCGCCAGCGGGCCCCAGGCCTGGTGCACCGACATCACCTCGACGCTGTTGATGTTGACCCGTGCCGGGACCGAGGTCACCCAGGCCACGATGTCGGCGATGTCCTCAGCCCGCAGCGGTTCGGTGCCGGTGTAGACCCGCTGCGCCTTTTCGTCCTCCCCCTTGAAGCGGACCTTGGAAAACTCGGTTTCAGCCATGCCCGGTTCGATGTTGGTGACCCGAACCGCGGTCCCCAGGAGGTCGGCGCGCAGGTTCCTGGAGAACTGCTGCACGAAGGCCTTGCTGGCGCCGTACACGTTACCGCCGGGGTAGGGCCAGCTTCCCGCAACGGAGCCGATGTTGACGACGTGGCCGCGGTTTCTGGCCACCATCCCGGGGAGGATGGCGCGGGTGCAGTACATCACCCCCTTCACGTTGGTGTCCACCATGGTTTCCCAGTCCTGCAGCGACGCCTGGTGCGCCGGTTCCAGTCCGAGGGCGAGCCCGGCGTTATTGACCAGCAGGTCGATCTCGGCGAAATCCTGGGGCAGACCGACGCAGGCGGCGGCCACGGCTTCGCCGTCACGGACGTCCAGCGTCAGCGTGTGCACCTTTGTTTTTGCGGCAAGTTCCTCGGCGAGCGCCTGCAACTTGTCCGCTCGACGGGCGCTGAGGACCAGCTTCCAGCCGTGCTCCGCCAGCGCCCGAGCGCAAGCGGCGCCAAATCCCGACGATGCTCCGGTAATAAAGGCACACTTTTCCATCCTGAAATCCTCCTGATAACAAATGGGGGCTGTTTGGGGCGCTATCTTAATGGAGATCGCCTCGCAACACAAGCCGCCGCTCGCGTATCTCGTTGCCGCGCGCGCCCCCCGTCGCCGGCAGGCCCGCTACCAGTCCCCTCTTGTCTCACTGATCCCACTGATCCCACCCCAGCCAGCAGCACGAAGTCGTGCACCCATTTCCCATGAAAAACCCTCGATACTTCGTTGCTGCCCCTCGACAATCGGGTAAAGTATTCAAGTTGTTTCGCAGGAGGGCTACAATATCTAATGAGCCCTAAAGGGCAGAGCGAGCGGGAGGTGCACGCCATGCGCAAAATCTCTCATAGCTGTGAAGTACACGCTGCGCTTGATACCGTCTGGAAGCTTCTCATTGAAAAGATGGAACAGCCCCATTCCTACCTGCCGGGTGTGACGCAGTCGCGTACCCTGCAGCACTACGGCAACGGGCTGCTGCGTGAAATAAGGGGGGAGGGGATCCTCATCATGGAGAAGGTCGTTCTCGACAAAGTGCACGGAGAGGTGCGCTACTTCCTCCTGGAGCACCCGCTCTTTACCGGCCGCGTCGTCAACCGCGTGGTGCCCTCCTCGGTGCAAAGCCCGGTGGCCCCGCAACTGTTGACCATAGAGGTCGACTGGGTGCCCAAGGACGACCGGGCCGAGCGGATGATCCGCAGCGACCTGCCTGAGCAAATCCAAAGAGAGGTGATCAGCTTGAAAGAGAAAGCGGAAGCACTTGAAGCCCAGGAGGCCAAGCCCCTGGCCACACCGTACGCCTTCGGCATCACCATGGCGCTCCCGTTCGCCGACGCGCTGCCCAAGGTGCACCAGGAACTGCAGCGGGAAGGGTTCGGGGTTCTTTTTGAGATTGACGTGAAGCAGAAGTTCAAGGAGAAGCTCGACAAGGAGTTCCGAAACTATCACATCCTCGGCGCCTGCAGCCCGGGTCTCGCCTACCAGGCCTTTGGCGCCGAGATCAACATCGGCACGCTGCTCCCCTGCAACGTCGCGGTCTACTCGGTGAGCGAATCCCGCACCGTGGTCATGGTCATGGACCCCGTGGCCGGACTGGCCCTGGTTGGCAACAGCCAGCTCAACGATCTCTCCTACACGGTGAAGCAGAGCCTGCAGCGGGTCATGGCGGGACTGCACCCGTTCTCGGCGTGACGCCATGGTGCGGCTGAAGCGGATATACGACGAGCCGGCGGCTTCGGACGGCCTGCGCATCCTGGTGGACCGGCTTTGGCCCCGGGGGCTCTCCAAGGAGAAGGCGCGCCTGGACCGCTGGGAGAAGGAGCTCGCCCCCTCGGACGAGTTGCGCCGCTGGTTCGGACACGAACCTGAGAAATGGCGGGAGTTCCGGGATCGGTACCGCCAAGAGTTGGCGGGTCAGGAGTCGCTGCTCAAGGAGCTTGCCGGGGTCGCTGCGCGCGGCACGCTGACCCTGCTCTATGCCGCGAGGGACGAGGAGCACAACAATGCAGTCGTACTGAAGGAAATCCTGGAGCACTCCAGCATCGGCTGATCAGGGGGACAGGCACCTGCGGGGCCAGTTCCCTGCCGCGGCAAGGGCCGCGGTTTTAGGAGGCTAAGATGGGAGACAATCTGGCTAGAAAGATATTGAAGGAACACCTGGTGGAAGGGGAACTGGTCCCGGGGCGGGAGATCGCCATCCGGATCGACCAGACCCTCTTGCAGGACGCCACCGGCACCATGGCGATGCTTGAATTCATGGCCACCGGCATCCCCAGGGTCAAGGTGGGGCTGGCGGCGCAGTACGTCGACCACAACCTGCTGCAGACCGACAACAAGAACGCGGACGACCACGCCTTCCTGGCCACGGCGGCGCAGAAGTTCGGGGTTTACCTCTCCAAGCCGGGCAACGGCGTCTCGCACCAGGTGCACCTGGAGCGTTTCGGTGTCCCCGGCACCACGCTCCTTGGGGCAGACTCGCACACCCCCACCGCTGCCGGGATGGGACAGCTCGCCATCGGAGCGGGGGGGCTGGACGTGGCGCTTGCCATGGCGGGGTATCCCTTTCATCTCACGTGCCCCAAGATCTTCGGGGTCAAGCTGACCGGGAGGTTGCAACCCTGGGTGTCGGGGAAGGACGTTATCCTGGAACTGCTCAGGCGCCACACCGTAAAGGGGGGGGTAGGGAAGATCATGGAGTACTACGGCCCCGGCGTCGCCACCCTTTCGGCCACCGACCGAGCCACCATCGGCAACATGGGGGCGGAACTGGGCGCGACCTCGACGGTATTCCAAAGCGACGAGAACACGCGGGCCTTTTTGGAAGCTCAGGGGCGCGGCGAGGTCTGGCGCGAACTGTTGCCTGATGCCGATGCTACCTACGACGAGTACGACGAGATCGACCTCTCCCAGGTGGTGCCGCTGATCGCCTGCCCGTCGTCGCCGGACAACGTGGTGCCGGTTGCCGAGATCGAGGGGCTCAAGGTGGACCAGGTCATCGTGGGAAGTTCGGTCAACTCCTCCTTCCGCGACCTGATGACCGTCTGCCGCGTCCTGGACGGGCGCCGCATCGCCCCCGGGCTTTCCTTCCACATCAACCCCGGCAGCCGGCAGGTGCTCGAGAACGTGGTGGCACACGGCGGTTTCATGATGCTGCTGCTGGCGGGGGGGCAGGTGCACCAGCCGGGTTGTCTCGGCTGCATCGGCATGGGGCAGGCCCCCGGCACCAACCAGGTCTCGCTGCGGACTTTCCCGCGCAATTTCCCGGGACGCAGCGGCACCAAGGAGGACCGGGTCTACCTCTGCTCCCCGGAAACCGCCGCCGCGGCCGGCGTCTTCGGCGTGGTCACCGATCCGCGCAAGCTCTCGGAGCTGCTCCCCTGGCCGGACGTGAAGAACCCCGATCGCTACCTGGTGGACGACTCGGGCATCCAGCCTCCCCCCGAAGACGGCGGCTTGGTGGAGATCGTCACCGGGCCAAATATCGTCCCGTTCCCCGAATTCCCAGCGCTGCCGGACCAGCTCGACGTCGAGGTGATCATCAAGGTCGGGGACAACATCTCCACCGACACCATCATGCCGGCGGGAAACAAGGTGCTCCCGTTCCGTAGCAACATTCCGGCCATCAGCAAGTTCGTCTTTGAGCAGGCGGACCCGGAGTTCGCGGAGCGTGCGGCCGAGAAGGGGGACGGCGCCGTGGTGGGGGGCGAGAACTACGGCCAGGGGTCGTCGCGCGAGCATGCCGCGCTGGCGCCGCGCTACCTCGGCATCAGGGTGAAGATCGCCAAGAGCTTCGCCAGGATCCACCGCTCCAACCTGATCAACTTCGGCATCCTCCCCCTGGTCTTCAAGGACCCCGCCGACTACGATCGCATCAAACAGGGGGACCGTATCACCATCCCGCGCCTGCGGGAGTTGACCCAGAGCGGCGCCACCGAAATCCCCATCCAGGTCGGCGGCGCCCAGATCGTGACCCTGTTGCACGCATCTGAGCGCGAGCGCCGCGAACTGGTGGCGGGGGGGCTGCTCAATTCGGTAAAGGAGGAGAACCATGGCTGATACTCTGAGAGAGTTGCTCTCCGATGAGGAACTGCTCGGCTTCTACGAGCAGATGGTACTCTGCCGCGAGTTCGAGGAGAGCTGCGCCGAGCAGTACTCCAAGGGGCACATCACCGGCTTCCTGCACCTGTATTCCGGACAGGAGGCGGTCGCGGTGGGGTGCACGGCCGCGCTGCAGCCAAAGGACTACATCCTATCCGCCTACCGCGACCACGCCCAGGCCATCGTGCGCGGCGCCGACCCCAAGAAGGTGATGGCGGAACTGTTCGGCAAGGGGACCGGGCTTTGCAAGGGGAAGGGGGGCTCCATGCACCTCTTCGCGCCGCAGTTCAACTTCATGGGTGGCTACGCCATTGTCGGCGGCCAGTTTCCCATCGCCACCGGGCTCGCCTGGGCGAGCCAACTGCTCGAGGAGGACCGCGTCACGGCCTGTTTCTTCGGCGACGGGTCCATGAACCAGGGGACCTTCCACGAGTCGTTGAACTGGTCCCGTCTTTGGGACCTCCCGGTTCTGTTCCTCTGCGAGAACAACTTCTACGGCATCGGTACCGAGGTGCACCGGGCCTCCGCCCAGGCGGCGCTGCACCGGCGCACCTGCGGCTACGACATACCCAGCGAGAAGGTGGACGGCATGGACGTGATCGCCATGTACCAGGCCACCAAGCGTGCCGCCGAGTGGGTCAGGGAGCGGCAGCGCCCGTACTTCATCGAGGCCGTCACCTACCGCTTCCGCGGACATTCCATGTCCGACCCCGCCAAGTACCGCAGTTCCTCCGAGACCGATGTCTGGAAAAGCCGCGACCCGATCGTCAACCTGTCGCGCCGGCTCCTGGAAGAGGGGATCGCTACCAAAGAGCGGCTCGACGAGATCACCAAACGCTGCCTGACCAGGGTCGAGGAAAGCGTCCGCTTTGCCGAGGAGTCCCCCTGGCCCGAGGACGCCGAGGTCTGGGAGGATATCTATGTCTGAAACGACCTATTGGTGATAACTAATTTTCAACCCGTTTCAGGATGTGTCAAAAATGTAGTTTAAGTGTTGAAATAACTTGGTAAAAACGGATTTCGGTGCTAGAGTGTCTTTCATGCCAAATCAGGGCAAACCACCCGCTATCGGGATAAAAAAGGTTGCTTTGAGGTTGCTTGAAGAATGGAGCAACCTTACCCGGCAGGAGGATACCGATGAAGTTCACCGACATGATGATCAGGAATCTGAAGCCGAAGGAAAAAAAGTTTTACCTCAGGGAGGGAAATGGTTTCGCCATCTGCGTCTATCCTTCAGGAGTGAAGAGCTGGATGTTCATTTACTCTATCGACGGCATGAGACGCTACATCTCCTTGGGCAACTACCCTGGTGTCTCCTTGGGCGATGCCAAGAGCAAGTACCATAAGATGTGGGAGGTCTGGAAAAACGGGAAGGACCCCGGGGCAAAGCCGATTAGGGAGGTTGTGCCCACGGTCAAGACGCTGGTCGAGGAATACCTCACCAAGCACGCCAAGCCGAAGAAGCGATCCTGGAAGACGGACGAGCGGCTGCTGAGGAAGGAGCTGCTACCGCTTTGGGGAAAATTGAAAGTCAACGACGTTCGGAAGAGGGACGTGATTCTGCTCTTGGAAGGGGTGGTCGAGCGAGGCGCGCCTGCCACCTCCAATGTCCTATTGATGGTCAGCCGCAAGATGTTCAACTTCGCCGTGGAGCGTGACATCCTGGACGCCCGTGACAACCCCTTCCTGGGAGTAAGGCCGCTAAGCGCCATCGTCCGCAGGGACCGGACCCTTTCAGTTACAGAGATCAAAACCTTTTGGGACAAGCTGGAGTCACTGCCAATCGAGGACAAGACCAGGCGGGTGCTGAAGCTGATCCTGGTCACCGGGCAGCGCCCAGGGGAAATTTCCGGGATGCACGCCCGCGAGATCGACGGCGACTGGTGGACCATTCCATCGGAACGCTCTAAAAACAAGAAGGCACACCGGGTCTTTCTGACGCCGCTAGCCAAGAGCCTGATCGGCAACTCCACCGGCTACATCTTTCCGGGCCGTAACGACGCCGAAAAGCCGATAGGGCGCATCACGGCCACCAATGCCGTGAAAACCCACTGTGAAGAGGGAACTTTCGGGATTCCCCCCTTCACCCCGCACGACCTCAGACGCACGGTCGCCACTCACATGCCCCGTATCGGGGTCCTGCGCGAGCATCGGGAGGCCGTCCTGAACCACACCATGCCGACCGTCGAAGGGACCTACGACCTTTACTCCTACGATAAGGAAAAACAGCGTGCTTTAGAGCGGTGGTCCCGGGAGCTGGAGCGGATCGTTACCGGTGAAAGTGGAAAGGTAATTTCAATAGGCACCTCCCTTATGCCATGAACGGAAGAGTCCCGGCCTCAGCGTGCGATAGTGCCCTGTTCATAGTACTTTACTTTATAACAAGGATGATATATTTTTATGGGGTTCCGGCTATTTTTTTACAACGTAGAAGTCGAGGCCGAGCTTGACGCCTGGCCTGTTGGCTTGCGTGCTCGATTTCGAGCATTGACCGTACGGATGGAACAATATGGGCCAAATCTTGGCATGCCACACACCCGGGCCCTGGGCAACGGACTC
Organism: Geomonas azotofigens; assembly: GCF_018919395.1. GTDB lineage: Bacteria > Desulfobacterota > Desulfuromonadia > Geobacterales > Geobacteraceae > Geomonas > Geomonas azotofigens. The sequence goes on from NZ_JAHLME010000003.1 coordinate 611,526, forward strand.
TTCGAGATCCGCGCCAAGGCGGAAGAGGGAATCGGAAGGGCTTTTTTCTGCACCATGGTCGGGCGGAAGATCGTTATTCTTCACAGTTTCATCAAAAAGACGGACAAGACGCCCAAACGGCAACTCGAGATAGCCCTTACCAGGCTGAAGGAGGTGATAACTCATGAGCTATAAACCGGTGGCGTACCACCCCGAGAAAAAACTCGAAAAAGAGCTTCAAAGCCCTGATTTCAAAAAGGCGTTGGACGCTCTGGACGATGAATTTGCCGCACTGGATGCGCTGCTATCGGCACGAAAACAGGCGGGACTGACCCAAGAGCAGGTTGCGGCCAAGATGGGTGTTTCACAGCCATCCCTGGCGAGGGTTGAAGCATCGCTGGGATCTCGTCGCCATTCTCCCTCACTGGAGATGCTTCGCAAGTACGCTGCCGCAGTTAATTGTAAGCTTGAGATAAAACTGGTGCCGAAGCATTCCTAACGGCTCGGCCGGTGACCCGGCGCAGGTTTATCGCGACCGGGTCCACTGGCCTTGTTAGGCATTCATTTCTGTTTTTAAACTTTCAAGGACAGACCCTTGCGAGGTCGTGACCCGATTGTTACCTTTCCTCAAAAGCGCTCGAGCAGCTGATGAATTAGTTTAGAATCTCTGTCTGGAACGTTGTCACTCCACTCAGGGTGCTGCTCTAGTATTGAGTATGCCATCATCCCAGCGTAGTAATTTACCAGGTACAATGTATTCGCTATATATTTTCGATTTCTGGAATTATCGCAACCGTATTCTGAATCATCAAATGTAAGAGAAAGGCCGTAAACACCTGTGTGAACATGGTTTGACATCACCTTGTATAGTGCATCAATCAGTTTGTAATTATCTGTGTAATTTTTTGTGATATCTACCCTGTTAATGTACGTACTGGATTTGCCATTGATCATATCATTTTGTTGTTTTTTGCTAAGGTTCTGAAAAAATGGGTGACTAAAAATAGCTTTTTGATGTTTATCTAATTTTAACTTGTTCGACTCCAGTCTCTCTGAGTCAATTTCCATTTTCACGCCTACCTTATGATGTTCTTGGTGGCCGTGATAAATGGAACACATCAGTCTAAACTCCCGCTCAACTCCAGTAATCTTGTCTAGGTGTAAATAATAAAAAAGGTTGAAGATTTCAATAAGATTACGACCTAGTGATGCTATGGTGGCGACATCCGCTGATGTTTTTGCGCGAGGTTTATCATCTTCAGGGAGTAATCTATACAGTGAGAAAGCTGTCAATACAAACTTACAATAAAGAGTGGCTGTAGAGTCAAATTCCTTCTTCTTCATTCGGTCGGTAAGGTAATCAGACACTAGTCCCATCCGGTACAAAATGTAACCCAATACATCCCGTTCATGGACGTAATCAAACTCTTTGGCCATTCCACACCAGTACGATAGTTTCTTTAGAGTTGCTTTGAGTTTCAATGTGCAAAATTTCCCTATAGGCCAACGGCGCATGGCTTTGACCGGCGGTTTTGGCCGGTCCTAAGCCTTGGTTGGGACACTCACTTCATGTGTGACAGTGTTTAGGCGCGATACCGTATATTGTTAGACAGTTACCAATAAGAATTGAGGAATTTTGCCCATGGTTTATTATCCTCTGAGCCTGTCGCATGCAGCATCTGAACAAAACGCTTGAAGTCAACCAGTTCGAACCGGTTTAAAAGAGAAAGGTCCTCTGCCTTCAGAGCAGCTTCACTGGCCTCCCTTGAGAAATGATCTGCGGTCGAGACTAAAATTGCCTGTTGGCTACTGTTGAGCATGACTGCGCCGAGGAACTCCCGTACTGTGGATACGGCTTCCACGTGAGATGGTGTCTCGCGGCGTTTAACTTGTACCAGTGTTGGTTCATCTGCCGCCACAAGAATTAGGTCAACTCCTCCGTCGTGAGACTGTCCACAGTGGATAACTTCTGTTGAATAGAATTGAGAAAAAACATGGGCAACTAACTCTTCCATTTTCTTTGGCGCGATTCGATACAGAATGTCTTTTCTCTTGTTGACTTCTTGTAATAGAACATTCAATGGAAGCTGTTTGTCCGACGCGTCGAAGCGCCTTACTATGCCATTCAGAAAGAATCCTTTAGAGACCACCTCGTCCATACAGCCGCCAGGACTACTAAATTCTTGTTTCAACTGCCACCAACCGCAGTTCGGACACTCTTGCACAATTGTCTCTACCCCAAGGCCACCGGGAGGTCGGTAATATGGTTGTGACAGTGAAGCGTGGCAGAAAATGCATTTATCTACTAGTTGGGTCTTGAAGAACTCTATATTGGCGTGGGACTGGGCATCTGGACCACAGCCGTCCTCGACAACGACGTAGGGTGCATTGACTCGTCGATTTTCTGCAAAGTCCAAGATTATGCCAGAGTCCATATATTTCTCGTCGTCCAACTACTTATTAGGCAGTTACACAAAGCATCTCATTTGGGATGCCGGCATCTTATATGGGATATAAGCATCCTGGTGAGGATGCATTATTTGCATCTTGTTCAGGATGCATTTACCTGCCAAGCTATCTGGTCTCGTCGAGGATCCTGCACTCCAAATCCGTGCCGCGAATGGCGCCGTAACGAACCTGCCAGACCTTATCCATCGCATTCCATCTGCCACCTGCGGCTTTCAGCTTGGCCCGAAGGGCTTGTTCGGAATACCCAACCATCACCTTCACCATCTCCTCCTCACGGAAACGGGCAGGGGGGCGCCACGGCTTTTCCTCCACGACGATTTCCACCGTTTTCAGCCTGACGCCGCGCTCCTCGTCGTAACGATACCGGACGTAGAGCAGCGCAGCGCCGTACTTTTCCACCAGACGTTTGGTTCCTCTCTGCCCGGGCTTGAGATTCAGGCGCGATTTCATACCTCCCCCTGGCGGGCGCAGCATAGCATGTAAGGTTAATGAATAACAATAAGAATCTGTTCCTGCGGCGCCTATTGGAAAGTCTTCGTTTTTTGTTAGAATGCGCCAATGCCGTATGGGTCTTTGGAGTAAACTCTACCAGCTTTTGGAGCGGGGGCGGGAGGTCTGGCGATGATATCGGTATCACCGGGGATGGCTGCAGGGCAGGCCGGCGGGTATTTCTCCCGGGAGGACTACTACCTGCGGGGCACCGAGAACGAGGGGGCGAGCCACTGGTATGGGCGGGGGGCGAAGGCGCTGGGACTCGACGGCCCGGTCGGGGAAGAGGAATTCCGGGCGCTCTGCCGAGGGGAGGATCCGGAGGGGAACCGGATCGTCGCTCCCAAGCTGACCCGAGACCCGGAGAGCGGTTTCATTATTGAGACCCGCCGCGCCGGCAACGACTGCACCTTTTCCGCCCCCAAGTCGGTCTCCATCGCCTATGCAGCAGGTATCGACCAAGTCAGGGAGGCGCACGACGCGGCGGTGGAGTCGGTCCTCTCGCACATGGAGGAGCACTACTGCCATTTCCGCAGCTCCGAGGGGATCAGGTGCGGCGAGATGGTTGCGGCCAAGTTCGACCACGCCACCTCCCGCAACGTCGACCCGCAACTGCACTCTCACGTCTTCGTGGTGAACGCGGTGCACGTCGGGGACGGGATCTTCCGAGCGAACGAGCCCAGGGCCATCTTCCAGGACCAGAAGTCGCTGGGGCTCTTGTACCGGCAGGCGCTCGCCCGTGAGCTTTCGGAGCGGGGCTTCGAGGTGGAGGTCCGGGACCGCGCGCAGATGTTCATCGAGCTGAAGGGGATCGACCCACTCCTGGTCGAGCACTTCTCCTCCCGGCGCCAGGCCATCGAGGAGCAGGTGGAGCTCTGGAGGTCGGAGGGGAGGTTTGCCGAGGTTCCTCACGCCCGGCTCTACGAGATGGCGGCGCTGGAAAGCCGGGACTCGAAGCGCAGCATCAGCAGGGAGGAGGTGACCCGGATCTTCGAGCAGGGTTTCGAGGAGTGCGGCACCTCTTTTCTTCAGGTCAGGCGGGATCTGGAATGGGGCAGGGAGGTTCCGGTCTCCCACACTGCTCCTGAAGCCTCACATGTGGTGGAGCTGGCGGTCCGGGATCTGACCGAGCGCGAGGCCGTGCTGGACCGGGCGCGTCTTCTGGACCAGACGGTGCTCATCTCCGGGGGGGAGCACTCGCTTTCGGAGCTGAACCTCGCCATCGACGGCGGGACGGACGGGGTGCTACGGCTCGGGCGGGACACGAGAGGACGGGAATTCTACACCACCCGGGAGATGCTGGCGCTCGAGTCCCGGAACCTGGAGCGGATCAGGGAATTTCCTCCCTTTCAGAGTGTCGCGCGGGTCCCGGAGGTCGAGGCGTACCTGGAGCTTTGGCAGGAGGAAAGGGGCGTCCGGCTGACGGCCGGACAGATAGCCGAGGTTCACCTGGAACTGACCGGGAGCCGGAGCGTCGCACTCACCATCGGGGACCCCGGGACCGCCAAGACCTCGACCCTTGAGATCGTCGAGCGGTTCAACGAGGAGGTATTACGTCCCGAGGGGAGGGAGCATCTTTCTGTCAACCTCTCCTATACCGGAAAGGCGGCCCGGGAGTTGTCCTTTGCCACCGGGAGGCCCGCCCTCACCCTCGAAAGTTTTGAAAATGCAAATCCGGCTTCCAAATTTGCCCTACAGAGGGCGAACGGCGAGCCGCCCATGCTAGTGGTCGCGGGTGAAAAAATCCTCATCCCAGAGGGGCGGGAGACCCAGGTGGTGCTCCGGGTGGACGAGGCGGGCTTTCTGGGAGCGAGGCAGGCGGAGCGTCTGCTCGACGTGGCCGATGAGCTGCGGCAAAGGGGCATTCGGGTAAAGCTTCATCTTTTGGGAGACTCGAAGCAGATGCAGGGGATCCAGGCGGGGGACCTGCTGCGCCAGGTGCGGGAGCTGGGTCTCAAAGAGGAGGTCGACTACGCGCACCTGACCGAGATCCTCAGGCAGCGGGACCCCGGGCTTTTGGAAATCGCGAAGGGGCTGAACCGGGAGGATCGCGAGCTTGCCGTGAACGCCCGGGAGGCGCTCCACTCTCTTGAGAGGCGCCAGGAGGTGCAGGAAATAGCCGACCCCTTGGAGCTGCGCCGGGCCGCCGTGGAGCACTACCTGGAGGAGAGTCGGAAGCTGTCGCGCATGCCCGAGCGGGCGGCGGCGGGGGAGACGCAGCAGGTGCTCCTCGTCACCACGACCAACGAGGCGCGCAGGGATCTGAACCGTGATATTCGCAAGGCACGCGTCGCGGGACGCGAGATCGAGGAAGGGAGGAGCTTTCCGGTACTCACACCGGTGCGCCAGGGTCTCACCGTCGAAGGGTACCAGCTCGGGGACACGCTGCACTTTTCCGGCGAGCGGACCGAGGACGGGAGGACCGTCGCCTGGGGAGCTCGGCTGCACGCCGAGGGAAAGGTGGTCGGACTCGACCGGGAGCGTAACCGGGTGCGGGTCGATTTGTCCTTCGAGACCCTGGACCGGCAACGGCGCAAGGTGGTCCGCGAGGTGGTGAAGGATTTTTCCGCGGCCGAGCTACCGGGGAGGACCACCCTTCTGCGGGAGGAGGAGCGCAACTTTTCCGTTGGCGACCGGATCGTCACGCTGAAAAACTACCGGGGTCTGGGGGTGCAAAACGGCTCGCTCGGGGTGGTGCGGGAGATCGATGCCACGGGGCGGATGCGGGTCGATCTGGAGGGGCGCGAGGTGACGCTCGACCTGAAGACCTACCGGCACGTTGATCACGCCTACGCCCTCACCATCCAGAAAAGTCAGGGGGCGACCGTGGAGCACTCCATCCTGTACGCGCCGGTGCAACGAAAGAAAGGGATGGACCTGGAACCGGGACACGAGCTCGGGGAAACCTATGGGCGTATGAGCTACAACGCGCTCAACGTCGCCGTCACCCGGGCACGATTCGCGGCCCGCGTCTTTACCAATTCCATTGAGGAGCTCGGGAGGTCGGTGGAGTTAGTCGACCGCAAGAGCTCGACGCTCGACAAGACGAGAGAACCGGTGCGGCAGATCACGCGCGCGCAGCAAAGGGAGATCACCGAACCCGCGCACGATCTGCACAGGAGCATCCGTGATCTTGAGCGGGTCATGCTGAAGCGTGGGGACGGTGTGCGCCGGGCTCCGTCACTCGAGCATGTCGTCCCGCTGGTGCGTGCTCCTGGGCTGAGGATTCCGGAGCAGGTGCTGCAGGTCCGGGTGGTGCAGAAGGTGGTGGAGCGGCAGTTGGAGTTGAAGCTCCCGAAGCTTCCCGGCATGGGGATAAAGATGTAGGCGCTGGGACGTTCGGGCGCAGTTGCGGCGTGCTTTACCTTGGTGCAGGCAGCGGTCAGGCGGGCCTCGCTTCGCTCGGCTGATTTTCCTTTCACACCTCACGCAGCTAAAGCTGCGGCGCCGGATCATCCTTTCGGCGCGATCACCAGTCGCTGCGCGTATGACAGTCGTATGCGGGTTGGTAGCACAAATATGCTTAACCCTATGCAATCCTTAATGATTCGGCATAATACACAGTGTGACCTTGGATTGGAGGTGCAAAGATGGAAACAATCAGCCTGCGCCTGGCACCGGAAACCTCGAAAAAGCTGCACCTAGAGGCCGGTAAATTGAGCGAGACCTGTGGCGAAACGGTCACCATTTCCGACCTGGTCCGCGCCTGCATCGGCGAAAAGCTCCCTCAGGTTTGCACGAAAGTCAGGAGCGAGCGGGCGGGGATTTCGGAACTGCGCGACGAGGTCGCGGCCCTCAGGGAGGACAACGCCCGGCTCCAGGAGGACGTGACAAACCTGGTGCAGACCCTGTCGAAAATCTTCCCGCTGCTTTCCACCCGGGAGCAGATCGACGCGCTCACGGAGGCGATCGAGGCCGTGTTCAAGGCGCTCAGGGAGAGGTGAAGCCATGACGGACAAGACCCCTAAGGACAGACTCCTGGAGGCATCAGGAACCAAGGTTCCCAAGGTGCGGGAAGGCGAGTTCTCCCCGGAGATGATGCAGAAACACCTGGAACAGATGCAGCGCACGGTGGAGACGGTGATGGCGGATGTGAAGTGCGCCGCAGCCGCCGCAAACGCCGCACAGGATAACGGCAAGCGCATCCTCGCCTTCTTCAACGATTATTCTCAGCAGAGGATGCCCCAGCAGATGCGTGAGGCCTTCGAGCAGGTGGCGCAGCAGGTGGTCAGGCAGACCTTTGCCCAGCTCGAGATGGAGATAGTAAATGCGACTGTCAAGGTTAACGAGATGGGCCGGGAGGTGTACAGGTGGACGTGGTTTTGGCTGCGCGACTTCGCCCTTTGCGCGGTCGCCATGGGGTTGATCGGATCGATGATGGTGCGCTGCACGTTGAACGGGAAATTGGAGCAGATGGACGAGGCGAAACAGTACGAGCTTTGGGGGCGCATGGTGGAGAAGAGGATTGCCCAGCAGCCCCCGGAGAAGCAAAAGAAGTTCCGGGCCTGGCTTGGAGTCCCCGGCGATGACCCCAAATGACTTTGCGTTTTGGACCAAAGCAGCCGGCAAAAACGCCGGCAGCTTGAGCGGTCCCAGCCCGTTCTGTGTGGGACGGCTGCGCCTGTGCTGCGCCGCCCCCCTCCGAACCGGCTTTGTTTTAGCAGGGCCCCGCTTCTTCCCCTTTTGCCTGCTTCTCGCGGTCAGTGCCCGAGCATCTTGATCCACCCCTTCGTCTCTGGTCCGTGGCAAGTTCGGCGATGGCGCCCCGGCCGATATCTGACTTGTTCAAATGCTGATCTCCTCTGTTCAACTGCAACTCCATTACTTCACATTACTTTTCGGTGTTGCTGCGCCTGCCTGTGCATTCCTAGACCTTAGCCTCCCACGTGGCGGATCTGGGTTTGTTCTGAAAGATCATGTAATTCTGCACTGTTATGCTTTTTTTAGAATTGACTAATTTTTGGCACCGATGTTGCCTCGATATTGAGAGATGTTAATTCGGATGGCTGCTTTCTGGCCGGGGGAGGTGGCGGATGAACACGTCTTTCAAGGTCATCAGGCGCAAGGAACTGTTGAATCTGACGGGGTTAAGCTACAGCACCCAGTGGAGGCTGGAAAAGGCTGGGCTGTTCCCTGCCAGGGTGAGGCTTGGGAGAGGCTCGGTTGGGTGGCGTCTCTCCGAGGTCGAGGCGTGGGTGCTCGGCCGGGAGCGGCTTTAAGCCGAACCGGGTTTGGCCGGCTTCGCCGCCGATGAGCGGGGCCGGCCTGCGGAGGATATGGCTGGAAGCGGTGGCAGCCTAGACCGTGCTTGCAGTCGTAATATGGTGTGAATACCTTGCCTCGCGTTGTGTTTGCGAGCCGTTTTGATAAGCTTGGAAACCGGAAAACGTGGGGTGTGCACCTCGAATAAAGGTTGCTTCAGAGGTTGCTTTTGCCCCAAAGCAGTTTTGTGGTCTTGAAATAATCAGGTCAACCAGCTGATATCACAGTGTATAATTACTTTGGGTTGGATTGGAGAAAGTTTATGTCTGAGATGACCTACCGTGACGCCATCAATTTGGCGTTGAAAGAAGAGATGCGGCGCGACAAGACGGTCGTCACCTACGGCGAGGATGTGGCGCTGTACGAGGGGGCCTTCAAGGTGACGCGGGGGCTTTTGTCGGAGTTCGGGGAGTTGCGGGTACGTGACTGCCCCATCTCCGAGAATACCATCGTCGGGGTCGCCGTGGGCGCCGCCATGGGTGGGGTCCGCCCGGTGGCGGAGCTGATGACGGTGAACTTCGCGCTGCTCGCCATGGACCAGATCGTGAACCACATGGCCAAGGTGCGCTACATGTTCGGCGGCCAGACCAAGGTTCCCATGGTGGTGCGTATGCCTGGCGGCGGGGGAAGCCAACTGGGCGCCCAGCACTCGCAGAGCCTCGAGAGCTACTTCATGCACTGCCCGGGCATGCTGGTCGCCTATCCCGCGACGCCGGCCGACGCCAAGGGGCTCCTGAAAAGTTCGATCCGCGACGACAACCCGGTCATCTTTCTTGAGCATGAGCTCCTCTACAACAGCAAGGGGGAGGTGCCGGACGATCCGGAGTTCCTGGTCCCCTTCGGCAAGGCATCCGTCATGAGGGAGGGGGGGCAGGTGACCCTGGTCGGCTATGGCAGGATGTCCACCCTGGCCCTGCAGGCCGCCCAGCAGCTGGAAAAGGACGAGATCTCCTGCGAGGTGATCGACCTGCGCACGCTGGTGCCGCTGGACATGGAGACGGTGCTCGCCTCCGTGCGCAAAACCGGTCGCGCCATGGTGATCGAGGAGTGCTGGAGGAGCGCGGGCCTTGGCGGCGACATCGCCTCCCGCATCTACGAGGGGTGCTTCGACACGCTGCTGGCGCCGGTGCGCCGCGTCTCCGGACTCGACGTGCCGATGCCCTATTCCCGAAAGATCGAGAAGCTCTGCATCCCGCAGCTGGAGGGGATCGTGCAGGGCGTACGCGACCTTCTTAACGAACCGTACTGAGGAGCCGCCATGAACGAGATCGTCATGCCTAAACTCTCCGATACCATGACCGAGGGGAGGCTGGTCAGTTGGAAGAAGCGGGTAGGGGATGAGGTGCGCCGCGGGGAGGTGATCGCCGAGGTGGAAACCGACAAGGCGAACATGGAACTGGAGGCCTTTGTGCCGGGGGTGCTGCTGGAGATCAGGGTGCAGCCTGGCGAAATGGTGCAGGTGGGGACGGTCATAGCTCTGGTCGGCAAGGCTGGAGAAAAGGCTGGCGGCACGCCGGGCGCTCCAACCGAGGCGGCGGCGCAGCAGCCGGAAGCGGGCCAGCAGGAAGCGGGGCAGCAGGAAGCGGGGCAGCAGGAAGCGGGCCAGCCGGAAGCGGGCCAGCCGGAAGCGGGGCAGCAGTCAGCGGCCGGTAGTGAGACCGCCGCTGGGCCACCGGCGAAAGGGGAGACGCTGGAAACGGTGCGTGGGCAGGGAACAGGAGCGCCCCGGGAGGCCGATGCGGGCGCCGAGCAGGGAGGCGCCGCCTCCACCATTGAGCCGGCCCGGGCGGAGGATCTCGCCGTTCAGGAGGGTGAACACCAGGCCCCGGCCGCGCCTCCTGTACCCGGTGAGGAAACGACCCAACCGGCGACCGAGTTGCCCGGCGCCGCCAAACAATATATACAGACCGGGGCTCCCTCTCCCGGTGGACCCGCTCCGGAAACGGCACCCCCGGGGAGAGAACGGGCCGCGCCGGTTGTGCGCCGCAGGGCCAGGGAACTGGGGATCGACTTGGCCCAGGTCCAGGGGAGCGGCCCAGAGGGGCGCATCCTGCTCCAGGACTTGGAAGGGGAGGGGCGCAAACCTTCGGGAGCTGTCGAGACCGCGCGTCCGGCACAGGCGCACGAGCAGCCCCAAGGGCAGGCTCAGCCGCAGCCTCAGGCGGGATCGCGGGCCCAGGGACCGAGACTGGTGCAGGAGGTGAAGGAGATGTCCAGACTCCGGGCGGCCGTGGCCAAGACCGTCGCCGAGTCGTGGGCGCACATCCCGCACTTCACGGTCACCATGGACATCGCCATGGACGAGGCGGAGTCGGTTCGGCGCCAGTTGAAGCAGGGGGGGGTGCGGGTCACCGTCAATGACATCATCGTCAAGGGGGTCGCGCTGGCGTTGACCAAGTTCCCGCAGCTGAACGCGTGCTTCGCCCAGGAGGGGTTGCAGTTCCACGGGGAGGTGAACGTCAGCGTGGCGGTGGGGGTACCCGAGGGGGTGCTCATGCCGGTGATCCATGGCTGCCAGGATCTTTCCCTTCCGGGAATCGCCCAGGAGGCCGACCGGCTGGTGCAGCGGGCCAGGTCCGGCGCCCTCACCGAGCAGGAGATGAGCGGCGGGACCTTCTCCGTGTCCAACCTCGGCATGTTCGAGGTGAGCAGCTTCAGCGCCGTCATCCCTCCAACCCAGGCGGGGGTGCTCGCGGTCGGGGCAGTGGTCGACGTTCCGGTGCTCCGCGCTGGCGTTTTGGCGAGCGCAAAGGTGATGAAGGTCACCCTCTCCGCGGACCACCGCGTGGTCGACGGTGCCTACGCGGCGCAGTTCCTCGTCGAACTGCGGGACGTGCTGGAAAACCCGGTGCGCCTGCTCATGTAAATAGAAAAGGGGCAGGCCTTTCGGCCTGCCCCGCCTCTTAGTGCTCTTCCCGGCTTTCCTTCAAAACCACCCCCCGCCCATCCACCCTCTGTCCCGCGTCTGTGCCGGCCCCGAATCGAAGTGTCCTCGCCCCGCCGTTTTTTTCATTATGACGCTAAAGAAAGGTCTTCATGAGCCGATAGGAAAAAGTGCTGCCGGACGCGACACTCCCAACGGGAAGCCTGACAGCACCAAAACCACACCAAAACTGGGGGAGAGCTATGAAGTGCTTGATAGTAGATGACGAGGCTTTTTGTCGTGACTTTGTCGCCACCTTGCTCAGCGCGACGGCGGACTGTCACCAGGCCAGCAGCGGCATGGAGGCTCTCGAAAAATATAACGCCGCGTTGGCATCAGACGAACCGTTCGACCTGGTGATCATGGACATCATGATGCCCGGAATGAGCGGCCACGACGCGGCCAAGGCGATCAGGCATATAGAGAAGGAACAAAAGCCTGCCAAGCGGGTGAACATCGTCATGCTGACCGCGCTGAACTCCTCCAACGACGCCATGGAGTCCTTCTGCAACGCGCAGTCGGCGGCCTACCTGGTGAAGCCGGTTTCCAAGGAGGGGCTCTTCAACGTGCTCTCCAAGCTCGGACTGATGAAGCGGTAAGGCCTTTCTGCGTGGGGTGGAACTGCGGTTGCCCAAGACAGGGATGCCGCAACTCCGCCCTGATCTCCTATGCCATCTTGAACTGGGTCACCAGCGTGCCCAGATCGTCCGAGAGCCCCGCCAGTTCGGCGGCGGCCATCGATGAGTCGTGGGACCCCTGGACCGTGAGCTGCACGATCTCTGAGATCCTCGTTATGTTGCCGGTGATCTCGCTGATGGTGGCCGTCTGCTCCTCCGCCGCCGTCGCGATCTGGTTGACCTGCATGCTGACCGCGTTGATCTGGTCCAGGATCTCCTGCAGCGCAGCCCCGGACTTGGCCGCTTCCTCCGTCCCCTGCTGCACCTCGCGCACTCCTTCTTCCATCGCCAACACCGCCCCCTTGGTTTCCCCTTGAATCGCCTTGATCATTTCCCCGATTTCCCGCGTCGCCTTCGTGGTCCGTTCAGCCAGGGCGCGCACCTCGTCGGCGACCACCGCGAAGCCGCGTCCCTGCTCACCGGCTCGGGCCGCCTCTATGGCGGCGTTGAGCGCAAGCAGGTTGGTCTGGTCGGCGATGTCCTCGATGGTCCCGACGATGGCGCCGATCTGGTCGGAACGCTCGCCGAGGCTTTCCACGGTATGGGAGGTGGCATTGACCCGGTCGGCGATCCGGTTCATCACCTCGACCGTCTGCGCCACCACTTGTGCACCGGTCTCAGCTGCGTTGCTGGCCTGTTTGGAGTTTCTGGCCGCCTCGTGACAGTTGAGCGCGATCTCGTTGGAGGTGGCCGACATCTGCTCGCTTGCCGTCGCCACGGTCTGGGCCTGGCATGCGACCTGCTCGGCGCCGCTCGCCATCTGCTCGGAACTGCGCTGCAGCAGGCACGACGACGCGGCGATGCCGCTGGATATGTCACTGGTACGGGTCACCACGTCCCGCAGATGCTGTAACATGCTGCCGATGGCGGCCATGAGCCGACCCGTTTCCGCCGCATCGTCGCCCTCGACCTTGGCGGTCAGGTCGCGTTGCGCGATGCGCGCGGCGGTAGCTACGGCAACTTGGAGGGGGGCGGTGATGCTCCTGTCAAGCCACAGGGCGCCGGCGAACGCGCCGCCGATGGCGACCAGCAGCAGCGCGAGGACCGCCAGCCGGGCTCCCCGCACGCTTGCCGGCGCCTGGGCCTGCATCGCCCCGCGCTCGGCCGTGGCAGCGTTTAGCTGCCCCAACGTTTCCTGGATCTCCCCACGGCGCACCTTAAGATCCCGCAATGCCTGGAGCGCCAGGTCCCGGTCCCCCATGTTTATCAGCTGTAACGCCCTGCTGCGAGCCGCTTGTGCGGCGGCAACCTTCGCGGACAGAGCCTGGAGCAGCGCCTTGTCCTTGTCCGTGGCTGGCGCAGCTTGCAGCTTGGCAACCTGGTCGGAAACCGATTTTTCAGCAGGCGCGGCGGCACTCAATTCGGAGCGGGCCCCCGTCATCCCCCCGGTCGCCAGCGCCTCTGCCAAGCGCTGTCCCGCGCCTGCGTTGGCGGTTCCTATTTCCGCGATGGTCCGCATCCGCGCCAGTCGTCCATCGACCTGGCTTGACGCGCTGTCGGCCGCGACACTCATGCCGTACAGGGCGGTTACTGCCAGTGCGACCGACAGTACGCTGCTGATGCCAAAACCGACGATGAGTTTCGCCCTGAGGTTCAAGTTCGTGCGCATCGGTTGCCTCCCTTGAGCTGCCACCTGTCGTGAAAATTAAAACAAATTCACAGTATAGGGTCGGATGCCGGCCTGTCAAGGCGGGGCGGTGACGGATGGCACCAGGCTTTTGGGTGTGCCGCTGTGTCAGAAACGGCGTCATTTGTCTTTGCAGGTGTCTCCCCATGTGTTAGGTTGCGCCAACAGGCCGGGCCTGAAATGACCGACAAGGAGTCAGCTGCATGGACGAGATCCTCAAAGAGGCTATTTTTCGGCAGGTTGAGCGGGAACCTTTCGCGCAGGCGTTGAAGATGACGCTGATACAACTCGAGGATGGATTTTCCGCGGTGGAGATGCCTTACGACGCGGAGGTGATGAACAACATGTTCGGACGGGCACACGGCGGCGCGATCTTCTCCCTCATCGACGAGGCCTTCGAGACCGTATGCCAGACCGTCGGCAGCGTCACCGTCGCCCTCAACGTGGCGGTGAACTACGTGGCGAGCCCGGAGTTTGGAGCGAGGCTCAGGGCTGAGGCGCGTGAGGTGAACAGCACCAGGAGAACGGCCAGCTATGACATAAAGGTCCACGACCAGGACGGAGTCCTTATCGCGGTCTGTCAGGCACTGGCATATCGCACGGGCAAACCGCTTCCTTTTCTCTGAGAGCATCGGCCGTGGCCGGAGAAAACACTCCGGCCAGCCGGTAGTGACAGGAACTCCCTGGCGGAGTTATAATGACCGTGGTCCGACTGAAACGCAGGGCGCTGGTCCAGACATGGACTTCATCTGATTGAGAGCCCTGACGGATGGGAAGTATCAGCCGGAAGAGGGAAAACCTGTAATGGTTGAGGAGGAGTTATGAGAAGAGCTTTTCTGATTCTCGTTGCGCTTTTGTCGATCGGCCTGTCGGGGCACGACGCCGCTGCACAGGTCAGCCTCAGCATCAACATCGGTCCGCCGGTTGTGGTCGGTGCACCGTCGGCCATGGTCATGGTGCCGGGGAGCAGCGTCTATTTCGCGCCCGGTTTCGACGTCGATATCTTCTTCTACGGAGGCTACTGGTGGTCGCCGCGCGGCGACCGCTGGTACCGTGCGGGGGACTACGACGGTCCGTGGCGCATGGTGTCACGCAGTTCGGTACCGCGCCAGGTGTACCGGGTGCCGAAAGAGTACCGCGAGATGTATGGCAAGGAACGTCACATCCCCTACGGTCAATGGAAGAAGGAACGGGGGGGACACGGCGATAGCCGCGGCCGCGGTCATGGCCGTGGCCATGACTAAGGCTCACCCCGACTGGACGATGGCGAGCCACCATGCGTAAAGCACCACCGAGGCGGTGGCCAGCGCGAGCAGGGCGTTGGCCAGGCGCCCCGGCCTGCCCAGGTATCCCACCAGCAGTTCAGCGACAAACCCCAGCAGACAGCCGAAAATGAAACCGAAGAGGTGGGCTCCCAGGTCGGTCCTTTCTCCTTCCGTGCCCAGAAGCACGAGCAGCGACAGCGCGGCGGCGATCGGGAGCGGCCAGCGCCTGCGCAGATGGTGCCGGTAGCGCATCATGGTGAGGGCGCCCAGGATGCCGACCGCGCCGAAGACCGCCGTGGAGGCACCCACCGAGGTGTGGCTGGGGAGCTGGACGTAGGCGTTGGCCAGGTTGCCGAGGACGCCGGAGGCGAGGAGCAGGGTCCAGGCGAGTCCGGAACCGAGGTCCCGGCAGAGGTAGATGATGAAGACCCCGCCGATGGCGAGGTTGCTGATCAGGTGCAGCGCGTCGGCGTGCAGGGTGAGGGCTGTCACCAGGCGCCACCACTCCCCCTTCAGGATCAGCCCGGCATGGGCGTTGCCGATGTCGAGCCAGTCGACCGGGTAGTGCCCCAATATCCTCAGGTCCAGGCTGGTCAGGTTGTGGAAGGTGGCCAGCAGGATCAGGATGGAGAGGGTGGGGAGGGTGTTTTCCTTCACGGGGTGCATCGGGGGCAAAAACGGCGGCCAGTTGCGGTTCTCCTCCACGTAGAGGTGCAGTTCACGGCAGGCGGCGTCGTAGTTCTCCGGGGCGACCCACACCTGCCACCCGCGCGGGCCCGGCTCCAGCCGACACTCGATGTAGCGGGATTCCAGCACCAGCGCCCAGACGCGGGCCTGGCGCAGGGAGAGCTTGCGCCCCCGCTCCTCGACCCGCCAGACCGGGACGATACGCCAATCATCCCGCGGCTCTACGCTATGATCCTGGTCCTCGGTCATGCCGGGCAGTATGTCAGATCCTTCCCGCGTAGTCACCAATAAAGGGGAGGCGCCGCCGCCGGTTTCCTCTTCTTGTCGCTCCATCTCGCTTTACCTGCAACGGCCTGCCGCGACAGCGGCTCCCGGCCCCCTTTCTTGACTATTTTTTCCGCAGTGCTACAAGAACCTAATGCTGACGCACGGTTAAATCAAGGGGCTGACGGAAAGATTGATCCCAAGGAGAAACGAGGATGCGATCGAGAGTCAGACTGACTAAAGCGGCGGTCCCACAAGTGATGCGGTTTGTCGGTGAAGCCCGTGGCGCTCTCCGCGGCAGGAGCCGTCACCCTTCACGCCGGTGGCCGATCAGGATGCGCTGGCATCGCCGGTTGATCCGCATCGGCAAGAGGAGGTACGTCAACATGATCAGCGAAAAGATACGGGATCTCGCCGAGCGGGTGGGGCATGCCTTCGTGGCGACCTGCGATACCGGCGGTCACCCGCACCTCGCGGCGGGGAAGGGGATCGCCCTGTTCGAGCCGAACCGGCTGGTTTTCGAGTCCTGGTTCTGTCCCACCACCATGAAGAACCTGCAGGACAACCCGCACGTCTCCGTGGTCATCGCCGACACTGACACGGGAAACGGTTACCAGTTCGTGGGGAAGGTTGAGAAGGCGACCGACACCGCGGTCTTGAACGGATATATCCCTGAGCTCGAGCCCGCCGGGCTGCCGCAGGTGCAGTGGAGGCTCGAGATCAGGGTAGAAGGGGTGATGGCATTTACCGCCGATGCTCATTCGGATCGTCCGCTGGGGTAGGGGGCGGGCGCATTGTTTCACTACCTCGTTTTGAGGAGCAGTTCCTCGGCCCTGGGCAGGTCTTCCTCCGCTACCTCGATCTCACCAGACACATCTTCCTTGGCAAGGCCGGTCACGCAATACTCGACCCCGCCCTGTTTCAGCACCGCCTCGACGCGGGCCAGTTCCGCTTCGCTCTTGGCATCGTAGAACTTCACCATGGTTCCATCCTCCTTGTTCGTCGCCGCGCCTTACAGGTGCGAGGGGGGCTGAACGGTCAGTTCCGCCTCTCGTGCCGCGCGTTCGCGGCTGATCCTGCTGCGTGGGCTTTCCAGGGCGCGGTCGATTGACCAACGGCCGGCGCCCCAGATCATGATGGTGGCCGCCACCGTAATCGCCAGCAGCTGAAACTCCACCCCCGGCGACAGTTGCTTGCCGCTCCAGGTGGTCAGAAAGCCGTTGCCGTAATCGAGCACCCCGAATGATGCCAGCATCACCAGGATCACGGCGGCGGCCGCGATACGTACGTAGGCTCCCAACATCAGCGCGATTCCTCCGAAGAACTGGGTCATGACGATCAGTACACCGACGATCTTGGGCAGCCCAAGCTGTGTGGTCATCACCGCCATGGCATGCTCAAACCCCAGTCCCCAGAACCATCCTAGCAGATTTTGGGCCCCGTGGAGAAACATCACGAGCCCCAGTCCAGCTCTCAGTATCGTGCCCGTCCAGCTGTCGTTGGTCAGCAGTAACCTTTCCATTGTTCGTCCTCCTTTAGTTGTCCTTGTCCTTTGGTTGCTTCACGTGGGTTGGTTCAGAGCGGCGCCGGGCAGGAAGTGCCCCCGGAATTTTGACTTAGCAAATTCTAATCACATCGCTTGCAAAAGCAAGAGAGTTCGCGGAACCGATGGTGCTGAGCCCTATCGCCTGCGGGCTACGTTATTTCGCGCAGGCCTGCGCCAGATTCAGCGTAAAGGCCGGACGCGCGTCCGCTGAGACCGCGTCGAGGCGCCGTGGCACCGCCGTGTCGCCGCGACCGCGGATTAAATTCACCCGGAAGTCGCGGCGAAATCTGGAAGAATTTCCGAAAGTTGGCCGGCGGCACCGCCAGCCGATTTTTAATAAAGCCATTGGTCATCCTCAGATGTGCGAACTTTGCACAATTTGGGCACGTTTTAGGCAGATAATATGGTCAAATGCCCACGGGGCGCGGTCATTATTCGATTGAATGCATTGGGGTGTGAAATGAAGAGAAGGGTCCTGATAGTTGATGATGTCGAAGACATCAGGGTGATGCTGCGCTACATGGTGGAGAAGGAAGGGCACATCATCGTGGCTGAGGCCGCCAATGGTGTCGAGGCCGTCGAGAAGTACCGCGAGCACCTTCCCGACATCACCATCATGGATATCGACATGCCTTTGATGACCGGGGTTGAGGCGGCTCGCGAGATCCGCGACATGGGCGGCAGCACGCGGATCGTCTTCTGCAGCGGGGGGTATTCCAAGTTCGAGACGCCTCCCCAGGAACTGCGCAGTGAAGGCAGCACTTTTTTGAGGAAACCATTTTTGCCCGCTCAGTTGTACCAGGCGCTGGCCGCCTGAGCTGCACCTTTCATGTGGTGATGCGAATGCTCTTGTAATGCAATGTTCTGTATTGGTTTCAATGGTTGTTATGCGATGAATTGTAATGTTTTGTTGTGATTTGGTGAATGCAATGTTCTTTTAAATGTTCCTTGCTTTGTTTTTATTTGATGGAGATCCTGGAGTTTTTGATGTTATGGCCGTTGAGGCCGCGAATGTTGTCTGATTATTTAGTTACTATAGTTGTGGTGAGTGGGAGCCCCTTTTCGGCTCCCATTTTTTTATCCAATGGCCGTGTCCCGGTCCCGCTTTGACATGCGTCGCGTCGCCAGTCGGCCCGGTGGTGTTCAGCCGATACCAATTTGATGTATGCGATTTGCCCCTGCTTGTGCTAGGGTAGTGTTTTGCCAAACGGCGGCCGTCACTGCGTCTGGCCAAGAGAAATACAATGAATGGTAGGGATGGGTATTTCATCATGACCACAGAACATCTGCAAAAAGTTACCGACCAGCTTGCCAAGCTCCACGGTCACGCCTATTTCCGGGTGGAAGAGGGCGTGCTCAAGGAGTGCCTGACCGGGATGATCCTGGAGGCCGTAGAAGGTGACCTCGCCGAGCAACTGGCAACCGGCGCCTTCGATCTCGAGGTGAGTATCGGCGTCCAGGAAGGGGATAGCGAACCGACCGTCGATTATCGTGTCGATCGGCCCGGTGTGGTCTATCGCTCCGATACCCCGGTCTCGCGCCTCAGCGTTGCCGCGCTGGAGGACCTCGGCCGTTACCTGGAGCAGTTGTCGCAGCTTGCCCAGGCGGCGCCGTCTGTTGAGGAAAAGGGGGCCGTCGGCAACATCGTTCGCAAGAAGCAGGACCACGACCACCACGAGCAAGAGGCGGCCGCTGCGCGGCTCAAGGTCACTCCGCAGTGGCTGAAAAGCGTGGTTCCCTGCACCGATTACAGCTACGACGAGATCGACGGCAAGAAATACATCAGGGAGTACTACTGGTCCCGCGAGCTGATCGAGCGCCTCTTCAAGATAAAATCGAGCAAGACCACCCCCGAGGACCTGCAATACGTCGCCACGGAGTGTTGCGACGGCGATACCGATTGGGCGCGCGACCTGATCGCCCGGCTCAAATCGCCCAACCGTCCCGAGCAGCAGCAAAAAGAGCAGCCGCAGAAGAACCAGCCTCAGAAGGAAAAGGAGAAGGGGGGGCAGCAGCAACAGCAGGCCAAGCCGGCACCCGGAGAGCGCCCCCGCGGCCGTTCCCGGCACAGAAAGTCGTCCCGGCACGGCAAGGACGGCGCCCGCAAGTCCGAGGGCGCGGCCGAGGCGAAGAAACCTTCGTAAACCTCCACGCTGAGCCCTCACCACGGCCCTCTCACCCAGGGGGGTGATGTGGGCGCCAGGCGCATAAACGCACGTATCCGTATCAACGGGAAAAGGTCCTCCTCGGTGCACGAGGGGGACCTTTTCCTTTTTTGCCTGGTGGCAGCGGGATGGCCTCTCTTGCTGGCCCCTTGCCTGCTGCAAAAACGTGCCGCAGCGCGCCTTACTGCTCGCGCAGGTACCGGGCGAAGGCGGTGTCGACCTTCTTGATGTGCTGGATGAGCCAATCGGCGAGGGTCCTGTTGGTCTTGATCACCAGGGGGAGAGTCGCCCCCTCGTCGCGGAAGGAGCGGGTCAGCTTGGCCACGTCGGCCATGAAAGCGACGTGCTGCGACTTGTGCGCGGGGTAGTCGGGATAGTCGCTGCGCTTTTGCAGTTCCTCCTCGGCCGCGAAATGCTCTTTCACGTAGTCCTCAAGGAAGAGCAGCAGCTTCAGGACCTCTTCGTTTCCTTTCCCCTCGTTACAGGCGGCCAGCAGCCGGTCGAACCTCCTGAAGATCTCCTTGTGCTGGTCGTCGATTTCGGTGACGCCGATGGCCAGGTCGCTGGTCCACTCGATGTTCATGTCTCGCTCCTTTTATCTTTTGGGTGTTCTCGCGTGCACCGGTCGTGAGACCTTTGGCCGCGACAGCGTCATTGCTCGTTATCAGCGGGGGCGAGAGGATCCACCCCGGGCAGTTCTATTTCGAAGCAGGTCCCCATCCCCGGGGTGCTCGACACCCTGATGTCGCCGCCGTGGTCCTTGACGATGCCGTAGGAGACCGAGAGGCCGAGACCGGTGCCGGTGTCCTTGGTGGTGAAGAAGGGGGTGAAGATCTTCTCCAGGTGCTCGGGGGAGATCCCCTTGCCGGTGTCGCGGATCTCCACGATGCAGCCGTGGCCCGGGCCGTGCCGGCGCGTGGTCAGCCTCAGCGTCCCGCCCTCCGGGAGCATGGCCTGCACCGCGTTCAGGATGATGTTGCTGAACACCTGCCGCAACTGGTCGGTATCCCCGGTGACCGGCCCCAGGTTCAGGTCGTACTCCCACTTCACCGAGACTGCGTCCATGGGGACCTGGTGCCGGATCTGGTTCACGATGTCGTCCAGCACCTCGTGCACCATGAACTGGCGCTGGTTCAACGACTTCTGGCGCGCGAAGGTCAAAAGGTTGCCGACGATCTTCGCCATGCGCTCGGTCTGCTGGCTGATGATCTCGACTTCCTCCCGGTTGGGGTGCTCGGTGGGGAGGCACATCTCCAGCACCTCCGTGTTGCCGCGGATGATGGCGAGCGGGGTGTTGATCTCGTGCGCGACGCCGGCGGCGACGATGCCGAGGTCGGCCAGCTTCTCGGCGCGCGCCAGGTCCGCCTGGGTCTGCGCGAGGAGCTTGGTCTTGTCGGAGAGCTGCGCGGTGCGCTCCTCGATCTTCAGCTCAAGGGCGCGGTGCAAAAGGCCGATCTCGGCCTCCTGGCGCCCGAGCGCACGGGTCATCAGGTTGAAGGCCTCGGCCAGGTCGCCCACCTCGTCGGTCGAGGAAACCTCGATCTGCAGGTCGCGCTCGCCGCGGGCCACCCGGTGCGCCAGCTTCTCCAGTTCCTTGATCGGGCGCGCGAGGAGCGTGCCGATGAAGCCGGAAACGGCGATGCCGATCAGCGAGGTGATGAAGAGCACCAGGTACAGGATCGAGTTGACGCTCTTTTGCATGTGGGTGTACGGCTTTTCCAGCATCCCGACGTAGAGCGAGCCGATCGCCTTTCCCTGCAGGTCGATGATCGGCTCGTAGGCCGTGAAGTACCAGTCGTTCACCACGAAGGCGCGGCCGATCCACTTCTTCTTCTCCTGGATCACCTGCTTGTAGACCTGCTCGGAGACCCGGGTGCCGATCGCCCTGGCGCCGTCGGTGGTGCGCACGTTGGTCGCGATGCGGGTATCCCCGAGGAAGACGGTGGCGCTTCCCACGTCGGTCCCCTTGAACTGCACCCCCTCGTAGACGATCTCCTTGATCTTGTCCACCAGTGCATTGTTGTTGTTGAGCAGGATGCCGCCGTAGAGGGCGCCGATCACGGTCCCCGAGCTGTTTCTGAGCGGAAAGGCGGAAACCATCATCATCCCCGAGCGCTCGGTCTTGTCGGCGCGCGGCCGGGCGTGCGGCGTGGAGACGAGGGGAATGGTGGCGCGGTTGGTGAGGGCTATCCCTTCCTTGCCCAGCTCGTCCGGGGTGAGCACGGTGGTCCCGGTGACGGCGATACCCTTGAGCGCCTGTTCCACGAAGTAGGTGGACTGGCGGTCGTTTTTGAGCTGCGGGCTGTGGGCGCGAAAGAGCACCTTGCCCGAGGCGTCAACGGCGGTGAGGATGTCGAGGTGCTTGTTCTCCATGCGGGTGCGCAAGAGAGACTGGATATTCTTCTCGCCGGCCACGATGGAGTTGGCGTTGTAGGGGTTGGTCGCGGTGAGATCCATCAGCTCGCGGATCCGCTCTAGTTCGTTTCGGTACACCTCGCGTGCCGAGTTGAGGTCGGTGCGCACCTTTTCCTGGGCCTGGCTCGCGATCTTGTCGTTGATGATGTAGAGGCCGGCCAGGGAGCAGATGAAGAAGGCGACGAACAGGGGGGCGACGGAGCCGACGGTGAGTTTGGCCCGGATCGGGAAACGCCTGAGCATCAGCGGGCTCCCTCGTCTTCCAGGCCGTACTCCTCGATCTTGCGGTCCAGGGTGCGCCTGGCGATCTCGAGGATCTTGGCGGCGCGGCTTTTGTTGTTGCCGGAGGCCTTGAGGACGTGCAGGATGTGCTCGCGCTCCACGGTCTCAAGCGAGACCAGGCGCTTGCCGCCGTCCTGCCTTGATTCGGGAAGCTGAGGGGGGGTGCGCCAGACCGGCAGGGTCTCGGCGGTGATGGTGGTGCCGCGAGTCAGGATGGCGGCGCGTTCGATGGCGTTCTCCAACTCGCGGATGTTGCCGGGCCAGTTGTACGATTTCAAAAGCTGCATGGCCTCGCGGGTGAAGTCGGTGATCTCCCGCTTCATGCGCGCCGCGTACTTGGCCAGGAAGTGCCGCGCCAGGAGCTCGATATCCTCGCCCCGGTCGCGCAAGGGGGGAAGGTGCAGCGAGATCACGTTGAGCCGGAAGAAGAGGTCCTCGCGGAAGCGCTTCTGGCGCACCTCCTCCTCGAGGTCCTTGTTGGTCGCCGCCAGGAAGCGGATGTCGACGCTCTTGGCCTTGGTGTCGCCGACCGGGATGAAGTCCCCCTCCTGGAGCACGCGCAAGAGTTTCGCCTGGATGGCCGGGCTCATGTCGCCCACCTCGTCCAGGAACAGCGTGCCGTGGTTGGCCGCTTCCAGGAGCCCCTTCTGCGCGGTGATGGCCCCGGTGAAGGCGCCCTTGACGTGCCCGAAGAGCTGGCTTTCCAGCAGGGTGTCCGAGAGGGCCGCGCAGTTGATGGTGAGGAAGCGCTCCTTGGCCCTGGGGCTGTTGTTGTGGATCAGGCTGGCGACCAGCTCCTTGCCGGTGCCTGACTCCCCGAGGATCACCACGTTGGACTCGCTCTGGGCCACCAGCATGGCCATGTCGTGCACGCGCCGGAAGCTCTCCGAGGTGAAGATGAGCGGGGTCGCCGCCGAGGGGATGCCGAGCTCGTCCTTGAGCGCGCTGTTCTCCTTGAGCAGCTCCTTGCGCTCCAGGACCTTTTCCAGGATGCCGAAGATCTTTTCCTTGGGGAAGGGCTTGGTGACGTAGTCGTAGGCGCCGAGCTTCATCGCCTCGATGGCCGAATTGATGGAGGCGTAGGCGGTCATCATGACCACCGGGACGTCCAGTTTCATCCTCTTCACGCGCTGCAGTATCTCGAGGCCGTCCAGGTCGGGCATCTTCACGTCGAGGAGCATCAGGTCGCCGTCGTCAAGCCCCCGGTTTTCCAGGCAGCTCATCAGGGAGGTGCCGGAGCTGAACACCTCGAGCTCCAGCCCCTTGGCCGATAGAATCTTGCTCAGGTACCTGAGGATCTCGACCTCGTCGTCGCAAATGATCACCTTGCCGTTATACATATTCTCTGTCACCTGTAGTCGTGGGGCGGCTGCGCTGATGGCGCGCCGCGCGGCGCTGGGAGCGGCCCCGGATTGTGTAGACACCGCATCACTATCTTTCGCCGGAGCGGCTCTTGTCAAGGGAAAACCTGATCGGGCACGGCTCTCGCGCCACTCTACGTCCCCCCCAGGAGAGGGTGCCCGCAGGGTCTTTAAGGGGAGCTTCTCGAGGCCGTCCAGCTCTCTCCTCTTGGGAAAATCTGGATTCATATCCGGTGCGAGCTGTTCGACGGCATACCGCAACTGTCTCAGCATCGCCTTGACTCGCAAAGGTATAGATAATACCACTTTGTCCTTTGAATAACCATATTATGTAGGAATTATGTTAATCTGCCCGGTACAGAATCGGTACAGATATTGGTGTCATAGCCACAAAATTTCTGGGGCAGGGAGCTTTCATGATTTTTTTTGCTATTCTTTTTAAAGCATTACTGTGGATCGTCGCATTCCGTTCGGCCCTCAAGGCGGACGCACGGGGCATGCTGCTGCGTGCCCTGGCCATCGCCGTGACACTGTCGGTGGTGGACAGCTTCAGCGTGGCGGCCAACCTGCGCCTTTCCGCGCACCTGCTCACCCTGTTTCTTTACCTGCTCATGTCTTTCAGTCTCATTCCCGCCGCGTGGAAGATCCGGAACGGCCTTGTTTCCCTGGCCTGCGGCACCGTGGGGACGCTGGGCGCGCTGGCCGGGGTGAATTTCACGATGGATCTCTTGCGCGGCCTGGTTCCGCTTCTGAACCGCTAGCCGTCCGTTTTACGACTGATATACTGCTCCGGTCGCCCGAACCGGCCCCATGGAGGACCTCATGCGTCTCGTTGCTTCTTTGTTGCTGTTTTCTCTTGCCCTGGTGGCCTCGCCGGTTTCCGGCTGGTCTGCCTCGGACCAGGTCCACCTGTCCAAGGGACAGACGGTATACGTCCCCGTCTACTCCAACGTCTTCACTGGTCCGCGCAGCCTGCCGTACCAGTTGGCCGCCACCCTCAGCATCAGGAACACGGACATGGATTCCTGGCTGCGCATCACCGCGATCGACTACTACGACACCAGCGGGAAGCTCTTGCGCCACTACCAGGACAGGCCGCTGTCCCTCGCGCCGCTCGCCAGCACCTATGTCCACATCGAGGAGAAGGACGTGGCGGGGGGCTTCGGCGCCAACTTCATCGTGAAATGGCAGGCCGACCGCACCATGAACGCCCCCATCATCGAGTCGGTCATGATAGGGGCCACCTCCGGCCAGGGCATCTCCTTCGTCAGCCCCGGCCAGGTGATCCGCCCGGGCATGAGGTAGTCCGCCGCCGCGCCCCAGTTCTGGAGGGACAGCCGTGATCGCACCGGGGAACCGCCAGCGCAACCGCCCCGACCAGCCAGCGCCGCCTCAGGTCCCCTGGCACAGTCTCGAGCCGTCCGAGGTCTATGCCCGCCTGGAAAGCGGCGCGGGGGGGCTCGATCCTACTGAGGCGGCGCGGCGCCTCGCCGTCTTCGGCGCCAATGAACTGACCGCGACCAAGCCGCTCTCGCCCTGGCCGGTCTTTTTCCGGCAATTCAAAAACGTCCTCATCGTCATCCTGTTCGTCGCGGCCCTTCTTTCCGCCGTGCTGGGCCATGCCGTCGAGGCTCTCGCCATCGCCGTCATCGTCCTGTTCGCCGCGCTGCTCGGCTTCTGGCAGGAATACCGGGCCGAGCGGGCCCTGGAGGCGTTGCGCCGCATGGCGGCGCCGGATGCCGCCGTGGTGCGGGGGGGGAGCGAGGTCACGGTGCCGGCGCGGGACCTGGTGCCGGGTGACCTGCTGCTGTTGCGTGCCGGCGACCGGGTCGCCGCCGACGTGAGGTTGACCGAGTCCTTCAACCTGCAACTGGACGAGGCTTCGTTGACCGGTGAATCGCTTCCTGTCGACAAGCAGGTGGCGGTCCTGCCGGGCGAGGCGACGCCGCTCGCCGAGCGCCACAACATGGCGTACGCCGGGACGGTGGTGAGCTACGGGCGCGGGGCCGGGGTGGTGGTCGCCACCGCCATGCGCACCGAGTTCGGCGGCATCGCCCGTATGATCTCCGACATCCAGAGCGGGAGGACCCCGCTGCAGGAAAGCCTGGACCGGGTAGGAAACCTCCTGGCGCGCGCCGCCCTGGTGGTCGTCGCCGTGATCTTCGCCGCAGGCCTGCTGCGCGGCGAACCGTTGGTGGAGATGCTGCTGTTCGCCGTCGCGCTCGGCGTCGCGGCGGTCCCCGAGGCGCTGCCCGCCGTGGTCACCATCTCCCTTGCCCTGGGCGTGCAGCGCATGGTGCAACGCCACGCCCTGGTGCGCCGCCTGGCCGCCGTGGAAACCCTTGGCAGCACCACGGTGATCTGCTCCGACAAGACCGGGACCCTCACCAGGGACGAGATGACCGTGCGCAGCTGCCATTGCGCCGGCCGCTGGTATGAAATTTCCGGCGCGGGTTACGCTCCGGAGGGTGAGGTGACCGGGCGGGGGAGTGGGGGGGAGCCCTCCTCCGTGCTCGAGGAGCTCTTTCGCGCTGCCCTGCTCGCCAGCGACGCGCGGGTCGTGTGGGATCAGGACGCGGGACGCTGGCAGGCACAGGGGGATCCCACCGAGGCCGCGCTCGTAATCGCGGCCGCCAAAGTTGGCCTGGAGCGGGACCAGGTGGTCGCCCGCTATCCACGGCTGGACGAGATCCCGTTCAGTTCCGAGCGAAAGCTCATGACCACGCTGCACCTCGAAGGCTCGGCCCTGTCCGCCTGCGCCAAGGGCGCGCCCGAGGTGGTTCTCGCCGCCTGCGGCACGGAGCTGACCGAGGCGGGTGTGCGCCCTCTTGACGCCGAGGCTGCGGAGCGCATCGCCGGCGCCGCGCGTGAGATGGCCGCGAAGGCGCTGCGCGTGCTCGCGGTAGCCCGCAAAGAGGGGACCAGCCGCGCCGAGGCCGAGAGCGACATGACCTTTCTCGGGCTGGTCGGCATGATCGATCCTCCCCGCCCGGAAGCCGGCCTCGCCATAGAGACGTGCCGCGAGGCCGGCATCACGCCGGTCATGATCACCGGCGACCATCCCCTCACGGCCGGGGCCGTGGCGCGGGAGTTGGGACTGCTCGGCGCAGGGCGCGTCGTCACCGGGGCGGAACTGGAGGCCATGGACGATGCCACCCTGGAGCGCGAGGTCGAAACGATCCGGGTCTACGCCCGCGTCTCCCCGGCGCACAAGCTCCGGGTGGTCGCCGCCCTGCAAAAGAACGGTCACGTGGTCGCCATGACCGGGGACGGTGTCAACGACGCCCCGGCGCTCAAGAAGGCGGACATCGGCATCGCCATGGGCGTCACCGGCACCGCGGTCAGCAAGGAGGCCGCCGCCATGACCCTGACCGACGACAACTTCGCTTCCATCGTGGCCGCGATCGAAGAGGGGCGGGCCATCTTCGACAACATCAAGAAGTACCTGATGTATCTGCTCTCCTCGAACACCGGGGAAATCGGGCTCATGGCCGGCGCCATGCTGGTCGGGCTGCCGCTCCCCTTGAGCGCGGTGCAGATCCTGTACGTGAACCTCGCCACGGACGGTCTGCCCGCCCTGGCGCTCGCGGTCGACCCGGCTGAGCCCAACCTGATGCGCCGCCCCCCGCGGGACGCCGCGCGCGGCATCTTCAGCCGAACCGTGGTCACCCTGATCCTCGTCGGCGGCGCCTGGACCGCCCTGGCGAACCTGGCCCTTTTCGCCTGGGCGCGCTCCGCCGGTCGCTCCGATAGTGAGTCGATGACCATGACGTTCGTGTCGCTGGTGCTGATCCAGTTCTTCAACGCGTACTGCTTCCGTTCCGAACGGGATACCGTGTTTCGGAAACCCTTCGCCAACAGGTGGCTGAACCTCGCCGTGTTCTGGGAGGTCTGCCTGCTGCTCGTCGTGGTATACCTGCCGGCGCTGCACCGTCCCTTGGGCACGTTCTCCTTGACAGGCGCCGACTGGGGACCCATCATTCTTGCCTCCGGCTCGGTCATCCCGGTGCTGGAACTGGCGAAGCGCCTGTCGCGACGCCGGGTTGCATGATTCAAGGGGAATGGCTCGACGCCGGCTAGGCTGCCGGCGGCCGGGGGCCGCTCCCGATCCACATAAAGAGAGGTTTCATGGATTTTCACGCTTTACGCGACATCGTCGTTCTTTTCGGGCTGGCCCTGTTCACCGTGGTCGTGCTGCGCAAGCTGAAGCTCCCTTCCATCATCGGTTTCCTGATCACCGGCCTCCTCGCCGGCCCCTACGCCCTCGGCTTCATCAGGAACACCCACCAGGTCGAGCAGATGGCGGAATACGGCGTGGTGCTCCTTTTGTTCACCATCGGCATCGAGTTCTCCCTGAAGGAACTGATGCGCATCCGCCACATGGTGCTGATCGGCGGCGGACTGCAGCTCGTCCTGACCATCGCGGCCGTGGCGGGCCTGGGTACGGCTGGAGGATTCCCCACCTCGCAGGCGATCTTCTTCGGGTTCCTGGTGGCGCTTTCCTCGACGGCCATCCTGATGAAGCTCATGATGGATGCCGGGGAGATCGACACCCCGCAGGGGAAGGCGGCCCTCGGCATCCTCATTTTCCAGGACCTCTGCATCGTCCCCCTCATGCTGTTCACCCCCTTCCTCGCCGGCGGCGGTGGGGGGCTGGCCCAGATCGGCATCGTCTCCGCCAAGGCCGCGGCCGTCATCGTCGGCGCCCACTACGGTGCCCGTTTCGCGGTGCCGTGGCTTTTCGAGCAGGTGGTGAAGACCAGGAGCCGCGAACTCTTTGTCCTCTCCATCATCTTCATCGGCATGGGCACCGCTTGGCTCACCGCCCAGGTCGGCCTGTCGCTCGCGCTCGGCGCCTTCATCGCGGGGCTCGCCATCTCCGAGTCCGAGTACAGCCACCAGGCGCTGAGCGACATCATGCCGTTTCGCGAGGCCTTCATGAGCCTCTTTTTCATCTCGGTGGGGATGCTCTTGAAGCCGGCCATCGTGCTCAAGTTTCCCCTGGTCCTGATCGGCCTGGTACTGTCCATCATCCTGGTGAAGGCACTGCTCACCTCCGTGGTCGGCGTCGCGCTCGGCCTCCCCATGCGCATCGCGCTGATCGCGGGGCTCTCCCTGGCCCAGATCGGGGAGTTTTCCTTCGTGCTCTCCCGAAGCGGCCTGCAGTACGGGCTCCTCACCCCGGAGACCTACCAGCTGTTCCTGGCGGCCTCCATCGCCACCATGGCGCTCACGCCGCTGTGCATGAAGGTGGCCGGGCCGGCCGCGGCGTTTCTGGCCGCCACGCTGCCGCATCGCTGGACCCGTGGCCGCAGCAGCCTCGCCCAAAACGGCGACAAGGTGAGCTACAAGGACCACGTCATCATCGTCGGGTACGGCGTGAACGGGCGCAACCTGGCCCGGATCCTGAAGAACCTGGAGATCCCGCGCGTGATCGTCGAGACCAACCCGTTCACGGTGCGCAGCCTGAAAAAGGAAGGTGAGGAGATCATTTTCGGCGATGCCTCCAAGCCCGAGATCCTCGAGCACGCCGGCATAGCCGACGCCCGCATCATCGTGGTCGCCATCTCCGACGCCGCCGCCAGCAGGCGCATCGCGGCGCAGGCCAGAAAGATGCACCCGTCGATCCACGTCATCGTGCGCACCCGCTACCTGCTGGAGATGGAGCCCCTGTTCCGGCTCGGCGTGAACGAGGTGATCCCCGAGGAGTTCGAGACCTCGGTGGAGATCCTGTTCCGCGTGCTGAAGCGGTTCCTGATCCCGCAGGACGTCATCGAGGATTGCATCGCCGACGTCAGGCGCGACGGTTACGAGATGCTGCGCAGCGTGAGCAAGCGCCACAGCCACGCTGTGGGGATCGCGGGTTTTCTTTCCGGCGCCGAGATCGGGAGCTTCCGGGTGCGCAAAAACGCCCCCATCGAGGGGGAGAGCCTCAGGGGAGGGATGTTGCGCTCCCGCTCCGGCGCCACGGTGGTCGCCATCAAGAGGGGAGAGGAGATCAGGGCCAACCCCGACCCGGTCTGGGAATTCCGGGAGGGGGACACCGTGCTCCTGCTGGCCACCCCCGAGCAGATGCGCGCCGCCGCGAAGCTTTTCGAACCGGCCTGAGGTCCGCGCTGTAGGGTGTTCTCCCCAGGCAAGGTGCGTGCTTTGGTGAGCCGCACCGGTAGGGACGAATGATCATTCGCCCGTCCACCCTCGCGTTCCCCGCTTCAGTAACGCACCCGCCATGCCGAAACGTGTAAAATACACCGGCCTCCTTCGACCGGTCACCTAAACAGCAAAAGGAGTTCTCGCTTATGCACGACGACGAAAAGAATATCCTTTGCCCCCAGAACGTCAGCGAGCTGGAGGCGCTCCCCATGAGCGCCGACGGCCTCGTCAAGGATTTCATTCACCACTACTTTCACCACCTGGGGCGCGACAAGTACTGCCGCAACATCCGCTATCACTACCAGGCCATCGCCTACACCGTCCGGGAACGCCTGATCGAGCGCTGGAACAACACCCGTTACGCGTACATCAACGCCAACACCAAGACGGGGTACTACCTTTCGCTCGAATTCCTGATGGGGCGGGCCCTGGGCAACGCCGTGCTCAACCTCGGGCTGGACGAGCCTGCCGCCGAGGCGATGCAGCAGCTCGGGCTGCGCCTCGAGGAGCTCGCCGACCAAGAGATCGACGCGGGCCTTGGCAATGGCGGTTTGGGCCGTCTGGCGGCCTGCTTCCTGGACAGCTGCGCCACGCTGCAGCTTCCCGTCATGGGGTACGGCATCCGATACGAATACGGCATGTTCCGCCAGCGCATCGAGGACGGCCGCCAGGTCGAGGAGCCCGACCACTGGCTGCGCGACGGCAACCCCTGGGAGATGGAGCGCCCCGAGTACACCCAGCGGGTCCGCTTTGGCGGGCGCTGCGAGACCAGGCGCAACGAGGACGGCACGGTGAGCTACTGCTGGCTCGACACCCACGCCGTGCTGGCGGTTCCCTACGACCTCCCCATCCCGGGCTACCGTAACGGGACCGTGAACACCCTGAGGCTGTGGAAGGCAGCCGCCACCGACGCCTTCGACCTGGAGGAGTTCAACGCGGGGAGCTACACCGAGTCTGTCGCCATGAAGAACGAGGCGGAGAACATCACCATGGTGCTCTACCCCAACGACGCCAGCGAGAACGGCAAGGCGCTCCGGCTCCGCCAGCAGTACTTCCTGGCCTCGGCGAGCCTGCAGGACGTCCTGCAGCGCTGGATCTCCCGTCAGGGCAAGGTCTTCGACCACTTCGCCGAGCGCAACTGCTTCCAGCTGAACGACACCCACCCAAGCTGCGCCGTCCCCGAGCTGATGCGCCTGCTCATGGACGAGCAGGGGCTATCATGGGACGAGGCCTGGCAGATCACCACGAGGACCATGGCCTATACCAACCACACCCTGCTCCCGGAGGCGCTGGAGAAGTGGTCGGTGCAACTGTTCAGGCAGCTTTTGCCGCGCCTGCTCGAGATCATCCTGGAGATCAACGCCCGTTTCCTGGCGGAGGTCTCCAGCCGCTGGCCCGGTGACGGCGACCACCTGCGTGACATGTCCATCATAGAGGAGGGGGAGGTGCAGCAGGTGCGCATGGCCTACCTCGCCATCGTCGGGAGCTTCTCGGTGAACGGCGTGGCCGCCCTGCACTCCGAGCTCCTGGTGCAGGGGCTGTTCCGCGACTTCTACGAACTGTGGCCGGAGAAGTTCAACAACAAGACCAACGGCGTCACGCCGCGCCGCTGGCTCGCCCGCTGCAACCCCGGTCTCACCCGCCTGCTCGCTTCCAGGATCGGGGACGGCTTCGTCGCCGACCTCTCCAACATCTCGGACGCGGCGCGTTTCGCCGATGACCCCGACTTCCGCCGCGCATGGCATGAGGTGAAAAGAGCCAACAAGGAGCGGCTTGCTGTCCTGGTGCAGGAGCAGTGCGGCGTCACCTTCAAACCCGACAGCCTGTTCGACGTGCAGGTCAAGAGGATCCACGAGTACAAACGCCAGCTCTTGAACGTGCTGCACGTGATCCACCTCTACGACCGCATCAAGTGCGGCGATACCGAGGGGTGGACCGACCGCTGCGTGCTGATCGGCGGCAAGGCCGCGCCCGGCTACCACATGGCGAAGCTGATCATCAAGCTGATCAACAACGTGGCCCGCGTGGTGAATGACGACCCGGTGGTGGGGGACCGGCTCAAGGTGGCCTTCCTCCCCAACTACCGTGTCACCGCCATGGAGGTGATCTGCCCCGGCACCGACCTCTCCGAGCAGATCTCCACCGCCGGCAAGGAGGCCTCCGGCACCGGCAACATGAAGTTCATGATGAACGGCGCCATCACCATCGGCACGCTGGACGGAGCCAACATCGAGATCAGGGAGGAGGTGGGCGACGAGAACTTCTTCGTCTTCGGCCTCACCGCAGAGGAGGTGGAGCGGGAGCGCCGCAACTACAACCCCGCCGGCATCGTCGCCGCCGACCCCGACCTGGAGCGGGTCATGCAGCTTCTCGCCAGCGGGCACTTCAACATGTTCGAGAAGGGGATCTTCGAGCCCATCGTCAAGGCGATCCTGAGCCCGCACGACCCCTGGATGGTGGCCGCCGATTTCCGCAGCTTCGTCAGGGCGCAGCGAAAGGCCGCGCAGGCCTACCAGGACCGCGACGCCTGGGTCCGGATGAGCATCGTCAACAGCGCCCGCAGCGGCAAGTTCTCCACCGACCGCACCATAACCGAGTACAACGAGGGGATCTGGCACCTCACGCCGGTGGCCCCGCCGCAAGAGTAGCGGTACCGTAGCCAGGGGTCAGCAACTTCTTCTCAAGATTCAGCAAGGGGTGCCGATATGTCACCCAGGTATCGGAGGCAGGCAGTCCGGCGTGGCGGGCCCGATGACCCGGGCGGCGGGGCCAAGCCGCCATAACGTAGTGACACATTCATGCAACCCCCGGAGGAAATAAATGTCTACCGCGAATTTGCCGATCAAAAAGGGTGAGTCGAGCAGCGAACTGATCCAGTTGGTGAGCTTCAACCTGGGCGCCGAGGAGTACGCCGTCGAGGTGCTGAAGGTGCGCGAGATCATCAGGATGACCCCGATCACCCATATCCCGAACACCCCCCCCAGCGTGGAGGGGATCATAAACCTCAGGGGCAAGGTGATACCGATCATCTCGCTCCGGAACCGGTTCAGCATGTGCAGTACCGACGACGACCAGCACACGCGGATCATGGTCATGGACATCGACGGCAAGCTCATGGGCTTCATCGTCGACGGCGTTTCCGAAGTGATCAGGATTTCCAGCGGCGAGATCCAGCCCCCGCCCAGCATCGCCGCCGGCGGCGTGGACCAGGACTTCATCTGCGGCGTCATCAAGCATGGCGAGCAGTTGCTGCTCATGCTGCAGCTTGACCGCATGTTCACCAGCGCCGAGCAGGACGCTTTCTCCAGTTTCGGGTAGCTGTAGTACAAACCAAGGCAAGGGGAGGGGGCGAGACCTCCTCCCCTTGTCGCTTCTCTTCCCTTACGTTGTCCTCCTCTAGCCCCCGCCTTTTACTTCAACCTCAGCCATCGCTGGTACCGTCGATGCAACCTTCAGTCTCGGCGACATCGCCCGCGTTGACGGTGCAATCTTTGCCTCCGGCGATGAATCGTCAGCGGCGGCGATTCCACCTTTAGGCGCCTGCTGAAACGGCGGGAGAATGACAGATGTGTAAAGCTGTAAAGGAAATCGACGCAAGTTTCGCCAAAAAATGTCGATAAGTTTAACAGCTCGAGGTGCCGGTCCCGGCAGGGACGGTTTCCCTCTTAACGTCGCGGGATCCTCCCTGTCTTTCCGGCCTCTTGCGGGGGCGAGGGGCGTCGACCGTTACAGGAACTCATGGCACCGTATATGCTGACGTTCAGGTAAGTCGGCGGTGGTTCCTTTCGTTGATGTGCTGACAAGCGCAGACTCATCCGCCGATGAAGGAGGTGGCCAGCATGGGATACTTAAGCTACGGCCACGAATGCATCATCTACATAGTGCTGCTTTTAGTCATCTGCCACCTGATCCTTGATGTGCTGCCGGTGTGGTTCACGTGTGCGCGCCGCCTCCTGTCATCGGTGCCGATCAGGATAACCGGTGGGCTCTTGATAATCATCATTTCGTTCTTCCTCCTGTAGATCAGCGAAGTTCTGCGGCGGAGGGGCTGGTAGAACTGGAAAGGTCGGGAATCTTCTTCCCGGCCTTTTTGCGTCGATGGGCTCCCTGTTTCGCGCGCTGTGGTTCTGCCTTCGAAAGGCGGGCGAATGATCATTCGCCCCTACAGGGGCTAAGGCGCGTGCGGATGGGACTGGAGGTCGAGCTTCAGGCGGCAGGATTCCTGGAGCAGGTCGCTCTTGGCCCTGGCGCCGTAGAGCTCGACGGACATGTCCTCGTCTCCGCCCAGGGTGAGCTTCAAGAGGTCCTTCTCCACGACGCAGTCGAGTTGCCGCACCACCGCGTTGCGGCGCCGGTCCAGGCCGTCGCAGAGCCTCAGGATCCCCCCCAGCCGGGAGACCAGGAGCTGGTCCGGCGCCGAGAGACGGGTGAACTCGTCATGCTTTTTCTTGGGGAGGGACTTGCGGTGGTAGCGGGCGATGTTGGCCATCAGCTCGCGCTCGCGCGGGGTGAAGCCGAACAGGTCGGCGTGGCGGATCAGGTGGTAGGAGTGCTTATGGTGGCTGGAATAACTAATGAAATAGCCGACGTCGTGCATGAGGGCGGCGGCCTCGAGGAGCCTTAGTTCCTTGTCGCCCCAGCCGTAGCGTTGGGCCAGCGCAAGAGCGATCTGCCGGGAGAGCTTGGCGACCTGCTGGGCGTGTCCCTCGTCGCAATGACAGGAACGGGCGAACTCGAGGGCGCTGTCGCGCCAGGAGCGCGTCTTTTTCTCCGGCAGCAGGTTGCGGCGGCGCAGTCCGCGCAGGATGAGCCCCTCGCGGATGCCGCGCTCGTTTACCTTCAGGTGGTTCACCTGGAAAAAGTCCATCAGTTCGTCGACCGCGGTGACCCCGGCCACGATGATGTCGGAGCGGTCCGGGTTCAACCCCGGCACGGCCCGGCGCTCCTTGTCGTTCTTTCTTGCCAGCATGGCCAATAGGTGCACCAATTCGGAACGGAGCAGTTCGTAGCCGTGCAGGGAGTCGAACTTCTCGCCACGGGACGCCGCCACCATGGCCGCTATTGAGGTGACGGTGCCTCCCGAGCCGACCAGGCACTGCATGCCGGCGCGGTCCCCGGTGTAGGCGGCTTTCAGGGCCTTGCGGATGTGCTTGCGCAGCTTCTGGTGTTCCGCTTGCTGCACCGGATCGCTTTTCAGGAAGCTCTCGGTGAGGAACACGGCGCCCAACTCCAGCGACAGCATCTCCTCGGTATGTGCGCCCAGCGCGGAGATCAGTTCCAGGCTGCCGCCTCCGATGTCGAAGATCAGGTGCCGCACCCCATCCAGCTCGAAGTTGTGCTGGGCCGAGAGGGCGGCCAGTTCCGCCTCCTCCTCGCCGCTGATCACCTCGATCTCCAGGCCGGTCCGCTCCTTGATGGCGGCGACGAGCTCGCGGCCGTTACCGGCCTTGCGCACCGCGCTGGTCGCCACCGCCTCGATGGAGGCGACCTGGTAGCCGTCGATGATCTTTTTCTGGCGGGAGAGCGCCTCTATGGCGCGTTCCCACGCGGCGGGCGAGATGACGCCGGTCTGGTGCAGCCCTTCGCCCAGGCGCACCAGCACCTTCTCGTCATCGAGGATCTTGTACTTGCCGTTTCCCCCTGTCTCGACGATGATGCTGCGGATCGAGTTGGTGCCGATGTCGATGGCGGCCAGCCGGTTCTGTCTCAACGGCTACTCCTTGAGCGTGATGGGTTGGCAAGATTGTATCAGGATGGGGCCGATGGTGACAACTCGGCAAGACGTGATTGGTGACGCTAGGCCAGGGCCTTCAATATCGCCTTGCGCGCCTTCTTGAACCCCTTGCGGACCTTCTTCAGACTTGCCTCTTCCAGGCCGGTGACCTTCTTTTCCGCCTTGGTGAGAATCTTGACGAAGCGCTTGGACCGCTTGTTCCCGAAATCGTGCATCTGTGACAGGGCGTTCTCGATCCGTTCCAGGTCGGCGCCGAGTTTCCGGCCGCACTTCTCCGAGATCTCTCCGGTGAAGCGGTCGCGGGTGGTCTGCGCCAGGATTTCCACCTTCTCCCGCATGCCCACCACGCGTTGCTGCATGAGCTGAGCGGGCGCCTGGCGCTGGTCCTGTTCCAGCCCGGCGAGTTCCCTTGCCTGTTCCAGGATGGAACCGATGTGGCGGCGGTTCACCCCGCGCACCTTTTTCAAACCTTCCTCTCCGGCCTGGGCGATCTTGGCGAAACTGTCGTACCCGGCGTCGTACAGACGCTTGCCCAGGATGGCGCCGACACCTTTCAGCCGTCTGAAATCCGCTGCTGACTGGACCATCTTCTGTCACTCCTTGTGTTTTTATCGTGTTGCTTGCCGGTCAGCCCCCCTGCCGCAAGCGGTCCAACGCCTTGCCGCGGGAGGTGACGATCCTTCCGGTGCCGGTGACCATCTGCAAAAAGAGCGGTTCGCCGCCGCCGTTAGCACTCCTCTTGAACGTCACCGTCCCCCCCTTGGGCAGGGTGAGGGAAGCCTCCTCCCCGAACAGCGCCTGGGTAACCATCCCCAGGTCCGGTTCGTGTCCAACCAGCGCTATTTCGGTCACCTGTGGGTAGAGCTTCAACAATTCATCGAGCTTTTCGGGACGGAAACCGGGCGATAGCTGCGGCGCCACGATCAGCTCCCGCTTGTAGCGCAGCCTTTCCGCCAGGATGTCCGCGGTCTGCACCGCGCGCACCAGCGGGCTGGTGAGAATCAGATCCGGCTCGGTGCCAAGCGTGGCGAGGCTCTTGGCCGCCTTGCGGAAACGCCTTCTGCCGCGACGGGTCAGGTAGCGGTGCTCTTCGGGCAGCTCCGGGGTTCTCTCAATTGCTTCGGCGTGTCGAACGATGTGGATGATCATGGGTGCCTCCTGGATTAGGCAACGTTAAAGACTTTAGCGAATCTATCTCGATTTGCAAGCTGCTGTCTTTGTTCCGACGCCGACAGCCACAGGGAGAGACGGCGTGCAGCATCGATTGCGGGGTGAAACATCGTATGAGTGAAAGGGGCTTCGTGGTTACTAGAGGTGAGATAAGGGTGCGGGGAATGAAGAAACCCTCCCCGGAAGGGAGGGCTCAGGCGTGGGGCAAACAGTGAAAGCGGCACCTGACGGGGGGCGTGTCAGCGTACCAGGAGTTGCTCCATGTTTCTCTTCATGGCATCGGCGATTCCCTCCGAAGGGACCGAGCCGCCGACGCCTCTGAGCCAGAAGCGGTCCACCGCCACGTCGCCCTGGGTATCGACGGTCATCTTCACCGGGAACAGGCAGCGCATGCTGAAGTAATCGAGCAGGTCGCCAGGGAATCCAGGCTGCTGTGCCCGGGGGGTGCTTTAGGTGTTACCGAAAGGTGAGCATCTCTTTTCCGCAGCCGGTGAGGAAATCGAAGACCTCGCCCCGGCTGACCAGGAAGCGGGGCATGTCCTGGTTCATCAGGTCCTCCAGGAAATGCAGGGTGGCGGCGTCGTCCCGCTCCAACTCGTTCATCACCGCCGTCAGCAGCGGCAGGATGTCGTAGAGGTCGTCCCGGTTGAAGGGCGCGCTGTCGGCTGGGCCGGCGAACTTGGCGTCGAACCGGGTCCGCGTCGCCTTCGGGTATTTGTACTTCAGATCGGACGGGTTGATGGTGAGTCCCATGGCGTCACTCCTAGTGGCAGCCGCACCTGGAACTGGTGCAGCTGGTGCGGCATGTCGGCTGCTGGAGCGCGGCCTCGTCGTTGCGTTCCAGCCGGTCCAGGGAAGCCTTGGTGATGAACCACCCCTGGTCGGAAAGGGTTCCCTGCAGCGCCTTTCGCTTTATCAGCATGAGCACCCGCGTTTCCGTGGTGGAGAGTTCCGCTGCGGCCTCGGCCGCGGTGACGTGGGCAATCCCGTCGATGATCTCTGTCATGGCAGTTCCTCCTTGTGGGGCATGCTTTACATGGAGCATGCCAGGGGGGACGGCGGCAGTAATTTTCTTCAATTCCGGGCTGTTGCCGTCGCAGGCCCGCCTGGACCGGTCGCGGGTGTGCTCATTAAATAACCACCGTGCTTATTCGCGTGCCAGCCGGTACCGCCCCCGTTATCAACCTGACAAGGAGAGGGGGACGGGAGCTGTCACGCGAAGAGGCGTCACAACGCAGTTGATAACGGATGCCAGACATAGTAACCTGCACCCGTATTTCATCATGTCAGTGAGAGATTTTATGTCGACAGAACTGCGGCTCGAATCGTTGAGCGTGCTGGTTGAAGCCGAATTGCCGTCGCTGGTTGAGAGCTACAAGCATCTGCATGCCCACCCCGAACTGTCCGGACAGGAGCGGGAGACGGCCTCGATGCTGGCGGGCGAACTGAAAGCGCTTGGGTTCGCGGTGAGCGAGGGGGTCGGGAGGTACCGCAGGTTCGACTGGCCCGGCTTCGGTGTGCTGGCGGTGCTTGAGAACGGGGCGGGCCCGACGCTGCTGTTGCGGGCGGATATGGACGCGCTGCCGGTCGAGGAGAAAACCGGTCTCCCCTACGCCAGCACGGCGCGGGCGACCTACCGCGACGGAACCTCGGTGCCGGTGATGCACGCCTGCGGACACGACGTGCACGTAGCCTGCCTGCTGGGGGCGGCGCGGGTGCTGGCGCGGGCGAGGGGGAGCTGGGCGGGGACGCTGGTCCTGGTCGGCCAGCCGGGAGAAGAAGGGGGAGACGGTGCCCAGGCGATGATCGATGACGGCGCCTACCGGCTCTGCCCCAAGCCTGACTTCGCCCTGGCGCTGCACAGCACCCTGTTCCTCAAGGCCGGCAGTGCCGGCTGCGCGCCGGGCAACTTCCTGGCCAGCTTCACCGAGGTGGAGATCGTGGTGCGCGGCGTGGGGGCGCACGGTTCCGCTCCCGAGCACGGCAAGGACCCCGTGGTGATGGCGGCGCAGTTGGTGCTCGCCCTGCAGACCATCGTGAGCCGCGAGATCACCCCGCACGAGCCCGCCGTGGTCACCGTGGGCTCCATTCACGGCGGCGCCGCGTGCAACGTCATACCGGAAGAGGTGGTGCTGCAACTGAGCATCAGGAGCTACGACGACCGGGTGCGCGAAAAGATCCTCGACTCGGTGCGGCGCATCTGCGCCGGGGTGGCCCTGGCCGCCGGGGTTCCCGAGGAGCGCTCTCCTGTCGTTTCCGTGCTTGCCCGCCATCCGGCTACCTACAACGATCCGGCGCTGGCCGAGCGCGTGGCTGGCGCCTTGCGCGCCGCCCTGGGACCGGATAACGTGGTTCGCTCCGAGGCGAAGATGGTGAGCGAGGATTTCGGCTCCTGGGGGCTCGGCGGGGAGATCCCGGTCTGCATGTTCTGGTTGGGTGCGGCCGATCCCGATCTTTTCGAGGAGAGTCGGCGTAAGGGGGTGTCGCTTCCCTCACAGCATTCGCCGCTGTACGCCCCGCACCCCGAGCCGACGCTGCGGGCGGGGGTGAAGGCCCTGGTCGCGGCCGCCTGCGAGCTGCTTCCGGCGGGGTAGGGACGGGAGATAAACGGCAAAAGAAAAGGGGCGCATCGTGCGATAGCGCCCCTTTTCTTATCGTCGTGAATGTCAAACGAGACGGCCCCCTGTCCGTTCGTGGAGAAGTGGACGGGCGAATGATTATTCGCCCCTACAGGTCTCGACCGGTTGGGGGTCAGCGATCCTCGCCCCGCTGCAAACCGCGGCCGCCGGAGGATTCGCCGCGTCCGCCGGAGGATTCGCCGCGTCCGCGGCCCTGGCCCGGTTCGAACTCGCGTACCGGTCGCGCGGGTTCAGCGGGCTCGGCCTTGGGCGCCGGTGTTACCGCCGGTGCCGGGGTCGGCGCGACCCTTGGCCTCTCGACGCGCGGCATTGCCGGTCGTACCGGTGCCGCCGGTGTGGCCGGCCTCGCTGGCACTGTGGCGGGCGCCTTGACCGCCGGTTCCGCTGCCGGAACGTGGGGCGCGGCCCCGCGCGTTGCAGGAGCGCCGGCCGCTGGCGCCGGTGCGGGCGCCGGTACGCTCGTGCCGGCGGGAGTCGGCCTTTCGGGACGGTTTATCGGGCGCGGCTCCCTGCGCCGACCTTCTCCCCTGGCGGGGCGTCCGGTGGCAGATTCCCCGGCAGCCGCGGGTGCTTGCTGCGTCCCGGGCTGCGCCTGGGGCTGCGGCTGGGGCTGCGGCTTGGGCTGCGGCTTGGGCTGCGCCGGCGTATGCTGCCTGCCCGGCTGCGCCTGGGGCTGCGGCTTCACGGGGACGGCGGGGGGCTGGACCGTCTCGACCCTGGGCTGGCTCGGCGTCGGCTGCCGCTGCGCCGCCGGCGGCGTCGCACCCGGCTTAGCCGGCGTAGGAGCGGGTACGCCCGGTGCGGGCGCCGCCTCGCGCCGATTCCACGGTTCCCTGCGCCGCTCCGTGCGCGAGCCTTCAACTTTGCCAGGGCGCTGCTGTTCTACCTTGCCGGGGCGTCGTGGTTCCACCCGGCCCGGGCGTCCCGGTGCCAGGCGAACCGGCGGCATCCTCCCTTCTTCACGATGTCTCCTGGTTTCCACCCGCAATTGCTGGCGGTAACTGCGGGTATCGCGCTGCACAACCCGCTCATTGATGGTGATGGTGGCGGCGCGCCTGTTGACGTAGATGTCGCGATGGTCCCGCGTGTAGGGGCGGGAACGGCTGATCCATCCTGCTCCCCGCCAGCCGTGGTAGTAGACCTTGCGTTCGCGCCAGTTGCAGTCGCGGTTGAGCCAGGGTCCTATGGCGAAGCCGACGCTGAAGGTGATGAAGGGGGAACTGGGGTAGTAGCGTTCCACGTAGACCACGGTCGGGTCGTACACCGGCACGTAGACGTACTCCGGGCGCGCCGGGACGATGCGGATGACGTCACCCTCGAAGAAAACCTGCTGCTGTCGCGTGCTGAAGAGGTTCCCTTCGTCGTAGGCGAAGCGGCGCAGCCTCTGGATGGCGTCCATCACGTCCTGGGGTTGTTCGATGTACGCCTGTCCCAGAGACGCGGTCCACTGGTACTCGCGGTCCATCATGTACAGGACCTGCGGGTAATGGGCCACGGCGCGGACGCTGATGTCCCACGGCTGGTAGTCGATGCGCGGGGTGCTGCCGTAGAGCCTGACGAAGTTGGCGGCGTCGTGGAGCTGGTCCACGAAGGTGGCGGCCGGCAGGATCTGGGCTATCAGCGGGTCCGGATAGAGCGCGATGGGAGCGAGCAGGTCGTCCAGCTCCTCCGGGTACAGCAGGTCGTCGTCCTGGTAGCCGTCCTGGTCCGACATCTGGTAGTAACCTGGCTCAGACTGTGCCTGTACCGGCACGGCTGTGACAGTGAGCGGCAGGAATACTGCCATGAACGCGATGATCAATAACCTTTTCATAACTGTCTCCTAAAGCTTTTTGCCTTTTGACTACCGGTCCAGTCTAGCAGAAGCCCCCTGGCAAGGCAAAGCGTGCACCGGTGGCCCCTTGGGTCCGGGATGTATCGTCAGGCGGCCCGCATCTCCGTGATCTTCGCGTGCAGACCCTCCATGTCGAAGGGTTTCTGGATGAAGTGCAACTCGCCGTCGGCGCTCGCCCCGCACTTGGCGA
This sequence comes from Geomonas azotofigens, assembly GCF_018919395.1. Lineage (GTDB taxonomy): Bacteria > Desulfobacterota > Desulfuromonadia > Geobacterales > Geobacteraceae > Geomonas > Geomonas azotofigens. Next base: position 652,657 of record NZ_JAHLME010000003.1, read on the forward strand.
TGATGTCCGAGGAATAGCCGGTCATGAACAGCACCTTGGTCTCCGGACGCATCCCGGCTATGCCCCGTGCCATGTCCAGGCCGTTCATCTCGGGCATGATCACGTCGGAGAGCACGAGGTCGATGTCGTTTTTTGCTTCACCGCAGATGGAAAGGGCTACGTGCGGTGTCGCCGCCTGGATCACGCGGTAGCCGATCTTCTCCAGCATCTGGGTCGCCATCGCCCGCAGCATGTCGTCGTCCTCGACCACGAGCACCGTCCCCGACCCGTGCAGCGTGCCCGGCGCGTTCTGCGCCGTCGGCTGTGCCTCACCGGTCAGTCGGGGGAGGTAGATCCGGAAGGCCGTTCCTTGGCCCGGCTCGCTCTCCACGTCGACGAAGCCGCCGTTCTGGGTCACGATGCCGTACACCGTGGCCAGTCCCAGACCGGTACCCCTTCCCACCTCCTTGGTGGTGAAAAAGGGCTCGAAGATCCGTTTGACCAGTTCCCGGTCCATCCCGGTACCGGTGTCGACGACGCTCAGGCAGGCGTAGGAGCCGGGCTTGGCGTCCAGGCGGTAGTCGCAAAACGGCTCGTCGACGACCACGTTCTCGGTCCTTATGGTGAGGATACCGCCGTCGGGCATGGCGTCCCGGGCGTTCACGGCGAGGTTCATCAGGATCTGGTCCACCTGCGAGGGGTCGATCTTCACGGCCCAGAGCTCCGGGTCCGGGATGAAGCTTAAGCGGATCTCCTCGCCGATCAGCCTGCTCAGCGTCTTCTCGGTCTCCAGGCAGTGCTCGTTCAGGTTCACCGCCCGCGGCGAGATGATCTCCTTGCGGGAGAAGGCGAGCAGCTTGCGCACCATGTCCCGGGAGCGCTCGCCGGCCTTGATGATCTCCTGCAGGTAGATCCACAGCGGCGTGGATTCGGCGGTCTCGAGCTGGCCCAGTTGCGCGTAGCCCAGCATGACGCTCAGCATGTTGTTGAAGTCATGGGCCACCCCGCCGGCCAATTGCCCGATGGATTCCATCTTCTGCGAGTGCCTGAGCTGCGCCTCGATCTTTCTGTGCTCGGTGATGTCGATGCCGAAGCAGAGGGTGCCGATCCTCACCCCTTTCTCGATGATGGCGCTGTTACGCCAGGAAACGGTGCGCATCGCGCCGGACTTGGTCACGATCTGCCCCTCACAGGGGCTCAGCCCCTGGTGATCCTTGCCGGGTTGCGGCGTCCCGCACATCTTGTAGAAGCCTTCCGCCCCCATCACCAGCTCGAACCAGTTCTTGCCGATCAGTTCATCGTGGCTGTAGCCGGTAACCTCCTCGCCGGTCCTGTTGAACAGGGTGACTCTGCCCTTGAGGTCGAGCCCGAGAATCATGACGCTGGCGGCCTGGATCAGGTTTTCCGTGTACTCCTTGGCCGACCTGAGCGCTTCCACCGCCAGCCTGCGCTCCGTGATGTTCTCCACGGAAAGGACGGTGCCGGCGATGCGTCCCTCCTGGTAGACGGGGGTGGCGCCGCAGGCGATGGTGACCGTGCTGCCGTCCTTGCATATCAGGTCCGCTTCGAACTTCACGATGTCGGCCGCGCCGCTTGCCACCTGGTGCAATCGCTCGAGCACCATGTCCCTTGATTCCGGCCAGACCAGCTCGGGGATGTTCCGGCCGTAAAGCTCCTCCGGGGAGTAGCCGCTGGTCTCGGTGCAGCGCCCGTTGACCATGCCGATGGTGCCGTCCAGTTTGAGGACGATGAGCGCGTTGGCGCTGCTCTCCATCACCTTTCTCAGGAAGTTGTAGGAGTCCTGCAACTGGCGGTTGGCGCGGTTTATGGCGCGGAAGGGAAGCAGTATGAAGACGATGAGCCCGATGCTGAGGCCCAGGATCGTGACCAGGAAGGATTTCTTGAGGATGGGGAGCAGTGAGCGGCTGATTTCGACGCTGCCGATGATCTTGTCGCCGTAGCGTATCGGCTGGGAGCGCTGGATAACGGGGATGTCAGGGGCGTAACCGCTGGCGGCCAACTCGTTGCCGACCGAGTCGAGGATGCGATGCTTCTCGTTGTGCTCGGGAGCGCCACGGTGGGAGAGCAAGGTTTCCAACCGGTGCGCCTCGCTGTGCCAGGAACCGGATTCGAGGTCGCCCAGGCCGGAGATGATCCGGGCGTTGATCTCGGCCTCGGTCTCGAGGCTGCCGACGGTGTATTGGTAGCTGATGGCGAAGTAGCCGATGGGGAAAAAGAGCGCGACGAAGAAGGCGAGCATTACCGTGCAGTTGGCTGTGAAATGGACGGTTTGCTTCTCAGGACCAGTCATGGCAAGCGCTCCTTGCGCAGCAACCAAATCAGTACCGTGTGCTCTCGGCGATACGACGCGCGTGGGCGCTATCACCGGCGCTGGAGATTAGCATCATTTTAGGTAAAAGAGAAGAACATTGTACGTATTTCACCTAAAAACGTTCATCCTGGTATGACCTTGGTTGTCCGAATTTGAACTACGACTGAAGTGCACAGGACCAGGGGGGGGACTCGACTGGTCAGCGCTGGTTAGAGCGGGGTATAATCCACGGCGCGTGCAAGCAAAAAGAGTCCGGCCCGGGTAAATGATGTATACGCGACCGGGGTCGCAGGAATGGCCATATGCGTTGACAGCATCCGGGGCTTCTTGTATATATTGCCGTGTCACTGATATGAAAATCGTGCTACCGCGACTTCGGTTCGCGGCACGGGGAGGAAGATCATGCACATGGCGGACGCTCTGCTCTCGCCGGCGGTGGGAGCGACCATGTGGGCCGTGTCCGCTGGTGGCGTCGCCCTCACCTCGGCGCGGCTGTGCCGGGAGCGCGACGACCGGCTGGCGCCGCTTATGGGCGTGCTCGGTGGCTTTCTCTTCGCCGCCCAGATGATCAACTTCTCCATCCCGGGCACCGGGTCGAGCGGCCACCTGACCGGCGGTCTGCTGCTCGCCATCCTGCTCGGCCCCAGCGCCGCCTTTCTCACCGTCGCTTCGGTCCTCGTCGTCCAGGCTTTTTTCTTCGCCGACGGCGGCCTCCTCGCCCTGGGCTGCAACATCTTCAACCTCGGTGTCATCCCCGCGCTCCTGGTCTACCCGCTTTGCTACCTGAGGCTGATCGGTCCCGCTCCGGGACCCCGCCGCGAGGCCGCCGTGACCATGTCCTGCGCCCTCGTCGCCATGCAGCTGGGCGCGCTGTGCGTCGTCCTGGAGACGGCAGCTTCCGGCATCTCCGTTCTCCCGCTGGACAAGTTCCTGTTTTTGATGCAGCCCATCCACCTCGCCATCGGGCTGGTCGAGGGGGCGGTGACGCTGGCGGTGGTCTCCTTCCTGCGCAAGGCCCGCCCCGAGCTCCTCGGCAGGGGGGAGCGCGCCCGCGCCGCTTCCGGCCGCCTGGCGCTCGCCGGCGTGCTGATCTGCGCCCTCCTTGTCGCCGGCGGGCTGTCTCGTTTCGCCTCGGAAAAGCCCGACGGTCTCGAGTGGTCGGTGGCCAAGGCTTCAGGCGCTCCCTCCCTCGCCGAGCGCCGCTTTGGTCTGCCGGCGTGGCTGGGCGCCTTGCAGAAAAGGACCGCCTGGTTCCCGGAGTACCAGGCGCCCGCTCCGGCGGCCGTCACCCAGACCGGTACCGCCTCGGGCAAGGGGAGCGGCGTACCCGGTGTCGTGGGCACCGTTGTCACCGTTGTCCTGGTCGTGGGCGCCGCGGCGCTGCTGCGCAGGGGAAACCGGGAAAGCGCGACCCCGGAGGCGTAGCGGGACGGCGGCAGCGGCCGCTGCAGAGGATGGGGAGCTGATGGCATCGGTACAGGGGGCATTGCTGGATTTGAAGCGGCTGGACCGGCTCGCGGGGGGGGATACCCCTTTGCACCGGCTGGATCCCCGCGCCAAGGTGCTCGCCACCCTCGTCTTCATCGTCTGCGTCGTATCCTTCGGCCGTTACGAGATTTCCGCCCTGATCCCCTTCTTCATCTTTCCCGTCTGCCTGGTCTCCTCCGGGCGGCTGCCGGCCCGTTACCTGGCGGCGAAGGTCGCCCTGGTCGCGCCGTTCGCCATCGCCGTCGGCATCTGCAACCCCTTGTTCGATCGCACCGTGCTGCTGCACCTGGGACCGCTGGACGTGACCGGCGGCTGGGTCTCCTTCGCCTCCATCGTGGTGCGTACCGCGCTCACCGTCGCGGCCGCCCTGGTGCTCACCGCGCTCACCGGGTTCGCCTCCATCTGCCGCGCCCTGGTCAGCCTCGGCATGCCCAGGACGTTCGCCATGCAACTCCTCTTTCTCTATCGCTACCTGTTCGTGTTGGCCGAGGAGGGGGGGCGGGCCGCGCGGGCGCGTGAACTGCGCTCCTTCGGTCGCACGGGGCGCGGCCTGGCCAGCTACGCCTCGCTGCTTGGGCACCTGCTGCTGCGTACCTGGCAGCGGGCCGAGCGGATGCACATGGCCATGCTGGCGCGCGGCTACGCGGGAACCTTTCCCGCCGCGCAGCACGGCAGCTTCGGGGCGCGGGAGTTCCTCTTCGTGCTCTTCTGGAGCGCACTCTGCATCATCCTGCGGTTGTACAACGGCGCCGAGATCCTCGGGACGCTGGTAACGGGGTATCTGCCATGAGCCACCACATACTCGAAATCGACCACCTGCGCCACGTCTATCCCGACGGCACCGAGGCCCTGCGCGAGGTCAGCTTCAGCGTACGCCACGGCGAGTCCGTGGCCGTGATCGGAGCCAACGGTGCCGGCAAGTCGACGCTCCTGGCCCACCTGAACGGCCACCTGCTTCCGGATGCGGGCGAGGTGCGCATCGGGCATGTCCCGGTGGACCGCACCAACCTGAACGAGGCGCGGCGCACGGTGGGGATGGTGTTCCAGGACCCGGACGACCAGCTCTTCATGCCCACCGTCTACGAGGACGTCGCCTTCGGCCCCATGAACCTCGGCCTGTCCGGAACCGAGTTGAAAAACTGCGTGGCCGAGGCGCTGCGACGGGTCGACGCGGAACACCTGGCCGGGAAGGCGCCGTATCACCTGTCGGCCGGTGAGAAGAGGAGGGTGGCCATCGCCACGGTCCTCTCCATGTCGCCCGACATCCTGGTCATGGACGAACCGACCAACGGCCTGGACCCCTACGCCCGCCGCCAGTTGATCGGGCTCTTGAAGGAGTTCCACCATAGTAAAATCATCACCAGTCACGATCTGGACATGGTGCTGGAGGTCTGCGAGCGGACCGTGGTGCTTTCAAAAGGGGTAGTGCGGGCGGACGGGCCCACGCTGGAGATTTTCCGGGACGAGGCGCTGCTCAGGGAGTGCCGGCTGGAAAAGCCGCTTTCCATGCAGGGGTGCCCGGTGTGCGGCCCGAAAGGGCGTTGAGAGGGAAGGAAGCTAAAAAGAAAGCCCCGGATTGCTCCGGGGCTTTCATAAAGTTCTACGCTATGTGATTGGGCTTAGACCCTGCTGACGTTGGCTGCCTGGAGACCTTTCGGGCCCTTGACGATTTCGAAGGTCACGCTGTCGCCCTCGGTGAGGGATTTGAAGCCGTCGCTGTTGATAGCGGAGAAATGAACGAAGACATCCTCGCCGTTCTCCTGCTCAAGAAAGCCAAACCCCTTGCTGTCGTTAAACCACTTTACAGTACCGTTTACCATTTACTTACTTCTCCCATATTACTTCTTTTTGGTTTTAATCCACGGGTATTCGAGGACGCGTAACCATACCATCGCGGCTTTGCCGTGTCAACCAATTTTAAATTAGATTTAAAGTTTTTTGCTTAGTATACGGAGGCAGCGCTGTTGACATTGGGGCTGCCCTGTGACACCTTGCCCGAAATTTGTTCGATACCGTAACTGTCAAGGTCGTTGCTATGCCAGCGACCGCTCCGGAGTTAGCCATGAAAATCTGGATCGATGCCGACGCCTGTCCGAGGGTGATCAAGGAAATGGTTTACCGCGCTTCGCAGCGCCTGAAGGTGCCGGTCTGCCTGGTCGCCAACAGCGACCTGTCCCGGGCCCACACCTCCTTGATCACCTCGGTGCGCGTAGCCTCCGGCTTCGACGTCGCGGACGACTATATCGCCGAGCACGCCAGCGCCAGCGACCTGGTCATCACCGCGGACATACCGCTGGCGGCACGCGTGGTCGAAAAGGGGGGCGTGGCGCTCGACCCGCGCGGCGAACTCTACACCGAGGAGAACGTCGGGGAGCGGCTCTCCATGCGTAACCTGATGCAGGACCTGCGCAACGACGGGCTCCTGGTGGGCGGCCCCGCCCAGTTCGGCCTCGCCGACCGGCAGCGTTTCGCTTCGGCGCTGGACCGGCTGCTGACCCGCATGGTGCGCGGCGACCGTCCCTGACACGTGCACATCACGGGAGCTGGCTGGCAGTCTCGGCCCCCGGCACGCGCAGACCACCCCCACCACAATTCCCTCTCCCTCGGCAGAGGGGCAGGGTGAGGAGGGCTCTGATATCATCTCTGTATCTGCCATTCCTTCACACTCAAAGTCATCCCTCCTTGCTGAATCAGAATTCCTCTCACTGTGATAAAATATTTTGTAACTCTGCCTCAGATCGTGTTAATGTCGGCGCGAAAATGACAGAACCTCAATAATATTTGAGACAGTGCGACACCTATGACTGCACACTACCAACAAAGGTCTCCCGAGGAACAGGAACTCGAGCGAAAGCGCGGCGAGCTCGCCTCGCTGCGTGCGCGGCACGCCGAGGCCGCGGCGGTGCTGCACCAGCTGCGCGAGGAGATAGCGGGCTTCGAGAAAAGCTACCAGCAGACGCTTGGGCGCCGCATGGCCGAGTTGGAGCGGTTGGAGGAGGAGATCGAGCGCCTTACCGGCGGTCAGGTCGAGCCTGAGCAGGATGGCGCGGACGAGCGGTCCCGCCCGCGTGACGAGGACGATGCCAGCGATGGCCAGAGCTACCATAGCGGCACCTCCTTCCGTGGGGCTGGGCAGGCGCGGGGGCGGGTCTGGAAGTCTGATCCCGGCGACATAAAGTCCCTTTACCGCGAGGTAGCCAAGGCCATCCATCCCGATCTGGCCGGGGAGGGCGCCGGTTCGCTGCGCCACGAGCTGATGCTGAAGGCGAACAAGGCTTACGCAGAGGAGGACCATCGCACCCTGCGCGAGATCCTGAGGAGCTGGCGGCGGCACTTCCCGGATCAGGCCGTGCAGAGCGACCTGAGGGCCGAACTGGCACGGCTCAAAAAGCAGATAGCGGTCGAGGTCGAGGCGATCCGGGAGATCAACGAGCAGATCGAGCAGTTGCGGGGAAGCTACGTGCACCGTTTCAAGCTGCGGGTAGATGAGAGTGCTGCGGCCGGCAGCGATCTCTTCGCGGACCTCGTGGCCGCGGCGGAGATCAACATCGCACGGGCCCAGCGGCGCCTGGCTGCCCTGCAGGGGGAGAAGGGCAGGGTGCGCGCCCAAGGGGCGACCAAGCGTAGCCGCGTGGTCACGTTCCCGAGCGATCTGCCCTGCGGTTCGCTGTACCTGCGCGAACTCAACTCCGTCAGTTTCAACGCCTGGAAGAAGGCGGGGCCCGCCATCGGCCCGGTGCAGGTCTACCTGGACCAGGCCCTGCGCCTGGATGTGAAAGAGGGGGCGAGCCGCAAGCTGAAGTTCTTGCAGGGGCTTGGTCCCGAGGATCTGCAGGCGCTCTTTCTGTACGACGTCCGCGACGCCGACCTCGACAGCATCGTTCACCTCTGCGGTCTGGAGGAGCTCTATCTCTGCGGTCCGGAGTTGACCGACGCGGCGCTGCTCGGCATCTCGACCCTGGCCAACCTGAAGAGGATCTACCTGTACCAGACGCGGATCTCCGATCGCGGCCTGGTGTACCTGCAGGGGATGCAGGGGTTGCAGGGGCTCACCAGCAGCGGCAACAGCATCACCGACGAGGGGCTCGCCGTGTTCCAGCAGGCCATTCCGGGGGTGAAGACGGTGAGCTTCACGTGGAGACGATGAGGTAGGGGGGGCGCTAAGCGATTTAAATTTAACGGAATACGGAAAGCCCGGGGAGAAGATCTTCCCGGGCTTTTCATGTTTGTTGCCGACACCTCAGTAGAAAGTCTGTCAGGTCTGGTGGGGCAAATGATTATTCGCCCAGCCGCCCGTGCCTGGTCGTCGTCACTGGCGTGGGGGACGGAGGTGCGATTAAGGGGGGCGAATGATTATTCGCCCCTACGGTTCGCATGAGCAGGCACCGGACTGTAGGGGCAAATAATTATTTGCCCAGCGCCCGTGCCCGGTCGTCGTCAATGCCGTGAGGGACGGAGGTGCGATTAAGGGGGGCGAATGATTATTCGCCCCTACGGGTCGCAACAGAAGCTGCCTTAGGCGTTGAGAAACCGCGCCATGTCCGCGATGAGGTCGTCCGGATCCTCGAGCCCCACCGAGAGACGCACAAGGGTGTCCTTGATGCCGCGCGCCTCGCGCTCGGCCGGTGGCATTGCCGCGTGCGACATCTTGGCGGGATAGGAGAGGATGCTCTCGACGCCCCCAAGGCTTACGGCGAAGGCGGCCAGCTTCACCCCTTCCAGCAGGCGCTTGGTTGTGTCGTAACTGGCGAGCTCGAAGGAGAGCACGCCTCCCGGGCCGCTGGCTTGGCGGTTGTGGATCTCGTAGCCGGGGTGGTCGGAAAGGCCGGGATAGTACACCCGCCGCACCTCTTTCTGCTCGCAGAGCCATGCCACGATTTTCCGGGCACTTGCCTGGTGTTCCTCCATGCGCACCTTGAGGGTTTTCAGCCCGCGCAGCACCAGCCAACAGTCCTGCGGACCGAGCACGGCACCGAAGGCGTTCTGGATGAAGCGCAGCCTTTGCCCAAGCTCCGGGTCGCGCGCGACGGCAAAACCGCAGATGACGTCGGAGTGGCCGTTCAGGAACTTGGTGCCGCTGTGGACCACGATGTCGCAGCCAAGCTCCAGCGGCCGCTGCAGGTACGGGGTCATGAAGGTGTTGTCCACGATGGTGAGGATGCCGTTCTCCCTGGCGAGCGCGACCGCGGCGTGGAGATCGGTGATCTTGATCAGCGGGTTGGACGGTGTCTCCAGGTAGAGCGCCTTGGTCTCGGGACGGATGGCGGCGGCGATGGCTGCCTTGTCGGTCGCGTCGACGAAGCTCGCTTGCAGCCCCCATCCCTTGAACAGCGTGGTGAGGAGCCGGAAGGTGCCGCCGTAGACGTCTTCGCACACCACCAGGTGATCGCCGGGCTTGAACAGGAGCAGGGTCGATGCGGTCGCCGCGATGCCCGAGGCGAAGGCGAGCCCGACCGCCCCCTTCTCAAGCCCCGCTACCGCCTCCTCCAGCGCCTCCCGGGTCGGGTTGCCGGAACGGGCGTAGTCGTAGCGCCCGAAGTGGTCGATGGAGCGCTGCGCGAAGGTCGATGAGAGGTAGATGGGATGGCTGACGGAGCCGTGCTCGGCGTCGATCGGGTCCAGGCCGTGGATCAGTTCGGTGGCGAATTTCATGCGTCTTCTCCTTCAAATGCCTGCGCCAGGTCGGCGATCAGGTCGTCTTTGTCCTCGATTCCTACCGACAGGCGCAACAGCAGGTTGTTGATGCCGAGCCGCTGCAGCTTCTCGGGCTCGATGTCGGCGTGGGTCTGAACCTGGGGGAACGTGATCAGGCTCTCGACGCCGCCCAGGCTCTCTGCGAACGAGATGAGCTGCGTCTTCAAAAGGAGCTGGTTCACCAGCGCCGGTTCGGTCACCTCGAAGGCGATCATGGCCCCGAAGCCTCCGCACTGGCTCTTCATCAGTTCGTGTCCGGGGTGGTCCGGGAGCCCGGGGTAGTAGACCCGCCCGACCTTGGGATGTCGCTGCAGCCACTGCGCCAGCGCCTGCGCGTTCTCCTGCTGGCGGTCCATGCGGACGCTCAGCGTCTTGATGCCACGCACGGTGAGCCAGGAATCCTGCGGCCCGAGCACCGCGCCGGCTCCGTTTTGGTGGAAATACACCTTTTCGGCGAGGACCGGGTCCTTCACCGCCACGACGCCGCAGACCACGTCGTTATGCCCCGCAAGGTACTTGCTCCCCGAGTAGATGGTGATGTCCGCTCCCAGGTCAAGGCAGCGCAGCAGGTACGGGGTGAGGAAGGTGTTGTCGACGATGCAGAGCAGGTCGTTGGCCTTGCATAACTCCGCCAGTCGCCCCACGTCGGCGACCTTGAGGAGCGGGTTGGTGAGCGACTCCACGAAGAGCGCCCGGGTGTTGGGTCTGATCGCCTGGCGCACCAGCTCCACGTCGCTGGTGTCGACGTAGCTGAAGCTCAGGCCGAACTGCTGGAACAGTTTCTCGAACAGCCGGTAGCTCCCGCCGTAGAGGTCCTCGGTGACGATCAGGTGGTCACCCTGCTGAAACAGGAACATGAGGCTCGTGATGGCGGCCATCCCGGAGGCGTACGCGAAGCCGCGGCTGGCGCCTTCGAGTCTGGCGACTCCCTCCTCGAGGGCCTGCCGGGTCGGATTGCCGGAGCGGCTGTAATCGTATCCCGTGCTCTGCCCGAGGCCGGGATGGCGGAAGGTGGCGGTCTGGTAAATGGGGACGGTGACCGCGCCGGTGCGGCTCTCGCGCTCAAGGCCTATCTGTGCTGCGGTTGTTGCGATGTTCATCGTAGCCTCCAAATGAAAAAGTCCCCCTCCGGGGTCGGAAGGGGACTGTCTCTATGGCTCGGTCCGCACTTCCTTATCTTTCGGAACGTTTCCGCCCCGCAGGATTTGGCACCTTCCCCACGTGGGGAGGTTGCCGCGACGTCACAGGGCCAGTCCCTCGATCGCTCTAGATAAGTAATGCTATTCGGTTGTAAAGGGTGCTGCTTTAACCAGCGTCTTAACTAATACTGAGATGCTGCAGTTTTGTCAACCGCAAATCTCTACTTATTGACTAATGTAAAAGTTATTTTCGGCAAATCTTTTCCCCACCGTGCCGCTGGTGTTGGCCGGCACGCCGGGTGCCGCTCCCGGGCGGGTGAGGTGTTGTGAAGGTAAACGGAGGCTTTGTTCTATATCTGAAGGAGTGGTGACAACCACATTGTCTTTCATAGCGGAAGGGAGTCGAACATTCTATCGATTCCTGTTTTCGCCTTACTGACTTCCGCCAAACACATTCCCTGTCATTGACTCGCCTCTGTGACTTTACCTGATGTCCAAATAAAGTTTGTTTTGACGGTTTGACAATGCAACGAAACCTGCCACTATATTGGCAAGCAGATAATGATCAATGGAGGGATAATCAATGGCAACTTTGGTAGAGATTGCGGCTCAGATCGTAGCGTCACATGCGTCTAGCACTCCGATGACTTCTGATCAGCTTATATTCGAAATCAGCAAAGTGCACAGCGCCCTCAAAAACCTGGAAGCTGGTGAGCCGGTCGAGGGTGTAGAGGAACCGAAGGCTTCCATGACCGTGAAAGAAGCGTTCAAGAAAGGTGAAGTTATCTGCATGCTGTGCGGCAAGGGAGGCTTCAAGACGCTGGCCCGTCATCTGAATACCGCGCACGGGATGAAGCCGGGCGAGTACAAGAAGCAATTCGGCATCCCGGGCAAGCAGCCGCTGGCGGCCAAGAACTACTCCGAGGCGCGCAGGAAGATGGCCCTCGATCGCGGGCTTGCCGACAATCTTGCCAAGGCGCGCGGGGTGCGCATGGCCAATATCGAGGCGAAGAAGTCGGTCCCCGCCAAGGCGGCCAAACCAGCCAAGGCAGCGAAGCCTGCCAAGCCGGCCAAGGCCCCCAAGGTTGCCAAGGAAACCGCCAAGGCCAAGGTGGCCTGATTCCCTCCTTTATATTGAAAAAAGCCGCTCCTTCGGGAGCGGCTTTTTTTTTGTTTTGCCGGGATCCGATGACATGAGCCGTTTATCCCGGCCATGAGAGTCTGTAACGCCACTATGCGCCGCACTGTACCAGCGTGCCCCCTTTGTGGAAGTTCATCGAAGAAATCCGGCAGCGTGGAGTATGTTCTCCACCAAGCGCAGCTGGTGGCCTAGAGTTCCCTCCTTTGCTAAGGGGGGACAGGGGGATTTGCCTCCTTCGCAAAGGGGAGGACGCGGGTTCCCGTGCTGCGCTTCGTGAACAGCAGATACGCGGCTTCGGAACCATTGGCGGAACCATTGGCGGAACCATTGGCGGAACCATTGGCGGAACCATTGGCGGAACAATAGGGCAGGGGGGGCTGGGGGGATTTGCTCTTTTTGCATTGGTTTTTACCTTCGGCATCGGTTAAACTCGCGTGCCGATCGCTGTTGCTTGGAGTCGCGCGATTGATTGCTCAGTCCCATTGCATGGTTGCCAAAGGGATGCCCGCGTGTGACAATGCTTTCCTGGGGAAGATGATGCGGACGAAGTAGTATCAGTAGGTGGTGCCGCCCGGTCTTTCTTTTCGTCTTTGAAGCTGCAACTGACATGCGCCGCCTACGGGAGTCAGATATGCGGACACTGGTAGATCTTTTCCATAGTTTCTCGGCTTGGGGCGACAAGACGGCCCTGGTGAACCGGACCGGCGTGCGCCGCTTCGCGGTCTCCTACCGGGAGTTGTCCGAACTCTCCCTGAGAATGGCGGCCCTGCTGGCGCGCCAGGGGGTCGAACCTGGCGACCGCGTTCTTTTGTGGGGGCCGAACTCGTCCTGGTGGGGTGTCGCCTACTGGGGCATCATCATGCGCGGCGCCATCGCCGTCCCGGTCGACTTCATGTCCGACCGCGGCCGCGCCGAATCGATCCTGAAGCTGACCCAGGCCAAGGTGGTGCTGCAGAGCCGCTTCAAGCCCGAACGGCTCGCCGTCGCCAATTCCCTGCTGCTCGAGGACTTGAAGTACCTTTTGGAGGACGTCGCGCCTTACCCGGACGTGGTGCATCCCGAACCGGACGACATCGCGCAGCTCATCTATACCTCGGGGACTACCGGCAACCCGAAGGGGGTGATACTCACCCACAGGAACCTGGTGGCCAACATCCTGCAGATCAACCAGCAGGTACCCATCATCACCCCCGAGTTCTCCTTTCTCTCGCTGCTGCCGCTGTCGCACATGTTCGAGCAGATGGGTGGCTTCTTCACCCCCCTGTACCGCGGCGCCGCTGTCATCTATCCGCGCACGCTGAAGCCTTCGGCGATCATGGAGGCGCTGGGCGAGGAGGACGTCTACGTCATCATGTCGGTACCGCGCCTGATGCAGCTTCTGAAGACCACCATAGAGCGCGAACTGGCCGAGAAGCATCTCTCCGGCGCCTTCGCGTCGCTGGCCAAATTCGGGGCAGGACTCTCCAAATCGGGGAGGAAGAAGCTCTTCTTCCCGGTGCAGAAGAAGTTCGGCGCCCACTTCACCGTTTTCGTCTCGGGCGGCGCGCCGCTCGACCCCGACGTGTTCCGGTTCTGGGACAGCATGGGCTTTACGGTGCTGGAGGGGTACGGGCTTTCCGAGTGCGCGCCCGTGCTCTGCGTCAACACCATCGACCGGCAGGTGGCGGGTTCGGTCGGCCCGCCGCTTCCCGGTGTCGAGCTGAGGCTCGACGGCAAGGAGGTGGTGGTCAGGGGGGATAACGTCTTCCCCGGCTACTACCAGAACGAGGAGGCCACCCGCGCCGCCTTCACCGGGGACGGCTGGTTCAAGACCGGCGACCTGGGCGAGATCGCGCCGGACGGCTGGCTCACCATCAAGGGGCGCGAGAAGGAATTGATCGTCACCGGCGGCGGGGTCAACGTCTACCCCGACGAGCTGGAGGCGGTCCTGAACAAGGTCCCGGGCGTGAAGGAATCCTGCGTCATCGGCCTCGACCGCGGCGCGGGGGAGGAGGTGCATGCGGTCCTTCTGCTGGACGACAGCGGCGCCAAGCCGGACGAGATCCTGGCGAAGGCCAACGCCCAGTTGGACACCATGCACCAGATCACCGGCTACACCATCTGGCGCGAGCCCGAGTTCCCCAAGACCACCACGCTCAAGATCAAGAAGTTCCAGGTCAAGGAGCAGGTGAAACAGGGCGCCGCCGCCGGGGGCGCCGGTGCGAGCCAGGACCACCTGGTGAACCTGCTGGCCAAGGTGACCGGTGCCGATCCTGCTGAAATCAAAGAGGAGTCCCTCCTGGTTGCCGATCTGGGCTTAACCTCCATCGGGCGGCTGGAACTGGTCAACTACCTGGAGCAGGAATTCCGGCTCGACATCGAGGACTCCCAGATCGGTCCGCAGACGCGGGTCGCCGAGGTGCGCCGCATCATCGCCCGGCGCGAGAAGGGTCACCGTCGCGGCCACTACCGTTTCTGGACCAACTCCGCGCCGGTGCGCGCGCTGCGCATGCTCGGGGACGCGCTCGTGAACTACCCGCTATACCGCCTCTTCGTCAAGCTCGAGGTGCGCGGGCGCGAGAACGTCAAGCATCTCGAAGGGCCGGTGATCTTCATCGCCAACCACCTGGGGTACTTCGACCAGCCCTCGCTGATGTTCGCGCTCCCCAGGGAGGTCCGCTACCGCACCGCGACCGCCGCCTGGGAGGAGTTCTTCTTCGGCGACTACCACGGCCTGGAACGCCTCTGGCGCCTGGCAGCCTACCAGTACGGGACCCTGTTCCTGAACCTGTTCCCGCTGCCGCAGACCGCCGGCTTCTCCACGGCGGTGAAGTACATGGGCAAACTCACCGACCGGGGACTGAACACGTTGATCTTCCCCGAGGGGGGGCACTCGCACGACGGCAGGATGCAGGACTTCCAGCTCGGCCTGGGCATCATCGCCAAGGAACTGGAGATCCCCATCGTGCCGGTGAAGATCGTCGGGACCGACAAGATCCTCCCCCCGAAAAAGACCGTGATCCCCAACCGGGGCACGGTGACGGTCCGCTTCGGGAAACCGCTGCGCTTCCGGTTCGAAGAGCCGGCAGAGATCGTGGCCCGGGCGCAGGCCGCGGTGGCTGAACTTCAATGATGATTGTGATGAAGGAGTGTGTCGGATGAAGGAACCCATTTCCCTGGCTTACCGCCGTTATGCCCTGGGGCTGCTCCTGGCGGTAAATCTCTTGAACTACATCGACCGGCAGGTGCTCTTCGCCGTCTTCCCGCTGATCAAGGCGGACCTCTCCATAACGGACACTGAGCTCGGCCTGCTCGGGAGCGCCTTCATGGTGAGCTACATGGTGATCGCTCCCGTCTTCGGCTGGCTGGGGGACCGCTGGAACCGGGTCAAGCTCGCCTCGACCGGCGTGGTTATCTGGAGCTTCGCCACCATCCTGGCCGGTTTCGCGCCCGGCTACCGGACCCTGCTCGCGGCCCGCGCCACCGTCGGGGTGGGGGAGGCGAGTTTCGGAACGGTCTCGCCGGGTCTCATCGCCGACTTCTTCGAGAAGGAGAAGCGGGGCAGCGTCCTCTCCTGGTTCTACGTCGCGATTCCCGTCGGGAGCGCCCTCGGTTACCTGTTGGGGGGCGTCCTCGGCCAGCGTTTCGGCTGGCACTCGGCCTTCCTGATGGTCGGCCTGCCGGGGCTCCTGATCGCCGTGCCGCTCTGGTTCTTGCGCACGCCGCAGCGCTCGATTGCAGAAAACGAACCGGCGGTTGGGGAGGGGGGCTCCGGCTACCTGCAACTTTTCTATAACCGCTCCTTCGTCACCAACACCCTCGCCATGGCCGCCATGACCTTCGCCATCGGCGGGCTGGCCCAGTGGATTCCGACCTTCCTGTTCCGCACCCATTCCCTCAACGTGGAGAAGGCCAACCTGATGTTCGGGGCGGTCACCGTGGTGGCCGGTATCCTCGGCACGTTGGTGGGTGGCGTCCTCGGCGACCGCTGGCAGAAGAAGAGCAGCAAGGGGTACCTGCTGGTGTCGGGCTGGGGCTTTTTCATCGGCGCCCCCTTCGCCGCCTGGGCCATCATGGCCGGCGACGTCCCCTCCTGCATGGCGGCGATCTTCATGGCGGAGTTCTTCCTCTTTCTCAACACCGGACCGCTTAACACCGTCATCATCAACGTGACCAACCCCGGCATGCGCGCCATGGCCTTCGCCGTCAACATCTTCTTCATCCACGCGCTGGGGGATGCCGTCTCCCCGTCCATCCTGGGATGGTTCTCGGACCAGTGGGGCCTGAGGAACGCGCTGTTATCCACCCCGCTGGTGATGGCGCTCGCCGGCGTCTTCTGTTTCGTCTGCGGCCGCTTCGTGGCCCACGACATGGCGCAGGCCGAGCCCTAGCCCTGGCTCCGAACTCTCGAACTCCTTACATTCCACCCGAGGTTTACCGTGACCCACAACATCCGTCTTCGTTCACTGCTGCCTGTTACGCTGCTGATCTGCTTCGTCGCTCTGTCGGGCTGTGCCGCCGTCAAAAAGCCTCTCACCGGCCTGGTCCCCGGGCGCGGCGTCACCACCGTGCAGTCCTCGGTGAGCCTGTCCGCCTCGTCGGGCGAGCGCAGCAGCGCGGGGCGGGGCTACCTGGTCTACCAGGCGCCCGACCTGTACCATCTGCTCATCCTCTCCCCGTTCGGGCAGACCGTGCTGGAGGCCTTCGGCGAGAGCGACCGCTTCACCTGCGTCATCCCCTCGCGGCAGGTCGCCTTTACGGGGGTGCTGTCGGAACTGCCGGAGCAAAGCGCACTGAAGAGCCTGCAGCTTTTCCGCTGGGTGATGGCGCCGTCCCCCCTGCCGCTTCCCGGGCCGCTGAAACAGAAGGTGGATATCGAAGGAACCGCCTATTACTACGACGAGATCGGCATGCTGGAGCGCAAGGTCGCCGCCTCGGGTGACCAGGTGAGCTACCGGGGATACCAAAGCGTGGATGGCGTTCCCTTTCCGGAGACCATCGAGATTCGCAGCGCCGCCGGGGGCGAGGTCCGCATCGTCTTCGACGAACCGCAGCTGAACGCGCCCGTCGAGCCGTCGGCGCTGAAACCGGAACTCTCCGGCATGTCGGTCTACCCGCTCTCCGAATTCAAGGCCATGTGACGTCGCAAGTTGACCGCGGCGACTTCTTTGCCATAATTAGCCCCTGGTTGTGTTTTTGGCGGCGGTTCGATCAGAAGGAATTGTTGTTGCCACTGCTGCAGTTGCTGAGCCGTTCAAAACAAAACTTTTAATTATATCCGCGTCTTGCTATCCTTACTCTCAGGACCGGCGAGGAGCGCGGCAAGAACGGTCAGCAGCAGAAGTTGGTTCAGCTCACCGGCAACAAATCCTTTAGGAGTCGACGCCATGAGACACGCACGTTCAATGCTATTTGTAATCGCTCTATTGTCACTCAGTGCCTGCACCATCTTCGAGGCCAAACAGCAGCCCCAGGTCCAGCCGGCAGCGGTAAAAGAACTCTCCGTTCCGATCGGCAAAAATTGGAAGGTCGTCGAGGAACCGCCCGCCCTGGGCAATGAACGGCGCGAGCGGCTCCCCTTCCAGACCGAACAGTCGGTCCAACCCGAAGGGGTCCAGCGCCCGAGCGCCGCTCCCGAGGAGAAGGAACGCAAGATCGAAACCACCCGTTAGCTTCGTCTCCCTTACCTGTCAGGCGGGCGCCTCCCGGTGCCCGCCTACATCAGGGACCGATTCCGGTCCGGCCATGGCACTTCCCGAAGCACCCCGGTAACCCGGCAACGCCCATACCATCCTCGAGGGGAGCCCGATGGACAGAAGACTCTATCTCAGCCTGCTTGCGGCCTTGGTCACGGCCGCCGCCGTCGTCCTGATGGTGATCCTGGCCGCCCCGGTCCTCAAGCCGCTGGCCTGGGGGCTCATCATCGGCGTGGCCACCATGCCCCACTACAACCGCGTGCTGCGCCGCTACCCGGAACACCCGGACCGCTCCGCCGGCATCATGGTGTTCGCCGTTGCCGTCTGCTTCTTTCTTCCCGTGGCCGCGCTGGTGGTCACCGCCGCGGTGAACGCGCCCGATTGGTACAAGCAGGTGGTGCAACTGCTCCAGACCGTGGCCAAGACCGGCACGACCAGCTTCGGCCACTTCCCCATGGTGCAGAAGATCATGTCGCTGGTGGACCGGTTCAACATCGATCTGGCCGGCTTGGGCGGCAAGATCGCCTCCACCAGTTCCACGGTGATACTGGGGCTTGCCGCCGACCTCGCGCGCAACATGTTCAGCTTCCTCGGCACGCTGGCCATCGCCCTCTTCATCCTTTATTTCATCTACCGCGACGGCGAACGCGTCGTCTCCGCCTTCATCGGCAGGCTCG
Organism: Geomonas azotofigens; assembly: GCF_018919395.1. GTDB lineage: Bacteria > Desulfobacterota > Desulfuromonadia > Geobacterales > Geobacteraceae > Geomonas > Geomonas azotofigens. Next base: position 670,782 of record NZ_JAHLME010000003.1, read on the forward strand.
CGCCCGACCCGCGCAAGGCCCAGCACTTTGCCTCCCAGGTCCGGTCCATCACCACCGCGGTTACGGTGGGGACGGTGCTTACCTGCGCCACCCAGGGTGTGCTTGCCGGGCTTGGCTACTGGGTCGCCGGGGTGCCGGCGCCAGTTTTCTGCGGGGCGCTTACCGCCATCGCCGCACTGGTCCCGGTTGTTGGCACCGGGGTGGTCTGGGTGCCGCTCGTGGCCGTCCTCGCCCTCAACGGCTCCTACCTCGCCGCCGGGCTCCTGGCCGCGTGGTGCATCATCTTCGTAGGGATTGCCGACAACGCCATCCGCCCCCTGGCCATCGGCGCCTCCAGCGACATCTCCACCCTCGCGGTGGTGCTCGGCGCCATCTGCGGCGTGGTCAGCATGGGGCTTCTTGGGCTCATCGTAGGACCCGTCATCTTCGCCGTCCTGTTCTCCCTCTGGGACGATGCCGTCGCCGATGCCGATGCGTCGGACGAGGCCGAAATTCCCTGACGCCCCTTGTCTTGGGCCGGGCTTGAGACGCCGGCCGAGGAGGTTTTGTCGTATGGTAGCTAGCAAGCTGATTACCCGGGCCTGCCTTTGCGTGGCCCTTTTGCTGATCGTCGTTCTCTGTCATGGTCTCGCCCGCGCCGCGGACGCCGAGCCGACCGGGGAACATGCTCTCCTCGCGAAGTACGCCGCCATCAAGGCGAAGCTCGACAAGAACCAGTTCGGCGCCCCCATCTACCTCGAGTCCACCGAGGGCTCGGATTCGGTGCGGGTCGACATGTACGGCGTGTTCCACCACCCCTTCGAGACGGTGCGCGAGGCGCTGCAGTCCCCCGCCGGTTGGTGCGAGATCACCCCCCTGCACCTGAACATCAAGGCCTGCGTCTACAAGACCACCAAGCAGCAGACGCAGCTCACCCTCTACAGCGGGCGCAAGTACTTCCAGCCCCCGTCCGACGCCTACCCGCTCAAGCTCGCCTTCCGGGTCGCGGCGAACCGCCCCGATTATCTGGAGCTCGCCCTCGTGGGCGACGAGGGGCCCTTCGGCACCCGCGATCACCGCATCGGCGTGCAGGCGGCCCCCCTTGAAGGGCAGGGGACCTTCCTGCACTTCAGCTACACCTACAGCCACGGCACCATGGCGCGCATGGCCATCAAGACCTACTTCGCCACGCTGGGGCGGGACAAGGTCGGCTTCACCATGGTCGGTGAGGATGGCAAACAGACCTACATCGACGGGGTGCGCGGCGCGGTGGAACGCAACACCATGCGCTACTACCTGGCCCTGCAGACCTACCTCGACACCCTGAAGACTCCCGAGGGGCAGCGTTTCGAACAGCGCCTGAACCGCTGGTACGACCTGACCGCGAAGTACCCCCGCCAGTTGAAGGAGATCGACAAGGCGGCCTACCTGAGCAACAAGAAACTCGAGCGGGCCCAGCAGGAGGCCCTGCAGGCGAAGCAGGGGAACTGACCGGGGCGCCCGGCGCGCAAGCAAAAGGACATGCGATGGCGGCACCGATTGTCGAACTGAAGGGGATCGGCAAGAGCTTTCACGAGGGGGACCGGGAGCGGGTCGTGTTCCGGGACGCCTCGCTCTCCATAGATCCCGGTTCCTGGGTGTTCCTGTTCGGGCGCAGCGGTTCCGGGAAATCCACCCTGTTGAACCTCGTGAGCGGCATCGACCTTCCCGACCAGGGGGAGGTGAGGGTGGACGGGGCCGACCTGTCCCGCCTGTCCGAGCGCGAGCGCACCCTGTTTCGCCGCAACCACATCGGCTTCGTCTTCCAGTTCTACAACCTCATCCCCACCTTGACCGTCGAGGAGAACGTCCTGCTCCCCCTGGAACTGGCCGGAACCTTGAACCCGGCGGGGCGCCAGCGCGCCGCCGAGCTTCTCGACGCGGTTGGCCTCGCCGACCGGGGGCGCGCCTTCCCCGACCGGCTCTCCGGCGGCGAGCAGCAGCGGGTCGCCGTGGCCCGCGCCCTGGTGCACGCCCCCAAGCTGGTCCTGGCCGACGAGCCGACCGGCAACCTCGACGCGCAGACCGGGCGCCAGGTGCTCGACCTGTTCCAGCGCCTGCTCCGCCCGGCCGGGACCACGCTGGTGCTGGTGACCCACAGCGGCGAAGTCGCCTCCCTCGCCGACCGGGTGCTGAGCATCAAGGACGGCGTCCTCGTCAACGCGGCCGGCGTCTCGGGAGCGGGGACATGATCCTGTGGCGCGCCGGGATGCGCAACGTGCTGCGCCACCCCTGGCTCACCGTGCTGGCGGTTCTGGGCGTCGCGCTCGGGGTCGCCGTGGTCACCGCCGTTGACCATGCCAACGAGGCGGCGCAGCGCGCCTTCCGCCTTGCCGCCGAGACCGTCGCCGGGCGCGCCACGCACCAGGTGGTCGGCGGCCCCACCGGCCTCTCCGAGGATCTCTACCGCAGGGTCCGCGTGGAACTGCACTTGCGCGGTGCCGCCCCCGTGGTCTCGGGCCACCTGCAGCTTTCCGGCCGCACCTTCCAACTGATCGGCATCGATCCCTTTGCCGAACCTCCCCTGAGAAGTTTTTCCTCGCGCTTCGCCGATCGCGGCGTTGTCACCGAGCTTTTGACCCGTCCCGGTTCCGTCCTGATGCTCCAGGAGAGTGCCGATGAGCTTCGCCTCAAGCGCGGCGCCACCTTCGCGGCCGACAGCGCGGGTGTCGGGCGGCGGTTGGTGCTGGCGGGATTCCTGGAGCCCCCGGACCAGGTGAGCCGGGTGGCGCTCGCCTCGGTGCTCGTCTGCGACATCGCGACGGCACAGGAGCTTCTCGGTTTCGTCGGGCGGCTGTCGCGTATCGACCTGATCTTGCCGGAAGGGGAGGAGGGGGCGCGCGCGCTCAGGGAGCTCCGGGCCGTCCTTCCTCCCGGCGCGGATATCGTCCCCGCCGGGGCTAAAGCCGGTGCCCTGGACCAGATGACGCGCGCGTTCCGGCTCAACCTGAGGGCCTTAAGCCTGCTCGCCCTCGTGGTCGGCATGTTCCTCATCTACAACACCATGACCTTTTCGGTGGTGCGCAGACGGCGGCTGATCGGCATGCTGCGTGCGCTCGGGGTGAGCCGGCGCGAGGTCTTCGCCATGATCTGCGCCGAGGCGCTGTTGATCGGGATCGCCGGTACCGTCGCCGGGCTGGCGGCGGGTGCGCTGCTCGGTTCGGAGTTGACCCGCCTGGTCACCAGGACCATTAACGACCTCTACTTCGTGATGGAGGTGCGCCGGGTGCCGCTGCTCCCGGCCGCGCTCTGGAAGGGGGCGCTGCTCGGCGTCGCCGCCACCCTAGCCGCGACCCTGCCCGCCGCCCTGGAGGCGACCGGTGCGCCCCCGCGCGCCGTGCTGTCGCGCTCGCAGGTGGAGACGCGCAGCAGGAGACTTCTCCCGCTCGCCTCCTGCTGCGGCGCCCTCCTGATCGCCGCCGGCTGCGGGCTCTTCCTCACCGATCGCGGCGGCATCGCCGGCGGTTTCATCGGTCTCTTCGCCGTCATCGTCGGCTACACGCTGCTGGTCCCGGCGGCCGTGATGCTCCTCTCCGCCCTTCTGCGTCCTTTGCTCGAGCTGCTGCTCGGCTCCCTGGGGAGGATGGCGGCCCGGGGCGTGGTGGTGTCGCTTTCCCGCACCGGGGTGGCGACGGCCGCGCTGGTCGTCGCCGTCTCCGCCGGGATCGGCGTCGGCATCATGGTGGGGGGCTTCCGGCTCACGGTGCAGAACTGGCTCACCAACTGGCTGCAGGCCGACGTCTACGTCACCTCCGCCGATCACGGCGGCGGCCGCTACCGCCCACCGCTCGACCCCGCCCTGGTGCGCCGCCTCTCCGCTCTTCAGGGGGAGGCGCAGGTGACCCTGTCGCGCCGGGTGCGCATCGAGGGTGCCGCCGGAGGGGTCGAGGTATTTTCCGTGCAGGTCCCCGAGCGCACCTTCCTGCGCTACCCCTTCAAGGAGGGGGATCCCGCCCGCGCCTGGAGTAGCTTTCGCGGCGGCGCGGCCGTGCTCGTTTCCGAGCCGTACAGCTACCGGCACCACCTCCATCCCGGCGACAGCGTCATCCTGCGCACGAGCCGCGGCGCGCTGAGCTTCCCCGTCGCCGGGGTCATCTACGACTACGGGTCCGATGCCGGCATCGTCATCATGAGCCGCGCCGGTTATGTCCAGAACTTCGCCGATGAAAGCGTGGACGGTATGTCCTTCACGGCACGACCGGGGCTGCCCGTCGCGCGGCTCCTGGAGTTGGTGCGCGCGAGGGGTGGGGGGGAGCAGGTGACGGTGGTTTCCAACGCGCAGTTGCGGCAGGCGACCTTCGAGGTCTTCGACCGTACCTTCGCCATCACCGGGGTGCTGCGCATGTTGACCATGCTGGTCGCCTTCGTTGGGATCCTGTCGGCGCTCATGGCCATGCAGGTGGAGCGTGCCCGCGAGCTCGCCGTGCTGCGCGCGGTCGGGCTCACCCCTGGGCAGGTCTGGGGGGTGGTCTGCGGGGAGACGGTCCTCATCGGGCTCATCGCCGGGCTGTTGTCGCTCCCCCTGGGGATTGCCGAGGCCCTGGTGCTGATCTACGTCGTCAACCTCCGCTCCTTCGGCTGGACCATGCAGCTCGCCATCGCCCCGTCCCAGCTGGTCGAGGCGCTGGTTCTTTCGGTGTCGGCGGCCTTTCTCGCGGGGATCTATCCCTCGCTCAGGATCGCCCGCACCTCTCCCGCCCTGGCCCTGAAGGAGGAGGATTAGCATGCGCCGATTCCTGGTGGTCACGGCTGCCGTGGCCTGCGTCGCGCTGCTCCTTTGGTACTTCTGGAGCGGCAGGCGACACTCCGACCGCGCGCGCCAGGAAACCTTCAGCGTCGCCCAGGCCCTCGGTGGCGCAGCCGCTCCGGGCTTTTCGCGTGCGGAGAACCCGCGGCATTTCTTCTTTCCCGCCGATCACGGGCCGCACGCCGGTTTTCGCAATGAGTGGTGGTATTTCACCGGCAACCTGCGGACGGCGGATGGTCGCCGCTTCGGCTACCAACTCACCTTCTTCAAGACCCTCCTCACTCCCGTCGCTGTCGCCAGGGAGTCGGCCTGGGCGACCAACCAGGTTTACATGGCCCATTTCGCGGTGACCGACGTGGCCGGGAAGCGGTACCGCTTCGCCGAGCGCTTCAGCAGGGCGGCCCTGGGCCTCGCCGGCGCCGGTGGGGATCCGCTCTCGCTGCGCCTGGAGGATTGGACGGTGCGGCAAAGCTCGCCCCGCCCCTGGGGAGTGCGGTTGACCGCCGCCGAACCGGATTTCGCCGTGGACTTCGACCTGGTGAGCGTGAAACCCGAGATCCTGAATGGGGAAGGGGGGCTCAGTCGCAAGGGAGCGACGCCGGGTAACGCCTCGTACTACTACTCCATCCCGCGCATGGCCACCTCAGGGACTATTCGGATTGGCAAGGAGCGCTTCGCCGTGAGCGGAATTTCGTGGCTGGACCGGGAGTGGAGCACCAGCGCCCTGGAGCAAAACCAGGTCGGCTGGGACTGGTTTGCCCTGCAGTTCGACGATGGCCGCGACCTGATGTTCTACCAGTTGCGTCGGCGCGACGGCGGCAGCGATCCCTTTTCAGGCGGCACCCTGGTTGCCGCGGACGGCCGCAGCAGAAACCTCACGCGTGACGAGGTGCAGTTGGAGGTGGTCAGTTGGTGGCAAAGCCCTGCCAGCGGCGTCCGCTACCCGTCCCTTTGGCGGTTGCGTATCCCATCGCAGGGGCTTTACCTGGAGGTCGTGCCCAGGCTCGCCGGGCAGGAATTGCTTACGGGGTTCCGTTATTGGGAGGGGGCGGTCGCGGTTCGCGGCCTAAACGGTAGCCCCGGCGGGTCGGGATACCTCGAGATGACAGGGTACTCCGCCGCTACGGCGGCGAACCGGGAGCCGCCCGGCAGGTAACGAGGTGGCAAGTGAACCGGCTGGAGGCGATAATGGAAAAAGCACCTGGCGATTCGGCCAAGTGCTTTTCTTGTAGAGCGGTCGGAAAAGGTGGGGCGTTGAAAATGAAAAAAGGACTTAGGAAAGTCCTAAGTCCTTTGTAATTGATGGTGGAGCTGAACAGGATCGAACTGTCGACCTCTTGAATGCCATTCAAGCGCTCTCCCAACTGAGCTACAGCCCCATCGAAGGAGTCCTGTTTATAGCAAACGGTGATTTGACTGTCAATATATAATTCTTGGCTGACGGTAAAAAAGTTCCTCCCGCACAGCCGCCCTGGCAGCGGATCTACGTCTTCGCGCTGGCACGATCAACCTCCTCTTGTTCCCCAGATTCCTAAAGTAGTGCTTTTAATGATGAGTCTGCTGCAACGCTTCTGTGAGGATTATCGTCCCTTCTATGGTTCTGCGACGTTTCGCTTTCGATTCCTCCTATACAGTCAAGCCGTCGGTGGCCCGATACGACATAGGCAGCCCAAGCCAATACGGCGACCATTGCTAGCAAGGGCTGCCCCCATTCGACCGCCTAGTGGATCGTATTGTAGTGAGCTATCGGCCGAGCACTCTGAATATCAGGGAGAGTGGCTGAGGTGAAATCCGACCAACAAAATTCCTTTCCTCATACCGGATCCGTCAAAACAATCCTTTCTAGAGCTGTGGTTACCGTACTGGTCTGGACGCTGCTCCTGGCGATTGCCGTGTGGTGGAACGTCCGCGTCGCCTACCAGCAGGCGTTTGAGCTTGCCAAGACCCAGGCCCATATAGCGCTGGGCAAGGACCTCGCCTTCAGGAGGTGGGCCTCCAAGCGAGGCGGTATCTACATGGAACTCGGGCCCCTGGTTTCCCCGAGCCCCTTGCTGAACCATCTCCCCGACCGCGACCTTATAGCGACCAACGGGGTCCACCTCACTCTGAAAAACCCCGCCATGATCATGAACGAGATCACGCAGGAGGCGCCACAGTTCTACGGAGTCAAAACCAGGATCACCTCCAGGCTGTACATGAACGCGGTGGACGCGCCGGACCCGTGGGAACGGACCGCTCTCTTCATCGTGGAGGGAACCCGCGAAGATTACTTCGCGGCCACCCTCATCGACGGCAAGCCGTACCTGCGCATGATGCAACCCATGATCATGGAACCATCCTGCCTCAAGTGCCATGCCTGGACCGGGATCAAGGTGGGAGAGTTGCGCGGCGGGACCGACGTCTCGATCCCCCTGGCGCCGTTTTATGCCGCGGCCGCGAAGCAGGCCCGGGGTGTAGCGGCGAGTCACGGCGCCATCTGGCTCCTGGGGATCGTTTCGATCGGCTTCATCACCCGCCGGACCATCCTCGTCGAGGTGGAGCGGTCCCATCAGGAAGCAGAGCTCAAGGAGAAAAACCTCGAGTTGCAGGACTCCAGGCAGTACCTCCTGACCATCATCGACTTCCTGCCCGACGCCACGCTGATCATCGACAGCGCCGGCAAGGTGGTGGGGTGGAACCGGGAACTCTCCAGGCTTACCGGCGTGGCGGCCGAGGCCATGATCGGCCGAGGCGAGTTGGCGTACTCCCTTCCTTTCTACGGCCAGCGACGCCCGCTGTTGATCGACGTCGCGATGAATCCTGCTCTGGACGGCGACGGTCGCTATGACGGTTTTTCCCGCCTCGGCGACATCGTGCATGGCGAGTGCTGGGCACCCTGCCTGGGAGAAACGCCCGCGTACCTCATCTCCGCCGCGTCGGTGCTGCGCAACTCGAAGGGTGAGATGATCGGCGCCATCGAGTGCATCAGGGACAACACCGAACAGATGAAGGCGCAAAAACGGATCAAGCTGCTCGCGAAGATCTTCAACGAAAGCGGCGAGGCCATCGTCATCACCGACAACGAAAACAGGATCATCGAGACCAACAAGGCTTTCGCGCAGTTCACCGGGTATTCCCGCGAGGAAGCGCTGGGCAAGAATCCCAGGGTACTCAAGTCCGGCATAGAGGACAGCAAGTTTTACGAGAAAATGTGGCGCTCCATCCTTGAGACCAACTACTGGCAGGGAGAGATCTGGGACAAGCGCAAGGATGGCTCCCTCTATCCCAAGTGGCTTACCATCACGGCCATTCGCGGCGAGGACAACGTCATCACCAACTACTTTGCGACCTTCTCAGACATCACCCAGCGCAAAGAGGCGGAGAAGCGGATCGAGCAGTTGGCGCATACCGATACCCTCACGTCGCTCCCGAACCGGCACACGCTGGTCGAGAGGCTGACCCAGGCTCTCGAGCAGGCCAAGCGGGGAGGGCACTCGCTCGCCGTCCTCTTCGTCGACCTGGATCGTTTCAAGATGATCAACGACACCCTGGGGCATCATGTCGGGGACCTGCTGCTCATGGAGGTGGCGTCCCGGCTCAAGAGCTCGCTGCGGGCCGAGGATGTGGTGGCGCGCTTTGGCGGCGACGAGTTCGTGGTGGTGCAACCAAGGATCCGGTCGCAGGTGGAGCCCGCGCATCTGGCGGAGAAGATCCTAAAGACCGTGGCCGCGCCGTATTTTCTGGACAACAACACCGTCTACACCAGTCCCAGTATCGGCATCAGCGTCTTCCCCAGTGACGGAACGACTGTGGCGGAACTCTTCAAGAACGCCGATGCGGCGATGTACCACGCCAAGGCGGCCGGGCGCAACACTTACCAGATGTTCACCAAGGAGATGCACACCGCAGCGCGACAGCGGCTGGCCATTGAGAACAGCCTGCGCAGCGCCCTCGCCAACGATGAGTTCGTGCTCCACTACCAGCCGCAGGTGGAAGCGGCCAGCGGCAAGCTGGTGGGCTTCGAGGCCCTGGTACGCTGGCAGAACCCGGATAGGGGCATGGTCCTCCCCGACAGCTTCATTCCGGTGGCCGAAGAGACGGGGATGATCCTGGAGATCGGCCGGCAGGTGTTCGAGAAAGCCTGCCGGCAGGCCGCATTCTGGCGCGGGGCTGGGCACCCCTGCGTGAGGATCGCGGTCAACCTTTCCGCCCGGCAGTTGCGGCAGCCCGATCTGCCCGAGCTTTTATCCGGGATCATGAAACAGTGCGGCGCCGATCCCGAAATGATCGAGCTGGAGGTAACTGAAAGCATGACCATGGAGCGTCCTGTCGAGAGCATCAGGATACTGGGTGCCTTGAAGTCGATGGGGATCGGGCTTTCCATCGACGATTTCGGCACCGGGTACTCCTCGTTGAGTTACTTGAAGCTCTTCCCGGTGGACAAGCTGAAGATCGATCGCTCCTTCGTGAAGGATCTCGAGGTCGATCCAGACGATGCCGCCATCGCCTCGGCGACCATCGCCATGGCGCACACCTTAGGCAAGAAGGTGGTTGCCGAGGGGGTAGAGACGCAGGCCCAGCTCGACTTCCTGGTGGAGCACGGCTGTGACATCATCCAGGGGTATTATTTCAGCAAGCCTCTGTCAGCGGAGGATGCCGAACAGTATCTGTCGCAACGTGCGGAGAATAAGAGCCTCTGACAGGAATGGGAGATGTTAGGGAAAGTTACTTGACCCGCGTTCGTTTTGTTGGTATAAGATGTCTCTCTTTTGTGGCGGGAGATTAGTTCCGTTTTAAAAGACGCCGGAGTGGTGAAATTGGTAGACGCACTGGACTCAAAATCCAGCGCCGCAAGGCGTGCCGGTTCGACCCCGGCCTCCGGTACCACAAAACAATCCAGTGAAGTACGCCGTATCCGATAAGGCCCTGAGAAATCAGGGCCTTATTTGTTTGGGTCGTTCAGCGATGTTCATCGATGTTCGGTGGTGTCCGGAAATCTTGGGGGTATTTTTTCGGGCATGGCACGATTCAGTTACCCTAGATACCATCAAAATGAGGGAGCTCATGCCGAAGCGAATCCTGCCATTGTCGGAGTCTCAGGTGGAAAGTGCTCAGCCCAAAAGCAAGGACTACAAGTTGTCTGACGGTTTTGGCTTGCACCTCTTAGTGACTACTGCCGGCGGGAAGTTATGGCGCTTCCAGTACAGACACATGGGGAAGCAGAAGCTGCTGGCGTTAGGTGTTTACCCGACTGTTTCCTTGGCAGTTGCACGAGATAAGCGAGGCGAGGCGAGAAAGCAACTAGCTGAGGGGTTAGACCCCAGCATGTTGAAAAAAATGCAGAAGGTGCCAGAGGCGAGTAGCTTCGAAGTAGTGACGCGGGAGTGGCATGAACGGTACAAGCCGCAATGGTCAGAACGTCACGCTGGAAACCTGCTGACTCGTCTGGAATATGATGTCTTCCCCTTCATCGGGAACATCGCCATAAGTGAAATCAAAACATCGGATCTGCTGGCTGTCTTGAGCCGGCTTCAGGTGCGAACGCTGGCGACAGCGGAGCGGATAAAGACCGCTTTAGGCCAGATATTTCGATATGCCGTTGAAACAGGTCGAGTCGTAGATGACCCGACGGAGACCTTACGTGGGTCACTGCCATCTAAAGGCGATAGATATTCCGCGCCTACCATGAACTGTAAAGCTATTGCTGCTCTCCTACTGGCCATAGACGGCTACCAAGGGGCTTCTGTTGTCAAATGCGCTATGCAACTAACGCCTCTTCTTCTTGTTGAGCCTGGGGATTTATGCCATGCGAAATGGGAAGAGATCGACTTTCAGAAAGAGGTGTGGACAATGCCAGCAGAAAGTGCCGGCATAGCTCAATCGCACATTGTCCCCTTGGCGCGTCAGTCCTATGAGATCCTTCGGCGGCTTAATTCCTTGACTAGACACAGCCGTTATGTTTTTCCAAGTCTCCGTACATCCCTTCGCTGCATGAGTCCTAACGCAATTTATGCCGCTCTCAATAGCATTGGTCTTACGAATGACGTGATTGCCGGCAATAGGTTTTGGGAAGCGGCCGGTACTTTTCTGGCAGAAGGAGCGAAGGTCAGCAGTGATGTAATAGAACTCCAACTAAAACTGTCGAAGAACCAAGCTGCATATGATCCGATGCAGTTTCTCCCACAGCGGCACGAAATGATGCAAAAATGGGCTGACTACCTGGACGAGCTGAAGAATAGAGGGGGTGACACAGTGCAAGAGCGCATCGATGAATAACCTTGGGCTCGAACTCCCGGTGGTGGCGCTCGTTTCCATGAGCCTCACTCCAGCAAGAGGGCTCCTGTGATCACCCGATCAGACTGGTGTGAAAATGGCCGAAACACCTTAAGAAGTGCTGAAAAGGAGAGCGCTATTCGCTGCGTAGCCGGTAGCCGACCCCTACCTCTGTGCCGATGTAGTAAGGCCGGGACGGGTCCTGCTCTATCTTCTGGCGCAGGTTGCGGATGGTGACCCGCAGCACGTTTTGCTGCTCCACGTGGGCCGCCCCCCAGATCTGCTTGAGGATCTGACTGTGGGTGAGTACGCGGCCGGCGTGCGTAACGAGCAGGCGCAAAAGCTCGTACTCGGTCGGAGTAAGTAACACCTCGTTGCCCGCGAGCCGCACCCGGCGTAGCGGCAGATCGACCTCCAGATCGTCGCAGCGGTACACCGGTTCGGGCGCCTGCTGCAGGCTCCTTCTGAGCGAAACGCGGATGCGGGCCTGCAGTTCGGCGATGCTGAAGGGCTTGATAAGGTAATCGTCCGCCCCCGCGTCGAGGGCGCCCACCTTGTCGTCGTCGCTGTCACGCACCGAAAGGACTATGATGGGGACTTGGGACCACTCGCGGATCCTCTTGATCACCTCCACTCCATCCAGGTCGGGCAGACCCAGGTCCTGCAGAATGATGTCGGGTCGGACCGCAGCGGCGGCTGCAAGGGCCGCGTGACCGTTCTCCGCCTCGAAGAGTGTGAACTCGCTGCCGGGTAGTGCGGCGCGCAGAAAACGCCGCACCGACACCTCGTCGTCCACCATGAGCACACGCGGCAGGTTCTCTCCTTTTCTTTCCTGCGCCGCTACAGCATCGTCTGTCCTGGTCGCACTACGCACCTTGTTCTCCTTCACTCGTCGTTTCTACTGGTAGCTCGATGGTCACTTTCAAGCCGCCGCCGTTGCGGTTTTCCGCACGGATCTCACCGCCATGCGCCTCCACGATCCCCTTGCAGATGGAAAGCCCCAATCCTGTGCCTCCCGCCCCCTCCGGAACCGGGACACGGTAGAACTTGTCGAAGATCCTGGCCAAATCCTCCTGCGGGACGCCTGGCCCTCGGTCCGCGACCTCCAGGGCCACCCTGCCGTCCGTAGTGCTCGCCGTCAGCTCTATGGTCCGGTCACGCGGCGCGTACTTCAGGGCGTTGTCGATCAGGTTTACCAGCACCTGGGTCATCAGGACCATGTCGATGCTCACCAGGGGGAGGTCCGGCTGCACCCGGATCTCCAGCCTGGTCTTGGCAAGCTGCGGTTCCATGGCTGCCAGTGCGCACCCCAGCAGATCCTGCAGATCCGATGGAATCCGCTTCAGCTTCAGCGCACCTGCCTCCAGCCTGGTCATGTCGAGGAGGTTGGCGACAAACCGGTTCAAGCGTGCGGCCTCTTCCCAGGCCGCATCGAGAAGGTCCTGTCTGGCGGGCTCATCGAGTACCGTGGTTCGGTCGCGGAGTGCGCCGAGCGCACCGGTGATGGTGACCAGCGGGGTGCGCAGGTCGTGCGAAATCGAGTTCAAGAGGGCTCGTTCCAGACTCTCGCGCGCTTGAAGAACCTGGGCCTGCTCTGCCTGCTTGACCAGGAGCACCCTTTCTATGGCAAACGACATCTGGGTGGCGAAGGCATGCAACAGGCGTCTGGTCAGGGGCGAGGCGTAGTCTGACTCTGCCTTGAGCCGGAGACCCAGGACACCGAGCACGTCTCCCGAGGTCTGCAGCGGCAGATACAGAAGTTTCGATGAAACCAGCGTATCGGTGCCCCGTCCGGCCGGGGAGCTGTTTCTGAAGGACCAGTCCGCCACCGCGTGCTCCTTGGTCTCCAGGACCAGCCCGGTGCTGGCCGCCCGAAGTGCCAGCCGCTCTCCTTCCGGCATCAGGACCGCCACCTCGCCGCCGATGCTGTGCTCGATGTTTTTCATGGTGGCGGCCACGATGCCGCTCAGATCGGAAGCCACCGCCAGGTCGCGGCTTAAGTAGTAGAGACTCGCGGTCTGCTCTTCGCGCTCCCTGATCGACTCGGCCCTCTCCCGTGCCTGAGAGACCAGGGTGCTGATGACGACGCCGACGGTGAACAGTGCGATGAACGTGATCACGTATTCCGTGTCGGCAACGGCGAAGGTCAGGTACGGCGGCACGAAGAAGAAATCGAAGGCGAGCACGCTGAAAAAGGCGGTGAGCACCGCGGGACGGCGCCCGAGCTTGGTGGCGGCAAGCACGAGCCCCAGGAGGTAGATCATCATGAGGTTGGTGGGGGCCAGCAAGGCCCGCAGCACCTGGCAGAGCAGGGTGATGGCCGTGACCAGCACCATCCCCTTCAGGTATCCTCCCCACGGAACAGGTTTCTTGGGAGTGACCGCCGCCGGTTTGGCCTTTTCCGCGGCAACGTCGATGCTGACGACGTAGATGTCGATGGGGCCGGAGAGCCTGATGAGCTCGTCCACCAGGGGCTGGCGCAAGAACTCGCGCCAGCGCGGCTTGGTCGGTTTCCCCACCACCACCTTGGTCACGTTGTTTTGCAGCGCGAATTGAATCAGGGCCTGGGCCACCGAGGTGGACGTCAGCGTCGCCACGTCCGCGCCGAGGCTCTCCGCCAGGCGCAGGTCGCGCCAGACCCGCTCCCGGTTCTCGCGGGCATGTCTGCTCAACCCCGGAGTCTCGATGTACACGGTGTGCCAGCGGGCCTTCATTTCGTCGGCGAGCCGCCTGGTGGTACGGATCAGCTTCTCGCTGTAGGGACTACCGCTCACGCATACCAGCAGTTTTTCCGCCGCCGGCCAGGGGCCGGTGATGGAGCGAGCCTCCATGTAGGCGCGCATCTGGTCGTCGACACGGGAGGCCGCGCGCCGCAGGGACAACTCGCGCAGGGCCATCAGGTTACCCGGCTTGAAGAACTTCTCCGTGGCGAGTATCGCCTTTTCCGGGATGTACACCTTCCCTTCGCGCAGCCGTTCCAGAAGGTCTTCCGGCGGTATGTCCACCAGCCTTATTTCCACGGCCAGGTCGAGCAGCTTGTCCGGGACCGTCTCGCGCACGATGACTCCAGTGATCTGGGCCACCACGTCGTTCAGGCTCTCGAAGTGCTGGATGTTGACCGTCGAATAGACGTCGATGCCGGCGCAAATGAGCTCCTCGACATCCTGCCAGCGCTTTTCGTGGCGCGAACCGGGGGCGTTGGTGTGGGCCAGTTCGTCCACCAGCGCGATCTGCGGCTTGCGGGCAAGCACCGCGTCGATGTCCATCTCCGGGAGCTGCACCCCCTGGTACTCGATCTGCTGTTTGGCGACGATCTCGAGCCCTTCCAGGAGCAGATCGGTCTCGCTCCTGCCGTGTGATTCCACATAGGCCGCGACCACGTCACGCCCCTCGCGCTTTCGCACGTGGGCGGCTTCCAGCATGGCATAGGTCTTCCCCACGCCCGGCGCGTAGCCCAGGAAGATCTTCAGCTTTCCGCGCCCGCTTTGCGCCTCTTCCTCAGCCTGGGCCACCTTGAGGAGCGTTTCCGGCGACGGTCTGGTCTCGTCGTCTCGCATGATTACCTGCTCTCTTGTTTATCCAGTGCCAGGTTCAACTCCAGCACGTTAACCCGCGGCTCGCCCAGGAAACCGAGCTGGCGGTCCTTCGTGCAGTCGGCAAGAAGCTTTTCCACCTGATGCTCCGCCATGCCGCGCGCCTTGGCGACCCTTGCCACCTGAACCTCGGCCGCATCGGGAGTCAGGTCCGGGTCGAGGCCGCTGCCCGAGGCCTGCACCAGCCCCGACGGAATGTTACCCAAGGCACCGGCATCGTGCTGCGCCTTGACTCGATCGGAAACCGTCTTCAGGTAGTCCGGGTTGGTGGGGCCAGAGTTGGAGCCGCCCGATGCCATCGGGTTGTAGCCGAAATCCGCCGTGGCTGAGGGGCGGGGCCAGAAATACTTGGCATCTGAAAAGGGCTGGCCGATCAGGGGGGAGCCGATCTCCCGGTGGTTCTTGTCCGTAGTGATGCTTCCCTGCGCTTGACTTGGGAAGAGCGCATAGGCAATGCCGGTCACAAGGCCCGGGTAGATACCGCCGCAGATGACGGTGAACAGTAGAAACATCAGTAATGCCGGTCGTAGTTCTTTCATAGAGGTATCCTCGGTATGTCCTACTCTATCTGAGTCGGTCGCTTCACGCAAACAGTGACACAGCCATATCGATGGCCTTGATGCCGATAAACGGCGCTATAATTCCGCCTAGACCGTAGATGAGCAGGTTGTGGATCAATAGTTTCTCGGCAGGCATGGGGCGAAACTTGGTTCCTTTGAGCGCCAACGGCACCAGGATCGGTATGATGAGCGCGTTGAAGATCACCGCCGAGAGGATGGCGCTGAAGGGACTGGACAGGCGCATCACGTTCAGCACGTTCAGCTGAGGGTAGATCGATAGCATCATGGCCGGAATGATGGCGAAGTACTTGGCCACGTCGTTGGAGATGCTGAAGGTGGTCAGGTTCCCCCTGGTCATCAGGATCTGCTTGCCCACCTCGACGATGTCCAGGAGTTTGGTCGGGTTCGAGTCGAGATCGATGATGTTGGCCGCCTCGCGCGCCGGTTGAGTGCCTGTGTTCATGGCGACCGCCACGTCCGCCTGGGCCAGCGCCGGGGCGTCGTTGGTGCCGTCGCCGGTCATGGCCACCATGAAACCTTGCTCCTGGTGCTCCTTGATCAGGCGCAGCTTGTCTTCGGGCTTTGCTTGGGCCAGGAAATCGTCCACCTGCGCTTCGGCAGCTATGGCCGCGGCGGTGAGCGGGTTGTCACCGGTGATCATCACCGTCTTGATGCCCATGCTGCGCAGCTGCTGGAAGCGCTCCTGGATCCCTCCCTTGATGATGTCCTTAAGGTTGATCACGCCCAGTATCTCCGCGTCGCTGCAGACCACGAGCGGCGTTGCCCCGGCCCGGGCGATCCGGTCCACCACGTCCGCCAGGTTGGACGGAATGGAGGCGGCGCCCATGCTTTTGACGAAGGAGATGGCGGAGTCCGAGGCACCCTTGCGGTATTTCCTGCCGAAGGTGTCTACACCCGACAGGCGCGTTTCGGCGCTGAAAGCGATGGTATGGGCGTCGGTGGGGAGCGACGCCAGGTCCAGGTCGTACTTCTTCCTGGCCAGAGCGACGATGCTCCTTCCCTCCGGGGTCTCGTCGGTAAGCGACGCGATCAGCGCCGCCTCGGCCAGTTCCTTCTCGGTGTGCCCGGCCACCGGCACGAACTCCACTGCCTCGCGGTTGCCCAGGGTGATGGTGCCGGTCTTGTCGAGCAGGAGCACGTTGACGTCGCCTGCCGCCTCTATGGCGCGGCCGGAGAGGGCGATCACGTTTTTCTGGAACAGGCGATCCATGCCGGCGATGCCGATGGCCGGCAGCAGCGCGGCGATGGTGGTCGGCGCCAGGCAGACGAAGAGTGCGACCAGCACGGTGAGCGAAACCGGCGTTCCCTGTCCAGCCGCCCGCACCGAGTAGAGGGAGAGGGGGCTTATGTTGGCGCAGACCAGCAGGAACACCAGGGTGAGCGCGATGAGCAGCACCTCCAGGGCGATCTCGTTGGGCGTCTTCCTCCGCTTGGCACCCTCGATGAGGGAGATCATGCGGTCCAGGAAGGTTTCGCCGGGGTTCGCGGTGATCCTCACGATGATCGAGTTGGCGATCACCTCGGTGCCGCCGGTGACCGCACTCCGGTCGCCGCCAGACTCCCTCACCACCGGGGCCGATTCGCCGGTGACCGCAGCCTCGTTGACCAGCGCCGCACCGGCTACCACGTCGCCGTCCCCGGCGATCATCTCGTGGGCCTCGACCAGGATGTAGTCGTCCTTTCTGAGCGATTGTGCCGGGACCGTCTCGAAGGGGGCGCCGAATTCAGGCTTTTTCAGCCGTTTTGCCGTCACCTCGGTGCGGCTTTTCCTGAGGGAAGCGGCGCGCGCCTTGCCGCGCCCCTCAGCCAGCGCTTCGGCGAAGGTGGCGAAGATCACGGTAAGCCAGAGCCAGATGGAAACGAGCCCCGTGAACCAGGCCGGTTCCTTGTTGGCGCCGGTGAGCGACATGACGAAGGTGACCAGGGTGATGACGCTTGCGATCTCGACGCAGAACATCACCGGGTTGCGCCAAAGTCCCCTCGGGTCCAGTTTCTTTATCGATTCCACGAGGGCGGGCTTCAGGATGCGGAGATCGAACATTGATATTGGTTCGGGTGCGTGTTTGGACATGTTACTTACCTCCCAGCATGATCAGGTGTTCGACGATCGGTCCCAGCGAGAGTGCCGGGAAGAAGGTGAGCGCACCGACGATGAGTATCACCAGCGTCAGCCAGAGCGCGAAGGGGATCTTGTCGGTGGGGAGGGTGCCCAGGCTCGGTGGGACGTATTTCTTCCCGGCCAGAGAACCGGCCATGGCCAGCGACGCCACGATTGGGGCGAAGCGCCCGAGGAACATGGCGATCGCCCCGGAGAGGTTGTAGAAGACGGTGTTGCCGTTCAGCCCCGCGAAGGCGCTGCCGTTGTTGTTGGACATGGAGGCGAACGCGTACAGCACCTCGGAGAGCCCGTGCGCGCCGGGGTTGGCCATAGAGGAGACCGACGACGGCAGCAGCAGGGCAAGCCCCGAGAAGATCAGCACCAGCACGCCGGAGGTGAGCACGGTGATGATGGACATCCACATCTCGCGCACCTCGATCTTTTTCCCCAGCAACTCCGGCGTTCGCCCGATCATCAGCCCCGCGATGAAGACCGCGATCACCACGAAGGCGATCATGGTGTAGAGTCCGGTGCCCACGCCTCCGAAGACCACCTCCGAAAGGAGGATCAAGGACAGTGGAACCATCCCTCCCAGGGGCGTCATGGAATCGTGCATGGCGTTGACCGCGCCGCAGGAGGTGCCGGTGGTTGCCGCCGCGAACAGCGAGGTGCCGATTACGCCGAATCGTGTCTCTTTCCCTTCCATGTTGACGCCGTGCACGCCGAGCTTGGCCACCAAAGGATTGCCGCTCGTTTCGGCACAGTAGAGGACGACCGTCGCGGTAACCAGGATCGCCAGCATCACCGCCAGCAGCGCCCACCCCTGGCGGGTGTTCCCCGCCATCACCCCGAAGGTGTAGGTGAGGCTACCGCTGATGAGGAGGATCAGGAAGACCTCCACGATGTTGGAGAGCGGGGTAGGGTTCTCGTAAGGGTGCGCCGAGTTGGCGTTGAAGAAACCGCCGCCGTTGGTGCCCAGTTCCTTGATCGCCTCCTGGGAAGCAACCGGTCCCATCGGAATGGTCACTTCTTTCACCGTGACCGTTTCGGTCACCGCGTTCCCCTTGGCGTCCTTCAGCGCCTTCCCTTTCGCATCCAGCTTCGGCTTGTCGTAGCTGGTCGCCTGGACCAGCGGCACCGTCTTATAGCCGCTGAAGTTCTGGATCACCCCTTGGGACACCAGGAATACCGCGAAGACCAGCGAGATGGGAAGCAGGATGTAGAGGGTGCACCTGGCGAGGTCGACGTAGAAATTGCCGATCTCCGAGAGCCTGCGCCGGACGAAGCCGCGAATGGTGGCGATGGCGACCACGATGCCGGTAGCGGCGGAGAGGAAGTTGTGTACTGCAAAGCCGGCCATCTGGGTGAAGTAGCTCGCCGTAGACTCGCCGCCGTAGTTCTGCCAGTTGGTGTTGGTCATGAAGCTGACCGCCGTGTTGAGCGCCAAGGGCCACGAGAAAGCCGGCAACTTCTGTGGGTTCAGAGGCAGGATTCCCTGGAGCAGCAGGATCGCGAGCAGGGCGACCCCGCAGATGATGTTGAAAAGGATCAGTGCCCACGCGTACCGCTGCCACTGCATCTCCTCATCCTTGTCCACGCCGCAGATGCGGTAGAGGAAGTTCTCGCAGGGGATCAGGACCGGAGAGAGGAACGTGCGGTCACCCTGGAAGACCTTGGCTAGGTAGCTCCCCAGCGGCTTTATTGCCAGCAGCAGGAGTACGAAAAAAAGGGTGGTCTGCAGCCATTCGTACATGTTCATGGTGTTCTCCCTGCGATTTTTTACTTCTGCTTGAGACGAGTGGTAATGATACAGGCCGTTGAGCCTTTCACCGCGAGGCTTCCCGGCTTTGCAAACCCCTCGATGACGTGCCCCTCGAAATAATAGTCACCGATCGTGCCGATTACCTTGACCTTCCCGGTCTGCTTGCCCACCGTCCACAAGTCCGGAGGATACTCGTGGTAAACCGTCAGGATATCGCCCACCTTGATGGCGTTATGCACATCATGCGTCCCGCTGTGGAACATGTGCACCTTGGCCCCGGCCGACATCACTTCATCCTCTTTCAGGTAGACAGGTTCCTGAACGGAAGGGGGGTATGAAACAGCATACAGGGGAGAAGCCAAGAATACCGGCAACGTTAACAGTAGCAGCAACTTTTTCATTTCACACTCCGTCGAAGTCAGACAATGTCACGGATGGTTCCCTCTTTACTCCTGATTCCGGGCAGTAAAGACAGATCTTCATGGTGGTCTCAAGGTGGTTCGGTTTACATCTGGATATTATCCTATCGCTGAACATCTAAAGAGGGTGTTAAAATGCCCCGCAAAGGCATTAAAAAGTTGTGAAGGGCAGTTGGTCGCTAGCTCTTTGAGATAGAGGTGGCCTTCACTGCTTGTGCAAAGATCGGCTTTTACTACGTTTCCACTGCGGTTGTGGATAAAGACCTTAGGCCTGTGGATAGTTGACGTGAATGTGGCGTGTTTTTAACTATTTTAGCGTTTTGCATAACTATTCAACAGCAAGCCTAACGTGTTGTAATTACGTTGAAACATTTGTCGCGTAGATCCGCAGTGGTCCCTTGTGGCTGTTGATGGTGTAACATGGGCAAGAACCGTTGATAAATGCCGAACTCTGTACGTTTATGCACCCGCGGGCAGGGTGGCAAAAGAGGTGGATAGTTCGGTCCCGGACTTCGAGCCCCCATTCGAGTAGTAGTGCGTGGGCTCTTTATGTGATAACGCCAGAGCGTCACCAATAAGCGGTCACAGGTTCAACTCAGTGCCGCTCCCCCCCCAACCAATCCCCCCTTTTCACAGAAAGATCCCTTAGACCACAGCAGTCCCTCTGTCACCTTTCTCTACTTTCTCCGCTAACGTCGTTTGTTCACTCTCTTCACACATGTGTCTTTTTCTTCCCAGGTTGTTGCCTGCACCTCGCCTGCACCGAACTCCTTGAACGACGTTTGTAGGCAACCTGTGTCGGGGTGCCGCGAGTGGTCATGAAGAAGGGGCGGGGAGGGGCTGCTGGAGTGGTGGCACCAACGTTGTTTGGTGGTCATTTTGGAAAAGGCAGGACTTATTTCTTAATGAGAACGTGGTCTTGGGCGTGGCGTGTTATGGGCGCCAGGCGCAGGGTCTGGCAATTTTTTATGAATAAAACAATTTTTTATATTGACACAAAAAACGGGTTCATATATTTTTACCGAAAAGTATAACTATTGAGTATATTTCTTGCCGGGAAACGCGGTTCCGGCCTTGGCGGTTTTGGTGTCGGTACCGGCACTGTCGTGAAAAACTTTGAGGAGGTAGCCAGATGGGAAAAGTCGAGATCAAAACCAGCACATGTTACGGGTGTGCTCACACGGCCTGCTTCGTAAAGGCGCATTTGGAGGACGGGAAACTGGTGAAGGTGACGCCCGACCCGGAGAAGATCTGCATTGACAACTGTCCGCGCGGGTTCCTGGCGCAGGACGGCAAGGCCTCGATCGAGTACCACTACGGGGAGAAGCGCATCAACTACCCGCTCAAGCGTGCCGGAAAGCGCGGCGAGAACAAGTGGGAGCGAATCTCGTGGGACCAGGCGCTGGACGAGATCGCCGCCAAGCTTCAAGGGCTTAAAGACAATTACGGACCGCACTGCGTCTGTTCGGCGACCGGCACCGCCCACCATTCCGACAACAACTGGGTGCCCTGGCGCTGGATGGTCGGTTTCGGAACGGTCAACAAGATCGGCAACGAGCAGATCTGCTACGGTGCCCAGTTCATTACCTCGGAACATACCTTCGGCTGGACCGCAAGTCCCTTCCCCGATCCGAATACCCCTCCCCAGGCGGCCGTCCTGGTCGGCAACGCGCACGAGACGGTGCCGCAGCTGTACAACGCCCTGAAAGAGGGGGCGAAGTTCGGCCTGAAGCTGATCGTCGTCGATCCACGCGCTACCGCGCCGGTCAATTTTGCCGACCAGTGGCTCCAGATCCGTCCCGGCACCGACATCGCGCTGTGGCTGTGCTGGATCAAGCTGATCATCGAGAACCACTGGTACGACGAGGAATTCGTCGAGGAGTGGTCTAACTCCCCGTTCCTCGTCCGCAGCGACACCGGCAAAATCCTGCGGGGGGAGGAGCTCGTGGACGGCGTTCCCAGGGATGCCTTCGTGGTCTGGAATACCAGGACCGGCGCGCCGTCGATCTGGAACGCCGACGAGCGCGTGTATATCGAGGAGGGGGTAGAGAAAGCGCTGGAAGGGATCTTCGCGGTAAAGCTCAAAGACGGCAGCGAGGTCGAGTGCAAGACCGTCTGGACCAGGCTCATTGAGCGCGTGGATGAGTGGACGCCGGAAAAGGCCGCGGAAGTGACCAACATCCCGGCGCACAAGATCGTCAGAGCCTGTGAGACCTACGCCACCAACACCCCGAGCATGTTCATGACGCCCGGCCACACCTACGACGCCTTCGCCCCCGGCTCTTCCAGCGTGTACCGCTGCCGCGACATCATCCGCGCCATCGTGGGCAATATCGACCGCTGCGAGAACCTGACCGGCTGCTACGACACGGGCAAGCTGGTGAGCATCTACGACATGGAGCTTCGCCCCGACGAGGCGTTCCCGGAGGAAGAGAAGAAAAAGCAGCCGGGATGGGACCGTTTCCGTGCGCTCACCTTCCAGGGGTTCGATCTGAAGGCCAAGTACGAGAAGAAGCAGTGGGGCGTTGCATCCAACGCCATGTACTCCAACCAGGGGCACCACCATATCATCTGGGGGGACATCATTGATGAGAAGCCTGACCGCACCAGGGCGATCATCGTCAACGGTAGCAACCCTCTGGTCAAGTACAGCAACTCCAAGCGCGTCTTCGAGGCCTTCAAGAAGCTCGACCTCGCGGTCGCACTCGAATTCACCATGACGCCGACCGCGGTGATGTGCGATTACGTGCTCCCCATGTCGGACTGGTTCGAGCGTCCCGAGATCGGCCCGTCCACACCGTGCGACATCTTCAACTTCATCCATCTGACCGACGCGGTGATGCCGCCGGAGTTCGAGCGCCGCTCCGACTACGACGTCTTCAAGGGGCTCGCCGAGCGCCTCGGCTTCGGCCAGGACTGGCAGTGGAAGGACCTCACCGAGTGCTACAACTGGCGCGCCCAGGGACTCCTCAAGGAGTACGACTGCAAGGACATCGCCGAGTTCGGCGAGAAGGTCGGCTTCGATTACCCCGCCCCCATCATCGAGCAGTACAAGCTGAGAAACGGCTTCGCGACCCCCACGGCGAAGGCGGAGGTCTGGTCGGTCATGCTGGAGGAGCTGCGCTACGACCCGCTTCCGGAGTACTACGAGCCGGCGTTGAGCCCGATCAACGAGCCGGAGCTGAACGCCGAGTACCCGCTTACCTTGATCGGCATCGACCGGCACCTCCCGAACTACCATTCCCAGTTCTACGAGGTCCCTTCGCTGCGCAAAATGTGTCCGGAACCGATCATGGACATCCATCCCGACGTGGCCCGCAGGATGGATCCTCCCATCGTCGACGGCGATTGGGTCTGGATCGAGACGCGCAAAGGGCGGATCAGGCAGCGCGCCAGGCTCACCTTCGGCATCGACCAGACCTGCGTCAGGACCATGCACCATTTCTGGTACCCGGAAATGCCCGGCGAGGAGCCCTACGTCCACGGTTTGTTCATCTCCAACACCAACGTGTTGACCGAGGACGACCCCGAGCTGTGCGATCCGGTCTTCGGGTCCTGGCCGCACACCGCGCTGCCGTGCAAGGTCTACAAGGTGGTGGAAGGGTCCAACCTGGCGGACGACCGGTCAAGGTAGGAAAGCAAACAGCCAAAAGCAAATCCCCCCTGTCCCCCCTGTCTCAAGGGGGGGACCTAGAGGGGAGATCAACTCTAAATCTGCTCCCCCTGTCCCCCTGTATCAAGGGGGGGACCTGGAGCGGGAGATCAACTCTAAATCTGCGCTCCCCCTGTCCGCCTTTGTCAAAGGGGGGACAGGGAGCGGGGGATCGACTCTAAATCTACGCTGAATGAAAAAGGAGATAGCCATGTCAGAGGATCTGAAGATTACAGACAAGAAACTGGTAGGTAAGACCGCCATCATCACCGGGGCCTCCCGCGGCATGGGAAGGGCCGCCGCGATACTGTTCGGAGCCCACGGCGCCGATGTCGTGGTGAATTACCAAAAGGACAAGGAGGCCGCCGACCAGGTCGTCAGCAAGATCAGGGAACTGGGGGGAAAGGCCATCGCGGTCAAGGCCGACGTCGGCAAGATCTCAGAGCTTCCCGGGCTGATCGACGCCTGCATCAAGGAGTTCGGCAAGCTCGACATCCTGTACCACAACGCCGCCATCCACTGGGTGGCCGGGGAGCTTGAGGACGTGACCGAGGAGGTATGGGACGTGACCTACAACAGCATCATCAAGGGACCGTTCTTCCTGACCAAGCTGGCCATCCCGCATCTGCAGAAGTCGAAGGGATCCATCCTCTTCACCTCCACCAGTTCGGCCGGCACCGCCACCCCGGCGGACCCGCACTACATGACCGCCAAGAACGCGGTCAACGCGCTGTACCGCATCCTGGCGGGGTGGCTCGCTCCCGAGGTCCGCGTCAACTGCGTGGTTCCGGGCTTCGTCATGACCGACATGTTCCGCCACCACCCGCCGCAGATGTGGGACGCCCTGGCCGGCATGGTGCCGATGCACCGGATGGCGACCCCGATGGATGTCGCCAACGCGGCGCTCTACCTCGTTTCCGACGATGCCTCCTACGTCACCGGCGTCTCCGTCGAGGTGGACGGCGGCAGGTCCTCGGCGATCCCCAGGCGCAACATCCTCCCGGCGCTCCAGGCCATGAAGCCGGGGCTGGGCCATTACGACAAGAGCGCCTACGGCGAGGCCGCCATCAAGACCATGGACGTGGGGCTGTAATCCCCCCCTTTGAACAGGGGGGATATCGAGTCGGCAAGCAGCCAAGGGGACAGGCCTCTGCGGAGCCTGTCCCCCGGCAGACACACCTACACCGATAAAGGGAGTTCGTCATGACTCTGGGTATCAACGCAACCGACCTGGAACGCCGCGTCGATTTCGACGCAATGCGGGCATACAAGCTGGACAGGATTCAACAACAACTGGTGGAGAAGAACCTCGGGGCCATGATCTGCTTCGACCCCGACAACATCCGCTACGCCACCTCCACCGCCCTTGGTGACTGGAGCCGGGACAAGTACGTCCGCTGGGCCGTGATCCCCAGGGGAGGCAAGCCGGTCCTCTTCGAGGTCGGGTCGGCCGCCGAGGTGAAAAAGGAGCTTTGCCCCTGGCTCGAGCGGGAGAACATCCAGCCCGGCGGCGGCTGGCTGCGCGGCGCCAATCACCCCGTGGGGAACGCCGTCATGCTGGGTGCGACCACGGCCAAGATCCACCAGGTGCTCGCCGCCAACAAGGTGGAGAAGGAACCGATCGGCATCGACAGCGTCGACCTTTACATCCTGGGCGCCCTGAAGGAGAAGGACCTCAACATCGTCAACGGCTGGGACGTGATGTGGGACGCCCGGGTCATCAAGTCGCCGGACGAGCTGAAGCTGATCGAGACCTCCGCCTCGCTGGCGGACGGCTGCTGGGAGCACGTCGCCAACTTCATTCGCCCCGGCGTCAGGGAGAGCGACATCGTGGCCGAGATCTACGGCTGGATGCTCAGCCACGGGGCCGACCGGATGACAGGGGTGAACTGCGTGTCAGGGCCGAGAAGCAACCCGCACCCGCACGACTGCTCCGACCGGATGATCCGCCCCGGCGAACTGGTCTTCATCGACATCATGAGCCACTACCTTGGCTACGGCACCTGCTACTACCGCACCTTCGCCACCACCCGCGCGACGCAAAAGCAGAAGGACCTCTACAAGAAGGCCTACGACTGGCTGCAGCGCTCCATCGAGGTGGTCAAGCCGGGCATCACCACCTCGGACATCGCCCGTCAGTGGCCCTCGGCGCAGGAACTGGGCTTCCCCAACGAGATGGCCGCCGCAGGCCTTTGCATAGGTCACGGCATCGGCCTCAGCATCCACGAGAAGCCGTTCATCACCCGGGCCTTGATCGACTGCCCGTCGCAGATCGAGGCGGGGATGCATTTTGCGCTGGAGACCTTCTGTGGCGACGGTGACGACGGGGCCAGGATCGAGTCCCAGATCATCGTGACCGAGACCGGCCACAAGGTCATCACCCAGTGGCCCTGCGAGGAGCTGATGGTCTGCGCGCCGCGCTAGCGGAGACCGCCTGAGGGAGACAACATGAAAGAACTGAGCAAGCAGGATCTGTTGCACCTATACCGAAGCCTGATCCGGACCAGGAAGTTCGATCAGCTCAATGTGAGGCTCGCCGCCGAAGGGAAGCTTCTCACCTTCTACCACAGCGCCCACGGCCACGAGGCGGTCGGCGTCGGGGCGAGCTCGCTGGCGCGGGACGACGACTACCTCTTCATCCACCACCGGGGCCATGGCCTCCCCTACAGCATTCCCCGCGGCATCGACCCGAAAAGCTGCGTTGCCGAACACATGGGGAGAGCTACCGGCTGGGGCGGAGGGATCACCGGCTTTCACGCGGTGGACAAGGAGAAGGGAGTGCTTTCCTCGGCCGGCACCATCGGCTCCGGGTTCGTGCTCAGCGCGGGCTACGGTCTTGCGGCCAAGAAGAACGGCAGGGGCCAGATCGCCTTTTGCTTTTCGGGCGACGGCGGGGTGCAGCGCGGGCAGTTTCACGAGGCGATGAACCTCTGCGCCGCCTGGAAGCTCCCTGTGGTGTTCGTCGTCG
The DNA here is from genome assembly GCF_018919395.1 of Geomonas azotofigens. Taxonomy (GTDB): domain Bacteria; phylum Desulfobacterota; class Desulfuromonadia; order Geobacterales; family Geobacteraceae; genus Geomonas; species Geomonas azotofigens. The sequence continues at coordinate 696,872 of NZ_JAHLME010000003.1, forward strand.
AGAACAACGGCATGGCCTGGTTCACCCCCAACTGTGACACCACCGCGGTGGAGCACGTGGCGGACCTGGCCAAGGCGTACCAGGTCCCCGGCGAGATCGTGGACGGCATGGACGTCCTCGCCGTCTACCGCGCCACCGAAAAGGCGGTGGAGCGGGCGAGGAAGGGGGAGGGACCATCGCTCATCGAGTGCAAGACCTTCCGCTACCGCCCGCATTCCGAGGGGCGCCCGGACGTCAGCCACTACGAGCCCAGGAGCAAGGAGGAGATCGCCTCCTGGATGGAGCGTGACCCGGTCAGGCTCTTCGAGGAGAAGCTCCTCAAGAAGAAGGTGCTGACCGCGGCGCTGATCGAGGAGATCGCCAGGGAGGCGGACGAAGAGTCCGCAGCCGCCGAGAAATTCTCCTTCGACAGCCCCTTCCCCGATCCCGCGAGACTGCCCGACATGGTCTACGCGCCCTGAATGGAGTGAGAGATGAAAGAACTAATGTACTGGAATGCCATCTCCGAGGCCATCGCAGAGGAGATGGCCAGGGATGAGAAGGTATTTGTCATCGGCGAGAACGTCCAGGAAAGCCCGTTTCTGGCCACCAAAGGACTCGTGCAGCAATTCGGACCGGAGCGGGTCATGGATGCGCCGCTCAGCGAACTGGCCATAGCCGGCGCCACCGTGGGGGCCGCCATGGCCGGCTACCGCCCGGTCTGCGACCTTACCTTCGCCGACTTCATCTACTGCGCAGCCGACGAGGTGCTCATGAAGGCGGCGCAGCAGTACTTCATCCACAACGGCGAGGTGGGGGTCCCCTGCGTGTTCCTCGGGGTGGCGGGCGGAGGCTTCGGCAACGGCCCGGAACACTCCCGCATCCCGGCCGCCATGGTCATGCACAACCCCGGCCTCAAGCTGGCCATGCCCAGCAACCCTTACGACGCCAAGGGGCTCATGAAGGCGGCCATCCGGGACAACAACCCGGTCTGCTTCTTCTTCCACAAGAAGTGCATGCCGATGAAGCAGGCCATTCCCGACGAGGAGTACGTCATCCCGCTTGGCCAGGCCGAGGTGAAGCGCAGCGGTACCGACGTCACCGTGGTGGCCACCTCCTACATGGTCAACCTGGCGCTGGAGGCGGCCAAGCAGCTGGAAGGGAAGCTCTCCGTAGAGGTGATCGACCCGAGGACGCTGGTGCCGCTGGACATGGAGACCATCGTCGCATCGGTGAAGAAGACCAACCGGGTGGTGATCATCGACGAGGACACCGAGTGCTGCGGAGTGGCGGCGGAGATCGCCCAGCAGATCAACGAGCAGGCCTTCGACTACCTGGATGCGCCGGTGAGCCGGCTGTGCGCGGCCAACTCGCCGATAGCGGGGGCGGCCATGGAGAAGTACGTCATCCCGCAGCTGCCGCAGGTGATCAAGGCGATCGAGACGGCGGCGGGGATTTAGAGACAAGTAGGAGAGGGCGCTATGTTAACCAAACTTTTCATCCCCAAGCTGGGGATGACCATGGAGAAGGCCACCGTCGCCGAGTGGCGCTACCGGCAGGGGGACCGGGTGGAGAAGGACGCCCCGGTGCTGGTGATCGACACCGAGAAGGTGGCCAACGAAATCGAGGCGCCGGTGGCCGGCAAGCTGGTGATTGTGGCTGCCGTCGGCGACGAAGTTCCGTGCGGTGAGGTGGTGGGCTACATCGCCGAGACCGAGGAGGAGTACGCCCAGGCCCTGAAGGGTGGAGCCGGGTCGGCCTCAACCGCACCGGCTGCAGCGGAAACTGGCGGCGGAGAGCCGGTTCCGGCGGCGGCCCCGGCGGCCTCCGCGGCTCCCTGCGCATGCGCCGGGGAGCGGGTGAAGATTTCGCCGCTGGCGCGCCGGATGGCGGCGGAGCAGGGGATCGACCCGGGGAGCATAGCCGGGAGCGGGCCGGGGGGGCGCATCGTCCGCAAGGACGTCGAGGCTGCCACGAGCCGGCCGGTCTCGGCCGCCGTGCCGGCGGTCGCCCCGGTCCCGGTGGAAGGGGAGAGGCAGCTTCGGAGCCAGTCCCCCTGCAAGGCAGCGGTGCCGGCCTTCGGCAAGAGCGCCAAAGCGGTGCTGTCGCTCAAGGGGATCCGGAAGGTGATCTCGGAGCACATGCAGCACAGCCACAGCGTTTCCGCGCCGGTCTCGGTGCTCTCCGAAGTGGACATGACCCAGATGATCGCCCTGCGCGAGCGGCTCAACGAGAAGTTGGCCCCCGCGGGGCCGGGCATCACCTACACCGACCTCTTCGTCATGGCGGCGGCCAGGGCGCTCAAGAGGACGCCGATCATGAATTCCAGCCTGATCGGCAACGAGATCCTGCTCTGGGACGAGGTCAACATCGGGTTCGCCGTCTCGACCCGGATGGAGGACGGCAACAACGCCCTGGTGGTGCCGGTCATCCACAACGCCGACCGGCTCACGCTGCGTGAGATCAGCGCGCGCCGCAAAGACCTGATGGAGCGCGCCAGGGCGGGGAAGCTCTCCGTGGATGAGACCTCCGGTGGGACCTTCACCATCACCAACACCGGCACGCTGGGACCGGTCTGGCATGTGCAGACCCCGGTCATCAACCAGCCGGAGGCGGCCATACTGGGAACCGCCAGCATCGTGGACCGCCCGGCCATCGTAGACGGCGCCATCGCCATCAGGCCGATCATGCCGGTTTCCATCACCTTCGACCACCGCATCATGGACGGGGCGCCGCCGGGGGAGTTTCTCGGCCACCTGCACGAGATGCTGACCGACCCGCAGATGATGCTGGTGTGAGAGCCGGATACAGAACGATTACACGCAAAAGGAGTGTCGGATGGAAGACAATTTTGAGATGGAAGAAGAGTTTATCCCGAACGGATATGTGGATGAGGAGGGAGTCAAATGGGTGAAATCCCGTTGTTTCTTCTGTCACTCCCATTGCAGCATGCTGGTCGGCTCGAAGGACGGCGTCATCGTCAAGATGAAGCAGAACACCGCCGACTTCTCGTCGAGCATGTGCGAAAGGATCGGTGACAACGGCGAGCGGGCCATCAAGTTCCACTACCACCCGAAGCGGATCAACCACGCCCTGAAAAGGGCGGGGGAGCGCGGCGAGGACAAGTGGGAGCAGATCCCGTACGAGCAGGCTCTGGACGAGATCGCCGCCAAGTTGAGCGAGCTCAAGGAGAAGTACGGCCCGGAAACGCTTACCGCCATCGAAGGGACCTACCGCTCCGACCACCTCTGGGCCAGAAGCCGCTTCACGAACCTGTGGGGGAACCCCGGCAACATCGCCGATCCCGGCACCATCTGCTGGTGCGCCCTCTACGCCATCAACATGGCGATGTGCGGCTTCACCACCGAGACCGCGTTCAACCACACCATCGGCAGCGCGAAGACCATCGTGATCTGGGGCACGCGCCTCACCGAGCGCTACAGCCCCAAGAGCTGGGTCACCAAGATACTCAGAGACGCCTACGAGCATCCCTACGAGGAGCGCCCCAACCTGATCGTCATCGACCCGGTGATGATCGACCCGGTCCGCCACGCCGACATGTACCTGCAGATCCGCCCGGGGACCGACCTGGCGCTCATGCTCGGCTGGTGCAACGTCATCCTCAACGAAGGGGTGTACGACCGTGACTTCCTCACCAACTGGTCCAACGGCCCCTTCCTGATCCGCATGGACCAGGGGATCCTGTTGAGGGAGACCGATCTCGACGCAAAGGGCAACCCGGACAACTTCGTCGGTTGGGACGAGGCCGCCGGCAAGCCCGCCGTCTGGCTCTCCGCCGAAAACCGCTACCGCGACGACGGGGTGAAGAACTCCCTGGAAGGAGAGTTCGAAGTCACCCTGGCCGACGGCTCCAAGGTGACCTGCCGGACCGCCTTCGACCTGATCAAGAAGAAGATCGACGAATACCCGCCGGATTACGTCTCCGACATCACGGGGATTCCGGTGGACAAGATCCGCAAGTCGGCGCTCATGTACGCCACCCAGGGGCCGAGCACCATCGGCTGGGGTGTGGCGGTCGACCAGCAGGGGTGGAACGCAACCTACGCTGGCATGGCCAAGATGCTGCTTCGCTCCTTCACCAACAACCTGGACATCAACGGCGGCGACTACATCCCCGAGCCGGGGCCGGTCATCAACGGCGTCTTCCCGGTGCGCGACTGCGAGCTTGAACTGGCCGAGGCGGTCTCCCCCGAGGCACGCAAGAAGCTGATCGGCGGCGACGTCCACCGCTTCATGGGGTGGGAGGGCTTCGAACTGCTCGACAAGCCGTACCGCGAGATGTGGGGCATCCCCCGTCCGCAGGTGCACCAGCTCCTCTCCTCGGCGCCGATGGTCTGGAGGGCGATGCTCAACAGCGATCCCTATCCGGTCAAGGCAGCCATCTGCTGGTCCGGCAACCCGATGGTCTGGTCGCCCAACTCGAAGCTGGTGAACAAGGCGCTCCGCAGCCTGGAGCTGTTCGTGGTGCTCGAGTACTTCAAGACCCCGACCGCCGCCCTGGCAGACTACATCCTGCCGGCCGCCGACTGGATGGAGCGTCCGCTCTGCTCGACCGTGGAAGACTCGGCCGACATCTACCTGGGAGGCGACCGCGCGGTGCCGCCGCACGCCGACCGTCGCATGGACTACGACTTCTTCCGCGCCCTGGGCATGCGCCTTGGCCAGGAGAACGACTGGCCGTGGGAGACCTATGAGGAGGTCATCGCTCACAGGCTGGAGAGGGTCGGTATCAGCTACGAGGAGTTCTGTGAGACCGGCTTTCTCCCCCCCAACGTGCAGGAGAAAAAGCACGAGATGATCCGCGAGAAGGACGGCCAGGTGCGCGGCTTCGCCACCGCCTCGCGCAGGCTGGAGATCTATCCGAGCGCCTTCGAGACGCTGGGCTACGACCCGATCCCGTACTACCGCGAGCCGGCCGAGTCCCCCTTCAGCACCCCGGAGCTCGCCAAGGAGTACCCGATCATCCTGACCACCGGCGGCCGCTGGTCGCCCATGTTCCACTCCGAGCACCGCGTGCCGGGCACCGGCACCAGGGAGATGTTCCCCTGGCCGATCTTCCAGATCCACCTGGAAACCGCCCGCGAAAACGGCATCGCCGACGGCGACTGGTGCTGGATCGAATCGCCGCGGGGCCGCGTGAAGCAGAGGGCCAGGATCGGTTTCGACATCGCCCCGGGGGTGATCATCGCCCAGCCCAGCTGGTGGTTCCCGGAGCAGCCGGCGGAAGATCCGTGGCAGTGCGGCTGCTGGGACTCCAACATCAACGTGCTCACCAACGACGATCCGGCGACCCTGGATGAGATGTGCGGCAACTGGACCAATCGCGGGCTGCTCTGCAAGGTTTACCGCTGTGAAGAGATAGAGAGGATCTCGGACAGGGTCTCCCACACTCTCTTCGTCGATGGAAAGTCCGGATACCCCGGCGTTTCGGGTATCACCAACCGGTAATCGGCAGTCATAGCGGGACAGGCGCCTCGGAAAACAGTTTTCGAAGGGGCGCCTGTCCCGGACCAAACCGAGGTCGACAGCGCAGGTGTGACATGAGCCATGGAATCAGACCTACCGGTCACAAGGTGAAAATCAACGAACGGAGGTGCGTGCACTGTGGCAGATGCCTGAAGGTGTGCGCCAGAAAAAACTTCCGGCAGACGGCGGATGGCAAAGTTGCGGTTGTGGAGAAAACCAACTGCAACGGATGCACCAAGTGCCGGGATGCCTGCCTGACCAAGGCCATCGCCGTAGGCGCGGAACCGATGCAAAAATACGAGTCAGCGCGTCAGTTGATCAAGCGGTCAGCTGATCCTGAAACAAATCAAAAGGAGACACGAACATGGCCTACAGCACAGTGAAGGAAATCATCGAAAAGATGCCGGCGGTATTCGACGCGAACGCCGCCCAAGGGACCAACTGCGTTTTCCAGTTCAACATCACCGGCGATGACGGCGGGATCTGGAACATAACCGTGAAGGACGGGACCTGCGAGCTCCAGGAGGGAACCCATGCCGCTCCCACCGTTGCCCTCACCATGGCCGGCACTACCTGGCTTTCCATCGTCAACAAGAAGATGAATGCCATGCAGGCGAGCATGAGCGGCAGGCTGAAGACCGTCGGCAGCATGATGATCGCGCAGAAGATACCGACGATCTTTCCGCTGTAGCGGCGCCGCCAGGCCCAGCCGGGACGGGACGGGATCCATCATGGAAATCACCAGAGAGTTTCATGGCAAAAAAGAACGCGGCCTCCCCCTGGGTATGGGGGGGGGCGAAACAAGCGGGGTCCGGGCGAGAAAGCCCGCGGACAAGGTCCGATACCGGCTGCAGATCATCGACGAGGCCCTCTCCCTGCTCGCGCTGATTTTCCAATCGGGGAGCCGGATGAATCTCGCGGAAGTCATCGCGGCGTCGGGCATGACCAAGAACAAGACCTTCCGCATGCTGACCACGATGGAGTACCGAGGCGTCATCGATAAAGACCGCGACGGCAGATATCACTTCGGCATGAACACCTTCATGGTGGCCCGCCGCGCCTTGACCCGCATAGAACTGCCGGAGGCGGTCCCGTTTCTGAGGGAACTGGCCCTGCTGCTGAACGAGGAGGTATATCTCGCGCGCAAGAGGGACGGGCAGACCATGCTGGTTGCGGTGGCCAACTCCCGGCAGAAGGTTACCGTGCGCTCCTATCTCGGCCTGCTGCTGCCGGAGCCGCCCGGCTGCCCGGCCATCGAAGGGGCCCAGGTCACGGAAGGGGTGCTGGATCCGGAGATCACCACGGTGGCGGTCGACCTTCCACCTTTCGGAGACGGCGAATTCGGTGCCTTGGTCGTGGTCGCGCCGACCTTCAGGATGGCGCCGGAGCGGGTCAGGACCGAGGTGATTCCGGCCCTGCGCAAAACGGTGGGGCGGATGGGGCGCTTATCGGCGAACTCGGTGCTGCGCACGCTCCAAAAAGGGGGAGCCGCGCAGGGGGGGGAGCGAAAGAGCAGACCCTCACGGGCAAAGCGACCGGAACGCCCGGTGTAACAGACAGAATGGGTTCCGGCCCCGCCCGACAGGCTGGCCGGCTTGTGGCAAAAGTCCAAACACGAGGTTTCTGAAATGAACATTCACGAATACCAGGCGAAAGCGATTCTGCGCAAGTTCGGCGTCCCCGTTCCCGACGGGCACGTCTGCTACAACGGGGCGAGCGCCCGCGAGTGGGCGAAGCGCCTGGGCGACGGCCCGTGGGTCGTCAAGGCCCAGATCCACGCCGGCGGCAGGGGGAAGGGTGGCGGCGTCAAGCTGGCCCGCACCTCCGACGAGGTCCGCAGCACCGCGCGCGACATGCTCGGCATGACGCTGCGCACCCACCAGACCGGTCCCGAAGGGAAGGTGGTGCACCGCGTCCTGATCGAAAACGGCTGCAACATCGCCCGCGAGCTGTACGTGAGCCTGCTGGTGGACCGGGCCACCTCCAAGGTGACCGTGATGGCCTCCACCGAAGGGGGGATGGACATCGAGGAGGTGGCGGCCATCTCCCCGGAGAAGATCTTCACCGAGGCGGTCGACCCGCTGGTGGGGCTGACCCCCTTCCAGTGCAGAAAGCTCGCTTTCAGCCTGGGGCTCAATGGCAAGCTCACCAACAAGGCGGCCAAGGTCCTGTCCAACCTCTACACCACGTTCATCGCCTGCGACTGCTCGCTGCTGGAAATCAACCCGCTGGTGGTGACCGCAGAGGGGGACCTGCTCGCCCTGGACGCGAAGTTCGGCTTCGACGACAACGCCCTGTTCCGTCACCTGCAGATCGCCGACATGCGCGACTTCGACGAGGAGGATCCCAACGAGGTGGAGGCGTCCCAGCACGACCTCTCCTACGTGTCGCTCTCCGGCAACATCGGCTGTCTCGTGAACGGCGCCGGGCTCGCCATGGCGACCATGGACATCATAAAGTTCTCCGGCGGCGCCCCGGCCAACTTCCTGGACGTAGGCGGCGGGGCCACCACCGAGCGGGTCACCGAGGCCTTCAAACTCATCCTCTCCGACAAGAACGTCAAGGGGATCCTGGTCAATATCTTCGGCGGCATCATGAAGTGCGACGTGATCGCGACCGGCGTCATCGAGGCCGCCAAGCAGGTCTCCCTGAACGTCCCGCTGGTGGTCCGGCTGGAAGGGACCAACGTCGAGCTGGGGAAGAAACTGCTGGCCGAAAGCGGCCTCAACATCATCGCCGCAGACGGCATGGCCGACGCCGCCAAAAAGATCGTGCGGGCCGTGTCCGGCGAAAAGGGCCACGCTTCCTGCACATGTTCGCAGCCCGCGGCCACCGCCTAAGGAGAGAGATCCCATGAGCATTCTGATCGACAGCAACACCAAGGTCATCACCCAGGGGCTGGGAGCCACCGGCCTCTTCCACGCCCAGGGGGCCCGTGAGTACGGCACCCGCATGGTCGGGGGGGTCACCCCCGGCAAGGGAGGAAGCGCCATCGACGGCTTCCCCGTCTTCGACACCGTGCAGGAGGCCGTGGAGCAGACCGGCGCCACCGCGAGCGTGATCTACGTTCCCCCCCCGTTCGCCGCCGACTCGATCATGGAGGCGGTCGACGCCGGCCTGGAACTGGTCATCTGCATCACGGAGGGGATTCCGGTCCTCGACATGGTGAAGGTCAAGCAGTTTATGAGGGGGAAAAACACCCGCCTGATCGGCCCCAATTGCCCCGGCGTGATCACCCCCGGTGAGTGCAAGATCGGCATCATGCCTGGCTACATCCACAAGCCCGGCAAGGTGGGCGTGGTCTCGCGCAGCGGCACCCTGACCTACGAGGCGGTCTGGCAGCTGACATCCCTCGGGCTCGGCCAGTCCACCTGCGTCGGCATCGGCGGCGACCCGGTTAACGGCACCAGCCACCTGGACTGCCTCAGGATGTTCGAGGAGGACCCGGGCACCGAGGCCGTCATCATGATCGGCGAGATCGGCGGCAACGCCGAGGAGGAGGCGGCGCGTTTCGTCAAGGAGCACATGAAAAAGCCTGTCGCAGCCTACATCGCCGGCGTCACCGCTCCCCCCGGCAAGCGAATGGGGCACGCCGGAGCCATCATCTCCGGCGGGAAAGGGACGGCCGCGGAGAAGGTCGCCGTGCTCGAGGAGTGCGGCATAAGCGTGGCCTCGAGCCCGGCGGACATGGCCCAGGCCCTGATGCAGGTCTACCGACCATAGCCCAACGGCGGGGTGCGATCATGGAAAACCGCAAGGCGGAGCTAAAGAGCTGCGTGGTGTCGGTAAGGGTCACCAGCGAGGAGAAGGAACTCCTCGAAGCGATAAGCGCACGGGGGCGCACCACCGTCACCGATGTCATGCGCGAAGCCTTGCGCGCCACCATCTCCCCGGATGCCCCCGACCGGGAACGCGCCTAACGGGTGACGAACAGGCCGGGGGCGCGACTTACGGAGCTTTTACATGCTGGTCATATCATGCATCAAGCAGGTACCTGACACGACGCAGGTCAAGATCGACCCGGTCACCAACACGCTGATCCGGGACGGCATCCCGTTCATCATCAACCCGTACGACGCCCACGCGCTGGAAGAGGGGCTGCGGCTCAAGGACCGTTATGGCATGCGCAGCGTGGCGCTCTCCATGGGGCCGCCCAATACCGTGGCTACCCTGCGTAAGGCCTATGCCCTGGGGGTGGACGAAGCCATCCTCCTCTCGGACCGGCGCTTCGGCGGCGCCGATACCCTTGCCACCAGCAAGGTGCTCTCCGCGGCGATCGCACGCCTGGCGCAGGAGGAAGAGGTGGCGGTGGTTTTGTGCGGCAAGCAGACCATCGACGGCGACACCGCCCAGGTCGGGCCTGGCATCGCCTCCCGTCTCGGCTACAGCCAGCTCACCCTGGTCGACAGGATCGAATGGGTGGATCCGCTGAAGAAGCGGATCCGGGTGCGGCGCAAGCTGGAAGGGCGCCACGAGATCGTGGAGGCTCCGCTTCCGGTGCTGATCACGGTGGTGCGGGAGCTGAACCGTCCCCGCTATCCGGTGGTGGCGAAGCGGCTGGAGGCCGAGGACAGGGAGGTCGCCCTGTGGGACAACGCGGTGCTGAAGCTCGAAGAGGAGAGCGTCGGTCTTAAGGGGTCACCGACCTGGGTAAGCAAGATCTTCTCCCCCGAGCGCGAGCAGGGCGAGATCATCGGCAACGGGATGGCAGACCCCCATGGGGCAGCCCTGCTGCTACTGGATAAGCTGGCGGAAAAGGACATCCTGGCGCTGTAACCGCCGCGCCACAAGGAACTATCAGATGAGCGAAGGAACCAAGAAAACCGACAAGCCCCGCGGCGTGGCCCACCTGCTCGAGGGGGGATGCATCGCCTGCGGCGCCCGCTGCCAAAGCTCATGCCCGGTGCACTGCATCGAGATGACCGACGCCGGCGAGCCGGTCATCGAAGGAGCCAAGTGCATCGGCTGCCGCAAGTGCCTGAAGGCCTGCCCGGTGTGCGCCCTGGAAATCCATTTCACCCCCGAGGAAGAGCTGCTTCTGGCCGAGCTCGCCCGGCAGGCGGGGGGAGCCGCCCAGGAGGAGCCCGATGAGGAGAGCCGGCAACTGCGGGAAAAGCTCGCGGGCTATCGCGGGGTCTGGGTCGTGGTGGAACAGTACGAAGGGCGCGCGGCCAAGGTCTCCTGGGAGCTCGTCGGGGCGGGAGCGGGGCTCGCCGCCCGACTGGAAGTGCCGCTCAGCGCGGTGATCATCGGCCACGAGGTCGAGCATCTGTGCAGCGAGGCCTTCGAACACGGCGCCGACCGGGCCATCCTGGTCGATGCACCGGTCTACCGCAACTACCGTACCCAGCCTTACACGGAAGCGGTCTTTCACCTGATCGGGAAACACCGCCCGGAGATCATCCTGATGGGGGCCACCGCCCAGGGACGGGACCTGGCCGGCGCGGTGGCAACGGTGGCCGGAACCGGGCTGACCGCCGACTGCACGGGCCTCGGCATCGACGACAGGCGCAACCTCATGCAGACACGGCCGGCGTTCGGCGGCAACATCATGGCCACCATCATCTGCGACAATTTCCGCCCGCAGATGGCAACCGTGCGCCCCCACGTGATGTCCATGCCTCCGCTTCAGCCGGGCAGGACCGGGGAGGTGCTGCGCGAACCCCTGGCCGCGCGCGAGGAGGACATCCTGGTCAAGGTGATCAGCGTGATCAGCGAACGCGAAGGCATGGACGACGTGGATGTGGCGGCGGCCGAAATCATCGTCTCCGGGGGGCGCGGCCTGATGTGCAAGGAGAACTTTGCGCTCCTGCAGGAACTGGCCGACGAGCTGGGCGGGGTAGTCGGGGCATCGAGGAGCGCGGTGGACGCCGGCTGGATCTCTCACAGCCGCCAGGTCGGCCAGACCGGTAAGACCGTGCGTCCCAAGATCTACATCGCATGCGGGATCTCGGGAGCGATCCAGCACATGGTCGGGATGCAGGATTCCGATGTCATCATCGCCATCAACCGGGATCCCGCCGCCCCCATCTTTCAAGTGGCCACCTACGGCATCGTCGGCGACCTGTTCGAGGTCGTGCCCTCGCTCATCCAGGGGGCGCGCGCGATGAAGGGGGCGCAAAATTCCGGTAGCGCCGCAAGCGCGGCCTGAACCAGAAGCTCTACGAGGGATTACGATGGATTTGCAGCACTTGCTTTTCATAGCCATTTTCGCCCTGTCGACCGCGTCCTTCGTCTACAGCTGTCAGCAGCGGCTGGGGCTTTTGGGGATCGGGGCCCGGGAAGACCGCTTCGACCGCCCCGGCGCCCGGCTGGCCGCCGCCATGAGCTACGCCTTCGGGCAGAAACGGGTCCTGGCGAGGCCTTACGGGGTGAACCATTTTCTGCTCTTCTGGGCCTTTCTCTTCCTGCTGCTGGCCAACGGGGAGTTCCTGGTCGAGGGGCTTGTATCGGGCGCGAGCCTGGCGCGGCTGTTGCCGGCCGCTCCTTACCGCCTTTTGACCGCGCTGTTTGACCTCGTGTCGCTGGTCGCGCTGGTCTCGGTGCTGGTCGCGGCGGCGCGGCGCCTGTTCTTTCCCCCTTCCTACCTCGGCAACGACTACACCAGCGCAGCCAGCGGCGAGGCCATACTGATCCTTGCCATGATCGCGACGCTGATGGCGGCGTTTTTCCTGATGAACGCCGCCCACATCGCCCTGGGAACGGGGGACGCGTGGCGCCCCGTGTCCGCCGCGCTCGCCGCCGGATTGTCACGGATTTCGCCCCACGCCCTGCAGATGGTGGCTCAGGCTGCCTGGTGGGTGCACGCGCTGGTGCTTTTGGCGTTCATGAACCTGCTCCCCCGCAGCAAACACATGCACATCCTCACGGCCATCCCCAACTGCTATTTCCAGAGCCTGGAGAAGCCGAACACGCTGCCGCGGGAGGACTTCGCCAGCGGTGCCCGTTACGGGGTGCAGGAGGTCGGCCAGTACAGCTGGAAGGACCTCCTCGACTCCCTCTCCTGCACCGAGTGCGGCCGCTGCCAGGACCTCTGCCCGGCCCACCAAACCGGGAAGCCACTGAACCCCCGCCGCGTGGTGCACGACATAAAGGTCAACCTGCTGGAAAACGGCCCGCACCTCAAGCACGGCGGGACGGGGGGGGTGCCTCTGGTCGGTCAGGCCAAGCAGGGGACCATCAGCGAGGAAGCCATCTGGTCGTGCACCACCTGCGGGGCCTGTACCTCGGTCTGCCCGGTGCTGATCGAACAGATGCCGAAGATCGTCAAACTGCGGCGTCATCTCGTCCAGGAACAGGCGTCTTTCCCGGAGGAGCTGCTCAACCTGTTCGAGAACATGGAGCAGCGGAGCAATCCGTGGGGGATGCCTCCCGCGGACCGTCCCAAGTGGAGCGCGCCGCTGGGTGACCGCACCTATCGGCCCGGCGCGACCGAGTACCTCTTTTTCGCAGGTTGTGCCGGCGCCTTCGACAACCGCAACAAGCAGGTCACCGTCGCCCTGGCCAACGTCCTGGATCGGGCCGGCGTCTCCTGGGGCATCCTCGGCAAGGACGAGCCCTGTTGCGGAGAGAGCCTGCGCCGCCTGGGGAACGAGTACGTGTTCGACCGGATGGCGCGCCAAAACGTCGAGCTGTTCAAGGAGCGCCAGGTCAAGAAGATCGTCACCCAGTGTCCCCACTGCTTCAGCGCGCTCAAAAACGACTACCGCCAGTTCGGGCTGGAGGTCGAGGTGATCCACCATTCGCAGTTGATCGCCGCCCTGGTCAGGGAGGGGCGTCTGAGCTTCTCCCGGCAGCCGGAGCTGGGCAAGGTGGCCTTTCACGATTCATGCTACCTGGGGCGGCACAACGACATCTACCTCGAGCCGCGCGCGGTGCTCGAGGCCGCCACCGGGGCTGTTCCCGCGGAAATGCCGCGGCACCGCGAGAATGCCTTCTGCTGCGGCGCAGGCGGCGGGAGGATGTGGCTGGAAGAGCAAAGCGGCAGCCGGATCAACCTGGCGCGGCTCAACGAGGCCGTCAAGCAGCAGCCGGATACCCTCTGTGTCAGCTGTCCCTACTGCATGACCATGATGGAAGACGGCCTCAAGGACCTGGGCCTCGACCGGGTCGCCGTCAAGGATATCGCCGAGGTCGCCGCCGATGCCCTCAGAACGAAGCCCTAGCGCGCGGTCCCTTGCGCCGCGGGAGGAGAGGGCGATGCCGCGCACCTTCGAAACGGAGATCGAGGTCCGCTTTTCCGACTTCGATCTCTACGGACACGTGAACAGCGTGCTCTACTTCGGTTACTGCGAAGCGGCGCGGATCTCCATCCTGCACGAGGTGCTAAAGGAGATGTCCGACAACGACCTTTACTTCGTGGTGGCGCGTGCGGGGTGCGAGTACCTGTGCCCGATCCTGTTCGGCGAAAAGGTCGTCGTCTCCACCCACGCTTCCCGCATGGGTAGGACAAGCTTCGACCTGCGCTACCGGCTCGGTGACGGCCGGGAAAAAAATTATGCCGTGGCGAATACCACGATGGTTTGTTTCGACAACGTCGGCAAGCGCGCGGTTGCGGTCCCGGAGATAGTGAAACAGATCCTCTATTGAGCCGGGGGAGCCGGATCAGCCCGGCCTCGGTGAGGAATTAAAGCCTGACACTTGAATAAAGGGGGGGGTATGAGACAGATCAAGAAAGTTGCAGTCCTGGGCGCGGGGGTAATGGGAGCGACCATCGCCGGCCATCTGGCCAACGCCGGCCTTGAGGTGGTGCTGCTCGACATGGTGCCGCGCGAGGTGAACCGGGAAGAATCGGAGCAGGGGCTCTCCCTGGATGACCGGTCGGTCAGGAACCGCTTCGCAGCCAACGGCCTGCAGGCGGCGGTGAAGGGGAGGGGGGTGTACCGGAAGGATTACGCGGGCCAGATCACCATCGGCAACTTCGACGACGACATCTCCCTGCTCAAAGAGTGCGACTGGGTGATCGAGGTGGTCGTGGAAAACATGGCCATCAAGAAGAGCCTGCTCACCGAAAAGGTGGTCCCCAACCTTGCCCCGGGCGCGATCCTGTCCACCAATACCAGCGGGCTGTCGGTGAACGCCATGGCCGAGCTGCTGCCGCCGGCGGTACGCGCCAACTTCCTGGTGACCCACTTCTTCAACCCGCCGCGCTACATGCGCCTGCTGGAGCTTGTTCCCTGCGCGGCGACCGATCCCGCGGTGCTCGCCCATATGGCGGAGTTCTGCCGCCGCCGGCTGGGCAAGGGGATCGTCTTCGGCAAAGACACTCCCAACTTCATCGGCAACCGTATCGGCGTCTTCGCCATGTTCAACGCCATGCGCCACATGACGGAACTCGGCATGACGGTCGAGGAGGTCGATGCCGTGGGCGGTCCGGCGACCGCCCGGGCCAGTAGCGCCATCTTCCGCACCTGCGACCTGGTCGGCAACGACACCCTGGTTCACGTCGGCAGGAACTCCTACGAGTTGCTCCCCAACGACGAACAGCGGGAAACCTTCCGCATCCCCGCCTTCCTCGAGGAGATGGTGGCCAAGGGGCTTTTAGGCAACAAGACCAAGCAGGGCTTCTTCAAGAAGGAGAAAGACGGGATCTCCTATTACGACTGGACCAGCGGCGCGTACAAGCCCGCGGCCGGCCCCAAGTTCGCCTCGCTCGCCGCCGCCAAGGGGGGAGACCCGGCGGGGCGCATCCGGAAGCTTCTTGCCGGAGACGACGTCGCCGCCCGGTTCGCCTGGCTCAACCTGCGCGACATACTGCTCTACACCGTGCGCAGGATGCCGGAGATCGCCGATGACATCGTGAACGTCGACAACGCCCTCAAGTGGGGCTTCAGCTGGGAGCTCGGTCCCTTCGAGATGCTGGACGCCATCGGCGTCAGGGAGTTCGTCGCCAGGGCCGAGGGGGACGGGGTGCCGGTTCCCGACGTCCTGCGGCGGGTGGAGTCGTTCTACAAGTACCAGGGTGGGACGAAGTTCGCCTGGGACCTTGCCAAAGGCGCCTATACTGAGCTGCCGGTACCGTCGACCTGCATCAGCCTCGACATACTCAAGCGTGGCGGCAAGCTGGTGGAGGGTAACGCCGACGCCTCCCTCTACGATCTGGGCGACGGCGTTTTCGGGCTGGAGTTCCACTCGAAGATGAACGCCATCGACGACGGCATCCTGGAGATGATCTCGACCTCGGTGCAGCGCGCCGAACGGCAGGGGGTGGGGCTCGTGATCGGCAACCAAGGGAAGGTGTTCTCCGCCGGTGCCAACCTCGCCAAGGTCGCCGCCGCCATAAAGGATGGGAATTTCGAGGCCATCGAGCGGCTGATCCGCAGCTTCCACTCGGCGCTCATGGGGGTCAAGTACAGCCATGTCCCGGTGGTGGCGGCTCCCTTCAACATGACGCTGGGCGGGGGATGCGAGGTGGCCCTGCAGGCGGACGTCATCAACGCCCACGCCGAGACATACATGGGGCTGGTCGAGGTCGGCGTCGGCCTGCTCCCCGCCGGAGGCGGCACCAAGGAGATGGCCCTCAGGGCGATGGCCCTGACCGAGCCGTACCGGGGTGACGTGACCCAGGCGATCGGGAAGTTCTTCCAAAACATCGTCACCGCCAAGGTCTCCGGCTCCGCCGCCGAGCTGGCCGGCATGGGGATGCTGCGCCAGGGGGACGGCGTCACCATGGACATCGACAGCCTGATCGCCGATGCCAAGCTTAAGGTGCTGGCGCTGGCCCCGACCTACCGCCCCGGGCGCCCTCTGGAGAACCTCAAGGCACCGGGACGCAGCGTCGCCTCGGGTCTCAAGAACCAGGTCTACAACATGCAGGCGGGCGGGTTCGCCACGGAATACGAGGCCGAGATGGGGAGCGTGATCGCCGACGTCATCACCGGCGGCGACGTGCCGGGCGGCACCGCGATCAGCGAGCAGTACCTGCTCGACCTGGAGCGGGAAGCCTTCCTGAGCCTGTGCGGCAGGCCCAAGACCCTCGCCCGGATCGAGCACATGCTGTCAACCGGGAAACCGCTCAGGAACTAGCGTCCCTTGCGGGGAGCGTGGAACCGATCGGCCAACTCAAAGACAACTGGAGGATGTGAAATGAAAACCGCATATATAGTAGCCGCTTACAGGACCGCCGGGTGCCGGGCCTACAAGGGAAAATTCAGCGGGATGCGGCCGGACGACCTGGCCGCCGCCGCCATCGCCGGACTGGTGGAGAGGACCGGGATCGAGCCCGGGCAGGTGGAGGACATCATCCTGGGCTGCGCCTTCCCCGAGGCGGAGCAGGGGTGGAACGTGGCCCGGGTGGCGGCGATGAGGGCGGGGCTGCCGGTGAGCGTTCCCGGCATGACGGTGAACCGGCTCTGCTCGTCGGGGCTGCAGGCGGTGGCCCTGGCCGCCGAGCGGGTCCAGGCGGGGCTCGCCGATTGCGTGGTGGCAGGCGGCACCGAATCCATGACCTGCGTGCCGCTGGGGGGCAACAAGGTGACCCCGAACCCGCACCTGGTGACCACCTGGCCCGAGTCCTTTCTGGGGATGGGGATGACCGCGGAACTGGTGGCGGAAAACCACGGCATCACCCGGGAGCAGATGGACCTCTTCGCCGCCGAAAGCCACAGAAAGGCCGCTGAGGCCATCGCCGCCGGCCGCTTCGCCGACGAGATCATCCCGGTGGAGGTCGAGCACGCCAGGCTCGCCGGCGGTCAGATGAAGAAAAGCAGCGAGCTCGTCAGCGTCGACGACGGCGTGCGCGGCGAGACCACCGCGGCATCGCTGGGCTCGCTCAAGCCGGTGTTCCGCATGAACGGCACGGTCACCGCCGGCAACTCCTCGCAGATGACCGACGGCGCCGCCGCGGTGCTGGTGGCCTCCGAATCCTTCGTCAAGAAGCTCCGCAGGGATCCCGCGGCGCGCTTCGTGGCCTTCGCGGTGCGCGGTGTCGCCCCTGAGGTGATGGGGATCGGGCCTATCCCGGCCATACCGGCGGCCCTCGCGCTGGCGGGGCTCAAGCAGGACGACCTCGGTCTCATCGAGCTGAACGAGGCCTTCGCCGCCCAGTCCCTGGCGGTCCTGAAGGAGCTCAAGCTCGACCCCGCCATCGTGAACGTGAACGGCGGCGCCATCGCCCTCGGGCACCCGCTCGGCTGCACCGGCGCCAAGCTCACCGCGACCCTGCTCTCTGAGATGGGGAAGCGCCGGGTCCGCTACGGCATGGTCTCCATGTGCATCGGGCTCGGCATGGGCGCTGCGGGCATTTTCGAGAAACTGTAACCAATACCAAGGAGAGTGAAGACCATGGCACAGCTGATCGCGGACAGAAGAGATATCGATTTCCTTCTTCATGAAGTATTGAACGTGGAACAATTCAGCCGGCACGACCGCTTCGCCGACTTCAACAGGAAAACGGTCGACATGGTGGTGTCCGAAGCCAGGAATTTCGCGGTCAAGGAAATGCTGCCGACCTGGAAGGAGGGGGATGAACAGGGTTGCAGCTTCGAGGCCGGCAAGGTCACCATCCCCGAATCCTTTCACAGGCTCTACCAGTTGTTCAACGACGGCGAGTGGCTGAGCATGAACGAGGACCCCGAGTGGGGGGGGCAGGGGATGCCGAAATCGGTGTCGTCTGCCGCCAGCGAGTACTTCAACGGGGCCAACTTCCCCTTCATGATGTATCCGAGCCTCACCCACGGAGCCGGCAAACTGGTGGAGGAGTTCGGCACCGAGGAGCAGAAGAAGACCTACCTGAAAAACCTCTACACCGGCAAGTGGACCGGCACCATGCTCCTCACCGAGGCAGGTGCCGGCTCCGACGTCGGCGCCTTGGAGACCACGGCGAGGAAGAACCCCGACGGCACCTATTCCATCACCGGCACCAAGATTTTCATCTCCGGCGGCGATCACGAGCTGGCCGAGAACATCGTCCATCCGGTGCTGGCCCGCATTGAAGGCGCACCGGCCGGCACCAAGGGAATCTCGCTGTTCCTGGTGCCCAAGTTCCGGGTGAACCCGGACGGCACCCCGGGCGCCTTCAACGACGTGGTCTGTACCGGCATCGAGCACAAGATGGGGATCCACGGCAGCTCGACCTGCACCTTGACCCTCGGGGGGAGCGGCCAGTGCCTCGGCACCCTGCTCGGCGAGGAAAATAAGGGCATGAAGGCCATGTTCGTGATGATGAACGAGGCGAGGCTGCTGGTCGGGATGCAGGGGTTCAGCTGCGCCACCACCGCCTACATGTACGCCGTCAACTACGCCAAGGAAAGGGTGCAGGGAGCAAGCCTGGTGCAGCCCAACGAGGGGGGCGTTCCCATCATCCGGCATCCCGACGTGCGCCGCCAGCTGCTCACCATGAAGAGCTACGTGGAGGGGATGAGAACGCTCCTCTACTTCGTCGGATACTGCAACGACATGGTGGCCGTCGCCGGCGACCAGGCGGTGCGGGAGCGATACCAGGGGCTGATCGAGATCCTCACGCCGCTGGCCAAGGGGTACGTCACCGACAAGGCCTTCGAGGTCTGCAACCACGCCATCCAGGTCTACGGGGGATACGGCTACGTCGAGGAGTATCCGGTCGCCCAGCTGATGAGGGACTGCCGCATCACCCAGATCTACGAAGGGACCAACGGCATCCAGGCCATGGACCTTTTGGGGCGCAAACTGGGGATGAACAAGGGCGCGGTGGTCATGGACCTGATCGGCGAGATCAAGAAGACCCTGAGGACCGCCAAAGAGATCGAGTTCCTCGCCCCGCACACGCAGAAGGTGGGGGCCGCCCTGGAGAAGCTCGGCGCAGTGGCCCAGCAGCTGGGCAAGACCGCGGCGAGCGACCGGGTGCTTTACGCATTCGCCCACGCCTATCCCTTC
The DNA here is from genome assembly GCF_018919395.1 of Geomonas azotofigens. Classification (GTDB taxonomy): domain Bacteria; phylum Desulfobacterota; class Desulfuromonadia; order Geobacterales; family Geobacteraceae; genus Geomonas; species Geomonas azotofigens. Next base: position 716,189 of record NZ_JAHLME010000003.1, read on the forward strand.
CTGGAGGTCACCGGCGACGTCATCGTCGCGTGGCTGCTTCTTTGGAGGGGGACGGTCGCCGCGCAGAAACTGGGGAGCGCCAAGGGAAAGGACGTCCCCTTCTACGAAGGCATCCTGAAGAGCCTGGAATTTTTCACCACCTCGGTGCTGCCGGTGACCCTGGGGAAAATGGAAGCGATCAACGGGGCCAACGGCGCCTGCGTCGAAATTTCAGAGGAATCGTTCAACGGGTAGCGCTCAACCTGCCTCGATGCCGGGCAGCAAGGGGAGGAGGGCGGCTTCGCGCCGCCCGGCTCCCCCGGCATCGGGGCGCACCTCGCACGCAGCTTAGGAGTTTCCAGCCATGGAAAAGATGGAATATCTTGTCGCGCCGGCCCACTACGCCTTCTTCGGGGTGGTCCCCGGATGGCTTCTGTCGTTACTGTACCTGGTCGCAGGCCTGGCTATCTTCGCCTGGGTGATGTGGAAACGGCTCGCCCCGCTTCTGGCGGCGAAACCGGACCCGACCCGGCTGAGGGATCTCCCGGCGCGCGCCCGCAACGTGGTGTCGGTGTGGCTTTGCCAGGTCCGGCAGCCCCGTTACCTGGTGGCGGGCCTTTTGCATATCGTCATCTTTTTCGGCTTCCTGATTCTGGCCATCCGGACCTGCTCGCTGACCGTGGTCGGCATCTTCCCGGACTTCGCCCTGCCCGGGTTCGCCCCGGACCATGCGGTGGGAGCGGCATACAACGTGGTGAAGGACTACACCGCCACCGCCGTCTTCGTCGCCTGCGCCATCGCCGCCGTCCGTCGCGGCATCGTGAGGCCCGCGCGCTACGCGGTCCCCCCCCAGTACGGGCACGACCATACCGCGGAAGCGGTCTTCGTGCTGGCCATCATCATGGGGCTCATGCTCACCGAGAGCCTCTTCGAAGGGGTGCTGGTCTCCGCCGGCGAGCCGGCTTTCCTCGCCCCCGCCACCCTGGCCTGGTGCTTCGCGAAGGCCTTCGCCTCGGCCCCCAAGGGGGTGCTCCAGTACTTGCACCTGGGCGCCTATTACGCGCATGAGACCCTATTCTTCTTCTTTCTGAACTTCCTCCCCATGGGGAAGCATTTCCACGTCATCACCTCCTTCTTCAACGTGCTTTTCATGCGGGTGACGCGCGGCAACGTGAAGCCGGTCGCCTACGGTGTGACGGCGCAAGGGCTCGACGAGCTCCCCTCGCTGGGGGTCAAGAAGCTCGAGGATTTCACCTGGAAGCACATGCTGGATTTCTACTCCTGTGCCGATTGCGGCCGCTGTTCCGACCAGTGTCCGGCCAATCTCGTGGGGCGTCCGTTGTCGCCGCGCTTCATCAGCATCAAGGGGCGCGACCTTATGTTCCGGAACTACCCAGTCACCAAGGCCGCTGCCGCAAGCGGGGAGGCGCTGGTCGGCTCCGTCTACAACGCCGACGAGATCTGGTCCTGCACCACCTGTGGCGCGTGCGAGCGGGAATGCCCCATCGGCATCGAATACATCGACAAGATCGTGGACCTGCGACGCGGGCTGGTCGATGACGGCGAGGTGCCCCAAACGCTGCAAAAGCCCCTGCAGGCCATCGGCAAGCGCGGCAACCCCTGGGGCAAGATGGAGAAGAAGCGCGCCGACTGGACGCGCGACGCTGCCTTCTTCGGCGAGCGCGAGGTGAAAACCATGGAGGACGGCGAGACCGGGGAGCTGCTCTACTTCGTGGACAGCATCACCTCGTACGACGACCGCATGGTGGAGATCGCGAAGTGCAGCGCCCGGATCCTCGACGCCTGCGGCGAAGACTTCTTCGTGATCGGAAAGGACGAAAAGGACAGCGGCAACGAGGTGCTCCGTTTCGGCGAGGAGATGCTGTACCAGGATCTGCAACGGCACAACACCGAGACCATCAAGGAATCTGGGGCCAAACGCATCGTCGCCTCCGACCCGCATGCCTACAACGCGCTCAAAAACGATTACGCCGAACTGGATCTGCCGGTGGAGCACATAAGCCAGGTGATCGCGAGGCACATCAGGAGCGGGAAGATCAAGCTCAAGCCGGTCGAGGACCCCGGCAAGGTCTACACCTACCATGACCCGTGCTATCTCGGCCGGCACAACGATCTCTACGACGACCCGCGCGCGGCGATCGAGGCGATCCCCGGGATCAGGACCGTGGAGATGGCGAAAAAACGCGACCGTTCCCTTTGCTGCAGCGGTGGCGGGCTGATGCTGTTCCACGAGCCTCACGAAAAGGAGCGGATGGCCGTAATCCGCGTGAAGATGGCCGCCGAAGCCGGCGCCAACGTGATCGTCTGCGCCTGTCCGTTCTGCATGGTGAACATGGAAGACGCCATCAAGGTGGCGGGCCTGGACGGCCAGCTGGAAGCCATCGAGCTTACCGAACTGGTGAGCCGGCATCTCCAATAGCGCCGTCGCCGCCGGCGGCCTCAACGAAAAACACTGCTCCGGTGCAGCCTTGAACCGGGACGATCCGGAACAGTCACTCGATCAATCATGACATTGGGAGGTAGCATGGAAATTCTGGTATGCGTCAAGAGGGTTCCCGACACGGCGGAAAATGAATTCGTCATGAACAGCGCGGGGAACGACATCGAACGGGACGATCTCGTCTATTCGGTGAACGAGTGGGACAACTACGCGGTGGAGGAGGCGATCCAGATCGTCGAGAAGGTGGGCGGTTCGGTGACCGTGGTCACGGCTGCGGATGCCGATGCCGACGAGATCCTGCGCCGGGAAATGGCGATGGGAGCGGAAAACGGGCTTCTGCTCAACGACGACGCCTTCGTCGGCTCCGACTGCAAGGGGATCGCCCACATCCTCAAGGGCGCCGTCGGCAAAGGGAACTACGACCTCATCCTGACCGGCGCCCAGGCGGATGAAGGCTCCGGCGCCGTGGGAGGGATGCTCGCCGCCATGCTCGACCTTCCCTACGCCTCCCTGGTGAACAGGGTCGAGGTGGGCGACGGCAAACTCACCGTCGGCCGTGAAATAGAAGGGGGCAGAAGGGAAATCAACGAGATCACCCTTCCCTGTGTCCTTTCCATCCAGACCGGCATCAACGAGCCCCGCTACGTCGGCGTCCGCGGCATCCGCAAGGTGGCCAGCGTGGAAATCCCCGCATTGGGAGCCGCTGAGCTCGGCATCGATGCGTCCTGCGTGGGCGCCAAAGGGGCTGCGGTCAGGAAACTGGACTATTTCGTTCCGGTGAAGGGCGCAGGGGCCGAGATGCTCGCAGGGAGCGCCGAGGAGATCGCCGACAAGCTCGTCGAAATACTGAAAACCAACGGGGGGATTTCATAATGGCACAGGTATTCGCTTATCTGACTCACAGTAACGGGGTTCTGGACGATGCGGCGCTGGAGCTGGCAACCGCGGCCAAGGCGATCTCGAGCTCCCCGGCGACGGCCATCGTGGCCGGTCACGGTGTCGACGCCGTGGCGGCTTCAGCCGCATCCATCTTCGAGAAGGTCATCAAGGTCGACCACGCCGCGCTTTCCTATCCCAACGCGGAGGTGGTGAGAAAGGCACTGGTGGCGGTCATCCCCCAGGGTTCCGTGGTCCTGTTCGCGCACTCGACCTTCTCCATGGACTGCGCGCCGGGACTTTCCATCAAGCTCGGCGCCTCCTTCGTGGCCGACATCGTCGGGATCGAGGGCGTCGAGGGAAGCTCCCTGAAGGTGGTCCGGCAGGAGCTGGGGGGCGAGGTTTCCACTCACGTCGACGTCGACATCTCCGCCGGCTCCGTGGTCGCGGTCCGTCCTGGGACCTTCGCTCCCGATGAGGGGAAGGGCGCCCAAGGGAGCGTTACCGACCGGTCGGCCGACTTGGGCGACCTTAGCTGCGAAAGGAAATTCATCGAGGTGCAGACCCCCGAGGCGGGTGACGTCGACATCACCAAGGCCGAGATCCTCATCTCCATCGGCAGAGGGATAGAAGACGAAGAGAACATCCAGCTCGCCATGGAGCTCAAGGAGGCTATCGGCAAGGGGGCCGAAGTGTCGTGCTCCCGCCCCATCGTGGACGCAAAATGGCTGGAGGCGACCCGTCAGGTCGGCACCTCCGGCTGCACCGTCAAGCCCAAGGTCTACCTCGCCTGCGGCATCAGCGGTTCGTTCCAGCACATGGGGGGGATCAAGGGGGGATACATCGTCGCCATCAACAAGAATCCCAACGCCCCTATCTTTCAGGTTGCCGACGTCGGTGTGGTGGCCAATATCGTCGAATTTCTCCCGGTGCTGACGGAAAAGATCGCATCCCTGTGACGCAAATCCTGCTCCTAGCCCCGGCTCGCCGGGGCTTCGCATGAAACTCCCCCTCCGCAGATCGAAGTACTCACCGCCGCGGACCATTCCAGCCATGCAATCGAGCGAGCACAACACCGCCATCTAGATTTAGGAAGGTACATGATGAAGTGTTATTTCTTGATCCCGGCGCTAGTCGGGACAGCAGTAGTTGCTATCACCGGCATCTCGCATGCTTCCGGCAACAAGATCACCGAGCAGAGTGCCAAAGCGCAGGCCATGGGCAACGCCTTTGCAGCCCAGGCCGATGACCCCTCCGCCCTGGCGTACAACCCCGCCGGCATCGCCTACCTGAAAGGAAGACAGATTCAGATAGGGTACGGGGTGGTGTTACTGCCGCAGACCGAGTTCAACGGGGTGACCAATATCAGCAGCCCCAATACCACGAGCGAGATGGCCAACGGCGACTTGGTAGCGGTGCCGACCGTCTATCTGACCCACGAGGTCACATCCATTCCTCTCAGCTTCGGCTTGGGGGTAAACTCCTTTTTCCCGCTGGTGAAACGTTGGGACGAGGGAGGTGGGCTGCGCGAGGTGGCATCGATCTCCATCAAGCCGGTGAACTTCCAGCCGACGCTGGCGTACCGCTTTGACGACCTCAACCTGGCGGTGGCAGCCGCCGCGGACATCACCTATGCCCGGTTCTCCTCGGAATGCTTCCTGTACAACGGGGCTCTGGGGGGCAACCTGGGGATGCTCGGGTTGGACGCCACAGCGGTGGGATACGGTTACACCCTGGGGCTTTTGTGGAAGGCGACACCCGCGCTCTCCTTCGGGGCTTCCTACCGGAGCAAGATCGACCTGAAGTTCGACGGCGACGCGAATTTCATGGGGCTCGCGAATTCAGCTTCTTTACCGCCCCCGTACAACGCGGTCGTCCCCGGCAGCGGAACGACGGTACGCTCCCGCCTTTCGGCAGATTACACCCTGCCGGACAACGCCATTCTTGCCGTCGCCTGGAAACCGGTGCAGAAGGTCACCCTCGAGTTCGATGCAGAGCATACCGGTTGGAGCTCCTACAAGGAATTCAAGGTCGATTACCAGAGCAGCGCTCCCATTTATGCCGCGGTACTAAGCCAGCCGGTGCCGAAAAAATGGCATGACGTATGGTCCTACCACTTCGGGGGGCAGTACTCCGTCAACGACTACGTGGACCTCCGCTCCGGGTACACCTACGAGGAGAATCCCGTTCCGGACTCGACCCTTGGCAGCGACCTCCCCGATGCCAACCGCCATTATTTCAGTGTCGGCACCGGTGTGCACAACGCCAAGGCCGCGGTCGATTTCGCCTACACCTACGTGCTGTTCGATGACAGAACCATCAGCAGCAGTGCCAATAACCCCCAGATAAAGAACGGCACGTTCAAGTCCGACGCGCATCTGCTGGGCATCAGTCTGACCTGCAAGTTCTAGCCGCTGAAGCCGTATTCTTTGGGCCGAAGCCGCTTCCAAAAACGAACTAAGCCCCGGCTGGTGCCGGGGCTTAGAGTCTGAAGTTTGGCCGTGAGTTGCGCCGCAGGCGGCGCGCACTACTCCGGGTGCTTGCAATCAAGCATTCTGAATACCAGTTTTTTTACCATCGCTACGACGTTTTCGTTGGTGCCCGTGCCGATGCCCCGGAATACGTCGATCTGCTCCCCCTCATGCTTCAGCATCGGGGGGACGGTGATCACCCAGTAGACCATGAACGAGTACACCATCCATGCGATGACCGCAGGCGGAACGTCGAACTCCGGTTTCCCGCTTTGCCCCTCGCGCTTGAGCCCCTCGCAGATCCGGGTGAAACGCTCCAGGTACAACTCGATGTCCTTCACGATGTTTTCCGGATAATTCTCCCCCCCCGCGAACAATTCACGCAGCGCCATCGAGTGTGCCGGTACGATCTCGGCCACTTTGGCCACACCGCGCAGGAGCTGGTCCAGGTTTTCTTCCGCGGAAATCTCTTCGTTGATCTCGATCAGCGGGACGAACTGGTCTTCAAGCCTTTTCCACACCGCTTTGTACAGCTGCTCTTTGTCCCCGATGTAGTAATAGAGGCTCAGCTTGGGGACTCCAGCGCGTTCGGCGATCTCGTCGGTGAGCGCTCCGTGGAAACCTTTCTCGCTGAATACTTCTGTGGCGACGGAAAGTATCTGTTCGATCTTATCGGCTCTTTTCTTGACCATCTTTTCAGTAGCCATATGCGCTCCCATAACCACATTTTGAACCGTCACTATAAGAGATTAGTGCACCTGCGACAAGTGATTTTTACCGCATTCTTAAAATAGACAGTTAAATTATCTGAGGACGTAGCGCTTTTTCAACGCCTCAATCCCTGTAGCCATCCTTTAGCCATCCCTTACGCGGCCAGTTCTCTACGTGCTACGTTGCCATAAGCACCAGATTTTTGGCCTTCATTGCCCAATGTCAGACAGCACCAACCGCAACCAAGCGTGGGGCGGCAGCCTCCCTAGCCTTTGTTACGATGACCAAAAATTGTTTTATGGTTCTACCGTAACGCTTTCTTGAGCGGGGTTAATCGCAGCAAATAGCCGAATTCTTCAGCTTTATATGTAATCCATAATGCCAAAAAGCTGTTTTATTATGTCTAGAAAAATATTGACACAGCCTGTTTCAACTGCTATGTTTTACCAAAAAGTTTAATTCAAAAGTCTGCTGATTTTACCACCCTGTCGAGGCAGGGGCGCCGGGTGCGTGATGTGGTAGAACCCAGTTTCTCCGTTCTAAGCTTCGCCTCGGCTTCTCGCGTGGTGCAACTACGGATTGCGGCGGGCGCATTTGTGCCTTCTCGTGGGGGCAAGGGGGGCGCGCCGAGGAGGGAGGCGAAGAGTTGGCTGCGCCGGGCATTCGGCGGGAGTGGTCCAGTTGACCCGAATGACAAGGAGGAGGGTATGGGCAGGAAGATGGCGTTGTTTGTTTTCCCCGCGAAGCTGCAGGGGCTGTTCCTGGCGGCGGTGTGGGCAATAATCCTTGCAGGTCCCGCTCTGGTTCATGGTTTCCAGATCGATACCGGCAGCGAAGACGTCAAGCTGCGCTGGGACAATACTTTCCGCTACACCCTATCCCAGCGTGTCAAAGGGCAAAACGACGCGATCCTCAAAAGCCCCAACAACGACGACGGCGACAGGAACTTCGACGTCGGGATCGTCTCCAACCGCCTGGACATCCTCTCCGAGTTCGATGCCGTCTACAAGCAATCCTACGGCGTGCGCTTCAGCGGGGCGGGGTGGTACGACGAGCGCTATCATGAGCACCTCGACAACAACTCACCCGGCACCTCCAACCGCCGTGTCGGCACCGGCCTCAGCGACTACACGAAGCGCTATTTCTCCGGCCCCAGCGGCGAGCTCCTCGACGCATTCGCCTTCGGCAAGTTCGAGGCCGGCGAAACGCCGGTCAGCATCAGGGCTGGACGTCACACGGTGTACTGGGGCGAAAGCATGCTTGCCTTCGGTGGCGCCAACGGTATCTCCTACGCGCAGTCCCCGGTAGACCTCGCCAAGGCCCTGGCGCAGCCCGGGGTCGAGTTGAAAGAGATCTACCGCCCGCTGAACCAGGTGAGCGTCCAGGTACAGCCGCTGCCGTCGCTCTCGATCGCCGCCCAGTACTTCCTGCAATGGGAGCCGGTCCGCTTTCCGGAGTCCGGCTCCTACCTGAGCTTCGCGGACCCTTACCTGAAGGGGGGCGAAAGTCTCTTCACCGGGCCGGGGCTTAAGCTGCCGCACGGATACGACATCGAGCCGGACCGGACCGGTGACTGGGGCATTTCGGCGCGCTGGAGCCCGGAATGGCTCGCAGGCACTGTCGGTGCCTACTACCGCAATTTCTCCGACAAGGTGCCCCAGCTTCTGATAGACGCCTCCCCCATGATGTCGGGAGGGACTCCCGACTACCGCTTCTCCTATCCCGGCAACATCAGCCTGTACGGGCTGAGCTTCGCCAAACAGATCCTCGGCGTCAGCGTCGGCGCCGAGGTCTCCTACCGCCACAACATGCCGCTGCTCAGCGTTCCGGTGACGGTCGGCGTGCCCGGCGCGGCGGCGGTTCCGGGCAAGGGGGGTGTGGCAGGCGCGCGCGGCGAAACCTTCCACTCCCTGGTCAACTTCCTCTACCTCGTCAACAGGACACCGCTGTTCGACAAGGCCGAGGTGCTTGCCGAATTCACCTACGGCCGCTACCTGCACGTCTCCCGGGGGGAGCAGTACTTCAAGGGAAATGACGCTTACACCGGGCTTGACCACGTCACTAGGGACGCCATGAGCGGCGCCCTCAATTTCACCCCCACCTGGTACCAGTTGTTGCCGGGGGTCGACATGTCCATGCCGCTCAGCATCGCCTCGGGCCTGTTCGGCGTCTCCGCGGTCGGCATGGGGGGCTCATCCCAAAATGGCTCCTACAGCGCGGGGCTCTCCTTCGACATCCTCGCCAGGTACACCGCCACCATCAACTATTCAGGGTTCTTCGGCAACTACCGCACCGATGCCACCGGAGGCATCGCGTCCTCTGGGGACGTCTTCGCGCTGCTTAAGGACCGTGACATGGTCACGCTGACGCTGAAAACCACATTCTAAGGCAAAGGGGGGTTGAGCTATGTCCAAATCACTTCGCAGAGCATTGACTGTCGCCGGCATCATCGCCGCATGTGCGGGGAGCGCATTCGGGGCGCTGTCTCCCGAGGAGGCCCTGAAGCTGGGCAAGAGCCTGACCGAGCTTGGCGCCGAGAAAGCCGGCAACGCCGACGGCTCCATTCCTGAGTACACTGGGGGGCTCACCACCCCGCCCGCAAACTATAAGAAGGGGAGCGCGGTCCGCCCCGACCCGTTTTCGGCTGAAAAACCCCTTTACGTGATCGACGGCAAGAACGCCGGCAAGTTTGGCGACAAGTTGACCGAAGGGACCAAGGCCCTGCTCAAGAAGCATCCGGACTATCAACTGAACGTCTACAAGACGCACCGCACCGCCGCCTTCCCGAAGAGCATCCTGGAGAACACCAGGAAAAGCGCCCTCACCGCCAAGACCGCCAACGACGGGCTCTCCCTGGTCGGCGTCCGCGAGGCCTACCCGTTCCCCATCCCAAAAAATGGTAAGGAGGCGATGTGGAACCACCTGGTGAGCTACCACGGCAGGGCGGTCTACCTGTCCATGGAGGGGATCTACACAAACTCTGCGGGCAGGACCACCATGGTCAACCTCTCCAACAACTGGTTCGAGTTCCCCTATTGGGTCCCCGGCGACAAGACCGGGGTCTACTACTGGATCAAGACCCTAATGACCGGTCCCCCACGCCGCGCCGGGGAGGGGCTGCTCGCCATCGACCCGCTGGACATCGCCACCAAGGGACGTAGCGCCTGGCAGTATCTCCCCGGTCAGCGGCGGGTGAAGCTTGCCCCGGAGATCGCCTATGACACCCCGGACTTCAACATGTCCGGCGTCAACACCTTCGACGACGTGCTGCTCTTCAACGGCGCCATGGACCGCTACGACTTCAGGCTGGTGGGCAAGAAGGAGATGTTCGTCCCCTACAACTGCTACAAGCTGGTCTACCAGTCGACCAAGGAGACCGCCTTCGGGCCCAGGTTCATCAAGCCGGAGCAGGTGCGCTGGGAGCTGCACAGGGTCTGGGTGGTCGAGGCGACGCTGAAGCCCGGCAAGCGGCACATCTACAAGAAGCGTGTGTTCTACCTGGACGAGGATTCCTGGCATGCGCTCGCCTCCGACCAGTACGACGGCAACGGCCATCTCTACCGGATCGGCTACGCCTATATCACCCCGAGCTACGACGAACTGGCGCCGTTCGCCATGACCCATGGCTTCTACGACCTGATCGCCAACTCCTACACCTTGAACTTCTACGCCGCCGAGAACGGCGGGGTCAAGTTCTTCACCAAGCCGTTCTCCTTGAAGGAGAGGACGCCCGACGCCCTCGCCGGAAGCGGTATCCGTTGATGCAAGACGCCTCCCATTCTCGGTTGGACGGGGAGGGGCGAGGCCGGCCTGCGGTCGGAATTTCCTGCGTAAGAGGAGAAAGCTATGTTCCAGCAGGGTATCAAGGTGGTGACTTTAATTGCGGCGGTTCTCAGCGCGGCGGCTGCCTTCGCCGATTGCACGATGGACACCCTGGTGAATCTGGAGGTCCCCGCCGAGAGTGAGCTTCGAGCCGATGCCCCCTTCATGGACGTGTTGGATACTCCGGCGGTGATCACCCCGCTGGCGTCGCGCACGCCGCTAAACGGCATCACCCGCGCCGGGAAACGGCTGGTTGCTGCAGGGGCGCGCGGCCACATCGTCTACTCAGACGACGAGGGGAGGTCGTGGAAGCAGGCGAAGGTCCCGGTTTCCTCCGACCTCACCGCCGTCCATTTCCCCACCTCCGGGAAAGGGTGGGCGGTCGGGCACGACGGCGTGATTCTGCACAGCGCCGACGGCGGTGCCAGCTGGGTGAAGCAGTTCGACGGCCGCATCGCGGGCCAGGTGTTGGCGGCATGGTACCGCGACGCCGGCGCGACCGGACTTGGTGCGGAGATCGCCAACCTGGTGAAGCAGGGGCCTGATAAGCCGTTTCTGGACGTATGGTTCGACGACGAGACGACCGGCTACGCCGTTGGTGCCTTCAACTTCATTTTCCGCACCTACAACGGCGGAGCCAGCTGGGAACCGTGGCTGGAGCGTACCGAGAACCCCAAGCGCCTCCACCTCTATGCCATACGCCGCACCCCCGATGGGCTCTTCGTCGCAGGGGAACAGGGGCTGCTCCTCAAGTTCGATAGCCGGCGAGGTGTCTTCGCCGCGCTCGATTCCGGCTACAACGGCACCTTTTTCGGCCTAACCGGCAAGGCGGGGGTGATCGTCGCCTTTGGCCTGCGCGGCAACGCCTACCGCAGCGTGGACGGCGGCAAGAACTGGCGCAAGGTGGAGACCGGAGCCCCCACCACCCTCACCGGCGGCACGGTCACCAGGGGGGGGGACATCCTGCTGGTCACTCTGCTGGGCGGCGTCCTTGCCAGTCACGACGACGGTGCGACCTTCGGCGCGCTCCCCGGCCAGCAGGGGATTCCCGCCGCCGGGATCGCCGAGACGCAGGGCGGCGCCCTCGCCCTGGTCGGCATGCGCGGGGTTCGGGTCCAGGCGGCGAAGTAAGAGGACAGGATACTGGAGGGAGAACGCTCATGAGCGCAGCAATGGACAAGGTCGATCAGATGCCCGTGGTGGAAAGAATTGAAGATTTCGATCAACGGTCGGGGAACTTCCTGGAGCGGCTGGTGTTCAATCACCGGTTGATCGTGGTCGCGCTCTCGGCGGTCATCACCCTGATGCTCGGTTATCAGGCCCTGAAGCTTCAATTCAACGCCAGCTTCGAAAAGATGCTGCCTCAAAGCCATCCGTACATCAGAAACTACCTTGAGAACAAGAATGAGTTGAAAGGGCTGGGCAACTCCATCAAGGCTGTGGTCGAGAACAGCTCCGGCGACATCTACGACCCGCAGTACGTGGACGCCCTGCGCCAGATCAACGACGAGCTGCTGCTGACTCCCGGCGTCGACCGCGCCTGGGTGAAGTCGCTGTGGGCTCCTGCGGTCCGTTGGACCGAGGTCACCGAGGAAGGGTTTGTCGGCGGTCCCGTGATGCCGGACAACTATGACGGCTCGGAAAAGACCGCCCTGCAGCTCAAACAGCACATTGCCAGCGCCGGCATCGTAGGGAGTATTGTCGCCAACAACTACCGCTCCTCCATGATCATCCTTCCCCTGCTCGACACCGACCCCGACACCGGACAGCGGCTAAGCTACGGCAAGCTCTCCGCGAACCTGGAGAAGATCCGGGCCAAGTACCAGAAGGGGAACATCAGGATCCATTACATAGGCTTCGCCAAGCTCGTGGGCGACCTCCTGGACGGTCTCAAGCAGGTGATGACCTACTTCCTCGCGGCTGCGGCCATCGCGGCCCTCATCATCTATCTCTACACCCGCTGCATCCGCAGCACGCTGCTGGTGATCGCCTGTTCGCTCATCGCACTTTGCTGGCTTTTGGGGATCATCGCCACCCTGGGCTACGAGCTTGATCCATACTCGATCCTGGTCCCCTTCCTGGTCTTCGCCATCGGCGTCTCGCACGGGGTGCAGAAAATGAACGGCATCATGCAGGACGTGGGGCGGGGGACCCACAAGCTGGTGGCCGCGCGCTACACCTTCAGGCGGCTGTTCCTCGCGGGACTTACGGCACTTCTGGCCGATGCCGTGGGCTTTGCGGTGCTGATGATGATCGACATCCCGGTGATCAGGGACCTCGCCCTCACCGCCAGCATCGGGGTCGCCATCCTGATCGTGACCAACCTGCTGCTTTTGCCGGTCCTTTTGTCGTACACCAGCGTGAGCCCCGCCTCCGCGCGGCGCAGCATCGCCGAGGAGAAGGCCCAGAGCGAGGGGAAAGGGGTCGGGAGGCTTTGGGGACTCCTCGACCGCTTCACGGAAAGGAGATGGGCGATCGGGGTCATCGTCTTTGCCGTGGCGATCACCGGTGCGGGGTTCGTGGTCGGGCTCAACCTGCAGGTGGGAGATCTCGACCCGGGAGCCCCGGAACTGCGCTCGAACTCGCGCTACAACAAGGACAACAAGTACATCACCGAGAATTACTCCCTTTCCAGCGACCAGTTCGCGGTGATCACCAAGACCCCGGCCGAAGGGGGGATGCAGTACGAGTCCCTGCTCGAGATCGATCGCCTGGGATGGGCACTGCAGCAGGTGCCCGGGGTGCAGACCACCGTCTCGCTTCCCGACTCGGTGCGGCGCGTCACCTCGGGGACCTACGAGGGGAGCCCGAAGTGGCTCACCCTGAACCGGAACCAGGACGTCCTCAATCACGGTGCCCACGAGTCGTACCAGAACAATCCCGATCTCTACAACACCGAGTGCTCGGTGGTCCCGGTGGTCGCCTACCTCTCCGACCACAAGGCGCAAACCCTGCAGAGGGTGGTGGGGGCGACCGAGGACTTCGCCGCCAGACACAACACCGCCGACCGCAAGTTCCTGCTCGCTGCTGGCTCAGCCGGCATCGAGGCTGCCACCAATATCGTGGTTAAGCAGGCCAATCAGACGATGATGCTCTACGTCTATGCAGCCGTCATCATCCTGTGCTTCATCACCTTCCGCGACTGGCGCGCGGTGGTTGTGGCGGTGCTGCCGCTGGTGGGGACGTCGATCCTGTGCGAGGCACTCATGGTGCTGCTGGGGATAGGGGTGAAGGTGGCGACTCTGCCGGTGATCGCATTGGGAGTCGGGATCGGCGTCGACTACGCCCTCTACCTGCTTAGCGTCCAACTCGGCAAGCAGAAGCAGGGGGAGACGCTCAAAGACGCCTACAAGCACGCGGTGCAGTTCACCGGCAAGGTGGTCGGCCTGGTGGGGGTCACCCTCGCCGCCGGCGTGGTCACCTGGGCCTTCTCACCAATCAAGTTCCAGGCGGATATGGGAATCCTGCTCACCTTCATGTTCATCTGGAACATGTTCGGCGCTCTGGTTCTCATTCCGGCCTTATCACACTTCCTGTTGGGCGGGGTGGCTCCCGCAACGGAAACATGCGGATCGGCTTTTCTGGTGGACGCCACCGCCCCCGCGCTGGTCAGGGAGAATGAAATGGCGCCGCAGGCGGGCGCCGACGGGGGATAGAAATGGCTGCAATAGCGAAGGGCAAAAAAAGGGAAGCATCTACTGCCCAAAGGCCAGGGCGCTCGGCAAATGGAGGCGGCAAAGACCGTATCCGCTTTATGGTGAACGGAAGCGAGGTCGATTTCGGCATAGGAACCGAGGAGCATCAGGTTCCTCCATCCGAAACGCTGGCCGACACGCTGCGGGAAAGGCTCGGACTGACCGGGACCAAAGTGACCTGCGACAACGGCGCCTGCGGCACCTGCACGGTCCTCATGGACGGCAAAGCCGTTCTCTCCTGCATGACCCTCACCGTCGAGTGCGGCGGCAGGCGGGTGGTCACCATCGAGGGGTTGCGCGATCCGTTGACTGGAGCGCTGGACCCGATCCAGCAGGCCTTCATCGACGAGGGGGCCTTCCAGTGCGGGTTCTGCACGCCTGGGATAATCATGAGTGCCAAGGCGCTGCTGCTCGAAAACGGGGCTCCGACGGAGGAGGAGGTGAAGGAAGGACTTTCCGGGAATTTCTGCCGGTGCATCACCCACTACCAGGTGGTGCGGGCGGTAATGGCCGCGGCGCAGGGAGGGGAGTGAAGTGGCAAAAGAGTACCGGTACATAGGAAAGAAGGTCCCCCGCAGGGATGCCGTCGACATCGTCACCGGCGCCGTCAACTACCTGGACGACCTGCGGATGGCGAAGCTGCTGTACGGCAAGGTACTGCGCAGCCCCCATCCCCACGCACTCATCAAGAACATCGACAAGTCGCGGGCGGAAAAGCTGGAAGGGGTCAAGGCGGTGCTGACCTGGGAGGACGTCCCCGACTGGCGTGGAGGCACTCCGGGGATGACCCGCATCCTGGACCGTAAGGTGAGGTTCGTCGGCGACGCGGTGGCCCTGGTGGCGGCGACCACCGAGGAGATCGCCCTGGCGGCGCTTAGGCTGATCGACGTGGAGTACGAGGTACTGCCGGCGGTCCTGGACATAGAGGAGGCGATCAAGCCGGGTGCCCCGCTGGTCTACGACGAGTTCGAGGGGAACATCGTCCCCCCCGAGTTTCCCCTGTTCGGACCCGGCTGCCTGACCGGGGTGAGTATGGGTGACGTCGCGCAGGGGTTCGACGAAGCGGACGTGGTGGTTGAGGGAACCTGCGGGTACCAGAACCTCCCCAACGCCATTCCCCCCGAGCCGCCGGGAGTGATCGCGCTCTGGGAGGAGCCGCAGCGGGTGACCATCTGGGCCTCGACGCAAGCCCCGGCGGTGGACCGGATGATCCTCGCCGGCGTGATCGGCTGGGAGGTGGACCTTAAGGTGCTCGGCCATCCGGTCGGGGGAAGCTTCGGCACCAAGATCGTGGTCTGGCAACTGGAGTCGTTCGCCTGCGCCTTAAGCAAGGCGAGCGGAATGCCGGTCAAGATGGTGCTCAGCAAGGAGGAACATCTGGCGACCTTCGTGCTCCGGCCCGAATCGAGGATGAACGCCAAGGTCGGCATGAAGAGGGACGGCACGGTGACCGCCGTCTCCGGGACCTGGCTCGTCGGCACCGGCAACCACTCGACCACCACGCAGGCGCAGATCGCCGTCGGCTGCGGAGAGATCCAGCTGATGACCCGTTGCCGGAACTGGGATCTGAAGAGCGCCATCGTCTGCACCAACCGCAACGCCTCCGGGAGCGTGCGCGGCTTCGGCGGGCAGGAGCTCAAATGCGCCTTCGTTCCCATTCTCTGCCTGGCCATGGAAAAGCTCGGCATCGACCCGCTCGACTTCATCAAGAAGAACTTCATCAAGCCCGGGGACGGCTACTTCTGGCGTGACGGGAGCTGGTACCAGTACCGGGGAATCGACTACTCCCCGGCCATGGACCAGGGGGCGGAGCGCTTCGGCTGGCGCGACAAATGGCGGGGGTGGCTGCGCCCAAGCTCGGTGAACGGACCGCTGCGCCGCGGGGTCGGCGTCGGTGTGCACGGCAACGCCGACATCGGCGAGGACGTCTCCGAGGCATACCTGCGGCTGACCACGGACGGCACCGCGACCCTGTTCAGCTGCGTCACGGAGCACGGCACCGGCCAGCGCAGCAACTACCTGAAGATGATCGCCGAGGTGCTCGGGCTTCCCCTGGAGAAGATCTCCATCAGCCCCTCCGACTCCACGATCACCCCCTTCGACTTCGGCCCGGTCGGGTCGAGGGGTACCTATGCCATTGGCAGCGCCGCCATCGCCGCGGCGGAGGATGCCAGGCGAAAGCTCCTGGAACTGGCCGCTCCACTCCTGGATGCGGGCGTGGAGGATCTGGACACCGAGGACGGCATGATCTTCGTCAAGGCGGATCCGGACCGCTGCCTGCCGTGGATCGCCGTCGGCCACGACCGGACCATACTCGGCTACGGCCGCTTCGAGCCCGATTTCACCTTGGCCAACTGCATGACCACCTTCGTGGAGGTGGAGGTCGATACCGAGACGGGGAAGGTGACGCTGCTCGAGGTGGTGAACGCCACCGATGCCGGGAAGATCATCGACCCTCCCGGCCTGGAGGGGCAGCTCAACGGCTGCCTCGGCGCGGCCGGTATCGACAGCGCACTCTTCGAGGAAACCATCGTCGATCGGGGGACCGGCAGGATACTGAACGCGAACCTGCTCGACTACAAGTGGCGGACCTTCGCGGAGCTGCCGGTCATCAAGAACGTGGTCCTTGAAAGTGCCATCTCCAGCCACCGCTTCCGGGCGGTCGGTGTCGGCGAGGTGTCGACCGCCGCCGGGCCGACCGCCATCCTGATGGCGGTCTCCAACGCCATCGGCGTCTGGCTCGTCGAGTACCCGGTCACGCCGGAGCGGGTGCTGGCGGCGCTGAATAGGGTCGCCGGTGGCCCGCAGGGAGGAGCAGCATGAGGAATTTCGAACATCTTCAGGCAACAAGCATCGCAGGGGCCGTTGCCGCCCTGACCCGCTTCGGCGGCAAGGCCCGGCTCAACGCCGGCGGGACCGACCTCTTCGGGCTTCTCAAGGACCAGTACCTTCCCGGGTTTCCGGATTCCATAATTAACATCAAGGGAATTCAGGGGCTGGACGCGATAGGCGAGGAGAGGGGGACGGTCACCGTAGGGGCGCTCGCGAAGCTCTCCGAGCTCTCGCGCTCGCACCTGCTGGCGGAGCGATTCCCGGCGCTGGTGCAAGCGGCCGGCGCGGTGGCCAGCCCCCAGATCCGCAACGTCGCCACCGTCGGCGGCAATCTCTGTCAGGACGTCCGCTGCGCCTACTACCGCTACCCGTCCCATGTGGGCGGCGCCATCGGCTGTGCGCGCAAAGGGAACGGCCCCTGCCTGGCGGTCAGGGGGGACAACCGCTACCACGCGGTCCTGGGGGGGCGGAAGTGCTACGCCGTCTGCCCGTCCGACACGGCGGTGGCGCTGGCGGCTCTCGACGCCTCGCTCGTGGTGGCGGGGCCGGAGGGGGAGCGCAGAATCGGCGTCGCCGAGTTTTACACCCCGCTCGGGAACCGGCTCGAGCGCGGCGAGATGGTGGTCCGGATCGAGATACCGACATCCTCCCTGCCGCACCAGCGCTTCGCGAAGTTCGCCCTGCGCCGCCCGATCGATTTCGCCATCGTCAGCGTGGCGGTGGCGGCTTCGGTGACCGACGGCGTCTGCACCGAGGCGAGGATCGCCCTGGGAGCGGTTGCCCCCGGGCCGGTCCGGGCGGGGGAGGCGGAATCTTTCCTGCGCGGCAAGCGGCTCACGCCGGAACATGCGACCCGGGCCGCCGAGCTCGCCCTGAGTGGGGCCAAACCCTTGAGCAGGAACGGCTACAAGGTCGCTATCGCGAAGACGCTTGTGAAACGAGCCCTGCTCGGTGAGGCGGCAGGGGGGGCGGGGGAGTACGCAGATGTGGGACTGGATCGGTAAGCTGGATGAGTTGAGGCGCCAGGGGCAGGGCGCCGTCCTGGTGACGGTGATCAAAAGCGGCGGTTCCACACCGGGAAAGAGCGGGGCGAAGATGGTCGTGCTTGCCGACGGCAGCTTCTTTGGGACCGTGGGAGGCGGGCCTGTCGAGCATCACGCGCGGGAGGAAGGAATGAACCGGCTGCAAAGCGGGGAGTCGGGAACTGTGGAGATATCCCTTAAGCAGTCCAATGACTCGGACTTCCCGGCCTGCGGCGGCACCGTGCAGTTGTACCTGGAGGTGCTCAACGCGGAGCCGAGGGTTTACATCTTCGGTGCCGGCCATGTCGGGCAGGCGCTCAGCCGTGTGCTGCAGGGGACGGCCTTTCGGGTCCACCTGGTCGACGAGCGGACGGAGTGGATCGGGGCGCCGGAGATACCCGACGGCGTTGTGCGCCACAGCAGCCGGTGGTCGGACTTCATCGCGCAGGCAGCCTGGTGCGATCGCCGCTCCTACGTGGTCATCGTTTCCTACAACGGCGCCGTCGACCAGGAGATCCTGCGCGAGGTCCTGTCCCGTCCCTCCCGCTACGTCGGCATGATCGGGAGCCGCGCGAAATGGGGCAAGGTGAAGGAGAACCTGGCGGGGGTAGGGCTCGATCTGGACCGGGTCCGCTGCCCCATAGGCCAAGACAACGGCGGTGGCGCCCCGCAGGAAATCGCGGTCGCCATCGCCTCCGAACTGCTATCGGTACATTACGGGCCGGGGTGACGCGTATGAAAGAGCGGAACGAACTGAAAATCGTGATCCGGGGGGCTGGCGAAATAGCGAGCGGGGTGGCCCACGTGCTTTACCAGGCGGACTTCCGGAGGGTCCTGATGCTGGAGAGGCCGGCCCCCCTGGCGGTCCGCAGAGGGGTCTCCTTTTGCGAGGCGCTGCACCATGCCAGCGTGACCGTGGAAGGGGTGGAGGCGGTATCGGCCAGCACCAAGTTCGACATCGGAGAGGCGTGGCATGCGGAACAGATCCCCGTGCTGGTCGATCCCAAGGGGAAGTCGGTGCGCCGCTACCCTTGGGATGTCTTTGTTGACGCGACTTTGGCCAAAACCAATCTCGGCACCAGGCTGGACGACGCAGGGCTGGTAATCGGGCTCGGGCCCGGTTTCACGGCCGGCGTCGACTGTCATGCCGTCATCGAGACCAACCGCGGTCCGGACCTGGGCCGGATCATCCAAAAGGGCGCTGCTGCAGCCGACACGGGCGTGCCGGCCGAGGTGGGAGGTTACACCGTGGAGCGGGTGCTGCGCGCCCCGGCCTCCGGGGTCTTCAAGAGCAAACGGAGGATCGGGCAGATGGTGGCTCAGGGGGAGCGGGTGGGGAGCGTCGACGGCGTCGACGTCGTCGCCGGTATCGCCGGTCTCTTGCGCGGCCTCATCATGCCGGGCACGCGGGTGCAGCAGGGGATGAAGGTGGGGGATATCGACCCCAGGGGAGAGGCCGTCTCCTGCGACACCATCTCCGACAAAGCAAGGACCATTGGTGCAGGGGTTCTCGAGGCGATCCTCTCGGCCTACGGCAGGTGAGCGCCACCCTCCGCGAAATCCTCTGCGCCGGGCCGCGAGGCGTGCTGAGCCTGGTGGGGGCGGGGGGGAAAACCACCCTGATGTTTTGCCTCGCGCGCGAGCTTGCCGCAGCCGGTCGCACGGTGTTGACCACAACGACGACGCGCATCTTTATGCCGGGTGGCGCCGATACGGACCGATTGGTGGTGGTTCCCGATCCACAGCAGGTGCTGCAGTTGGCAGCGCTGTCGCCGGGGCGGAGGGTGGCGGCCGGCAGCTCGGTCACCGATTCGGGAAAACTGATCGGCTACCGTGGCAACGCCATAGGGATCTTCGCCGCTTCCCCGGTCTTCAACTGGGTGTTGGTGGAGGCCGACGGTGCGGCCAGGCGTCCGCTGAAGGCTCCGGCCGAGCACGAGCCGGTGGTGCCTTCCGCGTCGACTGCCGTGGTGGCTGTGGCCGGGCTGGATGCGCTAGGAAAGGCTTTCGGCGCTGACAGCGTCTTCCGCAACGAGGAAGCCTCCGCCATCATGGGAATTGGACCGGGGGACGAGATCACGGAGGAGGCGGTGGCGAGGCTTTTCATCCATCCGCTGGGCGTGTTCAAGGGGGCTCCACCGGGAGCGCGGCGAATCGTCTTCCTCAACAAGGCGGACGATGCGGAACGGGAGGCGAAAGGCGCGCGGGTCGCAGCCCTGCTTCGGGAACGGTCCGGGGCAGCCGTCGACGCCGTCGTGGTGGGCGCTGCCGCGCAGGGACGGATCGCTTTGGTCGTCCAGTTGGAGCGCTAGATGGGCAAAAATGTCGCGGGGATAGTGCTGGCAGCAGGGGAGGGGCGCCGGATGGGGCGGCTCAAGCAGTCGCTGCCGTTTCGCGGAAAAAGCATGCTGGAGACGGTGGTGGACCACGCGCTGGCTTCCTCGCTGTACCGTGTGGTGGTGGTGCTCGGCCACGGCGCCGGGGAGCTCGTCCCCCTGCTCGAAACAAGGCCGGTGACGGTGGCGGTGAACGCCGATTTCGGTGCGGGACAGGCCTCCTCGCTGAAGGCCGGGCTGATGGCGCTCACCGCCGACAGCGACGCGGCCCTGTTCCTACTGGCGGACCAGCCCCTCGTTTCTGCAGAAACCATCGATGCCATCGTGTCGGCTTACCGGGAAGGTGACGCCCCGGTGGTTGCCCCGTATTGGCAGGGAAGGCGGGGCAACCCGGTACTCTTCGGGCGGGAGACCTTCCCGTTGCTGGCGAACCTGCAGGGGGATGCCGGCGCCAGGGGTATCCTGTCCCGCCAGCCCGAACTGGTGCTGGCCCTGCCGGTGGCCGACCGGGGGATACTTTTCGATGTGGACACGGAAGAGGACTATCGCGTCCTTGCGGGTATGCAGGTGGCGTGAAGTGAGGAGGTTTGCTGATGCAAGGACGCGAAGGCATATTTGATGCTGAGGCGGCACAAGCTGGCGCCGCCGGGACGGCGCCCGGTAACGGTTCGGAGCCGGGCGGGGCCGCGATGATCGAGGAGTGCGCCCGCGCAACGGATGCGCTTTTCGTCTCCGGCAGTCATCACTGTGCCGAGGCACTCTTGACGGTGATCCGTGAGCGTTTCGCCCCGCAGGCGCCCGAGGCGGTGCTCGGGCTTGCCACCGGTCTCGGCGGCGGTTGCGGCGTCGGATGCATCTGCGGTGCGCTTGCCGCGGCGGTACTGGCCCTGGGCCTGGTGCTGCCCGACGACAAGCCCGCTGTTGGCGAGCTCACTCTCCTCATGCACCTGTGGTTCAAGGACACCTACGGCGCCGCGTGTTGCCGAACGCTGCAGCACCGGGAGTCGCCGGGATGCCGGGTAAGTCCGGGAGCGGTCGCAGGCAAGGTCGCCGAGCTGCTGCTGGCCCGGGAACAGGAACGGCCGTTATGAGAAAAGATGCCGTCGATCTGGAGATCCTCGATTTGGGGGTGATGGAATACCACGCCTGCATGATCCTGCAGCAGGACATGGTCCGGGAGAGGGTCGCCGATAACACGCCGGATCGGTTGCTGCTGGTATCCCACCCCGCGGTGGTCTCCATAGGCAAGAGCGGCGGACGGGGCGACCTGCTGGTCGCACCGGAGCAACTCCAGGAACGGCAGATCGGTGTGGCGGGTACCGACCGGGGCGGGAAGACCACCTTTCACGGTCCCGGCCAGTTGGTCGCCTATCCCATCCTGAAGTTGGAACGGCGAGATGTCCACGCCTACGTCCACAACCTCCTCGAGGTCGCCTGCTCACTGCTTGCCGAGTACGGGTTGCGGGGGGAATTGCGTCCCGGTACACCGGGCGTGTGGGTGAACGGAAGAAAGATTGCCAGCATCGGCGTCTCAGTCAGGAAATGGGTGACCTACCACGGTCTGGCACTCAACGTCTCTCCGGAGCTTGCCAACTTCGACCTCATCGTCCCCTGCGGGGAACTGGGACAGCCGGTTACTTCAATGGAAAGGGAACTGGGCCGGCCGCTCGACATGAAGGAAGTGACGCGACGGTTCACTGCCGTTTTCCAGGATCTCTTCGACTACCGCATCAGGGAGACGAGCCGGTATCCCAAGTGGCTGAGGGTGGCGGGCGCGCGCAACGACGACGGCTCAGGGGTTCACTCGCTGGTGCGGGGGCTGGGGCTGGAAACGGTCTGCCAGAGCGCCAAGTGTCCCAATATCGGCGAGTGCTACGGCAGGGGGACGGCGACGTTCCTGATCCTGGGCCGGCACTGCACCCGCAATTGCGGGTTCTGCGCGGTGCCGCACGGAGTTCCCGAGCCCCCGGATGCCTCGGAGCCGGAGCGGGTCGCTACCGCCGTGGCGCGGATGTCGCTGGCGCATGCGGTGATAACCTCGGTAACCCGCGACGACCTGGCCGACGGCGGCGCCCGGCACTATGTCAAGACCATACGCGCCATCGGGCGGCTTTCCCCGCGGACGGCCGTCGAGGTGCTGGTACCCGACTTCAACGGGGACGGCAACTCGGTGGCCGAGGTCTGCCACGCCAAGCCGGAGGTTTTCAACCACAACCTGGAGACCGTCAACCGGCTCTCCCCGCTGGTCCGTCCTCAGGGGGACTATCAAAGGTCGTTGCGGGTGCTGAAGCAGGCGAACCGGTCCGGTCTGGCCACCAAGTCAGGGTTGATGCTCGGCCTGGGCGAAACGGCGCAGGAGGTGAGGGAGGCGTTGGCCGATCTCGTCCAGGCCGGCTGCGATCGACTCACCCTGGGGCAGTATTTGGCGCCCTCCAGCAGTCACTACCCGGTGGTGCGACACGTCCGTCCGGACGAGTTCGGAGAGTGGGCGGAGGTCGCAAGGGAGATGGGATTCAGCAGCGTCGCGTCTGCTCCCCTGGTGCGCAGTTCCTACCATGCGGAACGCTTCTTTCAGGAAAGGCCGCCTGCCGCTGGCAAGGGTTGAGCGGCACATTGGAGGGGGAGCCTGCATTGACCGGCGTTTGCCCTTGCAGCCCCCCCACACACTCTCTCTCATCACTAAAAAAAGGTTTTGATCCCTCCTTGGTCTTCCCTTTGTCCCGCCTGTTCATGTCTCCAATAATCCTCTTCATTAGGAACACTGCAAACGCCGGTACTTGAAAAAAGAACTGAATTTCTGAGTACCTATCGCGATGTCTATAGCGTAGTCAAAACTAAATAAAAAAATGTTTGACAATTCCCGGTCTGTTGCGATATATCATTTTTACCAAGAAATTTTACTAAAAAGTATAAAAACGGAGAGCGCTATGTGCTTCAGACCGGTAACCGTCAAAAAGAGAGAGGTTAAGTGCCCTAAGTGTCAGGAGAATAATCCCATGCCGCTTTCCATTGAATCGGCACTGTCGGAGATCTGGGGTAATGAGGGCGGCAAGGAGATTCTCGAGAAGCACTGTTCCGCCATGACCGGCGACCCCCGCTTCAAGTCCGCGATGAACATGACGCTGAAGCAGGTCAGGCCCATGTCCGGCGGCAAGATTACCCAGGAGATCTACGATCTTGTGGCGAGTGAACTGAACCAACTGCCCAAGCCCGGCTGCAAGAGCTGCGGCGAGACTCTTCCGGCTGCTTAGGCCCCGCTTCGGGCGTCACGGGGGTAGGGGAAATGGAGCTGGTCTTTCTTGGAACAGGTGCAGGTAACGGTGTCCCCGTTTTCTATTGCGGCTGTCCCGTCTGCGAAGAGGCTCAAGGGGATGCTCGTCTGCGCCGGACGCGCAGTGCGGTCGCGGTGGTCGGTGACGCCACTTACCTGATCGATGCTCCACCGGAGCTCTCCGTCCAACTGATGCGCGAGGGTATATGCAGAATCGACGGCCTCTTTCTCACCCATGCCCATCATGACCATTGTGCCGGCCTGGGCGATCTCGAGATCTACGCCCGTTATCATCTCAAGGCGAAGCTGCCGGCGGTGATGACCAAGGAGACTCTGGAGGAATTGGAGAAGTCGCACGGCTCGCTGAAAGATTGGCTGCAGGTGACCCTGGTGGCCCCGGGGGTGACTCTGAAGTACCCCGGGATCGAATTCACGGCGCTGCCGGCTTCACATGCACCCGGCACCTTGGGGTACCTGATAAATACCGCAGGTGTCAGCACGGCATATCTCCCGGATAACGGACCCTTGACGCCGTGGTGCGCCGCACGCCTGCGCGGCGTGGACAACCTGGTGCTCGACGCCACCTTCCACGGGGAAAACTGGTATCCGCAACAGCACCTGGCCGTGCACGAGGCGATACGGATCGGTCGGGAGCTGGCGGTGAAAAGACTCTACCTGACGCATATGTCCATGCACTACAGCGAGCCGGTAACCAGCGCGGCGCTGGAGCAGGAGATCGCAGCATACGACTCGGTTCATCTGGCCTACGACGGGCTGAGACTGGGGATTGGAGGGTAGCAACATGTCGCAACAGACGACACGAGAGATCATCAACGGGATCAGGGGCACGAAGACCGTGCCGGGCGTCTGCATGATATGCCCGTGGCATTGCCCCACCGAGAACTTCGTCAAGGACGGCAGGATAGAATACGTGCGCGGCAACGAGTATGCCGCCAACAGGACCACGAGGTGCGTCAAGGGCATTTCCAGCATACACTCCAGCCGCGATAAAGACCGGCTGCTCTACCCGATGAAGAGAAACAGCGCCGGCGTCCACGAGCGCATCAGCTGGGACCAGGCGCTCACCGAGATCGCCGGGCGTCTGAAGAAGATCAAGGATGAGTTCGGCCCCGAGTCGCTCGTCTCGCTTTTCCACCTCGACTCCAACGAGATGTTCACCCACCAGCTCTTCGGCCACCTCTACGGTTCTCCCAACCTCTCCGGGCACGGCGCCGCCTGCGACCAGGACCGCCGCCTCGCCGCGCTCTCCACCTTCGCGCACCCTCTGCCGGTGAAGGATTACGCCAACAGCAGGTTCGTCATGCTCTGGGGGGCGGACCCCTTCGGGCCCAACGAGGCGCTGCATGAAAACAGGGAACTGCTGGAGGCGATGAAAAGGGGGTGTCGGCTGATCGTGGTGGATCCAAATCGCAGCCGAACCGCCGAAAAAGCCCATATCTGGCTCCCCATCAAGCCGGGCACCGACGGGGCGCTGGCCCTGGCCATAGCGCACCGCATCGTCGAGACCCAAAGCTACGACAAGTCCTTCTGCGACGAGTGGGTGCACGGCCTGGCCGAGTTCTCGGAGCACGTCCTGTCCAACGGCTACACACCGCAATGGGCCGAGGGGATCACCGGTATCGCGAAGGAAACCATAATCGCGGTCGCCGACGAGTTCGCCGCCACCAAACCGGCCCTGATGGACGGCCTCAAGGGGCTCGTCAATTACACGACCGGGCTCGACGCCCTGCGCACCGTCTTCGCCCTCAACGTCATCACCGGCAATATCGACGGTCCCGGCAACCTGATCCTCAAGGAGATGTCTCCGCTCGGATTCCCCTTGGAGATTCCCGAGGAGGAGGCGACCATCCCGGAAAAGCCCCCCATAGCCTATGGCATGGGGTATCCGCTGGCGCCGGACCTTCCGACCCAGCTGCTGCCCAAGGCGGTCCTGGAGGACGATCCCTACCCGGTGAAGGCGCTCTTCTTCCACGTCTGCAACCCGGCCATGAGCGACCCCAATACCCGCCTCTTCGAGAAGATGATGGCGGCGGTTGAGCTGTCGGTCACCGTCGACATCTACATGAGCGAGACGGCCCAGCTCTCGGAATACGTGCTGCCGGAAGCCTCCACCTACGAGCGCGCCGAGGTGCGGGAGAGCATGTGGGCGGGTCCCCAGACGGTCCTTGCGCAGCCGGCCATAGCGCCCCTCGGGGAATCCAGGCCTTACTACGAGATCATCAAGGGGCTCGCCGAGAAGATGGGGTACGGGGCGTACTTCGCCTGGGACAGCTGGGAGGATTGGGCGCGCACCTGCACCGCGTACCTGCCGGTCCCCTACGAAGAGCTGAAGGAGAAAGGGGTCTGGGAAGGGGAGCTGCGCTATCGGAAGTACAACACCGATGGCGTGCCGACCAGCACCGGCAAATTCGAGGTCTATTCCACCATGTTCGAGGAGATGGGCTACCACCCGCTGCCGGTTTTCAACGAGGAACACAGGGTGAAGCCGGACGCGGACTACCCGTTCCAGCTGGTCAACTGCAAGATGCAGTACCACTGCGGCACCCACACCCAGAACAACCCGTACCTGATGGCCATCGTCGGGGAGAACTACGTCGAGATCAACTCTCTCGACGCCGCCCGCCTCGACGTCAGGGAGGGGGACCTGGTCGAGGTGGCTTCGCCCCATGCCCGTGCGACCATCAGGGTCAGGACCAGCGAAGCGGTGCAGCCAGGCGTGGCGCGGGTACCCCATGGCCACGGCTTCGGCCGGCGCTTCGGCAGTATCGCCCGAGGCAGGGGCACCCACATAAACCCGCTGTTCGAGACCAGGGCCAACCCGGTATCGGGCGGCATCAGCTTCAACGAGTGCAAGGTCAAAATCACAAAGGCATAGGTGGCGTCATGTCTCAGTACGGATTCTATTTCGACAAGGAAAAGTGTGTTGGCTGCCGTGCCTGCGAGGTCGCTTGCCAGGTCTGGAACGAAGCCGTGCAGACGGTGAAGTGGCGCAACGTCACCTGCCTCACGCGCGGGACCTACCCCGAGGTTGCCGGGGTCAACGCCTCGCTTGCCTGCATGCACTGCGCGGAATCCCCCTGCAAAAAGGCCTGTCCCCGCACCGCGATCAGCAAGAACGAGGAGACCGGCGCGGTCACCGTCGACCGGACGCGCTGCGTGGGGTGCATGCTCTGCCTCTGGACCTGCCCCTTCGGTGCGCCCCAGATGGGGGAGATGGGGCGCATGGAGAAATGCACCTTCTGCGAGGAGCGCCCGGTCGGCGTCATCAAGAGGGCGTGCGAGGAGATCTGCCCGCAGCAGGCGATCGTCTCCGGCACGATCGAGGAGCTGATTCTTCGCTCCAAACAGGTGGCGGCGGAGCGGCTCTCTTGGGACGCGCGCACCGAGGTCGTCCTGGGGCACGAGGAGGAGTGACATGGACAAGTTCGCCTACTTCTGGTCGCTCATCATCGTAGGGGGCACGGTCTTTCTGATGGGCGCCTACAGGAACGTCTTCCTGAAGCTCTGCTTTATCCGCTGGATCAATCGCAAGATCCGGGAAGAGGGGGGCGCCAAGGTGGAGCGGCTGGAAAACACCCCCATACCCGAGCCGGCCACCATCGTCCGCGAGGCCGTCTTCCAGAAGCGGATTAGGAACAGGTCCGTGTTCCTGTGGCTGCGCCACTGCCTGATTTTTTTCGGCTTCACGGCCATCTTCGCCCTCGACTGCATCTACACCGTCTTCGGTCACTACTTCCACCACTACTTCGACTACACCTACTTCACCAGCGGAGCCGGGCGGGCCTTCCTGAAAGCGGGCATGGAGCTCAGCGGCGCCGTGCTGCTGGTGGGATTGACCGCCGCGTTGGTGCACCGGGTGGTGTACGCCGAAAGGGAGCGGACCCTGGTCAATCTCAATCTGGTCCTGCTCCTTTGGGTGGTGACCCTGACCGGTTTCCTCACCGAGGCCTGCCGCCTGATCGGGGAGCCGGATGATCCGTTTGTTGACTGCTCCTTCGTCGCCGGGCCGCTCGCTTCCGCGCTGCGCGGCATCGATGCACCCTGGCACGCGCTGGCGACCCCCATCTGGATCTTGCACGCCACCGTCACCGTCGCCTTTTTCGCCTATCTCCCCTTCAGCAGGTTCGTCCACATCATCGCCGCCCCGATCGGCAGGAGCATCACCCAGGACGGCAACTACGGACGGCTGAAGAGAGAGCGGGTCACCGAGGGGTTACTGTAGCCATGCCAATCACCAACAAGATGAAAATAGCGTATGCGTCGGTAGTGCTCCTGATCCAGGTGTACCTGGTCTACGCGGCGACCCTCTATGTAACCCCGTGGTCGGCCGGCTTCCTGTGCGTTCTTGTCGCTGCGGCCGCCTCGGCGGCGGGAGCGCTCTACTACATCTTCGTCGTCGCTCGCGACAACGAGATCGTCGCCTATAACCCGCAGACCTTCCTCGAGGAGAGGCGCAGAATCGGATGAAGACACCTCCCGAACAGATAATCAGGGAAACGCAGAGCGTCTGCCCCGTATGCCTGGCCCAATTGCCGGCGGTGATCTACGAGACCCGCGACGGCGAGGTGCACATGTCCAAGGAGTGCCCGGTCCACGGCCCCTGCGACGTCTACCTCTGGCCGGACGCCGAGCGGTATCGCTGGCATGCCGGCATGGGGCTCCCCTCGTTCACCCGCGCCCCGCAGACCGACACCCGGAACGGCTGCCCGCTCGACTGCGGACTGTGCCCCGGGCACGAGCGCAGCATCACCCTCCCCGAGGTGGAGGTGACCTGGCGCTGCAACCTCTCCTGCCCCGTCTGCTTCATGTTCGACGGCGAGGTCCCGGCGGATCCTTCCCTTGAGGAGTTGCAGTCGATGTTCGCGTCGATTGTTGCCATCGATGGGCAAAATCTGCCCATCCAGCTCACCGGGGGAGAGCCGACGGTCCGCGACGACCTGGACGAAGTGATACGGCTCGCCCGCCGCTGCGGCCTGGTTGCCGTGGAGCTAAACACCAACGGCCTGGTGATCGGCCGTGACCGTGACTACCTGCGACGGCTGAAGGATGCCGGCTTGACCGACGTCTATCTCCAGTTGGACGGGCTCGATCCGGAAACGACGGTGCAACTGCGCGGCAGGGACGTCTTCGCCGGGAAGATGCAGGCCATCGAAAATTGCCGCGCCGAGGGGATCCCGGTGGTCCTCTCCGTCGCCGTCGTCAGCGGGGTGAATGACGGAGAACTGGGGGGACTGATCCGCTTCTGCATGGACAACCTAGACGTCGTCAAGGGGCTGGCCCTGCAGCCGGCCTTCCACTCCGGGAGATTCGAGGTGGGAGACGCCGTCAGGCGACTCTCCCTGGCGGACGTGGCGCAGCTCGTGTCCCGGCAGAGCCGCGGCAGGATCGAGCCGGGCGATTTCTGGCCGGTGGCGAGCAGCCACCCCTTGTGCTACGGCTCCACCTTCCTGGTCGGGAAGGGGGAGGACTACCACCCGTTCACCCGCGGCCTCGGGGAAGAGGAGTTCCGCAGCCTGCTGGACCGCAGGAGTCCGCAGGGAGCCGCCTACAGCGACGTCATCGCCGGTCTGACCGGCGAGACCGGCTCCGCCGTCGGGCTCCCCATCCTGATCATGGAATACATGGACGCCTGGACCATGGATCTGGAGCGGGCCCGGGGGTGCAACCTCGCGGTAACCGTGGCCGACGGCAGGGCGATCCCGTTTTGCGTGTACCACCTGACCGACGCCGTCGGCAACAGGCTGCACCCGCACGGGGGAAGGGGGCGTCATGGCCGATGTGCGTAGGGCCAACTGCCAGTTGTGCGGCTATTTCTGCGGGGTGAAGGTCACCACCGACGGGGCCGGACGGATCACCGCGGTGCGCCCCGACCCCGAGCGCTACCCCTACGACCCCGCGGTGATGGCCGGCTGCCGGCGCTTCGCGGCGAACCTGGAGATCCTCAACCACCCGGCGCGCATCAACCATCCCCTGAAGCGCTCTGGCAAACGCGGCAGCGGAAAATGGGAGCGGGTCACCTGGGAGCAGGCGCTGGCCGAAATCACGGGGAGGCTGCAGGAACTGAAAGGTGCCTACGGCGCCGAGACGCTCGCCACCTGCATCAGCGCCCCCCACACCGTCTACTGGCCGATGCACCGCTTCCTGAACCTTTGGGGCTCCCCCAACAACATTGGCATGGGGATCGTCTGCTGGAACCCGAGGATCTGGGTCAACACGCTGACGTGCGGCTGGCCCGTCGACGACGAGCTGCAGCCCGGACTGACCCGGTGCGCCATCATCTGGGGCGTCAACCCCGCCCAGTCGGACCGCTCCGTGTTCTGGAAGAACCTGCACGCCTTCGCCAAGGGGGGAGGCAAGCTGGTGGTCGTAGATCCGCGCCGCACCGAGACGGCGCGGCTGACCGACGACTGGGTGTCGGTCCGGCCGGGAACCGACGGCGCGCTGGCGCTGGCCATGCTGCACGTCATCCTGGCCGAGGGGCTTGAGGACCGCGACTTCGTACGCGACTGGTGCTCCGGCTTCGATGCCTTGGCGCAGCGGGTGCGGCAATACCCTCCCGAATGGGCCGCGTCGATATGCGGTGTACCGGCGGCCGAGATCCGGCGCATCGCGCGGCTTTACGCCGGGTCGAAACCCGCATCGATCTACACCGGGCTGGGCATCGACCAGAGCGGGCTGAACTGCACGCAAACCCTGAGGACCATCGCCATCCTGCGGGCCGTCACCGGCAACATCGATCTGCCCGGCGCCTCGCTTATGAACGACGGCTCCGACTTCGTTTCCGAAGTGGAGTTGGAGCTGAACCACCTGATGCCCGAGGAGCAAAAGCGCAAGAAACTGGGCGCCGGACTCTTTCCGCTGCAGCGGCACGAGGGGTACCGGAAGATGCTCGAATCGACCATGCGCCACGGCAAGCAGTTGCCGGCACGGTACATGACCTCGGCCCACCCCGGCCTCGCTTGGCAGGCGATGATCAGCGGCGATCCCTACCCGATCCGCGCGCTGATCTGCATGGCGAGCAACCCGATGCTGTGCCAGGCCGACACCAGGAAGGTGCATCGGGCGCTTTCCGGCCTCGACCTGCTGGTCACGCTGGAGAAGTTCCTGACTCCCACGGCGATGCTGGCCGATTACGTCCTGCCGGTGACCGGCGGCTTCGAGCAGCCGGTGGTCCAGATGAACGGCGGGGTGGCCAACATCCTTTACGGCGGCGAAGCGGCGATCAGGCCGCTTTATGAGCGCCGCACCGACTTCGAATTCTGGATGGAGCTGGGCAAGCGCTTGGGACAACAGCGGTACTGGCCCTGGGAAACCCTGTCGCACGCCATGGACGATATCCTGTCTCCCACCGGGCTCACCTGGGGCGAGTTCTGCGAAACCGGCCTCTATGCACCGGAGCCGGCGTACCTGAAATACCTGGAATCCGGTTTCGCGACTCCCAGCGGCAAGGTGGAGCTCTATTCCTCGCTGCTGGCCGAGGCGGGACACGATCCGCTCCCTTCTTTCCGGATCACCCCCGATCCCGGCGACGCGGGGGAATTGCAGTTGATCACCGGGGTGCGCAGGCAGCCTTATTACTCCTCCGAGTTTCGCCAGGTGGAGAGTCTGCGCCGGCGGCGCCCGGAGCCTCTCGCCGAGATGGCCGCCGAAACCGCCGCTTCGCTTGAGTTGAACGACGGCGATCTCGTCTGGATCCAGACCGCGAAGGGGCGCATCCGTCACCGTCTGCGCATAAAGGAGATGTACCCCGGCACGGTAAGCGTCGAGCTGGGGTGGTGGTTCCCGGAACGGGCGGCAGCGGAACCGGAGCTGGGCGGGGTTTGGGAGGCCAACGCCAACGTGCTCACCTCCGCCGACGTCGACCACTGCGACCCTATTCTCGGCCAGTGGAGCTTCCGCGGCATCCCCTGCCGGGTCTACCGGGCCCTGGACCTGGAGAGAACCGAGGTGCGCCAGGCCGGAGCGCAGGATTGGGCGGGGGTAATGGAACTCCTTGCGGCCAGCGACATGGACTGCTCCGCGGTTCCAGTCGAGGAGTTTTTCGTTCTTGTGCAGGGGCTGGAAATCCTGGCGGCGGTGCGCCTGGAGGAAGGTAGCGACTCCGTCATGATACGCCCCATCGTCGTCGCCGACGGCTATCGCGGCCAGGGGGGCGGGCGGCATCTGCTGGAGCGGGTCCTCCCCCGGCACACGGCGACCCTTCTGGTGGCGCGGGGCGGGGCGGTGGATTTCTACACGAGGCTCGGCTTCACGAGAACTTCCTGGAACGGTATCCCCTCGCATCAGGTGGAGGAGTGCAAGGTTTGTCCGGACAGGCAGGCTTGCTCGCCGCTTCCGCTGGTGCGGTACCCGGTTGCGGCCCCCTCCGAGGGGCAATCCCCGGCCCCTTACCGTACCGGCCGCGATCCGGGAGCGTCGTCCGAAGAGCCCGGCGCCGCGCGGGGGGGCGCATGCGGTTGAAAGAAGGAGATCGCCTGAGGATAAGCGACATGGGCCGGATACTCGGCATCAGCACCAGAGCCATCAGGCTGTACGAGGAGCTGGGACTGGTGGCACCACCCAAGCGGACCGAGGGACGGATCAGGTACTACGAGAAGAGTGACGAAAGGCGCTTCAAGTTCGTGCTGAAGCTGAAGGCACTTGGACTTTCGTTGGAGGAGATGAAGGAACTGGCGGACCTCTGCAGACACGAACGGTTCCCGGCGCAGCCCGCACCGCGTCTTTTGGAAGTGCTGGACGGCCACCTGGCCGGGATCCGGGACCGGGTAGAGAAGCTCAAGTCGCTGGAAACCGACATCTGCGATTTTCGCAAGCAGGTGGGGGGCGATCATGGGGAGTGCACGCTGGTACAAAGGAGAAAGTTATGAAGAAAAACGCCCTGCTGTTGTTCACCAAGTATCCCCAACCCGGGGTGACCAAAACCCGGCTCATCGAGGAGAACGGCGGCGCCCTGACGCCGGAACAGGCCGCCGAACTTTACCGGGCGATGGTCCTGGACACCGCCGAAGTCGGACTGCATGCCCTGGAGCGGTGCCGCGGATCCCGTAACGCCGCCTACGACCTCTACGTGTCGTCTTCCCCCGAGGAGGATCTCCCCAAGGTCGAGGCCATGTTTCGCTCCGCCTTCCCCCGCGCCGAGATCGGCTGCATCTGCGACAGGGGGAGTAATTTCGACGAGCATTTCAACGACAGCTATCGGCAGCTGTTCGCCAAAGGGTACGACTCGGTGATCTGCATCGGCGGGGATCTCCCCTGCATAACGCCCGACCTGATCGTCCGCTCCTTCGACTGGCTCACGGCCAACGATGCCGCCTCTTCGACCGGGGCCATGGTGTTGGCGCCGTGTCAGGCCGCCGGCGTTTCCCTGGTCGGCGTCACCAGGAGCGCCGGAGTCGACTTCACCGGTGTCTTTTACAATACCGCCGGTGTTTCCGCACTCGACGCCCTGATACAGATCGCGCAGGGGAGGGAAATCCCCACCGCGCTGTACGAGGCCCTGTTCGACGTCGACTACATGGAGGATCTGGCCCACATCATGGCGGTGATCAACGCGACGGCCTACACGGCGCAGCACCAGCCGGAGATCAAGGTTCCCGAAAGGACCAGCACGCTGATCGCGCAACTGGGATTGGTGACCAGCACCCCCCCCAACACCTCCCACGACCCAAGGAGCAGGATCGATGGTTGATATCGATTTCGACCTGGAAAGATGCAGTCGCTGCGGCCTTTGCGCCGAGCTCTGTCCCAAGGAGGTCTTCTCCTTCGAGGCCGGAGCGGTACCGGGCGTGGTCCGTGCCGAGGAGTGCTGCGCCTGCATGACCTGCTCCGGTAAGTGCCCGAGCGGCGCCTTAACCGTCTCCGAGCGGGAGCCGGCGCACCGGTACCTCGACGGCGGTAACGAGAGCGCCTTCGTGCCGCTCTCCGAGGCAGAGGTGGCGCAGTACGTTTCCCTGTCGGAGACCCTCGAGGAAATCCTCATGCTGCGCTCGAAGCCGGTGGCCATCACCCTGATCCGCGCGGGGGAGCCGCTGCCGCATCTGCCCGTCCCCCGGCACAGCCTGCGCTACTGCCAGGCGCTCATAATGGCCAGGCGCGGCATCACGACGCTCATGCCGGCTGAGTCCCACTCCTGTCCGGACGGCGCGTCCATACTCGGCCTGGGCAAGGTGCCGCGCAAGCTGGCGACGGGGGAGATCTACGTGCAGTTGGGTAAGCTCGCCACGAAAGAGGTGGCGCGGCAGATGGTGGCAGAAAGACCCGCCCTGCCGGAGGGCTCCATGCGGGCCACTCTTTTGACCCCGCTGGCCAAACCGGTTATGACCCCCGACGTGGTGGCGGTGATTGCGCCTCCCGAGACCGTCATGTGGCTGTGCATGGCCTCGACCTACTTCACCGGGAAGAGGTCGAGCTTTCAGATGAGCTCGTACAACGCCCAGTGCGTCGAGACCACCCTGTATCCGTACACCACGGGGGAGATGAACACCTCGCTCGGCTGTTACGGCTGCCGCGCCATCTCGGATCTGGGGGAGGAGATGATGTTCATCGGCATCCCCCTGAAAATGATGCCGACCTTGATCGAGGGGCTGCGCCATCTGGGCAAGAAGGCGATCAGGGATTGCCGCGCCAAGGTCTACCTGCCGCCGCTTGTCTGACTCGACGGGGGCTCTGCTGCGAATCCCGGTGCAATGTGAGGTGACACGTGAAACTCGCGGAGATACTGGCAGGAAAAAAGTTGGCGGCACGCTCCAAGGTCTGGCTTGAGCTCGACGGCCACCCTTTCTTCGGCGAGGGGCGCTACATGGTGCTCAGAACCATCGAGCGCCAAGGGTCGCTGGCCAGGGCTTCCGAGGAGACCGGCATCCCGTACCGCAGGATGAGGGGCGCGATCTATGCGATGGAGCGGGCCATCGGGGTTCCGCTGGTGGTGAGATCGCGCGGAGGGGCATCGGGAGGGGGCGCCGCGCTGAGCGAGGCGGCGCGCGAGCTGATGCGGCTGTTCGAAAAACAGGAAGAAGGGATCCGGGAGAGGGTGAACCAACTGCACCGCCTGGCTTTCGGAGAGCAGGGTTGACCACGGGTCGGCAAGGGAGTCTGTCATGATCAGTATCTATGAAGCACAACAAGTCATCTTGCAACATGTGGCCCCGCTTCCCCGGGAGGAGATCGATCTGCTGCAGGGGCTGGGCAGGATCATCGCCGAGGACGTCGCGGCACCCTGGGACGTCCCCACCGCCGATAATTCCGCGATGGACGGCTACGCCTTTTCCCACGAGTCGCTCCAGAGCAACCGCCTGAAGGTGACCGGCTTTCTCCCGGCGGGGATGAAAAGAAGCACCCCGGTCCTGGCTGGAGAAGCCATTAAGATCATGACCGGCGCCCCCATCCCGTCCGGATGCGACACCGTCGTACCTATCGAGGAGGTCGTCGATTTGGGCGATGAGATCAGGCTGCAGGGGGACGTCAAGCCGGGCGCCCACGTCAGAAGGAGGGGAGACACCATCCGGGAGGGGGAAGTGGTGATCGCCGCCGGAACCACGCTGCACGCGTCGCAAAGCGGGCTGCTGGCCTCGCTGGGGCGCACCCGGGTCGCCACCTATGGCAGGCCCAGGGTCGCCGTCATCGCCACCGGCGACGAACTGGTCGAGGCCGGCTCCGTGCCGGAGGGGGCCGCGGTGGTCAACAGCAACAGCCACAGCATCGCCATGCAGATCCTGGAAGCCGGAGCCGAGCCGGTCGTCCTTGGCATCGCCAGGGACACCAGGGAGGCGACCCGCGAGATGCTGCTGCGCGGCCTCGAGGCCGACGTCGTCATCACCAGCGGCGGTGTTTCGGTGGGCGATTGCGACTACGTCAAGGAGGTGGTCGAGGAACTGTCGGGAGAGCTCCTGTTCTGGAAGGTGAACATCAAGCCGGGCAAGCCGACCGCCTTCGGGATGTTGCGCGGCAAGCCGTTCTTCGGACTCCCCGGCAACCCGGTCGCCACTATGATCGCCTTCGAGCAGTTCGTCCGTCCCGCCCTGCTGAAAATGATGGGACATGTCTCCCTGTTCAGGCCTGTGGTCAGGGCCACCGTGACTGAAGGGTTTCGTAACGACGGCGAGCGCCCGCACCTGGTGCTTTGCCGGCTCGCCGCGCAGGAGGGGCGGCACGTCGCCTCGATCAGCAGGGCCCAGGGCTCGTCCAACCTCCTCACCATGGCGCGGGCCAACGGGGTGATCGAGGTCGCCCCGGGTGGCTGCCTCGTGCCGGAGACGGAGATCGAGGTGACGCTGCTGACCGGCCGCGTCTAGAGAGGTTTTATGCTGATCGATACTTTTGGCAGGAGGATCAACTACCTGCGTCTCTCCATCACCGACCGCTGCAACCTGCGCTGCTCGTATTGCATGCCGGCGCATGGCATCGAGGGGAAGCGCCCGGCTCGCGACGTGCTGAGCTACGAGGAACTCCGGGAAATCACGCAGGCGGCGGTGGAAATCGGCGTCGAAAAGGTGCGCATCACCGGCGGAGAGCCCCTGGTCAGGAAAGGGGTGGTCCCTTTTCTCGCCGGGCTGAGCGCCATTGCCGGCCTCAAGAAGCTCGTCCTCACCACCAACGGCATGATGCTTGAGGAAATGGCCCGGGACCTGAAACTGGCGGGCGTGGAGAGCATCAACATCAGCCTGGACTCGATGCGGCCGGAGGTTTT
The DNA here is from genome assembly GCF_018919395.1 of Geomonas azotofigens. Lineage (GTDB taxonomy): Bacteria > Desulfobacterota > Desulfuromonadia > Geobacterales > Geobacteraceae > Geomonas > Geomonas azotofigens. The sequence goes on from NZ_JAHLME010000003.1 coordinate 752,371, forward strand.
CAGGAAGATCACCAGGGTCGGCGAGCTGAGCAGGGTGCTGGCGGGGGTCGAGGCGGCCGAGCGCGTCTTCCGCCACGTTAAGATCAACGTGGTGGTGATGAGAGGCGTCAATGACGAGGAGGTGCTGGATTTCGCCGCCCTGACGCTGGATAAGCCGATCAACGTCAGGTTCATCGAGTACATGCCCACCACCAGGGAATCCGGCTGGCGCAGCCTGATGGTGAGCGGGGGCGAGATCCTGACCAGGCTCTCGCACCGCTTCCGGATCGAGAAAGAGGTCAGGGACTCCCTGGAGGGGCCGGCGGTCAACTACCGGATCAAGGGGGCTGCGGGCAAGGTGGGTTTCATCACCCCGATCTCCCAGCACTTCTGCCAGAGCTGCAACCGCCTGCGGGTCACGTCGTCCGGCATGGTCAAGAGCTGTCTGTTCGAAGAGCAAACCGTGAACCTGAAGCCGTACCTGGCGGCCGGGGACCAGGCCGGCCTCAGGGAAGCCCTGGCGGGAGTCGCGCGCAGCAAACCGTCACAGCACGCCTTCCTGGTCCCGGGCAGCGCCGACAGCCAACGCTTCAGCATGTCGCAGATAGGCGGCTGAGACGGTCATGGGGAAGGGGCCTGCAGGCGGGTAGCGGCGAGGTAGCGTGTATGGCGACGCAGCAGCGCGTCGGGGCGGATGCAGGTGGCAAGATTACCCGAGAGCAGGTTTCTGCCGGGAAAGGAGGCATCAGATGACGGGACGAGTGAGAGCCGTCTGTACGAGCCGCAACAAGGGGGAGCGTAAGACGCCGGTTCCCTCCGTGGAGGTCGTCGAGGACCACGGGATCGAGGGGGATGCCCACGCCGGAGTATGGCATCGGCAGGTGAGCCTGCTGGCCATGGAAAGCATTGAGAAGATGCGGAAACTGGGGCTATCGGTCGACACCGGTGATTTCGCCGAAAACATCACGACCAGCGGCATCGAGTTGCCGACGCTGCCCATCGGAACCCGGCTGAAGGTCGGGGAAACGGTACTGGAAGTGACCCAGATCGGCAAGGAGTGCCACACCCGCTGCGCCATCTACCATCAGGCCGGCGACTGCGTCATGCCCAAGGAGGGGATCTTCGCCAGGGTCGTGTCGGGCGGGCGTATCAGCGCCGGTGATGTGGTGGAAATCATGGGAGGTGCGTTATGAGCCGATTTCATTTCACCCTGCAGGAGTTTTCCGGGGCTCTGGCGGACCTCGGGGTAATGGTGCCGCTGGTCATTCTGCTGATCGTCAAGAACGGCATGAACCCGACCGCCATCCTGGTCGTGGCCGGTCTGCTCTACATCGTCAGTGGCGTCGTCTTCCGGGTTCCGGTTCCCGTTCAGCCTTTGAAGGCGGTCTCCATCATCGCCATCGCCTCCGGACTGGCGCCCAGCGTCATCGCGGCAGCCGGCATCATCATGGGAGGCATTTTGCTGCTCTTCTCGGTGACCGGCGTCTCGGCCATGCTGTCCAGGATTTTCTCCCGGGCCATCGTCCGGGGGATCCAACTGGGAGTCGGCGTGCTCCTGGTGGCCAACGGCGTCAAGATGATCGTCGACCCCAAGTTCCTGCGCGGAGGTGAGACCGCGGTTGTGCGCCTGGCCGGACTGGACGTGCCGATGGGGGTCCTCTTCGCCATAGCAGGCGCAGCCGTAGTGATCATTTTCTCCTCCAGTCGCCGGCTCCCGGCCGCCCTCGCGCTGATGTTATTCGGGATAGCATCGGGTCTGTACTTCGGCTCCTACACGGCCTTGCACAAGGTAGTCCTGGCGCCCACGCCGATCACCCTGGCATTCCCGACCGCGGAGGATTTCACCAAGGCCTTCTTTCTCCTTGTGCTGCCGCAGCTTCCGCTCACCTTCGGCAACTCGATCGTCGCCACCGCCGACACCGCCAGGGCCTATTTCGGCGCCCGTGCCTGCGGGCTCACTCCGGGACGGCTTTCCTTGTCGCTCGGGGTTACCAACCTCATTGCCGGCGTGGTGGGAGCGGCTCCGCTTTGCCACGGGGCTGGAGGGATGTCCGCTCATTACCGGTTCGGAGCACGCAGCGGCGCCATGGGGGTGATGCTCGGCGGCTGTCTGGTGCTAATCGGCGCCCTGTTCGGCAGGTCTGCGCCCGACCTGTTCGTGCTGCTCCCCCCCTCGATACTGGGCGTCATGCTGGTGTTCATCGGGGTGGAACACGCCATGCTCATGCAGGACGTCGTCGATTCGCGCAAGGATCTTTTTATCACCCTGGCCATCGGGACCATCGCGGGCACCACCGCCAACATCTTCGCGGCGACGGCGATCGGCTTCTTTCTCGTCATCCTGTTCAAGGCCGCCTCTGCCGGCGGAGCCTACACCGAATCGGCGACCTGAACGCGCGCGCCGGCGTAATTTACGGCAATTCCGGGGGAGACCATGCATCTGAACCATTTTGACGAAGCCGGCCGCGCGGTAATGGTCGACGTGACCGCGAAACAACCCTCGTTACGAACGGCTGTAGCCGCTGCGAAGGTCACCATGCGGCGCGACACCCTGGCGAAGATAATCGAAGGGGCGACCGCCAAGGGGGATGTCCTTGCGGTTGCCCGGCTGGCCGGGATTGCCGCCGCGAAGAAGACGCCCGAGCTCATTCCCTTGTCGCACCCGCTGGCGATTCATGCGGTGAGCGTGGACTTCACAACCGAGCTGGAGGCCGGCACGGTCCGGGTCGAAAGCACGGTGAAGGCCTTCGAACGCACCGGGGTGGAAATGGAGGCGATGGTCTCGGCCTCAGTTGCCGCCCTGACCATCTATGACATGTGCAAGGGGATCGAAAAGGGAATCGAGATCACCGAGACCGTGCTTCTCTACAAAGAGGGCGGAAAAAGCGGCGTTTACCGCAGGGAAGGGGAGCGATGACGCTCTTCGATGACATCACCGGCGTCATCCTGGTCGGAGGGAAAAGCCGCCGCATGGGGAGGGACAAGGCCTTCCTGGAGCTTGGCGGCAGGACGCTCTTCGAAAGGATCCTGGATGCCTTCCGCGCCAACTTCAGCAGGATCATCCTGGCGGGAAACGAGGGAGAACGTTTCGCCCGCTACCGGTTGCCGTTCTACGACGACCTTTTCCCAGGCAGCGCCCTGGGCGGTCTCTATACCGGATTGCATTATGCCGAGACCGATACGGTCTTCGTCTCGTCTTGCGATCTTCCCTTTCCCTGCAGCCGCGTTATCGGTCACCTCTGCTCCCTGACCGGCAACAGCGACGCCGTGGTGCCGAGGCTCGCCCACGGATACGAACCGCTCCACGCGGCCTATTCGAGGAGTTGCCTGGCGCCGGTGCGAGAGATGCTCCAGGCGGGCGAGTACAGCGTCCTGGATCTCTACCCCCGCATCGGCGTGAGGGATGTCCCCGAAAGCGAACTGGAGGCGGCGGGAGCGGGGCTGGACGCTTTTCTGAACGTAAACACGCCGCAGGATTACGAGGCGGCGAAGAGGAGATGCCTATGAAAAAGCCTGTAGTGTCAATCGTGGCGAAGAGCGGGACAGGGAAAACGACGCTTCTGGAAAAGCTGATCGCGGAGCTTAAGCGCCGCGGCTATCGGGTGGGGGCCGTCAAGCACGATGCGCATGAATTCGACATTGACCGTCCGGGCAAGGATTCCTGGAGACTGACCCAGGCCGGGGCCGACACCATGCTGGTGAGTTCTGCCGCCAAGGTGGCCATGGTCAGGCAGAACCCGGCCTGCCGTGAACCCTCATTACAGGACCTGGTAGCTTCGTACTGCCACGACTTGGACATCGTGCTGACCGAAGGGTTCAAAAAGAGCGGCTTTCCCAAGATCGAGGTGCACCGAAAGGAGCGTAGCGCAGCACTTTTGTGCCGTGGCGAAGAACATGATCCCACCCTGATCGCCGTTGCTTCGGATCAGCCTTGGGCACTGGACGTCCCGGTGTTCGATATCGACGACGCCGGCGGCATCTGTTCCTTTCTGGAGCGGGAATTCCTGCGCGGCGGACCGGAATGCTCAGCGGATGCGGGGGCGGCTGAGGTCGCATAGGTGAAGGCATGGGCCTTTTGTTCGAAAGGACGGAAATAAACGGCATGGAGCTGCGTAGCCGTATCGTCAGGTCGGCAACCTGGACCGGTCTGGCCGACGAGACGGGCGGATGTTCACAGCAACTGATTCGGTTCTACGAAACCCTTGCCAGGGGGGGAGCGGGTCTCCTGGTGACCGGGCATGCCTACGTAAGCAGGGAGGGGCAGGCGGGCCCCCGGCAACTCGGGGTCGACAGCGACGCGGCGGTACCGATGCTGGCGAGACTGACCCAAGCCGTGCACAGAAACGGCGGTCGGGTGGTTATGCAGCTCTCCCATGCCGGGCTCTACGCGGACACCGCTCTCACCGGCCTTCCCGCCAAGGCGGTCACCGCCGGGAAGCGATACTCGCGACATCAGGTGGAAGAGCTGACCTCGGAAGAGATCGAGGGGATCGTGCGGGCGTTCGCGGCGGGAGCACGGCGTGCCCGAAGAGCCGGCTTTGATGGCGTTCAGCTTCACGCCGCTCACGGATACCTGCTGAACCAATTCCTCTCCCCCGCCTACAACGTCAGGACCGACGGTTACGGAGGGGACTTGCACAACCGCGTGAAACCACTTCTGGAGATCGTGCGGCGCATCAGAGGGGTGCTGGGGAAGGGCTTTCCCCTCCTGGTGAAACTCAATTGCCATGATTTCCTGGCGGATGGCCTGACGGAGTCGGATGCGGTGCAAGTCGCCGCGATGCTCGAGAAGGAAGGCGTAGACGCTATCGAAGTGAGCGGCGGGACAAGGGAGTCGGGTGCTTTCAAGTCCGCCAGGGCGGGGATCGTTTCGGAGCAGGACGAAGCGTATTTCGAGCCTTTCGCCCGTTTGTTCAAGGAACGCCTGAACATTCCTGTCATCCTGGTTGGCGGGATTCGAAGGTATGCAACGGCGAAGCGATTGGTGGAGACCGGGGCGGCCGACTACGTCGCCATGTGCCGCCCCTTCATCAAGGAGCCAGGGTTTGTGTGCAGGTGGCGGTCCGGCGACACGGCGACGGTGCGGTGCGTGTCGGACAACGAGTGCCTCGGCGTCGGATTGACGGGCAGCGGCATCGGGTGCAGCCGGTAAGGGGGCAACATGGAAAAGATATTTTTATGCACCGCTTTCAAGCTTTGCGACAACAACGGCTACCTCACCACTCAGCTCTCCAACTTCTTCAAGTCCAACAGCGTCGAACTGGTGAGGGACCCGGAAGAGGCCGACACCATCGTGATCACCACCTGCGGCTTTGATCAGGAGCGGGAGAACGAGTCGACAGCGCTCGTCAACCAGTATCTGCGGCAATACCGAGGCGAAAAGAAGGTCATAGTGTCCGGCTGCCTCACGAAGATCAATCCCGAAGCCTTCGACTCCGGCGTCAACCTGATCGGAAACAAGGAACTGCACCTGTTCAACGAACGCTTCGGTGCGACCACAAGCATAGATGACGTTTCCGGCGGCGATCTCTCCGACGAGTTCATCAGCAGCGAGTACGGGTTCGTCGACGCCTACTACATCCAGATCTGCCAGGGGTGCGTCAACAACTGCAGCTACTGCGCGATCAAGAAGGCGAAAGGCCACGTGGCGAGCAAGCCGATCGAGGTGATCCTTCGCGAAGTGGAGCGGGGCATGAAGATGGGCTTCACCCGTTTCATGCTGCTCGGCGACGACTGCGGCAGCTACGGCGCTGACCTCGGGGTCAACCTGGCGCAACTGCTGAACAGGCTGATCCCCTACGACATCCGGGTCCTCATCAACTACCTGGAGCCGGGAAGGTTTCTCTCCCTCTACCCACGCATCGATGTCGCCGCCCTGGAGATGATCGATTTCATGAACGTTCCGGTCCAGGCGGTATCCAGGCGCATCATCAGGCTTATGAACCGCAACTACGACGCGCACTGGGTGATGGAGACCGCCCGCCAGCTGAAGGAGAAATTCCCGGCTCTGTACCTGGAGACCCACGTCATCTTCGGCTTTCCAGGGGAGACGAGGGAGGAGTTCCGGGAGACGCTGCGGCTGGCGGAGATCTTCGATGCCGTCATCTATTTCCGCTACACCGACAGAAAGGGGGTGAAGTCGGCCGAGCTCCCGGGCAAGGTTTCCGAGCAGGAGGTGGAGCTGAGGATCGAAGAGATCGTTCGGCACCCGAGATTCGCCTGGAAGCAGCAGGACGCCGCCCCTCCGCTGGTGCTGCTGGGATACGGGCCGGAAACCTCCGAACTGTTCCAAAGGCTCGGTCTGCAGGATGAGGGCAAGGCCGCTGTGGCGCGGGACGGGGCTCATGCATCCTGACCGGCGTCGCTGCATGAGGAACCAGGCCGCGGGTGGCCATCCGGGGCGCTGCGACAGGGAAGCCGAGCAAAGGATGATCGCGCAATTCCAAAGGACCAGGAGCGTCCTTCTCGTGGCCCCGATCGTCAAGCAGAACCTGCCCATGGTGACCGACGTCGCGCGCCGGTATCTGAAGTTGGCCGGCAATGACGCAATCTATAAGGACCTGGTGGGAGTGGGTGTGCTGGAATTGATCCGGGCTCTGCACGGCTACCGCTCCGATGACGGCCTCGACTTCGGCGAGTTCGCGCAGCCGCAGGTGAGGCTGGCCGTCATAAGGGAGATTCACCGCTTCAACGGGACACGGGTGGTGCGCAACGTGTGGCGCAGGCTCGCCCACATCACCTTCCTCAACACCTGCCGCAACTGCATCAGGCACTGCGTGTACTGAAAATACCAACTGGAGGGGAGTGAACTATGGAGTGTAAGGAATTCAGGGAACAGGTCGAGCGCTTCCTTCAAGGGAAGCTGGACATCCTGGAACTGGAGGACTTCGCTCACCACCTCATCCGATGCAACGGTTGCGAGACGTACCTTGCAACCGGTGACTTCGAGCTGAACAAGTGACGCTGCAAACAGTAGGGGGACGCCATGTCGATTAGTTGGACGCATTACAAAGAGAAAAAGATTCTCAGGCTGGATTACACCGGGATGGACGAGGAAGCCATGCTGAAGCAGTTGCAAGGCTACCACCGGATCCTCCCGGCCGAGAGGGAGATCAGGCAGCTCAGCGATTTCGGCGAGACTATGATTTCCAAGACGTTCGTGGAAACGGCGAAAAGACTGGCCGCGGAGAATCCGGATGGCCAAGCTGCCAAGATGGCGCTGCTCGGCATACACAGGCACCAGAGGGCGCGGGTGTTCACCTTTAATTTTCAGGCCAAAGCCAACGCCCAGGTGTTCGAGTCGGAAGTGGAGGCTTTGGAGTGGCTGGCCAGCGACTGAAGCAGCCGGCACCATCTAAAAACCAAGGAGATAACGGAATGAGTGAAAGATACGACTACGACCTCATCGTGCTCGGTGCAGGTCCGGGAGGTTACGTGGCCGCCATCAGGGGGGCGCAGCTCGGGCTGAAGACGGCCGTGGTGGAGCGCGACAAGCCCGGCGGCGTCTGCCTCAACGTCGGCTGCATCCCGTCCAAAGCCCTCATCGATCAGGCGCGCATTTTCGGCGAAAGTGCGGCGCTCGCCGAAATGGGAGTCGCCGTCGACAAGTCGCGTCTGGATTACCGGAAGGTATTCCGGAAATCACGCGCCGTCGCCGCACAGCTTTCCAAAGGGGTTAGCTTTCTGCTCAAGAAAAACAACGTCGACTACATGGCGGGGAGTGCCAGATTCGTCACAGCGCACACGGTTTCGGTGGACGGCCAGCGGACGATTTCCGCCCGCAACGTTCTCATCGCCACCGGTTCCCGCCCCACCCAGTTGAAGGGGTGGGAGTTCGACGAGGACCGGGTGATCTCCTCGACGGGAGCGCTGATGATGGAAGAGCTCCCTAAGCGCATCGTGATCCTGGGCGCCGGTGCGATCGGGGTGGAGTTCTCCTACGTGTTCAGCTCCTTCGGCGTCGAGGTCACGCTGGTCGAGATGATGGACCGCATCCTGCCCCAGGAGGACCACGAGGCGTGCGCGCTGCTCACCAAGTCCTTCTCTCAGAAAGGGATAAAAGTGAAGACTTCCACGAAGGCGGTGGGCTGCGAAAAAGGCCCGGCTGGATTGAAGGTCACCCTGGAAGGGCAAGACGGAGCCCGGGAAACGGTGGAGGCCGACAAGGTCCTCGTCGCCGCCGGCAGGACACCCAACTCCGACGGCCTCGGCCTGGAAACGATCGGCGTCAGGACCGAAAACGGTTACGTGCAGGTCGGTGATCACTATCGGACCGACGTGCCCGGCGTGTACGCCATCGGCGACGTCATCAAGTCCCCGCTGCTCGCCCACGTCGCTTCCAAGGAGGGGGAAATCGCGGTGGAGCACATGGCCGGCCACCCCTGCGCCGCCCGGGTCGATGCCGAACTGGTTCCCTTCGCCACCTACTGCGAGCCCCAGGTAGCGAGTTTCGGCAGGACCGAGCCGATCCTGAGCCGAGCAGGGGCGTCCTTCGAAAAAGCCGTCTTTCCCTTCCGTGCCATCGGCAAGGCCGTGGCGGTGGAGAAGTCGGACGGCTTCGTCAAGATCCTGTTCGATCGGGAAAGCAAAGAGATCCTCGGTTGCACCATAATCGGCTCCGAAGCCACCGAGCTGATCCACGAAGTGTTGCTTGCCAAACAGGCGGAACTGACGGCCGAGGAGCTTGCCGTCATGATCCACGCGCACCCGAGCCTCTCCGAAGGGGTCATGGAGGCAGCCCGCGCTGCCGCCGGGGCAGCGATCCATATCTGAGGGGTAAGCCCAGGGGACTGGCTCCGCAGGTGCCAGTTCCCCTTCAAGCCCCATGAAGCGAAGGACGACGAACGATGTCAGAGCAGGTATTTGAAAACGCAGCCGCGGCCCGTTGCGCGGCGGCCGACCGGGAACCTTCCCCCAAGGCGGGTGGCAGCTGCAGTATCGAGATGTTTCCGCTCCACCAGCGGCGGGCGCTCGCCCGGATCCACGGCGAGATCCTCGACAAGTTCTTCGGCTGCGGCTCGCCCATCCCTGCGGCCATAGAAGGGTGCACGGTACTCAACCTAGGCTGTGGCACCGGCCGTGACGTCTACCTCGCCTCCCAGTTGGTGGGGGCGGAGGGACTGGTGATCGGGATCGACATGCGCAACGACGAGTTCGAGCGCTACGTCGCGACGCAGCTGCCCGGCCTGGACGGCACCCTGTTCGGCTGCGAGGGCGACGAGGAGCAGCTTGACGTAGCGCGCAGGCATGTCGGTTTTCACATGGACTGCTTCGGCTTTGGCAGGCCGAACGTCGAGTTCCGGTACGGAGCTCCGGAGGATCTGGCCCGCTGCGGCATCGCCGCCGAAAGCCTCGACCTTGTCGTTTCCAACTGCGGGGTCAACCTCTCGCCCGACAAGGAGCGCCTGTTGAACGAGGTGTACCGTGCTCTCAAGCCGGGCGGGGAGTTTTACTTCGCCAACATCTTCAGCTCACGGCCGATCCCAAGCGGACTGCGGATGGATCACGAGTTTTATGCCGAATGCTACGGAGGAGCCCAGACGCTGGAGGATTTCTCGACCCTGCTGAGGCGGGTCGGGTTCAGGGACTATCTGGTGGTATCCAAGGAGCGTCTTGAGCCGTCCAACCCTCGCACCGCTGCAAAAGCTCGGGGGATCGATTTCTATTCCATGAAAGTGCGGCTGTTCAAGGTTGGGGATGACGCGGAGGAGTGCGGGGAGTCAGGCTGCCTCGCGGAGTACCTCGGAACAATCCCGGAACTGCCGGATGAGATTGCCCTGGACCAGGACCACCTTTTCATCACCGGGAGACCGGTCAGCATCAGCGGCCGCGTTGCCGCCATACTTCGCGGAACCCGGTACGCCAGACACTTTCGGGTGAACGGCAATGACACCCGGTGATCCGATCCAGGAAAAAAGATACTTGAAGGAGAAAGAGTGATGACCGGCAGCACAGACGTCAAGGAGAAGGTCAAGGAATACTACGGCAAGATACTTTCCACCAAGAGAGATCTCAAAACCAACGCCTGCTGCAGTGCGGAGTCCTTGCCAATCCACCAGCGCGAGGCCCTTTCCCTTATCGACGACGAGATAATGGAAAAGTTCTACGGCTGCGGCGCCCCGATACCGCCGGCCCTCGCAGGATGCACCGTCCTCGACCTCGGGTGCGGAAGCGGGCGCGACGTTTACCTAGCCTCCAAACTGGTCGGCCCGGACGGTTTCGTCATCGGCGTCGACATGACCGACGAGCAGCTCTCGGTGGCGCGCAAGCACATCGCCCCCCAGATGAGCCGCTTCGGATACCCAAGGGCCAACGTCGATTTTCGAAAGGGGTACATCGAGGACCTCGCTGCCTGCGGCATCGCGGACAATTCCGTCGACGTTGTCATATCCAACTGCGTCATCAACCTCTCCCCCGCCAAGGAGCGGGTCTTCGCGGAGATCTTCCGGGTGTTGAAGCCGGGAGGAGAGTTGTACTTCTCGGATGTTTTTGCCGATCGCCGCTTGCCCGAGGCACTGAAGAACGATCCCGTCTTGTACGGGGAATGCCTGGGGGGCGCTCTGTACATCGAGGATTTCCGCCGCCTGCTCCGCTCGCTCGGCTGCATGGATTACCGCACCGTCTCCAAACGTGCCATATCGATCGACAACCCTGAAGTCGCGGCAAAGGCCGGACAGGTCAAATTCCACTCGTGCACGATCCGCGCGTTCAAGCTGGACTGCCTGGAAGATCTCTGCGAAGACTTCGGCCAGGTGGCCATCTACCGAGGGACCATTCCGGAACTCCCTCAGGCCTTCCCCCTGGACGATCACCACACCTTCTACGTCGGCAAGCCGATGCTGGTCTGCGGAAACAGCGCTGCCATGGTCGCGCAAACCCGTTTCGGCGACCATTTCACGCTGTGGGGAGACCGTTCCGTCCACTTCGGGGCCTTCCCGTGCGGACCGTCGCATTCCGGCTCGCCCGATGATCCCTGTGCCGGCGGTTCCTGCTGCTGATGGGTACCTTGCGTTTCGCACTGGAAAGGAGACTGGTATGAAAAGTTGTCATGACTTCATGGGAGAGCTCATCGGGACTTTCCTCCTGGTATTTTTCGGCTGCAGCTCGGTTGCGGTGGCGGTTTTGTTTTCCGCACATGCGGGTCTTTTCCAGATCGCCATGATCTGGGGCATCGCCGTGATGATCGCAATCTATGCCACGAGACATCTTTCCTGTGCCCATTTGAATCCGGCGATCAGCATCGCTATGGTGTTGGGTAGGAGGATGGCTTTACGGAAGTTGCCGGAATACCTGGCAGGGCAGTTCATTGGCGCCTTCGTTGCGGCCGGCGTGCTCTACCTTTTGTTTTCCAATTCCATCGCTCACTTCGAAGTCGTCAACCACATCCTCCGCGGTTCTCCGGAGTCGGTCAGGACCGCCCAGATCTTCGGAGAGTTCTACCCGAATCCAGGAGCCGGTGTGGCTGCTGCGGTAAGTCCGCTAACGGCGTTCCTGGCCGAAGCCATCGGGACCTCCGTGCTGGCGTTTCTGATTTTATCCCTCACCGAAGGGTGCAACCTCGGCAGGCCCGACGATGCCCTTGCGCCCGTATTCATCGGCCTTACCGTCACCATTCTCATCTCCATCATGGCGCCTCTGACCCAAGCGGGCTTCAACCCCGCGCGTGACCTTGCACCGCGGTTGTTCTCCATGCTGGCGGGATGGAAGAGCGCCGCTTTGCCGGATAAATCTTTCGGGTTCCTGACCATCTACGTCCTTGGTCCGATCATCGGTGCATCTTCTGCCGCAGGCGTTTTTGCCTTTGTGGTCGAACCGTTGATGAAGGGAAAAGGTAAAGCCAAAAGCGTCTGCGAATGTGCATGACCAACGGCCGTTCACGGAACTGAAGAAGAAAAAGATGGCAGATACCCTGAATCCAGCCGCTGGTTCGGATATCGCCGGAAATGACGGGTTGAAAACATGAAAGTCCTGCTGGTGCGTGTACCCATACAACCGTGCGAGGTGATGAAGCAGGTGACCTTCTCCTACTTCGCCGAACCGGTCGGGCTCCATTACCTCGCCGAGGCGCTCGACGCGGTGGGGATGGAGTCGCGCATCCACGACATGTTCCTGGATGCGGACCCGGATTCCTTCATGGCGGTCGTCTCCGGGGACCGCCCAGATGTCGTCGGGTTCAGCAGTCTGATCCTGGGCTACGACAACGTGAGGCTGCTGGCGGGTCTGGTCAAAGCCCGCTTCCCCGAGGCGGTCGTCGTCGTGGGCGGTCCCTGCACCTTCATGCCTCCACGCGTGCTGATGGAGCGAGGCAGTGCCATCGACTACCTCATCAAGGGGGAGGGGGAGGAGTCGTTTCCGCGGCTGTGCAGGGTCATAGCGGGCTCCAAGCAGGAGGGGCTTGCCGACATCGACGCCCTGACCTGGCGGGACGGCCGGAGGATTGTCGAGAACCCACGTAGGCGGTTCGTTGATCCCGGCGCCATCAGCTACCCCCTTGACCGCTACCGGGACTACAACGATGCCATGGCGGGATCGATCATGACGGTGATGATGGGAGAGCCGCCCATCGCCTTCATCGAGGCCTCCCGCGGCTGCCCGTTCAGTTGCAGTTTCTGCGGCGTGCACGAGCCCTACCGCACCCGCCCGCCGGAAAAGGTGGTCGAGGAAATGGGAGAGTTGTACCGCCGGCACGGTGTCCGCAAGTTCGTCTTCGGCGACTACACCCTGACCGCTGACCAAGGACACGCCGAACTCCTCTGCCGGTTGATCATCCAAAGCGGTCTCCCCGTCGAGTGGGGGTGCGACACCAGGGTGGACTGCGTCACGCCGCAGCTGCTCAAGCTCATGAAACGCGCGGGATGCCGGGTGATCTTCTACGGCGTGGAGTCGTTCCACGACCAGACCCTCACCCTCTACAACAAGGGAACCGATGCCGCGACCATAAAGAAGGCGCTGCGCGACACGCGCCGCGCCGGAATCCGGACACTTGCCTACATGATGCTCGGCGGCCCCGGGGAAAGCAGGGAGATGATACGGGACAATTCCGCCACTCTGAACAGCCTGGGCGTCGACTACGCCTTGGCGGGTATCACCCGTCTCTTCTGCGGAACCGCGCTGTTCGAGCAGGCGGTGGAGCGGGGGGTGATCGACCGTCGCCAGGGGGAGGATTGCTGCCTGAGTGGGCTGATCGATTGGATCCCTGTTTGGGAAGAGAGGCTGGGCTACGCCGAGTTGAAGGAACTGGAAGCCGAGGTGGTGAAGAGCTTTTATTACCGCCCCGGGTATGTCTGGCAGAGGCTGCGGGGGGTACGGGATGGTGCCGAGTTGTGGCGGATGACGAGGGTTCTCGCCCGGTTCACCGCCGGTCGATTTTCCCGGACCTGCTGAGGAGGAATCATGTGCTGGTCGACCATATCATTTCCCGGGTGCGGGGGCGCCCGCCCACCCAGGGGCCGCAGCATACGCATAAAGGAGCCTGAATCATGGAAGGTTATTACGCTCCGGCGGACCTGGCGAAATTGGGCGGGATCGGCATGGGTGCACACGAACTGGTGGCTGAGAAGCTTTCGTTGTGACGGCAGGTGACCGGACTGGGGGATCTATGGAAAATGCACATACTGACTCAAGCGCGCCAAGCTTTGCGAACATCCTGCTAACGCACGGTTTGTCCCTGCGACGCGACAAAACGGAAACGCTCCAGGTGAACGTCGGCAAACTGTGCAATATGGCTTGTCGTCACTGCCACCTGGAAGCCGGTCCGGACTGCTCCGAAGTCATGAGCCGGGACACCATGGACGAGGTGATTTCCTATGCGCGCCGCACCGGCTTTAATGCCATCGACATTACCGGAGGGGCGCCCGAGATGGTGCCGGGTATCGACTACCTCGTCGACAATCTCGCACCCCTGGCGTCAAGGGTGCTCTTTCGCACCAACCTGACCGCGCTGTGGGACATCCGTCTGGACGGGCTGTCGCAGCTTCTAAAGAAGCATCGCGTCGTGCTGGTCGCCTCGCTTCCCTCTCTGCATGCGGGGCAGGCGGCCGCGCAACGAGGAACGGGGAGCCTGGAGAAGAGTCTTGAGATGCTTAAGGTTCTGAACGCTCTCGGCTACGGCCGGGAGGGGGGCGATCTTCTGCTCCACCTGGTCGCCAACCCCGCAGGCGCCTTCATGCCCCCGGCGCAACGCCAGCAGGAAATGAAGTTCCGTCACGATCTCTCACGCAGGGAGGGGATCGTCTTCAACGATCTCCTGACCCTCGCCAACGTTCCGGTGGGGCGCTTCCGCAGATGGCTGGAAAGCTCCGGCAACCTCGACGGCTACATGGATAAGCTGGTCTCGGCCTTCAACCCTGCCACCGTGCCGAACCTGATGTGCCGGTCGCAGGTATCCGTCAACTGGGACGGCTATCTGTACGATTGCGACTTCAACCTCGCCCTCGGTCTTGGTCACGGTGGCGAGAATGTCCATGTATCGTCGATGCCGGCGGCTCCGCCGGCCGGTGCCGCCGTCGCCAACGGAGAGCACTGTTTCGCCTGCACTGCGGGTGGCGGGTCATCGTGTGGCGGCGCACTGGCTGCTTGATTCCCCTGCCGGCCGCCGCGTGCGGCACATCTTCGCACGACAGGAGCAGAAAACCATGCAAGTGACCGTAAAGCTCTTCGCGTCTCTTCGTTACCGGTGGTTCGAAGAAGAAACGCGGCAATTCCCCGATGGCTCGACGCTTCTTGAGGTGGTCGACCGGATCGGCATCCCCAAGAAGGAACTGGGAATAACCTTGATCAACGGAAGCCATGCTTCCTTGCAGGACGTCGTCCTTGACGGTGACGTCGTTGCGCTGATGCCGCACATAGGCGGCGGGTAACGGAAAACAACTTCGCATTGAGGAGAATGCCATGTCTGAGGAGAGTTCCACCTTTGCACCATCCACTGTCAGCTATCGCAGATGCACCGTCAACCTGGAGCAGGGCACCGTCTCCTTCCAGAGCTTGCCGTGCGCAAACCTGGAAGATGTGCTAGGGGGATTCGGACGATCGTTCCAAGTCCTGGAACAGCGAACGGTGAAAAACGCCTACTCGCCGGAGAATCCCCTGATCGTCAATACCGGGCTTCTCACCGGCACTGCGGTGATGACCGGGCTTCGTACCTACTTTTCCGCCTACAGCCCGCTCAAGCGCTCCGATGCCGGCATGCCTGGCGCCATGTGGGCGGCAGGAAGCGGGAACTTCGGCAACAAGCTGAAATGGGCCGGATTGGACGAACTGATCTTCGAAGACCGGTCGTCGACTCCGGTACTGGCGGTGATACGCGAAGGAGCGTCGGGACCGGTGGTCGAACTGGAACCGGCCGACCATCTCCTAGGGCTCACCGGGCATGAAAAAATCATGGCGCTGCACCGGCAGTATCCCGATGCGCATTTCGCCGTGATAGGTCCGGCCGGTGAGAACTACCAGAACGTTTACATGGGCGCAGTCGTCATGAGCACCGACAACGAGCTGAAGTCGGGAGAGCCGAAGAGCCGTTTCGCCGGTCGCGGCGGCATGGGCAGCGTCATGGGGTACAAGAACCTGATCGCCATAGTCGCGCAGTCGCGGGACAAGATGCCGCCGGTGACCTCGGCGATGCGCGACGTCAACCGGGGCGTGATAACCAACGGGGGCTCCGCGCGTTTTCAGCCCGTCAGCCAGGGGGGCGGCGGGGGGACCTGGGCGAACATCGAGGTGTTGCAGGCCTTTCATGCCGTGCCGGTCAACAACTTCCGACCCAAAGGCAACGACGACGTCGAGCGGCTCTTTCGCGACAAGGTGGAGATGGAGTTTGACGTCTTCGCCGAGGCCTGCTTCCGTTGCGGCATCCGCTGTCACAATAACGTTTTCAACCGGACCGCATGGGGAGGGCGTGGACGCCTGCAGGCAAAGTACGACTTCGAGCCGCTCATCCTTTTCGGCTCCAACCTCGGCGTCCACCAACCGGCTCAGGTCTCCGAACTGATCCATCTGTGTGACCTGCTCGGGATGGATGCCATCTCCCTGGGCACCACGCTGGCGTACGTACTGGATTACAACGAGCGGCATCCCGAGGCGCCCCTGTTCAACGGCGCCACTTTCGGCGCATTCGAGGCCATCAAGGCGCTGATCCAGGAAACTGGGCGCGGAGGGAATGAAGGGATCGGCAGGGGCGTCAAGCGGCTGTCGCAGCAGCTCGGGGAAACCTCGTACGCCATGCACGTAAAAGGCCTGGAGCTGCCGGCCTACCTCCCGGACACCAATCCCGGCTACATCTTTGCCATTGCGGGCGGCCACATGTCCATGGGGACTCACATGCTGTTGGCGAAAGAAGGGGTCACCACCGTCGAAGGCTGGGCGAAAGCGATCACCACCACCGGACTGCTGCAGGTCGGCTATGACATGATCGGGCTTTGCAAGTTCGTGGGCGCCGGAATGGGGCATGAACTGGTGTCGCAGGCGATAGCGGAGGCCACGGGGCTCAAAGTGCCGCCCGAGGACATCGTCGCGGCGGTGCGCCGTGCATACCTCAGGGGACTGGCGCTGGAGCTGCGGCAAGGTTTTGGAGAGGATGAATACACCCTCCCGTCCCAGGTGATGAACGATCCGAACCCGAACATGACGCTGCCGGCTTTTATCACGCGCGCATTCATTGAGGAACTGAAGGAGAGGGTCTGGTCGGTGTTCAAACCGGAGATCGATGAACTGAGGGGAGCATGGCGCGATGAATCATCGGAAGCGTGAAGACATCATCAAGGCGGCGATAGAGCTGATATCCGCGCGAGGCTTTCACGATGCCCCCATGGCGATGATCGCTGAGCGCGCAAACGTCGCAGCGGGAACCATTTATCGGTCCTTTGAAAGCAAGGATGATCTCATCGTTAAGACGTATGCGACTGTGGAACAAAGGATGATTGCCTCGATCACCGAGGATTATCCGGAAAGGGAATCGCTCCATGAGCGGTTCCGGCATCTGTGCGTAAAAGTCGTTCGGTATTTCCTTGCCTCGCCGATGGAATTTCGCTTCATAGAGCAATTTCTCAATTCCCCGTACGGCGTATCGACCCGTAACCAGCGGCTGAACGACGATACCCGCATCCTGACGACCCTTTTCCGAGAGGGGCAGCGGCAGCAAGTGATCAAGAGCCTTCCTTTGCCGGTCCTTACTGCGCTGGTGTTCGGCCCGCTGATACAGATGTGCCGTGATCATATCCTTGGATTTTTCGCGTTGGATGAGGAGGCCGTCAATACCACCGTGGAGGCGTGCTGGGATGCGATCCGACAGCGATGACGCAGTGATCACCTGACGGCGCATTGAACATCGGCCGGCTGCGCTTTATTTACCGGCATTGCTCCTTTCCCGCTCCCTGCGACGGTAGCTGATGCCGAGTTTGTCCAGGCGCCACCGGAGCGTGTTGGGATTCATCCCGAGGAGTTCCGCCGCCCCGCCGGGTCCGTGGATCTTCCCGTTGGTGAGCTTCATGACCTCGATGATGTGAGCCGATATCGCCTGGTCTAATTTCGAAGGGCATTGAGGCGCTGTATCGCCTGCGGCAACTGCTTTTACCTCTCCGTTTGTGTTGAGAATAATAGAGTCAAAATCCAGCGGACCCGCGCTATGCCGGATCAACTCACGTTCGACCAGGTTTTCCAATTCGCGGACGTTGCCAGGCCAGTCGTATTCCATAAGCCGCGATAGCGCCCCTGGTGCCACCGAGGGGGGGAGGGGCATCCCGAACTCCCTGCTTTTCACCGCCAGGAAATGGCGTACTAGAGCCGGAATGTCCTCCTTGCGCTGCCGCACCGGCGGGACCATGATCGGGAAACCGCTCAGCCGGTACCACAGGTCCTCGCGGAAGGTGCCCTCCGTCATCATGCTCTGGAGATTGCGATGGGTCGCGGAAATGACCCTGATGTTCACCGGTATGGCGCGCTTGCCTCCTATCCTCTCGACTTCGTGATTTTGCAGTACCCGCAGCAAGCGCACCTGCGCCGAAGGCGGAAGTTCCCCGATTTCGTCCAGGAAAATGGTCCCTCCATCGGCACGTTCGAACCGTCCCCTGCTCTCCGCAACCGCCCCGGTGAAGGCGCCCCTCTCGTGGCCGAACAGCTCGCTGTCGATCAGGCTCTCCGGGAGTGCCCCGCAATTGACCTTTATGAACGGCCCGTCCTTGCGGGGTGAAGAGAAATGTATGGCATTGGCTATCAGCTCTTTGCCTGTTCCGGTTTCGCCAAGGAGCAGTACCGTGTTGTTGAGCGGCGCCACCTGGCGCACCATTTCCATCACGTGACGCAGGCCGGTGTTCGCCCCGATGATGTCTTCCGCCGCACCTCCGTATAACTCCCGGCTCAGGAAACGCTTGTCATCGAGCAGGATCGCCTGGTAGCGGAGCACATCCTCATGGGCCATGGCGTTGGCAAGTGCGATCGCAAAGGGCTTTGCGATCCCTCCTAAAAGCTCTACCTGCTCTGCGCTATACCTGTCTTTTCCCCCCGCTCGCAAAACCAGCCCGCCAAGCAATTCGCCTTTCAATCTCAAAGGAACTATCAGTTCGGTCACAGCCTCGTACTTCACCATCGGTGCGAGGGCACCGAAAATCTCGTCGTGTTCGGGGTCCACGATGAACGGCGAGGAAAAATTTCGCGCAGCGATTTTTTCGGCCAGCCCTTGCGACAGCGGAATGATCTCATCCGGCACGGTCACCTGGCAACTGCTCTCCAAAGCGTTGGCGACTCGCCGCACCGCTCCCAGCCGTGTGTCCAGGATGAAAAGGGTCAGCAGGTCTACCGGGACATGAACCTTCAGGTACTCGAAGGCGTTTTGCAACGACTCCTTGATTTCCAGACTGCTGCAGATTTTTAGCGTTATCTCCCTGATGAACTCATCGTGGCTTATCATCGCTTCCCCTTCCGTCTGCTGGCTACATCCAGGACTACAAGATACTGTAGATTTTGCCCAGTTTCACAACATATCGCAATAGTTATTGCGGCATGTTGTAGTGCTGGTTTGTGCTCTGATTCCTAACTGCCTGAAATGTCTATATTTTATGAGTTGGCACATTCGTCGCTAAAGAGATGACAATAAATCCAACTGGAAGGACAACCCCATGGCCAACATCCTTTATGTCACCTGTAACGTTAAATCCCAGGCGAGGGCTCGCACCCTTTTGCTGGGGGACGAGTTCATGGATGAATACCTCCGCAAAAATCCGCAGGACGAGGTTCAGGTTCTCGACTTGTACCGCGACAGCATTCAGCGGGTCGATCAGGACGTTTTAAGTGCCTGGGGGCGGATCGAGCGTGGCGAGGAATACGGTTTCTTATCGGACGAAGAACGCCGGAAGATTAACAAAATCTGGCGCATCGCGGACCAGTTTCGCAGGTGCGACAAGTATGTCTTCGTCACCCACAGCCTTAACCTGTGGTTCCCAGCGGAGTTCAAGATGTACATCGATGCGATCTGCGTACTGGATCGTACCTACCGTCTTACGCCGGAAGGAACTGAAGGGATGCTCCACGGCCTCTCCAGGAAATCGCTGCATCTTCATGCAAATCAGCCTTACAAGTTCGGTGGAGAGGGCGACCAGAGTGTTGCTTATCTCCGATCGGTGCTCTGTTTCCTCGGTGTGGCAGATCAGGAAACTGTCCTGCTTCAAGGTGATGATCCCGAACGAGGGCGATGGGACGAGTATGAGGCAGTTCGCGGCAAGCTTTTGGAACTGGCCCGCCGTTTCTAAAGACGGCACACAGTCAGTGCCAGTCACTCATCAGGATTCTGGCATCTTGGCTCCTCTGAGCCGACCGGCCGAACCGTCGACCATTAACTAAATGAAAACGAAAGGAGCAATATCAATGAGAGGTACTTGGGAGTCCATTGTAAAGGCGGCATGTCTGGCGACAGTCGGATTTTCACTGGCAGGTTGCGCAGGTGAGCAGCAAAAGGAAGCCAAAGGAGATGCCGTGCCGGTGGTGGTGGGGCGGGTCCAGAAGGTCCAGGAGCGCGAGACCATCTCGGTGAGCGGGACGGTCGCAACCCCCAATGCACCGGCGACCCTTTCCTTCCTGGTTTCCGGGAAGGTGGTGTTCGTGGGGCCGCGGGAGGGTGAGTTCGTGAAGAAGGGGCAGGTTCTGGCCAGGATCGATCCCACCGATTTCAACCTTTCCGTCAAAGGTGCCGCCGCTCAGCTGGCAAGCACCGAGGCCGCACTGGAAAAGGCGATGAACTCGGCGCGGCCGGAGCATCTGGAGCAGGCGCGCATCGCGTATGAGCGGGCCGAGGACGAGTACCGGCGTATGAAGATGCTCTACGACTCCAAGAGCCTGGCGCCCAACGATTTCCAGAAGTACAAGGCGGCCTACGAGCACGCCAGACAGGAGTACGACCAGGCCAAGGCCGGCGGCCAGAAAGAGGACAAGGCCCTGGCGAAAGCGGGGTACAACCAGGCAGCGGCCCACCTCGACGTCGCGAAAAAGGCGCTCGGCGATGCGACGCTGTACGCGCCGATGGACGGGTACATCGCGAAACGTGCCGTGGAGCCGGGCGACACCGCCGCGGCCGGGCGTCCCGTCTTCGAGATGGTCCGCATGGACCCGGTCGAGGTGAGCGTGGGCGTGCCGGAGACCGACGTGCACCTGGTCAGCATCGGCCAGAAGGCCGACATCACGGTGCCGGCCCTCCCCGGTAAATCCTTCCAGGGGACGGTGCGCGTCATCAACGTTTCCGCTGACTCCAATACCCGCACCTACATGACCAGGATCAGCGTCCCCAACCCGGAGCATGCCCTCAGGGTGGGGATGGTGTCGGAGGCGACCATCCGTGGCAACCGCACCGTGTCCATGGTGACGCTCCCCGGCGACGCGGTGGTGCGCGATCCGCAGGGGGCGACGCAGGTGTACGTCTACTATCCGGACCAGAAGCGCGTGTACACCAAGCGTGTGGAAATCGGCGCGGCGGTCAACAAGGACATCGAGATCAAGAGCGGTCTTGACGGCAACGAACTGATCGTCCTCGCCGGGCAGGCAAAGCTCAGAAACGGCGCGGTGGTGTCGGCAACGGAACAGACGGCTCGGAAATAGACCGGCAAACGAGAGGAATAGAGTATGACACCGATAAAGTTTTCCCTTCGCTATCCCCCCGTCACCCTCATACTGACGGCGATGGTCGTGTTCATAGGCATCCACGCCTTTCTGAAAATGCAGCGCACCGAGGATCCTACCATCACCATCAGGACCGGGCTCGTGGCCGCCATGTATCCGGGGGCCACCTCCGAGCAGGTGGAAAAGCAGGTAACCAAGACCCTTGAAAAGCACATCTTCAAGTTCCCCGAGGTCCGCAAGGAGAAGACCTATTCCACGAGCCGTCCCGGCATGGTCATCATCAACGTGGAACTCGAGGACAGCGTGAAGAACTCGGACCAGTTCTGGGCCAAGCTGCGCCACGAGATGAACCTGGTGCGCACTACCGAGCTTCCCTCCGGGGTGATGGGGCCGGTGGTCGACTCGGACTTCGGCGATACCGTGGCCATGCTGGTGGCGGTCCACGGCAAGAGGTACGGTTACCGCGAGCTCAGGGACTATGCCGACAAGATCCACGACGAGATGCGCACGGTCCGGGAAGTGGGCAAGCTGGTCACCTACGGCAACCAGTCCGAAGAGATCCGCATCACCGGGAGCCTCGAGAGGATCGCGCAGTACTTCACCGATACCCGCCAGATCGTGAACGCGCTCAGGGAGCGAAACGCCATCCAAAGCGCCGGGCATTTCGAGGCCGAGCGCTCGAAGGCGCCGGTGAGAACCACCGGTATCTTCAATACCGAGGACGAGATCCGCAACGTCCTGGTCGACGTCTCCAAGGACGGCCATCCCCTCTACATCAAGGACTTCGCCAAGGTGGAGCGTCGCTACCAGGACCCGACCTTCATGGTGCGTTACGACGGCGACCCCTGCCTGCTGCTCTCCGTGGAGATGCAAAAGGGTAAGAACATAGTGGAACTGGGGGAGCAGCTCGAGACCGTTTTCAAGCGCCTGAAGGTGCTCCTCCCTCCCGACGTCAAGCTGGACCTGGTCGCCAACCAGCCCGAGGTGGTGAAGGAGCGGACCGAGTCGCTGAGCCACGAATTCCTGCTGGCGATCATCTCGGTGGTCCTGGTCACCATTGTGCTGCTCCCCTTGAGGGTCGCCGTGATCGCCGCTTTGGCCATACCGGTGACCTTGTGCGGCACGCTCGGTGTCATGAACGCCTTCGGCATAGCCCTGCACCAGGTTTCCATCGCCGGCCTCATCATGGTGCTCGGCATCGTGGTGGACGACGCCATCGTGATCGCGGACAACTACGTCGAGCTTTTGGACCACAAGGTGCCCAAGGCGGAGGCGGCCTGGCGCTGCGCCAGCGACGTGCT
Source organism: Geomonas azotofigens (assembly GCF_018919395.1). Taxonomy (GTDB): domain Bacteria; phylum Desulfobacterota; class Desulfuromonadia; order Geobacterales; family Geobacteraceae; genus Geomonas; species Geomonas azotofigens. Next base: position 774,747 of record NZ_JAHLME010000003.1, read on the forward strand.
GGTGCCGGTACTCACCGCGACCATCACCATCATCGCCTCATTCCTGCCGCTATTGATCATCACCGGTTCGGTCGGGGAGTTCATCATGGCGCTCCCGCTCACCGTGGCGATCGCCCTCGCGGTCTCCTTCGTCGTGGCGGTCTTCCTGACCCCGCTTCTGTGCCGGTTCTTCATCCAGAAGGGGCTGCACGACCACGACGCCTCACCGGAGCACGGCAAGCAGAAGAAGAGCCTGCTCGACCGGCTCCAGGACAACTACGGCGTGTGGATCGGCATCTTCATCAAGCGCAAGTGGCTCGGCTTCACTCTTGGGGGATGCGCCTTCGTCTTCGGGGTGATGCTGTTTGCCGCGGTGCCGCAGCAGTTCTTCCCTTCGGCGGAGCGCAACCAGTTCGGGATCGACGTCTGGATGCCGCAGGGTACCAGGATCGAGGCGACGGACGAGGTCCTTAGAAAGATCGAGAAAAGCCTAGGAGCCCACAAGGGCGTCACCCACTACGCCACCTTCGTCGGCCAGAGCGCCCCGAGGTTCTACTACAACGTAAACCCGCAGCAGCCCGACGCCGCCTACGGCCAGTTCATCGTCAACACCGCCTCGGTGAAGGACACCACGCGTCTTGTGCAGGAACTGCGTGACGATTTGGCCAAGGTCGCTCCCGAGGCGATGGTGATCGTGAAGGAGTTGCAGCAGGGCGCCCAGATGGAGGCCCCCATCGAGGTGCGCATAGCCGGAGACGACATCGCCGAGTTAAAGCGGCTGGGGGAGAAGGTGCAGGGGATCCTGGAGAGCATACCCAACACCCAGTACGTGTTCAGGGACTACCTCAACGACTCCTACATGGTGGACGTCAAGGTTAACGACGAACTGGCCAACCGTCTGGGGCTCACCGACGCATCAGTGTCCCAGACTCTCGCGGGCGCCTTCGACGGCTCCGCGGTCAGCACCTTCTGGGAAGGGGACCGGGCTATCGACATTAAGCTGAGGCTCGACGCCGCGTCGCGTTCATCCTTCGGCGACATCGAGAACACCTATCTCAATTCCGACCTTACCCGCGCCAGAGTGCCGCTGCGGGCCGTCGCCACGCTGGCGCCTGAATGGCAGACCAGCAGGATCGTGCGTAGAAACGGCGTGCACACCATGACCATCCGGGCCTTCCAGAAGCCGGGGGTCTATGCTTCCAAAATCCTGGAGCAGGCGATGCCGCGCATCAAGGCCTTGGAGCTCCCCACCGGGTACCGGATCTACTACGGCGGCGAAAAGGACAACCAGGAAGAGACCTTCCCGCAGATGGTGTCCGCTCTCGCCATCAGCCTGGTGGCCATCTTCCTGGTCCTCTTGGTTCAGTTCAGGACCATTTCCGACCCGCTGGTGGTGATGGCCTCGATCCCGCTGACCCTGTTCGGGGCGATTTTGGGGCTCGTGATCACCCACAACCCCTTCGGCTTCACCGCGTTCATGGGGCTCATCAGTCTGTGCGGGATCGTGGTCAGAAACGGGATTATCCTGGTCGACTACTGCAACGAGAGGGTGGCCGAGGGGGAAACCCTGGAGCAGGCCGCGCGGGAGGCGGGTGCCAGGCGGCTGCGCCCCATCTTCCTTACCACGATGGCAGCGGCCGTGGGGGTTACGCCAATGATCCTGTCCAGGTCGAGTCTGTGGAGCCCGCTGGCAAGCGTCATCGCCTTCGGTCTCATCTTCTCCATGTTCTTCACGCTATTGGTGGTACCGGTGATCTACGTGGCGGTAAAGTCGCTGGTCGCCCGTCGCGCCGCCGGCAAACAGGCCGCGGTCGCAGCCGCGCTCGTGTGCATGGTGCTGCTCGTGGGGGGGAGGGAAGCAAGCGCCGAGCCGGTGCGGCAGTCCCTTACGCTGTCCCAGGCAGTCGAGCTTGCCCTGAAGCAGAACTCGGTGCTCAAGATCGGCCGGGACAAGATCGTGGAAAGCGACCACAAGATCGCGTCGGTACGGTCGCAGTACTTCCCGCAGCTCACCAACAACACGAAGTACATGGCCGTGTCCGACAAGCAACAGATCTCCATACCGGCGGGGAGCCTCGGCAACGCGGGCGGGGAGCAGTTCCCCAACAAGGAGGTGAAGCTCAGCCAGAGCAAGTCCACCATGCTGTACAGCGAGACCATGCTGGCGCAGCCCACCACGCAGCTGTTCAAGATTGGGGCAGCCAACGACATCGCCAAGGCGGAGCGCGGTATCGCCAAGGCGGAACTCTCCAGGTCCGAGAACGAAACGGTCCTTGCCGTGCACGAGCTGTACTACGCGCTGCTCGTGGCCGACAAGGAGCGCGCCGCCGCCCGCGCCTCGCTCGACGCGGCGCAGGAAAACCTGCGCGAGGCCGAGGACGGGGTGAAGGCGGGCAACGTGCTCGAGGTGGCCCTGACCGGGGCGAGGGCGGATCTGCTGCAGAACCGGCAGGCGCTCCTGGTTGCCGAGAACCGCGCCTCCGACGTGACCTCGGAGCTGTGCGACCTCCTGGGGCTGCCGAGCGACACCGCGCTGGAGGTAACCGAGGCGGGGCTTCCCGAACTGGCCAAACCGGTGAAGGAACAGGCCTATGACGAGGCCCGCTCAGGCAACGGCGAACTGCTCGCCGCACGCGGCACCCTGGAAAAATCGCGCCACGCGGTACGCGCCGCCCGCTACGAATACATCCCCGACCTGACCATCTACGCCAAGCACGGTTACCAGGACGGGGCCCCGTTCCTGGAAAAGAACATAGGGATCGTGGGCGCGGAGCTCACCTGGAACATTTTCGACTGGGGCAAACGCAAGGCGGACCTCGGGCAGCGTCTGGCCCAGCAGTCCCAGGCCGAGGAGAACCTGGCGCGGATCGACAAACGGATCGGCATCGACATCGACAAGGCGCTGCGCAAACTGGAGCGTGCGCAACAGATGGTGGAGGTGGCCCGCGAGGCGCTCTCCCTGCGTCGGGAAAACGCGCGCCTGAGCGACAACCGCTTAAAGGCCGGCACCGTGACCGCGGCAAAACATGCCGAAGCCGTCGCCGCGCTGAAACGGGCGGAGATGGACGAACTGCAGGCTACGCTGGCCTACCGCTTGGCGCAGGCCGAGTTGGACCGGATCAGAGGCGTGCTCGCCTCCAGCCGGTAGCAGCGGCGGATTGCCATCATGAAAATCATCGAGGAGAAACAAAACATGGACAATGCCAAGCGCCGCGCGCTCATCGAGGCCGCGATCCAGGTGGTGGCACACCACGGCTTTCACGGCGCTCCCATCGGGTTCATCGCCGGGGTTGCCAAGGTAGCAGTAGGGACGGTCTACCTGCACTTTGAGGACAAGGACCATCTCATGCTAGACGCCTACCGGGCACTGGAACAGCGCTGCCTGACGGCGGTGATGAAGAACTATCCCCCCCGGGGTGACATCCGGCAGCGCTTTTCGTCCCTGGCGCTGGGGGTGATCCGCTATTTCAAGCTCTTTCCGGAGGAGTTTCTGTTCGCGGATCAGTTCCTGAGCTCGCCCTACCGCAAAAGGGTGTCGCCGCACTTCCTGCCGGACGGCGAGGTCGGACGGATACTGCAGTTTTTCAGCCAGGGGGCTGAAGAGGGGATCTTCAAGGCGATGCCGCCGACGATGCTGCTGGCGCTCGCCTGCGGCCCCCTGATTCAGGTAGTGCGTGCCCATGCGGTCGGGTACCTGTACTTGGACGAGGAGCGCATCGCGCGCACGGTCGACTCCTGCTGGGAGGCGATCGCACGAGAGAGGGGGCCGGCGTGTGAAGGCATCGTGACGGCGGAAGGGGATGTGGCTCAGCCACCGGCGTTCGCGTGATAACGGTGACGGCTCAAGAGCGGTTGTGAAATAGGTGGACGAAATGGAAAGGATACGGAAGTACATCATGGTCGGGTTGCTCCTGTTGCTCCCGACCGGCGCCTTGGCGGAAGAAGCACGTTACGCCTATCCGCTTGAAGACTCGTACGCGGCTACCATCCTGGGGGCCCCGAAGAACCTGAGATCGGAGTCCCCGGGCAAGGTCCCCATCAAGACCCTGACCCTGGAGACGGACCGGGACAAGCCGGAGGCCTTCTTCTACGACCGGGGACTGCGCTACACGGTGGCGTTCCAGGACCACAAGGCACCCCTGGTCTTCCTCATCGCTGGGACCGGGGGCGGCAGCAAAACCGGTAAGATGCTCGCTCTGACCGGGAGCCTGTACCGCGCCGGGTACCACGTGGTCGGACTTCCGTCCCCGACCTTTCCGAACTTCATCATCGACGCCTCGACTACCCACGTCCCCGGGAACCTCCCCGACGACGCCGCCGACCTCTACCGCGTCATGGAGCAGATCTGGGCCCGGACCAGGGGGCAGATCGAGGTTTCCGACTTCCTCCTGGCCGGCTACAGCCTGGGGGGGACCGAGGCCGCCTTCGTCATGAAGCTGGACGAAGAAAAAAAGGCGTTCGGCTTCCGCAGGGCTATGATGATCAACCCGGCAATCAGTCTCTACAACTCGGTGGCGAGGATAGAGGGGCTCCTGGACCGGATCCCTGGAGGTCCGAGGAGGATCGGAGCGTTCTACAACCGGGTCATGGAGAAGGTGACCGATTTCTACCGCAAGGGGGACTTCGTCGCCGTCGATGACGACTTCCTCTTTGCCGGGTACAACGCCCACCTCCTCAGTCCCGACGAGGGTGGAGGGATCATCGGCGTCTCGTTCCGGATCAGTTCCGCGGGGATGATCTTCACCTCGGACGTCATGACCCACGGCGGCTACATCGTCCCGAGGAACCGCGAGCTCAAAAACGGCGATTCCCTGCAGGACTACTTCTGGACCTCGCTGCATATCTCGTTTCTGGACTACTTCGACGAGTACTTCTTCCCCTACTTCCGCAACAAGCGCCCGGGGCTGACCAGGGACGCGCTCATCGAAGAGCTGAGCCTCAGGAGCATCGAGAGCTACCTCGCCTCCACCGACAAGGTCGGGGTGGTTACCAACGAGGACGACTTCATCCTCGCCCCCGGCGATCTCGACTACCTACGTCGGATCTTCGGCACCCGCCTCAAGGTCTATCCCCGCGGCGGGCATCTGGGAAATCTCGAGTACCGCGACAACATGGCCTTTCTCATCGACAGGCTCGGCTCGTCGGCCTGGTAGGGGGGAGGTACGCCATGAAAAGCAATGCCATGAAGTTCATCGCAGCAACCGCTTTCCTTATCGCCCTATCCGGCTGCGCCGCGAGAAGCGCAATCCTTCCGGGAGAGGAGCCGCCCATGCACACGGTAAGCGAGTTCCGCGACGACGAGAACGTCTCGCGGACCAGCGACCCCTGGGAAGGCCTCAACAAAGGCATCTATAAGTTCAACTACGAGGCCGACCGGTTCGTGCTGCTTCCGCTCGTTGCCGGCTACGAAACCGTCGTCCCGGGTTTTGCCCGGACCGGCGTCAGCAACTTTTTCAGCAATCTGCGTGAGATCCGGACCTTCTACAACTGCGTCTTCCAGGCCAAGGGGAAGAAGTCCATGGTGACGCTCGGGCGCTTCCTGACCAACTCGACCATCGGGATCGGGGGGCTCTTCGACCCGGCCACCGCTTTAGGCATGAGGCGGGAGGTCGAGGACTTCGATCGTACCCTGGAGACCTGGGGGGTGGGCAACGGCCCGTACTTGGTGCTCCCCATCCTCGGTCCGAACACGGCACGCAGCGCGGGCGGCTTCGCCGTCGACGCCGGGGTGCGCTGGGCGACCATGAGTGCGGTGGACCCGTTCGGCGGGACCGGGGCCCGCACCGCGATAGAGGAGGGGGTGACGGGTCTGGAGACGGTGGACCTGCGCCACCGGGAGACGTTTCGCTATTACGACAGCGATTACCCGTTCGAATACTACATGGTGCGCTACCTGTTCACCCAGGAGCGCGAGTTGAAGATCCTCAGGTGATGCCGGTTATGGAGTACCCGGGTTGAAGCGCGTCATGAAAATATGAAATGCAGGAGGAGTGGATGAGGGCTATGAAGTTTGGAGCCGACCCGATATACCGCATCAGCAAGTTGCCCGCCTCGGGCCGGAAGCCGCTTTTCGTGGCGCCGGACGCCAAGCTGCAAGAGGTCGTCACCCATATGCTCAGCAACGATCTGTCGCAGTTGCCGGTGATGACCAATGAAAGAGACGTCAAAGGCATCATAACCTGGACCTCGATCGGCAGCCGCCTAGCGGTAGGCAAGAAGTGCTCGGTGGCACGCGAGTTTATGGAACAACACCAAGAAATCCGCTGGGACGCTTCGCTCATTTCCGCAATCGGCATCATCGCCGAACATCAGTACGTCCTGGTTCGCGGGTGCGATCAGAAAATTTCAGGCATAGTGACGGCAGCCGACCTGAGCCTGCAGTTCCAGCAACTGGCCGAGCCCTTTCTGCTGCTGGGGGAAATAGAAAACCACGTGCGTCGTGTCATCAGTCACCGGTTTTCGCTGTGCGAACTCGAAGCTGCCAAGGACCCGGCGGATCATGGCCGGACCGTCACCTCTGCCGCGGACCTCAGCTATGGGGAATACATCAGGCTGTTGGCCAATCCGGAGCGTTGGGACAAGTTGAACATCGCCATCGACCGGATCACGTGTATCGACAAGTTCGAGAACGTGAGAAGGATCAGGAACGAAGTCATGCATTTCGACCCGGAGGGTTTGCCCGAAAAGGACTTGCTGACGTTGCGCGAGTTTGCCCGCTTTCTTCAGAAACTGCAGATGATAGATATCATCGATGCCAGGCCGGGTATCGACGGTCATTCACAAGGCGCTCTTCAGCCGTGCCGGCAAGGGCGGGCGACGGCCATGGATGCTGCTCTGTCGCCAGCTTCCGAATGATCGCAAGTACATGCCTCCGGAAAGGAACCATATGAAGAACATCGTCCTCCCCGTTATTGCCACCGTCATCACCATGTCGGCGTGCGGATGCACGTCCCGTAGGACGTACCTGAAGGAATCGGAGGTGCAAACCGTCACGCTGACCGAGGTCGACTCCGGCAAAACCATACGTATCGGACAAGATGCGATGCTTAGAGTGTGTCTCCCTGGGAACGGGTCCACCGGGTTCGCTTGGGAAGTGGTGAGTTCATCAATACTCAGCCAGCAGGGCGAACCCGAAGTCGATCCCAACAGTAGCGCCATTGGAGCCGGCGCGACATATAGCTACTTCTTTAAGGCCGCTATGCCGGGTACCGGCAGCCTGAAGATGGTGTATCGGCGCCCATGGGAAACCCGTGCGGCTCCGCTGAGATCGTTCGAAATCGTCGTCGTTGTAGTGGGAGGTTGATGAGGTACAGATAATGATATTGATGCGCCGTACCGTCAAAGGATGAACGAAAGGATGTAAGCCGGCAAACAGACGGGGATGGCAGGAAATGGCGGACGCCCACAAGCCCCCGCGTTCGGCGGCTGTGACAGGGAACATGCAAAAACCGAGGAGGATGTGCGATGAAATCAAAAACTGTGGGGGTGACAGCTCTTTCGCTCTGGCTGTCTTTAGGGGCCGCGTTCAGGTGCGTGCCGAATGCCCATGCGAATGCGGCCCAACCTGCGGAAACCGGGCTTGCGGCGGCAAAGGCCACCACGAATAAAGACTTGAACCAGTACCAAAAGGTGATGCTGCTGCCAGCCGAGTTTGAGTCGGGGAATGATGCCGGGTTCAAGGGGGTTCCTGTCCTGGGACAGCATGCGATGGCCGCTTACCTCACGGGGCGCATGGCTGCCGACCTGAAGGGAAAAGGGGTGCTGACCGAGACGTCGGGTCCCGGTGTCGCACGGTTGAAGCTCGTCGTGAACCACTTGGAGGTGAAGCCCAAGCGCCGTTCCGCCGGGCCGCCTCCTCCTCCTTTCCCGTTACCGGAAATGCCGCCGGGACCTGATGACGACGTCTTCACGGCTATGGCGACAGTCACCGCCAGTTTCATTGATTCGCAGACAGGGGAAACCGTGACGTCGTTCGCAACCAAGGAAAAGGCCAAGGGCGGCCCGGTAGAGGCTTTGCCTAAGGCCCTCGACAAGGTCGTCCTGGCCATCGGGAAGCGAATGGAACGGAGCGCCGGCTCCGCACCCGGCAAGGAAGATCCCGACGACTAAGGGCGGGTCGCGTAACCTCTCATACCGGACCTCAGCCGTTCAGCACGGCCTTTATCTTTAGGGCGAGTCCAGTCATCGTGAATGGTTTCTGAATGAACGCAACCCCCTCCTCCAGTACTCCGTGATGGACGATGACGTTGGACGTATAGCCGGACATGAAGAGGGTTTTTATGGCCGGTCTCTTCTCCTGGAGTCTGCGCGCCAGATCGTGCCCGTTCATCCCCGGCATTACTACGTCGGTCAGCAGCAGCTCGATCTTACCGGGGTGCATCCCGGCGAGATCAAGCGCCTGCTCCGGAGTGGACGCCGCCAGCGGGGTGTACCCCTGCAACTCCAGCATGGACTTGATCATCTCCAGGATTCTCGGTTCATCCTCCACCACCAGTACAGTTTCCCCGTTGCCCATCGAGACACTCGGGGGGGCTTCGGCTACCGCATCCCCGCTCTCCCAATGGCGGGGGAGGTAGATCCTAAAGGTGGTGCCTTTGCCAGGCTCACTGTAGACGGAGATGTGCCCTGAGTTTTGCTTCACGATGCCGTACACCGTGGAAAGGCCCAGTCCGGTTCCCTCACCGACCCCCTTGGTGGTGAAGAAGGGCTCGAAGATTTTGGCAACGGTTTCCCGGTCCATGCCGCAGCCGTCGTCGCTCACGGCGAGGATAACGTAGTCGCCGGGGGTGACGTCGGGGCGACCGGAGCAATAAGCTTCATCGAGGGTGATTTCGTCCGTTTCGATGGTGATCTTGCCGATGCCCGAGATGGCGTCCCGGGCATTCACGCACAGGTTCGCCAGGATCTGGTCGAGTTGAGGCGGATCTATCATGACCCGCCGCCCGCCGGCCTTGGGGAGCCAGGCGAGGGTTACCTCCTCCCCTATTAGGCGTTGCAGCATCGTGAGTGTCCGTGCAACCGCCTCGTTCAGGTCGAGGAGCTGCGGCGAAACCGTCTGCTTGCGGGCGAAGGCGAGCAACTGCTGCGTTAAATCGGCGGACCGCTCCCCCGCCTTGCGCATCTCCCAAAGCATCCGGTACAGGGGGTGGGTGTCGTCGATCTGGGATAGGGCGATGTCCGCGTACCCGAGGATGACCAGGAGCATGTTGTTGAAGTCGTGAGCGATGCCGCCGGCCAGTCTTCCCACCGCCTCCATCTTCTGCGCCTGCAAAAACTGGGCTTCGAGTCTTTTTTGCTCGGTGAGGTCGGTGTGGGTGCCGGTCATGCGCAGCGGAGCTCCCTCCGCGTCGCGTGAGACCAACTTTCCTCGGGCAAGTACCCACTTCCAACTCCCGCTTTTGGTGCGCAATCTCTGTTCTGTCTCGAAGAGGGGGGTGCGGCCGTCGAGGTGAGCTTGAAGCCTTTCTCGCGTGTGTGCCAGGTCGTCCGGGTGCACGAGTTGGGACCAATCCGGCAGCTCGGTGAGCTCGCCCGGGGGATACCCGAGGATTTCGCAACTGCGTGGGCTCAGGTAGGTCGACCCCGTAGACATGTTCACGTCCCATATCCCATCGTTGGCTCCCTCAAGGGCGAAACGGAGCTGGTTCTCGCTCTCGAGTAGCGCCTCCTCCGCTTTTTTCCGCTCGGTGATTTCTGTGGACATCCCGCAGACGCCGGTGACCTCCCCCTGGTCATTGCGGATGGGAAACTTGATCGAGATGAAGTAGCGCTTCCCTCCTTCCGTCTCGAGCATCTCCTCCAACTCAGTCACGTCATTGGCGGACATCGTCCAGCGGTCGTTGTCGAAGAACTCTTCGCCTGTCGCTCCAGGGAACAGCTCCTTGTCAGTCTTTCCGAGGGCTTCATGCCGTTTGAGACCAGTCACCTCCTCCCACTCCGCGTTCACCAGCAGGTAGCGACCATCCCGGTCCTTGGAATAGATCACCGCTCCGCTGTGCTCGATGAGGTCGGAGAGAAAAGATCGATTTTCCGCCAACTCTTTCTCTGCCTTCTTCCGCTCGGTCAAGTCCTGCATGTTGTTGATGAAATACAGAGGCTGCCCCTGCTCATCCCGCAAAAGTGCCGAGGTCCCCACCGCCCAGATGTAGTATCCCTCCTTGTGCAGAAGACGGATCTCGAACTGGAAGGAATCCATCTCTCCGGCGATCACCCTGCGCCTGAGCTCGTCGCCTGCCTTGAAGTCAGCGGGGTGGATTACGGAGCTGATGTGACTATCGGTCAGCTCCTCCTCGCGGTAGCCGAGCATCTGGGCGAGCGCGGGGTTCAAGATGACGATATTCCCTTCGATCGTGGTGATCGAGAAGCCGGCCGAGGTCTTTTCGAAGATGGTGCGGAAACGTTCCTCGCTCTCGCGTGACTCAAGGGCCAGCTTGTTGGTAACGCGCCCGGCCCTGAAGACGACCCCACAGATCAAAGCCAGCAGCAGCGCGGCGGCCGCAAGAGCGATCGCGAATTGCCGGTTGAGCTGGTTCAGGAGCTGCCGCAGATTCAACTGGGTCAGGGTGTCGAGCTGGTCGGCCTGGGCCTCCAACTGGTAGAAGGCAACCCGCAGTGCGACTTCCCTGCGACTTTTGTCCCCCGTCTCCTGCTTCCAACGGGAGAGGCTATCCTTGAATGCTGCGACCCGCTGCCTAAACGTGTCGACTGTCGGCCTGTTCTCACTCTGAAGATGGGCTTGGGATCTTTCAAAGGATTGTATTGCCTGGTTCAGCAATGCGAGTCCTTCTGCCTGCCCGAAGGGTGCACCAGGCTGACCGGAAAGGGTGAGATGCGAAAAGCCACGGTTCAGGTCGATGCGTGCCTGGCGCAACCCTTCCAGTTCCCGCAGGGCCAGTTGCAGGGTTTGCCGCTGCTGCACCTGGAGTCCATACAGGGTCATGCAGATCAACAAGGATGAAAGGACGGATATCCAGATCCAGAACAGGCTAGATGTGAGCGCGCCCCGCCTGGGGCTGTAGGCGTTGCTTAGCGGTGAACGGGTCACGGAACGACCTCCTTCCCGTTGCCGGCCGGAAGAGGGATGTCGGCCTTGGTGAGGCCGAACCTGCCGACAAGCACCAGATGTTCAGGTGAGCCCACGAAGGTTGCGAGGGCTTCGTTCCAAGCCGCCAGGAGCCGGTGGTCCTCCTTCCTGAAAGCGAATGCCCCCAGACCGCCGCCGTCCTTGCCCGTTTCGAAAGGCTCTGCAGCCTCCGTCCCGCCATTCTTTTGCTGCAGCGCCATCCAGTGAACGGTCGGAGAGGACAGGGCCAAGCCGTCAACTCCCCCCGTTTCGACGGCGATTCTACCGGTCAGCGCATCCGGAACTGTTAACAGTCGGGGTTCCCGCAATCCCAGACGGTGCAGTTGATCCTGCTCGACCGAGCCGTCAAGGACCGCGATCTTGACGGCGTGAAGGCCGGCGGCCTGGCTGTAGGAGTGCAAGCCTCGCGGGTTCCCCTTCGCGACGAGCAGCCCGGACCTGGCGCGGTAAGTTGGCAGGGAAAAGGAGACGCGGCGAGCGCGTTGAGGGGTGATGAACATGCCTGCGGCGATGGCGTCGATGCGTCCGGCCTGAAGCTCTCCGATCAACGAGCCGAATTCGAGTTGCCGCCAGTAGATGTGCGGTATATCGAGGCGCGCGGCGACCACTTTGGCTATCTCAGGGGCCTCTCCGGTGACTTCCCCCTCCGGAGTAAGGAACGCGTAGGGGGCCTCGATAGCGTAGCCGATGATGATGGTGCCGTCCTTTCGAACTCTCTGCAGGGAGTCGTCCCCATCGCAAAGGGTCGCTATGCCGGCGGCTATGATGCCGACGAGTAAAAGAGAAAAAAACAACCAGAATCGAAAGCCAAACGATGGTCTCCGCAATCGTACACCTCGTGCCCGATACCCTTGTTAAGCCGCCTTAGCAAGGACAGTTTGCCAGGCTGTCGTATCTTGTCGAAGCCAATACACAGTCAGCCACTTCAGTCAGTATCAAAGACTATGAATACTACCGTATGAGTCAGTAAGTGTAAAGCGGGGGCGCTCAAGGCGTGATTGGAGTAGTGGACGTAAGATCCAAAGTGACTGCTAACTCTAAAGCAGGGAGTGCTAAAGGAGGGCCTATTCACCTGTCAACCGTCTTTGTCGGTAGCTTTTTCAGCTCAGGAAAAGTGATATAGTCTCCACGGGGCTTTTGCTGCCATCAGACGCAGAGGACAGAGAAGCCACCAAAGAGGTCATATACCAGTTATTGTATGGGAGACCAATAGCCATGAAGGTTGCCAGGGACGCGGAGAAGAAAAGGGCACTGTTTGGCGCGAACACTCAAAATCTTGTGGCGCTGGTCAGGGCATCGCCACACGGAATTATAGCCATCGACCTTGACGGTACCATCCTCCTGTGGAACCACGCCGCTGAGGAGATTACGGGCTGGCGCGAAGAGGAGGTGCTCGGGCTTCCCATCAGGCTTTTTGAACAGGAAAATTGGGAGAGCTATGAAGTCTTGCGCAGGCGCACCATGACGCGCGAGGTCTTCCACTCCTTGCCCATGGACGTTACGAGAAAAGATGGCCGGCGAATCGTTATCAGCTACTCCTCCGCTCCCGTCTGTGACAGCAAAAAACGCGTTGTGGCCACAATGGCCGTCATCTATGACATTTCTGAAAAATTGAAGATGGAAACGGATCTCAAAGAAAGCCTGGAGAAGACGAACCGGCTTTTGGACGAGACAGTTGACGCTTTGAGTTCTGCCGTGGAAAAGCGGGACCCATACACTGCGGGACACCAGCAGCGGGTGGCACAACTTGCCTGCGCCATTGCAGGGGAACTTGGAGGGATTGCTGCGGAGCACCTGAAAGGGATCTGGACTGGAGGGATCCTCCATGACATCGGAAAGATATACGTTCCGGCGGAAATCCTGACCAGGCCGGGCAAGCTGAGCGAGATCGAATTGCAACTGGTGAAGAGTCATGCCGAAGTAGGCTTTGACATCCTGAAGGATATCGAGTTTCAGTGCTCGGTCCCTCTCATCGTGCGTCAGCACCATGAACGTCTGGACGGCAGCGGTTATCCTGACGGGCTGAAAGGGGATGGTATTCTTTTCGAGGCGCGCGTCTTGGGAGTAGCCGATGTGGTCGAGGCGATGTCGTCGCACCGACCTTATCGCCCCAGTATAGGGGTTGCATCCGCTCTCGAAGAGATAAAGCGTGCCCGCGGGACCGCCTATGACCCATCCGTTGTTGATGGGTGTCTTAAGCTGTTCCGGAACGGCTTTAGCTTTTCTGAAACGCCCAAATCCCCGTTTGGGTAGCGCTCACCGGCATGTGGCAGTTGAGAGGGGGGTAGCAGCATTCAGGAACTCAGGGTGGTTTTTCATGGCGAAACGTCTTCGGGAGCGACCGGGAGTTCGATGCGGAACTCCGCGCCGTTCAGCTTGTTGCTGACGGACAGGGTCCCTCCCATTCCTTGCTCAATCGTCATCTTACACAGGTATAAAGCGATGCCGGTCCCGGGCGACTGGAACTTGGTCGTGAAGTACGGATCGAAGATCTTGTCGATGATCTCCTCCGGAACGCCTCCCGCGTTGTCCTGGATGGTGATGACGTCTCTCCCCCCCTCGCAGCGGCAGCGGACCTCGACCGCGGGCTCGGGCGTCCCCCATTTCAGCAGAGCGTCCTTCGCGTTGTTGAGGATGTGCAGGATCACCTGAGAGAATTCCGTATCCACGCCGGCCACGGGTTGCATCCCACCGTTCACCACATTGATGACGATGCCCATCTGTTCGTAGGTCGTCTGGACCAGGGCGTGTGCTTTCCGCACCATCTCGAACGGATCGAAGACCTTCCGCGGGCTGCCGGTCATGAAGACGCTCTGGAACACGTTTATGGTCTTTGAGAGGTACCCGATCATATCCATGCACCTGTTCACATAGTCGGCGAAAGTGTTAACTTCGAGGACCCCGCCCCGATAACTGACGTCGGCCTCCTGGATCAACAGGGCGATGTTGTTGAGCGGCTGCCGCCACTGATGGGCGATGTTGTTCAAAAGTTCGGTCATCGCCGCCAGCCGCGCGCTCTGGAAGAGCATGCGGTCCTTCTCCTGGTTTTTCGCCACCTCCTCCAGTACCCGTTCTTCCAGGTGCGCGTTCAGGGCCTCCAAATCGCGCTGGTTAGCCGCCAGTGCCTCCTGGGTGGTCTTCCTCTCCTCGATCTCTCTTTGCAACTCGTCGTTGGTCCTCGCCAGTTCCGCAGTGCGCTCCTCAACCCTTCTTTCAAGGGAGTCGTTCGCCTGCTGCAGGCTCTTGGCCAGCGCGCGCAGCCCCAGGTGCACCCCCACTCGCGCCAGCAGTTCTTCCCGCTGCAGCGGTTTGGTGACGTAGTCTACTGCACCGCATCGGAACCCGGTTATCTTTTGATCCGGCTGCGACAACGCCGTCATGAAGATGACCGGAATGTCCCGGGTGGCCTCGCTCCCTTTGAGGCGGCGGCACGTCTCGAACCCGTCCAGCCCCGGCATCATCACGTCGAGCAGTATCAGGTCCGGCTTGGCCAGCACCGCTCTGCTGATGCCGCTTTCGCCATCCTCAGCGACGAAGATGGTATAGCGGCACTCCTCCAGCAGGGAAGAGACGATAGCGAGGTTGTTGGCGTCGTCGTCGATTATGAGGACGGCGGGGGGGGGCTGTTCTGCGTCTGCTAAGACGGGATCGCGCGGTTCCATGTTTTTATCCTTTCTCGTTGCGGCTTTCCGCCGGCAGATAGCGAGCCACCAGGGCTGTGATTGCCTTGGCCTTGAAGCCACCGGCCAGCTCGCGCACCTCTTCGGCAAACCGGTGGCATGCGGAGGTTTCCATCATCTTCTCCGCCCAGAGACGGATCCTGCGTATGTCGCCCAGCTTTGCCAGTTCGTAGAGCTCGTGCAGCATTTCCGGCGGCGGCACCTCACTGGCCCGGTACTGGTAACCGTGGGTCGGGCCTTCCGCCGCCTCGACAACAACGCTAGCCGCCACGGGAACACCACCCTCGGCGACCGCTGAAAGGGGTATCTCCAGTCGAAAGCTGCTCCCGCGCCCCGGCTCGCTCTTCACATCCAGTTTCCCGCTCATCGAGCTTACCAGATGGTGGGCGACGGTCAGCCCCAGTCCCGCTCCTTCACGCGCGCCCCCCTTTCGCCCCAGCTGGGTGAAAGGCTCGAATATTTCTTCCAGGTTGTCGGTCTCGATCCCTATCCCCGTATCGATAACCTCGCATACCAGGAGGCCGGGACGCTCTCCGTGATAGGTTACCCGCAGCGTTACCCCCCCATCCCCGGTGTACCTCACGGCATTGTCCAAAAGGTTGAGCAGAACCTGCCGGAGTTTGCGCTCATCCCCATGGACCCTGCCAGGGAGCCGGGTCGCGGCCAAGTATCTGAAGGCCAGCCCCTTCTCCTCGGCCGCTCCCCGCGAGATGTCTAGGACCTGGCCGATAAGGGCCGGGAGGTCGAAGTCGATCTGTTCCAGCGCGCTCTCTTCCTGTTCCTTGCCGATCTCGAGGATGTCGTTGATCAGCGAGAGGAGGTACTGACCGTTATCGGCTATCACCTTCAGCTGGGTGTGTTGCGTAGCATCGAGGCTCGAGTCCCGCATCAGGATCTGGGAGTAACCCATGATGGCGTTGAGCGGGGTGCGCAGCTCGTGGCTCATCGCCGAGATGAAGGCGCTTTTGGTCTTGTTGGCCTCCTCCGCCTGCTCCTTGGCCTTGACCAGTTGCTCCTCCGCTTTCTTCTGCTCCGTAACGTCGCGGTTGGTCCCGCGTTTGCCTAGGAAGCGGCCGCTTTCGTCGAAGACCGGGCAGCAGACGTGGTCGATCCAGCGCTCGCTCCCGTCGGCGGCGACCAAACGGTACCCGAAGCGGGAGACGGGCGGGCTGTCCGGGCGCAGGGCAAGGCGATGGTGCTCGTCGAAGGCGGAACGGTCGTCGGGGTGTGTGATGCTGATGATGAAATTCTGGTCCCTGGCGAACTCCTCGGGGGGGTATCCGGTGATCCTTTGGCAGGAAGGCGAGGAGTAGATGTAGTTCCCTTGCGGGTCTCTCCAGAACTCCCAGTCGAAGGTGTTGTCGGCGACGATCCGGTACTTCGTTTCCGACGCGCGCAACTGGGTGATCACGGCCGTGAGTTGGGTTGCCATCTTGTTGAAGGCCTGAAAGAGGGTGCCCATTTCGGTGCGCGCGCCTGCCCGGGAGGTGAGCATCGTGTCCAGCCTCCCTTCGGACAAGGCGATGGCTGCTCGTGAAAGCTCGGCCAAGGGGAGCGAGATGCTGCGGCTGATCGAGAGGGAGACCAGCAGGATGATGACGCCGGCGACCGCCCCGATGACAAAGAGCCAGATTATGCTGCGGGAGATCGTCTTCGCGGCCGTGTTCTCATCACGCTGGGCATACCCGGTTGCCACGGTGACCGCCTTTTCAATCAAGGCCCTGTGTGCCTGGAACTCTGGCTCCAGGACCGCTGCATCCACCTTTTCCGCCTCTTTCAAAGAGCCTGCCAGCAGCGCGGGGAGGAAGTGCTCGTCCTGGGCTCTATAGTACCTGAGGGCTGTGTCGTGGGAGCTGGAGAGGATCTGCGTCAAAGGGTCTCCCGCCGGCAGGTTGGACATCCAGTAGCGGTAACGTTGCTCGTACTTGTTGCGGAGCTGCGCCGCCTGTGCGGCCATCCCGGCCAGCGTCTTCCGGTCGACCCCATCCTCCGCAGCTTTCAGCATCTGCAGCGCATTGAGACGGGACTCCACCATGTACAGGGGGGGCGGAAGGATGTCCTGGATCACGAGGTGGTTCTGAATGATGTGGGCGTAGAGCGGTCCGTTGATCTTGACCCGGTCCAAGGTGTGGAAGGAGAAGAGGCACAACAGGGCGAAACCGAGCAGGAAGATTCCCACCAGCAGCATGAGCCTTGAGCCGATACTCGAATCGTTGAACTTGGTCATGCTCGGCGCCTCCCTTATCACCACATCCCCGACTTCGGGTCGGCGACCGGAGCCGGGAAGAGCGATTCTACCGTGAAAGGAGTTCCCGCACTCGGGTGAGCAGGATGCGTGGGGGGATCGGCTTGAAGATGAACGGGTCGGTCCCTATCACGACCCCCTTTTTGGCAATGACATCCTCGGTATAACCGCTCACGAACAACACCGGCAGGCTCGGCCGCACTGCCTTGATTTCCCGGTACACCGCCATGCCGTCTTTCTTGGGCATCACCACGTCCAGGAGGAGGAAGGCGACCCTGTCCCTGTTTGCCTGAAACTTCTCCAGGGCGTCCTCGCCGTCCACGGTCTGGATGACGCTGTAGCCGTACTCAGAGAGGACCCTGGTCATGGAGTCGCGGGCATCGGCGTTGTCTTCGGCAAGGAGGATGGTTTCGCTCCCGCCTGGCACGGGAGCCTCCTCGTTTTCCGGCGCGCTCTCCGATTCGGTCGGGAGCAGCCTAAGGTAAATACTGAAGGTGGTCCCTTTCCCCGGGTCGCTTTGCACCGTAATGGCACCGCTATGCTGCTGGATGATCCCGTACACAATCGATAACCCCAGCCCGGTCCCCTTGCCGATCTCCTTGGTGGTGAAGAAAGGGTCGAAGATCCTCGCTTTGGTGGCGGCATCCATCCCTTCACCGGTATCGGAGACGGCGATCACAGCATAGGGACCGGAGGGGAGCTGTGGCGGGTCGCCGTCCGCTGCGAGGTCGATACGGCCGGTGGCTATGGTGAGCACCCCGCCGTGCGGCATTGCGTCCCTGGCGTTCGCCGCGAGGTTCATGAGGACCTGCTCGATCTGCCCGCAGTCGGCCAGAGCGTAGAGCGGGGTCTCGGCCAGTTTGGCCCGAAACTCCAGGTCTTCGCCGATGATGCGCAGCAAAAGCTTGTCGATCCGCTTCACGATCTCGTTCAGGTTCTCGGGCTTCAGGCTTATGGTCTGCTTCCTGCTGAAGGTCAGCAGGCTTTTGGTGAGGTTCGCCGCCCTCTCTGCGGCGGCCAGGATGTCCAGGGGGAAACTCAGCAACGGGTTTCCCTCCCCCATGCGCAGTTTGAGCAGGGTGGCGTACCCCATGATGCCGGTAAGGATGTTGTTGAAGTCATGGGCAACGCCGCCGGCGAGAGCGCCCAACGCCTCCATCTTCTGTGTCTGCCGCAACTGCTCTTCTAGCTTTTTGCTCTCGGTGACGTCCCTTACCGACTCGATGGCCCCGGCCAGTTTCCCGTTTGAGTCCCAAAGGGGGGCCGCCTTCCCCATGAAGTACACCTCGCCGTGCGGCAGACCGCGCACCAGGCACTCTCCCGTGATCACCCCGCCCTCGATCGACACGTAGTCGTAAAGCCGGTCTATCTCGCAGCTTGGATTCAGGATCAGGTCGACGAGGGTGGCACGCCGCTCCCCGTAGAAAGGGATCGCGTACTGATGGTCTCCCTTCCCCAGCATGTCGGACGCTTTGGCGCCGGTGAGGCACTCGGCGGTCAGGTTCCAGATGACGATCTCCCCCTTTAGATTGATGGCGAAGGTGGCGTCGGGGAGGAAGTTGATGATCTCCATGAGGCGCAGCTCCGAGTTCCTGAGTTCAGCCGTCCGTTGCTCCACCCGTTTTTCCAAAAGCTCGTTGGCCTCGGTAAGTTTGCGGGTGAGTTCCCGGATTTGCAGGTGGACCGAGACCCGGGCCAGGACCTCTTCGCGCTGGAAGGGCTTCGTGACGTAGTCCACCGCCCCAGCCTGGAATCCCCGCACCTTGTGCTCGGTTTCCGCCAGTGCCGTCATGAAGATGACCGGAATGTCCCTGGTCTTGTCGTCGGCCTTGAGCCTGCGGCAGGTTTCGTAGCCGTCTATCCCCGGCATCAAGACGTCGAGCAGGATCAGGTCGGGTTTCGCGTACGCCGCCCGCTCCAATCCGCTCGCCCCGTCTTCGGCGACCAGGATGGTGAAGTCGAATCCCTTGAGGTATTCCGAGACGATAGCGAGGTTGTCGGCATCATCGTCGATGACCAGTATGATCGGGCTCTGGCCGGCGCGGCCATACTGAATGTAGTCGTTCATTGCGGTCCCCCCATATGCCGTTCCACCAGCTCAACGAGCGCGCTAACCCGGAACCTCTTTGCCAGCTCCTTAACCTTTGCGACGAAAGGGGCATACCTGGAGTCTGCTTGCTGCATCTTTTCCGCCCAGGTCTGTATCTTTTGCATATTCCCCAGCAACGCCAGTTCGTGCAGTTCAGCCAGTTCTTCAGGAGCAGGCGCCTCGAAAAACTCGGCTCTCTCGCCGCCGGAATTGGAAGAGCGGGGCTCGGTCGATCTCTGCCACACCACGCCGAGCCGCTCCCGTATTTTATCCAACAGCTTTTCCAGGTCGATCGGCTTGAGAAGGAAATCCTCGCATGCCGAAACGAAGCAGTCCTTCCGGCCGCTCCCGGAGGCCATGGCGGAAGTCCCGATGATACAGCTTTGCGCCAGTTCAGGGTGCCGCCGCATCTCCTGCACCGCTGCCAGCCCATCCATGTCCGGCATCACCAAGTCCATCAATACCAGGTCGGGGGGACAGCGCAGCGACTGTTCCACCGCCTGGCGCCCGTTAGCTGCGGTGGTCACTTCGAATCCGAGCGGCTCCAAAAACGAGACGAGCATCGAGACGTTGGCGACGTTGTCGTCCACCACCAGGATCCGCTTCCGTGGCCCGTCGTAGCCGGTAACGACCTCCAGTTCCGGCTCGTTGAGACGGTCGCGGCGGGAGACCACTTTCAGCGGAAGCCGCACCCGGAACAAGCTTCCCTTTCCCGGTTCGCTTTCCACACTGATCTCTCCCTGCATCAGCCCCACCAGTTTATTGCTGATGCTGAGTCCCAGCCCGGTCCCTTCACGCACCAGGCCGTCACCGGTCAGCTGGGTGAAGGGGTCGAAGATGCTCTCCAGTTTGTCGTTCGGGATGCCGATTCCGGTGTCCTCCACCTCGCAACTGAACAGGCCGCTCCCGGTGTCATGCCCGACCCGCATCACTACCTGTCCGTGCCTTGTGTATTTCACCGCGTTGGAAAGGAGGTTCAGCAGGACCTGTTTGAGCTTGCGCTCGTCGCCCTGGACATACTTGGGAACAGGGGGGGACTCCTCGTAGAGGAACCCCAGGCTCTTCTCCTCTGCCTTGATCTTGGCGATCTCGAAAACCTGCTTGAGCAGGGCGCCAAGATGAAAGGGACTCTCTTCCAGCTCCATCTTTTCCGCTTCTATCTTGCTCATGTCGAGGATGTCGTTGATGAGGAGGAGGAGATGCTGCCCGCTGGCGCGGACCACTTCCAACTGCTGGCGCTGCGTCTCGGTCAGGTTCTCCTGCCGCTTGATGATCTGGGCGTACCCCAGGATGGCGTTCAGTGGTGTGCGCAGTTCGTGGCTCATGCTGGAGAGGAAGGTGCTCTTGGCCCTGCTTGCGACTTCCGCTTTCTCTTTGGCCACTACCAGTTCGGCGGTCCGCTCCCGGATCTTCTCCTCCAGTTCCGCAGCGTGATTGGTGAGGAACCTTTCCCGTTCTTCGTTGAGCTTTTTCAGCTCCTGCTCCGCCAGCTTCCGCTGTGTGACGTCGCGTGCGATGAGCTGGATGGCAGGCCTGCCATGACTCGTCACCGGAGCGCCGACGAGTTCCACGTCGATAGCTGTTCCATCGAGGCGCACGACACACAAGTCGCTGAGCGGGACGACCATCCTTTCTTCCAACAGCAGCCGGGTATTTTCCCTCGCCATCTCCCGCCAATCGGGGCAGACGAAATCCAAAATCGGTTTCCCGATCACCTGATCGGGCTCGGTGGCGCCGAGAAGACGGAGAGCGGCGTCGTTGACGAAGGTGCAGGTCTCCCCGTCTGCGACAAGAATCGCATCCGGAGCGTTTTGCACCAGTTGGCGATATCGTTCCTCGCTTTCCCTCAGATCCCGCTCGCTGTTGCGGTAGGCACGAATGTCACGGGCTATGAGACCGGTAAGGAGATACGACGTCAGGGCGATGAAGGCGAACCCTTTGAACATCCCGATCCGGACGGTGGTTGCGGCGTCGTGAACCAGAAGAGCCAGGGCCTCGTCGGAGAGGTAGATCCATGCCGCGCTGAAAAAAGCGTAGATGACGACGATTCGAAGGATGGCGAGGCGGTCGGCTTTGTGGAGAGACTCTTTCATAAACACCCCGATGCTGTCAGGGAGCTGCAAGGTTCTCTTAGGGGGGCTATAGATCTTTCAGTGACCGATCAATGCGATACAGTCCTTTTTAGCGGGAACCAGTATAACACACGTCGTGTCGGTAGCGGCATCAAGAAAAAGGTAAATGAAGAGGAAGGAGATGCGTAAAAAACTCAACCGGTGGCAGTCATTGAGAGGGGCGGTGCCGTGTCGGCTGATCCAGCAGAAGGTTACGAGCCCTCAGCTAGGCTAGTCAGGCAGCGTCCCGCTCCCGGCGGCGATAGCTGATGCCCAGTTTATCCAGGCGCCAGCGCAGCGTCGTTGCCTTGAGGCCCAACAGTTCCGCCGCGCCCCCCGGACCGTGGATCTTGCCGTTGGTAACCTTCAACACCTCCCTCAGGTGCACGGTCATCGCCTCGTCGAGGTTGAATGGATAGCCTGTTCGTTGGATGTCGGTGGGGGAGGCGGCTTCCTGTGCTTGCTGGCTTGAGAATAGGAAATCGAATGTGAGCGGGCCGCCCGGACGAAGGATCAGTTCGCGCTCAACCAGATTCTCCAACTCCCGGACGTTGCCCGGCCATCCATACTCCATAAGACGCATCAATACACCGGGCGCGAACGATGGGGGGGACGGAATGCCGAGTTCCCTGCTCTTCGCCGCCAGGAAATGGCGTGCCAGCGCGGGGACATCTTCCTTACGCTGTCTGACCGGCGGCACCATTATGGGGAAGCCGCTCAGCCGGTACCAGAGGTCCTCGCGGAAAGAGCCGTCCGCTACCATGTTCAACAGATTGCGGTGGGTGGCCGCAATGACGCGGATGTCGACCGGTATCAGGCGTTTCCCTCCAACCCTCTCCACCTCGTGGTTTTGCAGCACTCGCAGCAGGCGGACCTGCGCCGACGGTGGCAGTTCTCCCACCTCGTCGAGGAAGATGGTTCCTCCGTCGGCACGCTCGAAACGTCCCCTGCTCTCGGCGACCGCTCCGGTAAAGGCCCCCCTGTCGTGCCCGAATAGTTCACTGTCGATCAGATTTTCAGGGAGAGCGCCACAGTTGACCTTGATGAACGGGCCATTGTTGCGAGGGGAGTAGAAGTGGATCGCGTTGGCGATCATCTCCTTGCCGGTTCCCGTCTCCCCTAGAAGCAGCACGGTATTGTTGAGAGGCGCCACCTGCCGCACCATTTCCATCACGTTTCGCAATCCCGTGTTGGCGCCGATTATCTCGTCGGCACCGTCTCGGTGCAATTCGCGGTTCAAGAACCGCTTGTCGTCCAAAAGGATTGCCTGATAGTGAAGCACCTCAGCGTGGGCGAGAGCATTGGCAAGCGCTATGGCGAAGGGCTTGGCGATGAAGCCTAACAGTTCAGCCTGCAGATCGCTGTATCTTCCTTCCCCTCCTGCCCGAAACGCCAGCACGCCGAAAAACTCGCCATTGAGGCGCAAGGGGACTATAAGATCGGTGTTCCCTTCGAACCTCATTACCGGCGTCAAAGCTTGAAAAATCTCGTCCTCTTCGGCGTCGACGATGAGCGGAGCGGAGAAGTTACGGGCCGCAATCTTCTCCAGCAGTCCTTCCGGCAGCGGGATGATCTCACTGGGAGGAACGATGCCGTCTTCGACCGCGAGCCCCACGCGTCGAATGGCGCCCAACCGCGCGTCTACTATGAGTAACGACAGCACGTCGAGAGGAACGTGTTGCCTCATGTATTCGAAGGTGCTGCGCAAGGAGTCGTTGATATCCAGACTGCTGCAGATCCTGAAAGTTATCTCTTTGATGAATTCGTCCGTTGCCACCATCGCCTCTCCTTCGCCGTCTCGGTTCCTGCACGTTTCTCTCTTATCGACTCCCCTCATTGGAGCCTAAAAGAGCTTGTCATGATGCGCTTTTTTGCAACACTCTGCAATTACAAATTGCGGTATTCGGTAGTTTTATTGTCTGGCTGACTTGTAAGTATCTGTAACTGTGTACTCGCTTCCGCAGCGCGCCCCCACTTTAATGTCGTCTTCCGCTTCTCCGCCCTCTCTGACTCCGGCATGTTGTAATTATTGTACTCGTTTACGATATCTTGTAACCAGAAATACGGCATGCTGTAGGTTTCACCCATGCTCAATTCGCAAGTTGCTGAAATTGCGTCACTCGTAAGTTTGGCACGATGATCGCTAATCAGTAGCGAGTGAGAGGGAGCGACATGTTCCCGTTGCTCTGCATCCCTGCAGCGTTGCTGCTGACCGGGGAGGCCCGCTAATCAGGAGGCAGGCTTGGAGCACATACCTTCTACTGGCGCTTCATATTTCTGAGGATAGCGGCACATGGGGCTGGTAGTCTCAATCACCTTTGCAGTCTGGGTTATGGTAGTCGTGGTCGCATTTCGTTCCGGGAGGAAATGACCGTTGGGTGGCAAGATTTGCAATCAGCACTGCTATACAGCCGTCGCCTTTCAAAGTAACTTCACTGAAGCACGGGAGGCAAAGAGATGCACGAATGCCCCCGCCCCGGTTTTTTTGAGACCTCCTCGTGGGGCGGGGGATTTTTTGGCCGGCGGGCACCGCAACGGATAACAAAGAACCAAGGTAGGAGGAAAAGATGAAAACGAAGGAACGGATACTGGTGACCGGCGCGTCCGGCAGCCTCGGCAATCTAATCCTGGAGGAGCTCTTGAGAGCCGGTCAGGCAGATCTGATGGCGACGCCGAGGACGTGGAAAACCGCCGCGCTCTTTTCACTACGCGGCGTCGACATCAGATCGTTGGACTTTTACGATCCCATTGACCTGCTGGAGGCGTTTCGCGGTGTGACGAAGCTGCTGCTTATCGGCACGCTCGATTTGGGCCGGACACTCGCTCAAAACCGCAACGCCATCGAAGCTGCCAGGAAAGCCGGCGTGAGGCATATCGTCTACTTGTCATGTGCCAATCCCAAAACTGCCGCAGCCTCGACGATGACCGAACATCGCCAGACCGAGGAGCTCATCAAGGCCAGCGGCCTCAAATACACGTTCCTGCGCAACTATCTCTTCGCGGAGAACCTGCAGTTCGTCTTGCCACGTGCTGTTGAAACGGGGACGCTCTACGGCTGCGCTGGGAATGGGCGCATCGCCTATGTGACGCGGCGCAACTGTGCCGCTGCCGCGGCGGGAGCCTTGTTAAAAGCCGAGAGGTTTGAAGACGCCGTCCTCGAAATTACGGGGCCTGAGGCCTTTTCGCATTCGGAGCTGGCAGACCTGGTGAGCGAGATAACTGGGAAGAGCCTTTGCTATGTTGACCTTCCTTCGGAGGAGTATAAGGCCGAGTTGGTGGCGTCTGGCTTGCCGGAACTGTTCGCGCCTATATTTGTGGGAGTCGATCGGGCCGCTAAGCACGGCGAGCTCGGCGCGGTAACCGATGCCGTCTTGCAACTGACTGGGGAGCACGCTGAGGACATCCGAGAGGCCTTGAAACTATGCCTGTAATTGTCATCGCGACCAAGGAGTAAGCCAATGGTTACCCGTGACCGCATCAATAGCTTCTTCTGTGAAATAACCGCGCTTGGCGACGGCAACGTTTTCTCCGAACGTGGATTCAAGGCATTGGCCGACTGGAGTGAGCGGCAGCCGTGGTGGTGTCTCTTTGTCCTGGAGTACTCCCTTCGCGCCGACTGGCGCTCTGCCGGGACGGCTGAGAGCTACCTGTTCACGGTCAATCTCTTCAAGTTTCTCAACGGGCCGTCCCGATCTTTAGTCGTGCTTGGAGGGGCGGGCGGTACGGTTTCAAATGAAATTCGGGCTGGTCTTAGGAGCTCACCATGAACACAAGGGACATCCTTCTGGTCGATGACGACATTCACTCCCTCCATATCCTCAGTTCGATCCTGCACTACCGCGGATTTGATGTCAGAGCAACTTCGGACGGTATAGAGGCGCTGGAAATCATGGAGTGCGAGAGATTCAGAATGCTGATTATCGACCTCGAGATGCCGAAAATGAGCGGTCTGGAATTGGCGATGAAGGTGAGAGAGCGACACCCGGACATGCATATCGTCATGGTAACGGGAAGTTATCTTCCTGAGATTGTTGAGCCGGCGGCAGATGCAGGCATTTCTCTGGTAATGGCGAAGCCCGTGGATTGCGCGAAACTCGTGTCAGCGATCAGGTCGTCCTTACCGAAACACACAGCCTCTGATTAATGCCCTCCAGCGAGGTGGGGCGGCCGGTGTTACCAGCACCAGATGGCATTCCGTAGCAAAGAGGACCGTGTCGTGAGTTGGCTCGAAAAGTTTATCCCGATAATGGAGTGGCTCCCTTCCTATCGTAAGGAATGGCTTCGCTGCGACGTCGTTGCAGGACTAACCACGGCGGCGGTGATCATCCCGCAAACCATGGCGTATGCGGCCATAGCGGGACTGCCGCTGGTGGTGGGGCTTTACACGTCTCTGGTCATGCTGGTGGTATATGCCGCACTGGGAACTTCCCGTCTTCTAAGCGTATCGACCAGTTCCACCATTGCCATCCTGGCCTCCGGCGCGCTCCCACTGGTTGCCCCCGTCGGCGATGCCGCGAGGCTATTGTCCGCGTCCTCCACCCTGTCGCTCCTGGTTGGGGCTTTCCTGCTGCTGGGGGGAGTGCTTCGCCTGGGCGCAGCGGCGAACCTCATTTCCGATCCGGTGCGCATAGGCTTCAAGGCGGGCATCGGTCTGTCCATCCTGCTGAACCAGGTCCCAAAGCTCCTAGGCGTGCATATCACCCACGCCGGCTTCTTCCAGGATCTGGTCGCCATTGTCAGGTACCTGCCGGAAACTTCCCTTCCCACACTCACGCTCGCTCTGGGGATGCTGGGACTCATGCTCGGCCTCAAACGGGTCACGCCGCGACTGCCGGCCCCGTTGATAACCGTGACGGTCGGCATCGCGCTTTCCTGCATGATCGGCCTCGATAGACTCGGTATCTCCTTGGTCGGGAGGGTCGACTCTGGATTGCCGAGCTTCGTCCTGCCCGATTTCTTCCTGGTGAAGCAGCTCTGGCCTGCCGCGCTCGGCATCGCCCTGATGAGTTTCGTCGAGACGGCCGCCGCGGGGCGCGCGTTCCTGCCCAGCGGCGATCTTCCCCCGCAGGCGAATCGCGAACTGGTGGCAACCGGCCTGGCAACCCTCATCGCCAGCTTCTTCCAAAGCATGCCCGGCGGAGGTGGAAGTTCGCAGACGGCGATCAATCAGCAAGCGGGCGCCCGCAGCCAGTTGTCCGGAGTGGTCAGCGCCGCGGTCGTCGTGGCAGCCCTTTTGTTTCTGGCGCCCCTCTTCGGGATGTTGCCCAACGCCACCCTGGCCGTCGTCGTCATCGTCGCCGGTATCGGGCTGATAAGCCCCACCGAATTTCGCGCAGTTCACAGCATCAGGACCATGGAATTTCACTGGGCGCTGGTCGCGGCGTCAGCAGTCATGGTGCTGGGTACCCTGAAGGGGCTGCTGGTTGCGGTGCTCGTGTCCATATTGTCCCTGGTCATTCGCGCCAATAACCATCCCATCCACGTGCTGGGGCGCAAACCGGGCACGAACATCTTCCGTCCCCTGTCTCCGGAGCATCTCGAGGACGAAACCTATCCGGGACTTTTGCTGCTCCGGCCGGAGGGTGCCATTTTCTTCGCCAACGCCCCACGGTTGGGGCAGAAGATCAGGGAGCTTGTGGCACAGTTCAAGCCGCAGGCACTAGTCCTCGACCTGAGCGCCGTGCCCGATATGGAATATACGGCGGTCATGATGCTTGTCGACGGGGAAGAGAAAGCGCGCGGGGATGGGACCGTGATGTCGCTCGTGGCTTTGAGTCCCAACGTCAAGGAGATCATCCGCCGATCGTCCCTTTGGGAGCGGATGGAGGGCGAACGGATATTCCTTACCCTCGATCAGGCGGTGGAATGGTTTGAGCGGCAACTGCCGGAAGATGCGGAGCCGGATGCAGCCCGCGAGGAAATGCTACACGCTGGATCTTATCAACGCGCATTAACACTGTAAGAGTGGATCATCTATGAGGAAGGAGTGCCAGCCATGAAAGGTGGAAAAACAGAGAAAAAAGAACTTCAAGGCCGCGTGAAAGCCGGCGCAAGGCTGAAGGATAAAGAGTATGAGAAGGAACTGGCCAAACTGCACGTGGAACTCGTCAAGCTCCAGGAGTGGGTGAAGTTCAAGGGGCTGAAGGTATGCATCGTCTTCGAGGGGCGCGACGGAGCGGGGAAGGGGGGGACCATCAAGGCCATTACGGAACGGGTCAGCCCCCGCGTGTTTCGTGTGGTGGCCCTTCCGGCTCCAACAGAGAGGGAGAAGACGCAGATGTACCCCCAGCGCTACATCCCCCATCTGCCGGCAGCCGGTGAGGTGGTGATCTTCGACCGCAGCTGGTACAACCGGGCGGGAGTCGAACGTGTAATGGGCTTTTGCAGCAAGGATGAGTGCCAAACGTTTCTGGAGGTGGTGCCGCATTTCGAGAAGCTTGCCTGTGAGTCGGGAATCATTCTGCTCAAGTATTGGCTGGAGGTCAGCCCGGAGGAGCAGACGCGTCGCCTGGAGGGACGAATCGAAGACAGGCGCAAGATCTGGAAACTGTCGCCCATGGATCTCAAGTCGTACAGCCGCTGGGATGACTACACAAGAGCGCGCGACGAGATGATCGCGGCGTCCGACACGCCGTGGGCGCCGTGGCGCGTGGCGCGATCGGACGACAAGAAGCGGGCGCGGCTAAATATCATCGCCCACATCCTGAACATGGTCCCCTACGAGGAGGTACCGCGCGAAAAGGTGAAGCTACCCAGCCGGCAGGGCATGGGCAAGTACAAATCGCCGGCGTATCCCTTCAAGTACATCCCCGAGGTGTTCTGAGTTTGAATAGACGCGATGAGTCATATCGGCCGTCGTATAACAATATGTCGGGAAACATCAATCGCTCTTCGGCAAATCTGCTTGCTGCCAGCTTTGCCGTCCTTGATCCAAAGGGGACTGTATGAAAAATAGCACTTCAATCTACCTGCTTGCACTAATACTCTCACTCGCCTCTCCGGCGCACGCCACCTCCGGTGGGAAATATGCTGCTCTGGATGCTCGTAATGAGCTGATGGTCACCGAGGAGGCAAAGTATGGTTTTGTCGATGTTCAAAAAATCCTGACACTGTCCTATGCCGGCAAGGAGGCCAAGGCGAAATTCGATAGCGATGTGCTGAAGGCTGAGATGGAGAAGAACTCCAGGGGGCAGGAGTTGACCAAGCTGAATGCGCAACTGGAGAAGCATAGCATTCATCTGTCTGAGACGGAGAGATTTGCCAAGCGGAAAATATACGAACAAAGGCTCCAGGAATATCAGCAGTTCATGGCGAAAACCGCCGAAGACCTCCGTTCAGAGGACACCGAGCTGACCCGGGGCATCGTCGAAAAAATCGGCAAAACGGCACGGGAATATGGGCGTATGAACGGGTTTGTCGGAATTTTTTTCAAAAACGACAGCATGTTGTACCTGAGCGACAAGGTCGATATAACCGATGAAATTTTGAAAGCCTTAAACGAGATGTAAGGCGGACATGGTAAATCACCAACCCACAATCGGTCAGGAATCGGGGACACAACTCACCCATGCCGGGGCGAGTGGGCGGTCCAGCATGGGTGAGCTCACGGGCACTACGATGACCGTCATAGCCTGCCACGAGTGCGACCTGCTGCAGCGCAAGATCACGCTTCCGCCCGGCAGGGTGGCTCGCTGTGTCCGGTGCGGCGCGAAACTGTACCGCGTGGAATACAGGAGCCTCGACCATACGCTGGCCCTGACAGTGGCAGCCGCGATCGTATTCATCCTTGCCAATATCTTCCCCATCGTCAGCCTCCAGATTCAGACGACGCGCAACGACACCTCGCTCATCAATGCCGTTCATATCTTGTTGGATCATGGTATGTGGCCGGTAGCCGGACTGGTGTTTTTCACCACCTTTCTTGCTCCTTTTGCAGTGCTCGCCATCATGATCCACATTCTTTTGTCGCTCAAGCGCGGTTACATTCCCGCCGGGATCGCCCCCGTCATGCGCGTGCTGCAGATCGTCAACCCTTGGGGGATGGTGGAGGTGTTCATCATAGGGGTGATGGTGGCGCTTGTGAAGCTCACCCACTACGGGACCCTGATCCCCGGCATGGCCCTCTGGTCACTGGGCGTTCTCACCTTGCTGATGACGTTAACAGCGTCATCTTTCGATGCCCATGACATATGGAACCGGGTGCGCTTTGCGACCCCGACAAAGAGGCAGCCGGTGCGGGCCGCGACCTTGACGGCCGCAGGGCGCGGCCTGCTCTCCTGCCATGTCTGCGGCCTTCTCTCCAGTGGAGGTCATGGCGGCCGGACGGTCCACTGCCCACGCTGCTCCGCGCCGCTTCATTTTCGCAAACCCGACAGCGTGGCCCGTTCCTGGGCATTCCTGGTCGCCGCCTACATCCTGTATATCCCCGCCAATGTCCTGCCCATCATGGAAACCAGTTCCCTCTTCGGCGCCCAGGCGGACACCATCCTCAGCGGAATCATCTACCTGTGGCACTCGGGATCGTGGGATCTGGCGCTGGTGGTGTTCATCGCCAGCATCATGGTGCCGCTGCTCAAGCTGATCGCCTTGACCCTGCTGTTGATCTCGGTGCAGCGGCGTTCCACCTGGCAGCCGATGCAGAGGGCCAAGCTCTACCGGGTCGTCGAACTGGTCGGCCGCTGGTCGATGCTGGATATCTACGTGGTTGCCATCCTGGCTGCACTGGTGCAGATCGGGCCACTGGCGACCATCAATGCCGGACCCGGGGCGCTGGCCTTCGGCGCGGTGGTGGTGCTGACCATGTTATCCGCAAGCGAGTTCGATCCGCGCCTGATTTGGGCGCCCATACAGAAAGAGGAAATCGATCATGAGTGAAATGCGGCAAGAACCCGAACTGTTCGACATCCCAGAGGCAGCGCCCGAGCGCAGGAAGCGACTCTCCCTGCAGTTGGTCTGGCTGATACCCATTGTGGCCGCCGTCATTGGCGGCACCCTGGTGGTCAAGACCTACCTGCGGAAGGGGCCGACCATCACCATCTCCTTCAAGACCGGCGAAGGGCTGGAGGCTGGAAAGACCAAGGTGAAGTACAAGGATGTTGAGGTCGGCTTGGTCAAGGATGTCGCCATCGCCAAGGACATCACGCACGTGGTTGCGACCATCGAACTGAAGAAGGAGGTTACGCCCTACCTGGTCGAGGACACCAAGTTCTGGGTGGTGCGGCCACGGGTATCCGGAGGTGGCGTCAGCGGCCTTGGGACGCTCATGGGCGGTTCCTACATCGGAGTCGACGTCGGCAGATCCAAAAAGCCGCAACGGGGCTTCGTCGGTCTGGAAGTAGCGCCTGCCGTCGCCATGGATGTGCCGGGAAGCCGCTTCCAACTCCACAGCGCGGATTTAGGCTCCCTCGATATCGGTTCGCCGGTCTACTTTCGTCGCATCCAGGTGGGACAGGTGGTTTCCTATCAACTCGACAACGACGGCTCGGGGGTGAGCTTCAACGTCTTCGTCGCCGCACCTTACGACAAGTATGTCAGGGCGAACACGCGCTTTTGGAATGCCAGCGGGGTAGACGTTACCATGGATGCCGGCGGGGTGAAGGTCGAGACCCAGTCGCTGGCGTCGATCCTCATCGGCGGGATCGCTTTCCAGACCTTTGACGAAAGCGGAGCGGCGCCGCCGACCGGCGCCAACACGGCTTTTACCCTGTTCGCCACCCGGGATGAGGCGATGAAAAACCGAGACACGATCAGCCAGAATTTCGTCATGACCTTCAAGGAGACGGTGCGCGGGTTATCGCTGGGCGCTCCGGTCGACTTCCGGGGGCTGACCGTCGGTGAAGTCTCCGGTATCCATGTGGCACACGACGCCCGCACCAAAAACGTCGACATGCTGGTGGAGATGCGCATCTACCCGGAACGCCTCCGTTCGCGAGTAGTTGGAGCGGCGCCGGATCCCAAGCAATATCGCGCCATCCTCGACGAGATGGTCGGGCACGGCCTGAGAGCTCAGCTTAATAGCAGCAACCTTCTGACCGGGCAGCTTGTCGTGACCCTCGACTTCTTTCCTGATGCTCCGAATGCCAAGGTGAACTGGGCCGCCAATCCGCCCCTGTTCCCCACCACACCTGGCAGTTTGGTGCAATTGCAGGCAACGCTTATGCAGATCGCCAAAAAACTGGAGAAACTGCCGCTGAACGAGGTCGTCGATGACGTGCGTCACACGGTGCAGACCCTGGATATTACCCTTAAAGATGCTGGCGCAATGATCCGGAAGGTGGACAAGGATCTCATGCCCGAGATGCAAACGACACTGGAGGAGGCGCGCAAGACCCTCGGCGCTGCGAAGCAGACCCTGTCGGCCGATGCGCCGCTTCAACAGGACCTGCGGGTGACACTGAGGGAACTGGGCCGTACCGCCCAGTCGTTGCGGGTCCTGACCGATTATCTTGAGCGTCACCCCGAATCGCTGATCCGCGGCAAACAGGAGGACAAACCATGACCCTGCAGTGCTCCATAACCGGCTTTACAACTCTGTGCCTCGCAGTTGCCCTCCTGGCCGGCTGCAGCAGTTCGCCGAGGGTGTCATTTTATACCCTGAACGTCGCCGCGACGGACGTGACAGCGGCCCCGCCCTTTAACTCGGTGGACATCGGTCCCATCACCCTTCCGGATCTGCTGGATCGGCCCCAGCTCGTCGTGCGTACCTCTGCCACCAGGGTGGAGATCCTGGAGACCCACCGCTGGGCCGAGTCTCCTAAGAGTGAGATCCCGCGCATCATAGCGGCGGACCTGGGCGTTTTGCTCAAGCCGGTACGTGTGTCGTTCTACCCGCAGAACGCGGGCCTGGAGGCTGACTATCGGGTTCTGCTCGACATCCAGCGCTTCGAGATGGCCAATGGGGAAGGGGTCGGCCTGGAGGTCCTCTGGTCCGTCCGCAGAAGCGACGGCGGAGTTGCGAAGACGGGCCGCACGGTGGTCGACGAGCGGGTCAGCGCTGCCGGTTATGACGCACTGGTGGCTGCGCAGAGTCGGGCGCTGGCTGCCGTCAGCCGCGATCTGGCCCAGGCGTTATGCGAAGCGGCGCGGACCGCGCGGTCGCGATGAGCCGGACCTGGTCACATCGTTGCTTGCCGGTAAGGAGGGGAGGGCCGAGGTTTGGCGATGACCGTGCAGGTCGTCCCTGCCACCAGTTGGACGCTCTTCGGCACATTGTCTATCGCGATCCGCACCGGAACCCTTTGCGCGAGCCGTACCCAGTTGAATATCGGGTTGACGTCGGAGAGGAGCTCCCGCCCGACCGGGTTGTCGTGGTCGGAAATCCCTCTGGCAAGGCTCTCGACGTGCCCCTTCAGAGGCCGATCGCTCGCGAGAAGCCTGATTTCGACAGGGGCGCCGACGTGGAGCAATCGGATTTTCGTCTCCTCGAAATAGCCGTAGACCCAGAACGAATTCTTGTCGACTATCGCCAGTTTCGCCGCTCCCGCAGATGCGAAATCCCCCCTGTGCACGTTCAGGTTGGCAATGTACCCGTCCACGGGTGACCGCACCTCGGTGCGCTTGAGGTTGAGCTCGGCGGTTTCTACCGCAACCGCGGCTTCCTGGCAGGCCGCCTCCGCGGCATCGGCCTGGGATCTGGCGTTCTCGCGATTTTCCACGGATACGACGGCCACGTCCACCCGGGCGCGGCGCTCCGCCTCTTGCTGCTTCATTCCCATCTGGGCCCTGCTGGCCGACAGCCGCGCTTTCGCCTGGGACAGGGCCAGGGCGTAGCGCTCTCGGTCGATCACGAACAGCAGGTCGCCCTTGTGCACCAACTGGTTGTCCTTCACCGCCACCCGGTCGACAAGACCGGATACATCGGCGGCCACGTTGACGACGTCGGCGCGGACCTTGGCGTCACGGGTCCAGGGCGAATCCATGTATCGATCCCAAAGTTTCTTGCCGGTAAAGATCGCGGTAGCGAAAATGGCTATCGTGAAAACGAATCTGACAACGACCTGGAGTTTCATGCAAAGCCTTCCTTCTGGATAAGGTGTTGTATCGATGCGGCGCTTAGCGGAGCACCAGCAGGCCGCACGCGCTGAACATGCAGACGAAGCAACTCAGCCTGAAGAGCGGCGGATGCCAGACATGCCGGTATACGCCACACCACGCCATGACTCTGTCCAAAACCACATGGACCACGACGCTGGCCAGAAAAACCGGCAGCAGATTCGGGACCAGTGCGTCTAATATCGCTATTTCACGTGGCATATGACGTTTCTCCTGGGATAATTCCCCGCGGCCGGGAGGTCGTGGCCGCAAGGATGGATTCCTCATCGAGCAGCGAGGAACGGATCAGGTGCAGTGAGGTCAGCATCCGGCGCATGGCATCCACAGTCTCTTCGCCGACTCCTTCCCCGGCTGATGCTGAAAGGATCGCGTCGATGGTTTCCTCGACAGTGACAAGGGCGGCGTTGTGGTTGTGCTGGTTCGGCCGCCCGAAAAAGCGCGCGATCTGCCGCGGCGTGTTGATGGCGCCGGCGGATACTCGCTGCGGCAGGAGAACGGATGCCGCGTCCTGGCGCAGGTGAATAACGGCCCGTCCGATCTCCAGTGCCACGAAGGTCCAGCCGACAATCTCCCGGTCATGGACATCCTGCAGGTTCGGCTTGGCCGCGACCCTCTGCAAAAGGTCCCGGGTGCCGCTCTCGTACCTGGAGCCGAGGTGCGGGAGCGTGCACGAACAGGCCATCTCCACCTGCCCGCGCAGCATGCGGGCGGTCCGTCGTTTCATCCATCCGCCTGTCACCGGGGCAAATGTCGCGAATATAAGGGCCGCCGCTGCTACGCCGAGAATGAGCGCGGTGCCGAAGTTTATGGATATGATCGGATCATAAAGCATCCTGTTGGCTGGAGAGACCATGAAGCAGAACATGGTGCTGTAGCCCAGCCCGACCATGGCCAGTTTCGGATTCAGGGCCAGGTACGACCCCACCAGCAGGAAAGGAGCCATGCCCATGACGAGGAAACCGATGCCGTTCAGGGAGGTTAGGATGAAAAACTTGCACGCCAATGCCGCCCCGAAACCTATCAAGGTGCCGACAAGTGCGGTTTTTATGGCAAGTGTGGGGTCCGGCGCTGGAGCGAATAAGGCTGTGCCGATAGCCGCCATCATTACCGCACTGGCGCCGTATGGCCATGCCGAAGCGATCCAGAACGCCGACACCAATAGGATTGCGGTTGCGGTACGCACTCCGGTTACAAGCGCCACCAAAAGATCGGTGCGGGAAGCGAAAGAGACCTCATTGAGCTTCTCGGGACCCGCTTTCTCCATCAGAGAGGCATACGTCCTCATGTAGTGGTGGATCTCATGGACGAAGCGTCTGACGAGGTCGAGGGCGGTCTCGATGTCTAGTCGCGCCTCGTGACCTGCGTGATCGAGGCACTCACGCAGGATCGCCGACTCCCGCTCCGGAAGATCCACGCGAAACTCGGCGAGCCGGCGCGCGGTCAGGCGCGCGCACTCCGCACCGCTGGCCGGCTCGCATTCCGGCGCAAGCGCCTCGGCAAGCAATGCGCCGAGCGACGCCAAGGCAGGGGCCGCCGGGGCATCGGGGTCCGTCAACCGGCTGAGGATTTGACACAGGGAGTGGAACGTGGTGGACATCTCCATGAAATCCATGTTCAGCCGGCGCAGCCGCAGGTCGCGTGAGCGGATATCCGAGGCCTCCATGAACAGGGAGCTCCGCAGCGACTCCAGAGCCACGACGTTGCTCGCCACGTGCAGATGCATCCGGTCGATTTCCCGGGGCGTCATGCTTTTCGACAGAAGACCTGTGACGAATCCCATGAACCGGGCGTATCGCTCCTCCATGGTCTTGATGATGCCGTCGCCGAGGCTGCGCGGAAAAACCACCTCGCTGACGACGCCGGCGCAGATGATGCCGACTACCACCTCTGTCGCGCGGTTCACCGCATAGTTGAAGAAACCGGTCGGTTGCATGACCAGGGGGAGGCCGATCATGGCGGCGGTATATCCGGCCAGGGTGAAGCCGTAGGACTTGAAGTTGCGGTAAACGGCCGCTCCTGCCGCGCACAGCCCGACCCACAGCGCCAGTCCGACCAGAAAAAGCACGCGCTCCTGGGCAAAGAGGCCCAGAAGCGCGAGGCTCGCCAGGGTGCCCGCCAGGGTGCCGCACACGCGGTAGAGGCTCTTGGTCAACACCATGCCGGTCTGGGGATGCATGACGATGTAGACCGTGACCATGGCGGTGACGGGCTGACCCAGCTCCAGGCGCATGGAAACGGCCAAAGCCAGCAAAACGGCGACGGTGGTCTTGAAGGCGAAGATCCATCTCGGCCCCTCCGCTTTGCTCCAGGCAACGATCTCCCGCCGCAAGCCGTCGAGGAAATTCATTTGTCTGCTCCCGGGGTTCCCGGTGGGGCATTCACGGGGACTCCCCCGCCGATCGCCCGCATCAGTGCGGCGTAGGCATCAAGAAAGTGCGCCTCGACCTGCGCTTTGCGCTGGGATTCCACGAGGGTCTGGCTCTGGGCGTTCAGCACCGTCAGGTAATCGCTCAGTCCCGCCTTGAAGCCGGCGAGGGCGATGTCGTAGGCGCGGCCGGCCAAGGAATACGATAGATACGTCTCGGTTCGCTGTTTTTCCAGTGATCGCAGGGTGACGACCTCGTTGGCGACTTCCTCCAGGGCATGGATCAGGGTGT
This sequence comes from Geomonas azotofigens, assembly GCF_018919395.1. GTDB lineage: Bacteria > Desulfobacterota > Desulfuromonadia > Geobacterales > Geobacteraceae > Geomonas > Geomonas azotofigens. The sequence goes on from NZ_JAHLME010000003.1 coordinate 810,642, forward strand.
TGTTGTAGGCATCCACCGCCAGGTCGTATTGCGCGGTCGAGACACGCAGCTGCTCCCGCAACCGTCCCCCTTCGAAGATCGGGAGCGAAATAGCAGGGGTGAAACCCTTTATCACGGATTGGGATGACAGGAACTTGTCGAAGCCGAGGGATTGCCACCCCGCAAAAGCCGTGAGGTTTATGTTGGGATAAAAGGATGCTTTGGCGACGTTGATCCCCTTGCCGGAAGCTTCCACGCGCCAACGCTGGGCCACCACATCCGGCCTTCGCCCAAGGAGGTCCGCCGGGATGGAAGACGGCAACCCGATCGGCAGCGCGAAAGACATGGTCGGCCGGCGAATCCCCTCGCCGTACCCGGGCCCCTTGCCGGCGAGGGCGCTCAACCGGTTGCGCAGAATCTCGATCGACTCGGAGATCCTCTCGATGTCAGCCCGTGCGGCAGGCACCACCGTTTCGGCCTGGCGCAGCTCGATTTCCGTCCCGAGCCCGGCTGAACGGCGCTTCTCCAGGATGTCCCGGATCTGCTCGCGCTGATGAAGGGTCTCCCTGGCCACATCGAGCAGGCTGTACTGAAGCGACAACTGCACGTACAGGCGGATTACCGCTGTTTCAAGGGAAAGCCGGACTTCCTGCGCCTCGGCCGTGACCATCTGTATCTGGTCAAGGGCGGCGGCAAGGGCGCTGCGGTTCTTCCCCCACAGGTCGAGGTCGTAAAAAAGGGCCGTGGTCCACTCGTTGTACCACGCCCAGTTACCCGCGTAAGAGTGCGGAACGAAATATCGCTCAGAAAATTGCTCCCGCGTGAAGGACGCCTCCGTCTGTACCGTGGGCATCAGGCCCGATCTCGCGATTCCACCGACGGACTTGGAGATGGTAATGCGGGACCGTGCCATGTGCATGCTGGGGTTACCCGCAGTCGCATCTGCGATCAACCGGTCGAGCTGCGGGTCAGCGTACACCTTCCACCACTGCTGCGACGGCCATGTTACTGAATGCTTCTTCTCGCCATCGATTGCGTTGCCGGCATCCAGACTGGCCGGCTCGACAACCCGTGCCTCCGGTTTGACCCCGACGGGAAGCCGGGCGCATCCCCCCAGCGCCATTGCGGCGACGATGGCGACGCAGCTGATATTCGAGATCCTGACCATTCCATTTTCCATGTACTGACATCCTTTCTACTTCAAACGTGTCCCCGCTCCATGCGCTGTTCACCGTTTCTTACAGAAGGCGATCAGGGCTACGCAGAGCCAGACGACCATGGCGAAGAAAACGATGAAGCCCGTATCTTCCTGGGGCGAATGGAGAGTTTCGTCAGAATGTGAGAGCCGCTTCCGCGACTCTCCCTAGTTCTTTCCTGATCAAGGCCGCATTCTCGTCCGAGGCTGGACCGACGCCATAGATAAGGATGCTGCTGAATTCGGCGACGCCCAGAAATTTCATGGTCTGCCTGATGCTGGAAACGCAGTGCAACTCCTTCTTCCTGTAAACGAATCCCTCGGTCGAATGGATCATGAGGCATTTTCTTTCCTGGTCTTTCAATAGACCTTCGGGGCCGCTGGAAGTATTTCGGTAGGTCGTTCCGGCGACCAGTACGGTGTCGAGATATTCCAACATCTGCGGAGGGAATCCAGGTTTCCACATCGGCGTAACGAACACGTATTTGTCGGCAGCGGCGAACTGCATGGCGAGAGTAGAAATGCGGACCATTTTTTGCTGCTCAGCCTTGGTCAAGGTCGCGAAATGGTGCCCACGAGCGGTTTTATCCCATGCGCTGAGCACATCGAGGTCGGCTGGCTGAAGAGGGTCGCGGTAGAGGTCAAGCATATGAATTTCGTCGCGCGGGTTCGCTTTCTGGTACGCGTCCAGAAATGCCAGACCAGCCGTGAGGCAGCAGGATTGTTCCTGCTGTCTCAGGTCGCAGGTGATGTACAGTAGTATCGACATAAGGATCAACATTGGCAGGACTCCAAAAGGAAGCCTGCGTTTCCGCCTTGCTTTACCTTTATGTAGCCATTACTGTGCCAACTTTATAGCCTCGCAAAATCGCTGTGTTATGCCTGCGGTTCTCGTGACTGTTACAATATTTGGTGAAAAAGTTAAAATATTTGGTATATTTCGGGTGCGATTACCAAATATTTGAGTTTTGCGAGGGGTGGGTGGGGATTTACGGAGATATCGGCGTGATTGACAGGAACACCTTCTTCAAGGAGGTTACGATTAAAATTTGCAGCAGCCTGAAGATAAAAACCGCTTTGAAGGGCGCGTTCGACTATTTGAGGCAGAACATCCCCCTCGACAGTCTCGCATTGACCATTCGCGATACCAATCTTGCCGCCTTGAGGAGAGTCGCCCAAGTGGCGACCAACCGGGTGGAGCTTGCCGATGAAGTCTTCGTGCTTCCGGAGGAACTCTGGTCCAAAGTGCAGGCATGGGAAGTTCGAGCTCCAACTATCATGAGTGCCGACCATGACGAAGTAATTCGTGCTATAGCACCCTACATTAAGCTCGAAGGAAACTCGGCCATCCTCATACCGCTGTGGGTCGAGAACGAATGGCTCGGAGGGCTGATACTCCGCGTCCGCGGAGAGGGAGTCTATGATTCATCACATGTCGAGCTCTTAGCTACTGTGACAGAGCCATTCTCTATCGCACTGGCCAATGCATTGGCGCACGAAAGGCTTCTTAGGTACCGAGACACTCTGCTAGACGACAACAGCTTTCTGAACAGGGAGCTTTTATCCCACACCTCAGACGAGATCATTGGCGGCAATACCGGGCTTCGAAACGTGATGGAGATGGTGCGACAAGTGGCACCGCTGAATAATTCCGTACTGCTGTTGGGGGAAACTGGGACGGGCAAGGAAGTGATCGCCAATGTCATTCATTTTGGTTCTCCACGCAGAGATGGACCTTTCATCAAAGTGAACTGTGGGGCGATTCCGGAAAGTCTCATCGACAGCGAACTGTTCGGTCACGAAAAGGGGGCTTTTACCGGAGCTGTTGCTGAGAAGCGCGGACGATTCGAGCGGGCTGGCGGCGGGACTATATTTCTGGACGAGATTGGGGAGTTGCCCCTCCAGGCCCAGGTTCGTCTGCTGCGCGTGCTCCAGAATCGTGAGATCGAGCGAGTCGGCGGCAGTAGACCGATTCCTTTGGATATCAGGGTAATCGCGGCCAGTCATCGCAATCTGGAAACCATGGTGTCCGAAAATCGGTTTCGCGAAGACCTCTGGTTCCGGTTGAACGTGTTCCCTGTCATCATTCCACCTCTACGGCAGCGAAAGGAAGACATCCCAGCTCTCACCCGATATTTTGTTATGCGGAAAAGCAAGGAGTTGGGAATTTCCGGTTCGCCCGCCATTGTGCCAGGCGCCCTGCAACGTCTTACGGACTATTCTTGGCCGGGGAACGTCCGTGAACTAGAGAATATTGTGGAACGGGAGATGATAAGGTACCGGGGCGAACAGCTGTTGTTCGACTCGCTGCTTCCAGCAGAAGACGGCAGGTGGAAAAAGGAACCTCCAGAGGACAGCCGCCGGCAAGCACCACTGAAACTTGACGCTATTTTATTCCAACACATCAGCAAGGTGCTGAAAATGACCAACGGTAAAATCCATGGACGTGACGGTGCAGCGGCGTTGCTTGGTGTGGAGCCGAATACCTTGAGGGCTCGTATGGACAAACTCGGCATCGATTACCGTCGTAAACGGAATGCGAGTTAGGGCAGGGGCAAAGGCTTATTCCTGCAGTTGTCGATGATGCTGCTGTCCACCATGGGGGGAGAGGGAGCTTGGTACCGGCGACCTTGGGTCCGACGCTTACGCCCCCTCGACGTCGTAAAGGAGTCGTAAGCGTGCTGTAGCAGTATCGATCCCGCTACCCTCATTATTGGAAAACGTTCCGGAATTGTGTAACAGATGGTGGTCCACGGGGCAGTGCGGCGGGGCGTGAAGTTTAGGGTGTTCAATGCGGCCATTTACAACATGTCACGCATGGCTAAAAAAGATAGAAGCCTTGGAGGCATCTATTCCCCGTTCAGGTTCTTTTGCTCGCCAGACTGCTCCGGTGTACATTGAAAAGATGCGAAGCTTTTGTAGGGAGCAACGAAGGGGCTCCACCAATTATGGATTGTGTAAATCTTTGAAATTTGTGAGACAACTGCAGACGAACGCACGTATTTCGGGGCTTGGTAGGCTCCTAAATCCATTGATTACTTTATGCTCTTCTTCAGAGAGAGTAGCTAGGTAGAATCCGCTATCCTCAAAAAAAGCAGCGACAGGAACAGATAGGGCTATGGCGATAGCTTGCAATTTGTCGGTGTTTAGGCGGCTGGCGCCAGTTTCGTAGTTTTGTATCTGCTGGAATGTCACGTCAATTTTTCCTGCCAATTGTAGCTGTGTTAGCCCTTTACACTTACGAAACTCCTTGAGCTTCTCGCCAATTTCTTCGCTGGTTAAGATCCTTCTCATGGGCACCTCTCTAGCCTCTACATCCCAGTATCCTAGGAACGTCGGTGTTGCTCAACTGAAATTTGATAATTAGCTTGACAAAACAAATGCTGATTGTATTTTTAACGGAAAGGGTTCCGGACTTCGACCACAATCCGCATTTGGCAGGAACTGGATATGTCGGGATAGGCGTTGCCCCCGGCTCCTAGCTCGTGAGGCGTGAAGATGCCATACTCCGACAAGGAAAAGCAGCGGGCGTACCAGCGTGAGTTCATGCGGAAAAAGAAGCAACACAACCCACACTGGCATGCTGAGCTATCAAGGCGAAGAAAGCGAGAGCGTCAAGTAGCCAGAGACATTATTGCCCAAATTAAAAGGAGTTTTGGCTGCTTATTATGTAATGAAAATAATCCCGACAACCTACATTTTCATCATGTTTTACCAAACACCAAAACTGCATCTGTATCTGATTTGCTGTCCGATCGCACTAAACTGATATCCGTACTGAAAGAGATTGATAAATGTGTTTGTGTGTGTACGGTATGCCACAAACATTTTCAAAGAACGGTGGACTACGTCATAATGAACATGAAAAAGGAACGATGGTACTCAGACTGGGGGCTAAATGACGCCTTAGAATGGGCTACGGTACATCCTCAGCGCCGGCTTAACAAAAATAATTTCATTGAGATAATTAACGCTGTTGCTAAGAATTGTCAATTTCAGGATCTAAAGCAGTTTTATGATCAGTAATAGCTGACCATACTAGTGCGACTGCAGAGGACTTCTACTATGGACGATCGAGATGAAAGGATGTTCAATAAACGCTTAAAAGTAGTAGCCAGTAAAGGTATCGAAACCCATTTTGGCCGCTTGGGGATAGTCACCCTTCATCAAGTCGCTGAAATGATGATTAATTTGGCTTTGCCAATAACGAATTTCACCAGTAGTCCTGAGAAATACTGCGAACTCTGGCACGAGGAGATAGGCAGCGATATTAAAGGCCTTAAATCGATGCTGGAGATTTTAGAGCGCACCTACGCCAAAGTTGATGTAGCGTTACAAAGTGACAAATTGAGGTGATCTTCTCTGATGTGACACCCAAAACCGCCCTCCCCACTACTCTCCTGCAATGTAGCTCAATAAATTTATCCACACAAGTCAAATCCCCTTCGCGTTTGCTCTATGAGAATCTCAGGTAGGTCGAAGGTACAAGTGCCAGCACCAAATGCCCAGTACCAGTACCAACACCTAGTACCGGTACCAACACCCAGTACCAGTACCAACACCCAGTACCAGTACCAACACCCAGTACCAGTACCAGTACCAGTACCTAATAGATCCCAGGAACTCGTGGCCTGAGCCTGCCGAATAAGGCTCTTCACAGCCTTGCAGTTCACTCCATAAGAGATGGGCCTGTTGGCGTCTGGTCCGCCTGGCACAACAGCAAGGACGCCTCTTCAGGAGATGTGGCACAGTCCCTCCCGGGGCTGCGTCTCCGGCAGCAATTTTGGGGGAGGCTCGTGGAGCCGTGGACCTGGTATGGGCCGACAGGTTCCGGTCAGACAAATGACGGTGGATCTGGTTGAACCGGGGGCTTTTTCAACTCGTGGACAAGTTAGTGAAGTTGCCCGGCCATGCTGGTATAGCCCATTTACCCACGGCAGTGAGGGACATAATGTCCTGCCTTAAAAAATTGCCGTAAAAGTAATTTTATGCCGCATAAATAAAATTTATGCAATGGATGTGGGTCAGTATTTAATGGCATAAATAAAATTGTTATGACAAACATATTGTATAAAGATTACCAGCATAATTTTTTGACATAAAAATATTGAAAATGTTCTTTCAAAAAAAATAAATAAGTGTGCTTGACAAAACTAAAAGCCTTCGATACCGTTTTTAAGAAAGTGATATAGTTTCAGAATACGGTTCGTACTGTTTAACCTAGATGCTGATACAGCCTTGAGAGATGGTAATAATGCTTAGGAAGGACTATCGACATTCGGGGGATGGCAATGGACGCAGAAATAGAAACAACAGTAGTTGACGCGAGAAAAGTCGGGCCAGAATTGGTTTGGGAGGCGACACAAGCTGCTCTCGATGACGCAAGGACGAAGGCACCCGAAGCTACACTCGAGAACTTGCTCCATGGCATCAGTCCGCACGTTATCTACAACTACTGGATGCCCCGCAAATTTAACAAGAAAGGCTGTTATCAACAGGTTGCTGGGCTTTTCAAGCAGGTAAGAGAGCAAATATTGAGTGCTGAGCAGCTGGAGCAGACAGGACGAATTCCCATCAAGACGTTATCACTTGAACTCACCACTGAGCTTAACCGCGTCACCCAGCAGCTTACGGAGGGGGTAAACCGATCTGTAGCCTCTCTTGAGATCACCATCGCCGCAAATAATGAGACCATACGAGACGAAGTACTTCGATATGCCGACGCAAAACAGCAAGCAGAAGATGCAAAGCATCAGCGTATGATAAGGATCATTGAAAAAGAGAGCATGGATCATTTGGCGGCGGCTGCCGTTTTCGAAAGAGAGCGGGACGTAGCAATCGGCAAGGTTGAGGAACTTACAAATAGAGTAGAGGAACTCACTGCACAGATGGCTGCAGCAGACGAGAAATGTCATTCCTTTGAGCGTGTGGTGAATAGCTTAAGCGACCAGCTTCGGGACGGGTGCCAAAGAGCAGACTCCGCTTTTACCAAAATGGACGAGGCAAGCCTGGTTATAGCAGATCTTCGTGAGCAGCTCACGATAACCAGCCGTAGGGTCTTTGAGGCAGAGGCTGAAACAGGTGTGGCCAGAAATGAGGCTGCACGTTTAACCGGATTGCTCACAGAAATAAAGGACCAATTGGCGGCTGCACACGGTCAGGTCGACATTCTAACCCAGCAACTTCACATACAGTCAGCACGGGCTGACAGGGAGCTTGCTAAAGGCGGGCGCCAACACTGCCATTCCTACCCTTCGAGGGCAGTTTACGTCAGCCGCCGCAAAAGCAGATCAGATTGAAGATACGAACAATAGTCCTAATGATTTGCCAGCGTTTTGCGGAATTACAACCACGCACGGGTCGCTTCCCGTAAAGGAGGGGCAAATGTCAGAGCGGTTATTAAGGTTAAAAAAAGTTCTGTCTATGGTGCCTGTAAGCCGGACTACTTGGTACGCGGGGATCAAATCCCGCAAGTTTCCGCCCGGCCGGCTGCTTACCGAGAGGACAAGAGTTTGGGACGAGTCGTCCATCATTGCCGTTGTCAACGGAACTTGGACCCCTGAGGGAGACTCAACTTCTTAGTGAGACGCTTAAAGGCGACCAAAACATGGCCATTGCAAAACCCACTGATCTCGCAGTCGAAAAAGGAAATAAAACACTCGACGATCCACATCAACCAAGCAGAGCAGTCTCGGAGTATAGCCAGAAATCTGGCTTGCGACCACAACGGAGAATTCTATGCCCAAGCGTATTCCGCAACCACCGTCCAAACATAAACGTTTCAAGGCCCTCTCGGATCCCCAGGAGATCGCCTCTCTGCTCAGCGCCATAGATGGCTACAAGGGGGCGTTTGTTGTGAAGTGCGCCATGAAGCTGGGCACTCTTCTGATGGTCAGGCCAAATGAACTCCGCCATGCCGAATGGGCAGAAATCGACTTTGTAGAGGAAAATTGGATCATTCCAGCCCACAAGATGAAGGCGAGAGGGCCACACATTGTCCCGCTGTCGCATCAGGCCATCGCGATCCTGCGGGAACTCCGCGCCATTACCGGACATAGCAGGTATCTATTTGCCAGTCCAAAGTCAGCGGATCGCTGTATCGGGGCAGGCGCAATTAATTTCGCCTTGAATCGCATGGGGATGGAAATTACAGCTTACGGTCTCCGGCACATGGCGGCAGGAATCCTTTACGAAGTATTGAGCTTCAGTGCTGAGGTAATAAGGTGCCAGCTCGGGTATGCGACTGGCCGCCAGATGAAATACTTAGGGGGCTGGCCGAAGTATTTTGACGAACGGCGCGAAATGATGCAGAAACTAGGAGACTATTTGGACGTTGTGAAGGAGACGGCAAATAGGCCTATGGAGATTTGAGTCTCTGGTTGTGGGGCAGGCGGTACCATCAAAAAGGAGAAGCTGTCATACCACCAAGGGCTAACAGATACCATCAAAACCTGAAGCCGTCGGAAATATACCACCAACGGCAGAAAAAGTGACTGCGACCACAGGGAGAATCCCATGCCTAAGCGCATTCCGCAACTGTCGGTTCTCAAGATAGACAACGCCAAGGCCAGAGATAAAGCGTACAAATTGGCAGACGGATACGGCCTGTACCTTTTGGTCACGCCCTCTGGTGGTAAATTATGGCAGATGCAGTATCGGTTCGATGGGAAGCAAAAGGTTTTGTCCTTCAGGGCTTATCCTGCAGTTTCCTTGAAGGCTGCGCGGGAGAAGAGGGATGAAGCCAAGAAGCTGCTTGCTGTTGGCCTAGATCCCGGTCAGGTAAAGAAGGAGAAGAAGAAGAAGAAACTGGAAGCTTATACCAACACCTTTGAGGCAGTGGCACGAGAATGGTTTGAACGCTTCAAATCGAAGTGGACACCGACTCACGGTGCTCGGAAACTTGCAGGTCTTGAAAAAGATGTTTTCCCTTCGCTAGGCCAGCGCCCTATCGGTGAAATCAAACCTCCTGAATTGCTGAAGGTCTTGTGCCAAATCGAAACGAGGTCTTTGGAGATAATGCACAAGGCAAAGTGCACCTGTGGGCAAGTCTTCCGCTATGCCGTTTCTACAGGGCGCGCCGAGCGGAACCCGGTGCCCGAACTGCGTGACGCGCTTCCTCCTGTCAAGAATGGACATTTCGCGGCCCCTACCGATCCAAAGAAGGTCGCACCTCTTATGCGGACGATATACGGTTATCAAGGTTCTTTTGTCGTCAAATGCGCCCTAAAGCTTGCCCCCCTTTTCTTTATCAGGCCGGGAGAACTGCGGAAGGCGGAATGGACAGAGATAGACTTTGTCGAGGAACAGTGGAACGTCCCAGCCGAAAAGATGAAGATGAAGGTGGCACATACAGTTCCCTTGTCGCGTCAGGCCATTGCGATCCTTCATGAGCTTCACACTTTGACAGGGCATGGCAAGTATGTTTTTGCAGGTAGGCGTTCATCGCTTAACTGCATGAGTGATAATGCTGTTAATGCAGCACTACGAAGCATGGGCTACACGAAGGACGATATTGTCGGTCATGGGTTCCGTGCCATGGCGCGGACGATCCTAGCTGAAGTCTTGTTATTTAGGGTTGACATCATTGAACACCAGCTTGCACATGCAGTGAAAGACCCCAACGGGGTCGCGTACAACCGGACGACGTTTCTCCCGCAGCGGCGCCATATGATGCAGGTATGGGCGGACTATTTAGACGCATTAAAAAAATGCACAACGCAAGACGAGATCAGCAGTGTAAATAAAAAGTATTCAACTATTGCCTTAAACGCGTATAGTACTATGATGATGGAGGCTTAGTGAGCGAAGAGGTAGAACGCTTTAATGGTATTATTGGTGGAGTTTTGACGACGTGAGAGCTTTTATTACGTATTACCTAGTAGTTGCATGCATGCCCGGTTCCCGCTTTCGGGTTCGAAAAACTGAAAGTGGGTGAAACTCTATAAGGTATTATTTGCGGTATCTGGCCGGAGTGGCTGGTGAAAGGGTTATGTTTACAGCAGCTTGGCTGGATTTCAGTGGCCGGCCTCCGGTACCATAACAAGATTCAAAAGGCTTAGCTCTTAAAGGGCTAAGCCTTTTGTTTTTTCCATGCCGCGAGCACGATCATTGCTTCGCTTGGTGATGGCGCTCTGTGGGCTCCTGGTCTCCAGTGCTGCCATCTTGTAGCGCCGGACTGGCCCCCCGGCCAAGAACTCCTCCACTTGCCACTTCTCCGCCTGGCTGTCGATCTGCTTCCGCTGGTGGAGAAGCCCAAGACTGCGGCATACCATTGGACAGCCTGCTCTGCGAGACGGATCCTCGGTTTCTCCCCTTGTTTTCAGCTCTTCACAGGTTATTGCAGGAGGCCTATATCTCAACGAGGAATATTACATTGATCGAAGCTAACCTGCGTGATAATCTCGCGGAGCGACTGTTCGACTTGTCCCATAGGACGCCTTCGTGGTCAGGAACATGAAGACGCGGACCATCGATGAAGAGTTGCTGGACGAGGATTGAACGAGTTTCTGGAGTCGAGGACATGACACCTGGCTGGACACATCTCCGTGAAGCTCAGTCGGTCAGCCAATAGCCGGTGGGCGCAGTCATGAAGAGAGGGATAACCCAATGAGCACAGAGGTCCCCGCTGTTACAAAAACTGCCGAGGGCGCGACGGTAGTTATCACTCATAGGTTGCGCGAAAACAAGCAGACAGAATACGAAAGGTGGCTTGAGGAGATTGCGCCTCTTTGCAAGGCTTCGCCAGGTTATTTGGACTGGCATATCGTTCGACCAATACCAGGCTTGACGGAAACCTATACCGTCATAATCCGATTCGATACCGAGGTGCACTTGCGGGAGTGGATGGAATCACCGACTCGCGCCCGTCTTATTAAACAGGTTCGGCCTCTCTTTGTGACCGACGATGATTTTTTTATCAGTAGCGGGCTGGATTTCTGGTTTACACCAATGGGGGCGAAAGCCAAGATACCGGTGCGCTGGAAACAGTTTCTGGTTACATGGTCAGCTATCTATCCTCTAGCGTTGGGTATGCCGCTGGTCGTTTATCCAGTTATGCATTACCTTCACGTTCCTGATAACCGGTTATTCGCAACATTGGCAGTAACTGGACTGGTTGTTTTTCTTATGGTGTACGTGGTAATGCCTCGCTACACAAGACTAGTGCAACGATGGCTATTTTCTGCCAAGGGAGAAGAGTCATGACGTCATCAGAGGCAAGCACGGCACAGACGGTTTGCCCTAAGTGTTCCGCACCGCGACCGCTTGGTAGTGACAGCTGCCCGAGGTGCGGGGTCATCTTCGCCAAGGTGCGGCAGCATTCCAACCAAACGTCAGCGCAGCCTGAAGTCGCCCGGTCCGTGCCCGCCGCTGTCGCAGGCGGGCCTGCCGCCTCTGGCGTTGTCGTGGCGCGATATGCATTCCTCGCTCTCATCGCGTTCTATGGTTTTCGCATACTGATACATCCCATTGCCTCCAATTACGTCGGCGAAACGTTCCTGCACCTCGTCAATCTCCCCTTTCATGAGGCGGGGCATATCCTTTTTTCACCTTTCGGTCGCTTTCTCCAGGTCGCCGGCGGCACGATCATGCAGCTTCTGGTTCCGGCGGTGGTGGCGATCTCCTTTTACAGGCGCTGCGACCGCTACGCCGCAGCGGTGGGCGTGTGGTGGCTCGGAGAGAGCATGGCGGATGTCGCTCCCTATGCGGACGACGCCCGTGCCGGAGAGCTCCCGCTCCTTGGGGGCGTGACGGGGAGCGAGGTGGAGGATTATCACGACTGGGAGGTGATGCTGGGGAAGCTTGGAATGCTTACCTGGGACCATTCTATCGGCAGATTCTTCTTCGTCGCCGGGGGTGCCGTGATGGCAGCAGCCATCATCTGGGGAGTCATCGTATCTTCTCGTCACACAGAAACGGAGTCCGGCTAAGCTGTCGGCACTGTCAAAGACCTTGAAGCTGTACCCGGAGGGAGGCGGCGTGAAAAAATTATCGTTGTGGTTGACGCTTTTGTTGTCAGGGTGCATGGGGATACCTGAGCGGGTCAAGCCGGTCGATAACTTCGACGTGCGGAAGTACCTGGGGAAATGGTACGAAGTCGCCCGTCTCGATCACTCTTTTGAACGGGGCTTGAGCTGGGTATCTGCGGAATACAGCCTGCGGGAGGATGGAGGCCTCAAGGTAATCAACCGCGGCTACCTGGCGAAAGAAGACAGGTGGAAGGAAGCAACCGGCAAGGCATATTTCGCAGACGGTGCTGACAAAGGATACCTTAAGGTTTCCTTCTTCGGCCCCTTTTACGGTTCGTATGTTATATTTGACCTCGACCAGGAGAACTATCAATACTCTCTGGTCTGCGGGCCGAACACGAACTACCTGTGGATCCTGTCACGAACCCCTGAGATGGAAGCTTCGGTCAAAGATCGTCTCGTTGCAAAGGCTGCTTCACTTGGCTTCGATACGAGCAAGCTGATCTATGTTACCCACAACCGGTGAGTGATCTAGCAAGGAGGAGGGGGAGATGGAGAAACATGTTCCTGGCCGGAAGAGTGCTGTAACCCTGCTGCGCCGCTGCCGCTGCTTTCTTTCCCTGCTGCTGCCAGCTCTTTTGCTCCTTTTCACCCTCGTTGTCCCGGCCCGGGCAACGGACTCCTGTACGGACTGTCACGGCAATCGCGCCAAGATGACGTCTCTCGGTTTTCCGCACATGGCGGTCACGGTAGAGGAGGTCACACGGCAGTCGGGGATGAGCGCGGGGTGTGTCGATTGCCATCTCGGTGACCCTGCCAGCCCGGAGCGTAACGCCGCCCATCTCGGCATGGGACGACTGCAGCTGGTACACAAGAAGGGACTGCTGGCCCAGACGGCCGAGCGGGTGGCTCCCCTGGAACTGACCGGCAATCCGATGACCCGCATCAAGAACCAGGTTGTCAAGAACGGGAAGACCGTCATCGACCCGGATGTGGCCCTGGTGCTCTACCAGGACAAGCGCCGGGACACCCTTTCCCAGGATTTCGTCACCATCGAGAAGACCTGCGGTTCCTGCCACGCCAAGGAGTTTTCGGAGTTCACCCGGAGCACGATGGGGCAAAACGGCAAGCAGAGCCGCTACCAGAGCTGGACCGACCCGCAGCGCGGCCCGCATAACTGCGGCGCGTGGTTTGACGGCAACTACGAGAAAATCGCCCCCAGCACGGCCGTTTCTTTTTCCAGGGAGCAAAGCGCTCTCAATCAGCGCAGCTGCAACACCTGCCACGTCGGGTGTCTCGATTGCCATTACGATCCGCAGCCGCGGCATGCGGCCAACCCCAGGGCAGGGATGCACACCTTCAACCGGGTGCCGAAGCCGGAGAGCTGCTATGGTGGCGGCCGCGGCCAGATCTGCCATGCCGGTCCCGAGGAGCGCCGCCGCGGCGCCGGCTATTTCGGTGGGAGCTACGCCAACCCTGAGGGGATGGAGCCGGACATCCACCAGGTGAAGAAGGTCGGCTGCCTGGACTGCCACGAGAACAGCGGATCCAACCGTGAATTGGGGCACGCCATGATCAAGCGGCAGGGGCGCTGCGACAAGTGTCACGAGCGGCAACTCGCCAGCCACCAGAGGTCGCTGCACAAGTCGCTCGCCTGCGAGGCATGCCACATCCAGAACGTCTCGGGATACCAGGGGACCTACTGGGGGCCGGGAAAGCTTGCGGGCACGGAGACCCCGTACTTCAAGTACAAGGAATATTACGGGATCATGAAGGAGCCGATCCTGATCCGCGACCAGAAAGGGCGCTGGATTCCGGTGAAACCGTTTCCGATGGCGGTCCTGAACCAGAAGGAGTCCTCGCTGAAGCCCGGCTTGCACTGGCGATGGCCCGCCGACCTGCCCGACCTGCAGCGCACCGATGATGCGTTTGGCTATGTCGGTCTCTTCGGCGGCCTCCCCGAGAACAACCGGGCCTTGCTCTGGATCCAGATGGACAAGGTGTCCCACAAGTACGGGAAAAGCCGCCCCTGCGCCTCTTGCCATGACTTGGCCGATGGCGAACAGCGCCAGGTGGTGCAATGGGATTTCAGCGACGCCGGCGCCTTGCCCTTCAGCGGCAGCCACACCGTGACCGCTGGCAAGAAGGGGTTGTCGATAGGTGATCTTACATCCGAAAAGATCGAGGTCTCTGCCGGTTACCGGCTTTCCAGCCTGGCGCCGTGGTTCTACCTGAAGGACCGCTGGCACATCGACGGCGACTTCTCGTTGCCGGTGCTCAAGGACCGGGAGTTGTACACCAGTGTCCGGGGAGATGTCGGCAAGGCACGCTCGGTAAAGGTAATTCATTGAAAGGGAATAGGGGATAGCATGTTCGAGATGCAGTACAACGAGGAGATGGAAGCGGAGGTAAGGCGGTTGGAGGCGAAGAAACGGGCGGCGGAGGCGGGGCATCCGGAATGGGACAACGCCTGTGCTTCCTGCGGTTGCCAACTAGCCGGCACCGATGATCGGTTCTGCGCGGCCTGCCACCGCTAGCGCAGCTCTCAACCGCCTAAATGCAAAACAGGCATACCACTTTGCTTGATCCGGTATGCCGATCTAACGAACCGGCATACCACTTCACGCCGCTTTGGTCTTGTTTCATAAGGCAAGGGTATCGGGGATTTCACGAAATTGGCATTTACTTGAATAGAAAAGGGCCCCCTGCTCCGGAGGGGGCCCTTTTCTATTGCGCGCTCTGCAGCAGGCGCAACTAGATCTGCATCCGCTCCTCTGCCTTGGTCCACTCGATATTCTGGAAGAAGGAGTTGATGTAGTCGGCGCGCTTGAGCCCGTAATCGGTCATGAAGGCGTGCTCGAAGACGTCCATCACCAGGATCGGCACGCAGCAGGCGGGATGACCGACATCGTGCTCGTTGATCCAGCAGTTCATCAGCCTGCCGCTGTGGACGTCCTGGTAAAGGATGGCCCAGCCGATGCCGCGCATTGCCCCCACCGATTTGAAGTCCTGGACCCACTCGTCATAGCTTCCGAAGTCCTGATGCAACCGGGCCGCCAACCTGCCATCCTGGTTGATCGGGTGGTTTCCACCCAGGTTCTCGAAGTAGAGTTCGTGCAGCCTCATGCCGTTGAACTCCCACCCGAAACGTCTTTTCAGCTCGGCAAAGGTCGGGTCGGAACCCTTGCCGTCCTTGCGCAGCTGCATGAGCTGCTCGTCGAGGGCGTTACTGTTTTTCACGTACCCCTGGTACAGGGTGAAATGGTTGTTGAGGAGCGCTTCGCTGAAACCGGGCATGCCGATCAGCTGGGAGTAGTCTTTTGCCGTGAACGCGGTCATTTGTCTCTCCTTTTTCATGTAGTGTTGATCATTTGCAGCTGTTCCGCAAAACACTGATCAATTGTACAGGGGTGATTAGTGGTGTCAAATGTGATATGAGATCGGCGAGGCTTTTGCGCGTAGTTGCCATAGATAATTTTCATTGACCGCTGGTCCATCCATGGTTAAAGTGACGATTTGCCATTGTGTTGCACAAATGTTACCCGTTTCATCTTTCTTGCACATTTAGCAGGTACCCTGCCACAAGACTGCTGCCCTCAATAGGCTGTGCAAGGACAGTCTCAAGAATCAACCAAGAGGTGTACTCGTGAAAAGAATTGTAGGCGCCGTCATACTATTGTCCGTTCTGGGAGTGGCCGGCTACTTCTACTTCAAAGAACCCCCGAAAGCGCAGTACAAGACCCAGAAGGTCGAGCGCGGCGCCATCACCTCCACGGTCTCCGCCACCGGCACCCTGAACGCGGTGGTCACCGTCCAGGTCGGTACGCAGGTCTCGGGGACCATCGCGAAACTCTACGTCGACTTCAACTCCCCTGTGAAGAAGGGGCAGCCGATCGCGCAGATCGACCCGGCGCTGTTCAACTCCGCGGTGCAGCAGTCGCGAGGCAATGCCTTAAACGCCGAGGCGAGTCTCGCCAAGGCCAAGGTGACCCTGGCCGACGCCAAGAGGACGCTCGGGCGCAACAGGGAACTCTTGAAGGAAGGGATCATCGCACAGAGCGACCTCGACGCGGCCCAGACCGCCTATGACTCGGCGCTCACCGGCGTGAAGGCGGCCGAGGCGGCCGTGATGCAGACCCGCGGCGCCCTAAAGCAGGCCGAAACCAACCTAAACTATTCCACCATCAGGTCGCCGGTGGACGGCACCGTCGTCTCCCGCAACGTGGACGTTGGGCAGACCGTCGCCGCCTCCTTCCAGACGCCGACCCTCTTCACCATCGCCCAGGACCTCACCAAGATGCAGATTGACACCAGCGTGGACGAATCGGACATCAGCAAGCTGAAGGTCGGTCAGAAAGCGACCTTCACGGTGGACGCCTATTCGGATCGCCAGTTCGAGGGGACCGTGGTGCAGATCAGGAACGCACCGGTGGTGACCCAGAACGTGGTCACCTACGTCACGGTCATCGCGGTGGACAACAAGGAGCTGAAACTAAAGCCGGGGATGACGGCCAACGTCATCGTTGAGACTCTGAGAAAGGACAACCTCCTCAAGGTCCCGGCCGCCGCGCTCCGCTTCAAGCCGCGTTCCGACAAGGAGAAGAGCGCATCCGCGAAGGGCGGCCCCGGCAGCATGACCGGCAGCGGGGGTGGACACGGCGCCGGTACCGGCCCCAAGGGGAGGCCCGGAGGCAAGGACGGCGGCCAGAAGGTCTATACCCTCAACGCCGAGGGGAAACCGGTGCCGGTCGCCATCACCACCGGCATCAGCGACGGCAGCTTCGTCGAAGTGCTCTCCGGCAACCTGAAGGAAGGCGATGACGTCATCGTGGAGCAGGTGAGCCAGGATAAGAAGAAAAACGGCATGGGGTCCCCCATGGGGCCGAGGTTCTAAATGGACGAGGTAGTTCGGCTCAGCGACGTCGTCAAGATCTACACCATGGGAGAGGAGCGCGTCGAGGCGATGAAGGGGGTCTCCTTCACCGTCAAGCGCGGCGAGTTCGTTTCCATCATGGGCGCCTCCGGCAGCGGCAAGTCCACCTGCATGAACATCCTGGGGTGCCTGGACGTTCCGACGCGGGGCAGCTATTTCCTCGACGGGGTCGATGTCGGGAGGCTTTCAGCCGACGCCCTGGCCGAGGTGCGCAACAAGAAGCTCGGCTTCGTCTTCCAGGGGTTCAACCTGCTGGCGCGCACCACGGCGCGGCAGAACGTCGAGCTGCCGCTGGTCTACGCCCAGATTCCCGCGACCGAGCGCCGGACGCGCGCGCTGGAAGCGCTCGAGCGGGTGGGGCTGGCCGGCAGGGAGGGGCACTACTCGAACCAGCTCTCGGGCGGCCAGCAGCAGCGCGTCGCCATCGCCCGGGCCCTGGTGAATCGCCCCTCCATCATCCTGGCCGACGAGCCCACCGGTAACCTCGATTCCAGGACCACCATCGAGATCATGTCCATCTTCCAGGAACTGAACCGGCAGGGAATCACCATCATCATGGTCACCCACGAACCCGACGTCGCCGAGTTCACCAGCCGGCATATCATCTTTCGCGACGGCGAGGTCATCTCAGACCAACCCCACCAGGCGAAGAGCGCCGCTCTCCCCGCGGAGGTGGCGCACCCATGACGACGCTTTACCAAAGCCTGCTCATAGCCCTGCGCGCCCTGCGCGTCAACAAGATGCGCGCGCTGCTCACCATGCTCGGCATCATCATCGGCATCGCCGCGGTCATCGCCATGGTCGCCATCGGCTCCGGCGCCAGCAAGATGATCTCGGACCAGATCTCCAGCATCGGTTCGAACCTGCTCCTGGTGCTCCCCGGGTCGGTCACCTCCGGCGGCATGCGTTCCGGCTCCGGCGGCACCCAGACGCTCACCTACGACGACGCCCGGGCCATCAAGGCCGAATGTCCGTCGGTCGCGGCGGTCGCCCCCAACGTGCGCGGCTCCGGCCAGGTCGTGTATGGCAACCAGAACTGGTCCACCGTGGTCTACGGTGTGACGCCGGAGATGGTCGACGTGCGCGACTGGACCATCGTCGCCGGCCGCAACATAACCCAGTCCGATGTCGACGGCGCCACCAAGAATTGCTTGATCGGCCAGACCGTCGCTGATAACCTCTTCGGCGGCACCGATCCGGTCGGCAAGATCATCAGGATCAAGAAGATACCCTTCACCGTCGTCGGGCTCCTGGGCAAGAAAGGGCAGTCGCCGCAGGGGCAGGACCAGGACGACGTGATCTACGTGCCGCTCAGGACCGCGCAGAGGAAGCTTTTGGGAAGCCAGTTTCCCAACGTGGTCGGCTCGATCATGGTGCAGGCCAAGGATGCCGAGGTGCTGGACAAGGCCCAGGACGAGGTGACCGAGCTGTTGAACCAGCGCCACCGGATCGGTCCCAACCGCGAGGTCGACTACACCATCAGGAACCTCTCCGAGCTCCTCGCGGTCACCGAGCAGTCCTCCAGGGTCATGTCCATCCTGCTCGGCGCGGTGGCCTCGATATCGCTGGTGGTCGGCGGCATCGGCATCATGAACATCATGCTGGTCTCGGTCACCGAGAGAACCCGCGAGATCGGCATCCGCATCGCCATCGGCGCCAAGAAGCGCGACATTTTGCTGCAGTTTCTGACCGAGGCCGTGCTCCTTACCACCTGCGGCGGGGTGATCGGCATGCTGCTGGGGGTGGCGGGGGCGAAGCTCGTGGCGAGCTTCATCGGCTGGCCCACCCTGATCTCGGTCAACACCATCATCATCGCCTTTGCCTTCTCGGCCGGGGTCGGGGTCTTCTTCGGCTTTTACCCGGCGCGCAAGGCGGCGTCGCTCAACCCGATCGACGCACTGAGATACGAGTAACGTTCAACTAGCAGTCGAAAGGATCGCCCATGAAGAGAAACAAGAACACCGCGCTGGCCCTCTCCCTTGGCCTGGTGCTCGGCGCCGCCACCTCGGCTTTCGCGCAGACCACCATCAACCTGACGGTCAAGGACGCCATCAAGATGGCCCTGGAGAAAAACCTCGACCTCAAGGTGGAGCTCTACAACCCCGCCATGGCCGAAGCCGACGTCCGGCGCAACCTTGGGATCTACGATCCGCTGCTTACCCTCGGGATCAACTATGAGCGCAACAACAGCAACAACGTCCTGACCTTCAGGCCGCAGGCGGTCGACCAGGTCACCGCGAGCGCCGGGATAAGCCAGCTCCTGCCCACCGGCACCGTGGTCGGCGCGACCGCCCAGAGCGGCTGGATCAGCAATTCGGCCAAATACTACTCCAACGCCATCGACCTTTCCCTGCAGCAGCCGCTGCTCAGGGGATTCGGGCAGGAGAACACCGACCTGGCCATCAACGTCTCCCGGTTCACCAAGGGGGAGACCATGAACGTCTTCAGGACCCGGCTGAGCGACACCGTCGCCAAGGTGCGCAACGACTACTTCCAGCTCTACAACCTGATCGAGGTGCTCGAGGTGCGCCGCACCTCGCTCGCGCTGGCCAAGCGCATCCTGCAGGACGACCAGGGACGCGTGAAGGCCGGGGTGCTCCCGGCGTACGAGCTCTTGAACTCCGAGTTCCAGGTCGCTACCCGGGAGAAGCAGGTCATCGACGCGGAGCGGGCGGTGCGGGACCAGTCCGACGTGCTGCGCGTGGAACTGCAGATCCCCGCCGCTGCCGATGTCGTTCTGGCCGACGAGCCGTTCCGCGGAACCTACAACCTCTCCGAGGAACAGGCGCTGGACGATGCGCTCGGCAACCGGCCGGAGCTTGCCGCGCAGCGCGATGCCATCAAGATCAACGACCTGCAGCAGCGGGTGGCCAAGAACCAGACCCTGCCCAACCTGACGCTCAACGCGAGCGTCGGCACCGGCGGCTTCGACCGCCGCTTCCTGAGCGGACTCGAGAAAACGGCGACCATCGATGAACCGAGCTGGGGAGTGGGGCTTCAATTCAGCTACCCGCTGGGCAACCGTGCCGCCGAGAATGACTACATCAGGAAGAAGCTCGCCCTGGAGCAGGCCCAGACCCAGCTGCAAAGCCTCGAATCAGGTGTGATCAGGGACGTGAAGGCCGCCTTGCGCCTGGTAGCCGCTAGCTATGCGCAGCTCGACGTGACCGCGCGCGGCAAAGCCTACGCCGAGGACCGGCTGCGCGCCTTCCAGAAGCGCCACGATGTCGGCCTTGCCACGACCAAGGACGTCTTCGACGTGGAGAACGACCTGGTGGCCGCCAAGGGGAACCAGATCCAGGCCGTGGTCGACTACAACAACTCCATCACGCAACTCTGGCGGATGACGGGTGAGATCCTCGATCAGGCGGGAATCAACATAACGGACACCGATGCCGATCACCTGTACCAGAAGATGCAGTAGCGCCATACCCCAATTGCCAGCCGCGTGATCCACGCTACAATTTGCGGGTGCTAATGCGGCGGGGTGGAGGTGGCTATGCAAAGGGTGCGCTACGAGCATGTTCATCAGATCAAGTTCACCGCGGTCGGTGCGAAGACCATCACGACCTGATCCGCAATTTCGAGGAGAGCCTGGAGCTCTTCAAGCAGTGGGAAGAAAAGGGAATACAGCTGGACCCGCATGGCGTAGGGAGCACCTACGCCATTTTTTATACCTACGATGAAGAAGTCGCCCGGCAGGAAGGGTTCGAACGGATACGGACCGAGTCGGGAAACCCGCTGCCCCGCCGCTGATAGTCGGCAGGGGGAAGTGATAAAGAGCAAAAGTTAAAAAGGGGACAGGCACCTTCGGAGCCAGTCCCCTTTTCGCTTCCAAGATACGCCCCATCTATGAGATACTTTGCCGTCACCATCCCCGCAAAAGCGTCAAAGGCAAAGGAAACATGTCCCATCTGCACCGTTTTTCCCGTACCGAACTCCTCATTGGACCTGCTGGACTCGACAAACTCAAAAACTCCACCGTCGCCATCTTCGGCCTGGGCGGGGTAGGGAGCTACGCCGCCGAAGCCCTGGCTCGTGCCGGGATCGGGCGCCTGGTCATCGTCGACTTCGACGAGATCTGCTTGACCAACGTGAACCGTCAGCTGCACGCGATGGACGGCACCGTGGGCAAGGCCAAGGCCATGGTCATGGCCGAACGCATGCGCCTGATCAATCCGCAGGCGGAGATCGTACCCTATCACGATTTCTATTCCGCCGAGAACAGCGACTTCCTGCTGCACGATCACTACGACTACGTGGTCGACGCCATCGACCACATCACCAGCAAGCTGCACCTGATCCGCACCTGCCGCGAAAAGGACATCCCTATCATCTCCAGCATGGGTGCCGCGGCGAAGCTCGACCCGACTAAGATCGGGGTGGCCGATATCTCGCAGACGCACAAGTGCCGCATGGCGCGTTCGGTGCGCAAGCTTTTGAAAAAGCAGGGGATAGAGAGCGGGGTGAAGGTTGTCTTCTCGACTGAGGAGTACCGCGAGCAGGCGGGGAAGGACGGCGGCTGCAAGGGAAACTGCATCTGTCCCAACAAGGACGATCAGAAGTTCTCCTGCGAGCACCGCCGCGTGATCCTCGGCAGCGTTTCCTTCATCCCCTCCATCTTCGGGCTGACCATGGCGGGGGTGGTGGTGAACGATCTGCTGGGGGCGCGGGCCGAATAGAGGCGCCGCAGAAGTAGGGGGAAGATAGATGCCCGGGGGCGCTCTTCGGGCATTTTTCTTTTTTCCGCCCGTGGGAAGTTTCAGCATCCGTCTTGGCGAGGGGCGTGCTGCCTTGGGTATGGGGGGGCGAATATTTATTCACCCCTACCGTGGACGGGAAGGCTCGGTCTTGTAGGGGCGAATAATCATTCGCCCGATTTTTCCGCCCCGGCGCCGACGTCGAACTTCGTCGCCTGACAATACCGGCGCATCTCCAGTGCGTTTTGTGCCGCATAGCCGCAGCGGCAGTTGTTGAACATGATGAACGTGGTTCGCGCGCTCTCGCTCAGGCGCAAAGCGTGCGCCGCGATCTCCTTCAGCTCCGCTTCCGGGTAGAGGTACTCGTCAGCGGGGACTTCGCTGTGCCAGCTGTCGCCGTTTCTGCCGTGCAGCCTGAGATAGGCGATGCCGGTGGTGGCGGCGGGATGGAAGGGGGCGGTGGAGAGGTTGCCGAACTGCGGCTCGTCGCAGGTGATGTAGGTGATCTTGTGCTCCTTGAGGAAGGCAAACACTTCGTCCCGGTGCTGGGCGGTGAACCAGCTGCCGTGGCGAAACTCGACGGCGATGGGGACTCCCGCCATCAGCTCCTTGCAGTAGCGCAGGTAATCCAGGTTCGCCTTCTTGTACCCGAACCAGGGTGGGAACTGGAAGATGATGAACCCCATCTTGCGCGCCTGTCTAAGCGGCTCCAGGGCTGTCAGCAGCGCCTGGGCCATGGCCCTGAGTATGGCCGGCTCGGCCACGTGCAGGTCCTCCCGGGCCAGATCCCCGGGCGCCAGCATGGCGCGCAGCTCCTCCGGCAACCGGCGCGGGTCGATATTGTGACCGGTGAGGGCGCCGAAGGCTTTCACATGGAACAGGAACCCAGGCGGCGTGCGCTCGGCCCAGGCCTGCGCCATCTCCAGTGACGGGATCTGGTAGTAGGAACTTTCGATCTCGACGGTGTCGAACCGGCGGGCGTAGAATTTCAGGCGGGCCTTGGGAGTAGCGGCGCCGTGGGGATAGAAGGCGCCGCTTTCGATGAGGCTGCTTTCAGTCCAGGAGCAGGTGCCGACGCGGATCCTGCCAACTCCCATGGATGCCTCCGAGATTTAGTACCCTCTCTTCCTGGGAAAGGGTGCCCGAAAGGCGGGTGAGGCGATGGTGCCGCGCCCTCACCCCCGCCCCCTCTCCCGGTGGGGGAGGAGAGCGGAAGGAACTTCAGATATGGATCGATCCTCCAAAAACCGACTGACCACCCACCTGTTGCCGCACTTTCCCGGCAACACCCTCTTTGACCGCATCGCCTGCGCCGTATGCCGGGCGGGATGCCTGCCGCGCAAGGAACTTTACGAGGCGTGGGAGGTGGCGCGCCGGGTGCACCGCCGCTTTCGCGGTGGCCGGGTGGTGGACCTGGCGGCGGGACACGGTTTGCTGGCGCAGGTGCTGCTCGTCCTGGACCGCGAGCTTCATGAAGGGATCGGCGTCGATCTGCGCATCCCGCAAAGCGCCGCCCGGCTTGCTTCCGAGATCCGGGCGGAATGGCCCGCCGCAGCCGAGCGGTTCTCCCTCCTGGAGCAGGACCTGAACCTGGTCGAACTGCGCCCGGATGACATCGTCGTTTCCGCACACGCCTGCGGCTCACTCACCGACCTCATCCTGGCTAAAGCTGCCGCCGCCCGCTGCCGGGTGGCGGTGCTCCCCTGCTGCCATGACCTGCGCAGTTGCGACGACGGCGGCGTTTCCGGCTGGGTGGACGGCCCCCTGGCGGTTGACGTCACCCGGGCCGCCTGGCTGCGCTCGCAAGGGTACCGGGTCTACACCCAGACCATCCCGCTCGACATCACGCCCAAGAATCGCCTGCTGATGGGCGAACCGCTCTAGAAGATCGCATTCAAAAGGAAGTTGACCACCGACAGCACCAGGCTGAACAAAAGCGCCCACAAGAACCCGTCCACCGTGAAGCCGCGTACCAGGGCGCTGGTCAGCATGATGAGCAGCGCGTTGATCACGAAGGTGAGCAGCCCCAGGGTCAGTATGTTGATCGGCAGGGTGAGCAGCATCAACAGCGGCCTGATGAAGGTGTTGATGAGGCCGAGCACCAGCGCCGTGATCAGCGCCGCGCCGAACCCGGACAGGCGCACCCCCGGCAAGAGATAGGCGGTTATGACGATCGCAACTGCATGTACCAGCCACTTCACTATGAAACCCACGTTGAACCTCCTTGGTCTGTAGCCCGAAAAACAACCCGCCAATTATACCTGATTCTCCACCACGACAAAGCTCTCTTTGATCTCCCGGCCCGGACAACTATGGCCCCGTGTCTGGTCGTTGTTTCGGCTTGTCAAAACGATGTTCAAGCTGGCAGTAAACATGACCTCCGTCGCCTCTTCGAAAACTGTCACCGGCGCCCGGCTCCATCGCGTCATCACCTGCTAAACCTGCATAAATACTGGTTATAGCGATTAACTTGCTCCTATAAACAAGTTGACAGCGCGGGCAATACTCGGGTATATTTCGCCGACTCTCACATTAATACACAGAGGACACGCAACCCATGAAGGAAATACTTTCCGGCAACGAAGCCATTGCCAGAGGCGCGTACGAGGCAGGCGTCAAAGTTGCCTGTGCCTATCCCGGCACCCCTTCCACGGAGATCCTGGAAAACACCATCCGCTATCGGGAGATCGACTCCTCCTGGGCCACCAACGAGAAGGTCGCCCTCGAAGTGGGGATCGGCGCCTCCTTCGTCGGCGCCAGGAGCCTGGTCACCATGAAGCATGTCGGCGTCAACGTCGCCGCGGACCCTCTCTTTACGCTCTCTTACACCGGCGTCAACGGCGGCCTGGTGCTGGTCTGCGCCGACGATCCCGAGCTGCATTCATCCCAGAACGAGCAGGACAGCCGCAACTACGCGAAGTTCGCCAAGGTTCCGATGCTCGAGCCCGGCGACTCGCAGGAGTGCCTGGAGTTCACCAAGCTGGCCTACGAGATTTCCGAGAAGTACGACACGCCGGTCCTGCTGCGCACGACGACCCGCATCTCGCACAGCAAGTCGGTGGTGAACCTTGGCGAGCGCACCGACCAGGTCCGCGAGGCGAAGATCGAGAAAAACGCCGCCAAGTTCGTCATGCTGCCCGGCAACGCGCGCGTGCGCCACGTTGTGGTCGAGGACCGCACCGTCCAGCTCTCCAAGGACGGCTGCAACATGCCCATCAACCGCGTCGAGATGCGCGATGCCAAGGTCGGCGTGATCACCGCCGGCATCAGTTACCAGCATGTGCGCGAGGCGCTGCCGGAGGCTTCCGTCTTGAAGCTCGGCATGGTGCACCCGCTTCCCTTCGACCTGATCCGCGAATTCGCCGCCAAGGTGGAGAAGCTTTACGTGGTCGAGGAGCTGGACCCGTTCATCGAGGAGCAGGTGAAGGCGATCGGCATCCCGGTCATCGGCAAGGAGATCATCTCGATCTGCGGTGAGCTCACCCCGGGGCGGGTCAGGAAGGCGTTCGGGCTCCCCGAAAACGCCCAGGCCGCCGTGGAGAAGCTCCCGGGGCGTCCCCCCAACATGTGCCCGGGCTGCCCGCACCGTGGCGTGTTCTACACCCTGAACCAGCTGAAAGCCTACGTTTCCGGCGACATCGGCTGCTACACCCTGGGCTTCATGCCGCCGCTTTCCGCCATGGACACCTGCGTCTGCATGGGCGCCTCCATCGGCATGGCCACCGGTGCGGCGAAGGTGCTGTCGCCGGAGGAGAGGAAGAAAGTGGTCGCGGTTATCGGCGACTCCACCTTCCTGCACACCGGCATCAACGGCCTGATGGACATGGTCTACAACAAGGGCGCCGCCACCGTCATCATCCTGGACAACAGGATCACCGCCATGACCGGCCGGCAGGAAAACCCCGGCTCCGGCCACACCCTGATGAACGATCCGACCAACGCGGTCGATTTCGAACTGCTGTGCAAGGCGATCGGCGTCAAGAACGTGCGCACCATCAACCCCCTTGACCTGGACGAGTGCCGCACGGTGATCTCCGAGGAGATGGAGCGTCCCGAGACGTCGGTCATCATCACCGACAAGCCCTGCGTCCTCATCAAGAGGGAAGGGATCTTCAAGGCGGGCGCTCCGCTGCAGGTGGTTGATGAATCCTGCACCGGCTGCCGTGCCTGTTTGAAGATCGGTTGCCCGGCCATCGAGTGGGTGCCGGCCAGCGGCAAGAAGGGCAAGGCGCACATCGATCCGCTGTTATGCAACGGTTGCGACGTCTGCAGCCAGCTGTGCAAGTTCTCTGCGATCCAGGAGGCAAAATGAGCGACAAGGTAACCAACATCGTCCTGGTAGGCGTGGGTGGCCAGGGGATCCTGCTTGCCGCCGAGATCCTTTCCGAGACCTTCATGCTGGCCGGCTTCGACGTCAAGAAGAGCGAGATCCACGGCATGTCCCAACGTGGCGGCTCCGTCGTGTCCCACGTCCGTTACGGCAAGGAAGTCTTCTCCCCGATGGTTCCCGAAGGTGAGGGTGACATCCTGTTCGGCTTCGAGTTGATGGAGAGCTACCGCTACCTTTCGCTTCTGAAGCCGGGCGGCACCGTGGTGGTGAACGACCTCTGCATCGCGCCCCCGTCCGTCCTTGTCGGCCAGGAGACCTACCCGGCCGACATGGCGCTGAAGATCCAGGAGTTCTGCCCGGACTGCCTGCTGGTGGACGGCCAGAACCTTGCCATCGAGGCGGGCAACGCCCGTGCGGCCAACACCGTGCTCCTCGGGGCCGTTTCCAAGCGTCTGGACATCGAGGAGAAGTACTGGATCGAGGCCATCGAGAAGATGGTGCCCAAGAAGGCGCTGGAAGTGAACCTAAAGGCCTTCCAGATGGGGCGCGGGCTTAAATAACAGAACCTGATATTTAACGCAAAGACGCAAAGGCGCCAAGACACCAAGGAAAGGCAAAAGCATTTTGGGTGTAACCCGTCTATAGGTTTTCTTTGCGCCTCTGCGGCTTTGCGTTAAATAAGCCTTTGGCTGCCTTTGAGGGTTTATCAGTTAAGGAGTGAGTCATGTTTTTCAACGAGGAGTTCGAGACACTGCCGAGGGAGGCGCTGGAAGCGCTGCAGCTCAAGAGGCTGAAGGCCATGGTGGCCCGGGTCGAGAAAAGCGTTCCCTTCTACAAGGACGCGCTCGCCAAGGCCGGCGTCACTTCCGATTCCATCAAGACGCTCGCGGACCTGCAACGACTCCCGTTCACCTACAAGCAGGACATGCGGGACTCCTACCCGTACAACCTCTTCGCGGTGCCGATGGAGGACATCGTCCGCATCCACGCCTCCTCCGGCACCACCGGCAAACCGACCGTGGTCGGCTACACCCGGAAGGACATCGAGACCTGGAGCGAGCTCATGGCGCGCTCCTTCGTCGCGGCCGGGGTGCACAAGGGCGATATCATCCACAACTCCTACGGCTACGGCCTCTTCACCGGCGGCCTGGGCGCGCACTACGGCGCCGAGCGGCTGGGGGCGTCGGTCATCCCGATGTCGGGCGGCAACACCAAGAAGCAGATCATGATCATGCAGGACTTCGGCTCCACCGTGCTCACCTGCACCCCGTCCTACTCGCTGTTCATGGCCGAGGCCGCCAGGGAAGAGGGGATCGATTTCCGCGACCTGAAGCTGCGCGTCGGTATCTTCGGCGCCGAACCCTGGTCCGAGGAAATGCGCCGCGACATCGAGGGGAAGCTGAACCTTTCCGCCGTCGATATCTACGGCCTCTCCGAGATCATGGGACCGGGGGTCGCCATCGAGTGCTGCGAGGCGAAGAAGGGGCTCCATGTCTGGGAGGACCACTTCATTCCGGAGATCATCAACCCGGAGACCTGCGAAGTGCTCCCCGAGGGGCAGATGGGCGAGCTGGTCATCACCACCATCACCAAGGAAGGGATCCCGCTGATCCGCTACCGGACCCGAGACATCACTTCCATCACCTACGAGCCGTGCGTCTGCGGCCGCACCCACGCCCGCATCGCCCGCATGAGCGGCAGAAGCGATGACATGCTCATCATCCGCGGCGTCAACGTCTTCCCGTCCCAGATCGAGGCCATCCTCATGGGGGTCGAGGGAGTCGAGCCGCATTACGTGCTCATCGTGGAAAGAAAAGACAACCTCGACACGCTCGAGGTCCAGGTCGAGGTCGGCGAGAACCTCTTCTCCGACGAGATCAAGCACCTCCAGGCGCTGTCGGCCAAGATCGAGAAGCAGATCAAGGAGATGCTTGGCGTCACCTGCCGCGTCAGACTGGTGGAACCGAAAAGCATCACCCGCAGCGAAGGGAAGGCGAAACGCGTCATCGACAACAGGAACAAGGCCTAAGGGGGGAACGTCATGCACGTAGAACAGATCTCCATATTCATCGAAAACAAGTTCGGACGTCTGGCCGAGGTGACCCGCATCCTGGGCGATGCCGGGGTGAACATCCGCACCCTGTCCCTGGCGGACACCTCCGACTTCGGCATCCTGCGCCTGATCGTGAACGACACCGAGAAGGCGAGGACCGTGCTCAAGGAGCGCGGCTTCACGGTGAGCAAGACCGAGGTGGTCGCGGTCGAGATCCCGGACCGTCCCGGCGGGCTCGCCGACATCCTCCAGGTGCTGGACGCCGACGGGATCAACGTCGAGTACATGTACGCCTTCGTGGAGCGCTGCGGCGAGAACGCGGTGATGATCTTCCGCTTCGACGAGACCCAGAAAGCGATCGCCACCCTGACCGGAAAGAGCTTCAACGTGCTGCCGGGGGAGAGGCTGTACAGCATGTAGTTTGGCCCGAGAGGGTAGCTCCCTCCCCCGGAGGGGGAGGGTTGGGGAGGGGGAACCTTCGGCGACCGTTTCCCCCCTCCCGGCCTCCCCCCTCCGGGGGGAGGAGAAGGACGCGCCTGCCGTGAACCGTTTCTTTAACGGCAGTCGTACAACCTGTTCATATTCAATGCGGTTAACCAGGAAGAGGGGGGCAACAGATGAGAAAGATGTTCGCTGTAATCGGTATCACCATGCTGCTTCTGTGTAGCGCCAGCGCGGCTTTCGCCGCAGCTTCGATCAAGATCGGAGGACTTTTCGCCGTTACCGGACCTGCTTCCTTCCTTGGCGAACCGGAAAAAAACACCCTTGAACTGCTGGTCAAAGAGGCCAACGCCAAGGGGGGCATCAACGGCTCCAAGATCGAGCTCTTCATCTACGACACCGGCGGGGACGCCACCAAGGCGGTCCAGCTCGCCAACAAGCTGATCAAGAATGACAAGGTGGTCGCCATCGTCGGCCCCAGCACCACCGGCGAATCGATGGCCGTCATCCCGGTCGTCGAGAAAGAGCAGATCCCGCTCATCTCCTGCGCCGCCGGCATCAAGATCACCGACCCCGTCAAGAAGTGGGTCTTCAAGACCCCGGCCAACGACCACGTCGCCGCCGAGAAGATCCTGATCCAGGCCGAGAAGCTCAAACAGAAGAACATCGCCCTCATCACCGTTTCCGATTCCTTCGGCTCTTCCGGGCGCGAACAGTTGAAGCAGATGGCCGCCAAGCGCGGCTTCAAGATCGTTGCCGACGAGGTGTACTCGCCGAAAGACTCCGACATGACCCCGCAGCTCACCAAGATCAAGGCGGCCAAGCCGGACGCCATCATCTGCTGGGGCACCAACCCGGGTCCCGCCATCATCACCCGGAACCTTCAGCAGCTCGGCATCAAGACCCAGGTCTACCAGAGCCACGGCGTCGCCTCCAAGAAGTACATCGAACTCGCCACCCCCCAGGCGGCCGAGGGGATTATGCTTCCCGCGGGCAAGCTGGCCGTGTTCGACCTGCTGAAGCCGACTGACCCGCAGGCGAAGCTGCTCAAGGACTACAACACCGACTACAAGAAGAGCTACGGCGTCGAGGCCTCCACGTTCGGCGGCTACGCCTACGACGGCTTCCAGTTGATCGCGGCCGCCATCAAGAAAGGGGCCGTCACCCCGGCCCAGATCCGCGACGGCATCGAGAAAAACGGCCGCATGGTCGGCGTGTCCGGCATCTTCAAGATGTCGCCGACCGACCACAACGGCCTTGACCTGGGCGCCTTCGAGATGGTGCGCATCGTCAAGGGCGACTGGGTCATCGTCAAATAAAAGGACCGCGGCCAAGATGCCGCTCAAAAGGGGAGGGAAACCGTGAAAAAACTTGTCTCGACTGCTTTTGCTTCGTTCGCATTGCTGTGCCTGTCCACCGCCGCGCTGGCGGCTCCGCCCATCAAGATCGGCGCGCTCTTCGCCGTGACCGGCCCCGCGTCGTTCCTTGGCGAGCCCGAGCGCAACACGGCGCAGATGGTGGTCGACGAGATCAACAAGGCCGGCGGCGTCAAGGGGCGCAAGCTGGAGCTGATCACCTACGATACCGGCGGGGACGCTACCAAGGCGGTCCAGCTCGCCAACAAGCTGGTCAAGAACGACCAGGTGGTTGCCATCATCGGCCCGAGCACCACGGGGGACAGCATGGCCATCATCCCGGTGGTCGAGAAGGCCCAGGTCCCGCTCATCTCCTGCGCGGCAGGCAGCAAGATCACCGAGCCGGTGAAGAAATGGGTCTTCAAGACCGCCCAGAACGACGGGCTGGCGGTCGCCAGGATCTACGAACAGTTGAAGAGGGAGAAGAAGACCAAGGTGGCGATCCTGACCGTCTCCGACGGCTTCGGCGCCTCCGGCCGCGAGCAGCTGAAGGCGCAGGCAGCCCACTACGGCATCCAGATCCTGTCCGACGACACCTACGGCCCTAAAGATACCGACATGACGGCGCAGCTCGCCAAGATCCGCGGTTCCCAGGCCCAGGCCCTCATCTGCTGGGGCACCAACCCGGGCCCGGCTGTCATCGCGAGAAACGCGAAGCAGCTCGGCCTCTCCATCCCGGTCTACATGAGCCACGGCGTCTCCTCCAAGAAGTTCATCGAACTGGCCGGCGACGCCGCCGAGGGGATCAGGCTGCCGTCGGGCAAGGTGCTGGTCGCCGACCTGCTCCCGAAAAACGACAAGCAGAGAAACTCCCTGCTCGCCTTCATCAAGGACTACCAGAACCATTTCAAGGCCGAGGGTGACCACTTCGGCGGCCACGCCTGGGATGCGGTCATGCTCCTGAAAGGCGCCATCGAGAGGGGGGGCGACACCCCTGCCGGCATCCGCAACGCGCTGGAAAACACCCGCAACTTCCCGGGTATCGGCGGCGTTTTCAGCTACTCCGCCAAAGACCACGCCGGTCTGACCAAGGACGCCTTCACCCTGGTCGAAGTGCGCAAAAAAGACTGGGTGCTGGTCAAGTAGGTAAAGAGGATTCATGGAGCTTTTAAACCAGGTTACGCAGTTCGTCATATCGGGGCTCGCCACAGGTTCCATCTACGCCCTTATTGGCCTCAGCTTCGCCATCATCTTCAATTCGACAGGGATCATCAACTTCGCCCAGGGTGAGTTCGTCATGCTGGGCGGAGTGTTGACCATCTTCTCGCTGAACGTGCTGCATCTGCCGCTGCTGGCCGCCATCGTCGTCGCGGTGGCGGTAACGACCATCATTGGCCTTCTTTTCGAGCGGCTGGCCATCCGGCCGCTTAAAAACGCCACCCCGCTCATGCTCATCATCATCACCATCGGCGCCAGCATCTTGATTCGCGGCCTGGTGATGCTCTTGTGGGGCAAGGACACCCAGGCGCTGCCGGCCTTCTCCGGGACCGATCCCATCAGCATCGCCGGCGCGACCCTGTTGCCGCAGCACCTCTGGATCTTCGGTGTCACCGTGCTGGTCATCATCGGCTGCCGGCTCTTCTTCAACCACACCATCAGCGGCAAGGCCATGCGCGCCTGCTCCTTCAATCGCCGCGCCGCCAACCTGGTCGGCATCAGCGTGGGGCGCATGGTCCTCTTCTCCTTCGTGATATCCGCCGCCGTCGGCTCGCTGGCGGGGGTGATCATCGCCCCGCTCACCATGACCGCCTACGACGTCGGCGTCATGCTGGGGTTGAAGGGGTTTTGCGCCGCCATCATGGGGGGGATGGGGAGCGGTCTCGGCACCGTATTGGGCGGCCTGATCCTGGGGACCCTCGAGTCACTCGGGGCCGGGCTCATCTCCTCCGGTTACAAGGACGCCATCGCGTTTTTCATCCTGCTCCTGATCCTTTTCATCAGGCCGCAGGGACTTTTCAAGAAGGGCGAGACGGAGCGGGTCTGATACCCTCTCCCAGAGGGCAGTTTGGCAGTATCTAGTGCATGAATCACGCGGAAGGATGATCTTGTTTTGAAATCGGACAGAATTAAATTTCTCGTTTTTGCCCTCGTGGTGCTGCTCGTCCCGCTGCCGCTTTCCGGGGGGTACCTCACCAACGTCCTCATCTTCGTCGGGATCAACAGCGTGCTCGCCTTGGGGTTGAACCTCCTTCTGGGCTACGCGGGACAGATTTCGCTCGGGCAGGCAGCCTTCTTCGGTCTGGGCGCCTACGGCTCCGGCGTGCTTACCACCGCTTACGGCGTCAACCCCTGGCTGGCCATGGTCGCGGTCGCGCTCTGCGTCGCCCTGTTTGCTTTCGCCATCGGTTTCCCGGTGCTGCGCCTGAAGGGGCACTACCTGGCCATGGCGACCCTCGGCGTCGGCGTCATCGTCAACATCGCCCTCAACGAGACCGTGGAACTTACCGGCGGCCCCTCCGGGCTCTCCGGCATCCCCAACCTCACTATCGGCAGCCTCACCTTCGACTCCGACCTGAAGAACTACTACCTGGTCTGGGTGTTCGCGCTGGGGATGATCCTGCTGTCGCTGAACCTGGTGAACTCCCGCTTCGGCCGGGGTCTTCGGGCCATCCACGATTCCGAGGTGGCCGCCCGCGTCATGGGGGTCAACGCGAGGCTCATGAAGGTGCAGGTGTTCACCCTGTCGGCATTCATGTCCGCCATCATGGGGAGCCTGTACTGCCACGTGATGACCTTCATCTCGCCCAACTCCTTCGGCTTTCACTTCTCGGTGGAACTCCTCACCATGATCGTCATCGGCGGCCTGGGGAGCGTGTACGGCTCCATCCTGGGGGCGCTGCTATTGACCCTGCTTCCCGAGATGCTGCGCACCTTCCAGGACTACGACATCATCGTGTACGGGCTCTTGCTGATCACCATGACCATCTATCTCCCCGGCGGCCTGGTGGAGGGGATCCCGGCGCTGTTGCGGCGCCTGGTGCCGGCCAGGAAGGTAACGGAGGGGAGCGATGCTTAGCCTGAACGGAATCGGCAAGAGGTTCGGCGGGCTGACCGCCCTGGAGGGGATCAGCTTCAACGTCGGCAAGGGATCCATCACCGGCATCATCGGCCCCAACGGCGCCGGCAAGACCACGCTCTTCAACGTCGCCACCGGCATCTATCCCCCCTCCAGCGGGGCGGTGCTCCTGGAGGGGAAGGACATCTCCAAGCTGCCGCCGGAAGGGCGTGCGCGGCTGGGGCTGGTGCGCACCTTCCAGAACATCGAGCTCTTCGGCAAGATGACCGTGCTGGAGAACGTGATGGTCGGCCTGCACACCCAGAGCCGTTCCGGTTTGTTCGCCTGCTCCTTCCGGATGCCGTGGCAGATGAGCGAGGAGCGCCGCATCCGCGAGCGGGCCATGGAATTGCTCGACTTCGTCTGCATCCCCGACCTGGCCGGGGTTCAGGCCGGAACGCTGTCCTTCGGCAAGGGGAGGCTCCTGGAGATCGCCCGGGCCATGGCGCTGGAGCCGAAGATCCTCCTGATGGACGAGCCTGCGGCGGGTCTCAACAGCAGCGAGACGGCCGAACTGGCGGAACTGATCAAGCGGATCCGCGACCTGGGCGTAACCGTGGCGCTGGTCGAACACGACATGGACCTGGTCATGGACATCTGCGACCAGTTGGTGGTCCTGAACCTGGGCACCATGCTGGCGGAGGGGACCCCGAGGCAGATCCAGGACAACCCGGCCGTCATCACCGCGTACCTGGGCGAAGAGTAGGCAAAGGAAACCGATGCTAAAGATCAAGAACATCAACGCCTATTACGGCAAGGTGCACGCGCTCAAGAACGTCTCGCTGCACCTGAAGGCCGGCGAGATAGTGACCCTCATCGGCGCCAACGGCGCGGGAAAAACCACGCTGCTCAACACGCTCTCGGGCATCATCCCGACGGCAAGCGGGGAGATCCTGCTGGAGGGGAGGGACATCGTTGGTCAGGCGGCCGATCGCGTGGTCTCGCTGGGGCTTTCCCAGGTGCCGGAAGGGCGCCAGGTCTTCAACCCGCTCACCGTCGAGGAGAACCTGGAACTGGGCGCTTACCTGCGCTACCGGTCCGGCGGGCAGAGAAGCGAGATCGGCGCCGACCTGGAGCGCATGTTCCAGATGTTTCCGAGGTTGAAGGAACGTCGACGCCAGGCGGCGGGAACCCTTTCCGGCGGCGAACAGCAGATGCTGGCCATCGGCCGCGCGCTCATGGCGCGTCCCAAGCTGTTGCTTCTGGACGAGCCGTCCATGGGGCTCGCCCCGCTGGTGGTGCAGGACATCTTCAAGGTGATCGAGCGCCTGCGCGGCGAGGAGGGGACCACGATCCTTCTGGTGGAGCAGAACGCGCGCGCCGCCCTGAAGGTCGCCGACCGCGGTTACGTCCTTGAGACCGGTAAAGTGATACTTGAAGGAAAGGCGTCCGAGTTGCTGGAAAACAAGGATGTGCAGCGCGCCTATCTGGGGCGCGACAAGAAAGAAATTTGGGAGAGGTAGCTATGCAGATTTGGGAGCCCGAATACGAGTGCATGCCGCGGGAGGAGATCGAGCAGCTCCAGTTGGAGCGGCTCCAGGCTACTCTGAACCGCGTTTACAAGAACGTCACCTGCTACCGCACCAGGTTCAAGGAGATGGGGATCGTCCCCGAGGACGTCCGGTCCCTGGCCGACCTCGCCAAGCTCCCGTTCACCACCAAGGAGGACCTGCGCCTCAACTACCCGTATGGCATGTTCGCGGTGCCGCTGCGCGAGGTGGTCCGCATCCACTCCTCCTCCGGCACTACCGGCAAGCCGACCGTCGTCGGCTACACCAAGCACGACCTGAAGGTCTGGTCGAGTCTGGTGGCCCGGTTCATGACCGCGGCGGGCGTCAACAGCGATGACGTCGTCCAGATCGCCTTCGGCTACGGTCTCTTCACCGGCGCCTTCGGTCTGCACTACGGCTCGGAAATGATCGGTGCCTCCGTCATCCCGATGGGCGCGGGCAACACCGAGAAGCAGATCATGATCATGCAGGACTACCGCACCACCGCGCTGGTCTCCACCCCGAGTTACGCGGTCACCATCGCGGAGCGGATGGAGAAGATGGGGATCGATCCCAAGGGGCTCACCCTGAAGGTCGGCCTCTTCGGCGGCGAGCCCTGGTCCGAAGCGATGCGGCGCGAGATCGAGGAGCGTCTCGGCATCACCGCCACCGACAACTACGGTCTCTCCGAGGTCATCGGCCCGGGCGTCGCCGGGGAGTGTCTGTGCAAGCGCGGCATGCATATCTCGGAGGACCACTTCATCGCCGAGATCATCGACCCGGATACCGGCGCCGTGCTTCCTCCCGGCAGCGTGGGCGAACTGGTGCTCACCTCGCTCACCAAGGAAGCCTTCCCGATGGTGCGGTACCGGACCCGCGACATCACCTCGCTCGACTACGAGAAGTGCGATTGCGGCAGGACCATGGTGCGCATGAAGAAGACCATGGGGCGCTCCGATGACATGCTGATCATCAAGGGGGTGAACGTCTACCCGTCGCAGATCGAGGACGTGCTCTTCGCCATCGAGGGGTGCCAGCCGCACTACCAGTTGGTCGTGGACCGCAAGGGGGCGCTCGATACCCTCGAGATTCGCATCGAAGTGACCGAGAACATCTTCTTCGACGAGATGAAGAAGCAAAAGGCCTTCCTGGACAAGGTGGAGAAGAAGATCGACTCCGTGCTCGGCGTCGGCGCCGTGGTGAAGTTGGTGGAGCCCAACAGCATTCCGAGGGCTGAAGGCAAAGCGTGCCGCGTCATTGACAACAGGAAAATCTAGACTAGCATTGATTCCGCTTTTGCTTTCAAGCCGGGTGTTATTAGGCTGCAAGCGATACTCAACTGGGGCACGCCCCCCCGATACTACCAAGGAGGAATCAACATGAAAAAAGTTGTCATTGCTACTGCTGCTGTGCTGTCTATGTCGGTAATCGCGGTTCCCGCCTTCGCTGACGTCAAGAAGGGCGAGAAGATCGATGCCAAGGCCGAGTTCGATAAGCACTGTGTCGCCTGCCACCCGAAAGGGGGCAACATTATCAACCCCAAGAAGGGCCTGGGCAAGAAGGACCTCGCCGCCAACGGGGTAAAGACCGAGAAGGATATCGTCGCCAAGATGCGCAACCCGGGTCCCGGGATGACCAAGTTCGACGCCAAGGCCGTGCCCGATGCCGAGGCCCACGCCATCGCGAAGTACATCCTGGCGACCTACAAGTAATTCCCGTTTTCAGAAAAGCAAAAAGCACCTGCCGGCCCTGCGCCTGCAGGTGCTTTTTTATTCATACAGGGCATCTGTGAGCCAGGGCACGGATGCCTTGCAGGACATCCACGCCCTCACATTGGCGTTTGACTTTGCCTTCATTACTGTTAAACCGATCTAATGCTTTTTAACCCGTTTGAGCAAGGAGCAGGCGATGGCAAAGAATAATTGGCTCTTCAAATGGCCGGCCCTGCGCCAGCTGGCCAGCAGCGACACGGCAGGACTGGGTGAGGCCGCCATGACCGAACGGACCCGTACCCTGAAACCGCGCATCGCGGATGCGGACAAGGTGGTGGGGTCGATCTGCCCGGAGCCCTCACCACCATCGGCGCCATCTGCCTGCGCTTCGCGCTGCTGGAGTCGGGAAAGGCGGCGGCACGGGAGCCGCAAACGACCATCAATGTGCAGCGCAGCAGGATGAACCGCTAGCGGGCACGGCGGGGGGGGCGGTGGCGGGAACAAGGCACGACACGGCAACCATATAAAGAAAGAGCGCCGCGGGAAAATCCAGCGGCGCTCTTTCTTTATTCTGTCTGGTCCATTCCCATTTCCTCTCCCAAGGGGCGAGGGGGGGACGCCACTACAGCGTCTGCTTGGCGGCGGACACCTTGATCTCAAGTACCGCCCGGGCCCAGGGGAAGGTGGCCTTGGTGGATTCGAAGGTGGGGCCGGAATCGAGGATGGTTCCGGTTCCTTCCACGAAGAACCCGGTGCCGGGGCCGTGACTACCTTCAACCTCACGGGTGCCGAGCGTGATCAGGACCCTCGGGTTCTGGGCCAGGTTGTTCTCGGTCACGTGCATGTAGCCGACCGGCACCAGCAGTTTCCCGTCCGGGCTGATCCTCAGGTAGCTGTTCCAGGTATTGACCATGTGCGGCCCTTCAATCCCCTGGGTCACTATGGCCACCACGCCCTCATGCGCCATCACTTCTTTCATCTTTTCAGGAATCGCTATCATACGGAACCTCCTTTGTGGCAGTTGTCATGCCTGATGGCGTACTTGTGTATCTACTTACCGCTTTACTTGTGTCGATGTTTGTTTCAGGTTTCGGCTATGAGTGCGGCAGTAGGTGCTTTTTCAGGTACCCGCATCCACTGTGCCGCGATCAGCGAGATGACACCAAGCACGGTGCCGCCAATGAACGGTATGCGGTAATCCATCATCCAGAAGTATCCGCCGAGCGCGGGCAGGAACACGGCCGCTATGTGATTGATGGTGAACCCGACAGACATCGAGGACGCGATATCTGCGGGGTCGGCCACCTTCTGGAAGTAGGTCCTGATGGCGACTTCGAAATTGTAGAGGATGTTGTCAAGTATGTACATCAGCATGACCAGATTTTTCGAGGTGGTGAAGGCGTAGACCAGGAAGATGACGATGACGCCGGAGTACTCGATGGAGGAGATGGTGCGTTCGCCGAAGTGGTTGATCGCCTTGCCGATCAGCGAGTTGAGGATGTAGGCGACCACGTTGTTCACGATGAAGAGGATGGTCATCTCGCGCACCGTGAAATGAAACACCTGGACCAGGAGCAGGATGGAGAAGACCACGAAGATCTGGCGCCTGGCGCCGGAGAGGAGCGTGAGGAGGTAAAAGAGCGAGTAGCGGCGGCGCAGGATCATCTTCTTGCGCTGCGGCACGATCCCGGCGTGGGTGGGGTTCTGGAACAGCCCCCAGACGCCCGCTGCCAGCACCAGGGCGCCGATGGCCAGGTACATCTCGCGGTACTGCGCTACCCCGCTCAGGCAGTACACGATGACGCCGGCGACGACGCTGGAAACCGCCGCCAAGGCCCGCAGGCGGCCGAAGATGAGCGGCGACAGCGCGGTGGAGAAGTACTGCAGCGTAAGGGACTGGTTGGTGCTTTCGTAGTAGTGGAAGCCGAAGCTCATCACCACGGTGGTGAAGATGACCCAGCCGTAGGACGGGAACAGCGCCGTGATGCCGGTGCCGAGCCCCAGGAGCACGACGGAGAGCGCCGCCAACTTGTGTTCC
Source organism: Geomonas azotofigens (assembly GCF_018919395.1). Lineage (GTDB taxonomy): Bacteria > Desulfobacterota > Desulfuromonadia > Geobacterales > Geobacteraceae > Geomonas > Geomonas azotofigens. The sequence goes on from NZ_JAHLME010000003.1 coordinate 848,950, forward strand.
CGGACCAGCAGCAGCACGAACACGACCAGCAGGGACAGCAGCCCCGGGATCTCGCGCACCGACTGGGTCACGCCCACCTGGCTGCCGTTAAGGTGCACCATCTCGGCGGCGAAGTTGTTGAAGAGTATGGTATAGCCCTGCAGGCCGATGGTCGAGGCGGCGGTCAGCACCACCAGAAAGCGCAGCATCGGGCGCTGCTCCGAGGCCAGAAGCCCCGTATCGAATTTTCCCAGTACACCTTTCATGCATTCTCCAGTCGTCTTCTCGCGGGTCCCGCGCCGGCTCCAGCCGCGCGAAGGGCTATCTTTAGCACCGATGACGTCCGCTTGTATATACCGCTCTCTCTAATGATCGAGCCGTGGCTTGACATTAATGGGGCTCCAGCTACTTTTTATGAATGTTTTTGGGCGCGGGGTCTCCTCATGATAGGAAGAGCACCGTGTCAATCCCGTTGGCAAAGGAGGAAGTCATGCAGAAATACCGTTGTACGGTCTGTGGTTATGTCTATGATCCCGAGGTCGGCGATATCGACAGCGGCGTGGCCCCGGGGACGGCGTTCGAGGATATCCCCGAGGACTGGGTCTGCCCGGTATGCGGCGTCGACAAGAGCATGTTCGAGCCTGAATAACCTTCCGGGAGATCCTCATGAAGTGCGTGATTATCGGCGGCATCGCCGCCGGGCTTTCCGCCGCGAGCCAGATCAAGAGGCAGTCCCCCGAGGCCGAGGTCACCGTCCTCGAGAAGAGCGGCGACGTCTCCTATGCCGCCTGCGGCATGCCTTACAACCTGTTCTTCAAGGACCGGCCGGTGGAGAAGCTGTACGCCATGCCGTTGGAGACCATCCGCGGCGAGCGCGGCGTCGACTATCGGCTGCACCAGGAGGTGACCCGCATCGATGCGGACGCAAAGAAGGTCGAGGTCACCGATCTGCGCAGCGGCAAAAGCTACAGTGAATCCTACGATTTCCTGGTCTACGCCACCGGGAACAAGGCGATCCGCCTCGAGTACCCCGGCTTCGACGACAGCGATGTCTTCTATTTCCGTACCCTGGAGGACACCCGCCGGGCCAAGGACTTCCTCTACCGCACTCCCCCCGCCAAGGTGCTCCTGATCGGAGCGGGCTATACCAACCTCGAAGTCGCCGACGTCCTCACCAACCTGAAGCTCGCCCCGGTGATCGTCGAGAAGGCGCCGGTGATACTCCCCTCGTTTTGTGAGGAGGTGCGCGAGAAGGTTGTGGCCAAAGCGAAGGAAAAGGGGCTCGAACTCCTGACCGGCGTCGACATCGAGGAAAAGGATGGGCGCCGGGTGAGGACCTCGGCCGGCACCTTCGAGGCGGACATGGTGGTGGTGGCCGCGGGAGCACGCCCCAACACGGCCCTGTTCGCCGCGGCGGGAGGCGAGCTTGGCGTGGCCGGCGCGGTGAAGGTGGACCGGTACCTGCGCACCAACCTGGACGACGTCTTCTCCGGCGGCGACTGCGCCGAGCACTACGTCCGGCAGTTGGGGCTCAACTCGTACTTCCCTCTGGGGCCGGCGGCGAACAAGCAGGGGCGGGTGATCGGCAACAACATCTGCAATCCCGACAGGATGACCGAGTTCTGGGGGATCGACCAGACCGCCGTCTTCAAGTTCTTCGACTACACCGTGGCCACCACCGGGCTGAGCGAGCGGCAATTGCAGACGCTCAACAAGGACGTGGTCAAGGTGGTGGTGGACGGGCCGACCCGGGGCGAGTTCCCCGGCGGCGGCGTCATCCGCATCGTGCTCTTGTGCGAGAAGGGGAGCGGACTCCTCCTGGGCTGCCAGATGGTCGGCGAGGACGTGGTGGCCAAGCGTCTCGACATCCTTGCCACCGCCCTCTACAAGAAGATGACCGTCTTCGAAATAGCGGAGTTGGACCTGAGCTATTCCCCGCCGTACGCGCCGGTCTGGGACCCGGTCCTGGTCGCGGCCAACGTCGCAGTAAAAAAAGTCTGAGGAGAAAAGCATGAGCGTTACCAACAGCTACAATACCCTCTCCACGCTCACCGCGGGCGGCACGACCTACCGCTATCATTCCTTGAAGGCCTTCGCGGCCAACTCGGGTATCGATATCAGCCGCCTTCCTTACTCCATGAAGATCCTGCTGGAGAACCTGTTGCGCCGCGAGGACGGCGTGGTGGTGAAAAAGGAGGACATCGAGGCGGTGGCTCGCTGGGACGCGAAAGCCGAGCCGGACCAGGAGATACAGTTCATGCCGGCCCGCATCCTCCTGCAGGACTTCACCGGCGTGCCCGCCGTCGCCGACCTGGCCGCCATGCGCTCCGCCCTGGACCGCCTCGGCGGGCGTCCCTCGGACATCAACCCGATGCAGCGCGCCGACCTGGTCATCGACCACTCGGTCCAGGTCGACCAGTACGGCAGCCAGCTCGCCTTGAAGGCGAACTCCGTGCTGGAGTTCGAACGCAACCACGAGCGCTACCAGTTCCTGCGCTGGGGACAGTCCGCCTTCCGGAACTTCAGCGTGGTGCCGCCGGCTACCGGCATCTGCCACCAGGTGAACCTGGAATACCTGGCCCAGGTGGCGTTGGTGAACACGGTTGACGGCGAGGACGGCGGGGAGTGGGTGCTGCCTGATACCCTGGTCGGCACCGACTCGCACACGACGATGATCAACGGCCTGGGCGTGGTCGGCTGGGGCGTCGGCGGGATCGAGGCTGAGGCCGCCATGCTCGGGCAGCCCTGCTCCATGCTCATCCCGCAGGTGGTCGGCTTCCGCCTGACCGGCGCCCTGAGCCCCGGCGCCACCGCGACGGACCTGGTGCTGACCATCACCCAGATGCTCAGGAAGAAGGGGGTGGTGGGCAAGTTCGTCGAGTTCTACGGCCCCGGCGCCGCGTCGCTCAATATCGCGGACCGGGCCACCATCGGCAACATGGCCCCCGAGTACGGCGCCACCATCGGTGTCTTCCCCGTCGACGAGCAGACCACGGCCTACCTGGCACTCTCCGGAAGGGGCAAGGGGGTGCCGCTGGTCGAGGCCTACTTCAAGGAACAGGAACTCTGGCGCTCCTCGGACCGGCCCGAACCGGTGTTCAGCGACACCCTGGAACTGGACCTGGCCGACGTCGAACCGTCGCTCGCCGGTCCCAGCCGTCCCATGGATCGCGTGCGCCTCAAGGAAGTGCGTGGCTCGTTCAGAAGGCAGCTGGTCACCTTGAGGCAGCAGGACGCGGCCCACGTGGACAAGGAGACCCTGAACCGGTGGCTGGGAGAGGGAGGCGCACCGGTCACCGTGGCGCCCGAACTGATGGCGGAGCATCCGGACAAGGGGCTCGGTTCGCTGGGGCAGTGCGTCCCGGTGCGCCAGCCCGACGGCACCAGCTACAACCTGTGCCACGGCTCCATCGTCATCGCGGCGATCACCAGCTGCACCAATACCTCCAACCCCTCGGTCATGATCGGCGCCGGCGTGCTGGCCAGAAACGCGGTGCGGCGCGGCCTCCAGGTGCGCCCCTGGGTGAAGACCAGCCTCGCCCCGGGATCCAAGGTGGTCACCGACTACCTCGCCGCCGCCGGTTTGACGCCCTATCTGGACGCGCTCCGCTTCCACCTGGTCGGCTACGGCTGCACCACCTGTATCGGCAACAGCGGTCCCCTGGCGGACCACATCTCCCGCGCGGTGGTCGAGGGGGATCTCGCGGTCGCGGCGGTTCTCTCCGGCAACCGCAACTTCGAGGGGCGCATCAACGCGCACGTGCGGGCGAACTACCTCGCGTCGCCCCCGCTGGTGGTCGCCTACGCCCTGGCCGGCAACATCACCATCGACCTGACCCGCGATCCCCTCGGCACCGACCCCAACGGGGAGCCGGTCTACCTGAAGGACATCTGGCCGGACGACCAGGAAGTGGCGGATCTGGTGCAAAGCTGCGTGCACGCCGACTCCTTCGCCACCAACTACGCCGACGTCTTCCACGGCGACGACGAGTGGCGCAGCCTCGTGGTCCCCAGCGGCGAGCTGTACCAGTGGCAGGAGGACTCGACCTACATCAAGGAGCCCCCCTTCTTCCTCGACTTGCCGCGCGAGCCGCAACCCGTCGCCGATATCACCGGGGCGCGCTGCCTCGCCCTCCTGGGAGACTCCATCACCACCGACCACATCTCGCCCGCAGGCTCCATCGGCAAGGCGACCCCGGCCGGGCGCTACCTGATGTCGCTGGGCATCGAGCCCAAGGACTTCAACTCCTACGGCGCGCGGCGCGGCAACCACGAGGTGATGGTGCGCGGCACCTTCGCCAACACCCGCATCCGAAACGCGCTGGTCCCCGGAGTCGAGGGGGGCGTGACCAGCTACTTTGCCAAGGGCGACGGCAGCGGCAAGCAGATGTCCATCTTCGATGCCGCCGAGAACTACCGGGCCGACGGTACCCCGCTCGTCGTCATCGCCGGCAAGGAGTACGGCACCGGTTCGTCGCGCGACTGGGCCGCCAAGGGGACCAAGCTCCTCGGCATCCGTGCCGTCATCGCCGAGAGCTTCGAGAGGATCCACCGTTCCAACCTGGTGGGGATGGGGATTCTGCCGCTGCAATTCCTGCCGGGCGAGACCTACAAGAGTATCGGCCTCGACGGCACCGAGAGCTTCGATCTGACCGGCATGGATGGCGTTACGCCGGGGCAGAAACTCGAGGTGAACTTCACCAGGGTCGACGGCTCGACCGGATCGTTCACGGTGCTGGTGCGTATCGACACCTCCAACGAGCTCGACTATTACCACCACGGCGGGATCCTGCCGTTCGTGCTGAGGCAGTTCCTCAAGAGCTAAGTGCACCGATTGGCTACCTCATCAACCTGTAGGGGCGAATAATTATTCGCCCCTTTTTCTTTGCGATCTCCGCGAGGGGGACCCTCGGCGTATGATTCTGTCCCCGCCGCTTCTTCCGCCTACCCGCACCCCGTTCGGCAAAGGCGGGCGAATGATTATTCGCCCCTACAATTCTCGCTTGACCTGTAATACCCCCTGGGGGTATTGTTTCTGTAACGTGATACCCCGGTGGGGTATCTAGAAGACCGGAGGGAGCCATGAGCGACTCGTCAAAGAACAAGCTGAATACCCGCGTGAAAAGGATCGCCGGACAGGTAGCCGGTATCGAGCGGATGCTGGAGGAGAAGCGCTACTGCGTTGATATCCTGAACCAGATTTCCGCCGTGCGCTCCGCGCTCGATGCGTTGGGCGTCGAACTGCTGACCCGTCACCTCGAGAACTGCGTCTTGGGGCAGGGGGGTGACAAGCAACACGACCAGGCCAAGCCGATGAGCCAGCAGCAGTTGCTGGACGAGGTCAAGACGGCATTGTCACGGTTTCTCAAGTAGCCGGCAAGGGAGGAGAGAATCATGTCTGAAACAGTTTTGACACGCGACCCGGTCTGCGGCATGGAGGTCCCGGAATCGGCGCCGCTTTCCACGGTGCATGGCGGCGTCACCTATAAATTTTGCTCCGCGAGTTGCCTGGAGAAGTTCCTGGCCTCGCCCGAGACCTATCTCGAGGAAGGCACCGCGTCAGCACCGGTCGCGGCGCCCGCACCGGAGCGGGTGGAACAGTGCGAGCTGCCCCTCCTGGGCATGAGCTGCGCCGGGTGCGCCGGCCGCATCGAGAAGACGCTGAACGCGACGCCGGGAGTCGTCACCGCCGCGGTAAACTTCGCCACGACCCGCGCCACCATCAAGTACGACCCCAGGGGCACGACACCTGACGGGCTGAAGCGGGTGGTGCGCGACATGGGCTATGACGTACTGGAGTCCGGCGGCGAGGGGGAGGCGGACGAGGCCGGGATGCTGGAAGCGCAGACCCAGGTGCACGAGGCGCAGTACCGGAAGAACCGGACCAAGTTCGTGCTGGCGCTGGCCCTGACCCTGCCGGTTGCCGTGTTGGCCATGGGTGGCCACGTGGTGCCGGCCCTGGCGGACGCCTTCAACTTCCCCGGACGCTCCTGGGTAGAGCTCGCCCTCACAACTCCGGTGCTGTTCTGGGCCGGCCGCGAGTTCTTCACCGGCGCCTGGACCGCCGCCAAACACCGCGTGGCGGACATGAACACCCTGGTTGCCCTGGGCACCCTGTCCGCATACCTCTTCAGCCTGGTCGCGACCATCACTCCCGAATGGCTCATGGCCGGGGCTGGCGCGGCGGGCGCACACGGCCACGCCATGGCCTCGCCGGTCGGCGTCTACTACGAGGTGGCGGCCATCATCGTCACCCTGATCCTGATGGGGCGACTCCTGGAGGCGCGCGCCCGCAGCAAGACCAGCGGCGCCATTCACGCGCTGATCGGTCTGCAGCCCAAGCTGGCCCGCGTGATTCGCGACGGCAGGGAGGAGGATATCCCCATCACCGAGGTGCAACTGGGCGAGGTGATCGTGGTGCGTCCCGGCGAGAAGGTCCCGGTCGACGGCGAGGTGGTCGAGGGAACCTCCTCGGTCGACGAGAGCATGCTGACCGGCGAACCGCTGCCGGTGCACAAGAAGACGGGCGACACGGTGATCGGCGCCACCCTGAACAAGACCGGCTCGTTCCGGATGCGTGCCACCAGGATCGGCAAGGACACCGTGCTGCAGCAGATCGTACGCCTGGTGCAGCAGGCCCAGGGGAGCAAGGCTCCCATCCAGCGTCTCGCCGACCTGATCGCGAGCTACTTCGTTCCCGTCGTCATCAGTCTCGCCATCGCCACCTTCGTGATCTGGTTTGACGTCTCGCCGCCCGAGACGCGTCTCAACATGGCGGTACTCACCTTCGTCTCCGTTTTGATCATCGCCTGCCCCTGCGCCCTCGGTCTTGCCACCCCGACCGCCATCATGGTCGGCACCGGGCGCGGCGCCCAGAGCGGCATCCTGATCAAGGGGGGTGAGGCGCTGGAAACCGCCCACAAGCTGACCACCGTGGTGCTGGACAAAACCGGCACCATCACCCGCGGCGTCCCGGTCGTTACCGACGTCGAGACCGAGGGGCCGGACCGGCAGACCTTGCTGCGGTTGGCTGCCTCCGCTGAAGCGGGGAGCGAGCACCCACTCGGCGAGGCGATTGTGCGCTCGGCGGAAGAGCAGGGGCTTGACCGGCTGCCGGTGAGCGGTTTCAACGCCATACCCGGTCACGGCATCGAGGCAGAGGTCGGCGGGAAAAAGATACTGATCGGCACCGAACTGCTCCTCACCAACCACGGCATCGCCGTCGATCCGTCGAAGGCGCACCGGCTCGCCGACGCGGGAAAAACGCCGGTGCTGGTAGCCATCGACGGGAGTTTCGCAGGCGTCATCGCTGTCGCCGACCCGATCAAGGAGACGTCCGCCGCCGCCGTTAAGCGCCTGCACGACCTCGGGCTCGAGGTGATCATGCTGACCGGCGACAATCGTCGCACCGCAGATTCCATCGCCCGTCAGGTAGGCGTGGACCGGGTGGTCGCCGAGGTGCTGCCGGACGGCAAGGGGGAAGAGGTCAAGAAACTGCAGGCGCAGGGCAAGGTGGTGGCCATGGTTGGGGATGGCATCAACGACGCCCCGGCGCTGGCGCAGGCCGACGTCGGCATCGCCATGGGGAGCGGCACCGACGTCGCCATCGAGGCGGCCGACATCACGCTGGTACGCGGCGACCTAAACGGCGTCATCTCCAGCATCGCGCTCTCCCGCGCCACCATCGCCAACATCAAGCAGAACCTGTTCTTCGCCTTCATTTACAACATCCTCGGCATACCGATCGCGGCGGGGATCCTGTACCCGTTCACCGGGTGGCTCCTAAGCCCGATCATCGCTTCGCTCACCATGGCGCTCTCGTCCGTGAGCGTGGTCAGTAACGCGCTGCGTTTGCGCGGGTTTACCGTAGAGAGGGGATAACCATGGACACGGCTCAAATACTCGTAACGTTGGGCGGAGTGGCGCTCATCGCCGGCAACCTCTGGTTCTTTTTCGGGAAAAAGGCTACCATCAAGCCTGTCGCCGCGAAGGGAGCCCTGTATGCCTGCCCGATGCACCCCTGGATCACCAGCGATGATCCGTCCGCGGATTGTTCGATCTGCGGGATGAAGCTGGTCAGAAGTGACGAGGCGGGCAAGTAACGGCACCACGGCCGTGTGTGGAATATTCTGCTGAGTACGTGGAATATTCCCCCGCGGCCGTTGCCGTGTCTTGACGTCGGCACTGTGCTGAAACGGGAATACGGGGAGTTAGCCCCTGTATCGTCCTTTGGCATGACACTTGATTAAACGTTATCCGGTCGTCGTTGAAAAAGGCTGTCGCGGGGCTCCTCCTCCTCGGTCCCGCGGCAGCTTTCAATGCCGGCGACCTCCCTTTACCCGGCCTTCGGCCACCCTTTCCCGGAGGGCGAGGGTATGGTCAGCGACGGACAACCACCCGGCCTTCGGCCACCCTCTCCCAGGGGGCGAGGGTATGGTCAGCAACGAACACACGTCCACTGTAGGGGCGAATAATCATTCGCCCTTACTTGCACCGATCGACACGCATCTCGGAGACAAGATGAAACTGCACACCATCTCGATCAACAACCTGAAACGCCGCAAGGCCAAGATGGCGTTTTTGACCATCGGCCTCATGGTCGGCATCGCCACCATCGTGACCCTGGTCACCCTGACCCGCTCCATGTCCAACGACATCGAGCGGAAGATGGACGAGTTCGGCGCCAACATCCTGATCACCCCGCAGAGCAACGGCCTGTCCATGAACTATGGCGGCATCAACCTCGGGGGTGTCACCTTCGATCAGCGCGAGATCAAGCAGGAGGACCTGGACAAGGTCCGCAAGATCAAGAACAACAAGAACATCTCCTCCATCTCGCCCAAGGTACTGGGCGGCGTCAAGGTGGGGACGCACGACGTGCTGCTGGTCGGCGTCGACTTCGCGGCCGAACTGAAGATGAAGCAGTGGTGGCAGATCTTCGGCAGCGAGCCCAAGGGCGACAACGAGGTCCTCTTGGGGAGCGACGCCTCCAACACCCTCAACGCGACGTCGGGCGACAGCTTCGAGATCAAGGGCGAGAAGTTCAAGGTCGCCGGCGTCCTGAACCAGACCGGTTCGCAGGACGATTCCCTGGTCTTCATCGCGCTGCCCAAGGCGCAGAAGATCCTCGGCAAGGAAGGGAAGATCACCATGGCCGAGGTCGCGGCTCTCTGCTCTGGTTGCCCGATCTCCGACATGGTCAACCAGATCGCTGAGCTGCTCCCGGACAGCAAGGTTTCCGCGATCCAGCAGGTGGTGGCCGGACGTCTCAAGGCCCTGGACCAGTTCAAACGCTTCTCCTATGCCATGGCCAGCGTCGTCGTCTTCATCGGCTCCCTCATCGTCTTCGTGACCATGATGGGGAGCGTCAACGAGCGCACCACCGAAATCGGTGTCTTTCGTGCCATCGGCTTCAGAAAGAGCCACATCATGCGCATCATCCTGCTGGAGGCCGCGTTGGTGAGCCTTCTGGCCGGCGTGCTCGGCTACGCGGCGGGTATGGGGGGCGCCAAGCTCGCGCTTCCGTTCATGGCCGAAACCAAGAATGCCCACCTGGTCTGGGACACCACGATTGCCTTTGGCTCGATAGCGCTGGCGCTGCTGCTCGGCATCCTGGCGAGTCTCTACCCGGCGCTGCACGCGAGCAAGATGGACCCGACCGAGGCCCTTCGGGCACTTTAGAGAGGACGACATGGCGATCATACAGATGAAGAACGTGAAGAAGCAGTACCAGACCGGCTCCGACCTGGTCGAGGCGCTGCGCGGCGTGGACATAACCATCGAGGCGGGCGAGTTCATCACCATCATGGGGCAGTCCGGCTCGGGCAAGAGCACGCTCCTCTCGGTCCTGGGCGGGATGAACCATCCCACCAGCGGCGAGGTCGAGATGGCAGGGGTTAAGCTGTACCAGTTGAAAAGCGAGGAGTTGGCCGACTTCAGGGCGCAGAACCTTGGTTTCGTGTTCCAGTCGTTCCACCTGATCCAGTACCTGACCGCCCTGGAGAACGTCATGCTGCCGCTGGCCATCGTGAAGATGAGCACGGCCGCCAAGAAAGAGGCGGCCCGCCAGGCGCTGGAGCGGGTTGGGCTTGGTTCCAAGACCGACCGGCTCCCCAATCAGCTCTCCGGGGGCGAGCAGGAACGCGTCGCGATCGCCCGCGCCATCGTCAACAACCCGCACATCCTGCTCGCGGACGAACCGACGGGTAACCTCGATTCCAAAACCAGCGAGGAAGTCATGGCGCTGTTCAGGCAACTGAATGAAGCGGGACAGACGGTGGTGATGGTCACTCATAACCCGGAAAACGGCGCTTATTCGGATCGAACCATCCATTTGAAAGACGGCTTGATCAGCGCGTAGAAGGCAGAAACCTGTCGGTACATAGAAAGATCTGGAGGACCACACACTATTTCAAGAGGGTGTCCTTCAGATTTTTCTTTTTGAGCCGAAGGATCAATGATAAGACAAGCCCGTTCTGTTGTGTATAATATTCCACGATAACTGCCGAATATCCTTCGCATTGTGGAGAGTCCGCACTGCGTGATGCTATGGAAAACAGGCATTTAGAAGTGGGCACGGATCGTGTAGATCCATTGTGAACGCTACCGCCACGTTTCTGGAGTCGCCATGAAATACCGGCTTTTCCCGCTGTACCTGTTGTTGTCCATCCTGATGACCGCCCCTGCGGTTCTCGCCGAAGAGGCAAAACCCGCCACGGAAAACCTCGACCAACTGGTTCAGACGGCTTTGACCAACAATCCCGAACTCAAGTCGTCCTCTGCGCGTTGGGAGATGTATAAGAGCCGCATCAAGCAGGCGGGGGCCCTCGAAGATCCCATGCTGATGCTGAAGCTGCAAAACATGATCGTCACCGATCCGCTTAGCTTCAACAAGGACTCCATGACCCAGAAGGTGGTCGGCATCAGCCAGTTGATCCCGTTTGCCGGCAAGAGGAAGCTGAAGGAAGACATAGCTTCCGCCGAGGCGGAGACCTACCGCTGGACCGTCGAGGAGCGCAAGCTCGAACTGACCCGGATGGTGCGCGAGGCCTACTACCAGGTCTACTTCACCGACAAGTCCCTGGCGATCATCGACAAGAACATCAAGATTCTCGACGACTTCATCACCCTGGCGCAGACCAAGTACTCGGTCGGGCAGGGGGCGCAGCAGGATATCTACAAGGCCCTCCTGGAACGTTCCAAGATGCTCGACATGAAGATCTCGCTGGAGCAGCAGCGCCGCAGCCTCGAGGTGAGCCTGAACTCGTTGCTGAACCGCCCCCAGAGCACCAAGGTCGGCGCTGTCGCGGACTTCAAACTGTCGCCCTTCACCTACACCCCGGAGCAGTTGGTCGACCTCGCCGAGGAGAACCGGCCGCAGCTCAAGTCGGTCAAGGCGCAGATCGAGAAGGGGAGGGCGGGGCACCTGCTGGCGCAGAAGGAATCCTACCCCGACTTCAACGTCTCATTCGAGTACATGCAGCGCCAGAAGGCCATGGGGAGCGACGGTTCCGACATGTACTCGCTGGGCGTCACCTTCAACCTCCCCATCCAGAAGGAGCGGCGCGCCGCCATGCGGGCCGAGTCCTCCTCCGAGATCAACATGGCCAGCGAGGAACTGAACGGAGCGCGCAACACCATCTCTTCGGGAGTGAACGACCTCCTGGCGCAGATGGAGCGGCGCAGGAAGCTGATCGACCTGTACCTCACCGGCATCATCCCGCAGGCGGAGCAGTCGCTGGAGTCGGCGGTCATCGGCTACCGGGTCAACAAGGTGGACTTCCTGACCCTCTTGGACAACCGGGTCACCCTGTTCAATTACGAGCGCGAATATTACGATTCGATGGCTGATTACCAGATGAAGCTGGCCCAGCTCGAAGCGTTGGTGGGCAAGGACCTGCAGTAATCCCTGCAAAGTGAAATTTATTACCCCGCGAGGTACTTATTCATGAACAAAAGCGTCAAGGTCGCAATTCCCATCGTTCTCGTCCTGGTAGTGGCTGCAGCCGGCGGCGGATACTACCTGTGGCACCAGAAGCACCAGGCGCCGGCCGGGAAGGAAAAGGCGGCCCAGGGACAGGTGCTCTACACCTGCGCCATGCACCCCTTCATCATCAAGGACAAGCCGGGAACCTGCCCCATCTGCGGCATGCAGCTGATCAAGAAGGTTGAGGGGACCCAGGCCAGCGCCGAGGAGCAGAAGATGCTCGGGCACGTCTCGCTGTCGCCGACCCAGTCGGTCATGGCCAACGTAGCCACGGTGCCGGCCGATTACGCACCGCTATCCAAGGAGATCAACGCCGTCGGCATCGTCCAGTACGACCAGTCCAGGCAGGCGAAGGTGACCGCGTGGGTGGCGGGCCGCATCGACAAGCTGAACGTGAACACGGTGGGCGCCTTCGTCTCCAAGGGAAGGCCGGTCGCCGAGATCTACTCGCCGGACCTGGTCGCCGCGCAGCAGGAATATCTGCTGGCCCTGAGAAGCCGCGAGCAGTTCAAGAAGTCGAGCATCGACGCCATTTCCCAGGGCGGTGAGGGGCTGGTGGCCTCCGCGCGCCAGCGACTGAAACTCCTCGGGGTGAAGGACGAGCAGATCGCCGGCCTGGAGAAGGCGGGACACCCCAACATCAAGCTCCCCATCTACACGCCGCTCTCGGGCGTCGTGATCGAGAAGGTGGTCCAGGAAGGGCAGTACGTCAACATGGGCGACCCGCTCTTCAACATCGCCGACCTCTCCACCGTCTGGGTGGACGTCGAGGTGTACGAGAACGAGTTCAGCTTCGTGAAGATGGGGCAGCGGGTGGAAATCCTCTCCCAATCGTACCCGGGCAAGACCTTCTCCGGGCGCGTCTCCTTCATCTACCCCTTCCTCGATCCCAAGACCCGGACCGTGAAGGTGAGGGTGGAACTCGCCAACCCCGGGCTCAAGCTGAAACCCGACATGTTCGTCAACGCCTCCATTAAGGCGCCGCTGGGGAACGCGCTGGTGGTTCCGGCCACCGCGCTCATGGACACCGGCAAGCGCCAGGTGGTCTGGGTCGAGTCCCAGCCCGGCATGTTCGAACCGCATGACGTGCAGGTTGGCGCACGCGTCGGCGACAAGGTGCAGATCCTTTCCGGCCTGAAGCAGGGTGACAAGGTGGCGGCTTCCGGAGGCTACCTGATCGATTCCGAGTCGCAGCTCGCCGGCGGCAGCGGTGGCGGCGGTCACGAAGGGCATACCGGCGGGGCCGCAACTCCGGCCGCACCGGCCGCACCGGGAGCGGGCGATCACCAGGGTCACGGTGCCCCGGCCGCACCGGCCGCGCCCAAAAAAGGCGGCAGCATGGATATGGGCGACATGAAGATGTAGTTGTTGGAATTACTATGAGCACTGAGGTTTTACATGATTGAAAAGATCATCGAATATTCCGCCCGCAACCGGGTGATAGTGCTGATGCTGTTCGCCCTGCTGATCGCCTGGGGGGTCTGGGCGGTCTACAAGACGCCGGTGGACGCGATACCTGATCTCTCCGACAACCAGGTCATCGTCTTCACCGATTACCCAGGCCGCTCGCCTCAGGTGGTCGAGGACCAGGTCACTTATCCGCTGGCGGTGAACCTGCAGGGGCTGCCGCAGGTCCGCGCCGTGCGCGCCTCCTCCGCCTTCGGCTTCTCCATGATCTACGTGATTTTCGAGGACAAGGCGGACATCTACTGGGCCAGGACCCGCGTCCTCGAGCGCCTGAACTACGCCGCCAGCCTGCTGCCGCAGGGCGTCGTGCCGACGCTCGGCCCCGACGGCACCGGTGTCGGTCACGTCTTCTGGTACACGCTGGAAGGGAAGGGGTACGACCTCGAGCAGTTGCGGACCCTGCAGGACTGGTTCGTGCGCTACCAGCTGAACACCGTCCCCGGCGTGGCCGAGGTCGCCTCCATCGGCGGCTTCGTGCGCGAGTACCAGGTCGACCTCGACCCCAACCGTCTCTTCGCCTACAACATCAAGGTCGGCCAGGTAGCCGACGCGATCAAGAAGTCCAACAACGACGTGGGCGGCAGGCTCCTGGAACAGGCCGACGCGGAGTACCTGATCCGCGGCCGCGGCTACGTGAAATCGACGGCGGACCTTGAAAACATCGTGGTCGGCGCCGACATGCGAGGCACCCCCATCTACGTCAAGAACTTGGGCACGGTGCAGCTGGGCGGCGCCATCCGGCGCGGCATGCTGGACATGAACGGGCAGGGCGAGGCGGTGGGCGGCATCGTGGTCATGCGCTACGGCGAGAACGCGAAGGACGTCATCGACCGGGTCAAGGAGAAGATCGTCTCCCTGGAAAAGGGGCTCCCTCCCGGCGTCAAGATCATGGTCTCCTACGACCGCAGCGACCTGATCGAGCGCGCCATCCACACGCTGAAATCCTCTCTCATGGAGGAGTCCATCGTGGTGTCGCTGGTGATACTCGTGTTCCTGCTCCACTTCCAGAGCGCCCTGGTCATCGTGCTGACGCTTCCCATCGCGGTGCTGATCTCGTTCATCACCATGAAGCTCATGGGGGTGACCTCCAACATCATGTCCTTGGGCGGGATCGCCATCGCCATCGGCGTCCTGGTCGACGCCGGCGTCATCATGGTGGAGAACTGCTACCGCCACCTCTCCGAGATGCCTCCCGAAGAGCGGCGCGAGAGGCGCCTCGACGTGATCATCGCCTCGGCCAAGCAGGTCGGGCGCGCCATCTTCTTCTCGCTGGCCATCATCATCCTCTCCTTCGTGCCGGTGTTCCTGCTCGAAGGGCAGGAAGGAAAGATGTTCCACCCGCTCGCCTTCACCAAGACCTTCTCCATGATGGGGTCCGCCTTCATCGCCATCACCCTGGTGCCGGTATTGATGTACTACCTGATGCGGGGCAAGATGCCGCCGGAGAGTTCGAACCCGGTATCGAGCTTCTTCATCAAGCTGTACTCGCCGGTGATCCGCTGGGTGCTCAAGTGGAAGAAGACCACCATCGCGCTGAACGTTATTGCGCTCGCCGTCGCCATCCCGATGTTCATGAGTATCGGCAGCGAGTTCATGCCCCCCTTGGACGAGGGATCGCTCCTCTACATGCCGGTGACGCTCCCCAACATCTCCATCAATGAGGCGAAGCGCCTGATCCAGGTCCAGGACACGGTGATCAAGAGCGTCCCCGAGGTGGAGCACGTGCTCGGCAAGGTCGGGCGCGCCGAAACCTCGACCGATCCCGCGCCGGTCTCCATGTTCGAGAGCATCATCATCCTGAAGCCCAAGGACAAGTGGCGCCCCGGCGTGACCAAGGCCGACATCGTCTCAGAACTGGACGGCAAGCTGCAGCAGATCGGGGTCAGAAACGGCTGGACCCAGCCCATCATCAACCGCATCAACATGCTCTCCACCGGGGTGCGCACCGACTTGGGCGTCAAGATCTTCGGCTCCGACCTCAACGTCCTGAAGGACTTGGCGGTTGAGGCCGAGGGGATCCTGAAGACCGTGCCGGGTGCGGCCGACGTGGTCGCGGAACGGGTGACCGGTGGCAACTACATCGACATCGACATCGACCGCGAGGCCGCCGCTCGTTACGGGGTCTCGGTGGGCGACATCCAGGAGGTCATCTCCACGGCCCTGGGGGGCGAGATGCTCTCCACCTCGGTGGAAGGGCGCAACCGCTTCCCGATCCGCCTGCGTTACATGCGCGAGATGCGCAGCGACATCCCGTCCATCCAGCGCATCCTCGTTTCGGGGATGGAAGGGGCCCAGGTGCCGCTGTCGCTGGTGACCAAGCTGAAGGTCTCCACCGGCGCGCCGGAGATCAACAGCGAAGGCGGTCTCTTGCGCTCCATCGTCTTCCTGAACGTGCGCGGCCGCGACATGGGCGGCTTCGTCAACGAGGCGAAGACCGTGCTCGAGAAGCAGATGAAGCTCCCCCCGGGCTACTACGTTGCCTGGTCCGGCCAATGGGAGAACCAGGTGCGCGCCAAGGCGCGGCTGCAGATGCTCGTTCCCGCCGGCATCCTGATTATCTTCATCCTGCTCTACTTCACCTTCCACTCGGCGCTGGAGGCGAGCATGGTCATGCTCTCGGTCCCGTTCGCGCTGGTCGGCGGGGTCTACCTGGTGAAGCTCCTTGGCTACAACATGTCGGTCGCCGTCTGGGTCGGTTTCATCGCGCTGTACGGGATCGCCGTCGAGACCGGCGTGGTCATGGTCATCTACCTGCACGAGGCGCTGGACAAGAAGCTATTGAAGGGGCCGGTCACCGAGCAGGACATCTACGACGCCACCTTCGAGGGAGCCGTGCTCAGGTTGCGTCCCAAACTGATGACCGTCGCCGTCGCCCTGATCGGCTTGGTCCCCATCATGTGGTCCTCGGGGACCGGCGCCGACGTGATGAAACCGATCGCGGCACCCATGATCGGCGGGATGATATCGTCCGCGGTGCACGTGCTCATCATGACCCCGGTGATCTTCGTGTTGATGAAGAAGCATGATCTCAAGAAAGGGAAACTGAAGTACTCGGGGATGAAGCATTAGACGAATATGCTACTGCCGCAGTGGAATATTCCTCAAACCACTTGTGGCACGACGCGGTGACGCCGCGTAGCAATGGCACTTTAGCTCTTGGCACACCACGTGCTTAGTCAATAACAGATTATTTTTCACGCAAAAGGAGAATCATCATGAAGAAACTCGTCGTTCTGGTTGCCGCCGCTCTCGCTTTGACCGCTCCTGTAGCTTCTTTCGCCATGGACCACGGTTCCATGGATATGGGGCACGGCGACATGAAGATGGACCACGATATGGGCGCCGTCGCTCACCAGGAAGTCGTCAACGGCGTGAAGGCCACCTTCAAGGTCATGAGCATGAAGGAGCACATGGCCGCCATGAAGATGGAACTCCCCAAGGGAATGAAAGAAACCCACCACATCGCCGTCGAGTTCAAGGACGCCAAGACCGGCAAGCCGCTCACCGAAGGCCAGGTGACGGCGAAGGTCCAGGGCCCGGACAAGTCCGAGCAGACCAAGGACCTGATGGGGATGCAGGGGCACTTCGGCGCTGACTTCGATCTCTCCAAGAAGGGCAAGTACGGCGTGATGTGCAAGTTCAAGCTGAAAGACGGCCAGGTGCGCAACACCAAGTTCTGGTACACCGTCAAGTAGTTACGGCCGGGGCGGCTCCTCACCCGGAGCCGCCCTTCGTTTTTCCCTTTCCCCCCTGCGTTCTCCCGTCCTCTTCAGCCGCTGTAGTATCGCATGGTTCGCCCTGTAAGCATAAGTTGTCGAACTATAAGAATTATCGACTGGCGTTTTTCTCTAAAATACCTTAGAGGATACTTACCATGACCACCGTTGCCCTTGCCCGAAACGTACGCACCGTGTCCCTCTTTCTTCTCCTCTCCCTGTTTGTCGGGTGTACTTCCCGTCAGGAGCCGCCTCCTGAAGCGAAGGGGAGGGTGAACGCCACCGCTTCCTTCGTGAAGTACTTCGGCCAGGTGCCGCCCGTGGACAAGGGGACCTGCTACGGCTTCGTCATCTATTTCCCCTCCGCCCGGGAGGCCGGCAAGGTGCTTCCGTTACCGTTCTTCAGCTTCGATGAGGCGAGCCTCAAGAAGGTTGCGCTGGGCAAACTCATCGCTGGCATGGGGGATCAGAAGTCGTACCAGGGTGAACTGGCGCAGCCGTTTCCGGTGGGGAGCCGCGTCCTCGATATCTCCGAGTCCGCCGGTACGACGACCGTGAACTTCAGCAAGGAGCTGAACGCCGTCAAGGACGACCAGCAACTGCGGCAGGGGCTGGTAAACGCGGTGGTGCTGACCTTGCGCCAGTTTGGCGCTGTGGCCAAGGTGGTCATCAAGGTCGAGGGGGCGGAAGGTCCGCTTGAGAAACTGGTTGCCAGGGCCGATGAGAGTGCGGTCTTGCCACTTGCCGCGCCGCGGCTCATGGGTGTCGTTGGCATGAAGGAGAAAGGGGCCGCCAATGTCGAGGAGATCGACGCCTTTTTCGACCGTCCCGTGGAGATCAAGGAATTAACCCTGTCGGGCGCCGATGGCGGCAGGATCGAGGGGGACGTTTATCAATCCGTCTTCGACATGGCGGGGGTGCTCAAGACCAGGAAGCCGCAGCCGTACCAGCCCGGCACGCCGATAAAGGTGCACTGGAAGATAACCGACAAACTCGGGCGCAGCGCCTCTGGGGACACCGACGTCGCCCTGGAGATAAAGGAGCACTGACCGGGGTGATGCCGCTACGGAACGGGGCGTAGGACGCACATGTTCAAGAAAGCCATACTGCTGCTGGGCGTCTCCGTTACCTGCTGCTTGCTCTGGTTCGCCGTCTACGACTACCGGGAGGCGGGCCCCATAGCGCGGGAAAACCTGCGGGGGGTCGCGCTTTCGCTCACCACGGCCATCGAGCATCTCGCCGTGAACGATCCCTCTTTGAAAACGCTCCACGCCTTCCACCCTCCCGATGTTGCGTATTTCGCCCTGATCGACGGGGGTGGCGTCTATCGCTTCCATTCCAACCCCGATCTCGTCGGCACCGCCGTCGAGCGCGGCTCCGCCGGCAACCTCCCGCTGTTCAGCAGGTCTGAGACCCGCGTCGCGCTTGGCACCGGTGAACGCGCCTACCAGTTCGCCTCGCCGGTCAACGTGGGGGGAGAGCCGCTGGACCTGGTGCTTACCCTGCACACCTACCGCGCCGATGCCGTGGTCCGGCGCGCCAGGCTGAACATGACCATCGTGCTGGCCCTCGTGGGCGTTGGATGGCTGCTGAGCATCGGCCTGGCGCGTTATGCCGTTCGCGAGGAGCGCCACCGCGATGAGCTCGCACGCAGGGAGGCGTTGGCCAAGCTTGGTGAAATGGGCGCGGTGCTTGCCCACGAGATTCGCAACCCGCTGGCGGGGATCAAGGGGTTCGCCCAGGTGATCGCCGCCAGGCCCCAGGAATCGCGCAACGCCGCCTTCGCCCGCAGCATCGTCGCCGAGGCGGTGCGCCTGGAGAGCCTGGTGAACGACCTCCTGGCGTACGCGACCGACGAGCCGCAGGCCCCTGACCACTTCCCCCTTGCCCCCCTGGTCGAGGACACGGTCGCCCTGTTACGACCGGACGCCGAGGCCCATCATGTAGCGGTGACCTGGAGCTGTCCCGATGGGCTACTGGTTCGCGGCAACCGGGACCGGATCGAACAGGCGCTGCTGAACCTTTTGCACAACGCGGTTCAGGCCATGGAGCACGGGGGCGAGCTCCGCATCGACGCCGAAAGTTCCGGCGCGGAGGCCTCCCTTTCGGTCCGGGACAACGGGCCCGGCATAGCGGAAGAGCACCAACCGCTCGTCTTCGAGCCGTTCTTCACCACGAAGCCCCGGGGAACCGGGCTGGGGTTGGCGCTGTGCAAGAAGATCGTCGAGGCGAATGGTGGCCGGATATCGCTTAAGAGCGGGGTGGGGGAGGGGACCACGGTCACGCTGACCCTTCCCCGCACACGTTGAGGACATTGAGGAGCCGCAGATGAAAGGAACCGTGCTGGTTGTCGAGGATGACGCTACCTTCCGTGCCTTTATGCAAACCATTCTCCAGGACGAAGGGTACCAGGTGGAGACGGCGGTCGATGGCCTCAAGGCGCTGCGCCTGCTGCGCCAAACCGGGTTCGACGTGGTTGTTTCCGACCTGAATCTCCCGGGCAAGAGCGGTCTCGACCTGTTTCGCGAGACCCGGCCGGACCCGGCGGCTCCTCCTTTCATCTTCCTCACCGCGTTCGGCACGGTCGACCAGGCTGTCTGCGCCATCAAGGAAGGAGCGGTCGACTTCCTCACCAAACCCCTCAGCGATCCCCAGGCTCTGCTCACGCTGGTGCAACGAACCATCGAGACCCAGAGCCGGACCCGGGAGTACCTTTCCCTCAAAGAATCAGAGGCCGCGGGGCTGCCGCCGGAGGAACTCCTTTTTGCAGGCGAGGCCATGCGTCCGGTGCGGCAACTGGTGCATGACGTGGCCGCCACCATGGCCAACGTGCTCATCCTCGGCGAAAGCGGCACCGGTAAGGAGCTGGTCGCCAGGATCATTCACCTGATGAGCCGGAGAGAAAAGGGCGCCTTCGTCGCCATAAACTGCGCCGCCATTCCGGAAAACCTCCTGGAGAGCGAGCTGTTCGGCCATGAAAAGGGGGCCTTCACCGGCGCCATCCAGGCTCGCCAGGGCAAATTCGAGTTGGCCCGGGGGGGCACCATCTTCCTTGACGAAATCGGCGAGATGCCCCTTTCGCTCCAGGCGAAACTGCTGCGAGTGATCCAGGAGCGGTCCTTCGAACGGGTGGGCGGCACCCGGGAGATCAAGGCCGACGTTCGCATCATCGCCGCGACCAACCGGAACCTGCGCGAGGAGGTGGGAGAGCGACGCTTCCGCGAGGACCTCTACTACCGGCTCAACGTGTTCCCGCTGCGAATCCCTTCCCTGCGTGAAAGAACCGATGCCATAGCTGTTTTGGCCGAATACTTCATGCAGCGCTTCAGCTCTCAACTGGGCAAACAGCTGAAGGGGATCGAACATGACGCCGTCGCCGCCCTGCGCCGCTATCACTGGCCGGGTAACGTTCGCGAGCTGCAAAACGTGATGGAGCGGGCGGCGATCCTTTCCAGGGAACAGGTTCGGGCGGCGACGCTCCCGGATGAGATCGTCTCCGCGTCCCGGGAAGGGGCATTGGACAGCAGGGAACGCCTGAAAGGCGCCGAGCGAGACCTCATCGCGCAGGCGATAGCGAAGCATGGCGGCAACCGCCGGCTTGCCGCGCAGGAGCTGGGCATGTCGCGACGCTCACTACAGTACAAGCTCAAAGAGCACGGCTTCCTGGATGAATGAGGTGTGCAAGGCCGCTCGGTTATGGTGCAAATCCTTGCACTCAATGCGTTAGTGCCGGCCCGGCTTGAATCTCAGGACAGACGCTTTTTCAGCAAGTTGCGCTGTCGCCCCTATCTGGCACGGACCGTGAAACTCCCTTCGCGTCGGAATAACGAAAAAGGAGGTTCAGGTCGTGGACACAGATGCGCAGTTCAGAGATGGCGGTAGCCGGAAAGCTGGGGGAGTGATGAAGACGGTCGCGGTGGTGGGGATGGTGATGGCATTCGGGCTGATGACCGGGTGCTGCATGTTACATCCGATGTGGTGATTAAAAGCAGGACGGAGATTCGGTATGACTGTTGCGCGGCTCATCTTGCTGGTCATGGCTCTGCTTCTGAACGGGGTGTGGCACGGGGAAGCTTCCGCGGGCTTTCTTGGCTTTGGCTCCGACGGCAAGGCCAAAAGCGGGCTTGATTTCAACCGCGGCTACGACCTCAACACGGTGGGGAATGTAGCCGGCCGCGTCACCTCCCTTCCGCGCCAGGTTGAAGACGAGCAGTACATCCTGGAGGTACAGACCTCCGCAGGCATCGTGAACCTCAGCGTCGGGCCCGGCGCGTACTGGCAGAAAAAGGGAATCACGGTGCGGGTCAATGACGCAATCAGCGCCAAGGGGGCGAGGGCACAGGGGCAGGACGGCAGGGACTACCTGCTGACCCAGAAATTGGTGAACAGGACCACGGGAGCCACTATCGAACTGCGCAGCGAGAGCGGTGAACCGGCGTGGTCGGGCAGGGGAGCCGGGGTCGGTTCGCGGTCGCAAGACGGTCGGTTCGGCGCCGGAGGCGGCGGTGGGTTCATGCGCGGCGGAGGGATGATGGGCGGCGGTATGATGCGGCGCTAGCGCCATCAGCCGGGTATGGCCACGAGGTGACGATGTTCAGAATGTGTACTTCTGGGGTTATTTGGGGCGTTTTGCTGGTAGCGGGTACCTTGCTTCCGGGGATGGCCCGGGCGGACGGCCCCGCGCTCTCCGCCACCCTCGGCTTCGAGTTCGCCTCGGGCGATTACGGCAGCGGCGTTCACACCAGTTCGGTCTACCTGCCGCTGACCGTGGGGGTCGCCGCCACGGATCGGCTCGGCTTTTCCGTCGAGATTCCGTACGTCTACCAGAGTAACTCCGCCGTTAATACCGGCGTCATCCTCGGTTCCGGCGGGCAAAGGGCAGGTATGCAGAAAGAGGTGGCAGCGATGAACGGCGGGCATGGCGGCAGCGGCTCCATGTCCACCGCACCCTCCGGCAGCTACGGCGGTTCGGCGAGCGGCCTCGGCGACATCACCGCCAAGGCCGG
The DNA here is from genome assembly GCF_018919395.1 of Geomonas azotofigens. Classification (GTDB taxonomy): domain Bacteria; phylum Desulfobacterota; class Desulfuromonadia; order Geobacterales; family Geobacteraceae; genus Geomonas; species Geomonas azotofigens. The sequence goes on from NZ_JAHLME010000003.1 coordinate 871,104, forward strand.
TTACGTCCTGGTGCCGGAGGGGGAGTTCATGCCGCGGATCCGTCCCTACCTCTTCGTGAAGTTTCCCACCGGCGACGAGAACAAGGCGCTGGGTACCGGGGCCTTCGACGAGGGGGGAGCTGTGGAAATCTTCAAGCAACTGGGCAACTGGTACACCTTCGCGGAGGCGGGGTACACACTGCAGGGGCGTTCATCGGTACTGCCTTTGAAGGATTACTGCAGCGTGAACGCGGGTGCCGGCTACGCGGTAACCGAGGCCTTGCTCCCCATGCTGGTGGTCAAGACCTCCAGCGCTCCCATCGAAGGGGCGAGCCAGTTGGTGGAAACCCGGATCAAGCTGAAGTACCTGGTTACCGGGAAGACCAGCCTTGAAGGGTATCTCGCCAAGGGCTGGACCCGCAGCAGTGCGGATTTCGGCAGCGGTATTGCGGTCAGTTACGACTTCTAAGAAAACTAACGACTCCATCAAAGAGAGGGTGAATGCTATGAAAAAAGAAATGATTGCGGCCGCGGCGGCGGTTGTCGCTGTTGGTCTCCTGGCGGGTTGCGGCGGTTCCTCATCTACCACGCCTTCCACGAGCGTCGCGGGAAAAGTGGCCGACGGCTACCTGGAAAAGGCGACGGTGTTCCTGGACAAGAACAACAACTATCGGCTCGATGCCGGCGAGCCCAATACCGTGACCGACGCCAACGGCGCCTACACGCTCACCATCGATCCAGCGGATCTGGGACGGTACCCGATCGTCGCCCTCGCCGTCAAGAACGTCACCATCGACAAGGACAACGGGCTGCCGGTCGCCCACAGCTACCTGCTGAGCCTTCCCAAGGACAGCGTATCCGGTACGGTGAGTAGCAACTTCATCAGCCCGATCACCACCCAGGTGCGCGAGATGATGGAGACGGGCGACTACACCATGCCCCAGGCGATGGACCAGTTGCGCCTGAAACTGCACCTTTCCCAGGACACCGATTTGATGGGGGACTACCTGGCCGGGCAGAACCCGATGCTCCACGCGACCGCCCAGAACATGGCGACCCTGATGGGGGGGCAGATGGGGCAGGTTTACCAGTCTGGCAGCGACACCGTGGTGGACGTCAACCGTTACCGCGGCATGATGGGAACGATGTTCAGCAACATGTCGTCAGTCAGGGCCGCCACCACGGCGGCGGACATGACGCAGTTGATGACGCTGATGTCGTCGAATTTGAACAACATCACCATCGGGCAGCCGTTCCACAACATGTCATCCTATTTTGGCGGCATGATGGGGAGCGGGGGGATGATGGGTAGGTAAGTGGTGCACCAGCGGCATCTTCCGGTTTATCAGTCCCCGGGGATGCCGCGCTCTCTTTTACGCCGCCGCTAGTGCGTCTCTCACCTTGGCAGCCAGGGACTGCATGGTAAACGGTTTTTGCAGGAAGCACATTCCCTCTTCAACCTTGCCTCGTCCAGCGATGACATCGGCGGTGTAGCCGGACATGAACAGGCACTTCAAGTCGGGGCGGTTGACCAGCAGCCGCTCGGACAGATCCCGGCCGTTCATGCCCGGCATGATGATGTCGGTCAGGAGCAGGTCGATCGATTTGCTCCCGTCCGCCGCGATGGCGATGGCCTGTTCCGGCGAGGCCGCCGGGTAGACGGTATAACCGAGCTGGGTCAGGATGGTGGTACCGATCTCCATGATCGCCGGCTCGTCCTCCACCAGCAGGATGGTTTCCGTCCCCCCCACCGGTCTTTCCCTTTTCGGGTCAGCTTGCTGGGCGACTTCGTGCACCGCCGGCAGGTAGATGCGGAAGGTGGTCCCATGGCCGGGAGTGCTGGCGACCTCGATATGGCCGCTGTTTTGCTTGACGATACCGAAGACGGTGGCGAGGCCGAGACCGGTGCCGCGCCCAAGCTCCTTGGTGGTGTAAAACGGTTCGAAGATCCGCTCGATCACTTCCCGCGTCATCCCCTGCCCGCTGTCCGCCACCACCAGCATCACGTAGTCGCCCGGCATCAGGTCGGCCATCCGCGCCTGTTCATGCTGGCCGAGCTTCACGTTTTCGGTGAAAATCTCTATCTTGCCGACCCCGACTATTGCGTCGCGCGCGTTGACGCAGAGATTGGCCATGACCTGGTCCAGTTGGGACGGGTCCAGTTTTACCTTCCACAGATCGAATCCGGGGGACCAGGAGAGGTCTATGTCTTCGCCGATCAAGCGATGCAGCATCTTGAGCATCCTGGCGATGGTCTCGTTGAGATCGAGGACCTTGGGTTCGGCGTGCTGCTGCCTGGAAAAGGCCAGCAACTGCTTGGTGATGTCCGCCGAGCGCGTGGCCGCATCGTGGATCTCCTTCAGGCGTTCGTGCATCTGCCCGGAGGGATCCGCGCTGAGCATGGCCAGTTCCGCGTGCCCGATGATGACGCCGAGCATGTTGTTGAAGTCGTGAGCGACGCCGCCGGCCAACTGACCGACCGCCTCCATCTTCTGTGACTGTATCAACTGCTGGGCGAGGCCGAGCTTCTCCGCCTCGATTCTCGCCTGCTCGGTGATGTCATGGATTACCAGCACCATTCCGCCCAACTCGCCGGAACTGTTGATGATGGGCGCTCCGTTCACGGTGACGGTGCGCTTGGCGCCGTCTTTTGAGACCAGCGTATGCTGTCCCGGCAGTTCCAGGGTCCGCCGCGCGTCGATCACGTGTCGCAGCCCGGCCATGACTTCGGTCCGCCCCGTTTCTCCATCAAGTTGGAGCACCTCCTCCAGCAGTCGTTGTCTGGCCTCAACCTCGCTCCAGCCGGTGAGGGTCTCGGCGACCTGGTTCAGCAGCACGATCCTGTTGTCGGTATCGGTGGCGATGACGCCGTCACCGATGGATTGCAGGGTGATGGTGAGTCTTTCCTGTTCGGCGATCAGGCGCTGTTCCGCGTCGCGCAGTTGGGTCGACGAATGGTTCAGGGCATCGGCCAGCATGTCGATCTCGTAGACCCCGCGCCGTACCGCGACCTGCGCTCCTTTGCTGTGCTGCAGGTCCTGGGCGAACAGGCTCAGCTCGCGGATCGCGCGCAACGGGCGCTTGACCACCATGAACATCAGGAGGGTGCCGACCAGGATCCAGAGGGCGCCGATCTGCAAACTGCTGCGCCAGGTGGCCAACTGCAGCTGGTTGGCCGTTTCCAGGGTGAGGGCCATGCGCACCCAGCCGAGATGGGTGCCGGCGGAAATGGGGGCCCACGACACCAGTTGGTCGCCTTGGCGACTGAGCGCCGGCTTCGGCTCCCTGGGGACGGTGACTGCATGCACTTCGTAGTTGATTCGGGCCGGCAAGCCGCGGGAAGGACGCTCGATGTTGCACAGGACATGACCGTCGGGCTCGGCCACCCGGATGGTTACGACATCCGGCATCTGGGCCGCGTTCATCATGTGAGCCTCGAGACCGGCGTACTCCTGGGTGACGATGAATCCCGCCGCGTTGTCGGCAAGGCTGTGGGCGAGTACCCGCAGGTTGTCCGAGAGGGCCTGGACGTAGATCGTCTGCTGACGGCTGCCGGTCCACCAGCCGTAGACGGCGATCATGACGGTGAGAATGAGCGCCAGGGATACGATGATTTTTACTTCGAGGCGTTTGAGCATCGCGGGGCCGGTCTAGTTGCTCTGTTGCCTGTCGAGCAGGTCGAAGTTGACGTCGGCGAAGAAGGCGTAGTCGCGCTGGTAGTCAGCCTTCACTGGCCCGACCAGCTTCACGGCCTTCAGGATGTTGCGCCCCTGCTCGGTGTGGTCCAGGTTGAGCAAGGCCGTCGTGACCGCGTCACGAACCTTCTTGGGGACCCTCGGGTGGGCGGCGAAAGGGTGGGGAGCTATTTCCTGTGTTTTCATGATGACCCGGAACTCCTTCTGCATTTCAGGGAAGTCCTCGATCATGCTGCTGTCCAGGGTGGCTCCGGCTGCGGCCTTGCCGACCAGGACGCTCTTGGCCACGTTGATGGTGGAACCGCTGAAAAACACATTGAAATCGATCTGTTGGCCGGTAAGCATGGCGTGGCGCGTGATCACGCTGCAGACGTTTTTCGGACCGACGATGGCGATGGTCTTGCCCTTGAGGTCCTTCACCTGGGTGTACGGCGAGTCCTTGCGTACGAAGACCTGGCCGCGCAGCATCTTTGATCCCCGTACCAGCGGTATGTATTTCTGCTTTTGGTAGGCGAGGTAGAACATGTTGGGGGCGGCGTACATGAAATCGACCTGGTCCCCTTTGGTTTCTTCCAGGAAGGTGGTGATCTTGTCGTAGAGTTTCAGTTCGATCTTCACGCCGACCTGCTGGGACAGGTAATTCACCAGGGGCGTCCAGTTCTTATGGAGCGTCACCGCCGGGAGGTTGGGCACCACGGCGAGTGTATAAACCTTTTCCGTCGCGAAAACTCGATAGGGAAGGGCGGTAAGTATCAGAAGCGCGAAGATAAGACTGTAAAGCCTGCCATTGGTCCAAGACATAAAAATCTCCCGGAAATAATCTCTGTGTCATTATTCGTTAGAAAGACTGGTTGTGGCGGGAAGCCTTATAGTAATACCACATGCTGAGAGCTTGTCAGCCTGGACGCATACTTCTTATTCGGTTGTGGGACTGTATCACTAAATTACTTTGCAAGTAATCTTTGTGAGAGTGAGAGAGACTGTGATCTGCTGATGGGGGTAAGGGACACAAATTCCGGCGTTTGCTGGTTTTGGTGGGGAGGGAGAAGAAGATGGGATAGATATATGTATGGTGAGTGGCCTTTGCTGACCTATCCGTATTTGTCCCATAAGATATATTATGTAAAGTTGGATGTCTCGTTTTGGCGGCTGGGGGGCTCGGGGCGCTCCCCCAGCTCCTGAGGGACCTGACGGATGAAGCGTGCCCTCGAAGCGGACACATCGATGTGTTTTTAAATGGCTCGAGGTGGCCCACTCGATCAACGTTGCGTCGACGGTGTCTTTCGGTCGAGCTTCGGCAGCCTGAGGGACCGGCACCCGCGCTGTCGGGCAACGTCGATCGCCTTCGAACTCACCTTGATGAAACCGGCCCCGCGAGGTTCCCGTTTTCCATAACACAGCCCCCGCGCGTGACCCATCGCGGCGAGTTTTACAGCCGCGGCACCCGCTGGGCGCCTAAAAACGCTCCTGGAGCGGCGGCAGCAAAAATCGGGTGCAGGTCTACCCCTGCACCCGATGGAAAAGTCCCTTTAAACGGCAAATTTGGAAGCCGTTTTTTTGGGCAATTACCAGCGGCGGCTCTCCAGCGCCTTGACCAGCTCTACCACCTTGTCCGCCACCAGTGATTCCAGGATCTTGCCTTTTTCCGCGCTCGCCTTGCCGGGGTCGCCCCAGACTCCGCCGGGCCAGAAGCTGCGCTTGTCGCGTACCAGGATCCCGGTCGGAAAATTGGGATACTCGGCCGGGGCACTCCCTTTCACCAGGTGCGGATGCGAATGCATGATGCGCGAGGTCTCGATTTCGCCGGCATGGGCGTCGCCGCGGGTCTCGATCAGGTGGGCGCCGCTTTCCTTGGCGAGGTCGTATTCGGTGACGACGGCCATGTTGATTTCCGGCAGTTCCTGGATCAACTCCTCGCCGGCATCCTGGAGGGCCATGCGGTGCGAGCCGCCGGCGTGCCCGGTGAGCGCGATGAAGTTGACCAGCCCCTGTGCGTGCAGCGAGCGCACGATGTCCTTGAGAAGCGCCTTGAGCGTCCCCGTGCTGATGCTTACGGTGCCGGGATGGCGCGATGTCGAGCGGCAGCTCCCGTAATGCACCGGCGGCGCCACGAACAGCGGGATCCGCTCCGCGGCGCGTTTTCCCACCTCGTAGGCCTCGATGGTGTCCGTGGACAGCGGCAGATGGCTGCCGTGCTCCTCGACGGACCCAAATGGGATGTAGACGCTCTTGCAGGTCTGCAGCCCCTGGGCGAATTCGTCCATGGTGATGTTCTCAATCAGCACAACAACCCCCATTAAGTGTCTGAATTAATTACAGTTTGTCGCCAGCCGCCTCCCCTCCCCTGTTCGGTAGTTCCGGGGCAGGGGGCGCTGGGGGTCAGCTGTCGAGCATCTCCCGGACCTTCTTGGCGAGCTCGATGGGTCGCGCCGGTTTCCTGATGATGTCGACCCCTTCCTCGAGGAAGATCCCCTTGTCCTGTATGACGTCGGCGGTGTACCCGCTCAGGAACAGCACCTTCAGGTGGGGCGAGTGCCGACGCAGCTCCTCGCAGAGCTGTTTGCCGTTCATCTTGGGCATGATCACGTCCAGGAGCGCCAGGCTGATCTCCTGTCGTCTCGCTGCGAAGAGCTGCAATGCTTCATCGCCGCTGCTGGCCCGAATGACCTGGTAGCCGTACCGTTTCAGCACGGATTCGACGAGTCGCGCCACGGCGGCGTCGTCCTCGACGACCAGGATGGTCTCGCTTCCACCCTCGGGAATGAAGGTGGATGGTTTTTCAGCCGACTGCACCTTCTCGGTGATCAGCGGCAGGTAGATGCTGAACGTGGTGCCGAAGCCCACTTGGCTGAAGACGGTTATGAAGCCGCCGTGCTGCTTGATGATGCCGTACACGATCGACATGCCCAGCCCGGTGCCGCGCCCGGGAAGCTTCGTGGTGAAGAAGGGCTCGAAGATCTTCTGCTGGGTTTCGGCATCCATCCCGGTCCCGGTGTCGGCAACGGTGATGAGGGCGTAGCGCCCTGGCATGCCGTACCCGTACTGGCGGTGGAACTCTTTGCCCACCACCGCCAACTCGGTCCGTATGGTGAGCTCGCCGCCAGTGGACATGGCGTCCCTGGCGTTGGTGGCGAGATTCATCAGTACCTGCTCCAACTGCCCGCTGTCAGCCATCACCAGCAGCTTTTCGTCGCTGAAGAAGGTCTTCAGGGTCACGTCTTCGCCGATGATGCGGACCAGGAACTTGGCGTGTCTGCGGGTGAGCTCGTTCAACTCCACCTGCTGCATCACCATCACCTGCTTGCGGCTGAAGGCCAACAGGCTCTTGGTGAGGTGCGTGGCCCGGTCGGCTGCATCGAGGATCTGCTCCATGTGGTCGAGCATCGGGTCGTTTTTGGGCAGGGAGTGCTGCAGCAGTTGGCCGAAGCCGAGGATGACGGTCAGTATGTTGTTGAAATCATGGGCGACACCTCCAGCGAGCTGGCCGACGGCTTCCATCTTCTGGGCCTGTCTCAGTTGCTCCTCGAGTTTCTTGCGCTCGTTGATGCTCTCCATGAAGGCCATGAAATGGCTGATCAACCCGGAACTGTTCAGGATCGGCGAGATGGTGGAGTGCTGCCAGAAGGTGGAGCCGGTTTTATGCCGGTTGTACAGTTCGCCGGTCCAGACGCGGCCCGAGGTGATGGTGTCCCACATCCCCTGGTAAAGCTCCGGCGAGGTCTTGCCGCTCTTCAGGATGCGCGGGTTCTGGCCGATGACTTCTTCCGAGGTGTAGCCGGTGACTTCGGTAAAGCGCGGGTTGACGAACTCGATGTCCCCTTTGATGTCCGTGATCATGATGGCGACGGGACTCTGCATCACGGCTTGGGACAGCTTCAGCAACTGCTCGTCGGCCTGCCTCCGCTCGGTTACGTCCTTGTAGATGACCACGGCGCCTACCAGCTCTCCTCCTTCACGTAATGGTCGGCAGTTATATTCAGCGTAGAAGCTGCTGCCGTCCTTACGCCAGAACAACTCGTCGCTCCCCTGGTAGGGGCGTCCCTCGTAGCAGGCGGCTGACAACGGGCAATCCTGTTCCGGGAACGGGGACCCGTCCTCGTGGCTGTGGTGCATCAGGGAATGTTGATGCTGTCCCAGCAGTTCTTCCTGGGTCCATCCCACCATGTGCGCCGCTGCCGGGTTCACGAAGGTGATGCGCCCCTGCAGGTCGACGCCGTTGATCCCCTCTCCGGCGGCGTCAAGGATCAGTTGCATCTGGCGGCGGGTTTTCTCGTGTGCGTCCTCGGCCTGCTTGCGCTCGGTGATATCCTCGAGGCTCTGGATGGCTCCGACTACCCTTCCCTGGCGATCCCGGATCGGCGCTGCGTTGACGGTGATGTAGTGACCGTTTCCTTCAGGGTCCTTGTACCACCCTTCAGCCTGTACCCCTTCTTCAATGAGGGTGGATCTCCGGTAATTGGTGTAAAGCTTTGCCCCCTCATCGTGATTTTCCAGGAGCACGATGTCCGCGAGAACTGGTCTGTCGCTGCCGTAGAAAATTTGCCCCAGATTGCGGGAGCCCAGCACCGTGTCCGCCTTTATCCCGGTCAGGGCTTCCAGGGCATAGTTCCACATGATGACGCGGTGCTCGCAGTCCAGCACGAAGGTTGGTTGGGTCATGTTCAGCACCAGGCTTTCGGCAAACTCCTTCTGAGACTGTAGGTCCGCCTCGGCCCGTTTGCGCTCGGTGATGTCGTGCAAGACGCCCAAGATCCCGCCACAGGTGCCGTTTACCGTCGTAAAGCTTGTCTTGCAGAATATGACGTCGCGCTCGGTATGATCGGCATGTAACGCTTTGCCTTCGTAAACCTGGATCCCGCCCCGGCTAATCAATTCCTGGTCGACGTGGTGGTGCGTTTCGGCGATCGGTCCGGGAGCGACATCGAACACGGTCTTGCCGATGATCCGGTCCCGGCTAAGGCCGGTGAAGTTGAGGAAGGCCTGGTTGCAGCCCAGGTACCTGCCGTCGGCTCCCTTGTAGAACACGGGGATAGGGGTCACCTCGATGAGCTTTTGCGAGAAGTCCAGTTGGCGCTTCAGTTCGTGTTTCTGCTGCTGCAACTCCTGCACCAGCTGGTTGAAGGCATCCCCCAGGACGCCGATCTCGTCGCCAGCCGGGATGTTGATCGGTGCGACATCGCCTTCCTTGTTATGGGTCAGCACCCTGATCTGTTCGGTGAAGGTGGTAAGAGGCGCGGTCAGAAATTTCATGCACAGCGAAACCACCAGCATGGATATGAGAAACACCACGAACAAGGCGGCCAGGATATAGCTGCGTGCCCGGTAGATCGGCGCGTAGGCCTCCTGTTGCGGGAAGTTGCTGGCGAGGATCCAGTTGGTGCTTTTGAGTCGCTTGAAGGAGCTGATGACCGCGAGGCCCCGGGAATTGGTGGTCTCCCCGGTCCCCTCGTACCCGCCGATGGCCTCGTCGTAGAGGCGGTTCTTGCCGACCGGGACGTCCTGTTTGAAGACCCGGCGGCCATCCGGATGGGCAATCATGACCCGGTCCGTGCTGTACAGGTAGAGGTAGCCCTTGTCACCGAGGGTGACCCTGCCGACCTTGGTGATGAAGTTGTCCCTGGTAAGGTCGATGCTCCCGGCCAGGACGCCGGCCACTTCTCCCCTGTCATCCAGGACCGGAGCGGTAAGCATGATGATGGGGTGCCGGTGCGTCTGCGACGAGATAAAGGGGGCGGAAATCTGGGGTTGTCGGGTGGCCAGGGTCTTCTTCAGGTAGTCACGGTACAGGAAATTCTTGCCGACGATGCCGCTATCGAGCGGGTTGCCCGAGATGAGTGTCCCTTGGGCGGAAAAGAAAAACAGGCCGTTATCGAACATGGTCAGGTTTCCCGGACGCTGGTCGAAGAAGCTCTGCAGGGTGTGCGGGTCGCGTAGCGAGGCGGTCTTGAGGGTGCGGGCGGTGGCCACCAGTTCCGTCTGCGACAAACGGAGCTTGTCGTCGATCTGGTCGGCAAGAGCGGTGACCATGTCGAACTGCTGCGTGAAAAGCAGCCCCTTGATCTGGTCGGTCACATAAAGATGGGTGGTAAGCGCAAGAATGGACAGCAGCCCGGCTATCAGCAGGGATATGGTGACCGTCATCTTGGTTTTCAAGCTAAAGGTGCGCAATCAACCTCCACTGTCATGGCCACGCCACGGCGGGTTTCGTGGAACTGACACCATAGTATGAATACCTCTCTACTGTCCAGCTAAAAAGTTTTCCCGTTTCAGCGGGAAACGCTTGTTTGTTAAGGGGTTTTCGCGCGGCGCCCCGGTGCTGCCGACAGGGGCGCGGAAAAGATTAATAGGCTCGCGCGGCGATTTGATATAGTATTCGGTGCGCGGCGGCAAAACATTAGAACCGCGTGCACGGGAGCAGAGACATAGATGCTAGCAATTGGCAAGTACAACCGTTTGGAAGTGAAGAAATTGAGCGCCATTGGTGCCTACCTCGCGTCGGAGTTGGGGGACATCCTTTTGCCGACCAAGTACGTCCCGGAGGGACTGCACCATGGCGAGCACCTGAAGGTGTTCGTTTACCTGGATTCCGAGGATCGGCTTATCGCCACCACCCTGGAACCTAAGGCGCAGGTGGGCGACTTCGCGCTCATGGAGGTGAAGGACGTGAGTCCGGTGGGCGCCTTCCTCGAGTGGGGGCTGGAAAAGGATCTGCTGGTCCCCTTCAGCGAGCAGCCGCGCCCCATGCACAAGGGGGAGCGGCACCTGGTGCGGGTCTACCTGGACCGTTCGGAACGGATAGCTGCGTCGGCGAGGCTCGGCAAGTTCCTGGAGAAGTCGGCACCGGGCCTCAAGGAGGGGCAGGAGGTGAACCTCACCTTCTACGAGTTCGGCAACCTCGGCGCCAAGGTCATCATCGACGGCCGCTACGACGGGCTGCTGTTCAGGACCGAGCTCTTCGGCACGTACCGCATTGGCGACAGCGCCCAAGGGTACGTGAAGAAGGTCAGGGGGGACGGCAAGATAGACGTGACCCTCAGAAAGGGCGGCAGGCAGGATCTGACCGGCGGCCGGGAGACCCTGTTGCGGGTGCTTGGCGAGCGGGGAGGCTTTCTTCCGGTGGGAGACAAGTCGCCTCCGGAGCTGATCGCCGAAATGTTCAGGATGAGCAAGAAGAACTTCAAGGCGGTGATCGGCAACCTGTATCGGGAAGGGATCATCGAGATAACGAAGGAGGGGATCCGGCTGCGCTAGACTCCCCTCCCCTTTGTCGATGTGAGGAACCCCGGTGCGCTCGTGCACCGGGGTTCTTTTTTTACCTGCGGTCGCCGAGGAACCTGAGCAGCAGCAGGAACATGTTGATGAAGTCGAGGTAGAGGGTGAGCGCGCCCAGGATGGCTCCCTTGCCGCCGGTGTTCCCCATCTGCTTGATCTTTTGGGTGTCGTAGGCGGTGAGGCCGGTGAAGACGATGATGCCGCACAGGCTGAGCACCCAGTTGAGCATCGAGCTGTGCAGGAAGATGTTCACCAGTGAGGCGATCACCACCCCCACCAACCCCATGAACAGGAAGCTGCCCCACGAGGAGAGGTCGCTTCTGGTGAGGTAGCCGTAGAGGCTCATGGTGCCGAACATCCCCGCGGTGACCAGGAAGGTCGAGGCGATGGAGGAGTGCGTGTAGGCAACGAAGATGGTGGACATGGTCAGCCCGTTCAGCCCGGCGTACAGCAGGAAGAGGATACTGGCCGTGGCGGTGCTGATCCTGTTGATGGCGCCGCTTATGGCCACCACGAGGCCCAGTTCCCCGAAGAGCAGCGCGTAGAACAGGATGCGGTTACCGAGGATCGCCTGCAGCAGCGCCGGCGAGGACGCGGTTATGACCGACACGAGAGCCGTGAGCAGCAGCCCGCCGCTCATCCAGCCATAGACTCCTCTCATGACGCCGCTGTTGACTACCGTTATGGTCCGGTATTGAGTCTGATATCTTTCCATTCGATGCTCCCTTGTTTGCCGGCCGCGGTGGCAAACACATTGCCGTGGCGGTTGTCGGTGATTTATGCCCCTCGTTTATATCATGAAGTGGTGTGGTCAGGCAGAAAAATAACCATGACCGCGTGAATATGCAAGGGTTGGTGTTACAATCATTGCTCTGTTTTTTCTTGGTGCCGCAACGGCACCTTTGAGCGGCGCCTTGGCCGCATTGACTAAAAGGAGGAACCCGTCATGTTGAAAAAAATTGCCATCCTCGCCTGTCTCGTCTCGTTCGCCCCGGCCGCGGCCGGAGCCCAGGACGTGGCGCTCATGGTGAACCAGCAGCCCGCGCCGCAGACCGAGGCGCAGCGGAGCTTGAACCTGATGCCGCGCGAAGAGCGCTCCGCGACTCTGGTCGCGGCGAACGACGTCCAGGGGACGGCACCCGCTCAGGAGGAACGCCCGAAAAAAAGCCACACCGGCTTGACCTTCAAGGAGTTCTGCGACGTGCACTTCGGCGAGTATCGCTGGGTGTACTGGGTGGGCGCGGTCGCGGCAATCGTTGCCATCCACGTGGTAGCCGCCGACTAAAACAGCGCGGGCGGCGGGTGCCATCGCCCCGCCGCCCGCGCCCATGCTTCTTCTTCCCCTTCCCTTGCGCCCCCCGCATCCTTCCTTACCGCGCCGCAGGCGCCTCGCCTTGATTACTTATTTCGCCCTCTCGTACTGGAGCGGCCACGGCAGGTCGACTCCCAGCGCCTTCGCCGCGTGGAGCGGCCAGTACGGGTCCCGCAGCATGGCCCGCGCCAGCAGGACGGCGTCGGCGAGGCCGGTGGCGACGATCTGTTCGGCCTGGGCCGGGTCGGTGATCACACCCACGGCGCCGGTCGGTATGCCCACTTCCCTCTTGATCGACGTGGCGAAAGAGGTCTGGAAGCCCGGCCCGAAGGGGGGCATCGCCTCGGGGACCATCCCGCCCGAGGAGCAGTCGATGAGGTCGATGCCGATCTCCTTGAGCGAATGGGCCAGGTGCAGGGTCTGCTCGAGGTCCCAACCACCGTCCATCCAGTCCGTGGCGGAAACCCTCACGAACACCGGCAGGTGCTCGGGCCAGATGTCGCGCACGGCCTTGGCAACCCTGAGCGGGAACCGGCAGCGGTTCTCCAGCGACCCGCCGAAATCGTCGCGGCGCTGGTTCGACAGCGGCGACAGGAACTCGTGCAGCAGGTAGCCGTGCGCCATGTGTATCTCGGCAACCTCGAACCCGGCCTCGACGCTGCGTCGCGCGGCCGCCGCGAACTGCCCAAGGAGCGTTTCCAGGTCCTGCAAGGTCGCCTCGCGGGGGATCACCGGCTCCTCCCTGGAGAAGGGGACCGGGCTTGGGGCGATGGTCTGCCAGCCGCGCTGGTTGACGTCGACGGGACGCCCACCTTTCCAGGGAAGGTCGGTGGATGCCTTGCGCCCGGCGTGCGCGAGCTGGATACCGGGGACCGCGCCCTGTTCCTTGATGAAGCGCGTGATGGGGGCGAAGGCGGCGGCGTGCTCGGCGCTCCAGATGCCGCTGTCGTCGGGGGAGATGCGTCCCTGGGGCGTCACCGCGGTCGCCTCGACCATGACCAGGCCGGCGCCGCCCACGGCACGGCTTCCCAGGTGCACCATGTGCCAGTCGGTGGGGAGACCATCCCTGCTTGAGTACATGCACATCGGCGACACGAAGATGCGGTTCTTGATAACCAGCTCGCGCAGGGTGAGCGGCGTGAAAAGGATGCTCATGCTGGAAAACCTCCTGAAGCTGACGTGATATGGCGCTGCGTGCTACCCGCGGCAGTTTAGCAGGCCTTGCGGTAACCGCAATGAACGAGGCGGGATATCCTTCCCGGGGCCGCCGGCGCGGCGGCCGCCTCAGCGCTGGCAGGCGGCGCAGAAAAAGGTGGACCGGTTCCCGAGCCTTCCCCTGGTGACGGGAGCGCCGCACACGCGGCAGGGAAGTCCCCCCCGCCCGTAGACGTAGAGCTGCTGCGGGAAGTAGGCGAGCTTCTCCTCCGCCTTCTGGAAATCCATGCTGGAACGCCCCGTGGCGATCGAGGTGGCGAGGGTCTCCTTGATGGCGGCGACCAGCTTGGAACAGTCGGCGGCGCTCAACTCTCCCGCCGGCGTGTCGGGATGCATGCGGCAGCGAAAGAGGCTCTCAGCCGCGTAGATGTTGCCGATGCCGGCCACCACCGCGCTGTCCATCAGGAAACGCTGCAGGGCCACCTTCCTGCCGCGGCTCAGCCGGAACAGGTAGTCGGCGTCGAAGGCGTCGGTGAGCGGCTCGGGGCCGATCTTGCGCAGGAGCTGGTGTTGCAGCGGGTCCGAGGCGGTGAAGTGAATCGAGCCGAAGCGGCGCGGGTCGTTCAGCCGGAGCGCCAGTCCCGAATCGAGGTGCAGGTCGAAATGGTCGTGGGGCCCCGGCGCGGTCGAGGCCGGCACCAGGCGCAGGTGCCCGGTCATGCCCAGGTGCAGCAGCAGCGAGCCGGTGCCGCAATCGAGAATGAGGTATTTGCCCCGCCGCTGCACCGCCCGGATGGTCTGCCCCGCGAGGAGTTGGGAGAGCCGCTCTGGCACCATGTGGCGCAGCTTGACGATGCGCATCTCGACCGACGCGATGCTCGCGCCGGTCAGGTGATCCGTTATGCCCAGCCGGGTGACTTCGACTTCGGGTAACTCTGGCATGTTCGCTCCGGGCGCTTACTTGTCCAACGGCATGGGGCTGCAGACGTTGTCCGCGGAGTTGGCCTCGCTGCCGCAGGTGAAACAGACCACCGTCGGGTTGCTGGTGAGGTGGGCGACCTCTTCCAGGCGCCCGGCGCTTTTGAGCATGCAGAGGTGGCCGGTGTGTTTCGCTCCGCAGTGGCAGTTAGCGGTACTTTCCATGATGATCCTCCTTTGTCTGATGTATCACTCATTACTACTGCAAAAATGCTGTGGCAGTCAACCACTGGGTCACGGGTAGTCTGGGCGGTGTCGGCTGTGACTTGTGGTTGAAATTATTTTTTTATAATTTGTAGTTGCTACTTTAGGATAATGTGGTTATATTAGAAAAAACTTTCCTTGTGCCAGTCCGGACAATGAACCGAGACAGAGGACGGTCTGCAGGAAGGGTCTTGATACGCTTGGACGAAACGTTGCCCAAGGGGGAGCGCATGAACCGATTGTCGCAGGTAAACCACGTCAGCGATCTCAAAAACAGCGCTCCCCTTACCTGCGTGGGGGGCGACGCGGTGGCGCTTTCGCCGACCGTCATCCCGCCCCTTGGCTACGAGCAGGTTCTGCGCAACATGTTCCGGTCGGCACCGCTTGGGGTGTACCAGACCGATCTCGCCGGCCAGCCGTTAACGGCGGATCTTCGCGGCTGCGCCGACTTCGGCGAGACCTGCGCGGCGCACAGCGTGGGGTATCTCAACCCACAGGAGCGCAAGGCCATGGCGGTAAGCTTCCAGGGCGCCATGGAGAGCGGGCGCCAGTGGAGCCATCAATTCCAGTATCGCTTCGCCGATGGCGCCGTTTCGCGGCTGCACGCCGTCGCGGCCCCCTTGCGTGACGGCAGCGGCACCCATATCGGCTACCAGGTCTGCACCATCGATATCACGGCCGAGCACCACGCCCACCAGGAACTCGCGCTCAGCGACGACCGGCACCGGGTTGCCCTGGACGCCGCCGAGCTCGGCATCTGGGATTTCGACGTCGTCGCCAACGACTGCTACTTCAGCCCCTGCTGCTACCAGATGCTCGGCTACAGCGGCGGCCAGATGCAGGTGCGGCTGGAGGACTGGACCAACATCATCCACCCCCAGTACCTCGACAACGCGCGGCGTGTGCTGGAAAGCTGCATCAGCGGCGAGATCGAGAAGTTCGAGCTGGAGTTCCGCCTCAAGACCAACGAGGGGAAGTGGCACTGGTTCCGCTGCACCGGCAAGGCTGCCGACCGGGAAGCCGGCGGCAGGGCCACCCGCCTGGCCGGCACGCTGCTGGATATCAACCAGGCCAAGCTCATGGAGCACCTGCTGCAGATGGAGCACGGCCTGCTGAACCTGATCACTGCCACCAGCCCGGTCGGCATCATGTTCATCGAGTCCGACGGCAACACCACCTTCGTCAATCCCCGGGCGGAACGGATCCTTGGGCTGACCAAGCAGCAGATGGCGCACCGGGAAACTCCGGTGATCGACGCCATCTTCTCGGTGGAGTGCGATTGCTCCACCGGCTTTGAGGTATCGCTGGGGCAGATCCTGGGACAGGGGCGCTGCCTGCTGCAGTCATGCTTCGTCTTCACCCGGCACGACGGCGGCCGCGCGGTCCTCTCCATCAGTACCGCCCCCTTCCTCGATCCCGCCAGCACGGTGAGCGGGACCGTGGTGACGCTGGAAGACGTGACCGAGCAGAAGACGCGCGAGCAGGTGCTCGCCGACAACGACCGCCTGCTGCGGGAGACCCAGAGGATCGCGCAGCTTGGCAGCTACGTCCTTGACATCGCCAAGGACCACTGGGTCTGCTCCAGCAAGCTCGAGGAGATCCTCGGTATCGACGCCGCCTACCCAAAGACCATGCAGGGGCACTTCGATATCGTGCACGAGGAGTTCCGGGACCAGTTCATCGACAGTTACCGCGCCGCCATCAGCAACAACCGCCCCTTCGAGCACGAATACAAGATCAGGAGGCACAACGACGGCGAGGAGCGCTGGGTGACGGAGTGCTGCGAGATGACCTGGGACGCGGCATGCAAGCAGGCCCGCATGATCGGCACCATCAAGGACATCACCGAGCGCAAGGCCGCCGAGGAGGCGATCCGCAATCTCAACGACGAGCTGGACCGGCGGGTGATCGAAAGGACCTCGCAGCTCGTGGCGGCGAAAAAGGAGATTGAATCCTTCAGCTACTCGGTCTCCCACGACCTGCGCGCGCCGCTTCGGCACATCAACAGCTACAGCTCCATCCTGGTCGAGGAGTACGGCGACTCCCTGCCGGACGAGGCCCGGTATTACCTGGAGCGGATCTGCACCGCCAGCAACAGGATGGGTAAGCAGATCGACGACCTGCTCGCCCTGACCCGTGTCGGGCGCGCCATCATGAAAAGGAGCACCTTCAACATCAGCCAGGTGGCCGCCGACGTGGTCGAGATGCTCAGCGAGGAGTCCGACAACGCGCCGGAGTTCGTGGTTCAGCCCGGGATCAGCGCCTACGGCGACAGCGCCCTGGTGCGGCTGGTGTTGCAGAATCTGCTGGGCAACTCGGTCAAGTACTCCTCCCGCACGTCCCTTCCGCGCATCGAGTTCGGCCAGGCCAACGTCGCGGGACGGCACGCCTTCTTCGTCAGGGATAACGGGGTGGGCTTCGACATGGCCTACGTCGCGAAGCTGTTCCAACCCTTCCAACGCCTGCACGGTTCCGAGTTCGAGGGGACCGGCATCGGCCTGGCCACGGTGCGGCGCATCATAGAGCGCCACGGCGGCAGCATCTGGGCCGAAGGCAAGGAAAACGAAGGGGCGACCTTCTACTTCACCCTCTCCCATCCGCGCAAGTCCGACCTGGGCTCGCGTTGACAGCTGCGCGGGGCCGGCGCCGCCAAACCCGTGGGCGCCGTTCCCTCCCGTCACCGATCTCGCTCCGATAATTACTAAAACAGTGTCTACCTGTGAAGTGGGCCGCTCGTCTCCACCTGCGGTCGGGGTGGAGACCACACCGCGCGCCGCCCTGGGGTGGATCCCCTAACGCCCCGCCCTTTCGACGCCGTTGGCCAGAGTAAATCCCTCGTTGCGGAAAAAATTCCGTTGTCATTTAAACAAAACTATGTTTTAAATATTTGTACGTTTGCGCGACGCGCGGTTGGTTGTGTGGCGCGGACCATCAAAGGTATGCAAGCCTGAGCTGGCTGCCGTCTAAAAAGTGAGGGGGCCGATGAGGAAGACCTGCCAGATGGTGGAGAAGGCTTTGGTGGACGGGATGTTGAAGGGAGAGTTCAAGCCGGGGAGCCCGCTGGCGAGCGAACGGGACCTCGCCGAACGTTTCGCGGTCAGCAGGACCACGGTGCGGGAGGCGCTGCAGAAGCTGCAAAACGCTGGGTGGATCTCGGTGCAGCAACGGCACGTCACCGTCGTGAAGGACTTCTGGTCCCAGGGGGACCTGGAGATCCTCTCCTCCATCACCAGGAACAGCGACCCCTTTCCCTACGAGCTGGCCACCCACCTGCTGGAGCTGAGGGTCCAGTTCGCGCCGGACTACGCCCGCCGTGCCGTAGAGAACGACCCGGCCGGGCTGGCGGCCCTGCTGCGCAAGGCGGAGAAGCTGCGCAACTGCTCCTCGGCGCTGGTGACTTTCGACTGGGAGCTGCACCTGGCCATGGCGGTGATGTCGGGCAACCGTATCTACCCCCTGATGCTGAACAGCTTTTCCGGCGTCTATTCAAAGCTCAGGTCCGCCCTTTTTTCCAAGGACAAACACCGGCTGCAGCTGCGCGACTACTACCGCGAACTGCTCGCCGCGGCCAACGCCGGCAACGCCCTGTTGGCGGAAAACATCACCCGGGCGGCCATGCTGTTGCGGCTCAACGACTTCAAGCTGTACTTCGGTTCGCTATCCCAGGACTGCCCGTCCCCGGCCTAGCGCGGCTCGCGCCGATCAGCTCCCCAGGGTGAAGTAGAAGGTCGCCCCGGCGTTCACCTCGGCCTCCGCCCAGATCCTGCCGCCGTGGCGGTTGATGATGCGCTGCACGATGGCGAGCCCTATGCCCAGCCCCGGGAACTCCTCGTCGCGGTGCATGCGCTGGAACGGCCCGAAAAGCCGGTCGGCAAAGCGCATGTCGAAGCCGGCGCCGTCGTCCCGCACGAAATAGACCACCTCGTCCCCTTCCTTTTCGCTGCCGATCTCGATGGTGGCGGACTCCTTCTTCGCCGTGAACTTCCAGGCGTTCTCCAAAAGATGTTCCAGTGCGGTTCGCAACAACACCGCGTCTCCGCGCGCGGGGAGCCGTTGCGGGATCTTGAAGGTCACCTTTCTGCCCGGGTCCCCTTCCCTGACGCAGGCGGCGTAGCTGTTGGCCATCTGGCTCAGGTCGAGGTTCAGCGGGGTCATGTCCTGGCGCCCGATCCGCGACAACGCCAGCAGGGCGTCCACCAACCCCTCCATCTTGCGCCCCGCCCGGACGATGCAGTCCAGGTAGCTGTGTGCGGTCGGTTCCAGCACCTCGCCGTAGTCCTCGAGGAGGGCGTTGCTGAAGCCGATCAGGTGCCGAAGCGGAGCGCGCAGGTCGTGGGACACGGCGTAGCTGAAGGTCTCCAGCTCCCTGCCCAGGTTGTCCGCGGCGGCTTTTTGCCTGTTCAGCTCGTCGCCGAGACGGCGGAGCTCACTCTGTGCCTCGGCGAGCCTGCTTTCGCAGTCGCCGGCAGGGCCGCGCACGGGTGCCCCCCCTTCCGATCCGTCGCCTTGCGTTTCCGGACTCCCGCCGCCGGGCGCCTTCGGTGCGCCGGACATGCCCTCGCCACTGCCGTTAGGCACGTTCATGTGTCCCTCCCACTGCTACTGACACAGCCACGCTTAAAACTCTCTTAAGTGTCAATTCTGCCACAAGATTCCGCGTTCCACCACTCATAAAATGAAGATTTTTACTCTCATCGACACCTTCTGACAGTGCTTTGAGAATTCCTGAGGTGGTCGAGGTAACCTGGAAAAGAACGGGCCGGTTCCGCTGACATCTCAGTCAGAACCGGCCCGAGCCAATGCCCATGGCTTTAGGTCTCAGAAAGGGTACTTCTCGGCTTCGATGACGGCCTGGGCCAGGATCCGTTTATCCTGGAGCAGACCGGTGGCATGGTAACGTGTGAAGCGCCGGACCGCGCCCAAGAGGACGGCCAGGGTGTCCCCCTCCTCGCTGTAGAAGGCGGCCTTGCGGGCGGCGCTGGCGGTCTTCTCGTTGGCGCCGAAGCAGAAGCTCCTGACTGCCGCCGTGACCGCCGGTCGCTTCGCCTCGCTCAGGCGCGGCAGGATCTTCTCCGCGCGCAGCACCGCGCTTTCCATGGCGAAGATGTTGATCACCACGTCGGCGAGCGCCATGAGCAGCTCCTGCTCGTCCTTGATGGCCGCCTGGTACTTCTGCGCCGCCGAACCCGCCACCACCAGGAACAGCTGCTTGAGACCGGACAGGAGGGCCTTCTCGGCCGCGAAGGGAACGGAGTCGTCGGTTTCATCGAAGGAGGGGGTAGTGAGTGCGTCGAGCGCCTTCATCGCCTCGCTCCGCAGCGGGATCTCCCCCTTCAGGGCGCGGGTGAGCAGGGTTCCCGGGATCAGCAACCGGTTGATCTCGTTGGTCCCCTCGAAGATGCGGTTGATGCGCTCGTCGCGGTAGTAGCGCTCGGCCGGGTACTCCTGGATGAAGCCGTAGCCGCCGTAGATCTGGACCACCTCGTCCGCCACGAAGGCGAGCATCTCGGAGCAGAACACCTTGGCTATGGCGCACTCCATGGCGTATTCCTCGATCCCCTTCTGGTAGGCGTCGTAGTAGTTCGGGGTCTCCTTGGGGATGGTGGCCAGCCGGTCGTCGATGAGTCCGGCCAGGCGGTACACCAGCGATTCCGAGGCGAAGATCTCGGCCGCCATGTCGGCCAGTTTCTCCTGGATGGCACCGAAGGAGGCGATGGGGCGGCCGAACTGTTTTCTGAGCACCGCGTACTTCACCCCGTCCGCCAGGGCGAACTTGGCGGAACCGGTCACCGCGGCGCCCAGCTTGAAGCGCCCTATGTTCAGGACGTTGAAGGCGATCTTGTGCCCCTTGCCGATCTCGCCCAGCACGTTCGCGACCGGCACCTTGACGTTGTCCAGGATGACCTGGGTGGTCGAGGAGCCCTTGATCCCCAGTTTCTTCTCTTCCGGCCCGACGCTCACCCCCTCCATGGTCCGCTCCACCAGGAACGCGGTGAAATGCTCCCGGTCCACCTTGGCGAAGACGGTATAGAGATTGGCGATGGAGCCGTTGGTGGTGAACTGCTTGGTGCCGTTCAGGATGTAGTGGCTGCCGTCCGCCGAGAGGGTCGCGCTCGCCTTGGCGCCCAGCGCGTCGCTCCCGGAGTTGGGCTCGGTGAGGCAGTAGGCCGCGACCCACTCGCCGCTGGTCAGTTTCTCCAGGTAGCGTTCCTTCTGCTCCTCGGTGCCGTAGTAGACCAGCGGCAGGGTGCCGATGCCGCTGTGGGCCGCGTAGGCCACCGAGAAGGAGCCCGATCCGGAAATCTTCTCCGCCGCCAGCATGCTGGTCGCCTTGTCGAGCTCGAGGCCTCCGTACTCCTCGGGGACGTCGATCATCAATAGCCCCAGGTCGCCGCAGCGCCGCAACAGCTGCACCACCTTGTCGAAGTCCTGGTGCTCGATATCTTCGCGCGCCGGGATCACCTCGTTCGCGACGAACTGTTCGGTCGTGGCGCCGATCTGGCGCTGCTCGTCGCTGAAATCCTCCGGGACGAAGACGTCGTCCTTGCCGGTCTCGGTGATGAGGAATTCCGCTCCCTTGAATATCTTTGCTGCCATGACACACCTCTCGTTTGGTAGTGGAACGCGTTCGTCCGGCTCAGCTCAGCTCGAAGATCCCGGCGGCCCCCATGCCGCCGCCGATGCACATGGTGACCATGCCGTAGCGCGACCCGCGCCGCCGCATCTCGTGTAGCAGCGTCGCGGTCAGCTTGGTCCCGGTGCAACCAAGCGGGTGCCCGAGCGCGATGGCGCCGCCGTGGACGTTGACCCGCGCCGGATCGAGTCCCAGTTCACCCATGCAGGCAAGCGCCTGCACCGCGAAGGCCTCGTTGAGCTCGACCAGGTCGAGCCGGTCCTGGGCGAGCCCCGCCATCCTCAGTGCCGCGGGGATGGCTTCCACCGGGCCGATGCCCATGATCTCGGGGGGAACCCCCTTCACCGCGAAGCAGACAAAGCGCGCCAGCGGTTTCATCCCGGTCCTTTTCAGGAAATCCTCGGACACGACCAGCGCCGCCGCCGCGCCGTCGGTCATCTGCGACGAGTTGCCGGCGGTCACGGTGCCGTCCGCCTTGAAGGCGGGCTTGAGCTTCGCCAAGGCCTCCATGGTGGTATCCCCCCGCACGCCGTCGTCGGCGTCGACCAGCTCTTCGCGGCACCTAAGCTTGCCGTTTTCCAGTGAGCAGTACTGCGCCGGTACCGCGATGGTCTCCTCGGCGAAGGTTCCTTCTGCCAACGCCCGCGCCGCCTTCTGGTGGCTGGCAAGGGCGAAGGCGTCCTGGTCCTCACGGGAGATGCCGTATTTCTGCACCAGCCGTTCCGCGGTGATCCCCATGGAGGCGTAGGTCTCCGGCCAGGCCGACACCAGCCCCGGGTTGGCGCTGTACTTGTTCCCCCCCATGGGGATCATGGACATGCTCTCGGTCCCCCCGGCGATGATGCAGTCGGCGAACCCCGCCATGATGCGGTCCGCGGCCGAGGCGATGGTCTGCAGCCCGGACGAGCAGAACCGGTTCACGGTCTGGCACGGGACCTGGTACGGGATGCCCGCCTTGAACGCGGCGATGCGCGCGACGTTCATCCCCTGCTCCCCTTCCGGGAAGGCGCAGCCGATGATGATGTCCTCGACCAGCGCCGTATCCAGGCCGGTCCGCTCGACCAGCCCCTTGATCGCCGCGGCGCCGAGGTCGTCGGGGCGGACGTCCTTGAGCTTACCCTTGTAGGCCTTGGTGGCCGGCGTGCGTACGGCTTCGACGATATATGCTGCTCGCATGGCGTTGCTCCTTTGCTGGCTTTGTTCGCTCGGTAACCGCTGCGGGAGGCTTTGGCGGTTCCCCCCTCCCCGCCTCCCGCGCCCCTCCTGGGGAGGGAGATAGTGAACCGGAATCAGTTCCTGAGTGGTCGCCCTTTTTTCAGCATGTGCTGGACGCGCTCCTGGGTCTTCTTTTGGCCGCAGAACTTGAGGAAGGTTTCGCGTTCCAGGTCCAGCAGGTACTCCTCGCTGATGATGGTCCCGGCCGGCACGTCGCCGCCGGTGATGACGTCGGCGATCCCCGCGGCGAGGTAGTGGTCATAGGCCGAGATGAAGCCTCCCTGCTCGAGATTCCACAGCTGGGTCTTGATGCTGGCGGCGATGCCGCGTCCCGGGGCCTTAACCGCCACCTCGGCCCTGCCGGGGCGGTAGTTCGCGGCGAGGGAGAGCGCCTTTTGCTTGGCGTCGTGGATGCGGCGGTCAAGGGCCAGGGTGATGCCGTCGCCGGGGCGCATGAGCCCCATGGCCATCAACTCGGTGGCGGAGCCGCTCACCTTGGCCATGGCGATGTTCTGGTAGTTCTTGACGAGGAACGGGGTGACATCGGCGCCGTTGGCCTCGGCGAGGCGGATGGCCCTGAGCGCCATCTCCTTGGTGCCGCCGCCGGCCGGGATGAGCCCCACCCCGATCTCCACGAGCCCCATGTAGGTCTCGGCGTGGGCGTTGATGGCATCGGCGTGCAGGCAGGTCTCGCACCCTCCCCCCATCACCAGGCTGTGCGGCGCCGCGACCACGGGGATCCGGGAGTACTTGATGGCCATCATGGCGCGCTGGAACGATTTCACGGTGAGGTTCAGGTCGTCCCACGCCCCCTCGGCGCAGGCCATGGCGATCAGCATCAGGTTGGCCCCGGCCGAGAAAAGGCTCCCCTCGTTGGCGATAACCATGCCGAGACCGTCGGATTCGCTTCTTCTTAGCCCCTTCTGGATCATGCTCAGGGTGTCGCCGCCGATGGTGTTCATCTTGGAGTGGAACTCCAGGCAGAAGATGCCGTCGCCGATGTCGATGAGCGAGGCCGCCGCGTTTTGCTCCACCACCCCCCCCGCGCTTTTCAAAAGGGTGAGCGAGACCTGGCCGCGGGTGAGCGGCACCTCGCGGTACTTGCGGTCCGCGATGCTGTAGTAGTACCGCTTCCCCTGCTCCACCCGGTAGAAGGTGTCCACTTCGCGCAACAGTTGCGGCACGGCCACGCCGTCGCGGTCGGCGCGGGCCACGAACGAGGCGACGCCCAGGGCGTCCAGGATTTCGAAGGGGCCGAGGTCCCAGTTGTACCCCCACTTCATGGCATTATCGACGTTGACCACGTCCTCCGCGATCTCGGGAAGGCGCTTGGCGGTGTAGATCAGGGTGTCGCGCAGCGTCCGCCAGGCGAACTCGGCGGCCTGGTCGTTGCCGGAAACGAGGGCCTTCACCCGGGCGCCCGGGTCGTCGATCTGCTTCGCCGCCACGACCGAGCCGAACTTGGGGGAGACGCACTCGCGGTAGGCGCCGCTCTCCGGGTCGTAGCAGAGCTTGACGCTGGCGCCCCCCACCATCTCCCGTTTGAAGAAGCCTCCCTTCCCTTTCTTGCCGGTAAGCCCCTCGGCGACCATGCGGCGCGTGCTCTCCGGGACCCGGAACAGGTCACGCTCGTCGTCGCCGGTGAGCAGCTGGTAGCTGTTGTCCATGACCCGCACCACCGTGTCGATCCCGACCAGGTCCCAAAGGGCGAAGGTGGCGGTCTTGGGGCGGGCCATGGCCTGCCCGGTGACGGCATCGGCCTCTTCCACGGTGAGCCCCATCTCCGTCATGTGCTTCCAGGTGGCGGCGCCGGCGTAGGTGCCGATGCGGTTGGCGATGAAGTTGGGGGTGTCCTTGGCGAACACCACCCCCTTGCCCAGCCGTTTGTCCATGAAGGATGCCATGCCGCGCAGCAGGTCCGGATCGGTCTCGCCGCAGGGGACCATCTCCATGAGGCGCATGTAGCGAGGCGGGTTGAAGAAGTGGGTCACCATGAAGCGGCGCCGTAGCTCAGCCGGCAGCGCCTGCGCCAGTTCGTTCACCGACAGGCCGCTGGTGTTGCTGGAGAGGATGGCGCCCTCCTTGAGGTTGGGTATCACCTTCTCCTGGAAGAGGCGTTTCTTTACCTCGAGATTTTCCAGCACCACCTCGATGACCCAGTCGCACTCCTTGAGCCGGTGGCTGTCATCCTCGAAGTTGCCGGTCTGGATCCAGGCGGCGTACTCGGGAGCGTAGAGCGCGGCGGGCTTGCTCTTCGCGAGCGCCGCCACCGCCCGGTCGGCGACCAGGTTGCGCTGCGCCTTTTCCGGGGGCGATCCCGGCGGTTGCTCCGGCACCAGGTCGAGCAGCAGCACCTCTATACCCGCGTTGGCAAGATGGGCGGCGATGGCCGCTCCCATGACGCCGGCACCCAAAACGGCAACCTTGTTCATCTGTCTCATCACATCCTCCGGCTCATCGCGCGGCCTCAGTTCTCCGCGACGGTATACATCCGCTCTATTCTATCCTTATAACGTTCAGAAATCACCCGCCTTTTCACCTTGAGGGTCGGGGTCAGCTCGCCCGCCTCCAGCGTGAAATCGCGCGGCAGCAGCACGAAATCCTTAATGGTCTCGTAATGGGCCAGTTCCGCGTTGACGGCCTCGATCCGCTGCCGGTACAGCTCACGGACGGGCTCATGCACCACCAGGTCCTCCAGGTCGGTGTAGGCGATCCGTTTCTCCTGGGCGAACTCCAGGAGCTTCTCCAGGGTCGGCACCAGCAGCGCGGTCAGGTAGGGTCGTCTGTCTCCGTAGACGTAGGCCTGGGAGATGTACTTGTCCCGCTTCAGCAGGTTCTCGATGGGCTGGGGGGCGATGTTCTTGCCGCCGGCAGTGATGATCAGGTCCTTCTTCCGGTCGGTGATCACCACGAAGGGCCCCTCGAAATGTCCGATGTCGCCGGTGCGCAGCCACCCGTCGCTGAGGACTTCCCGGGTTGCGGCCTCGTCCTTGTAGTAGCCGAGCATCACCTGCGGGCCGCGTACCAGCAGTTCGCCGTCATCGTCCACGCGGAACTCGGTCTGTTCCAGCGGCGTCCCCACGCTGCCGAAGCGGAGTTGGTCGAAGGTGTTGTTGCAAAGGACGGGGCTGGTCTCGGTGAGCCCGTACCCCTCCAGGATGGGGACACCGATGCTCCAGAAGAATTCGTTGATCTCCCGGTCCAGTGGAGCGCCGCCGCTGGAGCAGAACTTGAGGTTGTTGCCGAAACGCTGCCGCAGCTTGCTGAAGACCAGGCGGTCGACCACGGCGTACCGAAGTGCCAGCCACAACGGCACCTTCTTGTCGATGTACCTCGCGTAGACGTAGCTCCGCCCGATGGCGAGGACCGACCTGAACAGCTTCCTCTTGTACAGGGAAAGCTGGTGCACGTGCTCGTAGATGCGCGAGTGGATCTTCTCGAAGAGCCTGGGGACGCTCACCATGATGGTCGGCTGGATCTCCAGCATGTTCTCCGCGATTTTCTCGATGCTGTCCGCGAAGGCGATCATCGCCCCCTGGGCGACGGGCAGGTAGTAGCCGGTGCACCGCTCCAGCACGTGGCTTAGCGGCAGGAAGCTCAGGAAAACCTCGCCCTCGTCCAGCACCGCCGCCTTCTTCATGGTCGCGAAGACGTCGAAGAGCATGTTGCGGTGCGAGAGCATCACCCCCTTGGGGGTCCCCGTCGTTCCCGAGGTGTAGATGATGGTCATCAGCGACTCGGGCTCGATGGCGTCGATGCCGGCGGAAAGCTCCTCGCGCTCCTGATCGCTGATCGGGTCGTCGATCTCGGAGAGCTGGTAGAACGTGGTGAGCGGCAGCGATGGCTCCCCGAGGAAGCGCTCGAAGGAGACCACCAGCTGCACCATGGGTATGGCGTCCTTGACCTTGACGAGCTTGCGGTACTGCGACTTTCCGGAGATGAAGACGATGCGCGCGTCGCTGTGGTTCAAGGTGTATTCGATCTGTTCGGGGGTGTTGGTGGGATAGACCGGGACGGTTACCGCACCGGCGCAGAGGATCCCCATGTCGGCGATGATCCAGCCGGCGCGGTTTTCGGAAAGGATGGCCACCTTGTCGCCCGGCCTGATGCCGAGCTTGCGCAGGCCGCGCGCCACCATGAGGGCGCGATTGTAGAACTGGGAGTAGCTCAGCGTGACCCAGTTCCCCTGCTTTCTGAACTTCACCGCCAACTTCGCATCGAGCCGGGTCGCTTGGTGTCGCAGCAGGTCTGGTATTGAACGAAATGGCACCTTTTCCACAACAAGCTCCAATCACAACAGGAAACTGAGTGTCTCTGTAATTAAAAGATAGAGGATGCCAAGGATATTACAAGAGTAATGAAACTCAATAACGAAAAAAAGAATAGCACTGGCCATGCAAACCCCTTCATAGAGAGATGCGGCACTTGATCAAGTAAAAGTTTGACACGGGTGGAGCTGGCCAATATTATCCGGTTGCCTGAGTTGCTCAACCACCTGCCATATAACGTCAAGATTCAGAGCCGCAACATTCATCCCTGTTGAAGTTCTTTAGGATGAGCAGTCAGTTAAAAACAACTGTCATGCAAGGAGTTAGCTGTGATTGAAGCCATGATATCGGAAATGGAAGCCGCTTTTCGCGAGGGGATCTTCGACAAGGAGACGGTCTTTCGGTTTCACCTTGACCAGGACACCGTCACCATCGTCGTCGGTTCCGCTGGCTACCGCGTGGTGAAGGGGGCGACTCCGGAACCGGTCGACTGTGAGTGCGGCACCAGCGCCGAGATGTTCAGAAAGATCTGGTACGACGGTTACCGTCCCGGGATCATGGATTTCCTTGGGGGCGCGATCCGGTGCAACAACCCGTTGCTGCTGCCCGGGTTCCTGAAGGCCTTCGGTCGCTAGGCACCTAAAACTGCGGCGTGTCCAGCGCCATCGACCGGGCCAGCATCTCCTCGAAATCCGGTGCGGGTAACGGCCGGCCGATCAGGTCGCCCTGCACCTCGTCGCAGCCGTAGTCCTGCATGAGCGACAGTTGCTCAGGCCGTTCCACGCCGACCGCGTTCACCGTAAGCTTCAGGCTGTGGGACATGCAGATCATGGCGGAGACCACGTCCAGGTTGTCGGGGTTCTCAAGGTGGGTGATGAAACTGCGATCGATCTTCAGTTTGGCGATGGGAAGCTGCCGGATCCGCTGCAGTGACGAGGAGCCGACGCCGAAATCGTCGACACAGAAGGCGACCCCCGCTTCGGTAAGGCGCAGCATGTTCTGCCGCGACGACGGGCCGTTCTCCATGATGGCCCGCTCGGGTATGTCGATCTGCAGGGTTCCGGCGCCGAGGCCGGTCTGCGAGAGGGCGGTCAGGGTCTGTTCGAGAACATGGGGCTGGTGGAACTCGCGGTTGGAGAGGTTGACCGCCAGCGACAGGTCGAACCCCATCTCCTGCCACCGTTTCATCTGGGCGCAGGCATGGTGGATCACCCACTCCCCGATCGGCACTATCACGCCGCTCTCCTCGGCGATGGTGATGAACTGCTCCGGAAGGAGCAGGCCCCGGTCCGGGTGGTGCCAGCGCAAAAGTGCCTCGGCGGCGATGATGCGCCGGTTGCCGAGGCTCAACAGCGGCTGGTAGAGGAGCTGCAACTCTCCCCTGGAGACGGCCTGGCGCAACTGCCGCTCGAGGTTCTGGCGGTTCAGCGTGCGCGCGTTGATCTCGGCGTTGTAGAACTGGTAGCTGTTGCCGAGGTTCTGCTTGGCCGTGTACATGGCACTGTCCGCCTTTTGCAGCAGCTCGTCGCAGCTGTCGCCGTCGGCGGGAAACATGCTGATGCCGACGCTCGTCCCCACCTTCACCTCTATCCCTTCCAGCCGGAACGGCGCCTGGAAGACCCCCATGATCTTGTTGACCACGGTCCCCACGTCGTCCGCCTGCGCAAGGTCCGGCATGAGCACGTTGAACTCGTCGCCGCCGATGCGCGCCACCGTGTCGGATTCGCGCACGCAGCCCTTCAGCCTCTGGGCCACCGACTGTAGCAGCAGGTCTCCGGCAGGGTGCCCCAAGGTGTCGTTGATCTGCTTGAAATGGTCAAGGTCCAGGAAGAGCACGGCCAGGTTCTTCCGATTGCGGCGCGCCTGCGCCAGTTCCAGGGCCAGGAAGTCCAAAAAGAGCTTCCGGTTGGGAAGATCGGTCAAGGGGTCGTGCTGCGCCTGGTGCTTTATCACCTGTTCCAGCCGCTTGCGCTCGCTGATGTCCTTGAACAGGGTGAGCAGGAAGACGCTCCCGTCCATCTCGATGCTGTCGGCCGACACCAACCCCTCCAGTTCCTGCCCCGATTTCCCCTTGATGCGCACCTCGAGGTCGCGCACCGCCCCCTTCTCGGACAACTCCAGCAGCATCGCCCCGAACTGCCCCTCGTCGAGCCAGAGGCCGAGCTCCTGGCTGCTGCGGCCGATCACCTCTTCGCGGTCGAATCCGAGCACCCTCAGGAAAGCCTCGTTCACCTCGACCAGTTTGCCGTCGGTGAGGCTCGCGATGCTCAAGAGGTCGGGGGTGGCCTGGAAGATGGTGGAGAAGCGCCGCTCCGAGGCGCGCAGGGCTGCCACCTGCTGGGCCACCAGCCGCCTCAGGGTCAGTTTCTCCCCGACCCGGTCCAGCACCCGGAACAGTTCTGGGTAGTTGACCGGCTTGAGGACGTAGTGGTCCATGCCGATCTCGATGGCGTTCATGAGGTAGCTGGTCTCGCTGTGCGCGGTGACCGCCACAATGGTGGCGTCGGGATTGAGCTCCTTGATCTCGCGGGCCATGGCGATGCCGTTCATCTGCGGCATGTTGATGTCCGTCACCACCACGTCCGGCTGGTAGTGGCGGTACAGATCGAGCCCGGCCCTGCCGTCGTCAGCCGCATAAATCTTGATCCCCGGGTAGTTGAGGGCGATCATCCTGGCGAGCATCTCGCGCGCCTCGATCTCGTCCTCGACAAGGAGCAGGGAGACCTCCTTGAAGCGTTGACTGGGCTGTTCCATCGGTCACACCTCTATGCAGAAACGGGCGCCCCTTTCGGTGTTGCAGACCGTGAGCGCCCCCTGCATGTTCTTTTCAATGATGGTCTTGGACATGAACAGGCCGATGCCGGTGCCCTTGTCAGGCCCCTTGGTGGTGAAGTATGGGTCGAAGACCTTCTCGACGATGTCGGCGGGAATCCCCCCGGCGTTGTCCTCGATGGTGAGGAACGTTTTGCCGCCTCGCCATCCCAGCCGGATCACGATCCTTGGATCGGCAACCTTGCGTTCCAGCAGGGCGTCCTTGGCGTTCATCAGGATGTTGACCAGTACCTGTGAGTATTCGTTGGGGGAGCCGAAGATCTCCGCCTCCGGGTCGGCTTCCACGTCGAAGGCGATCTTGGCGGCGGCGAAGGCCGCCTGAAGGATGGCCAGGGTCTGCTCCAGGATGGTCGCGGCCTTGAATCTCTGCTTCTCCTTCTCGGGGCCGAAGAAGTTGCGGAAACCGTCGATGGTCCTTGACATGTAGTTGATCACCTGCATGGCCCGGCACACGCTGTTGTCCAGGTACTGCTTGGTGAACATCCCCTGTTCGTAGAAACTGGGGAGTTCCTGGACGATGAGTCCCAGCGTGTTCAACGGCTGGCGCCACTGGTGCGCAATGTTGCCGATCATCTCGCCCATCGCCGCCAGGCGCCCCTGGCGGATCAGCAGCTGTTCCTGGCGGCGCAGCTCCTCCACGGCCCGCAGCCGCTCGGTCATCTCCTCCCGCAACGCCTCTTGCGCCAAAACGATGTCGGTCACGTTGAGGCAGGCGCCCACCAGCCTCATCGGTGTCCCATAGTCGTCATAGGAAACCCGGGCCCGCATGCTGAGCCAGCGCAGCTTGCCGTCGGGGGCGGTGGAACGGTACTCGGCGCTGTAGAGCCCGGCGCCGTTGGTGCTGCGGGCGTCCTTGACGATCAGCTCCAGCCGCTCGCGGTCCTCGGGATGCACCATGCGCAGCACGGTATCGAGGTCCACCTCGGCTTCGGGGGCGATGCCGTAGTGCAGTTTCGCGATGGAGGACCAGTCCCCCTTGCCGGTCTGCAGGCTGACGTCGAAGATGCCCAGGCCGGTGGTCTCCACCGCGAGCTTGAGTCTCGCTTCGCTCTCCTTGAGCGCCTGCTCGGCCCGCTTCAAATCGGTGAGGTCGACGGCGAATCCGATCCCCTCCGCGGCCGACTCCGCCATGCGGGCGATGGCGGTGAGCGCCGCGACCCGCTCGTTGGTCTTGCGCCTGACGAAGACCTTTTCGTAGGTCCGGCTGATACCGCGCGTGATGGTTTCCTCCATCGCCGCCCGGTCCTTCGCGTACTCCTCGGGGGGGGTGACGTCGGCGAGGCTCAGGGTCCCGCCGCGGCACTCCGTTTCGCTGTAGCCGACCAGCTCGCAGTAGGCGTTGTTGGCGTCGGTGATGAAGCCGTCGCGGGTCCAGAAGAAGATCGCCACCAGGCTCGACTCGTACAGCCAGCGGAACCTGGTCTCGCTGGCGCGCAGTTTTTCCTGGGTTTCCCGCAGGTCGTTGATGTCGGTCGCCGTCCCGTACCATTTCACCACCCTCCCCTCATCGTCCAGCTGTGGCGTGGCGCGGGTCAAGTGCCAGCGGTAACCCTCGTCGCGATACCTGATGCGCTGCTCGATCTGGTAGGTCTCCCCCGTCTCCACCGCGTGGCGCCACACCTGCGCGGTACGTTCCCGGTCCTCGGGGTGGATGAGGTTGCCTATCAGCAGATCGGGATCGCCGGAGGTCTGTGCCAGGATGCAGCGCCGCACCCCGGTGTAGTTCTCGAAATGGGCGTTGAGATAGTCCACCGTGCCGTTGGGGTTCGCGGTCCAGACGATTTGCGGCATCGAGTCGGCCAGGTTGCGGAAGCGCTGGGCCGACAGGCGCAGTTCCTCTTCGATGCCCTTGCGCAGGGTCACGTCGAAGATGACACCGATGAAGCGGCATGCCCCGTCCTCACACCAAAAGCGCCCCATCACGTTGACCCAGACCACCGCCTGGTCGTCCACCCGCACGATGCGGTGCTCCGATCGGAACAAGTCGTGCTCCTTGCAGGCGCGGTCGAACGCGGCCAGCACCTGGTCCTTGTCGGCGGGATGGATCAGGTCCTGCCACATGGAGATGGTCGCCTCTCCGTTTTGTTCCGGCGGTGTCGGGTACCCCACCAGCAGGTAGTGGCGTCGCGACCAGATCCCCTTCCCGCTGGCGACGTCGATGTCGCAAGAGCCCATTTCGGCCGCGTCCAGCGCGAGCTTCAACCGCTCCTCGCTTTCAAGGAGGGCTTTGGCGGCGCTTCTGCTTTCGGTGATATCGGAGAAGGCGGCCAGCCCCGAGATGACTTCCCCGGAGATGTCGCGCAGCGGGGTGGCGTTGACGTTTATGAAGCCGCGGGTCCCATCGCCGCGCAGGATCTGGTACTCCTCGGCGAAGACGGTTTCGCCGCGCTCGATGGCGCGGATCAGGGGGTATCTCTCGGTGGGAAGCGGCCTGCCGTCCAGGGTGTACATCTTCCATCGGCCAAAATCCGCTGCGTTGACCACCTCCCCCTCGTCCTCCCGGAAGATGACCCGCGTCAGCTCATTCTGGTAGACCACCCTCCCCGATTGCGCCTCGGCGATCACCACGCCCACCGGGAGCTGCTCGACCACCGCCTCGAAGCGCGACTGCTGGAAGGCGAGCTCCTTCAGGATGGTTTCGCGCTCGGCCTGGGCCGCCTTGCGCTGCGACACGTCGCGGGCGATGGTCTGGATGGCGGGACTGCCCTGGTAGTCGATCCTGGTCGAGGAGCTCTCCATGAAGAGCTCGCCGCCGTCCAGGCGCAGCAATCTGAACTCGAGGGTGCTGGGGGCCGTTTCCTCCATGACCGCAGCGACGCTCCGCCGCATCGCCTGGCGGTCATCGGGGTGTACCAGGTCAAGGAAGGTGCGTTCCTGCAGCTGCGCGAGGGTGCAGGCGCCGTAGGTCCCGAGGGCCGCGCAGTTCGCGTAGAGAAAGGCTCCGTCCCGATGCACCAGCACGGCGTCTGGCGCCATCTCGATCAGCGCGCGGTAGTAGCGCTCGCTCTCGCGCAAAAGCCGCTCCTTATGGAGCTGTTCCGCGTTTTCCCTGGCGATGATGGATATGCCGGTGAGGCCCCCTTGGTGGTCGAAGATGGGGGACAGGGTGAGGGAAACCTGGACCTCGCGCCCCCCCTTGGCCAGGCGCACCGTTTCCAGGTTGCGTATCTTCTCCCCGCGCAGCACCTTCGCGGTGATCTGGTCCAGTTCCTCGAGGCGGTCCTCGGGCACCAGCATCCTGATGTTGCGCCCGACGGTCTCCTCGGCGTCGTACCCGTAGAGGGCCTCCGCCGCCTGGTTCCAGCTGGTGATGATGCCGTCGGGAGTCTTGCTGAGGATGGCGTCGTTGGAGGAGTCGACGATGGCCGCCAGATGCGCCATGGCGTCTTCCTTGTTCGCTGCCTGTATCGCCCCGGGTTTTCGTGTCATGACGCCTCGCAACGGCTCACGCCTCCTTGAGGTAGCTCCCCGACTCGGGGTTGGGCTCCAGCGTGAAGTAGAAGGCCGCCCCCCGACCCACCTCCCCTTCCGCCCACATGCGCCCGCCATGCCTGAGCACGATGCTGTGCGCGGTGGCGAGCCCGATCCCGGTTCCGGTCCCGAATTCGCCCGGGGCGTGGATGGTCTGAAACGGTTTGAAGAGCTTTGGGGCGTACTTCATGTTGAACCCCGCCCCGTTGTCGCGCACGAAATAGGTCCTCACCCCCTCCTGGTCGTTCCAGCCGAATTCGATGCGCGCCCGATCCGTCTTCGAGGTGAATTTCCACGCATTATCGAGGAGGTGCCCGAGCGCCTTGCCCAGGAGCTCCGGGTCCCCCTTGACCCGCGCCCCCTCCGCGATCACGAATTCGACCCTGCGCTTGGGCTCTGAGTGGGCGAGACGTTGCGAAATGCCGCGGGCGAGCGCGCTCAGGTCGGTGTCGCTGATGGTCAGGGCGCAGCGCGCCAGGTGGGTGAGGCTGTTGAAGGCATCCATGATCTGCTTGATCTGCTGCACCACGTTGGCGGAGCGCTCGGCGTACTGGCGGCAATTGGCATGGCCGCAGCCGCCGCAGTCCTCCAAGAGGGCGGTGCAGAATCCCTCCAGGCGCGCCACGGGCGCCCTGAGGTCGTGGGAGACGAAGTAACTGAAATTCTCAAGCTCGCTCACCGTGGCCTGCAACAGGGAGGTGCGCTGCGATACCCGCCGCTCCAGCCCCTCGGTGAGCGAACGGACCTGCAGTTCCGCCTGCTTAAGCTCGGTGACGTCGTGACAGGTCCCGATCACCCCGGTGGTTCCCGCCTGCTCCCGGACCGCCTCGACCTCAAGGCGCACGATGCGCAGGGCACCGTCCGGGCGGAGCACCCGGACAAACGTGTGGTCGGGTTGACGGTCCGGGTCCAGCGCCCTTGCCAGCGAGCTTGCCACCCCGGCGCGGTCCTCCGGGTGGAACCGCTCCAGGAACGCCTGGTACGAAGCGGGGATGGAGCCGGGTTCCAGGCCGCAGATGCGGTACATCTCGTCGGACCAGTCCATTATCTCCGCGTCCAGGTCCCGCTGCCAGCTCCCCAGGCGCGCGATGCGCTGGGCGGCGGCGAGCTGGCGCTCGCTCTGGGCCAGGCGCCGGTGCTGCGCGCTCACCAGGCGCTTCAGCTCGATCTGCTCCAGGACCTTGTCCAGCACCGCGAAGAGTTCCTGGTAGTTGAGCGGCTTGAGGACGTAGTGATGCACGCCGATTTCGATGGCGCTCAAGAGGTAGGAGGTGTCGCTGTGGGCGGTGACGGCGATGATGAGGACTTCGGGGTTGATCGTTTTGATCTCGCGGGACATCCTGATGCCGTCCATGACCGGCATGTTGATGTCGGTCATCACGATCTCCGGGGTGCGTTGCCGGTACAGTTCCAGCGCCTGCAGCCCGTTGTCCGCGCTGTAGAGCGTGAGGTTCGGGTAGTTCATGGCCAGCATCCGCGAGACCATCTGGCGGGCGTCCGCCTCGTCCTCGACGTAGAGCATGCTGATGCCTGCGCCCTCCCGGGCCTCGTCTCTCATTGAGCCCCCTCGTAGCGCGACAGGATCCCCTTGAGCCGGTCCACCGTCATCGGCTTGTAGATGTAATCCACCACGCCGAGTTGCCAGCACTGCTCCTGGTCGGTCTCGTTGTCCGACGAGGTGAGGATGGCGACGGCCAACTCGTGGAGCTTGTCGCTGGTTCTGATCCCCCGCAACAGGTCGAGGCCGCTGATCTTGGGGAGTTTCAGGTCCAGGAGCACCAACCTGATGTGGCGGTAGGTGTCGTCACGTTCCATGCGCCTGAGCAATTCGTCGGCCTCCTCCCCGTCCCGCGCGGTCAGGATCTCGTGGCCGCACGCCTTGCCGATGATGCGGCTGGCCAGGAAAAGGTCGTCCGGATTGTCTTCCACGAGCAGGATGTACGAGGGCGCCATGGCATACTCCGCGCCGCCGGCCGTGTGCCGTCGGCAAAAAAAAGCCGAGCGTTTCAACAGTTGCTGCGTCTGCTCGGCCGCCTGCCTGTGCCAGTGTTAAAACGTGTGACGTGGCACATTAACAATCGCTTATTCTAGCCTGCTCCACCACCTTGTCAATCGGCGCGGCGCCCGTGTGCCGCCTCGGCGGGCGCTGCGATCCTGAACTCCGCCCCGTCGGCGACGTTGCGCGCGGTGAGCGAGCCGGGAATGTTCTTCTCGATGATCACCTTGGACATGTACAGGCCGATGCCGGTGCCGCGCTCCGGCCCCCTGGTGGTGAAATAGGGATCGAAGATCTTCTCCATGATCGCCTCGGGGATTCCCCCGGCGTTATCCCGCACGGTGACCACCGAGCTTCCCCGCTCCTCGAACACCGCGACCCATATCTGCCGCTTCTCGATGTTGCGCTCGAGGAAGGCGTCCCTCGCGTTGAACAGGATGTTGAGTACCGCCTGGGAGAACTCGTTGGGATGGCCGGTGACCCACGGGTCGCCGCTGACCTTGAGGTCGACCGCTATCTGCAGGTGCCGGAAGCTCTCCTGGACCAGGGAGAGCGTCTTCTCGACCACCGCCGCGACCCGAAACGGTACCGCTTCCTTGTCCGGCTTGAAGAAGTTCCTGAAGTCGTCGATGGTCCTCGATGTGTGGCTCAAAAGTCTCATGAAACGGGCGACGCTCGCGCCCAGGTACTCGCGGGTGAGTTCTCCGCGGT
Source organism: Geomonas azotofigens (assembly GCF_018919395.1). Classification (GTDB taxonomy): domain Bacteria; phylum Desulfobacterota; class Desulfuromonadia; order Geobacterales; family Geobacteraceae; genus Geomonas; species Geomonas azotofigens. The sequence continues at coordinate 906,826 of NZ_JAHLME010000003.1, forward strand.
CGAACATGATGGGCAGCTCCTGCACGATGAGTCCGAGTTCGTTGAGCGGCTGGCGCCACTGGTGCGCGATGTTGCTGATCATCTCACCCAGCGCCGCCAGGCGGCTTTGCTGCAGCAGCATCCGCTCCTTCTCGCCCAGTTCCTCCAGGGCCTGCAGCCTCTGAGCGGTCTCCTCCTCCAGTTCGAAGAGCGTCCGCGTCAGTTCCTCGTGCTGCAGCTCCACCTTGCGCCGGCTCTGCTCCAGGTCGGTGGTCCGTTGCGCCACCCGCTTTTCGAGCTCCTGCTTGGCCTGCTCCAGGGCGCCGATCAGTTGGCAGTTCCGGTAGCTGATACCGATGATGGAGGCTGTCCCCATGAGCAGGCTGACATCCCTTTCCACCAGGGGACGTTTGGTCTTCACGTTCTCCGCGGCGAGGACGCCCAGGGAGACCCCGTCGGACACGATGGGACAGCAGATGAAGGCCCTGGTGCCGTTTTTGAGGGCGCAGGCGAGGGTCCGCTGCCCGAGCGTCTCCTGTTCCCGTTCCAGGTCGTTGACCAGGAAGGGGCGTTGCTCCTTGAGGCAGGCGACGTAGACGTCGTCGTGCGCGCCGTCCTGGTTCAGCGGTAGTTCCAGACCGTTCAGGCAGCCGAGCTCCCCGGCGCCGTAGCCGTAGCTGGCGCGCAGCTGCAGCCGCACCTCGTCCCCGTTCACCAGGAAGATGGCGCCGCGGTCGTACTCGAGCCTGCGCTGCATGATGTCCGCCACGTCCATGAGCATCTCCTCGAGGCGGGTGAAGTTGCCCAGGCGCTGCCCGACCTCGTGGGTCAGCATGGCGTTGTTGTAGTTGAGATCGATCTGCTCAAGGAGATTTTCTATGGAGTGGTTGGTGCTGCTTAGCCCCTCCTTGATGGCCCTTTTCTCGCTCATCTCCGCCGCCAGCCAGACCACGAGAAACAGGCACAGCGAGCCGAGCAGGAACTCGACCGCGCCCTGCCCACGCAGGGCCATGATAAACGCGAGGTTCGCGGCGACCAGGACCGGCAGCATCAAGTTGCGGGCCTTCTTCAAGTAGGTGTAGGCGCTCTTCTCCCAGGTGACGATGTAACGGCAGACCGGGTCGCCCCGGAATACGCACTCCGGCTGCTGGATGGTGGGGAGGTGGCGAATTTCCGGGAAGTACTGCAGGTCGGTCAGCTTGTGGTTGAACATGAGCACGATCGCCTCGAAGAAGCCGATGCGGTTCTCGCACTGGTACTGCTTCTCAAGCCCCGCCTCGACGGGGGTGACGGTGATCTCGACCATGTTGGAGGCGAGCCGGCGTGAACGGTAGGTCGTGCTCCTGGTGAAGTTTGCGGTGGCCTTGCTGATGATGTCGAAGGTGCTGGAGGCGTCGACGAGCCCCAGGATGTACTGGCGCATGGCCCCGAGCACGTCGGGAGAGGCGGCGTAGCGTCCGGCCTCCCTGGCGATCCTGGGGTTGCCCGTCATCTGCAGCAGCCGCTCGTAGAAGCGGTCCACCTGGTCCTGCCGGAACCAGTGCGCCTGGTCGGCGACCTCGTACTCTTTCATCCCCGCGTACTCGAGCAATTCGTTGATGTCGACGTGGCTGTATTTGTGCTTCACCAGCAGGATGAAGGAGTTGATGATCCTGCTGTTGTACAGCGGCTTGTCGCGTAGGCGGGATTGGTCCATTCCGGCTCCGGGTCGGTGTCAGGGCGTTTTGCCGTGCCCCTTGAAAAGGGTGTCGCAGTACCGCAGGAAATGGTCGCTGTAGTGCATGTCGAGGGTCCACAAGAGGTAGTTCTTCTCGCGCGGCAGCCCCTTGCTTTCGGCGTAGGCGTGCGGGAAGGTAAGTACCGGCATCCCCTCCCCTTGGTAATGACTGCTCACCTGCCTTAGCGAGCGCTCGATCAGGGGCGCCGGCGTTTCATCATCGATCACGATGACCGTGACGCAGTTGGTGAGTTCGGCCATGTTGAAGCCTGCGTCGGTGCGGTTAACAAGGAAGAAGGCCTTCAGGCCGCCCCCCTTGCGCAGTGAGTAGAGGTAGAGCTCCTTGCGAAAGCCCAGGCGGCGGTATTCCTCGTTCAGTTCACAGTTTCCGGCTGTGCCGGGGTGAAGATCAAAGGCGTCCACCATGAGCCCGCCGGAGACATGCCGGTAAAAGCCGGCCAGTTCGGCGAGATCGAAGTCACCGCTATGCTCCAGCGTCCAAGGTTCCGGCCACGGCTGCTCCTCGCCCTCGGGGTGATAGTGGAAGTAGGCGAAGAGGTCGAGGGAACAGCTTTTCTGGTCGCCGTGGCGCTGGGCGAAACCGCCGAACACCCGGGCCGGGAACTTGTTGTCCGGCCGGTAGTAGCAAAAGACGTAGCGCAGGTGCGCGAATGGAAACGTCTCCAGCTCGTTCAGGTAGTGCCCCACCTGTTGCAGCACGGCCACCCCCGCCTTCACCGATGCCGACTTCCGCGCGGCGTGATGGTGGATGAGCCAGGAGTCCTGGTAGAGGCGGACCATGGCCAGGTGACCAAGGATGGCGCCCCGGTCCAGGTAGATGAAGTGCCGGGCGATGTGGGGGCTTTCGCTGTACAACCTGGCGTAGGTCTCCTTGATGCGCTCCTTGTTGGCCTGGAAGTGGGCGTACTTCCCGGGATAGATGAAGCCGGTCTGGAAGAAGAAATCCCACAGGTCGTCGAGGTCCACCTCGGTGCTGACGTAGGCGTTGCGGTCCGACGCCTGGTGCAGGATGGAGAGGAGCCTCACGTGGTCGTGGATCTCCATCTCGAGGATGGCGCAGCCGCAGCGCACGTTTCGCTCCCCGGTGCCGGTCCCGGTCACGTTGCGCGACAGCACCTGCGCCGTGCAGTCAAGGGTGAACCCTTGGGCGAAGCTGATCTTGAGCCCCGGGATGATCATGCCGGGCAGCAGCACGGATTCGCCTTCGTTCTCCTCGACCGAAAAGCCGGTACCGGAGATGTCCCCCATCTTCAGGTTCAACCTCTTGCCGATCAGCGGGTGGTTGAAAACCACGTTGGGGGACGGTACCAGCTCCTGGCGCGCGTTGCGGTAGGTCTTGGGCCTGAAGCGGCGGATGTTGTCCTGGTGTTGCTTCAAGACGAAGGAGCAGCGTCGCCTGGCCGGGTGCAGGGAGAGGATGTCGAAGCTTCCGGAGAAGATCAGCTCCTCCCCGCGCGACAGCCTCAGGTGCACCGGCTCCTCGGTGTTGATCCAGTTGAGGGCCTCGGGCCGCTCCCAGGTGCCGGCAACCCGGAGACTGACCGGTGTGAAATCAACCAGGTCGCAGTTGAAGAGCACGCCGTGCTGCAGCAGTTGCGCCGAGATGCCGCTGGCGGGGTGGCGCCGGATTTTCCGGGCCTGGAATTCGCGGCAGGCTGCGGGGAGCAACAGGGTGAGCCCCTTCTCGTCGATGGCGAGCAGTTCCGAATTCACCACCAGGTACTTCCTGCCGTCCGCGATGAGGAGGTAGTCGAAACGGTAGGTCTTCAGGATCTGACGGATGCTCTCCGGCTCGTCCCACCGGCATTCCAGCCGCTCTCCGGCGCATGGCTCGGGGCGGGCGCGGAGCATGATGGAGTCGTCGTAGACCAGGTGTCTCAGGCAGACCAGCACGGTCTGGTCCTGGAAGTTGACGTAGTTCAGGCGGTTCACCAGGTGACCGCGGCTGACGCTCTTGCCGGTCGCCGGGCTTTCGGCGTCGGATGGGACTGCGCGAAGTGTCGTTGCCGGGTCTCCCATGTCTCCCTCTCGGGGCGATTCTGGACGGTTCGTTGTCGGTGCGAGGCAACCTTGCCAATGGATCAGATGGTGCTGCCGGATTGCTCCTGGGCCGATGGCTGGGTCGCGAGCTCCGGGGCGACGTTCAGACCAAGCCAGTACTGCACCAGGTTCTGCATCATCACCAGCAGCGCGTTGAAGGAGTTGGGCTTGACCAGGAAGGAGTTGCAGCCGAGCTCGTAGGCCCGGTTCAGGTCCGCCGGCGGGACCGGCGAGGTGAGCACCACCACCGGCAGACGCTTCAGCGCCGGCTGGTCCCTAAGCCACGAGAGCAGTCCCACCCCCGAGATGTGCGGCAGTTTCAGGTCGAGCAGCATCAGGACCGGCATCGGATAGCACTCCCGGTCCTGGAACGCTCCCCTGCCGCTCAGGTAGCCGATGGCTTCCTCGCCGTCCCTGGCGCTTTGCACCGGGGTTATCACCCCCACGCGCTGCAGGGCGAGCTTGGTGAAATGGGCCTGGTCCTGGTCGCTGTCGACCACGAGTATGGTATGGTGCACGTAGCTCATGGTTTCCCCCGGCGCTACTCCGCTCTCCTGAGTTCGATCCAGAACCGGCTCCCCTCCCCTTCCTTCGATTCCAATCCGATCCGCCCGCCAAGGCGCTGCACGGCCTTGCGCACGATGGCGAGGCCTACCCCTGTCCCTGGATAGCTTTCCATGCTGTGCAGGCGTTCGAAGATCTTGAAGATCCGTTCCTGGTGCTGCGGCGCGATGCCGATGCCGTTGTCCTGCACGTAGAGACGGCAGTATTCGTGCGACTCGTCGGCCCAGATGCGCACCAGGGGGACCACCCCCTGGGGGACGAACTTGATGCCGTTGGTCATCAGGTTGAGGACCACCTGGACCAGCACCGTGGGGTGCCCGATCACCATGGGGAGGTCGCTGGAGATCTCGAGACGATACGGATTGCCCCCGCCGACGAGTTCAAGTTGCTGCGCAGCGTCGCGCACCACCTGGTCCAGGCTTACCGGCTCGAGGGGGATCTCCTGCCTGCTGACCCGGCTGTAGGCGAGCAGGTCCTGGATGAGCCGGTCCATCCCCTGGGCCGCTGTCTTGATGCGCACCAGGTACGCGTTTCGCTCCGCCGGGGTCTGCAGTTCGTCGTCCAGCAGGATCTCGGCGAAGGCCTGCATGGCGCGGATCGGTGCCCGCAGGTCGTGGGAGACGGAGAAGGCAAAGGAATCGAGTTCCTTGTTGATCTCCTCCAGCTGCGCGGTGCGCTCGGCAACGCGGCGGTCCATGGTGGCGGCTTCCTTTTCCAATTTCTCCATAAGTTCCGCGATTTCAGCTTCTTCCTCGCGGTACCGGGTGCAGTCGCTGATGACCATGCCGATGTGGTTGTCGGTAAGGGCGAAGATGCGGACCCGGTAATACGACCCCTCTCTTGATACCTCGCCCAACTCCAGGGAGCCTCCGAAGGCCGCCAGCCGGTGGCAATACTCCCTGAAACGGTCCGCCTCGAACCAGCCGGGGAAACAGTCGGTCACCAGGCAGTTCTTGAAGTTGAAGGACTTGCAACGGCACAGCTTGACGGCAGCCGGGTTCATTTCGATTACCTGCGGGGAGGCGTCAGGGGTGTGCACGTCCAGGCGCAGGATGGCAAGCGCTTCCCGCATGTTGGTGAACATCAATCGGTAGAGCTGCTCGGCCTGTTCCATTTCCATGGCGGGCTCTCCTTGGCAAATGCAGAAGAGTATAGCGAAGTGAGATTGGATTGCACTAATGTTTTGCGGTGTTGGGCGACGTGCGGAAGGGATGTGCATCTTGCGGGGGGAGAGAACGCAGCACTGACTACTTCTTTGAAACGTACGGGTTACCCTCCAGGTAGAAGCGGAGCGGCTTCGCGGCCCAGATACCCGAGTAGGCGACGCCGATGCGTGGCCTCGCCACAACCTGGCGCGGCTGTTCCTCGTCAAGCGCGGCGATGAAGAGATCGGCGCTCTCCAGGTCGTGCCCGTTGTGGCGCAGGTCGATACCCATGGCGCGGCAGAGCAGTCCCGGTCCCGAGGTTCGATCGCTCAGGTTCCGCACCGGTTCCAGCGCGCGCACAAGAACTGCACAGGCGTTTCCTTCCCGCTCGGTCACGACGTTGAGGCAGAAATGGATTCCGTAGATGAGATAGACGTAGGCGAAACCGGGCGGGCCGAAGAGGATGCGGGTGCGCGGCGTCAGTCCCCTGGAGGAGTGCGCCGCAAGGTCCGTCTCGCCGAGATACGCCTCCACCTCGACGATCTTCCCCACCCTCTCCTCTCCGGCCACGTCATGAACCAGGTAGGTGCCCAGGAGATCATGTGCCACGTCGACGGTGTCGCGGTCGTAGAATGCGCGTGGCAGCGGGCTCAGGCCAGTCACGAGGAACTCCTAGATCAATCGTTCCTTCTGGAGGGATTTCACTACCTTGTCGGCCAGGTCCTTACCCACCTTGGTCACGTTTTCCGGCTCCAGCGTCTGCAGAGTTCCGGCCCAGAGCAGCTTGTCGGAGCCGACATCGAACAGGTTGACCTGGATGGTGGCGATGTCGTAGGTGGTCACGTAGCTCGGGCCATAGAGGGCCATGGAGCGGTAGTAACCGGGAAAGTCCCAATCAGGGAAAGCGGGCGGGTACCAGTAACCGGGGTACGGCGAGGCGACACCTCCCGGCTGCACCGTCGTCTGCCTTTCCACCTTGATGGTCTGCACGGTAATGATTCCTTCCGCCCCCGTGGAGCGGACCGCGCGGTCCAGCGCGTGCCAGTCAGGGATCGTTGCCTGGGACAGGATCGAGTAGCTCGCGACGGCGTCGACACCGTGTTTGCGCAGTTCACCGGCCAGCGTGTCCTCGGACACGGCGCGGCTCGTTTCCTTCCTGGCGAAGCTCACCACGAGCACCTTGTGCAGCCGGTTGCCGCGCAGCGAAGGGTTGCGCCAGGTGTCCACCACAGAGACCGAAGCGCAGGAGCAAAGAAGTGCGGTCAAGCACACGATTACGGCGATCCTGATCAGGTTGCGCATGTGTCACCTCCGTTAACGGTCTGGAATCAAGTACAGGCAGGGCTTGGAAGGGATCTTTGGAAAAGATTGGAAATATTTATACCAAGTTGCCGCGGGTTGGCAATCGTATATACTGGGGTGGTCAATCATTAGCACCTCCCCCACGCCGGATTCGTTAACGGCGCTCTCTATCAGGGAAAACCGGGAAGAACAAAAGCAAGGTTCACTCAGGAGGCAAAGCCATGGAAAATTACAAACGCGTTCTCGTAGTCAACAGGATGAGCGAATACTGCCGGGATGCGGTCCAGGCGGGCGTCTCGATCGCCAGGAGATACGGCTCGGAACTGATGGTGCTCCATATCGCCACCAATCCGGAAGGGACCATGAGCATGGCGGGAGGCGCCCTCAACGCCCCCAGCGCCATCCCGGACGATGTAAAGAACTACGCCAGCGTCAAGGAGCGAGCCAAGGATGAACTGGACCAGATGATCGGGCAGGAGATACGGGCCGGGCTCCCCATCAAGGTCATCATCAAGGAAGGAAAGCCGGTGGATGAGATCATGCAGGTGGTCAAGGACGAGAAGATCGACCTCATGGTGCTGCTCGCCCACGAAGAGGGGCGCATCGAGCACATGCTCTTTGGCCGGGACAACGACGCCATCTTGCGCCGCATGCCGTGCAGCGTCCTGCTCATAAAGAGGGAGCCCGATTCCGTCAATTGGTAGTTCGCGTGCAAGCGAAGGGAGATTGCCATGCAGCGATGGATCTGCACCATTTGTCAGCACGTCTACGACCCCGACGAAGGCGATCCCGTCAACGACGTCCCGCCCGACATCTCCTTCGAGGAACTCCTGCCCGACTGGCATTGCCCGGTGTGCAAGGCCGCCAAGAGCTTCTTCGAACCGTATCCCGAGGAACCTGAACGCTGAAGGAGAATCGTTGACAAGATAACAACCTGCGAGGGCAGGTCTCGGGACCTGCCCTCTTTCTTTGGCTGTTCCGCTCAGGATTTACAGGTAGGGATGATCCGCTGGGGTGTCGGCAGCGAAGGACTCACAATCGGGATGCTTGCAGACTATGTCATAGCCAACCGGCAGGGCGTACCTGCATTCGGCTTCATCGAGGGAGCAGTAGAACATGAGCTTGCCGTTGCCGGGCATGGCGGCACCTATGCTGGTGGTCCTGCAGTCTGAGAAGCAGTTCCTCCTCTTTTTCAGTCGACATCCGGACTTTCGCATGGCAACCTCTCCCGGTTTCAGCCTTGTGAAGGCGGAAAGACATTCCGCCAGAATGACTCAGGTGATGACCTTGTGCAACGGATGCACCTGTAGGGGCGTATGATCATTCGCCCGGTCCGTCAGTATAATAAAATTTTTCTAACTGTAAACCTCTCATAGCGGAATTCAGCCTGATAAAGAACGGAACCCTACCCTGATGACCATCCTGCAAGCGCTCGACGTTACCAAGAACTACCGCATCGGCAGCCGCGACATCACCGTGCTCGACCGGGTCTCCCTGGAAGTGAAAGAGGGCGAATTCCTGGTGGTGAAGGGAGAAAGCGGCAGCGGAAAATCGACCCTGCTCACCATTCTCTCCGGCCTGGACCGCCCTGACCAGGGGCGCGTCTTCATCGAGGGACGCGACATCACCGATCTTTCCGAGGACGCCCTGGCGCCGCTGCGCAACGCTACCTTCGGGTTCGTGTTCCAGTCCTTCCACCTGGTTCCTTCCCTGACGGCCCTGGAGAACGTCACCTTCCCCGCTGAACTGCGGCAGGACCCTGCTGCCCGGGGCAAAGCGGAGGCGCTTTTGGAGCGGGTCGGGCTGGCGCACCGGATGGCGAGCTTCCCGCACCAGCTTTCCGGCGGCGAGAAGCAGCGCTGCGCCATCTGCCGCGCCCTCATCAACGAGCCGCGCATCATTTTCGCCGACGAACCAACCGGCAACCTCGATTCCGTCAACGGCTCCGCCATACTGCAGCTACTTCTTGAACTGCAGCGCGAACGCGGCACGACGCTGCTCCTGGTCACTCACAGCCCGGAGATAGCGCAGAGCGCGGACCGGGTGGTGACGCTCAAAGATGGACGGGTGGTAACGGACGCGGCGCATGGTTAACCTCCGTTTCATCGCCCGACAGATGACCGGGGCGAAGCGGCAGTGCGCCGTCTTCATCCTCTGCGTCGCCCTCTCCATGATCACGTTGGTGTCGCTGGGGAGCTTCCGGGAGAGTGTGGAGAGCTCGCTGTTGCGTGACGCCCAGTCGCTGCATGCCGCGGACATCATCGTCAGGTCACACGCACCCCTTCCCTCCTCCATCGAGCAGGAAATCGCCGCGCTGGTGCGGGACAGGCAGGCAAAAAGTGCCAGGTTTTGGGATTTTTATTCGGTAGTTCAGAAAGTAACGGGTGAAGGTTCCCTGCTCTGCGACCTGAAGGTGGTCGAGCCGGGTTACCCCTTCTACGGCCGGGTGCTGCTGCGCTCGGGCAAGGCGCTTGCCGAGGTGCTCAAGCCGGGGAGTCTAGTCGTGGAACAGCAGCTTCTCGACCGACTGCGCCTGCGGGTCGGGGACTCGCTCAAGGTGGGGAACGCGACGCTGGTGGTGCGTGACGTGGTGTTGCAGGAGCCGGACCGGCCGGTGAATTTCTTCTCGCTTGGCCCCAGGGTTTTCATCGCCGCCGCGGACAAAGACGCCTTGGGGCTGATCGGCCTTGGGAGCCGCGTGGAGCACGTGACCCTGTTGAAGATCGCACGCCAGGGGGATCTGGACGCCATCGCCGCGCGCCTGACCGCTTTGAGCGATGAAACCCGTGTGCGGATCGCCACCTACAAAAACGCCGGTTCCCGGGTGAAGCGCTTCTTCGACAACCTCCTGTTTTTCTTGAACCTGAGCGGCATCTTCACGCTGCTTCTTTCCGGCTTCGGCATCCAGAGCACGCTCTTTGCCCTGTTGAAGGAACAGGAGCGGACCATCGCGGTGCTTAAGGCGCTCGGTGCCAGAAGCCGCTTCATCATCGGCCACTTCCTGGCCGTCACCCTGGTCCTTGGCGCCATCGGCACCCTGGCAGGCCTTAGTGGCAGCTTCCTGTTGCAGCGCTTCCTCCCCGCCCTGTTCAGCGGGTTGATCCCGGCCCAGGTGACGCTGCAGATCTCCTCCGGCGCGATCTGGCAGGGGATGCTGATCGGCCTGCTGGTGGTGCTTCTGTTCACCGCCCTCCCCCTGTACCGGCTCAAGGAGGTCAAGCCCCGTGCCATCTTCGGCAAGGAGGACGCGGCACGGATCTGGAACCGCTCCACCTGGATCATCGCTGGACTGGGCGCGCTCTTCTTCCTCTCCATGGTGTTGGTCCGGTTACGCGACCTAAAGACCGGCCTGTACTTCGTGCTCGCGTTGGTGGGGCTGATCCTGGTTTCCTACCTCCTCGCCACCTTGGTGCTGTGGCTATTGAGAAAGAGCAGCCCCAGGAACCTCGAGCTCCGGCAGGCCCTCAAGGGTCTGTTCCGGCCGCACAACGCCTCCCTCTCCATCATCGTCACCCTTTCGGCCGCACTGGGTGTCATCTTCTCCTTCACCCTGGTGGAAAAGAACCTTGACGCCAGCTTCATCGAATCGTTTCCTCCCGGCGCCCCCAACGTCTTTCTGATCGATATCCAGCCGGACCAGAAGGAAGGCGTGGCGCGGCTCCTGGGGCCTGGCGCCAGCTACTACCCGATCGTCAAGGGGACGGTGAGCGCGGTGAACGAGAAGCCGGTCGATCCCGAGCAGGAGCGGAAATCGCGCGGCGACAACCTCGGCCGGGAGATGAACCTTACCTACCGCAATGACCTTCTTTCCGACGAGCGCATCGTTTCCGGTGGTACGTTGTTCAAAAAAGACTGGGGCGACGCCTTGCAGGTATCCGTGCTTGACACGGTGCTGAAGATGCACGACATGAAGGTGGGTGACAGCATCACCTTCAAGATCCAGGGGGTCCCGATGACCGCCCGGATTGCCAGCATCCGCTCCCGTAACAGCAGCGGTTTTACCCCGTTTTTCTATTTCGTTTTCCCGCCCGAAGCCCTCGCCGGTGCGCCGCACACCATCTTTGCTGCGGTCCGGGTGGACAAAAACCGCATCAGTTCCCTGCAGAACCAGGTGGTAGCCCAGTTTCCCAACGTGAGCGTCATCGACCTCACCGAGACCGTCGTGATCTTCGGCCGCATCATGGGCAAGCTCTCCACCATCGTCCGTTTCTTCACCTCGTTCAGTATCGCGGCCGGGGTGCTGATTGTGGTAAGCTCAGTCTTCGCGACCCGCTACGCCCGGATCCAGGAAGCCGTCTATTTCACCATCCTCGGCGCCAGGCGAAGCTTCGTGCTGGCCGTGTTTGCCGCCGAAAACCTGCTGCTGGGGGTGGTCAGCGGCGCCATCGCCCTGCTCATGTCCCAGGTGGCGAGCCTCCTCATCTGCCGCAAGGGGCTCGACATGGAGTACCTCCCCTACCCTATCGACAGCCTGTTGTTGCTTGGGGGGACCACGCTCCTGGTTGTCCTGGTCGGGATGGCGGTGACCCTGCCCCTGCTGCGACAAAAGCCGGTGACTTTCCTGCGCGAGCAGTCGGACGAATAGGCGGGGACTGGCTCCGCAGGTGCCAGTCCCCTTAGCTTCCAAAAGGAGAAACCCGTGCGCAACCTTTTCACCATATTCACCCTGGCGCTTTGCACCATGGCAGGGGGCGGGCCGGTGCTCGCAGCGGGTGCCGCCAAGCCAGCCGACCATGGCACCATCGTTGCCTTCGGCGACAGCCTCACCGCCGGTCTCGGCGTGCCGGAAGCGGACGCCTACCCGGCCCAGTTGCAGCGCAAACTGCGGCAGGCCGGCTACCAGTGGACCGTGATCAACGCCGGCATCAGCGGCGAGACCAGCACCGGTGCCCTCGCCCGCGTCGAGTGGGTCATGAAGCTCAAGCCCGACATCGTCATCCTGGAAACCGGCGCCAATGACGGCCTGCGCGGCCAGGAGCCGGAACTGACCTACCGCAACATCGACAAAATCGTAACCATGCTGCAGGCAAAAGGGGTGGTCGTCGTTCTCGCCGGCATGAAAATGCTGAAGAACCTCGGCCCCGCCTACACCGGCAAGTTCGCCGCCATCTATCCCCGCGTCGCCAAGGAACGCAAAGTGCTCCTGATCCCCTTCTTCCTGGACAAGGTCGCCGGCAAGGAAGGCCTCAATTTGTCTGACGGTGTACACCCGACCGGCAAGGGGTACGCCATCGTCACCGAAAACGTTTACACCTACCTTCTTAAGGCGATCCAACAAAAAGGGGGACACTGACTCTCAGCTCATGCTCCGGTACTGTTAAAAGTTGCCTGAACCCGCGTCTTCTCTTGCTTTTTTGCTCGATTTAATGTAGACGTACTCTGTTAAACTGGGCGCCAATACTTACAGCCGAATCCGGCTTTTCGCAGCAGCAATCGACATGATGCGTGGACCTGCCTTCTCCATGCCCGAGCTTTGTCCTTCTGCCGAACCAGTACCATACGCCATCACAACTCCGCTGCAATTCGTGGCAACAGGAGAATCCCGTTTGGATCTTTTTTCGCTTCAGGGTGAGCCTGGCGCTCGCTCTGCCCAATCCGAGAGTCCCGAGCCTGCCGTTATGAGTCTGAGAGACGCGCTCCGCGTCGTGCGCCACCCCCTGTACCTGGTGCGGCGGGACGGCGAACTGGTGCCGCAGCTTGGCGGCGCCGGCAGCGTCAATTCCTGCGTGGGCTACGCCCCGGCCTGCCTCCCCGAGAACCTGGGCGATCCCTCTTTCTGCCGCGAAATCGGCATCCGCTACCCGTACGTGGGCGGCTCCATGGCCAAGGGGATCAGTTCCGCCGCCATGGCAGAGGAACTGGGGCGCGCCGGAATGCTCGGCTTTTTCGGCGCAGCCGGCCTTCCGATCACCACGGTGTCCGATACCGCGGACCGCCTCAAGCAGTCCCTGGGCGACATCCCCTACGGCTTCAACCTGATCCACTCGCCGCACGAGCCGGAACTGGAAAAGGAACTGGCCGAACTCTATATCCGCAAGGGCGTGCGCATCATCGAGGCCTCCGCGTTCCTGGCCCTCACCCTCCCCCTGGTGCGCTACCGCCTGCACGGCATCAAGCGCGCCGCCGACGGCAGCATCGTCACGCCCAACCGCATCATCGCCAAGGTCTCCCGAGAGGAACTGGCGGCGAAGTTCTTCGCCCCGGCCCCGGAGAAGCTCTTGCGCGCCCTAGTGGAGAACGGCTCCATCACCGCCGAACAGGCTGAACTTGCCGCGCACGTGCCGCTGGCGCAGGACGTCACCGCCGAGGCGGATTCCGGCGGTCACACCGACAACCGCCCGGCCATGGCCCTGTTCCCGACCATCAACTCGCTCGCGGCACGACTGGAGCGCCAGTACGGCTACGACTGCAAGCTTCGCGTCGGCCTGGGGGGCGGCGTTTCCACCCCTGCCTCCGCAGCCGCCGCCTTCGCCATGGGCGCCGCCTACATCATGACCGGCTCGGTAAACCAGGCCTGCGTCGAGTCGGGCACCTCGGACACCGTGCGCGCCATGCTGGCCGGTACCCGCCAGGCCGACGTCACCATGGCCCCCGCCGCCGACATGTTCGAGATGGGTGTCACCGTGCAGGTCTTGAAGCGCGGCACCATGTTCCCGATGCGCGCGGCCAAGCTGTACGAGCTCTACCGCGCCTACGGCAGCATGGACGAGATCCCGGCCGCGGAGCGCGAAAAGCTGGAAAAGACCATGTTCCTCGCGCCCCTGGAAGAGATCTGGCGCGGGACCCGGGAGTACTTCCTCAAGCGCGACCCCTCCCAAGTGGAGCGCAGCGAGCGCGACCCGAAACACAAGATGGCGCTGGTCTTCCGGTGGTACCTCGGCATGGGGGCGCACTGGGCCAAGGACGGCGTCGAAAGCCGCAAGATGGATTACCAGGTTTGGTGCGGTCCCGCCATGGGCGCCTTCAACGAATGGGCCGCCGGCTCCTTCCTGGAGGCTGCCGCCGAGCGCAAGATCGTCACGGTCGCGCTCAACATCCTGCACGGCGCGGCACATCTGACCCGCGCCAACTTCCTGCGTAGCCAGGGCATCGAGCTGCGCCTGGAAGACATCGCACCGCAACCCCTCGAAATCGCACACATCAAGGAGTACCTTTGTTGAAAACTGATGATCTGAAACCTGCCGTCTCCAGCAACGGAACTCAGCTTGCCATCATCGGCATCGGTTGCCTCTTCCCGCAGGCCGCGGATAAAAACGCCTACTGGGCCAACATCAAAGACGGGGTCGACGCCATCACGGAAGTCCCCTCAACCCACTGGCCGTTGGACGCGTATTACGACGAGGATCAGAAGAGCCCGGACCGCACCTACGGCCGCCGCGGCGGCTTCCTGTCGCCGGTCGACTTCAACCCGATGGAATTCAACATCCCGCCCAACGTGCTGGAGGCGATCGACACCTCGCAGTTGCTGGGACTGGTGGCCGCCGGGCAGGCCCTCAAGGACGCCGGCTACGGCCCGGACCGCGCCTTCGACAAGAGCAACGTCTCCGTCATCCTGGGGGTCACCGGTACCCTGGAGCTGGTGATACCGCTGGGGGCGCGCCTCGGGCATCCGGTCTGGCGTTCCGCGCTCAAGGACGCCGGTGTCGACGAAGCCACCGCCAAGGACGTGGTCGAGCGTATCTCCGACTCCTACGTCCCATGGCAGGAAAACTCCTTCCCCGGCCTTTTAGGCAACGTGGTGGCGGGCAGGATCAGCAAGCAGTACGACCTGGGCGGCACCAACTGCGTGGTCGACGCCGCCTGCGCGAGCTCCTTCAGCGCGCTGCACCTGGCCTCTATGGAGCTCATGTCGGGCAAATCGGACATCGTCGTGAGCGGTGGCATCGACACCTTCAACGATATCTTCATGTACATGTGCTTTAGCAAGACCCCCGCCCTTTCCCCCACCGGTAACGCCAAGCCGTTCGACGTCTCGGCCGACGGCACCATCCTGGGCGAAGGGCTCGGCATCGTGGTCTTGAAGCGCCTGGCGGACGCTGAGCGCGACGGCGACCAGATCTACGCGGTAATCCGCGGCATCGGTTCTTCCAGCGACGGCAAAGGGGACGCCATCTACGCGCCGAGCTCTGCCGGTCAGAAGAAGGCACTCCTCAACGCCTACAGGAACGCGGACGTCACGCCGGAAACCATCGGCATGCTGGAAGCGCACGGCACCGGCACCAAGGTCGGCGACGCCGTCGAAGTGAGCGCGCTGCGCGAGGTGTACGGCAAGGCCGATAACCCGTGGTGCGCCCTCGGCTCGGTGAAGTCACAGATCGGCCACACCAAGGCCGCGGCGGGTTCCGCCGGCCTCATCAAGGCCGCGCTCGCCCTGCACCACAAGGTGATCCCGCCTACCATCAAGGTGCAGACCCCGCAGCAGACGGTTGTGGGCGACAGTTCCCCCTTCTATCTCCCGACAGCCAAGCGTCCCTGGTTTCCCCGTCCCGATGCGCCGCGCCGCGCCGCGGTCAGCGCCTTCGGTTTCGGCGGCTCCAACTTCCACGTGGTCCTCGAGGAATATCAGCCCAAAAAGCAGGGCGTGGACTGGGACGGCAACACGCAGATCCTGGCCTTCTCCGGTGCCGACGGCGCCACCCTGGCCGCCAAGCTCGACTCGGTTCCCGGCGACAGCGCCTGGGGCGCCCTGCGCGACCTGGCGCTTAACTCCCGCGCCTCCTTCGACGCGAAGGCGCCCTGCCGTCTCGCGCTGGTCGTGGAGCACGGCAAGACCAACCTCGCCTCCCTGGTGAAGAACGCCCGCGCCATGCTGGACAAGAACGCGAAATCCGCCTGGCAGACACCCGACGGCGCCTACTTTGCCTGCGGCGGCGCGCCCGGCAAGCTCGGCATGCTGTTCCCCGGCCAGGGCTCGCAATACACCGGGATGCTCAACGACCTCGCCTGCACGTTCCCGCAGGTGCTCGATGCCGTTGTCGCTGCCAACGAGGGGTTCACCACCGCTGACGGCAAGATGCTTTCCGATTTGATTTACCCCCCCTCCTCCTTCGATGAGGCAGGCCGCGCCAAGCAGGAAGAGGAACTGCGCGCCACCCAGGTCGCCCAGCCCGCCATCGGCGCCACCAGCCTCGGTGCACTGCGCGTGCTGCGCGATTTCGGCGTCGAACCCGACGCGGTCGCCGGTCACAGCTACGGTGAACTCACCGCCCTGTGCGCCGCCGGAAGGCTCGACGAAAGCGCCCTGCACGAACTGTCCCGCCTGCGCGGCAAGCTGATGGGCGCCGGCTCCGGTGACAAGGGGAGCATGTTGGCCGTCTCCGCGCCGCTGGAAAAGATCGCCGAGGTCGTCGCCGCCGAGAAGCTCGACCTGGTCATCGCCAACAAGAACGCCCCCACCCAGGCCGTTCTTTCCGGCGCCAGCGCCGAGATCAAGCGCGCCGTGACCGTCTTCAAAGGACTCGGCCTTACCTGCAAGGAGTTGCCGGTTGCCGCCGCCTTCCATAGCGCGCTGGTCGCCGACGCCGCCAGGCCGTTCCTGGCCGCGCTGGAAAAGATCGACATGCCGCAGGCGAAGATCCCGGTCTACGCCAACACCACCGCCGCCGTCTACCCGGCCGACGCGACCGCTGCCAAGGCACAGCTTGCCGCCCAACTCGCCAAGCCGGTCGAGTTCGTCGCCGAGATCGAGGCTATGTACGCCGCCGGGATCACCAACTTCGTCGAAGTGGGCCCGGGCAACCGGCTGACGGGCCTCGCGCAGGCCATCCTCGGCAATCGTCCCCACGCAGCCTTCGCCCTCGATGCCTCCTCCGGCAAGCGTGGCGGGGTCGCCGACCTGGCCCGCACCCTGGCGCAGCTTGCCGTGCTCGGCTACGGCGTGAACATGGCGCTCTGGGACGAGGGGCATACCCCCGCCCCGGCACCGACCGGCAAGAAGCCCGCGCTGACCATCCCGCTCTGCGGCGCCAACTACGTGAAAGCCAAGCCGAAGAAGCCGCCGGTCCAGCCGAAACCCGTCATGGTGGCGGCACCGCAGGCTCCGGTCGCTACGGCAGCAGCATCCGCTGCTCCGGCTCAAGCCGCAGCCGCCGTACCGCAGCAAGCCGGCTACCAGAACGCCGCACCCGTAGCGCCTGCCTATCAGCCGCAGCCTGTCGCTCAGCCGGCCTCTCATGGCGCGTTGAACGAGTCCCTGCGCCTGGCCCGTGAAGGAATGGCTGTTCTGCAGAAAATGCAGGAGGATACCGCGCTGCTGCACCGCCGCTTCCTCGAAGGGCAGGAAGCCGCAGCGAAGACCTTCCAGACACTCCTCGAACAGCAGCAACGGCTCATCATGGGCGCACCGATTGCTCCGGCCACCTACGCGACGCCGGCTGCAGTTGCACCGGCCGCGCCCGTCGCCGTCCCGCAGGCGCCTGCCTACGTGGCCCCGGTTGCCGCTCCGGTTGCCGCCCCGGTTGCCGCTGCTGTTGCCGTTGCCGCTCCGGCTGTTGCCATTGCAGCTGCGTCGCCTGTCGTGGCCGCGCCCGCTGTTTCGGCACCTGCCGCTCCGAAAGGCGCCGACGCCAGTCAGATTACCCAGACCCTCTTGACCGTGATCTCCGAGAAGACCGGCTATCCCATTGAGATGCTTGAACTGGACATGGGCATGGATTCCGATCTCGGCATCGATTCCATTAAGCGCGTCGAGATCCTCTCCACCCTGCAGGAGCGCCTTCCGGGCTCTCCGGTGATTGGACCTGAGCACCTCGGCACCCTGCGCACCTTGGGGGACATCGCCGGGCACCTCGCCGCCGGTACCGTATCGACCGTCGCTGCCAGCGCTGCCGCGCCCGTTGCCGCGCCGCAAGCGGGTGCCGCCGCCAGCCAGGTAACCGAAACCCTCCTCGCCGTGGTCAGCGAGAAGACCGGCTACCCGGCTGAGATGCTGGAACTCGAGATGGGCATGGATTCCGACCTCGGCATCGATTCCATCAAGCGGGTAGAGATCCTCTCCACGCTGCAGGAGCGCCTGCCCGGCTCCCCGGCCATCGGCCCCGAGCACCTGGGCACCCTGCGCACGCTGGGCGACATCGCGGGCCATCTCGCCGCTGGTGCGGTTGCCGTTGCCGCAGTAGCACCCGTTGCTGTCGCCGTTGTCGCCCCCAACGCTGGCGTCGATGCCGCACAGGTGACAGAAACTCTCCTCGCCGTCGTGAGCGAGAAGACTGGCTACCCTGTGGAAATGCTCGAACTGGAAATGGGGATGGACTCGGACCTCGGCATCGACTCCATCAAGCGGGTCGAAATCCTGTCCACACTGCAGGAGCGCCTTCCCGGTTCCCCGGCTATCGGCCCCGAACACCTGGGCACTTTACGTACCCTGGGCGATATCGCCGGGCACCTCGCCGCTGGCACGGCTTCCGTAGCAGCAGCAGCGCCGGTAGCAGCACCTCAAGCTGCGGCAGCGGCACCTGCCGGTGCAGACGTCGCCGCCGTCCTGCTTGAGGTAGTGAGCGAGAAGACGGGCTATCCGACCGAGATGCTTGAACTGACCATGGGCATGGACTCCGACCTCGGCATCGACTCCATCAAGCGCGTCGAGATCCTGTCCACGCTGCAGGAGCGCCTCCCCGGCTCGCCGACCATCGGGCCGGAACACCTGGGCACCCTGCGCACCCTGGGCGACATCGCCGGCTTCCTCGGTGCCGGACCTGCCGCTGCTACGGTTGCTGCTGTTGCCGCCCCGACTGCGCCTGCTGCACCCGTTGCGGCCCCAACCGCCGCTGTCGATCACGCCGCCGTCTGCGAAGCCCTGCTCGAAGTCGTCAGCGACAAGACCGGCTACCCGGCCGAGATGCTGGAACTGACCATGGGCATGGACTCAGACCTGGGCATCGACTCGATCAAGCGGGTCGAGATCCTTTCCGCCCTGCAGGAGCGCCTCCCGGCCTGCCCGGCCATCGGCCCGGAACACCTGGGGACGCTACGGACCTTGGGCGACATCGCGAACTTCCTCGCTGGTCCTGCACAACCGGCACAACCGGCTGCTTCCGCACCGGTCGCCCCTGCCGCTGTCGAGGTTGCTGCTCCTGTCTCTACCGATGCAGCGCCTGCCGTTGCCGCTGCCGCTCCGGTAGAGACAACCGCTCACCCGATCCAGCGCAGCTCCATGATCCCGGTGCTGCTCGGAGACAGCGACGACGACGCCGTCACCCTCGCCAACGACGGCGAGATCTGGGTCACCGACGACGGCTCCGCCTTTGCCGCGGAACTGTGCGGCATTCTGCTCGAGCACGGCTGCTCGGTGCGCAAGGTGAACGCGGCACAGGCACAACAGATCGCACCGGCCGGGAAGCTCTCCGGCCTGGTCATCTGCGCGCCCGTGGCCGGCACCGACGACCTGTTCCTGGAAAACGCCTTCCTGCTCCTCAAGAACGCCGCAACGGCCTTGATCGAGTCCGGACGCGCCGACGGCGCCGTGTGCGTCACGGTTTCCCGCCTGGACGGCGCCTTCGGTTTCGGCTCTACCAAGACGCTGAAGGATCCCCTTTCCGGCGCCCTGGCCGGTCTCACCAAGACCGCCGCCTTCGAATGGCCGGAAGTCACCTGCAAGGCGATCGACCTGGGCGAATTCGCCCATCCCGCAGCCGCCGCAGGCGCCGTGGCCGTCGAAATGCTGCGGAGCGGACCGGTCGAAGTCGGCCTCACCCCGGAAGGTCGTTTCGGCCTGCAGACTGCCGTGCTTCCGGCCGCATCGGCCCCGACCGATCCGGTCCTGGAGCAGGGTGACGTCGTGGTCATCACCGGCGGCGGCCGAGGTGTGACCGCCGTTTCGGCGCTGGCGCTGGCGAAGGAATATCATCCGTTCCTGGTGCTTCTCGGCCGCAGCCCGGAGCCGCAGGAGGAACCCGCCTGGCTCGCCGGCATCGCAGACGAAGGTGAGATCAAGCGCGCCATCATGCAGCACGCCACCGGCAAGCTCCATCCCCGCGAAATCGAGGAGCGTTACCGCTCCGTGGTTGCCGGGCGCGAACTGCGCGAGACGCTGACCGCCATCGCCGCCACCGGCGCCGAGGCCATCTACCGTTCGGTCGACATCCGTGACCAGAGCGCGATGGAGCTCCTGCTCGGCGAGGTGCGTCGCGCCCATGGCCCGATCCGCGGCGTGGTGCACGGCGCCGGCGTCCTGGCCGACCGCCTCATCGTGGACAAGACCCCGGAGCAGTTCGAACAGGTCTACAGCACCAAGGTGCACGGCCTGCGCGCCCTGCTGCACGCCACCCGCAACGACGACTTGAAGTTCGTCGCCCTCTTCTCCTCCTCCACGGGGCGTTTCGGCCGCGTGGGCCAGGTGGATTACGCCGTTGCCAACGAGGTACTCAACAAGACGGCCCAGGCCGAGGCGCGCCGCCGCACCGGCTGCCGCTGCGTCAGCATCAACTGGGGTCCGTGGGACGGCGGCATGGTCACGCCCGCGCTGAAGAAGGTCTTCGCTGCCGAGGGAATCGGCGTCATAGGCCTCGCCGAGGGTGGCGAATTCCTGGCGCGCGAAATCTCCGCCGCCGATGCGCCGGTAGAGATCGTCGCCATCGCGCAGCTTCCTGAACAGGCAAGCGCCGCCGCGCCCGCTGCCGGCAAGCCGCAGAGCCTGTCCGAGGCGTTCTCGCTTACGCTCACCGTTCCGGAATACCCCTTCCTGCGCTCTCACGTGCTGGACGGCAAGGCGGTGCTCCCCATGGCGGTCATCGTCGAGTGGCTCGCCCACGGCGCGCTGCACGGCAACCCCGGTTTCCGCTTCCACGGTTTCAACGACCTGCGCATCTGCAAGGGGGTGGTCTTCGAGGACAACACCCCGTTCAAGTTGAACGTGATGGCGGGACGTGCGGAAAAACGCGAGTCGTTCTGGCTTGTTCCGGTTGAAATGTGCAGCCCGGGCGTCAACGGCAAGACCATCCTGCACGCCCGTGCCGAGATCGTGCTGGCAACCAAGCATCCCGAGGGGATCCGCTCCATCAAGGAAATCCCGAGCACCCCGTACGCCCCGTACGACGGCATGATCTACAACAACGAGCGCCTGTTCCACGGGCCGGACCTGCACGGCATCGAGCAGGTGGACGGCTGCTCCGCCAAGGGAATCGCCGCCTCGGTCAAGGGTGCCCCGGCGCCCGCCAAATGGATCAGGCGCCCCCTGAGGAGTTCCTGGCTCACCGACCCGCTGGTCATAGACAGCGCTTTCCAGATGATGATCCTCTGGAGCTTCGAGCGTTTCGGCGCGGGTTCGCTCCCCTGCTTCGCCGGGCGCTACCGCCAGTTCCAGGAGTCCTTCCCGCGCGAGGGGGTCCAGGTGGTCATCCGCGTCACCTCGGAGAGCAAGCACGGCGCCAGCGCCGACATGGAGTTCCTCGACCGCAGCAGCGGCAAACTGGTGGCGCGCCTCGAAGGGTACGAGTGCGTCATCGATCCTTCCCTGAAACAGGCCTTCCAGCGCAACAAGCTTAGGACCGTAACTGTTGTGGGGGCGGCATAGGCATGAAGCAGCAGTCGCCTTCCGTGGCAATCGTCGGCCTGGGCGGGATCTTTCCCGACGCGCCGGAACTGACAACTTTTTGGGAAAATATCCGTAACGCCAAGAGCGCCGCGCGCGAGGTACCGGCCGGACGCTGGGCCCTCGCGGCTGACGCTGCCTTCCATCCCGAGGCGGGCAAGCCGGACCACGTCTACTCCAAGCGTGGCTGTTTCATCGACAGTCTCCCTCCCCTGTCCTCGCTTTCCGGGCTGCACATCGACCCGAAGCTTGCCGACGGGCTCGATCCCGCTTGCCACCTGCTGCTGCACGCCGGCAAGCGCGCCTTCGACAGCGCGGTCACCGCGAAACTGGACCGCTCCCGCGTCGGCGTCATCATCGGCAACCTGGCCCTCCCCAGCGAAAAATCCGCCGAGTTCTCCCGCGCCCTCTTGGGGCGCACCTTCGAGGAAAAGCTTTTAGGGCACGCGGGCAACGACCCGATCCCCAACCCGCTCAACCGTTACGTGGCGGGGCTCCCGGCCGGGCTTCTGTCCGCCGCGCTTGGCCTGGGCGGAGGGTGCAGCACCCTGGACGCCGCCTGCGCCTCCTCGCTCTACGCCATCAAGCTCGCCTGCGACGAACTTCTTTCCGGCCGCGCCGACGCCATGCTGACGGGTGGCCTGTCCCGTCCTGATCCGCTCTACACCCAGATGGGCTTCGCCCAGCTGCGCGCCCTGTCCCGGCGCGGCATCTGCTCCCCCTTCGACGCCTCCGGCGACGGCCTGGTGGTGGGCGAAGGCGCCGGCATCTTCGTGCTCAAGCGCCTGGACGACGCCATCGCCCAGGGCGATCGCATCTATGGCGTGATCAAGGGGATTGGCCTCTCCAACGACGTGGGCGGCAGCCTCCTGGCGCCCATGGCCGACGGGCAACTGCGCGCCATGCGCGCCGCCTACGAGAAGGCCGGCTGGCAGCCGCAGGACGTGGACCTGATCGAGTGTCATGCCACGGGTACCCCGGTCGGCGACGCCACCGAGGTCGGCAGCCTCAGGGAACTCTGGGGCGACGCGTCAGGCAAGGGATGCGTCATCGGCTCGGTAAAGTCCAACATCGGGCATCTCCTCACCGCCGCCGGTTCCGCCGCCTTGACCAAGGTTCTCCTGGCCATGGCCGAGGAAACCCTGCCGCCGACCGCGAACTTCAAACAGGCGCCGGAGAACTTCCGACTTGATGAGAGCCCGTTCCGCGTTCTGCAGGGGGCGACCCCGTGGCAGCGCCGTGCCGACGGCGTCCCCCGCCGTGCCGCCGTCTCCGCCTTCGGTTTCGGCGGCATCAACGCGCACCTGCTGGTCGAGGAATGGCTCCCCACTGGTACGAACGCCGTTGCCGCAGAGCCGCCGAAAAAGGGTGGTCCGGTGGCGGTGGTCGGCCTCGACGCCCGCTTCGGCAAGTGGCAGGATCTGAAATCCTTCCAGGCTAGGGCCCTCGGCGGTGACGCCGACGCCAAGACCTCGAACCCCAAAGACTGGTGGGGTGCCGAGCAAAGCGCCTGGTTCGCCACCGAAAAGCTGAAGGACACCCCCTTCTCCGGCTACTACCTGGACGAGTTCGCCCAACCGACCGACCAGTTCCGCATCCCGCCCAAAGAGCTGGAGGAGATGCTGCCGCAGCAACTCCTCATGCTTCAGTCCGCCGCGGCCGCCATCAAGGACGCGGGGATGGACCGCGGCGACAACCTGCGCGCCGGCGTCTTTGTCGGTATCGCACTTGACTTGAACAGTACCAACTTCGCCTTCCGCTGGACCATCGCGGCGAAGGCTGAGGCATGGGCGCGCCAGCTCGGCCTGCAGCTCTCCCCGGAGGAACTGGAGCGGTGGATTGAACAACTGCGCGACCAGGCCGGCCCTGCACTCACCGCGAATCGGACCATGGGCGCCCTCGGCAGCGTGGTCGCCAGCCGGGTGGCGCGTGAATTCCGCTGCGGCGGCCCCAGCTTCACCATGTCCAGCGAGGAAAGCTCGGGCCTGCGCGCGCTGGAAACCGCCGTGCGCCAGCTGCAGTCCAACGAAATCGACCGCGCCATCGTGGGCGCCGTGGACTTGGCCGGCGATTTCAGGGCGGTCATCGGCCAGCACTTGAACCGTCCCTACTCCGGCTTTGGCAGTGCCACCCCCTTCGACCAGTCCGCCGACGGCACCGTGGTCGGCGAAGGTGCCGCTACCGTGATCCTGAAGCGCCTGGAAGATGCCGAGCGTGACGGCGACCGGATCTATGCCGTCATCGGCGGCATCGGCAGCGCAAGCGGCGAAGTCATGCTCCCCGGCGTCCCCGCCTACCGTCACGCGCTAGAACGTGCCTACGGCGAGGCGGATGTCGCACCCGCAAGCGTCGGTCTCATCGAGGCCCACGGCAGCGGCAACGCGGCCGAAGACCGGATGGAAGCCGCCGCCCTTACTGAGTTCTTCGACGAACCGGGCCCCACGGCACAACCGAGACGTATCCCGGTCGCCAGCGTGAAGGCCGATGTCGGTCACACCGGCGCAGCTTCCGGTCTCGCCTCGCTGGTGCGCGGCTGCCTGGCGCTGTACCAGGAGATCATCCCTGGAACCCGTGCCGGCGAGCGACCCGTCAGCCAACTCTCCGGCAACGGCGCACTCTTTCTCCCCAACGGGTCGCGCTACTGGCTGAGAAACCGCAGCGAAGGCGCACGCCATGCCGGTGTCAGCGTCTTCGGCGTGGACGGCAGCGTAAGCCACGTCGTGCTGCAGGGCTACGACAACGTGCCCGAGCGGGCCGCTATCGAGCGCGTGGCACCGCTTGCCGGCTGGGACGAGTTCCTGTTCAGCGTCACCGGCGCAGATCGCCAGGAGCTCGCTGAAGGCATCAGGCAGTTGCGGGAGACAGCCGAGAAAAGGCCGGCACCCGATATGGCCACCCTTTCCCGGCGCGTCTGCAAGGAAAGCAGCGCTTCCGGCGCACCTTTGGCGGTATCCCTGGTGGCCCGCAGCGCCGACGAGCTCGTTTCCCTCTGCCAGCAGGGAGAGCGGATCCTCCGTTCCGACGCGGCCTACGCGGAGTCGGTGCTGCACCCGTCCCAGCGCGACCGCCTCTTCTTCAACGCCAAACCGATCGGCAAAAACGGCAAGATCGGCTTCGTCTACCCCGGCTCCGGCAATCATTTCGCGGGCATGGGGATGGAACTTTCCGCCCGGTGGCCGGAGGTGTATCGCCGCCAGGACGCGGAGAACCTCTACCTGCGCGAGCAGTTCCAGCCGGAGCAGTTCTGGAACGGCGCGCCCATCGACAGCGTGCACGAGAACCATCTCGCCGTGATCTTCGGGCAGGTGGCCACCGGATGCGCCGTCACCGACGTGGTGCAGCGCTTCGGGATCAAGCCGAGCGCAGTGATCAGCTACAGTCTGGGCGAATCCGCCGGGCTCTTCGCCACCCGCACCTGGACCGAGCGCGACCTGATGCTGACCCGCATGAAGGCCTCCACCCTCTTCACCCGCGACCTGGCCGGCGAATGCCGCGCCGCCCGCGAGGCCTGGGGCGAGCCGGACGGCAAAGAGGTCAACTGGAGCATCGGCGTCGTGGATGCGCCCGCGCGCGAGGTGCGGCGTGCCCTCAAGAAGACCAGCCGCGTCTACCTGCTCATCGTCAACACGCCGGACGAATGCGTCATCGGCGGCGACGTGAAGTGGGTGAAGCACCTGGTAGCCATGCTCGACTGCCGCTTCTTCCCGCTGCAGGGGGTGACCACCGTGCATTGCGAGGTGGCGCGCCAGGTGGCCAACGCCTACCGCGACCTGCATGTCTTCAATACCAACCCGCCGGCCGGCGTGACCTTCTACAGCGGCGCCGCCGGGAGCGCCTACCAGGTGAACCGCCGCAGCGCGGCCGAGTCGATCCTGGCCCAGGCTGTCGAGGGGATCGACTACCCGAAGGTGATCGAGGCCGCGTACGAGGAAGGTGTCCGCTATTTCATCGAGATGGGGCCCGGAGCTTCCTGCAGCCGCATGATCGGGCGCATCCTCAACAACCGCCCACACATGGCCCGCTCGGTCTGCCAGCCCGGCACCGACGCCAACTCCGGCCTGTTGCGGCTTCTGGCCCAGCTCACCGCCGAGCGCGTCCCGGTCGACCTAGAGCCGCTTTTCGTCACTACGCCGGATATTCCGGTGCAGGCCTCGGTACTGGCATCCGAGCCCAAAGGGCTCCGCTTCTCGACCGGAGGAGCACCCTTCGTGCCGGGCTTGCCTCAGGCCGCACAGGTTGCCCAGGTTACGGTTGCTGCAGCTGCACCTGCCGCGGTCAACGCTCCGGCCCAACCGTCTGCCGCACTGCAGCCTGCAGTGAGTCCTGTACCGGGCACTAGCGGCGTGCCGGTAATGCCCGGTACAAATAAACCGGTAAGTACGATTGAAAAAATACCTGCTGCTGCTGGCTTTACGCCCGCTTCTGCTGCTGCGACGGTTGTTAGCGCTGTCCCGCAATCGGTCGTCCAACCGATGCAGGGTGCGGCGCCTCAGGTCAATGCGGCTCAGGCCCCTGTCGCCCAGGCGTCTACTGCTGAGCCGGTCGCCGATCCGCTCTTGAGCGATTTTGCCCGCGCCCGGGATGCGCACCAGCAGGCCCACGATGCCTACCTCCGGGTGGCAAACGATTTGAGCCAGTCAATCGCCGATGCTTTGGCGCTGCAGATCTCCATCCAGGAGCAGATGCTGGCTGCTGGGATACCTCTTGACCAGGATCTGCTGAACCAGTCTGCTTACGCTGGGGCGATGTCCGTGGCTGCACCCGCCGAAAGGCAAATCCCCTCTGTCTCCCCTTCGCAAAGGGGAGGACGTGAGGCGCGTGCTCCGTTTGATGGCGGCAACGCGGCGGTTTCGAGTCCCGCTCCTGCTATGGCTTCAGCACCTGCTACGGTTCCGGATCCGGCTACTGCTACGACACCGGCCCCCTACCCTGGCGCGCTGCCGGCGCTGTACGACTACGATATGTGCCTGGAATTCGCCATCGGTTCGGTGGCCAAGATGCTCGGTCCCGAGTTCGCCGAGGCGGACAGCTACCCGACCAGGGTGAGGCTGCCGGACGTGCCGCTGCAACTCGTGCACCGCATCGTGGCGCTTGAGGGCGAGCCGAAATCGATGACCAGCGGCCGCGTCGTTACCCAGCACGACGTCCATCCCGGCACCTGGTACCTGGACGGCGGCCGCATCCCGACCTGCATCGCGGTCGAGGCGGGCCAGGCCGACCTGTTCCTGTCCGGCTACCTCGGCATCGACTTCATCACCAAGGGGCTCGCCGTGTACCGGCTCCTGGACGCCGTGGTGACCTTCCACCGCGAGCTTCCCGCGCCGGGCGAGACCATCAACTACGACATCCGCATCGAGCGCTTCTTCAGGCAGGGCGAGACCTACCTGTTCCGCTTCCATTTCGAGGCGACCGTGAACGGGGAACCGCTCCTCTCCATGCGCAACGGCTGCGCCGGCTTCTTCACCCAGGAGGAGCTGGACGCCGGCAAGGGGATCGTGCGCGGCGCCATCGACCTGCGCCCCAAGACCGGGAAGCTGCCGGCGGACTGGCAATACCTGGTTCCCGTGCAGCCCGCCACCTACGCAGCGAGGCAGTTGGACGCCCTGCGCCGCGGCGACCTGGCCGGGTGTTTCGGCCCCCTCTTCGCCAATCTGCCGATGCAGCGGCCGCTCACCATCCCGGGCGGCAGGATGGAGCTGGTGCACCGCGTCATGGAACTGGTGCCCGACGGCGGTCGCTGCGGGCTTGGTTTCATTCGTGCCGAAGCGGACATCCACCCGGACGACTGGTTCATCACCTGCCATTTCGTCGATGACCGGGTCATGCCCGGCACGCTCATGTACGAGTGCTGCATGCACACGCTGCGCATCTTCCTGCTGCGCCTGGGGTGGGTTGCCGAGGCCGACGGCGCCGCCTGGCAGCCGGTCCCCGGTGTCGCCAGCCAGCTCTGCTGCCGCGGCCAGGTGCTGGAGACCACCAAGGTGGTGACCTACGAGGTCACGGTGCGCGAGCTGGGCTACCGCCCCGAGCCGTACGCCATCGTCGACGCGCTGATGTACGCCGACGGCAAGCCGATCGTCGAAATCACCAACATGTCCGCGCGGCTGACCGGCACTACCCGTGAAGCGCTGCTTCAGTTGTGGCAGTCCAACGTGGCGCATTCGCACAATATTGCCCCGGTTACAGTGCAGGCGCCGGCCTACGATCAAAAGCCGGCCATCTACACCAAGCAGCAGATCCTGGCATACAGCAACGGCAATCCGTCAGAAGGATTCGGCGACCGCTACAAGGTCTTCGACAGCGAAAGGAAGATCGCCCGCCTCCCCGGCCCTCCGTTCCAGTTCATGGACCGGGTCACCGGCATCAAGGGTGAGCCGTGGCAGATGGTGCCGGGCGCCATGGCCGAGGCGCAGTACGACATCCCGGTGGACGAATGGTATTTCGCCGCCGACCGTCAGCCGCGCATGCCCTTCGCGGTGCTCCTGGAAGCCGCGCTGCAGCCGTGCGGCTGGCTTGCGGCCTACGTCGGCTCCGCCCTCACCAGCCCGACCGATATCTCCTTCCGCAACCTCGGTGGGACGGCGGTGCAGCATCGCCCGGTGACACCGGAAAGTGGCACGCTGACCGCCACGGCGACACTCACCAAGGCGGCCACCAGCGGCGGCATGATCATTCAGGAGTTCGACTTCTCCGTGGCCGACCGCCACGGCGTGCTGTACGAAGGCGATACCATGTTCGGTTTCTTCGCCAAGGAGGCGCTGGCCAACCAGGTCGGTATCCGTGAAGCCGCTCCCTATCTCCCGAGCGCCGAGGAAGTGGGCCGGGGGCGTTCCCTCCCCTACCCCGAGCAGCGTCCTTTCCCGGACAAGATGCTGCGCATGATCGACAGGATCGACCTGTACGTCGCCGACGGCGGCCCGGCCGGCCTCGGTTATCTGAGGGGGACCAAGACCGTGGTCGCCGAGGATTGGTATTTCAAGGCTCATTTCTACGAAGATCCCGTCACGCCCGGATCGCTGGGGCTCGAATCGTTCCTTCAGTTGATGAAGTTCGCTGCGGTCGAGCGCTGGGGATGGAACGAAGGGGATACCGTCGCGGCGGTTGCCTTGGAGCGCAAGCACCGCTGGCTCTATCGCGGCCAGGTCGTGCCGACCAACAAGGAAGTCACGGTCATCGCCTGGATTACCGCAGTCGATGACGCCAACCGCGTCATCACCGCCGCAGGCTTCCTGTACGTGGACGGCAGGGCTATTTACCAGATGAACGACTTCACCGTGCAGATCGAGCAACCCTAACTGCTGTTCTACGTTCTATGTTCTAGGTTCTACGTTACCCCCCCCTACACCTCGCATTCGCGGTCTTGGGCAGGATACGGTAAATACAACTTCTTTTCTCTGTGACCTCTGTGGACCTCCGTGTCCTCTGTGGTCATGCTTTCGGCTTCTACAGTTTTCAGCTTCCGTTTCTTAAGGTGATTGATGAAGTATTCTAAGGTATATATCGAATCTTTCGGTTACGAACTCGCTCCGGTGGTGGTTACTTCGGACGAGCTCGAGGCGCGGCTGGAGCCGCTTTACAAGACGCTGCACTTTACCCCGGGACAACTGCAGGCCCTTACCGGGATCCGCGAACGGCGCTGGTGGGAACCGGGCTTCCAGCTTTCCAAGGGCGCCATCGCGGCCGGTAAGAAGGCGCTGGCAACGGCGGGCATCTCGCCCAACGAGATCGGCGCCCTGCTCTACACCGGCGTCTGCCGGGAACGCTTCGAGCCGGCCACCGCCTGCCGCGTCGCCGCCGGTCTGGGCGTCTCGGGCAACGCCGCCGTCTACGACCTCTCCAACGCATGCCTGGGCGTATTGAACGGCATCCTGGAAGTGGCGAACCGCATCGAACTTGGGCAGATCCGCGCCGGTCTGGTGGTCTCCTGCGAGAGCGCGCGCGACATCAACGACGTCATGATCGCCAAGATGCTGGAAGACCGCAGCATGGAGAACTTCGCCAGCTCGCTCGCAACCCTCACCGGCGGCTCGGGCGCGGTCGCGGTCCTTCTCACCGACGGCTCCTTCTCCAAGTCCGGCCGCAGGAGGCTCCGCGGCGGCATCGCCCAGGCAGCGCCGGAACACCACGGGCTCTGCCTCTGGGGCATGACGCCGGA
This sequence comes from Geomonas azotofigens, assembly GCF_018919395.1. GTDB lineage: Bacteria > Desulfobacterota > Desulfuromonadia > Geobacterales > Geobacteraceae > Geomonas > Geomonas azotofigens. Next base: position 936,276 of record NZ_JAHLME010000003.1, read on the forward strand.
CGGCAAGGGTGGCTACGAGCAGTCGATGAGCACCGATGCGGTGAGCGTCATGAATTACGGCGTGGAACTGGGACGCCGCACCTGGGACGAATTCCTTCCCGAGGTGGGGTGGCGGGAGACCGACGTGGATCGCGTCATCTGCCACCAGGTCGGCAGCGCGCACCAGAGCGCGATCCTGAAAACCCTCGGCATACCGCTGCACAAGGACTTCACCAGCTACGAGTTCCTGGGCAACATGGGGACCGTGTCGCTGCCGCTGACCGCCGCGCTGGCCGACGAGCGCGAAGTGCTTTCCGCCGGCGACCGGGTTGCCCTCTTGGGTATCGGAAGCGGGCTCAACTGCCTGATGCTGGGAGTGGACTGGTGAGAGACGCAGTGAAAAAATACTACCCCTTCACCGGCCGCACCCTCGACCTCGACGGCCTCGCCTACCACTATCTCGACGAGGGGACCGGCGCGCCGGTGGTCATGGTGCACGGCAACCCGTCCTGGTCCTTCTATTACCGGAACCTGGTGCTGGCGCTGCGCGACAACTACCGCTGCATCGTGCCGGATCACATCGGCTGCGGTTTTTCGGACAAGCCCGGCGACGACCGCTACGACTACACCCTCTCGCGCCGCATCGACGACCTGGAGCGCCTGATCGACTCTCTCGACCTGCAGGGGAAGATCACGCTCGTGGTGCACGACTGGGGCGGGATGATCGGCATGGGGTACGCGAGCCGCCACCCGGAAAGGATCGGCCGCATCGTGGTGCTCAACACCGCCGCCTTCCATCTCCCCAAGGAGAAGACCTTCCCGCTCGGGCTGAAGATCTGCCGCGATACGATGCTTGGCACCCTGCTGGTGCGCGGCTTCAACGCCTTCAGCGTCGGCGCCTCCATCGTCGGCTGCAAGAAGAACCCGATGTCGCAGGAGCTGATGCACGCCTACCGCGCCCCCTACGACTCCTGGCAAAACCGCATCGCCACGCTGCGCTTCGTGCAGGATATCCCGCTCGCTCCCGGCGACCGCGGCTATGACCTCGTCAGCGAGATCGCTAACGGGCTGGATCGCTTCCGCGACCTCCCCATGGCCATCTTCTGGGGCGAGCTCGATTTCGTGTTCGACACCACGTTCCTGGCCGAGTGGCAGCGCCGCTTCCCCAAGGCGCAGGTGAAGAGCTACCCCGATGCCGGGCACTACATCCTCGAAGACATGAAGGAGGAAGTGGTGCCGATGATCGTCCAATTCCTGCAGCAGACCGAGACCGCGGAGACTGCCTGACCGATGGCTGAGACCGAATTCGTCAACATTGCCGCGCACCTGCCGGAGATGGCCAAGCGCCAGCCGGAGACCAGGGCGATCATCTTCCCCAAGGGGAAGCGGAGCCTCACCTTCTCCGAACTGAACCGCATGAGCGATAAGATCGCGCGCGGGCTGATCGCCAACGGCATCCGCAGCGGCGTGCGCACGGTGCTCATGGTGACGCCGAGCCCGGAATTCTTCGCCCTCACCTTCGCCCTGTTCAAGATCGGCGCGGTGCCGGTGCTGATCGACCCGGGCCTTGGGATCAAGAACCTGAAGCAGTGCTTCGCCGAGGCGGAGCCGCACGCCTTCATCGGCATCCCCAAGGCGCACATCGCCCGCAAGCTCTTTGGCTGGGGCAAGGAAACCATCCGCACCTGCGTCACCGTCGGTCCGCGCCTGTTCTGGGAAGGGACCACCCTGGCGAAGATCATCGCCGAGCAGCAGGACGACACCCCTTTCACCCTCGCGCCGACCCAGAAGGAGGACGTAGCCGCCATCCTCTTCACCAGCGGCAGCACCGGCATCCCGAAGGGCGCCATTTACAGCCACGGCAACTTCGCCGCCCAGGTGAAGGCGCTCAAAGAGGTCTACGGCATCGAACCGGGCGAGATCGATCTCCCCACGTTCCCGCTCTTCGCCCTGTTCGCACCGGCGCTCGGCATGACGGCGGTGATCCCGGAGATGGACTTCACCCGTCCCGGCTCGGTCGATCCGCGCAAGATCGTGGGGCCGATCAACGAGTACGGCGTGACCACCATGTTCGGATCCCCCGCCCTCATCAACCGGGTGGGACGCTACGGCGTCGAGCACGGCGTGAAGCTCCCCACCCTGCGCCGGGCCATCTCGGCCGGTGCGCCGGTCCCGGCCTCGGTGCTGGAGCGCTTCACCAGCCTGTTGAACCCGGGCGTGCAGGTCTTCACCCCTTACGGCGCCACCGAGGCGCTCCCGGTCTGCTCCATCGGCAGCACGGAAATCCTTCAGGAAACCCGCAAGATAACGGATGCCGGCGGCGGCGTCTGCGTCGGCCGTCCGGTCGAAGGGATTCGCCTGGAGATCATCCAGATCACTGACAACCCCATCTACGGCTGGGACGATCTGCTGCGCGTCCCCACCGGCAAGATCGGCGAGATCGTGGTGCAGGGAGAGCAGGTGACCCGCGGCTACTACAACCGTCCGGAATCGGACCACCTCTCCAAGATCATCGACCCGGCGACCGGCTCCTTCTTCCACCGCATGGGGGACCTGGGGGGCAGGGACGAGGAAGGACGCGTCTGGTTCTGCGGCCGCAAGTCGCACCGCGTCGAGACCGAAAGTGGCCCGCTCTACACCATCCCCTGCGAGGCGGTCTTCAACACCCATCCCGCAGTCTTCCGCAGCGCCCTGGTCGGTGTCGGTGAGCCGGGGGCGCTCACGCCGGTGATCTGTATCGAACTGGAGAAGGGCGCCAAGGTGGACCGGGAACAGGTCCGCAACGAGCTGAAAACGCTGGCGGAGGAACACATCCACACCCGTTCCATCGAGACCATCCTGTTCCATCCCGCCTTCCCGGTGGACATCCGGCACAACGCCAAGATCTTCAGGGAGAAACTGGCGGTCTGGGCAGCGGAGAGCCTGAAATGCGCGCGCTAGTCACCGGGGGAGGCGGCTTTCTCGGTTCGGCCATCGTGCGGCAGTTGCGTGCCCGCGGCGACGAGGTGGTAAGTTTCTCGCGCGGCGACTATCCCGAACTTGCCGCGCTGGGCGTCGAGCAGCGTCGCGGCGATCTCTCCGACCTGAACGCCGTGGTCGAGGCGGCGCAAGGGTGCGACATCGTCTTCCACGTGGCGGCCAAGGCCGGGATCTGGGGCGATTTCCAGGAATACTACCTGGCTAACGTCGTCGGCACCGAGAACGTGGTCGCAGCGTGCCGCATCCTCGGCATAAGGCGCCTGGTCTACACCGGGTCACCGAGCGTGGTTTTCGACGGATCCGACGTCGAAGGCGGCGACGAGTCGCTCCCCTACCCCACCCATTTCGAGGCGCCCTACCCGCACACCAAGGCGCTCGCCGAAAAGGCGGTACTCGCCGCCAACTCGCGCGCCCTCTCCACCGTTTCGCTGCGGCCGCACCTGATCTGGGGTCCCAACGACAACCACCTGGTACCGCGCATCGTTGCCAAGGGTCGCGCCGGCGCCTTGAGGCGCATCGGCACCCGTACCTGCCTGGTCGATACCGTCTACGTGGAAAACGCCGCCGAGGCCCACCTGAACGCGGCGGACCGGCTCACTGCCGATGCCCCGCCGGCCGGGAAGGCATATTTCATTTCCAACGGTGAGCCGATCGCACTGTGGGAGATGGTGAACGCGATACTCGACGCGGCCGGCGTAGCGCCGGTCACCCGCACCATCCCTGCCGGAGTCGCCTACGCCGCCGGGGTTGCCTGCGAAATGGCATGGAAGACCCTGAGGCTTGCCGGCGAGCCTCCCATGACTCGCTTCGTCGCCAAGGAGCTTGCCACCTCCCATTGGTTCGACATCTCCGCGGCCCGCAGGGAGCTCGGCTACTCACCGCGCATCTCGACTCAGGAAGGGTTGAGGCTGCTGCGCGAATCGTTCGAGGCAGGGGCTTGACCCCGGTCGCCGGACTGGAGGCGGTACGCGCACACTACCGGCTCGAACCGCTGCAGCGGCCGGATTTTGAGAAAACGCGGTTGATCGGTCATTTGAACGATGCGGAGCTCAGGCGCGGCGCGAGGTTGCTCGATAGCAGGAAGCGCGAAGAGTTCCTGGTAGGAAGGGGCTTGGTGCGGGAAATCCTGGGCGGCCTCACCGGCGAGGAACCGGGCCGTCTCCAGGTAGTGGAGGGCGAGTTCGGGAAACCCTATCTGCCGGCCCCGCAGCGCGAAGATGGCTTGCGCTTCAATGTTTCCCATGCCGGCGGATTCCTGCTGATCGCTGTGTGTTACGGCGCGGAGATTGGAGTCGATCTGGAGGAAGTGCGGCAGGACCTGGCGTTTCGCCCCATGGCGGAGCGCTATTTTTCTGTGCGGGAGCGGAAAGAGCTGTTCGGGCTGGAGTCTGGGCAGCAGTTGGAGGCCTTTTACCGTTGCTGGACCAGGAAGGAAGCTTATATGAAGGGGACCGGCAGCGGTTTCTCGCAGCCGTCCACCGGGTTCGACGTGTCGCTGCGGCCGGGTGAACCGGCGGCCCTGTTGTGGCATCAATCGGACCCCGCCGAGATCGAGCGCTGGCGCATTATGGACCTGGCCGTCCCCGCCGGTTATTGTGGGGCTTTGGCAATGCAAAGGCAGGGCGAATAATTATTCGCCCCTACAGAGTCCCATCCTTCCCATCCTTCCCATCCTTCCCATCCTTCCCATCACTCCCATTGTCCACCCTACTTCCCCTTCCCCCTGAACGCCCGGTACGCCTCCATGTGGCTTCGATACTTTACCAGGCTCACCTCGCTGTTGAGCCATGCGTAGATGATGGCGTTGGTCTCCTTGTCCCACTTGAAAAAGAGCCGGTGCTCCTTGGTCGGCTTGGCCCGGCGCCATTGCCGGTAGGCATGCCCCTCGGCCTCCCCCTGGTAGTACCCGGCGTGCTGCGGGTCAGCTGGTATCTCGTCCTTTATGGCCCGGTACACGCGCGCCAGGAGCTTCGCCTGGGGCGAATCCTTGTAGGTCTGCGGGCTCCTCTCCTTCTCCTTGGCCACCACGACGATCAGTTCGTCCAGCACCTGTTCGAAGGCGGCGTGAAAGCGGATGCGCGACTCGTTGCTGACCATCTTAGACCTCCACGTCCCTGATCAGTTCCTCGATCAGCTTCATCTTGTCGGGATCCGGAACCTTGATGGTGTCGGCGCTGCAGGCGAGCTCCCGCTCCATGCAGTCGTACAGTTCGTACAGGGTGCCGTTCTCGACGGAAAAGGAGAACGCGTCGAAGATGCGGGGATGGCAGGCCATGGTCGACAACCTCTCGGAGACAACGTCCTCGTAGTAGGTGGCGACCAGGCTGTCCGGGAGCACGAAACGGTAGTGGATGAAGGCGGAGTCCTTGCCCCGAACCAGCTCATAGCTGTAATGCTGGAGCATGACGTCGGTCTCGGAAAAGGCGGTCCCGATTGAGCTCAGCACCGTCTTCAGGTCCTGCTCCGCCAGCCCCTGGCGAGCCAGCGCTTCGGTGACCGCCTCGTAATCCCCCTGGCGCGGGTGACGCACCCCTTCGTGATCCTCCTGCCACTGGGACAGCAGTTTGTTCAGCAGCGAAAACCTCCCCGTCAGCGGGGCGATACCGATGGCGGCATTGAGCAATTTCGATTCTTGCGGCGCCCGATCCAAGGCGAGCAGGGCGTACTTGGCGGCGTCGTTCCAAAGGCAGGATTTTTCCAGGGCGAAGGCGTAGTACATCAGGGATAGGTAGGAATCGGAGTGCTCGATGGCCTGGAGATACTGGGCGTGCATCGAGACGATGTCGTGTTCCAGGCAGGCCACCAGCCCAAGCAGGGCGTGGGCAGACGCCGGCTCCTTTTTCAGCAGCGTCTGTGCCGCCTTCTTGTACTTGGCCAGCTTGTGCCCCTGGGTCACGTCCCTACGCGTGAAGCTACCCAGTTCGCGCAGAAGCTCGCCGAAATCGGGCTGCCTGCGGAAGAACATGGCCCGGCTCAGCTAAGCGCCGTGCCGCAGAACCTGCACGAGCTCTCGCGCCATTTGCTGAACTCGCTGCATTTCGGGCACTGCCGATAGTGCCCCTGCACCGTGCGCAGCGGACGCTGAAAGAGGGTGATCATGACGGTGGGAGCGAAAAGAGCGTTCAGCAAAAACCACAGCACAGGGTTGCGTCCCTTGCTGTAGGCGACATAAGCGCCGATGGTTCCAGGCAGGAGGAAGAAAACGACGACGAATCCCCATTCCATCATGTTGCTAGGCATGTACGCTCCAGTGTTCGTGTAAAGGCGGGATCAGGTTCTCGGTTCGGTCCTGGTGATGGTGCTGCGCAGCTCGAGCCCCAAAAGCCCTGCGGCTTCGTGGACCGCGTTCAAGTAGCGCTCCTTGAAGTGCGGCAGGGCGTCGGTCGGGCTGCCGTCCTCATCCCAGGGAAGCTCGGTGCGCGACAGCACGATCATGATCTCTTCCAGCGCGTCCCTTTGCCTTCTCAGTTCGCGGATCTCTTGCACAGCCTCGCGCAAAAGCTCTGCCGTGGCCGGATCATCGGACGTCGCCGCCTGCAGCTTGTGTAGTATATCGGTCATCGGTAGCTCCTCTTGAGTGGTGGCATGGTAACAGTGAGGCGTATACGAGTCAACAGCCTTTATAGGCACGATTTGCCGGCTCTTTCCCTCCCCTTGACGCCACTACTGCGCATCCTTACGTATTTCTTTTAATTGCCAAAGCGTAACAAAGGCTTTATGCTCTCCCAGTCGCAGTCACCACTACTCAAATAAAGGACGATCATATGACCAAGTTCGTGACACTACTTCTCGGCTCCGCCCTCACCTCCCTCATTGCCGCCAACGGTTTTGCCGCTGAGGCTGCCCCCGCTGCAGCTCCGGCAGCGGCGCCTGCCGCGGCGGTCGTTCCGGCTACTCCGGCTACGCCGGTCAAAGACGCAGATGCGGGCGCAGTCAAAATCGCGTTCATCGATATGGCCAAGGTCGCGTCAGAGTCTCCCGAAGGCAAAGCGGCTGGTGAATCGCTGAAGAAGAAGTCCGAGCAGTTGCGCGCCAAGCTCGATGCCAAGACCAAGCAACTCGAGAAGCAGAAGGCGGCCATCGAGGCCAAACTCCCCACCATGACCCAGAAGGAGCGCACTGCCAAGGCGGCCGAGTTCCAGAAGAAGGTCGAGGAGTACCAGAAGCTGGCGCGTGCAAGCGAATTGGAGGTTAACCAGCTGCAGGACAAGCTGACTACCGAAATCGGCGGCATCATCAAGAAGGCTGCCGGTGAGTACGCCAAGGCCAACGGCTACCTGCTGGTGGTCGAGGAAAAAGGGGTGCTGTTCGCGGATGAAAAGGTGAAGCCCAAAGACATCACCGAAGAGGTCGCCGCCGAGCTTTCCAAAAAAGGCAAGAAATAGCCGGTCTGCCGAACAACCGCATCAACCTCACCGTTTCATCGTTTCGCCGCCTCGGATTCCCTGGCGGCGAAACTTTTTCCTGCTTCAGCCTTTACTCCTCTGTCCTCAATAAAAATTAACGTCTGTTAAGAAAAAAATACGATTGTTGCTAGAATGTCACCTTGTTTCTTGGAAGGACCAAATTCCGAGCGGCACAGGGGACAACGATGATGCTACGACCTTGTCTGATTTCGCTCTGCCTTGCGCTGGCCATCACCTTCCGCTGCGGGGGTGCCCGAGCGACCCTGGGGGAACCGGCCGAGAGCATCACGAGGGACACCAGGAATTTCTCCGGCGTGCTCCTAAAGTCGGCGACGCGGGCCAGGTACCGCGTCCAGTCCATCGCGTCAGGCACAACGGCCACCACGGTGCGGGAGTACGTGGGGCCTTCAGGGGTCGTCTTCGCTGTCGCGTGGAACGGCTTGGTGCATCCTGACCTGCAGGTGTTGCTCGGCAACTATCACCATGACTACCGCAAGGCGCTATCCCACGCCGTGCGCCTGCCTGGGCGCCGGGGAGCGAAGGTGACGACGGACAGGCTGGTGGTGGAAACCTGGGGACACATGCGCAACCTGCAAGGGCGGGCCTACCTTCCCGAACTCCTGCCCGAAGGAGTGAGCCTCGATGAGATCCGTTAAGCTGTCGCTAGCCCTGGCCGTGGTTGCCGTACTCGTCGCGCTGGTGGGGTGCGGCGGCGGAGGGAAAAAGGGGCCAGCCCTCACGTCGATAACGGTAACCCCCACGAATTCAACGCTCTCCGTGGGCACGACCTGGCGCTTCACCGCTACCGGCACCTACTCCGACAACAGCACGCGTGACATCACCAACCTTGTTTCCTGGAGTTCGTCCAGCGAAGCGGTGGCGACCATAAGCAACGCGTCGGGGACCAAGGGATTGATCACCGCGGTCTCGGTGGGGACCGCGACCGTGAGGGCAACCCTGGGCGCCGTGACCGGGACCACCGGCCTCACCACCACGCCCGCTTCGAGCCCCACCGCCAATGTCATGCCCCTCACCGTGAACGGCTCGCTCTGCTCCACTGGAAGTTACCTGAACAAGGCCTGTGTCAGCGTCACCATCTGCAACCCCGACCTCTCCGCCTGCCAGACGGTTAACGACATCCTGCTCGACACCGGCAGTTACGGGCTGAGGGTCTTCCAGCAAGCCATCCCCAGCCTGACCCTGCCCCCGGTGGCAAGCGGTGCAGGTTCACTCACCGGTTGCGTCCAGTTCGCCGACGGCAGTTCCCTGTGGGGGCCGATCAGGACCGCGATGGTGAAACTTGGCAACGAACCGTACGTTTCCGTGCCGATCCAGGTGATTAACTCAAGCTTCGGGTCGCTCCCCCTCCCCTGCTCCAACGCGGATCCCACCCCGGTTTCGTCGGGGTTCGCCGGCATCCTCGGCGTCGGGGTCTTGAAGGAGGACTGCGGCCTTGGCTGTGCCTTCAACGCTGCCAACGGTGTGTATTACAGTTGCAACGGGACCACCTGCGTTGGCGCCTCGGTGCCGCTCACAGACCAGGTGCAAAACCCGGTCGCCGCGCTGCCGGTGGACCACAACGGGCTGATCGTGAGCCTGCCCTCGGTTCCCGTGGGTGGGGTGCCCTCGCTTGATGGATCCGTCATCCTGGGCATCGGCACCAGTACCAACAACACCCTTTCCGGACCGGTTGTGCTCAAGACTGACGCGGCGGGCGACTTCACTACCGTCTACAACGGGGTCACCACGAACGGATTCGCTGATACGGGATCAAATGGTTTGTTCTTCCCGGACACGAACCCGAGCGTCCTCCCGGTATGCCCGTCGCCCAGCACCGACTGGTACTGCCCACCCGTGACCAGGTCGCTTCTGGCCACCAACGTCGGTGCGACGGGCTCACCCTCGTCCGCAGTGAGTTTCAATCTCTCTAATGTCAACACGCTGCTGAGCAGCCCCAACCGGGTTTTCAGCGACATCGGCGGGCCATCGGGTTTCGGATTCGACTGGGGCCTCCCCTTTTTCATGGGTCGCAACGTAGCCTTCGGCATCGAAGACGAGACCTCCGCGCTCGGTACCGGCCCCTACGTCGCCTATTGACGCGAAGACGTAGATGACAGTGAAAAAAGCACCCTGTTCAATCAGCAGGGTGCTTTTTTATCATCCGCGTCCTCGATCGAAACGTATCCTTTTCCTCTCCCCGCACTCCTTGAGTTTGACCTGGTGCGCGCCATCAGATAGTATCCTCAGTGTCATGTCATGTCTGCAATGTAATTCCTAATCGAGGGAGGGATTTCCTTTGTTCAAATCCTCACTGTTTGTTTCTGCATTGCTCTTCGCCTTATGCCAAGTGCCGGCGCTGGCCGCTCCTCCGGTCCCGGATAGCAAGCCGCAAGTTCCTGAACAGCAGGAACCACACGCGAAACCAGCAGGGGGGGCACGTCCGGCGTTCAGCACCCACCAGGCGCGCATAGGCGGCAAGGAGATCTCCTACCAGGCATTGGCCGGCACGCTCCCGGTACAAAACGACGCGGGCGAGACCGAGGCGGAGATCTTCTACGTCTCCTACCGCGTGCAGCAACCCGCCACGGCCAAGTCCCGCCCCCTGCTCTTCGTCTTCAACGGCGGCCCCGGCGCGGCGTCGGTCTGGCTGCACTTGGGCGCGCTGGGACCCAGGCGGGTGCAGATGCTTCCCGACGGGAACATGCCTGCTCCCCCCTTTCATTTGGTCGATAACGCGTCAAGTTGGCTCGATGTCGCCGATCTCGTCTTCGTGGATCCCGTCGGCACCGGCTACAGCCGCGCCGTAAAGCCCGACCTCACCAAGAAATTCGCCGCGGTGCAGGGCGACATCGATTCGCTGGGGCGCTTTATCAGGCTGTACCTTACCCGCAACGCGCGCTGGGACGCTCCCGTGTTCCTGGTCGGCGAGAGCTACGGCACCTTCCGCTCAGCGGGGCTGGCGGAGTACCTGGCCGAGCACGGCGTTGCCCTAAACGGTCTGATTCTCGTTTCCAGCATCCTCAACATGCAGACCGTCTCCTTCGATTACGGCAACGACCTGCCCTACCAACTGTTCCTTCCCAGTTACACGGCGACGGCCTGGTACCACCGAAAGCTCGCACCCGAACTGCAGGCCGACCTGAACCAAACCTTGGCGCAGGCTGAGCAATGGGCGGCAACGGAGTACCTGTGGGCGCTTAACAAGGGGGACCGGCTCACTGCTGCGGAGCGCAAGGCGGTAGCGGAAAAGCTGGCTGGCTTCACGGGGCTTAGGGCGGACCTGGTGCTGAACAGGAACCTACGGGTGGACAACCGGGATTTTGCCAAGGAATTGCTGCGTGGCGAGGGGCGCATGGTCGGCTTGATGGACAGCAGGTTCAACGCCGAGAACCCGGAACCGGGCAGGCATCTCGGTTTCGATGCGACGGTGGCGACCATTCGCCCACCATTCACAAGCGCGGTGAACGCATACCTGCGGGAGGAGCTTGGCTACCAGTCCGATCTCGAGTACTTCGTGCTGGGCGGCGGCATCGGCCGCTGGGACTGGGAGGCGAAGAACGGCTACGCCGATACCGGCGAAAACCTGCGCAACGCGATGGTGAAGAATCCTTACCTGAAGGTGTTGATCGCCTCGGGGCTTTTCGACCTGGCCACCCCGCATTTCGCCACCGACTACACCGTTGCGCACCTGGGGCTTGGGGAGGAACTGCAACGCAACATCTCGGTGAAGCGGTACCGCTCGGGGCACATGATGTACCTGGCGTCAGACTCCCTGGCAGAGCTCAAGAAGGATGCGGCGGACTTCATCAGCGCAACGTTGAAGCGTTAGTAGAAGTTATTGCCAGAGTGAAGGCGGCGTCGGCGTCTCGATCCGGTCCTGCTCCTCCCTGGGGAATGCGGAAAAGAAATCGAGCCCCGTCTGCCGCTCCACCTCGCGCACCGGCACCAGGTACTTCGGCATATCCTCGCTCCGCAGCGGCTGGTTCGGCATGATCAGGGCGAGCGCCTCGTGCCTTGCGGGATCGAGGATGACCTTGTACAAGGCCGATGGCACCGCGACACGGTTGCGGCCGATGGTCTTAAACGCGCCTTTTTCATAGACCGGCCCGCTGTAGATGAAGAGTTCCCCCCGCTTCTCCACCCACTTGCGCACCTTTCCCTCCAATTCCGACCAGATGCCGCGGTTCATCCCCTCGCCCGCCTGAGGTACCATATTGGAGAGGTAGAAGCTCTCCGACATCGCCTGCTCGTCCCACGCCATGTCCGCCGCGGGCGCCATGTGCCCCCGGTCGTAGCCCGAGCCCCTGTAGTCCGAGAGTTCGGCGCGCTGCCCTCTGGGGATGTCGAGGTCCGGGCGGAAGTTGTTGGAACGTTTCAGTTTCACCTTCAAGCGTTCCCTGGTCATCCTCTCGACGACCCAGACCGGCGTCTTCTTCTCGGCATCGTGGCTCAACAGGTACCCCCTTCGGCAGAGCAGATCGCCGCTCACCCCGGGAACACCGTAAGCTGCGAACTCCTGGCACTCCTCGAGAGGACCGCCGAACGCGGGAAGGGTCGACAACAGGAAGAGGAATACGAATGTGATGAGATGGCTACGAGGCATCGGACCGCCGGAAAGTTCCGCCCTAGGCGGGAATCACGCGGCAGTGTAGCAGGTGGAAGCGGTGCCGTGCAACGGTTATGACATTCAGAGGAGGTCCCGCTCTGTCTCCACGTTGTTCAGGTTCAGCTTCCTGTTGATCTCGCGCACGTATTGCGGTTCATCACCGCGGCAGCTGTCCCCTTTGAAATCAAGCAGTAGTTTTAATAGGTAGCAGAAAAGCCCGAGTCCCAAGCAGGGAAGCACTCCCCCCAACACCAGCATAACCCCTGAATATCCCACGTCGGCCTCCTTCGCAAGAATGTTCAGAACTGCAGCGGGAACAAATAATATATTAACTAGCGTTAATGTCAAGGGGCCCGGGCTTTAATGTTGGCGGATGAAGCGGTGGTGAATGCGAACGGGAGGGATTGCGGGCATTTCTGAAAAAAATAACGTTAAAATGTTTACACAAGGCAAATCTCGTTTATCATCACATAGTGAAGCCGGCCTAACGCTCACCACGCGAGGTACCACTGACAATGCACGAGGGATTCCACTCCGAACACAGCCAAAGGACTGCCGCACAGACTTTCCATCGGACCGGTATGACCGAGCAGATCGCAGAGGTTAAGGCAAAGCTGGTTCACAATGTCAGACGCAACTCGAAGAGGTATGGCGCGTTAACCTCGTCGCGTATTCTAACCGTACTTGCCAAAGGACTGCCGGGAGAACTGCAACACGGGGTGCTGGAAGCAATCTCAGCAGGCGCCCTCGCCAGTGACATACGGACCCTGGTAACCCCGTCGGGACAGTTATTTCTCTATTCCCAGGACTACATGAGCAGTGACGATGCCGCCGCCAAGGGGAAGCTGGAAGAAGTGAAGCATGCCATGGCGGGGAAAATCCGCAGAGATTCCAGGGTGCTGACCGCCCTCACCCCGCTGAACAGCATGTTCGCGCTGTGCCCAGACATCAAGCCGGTAAAGATCTGTTCCCTGCTCAACGAGATGCAGGGTCAGGTTCAATACTGGGACATCAAGACCGTTTCCGCCTTCAGCGGCGAGCTTTACCTCTATTGCGACGCCCACATCACCGAGAAATACGCCGTGCTGCTGGTTCGCTCAGCCGTTACCGACGCCTGCAGCACCATCGTGGACACCGTACGGGAGGAATCACGCATCTATCCCAGGCCCACCAGGGTAAGCCTTTTTACCAGCCACGTTTACGGCATTCCTGCCGCCACCCTCCAGCCCTGCATCGTCCGGGTCCTCAACTCACCGCAATACGCCGATATCCGCAAGCTGGTGCACCCGGAAACCGAGGCGGAGTACCTCTATTCCACCCTGCACATGAACGAGGAACAGGCCTACTCGCTTATGAAGTGGATGGAGGAAGAAGGGACGGCTGAAGGGAGAGCGCTACCACCTCCGCGATGTCCCTGACCTGGGTGGTGCTCCCGGGCACCTCCTTGATACCGTCCTCGAACATGGTCATGCAGAAGGGGCAGCTGACGCAAACGGTCTCAGGTTGTTGCGCCAGCGCCTCCTGCACCCGGTTGCGGTTGATCGGGGTCCCTTCGTGCTCCTCGAGCCACATGCGCCCGCCCCCCGCACCGCAGCAGAAGGCGTTTTCGCGGCTACGCCCCATCTCCAGGACATCCTGCCCGGTAACCATCCTCAGTACCTCGCGCGGGGCTTCATAGACGTCGTTGTGCCGCCCCAGGTAACAGGAATCGTGAAACACGACCCGCCCCGGTTCCGCACTGCCGGAGGTCTCAAGCCTCCCTGCCTTGATGAGGTCGCTGATCAGCTCACTGTGGTGAATCACCTCCAGTTCCAGGCCGTACTGGCGGTAGTCGTTCTTCAGCGTCGTGAAGCAGTGCGGGCACTGGGTAATCACCTTGGTGACGCCCTTGGCCAGGAACTGCCGCACGCTCTCGTTGGCCATCTGGTCGAACAGGTATTCATTGCCCAGGCGCCGTACGCTGTCGCCGCAACACCTCTCCTCCTTGCCCAATACCCCGTAGGAAACGCCCGCGGCGTCCAGCACGCGGGTCAGGGCTATGGAAACCTGCTTGTTGCGCGCATCGAAGGCGCCGGAGCAGCCGACAAAGAGCAGGTATTCGGTCACCCCCGCCTCGAAGGGGCGCAGACTTAACAGTGAGCTCCACTTGCTCCGTTCCGACGGCGCCATACCCCAGGGGTTGGAGCGCTGTTCCATGTTTTCGAAGAGATTCAGAAGCTCCTCGGGGAAACGGGCTTCCATCTGCACCAGGTAGCGCCGCATCTTGACGATCTTGGGGAGATGCTCGATGAAAACCGGGCAGACCTCCATGCAGGCGCCGCACGAGGTGCAACTCCACAGGGCGGCCTCCCTGGTATTCCCCCTGTCCCCGTTGCCGATCAAGGAAATCTCGCGCTCCGCCTCGACATCCCCGGAAAGCTTTTCCATGACAGCGCCGTTTTGAAGCAGGTTCTCCTTGATGGCGTGAATGACCTCGCGCGGGTTGAGGGCCTTGCCGGTGCCGGCAGCGGGACAGGATTGCTGGCAGCGACCGCACTCGGTACAGGAAAAGGAATCGAGCAGGTCTTTCCAGGAAAGCCCCTCCACGGTGGCCGCTCCAAAGCTGTTTCCTTCCTGGAAGGTCTCGCGCTCTTGGGTATTGCACTTCTCCATGTTGCGCAAGAATACGTTGGGTATGGCGGTAAGTATGTGCATATGTTTGCTGTAGGGGAGGAAGTTCATGAAACCAAGCAGAACAATGGCGTGGATCCACCAGAAGACGTTGCCCGCCGTCTCCAGGTGTGCCGCGGCGGGTGTCGTCCGGATCAGGCCGGCAACCAGGTTCGACACCGGTGGGGCGGATGTCGACGGCAGGATCCCCTGGGCTATGCGCACACCGTTCAGCCCGAAGTAGGCCAGCATCAGGGTGCCGATCATCGCGAGGATGAAATAGGCCTCGAAGGTGCGGGCACCAGCGAAGGGCGGGTTGATCGTGCGGCGCAGCGCCGCGATTGACACCGCCACCAGGGTTGCCAGCGAGCAGATGTCGCAGAGGAACAGGAGCGCGCCGTGCAAGGGCGCCGGGAGTTGCTCGAATGAGATCATCGGAAATAGGCCGCTGACCAGGAATTCCAGGTTAGCCAGCGCCAGCACCAAAAAGGCCCAGAAGATGACGCCATGGTTCAGGCCGAAGGGGCGGCTTACCACCCTCTTCTGCCCGAACGCGTACACCAGCATACCTTTGAGACGGTCGACGGGTCGGTCGAAGCGGCACTCGTTCGTGCCTACGCTGACCAGAGCCAGTTTCCGGTAACAGCTGAAGGTAAAAACCGAGAGTGACAGAGTCAATATTGCGAAGAATAGTGTATGTTCCATAGGTGCTCCATAGAATCGAGACTGAAAGCAGATGGTCAAATCCCGCAGTCCTCACTTCGCAAAGGGGAGAACTTTGGTTCACGTGCGTGGGATGTGGCGGCGTCTTCCGTGGGAAGGGCTTCGCCCAACAGACGGGGAAGCTTTTAGGCAGCAGCGCGCTCCTTCATCTCCCGCACCCGCGCGGTGAGTGCCGGGATGACCTGGAACAGGTCCCCCACGATGCCGAAGGTTGCCACCTCGAAGATGGGCGCCTCGGGGTCGCGGTTGATGGCGATTATCACGTCGGAATCCTGCATCCCCACCAGGTGCTGTATGGCGCCCGAGATACCGCAGGCGATGTAGATCTTGGGTCGCACCGTTTTTCCGGTCTGTCCGACCTGCCGATCCTGCGGCAGCCAGCCAGCATCCACGGCGCTGCGCGACCCGCCGACAACACCTCCCAACTCCTCGGCAAGTTCCTCCAACATGGCGAAATTATCCTTGGCCATGAGCCCACGGCCGCCCGAGACGATGAATTCGGCCCCGGCAACATCGACCTTGTCCTTCGCGCCCTTTTCGGTGATCACCTCCAGTACGCGAGTGAAGATGGACGATTCCGAAATCGGGCAATGCTCATGGATAACCGCACCGGTCCTGCCGTGTTTCTGCTGCGGCATGGGCATCACGTGCGGGCGCACCGTCGCCATCTGTGGGCGGAAGCGGTCGCACATGATGGTGGCCATTATGTTGCCGCCAAATGCGGGGCGTGTCTGCATGAGGTTTCCCTTGGCGTCGATGCCGAGGCCGGTGCAGTCCGCGGTGAGGCCGGTCTTGACCCTGGTCGCGACCGCGCCTGCCAAATCGCGCCCCATACCCGTCGCTCCCATCAGCACCACCTCCGGCTTGTGCTTGTCGATCAGGTGGCACATCGCCTCAAGGAACGGTTCGGTTCGATACTGACGGAATACCGGGGCGTTGACCAGGTAAGCCCGATCCGCGCCGTAGCTGAAGGCGAGGTCCGCGAGGTGCTCGACCCCGCTCCCGATGATGACCGCCGACAATGGCACCCCCAGCTGGTCGGCAAGCTCGCGCCCCACGCCGGTCAGCTCCCAGGAAACCTTGGCCGCCTCGCCGTCATTGTGTTCGATGAAGACCCAGACACCCTTGTACGCCGCGGTCCTGCGGCGGCGCTCCAGTTCTTCCTCGTCCACCTCTTCGCCGCCGTGCATCTCGAAACTGGCGATGATGGCGAGTTCCTCCGGGGTGTAGAACATCTCAAGAGCGCCCGCCGGGCAGACTTTGACGCATTTTACACAGCCGATGCATTTTTGCGCCTCGATGATCGGTTCGCCCTGCTCGCTCATCTCCACGCCGTTCACCGGGCAGACGCTTTGGCAGCGCGCGCCGCAGGCAATGCACTTGACAGCTATGACCCGGGCCTTGCCGCGGGGTTTCTTTTGTTTCTGTGGTTCAGTCATGGGCTACCTTCTCTTGTCCTGTGATGTCCTGTAGGGGCGAATAATCATTCGCCCTGTTCTTCCTCCCTCGTCCTTCAGGAGAGGGTTGGGGTTAGGGCGTTTGTGGCGGCGTGGGCGAATAATTATTCGCCCCTACAGCTCACTTAAACTGCCAGCATGTCGCTGTCGATCAACCGGTCGAGCAGCATGCTTGCGGCACCCGCCGGGTCGTTCATGCCGTCGCCGATAATCTCCCCTTCCTTGCGCTCCGGGGAGAAGATGCGGCTCACCCAGGTCGGTGACCCTTTCAAGCCGACGCTGTTCACATCCAACTGCAGTTGCTCATTGCTCCAGCACTCCACCTGCGCCTTCGCTGAGGAGAGCCGCATGGGCACCGTCGGGTAGCGCGGCCGGTTCAGTTCGCGCACCACGGTGATCATCGCGGGGAGCCGCGCCTCGACAATCTCGTAGCGACCCTCCAGCTTGCGTCGCACCACGATAGTCTTTTGCACCAGGTCGATCTTTTCGATCCGGTCCACCAGCGTCAACTGGGAGTACCCCAGGCGAACCGCAATCCCCGGTCCCACCTGCGCGGTGTCGCCGTCTATGGTCTGCTTGCCGCAGAATACGATCCCCACCTCTTCCTGTTCGCCCAGCTTTTTGATGGCAGCCGCAATAACGTTACTGGTAGAAAGGGTGTCGGCGCCGCCGAAAACGCGGTCGGAAAGGAGGATGCTGCGGTCGACCCCTAAGGCCAGAGCTTTCCTGAGCGTAGCCTCGGCGTTGGGTGGCCCCATGGAAAGGGCAACGGCCTTGAAGCCATGGCTGTCCTTTAGACGTAAGCTTTCTTCCAACGCGTGGCTGTCATAGGGGTTGATGATGAACGGTATGCCGTCCCTGATGAGAGTGTTGGTGACGGGATCTATCTGTACTTGTGTGGTGTCCGGAACCTGCTTGATGCAGGCAATGACTAACATGGGGTCACTCCTTGTCGCGACTCTCTGAATTTGGTGCATTTACTTACCGGCGTATTGTTTTACCGGAGTATCTTGCTGCCTTGATCTCGCCTGCTTATCCCATACTCCCCATGCTGGCGAGGGCAAATACCTTCTGTGGTGCATATTTAGGCCGCGCGCCAAAGTACATGAGGGTGTTGCTCCCCTTGATGGAAAACCCTTTGCGGGTGAGTAACGCTGCAGCCGTCAGGTTGCCTGCGGGGACGTCGAGGAACACGGATCTGGCCGCCACAGCGAGGGCCTCATCAAGCAGCGCCGCCGCCTGCCCTTCGAAAAGTGCGCCCCATGGGCCGAGTTGCGTACCATGCGGCCATTGCTGCAGGCAGACGAACGAGTTGTTGCCGCAGATGACTTGACCCCGG
The DNA here is from genome assembly GCF_018919395.1 of Geomonas azotofigens. Lineage (GTDB taxonomy): Bacteria > Desulfobacterota > Desulfuromonadia > Geobacterales > Geobacteraceae > Geomonas > Geomonas azotofigens. The sequence goes on from NZ_JAHLME010000003.1 coordinate 954,414, forward strand.
CCGAAGGTTACCTGCAAGAGCGCACCACGATGGTCGCCCCACCCGGCGCTGTCCACCTGGGTGATCATTTCCCAATGGCAAGGGGCGGAACGACACTGATCCAGAGCACCACTCCCCTCACCCGCCCAACGGTTGATGCTGTCGATAGGCACAAAGCCGAGTTTCCTGTATAGCTCGACCCCCTTCGCCGAAGCCGTCAGCCAAACAGTTTCCACACCCGCATCGACCAGCGCGTGCAAAGCTCCCTGCATCAACTCTGTGCCGATACCACCCCTGCGCGCATCGGGGGAGACCAGGAGGTTTCCGATCCAGCCGCTTTTGTCGTGGCGTAGCGAGGTGATGTACCCCAACGTCTCGCCGCCGGCGCGCTGCACCAGACAGCCTTGTGGGAAAGTCCGCAGCAGGAAGTCCATCTCCCATTGCCCGCAGACCCACCCCTCCTCCAGGGCCAGCCTGAGGAACGGGTTAACGTCGGAGCTGACAAACGGGGTCGGCATGTCAGTCAACCGTTGCAACCGCGAGTTGCAGATTCTCGCCGATCAGTCCAACCGCGTCGGCGCGGCACTGCTTGCAATGCTTGAATTGCCCTATCGTCTTCTCGTTGTCGCGGCGCAACGCGTCCAGGCACTCCGCCGAGGGGGGCGCGATGTGGGCGAAGTCCGCCTGCGGGATGAGCGGCATGATGTTCATCACGAATGCGCCCAACTCCTTGACCTGTTTCGAGATGAGCGGTATCTGGGCGTCGTTGACTCCGGGGATCAGCACGGTGTTGATTTTTATGGTCATCCCCAGTTCCGCCGCCATGCGGATCCCTTCCAGCTGGTTGCGCACCAGGATCTCCCCCGCCTCGGTGCCGCTGTAGGTCGTGCCCCGATAGTGCACGTAGGAGTAGATTTTTCCGCCGATGACCGGGTCGAGCGTGTTCAGTGTCACGGTCAGGCTATGCAGCCCAAGCGCCTTGAGGATCGGCATCTTGTCCGGCAAAAGGAGGCCGTTGGTGCTCATGCACTTGATCAGTTCCGGAAACTCCTGGTCCACCAACTGGAAGGTCTCGAAGGTCTCGTCGTTGAAGAGGGGATCGCCGGGGCCTGCAATGCCGATGACCTTGATGATGGGACCGGTGACCGGGCTTGCCATAACCTCCCGCACCCTGATGATCGCCTCCTCTGGCGAAAGCAACCGACTGGTCACGCCCGGCCGCGACTCGTTGGCGCAATCGTGGCGCCTGGTGCAGTAGCCGCACTTGATGTTGCACCTCGGGGCCACCGCCAGATGCATCCTGCCGTTTTTGTGGTGGTTGCCACCGAAGCAGGGATGCCCCTGGATCTTCTTCATCTTCTCGCACGAGGTTGCCATGGTATCCTCCTTGACCCGTTCAGGCCTGGCCTGAAAAAGAAAATGCCCGGTCGGAGATCTATCCGCCGGGCATCGTTGCCGTCACTGTCAGATACTTCGTTGTACCTTTGCCACCTATGAGCATTTAGCGTGCCATAGACATGGTACGGTGCTGTCTACGATATTGTGGGGCAGTACCGGCTGATAGCTGCCTGGAGAAAGCATGGATGGAAAAGTATGCAGAATAGGCTGGTTAGGGGAGTATCGCTGTTTTAACGGGTGGGCTGTTCGCACTACAGAGGAAACGACATAAGCGCTGCTGGCTCGCCTGTTACTTTTAATGATTTTTCTGCCTCACGCCACCGGCTCTCGTCTATTTTTTGGGCATTGCCTAACGTCGCGGCAGCCCCCCCAACATCTTCGGGTCTGGTGTTCACACTGCAAAGGCCGGCGAACCAAGCGTTCCTGTGAGGCTCATCGAATCGTCCGGAACAACGGATTGGATATTGCAGCATCGTGGCTATGCCCAGTCCATCCGCACATAGAGACGTTATCAGTCGGGCCCGGGGAGCCTTCCTCGGCCTCGCGGCTGGCGATGCGCTTGGGGCTCCGGTCGAGTTCATGACCCGCGGCGAGATAAAGGACAAGTACGGTGTCCTGAAGGAGATGGTCGGAGGCGGCTGGCTCAGGTTGAAACCCGGGCAGGTCACCGATGATACCGAGATGTCTCTTTGCCTGGCGCGGGCAACCGTCGGGGCGGGGGGATGGAACCTGAAGGCGGCGGCTGAGCACCTCGCGGGATGGCTTAAGTCAAAGCCCATCGACGTCGGTGACACCTGCCGGCGCGGCATCAGGAATTATATGCTGCACGGGATGTTGGAGACTCCCCCCAACGAATGGGACGGCGGCAACGGTGCCGCCATGCGGACGCTGCCCGTCGCTCTCTGCACCGTTGGCGACGATCTGTTACTGGAGCGCTTGACTCTCGAACAGGCCCATCTAACCCACAACCATCCCTACTCCGATGCGGCCTCCATATACCTTGGTCGACTGCTGCATTTGGCGCTTACAGGGCGCTCCATGCTGCAACTGCGCAGGGAGGCGGACCAACTCATCTCCCTGCACCCTTCCTTTTCATTTGATCCGTACAAAGGCCTGGCCACGGGCTACGTGGTGGACACCATGCAAACCGTCTTTCACTGTTTCTTCCGGTCGCGCTCTTTTGAAGGGTGCGTCATCGAGACCGTCAACCAGGGTGGCGATGCGGACACGACTGGCGCCATAGCAGGCGCCCTTGCTGGTGCCTATTATGGAGAAGAGGGCATACCAGTCCGATGGAGGAAAAAACTGGCAAAGGAGATGGCTGCCGAGGTCTCAGATCTTGCCGAACGCTTGGTCCGCTTGTCGCCTTTGTTGCAGGATGGACGGTGACCACGGAGAGCGCAGAGACGGATCGTGTGCCCGGTCAGATAACACGTCTATCGCGGTCGACAACTTGTTTATCGCGATAGATAACTTCTCTACCGGGATTTATAACTTATATATCGCTCTTCAGAAGTTGTGAATCGCTGTTTAGAAGTTATGAACAGCCCTCCAGAAGTTGTAACTCGCTCTCCAGAAGTTGTAACTCGCTCTTCAGAAGTTCTGAACCGCTCTGCAGAAGTTCTGAACCGCTCTTCAGAAGTTATGAATCGCTCTTTAGAAGTTATGAATCGGTCTCCAGAAGATGTAACTCGCTCTCCATAAGTTATGAATAGCTCTTCAGAAGTTATGAATCGGTCTCCAGAAGATGTAAATCGCGGTCAATAAAACCTGAATCGCGATTGAGATGTTGTGACTCGCGGTTGATAACTTCTGAATCGCGATACATAACTTATGTGCAGGAATTGATGATTTTTACTGCCGCGATTAATGAATCGTCAGTCGCCAATGATGACCTATCACTCGCGACAGACGAGTCGGGCTGTCCTATCGGTGAGTTGGAACGAACCTAAACCGTGCACATGAGCCGCTTGACCCGGTACTCTCCGCCGATTACGAGGCATTCTCCCTCACCCTTCAGGATGGAGTTGGGCAACAGCTCGCTGTAGAAGAACACCTTCGCCAGTGGAACTTGCACCTGCCACACGACGAAGCCGAACTCCCAGGCGCGCTCCTCGTCCGTCGTGAACGAGTTGAGGTTGTTGAGGCGCACGATCTCCTCCCGCTTCGATATGGTCTCCAGGACATCATATTCGGAACGGTCGAAGGTGCCGCGGTACAGGGTGAGGTGCTTCCGGTCGGGGTACCTCTTGGTAAGCTCGTACTGGGAGTATTCGTAGAGGAGGTCGAGTTGGGAATTGATCGCCGAAGTGCGGGCGCTCCCCTTGGTACGGTCCACCGCGTATTGAAGGTAATTTTCGTCGTGGATTCCCGTGATGCGCACGTTGTGAAAGGTGGGCGCCAGCCCCATCCTGCTCTCGACCCACCCCTTCAGCACCGCCCCCTCCACCGAGTTCGAGTCCATCATCCAGCCCCGTAGAAAACGCAGGTAGCTGTTTTTGAGACTCTTGCGGGCGGTAGCGGTTTCCTGCTGCCATTGGTGCAACTGGAACTTGACGGACATGTAGTCGTTAAAGACCGAGGCGCGTTCCTCATGCGACGCGATGCCGTCCAGTTTTTCGAACAGGAACCGGTTCACGGCACGCACGCCCTGGATCTCCAAGAGCTGTGGGTTGTCGTTGAAATGGCGGGAAGCGATGACCCAAGGTGGGAGGTTGCAGTGGTTGAATGAATTCTCCATTGAATCACCACTAAATCAGATTGAGATTAAGACTCAGATTGAGAGAAAAAATGCACGGCCAGCATCTACAGTACCTTGGCGAGATCCTTCAAGATCGGCTCGATCTCGCCTTCGACTACATACGGTTCTACCCCCAGACGGTCGAGTTCCATCCTCGGAGCTTCCCCGATCATCGAACAGACCACAGCACGGCAGCCTGTGAGGGCGTCGGCGGTGTCTTTGAGCGTGTGGGCGCGCAGCGGATGGTCCGGATCGAAACGGCAGTATTTCTCCACAGGCCGCTCCTCCAGGAAGGTCACCTCATCGTCCTCCACCCGGTAGATAAGAAAACGCTCGACGTGCCCGAAGTGCTGGTTGACCTCTTTGCCATCTTTGGATGCTACAGCGAAAAGCATGGTAAACCTCCATCAAACTCCCCCCTCACCTTGCGGGAGGGAGGAGTCCGCGCGCAATTTTCCCGATACCCCGGAACGAACCAAGGGAATGGAGTTACGGTTCTTACGCCTCTATCGGGGCAAAGCTGAAGCACTTCTTGGAGCAGGTCCGGCCGCAGGCACCGCAGCCGATACAGTTGCCGGGATTCTCCACCTTCATAAACATCTTCGCCGAATCGTCCTCGTCTACCTCTTCAAAGCTCAGCACGTCGTGGGCACAGACCTTGTAGCAGCGGCCGCAGCCTATGCAGGTCTCGTCGTCAATGGCGACGATGAATTCGGGGGTCCACTCTTTCTTGCTCTTGGTCAAGCCTGTGATGTAAGCCATGATGAATCTCCTTTTGTTATGTAGTTGTCAGTCGACAGTTAATGCATTGAATGAATATGTCGCGCGCTTTGCCGGCCTTGTCCCCTCCCCGGAGGGTAAGGGTTAGGTAGGGGGAGACTAGTCCTCTTCGAGGAACGAGCTCACGTTGTCCTTGTTCATCGCCTTACGCAGCCACGGCGGCGGGTTGCCACGCAGCACCTCCTGCATCTTCTCGATGGACTCCTTCAGCCCCACCTCGACGTTGGTCTTCATCGGGTGGATCCGCTTGGCCACCAGCTTTGCCGCAGCCGGACCGCCGATCTGCATGGTATAGACGATGGCGCACTCGGAGAGAAGGTTCGCTCGCGCGGCGATGCGGTCTTCCTCGTCACTGCCGTGCTCACCGACGGAGAGGGTCTGGACGTAATGTGCCTCGTCCGGCCCCACCTCCCAGATGTGGAACGAATCCGCCTGGCCGAAGTGCATATCGATGGTGTCGCCTGTCTTGCTGGTAAAAGCGATCTTCATAGCTCGGTCTCCTTAAATGCAGATTGAGATCAGGATAAAGATTTAGTAAAGCCGTACTTCCTTAGTCTTTATCTTGGTCTAGATCTGTCTACTAGTTGTGCGCCAGCTTCTGCGCTTCCTTGGCGTTGGCCTGGAAGATGTTGGCCAGCTCGAATATCAGGTTGAGCGTCCCTTGGTAGCCGACCCACATTTTGTGGTGCGCGCCGAGCCGGTCGAACACCGGCATGCCGGTGCGCAGGTGTGCGCCGATGCCCAACTTCTTCGCGGCCTGGCGGCCGTTGGAATTGGCCACCAGCAGATCCGCCCCGGCCGCCGTCTGCTCGAGGTCTTCGAGATCCCCGACGAAGAGATTCTCGACCGGCAACAAGTCAAGTCCGCGGGTCCTGGTTGCCGCGATGGCGACGTGGATATCGCAGCCGAGACTGGCGAGGAACGTGGTCATCCCCTTCAGGTGATCGGCCTCCAGCGCCAGAGCGACCTTCTTCTGCCCGAACTGGTAGTGGCAATCGACCATGGCGTCCATGAGGCGGCTTCTCCAACGCCTGAACTTCTCCGGCGTCGGCCGTCCGGACACCGCCGAGAGCGTGGTCATCAAAAGATCGGATTCCATGAGGCCTGTTATCGACATGAATCCGTAACTGGGGATGCCGAACCTCTCTTCGAGGATGCCGGCGGCGTCGGCCAGCGAATCGCCGAAGTACAGGGTGGCCACACTGCTGCCCGCCGCCTTGATCCTCTCGACGCTGATCCCTCCAATGGACAAGGCCGAAACGGTGGCATCGATATGGCCATCCAGTGCGTTGGAGATGTCGGGTACCACCAGCGGATCGAGACCGAATGCACGGCATATTTCCGAGATTTCTTCCACCTCTGCAGGAGTTAAGTGGCACCCGGGCAAGATATTTACCTGTGTAGGTATTGCGATACCGTCTTGCGGAACGGTGGCAACGATCGCTTCTACCGCCGCGGCATACCCCTCCTGCATCGAGCCACAGTAATCCGGGGTGGACGCGTGAATCACGGGAATATCGGCATGCTCGGGGTGCGCTTCACGAAACTGCACGATGGCGCTTCTGACGTCGTCCCCCATGGTTTCGGTCAGGCCTGTGGTCATCACCCCTACCACGGCCGGCTTGAATTTCTCCATGACCCGGTTCAGGCCTGCCTTCACATTCTCCCAGCCGCCGAAGATGGCGGCGTCCTCACTCATGCTGGTCGAGTTGAGCGCGATGGATTCCTTGAAATGCCGGGAAAGCTGCAACCTGATGAAGGTGGAGCATCCCTGCGCGCCGTGCAAAAGCCCGAGCATCCCGTCGATGCCGAGGTACGCAAGCGTAGCCCCCAGCGCCGGGGAGTTCTTCTGCGGGTTCACGGTCGCGTTTTTGGTCGGCACTTTGACCCGCGATTCCTTCATGTCCATGGCGGCCAGGCGGGCCGCGTGTCCCGTACTGAGGGCAAGGTCCGTTTCCAACCCTGCAGCATCCTTCTCCCAGGGCGCCTTGCCGTTGAGAGCCGGCCAGATCGGGTTGTTCACCGTCAAGTCGAGCTGTTTGGCGAAGGTGACCATGCCGGCGTATCCGGCGTAGGGATGCGAACGGCCGTGGTTGATGTCCAAAAACGGAGTCTTGGTCTTCAACGCAAGGTACTTGGTCTTGCCTCCCGCCACGATCAGGTCGGGGAGCTTGTCGTACATCACGGAGAGAAGACCGGCGGTGCTGGTGTCGGTGATGATGGAGGCATCCTCGTGCATCAAAGCCTTCATGCGGTAGAAGTCTTCCAGGGTGGAATTCTGGGTACCGGCGGCGAGGATCTCGACTCCCAGTTCGGCCAGGGCATTGACCATGGACCAGGTCTTCACTCCGCCGGTAAAGAGCACCGCCCGCTTCCCTTCCAGCCGGGCGCGGTAGGGAGCAAGTTCGGCGCGGCAGGCGGCCTCGCGTTCCTCGATCAGTTGCTCCACCCGGTCCTGCATCACCCTTTTCTCCAGGCCGTTGACCCGGTCATCGAGTTCGCGCGCTATGTCACGCAAGGCCTTGGCCACGTCGGTCATACCGTAAAAGGATTCCTCAAGGTATGGGATGCCGTAGTTCTTCTGCATCTTCTTGGCGAGGTTGGTGAGGCTCTTGGAGCAGACGATGACGTTCAACTTGGCGCGGTGCGCGTAACGGAGGTCCTCGAACTTCGAGTCGCCGCTGATGCAGGAGAGAACCCGGATGCCAAGCTGATCGAAGAGCGGCAGCATCCCCCAAAGATCCCCGGCAATGTTGTACTCGCCGATCAGGTTGATGTCGTAGTCCGTGGTGTACTCGGGCTCGGCGGTCCCGATCACGTATTTGAAGAGGGTCTCGCCCGCCAGGCGGTTGCCGATGTTCTTGTCACCGATGAAACCCGGCGTATTGACCGGGATGACCGGGACGCTCACCTTGTCAGCGGCGGCCTTGCAGACGGTCTCGATATCGTCGCCGGTCATGGAGGTTACGCAGGTGGCATAGACGAAGATCGCTTTCGCCTCCGGGTAGCGCCCGGCCAGTTCCTGGATGGCGCGGTACAGCTTTTTCTCGCCGCCGAAGATCACGTCGTTTTGCAGCATCTCCGTGGTGAAGCCGCGGCGGTAGATCTGGGAGTCGGAGGAGCGGGCCCCGCGGTTGTCCCAGGAGTTCCCGGCGCAGGCGATGGGACCGTGCACCAGGTGAATCACGTCGGTGATGGGCATGAGGACGACGCGCGCGCCGTCGTAGGCGCAGCTTCGTTCCGTCCCCTCGCCCGGTTCGGATTTCTTGCAGAACTTGGGAGCCCCGGCGTCATGTGTGTCGCAATCTGTCGTGTCGTACCAATCCGGCTTCGCCATTGGAGCCTCCTTTTCGTGTGGGGCCGAGGGGTAAAACCATCAGCCACGGAGAACTTCTGAGAACATCTGAGAAACCCAAAAACTTTTACAGGTAAACTATCAGTCTTTGCTTCTCTCCGATTCTCTCAGATTGCCTCCGTGGCCAATGGTTTTCAGGTTGTTATCTCATCATCTCGAAGTGACGGTCATCGCAGGTTTCGTCACGAACTTCGATGAATTTGTTGCAGATGGTGGTCAGCATGTTGATGGCACCCTGGTAGCCGATCAAGGGAGCACGGTGCAGGTTGACGCGGTCGAAGACCGGGAAGCCGAAACGGAACAGCGGGATCTTGGCGTCGCGTGCGGCGAACTTGCCGTGGGTGTCGCCGATCATGGCGTCCACAGGGTCGGTCATCAGCAGGCTTCTCATGTGCCAGAGATCCTTGCCCATGTAGATCTTGCACCCCTTGCCGTCCGGGGACGCGTCCAGTAGCGCCTGAATCTCTTTCTCAACCTTCTTGGTCCCCTTGCTGCAGAGGATGTGGTGCGGTCTGGCGCCCATCTCCAACAGGAAGGAAACGTAGCCCAGCAGGTAATCCGGGTCGCCGTAGAGGGCGAACTTCTTGCCGTGGATGTACTGGTGCGCGTCGGTCATGGCGTCGACGGCGTTGCCGCGCTCGGCCTTCAACGACTCCGGCACCGGCTTGCCGAACAGCTCGGACAGCTTCAGCAGCAGGGCATCGGTCTTGGCGACGCCGAACGGTGTCGGCAGGGATGCGTGGATGCCGGAGTAGTTGTCCTTGATCCAGCTGAAGGTCTTGGCGCTGGCGAAGGGGGCTACGGTCAGCGTCGCCTTGCCGTTGATGGAATCCGCCGCGTCCTCCAGCTTGGTGCCTCCCGGATAGGGACGGTAGGTGCCGTCCAGGGGCGAATCGAAGGTCTCGGAAATATCGGCGAGCAGCGTGTAGGGGATGCCGAATTCCTTGAGGATCCTCTTGTACTCGCGGTAGTTGCCGGTGTTGCAGTCAAAGCCCGGGATCAGGTTCAGCTTCCCGGTGCAGCGCCCCTCGACTTTCCTGTCTTCGGTCAGCGTCTGCAGGATGGAGAGCAGCATCGAGTCGTAGCCGTGAACGTGGGAGCCGTTGAAGCTCGGGGTGTTGGCGTAGGGGAGCGGGTAGTCCTGCGGCACGATCCCCTTGTTCCTCGCGTTCTTGATGAACGCGGTCAGGTCGTCGCCGATGACCTCCGGCATGCAGGAGGTGAAGACCGCCATCATCTTGGGCTTGTAGATGGTGTAGGCGTTCTCCAGTGCCTCGTGCAGGTTGTTCTGTCCCCCGAACACCGCGCCGTCCTCGGTCATGGAGTCGGACACGGCCGGAGCCGGCTCGCGGAAGTGGCGGTTGAAGGTGGAGCGGTAGTACGAGGCGCACCCTTGCGAGCCGTGCACGAAGGGGAGCGTCCCCTCGAAGCCGTGCGCGGCGAGCTCTGCACCCAGCGGCTGGCAGGCGTGCGGCGGGTTGATAACCAGTGCCTGGCGGGCGAAGTTCTTTTCCTTGTACTCCTCGGTATTGATCCACGCGGAAACCCGTTTCACTTCCTCTTCGGGTATCTCGGTGACGTATTTCACGGCAGCTTCTGCAGTCATGGTTATGCTCCTTTAGGCCGGCGACTAATCCGTCGCACGGCGGTAAGTCAGATTGAGATTAAGATCGAGATAAAGAAGTCATAAACAGGCACTGTCCTCTTGCTTTAAATCTTTATCTTTGTCTAAATCTGCTCTAAAACGGCGCCTTCACGAGCTTCCAGGTCGGGCTGTTGACGGCCATATCGACGTCGCGGGCGAAAATCGGGAAGCCGTTGTAGGCGTGGTATGGGCCTGAGTAATCCCAGGAATGCATCTGGCGGAACGGGATGCCCATCTTCTGGAACAGGTACTTCTCTTTGATGCCGGAGCCGACCAGGTCGGGACGCAGCTCGTCTACAAACTGCTCAAGCTCGTGCTCGGAGGCGTCGTCGTAGATGACGGTGGCTTCCGGCATCTCCACCGAGGTCCTCTCGTAGTCGTCACCGTGGGCGAATTCGTAACCGGAACCGACCACCACCATCCCGAGGTCCGCGTAGGCGTTCACGGTGTGGCGGGGGCGCAGGCCACCGACGTAGAGCATCACCTTCTTACCCTCCAGACGCGGACGGTACTCGTCGATCACCGCCTGCATGATCGGGTCGTACTTGGCGATGGCCGCCTCCACCTTCTCCTTGATGGTGTCGTCGAAGTACTCGGCGATCTTCCTCAGGCTTTCGCGGATCTTGGTGGGGCCGAAGAAGTTGAATTCGAGCCAGGGGATGCCGTATTTTTCTTCCATCACGCGGCACATGTAGTTCATGGAGCGGTAGCAGTGGATCAGGTTCAGCTTCACCTTGTGGGTCGCCGCGATCTTCTCCAGCTCGCCATCGCCGGTCCAGACCGCCTTGACGTTGAGACCTATTTCCTCAAGCAGAGGTTTAACGCTCCAGACGTCGCCGCCGATGTTGTAGTCGCCGATGAGGGCGATGTCGTACGGGGATTCCGGCTCGGCGAACTCGCGGGTGCCGATGATGTGGTCGCGGATGGTGTCGTTGGAGATGTGGTGCCCAAGCGACTGCGACACGCCGCGGAAACCCTCGCAGTTGCAGGGGATGACCGGGATCTGCAGCTCCTCGGAGGCGATCTTGGCTACCGAGTTGATGTCGTCGCCGATGAGGCCTACCGGGCATTCGGAGAGTACCGAGATCCCCTTGGCGAGCGGAAAGAGCTCGTGCGCCTCGTTAAGAAGCGTCTTCAGCTTCTTGTCGCCCCCATAGACGATGTCCTTTTCCTGGAAGTCGGAGGTGAACTGCATTGCGAACTGGCTGACGCCGTTCACTCCGGTGACGAGGTTGCGACGTGTGCCCCAGGAGTACCAGCCGCAGCCGACCGGGCCGTGGGAGACGTGTACCATGTCGCGGATCGGCCCCCAGACCACCCCTTTGGCTCCTGCATAGGCGCAGCCGCGTGCGCTCATGATGCCGGGAACGGTCTTGCGGTTACTCTTGACGCAGGCCCCCTCCCCTTCGTTGGGAGCCAGGTGCGGCGCCCTCTTCTTCTTGGCCTTATCCGGATAAATCTCCATGGCGTGATCGATCATGGCCTGGGTAGATTCCTTGGTGATCCCTGCTACCTTCTTTACGGGTGCTTCAGACATATAAGGCTCCTTTTCAGGGGCGGCTGCCGATTCCGCCCCTGCAGAAAATTAAACTGCTGCCGCCTCGGCCACGCCCACGATAGACTCGTCCTCGGCTTCCATGATGCCGAACTCCATCAGCAGTTCTTCCAGTTCCTCCATCTCCAGCGGAGTCGGGACTACCAGCATCTTGTTGTCGTAAATCTTCTGTGCCAGGGTGCGGTATTCCTGTGCCTGGGGATGCTCAGGGGAGTACTCGATGACGGTCATCCTGCGCAACTCGGCGCGCTGCACCTGGTTGTCGCGGGGCACGAAGTGGATCATCTGGGTGCCGAGTTTTGCGGCCAGAGCCGAGATCAGTTCGAACTCCTTGTCCGTCTTCCTTGCGTTGCAGATGAGGCCGGCGAGGCGGACCTTGCCGGAAGAGGCGTACTTCAGGATACCCTTGGCGATGTTGTTGGCGGCGTACATGGCCATCATCTCGCCGGAGGTCACGATGTAGATCTCTTCCGCTTTCCCTTCACGGATCGGCATGGCGAAACCGCCACAGACGACGTCGCCCAGGACGTCGTAGAAAACGAAGTCGAGGTCCTCGGTGTAGGCGCCGTTTTCCTCCAGGAAGTTGATGGCGGTGATGACGCCGCGCCCTGCACAGCCAACCCCCGGCTCCGGTCCGCCGGACTCGACGCATTTGACGTCGCCGTAGCCGACCTTCATGACGTCATCAAGCTCCAGGTCCTCGACGGTGCCGAGTTCGCGCACCAGGTCCATGACGGTGGACTGGGCCTTGGCGTGGAGGATCAGGCGGGTAGAGTCCGCCTTGGGGTCGCAGCCAACGATCATGACCTTCTTGCCGAGGGATGCCAGACCAGCCACGGTGTTCTGGGTAGTGGTGGATTTGCCGATGCCGCCTTTGCCGTAGATTGCGATCTGTCTCATGTTCCTTCTCCTTTTTTTGTGCGCCGCTGCCGCCGCCGTCTACCGGTGAACGCTCGACCGACTTCGTCAGCCATTCTGACGAACCCGCCGGTCTCGTCCGATCACCTCAGATGCGAAGGCGGCGCGGTGCCCTTTTGGTTTTCGAGGCCAATTCCAAATAAAAAAGGCGCTCCGTACTGCTACGGTGGCGCCCTTGCCTTGTTGCTCTGGATGGAATACCTCGGTGTATCCCTATTCGGTTTTCATTCTACTCTAAGCAGCTACCGTGCCAATTTGTAAGTTGCTGCTTTTCCGTTGTTATATCGTTTACGGAATCTGGTTTCTTTGCTGTGTCGGGCTATGCGTCGAGGCAGCTGCCTAACTTTTGTGCACCCAATCGGGCCGGTTTGGATCCCGGCTCATGCTGCCAGCGAGACGGTACGGGCGCGGTGCAGCTGGAGCAGGTCTTTCGGCGCCAGCGGTCCCTTGAGGCGCTGTGCGGTGCTCCTTACCAATTCCATCAGTTCCTGCGCCTCGTCGCGCGAGATCGGTATCCCAATCTGGCGGTAGCTCTCCACGATGCCATTGGTACCGGAATGCTTGCCGGCCACGATGTGCCTGGTGAGCCCTACCTCTTCAGGGGTGAAGACCTCGTAGTTGCGCGGGTCCTTCAGCACCCCGTCCGCGTGCAGCCCTGACTCGTGCGCGAACACCCTTTCCCCCACCACCGCCTTCCATGCCGGCACCTCGCGCTTGGAGGCGCGCCCGACCAGCTTGGAAACGGCGCGCAGGCGCCTGGTGTCGATGCCGACGTCGATGCCGCAGGCGATCTTGAGGGCCATGACCACCTCTTCGAGGGCCGCGTTGCCGGCGCGCTCTCCCAGACCATTCACCGTCGTGCTGATGTAGCGCGCCCCTCCCCTCACCCCGGCCAGGGCGTTGGCGGTGGCGAGCCCCAGGTCGTTGTGGGTGTGCACCTCGATCTCCAGTTCCGGCACCGCCGCCTTCAGGCGCGCCACCTTTTCATACATGGCAAAGGGATCGAGGATGCCGAGCGTGTCACAGAACCGGAAACGGTCGGCGCCGCTATCGTGTGCGATCCGCATCAATTCGACCAGGAAGTCGCCGTCTGCGCGGCTGGCGTCCTCGCCCCCAACGCAGACGTACAGTCCCTTCGCCTTGGCGAACCCCAGCGCGCGCTTCAGTTGTTCGCGCACCCACCCCCTGCTCTTGTTGATTTTGTGCTCGATCATGATGTCCGAAACGCTCAGCGAGATATCTACGGCCTCGATGCCGCAGGCGATGCTCGCCTCGATGTCCGTTATCACGGCGCGGTTCCAGGTGATGAGGCGTGCCGACAGCCCGAGGTCGACCAGGGCCCGGATCGATTGGCGCTCCTCCTCACCCATGGCGGGGATGCCACACTCCAGCTCGTGCACGCCCATGTCATCCAGGTGCCTGGCGATGGCAATCTTTTCGCGTGCGCTGAAGACAACCCCTGCAGTCTGTTCGCCGTCGCGCAACGTGGTGTCGCCGATAAAAACCTTCTTTTGCTCACCCATGTCGCCTCCCTCCGAAGCGGATGCTTCGTTAACAAAGCGCAGCGGGCGTCATTGCCCTGGAACTGCTTACGTAGCTGTAAAGAGCAGAAGCTGTGCCAGCGGGCGGGTAAAAATCGGTATACATAGCGCAGGAACACGTCAAGCCATAGACATCACAGGGGAAAATATCGTTCATGGTTGCGGATCGGCTTTAGGGGCGACTGCGAGGAGAGCGGTAAGGGGGCAAAACTGGCGCCTAAATATGTGGCACTGCGATCTCAAATTCCGCGCGCACATCACAGGGCTATCTCTAACCCCTGACCACGGCGGCTCGCGGGGAAATCAGATCAAAGTGGTAGGGAACATTGCCCGGTACTAAACCGGTGTTTTTTTACTACTAAAGTCGGGAAATGTATTACCGAAAAGGGGTGAGCAATCAGAATCATCTGTGGTCAATCAACCGCAAATTAAAGGAGTCGTAGAATGTCTATTTCAAAAAGGTTGTTCCTAATGCTGTTCGTCTCGGTGTTCGCTATGGTGGGACTCACGGTGTTCAACGAGTTCCAGTCGGAGCGTGTCTACAACGCTGCAAACTACGGGAATATCAACAGTGTCCCGAGTATCACCGTGTTAAACCGGGCTTCCATCGCGATGCGCGACGTGCAGACGGAGACCTTGATCCACATTCTCAATACCGACGAATCCAAGATGGCGGAGTTGGACCGGTTGATCCAGGAAGGTAGGTCCGAGGTCGATAAGGCGCTAAAGGAGTACGAGGCGCTTCTATCTGACGACAAGGACCGGCAGCTTCTGGCCGATGACCGCGCCGCCACCGCGGAACTGTACGCCATGTTGGACAAGGTACTTGGCCTGTCGCGTGCAAACAAGAACAGCGAGGCGAGGGAGGTGTTCACCTCGAACCGCGCCGTCTGCACCAAGGCCGACAACGTATTTGCCGCGCACCTGAAGTACAACCTCGCGCTGTCGGACAAGGGGAGCAAAGAGGCCATCGCCATCAAGAAGTCATCTCTGGTATTGGCGGTCACCTCTACCCTGGTCGTGGTGGCCATCGTCATCGCGGTGGCTCTCTTCATCATCCGCTCCGTGCGCGCGGTCGTCGGCGAGGTGATGAGCGCTGCGGATAACGTTTCCTCCGGAAGTCAGCAGATGTCTCAAGGTGCTGAGGAGTTGTCCCAGGGGGCGACGGAGCAGGCTTCGGCAGCCGAGGAGGCGTCCTCAGCCATGGAGCAGATGTCGGCCAACGTGCGCCAGAACGCGGACAACGCCATGCAGACCGAGAAGATCGCCCTGAAAACGGCAGCCGACGCCAAGGAGAGCGGCGAGGCGGTGACCAAGACGGTGCAGGCCATGCGGGAGATCGCCGGAAAGATCTCCATTATCGAGGAGATCGCGCGCCAGACCAACCTGCTCGCCTTGAACGCGGCCATCGAGGCAGCGCGAGCGGGGGAACACGGCAAGGGGTTCGCCGTCGTGGCAAGTGAGGTGAGAAAGCTCGCGGAGCGGTCCCAAAAGGCAGCCGCTGAGATCTCCAACCTGTCTCAAGGGAGCGTGGAAGTGGCGGATAGGGCGGGAGAGATGCTGGCGCAGATGCTTCCGAACATCCAGAGGACCTCTGAACTGGTGCAGGAGATAACCGCCGCCTGCAAGGAGCAGGACACCGGCGTGCTGCAGATCAACCAGGCCATCCAGCAGCTCGACCAGGTGATCCAGCAGAACGCTTCCGCCGCCGAGGAAATGGCGAGCACCGCGGAGGAGCTCGCCAGCCAAGCCGAACAACTGCAAGGCGCCATTTCGCTGCTGACTGCGGGGGATAAGGGCGTGAACGTGACGGTACCTGAGCGCCGGTCCGCTGCCAAGCCGGTTCCGAGAAAGGTCACGCCGAAAAAACAAGACAGCCGTCTCACCTTCTCGGGAGCGGCACTGGACCTCGAAGATCACGACGTGCGTTTCGAGAAATATTAGCAAATCACGTCCACCACTGATTCCGGCGCGCCTGCCCTTTGAACGGTCGGGCGCGCCGGTACTTCCAGCGTTCCCGCCACACCGTACCGCCCGTCCTGTCGGTGAGCGAGGGGGCCCAATACACCAGGCATTTGCATACGGCGTCTGTCATCGTGTAGGCGCTTTTCCGACAAACTTCTCTTAATGTGATCCAAGATACATCTAAATCATCGAAACTACTGCAATCTGCCCTTAACTGGTGGATGCTTTCTGTCTCATGGTATGGCGTACAACGTCATTGGCTGTAAAGGAGGACGTGATGGCTTCCAAAGATCGCAGCGGCGGGGCCCGGTTGGATTCGGCTGATTTCTGTGTCCTGCAGGTGGAGCTTGCCAGCAAGGGGGCGATGGCGAACACCGCGCCCCAAACGCTCTTCGTGACGGTCGACAACCGCATGGAGACACTTACCTTCGTCCAGAGTAACCTGGATCTCTGCGCGAAAAACATCCTCAAGCTGATCCGCGGCAAAGGCGACAAATAAAAATCCCCGGGGAGCCTTACCCGGGGATGAAAAGATCACACAGCCGCGTTCTCGCACCGCTGGTGCCGCGGCGCGCCTTACGTGTGGGGTGGCGCTATCTTCGCGAGGAAAGCGCGTACCCGTTTGGCGTTGGTGCCGAGGTCGGAGATGCCGACCCGCGACACGGAGCGGATGTCGAGCAGCGACCGGTCACCGGCGGGGACGATGCGGATCACGATGTCGTCTTTGAAGCCGAACCACCTGGTGGTGTCGGTCGCCTCGATGGTCCCTTCCGCCGGGCGCTCAGCCACGATATCCCACCCCAGATCCCTCGCCGTCAGCAGTGCCGTCTTGTAAGCCTCGTTCGCAGGGAGCGCCAAAACAACCGTCTTCACTTCCGGGTACGCCTTCATCTGCTGTGTGGCGACCTCCACCCCGCCATATCTCACTCCTGCACCGCGCTCCGTGCTGATAGCGACGAAACGCGGCGGGTTGTTGAGATCCGTGCTGATGTCATGGATGCGCGGATAGCTTTGCGCCTGTACCTTCCAGTACAGAGGTATCCCGAACGAGATCAGGGCGAGGACAAGGGCGACCAGCGACACCAAGATCCCCCTGAAGTCCCTTTTCCTGGCGGCGATCACGCTCGAGGCGAGCGCCACCACGGCGCACCCTAGCCCGATGTATCCCGCCGCCTTGATCATGGCGAATCCGGTCCTGAAGCTCCAGGCGTGCAGCCTGGCGCCGGGGCCGGAGGAAAAAAGCAGCAACGCCGCGAAAACGGCACAGGCGACTGCGAAAAGCGGCAGCACCATGGCGGTGCTGCGGACGGAAGTCTTTCTCTCCTCCTGTTCCATGTCGCCTCCCTTCCCGGAGATGTTCTCCCCGGTTTAATTCCCCCCTCACCCTCCCTGCCCGTCCGGGGCGGGAGAAGCACCGCCCGTTTACTTCACGAGAGTACCCGCCCCGCAGCTGTACTTCAGGGCACGACCCCGACTATGACTCCGGCTCCGTTGGGCAATTCGATGGGAAGCCGCCTCACCTCGGTCGCCCCCGCCTTTTTCAGCATGTCGCACAGTTCGCCCTGGCTGTAGGCTTGCCCATCCGGCGTGCCGAGCAGCATGTTGAGCGAGAACAGCGCCGGGAATACGGGTGCGTCCTTCTTGTCGTCCAGGATGAACTCCTGGATCAGTATCAACCCTCCGTGTTCCAGGGCCGCCACGGCCTTTGTCAGCACCCTGGCGCAGGCATCGGGGCCGATACCGTGCAGCACGTGGGACAACCAGGCCACGTCGAACCCCTCGGGCAGGTCCTCCTGCTCGAAGTCGGCGGCGACAAAGCCGATACGGTCCGACAGCTCGAAACGCGCCACGGTCTGCTCGGCGAAGCTCCTGGTGGTCGGGAGGTCGCAGATGACGGCATCGAGTTGCGGGTTATGCCGGCAAAAATGGATGGCGTAGGTGCCCGGTCCACCGCCCAGATCGAGCAAACGCCTGCGTCCCTGCAGGTCGATCTGGGGAACGATCTTCGGGGCCAGGATCATGGCCAGGTTGAACATCCCCATCAGGAAGCTCTCGCGCGAGCTCTCGACGTCCTCGTGGGATACCCGCTCACGCACCGGTTGCCCGGTCTTGACCGCCTCGTCGAGGCGGCTCCAGCCGGCGACCAGGTGATGGTGGTGCATGATGATGTGTCCCAGGTATTCGGGGGAGGTGCGGCTGAGGAACTTGGCGGAAAACGCTGTCGCGGAGTAGAGGCGGTCTTCCTTTTTCAGAAGGCCGAGAGCGGCGAGCGCGTCCAGCAGCATGGCGAGCCCGCGCGCGTCGCAGGTCAGCGCGCCGGCCAGTTCCACCACCGTCATCGGGGTCGAGGCAAGCGGGGTGAAGATGTCCAGTTTCACCCCGGCGTGCAGGGTGCAGGTGCTCCAGTATGATCCGGATAGTTCCAGAAGAGTTGCCGGCGTCCACTCTTTCAATTCCACAATTCCCTCCCTCGAAGGTGTATCGGATATCCCCGATTCACATGAAATACAGCGATGCTGCTGAAATCATTAGACGGGGCAAGTCTACCCGGCCGTGTCATGGGCGTCAAGCCGCGTGAGCCGGGCAGCGGACAAAAGAAGAGGGTGCACCCGTCGGCACACCCTCCCCTGACCTCCTTCCCGCCGTCTTGGGGCTACTTGACCAGCGTCGGCGGGAGTATCTCGTGTTCCTTCTTGAACTGCAGCTTCTTGGTGCCGCGGTTGTTCTCGTATTTCGACAATTCCAGGTCGACCTTTTCCGGCACCCGCTCGCCCGCCTTGGCCAGCAACTGGCGCAGGTGCATGTCGGCGCCGGCGGCGTGGTTTGCCGCATCCTCGATGACGCGCATCGCCTCGGCCGGGTTATGGAAGCCGGTGGAGTTCTCGGCCCCGAGGAAGATCAGGCGGTAAAAGGCCTGTTCGTAGTGCTCCCTTGCCATCCCGTACAGCTCCCTGTCGATCTGCTTGCCGGCGGCTGCGGCCTTGTTCGCCATCTCGAAAAGCTTGGCATCGCTGGCGACGGCATAACCGGTCTTCAGGTAGCGGTCGATGAAGCGGTCCTGGATGTCGATCACCTTCTGCCGCAACTGTGCCGGGGTCTCGCTGTGGCAGGCGGCGCAGGCCGACATGCTCCCCTTGAGCGGGCTCATGATCCTGTGATCGGTCAACTCCTCGTTGTTGGAGGTCATCATCGGCATATGACAGTCGGCGCAGGTAACCCCCGCCTGGTAGTGGGGGCTCTGGTTGGAGTAGAACTCGTACTCGGGATGCCGTATGAAGGCAAGCTTGAACCCTGTCACCGCCTGGGTCCATTCCAGGTTGGCAGGCGAACTCTTGATCTGCCTGATGATGTTCTCGATGGTGATATGCCCTTCGCTGCTCCCCGCCCACGGGAAGACGACGTCGGTGGAATGCATATCCTTGTCCTTGGGGATCATGTAGGTGACATGGCACTGGGCGCAGACGAACGTCCTTTTTTGGTCCGCCGTCAGCCTGGCTTCGTCAAGACCGATGACCTTGAGGGCCTTGCCCAGCGTGAAGCCGCGCGAGATCCTGAGCGTCATCCCACGGTTGTCGTGGCAATCGATGCAGGCGACGCCGAGGGTCTGGTTGGCCTTGGGGAGGCGCGCCAGCACCTCTTTGTAGGGAGTGGAGAAATAGGCCGGTCCCATCTCCCTGGCGAGTTTCGGCGCGTAGGGAGTCTTGCAGGTGAGGCAGGCGCCCCCGGCCTTGATCCGGCCCGGGTCGACCT
The DNA here is from genome assembly GCF_018919395.1 of Geomonas azotofigens. Lineage (GTDB taxonomy): Bacteria > Desulfobacterota > Desulfuromonadia > Geobacterales > Geobacteraceae > Geomonas > Geomonas azotofigens. The sequence continues at coordinate 974,040 of NZ_JAHLME010000003.1, forward strand.
CGAGCTGGTCCTGCACCATGTAGTAGTGCCCGCGCGGCTCGTTGTACTCAGCGCCGAACCCCCAGCCGTTGTACAGCAGCGCCAGGAAAGGGTACTCGTCCAGCTTGTCGCGCCGCTCCTCGCCAACGTCGTACCCCCTCTTGTACTTGCTGAGGCCGGCCGGCGTCGGTTCGCTGGTGAGTTTCCACTGCTGGTAATGGACCGGATACAGTTTGCCCCAACGCGCCGGATCAATGGCCGCATCGGCCGGGTCCAGCGCTGCTTCTGTCACCTGCTGGCCGGGTGGTACCTCGGCGGCACGGTGGCTGCAGCCGGCCCAGATTGGGGTGGCCGCCAACGTAGCAAGGACGGCGACAGTGCATCTCGTGGCGATCTTTACACCCATCTTTAATTCCTCCCTTTCATGGCGTTGGAACAGCGGCTCTGCAGGAAACCAAACGACATGAGTCTACCATCAAATTTTTCAATGGCTCAGCGCGGGCGGGATAAAGGCAAGAAAAAGGTCAAGAGTGGCGCAAACGGGAACAGACAGGAGTTGTCACAGGATTTTCGTGGATGGGGTGCGGTGACGGATGGGTAGAGTCAGCCGATGGTGAGCCGGTTCTTGCCGGCGGCCTTGCTCTGGTACATCAGGGCGTCGGCCCGTGCCAGCAACGTCTGCACGGTGTCCTTTTCGACGGCCATGGTGGCGCCGATGGAGATGGTGACCCTGAGGGCCTCACCTTCCACCAGCACGAAGGATTTTTCCACCAGGCGACGCAAACGCTGCCCCAGGTGTTTCAGGTTGGCGGCGGTCACGTTGCGGATGATGCCGACGAACTCCTCCCCTCCCCAGCGTCCGTAGAGGTCGAATGGGCGGGAGTTTGCGCTCAGGGTCCCGGCGACGAACTGCAGCACGCGGTCTCCGGTCTCGTGACCGTAACGGTCGTTGACGGCCTTGAAATCGTCCAGGTCCATGAAGAGGATCCCGAACGGGATTTCGTAACGGTTCAGCTCCTCGAGGCGGGACTCGAGCTCGCGGTCGAGGTAGCGGCGGTTGGCGAGTTGGGTGAGCCCATCCAGCAGGGCGAGCTTTTCCAGCTCGAGCAGCCGAACGTCGTTGTCGATCTGGCCGCTGTTGTCAGAGAACATCTCCACGCCGCCTATCACCTTGCCGTTGTCGTCGGTCAGCGGGATGACGCGCACCAGCACGGGAATCCGGTGCCCGTTCTTGTGGTGCAGAAACACCTGGGCGTCGTGCGGGTCTCCAGAATCGATAGTGGACGCCAGGGGACATTCGCTGCAGCAGAGGTTGAGGCCGACGTCGTCGACGTGGCACAGGATGTTGTCGGCGCAGGGCCTCCCGATCACCTCATCCGCACGGTACCCGGAGATCCTTTCAGCAGCATGGTTCCAGAACACGATCCTGCGGTCCAGGTCGACGATGTAGAGCCCGTCACGCAGGTCTTCTATGATCTTTTTATAGGAATCTTTGCTGAGATACATCGACAACAGGCTCCTTCGGCAGGAAAGGGAGGCCGACCGCTTCCCGAAGGATGGACGGAGGCAACCGGTCATTAAAAAGTTCTGGCTGAACGCTTAATGAGTATAGCGTCCAACACTGCTTTGTCAAAACAATAAAGGCTCGGGGAGCGCCTACACGCCGAGGATGAGCCCTTCCAGCAGTCCGGCGTCGCTCACCTTGAAGGTCTCGAAGCCGAATTCGCGCATCGTCGTGAGCACCACGAGGATCCCGGCGATGATGAGATCCTCGCGCCCCGGTTCCAGCCCCGGCACATCCAGGCGCTGGCACGGAGTGAGCGGCAGCAGCCTTTGGAACATCGCCTCGACCTTGGCCAGCGGCAGGGTGTGGTTGTTCACCTTTTTGTAGTCGTAGTCGGTCATGCCGAGGTCGATGGCCGCCAGGGTCGTGGCCGTCCCGGCCGTCCCCACCAGGGTCGCCCCGCTGAAACGCTCGGCCAGTCCCTCCCCGGCCAGCTCGCTCCTGAAGGCGCGCAGCTCGCGCCGGATCTTGTCCTCCATCTCGGCGACCCCAACCTTCCCCTCGGTAAGGCGCACCACCCCTATCGGCAGACTGCGGGAGAAGAGCGGTTTTCGCTCCGCTGCCAGCGTGTACTCGGTGCTCCCTCCCCCTACGTCGAACACGGCCAGGTCCTCGTTGCTGTTGTCAAGGATGGAGGCCACCCCCCTCAGGGTCAGCATGGCTTCTTCGTTGCCGTCGATGATCTCAAGGGCGATGCCGGTCTCCTCGAGTACGCGCCGGCAGAACTCGGCGCCGTTTTTCGCGTCGCGAACCGCCGAGGTCGCCACCGCCCTCAGCCGCGCCACGCCGTGACTCGCCATGTCGGCGGCGAACTCCCTCAGCGCGGCCAGGGAGCGCTCCTGCGCCTCCTGAGACAGGCCGGCCTCGCGGGTGAAGCCGCCGCCGAGCCTGGTGATGATGCGCTTCAAGAGCAGTTGCTGATAAGGAGCTTGGGTGGCGATGAGAAGTCGTGCGGTGTTGGTGCCGAGATCGATGGCGGCTACCTTGTCGGTCATGGGTTGAGTCCTTTGCGCTGGGCGATGATGGAGAAGCAAAGCTGGGATATCTTGGAAAAACTGATGATGATGTCACCGTAGAGCAGCCCCGCGACGATGTTGCACTTGCCGCTTTTAAGACGGCGCAGATGGCTCGTCTGCAGTTCGCTCTCCATCGAGGCGATTTCGAGCTTGAGATCGGTCACCTCGGGGACCGGCTCACCCTTCAAGGCGGTCTCGCACAGAGCGACCACCTCCCCCACCTTGGCGGCGACACGCTTCAACTCCTCCATGGCACTGGCGGAAAACCTGAGCCGCTCCTCCTTCTTGCGCATGAGATAGTTGAGGATGGCCTCTGCCTGGTCCCCCACCTGCTCGATCTCGTTCACCAGTTCCAGCATGGTCGGAATCTCGACGGCCCGCTCGAGCGAGAGCGTCTCCCGGGAGAGCGCCACCAGGAACTGGGACATGTCGCGGTGCAGCACGTCCAAAACGACCTCCTTGTCGCGCACGGCCGCGGCGACCTTGGGGTTGAAGCCGTCGAACTGCGACACCAGTTCCGTGTACATCGCCGCCGCGATGCCGCCCATCCGGGAGAGTTCGTTCCACGCCTGCACCAGCGCGATGGTGGGGGTCTTGATGACGCGCAGATCGATAAAACGCGGACGCGGTTCGCTCTCGGAGCGCCTGGTGGGGAGCAGCGTCTCGGCGGAACGGGCGAAAAAGCCAATGGTCGGGAGGAAGATGAACAGCGACGCCACCGTGAAGACGGTATGTGCGTTGGCCAGGTGCCGGGCGATATGGGGGCGCAGGGCCTGCACCACCGCTTCCGGCGGCGCTCCGCGGTGCAGCAGGGACACGTCCCCGGGTGAGACCAGCGCCACGACCTTCAGGAACAAGGGGAAGAAGACCAGGGCCAGGGATATGGCCACCAGGCTGATGCCGAGATAGATCACCACGGCGCGCTTCGCGGTCTGGCTGCCGCCGATGGAGGCGATCAGCGGTATCAGGGCCGCCCCGGCCACCTCGCCGATCACCATGGCGATCGCGGCGTCATAGGACAAGACCCCCGCCGAGGCGAGCGCGATAACGATACCCAGGGTGGCGCTGCCGGACTGAACCAGGAACGTGAGCAGCGCGCCGAGGAGGACCGCGACCAGGCGCAGCGAGGGAATCCCCTGGTGCAGCCCGGCGATGATGGCGCTTTCGCTTAAGGGAAGGCAGGCCCCTTCCAGGATGGAGAGGCCGAAAAAGACCAGGCCGATACCCAGCAGCATGCCGCCGGCCTCGGAGAGCTTGCGGCTGCGGGAGAAGAAGTTGAGGAACACGCCGATGGTGATGGCGGGGAGCGCCACGGCGGAAACGCGGAACGCGATGAACTGTATGGCGAGGGTGGTGCCGATGCCGGTACCGAGCAGCACGCCCAGCGCCTGGTACAGGGAGAGGAGCCCCGCGTTGACGAAGCCGACGACGAGGACCGAGGCCGCGGAGCCGGACTGCAGGATCGAGGCGAGACAGCTGCCGATCAGGGGGGCGGTAAGACGGTTGCCGGTGGACTTCTCCAGCACGCGGCGCAGGCGCTCACCGGTGACCTTCTGCAGCCCCTCCGACATGGTGCGCATGCCGAGTATGAAGAGCGCCAGGCCGCCGAGAGCCTCGACGATGTATGACCAAGAGGTGGGAAACATGGTAAGGCCAGTCCAGCAAGGTTAAGGCTGATGATGCTTCGAGAATAATGGGCGCCCGTCGGCCATGGCGGCCGGCGGGCGCAGTAGTGGTGTCGAGATCCGTTACTCCCGTGACGGTAAGGGCGGAAAGGGTTAGCCGGAGACCTTCTCCTTCAGCTCCTTACCGACCTTGAAGAAGGGCAGCTTCTTCGCCTTGACGGAGATGGACTCGCCCGTCTTGGGGTTTCTGCCGGTATAGGCGTCGTATTCCTTGACCACGAAGCTGCCGAACCCCCTGATCTCGATCCGGTCACCGGAAAGCAGGGCCTCGGTCATCGAGGCGAACACGGCGTTGACGACTTCCTCGGCCTTCTTGAAGGAGAGGGTCTTTTTAGCTGCGAGAGATTCAATGAGTTCTGATTTGTTCATTGTCCACCTCCGAAAAACAGCTTCTTTTAACAACATCCCTTTAGATATTTCTTGGACAGATACTTCACGTCGTCGCTGCGCCCCTGGCGGTTCAGGATCGGGATGAGCCGCTCGGCGGCCGCCTTGGCAACGCCGGGGTGTTCCAACGACTTGGTCCACAACTCAACAGCCCGATCGATATCGCCTATCGTCTCGTGCAGCTCGCCCAGCATGAATTGGGCCTGGTCAGGGAGAATGTCCAGTTCCAGCATTTTCTGCACGGTGGCTATCGCCTGCGGGTAGCGCCCGCCGCCGGCAAACAAATGAACGAGTGCTATGTAGACGGCTGCGTTTTGCGGATTCAGCGCCAGTGCTCGATTCAGGAGCGCCTCGCTCTCATGAATTTGCCCCGCACGGAACATTATAAGTGCCACTTCGTATAATACAATGTCATTTTCACCAGATAACAACATTTCTTGCAAAATCGGGAAGGCGTCGCGGTCGTTGCCGTCATGAATCATGAGGTACGCCTTGGCGAACTGGGGGCCGAGGGTGGCGTAGCGGGCGGGAAGATCGCCGGGGAGCGGCTGCACCATGAGGAAGAACTGGTCCTCCTCGGAGAGGCTCATCTCCATCGGCGCGGGCTCCTCGTGGTGGTGGTCGCCGTGCCCCTTGCAGGTGGTGCAGGAACCGCCGCTGTGCGGCTTGTAGTTCCCCCCTCCCGCCGGTGCGGCTGCCGGCTTGACCGCGGCCTCGGGAGCTTCGAGTTTGGCGGCTTCGGCACGGGCGCGCGCCTTGAGGGAAGGGTCGGCGGCGAGGTCGGCGGCGAGGCAGAAATGGTCGTGGGCTTTCTGGGCCTCGCCGGCGCGCAGGGCGTGCTCACCTTCCTGCAGGTTCAACTCGCCCAGTTGGTCGCAGGCCTGGTCGAGCCCCTGGCGGATGGCGGCTGCTTCGTGCGAGGCTTCCGCCGGGCAGAGCTTCAGCGCCTCCTGGAAATCGACGCGAGCGTCCGAGTAACGCTCAGCGGCGAGGTGCTTGGCACCCTGGTTCTGGTAGTGACGAAAATCCTTCTTGCCGAACAGTCCGAAAAACATGCAGCCTCCGATAGGTGGATTGAATTCATATACGCACGAGCTCGGTGACGCTCTCGAGGTGGTAGGTCTGGGGGAACATGTCCACCGGTTTCGAGCGGGTCACCTGGTAGCCGTTACCGCAAAGTGAAGCGAGATCGCGGGCCAAGGTAGCCGGATCACAGGAAACATAGATGATCTTTTGCGGGGCCAGGCCGGCCAGTTCGGCGGCGGCCTCGGCGCCTCCGCGCGGAGGGTCGAGCACCACGAGGTCGAACCGCTCCTTCCGCTTGACCAGCCGCCTGACGGCCTGGGCCGCGTCGCTCACCTGGAAGTTGGCGTTTTCGATGCCGTTCGCCTCGGCGTTGGCGACCGCGTCGGCGATGGATGGCGCGTACCCCTCAATGCCGAGCACCTGCGCCGCGTTGAGCGCCAGCGGCAGGGAAAGGTTGCCGTTGCCGCAGTAGAGGTCAAGCACCCGCTCCTTCCCGGTGAGCCCGGCCCACGCGCAGGCGGTGCGGATCAGTTCCAGGTTCTGGCGATAGTTCACCTGGGAAAAGCCCCCCTTGCCGAACCGAAGCTCCAGCTCCCTCGAATCCGGCGCGATATCGGCGGGCACATGGTAGCTCAACGCCTCGATGCCGAATGCCTTCTCCAGTTCCCCTTTGCGCCCGACAGAAACGAAGGCGCCGGCGACCGAGGGAAGCTCGGCGCGGGCCCGGGCCAGGCGCTCGACCAACGCGTCCCCGCCTCCCCTGCTGTGCACGATGGCAATCCCCTCCCCGCTGTCGCCGACGGAGAGGTCGACCTGGTGGATCCATTCAAGCTGCGGCAACGTCGGCAGTAACGCCCGGAATTCCGCGGCCATACGGTTCAACGGCGGTTGCGCGAGCGGACAACCGGCGCCGAAATCAACGACGTCATGGGAGCCGGTGCGGAAAAAGCCCAGTTGCACCCGGCCCGCCCGCACCGTGACCTTCACCTGCACCCGGGAGCGGTAACCGTAGTCGTCAGGCGACGCAGCGACCGGCATCACCTTGTCCCGGGGCACCTTGCCGATGCGCGCCAGGGTGTCGGTGAAAATGGTCCCCTTCTGCGTCAGCTGTTCGGGATACGGCAGGAACTGCCACTGACAGCCGCCGCATTCGGTGAAGACCGGGCAGTCAGGCGCGATGCGCAACGGTGAAGGCTCGAGGAGTTCGACCAGCTCCCCTTCCAGAAAGGAGCTCTTCTCCTTCACCACGCGGATCCTGGCCAGGTCACCCGGGGCGGTGAAGGGGACGAAGCAGGCCTTCCCCTCCGCCCTGCCGAAACCGGCGCCGCCGTAACAGAGGCTCTCTATAGCGACGACAAGCTCAGCCATTCATACCACGCGGGACGAAGGCGCTCCTGCGCCCACGGGCGCGGGTCAGTTCGGAAAGGACCAGTTTCCTGGGGAATGCCGGGGTGTTGAAATAGCCAAGGGAATGCGCGGCGAAATCGTCGATGACCCGTGCCACGGTCTGGTCCACGCAGAGCGTGGCCACCCCCTGGTGCTCGATGTCCTTCTTATAGGTCACACTGGCGCCGATCAGTTTCAGGGCCGCCTGGTGGGATTCCTCGTCGGGGAAAAGGTCCGGCGTAACCGGAACTTCACAGCATATCTGGATGCGGACCTGGTGGTAATCGCCGAAGTAACGGCGCGTGGCATCGAAGAAGCGAACGGTGAGCCCGTTGGACAGGGGGATCTCCCTGATCAGTTTTTGCATGTAAAGTCGGTGCTCCTTGGTAAAATCTGGTCATTTTTTTAGCATGTTATGGGAGTTCTGTAAATAGCGATGATATCGAAGAGAAAATGGCAGCCGCCGTGAAATGCAGCTTGCTTTTTGCAGGAAAAATTTGTAGACTCACAGATTGTTAAAAGATGCCACAAACTCCCAGGAGCAAAAATGAGCAAGGAAGAAGCAATAGAAGTAGAAGGGACGGTCATCGAGCCGCTTCCCAACGCGATGTTCAAGGTCAAGCTGGAAAACGACCACATGGTGCTGGCGCACATATCCGGCAAGATGAGGAAGTTTTTCATCAAGATCCTGCCTGGCGACAAGGTGACCGTGGAGCTCTCTCCCTACGATCTCAGCCGCGGCCGCATCACCTATCGCGCCAAATAGACCCCTTCCCCGTACGTCACCCGGCGTCTGTCCCTGCCACCCTCAGCATCGCTGCAAGGCACATACGGATAACATAGGACCCAATACCGGTTTAGCTGCGTGCTCCGCGCGCAGCACACTGAACCTTTATTCAATCCCACAGTAAGAAGAGGAAGAACCAATGTACACTGCAGCCGATCTGAGAAAAGGGCTTAAGATCACCATCGATAACGAGCCTTACATCATCACTCACTTTGACTTCGCCAAGCCGGGCAAAGGGCAGGCCCTTTACCGCACCAAGATGAAGAACATGATCACCGGCTCCACCCTGGACCGCACCTACCGCTCCGGTGAGACCTTCGAGCCCGCCAACCTGGAAGACCGCGTGATGCAGTACCTCTACAAGGAAGACGACCACTACTGCTTCATGGACAACACCACCTTCGAGCAGATCCACATCAGCGAAGACGCCATGGGCGACGCCAAGAACTACCTGATCGACAATCTCCAGGTGGACGTGCTCCTGTTCAGGGAGAAGGCGATCGGGGTGGACGTGCCCAACTTCGTCAACCTGCGCGTCGTGCAGACCGACCCCTGGGTCAAGGGCGACACCTCCGGCAGCGATTCCAAACCCGCCACCGTCGAGACCGGCTACGTGCTGCGCGTGCCGCCGTTCATCGAGGAAGGCGAGCTGATCACCATAGACACCCGCACCGGCGAGTACTCCACCAGGGTCAAGGGGTAACCGATGTCGGGAAGTTGGCCACTGGCCAGGCGCTCCCAAGCCCTGGCCCAGCGTGGCGCGATCTTCACCAGGATCAGGATGTTTTTCCAGGAAAAGGGGTATCTCGAAGTCGAGACCCCTTTTCGCATACCTGCTCCCGCCCCCGAGGCCCAGATCGACGCCATCCCCAGCGACGGCTGGTTCCTGCAGACCTCGCCCGAACTCTGCATGAAGCGGCTTTTGGCCGCCGGCTACCCGCGCATCTTCCAGATCTGCCGCTGCTGGCGCGCCGGCGAGCGCGGCTCGCGCCACCTGAGCGAGTTCACCATGCTCGAGTGGTACCGGGCCGAGGCCGACTACCGCGATCTCATGGACGAGACCGAGGAGATGGTCAGGGCGGCGGCCGGAATCGACAGCATCACCTACCGCGGCGAAAAAATCGACCTCTCGCTTCCCTGGGAGCGGGTCACCGTCCGAGACGCCTTCCTGCGCCATACCGACACCACGGCGGAAGCAGCCCTTGCCGCAGGGACCTTCGACGAAGTCATGGTCGAAGCGATCGAGCCGCGATTGGGGATCGGCCGCCCCACCTTCATTTACGATTACCCCGCCAGTTGTTCCGCCCTCGCCCGCCTCAATGCCGAGGACCCTTCCGTGGCCGAACGTTTCGAGCTCTACCTGGGCGGCCTGGAGATCGCCAACGCGTTCTCCGAGCTGATCGATCCGATTGAGCAGCGCGCCCGGTTCGTGGCGGAGGCGGCGCAGCGGGCCAGCGACGGCAAACAGGGCTACCCCATGCCCGAGAAGTTCCTCGCCGCCCTGGCCGACATGCCGGAAGCAGCCGGCATCGCCCTCGGGCTCGATCGACTGGTGATGGTACTGCTCGACGCCGGGAGCATCGACGACGTCGTCGCCTTCACCACCGAGGAGCTTTAAGGGGACTACCCGGTTTTCACCGGAAAGCACCTGCCGGCGCCCTCACCCCGCCCCTCTCCCGGACGGCGAGGGGGAATCACACACCCTCCCTCGCCCAATCGTCAACCACCTCCTCCGAATTGGTTGACAACTACCTCTCGCGCGTGCTAAATCACCCGCTGGAGGATCTCTCATGGAAAAATTCATCGCCGAAATAGCTGAAAGAATCATCGCAGGCGGCTCCATCACCCCGGAGGAGGCCGTCCGCCTCTCCGAAACACAGGGTTCGGAGCTCTTCGACCTGTTCCGCGCCGCAACCCGCGTCAAGGAGCACTTCGTGGGCAACGAGGTGCACCTTTGCTCCATCATCAACGCGAAGTCCGGCCGCTGCGCCGAAAACTGCGCCTTCTGCGCCCAGTCCGCGCACCACAGCACCGACGCGCCGGTTTACCCCCTGGTCCAGGAGGACCAGATGGTGGAGTGCGCCAAGACGGCCGAGACCAACGGCTCCGCCTGCTTCGGCATCATCACCAGCGGCACCACGGTGAAGGGGCAGGAACTGGAACAGATCCTCGCCGCCCTGCGCCGCATCCGCAAGGAAACATCCATTCTCCCCTCCTGCTCCCTCGGCATCATCGACGAGGAGACCGCCCTGAAGCTCAAGGAAGCCGGGATGGACACCTACCACCACAACCTGGAGACCGCTGAGAGCTTCTTCCCCAACATCTGCACCACGCACGAGTACCAGGAAGACGTCAATACCGTCCGCGCCGTCAAGAAAGCCGGCGTCAAGGTCTGCTCCGGCGGCATCTTCGGCATGGGCGAGAGCGCGGCGCAGCGCGTGGAGATGGCCTTCACGCTGAAGGAACTCGACGTCGACTCGGTGCCGATGAACTTTCTGAACCCCATCGAGGGGACCAGGCTCGAGGGGGCCCGCAACATCACCGCCCGGGAGTGCCTGCAGACGATCGCCATCTACCGCCTGATCCTGCCGCAGAAAAGAATCACCATCTGCGGCGGGCGGGAAAAGAACCTGCGCGACCTGCAGTCCTGGATCTTCTTCGCCGGCGCCAACGGCACCATGATCGGCAACTACCTGACCACCCTGGGGCGCAACGTCGACACCGATCTGACCATGTTCAGCGATCTCGGCCTCAACACGGTGATGTGCGCGCACTAAACCACGACCGCTTGCCCCCTCGCTCATAAGGACATCCCCTCTACCCCCGGGAGAGGGATGGGGCAACCGGCAGGGCGAATGATTATTCGCCCCTACAGGTGAACCTGACTGAAAGGAAAACAGCACATGCCTGCCAAAAGCATCTTCATCACCGGCACCGATACCGGTGTGGGAAAAACCATAGCGTCCGCCACCATCGCCATGCTGCTGCGCCGGATGGGCCATAGCGTCGGCGTCATGAAACCGGTCACCAGCGGCTGCATCGAGCGCGACGGCGCCCTCATCTCCGAGGACGCCGAGCTGCTCGCCTTCGCGGCCGGCGTCCCGGTCACCGAGGACTCCGCCCCCTACCTGCTCCGTGCGCCCTTGGCGCCTTCCGTCTCCGCCACACAGGACGGTGTGCGTATCAGTTTCGACGTCATCAAGGAGGCGTACCAACGGCTCGCGGCCCAGTACGACTTCGTCATCGTCGAAGGGGCCGGCGGCCTGATGGTTCCCCTGGCCGGGGGACTGCTGGTGGCAGACCTTGCCCTGCACCTGAACCTCCCCATCGCCGTGGTCGCCCGCCCCAACCTGGGCACCATCAACCACACCCTGCTCACCACCTTCACCGCGCGCACGCTCGGGCTCAAGGTGAAGGGTGTCATCGTGAACCGGTACCCGGACACTCCCGACCAGGCGGAGTCCTACGCGCCGCACATGATCGACTCCCTCTCCGGGGCGCAACTCCTCGGCCTTTTCCCCGATCTCCAGGGCGAGGGCGAGCGGGACGTGGTCACCAAGCTGGCCGACCGCCTGCTGCAGATGCCGGCTACCGGGATCATGCTCAGGGAGATGTTTGAATGACAGGAACCCGTTCTACGTTCTAGCGTTCTACGTTGACGGCTTTACATCTTTGACGGAGACTTCATCCTGCCGTGCCACCGCTTGATGCCACAAAAGGCGCGGCGGTGGCTCTTTTTTTGGAGGACAAAATGGTCGAACTGGATACCGAAACACTCAGACGCTACGACAGCGAATACCTCTGGCACCCCTTCACCCAGATGAGCGAATGGGAAAACGCGGAGAACATCATCATCACCAGGGGTGAAGGCTCCTACATCATCGACTCCGACGGTAACCGCTACCTGGACGGCGTCGCCGCCATCTGGACCAACGTGCACGGCCACTGCCGCAAGGAGATCAACGAGGCGGTCAAGGAACAAGTGGACCGCCTGGAGCACTCCACCCTCCTCGGGCTTTCCAACGACCGGGCCGCGCTCCTTGCCAAGCGCCTGATCGACATCGCTCCCCCGGGCCTCGCCAAGGTCTTCTACTCCGACAATGGCTCCACCGCCGTCGAAATCGGCGTGAAGATGGCCTTCCAGTACCAGCAGCAGACCGGCAACACCAAGAAGCAGAAGTTCATCCGCTTCGACAACGCCTACCACGGCGACACGGTCGGCTCGATGAGCGTGGGCGGCATCGCCATCTACCACGAGGTCTACGCCCCCCTGCTCTTCCCCACCATCAAGGCCCCCTCCCCCTACTGCTACCGCTGCGCCCTTTCCCCGGAAGGTGACTGCCACAGCTGCGGCCTCTTGTGCCTGCAGGAGCTCGAGCGGCTCATGAAGGAGCACGCGCACGAACTGGCGGGACTCGTGATCGAGCCTTCGGTGCAGGGAGCCGGCGGCATGATCGTGCAGCCTCCCGGCTTCGTGAAAGGGGTGCGAGAACTCTGCGACCGCTACGACGTCCTCATGATCGCCGACGAGGTCGCGGTCGGCTTCGGCCGTACCGGCGCCATGTTCGCCTGCGGCAAGGAAGGGGTGACGCCGGACATCATGGCGATATCCAAAGGGATCTCGGCGGGCTACCTGCCGCTTGCAGCAACCCTCACCACCCGCAAGGTCTACGACGCCTTCTGGGGCGCCTACAGCGAACTGAAGACCTTCTTCCACGGCCACACCTTCACCGGCAACCCGATCGCCTGCGCCGCGGCCCTCGCCAGCCTCGACCTGTTCGAATCGGAGCGCCTGCTGGAGCAGCTCCCCGGGAAGATCGACTACCTCCAGGACCGCCTGCAGCGTCTCATGGAGCTGACCCACGTGGGCGACGTGCGCCAGGAAGGGATGATCGCCGGCATCGAGCTGGTCCGCGACCGGCACAGCCGCGACCCGTACCCGTGGGAGGAGCGCGTCGGCGTGCGCGTCTGCCTGGAAGCGAGAAAGCGCGGGATCTTCATCCGTCCCCTGGGGAACGTGATCGTCGTGTTCCCTCCCCTCTCCATCTCCCTCGACGAGCTTGCCATCCTCATGGACGGCATCGAGTCCTCCATCCGCGACGTCACCGAATAAAACTTCGATCCGCAGCACCGATAAAAAGCGCTGGCATCCGGTAAATTCATCCAGTACTATAATCGACTTCGCCTCTGGTCCCCTCTCCCGCCGGGAGAGGGGCAGGGGTGAGGGCGTCGCCATCTGCGCCAACGTTGCCGACAGCATCCCTCGCCCGCCCTGCGGGCACCCTCTCCCGGAGGGCGAGGGGATGGTCGGCGCCACTCACCAATCGGCAACATCACCAACCGGAGCAGGTTTCCGCTTGCGTTTCAAGGAGTACTTCATGGAACTGATCGACAGCCATTCCCACATATACGGCGCTGAATTCGCTGAGGATTTCGAGGAGATGATGGACCGGGCCCGGGAGGCGGGGGTCGGCACCATCATGGCCGTCGGCGCCGACATGGAGTCGAGCCGCGAGGCGGTGGCGCTGGCTGCAAGGCGCCCGAACATCTACTGCTCGGTGGGGATCCACCCTCACGACGCGGCCGGGGTGACCGAGGCGGACTACCAGGCCGCGCGCGAACTGGCCCTGGGGAACCCCAAGGTGGTCGCCATCGGCGAGGTGGGGCTCGACTTCTTCCGCGACCGTTCGCCCCGCCCGGCCCAGGAGGAGGTGTTCCGGCGCTTCATCCGGATGGCCCGCGAGCTCTCGCTGCCGCTCATCATCCACGACCGTGACGCCCATGACCGCATCGTCGCCATCCTCAAGGAGGAAAAGGCCCACGAGGTGGGAGGGGTGCTGCACTGCTTCTCGGGAGATCTCGCCATGGCGCAGGAGTGCATCGAGATGAACTTCATGATTTCCATTCCCGGCACCGTCACCTACCCCTCCAACGAGGCGCTCAGGGAGGTGGTCCGGGGGGTGAAGATCGAGAAGCTCATGGTGGAGACCGACGCCCCCTACCTCACCCCGGTGCCGCACCGGGGCAAGAGGAACGAGCCGGCCTATGTCAGATTCGCGGCGGAGCGGATCGCGGAGCTGAAGGGGCTCTCGCCGGAGGACGTCGGCCGCATCACCTCGTTCAATACCCGCAGGCTGTTCGGGATCGAGGAGGCTGCGCAGGAAGACACCATCGCCTACAAGATCCGCAACTCGCTCTACCTCAACATCACCAACCGCTGCTCGAACCGCTGCACCTTCTGCCCGAAGTTCGAGGAGTTGTCGGTCAAGGGACACGAGCTGAAGCTCTCGCACGAGCCGAATTTCGCCGAGGTGATCGCCGCCGTGGATGCCGCATCGGAGTACGACGAGGTGGTATTCTGCGGGTTCGGTGAGCCGTTGATCAGGCTGGACCTGGTCAAGGAGGTGGCCGCCGAGCTGAAGCGGCGCGGATTACGGGTGAGGATCAACACGGACGGCCAGGCGAACCTGGTGCACGGCCGCAACATCCTGCCGGAACTGAGCGGGCTGGTGGACGCCCTGTCGGTGAGCCTGAACGCGGCCAACGCCGCCGACTACGACAGGCTCTGCAACACCCCGTTCGGCGCGGCGGGTTTCGCCGGCGTGTGCGATTTTCTGAGGGAGGCTCCCAAGCACGTGCCCCAGGTGACCGCGAGCGTGGTGACGGTACCCGGCCTCGACGTGGACCATGTCCGCGAACTCGCCCTGTCGCTCGGGGTCGAGTTCCGGGAGCGGGAGTATTCCGAGGTCGGCTAGGGGGCGTCGGCCGGCGGGAGCGTGAAGTAGAAGGTCGCGCCCCTGCCCGGCTTCCCCTCGCCCCACACCTTGCCCCCCATCCGCTCCAGCATGCGCCGCACCATGGAGAGCCCGAGGCCGTGGCCGGCGAAGCGGCCGCCGTCGTGCAGTTTCCGGAACGGAACGAAGAGTTTCCCCGCCTGGGCCATGTCGAACCCCTCCCCGTTGTCTTTCACGTAGCAGACCCCGTCGTTGCGGCCGAAAGCGATCCTGGTGCAGCTCTTCAGGGCGCTGTACTTCCAGGCGTTCCCCAGCAGGTTTTCCATCACGCTCTCCAGCAGCCTCTCGTCGCCGGTGACCAGCACGCCGTCCTCAATGTCAAGCTCCACCTCCCGTTTCGGATCGGTGACCCTCAATTCGCCCAGGATGCGCCGGGCCAGCAGGCTCAGGTCGACGGGCTGCAGGACCGGGAGCACCGAGTTCACCTCGGAGAAATCAAGCATCCGGTCCAGGGTCTGCTCCATCCGCTCGCCGCCGCTGATGATGCTGGCCAGGTACTCCTTGCCGGCGTCGTCGAGCCGGTCCCCGTAGCCTTCCCGCAACAGTTCGCCATAGCCGTAGATCACCCGTAACGGGGTGCGCAGGTCGTGAGAGACCGAGTCGTAGAGGAACTCGAGCTCGGCGTAGGCCTGGGTCAACTCCGAGGTCCGTTCCGCCACGCGCCGCTCAAGGTGTTCCGAGGCTTTCCGGAGCTGTTCCGACAACCTCCTCTCGTTGGCGAAGCGCATCGCATTGCGGACGCTGACCCCGATCACCGGCGCGATCCCCTGTATCAGGTTGAGATCGCTTTGCAGCAATCCCCCTTCCCGGCTGGCGTCGTCGACGGCAAGCACCCCCACCGCTTCCCCTTCGCAGACGATGGGCGCGCAGATGAAGGACCGGACCCCGAGCGCACGGATCAGCGCGTAGTTCTCCGGCACCGCCTGCCCCCGGATCTGCTCGATGTCGTCGATCAGCACCGGCCGCTGGGTATTGAAACAGGTGACCAGCACGCCGCTGGGCGCCGCTCCGAATAGCGGGAACTCGATGGCGCGGACCCGCTCCTCGTCTTCCGGGGCCAGCCCGAAACAGCCCCGCAGCACCAGGACGTTACGCTGGGGGTCGAGCAGGACCACGATGCCCCTGCCGTACCCCAACCGCTTATGCAGCACCTGGTTGACGCTGGAGACGATTTCGCCGAGCTCGGTCCTGGTCGAGACTACCTGGCCGATTTCGTTGACGGCGAGGGCGCGGTCGAAATTCTCCTGGACCTGGGAGAGGAGCCGGTCGCTGGAGTTGCGCATACTGGTGAGCGAGGAAAGCAGGGCCTTGCGCTCGAAGTGGTGGCTCAGCAGGGTGAAGACGAGGTACGACAGGAGCGCCAGAAAGAGGGCCGGCGCCAAGATCGTCGGGCTCCAGTACAGCGCGCCCAAAAGGCCGGCGAGCAAAAGCAGCGAGCAGGTGCGCTGCGCGAGCAGTAACCGCGAGGTCAGCGACGGCCGCCACCGGATCAGGTAGCGACACACCTCTCCCCCCTTGAAGACGCACTCGGGGTGCTCGATCTCGGGAAAGTCGTGGTCGAAAAGCAGGAAGGCCGCCTCGAAGAAGCCGGTCCGGTTCTCGCACTGGCGCGGGTTTTCCCGTACGCCCTCCCGGAAGGCGACGGTGAGCTCGATTTCCCGGGGCCCGATCTTGCGGGCACTGCAGCGTGAGGAACGGGTGAACCGGGGGGCTATCTTGTTGATGAAGTAGAAGATGTACTCGGGGCCGACCATGCCGAGAAAGAAGGACCTCAGGGGCCCCAGCACCTCCGGCGACGCGGCGTAGCGGCCAGCCTCGCGGGCTATCCCCTGGTCACCGGTCACCTGTACCAGTTGGTCGTGAAAGCGGTCCACCTGGCGCTGGCTGAACCACTGCCCCGGGTCGGACACCTCATGCTGTTTCATGCCGGCATGGGCAAGCAGCGCCAACGTATCGACGTGGGGGTACTTTTTCCGAAGCAGCTTCAGGTAGGAATCAAAAATGCGGCTGTTATAGAGGGGAGTGTCTGGGGACGTGGGCATCCGTAACCTTTCGGGCATCGATGGCGCAGGATTTTACCGGTATCGCGGGCGAGAATCAATCAGTTTGTGCGCGCGTTTTGGGTACGACTACCCCCATCCGCGGACCCCGCCACTCCTTCTCGCAAAAAACACATTAGAATGTGATTCAAATTACTGACTTTATTGCCTTGAACTCCGATATTAACATCGCGCAATCCCCGTTATCCGGATCCGGAGCCGTACCGGAACCTGGTGCGGGGCCCGCGGGAGCACCCCCGGCTAGAAAGCGGTAATGATCCATTTGTAATCGCCCCGGGAACGGGTCGCCTCGCCTCCGTGAGCGGCTGAATTGCGCGCGGCGCTGGCGCGGAACGTGCAGAAGATTCTTGTTTTTTACAAGCATGCCGGGCATCACTCGTCCGGGCATGCATGCGTAACTGGTGATGGAGCCTTTGCCGTGAAACAGGAACTCGCGAACATGCCATTTGGGGATCTGCTGGCCGACTTGAAGGCCCTCCCTGCACTGGCGCGCTACAGCCTAACGCTCTATCGCCGGCGTAACGGCACGGTAGCGTCCGCGCAGCGTTTCGAGTCCTGTGCCACCGTGGTGGAGGATCCCCTGTGCCGGGAGGTGTCGCGTCAGTTCTTCGAGGAGAACATGGAGGTCTTCTTCGACGAGGCGACTCCTTCGGTCTGCCGCTACGGCGGAGGGTTCTTCGGCTTTCTCATCCCCTTCACCCTCTCCGGCGAGGATCTCTGCCTGGTCGGCGACGGCGTGCGCGAGGAATCCATCGACCTTTGGCAGCTGGCGTCACTGGCCCGCAACGGCGGCGATGCCTTTTCGCTGCTCCCTTACGTGGAATCGCTTGCCACGGCGAGCTACGAGGAGGTCGAGGAGGTCGCCGAGCAGGTCAGGCGCAGGATCGAGCTGTACCTGCTCCCGGCGCGCACCGAGCCCCCGGTCCCCCCCCCGGCGCATCCCCAGGACGCGCTGGGCGACGCCGCGCTGAGCGTGGTCTCACAGGCCATGGAAAGGCTGGACAAGGTGAGCACCGTCACCGCCTGCGTCGCCATCTGCTGCGAGACCATCGTCACCGCGTTCCAGCCCGCACGCATGGCGCTCGCCCTTCCCGACGCCGAGGGGAAATCGTTCCCGGTGACCGGCGTATGGGGGCTTCCCGAGGAGCTGGGAACGCTCACCCCCGAGACGCTGCAACTGTTCGTGGCGCCGGACAAGGCGAAAAGGACCGTGCTCTGGGACGGCAAGATGCGCGCGGCCCTGCCCGATCTTCGCGCCACCGTCTGCACCCCCTTCCCCCTCAAGGCGCAAGGCGAGCGCCTGGGCTTTCTTGCCATATTCGACACCGACGTCGCCCCCAACCAGGCGCTGCTCATCTCCATGCTGGTGGGCGCCATGGCGGGCAAGCTGGCCACCATCGACAAGGACGCGACGCGCAGTAAGGAAAACGCCCTCTCCGAGCGCCTCATGTCGCTCACCGACACCCTGCTGCAGATCGACAGCAAGGACCTCCTCTACGAATCGATACTGAAGATCGCCTCGGAGCTGATCGACGCGACCCAGGGATCGATCATGCTGATCGACAAGGACGGCGTCGGCATGCAGATCGTGTTCACCCTCGGGATGACGCTCAACATCGCGCGCTGCCTGCAGCTCAAGGTCGGCAAGGGGATCGCGGGCATGGTCGCCAAGACCGGGCAGCCGCTGCTGGTCAACGACGTCGAGAAGGACAGCAGGGTCGCCATGGCCAACCGGATGCGTTTCAAGTCGAAGTCGCTGATCTGTATCCCGCTCAAGCTGAAAGAAAAGGTGATCGGGGTGCTGAACCTCTCGGACAAGAAGAACCTGCGCCCGTTCACCCACTCCGACCTGCAGCTGCTGACCTCTTTCGCGAACCTCGCCTCCCTCATGATCGAGCGCACCGAGGTGCTCGAGGAGTCGGAGCGTTTCGAGCAGCTCTCCGTCACCGATCCCCTCACCGGCCTCTACAACCGCCGCTTCCTGAAGAGCAGGCTGGAGGAGGAGCTGAACCGGAGCATGCGCCAGGGGCTGAACCTCACCGTCATCTTCATCGACCTCGATTTCTTCAAGAACTACAACGACCTCTGCGGCCACCTGGCCGGCGACGAGGCGCTCAAGCTGACCGCGGACATCATCAAGGAGTCGCTGCGCGAGATGGACATCGTCGCGCGCTACGGCGGCGAGGAGTTCTGCGCCGTATTGCCGGGCACCTCCAAGGCCGAGGCGATGATCGTGGCGGAGCGGATTCGCTGCGAGATCGAGAACAAGCGCTTCCCCGGCGCGAGCGACATCCCGCTCAGAAGGCTCACCGCGAGCCTCGGCATCGCCTCCTTCCCCGAGGACGGCAGAACATTCAACGATCTGGTGCACGCCTCGGACGTCGCGCTCTACGAGGCCAAGGCGCGCGGCCGCAACCGCATCGTCGCTGCGCGCACCTCCGCCGACCGTGGCGAGGCGGTGCACGAGCTGTCCGACCAGCGTCCCGCGCAGACGCAAAGCAACCTCGCCAAGACCCTGGATTTCAACACCTATCTCGAGGCTTCGCTGCAGTCCAAGGGGTAAGGCCGGCACGGCTTTCCCCTTTTCTCCCTCACGACCTCTCCCGTCCGCACATTCCATTGATTAACCGCGTGATTTTTTTATCACGACACATCGTTTTATAGTGAAAAACCTGACGAATCATGCTAATAATCCCTACGCATAATGGATGGAAGCCCTGCATCCCTTTGAGAAGCGTTGGCAGATAGCTAGTTCGCCGTACCGCCATAGTTTCTCCTGTCGTCACCATGCGGCCATGAGGTAGTGGATGAAAGACGCCAGCAAGATTTTACAATTTGCCCGGCCCGACACTGTAATAGAATTTTCTCCCGGCACCGAAAAGGAGGTCGGGCTCAATAAGCTGATCAACAAACTTAACTTCATCAACTTCCAAGAAGAATCCATCCTTGTCAATTTCAGGCACACGAAATACCCTCGCACGGTAACACTCGAAGCAGCCCCCCTCCCCTGTCTCAACAACAAGCTTGAATGCCGCTGGGTTTCCGTCGACTCCATCAACACGGCGACCAACGGCTGCTCCTTCGACAACATCTTCGTGGTCAGCGGCCACCGCATGATCACCGCCACCCCGGAACTGATCAGCATCAGCGACGAGGGGGCCGTCTTCCTGCTCCCGGAGAAGTGCATCGAGGTGA
Organism: Geomonas azotofigens; assembly: GCF_018919395.1. Lineage (GTDB taxonomy): Bacteria > Desulfobacterota > Desulfuromonadia > Geobacterales > Geobacteraceae > Geomonas > Geomonas azotofigens. The sequence goes on from NZ_JAHLME010000003.1 coordinate 993,919, forward strand.
ACTACCGTAAATCCCGGCGCCATCCCTGCCAGGGGGTGTCGGCGGAACTGTTCCAGAACGGCGCCCGGTTCCAGGGAACGCTCATCGATTTCAGCGCCGTCTCCTTCAGGGTCGAGATCCAGGGGGACGGCAGCCGCACCTTCAACTGGATCAACTCCGACGCGCCGGTGCAGGTAGTCTTCAGCGGCGACGGCACCACCCTGTATTCCGCCGAATGCCGCATCACCTCGCAGACCCTCGGTCACCGGGACCGGATCTACCTGCTCGAGCCCCTGCAGGCCAGCATGCAGCGCTTCAAGGCGAAGGAGATCCGCAGCTGCCGGCACGAGCTGCTCCCCCTGCCCAACGCGGTGTTCAGGCACCCCTTCAGCCAGAAAAGCGTCGACCTCAAGGTGCTCGACATCTCCGGGTCCGGTTTCTCCGTCTGCGAGGACGCCGAATCGAGCGTGCTCATGCCGGGCATGATCCTGCCCGAGCTCGAGCTGCGCATCGGCAACAGCTTCTCCACCAAGTGCTCCGCCCAGGTCGTCTACCGCGACGACGCCTCCAAGCAGGAGAAGGCGCCCGTGGTGAAGTGCGGCCTGTGCTTTCTGGACATGGACATCCGGGACCACGTCAGCCTGCTGTCGCTTTTGTACCTCGCCAAGAACCGGCATTCCTACGTGAGCACCCAGGTGGACCTGGACGACCTGTGGCAGTTCTTCTTCGACACCGGCTTCATCTACCCCGAGAAGTACCACTTCGTGCAGCTCAACAAGGCCCACCTCAAGGAGACCTACCGAAGGCTCTACACGGAGAATCCCGGCATCGCCCGCCACTTCATCTACCAGGAGCACGGCAATATCCTGGGACACCTGGCCATGCTGCGCTTTTACCAGGGGACCTGGCTGGTGCACCACCACGCCGCCAACAAGTCGGAATCCAACTTCGCCGGCATGACCGTGCTCGACCACCTCTGCAACTCGATCAACGACACCTACAACCTCAGGTCGTCCCACATGGATTACCTGATCTGCTACTACAAGCCCGAGAACAAGTTCCCCAACCGGATCTTCGGCGGCTTCCTGAAGACGGTCGAGGAGAAAAAGAACTGCTCCACCGACACCTTCGTCTACTTCCACTACCAGCGCACCTACTCGAACGACTGGAACTTCGCCGGCCCCTGGGGGCTCACCCGCACCACCAGGGAGGACCTCCTCGAACTCGAGGCCTTCTACGAGCAGCACTCCGGCGGCCTGATGCTGAACGCGCTGGACCTGGAACCGGGGATGACCGAGTGCGACGAACTGGCGCAGGACTACCGCCAGGCGGGTTTCTCGCTGCAGCGCCACCTCTACACCCTTAAGCGCAACGGTGCGGTCAAGGCGGTGATCATGATCAACGTCTCCGACGTCGGCCTGAACCTTTCCGACCTCACCAACTGCATCAAGGTCTTCGTGCTGGACCAGGAGCAGTTCCCCAAGGACATCCTGCTCATCGCGCTCTCAATCATCACGCACAAGTACCAGCAAAACGACATACCGGTGATGGTTTACCCGGAAAGCTACGCCGAGGCCACCAACCTCTCCTTCGAGAGGAAGTACATACTCTGGGCCTTCAACGCACAGACGCAAACCTCCAACTTCATCAAGTACTTAGGCGACCTCCATACCCGGGGCAAAGACAAACGGGCGCAAAGAGCAGCGACCCAGGGTACCTAGGGAACAGTGATGAGCACACCACTTTACAACAGCAGCATTATCGACATCTACATCAGGCTGATCAGGAGCAAGTACAACTTCGTCAACGTCGGCGAGTTGCTGAGCTACGCCCAGATGACACCGCTGGAGGTGGCTGACCAGGGGCACTGGTTCACCCAGGAACAGGTCAACCTCTTCTACGAGCGGCTGCTCAAACTGACCGGCAACGAAAACATCGCACGCGAGGCCGGCCGTTACGCGGCGTCCCCCGAAGCCATGGGGATTCTCAGGCAGTACTTCCTCGGACTGGTGGGACCCTCGCGCGCCTACAGCCTGATCGGCGACACCGTCAACAACAACTTCGTCAGGTCCTCGGTCTACACCTCCAAGCGACTCAGCGCCAACAGCTACGAAATCACGGTCACCCCCAGGCCCGGCTGCCAGGAGGAACTGTTTCAGTGCCAGAACCGGATGGGGTTCTTCGAGGCCATCGCCAACCTGTTCCAACCCAAGCTGCCGCGCATCGAGCACCCCCAGTGCATGTTCAACGGCGACCCGGTGTGCCGCTACATCGTCACCTGGGAGCAGACCAGCACCGGATTCTGGCACTTCACCCGGAACTACGCCGCCATCGCCATCTTCATCCTCATCGCCTTTTGCTACCAGGCGAACCAGATGAACACCATCTACCTGCTTGCCCCCTGGGCGCTCACCCTGCTCCTGGTCATCAAGATCTGTTCGCTGCGCAGCGAGAAGGACGCCCTGCTCACCAGCCAGAAGAGCCTCAAGGACTTGACCGACAACCTGTTCAAGCGGATGGAGATCAACTACAACAACGCGCTGGTAACCAACGAGATCGGGCAGGCGCTCAGCAGGCAGACCGAAGTCCACGACATCCTCTCCAACGTGATCCAGATCCTGGAGAAGCGACTCGACTACAGCCGCGGCCTGATCCTGCTCAGCAATCCCGAGAAGTCGCGGCTGGTGTTCCAGGCCGGCTTCGGGTACCAGGACGAGCAACTGGCCTTTTTGGGCAAGACCACCTTCCACCTGGACCGCCCCGACTCCAAGGGGGTGTTCGTGATCTCCTTCCGCGAGCAGCGCCCCTTCCTGGTCGCGGACGTGAAGGATATCGAGGGGAACCTCTCCGGCAAGAGCCAGAACTTCGCCAAGCAGCTCCTGTCACAGACCTTCATCTGCTGCCCGATCATCTGCGAGGGGGAATCGCTCGGGATCATCGCCGTCGACAACCTGAAGTCGAAACGCCCCCTGGTGCAAAGCGACGTCTCCCTGCTGATGGGGATCGCGCCGGTCATCGGCATCAGCCTGCGCAACGCCAAGCTGCACGAGGCGAAATCGAACCAGTTCAGCTCCTTCCTGAAGGTCATGGCCGCCTCGATCGACGCCAGGGACCCGCTCACCGCCGGCCACTCCGAGAAGGTCACCGAGTACTCCGACGAGATCTGCGAGGAGCTCGGTCTACCGCGCCCGGAACGGGAGATGATCAGGGTCGCTGCGCTTTTGCACGACTACGGCAAGATCGGGGTCCCCGACGCCATCCTCAAGAAAAACGGCAGGCTGTCCGACATGGAGTACGAGATCGTCAAGACGCACTGTCACAAGACCCGGGACATCCTGGAGCAGGTCAATTTCGAGGGGATCTACCGGGAGGTTCCGGAGATCGCCGGCGCGCACCACGAGAAGATCGACGGCACCGGCTATCCGAAGGGACTGAAGGGGAAGGACATCCCGCTGGGGGCGAAGATCATCGCCGTGGCGGATTTCTACGAGGCGGTCACCTCGCAGCGCCACTACCGCGCCCCGATGCGGGTCGAGGAGGCGTTCCGGCTCCTCAGGGAAGGCGCGGGGAGCCATTTCGACAGGAACATCGTCGAGGCGCTGATCACCTGCCGTCTGCGGGCCACCGAGGAGAACGAGGCCGAAGCGGTCCAGGAAGCCTAGGGCTTGCGGCCACGGCAGGAGATGATGGGCGTGTAGGTGAAACGGCGGGGATTGGTGAAAAAGGCGCGGAACTCGCTCAGGAACTCCTCGTACCCCCCTTCGTATTCGTCGAAGCCGTAGCCTGACCTCTTGGCAGCGACCTCGACCTTTTTGGTCCAGTTGAACTCGTCCACAGCTCTGAGCTCGCCAAAGATCTGGTGGTGCGCCTCCACCTTCACATCGATGTCCTGGAAGCCGAGATCGTAGAGGAAGGAATACAGCTTCCTCCCCACGTAGGGGTCGAAGTCGTCGTTCTCCTCCAGGCTCTTGATAGTGGCGGCGACGGCGCGCTCCATCCGCTCGGACTGGCCGTAGTGGCTGAGGCAGTTGTGGTCGAGGTCGATGAGGCAGAGGATCCCGCCCGGCTTCAGCGCGGCGGAGATGTTGCGCACCAGCTCGAAGCAGTTGGAAAGGTGATACTCGAGGACGAAGCGGCACCAGGCGAAATCGAACTGCCCCAGCCCGGTGAGCGGCTGGTACAGGTCGCAGCGCTCGAAGCTCACCGTGTCGGAACCGTAATGCTCGCGGGCGTAGGCGAGCCGCTGCTCGGAAAGGTCGACACCCACGGCCCTTCCCCCCGGCTGCACCAGTTCCCCGAGCATGCCGGTCGTTTTGCCGGGGCCGCAGCCGATATCGATGACGCTCATGCCGGGCGCGAGACCTGCCCAGCGCGCCTGTTTCTCGGTCACCGCGTTGTCTGTCTTCATTTCAAGCCGGAGGGATTCCTCGGCGTGTTCCATCAGGTACGGTCGTTCCATATGCATCAACTGCTCCCGTTAACCGATCTAAATTATTCGGTTTTTTAGCACGAATGGTATGACGTAGTCAATCACGACAGCCATGTTACCCGTTGGCATGCCGGTTCGTCAACGTCGCAGAGTGCACGGGCCAAAATCCGACTACATATTTCAGGAGGAATCATGAACTACAGGAAGAGCCTGATCGCTGGGCTGCTGGCCTCGGCGGTCTCGCTGGCCGGAGGGTTTTCGTCCTCGGCGCACGCCGCCGGCTACGCCGTCTTCACCCATGGCGCCAGCGCCCTTGGCCAGGGCAACGCCGTGACCGCCCACACCAGCGACGCCAGCACCATCTTTTACAACCCGGCCCTGATGAACAAGCTCGACGGGACGCAACTGATGGTCGGCACCACCGCGATCTTCTCCTCCCGTGAATACTCGAGCTCCATCGGCGGCAACCCCGCGTCCAACGATTCGGTGTTCTTCCCGAGCCACCTCTACGTCACCCACAAGTTCAACGACCAGGTCAGCGCCGGCCTCGGCATCTTCAACCCGTTCGGCCTGGGCACCAAGTGGAACGACAACTGGGACGGCCGCTACATCGCCACCAGGTCCAACCTGAAGACCTTCGACATCAACCCGGTACTCTCCTACCGCGTGCTTCCCTCGCTGACGCTCGCGGCCGGGGTGGACGTGGTGCTGCTCGACGCCACGCTGCAGAGAAAGATCCCCTCCGCAGCGCTCACCCCCCTGCTCGGGTACGCCCCGGGCACCGACATCAACCAGAAGTTCAAGGGGGACGGCACCGGCGTCGGCTACAACGTGGCGGCGGCCTGGGAACCGTGCGAGCACCTCACCGTCGGCGCCTCCTATCGCAGCCAGGTCTACGTCGACGTCTCCGGAAACGCCGCTTTCGCCAGCCCCACCCCGCTGGTGCCGCCGGTCACCGTCCTGAACAGCGGTGGCAAGACCGATCTCACCCTGCCGCCGCAGTTCACCGCGGGTGTCGCCTTCAAGGGGATCGACAAGCTCACCGTGGAAGCCGGGGTGCGCTGGGAGGGGTGGTCCAAGTTCAAGAACCTGGACATCCGCCTGGACAACGGCAGCCAGTCGTTCACCCCGAGGGACTGGAAGGACTCCTGGGGGCTCAACCTGGGGGGAAGGTACCAGGTCGATCCCAGGGTTGCCCTGCTGGCCGGTTACGTCTACGGCGGCAGCGCGGTCCCCAACAGCACCTTCGACCCCTCCATTCCCGACGCCAAGACCCATGTCTTCTGCGTCGGCACCGACCTCGACCTGAAACCGTTCACCGTCGCCGTCGCCTACGGCTACCAGTACTACGAGAACAGGGACAAGAACAACGCGATCAACTTCGCCGGCATCCCGGCCACCTCGGCCAACGGCACGTACCAGAGTGACGCGCACCTGGTCGCCCTGTCGCTAGGCTACAAGTTCTAGCGCGTCAACAGGCATAATCGATACAAAAAAGGCCTCACCCTGATCGGGAGAGGCCTTTTTGTTTATTGATGATCACCTCGCCCTTCGGCAGAGGGTAACCGGCATCGGCAGTTTAGGGCATTCCCCCTCGCCCTTTGGGAGAGGGTGGCCGAAGGCCGGGTGAGGGCTCCGGCAGTTCCGCCTCCCTTCCCGGCGTACCCGTCACCACATCTATTTCTTGGCGAACTTCGGGTCCAGGCTGCGCGCCAGGTCATCGTAGGCGACCAGTGCCTTTATCTGGGGTGTGGTTTTCTTCACCGTGGCGTCGAAGAGCTGCAGCTTGCCGTTGAAGACCTGCGCCTTGTTCCTCAGCGACGTGGTGCTTTCGGCGAGGAAGCTCTTCTCGGCCTTCTCGTCGCTCTTCAGGAAGGACTTCGCCTTGCTGAGCGCCTCGTCGCCGGAACCCACGTAGTGGTTCACGCTCTCAAGAAAGGAGAGCGAGGACGCGGAAAGCTGGGAGGTGGTGGTGAGCCGGTCCTGCACCTCGGTCATCCCCTTCAAGAGGTCCTGGTCGGCGAAACGTACCAACTCAGAGACATCCTGGTTGTAGGTCGGCTTGTTCGGGTCCAGCGCGTCGGCCCGGGACAGGAACTGCTGCGAGGTCCCCAGGTACTTGTTGATGGAGACCGAGGCGGCACCGAGGGAGACCGCGGAGTCGGAGACGAACTTGGTGAAGAGCGAGGCCTGCCCGGCATAGGGAATCGGGAAGAACTTAACGAAACGGGCGGCGACGGAACTGGCCTGGATGTACTTGGAGTAACCCGCCACGTGCCCGGACATCCACTTCACGTAGCTCTCGAACTCCGCCATGGACTGGCGCTGGGTGCGCACATCGGCGGTGATCTCTTTGAGTTTCCTGGAGTTGCGGGCGGCAAGGTCGCTCGAACTGATGCTGCAGCTCTCCAGAGTCTTGATCTTCTCCTGCAGGAGCGCGTTCTCTTTGGCGAGGGCGGCGATGGCGGCAGCCTGGTCGGGGGCAGTAGCGGCGACAGGCACCGGGATGGCCTGGACGGGGGGCGTTTCGGCGGCATGGGCAAGCGGCACTGCAATGCAGGCGTAAAGAAACGAAAGGGTGACAAGGGTGCGGATCTGCACGGGTAAACTCCTAAATTCTTTATGTCGGACCGCAGGGAAAGATACAACAATCGCCCCTGTGAGACAAGGCAAAAGAGCTGGAAGCCGCGCCTGCCGGGTCTTGGCGCAGGAAACGAAAAAAGGCCGCGCCTTGCGGCACGGCCCGGTCGGGTCGGGTCGGTCTTCCCTCCCCTACTTTTCCTTGAAGGTGATGCGGTAGCTGAAGCCCTTCGGGTCGTACCAGTCGAGCACCTTGCCGCCAACCTCCGCGTAGGGGTAGCCGAAGGTGTTGAGCGGCGCGCCGGCCTGCGGCGGGTTGAGCACCACGTCGCGCCCGGAGGCGATCTTGAAGCGGTACGGGTCGATGCCGCCCCAGAAGTAGTCACGGTATTCGCGGGTCTTGGCGTCCTTCAACTCGAGCTTTTCCACCAGCATGGCCTTTCTCACGTCCGCAGGGTCAACCGGCACCCACCCGGTGCCCGGGAGGAAGAACTCGACCCAGCAGTGCTGCCAGGTGGTGATGTCCTCCTCGGCCTTCTTGCCAAGGCGCAGGCCGAACACCTCGCGCGCCGGGACCCCGGCCGCACGCGCCAGCGCGATATAGACCGAAGAGATGTCGGTGCACTTGCCGCCGGGCTTTTTCAGCAGCTCGCAGACGTCGCCCTTGCCGCACCCCACGGTGGCCGGGTCGCGGTACATGTTCTCGCAGGCCCAGTCGTAGATCGCCTTCGCCTTCTCGAGAACCGTGGTCTTGCCTTTCACGATGCCTTGCGCCAGTTTTTTCACCTCGCCATCCACCGGCCCCAGCGAGGTCGGCTTTAGGTACTCGGCGTAGTCGGCCTTGTTCCACGCGGGTTCTTTTGCGGCTAGATCCTTGATCCGCAGTTCCTCGCGCTGCACGGTGAAGCTGTAGACCAGCTTCCTGCTCTTGGCGTCCTTGTCCCACTGCGCGTACAGGATGGGGGTGCCGTTGGCCTGGTCGGTGTAGACCGCCGAGGTGGCGAAATCGCCGCTCACCTTGACGTCGGTCACCTTCTGATTCGCGTCGGAGACCGCATAGGGTATCCAGAGCCTGGTCTCCTTGCCCGCCTCCTGCTTTGAGAGATCGACCTCTACGCTGACCTGACCGCTGCGGCTTTTGGCCCAGGCGGCAGGGGTGAGGCAGAGGGAAAATGCCAGCACCGTCAACAACAACCTCTTCATTCGTGCTCCTTTGTTTCCTTAAGTGATGGGACAAGAAACAGCTTCTACAGCTGCGATTTTACGACGGGGAAGCCGGCTTCCTTCCACTCGGCCAGGATGGCCTGGAAGATGGAGGGATAGGCGAGCTTCATCAGCTTGCGGTAGGCCGAATAGCTGCGTCCGCCGCTGTTGCAGTAGACGATGATCCCCTTCTCCTTGGGGAGCACTCCGGACTTGGCGGCGAAGGTCTCAGCAGGGATGTTGATCGCCCCCTCGATGTGCCCCTCGGCGAACTCGAATTCGTCACGTACGTCCACGAGAACATAGGCGTCCTTTTTCTCCGCCAGGATCTCTTTGAGCTTGGCCGGGGAAAACTTGGAGGTCTCGATCTTCTTGGCGTAGTCCGCGCCGGCCACGATCGGGTACCCTTTTTCCTCCCAGACGGGGAAGCCGTCGGGGTAGATAACCAGGTTGGTGTATCCTGCCTCCTTGGCCTTCGCGGCAACCTTCTTGCTCTTGCCGCACTTGACCCCGTTGCAGTAGAAGACGATCAACGCCCCCTTGTCCTTGGGGAGCAGCGCGATCTTCTTGTCGAACTCCTTGTCCGGGATGCTGATCGCGCTCACCAGGTGGGCCACCTGGTATTCGTCGCTGCTGCGGGCGTCAACCAGGGTGAACGCTCTTTTCTCTTCCAGCATGTCCCTCAAAGCCTCGCTGGAGACGGTTTTGAACTCGGCCTCCGCGGCAAAGAGCGGCATCGCTGCAGTCAAAACCAGAAAAAGCGCAAGCAGTGAAAGGACCGACGTGCCGATGAAACGGGTAAAGCTTTTCATGGTGACCTCCATTTGATTGACATGACATGACAGAATCGACGTGGTACCTGCAGTCGTCGAACAGTTCCCCGTGCCGGCCCCCGCTCAAGGGCGCCCTCCCCGCCTGGTCCCTATCACCTCCAGGAACGCCTCGATGCGCACCTTCAGCTGCTCCGTGTCGGACTCGGAATAGTCGGTTTCGATCTGCAGGAAAGGAACCTGCACCGTCTCCTGCAAATGGCGCTTGACGGTGAACGATTCGACGTTGTAGGTGTGGCACCCCTGCCAGGTAAGATCGATCACCCCGTCTGCCTGGAACTCCTGCACCAGCTTTTCCAGCAGTTGCAGACGCCCGGTGTTGGGCGACATGCACGAACAGGGGACGCGCAGGTACTTTTCCGCGATGGAACGTAGCAGGTCTTTGCCTGGCAAGACGGGATCCACCTTCTTGTAAGCACCGCAACTCTCGAAGCAGACCACGCTCCCCCCCAGTTCCTCGACCAGGCGCACGACCTTTTCCGACCCGATCCCCACCGGCACACCGGTCAGCAGGATGCGCGGGGTCCGGGAAGTGAAGGGAGAAAAGCCGTTATCGCTCAGCCCGGCCAGTTCCGCGGTCAGGCGGTCGATGAGCCCGATGGCCTCCCGCTTGTCCACGGTGAAGCCGCGGTTGTGCAAAACGGTCAGCAGGTCCATCCCCGAGATCGGGGCAGGCTTGCGTTTCAAAAGGTCCTGCAGGGCCTTGAGCGAGCGCCGCTCCTCGTTCAAAAGCAGCACCGCCGCGGCCAGCTTCTCAGGGGTGATCTGCACATCGAACGCCTGCTCCAGGCGTCTTGTCAGGCGTTTGAGCTCAAGGACCCAGTATTCCAGCGCCGCCTCGTCCTGCACCTGCGGCAGCTGCATCAGGTGCAGCGGTTTCATCCGGCCCAGCAGCTCGTACATCTTCTTCTTGCCGTCGCAGGTGGTTTCGGCGAGCAAGAGGTCGGAGAAATGGAAAAAGGGACAGGTGTCGGTGAGCGCGAAACCGTAGCTGGACTTGATCAGCGGGCAAAGCGAACGCGGCAGCACCTTTTCCGCAGCGGGGATGGGCGTCGCACTGGTGCCGCACAGCGATACCGGGATGGCACCGGCGGCGACGATCAGTTCGACCGGCGAGAACAGGCAGTAGGTGCCGACCACCTTCCTGCCGCGGTCCTTGGCAACCTTGAGCGCGATGGCGTTTCGTTCCCTGAGACCGGCGATCTCGTCGAAGCTGGCACAGATTTCCCTCATGCCTCGAACCCCATGATGGCGGCGCCCAGCGCGCCGACCATCTGCGGCGCGTGCGGAACACACATATCGACACCGAGGCTCGCACCGATGGCGCTGCAGAGTTCGCGGTTCAGTGCCACGCCGCCGCTGAAGGTGACCCGGTGCGACAGGGTGACTTTTCCGGCCAGCCCCTGGATCCTCCCGGCGATGGAATGAAAGATACCGGCTGCGATGCTCCCTTTGTCAGCACCGCGGGCCAGCAGGCCGATCACCTCTGACTCGGCGAAAACGGCGCACATGCTGGAGATCCGTGCCGGCGTCGCGCCGACGGCGAGCTGCCCCAGCTGTTCCAGGGATACGTCGAGCACGCCGGCCATGACCTGCAGGAAACGCCCGGTACCGGCGGCACACTTGTCGTTCATGGCGAACTCTGCCACCCGCCCATGCTCATCGACGCTGATCACCTTGCTGTCCTGTCCGCCGATATCGATCACGCTGCGGGTTTCCGGGTGAAGGAAGTGGGCTCCGCGGGCGTGGCAGGTGATCTCGGTGACTTTCCTGTCGAAGATGGGAAGGGAGACCCGGCCGTAGCCGGTCCCGACGATGCTGTGCACGTCGCCTTCGGCGATGCCGGCGCAGTCAAGCGCCTGGCGAAAAGCCTCGAGCCCCGCGGCCTTGGGGTCCCACCCCGTGGGAACCACGATGCTGGCGCGGATCTCTCCATCGAAGAGAACCGCTTTTGTCCCTGTCGAGCCTATGTCGATTCCTGCTGCAACCATCTGTGTGTTTCTCGCTGAAATGAGATGTCGGAAAGAAGAGGGAGATGTGGGAAAAGCACTGACATGAATAACTAATTGACCGGCGGGAGTCAAATTGATAAATTCGATAAAACAAATAACAATGATCGCAATTCTTAATAGGAGGGAGCGGTGAACCTGAAACAACTGGAGGTCTTCATCAAGGTTGCGGAAAGCGGCAGTTTCTCAAAGGGAGCCGAAGCCACCTTCATAACCCAGTCCACGGTAAGCCAGCACATCTCCGCCCTCGAGAGCGAATTCGGGATGAAACTTCTCGATCGCACCGGCAAGGGCGCCCTTCCCACCGAAGGAGGCAAGATCCTTTTGGAGCGGGCGCGCAAACTGGTGGAGTACGCGAAAGAGATCCCGGTTGCGCTGGCGCGCTTCAAGGGGATCGAGGAAGCGGAACTGAACATCGCGGGGAGCAGCATACCCGGTGAATACATGATCCCGGCCGCCCTCCCCCTCCTGATCAGCCGTTTTCCCGGCGTCACCATCGTGCTGAGGCAGGGTGACAGCCGCGACGTACTCGGAAAGCTCATGTCCGAGGAGGTGGAGTTGGGGGTGGTGGGCGGGCGTTTCGAGGAGGAGGCGCTTGAATTCGTCCCCTTTGCCGAGGACGAGTTGGTGCTGATAGCTCCCTGCGGGCACCGTTGGGACCGGAAGAGCGCGATCAGCAAAGAAGAGCTCCTCGGTGAGCCCGTGGTGCTGCGGGAAACCGGTTCCGGAACCGGCAAGGCCACAGCCCAGGCCCTGCGTGAGGCAGGGATCGATCCCGGCAGGTTGCGGGTGGCGGCACACCTGGGGAGCAACGAGGCGGTGAAGCGTGCCGTCATCGCCGGGATCGGCATCTCGTTCGTCTCGGCGGTGTCGGTGCAGTACGAGCTGGAGCAGGGGACGCTGATCCAGGTTCCGGTAACCGGGGTTTCCATCAAGCGGCAGTTCTACCTGGCCAGCCGCAAAGGACGGGAGCTGTCACCGGCCGCCGTTGCCTTCAGGACGATCATGATGGAGATGTACAAGGCACCGAGCGATTAACAAATCTGTAGGGGCGAATAATCATTCGCCCAAGGAGATGCACAAAGCACCGAGCAATTGACAAATCTGTAGGGGCGAATAATCATTCGCCCAAAAGGGGGAGCAGCACTGCCGGCTGCGGTAATCTTCCCCGTGGCAATGCCCTCACCCTGCCCCTCTCCCGAGGGATAGGGGATCTTGACGTTGAAACTAATCGTCCACCGACGACCGCTGCCTCTTCCGCGCCGAAACCGCCTTCTTGTCGGAAAGCCGTTTCTCCTTCGCGCCGCGCGGCACCTTGGTTGCGACCCGTTTCTTTCTTTTCAGCTCACGCCTGCGCAAAAGCTCGGCCAGGCGCTCCAGGGCCTTTTCCCTGTTTTGCGTCTGCGACCGGCTCTCGCTGGCCTGGGCAACGATACCCGTCGGGAGGTGCCGCACCCGCACCGCCGAGTCAGTCGTGTTCCGATGCTGCCCCCCCGGCCCCGAGGCCCGGTAAAACTCGACTTTTATTTCCGATTCTTTTATCTCAACCATTTCCCTCGTCCTCGTTATCTCAAACCCCGGTCACTATACCACGACCGCAGCATACTCCCTAGGATTGCCGCTCTCATTCACTGTGTACGACCGGCACTTACCCGTACAGGTACGGCGCTAAACGTTGAACAGTCGCCCCCTGCGTGAGATAGCGCAGTTGATGCGACCAGTAATATTTGATACATTGGCCCCTTTCGACAACCACAGCTGCCATAAGGAGAGATTCCCATGCCCGTCATCACCATTGATCTCGGCACCATCGAGAACAAAGAGAAAAAGGGTCAACTGGTGCAGGCTTTGACCGAAGCCGCCAGTTCGGTCACCCAGATCCCGGCCGAGAAGTTCATCGTCTTCATCAAGGAAATGGAGCGGGAGAACATAGGGGTCGGCGGCAAACTGCTGTCGGACATCCTCAAGTAAAGGTCCAGGAGGCCATATGAAGAAGAGTTTGGGCAAAGGAACCCACGCCATGCCGACCCCGGTCTGGCTGGTGGGAAGTTACGACCAGGCGGGTAAGCCGAACCTGGCCACGGTCGCGTGGGGCGGCGTCTGCAGTTCCGATCCCGCTGCCGTGACCATTTCGCTGCGCAAGTCCCGCTACAGCTACGACTCGATCCTCAGGCACGGCGCCTTCACGGTCAACATCCCGTCGCAGGCGTTCGCGGTCGCGGCCGACTACGCTGGCATCGCCTCCGGGAAGAACGAGGACAAGTTCGCCCAGGCAGGGCTTACCGCAGTGAAGAGCGACCTGGTCGATGCCCCGTACGTCGCGGAATTCCCGCTCGTCATCGAATGCCGCCTGCTGCAGACGGTGGAAATCGGGGTGCATACCCAGTTCATCGGCGAGATCGTCGATGTGAAGGCCGATGAATCCGTTCTCGACGCCAACGGCCTTCCCGACCCGGCCAAGGTGCTGCCGCTCATCTACAGCCCGACCAACCGCACCTACTACGGCCTGGGCGAGGCGGTGGGAAAGGGTTTCGACATCGGCAAAGAATTGATGAAGTAGCTGGATGCTTGTCGTTCCTACGGTATAATCGTTCGCGTCGTTAAACCTAGGGGCGCCCCTCACCGCCAGCGCCCGCACGGGGATGGCCATGGACGATGATACCTTCAAGAACGAGGTGCTGAACCGGCTGCAGCAGATCATGGAGATGCTGACCTCCATCCTGCCGGAGGCCTGCGTCGAGGAATTGGATGAAGCACGTGACCCCGTCGCCACGCCGAAGGTGGCACAGGCCAGCGATGCCTATGGTATCCACGACGAGATGCAGGATGACTACCGCACCGCCATGGAGAAGTGGAACCTCGAGCACCGCCGCGCGTAACCCCTCCGTTGCAGCCCGCTAACCGGCCGGTGGCCGTGCGCGATCGCGCCCGCGTCACCGGCCTTTCTTGTAGACACAGGGACGCAGAGTGACCCGCCAACCCCAGCCGAGCCGTCGACATAACTGGCCGTAACCGCGCCGCACCTCCTCGGTTACGGCCGCAGCTTAACGTCCTGAATTTCAGACTTCACGAAGCGCGCCTCGAACTCCAGCGTCACCTTCCTGAGCGGCTCGTCCAGAAAGCGCAGCGCCTCCTGCGCGATATGCACCGGGACCCCGCCGTAGTACGCCTGCGCGATGCCGCCGGTGATGCAGGCCAGGGTGTCGGAATCGCCTCCCAGCGACACGGCGAGGCGCAAGGCACTCTCGAAATCCTCCGAATCGAAGAAGGCGGCAAGCGCCTGGGGGACTGTCCCCTGGCAGGAGACATCGAAGCGGTAACCGGGGCGGATCTCGTCGCAGTTCTTGGTGAGTTCATATCCGAAGCGGTCGGTGATGAAGCTGCGCATCTCCTCTTTGGTGGCGCCGGTACGCCCAAGGTAGGCCGCCGCAGCCGCGGCCTGCGCGCCTCTCACCCCCTCCGGGTGCCCGTGGGTCGGGAGGGTGTATTCCTCGGCCTTACGCAGCACCTCTTCCAGGGAATCAAAGGCCCAGGCCGCCGGGGCGATGCGCATCGCGGCGCCGTTGCCCCAGCTTTGGTAAGGGACGGCATACTCGCTCGCGGCCCAGCGCGCGAAGTTCTTGCCGTACCCAGCTTCGGGATACCTGCGGTAGTAGCGCCGCATCACCAGCCCGTACGGCTCGCCGCTCATGATCGCCTCGGCCAGCGCCACGGTCAGCACCGTGTCGTCGGTGAAGCGGCACTTGTCCTGGAACAACGGGAAGACGGTGGTCTTGATGTTGTTCCACTCGTAGATGGACCCGACGATATCGCCGGTCAGCGCGCCAAGCATGTCACCCTCCCCCTACCCCTTCTCTCGACCTTTTGGTATCATCATTTGCCATGAACTACCTCTTCCATCTCTATCTCTCCGGGGACGACCCCGCCATCCTCACCGGCAACTTCATGGGGGACTTCGTCAAGGGACCGCTCGCCGGCCGATTCCCGGAGCGCCTGGGCCTGGGACTCGCGCTGCACCGGCGCATCGATTCCTTCGCCCAGGGGCATCCCGCCTTCACCGCCAGCCGTCTGCGCATAGCACCCGAGTTCGGCCTGTACCGGGGCATTTTGGTCGACCTGTACTACGATCATTTCCTCGCCAGCACCTGGCGGCAATGGCACGAGGAACCGCTGCCGGCCTACCTCGGGCGGGTCAGGAAAATCGTAGAAGGACACCGCGGCCTGCTGCCGGAATCGCTGCAGAGGCTGGTCCCGGTGATCTTCGAGGACATGATTCCCTCCTACCTCACCACCGACGGGGTCGCCGGCGCGCTGCGGCGCATGTCCAGGCGCGTGCCGCGCGCCAATCCCCTGGCCGATGGCGGCAGGGAGCTTACCCGCAACTACCACGCATTGCAAGAGGATTTCCGGCAATTCCTCCCCGAGGTGCAGCGCTGCGCGCGTGAGTTTTCACGGCATTGAGATCAGGACCAACGGCTGCGCCTTTGCCACTGTCAGGACAGAATAGCGGCTGGATTTCCTTTCACCAGTATTGTCAAAGCGACATCGGCCACTGTATTTCCGGAACCTCCAGATCATCGTTAAAAGAGGCAAAGCCCCCCATCAGTACTCCAAGCAGAAACTTCAATTGCAAAAAATCACAAGATCAGTCATAAAGTCGCAACAATCCGCTTGAATAGAAGCCCGACGCGCGGTAAATTAGAGCGCCGTAGTGATGTCGAACCTGGAGAAGACCGATAGACACGATCCACCTGCTCATCTTCGCCCTCGACGGCAAACGCTTCGCCTTGAGCCTTGACCAGGCCACCAGGGTGGTCAGGGCAGCGGCGCTCACCCCGCTCCCCCATGCCCCGGACATCGTGCTGGGCATTCTCGACCTGCAAGGCGAGGTCATTCCCGTGATCAACCTGAGAAAACGGTTCCGGCTCCCGGAGCGCGGCATCGGCTGTGACGACCAGTTCGTCATCGCCCGTACCGGGAGGCTCACGCTGGCGCTCCATGTCGACGCGACCGAAGGGGTGTGCGAGCAGGCGGCCGGTGCGCTCCTGCCGGCAGAGGAGATCGTCTCGGGAACCGAATTTCTTGCCGGCGTCACCCGGACGGCGGAGGGGCTGGTGCTGATTCACGATCTGGACACCCTGCTCTTCCCGGACGAGGAGACGCAGATCCGCGCCGCGCTGGAAGCGCCGTAGCGTGGGCGAGGCACGCCACCACAACGCCCTGGGCAGCTTCGCCCGGTTCATCGCCAGGAACATGGGGCTGCATTTCCCAGAAGGGCGGCTGCCCGTCCTGGCGCAAAAGATGGCCGCGCTGGCGCGCGAGGCGGGTTTCGAGGACTTGGACCACTACCTGTTCCAGCTCATGTCCGCCCCGCTGTCCCAGGAGCAGTTCAAGGCCCTGAGCGCCGCCCTGACCATCGGCGAGACGTACTTCCTGCGTGACCCCAAGAGCTACCGCGTTCTCGAAGAACAGGTACTCCCCGCGCTCATCGCGACGCGGCGCCGCGGCGGCAAAACCCTGAAAATCTGGAGCGCCGGCTGCTCCACCGGCGAGGAACCGTACACCATCGCCATCATCCTGAGCCGCCTGCTGCGGGATCCGGGCGACTGGAAGATCACGCTCCTTGGCACCGACATCAACGAGGAAGCCCTGGAGCGCGCGCGCAGGGGGGTGTACGGCAAGTGGTCCTTCCGCAACGCACCGGGATGGCTCATGGAGTACTTCACCCCCCTCGGGGACGGCCAGTTCGAGATCGTTCCCCACATCCGGCAGATGGTGCACTTCAGGCAACTGAACCTGGCCAGCGACACGGCCGAGCCCGGGGCCCTCACCGCCGGCATGGATGTCGTCTTCTGCCGCAACGTGATGCTCTACTTCCACGCCGAGCAGATCGAAAAGACGGTGGCCCGTTTCCACGCCGCGCTGAAACAGGGGGGATGGCTTTTCGTGGGCCCCACCGAGGTGGACCACCAGAAACAGACCGGCTTCACCAGCCACCACTTCGACGGCGCGGTGCTGCTCAGAAAAGGGGAACCGCGCCGTAAAACGCAGCGCCCAGCCGCCCAGGCCGCACCCGCCGCGCCGCTCCCGACTGGCGCCCCGACTGGCGTCCCGACTGACGCCACGATCGGCGTCCCGGTCAGCGTCCCGCAGGCAGGACTGGATCCGCCCGCCCACGCGCCGTCGCCGGAACCGCTCCCCGCAAGCGTGGAACAGGCCCGCGCCGCGTACCTCGCCGGGCAGTACCAGGAGGCGGCCAGGCTGGCCCTGTGCGCGCCGCACCTCGCCGAGTGCCTCGCCCTCGCCGCGCGCTCTTTCGCGAACCTCGGGCGTTACCAGGAGGCGCGCGAGCAGTGCGAAAAGGCCCTGCTGCAAGAGCGCCTGGACCCGCATGGTCACTACCTGCTGTCCATGATCCTGGAGCAGCTTGGTGACGCGGCCGGGGCGGAGACGGCGGTGAGGCGCGCGCTCTACCTGGACCACGACTACCTGCTCGCCTACTTCGCGCTGGGGAACCTCTGCAGGAGGCGCGGGGAACTTCGGGAAGCGGAGCAGAGTTTCAAGACCGCGCTGCGCCTTTTGCAACGCTACGACCCGGCCGCGGTGCTGCCGGAGGCCGAGGGGATCACCGCGGGGATGCTGGCGCAGTTGATCAAGGGGATGATCGCGGGCCTGAACCGCAGGTAAGCGCGACCGCCGCACTGTTTCTGGAGATGGCGCATGTCACAAAAAACTTCCAGCATAGATTGGGCTGACCTGCTCAAACGCCAGGAGGCCGCCTTCGCCGCGGCGCAGGCGCCTTCCCGCGACCCGGAGCGCGAGCGCGCACTCCTCGAAGAGCGGGCGCGCCTTTTGAGCCGCAAGCCCGGCGGGAAACCCGGGAGCGCCGGTATCGACTGCCTCGAGTTCCTGCTTTCCGGCGAGCGCTACGCCATCGAACTCTCCTACATAGCGGCAACGCTGCCGCTCACCGATTTCACGCCGCTTTTCTGCGCGCCCCCCTTCGTGCTGGGGATCACCAACCTGCGCGGACGCATCATCTCCATCGTCGATCTGCGCCGCTTTTTCGAGTTGCCGGCGCTCGGGCTAGCGGACCTGAACCGGGTCATCGTGGTAGGAGACGAGGGGATGGAATTCGGGGTGCTGGCCGACCGCGTCGTCGGCACCATGTCCTTGACGGCCGATGAACTGCTCCCCATTCCCGACACGTTTACCGGGCCCAGGGAGGAATTCGTCGCCGGGGTGACCGCCGAGCGCATGGCCCTGCTCGACATGGGGCGCATCCTCGCCGACCCGAGGATGGTGGTGCACGAAGAGGTGGGGTAAAGAGGCAGGTTGAGGAGTTGTTGAGGTTGAGTGGTGATTGTGCATTTTAACGTTAAGGGTTGCGCTGCTGAGGTTTTCTCAACCTCAACCTTAACCTGTCTTTAGGGGGTTCCATGCTGAGCACTATGAAGATCCGTTACCGACTTGCCGCCGGCTTTTCCGTGCTGGTGCTGTTTCTCATCCTGACCGGGGGGCTCTCCCTGAAGAACATCGCGGCCGAAGGGGACCTGCTGAACGAGTTTTACGAACACCCCTTCACGGTCACCAACGCCATCCACCAGGTGGACAGCAATATCGTGCGCATGCACCGAGACATGAAGGACGTGGTGCTCTACGCCAACGACCCGTCCGACCTGGAAAACTCCCTCACCGACATCAGTAACTGCGAACAGATCGTCTACCAGCAGCTTGCCGTTGCCCGCGAGAAGTTCCTTGGCGACAAGGCCAAGATCGACCAGATCAAGCAGTCGATGGAACAGTGGAAGGAGGTCCGGTCCCGGACCATCTCCCTGGTGCGGCAGGGCAAGATCAAGGAGGCCGTTGCCTTCCACAAGACCTACGCGCGCCGGACCGTCGCCAACATCGAGGCCCAGGTCAATGAGGTGCTCAAGTTCTCCTTCGCCAAAGCCGAGTCCTTCGCGCAGGAGTCCAGGCGCAACCAGCGCTCCACCTTCGCCATCACCGCGGTCCTCGTGGCGTTGGCCGGCATCCTCGCCGCCCTCATCGCCTTCGCCATCACCGCCTCCATCACCAGGCCGCTCACCGACGCGGTGCAGGCCGCCGAGCGCCTCGCCCAGGGGGACGTCTCCGTCGAGATCGGCAGCGACTCTCCCGACGAGCTCGGACAGTTGCTCAGGTCCATGGGCAAGGTGGTGCACTCCATGCGTCGCCTGGGCGAAACCGCCAACCGCATCGCCCAGGGCGACCTGGACGTGGAGGTGACCCCGCTTTCCGAGCGCGACGTGTTCGGCTCCGCCATGCGCAACATGGTGGCCTCGCTCAACAGCCTTGCCGACAACGCCGACCGCATCGCGTCCGGCGACCTCACCATCGAAGTCCTCCCGGCCTCCCCCAAGGACCGGCTGGGCAACTCCTTCCGCACCATGACCAGCAACGTGAGGGAGCTCACCGTGGAAATCGCCGAGGTGGTCAACATCCTGGCCGGCTCCGCCGCCGAGATCATGACCACGGTCAGCGAACTTGCCTCCAGTTCGGCCCAGACCGCGACCTCCATCTCCGAGACCAACGCCACCGTCCAGGAGATCCGCCAGACCACCGACCTCACCTCGCAGAAGTCGCGCCAGGTGTACGAGGGGGCCCACCGCTCCGCGCAGATCGCGCGCACGGGCAGGGAATCGGTCAACAGCGCCATCGGCGGCATGCAGGGGATCGACGAGCGCATGGGCTTCATCGCCGAGCGCATCGTCAACCTCTCGGAGCAGAGCCAGGCCATCGGCGAGATCATCGCCACCGTCGCCGACCTCGCCGAGCAGTCCAACCTTTTGGCGGTGAACGCGGCCATCGAGGCGGCCAAGGCCGGGGAGCACGGCAAGGGATTCGCCGTCGTGGCCCAGGAGGTGAAGAACCTGGCCACCCAGTCCAAGCAGGCCACCTCCCAGGTCAGGAACATCATCGGCCAGATCCAGAAGGCGACCACCGCGGCGGTCCTCGCCACCGAACAGGGGAGCAAGGCGGTCGAGGCGGGGGTGAAGCAGTCCAGCGAGGCGGGCGAGTCGATCCGGCAGCTGGCCGCCAGCATCGAGGAATCCTCCAACGCCACCTTGCAGATCGTCACCTCCACCCAGGAGCAGGCCATCGGCATGGACCAGATCGCCATCGCCATCCAGAGCATCAACCAGGCCAGCGACCAGAACGTCGAGGGATCGCGCCAGATCGAGGCGGCGGCCCGCAACCTCTACGAGCTGAACCAGAAGTTGCAGCAACTGGTCAGCGGCTACAAGGTGGCATGATGGCCATGACGGCGGAAAAGGGGAGACTCGCGCGGCATGCTTGACAGCGACGCCTTGCTCAAAGAGCTCCTGGCCACCTTCGAACAGGAGGCGCGCGAGCACCTTGGGGAGCTCTCCTCCCTGCTCCTCGCGCTGGAGCGCGACCCGGAGGCGGCCGAGCGCGGACACCTGCTCGAGTCGGTGTTCCGTCGCGTGCACACCCTGAAGGGGGCGGCGCACGCGGTGAACCTCCCGGATGTGGCGTTCGCCTGCCAGCGGCTCGAGGACATGCTCGCGGATTTGAAGCGGGGCGACCTCGCGCTCGGGCTCGAGCAGTTCGACTCGCTGCACGTCAGCATCAACGACCTGGGCCAGCGGCTCTGCTTCGGCTCCCCCGCCGCCGAGCCCGCTGCTTTCCCGGCCGAGGCCCCACCTCCCATCCCCGCCCCGCTCGCCCGGACTGCGCCGCGCGAGACGCCGGAATCGGTCGCGCCCCCGGCACGGCAGGCGACGGAACCGGTCGCCGTACCTGGCGCCGCCCCGCGCCCCGCACGCCTCCCGGAGGGAAGAGCGGTCCAGCAGCGCCACGCGGTGGCGCGTCCGCAGGGGGACGAGACGGTCCGGGTCTCGGCGCGGCTTTTGGAAGAGCTCCTGCTGCAGTCCGAGGAGCTGGTCTCGGCGAAGCTTTCCGCCTCAGCGCTGCACGAGGAACTGGCGGCCGCGGCCGGCGAACTCGCCCTGCGCCAAGGGGAACAGGGCCGGGCCCTGGAGGTCGCCAGAAGGGGCGCCAAGGATGCCACCGGCCGGGAGGCGGCGCTTTGCGCCCTGCTCGAGCGGGGGTGCCACACGGAGCGGCAGGTGGTGGGGCGCCTGCGCCTTTTGGAGAAGAGCGCGGAGAAGCACCTGAGGTCGCTGCAATCGATGCTCGACCCGCTTCTGGAGGAGATGAAGAAGCTCCAGCTCCTCCCCTGCGCCACGCTCTGCGACCCCTTCGCCAAGGTGGTGCGGGATCTCTCCCGCGAACTGGGCAAGGAGGCGGAGTTCACCTGCCTGGGGGGAGAACTCGAGATCGACCGCCGCATCCTGGCCGAACTCAAGGAGCCGCTGTTACACCTGGTGCGCAACACGGTCGACCACGGCATCGAGCCCCCTTCCGTACGCGAGGCCGCGGGAAAGCCGGCCAGGGGCTCGATCCGGATCGAGATCAGGCTGCAGGACGCCAACCGCGCCGAGTTGCTCCTCGAGGACGACGGCGGCGGCATCGACGTCGCGCGGGTCAAGGGCGCCGCGCTGCGGCTGGAGGGAGTTTCGGCCGAGCTCCTGGAACGCATGCCCGACCATGAGGCGCTGCAGCTCATCTTCGAGGGGGGGCTCTCCACCAAAAGGAGCGTCGGCAGCGTTTCCGGGCGCGGCGTCGGGCTCGCCATCGTGCGCGACGCCCTCGAGCGCCTGGGGGGGCACGTGAGCGTTTCCAGCACCCCCGGCGCCGGGACCGCGTTCCGTCTCGTCTTTCCGCTCTCCTTCGCCAGGATCCGCGGCCTCCTGGTGCAGGTGGGGGGGCGCGACTGCGTCATTCCCGCCACCAACGTTGAATTGAGCGCCAGGGTGGCGCACGACGAGGTGAAACGGCTGGAAAACCGCGACACGCTGCTCGTCAACGGCGAGCTGGTCGCGCTGGTCTCCCTGGGGCGGATCCTCGAGGTGAAGCGTGGCGCGGCCGGCATGGAGCGGACCGTCTGCTACGTGCTGCTGCACGCCGGCGACAAGAGGATCGCCTTCGCCGTCGACCAGGTGCTCGGGGTCCAGGAGATCCTGGTCAAGCCGCTGGGGCGGCAGCTCTCCCGGGTGCGCAACGTGGCCGGGGCCACCGTGCTCGGCAACGGCAGGGTGGTGCCGGTTCTCAACGTGGCGGACCTGTTCCGCTCGGCGCTTACCATCGAGGCGCCCGCGGTGCCGCCCCCCTCCCCCGCCGTGCCGGCCCGGCGCGTCTCGGTGCTGGTCGCGGAGGATTCCATCACCTCGCGCACGCTCCTCAAGAACATCCTGGAATCGGCCGGTTACGAGGTCCGTACCGCCGTGGACGGGGCCGACGCGCTCGCCCAGCTCAAAGCGGAGAGTTGCGACGTGGTCGTCTCGGACATCGAGATGCCGCGCATGGACGGCTTCCAGCTCACCGCCGCGATTCGCGCCGACAGCAGGCTGGCCGCGCTGCCGGTGATCCTCGTGACCGGACTTGAGTCGCGCGCCGACCGGGAGCGCGGCATCGACGTGGGGGCGAGCGCCTACCTGGTGAAAAGCGGCTTCGATCAGGCCAACCTGATCGAGGTGATTCAAAAACTAAGCTGACGGGGTCCGCGTGATCAGACTGCTGGTGGTAGAGGATTCGAAAACGGTGCAACGCGCGCTGGTCGCTGCCTTTGAGGCGGATCCCGGGATCGAGGTGATCGCTACGGCCGAAACCGGTGAGGAGGCCGTCGAGGCCGCGAGGACCCTGCGCCCCGACCTGATAACCATGGACATCAACCTCCCCGGCATGGACGGCTTCGACGCCACCCGGGCCATCATGTCCAGCTGGCCGGTCCCCATCGTCATCGTCACCGGGAAGATGAACCCGAGGGATTCCGCCACACTGTTCCGGGTGATGGAGGCCGGAGCCCTCATGGTGCTCTCCAAGCCGGACCCGGTGGGGACGCCGGGGTACCAGGCCTCGGTGGACAACCTGGTCCGTCACCTGAAGCTGATGGCCGAGATAAAGGTGGTGCGACGCACCTTCCCGTCCGGCAAGGTCCCCCCCCGCACCGACCGGCCGGTCCCTCTCCCCCCGGTGCATCCGGTCAAGGTGGTGGCGATCGGCGCCTCGACGGGAGGGCCGCCCCTGCTGCGCCAGATCCTCGCCGCTCTCCCCGCACACTTCCCCGCCGCGGTCGTGGTCGTGCAGCACATGGCGGTCGGCTTCACAGAGAATTTCGTGCACTGGCTGAACCGCTCCTCCACGCTCCCGGTGGCGCTCGGCACCGACGGCGCGCAGTTGGTCCCCGGCCAGGTCTACGTGGCGCCCGACAACTGCCACATGGAGGTGACCCCTTCCGGGAGGCTCCTCCTCTCCGACGCCCCCCCGGAGTACGGCGTGCGCCCCTCGGTCTCGGCGCTGTTCCGCTCGGTGGCGCAAAGCTACGGCCGCCACGCCATGGGCGTGCTCCTCACCGGCATGGGGAAGGACGGGGCGCTCGAATTGAAGGCGATCCGCGGGCGCGGCGGCATCACGGTGGCCCAGGACCGGGAAAGTTCCATGGTTTTCGGCATGCCGGGCGAGGCGATCGAGATCGACGCGGCCCAGCACGTGCTGCCGCCGGCGGCGATCATCGAACTGTTGCAGAGGATGACAGGTAAAGGCGGGATCACCCCCGCAAGCTAAGGAAAGAGAAGAGATGGATACCGACAACACCCCGGGTGCCGCGCGGCACCGCATACTCATCGTCGACGACAGCCCTACCCAGGCGAAACTGCTGGAACAGATGCTGGCCGAACAGGGATACCGGGTGCTCAGCGCCCGAAACGGCAGCGAGGCGCTGGCGAAAATCGGCACCGACAGCCCCGATCTCGTCATCAGCGACATCCTCATGCCGGAGATGGACGGTTTCGAGTTGTGCCGCCGCGTCAGGGAGCTGCAGGGGAAGGGACAGCTCCCCATCATCCTGCTCACCCACCTGAACGACCCCGCCGACGTGCTGCACAGCCTCGAGGTGGGGGCGGACTACTTCGTCTCCAAGCCCTACAGCCGCAAGCTCCTCCTGTCCCGGATCCGCGCGGTGCTCGAGGGGGAGCGCCTGTGCCGCCAGGGGGAGGTCGACAACGAGGTCTCGGTCGGCTACCGGGGCCGGCAGTACCGGGTCCACGCCGACTGCGCCCATACCCTGGAGCTGCTGCTGGCGACCTACGAGATGGCGGCGGAAAAGAACCAGGAACTGCTCGGGGCGCAGGCGCTTCTTTCCAATCTGAACCGCGAGCTCGAGCAACGGGTGTTGGAGCGGACCGCGGCGCTGACCCAGGAGACGGCGGAACGCCTGCAGGCGCTGGAAGAGCTGCGCAAGAAGGACGAGGTGCTCATGCAGCAAAGCCGCCAGGCGGCGATGGGGGAGATGATCGGCAACATCGCGCACCAGTGGCGCCAGCCGCTCAACGCGGTCGGGCTCCTGGTCCAGGACCTCACCCTCTCCTACGAGTACGGCAATTTCAGCCGGGAGTACCTCGATACGAGCACCGGCAAAATCATGCAGATGATCCGGCACATGTCCCAGACCATCGACGACTTCAGGAACTTCTTCACTCCCGACAAGGAGAAGACCGAGTTCCAGCTGGAGAAGGTGCTGCGGCGCACCCTAGCGCTGGTCGACGGCAGCCTCAACGACAAGGGGATCGTGATCGAGCTGGAGGCCGGGGAGGTCCCGCCCGTGGTCGGCCATCCCAACGAGTTCTCCCAGGTCATTTTGAACATCATCAACAACGCCATGGACGCCTTCTGCGAGCGGAAGGTGCGCTCGCCGCACCTGAAGGTCGCCCTGTCCCGCCACGAGGGTCGGGCCGTGGTGACCATCGCCGACAACGCCGGCGGCATCCCGGACGAGGTGATCGGCCGCATCTTCGAGCCCTACTTCACCACCAAGGAGCAGGGCAAGGGGACCGGGATCGGCCTCTTCATGGCCAAGAACATCGTGGAAAAGAGCATGAACGGCTCGCTGACCGTGCGCAACACCGCGGCGGGCGCCGAATTCAGGATCGAGGTTTGACATGGTAGCAGCCGCACCGGGCACCGGTTTCACCCTGTTATACGTTGAGGACGACGAGCTCACCAGGCAGACGGTACTCACCCTCCTGGAGCGACGCTTCCGCGGTCTCGCCATCCACGCGGCGCAAAACGGCGCCGAAGCGCTGGAGCTCTACGCCACCTTCGCCCCGGACCTGGTGGTCACCGACATCAAGATGCCGGTGATGAGCGGCATCGAGATGGCGCGGCGGCTCCTGGAGCGGAAGCCCTCCCTGCCGGTGATCGTCACCAGCGCGCACAGCGACATGCAGTACCTCCTGGAATCGATCGAGCTGGGGATCGCGCGCTACGTCCTGAAGCCCATCGACAGCGGTAAGCTTTTCGGCGCCATCGATGCCTGCCTCACCACCTTGTCCATGGAACGTGAGCTGCAGGCCCAGCAGGCTTTCGTGCGCAAGCTGTCGCGCGCGGTGCAGCAAAGCCCCAGCTCCATCATCATCACCGATCCCGAGGGGACCGTGGAATACGTCAACCCGAAGTTCACTGAACTGACCGGCAAGGCCGAGTCCGAGGCGCTGGGACGCCCCCTGGCCGAACTTCTGCCGGCAGGGGAGGAGATCTGGGCCAAGCTCTCCTCCGGCGGCACCTGGCACGGCGAGCTGGCCGGGGTGGACGGCAACGGCCTTCCCCTCTACCAGTCAAGCTCCATCTCGCCGGTCCTCGACGAAGCGGGGGAGATCGCCAACTTCGTCGCGGTCCAGGAGGACATCACCGAGCGGGTGCGCAACCAGCGTGAAATCGAGCAGTTGAACCTCACCCTGTCGGCCCGTGCCGAGGAGCTCGAAATCGCCAACCGCGACCTTGAAGGCTTCAGCTACACGGTCTCCCACGACCTGCGCACGCCGCTCACCAACATCAACGGCTACTGCCAGGTGATCCTGGAGCTCTACGGCGCCACCCTGGAACAGGGGTGCAAGGAGTTCATCGACGTCATCTTCAACGAGACCATCAACATGAACCAGCTGATCAGGACGCTGCTGGAGTTCTCACGGGTCTCCCGCGCCGAGATGGTCAAGTCCCCGGTCAACCTGAGCGAGATGGCGGCCCTGATAGCCGCGGCGCAGCAGTTGGCCTCCCCGGGACGCAGGCTCAACTTCACCATCGAGCCCGACCTCGCCGCCTACGGCGACCCGAACCTGCTCAAGGTGGTGCTCGAGAACCTCATCTCCAACGCCTGCAAGTACTCCAGCAAAAGGGAGCAGTCCCAGATACAGTTTGGCCGCGAACTGCGCGACGGCGAGGAGGTCTACCTGGTGCGCGACAACGGGGCGGGATTCGACATGGCGCAGGCGGACAAGCTGTTCAGCCCGTTCCAGCGCCTCCATTCGGAGCGGGAATTCAGCGGCTTCGGCGTGGGGCTCGCTACCGTCCAGCGCATCATCCAGCGCCACGGCGGGCGCGTCTGGGCCGAGGGCGAGGTCGACGGGGGCGCGTGTTTCTACTTCACCCTCCCGGGGCCGCAGGCGCGGTGACGGCGGCACGGGGAGTTTCCACAGTTAGCAGGAGGTATCAGCAGTGCAAGCGATAAACAAGCATTCGCAACGGATTTTGCTGGTCGACGACGAAGCGCTGATCCTCGAGGGGTGCCGCGCCTGCCTCAACAACGCCGGCTGGAACGACGTCATCCTCGAAAGCGACAGCCGCCTGGTGCTGCCGCTCCTGGAGCGCGAGGAGGTGGACGTCATCGTGCTCGACCTGCGCATGCCCAACATCACCGGGGTGGAATTGCTGCCGCAAATCGTGAAGCAGCACCCGCATATCAAGGTGATCGTCGCCACCGCCAACAACGAGGTGGAGACGGTGGTCAACTGCATGAAGGATGGCGCCTTCGACTATCTGGTGAAGCCCATCGACGTGAAGCGCCTGCTCACCTCGGTGAAAAAGGCGATGGAAATGCGCAGCCTCGCCAACGAGCTCTCCGCGCTGAAAGCCTACATGTTCACCGACCGGCTGGACCACCCGGAGGCCTTCGCCGGGATCATCACCGGCAACAAGGCGATGCGCGCCGTGTTCCAGTACCTCGAGGTGATCGCCGGCACGCGGCAGCCGGTCACCATCACCGGCGAGACCGGGACGGGGAAGGAGCTGATCGCCCGCGCCATCCACGATCTGAGCGGCTGCAGCGGCGACTACGTGGCGCTCAACGTGGCGGGACTGGATGACAACATGTTCTCCGACACCCTGTTCGGCCACCGCAAGGGCGCCTTCACCGGCGCCGACCAGGCCCGCGACGGCCTGATCACCCGCGCCGCCGGGGGCACCCTCTTTCTCGACGAAATCGGCGACTTGAACGAGATGTCGCAGATCAAGCTATTGAGGCTGTTGCAGGAACAGGAGTACTACCCGGTAGGATCCGACTTCGTCAAGAAGAGCGACGCCCGCCTCGTCTTGGCCACCAACCGAGACCTGCAGGAGATGATCAAGCAGGGGAAGTTCAGAAACGACCTCTACTACCGGCTCTGCGGGCACCGGGTGCACCTCCCTCCCCTGCGCGAGCGGCGGGACGACATCCCGCTGCTTTTGGACCACTTCCTGGAGAAGGCTGCCGTCCGCATGGGGAAGAAGAAACCGACCCCGCCGCCGGAACTGGCCGTGATGCTCACGCTCTACCCATTCCCCGGCAACGTCCGGGAGATGGAGGCCATGGTCTCGGACGCGGTCCTGCGCCACGGCGCGGGGGTCCTTTCCATGGACACCTTCCGGGCCGTGATCGGCGACGAGCGCCCCATCCCGAAGAACTCCGGCGCGGACAAGAGCGGCGGTGAGAACCCGCTGTGTGCCATCTTCGGGCACTTCCCGACCCTGGACGAGGTCGAGCAGTACATGATCGAGGAAGCGATGAAGATGGCCAAGGGGAACCAGGGGCTGGCCGGCAAGATCCTCGGCATGGGGCGCCAGACCCTTAACAAGCGCTTGAAGTCACAGTCCCAGTCGGCCTGAGGCCAGACGCATGCCGCAACGACAAAACCGCCGGGAGCATCGCCCCCGGCGGTTTTTCTTTTGTATCTTCCCCCTGTGCGAGAGCACGTTATCCCCTCTCCCAGAGGGAGAGGGAGTTTGTTACGGCGCTGGAGCGAAGTGCCGGGCCACGATCCCCTGGGCGAGGTCCATGGACGAGGTGAACGCGGGAGAAATGGGGTTCAGCACGTGGACCGTCGGCCCGTCGGCCTCCACCAGGAAGTCCATCACGAGCTGCTTGGTGTTCCAGTCCACGAGCTGCGGCCGGATCCCGACCTTGGAGGCGGCGACCACGTCCCCGGGCGAGAGTTCCTTGACCAGGCGCGCGGCGTCCTTGAAGAAGACGGAGGGGATGTACTTGGCCGGCTCGGTGAGCGCCACGTTGCGGAAGGACTTGTTGGCCAAAAACAGCACCAGGTCCTGGAAAGCGATGGAGAAGGCCTCCGCGCCCATCCCCGAGAGGATGCCGTAGTTCTCCCTGCCAAAGGCGGGGATGGCGGTAGGCCCAAGGTAGACGTCGCCGTGCACGCTGCGGGTGAAATGGACGCCGAGAAACGGGTTGCGGATGTCGGGGACCGGATAGATGCTGGAGTTGACCGTGTACGGGGCGTCCTTTTTGAGCAGCCGGTACACCCCCTTGAAGGGAATCAGGCGGTAGTTTCTTCCCACGCCGAAAAAGCCCGCCACCTTGTCGCAGTAGGCCCCGGCGGCGTTGACGAACCTGTTGAAGCGGATCTCCCCGCAGCTGGTGACCGCGATCCCGCTCCCCTTGAGGCCGGTCATGCGGCACCCCATGAGAAAGGTGACCTTGCCGCTTCCCTCCAGGTCCTTCTTCAGGCTCTTCAGCACGGCCTTCGGGTCGACCACCGCGGTGTAGTGCGAGAAGAGTGCGCGCTGCACGGTGCGTGCATTGGGTTCGATGGAGGCGAGCTGGCGTTCGTCGATCATCTCGACCTTGGCCCCGTTGGTGGTGGCGCGCCGGAACAACTCGTCAAGGACCGGCAGTTCGGCCTCGGTGCGGGTCACGATCACCTTGCCCGTTTCCAGAAGCGGCAGCCCCTTCTCCTTGCAGTAGGCCCGCATCAGGAAGTTGCCGTTCAGGCAGGACTTCGCCTTGAGGCTGTCCGGCGAATAGTAGATCCCGGCGTGCAGCACGCCGGAATTGCGGCCGGAGGCGTGCACCCCAAGTTCGGTTTCCTTCTCGATGATCACGATGTCGCCGTGCCCGGTCCGCACCAGTTCGCGCGCGATGGCGAGTCCGATGATGCCCGCCCCGACGATCAGTATCTCGGCCCTGTCGATGCTCATGCCACCTCCGGTATCCATTCAGTTTATCTAGCGTGGCTCTGCTAAAGATTCAGAGCAAAAGCAAAAAGCTTCAACGCAAAGGCGCAGAGGCGCCAAGGCGCAAAGAGAATGCAACTACGGGGGAAAAGCGAAAGCGTTATAAACCAAAAACCAATTTGTAACGCAAAGCCGCAAAGACGCAAAGAGTTCAGATTCTAAGGGGTGTGTCTTCCCCCCAAAAAGGTTTTCTTAGCGCCTTTGCGGCTCTGCGCCTTTGCGTTAAAAGCTTTAGATTTTAACTACTCCCGCACCGAGAACCGCGCATAGGCGTCGCAGCGCATGACCTGTACGGCACTGGTGTTGCCGCGCGGGTAGATCTCCCGCGCCAGGTAGGCGAGCTCCTCCGGTTCCTCGTGCGCCGGCACGTCGCGCCACCAGGCCTTGCTCCCCCCTTGCGTCCCGTCGCTCCAGCGGTACCCCCGCTCCTTGAGCACATCCTTCTTGTCGAAAGGAGCCGATACGGCGTAGATGCGCGAAGTAACCTCGTGCGCCCGCTTCAAAAGCTCCAGGAAGATCGGCGCACCGCTCACCGGCAAACGCTCCAGCAACAGCCCCAGCACCCCCTCGGCATCATCCAGGGCCCGGTGGGCGTTGATGGTGAGGGACCCGGTCTTGTACAGCAGAAATTCCAGGGTGCGCGAGGAGAGCCGCTCCGCGTTCCAGTCGATCTGGCAGACGGTGCAGGCCCAAGGGAGTTTCACGAAGGAGGGGAAACGCGTTTCCACGAACTTGCGGTCGAAGGCCGCGTTGTGCGCGATGACGAGATCGGATTTCTCGGCCAGGGCATTGACGATGGCGTCATCGAAAGCCTGTCCGCGCACCATGTCGTCGGAGATGCCGGTAATCTCCCGAACCTCGGGGGGAATGGCGAAGCCGGGGTCCTCGAAGCCGGAGTAGCGGTCCGTGATGCGGTAGATCTCGCCGCTGACGGGGTCGAACTCGAAGGCGACGATGCCCAGCTCGATGACCTTGTCCTGTTTGTGGTTCAACCCGGTGGTCTCGGTGTCGAGGCAGAGCGCGATCTTGGCGTGGCTTGGGCCCGGGCGCCCGAGCCGCGCGTCCCGAGCCAGGTTCAGGCGGCGCAGCACCTGGTAATCCCCTGTGTTATGCAGGGCCGCGATGGCGATTTCTATCTCCAGCGCGTTCATCGGGCCCCCTTTTTGCTTCACTGCCATGTCGTCACCTTATACCTTGGGGTGTGACCGGGAAAGCGCCGGCAGCAGCCAAGGGCGATCCCGGTAGTCGGGCACGATATCACAGACTTACCATGACAGGCAACAACCAGCATTGCCGCGCTGCAAAAACCCGGCAGGTAGAGCACACGCCGCAGCCTGCGCGTCGACGCAAAGGATAACCGAAATGGACCAACTGAGCAGCTTTCTCAAGGAACACGCGGAGGGAGACCTCATCTGTTGGCAGTACCAGGCCGAGGCGGCGCGCCGCTTCCGAATCACCGTCGCACAGGCGGAGCGTGCGATACTCGAGATGGGCCTGCTCCCGGCGCGCTACCAGCGCAACGTCGGCACGGTAAGCCCAAAGGGGCAGCTCGTCCTGCACGGCAGCCGGGTCGCCGTGGTTGGATGCGGCGGGCTGGGCGGCTACGTCGTGGAGCACCTGGCCCGGCTCGGGGTCGGTACCATCGTCGCCGTAGACCCCGACCTGTTTGAGGAACACAACCTCAACCGGCAACTCCTCAGCAGCATCGAGGCGCTCGGGACGCCCAAGGCCGCCGCGGCCGCACAACGGGTCGCGGACATCAACCCGGCGGTGACCGTGCTGCCGGTGCAGGATTGCTTTTGCCCCGACAACGCCGGCGAGTTGATCGCCGGGTGCTCAGCCGCCGTCGATGCCCTCGATAACGTGCAGAGCAGGCTTGAACTGGCCGACGCCTGCAACACCTTCGGGGTGCCGCTGGTGCACGGCGCCATTGCCGGCTGGTACGGCCAGGTCGCCACGCAACTGCCGGGGCAGGCAACGCTTCGCCACATCTACCGCTCCTGGAGCTCCGGCGCGGGAGTGGAGCGCGAACTGGGCAACCCCTCCTTCACGCCTGCGGCCGTGGCGAGCCTCCAGGCCGCAGAAGTCTGCAAACTGCTGCTCGGGACCGGGCGCCCCCTGACCGGACGCAAGCTCGTGGTGGACCTGCTGCACATGGACATGGACCAGTTCACCATCCCCGCCTGACCGGATCCGGTTGCGGCACATCACGCGGCGATGTGGCCATGCATCCTTGATGCAGCGCCGCATCCTGACGGCGCGGCCGCCGCACCGCTGCCGCCTCCCCGACCGTGTCCCGTCTTTCCCGCTAATTCCAGCAATTCCAAGCAGCAACCCTTTCATCAGGCCCCATTAGTAGCGTTCCCGTGCCGTCTTGCCGGCAGGATGCGTCGCTGCATTATCCAATGCCGGAACGCGCTTTGGTCGGCTGGTCGCGCGCGACCCATGGAAAGGACCGGTTCCAGGAACTAAGCGCAGGCTTCTCCGCACGAAGCTAAAGAAAACGCGATGTTGCACGTTATCCTCTGCAGGGGCAGGCGCCGCAGCACCGCGTGCCCTGCAGCGGCTCCGCCTCGTGGCACGCCCTGTGCTATCACGAGTGCGCCGACCAAGGGGCGCACGTGTTCCAGGGGCGGCCCCGCTGCATCCAATTTCAGACTTAATACGGGGTGAACATGAATCTTTACATGGGAAAGATGTTGGTGGTCGACCTTAGCGCGGAGTCGGTGACGACTGAGCCGTTACGCGCCGAGTGGCTCCGCGAGTACTGGGGAGCATGGGGGCTGGCGCTGCGCTACTACACGGATGCGGTCTCACCCGAGATCGACCCGCTCGCGCCGGAGAACGTTGTGGTCATCATGACCGCCCCCCTGTGCGGGACATTAGTGCCGCTCGCCTCCCGAATGTGCCTGGTCTCCAAGTCCCCGCATACGGGGACCATCTTCGAGTCCAACGTGGGGGGCTCCTTCGGTCCGGAACTGAAGTACGCCGGCTACGACGGCATCATCATCAAGGGGCGCGCGGCCTCCCCGGTCTTCCTCAAGATCGATGACGATCGGGTCAGCATCGAGAGCGCCGAACACATGACGGGCCAGGGGATCTTTGAAACGGAGAAATTGATGGAAGCGGCCATCGGCGCCCACGGGGCCAAGACCCTCGCCATCGGGCCGGCCGCAGAGAACATGATCACCTACAGCATGATCGGCTCCGAGTCCTACCGCCAGTTCGGCCGCGGCGGGACCGGCGCGCTCTTCGGGAGCAAGAACCTGAAAGGAGTCGTCTGCCGCGGCACCGGCGGGGTCAGGGTCGCCGACATGCCCAGGTTCCTGGAGCGCACCGACCACTTCACCAAAAACGACCTGCTGTGCGACGACAACCTTTGGGCCAAGACCGACGGCACGCCGATCCTTGTGGAGGTGACCAACGAGATGGGGATCCACCCCACGAGGAACTACACCAAGGGGTTCAACGGAAGGAAGGAGCGGCTCAACTCCGACGCCATCCAGGCTGCCAAGCTGGGCAACCGCGCCTGTGCGTCCTGCCCGATGGCCTGCGGCAAGTTCACCCGGGTGAACTCCGCCGAGATTGAGGGACCCGAGTATGAGACGCTCTGCCTGGGAGGCTCCAACTGCGAGATCCACGACCTCGAGGCGGTG
This sequence comes from Geomonas azotofigens, assembly GCF_018919395.1. Taxonomy (GTDB): domain Bacteria; phylum Desulfobacterota; class Desulfuromonadia; order Geobacterales; family Geobacteraceae; genus Geomonas; species Geomonas azotofigens. Next base: position 1,027,007 of record NZ_JAHLME010000003.1, read on the forward strand.
ATCCGCTTCAACCGCCTGTGCGACGACCTTGGGCTCGACACCATGACCTGCGGCAGCACCATAAGCCTCGCCATGGAGATGACCGAGAACGGCGTCCACGACTTCAACCTGCGTTTCGGGCAGGTGGAGGAATACCTCAAGGTCGTCTACGAGATCGCAACCCTCTCCACCGAGCGCGGGCGCGACCTGGCCAAAGGGGCGAAGCACCTAGCCGCCAAGTACGGCGCAGAAGAGCTCAGCATGGAGGTGAAGGGGCTCGAGATGCCCGCCTACGAGCCACGCGGCAACTTCGGCATGGGTATCGCCTATGCGACCAGCGAGCGCGGTGCCTGCCACCTGCGCGCCTTCCCCATCTTCGCCACCGACCCCCACGATATCGACGCGTTGGTCTCCGATGTGGTAGACGCGCAAAACGCCAACTCGATCAAATGGTCGCTCGGCTTCTGCGATTTCTGGGGCACAGTCAACACGTCCATCGAGGCGGACCTCATGTCGGCAGGGCTGGGCGAACCGGTGAGCGCCGAGGAACTGGACCGGGCCGGTGAGCGGATCTGGACCCTGAGCAGGCTCTTCAACCTGGCGGCCGGCTTTACTGCGGCTGACGACACGCTCCCCAAGAAGATCATGGAGCGACCGCTCGAAGGGGGGCGCCACGCGGGGCGCGTCTTCAGCCGTGCCGACCTCGCCCGCGCCATGCAGTCCTACTACGAACTGCGCGACTGGAGCGCCAAGGGGATCCCTTCGTCGCGTAAGCTGGCCGCCCTCGGCCTCGAGACAACGACCCTATAGGAGACCTGACCTTGAAAAAAGAACTCTTCGCCAACCCGGATCTGTGCACCGGCTGCAACAGGTGCACCCTCGCCTGCTCCGCCAACAAGGAGGGCGTCTTTCAACCCAGCAAGGCCAGGATGCGCGTGACCAACTTCCCGCTGCGCGGCTTCTCTGTCCCCAACATCTGTTTCCAGTGCCCCAAGGCAAACTGCCTGGAAGCATGCCCTACCGACGCCATGTTCCGTGGCGCGGACGGGGTGGTCCGTCTCAACCGCGACCTGTGCTCCGGATGCGGCGCCTGCGTCTCCGCCTGCCCATACGGCATGGTCGAGCAGGACGCCAAGGGGATCCCCTTCAAGTGCGACCTCTGTGACGGCGATCCGGCCTGCGCCAAGGAATGCCACTCCGAGGCCCTGGTACACGTCGCCGGGGATGCCGCCCTCTTCCAGCTCAAGGCGGCGCAGATGAAAACAAGGCACAATTCCGGCACGCCGCTGGAGAAGCGGCACAAGATTGCCGAAGCGTTGAAAAGGAACTCACGAGGCTAGCACCTCCCCCATTCAACGCACAGAGGCGGTATTTGATAGCTCTACACCAGATGCTTCATGTGAAGCGACAAGGAGATTCAGTGATGATGAGAGACGTAGCGTACGCACAAAGCGAGGCCCAGAGGATGCTGAACCTGCTCCTGACCCCGGAGCACGAGGTTCCGGCGGCGGAGCGCGAAAAGATCGAGCAGGAGACCGTGGAGAAC
>NZ_JAHLME010000004.1 GCF_018919395.1 Geomonas azotofigens
CCAATACCACACAAAACATCACCATGCCGTTTGTTACTCTAAGTGGTAAGACTACTGACAACAACGGAGTGCCTGTATCTAACGTGAAAATAATTCAGGAGTGGGGCCATTACGTCAGTCAAAGCGTAGGTTATTATCTGACATGGAACGGCCAATTCGAGCCGGTTACCTCTGACGCACTGGGCAATTACAGCATAACTGTAGTGTCAACGTCTGCCGATTCCATGACAATTGTCCCACCAATAGGAAGCGGGTTTGCCCAAACGGTTGTCAACGGCCTAAACGTAACTAAGGACATCCTGCAGAGCATTATTCTCTCGATGCCGGACACCAGTGCCCCCATCATCCTCTCCGGTCCGACGGTCTCATCATACGGCGACACCACTGCCACCATCGAATGGCAAACCAATGAGCCTGCCAAAGGTGCATTGGTTTATGGCACCAGCAATCCTCCGACTGGTACATCTGTTCCGGAATCGGCATTTACAGCAACCCACTCTCAGTCGCTTACCGGCTTGAGTGCCAACACCACTTACTACGTCAAGATAACCGCCACCGATGCCGCCAACAACGGCCCGACCACAAGCTCGATCATAACTTTTACCACCAAGCCGACAGCGGACAAAACACCGCCAGAGATCCTGACGGGTCCGACTATGAGCAGTATCACCGATACATCGGCGGTGGTGGAATGGACTACCAACGAACCCTCCACCGGCTCGGTTGTATATGGCTTCTCGAGCGCACCCAACCTGACCGTACCCGATGCTACCCTTGCCACCAGTCATCGCGTTACACTAACGGGCCTTACGGCGGAGACGGTGTACTACGTAAAAGTTGCTGCGACCGATGCCTCCAATAACGGCCCCACATCCTCCTCGGTTATCTCGTTCTCGACTGTTGCAGCGCCAGACACCAAAGCTCCGGTGATCATCGAAGGCCCCATGGCCATTAATGTCAGTGATTCGGGCGCCACAATAGTCTGGAAGACCGATGAGCCTGCCACCACCGGTGTCTCCTGGAATGACGGCACCGTTTATGGTGTTCTGTCTGACAACAGCCTGACCACGAACCACTCCGTGACGATTACCGGACTTGCTGCTACGAAAACTTACAGCTATACCGTGTCATCCAAGGACGCCTTCAACAATGGGCCGACCCTGAGCACTGCCAAAACCTTCACCACATCGGCCACGCCCGATATGAAGCCGCCGGTCTTTATCCAGACGCCGATCGTAAAGAACACCACCCATGAATCGGCTGTGCTTTACTGGGAGACGGACGAGCCGTCAAGCTCCACCATACAGTACGGCACTACGGAATCATTCGGCACAGCAGACGCCAAGGCACAACTGCTTACCAAGCACAACCGCCCGCTGACCGGCCTGCTGCCCGGTACTACCTACTACTTCCGTGTACAGGCAACAGATGCCAGCGGCAATACCGCCACCAGTCAGACTTATACATTCACCACAGACATAAATCCGGATACCAAAGCACCGGTAATTACCCAGGCCGCATCGATAATCTACTCTACCGATACTGCCGCCACGGTCGCTTTTAAGACCGACAAACCTTGTGATACCGTTGTAAACTACGGCCCTAACGGCACCACAGGCAACCAGAAGTCCAACAGCGAAAAGGTCAATGACCACCAGGTTACCCTGTCCAATCTAACCCCCAACACATCCTACAGCGTGCAGGTCTCCTGCACCGACATGTCGGGCAACACGGTAGTGGCATCGGCGGGGACACCGTCCACCATGATGGCATTGAACTATGCCGCCTTCATCCTGAGTGATGCCGTCATCGGCGCTGCCGGGACCGGCTTCACCACGCCCTCGCTGCCTGATACCACGCCGCCTGTCATCACCGCCGTTCCCGCGGCTACAGCGATCACGTCCTCCATGGTGCGCATCGTCTGGTCCACCAACGAGATCGCCGACTCCCAGGTTTACTTTGGCGTGTCCGGCCAGAATCTGACCAACTTTGCTGGGGATATCGTCCAGGTGACCGGCCATTCGGTGGCTCTGACCAACCTGGCTCCTAATACCACCTATCAGTTCAAGGTGCAGACCACGGATCCGTCCAACAACACCACTGTCTCTTCGGTCTACAGCTTCACAACTGCCGCTTTGGCAGATACCACGCCTCCTGTTATCTCCGCCATTTCGGCAAGTGGCGTGAACTCCAGCCAGATCCATGTCGCCTGGACGACCAATGAACCCTCAACTACCGTGCTCAAGTACGGTACAACCCCTTTCACCCTCACGGCCCAGGTTTCGATCGCCGGAACAAGCACGGATCACTCCGTCACCCTCTATAACCTGATTCCCGGTACTACCTACTATGTGGCGCCGGTTTCTGCGGACGGCTCGGGCAACGCAACGCAAGGGGCGACTCAGTCGGTCACCCTGGCCGGGCAACAGCCAGTTTCCTACACGGTTACTGCAGCGGCGGGCGCAGGGGGGAGCGTCACCCCGGTCAGCCAGGCAGTCTATAGCGGCTACCAGCTCGCTCTCGCGGTGGCGCCGTCCCAGGGCTACATGGTCAATTCCATCACCGGTTGCGGGGGGACACTGGTCGGCAGCGTATATACCACTGCCGGGATTACCAGCAACTGCACCGTCTCCGCTTCATTCAAGATCGACCCGAACTTTACAGGAACCATCCTGGCCACCACCGCATATCCGCCTGCAGGCACGTATGCCGGCGGCACCCTGATGGTGAAGCTAAAGGTCAGCACCCCGTCCGCCGCCATCTACTACACTACCGACGGCAGCACCCCCTCCACGTCTTCCGCGGTCTACAGCGCGGCGATTCCTGTGGTCGGAAACAAGACGATCAAATTTTTCGCAAAAGACGGCACCACGCTGGAAACGGCCAAAAGTGCCGCCTACACCGTCACCGCCACGGGGCAACCGGGAGCGAGCTTCAGCGGCCTGAAGCCGGGCTCCAGCTTTACCGTCTACCGTGCAGAGGGAGGCAAAGCGCCGACGTCCATCTACAGCGGCACCCAGACGAGCTTCGCCGACAATGGTGTGCTGAAACCCAACACCATCTACACCTATACGGTAGCTTCCGACCAGGAGGGGGCTACGGAGCTGATCAGCGTCAAAACGCCGCTCTATAATGGCTGGAACATCATTGCGGTGCCTTACAACACCACCGGCATCGCTCCGACAAGCTTCTTCGCCAGCCCGGTCAGCTCCATCTACGAGTGGCTCCCCACCGGCGCTACGACGGAGAGCAGTACAACGCAGTTGGGCTCTTACAAAACGGTGACAGCCCTTGCCCCTGGCTTGGGGTATTTTGCCAAGGCATCCAGCAGCAGCACCCTACTCACCTACAGTGGCGCAGCTGGCCCAGCCAGCGTGACCGTGACCCTGAAGCCGGGCTGGACGATGATCGCCAATCCCAACGTCGCCAACAAAACCAACATCGGAACCACCTGGCTCATAGATGGCAGCCCTCTTTCCGACGCCATCAACACCAACAAGATCGGTGGCAGCATCTACTGGTGGAACGGCACGACCTACGACTCCTGGACCATCTTGGGCAACAACCCGCAAGTAGAGCCTTGGAAAGGTTACTGGATGATCAACCTGGAATCCGTCAACCACACCCTGACGATCCAGTAAGATGAGGCCGAACATCGTAAGAGCATTCGCAGTGATAGTTGCAACCTTGAGTCTTACCTGTGTGGCGGCCATGGGTTTTGAACCCATGACCGCCACCATCAGGGTCTCGAGCGGCGCCCTCTACGACTACGTTGTCATTGGAGAGCACCCTAAGGCAAATAACGGTTTCGACAACGCCTATGACACGATCTACCCCGGCAACTTGAATGCGGACATGGGCGAGCCGTACATCAGCATCGTCATTCCACAGCCGGAATGGAATCCTGCCCTGAGGGAGCTGAAGGGGGATGTTCGCTCCCCTGCCAAGGGCCAGAAGTGGCAATTGGTGATCAGTTCCAGCTTGGCCAAAGGCACCCCGCTTAAGCTGGAACTCCAGGCTGAAGGGACCTCTCTGCCCCCGGCGCTGAAGCTGATGTTGATAGAGGGGGAAGGTAGAAAGAAGACGGACCTGAGGCTAGGGGAGTATATCTTCCCTGCGCCGGGGGCGGGCAAAACAACCACACTTTTCATTACCGCTGAACAACCATAGAAGGAGCCAACTATGAAACGAAATCTTCACCGAATCGCCGAAAATCTTATCATGGCAGCCATCGCCCTCGGCAGCATTTGCACGGCAAGCTGGGCCGGCCCTCCTCCTCCGCCGAGCATCCCCTCCACTCCAGTAGGCAATGCCGAGATGAGTGCCGTAACCATGGTCGCGGTTGCCGCATACGGGTTCTGGAAGATGCGCAAGTAACCATGCCTTTATTGCGTAATTCCGATAACGAAGCCCTGCAGCCTGGCTCCGCCTTTGCTGTACTCTTCATGTTTTGTGTTATCTCTGTGACGGCTTTGATGGCATACATCCCTGCTTCCTGCCAGATCGCATTTCGTGACCTGACCATCCTGGTCACTAAGGCGCTTGGTACAGTGCTGGGCTTTGCCATGACCAGTAACGCCGATATTCTCACAGTAAACGGCTTCGCCATGCGGATAATCAACCAGTGCACCGCAGTCGACTATGTGGCGATTTTGGCTACGGCGATTCTCCTTTATACCCGCCACAGCCTCTCCTATCGATTGTTCGGTCTTGCCGTCGCGGTACCAGCGGTGGTATTCGCCAATGCCTGCCGTTTGCTCATCTCCGGCGTCGTTGGTACCTTCTCAAGGCGCGCATTTGATTTCGCTCACGACTATCTCTGGGTGATAGGCTTCGCCCTCATCGTATTTGCCCTGTGGACCCTATGGGTCAATGGCCGCTTCTTCGTCTCCAGGTCGGCGGCATGGCGCGTTGGGCTAACTGTCGTCAGTACCATAGGTGTCTATGGATTGATTTTGTTTTGTCATGATGTCTACGGCGACCTCATGGCACAGGCGAGTTCTTTTTTTTACAGGCTAATGAACGATGACCCTTTAGCATCGATTATCCGTGATGGGGACGTGATGGTCTACAGCCGTCCCGGGGCAAGTATCGTCCTGGAGTATATGTTGGAGCAGGTGAACATTGCTTTGTACGTCGGCCTGATGGTGCCGCTGCAGAAAAAGGGTGATTGGGAAATGCTGGGGATCACCATCATTGGCCTTCTTTGCGTTGTACTGTTGAACGCTATCTTTATAGCCCTGGGATGCCGTTTTGCTGTTACCTCAGGAGAAGCAGGTCTAATTAATTTTCAGGGCATAGGAAGTGTAGTACACATGGCACTGCCCATGACTATGTATTGGATATTGACGAGCGAAAGAAGAGAAGCGGCTGTGTGATAAAGAGGGACGTGACTACGTAGTCACTCCTTGAGAAAAAATAAATATCATCGGTATGTTAACGCCCGGAGTTCAAGATTGAAATCCTCGTGTCGGCGGTTCGATTCCGTCTCTGGGCACCATAAAGAAACAAGCCATCTACGTTAATTCGTAGGTGGCTTTTTTTGTTTCCAGATGCAGCTCTTGACTGAGATGGTTTTTACTGTTACGAGAAACTAAGATGTCTTCGGCTTATGAAGAACATACAGTCATAGCACTAGTGCATTGAGTATGGCTGCTGGTACTGGTTGTTTGCCGGTCTGTCGATCCATACTGACGTCGATGCGGGGAAGGTTCGTCGTGTTAGAGGAGGTGGCAGCATGTTGCGTGTGATCAAGCGTTTCGAGCGAGTAATCATCATGGTTCTCGTGGTCCTGATGTCGGTGGTGTTGCTGCTCAGCACCCTGGAACTCGCGTGGATCATCATCCAGGACATCATATCTCCACCCGTGTTGCTGCTCGACATCAACGAGTTGCTCGACATTTTCGGCCTCTTCATGCTGGTCCTGATAGGTATCGAACTTTTGGATACCATCGCCAAGACCTACATGGCCGAATCTGTCGATCATGCGCAGATAGTCATGTCCGTCGCAATTATTGCCATTGCCAGGAAAGTCATCATTCTCGATGTAAAGGAGCTGTCGGGTCTGGCCTTGGTGGGAATAGCCGCTATCCTTTTGGCCCTCACGGTCGGCTATTTCCTGATCAAAAAGAAGGATCCGGCAGAGGGATAGGAACGGTCCGCCAAGGGACCGCAGAAGCCGCCGTACCCGGCAGCCCTCCGAGCCGCCGTCGACGCTTTCCAAAAGAGCTCGGCGTGGCGGGTTTTCACCGGCGAGAATCTGGAGGCCCGTGCGCCGTTTAGGGGCGAGGGTGCGGAGTTGTTCGGGGGGGCTCGCCGACTGTTTCACGACGCGGGGCAAATGAGAGGGGAAAAGAGCATGGTATGGAACAGGTTCGCTTGCTGTCTGGTGGCTTTGTCCCTTTTCAGTGCGGTCGGAGTCGGCAGGGCGGCGGTCGCGCCGCTTACGCCGGCCAAGAAGGTGGAGCAGGGGAGTGAACCGGCGGCGAGCCGCGAAGAGTTCCACCTGGCCATGGCGAAGCTCCTGAAGGATGAGGGCTTCCTCGACAAGAACAACACCTTCAAGAAGGGAACGAAGATGCACCGGCTCTTCGAGTCCTACCTGCGGGAGACCTTGTCGGACCCGGTGGTAATCGACTTTTTCTACACTTCGCTGAAGGACAACGCCGACCACGTCACCGATTACGACGCCTTCGGCAAGGCCCTTGCTGGTGACTACGCGGTGCGCGGGCTGACGCGCCTCCCCGAGCATGACTTCCAGGAGCTGCTGCGCGTGATGAACGCGATGGCCGGCAAGCTCCCCGAACGCGACTGCGCGGGCATGCTGCGCCCCGGCAGCAACTTCGACTACCACTGGCTGGAGCTCCTCCCGCTGGAGGATGCCCAGCTGTACCTGCGTCTTACCAAGAAGGCGCTGGTCGCGGAGATCTCCCGGTCGCCGCGCCTGCCGGCCAACACCAAGGAGCAGACCGCGGTGGCCTACCAGGCCCTGTTCGCGGAAATGAAGAGGCGGCTGTCGCCGGAAAAGCTGGAGCAGTTCGGGAAGATATGGGGCCAACCCGAGGTCGCCGAGGACGCCGATCTTTGCTGGGGATACCGGGTGCTCCTCACCGGCATCCTCGATCTCCCCGCCGAACCCAGGCGGTGGATGCTGCGCGAGTACTCCAACCTTTTGCGCCCCCGGGAATAGGTCCCGTGAGGGGCCGGCGGGGGGGGGGGTACGGTTTCAAGGAAAGAGGATCGCCTGAAAAGGCTTTCCTCTTTTTTTGTTTGATCGCGCATGTTTTTCCATCGGGCGCATTGCTATGACGGCAAAGTTGAAGCAAAATACTGGACTAGAGAGTGATTTCCTGCACAGCAACTGACAGCGGCAGTTTGAGCGTGTGGATATGAAAAATCTAAATACAGAGCCTGATACAGCCTTAGGCTGGTCAGTCGATGTCCTCAAGCGCCACCTCTTTTCCGGTGTGCTGCTGCTGAACCTTGTCGTGGCGGGAATGATAACCTACGCCCTGGTACAAAGCAGGGAGGCGCACCGCGACCGGACCGCCATAACCACCCAGAACCTGGCCAAGGTCCTCGATGCCAACATCTCCGGCATCTTCTCCAAAATAGACGTCGCCTTGCTCGCGGTCTGCGACGAGTACGAGCGCCAGCTTAAAAACGGGGCGGTGACGCCGCAGGAACTGAACCAGTTCATCGTGCGCCAGCAAAAGAGGCTCCCCGAACTGGTTGCGCTGCGGGCCACAGACCCCGCCGGGTTGGCGGTGTACGGCCCGGAAGTGACGCCGGCCACCACCAAGAGCCTCGCCCACCGCGACTATTTCACCACGCAACGACAGAACCCGGGCCTGGGGCTGGTCATCTCCAAACCCCTGGTCGGGGGCATCTCCGGAAAGAGGATGGTCGTGCTGTCCAGGAGAGTAAACTTCCCGAACGGCTCCTTCGCCGGCCTTGTCTATGCCGGCATCACGCTCGACTACCTCTCGCAAAGCTTCGCCACCGTCAACGTCGGGAAGCGGGGATTGCTGTCGCTGGTCGCGGCGGACCGGACCCTGCTGGCACGATACCCGAAATTGAATCCACCGCTCGATGCGCCTGGGGTAAGGATCAACTCGCCGCAGTTCGAGGCTTTCCTCGCCGCACGTCAGGACGCGGGGACGTACCGGACCAAAAGCAGCATCGACGGGCGCGACCGTATCTACTCGTTCAGGAAGGTCTCGCTGTCGCAACCGCTCTACGTCTTCGTGGCGCTGGCCACCTCCGACTACCTCGCCAACTGGTACCGGGAGGTTTACGATGGCGTCTTTTTCATGCTCGTCTTCATGACCATCACCATCGCCCTCGCCATGGTTTTCAGCCGGCAGTGGGACCGGAGCCGGAAGGCGGAGCAGGCGCTGAAGACGTTGGAAGACGAGCGGCTGAAGATGGAGAAGCTGGAGTCCCTGGGGGTGCTGGCGGGCGGCATAGCTCACGATTTCAACAACATCCTGACCGGTATCCTCGGCAACCTCTCGTTCGCCAAGCTGCAGTTGGCGCCGGAGCACGGCGCGCAATCGCTGCTGGAGGCGGCGGAGAAAGCGGCGCTGCGCGCAGGCGACCTGGCCAAGCAGCTCCTTACCTTCGCCCGGGGGGGAGTGCCGGTACGGGAGGTCACCTCGGTAGCGCTCCTGGTCGATGAGGCCGTTTCCCTCACCCTGAGCGGTTCCAACGTCAAGGGGGTGGTCGAGATCCCGCAGACCCTGAGCGCGGTCCAGGCCGACGTGGGGCAGATGTGCCAGGCCTTCAGCAACATCATCATCAACGCGGCACAAGCCATGCCTGACGGCGGGGTCTTGAACATCACGGCCAACGAACTCGTTCTGGATGTCGGCAATCCCGCCAAGCTCCCCCCGGGACCGTACCTGCGCATCGACTTCACGGACCACGGCGAGGGGATACCGGAGGCTTCTCTCAAGAAGGTTTTCGACCCGTACTTCAGTACCAGGCCCAAGGGGAGGGGGCTGGGGCTCGCCTCGGCGTACTCCATCGTGACAAGGCACGGCGGAAGCCTCAGCGTCGCTTCCCGTGTCGGCGAGGGGAGCACCTTCACCATCCACCTGCCGTCACTGGGCAGGCCTCTCCAGCTGCGGGAACCGGAGGCTGCGGTGCCGGGGCTTGAGGACGGCACCCCGCTTTCCATACTGGTCATGGATGATGAGGAAGTCATACGGCAACTGGCCGAGGGGATGCTGCAGCATCTGGGGCACGAGGTCCGTACCTGTGCGGACGGCGCGGAGGCGGTGGAGCTTTACCGGGGGGCGCTGCGGGACGGGTCGCCGTACAACCTGGTTCTGGCCGATCTCACCATCCCGGGAGGGATGGGAGGGCGGGAGGCGGCCCAGCAGATCCTGGCGCTTGATCCTCAGGCACGCCTCGTGGTGATGAGCGGCTATTCCAACGACCCGGTCATGGCCGACTTCAAGGAGTACGGCTTCGTCAAGGCCCTCCCCAAGCCGTTCGGGGTCGAGGCGCTGGCCGCGCTCCTCGATTCGCTGGGAGCCGCCACCACGGAGGCAAGGGACAAACGCTGACTACGGGCAGCCGCTGGAACAGTCCCGTTTGGTCTCGCAGACGCCTTCTTCCCTGATATATCGATCAGGTAAGGTGGCATCGTTCAAGATGTTCGGGCAGGATGGGTGGCCGGACACTTTCTGCCATTGATCGTCTTCCTGATGGCGGATTCGAATGACACTTTTACTTTTCCCCTTAATTGTAAAAAATCAACTTTGATGTACTATCTAGGATGTGCCGCGGCATTACGGGGCGGAGTTTACTGTCATCGTGATTTCGCTGTGGGATACCGGCGCTGGTGTGACACATTGCACCCGGGAGATTACTTTTGGTTTGACTGAACATATATCCTCTACTGACAGTGGAGGGGTTGGCGCACTCTGGATAAACCCACAGAGAAACGGCAAGGTTTCTGAAGCGGCCGTTGCTAAGGACACGCATGACGGCTCCCCCCCCTGCCGATAAGCTGCCTCGTTGGAAGAATCCGTTCCTTTTCCTCACTCGCCCCCTTTGCGCCATCCCCCCCGGGTGGCTCGCCCTTTGCCTCCTGATGATCCTGACCTGCCTTAGAGCATCCGCGGACGCCTCCGAGAAGACGGTGACGCTCGGGGTCTACGAAAATCCTCCCAAGATCTTCACCTCCGATGCCGGCAGACCGGCCGGCATCTTCATTGACCTGATCGAGCACATAGCCAAAAAGGAAGGGTGGCGCATCCGCTACGTCTCCGGCACTTGGAGCGATTGCCTGGAGCGCCTGAAGAAAGGCGAGATCGACCTGATGCCGGACGTGGCCTACACGGCGGAGCGGGAAAAGATCTACACCTTCAACAAGGTTCCCATCCTGTCCGGCTGGTCCCAGGTCTACGCGCGCAAGGGGAGCGGCATTCAATCCATCCTGGATCTGAACGGCAAGCGGGTGGCGGGCCTTGAGAAGACCATCCAACTGGAGACGGTGGACCGCCTGGCCAGGAGTTTCGGCTTGAACGTGACCCTGGTCCCGGTCTCAAGCTACAAGACGGAGTTCCAGATGATCGCCTCGGGTAAGGTGGACGCCGGGGTCACCAACCGCTACTACGGGTTGATGTTCGCCAGGAAGTCGGGCCTCGAGGATACGCCGATCATGTTCGATCCGGCCCCCTACCTGTTCGCGGCGCAAAAGCCCAGTTCCGAGGAAACGCTGCGGTTGCTGGAAGCCATCGATCGCCACCTGACCGAGATGAAGAACGACCCCCAGTCCGCTTACTATGTGATCATGAAACGGTGGACTTCGGAAGAAGTCGACTGGAAACTGCCGCTGTGGCTGCAGATGCTGGGGCCGGTGCTGGGGATCGCCCTTGTGATGACCCTGGTGGGGGCGGTGGTCCTGAAGCACCAGGTCAAGGCGCGCACCAGGGAGCTGCAACTGGTCAACCAGGAGATGGAGCGGCGCATCGAGGAGCGGACCTGCTCGCTGCAGGAGGCGAACGTGAAGCTGCGCGCCACCATGGAGGAGCTGGCGGTCGCCAAGGAGGGCGCCGAGGCCGCCAACCGCGCCAAGTCGCTCTTTTTGGCCAACATGAGCCACGAGATCCGCACGCCGCTGAACGCGATCCTGGGGTTCAGCCAGATCGTGCTGCACGAACCCAAGCTGTCGCCGGAGAACCGCCACAACCTCGAGACGGTGAACCGTTCCGGCGAGCACCTGCTGGCCCTGATCAACGATGTCCTGGACATGGCCAAGATCGAGTCGGGACGGATGACCGTCGAGACGGCGCCTTTCGACTTGGCGGGGCTGCTCGGGGAAGAGACTGAGATGCTCACCCCGAAGGCGCGGGCCAAGGGACTGCAGCTGGTGCTCGAACTTGATCCGGGCCTGCGCCGGTACCTCCTCGGCGACGTCGGAAAGCTGCGCCAGATCGTTATCAACCTGCTCGGCAACGCCATCAAGTTCACCGATAAGGGGGGAGTGTCGCTGCGCGCGCGGACCCCCGAGCGGGAGGGGCAGGTGTGGCTCGAACTGGATGTCGAGGACAGCGGGCCGGGGCTCGCGCCGGAGGAGGTCCAGAACGTCTTCGGCGCCTTCGAGCAGGCGGAGGTGGGGAGGAGGACCGAGGGGGGGACTGGGCTCGGCCTCGCCATCAGCCGCCAGTTCGCCCACCTGATGGGGGGAAACCTGACCGTCACCAGCGTGCAGGGACATGGGGCCTGCTTCCACCTGGTCCTGCCCCTGGCCGAGGCGGAGCGCCCCGTGGTGCCGGCCGCACCGGGCGGTGTGCCCCGCATTGCGCGCCTTCAGGCGGGGCAGCAGGGATGGCGGGTGCTCGTGGTGGATGACCGCGACACCAACCGGGAGATCCTGGTGAAGATGCTGGGGCCGGTGGGGTTCGAGACCATCGAGAGTAAGGACGGGGCCGAGGCGGTGGAGGCTTTCAAGACCCAGGCGCCGCACCTGGTCCTCATGGACGTGGTGATGCCCGTGATGGACGGCCGAGAGGCAACCAGGCACATCCGGGCCCTGCCGGAGGGAAAGGAGGTCCCTATCATTGCGGTCTCGGCCAGCGTCTTCGAAGAACAGCTGCGCGAGGTGATGGAGGCGGGGGCCGACGACTTCCTGCGCAAGCCGTTTCGCGAGGAGGAGCTGCTGGAGAAGATCGCCCGCCTGCTCCCGGCCCGGTTCGTCTATGACGTCGCCGAAGCCGCGCCGCCGGCGCGGGAGCATGAGCTTCTGGAAGATGGGCTCGCGACGGCGCTGGGGGCGGCGCCCCCGCAGTTGCGCGAGGCGCTGCTCGCCGCGGCCAGGGAGCTGGACCGGGCGCTGCTCGTCGCGCTGCTGGCGGAACTGTCCGCCGTCGCCCCCGAGGCCGCCGCACGCCTGCGCGGCCATGCCGAGAGCTATCGCTTCGACCTGATCGAGGAGGCGCTGCTGCAACCTTCCGCGCCGGGAGAACCGGGTTGAGCCGGCGCCGGACGCACTGGAGCGTACCCGCGGTGGTGCTGTCGGGGCTGCTGGTCACCTTGGTGCTCTTCTTCCTGGTGCGGCGCTCGGAACTCGCTTCCTTCGATTCGCGCCTGGAACGTGACGTCGCCAACTGTGCCGACACCTTCGGCAACAAGGTCGATGACACCCGGCTGGTGCTCCTGGCCCTGCGCAACCACTTCGTCTCCAGCAAGGAGGTGAGCAGGGGCGAGTTCGCCTCCTTCACCGGTCCCTTTCTGAAGGAGCGCACCGAGATCAAGGCGCTGTCCTGGAATCCCGCCGTGGCGCGCACCCAGAGGGTGCCTTTCGAGGAGCGGGGGCGCAGGGAGGTGAACCCCGGTTTCGCCCTTACCGAGCGCGGCGCGAGCGGGGTGCGCGTCCCGGCAGGGGAGCGCCCTTTTTACTACCCGGTGTGGTACATCGAGCCGATGGCGGACAACGGCAAGGCCGTCGGCTTCGACGTGGGATCGGACCCGGTGCGGCTCGCCGCGCTGGAGCGGGCGCGTGACACCGGGCAACCGGTGTCGACGGAACGGATCAAGCTGGTGCAGGATCGCACCTCGACCCACAGCGTCCTCGTCTTTTACCCGGTCTATGCGGGGGGGCTCCCCCCCGGCGGGGTGGCGGAGCGCAGGGGGACGTTTCAGGGCGCGACCGTGGCCGTGCTCAACATCGAGAAGCTCCTGCAGGCGACCTTCGGCGACGCGACCCCGTCCGGCCTCGATTTCGACCTGCTCGACCTCTCCGCCCCACAACGCGAACAACTGCTCTACCGCTGGAGCGCGCGGCGCCCGGGGGGCGCGGCGTGGTACGCACCGCTGCTCCCCCCCTCCCGGACCCTGGTCAGGACCTTCGAGTTCGGCGGGCGCCGGTGGGGGATGAGGCTTGTCCCCAGCGCGGAGTACCTCGAACGCAACGCGCCGGTGGCCTATTGGCTGCTGCTGCCGGCGGGGGCGCTGCTCAGCATCTTCCTTGGGCTGTACTTCCGCGGGCTCTACGCGCAGCGCGAGGACCTGGAGCGGTTGGTCCTGGCCAGGACCGCGGAACTGCGCTCCAGCGAGGCGACCCTGCGGGAACTGAACGCCCATCTCGAGGAACGGGTCAAGGACAGGACCGGCAAGCTGGAGGCCGCCATCGAGGCGCTGTCGCAGGCCAAGGAGCGGGCCGAAGTGGGGAGCCGGGCGAAGAGCATCTTCCTGGCTCACATGAGCCACGAGATCCGCACGCCGCTGAACGCCATCCTCGGTTTCAGCCAGATCGCCCTGCACGATGCCACCCTCACCGCGGAGAGCCGCCACAACCTGGAGATCATCAACCGCTCCGGCGAACAGCTCCTGGCGCTGATCAACGACGTGATCGAGGTGGCCAGGATCGAGTCGGGGAGCGCCAGCGTGGAGCACGGCGTCTTTGAGCTTCCCGCGCTTTTGGAGGAGGTGGTGGCGGGTTTTCGCGACAAGGCGTGCGCGAAGGACCTGCAGCTGATGCACGAACCGGCGGGGGAACTGCCGCGCTACGCGGCGGGCGACGAGAAAAAGATCCGCCACGTGCTGGGCGACCTGATCGGCAACGCCATCAAGTTCACCCGGGAGGGAGGGGTCTCGGTGCGCAGCCGCACCGGCGCCCGCGACGGTCGGCAGTGGCTGGAGGTGGAGGTCGAAGACAGCGGGCCGGGCATCGCGCCCGAGGACCAGGAGCGGATCTTCAACGCCTTCGAACAGGGGCGGGTGGGGGAGGCGGACCTGGGAGGGACCGGGCTCGGCTTGACCATCAGCCGGCAGTACGCCCGTTTTCTGGGCGGCGATCTCACGGTGCGGAGCACACCCGGAACGGGCTCCTGTTTCCGCCTCATCCTTCCCTTGGACCAGGCCACCGCCCAGCAACTGGCGGCTGCCCTCGGGAGCCGGCCGGATGGCGGCAGCATGGAGCGACAGCCGGAACCGGCGTCGGCGGAACTGGACCAGGAGCTGGCGCGCTTGCCGCTGGAACTGTGCCAGCTTCTCGCCGCGGCTGCCCGGGCGCTGGACAAGAACTCGCTCCTTGAGCTGTTGCAGTCGGTGGCGCAAAGCGCCCCCGGGGTGGCCCGGAGGCTGCGGGGGCTGGCGGAGAGCTACCGTTTCGACCTGATCGAGGAGCTGGTCGCGCAGGCGGGAGCGGGAGAGCGGCAGGGGTGACACGGGGGACGCCCCGCCAAGCGACAGGGAGCGGAAATGACAAAGAGCAGAGCAAATATCCTGGTGGTCGACGACACCCCGGCCAACCTGCAGTTGCTGGAGTCGATCATCCAGGAGCGCGGCTACACCGTCCGGGCCGCCATCAACGGCCGGCTGGCCATCAAGGCGGCGCGGCTCCAGGTCCCCGACCTGGTCATGCTGGACATTAACATGCCCGAGATGAACGGCTTCGAGGTCTGCCGGGAACTGAAGGGCGACCCGCGGCTGGCCGGCATCCCGGTGATCTTCGTTTCGGCGGCGGTGGAAACCGCGGACAAATTGCGCGCCTTCGAGGAGGGTGGGGTGGACTACGTCACCAAGCCGTTCCAGCCGCTGGAGGTGCTGGCCCGGGTGGAGACCCACCTCGAACTGGCCCGCATGCGCGCCGAGCTCGAGCGGCAAAACGGGGTCCTGGCACAGACGCTGCGGGACCTGACCCGGGCGCAGGCGCACCTGGTGCAGTCCGAGAAGATGGCGGCGCTGGGGCTTCTGACCGCCGGCGTCGCCCACGAACTCAACAACCCCCTCAATTTCATCTCTGCCAGCGTGCAGGGGCTGCAAAAGACCGTGGCCCCGGTTGACGAGCTGATGGCGCTGTGCCAGGACCTCTCCGGGACGGCGCCCGACGAGGCGCTGCGGCGCATCCGGCACTGGAGCAGCCAAAACCACCCGGGCGAGTTGCGCCAGGACATGAACGAGCTGGTCAGTAACGCCTGCTACGGCGCCAACCGGGCCGCCGAGATCGTCGCCAGCCTGCGCATATTCTCCCGCCTGGACGAGGCAGACAGAAAGAGCGTCAACCTGCACGAGTGCCTGGATGCGGCGCTGCTGCTTTTGCACAACCGCTACAAGGACCACATCCGCATCGAACGCGACTACGGCGACCTCCCCCTGTGGCTGTGCCAGCCGGGACGGCTCAACCAGGTGTTCATGAACCTGTTGGGCAACGCCGTGGACGCCATCGACGCCAAGTCCGCTCCCGCGGGTGACGACGAGATCCGGATCAGCACCAGGATGCAGGAGCGCGACGGGCGCTGCTGCGCCGTGGTGGAGATCGCCGACACCGGCACCGGCCTGAGCGACGAGGTCAGACCGCACCTCTTCGAGCCTTTCTTCACCACCAAGGAGGTGGGGAAGGGCGTCGGCCTCGGGCTCGCCATCTCCCACGGCATCATCCGCGACCACCAGGGGAGCATCGAGGTGGAGAGCCGGGCCGGGCAGGGGACCCTGTTCCGGGTGGTGCTGCCGCAGTTTGAAGCCTAGGAAAGGAAGTGACGTCATGGAAGAGCCGCAAGCCGCCAAACCCAAACTCCTTTACGTCGACGACGAGCGCCCCAACCTGGTGGCGTTACGGGCGCTGCTGCGCGATACCTATGAGGTGTTGATAGCGGAGACGGCACATGAGGCGTTCCTGCTGCTCGAGGACCAGGACATCCCCCTGATCGTGTCCGACCAGCGCATGCCGGGTATGACCGGCACCCAGTTCCTGGAGAAGGTGGCCGAGGCCTATCCCCACAACGCCCGTATGATTCTGACCGGTTACGCGGACATCGAGGCCGTCATCGATGCCATCAACCGCAGCCAGATCTACTACTACTTCAAGAAGCCGTGGAACGAGACCGAGATCCGCCTTACCCTGGCCAACGCGCTGGAGTCGGTGCAGACGCGCCGCAAGCTGATCGACAGTGAGCGCCGCTTCCGCAGCACCTTCGAGCAGGCGGGGCTGGGCATCGCCCACCTCCAGCTGCACGGCGAGGTGCTGAGGGCGAACTGCCAGCTGCAGGATTTCCTGGGGAGAACGGAAGCGGAACTGCTGGGCCAGCCTTTTCGTTGCTGGTTCGCCGAGTTCGACGCCGAGGAACTGCTGCCGGCGCCGGGCCGGGTCGTGGTGCGGGAGGCCTCCGTTCCCACCCCCAGGGGGGCGCGCTGGAGTCGGCTCACCTCATCGGTCTCCCTGGACAGCAGGGGGGCTCCCGATTACCTGATCGCCCTGGTGGACGACCTGACCGATCGCCGCCATACCGAGGAACAGGTCCTCAAGCTGTCGCACGCCGTCGAACAGTGTCCGGTGTCCATCCGCATCACGGACCGGGACGGGGTGGTCGAGTTCGTCAACCCGAGGTTCATCGAGATGACGGGGTACGCGGCGCAGGACGTGGTCGGCAAGCCCGCGGACATCTTTCTCGCCGCGCAGCAGGACGCCGGCCAGGCGCAAAGCGAGCTCAGGGCCTGCCTCGCCGCCGGCACCCCCTGGGAGGGGGAGCTCATGAACCGGAGAAAGGACGGCGCGCCCTTCTGGGCCCGGATCACCGTCTCGCCCATCTGCAACAAAGGGGGGGAGGTGACCCACTACCTGATCCTGAAGGACGACATCACCGAGCGGCACAAGCTCGAGGAGCAGCTCCGGCAGTCGCAGAAGATGGAAGCCATCGGACAGCTCGCCGGCGGCGTCGCCCACGATTTCAACAACATCCTGATGGTGATCATGGGGTACGGCTCCATGCTCACCGCGGACGCTCTGCTCGCGCCCCAGCAAAAGGAGAAGGTGGAGCACATCCTCGAGTCGGCGGACAAGGGGGCACAGTTGACCGCGAGCCTGCTGGCCTTCTCCCGCAAACAGGTGATGAAGCTCGAAGTGGTGAATCTCAACGACGTGATCCTGCACGTGGAGAAGTTCCTGAACCGGGTCATCGGCGAGGACGTCCAGCTCAGGCCGCTGGTAAGCGTCACGCCCCTGCCCGTCAACGTCGACTGCGGCCAGATCGAGCAGGTGCTCATGAACCTGGCCACCAACGCCCGCGACGCCATGCCCAAGGGGGGCGTGCTGGCCATAGAGGCCACGCGCCAGGTGATCGAGGAGCGCCACCTGATGCCTCACGACGCGGTGGAGCCCGGGGTCTACGCGGTCATCTCGGTCTCCGACACCGGCCTGGGCATGGACGAGACCACCCGGTCCAGGCTCTTCGAGCCCTTTTTCACCACCAAGGAACAGGGGAAGGGGACCGGCCTCGGCATGTCCATCGTGTACGGCATCGTGAAGCAGCATAACGGTTTCATCAACGTCTACAGCGAGCCTGGCCTGGGCACCACCTTCAGGATCTACCTGCCGCTCATGGAGAGCGCGGAGTCGGCCGAGCAACAGCGGGGGAGCTACGATCCTCCCAAGGCCGGCTCCGAGACCATCCTGGTCGCCGAGGACGAGCCGGTCCTGCGCGAAATGCTGGAGAGCATCCTGGCCGAGTACGGCTACCAGGTGATCCTGGCCGAGGATGGCCTGGATGCGGTCGAGAAGTTTCGCGAGGCGGGCGGGGTGGACCTGGTGCTGATGGACATGATCATGCCGAGGATGAACGGCAGGGAGGCCTGCGACGCCATCAGGGCCATCGCCCCGGAGGTGAAGGTCGCCTTCACCAGCGGCTACACCCGCGACTTCGTTTACCTGCGCGATTCGGTAGATGCCGGGACCGAACTGATCATGAAGCCGGTGCAGCCGCTGGAGCTTTTGAGGCGGGTCAGGGACATCCTGGACAGGGAAGCGGCGCCGGGAGCACCCGGCTAGGGGTACCTGGTGGGAAAAGGCCTCCCCGGCGGCGGGGAGTCTCGAGGCTAATCCGGGCCTAGGGGAGGGGTGGAGCGGAGAGGAGCGGTGCGCCGCAGCGGCCTCAGGCCGCCATCATCTGCGCGATCTTCTCGTTCAACTTCCTCGCGTCCAGGGGTTTCGGAATGTAGTGCATCCCCTCCTCGACGATGCCGCGCTGCGCCACGATGTCGGCGGTGTAGCCCGACATGAAGAGCACCTTCACCTCCGGGCGGATCGCCCTGATCCGCTCCGCCATCTCCCGCCCGTTCATCCCCGGCATCACCACGTCGGTCAGCACAAGGTCGATACGCTCCCCCTTGCCGCAGATCTCGATCGCCTGCGCCGGACTCTGGGCCTGGATCACGGTGTACCCCATCTCCTCGAGCATCCTGGTCGTGGTCCACAAGAGCATCTCCTCGTCCTCCACCAGGAGCACCGTGCCGCTGCCGGTGGAGGGGATGGCGATGTCGATCTCTTCCGCATCGGCCTCGGCGTCCGGGAGCCGCGGCAGGTAGATGGTGAACACGGTGCCCTGCCCCGGCTCGCTGTAGACGGTGATGAAACCGTTGTTCTGGGAAACGATGCCGTACACGGTGGCGAGCCCGAGCCCGGTCCCCACGCCCAGCCCCTTGGTGGTGAAGAAGGGCTCGAAGATGTGCTCCCGGGTGTCCCGGTCCATGCCGATGCCGGTGTCGCTCACGGTCAGCTTCACGTAATCGCCCGGCGAACAGCCGGAGTGGTGTCGGCAGTAAGCGGCGTCGAGGCGGACGTTGGCGGTCTCGATGTTTAGGGTGCCGCCGTCGGGCATGGCGTCGCGCGAGTTGGCCGAAAGGTTCATGAGGATCTGGTCCACCTGGGACGGGTCGATCAGCACGGTCCAGATCGAGGTGGCGGGTTTGAAGGTGAGCCGGATGTCCTCGCCGATCAGGCGGCAGAGCATCTTCTCGGCATCGATGATCTGGCTGTTCAGGTTCACCGCCTTGGGGGAGACGATCTCCTTCCTGGAGAAGGCCAACAGCTGCCGGGTGATCTCGCTGGAGCGCTGCGCGGCCTTCAGGATGTGCTCGAGGTACTTTTGCACCTGGCTGTCCTCGGGGAGCCGGTGCCGGCATAGTTCGGCGGAGCCGATGATGACACCGAGCATGTTGTTGAAGTCGTGCGCCACCCCGCCGGCCAGGCGTCCCACCGATTCCATCTTCTGCGACTGCCGGAGCTGCTCCTCCAGCTTCTTGTGTTCGGTCACGTCGCGCCAGATGCAGTAGTACACGGGGTGATCCTGGATGTTGACGATCTGGGCGTTCACCTCGACGTTTCTCAACTCGCCGCTGCGGGTGCGCTGCAGCGTCTCGAAGCTCCCCCTGCCGTTGGCGAGGATCTCGGCGATGCGCCCGCGGGTCTCCTCCTGCGTTTCCCGCGCCTCCACGTCGAATACCGAGAGCTGCGCGAATTCTTCCCGGCTGTAGCCGAGCTGCCGGCAGGCGGCGCTGTTGAAGTTGATGAAGCCGGCCGTGGCCGGATCGATGATGACGATGCCGTCCGGGGACTGCTCCAGGAGGATCCGGTTGAACTGGGACTCCTCCTCGATCGCCTTTTCCATCTTCTTGCGTTCGGTGATGTCCGTGATGACGGCTATGCGGCAGGTCCTCCCCTTGTACACGGTGTCGTGGGAGGTGACCACGATGGGGAACTCGCTGCCGTCCTTGCGGCGGTGGTGCCATTCGCCGACGTAGGTGTGGCCGGAAAGGCGCGCGGCCACCTCGGTGATCCTGCGTTTCTCGCGCTCCGGGTAGAGGTCGGGCAGGTGCAGCGCGAGCACCTCGTCCATGGTGTAGCCGTAGGCGATCAGGAACGCCTCGTTGACGGCCACCATCTCCATGGTGCCCCGGTCGTAGACCAGCATCGGGGCAGGGTTGTGCTCGAACAGGTCGCGGTACCTCTGCTCGCTCGCCCGCAACTCGTCCCGGGCCTCCCGGTGCGCCTCTTCTTCCTTGACGATCACCATGGCCCTGGCCACGAACATGGAAACCGCCACCCCTCCCGCCAGCAGGATCAGCACTCCCAGCACCAGGCGGTTGCGGTACGCGGCGAGCGAGGCCAGGATTTCACGTTCCGACGAGGCCACGGCGATGGACCAGAAGGTGTTGCCCATGGTTATCGGGTGGTAGACGGCGAGCTGGCGGGCAGGCGGGGCGTGCGGGTCCCTTCCGGCCGGGGCGGTATAGGTCGCGGCGCCCGAGAGCCCCTGCAGCATCCGCCGGGCCATGGCGAGCAGGGAGGGATAGTTCTTGCCGTTGACGAAGATGCTCTGGCCGCTGTGTCCGGGGATCGGGGAGTACAGCTCGGTCCCGTCGCGACTGATTACCCAGGCGTGGCCGGTCTTGCCGATCCTGATCACGTCGAGGTAGCGCTTGGCGAGGTTCTGGAAATTGATGACGATGGCGATGCTCCCCTTGAAGCGGTTCCCCTCGTAGACCGGCACGTGCAGGGCGATGGCGTCGTATCCCTGCACCGCCCTGAACACGTCGCTCACCACCGGCTTGCGGGTGCGTAACAGTTCCTGCACGTGCTTCTGCGAGGCGATGTTCCTCCCCGCGGCACCGCGTTGCGGGATGCTGACCAGGACGATGCCCTGTTCGTCCACCCGGGTGAAGGAGCGGATCTGCTCCTTGTGGGCGTCGTAGAAGAACTCCATCTGCTGCCGCCCCGAGGCGTCCGCGTCCGCGATCGCTTTCATGCGCGCCATGGAACTGAGGATCCCGGTCCAGGTGCTGAAGTAATCCTGGATCCCCTGGGCCGCCTGCTTGGCGTGGATCATCTGCTCGTCGTGCAGCCTGGAGATGGCGGACTCCCTGGCCTGTTGATAGGCCAACAGGAAGACGAGTCCGCACAGGCAGGTGCAGATGACGACCAGCAATGCCAGTGCCGGTTTCTGTATCAGGCGTTGTTTCATCGCTTACGGCGTCCTTGCAACGATAAAGTGGAGGATGCTGCCATCATACGTATCGGCACGTTGAGTGAAAAGTTGAGGTGCCCGGAAAGGCACAGGGGGGGCGGCGGATCGTTGAAAAAGGCGACGTGGTCGCTACACTTTGTTGGCTGTTTTTCATAAAAGAGCGGAGGCGCGCCATGGAAAGCTACAAGGAAATTGTCGCTATAGTCCTCGCGGGAGCCACCGCTTTCTTCTACCTCCTCTGGTTCTTTCTCCCCCCCATCCGCCTGGTCTGGCGCTGCCTCTCCATCCAGGAAAACCTCCCGGTCTTGAACACCCTGAAGGCGTGCTATGACTCCGCCTGGCCCTTCCGCCCCGCCATGTTCAGAAGGCAGATGCGGCTTTGGCTCGAACTGAGACTCCTGCACCCCAAGCCGCGCCGGAAGCCGAGATGGTTTTTCGACCCCAGGACCAAGCGCTACCAGCTGCAGTACGACGACACCGGTTACCGTCAGGAGGTGGCCGAGTGGAAACGCGCCACCCGCGCCAAGTTCGGGGCGTTGAAGATAAAGGAGAAGGGGCCGGTGATCGAGGTGGTGGATGCCTTCCGCCTGAACGACGACAGCACCAAGGACGGCATCAAGCGGTACCTCCTCGCCGTGTCGCAGTTGAGACTCTCGCTGGACGAAGAGGCCTCCTTTCTCTGCAGCGTGAAGATCGAGCACGGCTTTTTGTTGCCGCTGAACCTCCTGGCGGGGCTCATGTCCCGCTTCGCCGACGACTGGGGCCCGATCATCTCATGTTACGACCGGATGGCCAGCCGGGCCTTCTCGGCGCCGCAGATGACCATCTTCAACCTGTGGCTTTTGTGGGGACCGAGCGTGCCGATCTGCTGCTGCGACCAGTGGGCCGGGCCGGTCACGCTGCAGTACGGCTTCGGGGACGAGAACAGCTCGGTGCGGGTCAGGGTGAGGGACGAGAGAAAAGAGCAACTGCTGGCGGACCTGCGCAAGGCGGTGGCGGGACGGAACAGCACCGCCCACCCCGCGTTGCACGCGAGCATCACCGGGAGGCTCTGGCCCCCGAGCAGCTTCTTCCAGGGTGAGATCTGCGGGGCGCAGCAGGAGCTTTTGAATCCGGACCGCGAGGCCTTCATCCTCGAGTACGAGGGGCACAGCGTGATCGGCAACCCGGCGAGTTCCCGGCTCTTCTACACCGGGTACGTCTGGGCGCTCTTCGTGGTGGGGAGGGAACAGAAGCCTTCCGGGGAGCAGGTGCGCCAGGAGCCGTGGCTGCACGTGATCCCCTTCTTCGAGCATGGCAACATCGTGGACGAGTCCTGCTACAACATGGCCAAGCTGCAGCTGGCGCTCAAGGTGATCAACTTCGTGAAGACCAGCGGCCACCTGGAGGCCGACCCGGGGCTCGCCCCCCTGAGGCTTTGGTACGTCTGCGCCCTGGACGACTCCGGGTGCGGCCGGGACATCGGGGTGCTCCCAAAGGGGAAGACCATTCGGAGGACCCTCGATGAACTGCTGTCGGAGAGCGAGCACCGGCCGCTCAAGAAGCGGATCATCACCGATGACCGCGGCTATTGCCAGTTCCTGTCGGGGTGCCACCTCTCCACGATGGTGTCCGAGCTGTTCGATACCATCGCGACCGAGGCGGGGCGCGCCGGGAGCCGGCGGGGTTAGGAGAGGGCCTTTACCAGGGCGGTCGGGTGCAGCGCCAGTCCGAACAGCCCGGCCACCCCCATCACGACGCCGAAAAAGGCGAACGCCAGCGCCAGGTAGAGGAGCTTCCTCTTTCCGGTGAGCGACGTGATCGCCAGCATGGCCAGCGACACCGCCAGGGTGGCGTCGGAGAGGTCGAACTGGTCGTCGCGGTAGTTGAGGTCGTCGTACTGCTTGCCGAAGGCGTTCGCCTTGTCGGCGAGCTTCGCTTCCTCCACCTTGTAGCGGGCGATGTTGTCGCCGTACTGCTTCTGCTGCGCCGCCAGGGGAGCCGAGACCTTCCCGGGCGCCATGGACTCCAGGGCCACCACCTGGTTCAGCCCAAGCTCCGCCAGGTGCTGTTTGAGTTTCTTGGCCTGGTACTCGTTCCAGGTGTCCACCTGGTCCGACTTCGCCTGCAGCATGGCCTGCACGATATTGTCGTCCTTCACCTTGCAGACTGCCATGAAGACCGAGATGAGCGCCACCGTGATGGCGACCCAGTTGTTGAGGGCGTTTCTGGCCTCGGACGTGTCGAGCCGATCCTGCAAGTCGTTCAGTTCTGACATCAGTTTCCTCTCCTTTTGGACCGCCGGGGATTGGCTCCGCAGGTGCCGGTCCCCCTTCGTGACGGGAAGAAGATATTTTAAAAGAGAATAACTTGCAATCAAATGACAAACGGATGACAAAGGCGTCATCTTGAAAGAGCCGCATCCAACGACAAAGGGGCAGCCGTGCTGAGACGGCTGCCCCTTTGTCATGAGTTGACGAACGTGAGACGCTTACGGTGCCGGGAACAGGGTGCCGGAAACCAAGGTGTCAGCGATCTGTGCGCCGGTCGGGTCGACCAGATAGGCCGAGTAGGAAACGCCGGTGATCTTGACCGAACCGGAGACCAGGGTGGCCCCGGTGGGGATGAGGGCCGGGTCAACGATCTCGTCCAGCGGCACGATGGAGTAGACGGCGTTCCAGTCGTAGCCGGTGATCTTGCCGTTGGGGTTGAGGCGGCCGTCCTTGGTGACGGTCGGGGCCTTGACGGCCTTCATGCCGGAGGCAGACAGCTTCTGTGTCGTCTTGACGGTGGTGTCGATATTGAAAGCCTTGTCCTCGGCAAACTCCTTGTTGGTGCAGGCGCCTTCGCCGATGATCTGAATCTCGCCGTTATGCTTCTTCTTGGCGCAGACCACGGTGCCGGTCTCGGTGACGATCTGGTACTCGAAGGAGTAGTCGAAGGAGTAGTCGACGACGACGGACTTGCCGCTCTGGATGGCGCCGTTGTTGACGGATCCGGTGAGGGTGACGTCGCCGCCGGTGGCGTCGCCGGGGTTGGTGTAGGTCGCGCTCGCCAATTTGAAATCGCCGGTTACGTCAGCGGATGCGCCGGTCACATTGCCGGCCAGGCACGCGAGCATTGCCAAGGCTGCTACAAATATCTTTTTCATTTCTGCCCTCCATAGGAATAAATGGCAAGTGGTGCCGAGAGATTGTCCTACGTATATGACAAAAATCGTGAATACTGAATATATATCCAGGTATAAACCGTCTATAACTTTGGATATATTCGCTCAATGAAGAGGCACGTCTGAGGACAATCAACCCCAAAAGGAACAAAAAGAAAACCCCGCTCGTGAAAGCGGGGTTTGTCGGTGAGCTGAGACGGCCAAGCCTGTGGCTCGACGTTTATTTTCCGGAAGTCCTGAGGGCGAGGCAGTCGACGAGAAGGCGCTCGCCGGTGAAGGAGGCCTCTTTCCGTTTGACGATGCGCCAGCCGCCGGTATTGAAGGCACTGTGCCCGGTCAACTCCTGGGCCAGCCCCGGGAACCCTTCCAACAGTTCGACGAGCGCCTGGTCGTGTCCGAGCACGACCGGCTTCAGCCCGTCGCCCACCAGGATGGTGATCGGCTCAACGACCAGGTTGGCCAGGTCGTAGGGGGCGGGCTCCACCGCGGCGGCCCTCCCCTGCAGGCGGATCATCCGGGCGCGCGAGTCGGGGCCGACGGTCCCCTTGGTGGTGCTGATCAGGTCGAGCAGGTGGTCGCGGATGTCGTTCAGGCTGTCGGCCGCGTTCAGCCGCTCGATCTCGGGGTAGATCTCCAGCGCCTTGGCAAGGAGGGAGACCTCGCGCAGGTAGTTGCTGCGCTGGTTCTCCGGGACCAGGTACATGGCGATCACCTTGACCGCCTTGCCGTCGGGTGAGCCGTAGTCGATCCCCTTGGGGCTCCAGCCGACGACGCAGATCAAGTCCTCCTCGAAGGGGACGCGGGCGTCCGGGCAGGCCCACCCCTTGCCCAGGGCGGTCTTGGCGGTCCCCTCCTTGGCGAGGATCAGGCCGGCGACGTCGGTGTCCGGCGGCAGCGACGGCACGGCCTCGAGGATGTGGGCCAGAAAGCGCAGCGCATCCTCCTTGTCGTAGTCGTCGGGTATCTCGAGGAGACGTCCTTCCTGTAGTGCGTCGAGCAAGCTATCCATCAGTCACCTCCAAAGCGGTTGAAGAACCAGGTCTTCACGAAGTGGGTCATTACGGAGTAGGTCAACAGGAAACCGATGATCCAGATCCAGTAGACCGGCGGCAGCGGCACCAGGTTGAGCGCCGCGGCGAAGGGGGAGTAGGGGAGCCAGACGCCGATGCCCATGATGCCCAGGGTGGTCAGGGTCATGGGGAGCGAGGCGCAGCTGCCGAAGAACGGGATGCGTCGGGTCCTGATGATGTGCACGATCAGGGTCTGGGTCAGAAGCGACTCCACGAACCACCCGGTCTGGAACAGCTTGGCGAAACCCTCCTGCTGCAGCGCGCTGACGCCCGGTGCGTTGTAGGCGGCGCAGCCGAAAACATACCACATAAGGGCGAAGGTCGCGTAGTCGAAGAGCGAGCTGATCGGGCCGACGCAGAACATGAAGCGCTTGATGTTCTCGATGTTCCACTTGAGCGGCTTGGCGATGAGTTCCGGGTCGACGCGGTCGGTCGGGATGCCGGTCTGCGAGAAATCGTAGAGCAGGTTGTTGGTCAGGATCTGCACCGGCTGCATGGGGAGGAAGGGGAGCAGGTAGCTCGCCCCCATCACGGAGAACATGTTGCCGAAGTTGGAGGAGGCTCCCATCCTGATGTACTTGACGATGTTGGCGAAGACGCGGCGCCCCTCCATGATCCCCTCCTCGAGGACCAGGAGGCTCTTCTCCAGGAGCACGATGTCGGCGGTCTCCTTGGCGACGTCGACCCCGGAGTCGACCGAGATGCCGACGTCGGCGGCCTTCAGTGCCGGGGCGTCGTTGATGCCGTCCCCAAGGAAACCGACCACGTGGCCGCTGGCGCGCAGGCTGCGCACGATCTGCTCCTTCTGCGCGGGGGAGAGCTTCACGAAGACGTCCACGTCCTGGACCACCTGGGCGAATTCATCCTCGCTGACACGGGAGAGCTCGGCGCCGGTCAGCATGCGGTCCGCCTTGAGGCCGACGTTGGTGCAGACCCTCTGGGTGACCAGGCCGTTGTCGCCGGTGAGCACCTTGACCCGCACCCCCGCTTCCTGCAAAAGGCCCAGCGCCTCGCTGGCCTGGGCCTTCGGGGGGTCGAAGAAGGCGATGAAGCCCAAAAGGATCATCTGCGACTCGTCCTTCACCTCGAACTGGGTCTTCTGGCGCGGGAATTCGCGGTAGGCGATGGCGAGTACGCGGAAGCCGTCGCGGTTGTGGCGCTCGACCTCCTCGAAGAGGTTGTCCCTGATCATGTCGAAGAGGGGGTAGACCTCCTCGCCGATCTGGTAGTGGCTGCAACACTCGTAGATCTCCTCCACCGCACCCTTGCAGATCAGCACGTGGTCGTCCTCGAAGTCCACCACCACCGACATGCGGCGGCGCTGGAAATCGAAGGGGAGCTCGTCCACCAGGCGGCAGAGCTGCACGTTCATGTCGGTGTGGTCGAGGATGGCGCGGTCGATCAGGTTGCGAAGCCCCGTCTGGTAGTGGCTGTTCAGGTAGGCGTAGGTGAGGACGTCCTCGCTGGTGCGGCCGGTCAGGTCGACGTACTTCTCCAGGACGACCTTGTCCTGGGTCAGGGTGCCGGTCTTGTCGGTGCACAGGATGTCGATGGCGCCGAAGTTCTGGATCGAGGGGAGCCGCTTGATGATCACCTTCTTGGCCGCCATGGTGAGGGCGCCCTTGGCGAGGTTCACCGTCACGATCATCGGGAGCATTTCCGGGGTGAGGCCGACGGCGATGGAGAGGCCGAAGAGGAGGGCGTCGACCCAGTTCCCCTTGGTCATGCCGACGATCATGAACACGGCGGCGGTCATCACCAGCATGAAGCGGATCATGAGCCAGGTGAAGGAGCGGGTCCCCTTGTCGAAGCTGGTCTCCTCCGGCTTCTCGGCGAGCGAGGCGGAGATGGAGCCGAACAGGGTGCGCACGCCCGTGTTGACCACGACGGCGCGGGCCGAGCCGCTGTTCACGCTGGAGCCTAAGTAGCAGGCGTTGGGGAGCTCCCAGGCGGAAAGGCCGGCCTCGTGCTCCTTGTCCACCAGCGCGCTCTTCTCCACCGGCATCGATTCGCCGGTGAGCGCCGACTGGCTGACGAAGAAGTCTTTCGCGGAGAGGAGCCTGACGTCGGCGGGGATGATGGAGCCCGCCATGAGGAGCACGATGTCGCCGGGGACCACGTCCGAGATCCTTATCTCGGTCTCCTCGCCGTCCCTCAGTACCAGGGTCCGCGACTGCACCCTTTTCCCCAGCGCCTCGACCGCCTGCCCGGAGCGGCGGTCCAGGATGAAGGAGAGCCCGACGCTCAGGATGATCATTGCGGTGACGATGGCGGCGGACTTGGTCTCGCCGACGGCGCCGGAGAGGATGGCGATCACCAGGAGTTGGATGACGAGCGGGCTCTTGCAGCGCTCCAGAAGGTCGGCCATGACGCCCAGGCGCTTGGCGTGGGCCAGTTCGTTGGCGCCGTATTCGTCGAGGCGCTTTTCGGCCTCCTCGGTCGTGAGCCCTTCCTTGGCCTTGGTGTCGAGCTCTTTAAGCGTGTCGCGCACCGACATGGAGCAGAGCTCGACCAGGCGGCGCTCGCTGGCGCCCTGGGTCGCGGTCTTATGCGCCGCTGCGCGCTGGGCGGGAGTCTGGTGCTTGGCCGAACGCCCGGTGGGTATATTTGAAATCATGAGCATCTTTCCTTCTCCTGTCACATCTGTGCTGCTGGTGGCCGCCTGCGCGCGGCGGACCACGGCCTTGCGCCGGCGAGCCAAGAAGGATGCCGGCAAACCGGTTACGCGAGGGTGCGGCTGGTCGGGGAGGGAACGCGCGCGCGGATGACGTCGCTGTTCGCACCACGGCCTGCACGCGGCCGGGCGGACGAACTGCCGCCGATGCGTGAACCGATCGTTGATTGCACTAATGAGGGAGTGTACGACAACACCCCGCTGCTTCTTAAGTCCCGTTCTTGGGCGGAAAGCGGGTCAAAGCAGGCAGGGAAGGAGGATGGCTTTGAAAGGGGGCTAGCGCCGCAGGAACGGGATGGGTAACGGATATTCGCTACTATGACTGTCCAATTTGTAGAACCACCACCTTTCTCATGTGACGTGAAGATACGAAAAAAGGCCACGGGAGAACCCGGGCCTGAACGTCTGCCTCTGATTCCCCACTCGTAGGTTTTCGGCAGAGCACAACGTAGGTCGCGGGGACCAGCTACCTTAAGTAAAGCCTTAATCCGGCAATACCTGGTCTACCCATTGGCGTCTTTCGACGTTTCCGGGCAGTAGCCTGTGTTTGTGCAAACGCCTCATCTTAACGAGGAATTCGGTGCTGCTATGCGTATGTGGCCGGAGCCGGGCGGGTTTGCAGCGGTACCCGCATGGTCTGACCAAAAATTTGTAACAGGTTTGGCTGCGGGTGGCAAGCAAAAAGTACCGGCGGTGGTGCCGACTTAGGACGACGAAGGCCACCGTGGTGAGCCGCGGTGGCCATCGCCTGCCGAAGACGTGTGTCGGATGAGATGTTAATGGCCGGGCTTGTTCAGATCCTCAAGGATGTCGTTGGCCTCTTTGAGTTTTTCGTGGAGTTTTTTCAACTCGTCGGCGGTGTAGACCCTGCCCCCCTTGTTGATCTCTGCCTGCAGTTTGGCGATCTTCTGCTGGATGCTGTCTACCTCGTTTTTGCAGTCCTTGGAGATGAGCAGGCACTCGTCCTTGCCGCCTGTGTCCGCGGCATAAGCCGGTACGCTACCCAGTGCCAGGAAACCTGCCATCACAACCAGAGCAATCCTTTTCATCATGCGCCTCCTGTTTGAAGTGAGATTTCCAGAATCGGTGGTAACAACCCCGCCGCCTGTGTCGAGGTTATGCCGGAACGTCGGGCACTCTATGACTTAGGCCGTGGGGTTGATACAGAGATTATCTCACATAATCACTCTGCAGGATAGCATGAGGTGGAAAATCGTCGCCTGAGGGTGGCTGCGCTAAAGGATCACCATGAAGACCGCGGCGGCGGCGAGGATGAGCAGGCGGTGCCCGAAGAG
Organism: Geomonas azotofigens; assembly: GCF_018919395.1. GTDB lineage: Bacteria > Desulfobacterota > Desulfuromonadia > Geobacterales > Geobacteraceae > Geomonas > Geomonas azotofigens. The sequence continues at coordinate 29,439 of NZ_JAHLME010000004.1, forward strand.
CGCCTGCCGGGGCAGGCCGTCCTGGCGCTGCAACTTGGCCAGGATCACCCAGGAGAAGAGGGCGGCCAGCAACAGCAGCGGGTAGATGAGCAGCCGAAGCGTTCCCAGTTCCGGGGTGAGCGCCGCCGCGTCGAGCACGTTTTCGAGCCCGAGCGCCTGGATGAGGAGCGGGACGATCTGCGCGCCCCCCTCGACCAACGCCCGGAAGAAGATCATGAACAGCCCGGCCACGGCCAACGGGAGATAGGCGAGCCCGCTGGTGGTGAAGACCGAGCGCCAGCCGGTGCCGCGCACGGAGGCGGAGGCGAGGCAGGCGAGCAGGGGGAAGCCGGCCGCGATGCCCAGCGCGAGCAGGTAATCCTGCACGCTCCAGATGGTGCGCGAGAAAATTTCCAGCTGGCGCCCCGCCACCAGTGGCGTCCCCTTGGCGGCGATGACGACGCCGATGAGCGTAGTGCTGAAGAGCGCCTCGCGGAAGCCGCGCCGGGCCCGGTTGAAGCCGCCCCAGGTGGGGTTTCTCAGGTCGAGCTGCATGGAGCGGTGCGGGCAGCTCCTGACGCAGTTCAGGCAGAGCACGCAGTGATCGGAGCTGTCGACGCCGGAGGGGTGCAGCCCCATGGGGCACCCCTTCTCCTTGATGCAGTCGTCGACGCGGCAGCGGCTCAGGCAGACATTGTGGTTACTGTGCATCTCAAGCGGCGAGATGCGCGACACGAGGCTCACGATCCGCCCCAGGGGGCACAAAAACTTGCACCACCCCCGGCGGCCGATGACCAGGTCCGCGCTCACGGTGGCGCAGAGTATCCCGGAGAGGAGCACCCCGGTGGCCCCCGCGTAGCTGAACATGCCGGTCGCCTGCTCCAGAAGGAGGATCACCACCAGCGCGGCGAAGGAGAGCGACGGCCCCCAGCGGCGCAGCCAGGGGGCGGGGTCGCGCACCACGCGGCTGGAGACCCCGAGGTACTCGCCGATCGCCTCCATGGGACAGAAGCTGCACCAGCCGCGGGCGAACAGGAAGGCGGTGAGCAAAAGCGCCGGCCAGCCGATGGTCCAGGCGGCCAGGTTGGCGGCGTTATGCTGGCGCGGTCCGAACAGCGCGTAGAGTGTCACGCCGAGAAAAAGCGGCACGGTAAGCCAGCGCAACAGGCGCGGGAAGCGCGGGTTCCTAGCCAGGTTCTCCACGGCCGGCAGCGTGAGCAGGTTGAAGCGGCCGTCCCCGAAGGGGTGCCCCTGCAGCGAGATGTGCTCGGGCTGGATCTCGTCATCGTTGCAGACCACCACCGCGCGCGAGACGACCTGGTACAGCTCGCTGGCGTTCAGGGGCCAGTCGTGGTCCACCAGGCGGTTCAGCGCGTCCTGGGAGAGGCGGCGTACCTGTTTGTGGTGCTTGGCGTTCAGGGACTTCAAAAGGCTCCGGGCGATGACCGGGATGTCCTTCTTGCGCTCCCTGAGCGGCACGAGCTCCAGGGTCTCGACGGAAAGCTTCTTGAAGAGCACCGCGTTGAACTTGCCGCTTTCCACCAGGGGGCGCAGCGGCTTGCCGCTGGTGGCGATGATGCGCACCTGGGCGCTTCTGAGCTTGGTCTCGCCGCGGCGGGTGAAATGGCCGGTCTCCATGAATTCGACCAGCTCCTCCTGCACGGCGCTGGAGAGACAGTCGATGTTCCTGAGGATGATGTCGCCACCGGCTGCGAGCTCGATCATGCCGCGCCTGACCCTGCGCGCGTACATGGCCCCCTCCGGCGCGTGCCCGAACAGGGCGGCCTCCTGGGCGAGCCCCAGGAGGAGCGAGTTCTGCTGAGCCGAGTCGCTGGCGGAGCATTCCTCGCCCATCACCGGGGGAGGGGAGGCGCAGTCGAGAAAGAGGATCGGACGGTCCCCGGTGCTGTGGAAATGGATCAGGCGGGCGGCAAGGTCCTTCCAGGTCCCCGGCTCGCCGAGGATGAGGACGTGGCTCCTGGTCCCGGAGAGGTGCTGCAGGCGCTGGTTGAGAAGACGCACCCACTGCGAGGTGCCGGGGAACTCGCCGAACTCGGGAAGAAGCTGCCAGCCGATGATGTTGGTGATCACCTCGCGGTGCTCGCTCTCCTCGCGCTGGTGGCGGTGCGCCCAGCTCCCCAACTGCGCGGCCAGGATGCGGCTCAAGTTGGCGTAGAGCAGCGGCATGCTCTCCAGCAGCTCCTCGAAGTGCTCCCGGGTGAGCCGGCCGGCCTGGACCTCGGTGATGGCGCGAACGTCGGCGGAACGTTTCTCGTCGGTGAGGATGGCCCGCTCGCCGATCACGTTGCCGATGCCAAGCTCGGTGAGGTTGAGGATCTGCCCGCAACGGTCCAGGAGTTCCACCCGGATCCTGCCGGAGAGGATCACGTAGAGCTCCTGCGCCGGTTCGCTCCTGGCGAGGATCACGTCGCCGGCGGCGAAATCGCGCAACTCCAGGCGCTGCGCGATGCGCTCCAGGTCGTGCTGGTTTAGGCCGTTGAAAAGGCGTATGCCCGAAATGGTCTCGGAACTGATTGAAGCCATCGTTCTCCCGGCTTCGGCAGGAGGTTACCCGGTGCGGTGGCCGTTGGGCCGGGGCGGCTGCCGAAGAGGTTTACGATGGTAGCGTAAAAGGCGGGGCGGTGTCTAAAGCGTATACCGCGCTTAGGGTTGCGGGCGCGTATACGTCAATGGGGCGGGCGGGGATCAGTGACGCACGAGGGAAGAGGTGCTGCGGGGGAGGGGGGTCACCAACTGCGGCGGACGGCCGCCACCACGCGCCGGGCCCCGTGCAGCGCGCCCAGAGGGCCCTTGTCCGGGCCGTAGGGGAGATCGCCCCCGACGGTGACCTTCCAGGTGTCGGTGACGTTGTAGCCGACCTCCGCCTTGACGAGGCCGTCGCCCCGTTCGAGGCCGCAGTCCCAGACCAGCTTCCAGGCGCCCCACTCCTCGGTCTGGTTCCAGGCCACGATCAGGGCGGGGAGGAGACCGCGGTCGAAGAGGAGCGTCGGATCGACCGGCGGGTCGATGGCGTTGCCGGCCAGGGTGATGAGGAGCGTCCCGTCCCCGAAACCGCGCTCGACGCTCAGGGTGCCGATCAGGGCATCGCCCAACTCGCGGTCCGACGAGAAGAGGGCGGCAGCCTCGCCGCGCACCACGTAGGGACCGGCCACCCGGGACACCTCGACGCCGACCCCGTGCTCGCGCGGATAGCGCCGTCCCACCGAGATCACCGGGACCGGCCCGCCCTGCAGGGCGGGGTCGAGAGAGAAGGCCAGGATGGGGGCGGGGCGCACCCCGCTTCTGGCCCAGACGCCGAGGTCCCAGTCGCCGTGGGTCGCCAGGAGGCGCAGGGCGGCGAAGCCGGGGAGCGGTGGCGCGTCCTCCACCTCCTGGAATCTGGTCCCGGCCGGGAGGGCGCCCGAGGCGATGGGGGCGTTGCGGCTGCCCAAGGGGGGGAGGCGCCAGGGTGTGGTCACCGGCACCAGCACCGCCTGGTAGCGCAGGTTCTCCTCCTGGCCGCTCAGGCGGACGGCCCAAAGCGGCAGCTTCTCGTCGGCGAAGGGGTCGGTAACGTCGCGGGGGAGGAAGGCGTCGGCGGGGGAGTAGCCGTCGGTCTTGCCCCAGCCGAGCTGGAAACGCCCGAACTCCAGGTCGTGCGACGGGGCGAGCGGGACGCGCAGCCAGAGCTCCGGGGCCGAGAGCGGCGCTCGCCGGAGCTTTCTGTCGGCCGGGTCGAAGACCAGCGGGCTCGTCTGCGGCGAGGTGAGCCACTCGGCGCGCAGGGAGGCGGTGAACTGGCTCTCGGCGAGGCGCTGTTCCCACTTGCCGTAGAGCGTGCCCCAGCCGGCGCCGTAGGGCTCGCCGGCGAAGCGCTCGCCGTAGGCGAAGCCCTTCAGCTCCGCGTAGCCGGAGAAACCTTCGGCCAACGCGGAGCAGGGGAGCAGCAGCAGTACTAGGAGCAGGAGGAACGGTCTCAATCGCCCCCCTCGCGGGTCAGGTTCTGCAGCGTGAAGCGGCTGGCGGGCTGGGGACGGTTGAAGGAGATCTGTTTCAGCGTCACCGTGGTGTGGCTCCCCTTCTTCAGGTCGGTCATCTCCATGCGCGCGGCGACGTAGTGCCCCTCGACGTTCTTGATGTCCGAGAGGATCAGGCGCTTGGCCGGCTCCTTCTCCCCCTTCCTGATCAGGTCCTCGCGCACCAGGTAGAGGATGTCCTTTCTCAGGTAGAGGATCAGCTTCTGGTAGATCGACTTGCTCCCCTTCTCCAGCGGGATCGCGGTGATGACCCAGCAGGGCTGGCCGTCGAGCGTTTCCTCCCCCTGCAGCGAGACCTTGTACTTCTCGTGGTCGAACTCCTCCATGTCCTCGTAGTTGAAGTCGGTGCCGACGAAGGAGGCGTCGCGGTCCTGCGGCGCGATGCGCCGTTCCCGTTTCATGGAGGGGAGGTAGAGCCACTGGTCCGGGTTGTCCGACCCCGGCCGCGGCAGGGAGAGAAAGCCCACCCCCTTCACCTCGGGAGGATCGGTGAAGCGGATCAGGTTTTTGGAGTCGCCCGCGTACCCCTGGCGGTAGCTGTTCCACCCCTTCTTGCGGACCTTCCCCTCCTTGTTGACCACGGTGAGGTCGCCTGAGTACTGCTGGGTCTTGGTGCGGTGCCGGCTCTCCGATTCCTTCAAGAGCGCGCGCGCGTCGGGGGCGGCGAAGGTGGGGGCGGAGTAAAGGGGGACGAGGAGCGCGGCTGCGACAGCGAGCAGCAGCGTCTTGGCGAGATTTCGGATCATTGGAAAATACCTCCGTTGGATAAATGTGCAGACGGCAGTACCCTTGGCCGTCCATCCCCCCTCCCTCCGGGAGAGGGACGGTCCGACTGTAGGGGCGAATGATTATTCGCCCAACTGCCGGTGGCCCGACCGCCGTCAATGGCGAGAGAGGCTGCGGTGCGACAAAGGGGGGCGAATGATTATTCGCCCCTACAGGTTTCCGATGCCCACGGGCATCATTCGTACTCAATCGCCTCGGTCACCTTGACCCCGGCGGCCTGGCGCGCGGGGATGCCGGCGGCGAGGAAGGAAACCAGGGGGAGCGCCACGATGAGCTCTCCCAGCACCTCCCACGGGTAATGGTGCGGCATGGCCCAGCCGGTGAAGGCCCTGGCCACCGGCCCCTCCATGAAGGAGGCGAAGAGGTTCCCTGCCGGAAGCGCCAGCATGAGCCCCACCATGGCGAGCACCAAGGCCTCCAGCACCACGCTGCGCGCGATCTGCCCGGGGAGCGCCCCGAGCGCCTTCAATATCCCGATCTCGCGGGTGCGCTCCGCCACCGAGATCAGCAGCGAGGTGACGATGCCGAGGAAGGCGACCCCGAGCGCCAGCAACACCGTGATGCGCATGACGGCGTAGAAGGCGTCGATCGCCTTGCCGATCTCGTCCTTGAACTCGCGCTGGGTCGAGATGAGCGCGGGATAGCGGCCGGAAAGCTTGGCGCGGATAGCGTCGCGCACGCGGCCGGGATCGGTCCCCGGCGTCACCGAGACGTCGTAGATGTCGACCCGGTCGTCCTGCCAGTGCCTCAGAAAGACCTTGCGGTCGAGGAAGACGGCCCCCTGGTCCGAGGAGTAGTCGCGGATCACGGCGGCGATGGGGAACTCCACCATCCCTCCCGGCGTGTTGAGCGGCACCTTGTCGCCGATGCCGAGGCCGAAGCGGTCGTGGAAGTTCTCGGTGACGGCGCACATCTCCTTGTTGAGCAATCCCTCCCGCATGGCATCCCGATTTCCCTGGGCGAAGTCGTAGCGCACCCGCTGCATCAGCGTGTCCATCTCCACGGAGCCGACCAGGATCTGCCGGCCGCGAAACTGGGGGCGGATGGCGCGGTAGCTCTCCACGGTGCGCACGCCGGGAAGCGCCAGGATCTCACCCTTCACCGCGCCGGGATAGAGGAAGTCGGGACGCGAGAAGTTGGCCGAGGCGCGCACGAAGAGGTCGCAGGTGAGGATGTCGTCCATCCAGCGCACGATGGTGAGCCTGGTGGACCCCATGTACCCCCCAAGCCCCAGCACGAAGGTGAGCGAGAGCGCCATGGCCATGATGGTGCCGGCGCTGCGGCGCGGGTTGCCCAGGAGCGAATCCGAGGAGAGCGGGCCTGCGGAGGGGAAGAGGCGGGTGAGCAGCGGGCCCAAGGCGACCAGGACGGCGCGGGAGAGCGGACCGATCAGGAGCACGAGGCCGACGCCGCCCAGAAGGAGCACCGAGAGCACCAGGGCGTTTCCCTTGACCACGCTGCTCAAGGCGAGCGCCACGGCGCCGGCCACCAGGGCGACCCCGGCGGCGATGCGCGGGCCGATCCGGCGCTGCACCCGGGCCTGGAACGAACCCTTGGCGAAGGCCTCGGTGGGGGAGATGCGCGAGGCGGAGAGGGCGGGCCCCCAGGCGCCGACCAGCGAGGCGATCAGTCCCAGCAGCATGGACTGCAGCACGATCGCCGGGGTGAGGTGGACCACGCCGGAGCCGGAGATGCCGTACACCATCTCGGTACTCTGCCCCATGCTCACCAACAGCGCCTGCGAGAAGGCGGTGCCGGTCAGGCAGCCGAGCGCGCCGCCAAGGAGGCCGATGATGAGCGCCTCGGCCAGGAACAGGACCTGCACCTGGCGCGGCGTGGCGCCCAGGGCGCGCAGCGTGCCGATGTCGCGGCGCCTGCGGTTCACCGAGACGTTGAAGGCGTTGAAGATGAGGAAGATGCCGATGGAGAGGGCGAAGGCGCTGGAGACGTTGAAGCCGGCGGTGAAGTTGGCCACCAGGCGCTCCATCTGCTCGCCGCGCCTGGCCGGGGTCTCGACGCGGTAGGCCGGGCCGAGCGCCTTTTGCAGCAGCTCGGTCCCCTGGGCCACGCTGACCCCGTCCTGGAGGCGCACGTCGATGCGGTCGAAGCGCCGTCCGCGGCCGAAGAGTTCCTGCGCGGCGTAGACGTCCACCACCATCAGGTTGCCGCCGAAGGCCTGGGCGAACCCCTTGGGGCTCATCAGGCCGCGCGCGGTCACCTTCCTGACGCCGCTGGGGACCTTGACGGCGAGGGAGGTGCCGGTGGCGAGCCCTGCGCGTTTGGCGAACTCGCGGGTGAAGAGGGCGGAGTCGGGCTGGGCCAGGAAGAGTAGCGGATCGTCCAGGTCGGCGTCGTCCCCTTCGAAGCCGTAGTCGCGCATCTCGCGGTCGCCCAAAAGATCGACGCCGATCACCATCAGGCTTCCCAGTTCCCCCTTTTCCGGGACCACGATCTGCTCGATCACCGGGGAGGTGGCCCGGATGCCGGGGAGGTTGCGGAGCCGTTCCTGCAGCGCCTCGGGGACGCCACCCTCCATGGTCACCTGGAGCTGCGCCTTGCCGGCGACCCGGTCCACCGTGGAACCGATGCCGACCACCAGCGCGTCCTGCGCCGTCTTGATGGAGCTGAAGGTGGTGACGCCGACCACCACCCCCAAGAGGGTGAGGATGGTCTTGGCCAGGTGGCGCCGCGCGTAGGAGAGGGAGAGGTGACGCAGCAGGAACCTCATCTGTCACCTCCCGGGACCGCGCCGTCGTCCTCGACCCGGCCGTCGCGCAGGCGAATGAGGCGGTCGCAGGCGGAGGCGGCCTCGCGGTCGTGGGTCACCATGACGATGGTGGTGCCGCGCCGGCCGTGGATGGAGCGGAGCAGGGCCAGGATCTCCTTGCCGCGGGCGCTGTCCAGGTTGCCGGTCGGCTCGTCGGCCAGAAGCAGCGGCGCGTCGGTGACCAGGGCGCGGGCGATGGCGACGCGCTGGCGCTCGCCACCGGAGAGCTCGTCGGGGAGGTGGTCGGCGCGGTTTTCCAGCCCCACCTCGGCCAGCACCCGCGCCACCCTCGCTTCCGTCTCCTTGGCGGGGACCCCGGCGAGTCGCAGCGGCAGCGCCACGTTCTGGCTCACCCGCAGCGTGGGCATCAGGTGGTAGGCCTGGAAGATGTAGGAGACGTGGGCGCGCCGGAACAGGGAGCGCTCCTTCTCGCTTTGCCGGGCGAGGTCGGTCCCGGCCACGAGCACCGCGCCGGAGCTCGGCACGTCCAGCCCTCCCATCAGGTTCAACAGCGTCGACTTGCCCGAGCCCGACGGCCCCATGATGGCCACCATCTCGCCGGGGGCGATGGAAAGGGTAATGCCGGCCAGCGCCGTCACCGTCGATTTACCGTCGTACGATTTCACCACGTCGCTCAGTTGCAGCACGGTTGGTTCCTCCTTGGCAGGGGCGAACGTCTTTCGTCCCTGCACGATGTTATGCCTGTTACTCCTCCCCCCGGAGGGGGGAGGTTGGGAGGGGGGCAGCACGCAGGTTGCTACGCTCCCCCTCCCTAACCCTCCCCCTCCGGGGGAGGGGAGGTTTCATTTCGAGCGGCCATCGTTGCGCTCATTTCTCCACCGTCCCTGCCGCTCTCCCGCCGGTAGATCTCCTGGAAATCGCAGCGCCCCTTCAAGCGGTACACGACGCCCCGCGCCCCCAGGACGAACCGGGTGGTCCAGATGTGCACCGGCATGCCGCGCATGAACCCCTTGCGCGTCACCTCGACCATGGCGTCCATGCCGCGACGGAAGAAATCCTCGTCGCCGAAGTCGAAGGTCCCCTCGGTGAGCCACGGCTCCAGCTGCCAGCGGATCACGCGGCCGATCAGCTCCAGGCGCTCCCGCCCCATCTCTTCCGCGGATTCGTACAGCGACGACTTGACGATGAGCCGCTCCATCTCCGCCTCGTCCCGGCGCAACAGCGCCTCCTCCACCTCGACCTGCAACTGCCACTCCTCGTCGGTCAATTGCCGGGTGCAGCCGAAGTCGACCAGCCCGAGCCGCCCGTCCGGCATGAAGATGTAATTGCCGGGATTGGGGTCGGCGAGAAGCCAGTGGGTGCGGTACAGCATGCGCATGGTGGCGACGGTCATCAGGTGGGTGTAGCGGTCACGCAGTTCCTGTGAGGGGGCGGAGTCGAGTAATTCTTCCAGGTGCACCCCCTCCAGGTGCTCCGTGGTCAGCACCCGGCGCGAGGAGAATTCCGGGTAGACGCGCGGGATGACGATACCCTCCTCCGGGACGAAGGAGTCGCGTACGGTTTGGGCGAAGCTCGCCTCGGCGAGGTAGTCGGTCTCCGCCAAAAGCACCCGTTCCACCTCGGCCAGCTTGGCGACGACGTTGCCCCAATCCTCCCCCAGCCGCATCGGCTGCATGAGCAGGCGCAGGTTCTTGAGATCCGCCTCGATGGTGCTGGCGATGCCGGGATACTGGATCTTCACCGCCACCAGTTCGCCGGAGTGGAGCCGGGCACGGTGCACCTGCCCCAGCGAGGCGGCGGCGAAGGCCTCCCTCTCGAAGCTCGCGAACAGCTCGTGGGGCTCCTTGCCGAACTCGTCCAGGAAGACCTCGCGCACCATGGCGTAGTGCATGGGGGGAGCCTCGAAGTGGAGCGCCGGGAGGAGGCGGGCGAACTCGTCGGGAAGGGCGTCCGGGAAGGTGGCCAGCATCTGACCGAGCTTCATGACCGCCCCGCGCAGGTAACCCATGGTGCCCAGGAGCTCGAGCGCCGCCTTCAGGTGGGTCTCGCTTTTGAGCCGCTCCCGCTCGTCGGCGTCGGCCCAGCGGCTGCGCAGCCAGTAGGCGAGGTAGGCGCAGGTGACCTTGGCCTGCAGCGACCCCAGGATCCAGAGCCGGGAGAACGAGGTGGTGGGAGGACGCCTGGCGGCGACGCTTTCGACCAGCTCGGCCAGGCGCCTTCGTGCCGCCTCTTCCTGGCGCGGCATCAGGTCGAGCAGCGCCGCCCGGTCCTCGATCCCCCTTTTGCGCCGGGTCTCAGCAGTCATGGTCGCCTCCCTGGGTGACGCCGGAGATCATCTGCACGAAGGTGCGGATGGCGTAGTCGATGAGGGCCCGGGAGGATTCCTGGTTCTCGGATTGATCGCCGGTCCAGGAGGCGAGGATGCCGAGGTAGAGCGACCAGTAGATGGTTGCGGCGACGTCTTCGGGAGTAGCGGCGAAGCCGTGGCGCAGCATGATCTGCCGCACGCACTCCAGGTGCTCCTGGCGCGCCGTTTCCCCCTCGGGGCAGACGCTCTTGCGCGGAAAGGGGCTCAGGGAGCGCTCCAGCACCGGACCCAGGAAGGGGCGCAGGGGGCGCAGGCGGCGCAGCTCCGTGCCGATCAGCAGGAACAGCTCCTCCTCCAGCGATTCGCTGCCGTCCAGGCGGGTCAGGAATTCCTCCCGTCCCCGCGCCAGCGCCTCGTTCACCATGGTCATCGCCATGGTCTCCTTGCTGGGGAAGTAGTTGAACATGGTGCCGGCGGCGACGCCGGCCGCGAGCGCGATGTCGCGGGTGGTGGTCTGGTCGAAGCCGCGCGCGGCGAAGAGCTCGGCGGCTTTATCCAGGATCCGGGCCCGGCACAACTGTTTCGCCTGCTCGCTGATGCGCATCGACTGCTCCCTTAAGAAAATGAACGCGCTCACTATAGCAGAAGCGCGGCGGCAGTCAATGTAAAAGTGAGCGTGCTCACAAAGCCGTCGTCCATGGTTCCCTCGGGAGGGGGTGGGGGACGGTGCCATTACTTCAAGCGGCGAGGGGGACTGGCACCTGCGGAGCCAGTCCCCTGTCAGTTTCCGTGCCGGGAGCAAGGGGTGCAGGACGGAAGGGAGCCAATGAATCGAATATAATTGCCGTTTCGTTGTCTGTCATAGCCCGTGTGCTATGCTTTTCGGGTAACCATGAATCTGGCAGTTGTTGTAGCAATGGTGATTAAAAACAGTCAGATACGGAGCTTGATGACCCCTTAAACATAGGTGACTTATGGTCGAGTCAGGGAAGGTGCATTTAAGGCTGCAAGCAATGACTGCTATCGCCTTGGGTGGCATGCTCTTCTTCGAGATGGGCGAAGCCAACGTCTACCATCAGACCAGCGCTAACCACATCCTGACCATGGCAGAATGCATGGCCTGCCACTCTGAAGACTCCACCCGACCGGTTTCCATCTGTCTCGATGATCACTGCCTGTATTCCAATGACCACCCGGTGCTGCGCCGGTATCCCCCTCCGGCGAAAGCGGACAAGTTCGCGCCGGTGTCGGACCTGCTGGCGGCCGGTTGCGTTCTGGAGGACGGCAAGATCACCTGCCTTTCCTGCCATAACCTGACCAAGCCGGCGCCGCACCTGGTCAGGGACGGCGACGAGCTCTGCTACATCTGCCACAGGTACCTGCGGTCCACCTACTGAGGGGCGATCCGGTTTGACTTTAAACGGCGGAGATGGTAACAAAAACTCTTCGTAATTTTCCTCCGCACCCCTGGGACATTGACTGATGCGCCGTCGCCTCCTTGCCTACATCAGTACCCTCCGCGTCAGACGCGTCCTCTTCGTCGGCTGCATCCTGGCGTTGTCCGCCCTGCTCCTGCTGGTGCTGCTGGTGGTGTCGATGCCGGCCATCCTTTCCACCGATCCCGCACAGTCCCTGCTGCGGCTGGGCATCTCCAGGGCACTGAAGAAGCCGGTTTCCTGGTCCGACCTCCAGGTCTCCTGGTCCGACGGCATCGCCCTTACCGGCCTTGTGTTGGGGGACGGTCCGCCGCCGCTGCTGCATGCGTCCCTGCAGCAACTGCACCTGGAGCCGGGCCTTTCCCGGGACAAGGCGACCAGGCGCTGGTGCGTGCGCATCGACCTCAAGGTGAAGAAGCTGGAGGCAGAGCTGGCGCCGGGTCCCCCGAAGCCCCCCGAGGCGAAGCCGGTCAAGGATCCGCTCACCCGTATCGCCGAAGGGGTACAGAAGTTCCAGTCCCTGGAGTGGCCGCTGCCGCTCGATCTGCGCCTCTCCGTCGACGCTTCCCCCATGAAGTTCTCCTACGCCGATCCCGTCTCCAAGCGCGAAGCGCTCTTGAGCGACTTCTCCTTCGGCCTCGCCGTACCGTCCCTGGGCAAACTCCCCATTCGCACTTCCGTTTCCGGCAAGGTCGCGGTGGACGCGGGCAAGCCGCAGCCGATCACCCTGAGCCTGGAGGTCGCCGACCTGGTCACCGCCGCCTACCGTATCAAGCCCGCGGCGGCCTCGCTGGCGGCACGTGCGGATCTTCCCGGAGTCGCCTTCAGCGCGGCCGGCGGGGTGACGCGACCGGAGGGGCTCAAGGCGAACCTGGCACTTTCCCTCCCGGAGCTCGCCCGACTCGCTGCCCCCTTCGCCAAGAAGCCACTTCCCGAGATCGCCGGGAAACTGGGGCTCGACCTCAAGGCCCAGGCCGACCGGGCGGGGGACCTGCGGGTGGCGCTCGCCCTGGACGGCGACGGACTGGCGGTGAGCCGGCTCCCGGGCAGGAAGGCCGGCCTCGCCCCGCTGGACCTGCACCTGCGCCAGAAGCTGGTCAGTAACCACGAGCGCCAGCAGGTGGCGTTCGACGAGGGGAGCCTGGCCAGCCCCGGACTCATCACCGCGTCCTGGCACGCGCTGGTCGATCGCCCCACCGAAAAGTCGCGCAGCGTGGCGGCGGAGCTGGGGCCGTTGCGCCTGGACCTGGGTCGGGCCCGGCAGGTGGCGGCGCCTTTCCTGCCCAAAAACCTTCCGGTGCGGGATTTACAGGGGACGGCATCCCTCGCCAGGCTGAGCGCGCGGCTCAAGGGGCCGGACAACGACGGGACCGTGCAGATCGAGAAGCTGGGGCTGGAGCTGCCGCGGCTGCAACTGGCGCTTGCGGGAGGCCCCCTGCAGGGGGAGGGGATGACCCTCTCCCTAGACAAGGGGATGATTCCCCTGAGAAAGATGAAGCCGGTGCGGGTAGCGGCCGACCTCTCCTGGTCCGGGCGCCGCGTTGACCTCGCGGGGAAGAAGCCGGTCCGTATCGACGGCATGAAGGGGGGCGTGAGCCTCGTCCTGACCGAGATCGACCTGAAGGGGAAACGCGCCCTGGTCGACGCCCGGCAGAAGCTGGAGCTGGAACGGGCCACCGTGGGGAGCGAACTGGCGCTGGAGCAGTTGCGGGAGGATCTGGAACTGAAGGCGCGCGCCTTTAGCGGCGGCGCCCTGGACCTGGCGCTCCCGGCGCTGCAGGTTTCCGCGAAGAGCGTGCAGGCCCATCAGCAGGGTAAAGACGTGACGCTGCACCCCTTCACCGCCCGCCTCGCCGCCGAAGGGGTGCACCTGCCGCCCAAGGGGCAGGGGAGCCCGACCGTGCAGCGCGCCACCTGCTCGCTCTCCGCGTCCGACGCGCTGGCCTTCGACGCCGAAGCGGCGCTGACCGGGCAGGGGCGCCAGCTTGCCGCCAGCAAGGGGAAGCTGCGCCTGGACTTGCGCCGCCTGATGCCAATCGCGCGCCCGTTCCTTCCCGCCGGCTTCGACGCCGCGGGGCTCGCCGCCGCCTCCTGGGATATCGCGGCGCCGCTGCCGGTGCCCCAACTCGCCAAAGAAGAGAACCCGCTGCGCAAGGCGAAGGGGAGCCTGGCGTTACTGGAGCGCGCTGACCTGGCGCTCACCCTGGACGACCTGGACCTGCGTCTCCCCAACGCCCAGGGGAGCTACCGGGTGCAGGGGCTTGCCACCGCGCCGCAACTGCGCCTCGCCCTGCCGCACCCCGGCGCGCCGCTCACCGTGGATGGCGCTTTCCGCTTCGCCTCGGTTAACGGCCTTTCCGGCACGGCCGGGACCCTGCCGCTGCAGGCCGGGACGCTGACCCTGCAGGGGGATTTGGCGGGGTGGAAGGAGTTGCGGCTCACCGAAGAATTGAAGGTCGCCTCGCTGGGGCTCTCGCAGATCGCCGACCTCACCGTGGGGCGCATCGACGCGCTCCTGGAGGATCACGGAGGCAAATTCGACGCCGCCACGCTTTTGAAGCGCCTCGACGCCACCATGTTCGCCCACCTGGAGGGGACCTTCCCGGCCGAGGCGAAGAAGGTGCTGGCGGGTTGGCAGTTGGCGGGGAACGTTTCCGCCGGCGCGCGCGTCGACCTCACCGCGGCGCGTGAACTGAGGGTGCGCGGCTACGGCAAGTGCCGCGACTTCGGGGTGGCGGACGGCAAGGGGGTGGCGGCCAGCGGGGTCCGGGCCGACCTGGTGCTCGACCGCAGCTACGCCCTGGCGCAGGCGCAGGGGAAGGGCGAGGAGTGGGTGCCGCTTTCGGCCGGGCTGGTGCGTCCGGCGCCGGTGACATCCTTGGGTGCGGCCAATTCCGATCTCGCCGCCCGCATCTACGAGGACCTGCGCGGGCTGATGGGGGCGCCGCGCAAGATAAGCGTCCAGCGTGCCTCCTTCAAGTCCGGCGCGGTCCCGCTCGAGGCGAACGCCTTGGAGGCGGATCTCCTCCTCGAACCCGAGGCGCTGGGGGTGAGCTTCTTCCAGGCCGAGGTGGGGGGAGGAACGGTGCGGGCACGGGGCATGATCGATCTCTCCCGCGAGGTCCCGGTACTCACCACCTACTGCAATTTCTCGAAGCTGGACCCGGTGCTTCTCTTCCCGGCGGCGGGGGGGCAGCGTCCCGGCGGGGAAGGTGAGCTGACCGGCGAATTGAGCCTGTCGGCGCCGCTTGCCACCGAGCAGCGCGCGCTCCTGGAGGGGATGCGCCTGAACCTCAACCTGCGCCGGTTCAGTTCGCGCATCCTGGACCGCGTCCTCTTCGCGCTCGATCCGTACCAGCGCAACGAGAAGATCGTGGCGCAGCGTAAATCGTTGCAGACCGCTGATTTGAAGGGGCTGCGGGTCAGCGCCGTCGACGGCGCCCTCGACTGCGAAGGGGAGCTGGCCGTCAAGGGGATCGACATCGCCATCCCGAGGATCGAGCGTCTGCGCCTCTCCGAGCTTCCCATCCAAAACGAGTTGAAGCGGCTCCTCGTCTCTATCGCCTCGTCCCGGACCCTCCTGGACCTGGTCCGTTCCGACACCCTGGTGATCGACGAAAAAGGCAAGCCGTCCCTGAAAAGGAGGAGCAATGCGGGAATCTAAAACGGGTTCTACGTTCTGCGTTCTACGTTCTACGTTTGAGTGGACGAAAGGACGTTCGAGGTTCAACGTTCAACGTTTGCAGCGCCGTCCATGGTCCATTCCCGCCGTCGCCATCGCGCTGCTGCTGGCGCTAAGCTCCGGCTGCACCCTGGCCAAGGTCGACGTCAACGTGGTGAGCGAGCGGACTTCGCTGGAAAATCAGGTGCTCGGCACCTACAACGCGCTCTCGGAGGACGTGCTCCTGGTGGCGTCGGTGCGCGGGGTGTCGCCCACGGGCAAGGTGGAAACGCCGCCCAAACATTCCCCGGAACAGCAGGAGGCGGCCCAGGCCCTGGAGAATATCGCGTTCCACGCCGACGATGTCGAGGCCCTGAAACGGCTGGGATGGGTGGGGGAAAACCTGGAGGGGACCCTGACCAGCTTCAGCCGCGAGGTCCCGGAAAAGGCCCCGGCCGACCTGAAGGCCTTCGCCGGTCGCTTCGGAGAGGGTGAGTTCCGCCAGGTAGTCAATGAAGTCAACCGCTCCCGCGAGATCCTGATGCTCAGGGTGGTGCAGACCAACGAGAACTTCACCGCCAAGGACCTCCCCGCCATCCGCAAGGTCTTCGCGCGGGTGAACCGCCAGAACAGCGCCCCCGGCACCAGGGTGCAGGAGGACGACGGGAAGTGGGTAACCCGATGAACGCCGCAACCAGGAAGATCACCCTGTTGCTGGCCGTGGCCGCGCTCCTCTCCGGGACGGCGCAGGCGGTGCCGCTGGGTGAGGAACTGCTGGCCCCGGCGGCGCCGCGCCCGGCCCCGCGCTCGCGCCCGGAGGTCGCGCCGACGCCGGCGGTCTACACCCCGCAGTCGGTGCTCTACGCGGCGCGCTCCCGGGACGGCAGGTGGACCGCGACGGTGGAGAAGGGGGACGCGGGGTACGAGCTCTGGCTGCACCCCGCCGGCAACGGCGCCGAACTGCCGCGCCTTCTCACCAAGGGGCCGGTGCGCATCTCCGCTCCCGCCTTCGACGCCACCGGGACCAGGCTCGCCTACGCCGACGAGCGCGACGACCTGAAGGGGGACATCTGGCTCATCGACCTGGCCAGGCCGGGCGCGGAACCGCGTCGGCTGACCGGCAACGACGCCGGTGAGGACGCCCCGGGCTTCGCCCCCGACGGCAGCGCCGTCTATTACCAGCGCCAGCTCCCCGGTGCCGAGCGGCGCGACCTAGTGCGCCTGGAGCTCGCCTCCGGCAAGGGAGAGGCGCTCCCCATCGGCATCGACGCGGCTTTCGCTGCGGTTTCTCCCGACGGCAACCGGATCGCCTTCGTCTCCCGCGACAAGGATCCCGGTGGCGACCTCTGGCTCTGGGACAAACAGGGCGGACGCCTGACCCAGTTGACCGCCGGCGCCGAGCGCGACCTCTACCCGGTCTGGCAGGACGCCGAGACCCTCCTCTTCACCCGCTTCGCGCCCCCAGCCGGGGATGCGGCCAACGGACCGGACGGTGGCGCCGTGTTCCGGCTGCGGTTAACGCGTGACGGAAGCCACGGCTTCCCGGCCGCCTTCCCGCTCACTTCAGGCCTTCTTTCCACCGCGGCCCCGATCCCTGCCGGCGAGCGCGTGCTCTTCGTGGCGGGTGCGGCGGCGGGGGGGCAGGTGCTGTCGCTGCCATCCTCCGGCGAGATCCCGGAACAGGCGGATGCCGCCGCCCAGTGGCAGGTCGCCCGGGTGATCCTGGAGCGCCAGCCGGCGGACCCGGCCACGGCGCGCCTTGCCTGCCTGCGCGTGCTGGCGCGGGAGGATGCCCCGACCCGGGAAGGGGCGCTGGCGTCCTTGGCTTTAGCCGGGCTCCTGGAGCAGGGGGGTGAGCGGGCCCAGGCGCAGGACCGCTACGCCGAGGCGGCGCTGCGCTACGCCGCCTTCCCGGAAGCGGCCCTGGCCGAGATCGCCCGGCTGCGCCTGGAGGCGGAGAGCCGCTGCGAAGAGGTGGTGGTCGCGGGACGCCGTAAGGGTGTCATCGCCGACGCGCAGGAGGATATGCTGCGGGCGGCGAAGGGGAAGGGGGCGGACGCGACGGCCCGGGCCCTGGTGGACGGCGCACGGCTCCAGGCCGAATACGGTTCCGGCGCCGAGGACCAGTTGGCCGCCATCGCCCGGTTCGAGAAGGCGCTCGCCGAAGCTGCCGCCGCTCCCGACATCCTGGCCGAGGCGGCCTACCGCCGCGCGCGGCTTTTGGCCCGCATCGAGGGCGGGGAGGGGTCGGTCGCGGCCCTGGTCGAGGTGGCCAAGAAGTACGACCGGCAGGAACAGTGGGCCGAGGCTGCCATCGCCGAGATCCTGGACCAGCTGACCGCGAAGAACGCCGACGCGCGCGAGCGGCTGGCGGCCCTGGCCGAGCAGTACCGCACGAGTCTACCGCGTCTCGCCATGGGGGCCTGGAACCGGGTCGGCGATCTCGCCTACCGCGGCGGCGACTGGGTCCGCGCCAAGGACGCCTACCGCACCGTGCTGGAGCAGTTCCCCGCCATCGCCACCCCGACCGCCGCGGCCCGCTTCGCGCTGGCCGAGATCCTCTACCGCGAGGAGCGCTACGGCGAGGCGACGGCGCTCTACGAGAAGGAGATGGGGGAGCACCCCGAGGACGCGCCGCTGTACCAGCTGGCCCGCGCCGCCTACCTGAGAAAGAGCCTCGCCGCCGGCGAAAGCCTGTACCGGCTGGGCGAGGTCTCCGCCGCCCGCGCCGCATTCCTCGATCTGATCCGCTACGAGGGGAGGAGCCTCGAGGCGCACCGCGGCTACATCAAGTCGGTCGCCGCGCAGGGGCAGGCCCCGGAACTGCTGGCGCTGTACCAGAAGATGCTGCACTCCTATCCGGACGATCCCGTCCTCCTCTACGGCGCCGGGCTCTGCCACACCTACCTCCCGGGGAAGGATGCCCTCAAGGAGGGGGACCGCCTGATCGCGCGCGCCGCCGAGCGGCTGCCGGGGTCCGAGTACCCCTTCCAGACCCGCGGTTACATCGCCGAGGTCCTGGAAACGGTGCATGGCGAGCAGGGCGGGCTGGAGCGGGCGCTGAACCTCTACCGCCGCGCCAAGCTTTTGAACCGTCCCCAGGAGAACCCGGAGAACAGCGCCAACCTCTCGCTCAACATCGGCAACATAGCCTATCTTTTGGGGCGCAACGCCACGGCCTGGAGTTTCTACAGCCAGCGCCTGGCCGCCAAGGTCCCCTTCGACAACGTCGACACCGAACTCCTCTTCGAGCAGCGCTACGGCGCGGTCGCCTTCCAGGTGGGAGAGAAACAGGCCGCCATCGACGGCTACGGCCGGGCGCTGAAGCTCGCCGAGTCCCGCCTCGATCCGGCCCGATCCCTGGAGCAGTTCGGCCGCCTGACCCGGCGGGTGAACGAACGTCTCTTCGCCGGCCAGAAGCTCTCCCCCCAGCAGGAGCAGCGGCTTGGCGAACAGCAGGCCATCAACGCGGAGCTGGAATTGCTCGGGGCGGACCGGGTCGAAGCCCCTCCCGCACCGGGGTGGCAGAAGTTCGACGCCGCCCTCAGGACCCTTCTGGCGCGGCAGCGCAAGCTGATCGCCGCGGCCTGCACCGGAGTGCCGCAGGGGGACAAGTTCCTCGTGGAGCTGAACGGGATGGCGGGCGCCGTGGAGCGCGAGCTCGACAACGTGCCGCGCCTGGTGGAGACCGGGGCGGAGCTTAATGATCGGCTCGGCCTTGCCAACTTCGACGCCGAACGCTTCCAGCCGGCCCTGGCGCACTTCGACCAGGCCTACCGGCTGAACCGGGCCCTCGGGCGCCACGCCAACCTGGCCGCCAACCGCCGCTCGGCGAGCATCGCCGCCTACCGCCAGGCCGAGACCGCCTCCGGCGCGGAGAAGAAAAGGCTCCTGTTGCTGTCCCGGGACGGTTTCACCGAGGTGCTGGCGCTTTTGGACCAGTACCCTCCCGAGAAGAAGAGCGCACCCAAGCGCGGCGGCGGATTGATCAACGTATCCGCCAACGTCGCCCTCAACAAGGGGGGCGCCACCGAGGCCGCGTACGGTTTCTCGGCGGAGCAGGAGCGGCGCCTGGCGCAAAGCTACTTGGCGCGCATCGCCACCGACCTCGGCGACAACGCGGCGGCCGAAAAGCTCTTCAAGGAACTGCTCGGGCGCTACCCGGAGCGGGTGGACCAGGTAGCCGAGGGGGATCTCTTCGGGGTGGGCCTTCTGAGCCACCGCGCCGCCCAGCTCGCCTACGCGCGCGGCGACCGCGCCGCGGCAGCCGCCGGTTTTAAAAAGGCGACCGCCATCGCGCTCAAAAACGGCAACGCCGTGGGTGCCATGTTGAACCTGGTCAACTGGGGGATGCTGCTGCCCCAGGATGCCGCGCCGGGCGAGGTGGCGGAGTTGCTGGAGTCGCAGGCGGCCTGCTCGGCGCTGGCCGACTCCTACCGCGCCGCCCTTCCCCCGGATGCCGTGGCCCGCTACGGCAACGATGCCGGCGCCATCCTGGCGCGGCTTGCCGCCGGGCGTGCCGACGAGGCCAGCAGGCAGGCGCTGTTGTACAAGGCGGTAGCCGCTTGGGACAAGGTGCTGAAAGCCGGCGCGGCAGTGGGGGGGGCGAATGATTATTCGCCCCTACAGGGACGGCACACCGTGGGGGCACGCCTGGCGGCGCGCCTGAACCGGGCGGCGACGCTTGCCCAACTGGGGCTTGCCGAGGCGGCCAACGCCGGCTACACCACCGCGCTCGCCGAGGCGCGCGCCGCCGGCAGCGACGCAATGGCCTGGCGCGCCCAGGCGGCCCTGGGCGACTACGACGGCGCCCTCAAAATCCTGGATCGGCTCCCTCCCACCGACTACGACCTGCGCCTCGGCGAACTCACGGAGCGCTTCTCGCCGCGCATCGAGGCGCTGACCGTCAAGGACCCGGAGCAGGGCTTCGCCCTGGTGGAGCGTCTCTCCGAAGTGGAGCGGGTGCAGATCCTGGGGCGGAGCCTCCTCGGCGTCGACGATGACGCCACCGTGGAACTCCTGGCCAAGGCCGCACCGCACCTGGCCGAGTTGGACCGGGTGCGCGCCGCGTTTGCCAAGGCCGCACCGGAGGATGCCGCTTATCTCAAGCTGCGCGCGCAGCAGGAAGAGGCGGTCCTGGACGCGCTCCTGGGCAAACAACGGGAACTCCTTCCCCCTTACTACGCCGTCGCCGGCCCCGGCGCGCTCCGCCTCGCCGCATCGTCGGCCGCACTTTCCAGCGGCAGCCCTGCGGAGCGCGACCGCTTCGCCGCCCTTCTTACCTCCTTCCGCAAGGAGTGCGCCTCCGGCAAGGGAGCGAAGCTGTGCCAGGCCCTGACGCCGCAGCCGGCCGAGGCGATCGATGTCATGGAACGCCTCGCCGGGCGTCCCGTGCTGCGCCTGGTCGCGCTCCCCGGCGACCGCTTCCTCGTCTTCGCCTTTGGCACGAAGGACGGTGTCAGCGCCCAGACCCTGCCGCGCGCGGCCGTCGCGGCGCGTTTGAACGACCCCGAGGAGGTCGCCATCTACGAACGCCCCGAGCAGTTCGCCTCGGCCAGGCCGCTCAGTTGGGGGGTGAGCGCCAGCCAGTTGCTGAAGAGCGTGGAGGGACGCCGCCCCCTGCGGACCCGGGTGCTCGACCCGGCTGGGCTGTGGCCCGCACAGGCGCCCTTTGCCAAGCTCCCGGCGGACTCTCTCCCGGCTCGCCTTCCCGATGCCCATACCCTCGCGCTTCCTGCCGCCGCTGGGCTTCTTCCTTCGGCTCCCAACCGTCCCGGTGCCGGGGGCGCGTACAGCGCCGCCTGGGAGGATGCCGCCGGCGTGCGCCACGACCTGGTGCAGCTTGCCGACGGCGACTCGGTGTCGCTGCTGCTGGCGCCCAGAGGGGGGACGGGACAGGCGTGGTACCTGGGGCAGTTGGCCTCGCTGATCGGGGTGCCGAGCCTCCTTTTGGGTGACCGCTCCGCCGATCTCGCCCCCTTCGCCAAGAGCTACGCCGACCGCTCGCTGGCCCAGGCGCGGCGGGAACTCCCCGGGGACTGGCTCTTGATCGGCGACTGGGGGGGCGACGCCGCCGAGAGCGCCACGCTCGCCAAGAAGCTCTTCAGCGACTACGTGAAAAAGGCGGTGCAGGCGCACAACGACGGGCGCTACGCGCAGGCCCTGGCCCTCTTCGACAACGCCCTGGTGGTTGCCGAGGCGACGCCGGAGCTGGCCAAGAACCGCGCCGCGCTGCACCGTCACGCCCGCGAGAGCGCCTTCGGCGCCGGCTTCACCGAGCGCGCCGTGAGCCATGCCGAGAGCCTCGTGCAGCGGCTGGCCAAGGAGAAACCGTATTCCGCCGAGCACGCCGACGCCCTGTTGCGGCTCGGGCTGTTACAGGGGCGCCTGGAGCACTTCCATGAGGCGACCGCCGCCCTCAAGGAGGGGATCTCCATCTTCGCCGACTTGGGTCTCGCCAAGGACCGGGCCGCCGCCCTCTCCGATTTCGGCGTGGTCATGGAAAATGCGGTCGATTACCCCGCCGCGCGCTCGCTCTTCGAGGAGGCGGCCGGGCTGCGCGCCCAGTTGAAGGACGAACTGAATCTCGCCGACCAGTACCGCAATCTCGGGCGCATCTTCGACCTGCGCCTGAACCAGTTCGCGGTCGCCGAAAGCTACTACCGGAAGGCCCAGGAGCTCTACGCGAAGAACGGCAGCGCGGCCCTTGAGGCCGAGACCATCCTCGAGCGCGGCCGCTGCCAGCGCCTCCTGGGGAACTTCCCCGCCGCCGATCTCCTCTACCGCGAGGCGCTTGCCAAGGTGGGCAACTCCGAACTGAAGACCCGGATGCGGATCGTCCTGGAGCAGGGGAACAACGCCTGGTTCCAGGGGCGCTACCAGGAGGCCTTCGACCTGCGCGAGCAGGTGGAAAAGGCGGCGCTCAAGGAGAACTGGGCCCTGGAGCAGGTGATGGCCAAGAACACCGGCGGCCTGATCTGGTGGACCCTGGGGGACAACAGCCGCGCCCTGGTGGAACTGAGGCAGGCCCTGGAGCTGGCCGGCAAACTGGAGGTCCGCCGCGACGAGAGCGCCACCACGCTGAACAATATCGGGCTGGTGCGGCGCGAGTCGGGCGACTACCAGGGGGCGCTGGAGAGCCTCGGTCAGGCGCTCGCCATCGACCGCGCCCTGGGCTCGCGCTGGGCCATCGCCTACGACCTGAGAAACCTGGGGCAGACCCGGCTCAAGATGGGTGACCCGGCCGGCGCGCTGAAACTCCTCACCGAGGCGGCGGGACTTGCCGACGCCATCGGCGACAAGGTGAACCAGGCCAAGATCCACCTGGCGCTGGGAGACGCCCGGGCCCGCAGTAACCAGGGCGCCCCGGCGGCGGAAAGCTACGGCAAAGCCTTGGAGCTCGCCGACGCCATGCTGCTCAGGGAGGTGCGCTGGCGCGCCCTGCTCGGTCTCGCTCGCTTGAAGGAAATAGGTGGCGACCGTGACGGCGCCGTCGCCTCGTACCGGCAGGCGCTGGAGACGGTGGAGGGACTGCGCGCCGAGATCAAGCTGGACCAGTTGAAGGACGGCTTCCTGGCCGACAAGATGGACGTCTACCAGGGGCTGGTCGGGCTCCTGGTGGAGCTCGGCCGCCACGACGAGGCCTTCGCCGTCGCCGAGCGCTCCCGCGCCAGGAACCTGATCGACATCCTGGGGCGGCAGCGGCTCTCGCTCGCCGGGGGCGCGGACCAGGACCTCTACGACCGCCAGGGGCGGCTCAGGGAGCAAATCCAGGAGCAGGAACAGCTCGCGCTGCAGGCGGCTACCCCCGCCGAGCGCGCCATGTACGCGGCCGCGCTGGACAAGCTGCGCGGGGAGTACCAGGACCTCCTGCTCGACATCGAAAGGCGCCGCCCCGAGCTCCTTTCGCTGGTGAAGGTGGCCCCGGTCACCGTTGGCGAGGTGGAGTCCCTGCTGGAGCCGGGGGTGACGCTGTTATCCTACTACCAGCTCCCGGACCGGCTCCTGTGCTGGCGCCTGGAGCGGCAGGGCTCGCGGCTCTTCGTGCTCAAGGTCTCGGCGCGCGAGGTCGCCGACAAGATCGCCACCTACCGGCGCATGCTGCAGAACCTGGAGCCGCTGGAACAGAACTCCCGGGAGCTGTACCGGATCCTCCTCGCCGAGCCGCTCACCGGCGTACCCGAGGGGCAGACCGTCGGCATCGTCCCGCACGGCAGCCTGCACTACCTCTCCTTCGCCACCCTCTACGACGGCAGGGACTACCTGGTGGACCGGCACACCCTGTTCCACCTCCCGGCCGCCTCGGTGTACCGTCACACCCTGGCCCGGCGCCAAGCCGCCAAGAACCTGCGCATACTGGCCATCGGCAACCCGGATCTGGGCAACGCCGCGCTGGATCTCCCCTTCGCCGAAAAGGAGGCCGGGACGCTGCGCTGGAACTACAGCGACGTGACCACCCTGACCCGGGAGCGGGCCACCGAGAGCTGGGTGCGTGAGAACATCGCCAGGTTCGGTATCATTCATCTCGCCTCGCACGGCGAGTTCGACACCGTCAACCCGCTCTTCTCCTCGATCCGGCTCGCCAAAGACGGCAAGAACGACGGCCGGCTGCAGGCCGAGGAGGTGTTCGGGCTGGACATCAAGGCGGACCTGGTCGTCCTCTCCGCCTGCCAGACCGGCCTGGGGGACGTGAAGAGCGGCGACGACGTGATCGGCATGAACCGCGCCTTCCTCTTCGCCGGGACCCATGCCCTGGTCTCCAGCCTCTGGCGCGTCTCCGACGTCTCCAGCGCCATACTGATGAAGCAGTTCTACCGGGACTACAGCCGAAGCGACAAGGCCCAGGCGCTGAGGCTCGCCATGCTGCACGTGAGAAACCGTTACCCGCACCCCGGTTACTGGGGGGCGTTCGTATTGACCGGCGATTACAAGTAAATTCGACAGCACGGCCGGAGCGAGATCCGGCCGATCCACGGAGGTGAATCCATGAAGAAGAGAGCTTTGGGCGGCGCGCTGCTGCTCCTGGCGCTGTGCGCGGGCCAGGTGCTTGGCGCCGAGAAACGCTGGGTGGTGAGCGAGGGGACCACCCTCAAGAAGGAACAGTCGGTGACTGCTGCGAACCTGGCGGACCTGCCGGTGGGCGCGGAACTGACGCTCGTGGAAGGCGAGGGGCGCTGGCTCAAGGTGCAGACCGCCGACGGCAAGGAGGGGTGGGTCTACGCCGGGCGCGTTTCCGACACCCAGCCCGTTGCCGAGGTGGGCGGGGGTGACGGCCTTCTCGGGGACAGCATGCAGAAGAGCCAGATCAACACCGCCAAGGCCGACAGCGCCCGCAGCGTGCGCGGCCTCTCCCCGGAGACCGCCGCCTACGCCAAGCAGCACGGCACGCCGGAGGCCCTGAAGAAGGAGCTGGACAAGATCCTGGCGCGCAAGGTTTCCAACAACGATGTCAAGGCCTTCCTCAAGGAAGGTAAAATCGGCGAGTACGCCCAGTAAGGAGGGAGCCATGAACAAACTACGTCTTTTACCGCTGGTGGCGCTCTTCTGCCTGGTCGCGGCACAGGCCCACGCCGGATGGCAGGACACCATCAACAACCTCATGAAACCGGATTCCAAGGAAGGAAAGATCCTCTCCGGGGCCACCCAGGTGCTCTCCTCGTCGCAGGAGATGACCTACCAGACCGAGTGCACCGTGGGCGAGAGCCTCGCCCTGGACAGCATGCAGCGCTTCGGCAAGCCGGTGCAGAACGAGGCGCTGCAGAAGTACGTGAACCTGGTGGGGAACGCGGTGGCCAGAAACAGCCGGCGCTCCACCATCCCGTACCGCTTCGTGGTGCTGGACAGCCCGGTGCAAAACGCCTTCGCCGCCCCCGGCGGCATCGTCTTCATCAGCCGGGGGCTCCTCGACGTCCTCGACAACGAGGCCGAGCTCGCCGGGGTCCTGGCCCACGAGGTGGGGCACGTGGCCGAGAAGCACGCGCTGAAAAGCATCCGGCGCGCCCAGTTCCTGCAGGGGGCCAGCGCCATCACCGCCGCCACCATGAAGGGGAGCAAGGGGCAGCAGTTCGAATCGATGGTCGGCGACCTGCAGAACACCCTCTTCGACAAGGGGCTCGACCAGGGGATGGAGTACGAGGCGGACCAGGCCGCGCTGGAGACCACCTACCGCACCGGCTACGACCCTGCCGCCTTGGTCAGCGTGCTGCAAAAGCTCAAGAAACAGGAGGCGACCGCGGCCAAAACCGGCTCCTGGTTCTCGACCCACCCGCCGCTGGACGAGCGGATCGCCAGGCTCTCGGCCCAGCTCGCCAAGTACCCGGCGGCAGGGTCGGCGAAGCTTCCCGCCAGGTTCGCGAAGTATGTGAAGCCTGCGAAGGGCGGTAAAACGACCAAGTGAGGTGACCGGCTGTCATAGTCCAGCGGACTGTGGCGGTAACTCTCAGAAAAGAAAAGGGGAGGCTCAAAGAGCCTCCCCTTTTCTTTTAGATTGGAAACTATGCCTGTGTTCATTTGACTACTGAGATCTCGTGCTAAAATTAATTGCACTTTGTTAGCTTCTCGTCATATATTTGTTCACAAAGTTGCGTGACTATGCCTGCAAGTGGTCGTTCGGAAAGAACAGGAGAGTCTGTGGCCGCTGTCGACAAACCGCGGAAGCCGCGCCGGACCCAAAGGAGTGGATGCTGAGAGCTGTGCTCGTACTGATACTGTGCCTGCTCGCTGGCGGGTGTCAAAGTCCCGTCCAGCACCAGACGGGGCCGCCCGTACCCCTGCGCCTCGCCTACTCCACCCAGCACGACTGCGCGCTGGTGCATATCGCCGTCGCCCGCGGCTTTTTCCGGGACGAGGGGCTTAAGGTAGAGGCACACAGCTTCGGCTACGGCAAAGAAGCGCTGCAGGCGGTGCTGGAAGGGAAGGCGGACCTGGCCACCGTCGCCCAGACGCCGGTCGCCTTTGCCGCCCTGCAGGGACAGAAACTTTCTGTGTTGGCTAGCATCTTCACCTCGAACAACAATCACGCCATCATTGCCGACCGTAAAAGCGGCGTCCTCCGCCCCGGCGATTTGAAGGGCCGGCGCATCGGGTTCACGCCGGGAACCACCACCCACATGTTCCTTTCGTCCTTCCTTATCGCCAACGGCATGAGCATCGAGGATGTGGTCCCGGTCCCCTTGACGCCGGAACTGATGCGGGATTCCCTCCTCTCCGGCCGGGTTGACGCGGTCTGCACCTGGAGCCCCAACGAGAGGCTCATCGCCAGGAGCCTTGCCGGTAGAGACGTCATCTTCGAGGACCCTTACATCTATACCGAGACCTTCGTTATTGCCGGGCAGACCACCTACGTGGCGGGCAACCAGGAGGCGGCGAGGCGGCTCCTGCGCGCCCTGGTTCACGCCGAGGAGTTCGCCTCCGCCCACCCTGGGGAGGCCCAGGCCATCGTTGCTTCCACCTCCAAGCTTCCCCCCCCCGTGCTCGAGGAGTGCTGGGGCAAGAGCGCGCGCAAGGTGAGCCTCGACCACGCGCTGCTGATAGCGTTGGAGGATGAGACGCGCTGGGCCGGTAAGCTTGGCCTGGCGCGTGAGGCAGGAATGCCCAACTATCTGGAGTACATCGACCCGCGCCCGCTCTTGTCGGTGAAGCCCGAGGCGGTCGAACAGCAGGTGCTCAAAAGTGACCTTCGCCCGTAGACTCAGGATAATCTCGCTGCTCTCCTTCACCCTGCTGGTGATCGTGGCGGCACTATTGGCCTGGTCCTCCAGGGAGTTGGCCGTCGCCGAGCGCAACCACGTCGTGGCTGACCAGATCCAGGCCGCCGTGTTCCACCGGGTCACCGTGCGCGACGAGTACTTCATCTTCGGGCTGGAACGGGCCAGGCAGCAATGGTTCGCCGTCAACGAGGCAGCCACGCATCTGCTGGCGCAGGGGCTGCCCCAGGCCGATGACCAGCGCGCCAGGCAGATCCTGGAACGGAGCCGGCTCTCCCTGGCTGATTCGGTGCAGATATCGAAGCGCCTGGTTGAACAGATGCGGCGGGTCCCTGCCGCCGACTCGGCCGTAGCCCATCACGACGAGTTCGCCAGCCGGCTTTACAGCCAGATCATGCTCAGGGACTCGGCCCTCCAGCAAGATGCGGTGAACCTGCAAACTCTGGCCCGTGATCGTTTTCAGCGCGCCAGCGACCGGATGATTTATCTCACCCTGCTGTTCGTCATCCTGATGGCGCTGGGCACCATCCTCAATTCGGCCTTCCTGACCGGGGTGCTGCATCGGCGGGTGGCGGCCATCAAACGGGGTGCGGACGTCATCGCCTCCGGGGACCTGAGCGGCGGCATCGAGGTCGAGGGCAACGACGAACTGTCGGAACTGGGCCGGGTCTTCAACAGCGTGACCCACAAGATCCGCGACTACACCCAGGCGCTTCACGACAGCGAGCAGCGCTACCGCATGCAGCTGCAGGAGTTGGCCAACATCTACACCCACACCCCGGTCGGGCTCTTCGCGGTGGACCGCGACCTCCGCTATTTGCGTATCAACGAGTACCTGGCGAGGCTCAACGGCAGGAGCATCTGCGAGCACGTGGGGCGCACGGTGGAGGAGGTCCTGGCACCGGGATTGGCCGCGCAACTGAAGGATGTCTGGCGCCCGGTCCTTGAGCGGGGGGAGTGCGTCCTGAACGTCGAACTGCAGGGGACTGCGGATCCCTCCGACCAGGCCCCGCGCCACTGGCTGGCGAGCTATCAGCCCCTTCTCTCCGAGGGGGGGAGCGTGGCCGGTCTCATGGGGGTGGTGCTGGAGATCACCGAACGCAAGCGGGCCGAGGAGATGATGGACGGCGTGCGCCAGCACCTCGAGGAGGAGGTGCAGCAGCGGACGGCCAAGCTGCAGCTCATCAACGAGCACCTGACCCAGGAGATCGAGATCCGGAAGAGGGTGGAGGTCGAGCTCCTGGCGCAGCAGCAGAAGCTCCAGGACATGGCGCTGGACCTCGCCATGGCCGAGGAGCGCGAGCGTGACCGCATCGCCAGCGAGCTGCACGACCAGGTCGGCCAGCGGCTGATCCTGGCCAAGATCAAGCTGGACTCGTTGGCGAGCAGCGCCCCCGCGGGAGAGTGCGAGGCCGAGGCGGTCGGAGCCTTGGTACAGCAGACCATACAGGACATCAGGTCGCTCACCTTCCAGCTCCGCCCGCCGCTGCTGGCGAGCGCCGGGCTCGAGGCGGCGCTGCGCTGGCTCGGCGAGGAGCTTGCCGCCGACTTCGGGTTGCAAACAGAGTTCGACGATGACGGCAAGGATAAGACCTTGCCCTACGAGATCCGCTCCACCGTGTTCCAGGCCGTCCGCGAGCTCATGCTGAACGTGGTGAAACACGCCGGCACGCTGCAGTGCCGGGTCGCGTTGTTTAGGAGCGACGGGTTCCTGGTCATCGCGGTCGAAGACGACGGCATCGGCTGCGGCGCGGAGCAGGGTGAGGCGGAAACACGAGGCGGCGGCTTTGGCCTCGCCAACGTAAGGCAGAAGATACAGCATCTGGGCGGGACTTTTACCATCACCAAAAAGGGAGCAGGCGGAACCCTGGCCACCATAACGGTGCCGCTCGGGTCAGGCTGATAAAGGGGGAAGCATGAAGTTGAAGGTTCTGATCGCCGACGATCACGCCATCGTGCGCCAGGGGCTGCGTGCGCTGATAGACAAGGAAGACGACATGATGGTGAGCGCCGAGGCGGGGACCGGCGCCGAGGCTATCAGCTTGACCCGGGAGGAGCGCCCCGACATCATCGTCATGGACATCTCCATGCCCGACACCAACGGCATCGATGCCACCCGCAGCATCACGGCTGCCTTCCCCGAGGTGAAGGTGCTGGCCCTGTCCATGGAGTCGGACCGCCGCTTCGTGGTCGAAGTGCTGAAGGCGGGGGCCAACGGCTACGTGCTCAAGGATGCCGCCTTTTCCGAGCTCGCCACCGCCATCCGCGCCGTGGCCGCCGGTGAAACCTACCTCCCTTCGCGGGTGACCACCCTCTTGATCAAGGAGTACCTGCAGCGCATCCCCGAGGACGTTCCGGCGACCTACGAGAACCTCTCCACGCGGGAGAGAGAGATCCTGCAGCTCATCGCCAACGGCTCCAACGCCAAGGAGATCGCCTTCGCCTTCGGCGTCAGCGTCAAGACCGTGGAGAACCAGCGCCACAGCATCATGAAGAAGCTCGACCTGTTCAGCATCGCCGAATTGACCAAGTACGCCGTGCGCCAGGGGCTGACCTCCTTGAAGTGAGGCCCATCCCAAGGCCCGCGCTGCTTGTGATATGCCGCAGCCGGGCCTGCCGATTCACCTATTTATTTGCGGGTGCGCTTCACCGCATACTGGCGCAGTCTCAACTGCAACCCACGCGCGCCAGGGGTAGGAAATGCACACGAAAGTCCAACCGGAGGAGGTCCGGGACTCCACGAAAGAGCAAGCGGACGAGGCGCGGGAGCCCTCCGGCGCCGCGACCGATCAGCCCGACGAGGCCCGCTGCCGCACCCAGTCGCTGGTCTCGGCGTTTTCCATGTGCCTGCTGAAGAAGCGTTCCTGCCCCTACGCCATGTCGTTCGGCCACCAATATTTGTGCCGGCATCCCAATCACACCAGGTTCCTGGTCCCTTCCCAAAAGCCTAAAAAGTAGACCGCGTCCTCCCTCGTCCCGGCATCCCCGCCATCTATCGCTTGACACGAAAGCGACCCACTATACACTTGTCCAGTTGTAAATTAATAAAATCTAATATTTGAACAGCGCTTCCCCTGTCAGCCGTCGCGTCGATCGCCAGCAGAGCGACCGCAGTCACCATGCAACCTGCATCCTCCCGGCACAAAGGTATGACTCAGGAGGTACACCATGAAAGCGAGTACGAAGGACCAAGCCAAAGGCAAAATGCATGAGTTGAAAGGACAGGTAAAGGAATCGGCAGGAAAGACCACCCGTAACGTTTCCATGGAGCAGCAAGGCAGGGGGGAGAAAATCACCGGCAAGGTTGAGAAGAACGTCGGTAAGGCGGAGAAAAAACTGGAGAAATAACGCCACACCTGGCCTGCCACCGGGTGGAACAACGCTGCGGGGGGTGCCGTCACGGGACTTTCCCGGATGCCCGGTGGTGGCTGCGGTCGCTCTGCTGGTGATCGTGGCGTTACCTTGAGTGAAGCGAGCCGGTCAAAGAGGAGGTCCTTCATGCCGCTGGTACATGTCCTACTGGTTCTGATCGTGGTCGGCGTTTTGCTGTGGCTCGTCAACACCTACATCCCCATGGCGGGGTCGATCAAGTCGATACTCAACGCCGTCGTCGTCATCGTGGTCGTGCTCTGGCTTCTGAACGTCTTCGGACTCATGGACAACCTGACGAGGCTCAGAGTGGGTAAGTGACAACAGGCAACCGGGAGCCGCGGCAGGTAACTGGAGGTTCCCAAAGGAGGCAACATGCTCTGGACGATCGTAGTGATACTTCTGGTACTGTGGCTGCTGGGACTGGTAACCAGCTACACCTTGGGCGGGTTCATCCATCTGTTGCTGGTCATCGCCATTATCATCGTTATACTGAACCTGATACAGGGACGCAGGCCTCTATAGCCAGAGAGGCTGCGGCAAAGACAACGGGACGGGGTGTCAAACCGTCTCGACACGGTACGAGGGGGAGCCGCCAGTGAAAACAGTGTTAACACTCTTAGCAGTTCTTGCCGCCTTGCCGGCCTTCGCCGCCGGCCCTGACGCCATGCCGGGAATGGACGCCGCGGTGCCCGCCTCCCCCGGTTACGTGATGAAGCGCCCCATGGCGGGCCAGATGATGCGCTCCCCGGAGCACCAACTGATGATGGCCTACCACAAAAACGTAGCGAACTTCGGCCGTCTGCTCTACAGGGCGGCGGAAGAAGGGGCCACGGTCTCGCCGCAGCTGGCGCGGGTGGCGGTGGCCGAGATGAGGCGCAGCGTCGATGAGATGGAGAAGTACCGCGCGTCCGTAGCGGGGCAGATGCCCCCCGAGCGGCAGCGCATGATGGACGGGCACCTGGTGCAGGTGAAGAGCCACCTGAGGGAGCTGGAGCTGGTGGTGCGGCAGGACCGGATCGACTCCGAACAGGTGAAGCGGCTTGTCGAGCCGATGCTTTCCGGTCGCGGTGCCCCCGACTGCGCCCCCGGGAGGGGAAGCGGGGACGGGTGGCGCGGCGGGGCTCCCGGGCCCGGCATGATGATGGAACGGATGCTGGGTAAGGTGAAGGAGCAGGACGCGGAGCTGGCGGCGCGGGTGCGCGAGATGGAACAGGCGCCGCGCGAGAAGAAGCTGGATCTCCTGGCGGCAATCGTGGCCAGTATGGTGCGGCAGCGGGCCGAGATGACGGAGGAGATGGAGAAAAACCACCACGAGATGATGCACCGGTTCGGGCCGATGCCGCAGCAAGAGATGAATGAGGATGACTCCGACGACGAGGACCATGGCTGGAACGGCGACGAGTCGGACGAGGATTGACCGGTAACGGTGCGGCGCGTGCCGCACGTGTCTGACACCAAAAGAGGCCGGCGCATGGGAGGTGATCTTCTTTCCCGCGCCGGCCTCTTCTCGTTTGCCGAACCGCCAGCCTGACCTTTTCAGAACTGCTTCGCCTGCATCCGCCCCCGGGGGTTGTGCAGGAAGTTGGCCTTCTCCTTGAGCAGCGCGGTTATCGTCCGTACCGGTACCGGGCGGCTGAAGTAGTACCCTTGCGCCTCTTCGCTCCCCTCTGCCTGCAGCCAGGCCAGTTGCGACGCGTTCTCCACCCCCTCGGCGATCACCTTGAGCTGCATGCTGCGCCCGATGCTGATCACCGCCCGCACCACGGCCGCGTTATCGCTGTCGCGGGCGATGTTGCGGATGAAGGACTGGTCGATCTTCAGTTTGTCCACCGGCAGCTTCTTTAAATAGCTGAGGCTCGAGTAACCGGTGCCGAAATCGTCGATGGAAAGCTGCAGCCCGAGCGCCTTCATGGCAGCCATGCTCCCCAGCACCCGCTGCGGGTCGCTCATGATGGTGGCCTCGGTGAGCTCAAGCTCCAGGGACTCGGGCGGGATGCCGGTCTCCAGCAGCGAGGCCTCGATGGTCTCCTCGAAGTCGCGGTGCTGGAAAAAGCTGGCGGAAAGGTTGACCGCCGCCGATACCTGCCCAAGCCCCTGCTGCTGCCACTGGCGCAGCTGCCGGCAGACGGTGGGGATGATCCACTTGCTGATCTGGTGCAACAGGCCGCTGTCCTCGGCGGTCTGGATGAAATACTCGGGCATCATCAGGCCGTGCACGGGGTGCTGCCAGCGGATCAGTGCCTCCATGCTGCAGAAGTGGCCGGTGGCCAGGTCCACCTTGGGCTGGTAGTGGAGCACGAACTCGTCGTGTTCCAGAGCGTGCCGCAACTCGGCCTCCAGGGCGAAGCGCTGGTTGGCCATCTCGTTGAGCCTGTGGGTGAAGAACTCGAAGTTGTTCCCCCCTCCTTTCTTGGCGTGGTACATGGCGATGTCGGCGTGCTTCAGGAGGGAGAGGTAGTCCTTGCCGTCCTCGGGGTAGATGCTGATGCCGATGCTCGGGGTCACGATGACGTTGGTCCCCGGGAGCGGGAAGCCGGCATTGATGATCTTTTCCGCCACTACGGTCGTCTCGGTTACGCCGCAGTCCCAGAGCACCACCACGAACTCGTCGCCGCCGAGCCGGGCCACCACGTCGCAGGAGCGGGTGCAGTCTCCGAGCTTGCGCGCCGCCGACTGCAACAGTCGGTCCCCCACGTCGTGCCCCAGCGAGTCGTTGATCTGCTTGAAACCGTCGATGTCGAGGAACAAAAGGGCCACGCTGGTGCGCGTTTTCTGGGCCACCTTGAGGACGTCCTCGATCCTGGCGTAGAGGGTACTGCGGTTGGGGAGCTTGGTGAGCGGGTCGTGGTGGGCGAGGAAAAAGATGTTTTCCTCGGCGCGCTTGATGTCGGTGATGTCGAGGATGAAACCGTCCAGGCGGGATATCGCGATGCGGTTCCCCTTGCGGACCCGTTGCACCGCGCAGTTGTTGAGGATCCAGCGTATCGACCCGTCCTTGTGCATGATCCGGTGCCGGATCGGGTCCTGGTCTTCTCCAGCGAAGATGCTGTTGAGGAACTGGACCACCTGGTTGCGGTCCTCCTCGTGGATCATGGTGAACCACAAAAGGGGATCGCGGTAGTACTCCTCCGGGCTGTACCCGGTGATATCCAGGCACTTGGGGCTGTGGTAGATGGACTTGATGTCGCCGTCCTCGAAGCGGACGCTGTAGACGTACTCGTTGATATTGCTGACGATGGTGCGACACTGCTCCTCGCTTTTCAAAAGCGCTTCCTCCGCGTTCTTGCGCACCGTGATGTCGCGGATGTTGAACTGCAGCACCTTGCTCCGGTCGATACGGTAGCCGGTGACCACCACCTCGACGATGACGCCGCGGCCGTCGCGCGTGGCGAGGCGCAGGTCGTCGTTGTGCAGGTAATCCCGGTGCTGGAGCACCGCGAACTCGGCGTCGCTCGCGGCGAGGGGGGTGAGGGGGGGGACTTCCCAGAGCAGCTTTCCCACCAGTTCGTCCCGTTGGTATCCCAGCATCTCGGTGAGGTAGGGGTTGACGTCGTGTATCTCGCCGGTGCCGGCGTCGACGATCATGATGCCGTCCTTGGCGGCCTCGAAGAGACCGCGGTAGCGCGCCTCCGTGATCTGCAGGGCCTTGGCGGCCTTCTCGCTTTCGGTGATCTCTATCAGGGCGAGCCTGATCTCGGAGCCGTCCCGGCAGGGGATGGCCTCGATGCGTAGCTGTTGCAACGCGTTGCCGGCGTCGGAGAGCAGGGCGTTGCAGGAGTTTCTCTGGTTCGAGGCGAGCAGGCGCTCGAAAAAGTCGGCCAGCGGCCGGCGTGAGCTCTCGCTGAACAGGTCCGCGAACGGGCGCCCGATCAGGGAGTCGCGCTCCACGCCGAGCATCTGTGCCCCGGTAAGGTTGACGGCGCGGATCACCCCGAAGCGGTCCAGGGTGATGTGGGCAACCGGTGCATGCTCGTAAAGGTCGGCATACAGCTTGAGTTCCGCAGCGAGTTCGTTGCGGGAAAGGCGCGTGGCCTTGGCGGTTTTTTTCGAGTTGCTTTTTTCGGAACGAATCCGGGTGGTACTCTTCGTTCCTACTGCTCCGCTCATGGGCTCCTCCGTGTTGTCGGCCAAATGAGGTTTGCGGCTAGTTTCGATGCTGTGATTCCAGTGGGTTACCCGTAGGGGGGCGGTCACTCTCCTAATTGGTCCGGCGCCCCTGTCGTTATTATGATAAAAATGATAAGGGAAAAGGAGCAAAAGTGCACCGGGAATTATCGAAACAAAGGTTCATTTAGCCCCTGCAATGGGCGATATTTCAGCATGTTGCGGGGTGGCAGCCTGAAACGGGAACGGCCATGATCACCAACGACCTGGAACCATTGCCGGATAACGAGGAGAACCGTTTGCTTGCGGCGAACGTGCATCCCGAGGGGTGGTGCAACCCGCAACCCGCGGAGCGCTACAACCTTGTCGTCGTGGGTGCCGGAACCGCCGGCCTGGTCTGCGCGGCGGGCGCCGCCGGCCTCGGAGCGCGGGTGGCCCTTGTCGAACGCGGTTTTTTAGGCGGTGACTGCCTAAACGCCGGTTGCGTCCCGTCCAAGGCGCTCCTGCGGGCGGCCCGCGCCGTCTTCGATGCCCGCTCCGGCGGCGGGTTCGGCGTGGTTGGAGGCGAAGGGGTGGGGGGCGATTTCGGCGCCGCCATGGCACGGTTGCGGAGCCTGAGGGCCGATATCAGCCGGCATGACGCGGCGCGGCGCTTCCGGGACGAACTGGACGTCGACGTCTTCTTCGGCGCGGCGCGCTTCACCGCGGCGGATCGAATCGAGGTGGCCGGTGCGGAGCTGAAATTCGCCCGCGCCGCCCTCTGCACCGGTGCCCGCGCCGCCGTACCCCCCGTTCCCGGCCTGGCAGAAGCGGGCTATCTTACCAACGAGACCGTCTTCTCGCTCACCGAACTCCCGGCGACCCTGGCGGTGATCGGCGGTGGCCCCATCGGCTGCGAGCTGGCCCAGGCCTTCGCCCGCTTCGGGGCGCGGGTGACCCTGGTCGAGCCGGGACCGCGGCTCTTGGGGCGTGACGACCCCGATGCGGCGAGCCTGCTGTTGGAGGCTTTCCGCCGCGAAGGTGTGACGGTGCACCTGGGCACCGAGGTGATCGCCGTGGAGCGGGGCGGCGCCGGCGGCAAGGTACTGCGATTGCGGCGGCAAGGGATGCCTTTGGAGGTGGAGGTCGACACCATACTGGTCGGCGCCGGGCGCGCCCCCAACGTGGAGGGGCTCGGGCTGGAGGAGGCCGGGATAACGTACGACCGAAACGGGGTCACCGTGAGCGACACGCTGCAGACCGCCAACCCGCGCGTCTACGCCGCCGGGGACATCTGCTCGCGCCTGCGCTTCACCCACACCGCCGATGCCCAGGCCCGCATCCTCATCGCCAACGCGCTCTTCAAGGGGAGACGCAAGAACTCCGCGCTCACCATCCCCTGGTGCACCTACACCGATCCCGAGGTCGCCCACGTCGGCATGTCCCCGGCCGAGGCCGCGGCTGCCGGCCTCGACGTGGACACCCTGACCGTTCCCTTCACCGAGGTGGACCGCGCCGTATTGGACGGCGAGGAGGGGGGCTTCGCCCGGGTGCACCTGAAGCAGGGGACCGACACCATCCTCGGCGCGACCATCGTGGCGCGGCACGCGGGTGAGATGATCAGCGAGATCACCCTCGCCATCGGCTCCGGGCTCGGCCTCATCGCCATTGGCAACACCATCCACCCGTATCCCACCCAGTCCGAGTCGTGGAAGAAACTCGCGGACGCCTACCAGCGCCGCCGCCTCACCCCCCTGGTGCGCAGGCTCCTGGCGGCCTGGCTTTCCTGGCAAAGAAAATGGTAACGCCCGGCGCGCCGATATGCTAAAACCTGCATACCCCACAGATGCAGGAGCCGCACTTTCATGAACCTGAAGAAGATCCTGATACTTCTCGCCGTCGCCGCAGCGGTGGCGCTGTTCTTCCTTTTCGACCTGCAGCGTTTCCTCACGCTTGAGGCGCTCAAGGCGAACCGGCAGCTCCTGGCGGGCTACTATGCCGAGCACACGGGGACGAGCGTCGCCCTGTTCATGGCGATCTACATCCTGCAGACCGCGCTTTCCCTTCCCGGCGCCGCCATCCTGTCCCTCGCGGCGGGCGCGGTCTTCGGGGTGCTGGCCGGGACGGTCTATGCCGTCTGCGCCGCCACCATCGGGGCGACCCTCGCCTTCCTGGTCACCCGCTACCTGCTGCGGGACCTGGTTGCTGGGCGCTTCGGGGCACGCCTCGAGGGGCTCAACCGGGAGCTGGAGCGGCGGGGCTTAAACTACCTGCTGTTTTTGCGGCTGGTGCCGCTCTTCCCGTTTTTTCTGATCAACCTCGCCGCGGGGCTCACCCGGCTGCCGCTGCGCGTCTTCGTGCTGGGGACGCTGGTCGGCATCATCCCCGGGGGCTTCGTCTTCGTGAACGCCGGGGCGAGCCTCGCCGCCATCAACTCCCTTGGCGACGTCGCCTCGCCGCGGGTCCTCGGCTCCTTCGCCCTGCTGGGGCTGTTCGCACTGGCGCCGGTCCTCTACGGCAGGCTGAAACAGCGGCAGAATCATTTTTGACATCCCGCAAGTGTCCGTTTACACTCTCCTAATCGCTCGGCCCACCTTTTAATAAACGAGGCGTCCATGCCGGAAGTGTTACTTGCCGATTTTCAGGTCAAACGCCTGGAAGTCCTGAACGAGAAGGGGGAGGCGGACCAGGAGTTGCTGCCGGACCTCTCCGACGCCGAAATCTGGCGCCTGTACGAGCTGATGCTGCTGGCGCGCATCTTCGACGAGCGCGCCGTCGCCCTGCAGCGCGAGGGACGCATCGGCACCTATCCCCCCATCCGGGGGCAGGAGGCGGCCCAGGTCGGCAGCGCCTTCGCCCTGGCCCAAAAGGACTGGCTCTTCCCCTCCTTCCGGGAGATGGGCGCTCACCTGACGCTGGGCTACCCGATTCCGCAACTGCTGCTGTACTGGGGCGGCGACGAACGGGCCCAGAAGGTGCCGCCAGGATTGAACATCTTCCCCTTCTGCGTCGCCGTCGGGAGCCAGATCCCGCAGGCGGCGGGAGCGGCGCTCGCCGCGCGCTACCGGAAGGACCCGGTGGCGGTGATCACCTACTTCGGCGACGGTGCCACCTCCAAGGGAGACTTCCACGAGGCCATGAACCTCGCCGGCGTCTTCAACCTCCCCCTGGTCTTCATCTGCCAGAACAACCAGTGGGCCATCTCCATTCCGCTGAAAGGGCAGACCGCCTCCGCATCCCTGGCCCAGAAAGCGATCGCCTACGGCTTTCAAGGGGTGCAGGTCGACGGCAATGACGTTTTCGCCGTGTACCGGGCCACCCGCCAGGCGGTGGAGAAGGCGAGAAGCGGCGCCGGCCCCACCTTCATCGAATGTCTCACCTACCGCATGGCCGACCATACCACCGCCGACGACGCCGGGCGCTACCGATCCGGTGAAGAGGTGGCCTTCTGGGCCGCGCGCGATCCCATCCTGCGCCTGGAGCGCTTCCTGGAGGGCCGCGGGCTCTGGACCCCGCAAAAACGCGAGGAGGCGGCGGCACAGGCCGCCGCCATCGTCGACGCCGGTGTTGCAGCCATGGAAGCCTCGGCCCCGCCGGTCGCATCGGAACTTTTCGACGAGGTCCTCGCCACGCTCACCCCGCGCCAGGCCGGCCAAAGGAAGGTGCGCTGATGGCCCAGCTTAACATGGTACAGGCGATCAACCAGGCGCTGTCCCTGGAGATGGCGCGCGACGACCGGGTGCTTCTGCTCGGGGAGGACGTCGGGCGTGACGGCGGTGTGTTCCGGGTCACCGAAGGGCTCCTGGAGCGCTTCGGCAGCGAGCGCGTGCTCGATACGCCCCTGTGCGAATCGGGCATCATGGGGGCGGCCATCGGCATGGCGGCCTACGGCCTGCGACCGGTCCCGGAAATCCAGTTCCTCGGCTTCACCTATTCCGCCTTCGAACAGCTCTTCGCCCACGCCGCGCGGCTTCGTTCCCGCTCGCGCGGCCGCTACAGCTGCCCCATGGTGGTGCGCACCCCCTACGGCGGCGGCATCAAGGCGCCTGAACTGCACGAGGAGAGCACCGAGGCGCTCTTTTGCCAGGTCCCGGGGCTGAAGGTGGTGGTGCCGTCAGGGCCCTACGTCGCCAAGGGGCTCTTGCTGGCGGCGCTGCGCGACCCTGACCCCGTGCTGTTCCTGGAGCCGACTAGGCTGTACCGCCTGCTGCGCGAGGAGGTGCCGGAAGGGGAGTACCTGGTGGAGCTGGGGCGGGCCCGGGTGGCGCGGCCGGGAAGCTCGGTGACCGTGGTGGCCTGGGGGAGCATGCTGGAGCGGGTGCTGAAGGCGGTCGAGGGGTACGACGCCGAGGTGCTGGACCTGCTGACACTGAACCCCTTCGACAGCGAGACGATCGTCAACTCCGTGCGCAAGACCGGGCGGCTGGTGATCGTGCACGAGGCGGCCAAGACCTGCGGCTTCGGCGCGGAGATAGCCGCTACCGTCGCCGAGGAGGCGATCCTGCACCTGCGCGCCCCCATCCTTCGGGTCACCGCGCCGGACGTGCCGGTCCCCCTGGCCAAGCTGATCGACCACTACCTTCCGTCGGCGGAGCAGATCAGCTCCGCCCTTGACGAGGTGCTGCAGTACTGAAAAGGAGAAGGACGCATGCCTTTCGACTTCAAACTTCCGGATCTGGGCGAAGGGATCGTCGAGGTGGAACTGCGCCGCTGGCTGGTCTCCGAAGGGGATGCGGTCGGGGAACACCAGCCGCTGCTGGAGGTGGAGACCGACAAGGCGGTGGTCGAGGTCCCCTCGCCCCGGGCGGGTGTGGTGGCCGGGTTGCGCCACAAGGAGGGGGAAACCGTCAAGGTGGGCGAGGTTCTGCTGACCTTGGCGGAGCGCGCAGCTGAACCGCGACCGCAGTCGCAGTCGCAGGGGCAGGGGCAGGGGCAGGGGCAGGGGCAGGGGCAGGGGCAGCAGCAGGGGGGGGCTCCGCGTCCGGCCTCGGTGGGCATCGTGGGATCCCTCCCGGAGGCGGAGGAGGAACCGGGCCCGGCATCTGCCGGCATGGCCGGTTCGCTCCCTAAGGCGGGGGAGGCGCCAGCCGCCACGGGCCCCGCCGAGTTCGAGGGACTGGCGACGCCGATGGTGCGCAAGCTGGCGCGCGAGCGCGGCATCGACCTTCGGAGCGTCAAGGGGAGCGGCCCGCGCGGCTGCATCAGGCCCGAGGACCTGGATCGGCAGCTTCCTCCCGCCGCCAGGGTCATGGGGGGCGCCGGGGCGGAGGAGCGGGTGCCGCTGCGCGGCCTGCGCCGCACCATCGCCCGCAACGTGATCGCCTCCCAGAGGACCACGGCCTTCGTTACCAGCATGGAGGAGGTGGACATCACCGACATCTTCGAGATGCGCATCCGCGAGCAGGGGGAGGTGGAGTCGCGCGGCACCCACCTCACCTTCCTCCCCTTCTTCATGAAAGCCGTGCAGCATGCGCTGAAGGAGCACCCGCTCCTGAACGCCTCCGTCGACGACGAGGCCCAGGAACTGGTGTTGAAGCGGCACTACCATTTCGGCATCGCGGTGGACACGCCGGAGGGGCTCATGGTCCCGGTGATCCGGGATGTGGACAAGAAGAGCATCATCGAGCTGGCGCAGGCGATCCAGGAGCTGGGGCGCAAGGCGCGCGAGCGGAGCATCGCCCTGGAGGAGCTGCGCGGCAGCAGTTTCACCATCACCAATTACGGCCACTTCGGCGGCACCTTCGCCACCCCCATCATCAACTGGCCCGACGTCGCCATCATGGGGTTCGGGCGCATCGTGGAGCGCCCCTGGGTGCACCGGGGCCAGATCGTCATCAGGAAGATCCTTCCTCTGTCCCTCACCTTCGACCACCGGGCCACCGACGGCGCCGACGCCGCCCGCTTCCTGGGCAAGGTGCTCCGCTACCTGGAAGACCCCGCCCTGTTGTTCCTCGACTGCGGCTGAGCGGGGGCGCCTCAGTAATCCCTGAAGCTCATCGCCTTCTTGACCCGCTCGCGGGCCAGCGCATCCGCGGCCGCCCGGGGCGGGACGCCGGCATCCGCCGCCCTCTCCAGCACCATCCTGGTGTTGCTCCTGATCCTCTCCGCGATCGCCGCGAACGCCTCCCGCTCGTTTCGGCCGGCGTACTCCATGGCCGCCATGATCACGCCCCCCGCGTTGGCGATGAAATCGGGCAGCACCAGGGTGCCGCGGGCGTGCAGCTGCTGTTCGGCGTCGGCGGTGCAGGGGATGTTGGCCCCCTCCAGGATCAGGCGGGCCCGGACCTCCCCGACGTTGCCCGCGTGGATGACGTCCGGCGTCGCCGCCGGCACCAGGATGTCACAGGGAACGGCGAAGATTTCATCACGGGACAGGCGCATCCCCTTGCCGCAGTCGGCGACGCTTCCCCCTTGGCGCTTCGCCTCGACCAGTGCCGCAAGCTCCAGCCCGGCTGGATCGTGGACGGCGCCGCGGCTGTCGGAAGCCGCCACCAGCCGCGCCCCCTTGTCGAGGAGGAAGCGCGCCGCCGCCTTGCCCACGCTCCCAAACCCCTCGACGGCGACCCGTGCCCCCTGCAACTCGATCCCCGCGTATCCGGCCGCGACCTCGGCGCATTCGGCCACACCGAATCCCGTCGCCCCCAGTTGGTCCAGCGGCAGTCCCCCCAGTTCCGCCGGGAGCCCGACCGATCTCCCGGTCTCGTCGCGGATCCAGGCCATGGCCGTCTCGTCGCACCCCATGTCGGGGCCGGGGAGGTAGTCGGTGAGGTCGGCGATCATGCGCGCGAAGACCCGGAAGATCCTCTCCTTGCGCGGGCTGGTCGGGTCGGCGACGATCCCCGCCTTGGCGCCGCCGTGCTGCAGGCCGGCCGCGGCGTTTTTCAGGGTCATGGCCCGCGCCAGCCGCGCCACCTCCTCGACGCTTACCGTCGGCGACATGCGCACCCCGCCGACCGCGGGACCAAGGGCGGTATTGTCGATGACCACGAAGGCACGGATCTCTTCCTTCGGGGAATAAAGGTGGATGACCCGTGAAGGGCCAAGTTCATCGTAGTGGATCTCTGTCATAGGACACCTCACCGGGTCGCTGTAGCACATTAAACAGAAGGCAATGACGTCAAATGAATCTATCACGCTCCCGGCAGGTCGCAACGCACCGCCCCTACGAACTGCGGATGTGACTGCCTGCGAGCCTTTTTTTCAGCCGTACATGGCATGGTCGCTGTTGTTTTATTTGGCGGAGATGGTAGAGTGGGGGCGCAAACTGACTGAGAGGATCCTCCGAATGGCCCACCCTTCCATAACCTGTCCCGAATGCGGACGCGCCACCGATGCCAGATACTCCTCGTGCCTTTGGTGCGGCGCGGCACTGCCGCGCTCCGGCGGGAGGATCATCGAGGTGGTGCGTGGGGACCGGGGGGGCGACCTCGTCATCAACGGCATCATCGTCGCCAACGTGCTCTACTACCTCCTGTCGCTGCTGATCTCCAGCCGGAGCGCGCTTGGCGGTGGGATCTTCGGTTTCCTGTCCCCGGACGACAACAGCCTGGCGCTGCTGGGCGCCACCGGGACCTACCCCGTCTTCCGTTATGGCCTCTGGACGCTCGTTTCCGCCAACTACCTGCACGGCGGGGCGCTGCACATCCTGTTCAACATGATGGCGCTGCGCCAGATCGGACCGTGGGTATGCGCCGAGTTCGGCGCGAGCCGCATGTTCGTCATCTACACGGTGAGCGGCATCGCGGGATACGTCCTCTCCTTGCTCGCCGGTGTCCCCTTCACCATCGGCGCCTCGGCGGCGGTGTGCGGCCTCATCGGGGCCCTGTTTTATTTCGGCAAGAGCCGCGGCGGCAACTACGGCCAGGCCGTCTCCCGCGAGGTGAGCGGGTGGTTGATCAGCCTGGTGGTCTTCGGCCTGATCATGCCGGGCATCAACAACTGGGGGCATGGCGGCGGCATCGTCGGCGGCATCATCATGGCCAAGCTCTTGGGCTACCGGGAGCGCAGCCCGGAGGGGGGCCTGCATCACGTGGCGGCCCTGTTCTGCGTGCTCCTCACCGTCGCCGTCCTCGCCCTGGGCGCCTGGAAGGGCCTTTTGGTCCTCTCCTACCGTCATTTCTGATCCACGACCTCCTGGTCA
This sequence comes from Geomonas azotofigens, assembly GCF_018919395.1. GTDB lineage: Bacteria > Desulfobacterota > Desulfuromonadia > Geobacterales > Geobacteraceae > Geomonas > Geomonas azotofigens. Next base: position 71,674 of record NZ_JAHLME010000004.1, read on the forward strand.
ACCCCGCGCCGGCGCGTCGTTTTTCCCGCGCACCGCATCCCGCCGCCGACGCTCTCCCCGTCAACAAGATCCCGCCCCGCAGTTGGTCTGACCAGGTCAAACCACCCCGGTCCCGATTGGCTTTGTCTAATGCGTAACTGCTTGTTTGCAGACGTAAAATCCGGTATGGTATGACCAAAATTTTCGACGGGAGAGGCAGATGAGTGTCCACGAAGTAAACCACCCCCTGGTGAAGCACAAGATTGGCCTGATGCGCGAGTCCGGTATCAGCACGAAGAAGTTCCGGGAACTCACCGCCGAGATCGCCTGCCTGCTCGCCTACGAGGCCACCAGGGATTTCCCGCTGGAGTCCCGTTCCATCACCGGCTGGGACGGCAGCAGCATCGACATCCAGCAGATCAAGGGGAAGAAGGTGACCGTGGTCCCCATCCTGCGCGCCGGCATCGGCATGCTGGAAGGCGTCCTGGACATGATCCCCAACGCGAAGGTGAGCGTGGTGGGCCTGGCCCGGAACGAGGAGACCCTGGAGGCGCACACCTACTTCGAGCGCTTCGTGGGCAAGCTGGACGAGCGCCTGGCGCTGATCATCGACCCGATGCTCGCCACCGGCGGCTCCATGGCCGCCACCATCGAGATGCTCAGGAAAAGCGGCTGCCGCCAGATCCGCGTGCTCTGCCTGGTGGCCGCGCCGGAGGGGCTCCAGAAGATCACCTCGGCCTATCCGGACATCGACATCTACGTGGCCGCCATCGACCAGCGGCTCAACGAGCACGGCTACATCCTCCCCGGGCTGGGCGACGCCGGCGACAAGATCTTCGGCACCAAGTAACACCCCTGCTGCACTCAAGCGGGGGGTGCCCCCTCCGTATCATCTTCCTAGCGAGGTCAATTGCATGTCTGAAGTAAAAGATCCGGTCTGGCGCCAGGCGCTGTCCGGCGCGCAGATCCTTTTTGTCGCCTTCGGCGCGCTGGTGCTGGTTCCGATCCTCACCGGCCTGAACCCGAGCATGGCCCTGCTGGGCGCGGGGGTGGGCACCATCATCTTCCAGCTCTGCACCAAGCGCCAGGTCCCCATCTTCCTGGGGTCCTCCTTCGCCTTCATCGCGCCCATCATCTACAGCGTGCAGACCTGGGGGCTCCCCTCGACCATGGGCGGGCTTTTCGCCGCCGGCTGGCTCTACCTCGCCTTCTCGCTCGCCATCTACCTGCGCGGCGCCGATTTCGTGCACCGCATCATGCCGCCGGTCGTGGTCGGCCCGATCATCATGATCATCGGCTTGGGGCTTGCCAACGTGGCGGTCAACATGGCCATGGGCAAGACCGGGGACGGCAAGGCGGTCCTCATCGATTACAACACCGCGCTCATCGTGGCCGGCATCTCGCTTGCCACCACCGCCACCGTCGCGGTGCGCGCCCGCGGCATCTTCCGGCTCCTGCCGGTGCTCTCCGGCGTCGCCGTGGGGTACGTGGTCTCCATCTTCCTCGGCCTCGTCGATTTCTCCAAGATCGCCGCCGCCCCTTGGCTCGAAGTCCCCACCTTCGTGACGCCGCAGTGGAACTGGTCCGCCGTCCTGTTCATGGTCCCGGTCGCCCTGGCGCCCGCCATCGAGCATGTCGGGGACGTGGTCGCCATCGGCGCGGTGACCGGCAAGGACTACACCGACAAGCCGGGCCTGCACCGCACCATGCTGGGTGACGGCCTGGCGGTCTGCGCCGCGGCACTCGTGGGCGGCCCTCCGGTCACCACCTATGCCGAGGTCACCGGTGCGGTCATGATCACCCGCTGCTACAACCCGGTCATCATGACCTGGGCCGCCGGCTTCGCCATCGTGATGGCCTTCTTCGGCAAGTTCAACGCCATCCTGCAGTCCATCCCGGTGCCGGTCATGGGGGGGATCATGATGCTCCTGTTCGGCTCCATCGCCTCGGTGGGCCTGAACACCCTGATCCACGCCCAGGTCGACATGCACCGCCCGCGCAACCTGATCATCGTGTCGCTGGTGCTGGTCTTCGGTATCGGCGGGCTCAGCGTCAACGTGGCCGGCCAGCACCTGCACGGCGTGAGCCTGTGCGGCATCGCCGCCATCCTCTTGAACCTCCTGCTCCCCAAAGGGGAAGCCGCCCCGATGGGGGGCGATGCTGTCGAGGAAGAGCCCGAGGAGACCGTAGCCTAGCCTCCGGCCGACGCCTCTCGCAAAACCAACCAAAACGCCGTCCCGCTCTCGCAGGGCGGCGTTTTTTTTCGTGGCCTGACAATGTCGGGGCGAATAATTATTCGCCCGCCTCTCCCTCGTGGATAAAGGCCCGCGTCCCCTCCCCGGCGAGGCGCCTTTCCCCTCCCCAGGTGTTTACTTGGCGGCTCCGCGCCTGGACGCCTTTGCGTTACCCGCTTGATGCTGTCGGGTTTTGCTTGCCCTCCTGACGCCCCGTCTCAATTGCCAACTCCGCCGACATCGGTATAATCTATTCGTTTTAAATTAGAATAAATTAACCTTGTAGGCCGGCGCACCCTTTCGGTTGCCGGAAGCGAACCGCGCCCCGCGGCAGCCGGGCGCCCAAAAAGGAGGTCGTCATGAAGGGAAACGAGAGGGTGATCGAGCAGTTGAACGTACGCCTGGCGGAGGAGCTGACCGCGATCAACCAGTACATGGTGCACGCGGAGATGTGCGAAAACTGGGGCTACAAGAGGCTGTATTCTGCCATCAGGGAGCGCGCCGTCACCGAGATGAAGCACGCCGAGAAGCTGATCGAGCGGATCCTGTTTCTGGAGGGAAGGCCCATCGTGAGCAGGCTGGATCCGATCCACATCGGCGGGGAGATCCCGAAGATGCACCAGTTCGACCACGCCCTCGAGGAGAGCGCCATCAAGGGGTACAACGAGAGCATCAAGCTGGCCATGGAACTGGGCGATAACGGGACCAAGGAACTGCTGGAATCGATCCTCAAGCAGGAGGAGAACCACATCGACGACATCGAGGCCCAACTCGACCAGATCTCGCAGATGGGGGTGCAGAATTACCTGGTGGACCAGGTCGGCTGACGCAGGTTGCCGGCTGGCGGATACGGAGAGAGGGCGCCGGGATCACTCCCGGCGCCCTCTTTTAGTGTGCGCCCTGGGCGTCCTGCGCCTTTTCCAGTTCTGCCAGGCGCGCCCGCAGCGCCTTTTCCTTCTGCCACCGGGCGCTCACGTCCCGCATCACCGCCACGGTTCCGGCGACGTTCCCCTCGGCATCCCTGATGATGGTCATGGAGAATTCGGTCGAGATGCGTGAGCCGTCCTTTTTCAGTGCGGGGGCCGCCAGCAGTTCCTTCGCGTAGCGCGTGGCGCCGGTTTCCATGACCCGGTAGTACCCCTCCCAGTGCCGGGCGCGCTGGTTCTCCGGGATGAAGATGTCGAGCGACTGCCCCAGCGCCTCCTCCGCGCTGAACCCGAGCATCTCTTCCGCCCCCTTGTTCCAGAGTCTGATCAACCCCTCCCTGTCAGAGAAGATGATGGCGTCGTTGCAGTTCTGTACCAGCTGCCGGTGCAGCTCCTGTATATCGATATCCTTCATGGTGACCTCCCGTGCGGTTTTGTCTCAATAGTACCATCCCCCGTGCAACCGGCTCTTGACCCAGGTCAAGAGATCGGGATGGTGCGGCGCGTGACGTGTCCGGTTTCCATTAAATATACATAATATTGAACACTGTTTCTAAAGATGATGTAAACAGCAGCCGATATTCACACTACTGACAGAGGACTCTGGGGTCCATCGGGGAGGGGTGATGTTCAAGAACAAGCTGATGCACAAGATCCTGGCGATCATAGGTGTGAACCTTCTGGTGGGAAGCACCATAGTCGGTTGCCTGGCGATCTGGCTCCAATACAGCTCCACCATGAAGCTGCAGGAGCAAAACAGCCGTACCATGTCCGCGGTCATCATCGACGAGATCAAGTCTTTCATGATGAAGGACGACTCGAAGTCGGTGCTGAACCTGGCCAAGGCAGCGAAAGAGCAGAATTTCGGCTTCGACCTGCAGATCTATGGCAAGGACGGCAAGGATCCGGTCACCGGCGCGGTCAACAAGGACGTGACCGAAAGCTTCGCCACCGGCAAAAGGATCGAGCGGCGCGAGACGGTGAATGGCCTGCACGCCCTGCGCGCGGTGGTGCCGATGAAGAACGAGCAGCGCTGTCAGCAGTGCCACGACGCCGGGGACAAGTACCTCGGGGCGGTGCTGCTCACCTCGTCCCTGGAGGGCGGCTACCAGAGCGCCGTGAAGATGATCACCATCCTGGTGGGGGCCGGTTGCGTCTTCTTCCTCTGCATGATGGTCGGGATGTACGTCTTCTTCAAGAATTCTGTGATGCGCGAGATCCTGTTCTTCTCGGAGAAGCTCAAGGACATCGCGGAAGGGGAGGGGGACCTCACCAAGGAGATCCCGGTCCGCTCAGACGACGAGGTCGGCGACCTGGCACGCCACATCAATCACCTGGTCAAAAAACTGCGCGAAACCATCACGGTGCTCTACGACCTGGCCGAGAGCATCTCCATCTCGCTGTGCCAGGTCTCCAGCCGGGCCACGAACACGGTCGCCTCGGCCGCGGACCAAAAGCAGCGCTCCGAGGCGGTGGCGGTGGCCACGGAGGAGATGGCGGCGACCCTCAACGTCGTCGCGGGCAACACGCACCAGGCGGCGGAGTTCTCCTCGGAGGTCGACGAGGCGGCCAACCGCGGCATGGGCGTCGTGGACAGCGCCTGCAACTCGATCACCCTGATCAGGGAAAACGTGGCGCAGACCCTGGGGACCGTGCAACGGTTGGAGACCTCGTCGGCGCAGATCGGCGACATCATCGTCCTGATCGAGGACATCGCCGACCAGACCAAGCTCTTGGCACTGAACGCCGCCATCGAGGCGGCCCGCGCCGGCGAGCACGGACGCGGGTTCGCCGTGGTCGCCGACGAGGTGAAGATGCTTTCGGAGAAGACCGCCACCTCCACCAAGGAGATCGCCAAGATCATCACCAACATCCAGATCGAGAGCCGCGAGGCGGCCCGCTCCATCACCGAGGAACAGGGGCGGGTGGATGACGGCGTCGAGAAATCGGCGGCGGCTAAGGAGTGCCTGGAGCGGATCCTGGGGCTCGCCGGAGAGACGGCGCAGCTCATCAACCAGATCGCGTCCGCCACCGAGGAGCAGAGCGCAACCACCAACGAGATCGCGGAAAAGATCCACAACGTCTCCAGTTCGGCCTCCGCCGTCCACGAGGACATGCTGGAAAGCGACCGGGCCTTCACGGACCTGACCCGGGTGGCGGAACAGATCTTCTCCACGGTGGGGAAATTCAGCGTGGGGAACCGGCACGACGAGATGAAGGCTCTCGCCACCGAGCTGAGGGACAAGCTGGCGGCGACCATAGAGCAGGGGGTGGCCTCGGGGAGGATCTCCATGGCCGACCTCTTCGACCGCAACTACCGCCCCATCGCCGATACCTCGCCGCAAAAGTATCACACCGCCTTCGACAGCTTCTTCGACCAGTACGTCGGGCCGGTGCAGGAGGAGATCCTGGCGCGTGAGGGGACCATCTTCTTCGCCATCTGCGTCGACGATCACGGCTATGTCCCCTGCCACAACGTCCGCTATTCCAAGCCCCTGACCGGCGACCCCGAAACCGACAAGGTGAACAACCGGACCAAGCGGATCTTCGACGACAAGACCGGCCTCAAGGCCGCGCAGAACACCGAGCCGTACCTGCTGCAGACCTACATGAGGGACACCGGGGAGATCATGAACGACATCTCGACCCCCGTCATCCTGAACAACCGGCACTGGGGCGCGGTCCGGATCGGCTACCTCGCCAAATAGCGCGGCGCCCGGGGCGCGGGACACGGTCCCCCCGGGCGCCACCGCGTCACACCTGGGTGCCGCTCCACGAGGGGCGGCCGTCCACCCTTCATTTGTTTTATTTTTGTGTAAGACGCCCAGCCGGCAGCGGCTGCCGCCGCGGCGCGCGCCGAGGCTGGCACCCCCGGTCGCGCCGGCTCGCTCCGCCTGGGCGACCGCTACCCCTCTGTCGTGCTGGCGTCCATAGAGGGGCAGAATAGAAAGAAAAATTTCCTCCGGTGGCCGCACGCCCCCCTTCATGAAAATACCCAATTTAACAGAGTAAACCGCGCCGTCACGGGCGGGGTCCGCTTCCCCGGAGGCACGAAACAACTTTTTATTCTTGACGTGAACGGCAAGTTCAGATTAGATTGCATACTGTATACATTGCCGCGGTGTCCGCTCAACGGGCTCCCACCGCGGCGCGAGGGGATCCAGGGGGTCCCGTGGGTGGCGCTTGGGGTTTTTAGTTGACTCGACGGCCCCGCTTAAGTAGAATCCGGTTCTAATTTTACCTCAAACAGGGATAAAGCCGCGCCTGACAAGCCCTTTACCGCGCGGGAAATGGCGTCAAAAAACATGCGATTTGTCAGCTTTACGCTGATTTGGATGTAAACATCAAAACAAAACAGGAGGCAGATATGTCCGAGTACGGCACACTTCAAGACCGGGTACAATGCAAACAACTTTTGAACAAGGTCAAGACTCCCGAGCAGACGATAGAGTTCTTCAAGAACGGGATGAACCTTGGTTGGTCTGGTTTTACCCCGGCCGGTTATCCGAAAGTGGTGCCCATCGCCCTGGCTGACCACGTTGAGAAGAACAACCTGCAGGGCAAGCTGAAGTTCAACCTCTTCATCGGCGCTTCCGTCGGTGCCGAGACCGAAGACCGTTGGGCGACTCTGGACATGATCGACCGCCGCTGGCCGTACCAGACCGGCAAGAACATCGCCGCGGGCATCAACTCCGGCCGCATCCGCATGGGCGACAAGCACCTCTCCCTGTTCGCACAGGACCTGGGCTACGGCTTCTACACCAAGGACTCCGAGAGCGGCAAGCTCGACCTCGCCATCATCGAAGTCTCCGCCATCAAGGAAGACGGCTCTCTGGTGCCGACCTCTTCCTGCGGCGTCATCCCTGAGATCCTGATGATCTGCGACAAGATCATCCTCGAGGTGAACACCGGACAGCCCTCCTTCGAAGGGATCCACGACCTCCTGACCCCGCTCACCCCGCCGAACCGCCAGATCTTCGGCATCACCCATGCCGGCGAGAGGATCGGTTCCACCTCGATCCCCTGCGACCCGAACAAGGTCGTCGCCGTGGTCGAGTCCAAGCTGCGTGACCAGGGTCGCGCCTTCGCCGAGCAGGATGACACCTCCGAGGCGATCGCGAACCACATCATCGACTTCTTCACCGCCGAGGTTAAAGCGGGCCGTCTGCCGAAGAACCTGCTCCCGATCCAGTCGGGCGTGGGCTCCATCGCCAACGCCGTCATCGGCGGTCTGGCCAAAGGCCCCTTCAGCAACCTGACCGTCTACACCGAGGTGCTCCAGGACACCATGCTGGACCTGTTCGACTCCGGCAAACTCGACGCAGCTTCCTCCTGCTCGCTGTCCCTCTCCGCAAGCCCGGGCTTCCCGCGCTTCTTCGAGAACATGGACAAGTACTTCGACAAGATCACCCTGCGTCCGCTCTCCATCTCGAACGCACCGGAGCCGATCCGTCGTCTGGGTTGCATCGCCATGAACACCCCGGTCGAGATCGACATCTTCGCGCACGCCAACTCCACCCTGGTCGGCGGTACCCGCATGATCAACGGCCTGGGCGGCTCCGGCGACTTCCTCAGGAACGGCTTCCTGAAGATGATGCACACCCCGTCTTCCCGTCCGAGCAAGACCGACCCGACCGGTATCTCCTGCGTCGTGCCGCACTGCTCGCACATCGACCACACCGAGCACGACCTCGACTGCGTCATCACCGAGCAGGGCCTGGCCGACCTGCGTGGCCTGGCTCCGAAGGAGCGCGCCCGTCGCATCATCGAGAAGTGCGCGCACCCGGATTACAAGGCGCAGCTCACCGAGTACCTCAACATCGCCGAGAAGGACTGCCTGGCGAGGAAGGTCGGCCACGAGCCGCAGCTGTGGGATCGCGCCTTCAAGATGCACCTCAACCTTGAGAAGAACGGCACCATGAAGCTCAAGAACTGGGATGTGAAGATCGACCTCTGCGAGGACTAGTCGGTCGCAGCGCAAGCAACGAAAAGGCCCCGCCGGCAACGGCGGGGCCTTTTTTGTTGGCCGGCGTGGCTGTCCGACTGGGAAGACTGGGAAGACTGGGAAGACTGGGAAGACTGGGAAGACTGGGAAGACTGGGAAGACTGGGCTGGGCTGCGGGCTGCGGGCTGCGGGCTGCGGGCTAGCCGCGCGCCTTGGGGTGGGCTTTGTCGTAGACCTCCATCAGCTTGTCGATGCTGACGTGGGTGTACTTCTGGGTGGTGGAGAGCGATGCGTGGCCGAGAAGCTCCTGGATCGCCCTTAAGTCGGCCCCCGCCTCCAAAAGATGGGTGGCGAAGGTGTGGCGCAGGGTGTGGGGGGAAACCTTGCGCATGGAGGCGATGAACAGCATGTGGCTGTCCACGATGCGCGTCACGCTGCGCCGGTTGATCCTCTTGCCGCGGCTGTTAAGAATCAGCGGCTCCCCGGCGGCGGGCTCCCCGCGCTCGGCGAGGTAAGCGGCAAGGGCTTGGCGGGCGTACGATCCCACCGGCACGATGCGCTCCTTGCCCCCCTTCCCCATGACCCGCGCCACTCCGTCGGCGAGATCGAGGTCTCCCACGTTCATCCCGGTCAGCTCGCTCACCCTGATGCCGCAAGAATAGAGGGTTTCCAGGACCGCCCGGTCCCGAAGCGGCAGCCTGGTCCCGGCCGGCGCCTCCACCAGCGCGCTCACCTGGTCGATGTTCAGATGAAAGGGGAGGCGCTTTTCCTTCTTGGGCGTACTGACCAGTTCGGCGGGGTTCTTCTCCAGGCGCCCCTCCCGAAGCAGGAAGCGAAACAGCGCCCGGATCGCGGAGAGTTTGCGGCCGATGGAGCTCTTGGCGTGCCCCTTGTGCAACTGGGCCAGGTACTGCCTGATGGCCAGGTGGTCCACGCCCTCCGGGCGCGGCTCGCCGCGCTGCGCCAGGAAGGTGGCGAACTGCTCCAGGTCACTTTGGTAGGCGGCGAGGGTGTGGGGGGAGACGTTGCGCTCGGTCTCCAGGTAGCCGCAGAATTGCTCGATGGCGCGTTTCATGGTATGTGAATCTACCTCAGGGCGATGCCCCTTTACAACAGCTTTTGAAACGGAGGGTGAGATGTATCAGGTGGCGCTGGAGCTGGTTCCGGATTACGGGCGCGAACAGATGAGGGAAGGGGTGGCCCGGCTCCTGGAACCGCTGGGCGGGATGGAGCGCTACGTGAAGCCGGGCGAGCGGGTGCTGATCAAACCCAACCTCCTTTCGGCGAAACCGGCCGAGGCGGCGGTGACCACCCACCCGGAGCTTTTGCGCGCGGTGATCCTGGAGGTGCGGCGGGCCGGCGGGGTGCCGCTGGTGGGGGACTCCCCCGGGGTGGGGAGCGGCAGGCGGGTGGCCGAGCGTTCGGGGATGATGGCCGTCATCGAGGAGACCGGCGCCGAGTTCGTCCCCTTCACCGAATCCCTTCCCGTCGCCGGTTCCGGGACCTTCAAGGAGTTCCAACTGGCGCGGCCGTACCTCGAAGCGGACCGCCTGATCAACCTCCCCAAGCTGAAAACCCACGAAATGATGACCATGACCTGTTGCGTGAAGAACCTGTTCGGGGCCGTGGTGGGGACCGCCAAGGCGGCCTGGCATCTCAAGGCGGGCGCGGACAAGGAGCTCTTCGCCGACATGCTCCTCGAACTCTACCGGCTGCGCGAGCCGGACCTGAACATCGTCGATGCCGTGGTCGCCATGGAGGGGAACGGCCCGGGAAGCGGGGACCCGTGCCAGGTCGGCGTTCTCTTGGCCGGGGACAACGCGGTCGCCGTGGACCAGGTCGCCGCCCGGGTGGCTGGCTTCCCGCGCCAGCTCCTCTACCTGGAGAGCGCCGCGCGCCGCATGGGGCTTGCCGGTTCCAATCCCGACGAGGTCGCGGTGCTGGGCCCGGACCCCGACCAGGTGCTGGAGCGCCCGCTGCGGCTTCCCCACCTGTCCGACGTCCAGTTCGGGCTCCCCGGCTTCCTGAAAAACCGGCTCAGGAACCAGTTCACCTCCCGCCCCGAGGTCGCCCCCGGCAAGTGCGAACTCTGCAGCGTCTGCGTCAAGGCCTGCCCGCCGGCGGCGATACGGGTGCAGGGGGGAAGGCTTCGTTTCGACTACCAGCGCTGCATCCGCTGCTTCTGCTGCCGCGAGCTCTGTCCCCATGCGGCGCTCACGCTCAGGGACGGTTGGCTGCTGTGGCTCGTGAAGAAAACCGGCCGCTCCTTGTAGGTGGGGGCGGTTGACAAGGGGAGGGGGGGGCATTATATTTTTTCCCATCCTCCGGGAACCACACAGTGAGGGATGAAAATCCAACCAGGGAAAAGGAGATCACGACATGTGGACTAACTTCTATATGATCCGTCCGGTGACCCACTGCAAGGAAGGTTGCCCTAGTTGGCCCGTCGCCTGACCGCGGCGGGCTCCCCATGAGAAAAGCCCCCCGTCAACAAGCCGGGGGGCTTTTTCGTTTGGGGCGGCGGAAGCCGTCGAAAGCTAAAGTCCTGCGCCGCGGCGCCCGGTGCGAGTCAGGGGCGGAGAGTGTCGCGCGCCGCGGCCGCCCCTGCGCCTTGTATTTCTTCAAAACCCGTTTGAATTGACAACTGTGCCAAATTCCGCTATTCTGCGCACCTGTGCGTACGCACGCCGTCACCCAAAAATAGGTATTGAATGCTTAAAGTTACCCTTGTCATACTCGCTCTTCTGACCCCCTGCTTCGCCCTCGCGGCGCCCGGAGACCAGCTCCAGGAACCCGGACGCAAGGATCGTCAGACCCAGCAGCTCGCCTCGGCCGATCTCGCCCTCTCCAAGGGGCTCGGCCTCACCTCCGCCGATTTTCCCGATAACGATGACCTCGCCTCCGCCGATCCCGATGATTTCGAATTGAAGCTGCCGGAGATGGAGCTGCCGGAATCCGACATCCCGCTTACCTTTAATTCCAAGGTGGAATACTTCACCCGCTACTTCCAGGGCTCCGGCCGCGGCTTCTTCGCCAAGTGGCTCTCCAGGAGCGAGCGCTACATCCCGATGATGAAGACGGTGCTGAAGAAGGAAGGGCTCCCCGAGGACCTGGTCTACCTGGCCATGATCGAGAGCGGGTTCATCCCGCACGCCGTTTCCGTGGCCGCCGCCGTCGGCCCCTGGCAGTTCATGCCGGCGACCGGCAAGCGCTACGCCCTCAGGATCGACCCCTGGATCGACGAGAGGCGCGATCCGCTCAAGGCCACCGTCGCCGCCGCGCTCTACCTGAAGGAGCTCTACGCCCTCTTCAACAACGACTGGTACCTGGCCGCGGCGGGGTACAACGCGGGAGAGAACAAGATCCTGCGCGCCATCAACATGTACAACACCCGCGACTTCTGGGAGATCTCCAAGGGGAGCTACCTGGCCCGCGAGACCAAGGACTACGTCCCCAAGCTCCTCGCCGCGGCCATCATCGCGAAGGAGCCGGCCAAGTACGGCTTCGCCGACGTCGCCTACCTCCCGCCGATCGAGTTCGACCAGGTGCCGGTCCCGTCCCGCACCGACCTGGACGTGATGGCCAAGGCCTGCGGCGTCCCGATGCAGAACATCAAGGAGCTGAACCCGGAGTTGCGCCGCGCCACCACGCCGCCGGACTACCCGGGGTACCAGTTGAAGGTCCCCAAGGGAGCCGGCGTCACCTGCGCCACGGAGTACGCCAAGATTCCCGAGTCCGAGCGCTACGTCGAGCGGGTCAGGAACGTGCAGTACCGTGCCAGGAAGCGCGACACCCTCGCCTCCATCGCCCGGCGCTTCAACACCAGCCAGCAGACCATCGCCGAATTGAACAACCTGGGCAAGAAGAAGGTGAAGCTCGCCGGCCGCGTGCTGACCATCCCGGTCCAGGTGGCGTCGGCGCGTGCCGCAGCCCGTCCGGCCGCGGCGGATGCGAAGGTTGAAGCCAGGGTGGAAGCAAAGGCAGAGGCGAAGATCGAGGCCAAGGCCGCGACCCACGTGGCCAAGGCCGAGGCGGAACCCAAGGAATTGCACAAGTACTACACCGTCAAAAAGGGCGATACCCTCGCCTCTCTCGCCAAGAGGTTCAACGTAACGGCCAGGCTCCTCTCCGCCTGGAACAACCTGAAGACCCGGGTGGCCCTCAAGCCCGGCAAGCGCATCATCGTCGCCAAGTACCAGGAGAAGAAGGGCGCCCTGGTCAAGGACGAAGGCTAACCCCGTCAACCGCTTCCAAAAAAATCACGTGACCCGCACCACGAAAGGATAAACCAACCGATGTACAACCTTCTCATTTCCGCAGGCGCAGCTATCGCAGTCTTCCTCGTCGTCATCCTCGCCGCCGGCACCTCGTACTGGTGGGCGGCGCTTCTGGGCGCCATGATCGTCTTCATGGCGAGCTTTTTGATCATCTCCCGCATCATCACCAAGAAACTCGAGGCGATCATGGAGCCGGCCATGAAGGACATCCAGGCCCAGCGCTTCGAGAAGGGGATCCGCGACCTGAAGGCGGCGCTGCGCTACGGCAAGTGGCAGATCTACGTGGAGAGCCAGATCAACTCCGCCATCGGCATGGTCTACTTCGTCAGGCGCGAGTTCGCCACCGCCTTCCCGTACCTGGAGAAGGGTTTCTTCAAGAACTGGGTCACCATGGGGATGCTCGGCGTCACCTACATGAAGAAGAACAAGCACGACAAGATGAAGGAGACCTTCGACAAGGCGCTCATGGCGAGCCCGAAGGAGTCGCTGCTCTACGCCCTCTACGGCTACTGCCTGAACGAGATCGGTGACAACGTGAAGGCGTGCGAGATCCTCGCCAAGGGGGCGGCGAAACTCCCCGGCGACGAGAACCTAAAGCAGAACCTGGAGCTTTTGCGCGAAGGGAAGAAGATGAAGATGAAGGGGTACGGCGAGATGTGGCTGCAGTTCCACCTGGAGAGTTTGGCGACCATCCAGAAGCAGCAGATGGCGGCCATGGGCGGAAAGCGCCGGATTATCAGAAAATAGCTTGTAAAGATATCTCAAAAATGCCATATTGAGCTGTTTTTTAAGACGGGCTTCGCTGCTCGTCTTTTTATTTGTAGCCGAGCCAAGAAAAGGAGCAGTAAAGCATGCAGGAGAAGATCAGAAACATCGCCATCATCGCCCACGTCGACCACGGTAAGACCACTCTGGTCGACGCCATGTTGAAGCAATCCGGTGTTTTCAGGGAAAACGAGGCGATCACCGAGCGCGTGATGGATTCCAACGACCTGGAGAAGGAGCGCGGCATCACCATCCTCGCCAAGAACCTCTCCATCCACCACGGCGACTACAAGATCAACATCGTTGACACCCCGGGACACGCCGACTTCGGCGGTGAAGTGGAGCGCGTGCTCAAGATGGTCGACTCCGTGCTGCTGCTCGTCGACGCGCTCGACGGCCCGATGCCGCAGACCCGCTTCGTGCTCAAGAAGTCGCTCGACCTGGGCTTGAAGCCGATCGTGGTCATCAACAAGGTGGACCGCCCCGGCGCCCGCCCCGCCGAAGTCGTCGACATGGTCTTCGACCTGTTCTGCGAACTGCAGGCATCCGACGCCCAGCTCGACTTCGCCATCTGCTACACCAGCGCCAAGATGGGCTACGCGATGCGCGAGATGGACCAGCCCTCCGAGAACATGGAGCCCCTGTTCGAACTGATCAAGGACAACGTGCATCCCCCCGAGGGGAACCCGGACGCGCCGTTCCAGCTCCTGGTCACCAACATCGACTACAACGACTACATCGGCCGCATCGCCACCGGCAAGATCTTCAACGGCAAGGTGAGCGCCGGCGAGACCGTGGCCCTCATCAAGCGCGACGGCACCATCTCCAAGGGGCGCGTCACCAAGCTTTTGGGGTACGAGGGGCTGAAGCAGGTCGAGATCCCGGAAGCCTTCACCGGCGACATCGTCACCATCGCGGGCTTCACCGAGGTGGGCATCGGCGAGACGCTGGCCTCGGCCGAAAACCCGATGCCGCTCCCCTACGTCGCCATCGACGAGCCGACCCTCTCCATGAACTTCATCGTCAACTCCTCCCCCTTCGCCGGGCGCGAGGGTAAGCTGGTCACCTCCAGGAACATCCGCGAGCGCCTGGACCGCGAGCTGCGCACCAACGTGTCGCTCAGGGTCGCCAACACCGCCAACGCCGACACCTTCCAGGTCTCCGGCCGCGGCGAGCTGCACCTCTCCATCCTGATCGAGAACATGCGCCGCGAAGGGTTCGAGATGGCCGTCTCCAAGCCCGAGGTCATCATGCGCATGGTCGAGGGGGTGCGCCACGAGCCGATGGAGTACCTGGTGGTGGACGTCCCCGCCGAGTACCAGGGGGCCATCATCGAGCGCATGGGACCCCGCAAGGGGGAGATGGTCGCCATGAACCCGATGGGCGAGACCGTGCGCCTGGAGTTCATCGTTCCGGCCCGCGGCCTGATCGGGATCAGGGGCGAGTTCCTGACCGAGACCCGCGGCACCGCGGTGATCACGCATACCTTCCACAACTACGCACCCTACAAGGGAGAGATCCCGGGAAGGAAGAACGGCGTCCTGATCGCCATGGAGCAGGGGGAGACCACCGCCTACTCGCTGGACGCGCTGCAGCCGCGCGGCATCCTCTTCCTCGGCGCCGGCGTCGAGGTGTACGGCGGCATGATCATCGGCCAGCACGCGAAGGACAACGACCTCGAGGTGAACCCCTGCAAGGGGAAAAAGCTCACCAACGTGCGCGCCTCCGGCAGCGACGACGCCATCAAGCTCACCCCGCCGCGCGTCCTCACCCTGGAGCAGGCGCTCGAGTTCATCGACGAGGACGAACTGGTCGAGGTGACGCCACAGTCCATCCGTCTGCGCAAGAAGGAGCTCGACCCGACCAAGCGTAAGCGCGCCGGCCGGGCCTGATAGATCAGCCCCCGCAGCCGCGGCGTTATCGGCCGCGGGGGCTTTTTATGAACTCATCGCACCTCAAGGAGGCATACATGCACTCTCGAACCCTGCGTTCCCTGGGCCTTTTCTCCCTGCTCACCCTCCTGGGCGCCTGCGCCACCGCTCCCCCCCCGGTGAAGAGCCCCGAGACCTACTTCAAGGAAGGTGAGGCCGCCTACGCCGCCAAGCACTACGAGGATGCCATCGCGCAGTTCAAAAAGGTGAAGGAGAGCTACAGTAACGCCGAGCTGAGCGCCCAGGCCGAGCTGAAGATAGCGGACGCCCACTTCGAGAACGGCGCCTTCATCGAGGCGGCCGCGGCCTACGAGGATTTCCGCAAGCTCCACCCCAGTAACGAGAAGGCCCCCTACGCGCTGTACCGCCTGGCGCTCTCCAACTACAACCAGATCGCCGGCATCGATACCGACCAGACGGCGGTTAAGAACGCGGTGCACTACCTGGAGATGTTCCTGGCCCAGTATCCCGGTTCGGAGTACGCGGCGGACGCCAAGGCCAAGCTGGCCGACTGCCACGACAAGCAGCTCGCCTACGAGAATTACGTGGGCAACTTCTACCTGCGCACCAAGAAGTACCCCTCGGCGATCAAACGCCTGAACGAGGCGCTGCAGCGCTTCCCGGGACAGCCGGGGCTGGCCGACACCCTGTTCAACCTCGAGCAGGCCTACCAGAAGTCGGGGGACACGGCGCGTGCCGAAGAGGTGCACAAGAGGCTCGAGGCTGAATATCCGGCGAAGGCGCGCGAGGCGAAGGGGGAGGAGGCGAAGCCCGCCGCTGGCAAGGGCGAGCTCCCCATGATCATCTTCAAGGAATAAAAAAAAGGCGCGCGCCCCGGTAGCGGGACGCGCGCCCTGACTGCTGACCGCCGGCTCTAGGCCACCAACTGGTGCTGCCTGTTGCCGGCGTTGCTGTTTTTGCGTCCTTTCTTCTGCCGGTACATGCGCTGGTCGGCCAGGCGCCAGGACGCCATGAGCTCCTCGCCGTCGTGGGCAGTGGCGGCCCCGATGGAGAGGCTCAAGGTGAGCCGTTCCTGCTCCTGGTTGCTCTGCGCGAGCTGGGCCTGGAGCCGCTCCATCGCCTCGCGCAGGGTGGTCTCGTCGGTGTTGGGAAGCAGGGCGGCGAATTCGTCCCCCCCCACGCGCGCCACCACGTCCTCGCGCCGGAAGGCGTTTTTAAGCACCTCGGCAGCGTGGCGCAGCAGTTCATCGCCGGCCGCGTGCCCCTGCTGGTCGTTGACCTCCTTCAGGCGGTCCACGTCGACCATGAC
Source organism: Geomonas azotofigens (assembly GCF_018919395.1). Taxonomy (GTDB): domain Bacteria; phylum Desulfobacterota; class Desulfuromonadia; order Geobacterales; family Geobacteraceae; genus Geomonas; species Geomonas azotofigens. The sequence continues at coordinate 88,001 of NZ_JAHLME010000004.1, forward strand.
GATGCTGACCGGGAACTTGCGCCCCTTGCTCAGCCGCTCGAGCTCCTCGTCGAAGTAGGCGCGGTTGTAGATGCCGGTCAGGATGTCGTGGCTGCTCAGGTAGCGCAGCTTCAACTCGGCCTGCTTGCGCTCCGAGATGTCCAACAGCGCTCCCACCACGCCGCCGGAGCTGTTCCCGGAGTTCTTGAACGTGGCGCTGTAAAAGATCATGTCGCGACGCTCGCCGTCGGCGCAGGTGATGGTCCCCTCGAAGCTGCGCGGGCCGACCCCGTCCTGCGCCTTCTCCTCGCCGCGGTTGTACAGGGCGGCAAGGTCCGGGGGGAGGATCTCGTAGATGCTCCTGTTGACGTGGTCGCCCGGTTTCATGCCGATCTGCTCCTCGAAGGCCTTGTTGCAGCCCAGGTACAGACCGTTGGGGTCGTTGTAGAAGATCGGGGTGGGCAAGGTGTCGATGAGTACCTGGATGAATTCCAGCTTCTCCTTCAGTTCCTGCTCATGGCGGCGGCTTTGCTGGCGCAGCGCCGCCTCGGCGATGGAGCGCTGCACCGCCGGCACCAGCCGGGCCAGGTTCCCCTTGAGCACAAAATCGTCGGCGCCGGCACGGATGGCCGCGGCGGCGGCCTCCTCGCCGACCTTCCCGGAGATCATCAGGAAGGGAATGTCGCGGCCGCGCTCCTTGAGTATCTGCAGCGCCTTCAGACCGCTGAAGCCGGGCATCACGTAGTCGCAGATGATGACATCCCACGGGGATGCCTCGAGCGCCTCGGTCAGGGCCTGGGCGCTGTCCACCCGCTGGCTGTGGACGTCGAATCCCCCCTGCTCGAGCTGGATCACGATCAGCTGGGCATCGTCTGGGGCGTCCTCGACGATCAGGACTCTTAAAAGTCTCTTCATGTGCGGTTTTCTCCGACAAAACAGGGGATTGTGGCACCGGACACCGGAAATTGTAATCGACGCCGACACGAAGGCAAGCGCGTGCCGGAGGGGGGCAAAAACCCCGATCGACGGCGCTATCGGCGCGAGGGGCCGCCTGCACCGTGTTCATGAAAACACCTATCGGCAATTGGCAGCGCGAACTAAAGAAATTAATTTTTTATCATTATTTTTAATCAGCGCAACACGCGTGCAACATTAATTTACGGTTTGACGTTGCGGCGTCAAAGCCGCTGCGTGTATAGTTCTCATGAAGATGTCGGCGCGGGGGCGCCCCGTACCGGGGGCGCTGCTACGGCACGCTCATGACGAGGGCGCGGTCGCGTCATTAAGGAGAGAGGATGAAGCAATATTTTTTCGCCACCACCGCCAAGGGCGTGGAAGAGGCGCTGGCTGCCGAGCTGGTGAGGCTGGGGATACCCGAGGTGAGCGCCGAGAGCGGCGGCGCCCGCTTCGGCGGCGGGATGGAGGCGGCCTACCGGGCCAACCTCTGGCTGCGCACCGCGAGCCGGGTGTTGATGACGCTGGCCGAGTTTCCCTGTGAAACCCCGGATGAGCTGTACCGGGGCGTGCGGGGCATCTCCTGGGAGCGCTTCCTGACCCCGGCGCTCACCCTCGCCGTCGACTGCAACCTGAGGGACTCCGCGCTCACCCATTCCGGCTTCGTGGCCTTGAAGAGCAAGGACGCCATCGTGGATGCCCTGCGCGACCACTACGGCAGCCGCCCCAGCGTGGACACCAAGGACCCGGACCTGCGCGTCAACGTGCGCCTGTTCAAGAACCGCTGCACCTTGAGCCTCGACCTCTCCGGCGAACCGCTGGACCGGCGCGGCTACCGTCTGGACCGGCACGAGGCGCCGCTCAAGGAGAACCTGGCGGCGGCGCTGGTGGAGCTCTCCGGCTGGGACGGCAGCACGCCGCTGGTCGATCCCATGTGCGGCACCGGGACCATCGCCATCGAGGCGGCACTGAAGGCGCTGCGCATCCCCCCCGGGCTGAACCGCCGTTTCGGGTTCCAGCGCTGGCAGGGTTTCGACCGCGCGCTCTGGGACCGCATCCAGGCCGAGGCGCGCGCCGGCATGCTGGACCGGCTCCCGGCGCCGGTGCAGGGGACCGACCTGTCGCACTCCGCGGTGGGGATGGCGGCGCAGAACGCCAAGCGCGCGGGGGTGCTCGAGCACCTGGTGCTGGGCAGGCTCCCCATGGCCGAACTGACGCCCCCCCCGGGGCCGGGAGTGCTGATCATCAACCCTCCCTACGGCAAGAGGCTCGGCGAGCAGGAGGAACTGCGCCCGCTTTACAAGGAGATCGGCGACACCCTGAAACAGCGCTGCAAGGGGTACACCGCCTACCTCTTCACCGGCAACCTGGAGTTGGCCAAGTCGGTCGGCCTGAAGGCGACCCGCAGGATGGTGCTCTATAACGGCCCCATCGAGTGCCGCCTGCTCAAGTACGAGATGTATTAAGACCGTCGGTTTCTGTCATTAAAATAGAAGCTTGACACGCTAATCCTTTTACTATATGTTTTAATTTCGCTTTTCGGGCCTATAGCTCAGTTGGTTAGAGCTACCGGCTCATAACCGGTCGGTCCCAGGTTCGAGTCCTGGTGGGCCCACCACCTTACAAATTAGGATGATGTGGGGATGCCCTTAAAGCACCTGGTCAGACGAAAAAATACACTTCAAGTGGGGAGAAAGAGTGCACACCAAGCGGTTGCACTCTTTTTCTTTTGAGCGTGATGATAACTCCGAGACTTTCCGATCTAGTTGGAATAACTGGCAAAATCGCCCCAATTCACTTCGCTGAATCCTGGGACAACGTGGGGCTGCAGCTTGGCGACCCCGTCGCGCCGGTTTCCCGGATCATGGTGGCGCTCGATCCCGGCCGTCCCGCCATCGAGGCCGCCATCGAGGCCAGCTGCCAACTCCTGGTCACGCATCATCCGTTCATCTTCTCCCCGCTCAAAAAGATCACCGCCGCCGACGAAACCGGCCGCCTCACCATCCTCGCCATCAAGCACGACCTCGCCATCATCTCCCTGCACACCAACCTCGACATCGCCCAAGGGGGCGTCAACGACCTTCTGGCCGGGCGCCTGGGACTCCAGGGGGCGCAGCCTTTGAAGATCACCGGTGGCGAGGAGTCCGTCAAGATGGTCCTTTTCGCGCCGCGGGGCTTCGAGGAGAAGCTTTTGTCCGCGCTCTCCCCTTTCATGCCCCTGATCGGCAACTACCGCGACTGTTCCTACCAGGTCGAGGGGACCGGGCGCTTCACACCGCTCGCCGGCGCCAGGCCGTTCGTGGGCGAGGTCGGGGCGGGGCACGCGGAGCCGGAGAGCAGGCTCGAGTTCCTGATCCTGAAGGAGCGCATCGGCGCCGCCGTGACCGCCCTCAAGGGGGCGCACCCCTACGAGGAGCCCGCCTACGACCTGTACCCGGTATTGAACCAGGGGGCGCCGCGCGGCCTGGGGCGCATCGGGACGCTGGCCGCCCCGGTGTCCGCGGGAAGCCTCGCCAAGGAGGTCCGGGAACGCCTGGGCGCCGCGGGGGTGCGGCTGGTGGGAGATCCGGAGCGCCAGGTGAGGAAGGTCGCCGTCTGTGGCGGCTCGGGCGTTTCGCTGCTGCATGATGCGGCCCGCAAGGGTGCCGACGTCCTGGTGACCGGGGACGTGAAATACCACGAGGCGCGCGAGGCCGAGGCCCTCGGGGTGGCGCTGCTCGATGCCGGGCATTTCGCCACCGAGCGGCTCATGGTGCAGGGGCTCGGCGCGCAGTTGAAGGAAGTCCTCGCGGCACGCCGCTTCGAGGCGGAAGTAGTTGAATACCAAGGGGAGCAGGAGCCTTTCAGCTTCTGGTGAGACCTCTGCTCTTTAAGCACATAAAAAGGTAGTTGGGGAGGCGGATTTTGCGTAACAAACTGAAGGCGTTATACGAATTGCAGGAGATCGATCTGAGGATCGACGGGCTGGACGGCGAGAAGGCGCAGCTGGTGAGCGAGTCCCAGGCGCTGGACGCAAAGCTTGCGGAGGCGCGCGAGAAGATCGCGGCGCGGCGCGAGGAAGTGGCTGCGCTTGAGGAGGAGAAGGGGGGCCTCGAGGCCAACCTCGCCTCCGAGAACGACAACATCAACCGTTCCGAGTCGCACCTCAAGGAGATCAAGACCCAGAAGGAGTACCAGGCGGTCTCCAAGGAGATCTCCGGCGCCAAGAAGCTGATCGCCGAGCTGGAGGAGCAGATCCTGCAGAAGATCAACGCCATCGAGGAGATCAACGGCGACATCGCCAAGCGCGAAGCCGACCTTGTCGAGCTCGAAGGCAACGTGGCGGCGCAGCAGGCCGAGGTGCAGCAGAAGGTGGAGGCCCTGGAAGGGGGCATCGCCAAGGATGCCGCCACCCGCGAGGAGACCATGAAGATCATTCCGGCCTCCGTGATGAAGCGCTACAGCAGGCTGCGCGACCAGCGCAGGGGTGTCGCGGTGGTCGAGGCCAAGGAAGGGAACTGCATGGGGTGCAACATGCACCTGCCGCCGCAGCTCTACAACACCCTGTTCCGTGCCGACGACGTGCTGACCTGCCCGCACTGCCAGCGCATCCTGATCATGAAGCAGGAAGTGGAATAGAAAAAGCTTTTGGCCGAAGCAGACCAGATGGTCGCCGTTCCCCTAGCCTCGTGCGAAGGGGGAGGGAGGAAAGTCCGGGCTCCACAGGGCATGGTGCTGGATAACGTCCAGCGGGGGCAACCCCAGGGAAAGTGCCACAGAGAGAAGTCCGCCCACCAAAACCGAAGCTGAAGGGGCTCGTCCCCCGAAGCCTTGGCGCACGTGGGTAAGGGTGAAAGGGTGAGGTAAGAGCTCACCGGGTTCGGCGGCGACGCCGGATGCCAGGTAAACCCCACCAGGAGCAAGACCAAATAGGGAAGCGTTAAGGACGGCCCGTCCGTGCTTCCGGGTTGGTTGCTTGAGGGTGTCGGTAACGGCACTCCTAGATGAATGACCATCACCCGCCTCCGGGTAACCGGCTGCGGGAACAGAACCCGGCTTACGGTCTGCTTCGGCCAATATATAAAAACTGCTCAACGTTCAAGGTTCAACGTTCGCCATCCGCCCCCTTCGGCCATCTGCCCGGCGGCGGGCGGACGACTCGTGAATCTCGAGCCTGGAACAATGGAATCCAAACGCAAAGCCGCGGAGCCGCAAAGAAAACCCGGAACCTCGGAACTTCGAGTTTTTGCACTCCCCGTTTTTCAGTCGTCTCTGCGTCTTGGCGCCTTTGCGTTAAAAAAACGGTTTGTAACTGTAGACCCGCCTTCCGGTCGCCCTGGACGGCGTTTTTTTATGTTGCACGAGGTTGGCGTGGCCGATTGGGATCATGAATGGCAGGAGGCGGTGGGCAGGGTGACGGCGGCGTTCGAGCGGCTCCCCGCTGCCGTCCGAGGTGAGCTTGCAGGGGGCGCCCGCGCCATGGTGGCGCACAAGGAGGCGATGCAGCGGCTGGTCGCCCGCGTCGATGCCGCCACCCATTGCGCCGGCTGCGGCGGCGCCTGCTGCGTCAAGGGTAAGTACCATTTCAGCGCCGTGGACCTGCTGGTCTACCTGGCTACCGACAAGCCGCTCTTCACGCCGCGCTTCGACAACGGGCTCTGCCCTTTCCTGGGCGAGCCGGAGTGCCTGATCCCGTCGGGCTACCGTCCCTTCAACTGCATCACCTTCAATTGCGACCTCATCGAGGACCAGCTGACGCGGGACGAAGTCTCCCGCTTTTACCGGATGGAGCAGGAGCTTGCCGCCCGCTACGCCGACATCCGCGGCCTTTTTCCGGCGCGGAGCATGGACGGCTCCCTGCTTTGACCGCAAAGGAGAAGTGAACATGGTGACGACCATCAATGACATCGTGCTGGTGCACATCGACAACAAGCCCGCCTTCTACGCCAGGATCGAGGACATCACCCCCGACGCGAAGCCAGGATGGTGGCAGGTGCAGCTGTTGGTGCTCACCGTACCGCTCCAGGTCTACCACTGGATCCTGGACGAGAGCCAGGTGAACGGCGCCCCCTTCACCATGTCCGGCACGCCGATCATGCTCGAGAAGGTGGTCTCCCCGGAGCCGCCCCAGAAACCGGTGGCGCCGGTCGACAAGGGGGCCGGGCAGAAGAAGGGGAACGTGGTTTCCCTCTTCGACAGGAAAAAGAATTAATGATGTCGCATCCTTCCGGGCGGGGTCACCAGGACCCCGCCCGTCGCGTTTTTTCCTCCGTTCTCCGCGATACATTTTAATTTACCCCGGTTCACTCCCCGCTTTTTCCACTTCTTGCCACCGGTTCCCGTCCCCCCGCTTAACTCACTGGAAAACCTCCCAAAAATTCCCTATTTGCCGCTAATTTTGCCTTGACATCAAAGGTGGCCTCCCGTATAGTTCGTGCACGAAAGTGGTATGTAGTGGTATAAAGTGGCAACGAGTGCCGGGGAAACCATGTTCAGAGGGAAGTTCGACACGACCATCGACGCCAAGGGGCGCACCAGCATTCCCGCGAAATTCCGCGAGGTTTTGGTGGACAGCTTCGGCGACGAGCGCTTCTTCCTCACCAAGAGCATTCCGATGCGACTGGGGGGGGAGCAGATGAGCTACGGTCTCGTCATCTATCCCCACAGCGAGTTCCTGGCCCTCGAGGAGCGGCTCAAGGACGGGGGCGACCTGGGCTTCTCCGTCGAGCAGCTCGCCGCGTTGCGCCGCACCGTGCTGGTTCCCGCGGTCGAGTGCACCGCCGACAAGCTGGGGCGCATCCTGGTGCCGCCCGACCTGAGAAAGACCGCGCAGCTGGAGCGCGAACTCCACTTCGTGGGCATGCAGAAAAAGATCGATATCTACAGCCAGGCCGTCTGGGCCAAGGTCTGCGAGCAGGACGAGCAGAACTTCCCGCTCGACTCGCCGGGGCTCGCGGCGCTGGGCCTGTAGATGGCGGACTTCCATCACATATCGGTGCTCCCGAACGAGGTCCTCGAGCTGCTCGCCCCCAAGGCCGGCGGCGTCTACGTGGACGGCACCCTGGGAGGCGCCGGCCACGCCGGCCTGGTGCTCACCGCGAGCGCGCCGGACGGCGTCCTGATCGGCTTCGATCGCGACGCGGAGGCGATCGCGGTGGCCCGCGAACGGCTCGCCCCGTTCGGCGACCGGGTCCGCCTCTTCCAGAGGAACTTCTCCTCGATAGCGTCCACCCTGGCCGAGACCGGGGTGGACGCCATCGACGGCTTCGTCCTCGACCTCGGGGTCTCCAGCCACCAGCTGGACAAGGAGGAGCGGGGCTTCAGCTTCCAGGCCGACGCCCCCCTGGACATGCGCATGGACAGAAGCTCCGGCGCGAGCGCCGCTGATCTGGTCAACACCCTCCCCGAGGGGGAGCTGTTCCGCATCATCGCCGAGTACGGCGAGGAGCGCTGGGCCAAGCGGATCGCCTCCTTCATCGTCAAGGCGAGGGAAGAGGCCCCCATCGAAACCACCATGCAGCTGGTGGACATCATCAAGGGGGCGATACCCAAGGCCAAGTGGGAGGAGCGGCTGCACCCGGCGACCCGGACCTTCCAGGGGCTCAGGATCGCGGTGAACGAGGAGCTGAAGAGCCTGGAGGACGGGCTTGCCGACCTCCTGAAGCTCCTGAAGCCTGGAGGGCGCGGTGCGGTGATCTCCTTCCACTCGCTGGAGGACCGCATCGTCAAGGAGGCCTTCCGCGACGCCGCCGCCGGCTGCACCTGCCCCAGGGAACTCCCGATCTGCGTCTGCAACCGGGTACCGCGGTACAAGGTGCTGACCAAGAAGGCGGTCAAAGCGGGGGATGAGGAACTGACCGCGAATCCGCGCTCCAGGAGCGCACGCCTTAGAGGCATCGAGAAGCTTTAACAAGAGGTAGCACTATGGCACAGAGCAAAGTTGCCTACGGCAAGGTCGCCGCACCGGTACGAACCGGCGCGGTGGTGAGGGAAAACTGGATCAGCTTCCGGTACCTGACGGGGGTCATGGTCCTGCTCACGCTGGTCTCCATCTTCCACGTCTGGTCCCGGGTCGAGGTGATCAACCTGAACCTGAGGATCGGCGAGGCCAACAAGCAGTTCCGGGACCAGCAGCAGGAGAACAAGCGCCTCAAGGTGGAGGTGGCGTCCCTGAAGGCGCCCGCCCGCATCGAGGCGCTCGCCAAGGGTGAGCTCGGCATGGCGCTCCCCACCGACCAGCAGGTGGTCCTGGTCAAGTGATAGACAAGTGGGAGAAATGGGCCCGGGTCCGCATGCGCTTCGTGGCTCTGCTCTTCGTCGGTTTCTTCATCGCGGCAACCGGGCGCGCCTTCTACCTGCAGGTCGTGGACAACGACAAGCTGGTGAAGATCGCCGAGAAACAGCACCAAAAGAGCATCCTGCTCACGCCCAGCCGCGGCGGGATCTACGATCGCAACAACGCGCCCTTCGCCGTTTCCATCGAGATGGACTCCTGCTACGCGGAGACCAGGAACATGGAGAACATCCCGGAGGCCGCGACGCAGCTGGCGCCGGCCCTGGGCTGCTCCAGGGAGGAACTCGAGGCCAAGCTCAAAGCCGCCAAGAACTTCGTCTGGCTGGCACGCAGGATGCCCCCCGAGCAGGCCAAGAAGGTGAAGGCGTTGGAACTGGAGGGGGTCGGCTTCGTCAAGGAAAGCCGCCGCTTCTACCCCAACTCGCAGGTCGCCGCCCACGTGATAGGGTTCACCGGTCTTGACCCCAGCGGCCTGGAAGGGGTCGAGAAGAAGTACGACAACATCATCCTCGGCAACACCGGCTACCTGGTCACCGAGCGCGACGCCCTCGGGCGCGACATCGCCCTCAAGAAGGGGAGCGAGGGGAAGGCGGGTTCCAAGGGGAGCAACGTCGTCCTCACCCTGGACAAGAACATCCAGTACATAGCCGAGAAGGAACTCACCAAGACCATCGAGAAAAACGGCGCCAAGGCCGGCATCGCGATCGTCATGGAGCCCGACACCGGGCGGGTGCTGGCCATGGCCAACTACCCCTCCTTCAACCCGAACAACGTGAAGGAACTCACCCCGGGGACGATCAGGAACCGCGCCATAGCCGACAGCTTCGAGCCCGGCTCCACCTTCAAGATCTTCCTGGTGGCGGCGGCGCTGGAAGCGGGGGTGATCCGTCCCGGGGACAGCTTCAACTGCGAGAACGGCTCCTGCAACATGTACGGCAGGACCATCCACGACACGCACAAGTACGGTGCCCTGACCGTACCGCAGGTCCTCAAGTACTCGAGCAACATCGGTGCCGCCAAGATCGGCCAGAGGCTCGGCTCGCAGCGCCTGTTCACCGCGCTCACCGGCTTCGGGTTCGGCGAGAAGAGCAGCATCGACCTCCCCGGCGAAGTGTCCGGCATGCTCCGCCCGCAGGAGAAGTGGTACGGCATCGACCTCGCCACCATCTCCTTCGGCCAGGGGGTGACCGCCACCGCCCTGCAACTCACCGCCGCGGTTTGCGCCGTCGCCAACGGCGGCAACCTGATGAAGCCGTACCTGGTGGACCGGATCGTGGACGACGAGGGAGTCGTCCTGCAGCAGTTCGGGCCGCAGGTGAAGAGAAGGGTGATCTCGCCCGAGACCGCGAAGACCGTCGCCCGGATGCTGGAGGGGGTCGTGGCCGAGGGGGGTACCGGCACCGGGGCCGCGGTCGACGGCTACCGGGTCGCGGGCAAGACCGGCACCGCCCAGAAGGTCGAGGGGCGCAGCTACTCGGCCAGCAAGCGCATCGGCTCCTTCGTGGGGTTCGTGCCGGTCGAGAAGCCGCGGCTGGCCATCATGGTGATGGTGGACGAGCCGACCGCCAACGTCTACGGCGGTGTGGTCGCGGCGCCGGCCTTCAGCGCCATCGCGCAGCAATCCCTGTGCTACCTGAACGTCCCGCCGGACAAGAGCGTCAAGAAGAAGCCGGCACCCGCACCCGAGAAGGCCGCGCCGGAGCAGGCGGTGGTCGAGGGGGTGACGGTGGAAGGGGCGGACGCCGGGGCCATGCCCAACTTCCGCGGCATGAGCATGAGGCAGGTGCTGAGGGTCATGGAACAGCGCGGTCTCAACGTCAAGTTGCAGGGGAGCGGACGGGCGGTCGAGCAGAACCCGCCGCCGGGAGCCCGCATCACCACGCAGGATCAGGTCTGGGTACGCTTCGTGCCGTCGGCCTGACCCATGGGGGAACAATGAAACTAAAACAACTTCTGGCCTGTGTCCCCGGCGCCAAGCTGACCGGTGACGATGCCATCGAGATAGGGGCGCTCTGCTACGACTCGCGGCAGGTGACGCCAGGCGCGCTCTTCTTTGCCCTGCGCGGGGTGAAGAGCGACGGAACCGAATTCGTTTCATCCGCTGTAAAGGGGGGGGCGGTCGCAATTATTGCGGACCGCCCCTGCGCCGTTGCCGGGGTAACCTGCGTCGAGGTCCCGGATGCGCGCCGCGCCATGAGCCTCATGGCCGCCGTCTTCTACGGCACCCCCACCGGGGAGATCCCGCTGGTCGGCATCACCGGGACCAACGGCAAGACCACCACCACCTACCTCGTCGAGGGGATAATGGAGCGCGCCGGCATCCCCGCGGCGGTGCTCGGCACCATCAGCTACCGCTTCGGCGAGACCATCATCCCGGCCCCGAACACGACGCCGGAATCGGTGGACCTGCAGCGCATCCTCCGGGAACTGGTGGACCAGGGGGCGAAGGGCGCGGTGATGGAAGTCTCCTCGCATTCGCTGGAGCAGCGCCGTGCCGACGGCTGCATCTTCGACGTCGCCATCTTCACCAACCTGACGCGCGACCACCTCGATTACCACCTCGACATGGAGTCCTACTACCAGAGCAAGCTCCGGCTCTTCACCGACCTGTTGACGCCGAACGTGCACAAGCCGCTGCGGCGCGCCGTGGTGAACCTGGACGACCCGTACGGGGCGCGCATCGCGGCCGACTCCGCGGCGCCGGTGCTCACCTACGCGGTGAACGGCCCGGCCGACCTGAGCGTCGCCGAGGTGAACTTCTCGGTGCACGGCATCCGCTGCCGCCTCAACTCGCCGGTGGGTGAGATCAACATCAACTCCGACCTCCTGGGTCGCTTCAACCTGTACAACATGATGGGCGCCGTGGGCGCCGGCCTCGCGCTGGGCATCCCCAAGGAGGCCATCGAGGCGGGCATCGAGGGGCACAAGAAGGTGCCGGGTCGCCTGGAGCGGGTGCCCAACGACCAGGGGATCATCGTGCTGGTCGACTACGCCCACACCGGCGACGCCCTGGAGAACGTCCTCTCCACCATAGCCGAGCTGAAAACGGACCGGATCATCACCCTCTTTGGCTGCGGCGGCGACCGCGACAAGGGAAAGCGCCCGGTGATGGGGGAGATCGCCGCCCGCTACAGCGACCTCGCCATCGTCACCTCGGACAACCCGCGCACCGAGGATCCCGAGGCGATCCTGGCCGACGTCAGGGCCGGCATCCCGGCGGGCATGAAGGAGTACGGCCTGGAGGAGTTGGAGGGGGGCTTCCGGGAGAAGGGGTTCGCCACCATCGAGTCCCGGCGCACCGCGGTGCGCGCCGCCATCCTGGCCGCGCGCCCCGGCGACATCGTGCTCCTGGCGGGGAAGGGCCACGAGGATTACCAGATCGTCGGCACCGAGAAATTCCACTTCGACGACCGGGAAGAGGCGGCCGCCGCGCTGAAACTCAGGGCGTAAAAAAAGGTTCCCTTTTCCTTTATTTTGCGGCACATTAGTCAGTTTCGACCAGACCTGCTCCTCCCGGGACTGAAGGCGCCACCCCGCCTTGCCAGGGAAATCAGAATAAGGGACGCATCAAGCGTCCGGCAGCACAAGGAAACAAGGATCCAGATGGCGATGTTCACGCTTAAAGAAATAGCCGAGGCAACCGGCGGCAGGATGATCGGGGAGGCGCAGGCCGTGGTGGCCGACGTCTGCACCGACTCGCGCCAGGTGGCCCCGGGAGAGCTGTTCGTGCCGCTCGTGGGAGAGCGCTTCGACGGCCACGACTTCATCGCCGCCGCGGCCGGGCGCGGGGTCACCGCGTTCCTCATGGCCGAGAGCTGGCACGCCGAGCACGGCCTTCCCGCGGGCGCCTGCGCCGTGACCGTCAAGGACACCCTGCGCGCCCTGGGGGACCTGGCCGCCTGGCACCGCCGCCGCTTCGACCTCAAGGTGGTTGCGGTGACCGGCAGCAACGGCAAGACCACCACCAAGGAGATGCTGGCGCGCATCCTGGCCCAGACCGGCCCCGGGTTGAAGACCGAGGGGAACCTGAACAACCTGATCGGCCTGCCGCTCACCCTGTTCCGGCTCACCGGCCGCGAGCGCTGGGCCGTGGTCGAGATCGGCATGAGCGAGTTCGGCGAGATCGATCGCCTGGCCGAGATCGCCGAGCCGCAGGTGGGAATCATCACCAACGCCTTTCCGGCGCACCTGGAGACCCTGGGGAGCGTCGAGGGTGTGGCGCGCGCCAAGGGCGAGCTCTTCCTGCGCCTGAAGGAGGGCGCGGTGGCGGTCTACAACGTGGACGATCCCCTCATCTCCGCCTGCCCGACCCACTTGAACGTTACCCGGCTCACCTTCGGCCTGCGCGGCGCGGAGGTCTCCTCCGCCTCCATCAAGAGCCTGGGGAAAGAGGGGGAGAGCTTCACACTGCGCCTTCCCGACGGCGAGGAGCCGGTGATACTCAAGGCCTACGGCCGGCACAACATCTACAACGCCCTGGCCGCTGCGGCCGCGGCGCACGCGCTCGGCGTGCCCGGCCAGGTGATCCGCCAGGGGCTCGAGGAGTTCACCCCCTACGACAAGCGCTTCCAGCTCGAGGACGTGGCCGGCGTGACGCTCATCGACGACAGCTACAACGCCAACCCCGCCTCCATGGCGGCCGCCCTCACCACCTTGAAGGACGTGGCCGGCGGCGGGAGGTGCGCAGCGGTCCTGGGCGACATGCTGGAGCTTGGTCTTGGCACCGAGGAGGCGCACCGGGAGCTGGGGCACAAGGCGGCGGCGAGCGTCGAGCGGCTCTTCCTTTTGGGCGAGTTGGCCGCTGAGATCGAGCAAGGCGCGCTCGAGGCGGGGCTCCCCGCCGAGCGGATCCTCCACGCGGCGAGCCACGAGGAACTTTCCACCGCGCTGATTGCCTGGCTCGAGCCCGGCGACTGCGTCCTCTTCAAGGGGTCGCGCGGCATGAAGATGGACAAGGTGGCGACGACGGTAAAAGAGGCGCTGGCACCCACGAAACAAGGGGGGCATGACTGATGCTGTACCATCTGCTGTATCCGCTCGCCTCGGACTACAAACTTTTTAACGTCTTCAAATACCTGACCTTCCGCACCATCTACGCCATGATCACGGCGCTGGTGCTCTCCTTCATCGTGGGCCCCTGGGTGGTCAGGAAGCTGGAAGGGCTGCAAGCGCGCCAGGTGATCCGTACCGACGGGCCCGAATCGCACCTGAAGAAGCAGGGCACCCCCACCATGGGCGGGGTGTTGATCCTGGTCTGTATCATCGTGCCGACCCTCTTGTGGGCCGACCTGAAGAACGTCTTCATCTGGCTCACCCTGCTCATCATCGCCGGTTACGGCGTGCTCGGTTTCGTGGACGACTACAAGAAAGTGGTGGAGAAGAACCCGAAAGGGCTCTCGCCGCGCCAGAAGATGTTCTGGCAGGTGATCCTGGCCGGCGGCGTCGGCATCTTCCTCTACAACCTCCCCGGCTTCTCGACCGAGTTGTATTTCCCGTTCTTCAAGAGGCTGCATCCGGAATTGGGCATCCTCTTCATCCCGTTCGTGACCCTGGTCATCGTGGGCGCGAGCAACGCGGTGAACCTGACCGACGGCCTCGATGGTCTGGCCATAGGTCCCGTGGCCATCAACGCCGCGACCTACATGCTGTTCTGCTACATCGCCGGCAACGCGCGGCTCTCCGGCTACCTGCAGATCCCGTACGTCCCGGGCGCCGGCGAGTTGGCCGTCCTGTGCGGCGCCATGGTGGGCGCGGGTCTTGGTTTTCTCTGGTACAACAGCTACCCCGCCGAGGTCTTCATGGGAGACGTCGGCTCGCTGTCGCTGGGGGGAGGGCTCGGCACCCTGGCGGTACTCACCAAGCAGGAGATCCTGCTGGTCATCGTCGGCGGCGTGTTCGTGGTCGAGGCGCTCTCGGTCATTTTCCAGGTGGGTTCCTACAAGTACCGCGGCAAGCGGATCTTCCGCATGGCGCCCATCCATCATCATTTTGAATTGAAGGGGGTGGCCGAGCCGAAGATCATCGTCCGGTTCTGGATCATCACCATCATCCTGGCGCTGGTCGCTATCTCGACCCTGAAGATGCGCTAGAGGCAAAGAAGGTCATATGGAATTAAAGGACAAAAAAATACTGGTGGTAGGCCTGGCGAAGACCGGCGTCGCCGTGACCCGCTTCCTGGCGGAGCGCGGGGCCCAGGTCACGGTCACCGACATGCGCGACGACGAGGCCCTGCAGGATGTCCTCGACGAGCTTGCCGACCTCGACCTCTGCCTGGAGCTTGGGCGCCACGTCCCCTACAGCTTCCTGATGGCCGACCTGATCGTGGTCTCCCCCGGCGTTCCCATGGACATCAAGCCGCTGGAGATGGCGCGCGCCCAGAAACGCCGCGTGGTAAGCGAGGTGGAACTCGCCTCCTGGTTCATCGAGGCCCCCATGGTCGCCATCACCGGCACCAACGGCAAGACCACCACGACCACCCTGACCGGCGAGATCTTCAAGGGGTGCGGCTTCGACACCTTCGTCGGCGGCAACATCGGCAACCCCTTGATCGAGCTTGCCATGAGCGGTGAGCGGGTCGAGCGCGTCGTGGTCGAGCTCTCCTCGTTCCAACTGGAGGGGATCGAGAGCTTCCGCCCGCACGTCGCTGTGCTTTTGAACCTGACCGAGGACCACCTGGACCGCTACCACAGCTTCCAGGAGTACATCGACGCCAAGCTGCGCATCTTCGAGAACCAGGGGCCCGATGACTTTGCGGTACTGAACATCGACGACCCGCTCGTCGCCGCCTGCGCCTCCAAGCTGAAAGCGCGCCTCTTCCCCATGAGCCGTTTCCACGAGCTCCAAGAGGGGATCAGCTACCGCGACGGCTTCATCACCTTCGCCCACGACGGCAAGGTGCTCCGTTTCGGCACCGACGGCTTTAGGCTCAAGGGGGTGCACAATCTGGACAACATCATGGCCAGCATGGCGTCCACCCTCCTCATGCGCTGCGACGGCGACTGCGCCTACGGGACCGTGAAGGAATTCAAGGGGCTGCCGCATCGCATGGAGTTCGTCGAGGAAGTGAACGGCGTCGCCTACTACGAGGACAGCAAGGGGACCAACGTCGGCAGCGTGGTCAAGTCCCTGGAGAGCTTCGATTCCGGCATCACCCTGATCGCCGGTGGCAAGGACAAGGGTGGCTCCTACGAGCCGCTGGCGAAACTGGTCTCGGAGCGGGTCAGTCACCTGGTCCTGATCGGCGAGGCGCGCGAGCGCATGCACCAGGCGCTGGGCGATCTCACCGACACCCACTTCGCCGACACCCTGGAGGAGGCGGTTGCTACCGCCCGCAAGCTGACCAAGCCCGGCGGCGTGGTGCTCTTCTCGCCAGCCTGTTCCAGCTTCGACATGTTCAAGAACTACGAGGAGCGCGCCGAGCGCTTCAAGGCGGCGGTACGCGCTGCCAAGGAGGAAGCCAAGGCGTGAGGCGGCTGGAGGGGTACGACATGATCGTGCTGATGATGGCGGTGATCCTCACCTGTTTCGGTGTGGTCATGGTCTACTCCGCGTCCTCCGTAATGGCGGCCAAGAAGTTCCACGACGGTTTCTTCTTCCTGAAACGGCAGTCCCTCTACGCGCTGATCGGCTTCATCGGCATGGGGCTCGCCATGCACGTCGACTACCACGTCTGGAAGAAATGGGCGGTACCGCTCTTTCTGGGCACCTTCTTCCTGCTCCTGTTGGTGTTCGTCCCGGGTATCGGGGGGACCGCCAAGGGGGCGTCGCGCTGGATCCGGCTCCCCGGCTTCAACTTCCAGCCCTCCGAGCTCGCCAAGGTGGCGCTGATCATGTACATGGCCTATTCGCTGGAGAAGCGTCAGGAAAAGCTGAAGCAGTTCATGTCCGGCTTTTTCCCGTACATGCTGATCCTCGGGGTCTTCATCGCCATCCTCCTGGCGCAGCACGACATGGGGGCGGCGCTCACCATGCTGGTGGTGGCCATCGTCATGCTCTTCGCGGCGGGCACCAAGGTGCAGTACATCCTGGGGATGGGGCTCGTGGCCATGCCCGGGGTCTGTTACCTGGTCTTCACCAAGGCCTACCGCATGCGGCGCATCACGGCGTTTCTGGATCCGTGGCAGGATCCCACCGACGCCGGGTTCCAGATCATCCAGTCCTGGCTGGCCCTTGGGACCGGCGGCTTCTTCGGACAGGGGCTCGGCGAAGGGAAGCAGAAACTGTTCTACCTCCCCGAAGCGCATACCGACTTCATCCTTTCCGTGCTCGGCGAGGAGATGGGGTTCATCGGGGTGGTCGTGATCGCCTCGATGTTCCTGTTGCTGGTGCAAAGAAGCATCCGGGTCGCCATTTCCGCCGAGGACAGCTTCGGCCGCTTCTTAGCCTTCGGCATCGCAACCTTGCTCGGCCTGGAGGCCTTCATCAACATGTCCGTGGTAACGGGGCTCTTGCCTACCAAGGGGATCGCGCTCCCGTTCCTGAGCTACGGCGGCAGCTCGCTGATCATCTCGCTCTGCGCGGTGGGTGTCCTGCTCAACGTCTCCACGCGGATGAGGGGGGCGTCATGAGGCTGATTATCGCGGGAGGCGGCACCGGGGGGCATCTCTTCCCGGGGATAGCCGTGGCCGAGGAGTTCCTGGCCCGCGGCCCGGAGAACGAGGTCCTCTTCGTGGGGACCGAGCGCGGCATCGAGGCGCGCCTGCTGCCCAAGCTCGGCTACAAGTTGGAGCTGATCTCCGCCAGCGGCATGAAGGGGATGGGGACCGTCAAGAAGCTCATGAGCGCCGGACGCCTGCTGTACGGCTACTCGCAGTCCAGGAAGATCCTGAAGAGCTTCCAGCCCGACCTGGTGCTCGGCGTCGGCGGCTACGCCTCAGCGCCCATGCTCCTGGCCGCGCGCGGCATGGGAGTCCGGACCTTCATTCACGAGCAGAACGCCGCTCCCGGCCTCACCAACAAGGTGCTGAGCCGGGTGGTCGACGGGATCTTCATCTCCATGGAGGAGGCAGCCAGCTTCTTCCCGGGCAAGAACACCCAGATGACCGGCAACCCGATCCGCAAGGAGATCCTCTGGAGCTTCCAGGAGCAGCGGACCAGGACCACGGGCGACACCTTCAGCCTGCTGGTCTTCGGTGGCAGCGCCGGTGCCCAGCGCATCAACAGCGCCATGCTGGAGGCGCTCCCGCACCTGGGAGAGGTGAAGCACAAGCTGCGCATCACCCACCAGACCGGTGAGAAGGACGTGGCGCGGGTGCGCGAGGGGTACCAGTCCCAGGGTGTCCTGGCGCAGGTGCTCTCTTTCATCGACAACATGTCCGCCGCCTACGGCGCGGCCGACCTGGTGCTCTGCCGGGCCGGGGCGACCACCATCGCCGAGGTGACCGCCTGCGGCAAGGGGTGCATCTTCATCCCATATCCCTATGCGGCCGACGATCACCAGAGGAAGAACGCCGAGTCGCTGGTGAAGCGCGACGCGGGGCGGATGATCCTGGAAGAGGACCTGACCGGCGAGCACCTGGCCGCCGAGATCTTGAACCTGATGAATCACCCGGAAGAGGTGGCCGAGTTGGAGAAGAACGCCAGGTCGCTGGCCCAGCTCGACGCCGCCCAGGCCATCGTCGCGGCCATGGTTTTGAAAGACTAACTGACGTTCTAAGTTCTACGTAGAACATGTTTTAAGGAGTTTTAAGTGTACGGAAAGATAGAGCGGATACATTTCGTCGGCATCGGCGGCATCGGCATGAGCGGGATCGCGGAGGTGCTGCTGAACCTGGGCTACAAGGTCTCGGGCTCCGACCTGAAAAGCTCGGACACCACCCAGCGCCTGGAAGGGCTCGGGGGGGAGATCTTCATCGGCCACGCCGCGGAGAATGTGGCCCATGCTGACGTGGTGGTCATCTCCAGCGCCGTGCACGAAGACAACCCGGAGGTCATCGAGGCGCACCTGAAGCTGATCCCGGTGATCCCGCGCGCGGAGATGCTGGCCGAGCTGATGCGCATGAAGTACGGCGTCGCGGTCGCCGGCACCCACGGCAAGACCACCACCACCTCGATGGTGGCGACGCTCCTCGCCAAGGGGGGCATCGACCCGACCATGGTCATCGGCGGCAGGCTCAATTCGCTCGGGACCAACGCGCGCCTCGGGCAGGGGCAGTTCCTGGTGGCAGAGGCGGACGAGTCCGACGGCTCCTTCCTGCTCCTCTCCCCGACCATCGCCGTGGTGACCAACATCGACGCCGACCACCTCGACTTCTACAGCGGCATCGAGGAGATCAAGGACACCTTCGTCGAGTTCATCAACAAGGTTCCTTTCTACGGCCTGGCCGTGCTTTGCCTCGATAACGGCAACATCGCCGACATCCTGCCCAGGGTGAAGAAGCGCTTCACCAGCTACGGCCTGTCGGCACAGGCTGACTTCCGCGCCACCGACGTGCGCCTGTCCGGTTTCTCCACCAGCTTCGTGGCCCACCACAAAGGGGTGAGGCTGGGCGAGATCAGCTTCTCCATGCCCGGCGCGCACAACGTGCTGAACGCCTTGGCCTCCATCGCCGTGGCCATGGAACTGGACATCCCGTTCGAGACCATCCAGGAAGGGTTCAAGGCCTTCGGCGGCGTCGGGCGCCGCTTCTCCCTGAAGGGAGAGGTGGACGGCATCATGGTGGTCGACGATTACGGCCACCACCCGACCGAGATCAAGGCGACCCTGGCCGCGGCCAAGGCCGGCTTCGCCGAAAACCGCCTGGTGGTCGTGTTCCAGCCGCACCGCTACTCGCGCACCAAGGAGCTCTTCGAGGACTTCGTCAAGGCGTTCCACGACGCGGACGTCCTGATCCTCACCGACATCTACGCGGCCGGCGAGGCCCCCATCGAGGGGATCACCGCCGAGTCGCTGGCGGCTCGGGTCAGGAGGCACGGCCAGAAGGACGTCACCTGGATCCCGGAGCGCGACCAGCTCTGCGAGCACCTGGAGCGGGTGCTGGCCCCGGGCGACATCCTGCTCACCCTCGGCGCCGGCAACGTCTGGCAGGTGGGTGAGGCCATGCTTGAGCGCCTGAAGGCGGCGGGGGATAAGTGACCTGGTCCCGTGCCGATCTGGAGCAGGCAGCGCAAGGGATGAGGGGGACCGTCCTGTGGGACGAGCCCATGTCCCGGCACACCTCGCTCAGGGTTGGCGGACCGGCGGATCTCTACCTGGAACCGGCGGATCTCGATGACTTGGAGCTGGCCCTGGCGCGGATCCGCTCGGCGGGTATCCCGTACCTGGTCATCGGCGGCGGCTACAACCTCCTGGTCCGCGACGGCGGCATCAGGGGATGCGTGGTCTCCCTGAAAGGGTTGAACACGATGGAGCCGCTGCCGGGCGCGCGGCTCGAGGTCGGCGCCGGGGTCACCAACCAGGCCCTCACCCGCTTTGCGGCGCAACAGTGCCTGGGAGGGGTCGAGTTCCTGAGCGCCATCCCGGGGAGCTTCGGCGGCGCACTGACCATGAACGCCGGCGCCCACGGCGGCGAGACCATGCAGCGGGTCGAGCTGCTGACCACGCTGCGGGACACCGGGGTGCTGGTCCGGAAACGGGACGAACTGGAGTACGGCTACCGCTTCCTCAGGCTGGAGCCGGGCGAGATCGTGCTGGGTGCGAGGCTGAGACTGGACCCCGTCGAGCGCCGCCTGATCGAGGAGAACATCCAGGAGTACGTCACCAAGCGCGGTGGCCAGCGGGTCGGCTTTCCCAACGCCGGATCGTTCTTCAAGAACCCCCCCGGCGAGAGCGCCTGGCGCCTGATCGACGAAGCCGGACTGCGCGGCTGGATGATCGGGGGAGCCCAGGTCTCCGAGGTGCACACGAACTTCCTGGTGAACAAGGGTGGCGCCACGGCAGCCGACCTCCTGACCCTGGCCGAGCTGATCAAGCTCCGGGTGCAGGAGAGTTCCGGGGTGGAGCTCGAAGAAGAAGTGAGGATCGTCGGCGAAGGATAGTTAAACTCCCTCACCCGCGGAAGTAAAAGCAACGACAGCAGCATCGAGAAAAGGACGTAACACGATGACCGTAGAGGACCTGAAAACCAAGAAGATCGCCGTGCTGATGGGGGGGCTTTCCGCCGAGCGCGAGGTGTCCCTGAACAGCGGCAAGGCCGTGCTCGCCTCCCTCACGCGCCAGGGCTTCAACGCCGTCGGCATCGACGTCGGGCGCGACCTGGCCCAGCGCCTGGCCGAGGAGCAGGTGGAACTCGCCTTCATCGCCCTGCATGGCCGCTTCGGCGAAGACGGTTCGGTCCAGGGGCTCCTGGAACTGATGGCGATTCCCTATACCGGTTCCGGCGTGCTCGCCTCGGCGCTCGCCATCGACAAGATCGCCGCCAAGGTGATGTTCGCCGCCGCCGGATTGAAACTCGCCCCCTACCAGGTGCTGCGTCGCGGCGAGGAACTGAAGCTTGAGAATCCCCTCCCGGTGGTGGTGAAGCCCTCCAGGGAAGGGTCCTCGGTCGGCGTCAGCATCGTAAAAGAGCCCGGGCAGATGGAAAAGGCGCTGGCGGAGGCCTTCCGCTACGACTCCGAGATCCTGGTCGAGGCCTTCATCAGCGGCAAGGAAGTCCAGGTCGGCATTCTCGACGGCCGCGCCATGGGCGCGATAGAGATCGTCCCGAAAAACGAATTCTACGACTACGAGGCGAAGTACACCGACGGCGGCGCCGAGCACATCCTCCCCGCCCGCCTGCCGGAGAACGTGTACCAGGCGGTCTTGAAGGAAGGCGAGAAGGCCCATGCCGCCCTTGGCTGCGACTGCTACAGCCGCGTCGACTTCCTGGTCAACGAGGCCGGCGAGTGCTACCTCCTCGAGGTGAACACCCTGCCGGGCATGACCGACCTGAGCCTGCTGCCGGAGATCGCGCGCGGCTCGGACATCGATTTCGATCAACTGGTGGTGCGCATCCTTTTGGCCGCATCGCTCAAGATCTAAAAGACAGGTCAAGGTTGAGGTTAAGGTTTAGATAGCGTCTCAACCTCAACCTTAACCTCAACCTGATGTATCGCCGGATGCTATTTGTTGCATTGAAATTCAATCTAGACGGTAACTGCCATGCGCGATCTGCACGCCAAAAAACAGAGGGTGCCCCACAACAGGGTCAAGAAGCCGCCCAAGGAGCGTAAGCCCATCAACTGGGGCCCCATCCTCAAGTGGCTCTCCCGGGGAATAGGCGCCTCGGCCATATGCGCCGTCGCCGGTTTCGGCGGCTGGAAGGCGTACCACCTTGTCTCGCGCACCACGCTGCTCCGTCTGGAAACCATCGAGGTCTCGCCGCTCAAGAAGGTGTCCCGTGACGAACTGATCACGCTTGCCGGGGTGAGGCCCGGCGACTCCATGCTGGGGCTCGACCTGAAGACGGTCATGGCGCGACTCGCCAAAAACCCCTGGCTGGAACAGGTCCAGGTGCGCCGCTACTTCCCGCACACGCTTTCCATCACCGCCTCGGAAAGGACGCCGCAGGCCGTGGCCAACGTCGGCTGCCTTTACTACCTCGATGAAAAAGGGGTGCTGTTCAAGTCCCTTGCCGAGGGGGACCGGCTCGACTTCCCGCTCATCACCGGCATTGCGGAGGAGGACCTGGCCCAGGACCCCAAGGGGAGCCAGGAAGCCCTGAAGAGCGCGCTGCAGCTGATCGGCACCCTGAAGTCCGGCAGCGTGTTCAGCCTGGCGGATATCTCGGAGATTCATTACAGCAAGGGGTACGGCTTCACCCTGTTCACCATGCAGGGGGGCGTTCCGGTGAAACTGGGCAACGGCGACTTCAGCCAGAAGCTCGCGCGCCTGTCCAACATCTACCGCGACCTCAAACCGCAGATGCACGCGTTGGATTACATAGACCTCGATTACATCGACAAAATCATAGTGAAAAAAGTGTAGGAAAAGGGGGGGAGCATGTCCGCAACCAGAAGGGATAACCTGATCGTCGGCCTGGATATAGGCACAACCAAGATCTGCGCCATCGTCGGCAACGTCACCGAGGACGGTATCGACATCGTCGGTATCGGCACCAGCCCGTCCAAGGGGCTCAGAAAAGGGGTCGTGATCAACATCGAGAGCACCGTCTCCGCGATCAAGAAGGCGATCGAGGAGGCCGAGCTGATGGCCGGCTGCGAGATCAAGTCGGTCTACGCCGGTATCGCGGGCGGCCACATCAAGGGCTTCAACTCCCAGGGTGTCATCGCCATCAAGAACCGCGAGGTTTCCCCCGAGGACGTCAAACGGGTCATCGAGGCCGCCAAGGCCATCGCCATCCCGATGGACCGCGAGGTGATCCACATCCTCCCCCAGGAATTCATCATCGACGACCAGGACGGCATCCGCGAGCCGCTGGGGATGAGCGGCGTCAGGCTGGAGGCCAAGGTGCACATCGTCACCGGCGCCGTGGCCAGCGCCCAGAACATCGTCAAGTCCTGTAACCGCGCCGGGCTGGAAGTGGCCGACATCGTGCTCGAGCAGCTCTCCTCCTCCGAGGCCGTGCTCTCCGCCGACGAGAAGGAACTGGGCGTCGCGCTGGTGGACATCGGCGGCGGCACCACCGACATCGCCATCTTCGTGGACGGCGCCATCAAGCACACCTCCGTGCTCTCCCTGGGCGGCAACCATCTCACCAACGACATCGCCGTCGGCCTCAGGACCCCCATGGCCGAAGCCGAGCGCATCAAGCAGAAGTACGGCTGCTGCCTCTCCTCGCTGGTCGGCAAGGACGAGACCATCGAGGTCCCGAGCGTGGGCGGCAGGAAGCCCCGCATCCTCTCCCGCCAGCTCCTGTGCGAGATTCTCGAACCGCGCGTCGAGGAGATCTTCACCCTGGTCAACCGCGAGATCGTGAAGAGCGGCCTCGAGGACATGATCGCCTCGGGCGTCGTGATCACCGGCGGCTCCACAATCCTGGAAGGGATGCCGGA
Organism: Geomonas azotofigens; assembly: GCF_018919395.1. Taxonomy (GTDB): domain Bacteria; phylum Desulfobacterota; class Desulfuromonadia; order Geobacterales; family Geobacteraceae; genus Geomonas; species Geomonas azotofigens. Next base: position 111,138 of record NZ_JAHLME010000004.1, read on the forward strand.
ACTGGCCGAGCAGATCTTCAACCTCCCGGTGCGCCGCGGCCTGCCGCAGCGGATCGGCGGCCTCACCGATGTCGTGAATTCGCCGGTTTACGCGACCGGTGTGGGCCTTGTGGTCTACGGCTCCAAGAACGTCGGCGTGCACGAGTTCCCGACCCAGCAAAGTGACGAGACGGTCTTCCGTCGGGTGAGCCGCAGGATGAAGGATTGGTTTGGCGAGTTCTTCTAAAAAAACACAACATATAGTGTTTTAGGGCTTCCATTATCAGGGCAAACGTAGTATAAAACCGGCTAATATTTTTACCGCCGCCGGGGGGCGCGATAATAAGGGGGGTAGTTCATGTTCCATTTCGATGAAAGCATCGATCAGACTGCGAAGATAAAGGTGATAGGCGTTGGTGGTTCCGGCGGGAACGCGGTCAACACCATGATGGCTGTGGGCATCGCAGGGGTCGATTTCATCGTTGCCAATACTGATGCACAGGCGCTCAGGATGTCGAAAGCGCCGGTCAAGATACAGATCGGAACCCAGCTCACCAAGGGTCTCGGTGCGGGCGCCAACCCCAACGTCGGCCGCGACGCAGCCTTGGAGGACAAGGACAAGGTAGTCGAGGCGCTGAAGGGCGCCGACATGATCTTCGTGGCCGCCGGCATGGGCGGCGGCACCGGCACCGGCGCCGCCCCGATCATCGCGGAGATCGCCCGCGAGCAGGGCGCGCTCACCGTGGGCGTGGTCACCAAGCCGTTCACCCGCGAAGGGCGTCAGCGTCTGGCCAAGGGTGAGGACGGGATCAAGGAACTCAAGAAGCACGTCGACTCCCTGATCGTGATCCCCAACGACAGGCTGCTGGGTCTCGCCGGCAAGTCCATGTCCATCCTGGACGCCTTCAAGCCTTCCGACGACGTGCTGCGCCAGGCGGTGCAGGGCATCTCCGACCTGATCACCCAGTCCGGCCTGATCAACGTCGACTTCGCCGACGTCAAGTCGATCATGAGCGAGCGCGGCATGGCCATGATGGGCATCGGTCTGGGCAACGGCGAGAACCGCGCCGTTGACGCGGCCCTGAAAGCCATCTCCAGTCCGCTGCTGGAAGATATCGACATCTCCGGCGCCAAGGGCGTCCTGGTCAACATCTCCGGCTCCTCCTCCATGACCATGGACGAGTTCGACGCGGCGAGCAAGGTGATCCACGAGAAGGTCCACGAGGATGCCAACATCATCGTCGGTCTGGTCATCGACGAGAACCTCGGTGAGACCATCAAGGTCACCGCCATCGCCACCGGCTTCGGCGACCGTTTCGACCTCGAGAAGGGGCGTCACGAGATCAAGAACGTGAGCACCCTGGTCAAGCCGCAGCCCGAGGTGAACCGCGAGATTCCGACCTACATCCGCGCCAAGCAGGAGCGTGAAGTCTCCAGGCAGCAGCGCAGTTTCCTGATGGACGACGAGGATCAGTACGATATCCCGACCTTCCTCAGGAAGTCGGTCGACTAACACCGAGTAGACAGAAGAAACGACAAGGCCCGGCCCCGCGAGGGAGCCGGGCCTTTTTCTTTTAAAAGCAAATCTCACCTAATCTCCAACCAATCCCTAAAGCATTCGCAGATTTACCCGATAGGTGCACAATGGCCCTTTAAAGTAAGGTCGCCCTTTGTCGCACGTACAGTCGGAGCTACCCTTGTCGATCGACGATCAGCCACTCTACAACAGCAAGATCATCAGTATCTTCGTGAGCCTCCTGCGCAAGAAGTATCCGCACGTCGACGTGCCGGAACTGCTGCGCTACGCGGAGATAACCCCTTACGAGCTCAGCGACGAGGGGCACTGGCTGACCCAGCGCCAGGTGGACCGCTTCCATGCCCGTATGACCCAGGTGGTTGGGAAGGACATCTCCAGGGAAGGGGGGCGCTACGCGGCCTCCGAGGCCGCCCACGGCATGATGATGAAGTACACGTTCGGGCTGATCGGACCGGCCAACACGCTGCTCGCCATCGGCAAGTGTTCCGGCAACTTCAGCCGGTCCGGAACCTACTCGGCGACCAAGCTGGCCGACAACAAGGTGGAGATTACCGTCGTGCCGCACGAGGGTGTTGAGGAACAGCCCTACCAGTGCGAGAACCGCATGGGCCTCTTCGAGGCGGTGGTAATGCTGTTCAACTACCAGTCCCCCGACATCGAACACAACGAGTGCATCTTCCAGGGGGGCGAGTGCTGCCGCTACATCGTCTCCTGGAAGAAGACGCTCTACGCCACGGTGCGCAGCGCGAGGAACCGGCTCATCCCCATCGCGCTCGTCGCCTACGCGCTGTCGCAGCATTTCTGGCAGGTGGGGCACCTCGTGGAAGTCCTCACCTCCCTCGCCTTTTTCGCCCTGGGGAGTTCCTACCTGGCACAGCGGCTGGAAACCCGGGAATTCGTCACCGCACTCGCCCAGGTGAAGGAGTCGACCGAGCAGGTGCTCGCGCAGATGGGGGTCAACTACAACAACGCGCGCATGGTCAACGAGGTCGGCCAGGCGCTCAGCAAGCAGGCGGGCATCAGCGACGTGCTGGGCAACGTGATCAAGGTGATCGAGAAGCGGCTCGGTTACGACCGTTGCGTCATCATGCTGGCCGACGCCAGGAAGTCGCGTCTCACCTTGAGCACCGGCTACGGGTATACCGACGAGCAACGCGATGCGCTTCTCCAAACCTCCTTCGACCTGACCGCTCCCGACACCCAGGGCGTTTTCGTCACCTGCTTCCGTGACAACCAGAGCCGGTTCGTGAGCGACTTCGCCGATGTGGCCCACCTGCACACGCCGCGCAGCGTGGTGTTGTCGCAGGAACTGGAGGCGCGCTCCTTCATCTGTTGCCCCATCGCCTGCGATGGCGAGGTGCTGGGGATCCTGGCCGTCGACAACAAGAAAACGCAGCGCCCGCTGATGCAGAGCGACCTGAGTCTCCTGACCGGGATCGCACCGGTCATCGGCATGAGCCTGCGTAACGCCATCCACCTCGAGCGGGAGCGGCGCATGTCCGAGCAGATCCGGCAGTCCCAGAAGATGGAATCCGTCGGCGTACTGGCGGGAGGCATCGCGCACGACTTCAACAACCTGCTGACCGGCATGATGGGGTTCGTCGCGCTGGCCCAGATGAAGCTGAAAAAAGACGACCCGGCCCAGGAGTACCTGGAACAGGTGCTGAACGCGGCGGAGCGGGCCGCTTCGCTCACCCAGGGCTTGCTCGCCTTCAGCAGGAAACAGGTCAACCATCCAGAGCCCGTCAACCTGAACCAGGTGGTCGACCACCTGCGCAAGCTCCTGAGCCGGCTCGTAACGGCGAAGATTACGCTGCACATCGAGCTGTGGCCGGAGAAGCTGGCGGTCGTGGCGGACTCCGGGCAGATCGACCAAGTCATCACGAACCTTGTCAACAACGCACGCGACGCCATGCCGGAAGGGGGGACCCTCACCATCTGCACCAGCTTGATGGAGATGAACGAGGAGTGGATCGACCAGCGCGGGTATGGGAGGCAGGGGAGCTACGCGGTGATCTCGGTGACCGATACCGGCACCGGCATCGACGAGGCGACCAAGGCCCACGTGCTGGAACCGTTCTTCACCACCAAGGAGGTCGGCAAGGGGAGCGGGCTGGGGCTGGCCATCGTCTACGGCATCGTCAAGCAGCACGAAGGGTACGTGGAAATCGACAGCACCCCCGGCATCGGGACCACCCTCAACGTCTACCTCCCGCTCCTCACCGGCGCGGCCGCGGCGGGAGTTCCCGAACTGAGACACGCCGACACCGGGGCCCCGGCGGTCACCGTGTTCAGCCGTCCAGAAAGCCGACCCACTTCACCCTGAGCGTCGCCACGCCGAACTCCTCCTCGACCACCCCCTTCAACAGGTAGGGGCGGCGCTGCGAGAGCTTACGGCAAAAGCGCGCGTAGACATCGGGGAAAAAGGTGGCGTCGAAGATCGCCGTCACGTCCTCGAAGGAGACGAATTCCATCGGGCGGCCGTGCTTGTCCTCCACCGTCTTGGTCGTGATCCACCATCCCACCATGGTCACCCACTGACCCGAATGCGTGATCAACTCCGAAGCCTTGATGGGGCGGTGCCGCTGCCACTGGGCCTTGTACAGGGCGAGCGGGTGCCGGGAGGCGAGAAAACCCAGCGCCTCCACCTCCTGCCGCAACACCGTTTCCGCGTCGTAGGGGGGCGGCGTGGGGAGCTCGGTGTTCTGCTCGAAGAGGAGCGCCGTCGCCTGCTGCTGGAAATGGAGCAGTTCCCACAAGAGCGCCGGCCGCCTCTGTTCCCCCTCCAGGACGTCGAAGCATCCCGCCTTCACGAGCCGCTCCGCATCCGCCCGCTGCACGTTAGCCCGGCGCAGGAAGTCCCGAAACGACGTGAACGCCCCGTGCTCGCGGCGCTCCTTGAGAAGGCGCTGCGCCCCCTCCCGGGTCAGCCCGTCGATCTGCATCAATCCGATGCGCAGCGTTTTCTCGAAGCCGGTGTAGTGGTAGTCGCTCTCGTTGACGTCCGGCGGCAGGATGGCGAGCCCGAGCCTTCGCCCCTCCGAGATGTAGGCGAAGGGGGAGTAGTAGCCACCCTGGTTGGAGATGACCGCGGCGATGAACTGGGCGGGGTGGTTCGCCTTCATGTAGGCGGCCTTGGCGCTCAACAGTGCGTAACTCGCCGAATGCGGCTTGCAGAAGGAATAACCGGCGAACGATAGGATCTGGTCCCAGATCGCGTCCAGCACCGGACCGGTGACGCCGCGCTCCTTCCCTCCCGCCATGAACTTGGCGCGGAAGTCCTCCAGCCGCTTGCCCCGGTGCTTCTTGGTGATCACCTTCCTGAGCTGGTCCCCCTCGCTTGCCGAGAAGCCCGCGAGCTCCATGGCGATCTGGGTGATCTGCTCCTGGTAAATGGCGATCCCCAGCGTCTCCCCCAGGACCGGCTCCAGGAGCGGGTGCAGGTGCGCCCATTTCTTTCCCTGCATGCGGGCGATGTATTCCTGGATGAAGCAGTTCGCGGCCGGCCGGATGATCGAGGAGGCCTGCACCAGCACCTCGAAGAGGTCGATGGCGAAGGTCTCCGCCGGCGCGGTGGAACTCCAGATCTTTCGCAAGAGCAGGCGCACCGAGGGGGATTCCAGGTAGAAGCAGCCGATGGTGAGGCCGCGGCGCATCAGGCTCTGCGTCCTGTCGTCCTCAAGCGGGCGCCAGCTCGCGTAGTCGATCTCTATCCCCTTTTGCTCCTGCACCGCCGCCATCGCGTCGCGGATGACGGCCAGCGAGCGGTTGCCCAGGATGTCGATCTTCACGAGCCCCGCGTCCTCGGCCTGGTCCTTTTCCCACTGGATCAGCGGCAGCCCCTTGTGCGAAATCTCCACCGGGACGTACCTGCGGATCTCGTCGGGGACGATGACGAGCCCCCCGCAATGCAGCGAAAGGTGGCGCAACTGGCCGTTCAGGCGGCGCGCCGTGGCAAGGATCTCCTGCCAGTCCGGCGAGAGCGTTTCCCCCTGGAACAGCGGGTGCGCCGCCATCGCCGCCGCGGTCTGCTCCGCCCGCCAGAAACCCGAGATCCGCTCCGTCATCTCCTTGATCTCGAAGTCCGGCAGCCCGTACACCTTGGCCACCTCGCGCAGGGCCGATCTCCCCTTGAACCCAACCTGGTTCGCCACCATCGCGGCGCGTCTGGCGCCGTAGCGGGCGAAGGCGAAATCGAGGATGGCGTCCCGCTCGTCCCACGGGAAGTCCACGTCGATGTCGGGCGGGTCGCTGCGCCCCTCGTTTAGGAAGCGTTCGAAGAAGAGGTTGTGGCGGATGGGGTCGACGTGGGTGATGCCGAGGCAGTAGGCGACCAGGGACGCCGCCGCGCTCCCCCGGCCGCAGGTGCGTTGGGACTGCTTGGTGATTTCCTCCACCACCAGGAAGTAGTGGGCGAACCCCTTGTCGCGGATGATGGCCAGTTCCTTTTGCAGGCGCGCCTCCACGTTGGGGGCGATCGAGCCGTAGCGCCAGAGCGCACCTTCCCGGGCGCGGCGGTTGAGCGTCGTGAAGGCGTCGTCGTTGCCCAGTCCGCGGAAGGCGGGGAAGATGGTGCGGGAGAAATCCCACTCCCTGCGGCACATCTCAGCTATGCGCCGTGAGTTTGTCAGCGCCTCCGGGCAGTGCGGGAAGAACTCCGCCATCTGCGCCGCGTCGTAGAGCGCGTCCGATTCCGAAGCCGTCTGTTCCGGCGTCAGCCGTGACAGTTTCGTGTTGAGGTCGATGGCCCGCAGCACCCGGTGCAAGTGGAAGTCGCTGAGTAAAGGGGACTGGCTCCGCCAGGTGCCTGTCCCCTTTCCCTCTTGGGCTATGGCGTTGGCGTCGGCAGCATTGGAGTGAGGGGGACAGGCACCTGCGGAGCCAGTCCCCTTCGCAGCGCGCAGCAGTGCCCGTGCCGTCGCCACCGCCGGCAGCCTGAGTTCCCGCGATACCGCCAGTGCCCGGTGCATGTCGTGTCCCGGCGACAGCTCCACGAAGAGCCCCTCCGCGGAGGTCCTCTTGAGGTGCGAGAGCAGGCGCCGGTCGTCGCTCAAGACGATCACGCCGTGCCGGTAGCGGGAAAGCGCGTGGCAGAGGTCGAACGACTTGTCGCAGTGGAGGTCGGACAGAAGCCGCGAGATGTTGGCGTACCCTTCCTGGTCGGCAGCCAGGAGCACCGCGCGGTTTTGCTCCGTCACCGCCTCACAGCCGATGAGGGGCGAGATCCCCGCCTCGCGCGCCGCGTTGAGGAACCGCGGCACCCCGTAGAGCCCGTTGCGGTCGGTTATGGCGAGCGTGTCGAACCCCAGCCGCACCGCCTCCGCGCAAAGCGCCTCCGGCGGCAGCACCCCCCAGTTGGGGGAGAGGGAAGAATGTACGTGGAGATGGACGAACATCAGGAAACCTAATTGACAGGGATAAAAGGGATACAAGGGATGAACACGGGCTCCGCCCCCGGAGGGGGAGGGCCAGGGAGGGGGAGGTTTAAGGACTAGGCCGTTAGGTGTTGACCAGACGTCTGGTTCTTGCCGTTATCCCTTTTATCCCCTTTATCCCTGTTAATGCCTTAGTTTTTAGTGACGGTCATGTACTTATTCTGCTCCGGATCCCATTTCGGCGGCGCCTCGCTGGCGAGGGTCACTTCCCGGCGCGCCGCCAGTCCCTTCCCCCAGCGCACCGCGTTCCGGCCATGCTTATCCCTGAGCTGATCCAGCGTCTCCTGCAGGTCGCTCTCCTTCCTGGACACCTGCGTCGGCTCGGCCGCGAAGAGATCCATCTGCCCCGCATCCTGTGCCACCTCGTCGCAGCTGAGCCGCAACCCCTTGACCCGCTGACGCCTCTTGCAGGTGGCGAAGAACAACTCCTCCACGGCCGCGAGCAGCGGCAGATCCAGTGAGACCGGCACCGGCAATACCTTCTTTCCCTGCTGACTGACCCCGTCCGCGTACATCACCGAGAGCGTGATCTTGCGCGCCCCCTTGCGCAGACGCCGCAACCTCAGGCCGCATCCTTCCACCAGCCGCAGCAGCTCCGAAAGCAAGATGGCGTCGTCGTTCTCCTCCTGCTCCAAAAGCCCTTCCTCGACGATCTCCGTCGACATGCGCGGCGGCTGCACGGGAGAGCGGTCGATGCCGCAGGCCCGGTCGTGCAAGAGGGGCGCGAACGGCCCCACGGCCAGCCGCAGTTGCGGTACCGAGAGCGCCGCGACCTCTTGCACCAGTTTCAGGTTGAGATCGCGAAAGAGGAGCGTCTGCCGCGACTCCCCCACGCCGGGCAACACCGACACCGGGAACGGCGCCAGGAAAGGACGCTCGGCGCCGTGGAAGACGTCATATACTCCCGGCTCCCGCATGGTGTCCGCCGCGACCCGCGACACCAGCTTGTTGCCACCCGCGCCGGCCATGGCCTCCAGCCCCAACTCACCCGCTATCGACTTCTCCAGGCGCGCCGCCACGTCGCGCGCCGGGCCGAAGAGTCTTCTCGACGCGGTCACGTCCAGGAAAACGCGCCCCGCTCCTAGTTCCACGATCGGAGTAAACTCCGCCGATAGCTCCATGAGGGCTTGACTCCCCTTGGCCATCAGGTGCGGATCCGGCGCGATGACGATGAGCGACGGACAGGACCTGCGCGCGTGATAGATCGGCGTCCCCACATGCACCCCTTCGGCGGCAGCTTCCGGCGAGACCGCTTGCAGCAGCGCGCGTTCCGAGTTGAGCGGCGCCACCGCGACCGGGCGCCCGCGCAGCTGCGAATGGATCACCCGTGCCAGCGCGATGGGAAAGGCGGGCACCGTTATGTGGAGGATTTCCCGGTCCACTTGCGATAAAACCTCATGGAGCCCACCAGCACTCCCCTGATATGAAACTCATCCTCTTCGGTAACCGTGATAGGGCTCATGGCCGAGTTGGCCGGCAGCAGCTGGATCGTGTTCCCCTTGCGCAGGTACTTCTTGATGGTGATCGAGCCGTTCACCTCCGCGATCACCGTCTGGCCGTTCTCCGCGACCGCCTGCGGATGCACCGCCACGTAATCGCCGTCCATGATCCCCATCTCCACCATGGAATCCCCGCGCACCTCGTAGACCACGTTTCCCGGTCCCGCCATGGCCGAGGGAACCTCGATGGCGTCCGCCAGTTCGTAGGCGTGCACCGGTTGCCCCGCCGCCACGATCCCGACCAGCGGCAGTTCCATCCGTTCCGACGGCGCAATGGCCGATCCGGCGATTTCCGCCGCCGGATGCGCCGGAGCCGACAGTTGCAATCCTCGTTTCGCGTTCGAGCGGCGCGCCAGGTGCCCGTGTCGCTCCAGCGAGCGGAGGTAATGCTGCACCGTTCCCAGCGACTCGAAGCCGCACCCCTGCGCGATTTCCAACTGCGAAGGCTGGTACCCGTGGCGACTCACGAAATCCAGAATGAAATCAAGCACCCTCTTCTGTTTAGGTGTCATCCCCACCTCCATCCCATTGCACTTATATCAACCTCTTTGAGGGACGATTGCCCCTCGATCAGGAATGGGAGGATACTCGCAAGTTTGTCGTAAGTCAAGGGGCAGCCGAAGGCCAGCAGGAGGAGGAGGGGGGGGAGGAGGAAGAGCAGATGGTAGATGGTAGATAGTAGGAGAGGATGAAACTCCGTACGAGTCGACGCGACTGGGAAGGAGTGAAATGTGTCAGCGGCAACAGAGCGCGGGAAGAAAGCTCATAAGAGGTTGGATACGGCAGTTCAACGCTTTACGGACGCGGGAGCCCGAGCCATTTCCGGATCGCATCCAGTCATCCAGCGGGAGATCATCTACCGCCTCCTGACGGGGGACCAGGGAGAACGGCTGCGCCAGATAGCATCTACCGGCAGCCAGAGCAGTCAAATAGCGCGTGCCATTGATTGGCTAAAGGGCAATTTCAGCAACCCTCTGCGGATCGAAGATCTGGCGAACAAGGTCAACATGAGCACCTCGACATTCCACCATCATTTCCGGACCCTGACCGCCATGAGCCCGCTGCAGTACCAGAAAATGCTGCGCCTGAACGAGGCCCGGCGCCTGATGCTGGCTGAGCGCCTCGATGCTACAACGGCAGCTTTCAACGTGGGGTACGAGAGTGCTTCCCAGTTCTGCCGCGAGTACGGCCGTCTCTTTGGTGCACCTCCCTTGAGGGACATCAACAGGCTGCGGCAGACATCTGCCGCAGCCTGAGAAATTCAGCGGGAGCCGATGCGTCTTTTGTACCTGTAGAGCAGCAGACTCAGCAAGTCTCTATGCTTCCGCGTTGAACACGCAAGCGGTCCCATTCGGCTTGAAACATCTGTTGCAGGAAATGCAAAGCGCGCGACGGCGGTCTCCTCCTTGCCAGCGTTCAACCAGGTTGGGCTCGCGGATCAGCGGCCGGGACAGGGATACTGCGGTGACCCCCGTGCGCTGGATAAATTCGGTCATGGCGTCGAAGTCGCGGTTTCCCCCAACCGCGATCACCGGAACCGGGAGCTCCTGTGCGAGGTGCTCGGCAGACGAGCCAAAGTACCCCTCTTCCTTTCGGCAGGGACCCGCGCTCGGCGGTGACGCCGCATATCCTCCGCTGACCTCAATGGCGTCTATCCCCAGTTCGACGAGCCTTCTGCAGACAAACCGGCACTCATCGAAGGTCATCCCCTGTTCAATAAAGTCTTCGCTGTTGATCTTGATCAGTACTGGGTACGCCGGTCCCACCTTTTCGCGTACCGCGCAGTAGGTTTCGAAGAGCGCCCGCCCCCTGTTCTCGATGGAGCCGCCGTATTCGTCGCTGCGGCGGTTGTAGTAGGGAGTCAGGAACCGGCTCAGCAGATACCCGTGCGCCATGTGCAGCTGAACCCCGTCGAATCCGGCCTGCTTCGCTCTCAGGGCCCCCGTTGCGAAGTCCTCCTGCATGCGGGCGATCTCCTCCCGGCTCATTTCCCGTGGCGTTTTCTCAAAGGCAACATCTTTGACGGCACTGGGACCCCAAATTTTTTTGTCCCCTGCAGGGGAGTAGCACTGTGACCCCAAAAAGGCGAGTTGGAGGATAATTGCGGCTCCGTGGTTGTGCACCGCGTCCGTCATGGTCCGGTACTCGGCGATGAAAGAATCGTCGCGGAAGGACATCTGGCCGCTTTCCAACTGCTCCGCATCGCTCACCGAGGTGAGACCGGTGATGATGGTCCCCACCCCCCCCTTAGCGAGATCCTCGTAAGTCTTGTAGAGTCTTGCAGTGGGGTGCCCCTTGTCGTCGGAGAATCCGTCGTAGGTGGCTGAGCGAAAAAAACGGTTCTTCAGCTTCATTCCGGCAATGGTGATCGGGTCGAACAGAGTCTTCATTTTTCCCTCCTGGGTTCATTGTTCCGTTAACTTTGCCGGCACATGAACCTGGCGTTTAATTTCTGAGGCCAATCGGGCACACCGAGAAGCAGCGAAAGCAGTAATATTGATAGCCAATGGAACCTGCCTGGTACAGGCTTAAGTACTCCGGACTTTGGAGCATCGCCTTCTGCTCGTCGCGGGTCGCATCACCATAGCGGGACCAGAAAGCGATATTGGCCCCCATTCCGAATGGCTGACTCTTTCCTAGACATTTCCGCACATCAGTCTTTCCCGCATCGTTGAGTGCACCTGCAGGGCAGTTGCTCACGCACAGTCCGCAGTCGGTGCAGGAATTGATTTCCACGGGCACATCCGGCGCAAGTTCAAGTTTGGTAAGTATTGCCGTGAAAATCACCCTGGTCCCGAAGCGAGGATGAACAACCAAATTGTGGCGGCCAAAGGTGCCTAGTCCCGCGGCGACAGCGGCATGACGCAACGACACTTCACCTACTCCGATCTTTCCGGGGGTGTTGAAATCCATCGGATATCCGACTGGAACGGTCATTGCGGGGCTGCCGAGCGTACCTTCCACAAAGCGGCCCATACGGTAACAGGCGGAACGGGAAAATTCCATGAGATCGAGCCTGGCGCTCATTGCCATCTGCGGACTTGGGCTTTCACATGCCGCGAGTTCCCGAAACGCCATGACGATCATGGATCTGGCGCCGGGGAATAGAGACTCAATTGAAGGAGAGTTGGGACTGCGATAGTCACAGACCGATGCGAACCCAACATCATCTACACCCCACCCAAGGGCTAAATCGCGTATGCGTTCTTTCATCTCTACTCCTCTCAACTATTTAGACCGGTCTATGTAGTGGTGGGCGCAAAAAAAACTTATTATCCTTCTCGCTGAGAGAGAAAGACATTGAAATATAAGTGGATGAAATCTTTTAATGGCTGTGCGGACTTTTTCACCTTTGAGCGAAGCAGTGCTCCCTGGAATGACGAAATCAGGTTTTCCGCCAGCATTTCAACGTTTATTTCTGCGGGAATGGTATGCGCATCCTGTGCTTGCAGGAGTAATTCTGACAACCCCTTTGTCCAGTTTTGCAGAGATTGCTCAAGGCGTTGCCGAACGTTCTCGAAATGGTCGGACATCTCCAGGCCCAGGTTGCCAAGCAAGCACCCCTTGGAGCAATCATTACTTTCAAATATGGCGATGATGGTTTCGAAGCTCTTTTTGACACGTTCCAGCGGTGGTAAAGAGTCGTCGGCCAAAATGGGATAGAGGACTTCCATCCTGTCCTCGACAAATTTATCGATAATGGCAAGGCCGAATTCTTCTTTGCTGGAGAAGAAGTTGTAAAAAGAACCCTTTGGGATCTTCGCCTGCTTCAGAATCGTCTCAACACCGGTAGCACTAAACCCCTTGCTTAGCACGAGGTCGAGCCCGACCTGGACGATGTCATCTTTGTTGTGAATTCGTTTCATGGCATCGGACTTTAGACCGGTCAGTCTAATGTGTCAAGAAGTTTTCCTCAGGGCGGTTTGACTGTGCCTCACACATCACCTCAAGAAACAGCAATCACCGCCCTTTAGGTCTAGCCGATGGACCGGATTTTCTTTTCCCTCCCCGGTCCAATGAGCAAATATCATTTCCCCGCCCACCGGCAGTGGTATCCATGCCTGCACCAGCGCTCTCGTGGATATTTAGTTGTTTGCCCACAACACACCTCCTATCCGTTGCCGTGGCGCCCCCTTGTCCCGATACACCACTTTTTTGTATATCCAGACGATCAGGCAAAAATAAGACAGGATCTAACTACCTCCTTTTATTGCACGGGTGTACGATTCAATCACCAGCACGCTCCTGCAAACAGTAAACGGAGGACAGTATGAAAAAGCGAAAATTGGGGAACAGCGGTTTGGAGGTATCGGCCATCGGCATGGGTTGCATGAACTTGAGCTTCGGTACCGGCAAAGCGGTCGACATAAGCGAAGGGGTCGAGGTGATCCGGGCCGGCTATGAGCAAGGCATCACCTTCTTTGACACCGCGGAGGCGTACGGCCCTTTCACCAACGAGGAACTGGTCGGCCATGCGCTTGAGCCATTCCGCAAGGAAGTAATCCTCGCCACCAAGTTCGGCATGATTTCCGAGGATGGCGGACTCAACAGCCGTCCTGAACACATCAAAAAGGTCGCGGATGCTTCGTTGAAAAGGCTGAGGACAGACTACATCGACCTGTTCTACCAACACCGGGTCGACCCGAACGTGCCGATCGAGGATGTGGCCGGGGCAGTAAAGGAGCTGATCGACGCAGGGAAGGTCAGGCATTTCGGTCTTTCCGAGGCAGGAGCCGACACGATTCGCCGCGCTCACGCGGTGCAGCCGGTGGCCGCAGTGCAGAATCAGTATTCCATCTGGACCCGGGAGCCGGAAGCCGAGGTGTTGCCGGTGTGCGAGGAGTTGGGGATTGGCTTCGTCCCCTGGGGGCCCCTCGGCACTGGCTTTCTGACCGGTGCCATCACCCCCGACACCGAGTTCGACAGTGCGACCGACCTGCGGGCCACCTTCCCCCGCTTCACACGGGAAGCGATGAAAGCCAACATGCCCCTGGTGGAAATGCTAAATGACATTGCCCGCGGCAAAGGGGTTTCTACGGTGCAAATCGCCCTGGCATGGCTGCTGGCACAAAAGCCGTTCATCGTACCCATTCCGGGCATGGATAAACTCGAATACATCGAGGACAACATAAAATCCGCCTCACTGGAGCTGACGCCGACCGACCTGCAAGAGATCGAGAGGCGGCTTGCGGTGATCGCCATCCAGGGAGACCGACTCTCCAAAGAACTGCTGTCCCTTTCGGAGGAATAGCAGAGGAGTCTCGCAAAGCATTTGATAGGAGCTAGTTATGAGCAACGTAATCGTAGTTATCGGTGCCGGATCGATCGGTCAGGCTATAGCGCGACGGGTCAGCGTCGGCAAGCACGTCCTGCTGGCCGATCTGCGCCGGGATAATGTCGAGGCGGCTGCGAAGGTCCTCGGCGATGCCGGATACAAGGTGAGCACGGCAATCGTCGATGTATCCTCGCGTGACTCGGTTCACACCCTGGTCGAGACGGCCACCGCGATCGGCCCCGTCTCCGGTGTCATTCATGCCGCTGGTGTTTCCCCCTCTCAAGCAGCACCGGCTACCATCCTCAAGGTTGATCTGTACGGCACGGCGCTGGTGCTCGAGGAATTCGGCAACGTGATCGTGCCTGGCGGAGCAGGGGTGGTAATCGCTTCCCAGTCCGGTCACCGCCTCCCGGCTCTGACTCCCGAGCAGGACAAGGCGTTGGCGACAACCCCTACCGAGGAACTGCTCGCTTTGCCGATGCTCCAGCCGGACCAGGTGACTGACCCCCTCCACGCCTACCAGATTTCCAAGCGCGGCAACTCGCTGCGGGTCATGGCTGAGGCCGTGCGGTGGGGCAAGCGTGGCGCACGGGTCAACACGATAAGCCCGGGCATCATTATCACTCCTCTTGCTAATGACGAACTCACCGGTCCGCGTGGCGAGGGCTACCGCCGCATGATCGAGCTCTCTCCGGCCGGGCGTGCCGGAACCCCGGATGAGGTGGGGGCGGTTGCTGCTCTGCTGATGGGGCCGGACGGGACCTTCATCACCGGTAGCGATTTCCTGATGGACGGCGGGGTCACGGCCTCTTACTGGTTCGGCGATCTGGCGCCGAAGTGAGCGCAGGGCTCGCTGCCCTCGCAACCGAACGACATCTTCATTACTGCATCTAAAAAAACTTTCAGGAGAACCAAAGTGAACAATTTCATTTTCAGCATTCCCACCACCGCTTACTTCGGAAAAGGGCAAATTGAGATCCTCGGCGAGACCATCAAGACCCATGGTGGCTCAAAGGTGCTGTTGGCGTATGGCGGCGGGAGCATCAGGCAAAACGGCATCTACGAGGCGATCCTCCAGCAGTTTCGCAAAGCCGGTCTCGCCCATGTGGAGTTGAGCGGGATTCAGCCGAACCCGCGGATTGAAAGCGTGGAAGAAGGGATCGAAATCTATCGTGCAAACCGCTGCGATTTCATCCTGGCGGTGGGAGGCGGATCGACACTGGACGCCTGTAAGGCCATTGCAGCCGGCGTGAAATATGACGGCCCGGTGACCGATCTCTTTGTCGATGAATCAGGTATCTCATCCAAGATCGCTGCCGTAGCTCCCCTGGCGACCATTCTGACCATGGCCGGAACCGGCTCGGAACTGGACATGGGGGGTGTCATCACCGTCGGCAACGACCATAAGAAAAAAGTGGTCCTGCACCCTCTTCTCAATCCCAAGTTCTCGATCCTCGATCCCGAGTACACCTACACCGTCCCGGAATATCACTCCATGGCCGGCGTAGCGGACATCCTCTGCCATCTGATGGAGCAGTACTTTACCCCGGACGTCGCCACCACCGTTCAGGACCGCATGAACGAGGGGGTCATGAAGGCGGTGCTGGAGGAGGCCCCGAAAATTCTGGCCGACCCTAAGGACTACGACGCTCGTGCCAACATCATGTGGGCCAGTTCCATGGCCTTGGCCGGATTCCAGTTTGTGCTCGGTAAGCCGGGATTCCCCTTCCCGCTGCACGGCATGGGGCACGAACTTTCCAGCAAGTACGACATGACCCATGGAGTGACCCTTGCGTTGCTGACGCCTTCCTGGATGCGTCACACCATGGCTTCCGCTCCTGAGCACCTGCCGGTCTTCGCCAGATTTGCTAGAAATGTCATGGAGGTCCGTGAGGGGGACGATGCCAAAGCGGCGGAAGAAGGTGTTAAGAGGCTGGAAGCCTTTTACTCAGCGATCAAGATGCCGGCGAACTTGCGCGAGGCGGGCGTCAAGGAAGATGACCTGGAAGTCATGGCAGAGAAAGCTGTGGAAAACGGGAAACTGGGCATCTTGACCTCCATTGGTAAGGACGAGGCGCTTCAGATCATGCGGATGGCATTTTAAAAACAAGCCAGAGGACAATAGAATGAAAGCAATTGCGATAAACGGCAGCCCAAGGCCGGGCGGCAATACGGAAATCCTTCTTAAGAAAACCCTCGAACCGCTGGAGGCCGCCGGTTGGGACACCGAGTACCTGCGGATAGGCGGGAAACCGCTGCGGGGCTGCGTAGCCTGCATGCAGTGCGTCGAACGGCAAAACGGCAAGTGCGCCATCGAGAGCGACGCCATGAACGAGTATATCGAAAAGATGTTCGCCGCCGACGCTATTATCCTCGGCTCGCCGACCTACTTTGCCGATGTCACTTCGGAGCTGAAGGCACTGATCGATCGGGCCGGCTTTGTAGCGCTGGCAAACGGCGGCGCTTTCAGCGGCAAGATCGGGGCTGCGGTCGTGGCGGTCCGCCGCGGCGGTGCGACCCACGTCTTCGACACCATCAACCATATGTTCCTCACCTCCTCGATGATCGTCCCCGGCTCCCTGTACTGGAACCTGGGTGTGGGGTGTCTCAAAGAGGAAGTGCGAGGTGATGAGGAGGCTCTGCACAACATGGAGCATCTGGGGCGGACCATCGCATGGCTCGGCAAGGGCCTGGCGTCGGCCGACCCCTTTCCCAAAGTTGCCGTTGAACTTCATTAAATACGCGCCAAAAGCCGCAGCGCCTATGACCGCGTCCTGCAGGATCGTGGGGGAGGCCCTCGCGCCTCTCCGGGGGCAGGTGGTGATCGCCACCAAGTTCGGGTTTGAGCTTGGGCGCACTGACAAGCAGCAGGTTCTGTGCATGGCGATAGGTATCCTCCCCATCTGCAGCAGCGGGTGGGGCGCTGAAACAGGGAGAGAGACATGCCTGATACGTCAGGCCGTTAAAGAAAAGGAGCAAGGCATGAGCAAAGACGATTTGAGTAAGAGTGTGATTTTCCCCGTCGGAGAAAAACTGGACAGTGACAAATTCAAAGGCACGGTATGGCTTAATATGCTGACTCCGTTCAATTCGGCCCTCCCCATCGGTAACGTGACCTTCGAGCCCGGATGCCGCAACAATTGGCACAAGCACGCCGGTGGCCAGATCCTGCTGGTGACAGGGGGGCGTGGCTATTACCAGGAGTGGGGCAAGCCGGCCAGGGAGCTAGGTGCCGGAGACGTGGTCGAAATCCCGGCCGACGTCAAACACTGGCATGGCGCGGCCAAAGATAGCTGGTTCGTGCACCTTGCCATCGAGGTCCACCCCGAAAAGGGACCAGCAACCTGGCTGGAGCCGGTAGCGGACGTCGAATACAACAAATTGAGTTAACGAGGATCATATGGCTATCAGCGAGACTGCAGAAAAAAACCATGAGGAACTCTTTCCAAATCACCAGTCGACCCTGAAGGTCACCGACCCGGAACTGATCGAGGTGTTCGACAACTTCGCCTTCGACGAGGTGCTCAGCCACGGGAGCCTCGACTCCAGGAGGCGCCTGATGATCATCCTGGCATCGATGATCGCAAGCCAGGCTTTGGGGGAATACCGGGTGATGGTCGGCGGCGCCCTTAACATCGGGGTCACACCCGTCGAGGTGAAGGAAATCGTGTACCAGGCGGTGCCCTACGTGGGGATCGCGAAGGTTTTCGACGTTCTCTTGGCGACTAACGAGATCCTGCAAAGCAGGGGAATACCGCTGCCGCTGGAGGGCCAGTCGACCACGTCGCCCGAGACGCGATTCGACCGAGGGCTGGCGCTCCAGAAGGAGATCTTCGGAGAGGCCATCGAGACGATGTACCTGCAGGCGCCAGAAGGGCAGCGCCACATTCAGGAGTTCTTGTCGGCGAACTGTTTCGGCGATTATGTCGCCAGGGGCGGGCTCGACATCAACACGCGGGAGCTCCTCACCTTCTCGATGCTGCTGTCACTCGGCGGGTGCGAGCCGCAGTTGAAAGGACACATCCAGGGAAACATGAACATCGGCAACGGTAAGGAACTCCTGCTGGAGGTCATCACCCAGCTCATCCCCTACGTCGGGTATCCCCGCGCCCTTAATGCTTTGCGCTGCCTAAATGAAGTCGGATAGCGAACAGGTGAGACCATCCACGTAAACTGAATACTCCGAGAGAGGGCGAACACAATGAGTCAGACTTGTACTCCGTTACTTTCAGCCTGGCAGAGCTTCTATGTCATGGTCGGTTCTGCTGCGGCAGCGGTCATCGCTATCCAGTTCGTGGTGATTACCCTGATTGCCAATCTGCGCCGATCCGTCCCGTCGGAAACCCTCAGCGCCTTCGCGACCCCCACCGTGGTTCAGTTGGGAAGCGCCCTGCTGGTCTCCGCGATAATGAGCGCTCCGTGGCCGTCTCTATGCTCTGTGGGAATTGTGCTTGCCCTGTTCGGTTTGGCTGGACTCGTTTACAAAGCCACAGTCATCCGTCGGGCACGCAGCCAAACCTACTACCAACCGGAGAGGGAGGATTGGATATGGTATGCGCTGCTTCCCGGCATTGCGTATGTGACCATTGCAATCGCTGCGTTACTCCTGTGGACCTACCCCTGTACCGCGCTCTTCGCAACCGCAGCCGGTGCCCTCGCCCTGCTGCTGATCGGTCTCCACAACGCATGGGACACGGTCATACACATCGTTGTGGTCAGGCTCCCCGGCGAGGCCGAGGAGTGAACCGCTGGGTCTATAATTGGTGGAACAACCATACTTGGATTCTCGCGAAAACAAGTGTAGAATGCGCCAACCTGTAGAGATCCGCAGGCTTCCACTCCAGTACAGTAGGCGGGGGAACCATGAAACTGTTTCGGCAAGTGGCAATCACCCTTGCACTGGCATCGGTGATCTGCGGGCTGACCTATACCGCGGTTTCCACATTCGTGGTGCACAAGGCCGAGGAGAATCTCCGCAGCATCATGCTCTCCCACCGCGGCTTTCATGCCTATATCCAGCGCGTCATGCACCCTACCTACTACAAGGCGCGCGAAAACGGACTTATCGATCAGGATTTCTACGCACCGGAGATCCTTTCTTCCTCTTTCATCACGCGCGTCATGCACGACTTCTTTAACGAGGCACGGGTCAAGGACGGTCTCCCTCCCGTCTATTACAAGCTCGCGTCGAACAACCCGCGCAACCCCGTGAACCGGGCCGATGAGCAGGAAGCGGCGTTGATCAAGCTGTTCAATTCCAACCGTAACCTCAAGGAATACAGCAAGGTGGTCTCCGTGAACGGCCATCGACAGCTTATCTATGCCAAACCCTTCCTGGAAACCAACAACGCCTGCCTGCGCTGTCACGGCAAGCGCGATGATGCCCCGAGCGGACTGCAGGCGCTCTACCCGGGTGAAGGCGGGTTCAACGAGAAGGCCGGCGTCATTCGCGCCATCGAATCGATAAGGATTCCCATCGACGACGATCTTTTGGCCGCACTGGTCGCCGCCACCTTCTCGTTGTCCGTGGTGGTAATCCTTGCATTGCTCTACCTGTTCAACGTGAACTTACGCCAGAAGGTGCGGGCGGGAACGCAAGCGCTCCATGACGAAATCGAAGAGCGCAAAGCGGTACAGGAGGCGCTGGCGATAAGCGAGGAGAATTACCGCCAGTTCTCAAACCTCACCTCGGACTACGTGCACAGGTGCTCGCGCAAACTCGGCACTCCCTACCGGATCCAGTGGATTGGCGGGGCGCTTGGCAGCATATCTGGTTACAGCATCGATGAGGTGTGCCAACTGGGGTGCTGGATGCCCTTGGTCCACCCCGAGGACCGGGAGTCGATCGCGACGGCGCTGGAGAGCCTGCATCCAGGCGATACCAGGAAACTCACCTTCCGGATCATCGCCAAAGACCAGAGCGTGCGCTGGATATCAGACTCCTGCCGCTGCGAGCGTGGAGCAGGCGATGACGAACTGATCCTCTACGGCGCCGCTTCGGATATCACGGAACGGGTGCTGGCCGAAGAGATGCTGCAGTTCACCCGGGTCACCGTAAACGCCGTATCCGACGCCATATTCTGGGCCGCACCGGATGGCCGTCTCGTCGACGTCAACGAAGCGGCCTGCCGTAAACTGGGCTACTCCCGCGACGAGTTGCTCGGCATGACCGTTCCCGACATCGACCCGGGGGAAAGCTCGGAGCGACTACAAGAACAGTTTCAGGTGTTGCGCGAGGTACGGACGGCCTGTTTTGAATCCACCCACCGCGCCAAGGACGGGCGGCTCTTTCCCGTGGAGGTGAGCGCCAACTACGTACGACACGGGAACGTCGAGCGTAACTGCGGCATTGCGCGCGACATCTCGGAGCGCAAGGCGATGGAAGAGGCACTGCGTCAAAGCGAGGAGAATTTCCGCAGCATCGTGGAGTCCTCCCCGCTGGCGATGCATTTCTATCGACTGGAGCCAACCGGCGCACTGGTATTCATCGGTGGCAACCCCAGTGCCGACAAGATGTTAGGGATCTCCCACCACGAACTGGTGGGTAAGACGATCGACGAGGCGTTTCCCTTTTTGGCGGGTACCGACCTGCCTGAGCTCTGCCTCAAGGTGGCAAAGGGCGAGCTGGGGCAGCAGTCGTTCGAGCGCAACTTTGACGACGGCGTCATCAAGGGCAGCTTCAGCGTGCAGATGTACTGCAGCGGCGCCAACACGCTTGCCGTCGACTTCATGGACATAACGGAGCGTAAGCGCAGCGAAGAGGAGCGCTTGAACCTGGAGAAGCAGCTCTTGCATGCCCAGAAGCTTGAGAGCCTTGGTGTTCTCGCCGGGGGGATCGCCCATGATTTCAACAACCTCTTGACCTCCATCATTGGGCATACGGACCTCGCTCTGCTGCGCCTAAACCGTGAGTCGCCGGTGCGCGAGAACCTGCATCAAGTGGAACTGGCGGCCACGCGTGCCGCCGATCTCGCCAAGCAGATGCTGGCCTATTCGGGGAAGGGGAAATTCCTCGTGGAGCCGATCGAGCTGAACCGCCTGGTCGAAGAGATGACCAAAATGCTGGAGATCTCGATCTCGAAGCACTGCGTGCTGCGCTTCAACCTTGCCGCTGCACTTCCCTTGGTGGATGCCGATGCGACCCAATTGCGCCAGATCATCATGAACCTGGTGATAAACGCCTCGGAGGCGATAGGAGAAAAGAGCGGCGTCATCGCGGTCAGCACTGGATGCATGCAGTGCGACCGGCGGTATCTGAACAGCTTTTGGCTCAATGAGCAGATACCGGAAGGACTCTACGTCTGGTTCGAGATCGCCGACACCGGCTGCGGCATGGACAAGGAGACCGTGGCGAAGATCTTCGATCCGTTTTTCACCACCAAGTTTACCGGACGCGGCCTGGGGATGGCGGCCGTGCTGGGGATAGTACGGGGGCACAAGGGGGCCATCAAGGTCTACAGCGAACTGGGACAGGGGACTACCTTCAAGGTGCTCCTCCCCGCAGGGGAGCGGTTTAAGGAGTTTCTGGATTGCAGCGCTAAGCAGGAAGACAGCTGGAAAGGGACCGGAACCGTGCTCCTGGTGGACGACGAGGAGACGGTGATCGGGATCGGTAGTGAGATGTTGAAGGAGCTCGGTTTCGAGGTCCTCACCGCGCTGGACGGCAGGGAGGCCGTGGAGGTTTTCAAGGAAAACCGTGGTCGGATTTCAGCCGTGCTCCTCGACCTCACCATGCCACACCTGGACGGGGAGCAGACCTTCCGGGAACTGCGCCTGCTTGACCCTGAGGTGAAGGTGATCATGTCCAGCGGCTACAACGAACAGGAGGTAACCCAGCGCTTCGCCGGCAAGGGGCTGACCGGCTTCATCCAGAAGCCTTACAAGTTCTCAACGTTAAGAAGCATGATCAGCACGCTGCTCCCGTCGCAGCGTTAGGCTGCGGCGTCTAACCGGTGCGCGCAAGGGCTGCGTCCCGGGAATTTCAGGATCAGGACCCTCCCTCCCGGGTCCTTGACCAAAGCACGCTGTCTCATCCTCAGAAGTAATAGATGTGCCCGCCTTTCATCGGGGCGGCAGACCCCTCAAGGGCGCGCCGCTCCTTTCTTACATGTTTCCTAAGAGCGGTTCCTTCCCCATTGAACGGCATCACGGTGTCCTCCATATCTGCTCCTTTCCGCGCGGCCGTTTTCGGTCCCCAGCGATTTGATTAAACCTTAAAGAGTGGTATATAACCCGGTTGATTAGAATAAGCAAATTATGGAGGTCGGTATGGACGAGAGTACACTTATCATGATCGTGGTAGGCGTCGTCGTAATTGTCCTGGCAATTGCATTGTTCGCCCTGTTTCAGCAGCGGCAGACTGCTGGGCTGCGCGGTCGGTTCGGCTCCGAGTACGACCGTACCCTTAGGGAAACAGGCAGCCGGGCCCGCGCGGAGGCCGATCTGAAACAGCGCGAAAAGCGCGTGGAACGGCTGAATATCCGGCAGCTCAGCTCGGAGGATAGCTTCATATTTTTTCAGCCTCACTTCCGCTCTCCGGCGGCCCCTCCCCATGGTCATGGCAGCTCCTTAGGATAAGTTGTTTTACCCCTAATGACCATTTACACAAAATCCTTTACACGCCCTTTTTTCATCCCCCCACTGGCGGACGTACCGTTTGAATCATCGGACGAACCATTTGAATCGTCCGTCGCACCGTATGATTCATCTGACGCCCTGTTTTAATCATCTGCCGCATCGTATGAATCATCGGTCGCACCGTTTGATTCATCTGACGCACCGTTTGATTCATCTGTCGCATCGTATGAATCATCTGCCGCACCGTTTGATTCATCTGCCGCACCGTATGAATCATCGGACGCACCATTTGAATCATCGGTCACACCATTTGAATCATCGGACGCACCATTTGAATCATCGGTCGCACCGTATGATTAATCTGACGCACCATTTGAATCATCGGACGCACCATTTGAATCATCGGTCGCACCGTATGATTCATCGGTCGCACCGTATGATTCATCGGACGCACCGTATGATTCATCGGTCGCACCGTTTGAATCATCGGTCGCACCGTTTGAATCGTCAGGCAGGTAGGTTGCTTATGTAACTATTAATGTGCGGGGCGCGGAGGAAGGGATTCCTATAAAAAAGTTGGACCGACAACTTCCGGCAGGTGAACTTCCAGCCGTTGTACGGGATAATTAAATCCACTGCAATACGACTCTACCCGGATTAAGACAAAGAGGGCTGGACCATGAAAAACGAACAGGTGGTGCCTGAAACGAAAGGGGTTACGGTGCAGTTGCTTGCTACGGTGGACCTAGGTCCGGAGATCGAGGGGATGTCAGGGCGCCAACTGCGCATGCGCAAGGTGACTATCGAGCCCGGAGGCGTTTTCGGCCCGCTTCACGACCATAAAGACAGGCCAGGCACCGTCTATATCCTGCAAGGAACCATCACCGACCATCGAGATGGAGTCGCTACGGAGTACGGGCCGGGAGTGGGCTGGCCCGAGGACCGGAACACCACGCACTGGCTTGAGAACCGAGGATCGATTCCGGCAGTTGAGATCTCGGTGGATATCGTGAGGCAGGAGTAGGCTTCAGTCAAAATCCGAAGCTTTCGGTCAGCCCGCGCTACCGCACCCGGCACCGCCGCACCCACGGGGCGCAGCCAGAGCCGCTGTCGAGCCAACCGCCAGGACCAGTGCAACCAGAACTGCCGCCCTTTGTACTTTCTGCATGACCTACCTCCATTGTTTAGGGGTTGCGATTGCCCCCGAAGCCGCCAACAGCTCCGAGGTGAAGACACTACATGCTTTTCAGCCTCCCAGCCTCAGGCTGGAGGCGAGGATCTTCCAGGTTACTGCGCCGCTGCAGATAAGCAGTGCCGTCAGCGCAATCAGCGCAAGCCTGTGCTGCAGGGTGGGCAGGAGCTCACGCAGACTGGTACAGTGGCGGAAGGGATGCAAAACCCCGACGCCAATACCAGAGAGTGCCGCTGCCAAGATTACAAGATAAAGCGGGTAGCCGGCGTATCCATACTCCCTTTGCAGCAGGCAAAACGGGCAGTGGTGCGACGGCAATTCGTAAAAGTAGAGCGATATGACGGACACGACAGCCACGAGGGTAATCACGAGGTGGGCCGCGCTCATGCCCGCAAAGAGGTATCCCCCCCTTTTCCTCATGCAAAACCGCACCCCTGCTGCCACGGTTACGCTGGCACTGGTGTAGAACAGCGCCAGCATCGGGAGGGGAGGGGGCGAGGCGACCCCTGGCCCGATGCCGGACGCGCTGCTGTTGAAGAGGCTGCCGCAGCACGAGGTGATGGTGTCGGGCCGCAGCCCCGCGAAATAAGCAGCCTGGGCCACTGTTTCAATCATGATGAGCGGTGCCATCAGCAACAGCAGGAGGTACTTGGGCCTGATCAGTGGGTAGTCGTACCCCTGCTCGTCGGCGTGATTCAGGATCAGCCAGATCCCCCCCAGGAAGAACGAGGTCAGCTTCAACAGGAGGACTGGGTAGCCCAACCAATGGGCGGACAGGGCGCCGGCCGCGCACATGGCCCCCGTGAACAGGGGATAGATGCTGTCCGCCGTCCGTAAATAGAGAAACAAGGATACTGACTGGAAGGCCAGGAGGTAGCGGACCATGGTCGTGATCAGGTAGGTGCTGCGCTCCAAGCCAAGTTGCAATTCGCTGCCGTTGGTGATGTCCCACCGGCGCAGGATGAGGACGCCGTATCCGCACGCGTAGAGGGTGACCAGGCTGATCAGCAGCGAGGAAACCAGTAGCGCCAGGATGCTCGGGTGGAGAATCATGGCGCCGCTCCCCCGGCGACGATACGGCCGTCGCGCAATTCCACCACCTGCCCGGCCAGGCCGGAATCGCAGACGATGGGATCGTGGCTGGCAATGATGATGGTGGTCCCCCTGGACTTGAGTTCCCTCATGATGCCGATGAACTCAAGCGACAGCTTGGTGTCCAGATGCGCGGTCGGTTCATCGGCGATGACAACCGCCGGGTTGTTGATGAGGGCGCGGGCAATCGCCACCCGCTGCGCTTCCCCCCCCGAGAGCCATTCGATCTTTGCCTCCGCGCGTTGTTCGAGACCGAGCATGGCGAGCGTTGCCATCGCTCTGCCGCGGAGCCTGGAAAACTTCTCTCCGGTAGGGTAGGCGGGGAGCATCACGTTTTCCAGGGCCGAGACCCCCTTGATCAGGTTGAACTGCTGGAAGATGAACCCGAACGTGGCGCGGCGGATGTCGGTCAGGAAGCGCTCCGGCAGGCTGGTGATCTCTCGCTCGTTGAGGAATATGCGGCCCGCGCTCGGTCGGGCCATGCAGCCAATCAGTCCGAGCAGCGTGGTTTTCCCGGAGCCGCTCGGTCCCTTGAAAAGGGTGGTTTCCTCCATGCGCACATCAAGGGAAACACCGCCTACCGCGGTGACCGCGTTGGGGCGTCCGGCGTTGAAGACCTTGCTGACGTTGCGTACGGAAATCACACGGCCTCCTTTAGCGCATCACCACGTCGGGATCGATGGTTGCCGCCCTCCAGGAGGGGACGATGGTGGTTATGGTGTAGGGAACCACGGTCAGCAGGAAAAGCGTGGCCACCTGCCGGAAATCGAGCCAGGGCGTGAGGCGGAAGTAAGGGTAGAGGGTGGACCACCCTTTGAGTACCGGTGCAAAAAGGGTCGCTGAGGTGAGGAATACATGCACATAGGCGAGGATGGTGCCGACCATGAAGGCGGTAAGAGATATGGCGGTCCCTTCCCAGAATTTCATCAGGAGGATGTCGGACGACTCCCAGCCCACCGCTTTCAGGATGCCGATCTCTGTGCGCTCGTCGGCCGAAAGTCCGGTCGCCTTGTCCCAGGCAAAGATCAAAAACGCCAGTGCCGCGGCGCTGAAGATGACGATCATCACCCCAGAGCGCCAGTCAAAGACCGCGTCGTAGGTGCGCAGGATCTCGCTGCGCAGGATCGGGCGGGCGTCGTGGTGCATCCTGGCGATCTTCTCGACGATGGTGGCGTACTCCCGTTGATTGCGCACCTGCAGCACGAGGTCCGTGGCCTGGCCAGCCGGAAGACCTGAGAAATCGCGGTAATCGCGTTCCGAGATCAGGATCAAATCAGCCGTCAACAGTTGCGACTCGCTTTCCAGGACTTTCCTGACCGTGAAAGCGCGGGGCGCGCCATCGTGCCCCTGGAGGGCTATGGTGTCCCCGGCCGTGGCGCCCTGAATGCGTGCGACTGCAGAGCCGAGGTCCACGTGGCCTGATTGAGGAGGGGCTTGGGCTGGCACCATGAAGGTGTAGTTGGCACGCCGGGTTCGGTCGAAGTGGTAGCCCCATAGACGTGGTTGTACCGAACTGACTCCCCTGATGCTGCCTATCCCGTCGCACCAGGAAATGGGAACGGTCTGGTAGCGCCCGGCCAGGGTGCGCTGAACGATTATCTCGGGAGAGTCTCGAAGCACCAGCATCGCCTCGCGCTTGATCGCCTCGGTGAAGAAGATAACCGATGCGAGGACGAAGATGATCAGGGTGTAAACCAGCAGCAGCCCGCCATTTTTCCCCTTGCGGCGCAAGAGCGTGGCCAGTGTGAAATCGATGATATGCCGGTGCCGTTCAATCATGTGCGCCATGTCGTGTCACCAAATGCGGAGGAGGTTGGATCACCGCGCCGGTCGGGAAGTGCTCAAATGACATCGGCGCGTCCTGGAAGGGCGTCGGGAAATCCGTCATGCTCGGATGCCGGGTGTAGCTGGCCTCGGTGCAAAGGCAGAGATCGGTGAGATGCAGCTGTCTCACCAGGGCCCCCTTGCGGGCAAGCGCCTGTCGCGCCCCCCGCTCCTGGGCCGCGGCATGCAGGAGCATCCCTGCCAGGCCCAGCGACAGCCCGGCAACCGTCCCCAGGAAAATGGTGGAGCGACGCGGTGCCATCAGTCGAGTTGCTTCAGCAGGATCGGGGTGACGTCGCGGAGGCGGATTGTCCTCTTGCCCCGGTGGTCCTTCCGGAAGTCGCCCGCCTTGGACTCGCTGCCGAAGGGAATGAGCTCACGTCCCATCGGGCCGTAGACATCGCTGCCCACGACGTAATGGGCGGAGAGCCCGTCCACCTTGGCCAGGTCATAGTAGTCGGTGACGAAGACCGCCCCAATGTCGGCCGTTTTCCTGCCGGGTGCGTAGCGGGACAGGTTGAGATAGTACGTGAACATGTCCTTGGCTCCGTCGAAATGTACGACTGCTCCGTCTTTGAACTGGATTTCCGCGGCGAAATCAGGGAATTTCGAAACGAACATGCCGCAAACCGGGCACTTGTCTTTGGGGCCGATTTTGTGGGGCTTCAGGTCGGCGGTACCGGCAAGCGCTGCTCCGGCAGAGATGAGGGCGAGAAGCAAGGCCAGCGTTGACGGGAGCTTGCCAACCATCACTGCCCACCTTTTTGCATCTGCGACCTCTTCATCTTGCGCCGTTCGCGGATCTGCTTGGTGTCGCGGTACATGTCTTCGTACGCTGCCTTTATTGCTTCATCGAAGGTCACCACAGCTCCGCCGTTCTCCTGGATGAACTCCTCCGCGGCGCCTTTTTCCGCGAAGGCCCATTTGGCGTTCCCAGTCATGACTCCCGCTTTCTTGCCGCCAAGGACCCACACGGCTTTTTCCGCATCGATCAGCGTCTTCGTGCGATAGTC
Source organism: Geomonas azotofigens (assembly GCF_018919395.1). Taxonomy (GTDB): domain Bacteria; phylum Desulfobacterota; class Desulfuromonadia; order Geobacterales; family Geobacteraceae; genus Geomonas; species Geomonas azotofigens. The sequence continues at coordinate 138,561 of NZ_JAHLME010000004.1, forward strand.
CCCGACCGTTATCGTCTTTGGCGCCTTGTCGATCTTGTTGGCAAGGTCCACCGCCGCACAGTGCAGGCTGCAAGCGCCAAACGAGGTGCCGTCGTCGTATTCTATCAGGACCCTGCTGTGGGCGAATTTCCCCCTATCCATACCGCAATAGGCACAGGACGGATGGCTCTCTATATCGAGGTGGGACGCAGAGGCTGCACCGACCAGGTTGAGTAACAGGATGAGAACGAAACTAAGCTTTTTCATGACTGCCTCCATGCAGTTGAGAAGGTCGACAAAAGATGCTGAGCGCAGGGACCGTTAGCCGTTGCGCATCACCGCGGATTGGCCTTGTCATGGCCGGCGTCGACGGCCTTCCGGATACGGAACTGCCGATCGACGAGTTTTTGAAGCGTCTCAGTCCGGACTGCACCCAAAATTTTCTCCCGGATGATACCGTTGCTGTCGAGGATGAAAACTGTCGGAAATCCAAGAACCTGGTACTGCCTCGACATGCCTGCCCCTTCGTCTGCCAGCATAGTGAAGGTAATGGCGTGCTTCTTGGCATAAGCGGCAACTTCTTCTTTCGAACACAACCCGGCGATAGCCACCATTGCGAACCTGTCGTGGGAGTACCGTTGGTAAAGAGGCTCAAGTTGCTTCACGTTGTCGCCGCAGCAGGAATTGGTCCAGAAATAGATGACAACGATCTTGCCCTTGAGCCGGTGGAGGTGCACCGGCTCAGCATTGATGTCAACGCCTGCAATCGCTGGTGCGAATGCTCCGATTTTTGTGTCGACGGTACTCTCGCATCCGGTTAAAAAGGCGAGGCACGCCGCCACTAAAATCACGATTCTCATCAGGGGCCTCCTGCGGAATTATGACGTAAGTCGCCGGCACCTGGACCAACTCCCGGATCTGCTCACGGGACGAACTGGTACAACCAGTGTCTTTGTTGGGGCGTGCGGAGAATGGCGCACCGGTGCCCTGTGGCGCCGTTCCGCGGGTATCAGCGGAGGAGCGGGCATAGCGGGCGGCATACTCAACGGTCAGAAGTACGGTAAGGATTATGCCTGTCGCGGAGGGTGATCGGGCGGGTCAGAAAAACGCGAATAAAATTGCGCGGGGTGGCTCGGGTGTCGGTGCTCTGCCAGGAAAATAACCGAATGCCCGGTGAAGTAATAGGGGAGCACCTCATTGCAGGAAAGGGTCGACTCAGCGACAGCCTGGTCGTCCCCGCAGGGGCAGCCGCATGAGGCTATGAACGTTCTTTTGCTGACGGGCTTTTTTTTGCAGCAGGCGGGGGTGGCATCTTCTTGCGCCTGCAGCTGCCTTTTTTGACTGCAGCAGCAGGTCTGCGCTGCTCTGCTCTCGGGCGAGCATCCGCAGATGGAGCAGTCGCCCGAGCATTCACCGGTACGGGCATGGACCGCTTGATTGGAAAGCATGGCGAGATTGCCAAGCGGACCACAGGCTATCAGCAGGTAGATCACCGACAGGAACGTCGCTAGCAGGCGCCGCGCGCGAGGCATGGAGGTATGTCTCATAACCATTGTCATAACGGTCACGTTCTCTCAGAGGGTAACTCAGTGCACCCCTTGCAATGGTCCTGCAGGTTCGCTCTTCAGGTGGCTCAATATACATTCAGAGGGTTGAATGTCAAATCCTTTTTAGTAACACGTCCTCATGCTGGTTCGTCTGGTGCGGAAGTAATGACAGGGGGCGGTTGAATGTGTGAGCGCGTCGCGCCGGCGTTGACGCTTGCAAACACCTTGGTAATATGACCCCTTGGTGTCAGGGAGGTTCACATGGTAAAGCCAGTGGGGCGATGGGGGGCGGTGACATGGCTGGTGTTGCTGGCGTTGCTCCTGAGCGGATGTGCCGCAGGGAGAAAATGGAACTACCTGCCGGCGACGAGGGGGGAGGAACGCTCCATTTACGTGATCGCCCACGGCTGGCACGCGGGGATCGCGCTCTCCAATGACGACCTGGGCGAGGAGTTGGGCTTCGTCAGGGAGTACCTGCGGCCTGGCCGCTACTACGAGTTCGGCTGGGGGGAGGCGGAGTTCTACCAGGCTGACAAGGTCACGGCCCCCATCTTCCTCAAGGCGGTGTGCTGGAGAAACCCTAGCGTCATGCATGTCTTCTCCATGCCGGCCGAGCCGGCTGGGCAGTTCCCCGGTGCCGACCTAGTCGAACTCAAACTGTCGCCAACCGGGTTGAAGCACCTGAAGGACCAACTGCGCGCCAGCTTCAAACTCGACGCGGCGCGCCGCCCCTACCCGTTGAAGGGAGGGGCGCACCGGGAAAACAGGTTCTTCAAGGGGGAGGGTTCCTACCTCATCACCCATACCTGCAACACCTGGACCGCGAAGGTGCTGGCAAGCGGCGGGGTGCCCATGGACACGGTCTTCACCCTGCGCTCGGCCGGCGTGATGAGGCAGGCGAAAGACGCCAGGAAGGAGTACCTGAGGCTGCGGCCGTCAGAGTAGGGAGGCGGGAAAGTAACCTTTCGAAATTCCACACCTTGTTCTTTAGAGAAATCTGGTAATATTTCTGCAGGCGGCGTCTCCGGAAAACTCTCTGAAAGGCCGGGAGGTAACCCCGAATTCACATGCCATTTAGTCTGAGCGATGGAGCGTTGAATGGCTAAAAGAATCCTGCCGTATCTCACCTTGTGCCTTTGTCTATTGTCTCTTCTGTTTATACCAGTCACCGCCGATGCTACCGCAGTCCAAAAAGTGCTGGTGCTGCATTCGTACGATCCGCACTTCAGGGTAACGGCTGAAGAAACCGAGGGGATGCTGGCGGTATTCAACGCGCATCCCGGCCAGGTCCAGCTCCAGTTCGAATACCTGGACGCGAAGCAGTACTCCGATCCGGTCTACCTCACCGAAATTCTCGACACCGTCTTTCGCCACAAGCTCGCCAACAAAAGGTTCGACCTGGTCCTCGCCGCCGACAACGACGCTCTCAATTTCGTCGAGCGCCACAGGCGCGACTTCTTCGCCGGCCTCCCCGTCGTCTTTTGCGGCATCAACGACTTCACCCCGGACATGATCGCGGGAGATGCCGACATCACCGGCGTCACCGAGCACCCCTCCTTCCTGCAGACCATCGACATCGCGCTCTCCCTCCACAGCGGCGCACGGGAACTGATCTTCGTCGGCAGCCCCCAGAACGAGACCGGCAAAAGCGTCCGCAAGGAGCTGAAACTCCTGGAGCCGGGGTACGCGAAGCGGGCGCGCTTCACGTTCTGGGACGACGTCCCCATCGAGGAACTGACGGCCAGGTTCCAAAAGCTCCCCGCCGACCGCCTCGTGTTCATCTACAGCTTCGTCAAGGACAAAAGCGGCTTCGCGCTCCTCCCCGACGACAGCATCAAGCGGATCCGTGAAGCCACCGCGGCGCCGATCTATTCCTTCTGGTCCTTCTTCATCGGCAAGGGGATCGTCGGCGGTCAGTTGATCAGCAACAAGGCCCAGGGGGAACTGGGGGCGGAGCTGGCGCTGCGGGTGCTGAAAGGGGAAGCGCCGAGATCGATCCCCGTACAGAACCACCAGGCCAACAAGCTGATCTTCGACTATCAACAGCTGGAGAGGTTCGGCATCAGCGAGAAGAAGCTGCCGCCCAACAGCACCGTCATCAACCTCCCCAAGAAGGCGTACTCGATCAACAAGCGGGCCTTCTGGTCCATACTGGGGTTGCTGTTGCTGTTCGCGACCATTTCCGCGCTGCTCGCCAACGCCATCATCGGACGCCGCAGGGCCGAGTCCAGGCAGCACGAGAGTGAGACCCTTTACAAGACGCTGGTCGACAACGTCCCCCTGGGGATCACCCTGATCGGCCCCGACAACCGCATCCGGATGATAAACCGGGCCCAGGCCGAGTTGCTGGGGCAGCCGGCCGAGTGGTACGTGGGGAGGGTCTGCTACGAGGAGTTCGAGCATCGGGACACCAAGTGTCCCCGCTGTCCCGGCAGCATCTCCATCGAGGAGGGTGGCGTCGCCGTCGCTGAGTCGGAAGGGGTGCGGGGTGACGGCAGCCCGGTCACGGTGAGGATCCATACCGTCCCGTTGCGGGGAGGGGGGAAGCAGTCCGGATTCATCGAGGTGGTCGAAGACATCACCAGCGCCAAGCGCGCCGAGGCCGAACGGCAAAAGATGGAGCAGCAGTTGCTGCATGCCCAGAAACTGGAGAGCCTGGGTGTGCTGGCCGGCGGCATCGCCCACGATTTCAACAACATCCTCACCACGATCATCGGCAACGCCGACCTGGCCCTGATGCGGATTGCCCCTGAGTCGGCGGTTTTGGAAAACCTGAAGCGGATCGAGCAGGCCGCGCTCAGGGCGGCGGACCTGGCCCGCCAGATGCTGGCCTACTCCGGCAAAGGGACGTTCGTCATCGAGCCGACCGACCTGAACCACCTGGTCGAGGAGATGGGGCACATGCTGGAGGTCTCCATCTCCAAGAAGGCGTCCCTGCGCTACGACCTGCGCCGCCCCCTGCCGCTGGTGGAGGTGGACGCCACCCAGATCCGCCAGATCATCATGAACCTGGTCATCAACGCCTCCGAGGCCATCGGCGACAACACCGGGGTGATCTCGGTGAGGACCGGCAGCATGGACTGCGGCACGGAGTACCTGCTCGACGCCTGGCTGACCGACCCGGTCCCGGCTGGGCGTTACGTGTTCCTGGAGGTTTCCGATTCGGGCTGCGGCATGGACAAGGAGACCCTCGCCAGGATCTTCGATCCCTTTTTCACCACCAAGTTCACCGGCCGGGGACTCGGCATGGCGGCGGTGCTGGGGATCATCCGCGGCCACCAGGGGGCGATCAAGGTCTACAGCGAGCCGGGCAAGGGGAGCAACTTCAAGGTACTCCTGCCGGCCAGCGCGCGCTCGGTCGGGATGGCCGCCGACCGCGAGTCGTGTGCGACGCGGGACGAGACCTGGCGCGGCGAGGGTATCGCCCTGCTGGTCGACGACGAGGAGACGGTCCGGGGTATCGGCAGCGACATGCTGCGCGAGCTCGGTTTCGAGGTGGTCACCGCCGCGGACGGGCGCGAGGCGGTGCAGCTCTACGCTTCGAGAGACGACATCGACGTGGTGGTGCTCGACCTCACCATGCCGTTAATGGACGGCGAGCAGTGCTTCAGGGAACTGCGCCGGATCGATCCCGACGCCCGCATCATCATGTCCAGCGGCTTCAGCGAGTACGAGGTGACCCGGAAATTCATGGGGCAGGGGGTGGCCGCTTTTGTCCAGAAGCCGTACAAACTCTCGGCCCTGCGCGACGTCCTGAGGACCACGCTGGCCAAGGGGGGTGAGGGGGGCGACCATGTGGGACGAGGCGCGGGCATGAATCACCCCTTTTCCGCCCAGCCGCGATAGGTATATCCAGCCAGCCTGGGCACCCCCTCCATGTAGCGCGCGTCGAGCGCGACCACCCGGAACCCCGACCCTTCGATCAGCTGCGGGATCGGGCGGTCCAGGCGGCAGCCGCCGGCGACGCGCCGCCACCAGGGGGTGATGCGCCGCTGCCAATGCAGCACCCTCGCGTCGGGGGCGGCGCCGTGCTCGCAGAAAAGAAGCCTTCCTCCCGGCGCGAGCACGCGCCGCATCTCCGCCAACGCCCCACGCAGGTCAGCTATGCTGCACAGGGTGAAGGTCGACAGCACCGTGTCGACGCTCTCATCTTCAAGCGGGATGGCGCCGGCCGGCAGGTCGAGCCAGCGCACCGGCATGCCGCTTTGCCGCACGTTGGTCCGCGCCGCCCTGCGCATCCCCGGCGACGGCTCCAGCCCCCACAGGCAAGTCACCCGCTCCCTGTCGTAGAAGGGGAGGTTCAAGGCGGTTCCCATCCCCACCTCCAGCACGCGACCCCGTGCCAGCGGGACGATCAGTTCCCGTTGCCGGTTGAGCGGCTCGAGCCCGCAGACGCAGTTGGTGAGATGCGGCAGACAAAACTCAGTGTAGATGTTCATCATGGCACCTCGCGCCGTGGGGCACAGTGTTGGCGTGTGCCGTTATTGACAACGCGGCCGGCGCAGACTGGTTGATCCCGGCGCGGGGATGACATCTGGCAGCGTCTGCTTCGCAATGTCACATGCGTGGTTGCTTTAATTTCTGCTAAGATAAATACGGCTTTTTCTATTGCTTTGTCAATGACCGTATCCTTGAATGAAGAGAGGCCTGATGTTCCGTCCATCCTCGCTATCGATCCGCTTTTTGCTGCTCCTCATCGTCTTCGTCGTCGCCTTGCCCGCTGCCGGGGTCATCCTCTATTCCGGAATCGAGTTCCGTAACGCCATGCTGGTGGAGGCCCGGCATGAGACCCTGCAGCTGAGCGAGAGGATCGCGGCCGAGCAGCGTAACCTCGTGGTGGCGGCCGAGCAGCTGATGACCTCCCTGGCGCAACTCCCCGAGGTGGGGGACCGGGACAAGGCCAAGGTGGAGCCGATCCTGAGGGAGTTGCTCAAGCTGAACCCGATGTACGGCAACATCACCATCTCCGACGCGCGGGGGAGGGTGTGGGCGACGGCGGTCCCGATGAACCAGCCCCTCGACGTCAGCGCCAGGCGCTTCTTCATGGCGGCCATGGCCAGTGGCAGGCTCTCCTCCGGCGAGTACATCGTGAGCCGGATCATCACCAAGCCCATCTTCAACCTCGGCTACCCGTTGAAGGACAAGGGGGGGAGGGGCGCGGGGGTGATCGGGGTCAGCATCAACATCGGCAACTACCAGCACTTACTGCAGCAGATGAACCTCCCTCCCGGGGCCACCTTCGTGATACTGGACCACAAGGGGATCATCCTGGCCCGGGGGATGGACCACGAGCGTTACGTCGGCAAGCCCTACCCGCCGGCCCCCTTCCGCAAGATCCAGCAGGGACCGGAGAGCGGCACCGAGATCAGGGCGGGTCTCCAGGGGGACCGCAGGATCATCTCCTACTGGAAGCTGCGGCTGCCGGGGGAGGCCACCCCCTACATGTACGTAACCGCCGGCATCCCGGTCGATACCGCGACCCGCCAAGCCAGCCGCGCGCTGACCTACGGCATCGGGTTGCTTTCGTCGGTACTGTTGCTGGCCTGCGGCTGTGCCATCCTGATCGGGAAACGCTGCATCGGGGATCGCATCCGGGTGCTCGAGGACGCCTCGGAACGGCTGGCCGGCGGGGACACCGAGGTCAGGATCGCGACCCTGGTGGTGGGAGGAGAGCTGGGAAGCCTGGCGCGGACCTTCGATGCCATGGCCGAGCAGCTGCGCGCCCGGGAGGACGCCCTTGCCCGCAGCGAAGCGTTTCTGAACACCATCATCCAGACCGAACCCGAATGCGTGAAACTGCTCGACCACGAGGGGCGCCTGCAGATGATGAACAGCGCGGGGCTGGGCATGATCCAGGCGGATTCGTTGGCCCAGGTGCAGGGGGAGTGCATGTATTCGCTGGTCACCCCCGAGTACCGGGAGGCCTTCATCGAGCTGACCCGGAACGTCTTCGCCGGCACCCCGGGGAACCTCGTGTTCGAGGCGACCGGGCTCAAGGGGGGACGGGTCTGGCTGGACACCCATGCCGTTCCCTTCCGTAACGACCGCGGCGAGATCGTGGCGCTGCTCGGGATCACCAGGGACATCACCGAGCACAGAAAGATCGAGGAGGAGCGGCGCGAGAACCTGCTGCTGTTCGAGTCACTGATGCGCTACTCCCCCATGGGGATCCGCATCTTCGACGGCGAGTCGGGGCAGTGCATCCTGTTGAACCAGGCGACGGCTGATATCGCCGGGGGGGACGTGGAGGCGATGCAGGCACAGAATTTCCGCGAGCTCCCCTCGTGGCGGGAAAGTGGCCTGCTTGAGGTTGCCGAACAGGTGCTGGCGGACGGCGCGGCCCGGGTGCGCGAGGTCGACCTGCGCACCAGCTTCGGCAAGGACGTGGCCATGTCCTACAGTCTGTCCCGGCTGCTGATCAAGGAGAAGAGGCACCTGCTGGTGGTGGGGCGCGATGTCAGCGACGAGCGGCGCCTGGGCCAGGAGAAGAAGCAGATGGAGGCGCAGATCCTGCACGTGCAGAAGCTGGAGAGCCTCGGGGTGCTGGCGGGGGGGATCGCCCACGACTTCAACAACATCCTGATGGCCATCATGGGCAACGCGGAGCTCGCGCTGCTCAGGCTGCCGCAGGAATCGCCGCTGCGGACCCACCTGGAGAACATCGAGAAGTCGTCGCGGCGCGCGGCGGACCTGGCCCAGCAGATGCTCGCCTACTCCGGGAAGGGAAGCTTCGTGATCGAGGTGCTGGACGTCAACGCCATCATCAGGGAGATGAGCCACATGCTGGAGGTCTCCATCTCCAAGAAGGCCCAGATGCGCCTGGAGCTCGCCCCCGAACTCCCCCCGCTGGAGGTGGACGCGACCCAGATCCGCCAGGTCATCATGAACCTCGTGATCAACGCATCGGAGGCGATCGGCGACCGCGACGGGGTGATCTCGATTCGGACCGGCAGCAGGGAGCTCGCCGGCGCCGACCTGTCCCGGCTGTGGCTCAACGACCGGCTCCAGGAGGGGGTCTACGTCTTCTTCGAGGTCGCCGACGACGGCTGCGGCATGGACGAGGAGACCCTGGCCAAGATCTTCGACCCCTTCTTCACCACCAAGTTCACCGGGCGCGGCCTGGGGATGGCGGCGGTCCTCGGGATCGTCCGTGGGCACCGGGGGACCATCGAGGTGCACAGCGCGCCCGGGCGCGGCTCCCTGTTCAGGGTGTTCCTCCCCGCGTACCCGGCCAAGACCCGACCGCCCGAGGGACAGGAGCTCGGCCCGGTGCCTGCGTGCGGTTCCGGCACGGTGCTGTTGGTCGACGACGAGGAGGCGATCCGCAGCCTCGGACGGGAGATGCTGGAGAGCCTCGGCTACAGCGTGCTCACCGCCGAGGACGGTTTCGCCGCCGTGGAGCTGTTCCGACAGCGAAAGGACGAGGTGGACTGCGTTATCCTCGACCTCACCATGCCGCACCTGGACGGGGAACAGGCCCTGCAGCTCTTGCGCTCCCTGGACCCGCAGGTGCAGGTGATCCTCTCCAGCGGCTTCAGCGAACAGGAGATCACCGAGAGGTTCACCGGCAGGGGGTTGGCCGGTTTCATCCAGAAACCGTACCGGCTCGTCGATTTGAGCCTGAAACTGCAGCGGATCCGGACCAAGGAGCGGCGCGCCCCCTGACCGGACGGGGTCCGGCGGGAGGCGTGCGGGGGTAAGGGGGGGCAGGCGCGGCCGGCGCGCGGGAATCGGGCGGGTGGGGCGACTAGCGGACCATCTCGGTGATGCTGGTGATGGGGATGGCATCGGCGTGGATCCCCCGCTGGAGGGCGTGGAACTCGTCGACATGCGCGGAGAACAGGCCGAGCAGGTGCGGATCGAACGCCTTGCCGCATTCGTCCATCATGATACTCATGGTCTCCTCGATGCTGAAGGCCCTCTTGTAGACCCGCTCGGTCAGCAGGGCGTCGAAGACGTCCACGATGGAGACCACCCTGGCGAAGATGTGGATCTCCTCCCCCTTGAGTCCGTACGGGTAGCCGGTACCGTCCCATTTCTCGTGGTGGTGCAGCGCGATGATCCTCCCTGCCTCGATGACCGGGTAGTCCCTGGCCCCGGACATGATCTTCCCGCCGATCACGGTGTGCTCCTTCATGGTCGTGAACTCCTCCGGCGACAGCTTGCCCGGCTTGAGCAGTATCGAGTCGGGGATGCCGATCTTCCCCACGTCGTGCAGCAGCGAGGCGAAGTACAGGGTCTCGCACTGCTCCGGCGCTATCCCCGCCAGCTGCCCCAGCCGCTTGGAAAGCTGGCTGATGCACTTCAAGTGCGACCCCGTCTCCTGATCCCTGAACTCCGCCGCCCGCCCCAGGCGCAGCGAGATCTCGTATTCGGTCTGCAGCGCCTTGGCCAGCGCCTGTTGCAGGGCGGCCGTTCTTTTGGCCACCTCCACCTCGAGGACGGCGTTGGTGTCGCTGGCGAAATCGGCGAGCCTTTTGTTGCGGATCTGGTTCATGACCCGGTGGCGCAGTTCGCACAGGTTGAACGGCTTGGGGATGAAATCGTTGGCGCCCAGTTCCAGGACGCTCGCCACCTCCGTGCCGTCCGTGGTCACCACGACCACCGGTATGTCGTGCCAGTGCACGTCCTGCTTGATCCGGCGCAGCACCTCGTAACCGTTCAGCACCGGCATGTTCAGGTCCATGACCACCAGGTCCACCTGCGGGTGGGCGGAGATGGCGTCGATCACCTCCTGGCCGTTGCCGACCTTGATCAGGGTGCACTCGAACTGCTGCAGCATCTTCTCGAGCATGTCGAGGTTGACGGGGTCGTCGTCCGCCAGGATCACCTTCACGTTTTCGAACATCTTCTTCTCCTACCTTCCAGGATGCTGTGCGCCGGATAATGAAGCAAGTTTTCCGCCCATGCACCGTATCGGACGATTTTCATTTCCCTTGAATAGGCATGGCCCCCGCTCGGGCTGGCGAGGGGGGGGGGAGCGCCGTCGTCGTTGATCCTGGCGTCGGCGCCGCCGGCAGGAGGCGGCAATGGGGGTTATAGACCCCATTTCGCCGCTAAGCTCCAGAAAGGACGGCAAATTTTATTGTTTTGCGCATGAATCTGTTTGCCATGGAAACTGTTTTTGTATATAAAGCGATACTCACGATACGTGCGGAGGCCCGCCGTGATGACGGCAAGACTCAAGCGGGAGCCGCGGACCTGCTGTGAATCTTTGAGACGTACTGGTAGTGCTTTTTTGAGAAGCATCATTAAATGAGCGGACGATGAGGAGGGAGTTCGATGTTGAAGCAAGTCGGTAAAATTTCGGTTGTGTTGTCATGTCTGCTTTCATTGGGGTGCGCGAACCATGTCAAGGTGAGCACCATCACGGAGAGCCAGGTGATCCGGGATCTGAAGAACCACACGGTCGATATCGATGCCAACACGGGGTCGCTGGTGACCACGCCGCAGATCAGCGTGGCGGTCCAGGATTCCAAGGCGTTCAGGGTGAAGTCATACGAGATGAAGACCGACTACGATTTCTCGACCCCCTACCAGGGGCTGCGCGAGTTCTACGAGGTGCCCCTCGGGATCGCGCTGCTGCCGGTGGGCGTCACCGTCAACGTGCTGGATTTCGCCCTGCTGGGGTTGATCCCGAACAGCATCACCGACTCCATCCTGGATACGAGCTTCGCCGGCCTCAACCCTTTCATGAACATCGAGTCCGACAGCCGCGTCGAGCGTACCGAGATCAAGTCCGAGAAGAAGCTGCTTGACGAGAAGGACGAGTTCATCAAGCTGCCCCTGGCCAGCAAGGAGATCACCGTCAGCTCCGGCGACGGCGCCTCGATGCCGGTCATGCTGGATGAAAACGGCAAGGCCGAGATCAGCCTGGTGCGCCTGAGCGCCGTCAGCGACGACATCGAGAAGATCATCATCACGGCCAAGTCCGAGGATGTCGTCAGCAAGAGGGACATCGACGTCTCCAGGATGCTGAGAAGCCAGCTGCAGCAGGCGAGTGCCATCACCAAGAAGTACGCGAACCTGGTCAAAAAGGAAATGAAGGGTGACGACGTGAAGCAGATGGACATCGCCATCTTCGCCAACGACCTGATCAAGCTGAACAAGCTTGGCTTCGAAGGGGAGTCCCTGAAGATCGAGCGCAGCGTGATGTCCGTGATGTCGGAGGACCAGAAAAGCCTGCTCAAGAAGGAGATCGACAAGCTCCTGAAGTCGGAGCTGGCCAAGGCGCCGGCCGCCGGTTAAGAGGGCGACCGCGACGGATGTTGAGACGGGCCTTCCCGAACGGGGAGGCCCGTTTTTTTGCGCCCAAAGCTCAGAGCAGCATCCAGATCGTGACCGGGAGCGTGACGAAGGAGAGGCAGGTCTGCGCGGTGATGATGGAGGCCATGCTGTCGTGATCGCCCCCCATCTGGCGGGAGAGGATGTAGGAGGCCGGCGAGGTGGGGACGCTGAAAAGAAGCAGCACCGCTCCCGCCGCCGCGCCGGTCAGGCCGTTGGCCGTCGCGAGCCACCAGGCGAGCGCCGGTTTGCAGAGAAACTGGATGCCGCAACTCACCGCCATGGGGCGCCAGTGCAGGGCCAGGTTGCCGGCCCGGTAGGCCGCTCCCACGGCCATGAGCCCCATCGGGAAGGCCGCTTTCCCCGCCAGGTCGATGGTCCCGTCGATGGCGGCGGGAAGCTGCCAACCCGACGCGTTGATGCCTATACCCAGGACGCAGCCGATGATGAGCGGGTTGCGCGCGAGATCGGCGCCCAGGCGCCTGAGGTCGAGCCGGGCGGTGCCGCCGACGGTCAGGGAGAAGGCGGAGACGCAGAGGACGTTGATGAGCACGATCATGAAGCCCGCGCCCAGGGCCGCCAGGAAGAGTCCCTCCTTGCCGAACAGGCTCTCGGCCAGGGCCAGGGCCACGAAGGTGTTGAAACGGACCCCTCCCTGGAACAGCGAGGTGAAGACGCCGCCTCCCATGCGCCGGTTGGCGGCGCCCCACGCGACGACGAGGATGGCGCTGGCGGCGACGACGCCCTCGACGGTGAGGAGGATGCCGAACCAGGGGAGGGCACCGATCTTCTTTCCCGCCAGGCTGTGGATGAGGGCGGCGGGCATGAGCAGGAAATAGGTGAGCCTCTCCGCGGAGGGCCAAAAGGAAGGGGCGAGGAATTCGCCGCGCCTGATCAGGAAGCCGACGAGGATCAGGGACAGCACGGGGGTGAGGGCGTTCACGATGGTGATCAAGCTACTCTCCTTCTCGTGGTGGTGGGACGAGAGTAGCACGTGGTCACGTGAGTAAAAAGTTCATAATACTGTGGTGACGTTCAAGTATTTTTTACGTATCCGCACTCCCGGCACAACCCGTCCAGCACCAGTTGGGTCAGCGCGAGACGCGGGTGGTGGCGCTTTTGGTACATGCCGACCCTGCGCACCAGCTGGGGGGTCCCAAACGGCGTCAGCAGGAAATACCTGCGCGCCTCCTGGAGCCGTCGTCTGTTGAGCGGCACCACGGCGATCCCGAGCCCCTCGCGCACCAGGGTGGTGGCGGCCTCCAGCGAATCGACCTCCATCACCTCGCGCGGGGCGATCCCCTGCGCCAGCAGCTGCGCGTCGACCAGGGCGCCGGCCCACGCGGTCTTGTCGAAGCGCACGAAGGGGTAGGTCGCGAAGAGTTCCGCTGCCGTGGCGGCTTGGGTCCCCTTGGGGGCGACCACGAAAAAGGGCTCCTCGTCGTAGACCCGCCACTGGTGCTGCGCCGGTACGGCGAAGGGGGGCTCGGTGGTGAGGGCCGCATCGAGGTCCCCCTCCTCCACTTGCCGCACCAGATCCGCCGACAGGCTCGAGACAAGCCGCACCTGCATCTGCCGGTGCTCCTCGCGCAGGCGCCGCAGGACCGGGGGGAGCGCCCCGGTGATCACGGTGGGGACCGCGCCGAGGGTGAGCACTCCCCTGATGGCGCCTGCCGGTGACAGTTCCGTCCTGATGCCGTCGTAGAGGTCGAGGATCTCGCGGGCGCGCTCCACGACCAGCTTGCCGTTCAGGTTCAGCTTGGTCCCCCTGCCGGTGCGCTCGAAGAGGGGGACGCCCAGTTCCTCCTCGAGGTTCTTCATCTGCAGGCTGATGGCGGATTGGGTCAGGCAGAGCTGTTCCGCCGCCGCGGCGAAACTTCCCTTGCTGGCGATGGCGGTGAGGGTGCGAAGGCTGCGCAGGGACATCATTGCCTCATGTGTTTAATTTGATGTGCTTTGTTGTACACGTAATCAACTTTTCCTGCAATACGTGATGGCGGTGGGCATCCGCCTGGGGGAGGTTCACATATTTACATTGATAGTAGTTAACGCCGCGTGGTATGCTGCGCCTGCCGAAGGGCGGTGAACCGTTCCGCGCCAAGCGCGCGATGTCAGGGGGAATCATGGGAAGGTGGATGCTCGACGTTGTGATGGCGATTATGCTTACGCTCGCCTTGTCTCCGTGCGCAGGTGCGGTGACGGCGTGGTGGCTGGAGCCGGGGATTTTAGTGCAGGCGGACCAGGCGGTCACTCCCGCGGCGGCGGGCGGCCAGCCGATGACCGTCACCACCGCCAACAACTCGTTCGGCACCGCCCGTGCCTTGCCGGTGGGAGGAGCGCCCGTGGACGGCGTCATCGTGACCGGCATGAAGAGCTGGTACGTTGTCGCGGCCGGGGACGGCCCCGGCTACATCCGCATCGGGGCGACCGGCCCGCTCCTGATAGAGGACGCCATCGAGCTGCCGGGTAGGGAGGCGGGTCCCTGGTCCCGCAAAAGCGTGTCGCCGCGAAATGGAGCCCAGCTCGTCGAAACGTCCATGATCTCGATAACGGACCTCGCCCGGATCCGGAAGGCTCCACGCGGCTTTATCCGCCTCAGTACCGACAGCACCACGCCGGTCGCGTTCCGGATCTCCTTCGTATCGGAACTTCCGGAGAGCCGGATCGGATCCGCTTACGGACCGGGGAGCGCCGCCAGTCAGTACATCACCGCGCTTGCCAACGGCGGCCCCTTGAACGATCTGTACCGCACCACCCGTATCCGTTACACCAAGGAACAGGCGACGGCGCTTCGGGAAAAGCTGTTTGGCAAACCCGGGCCGGCTGTGCAGTTTTTCCGGGTGCACCAGAAGGATCCGTCCCTCGACCCCAATGTCAGCGACGGCCTTCCCGTCCAGCACATGATCCTTTCCGACGACCAGTCCCGTCACTGGGCCTTCCTGATCACCTGCGAGCAGCGGGATGGCCTTTGGGTGGTGGTCGATGCCCGCAAGGACCCGGAGTTGAGCGATGCGGAGGTTGCGGCCATCGTCCGTCGCGACCAGGAGGCGAACGGCAATTTCAGCACCGGCGAGCCGACAAGGGGTGCCGGCGCTCCCGCCGCCAAGCCGCTGTCGGCAGGGAAGGGGAGAGCGAAGTAACGGCCGGGAGCAGGGAGAGGGGGTCCCGCCACGCCGCGATTCCAATGAACAGGAGGAGTCATGGAACAGCACATGTCCCGTTTCAGCCGCTTCGCCACCTGGGCTTCCCACACCTCCGGGCACCCGTCCTCCTTCATCTTCGCCCTGGCGATCATCGTGGTCTGGGCGGTCACCGGCCCGCTGTTCAAGTTCAGCGACACCTGGCAGTTGGTCATCAATACCGGCACCACCATCATCACCTTCTTGATGGTCTTCGTGATCCAGAACACCCAGAATCGCGACTCGGCGGCGATTCAGCTCAAGCTGGACGAGATCATCCGGTCGCTTGACGGGGCCAACAATGCGCTCCTGAACATGGAGGAGCTGGACGAGAAGGATCTTGAGGTCATCCGGGAGAGCTATCTGAAACTGGCTGAGGATGCGCGCGCCAACCTGCGCAAGGGGAGAAAACAAAAATACGCGAGTCCCCCCGCCGTGTGACGGGTAGCAGTTACCGGCGGCGGACGGACCAATTAACTTGTTGGGAGGGACATTATGTCGACACCACTAATTGCCGTGGCGGCGATCCTGGCGTTCTTCGCCGTCGTCATCATTCCGTTCATGTTCATGAAAAGCGATCAGCAGCCGACCGTCGAGCCGCAGCACGATCATGGCGATCAGGTGAAGAGGGGCCGGAAGAAGAAAAAGAAGCGGTAGTTTCTTCCGAGAAAGGCCGTGGCCGCGGCAATAAACGCCCGGGTCGTCACCTCGCGATGGCGTTGAATTCGACGCGGCTGCGGCTCGCGGTATCTTTCTCCGGTGCCTTGTAGATGTTGTCGCTCGCCTGGAACAGCTTTTCCGGCGGCAGCCCCCCCTTGGCAACCAGGTACTTGATCACGGCGGCGCTGCGCTCCCGCGCCAGCGACTGCAGTTCGTTCTCCCCGACCACCGTGTTGGCGACGATCAGTTTTTTCATCTCGTTGTCAGGCAGGTCCTTGACCATTCCCAGGGCGTTGCGCGGCTTGGGAAACTTCTCCTTCTTGTAGACCGCCTTGAGGAACTTCGAATACTCCTCCGCGGAGAGTTGAACGTTCTCGCTGCTGTCGCCTTCCTTGGTCCGCTGCTCCTTGACCAACTGGAGGAATTTTTCGTTCTTCACCTTGTGGGTCAAAAGTTCCTGCCGATACCCCTCCGGGTCTTTCCCCTTGTCGACGAATCCCTTGATCTCCAGTTTGAGCCCGGGGCGGTCGGCGACGACCTTGGCCAGTTGGGTCAGCTTCTTTTCCTCGTCTGCCGGCAGTTCGCTGGAACCGGGTTGGAAATTGATGACGCTGAAGTCCTGACCGCCGCCGCCAAGCGAGGAGAGCAGGGCGAACGGGGAGGTGGCCGCCTTCACCAGCAGGTTCTTCAGCACCTGTCCGATCAGGCCCCAGATGCTGAACTGCGGGTCATCGGTGCGGCCGGTGACCGGGAGGTCGAGATGGATCTCGCCGTTGCGGTCTTTGAGCAGGGCGACCGCGAGCCGAACCGGAAGGCTGGTGGCCTGGCTGCTCTCCACTTTCTTGCCGAAGGTGAACTGGTCGATGAACACCTTGTTCTCTGAGGTGAGCTGCTTTCTCTCGATCAGGTACTTGAGGTCCAGGAACAGTTTCCCCTTGTCGATGGCGTAGCCGAGGTAGGTGCCGGAGTATGGTGTCACCGGGGAGAGCTCGATGTCGCGGAAGGAAATCTTGAGGTCCACGAAGAGGTCGTCACGCAGCGGGTTGAGCCTCCCCGAGATCTGCATCGGCGAGTGGTTCTCCAGGTTGCCGCGCAGGTCCACGTCGGCGAACTTCGATTCTTCCGACGTCAGCCCGCTGACCCGTCCCCCCAGGTTGTAGAAGGTGGAGTTGAACGTCTGGGGCAGGTGGTTGTCGGTGAAGGCCAGGGTGCCGTTTTGGATGGTGACGCTGCCGACGGAGACCTGACGCTGCGGTGCCGGCGCCTTCGCTGCGGCAACGGTCGCGGCCGGCACCGGTTTCCCCCCGGCTGGGGCGGCCGGTGCTGCTGCCGGGAGGGGTGCCGGAAGCGTGGTTGGTTCCTTCACCAGGTCCTGGAGGTTCAGGGTCCCGTCCCTCCTGATGATGATGCGGGAGTAGACGTCGTTCAACGCCACCTCGCGGATGCTCAGCGTGAAGGGGTCGAAGTTCCCCTGGAACTCGTCGAACTGCAGGCTCTCCCATTTCAGGAGGTCCTGGTCC
Source organism: Geomonas azotofigens (assembly GCF_018919395.1). Taxonomy (GTDB): domain Bacteria; phylum Desulfobacterota; class Desulfuromonadia; order Geobacterales; family Geobacteraceae; genus Geomonas; species Geomonas azotofigens. The sequence continues at coordinate 155,730 of NZ_JAHLME010000004.1, forward strand.
CCTACGGCGTCGATGCTGTGGAAGTCGCGCACCCCGGCGTTGCCCCGGAAGTTCCCCTTGGCCTTGCCGTCTTTCAGGGCGAGGTCGAGGTTCATGTTCGTGTCCAGCGAGCCTCCGATCACCGAGAAGTTGAAGGTGTCGGGGAAGTAGGGCTCGAAATCGGAGATGGGGAGCCGGGATATGGCGACGCTCCCCCGGTAGCGGAAGGGAGCCGGGGTGACCGTGCCGTTCAGCTTGAGGGCCGCCCCCTTGCCGTAGGTGGCGGAGAAGCGCAGGGGGGCCGGTGCGAATTTCGGGCCCTGCAGGTTGGCAAGGGTGAGGTTCGTGTTGCGCAGGGTGAAGCGCGGCGGCTCCTCGAAGGTCTTGTCGGTGAAGGCGAAGTTCAGCTTTTCCAGTTGGATCTGCTTGAGGTGGTACGTCATCTCCCTTCGCGATACCGCCGCTTTGCTGGGCAGGCTCCCCTTTCGCGGTGCTGCCGCTACGGGTAAGGCCCCCCTTCGGGAGGAGGACGTTACGGGGGAGACCTCCTTTCGCTGTGCGGCGGCTTGATCGACGAACAACGATTGGAGCGACAGCTTGCCGTCGGCTTCCTTGGACAGGGAGAGGGACCCCCGGGACAGGCGGACCTCGCCGATCTCGATGTGGTTGTCGCTTTGGCGGAAGCCGGCGTCGTTCACCTGCAGCGAGGCGAGGTCGAAGCCTTCCTTCTGGCCGTAGCGGGCGGCGAGACCTGCGACCGAGAGGTTGCTTTTCTGGAGCGTCAGCCCGGCGGGCTCGCTGTAGCCGACCTCGCTGGCCAGCGCCACGGTGCCCTGAACCGGCGCGGTCAGGTAGGGGCTCAGGTAGGGCCAGGCGCGCTGGATCCTAAGCCCCGCGAGCTGGATGGTCGAGGTGACGGTCAACGGAGCGGTGGAAAATTTCCCTTCCGTTTTAAGGGTCACCCCGTCGTCCGGCTTGAGGGCAAGCTGGTAGCTCGCCGCCGTTCCCGGTGCGGTGCTGAAATTTCGTACCGTCGCTTCTATGTCGGCAACGGTGGTCTGGAAGCCTCCCTTGGGCAGGTCGTCCCGGAAGTGCACCGCGGCCCCCTTGCAGGCGAAGTAGGGGAGGACGACGGTGGTCTTTTGCGCGGGTTCCGCCGGCTTCTTGGGCTCCTCCGGCTTCTTTTGCGGCGCAACCAACCGGGAGTACATCCATTCCCCCCGCTGGTCGCGCTCGACGAAAAGCTCCAGCCCGTCCGCGGTGATGGACTGGAACTGGAAGTTCCCGGCCAACGCCTCCAGTCGGGCCGCTTTCACCTCCAGGGAGGGGAGGCGGAGCAGCGGCTTGCCGCCCGGGAGATCGACCGCGACGGCATCCAGCCGGGTCAGTCCTTTCAGGGTCAGCTCCGGCTTGCGGTCGGCGGAGATGCGGTAGGCGAGGTCGAGGTCCGCGGTCAGTTTGCCCGAGGTAAGCTCGGCGGGAGGCCTGACCGGGTAGTAGGCCACGTATTGGGGCAGGCTCAGCTGTTTCAGCCCGATGTGCACCGAGGTCTCCAGGGACTTGCTGAGCGGCTTCAGCTTTCCGGCGAAGCTGAAGGGGGCGCCGTTGACCACCGCGGAGATCCGCGGGTCGATGTACTTCTCCGCCAGGTAAGGGCTGTTGCTGATGAACGGCAACGCGATGTCGAGGCTGCGGATGCTGTGTTTCCTGCCCCCGACGACGATGCGGTCATCGAAATCGATCGACCCGTTCTTGAGGCGGATGTTGTTGAGGGAAAAGCGCAGCGGGGCCTTCTGGTCGTTCTCCTTTTCCTTGGGCTGCCTCTCGAGGATGTCGCTGAAGTTGAAGCGGTTGGGGGCGGTCCGGACCAGGTTGACCGTCGGGGTGTCGAGGGTGATCTCCGAGAGGATCAACGCCCTCTTGAAGATGGATGCCGGCGCGACCGAGGCCTCCAGGGTACGAAAGGCGATCAGGGGCGGGCCCGTCTTCTCGGCCACCACGAAGTCCCTGACGGCGACGTGCAGGGTGAGCGGGTTGAGGCTGACCGAGCCGATGCGCGTGGCGCGTCCCGTGGCATCCTCGATCGCCGCGATGGCCTTGTTTTTTACGATGATAGGCAGTACCGCGGCAGTAAAAAGAATGAGGGCGGCAAGTACTGCGATTGAAATGAGGAGATATCTATTGAGCTTTGGCAAGGGAAACCTCGATTACCAGTCTTGTCGTTTCACTTACTATAACTTAGCACGTTTATGACAAAGCGCACGCTGCCTCGGCGCCTGTGCTGCCGACTCGTGAGGATACACACAGACTGAAACAGGCATAACCTGAATAAAATGGGTGGCAATCTATATCTAGTCAGCTAGAATCGTATTCCGGCTGTCATTAGGAAAGAGAAACGTGGACTTGGATGATTGAAAGTTCTGCTTAGAGGTAGAGTATGCCTTGGATAATCATTGCCGCTATAGCGACTGCCAGTTCGGTGACGATACTGGCGCTGGTTAATGTCTACCTTTACTCCCGTTACAAGCAGCGCTTCATGAAACTATGGGCCCTCGCCTGGGGGGTCCATGTCTGCAGGTACCTGTTCCTCATCCTCTCCGTGCTCTGGCCCGCGAGCCTCGTCTTTAAGCAAATCAACCACCTCTTTATCATCGCCAGCGCCGTCATGCTTCTGGCCGGCACCAGGAATTTCATCGGCCGCCCCCCCGCGCACGCGTTCGCCGTCACCGGCGCCACCCTGGCGCTCTGGAGCACGGGCGTGCTCTGGGCGGGGCTGCCGGCGATGTACGCCATCATCCCGATCTTCGCCTTCCTCGCCTTCACCTACATCCGCATCGGCATGGAAGTGCTGAAACAGGTGGAGCCGGGTGAGACCGCAAGCCGCGTGGTGGGGTGGCTCTTCATCGCTTGGGGAATCCACCAGGCAGACTACCCGCTGCTGCGCCCCATCGAGTGGTTCGCCCCCTGGGGCTTTCTCATCGGCAGCGTCCTCGCCACCAGTATCGCCATCGGGATGATCCTCATCTACTTCGAGCGAACCCAGCGGGGGCTGCAGGAAAAGGAGGTCCGTCACCTCAACCTGATCGAGTCGTCGCACAACTGGATCTGGGAGGTCGACGCCGATGCCCGCTACACCTTCGCCAGCCCCCAGGTGCGGGAGCTCCTTGGCTATGCACCGTCGGAGGTGATCGGCAAGACCCCTTTCGACCTGATGCCGGACGAGGAGGCCGCCCGCATCGGCGCCATCTTCGCCGGGGTCAGCTCTCGGCGGGAGTCCTTTCACAGGCTGGAGAACGTCAACCGGCACAAGGACGGTCGCCTGGTCGTGCTGGAGACCAGCGGCGTCCCGTTCTTCGACGCGCAGGGCAATTTTCTGGGTTACCGCGGGATGGACCAGGATATCACGGAACGCAAGCAGGCGGAGACGCGCCGGGAGGTGAGCCGGGAGGTGCTCCAGGTGCTGAACGAACCGGGCGACCTGAAGGGGGCGGTGGACCGGGTCATCGACCTGCTCAAGGCGAAGCTGCATTTCGCCGCCGTCGGTATCCGGCTGCAGGAGGGGGAGGATTACCCGTACTGGTCGGAGGCGGGATTTCCACCGGGGATGCTGGAGACGGAGCGGTCGCTGGTGGATCGCCTCCCCGACGGCGCACTGTGCAGGGACCAGGACGGCAACGTGCGCCTGGAATGCACCTGCGGCATGGTCATCTCGGGCCGGGTTCCCCAGGGGCATCCCAACACCACCCCGGGAGGAAGCTTCTGGACCAACGACTCGTTCCAGCTTCTGGAACTCCCCCCCGGCCAGGACCCGCGCCACAACCCGCGCAACGTCTGCATGCACCGGCAGTTCGCCTCCATCGCGCTGGTCCCCATCCGCTACAAGGACAGGATCGTCGGGCTTATCCAGTGCAACGATTATCACAAGGACCGCTTCACCCCGGAGTCGCTGCAGCACCTGGAAGGGATCGCGGCGTACGTAGGCGCGGCGCTGATGCGCAAGTGGTCCGAGGAGGAGCGGGTCACCCTGGAACACCAGCTGCAACAGGCGCAGCGGATGGAGTCGATAGGGCGCTTGGCGGGGGGCGTGGCGCATGATTTCAACAACATGCTCGGCGTCATCATCGGGCATGCCGGCCTCGCGCTGATGGACACCGCGCCCGGGGAGCCGATCCAGGTCCATCTGCAGGAGATCAGCAAGGCCGCGGAGCGGTCAGCCGACCTGACCCGCCAACTGCTCGCCTTCGCCCGCAAGCAGGCGATCAAGCCACAGGTGTTGGACCTGAACGAGACCATCGCAGGAATGCTGAAGATGCTGCAGCGGCTTATCGGCGAGGAGATACACCTGTGCTGGCAGCCGGGGAGCAGGATCTGGCCGGTCCGGATGGATCCGTCCCAGATCGACCAGATCATGGCCAACCTCTGCGTCAACGCCCGCGACGCCATCGCCCACGTCGGCAACATCACCATCAAGACCGGCATCGTCAACGTCGATGACGCCTACCGCGCCCAGCGCCCGGAGGCGGTCAATGGAGAGTACGTCTGGATCTCGGTGAGCGACGACGGCCAGGGGATGGACAGCGAGACCCTGGGGCACATCTTCGAGCCCTTCTTCACCACCAAGGGGGTCGGCGCCGGAACAGGACTCGGCCTGGCCACCATCTACGGCATCGTCACCCAGAACAAGGGCTTCGTGAACGTCGTCAGCCAGCCGGGACGGGGGGCCACCTTCACCATCCATATCCCCAGATATGCCGGCGCCTTGGAGCCCGCGACGCCCGAAGAAGAACGGGACCTGCCGCACGGCCGGGAAACGATCCTGCTGGTGGAGGATGAAGCGGGCATACTGCGCATGACGTCCCTGCTCCTGGAGCGCCTGGGGTACGCGGTGCTGACGGCGGGTTCCCCGAGCGAGGCGATACGCAGGGCGGCCGACCCGGACGTCTCCATCGACCTGCTCATGACGGACGTGGTGATGCCCGAGATGAACGGCCGGGAGTTGGCGAGCGAACTGATCGTCGGGCGCCCGCGCCTGAAGTGCCTGTTCATGTCCGGTTACACCGCCGACATCATCGCCCACCATGGGGTCATCGACGAGGGGCTCTCCTTCATCCACAAACCCTTTTCGCTGCCGGTTCTGGCCGCGAAGCTGCGCGAGGTACTGGAGCAGGCATGACGGGGCACCGGATCCGTCGTGATCCGGGCTGTAATCGCGGACGTGGGATGTGGGGGGCTCTGGATGCACTTCCTGATAGTACTGCCGGTCGCTTTTTTCGCCTCGCTGCTCAGTTCCATGAGCGGCGCGGGCTCCGCCATGCTCACCACGCCGGTCTGGCTCGCGCTCGGGTTCCCGCTGCCGGTGGCCATCGCCTCCAACCAGTTGAACGGCGCCGGCTGGACCCTCATCGCCGCGCGTAACTACCTCAAGGGGCACCGCATCGACTGGGTGCTGATGCGGGCGATGATCCTGTGCGGTCTCGCCGGCGCCTATGCCGGAACCGTGATCGTGCGGGGCGTCGATCCCCGCCTGCTGCAACGGGTCATCGGAGCCATCATCCTGTCGCTGGTGGTCGTGGTGGCGTTGAACCCTTCCCTGGGGCGTAACGAGAGCGAGCCCGCGCTGTCGCGAACGGTCACGGCGTTGCTCGCCTTTCCCCTGGGCGTCTACGAATCCTTTTTCGGTTCCGGCAACGGGCTCTTCACCTCGCTGCTCCTCGCCAAGGGGCGCGGCCAGACCCTGGTGGTCTCGCTGGGGTGCTACTACCTGGTCGCCTTCTTCTGGAACTGTTTCGCCGTCGCCGTCTATGCCACGGCCGGACTGGCCGATGCCCGGCTCATGATCCCTTCCACGGTCGGCTCGGTGGCCGGCGCTTACCTCGGCTCGAGGATCGGGCGGCACAAGGGGCACGACTGGGTCCGCGCCCTGTTCGTGCTGCTCGGCGGGGTCCTGGGGCTGAAACTGGCGCTCGGGTTGTAGATGACGGCGGCTGGCTGGTTATCCCACCTGGACCGTCAGCATGGAGATGGAGCCGCCGCTCCCCCTCCGTGCCGCTCAGGTCGCCTTGGCGTAATCGATCATCCCCTGGAAGTCGACCACCACGGCCGGTTCGTCTCCGACCACCCAGGCATCGTGCCCGACCGGCAGAAGGGAGACGTCGCCCGGGCCGCAATCGAACTCGCTGCCGTCATCCATCACCACATGCAGCTTGCCGGAGACGTGGTACTGGAAGTGCGGTGCTTCGCAGCTCTTCGTGTGCACCAGCGGCTGCACTGATGTAGACCAGCGCCAGCCGGGAAGGAAGGTGGCTCTGCCCACCAGAGCTCCGCCGATCATGATGACCTCGACCTTGCCGTCGGGAAATTCCCTCACTTCCGAGGGGGTGGTGAAGCTTTTTACCTCTGCTTTGTCGCCCGATATGACTTTCATAGCTGCCTCCTTGTAGGCTGCCTCCAACTTATTGTAAGTCCTATTTTATCCGGCGGTCAATGACGCCTTGCCGACTGTACCTCCCCCTTTTGCCAATCTTAGGGGCACAGCCGTGCCCCCCCCTCGACCTTGATGCTTTTCGAAGTCCTTGCTGCCAAAACAGCCGCGCTCCTCGCTAACCCCTCGTCATGACAAGGGGTATAGCCGCAGGTTATATCGATAACCTGGGGTTATGGTCGATGGTAAGTCTTTGAAACGACGGCCATTTTCTTAATGAGCGATGGTCGCCCGATAACCTGCGGTTATCGTTCATTGTTGTTGTCATGCAACGCCCTGCGGCTAAAGTTATCATTAATTCGGCACCTTGGCCTGTTGCACCGGTATTGGCATCACTCGTGCTCATGGGAAGAGGTCGCGGGAGGGCTTCATGATGCCTTCGTTGTGGCCATTCCGGGAGCGAAAACGGGTTCCACCCGAGACAAAAAGAAAGGAGAAAGATGATGAGTTCGAGGATAGGCGTTGTGTTGGCGGCGCTGCTGGTACTGGTGTCCGCCACGGTCCTGTGGGCAGGCGGCTCGGAGCCGCTGGCGAAGCTGCACCAAGGGAAGGCCACCTGCGCCGACTGCCACGGCAGCGGCAAGAAGATCAGCGTCGACGACAGCGAGCAGGGCGTCAACAAAAACTGCGTTGGCTGTCACGGCACGCTGGCAGAGATGGGGAAGAAGTCGCAGGAGGAGGTTAACCCCCACAAGTCGCACCTGGGCGACATCAACTGTACCGCCTGTCACCACGGCCACACCGCGTCCTGGGCCTACTGCCTGAGCTGCCATCCCTTCGACATGAAGATCGCCGGCGGGGGCGCCACCCCGACCAAGGCGACTCCGGTTGCCAAGGCCAAGAAGCGCGCCGAGAAAGCGGACGTCGTGGTCATCGGCGCCGGTGCTGCCGGCTTTACCGCGGCCATCACCGCGCACGACGCCGGCGCCACGGTGGTCATCATCGAGAAGCAACCGATAACCGGCGGCAACAGCATGCTCGCCGCCGGCGGGATGAACGCGGCCGAGACCTCCTTCCAGAAGGAGAAGGGGATCGCCGACTCGGTCGATCTCATGTACAAGGACACCATGACCGGCGGCGGCAACCTGAATGACCCCGCCCTGGCGATGATTCTCGCCAGGAACTCCGCCGGCTCGGTCGCCTGGCTCACCGGCCTCGGCGCCGACCTGAGCGACGTCGGCCGCATGGGGGGCGCCAGCGTCAACAGGACCCACCGTCCCAAGGGGGGCGCCGCGGTCGGTGCCCACATCACCGAGGTGCTGCGCAGAAACGCGGCCCAGCGCAACATCGACATCCGCGTCAACAGCAAGGTGGTGAAGATCCTCGAGGACAAGAAGGGGCGCGTGACCGGCGTCCGCGTGCTGGGCAAGCACAGCGGCGAGTACACCATCAACGCCAAGGCGGTGATCATCGCGGCCGGCGGCTTCTCGGCCAACCCGGAGCGGGTCGCCTACTATCGCCCCGAGTACAAGGGAATGACCACCTCCAACCAGCCCGGCGCCACCGGTGACGGCATCGACCTCGGCACCGCCGTGGGCGCGGATCTCAAGGACATGAAAGAGATCCAGATCCACCCCACCGTTGCCGCTGGGAGCCGTACCCTCATCACCGAGGCCGTGCGCGGCAACGGCGCCATCCTGGTGAACCACGAAGGGAAGCGCTTCGTGAACGAGCTCACCACCCGCGACAAGGCTTCCGCCGCGATCCTGGCCCAGAAGGGGCAGTCGGCCTACCTCGTCTTCGACGACGGCGTCCGCACGAGCCTCAAGCAGATCGACGGCTACTTCCACCTGAACCTGGTGCAGCAGGGGGCCACCCTCAAGGATCTCGCCGCCGCGATCAAGGTCCCGGCCGATACCCTGGAGGCGACGGTCGCCTCCTACAACAAGGGGGTCGATGAGAAGAACGACGCCGAGTTCAAGCGTCCCGACCTGCCGCGCGCCCTGCGCACCGCCAACTACTACGCTATCGAGGTGAAGCCGGGCGTGCACTACACCATGGGCGGCCTGAAGATCACCACCGCCAGCGAGGTGCTGGCTAAGGACGGCAAAACCATCGACGGGCTGTTCGCGGCGGGCGAGGGTACCGGCGGCGTCCATGGCAAGAACCGGTTGGGCGGTAACTCCATCTCGCAGACCATCACCTTCGGCCGGATTGCCGGCGAGAACGCGGCCAAGCTCGCCAAGGGGACACGGTAGCCGGTGCGCCGAAGCCATTCGGATCACAAGGAGGAGACGCCGGACGGCGTCTCCTCCTTGTTTGCCCCTGGGGCATCGTGTCAACTCCAACGGGCTTTTGAGCACGAGGCGGGTATGTATAACACCAGCTTCACATTGTTGCGCGACGGCAATTACCGCGTCTTTTTCATGGGACAGGGTCTCTCCTGGCTTGGGAGCGTGATGCAGTCGGTGGCCCAGGGATGGCTGGTCTGGTCGCTGACCAGGTCACCGGCGCAACTGGCCCTGGTCGCCATCATGCTCTCCCTGCCGGTGCTGCTGTTGAGCGTGCCGGCAGGGGTGGCCGCCGACCGCTTCGACAAGCGCGCCCTCCTCATGATCACCCAGGGGGGCTCCCTGATCCCGACCCTGTTCCTGGCCATCCTGGCCCTGCGCGGCGAGGTGACCGCTCCGGCCATCATGTTCCTCGCTTTTTGCCAGGGCGGGCTGAACGCCCTCGAGATGCCGGCGCGCCAGGCGCTGCTGGCCGAGCTGGTGCCGCGCACCAGCCTGAGCCAGGCGCTGGCGGCCAACGCCGTTGCCTTCAACGCCACCCGCCTGGTCGGACCGGCCGCCGCGGGCTGTATCATGGCCGCCTTTGGCCCCGCCCCCTGCTTTTTCATCAACGCCCTCAGCTATCTGGCCGCCGTCCTCGCCCTGCTCCGGGTGCGCCTCCCGTACCGGCTGCAGGAGCCGCTACGGCGCCAGGCGCTCCCTGCGGCGGAGCTGCACGAAGGGCTCCTCTTCGTCGCGGCCCGGGGGGAGGTCCGGCACCTCCTCCTCTCCGTGCTCCTGGTGAGCCTTTTTGCCATCCCCTTCGTGCCGCTGCTGCCGGTCTTCGCGGACGGCTTCCACTCGGGCGCGCGTGGACTCGGCCTCATGTCCGCCTGCCTTGGCGGCGGTTCGCTGCTCGCGGCGCTCTGGCTCGCCTGCGGCGAGAAGGCGCCCCGGTCCCCTTCCGATGGCACCGGCGCCGGCATGTTGTTCGCCCTGGCCCTACTGTGGTTCTCGCGGTCGCCCCATTATCCGATGGCGCTTTTGGCCCTGTTCGTTGCCGGGGGAGCTGTGGTGCTCTTTCTGACCCGGGTGAACCGGGCGCTGCAGCAGGCCTGCCCGGACCGGTTGCGGGGGCGCGTGATGGGGGTGTACACCTTGTCACTGCTGGGGATGGCCCCGGTGGGGAGCGCCGTCGTGGGCGGGGCCGCCACGACTGTCGGCGCCTCCTCGGCGGTCGGCCTCGGCTCCATGCTCTGCATCACCGGCCTCTTGTTGCTGCAGGGCACGGCGGGGCGAGTCCCGCGGGGCATACCGGTGCGGGTCGGTTCCCTGTGGGGGCGCGACGCTGTTGGTGATGAAGGCGCTGGTACTGGTAAAGTGGCGATTCCGCGCACTTTGTGACCTGGGTCACGCCTGGGTGATGCCGTGTGCGGTATGGTTACTCCACGTTCGCCATTCCAGCTCCGGGAGCCCATAACTGCATGTCGCACCGCTTGATTGCCTGCGCAGGAGCCGCCCTGCTCTTTCTGACCTCCGCCACCGCTTTGTTTGCTTCGGATACGGCTTCTTGTGAACTGAAGGTGAGAGAAGGCTACCGTTTTTATGACATAAGCGGCAAAACAGTGGACGACCTGGTACAAGAGATCAGGCACAATGGAACTAAGTGGAACGACGGCAAAGTGTACTCCGCCATGACCAACTGGGACATCCACTACAAGTACGAAGTCGCCTGCCAAAACGGCCGTTACTCGGTCAAGTCCGCCGCGACCCGCGTGGACATCCTCTACAACATGCCCCGTTTGAACCTCGCCACCTGCGCCCCCGACCTGGTCGGTGCCTGGAGCAACTACGTGACCCGCCTGCAAAGTCATGAGTTCGGTCACAAGGACCTGGCCGTGAAGGCCGCCTCCGAGGTGAACGAGATGTTCGGCACCCTCCCGAGTTTCGGCAGCGAGGAGGAATTGGCCGCCGAGATCATCAAGCGCACCGAGGAGAAATTCAAGAAGTTGAAAGAGATCCAGGTCGAGTATGATCATGACACCCGGCACGGCGAAACCCAGGGCGCCGTCCTGCTGGCCGGGTCGCAATAAAAAGGGGCTACAGGCCCCGCCCGTAACCCCTTTTCCTCCTGCCTTGCTTCCCTTTTAATTTCCACTACCTGCCGGTTCCGCCGGTCCCGGTGCCGGTGCCCATCGAACCGCCGGCGCCGCCAGTACCGGTGCCGGTGGTTCCGCCGGTGCCGGTGCCCATGTTACCGGTTCCCATGGAGCCCGTGCCGGTTGTGCCGGTGCCCATGTTTCCCGTACCCATGGTGCCGGTACCGGTCGTCCCGGTACCCATTGTTCCCGTACCGGTTCCGGGTCCGTAGTAGCTGCCGCCGGTCCCCTGGTTCAGGGTGCCGCCGGTGCCCCGGTCCATGGTGCCGCCGCTACCCCTGGTGCCCTGGTCATAGTAGCTGCCGCCGGTCCCCTGGTGCAAGGTGCCGCCGGTACCACGGTCCATGGTGCCGCCGGTGCCCTGGTTGTAGTAGCTACCGCCGGTACCCTGGTTCAGCGTGCCGCTCGGGCCGCGGTCAAGGGTGTTGCCCCTCCCCGGGGTCCCCTGTTCGAAGTAGGTGTTACCTGCGCCCGGGTTTAGTGTGCCGCCGGCGCCCCGGTCGGTGGTGCCGCCAGTGCCCCTGGTGCCCTGGTTGTAGTAGGTACCGCCGGTGCCTCTATCCAGAGTGCCACCCATGCCGCTGCCGGCGCCGGTGCCATAGTAACTGCCGCCGCTACCCTGGTTGTAGGTGCCGGTACCTCTCTGGTCGTAGGTCCCGCCGGTGCTGCCACCTACAGCGCCGCCCGCGCCGGTGCCCATGCTGCCACCGGATTCAGGTCCCAACCGTTCCACGGTGAAATCCTGCCGCACCGTGGTCCTGGCACCCACGCCGCTGGGGAGTGCGGTGCTGCTGAAGCTTTCCACTCTACCGCCGCCCGAGGAACCGGATACCGTCCCGCCCCGGTGCGACATTTTCGCTTTGTGGGTAGACCCGGCTTTGTGCGTCCCCGACTTGTGGGTCATCTTGTGGGTCTTGGCGGTGTGTGTGCCTGTGTCTGCCGCATAGCCCATGCCCGTGGTCATTCCCATCATGCCGAGCATGGCGACGACGGTGAATACCAACCTTCTCGCTGTTCTCATAGTCCGACCTCCGTTCCCGGTCTCCAGTCCGGGAGACACCGCCTGCGTCACTTGCAGCAGGGGCCTCGGCTGGGTCCTTACGGTGTCACTTTGGGTTGTATACCGACTTGCTGCTACTGAACCCAACTTAGCACATAACATTAAAAAAAGTCAATTTTGAGCCGTGGCGGCTGGGGTTGCAACGTGCTGAAATCGTGTCTGTTTTTACGAATGCAACCCTTGTCGCATATTTTCAACACCTTGACAATGTGCCCAAAAAGAGGCGCTGCCCAGCGGCGTGAGAGGCTCATGAGGACAGGGTGGACAGGGTGGACAGGGTGGACAGGGTGGACAGGGTGGACAGGGTGGGGCGACCCAACTCAGGGGGCGCGCTCGCGGTCCCTGCCGGAGGAGTGGCCGGTCGGCTATCTGGGAGGGGAGGCGCGCAGGAATGCGAAGAAATGGAACCGGGCTACCGCGCCCCTCGGCCCGCATGCGGTCACGCAACTGACTGTGAGGACGGCGGATCTGTCGGCCGGGGCGCCGGCGCGGGCGAGTTGCACCGGCAGGCCCTGAAGGCGCTGGATGAGCATCAAAGCTCGACCAGGTAGTCCGCCTCGCTCGCGCCGGAATTGCCACTGTTGAGATAGGGGGTCTCGGGGAGGATCACGGTCCACTCCAGCCGGGTCCCCAGGCGGCGCAGCTGGTCCGGAATCCCGTACTTGACCGCGTGCCAGACGCCGGTCAGAACGACCAGCTTGCGCCGCGGCTCTTTGTCGAGGTAGCGGGTGATGGCGACGGCCATGCCGCTGTTGCGGACGGTCTGGGCCTCGCAGTGCTCGGCGCGTCCGGTCGCGATGGAATGTTGGCAGGTGCTAATTCTAGCAGGTGGGGCAGATGGAGCCAGTCCGGGCGGAGATATTTCCGCAGGGGGGGCGGGAGGAGGATGGCGCAGGAGGGGGGAGAGGGAGAATGCGTGCTAGCGCTAGCTGTCGACGCCGGAGCGGCTCAACAGTCTTGCCAGCGACTCGCGCATGAGCCCGGGGTGGTACGGTTTCGCCAGGAAGGCCGCACGGGGGTCGCTGTCGATGAAGGGTGAGACCTCTTTCTTGCCGTAGCCGCTGCAGAAGAGGATGGGAAGCGAGGTGGTCTCCCTGCGCAGTTCCTGGTAGGCCTCGACGCCATCCATCTCGGGCATGGTGAGGTCCATCAGGACCAGGTCGATCTCCTGGGAGTGCTGGCGGTAGACGTCCAGGGCTTCGCGGCCGTTGCGGGCCGTCATCACCCTCAATCCCAGCCCGTTTAGGAGGACGGTGCCGAGCTGGCGCAGTTCCGGCTCGTCGTCAACGAGCAGGATGGTCCCCTGCAAAGGTTCCAGGGACGGCCGCGGCGGCTTTGCATCGCTCACCGCGCCGCGCGGCAGGTCCGTGGCGGGGCAGGTGGGAAAGAAGATCTTGAAGGTGGATCCTGCGCCGGGGGCGCTCGCGAGCTGCAGGGCCCCGCTGTGCCCCTTGATGATGCCCATGGTGGCGGACATCCCCAGGCCGCGCCCGGTGAACTTGGTGGTGAAGAAGGGTTCGAAGAGCCGCTGCCGCGTCTCGTCGCTCATGCCGCAGCCGTCGTCGTTGACCTCCAGACAGACGTAGGATCCAGGGGGGATCTGGTTGCCGAAGACGTCGCGGTCCGCCTCATCAGCGCCTATGGGGTGCTCCGAGAGGGCGATGCCGACGGTTCCTTTCCGGTCGCCGATCGCCTCCACCGCGTTGACCACGAGGTTCATGATGATCTGCTGCACCTGTCCCTGGTCCCCCTTGATCAGGGGAATGTCGGGCTCGATCAGGTACCGGAAGGAGACCTTCTTCTTGAAGGCGGGCTGGAGCATGCTCACCACCTCGCGCACCTGGACGCTCAGGTCTATCTCCGTCTGCACCAGGGGGCTTTTGCCGGCGTAGTTGAGCATCTGTCGGCACAGGTCGGCCGCGCGGTTTCCTGCCAGCTCGATCTGCTCGAGGTGCTGCTTCACCTGGTCGGAGGAGGCGGTGCGGGCCATGGCGCAGTGGCCGAGGATGATGGTCAGGATGTTGTTGAAGTCGTGTGCGATGCCGCCGGAAAGGACCCCCAGGCTCTCCAGTCTCTGGGTCTGCTGGAGCTGCTGTTCGAGCGCGAGCCGGTATTCCTCCGCCTTCTTCCGCTCAGTGACGTCCCGGGCCACGTGGACGCAGGCGGTGATCTCGCCGAGCTCGTTGTACAGGGGGGAAACCGAGATCTCGAAGAACCCGCCCAGGTGCTGTTCCTCCATCTCCACGTTGGGCGCCTCGCCTTCCTGCAGCAGTTTCAGGAAGGGGCAGGTGTCCGGGGCCTGGCCGATCTCGTGGAAAAGGTCGTAGCATTTGCGCCCGGGGAGTTCAGACGGGCGCATGCCGAGGCGGTCCGCCATGGCGCGGTTGGCGCGGGTGATGGTGTGCTGGGTGTCGGTGATGAAAATGAGGTCGGGGACGGCGTCGAAGGTGAGTTCCCATTCCCTCTTGCCGCGGCTGAGCGCTTCGTACAGAAACTGTTTGGTTAGATCGCCGTCGACTAGCATGCCGTCACCCCCAAGGTGCTACTATATCGTTCCGGGAGCGGCCAACCTTCCCGCGCGCCGCGCTGCAGGTGCATGCCGGGTTCCAGCGGTATCCTCAGGCTGTCGCAGGCGATCTCTGGTTTCATGGGGGCTCCCGTGATGTGGCGCCAGCCTGCGAGTGGGGGGGAGGCCGTGACCAACCCCGAAATCAAGCGATGCATGATCTTTCTCTCCTCCGGGGTGCATTGCGGTATTCGCGCCGGACGCAAAAAAGCCGGGTGCTGAATATCGAATGATATTTCGGCAACCCGGCTGTCTCGGAGAGACCCAATAGGCTTTCCGCCCCATCCTCGCGGATGGTTGAGTATTATCGTGTATCTTGTTGATGTATTAAGTTTTAGGTCATTATCCTCTTTGACCCATGTTAAGTCAATGAAATGACGGCACTTGTTCGGTCCTTGCTTGTGAGGTGAATCACTAAAAGACAAGTTTTGTCAGAAATAAAAGTTCCAAAGCAGGCTTTCTTCAGAAAAAGTGTGCCCTGAGACATCGGCGAGGCTCAGGCTGAGCGTCAGGCTTTGCTGCTGTGCCAATCGGAAGTTTTGTGCCACTGTCGCTTTGAGAGAGGTGCGGTCGTCCCCGACGACGTAGAAAAAGGCGGAACCTTCCAGGTGCACCTTCCACCAATCCCGAACCTGTTCCAGCGCCCCCAGGCTCACGCCCGGGGCCGCGGCGACCGTCCCGCGCAGGTGCTTGCCGCCATCCACCGCCACTTCGGCGAACCCGTACAGGATTCCCCCGAGGGGAGACCTGCGGGCCATGCCGCCGCCGCTGTTGAGCCGGAAGACCAGGGAGTCCCTGCCGTCCCGCATGACCTCGGTGTCCCAGCCGGCGGCGACCTTCCAGGAGAAGGGTTTGAAGAAACGGTCGCGCGGGGCCGTGGAGACGATGTCAAGGAGGTGCAGGTCGCGCAGCCTGGGGCGCCCGGTTTCCGGAACATAGTCAACCAGCGTGTCGAAGAACTTGATCTGGGCGCCCTTGAGGTAGCCATGGTCCGGATCGAGCAGGCTGTGGAATTCGGGCTGCAGGTGCAGGGCGGCGTACCACACCTCGCGACGCACCCCTCCTCCCAGACCGGCCATGGAGGTGTGGTGCCCGGCGTCGGGTGGGGCGGGCGGCGTGACGGCGTAGTCGGGTTCGCTCCCCGTGCCGAGGGCGCTCCGCTCGGCGAGGATCTTCAGGTAGAGCTTGGAGTAGGCGTCCTGCTCGAGTTCCTTGCGGGCCAGCCGCAACTGCACGAGCTCCGCGGCGAGGTCCAGCACCTCCCGCTTCTGCTGTTCCGTCGCGGATGCGGTGCCGACGCTCCCGGGGGCGCGCTTCCCCTGGGCCAGTTCCAGGGCCATCTGCTGCCGTTCGTCGTCAAGCAGGGAAGCGATCTTGACGATGCGCGCGCCCTGGGACGGACGGTAGACCGCCTCCTCGAGGATGCCGCTTCGCTGCGCGATCTCGATGGTGTTGGTTGGGTGCACCAGCAGGCCGGTCTGGTCGGAGAGGTGCAGCGTGGGGCGCGCCGCCTCGATCAGGAACAGCAGGTTATAGGAGCAGTTCTCGTCCAGGAAGTAGTAGTCGGAGGCGATCCGCTGCAGTTCCAGGGCGTGCAGCAGCAACCGGTCCACCTCCTCCCTGGAGAGCTTCAGGCGGTACTCCCACATGTCCCGATGCTCCAGGTCGCTGTACTCCTTCACCTTCTGGTAGTACGGCATCAGGGAGTAGTACCCCTTGTACAGACCGGTGAGCCCCTTGAAGGCGTAGAGCACACCGTTGGCGTCGTAGGCGTCGGCCGCGTAGTTCACCGCGTAGGAGATGAGGTTGCTCTTGCTGGGGCCGTCGATCCTGATCAGGGTGTGGCCGAACATGGAGGCGGGGCTGTTGATGTGCCCGACCGGGAACACGAGCACCGCCGAGCGGGCGTCGACGGTCCTGAGCTGCTCCTGCTGTTCCGAGCAGACGGCCACCGTGAGCCGGGCCGGGTCGATGGCGAGTTCCTCGCTGAGCCAGGCCAGGCGCGCCGGGAAGCGGCAGATGGGGTGTTCCCCGTCCGGCGCCTCGGGGCGGAAGAATGACGCGAGCGTCGCGGCAAGCTCGGCAGCCGGATCGGTCCTGCCGGTGGGGGAGAGGAAGAAGTTGGGATCGGAGATGCGGCTTATGGTGCCGCCGGTGAGCGTCCTCTTGTAGTGCAGCAGGATCTGCCAGGGGCGCCGCTCCCAGAGGCGCAGACTTTCAGCCTCCTTGATGAGCTGGTCGCGGTAGGCCAGGTCCGCGGCGGCGGCCGGGAGGCAGGGGAGGGTGAACAGCAGCAGGATGCAGAAGGCGCGGCGCAGCAGGGACATGTTCATTCCAGTGCTCATCACAGGTTGGCGGAGGGGTGCTCCGGACATTAAAAAGGGTGCACAGTTTTCGCTGTGCACCCTTGTAACACACTTCCCGGGAAAAATCAGTTGTTGGTTACGGTGACGACGTTGTCGATGACCTCGGCCATCACGATCTTGTCGGAGGTGAAGATCTTGTTGAAGTTGGCCTGCAGTTTCGCCTTATAGGCGTCGCTCTGGATGGCGGGGACGCCCATCATCTCGACGAAGGTGTCGAGGGTCTCGCCCTTACCCATGGCGATGTCCTTGGCCAGGTTGTCGATGTTGGCGCGTACGAACTGGTTCAGCTTCTCGTTCTGTACGACCTTGCCGGGTTGCTGGCACTCGGAGGTGCCTGAGGTGATGCCGAAGGTCTGGGTGCCGGAGGTGCCGTTGGTGGTGGATTGCAGGATCTCGAACAAGATCGAGCCGTCGGCTTTGTTCTGCCACAGCATGGTGCCGAGACCGCAACCCGTGTTGGTGTGGGCCTGGCCAGCGGCATAGGCGGAACCGGTAATCAAGAGAGTGAGTGCGAATGCCATCAGCAGCTTTTTCATGGTTGTTCTCCTTTTTAAGGAAATTTTCACCTAAGTATAAGATGGCCTTCGTCACTGTCAACCGTAACGCTGAAAAAGATGGAACTGGCGGCTCAAAGTTCCCGAATCTTCGGCAATACTTTCTTCCGGATGGGCGCTGCCAACAGCGCGCGCGAAAGCCAGCCTCCCCTGTGAAAGGGGAGGCTGGCGGGTCTATTTTTACTGGTGGGCGTGACCCAGATCCTGCTGGAGTTTCGGTTTCTGAAGCCGGGCTGCCGGTGCGATGGGGCGGATCTTGGGAGCGGTGGTCGACTATGCCAGTTTGAAGCGCCCCACGATCTGTTGCAGTTCAGTGGCGAGGGCCGACATGTGAGTAGCCGCCTTGGCGGTCTCGTGGGCGCCCCCCGCCGTCTCCGATACCACGTCGGTGATGGTGCCGATGTTGGCCGTGATCTCGCCGGTGACCGCCGTCTGTTGTTCGGCCGCGGTGGCGATCTGGTGGATCTGCGAGGTGAGCTCGCTGATGGCGTTCATGATGTCATCGAGCGCTTCGCCCGAGCGACGCGAGCTTTCCATCCCCGATTCGACCTCCTGCACGCCGAGCCTCATGCTCCCCACGGCGCCACTGGTGTCGCTCTGGATCGCCTTGATCATGGCGCCGATATCCTTGGTCGCCCGCGTGGTCCTCTCCGCCAGCGCGCGGACCTCGTCAGCCACCACCGCGAAGCCCCGCCCCTGGTCTCCGGCCCGGGCCGCCTCTATGGCCGCGTTCAGTGCGAGGAGGTTGGTCTGGTCGGCGATGTCCTCGATGGTCCCGACGATGGCGCCGATCTCATCGGAGCGGGTCCCCAGGTCCTGCACGGTCTGCGCGGATTCTTTCACACGCTCCGCGATCTTCTGCATGCCGACCAGGGTCTGCTGCACCACCTGCGCGCCGCCGCGGGCGGTGTCGCTAGCACGGTTGGAGGATTCCGCCGCCTGGGAGCAGTTGCTCGAGATGTCGTTGGAGGTGGCACTCATCTCCTCGCTGGCCGTCGCCACCGTCCCCGACTGCGCGGCCACCTCCTCGGCGGCGGTCGCGATCTGCACCGCGGTCGCGCTCAACTGCTGGCACGAGACGGAAAGCTGGCCGGTGTTTCGGGAAAGTTGTGAGACGATGCCGTGCACGTTGTCGATGAAGCGGTTGAACCAGGTGCTCACCTCGCCCAGTTCGTCCCTGCGCCCGACCTCGAGCCGCCTGGTCAGGTCTCCCTCCCCCTCGGCGATGTCCTTGAGCATGCCGAGCATGCGGTTGAGCGGGCGGGTGATCCCCAAAGAGATGAAGACGCCGAGAAGGCAGGTGCCGAGGCTCGCGACGCCGGCGAAGACCAGGCTTAGAACCAGGGTGAGCCGCGCGTCGTGGGCCAGCCCGCCGGCGGTCGCCAGGATCTCCTTGGTAAGCACATCCTCGACCTGTTTCATGATGTCGATCTTCTCGGTGATCACCGGGAACCAGCTTTCGGCAGGGATGCCGAAGTGGCCGGAGAGCCCCTTGGAGAGTACGGCGCCCCTGATCTCCTCGACCTTGCCGAATACCGGGGCTTTCGCTTTCTCCTCGTAGGCCGCGACCGCCTGTGGGGAGGCGAATTTGCGGAACAGGTCGAGGTAGTCCTGCTGGGCAGCCAGGATGGTCATGGTCCGCTGCAGTTTCTCCTGGTCGAGGACATCCGCCGCGAGCACCGCGTTCAAGGCCGCCCGCTCCTTCCCGGTCTCCTCCTTGGCCTTCACGAAGCTGTAGTAGGCGGTGGCCTGGCGCATCACCTCGCGCTTTCCGCTGGTGGTGGCGACGGCGGCCACCACGTCCATGTACGAGTTGATCAGGCCGGTGTAGAAGGTGTAGGCCTGGGTCCCGGTGACCTGGAGGGTGTCAATCCCGGCGCGGGTCTCCTTCAGCCTCGCGATGGCGCCTGCCGCCGCGTCAAGGCTCGTCTGCACCACCGTCACCGACCCCTGGTTCTTCTCCAGGAAACCTGCCACCACCTCGATCTCCTGGTCCACCTTGGTGCGCTGGCCGGCGAGTTCCTCCTTGAATTTGCCACCCCTGGCGTTGAGGTAGCCGGAGGTGTAGCCTCTCTCCTTCTGGATCTGGTGCGACAGTTCCCCTACCTGGACCGCGAGGGCGGTCAGCTTCTGGGTCTTGACCAGCCCCTGCAGGGCGGCATAGTCCTTCTTCGCGTTGTACACCGAGAACACCACCATCCCGAGCACCGGGACGGCGATCATCAGCAACAGCTTGGTGCGGATTTTCAGATTCTGAAACATGGTCATTCCTTCCTTCGCGAGGGGTTCTCCAGCCTCTATTCCCGCGCCAGGGCGCGACTGGCGGCGCATTGGGGGGCGGCATGTCTGCCTGCGTTTGATTTTCGTTTTCAACCTATCGACGGGGCGGGCGTGGGACTTTAGCGGAATTTGTCCGGGAGCGGCTACGGCGATGGGAATGATGGGAATGACGGGAGTCGTGGGAATGATGGGAGTCGTGGGAGTCGTGGGAGTCGTGGGAGTCGTGGGAGCTGGAGATGGCCCAGACGGCAGATGGCAGGCGGTTGGCGGTTGGCGGTTGGCGGCAGTAGGGGGGCAGGGGAGGGCAGGGGGGGGCAGGGGAGGGCCGAGTTGGACTGCGGTTGCGGTTGCGGTTGCGGCGGGGCTACAAAAAAAGCCGCTGCTCCCGGTCAGGGGGCAGCGGCTTGATGAGACGGTGGACGGCGGGCTTACTTGGCGCCGAACAGGAAGTAGGAGAGCGAGAGCAGGGCGAGGACCCACATGCCGCCTTTCATCTCCTTGATACGGCCGGTGGCGCCCTTCATGAGCGGATAGGCGATGAAGCCGGCGGTCATCCCCACGCCGATGTTGTAGGTAAAGATCATCAGCACCACGGTCAGGAACGCGGGGATCAGCTCGGTGAAGTCGTCGAAGTCGATCTTCGCCAGCGGGCTGATCATGTAGGAGCCGATCACGATCAGGGCGATGCCGTAGGCGTGCGCCGGGACGATGGTGAACAGCGGCGCGAAGAAGAGCGCCAGCAGGAAGAACAGCGCGGTGACCAGGGCGGTGAAGCCGGTGCGGCCACCTTCCTCGATGCCTGCCGCGGACTCGATGTAAGCGCCGGTGGTGGTGGTGCCGAGCAGCGGGGCGGCGACGGTGGCAAGGGCGTCGGCCAGCATCGGCTTCTCGATCTCGGGGAGGTTGCCGTTCTCATCCAGGAGGTCGGCGCGCATGGAGAGACCGAGCAGGGTGCCGACGGTATCAAGGAACGCCATGATGAAGATGGTCAGGATGATCGGGAAGAAGCTCGGGTTGAGCGCGCCGGCGAAGTCGAGCTTGAACAGGATCGGGGTGATGTCCGGCGGCATGCTCACGAAGGATTGCGGCAGCGGGGTCACCTTGAGGATGATGGAGGCGATGGTGGTGACCACGATGCCGATCATCATGGAGCCGAGCACCTTGCGGGAGATGAGCACCACGGTGAAGAGGAGGCCGAAGACGGCCAGGAGCACGGAGGGCTGGGACAGGTCACCAAGTTTCACCGGCGCGCCGGGAACCCCCAGCACGACGATCCCGGTTTCGTTGAGGCCGATGAAGGTGAGGAACAGGCCGATGCCGGTGGCGAAGGCGCATTTGAGCGACAGCGGGATGGACTCGGCGAGCCAGCTCCGGACCTTGAACAGGGTGAGCAGGGTGAAGATGACGCCGGCGAAGAAGACGGCGGCCAGCGCGGTCTGCCAGGAAAAACCCATGACCTTGACCACGACGAAGGCGATGAAGGCATTCTCGCTCATGTAGGGGGCGATGGCGAAGGGGCGGTTGGCGAAAAAGGCCATCAGCACGGTGCCGAAAACGGCGGCGATGATGGTCGCGGTGGTGGAGGGGCCGCGCGGGATGCCGGCGTTCTCGAGGATGGCCGGATTGACGATGATGATGTACGCCATGGTGAGGAAGGTGGTGAGACCGCCGATGATCTCGCGCTTCATGCTGGTGCCGTAGCGTTGGAACTGGAAGAACGTGGCTATACGGGAGGTCATTGCTCGTTTTGCTCCTTCATTGCGTAGAGTGCGGGCAGATTGCGCCAGTATCCCGCTATGTCCATGCCGCACCCGAACAGGAAGCGGTCTTCAACCTCGAGCCCGACGAAGTCGGCCTTGGCGCCGGGGGCCTTCCTGTCGTGGATCTTGTCCACGAGGACGGCGGTGTAGACCTCGGCGGCCCCCTCCTCCCGGCAGTACTTGGTGATCTCGGCGAGCGTCACCCCTTCGTCGAGGATGTCGTCGATCAAGAGCACCGTGCGCCCCTTCAAGGAGCGTTCCGGCTTCACCTTCCAAAGCAGGTTGCCACCGAACATCTCCGCGCCGTAACGGGTGGCATGGAGGTAATCCAGCTCGAGGGCAAAGGGGAGCTTATCCACCAGTTTGCCGGTCACGAACAGCCCGCCGTTCATGATGCAGAACGCGACCGGGTCGCTCCCCGCCAGGCGCTCCGCGATTTCCCGCGCCATGCGTGACAGCGCCTCCTCGACTTCCTGCTCCGACCTCAGACAATCCGCCTTCTGGCGAATGTCCTCCATGTCTTTGAGTACCATTTCCGCTCCTTCGGAACATTTGTTTAAAGCCGCCGAACCATATCAGATTTGTGCTGTGAAAACAAGTAATTGTGCTTTCATTAGCTGGGCCTGCCCGTATACGGGTTGGGAGGGGGCGCCGCGTGGGCTCGAGGCGGGTTCAGGGGAGAAATTCGCGTTCCAGGGCCTTGCGGTCGATCTTGCTGTTGGAGGTGACCGGGAGGGTCGGGCGGCAGATGATCCGCTCCGGAATCATGTACTTAGGGAGGTGCGCGCCGCACAGGCCGATCAGGTCGGCCGTCTCCAGGGCCGCGCCCTCTGCGTGGGAGACATAGGCCACGATGCGGCTGCCGGTCAACTCGTCCGGGATGGCGATGACCGCCGCCTGCCTGATGCCGGGGTGACTGTTGAGGACAATCTCGATCTCGTCCAGCTCCACCCGGAAGCCCTTGCTCTTCACCATGTGGTCCTTGCGCCCGGCGAAGACGAAGTTGCCCTCGGCGTCCAGGCGCACCAGGTCGCCGGTCCGGTAGACGCGGGCGTGGCTGGCGGGGTTGCGCGGGTCGGGGCTGAAGTGGGCCGCCGTGCGCACGGGATCGTTCCAGTAGCCAAGGGCCACGGTGGCGCCCAGCACGTGCAGTTCTCCCTCGCGCCCCGGCTCGGTCACCACCTCACCCGCCTCGTCGACGGCGAAGACCTCGAAGTTGGGGAAGGGGCTCCCGATCGGGATCTTCCATGCCTCCCGCGGCAGCTGCTCCGGCACCCGGAAGAAAAGCGAGGAGTTGGCCTCGGTCTGGCCGTAGATGTTGTAGAAAGCGGCCGCGGGCATGAAGCGCTTCAGGACCCTCAGGAATTTGACCGGCATGATGTCGCCCGAGAAATGCACCAGGCGGAGCTTCGGGAGGGTGAGCCGGTCCAGCGCCCCCTGGTCGGCGAGCTTGGTGAGTACCGAGGCCACCGAGTTCCATACCGTGATCTCCTCGCGCTCCAGGAATTCGGCCAGCCGCACCGGGAAGGCCGAGAGCGCCTCCGGCACCAGCACCAGGGTGGCTCCCCCCCTGATGGCGCAGAAGATGTCGAATATGGAGAGGTCGAAGTGCAACGGCGCGTGGTTGGCGAGGCGATCCGCCGCTGCGATGGCGAAGAACTCGCTCGCCATCTCGACGAAGGTGAGCGCGTTCAGGTGCGAAATCACGACCCCTTTGGGAGAACCGGTGGAGCCGGAGGTGTGCAGGATGTAGGCGGGGGAGGCGCCGCAGACCTCGGGCGCGGGGGGGGCGCAGCCGTGCCGCTCCAGGTCGTGCCAGGGGATCTGCTCCACCCCGAAAATAGCGTCGCCGGCAAGGGTCACCACCGCCTTTTTCAGCGGCAGGGCGTCACCCCCTTCCGCGAGCAGCCGCTCCAGCTGCGGGCCGGAGGCGATGGCGAGGCGTATGCCGCAGTGGTTGATGATGGAGCGAAGCCGCGAGGCGGGGGAGGCGGGGTCGAGGGGGACGTAGACGCCGCCGGCCTTGAGGATGCCGAAGAGGGCGACGATGCCCTCGATGGACTTGTTCAGCAGGATGCCGACGCGGTCGCCGCGCCTGACGCCGTGGGCCGCCAGAAGGGCCGCCAGGCGGTTGCTCGTTTCCTCCAGCTCGCGATAGGAGAGCCCCCGCTCCTTGCACAGAACCGCCCGCTTGTGCGGGAACGCCGCCGCGCTTTGGGTCAGCAGCTGCTGCAGCAGGTACATGAATCCCTCCGTGTCGCCTCTAGAGCCCGAGGAAGGTCGCGATGATGTTTCTCTGGATCTCGGAGGTGCCCGAGTAGATCTTGCCGGCGATGGCGTCGCGCAGGTTGCGTTCGAAGTCGAATTCGGTGGAGTAGCCGTAGGCGCCGTGTATCTGCAGCGCGTCGGTTGCGTTTTGCACGTAGCTCTCGCTTATGAAGAGCTTGGCCATGGCCGACTCCAGCGGCGCCCGCCGACCGGCGCTCTTCAACCCCGCCACCCGGTGCAGCATGAGGCGGGAGAGCTCGGTACGCAGCTTCATGTCGGCGATCTTGTGCGATACCGATTGGCACTTGCCGATGGCCTGGCCGAACTGGCGCCGTTGCCGGGCGTACTCCACGCATTCCTCGAGGATCTTCTCCATCGCACCCAGGTGGGCGGCGAAAAGGCAGCTTCTCTCCCATTCCATCTCGGCGTTGAAGATGGCGGCGCCGCTCCCCTCGGATCCCAGACGGTTTTCCTCGGGGACCTCGCAATCCGCCAGGAACACCTCGCCCAGAGGGCAGGTCCTAAGCCCCATGGTATCGAGGGGGCGTCCCACCGAGAAGCCGGGCGTCCCCTTCTCCACGATGAAAGCGGAGATGCCGGCGAACCCCTTGCCGGGGTCGGTGACCGCGAAGACCAGCAGGATGTCGGCGATGGGCGCGTTGGTGATGAAGGTCTTGGAGCCGTTGAGGAGGTAGCGGTCCCCACGCTTCTCCGCCCGACAGCGCATGCTGAAGGCGTCCGAACCCGCCTCGGGCTCGGTCATGGCGTGCCCACCCTTGATCTCTCCGGTGATGAGCCTCGGGAGGTACCGCTGTTTTTGCGGCTCCGTTCCAAAGCGGTTGATGGGGGATTCGCAGGTCCAGATGTGGGAGTTGAGCGAGAAGATGAGGCCGCTGTCCCGGCAGGCGTAGCCGAGCCCCTCCATGGTGGCCACCGCGGTCATGGTGTCCAAACCGAGCCCGCCGTACTCCTCGGGCATGGTGATGCCGGGGATGCCGAACTCGGCGCACTTGCGCCACCCCGCCTCGGAGAACTCCCCCCGCCGCTCCCGCTCCTTGGCGCCCGGGTTCAGCTCCCGGCGGGCGAACTCGATGGCCATCCGCTTGAAGTTTTCCTGCTCGGTGGTGAAGGTTGTCGGCTCCATGTGCGCCTCGCAGGGCCGGTGCCGGCCCGCTACAGGGTGAGCAGCAAAGAGGCGGCGCCGTAATGGGAGGGGACGCCCGCCTCGAGTTTCAGCACGTCGAAGGTCAGTATCGAGATGCGCTGCAGATCCTTGACCCCCTCGATGTAGGCCCGCCGGGTCGGCTCGTCCAGGGCCTTTCTCATCCCGGAACAGGCGTAGAAAAGACATTTCAGGGGGCGCTGCTCGGCCGGCAGCAGGCAGCCCCGCTCGCCCAGGTGCCCGCAGCGGGAGTCCGTCGCGCTCGCCGGGGCCGGGGGGGAAGGCCGCGCCGTGGCCAGCCGCCACGCCGAAGCGAGCCTGGCCCCGTAGTAACGGTGCAGCGGCGGCGCGCTCCGCGTGGCGAAGTCGCGGACCTCGTGAGGGGTATGCCGCCGCAGCCAGTAATCTATGGCCGTGAAGTAACGCTCGGAAGGTTCACGACAGCAGGCGCCCCGGCAGTCGAAGCAGCGGGCGAAGCCGGGGAGGTTCAGCGCCACGATCCGCCCCTGGCAGGCGATGCGGTCGCGGTTGAGCCGGTCCAGGGCCTCGCGGGCCCGCTCCGAGAGCTCGTGGTCGCGCTCCAGCAGCGGGTGGCTCAGGCTGGAGACCCGCTGGAAGATCCGGTACCGTCGGGAAAAATGCCAAAAGTCCTCGAGATCCCTGTACATGGCGCGCCCCCGCCGGACGGTCAGGCCCGGTCCCTCTTGCGCTGGGCGACGCCGGAGAGGGCGTAGATCAGGGCCCAGGCTGCCAGGTGCGAGGAGTAACCCTGCGGGTCCTGCCCGGGGTAGACCTCGACGAAGTCCAGCCCGTCGATGCCGGAACGCCCTATGGTCTGCAGCGCCGGCAGGAGCTCGTTGGGCAAAAGCCCGTTGAAATCGGCGGGGCCGCCGGGATTGTAGCCGGCATCGATGCAGTCGCTGCAGATGGTCACGAAGACGTGCCTGGTTTTCTCGTGGGCGATCGCTATCGCCTCCTCGGTCACCTCGGTCATGCCGCGCTGGTGGATTTCCCTGGTGGTGAAGATGCGCGCACCCATGCTGCGGGCATACTCGTACTGCGCCGGGGAGTTGCGCGGCCCCCTGATCCCCATGTGCACGATGCTCTCCTTGCGCACGTGGGGGAGTTGCGCGATCCGGTGCAGCGGTCCGCAGCGCGCGAACATGTCGGCGCCGAAGGACTTGGCGTTGTCGAGGTGGGCGTCGAAGTGGATGATGCCGATTTCCCCCCGGCCCGACTCGCCGAGCGCCTTGACGATCTCGGGCGTGAAGGAGTGGTCGCCGCCCAGGACGAAGGGGATGCTCTGGCTGCGGTAGACCCCGAGCATCGCCCTGTGCACGTTGGCCATGGTCTCCGCCGGGTCGTTCGGGTTGACCGGGATGTCCCCCATGTCCCCCAGTTGCAGGTGGTCGAACAGGTCGATCTCGTACTCGGGGAGGAAGCCGCCGTAGCGCGCCGAGGCGTGCCTGATGCTGCGCGGCGCCAGCTCGCAGCTGCTGAAGGAGCCCCAGGTCACCGTTCCCTCCCAGGGGACCCCGGCCACGATCACGTCACGGCCCGACGGCAGGTTGCGGGCATCGACCACCGGGACGCCGAGGAAGGAAGGGGTATCGCCGTAGACCCTGGGGAGCGAGGCTTTCCGGTTGGGAACCATCGGGATCTCTTTGCTGTTCATGGCGGCTCCTTTGGCCTTTCGCGCCTATGCCGGGCGTTGGCCGGTAACGTGCAATTTCTTTGTCAGCAGCAGGCGGGTAGCCCTGACTCGGTCCAGTTCGCGCCAGCGCAGGGTCCGGTGCACCCAGAGCGCCGGGAGGTTGTCGGCCCAGAAAAAGCCGTAGGCTTTGGTGATTCCCCTTTTTTTCAGCAGGTGCAGCGCGCCGTTTTGCAGCGCCGCGGCCACGTTCCCTCCGCGGTGCGCGGGATCGACGAACATGTCGAAGGTGTAGGCCTCCCCGCAGCGGCACTCGATGCCGAGCCACGCTTCGTCGGGATGGTTGCCGGGTGCCCCGCCCTGCCGGCTGTCGGCGCACCAGATGTCCCCGGCCACCGTGGCCCCCTTCACCAGCGCGAAGCCGCGGTACCCCCGCCCGAGATAGCTGAGCGCCTTCAGGTACCTGCTCTGGAACCGGTACACCAGGCGCCGCTCCGCGAGCAGCTGCGCGCTCAGCTCCACGACCGCCTCGTCGGCCGGACGGTTGAAATCGGACACCGGGCGCAGGGAGTCGAGCGCGATCTCCACCGGCACCGCGACCCGGTTCAGGTAGAACATGTCGCGCAACAGGGTGCGCCACCCGCCGATCTGGACCATGTCGCGGGCCTGGACCAGCCGCATCTTGCAGTACTGAAGCATCGTTCCCCCAGCGCCCGCCCCGCTATACCTTGGCGCCCAGTTTGAAGTTTATGAACTGCGCCACGGCCGATATGGTCTCAAAGTGCTCCGGGACTATCTCGGTGTCCGCGATCTGCAGGTCGAATTCCTTTTCCAGGTAGGCGATCAGTCTCTGCACCCCCAGCGAATCCACGATTCCCTTGTCTATGAGGGAGTCGGATGGGGAAAGGCTGGCTTTGCCGCCGGGACCCGCCATCTCCTTTTCTATGAACGACCTGATGGTGTCGGTGTAATCGGCCATCTTTTCCTCCTTTGTCAGGTGCGTGGGGGCGCCGGCTGTATCGGCGGTGCAGCCGCGCGGCCTGGGAACTGCGCTCGGGGGAGCTCCGGCGCCGAGGTGAATGGTTGGTGTTCAATAATGACAGAATTGTAATTTTTGGCACGCCCCCTAGTGTACAATTGCACCTTTGGCTGTCAAGGGCGCCGCGTCAGGCTTCTTTTTTGTTCCACAGGCGCGGTCAAAGATGCTACCTTGGCGCAATGTCGTGGAAGATCATCGAAAGAAAGCGGACCCTCCTCTCCGGCGAGAGCGGCCCCGGGCGCGCCAAAAGCGGCGGGAGACTCTCCTGCTGCCTGGTCTACCCCAACCGCTATCACTCCGCCATGAGTAACCTCGGTTTCCAGGCCGTTCACGCGATGCTCAACGCGCAGGCCGAAGTCACCTGCGACCGCGCCTACCTGCCGGACCGGGATGAACTCGAGGAACTGCGCCGGACACGGGGGACGCTGCTGTCATTCGAGGGGGAGCGCCCGCTTTCCTCCTTCGACCTGGTCGCCTTCTCCATCTCCTTCGAGAGCGATTACCTGAACCTTCCCGCCATCTTCAGGCTGGCCGGGATCGATCCCTACGCCGCGCAGCGGTCCCCCCTGCAACCGCTGGTCCTGGCCGGTGGCGCCGCCCTTTTTCTCAATCCCGAGCCGGTGGCGCCGTTTCTGGACCTGGTCTGCATCGGCGAGGCGGAGCCGACCCTTCCACCCCTGCTGGAGCTGTTGAAGCGGGGCGCGGCGTCGCGGGAGGAGCTGCTCCTCGAGGCGGCGCGCCTTCCCGGGATCTACGTCCCCTCGCTCTACCGGCCGGAGTATGACGGTGCCCGCCAAGTCGCCTTCACCGCTTCTCCCGGTGCCCCCGCCCGGGTGCGCCGCGTCTGGGACCCCGATCCCGACAGCCGGCCGACCGTCACCGAGATACACACCGATGCCACCGAGTTTTCCGGGATGCACCTGGTGGAGATCTCCCGGGGCTGCCCGCGCGCCTGCCGTTTCTGCGCCGCCGGGTTCATCTATCTCCCCTACCGGACCCGCTCGACCGAACTCGTGCGCAGCGAGGTGCTCAAGGGGGTGGCTCAGGGAAGGAAGGTGGGGCTCGTGGCGGCGGCGGTCTCCGACTACGCCGGCATCGGCGAACTCTGCTGCGACATCGTCGCCGCCGGGGGGAAGTTCTCGGTCTCCTCCTTCCGCATCGACCACCTGGACGGGCGCATGATCGAGGCACTGAAGGCGAGCGGCCAGAAATCGGTGGCGCTCGCGCCCGAGGGGGGCTCGCAGCGGTTGCGGGACCTGGTCAAAAAGGGGATCGACGAGGATCAGATCCTGGCGGCCTGCGACATGCTGGTGAGCCACGACATCCTGAACCTGAAGCTGTACTTCATCATCGGGCTTCCCACCGAAACCGCCGAGGACCTGGAGGAACTGGTGGCGCTGGTGAAGAAGATCCGCGAACGGGTCGTGACCGCGGCCAAGGAGAACCGGCGCCTGGGGGAGATCCAGCTCTCGGTGAACCCCTTCATCCCTAAGCCGTTCACCCCCTTCCAGTGGTGCGCCATGGAACCGGTCAAGTCGCTGGAGAAGAAGTGGAAGTTTCTGCAGAAGGAGCTGGGGCGGCTCTCCAACCTGAAGCTGCAGATGGAGAGCCCGCGCGAGGCGTTCCAGCAGGCGCTCCTGTCTCGCGGCGACCGCAGGCTGGCGGAGCTCTTGGTGGCGGCCGACCGGTTGGAGAACTGGAAGGAGGCGCTGCGGGAGTGGGAGCTTGACGCCGAGGCGCTGGTGAATCGGGATATAGCGCTGGAGGAACTCCTTCCTTGGGACTTCATCGATGGCGGCGATACGGAACGGTTGCGGCGGGAGTACCGGAAGGCGTTGGGGGAAAACGTTGGCGGGTAATACCTCCCTCTCCCTTTGGCAGTGGGCCGGGTGAGGGAGATGGAGACGGCCGTGGAGCGAGGACTTACTTCGTGGCTACGCCCTCCCCCCTGACCCCTCTCCCGGGGGGAGAGGGGAAGGGCGGGAAATTGATCCTGCTTTCGCGTTGGTTTAGTTGAAGAAGAACCTCGCGCCGACCGTGAAGGAAAGGGCCGAGGGGTCGAACTTGCCGGTCCCGTTGGGGCCGTCCACATCCGCCTTGAAGGCCTCGACACCTTTCACCTCGAGGTTCAGGGCCACCTGGCGGTTCATGAAGCAGTCGATACCGCCGCTTACGTGGGCGCCGACGGCGGTGTTGGTGTACTTCTTGTCCAGGTCGTTGATGAGCACGTCGATACCCGCGCCGACGTAGGGGACCACGTGCTGCCGGCCGGGGAAGCGGTACTGCGCCCCGACGGAGACGTCGGTCACGTCGGCGTCGCCGAAGCTGGACGCGTCGAAGGTGGTGCGGCTTACCTCCATCTCGACGGCGACGTTGTCGTCGACGCCGAACAGGAAGCCGAGCCCGCCGGTGAGACCGGCGTCGGTGGAAACCACCATCCTGCCGTTTATGGTGTCCACTTCGGACTCGGCCGGGTTGCTCACGCCGATCTTGCCGCTAACGGCGATCCTGCCTCTGAGATCTTCCGCGGAGGCGTTCCCCGCCAGGGGTGCCGCCAGGAGCAGCGCCGCCGCGCAGAGCAGTAACATCTTACGCATAATCTGTGTTCCCTCCCAAAAAAAGCGTTCATGAAACAGCGGCATCTTAAGTGAAAACGGCGCACTGTTCAAGCCCTAATGAACGCTTCAAAGGGGAGTGATCGCTACTTGATCAGCTCCAGGGTGGCCTTGATGGCCTTCTCGATCCCCTTGCCCGCCTCGGCGATGCCTCCGGCCAGCATGTAGGCGGGGGTCGAGACGATCAGGTTGTCGCGGTCGATGACGCACTCGGTGGCGGCGCAGTCGACGTGGCTGCTGCCGGTGCCGTTGATGGCCTGGGCGGTGCCGGCGTCGTTGCCGATGGTGAGCTTCGGGGCGAGGTCCTTGCCCAGCGCGAGGGCCACCACGGCCGGGGCGATGCAGATGGCGCAGATCGGCTTTTTGGCCGCAGCCATGTCCCGGATGAGCTTGAGCACGTCCGGCTGGACGCTCCCCTTGGAGCCATCGAAGGCGAAGCTGCAGAGGTTCTTGGCGGCGCCGAAACCACCGGGAAGGACGATGGCGTCGAGCTCTTCCGCCTTGGCGGTTTTCACGTCGGCGATGTCACCGCGCGCGATGCGCGCCGCCTCGACCAGCACCCTCCGCTTGGCCCCGGTGTCCTGCATGGTCAGGTGGTTCACCTCGTCCAGCTCGATGTCGGGGGCGAGGCAGACCGCCTTCGCGCCGCTGTTGTCGATGGCGAGCAGGGTCAGCACCGCCTCGTGGATCTCGCTTCCGTCACGCACGCCACAGCCGGAAAGTATTACGCCTATCTTCTTCATGCAGAGGCCTCCTGTCTTGTAGTTTGGGGTTCGATTGCGATATTCTATGCGGGAACTTCGCACTGTGCAAGCGGTTTGAGCGTCCGCTAATAGAGGGCCTGCGTCATAAAGTCACCGTGGCGGCCGCCGGGATCTCGACTCCTCATGCCAGTGCCGTGGCGCCACACAGCCAGTGATGAAACCTGCCTATGACAAAAACGAGAAAACCTGACATAGACGTCGCCCGCTGCACCGGCTGCGGCCGCTGCGTCGCGGCCTGTCCCGGCCGGCTCCTCACCCTGGAGGTCGCCGGTTATCGCAAGCACGCCGTGCTGGTGAGGCCGCGCGATTGCGACGGTTGCCTCGCCTGCCTCCCCGTCTGCCCGGTGCGCGCCCTCTCCTGACCCCGCCTCACTGTCCCAGCTTGTCCACCCGCAGTAGCCTCGGAAAGAACTTCATCCACAACAAAACGACGACCATGGTGCCGATGCCGCCGATCAATACCGCCGGCACCGTGCCGAAGAGCGCCGCCGTGACTCCGGACTCGAACTCCCCCAGTTGGTTCGAGGTGCCGATGAACATCGAGTTGACGGCGCTCACCCTGCCGCGCATTTCGTCCGGTGTCGTGATCTGCACCAGGGAGGCGCGGATCACGACGCTCACGATGTCGGCCGCGCCGAGCACCATCAGGGCCGCCATGGAAACCGGGAAGGAGGTCGAGATGCCGAAGACCACCGTGGCGATGCCGAACAGGAAGACGCTTAGGAACATGGCGCGCCCGACCCGGTGCCGCAGCGGACGGCGGGCCAAAAATAGCGAGACCCCGAGCGCCCCCATGGCGGGTGCCGCGCGCAGGAATCCCAGGCCAAGGGGGCCGGTGTGCAGGATGTCCCGGGCGAAGACGGGGAGCAGGGCGGTCGCGCCCCCAAGGAGCACGGCGAAGAGATCGAGCGAGATGGCCCCCAGAATCTCCTGGCGGCTCTTGATGAAGGCGATCCCCGCGAAGAGGGAGCGCACCGTGGCCGGTTCGCGCGGGGCGGGTGCGCGGTCGAGGCGGATCCGGGAGAGGAGCAGGCTCGCCGCGAAGAAAAGAAGGGCGGCGCTCGCGTAGACCGTGGTGGGGCCAAGGGCGTAGAGAAGGCCGCCCAGGGCCGGGCCGGCAATGCTGGCGGTCTGGTTGGCGGAGGCGGACCAGGCCGAGGCGCGCGGGATCAGTTCCTGCGGCACCAGCCACGGTACCAACGCCAGCATGGTCGGTCCCTCGAAGGCGCGCAGCGCCCCCGCCACGAACACGATGGCCAGGATGGCGTCCTTGCCGAGCCAGCCGCCGTGGGAGCCGAAAGCGAGGAGTGCCAGCGCGAGACCTTCCAGCACCTGGCAGGCGCGGGCGATGCGCCTTCTGTCGTAGCGGTCGGCGACGTGGCCGACGGCCAGGGTCAGCAGGAACATGGGGAGAAACTGGGCGAGGCCGACCAGTCCCAGGTAGAAGACCGAGCCGGTCAGGGCGTAGATCTGCCACCCCACGGCGACCGCCTGCATCTGCAAGGCGATCGAAGAACAGACACGCGCCAGCCAGAAAAACCGGAACGGTCGGTGCCGCAACACCGATTGCTGGAAGTTTGCCGCCTCAACGCTGGATGTCATAGCAAGGGGATCCCATTGGTTACTGGCAGTGCGCCGGGCGCGTGACAATATCTCGTTTCGCACCACTCTTGTAAATGACTTTGGCACTGTTGACAACAGGGTTGTTTACCCTACTCTTCAATTGGTGGCGCTGTCACCGGAAATCTGTTGCAGGCAAAGGAGGAAGGTCATGCTTTACTTCATCAAGCACAATACCATCCACACCTACCCGGTAGCCAAGGGATGTGCAGCTGTCCGCGAGCAGGAGCAGTTGCGCGACACGGTGCCGTACGAGGTGCAGGAGTGCCCCTACTGTATGAAGGTCTGGCCGGGCAAGAAGGAAGAGTGAGGCTGGAAAGGATAGGAGCCGAAGGCAGGAATGAGAAAAGGCCGCTTCCCTTGGGAGAGCGGCCTTTTCCGTTGATGGTGATCCCAAGGGGACTTGAACCCCTGTTACCGACGTGAAAGGCCGGTGTCCTAACCACTAGACGATGGGACCGAATTGTTGCATCCCGTCCCGTCAGGGCTGGGGGGCTGTCGCAAGGCCCAGTCAAGCGACAGTGAAGAAAGGGTGGTGAGCCGCGTTGGGATCGAACCAACGACCACCTGATTAAAAGTCAGGTGCTCTACCAACTGAGCTAGCGGCTCGCTTAAGCTTTGTGCCGAGGCACAAGCGCTGTTTGTTTGAGTGGCGTCCCCAGCCGGATTTGAACCGGCGTCGCCGCCGTGAAAGGGCGGTGTCCTGGGCCGGGCTAGACGATGGGGACGTGGTGAGCCGCGTTGGGATCGAACCAACGACCACCTGATTAAAAGTCAGGTGCTCTACCAACTGAGCTAGCGGCTCAAACAGTGCAGCGAAGCAAGAACAACCTTATAGCAAATCGATTTCTGCCAGTCAACACTTTTTATTAAAAAATCAGACGCGCTCGAACGGGTTCCTGAGCACGATGGTTTCGCTGCGGCGCGGGCCTACCGAAACCAGAACCACCGGGGCGCCGGAGAGCGCCTCGACGCGCTTCACGTAGTCCTGGGCGTTCTTGGGCAGCTCGGCGATGCTCTTGGCGCCGGTGATGTCCTCGCTCCAGCCGGGGAGTTCCTCGTACACCGGGGTGCACTGCTCCATCACCTCGAGGCTGGCCGGGATCTCGTCCAGGATCTGATCCTGGTACTTGTAGCCGGTGCAGACCTTGATGGTGTCAAGGCCGGTGAGGACGTCGAGCTTGGTGATGGCGATGCCGGAGAGGCCGTTCACGCGCACCGCGTAGCGGGCTACCAGGGCGTCGAACCAGCCGCAGCGACGCGGACGGCCGGTGGTGGAGCCGAACTCGCGGCCGGCCTGGCGCAGCGCCTCGCCGGTCTCGTCGAGGAGCTCGGTCGGGAACGGGCCGCTCCCCACGCGGGTGGCGTAGGCCTTGGAGATGCCGATTACCTCGTGGATCTCCCTCGGGGAGACGCCGCTCCCCGTGCAGGCGCCGCCTGAGCAGGTGGAGGAGGAGGTGACGTACGGGTAGGTGCCGTGGTCGACGTCGAGCAGGGTGCCCTGGGCGCCTTCGAATAGCAGGCTCTTGCCCGCCTTGATGTCCTTGTGCAGGATGAGCGAGGTGTCGGCCGCGTACTTTCTCAGCGTCTCCGCGTACCCCATGTACTCGGTATAGATCTCCTCGAAGGTGAAGGGCTGGTCGCCCAGGAGCTGGGTGAGGATCAGGTTCTTCTCGTCGAGCACCTCCTTCACCTTGCGGGTGAAGGCCTTCTCGTCCAGAAGGTCCATGAGGCGGATGCCCCTGCGGCCGATCTTGTCCTCGTAGGCGGGGCCGATGCCGCGGCCGGTGGTGCCGATCTTCTTGGCGCCGGAGTTCCTTTCGCGGGCGATGTCGATCCGCTTGTGGTACGGCATGATGATGTGCAGCGCCTCTGAGAGAAGCAGCATGCTGTCATCTTTCAGGTAGCCGTTGCTCTTGAGACGGGTGATCTCCATGATGAAGACTTCCGGGTCGAGCACGACGCCGTTGCCGATCACGCAGCGCTTCCCCTCGTGCAGGATGCCGGACGGGATCAGGTGCAGGATGACCTTCTCGTCGCCCACCACCAGCGTGTGGCCGGCGTTGTTGCCGCCCTGGTAACGTACCACGTCGTCGGCGTACTCCGTATAGATGTCGACGACCTTGCCTTTGCCCTCATCGCCCCACTGGGCACCAATTACAACGACGTTAGCCATGATTCTCCCCTTGCAGATCGAATTTCAAATCGAGTCCCTTATCGAACAACTCCTGCTTGCCCACGGTTATGGCGCGACGGTCGGCGACCCTGACCAGGTAAAGCTGGTCGGCCGCGCACTGTTCGGCACCGATCACCAAAAGCATCCGGATGTCCATCTTCTTCGCGTACTCAAGCGAGCTCTCGAAGTCGCGCTTGATGATGTCCCTGGCGCAGGTGAAGCCGAGGCTTCTCAGTTTCTGCGCCACTTCCAGCGCCTCGCGGCGCTCGTCTTTCCTGTTGAAGACCAGGAAGTCGCGGCTGCTGGATGCCTCGACCTCCGGCCGCTTGGCCATGCTGGCCAAAAGAGCGAGGATGTTGAAGGCGAACCCGGTGGCGTGCGCCGGGTAGCCGTACTTGGCGGTGAGGTCGTCGTAGCGCCCGCCGCTGCAGACCGCCTCGCCGATACCGGGGACGAACCCCTCGAAGGTGATGCCGGTGTGGTAGTCAAGGCCGCGGATCTCGCCCAGGTCGATGGTGAGGTGGTCCGCGACGCCGTAGATGTCGAGGATCTCCACCACCTGGGTGATGTTCTCCAGGGCCTTGCGCGAACGCTCGTTGCCGGCGATGCGGGCGGCTTCCTTGAGCACCTCGCGGCCGCCGTAGAGCCTCGGGAGGAGCGCGATCTCTTCCTTGACCCGGTCGGGAGCGCCGGCCGCCTCCAGGATGGAGCGCACGGCGGTCACTTCCTTCTTGCTGATCGCTTCCTGCAGCTGCCGCTGCACCTCGCGGGAGAGCCCGGAGGCGTCCATGATGCCGCGGTAGAAATCCACCTGCCCGAGGTCGATCTTGAAACCGGTGAAGCCGAGGTTCTTGAGAACCTCCACGGCCATTGCCACCATCTCGGCGTCCGCCTCGGGCGAATTGAGGCCGATCAGCTCGACGCCGGACTGGAAGATCTCGCGGCTCCTGCCTGACTGCATCTGCGCCTGCCTGAGCACGCGGCCGGAATAATAGATGCGGTGGGGCAGGGGAAGCGAGTGCATCCTGGTGGCGACGATGCGCGCAACCTGCGGCGTGATGTCGGGCGGGATGGCCAACAGTCTTCCGGTCTGGCGGTCGTCGAAGCGGAAGGTCTTGCTGCGCAGTTCGTCGCCCATGCCGAGGGCCAGTACGTCCTCGAACTCGAGCAGCGGGGTGATCATACGCCGGAAGCCCCAGAGTTCGAAGACTCGGTGGATGCTGTCGGCGATGAAGGTGATCTTGTCGGCAGTTTCCGGGAGAAAATCGCTTACCCCTTTGGGGAGGGGCGCTTCAATGCATGCGGGGTTGGTCACGGGTCGTCCTAACGTCCGGGGGTACCGGCAGTCCGGCAAAAGGTGGCAAAAAACGAGGAATCGTAACAGTATGGCGGGGGGAAGTCAAGACATTCCCCCCGCCTTCAGGCTATTCGATGCCGAGCAGCCGCACCACGGAGCCACCCTTGCCCCCGAAGGTATCCTTCTGGGCCACCTCGAGCAGGACCAGTTCCTTGGAGGCCGGGTTGTAGGAGTAGTCGGCCAGGTAGTTCTGGCTCTGCTTGGTGCGCCACTTCTCCTCCAGGGAGGAGCCGTTCCAGGCGAAGTTCACCACGGAGTACTTCGAGTAGGAGCGCAGGTTCCCCAGTACGAAGAAGCCAGAGTTCTGCGGCACCAGGATCTCCCCCTTCTCGGTCACCGTGATGCGCTGCTCGATGAAGCGGGTGCGGAACGGGGTCATGTTGGTTCTCTCGTTCTCCCAGTCCCTGCGCTGGAAGTAGGTCTCGGAGCCGCCGAACTTGTCGGAGCTTCTCCAGAGTTCCTCGCCGGTGTCGGAGTAAACCAGGAGGTAGCCGCTGTCGCTGAAGGTGGCCAGGTAGCTCTTGCCGGACTGGTCGCGGAACAGGTTGAAGTTGAAGATGTTGGCGAAGCGCGGCATCTTGATCGGGTTGCTGAGCTTCACCCCCTTGTCGACGATGCTCGCCTCGTAGACGTCGCCGTAGAAGTCGTCGTTGCGCCCCATCTGCTGGGCGTAGAGTTTCTTGGCGCCGCCGTAGGGGGCGATGGTGCGGAACATGTAGGGGATGTCCTCGGCGACCACCTTCAGCGTGTCGTTCTGCAGGGCATAGATCCTGGAGGAGATGCTCTCGCGGTCCATGATGGTCACGAACACCAGGACCCGTCCGTTGGCCTCCGGTCCCATGGCGTCCAACGCCAGTATCTTCATGCGGTCGGGGAGGATGACCTCGGTGACCAGATCAAGCTTCCCGCCGGGACGGTACAGGTGGATGCCCTTGTCGTCGGCGGTCACGAAGTCCTTGGTGCCCCAGGTGGCGACGCCGCTGTACACGCCGGGAAGGCGCTGGCTGATCCAGCCGGCGGTTGCCTCGCTGCGCACGATCTCGGAGGAAGCAGGCGCCTTGATCACCTCCTGGGCGACCGACGGCCTCACGATGTCGGCGCGCGGGGCCTTGGCGGGCGCCTCGGGGAGCGCTGCCGCTGCGGGCTGGAACTGCTTGACGATGTCCCCCTTTAGTTTGCCGGAAACCTTGCCCACGGCGGGAATGAGCACGTCCATGCTCTCGCCCTGTTCGAAGGCGGTGCCAAGCTGCTTGCCAGCGGCGCTTTTGGCGATGGCGTCCAGGCTGAACATTTTACCCAGCGTGGTGTAGCTGCCCGAGACGATGACATCGGCCTCGGCGGGGGTGTCGACGGTCACGATGCCGTCGCCGGCCAGGCGCGTAGCCAGCAGGCGCTGCAGGGTGTTTTTCAGGTTGCCGTTGTCGGCGGGGGAGACGGTGAATTCGGCGATATAGGCGCGGATGGTTGAGGCTGAGGCCGCAGCGGCCGCCAGCAGCGTGCCCAGGAGAATCAGGGTCGCGACGAGTGATCTTTTCATTGATTGCTCCGCTTTTCGGTGGGGATTTAAGACGCCGAATTATCGCAGAGCGGTCCTCATTAGTCAAACGGTTTCAGCTGCCGCGGAGGCGCTTTCAGCGCAGTTTCCGGCAGGATGCTCCCACAAAAAAAGCGGACCGTCGGTCCGCCTCTTTTTTCGGCTCATCCCGGGCAGGCAGAGGTGTCAGCGCCCGGGTTTTTCCATGTCCCGGAGCATCTCCTGGGTTTCAGCGAGTTTCTGGCGCAGCTGTTTAAGTTCCTGCGGGGTGTAGACCCTGGTTCCCTTTTGGATCTCCTTGTCCAGGCGCTGCATCCGCGTGAAGATGTCGTCGACCTGGTCCTTGCATTTTTGCGACAAGAGCAGGCACTCGTCCTTCTCGGCCGGTGTCTGCTCGGCGTACACGCCCGTGCTGGTCGCCATCAACAAAGCTCCCGTAACTACCAGTATCGCCCTTTTCATGGTCCGCTCCTTTACCGACGGGTCTCTTGTGGCCGTTGCGCTTTGGCGGGACGCTGCCTGTTAGCTGTCAGGCCTTTCCAGGTTGCGCAGGATGTCATCCGCTTCCTTGAGCTTGTCCTGCAGTTTTCTCAGTTCCTGGGGGCTGTAGACCCTGGTTCCCTTCTGGATCTCCTTGTTCAGCTTATGGATGCGCTGCTGAATGTCGTCGACCTGGTTCATGCAGTTTCGCGACGCCAACAGGCATTCGTCCTTCTGGTCCGCCGCTGTCTGGGCGTAAGCCGGTACCGAAGACAGCATAAAAAGGCCTGCAGCCAGCATCATTGCCATCTTTCTCATACGTTAGCTCCTTTTGGTAAGGTGATTAGAAAGGCATAATGATTGAACCATAGAAGGTCTTCTTGTCAACACGGCGGTGAAAAATCCTTTGAAGCAGGCGGGGACTGGCTCAGCTGTTTGATGAGCCATTGCGGGGGGAGGCTCGATGGATGTCACAGAGGCGGAAAGAGGGGCGGGGCGGCACAGGCACCCGAGACGTTGAAAAAAACAAGCCGGAGAGTCGCCCCTCCGGCTTGCTGATTCAGCTGTTTGCGCTCCCGCCATGAGGCGGCGGGACAGGATGTTTAGAACGCGTAGCTCAGCTGCACGTTGAACAGGTACGGGTTGTCAGCGTCGGCGGTCTGAGCGTAGCCTGCGATCCTGTCGGCAGTGGTTTTGCTGCTCAGGGCGTCGCCGAGGAAGACGTAAGCGGCAGCAACGCTGGCGCTCAGGTTGTCGTAGATCTTGTAGCCGACCTGGGCGTTGACCTCGGTGCCGAGGGACTTCTTCTCGGTGCCGCGCGCCTCTGCGGTCCTCAGGTAGCCAACGTTGGCGTTGTAGAAGGTCTTGCCCATGGCGCCCTCGTAGCCGCCGAAGACGCCGATGGCGCCGCGGCCGCCAACGGTCAGGTCGTTGCCGGTGAGGGAGGTGGAGGTGTTGATAGCCTGGTTCGGGCGAACGAGGATCCACATGTTAGCCGGGTTGAAGTAGGTGGTGCTGGCAGCGATGGTCTGGAATGCGTTGTTGTTGGTGCCGCCCTTGTCGCCGGAGAGGTAGAAGCCGGAGAGGTTGACAGCGCCCGGGCCGGTCTTGACCTTGGCTACAGCACCAGCCATGTAAGCGCTGATGTCTTTAGCCGAGTTCTGATCGCCCCACTGATAGGCGGCGAACGGCTTGATGTTGGCCGGACCGACGTTGAGGTCAGCGTTGACGCCGACCATGTGCAGCAGTTCGTATGCCGGAGCGAGGCCGGTGTCGTTCTGCACGTTGTAGTAGGTGGCGCCTACGGTGATGTCCTTGTTGACGGCGAACTTGCCGTCGGCGACGATCAGGTCGGCAGTGAACTGG
This sequence comes from Geomonas azotofigens, assembly GCF_018919395.1. Classification (GTDB taxonomy): domain Bacteria; phylum Desulfobacterota; class Desulfuromonadia; order Geobacterales; family Geobacteraceae; genus Geomonas; species Geomonas azotofigens. Next base: position 195,176 of record NZ_JAHLME010000004.1, read on the forward strand.
CCCGGGCCGGTCTTGTCGTTGGCGAGGGTGTTGTCGTCGAAGCGGAACCAGCCGAGCTGGCCGGTGAAGTTGTCGACCTTCTTGGTGCCGATGGCGCCGGTCATGTCGGCGAGCAGGAAGAGGCTGCCGTAGGCATCGGCCCAGGGCTGCATACCAACCTTGAAGTTGGCGCCGGTAGCCGGCTCGTTGAAGTCGAGGTAGATGTTCTTGGTCTCAAGGGTGAGGGAGTCGGCATCGAGCTGGCCGCCGTCGTTGCCGGTGGTGCCCTTGTAGCTGGAGGTACCGGTGTGGCTGTTTGCGATGCCGCCGAAACGGGTGTCGAGTTCGAAGTGGGTGACGAGCTTCAGGTTGTCGTTGGCTTTGGCGATGTACATGATGCGGGCGCGCTGCTCGGCGAAGAAGCCGGAGTGTGCATCCTTACGGAGGATATCCCCAGTGTCGCCGCCGGCGAGGGCGTTGGTCTGGTAGCCCATGAATTTGAACATACCGTGGAACTCGTTCTCCAGCGCCATTGCCGGAACGGCGGTTGCTGCGCTCAGAGCGCTGACTGCTGCGAATGCAAGCAATTTCTTTTGAAAGCTCATCGTCTACCTCCTGGTTTGTTTGTTACAACGCGATTGAAGTTCCTGCTGTACTGTCAATTCGCCACACGGCGAAGGCGCAGTCTCACTATAAAGAAAGAGCTCTTGAGTCAGCCGCTGCTAATGAACAGGGTGAAGTCAAGAGCTCCTCTTCGTGGTCCTCGGGCTGTTTTGAGTCAGCAATGATTGTCTCCTCGACATTTGCGTAGAAGGTCACGCAGATCAGCCTGTACAGCCTATCCCAATGAGCAAACCGGTGTTATATAAATCTGAGGCCACTATATTATTTTTCAAACAAATGTCAACAGAAAAAAACTACACTCATTAGATACAGGAAGGCGCATGTTTTAGTGACTGTCCTCGTGCGATTCACACAGTTCGGTGAGGACGCCGTTGCTGCTCTTGGGATGAAGGAAGGCGATGCGCGCCCCGTGAGCGCCATTTCTGGGGGTGGCGTCGATCATCCTGGTGCCCCCGGCGATGAGTCTGGCGATGGTGGCTTCGATGTCCTTCACTCCGTACGCCACGTGGTGCACCCCCGGGCCGTTTTTCTCGAGGAACTTGGCGACGGGACTGTCCGGGGAAGTCGGTTCCAGAAGTTCTATCTTGGATTCTCCTATGGAGAGAAAGGCGACTTTCACTAACTGGCTAGGTACTTCTTCGATGCCGGAGAAGTTCATCCCCAGCGTGTCCCTATAGAATGGGATTGCTTCTTCGATGGAAGTTACGGCTATACCCAGGTGGTTGATCTTCGTGAGCATGTGCGGTCCTCTGATAGGTGCGTCAAAAGCTATCTGACGGTGACAGATAATATCGAAGAATCATCAAAATGCAAGCAACGGTAATGAAAAAGTTACGTTACGGGCAGGTGACAATTCGTGAAGAAACTCTATGACAAAGTGTAGAGGGATGTGATGCGGCAAGTTGATATGCTGTGACCGAAACAGTACTGCCGTTGAAAAGAACGAAGCTTTGCGATGTTACGGTTCCTGCCGGAACGAACTGCGCCGTTCCGGCAGGAACTTGCCGCGTCGTATTTTAAAGCACCACGGTTTCGCGGTGCACGCCGAAGACGCCGCGCATGACGTTGGCGATCTCGCCCAGGGTGGCGTAGCTTTTCACCGCGTCGAGGATGTACGGCATGAGGTTGTCGGTACCCTTGGCCGCCTGTTCCAGCGCCTTGAGCGTCTTCTCCACCTGGGCGCTGTCGCGCTTGGCCTTCATGGCGGTGAGGGCCTCCTTCTGCTTCACCTCGACCTCGTCGGTGACCTTGAGGAGCCCCTGGGGAGCGCCCTCCTCGACAGTGAACTTGTTCACGCCGACGATGATGGTCTCGTCCTTCTCGATGGAGCGCTGGTAGGCGTAGGCGGAATCCTGGATCTCCTTTTGCTGGAAGCCGCGGGAGATCGCCTCGACCGCGCCGCCCAGCGAGTCGATCTTCTCGATGTAGGCCATCGCCTGTTGCTCGATCTGGTCGGTGAGCGACTCGACCAGGAAGGAACCGGCCAGGGGGTCGATGGAGTCGGCGACGCCGGACTCGTAGGCGATTACCTGCTGGGTCCTGAGCGCGATGCGCACCGACTCCTCGGTGGGAAGCGCCAGCGCCTCGTCGCGGGAGTTGGTGTGCAGCGACTGGGTGCCCCCAAGGACCGCGGCCAGCGCCTGCAGGGTGACGCGCATGATGTTGTTGTCGGGCTGCTGTGCGGTCAGGGTGCAGCCGGCGGTCTGGGTGTGGAAGCGCAGCATCTGGGAACGCGGGTCCTTCGCCTTGAAGCGCTCGCGCATGATGCGGGACCACATGCGGCGGGCGGCGCGGAACTTGGCAACCTCCTCCAGGAGGTTGTTGTGGGCGTTGAAGAAGAAGGCGAGCCGCGGCGCGAACTCGTCCACGTCAAGACCGGCCTTGACCGCCGCCTCGACGTAGGCGATGCCGTCGGCAAGGGTGAAGGCCACTTCCTGCACCGCGGACGAGCCCGCCTCGCGGATGTGGTAGCCGGAGATGGAGATGGTGTTCCACTTGGGGACGTTGTCCTTGCAGTAGGCGAAGATGTCGGTGATGATGCGCATCGACTCCTTGGGGGGGTAGATGTAGGTGCCGCGCGCCATGTACTCCTTGAGGATGTCGTTTTGGATGGTGCCCGAGATCTTGTCCGGGGTCACCCCCTGCTTCTCGGCCACCGCGATGTACATGGCGAGCAGGATGGACGCCGTGGAGTTGATGGTCATCGAGGTGGAGACCTTGTCCAGCGGGATGCCGTCGAAGAGGACTTCCATGTCCGCCAGGGAGTCGATGGCGACCCCGACCTTGCCCACCTCGCCGCGGCTCATGGAGGCGTCGGAGTCGTAGCCCATCTGGGTCGGGAGGTCGAAGGCGATGGAGAGGCCGGTCTGGCCGGCGGAAAGCAGGTACTTGTAGCGCTCGTTGGACTCCGCCGCGTTGCCGAAGCCGGCGTACTGACGCATGGTCCAGAACCTGCCACGGTACATGGTCGGCTGCACCCCGCGGGTGAACGGGAACTGACCCGGGAAGCCCAGGTTCTCCTCGTAGCCCGGGTAGTCGAACTGCGGCGCGTAACAACGCTCGAGTTCGTTGTCGGAGCTTGTTTTAAAAGAGCTCCTGCGCTCCGGCGCCTTGGCCATGCTCTTCTCTACGGTTGCCTGCCATGCCTGTTTCTTTTCAGAAATGCTCATGTTGCTCTCCTGGCGGTACAAAGTTGTGATAACAGAATGAAGCTTGCGAAAGACGTCTTTTGTTTACGCTAAATTTTCGTGAAAGTGAATTATTTTTTCTTAACCGTGCTGCCGAGATGCTGCCGAATGGAGAGTCGGCGTTGTTCTATTTTTATAATGCTGATTTAAATCAAAGCTACTACGTAAAAACAGTATGTTAGTGACGCAGTCTCGCCCCGGGGTGTTTTGCCGTGTTTTATTTTCGCGGCAAATTTTAAAATCCCGATTTGTCATACAAAACAGTAAAAACCGGATAACATAATGTTTTACCAGCGCTTTTGCGGATTTTTCACTTGTAAAACAACTGCGGCGCCCATATATTTCTTGGCGACCAAAAAAATCATGAGCGCCCCGCAGAGGGCAAGAGGAGAACCCCAGATGCAATGCCCGGTATGTAAGAACCACGAACAAAACGCCATGGACCTTCGCTCCGGCGCCTTCAACGAGGACTTGAAGGAATGCCCCACCTGCGGCACCACCTGGTCCGTCAACCACGGCATGATGGCCATCGTCAAGGATCCGCTGGCCGACTCGTTCCTGGAGGCTCTCTCCTCCGACAACATCTGCTTCGCCGCGGCATAGGCGGCCCGAAAAAAAACAACTGACCCTGCCTCGTGGGCGGGGTCAGCGGATGATCAGAGGGCTCCGGATAGCGACATCCGGAGCCCTTTTCGCGTCCTGCCTTAGAGGACCGCCTTCAGGTAGTCGGAGGTGACGGCGCGCTTCTCCTTCTCCACGGCGTTCACGTCGACTTCGACGAACTTCTCGTCCGGGGTGACCTTGAAGAGCGGCTGACCTTTCGAGACGATGGTGCCGTCGCCCGAGGTGACCAGGATCTTGTCGATGGTCCCGGCGAAGGGCGCGTACACCTTGTTGAACATCTTCATGACCTCGATGATGTAGAGCGGCTGCCCCTTCTCGAAGTGCATCCCCTCGCTGACGAAGGGGGGCATGCCCGGGGCTTCCTGCCCGTAGTACATGCCGCCGCAGGCGGCGACGATCTCGTCGGCCTTGGTGGCCGGCGGCGGGACCAGGATCTTCTTCATGCGGGCCTGCAGCTCGGGATCGTTCAGGTACTCGGGGATGGTGATCTCCAGGTCTTCCTCGACGCGCAGATCCCAGAACTTGGTGTTCTGCCCCACCAGGAACAGCATGCCCAGGAGCTCGAGGCCCGCCTCGTAGCCGAAGTGGGCGGAGCGGATCTGCTGCCAGGTGTCGGCGTCGAAGCCACCCTGCGGCTCCTCCTTGTTCACGATCTCGTTCAGCGTGAAGTACTCGTCGCGGGCGAGACCGAAGTGCTCGCGCAGGGTCTTGGAGAAACTAAGCGCCTGCTGCAAGAGCTCGTTGTCGTGGCTCCAGATGATTTCGGCGGCCGGCTTGTGCGGCCTGTGGTTCATGTGCAGGTACTCGTAGGTCTCGTTCAGGACACCCACCGGGTTTCTCAGCCAGACCACCTTGCCGTTGTCGATCCTGAAGTTCTTGGTGTTGATGGAGAGCCAGCCGGAGAGCAGGTGCGGGTCGCCCAGGAGTCGCTCGATGGGACGGATGATCAGGGTCCCCTTGCGGTCCAGAAGCGAAGCCATGTTCTTGGATTCCTTGGCCTGGACCTCGGGCTCGGCGTACGCCTCGGCGACACGCTTGGCGTAGTGCTTCTTCATCTGCAGGAAGGCGTAGACCGGGTCGAGCTTGTTGGCCTCTTCCTTGAGCGTTCCCACCAGGGTCAGGTAGGGAACCACGAAGCGGGTGGTGGGCTTCGCCATCACGTTCCTGCCCAGGAACCAGTTCACCAGGCCGTAGTGGAACTCAAGGTTGGTGGCGAGGTCGGAGCCGCGCAGGGTGGTGGCGCGCAGCACCTCGGACATCTTGTCGTAGCTCGTTTTCCTGTCCTCGCCGGTGGTGAGCAGGAGCGCGATGTTGGAGTCATAGGCGCCGGCCACCTTGTATTTCATGAAGATGCCGGTGTCGGGGTTCAGCATGCTGATCCCCTGGTCGTCGCGGATCTCCCCCTCGATCGGCTTGGACCAGTAGCGGATCATGCCGCCGGCGTGCGGCGAGAGGGAGGCGTCGGTTGCGTTCAGACGCGCCTCGACGGCCGCGTTCATCCGGACGAAACGCTGCGGCTTGGGAACCCGTTTCCGGTGCCGGGCAAGGATGGCCATCGCCTCGACCAGGCTCTCCACCACGAAGAAGTCGTTCGGGTCCTCCGGGTTGACGAACTTGAGCGCGTAGCAGAGCTCGGTGACGCGGTGCTCCACCTGGATCCTCGTGTTGACCTCCATGAAGTAGTGGCGGTCGCGGTCCACGATGCACTCGAAGGTGGAGGCGGAGTCAAGACCTACCGCCTTGCCGAAGCGCTCGGATTCCTCCTCCATCCTCTTCAGGACCTTGAGGTCGCTCTCGAGGGCCTTCACCTCGGCCTTGCGGCCGGCGGCCTTGGCCTCCTCGATGGCGGTCATGAGCCCTTCCTGGGTCACCGACACCTCGAGGAGCTTCTGCTCGTGCATCTGCAGGGAGCAGTCGCGGCCGCCCAGGGCGATGCACCAGTCGCCGTTACCCAAGAGCTGGATCTCGTTGTGCCTGGTCTGCTCGATGTTGAGCTCGACCAGGACGTTCTTGTTGTCGCCCACGCCGTTGGCCTTCACCTCGTTGAGGATCTCGCGCACCAGGCCCGGGGCCTCGGAAGCCGCCTTGGCGATATCGGCATCGGAGGCGTTCTTCTTGTTCAGCAGATCGGCCCCCAAGAGGCGCTGCCCCTTGCCGCCGCCGCCGCCGATGGCTTTGAGGCGGACGCGGGACTGCGGGTGCTTCTTCAGCATGGCGGCGCACTCGGCCTCGACCTGGGCGCAGAGCTCCTCGATGGAGAAGAGGTCGATCCCCTTGTTGTAGGAGGCGTACAGAATGTGGTCGGCGAGGTCCTCCAGGGAGAGCTTCTCGTCGGCGAGCACCTTGGCGTCGCACTCGAGCCCGTCGGAGGCCACCAGGGCCAGGAGCTTCTCGCGGCTGCCGTGCTTTTTCACCAGGGTGCGGGCGGTGACGTTGTCGATACCGGGGGTGACCGAGACGTTGACCGAGAGGGCGGTACGCTTCGCCTCGTCCTTCTTGCCGGCGCCGGTCTGGGTGGCGGCGCAGGGGCCGATGAAATTCAGCCCCGCCTTCTCGATGGCGCCGACGAACTCGTCGTCCTCGGCCATGAAGCCGTAGCCGGCGAAGATGGCGTTGTAGCCGTTATCGAGCGCGATGCCGATGATCTGGTGGATGCGCTCGACGCGCTCCTCCTTGCTGGCGCCGGTGTAGTCGGGCACGCGGTGCACGCGGGTGGAGTCGGTCAGGGTGCGCAGCTCCGGGGCGAGCGCGTTCGGGTAGACGATGGAGTCCTTCTCGGAGAGGAGGATGCCGTAGTGGGTGATCCCCATCTCCTGGTAGACGTCCATGGCCTCCTTGCGGATCGGTCCGCGGCAGACGATGAGCGGCTTGAGATCCTCGCAGGCGAAGGAGCGGACCCAGGCGGAGGGCGACAGGGAAAGCCTGCGGTCCCGGTGGATCATCGGGTTCTTGGTGTATTGGTCGGACGTGTGTGCCATCGATTTCATCTCCGTTACGTTATAAAGCGCGGACGAGGGGCGGGCACCCTGGCGCGCCAGCGCGCCCTGCCCGAATCCAGCCGTCTCGGGAGCCAGGCTCCCCCCCTGCGCGATTCCAATTCCCATATCAGTAGTCGCCATTAGTGGAACTCCCTTTGTACGGACTGCATCGGGCCCGGTTTGTAGTGACGCAGGAAGAAGTTGATGTTCTCACCGAGCACCTTCCTCAGGTCGGTCGGCATGACCAGCGAGGAGATGGAGCCCAGGGAGAGGGCCTCTTTCGGGTTCATCAGCTCTTTCTCGTAGCGGCTGTTGAGGAGCGCCTCCTCGGCCTTGAGCCAGTCGGCGGCCTCCTTCTCGGCGTCGGCCTTGGCGAGCTCCGGCTTGACGCCGGCTTCGACCCTCTCCTGGGTGCCGCGCTTGACGCGCTCGATGACGGCGTTCCTGATCTTTCTCAGTTCGTCCTTGTAGACGAACTCCTTGCCTGCCGGCCCCATGACCGCGAGGCGGGTGGTGGGGAGGGCGAGCACCAGGTCGGCGCCGGTCGGGTAGTTGTTGTAGGAGGCGTAGGCGCCGCCGTAGGCGTTCCTGAGGATCAGCAGGATGCGCGGGGTGCGGATGTCGACGATGGAGTCGAGCATGGCGCGGCCGGCCTGGACGATGCCGCGGGCCTCCTGCTCGCGACCCGGGAGGAAGCCGGTGGTGTCCTCCATGAAGATCATCGGGATGTTGTAGATGTTGCAGAAGCGGTTGAAGCGGGCGATCTTGTAGGCCGCGTCGCAGTCGATCTGGCCGGAGTCGACGGCGGAGTTGTTGGCGACGAAGCCGACCACGTTGCCGCCCAGGCGGCCGAAGGCGGTGACGACGTTGCGGGCGCGGTCCCGCTGCATCTCGAAGTAGTCGCCGTGGTCGCAGATCTGCTGGATGATGATGGAGACGTCGAACGGCGTGTTGAAGCCGGTCGGGGAGTTGAAGGCCTTCTTGAGGAGCGTGTTGATCTCCCAGGTCTTACGGTCCAAAGGATCGCTGGTCTCCTGGTAGGGGGCCATCACGGAGTTGTTGTCCGGGATGTAGTTGAGCAGCATGATCGCGGTCCTGAGCGCCCCGACCTCGTCCTCGACGGTCAGGTCGGCGACGCCGGACTGCCCGTGCACCTTGGGTCCGCCGAGATCTTCCGGGGTGACGTCCTCGCCGAGCACGCTTTTCACGACGCCCGGGCCGGTGAGGCCGAAGAAGGTGTCCTTGGGCTGAATCACGAAGCTCCCCTGGCGCGGCAGGTAGGAGCCGCCGCCGGCGTTGAAGCCGAACATGCACATGATGGAGGGAACCACGCCGGAGATCTTCCTGAGCGCGGTGAAGGCCTCGGCGTAGCCGTCCAGGCCGCCCACGCCCGCCGGAACGAAGGCGCCCGCGGAGTCGTTCATGCCGATGACCGGGATCCCCTTCTCGCCCGCCATGTAGAAGAGGCGGGCCAGCTTGTTGCCGTTGGTGGCGTCCATGGAGCCGGCGCGCACGGTGAAATCGTGGCCGTACACCGCGACGTCGCGGCCGTGGATGTTCAGGATGCCGGTCACCAGCGAGGCGCCGTCCAGGTTCTTGCCCCAGTTCTGGAACAGGATGTTGGGCTCGGCCTCGGTCAGGACGCGGATCCTTTCCCAAACGGTCATGCGCTTTTTAAAGTGCTGTTTCTCGATCTGGTCGATGCTCACCGACTTGATGGGGCGCTGGATCAGGTCGTAACCTTCCTTCATCGCCTCTTCGTAGCCGCCCGTGGCGCGGGAAATCTCGCCGGGGATGTTGAACTCGACCTTCTCCGCTACGTCAAACGGATTCTTCAATGAGGGCTTGATCATTTTATTCGACATTGTTGGCATCCTTCCGGGCTGTGGGATTTTGCATCTGTTTGGGGGGTGCTGCGAAGTTCATCTACTTCCTCCTGGCGTTGATATTAAAAAACTGTTACGAAAGTTCGTCAGTTATCGAAAACGTCAACCTCCGGACGGTGAAAAACGCCGTTCCTTGTGGAGGATTTTTTTAGTCTCCCTTAAAGCGGAGGGCAAGGAGACGGTGTCCGCCGGCTGCCGAGGTATGCGGGGTCCTGGGGGCGCCGGAGGGTAGATGCTGCTCTATTGCAGGTATTTAGCGAATCTGAAGGGGGTGTGACGCTAAGAGAGGTACGTTTTGGCCGGGCAGGTGGATCTTCCTTAGTCTATCGAACAGTTCCCGAAATTTCATTTTGGCTAAATGAGATTTCGGGCTGATTTAACCTGGCCTGGGTGCGCCGCAACGGCTAATGAGACTTAGTAAAACGAACTATTGTTTTACTTTTTAGGCGCGTACCTTTCATAAGGTTTTGCTTGGCTTTTGTCAATAAGAAAAAGAATGTATACAGGCAAACTGTCGGAAATACGTAGGGTTCTAAAGTGGGGCTAAAAAGGAGGGGGGAGGGGGCTGACAGGGGTTTCCTGTCAGCGCCTGATTTTGCGGGCCAGAAGCTCGACGGTATGCAATACCCTCGTTTTATCTCCTGCCTGTTTTAGGCCGTCGGAGAGCTGCATGATGCAGCCGGGGCAGCCGGTGACCACGGCGTCGGCGCCGGTGTCGATGATCGCCTTGCTCTTGCCGGCGTTGATGTCGAGGGAGCTCTCGTAGTGGTAGACGTTGAAGGTGCCGCCCAGTCCGCAGCAGCGGTCGGCCCCTTCCATCTCCACCAGGTCGAGCCCGGGGGTCTCCTTGAGCAGGGCGCGCGGCTGCTTCGCGATGCCGGCGGTCCTGTGGTGGCAGGGGTCGTGGTAGGTGACGCGCAAACGCTGGCCGGTGCCGGTCTCTTCCGGGTGCAGTCCCAGCTTCTGCAAGAGGACCGCCGCATCCACCGTTTTATCCGCGACCGCCTGGAGCCGCGCCTTCAGTTCCGGGTTCCGCTTCCCTATCACCAGCGGGTAGAGCTTGTGCAGCGCGCCGCCGCAGGTGGCGCAGGCGGTCATCACGTAATCCGCCTCATGTTTCTCGATGGCGGCAAGGTTCTGCTCGGCCAGTTCGCGCACCGTCTCCAGGTCGCCGCCGGACATGCCGGGCAGGCCACAGCACTGCTGCCCCTGGGGGATGATCACGGTGCACCCCAGGTGTCGGAACAGCGCGAGCGTCGCTTCGCCGATCTCGGTATAGACGAAGTTGGTCATGCAGCCGACGAAGAAGACTATCGTGGGCTTGCCCGGCTCCCCCTTGATGATTTCGGGATGCCGTTTCATAAACGGCTTCTTGGCGATCTGCGGGATGTGACGGCTGCCGCCGATGAACGGCATCGGGAAACGGAGCCTGAGGCCGGAGGTGCTGGGGACCTTTCTGAAGAAGATGGGGCCGAGCACCGCGGCGGCGAGAGCGCCGAAGTTCATCAGCTTGCGGTTTCTGATCACCTGGCCCACGGCCTTGTGGAAGGTGGTGAGGCCGCGCCGCTGCGCCAGGGCCTCGCGGGCCGCGATGACGATCTCGTCGGTGGGGACCTGGTTCGGGCACTTGTCCACGCAGCTGCCGCACAAAAGGCATTTGGACATGGCCGAGTAGGTGCCGTCGTCGAGGGTGATGTCACCTTTCACCAGGTGCTGGGCCAGGGCCACCTTGCCGCGCGCCGTGGCCGGCTCGCGCTGGAAGGTGCCGAAGGCGGGGCAGTTGGCGCGGCAGGCGCCGCACTTGACGCATTTCTTCATCTCTTGAGCTACCCGCTCGAGCGGGTCGATGTGCTTCTTGGTCATGCCTTGGTCTCTTTCTAAAAGCAATGGGAGCTATGGGAGGTCTGGGAATGATGGGAGCCCCATAGCCGATCGTCCATTGTGGGTTGTCAATTGCCGTTACGGCAGCATCTTGCCGGGGTTCAGGATGTTGTTCGGGTCCAGGGCGGCCTTGATGGATTTCATGGCGGCTATCTGGGCGGCGTTCAACTCCAGGGGAATGTAGGGCTGCTTGGCAAGGCCGACGCCGTGCTCGCCGGACATGGTGCCTCCGAGGTCGAGCGCCGCCTGGAACACTTCCTTGATCGCCTCGTGCGCCTTCTCCAACTGCCCCGGCACGCTCTTGTCGATCATGATGTTGACGTGGATGTTGCCGTCGCCGGCATGACCGAAGTTGACGATGGGGATGTCGTAGCGCTTCTGGATCACCTCGATGCGCCGGATCACGTCGGGCACCTTGCTCCTTGGGACCACGATGTCCTCGTTGAACTTGTCCGGGTTCACGTCGCGCAACGACGGCGACACCAGGCGCCGCACCCGCCAGAGCTCCTCGCTCTCGGCGGCGTCCTTGGCCACCCGGAACTGCACCAGCCCCAGCGGTTCGATCAGCTTGTGGATCTGGCCCGCCTGCTTCTCGATCAGGTCGCGGTCGCCGTCCACCTCGATCAGGAGCACCGCCCGCGCGCTTTCCGGCATGCCGAGGTTGAAGCGGCGCTCGACGCAGGTAAGGGTGGCGTGGTCCATGAACTCAAGGGTGGTCGGGATGATCTTGTTCTTGATGATGGTGGAAACCGCGCGTGCCGCGCCGTCGATGGAATCGAACACGGTGAGCATGGTCTTCTTCGAGTCGGGGTAGGGGAGGAGCTTGAAGATGATCTTGGTGATGATCCCGAGCGTCCCCTCTGAGCCGCACAGGAGCTTGGTCAGGTCGTAGCCGACCACGCCCTTCACGGTCTCGCCCCCGGTGCGGATGATGGCGCCGGTCGGCAGCACCACCTCGAGCCCCATCACGAAGTCCTTGGTGACGCCGTACTTGACCGCACGCGGGCCACCGGCGCACTCGGCGACGTTGCCCCCCAGGGTGGAGAACTTGAGCGACGCGGGATCCGGGGGGTAGAAGAGCCCCAGCTTCTCGACCGCCATCTGGAAGGTCTCGGTCACGACACCCGGCTCCACCTCGGCCACCAGGTTGTCGGTGTCGATCCTGAGGATGCGGTTCATCCGGGTGGTCACCAGCACCACGCCGCCCCCCTTGGGGAGGGCGCCGCCGGTGAAGCCGCTGCCGGCTCCCCGCGGGAAGACCGGGAAGTTCTCCTTGTTGGCGAGCTGCAGGATGCGGGAAACCTGCTCGGCACTGTCCGGGTGTACCACGGCGTCGGGGAGGAACTCCATCTGGGTGGCGTCGTAGCCGTAGCAGATCAGGTCCTGCGCGCCGGTGGCGATATTCTCGGCCCCGACGATGTCGGTGAGTTGCTGAAGGGTGCGTGCGTCTAGCATTCAGTTGTCCTTTCGTTCGTTATCTCTAAGCCTTCATTACCGGCAGCACCGTCCCGCCTTCGGGGATCAGGTAGGCCCGGTAGTCATCGGAAAGCATGGGGGCGGCGAGCGCCAGCGCCTCGTCGAGCGTCGACGCCGGGATCATCCCCATGGTGCGCACCTCTTCCGCCGGGAGCTTGGATACCAGCACGATCCTGAAACGCTCGGCCTTTTCCTTCACCGACCAGGCGGTCTGGCCGTTGATCTCGTAGCGCTTTCGGAGCGCGGACTCCAACTCGGCGCAGGTCTCGTAGCCGAACCAGTTGAAGAAGGTGGCGTTGCCGTAGCCGTCGCGGCATTCGGCGAGGAGGATCATGGCCCCTCCGGGCTTGAGTGCCCGACTGCCGTACTCCATCGACTTGTGGGCCTGGATCAGGTTGATGTCCTTGGGGTACCCCCCGCAGGAGACGATGACCAGGTCCCCCTTCTCGTCGATGGGAGCGGAAAACGTGTCGTTGTAGAAGCGGCACCCGGCCAGGTGCGCGGCCCGCCAATCGCCGGCGAAGGCGGCGATGATCTGCTTGTCCGGGCCGAGCACCGTGTTCAGGATGAAGTCGGGGGCGACCATGCCGCACGCCTCGAGCATCGCTTCGTGCACCGGGTTCCCCTCCAGGCTCCCGGCCACGGCCTTCGGGTGCCTGCCGCTCCCCTCGTCCGGGTTCAACAGCGCGAAGTGGCTCGCCATGCAGCTCTTGCGACTGGAGACGCCGGGGAGGATACTCTTGCGGCCGCCGCCGAAGCCCGCGAAGTAGTGAAAGGTAACGGCGCCGGTGAGGATGACCCGGTCCGCCTCGGTCACCCTGCGGTTCACCTCCACGGGCACGCCGCGCGCGGTGTCGCCGAGGTAGACCAGTGCGCCGGGGTCGTCGCAGTCGTGATCGGTGACCTTGATCCTGCCGTACAGCTCTCCCACGATTTTCTTGTGCTCGGCCGGGGTCTGCTTGCGGTGAATCCCCAGGGCGACGACGATCTCGATGTCCCGGTCCCTGATGCCGATGGAGTTGAGCCGTGAGACCAACAGGGGAAGGTAGACCTCGCTCCCGGTGGGACGGGTGACGTCGGAGGTGACGATGACCACGCGGTCGCCGGGGGCAAAGCTCGCCAGGGAACCGGTGCAGCCGTCGAGCGTGCGCTCGACCAACTCGACCGGCGTTCCCAGCCGCTGGAAGGGGCGGGGGCTCAGCACGGAGAGGAGACGTTCCGGGGGCAGCTGCAGAGGATAGTTGTGATCGCCGCATTTAAGCTCAAGCATCGGGTTATGATACATATTCGACCTCCGATACGCAACTGTTTACCAGATCCTGGTGGCTGGATAAGGAATTGAAGTGACTGGCTTAGATGCTGACATGTCTGCCGGCTGGCACAGAGGAGAGGCGGGCGAATGATTATTCGCCCCTACAGGGATCAGAGGTGCCCCCCCATCGCTCAATAGCGCTGCATCAGGTTCTGTAGGGGGCGACGGATGTACGGCCGTAGCGAAGTATACGGCAGCTTTATAAAAATATTCCAATAAACGGTCTGCCGGAGTATGAATTAGATTGACAAAATGGGGCGTTTTCGATAACAATCACCCGTTTTTATGACTGTGTTGGAAGGCACGCCTTTTTTGAGGCATATCCAAATAGGAGGAATTTTTTCAATGGAACAGTATGCAGTAGTCTTCGCCCTGGTCTGTGCCGCGGCAGCAGTTGCCTACGGCCTCATCTCGGCCCAGTGGATCCTGGGGCTGCCCCAGGGTAACGAGCGGATGAAGCAGATCGCAGCCGCGATCCAGGAAGGCGCCGGCGCCTACATGAAGCGTCAGTACACCATCATCGCGGTGGTGGGCGTTGCCATGTTCGTGGCTCTCTTCGCCTCCCTCGGCTGGATGACCGCAGTCGGCTTCCTGGTCGGCGCCGTGTTCTCCGGTCTCACCGGCTTCATCGGCATGTTCGTGTCGGTGCGCGCCAACGTGAGGACCACCGAGGCTGCCAAGTCCGGCATCCACAAGGCTCTCAACGTCGCCTTCAAGGGCGGCGCCATCACCGGCATGCTGGTCGTCGGTCTGGGCCTTCTGGGCGTGGCTGGCTACTACATGTTCCTGCAGCAGGTTATGCCGGGCGCACCGGTGAAGGATGTTGTCAGCCAGCTGGTCGGCCTCGGCTTCGGCGGCTCGCTGATCTCCATCTTCGCACGTCTGGGCGGCGGTATCTTCACCAAGGGCGCTGACGTCGGCGCCGACCTGGTGGGCAAGGTTGAGGCCGGCATCCCCGAAGACGACCCGCGCAACCCGGCCGTCATCGCGGACAACGTCGGCGACAACGTCGGCGACTGCGCCGGCATGGCCGCCGACCTCTTCGAGACCTACGCCGTGACCCTGATCGCCGCCATGCTGCTGGGCGCCATCAGCTTCGGTAACCCCGGCGCGGTCAGCTACCCGCTGATCCTGGGCGGCATCTCCATCATCGCTTCCATCATCGGTACCTACTTCGTGAAGCTCGGCTCCTCCGGCAAGATCATGGGCGCCCTCTACAAGGGTCTCATCGCTTCCGGCGTGATCGCCTGCATCGCCTTCTACTTCGTGACCGTGCAGATGTTCCCGCAGGGTCTCGCCGAGGCTAACGGCGCGGTGATCTCCTCGACCAACATCTTCATCTCCGCCATCGTCGGTCTGGTCGTTACCGGTGCCATCTTCTGGATCACCGAGTACTACACCTCCACCGAGTTCGCCCCGGTCAAGCACATCGCCGAGGCTTCCAAGACCGGCCACGCCACCAACATCATCGCCGGCCTGGGCATCTCCATGAAGTCCACCGCTCTTCCGGTCATCGTCATCTCCGCGGGCATCATCGTCGCCTCCAACTGCGCCGGTGTGTACGGCATCGCCATCGCCGCCGTCTCCATGCTCTCCCTGACCGGTATCGTCGTCGCCATGGACGCTTACGGCCCGATCACCGACAACGCCGGCGGCATCGCCGAGATGGCCGAGCTGGACGATTCCGTTCGCGCCGTCACCGACCCGCTCGACGCGGTCGGCAACACCACCAAGGCGGTCACCAAGGGCTACGCCATCGGCTCCGCAGGTCTCGCGGCCATCATCCTGTTCACCTCCTATGTCCAGGAGCTGACCATCGCCGACAAGACCTTCTCCCTCTCCGATCCGAAGATCATCGTCGGTCTCTTCATCGGCGGCATGCTCCCCTACTACTTCGCCGCTATGTGCATGGAAGCCGTCGGTAAAGCAGGCGGCGCGGTCGTCGACGAAGTCCGTCGCCAGTTCCGCACCATCGCCGGGATCATGGAAGGCACCGGCAAGCCGGACTACGCTGCCTGCGTCGACATCGTGACCAAGACCGCTCTCAAAGAGATGGTTATCCCGGGCCTCATCCCGATCCTCGCCCCGATCGTCGTCGGCTTCACCCTCGGCCCCAAGGCTCTGGGCGGCGTCATCGTCGGCTCCATCGTCACCGGTATCTTCGTGGCAATCTCCATGACCACCGGCGGCGGCGCTTGGGACAACGCGAAGAAGTACATCGAGGACGGCTACCACGGCGGCAAGGGTAGCGAAGCCCACAAGGCTGCCGTTACCGGCGACACCGTCGGTGACCCGTACAAGGACACCGCCGGCCCGGCGGTCAACCCGATGATCAAGATCATCAACATCGTGTCGCTGCTCATCGTTCCGCTGCTGAACAAGATGTAGCACCGGCTTGTAGCTGAAACGAAAAAGGCGTCCCGGATTTCCGGGGCGCCTTTTTTCATGCCGCTGCCTGTACCCCCTCTGACTTGGGGAGGGGGGAGAGGTCCCTGCCGAGCGAAAAGCCAGTCTCTCCCCACATGCGAGTCCCCCGGTCGGAAATAGCGCTATCGCGCGTGGAAATGGCGAAATTTCATTCCGAACAGTGCAATTCCAGTCGGCTTAGGGGGGGGCATGGCAGCAGGGCGGTGCGGTTACTCGCGATACCGTGCTGCCCGGCAGTTGCCGCGAACGGCTTCCAGCGTGGCGAACGACCCGGGGCTGTTGCGCAATTCGGCGGGAGTTACGACGAAACCGTTTGGTCAGGTCGCTAGGCCTGCGGCTGATATGCCTCGGTTTCCTTGCGGGGCCTTTTTTTTCTTGGCGGGAGTCCTCTCTTCCACCACCTGCCTGAATCTCTCTTCGCCCAGTTTCCTTCTCATCCCCTCCAGGTAGAGCCGCTCGTACTTCTCGGCGGCATCCTCCCAGGTGAAGCGTTTGGCCATGGCGTTTTGACGCAATGCCACGATCGCTTCTGGATCGTGGTACCAGGTGTGCACCGCCCAGCCGACCGTGTCGAAGAGGGCCCCCGCGTCCAGGTTCCAGAACTTGAAGCCGTCTCCGGTGCGTCGGGCGGGGTCGAAGTTCTGCACCGAGTCGTCAAGTCCGCCTGTGGCGCGCACGATGGGGAGGGTCCCGTAGCGCATGCTGTACATCTGGTTCAGGCCGCACGGTTCGAAAGCTGAGGGCATCAGGAAGAAGTCGCAGCCGGCCTCGATGCGGTGGGCCAGGCTGTTGTCGTAGCCGATACGGCAGGCGAAACGATCGGGCCGGTCCGCGGCGATGCCGCCGAAATAGAAGTGGGCCCAGGGCTCGCCGGCCCCGAGGAGCACCAACTGGATGTCGAGTTCCAGCAGCCGCGGCAGCGCCTGGGCGAGGACGTCGATCCCCTTCTGCTTCACCAGGCGCGATACCATGCCGATGAGCGGCACCTCGTCGCGCTCGGGGAGTCCCAGGGCGCGCTGCAACTCCTTCTTGCAGGTCGTCTTTCCGGAGAGATCGCTGGCGCTGTAATTGGCGGGCAGGAGGCGGTCCTCCTCCGGGTTCCATTCGTGGTAATCGACGCCGTTCAGGATGCCGGAAAGAACGTCCGCGCGCTCCCGAACCGCCCCTTCCAGCCCCCAGCCGTACTCCGGCGTCTGGATCTCGCGGGCGTACCCTTCGCTGACCGTGTTCAGCATGGTGGCGTGGTAGATGCCGCCCTTCAAGAGGTTTACCTGGTTGTCCATCTCCAGTTCCAGGAAGTTGAAGTGTTGCCAGCCGATGCCGAGGACGTCCATGGCCCCTTCGTAAAAGCTCCCCTGGTGCTGCATGTTGTGGATGGTGAGCAGCGAGGCGGCCTGGGCGAGGTGGTCGTCGGAGCGGTACCAGGTGTTCATCAGCACCGGGACGGCGGCGGTGTGCCAGTCGTGGGCGTGCACCAGGTCGGGGCTGAACTGGATCATCTTGCACAGTTCGAGACTCGCCTTGGACAGGAAGATGAAGCGGTTGTCGTTGTCGAGGTAGCCCTGGTTGTCCCTCTCGTAGAGGGTGTCACGCCCGTAAAAGTCTTCGTGTTCCAGGAAATAGATGGGGACATCGGAGCCTGGCATGGTGCCCTGGTACACGCCGCAGTACATGTTGCCGATGATCCCCATGGGGACCACCAGGACACCGGGGAGCAGGCGCAACTGGTAGCGCTCGCGGTCCACCTTGTAGTAGCGGGGCATCACCACGCGGACATCGTGGCCGCGTGCCTGGAGGTATTTGGGAAGGGCACCGACCACGTCGGCGAGGCCGCCTTCTTTCGCGAACGGGACTGCTTCCGAGGCTGTTATCAGGATGTTCAGACGCATTTCGATCGGCTCCTGTTGCTGGTCTTGTGACGTTAGGCCTCAGCAAAAATACCAGAACAAGATGTGAGACGCAATGAGGTGGTGTTAATTATTCCGACGCCTCTTTGCTCTTCATGGCGCGCAGTGCCGCGACCCGGTCCACAACCGGAGGATGGCTGTAGTAGAAAGCGGCGTAAAGCGGATGCGGGTGCAGGTTGGAGAGGTTCTCGGTAGAGAGTTTCACTAGGGCCGAGGCAAGGGCCTCCGGGGTGCCCGAGAGGTCGGACGCGAAGCGGTCGGCTTCCCACTCGTTGCGGCGCGACAGCCATGAGCCGATCGGCGTCAGCGGGAAGGAAACGATGGAGAAGAGGAAGCTGACCATGAGGACCTGGGCCAGGAACGAGGCTTCGCGAAGGCCGAAGAGGAGCGGCAGCCCCCCCCACGCGATCACCTGGTGCACCAGGAAGAACAGCGCCAGCGCGGCGACCTCCATAAGGACCAGCCGTTTCCAGATGTGCCCCCTCTTCCAGTGCCCGGCCTCGTGCGCCAGTATGGCCAGGACCTCCGGGCGCCGCATCTGTTTCAGCAGGGTGTCGTAAAGGACGATGCGTTTGACCCGTCCGATGCCGGTGAAATAGGCGTTGGAGTGCAGGCTCCTGCGGGAGGCGTCCATCTGCTGCACGTCCTTCACCTGGAGCCCGGCCTTTTGCAGCATGGCGCGGATCTCCTCTTCCAACTCGGGGTCGCCCAGCGGCTCGAACTTGGAGAAGAGCGGCTCGATAATGTACGGCGAGACGTAGATCATGACGATGGAGAAGAGGGCGAAGAAGGCCCAGACCCAGAGCCACCAAAGGCCGGGCGAGTGCCGCACCAGCAAAAGGGCGGCGCTGATGACGATGGCGGTGAGGGCCGCCGAGATCAAGGTCGACTTGAGGAGATCCGAAAGCCACAGCCCCGGCGTGGTGGTGTTGAAACCGTAGCGGCGCTCCAGCCGGAAGGTGCTGTAGAGCGAGAAGGGGATGTCGAGCACCTCCTGCGCCAGGGTAAGGATCAGCATGAACAGCACGCCCCGGAGCACGAAGGAGTCGGTCAGCGATGCGATCCAGGCATCGTAGAGCGGCAGCAGCGGGGTGAACATGAAGATGAGCAGAAGGGCGCTGTCGTAGATGGAGTCGATGAAGGCGAGCCTGCTTTGCGCCAGGGTGTAGCTCGCCGACTTGGCCAGCGTCTCCGCGTCGACGGCGTCGGCGAACCCTTCGGGCACGGTGGCGCCGTAGCGGCGCAGGTGGCGCAGGTTCAGGTAGCGCAGCAGGCAGACAGCGGCGAAGCGCGCGAGGTAGAGGACGATCAGCAAAATAGTGGTGGACATCTCATCTCCCTCGCGCCGCAGTTGTGAAAACGATTTCCTAGCCGGTCCGGATACTTCATCCCTCGCCCTCCGGGAGAGGTCGGCCGAAGGCCGGGTGAGGGACGTGTCACGTTACTTCCAGGTCGCTTCCTGGCGACTCCCTCACCCCGCCCCTCTCCCCGTGGGAGAGGGAGAGTTCGCCTACTAAAAAAGGCCCTCCGTGTCGACGGAGGGCCTTTGCCTTGTTTAACCGCGGGGCGTGCTACTTCTTCACGCTGCCCTTCTCGATGATGGCGGTGTACTTGTAGCCGCCGCCGAAGTCCTTGTCCTTGGCGAGGGTGCCGGAGACGGTGATGACATCGCCCTCTTCGGCGTTCTCGGTGGTGGTCACCACGAGGTCGTTGGTCTTCTTCTTGGTGTCACCGGTGCCGTCCTGCAGGTGCAGCCAGTTCTTGTTCATGATGCCGTTGGCGACCTTGACCACCTGGCCGCGCACGACGACTTGCTTGCCGTTCAGGGCACCGCGCTTGGCGAAGATCTCCTCGACGGTGTAGGCGTTGGCTCCGCTTGCCTTCTCCACCTTGATCTTCTCGCCGGGAGCGGCCTTCTTGGCCTCCTTGGCGGCGGGCTTGGCCGCGGCACCTTTTACTTCCGGCGCGTTGCAGAACAGGATGGTGTCGAACTTGCGGTTCAGGGTTTTGCTCTGGAAGTTGTTCATCGGCATGCAGCCCTGGAAGGAAAGGGTGTCACCGACACGGGTCTCCAGAACCGGGTAGGCAACCCAGGTCTTGGTGCCGCCGGTCACCTCGAGGTTGGCGTAGGTGTAGCCGCCGCCTTCCATGGTCTCGACGACCTTTCCTGTCGGGTTGGTGTTCACTTCGGCTCCACCTGCTTCTGCGGGAGCCGCGCCACCCATCATCATGGAATGGCTGCTTTTGGACATGCTCTTTTGGATCGCCTCGACCTTCGAGGCGGCTTTTTCGGGCGCCTTGACAGCAGCGTCGGTTTTGGCATCGGCCTTCTCGGCCGCTTTAGGTGCGGTGACCGCTTCGACTTTGGTGTCTGCCTTCTCAGGCGCCTTGGGTGCGTCAGCACAGGTCCCGGCCACCGGCAGCGCCAGCGTGACGAGGACGGACATAATGGTGGAATAACGCTTCATCTAAGACTCTCCCCCACATCGAATTGCCGCCTGGGCGGCGCAAAAGCCTAGCTTTGCGCCGCGTACAATAGCAGCTTAAAGACAAAATATCAATTTGTTAATTTTCGCTTATCGTATTCGTTACTTCCTGGCGATGGCCAGCGAGTTCCCGTCTCCCGCCACGTCGACCTGGACGGTGTCGCCGGGACCGAACTTCCCTTCCAGCAGCATGAGCGCCAGCGGGTCCTGGATCTTGCGCTGCAGGGCGCGCTTCAGGGGACGCGCGCCGTAGGCGGGGTCGTATCCTTCCCGCGCCAGGAACTCGCGCGCCTGCTCGGTGACCTCGAGGCCGATGCTCTTTTCCTCCAGCCGTTTGGTCAGGGAGTGCAACTGTATCGAGACGATCTCCTTGATCCGTTCCAAGGGGAGCGCGTGGTAGATGACGATCTCGTCGACCCGGTTCAGGAACTCAGGCTTGAACGCCTCCCTGAGCGTCTCCATGACCTCGCCCTGCATCTTGGCGTAGTCGGTGGCGCCGTACTGCTGGATCCACTGCGAACCCAGGTTGCTGGTCATGATGATCACCGAGTTCTTGAAGTCGACCGTCCTTCCCTGCCCGTCGGTCAGTCGGCCGTCATCGAGGATCTGCAGGAAGACGTTGAACACCTCGGGATGCGCCTTCTCGATCTCGTCGAAGAGCACGATGCAGTAGGGACGACGCCGCACCGCCTCGGTGAGCTGCCCTCCCTCCTCGTAGCCGACGTACCCCGGGGGGGCGCCGATCAGGCGGGCAACCGTGTGCTTCTCCTGGTACTCGCTCATGTCGATGCGCACGATGGCCTGGTCGTCATCGAACAGGAAGGAGGCGAGGGCGCGGGCCGTTTCGGTCTTGCCGACCCCGGTGGGGCCCAGGAAGATGAAGGAGCCGATGGGACGGTTCGGGTCGGAGAGGCCGCTTCGGGCGCGACGGACCGCGTTGGCCACCAGGGTGAGCGCCTCGTCCTGGCCGACCACCCGGCTTTTCAGGCGCTCTTCCATGCGCACCAGCTTCTCGCTCTCGGTCTCCAGCATCCGGTTCACCGGGATGCCGGTCCACTTGGCGACCACCTCGGCCACCATCTCGGCGTCCACCTCCTCCGGTAGCATCTTCCCTTCTTTCTGGATCTGCTCCAGGGTGAGGCGCTTGTCCTCGATCTCCTTCTCGATGGCGGGTATTTCGCCGTAGCGGATCTCGGCGGTGCGGGCCAAAAGACCGTCCCGCTCTGCGCGCTTGGCCTCCTCGGCCTTGTCCTCCTTGCGCTGCTTAAGCTCGCCCAGTTCGGCCAGGAGGTTCGTTTCCCTCTTCCAGTGGCTGTTCAGTTCATCCGACTGGGCCTTCAGCGTTGCCAGCTCCTCTTCCAGTTTCTTGAGCCTCTCCAGCGCCTTCGGGTCGTGCTCGCGCAGCATGGCCTCCCGCTCGATCTGCAGCTGGATGACGCGCCGGTCGATCTCGTCGATCTCGGTCGGCTTCGAGTCCAGTTCGATCCTGAGCCGGGATGCCGCCTCGTCGATGAGGTCGATCGCCTTGTCGGGGAGGAAGCGGTCCGTGATGTAGCGGTCCGACAGCGTTGCGGCGGCGATGATGGCCGAATCCTTGATCTGGATCTTGTGGTAGTTCTCGTACTTTTCCTTCAGGCCGCGCAGGATGGAGATGGTCTCCTCAACGCTTGGCTCACCCGCGTAGACCTGCTGGAAGCGCCGCTCGAGCGCCGCGTCCTTCTCTATGTGCTTTCGGTACTCGTTGAGCGTCGTGGCGCCGATGCAGTGCAGTTCGCCGCGGGCAAGCGCCGGTTTGAGCATGTTGGAGGCGTCCATGGCGCCCTCCGCCGCGCCCGCGCCGACCAGGGTGTGCATCTCGTCGATGAAGAGGATGATCTTCCCCTCCGAACGCGCCACCTCCTTGATCACCGACTTCAACCGCTCCTCGAATTCACCCCGGTACTTGGCGCCGGCGATGAGGGCCCCCATGTCGAGCGCCATGATGACCTTGTCCTTGAGCGTTTCGGGGACGTCGCCGGAGACGATGCGCTGGGCGAGCCCCTCGGCGATGGCGGTCTTGCCGACCCCGGGCTCGCCGATCACCACCGGGTTGTTCTTGGTGCGGCGCGACAGTACCTGGAGCACGCGACGGATCTCGTCGTCGCGCCCGATGACCGGGTCCAGTTTCCCCTGGCGGGCAAGGTCGGTCAGGTCGCGGCAGTATTTGGCCAGCGCCTGGTATTTCTGTTCCGGGTCCTGCTCGTTGACGGCCTCGCCGCCGCGTAATTCCTTGAGCGCCGAGAGAATGCCGTCGCGGGTCACGCCGTTTTGGCTCAAGAGCCGGCCGCTCGGCGTGTCCTTCGATGCCACCAGCGCCAGCAGCAGGTGCTCCGTGGATACGAACGTGTCGTGCATACCGTCCGCTTCCTTCTGGGCCTGGTCCAGGATGCGGTTCAAAACGGCCGAGAGCCCGACCTGGGCCCCGCCGGTCACCTTGGGCAGGCGCTTGAGCACCTCGTCCACGCTGTCGCGCAGCCGGGGCAGGGGAGCGCCGATCTTCTTGATGAGGTCGGGCACGAAGCCCCCTTCCTGGTCGATAAGCGCGAGCAGCAGGTGTTCGGCTTCGATGGCGGGGGCCGACATGGCGAGGGCGTTTTCGTGCGCCGTCGCTACCGCTTCCTGGGTCTTTACGGTCATTTTCTCAGGTCTGATCATGGCTTACCTCCTAAGTCATAGAAGAAGATAGGGAGGGGAGGAAGGTGTGTCAAGGTGGGGGACGGTTTTTACCTCAAAGGTGGGCGGGCATGTCGCGGTGGTGCCACCGCGGCAAGGCTTGTAGTGCGCGACAAGATATGGCATTATCCGGCAGCGGAATGTGGAGCCGGGGCCCGCACTGGTCGGGACGCGAATCGGTGGCTGTTATAGCCACGTAGTGGGGCTTGCAGGGGAGCTGAGGTTGGCAAAGTTGAAAAGCGACGATAACGGGATCGGTGCCGTAGACCATCCGGATGCCGAGGTCGAGCTCGACCTGGCGGCCGAGGACGATCTGGATGACGACCTCGACCTGGCGGCGGACGAGCATCTTTTCTACGGAGATGATCCGGACGAACCGCTCGATGATGATGCCGATGACGGCGAGGAACTGGTCTGGGACGCCGAGGAACTGTCGAAACCGGTCGTCGCCACGCCGGGATGCGCGGTCAGCTTTTTCGTGGACAACAAGCGCCATCACGCCATCTGCCTCGCCGTGATCGGCGACGAGGTGCTCCTCGAGCACAAGGACGCGACCCGGTGCTTCCTGTTCATCGGCAAGATAACCGAGATAGTTCCGCGCATCCGGCGCGGGGTCGTTTCCGCCACCATCACCGTTGGCGCCCTCAAGCGGTGCCGTTACCGCTCGGTTCCCAAGAAGTGGCTCCAGGAAATGATCAAGGCCGGGCTGTCGTGGAAGGGTGTCGAGGGGCCGGGGAAAGTCGCGCCGGCTCCCGGCGAACTGCTGAGCGGGCAGATGGAATTATTCTGACACTCCGTCGTTGCCTCGGAGCGAAGTGATTGCAGCTGGCGATGCCCTCACCCTTGCCCTCTCCCGGAGGGCGAGGGGATGTGGTGGAAGGTTGCATGTCAGGAACCTGACTTCGTTGCGCACGGGGAGGGGGGACCCCCGGGGAAAAACAGAAGGGGACAGGCACTTTTAAAGTAGCCTGTCCCCTTTTTAGTTCCCTTGTCAGGTTGTATTACTTCACTTTCCTCATCCAGCCGAACTTGTCTTCGATCTTGCCGGTCTGGATGCCGGTCAGGGTGTCGTACAGGGTCTGGGTGTGCTTGCCCACGCCGCCGTTGCCGACCTGGACGGTCTCGCCGGCATAGCAGAGCGTGCCGACCGGGGTGACCACCGCGGCGGTGCCGCTACCGAAGGCCTCCGTGATCTTGCCGCTCTTCAGGTCCTGCATCAGGTCGTTGACGTCGATCTTGCGCTCCTCGACCTTGAGCCCCATGGACTTGGCCAGGGTCAGCACGGAGTCGCGGGTGATGCCGTGCAGGATGCTCCCCTCCAGCGGCGCGGTGACGATGGTGTCGCCGTAGGCGAAAAACATGTTCATCGAGCCGACTTCCTCGATGTAGCGCTTGTGCACGCCGTCCAGCCAGAGCACCTGGTCGTACCCTTTTTTCTTGGCCTCGAGGCCGGCCTTCAAGGAGCTGGCGTAGTTGCCGCCGGTCTTGGCTTCGCCGGTGCCGCCCGGGGTGGCACGGACGTACTTGTCCTCGACCATGATCTTGACCGGGTTGAAGCCGGCGGCGTAATAGGCGCCCACCGGGGAGAGGATCACGTAGAAGTAGTAGTGGTCTGAGGGCTTGATGCCGACGTGCGGCTCAACGGCGATCATGGCGGGGCGGATGTAGAGCGACGTCCCCTCGCTGCCGGGAACCCATGCCTTCTCCTGGGCCACCAACTGCTCGATCCCCTGGACGAAGAGCTCTTCCGGGACCTCGGGCATGCAGAGCCGCTCAGCGGAATGGTTGAAGCGGCGGGCGTTCATCTCCGGGCGGAACAGGGCGATGGTGCCGTCCTCCCACTTGTAGGCTTTCAGCCCCTCGAAGATTTCCTGCGCGTAGTGCAAAACAAGCGCCGCGGGGTCGATCTGGAACGGTTCGTACTTCTTGATGCGCGCGTCGACCCAACCCTGGCCGGCTTTCCACTCGACCAGCAGCATGTAGTCGGTAAAAATCGTGCCAAAGCCAAGCTTCGACTCGTCGGTGTACTTGACCTTCTTTTCCCCCTCGCTAATCGGTATTACCCTGATCTCCATGTGGCAGAACCTCCGGTTATTCGGCGCCAGGCGTCGCTTATTTCGATCTTTTCGTTTACCACATTCGCCGCGGCAGGCGCAAGTAATTTAACCCCCGTAATTTAGGGGGCATCCCCTTGATTTTTTGCGGGCGGCTTGTTATATTTATTAGCGCTCAAGAGTGGAGAGTGCTAACAAGCATGAGGCAAAACCAGCACTCACAAGGGAGAGATCGACATGACGCACGCAATGCCGGTACCTATAGATAGCCTTACCCTGTACCTCACGGAGATCAACCGTTTTCCGCTTCTGTCGGCGGATGAGGAGATGGATCTGGCTTGCAGGTTCCGCGACGAGGGGGACCTGGAGGCGGCCCACAAGCTGATCACCTCGAACCTCAGGTTTGTCGTGAAGATCGCCGGGGAGTACCGCTCCTATGGCATGAAGATGCTGGACCTGATCCAGGAGGGGAACGTGGGACTCATGATGGCGGTGAGGAAGTTCGACCCCGCCAAGGGGGTCCGTCTCATCTCCTACGCCGTGTGGTGGATCCGGGCGTACATTCAGAACCACATCATCTCCGCCTGGAGCCTTTTGAAGATCGGCACCACCCAGGCGCAGAGAAAGCTCTTTTTCAAGCTGAACCAGGCCAAGCAGGCCATCATCAACATGACCGGCGAAGGCGACCTGCACGCGGCGGCGATTTCGCTGGACGTAAAGGACACCGAGGCGCAGGAGATGGAACAGCGCCTGAGGGGCGAGTTGTCGCTGGACGTGGAGATGTTCGAAGGGGAAGGGGCGACCTTCCTGGAAAGCCTGCCCGACCTGCGCCAGAACCAGGAGGAAATGCTGGCCGAGCGCCAGGAGACCACCATTCTGGAGCGGACCGTGGCGAGCGCGCTGGAACAGCTGAACGAGAAAGAGCGCTTCGTCATCGAGCACCGCGTCTCGGCGGACCAGCCGCTTACCCTGCAGGAGATCGCCGACCACTTCTCCATCTCACGGGAGCGGGTACGGCAGATCGAGGAAGGGGCCCTCAAGAAGATGAAGCGCTTCCTGACCCCGCTGGTCCTGGACCAGGCGGCCTGAAACCCAAACCATTGGCCACCGAGAACATCTGAGGACATCTGAGAAAGCAAAGAGCGATAGCAAAGGGCGGCTTCCCTGACGGGAGCCGCCCTTTTTTATACTTCCCCCTCCCCCTGGCGGGTGGGGGAAGGGCCATCGTCACTGCTCGTTGCGGCTTCACTCACCTGCGCCCCCTTCTGGTCAAGGGAGGGGGAGGGGGGAGCACGGGTGTCATCGCCTCACGGCCGGCTCCAAACGGGCCTTGCCGCGCAACTCGGCGACGTACGCCGCGACCAGCGGGGCCATCTTCTCCTTCTTGAGGCAGGCATACACCGCGGGCTTGGCCTCCTGGTAGTTTTCCAGGCGCGGGGCGCGCTTTTCGGTCAGCTTCAAGATGTGGAAGCCGTAGGAGGTCTGCACCAGGTCGCTGATCTCGCCCGGCTTCAGCGCGAAGACCGCCTGTTCCAGGCGCGGGTCGAGTTCGCCGCGGTTGAAGAAGCCGAGGTCGCCTCCGCGGGCTTTGCTGGGACAATCGGAGTGCGACTGCGCCAGGATGCTGAAGCTCTCCCCCTCCCTCACCCGGTGCAGCAGGATTTCCGCCCTTTCCCGCGCCCGCTCCTTGTCCCGCTCTTCCCCGGATCCCGCCACCACGAGGATCTGGCTGGCCCTGGCACTGCATCCCGTCTTGAACCGGTCCCTGTTCGCCGCGAAGAAGCTTTTCGCTTCTGCCGCATCGATCTGGATCCGCCTGCCGAACCTGCTTTCGATGAACGTGTCGATCACCAGTTCTTTGCGGATTAACTGCTCCAGTTGCGGCAGGGTCAGCCCCGCCTCCTCGATGCTACGGTAAAACGCGGCATCGCTCAGGTGCCTGGCGCGGTCGCGGGAAATCACCTGGGCTACCTGCCGCTCCACCCCCTCGGTCGCGGCCACCGTCCCTTGCGCTGCCTGGTACAGCAATTCGGCGGCCACCAGTTGTTCGAGCGCCTCACCGGAAAGCTCGCGCAGCTTCGCGGCCGACAGCGGCGCGCGCAGCAGCCTCTTCTCCATAAGCGCCTTGACGGCGCGATCCAGTTCGGCGCGGGTAATAGTCCTGCCGTTGACCTTTTCAACGGGATCGGTGGGGGAGCCTTGCCGGAGGGGGGGCGGAACCTGCGGTTGTCGCTTTTGGTCTGATTGGTTACAGGCGAACAGGGGTATCAACAGGAGTGGTATCGCGATCGCCAGGGCGACCGCTCTTCTCCGAAGGGACATCCATTTCCTCCAGTGCCGGCGTAAGGGTTCCTCTGCAGCTCCACGTAAACAGCAAGAGATGTACCGTCGCGGTCGCGGTCTGAGGCGAGGTATCGTGATTCCAGGGTGTTACCGGGCGGGGGTGGGGGCAGTGCCGGGGGGGGGCGTGGGAAAGGGAGATGTTACGGTGCAAATGACCCAGTCGCGGAACGGGGCGCAGGGGTATTTACCCCTGCGCCGACGGGGTTGTTGGGGGGCGGTTATCAGGCCTTGAATTTGTTCTCGGTGCCGGCCCGGAGCCTGCCGATGTTCTCGTGGTGCTTGAGGATCACGATGACGGCGATCAGGAGCGCCATGACGACGGTTTCGCGGGGGGCGCAGGTGGCCCAGGCGAGCACGGGGATGCCGGCGGCCGCGGTGATCGAGGCCAGGGAGACGTAACGCCACTTGTAGAGGACACCGGCGAAAATGAGGATGCCGAAGAGCACGGCCAGCGGCGCGGTCCCCAGCAGCACTCCCAGCGCGGTGGCGACCCCTTTTCCTCCCTTGAAGCCGAGAAAGACGGTGTAGACGTGGCCGAGGAAGGCGGCGAGGCCGACGGCGGCGATCCATATCGGGAAGAGCCCGAGCGCCTGCGCGATCAGGACCGGGATCAGTCCCTTGAGGCAGTCCCCGACCAGGGTCATGATGCCGAGCTTCTTACCGGCAGTGCGGTAAACGTTGGTGGCACCGATGTTGCCGCTGCCACATTCCCTGATATTGATGCCCATGCTCCGGGCCAGAAGCAGGCCGGTCGGTACCGAGCCGAGCAGGTACGCGCCGACCAGAAGCAGAATCTCGATCTTCAAAACGTTCTCCCCGTGCTTAATGAAACAACGGCGCATCGTACAGTATTTCGGTCAAAACTGCAAGTCGCCGGCGGCGCGACGCCGGCGGGAACCGCGGGGCATGGGGCAGGTGGGGGCGCTTCGGGGGGGCGGGTTACCGGGCGCGCAGCCGTTCGTGGCGGAGCACGACCACGGTCATGGCGAGGAAGAAGGCGTCACGCAAAAGCGCAACCCAGGGGGAGGTTTTGGCACCTTCCTGGCGGAAACAGCCGCAGTCGATGTCGAGCCCCCGGACCATGGCGGCGGAGAGCGCGGCCATGAAGACGACGTTGAGCGCGCCGATGATCAGGGCGCCGCTTCGGACCCGGATGCCGCAGATGAGCAGCACTCCGCAGGCAAGCTCCAGGAAGGGAAGCACGGCGGCGGTGACATAACTCCAGAAGTAGGGGAGGATCCGGTAGGCGGCCACGCTGCCGGCGAAGGCGACCGGGTCGGCGATCTTTGGGATCGCGGCGTAGATGAAGATGGCGCCGAGGGCGATGCGGAGCGCCAGGGGGATCATGGGGGTGCGCACGGTTTTCATGGCGTGCCTCCCGACGTCGGGAATCCCGCGTCGCGCCATTCGGGGAGTCCTCCCTCGAAGACGTACACGGAACCGTAACCCGCCTTTATCAACAGTTTGCCGAGTTCCATGCTGTCGTGGCAGGAAAAGCCGTTGCAGTAGACGACGATGACGGTGTCCTTGGCGACCCCGTCGAGCCGCGGCGCCGCCTGCCGGCTCGCTTCTTCCAGCGGCAGGGAACGGGCACCGGCGATGTGCTCCTTGGCGAAACTCGCGCCGCTTCTGGCGTCCACCAGCACCGCCTGTCCCGAGTCGTGCAGTTCCTTCACCTGCGCAAGGGCGATCGGCATGGGGAGCGTCTCCGCCTGCTGTGCCGCCTGGCCGGCCGGGCCCACCGTTGCAGCGGATGCAGCGGATGCCGCCGGTGTGGCCGGTGTGGCCGGTGTGGCCGGTGTCGTCGGTCCGGCGGGGGCGCCACGCCAGGCGTCGGCGAGGAGGGTCCTGTTCCAGACGATGCCCAACAGTGCCGACGCGAACACGATCACCGCGATCTCAACCGAGGTTTTGAGCCAGCTTTTTTGTCCCATGTGAAAACCCGGATGCGAGGGAGGCGCTGCGAAGCGGCGGCGCTCCCGGTTGAAATGGATACCAGAGAGATGTTACGCAAAAGCGGCGCCCGGGTCAACGGGCGCCGCTTCGGATGCTAGAACCGTTCGGGGGGGTAGATGTCGTGCTCCTCCAGCCAGTGGGCGGCGCGGTCGGTGAGGAAGGCCTCGCGGATGGCCTGGAAGCGTTCGTGCTCCTCCGGGTAGAAGGCCAGGATCTCGTGCAGTCTGCCGTGGGACTGCTGGCCGCTGAAGGCTCGCGTCAGCATCGCCTTGAGCCCCTCGTTGGTCAGTCGCTGGATGAAGGCGTGCACCAACTGGCGCTCTTGCCCGTAGTCGAAGGGGGGAATCTCGAGGAAGCGCTCCTCCTGGGACGCTACTTCATCCCAGAAACTTTCATCCTCGTACTCGGCCGGAACCGAAAAAACCTCGCCGGTCTCGCGGTCCAGGAAGAAGATGAGATCCTGGTCGCCGTTCTCGAAGGCCTCCATCAGGTCTTCCCAGACGATCTCCAGGTTGCGTAGTGCGTGCATCGGTACCTCTTGGGAACGGGGTTGGTCAAGGTTCCCTTTACCAACCCCGTATTTTTGTATATATTGCGCAAATGCGCAAGATTTTCATCGCCGATGCCCACCTCAGGAACCCGCAGGACAAAAACTACCAGGCCCTGGTCCGTTTCCTGGACATGCTCCCCGTCGACACCGACACCCTCTACCTCCTGGGTGACATCTTCGAGTTCTGGATCGGAAATCCGCAGCCGGTGTACGGGCATTATCGCGAAGTCGTGGAGTGTCTGAAGCGGCTGAGGGCGCGCGGGGTGCGCATCGTCTACTTCGAGGGGAACCACGACTTCCACCTGGGGGGCTTCTTCCGAAACGAGCTACAGGCCGAGGTTCATACCGGTGGCGCCGAAATGGAGATCGGTGGGAGGAGGGTCTGCCTGTGCCACGGGGACCAGGTCAACCGCTCCGATTACCACTACCGGGCCTTGCGGTTTCTGCTGCACGGCCCCCTGGTCAAGGCGCTGGTGCCGGTGATCCCGCGCCGGCTGACCGACCGGATCGCGGCCAAGCTGTCGCAGCGCTCGAGCCGCCAGCACGACTCGCGCAAGAGCCGCTGGGACTACGCCCGCATCCTGGAGGGCTTCGCCCGCGAGCGCTTCGCGGCCGGGTGCGACCTGGTCGTCACCGGCCACTTCCATCTCCCGATGGAGCTAAGGGAGGGCGAGCGGGTTTTCGTCGCCTTGGGGGACTGGATCACCCACTACTCCTACGCCCAGTGGACCGAGGCGGGGCTCACCCTGGAGCGCTTCGACTAGTCCGGCCGCAACCCGAAGAGGGCCAGGTACTTCTCCACCCGCTCCGGCAGGGTCGGCGCCGCGATCATCCCGCAGATCCGGTCCGGTCGGTACCCCCGGCACACGGCCGGCCGCTCCTCGTAGATCTGGCAACGCTGTTCACCGGAGAGGTGGCGGCACCGCTCTCCCACCTTCTTGTTCAAAGAGCTGATGTCCGGCGCGACGCAGCAGGTCCCGCATCCTGAACATTCCATTTCCACCTACCTGAAGAAGGCCTCCAGGGCCTGCTCGCCCACCGAGGTCGCCTTGATGCGCCACTTGTTCTCGTTGATGACCAGGGCGGCCAGGGCGATCTGCGGGTCCTCCATGGGGGCGTAGGCGGCGAACCAGCTGTAGTGCCCGGCGGGGTCGGTGCCGTCGATGGAGCCGGTCTTGGCGGCCACCCGCACCGAGGCGAGCATCCTTCTCCCCCTGCGATCGTGGAAGGCGCGACGCGAGGTGCCGCTCTCCACGGTGGTGGAGAGCATGTGCGCCAGGGCGCTGGCGGTCTGCGGCGTCATCACGGTGCGCAGCACCTGCGGCTTCTGGGTGAACACCACGTTCCCTTTGGCGTCGCGGATCTCGCTGGCGAGGGACGGCGCCATCATGACGCCGCCGTTGGCCACCGTGGCCATGATGCTCGCGGCATGGAAGGGGGAGATCTTCACCTCGCGGTTGAGCCCCGCGCCCATGCGCATCAGCTCGTCCACGGTGCCCGGGACGGGAGCGGTGCTGGCAAGAATCGGCGAGCCGGGAACGATGGGCTGGTTGAAGCCGTACCTCCCCGCGTAAAGAAGCAGCGGGTCGCGTCCCACCACCTCGCCCGCCAACCGCCCGTACACCGGGTTCACCGATTTCCCCATGGCAAGCGACAGCGGCATCTGCTGGTTGCCGCGGCCGGGGCGCACGCGCCAGTATTTCGGGCTCTCCGAGGTGAGCTTGCCGTTGAACGCGAACATGGTGTCCGGTCCCACCTTCTTCTCTTCCAGGGCCGCCGTGGCGGTCACGATCTTGAACAGCGACGCCATGGGGTAGAGGTGGTAGTTGGCTCCCTTTTCCCACCCCGGTTGCGAGGAGGAGTGCGAGACGGCGGCGAGGATGCGCCCGGTCTTGGGCTCGATGGCGACGAAGAGGCCGTAGGGGACCTTGTAATCGCTGAAGAGTTTCTCGATCTTCTTCTGCACCTCTTCATCGATGCCGTAGATCACCTGTCCCCCCTGCGGCAGGGGCGCCGTGAACTTGCCCCCCTGTGCCTGCGCGTTGGAGTAGGCTTCGGCGGCGAGCTTGAAGGCGCTTCCCTGGTCCAGCTTGGAGAGGGACACGGGGGCCGGGACCTCTGCCGCCGGCGCGTTTTTGGCGCGGGGGGATCCGAAGAGGGAGATCAGTGGGTAGGAGGCGAGCAAAAGCGCGATGGCCGGCAGGATGATCTTCAGCCTCCGCTTCTGGGGCTTGGTCTCCTCGATCTGCCGTAAAAAGACGTTGCGTCCTTCCTGTGCCTTTGCCTTGCGGAATCGTCTGCTGCGTTTTTCTTTGTCGATGTCTTTTAAGTCTTGCATATCCCGCTTCTGGCCGTCTGTTGAATCGGGCCACTATATGTCAACTGCGTCCCCTTTGTCAACGCCGCGGGACCGCATTTCCGGGAAGGCGAGATCCTTGAGGGTGACCGCGCCCAGAGCCGCGGTGACGGCCTCTTCCGACTCGTTCAAAAGCCCCTCGGCCAGCTCCTCCCCGGAGATGACCGCTGAGGCGCCGCGCCTTCTCAGGGAAAGGAGCACGTCGGCGATGGAAACCTGGTCCAGGTCGCGTGCGGGATAGTAGCTGCCGCGCCCCTCGACGGCCATCACCACGAAGCCCTGGTCGCGCAGGTGCTCCAGCGTGGTGCGCACGATGCGCAGGGGGACACCGAGCTTCGCCGCCAGGTGGTTCTCTCCCCAGGCGGGCTCGCCGCGGTAAAAGGCGTCGGCTATGTGCCGCAGCGCCGCCAGCGCCACCAGTTCCCGCAGCTCATGGCTGATCTCCCGCCCACGGATGTCGCGCCGGAAGGTGCCGCGGTTCTGGTGCGCCTGGACCACCTCCATGCCGAACAGGACGATGATCCAGCTCACGTAGATCCAGACCATCAGTATGGGGAGCGCAGCCAGGGTGCCGTAGATGGCGTTGTAGTTGCCGGCGCCGACCTGGAAATGGATGTAGGCCCACTGGGCGAACTGCCAGAGCGTGCCCGCGAGCACGGCCCCGATCAGCGCGGAATCGAAGCGGACCCGGGTGTTGGGGATGAATACGTAAAGGAGGAAGATGGCGATCCAGACCACCAGGTACGGGGTGAGCCCCAGGGTGAACAGGAACAGGTCGCCCAGGTAGGTCCACTCCATGATCCAGCCGGTCAGCCACTTGCTGGAGAGCGTGGTGGTGATGCTGGTGGCGGCCAGGAGCAACAGCGGCGCGCTGACCAGGACGCTCAGGTAGTCGCTGAACTTGCGGTAGAAGGTGCGGGTCTCCGGCACCCCCCAGATCACGTTGAAGGCCTCCTCGATGCTCCCCAGCATGCTGATGGCGGTGAACAAAAGCGCGGCGAGGCCGATGGCGCCCACCGATCCCATGTTGGTGTTGCCGATGTAGGAGATGACCCGGTTCACCACCTCCTCGTTGCCGGCGGTGACCTGCTTCAGGATCAGGGGGACCAGGCGGTTCTGCGCGCCCAAACCCTTGAGCACCGAGAAGGCGAGGGCGAGTAGCGGCACCAGGGACAGAAGCGTCGTGAAGGAGAGGGCCGTCGCGCGCAACAGGGCGTTGTTGGCCATGAAGTTGGAGAAGGCGAAGCCCGTGAACTGCAAAAGCGTCAGTCCCTTCCCCTTCCAGCCGCCGACGGCTGCCGGGTCGTACTGCCAGATGAGACCGGGGGAGAACTTCTTTTTACCGTTACCGTTGCTGTCGTTCATATGCTGTGGCACCGCTGCCGCTCGTAAAGAAAAAAAGCCCACCTGCTGGTGGGCTTTCGAAGTGGGGACAATGGCGTTTAGACTTGGGTTTTCTTCTCCCGCTCCCGCTCCATCGCCTCCTTGCCGGCCTCTATGGCGGAGGAGATGATGTTCTTCTTCTCCAGCACCAGGTCCTTGCCATCCTCGTAGCTGGACCTGATCTTGTCCTGCGCCTCGCTGGCGTATTCCTTGATCTTGTCCACGGCGTCGTCGGCCAGGTCCTTGATCTTGCCGCGCAGTTCCTCGCCGGTGTTGGGCGCGAGCAGCAAGGCTGCCCCGATTCCGACGGCAGCACCGGCCAGGAAGGAAAGCAGCATGGTACCGGTTCCGATATCTTTATCTTTTGACATGGCAGTCACCCCCTAATTTTGGTTTTGATTATTCTATCAGCAATGTACTTGCCCGCAACCTTGGCCCCCGTGATCCAGACCGGAGCGTTGGCTACAATCTCGGTGGCGATGCCTAATACCTTGTTGATCATGCGTATGTTGTGTCCGGCGTGGCCGAGCTCGCTCAGAAGCATGTTCACGCCGTCCGCGTTGGCTGCCGCAGCGCCGGTGACTACCTGTACATCGGAGACGGTCTCGCGCAATTCCTTGACCAGCGGGGTCACTTCCTTTTGTAACAGGTCCGCGGCGCCCTGCAGTGCGAGTGCCGCTTTTTTTACTTCAGTGAGGACCGGAATCAGACACAGCGCCAGTATCACGAGGGCCAGCGCCGTCACTGCCGAGGTTATCTGTAGAAAGAGCATGCGATCCTCCTGGTGCTACGCGAACTGGTTTGTCAAAGGCTTGAAAACAGGGGAGGGGTAAAAAGATCGGGGAGGCCGCGCAGGGCCTCCCCGATTCGCTGCGGGTAGTGTTACTTCTTCGCCGGCTTGGCCGGTTTGGCCGGAGCTGCCGGCTTGGCCGGGGCTGCCGGTTTGGCCGGAGCTGCCGGTTTGGCCGGAGCGGCTGCCGGGGCCGCTGCGTCACCCCAACGGTTCAGGTCGTGAGCGATGCTGTGGCACTCGCCGCATTTCGGGAATTTCGCCATGATGGCGGCCGGGTGCGGTTTCACGTGGCACTGGGTGCACTGCGGCACCATCTTGTGCTTGGCCTGGTGGCAGTAGACGCAGGCGAGCTTGCTGTGCTTCGCGGTGCTCGCGGTCAGGAGCTTGAAGGCCTTGCTGTGGCAGGCTGCGCACATCTTGGACGGGGTGTCAGCCTTGTAGGTCACGTCGGCCGGCTTGTGGGCCTGGTGGCAGACCTTGCAATCCTTGGCGACCATGTCGCTGGAGTGGGGCTTGTGGCACTGGGTGCACTCCGGAATGCGGCCGTGGACGTTGTGGCAGAAAGAGCAGTTGAGGGCGGTGTGCTTGCTCTTGAAGGTGCGCAGCTGCTCGATCTGGCCGGTGTGGCAGGTCAGGCACGGATCGGTGACGTTGTTGCCGAACTTGATGACCTTCGGAGTATGGGGGTTGGAGTGGCAGCCGAGGCAGCCCTGGAGCTTGAAGTGCGGCTTGCCTTCGTGGCACTGGCTGCACTGCGGGATCGGCTTCTTAACCTTGGGCGGGTGCCCGACGTGACAGTCCTGGCAGGTCACCTCGGTTTTGTGCTTGCCGCCTGCAGCGGCGATATCCTTGGGCGGCTGCTCATGACACTTCACGCAGTCCGCGCTGGTCAGCACCGCCGTAGGTTGTGCAGGACCGGCAGCGGCAGCGGTTCCCACGAATGCGAACAGCGCCAGGGCCGATACAAGGTTGAAAAGTTTTGCTACTCTCATTGCCCCCTCCTTGGTATTAAAACAGAGTTAATTATAAGCATGGATTTATATAACGTCTTGAGGTGAATTGTCAAGGGTTTAGGCACTAAAACAACCCCCTCGATCCAGCGTCGGCGCCGCACTAACTACAGTCGATCCTGATCGATAACGGCGAAGGTACTGTCGGGGGGAGCGGCGACAAAGAGAGATGCGTGGATAAAGAACCAGCGTAGCGTGCTTTTTACACAGTTTCTTGAGCTGAAGTCGTTGATTTGGCGGCGGGGGCGGCGAGGTTCGGCCTCCCCCGGGGAGGGGGAGGCCGCGGGGGAGGTTACTTGTCAGCCGTGATCTTGAAGGTGCGCTTGAGCGGGGTGGTGGTTTTGGGGCCGAACCACTTCTCGAAGATCTTCTTGGCTTCGCCGTTTTTCTCCATCTCGAGGAGGGTCTTGTTCACGAAGGCGACGAAGTTCTTGTCGTCCTTTCTCATCCCCAGGCCGTAGGGCTCCTCGGAGATCTGCAGGTTGGGGATCTCGAACTTGTTCTTGTTGGGGGCCTTGCCCAGGATCCCGGCGAGGATCGACTCGTCGGTGGTGACGGCGGCAACCTTGCCCTGCTGCAGCGCCAGGAAGGCCTGCGGGTAATCGTCGAAGGAGAGGATGGTGGCGGTGGGGATCGCCTTGGCCACGTTCTGCTCCGAGGTGGAGCCTTTGGCGGTGCCGATCTTCTTCCCTTCCAGGTCCTTCAGGCTCTTCACCGCGCCCTTCTTGGTGATGAACTTCTGCCCGGTCAGGAAGTAGGTGTAGCTGAAGTCGATCTGCTTGGCGCGCTCGGGGTTCTTGGTCATGGTCGCCGCGATGATGTCGATGTTCCCTTCCATGAGCTGCGGCATGCGCGATGCCGAGGTCACCGGTTTCACTTCGAGCTTCACGCCGAGCTTCTTCGCGATGTACTTGCAGAAGTCGATGTCGTACCCCACGATCTCGCGGGTCTTCTCGTCCACGTAGCCAAACGGGGGGAGCGAATCCTTCACCCCGGCGACGAGGACCCCTTTCTTCTTCACCTCGGCCAGGGTGTCCCCGGCCGCAAGGGCGGCGTGAGCCATGATGCCAACCAGGGCGACAGCAGCGAACAGCGTCCACAGTTTCTTCATCAGTGTTCCTCCTTAGGAATAAAATCAGTTCTACGTTCTATGTTCTAGGTTCTACGTTTAAAAGCCTATCGGATTATAGCAGAGGTCATTGACTCCGCATCCTGGGCAGCAAAAAAAGCGGCGCAGCCACAGGCAGAGGGACTGTCAACGTAGAACGTAGAACATAGAACGTAGAACTGCAGTTATGTTTAGTGCATGGGAGAGAGCAGCTGTTTTAGGAACTGCTGCGCCCGTTCGTGTTG
This sequence comes from Geomonas azotofigens, assembly GCF_018919395.1. Classification (GTDB taxonomy): domain Bacteria; phylum Desulfobacterota; class Desulfuromonadia; order Geobacterales; family Geobacteraceae; genus Geomonas; species Geomonas azotofigens. The sequence continues at coordinate 231,953 of NZ_JAHLME010000004.1, forward strand.
CGGGTTCTTGAAGAACTGTTCGGGAGCGGCCTGCTCCAGTATGGTCCCCTGGTCCATGAAGACGACGCGGTGGGAAACCTCGCGGGCGAAGCCCATCTCGTGGGTGACCACGACCATGGTCATGCCGCTTAGGGCCAGCTTCTGCATGACGTCGAGCACCTCGCCGATCATCTCGGGGTCGAGCGCGGAGGTGGGCTCGTCGAAGAGCATGATGCGCGGCTTCATGGCCAGCGCCCGGGCGATGGCGACGCGCTGCTGCTGACCGCCGGAGAGCTGGGCGGGGTAGGCGTCCCGTTTCTCGGCGAGACCGACGCGCTCCAAAAGGGCCATGGCCTGTTCCTGCGCCTCAGCTTTCGAGGTCTTGCGGATCTTGATGGGTGCCAGGGTGATGTTGGCGAGTACGGAGAGGTGAGGGTAGAGGTTGAACTGCTGGAAGACGAAGCCGACTTCGGCTCGCAGCTTGTTGATGTCGAGCTTCTTGTCGCTCAGGTCCTTGCCGTCGACGATCAGCGTCCCCCGGTCGATCGGTTCAAGCTGGTTCACGGTCCGGATCAGGGTGGATTTGCCGCTGCCGGAGGGGCCGCAGACGACCAGCACCTCGCCAGGCTTCACGTGGAGGTTGATGTCGTTCAGCACGTGCAGCTTCTTGAACCACTTGTGGACGCCTCTGAATTCGATCATTGGTTGCTCCCGCTCGGTTAAAACCTGCGCGACCGCGCTCTCATTACCTTCATCTTAAGTAACGAATGCGACAAATGCAACCCAATTTTCGATTTCTTCAAACCGCGTTTTGGGAAAGTTACAGCGATGGGTGGGCGAGGGTGCCGCCGATGGGGATCTTGAAGGCCCCGGGGGAGCTCTGGTACTTGGTGAGCAGTAAAAACACAAACTTCTGGCGCTCCAGGAAGGATGGCTTGGGCATCATCTCCATGGTCAGGTTGAGCGGCGAGGCCCCCACCGGATTGCCGAGGACGGTGTCGCCGGAGAGGCGCACGTAGATGCCGTCGCCGTTTAGGGTAAAGCTTTTTAAAACGGCGCGACCCTTGTCGATCTTCAGGACGCCGCGCACCTCGCGGTAGGCCGCGTCGGGAAGCGGCATGGAGCCGATCTTCACCCCGGCAACCTCGGCGGCGCGCACCTCCAACTGCAGGTCGCCGGTGCCTCCCCCCTTGTTCGCCTCCATTTTGCCGGAAAGCTTCAGCTCCCCCCCCACCTTGGCCTCGGCGACGGTGCTGAAGAAGGGGATGTCCTCGAGCCGCACGCCGCGGCACTGCATGCTCCACCCCTTGGTCTTGCCGAGGTCGAGCTCCCCCAGCGCCTCGCCGGCGCCGATGCCGCAGCGGTAGGCGACGCGGACCTTGCCGGTCAGAAGAGGCAGCAATTCCAACCGCACCTTCACCCGGTTCAGCTTCAAAAGCGCACCCTTCTCGGAACCGAGTTCGACCTTGTCCGCCTTCACGCCCAGCGGGAAGCTCTTGCCGAAGCCGGTGCACTCCAGGGTGTAGCCGGCGTTCTCGGCCGCCCGGACCAGAACCCCCTTGATGGCGTGGTTCGGGGTGAACAGGAGCGTCAGGAGCAGGAACAAAACGACCGCGGCGGGGACGCCGCAGGCAAGGTAGAGGGCGCGTCTGTTCATCTATTTCCCCGCCGGTGCCGGCTTGATGAGGGCAATGGTGAGATTGAGGTCGAGCTTGGACGGATCGTCGAAACGCTGCTTGATCAACGCCTTCTTGACCGTCACCGGCCGCGCTCCCTTTTCCAGCCGGTACATCAGGTTCACCGCTTCATTGGCGGAGAGCCCTTCCATGCGCAGTTCCGCGGCGTCCTCGACGTAGCCGGGGATGTCGTCTCCCTTGACCGACTTGATCTGGTTGGCGCGTCCCTTGATGCCGGTCTCCTCGACGATCTTCGCGGGGGAGTCGTCCGGCTTGGTGGCCATGAGCCGGTTGGCCAGGCGCTGGGCGCCCTGGTTCGCCTCCTGGTAACGGAGCTTCAGGCGCATCATCTCGGCGATGTCGGCCTCGCGGGCGGTGCGCTTCTTCTCCAGGGCGGAGATCCTGCTGTTCACGGCGGAAAGGAGCACCACGATGGCGAGCACGACGGCGATGGCGATGCCGATACGCTGCCGGGTGCGCTGGTCCAGCCCCTGCAGGAGGGTGATCATCTCGTCGCGGTTCATCGGGTCACCCCCTTCATCTTGCCGCTCAGGGTGAAGGTTACGCTGCCGTCGGGGCGGGACTTGGTCTCGCCCACCTCGGCGCCCTCCAGGATGGCGGCGGCTCGCCCCTTGAGGTCGTTGGCGGCCTGCGCGCTCTTCGCATCCCCCTTGAGGCGCACGTCCGAGCCGGTCACCTCGGTTTCGTAGATGCCGAACACGTCTTCCCCCTTGACCATGGCCACATCGCTCAAGAGCTTCAGGACGTTGCTCGAGGTCTTGGCCCCTTCCAGCCGCTTGATCTCCGAGCGGAGTTCCGCCACCTCGTCCACCGCCTTCTTACGGCTCGGGAAGACCTCCTTGTAGATGCCGGTGATGGTGCGGTCCAGCGAGGCGAGGTCGCGCTTCACGAGGTAGTAGCGCACGCCGCTCTCGGCGAGGATGAGGAGCACGAGGGCAGCGGCCAGCATCATGCTCACCCTGAGGCGCTGGTACAGCTTTTCGGTCGCCGCGGTGTAGGCGAGCGGGCCGCGGCGCAGGTTGACCGCGCTATTGTCCGCCACTGCCGCCGCCAGCGCGTAGGCCCCGGCCAGGTCGTGCGCGGCGCGCGGGTCGTCGCCGAAGGCCTCGAAAAGCCCCTTGGTCGAGGGGGCGACGGTGGCTTCTTCTTGCTTGCCGGGATTGTGCGAGATCACCCGTTCCACGTGCAGGTCGCGCGAGAGCTCCAGGGCGGCGACGGTGCGCCGCAGGTCCGCGTCGGTGGCGTTGGGGGGGAGGGCACGGAAGTAGAGGGGGGCTCCGTCGCTGTAGGCCGCCAGCGCCTCGCCGTCGCTCACGGCCACGGTCCCGGCGGCGGGCGCCAGCTTGTCCCAGTGGAACAGGGAGGCCGTCACGATTTCCGGCTCGAGCCCCGCGCCCTTGAGGAGTTCGATTTTCCCGGAGAGTTCCTGGACCCTGCCCCAGACGGCCAGCACCTTGCCGCCGGCGAGGGGGAGGGCGTCGAAGGCCAACTGGTCGGTGTCCAGCGCGGTCTCCCCCTTCAACTCCAGCGGGAGGAGTTCGCGCACCTTGGCGCGGTCGCTGATGGGGAGCTCCAGCTCCCTCATGAACAAGGTGGAGGGGGGGAGGGCGAGGACCACCCGGTGCTCCCCGGTCGCGAGCGAGCTGCCGCCCAGGATGCGGGAGAGTTCCCCCTCCTCACCCAGAAGCGGGTGCCGTTCGGCGGAGAGGAAGGTGGCTCCACCCTTCTTGGCCCTGAAACTGGCCAGGACCAGCTCGGTCCTTTTCAGTTGTACGATCAGCATGTCCATCAATATTCTCTCCAGTAAAGCACTTTAGGACCCGTGATGCTCTGGGTCAGATCAATCACGGCCTCTGCCACGGCAATACTTTCTCCCACCTTGCCCTCGGCATGGATCCGGTAGATGCTCCCTTGGCAGTTAAGCCTGATTTGGACATCGGGGGCGATGTCGAATTCTGCCAGTGACTTGATGGGGCGGGCTTTGCGCGTGTCTAAAATGCTGTCCACCTTGTCCTGGCTTAGCCCTATGGCAAGGAGCACGTCCTTACTTGCCGTGTTGACGTTGATTTTTTGAATGTCACCATACACAGTGACACACGGCTTGAGCTTCGCGACCACCTCGGGGGTGAACCCTTTGACCAGAGCAAGCTCTTCAACTGTTTCCAACGGTGCGTTCTTGGCGGCGTAGGGTGGGGTGAGTGACCGGTAATAGCCGGTTTCCGCGGCCCCGACGTCGCCTTCGTCGATCCAATCCATCAGGGCACTGGTAAGGTCGGTGCCACTGTTCGAGAGTTTCAGGTTCTCAAAGAGTTTACGGGTGATGGGCGTGAACGCGGTCTCTATTCCTGTCGGCAGCACCACCCAGTTGAGGTTCAGCTTTCCGCTTTCCTCCTCGATGATGACGGTGAGGGTGCCGTTTTCGGTCTCAAAGGACTGCGGCTTGGCCCATACCTCCAGGGGAGAGCTGTACTGTTCCGAGCCTCTCTGTAAGCTGGAGAGTTCGAGCAGCTTTCGCCCCCCCTCGATGCCCGACTCGGCGAGCACTCCCGCCTGTTGCGACGCGACGAAGTTGTGGCTGTGCGAGGTGTCGACGTAGACTTCGTTGACGAACTCGGCCAGAAGCGCCACGAGGAGCGTGGTCACGATGAGCGCTATAACGAGGGCAAATCCCTTCTCCCCCCTCATTCGCCGAGCCTCTGTGTCGCGATCGTGCTGAGCACCTCCCCTCCCTTAAGCGTCACGGTCACCCTGACCTGCTTCGGAATGAAGGAGTTCATCGGAATACCGTTAACCTTCCCGGTGTCCCATACCTTTACCCATTTGGCTCCGTCCCAGCATTCCACAAGAAATCCCTCTATCTCGTCGATGACAGGGTAGGGGGGCGACTTCACACTGACATCCAGGTAAGGGGAACGGGCTTCCCGCATCAACGTCAGGCGCTGCCCGTCGTTTTGCTCCCGCACGAAATAGTCCACCAGCATGACATCTGAGACCGGAGCAGGGTCTACCCGGGGAGGAGCCAAGGTCGTGAAAGCCAAACGGGATTTAGGTTTTCCGAAACTGTCCTGGTTCTCGACGACGAAGAGCAGCCGCTCGTTCTTCTTGTTGAAGAAGGCTGAGGCCAGTTCGTTGTGCAGCTTCCCCAGCGTCGTCGAGATTTCCCGGCGCTCCTCCATCCGGATCCCCCCTTTTTCGCGGGCGGCCACAACGGAGAAGTAGGTGCCGTACAGGGCGCCGGCGAGGATCACCAGGAGCGCCAGGGCGACCAGGAGCTCTATGAGCGTGAAGCCCTTGTTATTGGACATCTTGCGGTGCGTATTGCACGAGCGAAAGCCTCTTGCTGTCGTGGGCCCAGGTGACGGTCAGTCGGATCATGTTGAACCCGGGGATCTCGGTCTTGGTGATCTCGCGCTCCCACTTGTGGTCGGGATGGTCGGGGGCGAAGTCCCCCTTCTTTTCGGCTTTCTTGGCGAACTCGGGATCTTCCAGCTTGGCGCGCCCCAGGAGGACCGCCGTGGTCTCCTCGGTGTCGGCCGCGATGCGGGAGAGGTGGTAGTTGACCGAGGAGATCACGGTCAAAAGGACGCCGGCGGTGATGGCGAGCGCGATCATCACCTCGAGCAGGGTGAAACCCCTCACGAACTCACCTCCTGGTAGCCGTCCTGCACCGTCACCTTGCCGCCGGAAGGGTTCGCCGTCACCGTGTAGTGCTTCTCCCCACCCTTCAGGTGGATGGTCACCCCGTCCGCCACCCCGCCCGGGCCAAAGGGAACAATGACCTCCCCCTCCGTCACCACGCCGAGAGTAGGCAGGTTCACGTCTTCGATGTCGATCCCTTCCTCGATCAGGCGCCTCCCCATGAACTGGTCACCCGGTTGCAGCTCCTCGCCTGAGGGGGAGAGTTCGGTGATGCGCGTGGTGTTCTCGCCCAGGTGCAGGTGCAGGCGGTACACCTTCTTGGTGATGATGGCCTGGTCGTTGAGGAACCTGAGCCCGCTGGCCAGGTTGCGCGCCGAGCTCTTCAGGCGGGTGCTCTCCGGCTCGGGGAGCCGGGGGAGCACGATGGCCGCCGCGAGGGCGATGATGAAGATCACCACCATCAGCTCCAGGAGGGTGAAGCCGGCTTGGCCGCGGCCATGGTTTTTGGTGTTATTCATCGATACCAAGTGCGGTCGTTCCTCTTGCGCAGCATGAAGACGGGCGAATGATTATTCGCCCCTACAGTGCGGACACCCCGGGGGGCATTCCGCTCGACCTACTTCATGCTCCAGCTTTCGATGTCGGCATTCTTCCCTTCGCCGCCGCGGGCGCCGTCGGCGCCGTAGGAGGAGAGATCGTAGTCGCCGTGTTCGCCGGGGGAGAGGTAGATGTAGTCGTTGCCCCAGGGATCCTTGGGCACGTTCTTGTTCTCCAGGTATCCTTCGGCCTTGTAGTTGTTGGGGATCTTGCCGGTGGTCGGCTTGGTGACCAGCGCCTGCAGCCCCTGTTCGGTAGTGGGGAAGCTGCCGGTGTCCAGCTTGTAGAGCTTCAGCGCGGTCTCGATGTTGCGGATCTGGACCTTGGCGTCGGCCACCTTGGCGTCGTCGCTGCGGCCGATGATCTTCGGCCCGACCAGGACCGCCAGAAGGCTCAGGATGACGATGACCACCATCAGTTCGATCAGGGTGAAGCCGCGGCTGTCTTTCATTGTCTTCAGCATGGATGGACCTCCCAAAATATGGAATGGATCATTGCAGTTATTTGACCAACTGGTTCAGTTGCATGATGGGGAGCAGCACGGCGATGACCATGAAGCCGATGGTGAGACCCATGCCGAGGATCAGCATCGGCTCGAGGAGCGCCATGGAGCGGGTCACCTGCGCGTTGAACTCCTTCTGGAAGGCGTCGCCGGCCTTGATCAGCATGGCGTCCAGCTCGCCGCTCTTCTCCCCCACGGCGGTCATGTGGGTCAAAAGCGGCGGGAAGAGCGGGCTCGCCTTCAGCGCTGCGGAGAGGCTGCCGCCCTGGATCAGCGATTCGCGCGCCTCGGAGAGAAACGACTTGTACTCGCGGTTGACCACGGCCTCGCCGGTGATCTCCATCGCCTTGATGATGGGGACGCCGCTTTGCAGCAAGAGGCCGAGCACCTTGGCGAAGCGCGACAGCACCAGGCGTCGCCAGAGCTGGCCGGCCATGGGGAGCCCCAGCAGGAACCGGTCGCGCTTGTGCAGGAACTCCTCGTTCGTTTTCGCCCGCTTCCAGGCCGCGACGGCGCCGAAGGCCAGCGCGCCCATGACCCACCACCCCTTCCTGACCGCGGTGCTCGCCTTGATGAGAAGGACCGTCACCAGCGGGAGGGTCGCCTTGTTGCTCTCGAAGACGGCGGAAATCTTGGGTACCACGAAACCCAGAAGCACCATCATGACGGCGATACCCACCACCACCATGATGGCGGGGTAGATGAGCGCCGTGATGACCCGGCTTCTCACCTCGGCCTGGTCCTCCTGGAACTCGGCCAGGCGCTCCAGCACCACCTCGAGCGCGCCGCTGGCCTCGCCGGCGGAGACCATGCCGACGTAGCTCTCGGAAAAGACCTGCGGCTCCGCGGCGAGCGCCTGCGCGAGCCCCTGGCCTTCGGCGAGACGATCCCGTACCCGCCCGAGCACCCGCTTCAACTCGCCCGGCGCCTCCTGTTCCCACAGGGTCGCGACCGCCTCGTAGACGGGCACCGCGCTTCCTAAGAGGGTGGCGAGCCTCCTCGTGGCGAGGGAAAGGTCGGGGACGCTGACCCCGGACTTGAACGCCCAGCGCGAACCGGCGTCGGCGGCGGGGGCGATCTCCTTGGCGAAGAGCCCCTTCTGCTTCAGCTGGAGCCGCGCCTCGTTCTCGGTGGCGGCGTCAACCGTCCCGGCGACCTCGGCCCCCTTCTGGTTGAACGCGCTATAGCGAAAGGTCGGCATAGTCGTCCTGGGTCACCCTCAGGACCTCCTCGATGGTGGTCAGCCCCTGGGCCGCCTTCATCAGGCCGTCCTCGCGCAGGGTGCGCATCCCCTTGGATACGGCGTATTCCTTGATGGCGCCCGACGAGGCCTGGCGGATGATCATGGAGCAGAGCTCGGCGTCGATGGGGAGGAGTTCGTAGATCCCCATCCGCCCCATGGTCCCGAGGTTGAAGCACTTGTCGCAGCCGCGGCCGCGGTAGAGGACCGGCGGCAGTTCGACGCCCGGGTAGCTCCGGTCCGGAGTGTAGGATTCCTTGCAGTGCGGGCAGATGACGCGCACCAGGCGCTGCGCCAGCACCGCGGAAAGCGACGAGGCGACCATGAACGGCTCGATCCCCATGTCGATGAGGCGGGTCACCGCGGTGGCGGCGTCGTTGGTGTGCAGGGTCGAGAGCACCAGGTGGCCGGTGAGCGAGGCCTGCATGGCGATCTCGGCGGTCTCGGCGTCGCGGATCTCGCCGATCATGACGATGTCCGGGTCCTGCCTGAGGATGGAGCGCAGGCCGTTGGCGAAGGTCAGGTCGATCTTCGGGTTCACCTGGATCTGGCCCACCCCCTTCAGCTGGTACTCGATCGGGTCCTCGACGGTGATGATGTTCTTCTCCGGCGAGTTGATCTGGGAGAGCGCCGCGTAGAGCGTGGTGGTCTTGCCGCTGCCGGTCGGGCCGGTGACCAGGATGATGCCGCTGGTGCGGGATAAAAGCCGCTCCATGAGGAGGTCGTTCTTGTCGGAGAGCCCGATCTCCTTCAGGGAGAGGACGCCGCGCTGTTTGTCCAGAAGCCTCAAAACCACGCGCTCGCCGAAGAAGGTCGGGATCAGCGACACGCGGATGTCCACGTCGCGGCCGGCGACCTTGACCCGGATGCGGCCGTCCTGGGGGAGCCTCTTCTCGGCGATGTTGAGGCCCGACATGATCTTGACGCGGGAGGTGAGCGCCTCCTGGATCACCTTCGGGGGGGAGAGCATCTTGTAGAGCAGGCCGTCGATCCGGAAGCGGACCTCGAGCTCGCGCTCGAACGGCTCGATGTGGATGTCGCTGGCCCGCTCCTTGACCGCCTGGAACAGGATCGAGTTCAAAAGCCGGATCACCGGCGCCTCGTCGGTCAGCTCCATCAGGTCGCGCGGTTCGTTGAACGAGGTGGCCAGGGTGGAGAGTTCCTCCCCCTCGAGCTCCTCGACCACCTCCTGCGCCGACCCGGAAAGGCGGGAGTAGAGGCGGTTCACCGCGTCGATCAGGACCGGCTGGGGCACCACCACGGTGGCGACCGGGAGCTGGAACAGTCCCGCCATCTCGTCCACCGCGAGCAGGTTGGCCGGGTCGGCGCTGGCCGCGATCACGGTGCCACCCTCCTCGCGCAGCGGCAGGAGCAGGTTGTTGCGGGCGAAGTTGAGCGGCACCCGGTTCACCAGCGCGCCGTCCACCTTGGAGTCGTCGATCTCGGCCTGGAAGGGGAGGCCGAGCCGTTCCGCTATGCTTTCTATGTCAAGCGTTTCTGCCATGGGAGTCTGTCCGCCGTTACTGGTTGCGAATTTCGGGTTTGTCCGCGGTTACCGACTTCGGCTTCTCCTCGAGCGCGCGCTCCAGGTTGAAGGGGGCGTCGTTCTTGACGGCTTCCGAGAAGTTGTTCCTCTGGGTCACCGAGACCTCGGCCAGGTCGCGCGCGTCCTTGATGATGCGCGGGGTGAGCATGATCAGGAGGTTGGTCTTGTCCCTTTTGGTGGTTCTGGTCTTGAAGAGCCAGCCGAGCCCCGGGATGTCGCCAAGGAATGGAACCTTGCTCTCGGTCACCTGGTCGGTGTCCTGGATCAGGCCGCCGATCAGCACGGTGTCGGTGTTCTTCACCACCACCGAGGTCTTTGCGGAGCGCTTGGTGCTCCCCAGGTTCGGGGTGGTAGCGGTGCCGAAATCCTTCACCGCCGAGATTTCCTGGTAGATGTCCAGCTTGACGTATTCACCCTCGCTGATCTGGGGCTTGATCTTCAGGATGATACCGGTGTCCTTCCTCTCGATGGACTGCTGGGAAAGTCCGGTGGAGGTGAGGTTGGTGCCGGAAAGGAAGGGGACGTTTTCGCCCACGAAGATCTCGGCTTCCTTGTTGTCGCTGGTCATGATGTTGGGAGTGGAGAGGACGTTCAGGGCGCCGTTGGTCTGCAGCGCCTGCAAGACGACCGGGATGTTGATCTTGCTGAGGGTCACGTCCATCCCCAGGGTCTTGGCCGCCGCGGCCGTGGTGGAGAGGCCGGCTACGGTGCCGAAGGGGTCGAAGGTGCCGATGGTGCTCACGGTGCCGTTGGACGCGGCGCCGATGACGCCGATCTGCACCCCGAGGTCCTTGGCCCGGTTCACCGACACCTCGGCGATCATCGCCTGCACGAACACCTGGCGGCTCCTGCGGTCCAGCTTCTGGATCACCTGCAGCAGGTTCTGGTAATCGGTCGGGGAGGCCATCACCACCAGCGAGTTGGTGGCCTTGTCCGGGGTGATGGTGATCTTGCCACCTTCGAACACCGCCTGTTGCGGCGCCGCCGCGGCGCCCGGAGCGCCGGGAGTCGCGGTGCTAGTACCCTTCACCAGCCCTTCCAGTACCTTGGCCACCTCGGTCGCATCGGCGTTTTCCAGGTAGTAGACGTTCACCTTGCTGCTGGTGGTGGGGGGGACCACGTCGACCAGCGCGATCAGTTTCTTGATGTCGGCCTTGTCCTTGTCAGAGCCGAAGATGATCAGGGCGTTGAGCCTCGCGTCGGCGACCACGGGGACGTTGCCGGTGGAGGGGGCGGCGCCCGCGCCGGCCTTGCCGCTTTGCTTGCCGGAGAGCCAGTCCTTGACCATGGTGGCGACGCTGTCGGCGGCGGCGTTTTTCAGGAACACCAGCTCGGCCCCCTCGCGCACCTGGTCGGTGTCGATGTGCTTGAGGAGCCCCAGGATCTTCTGGATGTTGTAGGCGGAGTCGACCACGAGGATCAGGTTGGCGGCGCCGAAGGCGGAGATCTGCCCGTCCTTGGAGACCAGCGGCTGCAGGAAGGTGACCGCGTCCTGGGGGGCGACGTGCTCGAGCTGGATCACGCGCGCCTGGTAGCTGTCGTTCACCACCCCCTTCTCGCCGTCGCTGAAGACCTTCATCCCCGCCTGCTTGGCGGCCGCGGTCGGGACGATCTTCATCACCTTGCCCGCCGGCACCACGGTGAACCCTTTCAGCTCCAACACCGACGTGAAGACGTTGTAGGCCTCCTCGTTGGAGAGCTTGGCCGGGGAGAAGACGGAGATCTTCCCCTTGACCCGGTCGTCCATGATGAAGTTCTTGCCGGTGAGGTCGCTGATGAATTTCACCATGGTGGCGATGTCCACGTCGGTGAAGTTGAGCACCACCCCTTTGGCGAAGACCAGGGTCGGAGCGGCGACCAGGAACATGAGCAAAGCGGCGATGCGGGCGATTCTAATTTTCAAGGAAAAACCCTCCAGGAGGCAGATTGAAATCGAACTGCTTCACCTTATGTCATACGTGAATGTCGTCGGGCGGCCGTCGCGGATCAGGTCGAGCTTGATCCGGCTCTGCCCCTTGAGCGAGGCGAAGGATTGGATCGCCTTCTCGGGCGAGTCGATGGGGAAGTCGTTCATCCTCAGGAGAACGTCGCCGTTTCTGATGCCGACGGTGCCGAAGATTCCCTGCGGCTTCACCTCGGAGGCGCGGAACCCCTCGACCTTGCCCTCCTTCATGCTGGGAAGCAGGCGCGCGTCGGTCATGGCCTGCCCGATGTTGTCCAGCGCGGCGTTCAAGGCGCGCTGGTCGATGACGAAGTTGCCTGCACCGGCGGGGGCGGCCAGGCCTGCGCCGGCGACAGCGGCCGGCGCCGCCGCGGGAGCGGCCGCCGCCTCGGCTTGGGCCGCCATCGGCGTGAGGATCTTCACCCGCTTCCCGCCGATGAGGATCTCGGCCACGTCCTTCTTCACGGCGACCAGCGGGCCCGCGGAGAAGACCGTATCCCCCAGCTTGAAGACCCGCTCCTCGTGGGTGGAGTTCTTCAGCACCAGGGCGAAGGTCTCACGGAAGGAGCCGACCGCCGTTCCCAAAAGGACCAGGTCGCCGACCGCCACCGGTGGGGGCGCCGCCGCCGCGGGGCCAGCGGCCGCCTGCTGTTGCTGCAGCGGGGTGAGTTTCCCCTGGGTTGCCTTGCCGAACAGTCCCCGCTCCAGGATCGGGGCGAAACTCATGAGGTCCTGGCTCCCTGCCGGCGCCGCCGCGGTCTGTGCCGCGACCTGTTTCTGGGCGTTTCTCGGGTACAGCGCGGCGATCTTGACGCTCAAGAGGTCCGCAGCGATGAGCGCCGCGACCGCGGTGATGGCGAGGCCAAGGGTTATGTTCAAGGGGAGAATCCAGCGCGGCATGAAAGACCCTTCTTTGCGAGTAGTTGGAACTGAGCGAATATATTAGATGCCTTTGTGTTATGCAACAAAAAAGGGGGTGCGGGCGGCGCCGGTTCTGGCATCCCGGCGGCTCTCCTTTTCCCCCTTCTCGTCCCGGTCTCGACATGGATTCCGGTGCGGGCACAACCGTCGCGACGGCTCACGTGGGGAAGACTGGATAATGAGAGCCTGCGGTACCCGTGCCTTAACCAAGCGCCACTGTATCAGCAAAAGCTGTGCCGCCGCTTCTGGAGCGAGAGTACGGGTACCCAAGTGTACCAAGTGGGGCTTGATTTGCCGCAGTTTTTCCAATGAGGAGCCTCGCCGGGCCCGAAGCTGCCGTCGGCCGTGGCCGGAAACGGCCCCGCTCCCGGCACCGTTATTTTGACGTGTGACGGTAATTTGACGCCGGGGTGGCGCTAGGCGTTGAAGTCGGCTTCCCTGCTGTGCTACACTCGCGCACCAACCTTCGCAGGGAGTAGCGCATGAGCCGCATCATCGTCACCGCATCGACCCCCATGGAACTCTCCGAACTGCTGGCCGCCACCTCGGCCCGTCCGGTGCCGGGGGGAGCCCACCTGCCGCTGCACCGCGCCGAGATGGGGACGACCGAGATCCTCTTCGCCCAGACCGGGATCGGCAAGGTGAACGCGGCCTGCGCCGCCACCCTGCTTTGCGAGCGCTACGCCCCGGATCTCATCGTCAACACCGGTTGCGGCGGCGCCTTCGCCGGTTCCGGGCTGGCCGTTGGCGACCTCGCCGTCGCCGACAGCGAGTGCCTCGCCGACGAGGGGGTAGAGACCCCCTCAGGGTGGCGCGGGCTCGACCTGATCGGCATCCCCGTCTACGAGGGAAGGGGCGAGCGGCTCTTCAACCGGATCCCCCTGGACGAGGAACTCGCCCGCCGCGCTTTTCATCGCGCGACCGCCGCCGGCTTCAAGGCGGTCGTCGGCCCCTTCCTCACCGTCTCCACCTGCTCCGGCACGGCCCAGCGGGGGGAGGAACTGCTGCGGCGCTTCCCGGGGGTGTGCGAGAACATGGAGGGGGGCGCCGTGGCGCAGGTCGCCCTCGTGTACGGCGTCCCCTGCCTGGAAGTGCGCGGCATCAGCAACATGGTCGAGGACCGGGACCTGTCGCGTTGGGACCTGAAGCGCGCCCTGGGCGAGGTGCAGCGCTTCCTGGCCCTTCATCTCGAACAGGCCGCGGTCAATCGCCCCGGCATGCTCTGAAGAAGTTTCCGCTCCTCTTTTCCCGGCTCTTCTAAGGCATCTTCCCTCCAGAAGTTCTAATTGTACTATGAGAATCACGTGAGGTTTTCTTGCACGGCAGGCGTGCTGGTAGTATATTGGTGAGTCCTAAACTTGCACGCCGTGCCGCCAGATTCAGGCAGCGGCGCGGCTATGGCTGTAGAGCGGGAGTCAAAGCGACACATGGATGCGGTAATGTCAGTTACACATGATCAAGAGTCGGCATCGGTGCTGACCCTGGGGTTTTCACCCTGTCCCAACGATACGTTCATCTTTGACGCCCTGATCCACGGGCGCGTCGACTGCGGTTTTTCGTTTCAGGAGCGGCTCGAGGACGTGGAGACCCTGAACCGGATGGCGCTGGCATCGGTGCTGGACGTCTCCAAGGTCTCCTACCACCTCCTGGGGCACATCCTCAAGGACTACCTCCTCTTGAGAAGCGGGGGCGCCCTCGGGCGCGGCTGCGGTCCGCTGGTGGTGGCGCGCGACCGGATCGAACCGGACGCCCTGGCCGGCAAGCGGGTCGCCCTTCCGGGGCGGTACACCACGGCGGCGCTGCTGCTGCGGCTCTTCAACCCGTCCCTGACCGACTTCGTCTACCTCCCCTTCCACGAGATCATGGCCGCGGTGGCCGACGGCTCGGTGGCGGCGGGGGTGATCATCCACGAGTCCCGTTTCACCTACCAGGGGTACGGCCTGCACAAGGTGGTCGACCTCGGGGAGTGGTGGGAGCGTGAGACGGGACACCCTATCCCCCTGGGTGGCATCGCGGCCAAAAGGTCCCTGGGGAGGGAGGCGCTGCTGCGGCTCGAGCAGGGGATAGCGGCCAGCGTCGATTACGCCTTTCGGCACCCCGGCGCGGCCCGCCCCTACATCCGCGCCCACTCCCAGGAGATGAGCGACGAGGTGTGCGACGCCCACATCGGGCTCTACGTGAACGATTTCTCCCGCGGTCTGGGGAGCGAAGGGGAGGCGGCGGTGCGCCTGCTGCTTGGCCGCGCGGCGGCGGCGGGGATCATCCCCCCCTGGCTGGAGCCCCTGCTCATTTTCTGAACAGGAACTCTCAAGTTATCTCTTTTTTCGCCGAAAGGTGCAGAAGCTGTCCTAGCATCGTGGAGGATCCTGGATGACCAAGCCGTTCAACTGGAAGCGGCATATAGGGGTGGCCCTCGCCTTCATCGCCACCTTCTGGCTCGGCGACGCCCTGCTGGACGCCACCATCATGGGGCGGGACCCCTTTCTGCATCAGCTCCACCATCCCAATACCTATGAAATCTGGATGCGGACCTTCTACGCCTGTCTGCTGGGCGCCTTCTTCGCGTCCCTTTCCGTGGTGTGCGAGCGCGGCCGCAGGGTCGAGGCCGCGCTGCGCCATTCCGACGATCTCTCCCAGATCTTCCTTGATTCATCCCGTGACGCCATCTGCGTGGTCAGAACCACCGATTACACCATCACCAACTGCAACAGCGTCTTTCTCGCCGATTACTCCCTGACCGAAGAGGGGGCGCCGGGGGCGAGCTTCGCGGAACTGGTGGCGCGCCAGGGGCTCGCCGACCAGATCATGAGCCTCATCTCCGACTGCGCCTGCAGCGGGACCTCGGTCAGCAGCGAGATCTGCTACCGTGCCGATGACGGCAGGAACCGGTACGAGGATATCTCCGTGCACCCCATCGGCGACCTGGAGCAGGGGGTGCGCAGGGTGCTCTTCGTCGCGCGCGACATCACGGTGCGCCGCACGTCGCAGGAGCGGCTGGAAGAGTCCGAGGCGAGGTACCGTGCCATCTTCGAGGACACCGGCACCGCCATGGCCATCATCCTTTCCGACGGGACGCTGCAGATGGTTAACCGCGGCTTCGAGGCGGTGGTGGGACTCTCCCGCGAGGAGCTCGAGGGGAAGCGGCTATGGACCGAGTTCATCGGCCGCTGCGACAGCGACGGGGTCTCCGTGCCCGACGACGACGCCCTCCCCGGGTCCCCGCGCCGCAGCTTCGAGGTGCGGCTTGCCGCCAAGGACGGCACCCGGACCATGGCCGGCAACTGGGCCGTCATCGAGGGGACCGACCGCTCGGTGCTCTCCTTGGTGGACATCAGCGCCCACAAGGAGGTCGAGGAGGCGCTCAGGGAAAGCCGGGCCACCCTCGCCGTGGCGCAGCGCATCGCGCGCCTGGGCAACTGGGACTGGGACCTCGGCAGCGACACGCTCGCCTGGTCCGACGAGATGTACCGCATCTACGACGTCGATCCCGCCTCGTTCGTGCCGACCCACGAGTTCGTGCTGCAGGCGGTGCACCCCGAGGACCGGGAGCAGGTGATCCGCTCGGTGAACGACGCCATCTACAACCGCAGGGCCTACCACATGGACTACCGGATCGTGCTCCCCAACGGTTCGCTGCGCACCCTTTCCGCCCGCGCGGAAGTCACCTACGACGCCCAGGGACGGCCGCTGCACATGGTCGGCACCGCCCAGGACATCACCTGGCGCCTTGAGGCGGAAGAGGCCCTCAGGACCTCCGAGGAAAAGTTCTCCAAGGCCTTCCATGCCTCCCCCGACTCCATCGTCATCACCCGCGCCGAGGATGGCACCTACATCGACGTCAACGAGGCCTTCCAGGAGATCACCGGGTACACCAGGGAGGAGGTGATCGGCAAGACCTCCACCGAGCTGCTGCTCTGGGCCGACCCGGACGCGCGCATGGTGATGCTGAAGCTGTTGAACGAGCACGGGCACGTGCGCAACCTGGATGTCCGCTTCCGGGTGAAGTCGGGCGAGATCCGCGAGCTGCTGTGGTCCGCCGACGTGATCGAGTACCAGGGGGAGGCGTGCCTGATCGCCATCTCCCGCGACGTCACCGACCAGCGCCAGATGGAGCGGGAACTGCTGGAAAGCGACGCCCGCCTCTACATGAAGCACGAGGAGCTGAAGAACGTCTTCCACCAGATGGAGGGGATCCGTCGCGAGTGGGAGGAGATCATGGACTGCATCTCCGACATGTTCATCCTGGCCGACCAGTTCGGCAAGATCCGGCGCTTCAACCGCGCCGTGGAGACCTTCACCGGCATGGCGCACCGCGACATCGTCGGCAGGGACTGCCTCGCCTTCCTGGAGCAGCACGGCCTCAAGGAGCACCTGGAGTCCCCGGGGATCGAACTGCTGCACAAGCCCAGCGGCAAATGGTTCGTGGTCAAGCGGCACGCCTTCCCCCCCGAGGTGGACGGCTCGGCGCGCGAGGTGGTTATCATTAACGACACGACCACCATCGGCAGGCGTCAGCGAGGGCCGCAACCCGTCGATGACGTGCCGGCGCAGGTCCAGACGGCGGGGTGACAAACCCTCGGCAGATTAAAGGGTTACCTCCGTTCGGGCTCATTGGAACTTGACTTTGGAGGTGGGGCATGTTATACGAATGCCTCGCCCAACAAAGGAGGTGCGCATGGCATCATCCGAGCGGAGCCGCAGGCTGGTGCGCGTAGTCGTGCTGGCCCTGATGCTCCTCCCGATCCACACGCTTCCCCTGCTGGCTGCAGAACAAGTAGCAAAACCGGTAACACCCGCAGTAGAAAAGGCAGAATCGCAAGAAAAATCGGTGGTGAAAAAGCTGGTCGGCATAGCCTCATACTATGCCAAGAAGTTCCACGGAAGAGCGACCACCTCGGGAGAGCGGTATCATCCGGAAAAGATGACCGCCGCCCATCAGAGTCTTCCGCTGGGGACCAAGGTTCTGGTCCGGAACCTCGCCAACGATAAGGAAGTCACGGTTGTCGTCAACGACCGTTGCCGCAAGAAGGGGTTCCCCTTCATCGACCTGTCTCGGGCCGCGGCAAGGAAACTGGGTTTCCTCGGGGAAGGCAAGGCCAAGGTGGCCATCATCCCGCTGACCGAGGACGAATCCTAGCAAAATCCAAATACAATCTGGGCGAACAGAGAAAAAGGCCGGGGGCATTCCCCCGGCCTTTTTTCTTTGCTCACGACGCGGCCCGTTCCTGGCTCCTGGTCTTGCCGCCTCGTCGCCTGGCCAGCACCGGGGCGAAGGGCAGGAGCATGGCGGCGATGATTGCCGTGCCCGGAACGCGGAGCGCAAGCCAGGCGCATAAGACCAGGGGGGACAGTAAAAGACGCACCGGCGTCTTGAGCCAGGTGTGCTTTTCAATGAGTGCCGCCGCCTTCGGCGACTCGCGGTAGTACCAAGAGACGAAGCTGCGGCCGGCGGCATTGGTGAGGAGGTAGCGATCACGGAACTCGCGCAGCAGCCCGACCTGTGGCGCGAAAGGAGTGCCGTAGGCTGCGGTGGCGATGAAGCAGCCGCCACCCTTTAGGGAGACGTAGGGTTGGGGCGCAACCGGTGTCCCGGTCTGACGATTCGAGAGCGCGCTCAGTTGCAGGGGGCCCACCCCCTGGTGCACCTCCTCCGAGTAGTCGCTCTCGTTGAGGCTGCCGGGAGAGGAGGCGATGTTGGGGTCGACCACCGCGGTGACGACTATATAGTAGGTACGCTGTGCCATTGCGGATACGGCGACCGTGTAGCGGACCCCCGGGGTCAGGCCGGTGGCTTCACTGAGAATTCCTGACGAGGCGATCACGAATGGGGTCGCCAAGGTGTCGACGAAGGTAGGGGGGCGGTTGTCGTCCGCGAAATCGTAGGGGCTGTAATAGAGGCGGTAGCCGGTGGCGCCGGGCACCGTGCTGAAACCGACCATCAGGGCGCCGGCCAGCGGGTCGATCCCCTGGAGCACCGGGGCGACTGGCACCGGCAGTGCGGTGGTGGGGAGCCCGCTCAGGGTCGCGGTAACAACGCTTGCCGGCACGGTCAGCGGCGAAGTGCCTTCACCCGCATCAGTGCCGTCGTAGGTTCCGGAGAGGAGACCGTAGTAGATGCGGTAGGCCGTTATCCAGGTCGTCGGGGAGGGATCCCACCTGAGGGTGATGGTGTCGGGGGCGCTCAGGGTCGCGCTCAAGCCGGTGACCCTGTAGGGGGGACTCCCCGCGGCAAATGAGGTCGTGGGGGGGAGAAGGAGAGACAGGGCCAACAGTGCCGCTGAAAAAAAGGACGTCCGGGGAAGCTTCATGATCCCTCCTTCGCCTCGTCACTCCAGCTGCCTACCAATGAGAAAGAGAACGCGCCCTCCTTAATACTAGGCGAATCCCCGTTCGGCGCAAGCAACAGGACCCGCCCAAACAAAATAAGGCAGCCCGGAGGCTGCCTTATTGCTTTATACGACCTGCCAGGTAGGCGGGCTATTCTTCCTTGTGCTTCTTCTTGGAGGCGGACTTCTTCTTCGAGGAACCCTTTTTGGAGGACTTCTTCGAGGACTTCTCCTCCTTATCCTTGGACTTCTTCCCTTTCTTCCCCTTCTTGGACTTGCTCCCGCTCGATCCCTTGTGCTTGCGGAAGCTCCTTGGCTCGGGGTTGAACTCGTCCTTGATGTTGCTCAGAAGAACCTGCGCCTCTTCCAGTTCCGGGTCGGCCTTTCTGGCCGCCTCCAGGGATTCCTTGGCCTCGGCGATGTGGCCGTCCTTCATCTGCACGCGCCCCATGGCGTTCAGGGCCTTGGCGTGGTCGGGTTTCAGCTTCACCGCCTCCTTGTACTCGTCGGTGGCGGCGGTGTAGTTCTTCTGGAACTCGTAGACCAGCCCCAGCTTGTAGTGGGCGTTGGCGTCGTTGGGGGAGAGCTCCACCCCTTCCTTCAAGAGCTTGGCCAGGGAGTCGTAATTCTTGTTCTTGACGTAGATGGCGGTGAGGGCGGTGCGGGCCTCCTGGTCGTCCTTCTTAAGGCGCAGCACCTCCTGGTACTCGTTGGCCGCCTGGTCCATCTCGTTACGCTTGCGCAGGAGGTTGGCCAGCTCGCGGTGGGCTTCCAGCGACTCCGGGTCCAGCTTGATCGCGCCCTGGTAGGCGCTGATGGCGGAGTCGAGGTCCTTGGTGTTCACGAAGGCGCGGGCCAGTTTGAGCTGAGTCGCGGCGTCGCCGGGGTTCGCCTTGATGAGCGCCTGGTACTGCTCCAGCGCCTGCGGGAAGCTCCCCCTCAGCGTGTAGATCTCGGCCAGGCGCTGGCGTGCCTGCTGGTTGTCCGGCGTGCTGGCGAGCACCTGGCGGTATTCCACCACCGCCTCGTCAAGGAGCGCCTTGCGCTCGTAGATGCCGGCCAGGTTCAGGTGCAGCTGCGGGTTCTCACCCTTGTTCCGGATGGCGTCGCGGTAGTAGGACATCGCCTCGTCCTCGCGTCCCACCGACAGCAGGCAGTCGCCCAGGCGCTGCTGCGCCGCGGCATCGGCCGGCTCCTCGGCGATCCTCAGGCGATACTCGCTGATCGCCATCTCGTAGTCCTTGGCGTTCTTGTACTGGTCGGCGAGGGCCATGTGGTCGACCTTGGGCGTCTCCTTCACCTTGGGGGCGATGCCGGCCAGCACCCGCTCGTACTCGGCGCTCTTCTGGTCACCCTTGCGAAGGTACCCCTCGGCGAGCAGGCGGTGCACCTCCTTGTTGCCCGGCTCGGCGATGGCGGCCTGCTTCAGCTCGGTCACCGCCTTGTCGACCTCGCCCCGGGCGAGGAGCAGCGCCCCGAGCCCCAGGCGGGCCCTGGCGCTGCCGGGCTGGATGGCGAGCGCCTTTCTGTATTCGTCCTCGGCCTTTTGCTTCTGTCCCACCGCGTCGTAGGAAACGGCCAGGTCGTTGTGCAGGGAGGCATCCTCGGGGAAGGCGGCGAGCGCCTCGGTATAGTGGAAGATGGCGAGCTGGTGCAGCTCCTTCTGGGCCAGGATGCGGGCCAGTCCCCCGTGGTAGCGCGGGTCGCCGGTCTTGAGCCCCTGCGAGAGCTCCACGGCGGCCTCCTCGCTGGCACCCTTCTGCAGGTGCAGGAGCCCCAGGTTGCCGCTGGCGGGGTAGAACTCCGGGTCCAGCGCCAGGGTCTCGCGGTACTCCTGGATGGCGGCGTCAATGTTGCCGCTGCGCTCGAAGGCGAGGGCCTTGAGGTATCGGCCGGGGGCGCCGGTGGGGCAAAGCTCCGCCACGCGCTTTTCGGCATCCTTTTTCTTTTGCTCGCTCGCCTGCGGGGGGAGTTCCAGGATGATCTTCTTCGCTTCCAGGCAGCTGTTGGTCGCGGGAAACGGCCAGCTGAAGCCGGTGCTGAACAGGGTCACCGCGAGAAGCGACGACAGTGCTGCGTATCTTTTCATGTAGGGCCCTTTTGCTTCGAGAGAACGTGTGGTGGGGGGCGCACGGCGCGGCGCCGGTGACTCGGCCCGGTGCAGCCGGGCACTGCCGGACACAGCGGCCCGGTGAGGTTGCCGGATTATACACATCGGAACTAATAAATTCAATTCCAAAACGATAATCATTAAGGATCCCGAGATCTTGAGGCCGCGAAGCCGCACGGGAAGAGGGGGGCTC
This sequence comes from Geomonas azotofigens, assembly GCF_018919395.1. Classification (GTDB taxonomy): domain Bacteria; phylum Desulfobacterota; class Desulfuromonadia; order Geobacterales; family Geobacteraceae; genus Geomonas; species Geomonas azotofigens. The sequence goes on from NZ_JAHLME010000004.1 coordinate 252,645, forward strand.
CAAGGTTAAGGCGGATTACCTTGACTTTCATGATAAAGATGGTTAAATCATCTGCACCGGCCACGGGGCCGGTTTTTCATTAAAAGCAGGGTAACAGAGGGGCGCGATGGCGGTAATTCCCAAGGAACCTTTGGAATGGCTGAACCTGTTCCGCCAGCAGATGGACGAGATTTTCCGATTTCTCTCCACGCTGGAGGGGCGGGAGGGCTTCACCGACAAGGAACAGTCCCCGCTGGTCGACATCTACGAAACGGACCGCACGTTCGTGGTGGAGGTGGAACTTCCCGGCTGCGCCCGCGGCGATATCACCCTGAGTCTATGCTGCTCCACCCTGGTGGTGGAGGGGACGGCACGGGATGAAACCGACCCCGGCGCCACCTACACCTGCCTTGAGCGCGGCACCGGCCGCTTTTGCCGGGCCATCGAGGTTCCTCCCGGCGTCGACCTGGAGGGGGTACGGGCGCAGTACCGGCGCGGTCTGCTCACGGTGGAGTTCCCCTGGTGCAAGGGGGAGAAGCCGCACATCCGCGAGATCCCGATTCAGTAAGGAGAGGTAAATGGAAAACAGGCAGGAGACTGAAGAACTTAATATACCGGATATTCTGCCGCTGCTCCCGGTACGGGACGTGGTTGTCTATCCCTACATGATTCTGCCGCTTTTCGTCGGGCGCGAGATCTCCATCGCGGCCGTTGATCACGCCCTTTCCAAAGACCGCATGATCTTTCTGGCGACGCAAAGGGACGTGGGGGACGAGGACCCCGCTCCCGAGGCGATCTACGAGGTCGGCACGGTCGCCATGATCATGCGCATGCTGAAGCTTCCCGACGGCAGGGTGAAGATCCTCGTGCAGGGGCTCACCAAGGGACGCATCACCGAGTACCTGGCCGAGAAGCCCTTCTACTCGGTGCGCATCGACCGGATCATCGAGCCGGCGGCCCCGGAGAACACGCTGGAGTCCGAGGCGCTGATCCGCACCGTGAAGGAGGAGCTGGCGAAGATCGTGGCGCTTGGCAAGGCCGTTTCCCCCGAGGTCATGGTCATCGTCGAGAACATGCAGGAGCCCGGTGCGCTCGCCGACCTGGTGGCTAGCAACATCGGCCTGAAGGTCGAGGAGGCGCAGGGGCTGCTCGAGGTGATCGATCCGCTGGAGCGCCTGAAGAAGGTGAACGACCTCCTCAACAAGGAGAGCGAGCTCCTCAACATGCAGGCCCGCATCCAGTCCGCCGCCAAGGAGGAGATGGGCAAAAGCCAGCGCGAGTACTACCTGCGCGAGCAGCTGCGCGCCATCCAGCAGGAGCTGGGCGAGACCGACGCCAGAAGCGAGGAGATGGCCGAACTGAGAAAGGCCATCGAAAACGCCAAGATGCCCCAGAACGTCGAGAAGGAGGCCCTGAAGCAGCTCGGGCGCCTGGAGCAGATGCACCCCGACGCCGCCGAGGCGGGGATGCTGCGCACCTTCCTGGACTGGATGGTGGACATCCCCTGGGGCAAATCGACCAAGGACGCCCTGGAGATCAACCGCGCCTCCGAGATCCTCAACGAGGACCACTACTTCCTGGAGAAGGTGAAGGAGCGCATCCTCGAGTTCCTGGCGGTGAGAAAGCTCAAGAAGAAGATGAAGGGGCCCATCCTCTGCTTCGTCGGACCTCCCGGCGTCGGCAAGACCAGCCTGGGCAAGTCCATCGCCCGCGCCATGGGGAGGAAGTTCGTGCGCATCTCGCTGGGCGGCGTGCGCGACGAGGCCGAGATCCGCGGCCACCGGCGCACCTACGTGGGGGCGCTGCCGGGCCGGATCATCCAGGGGCTCAAGCAGGCGGGCTCCAACAACCCGGTCTTCATGCTGGACGAGCTGGACAAGCTCGGTTCCGACTTCAGGGGCGATCCCTCCTCGGCGCTTCTCGAGGTGCTCGACCCGGAGCAGAACAACAGCTTCTCGGACCACTACATCAACCTCCCCTTCAACCTGTCCAACGTGATGTTCATCGCCACGGCGAACCAGATGGACACTATCCCGGGGCCCTTGCGCGACAGGATGGAGGTGATCAACCTCTCAGGCTATACCGAGGAGGAGAAGCTCGGCATCGCCAAGCGCTACCTGGTGCCGCGCCAGGTGAAGGAAAACGGCATCACCGAGGAGACCGTGCAGTTCTCCGAGGAGGCGCTCAGGACCGTCATCGCCAAGTACACCCGCGAGGCGGGCTTGAGGAACCTCGAGCGCGAGATCGGCTCCATCTGCCGCAAGGTGGCCAGGAAAGTCGCCGAGGGGAAGGGGGAGAAGTTCGTCATCAGCGCCGGCACCGTCGCCAAGTACCTCGGGCCTCCCAAGTTCCTGCGCGAGGAGGAGATGGACAAGAACGAGGTCGGCGTGGTCACCGGTCTCGCCTGGACCCCGGTCGGCGGCGAGGTGCTCTTCGTCGAGGCGACGGTCATGAAAGGGAAGGGGGGACTCACCCTCACCGGACAGCTGGGCGACGTCATGAAGGAGTCGGTGCAGGCGGCGCTCTCCTACATCCGCTCCCGTACCGCCGAGTTCCAGATCCCGGAGGACTTCAACTCCACCACCGACATCCACGTCCACGTCCCGGCCGGCGCCATCCCCAAGGACGGCCCCTCGGCCGGCGTCACCATGGCGACCGCGCTGGTCTCGGCGCTGACCAGGATCCCGGTGCGCAAGGAAGTCGCCATGACCGGCGAGATCACCCTGCGCGGCAAGGTGCTCCCCATCGGCGGGCTGAAGGAGAAGATCCTCGCCGCGGCGCGCCTGGGCGTCACCACGGTCATCATTCCGATCCAGAACAAGAAGGACCTCGAGGACGTCCCCAAGACCATCCTCAAGAAGTTGAAGATCGTCACCGCCGCCAACATCGACGACGTGCTGGCGGTCGCCCTGGAAAACTACCCGCCTCCGGCCCCCAAGCAGGCCAAGCCGGAGCCCCCTAAGAGCAAGGTCAGGACCCGGGTCCCGGTCCCGGCCCCGGTGAGGGGCAAGGCTTGAAACTAGCCGAACTGGGCGAATTCGGCCTGATAGACAGGATCAAGGCAAACGTCGCCGCGTCCCCCTCGGTGCTTCTCGGCATCGGGGATGACGCGGCGGCGCTGTCTCCCACCCCCGGGCAGGTCACCCTGATCACCTCCGACATGCTGCTGGAGGGGGTCCACTTCGACCTCTCCTTCTGCGACCCGCACACCCTGGGCAGAAAATCCCTCTCCGTGAACCTTTCCGATGTCGCCGCCATGGGCGCCCGCCCGCGCCACTTCCTGCTCGGCGTGGCGCTCCCCAAGGATGTCCCGCTTGAATTCATGGACGGCTTCATGGCCGGAATGCTGGAACAGGCGCAGCGCTACGGCGCGACCCTGGTGGGGGGGGACACCTGCGCCTCCAAGGGGGGGGTCGCCATCTCGGTGACCGCACTCGGCGAGCAGCGCCCGGAGCTGGTAGTGACGCGAAGCGGCGCGAGGCCCGGGGATCTCGTCTGCGTGACCGGAACGGTCGGGGACGCGGCGGCGGGACTGAAGCAGTTGTTTCAAGGGGTGCGGGACGGTTTCCTGGTGGCGCGGCAGCTGGATCCGACGCCGAGGGTGGAGGCGGGGGTGGCGCTCGCCGAGGCGGGCGTGGTTACCGCCATGATCGACGTGAGCGACGGGGTGCTGCAGGACCTGGGGCACATCTGCGAGATGTCGGGGGTGGGGGCGCGCCTGGAATTGGCCCGGCTGCCGCTTTCCGAGCACTACCTGGCCTACTGCGAGGGCAGTCATGCCCCCCTTGCCCCTTGGGAGAGGGACGGGGGTGAGGGCGCTGCTACCGGCAAGGAGTCTCCCGGTGACGATCCTTTCGCGCTGGCGCTGTCCGGCGGCGAGGACTACGAACTCCTCTTCTGCATACCCGCCGACAAGGAGGCCGAGGTGGCGGCGCTCTGCGCGAAGGTCGACCTCCCGGTCTCCGTGATCGGCGCGATCACGGCGGAAAGCGGGATACAACTTGCCGCGCCGGACGGCTCACCCTACACGCCGCCGCGGCGCGGCTTCGATCACTTCGGCGCCGACTAGCTAGTCCGCGCTGATCCTCACCGCCACCTTCCTCTCCCTCGGCCCATCGAACTCGCAGAAGTAGAGCGCCTGCCAGGTGCCCAAAAGGAGCCTGCCCCGGTCGATCAGGAGCCGCTGGCAGCTCCCCACCAGGGTCGACTTGACGTGGGCCGCCGAGTTCCCCTCGGCGTGGGTGAAGTAGTGCGCGTCCGGCACCAGCTGGTCCAGGCAGTTGGCGATGTCCCTTTTGACCGCCGGGTCCGCCCCCTCGTTCACCGTGACCCCCGCCGTCGTGTGCAGCACGAAGACATCGCAGCAGCCGCTCCCCACCATGCTGGCCGCGATCAGCTCCTCCACCCGCGCGGTGATGTCGATCAGCTCCGTTCTCTCCCTGCTTTTCAATGTCAGGTACTGGATCATCCTTCCCCCCCCCCCACGTCAAATTCGCAATCCACCAACCACGCCACGGGGACTGGCTCCGCAGCTGCCTGTCCCCTTACCCCTGCTGACTATTTTCTAAAGAGGCTGTTCCGGATCTTGCCCAGGTACTTGTTGAGCGGGTTGCCCCTGGAAAGGAACGGGATGACCGGGGATTCGCGGTGTCCGAGCGTCTGCAGCAGCTTCATGATCGCCTGGTTCTTGCCGACCCTGAGCCCGAGGTTGAGCGCCCTGATGGCCTCCTTCTTCCGACCGGCCACCAGGTACACCGTGCCCAGGCGCAGGAAATGCTCGGAATTGCGCGGCTCCCGCTTGATCGCTTCCTGGCACATGGCTACCGCCGTCCTCACGTTGCCCGTCGCCTGGACCAGGGCCAGGGCGTAGAGCGAAAGGTGGTCCGGGGTGCGCTGCCGCTCCAGGGCGGCCTGCAGGTAGCGCATCGCGGACGGGAAGCGCCGGGCGTCCAGCTCCTCCTGGCCGATGTGCACCAGTTCGCTTGTTTCCATTTGGGCAAGTTCGGGATTCACAGGGCTCTCCTGTCTGCTGCGTCAACATTAAGATGGGATACTATACCATTTAATTTGTGGCATGGGAAACGCGCAAGTTGCACCGGTGGTGGCTATGTACGCGTTATCCTTGGCTGCGGGCGACTGCGCCGCCGCGGCGGGCAGGGTTGAAAAAAAAAGGGATTTGTGTTCTAATCTGCGGCTGTGGAACATATCGCGTACATAGGGCTTGGGAGCAACATCGGCGACCGCGAGCTGAAGCTCCTGATGGCGATAGCCGAGCTCGGCAAGCTGCCGCAAACCAAGGTCACCGCCGTTTCCCCCTTCTACGAGACCGAGCCGGTCGGAGGGGTGCCCCAGGACAACTTCTACAACGCGGTGGTGCGCCTCAACACGGAACTGGCGCCGCTGGAGCTCCTGGATCGGCTGAAAAAGCTTGAGACGGAGGTGTTTCGGCGGGTGCCGTCGCAACGCTGGGGCGCACGCAGCATGGACCTCGATATCCTCCTCTACGGCGAGCTGGTCTTTGACTGCGCCGAGCTCACCGTCCCGCACTCGCGCCTGGCCGAGCGTCGTTTCGCCCTCCAGCCGCTGTCCGACATCGCACCCGACCTGGTGCACCCGACCCTGGGCAAACGCATCATAGAACTGTTGACCGAGCTGACCTCCCCCGAGACGGTGGTCAGGATCTAGGGGGACGAGTGAAGTTTCTGATCTGGGCGTTGCTGGCGTACCTCGTGTACCGCATGTTCGTCGGCAAGTCGCCCCAAAAGATAGCGAAGCAGGAACCCGCCGCCGCCGAGACCTTCCAGGATCCGGTCTGCGGCGTGTACATAGCCGAGGCCGACGCGGTGGTCGGCAGGCTGGAGGGGAAGCGCTACCACTTCTGCTCCATGGACTGTCTGAAAAAATTCGAAGAGATGCAGCAGCGGCACTAACAACTCAACCGGAGGAAAGATGAAGTTTTTTATCGACACAGCGGACGTTAAAGAGATTCGGGAGGCCAACGAACTGGGACTGGTGGACGGCGTCACCACCAACCCCTCCCTGATCGCCAAGAGCGGCCGGCGTTTTGAGGAAGTGATCAAGGAGATCACCGAGATCGTGGACGGTCCGATCTCCGCGGAGGTCATCTCGCTCGAGCACGACGGCATGATCGCCGAGGCGGCCGAACTGGCCAAGATCCACCCCAACATCGTCATCAAGCTCCCGATGACCCCGGAAGGGCTCAAGGCGACCAAGACCCTGCACAAGCAGGGGATCAAGACCAACGTCACGCTGATCTTCACCCCGATGCAGGCCCTGCTCGCCGCCAAGGCCGGCGCCACCTACGTCTCCCCGTTCGTCGGCCGCCTGGACGACATCTCCCAGGACGGCATGGGGATCATCGAAGAGATCAGGACCATCTTCGACAACTACGGCATGGACGCCCAGATCATCGTGGCCAGCATCAGGAACCCGGTGCACGTGCTCAACTCGGCACTGATCGGCGCCGACGTCTGCACCATCCCCTACTCGGTCATGCTGCAGCTCGCCAAGCATCCGCTCACCGATGCCGGCATCAAGAAGTTCCTGGAAGACTGGGAGAAGGTTCCCAAGTAGACCGCGGCGCGGGAGGCTCTCTCCCCGCGCAGTTCGGGTAACAAAGGCGTTACTGAGGGCGGGTCCTGGACCCGCCCTTGCTTTATTGGTGGGGGTTATTCGACGGGGTCCGCGTTCTTGCCGCGCTGCAGGCGGACGTAGACGGCGATGATCACCGCGCTGACGGCGAGGACGCCGATGACCGCCTGGTGCGAGTAGCGCATGATCAGCTCCTGGTTGGAGCCGATGAAGTAGCCGATGAAGGTGAGCACGGTGACCCAGATGCCGGCGCCAAGCAACGTGTAGAGCGAGAACTTGACGTGGTTCATGCCGGCCAGGCCGGCCGGGAGCGAGATCAGGTGGCGCACCACCGGCAGGAGCCTCCCGATGAAGGTCGAGATCTCGCCGTGGTCCTTGAAGAAGCGCTCCACCTTGGCGAATTTCTCCTCGGTGATGAAGACGTATTTGCCGTATTTGAGGACCAGCGGGCGGCCCAGGTAGTGCGCCGCGAAGTAGTTGGCGTAGGCGCCGATCAGGCTCCCCACGGTGCCGCAGACGATGGCCACGACCATGCTCATCTGCCCCTGCTGGGCCAGGTACCCGGCCGGCGGCATCACCAGCTCGCTGGGAATGGGGAAGACGGAACTCTCCAGGGCCATCAGGAGAAAGATCCCGGGGTACCCCAACGCTCCTATGGTTTCGACCAGCCACTGTACCGCTGCATGCATGCCTTACTCTCCTTTATCGCTTTCTTTGCCGGCGCCATTCTATACGGCGCGCGCCAAAAAAACGACTAATTTAATTTTTTTCCGTCTCGCGCTGAGGCGTCAGGGGTGAGCCCCGGGCCGCGCGGGACGCGCATGAAAGGAACCATGGACAAACAGATTTTCGTTATCGGCCACAGAAACCCGGACACCGACTCGATCGCCTCGGCTCTCGCCTACGCCCACCTGAAGCGGGCGCTGGGAGACGAGCGGGTCACTGCCGCCATGGCCGGCAACTTGAACCCCCAGACCACCTGGCTCTTGGGACGGCTCGGCATCGAGGCGCCCTTGTACCTGGCCGACGTGCACCCCAAGGTGCGCGACGTGATCCACCGCACCCCGGTCACCGTCGCCGCGGACGCGCCGCTTTTGACCGCGCTGGAACAGTTCCACCACAACTCGATCAGGGTGCTCCCCGTGCTCGACGCCGCCGGCGTTCCCAAAGGGGTCATTCCGCTGAGAAAGATCGCCGAACGCTCGCTGGTGACCGGCGCCGACTCGCTGCGCCTGGTCTCCGCCTCGCTCGCCTCCTTGGCCGCCTGCCTCTCCGGGAGCTTTCTCTCCGGCAGCGCCGATACCGCCGTGGAAAGCCTGCACCTCTTCGTCGGGGCCATGGCCGAGGAATCGTTCGTGGACCGCATCTCCGGTTTCGATCCCGCGACGCTGGTGGTGGTGACCGGCGATCGCACCTCGATCCAGACGGCCTCCATCGAGCGCGGCGTGCGCCTCTTGGTGGTTACCGGCGGGCTGCCCGTGGCCGGGGACGTGGTGCGCCTGGCGCAGGCTCGCGGGGTCGCGCTCCTCTCCACGCCGCTGGACACCGCCGCCACCGTTTCCCGCTCCCGCCTGGCCGCTCCGGCGCTGGAGCTGGCCGTCCCGAACTTCGAGAGCGTCTCGGTGGGGGAGCCGCTGGGACGGCTGCGGGACAAGCTCCTGCACTCGGGAGAGAGCGCGGTGCTGGCGCTCGAGGAGGACGGCACCCTGGCGGGCGTCGCCACCAAGTCCTCGCTGTTCGCGCCGCTCCCCTATGCCTTGATCCTCGTGGATCACAACGAGCTTTCCCAGTCGGTGCCGGGCGCCGAGGACCTGGAGATCCTCGAGGTGATCGACCACCACAAGCTGGGGAACCCTCCCACCAGCAACCCGATTCCCTTCATCACCGCGCCGGTCGGGAGCACCTGCACCATCGTCGCCTCGCTCTACGAGGATCACGAGGTGGAGCCCCCCGCGCAGATCGCGGCGCTCCTCTTGGCGGGGATACTCTCCGATACCGTGATCCTCAAGTCCCCGACCACCACGGCCAGGGACCGTGCCACCGTGGCGCGGCTGGCCGCCGTCGCGGGGGTGGACTGGGAGTCCTTCGGCGCAGAGATCTTCGCCGCATCGGGGGCGCTTTCCGGGTACGGCAGCCCCGAGCGGGTGGTCGGTTCCGACTTCAAGCTCTTCAGCCAGGGCGAGCTGACCTTCGGCGTGGGCCAGGTCGAGGTGTTCGGCTTCGGCGAGTTCAACGAGATGAAGGCCGAACTGCGCAAGGCCCTCGCGGCGCGGCGCGAGAAGGAGGGGCTGGAACTGGCCGGGCTCATGGTCACCGACATCTCCAGCGAGAGCACCATGTTCATGATGGAGGGAGGTCAGGCCTTCACCCGTTTCATGGGGTACCCGCAGCCCGAGCCGCACATCTTCGAGATGAAGGGCGTCATGTCGCGCAAGAAGCAGCTGGTGCCGCACATGATCAAGGTCCTGGGAGGTCGCTAGATGAAGAAGTTCCTGGATCGGATCGCGCACGGGGTGCTGATCGGCGACGGTGCCATCGGGACCATGCTCTACGCCAAGGGGGTGGCCCCGGAGGCGAACTTCGAGCACCTGAACCTGGTGCGCCCGGAGCTGGTGCTGGAGCTGCACCGCGAGTACCTCTCCGCCGGCGCGCAGGTCATCGAGACCAACACCTTCGGCGCCAACTGCGCCAAGCTCTCCGCCATCGGCCTGGGCGCCAAGGTTGCCGAGATCAACCGCAAGGGCGCGCAACTCGCCAGGAGCGCCGCCGACGGGCAGGACGTGTTCGTGGCAGGCTCCATCGGGCCGCTCGGGCGCGGCAAGAGCGAACTGTCGCCCGAGCAGATAGCCGAGTGCTTCCGGGTGCAATCGGCCGCCTTGGCCGAGGGTGGCGTTGACCTCCTGATCCTGGAGACCTTCTCGGAGCTGGACGAGCTCCTGGCCGCGCTGGCGGCAGCCAAGGAGACCGGGCTGCCGGTGGTGGCGAACCTTGCCTTTGGCGAGGGGGGGCGGCTGCCGGGAGGCACCTCCGCCGAGGGGGCCGCGCGTGCGCTCGCCGCCGCCGGTGCCGATGTCGTGGGTGCCAACTGCGGCGCCGGTCCGCTGGAACTGCTTGCCACCGTGAAGCGCATCGCCGCCGCCTGCTCCCTGCCGGTGGCCGCCTACCCCAACAGCGGCTTCCCAGAGTACATCGACGGTCGCTATATCTACCGCACCACCCCCGAATACTTCGCCGATCGCGCCGAAGAGCTGGTTGCCGCCGGCGCGACCCTGGTGGGCGGCTGTTGCGGCACCACCCCGGAGCACATCCGGGTCATGGCCGCCAGGCTGCAGGACGCCGTCAGCGTACCGGCTCCCCCCCGGCAGCCAGTGTCCGAAGCGGGACGTGAGGAACTTCCGGTTCGACCTCTGCCGCAACCCGCGGTCAGCTTCCTGGATCGTTGGGGGACAGAGCCCGTGATCACCGTGGAGCTCGATCCCCCCAAGGGGCTCGACTGCGCCAAGGTGCTGGCCGGGAGCCGCGCGCTCAAGGAGGCCGGCGCCCACGCCATCAACCTGGCCGAGAACCCGCTGGCCCGCGTGCGCATGGGTAACCTGGCGCTCGCCTCGCTGATCCGCCGCGAGGCCGGCATCGAGGTGATCGCCCACGTCACCTGCCGCGACCGCAACCTGATCGGCATGCAGTCCGAGCTGATGGGGGCGAGCCTTTTGGGGGTAACTTCCATCCTGGCCGTCACCGGCGACCCGGCGAGCCTCGGCGACGAGGCGGGCGCGTCATCGGTCTTCGATCTCAACTCCTTCACGCTGATCAAGCTCCTGAGCGACCTGAACAGCGGGGTGAACGCCCTGGGCAACCCCATCGGATCCGGCACCGGTTTCACCATCGGCGCCGCCTTCAACCCGAACACCCAGAGCATGGAGGTGCAGGTCCGGCGGCTGGCGAAGAAGGTGGGGAACGGCGCCCGCTTCGCCCAGACCCAGCCCATCTACGACATCGCCCGTTTCCATGACATGATGGAGCAGACCGCGCACCTGGGCATCCCGGTTCTCCCCGGCGTGCTGCCGCTCGTTTCCGGCAGGAACGCCGAATTCCTGCACAACGAGGTCCCCGGCATCGTCATCCCGGATGAGATAAGGAAGCGCATGGCAGGCAAGAGCGGCGACGAAGGTGTCGCCGAAGGTCTCGCTATCGCCAAGGAATTCATCGATGCCGCCAGTACCCGGGCCGGTGGTTTCTACATCATGCCGCCCTTTGGCAAATACGAGATCGCGGTAGAGCTGGTGCGTTACATCAAGGATCGGCGCACGCCGCGCCCATAGTTCCCATAATTCCCATAATCAAAGCTTTTTGACCTGTATCAATTTCAATGGAGACAAAGGAGCAGAAGATGAACACCAAGGACATCCTGGAAAAAGGCGCCATCCTGCAGCGTGACCGCGAGACCTACGCCATCGCCCCGCACATCCCGGGCGGCTTCACGGACACCGCCACCCTGAGAAAGATCTGCGACGTGGCCGACAAGTACAGCCTGGAAGTGAAGCTGACCTCGGCCCAGCGCATCGCCATGTTCGGCGTCAAGGAAGAGGATATCGACGCGGTCTGGGCCGATCTCGCCCAGACCCCCGGCGCGGCCATCGGCCTGTGCGTCAGGAGCATCAAGATCTGCCCGGGCACCCAGTGGTGCAAGCGGGCGGTGCTCGATTCCGCGTCGCTCGGGCTCAAGCTGGACAAGATCTACCACGCCATGGAACTCCCCAACAAGATGAAGATGGGCGTTTCTGGCTGCCTCCTCGCCTGCTCCGAATCCGGCGTCAAGGACATCGGCATCGTCGGCCACAACAAGGGGTGGCGCATCCTGGTGGGGGGCAACTCCGGCCCCAGGCCCCGCCTGGCAGAGCTGTTGGTGGACAACATCCAGACCGAGGAAGAGGTGCTGGAGATCGTGGCCAAGGTGGTGGAAGTCTACAAGAACGACCCGCAGCAGGGACGTCTGGGCAGGCTGATCGAGGAGAAGGGGATCGAAGCGTTCAGGGCAGCCGTGCTCGGCACCCAGGACGCCGCGGTCGGGAAGTGATATGAACGCGGTATTTTTGAATGAAACAGGACTGCGCGCGGGAGGTACCCGTGGCGCTTATTGAGGACGCGCTCTTCACGCGCATCAAGAACCGGGTCGGCAGGGCCATCCACGACTTCGACCTGATCTCGGAGGGGGACCGCATCGCCGTCGCGGTCTCGGGGGGCAAGGACTCCTACTCCATGCTGCACATGCTGGACACGCTGCGCCGGCGCGCCCCGATCCGTTACGAACTGGTCGCCATCAACATCGACTCCGGCTACCGCGGCTACCGCGCCGATATCATCGAGGAGCACCTGAAGGAGCACGGCTTCACCTATCACATGGAGAAGACCGAGCACTACGACATCATCTCGGAGAAGCGGCGCCCCAACTCCTCCTACTGCTCCATCTGCGCAAGGCTCAAACGCGGCACGCTCTACACCCTGGCCCAGCAGATGGGGTGCAACAAGCTGGCCCTTGGTCACCACATGGACGACTTCATCGAGACGCTGCTTTTGAACCAGTTCTTCGTCGGCTCTCTGAAAGCGATGGCCCCGAGCATGCTGGCCGACAACGGCGTCACCACGGTGATCAGGCCCCTGGTCTACGTCCCGGAGAAGGAGATTATCCCGTTCTCCCGCAACAACCGCTTCCCCGTGGTCTGCTGCTGTTGTCCGGTCTGCGGCACGGCGGACTTGCAGCGCAAGAAGATGAAGGAGTTGTTGGAGACCTTGGAGCGGGACAACCCCCTGGTGAAGAAGAGCCTTTTGAAGGCCTTGTCCAACGTCCACCCGCGCCACTTGCTGGACAAGGGCTTGACCAGGATACCTTCCTGACGCAGATCGGCGATGATGTCCTTCACCGTCAGGTGTCCGCAGTAGACGACGATTCCCACAGCTCCTATGACCATCGGTTCCATATGCTACCTCCGCTTTCCTTGATGATACGACGGTAGCATGTGGTCGCGACAAAATAAGTCGCAACATATACGCAAGGCGAAACAGGTGAGGTTCATGGCGGAAAAAAAAGTGCAGCAGGTCAGGATGGCAGTACAGTGGGGCTTTCTTCTTTTCTCTCTCTACCTGGGAGTGACCTTCTACCGCTTCGTGCTCCATTTCAGAAGCGGCGGCGCCACCCCGTTCGTGGCGCGTCCCGACGGTGTGGAGGCGTTTCTCCCCATTTCCGGTCTGGTGAGTCTCAAGGGGTGGATGACCCTCGGGAGCATCAATGACGTGCACCCGGCGGCGCTGGTGGTGCTCCTGACCGTGATCGCCGTGTCGCTGTTGTTGAAGCGTTCCTTCTGCTCCTGGGTCTGCCCCGTGTCCACCATCACCGAGGTGTGCTGGAAGGTGGGGACCAAGCTGTTCGGCAAGAACTTCAAGGTCTGGCTCTGGCTGGACTGGCTGCTGCGTCCCATCAAGTACCTGCTGCTCGCCTTCTTCCTGTTCTCGATCCTGGTGATCATGGCGCCCGACAGCGTCGCCTCCTTCATCACCGGCGACTACAACAAGATGGCCGACGTGAAGATGCTCGACTTCTTCGTGAACCTGTCCGGTACGCCGCTCGTGGTGATCGGCGTGTTGCTGGCCCTTTCGTTTCTGTTCAAGAACCCGTTCTGTCGTTTCCTCTGCCCGTACGGTGCGCTGCTCGGCCTGGTGTCGCGCCTGTCACCGGTCAAGGTGCAGCGCAACCAGAGCGCCTGCATCAACTGCGGCGGCTGCACCAAGGCCTGCCCCTCCTACATCGACGTCATGCACCAGGAGAGGGTCTGCTCCGAGGAGTGTGTCGGCTGCCTGCGCTGCGTGAGCGCCTGCCCGAAACCCGAGGCGCTGCAGATGAAGGCGAAGAACGGCAAGGTGATACCGGGCATGGTCTACGCCGCCCTGGTAGTGGCAGTGTTCATCGGCGGCACCCTCATCGGCCGGGCCACCGGCCACTGGCACAGTTCGATCACGAAAAGCGACTACCAGCGTCTCATCACCGCGCCGCCGGTGGACCACCCGTAAGGTAGATCCAAGAGAGAGCGGGAGCGTTCGCCCCCGCGGAGCACAAGGTACCCTCCCCCGGAGGGGGAGGGACAGGGAGGGGGACGCGCAGCGGCTCTTACAGTCTTCCCCCCTCCCAACCTCCCCCCTCCAGGGGGAGGAGCTGGAACAACAAAAAGAGGGGACGGTATCTCTACCGTCCCCTCTTGGTATTTCTAGCACCGGCCGGGTAAAAAAGGCTAATGCCCGATTAACCCGCCGCTGTTACTGTCTTGCCTGTTACCCTTCCTCTTCCTCGCCCAGCGCGATCTCGCGGTAGGCGCGGTCCTCTTCGAAGCGCTTGGTCTGTGCCTGCTGCTTCTCCAGGTCCGCCTTGCACTTGACGCAGTGGCGGGCAAAGGGGACGATCTTCAGCCTCCCGATGGGGATTTCTTCCTCGCACTCCTCGCAGATGCCGTACTCGCCTTCTTCCAGACGCAGTAAAGCCTCGTCGATATTGCGCAATTTCTCGCGCTCCCGGTCGCCCAGCAAAAGACCGAGTTCACGGTCGCGCTCGCTGGAAGCCTGGTCATAGATGTCGCCGCTCGGCTCGTTGATCGGTGCATCGGAACCGGACTTGACAGTCTTGTTAATCTCTTTAAGCGTCTCCTCTTTCATTTTGAGGAGCATCGCTTTCATTTCTTCGGGTTTTTCGGTCATGTATAAACTATCTCCGTTTGAGTCATTGTCCCGCAAAGCGACGCAATAATACAGCAATAGCGGTCGGTGTCAAGACTAAAAGCCTAGTCGATGATCTCCCCAATCAGGTCGTAATCAGAGGAATCAGTGATCTTCAATCTCACTATGTCACCGACGTTGGCGTTGCCTGCGGTGATGTACACTTGGCCGTCCACATCGGGCGCCTGACGGGAGGAACGTCCCTTCAGGAGCAGTTCGGTTTCCTCGCTGTACCCCTCGACCAGCACGTCCTCCTCGCTGTCGACCAGGGTGCGGTTGTGCTTGAAGGAGACCCGGGCCTGGGTGCGCATCAGCTTCTTGTGCCGCTCGCGCTTGACCCGCTCGGAGACCTGCTCCGGCATGTCCGCCGCCGGGGTCCCCTCCTCGCGGGAGTAGCAGAACACGCCGAGACGGTCGAAGCGGGTCTCCTCGACGAACTGCAAAAGCTTCTTGAAGTCGTCGTTGGTCTCGCCGGGGAAACCGACGATGAGCGAGGTGCGGATGGCGATGTCCGGGATCTCGCGGCGCAGCTTGGCGATCAGGGTGCGGATCTCCTCCTCGCCGCTTCTCCGTTTCATGTTCTTCAGCACCGGGTCGGAGATGTGCTGGATGGGGAGGTCCAGGTACTTGCACACCTTGGGCTCGTTCTTGATCAGCTCGATCAGCGAGTCCCTGACCCCGTCCGGGTAGGCGTAGAGGAGCCTGATCCACTTGAGCCCTTCCAGCTTGGCCAGTTCCTGGACCAGGAGCTCGAGGCTCGGCTGTTCCGGGAGGTCGCGGCCGTAGGCGGTGATGTCCTGGGCGATCAGGTTCAGTTCCTTCACCCCGCCGGCCACGAGCGTCTTGGCCTCGGCCATGAGCGTCGCGAAGGGGCGGGAGCGGTGCGCGCCGCGCAGGGACGGGATCACGCAGTAGGAGCAGTTGTTGGAGCACCCTTCCGCGATCTTCAGGTAGGCCGTGTAGTGGGGCGAGGACTGCAGGCGCGGCAGTTCGTCGTTGTAGACGAAGTTGGGGTCGCCGGTGTAGCAGAGCTGGGTGTCGGTCCCTTTCTTCTCGGCGATGATTTCCGCGATGCGCGGGTAGTCGCCGGTGCCGATGAAGATGTCCACCTCGGGGAGTTCCTTGGCGAGCTCCTCCTGGTAGCGCTGCGGCAGGCAGCCGGTCACGATCAGGAGCTTGCAGCGCGCGTCGTGCTTTCGGTCCGCCAGGTCGAGGATGGTGTCGATGCTCTCCTGCTTGGCCTCCTTGATGAAGGAGCAGGTGTTCACCACGATGATGTCCGCCTGCATCTCATCGGTGGTGACCTCGTACTCGTCCCTGGAGAGGTAGCCCAGCATCACCTCGGCGTCCACCAGGTTCTTCGGGCAGCCCAGGCTCACCAGGCTCACTTTTTCCTTAATCTTCTGGTTCAAAAAATTCCCCTCTTGATCAGCTTCTGAAGTTGACGAACTGCATGTCGATGTCGAGATCCTTCCCTTTGAGAATCCGGATCACTTCCTGGAGGTCGTCGATGTTCTTGCCGGTGACCCGGACCTGGTCGTCCTGGATCTGGCTTTGTACCTTGAGCTTGGTTTCCTTGATGACGGCGCCGATCTCCTTGGCCTTCTCCTTGGAAATCCCCATCTGCAGGGTGATGATCTGGCGCACCATGCCGCCGGAGGCCTGCTCCACCTTGCCGTACTGCAGCGCCTTGGGCGAGATGTTGCGCTTGACGAACTTGGACTGCAGGATGTCGATCACCGCCTTCAGCTTGAAGTCGTCCTCGGACAGGACCTTGATGCTTTCCTTCTCCAGGGTCACCTCGCTCTTGGACCCCTTGAAGTCGTAGCGCTGCCCGATCTCCTTCACGGTCTGGTTGATGGCGTTGTCGACCTCCTGCAGGTCGACCTTGGAAACGATGTCGAATGACGGCATAAAACCCCCTATCTCTTTATAACCTGGACCCCCGAGGGGATCTTGAAGCTGAACTTGCCGCTGGAGATGCCGCGGTTGGTCTTCACGTTGCTGAAATCCATCCGGGTGGTGTTGCCGGTCTGGTCCACCACGGTGGAGGAGAGCACCGGGAACGGCGTGCCGGGGTGCCCCTTGGCGACGAAGCTCTCCACCGCGTCGCCGGAAATGGTCAAAAGGAGCTTGGCCATGGCCGGGCTCTTCTTGTGCGGGGTGAGCTCCAGCTGATAGTTGCCGTTCTTGTCCTTTTGCTCCGCGGCGAAAGCGATGCTGAAATCCTTGGAAACCTGCCCCAGGCCGGAGAGGTAGTTCATGGCGATGCCGTTACTCGCCTCCATGAGCTGCGCCAGGTCCATCACCATGACCTGCTTCTGGTCCGGGATGTAGTACCAGACGGTCTTGCCGTTGGAGACGATCTGCTGCTTGGGCTTTGAGTAGTTGAAGCGGAACATGGACTCCTTGCCCCCGCCCTTCTTCAGCAGGAGCTCGCCGGCACCCTTCTCCTCGCGCTTCATGACCTTTATGCCGCTTCTCTGGCTGAAGTCGGCCTGCAGGTCGTTGAGCGAGCCGTACCCCTGCTCGATGGTGCGCACCACCTGGGCGAGTTCGGCGCAAAGGGCGGCGCCGGCGTTGAGGGCGATCAGGGCGAGACACAGGACGGCGGTTCTGGCGATTTTCATATCTTCGACCTCTGAAAGTAGTGAAGGTCTCGGGCTTGGTGCTCGGGACCCTCAAGGTGCCTAAGTGGCGGCAGTTTGACCGGGCATTCTGACATACAACCGGGTAAGGTGCAACCTTTTCATTGCTCCAGCGCGCCCAGCAGCGCCCCCAGCGACGCGGGCGCGGGAATGAGGAAGATGCTCCCGCCGCACAGGGAATCGGAGACCGAGAACATGGCGTCGATCATCACCACCGCATCGTCGCCGTCGGCGCGGTCCAGGGCGTGGGTCAGGACGTCGCTGCCCAGGCCGTTACTCAGCGCGGGGACCGAGGGGAGCAGGGTCATCTTGAGCGAGTTGCCCAGCGCGTTCAGGCAGGCCGATGCCAGGATGTTGCCCACCTCCATCAGGGTGGCCCGCTCCATCTCGGAAAGCGGTTCCCCCTCCTTGGGCCCTTTCCCCAGCAACAGCTCCAGGATGCGCTGCGCGTTCTCCCGGATGAGCAGGATCAGGATGCTGCCGCGCACGTTGCCCAGGATCTGCAGCTGCAGCGCGATCACCTCCTGCGAGCCGAGCAGGTGGGAGACGCCTGAGCCTTCCAGCACCTGGATGCGGGGCACCTGGATGCTCACCCCCTTGCCCATCAACTGGGACAGGGCGACGGCGGCGTGCTGCATGCCGGTGCTGCACACGTGGGTGAGGGCGGCCATTGCGCCGTCGTGCAAGTCGTGATGGGCCATGCTAGCCTCCGCAGGTAAGCCGTTGCCGGTGCGGGCGACGGCGGCTAAGAGTCGGGAAACGGTTCACAGCAATCCGGCCAGGTCGAGTATGGCGACGATCTCGCCGTCGCCCAGGGTGGCGCCGCCGGCGACGCCGGCCATCTTGGCGAGCGGCCGCCCCAGTTGCTTCACGAACAGCTCGTGCTGGCCGAGGAGCCGATCCACCACGATGCCGACCCGGCGTCCGCGCGCCTCGGTGACGAAGAGGGGGAGGATGCCGTCCGGGAAGCGCCCCAGCGGCAGCCCCAGCACGCGGTTCAGCGACAACAGCGGGATCGCCTCGTCGTCGAGCTGGAATATCTGCCGCTTGCCCATGGTCTCGATCTGGCGCCGGGACAGCTCCACGGTGCGCTGCACCGCGTTCACCGGAATCGCCGCCTTCACCTGGCCGACCTGCACCACGAGCGCGTGGATGATGGCGATGGTGAGCGGGAGCCTGAGCGTGATGGTGGTGCCCACGCCCGGCTCGGACTCGATGCCCAGGGTCCCCCCGAGCTTCTGGATGGCGGCGTTGACCGCGTCCATCCCCACCCCGCGGCCGGAGATGTCGGTCACCTCCTTGGCGGTGGAGAAGCCGGGGATGCAGGAGAGCATGAGCGCCTGGCGCGGCGACAGGAGCTCTCCCTCTTCCGGCGTCAGGATACCCTTGGCGATGGCGGCCGCGATCATGGTCGCGGGCTCCATGCCCCGGCCGTCGTCGCGCACGGTGATCTGGATGCGGTCGCGGTCCCGGCTCACGGCGAGCCGCACCGTGCCGCGGACCGGCTTGCCGGCCCGCTCCCGCTCGCCGCTCTCCTCGATGCCGTGGTCCACGGCGTTTCTCAGGATGTGGTTCAGGGGATCGACGAGCTGCTCCAGCATACCGCGGTCCAGGCCGATCTCGCGGCCGGTCAGTTCGAAATGGATCTCCTTGCCGCTTTTCTTGGCCACCGAGCGCACCGAACGCTGGAAGCGGTCGCTGATCGCCTCGAAGGGCATCAGGCGCACCTTCATCACCTCGTCGTGCAGGGAGCGCAAAAGCTTCGCGGTCTCGGAGATGGCGTCGTTGAGCGCCGGGGAGGCGAGCTCGCCGGCTATGTTCAAGAGACGCTGCTTGTTGGTGACCAGTTCGCCGGTCAGGTTGATCAGGTGGTCCAAAAGCTCCGTCTTCACCCGCACCGTGCCCCCCGCCTCGCCGGCAGGTTCCTTGGCCCGTTCCGCCTCGGCGGCGGGGGGAGGGGGGAGGTCGGGGGCGGGGGGAGACGGCTCCGACCGGGCGCCCCGCTTCTCCTTGGGGGGCGCGGGGGTGTAGATCGCCAGACGCTGGGCGTAATCGTCGGTGGGAAGGGCGGAGGGGCGCTCCTGCTCCACGTCCTTAAGCAGCACGTCGATCAGGTCGACCCCCTCAAGGAGCAGGTCGGCCACGCCGGCGTCGAAGGCGACGGCGCCGTCACGCACCCGGGCCATCAGGTCCTCCATGCTGTGGGCCACCACCACCACGTCGCCGTACTCCATGGAGGCCGCCATCCCCTTCAGCGAGTGCGCGCCGCGGAACAACGCGTCCACGGCGCTGCGCTCCCCGGGGGACTGCTCGAGGGCCACCACCTGCTCCGCGATGGTACGCAGGTACTCCCGGGATTCCGAGAGAAACAGCGCCTTGTACTGCGACATGTCCATTCGGTTACCCCTGGGCCACTTCCCTGAGTACCCGGGTCACCAGCTCCGGGTTGAACGGCTTCAGTATGAAGGCCTTGGCGCCGGCCTCGGTAGCGGCGGCGGTGAGCGCCTCCTGGCCGATGGCCGAGCACATCACCACGCGGGCGGCGGCGTCGTAGGCCATGATCTCCTGCAGCGCCTCGATCCCCGTCTTGTTGGGCATCACGATGTCCAGGGTGACCAGGTCGGGGAGGCACTCCTTGTATTTCTGCACCGCCTCCACGCCGTCTGATGCCTCGTCGGCTATCTCGTAACCCTCCTCCACGAGGATGTCGCGCAGCATTTTCCTCATGAAAAGGGAATCGTCAACTATCATGACCTTCAAGGCCATCAGGTACCTCCTGGTTTGGCATTGTTGGGGGCGCATTCCTGCAGTTCCTGCTCCAGGCCGCTTAACAGCGTCTCCAGCCTGAGCAGCCGCACGTTCCCCTGCGGCGTCTCCAAAAGCGCCTCGGTGAGCGGATCGTCGTGGCTGCTGGCGCCGGTGATACTGCTGGCGTCAAGGATGGACCCTACCGCGTCCACCTTGAGGGCAAGGTGGGCGAGCCTGGTGTCGATCACCAGGAGTTTGCCCGGCAGCGGGCGGCTCTTAAGGCGCAGGTACCCGGCCAGGTCGACCAGCGCGGTCAGGTTGCCGTGGAAGTTGATCAACCCCAGGTAGTGCGGCGGGGCGCCGGCGACGGGGTAGCACTGCTGCGGCTCCATCACCTCGCAGACCTCCTGCAGGTTCAGGGCGAAGAGTTCCCGCGCCACGCTGAAGAGGAGCAGGCGCTGGGCGGTCACGCCTCGGGCTCCGGTGCCGGTTCCGGCCCGACCTGGAAGCGCTCCACCGAGCGCAGCAGCTCGTCGGCGAGTTTCGCCAGTTCCTGGGTCTGGTACACCATCTCCTGCATCGCCGAGTGCTGCTCCTCGGTGGCGGCGGAGACCTCCTCGGTGGAGGCCGCGTTGTCCTCGGCCACCTTGGCGATCTCGTCCACCATGCTCACCATCTTGGCGGCGCCGGTGGTCTGCATCTGCGACAGGTCGGCGATGGAGTTCGCCTTCCGCTCGGTTTCGACGACGGTGGCCAGGATCTCCTTGAAGGCGTCCGCGGTGGTGTCCAGGTTCTTCTTGCCGACGATGATGCCGCGCGAGCTGTCGGTGATGGTCTCCTGCACGCGGCGGCTCTCCACCTTCACCAGGTCGATCAGTTCTACGATGTCGGTGGCGCTTTTCGCGCTGCCGTCGGCGAGCTTTCTCACCTCCTCGGCCACCACGCCGAACCCCTTGCCGTACTCACCGGCGCGGGCCGCCTCGATGGAGGCGTTCAGGGCGAGCAGGTTGGTCTGGCGGGACATCTCCACGATGAAGTCGGCGATCTTCCCCACCTGCTGCAGCTTCCCGTTCAGGTCCATGAACTGCATGCTGATCAGCTCGACGGAATCGAAGAAGCTCTTCAGCCGCTCCACCGAGTCGTTGGCGAGCTCGCCCCCTTTTTGCGCGGTGAGGCTCGTCTCCCGCGCCGCCTTGGCGGTCTCCTTGGCCCGGCGCGCCACCAGGTCGACCGAGATCGCCATCTCGTGGATCACCTTCGCGCTCTTGGAGAGCATTTCCGCCTGGTTCTCGGCCCCTCCCGAGATGCTCTCGATGGCCTGCGCCACCTCCTCGGTGGAGGCGTTGATCTCGAGGGCGCTGGAAGAGAGGGTGCGTGACGACTCGGAGACCTGCTCGGAGGTATGCCGGATCTGGCGCACCAGGGTGCGCAGGTTCTCCTGCATGGTGTTGATGGAGAGCGCCATGGAGTGGGTCTCGTCGGGGAAGCGGGTGGCCGGGAAGTCCAGGTCGCGGGAGAGGTCCCCCTGGCTGATCGACTCGGTGGCCCCGGTCAAAAGCGAGATGTTCTTGGTGAAGCTCTTGGAGAAGAAGGAACCCAGGATGAGCCCCACCGTGAGCGCCACCACGTAGGAGAGGACGCTGCTCAGTTCGGGGGAGTATTGCAGGTGCTGCACCGCGGAGGGAACGAAGGCGACGGCGGCGACCACGGCCAGAAAGCCGAGGATGAACTTGTAGCCGATCTGGATGTACATGGGGGATTGCTCCTTTTCCTGCTCGAAAAATCGGTGGGGCTATAGGGCCCGGTAGATCCGTTCCACCGGACAGATGGTCCGGAAGCGCTTGCGGGCCGTGCCGAAAAGGGTCTCGGCCTTGCCCAGCACCAGGTAGCCTCCGGGGGAGAGGGCGTCGGCGAAGCCGTTCAGGATGGTCTCCTGCCGCTCCCTCTCGAAATAGATCAGCACGTTGCGGCACAGGATCAGCTCGCACGGGTCCCACCCCTGCCGGTGGTTCAGGTCCGCGTGCTCGAAAAGGACCTGGCCGCGGATCTCGTCGCACAGACGGTAGCGCCCCCCTTCCGGCGCGAAACAGCGCTCCCGGATCCCCGGGGGGACCTCGGCCAGCCGGTCCGGGTGGTACAGCCCTTCCCGCGCCTGCTCCAGGATGGCGTTGTCCACGTCCACACCCACGATGGAGACGCGACCCGCGGCGACCGCGTTGGCGAAGCGATCCTTCATGAGCAGCGCCAGGGTGTAGGGTTCCTCTCCGCCGGCGCACCCGACGCTCAGCGCCCGCAGCCGTTCGCGCTCATCGAGGAGCTGCGGCAGGATTTCCTCGCCCAGCTTTGCGAAGACCGTGGGATTTCTGAAGAAGTGGGAGACGTGGATGGTGAGCACCCGGAGCAGGTGGTCCTGTTCAGCCGTGCTCTGGGTGAGGAGTTCGCCGTAGGCCTCGGGGGAGGGGGAGTGGGTGGCGCGCACGCGGATGTGAATGCGGCGCTTGACGCATTTGTCCTTGTAGCCGTCCAGGGTAAACCCCGAGCGAGCCTTGAGGATGCGCCCAATGACCTCGAAAGTGTCAGGGGCGATATCCGGTTCGACGCTGCCGGTTATGCCGCTAAGCATGTGCCGCGCCGCGGGCGTTTGCCGCCGACCGCCTTCTTTCCGGTGCAACCGAGGCCATCTGAACCCCTAAGGTGATGAGGATGCTGCCCAAATGGAGAATGGATAGCATAAGTGCGGCTCAACAGTCAATGAGGACGTCCACTTGCGCTAAAAAAGGAGTGCGCCGAAGGGGCGAAGGGCAGGTGAAGGTGAAGGTGAAGGTGAAGGTGAAGGTGAAGGTGAAGGTGAAGGTGAAGGATGCCACCTGCGCCGCCGAGGGGGGCGCGACAACGTTCCCTCCCCCCGGAGGGGGAGGGACAGGGAGGGGGGCGCCGACCCCGCTAGGAGGCGAGGTAGGCGGCGATGTTCTCGGTCAGGGTGCGGTAGATCTTGCGGCACTCCTCCTCGTCGCGCTCGAGGAGCGTCACGCGGAAGCCCAAAAGCTCGGTGTTGAAGGAGGAGAGCGGCACCACGCAGATGCCGGTGTGGGCGAGGATGTAGTAGACGAAGCGCTTGTCGGGCGCGACGCCCGGCTGGTTCACGATCCCCTCCACCAGGGCCTTAATCTCCGGGTTCTGGATCGGCAGGCTCTGGGTGTGGTTCAAGACGCCCGGCTTGAAGGGGACCGCCATGTAGAAGGCGCCGTTGGTGCGGTTCACCGACAGCTCGGGGACCTTGGACAGCGCGTCGTACATGATGTTGCTCATCTTCTCGTAGCGGCCGATGCGCTCCTTGAGGTAGTTGTGGTACTCCGGGTGCTTCATCACGGCGGGGAGGCAGCGCTGCGGCAGCGTGGTGGAGCAGACCTCGTTCATCTTGGAGGAGAGGATGGAGTTGACGAACTTCTTGAAGCGCGGGTCGCGCTCGCCGTTGTAGACCTCGATCCAGCCGCAGCGCGAGCCGGGCCAGGGGAGTTCCTTGGAGATCCCCTTCATGGCGATGGCCGGCACGTCGCCGATCACGTCGGAGATGGGGACGGTGTGCTCGCCGTTGTAGACGATGTTGCTGTAGACCTCGTCGGCGATCAGGAACAGGTCGTACTTCTTGGCGATGGCCACGATCTGCTTGAGCACCTCGGGGGGGTAGACCATGCCGGTCGGGTTGTCCGGGTTGATGATCATGACGCCCGAGATCTGCGGGTTGTACTTCACGTGGCATTCCAGGTCTTCCATGTCCGGGTACCAGTTGTCCTCGGGCTTCAGGCGGTAGCAGACCGGGACCGCGTTGGCGTGGGCCGCTTCGCCGATGGAGTGGGTGGTGTAGGTCGGCGACGGCATCAGCACGCGGCTCTCGGCCCTGAGGTTGCCGTACACCTTGGCGATGGCGTCGCCCAGGCCGTTGAAGAAGATGATGTCGTCCGGGGTGATCTGCGCACCGCCCCGCTTGTTGGTGATGCTGCAGATGAACTCGCGGGTCTCCAGGACGCCGCGGGTCGGGCAGTAGGCGTAGCTTTCGTCGTGCATCGCCTCGGCCGCAACGATCTCCTTCATCCAGAGCGGGATGGTCTCTCCCTTGACGATGGGGTCCCCGATGTTCTCCCAGTTGATCTTCACCCCGAGGCGCTGCACTTTTTCAGCCACGGTGACGATGTTTCGGATTTCGTAGGTAAGTTCTCCCGCGCCGGGAGTGACTATCTCGTTGCGCATTCTTTTCCCCCTGATGTGTATGTATCTGCCGGACTAAAGCGAATTTTGTATAAAAAAAGGCCGTGGGGGTCCCCCACGGCCTTCAGTAGAAATCTAATTTTCTAATCAGCAGTGGCGGCTCTAGAAGTGTCTGGCCGCTGCTGCCGCGTGGACGGTGCCACGTGATGTAACGTTGTTAGTATACATGACGCCTCAAATAACATGCAGGGATTTCAATGTCAATGCTTTTTCTGTTTGGCGACCTACTTGAGCGACACGGTGAGCCTGCCGTCGGGGTCGCGCCAGCGCAGCCACCCTGCCGGCGCCTCGATCCTGGCCCACTCCTTTTCCACCTCCACCACCCTGACCTCCCGGTCCCGGGACAGCGGCGCCAAGGTGCTCGCCTCGCCGCCGGGGGAGAGCCGAAGCTGGTACCATTCCTTCTTCAGCCCGGGGAGGAGCCGCACGGTCCGTCCGGGGAGAAAATCGCGCCACTCGCGGTATTCCCAGCCGCGCGCCTGCGCGAGCCACCCCTGGCGTCCCGCCTCGTCCAGCGCCACCCTGACCCAGGCGCCGCGCCGCTCGTTCGCCGCCAAAAGCGGCTCCGCGTCGTCCCCGGCGAGCCGCGGCAGCGCCTGCGGCGTCGTGTCGGCCACCCGCTGTACCCCCGGCTCCTGGTACAGGGCCAGGCTCTCCGGCTGCCACCCCGCCCCCTGCTTGAGGATCAAGACGCCGCACCCGCTGTAGGGGCGCGGCACGGGGAGGGCGGCCAGGGCCGCCGTCGCGGCGCCGGCCAGAAAGAGGGCGCAGATCAAAAATGCTTTCACATCTCCACCAGGGCGAACTCGTTGCCGTCCGGGTCGGCGACAACCGCCATTTTGCCCCACGGGCTCTTCTCCAGCGGCTCGGTGAAGCGTACCCCCTCCCGGGTGAGCCGGGCGTAGAGCTCCTCCAGCCCCTTCACCGTGAAGGTGATGCCGGTGTGGCGCCCGACCAGTTTCTGCGCCGCCTCGTGCATGGCCAGCGACACGCCCAGGGCGGTCCCCTCCGTGGGGAGGAACTCCATCATGTACTCGGTCTCCTGCCCGGCGGGAAGCCCCAGCTGCTCCCGATAAAAACGGCGCGCGGCCTTGATGTCCTTGACAAATACAACAATATTCTTAATTTTTTCTACCATGAAAACCGCCTTGAGTGATATGTTGTGACAGCGTTCTAATACATAGCAGAGTGGGCGGGCGCTGGCAAGGCTATTCAATGCCGCACGGCGGCGGGACGCCCCTTGCAGGAGGGATCCGTGACGCAGCAATTCAAACCCAGGGAGGTCTACGTCGCCTCCTCGTACGCGGCGCCGGTGGGGCGCTACAACGGCCGGGAGCGCGAGGCGCTGAGCTTCCTGGAGATGGCCGAGAAGGCCGGCGAGGTCTTCGCCGGGAGCCGGATCCGCCGCTCCGAGGTGGGCGCCGTCGTGGTCGGCTGCCAGAACCCGGTCGCCTTCTCCGGCGTGGACAACACCGCCGCCAAGATCGCCGGTGTGCTCGGCATCTCCGGGGCCAAGTCGGTACTGATCGATACCGCCTCCTCCTCCGGCGCGTCGGCGCTTGAGTACGCCTACCTGCAGATCGCCTCCGGGCGCTGCGACCACGTGCTCGCCATCGGCATCCAGAAGATGAGCGACGTCTCCACCGGCCAGGCGACCCGCATCGTCGCCGGGGTGATCGACAGGGAGGAGGCCGAGTTCGGGCTCTCCATGCCCGCCTGCGGCGCCCTGGTGGCGCGCTCGCTGATCGAGCGGCTCAAGCTCTCCACCGAGGAGTGGACCGCCTTCTCCGCGCTGTTGACCCAGCGGGCGCACCGCTTCGCCGCCAGAAACCCCGACGCCCACCTCAATTTCGAGATCCCGCTCGAGGAGTACTACCGCCAGATCGTCACCGGCAAGAACTACCGCTACTGGTGGCCCCTGCGCTACCACGACTTCTGCCCCATGTCCGACGGGGTGGCCGCGGTGCTCCTCTCCGCGACGCCGCACGAGGTGATCGTCTCCGGGGTGGGGAGCGCCACCGACATCCCCACCATCGCCGACCGCCCCTACTTCCACAGCTTCCCCGCCACGGTGCGCGCCGCCGCCGAGGCCTACGCCATGGCCGGCATCAGGAAGATCACCGACTTCGCCGGCAAGATCCACGTCAACATGCACGACCCCTTCAATGGCTTCGGCCCGATCAACATGGTGGACCTGGGCTTCGTCCCCCGGCGCCGCATCCTCGAGGCGCTCCTGAACGACGAACTGACCGGCGAGTTCGGCAGTTTCCCCACCAACATCACCGGCGGCCTCAAGGGGCGCGGCCATCCGCTGGGGGCCACCGGCATGATCCAAATCGTGGAGAACCACCGCCTGATCACCGGCGGCCGCTTCCAGATGGGGCTCGCCCACTCCATCGGCGGGCCGATCAACAACAACGTGGTGACGCTTCTGGAGCGCACCAGCCATTACCGCCAGCGCTCCCGCCCCGAGCTCTCCCCCTGGGGACTCCCCCCGCTGGGGCGCATGAAGCCCAAGAACCTGAGCGTCAACGAGCTTTTAAACGGCGAGCCGGTGCAGGGGCGCTTCGTCGCCGCCACCACCCGCTTCGACTTCAAGACCGGCGACCCGGAAGGGATCATCCTGATCGTCTCCTGCCTGGCCTACGGCCAGCGCTACTCCTTCCTGTTCGGCGTGGGGGGGGAGCACTACGCCGAGATCGTGCAGCTGAAGTCGGGCGAGCCGGTGAGCCTGGAGCGAAGCGGCGAGGAGATCCTGGTGAACCGCATCCCGGTCAAGAAGTTCTACCGGCGCACCATGGACGGGGTGCTGGAGCTGGCCGGCAGCGGCTGGAAGAAGCTCACCGGCAACGGCTAGCGGGTTTGCCTTGACACCCTGATCCGGATCGGTATAGTAGCCAGCCGGTCCGGCTCCCCGGGCGACCGCAAAAGGTAAGGAGCACCTGCAACATGACCCTGCTGTTCAAGATCCTGGGCGTAATCTTCGCCCTTTTCATCGTGCTGTTCGTTTTCATCGTGATCGAGGAGTCCTTCCTGGGTGGTCGCCGCAGAAGGAAACTGGAGCGCAAGGCGCGGGCCGAACAGGCCGCGCGGGACGAGGAAGTAAAGTAACTAGTACCCGTAGCCGGTCCCATTTCCCCTCGCCCTCCGGGAGAGGGGCAGGGGGGAGGGCGCTGCCGTGAGCGGGATGTCACGCGTGGCACCTCCCTCACCCGCACTTCGGGCGCCCTCTTTCGGGGGGAGAGTGAACACGCTGGCCTTTCTCCCTTCTTCTGGGGCGTGCTGCGCTGGAGTGGTTCGGGGACGCAGGCTTTCCGGGCTGTCGGAGGCGTTATGGGTGACGCGGTGAAGGTGGTCGCCATCGTGGGGAGCTACCGCAAGGGAGGGATGGTCGACCAGGTCGTGGACGAAGTCCTCGCCGGTGCGGCCCAGGCCGGCGCGGAGGTCGAGAAGGTCTACCTCCTCGATACCCATGTCGAGTTCTGCACCAACTGCCGGCTCTGCACCCAGACGCCGGGAGGCGCGCGCGGCATCTGCCCGATCGCCGACGAGATGGCGCGGGTACTCGACCTGGTGGAGGGGTGCCAGGCGCTGGTGCTCGCCTCGCCGACCAACTTCGGCTCGGTCACCGCGCTGACCAAGCGCTTCGTGGAGCGTCTGGTCTGCTACGCCTACTGGCCCTGGGGCGTGCCCGCTCCCACGGTGCGCAGCAAGGAGAAACCCAGGCGTGCGGTGCTGGTTGCGGCGAGCGCGGCGCCTGGCTTACTGGCGCGGCTCTTCACGCCGGTCGTGAAGACGCTCAGGCAGAGCGCGGAACTGCTGGGGGCGAGTTGCGTGGGGACCGTCTTCGTGGGGCTCGCGGCGAAGGAAGAGCGCCAGGGGGCGGGGCGGCGGACGCTGGAGAAGGCGCGCCTGCTCGGACAAAGGCTGGTGACGCGGCGCTAGCGCACGGGGTTGTCTCGGGAGGGACTAGCGGGGAGCGGACATGGTGAAGCCGTCCGCGCGTCCCCAGAGGTGGCGCGGGCGCCTGGCCTGCACGCGGGACGGCGAATCGGCGCGCCCCCGGGCCAAAAGGTGCGGCAAGGCGGCTGCGGCTGCAAGAAGGGGTGCCGGGGCTGCGGCTGTTGCCGGGTTCAAAAATGTCGATGCTGCCACTGTTTTCTGCCTCATGTCTTCCTCCCGCTACGGCCTGTCGAACCTTGGGACAAGCAAGAGGCGTTCCCTGCCGCTAACCGCTTGAAATAGTTGCATCGGACTCGGCGGGAGCGGCTTTTTTGACCGTCGTTTTTTTGACTTTTGGTCCCCGGGAGGCGGAAAATTGACGCGCGGAGGCTCCGGTCGGTGCGTCGGGAACGCCTCCTCCCTCATGAGTATCTCGTTGATTTTTTCCCGACAACTTTAGTATAGTGACCCGGATAGCCCCCAAGCCAAAGGAAGGACATATGGTACGAAAAATATTGACCTATCCGGACCCGGAGCTGAAGAAACGCTCCCTGCCGGTTGCCGTGATCACTGACAAGACCCGCGAACTGGTGCGGGACATGGCCGAGACCATGTACGACGCCCCCGGCGTAGGCCTGGCCGCTCCGCAGATCGGGGTGCACCAGCGCATCGTGGTGATCGACGTCTCGAGCCAGGAAGAGGACCCCGAACTGATCGTCGCCATCAACCCCGAGATCGTCCACGCCGAAGGCGAGGCCTACGAGGAGGAGGGGTGCCTGTCGGTCCCCAAATTCTCGGCCAACGTGCGCCGCCACGCCCGCGTGGTGGTGAAGATGCTGAACCTCGACGGCGAGGAGGTGGTGATCCGCGCCGATGACCTCTTGGCTATCGCCTTCCAGCACGAGATCGACCACCTGGACGGCGTCCTCTTCATAGACCACCTCTCCCCGCTCAAGAAGGGGCTTTTCCGCAAGCGCTACCAGCGCGCCCTGGAAGAGGCAAAGGAGCAGCTTCGATGACCGGTTTGCGCATCATCTTCATGGGAACTCCCGAATTCGCCTGCCCGACCCTGCGCACCCTGATCGAGCGCGGTGAGAACGTCGTGGCCGTGGTCACCCAGCCCGACCGTCCCAAGGGGAGGGGACAGCAGACCCTGCCGCCGCCGGTGAAGGTGGTGGCCCAGGAGCACGGCATCCCGGTGCTGCAGCCGGTCAAGGTGCGCCTGCCCGAGTCCATCGAGGAGATCCGCGCCCTTGAGCCGGACCTGATCGTCGTGGTCGCCTTCGGGCAGATCCTCCCCAAGGCGCTTTTGGACATCCCCAAGCACGGCTGCATCAACGTGCACGCCTCGCTTTTGCCGCGCTACCGTGGCGCCGCGCCGCTCAACTGGTGCATCATCAACGGCGAGGACGAGACCGGGGTGACCACCATGATGATGGACGTCGGCCTCGACACCGGCGACATGCTCTTGAAGAGCGCCACCCCGATCGACCCGGACGAGGACACCCAGAGCCTGCACGACCGCATGTCGCAGCTGGGCGCCAAGCTCCTCGCGGAGACCCTGGACCGCCTGGTCGCCGGCGAGCTGACCCCGGAGAAGCAGGACGACTCGCTCACCTGCTACGCCCCGATGATGAAGAAGGAGGACGGCCTCATCGACTGGACCAGGAGCGCCCGTGACATCAAGAACCAGGTGCGCGGCATGACCCCCTGGCCCGGCGCCTTCAGCTTCCTCGACGACAAGCTCTTGAAGGTGTACAAGGTGCAGACCGCCGCCGGAACGGGCAACCCGGGCGAGGTGGTCGCCGCCGGCCGCGACGGCATCGAGGTCGCCTGCGGCGAGGGGAGCCTCCTGATCCGCGAACTGCAGCTGGAAGGGAAGAAACGGATGGCGGCCGGGGATTTCCTCGCCGGCTACAAGGTGCCGGCGGGCTCGCTGCTGGGCAGGAAGGACTGCGCAGTTGGGGCGTAAGGGGTCTTACCAGAAGCCGCCCCAGAAGCGGCTCTTCGTGGCCCTGATGGGGGTGACCTGCCTGTTGGTGGTCGGGCTCATCTACCTCGGGTGGTACATCCCGACCATGGGACTCGCCAACATCCACCCGGACCTGCCGCGCGTGGTGGGGACCATCTTCGCGGTCCTCTCCGGCATTGCGGTCCTAGGGACCGCCCTCTTGGTGCTCACCACGGCCCTTGGCAAGGACATCCTCGGCACCAGGTTCATGCGCGGGGTGGTGATCAAGTTCCTGCTCCCGCTCATCGAGCAGATCGGCAAGCTGTGCGGCATCTCCAAGGACACCATCCGCCAGTCCTTCGTGGCCATGAACAACTCCCTGGTCATCTCGCAGCGCCTGAAGATCAAGGCGGACCGGATCCTGATCCTGCTCCCCCACTGCCTGCAGCTCGCGGAGTGCGAGATCAAGGTCACCGGCGAAATCGACAAGTGCCTGCGCTGCGGCCGCTGCGACATCATGGGGCTCGCCGACCTGGCCCGCAAGTACCATGTCGACATCTCCGTGGCGACCGGCGGCACGCTGGCGCGCAAGGTGATCATCGAGAAGCGCCCCAAGCTGGTCCTGGCGGTCGCCTGCGAGCGCGACCTCACCTCCGGCATCAAGGACTGCTACCCCCTCCCGGTGATCGGGGTGCTCAACGATCGCCCCTTCGGCCCCTGCTTCAACACCCGCGTCGACGTCGACAAGATCGACGCCGCGCTCCGCTCGGTGCTGGCCTAGCCGCCGCCCCGGCGGCCACCGCACTGAGCCCAGAGTCCGCCATGCGTCTTTTCCGCTTCCTGCTTATTTTCCTCCCGCTGCTCACTGCCGCTCCGCGCGCCGCCAACGCCCAGCAGATCACCGAGTACCGCGCGCTGCGCGAGCCGGTCGCCGACCGCTCGGGGCGCCCGCTTTGGGCCGTGCGAAGCTTCAAGGAGGATGGGGTGCCGCACCGCCTGGTGGCGGATCCGGCCACCCTGCAGAACTACGATATCCCGGCGGCGGAACTGGTTGCCAGGAGAGACGGCGATGCCGGCTTCTCTGCCACCCGGCTGGGACGGGCGGTGCAGCGTTATACCGCTCCCCCGTACCGGCTGCAAAACGGCGGTGCCACCCGCGCCGATACCGGCGCCGACGGCTTTTTCCTCACCGTCGATCTCTGCCCCTCGAAGCGCCCCTTCGAGCGCGAGCTGTTCGAGGCGGCCGAGGCGCTCGTGAAGGGGAAGGCGGTCCCGGTGGCGGTGATGGTCTCCGGTCTCTGGCTCGAGAGCCACCCCGAGGAGGTCGCCTATCTTAAGGGGGAGGTCGCCGCGGAACGGTTGGCGGTCACCTGGGTGAACCACTCCTGGCATCACCACTACGACCCGAAGGTCCCCCTGGCCGGGAACTTCCTGCTCGCCCCCGGAACCGACCTGCGCGCCGAGGTGCTGCAGGTGGAGCAGGAGCTGCTCTCGCGCGGCCTCGTCCCCTCCCCCTTCTTCCGCTTTCCCGGGCTCGTTTCCGACGGCGCCGCCATGAAGCTCTTGGCCGAGCTCTCGCTGGTGCCGGTCGGTGCCGATGCCTGGCTCGCCAAGGGAGAGCCGCCCCGGCGCGGCAGCTTCATCCTGGTGCACGGCAACGGCAACGAGCCCAAAGGGATCAAGCTGGCGCTGCCGCTCTTGAAGGGGACGGGGGTGCACCTTTTGCCGCTTGCCGCCGCCTTCGCCGACTGATCGCGCTCCCGCTCGGCGCCATAACCCGCGGCCCCCGCCGCACTTCCGCCGGCCGGCCCCGGCCTTGACGCCGCTCCAGCCGGTCCTGACACGAGGTAGGTCATGAAGACTCTTCTTCTTGCAGTCATAGCCCTCGCCCTGGTCGTCATCCCGCTCTCCCCCCGCTACGCCGCCGGCGCCTCCCCCAAACGGGCGGTCGCCGTCTCCTTCGCCCCCGTGCTCAATACCCCTGATTTCGCCGGCAGCTTCGGCGGCAAGATCCAGCTCGATCCCTGCCGCGGGGTGCGCCCCATAGAGTTCATCGCCCTGCCGGGCACGCTCTTCACCGTGGAGGGGGAGCTGGAGCAAAACGGCGTCAAGGTGCTGCGGGTGACCAGCAGCGATTACCCCTACCCCTCCAAAACAGGGTTGTTCGTGGACGCCCGCTTTGTTGAGATGGCGGGGGGCGACGCCAAGGAGCGCCGTCCTCACCTCCCGGAGTTGGCGGAAATCCAGAAACGCCTGTTGGCTGCGCTGGGCAAGCCCTACGTCTGGGGCGGCAACGTGAAGGACGGCGTTCCGCTTGTGCGCACGTACTACCCGCAGGGGGACCCGCTGGCGGGGGTGGACTGCTCGGGTCTTCTCTACCAGGCTACCGACGGCTTCACCCCCAGGAATACCTCCACCCTGATCGGCTACGGCGAGGCGGTCCCGGTGGCGGGGCTCTCCGCCGAGGCGATCGCGCGCAAGCTCAAGCCACTGGACCTCCTGGTCTGGAACGGACACGTGATGGTGGTGCTCGACGACGAATCGATCATCGAAAGCAGGATGGGGTGCGGCGGGAAGCCGAGCGGGGTGATGATCACGCCCAGGCAGGAGCTCGTCAGGCAGATCATGAAAACGAGAAAGCCCGCGGACAGCTTCCCGAAAGGGAGCGCCGGGGCGAAGAGTTTCGTGGTGCGGAGATGGTTCCCCGCCGGGGGGAGATGAGGCGCCCTAGGCCAGGGCGCGCACGAGGTTGAGGTCGATCCGCTTCGGGTCGGGATGAGCGAGCGGGGCGTCCCCGAGTACTTCCTCGGAAGAGGGGAGGGGGCCCTGCGGGACCACCTGGAGGAAGACCTCCACGATGCCCGGGTCGAGCGCTGCGCCGCTCATGGAGCGGACCATCTCCCGGGCCTCGGCCAGGGGGTAGCGCTTGCGGTAGGAGCGGTCCATGGTGAGCGCGTCGTAGATGTCCGCCACGGAGACGATGCGCGCCTCCAGGGGGATCTCCTCCCCTTTCAGTCCCAAGGGGTAGCCGGTGCCGTCGTACTTCTCGTGGTGGTGGCGGATGATGTTCTTGGCCAGCTCCGAGAGCCTCGCCTTCTCGGCAAGGTCGGCGCCCCAGTCCGTGTGCAGCTTCATGGTCTCGAACTCGTCGTCGTTCAGGCGCCCGCTGCCGTTTAGGATCACCTCGGAGATGCCGATCTTGCCGCAGTCGTGCAGCCAGCTGCCGTACTTGATCTGGCGCAGGGTGTCCTTGGAGAGCCCCATCGCGTCGGCGATCAGGAGGGCGTAGACCGCCACCCGGTCGCAGTGCCCCTTGGTGCTGGGGTCCTTGAGCTCGATGGTCTGGGCGAGGGAGCGCAGCACCGCCTCGTCCTCCCGCCTCATGGCCTGCACGGTCCGGTAGCGCCTGAGCCCCTCCCGTACCACGTCCAGGATCTCCTGCTCCTTCCACGGCTTCAAGAGGTAGCGGAACACCTCCGAGTTGTTGATGGCGGCAAGCGCGGTGGCGAGGTCGACGTAGGAGGAGATGAGCACCTTGACGGTGTCCGGGGAAAGCTGGCGCAGTTCGGAGAGAAAGTCGAGGCCGGACATGCCCGGCATGCGGTTGTCCGAGACCACCACGGCGATCTCGTGCTCCCGGAACAGCTCCAGGGCCTCAGCCGCGTCGCCGGCGGTGAGCAGCTCGATCCCCTGTGCCTTGAACAGGTCGACGGAGGCCTGCAGTATCAGCTTGTTGTCATCCACGAATAGTACTTCAGCCGCCATCGACATATCCCTCGCTCACAAGTCATCGCACAAAAGCAGGTCCACCGGCAGGTCGCGCCACGAAGGCGTCGTCCAAAGCCGATGCATGGTATTCCTTCATGAATTTCTTGTCAAGGGGCGTCGCAGGCGGAGCGGTTCATCGAGCGGTTCCACCCTGGCTCCACGTGGGCCGGCTCCGACGACAGGCGGCTTCTGCTTGAGAAGGATGCGGCTGGCCCGAGGCGGGCACCGTGAGCGGGTTACTCCGAAGCATCCATGTTCATCCGGTACGTCCCGTATTTGATCCGGGTCAGCACGTTCTTTTCCAGCATGATCTGGAACGTCGCGACGACGGTCGGCTTGCTGGCGCTCAAGGCCTCCGCCACCTCGTCGTAGGTGCCATGGAACGTGTTGTCAGCGTCAAGATGGTTGAGCACGTACTCCATGATTTCGGCACGCCTGCCGCCGAGGGTATCGAGGATCTTGAGGACGAACTCCTTCTTTTCCACCCCGTTGTTCGACTCTTTGCCCTCGGTCACCTTCTTGGTAGCTATGTCGGAGAGGAGTTCCAGCATGTCGTGGAAGTTGAACGGCTTCAAAAGGTAGCCGTCAGCCTTGTAGCGAAAGGCGTCGAGCAGGTACTCCGACTCCGAATGGGCCGAAACCATGACTACCGCAACGGCTGGGTCTTTCTGCTTTATGGTGCTGAGCAGATCAATCCCGGACAGGCCGGGCATGCGGATGTCGGTGAGCACGATGTCCGGGTGATGCTCTTCCAGCGCATGCAGGGCCTCATCGGCGCTGCCGACACAGACCGTGTTTTTGCAGAAACTGCTCAACACCATTTTCATCTGCTCCCTGGCAGTCTCCTCGTCGTCCACAAAAAGAATCGTCATTTCCTGCAACGCGGTTACGTTCACACTATCCCCCTTCGGTTATTCTGGCGAATTGAACACAGATGCAGGCTCCCTGCAGCACGTTACCCTGCAGTTCAAAGGAGCGATTCTCCGCCCAGACCTTGCCCTGGTCAAGATTGCTGACAATCTGGTGGCACAGGTAGAGCCCGAGCCCGGTGCCGTCGCCCTTGTCCTTGGTTGTCACGTACGGCTCGAAAACACGCTTGAGCAGATGCTCCGGAATCCCCCCACCGTTGTCCTGGAAGGTTACCGTCACCAGGCCCCCCGCCTCCTCCCGGCAGGAAAGCAGGATGAACCGCTCACCCGTCACCAGGGATAGCTGGTCCCGGGCATTCAGCAGCACATTGATGGTCAGCTGCACCAGGTCGTTGACGAATCCCATGGTCTGCACCGGCGTGGTGATCCGGTTTTCGATGGTGATCTTGCTTTGTTCCATGACGGGTGCCACCATCGAGATGGCCCGCTCGACCGAGGCTTGAAGTTCGATCACGGTCCGGCTGCTGCCCGACATCAGCAGGGAGCGCCAGTCATCTATGATGTTGGACATGTACTGAATGTTCTGGTTCGCCAGGGTGATCTGGCTGGCGAGCAGGGCGTCGTCCAGTTTCCCGAACTGGTTCTGCAGCCCGATGTTCTGGACGATCAGCGAAAGGTTGTAGAGTGGTTGCCGCCACTGATGTCCGATATGTCCCAGCATCTCGCCGAGGGCGCACTGTTTCGAGCGTTGGGCCAGCATGGTACCCTGCTCGGTGATGATGCGTTCGTACTTTCTGAACCCGACCATGTTGATACACAGCATCACGCATGCGGTGATGGCGAAGAACAGCAGCCAGACGTAGAAATAGCCCCAGTGCCGAAGCCGCAGTTCGGTCATGTCGTAGGCGACCAGGTACTTGCCGACTTCGCGGCCTGCGTTGTCGCGCAGGACCTGAGACGTACTGACCAGGTAATACCGGTCTCCGATTTGTATGTCGTTTCTGGTTCGCCTGAAATCGATCCTGTCTTTGAACTGGCTGAAGAACTCGGCGTCGTTGGCCTTCAGCCTCCGGTAGTAGTCATACACGAACTCGGCAGAATTTGTCTTATATCCGTTGCTGGAGTCGAGTAGTTTCCCCTTGGAAAAGATGGCCGTCCTGACGTCGTTGAAGAACCATTTGAGGTTGTAGTGGAAAAATGACACGTCCACCCCTACCTCGATGGTGCCGACCACGTTGGCAAGGGCGTCCCTCACCGGAAGCACCGTGCAGAAGTAGAGGGGGACGATATTCGTCTCATACCCGTACGAGTATTTCTTAGTGGTGAAGACTTCCTTGCCGACGCTCGGATGGAATTTGGTCGGGTCATGGGAGATCGATGGCGGTGTCATGTGAAATCTGAGGTTTCCGTTGCCGTCATAGATAAGCACTGAAATGACGGGGACGTACCGTTTGCCGAAATCTTGAAACACCGGCTCGGCCGCCTTTTGGAGGGACTCCTCGTCGCCTGCTTTCAACAGTTCGGCAAAGTGCTTCTCCTGTGCGATCGCGGTTACGTAGTTGACCAGCCGCGAGCAGAGGTACTCGGACTCGCTGTCGTGCGCATTCTTGATGAAACTGTTGATCTTGTTGGCGAAGTAGGCGTAGTCGGAAGTCCTTTTGTGCAGATCCATGAGGGAAAAGAAGCAGAACATGCAGAAGAGCAGGACGTAGGTGACGATCACGATGCGCTTCTTGCTGGCTTCCAGAAACCTTTTCACTGTGGCGTCCCCCCTTTACTCCCGAGCGCGACCCGGTCCCCCTGGCGTGCAACCCGGATTTCCAGTCGCAGCACCCCGCCTCAAAATCGGTTTAGTTTACTTCAGTATTACAAACGATGTAAACCAAAAAGTAGGCAAAGGTTCACCTCTCCCTGAAAGCCCCCCCTTCCCGGCTATTTTGACCCATCCACGGTGCTGGAAGAGTGTCATAGCCATATTTCATCCCACTCATAGCCACACCATGCCGCCTTCACAATTCTTTGTTTTTACTGGGCTGAGACAGGGCTTTCAGCCCCGTTGCCAGTAGGGATAGGCCCTGTGAGACACGGTGTCGCGGTCTGTGCGAAAATAATTTTACAAAACTGCTTGACAGCGTGCTTTTGGTTTTGTTAAATAAACTAAAAACGTGTTTATGACTTTAATCAAAACCAAATCCAGGGTAAAAGCGTACTTTGCGCGGACAAATCAGCTTTAGGTGTATTTAACGAAACCAAAAGCGACAACACACCAGCCAGCATGCAGAGAAAGGAGGGACGCTACGGATCGGATGTCACACGAGAGGAAACGGGGCCAGGATCAGCAGTAACAACCATACGCTACAAAGGAGAGAGATCATGTTCAAGTTCGCAAAAACCATCGTCAAGAGTTTCGCGCTGGTAGCCCTTCTCGCCGGCACCAGCTTCGCCTTCACCGAGGGGACCGACTACGTCAAGCTGGCCAAGCCGATCCCGAACGCCCAGGGGACCCTGATCAAGGTGTTCAGCTACGACTGCCCCTTCTGCTACAAGTACGACAAGAAGATCACTCCGAACCTGGTTCCCAAGCTGCCGGGCGATCTGAAGTTCCGCCCCTTCCACCTGAAAACCAAGGGCAAGTACGGCGTCCAGGGGAGCGAGCTCTTCGCCGTGCTGCTGCTCAAGGATCAGAAGGCCGGCCTCTCCGACCGCGATCTTTACACCGAAAAGTCCCTCCTAAAAAAGGCCAAGATGGCCTACTACACCGCCTACCACGACAAGAAGGAGCGCTGGGATGCGGGCCCCGACGCCTACCTTAAGACCGGTCTCGACGCAGTCGGCATGACCAGGGCCGATTTCGACAAGGCGAAGAACGACCCCCAGGTCAAGGCGCTGCTCAAAGAGTGGGACCAGTCCTATGACGTCGCCAAGGTTCAGGGCGTACCGGGCTTCGTCGTCAACGGAAAGTACCTCATCATGACCAAGAGCATCACCTCGATAGACGGCATGGTTAAGCTCATCAACGAGTTGAAGACCAAATAAGGAGACTCGTCGTGAAACTCTCAGAAATGATAGGCAACTTGAGGTCGGACCCGGTACGAACCATCAGCCAGTGGCAGGACAGGCGGTTTCTCTGGGTGTTCATGGCGGTGCTCAGCCTGTTCATGGTCATCCTGGCCCACTCCGTGTTCCAGATCTGGCTCTACATGAGACCCTGCGAACAGTGCGTCTACATAAGGCTCGCCTTCTTCGCCATGGCCTTCGGCGGCATCGTTGCCGCCATCAACCCCTCGAACCCGGGCTTGAAGATCGTCGGCTACCTGTGCGCCATCTGGGGGAGCTTCAAAGGGGTCCTCTACAGCATAAAGCTCAACAAGATCCACCATGCCGCCCACAGCGACGACCTCTTCGGCGTGCAGGGGTGCTCCCCGGAGCCGACCTTCCCGTTCCACCTGCCGCTGGACAAGTGGTCTCCGGAATGGTTCAAGCCGACGGGCGACTGCGGTTACGACAATCCCATCATTCCCGACGGAGTCCAACTGAGCTCCATGCAGAAGGCGATCACCGACTTCTATGCCGACGGGTGGTACCTCTGGCCCCCCGCCCACTTCGGGAACATGGCGCAGTGCACCGTCATCACCTTCGGCGTCATCCTCCTCTTCCTGGTGGTGGCGGCGGCCTGCTGGGTCGTGACACTGGTGCGCAAGCGCCAGGCTGCAACGCAGGATGCAAGCTCCACATGCCCCGGCAGATTGGCATAACGACAAAGTTCCCGGAAAGGCGGCATGTCCGCCTCACCCAACGACAAAAGGAGAACAGTATGAACTGTCGAAAAGCAGCAGCAGTGAAAACCGGAAGAATGGCGCGACTCGTTTTGTGCTCTGCGATGCTCGGAGCTGCAATCCCGACCATGGCTTTCGCAATCGGTGGGGCGAGCGGCGCGAAAGTCGACTACCAGGTACAGGGGAAACTGGGCGAGGTGGTCATGAACCCCTATGACCTCGCCCCGTTGACCGCGGTCATCAAAAATGGCGGCTACGTCATCAAGGATGTCACGGTCCGCATCGTCCCGAAAAAAGACGGGCAGGAAATCAAGTACCAGGTCGCCAACAAGCACCTGCTGACCCACGGCGGTATCCCGGTATTTGGCCTCTACGCCGACTATGTCAACACGGTGGAGATCGAATACTCAAAGCTGTTCAACGGGAAATGGGAGCAGGCCAAGGAAAGCTACACCCTCTACGCCCCTCCCGTGTACTCGGAGCCGAACGCGACCAAGACGCTGAAGGCCGCCCTCTTCTCCGGGGCCGAGGTCAAGAAGGTCGACAAGAAGTTCAGCGACCGGCTCTATTTCGTGAACAACTTCCTGCACAAGGCGGGCAAAGGGACCAGGGCGGTCTGGAACAACCCCACGGGCGGCGCCCTGGAGTGGAACTACTATCCGCAGAACTTCATCGTCGACACCAAGGGTGAAGTCCGCTGGTACATGAAGGCCGATACCATCTATGACCTAAAATCGATCTACAACGCTGGCGTCATGATGGGCTTCAAGCAGAACAACGACGGCGCCATGAGCTGGGGCTTCGGCCAGCGCTACGTGAAGTACGACATCATGGGCAAGGAAGTCTTCAACCGTGAGCTGCCCGCCGGTTACAACGACTTCTCCCACTCCATGGACAACTCCCCCAACGGCAACTACTTCCTCCGCGTGGCGAGCTCCAACCTGAAGCGGGCCGACGGCAGAAACGTCCGCACCGTGCGCGACGTTATCATCGAGGTGGAACCGGCAACCGGCCTGGTCAAGGACGAGTGGCGCCTCTTCGACATCCTCGACCCATATCGCGACGTCAACATGAAGGTTCTCGACCAGGGGGCTGTGTGCCTCAACATCGACGCCAGCAAGGCAGGCCACACCATGACCGCCGAGGAACTCGCCAAGCAGGACGCAAGCGACAAGTTCGGCGACATCGTCGGCGTCGGACCGGGCAGGAACTGGGCGCACGTGAACAGCGTCGACCATGACGCCGAGGACGACTCCATCATCATCAGCTCCCGCCACCAGTCGGCGGTCGTGAAGATCGGCCGCGACAAGCAGGTGAAGTGGATTCTCGGCAGCCCCGAGGGGTGGAAGAAGGAATACCAGGGCAAGTTCCTGACCCCGGTTGACTCCAAGGGGAACAAGATCGTATGCGAGGCCGGCGGCTCCAAGTGCCCCGGTTACGAGAACGACGAGGGTGGTTTCGACTGGACCTGGACGCAGCACACCGCGTTCAAGATCGACAGCAAGTCCAAGGGCGACATCCTCTACCTGAGCGTCTTCGACAACGGCGACAGCCGCGGCATGGAGCAGCCGGCCCTGCCGAGCATGAAGTACTCGCGCGCCGTCATCTACAAGATCGACCAGAAGAAGATGACCATCGAGCAGGTCTGGGAGTTCGGCAAAGAACGCGGCAACGGCTGGTACAGCCCGGTGACCTCACTCACCGAATACCAGACCGACAAGGACTCCGTGTTCGTCTACTCGGCAACAGCCGGCGCCGATTTCGACATCACCACCGGTGCGTTCAAGAGCGACCCGAACCCCTACATCATGGAGTTCAACTACGGCTCCAAAGAGCCTGCCGTTGAGATCCAGCTGAAGGACACCACCGGCTACCAGGCCATGCCGTTCAGCGTGGACAAGGCCTTCACCAAGTAACCGTCCTGCAAAAACGCCTCAGGTTGAAGGATCTCCTTCAGCCTGAGGCGCCGCACGATTCCACCGCCCGGGAAAACGCATCAGAGAGGTTGTCACCATGAAACGATTGGTCCGCTACATCTGCGCCTGCCTTATGACCCTGATGGTACTTGCCGTGTCGGCGCCGGGCAAAGCCCAGGATGATACCGCCCCGGTCCGGATCGGCGCGCCGGCCCCGGAGTTCAGGCTGCCCGCGCTCGCGGGCGAAGGCAAAAGTCTCGCCCAGTACCGCGGCAAGATCGTCCTCGTGAACTTCTGGGCTTCCTGGTGCCCCTACTGCCGCGACGAGATGCCCTCCATGGACCGGCTGGTCAAGGCCTTCCCCAAGGGGGACCTGGTGGTCCTCGCGGTGAACGTCGAGAAAAAGCTCCCGGAAAGGTTTCGCAAGCTCCCGTTCACCTTCGATTTTCTCAGCGACGCCAACGGGTTCGTGCAGCAGCGGTACGGGGCAAACCGCCTGCCCGACACCTTCATCGTGGACCGCAAGGGAGTCCTGCGGCAAAGGGTGACCGGCGGGATCGCGTGGGATTCCCCACAAATTGTCAGTTATCTGAAGTCGCTGTAGCGGAGGGACCGTCATGACCTTTTTCGGCTCGGACATCACCTTCTGGATCGCATTCTCGGCGGGCTTTCTCTCCTTCTTTTCTCCTTGCGTGCTGCCGCTGATCCCCTCCTACATCACCTACATCACGGGGCTCTCCTTCGGACAGTTACAGGACGCCCATCCGGCGAGGAAGGTGCGCCTGACCGTCCTCATCCATTCGGTCGCCTTCGTCCTCGGATTCTCCGTGGTCTTCATCGGCATGGGGGCCCTCGCCGGGGTTGCCTCCTCCACCTTCCAGTCGGTCATGAAGGACGGACTGGTCTGGCTGCAGCGCGCGGGCGGGGTGCTGATCTTCCTCTTCGGCGTCCACATGTCCGGCCTATTCCATTTCGGGCTCCTGCTCGGGGACAAAAGAATCCAGCTGCATAGCAAACCGGGCGGAGTTGCGGGGACCTTCCTCGTCGGGATCGCCTTCGCCGCCGGCTGGACCCCTTGCATCGGCCCGATCCTCGGTGCCATCCTCGCCATGGCTGCCGGCACTTCCGGTTCCGCCGGCAAGAGCATGTTCCTCTTGGGGAGCTACGCGGCGGGACTGGGTATTCCCTTCATCGTCTCGGGCCTGCTCTTTCATGGTTTTCTCGATTTCTTCAAACGCTTCAGGGTTCATATCAGGAAGATGGAGTTCTTCACCGGTCTGCTGCTCATGGTCGTGGGGAGCCTGCTCTTCTTCGGCCTCTTCAATGCCATGAGCACCGCGCTCTACCAATGGCTCCCGGTCGGCGCCTGAATTGATACGCGAAAAGGTACATCACCATGAAAATTCTGATACTTACCGTCTCCCTCCTTATCCTCGGCAGCCTGGCTGCCCTAGCCGCCAGCCAGGTTCGCTACGCCCCGCTGACTCCGGAGCTTGTTTCGTCAGGGGTGAAAATCATCGACATCCGCACGGAAAAGGAGTGGCGGGAAACCGGCGTCGTGAAGGGCACCCTCGGCCTCACCTTTTTCCGGGAGGACAAGAGTTACGATGCCGACGCCTTTCTGGCGACGCTGAAGCGACACGTCACCCCCAACGAGAGGATCGCCATACTCTGCAGGACTGGGAATCGTTCCGACAAGGTCAGCCGGTACCTGGTGCAGCACGGCTTCACCTCCGTAACGAACCTCGGCGGCGGGGTGACCAGGGCGAAAGAGGCAGGCATCAGGCTGGTGCCTTATACGCAGGACAACGTCTTATTCACCGCGGTTCGGTAAGCAACCGACGCGACACAGATCAAAGGAGCACGTCATGAATTTCAGCAAGCGTATCATTCCGCTTTCCCTCGCGGCACTTTGCACCTGCGCCGGTCTTTCCTGGGGTGCTGATGCCCCTGCCGTCCCCCAGCCCTTCGGGCCGGCCATCTCCGCCTTCGGTCCCGCCGGCACCGGTTTTCCGGTGGGGAAGCTTGGTCTCCTGCTCAACTATCAATACTGCGAGACGGACGGTGTGCGTAAGGGGGGGAGCGAGGTAAACGAAAATGTCAGGCTGACCAAGAATGTCGGGGTGGTGAAACTCCGCTACGGCATCACCGAGGGGCTCGACGTCCGTACGGCGACCCCCCTCTATGACGTCTATAAAAAGAGCCTGGTTACCGGCAGGGGGGAGCACCTGGGCTGGATCGGCGATACCGCGATCGCCCTGCACAAGGTGCTCTTGAATCAGGCTAAGGGCGCACCGTTCGACCTGGCGGTGGACGTCGGCCTCGTGGTGCCGACGACTGATGTCAGCAGCAAGAGCGTCGATTTCGTCGGCAACGGCGCCTGGGGTACCGGCGGTGCCGTCGGTCTCACCTACTCGACAGGTTCGCACCGCATCGACCAGGAGGTCCATGTCTACACCTTCACCGAGGGGGCTCACGACTACCGTAAGCCCATGTACGTCCGGAGTACGACCGCCTGGGGCTACGCCGTGAACAACAATTTCGACATGGGGGCTGAATCCCAGTTCGACTGGAATGACCAGAGCGAGAAGAACGGCAAGAACCAGAAGGATTCGAAGAACGAGTGGTACGCAGGCCCGAAGGTGGCGTTCAAGTACAAGCCGGCCGGGTTCGCGGCGGGCTTGGCGGCCATGTTCCCCATGGCGCGCTGGTACGAGGCCAATACCCCCTCCGAGGGGTTCCGGATCGAGTTGAAGTTGAGCAAGACCTTCGACCTGTTGTAGAGGGGTACCTGGTGATGGCGTCGCGCAGCGGTGGGCAAATGGTGACGGGAAACGTGAGCGAACAGGAGTGGCAACCGAGTCGGAACATCGAGTGCGGACATGACAGCAGGTACGTCAAGGTCGTGGCCGTGCTGGACCGTCTGCTCACCGACGCCGACCATGGCCGGATGCAAAACGTCGGGAAGGGGCTCCAGCATCTCCTTGCCAACACACTTGACTTGGCCGAGTCGGAAAACAGGGCTATGCGCGAGATCGGCTACCCCGAGTGGGTGGAGCACGAACAGGATCATCATCTGCTTTGCACGACCATCGCCAGTCTTTGCTGGCGATGGTCCCGATCCCGCCACTGTGGGCAAGGCCTCCATGAACTGCGTGCTCTCGTGCTCCGTCACATCCGTAGTCATGACCAGAGGTTTGAGCGGTACCTGCGTGGCAACGCAGCTCCCGGCGAGAGCCGTCCACGCGGAGCCGCGGCATCGGACCCGGGTATGACGGCAAGGGCGTGACCGGCGCCAGGCCCGTGCCGTATCCCGCCGTGGTAAATCGCAGCTGTGGTATTACTCGGCGCAGCAGGAGAGTTGGGTCAGGTCGCGGTTGAAGGCCTGGGCGCACAGGCGCAGTCCTTCGCCCATGGAGGGGTAGACGTGCAGGGTGTCGGCGAGTTCGGCGACGGTCATGCGGCAACGGATGGCCAGCGCCGCCTCGTTGATGATGTCGGCGCCGCGATGCAGGCAGAGATGGACGCCGAGGATGCGGTCGGTGCCGCGGTCGGCGACGATCTTCACCACGCCGTCCAGTGCCCCGGTGACGTGGGCCTTGGGGATGGCGGAGGCGGGTATGGTCTGGCTCTCGACATCGAAGCCGGCCTGCCGCGCCGCCTCCTCGCCGTACCCCACCATGGCCACCTCGGGGTCGGTGAAGATGGCCATGGGGAGGCTCTGGTAGTCGAGCCGGCAGTGGCAGCCGGTTTCCAGCATGTTGTCCACCGCGGCGATCCCCTCGCGCGCCCCGACCGTGGCGATCTGCATACCGCCGGTTACGTCGCCGGCCGCCCAGATGCCCGGCGCGGAGGTGCGCATCTCGCCGTCTACCTTGATGAAGCCGCGCGGGTCGAGTTCCACCCCGGCCCGCTCAAGGCCGATCCCTTCGGTGGCGGGGGCGGTGCCCACCGCCAGGAGGAGCTGCTGCGAGAAGAACTGGTGCGGCTCGCCGTCGATGAGCGCCTCGATCCGGACCCCTTCGCCCTCGCGCGCCACCGAGCAGATGGCGGCGCCCACCACCACGCGCATCCCCTCGGTCTCAAGTGCCTGTTGCAGCGCCAGTGCCGGCTCCGGCTCCACGGCGGGAAGCACGCGGGCGCCGTGCTCCAGGATCGTGACCGGAACCCCCAGCCGGTGAAACATCTGCCCCAGTTCCAGCGCGATGACGCCGCCGCCGATCACGATGAGCGACTGCGGCAGGGTCTTCAAGAGGAGCGCGCTCTTGCTGGTCAGGTGCGGGGTGCGCTCCAGCCCCGGGATCTTCGGCACGCGGGGGTGCCCGCCGGTGGCGACCAGGATGCGGTCGCTCTCGATGACCCGATCCTCCACCTGCACCTTGCCCGGCGCGACGAAGACCGCCTTCCCCTTAATGAGCGACAGTTCCGGGAGCTGCGCCAGCACGTCCAGGTATTTCTTCTGCCTAAGTTCCTGCACCACGGCGAACTTGTGCCCGTCGAGGGTGGTG
Source organism: Geomonas azotofigens (assembly GCF_018919395.1). GTDB lineage: Bacteria > Desulfobacterota > Desulfuromonadia > Geobacterales > Geobacteraceae > Geomonas > Geomonas azotofigens. Next base: position 297,386 of record NZ_JAHLME010000004.1, read on the forward strand.
TAGTCGACGCCGTCGCGCCTGACACCGAGCCCCAGGCGTTCGCCCAGCTCTGCCTCGTGCCGGAACAGGGCGCAGTGGATCAGGGTCTTGGACGGGATGCAGCCCCAGTTGATGCAGGTCCCCCCCAGCACGCTACGCTCGATCATGATGGAGCGCGCCCCCCGCTCCTTGGCCCTCAGCGCCGCGGCGAAAGCGGTGGAACCCGATCCTAATATGACAATCTCCCCTGTCGTACTCATGTGAATCACCCCACTGCTTAGTTTACCGTTCCGGGGGCGACCGGTAAACAGAAGAATTCACCGGTTTTTTCCAGCCCCCCATTCCGGCGTCCCCGCCGTGAGCCTCCTCCGCACGCCCGTTTTTTCCCGTTTTTACGGGTGATATTCCTTGACAGCGCCGTGCGCGCTGTTGTAATCTGGCGAGCCTAACTGTTTGGATACAGTAAACTTTTTTATCCAAAAAGCTGCACCACTTGAAATATACGATTTGATCGGAGGCGGCGTGTTGACATTTCAGGATCTGATCCTCTCCCTGCAGGGGTATTGGGCGGGACAGGGGTGCGTCATCCAGCAACCCTATGATACGGAAAAAGGGGCGGGCACCTTCAACCCGGCCACCTTCCTGCGCGTGCTCGGGCCCGAGCCGTGGAAAGTTGCCTACGTGGAGCCCTCCCGGCGTCCCACCGACGGGCGCTACGGCGAGAACCCGAACCGCCTGCAGCACTACTACCAGTTCCAGGTGATCATGAAGCCTTCGCCCATGAACATCCTGGACCTCTATCTCGATTCCCTGCGCGCCTTCGGCATCGACCCGAACAAGCACGACATCCGCTTCGTCGAGGACGACTGGGAGTCGCCGACCCTGGGCGCCTGGGGGCTTGGCTGGGAGGTCTGGCTGGACGGCATGGAGATCACCCAGTTCACCTACTTCCAGCAGGCCGGCGGCATCGACCTGAAACCGGTCTCCGCCGAGATCACCTACGGCTGCGAGCGGATCGCCATGTACCTGCAGGGCGTGGACAACGTCTACGATCTCGAGTGGGTCAAGGGGGTCAAGTACGGCGACATCCACCACGAAAGCGAGGTCGAGTTCTCCACCTACAACTTCGAGGAGGCCGACGTCGACATGCTGCTCGCCCTCTTCAAGATGTACGAGAAGGAGTGCGTCCGCCTGGTCGAGAAGGGGCTGGTGCTCCCGGCCTACGACTACGTCATGAAATGCTCCCATACCTTCAACCTCCTGGACGCCCGCGGCGCCATCTCGGTCACCGAGCGCGCCTCCTACATCGGCAAGGTGAGGAACGTGGCGCGTCTGTGCGCGGAAGGGTACCTGCAGATGCGCGAGCGGCTCGGCTTCCCGCTCCTGAAAGGAGGTCGCTAATGGCTAAGGATCTGTTCCTTGAGATAGGTTGCGAGGAGATTCCGGCCGGCTTCGTCCCCAAGGCGATGGCCGACATGGAAGCCCTCATGAAACGCGAGCTGGAGACGGCCCGCATCGAGTTCGCCGAGATCGTGACGCTGGGCACCCCGCGCCGCCTGGTGCTGGCGGTGAAGGGTATCGCCGAGCGCCAGCCCGACGCGGAACTGACCGCGATGGGGCCGGCCAAAAGCGCCGCCTACGACGCCGACGGCAACCCGACCAAGGCCGCCCAGGGCTTCGCCCGCGGCCAGGGTGTCGAGGTCGCCGACCTGAAGGTGGTCATGACCCCGAAAGGGGAGTACTTGGCCGCGGTGAAGAGCGAGGTCGGCCGCGACACCGCCGAACTCCTCCCCGAGATGCTGCCGCGCCTGATCGGCAACATCCCCTTCAAGAAGTCCATGCGTTGGGCCGACTTCGACGTCCGCTTCGCCCGTCCGATCCACTGGATCGTGGCGCTCTACGGCGGCACCGTGGTTCCCTTCGCCTTCGGCAACATCGAAAGCGGGAGCGCCTCGCGCGGCCACCGCTTCATGGCCAATACCACCTTCCCGGTGCGCGACTTCGCCCACTACCTGGAGGAGTGCGAGCGCCACTTCGTGATCCCCGATCCGGAGAAGAGAAAGGCCATCATCCGCCAGGAGATCGACCGGGTGGCGCGCCAGGCCAAGGGTAACGTGCTCCCCGACGAGGCGCTCCTCGAGCAGGTCTCCTTCCTGGTCGAGTACCCCTCCGCGGTGCACGGCACCTTCTCCCCCGACTTCCTGGTGGTGCCGCGCGAGGTCTTGATCACCTCGATGCGCGAGCACCAGCGTTACTTCTCCCTGGTGGACGACCAGGGGCGGCTCCTCCCCGGGTTCATCACCATCAACAACACCCTGACCGAGGACCCGCAGGTGGTGGTGAAGGGGAACGAGCGCGTGCTCCGGGCCCGCCTCTCCGACGCCCGCTTCTTCTTCGACGAGGACCACAAGGTGAAGCTCGAGACCCGCGTGGAGAGCCTCAAGAGCGTGGTCTACCAGGCGAAGCTCGGCACCTCCTACGAGAAGATGGAGCGTTTCCGCGAACTGGCCAAGGGGCTCGCGCAGCGGCACAACCCGGCGGTTGCCGACAAAGCCGCCCGCGCCGCCACCCTGTGCAAGGCCGACCTCGTCTCCGGCATGGTAGGCGAGTTCCCCGAGGTGCAGGGGATCATGGGGCGCGAGTACGCCCTGCATGACGGCGAGGACGCCGCGGTCGCCAACGCCATCGCGGAGCACTACCTGCCGACCCAGGCTGGCGGCGAGCTCCCCGCTTCCGACATCGGCGCCTTCGTGTCGCTGGCGGACAAGACCGACACCATCTGCGGCTGCTTCAGCGTGGGGCTCATCCCCACCGGTTCCGCCGATCCCTACGCCCTGCGCCGCTCGGCGCTGGGGATCATCAACATCATCCTGGACAAGAAGTATCGCGAGCCCCTTTCCGGGCTGATCAAGGCGTCCCTGGACCTCTTGGCCGGCAAGGCCAACCGTCCCGTGGAGCAGGTCTACCAGGACGTGCTCGACTTCTTCCGCGGCCGTTTCGTGAACCTGATGGCGGACCGCTACCCCTCCGATGTGGTGGACGCGGTGGTCTCGGTCTCCTTCGACGACCTGGTCGAGGCGGCGGCCAAGATCCAGGCGCTCGCCGAGTTCAGAAAGCGCGACGACTTCGCCGCGCTGGCAGGCGCCTTCAAGCGCGTCGGCAACATCGTCAAGGAGGGGGTCGATACGCAGGTCTCCACCGCCCTGTTCCAGGAGTCGGCCGAGGGTGCGCTCTACGAGGCGCAGCAGCAGGTAAAGCAGAAGGTTGACGCGGCGCTTTCCGGCGCGGACTACCTCGCCGCACTGACCGAGATCGCCACCCTGAAGCCGGCGGTCGACCTCTTCTTCGACAAGGTCATGGTCATGGCGGAGGACGAGAAGGTGCGCGGCAACCGGCTGGCCCTGTTGACCTCGATCGCGCGGCTCTTCGGGAGCCTGGCCGACTTCGCGAGGTTGTCGGCATGAAACGACTGCGACAGCTGAACCCGGGATGCAGCACCCTGGAGCAGGCCGTCGCGGCGAAACCACGCAAAATCTGACGCTCACGTAAACAGCCGTCCGGGTGCAACTCCCGGCGGCTGTTTGCCTTTTTCGGTTTATGTGTATACTTTAAGCTCCAAATTTATTAACAACATCTAAGGAGGGTGCACATGGGAACGCAGTACGTCTACTTTTTTGGCGCGGGCAAGGCTGACGGCAACGCCAAAATGAAGGAACTTCTGGGGGGCAAGGGGGCCAACCTGGCCGAGATGACCGCCATCGGTCTTCCGGTTCCGGCCGGCTTCACCATCACCACGGAAGTCTGCACCGAGTACTACAAGAACAACCAGCAGTACCCGGCCGCGCTGGCCGCCGAGGTGGAGGCGAACCTGGCCCGCGTCGAGGGGCTCATGGGCAAGAAGTTCGGCGACCCCCAAAACCCCCTTCTGGTCTCGGTCCGCTCCGGCGCCCGCGCCTCCATGCCCGGCATGATGGACACCATCCTGAACCTCGGCCTGAACGACACCACCGTGCAGGGGATCATCGCCCAGTCCGGCGACGAGCGCTTCGCCTACGACGCCTACCGCCGCTTCGTGCAGATGTACTCCGACGTGGTCATGGGGATGCACAAGGACGAGCTGGAGCACCTTTTGGAGCACAAGAAGGAGGCGCGCGGCGTGCACCTCGACACCGATCTGAAGGCGTCGGACTGGAAGGAGCTGGTCGGCGAGTTCAAGGTGAAAATCAAGGAGCGGCTGGGGGTCAGTTTCCCCGAGGACCCGAAAGAGCAGCTCTGGGGCGCCATCGGCGCCGTGTTCGGCTCCTGGATGAACCAGCGCGCCATCACCTATAGAAAACTCAACAATATACCGGCCGAGTGGGGCACCGCGGTCAACGTACAGTCCATGGTGTTCGGCAACATGGGCGACGACTGCGCCACCGGCGTCGCCTTCACCCGCGACCCCTCCACCGGCGAGAACTACTTCTACGGCGAGTACCTGGTCAACGCCCAGGGCGAGGACGTGGTGGCCGGCATCCGTACCCCCCAGCCGATCAACCGCGCCAAGTACAAGCCGGGCGACCTCCCCTCCATGGAGGAGGTGCTCCCCGAGTGCTACCAGCAGCTGGTAGGGATCCGGGACATCCTGGAGCGCCACTACAAGGACATGCAGGACATCGAGTTCACCATCGAGAAGGGGATCCTCTACATGCTGCAGTGCAGAAGCGGCAAGAGGACCGCGAAGGCGGCCCTGAAGATCGCCGTGGACATGGTGGCGGAAGGGTTGATCGACGAGAAGACCGCCGTCCTGCGCGTGGCCCCCTCTCAGCTCGACCAGTTGCTGCACCCCTCGCTCGACCCCAAAGCGCCGAGGACCGTGATCGCCAAGGGGCTCCCCGCCTCCCCGGGCGCCGCTTCCGGCGAGGTGGTGTTCACCGCCGACGAGGCGGAGAGCGCCGCGAAGCTCGGTCACCGGGTGATCCTGGTGCGCGTCGAGACCTCACCTGAGGACATCCACGGCATGCACGCCGCCCAGGGCATCCTCACCGCCCGCGGCGGCATGACCTCGCACGCGGCGGTGGTCGCCCGCGGCATGGGCAAGTGCTGCGTCGCCGGCTGCGGCGACATCAAGGTCGACTACCACGCCGGCCAGTTCGTCGCCAAGGACGGCACCGTCATCAAGAAGGGTGACGTGATCACCCTGGACGGCTCCACCGGCGAGGTGATGAAAGGGGCGGTTCCCATGGTCGCGGCCGGCGTCGGCGGCGACTTCGCCACCGTCATGGCCTGGGTCGACAAGTTCCGCAGGATGAAGGTCAGGGCCAACGCGGACACCCCGCACGACGCCAAGACCGCCCGCGAGTTCGGCGCCGAGGGTATCGGCCTGTGCCGCACCGAGCACATGTTCTTCGAGGCCGACCGCATCGCGGCCGTGCGCGAGATGATCCTTTCCGCCGACCTGGAAGGGAGGAAGAAGGCGCTCGCCAAGATCCTCCCCATGCAGAAGGGTGACTTCAAGGGGCTCTTCCGCGAGATGAAGGGGCTGCCGGTCACCATCCGCCTCCTCGACCCGCCGCTGCACGAGTTCCTCCCCCAGGAGGACAAGGACATCGAGGCGCTTTCCGCCACCATGGGTGTCTCGGTGCAGACCCTGAAGCACAAGGTCGAGTTCCTGCACGAGTTCAACCCGATGCTCGGCCACCGCGGCTGCCGCCTGGGCGTCACCTTCCCCGAGATCTACGACATGCAGGTCCAGGCCATCATGGAGGCCGCCTGCGAGCTGGTGAAGGACGAAGGGTTCCAGATCGTCCCCGAGATCATGATCCCGCTGGTCGCCGTCACCAAGGAACTCGCCATCATGCGCGCCAACGCGGTCGCGGTCTGCGAGGACGTGCAGAAGCGCTACGGCGTCAAGGTCGACTACCTGATCGGCACCATGATCGAGCTGCCGCGCGCGGCCATCACCGCCGACAGCATCGCCACCGAGGCGGACTTCTTCTCCTTCGGTACCAACGACCTGACCCAGACCACCTTCGGCCTCTCCCGCGACGACGCCGGCAAGTTCCTCCCCTTCTACGTGGAGAACGGCATCCTCGAGGACGACCCGTTCGTCACCCTGGACCAAAACGGCGTCGGCGCCCTGGTCCGGATGGGTTGCGAGAAGGGGCGCCAGACCCGCCCCAACATCAAGCTCGGCATCTGCGGCGAGCACGGCGGCGACCCGGCCTCGGTCATCTTCTGCGACTCGGTCGGGCTCGACTACGTCTCCTGCTCGCCGTTCCGGGTGCCCATCGCGCGTCTTGCGGCGGCCCACGCCACGCTCAACGCGCAGGCGGCCGCCCCGGCCAAAGGTCCCGCTGCGGGAAAGGGGAGTGACGTCCTGGAGCAGCCCGTGGCCAGCGCCTAGTCCGGCAGGCGCCACGGCAGGGGCGTCGCAAGGCAGCCGGAGAAGCCTTGACACGCTGAATGTAAACGTGTAATAGCGAATAGCGCGTTCTTAAGACGCCAAGAGGGGCGGCCGGGACCCCGGCCGCCCTGAACAAGACAACGAGCGGTACAGGAGAAAAGTAATGGCAAACGGTGTGGTGAAATGGTTCAACGACGCTAAGGGGTTTGGCTTCATCGAGCAGGAGAACGGTGCGGATGTCTTCGTGCACTTCTCCGCCATCCAGGGGGACGGCTTCAAGTCCCTGGCCGAGGGAGACTCGGTGAGCTTTGACGTGGTCCAGGGCGCCAAGGGGCCCCAGGCCGCCAATGTGGTCAGGAACTAGCTTCCCTGCCGAGCTTTGATCCGGCCCCGAATCCGTTCGGGGCCTTTTTAATTCCGCCCCCCGGGGCGACCGGTGCCAGCGCATGCGTATCAACGAAAAATCGGACTCCCGCAGCATAGCCAAGAAGGAGAAGGGACCGGCGCCCAAGAGCGTCGCCGGAGCCGGCGCACCGCTGTTCGCCGGCCGGCTGACCGCCGTCGCCAAGGCGAGCGCCGAGTACCAGGGCGAACTGCAGCGCCTGAAGGACGAGATCGACAAGGCGGGGGACGTCCTGGAGCAGGAACCGACCATCGCCAACTTCAAGGTGTTCCGGGAACTGATCGGCACCATGGCCCGCAAGGTCTCCGCCGAGGCCTACCGCATCGAGATGCTGAGCGGCGGGGTTACCGGGCGCAGCCACGAGGTGATCGCCGTCGTCGACAAGGAGGCCGACCTCCTCTACCACCTGGTGATGCGGGAGCAGAAGGACCACATCCGCATCGTGGCCCAGATCATCAAGATCAAGGGGCTGGTGGTCGACTTCCTGCTCTAGCACCGGTCCGTTCGATCCCCCGTAGCTACCCGTTTTCCGCCGTACCCCCGCTCCCGCTTTTACCGATAAAGTACTCAAGATCACACCCCGAAAACCGATAAAACAGTAGGGTTGACGGTGGCCGTTTCGCCACCCCTCTCGCATTCCCGTGCAGGTCCCCCACTTCCATCTAGTTTGACAGGAGAGCAACCATGGCATCTTTCGTCAAGGCAGTTTTGGCCGTCGCGGCCGTCCTCGCCACCCTCGTGTCCCCCCCGACTGCCTCCGCAGCGGAAACCCTCAGGATCAACGGCACCGGCAGCGGTTTGGTGGTGATAAAGCCGCTGGCTGAGGCGTTCCAGAAGGAAAACCGCGGCATCGTGATCGAAATGGAGAAGAGCCTCGGGAGTTCCGCCGCCATCAAGGCGGTATCCCACCACGCGCTGGACCTCGCCGTCTCGGGACGCGCGCTCAAGCCGGCCGAGAGCGCCGAAGGGCTCATCCAGCAGGAGTGGGGCAAGACCCCGCTGGCGGTGCTCGCCAACCGCGGGGTGCGCTCGAAGGATGTGACGCTGAAGGAACTGGCGGCGATGTATGCCGGCAGCACCCCCAAGTGGCCCGGCGGCGAACTGGTCCGGGTGGTGCTGCGCCCCAACGAGGACACCGACACCAAGCTGGCCCGCTCCATGTCGCCGGAGATGGACCGTGGCCTCAGCGCTGCCCAGGGTCGCAAGGACATGCTCCTCGGCATCACCGACAACGAGGCCTACGACTTCGTCAAGAAGACCGAAGGGGCGGTGGCGTTGATGGCGCTGACGCTGGCGCTCGCCGAGCCGAACTCGGTGAACGTCCTAAAGCTCGACGGGGTGCAGCCGAGCGTCGCCAGCGTCTCCTCGGGCAAGTACCGCTTCGTCAAGGAGATGCACCTGGTCACCCGGAAAGATGCCCCTGCCGCGGTCGCCAAGTTCGTCAAGTTCCTCAACTCGAAGAAGGGGCGTTCCATCGCCGCTAGACACGGCCTGCACGTCACCGGGGTGAAATGATCAGGCACAGCCAGTCCATACGCCGCAGCACCACCCTGACCGCGGGGATCCTCTCCGCGGTGCTGACCGTGGTGCCGCCTGCGATCTACTTCGTGATGGCCTTCTCGCACATGACCGGGGTCATCGAGACGGAGGGGGAGATCAATGCGCGCGTGGTGGGGACGCTGGTGGTGGCCAACCCGAGGATGTGGGAGTTCGAGGAACTGCGCCTGAATGAGCTCCTGGCGCGGCGCTCCACGGAGACCGCGGAGAAGCGGGTCCTGTACAACCTGAAAGGGCAGGTGATCGCGGAGAGCTCGGACAAGATGCTGCCGCCGCTTCTTTCCAAGACCTTCCCGGTGCACGATGCGGGGCACCAGGTGGCCAACCTGGTGGTGTCGCGCTCGCTGGCCCCGACCCTCATGGTGACCGCGCTGCTCTTCTGCCTGGGGGCTCTTGCCGCCGGCTTCACCTTCTTCCGGCTGCGTACCGTGCCGCTGCGGGCCATCGAGAATGCCTACCGCAGCCTGAAACAAAGCGAGGAGAAGTACCGCTCGGTGTACGAGTCCCTCAACGAGGGGCTGGCCCTGTACCGGACCGTCCCCGGCAGCGGAACCGACATCGACCTGGTCCTGGCGGACATGAACCCGGCCGCCTCCTCCGTCTTCGGCTTCGGACGGGACGACATCGGCAAGAGCATCCTGCAGGTGCAGGGGGGGCTTTTCGCGCCGGTCCGGGAGGCGCTTCAGGGGGCGCCGGCCGAGGTGAGCCTGGAGCTGACACAGGAAGGGGCGGGTCGGGTCTTTGTCGTGAACGCCTTCCCGATGGGGGATGGCATGGTGGCGACCCTTTTGGAGGACGTCACCGAGAAGAAGCGGAGCGCGGAACAGCTCGAGCATCTCGCCTACTACGACAGCCTCACCGGGCTCTTGAACCGGCGCATGCTGCTGGACCGGATGGAGCACACCATCGGCATCGCGCAGCGCGAGGGGCTCAAGATGGCAACCCTCTTCTTCGACTTGAACGGCTTCAAGCCGATCAACGACACCATGGGGCACGAGGCGGGAGACCAGATCCTGATCGAGGTCGGGCGGCGCCTGAAGAGCTCGGTGCGCAAGAAGGACACCCTGGCGCGGCTGGGGGGGGACGAGTTCGTGGTGGTGGCGACCCTCGACACGGAGGACAACGCGAGCTGCATCGCGCAGAACCTGCTCAGGAAACTCTCCCCGGTGTACGAGGTTGGCGGGCGGGAGGTCTACGTTGGCGCCAGCATCGGCATCTCGGTCTACCCCGACGACGGCACCACCCCGGAGACCCTGCTCAAAAATGCCGACATCGCCATGTACAACGCCAAGAAACCGGGCGTCGAATTCTGCTTCTACAGCGCCCAGATGAACCAGAAGCTGCAGGAACGGACGCGGCTTGAGTTCGAGCTCTGGATGGCGCTGGAACGGGAGGAGTTCTTCCTGGAGTACCAGCCCATCATGGATGCCCGTACCGGCAGGATCGCCGCGGTGGAGGCGCTGGTGCGCTGGATGAGCCCGGAAAAGGGGCGGGTGATGCCCGATTCCTTCATCCCGCTCGCCGAGGCCACCGGGATCATCATCCCGCTGGGGGAGTGGGTGCTGAAGACCGCCTGTACCAAGCTCAGGCAATGGCTCGATGCGGGGTGCCTGCCGCTCAGGATGTCGGTGAACATCTCGGGGTGTCAATTCATGCGCAGCGAGCTGTGCCGGCTGGTCGAGGAGGCGGCAGAGCAAACAGGCGTGGACCTGGCCCTCCTGGAACTGGAACTCACCGAGACCTGCCTGGTCAAGGACGTGGAGGAGACGGCCGCCAAGCTCTGGCACCTGAAGGGGCTCAACGTCTCCATCGGCATCGACGATTTCGGCACCGGCTATTCCTCGCTGCAATACTTGAAGAACTTCCCCATCGATCACCTGAAGATCGACCGCGCCTTCATCAGGAACGTCTGCGAGCTACCGGACGAGCGCGCCATCGTGGACGCCATCATCGGCATCGCCAAGGCGATGGAACTGCACGTGATCGCCGAGGGGGTTGAGACCCTGGACCAGGCAGAGTACCTGGCGCACCGGGGCTGCGACGAACTGCAGGGGTACTACTACCACCGCCCGCTCTCCGAGGAGCGGCTGCTCGAGGTGCTGCGGCAGGAGCGGGAACGTTTCGAGCAGGGATCGGGGGCGGGTGATGCCGTCATCGTCGGGGCGGTGCCGACGCAGCCGGTGTGAGCCGGCGGAGGGGAAAACGAAAAAAGGGGGCTCGCAAGAGTCCCCTTTTTTTTTCTGGTTAAGGCTGATCTCACGCCACCCCCTCTCCCGGGAGAGGGGAGGTGGGAGGTGTGTGGTGGGATCTTCCTTTACTTGCAGCCGCACCCTTTGGAGTTGTCTCCGCTCAGGGGAAGCTTCTTGCCGCACTTCTGGCACCGCCAGAAGAGGCCACCTCAACCGGGCATGAGGATCATGAGCCCCTGGCAATCGGGGCAGCTTTTCTCGTTGCTCATATGCAAACCTCCTTTGTTGGCTAAAGCCTCTCTAGCGGACCGAAACGGCGATGCTCCCCACCCCGGCGATCTCGGCCACGACGCGGTCGCCGCTCTTGATCGGGCCGACCCCCGCGGGCGTGCCGGTCAGCACCAGGTCCCCCGGCTCCAGCGTGAAGATGGAGGAGAGGTAGCTCAACAGCTCGGGGATGCGGTGGATCATGAGATCCGTACCGCCATCCTGGCGCTTCTCGCCGTTCACGGTGAGCGTGATGCGCAACTGGTGCGGGTCGGCCACCTGCGCTGCCGGGACGAACGGGGAGAGGGGGCAGGCGGTGTCGAACCCCTTGGCGATGTCCCAGGGAAGCCCCTTCTTCTTGAGCTCCGCCTGCACGTCCCTGAGGGTCAGGTCGATGGCGACGGCGTAACCCGCCAGGTAGGAGAGGGCGTCGGCGGCGGGAATGTCGCGTCCCTTCCTGCCGATCAAAAGCGCCAGCTCGGCCTCGTGGTGGCAGTCGCTGGAATAGGCGGGGATCACGATCTCTTCCCCCGCGCCGATGACGCTGGTGGCGGGCTTGGTGAAGATCACCGGGCGTTCCGGGGTCTCGTTGCCGAGCTCCTTGATGTGGTCCGCGTAGTTGCGCCCGATGCAGAGGATCTTGCCGATCCGTACCGGCTCCGCGCTTCCGATCAGTTGTGCCGTCTTCATGGTTCTCCTCTTCAGGCCGCCCTGACCTCGCTGGCAAGCCGGCATCCCTGCCAGCTGCCGCGCCTTCTCAGCTCGTTGATCACGGCGTACCACATCTGGTTGTTTTTCAGGTTCCAATTGGGGGCGACCCGGATGGAAAGCGGCGCCGACCCGTACAGCCTTTGCACCGCGACCCGCGCCGGGAGCTCCTCCAGGAAGTCGCAGGCGGTCGCCACGTACTCGTCGATGCCGATCGGCTGCCAGCTCCCGTCCCGGTACATCTCGGCGAGCCTCGTGTTCTCCACCGCGTGCAGCTGGTGCAGCTTGACGGAGTTGACCGGCAGCGACGCGATCAGGCGCGCGGTCTTCAAAAAGCCGCTCCTGGTCTCCCCGGGGAAGCCGTAGATCAGGTGGGTGCAGATCTCCAGGCCGCGGCCGGAAAGCCGCTCCACCGCGTCCAGGTACTCGGCCAGGGTGTGCCCGCGGTTGATCCGGGAGAGGATGGCGTCATCCATCGACTGCAGCCCGAGCTCCACGCAGACGTAGTGCTCGCGCGCCAGGTCGGTCAGAAGCTCGATGGCGCCGGGGGAGAGCGAGTCGGGGCGGGTCCCCACCGAGATGCCGAGCACGTCGGGGTGGGCCAGGGCGCGCCGGTACAGCTCCGCGAGCTTCTCCACCGGCCCGTAGGTGTTGGTGTACTTCTGGAAATAGACGATGAACTTGTCGCTGCCGAGGCGTTCGCGGTGGTAGGCCATCCCCGCGGCCATCTGCTCCTCGACCGGGATCAGGGCCTGGGTCTCCTTGGGGGAGAAGGAACTGTTGTCGCAGTAGATGCACCCGCCGGTGCCGCGGCTGCCGTCGCGGTTGGGGCAGGTGAAGCCGCCGTCGACGTTCACCTTGCTGACGCGGCAGCCGAAGCGGCGCCTGAGGTAGGAGCCGTAGGAGTTGATGCGCAGTTCGCTATGGATCGGTTCGCCGACGGTCATCTAGTCGTTGTGCTCCTCGAGCGGGGGGAGCAGGGCCAGGAGCTTCTTGGCGGCCTCGCGCGGCTCCGGCGCGGAGAGTATGGCGGAGATGAGGGCGATGCCGCGCACATCGCCGGCGACGGCCTCGGCACAGTTGTCCAGGTTCACCCCCCCCAGGGCGAACACCGGGATCTGCAGCATCTGCGCCACCTTGTTCAGTTTCTCGATCCCCACCGGCTCGCCGTACTCGGCCTTGCTGGGGGTGTAGTAGACCGGGCCGAAGGTGATGAAATCGGCGCCCATCTCCTGGGCGGTGATGGCCTGGGTCTGGTTGTGGCAGGATACCCCGATCAGCTTGCGCTCGCCCAGAAGCCGCCGCACCTTGTACAGCGGCAGGCTGGAGCTCCCGATGTGGACGCCGTCGGCGTCGACCGCCAGCGCCACGTCCACCCGGTCGTTCACGAAGAGCTTGGCGCCGTAGCGCGAGGTGAGGCGGCGCAGCTCCTGGGCCGTCTCGTAGAGTTCCTTGGTGCTGGTCCCCTTGTCCCTCAGCTGCACGGCGCGCACGCCCCCCCTCAAGGCCTCCTCGACCACGAACTCCAGGTTGCGCCCGAGGGTCTCGCCGCGCCCGGTGATCAGGTAGAGGTTGAAGTCTATCCAGGGGGAGTCGAGTCCTCTCACGCGATCAGCCCCGCCAGCGGGGAGGATGCGGTGGCGTAGAGCTTCCTCGGGATGCGGCCGGCGCGGTAGGCGAGCCTGCCTGCCCTGACCGCGAGGTTCATCGCCTCGGCCATGGCGACCGGGTCCTGGGCACCGGCGATGGCGGTGTTCATGAGTACGCCGTCGCAGCCAAGCTCCATGGCGATGGCCGCGTCCGATGCGGTGCCGACGCCGGCATCCACGATCACCGGGACCTTGACGGTCTCCAGGATGATCTGGATGTTGTACGGGTTGCGGATGCCGAGGCCCGAGCCGATGGGGGCCCCCAGCGGCATCACCGCGGCGCACCCCATGTCCTCCAGCTTCTTGCAGATGATGGGGTCGTCGCTCGTGTAGGGGAGCACGGTGAATCCCTCGGCGATCAGCACCTTGGCCGCCTTCAGGAGCTCCTCGTTGTTGGGGAAGAGCGTTTTCTCGTCACCGAGCACCTCGAGCTTGACGAAGTCGGAGAGCCCCGCCTCGCGGGCGAGCCGGCAGGTGCGGATGGCGTCCTCGGCGGTGTAGCAGCCGGCGGTGTTGGGGAGCAGGGTGTATTTCTTCAGGTCGATGTGGTCTAGGAGGGATTCCTTGCTCCGGTCCGAGATGTTCACCCTTCTCACCGCCACGGTGATGATCTGGGCGCCGGAGACCTCGATGGCGCGCACCATCTGCTGGAAGTCGGCGTACTTGCCGGTCCCCACCATGAGGCGGGAGTCGAATTCGCGTCCTGCGATGACGAGCTTGTCACTTGTTAAAGGCATCACTGTTCTCCAATCGGTAGCGTCTTGTCAGATGGTCGGCTCGGTCCGGCGGCAGCGGGACCGGAAGGTGAGCGGGAGACGAGCGGACGGCCCGCGGCGGGAGATCTCTAGCCGCGGACGGCGCCCCCTCCCACGAAATGGACGATCTCCAGGGCGTCCCCCTCCTTGAGCCGGGTGGTCTCGTACTGCGCCTTGGGGAGGATGTCCAGGTTCAGCTCGACCGCGACGCGGCGCGGGTCGATGCCGAGGGAGACCAGGTACTGCTGAACCGTGAGGGGATCGATCGATACGGCTTCGCCGTTGGTGGTGATGTTCACTGCGGCTCCGGTACTGCGTGACGTTGAGGCTGGCCGGGCCGGACCGCGGTAAGAGCCGGGCCTGACCCGACCGTAAACTAACAATACGGCCCCTCGCTGTCAATCGTTTTCTTCCGCGCAGTTAAGCTCCGTGCGGGGTCCCGGGAGGGGGAGGGGGGAGGGGAGGGGGGAGGGGAAATGCCGGGTTTGTATACGGCTTCAGGCGCTTGCCGGTCCGGCCGGGTGTTGCCCCGTCGCCGGGGTCGGCGGGGAGGACGCGGCGGCTTCCGCCTCCGGCATGGGAAGCAGGATGGTGAAGGTGGTCCCGGCCCCCTCCTGGCTTTGCACCTCGATATGTCCGCCGTGCTCCTGGATGATGCCGTAGGATACCGACAGCCCGAGGCCGGTCCCCTTGTTGGACTTGGTGGTGAAGAAGGGGTCGAAAATCCGGTCCAGGTTGGCCTCCGGGATGCCGCAGCCGTTGTCGCTGATCTTGATGAAGGCCTGCCCCTGCACCGGGTCGATACCGGTCACCACCATGACCATCCCCTCGCCGCGCAGGGCGTGCCCGGCGTTGACCAGCATATTCACCAGGACCTGCTCAATCTGGTTCGGGTCGATCAGAAGCGACGGGATGCGCCCCGAGTAGTTGCGGGCGATGGTGACGTCCTGGAAGAGGATCTGGTGCCGGACCAGTTCGAGCGCGGCGTCCGAGATCTCGTTGAGCGAGCAGGGGGTCTTCTGGGGCGGTGCGCAGCGGGCGAACTCCAGGAGCCCCTTGACGATGCCGGCACAGCGCTTGGTTTCCCTGAGCACGGTCTCGATGTCGTTTTTGAGGACCGGGTCGAGCTTCGGGTTGCTCTGGATCAGGGAGGCGAACACGAGGATCCCGGTCAGGGGGTTGTTGATCTCGTGGGCGATGCCCGCCACCAGCTCCCCCAGCGAGGCGAGCTTTTCCGAGCGGATCAGCTGCGCCTGCATGCGCGTGATCTCCTGGGTCCTTTGCTGCACCATCAGCTCAAGGTCGCGTCCCCACCCCTCCAGTTCCTCCCTCGCCTTCTTTAGGTTCACGGTCATGGCGTTGAACGAGTCGGCCAGCTCGCCCAACTCGTCGTGGGCGAAGCTGTGCACCAGGCCGTCCAGTTCCCCCCGCGCCAGCATCTGGGTGTGCTCCAGGAGCTCCCGCACCGGACGGTTCACCAGCTTCTGGGTGAAATAGGTGAGGCTCAGCGAGGTGAGGGTGATCAGGAGCAGGGTCAGGAGCAGCATGCGACCGCGGTAGGCGTCCAGGAGGGAGTGCATCCGGTCCAGCGGGACCACCACGTCCAGCACGCCGAGCACCTTGAATTTTTCCGGGTGAAAGTGGCAGCTCGCCGTGTAGCAGCTCTCCTCGTTGTAGATGGCATTGGTGATGCCGAGGAACTCGGCGCCGGATTTGCCGTAGAAGCGGCGGCTGCGGTTCTTGGAGGGGGCGGTCAGGAGCAGTTCGGGGCCGCCGTGGCAGACGGCGCAGACCTCGGAGCGCTTGCCGAGCACGGTCCCGGTCTCGGCGTCGTCGGTGGAGAAGATGATGCGGCCGGTCTTGTTGATCAGGCGGATCCGCTCCACCCCCTGCTGGTTGCCGATCTCCTCGATGGTTTTGTAGAACAGGGGACGGTCGTCCCGCAGCATCTGGTTGTGGGTGGTGCGGATGATGGTCTCGGTGATGCGGTCGGCCTCGGAGATCGCCTCCTGCAGCAGGAGCCCCTTGAGGCTTCTCAGGTTCAGGTAGGCGAACAGGGCCATGGTGCACAAAAGCACGAGCCCCGTGGCAAGGGCAAGCTTGGAAATCAGGTTGAGGCGCACAGTCGCTCTCCGCCGATTCGCCGGCGCCGATGCCCCGGCGCCAGACCATCAAGATCGCATCGCTGCGAACGTCTTGTTGCTTGACATTTCTAGAACATAATTCTATATTTTTCGTGTATGACACTATCTGCAGCCGCATCCTGCCGACTTTACCAGTGGAAGCTGTTTTACCGCTTCTCTCATGGGGCGGGTTTCGGGGCGGAAGCGGTACGGCGAGTTTAAACACATTAAAAGGGTTTATCAAGAGATTAATTTTCTTGACACGGCTTATCAAATGGCCTAGTTAATATTGTTTGAAATTTTTCCTGATATTTATAGGTGCAGCCAATGGCGAAAAAAGAGAAATCTGAGTACATCATTCAGGCCGTCTCCCATGCACTCGACCTCCTGGAGCAGTTCCACGACGAGGTGGACGAACTGGGTGTGACCGAGCTGAGCAAGAGGCTGAAGCTTCACAAGAACAACGTTTTCCGCCTCCTGGCTACCCTGGAGTCCCGGAACTACATAGAGCAGAACAAGGTAACGGAGAACTACCGGCTTGGGCTCAAGACCCTGGAGCTGGGGCAGACCTTCATCAAGCAGATGGGTCTCTTGCGTCAGTCCCGCCCGGTGCTCGAGGCGCTGGTCAAGGAGTGCAACGAGACCACCTACGTCGCCATCCTCAAGGAGTTCCACATCGTCTACCTGGACGTGGTGGAGACCGACCTGACCGTCAGGGTCGTGCCGCGCGTCGGCGCCCGTCTGCCGGCCTACTGCACCGCCGCCGGCAAGGTCCAGATCGCTTACATGACCGACGAGGAACTTGAGAACTACCTCCCCACCAAGGAGATGAAGCGGTACACCCCGAAGACCGTCACCGACCGCGAGGAGCTCAAGAAGCACCTCAAGGTGATCGCCGAGCAGGGATACGCCATCGACGACGAGGAGATGGATGTCGGCGTCAAGTGCGTGGGCGCCCCGATCCGCGACTACACCCGCCGCATCATCGGCGCGGTGAGCATCTCCGGCCCCTCGATGCGCTTCACCGACGAGCGGCTCGAGAAGGAGCTGATCCCGCTGGTGATCCGCTCCGGCGAGGAGATCTCCCACAAGCTCGGCTACCACAAGTAGCGATTAGAAAAGGCCCCCGCCGCAAGCGGGGGCCTTTTTCGTCGTACCTCTTTTTTAGATCTTCCCGCAGCTCTTGCCTGCCGACCTGGCTCACCTCTCGGTGCGGTCCACTATCTCCTCACGCCACAGCTTGCGCACCTGCGCCTCCAGGTCCTCCTTGCTGCCGCGGTTGTCGATGACGACCTTCCCCAGTTTCTTCTTCTCCTCCATGGGCATCTGCGACGCGATGCGCGACAGCGCCGCCTCCCGGGAGAGGCCGTCGCGTGCCATCAGGCGCTGGAGCTGGGTCTCCCGGTCCAGGTAGACCACCCACACCTCGTGCACGCGGGAGGTGATCCCCGCCTCGAAGAGCAGGGGGGCCACGTAGAAGGCGGTGCCGGTCCCCGCCTCCCGAAGCCGCTCCAGCTTCTCCTCCGCCCGCTTTCTGATGGCGGGGTGGGTGATTTCCTCAAGGGTGCGCCTGGCCGACGGGTCGGCGAACACGATCTCGCCGAGGGCGGCGCGGTTCAGGGTGCCGTCGGGGTTGAGCACCTGCTCCCCGAAGCTCGCCGCGATCCGCGCCAGGGCCTCCTCGCCCGGCTGCACCACTTCCCGTGCCAGTTGGTCGGCGTCGATCACGGCCGCTCCCAACTCTTCGAAGAGCTGCGCCGCGCTGGTCTTGCCCGAGGCGATCCCCCCGGTGAGTCCTATGATGCGCATGCCGTTTCCTTGTTTTTCAATATGCGATGCCCTCCTCGCCCAGGGTGAAGGTCGGGTTGGTGAGGTCCTCCTCGACGAGAAGGGTGCTGGAGCCGATCCTGATCTGCGCGCCCAGGAAGGCGTCGCGCTCCACCTCGACCCGGGCCAGGGCATTGATCTCCATCCTCTTTTGCAGCCGTTTCTTTTCGCCGGTCAGCTCGGCCAGTTCTCCCTGGCACTTGGTGTAGATGCGCTGCTTCAGGTTCAAAAGCCCCGCCTCCATGCTGCCGGGGTTCTCCTTGACGTAGGCCAGCGTCTTGGTGAGCTCATCCAGCTGGCGCTGCTTCTCGGTCAGGTTTTCCTGCACCATCTCGAGTTTCCGGTTCAGTGCGGGGTCGACGCCGACCTCGATCACGGTGGGGACCCCGGCGTGGGAGCCGATGACGACGGCGTGCACCAGGGAGATGGCGCGGCATACCCCGCCGATGATGTGTCCCTTGCGCCCACCTTTCTCGCCGACCAGGATGCTCCCGCCGGAGGTGAGGTCGCTCTGCATGGCCAGTTCGCGGATGACGATGTCTCCGCCGGCGCTGATGGCCGCGTTCTCGGCGAACTGCACCGTCACGGTCCCCCCCGCCTCCAGCTGGGCCATCTCCTGGCGGCTCACCATCTTGCCCGGCTGGCTGGCGTGGCCGTGGCCGATCACTCCCCCCTGGATCACGATGTTCCCTCCGGCCTTGACCCGGGCGGCCTCGACGATCCCTCCCACCGTGATGTCCTCGGTGGCGGTCACCTCCATCCCCTCGCTGACGTCGCCGGCGATCTCCAGCGATCCCTTGAAGCGGAGGTTGCCGGTGGAGAGGTCGACCCGCTTCACCTTGAAGACGGGATCGACGTTGACGCCGCGCGGCACGATCGACGGGTAGCCGGAAATGGCGGCGACCAGCAGGTCCGGGTCGGTCAGGTCGCAGGCGATGCCGGTCAGGTTGTCCGCGAAGGGGAGATCGACCCCGTCGGTGGTGGGGAGTTCCACCCCGAGGAGGTTGATCCCGGGGACGCCGGTGGTGGGGCGGGTGCGCCGCAAGAGCGGGTCGCCCAGGCTCACGCTGACGATATCCCCAAGGTTGCGGTAGTCGGCGGTGTCGTCGTCGGAGAGTTGCGGCATCTGGGTCGCCATCTCCGGGATCAGGCTGATGAACTGGCTGTCCTCCCCGGGGACGGGCGGGGTTCCCTGGGCGATCGCCACCTTGCTGGCCTCCCCCGCCTCCAGCGCGGCCTTGATCTCGTCATAGAGGATGCCGCAGACCACGCCCTCGCGGGAAAGCGCCTGCTCCACCTCTTCGAGCGTGATGCGGTGCCCGCCATGGGCCGGCTGGATGGTCATGGTGGCGGTCATCATGTCGTCGGAGAGCTGCAGGGCGAGGGTGGCGTCGCGCCGTTCGCCGATCTGCAGGGTGAACGTCACCGGGGAGACGGCACAGCGGGCGAGCACCTGCGCCAGTGCGTCTTCGGACAGGAACAGGTCGCCGTATCCCAGCGCCTCGATCGCCTCGCGCAACTGCGGGACGTCCAGCGCGCGCCGCTGGGTGACCGGGGTGTACTGTGCCAGCAGGGACTTCTGGTCCGGGCTCAGTTGCAGTTTTAGGCCGGTGCCGTCGAGAATGTCGGTCTCCATGACCCCTCCGGTGACGCCCACAGGGTCTTCATGGGCGCGTCCCTATTAAGTATCGGCGTCTCCGGGGAAAAGTTGAATTCTTTGAGAGGGCGCGTCGCGTCGTGCCGCAGCGATGTTAGGGCCTGTCGCCGACAAAAACAACCATTAATTGCAGCTATGCGGAGGAGCGCCGCGCGCCGCGGTCGGTGCTTGCTGTATACGCCCTACCACAGCGATAATCCGCATGATTTTTCGCTTGATTAGAGCTGAGTGATGTGGTAAAAACTGGATACTGTATACAATGTGCACCGGACAATTTACTTAATAAATGTAAATATTTAGCCGATAATGCGGCCAATTTTACAGCTATTTCGGAGGCCTAAGTGGCAGAGGTAGTTTTTTCCAGCTGGGGCAGAAACATAGTTGATAACCGCAAGGGGGGCGAGAAGAAGGATGTCTCCTTCAAGCTGCCCGCCACCTACGACGGAGAGCGGCCGCTTTCGGCTTTCATCGGCTGGGATGGCATCATTTTGTACAACAAGGATGTCGATATCCCCGCCATGGTCGCCGAGTACATGAAGCGGGTGCAGACCAAGTACGTCTGCGGCAAGTGCACCCCGGGCAAGAAGGGGACCCGCGTCATCATGGACGCCCTCTCCGGGATCATGGAGGGGCGCGGCAAGGAGGAGGATCTCGACACCATCCTCGACGTCGGGAGCGTGCTGTCGCACTGCAAGTGCACGCTCTGCCCGAGCTCGGCGGTGCCGGTCATCGACGCGGTCACCCACTTCCGCGACGCCTTCGTGAACTACATCCGCGGCGCCAAGAGCCTCTCCTCGGAATTCCGGTACATCGAGAAGTACACCGCGCCCTGCATGGACAAGTGCCCGGCCCACATCGATATCCCCGCCTACATCGAGTCGGTGAAGGATTACCGTTTCGGCGATTCTCTGGAGACCATCCGCGAATCGATGCCGCTTCCCTCGGTCTGCGGCCGCGTCTGCCCGCACCCGTGTGAGACCGCCTGCCGCAGGAAGAACGTGGACGAGCCGATCAACATCATGGTGCTCAAACGCAGCGCCTCCGATTACGAATGGCAGCACGGTCACCTCCCGCCGATGGCTCCCAAGGGGAAGCAGTCCAAGAAGATCGCCGTGGTGGGAGCGGGGCCGGCAGGTCTCGCCGCCGCCTACTACCTGGCCCTGGAAGGGTACCCCGTCACCATCTACGAGGCGCTTCCCTTAGGCGGCGGCATGGTCGCCGTGGGCATCCCCCCCTACCGCCAGCCGCGTCACCTGCTGCAGCGCGACATCGACATCATCCAGGGACTGGGCGTCGAGATCATCTACAACACCCGGGTGGGCAAGGACATCACCCTCGACGAGCTGAGGAAGAAGTTCGACGCCGTGCTCCTCGCGCCGGGCGCACACCGCTCAAAGCCGATGGGGGTCGAGGGGGAGGACAAGGGGTACAAGGGCTTCCTGACCGGCGGTATCGACTTCCTGAGAAACGTCTACCTGGGCCTTCCCACCGGGATGGGCAAGAAGGTCTTCGTGGTTGGCGGCGGCAACACCGCCATCGACTGCGTCAGGGTGGCGCTGCGCGAGGGGGCCGAGGAGTCGGTGCTCGTCTACCGCCGCTCCCGCAACGAGATGCCGGCGGATGTGTGGGAGGTCGACGGGGCGGACGAGGAAGGGGTACGCTTCGAGTTCCAGGTGCTCCCGACCAAGGTCATCGCCAACGAGAACAACGAGGTCACCGGGGTCGAGCTGATCAGGATGGCCCTGGGCGAACCGGACGCTTCCGGGCGTCGCCGTCCGGAACCGGTGCCGGGCTCCGAGTTCATCATCGAGTGCGACACCATCATCCCGGCCATCGGCCAGGACGCGGACCTCTCCTTCATCCCGGCCGACGCGGGGATCGACACCACCAAGTGGAGCACCATCGTCACCAAGTACGTGCCGCTCAAGGGGCACGACGGCAAGGACCTGAAGGACGGCATGGGCAACATGCTCTCCAGGACCCTGATCACCGACTGCGACGGCGTCTTCGCCTCCGGTGACGCCGAGATCGGCCCGCTCACCGTCGTGGCCTGCGTCGGCAACGGCCACCGCGCCGCCAAGGTGATCCAGCGCTACCTCGAAGGGAAGGGGGTCGAGCTCTCCGACGACGAGCGGATGGAGGACATCCTCACCTACTTCGGCGTCTACGACAAGAACGAGGACGTGCAGTGGCTGGACAGCGCCTCGCGCGAGCACCAGAAGGAGGTGCACGGCAAGGAGAGGGCGAGCTTCAAGAACTACTGCGAGGTGGAGCTGGGGTACGCCAACAGCCAGGCGGTGCGGGAGGCCGAGAGGTGCCTGCGCTGCTACCGGGTCGCCATGGTCGCCGTCTAGGGCGGCAGCGCCGGGACCTATTGCAATTCATTACACCGAATACTGAGGGTTTTATATGGTCAGCTTAACCATTGATGGCAAAAGCGTGCAGGTCGAGAAAGGTACCACCATACTGGAGGCCGCAGCCACGGTAGGGATCACGATCCCGACGCTGTGCTGGCTCAAGAAGGTCTCCCCCACCGGCGCCTGCCGCGTCTGCGCGGTAGAGGTCGCGGGTGTGGAGCGTACCATGACCGCCTGCAACACCCCGGTCAAGGAGGGGATCGAGGTCACCACGGACACGCCCGCCCTGAGGGAAGCCCGCCGCAAGATCATGGAGCTCATGCTGGTGAACCACCCGCTGGACTGCCCGGTCTGCGACGCCGGCGGCGAGTGCGACCTGCAGGATTCCTGCTACGCGCTCAACGCGACCAAGCAGGATTACTCGGCGATCCTGGAGCGCAAGGAGATCCGCTACGACTGGCCGCTCATCGAAAGCGACCCCAACCGCTGCATCCTGTGCGAGAAGTGCGTCAAGGTGGACCACGAGGTGGTCGGCTGCGACGCCATCATGGTGGTCAACAAGGGCGAGGACGCCATCATCGACACGGTGGACGGCAAGCCGCTCAACTGCGAGTTCTGCGGCAACTGCGTCGCGGCCTGTCCGACCGGCGCGCTGATCACCAAGCCCTTCAAGTTCAAGGGGCGCCCCTGGACCTTCAACCGCATCCCCAGCGTCTGCGCCTTCTGCGGCGCCGGCTGCCAGATCGAGTACCACGCCAAGGACGGGCGCGTGGAGCGGGTCACCAGCGAGGACGACA
Source organism: Geomonas azotofigens (assembly GCF_018919395.1). Classification (GTDB taxonomy): domain Bacteria; phylum Desulfobacterota; class Desulfuromonadia; order Geobacterales; family Geobacteraceae; genus Geomonas; species Geomonas azotofigens. The sequence continues at coordinate 320,039 of NZ_JAHLME010000004.1, forward strand.
GCTACAACAACGGCAACCTCTGCATCAACGGCCGCTTCGGCTACCGCTACCTGCACTCCCAGGAGAGGCTCTCCGAGCCGCTTTTGCGCGGGGACTCCGGGACCCTCGCCAAGGCCGACTGGGACACCGCCCTGGCCACCGTGGCCTCCAGGCTCAAGGAGATCGTGGCGCGTGACGGCGGCAAGGCGGTGGCGGGTCTGGGCTCACCCAGGCTCACCAACGAGGAGAGCTTCCTGTTCCGCAAGATCTTCAGCGAGGGGCTCGGCAGCTCCAACCTCGACTCCGAGGCGGGGCTCGGCTTCGCCCAGGCCCAGGCCCAGATGCAGCGGCGTTTCGGTTTCACCGGCGCCAGCAAGCAGCTGGACGCTCTCGACGAGGCGCAGGCGATCCTGGTCTTTGGCTGCGACCTGAACGCCGAGGCGACCGGCGCCGAGTACCGGGTCATCAAGGCCGCCACCAAGAAGGACGCCCGCCTGGTGCTCGTGAACATGCGCGACGTGAAACTCCGGAAGTTCTCCAACGCGCACCTGAAGCACCTGCCCGGCGCCGAGCTCCAGGTGATCTACGCCCTGATGAAGGGGCTCCTCGACGCGGGTGTGGCGCTTCCCGCCGGGGCCGAGAACATCAAGGACGGCCTCGCGCAGCTCTCCATGGACGAACTCTGCCAGCAGGCCGGCGTCACCGTGGCCGCTGTCGAGAACGCGGTGCGGCAGCTTGCCGGCATGACCCGCGTCGCCATCGTCTTCGGCGCCGACCTGATCAGGAGCGCCGACGCTTCCGCCAAGGTCGCCGCACTGGCCGACCTCGCCGTCCTCACCGGTTCGGCGAGCGAGCAGGGGGGCGGCATCTTCCCCGTCGACGCCAAGAACAACACCGTGGGGCTCTTGGACATGGGGGTCACCCCCGGTGCCGACGGCAAGGACATCTGGGGCATCGTCGAGGGGATCGAGCAGGGGAGCATCAAAGCCCTCTACCTCCTGGGATGCGACCTGGCCGGCTTCCCGGACAACCAGCGCATCCGCAAGGCGCTCGGCAAGCTTGAGCTCTTGGTGGTGCAGGACGTCTTCCAGGGGGATTCCCTCGATTACGCCCACGTCGTGCTTCCCGCAGGCGCCGCCGCCGAGAAGAGCGGTTCCTTCACCTCGCTCGACAACCGCGTTCAGGCCATCTTCAAGGCGGTGGACGCGCCCGGGCAGGCCAAGGAGGATTGGGCCATCCTGGCCGGCCTGTATGACAGGCTGACCGGCAACGTCCAGAGGATCACCCCGGCGAGCCTCATGGAGGAGATCAAGGGCGCGGCCAAGGGGTACCAGCCTTTCGACGGATCCCGCGGCGGCGCCATCAAGGGGGGGAGCGCGGTGCGTACGGATGCCCCGCTGGCACCGATCGCCAAGCCCGCGGCGCCCGCGCAGCCGAAGTTCCAACTCCTGGTCGGCCCCATCGGGTTCCATAACGGCACCTCCACCACCCGTTCCGACGCCAACCTCGACGTGGCGCCGGCCGGCTTCGTGGAACTGCACCCCGCCGACGCGGCCGCGCTCGGCATCGCCCAAGGCGGCAGCGTGAAGCTTTCCTCGGGCAACGGTACCCTCACCGCGGCGGCCAAGGTCAGCGCCAGCGTCCAGCCCGGGCTGCTCTTCGCCCCGTCCCACTTCCGCGACCTCAACGCCAACGCGCTCCTCAAGGGGAACTGCAACCTGGTCGAGGTGAAGGTGGAAAAAGCGTAACCCGCCGTCACGGCGTGACTGACGAAGAGGCCCCGTCCACCGGCACGGGGCCTTTTTTTTATGGCGGGCCGAAGCGTATGATGCTAGTCTTCTGGCTCAGCGGCGGTCCAATAACCAGCTACTTCTCAAGGGGAGATGCCCATGGACGATAAACTTGCGCAGATAGCGGCGCTGGCGGGAAAGAACGACAAGATCGCCGAGAAGCTGGACCAGATGCTCACCGGTCCCAACGACCGTGCCTACGTGGTCTGCAGTTTCGAGGACTGCAAGCTGCACCAGAAGGGGCGCTGCACCATCTACACGGTGCTCGATGTGCCGCGCATGAAGACCGGGCAGCCCTGCAGCGGCTATGAAAAGGTGAGCGCGGCGGAGAACTGAGGCGGGAGGTTAGTAGAGGGATTCTTCGTTTTCCTCGGGAGGCATCCTGCCGTTTCGTTCCAGGAAGGCGAGTTGCTCGCTGCGCTTGCCGATCTGGTCGTTGCAGAAGGTCCAGATCCGGTAGCTTTCCAGGCATAGGATGGTGAAGCCGGCGCCGAAGACGGCCCAGTAGTTGTCCTGGAGCCCCTCGGCGAAATAGTAGAAGAGGTAGAAGCCGGCCAGGTAGCCGACGTGGCAGAAGCTGCTTGGATGGCGCACGCCGCTCATCATGCGCGACAGGCTCAGTATGATGGCGGAGAAGGTGTAGAGCACCAGCACCAGGCTGATCATGAGCGGCTTGGGCGCCGCCCCCAGCGTCGCCACCACCTCCTGCGGCCTGGGCAGAAACCAGAAGTCGCGCCAGGCGACGGTACTCAAAAGCAGAAACAGGGAAAGCGCCCACAGTCCCCGGTTCGAGAACCGTTTCAGGCGCCCTATCTCGTCCAGAAGTCCCTGGCGCAACTGTCCCTGCGCGTCCCGCGCCACGTTCCCCATGGTCCCCGTCTCGTTGTTTTCCGCCTGCTCCATCGCTCGCTCGATTCTCTGAAGGGGCGGGCACCTGCGGAGCCAGTCCCCCATCTAACGAAAAAAGTCACTTGTGCTGGCAGACGGGATCATGCTCCGTCGCCTGGAAAGGCTTTTGCTCAATTTCGTTTAATTTGGCCCTGATAAAGTAGTAAGATTGTGCGATCTTGTCAAGCTCATAGGGAAGGTTCGGCGGCCGCGAAGTGCCGTTTTCTTCCTCGCCCCTCTCAGTGTACTCCTGCAGCTTCCTCATCGGAACCAGTACGATCATCTTTAACAGCGTGATAACGCCGGCGATGGTGAGGAACAGGGTCAGGATGGAAAAGATCAGCATCTGCATCTTGATCAGTGCCAGAGAGTGCAGCGTCGCTTCCTGTGACAGTCCGATGTCCAGCGTTCCCAGCACCCGCTGTTCGGCCGGGTGGAAGTGGCAGGCTGCGTTGGCGCATTCCGGCTCGTTGTAGATGGGCGCCGTTATGGCGAGGATCTCGTCGCCTGAGGCGTTCTTGAAGGTGCGCGCCTTCTGCATGGTCCCAAGCGTGGTGATCGGCGCCGCCTTCTCGTGGCAGACCACGCACCCCTCCGCCTTCTTGTCCACCTGGCGGTTCACCTCCTCGGGCTTCGAGGAGAAGGCCACCACCCCACGCTTGTTGAAGATGCGCACGTGCTGCACCCCGTTTTGGGCGCTGATGTTGCGGATGATGGCGCGGTTGAGTTCCGAGTCCGATTTCATCATCGCGTAACGGGTGGATTTGAGCACGATGCCGGCCAGGTTGTTGGCCTGCGTGATGGAATCCCGGATCACCACCTGCTTGATGGCCCCGTACAGGAGCACGAAGCAGACCACCAGAAATCCGGTAACCACTATCCCTACGGGAACCAAGGCCCTTCCTGCGATCTTGTCGAACATGGCTCCATCTCCAATCTGGGTCGCCGGCTTACCGCCGCCGTCAGCCCCGCTGTGCTGCATCTTACTTCCCTTGAAAGACCCTGCGAGGGCGCCGGCCTCGCGGGGACTGGCTCCGTCAGGTGCCTGTCCCCTTGAGAACCGGCTCGCCCCCTGCACCTGCTAATCGAGCTTGGTCATGCTGCTGTAGCTTGCCACCGGTACGCTGCTCGCCTCGCGCCGGCCCAGCGCCGCTGCCGGCACCGCCTCGGGCACGGTCTCCTCCTGCTCCTGACGGCGCCATTTATAGAGGATCGGGAGCCGGTACAGGATGAAGCGGTAGACCACGATGTAGGTGGCGAAGATGGTCAGGCTGATGATCACCTCGCGCCAGGGCGGGATCTCGCGGTGCGGCAGTTTCCAGTTGAAGGTGATCATGGCGGTGTTGACCCGGTTCAGCACCACGCCGAACACGGTCATGAAGGCGCCCATGCGGACGATGGCCATCTTCCTCGTGTGCACCCCGTAGGTCATCAGGGTGAGCGGAAGCATGAAGCCGACGATGATCTCGAACATGAACCACTGCCCCCAGCCGGTGTCCAGGTAGGCCCACTTGTTGTCGTGCGCGATGCCGATCAGCTTGATGGTGATGTAGGTGGCGATCCCCATGCAGGCGCCCTTGGCGAGCGACACGGTCACCTTGTCCAGTTTCTCGTGGAAGCGGCTGTCGCCGCGCCACGCCATGGTCTTGGCCACGATGGTGCTCACCGTGATCACCATGCACAGGCCGCCCGGCAGCGAGGATACGAAGAAGTGCAGCCACTGGAACGAGGAGGAGTACCAAAGCGGGTGTACCTTGCCCGGCGCGTAGGTGAAAAGCGCGCCCAGCGCCCCCTGGTGCAGGGTCGACAGGATGATGCCGGAAACGGTGAGCCCCAGGGTGATCTTGCGGACGGCGCGCTTGCCAGCCGGGAAGCCGATCCATTCGAAGAAGGCGGTCGACACTTCGGCGACCTGCACCGAGAGGTAGGTGGCGACGTGCCAGGCCACCAGGAAGAGCACCGCGGCGGGACCGAAGGAGACCACCATCGGGTAGGGGAGGCGCCAGGGCTGCCCCAGGTCGGCCAACAGGTACATGACCGCGAAGAAGTATCCTAAAAGCCCGTTCAAAAGCGCCAGCCGCTCGATCGGCTCCAGGTCATGCCTGCCGAAGATCTCGCAGGCGGTACCAAGCTGGAAGCCCGAGGAGGAGAGCGGCACCATGGCGAAGAGGCCGAAACCCAGGAACAGCCCCCAGGGGTAGTCGTTGGAGCCGCTGGTGGCCCAGGCCAACCCGAAGAAGAACCGGCCGATCAGGATCGGGATGCCGACAGCGAAGATCGCCGCCAGGATCCAGTTGAAGGGGTTCCGGAAGGCCTGCAGCAGGTACTGGCTCGGGGTGAGCCCCAAAAGGAGCTTGTTGACCAGCGTGCGCTTCTTGCCGTCATCGTCGTAGGGTGAGTCCACTATTGCCAAACCGTGCTGGATCATTTTTTTCATGGCTTGGTATCCTCCTGGTTGGAATCGGTATCATGCCCATGCTCACCGTGCTCCTGGTTCTTGCAGAGCAGGTGGATGCCGGAGAACAGCGCCGGCCAGATGGAAAGCACCATCGGCACCATGCCGAGGAAATCCTTCACGTTGGAGATGATGGGATCGTTCGAGAGCGTGGTGTCGAAGCCGAGCTTGTCGAACCCGACCGGGGCCAGGTAGAGCCAGCTGGTGCCGCCGACTTCCTTCTCGCCGTAGACGTGGTCCACGTAGCGGTCGGGGGTGGCGCGGATGCGCTCGTGTGCCAGCTTGAGCAGGTCGGCGCGGTGCCCGAAGGTGAGCGCTTCCTGGGGACAGATCTCGACGCAGGCCGGCGGTTTGCCGTACTTGAGCCTGGTGTCGTAGCACAGGATGCATTTCTTGACGACCGGGTTGGTCGCGCTGTCGTAGTCGTAGCCCGGCGCGTTGAACGGGCACGCGATCATGCAGTTGCGGCAGCCGACGCAGACCTTGGAGTTGTAGATCACCGCCCCTTCCTGGGTCTTCGTATAGGCGTTCACGAAGCAGGAGGTGAGGCAGGCGGGCTCGTTGCAGTGGTTGCACTGCACCTTGCGGTACACGGGGCCCGACGGTTGCCCCTTCTGGTAGCTGTTCACCACCGTGTAGGCCTTCGCGGTCGGGCGCCGGTCGTGTTGGAATACCGACGGATCGTCGAAGGAGGTATCCGGTTCCGGCAGTTTCTGTTCCTTGTTGCAGGCAGCCTCGCAGCTGCGGCAGCCGATGCAGCGGGTGGTGTCGACCAGGACGCCCATGGCTTCGGGGTATCCCTCAAAGGAACCGCTGGCCCAACCCTTGTTGGTCTTGCCCAGCGCTATCGTGGTCCCGCCTATCAGGCACGCCTTCAGGAAGTTTCTTCGTTTCATCAGCGTTCCTCCTCAATTCATGATGAGCTGCTGTAGTTGGTGCATCTCATTCCTCTTCTGCATGGGCGGGTTTGGCTCCCTTGCGGTTCGTACTGTAGAAGGCGGCGCCCTCTTTTGTGCGCGGATGGCAGTCCTGGCACCCGGTCGGGCCGTTGCCCACCTTGGCGTGGCAGCCGATGCAGTTTTGGTGCATGGCCCCCTTGAGCCCCATCTTGTCGAGGTGGTAGCGCTGCTTGTCGGCGCGCTTGGCGGCCAGGGTCTCCGGGGAGAACGGGGTGGCCGAATGGCAACCCTTGCAGGAGACCACGGCGGTCGGGCTCGAGTTCTGATGGCAGCGGGCGCAGTTGGGGTCGAGGACCAGGGTGCCGGTGGTGTGGTGGTGGCAGTCGGCGCACTCCTTGATGGACTGGATGTGCTTTGCGTGGTTGAAGGTGAACGGGCTGAACAGCTTGCCGCTCTGGTTCAAGGTGATGGAGTCCGGCACCGGCGCGCACTGCAGCGCAGCAGGGGAGGACACCGATATGGCGCCTATGGAAAGCGCGGCAACTATAAGATGTTTGTAAGAGGACATGTCATGTTCTCCTGGCTCTGTAGTAGTGGGGAGTCGGACTCCCTTGCTGCTCGATTCGATGCTAGTGGCGCGCCGCTTCCTTGGTTTCATCCTGTTCTCTTTTGTGCAGGTAGCGGTAGAACATGGGGAAACCGATGAAGAAGGCTACGCAGATCAGGTATTCCACCCCTTTGATGTACTGGTAGAAATCCACCAGCGTGAAGACTTCCTTTATCTGTCCTATGGCGTCCAGTGTCATGGCTTGGCTCCTTTGCGATCAGGTTGAATTCCATCGCCCCTAGTGGCTCTTGACGCGGGAGGGGGCCTTTTCCTGTTCCTTGCCGATCCCCTTGAGCATGCCGTAGAGCGTGATCATGGCCGGGATCAGCTGGACCACCAGCACCAGGGCGCAGAAGCCGAGGAAAAGCAGGATGCCGAGCTTGCTGACGAATACCTTGCTGGTCGAGGCGGCGAAAGCATTGGCCGTCGTCATGAGAAAGACAATACCCGTGTTCGCTAAAGCTGACAGACGCATCGTGGTTTTCATAATCTCCTCCTTTTGGGCTTTGATGTGAAAGACTCGGTCGTTTTATCTTCGGGGCCTCCCGGTGCCTGCCCCCTTTGTTACCCTTAGGCCATCTGCAACTTGAGGCTCTCGAAGGCACACTGCACTGCCTGTCTGATCTCGGCGCGGTCCTCGGCGTTGACCGGTTTCAGCGCGTGATAGAAGATCCCCTCGCTCCTGAGCTTTCTGGAGAGCGGCAGCGAGGTGCCGGCGGCTATGAGGATGATGGACAGCTTGCGGTTGCACTGTTTCAGCAGCGGGATGATCTCCGATGCCGAGAACTCGTCGAACTTGGTCCCCAGGAGCACCACCTGCGCGGTTCTTTTCAGGATCCCGGAAAGGGCGCTTTCTATGGAGTTGGTGACGATCACGTTGTAGCCGGACTCGATGAACATCTCGGCCATCTGTTTTCTGCAGTCCATGTCTTCGTCCACGATGAGAAGTCCTTGCATAGCTTTACCCTCACACGGCTGGGAGCATCGGTTCCGCTGTAGCCTGGCTGCGCACCGCCGACACCGGGGGCGCGCCGGCGGAAGTCCCGCCCCGCCAGCCGGCCAGCGGTCATAGGCTGGTCCTGTTGGTCTTGGCAGCCTCTTTCGCGCGCCGCTCGGCTTCGGTGGAAAAGATCCCTTTGAAGATACGGAAAAACATCGTGAGGCCGGGGACCAGCTGAAACAGGATCACCATGGCTACGAATGCGATAAAGACGATCGCGCCCAGCCCGAGCCCCGCGGGTTCCGTTGCGGCGGGAGATGCCATAGCCTGGGTTCCGTCCATCACCAGCGAGGCTGTCGTTACGGTTAGAACCTTCATGATAGTCTCCTTTCCTTTGGTGTGCCTGCGAACCTGGTCAGCTAACCTGCCTGATGACCTTACTAAGCATCCAACGTGCCATCCGTGAGAAAAAGTTATAAGTTGCTGGTTTTCCGTATGTTTGTTGGCGGATGCGTTTCCTCTTGGGGGCGTCCGGGGCGGTCCAATGTATAGCCGCCCTATACATGCCGCGGCTCCCCCGTGAGCGGGCTTGTTGCGGCGGTCAGGAAAAACGCAATGATTTCGGCGTACAAGGGGGCGGGGCGCGGTGTATTGTTCCGGCATACACCAATAAATTCGGGTGCATTGGCGCGCTCAAGGTCGGTCGTCGGCCGCAGTCGGAGCCGAAACGGCAGGTCAGTCACAGGCAATGCAGTGAAAGTATTTTCATGTCTTTTTGTTGACAGAGGACCCTTTGTGGGCTATTGATACAGCGGGCGGACTCCGTCGTGGGAGCCTCCCAATGGCAGAGGATGACGCGTGGGGCCGTCCTGCTTCAGCGGGCTCGAAAAACCGATAGGCACGGTGCATCTATAGCTGGATTTAACATGGTGATTCTATGCATATTCTTGTCGTTGATGATGAGTCTGTTATTAGGGATGGCCTGGCACGAATTCTCGAAGGAGATTCCTTCACCGTAGATGCCGCCAAGAACGGGCATGCTGCCATAGAGCTTTTGCAGCAGAAACAGTTCGATCTGATAATCACCGACCTCAAGATGCCGGGCATGAGCGGGTTCGAGGTGCTGAACGCGGTCAAGATACTGCAGCCGGACACTCCGGTGATCATGATCACGGGGTTCGCCACGGTGGAGACCGCCGTCGAGGCGATGAAAAACGGCACCGTCGATTACATCGTCAAGCCCTTCACGCCTGAGCAGATCCTGGAGAAGGTGCATCTCGCGCTGGAACAGAAGAAGACCACGGTGGAAGATATCGTGGTGAAGAAGGAGATTGACTGCCACCACGGCTTCGACGAGTTCGTCGGGGAAAGCCGGGAGATGCAGAAGGTCTACCGCCGCATCATCCAGGTCGCCTCCACCGACAGCACCGTCCTCATTACCGGCGAGAGCGGCACCGGCAAGGAGCTCGCCGCCCGCGCCATCCACAAGCACAGTTCCAGGCGCGACCAGCCCTTCGTCGCCGTCGACTGCACCGCCCTCGCCGAAAACCTCCTGGAAAGCGAACTTTTCGGCCATGTCAAAGGCTCCTTCACCGGCGCCGTCCAGACCAAGATGGGCCTGTTGATGGTTGCCGACGGGGGGACGCTCTTTCTCGACGAGGTCTCCAACATCAGCCTCTCCACCCAGGCGAAACTCCTGCGCGTGCTGCAGGAGCGCCAGGTCACCCCGATCGGCGGCACCCAGCCGGTCTCCTTCAACATCCACCTCGTCGCCGCCACCAACCGCAACCTGAAGACCATGGTGGCCGAGGGGAAGTTCCGGGAAGACCTCTTTTTCCGTCTCAACATCATCCCCCTGGAACTCCCCCCGCTGCGCGAGCGTAAAGGGGACATTCCGCTCCTGATCCGCCATTTCATGCACAAGTTCGTCGAGGAGGTCGGCAAGGACCTGCGGGGCATCTCCCCGGAGGCGATGCACTTTCTGGAGAACTACGCCTACCCGGGCAACGTCCGCGAACTGGTGAACACCATCGAGCGCGCGGTGGTCCTGTGCGAGGGGGACGTGATCCAGAAGGAAAATCTGGAACTGGGCGAGGCGGCCGAGGTCTGCAGCACCGGGTTCGACGGCTTCGTCCCGACCAGCGCCGAGGCCCTCAAGGAGATGAAGCGCCACATCCGCGACCGCTCCGTCGAGAACGTCGAGAAAGCGTTCGTGATCCAGGCCTTGAAGCGCAACAACTGGAACATCTCCCGCGCTGCCGAGGAAACCGGCATGCTGCGCCCCAATTTCCAGACCATGTTGAAGCGGTTGGGCATCTCGGTTAAGGATTATTTCGGGCGGTAGGGTAGCCCCGCCGGTCTCCCGTCGCTGCACGAGTCGCTCCCCCCGACGGCGACCACCGCGGCCGATACTGTTTCTGCGTCGCCCTTTTTCCCCTGACTTCCTCACAACTCCTCTCTTTAATTCTGCGCAGACTCATGGCGAGCTTTTTCCAATGTGTTAAACTCAATGCGGGTTTCTCTTAACGGCCGCGAACGGCAGGGGAGAGCGTGCATGAAACAGATCAACAGTGAAAGAAAGCTGACCCCCCTCAATATCTCGATCGTCTATGCCGTGGTCGGTGTCCTCTGGGGCGCCGCCTCTTGTCTGTTCCCCGCCGTCCTGGCCCATAAAAGCTTCATGTACACCTCAGTGGAGACCTTGAACCACGCCTTCTTCATACTTGCCACGGCTGCGCTTTTGTACCTCCTGATCAGTCGCAGCGAAGGGGACGTGGTGCGCGGCAGGGAGTCGCTGTTCAGGGTGAACCGGGCCTTGAAGACCTTCAGCGGCTGCAACCAGGCCCTGGTGCGGGCCACGGATGAGCTGCAGCTGATGAAGGACGTCTGCCGCACCATTGTCGAGACCGGGGGGTACAAGCTGGCCTGGGTGGGGATGGCCGAGCATGACGACTGGAAGACGGTGCGCCCCGTGGCGCAGTGGGGCGACCGCGGGGGCTACCTCACCAAGCTGGACATGAGTTGGGCGGACATCGACCGGGGGCGCGGCCCCACCGGCACCGCCATCAGGACCGGCACCACGCGCATCGCCCAGAATATCCGCTACGATGCCAGTTGGACCCTGTGGCGGGAGGAGGCGCTGAAACATGGCTTCGCCGCGTCGATATCTCTGCCGTTGATAAACGAAGGGCGCCCCCTGGGAGCGCTGGTGATCTTCGCAGGGGAAAAGCGGGCCTTCGGCAAACAGGAGGTCAAGCTCCTGGAGCAACTGGCGGACGATCTCTCCTTTGGGATCGCGACCTTGCGCATGAACGTGGAGCGCAAGAAGGCGGAACAGGAAATCATGCTGCTCGCCTCGGTGATCGAACAGTCCAAGGAAGGGCTCATCCTTTTCGACAGCGACGGGCTGATACAGTACGTGAACCCGGCCATCGAGACCATCACCGGGCACGACGCCCAGTGCGTGGTCGGGCGCAACGTCGCTGCTCTGGGCGACGGCGACGGCGGCGTGGAGCTCTATCGTTTCGTGTGGGCCGACCTGACCAAGGGGGAGCGGCGGACGGGGGGGCACTTTATCCAGAAGGGCAAAGATGGGGAGTGCTACGAGATCGACATTACCTTCTGGTCCATCTCCGATACCGACGGCGCGGTGAAAAACCACGCCGCGCTGGTCCGCGACGTGACCCACGAACTGCAACTGGAGCGGCAACTGCGCCAGGCCCAGAGGATGGAGGCCATCGCCACGCTCGCCGGCGGCATCGCCCACGATTTCAACAACAACCTGGCTTCCATCATCACCTGCACCGAGATGGCGCGGGATGACGTGCCTCTGGAAAGCCCCCTGCGCGAGCTTCTGGACGTGGTGCTGAAGTCGAGTTACCGGGGGCGCAAGCTCGTGAAGCAGATCCTCACCTTCTGCTGCAAGGGGGAGCAGGAGCGGCAACCGGTCCAGGTCGAGTCGATCATGAGCGAGTGCCTGAACCTGATGCGCCCGTCGATCCCTTCCTCGATAACGGTGCACGCGCATCTGGAACCGGATCTCGGCATGATCATGGCCGACCCGACCCAGATTCACCAGATCATAATGAACCTGGTGACCAACGCGAGCCATGCCATGAGGCTCAAGGGGGGGACCCTCGAGCTGGCGCTGGAAAACGCCAACCTCGACGCCGATTCCCTCGGCGCGCCCGATCTCCCTCCCGGACCGTACTTGAAGTTGACGGTCAAGGACTCGGGGCACGGCATGGACCAGAAGACCATGGAGCAGATCTTCGATCCTTTCTTCACCACCAAGGGGCACAACGAGGGTACCGGGCTCGGCCTGTCGGTGGTGCACGGCATCGTCAGGAACCACGGCGGGGGGATCACGGTAAGCAGCAGGCCAGGGCTTGGAGCCACCTTCGAGGTGTTTCTGCCCCGGACCGCCGCCGTTCAGAAGGATTGCCTGCTGCAGCCGGAGGAAGTTTCGGTGGCCGGCAGTGGCAGGATCCTCTTTGTCGACGATGAGGAAGACGTCGTCTTTGCCGGGAAGAAGATGTTGGAGCGGCTTGGGTACCAGGTGGTTACCGGCCGCGACGGCATGGAGGCGCTGGAAATTTTCCGCGCGGACCCGGGAGGTGTGGACCTGGTCATCACCGACCAGACCATGCCGCGCATGACGGGGATCGAGCTGTCCCGCGAGCTCGTCGCCGTCCGCTCCGACCTGCCGGTCATTCTCTGCACCGGGTTGGGATCGGGGGTGGACCGTACCGCACAGCGCGAGGAGGCGGAGCAGGCGGGGGTCCGCGAGGTGGCCTACAAGCCGCTGGACCGCGAGGAGATGACGGCGATGATACACCGGGTAATGGCACCGGCCGGGGAGGCATGAGGAGATGGCGAAGATCCTGATCATCGACGACGAGGAGACTGTCTGCCAGTCCATGTCCCTGGTGGGCAAGCGTGCCGGGCACGAAACGAGCTGCGCTATGACGCTCGTCGCCGGCTGTCAGCTGGCGGCCGAAGGGGAGTTTGACCTCGTGTTCCTCGATGTGCGGCTTCCCGACGGCAACGGCCTGGAGATGCTGCCGCGCCTGGCGCAGGCGCCGTCCAAGCCGGAGATCGTCATCATGACCGGCTACGGCGACCCGGCCGGCGCCGAATTGGCCATCAACAGCGGCGCGTGGGACTACATCGAGAAGGGATCCTCGGTGAAGGACATCACCCTTTCGCTGGTGCGGGCCCTGGAGTACCGCAAGCAGAAGCTCTCCCTCTCCGGGCGCCAGGAGGTGGTTGCCCTGAAGCGGGAGAACATCATCGGCAACAGCCCCGCCCTGACCGCCTGTCTCGATGCCGTGGCGCGCGCGGCGGTGAGCGACGCGGGTGTTCTCATCCTGGGGGAAACGGGGTCGGGCAAGGAGCTTTTCGCCCGGGCGGTGCACCAGAACAGCAAGCGCAGCGACAAGCCATTCGTGGTGGTGGACTGCGCCAGCCTGCCGGAGACGCTGGTGGAGAGCCTTTTGTTCGGGCACGAGAAGGGGGCCTTCACCGGCGCGGAAAAGGCGCGCGACGGCCTGATCAGCCAGGCCCATGGCGGGACCCTATTTCTGGACGAGGTGGGCGAGCTCCCCTTCGCCACGCAAAAGGCTTTCCTCAGGGTGCTGCAGGAGAGGCGTTATCGTCCGGTGGGGGGGCAGCGCGAACTGGAGAGCGATTTCCGTCTGGTGGCGGCCACCAACCGCAAGCTGAACCAGATGGCGGAGGAGGGGACCTTCCGCAGCGACCTCCTCTTCAGGTTGAGCACCTTTGTCATCGAGCTCCCCCCGTTGCGGGAGCGCAGCGAGGACATCAAGGAGCTGGCCCGCTATTACATGGACAAGTTCTGTGAGAATAACGGCCTGTCGCCCAAGGGGAGCTGCCCGGAATTCATGGAGACCCTGCAGGCCTACAGCTGGCCCGGCAACGTGCGCGAGTTCATCAACACCATGGAGCGCACCGTGCTGACCGCCCGGGAGCAACCGGTCCTTTTCGCCCAGCACCTGCCTACGCAGATCCGGGTACAGGTTACCCAAAGCGCCGTCAACCGCCACGAGACCGCAGCCGCGCCCCCCGCCCAACTGGCGCCGCCTACCCGACTCCCCAAGTTGACCGACTTCCGCGACAGCATCTATACCCAGGCCGAAAAGCAGTACCTCTGCGACCTGATGGTACTGGCCCAAAATGACATCGCCACCGCCTGCAACCTCTCCGGCCTTTCGCAGTCCCGCCTCTACGCCCTCTTGAAGATCCACGACCTGCACCGCTTGACCTAGCCCCCCGTATCGCTTCCCTGTCGCCCTCCCCCTTTTTTCCTGTCCCGCAAGAACGTTCCTGCCCGGCAGGAAATTAATTCGATGATCCGCCTAAATAATCCTGTGGTGTAAACAGTTGTAATGAAAAGAGATTATCCGTGCGGCACGCTGGTTCTCTTGTCCGGAAGGGTGTTGCCCCTCAAACCCATTTTTTGGCCGACTCTCTTTGTAAATGTCTGTTTTTGTTATGTTTTTCGGTTTTATGCGCGTTTCGGCACCGTGGTTGCTAAGTATGGGTAACCCTTCGGGGAATAATGCGGAAAAAGGAGAGGGCCATGACAAAGGAAACGCGCGAATCATTGTCCGGGAAAGTGACAAGTTGGTCGATCATCGGGGTGGTAGTGGCCGGGACGCTCCTCATATCCGGCATTGCCGACGTCTCCGAGGGGAGCGGGCTGATGGCGAAGATATTCCTTCTCTTCATCGGCGCCATCATCGTCGTGCAGGTCATCCCTGGCATCATGCTCTTCAGCGCGATGCTCAAGGGTATTTACGGGCTGTTCGGCAAGAAGGTAAAGGTCCCTCTGGAAGATGACAAAAAGTAGCTGTTCGTGAGACGCGAGGTGGCTTATGGACGAACGGGGAATCATCATAGCGGACCGCGACGCGGATTTCCGCAGGCAGGTAGCCGAATACTTCCGCAAGGCGGGGTATGAGGTTGAGACCACTGATTCAACAGTCCACGTGCTCTGCAGCATCCTGCAGAAGAAGACACCGGTGTTGTTGTTGGGAAGTGACTTCGACCAGAAGGTTTCGTCTTCCGACCTGATTCACCTGCTGAAAAAGTGCAACCGCCATCTGAACGTCATCATGGTCTCCGACGACCTGCCGCTGAGCCAGGCGAGGCAAGTACGCAAGGAAGGGATCTTCTACCAGGCCATGAAGCCGGTGGAAAACGGTGATACCGAGGAACTTGGGCTCGCCGTCGAATGCGCCTTCAAGACCTACCGCGCGAGCCGGCAGCAGGAGCGCATGGAGGCCGCGATGCGGCGCCGGGCACATCGGCGGGAGTCGGTGGAAAAGCAACCCGCCAGTGTGCCCAGGCGCTTCTCCTGGCTGATCGCGCTCTCCGTTCTCGTCTTCGGCACCAGTTTCCTGGCACTTTCGGCCGCCCAGAGCACCGATCGTGGCGGCAACCTGGGTATGTGGCTCTTCCTCGGATTCTGTGCGCTTTTGCTCGTGGCGCAGTTCTTCCCGGTGTTCAGGATCAAGTTGCCGCATCGCATCTCGGCGCAGCATGCCGCCAAAGAGCAGGCTGCCTCATTCGACAAAAAATCATCCTAAAGGACGTGCTCCTTGAAAGGAGGGATACGTGAAACCAGCCGACCTACAAAAGATGAGTTTGCTCGCCAAGCTGGCGTTGTGCGCCTGGGCCCTTGCCGGGCTTATCGCTCAAGCCAACGCCTGGGGCTTCTCTTACGGGGACCAGACCGCCAACAACCAGGCCTGCCTGTCCTGTCATGGTAAAACCGGCGAGGTGCCCAAGGGGACCTACATCGACCCGCAACGCTTCACACAGACCGCCCACGCCAACCTCGGGTGTGAAGCCTGCCACGCGACCGTCCCCGCCAACCACCCCGACGGTAACAAGGTGCCTAAGGCCGACTGCCGCGAATGCCACTCCGGCATCAGCGAGGAGTACGCCAGGGGGCTGCACGCCTCCAAGACCGCCTGCAATGGCTGCCATAACCCGCACCTGGTGCAGAACCCCAAGGACGTTTCCGGACAGGAGATCAACATGATCTGCTCCAACTGCCACAACTCCTTGGAGATGACCGCGAAGCATGGCGAATGGCTACCCCAGTCGGAACTGCACCTGCGCATGCTGCCGTGCATCACCTGCCATACCGGTGCCCGGGACTACTACATCAGCATGTACATCGTCAAGAGCAAGGGTGACAGCCGGTTCGGCAAGCGGGAAGTCGCCGAGTACGACGAACTGAAAACCATGGCCGGTGGCCGCCCCATCGTGTCCCTCATCGACACCAACCGGGACAACTACGTTTCTCTCGAGGAATTGCGCGTCTTCAACCGGACCCAGACGTCGCTCCACCTGTACGGGATGATGACCCCCGCGACGGTCTCACACAAGTTCGAGATTCTCGACAGCAGGCGTAACTGCAGTTTCTGCCATACCTCGGGCTCCGGGCCGATGCAGACGAGTTTCATAGCCGTGCCGGAAGCAGATGGCACCTTCCTGAGAGTGCCGGTGGAAAAGGGGGCGGTCCTCGATGCCCTCTACGCCGCTCCGGATTTCTACATGATGGGGTCCACCAAGAACGCGAAGCTGAATCAGATCGGGCTCGCCATCATCTGCTGCGGTCTCATCATGCCGGTGGGACACGGGTTCGTACGGTTCCTGACCCGTAAAAATAGGAAACAAAAGGAGCATCAGTCATGAGCGAGAAAACGAGGATCTACCTACAGCCCTGGCCCATACGCATCTGGCACTGGATCAACGCCTCGGGCATCATCATCCTGATCCTGTCCGGCGCCCAGATCCGCTTTCCTGAGACACTGAGCATCTTCAGCAGCTACAAGAGCGCCATCGAGGTGCACAACACCGCCGGGATCATCGTTGCCATCTCCTTCTCGTTCTGGTTCTTCTACTACAAGATGGTGAAGAACACGCTGGACAAGCTGTACATCCCGGACGAGGAGGACATCAAGCACGGCCTGGTACGCCAGCTCCTTTATTACTGCTTCTGGTACTTCCTGGGGCGCCCGAGCCCGTATCATGCCACGCCTGATCACAAGTTCAACCCGATGCAGAAATCGGCCTACCTGGCAGTCATGTTCGTACTCATGCCGCTGGTGGGGCTCACGGGTATCCTGCTGCTGAACGTGACCCCCCTGCGTGTGCTGGTTCTCATGTGGGGCGGCATCAAGGTCATCGTCGCGCTCCATTTCCTCCTGGCCTGTTCGCTGCTCGCCTTCCTCTGCACGCACGTCTACCTGGCGACCCTGGGGGACTACATCAAGCCGATGCTGATCGGGTGGGAGGACGTGGAAGAGCATGAGGAAGCTGAGCCGGCACCGGAGGTGGTCATACCCGGCTACCGCCCGGTACGTCACTACCCGGAATACGAGCGGGAACTACTTGAGCAGCGTCACAGCTGAGGGGACAGGGTTGCTAATTCCGGGAAAGGAGAACGGCCATGTCAGGACATCATCTTATCGAGCATATCAAGGCGAAACCGATACGGGAATCCGCCCAGGTCGCAACGGGAAGCGAACTTCCCTGGAGCCGCGAACAGGTGGCCAAAAATGTCGAGCAGCTTCATGTCCTTTCCCGTCGCGGGCTGTGGGGGGTGGTGCTTTTCCTGGGGCTGAGCAGCGTTGCGCTGGCACTTAGCCAGGGGACCTTGCCGTGCGTTGCCCAGACGGAGCTTGAGCAAATCATCGGCCCTCTGCCGTCCGCCGACCTGCTCAACCTGGTGCTCGGTGTCTCGTGGCTGTCCGCCCTGGTGTTGATCGTGGGGCGGCGCGGGAGCGACGGCAGACCCGGGTACCGTTGGCACAACGTCGGCCTTCCCGCCGTTTTCTACCCGCTCTATGCCTTCTGTGACACGACCGGCAGCTACTTCCCCGTCGTTTTTCTCGCCGGCCTCGTTTTACTGCTGTTGGAACACGCTTTCGTCGTATGCTACACCGCCAAGGCGATCAAGGAGGAAACGACCCGCCTGGAACGCCTGCGCGATTGATCTTTCTGTGCAGGAACGGCCCTCCATGCACAACCGGCCACTCGATCTCGAGTGGCCGGTTTTTTTGTTTTAGGGACTGGAGCGGGGCTTCGTTAGCCGTGCGAGTGGCAGGAATCACAGTTGCCGTTTACCGTGAACGCGGACTTGCCGTCGTGGCAGGCCCCGCACGATTTGGCCTTTTTCATCTCGTCCATGGAGACGGCCTTGCCGCCGCGCTTGGTCGGGAAGGTGCCGGTGTGGCAATCCTTGCACTTGTACATGCCCAGATGGTTGCTGTGGCTGAACTTCACGTCACCGACGTCCGCCACCTTGAACTTGATCTCCTGGACCGGATGGCACTTGTCGCATTGCGAAACAGCAAACGCTTCCTTGGCGTTGTGGCAGGCCCCGCAGGATTTCCCCTTCTCCATCGCCGCCATGGTGACCGGCTTACTCGACCCCAGCGGGAACAGCTTGGTGTGGCAGGAACTGCAGCTGTAGATCTCGACATGCTTGCTGTGGCTGAAGACGGTGGGGCCGGTCTCCTTCACCTTGAAGACCACCTGCTTGGGCGAGGGATGGCAGCCGTCGCACTTGGCGACGCTGAACGCCTTCTTCCCGTTGTGGCAGGCGCCGCACGATTTCCCTTTCTCCATCTCGGCCATCGACACCGACTTGTTGGGACCGGTCTTGTAGAGGGAGTTGTGGCAGGCGTTGCACTGCATCGTTTTCAGGTGCTTGTTGTGGCTGAAGAGGACCGGCCCGGTCTCCTTCACCTTGAAGGTGATGTTCTTCACCTGGTGACAGGCCGTGCATTTGGCGACGCTGAAGGCTTTTTTCCCGTTATGGCACCTGCCGCAGGATTTCCCCTTCTCCATGTCGGCCATGGTGTATTTCGCTTTGGCCGCGCGCGGATTCTCGTGGCACGACTTGCAGCTCACGTTCGGACTCTTCTCCGATTTCTTCTTCAGGTGCACTTTGTGGCTGAAGACGACCTTGCCTCCCCCGTCGGTCTGGTAGGTGATGTCCTTCAGCTCGAGGGCGTTTGCTGCGGAAGATCCTACGGCTAGCGCGGCCAGGACGATGAACGCCGATTTGAATCTCATGGTTTCCTCCTTTGACGGTGTAGTGGTTTGGCTTGCTTATGATCGCCTCTTTGAGGTGCGTTCTTGTGTGTTGGACGACTCCGGCCGGCATGCCGCTGACTGCCACGGATAAACCGGCACGTGATCTCTTTAGCATTAGCCGTGCCTGATTTTTGATGATCACTTAAGTGGTCGAAATTCATTAGGTTTGTGTGGGTGCGCTCCCGGGTCGCGGCGGGCGACTGTATAAAGCTGCTATACAGCGCGTCGGGGCTTTTGCTAGCAAGTCATCGAAAAGACATATGTTTCTGACGAGGACCTGGCGACGCCTGATGGCGGTTGCTGTATAGCAAACATATACGAACCGAGGCGGTCCACCGTAGCTTGAAGAGGCGACAAAAAAGGCCGCGGGTGCAAAGCCCGCGGCCCCCATTCACGGTTGGGGAGGTGGTGTCAAAGCTGTCCCGTGGCGACGAGGATGATGTGCACCAGGATGATCTTGCCAATGGTGGCGAACGGGAACACGCAGGCATAGCCCTGGTCGGAAAGGTCGTTGCCGGTCTGCTCCTTGATGTAGCCCAACCCGGGCGTCGAGGTATGCATCCCGGCGACGATGCCGACCGCCAGGGTCATCGGGAGCTTCATGATCTTGTGCGCGATGAACAGGCCGAGAAAGGCGGTGACCGAGGTGACGCATACGCCGGTGATGAAGATGCTGCCGCCGCCACCGTGGCTTAAGGTGGTGAGCAGGCTGTAGCCGGAACGGGTACCGATGCCGGCCAGGAACAGCACCAGCCCCACCTGTTTCAGGACCATGCTGGCGCTGTAGGGGAGGCTCCAGACCATCTTCCCGGTCCTTCCGAAGGTGCCGAGCAGGATGCCGACGATGAGCGGGCCTCCGGCAAAGCCCAGCTGCATGCTGCCGCCGCCGGGGAAGGGGAAGGGGATGAGCCCCAGGACCAGCCCGATCACGAGCCCCAGGCTGAAGGTCATCACGTCGACCTCGCTCACCCTGCGGTAGGAGTTGCCGAAGAAGGCGGTGACGTCGTCCATGCAGGTCTTGTGGGCGAGGACCCTGACCACGTCCCCGAGTTCCAGGACCATCTCGGCCTCGGGCAGGAACTCGTTGTCGCCGCGGCGCACCAGCGTGATCACCTCGCCGAAGCGCTGGTCCTGGTGCAGTTCCCCGATGGTCCGGCCGATAGCCTGGGGACTGGAGACGAAGACCCTGCGGTACTCGTACTCGGTGCGGTCCAGCCCGAGACGCTCCTTGCTCCTTCTTTCCCCGAGCACCGTCGCGATCTTCTCGATCTCGTGGGGTGCCCCGGCCACCATCGCCAGGTCCCCAGGCTGCAGCACGGTTGTGGGGCCGGCATAGAAGAACTCGTCCCCCCGTTTGATCCGGCTGAAGATGACGTCGCAGTTGTTGGACTCGTTCAGCTTCTGAACGGTGGTTTCCGGCGGCTCCACGTGCTGGACCTTGATGGTGCAGTGCACCAGCGAGTTGCGGTCCTCGGGTTTGCGCAGCACCTTGAACTCGGCCTGGTAGTCCACCTTCCAGATCTTCTGGCAGACGTTGATGGTGAGCATGAGGCCGATGACGCCGATCGGGTAGGCGACCGAGAAGCCGACCACGGGCTCGGCGAGCAGCGCCTCCAGCATGTCCGCCGGTGCGGTCTGGCGGATCGATTCCAGCGCGCCCCCCAGCGCGGGCGAGGCGGTCATGCTGCCGCAGAAGATGCCGGCCGCGATGCCGGGCTTGATGGCGAAGTACCTCTGCATGGCGACGCAGAGCGCGGCCGAGGCACAGAGGACCCCACCGGCGAGGACGTTGTTCATCACGCCGTTTCTGCGGAAGGTCGAGATGAAGGAGGGGCCGGCGGAAAGTCCGACGGTGTAGACGAAGAGCGCCTGCCCCATGATGTACACGATGGCCGGCGCCTTCATGTCGGGGTGGAGCATTCCGAAGGCGAGCCCGACGAAGAGGACGGCACCGACGCCGAGGGTGATGCCGTACACCTTGATCTTGCCCAGTGGATAGCCCAGTGCCGCGACCATGAGCAGAAGCATCAACGGGTTCTCGAGGAGTATCTTGATCATGATTGCCACCTCTGTCGCCGGCAGGCGCCGCCGCACCCGCCCCAGATGAACCTCACGCCGCCATGATGAGTCCCACGCGTCCCTCTATTCGCTCAGCTTGAACTGTCCCACGAGTTTTTTTTGCTCTTCCGCCAGCCGAGACAGCAGCAGCGCCGACGAGGCCGATTCCTGCGCGTTCTTCGCGGTGTCCTGCACCACCTCGTTGATGCTCTGGATGTTGTTGCTGATCTCCACGGTGGTGGCGGTCTGCTCCTCAGCCGCCGTGGCGATCTGGTTCACCTGCAGGGTGACGGAACCGATCTGCTGCAGGATCTCCTCGAGCGCCGCGCCGGATTTCGCCGCCTCGACCGTGCCCGCCTCGACCCGGGTCACTCCCGACTGCATCACGCCGATGGCCCCCTTGGTCTGCTGCTGCACCGCCTTGATCATCTCCCCGATCTCGCGGGTGGCGCTGGCCGTCCTCTGCGCCAGTGCGCGCACCTCGTCGGCCACCACGGCGAAGCCGCGTCCCTGTTCTCCCGCGCGCGCCGCCTCGATGGCCGCGTTCAAGGCCAACAGGTTGGTCTGGTCGGCGATGTCGTTGATGGTGTTGACGATGGCGCCGATCTGCTCCGACTTTTGTCCCAGGTCCCCGATGGTGACCGCGGAGGCGCGCACCTGTTCGGCGATCTGGTTCATGCCCCGGACCGTCCCCTTCACCACGTCCGCGCCGGCTACGGCGGCGTCGTTGGCCTGCTTGGAGCCGGCCGCGGCCTGGGTGCAGCTGACCGCGATGTCGTTGGAGGTGGCGGCCATCTCCTCGCTGGCGGTCGCGACCGTGGCCGCCTGCTCCGCGACCCGCGCCGCGCCCGCGGCCATCTGTTCGGCGGCGCAGGAGAGCTCGGTCGAGGTCGAGGCGACCTGGGTGGTGTTGTGCGACACCCGCGAGATCACCTCGTGGAAGTGCACCACGATGTTGTTGATGCTGTTGCAGATGTCGCCGATCTCGTCACGGGAGCCGATCTTGATCCTCCTGGTGAGGTTGCCGTCGGCGATCTCGGCCGTGACCAGCTTGGCGTGGGAGAGGGGCTTGGTGATGGAAGCGATGATGCGCAGGCTGATCACCAGCGAGATCACTACGACGGCGATGGAAACCGCGATCATGACGTAGGAGAGGAGGGTGGCGTTGTCGACCGCGTTGCGCACGCCGGTCAGGATCTGCTGCTGGTTCTCGCCGATGCTCTTCACCTGCTCCTCGCTTCGTTGCGCCTGCTCCCGCGAGATGCCGCGCGCCGACTCCAGCGCCCTCTGCATGGCCCCGTTGCTCCTGATCACGCCGAGCTTGGTGGTTTCTATCTTCTGGATCGAGGACGAGGCGCGCCGCACCGTTTCCGAGACGTCGGAGATCTTCTGGGCGAGTTCCTTCTGGCCTGACTCGAGCAGCACCTTGCGAGCCAGGGCGATGTTGGTGTCGATCCTCTTGCGGGTCGCCGATAGGGTGGCGGCAAGCCTCCCCACCTCCGCGTCGGTGGAGCTCAGCATGATCTGGCGCACCCCGGAGTTCAGCTCCTTCACGTCGACGCTGATGTTGCTTCCCGCCTCCATGACGCTGTTGGCCGCGTTCTGGAAGCCCAGCGACGAGACCACTTTGCTGCGATCCTTCACGATCTGCAGTTCCAGTGCGTCGATGGTGTTGAAGATCTTCTTGCTGTTCTCTTCCAGCGGCTTCAGGATGTCGCGCGCCTTGTTGGCGTACTGTTCGGCGTCCGCCTTTTCCGGGTTGTTGAGCATCTCCAGCTTGAGTGCCACCAGCCCTCCCTCCTCGGCGCCGATCTGGTTCAGGATGTCGGCGGCCACCCCCTTGACCTCCTTGATGGCCGGGTTGTCCCCCTGGTCCACCTCGATGTTGCGGGTCAGCTCCACCGTGTTCTTCAGGCGCTCCCTGAGGGGGGCCACCTTGAACTTGTTCTTGACCAGCTCCAGGTCGCTCAGGATGATGTTGATGTCCTTGAGCCGGCTTTGCAGGGTGAGGAGCTTCTTGATCGAGCTGTTCACCTGGAGGTTGGCGGCCTGGGACGAGTTGATGTTGGAGAGGGCGCTGCTCCCCATCGCACTGATCTGCTTGCGCAACCCCGCGACACTCGCCTCGGCCTTTTGCAGCTCCGAATTCACTGTGGCGATCTCGTTTTTGAAGAGCGTCATGTCCTTGAGCCGTTGCGAGGCGACCTGGACCACGGTCTTCTCGATGTCGCGCAGCACCGCCGTGTCCACCCCGCTGGAGGCGGCTCCCCCCTGGACGATCTGGTCGTTCAGCTCCTCCATCCTCTTGATGCGGGTGGTGATCGCCTCCGAGAGATGGGCTACCTCGGCCGGCTCAGTGGTCATCTCCAGCCGCATGAAATCCGCGGAGACCTTTTCCACCGTCTGCTGCAGCTCCAGCATCTTCAGGTGCAGCGGCGTCGATTTGCCGGTCAGGATCTCGATGCTCGACTTCACCTTGGCGATGGAAAAGAGCCCGATGCCGGCCAGGACGGAAATGCCGACGATGGTCAGCGCGATGTTGCCCAAAAGCTTGCTCTTGACGGTCATTGCCACCCCCCGAGTCAGGTTGCGGTACCAACAAAACCGGCGCCGCGCGGGGCACGGCACCGGTCATCGGCTCTTCACGGCCCTGCGCCTACTTCAGGGAGACGAGCTTGTCGCCCTTCACCACTTGCAGGTAGACGTTGTCCTGCCCCTGGTGGTTGTTCGGGGAGAAGGAGAGCTTGATCCCCCCCATGTCGGCCCCTTTCATGCTCTCGTAGGCCTGGATGAAGCCGGCCTGGGTCGGCGGGTTGCCCGCCTTCTCGAGGGCCATGATCATCGATT
Organism: Geomonas azotofigens; assembly: GCF_018919395.1. Taxonomy (GTDB): domain Bacteria; phylum Desulfobacterota; class Desulfuromonadia; order Geobacterales; family Geobacteraceae; genus Geomonas; species Geomonas azotofigens. Next base: position 343,638 of record NZ_JAHLME010000004.1, read on the forward strand.
TGGCCGCCATGCACCCCTCCATGCTCACCGAGTTGAAGCCGACGTCCTCCGGGTTCTTCTCGATGGCCTCCTTGCATTCTTTGGTGATGGGAAGGGACAGGTCATCCAGTTCCGGCACCACCTGGCTCATGATGACCCCCTCCGCGGTCCCCGGGCCCACCGCCTTCACGAGGTTCATGCCGCCGGCGAACGAGCCGGAGGCGAGGTAGGCGCTGACCCCTTCCTTGCGTGCCAGCTTGATGAATTCCGCGCCCGGCTTGTAGACGGCGCCGACGATGATGGCGTCGGGCTTGCCGGCCATGATGCTCGCCAGACCGGCGGTGACCGCCACCGTGTTCCTCTCGAAGGAACCCTTGGAGACGAGGCTCAGTCCGTGGCGTTTGACGGCGTTCTCGGTCGAGGCGAGGATGTCGGTCCCGAGACCGTCGTTCTGGTAGAAGACCGCGAAACGCTTCGCCCCCTGCTTGACCAGCTGGTCGACGATGCGGTCCACCTCCTGCTGGTAGCTCGCCCTGATGTGGAACACCTCCCGGACCACCGGCGTGCGCAGCTCGGTAGCGCCCGTCCTCGGGTTGATGTAGGGGAGCCTGTACTCCTTGACCACCGGGAGGCTCGCCACGCAGTTGGAGGTGCCCACGGAGCCGACCACGGCGAAGACCTTCTGCTCGTCGGCGAGCTTCAGGAGGCAGTCGATGGTCTTGTCCGTCACCATCTGGTCGTCCAGGGAGACCAGTTCCACCTTCCTGCCGTTGACCCCCCCCTTGGCGTTGACCGCCTTGAAATAGGCTTCCACCCCTACCTTCATCCCCCTCCCGGACCCCTTGTTGGCGCCGGTCTGGTCGTTCACCATGCCGATCTTGATCACGTCGCCCACCGGCCCCGCGGCATGCGCCGTCGGAGCGAGCATCATCAGCACCACGGTCAGGAACATCATCCTTTTCATGACATCCTCCTTCACTCGGGTAGGGCCTGCCGGGGGACGAGCGGGGCGGCGGACGGGACCAAATTCCCAGCTGGCTTGCCGCCTTAGCCGCGCGGTTCCCCGGAGCGGGGCCGTATTAAAAAACTTTAAAATAATATCCGCTAATGATTGCTTGGCAAGCCGATCTCTTAGCCGGGATCAGTCATTGTCCCGGTGCAGTCATGGCGAGGAGCGGGAGTGGTCGGCGCGGGGCGGGAAACACATGAGGGAAAAAAAGAAAAGGCCTCATGTGACTGAGGCCCCGGACGTGGTCAGGATGGTGGAGGACGGCGGTGTGTCAGCCGAAGATGCGTTTGAAGAGTCCCTTCTTCTCCGCTTCCCGGCGTTCCTTGATCAGGCGCATCCCCCCCATGGCGTGCGGCTGGTGCGGGTTGAGCTTGAGGGCCTTCTGGAATTCGCCCTCGGCCAGCCCGTCCCTCCCCTCGTCGAGCAGCATCCAGCCGCGGAAGGCGAAGGCGTCGGCGTTGCGCTCGGCCTGCAGGCTCTTGGAGAGAAGCATGCGGCACTTCTCAAGGGCGCCCTGGGAGCGCTGGTTGCCCGGGTTCTTGTAGATGGACCAGGCCAGGAAGGCGCTGGTCTGGGCGTCGTTGGGGTCGAGGGTGTAGGCGTCCTGCAGGGCCCGCTCGGCGTTGCCGTAATCCTCCATCTCCAGGAACACCTTGCCGGACTGGAACTGGATGCGCGCCTGCAGTTCGTCCTCGCGCTTGCCCCCAAGGCCCACGGTGTCGGCGTTGAGCATCTCGTCGTAGCGCTCCTTGGCGATGACGCTGGAGAGGGTGTTGTAGGCGTTAGCGTAGTGGGAGAGGACGTCTTGGGCCCGCCCCAGGGTGTCCCCGGAGAGCTGCATGAACTTTTCCGGCGAGTACTCCCGGGTCTTGGCGAAGTACGCCTCCTTGAGCGTGGCGAAGCTGAAGGTGCCGGGCGTCATGCCGAAGATCTCGTAGTAGTTCTTGTTCTGGATCGCCGCGTAGTCCCGCTGCACCTCCTGCTCGAAATCGATCTCGGAGGGGGACAGCGGAGCCGCCATCCCCTTCTTGCCGACCACCAGCTCGATCGAATCCGACACCTCGTCCACCAGGTCGTCGAAGTTGACCGCGTCGGCCCGCCGCTCGGCGACCTCCTCGATGGGGCGGTTGAAAAGGAGTTTCTGCGGGAAATCCGGCTGCTGGTCGGCAACCGGCGCGGCGGACAGGGACAGCATCCCCATGCGCACCATGAGGTCGATGAGGGCGGCGCCCCGGGCCGGGGTGCCACAGTCGGAGAGGATCGCCTGCACCGTTTTGCCCTGGCCCAGCTGCTGCAGCAGGTCGACCTCATCCGGCCCCATGTTGAGCAGGTTCACCATCCGGAAGTAGTCGGTGGTGCGCACCGGGCAGAGGGTGCCGCGGCTGGTGAGGTAGGGGGCGAGGTCGAAACTGGCGGCTCCGGCTGCCTGGTGCAACAGGCGCGGGACGGGGATGGGGGTAAGGGGGAGCTCCATGCCGGCGAGGTCGGGGACGAACCGGGGGGACTGGTTCTGCAGCAGCGCCTCGACGAGGGAGCGGAACAGGAACGACCGGGACTGCTCCAGCAGGTCGTCGTAGCCGATCAGACCGGCTTCCACGAGTGGCAGGCGCCCCGGGCGGGCCGGCGGGAACTCCTGCAGGTCGCCGCGCTGCAGGTGGTTGGTGGCGACGAGGAACGGTACGAAGCCGGGCGAGGAGAAGCTGGCGGGTTCCCCGCCGACCACGAAGGTCCTGGTCCCGCCGCGCAGCTCCAGCGTGCCGCTTCTGCCGTCGCGGTACAGCTCCAGGAGGAGCCGGGAGATGTCCTTGCGGGCCGGGCCCTGTTCCAGGGCGCTCTGGACCGCCTTCAGGAACTCCTCCTTGCCGAAGGGCTTCTCGAGGTAGGCCATGACCCCCAGCTTGGCGGCGGCGCGGGCGTACGCTTCGCCCCGGAACACGCCGGTCATGATCACCACCGGGAGTTCCTTCAGCGCGGCGCTGCGGCGCACCCGCTGCAGCAGGTCCACCCCGTTCATGCCGGGCAGTTTCAGGTCGAGCACCAGGAGATCGAAGCGCTGCGCCTGCAACAGCGCCAGCGCGGCCTCCCCGCTGCCGGCGCTCTTCACCTGGTGCCCACGCGCTTCCAGTACCGTGCGCAGCATCACGGCGAGCCGCTCGTTGTCCTCAACCAGCAGGATGCTGCCTGTCATCTAGCTTCCCCCTTGCGACGTCGTCGCGGGTGTCTTCAGATACTTGCGCACCGCCTCGTTGTGAGCCGCGAGATCCTTGGAGAACTGGTGGCTGCCGTCACCGCGCCCCACGAAGTAGAGGTAGGGGACGGCGGCGGGATTGAGCACCGCCTCGATGGCGTCCTTGCCGGGGTTGCCGATCGGCCCCGGCGGCAGTGCCGGAATCAGGTAGGTGTTGTACGGGGTGGGCTTCAGGATGTCCTCCCGCCGCACCTTGCCGGCGAAGGCGCGCACCCCGTACAGCGCGGTGGGGTCGCTCTGCAGCCGCATGCCGAGCCTCAGGCGATTCTGGAACACGGCGGCGATGAGGGGCTTCTCCGCGGGGAGCACCGCCTCCTTCTCGACCATCGAGGCGAGGGTGAGGAGCGTACGCACCGGGACCCCCTTGGCCTTGGCCCGGCTGTCCACCGACTCCTTCAGGTACGCCTGCTGGCGCAGCACCATCTCGCGCACCACCTCGCGCTCCGTCTTGCCCGGCAGGATGTTATAACTCCCGGGGAAGAGGTATCCCTCGGCGCTGGCGGCGTCGATGCCCAGCTCCCTGAGCAGCGCCTGGTCCCGGCACGCGGCCAGGAAATTCTCCTTCGGGTAAATGGCGCGTTTCTCAAGCATCTCCGCCACCTGGTAGCTCGAGTACCCCTCCGGCAGCGCGAACATGCGCTGGTAGACATCGCCGTTGATCATCTTGGCGAGGATCTGGCTCGGGCGCATGCCGTCGTCGAACTGGTAGTAACCGGCCTTCAGCCGCGCGTCGCCCCCCTTGAGGCGCGCGTAGAGGGTGAAGAGGCGGGCGCTGGAGAGGATGTGACGCGCCTCGAGGTCCGTCGCCAGCGCTTTGAGCGGGCGACCCTTGCCTAGTTCGACGATCTCCACGCGCTTGCCGTCGCCGGGGGGAGACAGCAGGAAGCGGGAAAAGCGGGTGATGGGTACCAGGGTGACTATCAGCAGCAGCGCGAGGAAGAGTTTGCGCTGTCGCCGGAAGATATCTTTGAGGCTGGAAGCTACGATGGCACTATCCTATGGGAAACGGTGCTTTTGCTAACTCTGCACTAGGTTTAGGTGAAATCGGCAACTGTGTCAAGGCCAAATGCCAGAGCGGGCGGAGGTAGTGAAACCGGTTGGCTTAGTTTAATAATATTTTTTTTAAAGACAGTGGGGCAATTCCAATGTATCATATTTAGCCGTGCCGCTCGGCCCGGAGCGGTCCACCACTACAGTTGGGCAGACGAGGTGCTTGATGAAGCAGAGGTTTATTAACTCCGACTACTTCCCGTTTCAGATCCAGATTTCCGCCGCCTGCGGCGACCGGATCGCCCTGCGCGACATCCTCGAGGAGCTCGGGGACGTGCCCGGCATCATCTACGCGCGCCGGGTCGCCACCAAGCTGAACAAGCAGCTCTCGCCGCACGAGACCGCCATCATGCCGGGGCTGCTGCACCTTTATTCCATCCTGAGCCGCGTCTACCGCTACGTGATGGGGCAGTACTGCGCCAAGCAGCAGCCCGGCGTGATCGCCGCGCTCATGGCCCAGGCCGGTTATCCCGACTTCGGCGGGGACGCCGTGGCCACGCTGCAGCGTTTCATGGAGCTGTTCCCCTCTCAGCGGATGGTGCTGGGCAACGACACGCCGCTTGCGTTCCTGGCCGGTGACGACGATGACCGGACCCGCCGCCAGGCGCTTTCGGCGGAACTGCTGCTCATGCTGTTAAACGGTGAGAACCGGGCCCTGGACCAGTTCCGCCGCCTCTTCGACGCCACGCCACTGGCCGAATCGTCCCCGTACCTCAAGGTGACCTCGGAGCTGGACCGTCGCCTGGCCCAGGCCCCCCCCTTCGAGCCGATGGGCATTTCGCTGCCGGAGCTCTTGCGGGCGCCGATCAAGGCCTCTCCGGACTCGCTGGCCGGGCAGATCGCCTACATCAGGGCGCACTGGGCCGCCATTCTCCCCCCTGAGCTGCTCACCGAACTGGTCACCGCGCTGGACATCGTCTCCCAGGAGGGGCGCGCCTTCTTCGGCGGCCCCGGCGAGCCCAAGGTGCTCCGCTTCGGCCGGGGCGCCCGTGGCGGCGACGAATATCCCGAATACGAGCGCTTCTCTCAGGACGCGGACTGGATGGCCAACGTGGTGATGATCGCCAAGATGGTGTACGTCTGGCTGGGACAGCTCGCCAAGACCTACCAGACCGAGGTGCGCACCCTGGACCAGATCCCGGATGCGGAGCTGGACCGCCTGGCCCGCTACGGCTTCAGCGCGCTCTGGCTGATCGGCATCTGGGAGCGCTCCCCCTCCTCTCAACAGATAAAACGCATCGCCGGCAACCAGGAGGCGATCTCCTCGGCCTACTCGCTCTACGACTACGTGATCGCCAACGACCTGGGGGGCGAATGGGCCCTGGACAACCTGCGCCAGCGCTGCGCCGCCCGCGGCATTCGCCTGGCGAGCGACATGGTCCCCAACCACACCGGCCTCTACTCCAAGTGGACCGTGGAGCACCCGGACTGGTTCATCCAGCTCGACTACCCGCCGTACCCCGACTACCAGTTCAACGGTCCCGACCTCTCGCCGGACGGGCGCATCGGCCTGTTCATCGAGGACGGCTACTGGGACAAGCGGGACGCGGCGGTCGTCTTCAAGCACCTGGACCGCGACAACGGCCGGGTGCGCTACATCTACCACGGTAACGACGGCACCTCGACCCCCTGGAACGACACCGCGCAGCTGAACTACCTGATCCCGCAGGTGCGCGAGGCGGTCATCGGCACCATCCTCCACGTGGCGCGCCAGTTCCCCATCATCCGTTTCGACGCAGCCATGACGCTCGCCAAGAAGCATTACCAGCGCCTGTGGTACCCGCTGCCGGGCCACGGCTCCGGCGTCCCCTCCCGCGCCGAGTACGGCATGGACCGCGCCAGCTTCGACGAAGTCTTCCCGACCGAGTTCTGGCGCGAGGTGGTCGACCGCGTGGCTGCGGAAGCGCCCGATACCCTTCTTTTGGCGGAGGCGTTCTGGCTCATGGAAGGGTACTTCGTCAGGACCCTCGGCATGCACCGCGTCTACAACTCCGCTTTCATGAACATGCTGAAGATGGAGGAGAACGCCAAGTACCGGCAGACGGTGAAGAACGTGCTCGAATTCGAGCCGGAGATCCTCAAGCGCTTCGTGAATTTCATGAACAACCCGGACGAGCGCACCGCCGTGGAGCAGTTCGGCAAGGAGGGGAAATACTTCGGCGCCACCGTGCTCCTGGTCACCATGCCCGGCCTCCCCATGTTCGGCCACGGGCAGATCGAGGGGTTCCACGAGAAGTACGGCATGGAGTACCGGCGCGCCTACTGGGACGAGCCGGTGGACCCGCACCTGGTCGCCCGCCACGAGAGCGACATCTTCCCGCTCATGCGCCGGCGCCACATCTTCTCGGGGAGCGAGCAGTTCACCCTGTACGACTTCTACGCGGGGCACAGCGTCAACGAGAACGTCTTCGCCTATTCCAACAGAAATGACGGCGAGCGCGGCCTCATCCTGTTCCACAATGCCTTCGCCTCCACCGCCGGCTGGATCCGCACCTCCTGCGCCGTGCTCAGGAAGAACGCCTCCGGCGGCACCACGCTCGCGCAGACCACCCTGGGGGATGCGCTGGGCTTCAAGGGTGACGGGCGCCACTACTACAGCTTCCGCGACTACGCCTCGGGCCTTTGCTACCTGAGAAATGGCCGCGACCTGTGCGACAAGGGGATCTACGTCGAGATGGGCGCCTACGAGTACCACGCCTTCCTCGACTTCCACGAGATCTACGATGACGACTACGGCACCTGGGGAACGCTCTGCCACCGGTTGAACGGCGCCGGAGTGGAGAACCTGGATGAAGAGGTCAAGAAGGTGCGCTATGGCGCCCTGCACGAGTCGTTCAGGTTGTTCCTCTCCAAGGCCGCCGTGGTGCTGCAGGAGCCGGACGTTCTCTCGCGGACCCGCGTTGAGCCGCTGGAACCGCTGCTCGCCTCCTTCTACAAGGCATTGGCGCCGCAGGCGCCGGAAAAGGCCCAGCGCGCCCTGCTCGGCGTCTTCGGCACCGAGTTGCCGCGGGCCCTGCAATCGGTCGGGGAAGGGGGCCTGCTTCCCGCCGAATGGCTTGTTTTCACCGCGTTCTTCGCGCTGCACAAGGCGGGCGGGCTGAAGGAGAGCGAGAGCGCGCAGCTCTTCGAGGAGTTGGGGCTGGTGCACCCGCTGGTGCAGGTCCTCCAGGGCCTTCCGCCGGCGGACCCGGAACAGGTCGTCGATCTCCCCCCGCGCGCTTTCGGGAAGCTGCTCGGGCTACTGCTACGGCACGAGGCTTTCCTGACCGATTGCCGCGCCATCGGGGCGACCCGCTGCTCGGCCGCCCTCTTCTCCGATCCGGCGGCGGCCAAGTTCCTGCTCCTGCACGAAAGCGACGGCGCGCAGTGGTTCAACAAGGAACGCTTCGAGCTGCTGGTGGACTGGCTGGCGCAGGTGGAGCCGTACGGGGCGCCTAGCACCGAAGTCAAGGCCGCCAAGGGACGGGAGCTCTCCGCTGAGGCCGTGGCCAGGCTGATGAAGGAGAGCGCCGCGGCCGCCGGTTACCGGCTCGACCAGCTAATGAATGTTTTGCAGACCGGCTTCTGATTTTTCCGAGTTACCTGTTAGAATCAGAGCTGGCGCTTGATCATCCGGAGCGCCCGTATCTATCGAATCATGAAAGAGAGGGGGAAGCAATGGCGGTCATCAATACGGCACTGCAGGACAACGTAGGGACCATCACCTTCAACGACCCCGAGCACCGCAACATGCTGAGCGGCGCCCTCATCGACGAGATGCTGCAGTCGATCGGCGCTCTGCAGAAGGGGAGGATGAGGGTTTTGGTGATCAGGGCCCCCAAGGGGTCCAAGGTGTGGTCGGCCGGGCACGACGTGCACGAGCTGCCGCTGCCGGGACGCGATCCCCTTTCCTACCACGACCCGCTGGTCACCGTGCTCCGTTCCATCCAGAGCCTCCCCATTCCGGTCATCGCCATGATCGAGGGGAGCGTCTGGGGGGGCGCCTGCGACCTCGCCCTTTCCTGCGACATCCTGATCGGCTGCCCGACCTCCTCGTTCTGCATGACCCCGGCGAAGATCGGCGTCCCTTACAACGTCTCGGGGATCCTGCATTTCATGAACATCATGGGGGTGAACTTCGCCAAGGAGATGTTCTTCACGGCGGAGCCCCTCTCGGCCGAGCAGGCGAGCAAGGCGGGGCTTTTGAACCACCTGGTCGAGGCGGAGGAGCTGGAAGAGTTCACCTACAACATGGCCCACAAGATCACCAGGAACAGCCCGCTTTCCATCGGCGTCATCAAGGAGCAGATCCGGCTTCTGGCCAGCGCCCATCCCCTTTCGCCGCTCACCTTCGAGCGGGTGCAGGGGCTCAGGCGCACCGTCTACGACAGCAAGGACTACGCGGAGGGGATCAAGGCCTTCCTGGAAAAGCGCCCGCCCGTCTTCACCGGCGACTAGCCCGCCTCACTCCGGCCAGCCTGCTGTCACTCCCTCCAGCGAGGTTTCCCTCCCTCTCCCGGAGGGAGAGGGCAGGGGTAAGGGCGCTGCACCGGGCGAATCCTTCGTGGCGCGCCCCTCACCCGGCCTTCGGCCACCCTCTCCCGGAGGGCGAGGGGACGTACCTGCAAAAACGCCCGACCGGCTGCAGCCGGTCGGGCGTTTGGGTTGATGCTGTAGGGGCGAATAATCGTTCGCCCGCCTCTGGCTATTCCTCAGCCTTCTCGAAGTTCCCCTTCTCCTGGCACTGCGGGCACTTCTGCGGCTTGCAGCGTCCTTCCTTGGTGAATCCACAGCTCTTGCATTTCCATGTCGCCATAACTTCCTCCTATTTGTTGTTGTTCAGCTTTATTTCGCGCACCTCGCCGAAGACGGAGAGCGGCTGGTCGAACTTCTTCTCGTCCCCGACCACCACGAGCTTCATCGCGTCGGGGCGAAGGTACTGCTTGGCCACGCGCAGCACGTCGGCGCGGGTGACGCGGGCGATGTTGTCGCGGTAGTTCTCCAGGTACCCCTTGGGATACCCGTAGAATTCCAGGCGCGCCTGCTGCGCCACCACCGAACTGCTCCGCTCGAAGGCGAAGATGAAGGAATTGATGATGGACTCCTTGGCGAGCTGCAGCTCGGCCTCGGAGACCTCGGCCTGGGTCATGCCGGTGATGATCGATTCCAACAGCGTAATGGTGCGCGCCGTCGACGCCACCTTGGTCTCGGTCTCGGCTATGAAGGTTCCCTTGAAGCGGCGCCCCGGATCGAAGTAGGCGTCCACGTTGTAGGCGAGCCCCTGGTTGGAGCGGATCTCCTGGGTGAGCCGCGAGGTGAAGCCGCCGCCGAGGATGTAGTCCATCACCTTGATGGCGTAGAGGTCCGGGTTGTTTTTGTCGATGCCCAGGTGCCCCATGCGGATGACCGACTGGTTCACCTCCTTCTGCACGTGCAGCACCGCCGGGGTCATCTCCTCGCCCGGCTTGGGCACCACCGGGAAGGGGGCGCTCTGGTTGGGCCAGTCGCCGAACAGCGCCTCGAGCTTCTTGAGCAGCTCCGCCCGATCGAAGTCGCCGGAGACGGCGAGGATCATGTTGGCCGGGTAGAAATAGCGCTTGTGGAATGCGATCAGGTCGTCGCGGGTGATAGCGTTCACGGTGGCGACGGTCGGGATGCGCCCCAGCGGGTGCCCGGCGTAGATGGCGCGGGTGAGCTCACGCCCGGCCACCGCTTTCGGGTCGTCGTTCTGGCGCCGGATCCCTTCGATGGCGTGGCTCTTGGCCAGCTCGAAGCGTGCCGGATCGAAGGCCGGCTCACGGACCACCTCGGCGAAGAGGGTGAGGGTGCGGTCCAGGTTCCTGGACAGCGTGGAGAAGGAGATGTTGGCGTTGTCCGCGTTCATGCCGGACTCGATGGAGGAGGCCATGAACTCCAGCTCCCGGTCCAGCTTCTCGGCGGGGGTCTTCACGGTGCCGCCGCTTCTCAGGGTGGCGCCGGTCAGGGAGGCGAGCCCCACCTTCGCGTCCGGCTCGTAGAGGCTGCCGACGTTCAGGTAGCTGGTCAGGTTCACTATGGGGAGCTCGCGGTCCTGGAGGAGATAGACCACCATGCCGTTTTTAAGCTGTACGCGCTCGCTCTTGGGAAGCTGGAATTTGAGCGGCGGGAAGGTCATGGTGCGCGGATTTGGGGGTGCCGCCGCCTGCACTCCAGGGATCGCGTCGAGCTTGGCTTCTGCAATGGCGCTGGACCTGAAGGCGTAGGCCTCGGGTATGGCGAAGGCGAGCAGGAAGCCGAAAGTGGCCAGGCGGGCCAGGCCGGATTTGCTGAACAACCGTTTGCTGATTGAAATCATTACTTACTGTCCCCCTTCAGCCTTGGTGAGGTAGCCGACGTTGCGGTTTTGGCGCGTGAAGTACTGCTTGGCCACGCGCATCACATCCTCGGGCGTGATCTTCGCCACCTTCTGGCGGTGTTCGATCAGGTAACGCCAGGTCCCCGCTATCGCCTCGTACTCGGTGAGGTTGCGGGCCAGGCCGCCGTTGGATGCCATCTGGCGGGACTCTTCGAACTCGAGCTGGTTCAGGATCTGCTGCAGCTCCTCGTGGGTCATCGGCTCGGTCTTCAGGCGCTCCAACTCCTTGTAGATCGCCTGCTCCACCTCGGCCACGGTGTGCGGCGCGCGCGGCGTCGCGTTGATGATGAAGAGGTTGGGGTAGCGGCTCCCGGGCGCCCCGAACGAGGAGACCGAGGTGACCAGCTTCTGCTCCAGGACGAGCTTCTTGTACAGCCGCGAGGTGCGGCCGCTGGTGAGCAGCATGTCGATCACGTCGAAGACGTAGTCGTCCGCCGACGGGAGCGTCGGCTTGTGGTAGCCGATCATCAGTTCCGGCTCCGCGTCGCCGATCACCTCGGTCCGCTTCTCGCCCCCCTGCTCGGGTTCGGTGACCGCCACCGGCGGCACCGGGGTTCCCGGCTTGATGTCGCCGAAGTACCTCTCGACCAGGGCGATGGTCTTGTTGGGATCGATGTCACCGACGATGGCCACGATGGCATTGTTCGGCGCGTAGTACTTGTGCAGGAAGTTCTCCGCCTTGGTCCGGGTCAGGTTCTCGATGTCGGACATCCAGCCGATGGTGGGCTGGCCGTTGGGGTGCGCGTTGAAGGCGTCTGCCAGGAAGGTCTCCCAGAGTTTCCCTTCCGGTTCCGCGTCATAGGAGCGGCGCCGCTCCTCCATGACCACGCTCCGCTCCGTGTAGAACTCCCTGAGCACCGCGTTCTGCATCCGGTCCGACTCGATGGCCGCCCAGAGCTCCAGCTTGTTGGCCGGGATGTTGATCAGGTAGGTGGTGCCGTCCTTGCTGGTGAAGGCGTTGTAGCCGGAGCCGCCGTTACGCGAGTAGATGTCCGCGAACTCCTCCTTGACCACGTACGTCTCCGCCTCCTTCTCGAGGGCGGCCAGTTCGGCCGTCAGCTTCTCGACCAGCTTGGCATCGGCCTGCTCGCGCTTGATCTTCTCGGCCATGAGCTTTTGGGCGGTCGCCTCGATCTTGTCCAGGATCGGTTTCTCCGCTGCGTAGTCCCTGGTCCCCAGGGTCTTGGTTCCCTTGAAAAGCATGTGCTCCAGGAGGTGGGCGAGGCCCCGCTCGTCGCTTCTCTCGTCCACGCTTCCTACCTTGAAGCGGATCCAGGCCGCGACGGTGGGCGAGTTGTGGCGCTCCACCATCAAAAGCTTCATCCCGTTTTTCAGGGTGTGCTCGTGCACCCGTTCGGCCAGCCCCTGGGCGAAGCAGGTGGCGGCGTTGACGAGGATGGCGATGGCGACGACGCATCTTGCTACTGACTTCATGACTACCTCGGCTCGATGGTTTTAATGTGAAACGAGGAAAAAGGATAACATTTGTCCTTTTGAAGCGCAAGGGGGTGGAGACAAGAAACCCCGCGGGGAGGAACTCCCGCGGGGATCTGGGGATACGGCGACCGGTGCGGCGTGACGCGGCAAGCTACTTGAGGGCCTGGGCGAACACCTCGCGGATGTCATCGACGAAGAAGAACTGCAGCTCCTCTTTCACGTTTTCCGGGATGTCGTCCAGGTCCTTCTTGTTCTTGGCCGGCGCCAGCACCTTCTTCACCCCGGCGCGCCTCGCCGCGAGGACCTTTTCCTTGAGCCCGCCGATGGCGAGCACCCGTCCGGTGAGGCTCATCTCGCCGGTCATGGCGACGTCCCGCCGGGCCGGGCGCCCGGAGAAGAGCGAAACGATGGTGGTGGCCATGGTGATCCCGGCGGAGGGGCCGTCCTTGGGGATGCTCCCCGCGGGGACGTGGATGTGCAGCGTGGTGTCGTCGAAGGCCTTCTTTTCGATGCCGAGTTCGGTGCAGTTCGCCTTGACGAAGGAGAGGGCGGCGCGGGCGGATTCCTTCATCACCTCCCCCAACGACCCGGTCAGGATCAGGTCCTCCTTCCCTTTCATCTTGGTCGCCTCGACGAAAATGATGTCGCCGCCGCTCTCGGTCCAGGCGAGCCCTGTGGCCACGCCGATGCGGTCCTTCTCGGAAGCGACCTCGTCAAAGAACTTGGGCGGACCGAGGAGCTCCGCCACCGTGTTCGGGTCGACCATGGTGCGTACCGGTTTACCCTGCGCCACTTCCTTGGCGATCTTTCGGCAGACCGATGCGACGTTGCGCTGGAGGTTTCTGACCCCGGCCTCGCGGGTGTAATCGTGGGTGATCCGGTAGATGGCCTCGTCGGTGAATTCGGGCGCCATCTTGGCCAGGCCGTTCTCCTCCACCTCCCGGGCGACCAGGTACTTCTTGGCGATGTTGAGCTTCTCCTCGTCGGTGTAGCCGGAGAGGATGATCACCTCCATGCGGTCCTTAAGGGGCGCCGGGATCGGGTCGAGCTGGTTGGCCGTGGTGATGAACATCACGTTGGTCAGGTCGAAGGGGACGTCGAGGTAGTGGTCGGTGAAGGAGAAGTTCTGCTCGGGGTCCAGCACCTCCAAAAGGGCGCTGGCGGGGTCGCCGCGGAAGTCGGCGCCGATCTTGTCCACCTCGTCCAGCATGAAGACCGGGTTGTTGGAGCCGGCGCGGTTGATCTCCTGGATGATGCGGCCGGGGAGGGCGCCGATGTAGGTGCGCCGGTGACCGCGGATCTCGGCCTCGTCGCGCATGCCGCCCAGCGAGATGCGGATGAACTTGCGCCCCAGCGTGCGGGCGATGGACTTGCCCAGGCTGGTCTTGCCGACGCCCGGAGGCCCCACGAAGCAGAGGATCGGGCCCTTCATCTTGTCTTTCAGGGTCCGCACCGCCAGGTACTCGAGGATCCGCTCCTTCACCTTCTTCAGGTCGTAGTGGTCCTCGTTCAGTACCGATTCGGCCTGGTTGATGTCCTTGTTGTCGGGGGTGCTGGTCTGCCACGGGATGGTGGTCAGATAGTCGAGGTAGGTGCGGGAGACCGTGTACTCGGGGGACGCCGGATTGATCCGCTCCAGCCGCCTCATCTCCTTCTCGGCGATCTTGCGGACGTCGTCCGGCATCTTGGCGCTCTCGATCTTGCTCCTGAGCTCGTTGGTCTCGCCCTGGCGCGAATCCTCCTCGCCCAGCTCCTCCTGGATCTGCTTCATCTGCTCGCGCAGCAGGAATTCCTTCTGGCTCTTGCCGACCTTCTTGGTGACCTCCGCCTGCACCTCACCCTTGATCTGCAGCCGCTGCACCTCGTTGGTGAGGTGCATGTAGACCTTCTTCAACCGCTCGAGCGGGTCGATGGTCTCCAGGAGCTTTTGCAGCTCGTCGATGGGGAGGTTCAGGTAGAGCGCCACCAGGTCGGAGAGGCGCGCGGGGTTGTCGATGAAGTCGATCATCTTCATGACGTCGTCGGGAAGGGGGCGGCCGTAGGAGAGGGCGATTTTCAGAAGGGCGTTCAGGCTCCCCACCAGCGCCTCCGAGACCATGGACTTCTCGGCGAACTCGCGTACCGGCTCGAGGCGGGACAGCGCCACTGGCGTCTGCTGCACGATGGCCAGCACCCGGACCCTGATAACGCCTTCGAGGACCACCTTGGCGCCGCCTCCGGCCAGCTTGTTGATCTGCATCACCTTGCACAGGGTGCCGATCTCGTGCAGCGCCGAGTGCAACTCCCCGGTCGGTTCCTGTTTCAACTTCACCAGGGCCACCAGGTTGTTGAAGAGCACCGCCTCCTCGAAGGGGGGCATATCTTCCTGTTTCAGGAAGATGGTGAAGACCATGTACGGGAAGGCAATGATCTCCCGCAGGGGATACAGCGGGACGATCTCCGGCATGTTGATGGTGATGTTCTCTGTCATGGCAGTATTTCCAGATACTTGGTTGAGGGCGCGAATTTAGAAAGATTACTGGAGAAGCGCCCCCTGTCAACCTGGAGCTGCCTGTTTAGATGGCCTCCCATGCTTGGTACAACGCGGCGATTTCCGCGCTGAGCTCGGCGTGACGTTCGCCGGCGACGCGGGCGGCCTCGTGGTTGGCGAAGAACTCGGGCGCCGCCATTTCCTCCTCCAGCTTGGCGAGTTCCCCTTCCTTCACCCCGATCTTTTCCTCGATCTCTGCCAGCTTGCGCTCCCGGGCCCGTTCCTCCTTCTGGCGCTGCTTGTCCATGTCGCGCTGCTGCTGGCGGGAAAGGCGCTGATCCGGTTGCTCGTCAGCCGGCGCGGACGGCTTTTCCTCCCCCTTGGCGGGGGTGAGCCGCCCCAGCCCGTCCTGTCCCGGCGCTCCGGCCGCTCCCGCGGTCTTCTCCAGGTAGTATTCGTAGTCGCCGTAGAAGCTCTCCAGCTTGCCGCCGCCGACCTCGACCACCCGGGTGGCCAGGCCGTCGATGAAATGCCGGTCGTGCGAGACGAAGACCACGGTGCCGCCGAAATTCTTGAGCGCCTCGAGGAGGACGTCCTTGCTGAACAGGTCGAGGTGGTTGGTAGGCTCGTCCATCAACAGCAGGTTGGTGGGCCGCAGTAACAGCTTGGCGAGCGCCAGGCGGTTTCTCTCGCCGCCGGAGAGGACGCCGACCTTCTTGTGGATGTCATCGCCGGAGAAGAGGAAGGCACCCAGTATGTCGCGCAACTGCGGCACCATGTCGTAGGGCGCGTCGGCCAGCAGTTCGTCGTAGACCGAACGGGAGGCATCCAGTTCCTGGGCCTGGTCCTGGGCGAAGTAGTCCTTGATGACGTTGTGCCCGTCCTTGACGCTGCCGGAGGTGACGTCGGCGTTGGCCAAGACGCGCATCAGGGTCGATTTGCCGGCGCCGTTGTGACCGACCAGCGCGATTCTCTCTCCGCTTTCCACGGTAAGGTCGACCTGGTTCAGCACCACGTTGCTGCCGTAGGCCTTGACCACGCCGGAAAGCTCCATCACGGTCTTGCCGCTTTTGGGAGCGCTCGGGAAGCGGAAATGGATCTTCTTGCGCTCCGGCGGGAGCACGATGCGCTCGATCTTTTCCAACTGTTTGATGCGCGACTGCACCATAGCCGCCTTGTCCGCCTTGTAGCGGAAGCGGGAGATGAAATCCTCCATCTTCTCGACTTCCTCGTCCTGGCGCCGCTTGGCCTCGCGCAGCGCCGAGACCCGCTCCTCGCGCTGCACCAGGTAATTGCTGTAGTTGCAGTGGTAGTCGGTGATGGCGTGGTTCCAGACCTCGGCGATCCGCGAACAGACCTGGTCCAGGAAGAAGCGGTCGTGGGAAACCAGCATGACGGAGTAGGGGTAGCCCTGCAGGTACCCTTCCAGCCAGTTGCGCGCCTCGATGTCCAGGTGGTTGGTGGGTTCGTCCAAAAGGAGCACGTTCGGTTTTTTCAGGAGCAGCTTGGCGAGGGCGATGCGCATCTGCCACCCCCCCGAGAACTCGCCGCATTCCTTTTCCCAGTCAGCGGGGGAGAAGCCGAGACCGGTGAGGACGTTGCCCACCTCGCTCTCCATGGCGTAGCCACCCTTCAAGCGGAACTCCTCCTGGAGGTGGCCGAAGCGGTCCAGGAGCTGGTCGTGCCCCGGTGCGTCGTGCGGTTCGTGCTCCAGGCGGGCCGTCAACTCCGCGATCTCCCGCTCGATATCCTGCAGCTCGGACAGCGCCGTCATCACCTCGGCGAAGAGCGGTTGCCCCTTGGCGACGATGCCGTCCTGCGGCAGGTAGCCGACCGTGCCGCCGCGGGTGATCTGGATCTCGCCGCTGCTACTCTCGACCTCGCCGGCGATGATGCGCATGAGCGTTGATTTGCCGGCGCCGTTTTCGCCGACGAGGCCCACGCGCTCGCCCTTTTTCAGGTGCCAGCTGATCTCGGTGAAAAGCGGTTTACCCGCGAAATCCTTGGACAGTTTCTTCAGGTGCAGCATGAGTATTTCCTTCCTTCTAAAACCGTCAGCCACGGAGAAAATCCGAGGACATCTGAGAAAGTCAAAAACAATAAGTCCCGGTTTTCTCCGAAGTCCTCAGATGTTCTCCGTGGCCAATGGTTTGGTTTTACTTCTTGTCCTTCCCCTCGAGGTAGTCCGCGAGGATGGTGCGGCTGTGCTCGTCGTCGTGGCAGTAGACGCAGAGGTTTTCCCAGTTGCTGCCGTCGGGCGGGTTGTAGTTGTGGTTGCCGTCCTTGTGGTGCACGGTCAACAGGTGCAGGTTGGAGAGCTCGAACTCGCGCCCGCACTTGGCGCAGATCCAGCCATGCAGCTTGAGCGATTTCTCCCGGTAGTTCTCGGGGCGCTGCTGCTCGCCACGCATCTTGCGCACCAACTCGTCGATCTCCTCGGCGCTCTTGGGCGGGACGTTTCTTGGGCCGCGCGGGCGAAATGCAGACATGGGTGATCCTCCTGTTGTTAGTGCGGCGAATTGCCAGCGCTCCCCCCTCCGCGGCACGGGACCTGTAGGGGCAAATATATTTGCCCGGCGCTCTGGCCCTGACCACCGCCGGGGCGAGAGCACAGGGGGGCGGCAAAGGGGGGCGAATGATTATTCGCCCCTACAGGTGCCGGCCGGTGATTCCCTCCGCAGGGTAACTTAAAGGTTCCCCTTGAGCCCGATGGCTTCCGCCTCGGTCTTCATCCCCTCGATGGTGTCGGCGATCAACTCGTTCAACTCCACTCCCATCATGGCCGCTCCCTTCTCGATGATGGAACGGTCGGCGCCGGCGGCGAACGCCTTGTCCTTCCACTTCTTGGTAACGCTCTTCACCGGGAGGTCCAGGATGCTCCTGGAGGGACGCACTAGCGCGGAGGCGGCCACGAGGCCGGTCAGTTCATCGATGGTGAAGAGGGTCTTCTCCAGGTTGGAGAGGGGCTCGACGTCGCTGCAGATCCCCCAGCCGTGGGAAACCACCGCCCGGATATACTCCTCCGGCCATCCGGCACTTTTCAGGATCTCCGGCGCCTTGTGGCAGTGCTCCTCGGGATGGCGCTCGTAGTCGATGTCGTGTGCCAGGCCGATCAGGCCCCACATCTCCTCATCCTCGCCGTACTTCTTCGCCATGTGGCGCATCACCGCCTCCACCGCGAGGGAGTGTCTTCTCATCTGGTCGCTGGGCAGGTATTCCTCGACAAGTTTCCAGGTCGCTTCCCTGGTCGGTTTACTACTCATAAACGCGTGCCTCCCTGATGATTGATACAGCCTTGGGATCGTAGTCAAAACAGCCAACGATGTCAATTAGCTAAGCCTTGGGCTCCAGGCGTGCGATCTTGGGTTCGTGCCCCTTCTTGTACACCATCAGCGTCCGCTTGAAGCTAATCACGATGTCGCCGCCCTGGGTGAAGCCGGTGGTCTTCACCGTCACGATGCCGATGTTCGGCCGCGACTTCGATTCCCGCTTGGCAAGGACCTCCGACTGTGAGTAGAGGGTATCCCCCTCGAAAACCGGGTTGGGCAGGGTGACCTCGTCCCAGCCGAGGTTCGCGAACACGTTCTGGGATATATCGGTGACGCTCTGACCGGTGACGATGGCCAGGGTGAGGGTCGAGTCGACCAGCGGCTTGCCGAACTCGGTCTGCGCCGAGTAGTGCTGGTCGAAGTGGATCGGCGCCGTGTTCTGGGTCAGCAGCGTGAACCATATGTTGTCCGTCTTGGTGATGGTGCGCCCCAGCGGGTGCGGATAGACGTCGCCTACTTCAAAATCCTCGAAGAACCTGCCGCGCCAACCTTCCTTGATTGCCATCTCGACCTCCGGTCTATAGTAGGAGCGGCGTCCGCCGCGGATCATCTCAATCGGCTGCCGTCTGGGAGCTCACGTAGAGGACCAGCCCGACCAGCGAAAGCGTTATGCCGATCATCCCCGCCGCGCCCGGCCAGGCTCCGCCAAGGAACACGATCTCGCCCAGCAAGGAGAAGATCACCTCGGTGGACTGGGTGGCGTCGACGGCGGAAAGCTCGAAAGGCGTCGCGGCGATGTGGCGCGCCTTGTAGAAAAGTGTGGTGGCTATGACGCCGGAGAATACGGCGACCACGGCGGTGTTGAGCAACTGCCCGCCCGAAGGCGCGGGAGGCTGCACGCAGAGCGTCAGCACGATCCAGAACGGGATCGAGCCGAGCACCATGATCAGCACCCGCGCCACGCTGTCGTCGAGGATTGCCGTGCTGGCTTCCGGGATCCTGGCGATCTTGCCGTGACGCGCTTCCCAGATCAGCTGGTTCCCCAGCGGGTAGGCTGCCGCCGCCACCAGCACGGGCACCACACCCAAGATCGTTTCCCGCATGGATGCGGCCGACGCCTGTTCGCAGGTGACCAGCACGATGCCGATAAAGATCAGGGCGGTGAACATGATGCCGCGCATCGGGACGCGCTTGCCGAACAGCAGCAATACCAGCGGCGTCGCGAGGATGGTGGACTGCCAGGTGGTCGCCACCACCCAGCCGGGGGCGAAGGAGGAGCTGAAGGTAAGCAGCGAATAGAAGACGCCGAATCCTGTGCTGCCGGCCATGGTCCAGAAAAACCAGTTGCTCCGGAACGCGGTGAATACTCCCTTGAGCAGGCGGGACTTGCCCGCGAGTACCAGCCAAAGGCTCAGCATGAAGAACATGTAGAAGTAGCGCAGACTGGCCGTCCAGATCCAGTGACCGCCCTGCAGGCTCATGGCGCGGTTGAGAACGAAGGTGCTGCTGAAAAATAGGGCGGAACAAATGCCGATGAGAATAAGACGTGTCATTGGTACCCGGACTGGATGAGTTATCCCTGCTGCTGGATTGGCTAGATCTCTGTAGCTGAAATCGTCTTACAGGTAAAGCGAAAACGGTTCAGCTCAAAGCCTGTCATCATCCTCTCGTCACCTCCGGAGGGGGCTGTCTCTCTGCACATGGTAAACGGTCCAAAGTAGCGCAAACACAGGTTTGACAGGGATTCGGAGTGGGGCCATTCTGCGTTGACAATAGTTGTCTATGATGATACTTTCCGACACGTTCAACGCTTTATACCTTATGCCCGGAAAGGTTCAACACGTGCATCTTTATAAGATTTTCCGTGCCTCATTCTCGAAAATTCCAGCAGTCCTGCTTCTCATAGCGCTCCTTCTGCCCGCGCCCGCCTTTTCTCTCGATTCTGACGACTCACAAATCTTCATCACCGGGTTCAACGCCTATCAGAAAAGAGACTATAAGACCGCGATCGACAACATGTCGGGGCTGCTCAAGAAGTATCCGGAAACGCCGCTCAAAGACATGGCGATTTTCTGGCTCGCCAGGGCCCACTACAAGGTCGGCAACAACGCCGAGGCCGGCAAGTACATGGCGCAGTTCCTCCATGACTATCCCGAGAGCCCGCTGAAAGCGACCGTCGAAGACGAGTTGCTCCAGCTCGCTGATAAATATCAGAAGGGTCAGCCTATCGCTGCCGCGCCGAAACCCGCTGCGCAACCGGCGATAGACAAAGCCGTCATAGAGAAAGCAGCCGCTGAAAAGGCCGCAGCAGCGAAAGCCGCAGCCGACAAAGCCGCAGCCGACAAAGCCGCCGCCGACAAAGCCGCCGCCGACAAGGCTGCTGCAGAGAAGGCTGCTGCAGAGAAGGCTGCTGCAGAGAAGGCTGCTGCAGAGAAGGCTGTCGCAGAGAAGGCTGTCGCAGAGAAGGCTGTCGCAGAGAAGGCTGTCGCAGAGAAGGCTGTCGCAGAGAAGGCTGTCGCCCAGAAGACCGAGGTGAAGAAAAACGCAAAGGCGAAGAAGGCCTCTGCCGAGAAAGGGAAGTCGGCCGCTCTTCGCAAGAAGGCCATCGCAGCTTACAAGGACGTCATCGATCGCTATCCCGGCACCCCGGCCGCGTCCAACGCATCGGCGAAACTGCTGCAGATGGGGATTCAGTATCCGGTAGTCAAGGGGACGGGCGCGACCGCATCGTCGGGAGAAGTGACCCAGGTCTTCGAAATCGAGGTGGCCCAGTTCGCCGATCTCGATGTCGAGCTCGGAGCTGCCGCGGAGACGCTGGAGGCAGGCAAGCAGTTTGCCATTCCCATGGTGGTCGTCAATACCGGGAACGGCAGCGACAGCTTCAATCTTGAATCCGGCTTCCCGCCGGAGTACGGCTTCCACTTCGCCGCCGCGTCCACTCCGGATGTCGCCATCGCCAAGACTCCCACCCTCGCCGTCGGGGAGAAGTTCCGGTTGCTCGGAGTCGGCACCGTCCCGCGCGCCAATATCGACGGACAGAAGAACAGCTACCCCGTGAAGGTCACCTCCTCCTTCGCCAGGGAGGCGTCGCAGACCCGGGAGATCGCTATGACCACCTCCGCGCCGCTGCTCAGGGGCGTGGTGAAGACCGATAAGACCAGGCTGTTGCCGGGCGAGAAGGTTTCCTACCGCGTCTCCCTGCTCAACATAGGCAGCGCGGCGGCTCGCGGCGTAACCTTCCGCCTCAACTACCCGTCGCAGTACGAGCCGGTGGCATTGCCGTCGGGATTCAAGCAGGAAGAGGGCGCCCTGGTCATGGACGCCATGCGGCTCAAGTCGGGCGAGAGCCAGGACCTCAACGTCACCTTCCGTCTCAAGGACGAGGCGCTCGCGGACCAGGAGCTGCTCGTCAGGGCGGACCTCCTCAATGGCGAACTGGACAAGAAGGAATCCTTCGTATCCGCCACCACCGTCGTGCAGAGGGTGAGCGGCGTCACCGCCAGGGCCGGCGCCGGCAAGCTGGTCGTCATCCCCGGCCAGACCGTCTCGGTGCCGCTGGTCGTCACCAACACCGGCAACGTCCGCGAAGTGTTCTCCATCAAGGCGAACGCTCCCGCCAATGCCACCTACAACTTCTACGAGGACGTGAACCGGGACGGCAAACGCCAGACCAGCGAACCCATCATCAACCACGTCGGCCCCCTCTCTCCCAAGGAAGAGGCGTATGTCGTCCTCGAGATCGAGACACCGGTCAGCGCGGCCGATGGTGGTGCGGCTTCCGCTTCGGTCCGGTTCGAGTCGGAGAATGCACCGGACCGCTCCGCCGCCGTCCACCTGCAACTGGCCTACTCCCGCCCGGTGCTGGAATTGAGCCTGGCCGCGCGCGGCGGCAAACTGAAGCCGGGCGAGGTCTCCTCGCTGGAAATCAACTGCGTCAACCGCGGCTCCAACCTGGCCAAGCAGGTCACCCTGCAGAGCGTCCTTCCGGCGCAGCTCGAACTGGTCGCGGCGGATCCGTCCTTCAGCAGGTTCGACAACGGTGTCTATGTCTGGCGCTTCGACGAGCTCGGCGCTGGCGAAAAGCGCAACATCAAGGTAACCTATCGCGTGAAGCCGGGCATCGCCGTCGGCACCAGCGTGCAGATGAAGAACTCGCTGACCTACCAGGATCTTCTCGGGAACAGGTACTAAGATGGCTAACCGCCGCATCGTCATCCTTGGCAGCCTCGTTTTGCTTGTCTGCGGCACCGCCGGGCATGCCGAAGAGATGCTGCTCTACACGCCGAAGGAGGCCACGAGTGCTGAGGCACCGGCGTCTCCCAAGGATGGTGTCCTGGTTCGCACGGTGACGGTCAAGCGCGGCGACACGCTCGCCAAGCTCTCCAGGAAGCACATCGGGGTATCCGACTACTTCCCGCAGATGCTCGTCTTCAACAAGATAAAGAATCCCGACCTGATCCATCCCGGCGAGAAGCTGCTGGTTCCGGTGCCGGCGGGACAGGCGGTCAAGCCAGCCAGGTCGGCGAAGTCGGCGAAGTCGGTGCCGGCCGGGGAGGCCAAGCCCCGAACTGCGGCACGCCGGTCGGCGACCCGGAAGCATGCCGCCTCCGTGGAAAGCACGTCCGTCAAGCCGGGCGAACAGGACCTGTTCCAGAGGAGCCAGCGCTCCTATCTCGACCGTGATTACCGCGAGGCCCTGGCCCGCTTCAACGATTTTTTACGCAAGTTTCCCCGTTCCAGGTTCGCCGCGGATGCCTCCCTGTACCGCGCGGACTGCCTCCTGCACTTATCCGGGGAGTAACTACCACCTCTTCCGCCCGCTTCCAGACCCACACCGACACCGCGACACGCGCGCGGGGGCACCAGTAGCCGAAGCGCCAAGCTCCGCTACAGACCCTGCCGCTACAGGTGCGAACTGGACGGGCAGAGGTGAAACCTTTTGTAATGATATGTATTTATGACGTTTTTTGAATAGGAGGGTTTTGAAATGCAAGAAGCGATGGCGTTCCGTGTGGCGGCAGGTGCGGGGCAGGTCTTGGGGGTATGCGAGAGGGCGGAGTTCACCTGCGCCGAGCTCTATCACTATTTCGCCAACCTGTTCAAGGACGAGCGGGAGATCTTTTACATCTGGCTGAAGAGCGCCCTGGAGCGGGAAAACCGGGCCAGGCTGCTGACCCTGGTCGGCAAGCTCGCGCTGGACGATGTGATCGCGGGGGTGCACCTGGAGTTGGCGGAGGCCGAAGAGATCCTCGCCAAGGTGCGCGCCTCGCTCGAGCTGGCAAAAGAAGAGCCCCCCGAGGTCCGGGAGGCTCTCCAACTCGCCATGGATCTGGAACGGACCCTGGACCGCATCACCATGGAAAAGGTGGTGCAGTTCACCGAGTCGTACCAGAAGTGGTTCTTGGCCATCATGAATCGCGACCAGATGGAGCTTCTGCAAAACGCCTACAAGCAGCTCGGCCGGGACTAGCCCGGCTACTGAGAAGTCACCACGCGGCTACCGGGTTTCCTGACGGTAGCCGTTCAATTTCGCCAGCTCCCGCACCAGCGGATCGACCTTGCGGTCGGTGATGAAGATCCTCCCCCCCTTGGCGTCGTTGAGCATGACGCCAGGCATGCGCACCCCGTATCCCTTCTCCCAAAGCGACCACAGTTCCTGCTCGCCATAGCGCCCGGCGACGTCCAGCCGGTTCAGCAGCTTGTCGGACAGGCTCTGCAAATCGTCGTGGTCCTGCACCGGGATCACCTGGTAACCCTTCCCCTCCAAGAGGTTGGTGAGCGAGTCGCCGAGCGGGTCTCCCTGGAAACGCGCCAGCACGTAGCGCTTGCCGTTCTTCTCGAAGTAGCGGTACACGGGGATCTCCAGCCGCACGCCGTTGTTGTCGTCGGCGTAGAGGTCGATGCTCTTGTCGGCCTGGAACCGGATGCCGAGGGCTTCCAGGAGCGCGTCCGCGATCCCCCTGGGATCCTTCTCCGGGATCTGGTACAGCACGCTGTCGTCCGGCCTCCCCGTGATGATGGGGGCGGTCGAGGGCGTCTCCACCAGCTTGAAGCCGTGCGAGGCGAGCAGGCGTACCAGAGCCTGCGGCGTGGCCGGGCGCTTGCCCGGGACCTTGAGCAGGGTGATGTCCTGGCGCAGCAGGCTGTCCTGGCTCTTCTCGATCTTGAAGTCGGCCTGGACGATCACCTTGCAGTCGGTGCCGAAGTCGACCAGGAAGTCCTCCTCGAAGGAATAGAAGCGGGCGGCGTTCAGCAGGGCGCGGTAAAAGGCGCGCGGATTGTCGGGACGCTCGGAGACCACGGTCAACTGCGGGTTTTTCTCCTGGAGCAGCGACTTGATCAGCGGCGGCAGCGACGCGCCGGCATCGACCAGGATGGTGCCGCCGTCCTGCGCCGCCAGCACCGGGTACCGCTGCGGATCGAGCGAGAGGGAGAAGGCGCTGGAAAGGTAATCGAGCTGGGCCTTGCTGGAGGGGGCGTTCGGGACCAGCTGCGGCCAGACTTTCGCCGCGTCCTGCACCGTTTCGGGGTTGTACGTCGCGCTCTGCAGACCCTCCGGCCGCGACACCGGGGCCTTGAAGAACATCATGGTGCCGCCCTTGCCTTTCGCCTCCGGCGCGGCACCCCGGCCCGACTTGGCGGCGACCTTGACTGCACGACGGGGCTTCGACTTGCCGATATGCTCGGTCGCGTCCAGCGGGATCAACAGCGTGGTCCCCACCCGCAGCCTGCGGATGTCCGTGAGGTGGTTGGCCGACTTGACCCGGTAGGCCACCGCGTCGGCGCGGTCGCCGGTGATGCCGTACTCCCTGGCCAGCACCCGGTACAGGAAGTCGCCGCGCTTCACCTTGTACGTCACCGTGCCGGACGGCTTTGGCGCCGGCTTCGCTTTCTGGGCGGGAGGCGCCGGCATGGGGTACTTCTTGGCCAGCGCCGCAGGTTCGATCTCGAACTTCTTGTCGATGGAGTAGGAGGTTAACGGAAAAGCGCCCAGCAGGATAAGGGCCAGGCCCAGTTGTTTCTTGTCGAGACTAACCAGCATGCAAACTCCCAAAATGGTTACCGCCGTAGGCGATAGCATGACACTACAAAGTGAGGTGGATGTTTTAAAAGCGTTCGATGCGCCTACTTGTGACCGCTGTCCGGCAACTGCAGCACGAGGCCGCGGATGCGCCGCTCCGAGGCGTCCCGGTAGATCGCGATTTCGGCACCGTTGCCGGCCTTTCTGGTCTCGATGACGAGCCCCTTTCCTTCGCGCGCCTCGCCCTTGCCCGGGAGGTTGGCTCCGGTCGCTTCCTTGAAGTAGCTCCCCATCAGGCTCTCGTCGAGCTCGCGTCCCCCCTCGGCCAGCACCTGGATGGCCCTGAGCTTGCCCTGCTCCCGGTAGATCCTGAATTGCTTCCCGTCCCCCCGGTACAGCTCCCACCCCGGGTGGGCGGCGGCGTAGGCGGCGTCGGCGGGAACGGCGGGGACAAAATGGGGCAGGCTGTCGCGTCCCTGCCGCGCAGTCGGTGCGGGTTGGGCTGTCGCCGGTGCCGGTTGGGGCGTCGCAGCGGGTCGGGGCGTCGCGGCGGTCGGGGGGGGCGCTGCCGGTGCGGGTGCCGTGGCCGCCGTGGTGGTCCCGGGCGAAGGCCGCGCCGGTTCCGGCTTCGATCGCTGCCAGACCACCACGCCCAGGGCGAGCGCCACGACGCCGAAGATCGCGAGCCCCTTGACGAGGGTGCCGCTGTTCCTGCCGTCGGCCGCCTCGGGGGCTGGCTCGGTGTCATCTTCTTCCAGGGCTTCCCCGCAGAGTTCGGGCGGCTTACGGTAGATCTGGTCGGGGGTCGGGTACAGAGACTTCGGGTGTTTGGACGCTTTGGCGGGGGGCTCAGCGGTCGCTTCCTGACCCGCCTGCGGCTCCTCGGCTGCCGGGATGACCGGCGCCGTCGGAGCTTCCTGCCGCGACGGCCGCGCAGGCGGGGGGGGCGGTGCCGGCTCCGATACGAAGAAGCCGATCTCCTCGGTGGGAGCGGCGTCCGCCTCTTTGGCCGCACGCGGGGCTGCCGTCGACCCCTTTGCCGCGTCACTCACCGGTCGGGTCTCGGGTTGGACCGGCCACAGCGGGGCGAGATGCGGCTCGAAGGCGCCGTCGTCGAAGTCGGGTATCTCGAACTCGGGCCTTTCCTCCATGGTGAAAAGGTCGGGGATGTCGGCAAGGTCGGAGAGGTCGGAAAAATCGGTTGGGGACTTGGGTGATATTTCGGCGACGACTTCCATCGTCAGCAGCTGCAGCACCTCGGCGCTCAGGCGCGAGGTGGGGAGGGCGAGGCTGAAAGAGCGGTCAAAGCCGGCGGGGAGGCGCCCCGGCGTCCCGTTCTCGTCGAGAAGGATCAACTGCACGGAGGGGTCGGTCACCAGCTCCCGGGTCTGGGTCGCGATCTCCTCGCAAGGGATCCCGTCCAGGCTGCTCTGGATGAAAACGTAGCGGGGGTGCTCCTTGGGCAGCCTCCTGATGGCACTAGGAAGGTCCGTCTCAAAGGTGAGGCTTTTCGGAGACTGGATCCGCAGGCTCTCGATAAGATCAAGTGCACGTTCATCACTGGCAATGAAGAAGATCTCGGCCATTCAATATCCATGTTTATGAATGAGGGTCAATATATCATGTTTCAAAAAACTGGATGTAGCCATACCGCCTGAATCTGAAGTGTTGGACGCTGTTTGTTTTTAATACAAATTCCTGCAAACGTCAAAATTATTTTGGACTAATACGGTAAAGAAGGGTTAATTATTCGGCGCCGCTTTACTGGAAGCGGGGCGATAGAACTCGATCGCGTTTTGGCAAAGAACCTTCCGGGCCTGATCGATGTCGAGCGTGTCGAGTATGAGACGCAGGTCCTGGTCCTGGTAGGGGCGCGGCGCCCGGGTGGAGGGGAGGTCGGTGCCGAACATGAGGGCGTCGGGGTTGACGCGGCAGATGTCCCGGAGGGCGCCGGCGACGCCGAAGTCGACCCTGCCAAAGCCCGTGGCTTTGACGCGGACCCCGCGCTCCACCAGTGCCAGCAGGGCGGGGAGGCCGCTCCCGGAGAGCCCGAGGTGATCGATGCTGACCGCGGGAAGCGCCGCCAGGATGGGGGCGAGCCCGGGGAGCTGCCGGGAGTCGACGTAGAGCTCGACGTGCCACCCTGCCAGTTCATGGACCCGGCGCGCCATCCGGTCCAGGTG
Organism: Geomonas azotofigens; assembly: GCF_018919395.1. Lineage (GTDB taxonomy): Bacteria > Desulfobacterota > Desulfuromonadia > Geobacterales > Geobacteraceae > Geomonas > Geomonas azotofigens. The sequence goes on from NZ_JAHLME010000004.1 coordinate 370,677, forward strand.
CTCCACCTTTTCCGATCCGCCGCGCTTGATGTTGAAGCGCACCGCGCGCACCCCGAGGTTGTCCAGGCGCAGTATTTCTTCGTTGCTGACGCCGGCGGGGAGCTGGGTCACCCCCACGAAGCGCGGTCCCAGCGTGGCCAGGGCGTCTTCCAGGTAGGTTTGGTCAAGGGCCTGGAAGGAGCCGGAGACGATGGCGCCGCCAGCGAGGTTCATGGCCGCCGTGCGGCGCAGGTAGTCATGGCAGGTGAAGTCGTCGGGGAGGTAGCCCTGGTTCTCCACCAGGGGAAAGCGGCGGTCGATGATATGGAAGTGGCTGTCGAAGACGGGAAGGTCCATCTGCTCCCTCCTCCGGCGCTTTCAGTGGCGCCGGCTGATATCCTGGTTCGGGCCGATCTGGAGGCTCGCCTTGGCGATGAAGATCTCGCGCAGGAAGCAGACCAGCCCCGACACCATGAGGATCATACCAATGATGAAAAAAAGCGCGACCGGAAGCGAGATGTCGTAGCGCAGGTAGTCGCCGATGAAGAGCATGGCGATGACGGTGCAGACCAAGACGGCGGTGGCGGTGCACAAAAAGATCGCGTGGCCGATCAGGTCGGCGCGGCGCTTGAGGACGGCGAGGGCGGCATGCAGCCGGGGGGCCGCCTCGGGCTCGGCGTGCTCCAGTTTCCCCTCGTGGAAACGGGCGCGGTCGATGACCCGCGCCAGCCGGTTGGTCATCACGCTCAGCATGGTGCCGATCGCGGTGAGCAAAAACACGGGGGCGACCGAGAGCTGGATGACGTGGGCCATGGTGCCGATGGTTTGGGAATCGCGCAGCATCAATCTTCTCCTTGTGAATCCTCTTCAGGTCTCGAATCGTTGTTCCAGCTCCGTCCTGACCTGGTCCATGTCTATCCCCTTCAACCTGATCAGGTCCTTCATCACCGGATCGAGCATGGCGTTGGCGGTGTTGAGCTGCGACCTCTTGGCGCGGATCTCCCGGAGCGCCTTTTCGCGCCCCTCGTTGGTCAAAAGCAGGTCGGAGCGCTCGTTGTAGAAGCGGTGGATCAGGAAGTTCCTCGCCTTCAAGGCCCTTCGGAGCGCGTGCACCGAATCGTCGGTGAAACCGACCTTCTGCTTGATCTCCTCCATGAGGCGCCCCATGGTCTGGGCCCCGAGCGACTCCATGGAGCCGCGGAACTCCTCCTCGGTAAGGTCGCCGTCGCTCAGATCGATCAGGAGCGTGACGATGAAGGAGATGTAGAGCTCGATCCTCTGGCAATCCTGGACCGCGGCACCCATTTCCAGGTAGATCGGGTTGAGCGCTGTGGCGTCGATTCTGGTTTCCTGCATGGCGCTACCTCGGCGTGATCAGGCCGGCAGTGGCCGGCAGAGGAATCCATAACACAATTCTTGAGCGCCATAAACAGGTAAATGCGGGAGGCGGTCCCGTGATGTGGCATGGGGGCGCGTTCGCGGCGGAGGTGTGCGGCGCCGCGTGCCCCTCCTTTTTCGCACACCGCGGCCGGCGTCGCATTCCTTCGCGGCCGCTCCGCCGGGTGGCCGCACCCGAAGGGGCCGGTCGCGCTAAGGGGTTGAAACGGCGGAGTATTTCATGTGCGCCGCCGCTTCCGCGTCCTCATGGGCAAAGGGGCGTCAGGGCGCTAAGGCGCGCGGGGACGGACCGGCGCGGTACAATGCCGCGTGGTCACTATGCTTTTTTATGGTGCGGGAGAAAAAAACTCTGCTATAATCACTCGGTTTTCATTAATCTTGCCAGCCCCGGCTCCTTATCGGGGATGCATATAAGAGAAGACACGACCGGCCCTGCCGGCGTGATCACAAACTGGGCGTGATGGGTGCCGTGGTCCTGATGGGACCGGCTCCCGCGACCCCTAAAGGAAAGGGAACAACGTATATATGTCAAAGAAGATGCTGATCAATGCGCTTCACGCAGAAGAGGCGCGGGTGGCGATCGTCGAGGACGGTCGCCTTGTGGACCTGGATGTCGAGATTGCCGGCAACGAACAGACGCGCGGCAACATCTACAAGGGGGTGGTGGTCCGCGTTGAGCCGGGACTGCAGGCCGCCTTCGTGGATATCGGGCTCAAGAAGCTCGGCTTTTTGCAGATGGGCGAGCTGCACCCGGAGAACTGGAAGTGGCGTGAGGACATCCCCGAGGAACAGCGCCATCGCCGCCCGCGCATCCAGGAGGTGCTCAGGAGGGGGCAGGAACTGATCGTCCAGGTGGAGAAGGGAGAGCGCGACAACAAGGGCTCGGCCCTCACCACCTACATCTCGCTGCCGGGGCGCTACATGGTGCTCATGCCGGGGAGCGATTCCTCCGGCATCTCCCGCAAGGTGGAAGCCGAGGGTGAGCGCAAGAAGCTCAAGGAAATCATCGCCGAGATGACCATCCCCGAGGGGTACGGCTACATCATCCGCACCGAGGCGATGGGGCGCACCCGCGACGAGCTGCAAAAGGACCTGGACAGCCTGATCGCCCTGTACGAGGGGATCCGGGCGCAAGGGGCGGGGATGAAGGGGGCCGGCATGGTCTACCAGGAGTCCGCGCTGATCATCCGCACCATCCGCGACTACTTCTCCGCCGACATCGACGAGGTCCTGGTCGACAGCAAGGACGTCTTCAAGGACGTGCGCGACGCCTTGAAGGAGATCGATCCCGCCTTCGAGAAGCTGGTCAAGATGCACCAGGAGAAGCGCCCCATCTTCTCGCGCTACCAGTTGGAGGAGCAGATCGACCTGATCTACGAGAAGAAGGTGCCGCTCAAATCCGGGGGCTCCATCTTCATCGAGCCGACCGAGGCGCTGGTCTCCATCGACGTCAACTCGGGCAAGTCCACCGGCGAGAAGGGGGTCGAGGACACCGCCTTCAAGACCAACCTGGAGGCCGCCGAGGAGGCGGCGCGCCAGCTCAGGCTGCGCGACCTGGGGGGGCTCATCGTCATCGACTTCATCGACATGCGCGACAGAAAGCACAACGCCGAGGTGGAGAAGACCCTCAAGAACGCCCTCAAGGCGGACAAGGCGCGGGTGAACGTGGCGCGCATCTCGGAGTTCGGGCTCCTGGAGATGTCCCGCCAGCGCATCCGCCAGACCCTGAACCAGGCCAGCACGCTGGAGTGTCCGCACTGCGACGGCAGGGGCAAGGTGAAGTCGGTCGAGGCGATGGCCCTTTCCTTCCTGAGGAAGGTGCACGCCGCCGCCGCCAAGGGAACCATCGGCGAGGTGGTGGGGAGCCTGCCGCTCGAGGTGGCCTACTACCTCCTGAACCGCAAGCGTCACGAACTTTCCCAGATCGAGAACGACTACGACATCGAGGTGACGGTGAAGGGGAAGCCGTCCTACCTGTTGAACCAGATGGAGCTCGAACTGGTCAAGCGGGAGAAAGTGTCGCAGGAGGAACTGCCGCAGGAAAAACCGCACCAGGTGAAGGCCCTGGCCAAGGAGGAGCAGCCGGCCGCGGAGCCCGCCGACGGGCGCAAGAAAAAGAAGAAGGGGAAAAAGGCCCAGGAGCCGGAGGCCGTAGCGCACGCCGCCGAGGCGGTGCCGGTCGCGCTGATCGAGGAGCCCACCGGCGCGTCGCAGGTGGTGACGCTGGAGGCGGAGCCGGAGGAGCACAAGAAGAAGCGCCGGCGCAAGCGCAAGCGGGGCAAGGGTGGAGCCGCCGAGGGGGGTGCCGAGCACGCCGCGGAGGCGACCGTCGAGCTTCACGGCGGAGCTCCCGCCGAACTGCCCGAAGAGGGCGCGGTGGTGGAGCAGGCTGCGGCGCAGGGCGCAGATCATGAGCATCATGAGCATCATGAGCCGGGCGAAGAGGTGAAGAAGAAGCGCCGCCGCAAGAGACGGCGCGGCAAGGGTGGCCACGAGGCGCTGGCGGGCGAGCAGAAGCAGGGCGAGTTCCCGCAGGACGCCGGCGAGGTGCCGGCGGCCGCCGCACCGGTGCAGGCCGTGCCGGTCGCCGAGGCTGGCGAGGCCGCCGAGAAGAAGCCCGCGCGCAAGAGAAGGGGCCGTGGCAAGGGTGCCGCGACCGAGGGCGCGCCCGAGGTGGTTGCCGCCAGCGTGGCGGCCGCGACCGCTCCGACCGAGGCGGCCGCATCGCACCACTCGCAGCCGGGCCAATCCGCGCCAGTCGAGGCGGCCAAGCCCGAGAAGAAGGCCCGTGCTCCACGCAAGGCGAAGAGCGCCGTGGAGGCCACCGCGGCACCGGCGGCACCCGCCGCCACACCGGCCGCCGAGCCGGCAGCGCCGCAGGAAAAACCGGTCCAGGCGAAAAGGAAGAAGAGCGCCAAGCCTGCGGCGAGCGAGGCGACGGCAGCGGCCGCCGAAACACCGGCTGCGAAACCCAAGGCCGCCAAGGCCGCCGGGAAACCAAAGGCGGCGAAAGAGGTGAAAGAGGCGGAGCCCAAGGCCGCGCCGGCGCCCAGGGAGGCGCAAGAGGAGAAAGCGGCCAAGGCGCCGAAAGTGGCCATGGAAGCCAAGGACGCCAAGACAACCAAGACGGCCAAGGAACCGAAGCAGCCAAGGGCCGTCAAGGCGTCCAAGGAAACCGGCGCCGGCGCCCCCGTTGCCGAGTCGAAGCCCGCCCCGGCGGCAAAGGACAAGGAGAAGGCTCCCGCCAAGCGCGCCAGGAAAGCGGCTGAACCCGCCGCGGCGACAGAGGAGAAGCCCAAGAAGACCAGGGCTCCGCGCAAGAAAAAAGAAGAGACACCCGCCTGACCGTGAGGATGCAATGAGGACACTCCTGTTCGTCGTCATCGTCCTTTGCTGCGCCCTGCCAGCCGCTGCGGCAACGCTGGAAGAACTGACGCCGTATTTTTCCACGCAGTACTTCACCTGGCAGGAGCGCATCAACGGCAGGAGGCTGTTGAAGGAAGAGGGACCGCTCTTCTCCGTGGGCGCGCGGGTCGGGTCCGTGACCGATGCCTCCCTCACCCTGAGAGGGAAGGGGGAGCTCTTCGGGGCGGAGGTCGGCTATCGCGGCGAGACGCAGGCGCCCGATCCGGCCCCGGTGCGCACCCATGTCACCTACCTCGGCGCCAACGCGGAGGTGGATGTCGGCTACCGCCTGCGCTCCGCGGCCCTGGTCGTCGAGCCCTTCGGCGGCCTCGGCTATCGCTATTGGCTGAGGGACCTGCAGGATTCCAGCACCCCCGACGGCACACCGGTCTCCGGCTATACCGAGGCCTGGACCATGGGGTACGGCCGGGTGGGAGCCCGTGCCGCGACCACCGCGGCCGGGGTGAAAATGACCGCCTGTGGCGGCGCCAAGTACCCCTTTTACGTGGGCAACACCGTCGACTTCGCCGGCAGCGGCGAAACCACCTTCCGTCCCAAGGGGAGGTGGAGCGGGTTCGCCGAGGCTGGCGCCTCCTATCGCTCCTTGAGCCTCAACCTTTACTACGAGGGGTTCCGTTTCCACCAGTCCGATCTCAAGATGGTGCAGGGGACCGCGTACTTCCAGCCCGACTCCTCCTCCGACATCTTCGGGATGAGGCTGGGCTGGACCTTCTAGCCTACGGCACTACGGTTTTTCAATGGAGCAGGTGATCTACATAGCCCTTCTGGGCGCGCTCGGCTGTCTGTCTCGCTATTTTCTCTCCGGCTTCGTGTACCGGGTCTGCGGCAACGCCTTCCCCTATGGCACCCTTGCCGTCAACGTGATCGGCGCCTTCCTGATCGGACTCATCATGGAGTTTTCCATCAGGAGCGCCCTCGTCCCCCCCACGCTCCGTTTCGCCCTCACCGTGGGCTTCCTCGGCGGGCTTACCACCTTTTCGACATTCAGCCTGGAAACCTTCCGTCTCATCGAGGAGGGAGCGCTGCTGCTGGCCTTTGCCAACATCATGCTGAGCGTGCTGTCCTGCCTTCTCTGCACCTGGCTGGGCATCATGGTGGCGCGCTGGCTGTAGCTTCAGGCCAAGAAAGCCAAGCCTTAGGCCGCCTGTGCGGCCCCCAACACCACCGGCATCTCGCGCGGGGCCGCGCTGCGGAGCTCCTCCCGGCGCAGCTGCCGTGAAGCACCGCTTTGAAACATACTATTCCCCAAGGAGCGACATATGAAGGACAGGGACATGAGCCAGGAGAGTGACAGAAAAGGGATGCTCGGTGAGCAGGTGCTGCTGAGGATCTTCATTGGAGAGCGGGACAAGTACAAGCACATCCCGCTGTACGAGGCGCTGGTGGAACTGTTCCGCACCGAGGGCTTCGCCGGGGCCACCGTGCTGCGCGGCGTGGCCGGGTTCGGGGCGCACAGCATGTACCACACGGACCGCCTGTTGCGGCTCTCCACCGACCTCCCCATGGTGATCGAGGTGGTCGACGCGAGGGCGCGCGTGGAGGCGGTTCTCCCGACCGTGGAGACGATGATGGACGGCGGCATGATCACCCTGGAGAAGGTACAGGTCTGGCGCTACGCCAAGAAGCGCTCGGCTTGAAACGAGGACCCCATCTGCTACACTCTCACCTTGTTCATGAAAAGGAGCGGATAGATGGGCATATTAGAAAACCTGACCCCCCAGTGGATCGAGAGCCAGTACGAGCTGTGGAGGCGCGACCCGCAGCAGCTTTCCGAGGAGTGGCGCGCATTCTTCACCGGCTTTGAACTGGCCGAGGCGCGGCCTGCCGGCGCCTCGGTGGCCCCCGGGGGGGACGAGGCGCTGAAACAGTCCGCCGTCCAGTCTCTCATTTACCGTTACCGGGACATCGGGCACCTCCTCGCCTGTACCGATCCGCTTTCCCCCTGCCAGATCGAGCATCCTCTGCTTTCCCTTTCCGCCTTCGGGCTGGAGCCCGCCGACCTCGACACGACCTTCGTCACCAGGCGCTTCATGAGACGCAGCGCCACGCTCAAGGAGATCCTGCAGGTGCTGCGCAGCACCTACTGCGGTTCGGTCGGCGTCGAATTCATGCACATCCAGGACCCGGACGAGCGCCAATGGCTCATCGACCGCATGGAGCCGGGCGGCAACCGCGGCTTCTTCACGCCCGAGCAGCGGCTGCTCTTGCTCAAAAAGCTCAAGGAAGCCGCGCTCTTCGAGCGTGAGCTGCACAAGAGGTTCCCCGGCCAGACCCGGTTCTCCCTGGAAGGCGGCGACATCCTCATTCCGCTGCTCGATGCCGCCGTCGCCAAGGCCGCCTCGCTCGGCGTCACCGACGTCATCTTCGGCATGCCGCACCGCGGCCGCCTGAACGTCCTGTGCAACATCTTCGGGATGCCCTACGAGAACATGTTCGCCGAGTTCTCCGACAACGCGGAGTACGGCGTGGTGGGCGAGGGGGACGTCAAGTACCACAAGGGCTTCTCGGTCGACCTCCCCGTCGAGGGGGGCGGCACCGTACATCTCACGCTCACCTCCAACCCGAGCCACCTGGAGGCGATCGATCCGGTGGTGCAGGGGAAATGCCGCGCCCGCCAGGACCGCATCGGCGACGAGGGGGAGGGGAGGGTGCTGCCGCTGCTGATCCACGGCGACGCCGCCTTCTCAGGGCAGGGGGTGGTCGCGGAGACGCTGAACCTCTCCCAGTTGGCCGGGTACCGGACCGGCGGCACCCTGCATATCGTGCTCAACAACCAGATCGGCTTCACCACCAGCGCCGCCGATGCCCGCTCCACCCACTACGCCACCGACGTCGCCAAGATGGTCCAGGCCCCCGTGTTCCACGTCTACGGGGACGACGCCGAGTCGGTGGTGCACGTCACCGAGCTGGCGGTCGCCTACCGGGATCGTTACCGCAAGGACGTGGTGGTCGAGGTGATCTGCTACCGCAGGCACGGGCACAACGAAGGGGACGAGCCCTACTTCACCCAGCCGCTCATGTACCAGCAGATCAAGCTCCGTCCGCAGCTGCACTCGCTCTACGAGATGGAGCTCCTCGCCGAAGGGGTCCCCGAGGAGGAGCTGAAGGCGATCGAGAACGAGGTGGTGCAGCGCCTGGCGCAGGCCGGCGAGCGGCAGGCCGCACCGGTCGAGTCCGCCTTCCTGGCCCGCTGGAGCGGGATGAAGCCCGGAGTCGCCAAGGTGGCCGTTCCCACCGCCGTTGCCGCCGCCACCCTCCTGGAGCTTGCCGAGCAACTGGCGCGGATCCCCGAGGGGTTCCAGCCGCACCCCAAGGTCGCCGCGGTGCTGCAAAAGCGCCAGGACGCCGCCATCAAGGGGGGACCGCTGGACTGGGGTAACGTCGAGACCCTCGCCTACGCCTCGCTTCTTTCCTCGGGCGTCTCGATCAGGCTTTCCGGCCAGGACGTCCGTCGCGGCACCTTCAGCCACCGTCACTCAACCCTTTTCGACCAGCAGACCGGGGAGACCTACCTGCCCCTTTGCAGCGTGCTGGAGAAGGGGGCGCGCTTCTGCGCCTTTGACAGCATGCTCGCCGAGTTCTCGGTGCTCGGTTTCGAGTACGGCTATTCCCTCGAGGCCCCCGACGCGCTCACCATCTGGGAGGCCCAGTACGGCGACTTCGCCAACGGCGCGCAGGTCATCATCGATCAGTTCCTGGTGAGCGGCGAGGCCAAGTGGGAGCGCTCCAGCGGATTGGTGCTGATGCTGCCGCACGGTTACGAGGGGCAGGGGGCGGAGCATTCCAGTGCCCGCATCGAGCGCTTCCTCGAGCTCGCCGCGGCGGGGAACATTCAGGTGGTCTACCCCACCACGCCGGCGCAACTTTTCCACGTGCTGCGCCGCCAGATGCTGCAGCCCTTTCGCAAGCCGCTGGTCCTCTTCACCCCGAAGAGCCTGTTGCGTCATCCCGATTGCGTCTCCCGGCTCGAGGAGCTCAGCTCCGGCAGCTTCCGGGAAGTGATCGCGGAGCCTGCCGTGGGCGAGGCGGTGCGGCAGGTGCTGATCTGCAGCGGCAAGATCTACTACGACCTCCTGGGGCGGATCAGGAAGGACCAGTTGCAGGGACACGCGCTCTTGCGGATCGAGCAGCTCTATCCGCTTCCCGTCGAGCAGTTGCGCGACGAGCTGCAGCGTTACCCCTCCGGCGCCCGGTTCACCTGGGTCCAGGAGGAACCGCGCAACATGGGTGCGTGGCGTTTCATTCACGAGCCCCTCTACGAGCTTTTGGGGACCGTGCCGAGGTACGTCGGCCGTCCCGATGCCGCAGCGCCCGCCTCCGGCTCGCACCGTCTGGACCGCGTCGAGCAGGAGCGCATCGTGGACGAAGCTCTCAAAATCTGAAACACGTTCTATGTTCTACGTTCTAAGTTCTACGTTAACCCCGCAAACCATGACTGTGCGGTGTCTTTCAATGTAGTACCGCGACACGCAGAACGCCAACGAGTTAAAGCCGTCAACGTAGAACATAGAACATAGAACGTAGAACGGCTTTTAAAGAGAAGGGAGAAGCGCATGGATATCAAGGTGCCCGCGGTTGGCGAGTCGGTGTACGAGGCGGTCATCGCCAGGTGGCTCAAGAAGACGGGGGACGTCGTCTCCAAGGACGAGCCGCTCTGCGAGATCGAGACCGACAAGATCACCCTCGAAGTGACCTCGGAGGCGGACGGCGTGCTGAACATCACCGCGGCGGAAGGCGAGACGGTTAAGATCGGCGCCGTCATCGGCACTGTCGACGCGCGCGGCCAGGCCGCCGAATCGGCGCAGGCGGAAGGAAAGGGCGCCGCTGCCGTGAAACCCGCCGGCAAGCCCGCCGCCACCGCCAAGGCCGAGGCGAAGCCGGGGACGGCCGCACCCATGTCACCCTCGGGAAGAAAGCTCGCGCGCGAGTTGGGGGTCGAGCCGGGCGCGGTCCAGGGGAGCGGGCGCGGCGGCCGCATCACCAACGAGGATGTCATCAAGGCCCAGGGCGCACGGGCTGAGGCCGCCGAGCCCGAGGCTCCGGCTGCGCCGGTCGCCCCGGCCGCACCCGTCGCGGCGCCCAAACCGGCCGCGATCCCCGAACCCGCCCAGCAGGCCACGGCTGCCGTGCCACCCGCAGACCAATCCGGGCGCGTCGTGCGCAAGCCGATGTCGCAGATCAGGAAGCGGATCGCCGAGCGCCTGGTCTCGGTGCGCCAGCACACCGCCATGCTCACCACCTTCAACGAGGTCGACATGAGCGAGGTGATCAAGCTCAGGAAGAAGCACGGGGAGCACTTCCAGAAGCGCCACAACGTGAAGCTCGGCTTCATGTCCCTCTTCGTGCGCGCCTGTTGCGCCGCGCTGCAGGAGTTCCCCGACGTCAACGCCAGCATCGACGGCGGCGACATCGTCTACCACAACTACTGCGACGTCGGCATCGCGGTGGGGAGCGAGCGCGGACTGGTGGTGCCGGTAGTGCGGAGCGCCGAAAAACTGAGCCTGGCGCAGATCGAGCAGGCCATCGCCGGCTTCGCGGAAAAGGTCCGCACCAACCGCATCGCCCTTGCCGACCTCGAGGGGGGGACCTTCACCATCTCCAACGGCGGCATCTACGGCTCCATGCTCTCCACCCCCATTCTCAACCCGCCCCAGTCCGGCGTGCTCGGCATGCACAACATCCAGGAGCGCGCGGTGGTGGTGGATGGCCAGGTGGTGGTCCGCCCCATGATGTATGTTGCCCTTTCCTACGATCACCGCATCGTCGACGGCCAGGGCGCCGTCGGTTTCCTGAAGCGGGTCAAGGAATACATCGAGGACCCGGAGGAGATGCTGCTGGAATGCTAGCGGCAACGGATTTGATTCAACATCTGGAGGGAAAAGATGTCAGAAGAAACCTTTGATCTCATCGTCATCGGCGCCGGCCCCGGCGGATACGTCGCCGCCATCAGGGGCGCACAGCTCGGCATGAAGGTGGCCGTGGTGGAAAAACGCGACTCCATGGGTGGCGTCTGCCTGAACGAGGGGTGCATTCCCAGCAAGGCGCTCCTCGACTCCAGCGAGCTCTATCACCTGGCCAGGGACCGCTTCGCCGCCCACGGCATCGAGGTGCAGCCGCCAACGCTCAACCTCGGCCAGATGATGGCCCGCAAGGACGACGTGGTGAAGAAGCTCACCGACGGCATCGCCTTCCTGTTCAAGAAAAACAAGATCGTCAGCTTCCTCGGCACCGGGACGCTGCTCTCCCCCGAGAACGGCACGCACCGGGTCGAAGTGAAGGGCGAGGAGACCAGGGTGATCAGCGCGAAGAAGGTGATCCTTGCCACCGGCAGCGAAGCGGTGCAGATCCCGACCCTTCCCTTTGACGGCGAATCGGTGGTCAGCGCCCGCGAGGCGCTCTCCTTCCCGGCGGTCCCGGAGCATCTCCTGGTGGTGGGTGGCGGCTACATCGGCTTGGAGCTCGGCTCGGTCTGGCTGCGCCTGGGGGCCAAGGTGACCGTGGTGGAACTTCTCCCCCGGCTGGTCGCCGGCAGCGACGGGCAGGTGGCCGAGGCCCTGCTGCGTTCCCTGAAGAAGCAGGGGATGACCTTCATGCTGGGCGCCAAGGTGGCCGCGGTCGAAAAGAAAGACGGCAAGCTCGTGGCGCGCGTCGAGGCCGAGGGGGAGACCCGGGAGATCTCGTGCGACAAGGTCCTCGTGGCGGTGGGACGCAGGCCGCTCACGGCAGGGTTGAACCTCGAGGGGCTGGGCATCGCCATGGACGGCAGCCGCATCCGCGTCGATGCCGATTACGCCACCAATGTCGCCGGGATCTACGCCATCGGCGACCTCATCGCCGGTCCCATGCTGGCGCACAAGGCGATGGAAGAGGGGGCGGTCTGCGTTGAAAGGATGCACGGCGAGCCGAGCCAGGTCGATTACGGCTGCATCCCCGGCGTCTGCTATACCTGGCCCGAGGCGGCCTCGGTGGGCAAGACCGAGGAGGCCCTCAAGGAAGAGGGAATCGCCTACAAGACCGGCAAGTTCAGCTTCATCGCCAACGGCCGCGCCAAGTGCATGGACGAGACCGAAGGGTTCGTGAAACTCCTCACCGAGGCGGAAGGGGGACGGCTCTTGGGCGTGCATATCCTGGGGCCGCGCGCCTCGGACATGATCGCCGAGGCGGTCACCGTGATGGCTTTCGGCGGCAGCGGCGAAGACATCGCCCTCACCGTGCACGGCCATCCCACCCTCTCCGAGGTGATGAAGGAGGCGGCGCTCGATCTGGACAAGCGCGCCATCCACGGCTGACATGGTCGTCCGCGATGCCGGCCTGATCGAGTACCGGGAGGCGCTCGCGCTGCAGGATCACCTGGTGCTCGAGGTACAAAAAGGAGGGGCGGAGACGCTGCTCCTGCTGGAACACCACCCCGTCTATACCATCGGCGCCGGAGGCAATCCCGGCAACGTGCTCGACCCGGCGATAGAGGCGCACCGCGTCAACCGCGGCGGCGACGTCACCTACCACGGGCCGGGGCAGCTGGTGGGTTATCCCATTCTCGACCTGGGGCGGCGCGGGCGCGACCTGCACCGCTACCTTCGTTTCTTGGAACAATTCCTGGTGGAGCTTTGTGCCAGCCTCGGCGTCGCGGGCTTCACCGTTCCGGGCAAGACCGGCGTCTGGACCCCCCACGGCAAGATCGCCGCCATCGGCGTCGGCGTCAGACACTGGGTCTCCATGCACGGCTTCTCGCTCAACGCCGCTGCAGACGTGTCAGCGTTTGGTAATATCAACCCCTGCGGCATGCCCGAGTGCCGCATCACCTCGCTCACCCTTGAGCGTCGGCAGGAGATCACCGTAAAGGAACTGAAAGCCTTGGCCGGGGAACGATTCGCAGCGCTGCTCGAATCGCACCTGCCGCGCAGTTAATCGTTGCCGTTGCTCGCAAGGAGGCTCCCGTGTCCGAAACCGATTGCCGAGTCCCCGTAGAGAAGCTCCGCTGGGTCTGCGATCCCGCCCTCTTCAATTTCAAGACCACCGAAGACATAGCCGGCCTGGAAGGGAACATCCGCCAGGACCGGGCTCTCGCCGCCATCGAGTTCGGCCTGGGCATGTCCAACAACGGCTTCAACATCTATCTCGCCGGCGACCCCGGTACCGGAAGGACCTCCACCATCCGGCAGATACTGAAGAAGTTCGTCAAGGGCACCTGCCCCCCAAGCGACTGGTGCTACGTCAACAATTTCCACACCCCGGACGCGCCCCTGGCCATCGCCCTCCCCGCCGGGATGGGGCGCGGCTTCGCGGCGGACATGCGCGAGCTTTTGGACTACATGCGCGCCAACGTCCCCACCGCCCTGGAAAGCAAGGAGTACGAGACCAACCGCGTCTCCATCATCGAGCGCTTCCAGGAACGAAACGGCGAGATCTTCTCCGACCTGGAGCAGGAGGCGGGCGAGAAAGGGTTCGCCCTGCAGCGTACCGTCTCGGGCCTGGTGATCGTGCCGCAGAAGGAGGGGCGCAACTTCACCCAGGAGGAGTACGAGGCGCTCGAGAAGGAGGAGCGGGAAAAGCTGGACACGATGGGGCGCGAGCTGACCGAGAAGTTGAACGACGCGCTGCGCCAGGTGCGCGAGAACGAGAAGGCGCTCAGGGACGCCCTGGCGCTGCTGGACCGCGAGCTCGGGCTCTCCGCGGTCGGGCACCACCTGAATCCGCTCAAGGAGAAGTACCAGGGCTTCGCCAAGATCCTGCAGTACCTGGAGGACGTCCAGGAGGATCTGCTCCTGAACCTCGAGGACTTCAAGCCGCAGGTCGCCCCGCCGCAGATCCCCGGATTGAAGATCCCCAAGCAGGAGCCGACCTTCGAGCGCTACGAGGTGAACGTCCTGGTGGAGAACAACCCGGACAACGGCGCCCCCATCGTCTTCGAGTCCAACCCCACCTACAACAACCTGTTCGGGCGCATCGAGAACATCATGCAGATGGGAGGGGTGGCCACCACCAACTTCACCCTGATCAAACCGGGCGCCCTGCACCGCGCCAACGGCGGCTACCTGATCCTCGACGCGCGCGAGGTGCTGATCAACCCCTTCGCCTGGGAATCGCTCAAGCGCTGCATCAGGAACATGGAGATCAAGATCGAGGACGTCCTGGAGCAGTACCGCTTCATGACCGTGGTCTCGCTCAAGCCCGAACCGATCCCGCTCAACGCCAAGATCGTCATGATCGGCTCGCTCTGGATCTACTACCTGCTCTACTACCTGGAGCCCGACTACCGCAAGTTCTTCAAGGTCAAGGCGGACTTCGACAGCCAGATCAACCGCACCCCCGAGGTGATGCAGGATTACGCCCTGTTCGTCGCCGCCCATTGCTGCAAGGAGGGGCTGCTCCCCTTCGATCCCACCGGCGTCGCGGCGCTCTTGGAGCACGCCTCGCGCCTGGTGGAGGACCAGGAGCGGCTTTCCTCCCAGTTCATGGAGCTCTCCGACCTGATCCGCGAGTCGAGCTTCTGGGCCAAGCGGGAAGGGGCGCAGGTGGTGGACCGCGCCTGGGTCAAGCGGGCGATCCACGAGAAGACCTACCGCTCCAACCGCATCGAGGAACGGATCCAGGAGTACCTGGCCCAGGGGATCATCCTGTGCGACACCAAGGGGAGCGTGGTGGGGCAGATCAACGGCCTCTCCGTGATCACCATGGGTGACTACACCTTCGGCAGGCCCTCGCGTCTCACCATCCGCGTTTCCCAGGGGCGCGCCGGCATGGTCAACATCGAGCGCGAGGTGAAGCTCTCCGGCCCGATCCACGACAAGGGGGTGCTGATCCTGACCGGTTACCTGGCCGGCAAGTTCGGGCAGGATCAGCCGCTCTCCTTCTCCGCCCACATCTGTTTCGAGCAGTCCTACGAGGGGGTCGAGGGGGACAGCGCCTCCTCGGCCGAGCTCTACGGGCTCCTCTCCGCCTTCTCCGGGCTTCCCGTCAAACAGGGGATCGCCGTCACCGGCAGCGTCAACCAGCACGGCCAGATCCAGCCCATCGGCGGGGTGAACTACAAGATCGAGGGGTTCTTCGCGGTCTGCAAGGCCAAGGGGCTGACCGGGGAGCAGGGGGTGATCATTCCCAAGATCAACGAGCACAACCTGATGCTGAGCGACGAGGTGGTGCAGGCGGTCTCCGAGGGGATGTTCCACATCTGGAGCGTGTCCCGGGTCGAGGAGGGGATCGAGATCCTGACCGGCGTCCCGGCCGGCAACCCGGGCGAGGACGGCAGCTATCCCGAGGGGAGCGTCAACTTCCTGGTGCAGAAGAAGCTCAAGACCATGCTGGACAACATGCGCCGGCTGCAGATGCAGGACAAGGACGGCAAAGACGAGCCGGCGAAGATGCTGGAATAGCGTGCGGCGAACTGCCGGGCTTCCCCTGGGCCTGCCAACTCCTCCCCCCGGAGGGGGGACGCCTGCCGGGCCGCGGAAGGAACTCCCCCTCCCTAGCCCTCCCCCTCCGGGGGAGGGGACGAGGCTAAAACTGTTGTAACCTTTGCGCCTTTTTGCTACCTTCCGAGGGCCGCGACCGCGGCCCTTGCCATTTCCGCATTTCCGCACCGCCGCAACGAGGTGACCTCTTGTCCAGACGCTGTTTCCTGATCGTGAACCCTACCTCGGGGACCTACTCGCAGCAAAAAGTCGAACGCATCATGACCGGGCTCGCCGGGCGGGGCCTCGCCCCGGAGCTCCTCCCCACCCAAAGCGCCGCCGACCCGGCCCGCTTCGCCGCGCGCATCTGCGCCGAAGAGAGCGATCCCCTGATCGTGGTGGCGGGGGGGGATGGCACCATCAACGGTGTCCTAAACGGCCTCACCCCCGGAGCGGCCACCCTCGGCGTGGTCCCCCTTGGTACCTCGAACGTGCTGGCGCGCGAGCTGGAGATCGACTCCGTCGACGATGCCCTTAACCGCCTGGCCCGTGGCGAGGCGCGCCCCATATCCGTCGGCGAGATCGTGCGCGGCGGGGAGCGCCGCCGCTTTTTGCTCATGGCCGGTGCCGGTTTCGACGGGGCGGTGGTGCGCGACGTGCGGCTGTCGGAGAAAAGGACGCTGGGGAAGGGGGCCTACGTGTTGTCGGCGCTGCGTACCCTCTGGAACTGGGACGGCTCGCTCCTGTCGGTGACCGGAGGCGGCAAAAGCGTCTCCTGCCACGGCGTGATCGTCTGCAACGCCTCCAAGTACGGCGGCAACTTCGTGCTCGCCCCGAAGGCCGACCTCTTCGCCCCCGGCTTCGAGGTGCTCTGCATCTCAGGGGGGCGGCTGGCCTACCTGGGGCTCGCCCTGGGACTTTTGAACGGCACCGCCGTCTTCAGCAGCCACGTCACCTCCTTCAGCGCCGCGTCCCTGGAGATCACCGGTGAGAAGGCCGTGCAACTGGATGGAGACTACGTCTGCCCCACGCCGCTTGCCGTCCGGACCGTGCCGGACCTGGTGCGGCTGGTGGTGTGACATACCCGACTTTTTCCGTTGACAAAGCTGAGGCGATATTGATTAATGTGCGAGTGTGACCCGTTCGGCATCATCCCGCGTGAACCATCTATTACTACCTGAGTGGGGGAAGTGGCGTGGCTAAAGCTAAGATCATGTTGGTGGACGATACCAGGCTGATTCTTGAACTGGAGAAGAGCTTTCTCAAGGTCTCCCATGTTGACGTCATCACCGCCGGCGACGGCGTCCAGGCGCTGGAGCTGGTCCGCAAGGATCCTCCCGACCTGATTTTCATGGACGTGAACATGCCGCTCATGGACGGCATAACCTGCTGCAGGCTGTTGAAGAGCGATCCCTTCCTCTGCACCATCCCCGTCGTCATGCTCACCACCGCCGGCAACGATGAGGACCGCCAGCGCGCGCAGCAGGCCGGTTGCGACAACTTCCTCACCAAGCCGATCGATCGCCGCCTCTTCCTCGATATGGCCCACAAGTACACCGATGTCGTCGACCGGCGCGACGTGCGCGTCCCCTGCCAGTTTCCCGTGCTGTTCCTGTTGCGGCAAAGCTCGGTCGCGGCCCACGCCCTCGACATCGGCGACGGCGGGCTTTTCCTCGCCAGCCGCGAGGAGGTGCACCCCAACCAGGAGCTGAGGCTCGCCTTCTTCCTCGAGACTGAACCGGCGCGCTTACTGGAGATAAAGGGGAAGGTGGCCTGGGTCAACCAGGAGGGGAAACGGGTGCACGGCGGTCTTCCCACCGGCTTCGGGGTGGAATTCCTCGACCTCGAGCAGTCCCAAAAGGACGAGCTGTCCCGCTTCGTCGAGGCGGCGCGCGCGGAGCGCGGCTAGGGCCAGGGCGCGGCCAGAAGCGTCAATCGGAACCAGAGCCAGGTCAGCAGGGCGGCCGCCAGGTCGCCCGCTTTGTTGTCGATGAGCCGCCCCAGAAAGCGGTCGTAAAGGTCCAGAAACCTCCCCCCCCTCCCGTCTTCCCGTATCCCGCCGCTCACCACATCCAAAAAGAAGGGGATCTGCCAGGCGTTGCCCCGCACGTAGGCGCCGGTGCGGTACCACAAGGAGCGCCGTTGTCCCGCGTCGAGGTCGCCGATCGCCCGGTGCAGCGGTACCAGAAAGGGGGCGAGCTTCAGCTTCCCCGTGGCATCCTGGCTGCGGTAGCTGCCGCGCAGGCGGGCGATCAGGGGCAGCTGCCCGATGTGGGCCAGGTTCATCAGGATGGCGTTCAACGTTTGCCTGGGGAGGAGCCCTTCGGCCAGGAAGCGCCGGGGCGACGTGGTGATGGTGGCCGGCAGGAGGAGCCAGCGTCCCTCCCGTCGCACCCGCTCCGCCAGGAAGGTGTCTTCCATGAGCGGCAGCGAAGTGTCGTAGGGGCCGACCTGTGCGAAGAAGTCGCGCCGGATCAGGAAGCCCTGGTCGCCGTGGGTGCATCCGGGGCGGTCCAGTGAGGCCTTGGCGCCGTAGAAACGGTACGGGAGCGGGATGGTGCCGGGGAAGTCGAAGCGCAGGGCGAAGCGCCCCGCCGCCCGGTCTCCGGCGCGAAGGGCGGAACCGAGCGCGTCGAGCGCTTTCCTGAGTGCAAGCGGATCGTCGAAGCCGGAATCGATGTGCAGAAAGAGAAGGGTTTCGGCGCGGGCGGCGTCGGCGCCGCGGTTCAGCTGTCCCCCTCTCCCCTTGGCCCCCTCGAGGAGGATAAGCGGGAAGGGGAGCCCGGCGCGCATTCGCTGCGCGATCTGCAGGCTGTGGTCGCTGGATGCGCCGTCGGAGAGGATGACTTCCAGGCGTACCCCCTGCTGCCGGGCGAGTGCCGTGAGGAAGGGAGTCACGTTCCCCTCCTCGTTGTGGATCGGCACTACGACCGAAAGCTCGGGGTACGACTCATAGGGCAAGGGTATCCGCCTTCTCGACCAGGTTGGGGAGGTCCGGCTTGGTGAGGATGTCGCTGGCGCCCAGGTTGCGCCATTTCATCTTGTTGTCGTCGCTGGCGAGCGACGAGAAGATTACCACCGGCAGGCCGCCCAGGTCCGCCTCTTTCCTGATCAGCGCGGTGAGGTGCAGCCCGTCCATGCGGGGCATCTCGATGTCGGTGATCACGAGGCTCAGCAAATCCTTGAGCGGCTGCCCGCTCTCCGCGCATTTCTGACGTACCGCCTGCACGTGCTCCCACGCCTCCTCGCCGTTCTCCGCTTCCACCACCTGGTACCCCGCTTCGCGCAGGGATCCGCACATGGTCCTCCTGATAAAGGCCGAGTCGTCGGCGACCAGGATGGTCCTGGTGCCGCGGTTCAAGGCGGAGTTGGCCTGCATGAGCTCTTCGCCCGGTGCCGCCAGCGCCATGGTCGAGGAGAGTTCCCCGATGATCTTCTCGAAGTCGAGGATGAGGATGATCCTGTCCTCCATCTTCACCACGCCGGTGATGTTGGCGTCGTGGATCGCCTTGACAGGGGGCTCCACGTTTTCCCAGGAGATGCGGTAGATGCGGGAGACGGAGTGGACCTGGATGCCGACCACGATCCTGTTGAACTCGAGCACGATGACCCGGTCCGCCGGGATTCCGTCCGTGTTCTTGTTCAGCGAGCGGGAGAGGTCGATCAGGGTGATCACCTGGTCGCGCAGTTTGATCATGCCGCTCACGCAGGGGTGGGAGTTCACCACCTTGCGGGTTTCGGGCAGTCTGATGATCTCGCGCACCTTGGCCACGTTGACGCCGAAGTAGCAGGGGACCACGTTCCCTTTGCCGTCCACCTCGTCGATCCTGAATTCGACTATTTCCAGTTCGTTGGTGCCGCTTTCCAGCAGAATCTTGTTGTTCGGTTCCATACGCCCCCCGATTGTTTAATGCCGTTGCTTCTCATTACATCGGCAGCCGGTGGGAAATCATGAGGCAAAAACTGCAGGGCGGCTCCGCATCGGACCCGGATTAAAACCCTAACGCCAAGGCGCCAAGGCGCTAAGGCGCAAAGAGAATCTTCCCGGGACTTCCACGTGTTTCAGTTTTTCTTTGCGCCTCCGCGGCTCCGCGTCTTTGCGTTAAAGCTTTTGTTGTTAACGCAAAGACGCAAAGGCGCTAAGAAACCTAGTTGGGGGACCGACAAAGGCAACCCTAACGGACTCTTTGCGCCTTTGCGGCTTTGCGTTGAGTGCGGGGGGGTGTCCATTGTCAATTATCAATCGGCCAAGCGCACATCGACCCTGTTGTCGTAGAACGTGCTCCCGCCCCCCTGGTCGGTCAGGCGCTGCGAGGTGAGGGCGTTCACCGAGCGCTGTCCCGGCGCGTAGGCGAGCCACCACACCCCCTCGGCCACCACCACGCCCCGCGGCACCTTGGGCGTCACCTGCAGGGCGAAGGTCACCTCCCCGAGCTCATTCCAGGCGACCACCTCCGCGCCGTCGCCAAGCCCCTTGTCCGCAGCGTCCTGCGGGTTCATCTTGAGCTGCATCCCCCCTTGGCTCTGGCGCAACTCCTCCCGCTCGTAAAAGGTCGCGTTCAGCGCGTACGGGTTGGGCGCCGTCATGAGCCGGAAGGGAAGTCGCCCCTGCTCCTCGTGGGTGGGGAGGTAGCGCGGCAGCCGGTGCTCGAGCCGATCGTTCAGGATCTCGATCTTGCCCGACGGCGTCAGGATCCCTCCCGGCCTTGGTGCCAGGGTGACCGGGCGGCCCTCGGCGAGCGCCTCCTCGTCGATCCCCTGGCGCAGCGGCTTGGGAACCGCCAGCAACCGGTCGATCATCTGGTCCGCGCTGAGGGTGAAGATCTCCTCCGCAAAGCCCATCGCTTTCGCCAGCAGGGAAAAGACCTCCCAGTTGGACTTGCTCTCCCCCACCGGGTCGACCACCGCCTGGGCCCGCTGGATGCAGTAGGTGCCGTAGGAGCGGTAGATGTCGCTGTGCTCAAGCGACGAGGTGGCGGGGAGCACGATGTCGGCGTGGCGCGCGGTGTCGGTCAGGAAACGCTCGTGCACCACGGTGAAAAGGTCCTCGCGGCAAAGCCCCTTGAGCACCGCGTTCTGGTCCGGGGTTACCGCGGCGGGGTTGGAGTGGTAGACGTAGAGCCCCATGACCCGTGGGGAGTCGAGCTGGTTCAGCGCGTGCCCCAGTTGGTTCATGTTGACGAGCCGGGTGCTCTCCGGGCTCAGGTCCTCCCTGGTGAGGATCTCCATCGGAAAGGCCGCTCCGGTGGCGGTATCAGGGAAGCATCCTCCCCCCTCCTTGCCGTAGGCGCCGACCAGGGCCGGCAAGCAGCAGACGCAGCGCACGGTCATGGCGCCGTTGCCGTAGCGCGACAGGGCGCTCCCGAGCCGGATGAAGGGTGCTTGCGCGGCGGCGTAGGCCCGCGCCATCTCCTCGATGGTCCCGGCGTGAAGCCCGGTGATCTCGCCGCAGCGCTCGGGGGTGAATTCCGGCAGCACCTCGGCCGCGATTTCCTCGAATCCCAGCACCTGTGCGGCAATGAACTCCCGGTCCACGAGACCCTCGCGCGCCAGGACGTGCATCATCCCCAGCGCCAGGGCCCCGTCGCTCCCCGGGCGCACCAGGAAGGTGCGGTCGGCGGCGGAGGCGGTCGGGGTCTCGTAGGTGTCGATCAGCCACACCTTGCCCCCCTTTTGCCGCACCTCCTGCGCCTGGTTCAGGAAGTGGATGCTGGTCGCGGCGGCGTTGATGCCCCACAGGATCAGCAGGTCGCTCTTTCCCGCCGATTCCGGCGGCGGGGTGGCCGTCTTGCCCATCACCGCCTCCCACCCCGCTCCCTTGGCCGGGGAGCAGATGGTGCGGTCCAACCTAGAGGCACCCATGCGGTGGAAGAAGGGGTGCCCGGCGTTTCTCTGCACGATACCCATGGTCCCGGCGTAGGAGTAGGGGAGGATGGCCTGCGCCCCGTGTTCGGCGATGATGGCGCGCCAGCGCTCGGCGATGGCGGCGATGGCCTCGTCCCAGGAGATGGGGGTGAACTCTCCGCTTCCCTTCGCGCCGCTTCTCTTGAGCGGCGTGGTGAGGCGCAGCGGCGAGTGGACGCTTTTCTCGTAGTGGCGCATCTTCGGGCAGAGGGTGCCGCGGCTGAAAGGATGGAGGGGATCCCCCTGCACTGCCACGGCCTTGCCGTCTTCCACCTGCACCAGCATGCTGCAGGTGTCCGGGCAGTCGAAGGGGCAGACCGATCTCCTGGTTACGACGCTCATCGTGCTCTCCTGGGTTCGTGGAAACGGGTGGGGCAATCGGTGCGGCTGCTTCTTTTTAAATTTTTTGGCGGCTTAGATCAACAGAAAACGAGCGGGGGGAGAGCGGGGCCGCGCCCCGGGGATGGAGCGCGGCCCGGAAAAGCGGTGCCGCTACTTCTTGTGGCACTTGGCGCAGTTGCCGGCAGGCTTGAAGGCCTTCTTGCCGTTATGGCACTCGCCGCAGTACTTGCCGGCGTTGATGTCGGCCATCTTCATGGAGGCGGCGCCCTTCTTCATCTTGAAGATCTTGGTGTGGCACTCGTTACATTTGAGCCCCTTACCGGCGTGGTCAGCACCCTTGAAGGTCACCTTGCCCATCGAGGTCGGCCATTCCAACGTCTTCCCGGCCGGAACCGCCATCACCTGTGCCGCCGTCATCACCACCGCCAAAGCCGTCGCTGCAATCGCAATACGTTTCATATTCGCTCCTTCTTCATTAGTAAAAACCCTTTCTGTGATAGCACAGGTGAGGGCGATGTCAAGAAGTCACCACGGCGCCTGCCGAAAAGACCCATGCTTTCCGGCGGGGTTCCCCCTTGCAATTCTGCGGAGTTGCAGTTTAATGTGATGGTCGGCATCTTTTCTTATTAAAGCGGGCACGGACTGAGATGGAAGACGACTACAGCGAATACCGAGCGGCCCTCGCGCCGGGGATGCGCATCGAGATCGGGATACCGCTCTCCGGCGGCGGCGTGTTCCGGGACTGGGGCGTCATCAGCGAGTCCCAGGGGGACCAGCTGCAGGTGCAGATCTCCCGAGACGTTCTGCCCGCCAACGTGCGGGTCGACGTAGGCTTCATCCTGGACGTGAGCATCCGGCTCGGCAAGGACAGCTATACCTGCAGCGGGATCGTCACCGACAGGCTGGGGGGACGGGTACTGCTGATCCGGCTTTTCGGCAGGTTCACCCTGAGCGAACGGCGCCAGTTCTTCAGGGCGGACATGGCCTTGAAGGTCCGCTACGACATCGTGGACGAATCCAACAGCAGGGAGGTGGAACGGGACTGGGAGGTGCGCAAGGAACGCGAGCAGATGAAGTTCCAGGGCTACGACGATTTCGTCATCGCGGCCCAGATGGCCCGCTTCCAGCCGGCCAAGCCGATCGCCTGGCAGGATCTGCTCAGGGCCCAGTTGAACCTTGGCGGCGGGGGGATCTGCCTGCGCATGCCGACCACCGCCCGCCCCGAGCAGCTGGTCAACATGGAACTGTACCTTCCCCTCGAACCGCCGCGACTGGTGCACGTGGTCGGGCAGGTGATCCACATAAAGCCTCCCCTGACGCTGCGCGACGGCTCCAGCCGTTACGACGTCGGCATGGAGTTCCTCTTCCTGGACGAGCGGGACCGCGACCTCATCTTCAAGCAGATCTCCTCGGTCCAGATCGCCCACCTGCGCAAGATTGCCGACAAGCGCGAGGTCGAGGAGCGGGAGGAAACGCAACCGGGTTTCCCCTCCAGGAAAAAGCTCATCACCCGCCTGGCCTGGACCCTGTTATTCCTGCTGCTGGCCGGCCTCGTCGGCCGCTACCTCATCTCCTACAGCAAGGCCCCCCCGGAGAACGAGATCCAGAAAACCTACGAAGAGTCCATCCGAAAGTACCGCCACCTGGATAAGAACCCCTGACCCACGCTACCGTATTGCCTTGGGGGGCAAAGTCTACTATGATGCGCTCTCCCAGAGATCCGCCCCGTCGATGCCGGGAGGGGATCATGGGTGAGGAGCGAACTATGACCAACATGATCAGCGCCGAAGGGCGTAGAAAATTGCAGGAACGCTACGACTTTCTCTGGGAAACGGAGCGGCCGCGCATGGTGAAGAACATGGCGGACGCCGCCGCCGAGGGTGACCGCTCCGAGAACGCGGAATACATCTACTCCAAAAAGAGGCTGCGCGAGATCGACCGCGAACTGAAACACCTCGGGGACCGCCTGAAGGTCCTCAAGGTGGTCTACCCGCCGCTGAACCCCACCTCGGTCAGTTTCGGCTGCTGGGTCAGCTACGAGGACGAGGATGGGGAGGAGCGCTGTTACCAGTTGGTCGGGCCCGACGAGTTCGACGTGAGTCTGGGGAAGATCAGTATCGACTCCCCGGTGGGCAAGGCGCTGCTCGGCAAGAAGGTCGACGACGAAGTTACCATAAAGAGGCCGGCGGGCGACCTTACCGTCACCGTGCTCGCCATTACCTCCAGGAAACCGGAGTAGCCCAAGTCACAGGGGACTCGAAAACCGTTTGACCTTCTTTGGCGAGCGGTTATAGTGTAGCAGACCCGTCTCCGAAGCGATTTCCATTGAGTCAAGGACCGTCCCAAGTATACATGTCAGACGTCAAGATCCTTATAGTGGTAAAAGATGATGAAGCAGGTGCCGCCTATTCCCATGCCGTGACCGAAGTCGGGGTGGCCTGTGACATCGCGCGGTCGTTCGCCGAGATGTCGCAGATGGCCACCGACAACCGCTACAACGGTTTTCTGGTGGACATCCTGACGCTGGTACGTTGCAGCAAGGAAGAGAAGGTGATCGCCTATGAGTGCATCAACCTCTTCCCCGTGCTGCGGGTGAAGTGGGAGGCACGGCAGAAGAAGATCAAGCTGAGCCCGCTGGAACAGAGCTTTTCCCCCGATACCGGCTCGGCGCTGCGCTTCTTCATCGAAAACCGTTGCCGCAACTTCCCCGCGCGATCGTTGCGCCGATCGCCGCGCCGGCAGATCAACCTGAACCTCTACTACAGCACCGACCCCGACTTCCCGGCCGATAACACCCACAAGTCCTTTACCATCAACCTCGGCAGCCACGGGCTCTTCCTGCATACCATGCACGACTTCCTGCAGGGGGAAACCATATGGATCCGCTTCCTCGAGTTCGCCGATCAGACCCCGATTCGCGCCACCGTGCGCTGGTCGCAGCCTTGGGGGGTGACCCGCTGCATTCCCGGCGCAGGGGTGATGTTCGAAGCGATGACCAAGAAACAGGAGCAGGAGATCGCCAAGCTGCTCGATCTCTAGCCCCCTTGCCAGGAAATCCCCATGTGCACGCTGTTACTCGCCTACCGGGCCCACCCCGAATACCGGCTCGTCATCGCCGCCAACCGTGATGAGTATTACCAGCGTCCGACGCGTCCCGCCCATTTCTGGGAAGACGCGCCGCACATCTTCGCCGGGCGGGACCTGGTGCACGGCGGCACCTGGTTCGGCGTCACCGCGACCGGCCGCTTAGCCGCGCTCACCAACTACCGCGATCCCAGCGATCTGCACCGGCACGGTCCTTCATCACGCGGGCAGCTGGTGAGCGGCTTCCTGGCGGACGAGGCGGGCGCCGAGGAGTACCTGGCCCGGCTGCGGGAGTCCGGCATCCCCTACGGCGGCTATAACCTCCTGGTCGGCGACAGCGAGCGGCTGTTCTGCTACTCCAACAAGAGTGACCGGGTGCTCCCGATCGAGCCGGGCATCCACGGTCTCAGCAACCACCTGCTCGACACCCCCTGGCCCAAGGTGTGCCGCGGCAAGTCAGGCCTCGCCCGCATCCTTGCCCGTGGGGAGGCCGTGCCGGAGGGGCTTTTCGCACTCCTCGCTGACGAGACGCACCCCCCGGACCGGGAACTGCCGGACACGGGCGTTGGGCTCGAGCTGGAGCGGATGTTGTCGCCGGTCTTCATCAGGAGCGCGCAGTACGGAACGCGCTCATCTACCGTTTTGCTGGTGGATCACGGGGGGAAGGCGACCTTCATCGAGCGCAGTTTCGACATGGGCGCCAGGGAGAGTCAGGCGCAATTCCAGTGGTGAGAGGCTGATTCCCCCCTCGCCCCCCGGGAGAGGGCGGGGTGAGGGCGCTTTGCAACGGGAAACATGAAAGGGGCGAACCATGCTGGTTCGCCCCTTCTCTTGTTCCTACGGACGGGGTCCGTAGGGGCGAATAACCATTCGCCCGGACCTTGCCCGCTCCTCTATGCCCGCGTCTACTGGTACTGGATGTACAGCGGTTTCGGGTTCAGCATGAGCACCTCTTTCGGGGTGAGCAGCGGATCACCCTTCTTGGTGTCGTTGTGGTAGAAGAGCTTGAACCCGGTGAACTCGACCGGTTCGGCCACGACGTAGTCCTTGTAGGAGTCGCGCTTGAGCCAGGGAGCGCCCCAGCCGTCCATGTTCATCACGATCTGCACCTCGGGGCGAAGCTGGATGTTCTTCGCGTTGGTCACACCGTTGCGGGTGAAGCGGTGCACGATGAACACCTTCGGCGGGAGGTTGTACTTCTTCACCAGATCCTTCAGGTAGTTCGAGGCGTAGTTGATGTCGGCCGCGTCGTAGGTGCCGATCTTGGTGCCGGGCTTCTTGCCGCTCTTGATCAGGTTGAACTCGGGGTCGATGCCCAGGTGCACGTCGGGGTTCTTGAGGATCCACTCGAAGCGGGGCAGCACGTTGCGGATGTTGTCATGCCCGGTCTGGATGTCGATGAACATGATGGCGTTGATCGACCTGGCCCAGCTGTAGACGTCGTTGATGATCTTGTCGGGCATCACCATGCGGTAGAGCCCGGCCTTGCCCGGCTCACCCTGGGCCACGACGGCGATCAGGTGCAGCGCGGGCTGTACCGGGTGGGACGGATCCGCAGCCTGCCACTTGGCGGCTTCCCGCTTCAGGCGCTGCAGCATGTCGTCCTTCTGGTACTCTCCAAGAGCCCCCATCCTCTTGGAGAGCGGGTTGCCGTAGTAGGCCACGATCCTCTTCTGGGGCAGGATGGAGCCCGGCAGCGGCGCGGGATATTTCACCGGCCAACCCTTCTTGGCGGCGAAGTCCGGGTCTTCACCGGCGCGGTAATTCACCTTGGGGGCGGCTGCCTCTGTTCCTTTGGCCCCTTTGCCCTTCCCCTTTTTCCCGGCGCTGGAGTGCGCGTCGAACTTGGCGGCGCCGGCCGGTGCGGCCGCTTCGGTTGCCGCTACGGGTGCCGCCGGGGTGGCGGTTGCGGGTGTGGTGGCTGCAGGGGTAGCGGCCGCCGGTGCGGCCTGCGCCGACGAGGGCTGCCCTTGCTGCACGGTTGTGGACACCGTGGTGGCGGAGGCCTTTTTATCCTTGCATCCCATGAGCGCCAGCGGCATGGCCAGCAGGGCGATCAGCAGCAGGGCAGGGCGGTGGTTCGAGTACAGGTGCTTCACGTTGACGTTCTCCTTATGGTGGTGCAGCCTGGACCGGCCTTGGCCTATGCGGCAGCTTGAAACGGGCGGCGCCGGGCGTGCTTATTTCCTGATTGTGCGGAGTCTGGTTTTGGCGGTAACGGGGGAGATATCGGGGCGGGCCTTAGTGCCTTACACCTGTGACAAAACCGACAAGCTCGTCCGTACTTATACCTTTTTTGCATTTGCGGTGTCAACAACCTGTGACCGGTTTTGGTGAGAAAAGTTTAAGTTGTGATTCTTTTTGCCCCTTAGACCCGGTATTTTTTCGTTTCTTCAAAGAATTGTTCCTATTTAGCGCCACTATGGCGTTGACGATAGCTCTTTGCCGGTGGTATGCTCGGCGGTCGAAAATAGGTCCGACCTTTTCACCGGTCGGCGGCGATAGATTACAGCTTGGCAGTACCAGCAGCAGAAATTCAATTCAATGTTAACCGGAGGTATCTGTGCGCAAGAAGATCGGTATTCTGTTGGCTCTCGCTTTGTCCCTGTTGTCCGCGGCAACCGCTTTCGCGGCGGCTCCCGCCAAGCCGGTGACGATCGGCATCTCCAAGATCGTTTCCCACCCGGCGCTGGATGCTGTCGTGAAGGGCATTCAGGATGAACTGAAGGACTCCAAGATGAACGCCACCTTCGACGTGCAGAACGCCAACGGCGACATCAACACCGCGGCGTCCATCGCCACCAAGTTCCAGAGCCAGAAGGTCGACCTCGCCGTCGGCGTCGCCACCCCGACCGCCCAGGCGCTGGTGAACACCCTGAAAGGGATCCCGATCGTCTTCTCCGCCGTTACCGATCCGGTCAAGGCGGGCCTGGTTCCCTCCCTCGCCAAGGGGGGCAAGAACGTCACCGGCGTTTCCGACATGACCCCGGTGAAGCAGCAGATCGAGATGCTGCTCAAGATCAAGCCGAAGACCAAGCGTATCGGCCACATCTACACCAGCTCCGAGGAGAACGCCGTGGTGCTGGCCGGCATGGTGAAGCAGGTTTGCAAGGAGAAGCACCTCGAGTTCGTTGAGACCACCGTCACCAAGTCCGCCGAGGTGAAGCAGGCCGCCCAGACCATCGCCAACCGTGTCGACGCCATCTACATCTCCACCGACAACACCGTCGTCTCCGCCATGAGCGCCGTAGCCGAGGTGGCCGCCAAGGCCAAGATTCCGGTCATGTCCGCGGACCCGAGCTCCTCCGAGACCTATGACGTCCTCGCCGCCTGGGGCTTCGACTACTACAAGATGGGCCGCGCCACCGGCAAGATGATCATCGAGATTCTCAAGGGAAAGAAGCCGGAGCAGATCCCGACCCGCTTCATGACCAAGGCTAGCGACGTCGACCTTCTGATCAACCTCGACGTAGCCAAGAAGCTCGGCCTGACCGTCCCGGCCGACATCGTCAAAGCCGCCAAGACCGTCCGTCAGAACGGCAAGATCACCAAGAAGTAGATAAAGCGAAAAAACCAGAAACCATTGGCCACGGAGAAAATCTGAGAACTTCTGAGAAAGGCTAGAAGCGAGCTTTTGGCTTTAAACCTTTAAAAGATTCTGGTTCTCTCCGATTTCCTCAGATTTTCTCCGTGGCCAATGGTTTTGACTATGGGTGTAAGAAGGGTCTTATGATCGAAGGTATTTTTGTCGAAGGCTTGATCTATGGCATCATGGTCCTGGGCGTGTTCATCTCGTTCAGGATCCTTGATTTTCCGGACCTGACGGTTGACGGGTCCTTCCCTTTGGGCGCCGCACTCATGGTGCAGTGCCTCCTGTTAGGCATGAACGGCTGGCTCGCGCTCCTCGTCGCCTTTGCCGGCGGCGTGCTGGCCGGCGTGGTCACCGCGCTCATCCACAACCACTTGAGGGTGCCGAACCTCCTGGCCGGTATCCTCACCATGACCATGCTCTACTCGATCAACATCCGCATCCTGGGTAACCGCGCCAACGTCCCGATCCTGGATCAGACCACTCTCCTGAAGCAGGTCACCGAAAAGTTCACCGGCATCATCCCGGACGAGTACATCCTGCTGGTGTTCTTCCTGATTGTCGCCCTGGTGGTGAAGGTGCTGTTAGACCTCTTCTTCCGCACCGACCTCGGCATGACCATGGGGGCCATGGGGAACAACGAGCAGATGGTCATCTCGCAGGGTGTCAACCCGAAGACTCTGAAGACCATCGGCGTCGGCCTCTCCAACGGCCTGGTAGCCATCTCCGGCGCCTTCGCCGCGCAGTATCTCGGCTTCGCCGACGTGGGCCTTGGCCAGGGAATCATCGTTTCCGGCCTCGCTTCCGTGATGATCGGCGAGTTCCTCGTGCTGAAAAGCAACAGGATCGGCGTCCTCACCCTCTGTGCCCTGGCCGGTTCCGTGTGCTTCTACGCGGTCATGTACGTCGGGCGCTTCTACGGCTACGTGATCCACATGACCCCGAGCGACCTGAACCTGATCAAGGGGGTGCT
This sequence comes from Geomonas azotofigens, assembly GCF_018919395.1. Taxonomy (GTDB): domain Bacteria; phylum Desulfobacterota; class Desulfuromonadia; order Geobacterales; family Geobacteraceae; genus Geomonas; species Geomonas azotofigens. The sequence continues at coordinate 399,763 of NZ_JAHLME010000004.1, forward strand.
GATTATCGCCCTTCTCATCGCGACACAGGCCAAGAAACTGAAGGTCCCGTTTAAGGTGGCAAAATGATAGAGCTTAAAAACGTTTCCATCGTCTTTGGCCAGGGGACCGTGAACGAGAACAAGGCCCTTAACAACATCAACCTCAAGGTGAAGGAAGGCGACTTCATCACCATCATCGGCTCCAACGGCGCCGGCAAGTCGACCCTGTTCAACACCATCGCCGGGACCTATCTCCCGAGCGAGGGGGCCATCTTCGCCAACGACAAGAACGTGACCCGGGATCCCGAGTACAAGAGGGCGAAGTACATCGGCAGGATCTTCCAGAACCCGCTGCTCGGCACCGCCGGCAACATGAGCCTGGAAGACAACATGACCATCACCCACAAAAAGGGGATGAAGTGGTTGCGCCGCAGCCTGAACAGCAAGACCCGCGAGATGTTCAGGCAGCAGCTGGTGCAGCTCAAGATGGGGCTCGAGCACCGCATGAAGGAGAACCTGGTCATGTTCTCCGGCGGTCAGCGCCAGGCGCTCACCCTGCTCATGATGGTCCTCTCCAAGCCGTCCCTGATCCTTCTGGACGAGCACACCGCGGCGCTCGACCCGAAGAACGCGGAGATCGTGCTGGAGCTGACCAACAAGTTCATCAGCGAGTACAACCTGACCGCCATGATGATCACCCACAACATGACCCACGCCATCGAGTTCGGCAACCGTCTGCTCATGATGGACGGCGGCGAGATCATCTTCGACATCGAGGGCGAGGAGAAGAAGGCCCTCACCGTGGAGAAGCTGATCCAGAAGTTCCACGAACTGCGTCACAAGACCTTCGAGAACGACAGGACCCTGCTCGCCGAAGACTAAGCGACGGAGAAGAGAAGAGACACGGGAAGGCCCGGCAGAGAATCCTGCCGGGCCTTTTTGTTTAAAGTCTAAAGGCTCTAACGCAAAGGCGCGAAGCCGCTGAGACGCAGAGGTAGGCCATAGTCTTTTTTGGGGGGGTACGGTTTTCTTAGCTCCCTTGCTGCTTGGCTTTGCGTTGGGGTCTTACGTTTTTGTCGTTTCACCCCCAAAAGCCTTCCTTGCGTCTTTGCGCCTTTGCGTTACCAATGGTTTTCGTGTTTAGAATCCGTTTGTCTCAACTGCCCTCAGGTGTTCGGGTTTTGCTGTTCTTGGCGACTTGGCGGCTTTGCGCCTTTGCGTTAAAGCCTTTGGGGTTCCGCGTATCCCGTCTACATAATCATTGACACAACTCGCACGAGGGGTGTATTAAAAGACACTTTTTTATCACTAACCGCAGTAGAAGGACTGAGAGAAGCCATGATAAAGATCGATTTCGAGAAGATGGGTGGACTGATCCCTGCTGTCATCCAGGACAATGAAAGCGGGGAAGTGTTGATGGTCGCGTTCATGGACGAGAAGACCCTGAACCTGACCCTGGAAACCGGCAAGACCTGGTTCTTCAGCCGCACCAGGAACAAGTACTGGATGAAGGGCGAGGAGTCCGGTAACACCCAGGAAGTGATCGAGGTGTTGACCGACTGCGATGCCGACACCGTGGTGATCAAGGTGAAGCAGAACGGCCCCGCCGCCTGCCACACCGGCAACCGGAGCTGCTTCTACGTCAAATACGAAAACGGCACCTGGGTCGAGCACTCCAACCCGCTTTTCGATCCCAACACCGTTTATAAAAAGTAAAAAATCAACCATTGGCCACGGAGAAAATCTGAGAACTTCTGAGAAAGTCATGAACCAAAAGCTTTTGGTTTTGACCCCTTCAAGCTTTTTAGGTTCTCTCAGATTTCCTCAGTTTTTCTCCGTGGCCAATGGTTTTTGTTTTATGTTTTTGCCTTTATCTCATTCTTAGTCGTTACAGGGAGGAATCATGGAAAAGTTGAAACTCGGCATTCCCAAGGGAAGCCTTGAAAACGCCACCGTCGACCTGTTCAAGAAAGCCGGCTGGCAGATATCGATCTCTTCGCGCAGCTACTTCCCCGGTATCGATGACGATGAGATCAAGTGCTCCCTCATCCGTCCGCAGGAGATGGGCAAGTATGTCGAGCGCGGCACCATCGACGTCGGCATCGCCGGCCGCGACTGGATCCGCGAGAACGAGTCCGACGTCGTTGAAGTCTGCGAGATGGTCTACTCCAAGGTCTCCCGCCGCCCGGCCCGCTGGGTGCTGGTCGTCAACGGCGACTCCAAGATCCAGGGCCCCGAGGACCTGAGCGGCGCTACGATTTCCACCGAACTGGTCGGCTTCACCAAGCGTTACTTCGCCGAGAGGAACATCCCTGTCACCGTCGAGTTCTCCTGGGGTGCCACCGAGGCGAAGGTCGTCGAGGGGCTGTGCGACGCCATCGTTGAAGTCACCGAGACCGGCTCCACCATCAAGGCCAACGGTCTTCGGATCGTCACCGAGCTGATGGAGTCCGTCCCGGTCATGGTCGTCAACAAGGCCGCCTGGGAAGATCCCTGGAAGCGTGCCAAGATCGAGCAGATCGCGACGCTGTTGCAGTCCTCGCTGCGCGCCGAAGGGATGGTTGGTCTCAAGATGAACGCGCCGAAAGAAAAGGTTGCCGAGATCACCGCCGTCATCCCGAGTCTCAAGAGCCCCACCGTTGCCAACCACTACAACTCCGAATGGGTATCCATCGAGAGCATCATGCCCGAACAGGAAGTCCGCCGCATCGTCCCCGAACTCATCAAACTCGGCGCCGAAGGCATCGTGGAGTACTCGCTCAACAAGATAATCTGAAGCTCGAGGATTAGCACATGCGGCTGGGAGCAATGGGCTGAGGAGGTTCGACCCTCTCGTTGCGACCTTATAGAAAAGGCCCTTGGCGTTGCCAAGGGCCTTTGTCGTCTGCTTAACCGGGTCCATGCCGGGTAACCACCTTCCGCTTCATTGGGAATGATTTCGGACCAGCCGAAAAATGTCACTTCGAGGGGCGAACTGTCATTTCCGACGTGCACGCCACCCGTGGCAGCGTTATTGGAGAGCACCTCCAGAGAGGGGGATGGCGGTGAGAACCCTGTATGTCTTCATCTTCTCTCGTGGGCCTTCTTCCCGTGCACCCGTTCGTAGGCGCGGCAAAAGGGGCAGACGTCCTCCTCTATCTTGTTGACGAAGTTATAGACGAGGCCTTTTTGGTGATAGCGGGCGTGAAGGCACACGGGGCAGAGCTCGCATGCCTTTGCCATGGCTCTGTCGAGTGCGGTGAGGTTCTCCGTTGGGGACATGATCAGGTCCTTTCCACGTTTTCGATAGGTCTACAGCTAGGGGCGTCAAGGGGGAGGCAGGCCACTATTCACTGCTCTCCGGGAATGTATGCGGATTCACATCCTTTGTCAATGACGGCCCCTTGTCTTTGCCGACGACATCTTCTCCCTTCATGATTCGTCGCAGAGGGTCAACCAGGTTTTTGCGGGGTAATTTTTTGACATCGGCTAACCTCATCACCTCCTCCCACTGCAAAAGACCGTCGATTTCGCCCGTGATGTCCTTTAGCCGTATGGAGGAGGTTTGTTGACAATACTCCATGTAATACCATCTGCTGGGAATGTCGGGGCATATTACCGAGCTCACGTTGAACTGGCTGCTAAACTGGTTGGTCTCCAGGTTGTAGAAAAGACCGCGCCCCTTTTTGAACGTCAAAAGAAGAGTTGAGGTTTCAGGGCAGATGCCGCGGACGGCGCTTCCGGAATACATGCCGATGCTGAGGGCATGGGTGTAATCCTTGACCAGGCCCCACTTGAAGTCGCACGCTTTTAACCTGGGGGTGTCAATAAAATAGATCATCCTGTTGCGCTGGTCGAAACCGAAAACGTGCCAGGGTCTCGGGAACTTGTTGGGTGTCCTCAGGTTCCGGTTGCTCAGCCACATATCCGTTTGGGTCCCGAGCGCAAAATAGTCAGGATCGGACGAAGCCCGTGCGATCCCCTCGATAGTCTCCGTGCGAAAGTTGCAGGCAGGGCCGCTATTCCTGCCCAGCCCAACGGTCATCCTGCCCATGCACAGGACCTTGTCGTTGTCGACATTCTTCAAGGCGTAGAAGTACTCCGTTTCCTTGCTGGAAGAGAGATATGCCCGGGGAACCGTGGTGTTCTCCGGTAGGCACAGGGCCTGGGAAAAATCGATGAACGCCGTGAACCTGCTTTCCCTGCCTTTTATGATGGCGCGCCAGTACCTGCTGGTGCCGACCTCGAGAAACAGAAAGAGGTGCCGGTCGGCAATCGCATCGGCCAAGCACAGTCCATGAAATCTCGGGCTTCGCAGCCGCCAGGCCGTCATCTCCACAAAATCGATAAAAAGGACCGATGTCTCGGTTTCATACAGGAAAAGGTGGCGCTCGGTGGAACCGACCGGCTTCAGTCCGGCATTGTCCCTGGTCATGTCGACTTCCATCTCGGGTGAGAGCGACAGGGCCACGGGTACCACATCGATGCTCATCAACACGTTTATTTCCGCTTCGACTGCCGCTACGGCTGCCGGGTCGACCACCAGTTCTCTCAGCGCTGCCGCCCTGGCCGTCTGGCCCGTCATCAGCGCTTCCCGATACTCCTCGAGAAGGGCCTCGCCCCCCTTGTGCGGCCTCAGTTGCTCCAGCAGTTTGTCCATGGCTGCTACATACGTGGATCGCTGTCGTTCCGTCAGGATGTCCAGGGTTGCACGAGCGCTATTCCAGCGGGTGAGAGCCTCGCCATATGCCAGTGCACCTGTCCCAACATCCGCCAGTAATCTGTCAGTCTCTTCGGTTGCCTCGGCTCGAAGTGCTGTGAGTACCGCTTCGTATTCCCGTCCGAAGCTGAGGGCGGTGCGAAAGACTGGCCTCACCTTCTGCAACAGGAGAAACGCCTCGCGGTCACGACCGGCGGCCAACAAAGACTTGGCTTCGACATAGGAAAGCCATGCCTCCTGAGCGTCATGGCGCGAGAGTCTGTCGATCTGGCTGTTGCGATACAGTACCGTAAATAGCGGCGACATGGAGACCGCGTTACGGTACTCCTGGGCGGCGTCCTTCTGGCGCGAGAGCCACAGGATTGCCTCCAGGCACTCCGGCCACTTTTCGTCTCGCAGAGCCTGTTTCAGTGCCTGCAGTCTGTTGTCAATGGTCTCGCGCCTTTCTCTGCTCCTCTCCAGCTGTAAAAGGGCGTTGATTCTCGCGCTGCTGCTTTTATCCTGCTCAAGAAGCTTCGTCAGCAGCCTCTGCCGCTCCTTTGATTCACTGCTGCGTTCGAATGCCTGCCACAACGCGGTTACCTCGGCCTTCTCCTTCATATCTTCGACCAGAGCGATGATCCTGCGCGCCTTTGGGAGGTCCACGCGTGCTGTCAAAGCCTCGCGCGCAAGCGTCAATGCCCGATCCAATTCCCCTCGGGAAAGTTCGGCCTCCGCCCGTTGCAGTACCGGCTCAACCTTGCGGCTTAGCACCTCTTCGATCTCCTTACGAAGGACGTCGAGTCCGGGAATGAGGCCATCTTTTCCTTCGGCCATCCCGACCAGGTGCAATGCGAACGAGGGGTTGCCGTCCTTGAAGGAGAGGCAGGCGTAGGCGTGGAGTGCCTCCTTACCAAGGTCCGAGGGATGCAGAGAATCAAAAACCGCCCCGGCTTCGGCGGGCATCGCATTGCGGTGATAGGCGAGTGCGAGCAGTTCCCGGACCCCTTTCTCTTTCAGTATGTGGGGAGGTTGTGCGAGCAAGGTATCGATGGCAGTCTGGTAGGCGCCAATATGGTGGCACAGGATCAGGATTCCGCTGCAAAGGGTGGGGACATCTCTGCTGGTGTTGGCCCGCATCGCTGCGACTTCCAGCTCCGCGCCGATGTAGTCGTAGTCGTCGAGCAATTGCTGGGCACGCTTTAGACAATCCCTTGGCGAGGTCGGCGAGGCTGTGGTGGCAGATCCCTTGTGCGCCCGTTTGCGCTTGCCGCTCGTCTCCGACACTACCGGACCCAATGTCGCGACCGTGTCAAGAGCCGGAGCCGACAATGCGCCGAGATCGGCATGGCAGGCGTCGACGGTAGGGAGAAACAGGTGTTTGATAAGGACCACGTTCGGAGAACAGGGGTGCGGGATGAGTTGGAACACCTCCCCATAATGCTCCAGCAGCAGGTTTTGCAACTGACTCTTGAGGCGATATCCCTGCTTCTTCTCCGGATCGGGCAGGCAAAGACGGGTGGGGTTAACTTTTTTGATCGCAGTAATGATCCTCTCAGAGGATGGGATTACGGTAGACCGCAAAAGCAGCTCCGCGTTATTCACCTCAAGTTCCCACTCCATAGGGCACCCCTTTCACGAGACTGCAAAGCGAGTTGAATTGCCATTGAATATAGTATTAGATTTTACAAATAATTCAATTGAGGAGTGGAGGCATGTTGACCATTCACCGCCGCGGTTGGTAGTGAATGGTTAGGCCGATGATTGCTGTCCGGAACGTGTTGTGCGGGGTGGTGAAAGGCGGCTGTTCAGCCGGCAGGAGCGTGGGTGGGACATGCGGCTGCAGCAGGGACCTGCAGCCGCGTCAGCTATAGGTTAACTCAAGGCCAAAAGAAGCCTCGTCTTTAGGTTGGTTGCCGGCCGTGGCCTGGTTCCTTTTCTCAGTCGGCAATCAGGATGGTCGAGCCGGTGGTCTGGCGCGCCTCCAGCTCACGGTGGGCCTGGGCCGCGTCCTTTAGCGGAAAGCTCCGGTTGATCTCTATCTTCACCTTGCCGGAGGTGACCATCTCGAACAGTTCAGCGGCAGCCTCCTCCAACTCGGTGCGCTTGGCGATGTAGGTGGCGAGCCCGGTGCGGGTAAGATACAGGGAGCCAAGCTGCGAGAGGAGCAAAAGATCCACCGGCGGCACCGGGCCGGAAGCATTGCCGAAGCTCACCATCAGGCCGCGGGGGCGCAGGCACTTCAGGGAAGTCTCGAAGGTGTCCTTGCCCACCGAGTCGTACACCACCGCTGCGCCGTCTCCGCCGGTGATTTCCTTCACCCTCTCCAGGATGTTTTCGGTGCGGTAGTTGATGCAATAGTCGGCGCCGTGCTGCCGCGCCAGCGCGCATTTCTCCTCCGAACCAGCCGTGCCGATCACCTTCGCTCCCAGCGCCCTCAGCCACTGGCAGGCGATGGTGCCGACGCCGCCGGCCGCGGCATGAAACACGACCGTCTCCCCGGCCTGCACCCGGTAGGTCCTCCGGACCAGGTACTGTACGGTGAGGCCCTTGAGCATCATCCCGGCGGCCTGTTCGAAGGAGACGGCATCGGGGAGCAGGCAGAGCCGGTCCGCCTTGATGATGCGTGACTCGCAGTAGCCGCCGCCGGAAGTGCCGGCATACGCCACGCGGTCTCCTGGCGTAAACAGAGTAACCCCCTCGCCTACGGCCTCGACCACGCCGGCACCTTCGTTGCCGGCGATGGCCGGCAGCGGCATCTTGTAGAGGCCGCTGCGCTGGTACACGTCGACGAAGTTGACCCCGACCGCCTTGTGACGTATCCGGACCTCGCCCGGTCCCGGCTCCGGGACCTCGACCTCCATCCACTTCAGCACCTCGGGCCCGCCGAATTGTTCAAAGCAGATTGCTTTTGACATGGATTGCCTCCCGCGGCGTCATTTGCCGCTAACAAAAAGGCCGCCCATCACAGGACGGCCCTTCATGTTTATGCTTGCTGCCACGGCGGTTGCCGGAGTCGGCGAAGGTTTCGCGTTTCTGCCAGCCGCCCCGTGACAATGGGTTACGAAATCATCTCGCAGTCGTCTTCGGGCCAGCTGTCCAGGCTTCCGTCGGAGAGTTCCACCTGCACGGTGTCCCCCTCGATGGTGCAGCCGTAGCTCAAGCCGATCTCGCCGGTCTTGGTGTTTTTCACCTGGACCCGCTGCTCCTTCCTCTCGGTCGTGTCACATATCTCTGAATGTACCCTTTTCATGGTAACCTCCTGAGCTCTGCATTAATGATAGCAGCGTCGTTTTCCAGCGCAACTAGAGAACTGCGGCGATCTCCGGCGATGCGGTGTCCTTGAACTGCTCGAAGTTCTTGCGGAACATCTCGACGAGCCTTCGGGCCGCCGCGTCGTAGGCGGCCTTGTCGCTCCAGGCGTTTCTCGCGTTCAGGATCTCCGCCGGGACTCCGGGGCAACTGGTGGGGATGTCCAGGCCGAATACGGGGTCCTTGACGAAGCTGCCGGCGCTCAGCATCCCGTCCAGCGCCGCGTTAACCAGGGCGCGCGAGTAGGCGATCTTCATCCTCGCGCCAACGCCGGGACCGCCGCCGCTCCAGCCGGTGTTCACCAGCCAGCAATCGACCTTGTTGGAGCCGATCTTCTTGCCGAGGAGGTCGGCGTACAGGGAAGGCCTGAGCGCCATGAAGGGGGCACCGAAGCAGGCGGAGAAGGTGGCCTGCGGCTCGGTAACGCCCGCCTCGGTCCCGGCCACCTTGGCGGTGTATCCGGACAGGAAGTGGTACATGGCCTGCTCGGCGGTGAGTCGCGCGATCGGCGGCAAAACCCCGAAGGCGTCGCAGGTGAGCATGATCACGTTAGTCGGGTGGCCGCCGGTGCCGCCGGGGATGATGTTGGGGATGTGGGTGATCGGGTAGGAGGCCCGGGTGTTCTCGGTGAAGGAGGCGTCATCGAGATCGATGCGGCGCGAGATGGTGTCGATGGCGACGTTCTCCAGGATGGTGCCGAACCTCCGGGTGCACTGGTAGATCTCCGGCTCACTCTCGGCGGAGAGGTTGATCACCTTGGCGTAGCACCCTCCCTCGAAGTTGAAGACGCCGGCCTCGTCCCAGCCATGCTCGTCGTCGCCGATCAGCAGGCGGTTCGGGGCCGCGGAGAGCGTGGTCTTGCCGGTGCCGGAAAGGCCGAAGAAGATGGCCACGTCGCCGTCGGGGCCGGTGTTGGCCGAGCAGTGCATCGACATCACGTTCTTTTGCGGCAGGAGGTAGTTGAGCACGGTGAAGATCGACTTCTTGATCTCGCCGGCGTAGCTGGTGCCGCCGATGATCACCATCTTCCTGGCGAAGTTGATGATGATGAAGGCTTCCGAGTTGGTGCCGTCGACGCTGGGCTGGGCATGGAAGGCGGGGAGGTCGATGACGGTGAACTCGGTCTGGTGGGTGAGGAGTTCCTCCTGGGTCGCGCGCAGGAACATGTTGCGGGCGAACAGGGAGTGCCAGGCGCGTTCCGTTATGATGCGCACCGGGATGCGGTGGTCAGGGCTCGCCCCGGCGAAGCAGTCCTGGACGAAGAGGTCGCGCCCCTGCATGTAGTTGCACATCTTCTGGTAGAGCGCATCGAACTTGTCGGCGGGGAAGGGGCGGTTCACCTTGCCCCAGTTGATGTGGGCGCTCGAGGAGGGCTCGTCGACGATGAACTTGTCGTTGGCCGCGCGCCCGGTGTAGTGCCCGGTCTTGACCGCGAGCGCGCCCAGGTGCGAGATGAGCCCTTCGCCGCGGCGCACCACCTGTTCGTAGAGGACGGAGGTGGGGGAGGTCCAGTAGATCAGGTTCGCGTTGTGTATGCCATGCTGCTCCAGCCCGTTGCCCCTGGTGATATCGTTTAATCTCACTGCTCCCTCCCTCTCTCATTGGATCCGCGCCAAGTGTAAAAGATATCAGGGGCAGGTAGCTTTGCAACCGGCGCGGCAAAGCAAAAGGGCCCCGGTCATTAAGACCGGGGCCCTTGCTTGTTTCATTGGTACAAAAGCGACTCGTTAGTCGTTGAACCCTTCGGCGGAGGCCGGGTTGTACTGCTCCCAGTGCTCCGGGGAGCGCCACAGGCCGGAAAGGATCATCTCGCGGATGTGGAGGAACTCCTTCGGGAGACGGTCGTACATCTTCACGAACAGCTCCTCGTGGGAGAGGATCTCTTCCTTCCAGACGTCGCGGTCGATGGACATGAGCTCCTGGTACTGCTCGCGGGAGACCTCGTTCAAGCCGGTCCAGTCGAGGTCCTCGTAGCGCGGCATCCACCCAAGCGGGCTCTCCACGGAGGCGCCGCGGCCGTTGGCGCGGTCGGCGATCCACTTCAGGACGCGCATGTTCTCGCCAAAGCCCGGCCAGAGGAACTTGCCGTTGGCGTCCTTGCGGAACCAGTTGACCGAGAAGATGCGCGGCGGGTTCGGAGTGGTGCGGCCGACCTGGAGCCAGTGGTTGAAGTAGTCGGCGACGTGGTAGCCGGTGAAGGGGAGCATCGCGAACGGGTCGCGACGGACGTTGCCGATGGCGCCCACGGCGGCCGCGGTGGTCTCGCTCCCCATGGTGGCGGCGAGGTAGACGCCGTAGCTCCAGTTGAAGGACTGGTACACCAGCGGGATCACGTTGTTGCGGCGGCCACCGAACACGAACGCCTTCATGGGCACGCCCTTCGGGTCTTCCCAGGCCGGGTCGATGGAGGGGCACTGCGAGGCCGGGGAGGTGAAGCGGGAGTTCGGGTGCGCGGCGTTGCGGCCGCAGCCCGGGGTCCACTCGTTACCCTGCCAGTCGGTCAGCTTCGCCGGGAGCTCGTCGGTCATCCCTTCCCACCAGACGTCGCCGTCCGGGGTGAGCGCCACGTTGGTGAAGATGGTGTTCTTGGCGCAGGAGTGCATCGCGTTCGGGTTGGACTTGAACGAGGTGCCCGGGGCCACGCCGAAGAAGCCGGCTTCCGGGTTGATGGCGTAGAGCTGGCCGTCGGGGCCGGGCTTGATCCAGGCGATGTCGTCGCCCACGGTGGAGATCTTGTAGCCGCTCTTCGCGAAGTGGTCGGGCGGGACCAGCATGGAGAGGTTGGTCTTGCCGCAGGCGCTCGGGAAGGCGGCGCCCAGGTAGGTCTTCTCACCTTCCGGGGTCTCGATGCCGAGGATCAGCATGTGCTCGGCCAGCCACCCCTCGTCCTTGGCGATCTTGGACGCGATCCTGAGCGCGAGGCACTTCTTGCCCAGGAGGGCGTTGCCGCCGTAGCCGGAGCCGAAGGACCAGATGGAGCGCTCCTCGGGGAAGTGGACGATGTACTTCTCCTTGTTGCACGGCCAGGGCACGTCTTTCTGGCCCGGGGCGAGCGGTGCGCCGACCGAGTGCAGGCAGGGGACGAACTCGCCGTTCTCGCCGAGGATGTCGACGACCTTCTTGCCCATGCGGGTCATGATCTTCATGTTGACCGCGACGTACGGGGAGTCGGAGATCTCGACGCCGATCTTGGCGATGTTGGAGCCCAGGGGACCCATGGAGAAGGGAATGACGTACATGGTGCGCCCCTTCATGCAGCCGGTGAAGAGGCCGGTCAGGGTCTTCTTCATCTCTTTCGGGTGCACCCAGTTGTTGGTCGGGCCGGCATCCTGCTTGGCGATGGAGCAGATGAAGGTGCGGTCCTCGACGCGCGCTACGTCGCCGGGATCGGACAGGGCCAGGTAGCTGTTCGGGCGCTTCTCCGGGTTCAGCTTCCGGAAGGTGCCGCCTTTGACCAGCAGTTCGCAGAGGCTGTTGTACTCCGCCTCGGTCCCGTCGCACCAGTGGATCTGGTCCGGCTGGCACATCTCGGCCACTTCCTTAACCCAGGCCAGCAGCTGCTTGTTCTTCACTTCGTAATTCATGGATATTCCCTCCTTTGGGTATTGCTTCATCGCATTTTTAGAAGAGACCAACCCCTCCGCGGTGCTGCTAATCTCACAGGTTTCCATAGTTGTCCTCTCTGCCGTGATGGCGGTGGACCGGAACAGGACCGACGAGACCCATGCTGGGCCGCTCGATGCGGTGCCGGCCTACGGTTGATGTTTCGTTAGCGTCGGTTAGATGGGTTTATGTTGCCGTGCCTTGGTTATTTGGGTACGTCGTACGCGGGGTGCTGGGAAGTGAGGCCCTCGCCCTGACTGACGATTCGCTCTGTGAGATCGTGGCGTGTGTTCTTTGAGAGACATGCACCAACTGATGTCATCGAACGACTCTCCGCTCTCCTCTCTGAGCCATGATTTTAATGATCACAAAATAACACAAGGGCTTTTAAAAGCAAGAGCAAATGTATACAGCCGCCCAATTGACACGCAGTGTCAGTCTGTTAGACTTTTGCCGGACTTCAGGCTGTCTGTCGTTCCTGCCGAGTCAGTCCCGCCGAACATTAAACAGTCAGACTCTTCGCCGACCGAGCATCGGCCTCACCTTGAAAGCACAGGGGGTATTCAATGGAGCCTTACATCTGCACCGTCTGCCAGTACGTCTACGACCCCTACCTGGGGGACCCGGAGAACGGGGTGCCGCCCGGAACCCCCTTCGCCGACCTGCCCGACGACTGGGTCTGCCCCATCTGCGGGGTGGGCAAGGAGGCGTTCGAGCCGGAGTAGCGCATGCAAAAAGGGGGGGAGCTGAACTGCTCCCCCCCTTCGCCTTTAGAGACCCTGCAGCAGTCCCTCCAATTCGGTTGTGATCTGTTCGAGATCTTCCAGCCTCATGTCGCCCATGTGCGCGACGCGGAAAGTCTTCCCTTTCAGTTTCCCGTAACCGTCGTCGAACGCGATGCCGCGCTCGCCCAGCTGTTTCTTGATCAGGGCCAGGTCCACGCCGCGGTCGTTGGTGGCGCAGGTAAGGGTCACCGAGCGGTACGGCTCGGCCGGCAGGATGCCGAAGCCGTGCTGTCCAACCCAGGCGCGCATGAAGTCCGCCATCTCCTGGTGACGCTGGAAGCGCCGCTCGAGCCCTTCCGCGAAGATGCGCTCCAACTGCAGGTTCATGGCATAGATGAGCGAGATGCACGGCGTGGACGGGGTGTTGTCCTTCTCGTCGGCCGCAAGGAATTCCAGGAAGTCGAAGTAGTAGCCGCGACCGGGGACGGTCTTGGCGCGCTCGAGCGCTTTTTCACTGGCGGTGAAGACGGCGAGACCCGGCGGGAGCGCGAAGGCCTTCTGCACGCCGAAGACGCAGCAGTCGATGCCCAGCTCGTCGATGGGGATGTCGAGTGCGCTCATCGAGGAGACGGTGTCGATGATCGAGACGACGTCCGGGTACTTCTTGAGCACCGCCCCGATCTCGGGAAGCGGGCTCATGGTGCCGGTGGAGGTCTCGTTGTGGATCAGGGTGATGGCGTCGTACTTGCCGGTGGCAAGCGCCGCGTCCACCATCTCGGCGGTGATGGGCTGGCCCCACTCGGCCTTGAAGGGGTCGGCCTCCTTGCCGCAGGAGAGGGTGACCTTGTGCCACTTGTCGGAGAAGGCGCCGTTGCAGAAGTTGGCGCAGCGCTTGCCGACCAGGTTCCTCACCGCACCCTCCATGGCGCCGAAGGCGCTCGAGGTGGAGAGGAAGACCTTCTCCTTGGTGGACATGAGTTGCTTCAGCTTGTCGGTCACGCCCTTGTGCAGGCGCGCGTACTCCGGCATGCGGTGGCCGATCATCGGCGTAGCCATGGCCTCGAGGATCTCCGGGCTCACTTCGATCGGCCCGGGGATATACAGCTTCTTGTGCATGTAGGCTCCGTATCAAGCTTTTTTTGCCGGCAGCGTGCGGCGGGGAGGGGGTGGGAAAGGGGCGCGGCGCCAAGGTGCGAGCGGTCCGCAAGCCTGCTGCAGGCGGATCGCCAACCTAGCAGATTACGCCTTCGATGTCAATTCTCACGTCCCTGGTTTGCAAGACAAAATGGGCGGGTCAGGCCGCGCGGGGAAAGGTGGCGGGGCGCTCCTTCCTGCAGACGGTATATGTTGCTTATTATGAAGCAAAATGTTACACATACCGGTTAGCTGTCAAATACATTAAAACGGAAAGCTGCGCCATTTTAGCCGGTTACGCTTGGCCCCTTCCCGCTAGGAAATCATGAAACCTATTATTGCCATCGTCGGACGCCCCAACGTGGGTAAATCCACCCTTTTCAACAGGCTGGTCGGGCGCCGCAAGGCGATGGTCGACGACATGCCCGGGGTGACCCGGGACCGCAACTACGCCGAGGTGAACCGCTTCGACATCCCCTTCATCCTGGTCGACACCGGCGGCTTCGAGCCGGAGACATCGGACAAGCTGTTGCAGCAGATGCGCGAGCAGTCCCGCTTCGCCATGGAGGAGGCCGATCTCATCCTGTTCCTCATGGACGCCCGCGGCGGACTGACCCCCGCCGACCGCGACGTGGTGGAGATGCTCAGGCGCATCAACAAGCCGGTCTTCTACATCATCAACAAGGTGGACGGCGAGAAGCAGGAGGCCGACGCGGGGGACTTCTACTCGCTGGGGGTGGACCACATCCACACCATCTCCGCCGAGCACAACCGCGGCGTGGGCGACCTGATGGACGAGGTGCTGGCCGCGCTCCCCTACAACCGGGACAAGGACGAGGACGAGGAAATCACCAAGATCGCGGTCGTGGGGCGCCCGAACGTGGGCAAGTCCACCCTGGTGAACCGTCTTTTGGGCTACGAGCGCGTGGTGGCCAACCCCACCGCCGGCACCACCCGGGACGCGGTCGACACCCGCTTCACCGTCAACAAGAAGCCCTACCTGTTGATCGATACCGCCGGCATCCGCAGGAAGGGGAAGACGGTCCAGAAGATCGAGAAGTATTCCGTGGTGGATGCGCTGCGCTCCATCGACCGCGCCGACGTCGTGCTCATCGTTTTGAACGCCGAGGACGGGGTCACCGAGCAGGACACCAAGATCGCCGGCTACGCCTACGAGGCGGGGCGCGGCTGCATCTTCGTGGTCAACAAGTGGGACACGGTGCAAAAGGACAACTCCACCATCGGGAAGTTCACCGACGATATCCGCCGCAACTTCAAGTACCTTCCCTTCGCGCCGATCCTGTTCGTGTCGGCCCAGAGCGGGCAGCGCACCGGCAAGATCGTCGCCGAGGTGGACCAGGTGATGGAGCAGTACTGCAAAAGGGTGAGTACCGGCGAGTTGAACCGCATCTTCAACCAGGCCGTGGATGAGAACCACGCTCCGCTGGACGGCGGCAGGCGGGTGAAATTTTACTATGCGACGCAGGTGGGTATCAAACCTCCTTCCTTTGTCGTCTTTACCAATCGCCCGGAGGGGATTCATTTTTCCTATGAGCGGTACATCATGAACCGTTTTAGAGAGGCGTTCGGCTTCAGCGGTACTCCTTTAAAGCTTATTTTCCGCGGCAGAGACAAGAAAGATACCTAAATCATTCTTTACTTGGCCGATACGATGGTTTAGTATGATGCCTATTTCTAACCCACCCCCTACCAACAGCGAGCGGCATCAATGAGTCTAGTCGGCAATTTGGAAGATCTCGGCTTAGGCGAGATCCTGCAGATCGTAAGCCTGAGCAGGAGGTCCGGCGTGCTCGCCCTGCAAAGCAGGGGGCGGGAGGCGCGGGTGATCTTCCGCAACGGGCAGGTGATCCGCGCCACATCCTCGACCTTCCAGCAGAATCTGGGCGAGGTGCTGATCCAGCAGGGGGTCATCGACCTGGGGGTCCTCAAGCGGGCGCTCAGCATACAGGCCGACGAGGGGTACACCCAGCTTCTGGGCGTGATCATGGTGGAGCGCTTCGGGGTGAGCGCGGACGCCATCGAAGCCGTGGTGCGCGAGCAGATCGAGAACGTGGTCTATTCGCTCTTCGCCTGGGCCGAGGGGACCTTCGAATTCGAGCTGCAGGAGATTGGGGACGGCGACAACGCCCGCCTGGACCCGGTGCAGTTCATGCTGAAACAGGGGCTCAACCCGCAGTACCTCGCCATGGAAGGCTCCCGCATCATCGACGAACAGCGCCACCGCGGCGAGGGGGAAGACGAACAGGGCGCCCACCACGACGACTCGGTCGACTTCGCCTTCGACCTGCTGCAGGAGCCCTCCGCCGCAGCACCGGCCACTCCCCCCCCCGCACCCGATACTCCATCTCTTTCCGCCCATGCACAACCCGAGGCCTTCCCGACTCCGTCGCCCGCCGCGGCCGCGCCCGCGGGCTCGGCGCAAGGCAAGCCGCTGGTGCTCGTGGACGACGACCCGACCACGCTCACGGCCCTGACCTCGCTCCTTGCCGGACAGGGGTACCGCTTGGAGCCCATGGAGCGCGGCGAGGACGCGCTGATCCGGGTCGATTCGCTCTACCGCGACGGCGTGCGCCCGACGGTGCTGGTCGACCTGATCATGCCGCGCATGGACGGCACCGGCCTCCTGGGCGGTCTCGAGCTCATGGAGCTTGTACGCAACAATTTCCCGGAGTTGCCGCTTCTGGGGCTCTCGGACTTCGAAAACGAGGATGCGCAGCGCAAGATGCGCGCCTTGGGCATCCCGCTGCTCATGAAACCTCTGAAGAGCGAGATCCACGATTCCCTCGACAGCTTCGGGCCGAGGCTGCTCGGTGCGCTGGAGAGCGTGGCCGCCGGCGAGGATGCGGGTTTCACCAGCGTCAACATCGGCGACGAGTTGAGGCTGGAGATGGGCGAGGAACCGGCCCTCTCCGCGCCGCACCTGAACCAGAGCACGGGGATCTCGCAGTTGCGCGGCATGCTCGAGGAGCTCAACAACCCGCAGCTTGGCGGTGGCATCATCCTGCTGGTGCTCCGCTTCGCGGCCGAGTTCGTGAACCGCGCGGTGGTGCTGCTGGTCAAGAAGGAAAGTGTCCAGGGGCTGGGGCAGTTCGGACTTCAGGATGGACGGGCCGACTCGCGGGTCCGCAACCTCTCCATTCCCAGGGGGGAGCCGTCGCTGTTCACCCAGGTGCTCGAGAGCCGTTTCCCGGTGAAAGGGGAGGTCGACGCCTCGGTGTGGACCCACTACTTCCTGGAGCAGTTGGGCGGCGGGCGTCCCGCGGAGTATTTCGTGGGGCCGATAGTGAGCGAAGGCAAGGTGGTCGCGATCCTCTACGGCGACAACCTGCCCGAGGACCAGCCGATCGGCGACACCGATTCGCTGGAGATATTCCTGTGCCAGGCCGGCATAGCCATGGAAAAAGCCCTGTTGCAGCGCAGGCTGCAGGAGCAGGGACGGGGAGAAATGTGACGTGAAGAGGATACTGATTGCGGAAGATTCCAACACCATGCGTTCCATGCTGGTTTCCACCATAGACGAACTGGAAAAATACACCATCGTCGAGGCCGCCAGCGGCTTCGAGGCGTTGCGCCTTTTGCCGCGGGAGCAGGTGGACCTCATCATCACCGACATCAACATGCCCGACATCAACGGGCTCGAACTGATCAGCTACGTGCGCAACAACCCCAACTACCAGTCCATCCCCCTTTTCATCGTATCCACCGAGAGCGGCGAGAAGGATCTCGAGAAGGGGCTCGCCCTGGGCGCCAACGAGTACCTGGTCAAGCCCTTCGACCCGGTGAAGCTGCAGGAGCTGGTCTCCAAGTACCTGGGGGACTAGGAACCGGTTCTACGTTCTGTGTTCTACGTTGACCCACAAGTAGGGAACTAGGAGTCGGAACATAGAACTTGAGAACTTAAAACTAGAGCTTTGAACGTAGAACGTAGAACGTCTTCTTAAAAAAGAGAGTCTATGAGCGTCGAGGATAACATAGGGAAAGCGTTGAAGGACTTTTTGGCCGAGGCCGAGGAGATCCTGGACCAGTTGAGTCTTGACCTGGTCTCGTTGAGTGACTGCGCCGACGGCGGTGAATGCAGCCCGGACCTCGTGAACTCCGTGTTCCGCGGGGCGCACTCCCTCAAGGGGCTTGCCGGGATGTTCGGTCTCTCCGACATCGCGGAACTGGGGCACCACCTGGAGAACCTGCTCGACGCCCTGAGGCTGGGCAAGGTGGAGTTGGACCAGGCGGTGGTGAGCACCCTGTTCGAGTCCACCGAGCTCTTGGCGCACCTGGTGCGCAGCGCCGGCGAGACCGGCGGCGAGGGGACCGACCTTTCCGGCGCCATGCAGCGCATCAACGATTGCCTGACCCGCGGCCCCAAGGCGAACCAGGATTCCCCCCTGGCACGGCTCAACATCCCCGAACGGGTGCTCTCCTCGATGACCGAGTACGAGGAGCATCGCCTGCTGGAAAACGTGAAGAAGGGGCGCCACATCCACTCGATCCGGGTGTCGCTGCTTCTTGCAAGCTTCGACTCCGACCTCATGGAGCTGACCGACGCGCTGAAGCAGGCGGGCGAGGTGATCAGCACGCTTCCCTCCGCCTCCAGCGGGCTCGACGCCGGCATCGACTTCGAGATCCTCTTCGGCTCCGAGCTCTCCGCCGGCGCACTCACCCCCATCATCGACCGCGAGCACCTGAGCATCACCACCTTCGGCGAGCCGGCGCGGGAAGAGGGCGCGGGCGGCGGCGCTGAGGCTGCGCCGGTCGCGGAACCTGCCGGTGCGGAAGGGGACTTCCCGGCCCCGGCTGCCGGCGAGGCGGGCGCCATCAGCGCCAAGAGCATGAGCCGCACCGTGCGCGTCGACATCGGCAAGCTCGACCTTTTGATGAACATCGTGGGGGAACTGGTGCTCTCCCACTCCATGATCGCCGACGTCGCCGCGCGCATGCGCCGCGACGGCCTCATCGTCCCCTCACAGGAGCTGAACAAGGCGGCCAAGGGGCTCGAGAAGAAGCTCTCGGAACTGCAGAAGGGGGTCATGGAGATCAGGATGATCCCGGTCGGGCAGCTCTTCGACAAGATGACCCGCATCATCAGGAAGATCGCCCGCGAGCAGGGAAAGAAGGTCGAGCTGAAGCTCTACGGGGTGGACACGGAGCTGGACAAGCTCATCATCGAGGACATCTCCGACCCGGTCATGCACATCGTCAGAAACAGCATCGACCACGGCATCGAGACCCCCGAAGAGCGGCGGGCGGCGGGCAAGGACGAGAAGGGGACCATCACCCTCTCCTCCTACCAGAAGGGAAACCACGTCGTCATCCAGATCGACGACGACGGCGGCGGCATCGACGTGGCGCGCGTGAAGCAGAAGGCGGTGAAACTCGGCATCATCTCCTCCGTCGACGAGGTGAGCGACCGCGACGCGCTCGACTTCATCTTCCGCCCCGGGTTCTCCACTACCGAGACCGTGAGCGAGATCTCCGGGCGCGGCGTGGGCATGGACGTGGTGCGCACCAACATCGCCGCCCTGTCCGGCCTCATCGACGTCGAGAACTTCCCGGGGCAGGGGGCGCGCTTCATCATCACCCTCCCCATCACGCTGGCCATCATCAAGGCGCTCATCATCTCCACCGCCGGGCGCACCTACGCGCTCCCCATCACCTCGGTGCTCGAGAGCATCATCGTGGAGCAAAAGGAGATCAAGACGGTCGAGCGCAAGGAAGTGATCCAGCTGCGCGAGTCGACCCTGCCCCTGTTGCGCCTCTCCGAGCTCTTCGAACTGAAGGGGGCGACGGTACCGGAGAGCTGCTACGTGGTCGTGGTCGGGGTCGCCGAGAAGAGGCTGGGACTCGTGGTGGATGACCTCCTGGGACAGCAGGACATCGTCATCAAGTCCATCGGCGACACCTTCGCCGGTTTCCGCGGCATCTCCGGGGCCGCGGACCTGGGCGACCAGCGCACCATCCTCGTTCTCGACGTCGGTAGCGTCATCGCCGAGGCCACCCGAGGGAGCGCCTGATGTACAAGGAATTTTACGGCCTCACCGAAAAGCCCTTCAGCAAGACCCCCGATCCCCGCTTCCTCTACATGAGCTCGGGGCACCAGGAGGCGCTGGCGCGGCTGGAGTACGCGGTCGAGGAGAGCGAGATCGCCCTCCTGACCGGTGACATCGGTTGCGGCAAGACCACCATCTCGCGCGCCCTCATGGACCGGATGGGGGACGGTTACCATTTCATGTTCGTGTTCAATCCGCGCCTGACCGCCGACGAGCTGCTGCGGGTGATCGCGTCCGGGCTGCAGGTGAACGAGCCGTCGTTGCAGAAGGACCAGCTCCTGAAGGAGATCACCACGGCGCTGTACCGGCTGCACGGCGAGGGGCGGGTCCCGGTGGTGGTGATCGACGAGGCGCAGATGATCCCGGACCGGGAGCTCTTCGACGAACTGCGTCTTTTGACCAACTTCCAGCTCGACGACCGCAACCTGGTGAGCGTGATCATCATGGGGCAGCCTGAGCTGCGCGAGATGCTGGCCTCCCCGGTGTACGAGCCGTTCCGGCAGCGCATATCGCTCAACTTCCACCTGGCGCCCCTGGGACTGGAGGAGACGCTGGAATACCTCGACTTCAGGATCGTGGCGGCCGGCGGCGAACCGGGCCTTTTTTCGCCGGACGCCGTGCAGCGGATCTACGAGCTCTCCGGCGGGGTGCCGCGCCGCATCAACGCGGTGGCCACCAACGCGCTCCTGATCGGCTACGGCAGGGACGCCGCCCTGATCGACGCCTCGATCATCGAGGAGACCGCGGCGGAGTTGCTGGCTTAGGACCGGTTCTCTGTTCTACGTTCCAGGTTCTACGTTAACTGACAGAACCGCCTTTGCGCTTGCCGCGTCGCTGGGATTGCCTGGAGAGCGGACACCGGAAACAAACGTAGGACATAGAACATAGAACGTAGAACGGATGTTGAGGTTTTATGAATCTTGCAGAGATCAGAAAGAAGGCGGCCCGGGGAGACGCGCAGGTACCGACGCCCCGCGAAGCGGCTCCCGAGCGGGACGTGCAGGCGCCGGATGCGGCATCCTGGCCGGCGCCGGCGGAGCCCGAGGTGGTCGCCCCCGTCGAGGAGTTCACCGCTCCCCAGCCCGTGGTGCCCGAGCCCTTCGCGGCCGTGCCCGTTGATCCCGACCCGCTGCCGCGGGCCTCGACGCCGGCCTGGCAGGCCGAGCAGTTCGACGCCCCGTTCGAGGATCCGCAGGATCCCGAAGGGTTCGACCCCGTCGCCGTGATCCTGCGGGGACGCGAGTCCGCCTCCTTCGAGGCCGAGACCTTGCAACAGGAAGTGGTCGAGGCGGCCAGCGTCGAACTCCTCTGCTTCCGGGTGGCCAGCGAGGAATACGCCATCAGCATCATGGACATCAAGGAGATCATCAAGCCGCGCGAGGTGACCGAGGTCCCCCGGGTCCCGTCCTTTGTGCGCGGCATTCTCTCGTTGCGTGGCAACATCATCCCCGTCTTCGACATGAAGACCAGGCTCGGCCTCGCCGACGGGGCCGTCTCGGAGCGCGAGCGCATCGTGGTGGTCAAGCGCCAGGGTGGCTACGCCGGCGTCCTGGTGGACGAGGTGGTGCAGGTGGTCCGCATCGCCGAGGGGGGGATCGAGCCTCCGCCGGTGGTCCTCGAGGGGATCGATCGCGAGTTCGTGCTGGGAATCGGCCGGGTCAGCGGCAGGATGCTGATCCTGCTCGACATGGAAAAAGTCTTGGACGTGGGTCTCTTGTAGAGTCGGGGCGCAGGGGGGGGAGCATGGAGAAGAACAGGATCCTCGTGGTCGAGGATGAAGAGAGCCTACTGAAGCTGGAGAGCATCCTCTTCACCTCGAAGGGGTACCAGGTCACCGGCGTGCGCGGTGGCAACGACGCCCTGAAGGCGATCGCGCAGGACGCACCGGACCTCGTGGTCCTGGACCTCATGCTGCCGGACATGGACGGCTTCGAGGTCTGCCGCAGCATCAAGGAGAATCCGGCCACCAGCGCCATCCCCGTGGTGATGCTGACGGCCAAGAAGAGCAGCCGCGACCTGGAGCACGGCAGGCAGGTCGGCGCCGACGCCTACATCACCAAGCCCTTCAAGTCGGTCAAGGTGCTCGAGGTGATCGAGGGACTTTTGGGCAATGACGCCGCGGCCAAGGGGGACGCTGTCTGATGACGCAGGAGTTGCAGGAAATTCAGGTTGCCTGCCTGCGCATGGATGACGGGCTCTATGCCGTCGACATCATGCGCATCAGGGAGATCATCAGGGTCCCCAAACTCGCCCCGCTGCCCAGGGCGCTCCCCTTCGTCGAGGGGGTGATCAACCTGCGCGGTTCCGTGATACCGGTGGTGGACTTGAGGAAGCGCTTCGGGCTTCCCGCCGCCCCGAACAAGGAGAGCGCGCGTCTTCTCATACTCTCCATTTCCGGGCAGCCGCTGGCCCTCATGGTCGACGAGGTGACCGAGATGATCACCATTCCGCTTCGGGAGCTGAAGGCGCCGCCGCGCGGGGTGCGCATCGTGGGAGGGGAGTACATGGTGGGGCTGTGCCTGGTGCGCGACGTCCCGGTGATGCTGCTCAACATCGACGCCCTGCTCACCTTCCAGGAGAAGGCCCAGTTGGGCTACCTTACCCCGCAGGGGGAGACCACTACCACGACCAAAAAGAGCCAAGCATGCTGATAGTCTGTCCTAACTGCAAGAAACGATTCAACGTTACCGCCAGCAGCTCCGACGAGCCGAAGAAACTGCGCTGCTCGAGCTGCAAGGCGGTGTTCCGGCTGGTGCGCAAGAGCGAGCGCCAGGCCGCGCCGCCGACCAAGGTGAAGGTCGTGGTGGCCAACGAGAGCGCCGCCTTTTGCAAGGCGGTCGAGAAGGTGCTCGCGGCCGAGCCGTTCGAGCTCTTCCTCTGCACCGACGGCAAGCAGGCCCTGGAGACCGTGCAGCGGGTGACCCCCGATGTGCTGCTCCTGGACGTGGCGCTGCCGACCATGTTCGGCTTCGAGGTCTGCGAGCGGGTGCGCCAGGAACCGGCCCTCGCCAAGGTGAAGATCGTGCTGATCGCCTCGATCTACGACAAGACCCGCTACAAGCGCTCCCCCAATTCGCTGTACGGAGCCGACGACTACATCGAGAAGCACCACATCCCGGACTCCCTGGTCGCGATGATCTACCGGCTGACTTCCGGCGACGTCCCCCCCGTGGTGCGCCCGACCGACAGCGAGCTCGCCGCCCAGGAGGAGAGCCGCAGCGAGATCAGGCAGGTGGAAGTGGACGAGACCTCGATGCCGGAGGCCGCCGTCCCTGCGCCCGCCGCGCCGGCACCCGAGGCGCCGGCGCCGCTCATGACCGCCGCCGAGCCCCCGGTCGCACCGGCCGCCGAGCCCGCCGTCGTGGCGCCCCCGGAGGCCCCGGTAGCTGCGGCCCCGGTGGTCGAGGCGCCCAAGGCCCCGGCATTGATGGCCGAGGCGCCGGCGCAGGCCCTGGAGGCACCGGTCAGCGAGGCGGTCGAGGCGCAGGTCCCCGCGGCGGCTGCGCCAGCTCCCGCCGCTCCCGTGGCCGCCGCCGAGCCCGCCGCCGCTGCCCCGGCCCAGCTCCCCGAGGAGCAGGTGAAGGCGAGGCGCCTGGCCAGGATCATCGTTTCCGACATCGTCCTCTACAACCAGGCCAAGGTGGAGCAGGGGGTGCGCGAGGGGAGCTTCTACGAACTCCTCGCCGACGACATCCGCGAAGGGGAATACCTGTACCAGCAGCGGGTGTCGCAGCAGGTGCGCGACACCACCTCGTTCCTGAAGGATGCCTTCGAGGAGCTCCTCGCCAAGAAGCGGGCCGAACTGAGCGTTTAGGAGAAAGACCCTGTCCAACGATCTGCTTGAAATCTCAGAGAGACTTGCCGCCGATGACGAGGAGCAACGCCGCCTCGCCGTCATGTCCCTGCGCCGCCGTCCCTTCCCCGAGGTGATGGAACTGCTGTTCCGCGCCATGGGGGATGACAGCTGGCGCGTGCGCAAGGAGGCGGTGAGCGTGGTGCTGCAGGCGCAGCCGCTTCAGGCCGGCGAGCTCGAGGCCCTGATCGCGCTGCTTCGTTCCGCCGACAACGCCGGCTTGCGCAACTCGGCCGTCGAGTCCCTGGAGCGGATCGGCGTTCCCGCCGTCGAGCAGCTCTGCGCGCACCTGGGCGATCCGGATCACGACTTCCGCAAGTTCATCATCGACATCCTGGGCAACATCCGCTGCGCCACCTGTCTCCCCCTTTTGGTGCAGGCGCTGGACGACGAGGACATGAACGTCCGCGTCGCCGCCGCGGAGAACCTCGGCAAGATCGGCGACGGCCGCGCGCTGCCGCACCTGCTCAAGGTGCTGGACGGCGGCGAGGTCTGGCTGAAGTTCACCGTGCTGGACGCCCTCGCCTCCATCGGCGCGCCGGTGCCGCTCGCCAAGCTCGAACCGCTGTTGCAGGAGGGGCTGCTGCGGCGGGCCACCTACGACTGCCTGGGGGTGCTCGGCGACCTGAAATCCTTGCCGCTGCTGCTGGAGGGGCTGCACGACAAGGCCAAGAACGCCCGCGAGGCCGCCGCCATCGCGCTGATGCGTCTGCGGGGGCGCCTGAACCCGCGGCAGCAGGAAGAGCTGGTGGATCTCCCCCTGAGGGAGCTGGCCGGCGGTGCCACCGCCAAGAAGCTGATCGATTCGCTGCACGGCGAGGAGCCGGTGATGATCTCCGCGCTGGCCCAGCTTTGCGGCATCATGGGGGACGAACGTGCCGCCTTGCCGCTGGTGCGCGTGGCGCGTGCCGAGCGCCTGCGCGGGATCTGCCTGGAGGCGTTGCGCCGCATCGGCGAGCCCGTGATCCCCATACTCCTGGAGCACTTCCCCTTCGCCATCGCCGCCGAGCGCGCCGTGATCGTGCACCTCATCGCGGAAACCGGGCGCCCCGGCAACGACGATCTCCTCTTCGCCGCCTTGGAGGACGAGGGGGCCGAGGTGAGGCGCTGCGCGGCGCTCGCCCTGGGGCGGTTGGCGCCGGAGGGGGCCGCGGCACGCGTGGCGCGGCTGCTGGACGATGATGATGCGCAGGTGCGCGAGGGGGGGCTGGAGGGGCTGCAGCGCCTGGCCGCCGCGGACCCGGCGGGGGTGGGCTCGATCTGCTCCGAGCTTTTGCGCGGCCGCGAAGCGCGCAAGCGGCGGGACGCCGCCATTATCCTCGGCGCGCTGGCCGACGGCGAACGGCTCGCCCGGTTGGTGAAGGACGAGGACGCCTCGGTGCGCCGGGCGGCGGTCGCATCCCTGGCGCGCGTCGACCTGCCCCAGGCCTTGGGCGCGCTGACCCTGTCGCTCTCCGACGAGGAGCCGGAAGTGCGCGTGGCGGCGGCGCAGGCCCTTGCCGAAAGGGGAGGTCACGAGGTGCTGGCGCCGCTTTGCCTGGCGTTGAGCGACGCCGATCCCTGGGTCCAGACTGCGGCCCTCAAGGGGCTCTGCTCGGTGGGTGACCCCGAGGCGCTCCCCGGGGTCACCGCGCTCCTCGGGCAGGCGCAGGGGCCGGTCCTGATCGCGGCCCTGTCGACCCTCGCGGCCCTGGGGGGGGAGCAGGCGCTCGGTCCGGTGCGGCAGGCGCTTTATCACGCCGACGAGGAAGTGGTGGAGGCCGCCATCGGGATCCTCGCCGCTCACGGCGGGGACTGGATCGACGAGCACGGCCAGGCGCTGCTGGAACACCCGCACTGGATGGTGCGGCGCTCCTTCGTGCGCGCCCTCGCCCAACTGCAGGGCGCCGACTCGTTGGCGGTGTTGGATCAGGCGCTGGCCCGGGAGTCGGACCCGCTGGTCAAAGGCGAGATTGTTGAACTGCTCGACAGGCTGCGCTAATGCCATACTTCGAACCTGAATTGCAACTGACGGCAGAGGAATTCCGCCTGATCAGGGAGCTGATCTACAACCACTGCGGCCTCTTCTTCGACGACGACAGCAAGTACCTGCTCGACCGTCGGCTCGGGCAGCGGGTGACCCATCACAACCTGTCCGGCTTCCGCGAGTACTACCAGTTCCTGAAGTACGATCGCAGGAGGGACGAGGAGATCGCCGACATCATGGATCTCCTCACCACCAACGAGACCTACTTCTTCCGCGAGGCCTTCCAGTTGCGCGCGTTCACCGACGAGATCGTGCCGGAACTCATGAAGGCGAAGCAGCGCGAGCGGACCCTGCGCATCTGGAGCGCGGGATGTTCCACCGGCGAGGAGCCCTACACCATCGCCATGCTCCTGCTGGAGATGGGGTGTCTGCACGGCTGGCGCGTTGAGATCGTCGGCTCCGATATCAGCCATCGCGTGGTGCAGCACGCCCGCAAGGGGATCTACACCAAGGCCTCCTTCCGCGCCACCGAAGAGCGTTACCTGAAGCGGTTCTTCACCGAGACCGACGAGGGGTACCGCATCTGCGACGAGGTGCGGGAGCTGGTCACCATCAGCCAGATGAACCTGTTCGACGCCAATCGGCTGGCGCTTTTGGGCAAGATGGACGTGATCTTTTGCCGCAACGTGATCATCTATTTTGACCAGACCTCGAAGAAGCGGGTGATCGAGTCGTTTCACAACACGCTGCGCGGCGGCGGTTACCTCCTTTTGGGGCACTCGGAGTCCCTGATGAACCTGTCCACCGCCTTTGCGCTGAGACACCTGAAAAACGACATGGTCTACCAGAAAACGGATACGACCGGCGGCGGAGTGGCCACGTGAAAAAGATACGGGTAGTAGTCGTAGACGATTCGGCCTATAATCGGCGCGCCATCACCAGGATGCTGGAGGAGCTCCCGGGGGTCCAGGTGATCGGGTACGCCACCAACGGCGAGGAGGGGATCCGGCGGGTGATTGATCTCACCCCCGACCTGGTGACGCTCGACCTCGAGATGCCGCGCATGGACGGTTTCACCATGCTGCGCATCCTGATGGCGACCACGCCGGTCCCGGTGATCGTGATCAGCTCCACCTCCGGCGACGAGAAGGTCTTCAAGGCGCTTGAGCTTGGTGCCGTCGATTTCATCGCCAAGCCGACCAGCGTCATCTCCGACGAGCTTTTGAAGATCCAGCAGGACCTGCACCAGAAGGTCCAGGCGGTGTTCAAGCTGAACATGGCACGGGTGCAGAAGCAGGCGGAGCCTGCCCCTCCCGCGGCCGAGGTCGCCGTTCCCGCGGCTCCGGCCGGCGCGCCCAGCAACATAGACATCGTGGCCATCGGCTCCTCGACGGGTGGACCGCCGGCCCTGCAACGGATCTTCGCCTCCTTTAAGGAGGCGCCCCCCTTCGCCATGGTGATTTCCCAGCATATGCCGGCCGGGTTCACCACCGCCTTCGCCGAGAGGTTGAACCGCAGCACCGGCTTCGAGGTGCGCGAGGCGAAGGATGGTGACGAGGTGGTTCCGGGGCGGGCGCTCATCGCTCCCGGCGGGCACAACCTGGTCTTCGCCCGCGTCGGCGAGAAGGTGGTGGCCCGCATCGTCCCCCCCGGGCCGAAGGACCGTTACGTCCCGTCGGTGGACGTGATGTTCCGGTCCTGCGCGGAACTGTACCGTAGCCGTATGCTGGCCGTCGTCTTGACCGGCATGGGCAACGACGGGGCTCTTGGGGTGCGCGAGGCGAAGAAGGTGGGAGCCCAGGTCGTGGCGGAGTCCGAGGAATCCGCCGTGGTCTTCGGCATGCCGCGCGAGGCGATCGCCACGGGCGTGGTGGATCGGGTGGTGCCCATGGACGGCATGGTGCGTGAAATAGTGCTTCGTTGCGGCCTGTTGCCGCGATTCGGTTGATCAACTAGACGTAAATTCGGGGTGCGCATGCAAAAGGACGATGAACGACTGGTTCATAGCAGGGGTGAGGAGTTCCTGCAGGTTTTCAAGAAGGGGGCGGAGTTCACCCAGGAGCTGTTGAGGGAGAACGAGCGTCTGCGGTTCCGTCTGCTGGAACTGGAGAAGTCCCAGATTTCGGGCGAGCCGGCGCCGGCCGCGGAGCTGAAAAAGCTCAACGAGCGGATCGCCGATCTCGAGCAGGAGAAGCAGGAGATCCTGGACCGCATCAGGCACGTCGAGGAGGAAAACCAGGATTTCGCGGCACGCTACCTGGAGATCGAGGATGAGAACAACAACCTCGCCAACCTCTACATAGCGAGCTACCAGCTCCACTCCACGCTCGACTTCAAGGAAGTGCTCCAGATCATCACGGAGATCATCATCAACCTGATCGGTGCCGAGGAGTTCGCCATCATGCTGCTCGACGAGAAGAGTGACGAGTTGCAGGCCGTCTCCACCGAAGGGATCGACCGCAGCGAGATTCCCGCCTTCCGTCTCGGCAAGGGGATTATCGGGACCGTGGCGCAGTCCGGCGAGAACCACTTCGCCAGCGACTTCGACAGCTACGAGCGCGATTTCAGCGCGCCGATGGTCTGCATTCCGCTGAAGATCAAGGAGCACGTCATCGGCGTGCTGGCCATCTACAAGCTGTTGATGCAGAAAAAGGAATTTGCCGCCGTCGACTACGAGCTTTTCACCCTGCTGGCCGGTCATGCCGCCACCGCCATCTTCAGCTCGCGGCTTTACAGCGACTCCGAGCGCAAGCTCTCGACCATCCAGGGGTTCATCGATCTATTGACGAAATAGTCAGCTGTTGCAATGGGGGATACAGGTCAGATGTCAGATTACAACGTATTGATAGTTGAAGATTCACCCACCATGAGGCAGCTCATCGCGTTTGCGCTGAAGCGGATCAGGGGGGTGCGGATAGTCGAGGCCAACGATGGTGTTGACGGGTTGAAGAAGCTCTCCTCGGAGCGTTTCGATCTGATCCTGACCGACATCAACATGCCGATCATGGACGGTCTGAAGTTGGTCAGTCTGGTGCGCAACGATGCCAACTACAAGGCTATACCGATCGTGGTCATCACCACCGAAGGTGCGCAGGAAGACCGGGAACGTGCCTTGGCGTTGGGAGCCAACGACTACATCACCAAGCCGATTCAGCCGACCAAGATTCTGGACGTGGCCAAGAACCTGCTTCGGATCGTCTGACCGGTTTCCGGTTGTGCTCCTCCCCTTGAGGGGGGAGGCAGGGGGGGGCGGTGCCTGCGGGCGCCCCGGTGCTGAACCGTCCCATGCGTCCCTGAGTCTCCAGTTCACGACCGTGGCCTCCACCGGGCCCGCCGGGTCCACCAGGTCCACCGTGTCCACCGTGTCCACCGTGTCCACCGTGTCCACCGTGTCCACCGTGTCCACCGTGTCCACCGGGTCCACCGGGTCCACCGGGTCCACCGGGTCCACCGGGTCCACCAGGTCCACCGGGTCCACCAGGTCCACCGGGTCCACCAGGTCCACCAGGTCCACCAGGTGGTGCCGTTCAAACACACCATCCGCAACCGCAGCGTTGCCGACATTAAAATATTGCGCGTCCCGTTTGGGGCGCTGGAAGGCGGGGTTTAATGGAAGAAAAATACGTTCCCTCAGCAGTAGAGGGCAAATGGCAGCAATTCTGGGCTACGCACAACAGCTTCAAGGCGACTGAAGACGCCGCTCGCAAGAAGTACTACCTCCTGGAGATGTTCCCCTATCCCTCCGGCAAGATCCACATGGGGCACGTCAGGAACTACTCCATCGGTGACGTCATCGCCCGCTTCAAGAGGATGCAGGGGTACAACGTGCTGCACCCGATGGGTTGGGACGCCTTCGGCATGCCGGCGGAAAACGCCGCCATCCAGAACAAGAGCCATCCCGCCAAGTGGACCTACGAGAACATCGCCTACATGCGCGGCCAGCTGAAGCGCCTGGGCCTTTCCTACGACTGGGACCGCGAGCTCGCCACCTGCGACCTCGACTACTACAAGTGGGAGCAGAAGATCTTCCTGGAGATGTACCGCAAGGGGCTCGCCTACAAGAAGTCCTCCGCCGTCAACTGGTGCCCCAAGTGCGAGACCGTTCTTGCCAACGAGCAGGTCGAGGACGGCTGCTGCTGGCGCTGCGATTCCATGGTCCAGCAGAAGGAGCTGGAGCAGTGGTCCTTCCGCATCACCAACTACGCGCAGGAACTCCTGGACGACACCTACAAGCTCACCGGCTGGCCGGAGCGCGTGCTGACCATGCAGCGCAACTGGATCGGCCGCTCGGTCGGCTGCGAGATCGACTTCCCGCTCGAGAACGGTCTCGGCAAGATCAAGGTCTTCACCACCCGTCAGGACACCGTGTTCGGCGCGACCTTCATGTCGCTGGCCGCCGAGCACCCGCTGGCGCTCGACCTGGCGACCGCCGGGCAGCGCGCCGCCGTCGAGGCCTTCATCGACAAGGTGAAGAAGACTGACCGCATCAAGCGCTCCGCCGAGGACCAGGAGAAGGAAGGCGTCTTCACCGGCTCCTACTGCGTCAACCCGGTCACCAACGTGAAGATGCCGATCTATCTGGCCAACTTCGTCCTCATGGACTACGGCACCGGCGCTGTCATGGCCGTTCCGACCCACGACCAGCGCGACTTCGAGTTCGCCAAAAAGTACGACCTGCCGCTCAAGGTCGTGATCCAGCCCGAAGGGGAAACCCTCGATCCCGCCACCATGACCGAGGCCTACACCGCCGACGGGATCATGGTCAACTCCGGCCGCTTCGACGGCATGGGCAACGCCGACGCCAAGGAAGCCATCGCCGACTTCCTTGAGAAGGAAGGGATCGGCAAGAAGACCGTCAACTTCCGCCTGCGCGACTGGGGCATCTCCCGCCAGCGCTACTGGGGCAACCCGATCCCGGTGATCAACTGCGATCTCTGCGGCGTGGTCCCGGTCCCGGAAGCGGACCTTCCCGTCGTGCTCCCGATGGATGCCGAGTTCACCGGGGAGGGGGGCAACCCGCTGGCGCGCGTGGACAGCTTCACCACCTGCACCTGTCCGCAGTGTGGCGAGGCCGCCCGCCGCGAGACCGACACCATGGACACCTTCGTGCAATCCTCCTGGTATTTCCTGCGCTACTGCTCCCCGAAGTTCACCTCCGGTCCGCTGGACCGCGAGCAGGTCGAGCACTGGATGCCGGTGGACCAGTATATCGGCGGCATCGAGCATGCCGTTTTGCACCTGCTCTACGCCCGCTTCTTCACCAAGGTGCTCAGGGACCTCGGCTACTGCAACGTCGACGAGCCCTTCTCCAACCTCCTGACCCAGGGGATGGTGATCAAGGACGGCGCCAAGATGTCCAAGTCCAAGGGGAACGTGGTCGATCCCAACGCACTCATCGAGCGTTACGGCGCCGATACCGCCAGGCTCTTCTCCCTCTTCGCGGCACCCCCGGAGAAGGACCTCGACTGGAGCGACCAGGGCGTGGACGGCAGCTACCGCTTCCTGAACCGCGTCTGGCGCCTGGTGTACGACGTGCTCCCGGCGATCAAGCAAGCCGGCAGCGTGCAGGTGGACAAGCTCTCCGCGGACGGGAAGAAGCTGCGCCGCGCGGTGCACAAGACCATCAAGAAGGTTTCCGAGGACGTCGAGGACCGCTTCCACTTCAATACCGCCATCGCCGCGGTCATGGAACTGGTCAACGCCATCCAGGGCTTCGCCGGCAAGGACGCCCCGGAGAACGTGGCCGTGGTGCGCGAGGCGGTGGAGTCGGTGGTCCGCCTCTTGGCCCCCTTCGTGCCGCACTTCGCCGAAGAACTCTGGGCCGAACTCGGCCACGAGGTGGCTCTCGAGCAGGCCGGCTGGCCCGGTTATGACGCCGACGCCGTGGTCGACGAGGAGATCACCGTGGTGATCCAGGTGAACGGCAAGCTGAGAAGCAAGCTCACCGTCGCCCCCGACGCCAAGGAGGACGATGTCCGCGCCGCCGCGCTGGCGGATGACAAGATCCTTCCCTACCTGGAAGGGAAGAGCGTCAAGAAGGTCGTCTACGTCCCCGGCAAGCTGGTCAGCATCGTCGTCGCCTAAGCCCGTGAGGAAACGTCCCATGACAGCCACCAGGCTCTTCACAACACTCCGCATGCTGGCCCTGCTCGCGGCACTTCTCGGCGGCGGCTGCAGCTACAGCCCCGTCATCCAGCACGGCCCGCTGGCCGGCGCCAACGGTGTCAACGTGGTTCTTTTCGCCAACAAGAGCTACCGCGCGGGGGTGGAGGCGGTGCTCGCCCGGGAGATGATCGACGAGTTCGCCTTCCGGACCGGCGGCAAGGTCCTTCCTGCTGACCGGGCGGAACTGGAGCTCTCCGGCGTGGTCCTCTCCTACAACAGCGTGCCGGTCTCCTATAGCGCCGCCGACGCCATCAGGGAGTACAACGCCATCCTCGCCGTCCAGGCCACCCTGCGCGATCAGAAGTCGCAGAGGGTGCTCTGGAAGGGAGATGTCACCGAACAGCAGGTCTACCCCGTCAACGCGAACATCGCCCTGCAGCAGGATGCCGAGGAAGCCGCCATCGAGAAAATCAGCCGGCGCATTTCCGAGCGGATCTGGCAGAAGCTTGGCGAGCGCTTCTAGCGTCACGACGACAATTGCGAGCAATGACGCCGCCCATTCAGCATCAGGCTGGTGGGCGGTTTTTTTGAGACGAGGTCACAGATGAAACCGGAAGAGTTCAACAAGGCTGTGGAAAAGGGAGAGCTGGCATCGCTGTACCTTCTGTTCGGCGACGAGCCATATCTCGTGGAGCGGGCGGTCAAGAAGCTGCTGGACCGGGCCGTGGATCCAGGCTTTCGCGACTTCAACCTCGATGTCTTCTACGGCAACGAATGCAAGGGAGAAGAGGTTTTCGGCGCAGCCCAGACCCTCCCCATGTTCGCCGAGCGCCGCGTCGTGCTGGTGAAAAAGGGAGGGGATCTTTCCGCCCACGCCATGGAGGTGCTGCTCCCCTACCTGCAGGACCCCTCGCCCGGCACCTGTCTCGTCCTGCAGGCCGAGAAGGTGGATGGTCGCAAGAAGTTCTACGCCGAGTTGAAAAAACGTGGCGAAGCTGTCGAGTTCAAGCGTCCCTACGAGAACCAGCTCGGGCCCTACGTGCGCGACGAGGTGCGCGCCGCCGGGAAGAAGATCGAGCCCGCCGCGGCCGAACTGCTCGCCTACCTGGTGGGGAACAACCTGCAGGAGCTCGTCTCGCAGATCGAGAAGCTGTGCATCTACTGCGGCAAGAAGGAGACCGTGGCGGTCGCCGACGTCAAGGCCATCGTCTCCGACACCAAGGTCGAGAGCGTCTTCGAGTTCACCGATGCCCTTGGCAGCAAGGATCTCCCCCGTGCCCTGAAGATGCTCACCTCGCTGTTGCAGGACGGCGAGGTCCCGTTGCGCATGCTGGGTGCCGTGGCGCGGCACTTCCGCCAGCTCTGGCAGGTGCGTGAGCTTTTGGACCGGAAGGTGCCCCAGTCCGAACTGGCCAAGGCGTCCGGGATCAACCCGTACTTCCTGGGCAAGGTGACGGCGCAGGCGAGGAACTACACGGTAGCGGAGCTGAAGCTGATTTTCGAAGGGATGTTGGAGCTGGACCTGGCCTTCAAGTCCGGCGGGTTGGAAGAGCCGCTCTTCGAGCGTTTCGTGATGGAGGCGTGCCGGCGCTAGGCGTCCCGGTTCCCTCCCCCCCGGGGAGGTGAGGGCTTGGAAGGGGAGATGGGTGCAAACTAGAAAAGGGAATCCCCTGGTGGGAATTCCCTTTTTGCTTTCATGTAATCCGCTACCGACTAGGCCAGGGTGTTGACCAGTTTGGTGAGGCGGGAAACGTTCCTGGAAGCGTTGGAGGAGTGGATGATCCCCTTGGTTGCGGCACCGTCGATGACCGGGATGGCGGCAGCCAGAGCGGCCTTTGCAGCATCCTGATCCTTGGTGGCAACCGCTTCGCGGACGCGCTTGATGAAAGTGCGCAGGGTAGAACGCTCGTGCTTGTTGCGCTCAGTCCTCTTTGCGGTCTGCTTGATCCTCTTCATTGCCGATTTATGATTTGCCAAACTGCACCTCCGGTATTTTAAATGTAGCTTTTAGGTTTTTTTGAAAGAGGGATTATATAACACCCAGGCGGAGTAGAGTCAAGCATAAAACCGCCCGTAGCCGAAAATATCTCCCGCCACGCGAACAGGTGACCATACCATTGTTTCATGCGCAAGGCCAGTAAAAACTCACCCTGGTCACCCCGTGTCCATCGTGTCCATCGTGTCCATCGTGTCCATCGTGTCCCCGTGTCCACCGTGTCCACCGTGTCTGTCCACAGCACAGGGTCCCCCAGTCCTCCAAGTCCCCGTGTCCACCCTAGCGTAGTCGCTTGACATTCTACTATCTGAATATTATGCTGCCGTACACCCAGGGCGCAGCCCCATCAGGAGGAAAAGCCATGTCCGCCGAGAACAAGCGTGACTTCGATGCCGTAGCCGACCAATGGGACCAGGAACCGCGCCGTCTGAAGCTGGCGCAGGATGTCGTTGCGGCCATGCGCAAAGCCCTCCCCCTTGGCCCCGACATGGATGCCCTGGACTACGGTTGCGGCAGCGGCCTGGTCACCCTGGGCCTGCGCCCCTTCGTCCGCCGCATCACCGGTGCCGACAGCTCACCCGGGATGCTGGAAGTTCTCAACAAGAAGATCCACGCGCGAGGGTTGACCAATGTCGTCACCCTGCCGCTCGACCTTGAGCAGCAGCGCCTGGAAGGAAGCTTCGACCTTATCGTCAGCAGCATGACCCTGCACCACGTCCGGGACGTCCCCCCCCTCATCGGGGCCCTCGCCAAGGCCTTGAAGCCCGGCGGTTGGCTCGCCCTGGCCGACCTCGAGACCGAGGACGGCCGCTTCCATGACGATCCTACCGGCGTTTTGCATCACGGCTTCTCCCGCGAGTTCCTCACCGGCGAGTTCACCAGAAACGGCCTTGCCGATGTGGCCGTCATCACCGCGGCCTCCATCGAAAAGCAGGGGGGCGACGGCGCCCCCCGCCGCTATCCCGTCCTCCTCTGCGTCGGCCACAAGTAGTCCGCAGGCCGCCATACGTCGCAATGTCTCGGGGGAACTCGGTGAGCGGCCAAACGACATCGCCCACCTAAGCCCCGCACCTGAAGCCGCGTCTCCCTTTGTGATGCTTCAACAAAGAACCATGGGAAGGTAGAGTGCTGTGCCCACGCAGCGTCGCACTCGAACCCTTACTCCCCCTTCGCGAAGGGGGAGCAAGGGGGATTTGTCTGTAGTAAATGCCTAAAAAAAGCCCCCCTCGAGAGAGGGGGGCTTTCCTGTGTCAACATCCTGTAGCAGCGGCTGTCGCCGCTACCAATCTTCCTTCTGCTTCTTGGCCAGCTTCTCCATGAAAAGCTCCGGAGAGGTCAGCTTCAGGATCTCCTTGTCGGTGTAGCCCAGGTCCTTGAAGTTCAGCACCCCGTTGGGTGCGTGGCAGTTGGCGCAGTAGAGTGCCTTGGTCTTGGTGACCAGGTGGTTGCTGCCGAAATAAATGGTCTGCCACCCCGGCACCGCCTCCTTGGCGATCTTCTCGGGGTTCTTGAGCCCCAGCGTCTTGGCCGCCGAAAGAACGCCGGCGCGGGTGTCGCCGTCGGACATCGGCTGGGCGAAATCCATGGAGAGGAGCTCGCCGGTCTGCTTGTTGTAGTAGGCCTTGCCCTGGAAGATCTTGAACGGCGTGATCTTGCTCTTGCCGTCCTTCTTGCTCCCCTTGGGGCCGATGAAGTGCGGGGTGTTCTTCACGGTGCCGTTGTACCAGGCGTAGACCGGCGCGGTCTCGTTGGCCTCCTTCTTCAGCGTGGTCGGCTCGTAGAATTTGTCCGGCGTCTGCTCCCACACCGTGAAGTCCTTGGCGAAGGCGCCGCCGGTGCGCGGGATGTGGCAGGTCTGGCAGGCGATCTTGGCACAGTGGCGGTTCAAGTCGGCGTCCTTGTGCGGCTTGACACCGTGGCAGGAGGTGTCGGCGCAGGAGACGAAAACGCCGTCGTTGGCCCAGTTGTTGGGATCGTGGCCGGTCGGCATCTTGTGGTTCTTCGCCTTGTGGCAATCGACGCAGACGAGGCCCTTGGCGGCGTGGGCATCGGTCTCCCTGGTGAAGGTGAAGCCGCGCTTGACGATGACGCCGCCGCCGGCCGCCTCGTGACAGACCATGCAGTTCTTGACCGTCGGCTTGCCGATGGCGAGGGCTGCCTTGACGCTACGGTCCTGCCCCATGACCACCTCGCCCTTCTCGTTCTTGAAGGGCTTTCTCTGGCGGAAATCGTAGTCGGTGGAGTGGCAGACCAGGCAGTCGACGGCGGCCTCGGCCGCGGCGCCGGTACTGCCGACGTCGGAGAGGTGATTGCCGGGGTGGCAGGTGTTGCAGCCGGAGAACTTGCTCTTGCCCGTCACCGGGCTCTTGGGGATCTCCTTCAGGTTGTTGACGATGTCGTTGCCGTTGCACATGACGTAGATGCGGTTCTTCATCCCGTACTCTTCCTTGGGATTGAGCCCATCGACGTTGGTCACCTTGGATGCGTGCTTCCAGTGCACGGTATCCAGGAACCCCTTGGCGCTGCCGGGGTGGCACTCCTCGCAGGTCTCCGGCCCCTTGTAGCCGCTTTTCTCGATCGATTCCTTGCCCGGATGCGCGCCTGCCGCCAAGGCGGTCGTGGCCGCCAAGGCGAGGCAGAACACTGCCGCTGTCACACGTATCTTACTCATCGAAGCCCCTCCTGTTGTCTTTGGTGGCTGTCCCTTACTCATTCATCGTTATCGGCACACCAGGATAATAGTTTAGTGTTTTGCCGAGGTATGTCGAGCACTTCGTCGCGACAATTTTCCGGCTCGTCTTGTGTCAATGCGCCTGCCGCTGAGACAACGGCATCAACGGCTGATTCACGCCGGTCCGCGTTACCATCCCCGTGGCGACTCAAAAGGAAAGAGGGACGGAA
The DNA here is from genome assembly GCF_018919395.1 of Geomonas azotofigens. Classification (GTDB taxonomy): domain Bacteria; phylum Desulfobacterota; class Desulfuromonadia; order Geobacterales; family Geobacteraceae; genus Geomonas; species Geomonas azotofigens. The sequence continues at coordinate 436,080 of NZ_JAHLME010000004.1, forward strand.
AATACTCCGCCCCTCTCTTGATGCCATCGCGCTTACTTTTTGGCCACCTTCTGCGCCCTGGAGAACCTGCCGCCAGTTTGCATCGGGTCGCCCTTGTAGCCGAGCGCCTTCCAGTCCAGGCGGTTGCCGCCCATGTGACACTCGCCGCACTGCAGCGCCTCTTCCTTGGGTGACACCTCGTGCTGCGCCGCGATGTAGGCCTCGGTGTTGACGAACTGGTACTTCCCGCTGTAGGGGAGGCCGCACCCCTCGGCGCCCAGGCGGCATGCCTTATCCCAGTCGTAGTCGACCCACAGGGACTTGTACTGCTGGAAGATGATCAGGTGCTTGTACTTGGCGTCCATCGGCTGGTCGCCCTTGTAGAGCTTGTACGGGTAGATCTTGGCCTTCTGGTCCTTGATGTCTCCCACCGGACGCATCATCATCACCGGTTTCTTGGGGTCCTTGATCTTGTCGCCCACCATGTAGCGCTCGACCATGCCGTTGCTCCAGGCGTAGACGGGCTTCACGTTCATGCCCCAGACGAAGGTCCCCTTGTGCTTGGCGTAGGTCTCCTTGTCGAACTGCTCTTCGGCGGTGATGTTCTTCCCCACGTCGGACCATTTCCACGCCATCTTGGTGGCCTGTCCCTTGGCGAAGAAGGGGATGTGGCAGGTCTGGCAGGCGACGGTGGCGAGGTGCCGGTTGATGAGCGCGCCGTTTTTCGCCTTCTGGTGCGGGGCCTTGGCGCCGGAGTGGCACTGCTCGCAGTTCACGCGGGTGTCGTAGTGGGCCATCATGCTCGACGCACCGCCGATCTTGTGGTTCTTGGTGACGTGGCAGCTCTGGCAGCTCATGTCCTGGCCGCCGCTTTCCTTGCTCCCCATGTGCACGTCCTGGGACTTCTTGGTCTTCTCGAGGGTGGAATCAAGCCCCGCGTTCTTCACCGCATCGCCCCCGCCGCCGTAGAAGTGGCAGGCGCCGCAGTTCTTACGGGTGGGAAGGCCGACGCTCTGGGCGGCGACGTTCAGATCCATGCTCTTTTTGTCGATGCTCTTCTTGTCGATATCGCAACCAACCGTGGCCCTGGTGTAGTTCCCTTTCTGGGCATGGCAGATGAGGCAGTCGACCTTGCTCTTGTCGGTGAAGTCGAAGTCGGTGCGGGTCCAGCCGTACCCTGCATGGCACTTGCCGCAGGACTCGTGCACCACGCCATCCTTGCCCCCCTGGATCGAGGTGCAGAAGGAGTTGATCATGTTGGACTTGCCGTACTTCTTGGTGCTCTTCTCCATCCCCTTGACCATGTTCGGGGTGCCGGCCCAGGTCCAGTGCGTAGTCTTCATGAAATCAGCCGCCTGCTGCTCGTGGCACTCGAGACAGACCTTGGTCACCTCGCTGCCGTTCTTGAACGGCCCCTTGACGAACTCGGCGTGGTCGACCGCCGCCATCCCCTGCGCGGCCATCGCCAAAAGCGCGACCCCCGCCAAAATTCCCAGCATACCTTTCATTCAACAACCTCCGTAGTAAATCGGCTCGCGCCGTCACAGCTATATCCAGCCCTTCATATATACTAAAAATGCGATATTAAAAGGCAAAAAGAAGCGCTGCAATCGTGATAACTACAGCGCCACCTACGAGGAACGGCCCCGGCTTAGCAGCCGGCGGTCTTCCTGAACAGTTTGGAGACGTTCTTGCCGTCGATAACCTCGTACTTGCAGCGGATCTCGTCGCCTTCCACGATCCTGTGGTCCTTGAACTTGTCCAGGGTCAGATCGTCTTCCACGGTGATCACCACGAGCTGCTCGGTCTTGTTGTCCTTCAAGGTGGCGGTGGCGGTTTTGGCGTCCTTGCCGGCGATGTCGATCTTGGTGATGACCCCCACCATTTTGATCTCTTCACCTGCACTGGCGACGCTGCCGAAGCAGAAGATGGTGAGCGCTGCGACTGCTACCAGGACCATTACCGAAACTGCTTTTTTCATCTTCGTTCTCCTTTTGGGGGTGGGGTGGCGGCTCATGCCGCCACCCCGGTTTTCGCTGTACCGCGTCTGCGGTACGGGTTCTAGAACTTCACTTCGAAGGTGGCGTAGATGTCCTGCGCGCTCTTAAGCGGCTGGAGCAGCATCAGGTCGGTGGACTTGATGTCGGAGATCTTCTGCGGTGCGCCTACCCAGTTGTTGCTCCCGGTGTACGCGAAGTCGTAGTACTGGTAGCCGATCTTGAAGAATGCCTTGGACAGGTGCGAGGAGACCGGTTTCAGGTTGAGCTCCTGGATCAGGTAGGCCTCGTAGACGTCGCCGCGGGTGCCAAGCTTGGAGGTCCACATGTCGTCGGCGGCAGGGGCGAAGGTGATCCAGTTCTTGGAGCCGTGGTTGTACTCGACGCCGAACTTGGTCTTGGTCGGCTCGTAGTCGTAGCGCGCGCCGGCGTAGGCGGCCCAGCCGGTCTTGTCGGAGGGGGCCTCCTGGTTGAAGAAGGAACCGGTCATGAGACCCTGGAAGCCCGCGTTGTTGGAGACGTTGCCGTTGGGGTGGGTGACGCTGAGACCCGCATCGGCGAAGAAGTTCAGTTTGCCCGGGCCGATGTTCTTCAGGGTGCTCATGAAGCCGGCGCCGTACCAGTCGATGTCGCCCAGCGAGGTGGCCGGGCCGGTGTTGCCGAAGGCGGTGTTGGACATGACCGGGAAGTCGAAGATCTCGAAGCCGCGGTTCCACTGCAGCCAGACGCGCAGCGGGTCGGTGTCGACCGGGATGATGGCCACACCCAGCATGTCGGTGTCTTTCAGGCTGTTGCTCGGAGTCTCGAAGCCGGACTCGAAGCCGCGGCCGTAGCAGACCTTGGCGTAGGCGCCGGGGAGCCCTTCGATGTCCGGGGCCCAGCCGATGGTCATGCCGTCGAAGGCGTAATCGACCAGCAGGGCGGGGGTGCCGCCGTTGCCCGGGCGCTCGTTGTTCAGGCGCAGGTTACTGGGCGCGCCGTTGGTGGAGGGCCTGCGGCCGACGGAGAACCAGACCGGCTGGTCGGCGATGTTGGACCAGGTGGCGTAGGCGCGGTCGACGTCGAGGAGGCTGGACGTGGGGACGTGCCCGAGGGTGCCGTCGAAGGCGCCGACGCGGTCGGCGAAGAACGGGGTGTTGCCGTTGTTGGTGACCGCGGAGTCATCCTGCGAGCCGAAGGTCTTGTAGGCGACCAGGCGGACGTTGACGGTCACGTCCTTGGTGGCCTTGGCGTGCATGTCGATGCCGAGACGGTTGGTGTACAGGAGGTCGTTCTTGGCCTTGTAGGACTGGGTGGTGGCCAGGTTGCCGCTGCCGGCGCCCAGGAAGCCCTGCATTGCCATCACCATGGCGGCCTGCTGGTAGGCCGGCGGCAGGGAGGCGAAGGCGGCCTGGTTGGCCGGGGTCATCATGCCCATCACCTTGTCCATGATCCCCTTCTGGGTCAGGGTGGCGAGGATGCCCTGCTGCTGCGCGGTGAGGCGGTTGGCGGCCAGGTAGTTGTTCACGTCGGTCGGGGTCATCCCCCCGAGTGCCGGCATGATCTGGCCGATGAAGGCGTTGTACATTGCGGAGGGCATGTAGCTGTTCAGGATGGTGTTGAACTGGGCGGGGGTGAACAGGGAGCCTGCCTTGCCCTGGAACATGAAGGCGGTACCGGAGGGGTTGACGATCTGGGCGTTGTCACCGACGGTCAGCCCCGCGACTGCGTTTGGGCCGACCACGAAGGCGCCCACCAGGTTGTTCATGGTGCCGATGGCATCGGAGTGGGCAGCGACGTCGCCCCTCAGGGAATCGACCCGGAAGCGGTAGTCGCCGCCGATGGTGAGCCACTTGCCCAGCGACTTCTCTTCGATCCGGTCTACCTTGCGGGTCAGGTCCTCGATCTTCTTCTGCTCGGGGGCCTTCTGCTGCTCCTCGAGCTTCTGCACCTTCTTGGTCAGTTCCTCGATCTTCTTCTGCATTTCCTGGTCGTCTGCCTGCGCCACGACAGGGGCAGCCAGGGCACAGACGGCTGCGCCAATCAACAGCTTCTCCAGTTTTCTCATTCACTTCTCCTTTTTGTTTCGCTGGTTTTTACACCAACCTTTGGGTCGAAGGTATTTCAGTGGTACCGTGCGGTCCGGTCCTAACTCATTAAATCCTGGGCGTTACTGTTTTAATCGGAAGATACACCGGTAGATTTAGAGGAAATGTGCATGCTTGGAAATTTATAATCGAAATGAAGGGTCCCAATAATTAGTAATGTTTGCTTGGGGAGGTGACCGTATCGTGGCAGAACGGCAGGCCGGCCCCGGGCCGCCACGCTAATGAGTCTTATAGATCTTCGCGGTGTTATATGTCAATATATTTTATTGCATATATCGTTAGGACAATGATTTAGCTATGTTAATGTGTCGTTGCCGCTTCGGGGAAAGAACCGGCGTGGCAGCTAATAGATGTTGACTGCGTGCGCCCAATTTTCGTACTATCCATGCATTTAACCATCAGGATATAGACGTGAATAAGGCAAAAATGCTTTACCTGGAAACGTTCGGCTGCCAGATGAACGTGAGCGATTCCGAGAAGATAGTGACCCTGATGAAGGGAATCGGGTACCAGCGGACCGCCGATCCGGTGGAAGCGGACCTGGTCCTTTTGAACACCTGCAGCATCCGGGCGACCGCGGAGCAGCGCGTTTACGGCCACCTGGGCAAGTTCAAATCGATGAAGAAGCAAAAGCCGGGGCTGATCATCGGCGTCGGCGGTTGCGTGGCCCAGCAGGAAGGGGAGCGGCTCTTGAAGAAGGCCCCCTTCGTGAACCTGGTCTTTGGCACCCACAACCTGCACCTGTTGCAGAAGATGGTCACCGGCGCCGAGCAGGGGAAGCAGAGCGTCGCCACGGATTTCCTGGATGACGAGAAGCGTTTCGACCTCTTCCCGCACGCCGAAAACGAGGGGGGCGTCTCCCGGTTCGTCACGGTCATGCAGGGGTGCGACAACTTCTGCGCCTACTGTATCGTGCCGCACGTGCGCGGCCGCGAGATCAGCAGGAGCGCGGCCAAGGTGGTCGAGGAGGTGGAGGCCCTGGCGGCCGCCGGCGTCACCGAGGTGACCCTCCTTGGGCAAAACGTCAACTCCTACGGCTTCAAGGAGCCCGGCTCTCCCGATTTCGCCGACCTCTTGCGCCTGGTCGCGCAGGTGGAGGGGATTCAGAGGTTGCGCTTCACCACCTCGCACCCAAAGGATATCTCCCCGAGGCTGATCGCCTGCTTCGCGGAGATCCCGAAACTCGCGCAGCACATCCACCTGCCGGCCCAGTCAGGGAGCGACTCCGTGCTGAAGAGGATGAACCGCGGCTACACCCGCGCCCAGTACCTGGACAAGGTGCGCGCGCTCAGGGAGGCCTGCCCGGAGATCCAGTTCACCGGCGACATGATCGTCGGCTTCCCGGGCGAGGACGACGCCTGTTTCGAGCAGACCATGGAGTTGATCGAGGAGGTCCAGTACGCCGACCTCTTCTCCTTCATCTACTCGGCCCGTCCCGGCACCACGGCGGCCGAGTTCCCGGACGAGGTGAGGCGGGCCGAGAAGCAGGCGCGCCTGGAGCGCCTGCAGGCCGCGCAGAAAAAGATCACGCTCGCCCGCAACGAGAGTTTCGTGGGGGGCGTGCAGCGCGTGCTGGTGGAAGGTCCCAGCAGCACCGGCGACGCGCTCTTCGGCAGAACCGGCGGCAACCGCGCCACCGTCATGGACGGTGATCCCGCCCTGGCCGGGCGCCTGGTCGAGGTGCGCATCCGGGAAGGGCTGCAGACCCTGCTCAAGGGAGAGATCCTCGATGTCTGAGAACGGGAGGGACGAGGCAGACATGTACGTTGAGATGAAGGTATTCGGCTTCGCCCTGGACGCCATCGCCCAGATGCCGGTCGTCATACTGAAGGACGCCGAGGAGAAACACGCCGTCCCGGTATGGATCAACGCCTCCGAATCGGTCTCGTTTGCCGCCCAGTTCGTCGGGCGCGAGATGAGCGCGCGCAACAGCCGCAAGGACGTGTTCACCACCCTCATCGAGCGGCTGGACATGGCCGTTTCCGGGATCTACGTCGAGAGCCTGCAGGACGGCGTCTTCACCGCCTCGGTGCGCCTCCAGCCCGGGGAAGGGGAAGAACTCCGGCTCGAGGTCCACGTGGCCGAGGCCATGCTCATGTCCCTGAAGTACCATCTCCCGGTGCAGGTGAACAGCGAGGTGCTGACCCGCGCCTCCAGTCTCGACATGAACGAGGAAGGCTTCGCCCAGGAAAACAACGCCCGCCGCTTCGTCGACTTCCTCGACCACATGGACCCCGCAGCCATGGGCAAGTACCCGATGTAACCGGGCCGCATATTGAAAAAAGAAATCATAAAGGGTAGGGTGAGAATGGGCTCTGCCCTTTTTTAATCTTTCAGCATAACCTTCCGGAGGATCAGACATGCGCGACGCATCCTTTGAATTTCTGCAGCAGCTTCTGGCCGCGCCCAGCCCCTCGGGGTACGAACAGCCGGCCCAGCGGGTATTCCGCTCCTATATAGAGCCGTTTTGCCAGGTGGCCACCGACGTCATGGGCAACGTCTTCGGGATGATCCAGGGGGAAGGGAAGACCCGCCCCCGCGTCATGGTGGTCGGCCACTCCGACGAGATCGGCCTCCAGGTGCGCTACCTTGACGACAACGGTTTCATCTACTTCTCCGCCATCGGCGGCGTCGATCCGCACATCACACCGGGCATGCGGGTGCACGTGCACACCTCCCGCGGCAGGCTGAACGGCGTCATCGGCAAGCGCCCCATTCATCTCATCGAGCCCAAGGAGCGCGACACGGTCATAAAGCTCGACGCCCAGTACATCGACATCGGCGCCGCCAGCAAGAAGGAGGCGCAGGAGTGGGTGCGCGTGGGGGATCCCATCACCTTCGCCAGCAGCCTCGAGTGCCTCTTCGGCGACCGGGTCAGCTCGCGCGGCCTCGACGACAAGGCGGGGAGCTTCGTGGTGGCCGAGGTGCTCAGGCGGGTCGCCGAGCTCCCGGATAGGCTCCCGGTGGACCTCTACGGCGTCTCCTCGGTCCAGGAGGAGGTGGGGCTGCGCGGCGGCACCACCAGCTCCTACTCGGTGAACCCCGACGTCGGCATCTGCGTCGAGGTCGACTTCGCCACCGACCAGCCGGACGTGGACAAGAAGCACAACGGCGAGGTGGGGCTTGGCAAGGGGCCGATCCTGCCGCGCGGCGCCAACATCAACCCGGTGCTCTTCGATCTCCTCTCCGACACGGCGACCGCCAACAACATAGCGGTCCAGTACACCGGCATCGCCCGCGCCACCGGCACCGACGCCAACGTCATGCAGATCTCCCGCGGCGGCGTCGCCACGGCGCTGGTCAAGCTGCCGCTGCGGTACATGCACACCCCGGTGGAGACCATGTCGCTCTCCGACCTGGACAATGCCGTCGAGCTGATCGTCGCCTCGCTGGGGCGGATGGGGAGCAAGGACGCCTTCATCCCGATGTAAAGGAAACGCCCCCTCCCGCCCTGCCGGAGGGGGCGACTTCGTTTCGGTCCTGCCGCTGCCCCCCGAGGCTCGCATCAGCCTTGCAGCCTCCTCCCCCCGGAGGGGGGAGGTCGGGAGGGGGGAAGGGGTGGTCTCGCCCGGAGTTGGGTGAGGGCCGGGGGCGAGGGAGGGCGCGCATTAGCCCGGGTACTGTAGACGCTAAGGCTGGAAAACCGCTACGGTTTTATCATTTGTCATTAGCCTAATTTTAGTTGACTTGCCTTTCCCCTTGTAATAAGTTTTCCGGTTAAAACCTGCCTCGAAACAACAAAAGGAGTTTCCCTAATGTTAGAAAGCAGCCTTCCCGAAGGTCTTACGTTTGACGACGTCCTGCTTCTCCCTGCCCACTCACTCATCCTCCCCCGCGATACCGATCTGACCACCCGACTGACCAACAACATACAGCTGAACATCCCGCTGGTGAGTGCCGCCATGGACACGGTCACCGAGTCGAGGGCCGCTATCTGCATGGCGCGTGAAGGGGGCATCGGCTTCATCCACAAGAACCTCACCATCGCCGAGCAGGCCATGGAAGTGGACAAGGTGAAGAAGAGCGAGTCCGGGATGATCGTCGACCCGATCACCATGCGCCCCAACCAGCGCATCCGGGAAGCGCTGGAGATGATGGCGAAGTACCGCATCTCCGGGGTACCGATCACCAAGGCCAACGGGAAGCTGGTCGGCATCCTGACCAACAGGGACCTCCGTTTCGAGACCGACCTCGACCTCCCCATCGCCGACCGCATGACCAAGAGGAACCTGGTCACCGTGCCGGTGGGGACCACCCTGGAGCAGGCCAAGGAACACCTGAAGCACACCCGGGTCGAGAAGCTCCTGGTGGTGGACGAGGAGAAGAACCTCAAGGGTCTCATCACCATCAAGGACATCGAGAAGATCAAGAAGTACCCCAACGCCTGCAAGGACTCCCTCGGGCGCCTGAGGGTCGGCGCGGCCGTAGGCCCAACCCCGGACGTCGATGACCGCATCGAGGCACTCATGAAAGCCGGCGTGGACGTCGTGGTCATCGACACCGCCCACGGCCACTCCCAGGGCGTACTGGAAGCCATCGCCCGCATCAAGAAAACCTACCCGACCCTCGAGCTCGTGGCCGGCAACATCGCCACCGCCGCGGCCGCCGAGGCGCTCATAAAGGCCGGCGTCGACGCCATCAAGGTCGGCATCGGACCGGGCTCCATCTGCACCACCCGCGTGGTCGCCGGTATCGGCGTCCCGCAGATCACCGCCATCGCCGAGTGCTCCAGGATTGCCAAGAAACACAACATCCCGCTCATCGCCGACGGCGGCATCAAGTACTCCGGCGACCTCACCAAGGCCGTCGCGGCCGGCGCCGACGTCATCATGATCGGCTCCCTCTTCGCCGGCACCGAGGAATCCCCTGGCGACACCATCCTGTACCAGGGGCGCGCCTACAAGAGCTACCGCGGCATGGGCTCCATCGGCGCCATGAAAGAGGGGAGCAAGGACCGCTACTTCCAAAGCGACGTCGATGCCGACGTGAAGCTGGTCCCGGAAGGGATCGAGGGGATGGTGCCGCTCAGGGGACCGCTCTCCGCCAACGTGCACCAGCTCATGGGGGGACTCCGGGCCGGCATGGGCTACACCGGCAGCCGCACCATCGTCGACCTGCAGCAAAACGGCCGTTTCGTCAGGATCACCGGCGCGGGCCTGAAAGAATCCCACGTCCACGACGTCATGATCACCAAGGAAGCCCCGAACTACCGGGTGGAGAAGTAAAGAGCCAAACCCTTAACGCAAAGCCGCGGAGGCGCCGAGACGCAAAGAAAATCCTTTTCTTGTCTCTCTTTCTCCGCGGCTTTGCGACTTTGCGCCTTTGCGTTACAGCCTTTGACTTTCAATAGATAAGGAACAAGACAATGACCGTAGATATCCACTCAGAAAAGGTGCTGATCCTCGACTTCGGCTCCCAGGTGACCCAACTCATCGCGCGCCGGGTCAGGGAGCAGAGCGTGTACTGCGAAATACACCCCTACAACATGGCGCTCGAGAAGATCAAGGCCTTCGCCCCCAAGGGGATCATCCTCTCCGGCGGCCCCTCCAGCGTCTACGACAAGGACGCCCCGCACTCCGACCTCGGCATCTACGACCTCGGCATCCCGGTCCTGGGTATCTGCTACGGCATGCAGCTCATGACCCAGCAGCTGGGCGGGCGCGTCGAGCGCTGCGACAAGCGCGAGTTCGGCCGCGCTACGTTGGTGCTGGACGGCGAGAGCGAGATCTTCGCCGGCTTCGAAGGGGGCGCCGAAGTCTGGATGTCCCACGGCGACCGCATCGAGCAGATGCCCGCCGGCTTCAAGCTGATGGCGCACACCACCGGCTGCCCGGTGGCCGCCATGAAGGACGAGAAGAAGAACTTCTACGGCGTGCAGTTCCACCCCGAGGTGGTGCACACCCCGCGCGGCGACGAGATGATCGGCAACTTCCTGTTCAACGTCTGCGGCTCCAAGCCGACCTGGACCATGGCCAACTTCATCGAGACCGAGATCGCAGAGATCCGCAGGAAGGTCGGCACCGGCAAGGTGCTCTGCGCCCTCTCCGGCGGGGTCGACTCCTCCGTCGTCGCCGTCCTCATCCACAAGGCGATCGGCGACCAGCTCCAGTGCGTCTTCGTGAACAACGGCCTCCTGCGCAAGGGCGAGGCAGAGAAGGTGGTGAACCTCTTCACCAAGCACTTCAAGATCAACCTCGACTACGTCGACGCCACCGACCGCTTCCTCAACATGCTCGACGGCATCTCCGACCCCGAGCAGAAGCGCAAGATCATCGGCAACGAGTTCATCTACCTCTTCGAGGAGGAGGCCAAGAAGCTGGGCCAGGTCGACTACCTGGCGCAGGGGACCCTCTACCCCGACGTGATCGAGTCCGTTTCCACCAAGGGCCCCTCCGCCGTCATCAAGAGCCACCACAACGTGGGCGGCCTCCCCGAGAAGATGAACCTGAAGCTCCTCGAGCCGGTGCGCGAGCTCTTCAAGGACGAGGTAAGGCTCCTGGGCAAGGAACTCGGCATGCCCGACGAGGTGGTCTACCGCCAGCCCTTCCCGGGCCCGGGGCTTGCCATCCGCTGCATCGGCGAGCTCTCCGTGGAGAAACTCGACATCCTGCGCGAGGCCGACGCCATCGTCATCGAGGAAATCCGCAAGGCTGGGTTATATCGCGACATCTGGCAGTCCTTTGCCGTGCTGCTGCCGGTGAAAACCGTCGGCGTCATGGGGGATGCCCGCACCTACGAGTGGACCGTGGCCCTGCGCGCGGTGAACTCCCTGGACGGCATGACCGCCGACTGGGTCAAGCTCCCCTACGAGCTTTTAGGGAGCATATCCTCGCGAATCATCAACGAAGTGAAGGGTGTCAACCGCGTGGTGTACGACATCAGCCAGAAGCCCCCCGCAACCATCGAGTGGGAATAATCCCCGCGCTCTACTTCTAGAAGGTTCGTTTATTGCACAAAACACCGCGGTGACCGGCGAACAAGCCGGTTGCCGCGGTTCTTTCGTATCAGGGGAGGGGGGCTGGCGCCGCAGGTGCCTGTCCCCTTTGCCTCTAACCGTCACAACTGGAGCGACAACATGGATTCCATCCGGCTGCTCATCTTCGACCTGGACGGCACGCTGATCGATTCCCTGCCCGACCTGACCGACGCCACCAACCTGATCCGCGTGCGGAACGGTCTGCCGAGCATCGGCATCAGCGACGTGCGGAAGCTGGTGGGGCAGGGGGCGCGTTCCCTGGTGGAGCGTGCGCTCCCCGGCGTGGCCGAACCCGAGGTCGAGCGGGCGCTGGAAGATTTCCTGGCCTACAACCTGGCGCACATAGCCGACAAGACCCGTCCCTATCCCGGTGTTCCCGAAACCCTGGATGAGCTTGCCGGGCTCGCCATCCCGATGGTGGTCCTGTCCAACAAGAACGTGGCCCTGTGCCGGGAAGTGCTGGTGAAACTGGAACTGGAGCGGCATTTCGCCGACATCTTCGGCGCCGATTCCTTCCCGTACCGGAAACCCTCCCCCGAGCCCGTTCTCGCCGTGCTGAAGGAATTCGGCGTTGCCGCCGGTCAATGCGTCATGGTGGGCGACAGCGTCAACGACATCGCCGCCGGTGGCGGTGCGGGAGTCTGGACCGTGGGGTGCAGCTACGGCTACGGTGAGCAGAGCGAGCTGGACGCCGCAACGTACCGGGTCAGCGCATTTCCGGCGCTGCTTCAGCTCCCCTTTGTAAGAAATATCGACGAGTGATGAAAAAAAGCTAAAGTTATCGCGAAGGGCGTCGAAACGGAAGTAAACCTAATTCTACCTGACCTACTGGGGGCGAAATCCGATGAAAGTAGAAGACCTCAATTCCAACCCGGCCGTTTCCCATCTTGCCGTCGTGCGTAACGACAAGCCCGATACTGGCGAGGCGCAAGCGGAAGCAGCCAAGCAGCAGGCGGCCGCCGACAAAGTCGAGCTGTCCAGCTACATACCCGTGGTTCCCACCTCCAAGCAGAGGCGCGATGACATCCGGGTGGACCGGGTCGAGGAGTTACGTACGCAGATCAAGAGTGGCACCTATGAAGTGTCCAGCAAAGATCTGGCCGAGAAGATGCTGTCCAAGCTCGTGGTGAAGTAGTTTTCAGCGGGCATGCGGGCCTATCCAGCCCAAAAGGCTGTCCCCCGACTCAGTCCCCCGACTCAGTCCCCCGACTCAGTCCCCCGACTCAGTCCACCGACTCAGTCCCCCGACTCAGTCCACCGACTCAGTCCACCGACTCAGTCCACCGACTCAGTCCACCGGTTCAGTCCACCGGTTCAGTCCACCGGTTCAGTCCACCGGTTCAGTCCACCGAAGCGGCAAGTGCATCGGTGGAACCCAATAAAACCATTGACAAGATCGGCCCGATGCGGTAAAAGTTTTCTTCCACCAAGCGGGAATAACTCAGTGGTAGAGTGTCAGCTTCCCAAGCTGAAGGTCGCGGGTTCGAATCCCGTTTCCCGCTCCAAAGAAAATCAAAGGGCTTAGCCAATCACGGCTAAGCCCTTTTTCGTTGATTTTGCCCTCGTGTATCCGTTTTTGTATCCGTTTGGCGGTTGCTATCCCTCCTTTTCGTCGGCTGTCTGGCGCGATTGTTTTTATCCAATAATGACCGTCGGATCAGATCTTCTTTTTTAGGTGAGGGGTTGAAGGTAAAGCCGCTTATTGGGGTGTTTCAGTTTTGGATCTTACGATCCTGGTCGGGGGCAGCAAGTTCTCGAATTTTTGCAGTGTCCCTTGACAATAATCCATATACACTTCACAACATCATTTCATATGGATTGTAGCGCAATAAGTCATATGGTTTGTACAGCCGCAATTCATATGGATAGGGCGTTGCAGAACATAGAGGAAGCGAGGCCAGGGAAGATCCCCTTTAACCTTGAAACGGGATGGCGATGCGCGATGCTATCCAAAAGAAATCAAGGGCGTAGCCGATTAAGGCTACGCCCTTTTCATTTTCTCGTGTTACCCGTTGCACCACATTGCAATGTACGCGCAAGATTTGGGCGGTCAGTTTCTTCAGAATGATGTGCCGAGCTGAACGTGAAGATCTGAAAACGGTTCGACTGCCATTGGTTCTAAAGGCTTCAGTACCGCATTCGATCCTGGTGACACCGAGGGGGCTTCAGAGTGATAAAGGAAAAGACCACTATGCCGGCCTGTTTCAGGCACCAGTTGACAAAGGCGGAACACCACGCCACCTCATCACTTGTTGCTCGGAGAGATGTCGCACCATGGTACATTATTATTCTTGGGTTAGCTGGTGAGCCAGGAAACTCTCGTTGTCCGACTTCAGCAGCAGCTATTTTCAGCCAGATGGCATCATGAAAAGGTACGGGACTTACATCAGATGTAGTGGTTACTCCATGATCCAGAGCCCGCCAAGTCTTAATCCCAACGGTCCCGTCTACTGAGATTCCAGCAAATGATTGGAATTGCCGGACGGCAGCTTCTGTTCTGGGGCCGATAACTTCCGCCCCCGAACTTCCAATCTTCAGCTCTAGCATCTTATTTTCCCTCATTTGCCGGTGGTGTTGCTGCCCGCCTGTCAAGGGTGATTCCTTTGCTGATACCATTGCCCAAGGGATCAGGGCACGAAGGGAAGGTTGCCACGCCACTGATACATTAGCAAGTACGGTTCCTTGCCCTACTTCCTTGAGGAAACTATTTCGGGGGGACCTTGCAAAGTTCCACAAGATGGGTTACCTTCCCCATCTTCATGCTGAATACCAAGGGGACGTTGCTGTTTTTGCTATTGAGGATGGCAGCATCCTTGATGGCTCGCTTCCTCCCGCAAAGCGAAAGCTCGTGGAAGCTTGGATGGTAATTCACAAAGACGAGCTGCTGGCCGACTGGCGTTTAGCTGTGTAGAAGGTGAAACTGTCTTTAAGGTAAAAGGACTTGAGTGAATGAGAAGGATTAACTATATCAGCACAAACGAAGACTGGACACTTGATGTCTGCTTTACCAACGGGGAAGTGCGTAAATATGATGTAAGACCGTTGCTGCAAAGTGAAGCGTTCAGGGAGCTGGAAGATGTCGCTATCTTCAAGACCGCCCGTAACGGCGGCTACTTCGTGGCGTGGGACAACGATGCCGACCTAAGTGCCGACACCCTCTACCTGGAAGGCATACCCGTTACGCCCGCGAGCGAATCGAACTGATTTCCTCCCGCCGAGCTCTCTTTTTGCATTTCTCAGATGTCCTCAGATTTTCTCCGTGGCCAATGGTTTGACCTCTTCCCCCTCCTCCCTCTTCAATCCTACCTGCTGGCAACATGGTTTCCTCAACACAGGCTATGGATTGACATCTCCAATGGTGTTGATAATTTTTAATTTTCATGTTCCTGCGCACTGACGGGGGAAACGATGAATGGGGTACTTCAGACAGGAAGTCGTGGTCCAGACGTCATCCAGTTACAGGAGCTTCTGAATAAGCTCCTCAGACCTCAGCCACCATTGAAAGCTGACGGCATTTTTGGGGCGCGCACGGAGAATGCGCTGAGGAGATATCAAGCGGCTGTTGGTCTTGGAATTGACGGTGTTGTGGGACCACAATCGTGGGCGGCCCTTCAACAGGGCATGGTCCCGCAGGTTGCAACATTACGGGAACCGGTCGCTCTCAATCTTAGCGGTGCGCCATGGGTCAAGATTGCGATTGGGGAGATTGGCCAGGCGCAAGTTGAAGGCCAGTTGCACAACCCTCGTATTCTCCAATATCACGCAGCAACCAAATATGGTGCGACAGATGACGAGACGGCTTGGTGCTCTTCATTTGTTAACTGGTGCCTAAAAGAGGCGGGAATTGTCGGTACCAAGTCCGCTGCTGCAACAAGCTGGCTGCATTGGGGACGGATCTGCGGGCCAACCGTTGGTGCAATTACGGTAATTTATGAATTTAATAGACCGCGCACCCGGTCCGGCTATCATGTTGGCTTTTGGATTGAAGAAAGCCGGTCCCACTTCAAACTCTTGGGAGGCAACCAAAGCAGAACGGTTAGAATCTCAAGATTTCCGAAATCAGGGTATGGATCGGTCGGATATCGATGGCCTCTTCAAATAATTGAAAAGGAGCGCTGATGCGACTGTCACTTATATTTTGTCTAGTGATATCAATGCAGACCCTCTGCTTGGGAGCTGAAAACGTTGACAGTGCTGGTAACTTTTGGACTGCTTTTCGGAAGGCGGTGCTCATTAATGATCAGACAAGGCTTCTGGAAATGACGAGCTTACCACTAGAGGTTCGTGGCGTCAGCGGCGATACGCCTTCGCGATATTATAGTAGACAGGAGTTTCCAGCAGTTTTCCGAAAACTTTTAATGCAGTCTGAGGACCTGCCAGTTCAAGGACACCTAGTAACTAAGACAATGCTCGCCCTGATTTACGACAAAAGACAACTTACGCCAAATGACCTTGGCAGTGCGACTTTTTTCCGCTTCCACCAGTTTGTGTTCGAGAGGAGAAAAGGGCGATGGCTTCTTACTCATGCCTACCTTGAAGAGTGATCGATACGGAGAAACAGGTCGCAGGGCTAAAAGTCCTTTACGCCGGCAACTTGCACACCCTTCTCCCATGCTGTTGGGAGCTCAAAAGGGTTGACAACTATGCCACCAGGTGGTAGGTCTTGAGATGACGTTTATAGGGAAAACAAGGCACTTCGCGAAATGGGCTAAGCAAGTAGGAGTGTCTGATGCGGGCTTGCGGAGCGCGGTCAATGAGATGCGGAAGGGGCTGATTGACGCCGATCTTGGTGGCGGTGTCATCAAGAAAAGGCTGGGCTTTCCTGGTCGCGGCAAGAGCGGTAGTACCCGGACCTTACTGGCAACCAACAAGAGAAACCGGTGGATTTTTATCTTCGGGTTTGAGAAAAACGTTCGGAGCAATATCAGCAAAAAGGAACTTGAGGCCTTGCAAGCGCTTGCCAAAGACCTGCTCGGTATTAACGAGGTAGACTTTCAGGTGTACAAGGAGTCAGGGAGACTGATTGAGGTTCCATATGAGTAAGAAAGTACCGAGAAGTCCCATTTTCGAAGCTGTGCACGAAACCGCTCAGGACTTGCATGAGCTGGGATTCATCGATAAACGAGCAATGCAGAAATATGATGCCCTGTGCATCGCACCGGTTCCGGAGTACACCCCGGAGCAGATCAGAAGTATTCGCAACCGCTACCATATCAGTCAAGCCGTAATGGCATCGCTACTGAACACCAGCGTTTCCTCAGTGCGCAAGTGGGAGGTAGGCGACAAGCACCCGGGCGGGCTTGCTCTTAAGTTGATAAACATATTGGATCGCAAGGGCATGGACGCTTTCGTCTGAACCTAGTCCTTTGCTCTCAGATTTCCTCAGATTTTCTCCGTGGCCAATGGTTTTGGCGTTTACAACTTGCCACCGCCCGCATCTTTCTGCTACAACATCCACCTGTTTCATTTCTCAGGGCGGGTTCCTTAGGAACCCGCCCTTGCTTTTTGGGAGCATGCATGAAGGTAGTATTCGGCATCGATTTTGGGACCACCAACTCCGCCCTCTCCATTTACCGAGACGGCAAGGTCGAAGTGGTCGACATCGACGAATCAGGCGCCAACCGCTCGCTGATGCGCTCGGTCCTCTACTTCAACGAAGACGACGAGATCTTCGCCGGCCAGGAGGCAATCAGCCATTACGTCGGCGAGGGGGCTGCCGGGCGTTTCATGCAGTCCATAAAGACCTTCCTCCCCAACCGGAGCTTCGAGGGAACCGAGGTGTTCGGCAAGAAGTACGGCATCGACGACCTGGTCGCCATCATCCTGAGAAGGATCAAGGCCAAGGGGGAAGCGTACGTCGGCTCGCCCGTGGACAGCGTGGTCCTGGGGCGACCGGTCGTTTTCTCCGAGGACGCGGAAAAGGACGCCCTGGCGCAAAAAAGGCTGGAGCAGGCCGCCCGCAAGGCCGGTTTCCGTCATATCCATTTCCAGTTTGAACCCGTTGCCGCCGCCCTCGCGTATGAAGAGACGCTTCCCGCCGGGGGGGAGAAGCTGGTGTTCATCGGTGACTTCGGGGGCGGCACCTCCGACTTTACGGTGATCCGGGTCAAGGGGGGAGACTTTGCCAGGGCCGACCGGCGCGCCGACGTCCTCTCCATCGGAGGCGTCTATACGGCCGGCGACAAGTTCGACTCGCAGATCATGTGGGAGAAGGTGGCCAAGTATTTCGGCCGCGGCGTCAAGTACAAGGGGATGGGGAAGGAGGAGCTGTTCGACATCCCGCACAGCATCATCTACACCCTGTGCCAGTGGCACAGGATCCCGCTTTTGAGGGCCAGAAAGACCCGCGAGCAGATCCGGCTCATCAAGAACGCCGCCACCGACAGGCAGGCCCTGGAAAACCTCGAGCACCTCATCAGCGACAACTACGGTTTCTTCCTGTTCCAGTGCATCGAGAAGGCGAAATGCGAGCTGTCGCAGCAGGACGCTACACAAATCAGCTTCAAGGAGCGCGGTCTGATCCTAGAGGAAGGGATCACGAGAGAGGAGTTCGAAGCGATCAACCGGGAGAACTTGAGCCGGATCTCCAACTGCATAGATGAAGTGATCAGCAGGTCGGGAGTCGGGCGCGATCAGATCGACACCGTGTTCCTCACCGGCGGCACGTCGCGGATCCCAATGATCCGGCGCCTCTTCGAGGAGCGTTTCGGCGAGGACAAGCTCGAGAACCGCAACGCCTTCACCAGCGTCGTCCACGGCCTGGGCGCCAGCGTCCCTCTCTTTTACGAAGCCGATTGAGGCATCTAGCGATGTGACACCATTCCATACCAGATTCGAAGCCACTTTTAACGCACGACCAGCCCCTCCTGCTCTCAACTCTGAACCCTGCGATTTTGCATACCTTGCACCCCATCGCCCTCGATACCTTGCGCGGCAATTGCCGATCTGCCAGTTCGGCCCCGGATTAATTTGCGGGTAAGGTTGACATAGTTAACCTTGATTGGCATTTTTTAACTATCTGCGCCGGCAACAGGAGGGAGTCATGGGATTCGAACTGGAGTCGTTATACCATGCAATGACATTCGCGTTGGTCGAACTGGCGGCTGGAAATGACCAGGAGTATCGTGTCGACGTCGGGACCCGCGGCGAAGCGGCGCGGATCAGGGTGCTGGAGCCGACAGACGATGTGATGATGACGGTGTACGGCAAAGGGTACTGTGAGGTCGGTGAGCAGTTTGTGCTTTCCTGCCTGAAAAGGATCACCGTGCAGCGTCTAAAGGAACTGCACAAGACGCCGCTTAGGAAGGCGGCGACGCTCACCCTTGTGAAAGGATAGGGAGGGTTATGGAAACCGGAGAATTCGAGATCGCAAAGCTATGGGAAAGCGTGGCACTAAACCTTTTGCAGCTCTGCATGCGCGATTTTGGCGACAAGGATTTCGACGTGGTGTTTTTGGGCAACGACCTTCACCTGAAGGTGACCGGTCTCACTACCAACACGGAAATCAATGTCGTAGGGAGCCTGGAGTATGCCGACCTGGGGAGGCAGCTGGCACTTGCGTGCCTGCAAAAGCTAAGCGCCGGAGACTTGGTTGAGCTGAGCCTGAAAGAGCTGAACAGCGAAGCCGACGTGCTGAAGCAGGCATAGCTCAAGCTCAAGCTGGTGCGAGAAAAACGATTCCCTTCATTTCCCTCTGAAAACGTTGGGCAAGCATGCCACCAAGTGGTCGGTGTTGCCGATAAAGCCTGCGATCTCAGATTTCCTCTTGCCCCCCGCTTTCGGCCTTCAGAGGGCTGGAAGATGCCGCTATGTTCAAAACCTGCCCGTAAGGGGGGCTACTTCGTTGCCTGGGACAACGACGCGAACCTGAGTGCCGACACACTCTACCTGTAAGGCTTACCCCCTCCGCCCACCATTCATCCCACCTGATTCCCGCCTGCCGCAGCACATAGATGCAACCTCAGAATTCTTCGTGGCCTCCCCCAATCCACGTGGCACCTTATACTTCAAGACCTGGCACCCAGATCCTGGAGCCAAATTGAGCCAGGATCCAGTGGGAGTTAAGGAATGGCTCGTGGTTCGCCAGGCCTTGGGTAGATCGATAACTGTTCCAAGGCCATTGCTCCGGATGTGCCACCATTCCAGCGCGGATGGGGTTCAGTACCACGTAGCGTGACAATTCCAGAAGATGCGAGTCCTGTTGAACCACAACAGCGCGGAACCGTCCCTGAAAGATATGGCCTACTCGGCCGTGCCTTTTGTTGAAAGGTTTGTGTGTAGGCACCATTTAGCTGGCGCATGCCTTGGGAGAGATTGGCATCTGGTTTTTCAATAATGAGGTGGTAGTGGTTGCCCATGAGACAGTAGGCATGGCAGATCCAGTTATATCGAATTACGACCGAAGACAGAGTGTTCCGGAAGGTCCGGCGGTCGGTATCGTCAAGGAAGATATCCGCGCGTGCGTTACCGCGGGAGGTAATGTGATAGACCGCGAACGGGAATTCGACTCGAAGGGGGCGCGCCAGGGTGTCGGAATGGTAGCAGTAAAACCTTACATTTCAAGACCTGGCACCGAGACCCCGCATTAAAAACATTCGAAGATGATGATGCTGTACTTGCAGAAAGGCGCGTAGCAATGGAGGCTAAATCCTGCACGTATTCAAGCCCGCTCTCTGCCCCAGTATGTGGATCAGTCGCGTGACAACTGATAATTTTATTGAATTGCCTCTCTTTTGGGTACCTACACAATCCTATTTCCTGCAATCACTAGTTCATTGACCTTTTCAAACGATTGGCCAGTCACATATTCACACCAACGCTTATCTTGATGTATCTCGGAAAGACAGAAAATATCATCTGTCTGTGCTTGTGGGATATCTTGATTGAAAGACTCATCATTACAATCCAAGCCTGTGCCTAAGGAAACACTGCCAATATCTGTCAACAGATAACGGTTGTGGAGCTTCTGTCCCCTCAATTTCTCCTTCCAGACAACTATCCTGACATCGTGGCCGCGAGGAATTAACATAGGCAACGCCTTCCCCAACCTGGCCAGGACCTGATTTGCTTGGTGAAGTTCTAAGGCCGGATTGAGTTGGTTTACGACGGCAACATGAAGTTGTATTTGGGGGCTCGAGATGCTGACACGATTAACCACAAGCTCATCCATGAAGAGCCTGAAGGGGGCAAGAAATCTTTGTACCGCGTCGAAATGTGGATCTACAAATACAGCCACCTCACAGCAACGCAACAGTGGGGCAAGCGCGGAGGACATTTCATTGGCCGTTCGTGCAACTTCTCTGGTCCCTTGGGGTAATTGGTCAAACTTTTCAAGAATATCGTCTGCAGAACAAACAACAACGACAGCATTGTTACGCCTTGGATTCGAAGAAGCAACAATGCCACCGAAGGGTCGATGAGTATGTTCAACTTCAGCATTCTCTAGCCAAGAAATATCGTTCTTGAAATTTGTAGAACCACGCCTCACCATTCGTTTCGTGAGATAGCTGATTATCTGCGTTTTACGCTGTTTCTGGGCAAAGCTTGGTGAGGGATATTTTTGCAGAAAGGCATCTTCTACGCTCCGTTCCCATCTTTTAGGGAACCGTGAAACAATTCTCCGAGCATCGATACCAAATCGTTGCATAAACGCAGCAAAACTGGTGCGGTCACACCATTGAGCTACCAGTTCAGGTTCCAGAGCATATTCAAAAAACATGATTAATACAACTCCCCGGCCCGCTCTTCGAAGAAGCCCTTTGGCCAATCACCGAGAGAATCCCCCTCGGGAGAAACCTGCAACTGGCGAACCCAAAGAATTCTTTGGGACATATCAATATAATTAACGCTCAATTGTTCTGGCTGAAGTGGTGCAACCCCTGGTGGCAAGTCGTCTTCACTAGTCTCTCGGACCCGGCGTAGGAACCTCAACAACAGATGCTCACTATGCGTTTCAATCAAAAACATCTTATCTTGATCCTGAATCTGACTGATGAACAAATCGCCAAGGCTTACCTGTAAACCAGGATGGATATGTAGTTCAGGCTGCTCGACAGCCACAATACTTGACCTGCTGTCCAGGGAAGCGACAACAACAGGAAGAATTTGTGAGATACCAATGCCGATATCCTGAGGCATCACATCCAGCCTTCTTTGCTCGTCAACCAGCACCAGCTGCCGTTCTTCAGGTAGTTGTGCAATCTGCCGTGAAACCGCTTGGTCCTCTTCTAAAAGGTCATTGCTAATCAATGTGCCATATAGCGGGCCATCCATGTCGAGCCTCTTATAGCGGAGCATGCGCAGGCTATAGCCCGTATTCAGTTTATCTTCTTTATGCAGCCAATCGCTTACTTCTTGGCAAAATGCAGTTGGGGAATTGTAAAGGAGATCCCATGCCGCAAGACCGCTTGACCAGCGCGCCTCGTCATCGGATCGGAGCGGTTTGTGGTTCCGGGGCGGTGTTTCCCGAATCGGCCCAAGATATCGGAATTGCCTCAAAGCATCTCGAAGAACTTCTCCCGGCCCGACAAAGAGCTGGCTCAAGATAGATGCAAATTCATCAAGATATTCGGCAAACTGATCCTCACCGTGAAGTTTCGGATCAATCAGGCAACTCTCTTCAATCCAGAGAGGCTTTCCCCAAGTCGGCAGCGCCGACTGCAGGTCAACAAGATCCATCTCATGCTCTGAAACTATTAACTCGACCAACTCAGCAGATATTTCACAATTTTCAGATGCGAGTGTTCTAGTTTTTTCGCCTACGAAGCCCTCTTGAGATGCCTTTGTAACTATTTGATAGAGTTGCTCAAACTCAGAGACAGGCCGAGAATAGTCTTCAAAACTTTCCGGATCAGAAATAGGAGGAAAAAGGGAATGTCCAAAATTGATATAAGGTGGAATCCATACACGGCGTGAGTCAGCTGCTGCATTAATTTCACCGAATTTCTCGCCATTAATTCCAACCTCATATCTCGAAATGAACGGCCGGTTCCGCCATTCGCTCCAGGAGACAGATATTTCGACCCAAGCTGAGGTTACTTTTCGACTAAGATTCCACGCATGGCGTTTTTGTTCGCTACTGGAAAGTAAATCGCTCTGGCGATATCCGGTTATGTATTCAGGTAAATCCTCATTGCTAAGATCAAGGTCGAATCGCAGCCGAACCACCTTATCCCGATCATGGCCATGAACCAGGTTTTCGAATCCCCCCAGATCAACGAACTCGCCACCTTGCAAGGTTAAATCCGCGTCTACATTCTGGCGTTCCAGTAATTCTCTTGCGTAATGCAGCGCCTGCACAATGGTGCTTTTGCCGGCGCTATTGGGGCCGAAGAGCAAGGTGATCGGCTTGAACTCCACCCGTACCGGTTCGCGGATACCTTTGAAGTTCTCTATAGTAAGGGCTCTGATAATCATTGGGTGCCTCATTTATATGTTGGAAATGGGAAACTGATACCTGGCATGGATATATTCCAGCCAGCCCCGCCACCTTTTTGTTGAATCATTATCGGCGATGAATTGCACCCACTGCTGATGGGTGAAGGTTCTGAACTGTGCCTTTCCGGCAAAAATATCTCCCCAACGCTCGATGCTTTCAATACCGGTTGTTTTCAGGCACCCCTGCAACGTCTCGTTACGGACATCGTAGGCGACGCAGGAGATCGCCTGAGAAAACCTGCCAGAGCGGATAAATGCTTCTGCTAGGGCTTGTTGGCGAAATAGTTGGTATCCGGCCACTGCGGCGGGACACTTCTTCAAGATACGTTTACCGGTCTCGCTTATGGTGATGTAATCCCAGTATTTCCGGTTCTCCCGACCTGTGGCCTGCCAGTTACGCAAATAGCATTGGCGATTAAGGTCCTCGTGCACAGCATGAAAGTCCAGGCAGCGGCGGGCGTCCGGGTTGCCGTACTGTGGCTTTCGGCCGGAGCACGGATAAAAGGAATGCTCGATGTACTTGTTTTCCACCAAGACGATGCCGCCCTTGCCATCAGTTGCCTTGTAGATGAATGCCACGTCAGGCGATGTCTGGTTCTTTCCCCGCGTCCCTTCCGGCTCTCCGAGGAGGGTTTTGGGGTCATAGGGGGGTGCGGCGGCGTATTCCAGTTGAATATCAACGACTTC
Organism: Geomonas azotofigens; assembly: GCF_018919395.1. Classification (GTDB taxonomy): domain Bacteria; phylum Desulfobacterota; class Desulfuromonadia; order Geobacterales; family Geobacteraceae; genus Geomonas; species Geomonas azotofigens. Next base: position 459,242 of record NZ_JAHLME010000004.1, read on the forward strand.
GACAATATCAGCAGATACATTCTTTCTCAGGAAGTTGGCAGCTAATGCCTTGTCCTCCCGGAACGGGAAATAGAGATTGGCGCAGAGCGCCCACGAGCTCCTGAGGTTGTGAACGCCGGTGTGGTGGTCAATGTTGTTATCATTAAGGTAAGGAACTAGAGGGTTTGATGAGCTGGCCTGAATTCCCTCCCACAAACAATAATGCCAATCCTTTCTCGGCAAGATGAAGGGATACCTTTTCTTGTTGTGTTCGCCCGGCGTCTGGTTTTCCAGGTGTTCTCTGCGCCATGAGGTCTGCTGATTGCGGGTGTACTGGTCAAAGTTTTTCATGAGTATTGTCCCAAATAATATTCAGCAAAACACGAGACTGAACAACTCACGTCTGAGCGGGCATATCCCTTCTCTCGCGATTACGACCCAACAACAATCAAGTCTGCTTGAGCCGTGTTCTTAAGATAGAGAACTGTGCTCCCAAGAACGCGTAACATATCATGGGAGACAGCATCTTTTCGTAAGCCTGGCTGCACAACGTAAACTTGAAGCTTAACAGCTGCTGTTCGTGAGCGACGCTTTATATTCGCAAGATCCGCCAGATTCCCCTTCAAGAACCGACTGGCAGATGATTGCATCCATATTTCTTCCCGATCTTTAAGATGCTTATAAAGGTAGCCTATCCCGGAATGTTTCCAGCGTATCGATTTCTGGGCTTGCCCGCAAACTTCGTAAACATCTTTAACTCTGGAACCGGGGTTTGCTTCACTAGAATATTTACAGTGAACTAATCCAAGGTAAATCTGGTCATCAGTTACTCTGAGTCCCACCAGATCTGCAGCTTCTCCAGAACCATCGTCATTCACAATTACATCATAGAGATCCTTGAATCTCTCGAATGCACGCCACTGGACGGTGGAAGAGTTACGATTCTTGCCCATTGATTCTTTCGTGATGTCTATGCCGCTCCAGTCCCAGCAGTCAATCTGCTCGGATGCAAATTCCCCTATGGTCTGCGGCAGTTCGATGAGGAACCGGTTGTAGGAATATGATCCATTTGCATACTGAATTATCCACGGGTCAGTAGTGAGATGTTCGATTATCGGCTTTGGATTTCCATTTCCTCTTTTTATCAAAACCGGGTTCCCGGAAACCAGCGAGTAACTATAGCCAGCCGGGAGTTCGCCATCGATTGCGAATGCATATACGGACTGCCGATTTTCATCGCTGATGGCGATGTGGTATGGCAAGCCAGATCCCTGGCTGACGATTTTCAAATCCACAAGATAAAGGGGTACTTCTGTTTCACCGAAGACGATCATTACTCCGTCTTCAGGATCAGCCTGGATGTGTTCACCCCATTGAACGGCGATGGCATACTCGGAATATGGCGAAGTGATCTTTTTGGGCCTGAGAAAATCACGAGTAATGTTGGTTTCGTCAACATCACCGTCTGTAACCTTATCCCATGCGGTCTTTACCCATGACATCCAATCAGAAATCGACCCGCTGTTGACCGACCAGATTTTCCCCTTTCTCTGCGAGCAGCCCCAAATAACTTTCTCACCATTGTCGTAGCCCAATCCGGCAAGGTTGCTGAGGTAGCACTGCGCAGATTCGATTGCTGAGAGCCCTTCAGTGACATTCGGGCCAAAGTATTGAGTAAAACTGATGGCACCGATCTGAGAAGCGCCAAGATTTCTTACGAGAGGATACTTCAACCCATTGAACACGTTAAAGACTTTCGACCCGGAAAGGAGTTCACACTGTTCGCAGCACAACAACTCTGCCAACCTTTCGACTCGAAACCACTTATAATCGTTAGCAAAAACGAATAAACCTGCCCGTTCCTTATCCCAATGAACAATCAGCAGCTTGTACACACTGTCACGAAGATCTTTATACTTCCCCCATTTGACAGGAGTCTGGGAAACAGCCAACACAACAACCAATTTTTCCTCTTCGTTGATGGCATACCAATGATCCGTTGATTGTGGAAGAATCTCCTCAAAGCGCTCCGGCTGCCAAGTTTCACAACTGGTTCTGAAAAGCATTGATGAAAACGATGGGTGCAGGTTCCACAAAGACAATTGATGGTGCAGGTCTCCCTTGCTTTTTAAACCCTCCACTACTTCCTGCAGTCGAATTTCCCTGCTGATCCGATCTTCTGAAATGCGCCGCAACACATTGTCCCAGTCCGCGCCTTGGGCATACAGATGCTGCAAGCCAGATTCGACTTCCGGTTCCGCAATATTGACCACTACCGAAGCGTCACCAACGTTTTGGCTTTGCCGTGTAAACCGGCCGATAAATTGAAGGGTAATTGCCAGACTCTTGTGGATGTCATGGATCGCTGCGATTTTCAGGTTGGGAAGATCAAAGCCTTCCCCCAGCATATCCACACACACAATTATCCGAGACTGACGGGAAAACAGAGCAGTCAAAGCATCTTTAACCGTCCCTTTGCCCATATCAGAATGAACAATGATCGGATTGAATTCAGGGGCCAACCGCTCATAAAGGGTAAGTACCTCGGAAGCTCGTTTTTTGGTCTCGCAGCGTGCCATCACCAGATGGTCATATCCATCGGCAAGATTGCCACGAAGCCGCTCAACAGCCTTGCAGGCAATTGCGTGATCACCTCTACCTTCAAAATATTCTTCCACGGGAATAAGGTCTATGTTGCGGAAATACTGTGCCTGTTGCGCCTCTCCCATGGTGAAGTTATAGATGATTCGCCCGCCCAACGAACTGCCGTCATTTCTGAATGGTGTAGCCGTAAACTGCACAATTCTTTTTCCTGCGAACCGATCCCTGACTCTTGTCCATGTCGCCGCTGACACATGATGTGCCTCATCGATAAAAAGGTCTGTAGTTCCATCACACAGTCGATCAATTGCATCTTGATCGCTGGAGTTCAGAACGCTGGCTGTAGCGATCAGCACATTTGAATGGAGCAACAGGTCATCAGCTTCAGCAACAGATCTAATGCCTGTCCTAATGGGGGTGACAGAAGGCAGCGCAATGTCGAACGGAACAACACCGAGCCCGGGAAGACATCCCAACCCTTGAAACTTGCCAGTTATCTGGTCTCGCAGAGAGTTTGAGGGCAATAGCACAAGAAGTTTGGGAATCTGCCGGTAAACCATTGTCGCCAACATTGCTTCGGTTTTCCCGGTGCCTGTTGGCAGCACTACAGTGATTGGTTCCGACTCCCGGTTTACCGAAAAAAGAGCGGATATCGCATGAAGTGCCCCGAGTTGGGGTTTACGCAGTCCAGAACGATTCAGATCTGGTCTCTCTTCACGAAAACAGAACTGATCCATCCAGGAGGACACAACCTCACTAGGGCTGCGCTGATCATTCATGGACGGATGCTGTAACCAGCGGAAGGACGCCTCTGCACCAATTTCATTAATAGGGCACGATTTTGTCAATTCGAGACAAATTTCCCGATTTGGGATAGAACTTCTCTTTGATGGCTTGCGAAGGTACAAACAATCATATGGTCTTGGTAAGCCAGTTTGCAGAAGGTACCAGCCAACTCGTTCCGACTCGAAAACAGTCACTGCCACCCGCTGAGCAACGAACGCATGACGCGTAACTTTGTTGCCGCCGATCTTGAGTTCCTTCAAAATCAAGTCGGGCAGAGTTATTTCCGTAGTATGGAGCGGAATAAGTGTCATAGTATTCTCAATAGAGCCTACAACTCTCCCCGAAAAGCCCGTTGGACAAGAGAGTTGAAGAGATTCGTACTTTGCTGGTTTGAAGCGTCTGCTTTCTGAATCGTGTTGTGGAAATGGATAAAGATCTTCCCGAAATCTTTTTGCAGGTTGGCTGGCGGTCTAAGAAATGGAATATTCTCGAACTTGCCCTTGCTCACCATACCTTTCATACTCTCTGTGGACTGTCCCTGAATCAGTTTTTTTGCGACTAGAATCTGTACATACAGGAAATATGGGTCTGTTCCCTCAAAAGGGGATACTGCATTTATTTGTTGATTGAAGGCAACTGGTCTATTTGCTAGTGCTGCGTTTCCTATGCATTCAGGGCTTCCTGCAATACAGGTTACCAATGTTGAACCATCTGGGACTATTCGCCCTACTTTTTGTCCAAGCAGCGTTAAATTTTCCTTGGCTTCAGTCAAAAAATGAAAAGGGGTATTAATGTTATCCGATTTGATCCACTCAATGCCTTCGCCGTAATATTCAGAATGCTCTCGCGAAGGTGTATTCCCGGTTGTAACGTCACCGAGTTCTTTGATCGGAACTTTGTCCCACCTCTTCGGATTCGACGCCGGGTCGCCAAACATCTGCAGGAAAGTGGAACGGAGGAATTCATCCAATAGGCGGATGGACTCCTGCCGCTTGCTGTGAATGACGTCAGCCTTGTCTAGAATCGCTGAGATGCGGCACTGTTCGTCGTGAGGGGGCAGAGGGATTTTTGAGCTTTTTATTATGCTATCAGATACCGCAGGATAGCTTGCACCAGTTGCCCTCTTAACCATCTCTTCAATAAATTCTGAAGTTCTAACCCAGAAATACAAATAACGTGAATCTACGATATGCTTTTTTGGTCTAAGAACGCAAAACCCTGTAGATGCTGTTGCGCCGTCAAATTCATCTTGAATTTGTGCAACCGCATTAAGGTTTGGTCTGACGGTTGACACCAGAATATCTTGAGCTTTAACTAGTTGACGAGCGCGACTTGGAGCATCTTTAGGTAAAATTGCCGGTGTAGGGAGCACGATTTTTGTTTCACGATCAACAGAACTAATGTCTATATAAAAAAAAGGCTTGTCAGACGCAGAACTGGCTGGGTCCCAAGTCTGTATTTTCTCCACTATATCACCAATTGGAACTAAAAGAGGTTTTTTACTCATCCCAACAGCCCTCTCAACGCTCTCATCTCACGAATAATATCAAGTTCATTCTTTCTCAGCTTCTTCAGAATCTCCTTTGGCGGTTCGTACTGCACATCTTCAAAAACCTTTTCCTTGTACCGGTTAAGAGACAGATCGTAGTTCTTCTCCCGGATCTCGCTAGCATTGACGAAGAACGCTTTGGCGGTGCGGTCGGTGTCCTGCTTCGGGTCTTTTCCTTTCCACCGGGTGAGGCAGTCCGGCAGATCGCCGGCAAAGGTGCTGTCGTACAACTGAGTTCGCTTGTCGTCCAGGGAGAAACCGTCATCCTGCATGTCATAGAAAAAGACATCCCCGGTATCGCCACCCTTTGTGAAGATCAGTACTCCAGTGGAGACCCCGGCATAGGGGCGGAATACGCCGGATGGCAGGGAGATGACAGCCTCAAGCTGGTTCTTCTCCACCAGCATCTCCCGTAAGGCCACGTGGGCCTTGGACGATCCAAACAGCACGCCATCAGGAACGATAGTAGCAGAGCGACCGCCATTCTTGAGCATCCGCAGGATCAAGGCCACAAAGAGCAGCTCCGTTTTCTTGGTCTTCACCTGGGCCAGCAGGGAAGAGTGAACATCTTCAAAATCTAGGCTCCCTTTGAACGGCGGATTGGCCAGGATGACGTCGAAAAAGTTCTGGGCATGCTGCGGAAACTTGTCTGGGAAGCCGCTACTCAGGGTGTCCTGATAGTGAATATCCGGTGCATCAATACCGTGCAGAAGCAGGTTCATTGCTGCGATCCGGAGCATGGTCACATCGAAGTCGAAACCGTGGATCAGGTTGTTCTGGATATGCTCTCGGTGCGGCTCCAGCAGGTCGCCGGAGTAAATGTTTTTCCCTTCGTGGTCGATGATTCCCTCAGGTGAGGTGTACTTTCGTTGCAGGTAGTGCATCGCCTCCACCAGGAAGCCGCCGGTGCCGCAGGCCGGATCGCCGATTACCTCGTTGTGTTCCAGGGAGGGATCAAGCAATTCAACCATCAGGCGGATTATATGCCGGGGGGTGCGGAACTGTCCGTTGATGCCGGCAGTGGTCAGCTTGGAGAGGAGGTATTCGTACAGGTCTCCCTTAGTGTCCCCTTCGGTGAGCGGCAGGGCGTCGATCACATTAATTGCCGATACAAGCAGGGTCGGCTTCTGAACCATGAGCTGCGCGTCCTTCATGTACTCGCCGAGTTTGGCGCCGTCCACGGCCACGCTCTTGAAATGCGGGAACACTTTGTCCCGCACATGGGGGAGCATAAGGTCGGCCCCGAGGTGCTTGAACTTGTGCCAACGCAGATCTTGCTCATTATCGCTGAACATCCGGCGGCTCAACGGCTTGCCGGTCCTTTGGGCCTTTTTCTCATTGCGGGTTTCGTTGATGTCCATTAGACGACTGAACATGAGAAAAGAGATCTGTTCGATAACAGTCAGCGGATTGGTTACCCCACCGGTCCAGAATTCTTCCCACAGTTTATCAATGCTACTTTTAAGCGGTCCGGTAATCATGCTTGTGCAAACTCCTTGTTGTTCGGTAGCTGAAAGGTTTGAATGATGGTCAGCAGGTCATCGATCTGCTGTTCGTCGGTAAATACGCCATCCAGGCCGTCACTATTGATGTTGGTAAAAGGAGGCTCATAAAGCCTTGCAAGCTCGATGGTGCCATATTTGGCAATATGGTTCTGTAGCAGGTTAAGGAACAGGGTCTGATTGGCCGTGATCTTCGGGTAGCGTTGGACAAACAGTGCAAAGTGGCGCTTGACCACTTCTGGGTCCATGCCAATCAAGGAGCGGATGATGAAGTCAAGCGGGACTGCGGTCTCGGCATAAAATTCCTTGAGTAGTTCAAGATTCACCCCCGGGTGCTGGGTGAGTACCAATGACGTGAGGGCGTTCAGGTCGCCAGCGGATACCGGTTCGCCGGCTCGGATCTTCTGCAGGGTGGGGCAGTTCGTGAACAGCTCCTTCAATGCCTCCTCAACCCGGCGTTTGTAGGCAGCCATGTCCACTTCCTTCAGGTTAGCCTTGCGTTGGCTGAACTCAATATCACCATCAGTCACATCCACGATCTTGGGCTGGCTGGGATCAACATCCCCTTTCTGCCGATGGTGCATGATTGTGCGCAGTTCCTGGCGGGCCTCCTCCAATTGTGGAACACGGACCCCTTCCCAGAAGGCGGGTTGCTGGACCTTTTTGATAGTGTCAGCCTTGGCCCGTACCGGATTAAGGTGCATCAGCAATGATGCAACCCGGTTGATCAGGTCACCCTTGAGATCGTCAAAAAGGCCACTCCCGCGCAGAAGTTCAGTTTGCATGGTGGCCACCAACAAATCGAGTTCGTAGGCATCCGCATGGTCACGGATCGACACCCACTGCATGAGCGGGGCCATTGTCTGTTTGAGGACCTGCACTGTGGGCGGTGAAAACTGGTTAAGCACGTCTGGTCTAGAAACGCTCCGCTTCTCCTGCCACTTTTCACGCACGGCAATGGTTTGCTCAGGCAAGGAAGCAAGGTCTTTGCCGATGAGGGTCACGGCCTTCTCGAAGATTGCCAACTCTGCCTTGGCGAGGGCAGTCTCGGCTAACTCTATCCTGGCCTCGAAAACTCGCTGCATGAGCGGTTTTCCTTGGACCGGCTCCGCCTCGGGGCGGTTCTGCTCGAAATATTCGAAGTTGCCCCAATGGTCGAAGATTCGGAAAACGGTCTTGGGGCGGTCGGGACCGAATAGGTTTTTGCAGAGGCGGGTCCCGCGCCCGATCATCTGCCAGAACTTGACCTTGGATTTGACCGGTTTGGCAAAGACCAGGTTTACAAGTTCGGGAACGTCAATGCCGGTGTCGAGCATATCCACCGAGATGGCAATGGTCAGTTCCTTGTTGCTCCCGTCCCCCTTGAAATCATCGATTAGTTGCTCGGCCCGAGGGTCGTAGTTGTCAATCACTTGGCAGAAGTTACCGCCATACTGGGGGTACATCTCGTCAAACAACTGAGAGAGCAGGAGAGCGTGCTGATGGCTGCGGGCAAAAATTATAGTCTTCCCCACCTGCTGGCCAGAGGTGTCGCGGATTCCATGCTCCATCAGGTTGCGTAGAATAGCCCGGTTAGTCTCCTTGTTGAAAATTTGCTTGTCCACCTCTGCCGCATTGTAGTCAAAGGTTTCAGGGTCTTCGCCGTCATCTTCCAACTGCTGCCGTTGCTCGTCCGTAAGCTGGCTATACTTGATGCCGCTACGCAGGAAATTAGTTGTGTGGGTATAAACCTCGTAGGGGACCAGATATCCCTCTTCGACAGCCCGTTCAAGCGGATAGTAGGCCGTCGGATCCTGTTCCTCACAGTCAAAGAGGCGGAAGGTGTTGCGGCTAATAAAATCCACCGGCGTGGCGGTCAAGCCCACCTGAAAGGAATCGAAATACTGAAACAAATCGCGATAACGGTTGTAAATACTGCGATGCGATTCATCTGCAATGATCAGGTCAAAGAAACCCACGTCAAAGGTCTGGAAGATCCTCATCATGGCTGGATAAGTGGCGAGGTAGATTCGCTTGGTGCGGTCCTTGGCGGTGCCAGCCCGGACGATGGTCATCGGCTCGTTGATGAATTCATTGAAAACGTTCTTGGCCTGCTTACGTAACTCCTTACGGTCACAGAGGAACAACACTCGCTTGGCCCAGCCGGCACGCAATAACAGGTCAACAAGAGAGATGGCAACGCGAGTTTTCCCGGTACCGGTGGCTTGAACGATAAGGGTTTTGCGATAACCGGCGGTGAACCGCTCGCCCACACGCTTGATCGCCTCAAGCTGGTAGAGACGTCCGGCGATGTCGGCATTGGGGATTACGTTGTCGAGTTGCTTGCGGGACTCTCGCTGGTAGTTGACTAGATACTGAAGGCTGTCTTTAGAGTAGAAGCCGTACAGCTTGCGTGGCGGATATCCCCCTTTGTCGTCCCACATCCAGACATCAAAACCGTTGGTGTAAAAGATGACTGGCCTTTGACCATGCATTTTTTCCAAACCATTGGCATAGATCTGGGCCTGTTTGCGGCCAATGTTGGCATCCTTGGCGGTCTTCTTCGCTTCGACCACCGCCAACGGACGCCCGTTGTCGTCCCTCAGGACATAATCGGCATAACCGATCCCGGTATTCGTCGGCTGATATTGAACCTCTTCTTCCTGGACGACAAACTCGGTTGTAGCCCCATTGATGCCGACATCCCAACCGGCCTCGGCCAACATGCTGTCGATCAGGCGTAGCCGGGTGGTCTCTTCATCAAAGGCAAGGGCGTCGGCAACCTGTTTGCCGGTCTTGGCAATGCTCTGCAACTCGGTAGCTTGTTTCTGGGCTACCTGGATGGCCGCTTGCTTGGCTTCCAGCTCCTGCAACAGCTCATGCATTCGAGCTTCCTGGGTAGCCAGTTTTTCGAGGATGGCTTTCTTCTCTTTGACCGCGTTCCACCCAAAATCACCTGTAGGTGCCGATATTTCCTGGAAACTCGGGCAGTCGGATTTGTTGCCGCCACATTGAGTTATGAAAAACCAGCAACCGAGGTCAAATGCTTCGCGAAGCAGAAAACGGGCCTTCTCGGGGGACTGTGGCTCACCGTGGGCCGCTTTGTTTCCGTGGTAACGGATGGCGTGAAGCTTGTCGAGAATTACAGTGGGAACAACATCACGAAATGATTGATTGTTGATGAGGTCATTGAGGCCTGGCTGATAAGGACGAGGCAGACCATAGGCGGAGTAGAGGTTTCCAACAATTGTTTCGATATAAGCGCGGAGCTTTACCAGGGCGCTGGAAGGGTCCGGCCATGCGTATTGCTCGGCAAAGCCACCTAGGTCAGCCAGGATAGGATTGCTTGAGCGAAGTATTTCAAAATTTATGGATTGCATAGTCTTGCTCATGCCTCCCTTTAGAGCAACGTATATGCCACTATATTTCGACGCCGTATTTTTCACACCAATTGCTGAATGTCTGGTAGTTAGGCAGCCCTAGCAGCTTAGCGGCTTTGGTCTTGTTGCCACCGGTAATTTCCAAGGCTTTTTTTAAATGCAGTCGTATAAAATTAGCAAGCAACTCCGGGAGGTTGACTCCTTCGCCTAACGTCAAGGGACTTGTCGTTTCTGGGGGTGATACCTGAAGTGGCTGAATGATTTCACGCAGGTCCTGGTCGGTGATATTTTTTTCAGATGACCAGATTGCCGCCCGATAAATTACGTTGAAAAGCTCTCGCGCATTTCCCGGCCAAGTGTGCGTAAGCATAATATTTCTTGCATTAGCAGAAATATTTTTATGTACATATCCAGGTTCGTTTTTGCTTTCTGTGTTGATCTGCTCCAGAAAATGATCGATCAACAGGGATACATCACCATCCCGCTTTCGCAACGGCGGCAACTGAAGCACCGCGACCGCCAACCGGTAATATAAATCCACCCTGAAACGATGCTCAGCCACTTCCTTTAGGAGATTACGGTTGGTGGCTGCAATGATACGCACATCAACCGGAATGGGACTGGTTTCACCAACCCGAGAAACTTCCTTTTCTTGAAGTGCCCTTAGGATCTTCACTTGCGCCTTTAGGGGAAGCTCGCCGATTTCATCGAGGAATAGTGTGCCGCCATTGGCTGCCTCGAAATACCCTTTCCTGTCCTCTACCGCACCAGTGAATGATCCTTTTTTATGACCGAAGAATTCCGATTCAACTAACTCTGACGGGATTGCCCCGCAGTTCACTGCCACAAAAGGCTTTGCACCACGAGGACTGGCTCCATGGATTGCCCGTGCCAGCAATTCTTTGCCCGTCCCGGATTCTCCCTCTATAAGCACCGGCACGGAACGGATGGAAATTCTTCGGGCCATAGCAACTACATGCTGCATGGGGAGGCTACGGTGTATTATCTGGTCGAACTCGGGCGCTTCTGGCGGTAGGCCGGCGCTGAGTCGTTGAAGGCGATCATCGGATTTTTGCAGGAGAGAGGGAATATAGTCGGCAGAAATGTCAAACGGAACGTTTGCCGTCTTTACACCTTGCTCAACAGACGATTCGAGTAGCTCAGCTTGGTAGCGGGTCTTGGCCAGCAGAATCCATACTGCGGCCATGGCCGGCGTACCGGGGCTTAGGTGAAACGTCAATTCCAAATCAGAACCAAACTTGGTGATGCTTTGATCCACGCATGCAACTGCGGCTTCGTAGATCTCCCCAAAATTGGTAGGGCTGGTAAGCGTGACATTGTGAATGGTGATGGGAACGGAAGTGCGGAATTTCAACCAGTCAGTGTATGCTGTTACTTCTTCAGGGGGATAGTTATTGAGAAAGCAAGCCTGGTCGAACGTTCGGACATCAAGTGCGTTGGCAATCGGCCCGAGGCCGTCGTTACCCTTGCTGACGGCTGACTTAAGGTCGGTACGCCCAATCCAAGCAAAAAGGAGCTTTCTCATGGCGGGAGGATACAGGGGACGCCCTAGCAAGGCAAGAAAATTTATGTTATCCAAATAATTTTATGCAGTGCGGCGAGAGGCTCTATAGGCGTTTACGGTGGGGGATTTGCGGAAAATACTTGTGGATGTTGCGAGAGGGCACATCGACAATATTGAAACAAAGATTAAATTACTTTGCACTGCCTGAAGACTGAGCTATGTTGATAGCAGCTTGTAAATATAAGCAGGGATTAAGGTGCTGGGAAAAGCTCTTTTAGCGTTCCTTTGGGTTTGTTCTGCGGCATCTTTTTGCAGCGAAGCAGAGAATTGGTAACACGTACTGCCATAGTAACGGAACCAACTCAGAGCAGATCGGCGGTACCACGTACAACAGTAATAGCACTAGCACTCAACGAGTTGGCGACTCTTACTATCATAGCGACCGGGTGAGCTCTCAGCAGATTGGAGTCCAGATGTACAACAGTAACGCGCGAACTAGGACGTATGGCTGGTGACTGCCATTAATAAACCCCACAAGGGAGTAGCAAATGGGATTAAATCTTATTCCTTCAGTAGTGACCTGTTTACAGAATCGGCCCGAGGAACGTTTTACTGCCCGACAGGTTGCCCAACTGATCTTTGAGGAATTTCGTGAAGCCTGCGAAGGAAAACGTGCACAAAGCCGGCAGGATCTCAGCGAGGATGATGCCTTGCTGCAACAACTTGCAGCGGAAGTGAGCTCCAACAGGCTAGAGATTTTGCGCCGGAATCCACAGATTAAGACTACCGAGGGGCGACCGCGGCATTATTTCTATACGTCTGTAAGTGATGAAGCAGAGGTCGCGCGCCTTGAAGGTGGAGAGCGGCCTCCTGGCACAGCCCCATCCACGAGATCTGAGCAAGATCTTTATCCCTTATTGTGTAAGTTTATTTACTCGGAATGGCGGATTTACCCGAAGTGCATCGATGAACGAAGATCCTCGAACCGACGTGGACCAAACGGCAATAAGTGGTTATTTCCTGACGCGGTGGGGATGGAAGACCTTAGCGCTGATTGGGAGGGAGAGGTCCGAGATTGCGTTAGTCAATACGGCGATAAACGTGCGCGCCTGTGGTCATTTGAGGTCAAGATCCTCCTCAACCGTTCTAATGTGAGGGAGGCATGGTTCCAAGCAGTGTCGAACTCGTCATGGGCGAACTTTGGGTATCTTGTCGCCCAAGATGTTGAGGGTGATGACACAATGAAGGAACTTAGGATGCTCTCTGCCGCACATGGCATAGGCCTCATCCGGCTGAATGCCGATAATCCCAGTGAAAGCGAGATTATAATACCTGCACGTGAGCGTTTTGACATAGATTGGGATGCATGCAATCGGTTAGCAAAAGAGAATGTCGATTTCTTGTTTTTCATCAAACTGGTGAGGCAGTTCCATCAGACAGGAGATCCACGTAGAAAGGATTGGGACATACCTAAGGCCACTGAATGAGACGTCAACAGGGAGAGCGCGCCGTGCAAAACGAGGAACTCGAAAGCAATTTCGAGAAGGAAACGTACGTATTTATAAGGATTCATTTAATAAGTGTAAATACAGGGCACAGGTCTTTCACAATTTGCTGCAGGAGTATGGTGGACTGGTAACAGCGAAAAGACTTTTGAGCCAGCATGGTCTACAACACGGCTTCGAGAAGTAATCACAGTACGGATACCCGCACATTACGATGGAATCCCTCGTGCTGCGCGATCCCTGGTGGCATCTTTTTACCGAAAAGGAGAAGGAAGTTGCTGTGGCAAGGCTGAAAACCTTCAAGTACACCTTTGACCACGGTGAGTACATTGATGATATGGATGTCAGCAAATAACTTTACTAGGAGCGGATTGTAGCGCCAAGTAAACTCTAGGACCTCTCGCACATCCCTTGCGATGGCTGGCTTCTTATGAGGATGCAAGTGAGGGTGCTCCGGTGTGCCGGCGGCTTGTCGACGGCATCGCCGTCGATGTCACTGGGACCTGTCTGGGCAAAATTGTTGCGCTGTTGAGGAAATAATAGTAGAATGAAAGGCTATAACATTGCAAGGACCTAATGAATGGCAATGACGACCTCTGATGAAACGCTTGCTTCGCCTCTTTTTTCCCAGTATCGAAATGATTGGCAAGAGCGTGCCCCCAACCTGGAACGCCAACAATACGAAGATGAAATCAAGTTAGTCGAAGGGTTGCCTGATATGAAGGTTGCACCCACGGCTGGTGTTGTTCATGGTTCCCCCCCCACGAATATGGGTGAAGATCATCTTTCATCATCCTCGAAGTATCTTTGGGTTATCACGGGTGACGCTATCCCGTACATTCTAGAGACTGGTGACGATGGCGCAAAGTGTGCCAGGGGCCGTCTTTCGCACACTAACCTCACCGGCGGTGCGACTGCACATTCAGGTGGCGAAATGTGGTTTGAAAGTGAATCCAAAGTATACATATCTGGCGCGTCCTCAAGGTATACCCCTAGGAATCAACAGGAACTGAATGCGGTCGTTGATGGCTTTAAACGAGCAGGTTACAATGCCATATCTTTAGGTTGGGATGAGGGCATCAACAAACCGGCGAGGAACCTTAGAAAATGAACCATCCTGAGTTAGATTTTATTTTTGGTGATGGGAGTTCTGGTGATACACCAGACGCAAGAGCGATTTCTAGCAGCCTGGAGTTCGTGCGTAGCCAGGACCATCTCGCCCTTTTCTCAGAAGGCGCAACAGGGCGAAAACTTACTGCTTGGCAAGCATATCACTCTTTTGGGTTGAATGTATTAAAACAAGTTGCAGAGGACGGTGTCGCAATAATAGTTTGCGATGAAAGTGAACCCGGGGCTACAATTAAACAACAACGGGAGAAAATTGGCCTAAGTTTAAAGGACCTTTCAAAAGAAGCTGGCATTACGGAACGCCAAGTTAAAGATGCAGAAAGTGGACATACACGATCTCCTATTCAAGTTCTTGAAAAGATTTGTACTATTCTAGGTCTTGATGAACAACTGATTTCTTTTGTGTCAGGTTCTGGCGGTGATGAAGCCCTTGCTGCACGACTGCGAAAAAAGCCAGGGAACGATGTAGTTTTTACAGCACATACCGTAGCTGCTCTGCATGAGGCTTCTTGGGTAATCAGAGCTACTCACAAGTTAGCGAGTTGGCTTGGGCATGGTGAATCTAAATACTTACCTCAATTCGTACAAAATTCAAACTATGGGCATCCAGGCTATCCTGCCTGGAACCACGGATATTATCTCGCAAGTAAAGCGAGAGAAATCCTTGGCTTGGACTCTATCGAACCAATTAAGAGTTTAAGAAGCCTATGTGCAGAACTTTTGAATATCCCCTTAATACAATTAGATTTAGGGCAAAGAATTGCGGGAGCTACAATATCCAACAATGCTATCCGAGGGATTGTTGTAAATGTCACCGGAAGTAATGATAATGTGTGGGTACAGAGGATGACCATCGCACATGAGCTAGGGCACTTGCTGTGGGATCCCGATAGCCGCTTGCAATCCGTTAAGGTTGATACTTATGATGAACTGAATAATGCAGGAGCGTTTACAGATTTTGTTGAACAACGTGCTAATGCTTTTGCCGTTGAGTTCCTGGCACCCAGAGTTGGTGTGCGCGATATTTTTCATAGTTTTACCTCTCCATCGGAAGGTGTAAAAGGTGTGATGGCGCACTTTGGTATAAGCTACACCACCGCATGTCATCATATAAAAAATTCTACATATGGGGAGTTCTTTCCTCCTGAAATAGGTGATTTTAATCCTGATGATGAGTGGCAAGGACGAGAGTTGTTTACAAATGTTTATTTCCCAATCAAAAGTACCCCCTCTTCCAGAAGAGGGCTTTTTGCACAATATGTCGTTGAGTCTGAACAAAAGCGCTTTATTTCAGATGATACTGCTGCTGCATATTTGGGTTGTGATGACATCGGGGAGTATGCTGAGGCACGAGATGCTGTTTTGAGCGCATTCTCGTGAGGGCGATGAGGCTAACTCAGCCATCAAAACTGCCTCCACTGGGGCTCTCTGAAGTGCTCTTTGCGAACTCCCCCCCCCACACACACGCGCAGCTTGCGGCTGGTGGAGATAATCTCCTGGCATTCTCTTCAACGCCATCTTTTCTTCGGCTTGGGACTTTGACCAAGCTTTGACCAAACCCTTGTTAAACGGTGTGATCGGTTGAACATTTGCAAACGAAATCGACCGAAAGGCTGAGCGTAAGTGGTTTAAATTACAACGACTGCTAGTGCTGAGATGCCCCGAAGCCGAGTGGACGGGGTGGATTCGAATCCCGTTTCCCGCTCCAGCAATTTCAAGCCCCGGTAGCGAAAAGCTGCCGGGGCGTTTTCTTTTCGGAGCGACTCTTATCATGTGATCGTAAGCTTCTGTTTATAAAGTTGGTTTGTCAGCGAGAGTAACTGGTTAAAAAAACCTACGTAGCCATACTTAGACCGCTTGGCACGTCCGACACAGAATCTTTCCCTCAAATCGCTTCTTATTCATCCGACAGAAGTAGATCCGTAAGCTTCCCCGTCAAGTAGACATTTCATAAGTAGAGTTTCTGGTGTAGCGATTCATGCAATCAGCGGGTGTCAGATCCCCGAGGGCATCATGCGGGCGTAGCTCGTTGTAGTCGTTCATCCACCAGTAAGTGATCTCCCGGACCTGGCTCAGGCTCTGGAAAACATACAGGCTGAGGATTTCTTCCCTGTAGGTGCGATTGAACCGCTCGATGTACGCGTTCTGGTTCGGCTCTCCAGGTTGGATGTAGTGGATCATCATTCCAGCAGCCTCAGCCCAGGCAACGAAGTCACCACTGAGGAACTCAGGCCCATTATCGGTTCTCAGCACGTGAGGAAGGCCACGCTCCTGCTTCAACCGCTCGAAGACGCGGATTAGACGCCTGCCGGTAATCGAGGTATCGATCTCAATGCTAAGACACTCGCGGTTGAAATCGTCGATGACGTTGAAGGTGCGAAACGTTTTCCCACAGTAGAGCGTATCGCTCATAAAATCTGCCGACCACACCTGGTTCGGTTGCTGAGGTACCCAAAGAGGTTGCT
>NZ_JAHLME010000005.1 GCF_018919395.1 Geomonas azotofigens
TGAGCATATTGATCGGCAAGGAAACCAGGGTCATCACGCAGGGAATCACCGGCGCGACCGGCCTGTTCCACGCGCAGGGCGCCCGCGAGTACGGCACCCAGATGGTGGGCGGGGTGACCCCGGGCAAAGGGGGGACGGTGATCGACGGCTTCCCCGTCTACGACACCGTGGCCGAGGCGGTCGACGCGACCGGCGCCACCGCGAGCGTCATCTACGTGCCGCCCCCCTTCGCCGCCGATTCCATCATGGAGGCGGTCGACGCCGGGGTCGAGCTGGTCTGCTGCATCACCGAGGGGATCCCCGTCCTCGACATGGTCAAGGTGAAGCAGTACCTGGTCGGGAAAAAGACCCGGCTGGTGGGGCCGAACTGCCCGGGCGTGATCACCCCCGGCGAGTGCAAGATCGGCATCATGCCCGGCTACATCCACAAGCCCGGCAAGATCGGCGTCGTGTCCCGCTCCGGCACCTTAACCTACGAGGCGGTCTGGCAGCTGACCTGCATCGGTCTCGGGCAGTCCACCTGCGTGGGGATAGGCGGCGACCCGGTCAACGGCACCAGCCACATCGACTGCCTGCGCCTGTTCGAGGAGGACCCGGACACGGAGGCGGTGATCATGATCGGCGAGATCGGCGGCAGCGCCGAGGAGGAGGCCGCCCGCTTCGTCAAGGAGAACATGACCAAGCCGGTCGCGGCCTACATCGCCGGGGTGACCGCCCCCCCGGGCAAGAGGATGGGGCACGCCGGCGCCATCATCTCCGGCGGCAAGGGAACCGCGACCGAGAAGGTGGCGGTGCTCAAGGAGTGCGGCATCAGCGTCGCCGCGACCCCGGCCGAGATGGCGCAGGCGCTTTTGAAGGTTTACCAGCCTCGGTAATCGTCTGAACTGTTTTTTTTGGAGGACCAGATGTTCAAGCATTCAGATAATCCCAAATACCACATCGTGTCGGTACGAGTGAGCGAGGAAGACCACGAAAACCTTAATATGCTGTGCCGGCAATCACAAAAAACGATTTCCGACCTGATGCGAGAGGCATTGCAGATCTGGATACCCGTCAATTGTCAGCCGCAGCGGACGAAATCTTGGAGACCCCTTAAATGAGTAAGAAGATTAATGCGCTTGACTACCACTCCGGCGGGAGAAAAGGGAAGATCGAAGTCATCGCGACCAAGCCGTGCCAGACCGCGGCGGACCTGTCGCTTGCCTACTCTCCGGGTGTCGCCGAGCCGTGTCTCGCCATCCAGCAAAACCCGGACCACGCCTACACGTACACCGCGAAGGGAAACCTCGTCGCCGTCGTTTCCAACGGCACTGCCGTTCTTGGCCTTGGCAACCTGGGCGCCCTCGCGGGCAAACCGGTGATGGAGGGCAAAGGCGTTCTCTTCAAGCGTTTCGCCGATATCGACGTCTTCGACATCGAGCTCGACACCGAAAACCCGGATGAGATCATCAAGGCGTGCCAGCTCCTCGAGCCGACCTTCGGCGGCATCAACCTTGAGGACATCAAGGCCCCGGAGTGCTTCTACATCGAGGAAGAGCTGAAAAAGACCATGAACATCCCGGTCTTCCACGATGACCAGCACGGCACCGCCATCATCTGCTCCGCGGCCCTTCTGAACGCACTGATGCTCGTGGGCAAGAAGATCGAGGAGATCAGGATCGTGGTGAACGGCGCCGGCGCCTCGGCCAACTCCTGCGCCAAGCTCGCCATCGCCCTGGGCGTGAAACCCAACAACATGATCATGTGCGACACCAAGGGGGTCATCTACAAGGGCAGGGTCGAGGGGATGAACCCCTACAAGGAACTCTTCGCCGCCGACACCCCCTTCCGGACCCTGGAAGAGGCGGCCAACGGCGCCGACGTCCTCTTCGGCCTTTCCGCCAAGGGTGCCTTCACCCCGGAAATGGTCCGCTCCATGGCCGCAAACCCGATCATCTTCGCCATGGCGAACCCCGACCCGGAGATCACCCCGGAGGAGGCACACGCGGTGCGCGGCGACGTGATCATGGCTACCGGCAGAAGCGACTACCCGAACCAGGTGAACAACGTGCTCGGCTTCCCCTTCATCTTCAGGGGGGCGCTGGACGTGCGCGCCACCGCCATCAACGAGGAGATGAAGCTCGCCGCGGTGCACGCACTGGCCAAACTCGCCCGCGAGGAGGTGCCCGACTCCGTCTCCAAGGCCTACGGCAACGAGAAGTTCAGCTTCGGAGCGAACTACATCATCCCCAAGCCCTTCGACCCGCGCGTCCTGCTGCACGTGGCGCCGGCCATCGCCCAGGCCGCCATGGATACCGGCGTGGCGCGCATGCCCATTGCCGACATGGCGAAGTACATCGAGCAGTTGGAGTCTTCGCAGGGCAAATCCAAGGAAGTGATGCGTATGATCATCAACAAGGCGAAGAGCGATCCGAAGAAGGTGGTCTTTCCCGAGGGGGAGGACGAAAAGATCCTGCGCGCCGCCCAGACCCTGGTGGAAGAAGGGATCGCCCAGCCCATCCTCGTCGGGGACAGAAAGAAGATCCAGCAGAAGATGGACGACCTGAACCTGGACCTGGAGGTCCCCATCGTCGACCCGGCGGACTCGGAGCTGACCGAGCTTTACGCCAACGAGCTTTACCAGCTGCGGCAAAGAAAGGGGATCACGCTTACCGAGAGCAAGCGCATCATGCGCCGCAAGTCCAGGACCCACTTCGCCACCATGATGGTGCACAAGGGGGACGCCGATACCCTTTTAGGAGGCATCGACACCCACTACCCGGAAACCATCCGCCCTGCCCTGGAGGTGCTCGGCAAGCAGGCCGGTCTTTCCAGCGTCCATGGCCTCTACATGATGGTGTTCAAGAAGGACGTCTACTTTCTGGCAGACACCACGGTATCCATCGACCCGACTGCCGAGGAGCTAGCCGAGACGGCCATCCTCGCGGCCGAAAAGGTGCGTATGCTCGACATCGAGCCGCGTATCGCCATGCTCTCCTTCTCGAACTTCGGCTCGGCCAACCATCCGCAGGCGAAGAAGGTGAAGACGGCGGTGGAACTGGTCAAGGAACGCGTGCCCGACCTGCTCATCGACGGCGAGATGCAGGCGGACACGGCGGTGGTGCCGGACCTGCTCGAAGGTTTCACCTTTTCCAAACTGAAGACCCCGGCGAACATCCTCATCTTCCCGGACCTCAACTCCGGCAACATCTGCTACAAGCTCTTGCGCCGTCTCGGTGGCGCCGAGGCGATCGGCCCGATCCTCATGGGGATGAACAAGCCGGTGCACGTGCTTCAGCGAGGCGACGACGTGAATGACGTGGTCAACATGGCCGCCATCGCGGTGGTGGACGTGCAAAACCTGTAGCGCCCACATGCGAGCGAATGAAACGGCAGCCACGCGCTCTCGCCCACCTGCCGAGTGTACGAGAGTAGCTCGCCTCGCTGGCAGCGGTGTGTAGCGAAACATAGGAAGGGCAACCAAAACTACTTTACGTACCGGTTGCGCTACCTCAGCTCGGTTGGCACCACTGTCCCCACAGGTCGCCCAAAAGCAAAGAAGCGGGGATGGCTATCAGGCCAACCCCGCTTCTTTTACTTGGTGATTATAAACTGGTGCAGACGTTGACCCGGCAATTCCGGCGACCTCTGTCCGCTGTTCACGAAGCGCGGCACGCGAACGAGCGTCCTCCCCTTTGCGAAGGGGTGACAGAGGGATTTGCTTTTTCGGTCAAAAAAAAGGCTTACCCCACATGAGGTAAGCCTTCACTTTTTGCTGGTACGGGAGACAGGACTTGAACCTGCACGTCGCAAGACAACAGCTCCTAAGGCTGCCGCGTCTACCATTCCGCCACTCCCGCAGAGGTTTGCAGCTGAAACAACAAACCCCGCTTTTTAAACGGGGTCGTCTTTATAGGTTGGGGTGGGTAGTGGGATTCGAACCCACGTATGAACGAGTCACAGTCGTTTGTGTTAACCGCTTCACCATACCCACCATATTCAATTGTGGCACGCCTGAGAGGGTTCGAACCTCTGACCTACGGCTTAGAAGGCCGTTGCTCTATCCAACTGAGCTACAGGCGCAGAAGTAAAGCCTGCAATGAGTGGTCGGGGTGAGAGGATTCGAACCTCCGGCCCCCTGCTCCCAAGGCAGGTGCGCTAGCCAGGCTGCGCTACACCCCGATTCAAGAAGCACGTTTATAGCACAGCCTCTGATGCCGTGCAAGCCCTTTTTTTGAGCCCCCGCGGCATTTCTTCAGATCTTGAAATGCCCCCGAAATTTAACGCAAAGCCGCAAAGTCGCAAAGACAACCAGGAGCACGTCGGTCTTCGCTTTCAAGCCTTTAGTCCCTGGTAGTACACCTTGTTTTAATTCCTTTGCTTCACCTTTGCGTCTTGGCGGCTTTGCGTTAAATACAGTCTTTTCGCCTTTGCCTCATCTTCGCGCCTTCGCGCCCTGGCGTCTTTGCGTTAAGCCGTTCGCCTTACCCCTGTTGCGAGGACAACGCCTCTTTCAGCATCTGCATGGCCCGGCCGCGGTGGCTGATCGCGTTCTTGATCTCCATGGGCAGTTCCGAGAAGGTCTGCCCGTATTCGGGAACCAGGAACAGCGGATCGTACCCGAAGCCACCCTCGCCCCGCGGCGCCTCCAAAATCTCCCCGGCCAGCATCCCGTCGAAGGTCTGGCAGGTCCCGTCGGGAAGGCAGAGCGCGATGACGCAGTGAAACGCGCCGGTGCGCTCCTCACGCGGCACGCCGGTCAGTTCCTTCAGAAGGAGCGCGTTGTTGTCGGCGTCGCTGGCATCCTCACCGGCGAAGCGCGCCGAGAAGACGCCGGGGCGCCCGTCAAGATAGTCGACGCACAGCCCGGAATCGTCGGCCAGGACCGGCTTGCCGGTAAACTTCGCCGCCGAGAGCGCCTTCTTGATGGCGTTCGCCTCGAAGGTGTCCCCGTCCTCCACCACATCGGGGAGATCCGGGAAATCGGCCGGAGAGAGTATCCTCTCCACCACCCCGCGCAAAAGTTCGGCGAATTCCTTCAGCTTCCCCTTGTTGCCCGACGCGACCAGCAGCTCTTTCATGCCTGAAGCGCCTCCCGCTGCAGTTCGAAGAGCCGGGACAGCCCGAGCATGGCGTGGCTGCGCATGGCGTCCATCTGCTCGAGGGTGAACGGCTCCGCCTCGGCGGTTCCCTGCACCTCGACAAAGCGCATGGACGAGGTCATCACGAAGTTCATGTCCACCTCGGCGCTGGAATCCTCCGGGTAGTCGAGATCAAGGAAGGGAACGCCGTCGATGATCCCCACGCTCACCGCGGCCACCGCCTCGCGCAGCGGGCTCTCGGCCAGGTCCCCGTTCTTCACCAGGGTCTGCAGCGCGTCTGCCAGCGCGACGTAGGCGCCGGTGATGGAGGCGGTGCGGGTACCGCCGTCGGCCTGGATCACGTCGCAGTCGATCAGGATGGATCGCTCACCGAGCTTCTCCATATCGACCACCGCGCGCAGCGATCTGCCGATCAGGCGCTGGATCTCGTGGGTACGCCCCGAGAGTTTCCCCTTGGCGGACTCGCGCTGGTTCCTGGTATGGGTCGCGCGCGGCAGCATGCAGTACTCGGCGGTCACCCAGCCGGTCCCCTTCCCTTTCAGGAACGAGGGCACCTTCGCCTCGACGGTCGCGTTGCAGATGACCTTGGTGTCGCCGAACTCGATCAGAACCGAGCCCTCGGCGTGTTTGAGGTAGTTGCGGGTGATCTTCACTTCTCTCAGTGCGTCGGCCGCGCGGCCGTTTGTGCGTGTCATGCTCTCTCCAAAAACTGTTGAACGTTCAACGTTCGTTATCCTGCTTCCACTCATGCCGCGGTTTCCCGACGGCTACATCTCTTCTAACCCTGCATCATCAACTGCTGAAACTGCACGTTCATCTTTCTGAAAAGGTTTGCTCCGATCCCCTCAGATGTTCTCCCTGTTAATGGTTAGGTTTTGCTCCGAAGTTCTCAGATTTTTCTCCGTGGCAGACGATTCTTGAACAACCGTTATGTCACTTGCCGTTAGGCGCCGTTTTGAGCCGCGGCACGATGGTCACCTTGCCGCGGCCGCCGTTGTCATAGATCGTGGGACCGCTCTCACCCCAGAAGTTGTTGGGGGCGCGGAACTCCTCCGTCCCGGCGTTGTAGATGTCGTGCCCGCTGTTGCCGCTGATGGTGTTGCCCCAGGCCACGCCAGCACCGTCGAAAACGAGGATCCCCTGCATGCCGTTGCCGATGATCAGGTTGTCGTTGACCCGGACCCGCGATGCGGTCAAGGAGAGACCGTAATCGCTGTTGCGCGCGAGCTTCATGCCGCTGACGCTCCCCTCGCACTCCAAAAGGGTCACGCCGCGGCCGTTGTCCAACGCGGCCCCCCCCTCCAGTTTCACCCGGCAGTTGTCGCCCGAGAATGCGGCGCGGTTCATGGCGAGACTTCCGTCCTGCAGGTAGATGGAACTCTTGTGCGCCGTAATGCCGGCGTGGTTGCCAATCAGGTTCAAGCCGCGCAGGGTGGCCTCGCTGTTGGCGAAGATGAGACCCGCATCGCAGTCCGAGGCGCCGCCGGCTTCCATCTGCACCAAGGCGTCCTGGAAGCGCATCCCCACGGTGCAGCGCTCGGCGCGCACACCCTTCAAGGTAAGGTTCGAGAACAGCGCTTCCAGTCCCGTCTGCGCCCCGTCGATGCGGCAGTTCTCGAGAACGTTCTTCTTCTCGCTCCCCAAAAGGGTCATCCCCAACCAGTCCCCCGCCGCGGACGTGGCGAAGTTCGAGGTGAAGCGGATGGGGTCGTCCTTGGTGCCCGAAGCGACGATGCGTCCCTGCACCACCAGGGTGGGAGGGCGCCCCTCGCTTTTTTTGAAGCGCACCACCGTTCCCGGTTCCACCGTCAGCGTCGTCTGGGGAGCCACGGTGACCGCCCCCTCCACCAGCACCTCCCCGCGCCAAACCGTGTCCTCCGCCAGCACCCGGTCCCCGTAAGATATGAGCGGTTTGAACGCCGCTTCAGGTCGCGGTGCTGCCGTCGCAGCGGGCGTGGTGCTAGCAGGTGTCGCCGGAGCAGCCGTCTCACTCTGCGCGCCCGAAGTCTTAGTTGCGTCCGTCTCTCCCGCCGCAGCGACAACAAGAGCCCTCCCCTGTAGGGGCGAATAATCATTCGCCCCCGCCGCCGTGACAGCGAAAGCAGGCGTGTCGGCCGTAGCCTTGGCGAAGTCGGGCCTGCCCACCGTAGCCTTGGCGAAGGTGGGAAGCAAAAAGGCCGCCAGAAGCGGCCCCCCGCAGATAAGGGTAAGGTATCTTTTCATGTCGTCGGGATCTGGAGACTTTCCTGGTGGTAGACCTTGTTCTTGCCGCGGCGCTTGGCCTGGTAGAGCAGGGAATCCACGATATTGAACAGCTCGTCCATCTTGTCGGCGTTCTCCGGATAGCTCGCGACGCCGATGCTCACCGTCACGCCGCGGCTCGCCCCCTCGACGAGCCTCCCGGTCGTGCCGTTTTGCACGCTGTCGCGCAGGCGCTCCGCCGCCAGGATGGCCTGGTCCAGCCGCGTCTCCGGCAGCAGCACGATGAATTCCTCGCCGCCGTAACGGAAGGCGACGTCGACGCCGCGGATGGTCTGCAGGATCAGTTCGCCCATCAGCTCCAGGAGCCGGTCGCCGGTGGCGTGACCGAAGCTGTCGTTATAGCTCTTGAAGTCGTCCACGTCCATCATGATGATGGAGAACGGCTTGTGGTAGCGCTTGGCGCGCGCCATCTCCTGCCTGAAGTACTGCTTGAAGTAGCGGTGGTTGTGCAGCCCGGTCAACGAGTCGGTGATGGCCAGCAGTTTGGTCCGCTTGTGCAGCGTGGCGTTGTGGATCGCCATCGCGGCGAAGGACGCCAGGATGGAGAGCAGGTTCAGCTTCTCCCGGTCGAACCGCCTCGGGGCGAAATCGTCCAGGTAGAGGATACCGACGATGCGCTCCTGGAAGATGAGCGGCACGCAGACCAGCGACCGGATCCCCTCGTTGAGGGCGATCGGGTTGTTGAAGAAGGGAGTCTTCTCGGTGTCCTCGATATAGAAGATCTCCCCCGCGCGGAGCACCTGCTCGGTGAGTCCGCCGGCGGTCACCTCCCAGCGCTCCTTCTTGACGAAGTCCGCCGTGAGCCCCGAGTGCGCGTGCAGGCTCAGCTCGCGCTTGGCGTCGTAGTAGAGCGCGACGCTTCCCGCCGGGGTTTCGGCGAATCTCATCGCGGAGGTGAGGATGGCCTGCAGCACCGTGTCCAGGTCGAGCGTAGAGACGACGGCTTTAGCGACCTCTATCAGATCCTTGAGCGCCTTCACTTGCGACTCAAGCGACTCCTTCTGGCTGTTGCAATCACACTGGGTCATGGAGGCTCCCGGCAGGAAAATTAACCACACATTAATATCACAGCGCCGCCCCGCTTGTAAATGGCCGAGCTGTGTAAACATCGGCAATTTCGATTTTTATGAGACTCCGAAATTTTAATCTATTAACGCTTGACTTCGTCATACATCTTGTGGTTTATTTCTGCCCGCCCACAAAATGTAGGGTCTCAAGCAAATGACATGGCTACATGTTGAATATCCCAAGGAGGACGAAAGGTTATGAAGAAAACAGTCGAGAAGGGGCAGATCCCGGGTCTCACCAAGAACGCACTGACGGTGCTGGAGAAGCGCTATTTGAAGAGGGACCAGAGCGGGACCCCCCTTGAGACTGCGGCCGACATGTTCCGTCGCGTGGCCACGGCGATCGCCCAGGCCGACGCCGTGTTCGACAAGAAGGCCGACATCTCCGCCCTCTCCGACAAGTTCTACAACATGATGACCAACTTCGAGTTCCTCCCCAACTCCCCGACCCTGATGAACGCCGGTCGCGAGCTGGGGCAGCTCTCCGCCTGCTTCGTGCTTCCGGTGGGCGACAGCATGGAGGAAATCTTCGAATCCGTCAAGTACACCGCCCTGATCCACAAGTCCGGCGGCGGCACCGGCTTCTCCTTCTCGCGCCTGCGCCCGGCCAACGACGTGGTCATGTCCACCACCGGCATCTCCAGCGGCCCCCTCTCGTTCATGAGGGTGTTCGACGTCGCTACCGAGACCATCAAGCAGGGCGGCACCCGCCGCGGCGCCAACATGGCGATCCTTCGTGTCGACCATCCCGACATCATGGACTTCATCATGTGCAAGAACGACCAGCGCCAGCTGAACAACTTCAACATCTCGGTCGGCATCACCGAGGAGTTCATGAAGGCCGTCGACGCTGACAAGGACTACACCCTGATCAACCCGCGCGACAAGAAGCCGGCCGGCTCCCTGAACGCCCGCAAGGTGTTCGCCCGCATCGTGAAGCAGGCCTGGGAGAACGGCGAGCCGGGCATCATCTTCCTGGACCGCCTCAACAAGGACAACCCGACCCCGCACATCGGCGAGATCGAGTCCACCAACCCCTGCGGCGAACAGCCGCTGCTGCCGTACGAGTCCTGCAACCTGGGCTCCATCAACCTGGGCAAGTTCGTGACCCACGGCAAGGTGAACTGGGACAAGCTGAAAGAGACCGTGCGCACCTCCGTGCACTTTTTGGACAACGTCATCGAGGTGAACAACTACCCGCTGCCGCAGATCGACGAGATGACCCGCGCCAACAGGAAGATCGGCCTGGGTGTCATGGGGTGGGCCGACATGCTGATCCTGCTCGGCATCCCCTACGGCTCCGAGGAGTCGGTGGAACTGGGCGAGAAGGTGATGCAGTTCATCAACGAGGAAGGCAAGATCGCCTCCCGTGAGCTCGCCAAGACCCGTGGCCCCTTCCCCAACTTCAAGGGGAGCATCTACGACGTGGCCGGCGCCGATCCCATCAGGAACGCGACCGTCACCACCATCGCCCCGACCGGCACCATCTCCATCATCGCCAACGCCTCCTCCGGCGTCGAGCCGCTCTTCGCGGTCAGCTTCGTGCGCCAGGTGATGGACAAGAACATCCTGGTCGAGACCAACCCGCTCTTCGAGAAGGCCGCCAAGGAGCAGGGCTTCTACAGCGAAGAGCTGATGCAGCGGATCGCCGAGCACGGCACCGTGCAGGACATCAGCGCCATTCCCGAGGACGTGCGCGACGTGTTCGTCACCGCCCACGACATCACCCCGGAAGAGCACATCACCATGCAGGCGGCCTTCCAGCGTCACACTGACAACGCCGTCTCCAAGACCGTGAACTTCCCGCGTGAAGCCACCATCGAGGACGTCGAGGAGGTCTACCGTCTCGCCTACCAGATGAACTGCAAGGGGGTCACCATCTACCGTGACGGCTCCCGCGACGAGCAGGTGCTCTCCGTCGGCAAGAAGGAGGAGCCCAAGGCGGCCGCTCCGCTCACGCTGGAGGAGAAGCGCAGCATCAAGCGTGAGCGTCCCAAGGCGCTCAAGGGTTGGACCTACCAGATGCAGACCGGCTGCGGCCCGCTGTACATCACCATCAACGAGGACGCCACCGGCCTCTTCGAAGTCTTCACCACCATGGGCAAAGCCGGCGGCTGCGCCGCGAGCCAGAGCGAGGCGATCGGCCGCATGGTGTCTTTGGCCTGGAGAAGCGGCGTGCAGGCACGCCAGGTCGTGAAGCAGCTTTTGGGGATCTCCTGCCACAGCCCGAGCGGTTTCGGCGACAACAAGGTGCTTTCCTGCGCCGACGCCGTCGCCAAGGCGATCCAGGCGCACCTGGCCATCACCGGCCATGCCGAAGTCATCGAGGCCCCGAGCTTCGAAAGAGGCGCCTGCCCCGAGTGCGGCGGCGTCGTCGAGCACGAAGGCGGCTGCGCCGTCTGCCGCGTCTGCGGCTACTCCGAGTGCGCGTAGACTGGTGAGTTTTTTGAATTGGCCATGCTGCTGAGGAGAGATCATCCATCGATGCAAACGCCACAAGAAACCGTCACTAAAGAAAATCGCTGAAGTAATACAAAGGGGACAGGCAGCAAAAAAGCAGCCTGTCCCCTTTTTCTTTCTCGCTCGACTACATAATCACCGTACGCAGGTCAAAGCCCTGAAAAAACAACCAAGTACTGGCGCGAGCATGTACGCCGAATCTCCGGTAATGAGCCCCCCTCCAGAGTCCAACAGAGTCGCGGCATGGTTTTGACGCTGGTAGTTTAAAGAACCGGTCTGGGTCCATTCGCCGGCGTGCTGTCGCTTCCTCCACTACACCCCGCCAACAGCAGTACCACCAAGTTCAAAACCATAAAGATCAAGCGACTGAACCGCGGTATGCGTTTCATGGTGGTTCTCCATTACGGGTTGAGAAACCTGGCAGTGCGGTTGGCGGCGTTGGCGGCAAGGTTGCCGTAATAGAACGGGTAGTCATAGCTGTGGTAAAAGCCGGGCGCGACAGGACTCGGGCGCTTGAAGGTTGCCGGGTCAACGGTTGAGCAAAGCACCACATTTGTCGAAGAGGTCGGATCGAGAGCGCTCGTGACCGGGTCGATTGCGGCGACTTGCGCATCTGCATAGCCGGCTACGGTCTGCACGGGGATTATGACATCGCCCTGGTAGAACGGCGCCGTTGCGGTTGCATCGTATAGGCGCAGCGAGCCCGCATTGGCTGAGGCGGGAGCCTGTGTTGCCGTCCTGGTCCAGGAGATCGGGTTGATTGCCATGGCACCGGGGAAGACCACGGGGTTCCTGCCCGTAAAGGAAGGGCTTTGGGTGTTGTACGAGACGATCACACCGGTATCATCCGCCCCCTGGGCGAATTTCAGATGGGGGTTCCGGTCGAAATAATCCTGCGTGAAGGACCAGCCGATGGCGTAGGCGGCAATCATCCTCTGATAGACGCTTGGATTGGCTTTCATGTAGTTTTGCAGCAGGAGCGCGGTTACCGTTGAACCCTGGGAATGACTCACAAGAATGAATGGCCGGTTGTGGTTGTAGTTTTTGATGTAGTAATCGAACGCTGCGGTAACATCCGTGGCCGGTGTCCCGCTGATAAAGTCATACACGGCCTCTGTAGTCGGCAAAGCCAGCGTGTAGAAGGCATCTGCCTGCCGATAGTAGGGAGCGTAGATATTGCCGACAGCGGCAAAGGCGGTAGCCTGTCTCTGAAACCATGATTTTGCACCGGCTACCATGTTGGCGTTGTCTATTCGCCCGACAATCGGATCCCCCGAGCCGGCAAAGTACGCAGTCGGATAGACGTAGAAGACATCGACATTTTTAACGGGATCAAGCTGTGATGGCACGGACAGCCAATTGGCAGCCTTTGAATAGTCGATAGGAGTGCTCGTAGCGGAATTGTCCGTCCCACACCCGGCAACAACCAGACAGGCCGAAAGGACTGTGAATAACACTGCAAACAATCTGATCTTCATGTAATCCCCCTATAATCTATTGATTTCCTGCACACATTATCGCGACCCATTCATCCCGGTCTTTGATCAGCTTATCCCCCTCCGGTAAATCCGGAAAAGTTCTCGCTGAATACGGTTGTCGCGCCGGCCCCATACATCCTCTGGTAGTCGTCAAACAGTTGCCGGATTTCTTCATGGTCGATTGTATCCATTGAGCACGCCCTGCTATAGGTAGTTTTGGGACATACACCTTGCGAGAGGACAGCGTTCGCCTCAAGCAGTCTTATCGACCGCTCGGTCAGTTATCTTGAAAAGTATCTTGTGGTTTGGGCGGCTTAGGGGGAAAGACATGGCTTAAGCCTCAAACGGTCAAGCCTGGCAGAGGCAGTAAAAAAACTTTTTGGGCAAGGATTTTTTTCTAACTTTACACTTGGACAAAATCGCATTTTTGCGGTTTTCACGGGAGGCGCTACCACTGCGAGGGGTCTAGAGAGACGGCCCAAGCGAAGAGTAAACAAGAAGTAGCGGAAAAAAGGGGGACCTCGCAAGACGCGGTCCCCCTTCGTACGTTTCGGTGCGAACGTCCCCTCTCCTTGGGACGCAAGCTTACGGCTTACGGCTTCCTGCCTCCGCCCCCTCATCTTTTCTGTCTTTGCGTCAACGCCGCCACAAGTATTCACATCGACTTTACTCGGGGTCTGATTGACTGGAGCGAGTAGCAGGGAATCTCCCGAATCAAGCTTCAAATAACCTTATGTCGACTTCACACGACTGGAAGGCCAGAGGCAGGCTTTCTAGTGCCGAGCGAATACTTACACCCGCCTTCTCGTTCTCTTCAAAGAACTGGAAAACCCGCAACAAACCTGCTATCTTCCAGCAGCTTCTGCCAATGCGCAACAAAGTCAGCATGGCAATCGCGGGTAAAAACAACGTCAACTGGAATCACGGAGGTTGTGCGTGATCGATTACGATAAATTCAAAAAATCGCTCAAACATCTCGAGCTGCAGTTTGCCAACTACAGCAGCTCTAGTCAGCGCAACCTGCCCGAACTGGACAGGGAGGCACTGGCCGAATCGGTGGTGTACCGCTTTGAGACCTGCTATGACTGCGTGTGGAAGATCCTCAAGCGTTACCTCATGGAAGAACTGGGCATCCCCGACGTCCCCAACAGTCCCAAACCTATTTTTCGCCTCGGTTTCGAAAACAAGCTCTTCCCTTCCATTGAACGGTGGCCCGAAAAGGTGTGACAACAAATGACTCCATTTACCTATTTCGCTACTCCCAATTTCAAAACAAGAATAGCCAAGATCGAGAAGCACGACCCGCCGGGGTATGAGCGGATCCAGTCGGTCATAGAACGGCTTCTTCATAACCCCGGCGACGCTGACGGCTGGATGCATGGGGAACACCACGGCCGACTGAAAAAGTACGTCGGCCGCAGGGATTACCGCCTTATCTACCACTGGTGCGAACAGTGCCGCAAAGAAGGGCACAAGCTGGAACAATGCGGGTTCTGTTCTGAAGTCACCGACAACAGCGTGATCTTCTTCGACATCTACCACAAGAACGAGGCCAACAGGCTCTGAAATCCGTGGCAGTCCCCCCGCGCCTTCGCTTTCACCTCTTCCTGCCCGCATACACCACGATCGGCACGGTGTAAACGACCTTGCCGGCTTCCCGGCGGGCGTTGATGCCCAACCTGTCGACGCCAACATCGGCGGTCACCAGTTCCCGGATCACCTGGTCATCTCCGGGCTTGGGAAAAGAGGCCTTTATCTGCGCCTCCAGCTCGATATCGACGCCATAGGCGCTCCGGCGGCAGTCTACAAGGCCTGAGCGCTGGAACAGCGCCTCGAACTCTTCAACGGTCAAGGCATGGGTGTGGGAAGGGTCGCGGATCAGCTCCAAATGGTCATAGGCGGCCGATTTCGCCGGCGGCATGGCGACGTCGGCCACCATGACCACGCCGCCGGGCCGGCACACCCGGATCATCTCCGCCAACGCCTCCCTCGGCTCCAGGAGGTGGTGAAAGCTGTAACGGGTGATGACCAGGGAGAAGGAATCGTCCAGGTAAGCCAGCGGGACGGCATTGCCGACGTCCCAGGAGAGATTCGCCAGCCGCTGCTCGCCTTGGCGCCGCCTTGCCTGCTCGATCATGGCCGGCGTGATGTCGATTCCCCGGACATGCCTGGCATGTTTCGCGAACTCGCAGGTGACCATCCCCGGGCCGCAGGCCACGTCCAGGACTTCATCCTCTGCGCCGACTCCGGACACTTCCAGCAGGATCTGCATCGCATCGTGATGCCCCGGCACCTGCGTGAACGGTACCGCCTGCTGGGAGAACTGCTCTATGATCTTCTCCTGGTGCGTCTGCGCCTCGTGGTTCGACATTACCCCCCTCCTGAAATAGCAGTCACAACATGCCATGATCCCGCGCAAATCGAATAGACGGGATCAGCGGTCCTGGAAAACCGGCGCCCTCTTCTCCAGGAAAGCGCTCATACCCTCTTTCTGGTCTGCGGTGGCGAAGCTGTAGCCGAAGAGCTCCGCCTCGTAGGCGCAGGCACGGACAAGATCCATCTCCAGGCCGTTTACCACCGCCTCCTTGCACAGCTTGGTGGCGACCCGTCCCTTGGCCGCGATCTTCGCCGCCAGCTTGTGCGCCTCGCCCAACAGTTCCTGCTGTGACACCACCCGGTTCACCAGCCCGATCCGGAAGGCCTCCGCGGCATCGACCATCTCACCGGTGAGGATCATCTCGAGCGCCCTGCCCTTCCCGACCAGCCTGGGGAGCCGCTGCGACCCTCCGAAGCCGGGGAGGATGCCGATGTTGATCTCAGGCTGTCCGAAACGGGCGTTGTCGGAGGCGATGCGGATATCGCAGGCCATGGCCAGTTCGCAGCCGCCCCCCAGGGCATATCCGTTGACCGCGGCGATGAAGGGTTTCGAGGAGCGCTCCATGGCGGCGAAGATGCCATGGGCCTTGAGCGCCAGCTCGCGCGCCTGTGTCGAGGACATGTCCCGCATGAGCCCGATGTCGGCGCCCGCGATGAAGGCCTTGGCGCCCGCCCCCGTAATCACCGCGGCGCGGACCTCCTCGTAGCGGTCTATCTCGGCGACCACCCGCTCCAACTCCTCAAGGGTATCCGGCGTCATGGCGTTCATCGCCGACGGACGGTTCACCGTCACGGTCGCAACATGATCGCTAACTTCCAGCAGCAAGTTCTTCAAGTCCATTCCCCCCTCCTTGCATGACAGGGCTGTTCCCTGTGACAGTCACACTGTGACGAATGAGGATACCTGGAAATCGGAAAGTCACAACCGCCTAAACGCTTACCAAGCCGCACCACGCAATGTGCGCCCGCGCCTTGGCGCACAAAAAAAAGCACCTGACGGTTCTCCCATCAGGTGCTTTCATCTTCAGCAGTTGCTGCAAAACTCACTCGTTGCTCAGGGCTCTTTGAGCCTGATCTGCGCTTTGGTGTTGAGATTCATAGCTATTCTGGTGGGTATGGCTCGGGAGGTTGGCCGCGCATCCACATAATGACAGAAGAACCAGAAAAAAGAGCGATCTCATCAAAACCTCCTGACTATTGATTGAACTCTTTGTCGATATCGGCTTCTAACTCATTAAATGCCTTCTTGGCCTCTTCCTTCTGAAACAGAGCGCGTTCGTTGTTCAAGCTGCTGATGGCCAGTTGCTTGGTTATATCTGCCACGGCTTTAGGATCAAGCGACACCAGGATGTACATGGTGCCATCTTGGCCAAGCCACAGATCTTTCTGTTTCGACCCGTTGAGCGTTTGCTTCGCCAATTGCTGGGAAACTGACGTCGTCACCTTGTCGAAGGTCTGGCTGTCGCCGACGCCGGTCTGCTCGCTAAAGTTCTTAAAGGAGTTTTTCACTTTAACACTGAGAATTCTGGCCAATTCGTCTCTGCCGCCAGCCATCGCCTCATTCCTTTGAAACTGGATCCCCCCGGGGCTTTTCGCTGCTGATCCTACAGCGTTAAGTCCAGCAACAGACCCCGGATCCAACACCCACTGCGGAGCACCTTCGCCGACCGGGTTTGCAACCCCTTTTGCCACGTTGGTCTGCGTGCTGCTGCAGGCAGCCAAAAGGGCGAGGGCCAGGAGGGTAAAGATAATCTTCATTTTTAGCATAGCTTCTCCTTACATTTGGATTGCCTTCTGGAGAGAGATAGTATATCCCGTAAAAAAAAGCAACTATTTGGCGATGAGGGTGTTCATCACGCTACCAGCGTCCTTCATATATTCGAACGCGCTCTTGGAGTAAACTACTTTCACCTGATCACCAAGTTTCACATCTTTACTTTCTTCTGCCGATACCATTACCCACGAGCTTACCGGTGTGATGTGATTCGTGATGACGCCATCACACAGCTTGCGCGTTTCGGTTTCAGTGGCTCCGGTGAGTTGGTTGACACTTTCGGTGACGGTGAAAATCTCGCACTTATCCCCGGGCTTTGCCCCTTTTTCCTCACCCAGGTTCACCTTGAGGATCGCAGTCGAATCCTTGATCTTTTTGCCGATGACGTAGGCTTGCGGCGCCAACCTGTTTTTGAGCTCGGCTTTTATGGAGTTTACCGCATCACGTCCTGCCCCGCGGACCAGATCATCATCCCTTTCAGCATAATTCTGGCTGGACCGGGTTTCTTCGCTTCTCCCCTTGTTGTCGCTGATCTTGAACACCTGAACGACTTTCATCGAAGGGATTTCGTAAACCTTGATCGTTCCTTCGACGTTGGCAGTATAACGGAAGGAAGGCGCTGTTACCGTAACCCTTCCTTTCTTGTCGACATTGCGTGTGGCTTCGAAGAATTTGTGGGTGAAGGAAGCATTGCTGATGGAGCCGGAAATAGCGTAATCAGCGACAACCGGACCTTCGTACGCCCCGGTCTGGTTCATCTCGGCAAGTTTTATCTCATCCTGCAATTTTTTAGCGACGTTCCTGTCCACGATTTCAACGGTTTTACTTTCTGTTAACACCGCCTCCAGTGCGCCGGCAAGGGACACCCCCAGGTCAGCTTCTTCCGCTACAAAGTTGCCATTGTTGGCAAAAGGAAAGACAACCACCTTGGACTTACCACGCTCGAGGGCTTCAGCGGTCGGAGCGAACTTCGACTTCTGAAGATTGGTCGGTTGGAACTCGTCCAGCGACTTTATCTGGTGAGATGCACACCCCATTGAGACGAAGAAAGACAGGACCAACACCGAGCGTACACTTTTTTGCAGAAATGACATAATTCCCCCTTTATGATGTGTGCTTCCTGAAGCAGGAACCCTGAAGTTAACGTGAAGCTTTCTCTATGCCCAACACAGCCCAGATACCGCGTTCGGCGATCTTCTTGTCGAGATTGATAGCCGCCGCTTGGTAAGCTTCGTTGAAGCTAATTGCCGAAGACCCCTTCGACTCAATTTTCGCTACAGCTACAGTGTTATCAGAGGTGGACTTCACTTCGAAGTCGGTGTTGAATTTCACAACCTTGGCCCCGTAAAGTTCGAGTTTTTTAAGGCTGGAACGGATGTTCAAAGTGACAAGATTCTTATTGTTAGGGTCATAGGTGGGGACAACTACAATGGCAGCATTGTTTAGGTGCTTGGTTACAACGGCGACTAGTTCCGAGGAGTCCTGGCCATAATCGAGGTACACCTGGAGTTTGGAGGAAGTACCCTTTATCTCGGCTGACAACTTGTTGAATTTGAGATAGTAGCTGTCCACGTCGAAAGCTGGCGACAGGGTGTGTATGATTCCCAACAGTGGGTACGTCTCGGCTATCTTGGAAGTAATTTCCCTGTACAGCGCCACCTTCTCCATGATGCTCTTCTCGGCGCCCAATTCATAAGTACTCTTGATAAAACGGTCCGCATTCTGCAGGTCCTGAATTTTTTCGGACACAAATTTATGTTTATCAACTGACACGAGCACGAAAACATCTTTACCCTCAATGGAGTTTTTGATGATTTCGTAATTGTTGAATTTGATTTTTTCTACCGTTGTTGTGATGTTGTTACTGAGGTTCTTATCATAGCTCTGGATACTGTTGTGAGAAGACACCGTTTCGGTTTTCTCGAAGGTCGAACCAACCGTGACACTGAGCTTGGAAGCTATTTGATTCAGGGCTTCATTCGTGGCATCTTCAATGGTGGCACCATGTCCGGAACCGTACAAATATGCTGCGTCGTTATTAGGAGGAGAAAGGAACCATTTAGGAACCGAGTTCGACAGCACGACAGGACAGAACAGCAAAATGGTTATTCCACACAAGGCGAAAATCCTGGCAACTCTCAAGCAGCTTTTTGGAAACAAAGTCCCCCCCTACCCGTACTTTTTTAAAATCCTCACTGTGCGCGCGCACGAAAAAAGCGCCCCTCTCACCGAAATGAGAAAAAGGGCGCTTTAAATGCAAGGCATCCACGTGTTGCTCTTCGGTAACCGGCAATCCATTAAGGACCCTAGGGTTTTGCGTCACCAGATCGCTCTGGCTTTGCTCTTATCGGTGCGTATGAGATTGTAGTCCGGTACTCTTGTTGATCCTCACAGAGATGTCAAGAAAAATAGCT
Source organism: Geomonas azotofigens (assembly GCF_018919395.1). Lineage (GTDB taxonomy): Bacteria > Desulfobacterota > Desulfuromonadia > Geobacterales > Geobacteraceae > Geomonas > Geomonas azotofigens. The sequence continues at coordinate 18,913 of NZ_JAHLME010000005.1, forward strand.
TATTTTCAAAAATAAAATCTAAATAGCCACAGATAATGTTTATAAACACATGTGATATAGAGGGGTATCTAGCTGCCACCTATAAACAGACCAGCGCACCAGCAATATATCGATTGCCCATGAAGTTAAAGACCAAATTTATTAAATGGGTCTCTTATTTATACCTCTGGCGGTTAGTTGTCAAGAGGACAATTGACAACAAACCGCCACATCCCTTGCAAGAAGTGAAGGCGTTCCTCTGTCCTCCAAACAGGTCGAATGGAGGGCGGGACGGCTTGAAGAAACGACGGAAAGTCTTACACTTGTTGTCAATACACCTGCGGGAAGGAGGGGTAAAAAGGGGCGCAGGAGTTGACCCTTGGTTGTTTCACTTTGCAGTGACTATCAAAGGAGGATTTCATGGCCATGTTTCTAGAGAAGAGGCGGACGATCGTGGGGCTTCTGCTGGCCCTCGTGCTCATGGTGCCGATAGCGGCCTCGGCGCAGACGTCCTTCGACCGCATCGTGGTGTTCGGCGACAGCCTTTCGGACCCGGGTAACGCCTTCGTTTTCCTGGGGACGGCGAACACTCCGCCCTACCAGTTCCTGGACCAGCTCCTCGTCCCCGAGATGCCTTACGCGCGCGGCGGCCACCACTTTAGCAACGGCGCCACCTGGGTGGAACAGCTCGCGCGGCACTACTCGCTTTCAGGTAACACCCGTCCCGCGTTTAGGGAATTTGGTGTCGAAGCCACCAATTACGCCATCGGCGGCGCCAGGGCGCATGACAAGGCTGGCGAGGCGACCATCACCTTCGAGGTCACCACGTTCCTCAACGTCTTCGGCGGTCAGGCCCCGCCCAACGCGCTCTACGTGGTGGAATTCGGCAGCAACGACATCAGGGACGCGCTCGAAGCACAGGACCCCGCCATCGTGGAACAGGCGGTCGCGTACCTGCAGGCGAATATCACCGCTCTTTACAACGCCGGGGCCAGGAAATTCCTGGTATGCGACGCGCCGGACCTCTCGCTCACGCCGGCGCTTCTCGCAACCGACATAGCCATGCCGGGAGCCGGGGCCGCCGCGCACCAGTTGTCCCAGTACTACAATTATCTCCTCGACTACCTGCTGACGTCGATGTCCGCCCAGCTCCCCGACCTCCAGGTCGTGCGGGTCGGCTTTTTCGACAAGCTCGCGGAACTGGTCGCGGATCCCGCCGCGTTCGGCCTGAGCGTCGTCAACGCCCCCTGCCTGACGCCCGGCTCGCCTCCCTACGTCTGTAGCAAGCCCGACACCTTCATCTTCTGGGACGGCATGCATCCCACAGAGAAGGTACACGGTGTCATAGCACAACAGGCGCTCACCGAGTTGGCGAAGTAAGCTGAAAAAAAACCGGAGCCTCCGGCGACAGGAGCTCCGGTTTTTAGCTTGCCAGCGGCTACTGGGACGGCATCCATCCCACTTCTCGAACGGCAAATGCATGCCGCGCTCAGCAAAATACATTTCGTGAAGGGCAAACGTTTTACGGTGCGCGAAGTTCGCTTGATCTTCTCAAAGATGCCTTCGTTTCTCGGAGAAAGCTTCAGCTTGGCGACGGATGCGTTCCGTTTCTCGCAGAAAGCTTCCGCCGTGTGACGGAACATTCGATTTCCCAAAGAACGCTTCCGCCGGGAGACGGAAGTGTTCCGTTTCGCGGAGAAAACTTCCGCCGTGTGACGGAGCATTCGATTTCCCAAAGAACGCTTCCGCCGGGAGACGGAAGCGTTCCGTTTCGCGGAGAAAGTTTCCGCTGAGCAACGGAGCATTCGATTTCTCTGAGGAAGCTTCCGCCGGGCGACGGAAGCGTTCCGTTTCCCAGAGGAAGCTTCCGCTTGGCAACGGAGCATTCGATTTTTCAGAGAAAGTTTCCGCCGGGCGACGGAGCGTTCGATTTCGCGGAGGAAGCTTCCGCTGAGCGACGGAAGCGTTCCGCTTCTCGGGGAAAGCTTCCACCGGGCGACGGAGCAATCGATTTCTCAGAGAACGGTTCCGTTGGGCGACCGATGCCTTCCGTTTTTCGGAGAAAGCTTCCGCTGCGCGACGGAGTATTCGATTCCTCAGAGGAAGCTTCCGTTGGAGCGACGGAAGCCTTCGGTTTCCGCCTGAACGGATTGCCGAGTACTCGAAGCGTGCGGGTTTTTAGGCGGCACAATGGGTAGGCGGCGAATTGTGCTTGAGGTTGTCGTCCAGCAAATGGATTGAGAGAAAGATGACTGCGGGACCTGGCCCCTGGAATCCAGAGGCCAGGCAGTTGACGGGGGAGTACTTCTCATACTTCATGTAACGATGATTCCGACTGGTTCACTCCAAGGGCCGGTTTGGTTGTGGCCGATGCCCCTGATTCTGAAGTGGTACCACGACGCCCTTTCCAGATTACCGATGACAACTCGCACCTTCTTCAGAAAGCTGTAATCAACATAGGATTCGTCCCCCTGCGGATGCCCCTTACAAATCCGCAACTGGTAGGAACCGGCCGCAAGGTCTTTATCCCACGTCAGGGTGATCTCGCCAATCTCCGGCCCATTTTTAGCTCTAATAACCAAAGCGGCGGCGGAAACCGGTCTATCGTACACCCTCTTCAGCTTTCCCTTGAGCTGATAGCCGTTGTTATGAAGCCATGTTTCATCTTTTTCTTGTTTCGCCCTGAGTACCAGATAGCTCGCGTTGATGTTCACATCCTCCAACGCGGCCGCGACAGCGGCATCCACCTCCTCGGTATGATCGAGATTCAAGGCCGCGGCTCTCTCCAGCGCCCTTGAGATCGCCTCCTTGTGAGCCTTGAAGTGGGGAGACCACGGGACCCAGTCGTCCTTAATGCAGCTGATCTTGACATGCGCCGCCTGCAAAGTTGCAGCGTCATCAAGCCATATGATCAGTGTCGGTGGATCCATTTCCTCATGGTTCATTTCGAATTTATCTGGGACGCTCACGCCTTTTCCTCCTTGATTATTGGTTTTTTCCAATATTACCGACAACACAGTGACGGTCAAGCGGGAAAATGCGGTGTCTCAGGACTAGGGGCGGGGGGGCAAGACCGGGGGAGGCGGCGGTAACGACCAAGGCCTTCCCCGGCTGCTGCCTGGGCGGGATCTACTCTATACTCAACTTCGCCTTGATTTCCGATGCGGAGGCGCTGGTCGCGTACACCGACGTACCGACGTCGAAGAGCTTCGAAGCGGTCAGCCCGCCCACCACGACCGGGTCCAGCCCGACGCTCCGGGCCAGTTCGACCGCGACTGCCACCGCTTCCTGATCGTCACCGGCGATCGGGATGCCGATGGTGTCGCCATTCTTGTTCACGGTCTGCTTGAGATCTTCAAAGTAGACCGAGTTGAACGCCCGCACGATCCTCGCTCCGGGAAGCAGGCGCGCCACCACGCTACCCATCCCTCCGGGATCCTGCCTCGCCTCAACCGCCATAGCCCCGTCCCGCTCGGGGTACGGGTTGGAGGTGTCGATGACGATCTTACCGTGCAAAGCCTGCCTGGTTTCGCTGTCCAGTTCCCGGTAGGCCTTGAGCGGCACGGAGAGCAGCACCACGTCGCCGAAGGTGATCGCTTCGGCAACGCTACCGGCACGGGCCGTGGGGCCGGCCGTCCGCACCAAGTCCCCCAGGCTCTCGGGATGCCTGGAACTGAAGCATACTTCGTAGCCCGCCTTGGCCAACATGATCCCCAAATTACCACCGATGTTGCCCGATCCGACGATGCCTATTCTCGTTATCTTCATGTTCGGGTCCTCCTTTTCCGCTGATTCCGGTCCCTCCTTCCTTGACGGCATCCCCCCTTCCCAAGAGTATACTCCCTGGCGGCATCCCCCTTCCAGGGATTAGCACGCCAGCATACGGCGGCGCGAGCGGGGCCCGGTGCGTTGTTTTTCTTGTGGCGGCACCGCGCCTGTGTTACAGCAAAGGCTTGAGGATCGTCTTCGTCACCGGAGGAGGCACCGTGGCAAACGTGAAACGCAGCATCTTGGGGAACATCGCTGATATGGTCATCGACATCGATCCCTACCCTAAAGGGTTCGAGGTGTACGGACATGACAAGCTCGGGAGAAAGGTGGTGTTCGCGCGGCGCACCCTGCTCGATCCTATCATCGAGGACGGCGCCCGGGTGGCGCAGAGTCTCGCGGACTTCGCGAAGAAAACGGTGACCCTGCGGGTCCATTCGGAAAAAAGGGAGGAGTTTTTCCCCAAACCGGCGTGACGCGGCGCCGCCGCTAACGCCCGCCTGGGCGGGAGAAACTGGCTGTAATGGAAAACTTCGTCTTGATCGGGGTGTTCGTCCTCCTGGGGATGCTCTTTCGCCGCCTTGAGGCCTTCCCCAAGGACTCGGCGCAGACCCTCAACATGTTCGCCCTCTACGTGTCCTTGCCGGCGCTGATACTCCTTAAGGTGCCGCAGATCGTGTTCTCCCGGGAGATCGTCACCGCCGCGGTGGTGCCCTGGGGCATGCTGCTCCTCTCAGTGGCGTCCGTCCTCGGCGCGGCGCGCCTTTGGCGCTGGGACCGCGCCACGGTGGGCGTACTGCTCCTGGTCGTGCCCCTGGGGAACACCTCGTTTCTCGGGGTACCGATGATCCAGGCCTTCTTCGGTGCCGCCGGCCTCCCCTACCTCATCATCTACGACCAGTTGGGTACGATGATCATCATGGTGACCTACGGCTCCTTCATCCTCGCCCTCTACGGTAAGGACGGTTCGGTGAGGCTCTCGGCCATGGTCCGCAAGATGCTCTTCTTTCCGCCGAGCATCGCCCTGATGGTGGGACTTGTGGCGCGCGGCTGGCCCTACCCCGAGAAATTCGCGCAGGTGCTGCACAACATCTCCCTGACCCTGGTGCCGGTGGTGATGACCGCGATCGGCATGCAGATGCGGCTGCGGCTGCCGCGCAGGGTGATCGGGCCGCTGAGCTTCGGGCTGGCCATGAAACTGCTGCTCGCCCCTCTGGCGGCCCTGGCGGTCTGCCGCCTGGCCGGGCTCACCGGCATGGTGATCGACGTCTCGGTCCTGGAGGCGGCCATGCCCCCCATGGTGACCGCCGGTGCCCTGGCCGTGGTCGCCGGGATGGAGGCGGATCTCGCCGTGGCCATGATCGGCATCGGCATCATCCTCTCCTTCGGCACCCTCCCCGCCATCTACTGGCTGACGCGCATGTTGCCCTGATGGCCCCGTCCCGAAACCGGTTATCCCTGCGGGGGCTCCTCGGAGAAGGTGAAATCCAGTTCGTCCTCCCGGACCTCGCCGTACCGTGAGCCGCCGAAAGCAAGTATCGGGAAGAAGACCATAGGGAGAAACACCAGACCGACGCCAAAAACCGGGCTTCGCTGGAACTTCTCCGCCAGCGCGAGCATCGCCAGCAGGTGGATAGCCAGGCCCACCACCGGGATGAAGACCAGCAGACACCACCAACCGGGCTTACCCGAGATCTGCATCAGCACGTAGTAGTTGTAAATGGGGATGATGCTCTTCACGCCCGACTGGCCCGCCTTGCCGAAGACGACCCACAGGGCAACGACGACCAGCAGGCCGCTCACCACCATCATGAGGAAGTACTTGAACCAGGCGGGTTCGGGCCTGGGCCCCTTGGCCGGCGCGGCGGCGCCACCTCCAGCCTCCTTTTGCCGTTGCGCAAGGCCCTTCTGCGCTTCGACGGCCTTCTTCATCAGATCGGGATCACCTTTTTTTATCGCCTCCGCCATCATCTCCACGTTCTCTTTGCTGCGGCGTTCGACCTCCTCCCTGCTCAAGGGGGAAGTTGTGGGCGCGGCGGCCTCCGGCGCGGGGTCGGGCTGCGCGGCCGGTGCCGGTGCCGGCGCAACGACACGGGCCGGGGGAGCCGGCGTTGCCGCGCTCCTGGCCACGGCAGCGGCTGGTACCGGCGCTGTCCCCTGCGCCGGCTTCACGCCCTGGACTGCCGGCGCAGGCGCCGCGCTCTCCACAGCGACGTGCGCCTTGGCGACGGCAGGCTTGCTGCGCCGGGAAACGCGGGCGGCCTTGCGCTTTGCCCGCTCCATGCTCTTTTGGAGGTTGATCTCGCCGGGGGCAAACTCAAGGAGCACGTCGCGGTTCACCTTGACCACGACCAGACCGTTGCGTCTCCAGAAGGATTCGCAATCGAGGACGCTGCCGTCCCGAAAGAAGACCTGCTTGGCGAAAGAAACTCCCGCCAGCCCTAGCCATACGGCCAGCACCAGACTGCCGATGCGCACCCCCTTCATATGTCCCTCCTTCAGCTAAAACGCTGCATTGGTCCGGAGTCACCCGGTTTTCCTACTGGGCGGCCAGCACCCTTCGCACCCTCTCCAGCATGGCCGGGTGGTCGTCGAACAGTTCCCCCATGCGGGGAGCGTCCTTGCGGTCCTGGTAATGATCGGCCTCGAGCCGCGCCAGGATCTCGGCATAGCGCCGTACCGGGATCCCCTGCCGCTTCAAGTAGCGGACGGCGGCGGCATCGGCCTCCCACTCGAAGTCGCGGGAGTACTTGGCATCTATGAGAGCCGTGGGAACCGTGGCGGCGAGCGAGCCGGCCGAAACGATGTCTCCGGTCAGGGTGGCGACCACGAGGACGGTCACTGAATTCTGCAGCAGATGGCGCAACGCGTGCCTGCGCTCCAGGTGGCCGATCTCGTGTGCCAGCACGCCGGCCAGTTCGTCTTCACTCTCAGCCAGTTCCACCATCCGGTCGGTGACGATGACGATCCCGGAGGGAAGTGCGAAGGCGTTGGCCCCGATCTCCTTCGAGGAGCGGAACTCCAGGCGCCAGCGTTGGCGCTGGGGCTCCCCCGCGATCATGGCGCGGAAGCGGCGGGTCAGTTCCTCCCTGCGTTGCCGGGACAGCGCGCTCGGCCGCATGATGACCTTGTCCAGGACCTGCAGGGTCTCCCGCCCGATCAGCTCCTCGGTTCGGGGAGGGAGGATGAAAGCGACCTTGAGCGCCAGGACGGGAACAAGGTAGCGCAGGAAACCGAAGACGATGGCAAGCAGCAGCGCCAGCGCGGCCAAGGCCCGCCCCAGGCTCTTCTCCCAGCGGTGTACGCCCAGTAGCGCTCCCCCCCTCCCCTGCCTGCGCAGCAGTTCCTCAACGAGCCGGTGCGCGTCGGTTTCGGCGCTGGCGCCATCGGGAAAGTGCAGCCTGCGCTTCATCCTCCCCAGGGGCGGGTCGACGCCGACCTCCGCCAGGGGGTAGACCGAATCGATCCCTCCGCCCGAAACCTCGAGTGAGGCATCGACTACGCGCAGCGTCACCTCGCGTCCCCGCGAGGTGCGGCCGTCGTACCATGTCGCCGTGCAGGAAGCGCTCATAGCCCCAGGTCAAACCCCAGCATATCCCCCAGTTCCTCGGGCGCGGCGCCGACCTGGGTCTCGTGCGAGGCGAAGATGGCATCGAAGCTCCCCGCTCCCGCAGCGCTCAGACGCTCCAGGCGATAGCGCAGCAGGCGCACGGTGGCCCAGGGCGCCAGCAGTCCCAGGCTGCAGGCGACCACGACGGCGTTGGAGAAGTAGATCCAGAGCAAATCCCGCGTCCTGAGCGTCGAGGTGAACCTGTGATCGCCCAGGCTCGTGGAACTCCAGGTCAGATTGGTGAGGGCGGTTCGGACATAGAGGGCGGCGCAGATATAGATGACGAAGAAGAGTGCTGCCGGCAGCGCCATGGTGAGAGCGCTGGGCTTGAGCATGATGGCAGCGACGAGCGCCGCCAAGGCCAACGGGAACAGGACCACCAAGGGCAGGAAGATCCGGAAGTACTGCCCCGGGGTGGCGTGGAAGCGAAAGGGAGTGGTGCCGTAGCGGCTGTTCTCGACCAGGAACCGCCTCTGACGGTAATAGATGTATGGAACGAGAACCCCCATGGTCAGCGGGAGGAGCAACTGCCACCAGAGGAAGACCCGGTAGGCCTCGCGGTAGTCGGGGTTGAAACCGAAACGTATGTTGCGGTGCGAGCTGTTCCTCATGTTGAAGATCCGTGACCGAACCACCACCCAGGGACAGACTCCCATGAAGAAAATCATGAGCAGCGCGGAGACCATCGGGCTGACGCGCGAGGCGAAGGAATAGAGGGTGAAGAACAGACCGGCCACAAGCCATCCCTTTAGGATTGCCCAGGGGTCGCCGAGGAAATCGAAGGGGACCCCGTCGAGCAGGGTGTTGCCGTAGAAGTAGCGCCGTTTGCGGATCTTGGCCCAAGGGGAATAAAAGCCCAGGGTGACGATGCGCAAGAGCGTATTGACGATCCAGATGCCGAAGTATTCCCTGGCGTTGCCGGTGAACTCGAAACGGGCCGTGCGGCGGCGCGCTCCCGGCAGGCCCAGCGGCGAGGCCTGCGGTGCGGCGCCAGCCGCGGCGGCAGGGGCCACCTCGTCACCGCCGGGCACGGCAACCGATTCATCGGGCTGGAAAGGGAACAAGGACTTGCAGACGGGACAGGTGACCGTGGTACCGGGCCGGGGTATGACGGCGACCTCGACCTGCTTGGAGAAGTGGCAAACGGGGCAGGTCAGGAAGATGACAGCGGACAAGATTCCTCCTTGCTACGGACTCGGGAATACCCGATAAGGCGGTCGCAGCATACCACGGCGGCTTAGCGGTTATCAATTTAATTTTACAAATACTCCGGATTTGCCCGAGGTGACGGGGCTGACCAAAGGTGACCGGCGGGAGGACCGGCGGGCTTTGGACGGCACTATGGGAGAGAAAGGACAAAAGAGGGGACACCGCCCGCTCCCGGATGGGGGCGGGCGGTGCTTTACGGCAGTTAGAACAGGTAGTAAAGGGAGAGACCGGCGCGGAAGCCGTCGGCGGAGCCGACGCGGACCGCGTCATCCTTGCTCCTGTAATCGGTGGCCACCACGTAGGCGACGCTGGGCAGCAGGTAGAAGTTGTGTGCCATCTGGAGGTAGCTGGAAACCTCGAAGGTGAAGTCCTCGTTGGCGGTGACGTCGCGGGTGGCGGTGTTGAAATTCGCATCCACCTTGGCGTCGATGGTCACGGTGTGGTTAAGCTCCTTCTCGAAGCCCAGCGAGATGGTGTGGGTGTCGTACTCATCATGGTTTCTGATGGTGGCACGGTAGATGGCGTAGGGGGTGTTGTGGTGCCCGAGGTTGGCGCTCGCCGCGATGAAGGGGATCAGGTCGGTGGTGCCGGTTCCCGCCTGGCTGTCGCCCGCGGTATCGAATTTCACGCCCAGGCCCGCCACGACGGTGTACGGTGCTTCCTCACCGCCGACCAGACGGTATTTCGCCTGGAGCGCCAGGTCGCCGAAGCCGTCACGCCTCTCTTGTTCCGGATCGAGCCCGTTCATCTGGAGCTTGTCCCGCTCGCTGAAAACGTAGGGAATGGACGCGGACACTTCGAGGCCGTGGCCGAGACCGACGCCCACGGAATAGAGCGACTCGGTGGCGTTGAGGGTGCGCTTCCCGGATTCTCCCAGGATGGTGACGTCGCCTTTGCTGTGCGAATACTCGAACAGTGCCTGTGCCTCGACCTGCTTCTGGTCGAGAACGTCGGTTACCAGCAGTTTGTGTTCCGCGTGCGCGGTGGCCGTTGTCATGAGTATCCCGCCCAGTACTGCCAAAACCATCTTCTTCATGTAACCAGTCTCCTCCTGCATTGAAATGATCCACCGACACCTGCATCAAGGGAAATCTCACTGAGCGCAGGGTGAAGGGGAAAAATATTTTAATACAACAGATCGCCTTCCATTACAACCGTAAACGAGGCGGCAAATGTTGCAGCCTGCAGATAACCCATCAAAACTATTGTCAATATCGAGCAGGCCGTCCTGCCCCGCCTCCGTTTCAGCGGCTTAGGCACCGCCAGCGCCCCGTCCCGGTCGTCGCTCGAAACCAATGCCGCCAGTGTAATCGGATGCGATTACCGTTTTAAAGCAATCAGGACGAGCATTCCTCCCAGTCCACCACTTGCTCCTGCCGCCGCAGAAAAGTCTGGGCACCGCGATGATTGACAAATTTGTCGTAAAATAATACATTGTTCTAGCTCTTCACGAGAAATCCAGGGAGGACCTCCCGAAGTAGTCTGTAAAGGAGTAGGACAATGGGTCTGGCAAAACAGTGCAAATTTTTCGGCCACATCATCACCATCGACAAGGCGCTGTCCGTAAGAGACGGAGCGACGCCGGAAAACCGGCACTCGCTTCTCTTCGAGTGCGATAAATGCGGCAAGCCGGTGCGCCCGCGCGCAGCCGGTGACAAACACGTCGCGCACTTCGTGCACGTCAAGGAAAACCCGGAGTGCCTCTACACGGAGCCGCCGAGGGAGTACTAGGCCGGCACCACGCGCGCGGCGAAGACGCGGAGTGCCCGCCAAAGCCAAAACCGGCACCGGTTTCCCATGCAACTGGAAAGAAAACGGCTCCTGTGTTAGGATCGCCCGCATGACGGGCTTAAGCGAAACCGCCGCCAAACGGCGCAAACAACTGCTGCGTTTCATCTCGACCGACCTGCTCGGGCCGATCGTGGGGAAGATGCCCAAGTCCTGCATCGAGTCCCTGGAAAAGGCCTCCTTCTACACCGACATCAGCGCGCACATCCTGGACATCGTCCCGGTGACCGAGGCGTGCATCGTCAAGCACGCGGTTGCCGCCAAACTCCCCCCCTTCATACGGACCGAGGCCGTCTTCGCCAAGCGCAACCTCTACCTGCTGCGCAACGCCACCGTCTCGCCCCACTCCGGCATGGTCTGGATCGGGAAGAGGATCCTCGAAGAGAGCGTGGGCTCGCTGCGCCGCATCATGGACTGGGGCGACGTGCTGCACGAGCCCCTGCTCCCCGCGGCGGAGTTGCGGGTCAACGAGCCGGTGGTGGTCTGCCATCCCGCCACCTATTACCACTGGCTCCTCGAGGTCCTGCCCAACGTCCTCTTCGCGGTCGCCCAATTCCCCGACGTCAGGATCGTGCTGCCGGAAAACCCGCCCCGCTACGTCCTGGACGGGCTGGCGACGGCGCTCGGCCCGGAGGGGGGGCGCAACGTCATCTTCAGCTCCACCCCGGTCCGGGTCGAGAGACTGGTCGTGCCGCAGTACCATACCCAGCCGGAATTCACGCCCCCCCAGGTGCTGGAACTTTTGAGATCGGCGGTGAAGGCAAAGGTGGTGCCGCGCAGAGCGGGGAACCTCGAACGGCGAACCGGCTCGAAGATCTACATCTCGAGGAGGAAAAGCAGGCGGCGCCTGGGGGGAGAGGCCGAACTCGAGCGGATACTGCGGGAGATGGGGTTCACGGTGCTGCACTGCGAGGAACTCTCTTTCGCCGACCAGGTCCGCGTCTTTCACGATGCGGAGATCGTGGTCGGCAGCCACGGCGCCGGTCTGAGCAACCTGGTCTGGTCCGAGCCCCCCTGCCGGGTGGTCGAAATCTTCCCCAAAAACTACATCCTGGACTGTTTCGCCTGGCTCAGTTTCAGCGGCGGCTTCGATTACCGCTATGTCATCTGCGACACGGGCCACAAGATCGACCAAGGCGCCATGGATGCCGTCATCGAAGCCGTGCGGTGAACACGGCACGCTCACTCACATCCCCTCAAGAAGTAACGCAGAAACCTTGACTTAGTGCCATAGAGGCATAGGCTTATGACAGGGGTCTGTGCTACTTGGTCCTCCTTTTTATTGCCCCTCGGAAAGGCTCTGCTCCACTGATACAGATCTCCCATACTCTGAGCTAAAGGGGACACAGCCCGGGCAGGGCCCGACGCCCTTTTGCAGCACCACAAGGAAGAGGAGGGACGGCCATGGGGTCTACAGGGAGAGTAGCGTCGTTGGCGTGCGCGGCGATCATGTCGGTCGCCGTGATCGGCGGCTGCGCCGCCGGACTGACCGGAACGCAGCAGGCCGAATTGCAGGGGTACCGCAACAAGGGGCTGTCCATCGAGGAAAAGAACCCGTCCACCGCGGCATGGTTCGGGATCCTGCCGGGAGGAGGCTCCTTTTACACCAGGAACTACGGCTTCGGCATCGCGAACCTGCTTTTGTGGCCCTTCTCCGTGCTCTGGGACCCGGTCAGCGGCTACAACGGCGCCGAGGCGCTCAACTACAGTACCACCGTGAGCGTGGTCGAGAAGAAGCGGAACGCGGAACTGCATGACCTGGATACCAGGTTCAGCCTCGGAGCCATGACTAAGGAAGAGTACCTGACGCAGAAGGCGGCTTGCGAGAAGCGTTACTCGCCCGACCTCTAGCGGTGTGACGCGCCACTCAATGCAGATGCCTTTGGCTCCCGCGCCGGGGGCATCTGCGCGTCAGGCGCCTGATCTTCAGACTGCCAGCCTTATCTTTCCCCGGCATTTCCCGCCGCATGCCACGCCGGCTTTCCCTTCCGTTGCTTTTTCCGCCTTGAATCCCGCCTCGCGAAGTAAAGTTCATCTACCTCGACTTGAAGTTGTTGCAACCACCAGCGTTATTTCACACAATACCGTATACACTTTACTGTTTACGAAAAACTTGATGCAGGTCTTTTTTTCGGCTATAAACGCCCGGCGGAAAATGTAATACTAAATTTGCCAGTCAAATCTTGCATTTAAACCAATTAACACTTTTTACGAATCACAAAGGTAGTGTCAGCTGCGGGTAATTCGACCCAATAAGCATACGAGCATAATATTAATCAGTACTTGACGGTGTTGGAAAGTATCAGTACCGGGCGAATAAGGATAAGGTGTGAAAGCAAGCATCGTAAAAAAGATCACGGCACTGATCATCATCATTGTCATCACGGCGGTGACCGTGACGACGTACATATCGCTTGCGCAGATGCGGCAGGAGATGGTGCGCGTGGCGACGGCGTCGCAGGAGAGCAGGATCAACACTTTTGGGGAGCTCTTGAGGCAAAAAGGCGAACTAAGGATCGTCGATAACCGCCTCATGGCCGGCGACTACGTCATCAACGGCAACAACGAGCTTCCCGACAAGGTGGCGAAGATCTGCGGCGGCACGGCGACCATATTCATGAACGATGAACGGGTCGCCACCAACGTCATCAAGGAGGACGGCACCAGGGCGGTCGGAACCAAGCTGCAGGGGCCGGCCTTCGACGCCGTGTTCCGCAAGGGGGAGCCGTACCGTGGTGTGGCTCCCATCCTCAACATCCCCTACTTCACCGCGTACGACCCCATCCTGGATGCGGGCGGGCACGTCATCGGCGCGCTCTACGTGGGGGTGAAGACCGCCGACTTCCTGCAGTCCTTCGAGCAGACGAGGGCCGTCGTCATATCTCTCGCCATAGGCTTCACCCTTTTGGCCAGCGGTCTTGCCGCCTGGTTCACGAAGATGCTGCTCGCTCCCCTGGGCAAGGCCGTGGCCATCACCGAGGCCGTGGCCGAAGGGGACCTCACCGTTGCCATACCGGCCGGCGGTCGCGACGAGGCCGGCAAACTGCTCGGTTCGCTGAAGACGATGGTCGCGGGGCTGTGCGGCATGATCAGCAGGGTCACCGGCTCGACCACGGCGCTCCAGGAGATCTCCGGGCGTCTGGCGGCGGAAGCGGTACACGCCGTGGCGGCGGCCAGGCACCAGCAGGACAAGGTGATGGAGACCTCGGCCTACGTGCGGACCATAGCGGACAAGGCGGAGGAGATCCAAAATGGGACCCAACGGTTGGCGCAGGCGGCCGCGGAATCGTCCTCGGCCATCCTGGAGATGACCGCCAGCACGGACGAGGTCGCCATGAACGCCGAAAAACTGACCAACCTGGTGGCGGAGGTGACGGCGGCGATGATGCAGAGTGCCGCCGCCACGGGTGAAATCGGCGAGCATACCAAGTCCCTGGTCGCCTCGTCACTCTCCACCGCCTCCTCCATCCTGGAGATGGAGGCGGCCACCAACAGCGTGAAGGGTAACGCGCTCTTGACGGCCGAGGTGGCCCAGGGGGTCGAGGAGGATGCGCTGAAAGGGGTGGAGGCGATGCGCGCCATGCGCCAGGGGATGAGCGACATCCGCGCCTCGTCGGGCGTCACCAACCAGGTCATCGCGACCCTCACCTCCAGGACCCACGAGATCGGAGCTATCTCCTCGGTGATCGACGACATCGCCAAGAGGACCTCGCTGCTCGCCCTCAACGCGAGCATCATCGCGGCGCAGGCGGGGGCACACGGCAAGCCGTTCGGTGTGGTCGCCGAGGAGATCAAGATGCTCGCCTCGAGCACCGCCAACTCCACCAACGAGATCGCCGCGCTGATCGCTGCGGTGCAGTTGGAGACCGAGCACGCGGTGAAGGCGATCAAGGAGGCCGACCAGCGCATCGTGGCGGGAGAGGAGCTGAGCTCGCGCTCCAGCGCGGCTCTCGAGAAGATCGTGAGCGGCGTATCCAGCGCCAGGAGCCATGTAAGCGGCATCGCCCTGGCCACGGCCGAGCAGGCCAAGGGGACCAGCCTGATCCGCGAGGCCATGGACCGGATCACCCAGATGACGGAGAAGATCGAAAAGGCGATCAGGGAACAGGCGGGGGCCAAGGAGGCGATCATGTTCGCGGCCGAGGAGATGAGGGAGCTGGCGACGCAGTTCCACTCCGCCACCCGGGAGCAGAGCAAGGTAGGTCGCTCCATTTCCGATTCCATCCTCGACGTGAGCGAGATGTCCCGGAAGATAGAGACGGCGTGCGCGGTGCAGGCCAAGGAGAACCAGCAGATAGCGGCGGCCGTGACCGAAATCCACTCCGACGCCGACCGCTGCCTGCAGGCGGCGGCCCAGTTGGAGTCAGGCGCCAGCGACCTCACCAGGCAGGTCGAGGTGCTGCAGCAGGGCGCCGGCGCCTTCAGGCTCTAGGGGCGCGGCATCGGCCTCTAAAAATCAAAACCTCAAGGGGGAAGGAGTAAGGGCTGGCGAGCAAGAGAAGGCGCCGGCCCTTTTTGCGTCCGGTGGACACGGTGGACACGGTGGACATGGTGGACATGGTGGACATGGTGGACATGGTGGACATGGTGGACATGGTGGACATGGTGGACATGGTGGACATGGTGGACATGGTGGACATGGTGGACATGGTGGACATGGTGGACATGGTGGGCATGGTGGACATGGTGGACATGGTGGACACGGTGGACATGGTGGACATGGTGGACATGGTCGTGGAGGGCACCAGGAGGGGATTCCAGATGCATTTGTTGTCGGTCGCTCCCAGCAGGAACCCGTCCGAGCCCACCGATCTCGTGTCGATGCAGTCACCAAGGCGGACGTTGTAGAGCATCACCTCACCGCAGTTTTTCACGAGGAACTTGTACACCACCTTGGTGTCACCGTAGAAGGCGGTCGGCACTTTGACCGTCGATGCGGGCATGTTGTTGCTCCCCGGAACCGAGGTCGTCAGGGTGCCGTCGGAGGGGGTGGCGGGGCCAATAGGCAGCGAGTGCCAAGGGATCAAAAGCTGATGGGGCGGTGGGAAACAACGGCCGGCAGGGGAGCGACCGCTCAAGCGTGCGGAGGCACCCCCGCTGCGCGCTGCACGCGCCCGGGGATGTGGTATCCTCTTTGCTGCTTTAAGGCGTTGACATCACGGTCAAAGCGTCATAGATTCGCCTCCGACCGCGGCGCAGCCGGCCGCCCACACCACATCGAAAGAGACCCAGATGAAGCTTGCAATAAAACCCGCCACAGGGCTCGCGGTGCTCCTCGCGGCGCTTTCTCTCGGAGCGCCGGCCGACTTTGCCGCGGCGGCGCTGTTCGGCGCAGCCCCCTCCCTCGCGGCCGACACCCATGCCGCCGCCTCCGCAACGGTCAGCGCGCCGAAGATCTGCGCCCAGCCCAACGACGCGGTGAGGGAGTACGCCGCGGTGATCGAGCGGACCAGGAAGGAGCAGCCGGAACTCGCCGAGGCGCTGCGCGTCTTCCCCAAGGGGGCCGATCTCCACAACCACCTCTCCGGCTCCATCCCACCCGAGAAGTACCTGACCCTTGGGGGCGCGGACGGCGCCTGCTACGGCCCGGACGGCGGCGCGGACAGCTACACCCTCAACGGGGGAACATCCTCCGGCGGCTGCGGCGCAGGCTTCAGCCCCATCTCCGGGGCTTCCGCGGCGGAGCGGGAAAGGATCATGGAGTCCCTCTCCATGTACCGGTTCGGCTATCCGGACACCCAGCAGGGACACGACCACTTCTTCGCCACGTTCGCCAGGTTTCGGGCCGTCTCCGACAACGCCTGCAACACGGCGCCCATGCTCGCCGAGGTGCTGAGACAGTCCAGCCAGGACGGGGTGTCGCACCTGGAGACCATGCTCTCCTTCCAGTCCTCCGCGGTGAACGCGCTGGCGAGGCAGCTGCGGCAGAAGTTCCCGGAGGAGGCGGCCTACCGGGACGAGCGCCGCTTTCCCGCGCTGAGGGATTTCCTCGTCGACGCGGGGCTCAACGACACGGTGGCCGCGGCCCGCACCGAGATCGCGCAGTACGTCAACAAGACCCGGACGCTGCTCAAGTGCGACAGCCCCGACGCCGAGCCTGCCTGCGGCGTCTCCTACGCCTTCCTGGCGACGGTGAACCGCACCTCCGCCCAAGGGGACGGCAGTCCGGACCTCGCCAAGGTCTTCACCCAGGCCGCCTTTTCCATGCTGCTCTCCTCCTCGGAGGGGCGCGTGGTCGGGGTGAACCTCCTGAGCAAGGAGGACACGGCGGTATCCCTGGCGGCATTCCAGGACCAGATGCGGATCTTCGGCTACTTCCACGAGGCCTTTCCCAAGGTGAACATCGCCCTGCACGCCGGCGAGCTCACCCCCTGTTTCGTAGGCGCCGGCAACCCGGCACTCAAGGAGCACCTGACCGGCACGCTCAAGGCGGGGGCGAAGCGGATCGGCCACGCGGTCTCGTTCGCGTTCCTAAAGCAGGCGGAGCAATCGGAGGTGGCCGACCTGATCAGGCGCAGCGACGCCCTGGTGGAGATCATGTTCACCAGCAACGCGCAGATCCTCGGCATCACCGGGATAAAGCACCCGTTCCAGCAGTACCGCGCCTATGGGGTCCCGGTCGCTTTCGCGAGCGACGACGAGGGGGTGTCCCACGCGAACCTCACCGACGAGTGGATCTACGCTTACCAGAACTACCGGCTGACCCGGGACGAGCTACAGTACCTCGGGCGCAACAGCCTGCAGTACAGCTTCATTCCAGGGGCGCCGCTGTGGGCTGACGTGGCCAAAGGGAAGACCGTTAACGCCTGCGCCGGGGACAGCCCCGGTTCGGCCACCATGTCAAAGGGGTGCGGCAGGTTTCTGAAGGAGAGCGCCAGGGCGACGGCGCAGTGGGAGTACGAGGCGCGGCTCAAGGAGTACTGGCGCGGGTACGGAAAGTATTTCGGGAAGAGGTAGGGCAACAGGCGAGGCAAATCCCGCCTGTCCCCCCTTCGCAAAGGGGGGGGACGCTTGGGCACGGGCCGCGCTTCGTGGCCAAAGACATCGCCACGTGCACCCCTTGAAAAAGCGGGCAAGGGGGACTCCCGCTGTTGGCTGGTATTCCACAGTCAGGGCGACGCTTGGCGGCGAGGTATTCATCGCTTACGTGCTTCGATGAACATAAAAAAGGGGACGCAGCGCGGGCTGCGTCCCCTTTCTTCGTTTGAGCTGGACGCCCGGGTTACATGAAGAGGAGGAACCCGTTGGCGAACTGGACCAGCCCGCAGATGCCGACGGCGAGGCCGGCGACCCAGATCGCCTTCTTCTTCAATAACGCGGCGATCGAGGAGAGCAGGATGGCGATCTGCAGGAAGATCACCGCGAGCCCGAAGGGGCGGCCATGGCGCTGCGCGTCATCCCTGTCCTTCTCGAGCTTCTTGGCTTCATCCTGGATCTTGGCCTTCTCCTGGTCGTACTTGGCGATCTTGCCTTTAAGCGCCTGGACCCTGGCCTCCAGGGCGGCGCCTACCTGCTTCCCGCCGGTTCTCAGGAGCTCGCGCTCCAACTGCCCCTGCTCCATCTCGGCCAGGGATTGCTTGATGCTCTTGGCCTGGTAAAAGGCCCACTGGTCGGAGGCCTGGTTCTGCGCCAGGACCGACCTCGTGGAGAAGCCGCCCCCCTTGAAGGTGGCCAGCGTGGCGCAGACGGCGAGGACCACGGTGGTGAGTGCGAGATAGTTGAGCCAGGGCTCCTTTTTTTCTTCTGCCATTGTCAAACCTCCTGCTGGTAACGGTAGTTATGACACCGGCGGCTAGTGCTCGTGCCGGTGGTGCTGGTCGGGCCAATGAACGTGGGAATGGGTGACCGGCCGGTGCACGTGAAAATGGTCGTGCGGCTCCGTCCCCTCCCCTTCCAGGTGCTCGTGTTCGTGATGGTCGTCGTGACGGTGCAGGTGGGCATGGGAGAGTTCCTCGTGGCTGTGACGATGGCCGTGGACCTCCACGTAGAGGAGCAGGATGCCGGCCAGCATCAGCGCGGTGGCGATCCAGTAGGGAGCGGGTGGGCGCTCGCCCAATAGCGCCACCGAGAGCAGCGTCCCGAAAAAGGGGCCTACCGCGAAGAAAGTCGCGGTCCGGGCGGCGCCGATCTGGCGCAGGGCTTCCACGAACAGAACAAGGCTGAGACCGTAGCTCAGGGCGCCTACGGCGAGCGCCCCGGCGATCTGCCCCGGCGACGCGCCCCCCGCGGTGAACAAAAGAGCCAGGACGATGGAGAAAAGCCCCGCCGCGAGCCCTTTCACCGAGGCGAGCACCGTCGAGGAAATCTCGTCCACGTCCCGGGTCAGGTTGTTGTCGATGCCCCAGAAGACGCAGGCGACCACCACCAGAAGTCCGGACAGCGAGAAGGAGAGCCCTCCTTGAGCCCTCAGCACCACGAGGCCGGCCCCCACCAGGATGAGCACCTTCCCGGACCAGACGTAGGGACCGATGTACTCCCGGAACACCAGCCAGGCGATCAGTGTAGTGGCCACCGTCTCCAGGTTGAGGAGCAGGGAGACCTCGGAGGCGGTGCCGTACTTGATGCCGAAGGCGAGGCAAAGGGGAGCGACGATGCCGCCGGAGATGACGGCGCCGACCAGCTTCCACCTGTGCCCGGGAGAAAGCAGGCGCAACTCCGCGCGGGAGCTCTTCCCCTGGACCAGGAGCAGCGCCTGCAGGCCAAGGCCCGAGCCGAGGTAGAGCAGTCCGGCGAGCAGGGCCGGCGACATGTCCCCGATGAGCATCTTGCAAAAGACCGGGGACACGCCGAAAAGCGCCGCGGAAAGCATGGCGAAAAGTTGTCCGGTGAAGACAGGCAGGCGGCACCTCCGCGAGAGTCATCCCATTGATGGGAGAAGAACAATAACCGAATCCGGCAGATTTTTCCAGAGCGTAAACAGGCCCCAAAAGGCTCAACGCGAAGGCGCCACGGCGCCACGGCGCGAAGACGCGACGACCGAAAAGCGATGAACGCATTGAATGTGCGTTGCCGTACTTCTTGGCGACTCCGCGTCTTCGCGTTCAAGCCGTTTTTGTAACGCAAAGGCGCGCAGACAGCGGAAACAACGGATACAGTAAAAACATGAAAGGGGAAACGTTTCTGTTTCTCTTTGTGCCTTTGGCGGCTCCGCGTCTAGCGTTGAAGGTGTTGAGAGAATGCTAAGTATCTTTTGCGATCGGCATTTTGTTATAATTTAAGCATCGGCACGAGAGGTGCCTGTGACTCACGCTTTGCCTGACAGCAAGGGGGACACCATGAACGTTTTCGATTGCGCCATAAAGATAGAGGAAGAAACCAAGGCATACTATGAGGGACTGGAGGCCGAAGCTATGGAGCCGGAGATGAAGACGCTCTTCTCCATGCTTGCCGCGTCCGAAGAGGAACATCAAAGGAGACTGAGAAGACTCAGAAAGAGGATGCAGGGAGCCACACTGGAAGGACTGAACGGCAACCTGTGCAGGTTCAGACCGCTGCTCAGCCAGAAAGAGCTGCTGGAGGAAACCGATCGGGACCCGAACCTGTACCGGTTCGCGGTGGGCAACGACGAGCAGGACATCCGCTTCTATGAGGAACTGGCCTCGGCGGCGACGGACGAGATGACCCGCAAGGGTCTGCTCTTGCTGGCCGAGGAGGAACGCCGCCACCTGCAAAAAGTCACCAACATCTACTCCTTCGTGGAAGATCCGAAAACCTTCCTGGCCTGGAGCGAGTTCAGCAACATGAAGGAGCTCTAGCGCCGCATCCGCAGCGGGAAACGAAGAAGCCCGCCGGCAACGGCGGGCTTCTTCGTTTCAGACAGGAATCAAAACCATTGGCCACGGAAAACTATCTGAGGAAATCTGAGACGTCAAAAACAGAAGAAGGGGTAGCGGCGTTTGCTTCCACGTTTTTCGTCCTTCTCCGAAGTCCTCAGATTTTCTCCAAGGCCAATGGTTTTGGCTCACTGCTCTCCGCCCTGGCGGGATCGTAGGCGCTGTCGGGGTCGCACTCCGGACGGAGGTAGCGCTCCAGTTCGTCGTACAGGCGATCGGAGGTCAGCTTGATCGCCATCACGGTGTCCATCTCCTCAACGATCCCCTGCTTCAGGTAGCTTACCAGCAGCCGGTCCACCAGCCCCTTCAACTGCTGGGACATGCAGTAGACCTCCTTCAGCATGACGTAGTTGCTCTCGGAAAGCTCCCGCAACCTCTCGTCGTTCATTTCGGAACTCATCGCCCCTCCCCGGCGCCGACTTCAGCGCCAACTGATACAGTTGACCGGGCAGCTGTCAATGGCCTGTTGGATCTTCTCGCTGTCTCCGCCCCCCTGCCCCTGCACCTCCGAGACCCCGTCCCCGTTCAGACGGAACACCTCGGGCAGAATGCTCACGCAGAGCCCGCACCCTATGCAGACTCGTTGGTCGACGTACACCTGGCTCGGCATCTGTAGTCCCTCCCGATCGAAGTCGAACTGGTAAAAGATACACGATGGCCGCCGAATGTCGAACCCGCCCGGGGCGGGGGCGGGAGTCGGTATGTCTCGCTGCGGAAGGGGGCTGCATTTTTGTGGGGAATGGTGAAGCGGCGACGGGTTATCTGGGTTTGTAGGTGAAGCAGTCGGGATGAGACTCGTGCATGCCGACGTCGACGGCGGGAGCCGTGCACTCGAGGGACCGGTTGTAGCTGCAGTTCTCCACCTTGCAGGCGCCGATGCCCCCCTGGACGTCGATGATCCCCCCCCTCTGGCTCCCCTGCAGGAAGGTGTCGCACTCGGGGCAGGCGTCGTCAGCCCCCCCGACCGTGATGGCGAGCGTGTGACAGGAGTTGTGCTTGTTGTAGGCGCACTGCGTTACGTTGCAGGAACTGATTTTCACCATCTGCTTCTCTTGCATGTCTGCCTCCTTTTCGCGGCCCCCTTCGCGCATTAGGAGGTTTTAACAGACGTGGTTTGATAGTCAAGGCGTCCAGGCCTACCCGCAGCACCCCCCCCCGCCGTTGAAGCCGGGAATCTTGCGTTCCCTGAGCCACTCGTGGATGAGGCCGCTGGCGCAGCCGACCCCGGCATCGACCTTCAGGGCGGCGGCGGGGCAGTTGAGCGCGCAGGCGCCGCACTCCATGCAGGCGTCGCGGTCCGCCACGACGGCCCGCTTTTGCGCCATGCGGAACACCTGGTGCGGGCAGACCTCGACGCACCTGCCGCATCCGACACAAAGGGAGCTTTCGAGCTCCAGCGTGGCCACCCCGGCCAGATATCGGAAACCTTTCATATGCTCCTCCCTCAGGCCAGAAAGCGGCCGGCGATAACGACGATGAGCGCGGCGCCGAGGGCGCCCGCCATGATCGGCAGTCCCAGGCGCATCTCTTTCTTCACCCCGGACTTCGACGTGTAGGTGGTGCAGCCGGTGAAGTTGAGGGTGTAGAAGGAGGAAACCGCCGGAAGCGCCAGAAAGGACGCGAGCGTCGCCGCCCCTCCCCAGTTCGCCCCGCCGGCGAGGGCATAGAGGAGCGCGCAGTAGAGCCCCCCCGCAACCGCCCCCTTGATCGCGAAGCTCCGCCCCGGCAGCAGCGGCAACAAAACGGGGCCGACCGCGATGCCGGTGAAGACCGCCCCCAAAACGGAGAGGGCGGCGGCGGCCGCGGCATCCGCCCCCCACAACAGCCGGGCCGCGAGGTAGATGAGCGCCGTCGCCGGGGCCACCGGCTTGGCCGCCAGGACCAGTTCCACCGGGACCAGCACCAGGCGGTCGTACCAGGTGAAGCGGAGCTCGCGCATGGCGGGGGTCGCCGCACCCTGGTCCAGGTACGCGGGAAGGTCGTCGGCGCGCACGGTGGCGTAGACCACCTCGAAGCCGCTTCTTTGCCTGACCCGGTGCGCCGCCACGCCGGCCGCACCCAGGATGGGAAGGATGAGACGCCGGTGGCTCACCACCTGGGCGAGCCCGCTCGCCGCGATGCGGCGCACCAGCTCGCCGGTGCCGAAGGTCCCCTTCCCCGCCGCGCACCAGACGTTGATGCCGTAGGTCTCCAGGACCAGGAGCCAGACGTCGCGGCCGGAGAGCGCCCGGCGCACGATGTCGTAGCTCATCTTGTAGTTGGCGGTCACCACGACCGGCGCCTCGGCATCGGGCTCACCGACGGCGTAGAGGCCGGGGGGGACCATGAAGGTCATCCTGTTGATGCCCCAGCGCGCGAGGCAGGCGCCCAGGTGGTCGCTCCAGGTCAGGCTCCCGCTGATCCGCGCTGCCCGGCCGCTGCCGGCCGGAATCCACCCCAGGAAACCGGGGACTTTTTCGCTGATCTCTCCGCCGCCGGCGGAGGTGGGAGGGCCTCAGCAGGGGGGCGCATCGGGGTTGGCGCCGGTTTGTGGCGCGCAGGAGGAGGGAGCCGGCTGCTTCACCTCGACCTTCTTGAACCGGCGCGTCTTGATCTCGTCGCTCACGCGTCACCTCCAGCGGGGGCACGCCCCGTCATATTCGTTTTTTCGGATTCAACCTCGGCACAGCAGGAACCGTCCCTCAGCTCCCGGAGCCGCACAAGGTCCGCACGGGCCGTGTCGGTGACCAGGAGGAAGGTGCGCAGCACCGGGACCAGGAACTGCTGCACCGGCTCCAGCGACGCGTTGATCGAGTAGTGGTTCCAGGCCCCCATCCTTCTCCCCTTGAGCCATCCCGCATGCTTCAGGATGGAAAGCTGGCGGGAGACGGTCGACTGGGGGAGTTGCAGGGCGGCCACCAGGTCGCAGACGCAAAGCTCTCCGCCTTGCAGCAGGAGCGCCAAAAGGCGCAGGCGGGTCTGGTCGTCCAGGGATTGGAACAGCAGGGCGAGGTTTTCCATGCGGGAACCATATCCGCAAAACCGGATATGGTCAAGTAAAAAAAGGCCCGGAGGATCGCTCCTCCGGGCCAACATGAAGCAAGGTTCAGCTTACCCCGTTAGGGGGTGATGGTGGCCTGCATGTACCCTACCTGGACACCGGAGTTGAAGCAGTAGATCTTGATGATCTTCTGCGTGGTGGTGGTGTAGGTATGGTTCAGGGTCAGCGGGTCGGTGACGCCGCTGGTCAGGGTGGTGGTCCCGCCGTCGCCCCAGTAGACCTTGACCTGGTTGGTGCCACTCGGAAGGTTCGAGAAGGTGGCTTTGCGCAGGGCGTGGTCCCAGGCGATGGATACCGGCGGCACGATGGCGTTCACCGTGACGTAGGTGCTGGCCGTCTTGCCTTCCTCGTCGACGACGGTGAGGGTGACGGTCTTGCTGCCGGTGGTGGTGAACTTCACCTTGGCGTCGGTCCGGGAGTTGGCGTTGGTGATGACGGCAGCGGCGTCGTTGGTGCTCCAGGTGTAGGTGACGGTACCGACCGGGTTGTTGCCGGCGTCGACCTGGGCTAGTGCCGCGGTGACGGCGTGGTCGGCGCCGGTTGCCCACTGTACCCCCATCTGGGCCGCGTCGTCGTCGGCAAGCGGGGTGTTGATGACCGCCTGCGGCGCGATGCCGATGCCGTAGTCGGACACGTTGGTGGACAGGGCGTTCAGGTAGCCGACATAGGCGTCGCGGGTGGCGTAGCTGTTGGCGCCGCGCACGATCGGGTCGGCCTTGTAGACCTTCCCTTTCAGCCCCAGCGGGGCGGAGTCGGTCTGCGGCGAGATGCGGATCTCCTTGCCCGCGGCCGCGGTGATGGTGAGCGCGCCGCCAGCCTCGGTGACGGTGAAGTCGGAGTTGGTGGTGAAGCTCGCCGGCAGGGCGGCCAGTACCTCGGCCATGCTGGTGGCGTTGTCCTTGCCCAGCTGTGCGCTGCGGAAGGTGATGTGCCCCACGTTGGTGTCGCCGGCCGGACGGACCTCGACCTTGATCAGCCACCCCTTGGTGGAGGTCGCCTTGGACTTGACGGCATCCTGGGCGGGAACGCCGGTCGGGGTGGCGCAGAAGAACGGGCTGGTCGGGCCGGAGCAGACCGCGGCCGGGGCGGAACCGGCGATGGTGGTGTACCAGGCGGTGTCGCGGGTCTGGAAGTTCGCCTCGTAGATCACCTCGCTCCTGTCGATGTTGCGCAGGGTCTGGTTATCCGCGGCGGCGGTGTTGTTCACGTACGGGCCGTCGAACCTGGTCAGCAGGGTGACCGGAACGGTCCTGTCCCCCTTCTTGGTGACGACGCTCGGGTGCGAGTCGGTGGTGTCGGCCAGGCCGTTGACCTTGGTGAAGGTGGTGACCTGGTTGGAGTAGAAGCGGAACTTGTTCTTGCCGGTGGTGTCCACGCCGCTCATGTTGCCCAGGATCGGGTAGGCGCCGTTGTAGAACCCTTTGTTGGCGCCGTGGCAGTCGGTGCAGCCACCTTTACCCCATGCCATCTTCTTGATCGGGGCGATGTTGTGGCTCGCCTTGAAGGGGACCATGAGGAACGACATCTTGGGAATCAGCTTGTAGGTGTTGGTGGGGTCGCTGACGCCGAGAAGCTGCTTCAGGCCGCCCGGGTAGGTGCCGGTGCCGGTGGAGGCGGTGCCGAGGTTGTCGCCGTTGACCCTGGCGTAGAGGGAGGTCATCTCGGTCTCGTTGACCCAGCTGCCGTCCGCGTTTTGCTCCATGGTCACGGCCTTGGCGCCCGCGGCGTTGTTCAGGTCGTTGATGTGGGTCTGCAGCAGGGTGTCCATGCCGGCGTTACGGCCGTCGTTGTTGGCGTCCAGGCCGCCGTTGGCGGCATCCATGCCGTTCATGTCGCGCAGGAACGAGGAAGTGAGCAGGTTCGCGCCGTAGAGCTTGCCGTTGTTCCAGTACAGGGCATTGCCGGCGGTGCCGGCCATGTCGCGGGCGACCTGCGGCTCGTCGTGCAGCGCCACGCGTCCTTCGGCGTCGGCGCCGGTGCCGTCAACCATGGCGCCGCCGTCAAACTCCTTGCTGATGTGGCAGGCGGTGCAGTCCATGATGTCCATGTGGCTGGCCGGAGCGCCGTTTTTGTCGTAGGCGATCTTGGCGGTCAGCCCCTTGGCGGCGTGCATGGAAGCGGAGTTGGGCGCGCCGTAGGTGGGCCAGGTCGGGGTGCCGGTCGGCTCGTGGCAGTCGGTGCAGTGCTTGAAGGCGACCGTGTCGAGCTTGTTCCACATGGCGTCGAAATCGGAGGCGCCACCCTTGGCCGGGTCGCACAGACCGAGCTTGGTCTCGGTGACCAGGCCGGAAGTGCCGACCTGCGGGTTGGCGACGTCCTTTCTCTGGTGGCAGGCCATGCAGCCCAGGCTGTAGTGGACTTCCTGCCCTTCCAGCCACTGCTCGCCGCGCTTTTTCCAGTCGACGTTGTACTGCGACTGGTGGCAGGAGGAGCAGTTGCTGGAGGCCGGCTTGCTGTTCAGGCTGGCGCTCAGGTCGACGTAGAGCTTGCCGGAGGCGTTGGTCTTGACGGTGGTGTAGTTGTAGAAGACCTGGGTGCCGCTGGCGACGGAGTTGACCAGCTTGGCGCCGACGGCGCGGGAGGCGTCGAACTCGCCCTTGCGCACGGCTTCCTTGCGGGCCGCCCAGTCGTAGCCGGTCTGGTGGCACATGAGGCAGTCCATCTCGAGGACGCCGGTCTGGGCGTAGTCCTGCTTGACGACATCGCCGCGCTTGGACACGTCCGGGTTGAAGATATCGATGAAGTAGTTCCAGGCGGTGACGGCGGTGCCGAAGTCGAAGCTGCGCAGCGAGGTGCGGGATGCCGGATCGTAGGCGGCGCTCGGCATGTTGGCGTAGGCGTACTCGTTCATGCCGCCGCCGACGTGGCACTCGGCGCAGTCGCGCATCACGCCCGCGTTGGAGTTGTCGACCTTCTGCTTATAGGCGGCCTGGCCGGCGCCGCTGTCGGCACCGAAGGAGAAGATCTCGAAGAACTTGCCGGTGGGGTTGGCCTGCTGGCCGGCGCCGGGGTTGGTCGAATCGACCAGGACGCTGCCGAAGGGAACCGTCACGAACTGGTTGGTGGTGCCGTCGTAGCTTGCGCCTGCGCCATCTTTGTATGCTCTCGCCAACTGGCGAGCGGAAGGCGGTCACCAGCTCCCGAAGTGGCCGGGGCTCTGCACCCAGTTCTTGCCCTGGGGGCCCGCGCCCGGACGCCACTTGTCACCGGCGTTGGTGTAGGGGTTGAACGCGTCGGGGTTGGCCGGGTTGAAGCCCTTGAACTCGTTGGCGCCCAGCTGGGTGTGGTAGCTGTGCCTTTCGATGTCGTCGTAGCTGAACTTGGCGTTGCCGACGGTGCTGTTACCGTGGCAGGCAACCCCGTTGTTGGTGCCGAAGCAGGTCTGCTTTACGCTGTAGGCGGGGGCGGCGGAGCCGTCCAGCGGACGAGCGATCTCCTGGCCCTGCCAGTCTTTAAGGATGATGTTGGTGTGGTCGCTGGTGGCGGCCAGCGCCGTTCCCGCCGCGAGCCCTAACAGGACTGCGGAAGAGACGGCGGCCGACTTCACGACCTTCTTCCTCGAGTGGTGCATTGGTAGCCTCCTTGAAAGATCTTTGCCATTGCAGGTCGCGCGGTGAGGGGCGATCGATAGCAAGCACGCGGGGTTCCCCGGTGGGGGAACCGGGGTGCGGTGCGTGACTTCCGCGGGAACGGTAGAGAGCCGAAGCTTTCCCGGGAAGTAGCAGGAAGTGTACCCATGCCTTGGGGTGTCGGACTTATACTAAAAAAGGAAGCGATGACGAGTGGTTACGCGGAAGAGTCCGCAGGACGGGGAATCAAGGGGGATGAAAACGGGGCGCTAAACTGGGGCAAACACCCCACCACCGGGAGGCCAGGTGGGGTGTTTGCCCCAGCAGGGGTCGGTCACTTCCACTGTTCCAGGTCGATGAGGCCCAGCCGCGCGGCGTAGCGCACCAGTTCGATGCGGCTGTGCACGTCCAGCTTTTTCATCAGGTTGGTACGGTGGTTCTCCACGGTCTTGGCGCTCACCTGGAGCTGGTCGGCGATGCTGCGGGAGGAGCCTCCCTCGGCCACCAGGCGCATCACCTGCTGCTCCCGGGCCGAAAGAAGTGCGTAGCGCGCGTCCTGGACGCCGCCGTCCTTCCCCTGCCCGCTCAGGTGCCTGATCACCATGTCGCCGGAGAGCTGCCCGTCCAGGAAGTGCTCCCCCTGGGAGAGCGCGTCCATGGCCTCGATGAGCCGGTCGCTGGTCGCCTCCTTGACGATGTAGCCGCGCGCGCCGGCCTTGAAGGAGTCGGTGGCGTACTCGAGGTTCTGGTACATGCTGAGCATCAGGATCTTGACCGAGGGGACCGACTGGACGATCTTCCTGGTCGCCTCGATGCCGCTCATGTCCGGCAGGGAGACGTCCATGGTCATCAGGTCGGGCTTGAGCTCCTGCGCCAGGCGCAGGGCCTCCTCGCCGCTGCCGGCCTCGCCGACGGTTTCGTACTTGCTGCTCCTGGCGATCAGGCTCTTCAGACCGTCACGGAACAGTGGATGGTCATCCACGATGATCACTCGGCTCTTCGCTGCCATTTCCCCTCCTCATTGCATCACAGTTCATCCCCGCGGCGGATCAAGCTCCCCCGGGGCGTTATTTTCGCGCCGGCTCGGCCTGGGCCTCCTCGGCGATCGGTATCTCCACGGTGAGGCGGGTCCCCATGCCGGGGTTGGAGTGGATCTTGAAGGAGCCGTGCAACAGCTCCACCCGCTCCGCCATCCCCACGAGCCCGAGGCCGTCGCAGCGCTTCCCCTTGCAGGAGGCGGGATCGAAGCCGGTGCCGTTGTCCCGGATGCGCATCCTCACGATGGGGTGGGACGCCACCAGCTGGATCCCCACCTCGCTCGCCCCGGCGTGCTTCACCACGTTGTTGAGCGCCTCCTGCACCACCCGGTACAGGTTGATCTCGGCGTCCTGGGAAAGCCGCACCCCCTCCATGCCGTTGTGGGTGAAATCGACCTTCACCCCGTGCCGGGCGGCCAGCTGGTCGCACTCGGTGCGGATCGCCTCCACCAGCCCGAGCCGCTCCAGGGAGGTGGGGCGCAACCCCGCGCTCAGGTGGCGCACGCTCTCCACTCCCCCCTTGAGCATCTGGGAGAGCTGCCCCAGGCGGGCCGCGACGTCCCCGGGAGCCCCGGAGAGGTCCTGGGCCAGGAGGTCAACGGCGATCTTGGCGGCGTTCAGGCGCTGCCCCAGGTCGTCGTGCAGCTCGCGGGAGAGGTGCTTTCTCTCGTCCTCCTGGACGTTGATGAGCCGGTGCGACAGGGCCCTGACCTTCTCCTCGGCCTCCTTGCGCTCGGTTATGTCGCGGGCCACGGCGAGTTTCGTCGGGCGGTCGATGCCGGGCATCCGGACGGGAAGCTCGATGACCGAGTACCAGCACTGGGCGAGCTGGTTGAAGTACTCCTTCTGCATGGGGCGCTCCGAGATGAAGACGTGGTCGGTGGAACAGTCCTCGCACGGCACGTCCAGCCCCCGGCAGAGCTTGTAGCAGTATTCCTTTTCCATCTCGCCGCGCAGGGCCGCCTTCATCTTGCGGTTGGCGTAGACCAGGCGGTAGTCGTCGGTGACCACGTAGACCCGGTCCTCCATGGCGTCGAGCAACAGGCGCAGCGTCTCCTGGGAGGCGTGCATCGCCTCGCCGATCAGCTTGCAGTCGGTGCGGTCCAGGAAGGTGCCGAACACGGCCGGCTCCCCCTGCACCTCGATGAGGCGCGCCTCCACCTCGATCCAGAACGGGGTGCCGTCCACCTTGGCCGAGGGCTGCCCCCAGGAGATCTTCTCGTAGTTGCCGGACAAAAGCTGCTCGTGGACCTTGCGGAACAGGTCGACGCTTTGCCAGTCCGGGTACACCGTGCCGAACATGTCGCAGCCGATCAGGCTCTCATGATCCCGGTAGCCGAAGATCTCGCCGAAGCGCTGGTTCAGGAAAATCGCCCTGTCGTGCTGGATCACGTAGATGCCGTCGGAGAGATTGGCGACGATACTGGCAAAGAGATCGGTCTTCACTGTCTTTCCTCTCTGGTAACCGCGGGTGAAAGGCCGGGGCGGCAGCAGCTTATCGTATCGCGCCGCCTCAATCAACATCAAAAAGCGCGGGAATTGAGAGCCCGGAGTCGATACCCTCCGGGCTCTCACGGTGGTCGTTACGGAGTGATGCTCTTTTGCATGTAGCCCAACTGTGTGCCGCTGGAATTGTAGCAGTAGATCTTGATGATCTTGTCGGTGGTCGTGGTGTAGCTGTGGACGAGCGACAAGGGGGCGACCACGCCGCTTGACAGCGTCGTGCTCCCTCCGTCACCCCAGTAGACCTTGACGGCGCTGGTCCCGACCGGGAGGCTGCTGAAGGTGGCGGTCTTGGTGCTGTGGTTCCAGGCGATGGCTATGGGAGGGACGATGACCGTGACCGAGGCGGTGTTGGCCACCGTGATTCCCTCCTCGTCGGTGACCGACAGCCGTATGGTCTGGGGCCCCAGGGTGGCGAAGGTGATCGAGGGGGTCTGGGTGGCGGCGCCGGTCACGACGGCGCCGGTGTCGGTGCTGCTCCAGGAGTAGAGCACCGTCCCCACCGTCTTCTCGCCGGCGTCGTACCTGCCGTTGCCGTTGGCGTCGAGGTACTGTCCCGGCGGGCAGGAGAGCGCCAGGGGCGCCCCGGCCACCACCTGGGTGCCGACCACGGTGGCGTCGGCGTCGGCGACCGGGTTGATGGTCGCCACCGGCGTGACCCCCATGCCGTAGTTGGCCGGGCTTTGCGGCAGGTTGAGCGCCGCGACGCGCGCGGCGTCGTACCCCAGGAACTCCCAGCGGTCGGGCTCGCGGGTCTTTTTGGGGGAGGCGCCCGTATCGGCGTAGGCGAGGGTCTTCTTCACGCCGTTTTTGTCCCAGTAAAGGGCCTTGGTCGCCACGTCGGCGGCGCCGTTGTAGGAGACCGTCACCGCGGCCGCGGAGCCGTCGGGGAGCTTCCCTTTGCCGATCATGTTGACCTTGCCGTTGAACACCCCGGCGGCGCCGCCGTGGCAGTCCGAGCAGCCATAGACGGTCTTGCCGGCGGCGTCGATGGTGCGCCGCCCCAGGGCGAAGCTCGCCATGGGGACCACGTTGTGCATGACCAGGTAGGGCTCGGACTCGAGGACCAGCTGCGGGACGAAGCCGGCGTCCTTGCCGGTAACCTTCGCCTTGTAGGCCTCGATCTCGGCCGGACGGGTGAACATGACCGCCCCGTCCTGGTTCTTCACCGCCTGCGCGTCGAAGGCCGCCGTCCCGGTCAGCGCCACCGGCACGCGGTTGTTGTCGGCGTTCACCCCGAAGGTGAAGTTCTCCTTCACGTTCCTGAGGAAGAAGGGGTCGCCGGAGACCACCTTGCCGTTATTGCTCATGCCGGTGGTGAAGCCGTCCCCGTTGGCGTCCTTGCTGCCGACGTTGTTCCAGTAGATGCCGGTGACGTAGTTGAAGGGGTAGATGAGCCGGCGCCAGAGCGGGTTGGGCTTGCCGTCGGCGAGGGTCCGCTGCGGCGTGGTCTCCTTCCAGCTGTAGAGGAGGTCGACCGTCTGGCCGGCGCCGGGCTGGTCCAGCGGGTTCCCCACGAAGTTGAAGAACTGGGCGCCGGTACTGTAATCGACGGAGCGGGCCGCGGCGTAGCGCTTCTGGATGTGGCAGGCGGTGCAGGAGATGACATCGAGGTGGCTGCCGGTGAACTCGACCTCGGCGCCGCTGGCGTCGATGCGGCGGGCGCCCGGGACGATGGTGAGCATGAGGCCGGCACCGGCGTGGGCACCGTCGGGAGAGGGGGCCGAGAAGGTGTCGATGTCGGCCCTGCCGTCCCCGTCGAGGTCGCCGCGCAGGGTATGGCAGTCGTAGCAGAACTTCACGGTGCCGCCGAAGTCGTCCGCGGTGCCGCTCATGGGATCGTACCCTTTCCCGGGGCTGTGCATGTAGTTGGGGAGGTTCGGGTTGTACGCCTGGAACTTGCCGGTGGCCGAGTGGCATCCCGCGCACTGCAGACCGTTGTGCAGCTCGTCCTGGTTCCAGATGTCGCCGCGCTTCACGAGGTCGCTCAAGTAGCGCGCAGGCCTCACGTTCCCCGGGTTGGCGGGGTCGTCCGAGGGGATCGCGTCATAGGAATAGAAGAAGTTCTTCCAGTTCGCCACGTTCTGCCCCTTGGTCACCGTGGGCATGTGGCAGTGCACGCAGTTGCCCGCCTTGGGGTACCTGCTGATCCGGTCGGTGAAGGCGAAACCGAGGTAGAGGGTGCCGTCGCTGCCGAGGTTCAGCTGCGCGGCGTCGTAATCCATGTTGAAGCCGTCTCCCTCGCCGGGGTTCAGGACCGCCAGCCCCGAGCCGAGGGTTCCCGCGTTGTAGAGGCGGCTGTCACGCACGATCTCCTGGTTGCGCGCGAGGTGATCGTACCCCTCGAGGTGGCACATGAGGCAGTCCATCTGCAGCGTGCCGTTCATCCCCCACATGGCCCAGTCCACCGTCTTCACCGCCCCGTCGGAGCTGACGAAGAAGTCCCACGGGTTCAGGGGGACGCGACGCGGGTAGTACGGACTGGAGAGCGGCAGCGGGAAGGTGTAGTCGTTGGCGATGGAGAGGTTGCGCTGATCGTTGTCGAGGTTGTTGTGCACCCCGCCGGGCCCGCGGTCGCGGCCGAAGTAGTCGCTCACGCGCCACGGGAAGGTGAAACTGTAGGGGTTTGAGGTGCCGGGGCCGCCGCCGACGTGGCAGACGCCGCACTCGGTGACGAACTCGAAGGCCCCCATGTCGAGCTTTTGCAAGAGCTGCGACGGGGACGAGTAGGTCGCGTTCATGTTGCCCAGCTGGCGGTTGTAGATGGGGGACCAGTTGCCGAACTTGCCGGGACCGGACACCCATGGGCGCTCCTTGTCGTAGCCGTAGCCGTACGGTGACAGGGGCAGCTTGTTGAAGGACATGGTCGCGTGCCGGTTCATGTTCTCGTTGGCGACGATGTCGAAATGGCACAGGTTGCAGCTCGCCTTGATGCTGAACGGGGGGAGTCCCAGGTAGCGGCCGGAAACGGGGGCGCCGGTCGGCTTGATGGGGGAGTCGTTGAAGTAGTCCAAAAGCGGGATGCCGACCATGGCGGGATTGAACTGCATCCCCCTGGTGCCGGTCTCCCCGGGCTTTGGGTGGGCCGCGTGCGCCGGGGGCGCCCCGCTGAGCGCCAACGTCGAAATGAGTGCAGCGATAATGGCTAGGTTAATCTTCATGCATCCTCCTGGTTTTCTTTCGTGATGCGGCTGCGGTTAACCATCGATTCCGGCTTACTCCCTGCTCCATTTCAGCGTTCATTTAAAAAAGCCCGGGAGGTTTCCCCCCCGGGCGAATGCACATCATCTTACCGACGCATCGTTACGGCGTGATGGTCGCCTGCATGTAGCCTACCTGGACACCCGAGTTGTAGCAGTAGATCTTGATGACCTTCTGGGTGGTGGTGGTGTAGGTATGGTTCAGGCTCAGCGGGCTGGTGACGCCGCTGGTCTTGGTGGTGGTCCCGCCGTCGCCCCAGTAGACCTTGACCTGGTTGGTGCCACTCGGGAGGTTCGAGAAGGTGGCAGTGCGCAGGGCGTGGTCCCAGGCGATGGTTACCGGCGGTACGATGGCGTTGACCGTGACGTAGGTGCTGCTGGTCTTGCCTTCCTCGTCGACGACGGTGAGGGTTACGGTCTTGCTGCCGGTGGTGGTGAACTTCACCTTCGCGTCGGTTCTGGAGTTGGCGTTGGTGATGACGGCGGCCGGGTCGCTGGTGGTCCAGGTGTAGGCCACGGTGCCCACCGGGTTGTTGCTGCCGTCGACCTGGGCAACCTTGGCGGTCACGGCGTGGTCCACGCCGGTCGCCCACTGGACGCCGAGCTGGACCGCGTCGTCGTCGGCGAGCGGGGTGTTGATGACGGCCTGCGGAGCGATGCCGATACCGTAGTTGGCGAGGTTGGTATCGATGCCGGTCTCGAGGTAGGTCGCGTACGCTGCGCCGTCGAGCGGGGCGCCGCCGTTGACGGAACCGTCGGCGTTGACCTGGCCGACCTTGTAGTAGATCGCGCCGTCTTCCTCGGGGTAGAGGATCTCGGAGCGGTCCACGGTGGAGGCGTAGCTGTACTCGGTGCCCGCCACGTTGACGTCGTGGACGAAGTTGATCTCGCGCGGCTGGCCGAGTTTGTTGTAACCCTCGAAGTAGCCGGTGAGGTCGCCCTTGTAGGCCTTGATGCGGACCGGCTCAAGCGGACGCATCATCATGTTGCCCTGGTCGCCCTCGATGGTCCACCCTTTGGCGGCCGGGCGCACCGGCTCGCCGGTGGCCGCATCGACAACGAGGTTGCCGAAGGTGTCGACGGTCGGGTAGGTGCTCGGGTCGTAGGTCTGGGTGGACGGCAGGGCGGGGCCGATCATGTCGAAGCTGCCCTTGAAGAAGCCGGCGCCAGCAGCGTGGCAATCGGCGCAGGATTTACCCTTGACGTAGGTGGAAACGGACTTCACGCCGTGGGTGACCATGAACGGAGCGCCGATCAGGGTCAGGGTGGTGCCGTCCCAGGACTTGCCGTCGGTGGCGTCCTTGATGGCGGTACGGTAGGCCTTGTAGCCGCGGATCTGGTCCGGCTCGGTGAAGACGACCGCGCCGCTCCAGACGGAGGCGTACTTCCAGTTGTCGTTGGCGAACATGCCGTTCGGACCGTAGAGGCTCTGGTAGGCGCCGCCGGTCGGGTCGGTCTTGCCGGCCGGGGTGCCGAAGCCGCCGAAGCCTGTGGAGATGACGGAGAGCGGACCCGGGACGAAGTTGAAGCCGGACTTCAGGTCACGCATGGCCCACGGGTCGAAGATCGGCTTCTCGAAGCCGGAGGTGTTGTTCGCGTCCGGGACGTCGCCGGTGAAGATGTCGCGGTAGCCTTTGAGGGACGGCTTGGTCTCGGCGGTCGGCTGGCCGGTGACCGGGTCGTCGCCGATGAGCAGGCCGCCCGGCACGCCGTCGCCGTTGGCGTCGACGGAGCCGCTCTCGTTGTTCCAGAGCACGGCGGTGATCGGGTTGGTGAGGTACAGCTTGCGACGGAACTTCAAGTCGTTTTTCGGGGTGTTGCCCATGGACAGCGGCAGTTCCATGTTGCCGTACGGCTGCCACATGGCCACCGGTTTCCAGTTCTGGAGCTTGCCGCCCATTTTGGTGACATCGGCACCCATGCCGGTCGGGTCCTCGAAGAGACCGAGCATACCCCTGGAGGGGTCGGTACCGACGATGGCCGGGAAGCGCATGCCGGAGGAGGCGTCCAGCGAACGGACCGCCATGCTCACCTTGTTCACGTGGCAGACGGTGCAGTCCATGACGTCGAGGTGGTTACCGCGGCTCAGGATGGTGCCGCCGGCGGTGGTGCCGTTCTCCTGGGAGGTGAAGTTGGACTCCCTGGGCACGCCTTTGCCGCCGAAGTCGCCGTGCAGACCCATCTTGTCAACCATCTGGTTGATGTTGGCGAGCAGGCCGGCGTTGGCGTGAGCGGTGTTCGGGTTGGGTGCGCCGAAGGTTTCGATCGGGTTGCCCTGGTAGTCGGTACCGGTCACGTGGCAGAACTCGCAACGCTTGATGGTGTTGCGGGTGTCGTGCTTTTTGATGGTGGCGGCTACGTCGCCACCCTCGATGACGGGCTGACGCTCCTTGAAGGCCGGCAGGCCGTCCTGGATGGTCGAGGCCGCGTCGAAACCGCGGGCCGGGTCGCACATGTTCTTGTCGGTCGAGTTGCCGGTGAAGTGGCAGCCGGCGCAACCGAAGTTGCCGTGAACGTCCTGGCCGGCCTGCCATGCGTCACCGCGCTTGAACCACTCGGCGCGGGGGAACGGCATGGTGGACTTCTTCAGGGTGTTCTGGTCGGCCTGGCCGGTCATGGTGTAGTAGTACAGCGGACCGGTCATGGCCATGTTGCCGCCGCCCAGCTCGCCGTCGCCCAGGGTGTTGAACGGAGACGGACCGTTGGCCTGCAGGTAGGTGAGGCCCGGCATCATGAAGTTCATGAAGTTGTCGGCGGTGATTTTCGGGGAGGTGCCGGTCTGCATGAACGGGGAGTTGATGTCGTAGTTGACCATCCTCTTGCCCAGGGGGCCGACGCCGTAAGCCGGGTCGTACACCATCGGGGCGGAGGAGAGGAAGCCGGTGCTGCCGCCGGTGACGCCGAACATCTCGGGGAAGTTCTTGAGGGTCTTGGTGGCGTGGCACTGGTGGCAGTTGTTCTCGTCGGGCTTCCCTTTGATGTTGTCGGTGACCTTGGCGGTCAGGAAGACCAGCTCGTGCGAGGAGTAGCTCGCGAAGCCCATCTGGCCCAGCATGCCGCCCATCGGGGTGTCGCTGATCTTGACGAAGGAGGTCTTGCCGTTGTTCGGGTCATACCCCATGAAGGTCTGGGAGAGCGAGAACATGTCGAAGAGACCGGCGCCGGTGGTCGGGGTGGCCGAGAGGGAGCCGGCCTGGACCATGACCGAGGCCATGACGTTGTCGTAACCCTTCAGGTGGCAGAAGAGGCAGTCCATCTCCTTCACGTTGGGCATCATGAGCTGCTTGTTGACCACGGTGTAGCTGGAGCCGCCGTTGGGGTTGGCCATGGTGGCGTTGACGCCCCAGCCGTTGGGAACCGTCATCGGTCCGCCGCCCGGCAGGGTCGGGTCGGGCGCGCCGCCGCGACCCATGTAGACCGGGTAGACCCACGGGGACATGGTGACGAAGGACTGGTCCTTGCCGGTCGCGGGGTCGTAGTTCTCCCAGACGGTGGCGGTGATCGGGTTCAGGCTCGCCGGCGGCTGGGTGTTGTCCATGATGGACGGACCCCAGTCAGCCATGGTCTTGGCGGGGAGACGGTTCCCTTCCCTGTCCTGCTCGTAGAAGACGCCGCCCACGTGGCAGGTGGCGCACATGGTCGCCTGGTCCCACAGGGACATGTCGACCTTCGGGTAGTTGTTGCCGCCGAGGCGGAAGTTCTCAAAGGCGTTGGCGCCAGAATTCATGTAGTTGATGTGATGACCGGTGCTGTCTTTCTGATAATCCGCCACCTGGCGGAGAGAAGGCGGTCACCACTTGCCGTTGTGCCCGTGGGACTGGACCCAGGGCTTGTTGGCGGCGAGGCCGGTCTGGGTACCCGCGGGTACCAGGTCGGCGGTGCCGGTGCTCACGAACAGGCCGCTCTTGGAGTTGTCCATCCACTCGTTGAAACCGAGGGCGGCGTGGTAGGCGTGCTTGGAGATGCCGTCGTAGTCGACTTTGAGCTTGGCGCTCGCGCCGTCCTGGGTGGTGCCGTGGCAGGCGACGCCGTTCTGGTCGCCGAAGCAGGTCTGCTTCGGGGAGTAGGGCATGCCCTGCTTGGTCACCCGGTCGACCATGACCGGTGCTTTCGGGAAGCCCATCTGCTGAGCCACTTCTTCGTAGGTGTACAGCTGGACCGGCGGGTGCGCTGCCATGGCGATGCTCGCGCCCATGGCAACCCCTGCCGCCGCTGCTGTAACCGTCAGAAGCGAACTGATCTTTTTCGTTCTCTTCATGAGTGGTTCCTTTTTTGATTGAATTTGACAACCTTCATCACATCTTCCACCCGTCCTTCCTGCGTTTTTCGGGGGGTGCAGGGGTGCGGGGTACCGCGGTGAAGCCACAACGAGTTTTAGAGAGCCGTAACAACCTTTAGCAATAGCGGTACCAATATATTCAAATCGCGTAATTAATCTGGTCGTCACGGTGGCGAAGGGAGGGGAGCCGGCGCCGCGGCGGGGCGGCAAACAGCTTGAATCACAAGACCATTTCCGGCTTACTGCCACGCGCGGCGAGCAATGGCGGGAGCTTCCCCGGGGTGAGCCGCCCCCCCCAGCGCCCCTGGGGTGAACGCCCCAGGGGCGGGGCGAACCGCGCCGGGGCGGTGGGGCATGCCGCGGGGTGATATAACCTAGCTGGGGGAAAAGACCCACGGCCGGCGCCGCCACGGGTCAAGGCCAGGCCGCTAACCAGCCGTAACCACGTCGCCCCCTTTTCCGGCTGAATATTTGCATATTCAAGTTCCGGCATTTCGAATCTACAGGAGGAGTCGCAGATGAAAAAGATGTCTCTGGTGCTGGCGTTGCTGCTGCTGGGTGCCTGCGCGCACGCCCCGGCGCAAAACGCCAAGGTCGAAGCTCAAAAAAGCGAGCGCAAGCTCTCGGTGGCGTGGGCCAAAGAGGTGATCGTGAAGGGGAAGACAACCCAGAAGGAGATCCTGGAAAAGATCGGGGTGCCCAACGCGGTGCAGAGAAGGGCGCTGGGACAAACGGGGGGGGCGGCGCAGACCTGGCAGTACTGGACCGCCCCGCCGTTGCAGGCCGTGGCGCAGGGGGGCGCGCAGCAGGTGTTCCAGATGAGCGTGAGCTTCGATGACAACGACGTCGTGCTCGACTACTCGGCGGCCGACAACACCGTGGTCATCCAGTAGCCTCGGACGAGGCGTGGCGTAAAGGGCCCGCGCGGCGCTCCCTAGAAGGGGCGCAGCGCGGGCTTTTTCGTTCTGGGAAGGACGCGGCCGGCGGGAGCGCCCGGACCGTAGCTTCTGGGGTTGGACGAGTGGCAGTTGGAGGTGCAGTTCTTGGGGGTGGCGGTCGAGTCGTAGCTGGCCACGATGCCGAAGTTGGTGGCGAAGTTGATGAGGTGCGCGTTATGCTGCTCGCTGCCGCCGTTGACCCGGCTCACCCCGTGCGGGTCGTGGCAGATGAAGCAGGGAACCCCCTGCTGCACCACGTGGACGTTGTGCAGGGAGAGCCCGGTGGCGGTCACCGAGAACGGCGAGGTCGCGTCGAAGAGCCGCTGCTGGTAGTGGCAGCGGAAGCACAGGGCGTAGTTGGCGTCGCTGTAGCTTTGGGGATAGAAGTCGGTGTCGTAGTTTCTGAGCAGGAGGTGCTTGTAGCTCGAGCCATGGGGCCCGTTGGGGCCGGTCCCCCCCCCTTTCCGGCTCTGGTCGCTGCCGTGGCAGTCCGAGCAGTAGATGACGCTGGAGCTGCTCAGCCCGAGGTCGGTGCGCAGGCTCGGCACGTCGCCCCCCTTGCCCGGCCCTTCCACCGGGTGGAACGAGGGGGCGTCGAGCGAGAACTCGAAGCGGGTGTTGAGCGTGTCCACCTGGCGGGTGATCGAGGTCCCGGCGAAGGCCTTGTCCGCGTGGCACTTGAAACAGATCTCGTACTCGTAGTCCGCCTTGGTCTTCACCTCGCCGGCCAGGGAAATCCCCTTCACCCCCGCCAGGGCGCCCACCACCACCGGGGCCGAGGCCCCCGTGTACTGCGGGGCGTGGGGGTTGTGGCAGTCCTCGCACTCCGCGTGTTTTTGGAAGCTCAGCGTATTTTCCGCCTCATCATGCACCCCCGCCGTGTCGGCGACGCGGTGCCGGTAGTTCAGGGCCATGACGTCCTGGATGTCGGCCCCCACCCCGCCGGCCGAGTGGCAGGGGAAGCAGACCTGCTCCTCGGGGTACTCCTTCATGAGCCGTTGCGGCGCCTTGGCGTTGTGCGGGACGTGGCAGTTGCCGCACCCCTTGACCGCGGTCGACACGTTGGTGGCGTGCACGGAACCGCTCCAGCCGTCGACCAGGTGGCAGGCGGTGCAGAGCGCCGACCCGGCGTTGTTCATCACCAGGAACTTGCCGTAGGGGTCGGCGTGGGGGTTGTGGCAGGTGGTGCACTGGATGTTCTGCCCCGGGTCCAGCTTCAGCTTGGGGTCCAGTTGCGACGGCAGCCGCAGGCGGGTGTCGCGGGTGGCGAGGTCGGTATCGTACCGGAACGAGACGGGATGATCGTTGGTGAGGTCGCTCCCCGTGGTTCCTCCCAGGTTGCTGGGGCGATCGATGGGGATGGTGGTGAAGCCGCCGGCCATCGGGATGGTGACGTTGTTGATCAGGGAGCCGACCGCGATGGTGCCGTCGTGGCAGGAGAGGCAAAGCCTCGAGGAGCCGGTCGGCTGCCCGGGCTTGGCGAACCGGGTCGACGAGGAGTAGACGTCGTAGTGGGTGCGCACCTCGGGGCGGCTCCAGAGCGGCTTCACGTCGCTGGCATGGTGCGGGGTGTGGCAGAAGATGCAGACCTGCACCTCGGACTCGGCCTTGATCGGCCCGGGCCCGCTCACCGAGAGGTTGTGCCTGGTATGGAGGATCCCCTCCCCGGCCGCCAGGGCGACTCCGGGCAGGAGCGTCACGAGTAGCAAAAGACCCCAGCGTGTCAGGGATCTCGTCGAGTTGGTGGCGACCATGTCCTTGTTTCCTCTGCCGCCCGTCAATCCAGCCATACGTACCCCAAAAGCTGGATGCGGTTGTTGAAGGTGTCGGCGATGTAGATGTTGTCGTCCTTGTCGATGGCGATGCCCGACGGCATCCAGAACTCCCCCTGCCCGCTGCCGGTCGTGCCGAAGGTGAGCAGGAGCCTCCCCTGGAAGTCGAAGACCTGGATCCGGTCGTACATGGCGTCGCAGACGTAGATGTGCCCCTCGCTGTTGACCGCGATCCCCTTGGCCTTGCCGAAATAGCCGGGGGTGTCGCCGGCTTCCCCGAACTGCTTCAGGTACCCCCCGGCGCTGGTGAAGATCTGGATGCGGGCGTTCAGGGGATCGGTGACGTAGATCCTCCCCTCGGTGTCGACGGCCAGGTCGGTGGGGAGGTTGAATTCCCCCTTGCCGCTGCCGATCCGCCCGAAACGGAGCGCCTCCTTCCCCTTGCGGTCGTACCCCACCACCTCCCCCGCCAGCGTGTCGGTCACGTAGATGAGCTTGTTGCGCGGGTTGTAGACGATGCCGGTCGGCCGTTTCAGCCCCTCCACGAAGGGGGTCGGCACGCGCTCGCCCAGGTTGAACCGGTACACGGCGCCCGCCGCGGCGTCGGTGACGTAGGCGACGTTGTCCTCGTCCTCGGTGACGCCGATCGGGTGCCTGAAGGGGCCGCCCCCCCCGATGAAGTAGTAGCGCTTCTGGTCGCGGTCGAAGAGGTGCACCCCCTTCTTGAGCGGGTCGACCACCAGGATGCGTTGCCGGCAGTCGGCGTGGACGCCGTAGGGGCGGGAGAGTCCCTCCTGCTGGTCACCGGCGACCCTGCGCCAGATCCCCTCCCAGAAGCCGGGGGTGATCTCCAGGTCCTGGGGCGCCCTGGCCGCGCCGGTCCAGACGATGCGGGCGGGGTTTGGTCCCGGCGGCCAGACCCGGCTGCGCACCTGCCCACCCTTGGGGGCCACGCAGCAGGCCAGCGGCAGGCAGATACCGCTAAGAAGCAGCACGAACACCATGCGGGAGAGGAACCATTTCATGCTCTTTGCCGATGCGATCAAAACGACCTCCTGAGGGAGATGCCGATACCCTCGCCGACCGACCACCCCGCGCCGGAGTAGGTCCAGGAGAGGTTGGAGTTGAGCACCGCCGACAACTTGCCGAACTTCCCCTCCACGTTGGCCCCGAGGTTGGTGCTGTGCGACATCGCCCCCCCCTGGAGCAGGACGTTGGCGTAGTTGGCGGTGAAACTGCCGAGGAGCCTGCCGAAGGCGCGCCGGTACGAGCTCTGCAAGGTGGCGCTGTTGGACCAGAACGACGCTCCCGAGTCGGAGGAGAGGGTGCTCCAGCGGTCGGCCGCCGACAGGGTGAGGTCGCCGTAGGCGAAGGGACCGCCGTAGCGCCAGGAGGTGCTCAGGTAGTAGACGTCGCCGGCGTACCCCTTGTCGTACCCGGTTTCCGCCGAGAGGGTGTGGCGCTTGAGTCTCGCCGTCGCCCCGGTGTCGACGTGACGGGTTTCGGTGAGGGTGAGGCCGGTGGCGTCCCCCTTGCGCAGGCTCGTGTCGGACATGTGCGCGTTGAGGTAGATGCGGTACTTGCTGCCGTACAGGTCGAGCGCGCTGTTGAAGCCGTGGCTGGTTGAAACGGTGGAGATGCCGGGGTCCTGGCGGTAGCTGTAGGAGATGAGCACGTCGGTGTCGCCGGGAAAGGTGTTGAGGAGCTCGATGCCGTCGGCGACCACCTTGTAGTACGACGCCGGGTAGGTGAGCAGCGACTGGGCCCCCTTCACCTCGAGCGTGGCGGGGTCGAAGCTTGGGTGCGCGAGGGTGATGTGCCGCAAGAGGTCGGCCGGGATGGTCCACTGTTCGTTCAGGACGCTGACCGTGGCGACGTCGCCGTTGCGCTCCAAAAGCCCCTTGCCGTAGGAGTACGACGCGCTGAAGGCGCTCGCCTCGGGGAGTTTCTTGCGGTAGCTGAAGGACAGGCCGGCGTTGTAGGAGTTGTTGCTGCCCCGGTCGAACTCCTCGCTGGTGGCGGAGACGCTCACCCCCGTGGTGAGACTCCCCATCAGCGTCTGCTGCAGTTGCGCCGACACGCCGCGGTTGTCGCTGGAAGCCGACTCCGAGCGGTTCTTGCTGCTGAAGGCGCTGACACTGCCGTCGAGCTTCTTGCCGAACTGCCACCCCAGGAAACCGTTGAGGCTGGAACTGTCGAGGGTGTAGATCCCGGCGGTCTGCTGCAAGGAGCTGTTCAGGGTGAGGTGGCGCGCCAGGCCGGCGTCGGTGTGCCATTCCCCCTGGTACCCCGCCTGCACCATGCCGGTCCTGCTCTCCCCCCCGGCGGCACCTCGCAGCACGCTCGAATCGCTCTTGGCGAGGCTCGCGGCCAGGGTGATCTTGCCGAACTCCTGCAGGTCGGGGACCGCGTTGAAGCTCAGGCTGTCGCTTGATTGCCTCGTGTTGACGGCGAGGCCGCTGGTCTGCTGCGTCTGCTGGGTGAAGCTCATCGACGCCGGGACGTACTTGTTCTGGACCGAGAGATGGGCGGTGCGGATGTCCGTTTCCGACTGGTAGGAGGGGCTAAAGGGGGGCGAGATGGTCTGCCGGCTCGAGGCGGCGCTGAACGCGGCCGGCATGGCCGACAGGGGCAGCAGCTGGCCGAAGATGTTGTAGTGCACCTGGAACTGGGACGTTTTCCGGTCGCCCAGTTCGTCGTTGGTCCCGTTTTGCTGCCACTCGAGATCGAAGGACGACTGCCCCTTCAAAAGCAGCGGAGAGACGAGATAGTAGGCGAAGCCGGCGTTGTAGTCCTCGATCGATTCCTGGGTGGTTTGGCTGCTGGAGAAGTCGCGGCTGACCGCCTTGGAGTTGCTGATGTTGTACCCGCCCCCGACCGAATGGTAGAAGTCGCGGACGGCGAAGACGGAGAGCGCGCGGGCGTCGTCGCGCCAGCAAACGACGAGGCAAAGCGCCAGGACGAAGGACGGCGCCACGGCCGGGACCCTGCCCCCCCCCTTTTTTCCACCGCACCGCAGTCGCTGCACCATCCCCATCGAACTCATACCTTTTTCACTTCAGGAAGTACCTGGAGTCGCCCGAATGGGGATCGTGGCAGTCGATACACCGGACTCCTTTGGCCTGGATCTTGTCATGCATGCCGGCGGCGCTGCGCTCCTCGCTGTGGCACTTCTGGCACAGCTTGAGCGGGTCCCGCGCCAGGAGGGAGGGGTACGACCCCTCATGGGGGAGATGACACCCAAGACACTCCCCCTCGGCCGCCGGGCCGTGGGCGTAGCGGTGCTTCAGGATGTTGGGGTGGCACATGAAACAGAGCTCGGTCTCGGGCTTGAGCAGACCGCTTATGGTGGTTTTCTCCGCCTCGTGGCAGCCGTTGCAACGCTTCTCGGCGTAGGGGGGATGGATGCTCGGCTGGTACACCGGCGCCTGGGCCGTCGCCCCTTTGCCGGATTCGGCCCGCGCCGCCTTTTGCTCCAGCACCTCCTCGCAGTACTGCTCCACGGGGGGAAGCGCCGGGACCTCGTCGAAGAAGGTGGTCAGGAACCGGTGCGTGGCCGCGGGCTCGCAGCCGCAAAGAAGCGCCACCGCCACCAGGGCCAGGATCGATCGAGAAAAGAGGCTGCTCATGCCGGCGGCGTCCCCGAGGTTACTTCGCGGGGGCGGGAGCCCCTGCCGCAGCGGCTGGCTGCGCCTCTGGCGCCTTCTCCTTCTCCTTCTTTTTCTCCTCTTCCTTGGCGAGGTTCTCCTCCATCTTGCGGATCTGCTGCT
This sequence comes from Geomonas azotofigens, assembly GCF_018919395.1. GTDB lineage: Bacteria > Desulfobacterota > Desulfuromonadia > Geobacterales > Geobacteraceae > Geomonas > Geomonas azotofigens. The sequence goes on from NZ_JAHLME010000005.1 coordinate 62,208, forward strand.
GCCGCTCCTTCACCAGGGCGTCGTAGTCGACCCCCTGCTTCTTGCCCAGGCCATAGGCGCTGATCTTGTGCGTGCCGAACTGGCTCACCACGAACAGCACCCGCTCCACCACGAAATCGGGAGCGGCGAACTTCTGGTAGTAGTCGAGGTCGTCGTCGCTGACCGCCATTCCCGCCGGGACGTTGAGCGAGGCGGGGGTGCCGGGCTCGCCGAAGGACATGAGCAGCTGGAAGTTCTCGTCGAGCAGACGCACGTTCTGGCTCGCCGCGTCGACGATGTACATGGTGCCGGCCTTGTCGAACACGATGGAACGGGGGCGGTTGTAGTCGGCGGGACCCGCTCCCATCTTGCCGAACATCCTCAGGGGGTGGCCGTCGCGGTCGAAGTGGACCACGCGCCCGTCAAGGTTGGTGACGTAGACCCCTCCCTTGCCGTCCAGGCCGATGGCCAGCGGGGTGAACAGGCGCCCCCGCTCGTCCCCCTCGTTGCCGTAGCTGCGCACCGGGTTCGAGGTGCGGCGGTCGAAGACCCGGACCAGGCCGTTGCCGGAATCGAGGATGTAGAGGTTGATGTCGTCGACCGCGACCCCCACGGGCTTCATATCCTCCTCGCCCACGGTCCCGGCGAAGGAGCCGTCGGCGGCGAATTTCACCACCTTCTTGCGTGCCGAGTCCGCCACGTACACGTTCCCCTCGGCGTCCACGGCGACGGCGATCGGCTTCATCAGTTTCCCCTCGCCCTTGTTCCCCTTGAGCAGCGAGGCCTTCTGCCTGGGGAGGTCGTAGATCACCACCTGGGACTGCACGGTGTCGCAGATGTACAGGGCCCCCTTGTGCACCGCGATGCCATAGGGCTTCACCAGGGGGATCGTTTCCACCTGGCTCTCCTTGAGGTCGAGCAGGGAAACCGACTTCTTGGGCACCACGTCGGTGGAATCGGAGATCTTGGTCAGGTACTGTATGCGCGGCATGTCGGGGGCCGGAGGCCAGAACTGGGTGATCTTGGTGGGGCCGGACGCGCACCCTCCCAACAGAGCCGACCAGAGAGAAACGATGAAGATGGCTGTTCCGATCCTGTGTGACATAACCCCTCCTGGCGCAGAATATAAGCGATCCGATATATATAGCAATGACGGTAAAATGTGAAGCGAAATGTCGGCGTGTTAATCAAACGTATCCATAAAAAAGGCCGCCACGGAGTGGCGGCCTTCGGGACTGCGGATACCGTTTGGCTTACTTGTTGTGGCAGGTCAGGCAGAAGGAGGACTGCACCTGGCTGCCGTAGAGCAGGAAGCCGCGCATGTTGCCTTCCGGAGCCTTGTTGCCCACGGCGTTGCCGTTGTGGACGTCGTGGCAGGAGGCGCAGGTTACGAAGCCGTTCACGTTGGTGTCGGACGGGTCGGTGTAGAGAACGGAGGAGATGGTCTTGCCGGCGCTGCCGTCGGTGGCGGTGAAGGTCTTGGTGGTGACGTTCAGCTCGTAGTCGGTGCCGTTGGGATCCTGCTTGCCCTGGTAGTCGCTGTAGCGCATCCCGATCGGGTGGTCGTTGGTGAGGCCGCCGGTGCCGGCCATGGCGCTGTAGCCGCCCGCGATACCGATGGAGTTGACGCCGCCGCCGCCCAGGGCGGTGTTGAAGGCGTCGCCGGTGGTGACCGGGTTGGTGACGGTCTGGCCGTAGTAGGAGTCGATGGCGATGCTGCCGTCATGGCAGGAGAGGCAGAGACGGGACGGTCCGATGAGCGGATCGTACACCTTGTTCTGGCGCTCCGGGTCGAAAGTCTGGCTCACGTAGGTGCCGTAGCCGCCGTTACGGACGTCGGTGCGGCTCCAAAGCGGCGCATAGATCTTGTAGGAAGCTGCGGTGGTCCCAAGGCCGCTGGTGGCGTCCAGGCCGAGGTAGCTGATTTCAGCCGCGAGGTCCTGGTTGTTGAACGCGGAGTGGTGCGGGGTGTGGCAGTACGCGCACAGACGCTTGCCCGGGTCGACGGTCTTCACGTAGCTGGTGGCGGTGGCGCCGGTGCCGTAACCGCTCAGGTCGTGAACGGAGTTCTTGATGCCTGCGCCCTTGGAGTCCGCCCCCTGGGCCACGACCGCGCCGAGCGCGAGACCTGCAACTGCTGCAGCTGCTACGAATTGCTTTTTCATTTCCTGATCCTCCGATTTGGTAAGTTAGTGAAAATCTCGCTGCTCGGCTCTCTCACTGCAACTTTGTTTTTCACTTTGATTAAAGACCGCGGCCCCTCCCCCCAGAGGGGCAACGGAATTAGCAAGTGCCAAACCTATGAGCAACCTCCGTGCCAGATCGCGCTTTTCGCTCAAGTGATTGAAATCACATAGATGGAGGTGTGGAGTCGGGTCGGGCGGGGAGCGAAGGCGGTGGGTGAGATCACCCACAGTGGGTCTTGCGGTGGGTTTTTGAGCCCGCCGCGGACCAAAAAAATCCCCCGCGGCCTGGAGGGCGGCGGGGGATGCGGATGCGGCGTGCGGGTTAGGGTGCGGGGCCCTTTTACTTGGCGGGGCCGGGCTTCGCGCCGGGCTTGGCGTCGGACTTGGCCGGCGCCGCCTCAGGCTTCGCGTAGTTGACCGGGTTGACCCGGTCGTACCTGTAGGCCCAGTGGCACCCCGGCGCGCAGCTGCCGCCGTTGGCGGTGAGCTTCAGGCGGGTTTTCACCTGCCACTGCCCGAAGTGCGCCCCCTCGGGGTTGATCAGCTTGTCGCCGTCGGAGCCATGGGTCTCGTGGCAGGCCAGGCAGGAGCGCCCCTTGATGCGGTTGGCCACGTGCACGTAGTGGAGGTTGCGGTCGCCGTTTCGGAACTTGGTATAGACCGTGGTGTCCGGGTAACGCAGCATGTTCTTGTCGTGGCAGCGCAGGCAGAGGTCGTAGCCACCCTCCCGGTACGGCGCGTAGAAGGAGGTCGGATAGTTGCCGAGCAAAAGGCGGCGGTAGTCCGAGGCGTGCGGGTCATGGCAGCCGTCGCACTTTCCCTCCTTCAGGGGACCGTGCAGCTTCTTCCCCTTGCCGAACTCCTTGGCGACCTCCCTAAGCGGCGGGTTCCCCAGCGGCTTGCCGCCATGGCAGCCAAGGCAGATGCTCCTCTGATCCCCGGCCATGAGCCCCTTGGCGGCGGAGAAATGGGTGGAGTGGCAGTTGCTGCACCCCTTGGCGTCGGTGAGCGGCTTGTGCATCAGCTTGGCCCCCTTGATCCTCTTGCCGATCTCCTTGTGACAGCCGATGCAGAGGTCCGGCATCTTCTCCTTCAACAGGGAGGGGTTTACCGAGGAGTGCGGGTCGTGGCAGGAGGTGCAGGGGGCGTCCTTGACCGGCCCGTGCACGCGCGCCGCCTCCCTCATCCCCTTGGCGAAGTCCTCGTGGCATTTCAGGCAAAGCTCCTTCACCTCACCCTTCATGAGCCGCTTCTGGTTGGACTCGTGCGGGTCGTGGCAGGCGGTGCAGGCCCCCTCCGCGACCGGGCCGTGCACGTGCGCCTTCTTGAAGGGAGCCGCGTCGTGGCAGCCGAAGCAGAGCTCCTTCTGGTCCTCGTCCGCCTCGGTGAGGTACTTGCCGTTGCCGCCGTGCGGGTTGTGGCAGGAGGTGCAGTCCCCCTCCTTCACCGGCGGGTGCACGATCTTCTTCTTGCCGATGGCGTCGTGGCAGGTGGCGCACAGGGCGCTCCCCTTGCCGGACAGCTCGAAGCTCTTCCCCTGCTGGCGCGGGTGCTCCTTTATTTTTTGCAGGTGACAGGAGAGACAGCCCCCCCGGGCCGGCTGGTGCGGGTGCTTGAACGAGGCGATCTTGGCATGGCACCCCCCGGCAAGGCAGTTCTCCGCGGCCGCCGCGGTCGTGGCGGCGAGGAGGAGGACCAGGGGCAGCAGTACGAGATATGGTTTCATGAACGGCTTCCTCGGGGACCGGTCCGCTGGCGGGGCCGGGACTGGGGGATCTGACACATATACAATTATACCTATATGCGAAGTGACGTGTTGTTAACCCATAAGCTGCCGGAAGTCAATGCGAAAATGGGGCCAATCGGCATTTGCCCAAAGCTGACGCGGGGCGGCGGGAAAAGGGTGCGACCGGGGTGGGGCAAATGCCCCACCCCTCGCCGGCATGGTCGGGAGGGTGGGGGTTTTCCCGCAACCGAGGGAGCGCCGCCGCCGGGCGCGGCCGCGCAAAGTATCGCTAAAACTTAATATTTAAATTGATGACAAACTTGGCTTCGGATTTGCTAAGGTTACCGGCGTCCCGGCGGGGGGAACAGCCTCCCTCCCCGGCAACTTCCCTACCGACAGTTACCGTTGCCCAAAAGGAGACCGTGCAATGAAGAGGATCACCACGAGCATCGCATCGACCACCGCAGCGCTTCTCTGCCTCGCCGGCTGCGCCGGCGCCAACAAGGCCGCGGTGCCCACCCCGGCGCCGCAGGCCCAGGCGGCCGAGGTGAAGGACGCGGTGCAGACCGTGAACGGGGTCGCCATAACCCGTACCGAGGTCGAGCGCGCCACCCGCGTGCTCCTGTCCCAAAGCGGACAGCAGCAGCAACTCCCCCCCCAGGCCATGCAGCAGGCCACCCAGGCCGCCCTGGACCAGCTGACCATGGCCGAGCTCCTCTACCAGGAGGCCGCCAAGACCGAGATCAAGGACCTCGACCAGCAGGTGGAGAAGAAGATCGCCGAGAGCAAGGCGGCCTACCCGAACCCGGACGCCTTCGAGGAGGCGCTCAAGGGTAGCGGGATGACCGTGGCGGAAATGACCAGGAACGCGCGCAAGAGCATCGTGATCAACACCTTCATCGAGGAGCGCTTCGCCGCCAAGGTGCAGGTGAGCGACGCCGAGGCCCAGAAGTTCTACCAGGACAACCTGGCCAAGTACTTCACCCGCCCCGAGAACGCGCGGGCGAGCCACATCCTGGTGAAGGTCGACCCCAAGGGGAGCGCGGAGGAGAAGGCGAAGGCGAAGGAGAAGGCGGAGGCGCTTTTGAAGCGGGTCAAGGGTGGTGAGGATTTCGCCGCCGTGGCCAAGGCCGAGTCGGGGTGCCCGAGTGCCACCGTGGGCGGCGACCTGGGGACCTTCGGCCGGGGCCAGATGGTTCCCCCCTTCGAGAAGGCCGTATTCGACTTGAAACCGGGGGAGATCAGCCAGGTGGTGGAGAGCCAGTTCGGCTTCCACATCATCAAGCTGGCCGAGAGGCACGAGGCGAGCAAGGTGAGCTACGACGAGGCCAAGGCGAAGATATTCGAGTACCTGAAGGCGGAAAAGGTCAGGCAGCAGGTGACCGCGTTCGTCGAGGAACTGAAGAGCAAGGCGAAGATCACCCGGGGGTAACCGACAGCGTAGGGGGAAAGCCCCTGCCACCGAACCTGTTATTTACTTATGCAGCCAGCGCCGACTCTCTCCCGGCCTGGCTGCTTTTTTATGCCCGGGGCTCGGGCGCCGGCGGCTCCAGGGAGAACACCGGGAGGTAGACGGTGAAGGTGGTCCCCCTGCCCCACTGGCTGTCGAAGGTGATCAGTCCGCCGTGCCTGGCGATGATGGAGTGCACGGTGGCCAGCCCCAGCCCCGTCCCCAGTTGCGCCTTGGTGGTGAAGTAGGGGGTGAAGATGCTGGACTTGTGCTCGTCGCGGATGCCGCACCCCTGGTCCTGGAAGGAAAGCTCCACGTAGCAGCCGCACAGCGGGGCCGGCAGCCGGTCCCCCTCGCCGCAGACCCGCCTCCCCCGCACGACGAACCTCCCCCCCTCCGGCATCGCCTGCACCGCGTTGATGCAGATGCAGTTGAAGGCCTGGCGCATCTGCCCGTCGTCCACGAAGACCGGCGGCAGGTCCGCGGGGAGCTCGAGGCTCGCGCTGACGTTGGTCCCCTTGGTGGAGAAGCGCACCGATTCCTCGACCAGCGCCGCGACCGGGACCCCCTTGCGCAGCGGCGTCCCCCCCTTGGCGAAGGAGAGGAGCTGGTTGGCGAAGCCGGCGGCGCGCATGGTCGCCTTCTCCGCCTGCAGCAACAGCTCGTGTGCGCCGTGTCCCGGGTCCAGGAACTTCTTGGCGAAGGAGATGTAGCCGAGCACGCCGGTGAGGGCGTTGTTGAAGTTGTGGGCGATGCCGCCGGCCAGCACCCCGATCGATTCCAGTTTCTGGTTCCGGACCAGCTGCTGCTGCAACAGCTCGCGCTCGGTCATGTCGATCATGATGTCGACGATCCGGGTGCCGGAGCGCTGGTTGCTGCAGTTCAGGTGGCGCGGGGAGCCGTCCCGGCACACGGCGGTGACCTCGTAGAAGGTGACCAGGTTCCCCTGCTCCCATGCCGCGATGGCGGCGGCGCGCTTCTCCAGCACGGCGGCGCGGTGGTTCTCATCCGGGCAGAGCAGGGCGAAGAGCGCGTTGACGTCGGGGACTTCGTCGGCGCCGTAGCCGAAGGTGTCCAGCATGAAGGAGTTGAGGTACTCGATCTCGCCCTGCTCGTCGGACCAGACGATCCCCAGGGGGAGCTGCTGCACCAGGTTCTTCAGCTCCTGGCGCGCCTGGGTCCTCTGCTCGATCTCCATCTCCAGGTCCAGGTTGATGGAGACCAGCTGCTCCTTGGAGGCGATCTCGTACTCCATGGCGGCCATGAGTTCGGCGTGCAGACGGCGGTTTTCCTCTTCGCGCTGCCGCAGCGACTCGGCCAGCTCGTTCAGCGAGGCGGAGGCGCGCCCGGGCTCGTCGTCGGAAACGATCTCGATGCGCGAGACGTAGTCCCCGCCGTGGACCTTCTCCATCCCCCGCATCAGCGTGTTGAAGGAGGCAGTCACCCTTCTCAGGATCAGGTAGCAGGAGAGGCTCACGAAGAGCCAGCAACCGGTCGCCAGCACCACGCTCAGGGCCGCCAGGCGGCGTCCCTCCCGCCACAGGTCATCGGTGCCGCGGTAAAGGCGCACCTCGCCGACCAGGTCCCCCGGCGCCGCCTGCTCCCCGGAGAGGGCCTGCTCCGGTGCAACGGTCAGGGGATGGCCGTGCACCTCGGCCCTCTGGCGGATCAGCTCGTCGGCGGGGCCGGGGAGGGAGGCGGGGAGCCTGACCAGCACCTTGCCGCGGGCGCTGACGATCTCGACGGCGCGGATCTCGGGAAGGCGCATGGTCTCCGCGGCGTGCCCCTCCAGGAGCTCGACGCTCTCGGCGTACAGCGGGAGGCGCACCGCGTCGGCCAGGGCGCGCGCCTGCAGGTGGAGCATCTGCTCGGCGTGGCTCCTGTTCTGGTGGATCTGGTGCAGGACGAACAGGGTGCCGCAGACGACGGCGATGACCGCGGAGAAGAGGGTGAAGCGCAGGAAGAGCTTGAACTGAAAGCTGGAGCGGAAGGTGCACAAGCGCTGGGGCAACGACAACCTGTTCATTTCGGAGGCCTTCTAGGGCTGGACCCGCCCCGCCGTCCCCGCCCCGGCGGCATGGGGGCGACAGCGAGGTCGTGATCGCGCGGGATCCGGCAAGCGCCTCGCGCGAGGGCGCGCGGCGCGGGGTCCCAATCACAGTGAAGCTACACTGTAGGATAAACTCTGAACTCAAACAGTGAAAACTATAGCGTGCACTTAACGATTATCAACAAACATGTGGACAACAAACCACAAAAAAAGACAAATAGTATTAATGGAATTTGTTTTGACAGCTTTCCCTTAAGCTGATAGGTATACCGAGCATTTTTGTGCCAGTTTTTCCAGAAAAAGATGCAGCTGTCAACGTTCTTTTTTCGATGGGCAGAAATATTGACTGGTAAGTTTCTCCGCAAATTATCGCTCGCCTCACTGCTGTTCCTGATCCCGCTGGCGCCGCTCCATGCCAGGGGAGACGAAGGGGACGAGGTGACCCGTTCACTCGGCCTCTCCGGGGAAGAGCCCGACGGTGTCTCGCGCCTGCCCCGCCCCGCATCCCTCATCGCCGAAAACGTCACCGTGGTCACCGCCGAGGAAATCGCGCGCCTAAACGCCCACACGGTGGCCGACGTGCTGCAGACGGTCCCCGGCGTGCAACTTGACCTGCTGCAGACTCCCGGCGCAATCCTGCTCTACGACATCCTCGGCTCACTGAACCGTCACATCCTGGTGCAGATCGACGGGGTGCCCCAGAACTTCGTCTCATCGGAAAACCTGGCTCACATCGGCATGATCCCGATCCAGATGGTCGAGCGCATCGAGGTGATCAAAGGGGCGGCGTCCGCGGCCTGGGGCTCGGCGCTTGGGGGCGTCATCAACATCGTCACCAAGTCCCCGGCGGCGGACCGCGCCGCCGGCCTCGCCTCGGCCTCCATCGGCAAGAAGGCGACCAGCGACCTTAGGGGCGAGGTGAGCGGCACCAGCGACGGGTTCGGCTATTACCTGACCGGGGGCACCATCCGCTCCGACGGGCTCGTCCCCGGCAACAACGTCGACTTCAGCCACGGGTTCGGCAAGATCACCTACAATTTCATAGGCGGCGCCAAGGCCACCCTGGGGCTCGATGCCCGCTACGCCGACACCGGGGTCCTGACAGCGACACGCTACGACATATCCCAGACCGGCACAACACGCTACCTGGACGGCTACCTCGCCCTGCAGGTGCCGCTTGCCGCGCGCGCGAGCCTCGATATCACCGGCCGCGGCGGCCTGCGCGACACGGAAGACCGCCGCAGCCTGATCTCCCAAAGCCTCCTCATCTTCAACGCCCGGGCGCGCGAGGTGCACCAGGGGTACACGGCCGCCTTGAACCTGGGCGACGCCCACCAGGGGGTGAAGGCAGGCGTCGAGTTCGAGAGGATCGGGGTGACCCAGCGCGAACTGGTGCGCCACGCGCCGGGAAGCGACGCCGACCTCACCCTTACCCGTTACTCCGCCTACGCCAACGGCACCTTCACCATAGGCCGGCTCTCGCTGCTCCCCGGCGTGCGCGTCGACCACCTGAACCTGCTCGACGATCCCTTCAGCGCGACCATGGGCGCCACCGTGCGCCTGGGGGAGAACACCCTCTTGCGCGGCTATGCCGCGCGCGGCTACAGCCTGCCGATGATCAGCTTCTTCGGCTCGACCAACGGCGAGGTGCAGCACGAGTTGCAGCAGGTGGCCACCGTGCAGTGGGGAGCGGAGAGCAGCGCGGTTCCCTACCTCTGGCTCAAGGGGATGCTGTTTCACAACAACGTCTGGAACGTCCAGGAGTACGACTACCAGGCCGGCGTGCTGCGCGAGGTGAAGCAGCGCCGCCACGGCATCGACCTGGAACTGCGCACCTCGTCCTGGCACGGCTTCGCGCTGACCGGCGCCTACACCTTCACCGACGCGAGAAACCGCGACACCGGGGCAGAACTCGACAGCAACCAAAGCGGCCCCCGCCACGCCGCCAAGGGATCGCTCAGCTACAACAACGCCGCGGCCGGCTTCACCGGCGTCCTCACCGGCAACTACGTCAACTGGAGGCTCGATGATCCCACCGCGCATCCGGTGGCGACCTTCTTTGACCTGCACCTGAACCAGAAGCTGGCGCCGGCCCAGGAGAACTCGCCGGAGCTGTTCCTGTCGCTGCGCAACATCTTCGACGCCAAGCTGTACCAGTACGACTTCCACCAGGCCGCGCCGCGCTGGTTCGAAATCGGGGGGAGGTTCCGCTTCTGATGCGCCCCCTGCTCCTTTGCATACTGCTGACCTGGCTGCTGGCCGCCCCGGCGCTCGCCTCGGACCTCCTTATCCTGCAATCCAGCCGCAGCCCGGTCTACTCCGAGGCCCTGCGCGGCTTCCACGCCGCCGCCAGGAACAACGAACAGCCCCTGGTGCTCTCCGACTACGCCGAGGTGGACGTGCAGCGCCTGGTCCGGGAGGAGCGCCCGAGGCTGGTGGTCGCCATCGGGGACCAGGCGCTCATCGCCTGCCGCAAGATCAGGGAGGTGCCGGTGGTCTCCATGCTGTCCCTGTCGCTGTCCCAAAAATCCCAGCCCGACCACGTCGGCGGGGTGACCATGGTGGCCGCCCCCGGGCGCTACCTGGACCTCTTCGCGCAACTCGGGGCCAAGCGGGTCGGGGTCCTCTACGACCCGAAGCTCTCGGGGCTGTACCTGAAACGGGCCGCCGCGGAAGCGGAGGATCACGACGTGAGCCTCACCCTGGAACCGGTGCGCAACTCGCGCGAACTGCAGGGGAAACTGGAAAAGCTCAAGAATGAGGTGGATCTTTTGTGGCTTTTGCCGGACAGCACGGTGGTGACCACGGTGAACGTGGAGGCGCTGCTGCTTTTTTCCATGACCCAGGGCATCCCCGCCGTCACCTTCACCGGCCAGTACCTCAAAAACGGCGCCGCGGCCTCGCTGGACATCGACCCCTACGACATGGGGGTGCAGACCGCGGAACTCGCGCTCTCGCTGTTGAGAAGCGGCCCCTACCAGAAGGTCCCGGTGCTGGACCCGCGCAAGATCAGGCTCCAGGTGAACGACCGCGTGCTGCGCAAGCTGCGCCTCAAGGTGCCGTAAGGCGGGCACCGTCCACCTCCCCTCTCCCCTGGGGAGAGGGCCAGGGTGAGGGAAGTGCCGAGGGCGAAATGACCGCACGCCCCATCGCACGCAGGTTAAAAAAAAGAGGCCAGCCGATCGACGGCTGGCCTCTTCGTGGTTCTGGTTTCCGGAGCCCTTAGCCGAGCACCTCGTCCACCGGGGTGTAGTCGAGGCCGAAAGCCTCGGCGACGCCGCGATAGGTGACCTGCCCCAGGGCGATGTTGACCCCTTCCTTCACGCCGGGGTTCTGGCGCGCCACCTCCCGCCAGCCGCGGTCCGCCAGCGCCACCGCGTAGGGGAGCGTCGCGTTGGTGAGGGCCGCCGTCGAGGTGAGCGGCACCGCGCCGGGCATGTTGGCCACGCAGTAATGCAGCACCCCCTCCTCGAGGTAGGTCGGTTCGCGGTGCGTGGTCGGACGCGAGGTCTCGAAGCACCCTCCCTGGTCGATGGCCACGTCCACGAGCACCGCACCGGGCTTCATCGTCTTCAGCATGTCGCGGGTCACCAGCTTGGGCGCCTTGGCGCCGTGCACGAGGACCGCCCCGATGACCACGTCCGCCTCCTTGACCAGCTCGCGGATGGTGGCCGGCGAGGACATCACCGGGAAGCAGTTCTTGGGCATCACCTCGGAGAGATGGCGCAGGCGCTCCAGGCTCATGTCCAGGAGATACACCTTCGCCCCCATGCCGCAGGCCATCTGAGCCGCGTGGGTACCGACCACACCGCCGCCGATGACCACGACCGTGGCCGGCGCGACCCCGGGGACCCCGCCCAGCAAAATGCCGCGTCCCCCCTGGGCCCGCTCGGCGTACTTGGCCGCCTGCTGCGCCGCCATGCGCCCGGCCACCTCGCTCATCGGGGTCAAAAGCGGCAGCGAGTTGCCCGCACCGGTGATGGTCTCGTAGGCGACCGCGACCCCCTTGCTCTTGATGAAGGCGCGGGTCAGCCCCTCGGCCGCCGCGAAGTGGAAGTAGGTGAAGACGATCTGCCCCTCGCGGATCAGGTCGTACTCGCTGGGCTGCGGCTCCTTGACGTGCATGACCATCTCGCAGCGGCGGTAGATCTCGGCGGGCGTGGCCACGATCTCGGCGCCGGCCCTGCGGTAGGCGTCGTCCTCGAAGCCGCTCCCGGCGCCGGCACCGGCCTCCACCAGCAGGGTGTGCCCGTGACTCACCATGACCTCCACCCCCGCCGGGGTCATGCTGACGCGATTCTCTTCCACCTTGATTTCCTTCAGAATTCCGACGATCATCTTCGCTTCCCCTCTCATGTTTTGGCCAGCGGCGCCAGGCCCCGCGCGGCTCTTCATCGCAGCATCCAGCATACCAAAAAGCGGCAGCTTTTTTCTTGCGAATCCCCATAAAAGGAGCTAGATTTTCGCAGAATATTTCGATTCGAAAGGATCCGTATGAAGAATATTGCGCCGGAGAGCGTAGACAAGATTGATCGGGCCATTCTCAACGAGTTGCAAAAGGACGGCCGCCTCTCCAACGTGCAGCTGGCCGAACTGGTCGGCCTGTCGGAGTCGGCCTGCCTGCGGCGGGTGCGCATGCTGGAGCAAAGCGGCATCATCGACCGCTACGTCATGCTGGTGGACCAGGGGGCGATCGGCAAGCCGGGCAACGTCTTCGTGCGGGTCACGCTGGACGGGCAGCAGCGGGAGAAGCTCTCCAGTTTCGAGGAGGGCATCGCCACCGTGCCCGAGGTGATGGAGTGCTACCTCATGTCCGGCGACGTCGATTACCTGTTGCGGGTCATCGTCAAGGACACCGACGATTACCTGCGCCTGCACAACAAGCTGACCGGCCTCCCGGGCGTTTTGCGGGTGCAGTCCTCCTTCGCGCTGCGCACCGTGGTGAGCAGGACCTCGCTCCCCTTGTAGCTACCAGACCGGGAGCTCCGGTTTCTTCAGGGCCCCCGGCTCGTTGGTCCAGGCCACCCGCGCCTGGCAGGAGATGATGGCGTCCCGGTCGGTGAGCTTGAACTTACAGGCGAATTTGGCAGGCGCAGGAACTGTTCGAGCGTTGCCTGCAAACCTTCACGCAGGTCCCCGGCCGACGGGACGGCGTGGTCCGGATCACGCTCTACAATCTGTCCACCCTCTACCGCTCCAACGGGAGGGAAGCGGACGGCACCGCCCTATTGAACCAGGTGGCGGCCTTCAACTAGCAGAGCCCCCCCGACTTCAAAAAAGCAGCCCCGGAAACCTCCCGGGGCCATTATTTTTCTAACAGGGTAGCGTAACCTAATCGTAGTCAACTCATAAAGGTACTGTTACTACCCAGGTAAGAGATCGAGTGAAATTGAGCAGAAGTTTCAATAAACGACATCACTGGCATTGGGTCATCGTCTCTCTGAATCCGGGAACTTAAGACCGTGGCATTGCCTCTCAGCGCGTGCTCATTGTGCGATTTCGCCCTGACATCAGCATGCCGCCGTCAGGTACTGGTTCTCCGCTGTGACAGATGTCGAAACAACCATGTAGCTGATTTAATCGATTTTTTTCTTGTTGACCATTTTTATCGACTTGCGATATAGCAAATTTATCAAGAATTACAAAACCTGTGGTACACGATAATACTAAACCATCCGCGAGGGTGGGACGGAAAGCCTAAGGGTCTCCCCGAGACAGCCGGGTCGCCGAAATATCACTCACGATACTCGCGCCCGGCTTTTTTGCGCGCGTTTTCGGGGGTAGACGCTTGAGGTAACGCCATAGCACCACAAAGCCGCATCCCGTCCTGATACGGGATCGCCAATAATCCGATACACGACAATACTAAACCACCCGCGAGGGTGGGACGGAAAGCCTAAGGGTCTCACCGAGACAGCCGGGTCGCCGAAATATCTTCACGATGTTCGCGCCCGGCTTTTTTCGTGCCCGAACCTCACCGTGCCGGATCATACCGCACTTCTTACCACGCTTCCGGAGTTACAGCCTGAGCCCACGCCACCTGGTAGCGGCAGGCAACCGAAAAGGAGGAAACGCCACTCCGGATGTCCCGAAGCTGTATGAGGAAAAACCGCAATCTCTCAAACAATCACAAAAGGTTTTCTTAGAACCAAAGGAGCTCGCATGACTCAAAAGAATCAAGGAAGGTTACTGGTGTTGTTTGTCTTCGCCCTGTCCCTGCTGTCCTTTCAGCTCTGGCGCAACGAGGCGCAGGCGCAGTCCTCCTACTACACGACCATGGGGTGCGTGAACTGCCACACGACCACCGCGACCTGTAACGGCTGTCACGCCCACGGCACCCACGCCACCAGCACCAAGAACACCATCAACGTGAACGGCACCACCAACAAGACCTCCTACGCCCCCGGTGAGACCGTGTCCGTCACCATAGCCGGCGGCTACCGCACCGGCTGGGTGCGCGCCGTCCTGCTCGACCAAAGCGGCACCCAGCTCGCCATCTCCAGCGGCACCGCCAGCGGCATGGGGAGCTCCACCACGCTCCCGGCCGTCCTGACCGCGCCGGCACCGGCCACCGCAGGCACCTACACCTGGCAGGTGGGGTGGTACGGCAACAAGTACGACATCGCCTCGGCCGCCTTCGGCAGCTGGCTCCCCGACGCCAACAACCCCAACCACGGCTACGAGATCGTCAGCACCAACAGCTTCACCGTCGCCGCGGCTCCCGCCGCCGACACCACCGCTCCCGTGGTGGGGACCTTCACCCTGCCGGGCACCGCGACCAGTCTGACCGTGCCGGTCACCGCCTTCACCGCCACCGACAACGTCGCCGTCACCGGCTACCTGATCAGCACCAGTTCCGCGGTACCGTCCGCCTCCGCCGCCGGCTGGAGCGCCACCGCCCCGACCAGCGTCACCGCGGTCGCCGGGGTGAACACCTTCTACGCCTTTGCCAAGGATGCCGCCGGTAACGTCTCCGCCGGAAAGAGCGCCAGCGTCACCGTCACCCTCCCCGACACCACCGCGCCGGTGGTGGGAACCTTCACCCTGCCGGCCACCGCGACCAGCCTGACCGTGCCGGTTTCCGCCTTCACCGCCACCGACAACGTCGCCGTCACCGGCTACCTGGTCACCACCAGTTCCGCGACGCCGTCCTCAGCCGCCGCCGGGTGGAGCGCCACCGCCCCGACCAGCGTCACCGCCGTCGCCGGGGTGAACACCTTCTACGCCTGGGCCAAGGATGCCGCCGGCAACGTCTCCGCGTCGGCGAGCGCCAGCGCCAGCGTCACCGTCACCCTCCCCGACACCACCGCGCCGGTGGTGGGAACCTTCACCCTGCCGGCCACCGCGACCAGCCTGACCGTGCCGGTCTCCGCCTTCACCGCCACCGACAACGTCGCCGTCACCGGCTACCTGATCGGCACCAGCTCCGCGGCCCCGTCCGCATCCGCCGCCGGGTGGAGCGCCACCGCCCCGGCCAGCGTCACCGCCGTCGCCGGGGTGAACACCTTCTACGCTTGGGCCAAGGATGCCGCCGGCAACGTCTCCGCCGCGAAGAGCGCCAGCGTCACCGTCACCCTCCCCGACACAACCGCGCCGGTGGTGGGAACCTTCACCCTGCCGGCCACCGCGACCAGCCTGACCGTGCCGGTCTCCGCCTTCACCGCCACCGACAACGTCGCCGTCACCGGCTACCTGATCGGCACCAGCTCCGCGGCCCCGTCCGCCGCCGCCATGGGCTGGAGCATGGCTCCCCCGGCCGTGGTCACCGCCGTCGAGGGTAGCAACACCTTCTACGCGTTCGCCAAGGACGCGGCAGGAAACGTGTCGGTAGGCAAGAGCGCGACGGTCACCGTGACCATTCCGGCACCGACCGCCGACACCACCAACCCGACCCTGGTCGTCTCGACCCTGGCCGACGGTTCCTACACCAACAAGGTGACCCTCAACATCAGCGGCAGCGCGACCGACGCCGGTGGGCTGCAGTCGCTCACCATCAACGGCCAGGCCGTCACCGTCAACACCGACGGTTCCTTCAGCGCCGCCGTCACCCTCGTGACCGGTGCCAACGTGATCACCGTGGTGGCCGTGGACCAGGCCGGCAACGCCCAAAGCGACGTCCGCACCATCACCTTCGACCCGACCGCCCCGGTGCTCGCCATCACCGCCCCCGGCGACAACAGCGACTCGGCGCAGTCCTACGTCACCGTGACCGGGACCATCGATGAGAGCTCCGTCGTCACCGTGACCGACAACAGCGGCAGCCAGACCTCGGCCGCCATCAGCGGCAACACCTTCAGCGCCACCGTGAACCTCGTGGCCGGCGTCAACACCATCACCATCACCGCTACCGACCTGGCCGGCAACGCCACCAGCGCCAAGCGCACGGTGACCTACACCCCGAGCGGTGCCCTCACCATGGCGGTCACCTATCCGGCGCAGGACATCACCACCAGCAAGAGCAGCATCGTCCTGACCGGCACCGTAGCCGACACGGTCGGCAAGGCCACCGTCCTCGTGAAAATGAGCGGCCGCACCTACAAGCCCAAGGTCGACAGCACCGGCGTATTCAAGCAGCAGCTCAGGTTCCTGAAAAACGGCCAGTACGCGATCACCGTGACCGCGACCGACGCCGCCGGCAACAGCAGCACCGTCACCCGCAACGTGATCTATAGGAAGGCGACCCTGAGCGAGCTCAGGCTCAAGCGCAAGGAACGCTACGACGATTAACCCGCGGCGAATTCGCAGTAGCATTGGAAAAGGCCACCTCCGCAAGGAGGTGGCCCACTTGCCCCCGCCTCTCTTCGAGGCGGGGGTTTTTCTTCGGTTTCCTGCGACCTGAACTGGTACAAACGCGAAGTGTCTCGACACCCCTTGGCAACGTCTCAGGCTGACGATCCCCTTCTGTCATTGCATGTGTAAACAAGTTGATAAAGATATCTTTTAGAGTATAGAATCGAGATGAAACTGCATCTAAGTTTCGCAATGTTTATATGCAAATATTATGTTCTCAACCAGATGGAGGGCACCTGTGATCGAGCCACAATTTGATTGTGGCAGTGAGATATCCCATGCGCCTACTGATTGTTGAAGACGAGTTGAAGACAGCGACATTCCTCAAAAAAGGCCTTACCGAGAACGGCTTCGTGGTCGATACTGCCGATAACGGTGAGGACGGCCTGCACCTGGTCCTCACGGGATCCTACGATCTCGTCATCCTGGACGTCGGGCTCCCCGAGCGCTCAGGCTGGTCCGTGGTGACGGAGATACGCCAGCAGGGCAAGGGACTCCCGGTGCTGTTTCTGACCGCCAGGGATACCGTCACCGACCGGATCAAAGGACTGGAACTGGGAGCCGACGACTACCTGGTGAAGCCGTTTTCCTTTGCCGAGCTGCTGGTCAGGGTGCGCACCATCCTGCGTCGCGGCCCGCTGCGCAACGAGGAAACCCTCCAGATCGCCGACCTCACCGTCGACCTGAACCGGCACCGGGCCTTCCGCGCCGGGACCCGCCTCGACCTTGCCCCCAAAGAATTTTCCCTGCTCTCCCTTTTGGCCCGCCGGGCGGGAGAGGTGCTTACCCGCACGGTCATCGCCGACCAGCTCTGGGACATGAACTTCGACAGCGGCACCAACGTGGTGGATGTGGCAATCCGGCGCCTGCGCACCAAGGTGGACGATCCGTTCCCGCAAAAGTTGATTCACACCATCCGTGGAGTCGGGTATGTCCTGGAAGAGCAGTAGCAGCTCCTACGATTTCTTCAGAAAATCATCCATCACCGGCAGGCTCACCCTGCTCTACATCCTGTCCGCCGTGATCGCCCTTGTGGGCGGCATCGTCTACATCACCTGGTCCATGTACCAGGTGATGGAACAGGCCGACCGGGACTTCATCCAGGGGCGACTGCAGACCTACCGTGCTCTTTTTTCCGACAGCCCGGGCGATCTCGAGATCATCCGCAAGGACATCGAATGGGAGGGGACCAACGTCGCCACCCCGGAGTACTACATCCGCATCGAGGACAGCTCCGGCCGGCTGCTGGTCGAGACGCCGGGGATGTCGCAGGTACTCCCGTCGAGTCTCTTTCGCTGCGTCCTGACCCACCCCCGGCAGGTAACCACCCGCTACGTGCATGCCGCCAACGGGCGGGAATACCTGATCAGCTGCGACCTGGAACCTACCGGGCGCCCCTCGGGCGGCATCATCCAGATAGGTCTCGACGCGACCGCCGAGATAACGGCCATCCGCAAGAAGCAAGTCCAGCTGGTGATCCTCTTCATAACCGGCATAGTGGCGGCAACCGGCGTCGGAGTCCTGGTCGCCCGCAAGGCGCTGACCCCCCTGCGTGACATCACCGGAGTCGCCGAGCAGATAACGGTGGAACGGATCAACGAGCGCCTCGACCCGCTGCAGTGGCCGGTTGAACTGCGGCGGCTGGCATCGGCGTTCAACGAGATGCTGGGGCGGCTCGAGGAGTCGTTCACCAAGCTCTCCCAGAGCTCCTCCAACCTGGCCCATGAACTGCGCACCCCGATCAACAACCTGCTCGGGGTAACCGAGGTCGCCCTGACCCGCGACCGCGCCGCGGAGGAGTACCGAAGGACCCTCGAGTCCAACGTCGAGGAGTATCACCGCCTGTCGCGCCTGATTGACGACATGCTGTTCCTGGCCCGCACCGACCACCCCACCCAGCGCGTCAAGTTCGTCCTGTTCGATCCGGCCAAGGAGATCGAGAAGGTCTGCGCCTTTTACGAACCGGTCGCCGAAGACAGGGGGATCGCGATCAGCTACAGCGGCAGCGGCCTCATGTACGGCGCGCCCCAGATGCTCGAACGGGCCGTCAGCAATCTCGTCGGCAACGCGCTGCAGTATTCCCCGCCCGGATGCACGGTCGAGGTCCGGACACTGACCACCGACGACGGCTCCCAGGAGATCGAGGTCCGCGATTCCGGCCACGGCATGAAGCCGGAGGAGGTGCACCGCGTGTTCGACCGGTTCTACCGCGGCGACCGGCACCGGACCCTGCATCCGGACGGCTCGGGGCTCGGCCTGTCCATCGTCAAATCGATCGTGGAGCTGCACCACGGCACCATTTCCGTCGACAGCTCACCGGACCACGGTACGACCATACTGCTCCGTTTCCCCCCTCCCCCGCCCAACGCGTAGTTCCGCCTCGCCCTGCCGTCACAAGCTCGCCCTGCCGTAACCTCCTCGCCCTGCCGTAACCTCCTCGCCCTGCCGTAACCTCCTCGCCCTGCCGTAACCTCCTCGCCCTGCCGCAACCTCCTGCAATCCCCCTCCTGCAATCCCCCTCCTGCAATCCCCCTCCTGCAATCCCCCTCCTGCAATCCCCCTCCTGCAATCCCCCTCCTGCAATCTCCTCCCTGCAATCTCCTCCCTGCCGCACACTCTTCTGCGGCACCATTTCTCTGCTCCATGATGCCTCCGCCGTCGGGGCCGTGCCCCCGTCAACCTTACCAAATGGTAATGTCCGCAACAGATTCCGGTAAGGCTTCTTCAGCTATTCTCCCCACCAACCCGACTCTTTAGGTAAAGAACGACGGCCTTACCAAATGGTAATGTCCGCAACAGATTCCGGTAAGGCTTCTTCAGCTATTCTCCTCATCAACCCGACTCTTTAGGTAAAGAACGACACATTACCAAATGGCAACGTTGCGGCAACGCTCCGGAAATAGCGTATGTCGTATGCTGCAGACACCAGTTGCGCTCCGCCACATGGTCGAGCCCAGGAAAACCACCGGTTCCACATGGACAAGATTTACCGCGGCATGCTGCTCTCTCTCATCCTGGTCACCGCCCTCGCGGCACCGGCCCCGGCGGCCGTCTTCAGAGCAGCCTATCTGTACACGCTTTCGGACTTCAACGGGGCGATCCCCTACAACTGGGTCAACCTCGCGGTCGACCGGCGCGGCGAGGAGACCTACGTCGCGGACCCCAGCGGCCGGACGGTGCGGGTCTTCAACGACAGCGGCATGGAAGTGTACCGCTTCGGCGACAACGGCGATTTCGGCAACATAACGGCGGTGGCGGTGGCGGACAGCGGAGAGATCTTCGTCCTCTCCCGGTCCAACGCAAGCTACGCGGTAACCCGCTGCGACTACCGAGGGGAACCGAAGGCACGACTTGCCATGAGGGGGTTCCCCCCCGAGTACGCAACCGACTTCGTTCCCGACACCATCACCTGGCATGGGGATCACCTCTACCTGGTCGACAGGAACACGATGAAGGTGGCGCTGACCGACCGGGAGGGGAGCTTCGACTCCGGGTACGACCTGGGCACCATCGTAGGGTTTAGCAAGAAGCAAAGAAGCGAATCGGGGATGGTCGGCTTCAGCGTGGATAGCGAAGGGGACCTCCTCTTCACGGTGCCGGTCTTCTTCTCCGCCTACCTGGTCACCCCCGGCCACCAAGTACGTTCCTTCGGCATGCGCGGCAGCACGCCGGGGAAGTTCAACATAGTAAGCGGCATCGCCTCCGATGAGCGGGGGAACATCTACGTGGCGGACACCCTGCGCTGCGTGGTGATGATCTTCGACAGGGATTTCAGTTTCCAGGCGGAGTTCGGCTTCCGGGGACTGGACCCGGGCAACCTCATTGCTCCAATGGAACTCGTCGTCAACCATGACCGGGTTTACGTGGCCCAGAGCCGGGCCAGGGGCGTCAGCGTCTACCGGGTATTCCAGACCCAGCCGTCAGCGACCAGCACGAAGGGGGGGTGAGAAGAAGCGAACAGTACTCAAAACGGTGCAGTTGGTAATTAATGTTCGAATTTAGTGATGAGATTGAAAAGGAGATTCCATGAAAGCAGCAAAGTCTTTGACAGCAGCAGCAATCCTTACCCTCCTGGCCTCCGGCAGCGCCTTCGCCTACCATGACGGCGGCGTCGCGTACTGCGACGGGTGCCACACCATGCACAACTCTTCCGGCAACAAGGCGATGGGCACTGGCAGCAACGCCACCAAGCTCAAAGGGGTCACCTACCTGCTCCAGGGCAGCGACCAGAGCTCGACCTGCCTCAACTGCCACGCCACCACCTCCGCGAAGGCGGGGAGCTACCACATCATGACCACCGACGCCGCCTCGGGCGGCACCGTTCCCTCCAACTACACCCCCGGCGGCGACTTCGCCTGGGTGAAGGAAACCTTCAACTACAATAGCCACGGCACCCCGACCACCAGCCTTGGCGAGCGCCACGGCCACAACGTCGTCGCCGCCGACTTCGGCATCACCCCCGACAGCACCCTGAGCACCGCCCCGGGCGGCAACTACCCGGCGGCGAACCTGGCCTGCTCGAGCTGCCACGATCCCCACGGCAAGTACCGCATCGTCGACGCAGCGGGCACCGTGCAGCGCCCCGTCGTCGCGGGCACCGGCTACAACGGCGCCAACGACGTGGCGGTCTCCTTGCCGATCAACGGCTCCGGCTCCTACGGCGCTGCTCCGACCACCACCGAGGCGGTCGGCGTCTACCGCCTGTTGGGTGGCCCGGGATACCTCCCGGATTCCGTGTCGGGCGTGGCCGGCATCCAGCCGTTTGCAGCACTGCCTCCGTATGCCGTCGCACCGGCATCCTACAACCGCTCCGAGGCGAGCACCGACACCCGCGTGGCCTACGGTACCGGCATGTCCGAGTGGTGCGCCAACTGCCACACCAACATCCACAACTCCACCGCCAACTATGACGGCGGCACCAGCCTGATCCACCCGGCCAGCAGCGACTCCACCCTGGGCGCCAACATCCTTGCCAACTACAACGCCTACGTAAGCTCCGGCAACTTCGGCGGCACCGTGGCCAGCGCCTACACCTCCATGGTGCCCTTCGAAGAGGGGACCAACAACCGCGCCAACCTGGCCCTGCACGCCGTCAACGACGGTTCCCAGAAAGGGGGCGCCGACAGCAGCTCCAACGTCATGTGCCTCTCCTGCCACAGGGCCCATGCCTCCGGTTGGGACAGCATGACCCGCTGGACCAACAAGACCGAGTTCCTCACCGTGGCGGGCGCTTACCCCGGTACCGACTCCACCAACAGCTCGGCACAGTCCTACGGCCTTGGCCGTACCATGAACGAGGTCCAGGCAACCTTCTACCAGAGGCCGGCTACCGTCTATGCCACCTACCAGCGGTCCCTGTGCAACAAGTGCCACGCCAAGGACTAACGAAGCACCCTGTTTGAAGAGGCCGTAGCGCCTCACCATGCCGCAATCGGGCTGGCCTTCGGGCCAGCCCGGTTCTCACGGAAACCGTAGTTCCAAAGCCGGGCTCCCGCCCCGGCAGCGTGGCACCCCTATGAAGATACGTTTCATCGCCATCGCCCTGGCTGCCTTTCTGGCCGGATGCCAGACGCAGCTCGTCTCGCTGCGGCCGCCCCTCGTGGAAGAAGGGGAGCTTTATCTCTACACCCGTCCCTTTCCGCCGGCGGCAGAGCGCCTGAGCTTCACCCTGGAAGGGGTCAGCGCGGTGCGCGAGGACGGCGCGGAGTTCCCTGTCCCCCTGGCACTGAAGGAGGTGAGGCCTGCGGAACTCACCCGGCAGCGTTTCCTCGGTTCCGCCACCCTCCCCCCGGGAAGCTACAACGGCCTCGCCCTGCGCATCTCGCATCCGCTTCTGCGCCGCGAGGAGGGGAGCGCGGCCCTGCAGGCACCGGAACGGGTGACGGTCAACGCGCCCTTCACGGTTCAAAAACAGAAAGCACTCCTCCTCTCGCTTTCCTTTGATTACGAAAATTCCATCGGGGCCGGCTTCCGGTTCACCCCGGTGTTCACCGTCCGGGAACCGCACCGGCCCGTGGTCGGGGTGGCCGGTTACGTGACCATCCCCGAGGCCAACGCCATCGCCGTCTTCGACAAGCAGTCGGCCGAGGTCGCCGGATTCATCGCCACCGGCAAGGCCCCCCGCGGCGTCATACTGGACCAGCAGCGCAGGCGCGCCTACGTCGCCCTTTCCGGGGAAGACGCCCTGCAGGTGATCGACATGGTCACCGGGGAAGAGGTGCGCAGGATCAGGCTCACCCCGGGCGACTCCCCGGAGGAACTCGCCCTCTCCCCCGACGGCAGGACGCTACTGTCGGTCAACAGGGGCTCCAACACGGTGAGCTTCGTGGACCCCCAGGGGTATTTCGAGACCGGGCGCCTGGCGGTGGGGGATGCCCCCTCCTCCGTGCTCATCGACCCCGCCGGGCAGCGAGGGTACGTATTCAACGGCATGGCCAGCACCATGACCGTCATCGACCTGGCGCGCAGGACGGTAAGCGCCACGGTAGGGAGTGGGCCCGGAGACGGACACGGCGCGTTCAGCCGCAGCGGCGACCAGCTCTACGCGGTGCACGCGCTCAGCTCGTACCTGGACCTCCTCGATCCCTTCACCCTGGCGCAGCAGCGGAGGTACTACGTGGGTATGGGGGTGTGCGCCCTGAAGGTCGATCCGCGCTCCGGCATCGTCTACACCGGGCGCAGGTCCGACGCGTGGGTGCAGGCACTCGACCCGTTCACCTTCAACACCATCGCCACCGTGCCGCTGGGGGGGAGCCCGGCGTATTTCGCCATCGACCCGGACGAGAACCGGCTCTACGCCGTCAACCCGGCGCGCAGGCGGGTGCAGCTCGTCAACCTGGTCAGCTACCGGCTGGAAAACGAGCTGGAGCTCCCCGCGCCCCCGTACCGGCTCGCGCTGATGGGCGAACGGTGACCATCCGGTGCACGGCACGATGTTCAAAAGGGCGGCGCTGCGGCTCGCCAACGCCTGCCTGGTCTGCCTCTTCGGGAGCCTGCTGCAGCCGCAACGTGCAGCGGCGGACCTGCTCAACGGCTACCTGGAGTGGGACTACAGCCACCTCCAGTCGCAGACCCGGGACGCGACCGGCACCAGCGGCGCCCAGAAGGGGGACGGCTTGACCCAGAAGTACAACCTGATGTTGAACAAGAGCTTTCTGCCGCTGTTGTCCCTGCGTGCCGGCTACCTGTGGGAAAGCGACCGCAACTGGCTCACCGCCAACGGGACCGGGGCACGCTCCTCGATCACCACCTCGCTGCCGAGCGTGGACCTGCTCATGGGGAGCCCGATGCTGAACGCGAGCCTTGGCTACAGCAAGAGAAAGGAGAGCGACGCCACCGCGGGGACCTCCCTTCCCGACCGCTACAACGAGGACTACCACGCCTCTCTGGGGTGGCGGCCCGAGGGGCTTCCGGCAGTGAGCCTGCTCCTGACCAAAATCAACACCTTTGACGGCCAGCGCCTGGTTGAGGATAGCGGCAACGACCGGGCCACGCTGGGGATCACCTACAACGTGAAGAACCTCGACCTCAAATACCTCTTCAACTACAACGACCAAAAGGACAAGCTCCTGGGGCTCGACGTATCCCAGCTGTCCCACACCGGCACGGCAAGCTACAGCGGGCAGTTCTTCGATGAGCGTGTCTCGCTCTATTCCACCTACAACGTGAGCGAGCAGGGCACCGCCACCTCGTCCAGCGGTCGCGGCATGGTGGACCAGCAGCTCTCGCCGTTTTCGGGGCTGTTCGCCCTTACCGCCCCGGGGCAGCAGTACGTGGTCCCCGAGACCGCCACCCTGGGGAGCTACCCGCTGCTCGTCGACGGCAACCTGGGGACCAGCGCCGGGATCGACCTCGGCCCACAGCCGGGACTGCAGGCGAAGAGAAACTTCGGCTTCGACTTCCAGAACCCGCAGACCACGGTGAACCGGGTGCTGGTCTGGGTTGCCACGTCCACCGGGCAAAGGCTCCCCGACGCCATCGCCCGGCAGTACACCTGGACCGTCTACCAAAGCCAGGACAACCTCACCTGGGCCCCGGTCAGCACCGTCGCCGGGCTCACCCTGGACCCGTTCCAGAACCGCTTCGAGATCAAGTTCGCCCCGGTCGCCACCCGCTACCTGAAGGTGGTCGCCGCGCCGCTCGACCCGGCGCAGGTCCCCCCCGGGATCATCGGTTTCACCTCCTCCTTCAACCTCTTTGTCACCGAGATCCAGGCTTTCGACGAGGTGCCGGCGGCATCGGTGCGGAAAAACAGCGCCGTTTTGTCGCAGATGCTGAACACGGACGTGAAAGTCCGGCTGACCGACACGCCCGCGCTCTACTACGACGGCTCCTTCTTCCTGACCAGCTCTCTGCCCGACGGCTTCACCAAGTGGACGGTGAGCAACGCCCTCATGGCCGAGCACCGCTTCAACGACTGGATCTCGGGGAGCGCGCGGGGAGCCCGTGAGGACAACGAGGAACCGAAGGGGCATCGGGGCGCCTTCGTCTACAGCGCCCTGTTGCGCATGACCCCCCTGCCGACCCTGAGCGACACCATCACCTACTCCGGGCGCCGCGAGTCCTTCCAGGGAAAGAGCAGCGGCGCGGACTCCCTGTTTGTCAGCAACACCGCGGAGCTGTACCAGGGGGTGAACGTCAATGCCAGCGGCGGCCTGAGCCTCTCCAGCACCGACAGCGGAGCTCGGATCAGGGCCTACAACGCCCTTTTGGGGGTGAACCTGAAGCCCCGCGGCGACCTGAGCCTCAACGCGAATTACAGCTGGAACAGCTCGACGGCCACCGGCGCGGGCAGCGACACCTCCATCGGCACGCAGCGCGAGGACATCGGCGTGACCTACCGCCCCTTTACCACGCTCTACCTGACCAGCTCGTTTTCGCTTTTGCAGCAAAGCGGCCAGGCCGGCACCACCTTCCAGAATTACGGGATCAACTGGTCACCGTTCCCCGACGGCACGCTGCAGTTCAACTTCGCCTACTCGGAGAATCTGGCATCGGTCAACCAGCAAAAGAGCAAGATGCTGACCCCGGGGCTCACCTGGAAGATCACCCCGCGCACCACCCTGGATGCGTCCTATCAGAGACTCAACACCTCTTCCTCCTCCGGCACCGAGAGCTCGCAGACCTTGAGCGCGGTACTCAGGAGCTCGTTCTAGGAGAGGAACGCACACTGGAGCACGTTATGCCCAAGCGATGGATACTGCCGATCATGACCCTCGTTGTTGTTGCCCTGGCCGGCTGTGCCGGTCCCGCGGAGGTGTACCGCGACCCCAACATGGACTTCGGGGCCCTGCACACCGTCGCCATCATGCCGCTGGCCAACCTCACCCGGGAAAGTTCCGCGGCGGAACGGGTCCGCGACGTCTTCACCACGAAGCTCCTGGCAACCGGCGCACTGTACGTCATCCCCCCGGGCGAGGTGTCCCGCGGCATCAGCAGGGTCGGCATCAGCAACCCCGTCGCCCCCAGCACCGAGGAGCTCACCAAGGTGGCGGGGGTGATCAAGGCGGACGCCGTCATCACCGGCACGGTCAAGGAGTACGGGGAGGTCAGATCCGGAAGCTCGGCGGCCAACAGCATCTCGCTCAGCTTTCAGCTTTTGGAGACCCAGACCGGCAAGGTGGTCTGGTCCGCCTCGACCACCATGGGGGGGATCGGCATCACCGACCGGCTCTTCGGCGGCGGTGGCGAGCCCATGAACGACATCACCGAGCGGGCGGTAAGCGATGCCATCAAGAAGCTCTTCGAGTAGCCTCGTCGCCCTCCTGCTCGTGCTGCTTCTTGCCGGCTGCGGGCCGCTGCACCGTGCCGCATGGAGCGGGGGGGCGGCCGGCGACGGCGAGGGGGTCGTCGCCATCCTGCCGCTGCAAAACCTGAGCGGCGGCACGGCGCCGGTCGCCGAACTGCGGCAGGAGCTCGCCAGGCGCCTCGCCCTGCGGGGCATGGCGATCCTGCCGCAAGCGCAGCTGGAGCAGTTCATGGCGCGGCACCGGCTGCGCTACGTGGGGGGGATCGACGCGGCCACCGCAGAGGCGCTGCGCCGCGAGACCGGCGCAAAAGGGGTGCTCATCACCCAGGTGGAGCTGTACCGTACCCCCTTCCCTCCCCGGATCGCCCTCACCTCGCGCCTGGTGACCACGGAGGAGACCCCGAGGATCGAGCGCATGGAGAGCGTGGCGCTCTCGGGGGACGACGCACCCGGCCTGCTCGGCGTCGGACTGGTCAGGAAGCCGCAGGAGGTCACCGACCGGGCGCTGCAACTGCTGGCCGAGGCGCTGACCGGAGGCAAGCCGCAGCCGGTCCCCAAGGTGTCGCTCGCCTCGGACGCCGTCTACCTCGCCCGCCCGCTCGAACCTGTACGGAGCTACCGGGTGGCCGTCCTCCCCTTCTTCGACAAGGGAAGCCACGGCTACGCGGGCGAGATCCTGGCACTGCACTTCATCGGGGAGCTGGTCCGGCAGGGGAGGTTCCAGGTCATCGAGCCGGGAACGGTGCGCGAAGACCTGTTGCGCTACCGGATCATCATGGAGGACGGGGTCTCGCTGGCAGACGCGGAGCTCCTCTTCGGGATGCTCAGCACCGACCTCATCCTGACCGGCGAGGTCAACGACTACGAGGACCTGCAGGGGGCCCAGGCATCGCCCAAGGTCGACTTTTCCGCGCTGCTCCTGGAGCGGAGCAGCCGCCGGGCGGTCTGGTCGATGGGCGACCACCGCACCGGGATGGACCGGGTCCACTTTTTCGATATCGGCAGGATCGCCACGGCAAGCGCCCTGGCCGCCGGGATGGTGCACCAGGCGGTTGAAGAAAGCCTCGGCCGCTAGCAGGCAAGCGCCACGGCGGCGCCGGGATGGGCAGAGAGCACGACGGACAGCAGTGCACCGCACTACACACATGAAGGAAGGGACCATGAACATGAACGCGATGAAGTTACTTTTGATCACGGCACTTTGCGCCGGGACCCCGGCCTGGGCCGGCGAAGCGGCCGCCACCGCGCCTAAGGCGCCGGCCACGCCGGCCGCCCAGCCCCGGGAAACAGTGCAGGAAAAGGTGAGTGGTGAGCAAGGAAAGCCGGCCCCCCAGAAGGAAGGGGTGACGGTCCTGCTCGAGGCCCCTGCCTTTTCGCCGCGCTTCGCCCAGACCCCGGTCGCGCTGGTGAACGATGCCCCCATCCTCATGCAGGAGTTCACCGACGCACTCGGGAGCATCCACGAGGGGACCGGTTCCGGCGCCGATACCAAGGCGGGCAAGAAAAACTACCAGTCGGTGCTCGATCGACTGGTGAGCGCGCGGCTCATCATCGCCGAGGGCTTCAACATGGGGCTCGACGAGTTGCCCGAGGCGAAAAAAGGGGTCAGCGACTTCTCGGCCAGCAGCCTCGCCGAAATCCTGAAGAGACGCCAGCTGGAAGGAGTAAAACCGGACCAGAAGGTTGTGGACCGGATCTACCAGGATCTGGTCAAGGAGTGGAAGATCAGGTCGGTCAAGTTCGACAAGAAGGATGACGCCGACAAGCTCGCGGAGCAGCTCAAGGGAGGCGGGAAGTTCGATGAGCTCGCCGACAAGCTGATCGACGCCGGCAAGGTACAGGGGGGCAAGGAGGGGGAATGGGTGCAGCCCAAGGGACTCCTCCCCCAGATCGCCCAGGCCCTGTCCCGCATGAAGGATGGCGAGGTGACCGCGGTGCTCCCGGTCGGGCCGGCGTTCACCCTGGTGGAACTCCAGGAGGTCCGCTTCCCGAAGGGGAACGACCAGGCGCTCGAGGAGGCGACCCAGCGCGCCCTCGAGCTTAAGGGGAACCAGGTCCTGGACCAGTACTGGAAGGACCTGGAGAAAAAGTACGTCACCCTGCACAAGAAGGTGCTGGACAAGCTCGACTTCGAGGCGCCCCGCCCCGGCTTCGACAAGCTTCTGAAAGACCGCCGGGTCGTGGCGGATATTCGCGGCGAAAAACCGATCACGGTCGGCGACCTCGCCGCCGCCATCAGGGGGAAATTCTTCCACGGCATCGGCGAGGCGATCAAGATCAAGAAGGTGAACGAAGGGAAGGTCCCCGCGCTGGAAGACATGCTCCTGGCAAGGGTTTTCAAGATGGAAGCGCTCAAAAACGGGATCGACCGGAGCGAGGAGTACAAAAACGCCAACAAGAAGTACCGCGATTCCATCGTCTTCGGCATGTTCATCGACAAGGTCGTGGTGCCGGAAATCAAGGTGACCAACGGCGAGGTGGAGGACTACTACAAGGAGCACGTGGCCGACTACTCCTCCCCGGAGATGATCAAGCTGAAGGAACTGGTCTTCGCCAAGGCCGAGGACGCCGAGAGCGCGGCCGAGAAGCTGAGAAAGGGGGCGGAATTCCAGTGGCTCTCCACCAACGCCGCAGGCCAGGTGCCGGCGGGAAGCGAAGGCCGGCTCGAGTTCGGCGACACCCCCTGGATCACCAAGAAGCTGGCCCCGGCGGTGCAGCTCGCCCTGGCCGGCGCGAAGGGCGGCGATTTCAGGCTCTACACGAGCCCGGAGGGGTACTGCTACGTGCTGGCGGTACAGGAGGTGATCCCGGCCCAGCCCGCCCCGCTGGACAGCGCGCGCAAGGAGATCGCCAAGAAGCTCTACGGGGAGAAGGTGAACAAGTCCATCGAGGTGTGGGGAGAAAAGCTCCGCAAGGCGTACCAGGTGAAGCTCTACCTGGCGGAACCGGCGCAGTAGCGAGCAAGGAGAAACCATGTCGGGAAAGAAGAGTACATTCGGGATTCCGGTCGGCGTCGTCGCGGCCCTGTTCTATGCGGCCATCGTGCTGTGCACCAGCCCGAGCCACGCCGCGATGAGTTTTGCCAAGAAGGGGTGCCTCGACTGCCACAAGAAGTTCACCGAGAAGTACCTCGGGATGAAGGACGTGCACCCGGTCGTCAAGGAACAAAAGTGCGAGGAGTGCCACCTGCGCCACGGCATCGTGCCTAAGCTCCTTTTGAAGGAGTCGGGCAACGCCCTCTGCCTTAAGTGCCATCCCAAGGAGAAGATCGGGATGAACAAGGCGAACGTGCACAGCGCCTTGAAAAACGGCAGCTGTACACTGTGCCACGCCCCCCACGCATCCCAGTCCGCCCGGCTCTTGAAGGGGGACGGCAACCAGGTCTGCTACCAGTGCCACAAGAAGGAGCTCTTCGAGAAGAAGGTGGTGCACCAGGTGCTTGCCCGCGACGGCTGCAAGGCATGCCACGTCGCCCACAGCTCGGACCAGAAGAACCTGCTGGCCCAGGCGGAGCCGCAACTCTGCCTGGCGTGCCACGACAGCAAGGGGGCCGGCTTCAAGAAAGCCCACGGCGGCTACCCCGTGGAAAAGGCGCGCTGCACCGTGTGCCACAACCCGCACTCTTCCGAGCAGCCCAAGCTCCTGAAGGGGAGCGTCCACGACCCGGTGCAGAGCGCGTCGTGCGACGGCTGCCACAACGCCCTCGCCGCGGACAACCCCTTCGGCGTAACCCAGAAAGGAAGCGAGCTCTGCTACCAGTGCCACGACGCCGGCAAGCTCAAGATGGGGGGCAGCGTCGAGCACGCCCCGTTCAGCGGTGGGGACTGCCTCTCCTGCCACAACCCGCACACCTCGGAGTTCTCCAAGCTCACCGTCCGCGACGGCAACGCGCTCTGCATCGGCTGCCACAAGGAAAAGGGAGCCGGGATGACCGCGCCGCACGCCGCCGTCACCAAGGGGAAAGGGTGCCTCTCCTGCCACAAGCCGCACGCGGCAGGGAAGAAACTCCTGGTCGCCCAGGGGGCGGATCTCTGCTACGGGTGCCACGCCAAGGTGAAGGAGAGCCAGTCCATGAGCGACGTGCACTTCCCCTTCGCCGAGGGTGACTGCACCTCGTGTCACAACCCGCACGGCTCCAACATCCACGGCATGGTCAAGGCGCGCATGGACACGGTGTGCTACGGCTGCCACAGCGACAAGGAGAGCGCCTTCAAGAAGAACCACACCCACGCCCCGGTCTTGAACGGCAACTGCGTGGCCTGCCACGCCCCCCATGCCTCCCCCCAGGGGGCGCTGCTCAGGGCGCCCGCGGACGACCTCTGCGCGAAGTGCCACGCAAAGCTCATGGAGCTGGAAACCGGAGGCTCCAACCACGCACCCTTCAAGCGCAAGAACTGCCTGGGGTGCCACGACTCGCACGCGTCCAACAACCCGGGGATGCTGGCCAAGAAACAGGAGACGCTCTGCCTTTCCTGCCACCTCGACCTCGAGAAGGGGCTCAAGGGGAAGGGGAGCAAGCACGCCCCCCTGATGAACGGAGGGGAGTGCACCAAGTGCCACAACCCGCACAAGTCCAAGCTGAACCGCCTGCTGCTCGCGCCGAGCCCGGACCTGTGCCTCACCTGCCACAAGCAGATCAAGGAGAAGATGGGGAAGGAAACGCCGCACCAGCCGGCACAGAAGGACTGCACCACCTGCCACCGGCCGCACTTCTCCGTTGAGGGGTCCCTTTTGGCCGAGCCGGTCCGGACCACCTGCAGCGAGTGCCACGACCTGAAGACAGAACAGTTCGCCAAGGACCACCTGAACATCAACCCGGACGGGATCAACTGCGTGAGCTGCCATAACCCGCACGCGTCCAAGGACTCCAAGTTCTTCAAGGACACGCTCCATCCCCCCTTTGCGGCACGAAGCTGCGACGACTGCCATATCGTCGAGAAGCGCTGAGAGGAGTCAGTAATGAAGCAACGCAACGAGATACTCATCATGATCCTGCTCGCCCTGCTCTACGTGGCCTCGGCCGCGGCGCAGGAGAACGCCCTTTTGCTGTTCAAGCTCAAGCCCGGCGCGACAGGGAAGGTCTGCATGGACTGCCACGTCAACATCCAGGAGACGGTGAAAAAGCCGTTCGTGCACACCCCGGTCAAGTCCGGCGACTGCACCGGGTGCCACAACCCGCACACCTCGTCCCATGGCAAGCTCCTCGCCGCCGACTCCAAGCAGATCTGCGCGCAGTGCCACGCCACGGTCATCCCGCCGGACGCGCACAGCAGCCACAAGCCGGTCGCCGAAGGAAACTGCATGAAGTGCCACAGCCCGCACGCCTCGGACAACAGGTTCAACATGCTGGCAGCCGGCAATGCGCTCTGTCTCGACTGCCACAAGGCCATGGGCGACACCCTGGCCAAGGTCAAGCACAAGCACAGCCCGGTGACCACCGGCTGCCTCACCTGCCACCTCCCCCATGCCTCAAGCAAGGCGGGTTTCCTGCTCAAGGACGAGGTGCCGGCACTGTGCACCGGCTGCCACAAGGTGGACAAGCCGATCTTCATCAGGCAGCACATGAACTACCCCGTGGCCAAGGCGCGCTGCACCGCCTGCCACGACCCGCACGGCTCCGACATGCCGAGCATCCTCTACAACAACGTGCACAGACCGGTAGCGAGCAAGATGTGCAGCCAGTGCCACGACGAGGCCACCTCCGGCTCCCCGCTGAAGACCAAGCGCAGCGGCTCCGATCTCTGCAAGGAGTGCCACAGCGACATGGTGAACTCCACCTTCGCCAAGGACAAGGTGCACTGGCCCCTTTTGGGCAAGCAGGGCTGCCTCACCTGCCACAATCCCCACGCGGCCAAGGAGAAGGGGCTGCTCAAGGCGGACCTGATCACCGTCTGCGGCAACTGCCACAAGGACACCATCCAGAGGCAGGAAAAGTCGCTCACCAAGCACGACCCGATCCTGAAGGGGAACTGCATGGCCTGCCACGATCCCCACGGATCGAACAGCCAGTTCCTGACCAACAAGCCGTCCATCATTGACGTCTGCGGCAAGTGCCACGACTGGCAGAAGCACTCCACCCACCCCATCGGGGACAAGATCAAGGACAAGCGCAACAAGAACCTGACCATGCAGTGCCTGAGCTGCCACCGCGCGCACGGAACCGAATACAAGCACTTCATCCCGTTCCCGACCACGAGCGATCTGTGCACCCAGTGCCATGACCAGTACAAGAGGTAACAAGCCATGTCTCGAATCTTCATGAAATACGCCGTGCTCGGCTTCGTGCTCCTCGCCGCCACCGGCGCGTCGGCGGCGGAGCGGCTCAAGCAGGTGACCGCGGTCTACCTGGACGACAAGGGCGGGGCCCTCGCCAACCCCGAGGGGATCGCCTGCGATGCCAAGGGGGGGATCGTGGTCGCCGACACGGGCAACGGCCGCCTGCTGAAATACAGCTTCAAGGATGCCGGTATCTCCGGGGGGAGCGAGGTGAAGGTGCAGCAGCTCAGCGTACCGACCCGGCTGCAACTCGACTCCAAGGGGGACATCTACGCCCTGGACGGGAAACTGCGCCGCATCGTCCACCTGAAGGGGGATGGCAGCTTCGTCGGGTACCTTGACCTGCACGGCGTCCCCGCCCCCGACCCGCAGATACGCAGCTTCCGGATCGGGGGCGACGACCAGGTCTACCTCCTGGACATCCTCGGCCAGAGGGTCCTGGAGCTCGACCCGAGCGGCAACTTCCGGCGCCAGCTCCCCTTCCCTGCCGAAGCCGGTTTCTGCTCCGACCTCGCCCTGACCCGCGGGGGCGATCTCCTGCTGCTGGACAGCCTCGCCTCCGTGGTCTACGCGGCATCCAAGGGTGGGGCCGAATTCAGGCCGCTCTCCAAGGACCTCAAGGAGTACGTGAGTTTCGCCACCTACCTGACCACCGACAGCCGGGGCACCATCTTCCTGGTGGACCAAAACGGCAGCTCCCTGGTGACCCTCGGGCCGGACGGCGCCTATACCGGCCGGCTGCTCGCCCTGGGGTGGAAGGAAGGGCAGCTCTACTACCCCGCGCAGATCTGCGTGAGCGACGGCGGCCTGCTCGGCATTGCGGACCGCAACAACTCCCGCGCCCAGTTCTTCGAGCTCATCAAGTAGGGCATGAGGGGGGGACTGCCCCCCTCGCACTAGCGGACACCGCAAAGGACAGATTATGAAGACACGCATGCTTGGCAACGTATGGCTCACCGTCCTCATGCTGGCCTGGGCCGCCACCTCGTGGGGCGCCCTCCAGCCCGGCTTCAGCGCGGCCCTTCGGGCCTACCAGCAGCACGACTACCCCACCGCGCTGCGGCTTTTCAAGGCCGACCACGGCGGGGACTCGTGCTACCTCCTCGGCATCATGTACTACAGGGGTGAAGGCGTCCCCGCCGACAAGAAAGAAGCGATCCGCTGGCTCACCGAGGCCGCCGAAAAGAACCACCTCCGGGCCCAGTACAACCTCGGCATGATCTACGACAAGGGGGACGGAGTCCCGCAGGACCTGAGGGAGGCGGCGAAGTGGTACCGCAGGGGGGCGGAAAAGGGGCACGCGCCGTCCCAGTTCAACCTGGGGCTCATGTACACCAACGGGGAAGGTGTCCCGAAGGATCACGGCGAAGCGGTCAAGTGGCTGCGCCAGGCAGCGAGGAAGGGACACGTCAACGCGCGCAAGCTGCTCACCGTCATGGGTGAGAAGTATTGACCGCTGGAACGGGGACGATCACCCCAAGGAGGAACAAGATGAAACACTTTTGCGTGGCCGCAGCCGTACTGATGATGCTGGTGGTCGCCTCAGGATGCAACAAGCCCGACGGGGTCGTCGGCACCTGGGCCAACCCGCAGGTACCGGAGACGGTCCAGTTCAAGGCCGACCATACCGGGGTGTTCGTCGTGAAGGACTCCCCCTCGCTGCAGTTCACCTGGCAGGACGACAAAAACGGGACGGTGAGGCTGGACGTATCGATCCAGGGGACGGTGAAATCGTTGTACGGCAAGCTCGACAACGGGGCTTTCGTCATCGCGGGAAACGGACAGAAGGCGGTCTATCGCCGGCAGGATGACCAAAAAGGTTAAACGGCATGAACGTGCCCAGGACATTTTTTACCGCACTCCTGCTGGTTGCGGCCGGAGCGGGCAACGCCCTCGCCTTTCACAGCGGCGGGGTCGCCGCCTGCGACGGTTGCCACACCGTGCACAACTCCTCCGGCGGGATGGCGGCGAGTACCAAGGGATCGGCGAACCGGTACCTGCTGCAGGGCTCGGACCCGAGTTCGACCTGCCTCATCTGCCACTCCGGCGCCACCCCGACCGACGGCTACCGCGTCGCCACCAATCCGCCGCCCCCCCCGGGGCTGCCGCCGGTCCAGCTGACGCCCGGGGGAGATTTCGCCTGGCTGCAGAAGAACTACAGCTGGATCGACCCCGCCACCGGGCTTGCCGTTTCCAGCAGCGGAGATGCCCACGGGCACAACATCATCGCCAATGATTTCCTGTATTTCCAGGACGCCCGTAACGCACTGGCTCCCGGCGGCACGTATCCCTCTGCGAGCCTTGGCTGCATCAGCTGTCACGATCCGCACGGCGGGTACCGCATCCTCGACAGCAGCGGCACAGTGGCCAAGGGGGGCAAGCCGATCGCCGGTTCCGGCTCCTACGGCGCCCTCCCCACGGCAAGCGAGGCGGTCGGGAGTTACCGGATGCTGGCAGGAGCCGGATATGCGCCCGCCTCGTACCCCCTGGCCCCCTTCGTCAACGATCCGCCGGCCGCCGTGTCTCCCGCAACCTACAACAGGGCGGAGAGCAGTTCGGACACCCGGGTCGCCTATGGCCGGGGCATGTCGGAGTGGTGCGGCAACTGCCACGCCGGCCTGACACACTCCACCTACCCCGGCGACACGGTGGCAAACCACCCCTCCGGCAACAGCGCCAAGCTCCCGGCCGACGTCGTCGCCACCTACAACGCCTACATAGCCACGGGAAACCTGGGGGGGACCGTCGCCAACGCCTACACATCCATGGTCCCCTTCGAGGAAGGAACCTCCGACGCGACGCAACTCGCCATTGCCACCACCTCGACCGCCGGCCCCTCCGTCGACGACAACGTGACCTGCCTTACCTGCCACCGGGCCCACGCCTCCGCCTGGGACAGCGCAACCCGCTGGAACTGCACCAAGGGGGCCTACCTCACCGTGGCAGGCTCCTGGCCCGGAATCGATGCCCCCACGCTGCAGGGACAGTCGGGGCCCGTCTCCACCGGCAAGACCATGGCGGAATACCAGCAAGGGATGTATGGGAGACCGGCCAGCCAGTACGCGCCCAACCAATGGTCCCTGTGCAACAAGTGCCACGAGAACGACGCGTACAAACAGTAGCTTTCCTGGCGCTTGCTCTGCCTGAAATCCATCCATTCCGTGCTCCTAAAACTAAGCGCCCCTTGACCGGGGCGCTTTTCTGTCTCAAGCGCGTAGCCGCACCTTCTCTTCGCTAACGCCTCAAGTTATCGCCACTCTCCCCGATGAGTCCATCATCGGGCCGAGAGAGTACCTTCCTCTTGTTGCCGCGGGAAAGGGGACAGGCTATGCGAGGAATGAAGGCTGCCATCGCTTTTTTGCTGGTGCTGACGATCGACATCGCTGACGGGAGGGCGGTTTTCCATAACGGCGGGACCGGTGCCTGCGACGGCTGCCACGGTGCGCCTGCGGGCGCCGGTTTTTCCGCTTTGCAGCCGGGGGCCGCGACGAGCGGGATATGCCTGCGCTGCCATGCGGCGGCACGACCTGAAGACTGCCAGGTCGCCACCAGTCCGGCCCCTCCCCGCGGGGTTCCCCCCGCGTCGCTCACCCCCGGCGGAGACTTCGCCTACCTGACCAAGCAGTACTACTGGTCCGAAGCCAGCGGAGAGCGCGCGGTGAGCCCGGGAGAGCGACACGGCCACAACGTCGTCGCGCCGGCGTACGGGTACTTCCCCGATACGACCCTCACCTCATCCCCCGGCGGGACCTATCCGTCGGACACCCTTTCCTGCATCAGCTGCCATGATCCGCACGGCAACTACCGCATCATCGACGGCTCCGGCACCGTAGCGGATTCGGGTAACCCCGTCACCGGTTCCGGCTCCTACGGCGCCCCCCCAAGCGACACCGACGCCGTCGGGAGCTACCGGTTGCTGGCCGGCAGGGGATACGGTACCAGGGGCACGAGCCACAACTTCGTCTACGACCCGCCCATCGCGGTCGCCCCGCGCGACTACAACCGCGGCGAAGATAGCGGCGACACCCGGGTCGCCTATGGCAAGGGGAGCAGCGAGTGGTGCCTGAACTGCCACAGCGGGCTGTCCGGCTGGCAAGGGAGTGCCCACCTGCACCCCTCGGGGGTCGCCCTTGGTGAGGCGATCGCCAAGACCTACAACCGTTACGTGAAAAGCGGCGACCTGGGAGGCAACGAGAGCGACGCCTTCACCTCGCTGGTCCCCTTCCAAAGCGGCGACCTGACCGACGTGCGGCAACTCGCCTCGATCACCACGTCCCATGCCGGTCCCAAGGCGGACGACAAGGTCATGTGCCTTACCTGCCACCGGGCGCACGCCTCGGCCTTCGACGCCATAACCAGGTGGAACACGAAGGGCACGGCCCTGACCGTCAATGGCGGCTACCCCGGCACCGATGCTGTCAGCCTGGGGAGCGACCCTGGCGCCGCCGGCGGCAAGACCAGGGGGGAGTACCGCGTCGCCATGTACGACCGCGCCCCATCGCATTTCGCCCGCTTCCAGCGCAGCCTGTGCAACAAGTGCCACGCCAGGGACTGACCCGACTCAGGTCAGGCCACAGTTAATGGCGGCATTGCCAGCCCGCCGTGCTATAATGAGCGCCATGGCCACCTTCCCTCCCATGAGACGGACGATGTACGTCGCGTTGCGACTGGTTCTGCTGATCTGCGTTTCGCTCTGGCTCGCGTTCATTATCAACCACAAGAACTACGACTACGTCCTCAACAAGACCCTGCTCAGTATCCACACCAACCTCAAGACCTCCAAGCTCACCAGCGTCCTTCCGGAAGCGGTAGAGACGCTGCTGGTCCAAAACCAGCGAGGACCGCTCCAGGAGCTTCTGGACCGCAATTACAGCATCTTCGCCCTGATGATCACGGACTGCCGCACCGACTCCGTGTATTGCCCGGACCAGAAGGTGTTGATGACGACCTCCCCCAACCTCCTGGTCAGGAAACTTCCCGCTCCGGAGAACCTGGTCAACTACCCCTTCGTCCTTTTGCGCTTTCCCGTTCCGGCAGCCGGGCCCGGCTCACAGTTGCCTCGCCCCATTATCGGAAGGCTCTACACGATCAGCACCATGCCGGTGAGCTTTGCGGAGGATTACCACGAGTGGCTGAAGGATCCCTTCGGTGACTACAGCCTGTGGAAGACCTACCTGACCACCACGGTGAACAGCCTGGTAGCCGCCCTGCTCGTGTGGGTGATCCTGGAACTCTTCCTCAAGATAAAGCTGATCCAAGGGAGAGCCGCCCTGGAAAGGGAGCGCATCCTCATTGCCAACGCGGACAAGTACCTGCGCCAGATGGAAGACAAAGAGGCCCAGATCGCCGAGCAGGAAAAGGCCTCCTATGCCCAGTTCGAGGTGCTGATTGGCCGGATCAAGGAGTTGGAGGCCACCCTTCGCCATGACAGGGAGCAGCAGCATGCTGCCGAAGCAATCATCCAGACCATCGAACAGGAAAGGCAGGCGCAGGTGGTGCAATTCAGGGAGCAGCTGGAACAGACGGCACGGGAGAAGGCCGCCTTGCTGAACGAGGTGACACGGTACCGAAGCGCATCGGGAAAGGAAAAGGAGGAGGCGTCGCGCACCCTGACCAACGCGATCTCCACCCCCTTCGAGAACGCGCTGGAACGCGAGATCAGGGAAACGCTCGCCTCCGCGACAAAGGCGAAATCGGGCGCGTGGAGGGTACTGCACCAGGTTGATGTCGCGGTGGGAAAAGAGGTAAGCCGTTTCATTGACAGCGTGGTGATCAGCAAGGACTGCATCACGGTAATCGAGGCGAAGAACTACTCCGGCAGGATCTTCGCAGAGGGGGACGTGGAGAACACCGGCTGGCACTGCCAGCCAGGGAACCGGGCAGCAGTGGCGATCAAGGGGAGCTGGGGGGTGAACCCGTACCACCAGGTACGCGAGTACGTGATGACCCTGATGAACGTCGTCACTACCCGGGGCAGCTGGCGGCTTCCCGTTTATGGAGTGATCGTCTTTCCTGGCGGGGCGGACCTTTCGGGGATAGGCGAGCGGCTCGGCAAATTCTACCGGGTGGCCAGCAGCGACCGGCTCATCGCCACCCTGGACAACATCGAGGCCGAGGCCCGGCGCGAAAACGCCCACACCAAGAGGCCGCAGCCGCTGCAGGTCGAGGAGTTGGTACTGGGGCGGAGACCGGGGAAGAGTACCGCAAAGCTCGCGGCAAGGTGAGCTGACACCTGCGTCATTATCTGCGGCTGGAAAACAAAAAGGCCAGGTAGCTGTTTCAGCTAACTGGCCGTGATTGTTTGGTTGCGGGGACAGGATTTGAACCTGTGACCTTCGGGTTATGAGCCCGACGAGCTACCAGACTGCTCCACCCCGCGTCATTGAGTCCCAACTTGTACCACAGCCTTTCAGATGCCGTCAACCTATTTCTTGTAAAAAGTTTGAACAGGTCAAAAAAGCCTCAACGAGAAGAAGCAGACGGAACAAAAAAGAGCGGGGGAGATGCCTGCCGGCACCTCCCCCGCTCCGTTGCGTCCCGCTGTTGCCGCCGTTACGGGAAGTTGATGTCCACCTGGGTGGTGAAGGTGTTCTTGCCGGCAAGCTGCTGGTCGTTGTAGATGTCATAGCCGAGGATCACCGACACGTTCTTCGTGAAGGCCCAGGATGCGCCGAAGCTGAAGGCGCCGACGGTGTTCTTGCCACCCTGGTAGTCGGCGGCGAGCCAGAGCTTGTCGGAGATCTCACTCATGGTGCGGTCCCAGGAGAGGAGCACGCCGTCATCCTTGGGGCCGATCACCTTGTCGTTGCCGAAGTAGTAACCGGCGGAGAGACGGCCGACCACCGGCAGGGTCTTGGCGGCGAGGCCGTACACGATGTTCTGGTCGGTGCGGAAGGCGCTGTTCTTGTCGCCGTTGGTGCCGAAGCCGTAACCGCCGACGGCGAGAGCCGGGGAGAGCTCGAAGAGCGACCCTTCCGGGGTGCCGATCTTGGCGTTGAAGTAGATCGGCCTGCTGTCATAGCCGTTGTTGCCGCTGGTGATGTAGTCGACACCTACCTCGGCCTGGATCTTTTCGAAGGGAAGCACGCCGGCGGTGACGCCGAGGTCGTAGACGTTGCCCACGCTGGAGTTGTTGGAGGTTCGGGTGTAGTTGTCGATGCCGAGATGCAGGCTCTTGAAGCCCTGGATATCGGTGGAGGGGATCCAGATCTGGGTGGAGGGGGTCGCCAGTGCGATCCCGCTGGTTGCGATGGTCAGCGCCGTTGCCATGATGAGGCTTTTGATGGTTCTTTTCATGTCCTTACTCCTTTGTAATGTTTTTTTCTGTATTGGTGCTGCGAAGATCTCTCGAATACTGCCAACCGTTACGACTGAACCTCCCCCTTTCCCTGGATTGCATAAAAAAAGGCGCCTCTCACCCATTGTGGAGAGGCGCCTTTGCCTTTGTTGCCTGCGGTCCCGCGCACTTCGTTGTGCTTCGTTACCTGTGCAAGCGTCTAGCAGAAGCTGTGCCATAGTGCCATCGGCGACAAAACTTCAGTGATGGCTGGCAGTTAGAGTTTAGTGTCTCCTTAGCATGCGAAATCCCCCTGACCCAGACAAGGCAGAGCCGCCTAATAGTTGTGCACCCGCGGGGGACGCCGCCCACGCCTGAGGCAGGCGCGCGAAAAGGACGCCGGTGCCTCCCTAAAGCGGCGCGCACCCCCGGTTTGCGGCCTTTTATTTGTTTGTAAAGCGGGCGAAGAAAAGGTAGATTGTCGTCGAAATGATCCGGCGGGCGCCGGGGCGGAGGACGTGCGTGGTAATTACCTTCATATCGATTTTCGCGATCGGGATCGTGGCAGGCGTGGTCGGGGCGATCCTGGGACTTGGGGGGGGCATCATCATCGTCCCCGCCCTCACCCTCGGCTTCGGCATGCCGATGCGCACGGCGGTCGCCGCTTCCACGGTCTGCATCATCGCCACCTCGACCGGGGCCGCGGTGGCCTTTTTGCGAGACCGCCTCACCAACACCCGCGTGGCCATCTGGCTCGAGATGGGAACGTCGCTTGGGGCCCTGACCGGCGCCCTGGCGGCCGCCCTGGTGAACCAGCGCGTCCTGTTCGTCCTCTTCGGCCTGCTGCTGGCCTACTCCGCCTACAACATGTTCCGTACCAGAAAGGAGCACGCCAGGCCCGAGGTGGTCCCCGACGCCATCTCCAGGAAGCTCAGGCTCGGCGGCTCCTACTACGACAAGGCGCTGGGGCGCCGGGTGGAGTACCAGGTGACCCGGACGCTGCCAGGGCTGATCATCATGTACTTCTCGGGGGCGGCCGCGGGGCTCTTGGGAATCGGTGCGGGTATCTTCAAGGTGCCGGCCATGGACCAGGTGATGGGAATGCCGTTCAAGGCGTCCAGCGCCACCTCCAACTTCATGATCGGGGTGACCGCGGCGTCGGGGGCGGTGGTCTATTTCGCGCGCGGCGACGTGAAGCCGCTGGTGGCGGGACCGGTGGTGCTCGGGGTGCTGCTCGGGGCGATCCTCGGGGCGCGCCTGATGATGCGCATGCCCGCCGGCAGGATCAGGCTCTTCTTCATGCCGATCCTGGCCTACACGGCCATCGAGATGATCTACAAGGGGGTGAAGTGGTGGTAGGAATCGATCCGGAGGATAAGGCCGCGGTGCACCCGATCGAGCTGGTGCTGGCGCGGCTGTTGCGGTTGGGCTCCATGGTGGCAGCGGCGCTCCTCGCCGTCGGCATCGCCCTCATGGTGTTCGGCCACACCGGGTTCGCGCCCAGGCTGATCACGGTCGGTCTCCTGGTGCTGCTCGGCACGCCGGTCATGCGCGTCGTTGCCGCCGCCATCATCTTCGTGAAGGAGCGCGACTGGCACTTCGCCCTGTTCTCCCTGGTGGTGCTCTGCGCGCTTGCGGTCGGGATCTACTTCGGCAAGGGGATGTGACCGGGAGCTAGTTCACTTCCGCTTCCCCTTCCCTCTTCCCGCTGCCGGCCAACTTCTGGCGCGCCCTCTCGGCGATCTGCCGCCTGCGCGGCCCGCTCACCAGTTTCTCTTCCAAAAAGGCGATCAGGGCGATCCCCGCCGTGACCAAAACCCCGATACCGACCAGCTTCAACAAAAACATCGCTTACCCCGCTTTTTCCGTTTCTTTACGCCTGCCCAATCTGCCTGATGCGCCGCTGGTTGTCAACCTTCCCATCCCCCGCCGCACCAGAGCCGATGGGACCCGGCGAGATTGGACTGGCATAATATTCCTTTTCATGTAAAATGAGCCGCCCTTTTTTTTCATGATTTGCCATCGCCCCGCACGCAGGGGCCTGACCAGCTTCGGGCATACGCGCGGAGTTCATCAAAGGAGGAAAGACTATGAAGAGCAGCAAGGTAGCACGCAGGATCGCCGTAGTGGCAGCGGCCCTGGCCGCGACGGTCGGCATCGCTTTCGCATCCAGCGAAGTGAGCGGCATCACGGCCGATCAGGCGCTTCAGAAACTGATGGACGGCAATACCCGCTACGTCGACAGCAAATTGTCGGCATCGGCGCTGTGCGACGCGTCGGCCCGCGGCAAGCTCGCCAAGAGCCAGCATCCCTACGCCATCATCCTCTCCTGCTCCGACTCCCGCGTTCCGCCGGAGATCATCTTCGACCAGGCGCTGGGTGAGGTCTTCGTGG
This sequence comes from Geomonas azotofigens, assembly GCF_018919395.1. Taxonomy (GTDB): domain Bacteria; phylum Desulfobacterota; class Desulfuromonadia; order Geobacterales; family Geobacteraceae; genus Geomonas; species Geomonas azotofigens. Next base: position 104,083 of record NZ_JAHLME010000005.1, read on the forward strand.
TGCGCGTCGCCGGCAATGTCGCCGATCCTCTGGTCCTTGGGAGCGTCGAGTACGCCGCCGAGCACCTGGGCTCCCCGCTCATCATGGTGCTCGGGCACGAGCGCTGCGGCGCCGTCACCGCCACCGTCGCCGGCGGCAAGCCGGAAGGGAACATCGGCGCCATCGTGAAGGAAATCGCCCCTGCCGCCAAGAAGGCCAAGGCCGCCTGCAAGGGCAAAGCGAAGGAGGAGATCGTGGAGTGCGCGGTCGAGATCAACGCCAAGGCCGTCGCCGCCGAACTTCCCAAGAAGTCCAAGATCCTGGCCAAGGAAGTGAAGGAAGGCAAGATCAAGATCGTCGCCGCGAAGTACGACCTCGACGACGGCAAGGTCACCCTGCTCAAGTAACCCCTTTGGCGCGCAAACAAGAAAGCCGCCCTCCCAAACCGGGGGGCGGCTTTTTCAGTGTGTGGGGCCGAAGCTTCACTCGGGCCGATGCAGCTTCGGGACCAGGGCCGGGGCCACTTCGGCCATCCGCTCTTCCCCCAGCGCGAGGAGCGCCTCGCGCAGTACCCCGGCCTCGGCCACCAGGCGGGCCACGTCCACGCCGAGGCAGGTCCCCGAGACCCGTCGCAGGAGGTCGGCGCCGCGCAGCAAAAGCCCCTCCGCCCCCTTATAGTTGCCGTTGCGCCAATGGTACAGCGCCACGGCGACCTGCAAAAGGCCCTGGTAGAAGTCCCGCAACTCTCCCTTCTCGCCCACCCAGAGCTCCTCGAGCGTCTCGTGGCACTGAAACCACTCCCCGGCGTTGAACTCCCCGATCGCCTGCAGCAGCTCCGGCGGCGGCGCCCCCTGGCAGCGCTCCGTGTCCGACCTTCCCCCCGCCGGCATCCTAGTCCACCAGCACCGGGCGCAGTCCCGGCAAGAGCTTCCGGGCCTGACTGTCGCACCCCACGCAGGAGATACGATCGATGTAGAGCCCGTCGGATCCCGCGGTGCAGGCGGTGGCGGGGAGGTCGGCCTGGCTCCCGGCCTTGCCGCACCCGGCCGCGCCGCTGGTGCAGATCCTGCTGATGCGCACCAGCGAATACCGGGTCACGGTATGCTGCTGGTAGTTCACACCCGGGAGGAATCCGGAGCAGTCGGTGGCGGGGACGATCACCCACCACCCGACCAGTTTCCCGCTCTTGTCGTACTCCTTGTTGGAGCGGTCCGCCTGGGGGTCGTACATCATCGCCTTGATGTCGCGCAGCACTGAGTCGCTGTTGCTGGCCGCGGCGAAGATGGGCAGGCCGCAGACCTCCTGCACCGGCATCTCTTGGCAGACCAGGTCGGACATGGAGTTGGTGATGGTGACCGGATGCAGCAGCGAGGTGTAGAGGTAGCGGCCGGCGAGGGAGCCGTCCGTTTTGGGATCCCAGGCGGCATGGCTCATGCGGCGTTCCGGGATGGTGCAGATCTGGGGGAAGGTGCAGGCGGGCTGGCACGCCTCGGAGCAGATGGCTATGTTGGAGCGGGTGCCGGGGACCAGGGCGGCGGTCGCGACCGGCGTGGAGCCGAAATCCTCGGTGCCGCTGATCTTGGCGATGAAGGTCCCCAGCGTTCCGAGCCCGACCGAGCTGCTCTCGGCGGTGCGCCTGGTCCTGACCTGGATGGCGTTCACGGGGGTGGCGCCGGGGGTATAGCTGCGGCTGCTCATGTTCCAGAAGCCGACCGTGATGTCGTTTTCGCCGGTGAGGGCGTTGCCGTTGTTGTTCAAAAGCCCGACCAGTGCCGCGGCGTCGTGCTTGCCGGTGACCAGGTCCACCGCTGCCGCGCGCGCCTGGGACTGGACCGGATCTCTGGCGACGTCGGGTAACCGCGCGGGGTCGGTCTGCGCCTGCAACAGGTAGCGCTGCTTGATGCCCTGCGCCCCGGTGAGGGCCGCCATCTCCGCGGAATGCTGCAGATCCTCTTCGCTGACGTACATGTACCCGATGTCGATGGCAAGACCTGTCACTACCAGGAAGACGACCAGCATGATGGTGACATAACTGGTATCGAAGGCGGACTCTTCTTCAGACACGATCATCTCCAGAGTGGACGGTGTTGTTACGGGTGCGACATAATAACATCATCGCGAAAAAAAGGGCCATGCAGAATCGCATGGCCCTTCATTTTTTTTAACCTCAGTGGCTGACCACTTATGCGGAAACCTTGACGGTGACCTTCTCGCCGGCCAGCTCGGTGGCCTCGACCTCGACCGCTTTCTTCTCACGCAGGAAGAAGGTGATCACGGTGCCCAGTGCCAGGCAGGAACCTGCCAGGATGAAGGACTTGTTCAGGCCGCCCGGCTGTGCGTTCATCATCTCGGAGACGCGCCCCATGACCAGGCCGCCGACGCCCCATGCGGAGAACAGCACGCCGTAGTTGAGGCCGTAGTTCTTGAAGCCCCAGTAGTCCTTGGCGAAGGAGGGGAACAGGGTCAGGTTGGAGCCGTAGTTGAAGCCGATCAGCGAGGCGAGCAGTACCAGCATCGCGGCGGAGCCGGAGCCCACCACCGGGACGGCGGCGAACATCAGGATGGCCTGGAAGCCGAGCATGATGGTCAGGGTGGCGCGACGGCCGATCTTGTCGGAGAGGACACCGGCGACCACGCGGCCGGAGGCGTTGCCGATGGCCATGATGGCCACCGCCACGAAGGCCATGGGGCCCATGCTCTTCTTGGCGAGACCCGCGACCGAGCCGATCACCATGAGGCCCGCGCCGGCGCCGATGAAGAAGGTAGCCCACAGCATGTAGAATTTCGGGGACTTGAGCATCTCGCCCACGTTGGCGTCATAGACGGCCTTCTTGGCCGGGGCCGCTTTCTCGCCCTCTTTCAGAGCCGGCTCGGCCGGGACGTACCCCTTGGGCGGGTTCACCAGCGTGAAGGAGAGGCCGCAGACGATGACCGCGAAGCCGGCGGCGAGAATGTACATGGACTGCTGGATGCCGTAGGCGCCCAAAAGGTAGCTGGAGAGCGGCGCGATGTAGACCGGCGCCAGGCCGAAGCCGGCGACCACGATGCCGGCGATGAGGCCGGTCTTCTTGGAGGAGAACCACTTGAGCGCCGGCGGGGTGGCGGCGGAGTAGCCGAAGCCGAAGCCGGAGCCGGCCAGCACGCCGAAGCCGGTAACCCAGGCGGCGTAGCTGTTGGAGTAGCCCATGAGGCAGAAGCCTGCACCGACCAGGAGGCCGCCGATCAGGGCGGTCTTGGCGGGGCCGATCTTGTCCTGGCACTTGCCGGCCAGGATCATGGAGAAGGCGAAGGCGAGACAGCAAAGAGCATACGGGTCGTTGATGGAGCCGAGGCTCCACTGGAAGGCATCGGGGCCGCCCTTCTCGATGGACGCCTTGATGGCACCCTTGAAGATACTCCAGGCATACAGCACCCCGAGCGCCAGGTTGATTCCGGTTCCGGCGAAAACTACCTGCCAGCCCTTGTTAGATGTTGTCTGTGTCATGCCTTTATACCTCCATGTTGGGATTGACCACTCTTGCCACAGACCTTAGCAACTCGCATACCAACGTTTTACGATTTTGTATATTTTTACAACTTACGTAATATCGGATACTTACGCGAGCAACATCGCCCCGCCCTGTACCAAGGGCGGCGTGCCCTTTTCGCATTACAGCAAAAGGCACGTCCGCTGATAAAACCGTCGGACCTCCCCGATGCGGCGTGATATCAGCACGTTGATCATTGCGGCCGCGTCGCCGCATCCCTTTCGCATAAATGCAAAAGGAGTTTTCGTGTTTTGCAAAACTGTAAATAACGGAGGTTTTGTATAACAGGCGAGGTATAAAAATTTGAGGGCACCAAAAGCAAAGGCCGGCTCAAAGAAGGAGGCCGGCCTTGTCTCTTGCCCTGTGGCGGGGACTCAGCAGAACAGGACGTTCCCCCTGCGCTCGGGGCCGCGATAGGTTCTCCCCCCCATCCCTCTCACATTGTCGACACCGACCTGAACGCACTCGCCGTCGCTGCGCAAGAACGAGACGATCGCCGCCTGCTCTATCAGTTCCTGGAGTTCCTCTGCCTTTACCAGCCCGCGCCTTTCATCAGCAAACACAACCGGAATCTTCATAGCACCCATCCTCCATGACGTTCGCGTAGTTCGATCATTGTTAGTATATTTTAGCGATGCCGATCAGGATAGCAAGAACGGCTCTGGCAAAAAAACCATCGCCACAGTCATTGGGAAGCGGTCAGAGCACCGGCGACAGGTCCCGACAGCGCGTGCTTACGATTTCCTCAATTGGTTCATATTCTGTCCATAATCGGGAGGTATCTTTGGTCCATTCGGAAGACGTAAGACCAGCCACCGAGTCTGACTACAAAGGAGAACCGACATGAAAAGACAGCTGAGACAACTGGCGCTGTTCACCTGCATCACCGCTACCGCCGTCCTGGGGAGCCAGAGCGCGTTCGCCGGCTTCGGGCCGGCGGAAGGGGGAGGCCGCCAAGGGTGCTCCGAGCGGCATAGGCACGAGGGGCAGCGCGACCGGTTCAGGAGAATGGCCGAGAAACTGGGGCTCTCCGAACAGCAAAAAAGCGAGGCGCGGGCCATCTTCGAGGCCGGCCGCGCCAAGAACGCCCCGCTGTTCGCGTCCCTCAGGCACGAGCGTCGCGAACTGAGGGCACTGGTGCGGTCCGGCGGCGGCGACGAAACCGCCATCAGGGCCCAGTCGGCAAAGGTGGCGGCGCTGCAGGCCGACTGCGCGGTACAACGGGGAGCGCAGACCAGACAGTTCCTCGCCCTGCTGACGCCGGAGCAGGCCGCCAAATTCAAGGCGTTGCGCGATGCGCGCCACGACGCCCCGGATCACCCGGGTCGCGAAAGGTAACCTCCGACAGGCGCTGCCGTCCGGCGGCGGCAGCGCCTCACTCTCCCAACTCTCCCAACTCTCCCAACTCTCCCAGCAACTCTGAAAGCTCTCGCAGCTCCGTCCCCTCCCTTGTACCTTCCCTATCTTTGCACCTCCCTCGCGCTGCCGCACAAACTCCGTCGCCGCGTTGTGCATTACCATCTACTGGCGTAAAATAGCAGCTGGCTCGAAAGGAGGTTTCCCATGAGACGAGTAGGCCCCATATTGTTAATACTTTTTCTCTGCCTCGGCGCGTGCGCCAGTTTTCCCGACCCGCAGCAGCAACGCCTGGCCGCCCTGCCGCAACACTACAAGCAATTCGATGTGCTGATGGGATATGAGGTGAGACCGGCCGACGGCAGCACCGTCGTGCAGGGTATCGTGAAGAACGTCCGTTACTTCCGGATGCGCGACCTGGAGATCTGGGCGGCGCACCTTGACGCCCGGGGCAAGGTCCTGGCCCAGGGGATGACCTTCATCATGCCGTCCGAACTGGGACTGGACCAAAGTGCCGATTTCACCATCAAGATCCCGGAAGCGGTCCCCCCGGGCGATCGGATCCGCATCACCTACAAGTATTTCGGCAGTGATGGCGGGACCCATGGTCTTGGTGACGGCACCAACTGGATGCAGAGCTTCGAAACCGCGGCGCCGGCGCGGTAACCGGCTCCGTGTCGCTCCGGCGCCGGCGGGGGTGCAGCAATGGCCAACAAAGACGATGCAGACAAGGCAACGAGCGAGGTCCAGGAGTCCTCTCAGCGGGCCAGGGACCAGTACTTCCGCCTGATGGCGGAGCAGGTGAAGGACTACGCACTGATCCTGCTCAACGTGAAGGGCGAGGTGGTCTCCTGGAACATCGGCGCCGAGCGGATCACCCGCTACCTCGCCCACGAGATCCTGGGAAGGCACTTCTCCGTGCTGCACCCCAAGGAGGAAATCCGCTCCGGCACCCCGCAGCGGGAACTATCGATCGCGGACACCATGGGGAGCGTGGAACTGCAGGGGTGGCGCCTGCGTAAGGACGGCGGCCGTTTCTGGGCCTCCATCGCCCTGAACGAACTGCGCGACGCGGCCAACGAGCGCGCGGGATACGTGCTGATCCTGCACGACAACACCGAGCGGCGCGCCTCCGAGGAGGCCATGGTCAAGAGCCGCACCATGCTGGAGCGCCTCTTCGAGACCGCCCCCGACGCCATCGTGGTGGTCGACGGCGGCGGCGTGATCCGGAAAGTGAACCAGCAGGCCGAAGTCATCTTCGGCTACATGCGCGAGGAGTTGGTGGGCCAGCGCATCGAGATCCTCATACCAAAGCGCTTCCACAAACGCCACCGTCAGCACCTGCGCAACTATTTCGCCGATCCCAGGGCCCGCAAGATGGGGATCGGCCTGGAGCTGTACGGGCGTCACAAAAACGGCGCCGAGATCCCGGTGGACATCATGCTGAACCCGATCGAGGCGCAGGAGGCGACCTGGGTCTTCGCCGTCATCCGCGACATCACCATCCAGAAGCAGGGGGAGGCCAAGATCATGGAACTGAACCTCACCCTCAGGAACCAGCTGGAGCAGTTGGCCGCCACCAACCGCGAGCTGGAATCGTTCAGCTACTCGGTTTCGCACGACCTGCGCGCGCCGCTTCGGCACATCATCGGGTTCGTCGATCTGCTCAACTCCAAGGCAGGCACCGGGCTGGACGAGAAGAGCCGCCACTACCTCGACGTCATCAGCGGCGCGGCCAAGAAGATGGGACTACTCATCGACGACCTTTTGGCCTTCTCCAGGATGGGGCGCAGCGAGATGATGAGGGGATGGGTGGACCTGGGCCTTCTGGTGCGGGAGATCGTGGCCGATCTCCAGGGAGAACTGCAAGGGAGGGAGATCGAATGGGAGATCGCGCCGCTGCCGGTGGTGCTGGGGGACGCCGCCATGCTGCGCCAGGTCCTGATCAACCTGATCGGCAACGCGGTCAAGTTCACCCGGTCCCGGTCGGTCGCCAAGATAGCCGTCGGCGCGGTGGAGCGGGAAAACGAGCAGGAGATATTCGTCAGGGATAACGGTGTCGGTTTCGACGAGGCCTACGCGAACAAACTGTACGGGCTGTTCCAGCGCCTGCACGCCAACGAGGAGTTCGAGGGGACCGGCGTGGGGCTCGCCATCGTGCAGCGCATCGTGCTCAGGCACGGCGGCAGAGTCTGGGCCGAGGGTGGAGTCGGCACGGGCGCCTGCTTCTGGTTCTCCTTGCCCAACAAGGTCGAGTGACCCCGCCACGGGAGAAAGCGCCGGCTAAAGCTTGTTCCTGAGCGTTTCCTTCAGTTCCAGGATCGCGAGGGTCTGCATGTACTCCCCCAGGAAGTCGATGTTCTTGAACGCCACTCCTTCGCCGAAATAATCGTCGATCTCGTGTATCGCCTGCTTCATCAACTTCTGCCCCGGGGTCAATCTGGCCAGATCTGGGTTCATCGCTCGCTCCGCTTTTCGAATGAGTGCTGGGACGATTAGGTAATTCTAAAGATCTTACGCATTGTGTCAACAACTCCGACGCCGACGGCACCGGAGATTTGTCTTTACCCGCCGCCGCAATCGGGTTAACCTGTGCCGCATCCAACGTCACCTGGGCGGCCGACCCGAGCGCCGCCTCGAAAGCGCGAGCCCGGCCCCCATGAAGATCCTCTTCGTCTCACTTTTCCTTCCGCAGCAGAAGGCTTACCACGCCGGCGGCCGCTACGTCAACGAGTTGGTGCGGCGTCTCTCGCGGCAGCACGAGATCCACCTGGCCACCCGGCTGGAGCAGGGAGAGGAGCCCCTGCTCGCGGAACTCGCCCCCTATTGCGCCGCGATCCATCCCTTCAGCTATCCCCGTCTCCCCAAACGCGGGATGCTCGCCTCGTTGCGCCTGGCCGCCAATTACCTCGCTTTCAGTATCTTCGCCAACCGGCTGATCCAAAAGGGGGATTACGACCTGGTCCAGGTGGAATGGGTGGAAACCGCCGTCATGATCCGGCGCGGCGCGACTCCCATGGTGCTCGACGCCCACGACGTCATCACCAAGCCCGCCCGGCGCTCGTTCGAGCGCAGTAGGGGAATGGCCCGCGCGGCAGGGTGGGTTCGCTGGCGGCTGGTGCGGTTGCTGGAGGTCGCCATCATGGCGCGTTTCGACAGGATCTTCACCATGTCCGACTTCGATCGCCGCTACCTGCTCGATCTCGCGCCCGCGCTCCGGGTGACCACCGTCCCCATTCCCGCCGGCATGGATCTCACCCCGGCCAGCTACCCGCGGGTGCCGGGGCGGCTTTTGTTCCTGGCTTCCTACAAGTATCGCCCCACCAACGTAGAGGCGGCGCTGTGGTTCCACGCCGAGGTGCTGCCGCTGGTGCGCCGCGACGTCCCCGAGGCGGAATTCGTCATCGCCGGCTTCGGGCCGCCACCGCGCCTGTTGGAACTGGCCGAACGGGATCCCGCGACCCGGGTCACCGGTTTCGTGGACGATACCGATCAGCTCTACAAGAGCGCCTCCGTTTTCGTGGCGCCGATTCTAACCGGAGGAGGCATCATCGTCAAGGTCCTGGACGCGCTGGCCGCCGGCACCCCGGTGGTGACCACCACCTTCGGCAACGAGGGTATCGGGGCCGTTCCCGGTCGGGATGTAATGGTCGCCGACACCGCGCGGGAGTTTGCCGCCGCCGTGGTGGCCCTGCTGCGTGACCCGGCCCAGGCCGAGCGACTGGCCGCCAGCGGCAGCGCCTTCGTGGCGGCCCATTTCAGCATCGCCGCCGTACTGGAGCGGATCGAGTCGAGTTACCGCGAGCTTGCTGCTCCAGGTGAAGGCGTCCCACCCCGTTCCTGACCCCGTTCCTTCCTCCCCTTCCTCCCCTTCCTCCCCTTCCTCCCCTTCCTCCCGCTGCCGCTGGTCGTGTTCAAAATATGGTTGCCTCCAAGAAGGCGTCGTTGCTATAGTGCGCTGGCATTTTTGAGCGGGGGTGAGGCATGTCGGACTTGGAAAATCAGATGGGACTGTTCGAACTGGCGGGGATCGTCGAGACCCCGGCGCCGCAGGCGGAGCCCACGCCCCCACCCCGTCCCGAACCGAAGCCCTCCCCGAAACCGTCCCGTGAGCCGGCCGCCGCGCCGCCTACGCCCAAGGCCAGGGCCGCCGTGCCCGCGCCACGGGCCACCAAACGGGGACCTGCCCCCAAAGCGACGACCAAGGCGGTGTCAGGCCTGGTTCCGGAGGGGGACGTGCGGCTCACCGCCAATATCAGGCAGGACCTGCACCTCAAGCTGAAGATCGCCTCGGCCTACCGCAGGATCACCATCGGCGAGATCATCGAGGAGCTGATCGAGAAGTACGTCTGATCCCGTCTTCGGCCTCGCCCTCGTCGCCCTCGTCGCCCTCGTCGCCCTCGTCGCCCTCGCCGCCCTCGCCGCCCTCGCCGCCCTCGCCGTCGCGCAGCTCGCCGCCTCCAACCCGTAGCCCCCTTTCGCGGCAGTCACCGCCGAACACCGCCCGCCGTGCCCCTCGCCGCTCCACCTGCCGCGCCATGGGCGCCGGAAAAACAAATCCCGAACCGGACGGAGCCGACTCGGGATCTGGTGCAGCACCGGCCCCAGCGGCCATTGGTGCTTACTTGTCGTGGCAGGTCTTGCAGAGCGCGCTGCCGTAGTCGCTCATCACCAGGTGCCCTTTCTCCGTGTTGAGCGGGTCGTGGCAGGTGATGCAGCCGACCTTGCCGTTCACGAAGATCATCTTGGTGTTGGGGCCGACGTTCTTATAGCCGCGGTTGGCGGCGACGTAGGAGTCGTAGGTCATCCCTACCGGATGGTCGCTGGTGAAGGAATTGACCATGGGCCTGCGATCAAAGGGACGATCCCTGAGTTCCACGTTGATCTGGGATGCGCCGACGCCGTCATGGCAGCTAAGGCAGTTGGCGGAGAGGGAGTCGATGGTTCCAGCGGACTTGGCGGTCAGCTTCTTCGCGGAGAAGATCACGGTGAGGCTGCCGGTCGCGCTGGAGTCGTCGTCCGAGTAAGCGGCGGGCACCACGTTGCCATACATGTCCTCGACCGTACTTCCTGCGGTGTAGGTTGAGCCGCGGACCGCATCGATCTTGACCAGGTAATCCCGGCGGGCCTCCACCGAGCTTTGCAGCTGAAGCGTGTAGGCGCAGGTCTCACCGCTAGCACTGGAACCCATGGTTCCAAAAGCGCCAGCACCCTGGGCGAGCCCCAGGATCATCGCTGCCGCACATGCCAGCCCGGTCATCTTCCGCATCACGTTCTGTTTGCTCTGTTCGGTTCTCATGGCCCACCTCCCGGTTCGTTACCCTTTCAGTTACAAGCGGGATACCATCCGGCGGCACAGCCATAAAAAACTTTTAAGCGCTCGGAATCGTTGTTATTTTTCGCCAGACCTCCCGGGAACTTGATTGTTCATTTCAAAAAACCTCTGTGCAAGTGTTGAACATCTGAACAGGAACTATTTTGAGACTGACCAGACAGCCCACTCCGGGGGGGCAGCAGGTGGTCAAGACTTGAACAGGGGAAATCACCGTGAGGAACAGAGGCACAGAAAAAGTGGTGGGAGACAGCATCGATGGCGTAAACAGCTTGAATTGCTATTGTGACACAAGGATTTGTGGTTGAAGTAACCTTTTACTTAGTATAAGATGCGACAATCACAAGTCTTGTATGGGAGTGGGAAGTTGCCCCGAATCTTTTGCCGCCTGATAACCGTCCTCAGCCTGTCCCTGTTACTGGCATCCCCAGGACATGCAGTGACTACCCCCCCAAAGACACTGAAGCCCATCGACTCGGTTGGGCTCTCTCCTGTCGTTGGCGGCTTATATTTTTCCTCCACCCAAGCCCTCGACCCCGCCCCCATCTACGGTTTGAGACTGAGCTACGACCATGTCGGCAAGGGGGCCATTGACAGTATCGGCATCGAGGCCACTTTCAACTACCTCACTACCACCGTTAAGAACCAGGACACCAAGGCCACCGCCTACCTGGTCCGCACCGACGCCATCTACGCCTTCGATCCCAGGAGCAAGTGGGTCCCGTTCTTGGCCCTGGGGGCCGGGGGGATCTTCGTTGACCGCGAAGGGGTCCGGGACAGCAGCCCCTTTCTCGACTTCGGCGTGGGCATCAAGTACTACTTCGACGACTATCTGGCCATCCGTGCGGACCTGCGCCAGCTCATGGTCTACCAAAACGTCAACACCAGTAACGACTTCGAGTTCACCACGGGCCTGACCTACTACTTCGGCAAGGAGCGCAAGAAAAAGGCGCCCCCTCCGCCACCGCCCAAACCCGAGGTCCCGGTACCCAAGATCGTGGAGGAGGAACCCACGGCAGCCCCGGCGACGCCGGAAGCCCCGCCGGTCGCGGCCCCTCCGCCCAACATCCTTGAGCTGTTGAGCGCGACCGGGGCGGCGGCGCTCGGACTCAACACCCTGCCGCCGCACTTCCAGCCCGGTACGGCGCCCCAGGCCCAGCCGAAGGTTCCGGCCAAGGCGTACAAATCGACGCTCAAGCTGGCGCCCTCGGCACCGCTCCCGGCCAAGGCGGCACCGGTCCTCGAACCGGCTCAGCCCGCGCCCAAGGCAGCAGCCAAGGTACCCGAGGCGGCACCGGCACCCGCACCCGCACCCGCACCGGCACCCGCACCGGCACCTGTCCAGCCGCCCGCGGCGGTGCAGCCGCCGCCCGCTCCGGCGGTGCCCCAGCCGGCTCAGCCGCAACAGGAACCGGGGCGTCAACCGCAGCGCTCGATCAGGACCCTGACCATCGAGTTCCTGTTCAGCAGCCCGGCGGTACGGCCGATCTACCAGGCCCAGTTGGCGGCATTCGCGGCGCTGATGAAGGCGAACACCGAGTCGACCGCGCTTATCGAAGGTCACACCGACAACGTGGGTGACAGCCGGTCCAACGTCGCCCTGTCGCAGCAGCGTGCACAGAACGTAAAGAACGAACTGCTCAAAAACGGTGTCGATCCGTCCAAGGTGACCATCAAGGGGTACGGCTTCAGCAAGCCTCGGGCGAACAACAATACCAACGAGGGCAGACAGAAAAACCGCAGGGCGGTCGTGACGCTGACCCTGGTGATTACGCAGTAAAGCGCACTGACTGACGCCGAGTCCGTTCGTCAACCTCCGGCGGGAGCCGGACCACATTCAGAGGAGTTGTAAATGAAAACCATGAAGATGCTGACCACCGCGACGGCCCTCACCATACTGGCAGCCTGCGCGGGTTGTTCCCTTATTCCCGGCAAGGCCGCCAAGCCCGCGCCGTCCCCCTACCAGGGCGTGACGATGCTTTCGGGAAAGGTGGTGGAGACCTTTGACGGGGGGGGCTACACCTATGTCAACTTGCTCAAGGACGGCAAGAACACCTGGATCGCCGCACCCGTCATGAAGGTGACCGTCGGCCAGGACCTGGAACTCCTGCCGGGCGCCACCATGCCCAACTTCACCAGCAAGTCTCTTGGCCGCACCTTTGACAACATCGTCTTCTCCGGTGGCCTCGCCTCGCAGCTGAACGCCCCGGCCGCGGGTGCGGCGGGAGCGCCGGCTACGGCGAAAGCCGACGACGGCCTCCCCGAGGCCGATGACGCCATACTGGTCGGCACCGTTATCGAGACCATCACCGCCAGCAATTACATCTACCTGCGCCTCGAGAAAGACGGCAAGGCTTCCTGGGCCGCGGTACCGAGAACCGACGTGGCGGTAGGCGATGAAGTCGAACTCGCCCCGGGCACGCCGATGGGGCAGTTCAGCAGCAAGACCCTGAACCGCACCTTCAAGTCCATCTACTTCGCCGGTGGGGTCACCGTCACCAAGGCGAAAGCTCCGGCACCGGCGGCCGCGGCTCCGGGCGCCTCGGCACCGGCGGCGGCAGCGGAGAACTCCCCGCTTCCGTCCAACCACCCCAAGATCGACCAGGCTGAAATCAACAAGGCCATGGAAAAGGCCATGGCGGTCGCAGCGGCGGCCCCCATCACCGGCAAGGTGGTCGAGACCGCCGACGCCGGCGGCTATACCTACCTCTGCGTCGAAAAGGACGGGGTGAAGACCTGGGTCGCCGTCCCCACCATGAGCGCGAAGGTGGGCGACGAAGTCTCCCTCAACGCGGGCAACGTGATGACCAACTTCCCCAGCAAGACGCTGAACCGCACCTTCGAGAAGATCATTTTCTCCAGCGGTCCCACCGCGAAATAGCGGGGTTTTCAAGGCAGCGCCCCCGGGAGGGGGCGGAGTTCACCTCCGCCCCCTCTTTTCAATCCGCCCCGCTCTTTCCGCGCTCCCGACGCCTTCGCGCGTCCCGGTCGCCCCCACCCCCCTTACCCCGCCCGCCCGCGAAAACACCGCTCACAAACCCCTATCTGTTTGAAAAATATAATATTTTTTCCGACACAGCCTTTCTTGACAACGCGTTACCGCCCTTTATTAATTAGAGCGGTAGGAAATCAGCCTACAGCCGATTCAGAATTCACAATCTGCGGCAACTTGATGTGGACACAAGGAGGAGATATGGGTAGGAAGTCGTTGCTGGTGCTTTGCGCTTTGCTTTTTGTTTCAGCCGCGGTTGTCAGCTGGGGTGCAACCACGTGGCAACTCCAGACCAAACTGAGCAACACCGGCGGAACGCTGCAGGTAAGGGATAAGGCTCCGCAGACGATAGCCGGTACCGTCGTCTACACCAACTTCACCACGTCCGCTCAGATACCGGTGAGCGTCGCCGCCAACTACGGCTACAAGATCTCCTCCCTGGCCAAAAACGGGACCACCGTCCCCATCGGCAACTACACCTCGCACTACCTCACCACCTTCCAAAAAAGCGGCGGGGCAACTCAAACGCTGGTGGCCGGCTTCACCGCGCAGCAGTACACCGTCACCGCCTCGGTCACCGGCCCCGGGAGCATCACCCCCGCCAGCACCAAGGTCTCCTATGGCGGCAGCACCATTTTCACCAGCAGCCCCAACGCCACCGGCTGCTACCTGACCTCGGCGACCGGCGGCAGCATCACCGACCTGAACGGGGGAGCCGTCACCCTCCCCTACTTCGGATCGGTCAAGATCACGGTCAGCAACGTGACCGCCCCCCGCAGCGTAATCGCCAACTATACGGCCTACAGCGCCGACGCCGGGATGGATCAACTGGCCCAGGTGAACACCACGGTGCGCCTCTCCGGCAGCATCGTGGGGAACGGGACCCCGTCATGGAGCCAGGTCTCTGGCCCCGCCGTATCCCTCACCGGCGCCAACACCCTCGCCCCGAGCTTCGTCCCCGTCAGCGGCGGCACCTACGTCTTCAGGCTCACCCAGACCGTATCGAATGTCGCGGTCGCCTCGGCGACCACCCAGGTCATGGTGGTCGCCTCGCTGGTCAACGACATGCGCCAGCGCTGCATGGGATGCCACGCCGCCACCGGCGTCAACCCCAACCCGTACGTCTTCCCGGGGTGGTCCTCGTCGCGCCACCAGTCCGCCGGGGTCTCCTGCGTCACCTGTCACACCGACGGCGCGATGCCGACACCGATCAACTCGAGCACCGTCGACCAGAACACCTTCTCCTACCAGTCCGGCGCCGGCAACTTCTGTCTGAACGGGACCTGTCACCAGCCCGGCACGACCCACAAGACGGTCGGCATGACCTGCGCGGGGTGCCACGGCAACTACCGGAACCACAACCCCGCCACCACCTTCTCGGCCGCCCTGAGCGCCTGCTTCACCTGCCACGGCGCCCCCAATTCCACCCACTACCAGGTGAAAAGCAGCCTCGCCGGCACCGACTGCCTCATCTGCCACAAACCGGTCGGGCACGACCCCGCCCCTGATGCCACCGTGACCCCCGCGCACTTCAACGGCTACACCTCCTACGCCAACCCGTCCTACGCCGCGGCCTACGTGACCCCGGTCACCGCCTGCGCCGACTGCCACCAGGGGGGCGATCCCAAGGGGAGCACGGACCAGGTGCTGCTGCAGTTCCGCAGCGAGTGGGCCGCTTCCGGCCACGGCGACTCAGGCGCCACCGCGTGGAAAAACTCCGCCTACTTCAACTGGAAGACGGCGGGCACCACGGGGGCCGACGCCAAGGCGAGCGCCAGCGTTGCCACCGACTGCCAGCGCTGCCACAGCGCCGCCGGCTACCTGAAATTCGCCCTCACCACCAGCATCGCGCCGGTGGCGGCCTCGCCGGCGAACTACAGCGAGCCCCTTACCTGCAACGCCTGTCACCAAAGCGGCGACTTCGCGGCGCCGCGAGCGCTCTCCTCCCGCACCGGCTACTACAACTACTCCGGCGTGGTGACCGGAAGGCTCAGGGTCGCGGCCGCCTACCCCGACGCCGGCAGGTCCAACCTCTGCCTGGGATGCCACGTGGGGCGGCAGGCCGGAGTCACGCTGCAGGCGCTTGCCCAGGCCACGGCACAAAAGAACTACTCCAGTTCCTTCTGGCGCGACCTGCGCTTCGTCGACGCGCACTACCTCTCCGCCGGGGGCCAACTCTACGGCGCCACCGGCTACCACTACCCGGGCGTCTCCTACGGCAATGCCGGGGTGAACCACGTCGCCATCGGTGCATCGGGGGCCGGCCCCTGCGTCGCATGCCACCTCCCCGGCAGCTCGCATACCCTGTCCGCCGCCGCCGGAAACTTCACGCTCTGCAACGGCTGCCACATCGACGGCGGCGTGGTGAGCGCCGGCTTCCTGGCCCAAAGAAGCGACGAGTTCGCCTCGGGGCTGAAGGCGCTGGCCGCGGCGCTGGCCGCCAAGGGGTTCACCCCGCTCACCGATGCCGCCGGGAAGCCGCAATACCCCTACTTCAGCACCACCAACTGGGGCGGACACGGCGACGGGCCGGGCAACCTCGGCGCCGCCTTCAACTACAACCTCCTGGTGCACGACCCCGGCGCCTTCGCGCACAACCCGGCCTACGTGAAGCGCCTGGTGCGCGATTCGATCGACTTCCTGATTTTTGGCGGCATCGACCGCGGCCGCGACTTGAGCGCCACCATCGAGAGCCTGCTCAACGCTACCGGCGACCGGGAGAAGGCCACCGCCTTCCTCTCCTTCGCCGGAAGCGGCGCCTCCGCCTGCCAGGTCTGCCACCAGGGGGCGACCGATCCCTTGACCGGCGGCAATATCTTCGCCGACTACGGCGCGACCAAGCACGCCAAGAGCCCCGGCGGCGCCGCCTGCGTCTCCTGCCATGCGCCGACCGCGACCAGCGTCCACCCCAACGCGCAGCCGATGCTGACGGCGACCGCCGACATCAACCCGAAGTGCCTGAACTGCCACCCCGTGCACCCCTGGCCCAGCGAAGGGATCTGCACCAACTGCCATAACGGCCATCGCCTGAAGGCGGTGCTGCCCGCGCCGCACCTGGCCAACTTCACCACCGCGCAGTACGTGACGCCGAACCTGCAGTGCCAGAACTGCCACTACCAGCTCGACAGCCAGGGCGCCAGGACGTTCGTGGTCCTGCAGGAGCACCGCGACTGGGCCAAGGGGCCCAAGGGGAACTACCGCGCTGCAGCCGCCACGAGCTTCGACTTCAAGACCCTGGGGACACCGGCACCGGCCACTCCCGCGACCACGGTGCAAAAGGACTGCGTGCGCTGCCACACCACCACGGGCTTCAACAACTACGTCAACTCCGCCTTCACGGCCATCGCCCCCTTCGGCATCCCGGGGGACGCGCCCGACGGCGACCGGACCCGGGAGATGATCGGATGCTCCGCCTGCCACGCCCCCACCCCCTTTGACGCGGCGTTCAGCAGGAACATCGTCGGCATCGCGAACTACGCCACCTACACCTACGACGTGACCTCCTGGAGCAGCTACTCGTCCGCCGCCACGCGGAAGATCGTCAGGTCCAAGCTCTACAAGACCCTCCCCGCCGACGACCTCGGCGACTCCAACACCTGCGTGGTCTGCCACGCCGGCAAAGGGGCCGGGCAGCTGATCAAGCAGGTGGTGCCCGGCTTCCGCGGCGGCGCCGCCTGCGCGAGCGACCCCTCCATCGTCTGCCGCCTGGGCAACGGCGTGGTGGCCGCGGGGATGGTGAACACCTTCTGGGGCAACGTGGAGTTCATCGACCCGCACGGCGGGTTGGCCGCCAACTTCATGTATCCCGGCACCCTGGCCCAGGGGTACGAGTTCCGTGTCGGCACGACGGTGAGCACCACCTACCACGTCAACATAGGGATGACCAACTGGCAGGGCCCCTGCGTCGGGTGCCACATGACCTCCGCGGCCAAGCACTCCTTCCGGGCCATCTCCAGCGCCAGCAACGGCGTCATCAGCGCCGTCACCAGCACCGCCTGCTCGAGCACCTACTGCCACGGCGGCTCCGCCTTCCTCATGAGCGCCACGGCGCTGTGGACCAAGAGAGCCGGCTACGAGGCGGCGCTGTCCCTGATCGCGTCCCAGCTCGCCGCCAAGGGGGTCCACTACAACCGCGCCAAGGCCCCCTATTTCTTCTCCACCGCCGTCGCCGCGGACCAGTCCGACGCGACCAGGCTCACCAACTGGAACCGGAGCACCACCTTCCAGGGAGCGGACATGATGGGTGCCGCCTTCAACCTGAGACTGCTTGATTCCGGCAGCGGCTGGGTCCATAACGGCAGTTACACCAGGAGGCTTCTCTACGACACCATCGACTACCTGGACGACGGTCTCCAGAACAACAGCGTGGAGAGCACGGCCCTGGCCATCCCGGCCGCGTTCAACTACGTCACGCCGCGCCCGCTGTAGAGCGCGCCGCAGCAAACGCGAAGAAGGCTTCGAGGATGATCCTCGAAGCCTTCTTTTTTTATCAACCGGATTGGTAACGCAAAGGCGCGGAGGCGCAAAGCCCCCTCCCAAGCGACTGGTATCCTGGTCCCGCCTTTTGTGCCTTCAGGTTTTCAATGCGGCTTGGCGGCTTTGCGTGAGATAAAGGCCTACTGCCTTTCTTTGCGTTCCTCTTTCAGGTCCTCGACCTGCTTTCTCAAGAGGGCCACCTCCTGGGCGAGGTTGTGGTTGCTCTCGGAGAGCCGGGAGAGGGTGACCGAGTGGCCGATGGCGACGAGCAGCAGGAACAGGACGCCGACCAGGAAGAGCAGGGACGGAGGATAGTAGATGCCGACGGAGAGCGCCGCGACCTCGAGGATGCGGCGCGACACGGTGAGGAGGATGACGAAGACCGAGGTGCAGAGCCAGAGCAGGGCGTACTTCTCGCGCAGGCGACGTTCCCTGACCAGCCAGACCACGAAGCAGAAGATGCCGACGCTGAGGCCCAGCGCGGCGAGTTTGGTTAAATCCACAGGTTATGATTCCCCGACGAGGTCCCTGCCGCGCATGGCGTCAACCACCATCGCCAGCGTGACCTTGAGCATGTAGTAGGCGGACTTTCTCCTGGTGATGGAGGAATGCCCGGAAAGCCTGCCCCGCATGAGCACCGGGACCTCCACCACGCGCAGCCCGTTGCGTGCGGCGGTGATGATCGACTCGACTTCGGGGTAGTCGTCGGTGTAAAAGCGCGAGAACAGGCGAATGGTCTTCCTGCCGTAGCAGCGAAACCCGGAGGTCGGGTCTTCGATCGCCTTGCCGGCCAGGCAGCGGATGAGGCAATGGAAGATGCGGGAACCGATGAAGCGGGTGATCCCCATCTTGTAGCCGCCGGGCAGGGTCCGCGAACCGATGACCAGGTCGGCCTCCCCCTTCTCCACCAGCTCGATGATCTTGAACACCTGGTCGCCGCGGTGCTGGCCGTCCCCGTCGAACTGGATGGCCATGTCGTAGCCGTGCTCGTAGGCGTACCTGAGCCCGGTCTGCACCGTCCCGCCGATGCCGAGATTGAAGGGATGGCTCACCACCTTGGCGCCGAGGCTCTTAGCGATGGCGGCGGTATCGTCGGTCGAGCCGTCGTTCACCACCAGGATGTCCCCGCGAAAAGACTTGAGATCCTCGATGACTGCCGTGATATTACGGGCCTCGTTGTAAGCCGGTATTATTGCAAGAATCCTCATATCCCCACCTATGCCGACGCCATATGGCGTAAAGAAAAGCCGAAAACGGATCGTTTCTGAGTGAATACAAGATCCGCACCAACATTCCTGGGCACAGTAGTGGAGATAACACTTGCCAAGGGCCCCGATACTAATATAAATATCGGGCCGGTAGCAATTAAAAAAATTATAGAGAGAACGGTAACGCCCGCGGCGAAGCGTTATGAAGTTCTAACTTGATCGCTGTGCCGTTCACTCCCCTCACCGCTTTTTGATCAATCAGCTTTACGGAGCAGTCGTGCGCGTATCCGTCATCATCGTCAACTGGAACGGCCTTGGTCATTTGCCGGAATGCCTGGACAGCCTGCGCGAGCAGACTTTTAGGGATTTCGAGACCATCGTCGTGGACAACGGCTCCAGCGACGGCTCGGTCGCCTACCTGGAAGAGCGCACGGAAGTCCGGCTGGTACCGCTTCAGGAGAACGCGGGCTTCGCCGCGGGCAACAACGCTGCCCTCCCCGTTGCGCGGGGTGAATACCTGGTGACGCTCAACAACGACACCAAGGCCGAGCCGGAGTGGCTGGAGAAGCTGGTGGCGGTGGCGGATGCGCACCCGGAGGCGGGGATGGTCGGGTGCCGGATCATGAACTATTACGATCGCGAACTGGTCGACTCCCTGGGGATGGCGATCTGCAGCGACGGCATGTCCCGCGGCGACTTCCGGGGCAGGCGCTTTCCCGGGCTCGCAGTCGAGGACGAGGCGGAGATCCTGTTCCCCTCCGCCTGCGTCGCCCTGTACCGGCGTGCCATGGTGGACGAGATCGGCTTCTTCGACGGCGACTTCTTCGCCTACTGCGAGGATACCGATCTGGGGCTGCGTGGACGGTTGGCGGGGTGGCAGGCCGTCCTGGCGCGCGACGCCGTGGTGTACCACAAGTACTCCATGTCCACCGGCGCTCTGTCACCGTTGAAGCTCTACCTCGTGGAGCGCAACCACTACTACGCCGTCGTGAAAAACCTCCCCTGGCCGCTCATCCTGCTGCTCCCGCTGCACACCGTGCAGCGTTACCTCGCCCAGGTGCGGCTTGTCCTCGGCGCCAAAGGGACCGGGGGCGAATTCATGGCCAGCGGCAGCAAGAAGGAGTGCGTCCTGGCGCTCCTGCGCGGCATGCGCGACGCCCTCCTCGCCCTCCCCGTCCTCCTGCGAAAGCGGGCCGCGGTGATGCGGCACAAAAAACTCTCCAGCCACGACCTGCGCCGACTGCTCAGCCGCCACCGCCTCAGCTACCGGGAACTTCTCGATGCGGACCGATCCGACGGCGGCAGCGGACGGACGAGCTGAAATACCCGTAACCGTCGCCCCTTGCGCGCCTCAAATATCTATTGTGCGGGTG
The DNA here is from genome assembly GCF_018919395.1 of Geomonas azotofigens. GTDB lineage: Bacteria > Desulfobacterota > Desulfuromonadia > Geobacterales > Geobacteraceae > Geomonas > Geomonas azotofigens. The sequence goes on from NZ_JAHLME010000005.1 coordinate 124,326, forward strand.
TGGCAATTGAACTATATTTAGCCGGCGTTTTTAAAGTTTCCGCAGTCCCGGCATCGCAAAGGAAGTCCATGCATAGTATCAGGATGTTCATCTTGTTTCTCCGGGAGCTACTCTCGCGCCGGAACGTCGTTTACGAGTTGACGAAGCGGGACTTCAAAACAGGGTACCTCGGCTCCTACCTCGGCATCATCTGGGCTTTCATCCTCCCCATTGCAACCACGCTCATATTCTGGTTCGTATTCCAGGTCGGCTTCAACTCCAAGCCCGTAGCCGACCATCCGTACATACTCTGGCTGGTCTGCGGTCTCGCCCCTTGGTTCTTCATCAGCGACTGCGTCAACAACAGCGCTAACTCCATCATTCAGAATGCCTTCGTGGTCAAGAAGGTAGCCTTCAGCATCGGCATACTGCCGATCATCAAGATCCTGTCCGCACTCATCATTCATCTTATTTTCGTCGTGCTGGTCTTCTGCCTTTTCACCTTCTATGGGTTCGCCACCGACCTTTACGTCCTCCAGGTGTTTTATTACCTTTTTTGCGCGCTCGTCTTCCTGACCGGACTGTCGTGGATCACTTCGTCCGTGATGATCTTTTTTCGCGACCTGGGTCCGATCATCTCGATCGCGCTGCAGATGGGCTTCTACCTGACACCGATCTTTTGGAACCTGGAAATCCTGCCCAAGCAGTACCACATCTTCATACAGTTCAACCCCATCTTCTACATAGTCCAAGGCTACCGTGAGAGCTTCATTCTGAAGGTGTGGTTCTGGCAACATTGGTCGACGACCATTTATTTCTGGGCGGTAGCCGCGACCGTGCTCGTCGCCGGCGCGGTGGTGTTCAGGCGGCTGCGCCCGCATTTCGCCGATGTCCTGTAAAAGCATCTGAAAGGTAGAATGACATGCATACCAGTTCGCTGGAACACATGGGCAGGTTGGTCGCCCAGTACCTCGACCCCGCGCAACCTATTGACGTCCTGGATATCGGAAGTTGGGATAAAAACGGCAGCTACAAGCAGTTCTTCCAGCGCCCGACGTGGACCTATACCGGCGTCGATCTCAGCCCCGGGAACAACGTGGACGTGGTGCTGACGTCCCCGTACCGCCTCCCCTTCGCCTCAAACTCGGTCGACCTCGTCATCTCCGGCCAGGCGTTCGAGCATATCGAGTACTTCTGGCTCACCTGGCTCGAAATCGTCCGGGTGGTGAAGCCCGGCGGCCAGATTTTCCTGATCGCCCCCTCGCGCGGCAAGGAGCATCGCTACCCCGTCGACTGCTGGCGCTATTACCCCGACGGCTACGGCGCACTCGCCAAGTACGGCGCCATCGAACTGCGTGAAGTGCACACGGACTGGACCCCGCATGAAGCCAGCGACAGCGCCCTCTGGGGTGACACGGTAGGTGTCTTCAGGAAGCCGGTTTTCCCTTTCTGGCAGGAGGCAAAGCAGAGGCTGCGCTACCTGCTCTCACAAAAATTATGGCCGGGTGACAATGTCTGAGAACACAGCCATAACCGTAGAAAACCTGAGCAAGGTGTACCGCCTTTACGACTCTCCTTACCTGAGGCTCAAGGAGGCGCTCAATCCCTTCGGGAAGTGCTACCACAAGGACTTCTACGCCCTTTCCGGCGTTTCTTTCGAGATCCGCAAAGGCGAAACGGTGGGCATCATAGGGCGGAACGGCACCGGCAAGTCGACGCTGCTCAAAATCATCACCGGCGTCATTGCCCCAAGCAGCGGCAAGGTGACGGTGAACGGCAGGATCTCGGCGCTGCTCGAACTCGGAGCAGGCTTCAATCCCTTGATCAGCGGCCTTGAGAACATCTACTTCAACGGCACCCTCATCGGGTTCAGCAAGGAGCAGATCGACGCGAAACTCGATGACATCCTCGCCTTCGCCGACATCGGCGACTTCATCCACCAGCCGGTAAAGACCTATTCGAGCGGCATGTTCATCCGCCTCGCCTTTGCCGTCGCGGTGCACGCCGAGCCCGAGATACTGATCGTGGACGAGGCCCTTTCTGTCGGCGACGTCATGTTCCAGGCGAAGTGCATGGACAGGATCAAGTCCATGATGGAGGCAGGCGTCACCACCCTCTTCGTCACCCACTCGATGGAGTCCATCAACACCCTGTGCAACCGGGCCATCATGCTTGACGGCGGCAAAATCTTCACCCAGGGCAAGCCCCAGGTGGTGACCCTGCAGTACTACCAGTTGCTGCGCGAGCAGGAGCACGCGGCGCAGGAAGCCAAGAAGACCCCGCACACCAAGGAGGCCCTGGAGGAGAAGTACCGCAAGATAAAGGAAGAGATCCAGGCGAAGGACCAGCAGGAGGATTACCGCTACGGTACGGGCGGCGCGCGCATCGTCGATTTCGACCTGCTCAACGGCGCGAACGAGAACTCCCCGGCGATCCGGTGCGGAGAAAGGTTCAAGGTGCGCCTGAAGGTGGAGTTTCTGACCGAAGTCAGGGACCCGTGCTTCGGCTTGATCATCAGCAACGTCGCCGGGCAGAACCTCCTGTCCGTGCACACCTATCACGACGGCAACGTTGCCTTTCCGCCTCAAAAGGCGGGCGACGTCCTCGAGGTCGAACTGGAGACGAGCATGCTGCTCAACCCCGGCAACTACCTCGTTTCCATCGGGGTCTCCGATGTCCGCACCCTGGGCGACTTCACCAGTCTTGATGCCAGGAAGAACATCTGCAAGGTGGAGGTCTACGGCAAGGAGTACCATCACGGCATGATCCACCACCAGCCGAGGGTCAGGATCCTCGGCCCGCAGGCGCCTCAGTTGCGCCTGAACCAGCTGCAGGAGCTCTTCTGCAGCTGGAACGCCGAGCGGCTCGGCATCAGCGAGGCGGAAAGCAGGGAGCGCTTCGAGACGTCCTGGAACGTGCTCCCCGGCGGTCACAAGGGGGCAGCGTACCGCGAATTCGGCGCGACCTCCCACGAGATGTACAGCGTCTTTTGGAACGACAGCAAAAGCGAGATGTTCCAAGCCTGCAAGATGCACGAGTACCTGCATTTATTGCGCATGATCGCCTACTCGAAACCCGTCTGGGCGGAAGACGACGTGGTCGTCCGCGAACTGCTGAAGCTGCCATCAGTTTCCATCATCGACTACGGCTGCGGCATGGCCCAAAGCTCGATGGCGCTCGCCGAACAGCTCCAGGCGCGGGGCAAGAAAGTCCGCCTGACGCTGGTCGACATTCCCTCCATCGTCACCGAGTTCCTCACCTGGACGACATCGAAGCTCGGCCTCGATGCCTCCTTTGCCGGATGCACCAGCGAGACCCCTCTGCCGGAGTTTCCCGGGTGCAACCTGGTCATCGCCACCGAGGTCTTCGAGCACATCCACGAGCCGGTCGAGGCGTTCCGCGCGCTGGATGCCGCCCTCGCCCCCGGCGGCTTCGTGGTGACCGACGTGAGCGACCATGCCGAGGAGTTCATGCACGTCACCCCGAACCTGGCACCGCTTCGGGAGGAAATCGAGAAGCTTGGCTACCAGGAGTTGGAAGCCAACCGCATCTTCAAAAAGATGCGAGACTGAGGCCGCCCATGGAACCCTTCATCAAGATAGATCTCGACACCATGCTCGCCACCGGCGCTCCCATCGTCCTGGAGCTTGGCTGCGGCAGGACCAGAAGGCCGGGCAGAATCGGCATCGACCGGCTCGATTCCGCTGCGGTCGATATCGTGGCGGACGTGGAAGAAGGGCTCTCGTTCCTCCCCGACAATTCAGTCGACGCGATCCATTCCAAGAGTTTCTTCGAGCACGTCGAGAACCTGGAAGGGCTGATGAGAGAGATCGTCCGGGTGCTGAAGCCGGGCGCACAATGCCACGTATTCGTCCCCCATTTTTCCAACCCTTATTACTACTCCGACTACACCCACAGCAAGTTCATGGGGCTGTACACCTTCTATTATTTCGTGGACGAGCAATACCAGTTGCAGAGGAAGGTTCCTACCTTCTACACGGACATCCGCATCAGGGTCACCAGCCAGCACCTCGTCATCGCCAATCCCTTCAAGAAAGGGGCATGGTTTAAAAGACTTCTGGAGCGGCTCTTTAACCGCTGCACCGGCTTCCAGGAATTCTACGAGGAGAACCTTTGCTACATTTTCCCGTGCTACGGCCTCCAGATAGCCTTCACGCCAGATAAACCATGAACGTCCTGCAGCGTCTCGCATCCTTTTTCCTGCCTCGCAAACCGCTCAAGGTCGGCTGGCTGCTCCTCGGCGACGCCAACACCGGCAGTTCCCGCATCCACGGTCTGAATATCCACAACTACCTGATCAAGCAGGGGGTGGAGTCGCTAATACTCCAGAGCAGCCCGCGCATGATCAACGCGCTGACCTTGTCCGAGGCCGAGCAGCAGAGCATCCTCGGCGCCGGATTCGACGTGCTGCTGTTTCAAAAAGTGCGCGACGCGAAGGCCCAGGCCTTCGCCAAGGAGGCCCGCAGGCGCCGCATCCGCACCGTCTTCATACAGTGCGACTGCATCGAGACGGACATGGTCAGCGCGGTCGACGACCTGGTGGTGATCTCCGCCAACCTGCGTGACTACTACAGGGAAAAGTACGGAATCAACGCGACCGTCATCGAGGACGCCATAGAGGTCCCCACCGACCGGGTCAAGGTCCACACCCAGAAGGCCCCCCTGGAACTGGTCTGGGTCGGCTACTCCGACAACTGGGAATCGCTCGGCATGGTGCGCGACGCCCTGGCCCTTCCCGGGGGCGAAGGGTTCACCCTGAAGACCATCTCCAACCACCCGGAGGCCGACGTGCCGTGGGCCCTGGAAACGGTGACCGACGAGATCCTCGCCTCCGACATCGCCGTCATCCCCGCCCACCTGCACGCCTGGGGCATGGGAAAATCGAGTAACCGCCTCACCATGTTCATGGCATTGGGCATGCCGGTGGTGGCTTCGCCGGTGCCCTCCTACCTGGACGTGGTGCGCCAGGGGGAAAACGCGTTCATTGCCCGGAGCGCAGAAGAATGGCTGCACTTCCTGTCGCGGCTGCGCGATGACCGGCTCAGGAGCGAAATGGGAAGACAGGCAAGAGAAGATGCCACGAAGCGCTTCAGCCTCGGCACGATCGGGCCGGTCTGGATCAACTTCCTGAAGTCAGGTCGCAAGGCGGTGCGGTGACATGCCCAAAGTAAGCGTTATCATGAGCGTCTACAACAGCGAGCGCTTTCTGAGACAGGCCATCGACAGCATCCTGGCCCAGAGCTTCCGCGACTTCGAGTTCATCATCATCGATGACGGCTCCACGGACGGCTCGGCTGCCATCATCAGATCGTACGACGACGCGCGGATCAGGATCATCACCCAGGACAACGTCGGCCTGACCAAGTCGCTCAACAAGGCGATGAAGATGGCTGCGGCAGAGTACCTGGCGAGGCAGGATGCCGATGACATCTCAGAGCCGGGTCGGCTGGCAAAGCAGGTGGCGGTCCTCGATGCCGATCCCGCCACCGTACTCGTCTCCGGCAACCTGCGCTACTTCTCGGAGGCGTGGAGCAGCGCCACCGAGTCGAACCGGGCGGTGCCCCCTCTCTTGGTGAAATGGCTGCTGCTTTTCTACAACCACGTCGGCGGACACAGCCAGGTGATGTTCAGAAGGGACGTCGCGGTGAAGCTGGGCGGCTACGACGAGGGGATCAGGTACAGCCAGGACTACGACCTGTGGCTGCGTTTGGCGGAGGCGGGGGGCGTCACCATTGTCCCCGAGGTCCTGCTCAACTTCCGGCACCACGACGCCAACCTCTCGAAGATTGCAGCGGAGGAGCAGCAGCGCCAGAGCTACCTCAACTCAGCAGGGGCCATCGCCCGCAGATCGGGAGTTGCCGTATCTCCGGACGATCTGCGCCTACTGCGCAAGTTCTGGCTCAAGAATTCGGGAGGAGTATCACGCGCCGAAGCCGGTCGAGCCGATCTTCTTTTCCGAGAAATCCTGGACGGGCTTTTCCTAAAGGGGCACCTGTCGGCAGTGGAGAAGGACAGCATCATGAAGTTCACTGCCCTTTTCTTCACCTTCAACGCCGAAATGTGCTCTCTCCCTGAAGACCGCGAGGCCCTCAGGCAACTGGGTCACAAGTGGGAGGCGGAAGCCCCGGGCGGGGGCCTGCTAGCGGTACACCGACTGGAGGGAAAGTTCCAGTAGCAGAGTCAGTACGGCCCAATCAGGACGCGAAGTTTATGCAAGCAAAACGCCTCCTTTTGTGATACTAATCGGGACTTCAACGTCTCTAATACTGCGTCTGGTGCACAGGGTACGGTCTTGAGCATGCCATTGATATCGGTAGTGATGAGTGTCTACAACGGGGAACGGTACGTGGGCGAGGCGGTAGACAGCGTCCTCAGCCAGTCTCGCACCGACTTCGAGCTCATCGTCGTCGATGACGGCTCGACCGACGGCACGGCAGCCATCCTCGCGTCCTACACCGATCCACGCCTCAGAGTCATCCGCCACGACAACCAGGGACTGACCCGGTCCCTGAACCTGGCCGTCGCGCAGGCCCGGGGGAAATACGTGGCGCGCCAGGACGCGGACGACCGCTCCCTCCCCGAGCGCCTGGCCATCCAGACGGATTTCCTCGACGCACACCCCGAGATAGCCCTGGTCGGCTCAGCCGTGAAGGTGATCAGCAGCCAAGGGGTCGAACTGGCCACCTTCCGCCACCCGACCGAGCCCGCCGAGATAGCCGCCACCCTGCGCAGCTACAACTGTTTCTGGCACGGCTCCATCATGTTCCGGCGCGACAGCTTTCTGGAACTGGGCGGCTACGACGAAAGGTTCGTGACCGCCCAGGACTACGACATGTGGCTGCGCTTCAGCGAGCGGCACCAGCTCGCCAACCTTCCGGAGCCCCTGTACGCCTACCGTTTCACCGTCGAGTCGGTGACCGTGCAGCGAATGGTGTCGCAGCACCGCCTTGCCGTGCTGGCACGACGCCTGGCCGAGGAGCGTGAGGGAGGAAGCCCGGATACAGTTCAAGACGTAGCATCCTACATCGCCCTCCCGCTCAGCCTCGCCGAGAGGCGCCAGATCATCAACAATTACAAGCCCTGGTGCCGGCTGCTCATCAAAAACGGCCTCACCCGGGAGGCGGCGATCCTTATGGCTGCCCTCTTCAAACACCACCCGCGCCCACTGTTCCGGCTGTCATTCGCCTTAGCCAGGCTGGTCAACACCCCATCGGTTCTCACGAGGTTTCTCGAACATGCCTAAGCTGAAAATCCTCTTCATCTCCCACTCCTCGTACCTGTTCGGGGCAGAAAATTGCGCGCTGGCGCTGATCGAGGGGCTGGACAAGAAACGCTTTGACACGGCAGCGGTGCTCCCCGCTGACGGTCCCTTTCGGGAAAAACTGTCCGAACTGGGCGTGAAGACCCACATCCTGCCGCTGGAGTGGTGGGTAAAGAACGAGGGACGGCTGCTCCATGCTCAGCACGAAATCCCATTGGCGCTGGATCGGCTCTTGCGCATCATTGATGAGGAGAAGCCCGACGTCATCCACTCCAACACCTCCGTGATCTGCTGGGGGGCTATTGCCGCCGCCTTGAAGGGAATCCCGCACGTCTGGCACGTGCACGAGATCCTGAACGGGCACCCGAGCCTGCAATCGATCCTCCCCCTCCCCCTTCTCTACGAGTCGATAAACTTCCTGACCGACCGTGCCGTCACCGTCTCGCAGGCGGTGAGCGACGAGTTGGCCGGCTTCGTGGATAGCGCCAAGGTGCGGCTCATCTACAACGGCGTCCCCTGCCATGCTCCCACAGCGCCCGGAAAGCTGCGCAACGAACTTGGTGCGGGGCCGCAGCAGCGCATAGCGGTCTGCGTCACGTCCCTACAGAAATACAAGGGGCTCGACAATCTGGTTGCCGCAGCCGCCAAGGCGTGTACGCGGGATGAACAGCTGCTGTTCGCCATAGCGGGTGCCGGGTCTCCTGAAGCTGTCGCGGAGCTGCGCCAGCAAGTGAAGGATCTGAACCTGGAGGATAAAGTCTTCCATCTCGGTTTCCGCAACGACATCGCCGATATCCTGGCCGGTTCCGACCTGTTCGTGCTCCCCTCGAACAAGGAGGCTTTCCCCCTGGTTGTTCTGGAGGCGATGGCACACGGCAAGCCGGTAGTCGCCACCGATTGCGGCGGGACTCGCGAGATGGTCCTCGAAGCGGAGACAGGTTTCATCGTCCCGGTGCAGGACCCGGAGGCACTTGCGGAAAAAATCCTCGAACTCTGCAGCGATCCGGCACGCGGGGCTGCCATGGGCGAGGCAGCCCGCCGGCGCTACTGCGCGAATTTCACCATCGAGCGCTACGTCGAAAGCTTCGCGGGCCTTTATCAGGAGCTCTCCGAAACGGCCAAAGTGCCTCTCAACTCCAGGCAGGCGTCGCTTTTACACTGCTTCGTGGAGGCCTACCGCGAGCACCTGACAACCATGCGGGTGATCCCGAACCTCGAACAGGAACTCACCTTGCAAAAAAGGCAGTTCGCCGAGGTGAGCCTGCAGCTGTCGCGGCAGCAGGAGGCACTGCTGGCCTGCGAGCGGCAGAAAGCGGCGATGGCGCAAGAACACGCAGAACAGCTCCTGTCGTTGGCAACAGCTGTTGAGGACAGGCACGCGCACCTCGAAACGCGGCTGGAGAGCAAGAAGATCGAGAAGGCTGACCTGAAGGAGCGGCTGAACGAGCTCGCCGACGAACTGGCACTGGCGGACGAGCTGCGGGCGGAACTGGAAAAATATCTCGACCACCGTTCCACGGAAATTGAGAGCCGGGAGGAGCGGATCCGGCAGATGGAGGAGGAACTTGCGGGTCATTCGGCGCTGCAGGCCGAGCTGGAGGCAGGACTGCAGCAGCGGGTCGCTGAGGTTGCAGCGCTGTCAGAGCGAATCTGTGCGCTTGAAGCCGCCCTGGAGGCGGCTGAGGCGTCACGCACCAGCGCAGCTGCCGCCCTCGAGGAGGCGACGGCAGAGCTTGCGGCGCGAGACGATCACATCCGGCAGATCGAGGAACATCTGGCCGAGGAGTCCAGGCTGGCCGCTGAAGAGTTGGCGCGGAAGGAGGAGGAAGCGCAGCAGGCTCGAATGGATCTGCAGTCGAAAACTCTGGAAATCGCTGCACTTAGCCAGAACCTGAACCACGTTGAGGAGGAGGCGCGGCGGAACCGGATCGGGTTGGAAGGCGAACTGCGCTCCAAGAGCGTAGAGATCGCGGCACTCTGCCAGCGCCTGCGCCAGGTCGAGGAGGAGATGCTCCAGGAGCAGGAGCGCGTGGCGCAGTTCGTGGCGCAGCATGAAGAAGGCATGAAAGCGGCGGAAGGTCTCAGGACCGGCCTGGAGGAGCGGCTACAGCAGCAGGCGGTCCTACTCCAGGGTCAGGAGCAGATGAACCGACAGGCGCTGGAGGAACTAGCGCGTCAGAGCGCACTTGCCGAGGCAGATCTGGCCGCCAAGGAGGAAACCATCCGCAGCCTGGGCGAGTTGCTGGAGAACGCCGCGCACAGGTACAAGGCGGCGGAGCAGGAACTGACGCTGGCCAGAGCCGCACAGGAGGAGGAGAGAAACGCTTGCCAGTCGCAACTGCGGGAGCGGGAGCAGCGCATTGATGATCTGCTCAACTCGCTCAGTTGGAGGGTTACGGGGCCGCTGCGGAAGGCGTACGACCTGGTGCGGGGGAGGTAGCGAGGGCGCGGGTCCGCAGTACGGTCTTCACCGCCTGCAACCGTGCGTCCCCTTCCGAGAGCGTCGGCACCAGCCAGCCCCCTTCGTCGCTTTCATTCCAGGCGTAGATGATGATGGCGTCCGCCTCGGTGTACTCAGGGTTAGCCCTTTCCCAATCGATGGCAGACTTCAGATGTTGGGCAAGTTCCGCCGGCGTTGGTGGCAGGTACCAGGGCCCACGGAGCTTTCGGGCCTGCTCCGCGGAGTTTCGCCGCGGCCGGTTGTCCCAGCCGACGTTCACTATCGGGATGGTCTGCTTTGCCAGCGTCTTGCATTCCTCCCAGAAACGTCTGTTGGCCGCGGCAAGTGCACTGTAAGGATATTCGCCATCCTCTCCTGTCTCGGATGCAGTGTAGGCGCTTACCGCGTCGAGGTCGAACTTTTCCACCCAAGCACTCACTCTGCGTGGCTCCCCTCCCTGGGCCGCCATGTACGGCTCCTGCAGCCCGGCTTCGAGAGCTGCGCGGTCCAGTTGGCTCAGCATCGCTTTTACTGTGTCGCTTGAACCGGCCCACTTTTCCATCTTGCCGGGATCGAAGAGAAATAGCAGCGGACGTCCACCAGCCACCGTCTGGTACGCGGGGTCCTTTAACAATGCAACAAGCCTCTTCACCGTTTCCGGCCAATCCTCAACGGGGCCGAGAAAGTTTGTCTCGAGGATCAAGCAGAAATGGATCTCATGTTTTTTCGTGCTGGTGAGGTAGCGACGCAAGCCGCTATCCAAGTCGGCAAGGGCGGGGTTGTGGCGAGTGCTGTAATAGCAAAAAGCCCAGTAGTCTATACCTGCCATGCTGGCAAAGCCGATTTCCCGGTCCATCACCTCCTGGCTGTCCGCGCGCAGGCTCGCTCGCCCGTCCTTGTCGCTTTTTGCGTAAAACGGGAGCCGGTCCCGCCACTGTGATGCGGACAGATTGTACTCATAGGGGCTGCCAGCATACCAGGCATCCCATCGAATGGCACCGACAACGGGACGAAGCTCTCCCGCATGCGCTGATTGTATCAGCAAGATTGCGGATAGTACGTTTACCATTACGGGGAAGAACACCGTTGGATATAGGCACCGTATGTAATTAGAAAAGGTCATTTTCCGACAACCACCTCAGCCAACAGCAACTTGTTTTTTTGGGAAAAAAGGCATATAAAAGGTTCTTTTAACATCAGGAGAAGGAGCAATTACGATGAAGATTAAGACCAGCACACAAACAATAGCAGTCATACTGACAACGGCTTTCTTCCTGACTGCGGCCGGAGCCGCTCAAGCTCAACAGGTTGCGAAGAAGTCTACCCCAGCTCCCCCTGCTGCACCAGCGGCAACCGGTGCAGTGGTGGAGAAATTTGATTTCGAGACGGGAGCTGCCGGCTGGTCCGCGCCAGCCAAAACCATCAGCCTTGGAACCGCCACCGCTCCGAAGAAGAGCGGCAAGGCGAGCCTGAAAATCAGCGGTACCTCCTCGGCCGGCCTGTACAATTTTGCGGTCTCCCCCCGCAAGGACCTGCAACCGGGCAAGCAGTACCAGGCAACCGCCTGGCTCTTAGTCAAGGAGTGGGACCATGCAGGCACGGCGCCGCTCCTGAAGATCGCCCTCTACAAGGATGGCAAGTTCCTCAGTAACACCTTCAGCAACAGCTATGACCTTAAGAAAAAAAACCAGTGGCAGAAGCTGACGGTCACAGTGCCGACACCTACCGGCGGCAAAATCGCCGGGGCCCTCTCAGTGGAGAAGGGGACACAGGAACAAATCAAGGCAATGATGAACCTTGACGAGGTAAAATTGCAGGCCGTGAAGTAGTTTATTAGCGGGGGGCACGAAGGATGTGCCCCCCTTGTCATGCCAGAGGAACCAATGAAGAAAGCCCGCCTCATCGCCCTTTACCTCCCCCAGTTCCACCCTATTCCGGAAAACGACGAATGGTGGGGTCCCGGATTCACCGAGTGGACCAACACCGTCAAGGCAAAGCCCCTGTTCATCGGGCACCAGCAGCCCAACCTCCCGGCAGACCTCGGTTTTTACGACCTGCGCCTTCCCGAGTCAAGGGAGGAGCAGGCGAACCTGGCGCGCGAGTACGGCATCGAAGGGTTTTGTTACTGGCACTACTGGTTCGGCGGCGGCAAAAGACTTTTGGAGCGCCCCTTCCACGAGGTGGTGGAGTCGGGCAAACCGGACTTTCCCTTCTGTCTGGCCTGGGCCAACCATACCTGGTCCGGCGTCTGGCACGGCTGCCCCGACCGGATCCTGATCGAGCAGACCTACCCGGGGGTCGAGGACTACACGGACCACTTCTACGCCATGCTGGACGCCTTCCGCGACCCGCGCTACCTCAAGGTCAACGGCAAGAACATCTTCGGGATCTACAAGCCCAAGGACCTCAAGGAACCCGAGCTGTTCATGAACACCTGGCGCGAGCTCGCCGCCAAGGAAGGGCTCGGAGGCTTTCATTTCGTCGCCATGGTGGACTTCCCGTGGGATCCGGTGCCGGGTGGCTTCGACGCGTACTCCTCCAACCCGCCGGTTGCGATGGTTACCAGGCAGGACGTGCAGCCGCTCAACGAGGAACTGGAGAAGGAGATCCTCAAGTGGCGCTTCTTCAGCAAGGAGAAGCCGGAACTCCCCCAGGTCTACTCATACCAGTCCTTCGTGGAGAACGCCTTCCCGGACAAGACGCTGCGCCGCGACTTCCACCCGTGCGTGGTACCCAACTGGGACAACACCCCGCGCTCTGGAAAAAACGGCTTCGTCCTGCACGGCTCCACGCCGCAGCTGTACGAGCGGCACCTGGAGGAAGCGGTCGACCTCGTCGAGGACCGCTCTGAAGACGAGCGGGTGATATTCGTGAAATCGTGGAACGAATGGGCGGAGACCAACTACTTGGAGCCCGACCTCAGGTGGGGCACCGCCTATCTGGAGGCGACGCTCAGGGCCGTGACGCGGGAGACCAGCGACCGGATCAGGGTCCATTTCGTGAACGTGAGAACCGCGCATCACTCGCCGCACTCCGGCTATGACCGCTTTTTCGACTACGTCCCCCATCGCAGACTGCCCAAGGCAGTAAGCTTTGACGCGGTCACGGAGGCGGAACGCGAGCGACTGTACCAGCAGGCCAAGCAGGAAGTAAGCTGGTACAACCCGAGCGACCTGGAGCTGGAGAGCGCGGTGAACGAGTTCGCGCCCGACCGGCACCGCCACGTCTGCCACTACCTCTACGGCGAAAACTCCCTGTACCACACCGAGCGCTCCAAGGCCCAGAACAAGAAGGTCTTCGTTTCCTTCCACCAGCCACCGACGGCCCACCAGGAGTTCGTCCGCAACAGGGGGCCGCTCCAGAACGTGGACGGCATTGTTGTGGTCGGGACCAATCAGATCCCGTTCTTCTCCCAGTTCGTCGACCCGGCCAAGATCCACTTCGTGCCGCATGGCGTCGACACCGACTTCTTCCACCCCAACCCGGGGCTGCGTCGGGAGGACCGGATCCTCTTCGTAGGGAACTGGCTGAGGGATTTCGATACCCTGGTCTCGGTCTCCAAGATCCTCGCGGTGAAGGCACCGCAGCTCTCGCTCGATGTGGTCACCCTGGAGCGCAACCGCCCCTTCTTCGAGGGATGCCCCAACGTGAGGTTCCATTGCGGCATCCCTGAAGCGGACCTGCTGGCGAAGTACCAGGAGGCGATGCTGCTCGTGGTGCCGATGAAGGATTGCACCGCCAACAACTCCGTGCTCGAGGGGATGGCGTGCGGGCTCCCCGTTGTCACCACCGACATCGGCGGCATCCGCGATTACATCGACGAGGAGTGCGCCAGGCTGTGCCGTCCCGGTGATGCCGACGGGATGGCCGACGCCGTTCTCGCCTTGATCGCCGACGCGGAACTGCGTCAGGCCATGGGGCGGAAGTCACGGGAAAAGTCCCTGGCCTTTGACTGGAGCATCGTTTCCAAGACCCTGATGGACGCCTACGAGAAGAGCTTCGCCTGACCGGCCTGCTTCTCAGAGGACACGTTGCAGTTGCGGTGCGCCAGCGCGAACTTCAACTGCGCAACTACTGTTTTGACTGACGGGCGAGGGCCGTTCATGAATATCTGTCTTATCTCACAGGAATATCCACCCGAAACCAACTGGGGCGGCATCGCGACCTACACTCAGGTGCTGGCGCGCCAGCTGGCCGCCACGGGGCACCGGGTCCACGTGATCAGCCTCGCCGACGCCGAGGAGTACACCAAGGACGACATGGGCGTCACGGTGCACCGCGTTTCGCGCACCCCGCACTCCCCCCTCGATCTCGAGGCGGTGCCGGAAGTGGCTGACCTGTCGCACTGGACACTCTCCTTCAGCCAACGCGTCTATGAAAAGGTGCTGGAGCTGCACTTGGTCCACCCTTTCGACGTCATCGAGGCGCCCGAGACCTGCGCCCAAGCCGTCGTAGTCTTCAAGCGGCTGGAAGGTCCGGCCAAGGTGACCCGCCTGCACACCCCGTTTTTCTGGGTCCGGCACTTGAACGACATGCCGGAGGCGCCGGAGCACCTGGTGCGGGACGAACTGGAGAAGCTGCAAACCGAACTCTCCACGGCCGTCACCTCCCCCACCCACGCCATGGCGGATGTCGTGCGGCAAAAGTGGGGCACGCCGGATATCGCCGTCATACCCAATTTCTTCAACCTCAAGGTCTACACCCCGAACACCACCCTCTATGACGAACTGCTGAGAGACAAGGAGTACCTGCTCTTCTTCGGCCGTCTGGAATATCGCAAGGGCGCCCACGTCCTGGCGCAGGCGCTCCCCAAGGTCCTCGATGCCGCACCGGGCCTCGTCGCCGTCCTGGTCGGCAGCGACTCCATCCATAACTCCGTCTCCATGAAGCAGAAGCTGCTGGCGACGCTGTCGGGGTATGAAGAGAGGATCATCTTCATCGAGAACATCCCGCACGAGAGTCTCTACCCGATCATCGAAAAGTCGAAGTTCGTGGTACTCCCCTCGCTTTGGGAAAACTTCCCCTACGCCTGCATCGAAGCGATGGCGCTGGGGAAGACCGTGGTGACCTCGGACTCCGGCGGCTTCCCCGAGATCATCGACAACGGCGCGGAAGGGATCCTCTGCCCTCCCAACGACAGCGAGCAGCTGCAAAAGGCCATCCTGGCGTGCCTGTCGGAAACCGACCTCCCCTCGATGGGAGCCCGGGCCAAGGAAAAGGTCAAGGTCTTCGACACCGCCAAGGTGACGGCGCAGATGCTGGAGTTCTACTCCGGCCTGACCGCCCCGGCTGCCGCCGCAACCGGCCTCAAGGTCGGCTACATCCTGCGGCATATCCCGGTCCCCTCGGAGACCTTCGTCATCAACGAGATCATCGCCATGCAGGAAGAGGGGCTCGAGGTCTACCCGGTCTCCATCCTGCCGGCGCAAACGTGCCATGAGACCCTGATGGCGAAACTGAAGAACCCGGTCTTCGACATCGCCCAGGCTGACGCCCACCCGCACCAGGAGGATCTCCTGACCGCGGCGCAGGGCGTGGCCACTGAAGCCGGCATTTCGCCCGCCCTGGCGCGGCAAGCGGCGTTGACGGCGGCCTACGTCCAGCAAAACGGCATCGACCACCTGCATGCCCATTTCGCCACCGAGTCCGCCCTGGTCGCCTTCGTCACCTCTAAAATCACCGGTGTCCCCTTCTCTTTCACCGCCCACGCCTACGACATCTTCATGCGGGACCGCAAGGTCATCGACGAAGAGAGCCCGGTAAAAAGACTGACGCTCTTGACAGAAGCGGCGGCCAAGGTCGTCACCATCTCGGAGTACAACAAGGCGTATATCCTCGGCCTGATCGGCGACCGCTACCGGGACAAGATCGAAATCGTGCGCTGCGGCATCAACCCTTCCCGGTTCACCTTCCTGGAAAGGGGCGACAGAGGAAAAACTACCTTCCTGAGCATCGGCCGTTTCGTGGAAAAGAAAGGGCACGACTACCTGCTGCGGGCCTTCGCGGAGGTACAGCGCGTGGTTCCCAAGAGCGAACTGCGCCTTCTCGGTGACGGCTACCAGCGCCCGGCAGTGATGGAACTGGCCGCCCAACTCGGCATCGCCGAGAGTGTCTATTTCGGGGGCTCCGTCTCAAGTGAAGAGGTGATCGCGGAAATGGAGCGCGCGGACGTCTTCGTGCTGCATTCGGTGACCGGGGCCAACGGAGACCGGGAAGGGATTCCGGTGTCCATCATGGAGGCGTGCGCCACCGGTCTCCCTGTCGTCTCGACTCGGCATTCCGGCATCCCGGAATTGGTGCTCGACGGCGTCACGGGGCTCCTCTCGGACGAAAGGGACGTCGCCGCCTTCGCGAACCACATGATAGCCCTCTGCTACGCGGTTCCCTTGCGACAGAGGTTCGGCGCCGCGGGCAAAGACATCGTCCTCACTAAGTTCAACCAGGCAGCGGAGGCACGCAAGCTGGCAGCCATGTTCCGCTCGCTCAGGGTGCCGGTCGCGGCGGGCACCGAAGCAAAGGCGGCGGATGTCGACATCATCATGCCGACCTACCGCCCGAACCTCAGCTTCCTGAGAAGCGCAGTCGAAAGCATCAGGAACCAGACCTTCCGGGACTGGAACCTGTACCTCGTGCAGGACGGCGAGGATATCGACCTGCAGCCCTTCGTGGAGAGTTTCAACGACGGCAGAATTCACTACCTCGCGGTACCGCACAAGGGAAAACCGGCGGCGCTCAACTTCGCCATCTCCTGCGGTTCCGGCAAGTACATCGCCTACCTCGACGATGACGACGTCTGGTACCCGAACCACCTGGAAACCATGATCTCCCACATGGAGCGGACCGGGAAACAGTTCGTGCACACGGACGCCCACGAAGTCGAGGTTAAGATCGAGGAAGACCGGCTGGTGAAACTCTCCAGCAAGCCGCTGAACAAGGGCGTGCTGACCGACAAGACCATGTGGTACATAAGCCACATCAATTCGGCCCACACCAGGGCGCTCCTCGAGAAGGCGGGAGAGTACGACGAGGAGAAGAGCTTCTTCATCGACTGGGACATGCTGCAGCGGCTGGCGACCCTGGAACGACCGGCTCACATCAAGGTGGCGACCTGCGAGCACTACAACTACGTGAACCGCCAGACCAAGAACATCAGCCTCGTGCACAAGGAAGACCCGGGGACCTCGGCGCAAAAGCACAAGGAGATGTTCAAGCGTGCCTTCTCCCTCCTCTCGGCCGACGACTTCGTGGAGGTGGTCGAAGAGCACCAGTCCCTGCTTTGGCACCTGGAACAACTCAGGCAAAAGCTCGCCGCTGCGGAAAAGGAGCAGGCGAACCTATCGCAGAACGAGGCGGCCAACGGCGAATGCAGCAACGAGCTGAAGGCGAAACTGGTGGAGTTGGAGCACAAGTACAGCGACCTGAACCGGCTCGTCGAGGAGAAGGATCGCCACATAGAGGCCCTGTACGACTCGCTCAGCTGGAAGGTCACCGCCCCGCTCAGGTGGGCGTACGACCTGGTAAGGGGTAAATGATGGCGGTGAAGGCGTCGGTAGTGTATCTCACCAAAAACGGCGGCGAGCTGTTCAAGGAGTCGCTGCGGGCGGTATTGTCCCAGCAGACGGATTTCGAGTACGAGGTGGTCGCGGTCGATTCGGGTTCCACCGACGGGACGCTGGAGACGCTCAAGGCCCACCCGGTCGTGCTGCACCAGATCGAGCCGAAGGACTTCAACTTCGGCCGGACCCGCGATTACGGGTTCGAGGTGGCGCGGGGCGAGATCGTCGTCGTCATATCCCAGGACTCGGTCCCGGTCGGTACCGACTGGCTCGCCTACCTGGTCGCTCCTTTCGAGGACCCGCAGGTGGCGGTGGTCCAGGCGATGGACGTGCTCCCCGAGTGGAGTGACGAGGAGCTCTTCTTCTGGGAGAAGGTGCGCAAGTTCTACTACACGCGCGACTGCAAGATGTGGATGGAGAATAACAACAACATCGGGCTCTCGTTCACCTGCTGCGCCATCAGGCGCTCGGTATGGGAAAAGCACCCGCTCGGCACTGTGGAGATGAGCGAGGACAAGGTGTTCCAGCAAAGGGTGGCAAAAGGCGGCCACAAGATCGTCTTCCAGGACAAGGCGCGGAGCGCCCACACCCACATGTACACGGTCACCAGCCTGGCCAAACGCTGTGAGAACGAGGGTCTGGGCTGGCGCAACGTGGGCGTGCACTACGGCTTCTCGGACATGATCGCAGACATGACCAACGCCGAAATCTGGCAGACGCTTCGCGACGGCCTGGCGAAGTCCGAGGTAAAACGGATGGCGGAGGTGCTGTTCCCCTTCATCCGCCCCTTCTTCATCTACAAGGGAAACAAGTTCACTAGGTCGTACGTCAAATAAAGAAAGTGCAGGTCTATCATGAAAGCATCAGTAATCATCTGTACGTACAACAGGGTGGAGCTCCTGCGGGATTCCATCGCTGCCATTCAGAAGCAGCAATTTCCCGCTGCCGATTTTGAAATCGTGGTGGTCGATAACAACTCGTCCGACAACACCCGTGCGTTTACCGAACAGGCGGCGGCCTCCTCTGACGTCGCCATCAAGTACATCTTTGAAGCCCGGCAGGGGCTCTCCTTCGCCCGCAACGCAGGCATCGAAAACGCGGAGGGAGAAATCGTTGCATTCGTCGATGACGACATCGACGCCGAGCCGGGGTGGCTGGCAGCTATCGTAGACGCCTTCGCCGACGCCGACGTCGCCTGCGCCGGTGGCCCGATCCGCCCGGTCTGGCCCTCTGATCGCCCGGCCTGGCTCGCCGACGACTGGGTCCCCTACCTGACCATCAACGAGTTTGACGCAGCCCGCAAGGCCGGTTCCTTCACCTGGCCCGACACCCCCTGGGGCGCCAACATTTCTTTCAGAAAGAGCGTCTTCGACAGCATCGGGCTTTTCCCCACCAACCTGGGCCGCATCGGCAACTCCCTGCTTTCCAACGAGGAAGTGAACATCTGCAAGAAGATTGCACAGGCGGGCCTGCGCATTGCCTTCGCGCCCGAGGCGGTGATCCACCACAAGATCGACCCGCACCGCGTCACCAGGCAGTGGTTCTACCACCGCACCTACTGGCAAGGGAGATCCGACGCCATCTTGGACGTTAACTCCCAGAGCGGCAACTACGACGGCATCTGCCAGCGCCTGCGCCGCTATCTTGAGGTCGCCGCCAAGGAAGGCGCGGTTTCGTTCACCGCGCGCTGCGCCAGGAAGATCGCCATCGGCTACCTCTTCGAGTTCGCCTTCGCAGGGCAGCAAGAGCGGAGCGTCCCGGCGCTCAGGGCGATCAGCCGCTACGTTGACCAGCTGCAGGCGGTGCCGCAGCTAGCCGCGGCCACTGCATCGCTGCCGGAGGGGGGCTCCGACCTGTTCGGGAAGTCCATCCTGGTAGTCGATTACGAGGTGCCGCAGTTCGACAAGTATGCCGGGTCGCGGACCACCTTCATGTACCTGAAGCTCCTGGCGGAGCTGGGCCTCAAGGTGTACTTCCTGCCCGACGATTTCCAAAAGAGGGAACCCTACTCCACCGCACTCGAGGATTTCGGCATCACCGTCCTGCAGGGGGAGTGGTACCGGGAAAACTGGCAGCGCTGGGTCGTGGAACATCGCAGCGAGCTGCACTACGTCCTGTTCAATCGGCCCAACATCACCGTCTCCTACATCGACTTCGTCAAGGCCCATACCGACGCTGTGATCCTGTTCCAGGGGCACGACCTGCACTACCTGCGGCTGTCCAGGAAGTACGAGGTTGACGGCGACCCCGAAACCCTTAAGGAAGCCGAGGGCTACCGCCAGATAGAGTTCGAAATCATCGAAAAATCCGACGCCACCCTGACCTACAGCGACTACGAGCGACAGGTCCTCGCCGATCTGCTGCCGGGGGAAAGGATCCATGCGGTCCCCCTCTTCTTCTATGATGACTTCCCGGGCGAGCGCCACAGCTTTACCGGCCGCAAAGACATCATGTTCGTCGGGGGATGCGGCCATAAGCCGAACCTCGACGCCATCCTCTGGTTCGCACGCGAGATTTTCCCCCAGGTCCTCACCGACGTTCCCGACATGGTGCTGCACGTCATCGGCACCTATCCTCCCCAGGAGGTTAAGGATCTGGCATCGGAGAACATCCGCATCCACGGTCATGTGAGCGAGCAGGAGCTTGAGGATTTCTACCGTCAGATCAGAATGGTCGTGATCCCCCTTCGCTTTGGTGCCGGGGTCAAAGGGAAAACCGTCGAGGCGCTGCGCAACGGGGTGCCGATGGTGTCCACCGCGATCGGACTGGAAGGCATCCCGGGCATTGGCGCAGTGAGCCAACCGGCCGACAGCGCCGAGGAATTCGCCCGCGTGTTGGTCGCACAGTACCGTGACCAGAAGCGCCTGGAGTTGACCAGCGCCCTGTACCGCGAGTTTGCCAAGGCGACCTTCCATTCCTCCGGGGCCAAGAGGGCGCTGGCGGAAATTCTTATGGGGGTGCCGCTCAAGGAGCGTCCTGCCCCACGCAAATCCGAAATGGAGCACGCCATGCCGCGCCTTATCGCAATGTATCTGCCCCAGTACCACCCGATCCCGGAAAACGACGAGTGGTGGGGCAAAGGCTTCACCGAGTGGCGCAACGTCGCCAAGGCGAGACCCCTTTTCAAAGGGCACTACCAGCCGCATGTCCCCGCCGACCTGAGTTTTTACGACCTGCGCCTGGAAGAGACCCGTATCGCCCAGGCCGAACTGGCCCGGCAGTACGGTGTGCACGGCTTCTGCTACTACCACTACTGGTTCAATGGCAGGAGACTCCTGGAAACGCCGCTGGAAGCGGTGCTCAAATCGGGAAAGCCGGACTTCCCATTCTGCGTCTGCTGGGCGAACGAGAACTGGACACGGCGCTGGGACGGCGAGGAGCAGCACGTCCTGATGAAGCAGGACTACAGCGAGGAGGATGACCGCAACCACATCAGGGACCTGATCCGTTACTTTAGGGATCCGCGATACATACGAGTTAACGGCAAGCCTATGTTCCTGGTCTACCGCACCGAGAACATTCCCGACCCCGCTGCGACAACGCGCATCTGGCGCGAGGAGGCCCGTGCCGCCGGCATCGGCGAACTGTACCTGGTGCGCGTAGAGAGTATCGGCACCTGTGATCCCGCCTCCATCGGGTTCGACGCCGCGCTGGAGTTCGCCCCCGACTGGCAGAGGAAGGGTCCCCGGATCATGCCGGAGCAGGATGAAAAACTCCCGGGCCTGGACCTCCTCAACGAGGTCTACAAGAACAACTACGTCCACCGCTACGACAACCTCGCCGACGAGATGATGGCCAAGCCCGACGTCCCCTACAAGAGGTTCCGCTGTGCCACCCCCTCGTGGGACAACTCGGCGCGGCGCCAGGAAGGCGCCAACATCTTCGTGGGTTCCACTCCCGACAAGTACCGCCAGTGGTTGGAGCACGTCATCGCCTTCACCAGGCGTCGCTTCAAGGGGAGCGAGCAGATCGCCTTCGTGAACGCCTGGAACGAGTGGGCCGAAGGGAACCACCTGGAACCGGACCAGAAGTTCGGCAGGGCCTACCTTGAAGCCACCAAGAGCGCGGTTGACAGCGCCTACGAAGTGCCGGCGCCACCAGCCGCGGTACAGGAGATCGATCTTTCCCAGTACCAGCACGAGGTCCTCGCCCTGCAGCAGCAACTGGCGGCGATCCAGAGGGAGAAAGAGGAACTGGAGAGAACGGCAGCCCTGCTCAAGGAAAAGCTGGCGGAAAAGGAAGAACTGGTCGCGGCGCGGGAAGCCCGCATAGACGACCTGTTGCACTCAGCCAGCTGGAAAGTCACCGAGCCGCTCAGAAAGGCCTACGAAGTCGCGCAGAAAATGCAGGGGAAAAAATGAGAAGCCGCCTTCTCGCTGCCGCACTGCTTGTCGCCATTTTGTGGAGCTGCCTTTGCTATGCCTCGGACAGTACCACGGCGAATGCCGCCGGGCAGACGGTAATAGAAGGAGTCCTCACCCAGGTCTCTAAACTTCCGAAGGCAGAAAGCAACCCATATCTCGACTGCTACTATACCGCTGTCATAGAGATCAAGAATATCCTTTCCGGACGAAGTGTCCCCAAGAAGGCCGTTCTCGTGCTGCCCGGTTTCTTCGCGAGACAGTACGCACCTGAAGCTCATTTCAAGACCGGGGACATGATCCGCGCGACCGTGGTTCCGTTTGCATCCATGCCCGACAAGGTTAAGCAGACACAGCAGGCCGATGAAGTCGAGGATGTGGATCTGGAATTCTACTATCCACAATCAATTGCAACGATCAAATCCTTGGACGATGCAAAAGTCTCTGTTCCTTTTACTGATGAAAAGACGGGATCGGAGAAGCTGATCGGGAAGCAGAAAGAGGCGACAGCAGCCACGTCAAGATCTCAGCAGATCCGCCATGATTTACACTACATCAACGAAGAGTTGGCGAAGCACGGCGGGGACTGGGATCGCTGGTATGACTCCCTCAGGGGATTTCGGGAAGAGTACAAGAAAAAATATGATGCCAAAGCCGCCAGATGGATTGGTGACAGTTACTTTAGTGCCGGCCTGAATGAGTATGGCAAAGGTTACAGTCCCGACTTCGTTTCGTCCTTGGTTGCTTTCAACAAGTACTTGGCAGAGCGTAACGTGGATCTGATCGTGGTGCGGGTACCACAAAAGGGTGAAATCGTCGACGACCTCTTCGTGCCCATGCCCAAGGACTTGGTTTCCAATCCATACCTGCTGCGGTTATACAAGGAATTATTAGAGGCGGATGTCGAGGTGGTCGTAGATGTCGTCCCACGCCTAAAGCAATCCCGCATGGGGTTCCCACTGATGTATTACTACCAGGATTTCGCTGAGGAACACCCTGCAGAGGGAGCAGCATGGGCGCTCGCCGAAGTGCTGGTCGAGCGAATCCAACGCTATGAGTCTGTAAGGAAAGCCTCCCGGGCTGATCTCAAACTGGGACGAGCGTCTCTGCCACAACACGGTTTGAAGTGGCCTGAAGGAAATCCCAAATTCAACCCGGCCGAACCAGTATCGTTCTCGTCCGTAACTAGCGAGAAGATCGCACCGCTCCTGAGACAAGGTACCACCTCTCCAATTCTTGTTGTTGGTTCGTCATTTATCGGGAGTCCATCTTTCGACCGTGGAGGCAACATTCCCGCTTATTTGGCGTATTTGTCGGGTGTTATTCCTGACGTGCTTTATCGCGAGGGCTCCAACGCAACGATCCCACGCGCCATAGCACGTGAGGGCGATGGTTTTCTCAAGAATCGCAGTGCCTGCATTTTCCCTCTTGTCCCTTGGTCGATACACCTTCCGCTTGATCTACCCCCTATCGTGAACCCAGCCGGAAAGGAAAAAGTCCTTATCACAAGCTATACCGGCAACGACCTTAGGGCACACGTTACATTTTCACAAAATACTCCGAAGAACGTATTTACTTTTTCCCCAGCAGGAGACTTGACCGTACAATCCCAGAATAAGGAAACTCGGATGGCTGGTGACTTCGAGCTTGATTTGCCCGAGGCAACCTCACGGTATCCTTACATACTGGTCGCAGTAGAAACCAAAAGTAAGGATGCAGCGACTATAAAGGCTTTGTACGGGAAGCAATCCGATACGGTCCATAAAAGCTACACCCAGGATGACAGAAAAGATTTTTTCGTCTTCAAGGTTGAAAGCCCCAATATTCGGAGCGCCACATTCAGCATAAGCAACATACGTTCTGACATCCCCATGATCATCGAGACTATTAGCATCTACGGCTTAAAGTGAGTCCACGACCTATCCACCTGGAATTAACGATCTGAAAAGATATTGGTAGCCACCTACTCCGGTCCAGAGATGCAAAACGCGATACAAGCGTCTTACATCCCCCAGGGTACTACCGTCTCTTACTCTGACGGAGCTTTGAACATAACGCCGGCAACTAAAGATCCAAGTGCCAAGATATCCATTCGCGTAAAGGTACCTGAAGCAACGTTGCAATATCCTTACTTTGTTCTCGAAATACAATTTGCAAACGAGGACCAAATAAAAATTGATCTAAAATATTCCGGGCAAAGTGACTCTATAAAGAGAAGCTTTCCAGAGGTAAAAAACGAAGCGGTTTTTGCGTTTTCCACCAAATCAGACCAATGGATCGATATTGAGTTCTCAAGGATCGATTGGATTAAGACCTCAAGTAAGATAAAAGGTTTTAACTTTTACGGCGTGAAGCAACCTACCTATTATAAGACCAAGAACGGGAGCGGTACCGCAAGCTGACTACTTAAGCCATAACAGGAGTTTTTGAGGATGGTCATGAAAGGCCAGTACAATATCGGGCATATCTGCACCCGCCAACAGTGCGAAGCTGGCAGAAGCGAAAAAGTGGCCATGCGTTGGATTTCGCAGCACATGGAACAGACGGACTATACCTTCACTCAGCTTGATCAGCAGACCAACCGGTTCGCCAATGTACTTGGGAGCCTGGGCTTTGGTCCCGGAGACATATTCTTCACCTTCCTGCCCAAGATGCCGGAGCAGTTCTTCGCCTTCCTCGGCACGCTGAAGCTCCAGGTAATCGCCGGGACCCTATTTTCCAACTTCGGCGAGGAGGCCCTTCTCGACCGCCTGGGCGACTCGAAGGCCAGGGGGATCATCACCAAGAAGAGCTTCCTGAAGAAGATCGGGCGCATCCGCGACCAGCTACCCAACCTGCGCTACGTGATCGTGGTCGATATCGAGGAACACCAGTCGGATGACATCCTCAGCTACAGCCGATTGATGCAAGAAGCCTCAGACAGGTTCACCGCCCCTGCCACCAGTGCCGATACCCCTTCCGTCCTGCACTACACCTCGGGCTCCACCGGGAAACCAAAGGGTGTGCAGCACGTGCACGGCAGCATCCTGTCCCAGGACATGACCGCGCGCGAGATCCTGCAACTGAGCGAGGACGACGTCTACTGGTGCACGGCGGACCAGGGGTGGGTGACCGGGACGTCCTACGGCATCATCGGTCCTTGGAGCATCGGGGTGACGCAGGTTCACTTCGGCGGCGGTTACAACGCTGAGCACTGGTTCGATATCCTGCAGCGCGAAAAGATATCTGTGTGGTACTCGGCGCCGACCGCGCTACGCATGCTCCTAAAGGAAGAGCCGGAGCTTTTCGCCAGGTGCGACCTCTCCAACCTCAGGCACATCTTCAGCGTAGGGGAGCCGCTCAATCCCGAGGTGATCCACTGGGCGCGCCGCACCCTGGACCGGGACATCTACGATACCTGGTTCCAGACCGAGACCGGGGCCATCATGATCGCCAACCGTCCCGGCATCGAGGTGCGCCCGGGCTCCATGGGCAAGCCCGCCCCGGGCATCGAGGCGGCGATAATCGCCGACGACGGCTCACCGGTGCCGGACGGCGAGCAGGGAAACCTCTGCGTCAAGCCGGGCTGGCCCTCCATGTTCGTCACCTACCTCAACAACCCCGAGGTGTACGGGCAGAAGTTCCGCGGCGGTTACTACTATTCCGGCGACACCGCCTACCGTGATGCTGACGGCTATTTCTGGTTCATGGGGCGCAGCGACGACGTGATCAACACCGCGGGACACCTGGTGAGTCCTTTCGAGGTGGAAAGTGCCTTGCTGGAGATCCCGGAAATCGCGGAGTCGGGGGTGATCGGTGCACCGGACGAGTTGCTGTTCGAGAAAGTGGTCGCCTACATCGCGCTGCACGACAACTGCGAGTACTCGCCCCAACTGGAGTTGAAGATCAGGCTCCACGTCTCCAACAAGGCGTCGACGATAGCCACGCCGCAGGAAATCTTCGTCATCGACAAGATCCCGAAGAACAAGAGCGGCAAGATAATGCGCAGGGTCCTGAAGGCTCGTTACCTCGGAACCGATGCCGGTGATATTTCAACTATGGAGGAAGATTAAATGGATACCATGACTACTTTGAACGGCATTTTCTGCGAGGTTTTCGATGAGGACTCGATCCAAATTACCAGGGAAACGACAGCAGATGATGTCGACGGCTGGGACTCGCTGTCCCACACCAACCTCATTGTCGCGGTAGAGATGGCGTTCAACGTAAGGTTCAACCTGAAGGACACCCGGACACTTAAGGATGTGGGCGAACTGATCGACTTGATCGACAGGAAGCTGGCTGAGAAAGCCTAGGAAGCGCGATGCTTTTCAGCTCTTACATCTTCCTGTTCATGTTCCTGCCTGCGGCGCTCCTCATTTACTACCTGACACCGGCGCGCGGGCGCAACCTGACACTGACTGGGCTCAGCTACTTCTTCTACGGCTGGGCCAATCCGTACTTCACCCTGCTCCTGTTCGGTTCGACTACGGTTACCTACTACTGCGCCCTCACCATAGCGCGCAGGCCGGGTGATTCTGCCACAGAAGAGCTCCCCCTGCGGGACGAAGACGCCCCGGCGCCCCTGCGGCAAAAAGCTGCCTTCTGGCTCTCCATCGCTGCGAACCTGTCGCTGCTCGGCTTTTTCAAGTACTTCAACTTCGGTCTTGAGAACATGAACGCGCTCCTCGTGGCGCTCGGCCTGGAGCACCTGCAGTTGGAGGGGCTCTTCCGCATCGCGCTTCCTTTGGGCATCAGCTTCTACGTCTTCAAGACCGTGAGCTACACCATCGACGTTTGGCAGGGAAGCGTGCGCGCCACCCGCAACTTCGTCGACTTCGCCTGTTACGTCTCCATGTTCCCGCAGCTGATCGCCGGCCCCATTGTGCGCTACAGGGAGGTTGCGGCACAGCTTGTCTCCCGCCTCCACAACGCCGAAAAGTTCGCCCGCGGCACCTCCTTCATGTGCCTGGGCCTCGCCAAGAAGGTCCTTCTTGCGGACCCCTGCGGCAAGGTGGCGGACACCTGTTTCAACGCGGCGACGCTGGGGGCTTTGGACGCCTGGTACGGTCTCTTCGCCTACACCATGCAGATCTACTTCGACTTCAGCGGCTATTCGGACATGGCCATCGGCGTCTGCCTTATGTTCGGCTTCGTCATCTCCAAGAATTTCGACTCACCCTATCACGCCGACTCCTTTGCCGACTTCTGGCGGCGCTGGCACATCTCCCTCTCCACGTGGCTGCGTGACTACCTCTTCACGCCGCTCAACTACATGCTGCTGACCGATCGGGTTCGGGAGCGCATGGTGCGCGAGAAATTCCGCTACAACTACCCCGCCATCGCCAGCAGCGTGGTCGTCTTCACCATCTGCGGCATATGGCACGGCGCGGGTTGGACCTTCGCGGCCTGGGGGGCGATGCACGGCATTTTGCTGGGGCTGGAGCAGTTGAGAACCAAGAAGAGCGCCTACTGGAAGTGGCCCAAACTCGTGCGCGTCTGCTGCACCTTCATCCCGGTGTCGCTGGCCTGGGTCTTTTTCCGCGCCACCGACCTCGGCGCTGCCTTCGGCTATTTCGCCAGCATGTTTGCAGTGGGCAACAAAACGGCAGGCACCGGTCTCGTGGCAGGGATTATCTACCAACCCTACTACCTCTCAAGCGTCGCCGTTGCCGCCCTACTGGTCTGGAGCGCGCCGCAAACCTGGGACTTCACCCGCGCCCTGACTTGGAGGAAGGCGATCTGTTGCTACTGCCTGCTGCTCGTTGCCGTAGCGACACTGGTTACCAAGGCACACAGCCCCTTTATCTACGCGGCTTTTTAAAGCCTTTGGCCGCGGGAGTACATCTGAGGAATCTGAGCGCCCAAACGGACCTCGCAGGTTACGTAATTTAAGGTTCCCGCAGATGTTCTCGGATTTTCTCCGTGACTAACGGTTCATGTTTTTTTGGAGTTACTGCAATGTCCAAGAATAAGGCGGGAGCCGGCATAGAAAGCACCGAGGTAAGTACAGCAGTGAAGTGGTTCCTGCTGCTGGCCTTCGTCTGCACCATCGCCGCCGTGCCGCTCTATCAGTACGCCGTCGAATCTCCCTCACTGCAAAAGTCTCTGGCCGCCTTCTCCTACGAGGATCTGTCCTCGGACCTGGAGAAGCTTCGCGCCAAACAAAGCGGTCTGGGTGGCGCCCTGGCGGCCATCCGGCTCATCAACGACAAGACCATCGAAAACACCAAGAAGTTCGAGAGCAGCATAGAGGAGGACTCATGGCTTCTCTCCGCGGTGGGGCCGGCCGTGGAGAAGATTATCATCGGCAAGCTGGGCGCCGGTAGCCGTGACGTCTACTGCGGACGAGAGGGCTGGCTCTTTTTCCGCCCCACCATCGACTACCTGACCGGTGCCCCATTCCTTGATCCCGCAACCCTGAAGGCAAGGAGGGATGTGCAGCCCGACCCGTTAAAGGCTATCGTCGATTTCAAGAACCAACTGGCCCGGCGCGGTATCGAACTGGTGGTCATCCCCTCCCCCGCCAAGGCGAGCATCTACCCCGAGTACTTCTCCAGCCGCTATGTCAGGCCGGCCGCGCCGCTGCAAAATCCTTCCTTCCAGGAGCTTGTGCGGAGGCTGGAGGCGCAGGGGGTGCGCGTGCTCGACCCCGCTCCCCTGCTGCTCCAGGCCAAGGGGAAGGAGGATCTGTTCCTGAAGCGGGACACCCACTGGACCCCCGCCGGCAGCGAGTTGGTGGCACAGCAGCTCGCGACATACCTGCAAAAGAACAAGCTGCTGCCGCAGCTCGCTCCGGGTCCTTACACCCGGGTGGCGAGCTCCGCGGAGAACAGGGGCGACCTGGCTGCGATGCTGAAGACCGCGGCCGATTACGGCAAGCAGCGCGTGGCGCTACACCAGGTACGGCAGCCGGACGGCACACCCTGGTCCGCCGCGCGCAACGCGGACATCCTCTTTCTTGGCGACAGCTACGCAAACATCTTTTCGCTCGACGGCATGGGCTGGGGCACCGGAAGCGGTCTGGTGGAACAGTTGAGCTTCCAACTGCGGCGCCCGGTAGACGCCATCCTGATCAACGACAAGGGCTCCTTCTCAACGCGGCAAGAGCTTGGCAAGGAGCTGAAACGAGGCGAGGACCGGCTGGCCGGAAAAAAGGTGGTGGTCTACGAATTCGCGGCGCGTGAGCTTTCGCTCGGGGATTGGAAGCTGATCGACCTCAACCTGGGCAAGCGTGCCGGGACTTCGGGAGCCGCGGCAGCGCAGCACGCAGTCGAAACCGCCATGGCGGCGCCGGACGGGCTGCAGGTCGAAGGGGTTATCGAAGAGATTACGCGGCCGCCGCGGCCCGGGAGCACCGCCTACAAGGATGCCGTCATTGCCATGCACCTAAAGCAGGTGACCTCCGGCGGCAAGCCCTTCCCCTCCGGCCAGATCGTGGTCTTTGCCTGGGGGATGCGCAACGACACCGTCACCCCCGTCACACGCTATCGCCGGGGTGAACGGGTCGGACTGAAACTGCGTCCTTGGGCGCAGGTCGAGAAGAAGTACGGCAGCTACCAGCGCATCGAACTGCAAGACGAGGCGACCATGCTGCTCGACATCTTCTGGCTGGCCCAGGCCGACGACGCCGTCGCGCCAATGTCGACAGCGGCAAAGCCCGCCGCAGCGCCGGCAACCGGGGCCGCGCCCCCAGCCCCGCTCATCGCTGCAACTGATCGGAAACAGGATGTCGCCGGCGCCCCGCCGATTCCCGCAGTCGATGCGAAAGCACTGTTCCTGAAGCGGGTGGCGGAACTGAACGCCGCCAAGGAGGAAGGACGGGCAGTCACTGGCGTGGAGGGGTGGCTCTTCTCTCGGCAGGAGCTGAACCATGTCGGCAAGGGGGAATTCTGGGGCGATGCCGCCCAGACCACCAGTCTCGCCGGAAAGCCGGACAGCCGCGACCCCCTTGCGGCGATCCTGGATTTCAAGCAGCAACTGGACCGCGCCGGCATCGAACTGATCGTGGTGCCGGTACCGGCTAAGGTGCATGTCTACCCCGACAAGCTGGTCCCCGGCATTGCCGCCGGGCAGGTGGGGCGTTGGGACTCGGCACACCAGCAGTTCCTACAGTTACTCGGGAAGGCCGGGGTAGATTACCTGGACGTGACCAAGCTCTTCCTCGACGCGCGCAAGAACGGTTCATCGCCCCTTTTCCTGCAAAAGGACACCCACTGGTCGCCAAGTGGCATAGCGGTGGTGGCCCGCGCCTTAAAGGAGAAGATCGCCTCCCGCCCCTGGTACCAGGGGCTTGAGAAGCAGCAGTTCACCAGAATCAAGGAGAGCGTGCAGGTAACGGGCGACCTCGCCGAAGGGGGCGGTGCGGCCACCGAAACGGTGATGGTGTCCCGGGTCTCCCCCGCGCCGCAGCCGGACCGCAACAGCCCCATCGTGCTCCTGGGCGACAGCCACACGCTCATTTTCCACTCCGGCGGCGACATGCACGCCAAGGACGCCGGACTGCTGGAGAACCTCGCACTGGAGTTGGGGCTGAGGCTCGACCTCGTGGGCGTGCGCGGCTCGGGAGCAACACCGGCACGAGTGGAACTTGCGCGCAGGAAGGACAACATGGCAGGAAAGAAGCTGGCAATCTGGTGCTTCACCGTGCGGGAATACACGGAATCGCAAACCGGCTGGCGCAAGGTGCCGGTGATCCGCCCCTGACCGGCAAATCCCTTGCGCCGCAAGTATGTATGATGTATTTTGGCCACCGGCAGAAGTCGGCCCCCATCCTACGTGAGATCAGTGGCTTATAAATGAAGATATCTGTCGTCATCTGCACCTACAACCGATCGGCCCTGCTCAGGGATTCCGTCGCCGACCTGCAAGCCCAGGACTTCCCCTCCTCTGACTTCGAAATCCTGGTGGTGGACAACAACTCCTCGGACGACACCCGGTCGACCGTCGAGTCGCTGGCGGCTTCGTCCAAGGTCGCGCTCCGCTACCTGTTCGAGGGGAACCAAGGGCTCTCCTTTGCCAGGAACACCGGCATCCTCAACGCCCGAGGTGACATCGTCGTCTTCACCGACGATGATATAGCCGCCCCCGCCGCCTACCTGCGCGAGCTTGCGCAGGTCTTCGCCGACCCCGCCGTAGCTGCGGCGGGCGGGCCCATCCGTCCCATTTGGCCCGGCCCGGTGCCGGAGTGGCTCACCAGCGACTGGCACGGCTTTCTGACCATAAACGAATTCCCCGTTGCAGCGGAAGCCGGCTTTTTCCAGGGACCGCACGAGTACCCTTGGGGCGCCAACATCGCCTTCAGGAGGGAGATCTTCGAGCGCATCGGGACCTTCCCCACGGACCTCGGCCGGGTAGGCAAATGTCTGCTATCCAACGAGGAGGTCGGCTTGTGCCGGAAGATCGAGGCCGCCGGGTTCAGAATCGGGTTCGCCGCCGATGCCGTCATCTTCCACAAGATTCCTGCTGGGCGGTTGACCAGACAGTGGTACTACCACCGCACCTACTGGCAGGGGCGTTCCAACGCGGTCATGAACGCGGACAACGATGCGGAGCTCTTCAAGGGGCTGCGGCGTTACCTCGACCTGCTGGCGGTCTACCGGTTTGGCTCCTCGTTCTCAAACTTCGACCGGGAATGCATCAGGCGCGAGGCGATCGGCTACATCCTGCAACTCGTGCAGGGTCAATGCGGCAGCGCCGTCCCCCCTTCCGGGGTCAAGCACCTCAGGTGGCTCATCGCCGCACTGGAGACCATCGGCGCCAGCTCCCAGCGCTGCGCGCTGCAATCGGGCCTGGCGGAGCACCAGGTTCTGCTCGACCGGGTCGAGAAACTGCAATCCGAGCATAACGCTTTGGCCGATGAAATTACCGCGCTGCGCTTCGATCTGGCCCGCCAGCAAGGCCTCGTTCAGGAGAAGGAGGAGGAGGCGAAGGCGAAGGGAGAACAGGTCGAGGCCCTCCTCAACTCCCTGAGCTGGCGCGTGACGCGACCTTTGCGATCGCTCTACGATCTTTCGCGGGTCGGCTCGCTCGCGGTGTTCTTGAAGCTCGCCCTGAGCATCCTGCGCCACCCCAGGACCGTCATCGGCGCCATCAACCGGGACACGATGAAGCTCGCCTGGGGCTACCTGAAAAACGGCGACATCAAAGGGCTGGCCGGCGGCGTCTCCTATTTCGTCGGAAGGACATCCCCCTCCACCCAATTCCGCCCCGAGATTCTGCACGGCAGTCTCGACCCGACCGCGGCCCTGTCGCTGCCGGTCTGCGCCCAGCCGCTCGTGTCGATCATCATCCCGGTGCACAACCAGTGGGCCTTCACCCACTCGTGCCTCGCCTCCATCATCCGGCACTCGGGAAGCATCCCCTACGAGGTCATCATTGCCGACGATCTCTCCAGCGACGAGACCTGCCGCATCGGCGACATCGTGGAAAACGCGCGCGTAGTCCGGCACCAAACAAACCTTGGCTTCCTGCGCAACTGCAATGAAGCGGCTAAACATGCCAAGGGGACCTACCTGCTCTTTTTGAACAACGACACCAATGTTCAGCACGATTGGCTCGCCCCGCTGGTCGAACTGATGGAGCGGGATGCCTCCATCGGCATCGCCGGCTCAAAGCTCGTGTACCCGGACGGGATGCTGCAGGAAGCGGGCGGGATCATCTGGCAGGACGCCTCGGGCTGGAACTTCGGCTGGCGCGACGACCCGGAGAAGTCGAATTACAACTACGTGAAGGACGTCGATTACGTCTCAGGCGCGAGCCTCATGGTACGCCGGGAGCTCTGGGAAAAGACCGGCGGCTTCGACGAACGTTACGTCCCGGCGTATTTCGAGGACACCGACCTCGCCTTCCTGGCGCGCAGCCTCGGCTACCGCGTGATATTCCAACCCAAATCGGTGGTCGTTCACTTCGAAGGGGTCTCGCACGGCAAGGATGTGGGTACCGGGGTCAAGGCCTACCAGGAGACCAACAAGGAGAAGTTCCTCGAGCGCTGGCAGGAGGTGTTGCGGCGCGACCATTTCCCCAACGGCGAGCACGTCTTCCAGGCGCGCGACCGGAGCAGGTTCCGCAAGACCCTGCTGGTCATTGACCATTACGTTCCGATGTACGACCGGGATGCGGGCTCGTTCTTCATGTACAGCCTGCTGCGAGCACTGGTGTCGCTCGACTACAAGGTGGTGTTCTGGCCGGAGAACCTTTACGCGCACCAGCCCTACACGGACGTGCTGCAGCAGATGGGAGTGGAGGTAATCCTCGGCTACCATGACTTCGGGGCGTACCTCGCGGAGTTCGGAAGCTACTTCGACGGCGCCATCCTGACCCGCAACCACATCTCGATAAAGTTCATCGACACCGTCCGAAAGTACATACCCAAGGTCATCTACCACGACCCCGACCTGGAGTTCCTGCGGGAAAAGCGGCGCTTCGAGCAGGAGGGAGGCTCGCCCGCGGAACTGGCCAAGATAAAAGAGCGCGAGTTCTATCTCTTCCGCAACTGCGACATCATCGGGATCCACAGCCCGGTGGAGCGCGACATCATCCTTTCCGAGTTGCCCGGTGCGGACGTTGAGGTGATACCACTTCCGGTTCAGGACGCGGCTCCCTCAGTCACTCCCTTCTCCCAGAGAAGCGGGCTGCTCTTCGTGGGAGGCACACACCCTCCCAACGTGGACGCGCTCCGGTACTTCATCAAGGAGATCCTCCCCCTGTTGCTGGCCGATATCCCGGACCTCACGCTCACCGTGGCCGGCGCCGTTTCGCACCACGAACTGAAAGACCTCGACCTCAGTCACGTCGCCTTCACTGGGTTCGTCGACGACCTGCGGCCGCTCTTCGAGAAGGCCCTGGTCTACGTGGCTCCGCTGCGCTTTGGCGCCGGCATCAAGGGGAAGGTCCTGGAGGCCGCCAACTACGGGGTACCGGTGGTCACCACCTCGGTGGGGGCTGAAGGTATCGGGCTCGTCGACGGCGAGAGCGTCGCGCTCGCGGACAGCGCGGAGGCTTTCAGCGCCGCGGTTCTACGCCTGCACCGCGAAAGTCAGCTCTGGGAGAGGATGCGCCAAAACGGCAGGAGTTATGTGGAAGCGAACTTTTCCCAGCGGGCCTTCCGCAGCAGAGTGGACGAGGTTGTAGCGAAGCTGCTTCTGAAAGCGCGGTGATCCTTCGGGCTGACCGCTGCGGCTGCAGCAGGTATCCAGACCGGCAGAAAAAAAAAGGGGGGGTGGCACACAAGGTGCCACCCCCCTTACATTTAAGCGGTCATTGCAAGCTACCAGACGGACTTCCAGACGTAGGCGTCGGTGGCGTCCTTGACGCAGACTTCGACGGTGTCAGCCACCCCGGTCCCCTGCTGGGCGACCCAGAAGGTTCCCCTTACGGTGCTGCTGCAGGTAGGCTTTGCGGTAGCGGTGTTGAGCCTGACGCCGCCGTTCACCTCAAGCTTTTGCGCCGGGGTGGTTACGCCGACCCCGACATTGCCTTCACCGGTTATCCTGAACTTTTCGCTGCGCGACGTTGTTCCGGGAGCGGTAGTGAGAAAGGCGACATCAGCACCTTTTGCCGTTGAAGTAAAATTCTCGCGAGCAGGCATGAAAATAGCGGTAGAAGCAGTCAACCAGTTGCCACCAGCGCCGCCGGTGCCGTAGTAGCCGATGCCGCTCAGGGTAAAGAGGTTATCTCCGGCCTGGGTCGCGGTCGGCACGGTCAGGGTGCCGCGCGCTTTGCGACCGATGAAGGTCGGGGCTTGACCAGCTGTGTCAGTGGCGGAGGTGAGGATCATCTGCGGAGAAATGCCGTAGCTGTCGACCCTCAGGACGCCGTCCGGGGTAAACGCGATCTTGTCGACACCGGCGGGATCTTTGATGGAGAGCTTGTTGTTGGTCCCCAGTTCACCGGAGGCCTGCTGCATGGTAAGCACCGCTCCGGAGGTCTGGGTCTTGATCTTGTTCAAGATGTCGGTCTGGGTGTCGGGGGAGCCTGCGGGTCCCTGGGGTCCCTGGGGGCCCTGGATACCCTGCGGTCCCTGCGGACCGGTGGCGCCGGTCGCGCCGGTCGCGCCGGCGGCACCGGCGGCGCCGTCGGCGCCTTTTTGCGCCATCACGGTCCAGCTGGTGGCGGAAATGTCGGGCTGGGCGTTGGTGCTGGCCGCGAGCGCGATATAGGTGCTGCCGCCGTAGAACACGCAGTCATCCTTGGCGTAGACGGTGGCGGAACTCCAGGTTCCCTTGAAGTGGGCGACGTTGCTGAGCAGCGCGCCGTCACCGGTGTACTGGCCGGCGGTCACGTTGCCTTCGGAGGTGACCTTGAACTTCACGGCTCCGGTTGAGGGGTCCTCGACGGTGATCCTGTCGGTCTCGACGGCTCCGGCAACCACGGGGAGCACACTCAGGGGTACGGCGCAAAGCGCCGCCATCATAATCTTCCTGCTCTTCATGACTTACTCCTTTTCCGCAATTTGATTACATAGAAAACATGCGTTACTTGAAGGTCAATTTGTCAACGGCGACGGTCCCCTTGCTGACCCGGAGAGCTCCGAGCACGCCGGTCTTGCTCGAGCTGTCGGTATAAGCGCAGTCGTTCCCGCCGCTCAGGGAAACCACCACATCCCGGTTGAGAATGAAATCGGACGTGAAATCAAGGGCCTGCAGCTGCAGGTCCGCGCCGCTCGCCGCGGCAAGGTAGGCCGAGCCGAAGTCGGGGTAGAGCACGGGGGTGGCACCGGAAATACGCACGGGCTGGTTGCTGCAGGCGGTGGCGCTGACCGCGTGGGAGAAGCTCTTGGTGACGGTGGTGCCGGCGGAATCCCGAAGCTGCACGGTGAACCCGAAGACGCCGGTGCTCGTGGGGGTGCCGCTCAGCACGCCGCCGCTGGACAGGGTGATGCCGCCGGCCAGGCTGCCGCTCGACAACGACCAGGTGTAGGGGGCGCTGCCGCCGGAGGCGGTGAGTGTTGCGCTGTAGGCGACGCCCTGGGTGCCGTTGGCGATGGAGCTCCCACTGATCGCCAGGGGAGCCGCGACCGGCCAGTTCTGCACCAGCGCGTTGGCGTCGACCGAACCAAGGCCGGTGACGAGGTCGTAGCCGGTGGTACAGGAGTAGCCGATGACGCCGGGAACGGAGCTGTTGCCGGAGGTGGAATCGTGGAATACGGTCGGGCCGGTCGAGGTGTACTGCGCGTTCCCCATCTGGTACAGCTTGATGTTGGCGTTACCCTGCCTCACCCCGGTCTTCTGCACGACGAGGGCCATGATTCCGGCGAAGGCGGGGGACGAGGCCGAGGTGCCATTCATGTAGTACAGCGCGTTCTTGCTCCTGACCAGGTAGGGAATGTGCCCGGCCGCGTTCAGGGAGACGTCGGGGATACCGCGCATGCCGCTCGCGGGGACGCCGGGGGCGACCTGCCAGGAGGGCTTGGCGTAGATGCTGGAAAGGCCGCTCCCCGTGGCCCAGAGGTTGTAGCCGCCGGAAACCAGGCCGCTCTCGTTCCAGGCGCTCTCGGGGATATAGCCCAAGGCGGAATCATAATAGGAGCCGTTGGTGCTCCTCCAGTAACCGCCGGACTGGTCGTTGAAGGTGGTCCCGCCGACGGCGACGTTGTAAGGGGTGGAGGCGAGGCCGTTGATGGCGAGGCCTGAACCGGAGGTTGCGTCCGGGCGGCTACACCCCGCGGCGCCGGAGTCGCCGGCAGCGACGACGGAGGTGATCCCTTGTGCGGCCGCCTGCTGCCAGAGGTTATTGTAGAAGGCGTTCTGTGCTGTCCCCATGGACGCTTCGCACAGGCCGAAGCTGGTGCTCATGACCGGCGCGATGTTGTTGTTGATGACGTACTGCGCGGAGAGATCGATGCCATCGGTGGTGGTCGTGGTCTTGGAGATAACGAACTTGATGGTGGCGTTCTTGGCGACTGCGCCGGCCCATTCGACGTCGAGGTCGGCCTCGTTGTCCTCGGCGGTGCTCACGGAGCCCGGGTCGGTCCCGTTGACGATCACGGTCACCGGCTTCGCGGGGAGTCCCATGATGCTGCGGAAATCGCTCCAGTTGGAGCCGGTGGGATGGGTGCGGCCGACGATGGCGATGCTCTGTCCGGTGCCGTCATACCCCGCGCTATAGAGCGGGTTCAGGTTGTAGATGGTGGCGAAATCGATCGGGGACAGGTAATGGTAGCTGGTGCTGTAGGTGTAGTCGGGCTGCAGGTCCGCAAGAAGCCGCGCCCCTGTGTTCATGGGCGCATGCCCGAAGTCGTGCAGGGTGACAACCCCGGCCACCACGTCGGATAGGCCACGCGGGATCTCGGGATCCTGCGCGTTGGCGTGGCGCAGCTTGCCGTCCACCATGTATTTGCGGATCTTGGTGCGGAACGCCTTTTCAACCTTGGCGACGTTGCCGGAGAAGTTGATCGAGGTACGTCCGCGGGAAACCTCGTCGACGGTGAAGCCCTGCGAGGCGAGCCACCCCTTGATGGCACCGATGTCCTCGGGATCGGGGGCGAAACGCTCGGCGAACTCCTCGGGGGTGAGCCAATGCTGGTAGTTGGGCGACGTCGGATCGTTCTGCTCCGCCAGGAGGTTGTTCAGCTGCTGGTGTTTTTCGGGTGAGAGCTGCAGCGTCAGGATCATGCGCTCCATGGGCAGCGTCTCGTCGGCGGGTCCGGCGTCGAACTCGGGGCGGGCATTGGGGTGAACGTTCCCCCTGAGCGGAACCCTGTCGTTGTCGTCGATGACGCGTGGCGAGCGAGCGAATGCGGGGACGGCAGCCAGCAGAAGGGTCACGGCCACAGCCGTGGCAAGACATTGTTTTTTGCGCATCGGGTCACCTTGGCCTGTGTCACGCCCGCACAGGCTTAACTTTTTTTGTCATAGCTCGGAGGAAACAAGTGCGACGTCTGCCATTCTCATGTTGTTGATGCCATTTCGTTACAAACCTGGCGAAAAGGCCGTGTTCATCAGCAGCGAAATGGCGTATGCATCGGAAGCTTCGGCCAAAAATGGGCGTATTTTCACGGCCGGCCACCGATAGTCCTGATCTTTGCCAGATTCGTACCGACAGCGAGATAACGTCGCGTAGGTCAGGAAAAACTTGACGACGCAATCAGACTGAATCAGACAGCGGAGCCGGCACACCAGGTATTGGGCCGACGGCCCTGTTACGCCTAAGCGCGTTTTCCCGCCGGGGCGGTTCAGCTTTTTTGTTCTCAGCTCGCGCTCGTTGTGATAGATTCCGATTCACTTCCACCTGAACCCCTGTCCCCCTCTGTCACAGCCACTCCTGCCATGAAGCGGCAATTCCAACGAGATAGGTGAAGAATCATGACGAAGCGTCATCCCGTACTGTTACTCACGCTCTTTGTCCTTTTTACCGCCGGCGCCCAAGCGCGCGCCGCCTCCGTACCCGAAACTTTGAACTACCAGTTGACCTGGACCGGCGTGAAGATCGGCACCTCGACCCTGGCTACGGCCATGTCGGGCAACAGCCTCGAGATCACCTCGAGGGTCAAATCGGAGCCGTGGTCCGCCCCCTTCTACAAGGTCGATGACCTTGAGACGAGCAAGCTGGACCGGCAAGGCAAGGGCTTCGCGCTGCACAGCTACAAGATGAAGCTGCGCGAGGGGAGAAACGACTGGTACCGCGCCGCCAGCGTGAACCGCGCGAGCAAGCACTTCGATTTCGTTGACTTGAAGACCTTCGAGAAATCGTCGGCGAAACTGGTCGAACCGGCCTGGGACCCGGTCTCCTGCCTCTTCTACCTGCGCCAGTTGCCACTCACGGTGGGCAAGGAGGTCGAGGTGAACGTGCTGGACAAGGGGAAGCTGAACCGGGTCAAGGTCAGCGTGCTGCGGCGCGAGAAGGTGCAAACGCCCGCCGGCACGTTCAAAACCATCGTCATCTCGCCCAACATGGACATCGAAAGCCAGGGACTCTTCTACGCGCGCGGCCCCCTCACCATCTGGCTCACCGACGACGCGAAGAAGGTGCCGGTCATCATCGAGAAGAGGATCAAGGATCTCTTCCGGGACGGCGTCCCTGCCTACCTGCAGCAGTTCACCCCGGACAGCGTGAGGAACAATATCCCCAGGATGGAGACCATCCGCGCCGTGCTGGTGGGCGGCAGCTACTGACACGCGGCCCGGCCGGGCGCGACCGCTGCGTCCGTGCCCGCCGGACCATCTTTTAAGGTTCTAGCTTTTCCTTTTTTGTGATAGATTACGGCCTATTCTGCCGTCCACGAAAGGTAAGCCGATGTCGCAAAAATCAATCTGGTCCCGCCTCCCCCTGCACCTGTTACTCATCGCTGCCATCGGGGTGATCGCCTATGGCAATTCATTCCACGTCCCCTTCCTGCTGGACGACGAAGTCTCCATCGTCAACAACAACGTCATCAAGGACCTGCACCGCTTCCTTTTCGACGACGGCTACGCCTACAACCCGCGCCGCTTCCTGGGCTACCTCACCGTAGCCCTCAACTACCGCCTCGGCGGGGCCGAAGTAGCCGGGTATCACGTGGTCAACCTCGCCATCCACATCATCTCCGGTTGGCTTACCTACCTGCTCGCCCGACTGACGCTAACCACTCCCTTCTTCCGCCGGGACGGTGAAGCCCCCGCGGCCTCGCATTTCATCCCGCTTTTCGCCGCGCTGCTCTTCGTGGCGCACCCGGTGCAGACGCAGGCGGTAACCTACGTGATCCAGCGTGTCGCCTCCCTGGCGACCCTTTTCTTCGTCGCCTCTCTCGCCTGCTACGCCAAGGCCCGGCTGCTTCAGGAAGAGAGCGGCAAGCCCCTCGCGGGAAAAGCCCTCTTCTGCTACGTGCTCGCCCTCGCGGCTGCCGGCTGTGCCATGAAGAGCAAGGAGATAGCCTTCACCCTTCCCTTCGTGGTCGTGCTCTACGAGTTCATGTTCTTCCGCATGACCGCCGCCAAGAAGCTTCTGTTCCTGCTTCCGGTAGGGTTTACGGTACTGATCGTTCCGCTGAGCCTTTTGGGCACCAACAAGCCCATCGGGCAGATCATCTCCGACGTGACCGCGGTCACCAGGGTGGACAGCGAACTCTCGCGACTGGACTACCTCTTCACGCAGTTCCCGGTCATCGCCACTTACCTGCGCCTGCTCGTTTTGCCGGTGCG
Source organism: Geomonas azotofigens (assembly GCF_018919395.1). Taxonomy (GTDB): domain Bacteria; phylum Desulfobacterota; class Desulfuromonadia; order Geobacterales; family Geobacteraceae; genus Geomonas; species Geomonas azotofigens. The sequence goes on from NZ_JAHLME010000005.1 coordinate 164,042, forward strand.
GCAGAACCTCGATTACGATTTCCCGGTGTACCACTCGCTGGCCAGCCTGCCGGTCCTGTTCTCGTTGCTTTTGCTACTCGGGCTCTTTGGAGCGGCCCTCCTCCTCTGGCGCCGCTCCGGGGATGCGCAGGCGGCGCCGGAATTGAGGCTTATCTCCTTCGGCATCCTCTGGTTCTTCATCACCATCTCGGTGGAATCGAGCGTCATCCCCATCGCCGACGTCATCTTCGAGCACAGGGTCTACCTTCCCTCGGTGGGAGCGTTTATCGCCGTGGCGGCCCTGTTTTCGCTCTTCAGCAAAGGTGCCCTATCGCGCGCCGCGGTGGCGACCGCGGGCGTCGTGGTCCTCGCGCTGACGGCCACAACGTTCGCCAGGAACCAGGTGTGGGGAAACGAAGTGAACCTGTGGCAGGACGTGGTGCGGAAATCACCCCAGAAAGCGCGGCCACATTACAACCTGGCACTGGCGCTTGAGAAATCGGGACGCCTGGACGAGTCGTTGCGGGAGGCTATTGCCGCCACCCGGCTTTCTCCCAAGGAGGCCAATCCGTACAACCTGATCGGCTCCATCTTCGGGAAAACGGGGAACTATGACCAGGCGATAGCCGCCCTCTCCCAGGCCGTGAAGCTCGATCCCACCTTGGCCGAAGCGCAGGTCAATCTCGGCGATGCCTATCGGCTCAAGGGGATGCTGCCGCAGGCGATGGAACAGTACCAGGCGGCCATGAAACAACGGCCCACCGACGCCAGCATCTATCACAAGATCGGCGTCACCTTCGCGCTCCAGAAGAATCTCCCGCGCGCCGCGGTCTTTTTCCAATGCGCGGCCAGCCTCGACCCGTCGACTCCGCAGTACCGCCTGGACCTGATGCGGGCGCAGGCAGGTGCCCAGGCTAAATAGACGTCCTCAATTGGGGACAAGCTTCCGCTACCAGCCCCCCCGCAATGAGTTACGTAAAAAAACAAATCCTGTTCACAGGGATAAAAGGGATAAAGGGGATGAATGACAACGCACAAGGCTTTAAACAGATTTTTTGCTGTTATCCCCTGCATCCCCTTTATCCCTGTTAAACGTTTTCTACTCGGGACTTTTCTCCCGAGATAGCAGCAACACCTGAAAAGGAGCGAATCACTATGTGGCATCATCTGAAACCTTTGGCACTATGCGCAGCAACCCTCACCCTTGCCGCCGGATGCGCCCACACGACCGGAAAGGCGACCGAACCGGCACCGGCCACGCCCGCCGAACAGACTCCTCCGGCCAAGGAAGCCCCGGCCGCCCCAGCCGGCGACATCAACAAGGGGACCATCACCGAGGTGCATCAAGCCGGCAGATACAGCTATATCAACGTGGATAGCGGCAAAACCAAGACATGGTTCGCCGTCCCCACCGCTGACGTCAAAGTCGGGCAGCAGGTCGAGGTGAAACCGGGCATGCCGGTGACCAACTACCAGGCCAAGAGCCTGAACCGCACCTTCGACAACATCTACTTCAGCGACGAGCTGGTGATCAAGGAAGTGGTGAAGCCGGCCGCACCGAGCAAGAAACTCCCGTCATGGCACTCCCCCCTCACCCCGACCGCCAAGACGACCGGAGGCGTGGGCGTGTCAGGCAAGATCCTCGAGGTGATCAACGGCGGCGAGTACACCTACGCACGCGTGGACCAGGGCGAAACCGATATCTGGGTGGCGGTGCCGTCCGCCGACAAGGTCGAACAGGGGCAGGTCGTGAAGTTCCTTCCGGGCTCCCTGGTCAAAAACTTCGGCAGCGCGGCGTTGAATCGCAGCTTCGACAAGGTCATCTTCTCCGGCGGCGTCGACAAAGAGCAAAAGTAGTTCCCTCCCAACACCACGCCCCCTCCCCTGTCGCTGGAGGGGGCTTCTTTTTTCTCTTCTCTTCTCCACCTGCTACTACATTTCACTGAATCACGCGCCCTCTCCCTGTATTACAGGGCTGAGGTGAGGGCGCTGCGCGGGCGCCTCCATGTCCCCATGAGTGAGTGCTGCGGTGAGGGCGCTGCCAGCCAACTCCCTCTCCCTCTGGGAGAGGCTGGGGTGAGGGCTAGAGTGAGCACGCGGCCAAGCGTGCTCTGCTCTCAGGGCGCGTTCCCTCACCCGCCCTTCGGGCACCCACTCCAAGAGGGAGAGGGTATGAACCGGCACGACTACCGGCAGCACGTATCTTGTGGGCTGGGGTGAGGGCGCTGCACCAAGCGCCTCCCTGCCCCCAGGAATATGTGCTGAGGTGGCCAGCTACCCCCCTCTCCCTCTGGGAGAGGGTATGGCAGGTCCACCCTCTGGAGATTGCGATGTTGTACCCGCTCGACTCACCGCAGCGGCACCTGCTCTGCCAAATAAAAAAACCCCGCCTCTTTCGAGGCGGGGCAAGGTACTTCATTTAATCGAACTTGTAGCTGTTACTACGGACGCTCGAGGGCGTTCCAAGCACCGCTGGTACGGTTGTAGCCAGCCAGGTACTTGAAGGACTCAGTGGTAGTTGCGTCAAGAGCGGTAGCTCCCTTGACATACTTGGCTGCGTCGTAAGCAACTGCGGTAGCACCGACAGACATGTTGATGGTCTTGTCGTCGAGGAAGTCGATGCTGTCGTAGATCAGCCTGCGGGTGTAGGTACGAGCGTGGACATAAGCGGCCGGCTCGCGGTTGAGCAGGTTGATGTTGAAGCAAGCACCCATCAGCTTCTCAGCTTCAGCAGCGCTGAGTGCACCACTGCGGGTCCAGTCTTTCACCTGGGTGGTGGAGGAGTGCGGCTGGCCCGGGAACTTCGCATCGTCGAAGAAGTACGGGTTAGTAGTTGCATCGTAGGTGATGTTGTACTTGGTTTTCAGGGTTGCGATGGCCAGGGCCAGTGCATTCTGGAACGGTACAGCCTGCTCCTCAACGAAGAACTCTTTGTAGTTGGCTGCGGTGAGGGTGGTGGCGCCTTCAGCGGTGTGGCAGTTCACGCACACTTTCTCGAAGGCGTCTTTGCCGAGCTCGAGCTCGTGGTTGCCGTTTGCGTAGTGGCAGGTTGCGCACGGACCGTTGGTGTCGATGCCCATTGCTGCGGTGATGCCGTGGTCGCCGATGATAGCGGAGGTACCCAGTTTGCGGTGGGTGGAGCTCAGCGAACCGCCGTCATCGGTGGAGGTAAGAGACTTACCGTAGGTGCTGGTGCCGATCACGGTGGCCGGATCGATGAAGTTGGTGTAGCCAGCTTTCACGTACATGAGGCCAGCAGCAGCCATGTAGTGGGAGTTCTGGAAGCCGGTGTTGGTGAAGGTGTTGCCAGCGGTGGTCAGAGCTTTGATGTTGTCGCCGCCGACGCGGCCGCCGTGGCAGCCGAAGCAGACGGTGGACCCACCGACGTTCGGGAAGTTGAAGCTTGCACCGTTGAAGGTGTAGTCAGCCGGGATGCCAGCGGTCGGAACGCGCAGTTCGCCGGTTTCAGCAGACTTGTGGCAGCCCCAGCAGTACAGTACTTCGTTCTGCGGAGACTTTTTGGCGGTTGCCCACTGGGTCAGGTGAGAGAAGTCGTTGTTTGCATACACGTAGCCAGCCGGGTTGTCCAGGAAGTTAGCGGAACCGGTAGCGGTGTGGCACTTCTCGCAAGCGCCGCGGCTAGCGACGTCGTCCCAGTCGTAGTGCTCCCAAGCCGGGCCGGAAGTGCCGGTGACGCCAGCAGCCATGACGGCGGCGTGGGTGGTGGTGTTCCTGGTGCGTGCTGCGTTGGCGGTGGTGAAGGCGGTGAACTTAGCAGCAAGCATCTTGCCTGCGTGACCGGAAGCAGCCCACTCGGTCTGTACGGTGCCGACGCCCTTGGTGGTGCTGACGCCGTCAGCCTTCTCGAGAGCGTTAGCCGAGTTGGTGTAGAAGTTGTGGCCGTGGCAGTCGGTGCAGGCGGTGTCTTTGTTGTAGCGTACTACGTAGCCCTCGATGGTGGTGCTGGCCAGGCCAACGCCGGTGGTCGGGAGGTCGTAGTGGGTGGAAGCGATGTTACGGTACCAATCTTTGTAGTGCTGCTGCATTGCTACGGTTGCCTGGCCGTTGACGGTGACGCCGGAAGCCATGATGTCGCCGTTAGCGTTGGTCAGGTTGTGGCAGGAGGTGCAGAGCTTGTACTCTTTGGAAGCGCCAGCCGGGGTGTCTTTCGGCTGCGGTGCCCAAGCTACGTCGCGGACGGTGCCGTGCTGATCGTGGCAAGCGGCGCAGGAGACGTTCTGGGAACCGTTGTAAGAGGTGCTGTACACGCCGGCCGGGTTCTGAGCGGTTGCCAGGAAGGCAACGTAGCCTTCAGAGGTGTGGCAGCGACCGCAGGTGCCGGAGTGGGTGGAGGTTTCCATGGCGTGCTTGCCGGTCTGCACCAGAGCAGCCTTGGTAGCATGGCAGGAAGCGCAAGCCGGGGTCTCGACGTACTCGGCAGCGGCTGCTGCCTGTGCTGCGGTAACGGCGGTTGAAGCAGCCAGGGTGGCAGCTGCGGTACCGTTGAGGGAGCCGTCGTCGAGGTAGTCGATGGTGTCGTTCAGGATGGTACGTGCGAGGGTCGGGTTGTGTGCGAACATCGCGCGATCCCAAACGGTGAGGAGCTGCCAGTTGTACCATGCGCCGTAAGCTTTCTTGGCGGTGGTGTCGTCAGCTGCAACGCCAGCAGCCTTGTTGAAGCGGCCGAAGCGGACGTTGGCACGCTCGGTCTCGAGCGGGGAAGAGGTGGTGCGCAGACCGTCCATCTTCGAGCGGATGAGTGCGTCGAGGACGGCGAGGCCAGCCTCGTACTCTTCTTTCTTCGCTTCAACGTCGGTTGCGCCGAACGGAGCAGCGTGGCAGGACTGGCATACTGCGCTATAGCCGGTCGGAGCCAAGGAGTGGGTGTCAGCGCTGCTGTGGTGGCAGCCAACACAGGGGCCCTGCTCTTCGTTTGCACCCATCTTGACTGCAGCGTGGCCGTTAGCACCAACATATTCGCCGCCATTGAAGTTGAATGCGCCTTTGCCAATGAAGCTCTGGCCCATGTTGGCAGCGTGCTGATAGTAGCTGGTGCCGATGGTGGTGTAGTTCTTGTTCAGAGCCTTAGCGTTATCGATGACGGCAACGAAGACGTCGTCGGTGCTACGGCCGGAGTGGCAGGGGATGCAGATCGAGGAGTTCTTCATGCCCGGGAAGGCAACCTGGATCTTGGTTTTGCCTGCAGCAACCTGGCCCTGTGCGCCGGTGCTGGTGCCAGCGGAGCTGAACAGTGCGAAGTAGCCCTGAGCAAGGGTCTGGCCGTTGCCAGCCGGGGTAGCGTCGATGCGCAGTGCGCCGGAATCGATGTTGCTGTGGCAGGAAACGCAGACAAGGACGTTGTTCGGCTGACCAGTGGTCGGCTTCAGGCGGGTTGCCAGAGCGGCATCCTGCTGGGTGAAGTTCACGAAACCGCCAGCGGTGTGGCAGCGGTCGCAGTTGCCGTTCTGACGGGTGCCGTTGTTGGTGCGTGCGGACCAGTCATAGTGAGCGAATGCGTTGAGCGGGTCGTTGGAGGTGGCGCCGTGGCCGCCCTTCGCGAAGCCCTTGATCACGGAGTTGGTAGCGTTGTGGCAGTCAGCGCAGACAGCGCCCTGGGTCACGTACTCGGTGACGGCGTCGCCAACGTTGTTGGCCTGAGCGATGAATTTACCGCTTACGTGCTCAGCAGTGACGGTACCAGCGATTGCGGTGCGGTTCAGGGAGTGGTTCTCCATGGTGTGGCACACAGAGCAATCATTCTTGTTGGCATTCTGATGGGTGTCGTAGCTGTTGGTAGCTTCCTTGATCGCGATGTGGCCGTGACACTTGGAGCAGTAGTACGCATCAACGGTACCTGCGCTTGCGTTCAGCACCTTGAGCGTAGCCGGATCAACGGTCTGTGTATTGACCGGAGTCGGCATAGCGCCATCGGTGTGGCAGCTAATGCAGGTGATCTGTGCGGCAACGTGCGGAGAAGCGGACCACTTGTCGAACGCGGTGCTCGGCGACACGCCGGTGGTGGTGTTGTGGCAGCCGTTGCAAGCGGAATCCATGTAAGAGACGAGGTCGGCGGTCGCGGTGACCTGCACGGTGTCGGTCTGGCCAGCCATCGCCTCGGCGACCTGGAATACATATACACCGGCGACGGTCGGGGTGAAGGACGGCATCGCGGTGGTCCAGGAGCTGGTGTCGACGGTAGCCGGGCCGCTGACCTGGGTCCAGGTGACGGCGTCGCCGGCGGTTACGCTACCACGGATGGTGGAGGCGGTGCCGAGGCCGATAACCTTGTCAGCACCTGCGGACACGGAGTAGGTCGCGTAGGTCGCGGTCACGGTCTGTGCAGCCTGGATGCCGCTCAGGGTGATCTTGACCGGCTTGTTGTACGGCAGGGTTACCGGGGTGCCGTAGGTCGCGTCGGTAAGGGTACCGGCGGAAACTGCGGTCAGTACGGAGGAACCGTTAGCCGGGCTGGTGCTGAACTGCACGGTCCCGTTGTAGGAAACGTTCTGGGAAGCCGGGCTGATGCTACCCGCGCCGGACACTGCACCGTTGATGGTGTAGGTGTTGGCGGTGAAGCTCGCCTGAACGCTCTGCAGGGTACCACCGGTCTTGTCCATGGTGGTGGTGAAGAGCTGGTCGTTGCTGATGGTCTGGGTTACCGAGCCCTTCTTGACGAGGGTGATCTTGTAGCCCGGGTTGGCCTGGATGGTTACCGGAATAAGTGCGGAGGTGGTGAAGTTGTTGTAGGCAACGACGCCGGCAGCGGTCTGCCATGCTTTGTCGCGTACCTGGAGCTTACCACCCACGGTGTTCAGTTTGCTCTGCAGCTGCCAAGTGGTCGCCGCATACGAGATGCCTGCGGCGACTACTGCCATGCATCCTGCAGCAGCTATTGTCTTCTTGAACATGGGGGTCCCCTTTTAAAATTAAAAGTCTCGCTGTTTTCGAAAAGTGACTAAATAGGGGGAAGAGACTGGCGTCTCTCCCCCCAGGGACATTACTTAACGTGGCAGGAGAGGCAGATCAGAGACTTGTTCTCTTTAGCGTAGAGGAAGTAGTTCGGGGTCAGGCCGTTGATGGTATCCTGGGTTGCGTTCTCTTTGTTGTGAACTTCGTGGCAGGTAGCGCAGGTCATGTAGGTACCCTGGTAGAGGGTGTCTTTGATCGGCTTGAAGACGGTGCCGTCGCCGACGGTGCCGCGGGTAACGGTGTTGTAGGTACCAGCCACGGTGCTCTCGGTGATGCCGGTAGCGAAGCCGAAGGTGGACGGAACGATTTCGCTAGCGCCGTTTGCGGTAGCGGAGCCGTTGCCGGCTGCTGCGTTACGAGCGGTTGCGATGGCGTTGTAGTCGAAGCCGATCGGGTGGGTGTTGCTCAGGTCGTTGGTCAGCTTGGCGCGGGCAGCGACGGTGGTGCTGCCAGCCTGCCACATGGTGCCGTTGTTAGCTGCGTCGCCGTGCTGGTCGATAGCGATGGCGCCGTCATGGCAGCTCATGCAGAGACGGGAAGGTCCGATCAGCGGGTTGACGATCACGGTACCAGCGGCATCAGCGTTAGCCGGGGTAGCCCAGGTGTAGCCGGTGTAGGTGGTGGGATCGACGAGGTTGTGGTTCCACAGCGGGTAGTTGTCGAGGCCGTCCTTCATGGCATGGTGAGGAGCGTGGCAGTACACGCAGACGCGGCCCATCTTGTCGGCGGTAGCCGGTGCGACCTTGGTCATGTCGTGCAGGGAGCCGTTGACACCGGTTGCGGCCGGCATACCGGCGAGAGCGGAACCTGCTGCAGCAAGACAGCCAACAGCGACAACACTTGCGATTACTTTTTTCATTTCTTCTCTCCTTTTTTGTTTGTACTACCATTGAAATTTAGGACAGCGTTACCCTCACTAGAGCAACATGCGTACCCGCTTTGCCAACTGACGCATTTTTTTCCTGACCCCGCCCGAGCCACTCCAAAAAGTGATCGAAATCACAACGGTTTTAATGGCGGGGGAAAATAAGGCGTAACCCATACTGCACGCCCGCTCGGCTTTCCGGCGCTCCGCCTTCCGGCGATTTCACGGACGTCCCCGTTGTGATTTAACCGGCCGGCGGCGCCAGACTTCACCCTTACCCCCCTCCCCACAACATGATATGAATGGCGCAATTGCGGCTGAAAGCCCCCAAGCCGGGAGCCAGCCTGCCAGCGCCGACGCCGTCAACCGGAGGCGCCGGTGGACGTTGGCCCGGCAGGACGGGCAGCCTCGCGCCAACGACAGGTAACTGATTTTGCGAGTAAAATCGGGGAGTCCGCGTGGTGGCCGGTGGTTTCACCGGCTATTTGGCGTAGCAAAACGTGAAGTGACCGGAAGTGCGGAAACGCGAAACGGCCGGACCAGAGGGTCCAGCCGTTGGCGGTGTGGCGTGGGGAGAGGGAACTAGCGGGTCAGCAGTTTGGGACGGAACAGTTTCGGCAGCGGCGTCCCCGTGGCGGAGTACGTCTCGATGTTGCCGGCGACGGCATGGCAGTTCACGGTGCAGCTCCCCTGCCCGGCGGCGCTGGAGACGTAGACCGGGGAGGTGACGATGGCACCGGCGGCGTAGTTCTTGTCCAGGTTGATGAGGTGCGCGTTGTTGGTCGGGGTCGCCTGCATCCTCCAGGAGACGCCGTGCGGGTCGTGGCAGACGTAACAGGGAATCATCCGCTCGCGCACGTGCTTGTTGTGTTCGTTGACCCCGGCGTTGGAGAACGCGCTCCCGCTGTCCATGACGTAGCCGTCGAAGTGGCAACGAAAGCAAAGCGCGTACTGGCTGAAGTTGTAGGGCGTCCGGGTATCGGCGACCCGGGGCATGAAGTACTGCGCCAAGAGGATATGCTCGTACTGCGAACCGTGCGGCCCGTTGGGTCCGGTCCCCCCCGCCTTGCGGCTCTGGCTGGAACCATGGCAGTCGCTGCAGTAGATCCGGGTCATGGTGGCCTGGTAGGACGCCAGCAGGCTGGCCCCGGTGCCACGCCGGTCTGCGGCGACCGGGTGGAAGGACGGGTTGCGCAGATCGAACCGGTAGGCCTGGTTCGCCTCGATGATGACGCGGTTGGCCTGGGTCTGGGTGACGCTCGCGAACCGGAAGGCGTTGTCGCCGGCATGGCAGCGGTAGCAGACATCGTATTCGTTGGCGGCGACGTTGCCCGCGTTGTCGATTCTCACCCCCCGGAGCCTGCCGTCCACCTGCGGCGGGGACGACATGGGCGCGTTGGCGGAGTTCACCTGGTGGGCGTTGTGGCAGTCCACGCACTGGACGTGGTACTTCTCCGCAGGGAGCGTTTCCTTCTCGTCGTGCACCGGGTCGCTCACCAGGTCATCCACGGGGTGACGGTACAGCCCGGCTCCCACCAGCTGCTTTATGTTCTGGGAAGCGGGTTCGACGCCGTTGTGGCAGTTGCCAAGACAGGCGTCCGATTGCTTTACGCCGCGCAGCAGGCGCACCGCCCAGGGAGCGTTGTGCGTGGCGTGGCACCCGAGACAGCCCGTGGCCAGGGAGGCGATCTGGGTGTTGTTGTGGCTCGAGGTCCCCCAGTTGGTCGGCTGGTGGCACGCGGTGCACAAGGGGGACCCCGCGACGTAATCGGGGCGGTTTGGGTCGCCGTTGTTGAGAACCAGGAAGTTGCCGTACTGGTTGTCGTGCGGATCGTGGCAGGTGGTGCACTCCAGGTTGGCCCCCTGCTCGAGCCGCATCTCCTGCGGCAGGGACTGCGGTGAAGCCAGCTGGCTCTTCACGGCGAGGGCCGGTGTGTAGGCGAAGGAGATCGGGTGGTCGTCGGAGAGGTCGGTACTGAGGTTCGGGTTGGTGAACCCCTGTTCCCTCGGGATGGCGGTCCCCCCCACGTTTTGACTCCCGGCGTAGCTGCTGAGCGCGATGGTGCCGTCATGGCAACTAAGGCAGAGCTTGGAGGCCCCGGTGGGCCGATCCGGTTTCGGGGTCGCCGCCAGCGTCGAGGAACGGTAGGGAATGTACTCCGTCGTCTCGGCGGAGAGGGGGCGGCTCCAGAGGGGGGTGCCGGTGGTGGCGTTGTGCGGGACGTGGCAGAACACGCAGACCCTCTGCTCCCCGGCTACGGTGACGCCGGGTTGGCCGGACGCCCTGCCGCGCCCGCCGTAGATGGAGAGGTTGTGCGGCGAATCGAAGACGCTCAGCTTGGCGTGCGAGGCGGTCCCCGAAAGCAAAAGGAGCGCGGTGCAGAACAAGGTGATCCTTAGCAGCATGGCCTTCATCTATTTGCCCCCGAGATCGTCCGGCTGCGCCAGCCTGTTTTCATCGTCGTAGTCATCATCGTCCTCTTCAATGGGAAGCAACCGCAGCATCTGAACCCGCCGGTTGTAGGTGTCGGTCACGAACAGCAGATCCCCGGAGATCGAGATGCCCGACGGCATCCAGAACTGGCCGTTGGCCGTGCCGGTGCCGCCGATGCCGAAGAGGAAGTGGCCGCTGTCGTTGAAGACCTTCACCATGTCCGCCATGGCGTCGCACAGGAAGATCCTCCCCAGCGAGTCGACGGCGACACCCTTGGGCTTGCTCAGCTCGGCGGTGGAATCTCCCATCTCCCCCAACTCGGCGACGGGAACCCCTTCCGGGGTGAAGATGCGGACCTTGTAGTTGAGCGGGTCCGTGACGAAGACCTGCCCCTTCGCGTCGACCGCCAGGTCCGTGGGGTGGTTGAGCAGCTGCTGCTCCGGGTTGGCCGTGCTGAAGCGGATTTTCGGCCGCCCTTTCAAGTCGACACCGATGATATCGTTGGCCCCGGTCTCGGTGACGTAGAGCAGGTCGTTGCTCCTGTTGTAAGCGATGCCGGTGGGGCGATCGATGCCCCGCATGAAGGTGGTGAGGGTCTCGCTGGCGAGGTCGTAACGGAAGACGGCGTCGGAGACGGAATCGGTGATGTAGAGCCCGGTCCCGGCATCGCGCGCCAGGCCGATGGGGGAGCGCAGCGTAGCGTCCGGCGCGCTGCGGATCACGGTATAGACCGAGCGCTTGGTGTCCATGACATGCACCACCCCGGCGCCGGCATCGGCGATGAAGAGACGTCCGTCGTCGTAGAGCACCCCGTAAGGTTTCACAATGTGCTGGGTGCTGGCGCCGGTCACCAGCTCGAGCGCCCGCTTCCAGAACCCTTTCGCTATGCCGGCGTCCTCGGGGGATACCACGCTCTTCACCCATTCCACCCGCGGCGGCAGCGGCTTTTCCGGCCACTGCAGGCTCACCCCCTTGTGCCCCTGCAGAAACGGCGTGGAAGGGGCGCAGCCGGCAACGACCCAAAGGACTCCCAACACCAGCCAAACGCGTAGCACCCGCATCAGAAGTACCTCGTTATCTTAAGGTTCACGTTGTTGTCCTGGGTGTTCCCCCCGGAGGAGAAACGGTAGACGGTGCCGGCGGCGAGGGAAACGACCAGGCTGTTGTAGGTACCGTCAAGCCCCACCCGCAGGCCGGCGAGATCGCTGGTGACGCCGTCGGTACGGCTGTCGCTGGCGTTGGCGGACAAGAGCAGGCGAAACCTCTGCAGGAGGATCTGGCTGTAGGTAACCGAGGCCGTGATCACGTTCTGGTTGTACCCCTGGCTGGTGGCCGTCGCGTCATGAACGCTGTAGATGTCACGGGCGCCGAGCTTGAAATGGCCGCTGGCGCCATAGTCGTCTTCGTAGCTGCACGTGGCGGCGACGTGGGAGGAGCTCTCCTGGGTGCCGGATATGGTGCCGTATTCGAGTGCGAAGATGCTGGTCTCGTAGTGGGCCTCGGCGCTGAACAGGGTGGTCGTGGTACTGGTCAGGGCGCTGTTGGTGGCTTCGCCGCCGATCTTGCGCTGGTCGGTGGTGCCGTAGGTGCCGGAGAGGATATAGCGCCCGCCCAGCAGGGAGAGAACGGCCTGGTGGTTTTGCGTATCGGTCGAGAAGTCGACGTTGGGATTCACCGCGACCTCGTAGGTGATGTACAGGGTCGTTCCCGGGGCGATGGCCCCGTTCACCACCACCTCGATCTTCCCGGTATCGGTGTCGACGCGGTAGTCGAAATCGGGGCGGTAGATCACCTCAGGGTTGAGGCTCTTCACCGTGACGACGGGCTGCAGTTTCCCGGCGAGGTTCACGGCGATCAACTCCCCCTGCTGCACCACGGTGTGCGGCTCGTCGCGGGCCGAAAGCAGGGTGTCCAAGAAGTTTTGATGGGTGACCGACTTGGTGGCGAGGCTCCTCAGTTTCAACTGGCCTCCCAGCGGCAGCAGCTTCACATAGTCCACGGAGGCGCTGCCGTTGACGACGGTCTGGTCCCCCCCGAGGGCCCAGGTCTGCCCGTACGAGCCGCTGAAATTGGTGGTAACGCTCTGGTACAGGCGGTGACTAAGGGAGCCGGTCACCACGTTGGTCTTGACCACCTGCTTGTCGCTTTGAAGATCGACGCTGGAGCTGTAGTTGTAGTCATCGGAGAGCGTGACGGCGAGAGCCTTGCCGAGCCGACCGGAGAAGTTGGCGGTGAGCGCGCCGACCCGTTGCGGCAGGCTCCCCGCGGAGGACACGGAGGTCGAGTCGGAAAGGGAGGCCTTGGTGGCGAGGCGGTAACGCTTCTCGACGTCGAAATCGAAGGTGTTGTTGAGCAGCAGCGAGTAGTTGCGGCTCTCCTTGTCTCCGGAGCTTGAGTTATCGAAGCTGAACATGGCCGCGCCGAGCCAGGACCTGCCGTTGTGGGACACGTTGATGCTGCCGCTGTTGGAATCGGTGGTGGAATCGGTACTGAGGCCGGTGCTGGTCACGGTGGAGTTGGTGAAAAACATGAGCACCGGGAAGTTCTGATGCAGCAACGAGGCGGTCAGTTTGTTGGAGGTGCGTTCCAGGCTGTAGCTCGGCATGTACCCGTTGGAGACGGTCGAAGTGCTCCGGGTGGTCGAGAGCTGCATCGGATGGTAGCTCAACTGGAAGGCGTTGCCGACGACGTTGTAGTCGTAGTCGAGCACCGAGGTCTTGCTGTTGCCCAGCCGCTGCTGGTAGGTGACCCCGCCGGCGACATCCACGAGGAGCAGGTCGGGATTCCAGACGGCCACCTCCGTGGAGAACCCGTACCCTTCCCTCAGGTCGTGGGACGCGGACGTGGTCCTGGTGTTGACGTGGGCGGTGTAGTCATAGGAGACGCTGGCTGACTGCACCACCCCCCCGAACATCAACAGGCTCGGGTGCACGACCACCTCCTCGTTGATAGCCTCCGCGAAGGCATCCGGGCAGTTGAAGGTGGCGGCGATGAGCCCCAGCAGGGCTAATATTCTGCGCATACCTCGGCTACCTCAGGAAATATTTCGCGTCGCCATCGTGCGGGTCATGGCAATCGGTGCAGGCCATGCCGGACTCGGTGACCTTCTTGTGCATGGACTCTGCGATACGCCTCTCCTTGTGGCAGACGGCGCAGAGGTCCTTCTTCTCCACCTTGAGCAGCGCGGGCTGTGCCGAGGAGTGGGGGTCGTGGCAATCAAGGCAGGCCCCGACGGAAACCGGGCCGTGGACGAAATACCTCTTGATGATATTGGGATGGCAGACGAAGCAGATCTGGTCGCGCGGCTTGATGAGCCCCGAGTCCTTGGACTTGTCGTGGCAGTCGTTGCAGCGCTTCTCCATGTAGGGGGGGTGCCCCTTGACCACCACCTTCTTCACCTGCGCCGCGGTGGCCGGCGCGTTGGCCTTGGCGGCCTCTTCGATCACCTTGGCCTCGTGGTACTCCTCGCACAGCTGCTCGGTAGGGGGCAGACTGGGAACGCCGTCAAAGATCGTGGAGGTGACCTTGTGCACTGTGACGGGATTACAGCTGCACAGAAGGCCTAGGCAGAGTATGACCTTCAACAGATTGTGGACGACCTTTGACATGCAGGCTCCAGATAACAGATACGCGGCAAACAGCGGCGTAATTAAAAATGACAACTCCAGCCCAGTGGCACGTGGCAATCGGCGAGGGTAGCGGTGACGCTACTCCTGGGGCGACTGCTGACGCTGCTGCTGTTGCAGAATCTTCTTGCGCTTTTCGAGGATCTCCGCGTCTTCCTTGGCCCGCTGCTTGGCCCGCTCCTCCCACCCTTCCATCTCGCCCAGGCCATAGACCGCGACCGAGTGGTTGATGGCGGAGGAGTACTGGTTGGTGACGAAGATCACCTCCCGCAGCTTGAAGCCGGGCGCGGCGAACTTCTGGAAGTAGTCGAGGTTCTTCTTGCTGACCACGATCCCCGCAGGGAGATTGGTGGAACCGGCCATCAGGCCGGGCTGGCCGAAATAGCCAAGGATGCGATGCTTCTCGTTGAAGACCTGCACCACCTGGTAGCCGGCGTCAACGACGAAAATCTGGCCGTCGTCATCGACCGCGATACCGCGGGGGCGGGTGAATTCGCCGGGGGAATCGCCGATCCTGCCGAACACGGACAGCATGTTGCCGTCACGGTCGTACTCCTTGATGCTGCCGTTGCCGACGTTGACGATGTGCACCGCCCCCTTGGAGTCCACGGTGAGCCCGTTGGGGAGCGCCAGGTTCTTGCTCCGGTCGGCACTCTCCCCGATGACGCTCACCACCTCGTCGGTTTTGCGGTTGATCACGAACACTTTGCTCAGGCGGTTGTCCATGATGTACAGGTCGTCCTTGTAGATCGCCACGCCCGACAGGCTCACGTGGTCGAAGGTCTTCCCGTAGGACTTCACGTATTTCCCGGCCTGGTTGTAGACGGCGACATCCTTGCGGCCGGTGTCGGCGACGTACACGAGCCCCTCGTCGTCAACGGCGATGCTGACCGGTTTCCTCAACTTCCCGGACCCGCGCTCCTCGACCAGGTTCTTGATGATCTTGTTCACGAAATCAACCACGACGACCTGGCTCGCGCCGATGTCGCAAACGTACAGCTTGCCGTTGTATTCCGCGATCCCGTAGGGTTTGGCGAAGCGCGTCACCGTCTCGGTCCCCCCCACCAGGAGCTTGGAGAGACTGCTCTGATTGGAGCCGAAGTCGGTGGAGCTGCTGATCCCGGTCAGGTACTGCACGTGGGGCTCCTCAGGGGGGGGAGGGAAAAATACCGGTCCCACCGAGGCTGTAGTTCCCGCGCACCCCGCAAGCAGGGCAACCAGCAAGGTCATGAGCATGAGGTCTTTGAGCCGCCTGGAAGTAAATGCCGTCACGGCGCCACCAAATCGTCCATTCATTTAGGTGCTCCTTCTGAAAATAAGTACCGTCGCTAGTTGTAGACTTCGGCCTTGACCCTGTCGTACTTGAATTTCCTGTGACAGCCGGGCGCGCAGCTCCCGCCGGTGGAGGTGAGCGTGAAGTTCAGGGGGATCTTCCAGGCCCCGAACTGCGACCCGTCCTTGTTGATGAGCTTCTCGCCGTCGCTTGCGTGCGCCTCGTGACAGATGCGGCAGGTGCGCCCCTTGCGCGCCACCACGTGCACGTAGTGCAGGTTGCGGTTGCCGTTTCTGAACTTGGTGTAGATGGTGGTCTCGGGGAACCGGAGCAGGTTCCTCTCGTGGCACCTGAGGCAGGCTTCGTAGGCCCCGTCCTTGTAGGGGAGGTACAGGTCGTCCGGGTAGTTCCCCTTGAGCAGCCGGAAATAGTCGGAACCGTGCGGGTCGTGGCAGGCCCGGCAATCCCCCTTCTTCAGCGGGCCGTGCAGGAACGGTTTCCCCTCGATCTGCTTCTTGATGTTCTTAAGCGGCGGGGTCCCGAGCGTGTCGGTGCCGTGGCAACCAAGGCAGACCGTCATCTGGTCGGCGGAGAGCATACCCTTGGCCTTGCCGAAGTGCGAGGAGTGGCAGTTGGAGCAGCCACCCTCCTGGAGCACCGGCTTGTGCGGCACCTTGGCCGAGGCGACCACTTTGCCGATGCTCTTGTGACAGCCGGTGCAAAGGTCCGGGAGCTTGTTCTTGACGAACATCTTGTAGGGGGAGCCGTGCGCGTCGTGGCACGCGGTACAGGCGTCCTTGGCCACCGGCGGGTGCACCACCGCGGCCTGGTTCAACTGCTTGGCGAAGTCGGCGTGGCAGGAAAGGCAGATGTCACGGACCTTTCCCTTCATGAGCCCCTTCTCCACGGAGTCGTGCGGATCGTGGCAGGTGCCGCAGGAGCCGACCGCCGCCGGCCCGTGCATGTACTTCTCCTTGAAGGGCTTGGCGTCGTGGCAGTTCAGGCAGAGGGGGGAGCGGTCCTCGCCGACGTCGAGCAGGAAGCGCTGCTGCGTGCCGTGAGGCTTGTGGCAGCCGGTGCACTCCCCTTCCTTGACCGGCGCGTGCACCAACCTCTTCTTCCCAATCCCGTCATGGCAGTCCTTGCAAAGGTCGGCGCCCTTGGCGCTGAGGTCGAAAGTCTTCACCCCCTTCACGGGATGCTCCTTCCCCTTTTGGATATGGCAGGGGGAGCAGTCACCGTCTTTCACGGGGGCGTGGGGATACTTGACCGCGGCGAGGGGGGCGTGACATTCCGTTGTCGTGCAGGATGCAGCGTAAGCCGGGCTGGTACAGAAAAGGGCGAGACCGGCCAGTGCAGTTGACGCTAGAGACAACACTTTCATGGAAGGCTTCCTAAGTCCGGATGGTTAGTGGGGTAAAGAGAACTGTTTAACTGTTTGGCTAAGCGGCGGAAAAGCGCATGGCTCCAGAACGCGGAACAGCATAACCGCACGGCTCGCCGGAGTTTGAATACTTACCTGGTCTGGGAATTAGGCCAAAGATAAATATCACTATCGGAAAAACATTTCAATATTAAAGATCTGCCCGCGTCGGCCGCTAAAACGCCGGCAGCGGTGCCAGGGGGTCCCGGAAGAACCGGGACGCGGGGAGGGGAAATCGCTTACCCCTCGGGGTAGTCGGAAAGGGCGAGGAAGGTCTCCTTCAGCTCGAAGGAGAAGATGGAGAACATCCTTTCGGCCAGCCGGGTGGTGAGCACCGGCGGGAACAGCGGCACGGCCAGGCGGTAGATGAGATCGAGCATGCCGTCGTGGGGGTTTTCCTCCAGGAACAGGGCGCCGTACTGCAAAACGGGCGCGAACAGGAGCGCCTCCTCCATGACCGCGTCGTCCTCGCTGAAGTAGGGAAGGATCATCTCCAACGAGAAGCAAAGCCCGGAGCCGCCGGCGTCCTCGGCGATGCTCAAGAGAAGCTCGTCCTGCGGCGAGCCGTACTCAAGCGCCTCCGGCGAGACGCTCCCCGCCGGGAGCACCATCACCTTGCCGTGCACCGGGTCGATGCCGTAGGGCGCGCCGCGGCCGGCCAGGAAGCGCTCCAGCTGCTGGTATCCCTTGGTCTGCAGTCTCCCCATGCCGCGGTAGAATGCGGGACGGAACTGGTCCCGGTTGGCGATCAGTTCCTCGAGCGGGACGAACTCCTGCTCGGCCGCCGCGGGCCTCGCGCTCCTGATCTCCGCGTTGTTAACCACGAGCCTGAGGTGCGACCTCTTGCGCTCGTCCTTGTCCTTGCTCACGTGATACCCCCTGATGCTGACCGCTCTTCTGTAATACACCGTGGCGAAGACGGGTGTCAACCTGCAAAACCTGCGGGTGACGACGGCTCCCGTGCCACGGCTGTGCGAGGGGCAAAAGAAAACGCCGGGGTGCGGCTCGCGCGCTCCCGGCGTTTTCGGATTTCGGGCCGGTCGGGCCTGCCCGTCTAGAAGAAGCGGGCGCCGGTCTTCAGGTCGTTGACCGAGATGGTCACCTTGCTCCCGTCGATCTTGGCGGGAAGGTGAGAGGGGTTGCAGCCGCCGGCCGAAGCCGCGCCGATCCGGTTGATGGCGAACTTCTGGTTGCAGTTCAGGCAGTTCATCTTGTCACCCGCCTGCTCGTACCCCTTCTTCTCGCGGTAGCAGACGTCGCAGGCGTCGAAGGCGACGTGAAGCTGGCCGTCGTTCCCCTTCACGATGAAGAAGTTGATCTCCTTGCCGGCGTCGGTGAACTTGTAGTAGTGCGCCTTGCCGTCGCTCACCTTGTCGACGGGGATGGTGACGCTGCCGCCGGCCGGTTTCACCTTCTCGTATTTCCCCATGCCGGGAAGGCTGAAGGCGAAGGCCACGGTCGCCATGGCCACCAGGGCGATGGCGACCAGGAGGAAGGTTTTGCATGCTTTCGTGCTCGACTGAACCATGTGGTGCTCCTTTTCGGCCTGACGGGCAGGCTGTTGCTGGATCGCGCGGACGCGATGAAGAGAGTTGCTGGAGTTACTGGGCGCCGCCGCAGCCGCGCGAGCCGCAGCAGCCGCCGGGGGCCGCCTTGCCGCCGACGTCACGGCCGACCACGCTGCGAAACTGCTGCGGGGTGATCACCTGGGCGACCTGGGAGTGGAAACCGCTCTTTTGCACCGCCTGGGCCAGCCGGTCGGGCGCGGTCTGCTTCGAGTCGAACCCGGCAACCACCACCCCCGACTCCAGGTCCACCTCGGTGGCCGCCACCCCCCTTTGGGACTGCAGGGCCTCGGTGATCTTCTTGACGCAGCTGCCGCAGGTCATCCCGGCGGTGCGCAGCACCACGACCCGGTCGGCGGTCGCCCCGACCCGGACGTAAAAGGCGAAAACGGCGAGGACGGCGACGACGGCGAGGACCAGGGTGGTATTGAGGATCTTGTTGCGCATGGGGGCTCCCGATCGGGCGCGGCGGGCGCGGCGTGCGCCCGGGCGGCCCGGACGCTCCACAAAGTTACAAGGAGCGTGCCACGGCGTAGCCAGCGCCCTAACCACCATGAATCATAATCGTTCGTGCCGTCGGTGGTACCGGGGCCGCCCCGTCACTGTGGAATATCCGGCAGGCGCAGTAGGATTTTCCACACTCTCACCGGGCGACCGGGAGCAGCACCGTGAAGGTCGCCCCCCTCCCCGGCTCGCTGGCGGCCTCGACGCTGCCGCCGTGCCCCTCGACGATCTTCTTGGTGATGGAGAGACCCAGCCCCGTGCCGTTCCCCTTGGTGGTGAAGAAGGGTTCGAAGATCTGGGCTATGGCGTCGGGCGAGATCCCCGCCCCCTGGTCGGAGAAACTGATCTCGACCACCCCCGCCTCGCGGTCGAAGGTGGTGGCCACCCGCACGCTCCCCCCCTCCGGTGAGGCCTGGATCGCGTTCAGCATGAGGTTCAGAAAGGCCTGGCGCAGCTTCTCCGGGTCCGCCACCAGCCGCGGCAGACTCCCGCGGGAGAGCTCCAGGCCCACCCCGCAGCCGCGCGCCTGGGCCGACAGCAGGGTCACCATGTTGGCCAGCTCCTCGTTGATGTCGCATTCGCGCTGGTCCGCCGGTTCCGGCCGCGCCATGCGCAGGAAGTCCTCCACCACCCGGTTCAGCCGGTCCGACTCCTTGACGAGGATCTCGAGGAATTCTCCGCGCCGCTCCGCCGGTACCCCCTGCTCCATCAGGATCTCGGCGGTGCCGCGGATCGAGGCGAGCGGGTTCCTGATCTCGTGGGCGAGGATCGCGGAAAGCTCACCCAGGGCCGACAGACGCTCGGCGCGGCGCAGCTGCTCCTCGATCCTGATGATCAGCTCGGACTGGGTCTTCAGCTGCCGGTAGGAATCCTCGAGCCCCTGGGCGGTCTGTTCCAGTTCCTCGCGCCGGCAGCGCTCCTGCTGCGACAGGAAACCGGTGATCCCCCCCACCACGTTGTACAGGATCACCTCGAGGTACTTCTCCATCTCCATGGAGATGTGCCCTCCCCACTGGAACAGGATGTGCGGCGCATAGGCGATGGTAACCAGGATGGCACAGCCGATGCCGCCGCGAAAACCGAACCAGTAGGCGGCCAGGATGATGGGGATGTAGTAGAGGCGCTGGAAGATGTCGTGCAGCATCCCCAGCCTGAGCGGGGTCAGGTAGTGCAACAGGCTGATCGCGACCACGCAGGCGAACAGGGAGCCCCCCCTGATCAGGCCGGCCGCCCCTCTGGTCGGCGCCACGCTACTCCCCCTCCCATCCGATGCAGGACACCGGGCAAAGCTCCACCGCCCGCGTTTGGATCACGTCCTCGTCGGCGCCGGCCGCGTCGTAGCATTCCGACTTGCCGTGCGCGTCGAAGCGGAACACCTGCGGACAGTTGGCCACGCAGATGCCGCAGCTGATGCATTGTTCCTTGTCCACCCAGGGTATTCTCGCCACCGCTCCCCCTTCTCCACTCGTGATCGCCCCGGCCGGATGCCGGGACCATTGGCCACTATAGCGCAGATGCTCGCCAAGTTCCCAATGAAAAATGGCCGATGCGGAACTTGACAATCGCGCCGGCCACCGGAGAATCATTAGATTATTTTAAACACCGAACAGGGGGGTCGCCATGCCCACGCGCAGAGACATGACCGGCAAGATCTGCCTGGTGACCGGGGCGAGCTCCGGCATCGGCCGGGCCACTGCACTCGCGCTGGCCCGGGAGGGGGCGACCCTGATCGGGGTGGGACGGGACCGGGTGCGCTGCGAAAGAAGCGCCGAGGCCATCGTGCGCGCAAGCGGCAACTACAAGGTGGAGTTCTGGCAGGCGGACCTCTCCAGCCAGGAGGAGGTGCGGGGCATCGCCCGCCGCTTCCACGCCGTCCATCCGCGCCTGGACCTCCTGGTGAACAACGCCGGCGGGAGGTTCGCCCGGCGCCTCACGACGGCGCAAGGGGTGGAGATGACCTTCGCCCTGAACCACCTGGGGCACTTCCTGTTGACCCTGCTCCTTTTGGAACGGCTGCGCCAGACGGGGCGGGCCCGGGTGGTGAACGTCACCTCGGCGGCGCACCGGGCCTGCCCGGGGATCGACTTCTACGACCTGAACCTTAAGCGGGAGTATGACGGCAGGAGGGCCTATGCCCAGTCCAAGCTCGCGAACCTGCTCTTCACCTACGAGCTGGCCCGGCGCCTTGCGGGCAGCGGCATCACGGCCAACGCGGCGGCGCCGGGCAACGTGCTGAGCCGTTTCTCGCTGAACAACGGCCTGGGGAGCTGGCTGTCCCACATCGCGGGCTCCCTGAAGAGCGGCCGGCTGGTCGGGCCGCGCCGGGGGGCGCGCACCGTGCTCTACCTGGCCTGGGCCGAGGAAGTGGCGGGCAAGACGGGGGGGTACTACGCCGACGAACGGGAGGCATCCTCCTCGCCCGCCTCCTACGACCAGGCCGCCGCGGGGCGCCTGTGGCGGGCGAGCCTGGAGCTCACCGGACTCGCGGACCAGGCTCAGGAAGGGAGGCTGCCATGAACGCCGCGCGCGGGATCACCCTGGTGCTGGCGCTCGTCGCCGGGAGCGCGAGCGCCGACGGTACCTACTATCCGTACCAGTTCTACGACGAGTACTACCGGCAGCGGCAAGAGGCGCCTCCTCCGGCCGCCGCACCGAGGCAGGGGGAGACGCCCCGGCAGGCGGCGGGCGCACCGCGGCGGGCGCCGCTGTTCCTGTTTCCCGCGCCGCTCGGCTTCGGGACGGCGGTCGGCGCCAAGGACCTCTTCTACCTCGCGCCGGCGTACTACAAGGCGGAGGGCGGGGTCTGGTACCGCTCCGGATCCTGGCGCGGCCCCTGGCTCAGGGTGCCCCGCGCCAAGCTGCCGCCCGAGCTCGGCAGGCACACGCTGGCCGGCATGCGCGCCCTGCGCGACCGGGAGTTCCGACTGTTTTGGGAGCAAAAGGGGAGTTACCGGGGGCGGGTGTTCCGCCCGGGGCTGGAGCCGGGAAAACCGGCGGCGAAGCGGCCCGACTAGGCCACGATGCTCCCCCCTCAGGTGAATCCGGCGCCGACCGTGCAGGCGTAGCAGTGATCGGCGGCGGCGATGGGGGTGCCGGGTGGGGGGAGTTCGGTCAGGGAGGAGATGAGACGCTCCCCGCCGCCTTGGAAGAGCCCCTGGGACAGGTGGAAATCGCAGTCGTAGAGCCGCCCGCGCCAGTCAACGCAGAGCTGGCTGCGGCACATGAGCCCGGCGACGGCGCAGGGGTTGAAGCCGGCGCGGAGCTTCTCGAGGTAGCTCTCCAGGTTCCCGGAGCGCTCCAGGAAGCGACGAAAGCGCCCCAGCGGGACGTTGGCGAAGGTATAGAGGTTGTGGAAGCTGACGCCGTGCCTGCGGCCGAGATCACGGCGGAACTTCTCCTGGGCCTGGAGCTGCGGCGGCGGCAGGAAGGCCCCGGAGGGGTTGCTGACCAGGTCGAGCTCGAGCGGGCTGCCGGGGACGCCGTACCCGAGCGCGTTCAGTCTCTTGAGCGCCCGAATGCTCCTCTCCCACACCCCCGCGCCGCGCTGCGCCTCGGTCTGGGCCTGGTTGGCGGCCGGCAGCGAGGCGACCAGCACCACCTTCAGTTCCCGGTACAGTTGCGAGAGTTCCTCGCCCCGCTCCCCCTCCAGCGATACCAGGTTGGTGCGCACGATCAGCCGGGGGGTCTCCGGCGCCACCCCCCGCACCAGGTGGGGGAGCTCCGGGACCAGTTCGGGGGCGCCCCCGGTCAGGTCGATGCTGTCGAACCTAAAGCGGCGGGCGCAGGCGATCACCTCCTCCATGACCGGCCGCGTCATCATCTCGCCGCGTGTCGGCCCCGCCTCGAGGTGGCAGTGGCCGCAGGCGAGGTCGCAGGCAAGCCCCAGGTTCACCTGCAGCGCCGTGGTTCGCTCCCGGGTGAGCGGGAGTCCATGCCGGGCGACACACTCCCCGAACCCCTCTTCCCGTCTCTGTTTCGCCTCGTCCATCACGTCTCCTAAAGCGACAGTTTCTCGGCGATCTTGCGCATCTGCACGCCGTGCACCAGCGACGCTCCTCCGCGGATCGCGGTCACCACGTGCAGCGCCTCGGTCATCTCGCCCAGGTGCGACCCCTTTTCCAGGCAGGCCCTGGTGTAGGCATCGATGCAGTAGGGGCACTGCACCGTGTGGGCGACCGCGAGCGCGATGAGCGCCTTTTCCCGCTCGGTGAGATCACCCTCGGCGAACACCTCGTTATAGTAGTCGAAGAACTTCCCGGCCAGTTCCGGCGCGTCCTTGCCGATCTCGGCGAAGCTCCCGAGGTCCTTCGGGTCGTAGTAGGTCTCCATCGTCTTCTCCCTTGCTCCGGCTATCACATGCGAGTGCGCCAGCATACCGGAAAAGGCCGTCGGGGGTAAAGAGGGAAAGCGGCGGCCGCGCTCATTAGATTAACGCTGGCGCCGGGTAACGAGCGCGCCGGCGCCGCGCCGGGGCGGCTCGTGCGGCGCCAAGGTGAACGCCGTCCCCCCCCCTGTTTCATGAAAAAGTTGCTTGAAATGGTGCAAGCGGTCATTATACTTGTGCCGAATCGACAGACAACAGCGGAGGGGATGCATGGAGAACGAGGGGAGAAGGAAGTTTCTCGGGGTCTGCGTGGCCGGAGCCACCGCCTGCGCCGCGGTCGCCGCGGGATATCCGGTTTTCCGCTACTTGGCGCCCAAGTCGGGCCAGGGGGGGGGCGCCAAGCTGGTGATCCCGGCTGGGGAGCTCAAGGAGGGGGACGCCAAGTTTTTCGAGTTCGCCGGTTCCTCTGCCGTACTGATCAAGACCAAGAGCGGCGAGTTGGTCGCCCTCTCCGCGGTCTGCACCCACCTGGGCTGCATCGTGCAGTGGGTCAAGGAGAAGCAGCAGTTTCTCTGCCCCTGCCACGGCGGCCAGTTCTCCACCGACGGCACCGTGCTGGGGGGCCCCCCGCCGCGCCCGCTCGCCAAGATCCCGCTCACCGTCACCGAAGGCAACATCACCATCGGCTAACCCCCAGGAGGCAACGTCCATGCTAAAGAGGCTGTACCGCTGGCTCGACCTGCGCATCGGGGTCGGCGAGATCGTGGAGAAGGAGCTGACCGGCTACCTGCTGCCGCGCAACATCAACGAGTGGTATTCGCTGGGGAGCGTGCTCCTGGTGATCTTCGCCCTGCAGGTGATCACCGGCATGCTGCTCATGATCTATTACGTCCCCGACGCCGATAAGGCCTTCAAGAGCGTCACCTTCATCATGAACGAGGTCCCCTTCGGCTGGCTGATCCGCCTGTGCCACGCGGTGGGCTCCAACATGATGGTGGCGGTCCTCATCCTGCACATGCTCTCCACCCTGCTCATGGGGAGCTACAAGGCGCCGCGCGAGTTGAACTGGGTCACCGGCTTCACCCTGCTCGCCCTGGTGCAGGGGATCTCGCTCACCGGCTACCTGGCCCCCTGGAGCCAGCTCTCCTTCTGGGCCACCACGGTCGCCACCAACAGCGCCAGCGCGGTGCCGCTGGTGGGCCCCTACCTGGTGGAGTTCCTGCGCGGCGGCAAACTGGTCGGCCCGCCCACCCTGGGACGCTTCTTCGCCCTGCACGCCGCCGTACTTCCCGTGGTGATCGCCGCCTTCATCGGGGCGCACCTGTTCCTTTTGAAGCGCACCGGCATCTCCGCCCCCCCCTTCGGCAGGGAGGGGACGGCGACCCCCTTCGAGGCGCAACAGTACCACTACCAGGGGCACCCCGGCGGGATCCCCTTCTTCCCCAACTACGTGCTGCAGGACCTCGCCTCGATCTCGGTGTATTTCGCCGTCTTCCTGGCCGTGGTCTTCTTCTGGCCCGGCATGCCCTTCACCCCGGACGCCTTCGTGCCCGCCGACCCGTTCAAGACGCCGGCGCACATCAAGCCGGAGTGGTACTTCCTGGCCAACTACCAGACCCTGAAGATCTTCCCGAGCGAGCTTCTGGGGCTGTCGGTGCAGGCGGCGGCGATGACCTTCCTGGCCCTGCTCCCCTTCATCGACCGTTCTCCGGAGCGGCATCCGCTGAAGCGTCCGCTGTTCCTGACCCTGGTGATCGCGGGCATCCTGCTCTGGATCGCTCTTAGCGTATGGGGGCACCTGTCATGATTCGCACATACACCCTGGCCATCCTGCTTTTCGCCCCGCTCGCCTTCCTGAAACCGGCCCTGGCGGCCCCGATGGAACAACCGGAGACGGTCTGCATCCAGTGCCACGGCTCGCTGCCGGACCGGCTCGGGGCGCCGGTTAACCTCTGGCGCGGCAGCATCCACGCCGAGAACGGCATCTCCTGCAACGGCTGCCATGGCGGCGACCCCAAGGACGCGGCCAACGCCATGACCCCGCAACGAGGCTTCTTGGGCGCCCCCAAGGAAAAGGACATTCCCGCCTTCTGCGGGCGCTGCCACCCCGGCGTCTACAAGGATTACCTCTCCAGCGCGCACGGCAGGAGGCTCGGCGCCGGCGGCCCCACCTGCGTGACCTGCCACAGCAACCACCAGGTGGTGAAGGCGTCGCTCGCGCTCATCAACGAGAAGAGCTGCACCCGCTGCCACAGCTTCGAGCGGGCCAAGGCGATCCGGGACGCGATGCAGCAGACCGAGGAGTACATCGACAACATTTCGCGCAGGATCGCCGACTTCCAGGTGAGCGGCGTGGACACGGAGAAGATGGGCAAGTCGCTCTTCGCCGTGAGAAACCGCTTCCACACCCTGTTCCACGACGTGGACGTGGCGCGGGTGAAGGGGGAGTCGGCCGCCATCAACAAGGAGCTTGGGAAGCTGGATGCGGCCCTGAAGGAGATCGAGCGGTCGCACCAGAAAAGGCGGGTGGCGGGAGGGATCGCGGTCGGTTTCATGGTCCTGCTCGCGGTCCTGTTCCACCTGATGAAGAAGAGCTACGACTAGAGTTTTTTAAGGCCGTACAGGAACTTCTGGTACTGGACCTGGCCGTTTTCCGTGAGGGGATTGGTGATCCGCGCCAGGGGTTCCGCCGCCGGCGGCCCGTAAAGGACGCCGGCGGGGACGTTCCTGGTCACCACGCTTCCCGCCACCACCACGGCCCCGGCTCCGATGGTGACGCCGTGCAGGATGGTGCAGTTGGGGCCTATGAACGCGTCGTTCTCGATGACCACCCCTCCCTTGACATCCTCGGGCGCGCGGTCGCCCAGGTAGAAATGAGCGAAGATGGTGCAGCGCAGGCCGATGGTGACGTTATCGCCGATCCGGATCTGTTCAGGATGCTGGTCATCCAGGTAGACCATCTGGCTGATCCAGACGTTTTCCCCCATCTGGACGCCGCGCGCCTTGTGCAGCCAGGGACGCAGCGAGTACCCCCCGGGGGCGATCATCGCGAGCTTCCCCAGTACCCTCTGCACGATCCTGCCGCTCAGCGTCCCTCGCATCGCCCCCCCTACCCGGCATTTCCGGCGCCGGCCGCACTACCCTGCCGCTTTCCTTCCACGAATGCCGCCACCCGCTGCACCGAGTCGAGGTTCTCCGGGATCAGCTCCTCGTCCGCCACGGCGACCTGGTAGCGCTCCTGGAGGTAGGCCACCAGTTGGAGGATCCCCGTCGAATCGACGATCCCCTCCCTGATGAAGGAGCTGTCGTCGGTGAGCCCACCGGCATCGCCGAAGAGAAAATTCTCAACCACGAAGTTTCTGATCTCATCCTTTACGTTCATCGGTCGCCTCCTTTAGCTGTCACTCCCACTCCACCTCTTCCACCAGGAGCGGCGGGAGGTGCAGGTAGCGCGTCGTCTTGCGCTTCGTGTCGATGTCCCGGTACACCATCCGCACCTGTTGCGGCTCGAGCCCCAAGACGGCGGCGGCGCTCTCGGCCGGGACGTCGTGGTTTCGGGCGTAGAGACAGAGGTCCATCATCTGGTAGGGAAGCGAGAAGTAGAACTCGTCCTGCCCCTGCGCCAGCGAGTAGGTGTCGGTGGTCGGTTTTCTGCTGCGGATCTCCTCGGGGATTCCCAGGAACTCGGCGAGCTGGTACACCTGGGACTTGTACAGGTGGGCGATAGGCTTGATGTCGGCGGCGCCGTCCCCCAGCTTCACGAAGAACCCCTGATCGAACTCCAGGCGGTTTGGGGTCCCGGCGACGGCGTAATTGAGCCGGTCGGCATGGTAGTACTCCAGCATCTTCCTGATGCGCTGCTTGAAGTTGGTGGCCGCCACGATCTCCAGGTAGGGCTGCAGGGGGAGACGCACCGTCGCCTGCACCTGCTGGGCGTCCTGGGTGACCAGATAAAAGGAGGTGAAGCGGGGTTGGTCGGCCACGCCGGAGATGACGATCTTCGAGGCCCAGCCGGCGCCGTACTCCGGCACCACCATGCGCACCGCGCTGTCGTACTTCTCGTAGAACCCCACCGACTGGAGGATCCCCGAGATGTCCTCGACCTGGGTCTGGATACCGAGCGCCGCGGCGACCTTGCCGCTCAGTTCCAGGGTCTCCCGCGCCGAGTGCCGTTCGGGCATCTCCAGTCCGACCACCCGTTCCCTCCCCAGGGCCCGCACCGAGAGCGCCGCGGTGACACTGCTGTCGATCCCTCCGGAGAGCGCCACCACCACTCCTCCCCTCTTCACCTGGTTGCGCATCAACTCCCTGATCCTGGCGCAGATCCGGTCGGCCTCGCGTTGCGGGTCGAGCCGGAGCACCTCGGGGGAAAATCCTGTCGTAGTTGTCATAAGGCACCTTTCTTTCATGGCCCAGCGCTGGGTCATGCGGGATGAATTAACGTTCTCAAAGGCCGCGCGTCGCAACGGCGCCTCAGGCGCACAGGCCCAGGCAGGAGGCGCGGTCGATCTTCCCGCTTGAGTACTTCGGTAGCGCCGCGACCAGCCTGATCTCGCCCGGAACCTTGTGTCGGGGCAGCCGGGCGTGGCAAAAGGAGAGCAGGGTCCGGTCGCTGGGGTTGCCGTTCAAGGGGACCGCCAGCGCCACCAGCTTCTTGCCCAGTAGCGGGTCGTCCAGGCCGAGCACCACCACCTCCAGCAGGACGCCGCTGGACATGAGCACCTCCTCGACCTCCTGCGGGTCGATGCGGTGCCCCCCGACCTTGAGCAGGTGGTCCTTCCTTCCGGTCACGTAGAGGTAGCCGTCCGCGTCTCGGTAGCCGAGGTCGCCGGTGTGGTAACCGTCGGCGTCCAGCACCCGGGCGGTCGCCTCGGGGTCGTTCCAGTAGCCGAGCATGATGTTGGATCCCGATGCCACCAGTTCGCCGCATTCCCCCTCCGCCATTTCCTCACCCCGCGGCCCCAGCACCCTTACCGTCACACCGGGGATGGCCCGGCCAATGGAGCCGAGCTTTTCCGAAAGCCTCTCCGGCTCCACGTAGGTGAGCCGCGCTGCCGCCTCGGTGGCGCCGTACATGATGAAGAGCTTGGTGTGCGGCGGGAGCACCTGCAGCAGCCGCTCCTTGATCTCGCGCGGCATGTGGCCACCGGCCTGGGTGCAGTAGCGCAGGCTGGGGAGCCGGTCCCGGAACGACGCCAGCGGTGAGCGGTGCAGCAGGTACGCGTAGGTCGAGGGGACGCCGGAAAAACCGGTCACCCCCTCTTCGGCCATCTGCCTGATCACCGAGGCGGTGTAGGCGAAATTGTTGTTGATGACCACCGTCCCCCCCACGGCCATGTGGGTGTTAAGCAGCGATTTCCCCATTACGTAGAAAAACGGGAGCACCACCATCTGGATGTCGCTCTCGGTCAGGCGCAGGTATTCGACGATGGAACGGGTGTTGCTGACGATGTTGCGGTGGGTGAGCATGACGCCCTTGGGCTGGCCGGTGGACCCCGAGGTGTAGATGATGCTGGCGAGGGCCTCGGGGGGGACGGCACGGACGCCTTCGGGAAGCTCCTCCCCCCCGAGCGCCTCGTCCCACCCCCAGATCAGGCGCGGCTCGCAGACGGGGAAGGAGGCGTCTGCGGCAAGCACGAACCTGACCGAGCCGGGCGCCAGGGGGAGTTGCTGGAGCAGGAACCCCGCCCCCTGTTCCAGGATGACCCCCGCCGGCTGCAGTTCGTCCAGCAGGCGCCCCAGCGTCTCCTGCCCGGTCTCAACGTTCAGCGGCACGGCGACCGCTCCCGCCTTCAGTATCCCGTAGTAGCTCGCCACGTACTTGACGCCGTTGGCAAGCAGGATCACGACCCTGTCTCCCGGCAGCACGCCACGCTGTACCAGGAAAGCGGCCAGGCGGTTCGCGGACCGGTTCAACAGCCGATAGCTCACCCGCTCGCCGTCATGAACCAGGGCCACCTTGTCCGGACGCTCGGCGGCGCTTGATTCCAGGAAACTATGCACCATCCGCAGTTCCATGGTCTCCCCCGTCAGGGGCGGTCGGCGCCGACGCCCATTCCCGCCCCTCTAGCTTCCTCTCCGCTCCGTAGCGCACCAGGTCCGGCCTCAGCCGCCTCACCCCCCTGTAGGAGGAGCAGGCGAGGAACTGCCGGTGCAGGATCTCTGTGGAGATGATCCCCATCAGGGCCATGTTGGCGAATTCACTCACCGTCTCAGGAGGAGCCCCGATCACCCGCCGGTACAGGCGCGCCACCTTGTCCGGGTCGAAGTACCCGCTCGCCTTCAGGCTCCGCGGGGACAGCAGGTCGTCCACGTAATCGGCCGGCGCGGCCGCGGTGAACAGCGCGCTCACCGGCGCCCGATAGGGATGCTTGCCCCGGCTGGCGATCCGCTGCGGCAGGATGTCGCGGCAGGCCCTGCGCAGGAAATATTTTTCCTGCAGCCCCCTCATCTTCCAGCGTGCCGGCAGGCGGAAGGCGAAGTCGATGACCCGGTAGTCCAGGAAGGGGTGGCGCATCTCCACCGAGTGCGCCATGGCGACCCGGTCCCCCTGCGAGGAGAGGAGGAAGCCGGCCAGGAAGAGCTCGATCTCCAGCACCTGCGCCCGGCAGAAGAGGTCCCGCCCGGCGAAACTCTCCGGCAGCCACTGGGCGAGCTCCTCGCGCGGGTCGTACCCGGCGAGGCAGCCGCGGTACTCCGGGGACAGAAAGACCAGGTTCCTGGCGCCTCCCCCCCAGCGCACGGCGTGGGAGAAGAAGGGGTCCCTCAGTTGTTCCGGGGAGACTGCGAAGAACTCCTGCAAGAAGGAACGGCCGCGCGAGGGATTGTTGAAGATGTAGGGGTAGAGACGCTCCAGGAGCCGGGGCCGCCGGGGGGAGTCGGGCCGTCGCCCCCAGTAGTCCCTGACCTTGGCCTCTTTGAAGATGTGGTACCCCCCCAGCATCTCGTCGGCCCCCTCCCCGGAGAGGACCACCTTGTACCCCTCCGAATGCACCAGTTGCGAAAGGAGGAACATCGGGACCGGGGAGCTGCGCAGGGTGGCCTGTTCGCAGTGCCACACCGTTTCCGGCAACAGCCGCCTGATCTGCTGGTCTTGCACCAGCACGCGCCGGTG
Organism: Geomonas azotofigens; assembly: GCF_018919395.1. Taxonomy (GTDB): domain Bacteria; phylum Desulfobacterota; class Desulfuromonadia; order Geobacterales; family Geobacteraceae; genus Geomonas; species Geomonas azotofigens. The sequence goes on from NZ_JAHLME010000005.1 coordinate 194,118, forward strand.
GTCCGTCCCCAGGTGCCGCACCATCTCCTCCTGGGCGACGCTCTCGTCATAGGCCGCATCGGCGAAGCCTAAGGAGAAGGTCTTCAGACGGCTTTGGCGGTGGCGCGCGATCAGGGTGGCGATGATCGATGAATCGAGTCCACCGCTCAGGTAGGCCCCGACCGGAACATCCGCCCGCAGCCGCAGCCGGACGGCGTCCTCGAGAAGCTCAGCGAACGCCTCCGCCGCCTCGGGCAGGTCGAGCCCGCACTGCTCCTCGGCGGGATAGGCGGGGATGCGCCAGTAGGACCTGGGGCGGGAACGCTGCCCCTTGACCAACAGGTAGTGACCAGGGGGGAGCGCCTCAACGCCGGCAAAAAAGGTTCTCCCCGGCAGGGTGCTCCAGAAGACGAAGAGCTGCCCGATCGCCTCAGGGTCGAGCTCCCTGCTGCCGGTCACGGCGAGGATGGCCTTGATCTCGGAGGCGAACAGCAGTTGCCCCCCGGCGCTCCAGGTGTAGTAGAGCGGCCGCACGCCGACGCGGTCCCGGGCCAGGAAGAGTTCTCCCTTGGCGCTGTCCCAGATGGCGAGGGCGAACTGCCCGTTGATCCTCTCCAGGCAGGCGGGGCCGTACTCCTCGTACAGGTGCAGCAGGACCTCGGTGTCGGTCTGCGTGCTGAAGCGGTGCCCGCGGGCCAGCAGTTCCTGCTTCAGTTCCAGGTAGTTGTAGGCCTCGCCGTTGTACACGATCCAGAGTTCGCCGGTTTCGTTGCAGATTGGCTGGATGCCGCCGTCGATACCGATGATGCTCAGGCGCAGGTGCCCCAGGGCGGCCCGATGGTCGAGGTAGACGCCGGACTGGTCCGGCCCCCGGTAACGCAACGGCGAGATCATGCTCACCATCTGCTCAAGGCTGGGAGGCTCCTGGTCAACGACGTTGATTATCCCTGCGATACCGCACACTTGTTACCTCCCGCAGCGCCGGCGTCGGGCCTTTGGCCGGCGCAAAACCATTAAACTATACCAATGTAGTTTTTGGAAGCAAACGCGCGGTCTCGTTTTTGGCCGCAGGAGGGGAAGGTTAACGTAGGGGAGCTGGAACTTTCATTAGTGTGACAGCCGTCACCAGCGCCAAGCCGCGAAGCTGGTAGTGTCTCAAGAAACAGAAGCTGCAGGTAGATATCGATAATACTAAAACTTCCGCGAGGAAGTGACGGAAAGCCTAAGGGTCTCACGCAGACAGCCGGGTTGCCGAAATATCCACGGGATACCATAGGCACCGGCTTTTTTTGCGTCCGGAGTCCACTGCAGCTAAGACCAAAGGGAAAGGAGGCCAGATGAGCACCCCAACCACGGCGGCCAAAAGCAAAGCATGGCGCCAGTCAGGACCCCGGCGGGCGGGCAGCACCTGCCCCGGGGTTAACCGCCTGCCGAACCGGCACAGAGAACAGGAGGAAGCAGCCTAATGTCAAAATGCAGTACAGTACCGAGCCACACCGTCCTTGCCAGGATGGCCCTCATCGCCTTGCTGGTTTTCACAGCGATGGCGACCACGACGCTGAGAGCGACGCCTGCGGCGGCAGCCCAGGCCAGCATCGCCTGGAGCGCCCCGACCGACAGCACTGGGGTGACCGGCTACAAGGTTCACATCGGGGGAACCTCCGGCAACTACTCGCAGCATGTCGACGTCGGCAGCACCACGAGCTACTCGGCCAGCAGCCTGACCGACGGCAGCACCTACTATTTCGCCGTCACCGCCTACAACGCGGCCGGGAGCGAGAGCGCCTACTCCAACGAGATCAGCAGGAGCTTCCCCGCCCTGCCCACCACCTACACCATCACGGCGACGGCGGGTGCCGGCGGCACCATCACCGCCTTGAACAACACCAAGGTCAGCACGGCAACCAGCGGCAGTTCCACCATCACCAGCGTCACGGTCACCTCCGGCGCCAGCCAGTCCTTCAGCATCGCTCCGGCCAGCGGCTACAAGGTCGCCGGCGTCACCGTGGACGGCGTCTCAGTGGGCGCGTTGACCTCCTACAGCTTCAGCAACGTGACCGTCAACCACACCATCTCGGCCACTTTCGCCGTGAACAGCTACAGCATCACCGCGAGCGCCGGCACCGGCGGCAGCATCACCCCGTCCGGGACCACCGCGGTTGCCGCCAACGGGAGCCAGAGCTACACCATTACCCCCGCCACCGGCTACAAGATCGCCGGGGTAACGGTCGACGGCACCTCGGTGGGCGCGGTGGGGAGCTACACCTTCAACCTGGTCAGCGCGAACCACACCATCGCCGCGAGTTTCGCGCTCAACAGCTACACCATCACGGCGACCGCCGGTACCGGCGGCACCATAACCCCGTTAGGGAACGCCACCGTCGCGAGCGGCGGCAGCCAAGGCTACACGGTAGCTGCGACCAGCGGCTACAAGATCGCCGACGTCAAGGTGGACGGCGTGTCCAAGGGAGCCATCTCCTCCTACACCTTCAGCGGCGTGACCGCCAACCACACCATCGCGGCAAGCTTCACCGTGCAAAGCGGCATCACGGTCTTCGCCACCAACGCGGGGGGTGCGGCCTTCACCGGCGCCGACGGGACCGCCTACAAGGCAGACAGCTACTATTCCGGCGGGACCGCCAAGACCATCACCGCGACCATAGCCGGCACCACCGACGACGTCCTGTACCAGAGCTACCGCTACGGCAGCACCACGGCCGGCAGCGTCATGTCCTACAATATCCCGGTAGCCAACGGCAACTACTCCGTCGTCCTCAAATTCGCGGACAACGTGGGGACCGGCCAGAGGGTATTCGACGTGAAGATGGAAGGGACCACCGTTTTGTCCAGCTTTGACATCTATGCCAAGGCTGGCAATAATACGGCTTACGATGTGACCATACCGGTCAGCGTGGCGGACGGCGTGCTGAACATAGGGTTCGTGACCAAGATCAGCAGCCCCAAGATCAACGGTATCGTGGTGAAAACCAGGTAAACAAAGACAAGGAAGGTATATGACGTCAAAAGTGACCTTATTAGGCAAGAAGATAGCAGTAACGGCAGCAGTCATTCTCTGTTTCAGCGCCACCATGGCCTCCGCGGCGACCTACTACGTCGACTCCGCTGCGGGCTCCGACAGTAACGCCGGCAGCAGCTCCGCGCCCTGGAAGACGGTGACCAAGGTGAACGGCATGTCCTTTTACCCCGGCGACCAGATTCTCTTCAAGCGCGGGGGGAGCTGGGATACCCTGCTCAAGCCGTCGTCCGGCAGCAGCGGTTCCCCGGTAAGCTACGGGGCCTACGGCACCGGCAACAAACCGGTGATCCGCGGCTTCTACGCTTCCAGCAAGTCGTACGTGACCGCCCAGGACATCGCTTTCCGCAACGGCAGCACCGACAGCCCGGCGACCATCCTGACCTCGCATCACATCGTGCTCAGGAACTGCGACATCATCGCCGACAGCTCCAACAGCACCTGGGCCGCGCTGTACATGCTGCTGAACTCGCACCACAACGAGATCAGCGGCTGCAACATCGCGCACCTGACCACCAGCAGGCAGTCCGACGCGGTGAACCTGAGAAGGAACGCCAACTACAACATCATCAGGAACAACACCATCGGCGCCGCCACCCACTATTCGCTTTCGCTGGAAGGGTTCGACACCACCTACCCGACCTACAGCTGCAACTACAACCTGATCCAGGGGAACACCATCTACAACCCGCAGGGCGCCACCATGGGGCTGCAGTCCGGGTCGAGCAACAACGTGGTGGAGAAGAACACCGTCTACGGCGGCAAGAGCACGAGCTACGATGCCAACCTCCCCCGTACCTTCAAGGCGGTGTCGCAGAACAACATCATCCGCTACAACATCCTGCGGGACAACACGACCAGCACGTCCAGCGGCTTGGGCATGGAGGTCTACGCCTACAACACGGACCCACCCAACGTGGCCATCGGCAACCGGGTCTACAACAACACGATCACCAACATCACTAAGTACCCGATCGTGATCGCGACCAACGGCGACAGCGGGGCGACCGCCTACAACAACTATTTCAAGAACAACGCGGTCTACAACAACCTCGACAGCTACCAGCTCTGGATCCAGAAGAACAGCGTCATCTATGACAACTTCTTCTTCAACAACCTGTTCTTCAAGACCGGCACCAGCACCATCATGAACGTACAGGGGAAATACGGCACGGTCGCCGACATCCAGGCTGCCGACCCCACCCACTTCAAGGGTAACCTGCAGACCGCGCCGATGCTCGACTCCACTTACACGCCGCAGGTCGGCTCCCCCTGCATCGATGCCGGCGACTTCCTGACCAAGGTCACCAGCGCCAGCGGCACCGGCTCGGTGATCACCGTCGCCGATGACGGCTACTTCTCGGACGGCATGGGGCTGACCGCGGGCGATACCATCACGGTGGGGAGCTACACCGCCACCATCACGGCGATCAACCGCTCCACGCACCAGATCACCCTGAACCAGAGCGTGACCTTCAAGACCGGCGACGCGGTCAGCATGCCCTACAAGGGGACCAAGCCGGACATCGGGGCCGTCGAGTATCAGCAGGTCGTGGCCCAACCGCTCAACCTGCAGTTCACCAACTAGCGCGACCGGTTCCATCCGGAGTCGCCCCAAAAGAAAGGGGGCAGCGGTGATACCGCTGCCCCCTTTTCCTTTCCCGCCTGCCCCCCTAGCGCCCGGAGGTCAGCCGCGACAGCGCGCAGAACATCCAGGCCTGGGACCAGCGGATGTAGGGAATCTTGTTGGTGAAGGCCCGGTACTTCTGGTAGTAGAAATAACCGGTCTCATCCTGCATGTGCTCCACGGCCCAACGCGCGATACGCTCCGCCAGGGGGAAGCTTTGCTCGCTTAGCGCGGAAAGCTCGAGGCAGGTTAGGATCCCCTGCGCCGAACAGTGGATGTCGATGGGATAGAGGGAGTCGTGGTAGTACTTGGGGCAGCCATCCTCCAGCCAGAAGTGGTCCAGGTAGTACTGGTATCCCTTGCGCAGCTCCTTGTCCCAGGTTTGTTCCTCGGCGAACTGCATCCATTTCTTCAAGGAGACCAGGTTGAAGCCGGTATGGAAGCTGTCGACGAACTGCTGGAAGGAGCTCTCTCCATAGGCCCAAGAGTAGTCCGGGCGCATCGCCTTCACCGAATAGCGCATCGCCTTGCGGGACTTCTCCAGGTAGCCGCGGTCTCCGGTCAGGCGGGCGACCCGCGCCAGGAGCGCGGCGACGAGCATGTTGACGTTGTGGACGCGGGTGGCGTTGCCGGGCATATAACCAAAGCAGATAGTCGTACCGTCCTCGAAGAGGATCAGGTTGTCGAGCAGGAAACGGCACCCACCCAAAGCGGCCTCGAGAGCCCCGCCGTCGCCGGTGGTGGCATGGCAATCGAGCATCGCGTTGGAGACGAAGACGGTGGTGACCGCGTTGGGTGTACCGACCGGCGTGAGGAAGTTCCGCGACTGCCAGTCGAAGTTGTACCCCCAGGAGGTCCCGGAATAACCGGAGCAGTTCATCCCCTGCAGCAGCCTAACCAGTTGCAGGGCCTCGTCGTGCTTCTTCTTGGCAACCAGCCCGGTGATGAACAGGGCCAGTCCCTTGGGGTTGTACCCCTTGGGGACCCGCGTGGCGCAGCGTAAGTTGACGGGACTTCTCTTGAAGAACTGGGTCCAGGCCAGGCGTAGCAACGGCGACCGGTACAGCGGAGAGTTGCGAAACAGCACCGAGTTGAGCCCGTCGAAGTTATCCCACCCCTGATAGCCGCAGGCACGACAATAGTCGTAGAGCCTGTCGAAGGCATGGTCGAAGCTCCTGCCGACAGCACCCTCGCGTTTCATAGGCACCCCCTTTCCTGGCGCAAGAGATCGAGGTAGAGCGATTCCAGCCGCGCCACCACGCTCGTTATGGAGAAACGCTCGCGTCCGACCCGCCTGTTGCGCTGCGACATCTCTCGCCAAAGCTCCGGATCTTCAAGCAGACGGGCGACCCGATCGGCGAAGTCAGCGGGGTCGAGCGAGGGGATCAGGAAGCCGTTCTCGCCGTCGGCTATGATGTCGGCAATGCCCGCCACCGGCCTGCTCACGATGGGGATCCCCATCCCCATCCCCTCCACGAGGGCGTTGGGCATCCCCTCGCCGTAGTCGGTGGGAAAGAGCATGATGCCGCAGCGGGCCAGCAGGCGGTATTTCGGCTCGCCCGACAGCCACCCGGTGAACTCCACCTGCGCCGCCAGCCCCCGACTTTGCACGTAGTCGACCAGTTCCTGCCGCAACTCGCCATCCCCCACCATGTAAAGGTGCACGTCGGGGAAGCGGGGAAGCAGCCGTTCCACCGCCTGAATGGCGGTGAGGCATCCCTTGCCGCGCGCGAACCTGGAGAGGAAGATGATGCGACGCGGGTCGTTGGCGGCCTCGCATTCATGGTGCTCGTACGTGGTCGTCTCCCGCACGATGGCCCGAGGAGGAAATCCCCACCCGGCCAGGCAGTCCCCGAAACGGCTGCAAAGGACCACCAGGCGGTCTGCGGCAAAGACTCGCCTAAAAAGCCCCCGCGCGTAACGGTCGATGATCCCTTCCCACCTGGGCGACCACCCGCGGAAGAAGACGATGGTCTTCATCCCCGTCAACCGCGCCGCCAAGTGGTAGACGCCGTCGCGGATCAGGGACTTCGGGTCGAGCGAGGGGTTCAGCACCACCAGGTCGTGGCGCGGAAGCGTTCGCCTGAGGGCAATGAGGTCTACCAGCGGCTGCAGCGCACGGCCTCCACCGCTGGCGACGGAACGGCTTCCGGTGTAAAAGAAGTGGAGGTTCACCGCATCCGAACGGAAGTGCCTGTTCACAAGTGAGTAATAGTTCGCCACGCCGCCGCTTTGCTCCGGCGGCGGGCACATGACGAGAACCTCAGATTTGCGACTGTTCGTTGTCATAACGCGCCACCCGCTCCTTTTCTCGCAGCGAATCCAACACACACAGGACCCGCTCGTTGTAGAGGTAGTTGCGGCAGAAATCGCCGGCCTCGAACTTCCAGCCTTGAGATGGCTCGTGCAGCATCCGCCCGGGGATGCCGTCAACGATGCACATCTCGTGGCTGTTCATGATGCCGAAATAGGTGTGCAGTTCGTTGGCCAGGAACCTCCCATCCTCGGCGATGAAGACGTCCAGGCTCAGGCTGGTGAACCCACCCCTGTCGAAGACGGCGCGGGCGAAGTCGAGCAGCCCCACCGGGGGCAAACCATAGCGGCGCAAGTGCGAGCCGCTGTGGAACCTCCCCCCCCTGAGTTTCTCGAACGCGAAGTACGACGGCCCGATCCGCACCACCCGCCACTCCTTGACATTGGGGAGGTATTCCTGCAGCAGCACGCTGCCAACTTCGCGATCGTTGGGCCCGCGCCTTTCATTCGTGTACCCTTTGCTGAAACAGTGGGAGATATGCTTGCTGAGCTGGTTGCGGCGCTCAAAGATAATGACTCCGGAAGCTCCCGATCCCATGTTGCTCTTGAAGACCACCGGCAGGGGTGCGCCGGCCGCGAACTCCAAGGCCTGCCTGCGATCGTAGAAGACCCAGGTCTTCGGATGGCTGATACCGTTGGCCTTGAGCCAGTAACAGGTACGCCTTTTGCTCTCCCACATCCACAAGGCTGAGTAGGACGGGAAAATGGGCTTCCCCATGTCCTCGGCGATGATCCGCACCCGCTCGTCGTACATCTGCTTCCAGTTGCTAAAGGTGACCGAAGGGAGCACCAGGTAGACGTCGCAGCCCGACTGCTGCATGACCTCCTGCCAGTCCGGCCCCGTGATGTCAAGCACCTGGTAACGCACCTTCAGCTCCCGGCACGCTTTAACGTAGTACCTGTGACCGTGCCAGAATTCCTTGAGTATCCCCAAGGTGTAGGGGTAGGCCGCGTCGTAGTCGCACCCGCGGCATTCTTCCTCCGGCAGATGCAGGAGCCTGTTGCTGGTCCTAAGTTCGGCGAGGTCCAGATGCCGCTGCAGGTAGCGGCGCAAAGGACCGAGCAGTCGGTTCTGCTTCAAAAAGCGCAGGGCACGGAGGTAGAACCGGTTCATCTTTTACCTCTCGGCCCGGGAGTCGATAGCCAGAATGGTCTCCAGGGCCTCCCTGTGCGATTCGCAGGAGATGAGATGGTGCAGGTTCAACAGCCTGCGCCTGTCGTAGCACCAGTCGCTGAAGCGCAGGGTGCGGTTTAGGAACCTCGCCACCCTGCCATGGCCGTTCAGCGTACTGTAAAGGTCGTACCTTTTGGCGTGGCACAACCGCGTCCATTGCGCGCGTACGAATTCTGCATCTTGAACCCGCATGCTTTTTCCCGTGAGGTCGGCGAGAAAGCATGCGGCCTGGTGAGCCGCCATCTTCCGTGCCCCGGGCAGATGGTCTGACTGGAGAAAGGGAACCAGTTCCACCCTTGCGTCAAGGCCCCGTTCGAGCAGCACCCTCACCAGAAATCCCCGGGAGAAGCTGGCGGCGCGCTGGGGGTAGCGGTCGAAGAGCAGATTGCCCTGACCGTAAACGATGTGGCCATGGCGGTACTTTTCCACCGCCCCCGGGCAGTGAGAGTGCTGGCAGATCACGATGGCAGCCCCCTCTTCGATCATGAAGCGGCAGGTGTCCTGCAGCATCGGACTCGGGTAGGGGTGATGCTGGAGTCCCGCGTGAAGCAATACGATCAGGCAATCGAACCGGTCACAGCAAATACGCAGCGTCCGCACATAGTCCGCCAGGTTGAGCAGGCTGACCACGGCCTTATCTCCCCTGGCAACGCCGGCCTCCCTTTCGGCGTAAGCCAACAAGCCGACCCTGATGCCCTTGATCTCGCGGATGAAGGGACGCCCGGCCTCCCTGCCATCTTCACCTGCGCCGACCACGGCGACCCCCGCACTGGCACAGGCCGACACGGTGCTCAGCACCCCCTGCGCGCCGAAGTCGAGGATATGATTGTTGGCGAGATTGACGAGGCCTATCTGAGCCCGGCTGAGGGCAGTGATGCCCTGGGGCTCTCCCCTAAGCGCCGGACCGACCTTGGTGACCGGGGCTCCCCCTTCGATCAAGGGACACTCGAGGTTGACCACGCAAAGATCGGAGCGCTGAAACTCGGGAAGCAGATCGTTGAACAGCCCGGAAGCGTCGCCGTTGCGGAACATCCTCGCGTTGCGGTTGATCGGGCAGACATCGCCGCCGATTACGATTTCGACCATTTTAGGCATCTTCAGCACCGGGAAGCGCGGCATTTTACAAGGTGTTGGAAACGGGATTGCTGCGCCGATCCGCCAGAAAGCCCAGACAGCGGCCGGCGAGCAGGCACAGCAGATAGGAGTACGGGGTGAGCGAGGGGTTGGAATAGGTGCTGAAGCCGACGCAGGCCAGCCCCCACAGGAGCAACAGGACGGCCGCCGCGTTGATCTCTACCGCTTCCGAGCCCAGACACCTGAGCCCCGGCAGAATGATCAGTACCAGGTATGACAGCGCCGTCGGTATCCCTCCGATGAAAGCCATCCACAACACCGCATTATCGAAGTACTGGTAATCCCTCCCGTTCCAGTCCCAGGTACCGTTGGGTCCCCTGCCGAGCACCAGGTCCGAGAGCGGCACGTCGGCGAAGAAGTCAACGTACTGCCCCGACCGCGTGTCCTGAAGAGCCCGATCCTGGAAATCAATGAAAGCGCCCAGAAGCAGATCCTGGAGAAAAAATCCTAGGATCGAGAGGGCCACCAGCAGAACGAGCAGAGATTTCAGACGATGGGCCAAGAAGCCTCCGCCGATCCGCCCCGCGGGCTTGTTCAGCCAAAAAAATGACATGAGAAGGAAAAAGGACATCAGGAACCATGACCTCGTCTTGGTAAAGACCGCGAGGCAGATGAAGACCATGTAGGGGATGAATCGCCAGAACTGGCTCAACTTCTGGTGGCGGGTAAAGCTAAAGAGGGTCCATCCGCCGTACCACATCAACAAGACCATGTAATAAACCGGAGTCGAAAGCCACCGCTGAGTGATATCGCGATGGGTTGTAGCTATCGACACGATGGCCAGGCAGGCGCTGATAATGGAGGTTCCAAAGACGACCTTGTCTACCAGCGGCCAGACCTTTTTGTCCATCCCGGCAAAGATCAGGACAATCGAGAACCAGACGAAGGGACCCGTCGCGCCGAAGGCCTTGAAGTTCGCGTAATCGGCAAAGCCGTACGATACGATGGCCCAGGCCAAGGCGGTGATCTGCAGAGCCCAGAAGGCGAACCGGGTGCCGGATTCAAGCCTGCGGTACTGCCCCTTGAGGGCGGCGGTAAGTCCGGCAGCGAGAACGCAGACAAGCCCCAGACCGTGCGCCAGGTAGTACAGCGCCGATTTTTCACCGGGGCCGACCACCCCCTCGCCCGCGGTGGTTCCGATGGATTGGGCGGTCACCACCCAAGCTCCCCACGCACCGAGCAGGCCAGCGGCACTTAATAGCGGCACCAATCCAAGGCTGGTCCCGGAGCCCGGTTTTCCTGCGCGTACCTGTTCATTGGCTCTGGCGAGCATGGCATCCTCTCAAAGGTCGACCCTGACGGCGGGCTCGTTGACAGGCCAGGGGTGCCGCAGATAACGGTACAGAGCCCAGACCAGCAACGCGCCGCAGGCTGTATAGCTGATCAGGTGAGCCAGGGCGAGCCCCCGGGCCGTTGCGGCGAGCCCGGTGAGGCAAAGAAGCACGAGTAGGCTCCCTCGCAGAAGGTCCAGAAAAAGCATCTGCCGGGACTGTTCCGCCGCCCAGAGCCCCGCGCTAGCAACGGTCCACACCGAGCTCGCCACGCACAACACCGCGACGACTCCAAGCACATCACCACCAGCTCCGAACCCCCTGCCGTACCAGGACATCAAGAGGTCCGGGAACAACATCAGCACGGACGCGCCAGCGGCGGTCACCAGCAAGCTTATCGCACCCAAGCCGACCAGAGCCTTGGTGAACCCATGCCGGTTCCCTTCCGCCTGAAGGTTGGCCAAAACCGGGAGCGAGACATGAAAGATACGGGTGGGAAGAAAGGCCAGCACGTTTTGGTACCTACTGGCGGCATTGAAGATGGCGTACTCCGCCAGACCATCGGGCCGACGGGCGAGCAGGATACCCACGGCCCAGTTGGTGGCGTTCATTGCGATCTCGCTGAACCACACCATAGTTGACATCCTGAGGATGGACCGCTCTCTCCAGACGTTACGGTATTGGATTTGGATCCCCAGTCGCCGGCATTCCTTTTGGAGCATGACCTGCCCGAGAAAGCAACCCAAAATGCTGACAGCCGAATACCCCGCAATGGCTCCCGTGACTCCGTTGTGAAGGGAACAAGCCCACACGATCGGCAACAGTGCACCTTGGGAGGAGGTGATGATCGCGCAACTTCGAAACGACTCCAGGCCGGCAAGCATGCGGAACTGGATCAGGCTGATGATCTCGAACATCATCCAGATGCTGCTCAGGCTCAAGTCGCGGGAGAGGTCGCGCCCAGGAAGCAGCTTGTCCGAAAGAAGCTGCGAGCAACTGATCACAACTAGCCCTATAACCAAGGAAGCGACGCTCACAAAGGAAAGGGTGAAGCCGATAATCCGTCCTGTTCGCGGTGGATCGGTGACTCTGTTGCTGGCGATGTACTTCGCCGTTGAGAGACCTATTCCGGCTTGGCCAAAGCTGGAGATCATCAGTACGGTGCTTTGGATGACGGCAAGTTTGCCGAAGTCGGACATTCCCAGAACTCTGGCCACAAAGATGACCGCCAGGAAGTTGGCGATCTGCCTGAAAAGTGATCCCGCCGTTACCCATGACATGCCGATCGCCAGCCGCTTTTTCAGTGACTGCGCCGGCAAATATTTATCGATGAACAGGGAGAGCCATCCCGGCAGTTGCCACATGTCCGACCTCTGTCTGTATTGCTGCACTTAGAGCAGGAGAATGGGTACAGCCGGGGAGAAGCAAAACGACGGTTACAGCAAAAAGCTCGATGGGTACGGGCGACAGGACTACTGAACTGCGGCAAGCAAATCTTAGGACTGTTCCATGATGCTCACAAGTTCATCGACGATTTTTGCCAGGGCGTCCGGGCTGTCGCTGCCCGGGCGCGCCGGACGTTTCCATTTGCAGATTTGCAGTTTCTGCTCAAGATCCTCAACGCTCTTTAGCAACACCAGTCGGCCACGGGTGGCGAGGTACTCATCAACCGTCCCCATCTGGCCACGGAAGATGCTGTACACCGGCACGCCCAGTGCTGCGGCCTCCCTGTTCATGGTTCCGCCGCCGCTGATCACCAGGTCGGAGTGCCAGATGAGGTTCAGGCCGTCGATCACCTTTGGAGGGATGATTATTTTGCCAGTGACAACCAGATCGCTCCAAGTTCCTCGCACCAATGCCTCCTGGTCCGCATTTCGCGGCAACACGATAAGGCGCGTCCCCGGTAGTGACGACAGACGCTGCATTACCGCAGAAAAAAGCTCATCGCTTTGCGGCCGGTGGTAATGTGCCTCAGTGGCTGGTGGCCGAATGGTGACTACAACCTCCTCATCCCTGATGCCAAGTTCTGCCAAGATGCCACCTAACGGCTTGAACGTTGGCACATAGACATCCTCCTTTATCCCTGGATACCTGCCGATTCTGCGAAACCTCTGCTTGATGGCATTATCCGGAATGACTTCAGGCACAATCACAGTATCAGGATAGGCAAAGGGAAGCCATTGCGCGTGTTCATAATCGAAGATTAAGGTAGAGGGAACTCCGAGCAGACGTGCGATGATTAACTGGGAACGCGATCCGTGCGATAGGGCCAGAGCAGGTTTCTCGCTGAGCACCGTTGGCGCAAGTTGTAGTGCTCTTATGGCCAAACCTATAACCTTCATGGCCCGGTTTTTACCGTAGTGCCGGCCAATCCTGTTGTAGGGCAATCGCAGCAGGTCGGCAAGGCCGCACACTTGAAAGCAGTCCCTTGCTGTTATGGTAAAGCAGTAACCCCTTTTTTCGAGCTCTTCGATGATCGGTTTGAAAAAGGGGACATGTGGCGAATTATCCAAATCGATCCAAATCTTTTTTTTGTTGGTTTCCATCCTTGTCCCTTACCTTTATGATTGCTGTAGCGCTCTCGCATTCATTAATGAAGTTTTGAGTACAAACCACAAGGGATATGAAAGCATCTTTTGTTCAAGACAACCCCCAACAATGCGTCCGAGTTATGAGTTATTTTTTCTTTCAAAGACTGCAAAGCGAAGGCCTTGGTTTTTTCGCTTTCCAAAACTATTACAACGACATCAGCATACCGTGTCAGCTCTACGCTGTGCGGTTCGACCTCAATAGACGGTGAGTCAAAAAAAACTATATCGTAGTGGGTCTTAAGCCTATTCGCTAAGTTGGGATCTTTTTTGAGCTGCTTAATGCAATCTTCGAAAAGCACGCGGACCTCCGTCAATACACCTTTACTTTGCGGTTGTCTGACTGGCACCTCATTGTTTTCAGAAATCTCATGCCATCTCGAGTATGAGTTGAGCTGTCTATCTGTTTGTGGACCGTCCCCAAGCTTCACGACTAAGACATTCTGGTTTTGTAATTCTGAGGATACCTTGGCGAATCTCTCTGTAACAGACGAGACACCTTCCCCAGCCTGAGAGGATATAAGTTGCATGATCCACCCGCCGGCATTCAGTCCTTCTTGAATGCGCGCGAACATGCCTACGATCTCAGCATCTGTGACACTATCCGCCCCGGCCTTATTCGGAGGAGTACTACCAACGCCCCCAACGTCAGGCAGTAGTGGATCGTCCTTGTGCCGCTCACGCCGTGCTTGCTCAAGAGCGTCAAAAATGTTGCTCATCGGAGTCTCCTTGATGCTGCGCCCTCATCCAGGGGGTCACTGTTCCTTGACCACAGGAAACCTCAGCCGAACGCCCTCCACTATCACATTCTCGTCAATGATCCCCGGATTCGCTCTTTTGACCAGAAGCATCGTCCCCTTGTCCGCTCGGCCATAAACCTGTGTTACCAGCTTAGCCAACGTGTCCCCTTTTCGGACCACCCTGTCGACATACTCCTTCCGCAACGGCGGCGAAATAGCTTGCTCCGCTGGAACATTTTTAGTTATAGGAAACGATAGAACATGAGAGGGGTGTATCGAGCGCGGAAACTGGTAGAAAGAAAAACCTGAAATAGCAAACAGCACGATTACGGACGCCGCCAATCCGGACTTATAAAGAAGATTTCCACTAATGCCGAATTCACGTGCCACGGTTCTGACCATCGCAGTATTGACAAGTTTAAGCCCGCCCCCATAGGCGTTGATCAAACAGTTATCGCACAAGATATTTATGATGCGTGGGATACCTTGGGCCAACCGAACTATCAATCTTAGTGCTCCGGCCGTGAATGGTACTAAATCCCCAGCCGCAGCTTTAGCCAGTCGTGACCGAATATAAGCCACTCCCGAAGCTGAGTCCAAAGGGGAGATGACAGCCTTAACTGAAATCCTTTGTTTTAGTTGCTTTAGCTCGTGTAGATTCAAGGTGTTTTCGAACTCTGGCTGTGCGCTGAAGACTATCTGTAACAGCTTTTCCTTTGACGTTTCTATGTTTGATAGCATCCTAAGGTTTTCCAGTGTATCAACCGGCATGTTCTGAGCTTCATCTATTATGAGAACTACATTTCTCCCCAGCTTGAACTCGTCAACCAAGTACCTGTGAAGTTCATCTAGCAATTCAAAGCTACTTCTGGCGTTTGATGGCAGTCCAACTTCCCGGGATATCTGCTTCAATAAGTTTGCGAAGGAAAGCATGGGATTCAGCACATATATAGAGGTTAGCTTCGAAGGATCTATTTGATTTAAATAGGACCGCACGATAGTGGTCTTTCCTACGCCGATTTCACCCAGGATGAGGATGAAGCCCTTTCTCTGTTCCACGCCATAAATTATGGAGGCTAAGGCTTCTTTATGAGCCGTGCTCAGGAACAGAAAATCCGGATCGGGAGTTATGTTGAAGGGCTCTCTATCTAAACGAAAGTAGTTTAAATACATACCCCCCCCTATTCAAATGGAATTGACACGAGCACTGGCAACCCGGAGACCTTCTCAACCTTCTCAGGGGTCGAGAAAGTTTGATCTGTCTTCTCCTTCAAGAAGACAGCAATCAATGCCACAAATACCCCCGATATGATTCCAAGCACCACGATCTTCAACCTGCTGGATGTAGACGGCAGAATTGGAACCGCGGCAGTTTGAATAACGCTTATGTTAGCCAACTTCTGCCGGTTCATTTCTTCCAGCATCCTGGATTCTTCCACACGATCGAGGTAGGTCTGATAATTTTTCTCGTTCATCATTTTTTCTCTTTTGAGGTTTTCCAGTTGCTGCTCACCCCTGTTGATGCCCCCCAAGCTGTCTTTTATCTCTTGCAACTGAATCTTAAGGCTCGTCCCTTTTGCCACTAGAGCTTTAAAGCTTGCATCCGAGGTCAGGAATTCCTTGTACAAATCAAGATAGATCAGATTACCAGTTTTTGCTTTTTTATTAGCGTCTGCTTCTAGTTCATTAATGTAGTTCTTTACTACCTCAATCTCATTTTTTGAGTTGATTATTAGCTTGTTTGATGGAGTATACTTCTTGGACAACTTCTGCTCTTCCAGCAATAGCCCCAACAATTTCGCTTTCGCATCCTGGACATCAAGGCTTCTTTCGGGTGGGACGTAGGAATCACGACTTCTGTAAACCGCCTGCAACTGCCCTTTTAGAACAATCACCTTTTTCTGCAGCTCTTTAATTTGATTTTCATTTGCCTTAAGTGCGGCGTCCAATTCCTGTTTTTGCTGCAGCAAGAGGGTTCGCTGTTCTCCCAATGAATAAACATCATTTTCCCTCTTGAAGGCTTCCAGCTCCCTCTCTGATGCGCGCAGTTTCTGTGTGTACATTTCCAATTGTTGCTGCAGGAACGTGGACTGAGGCTCCCGAAAAACCTGCAGGTGCTTATCCCGGAAGTAATCTACAAACGAATTCACTACCCGGGCCGCGATCAAAGGATCAGCATGTTCGTAAGCTATTTCGATGACGTTGGAATTCTTAACTTTGTTTAGTTTCAACGTTTTCTCAAGCCTTGTCTCGGCGAGGTCTTCAACATTAACATCCTGAAGCGACAGGAGGTCTGGATAAAGCTTGGTTGCCGTTATATCTTTGACGACTTTGTCCCGGAGTTCTTTGCTCGAAAGGATTTGCAGTTCGGAGCTGATAAGACCATCCTGGTTAATTGCCATCGTTGGCGCGGCTATTCTCTCCCCAAGTTCCGGTCGCGCCAGGTATTCTCTCCCCATCTTTATCAACACGGTAGATTTCGCCTCATAGAGGGGTTCAGTCAGTAATGCCACCAACACTGCAAACATGAGAACTGTTATAAATGTAGAGGAGACAAGGCACTTGTTTCTGAAGACCGTTCCCACATAGTGAACTGCAGCCTTGGTATTGGTCATCATTTGAAAGTTTTCTGTTTCCATGATCCATCCTCTCGATACACACTAACTGTTGAGTGCCAGCACATCGTAGACAAAGTTCTCTGACAATCGAATAGCCATCGCGTAATCCTATGGACACCGAAACCATGTTGGAGATGTTCATGAAGGATGAAATTTTGCAGCAACGAGTCTTGGCGGTGCAACGGTACATCAACGGCGAGTGCCCGGAATCAATCTGTGCATCTCTTGGTAGATCGAGAGCTTGGCTGTATAAATGGGTCGATCGTCATCTTGAAGAAGACCACTCCTGGTGGGAAGCCAAGTCAACACGCCCTCTGACTGTTCCCAACCGCACGCCAGAGGAGATTGAGGAAATAGTGAAGCTTGTGCGGCTCAGTCTGTACAGCGGTGATCTCTTCTACGGAGCACAGGCGATACAGTGGAAGATGGAAGACCTTGAGGTCAAACCGGTGCCATCCCTCCGCACCATTAATCGCATTCTCAGCCGAAATGAACTGACTCATCGGCGTACGGGCAAATATGAAAGCAAAGGAACGCCATACCCTGTGTTGCCGTCGTCGTTGCCTAATCAGACTCACCAAGCTGATCTGGTTGGTCCTTGTTACCGGAAAGGGCCTGTTCGCTTCTACGGGCTTAATGTCGTCGACACGGCAACAGCCCGCTGCGGCCTGCATTCATCGCCTACAAAGGCGGGCCAAGATATTCTGGACGGTCTCTGGGCCATCTGGAGGCGTTTGGGAATACCGAATAATGTGCAGGTTGACAATGCCTTGTCTTTCTTTGGTAGTCTCGCCCATCCACGGGGCATGGGGCCACTTATCAGGCTTTACCTGAACCACGGCGTCGAGCGAGCTTGCCGGGAAAACGCCTCTGACTGCGCTGGCTACCTCCAGAAAAAAACTGCGGTTTCCTGCTGACGAGGAAGCTCCACGGCATCGGCTGAAAAAGCCGGAAACGGGACGTTACCATCTTGTGCGCCTGATCCGCAGCGATCTTAAACTCAACGTCTTTGGCGAGACCTTCCCGGTTCCACCAGTTAAACGCGAATACGCAGTGGCTACTATCGATGTCAAAGAGCAGAAACTCAAAGTCTTCATGGACCGAATCCAGGTAGAGGAATACGACTACAAATTACGTTAAAGGACCGAGTGTCCACGATATCTTGGCATCAAAATCTATCCACGATGTCGTGGCACTCAACAACTAACGCTTTGGAATCTACCTGATGCTATAGCCTAACCCGATAGGCAGAGGTATGTTCTTCCTTATGTACAAGTCTATCCATGTGTTGATATCGGAGATGGAAGACCTTGGCACGTAAACAACGTCATTGGGCTGCAACATCAGATCGCCGTTGCCGCTCCTTCGTATGTCTTCTACATTTAAAAGGATCGTGCTTATTTCGTTGTCAGATGCCCTTCTTATGACCACAACAGACTTAGGATTAGCGCTCTCTTTCATACCACCAGCTTGGGCGATCGACTGCAGGGCAGTTATGGAACCGCTTATAGTTACCATACCCGCCCTATTAACCTCTCCGTCTACGTAAACTTTATCCGTTACTGGTGTTCTGACGATAACTGTGGCCTTCGGTTCTAGTATCTCCCTCGCATACGCCAAGTTCAGGCTCTGAGTCAGTTCTGCTGGAGTGAGACCAGCAGCAGTTACTTCGCTGATGAGTTGCAACGATATTTTCCCGTCTGACCGCACGACCACTTGTTCGTTCAGTTCAGGGTTATAGAAAAATTTCACGTCCAGCAAATCGCCAGATTGAATCCTGTAAATACTTTTTGCTTCTATGCCCACAGGCTCAGAAGTCAAAGGATTTGTGCTCGTTGCGGTTGTTGATGTGCAACAGCATAAAGAATAGGTCAGAAGTAGCCCCGTTGTCATCTTTAACCATTTCATAGAGAGCTCCGCCCTATACTATTCAAGCTACCCCATATGCCGATACCCCACAGCCCCCAACAACCTCAAGATGGCCACGGGAAGTTTCTTGAATAATGCCTCGTATCCTTGCAAGTTGTTAGTTCGAGATATGAATGCATCCTTTGCTAAATCATAACGGTAATAATTCAGTTCCGACCTCTCCCCTCCCCATCCGTCCTTAAAAACCATCAAACCGGTGTTCTGCAAATCTGTGCGTCCGAAACTAAGAGTACTGAAACCATCATAGGCACACTTTTTTATCATCTCCCAAAAGAGAAGATTGTTAGCCCTCAAATTCTGGTACTTCTCGTCTGATGCTCCATATTTGTAAATTGCATTACTGCCATAGTGAAGGCAGATCAACCCCGCTATGATGCTTTGTCCGTGACGAGCAAGAGCCGTGAATCCTAGGCCGTCGTCTATCAAGTACTTGTGCAAATTTATAAAGTACTGCTTCGCCTGAGGTGGCTGGCCTTGCCGCCTTCGGGTAAGGCAGTGCAACCGGTAAAAGGAAAGAACCCCAGACAAGTCATAGGTGACATCAATCTTGACACCTTCCTTAACTGCCTTTTGGATGTTCCTTGCTGCGCTCTTACGTACTTGTGCTTTAAGCACATTTTCATCTTTTATGAGCGGCAGAGTGTGTTGCACGAATCTCTTATAAGGTATCTCCTGACAAAGCAGGCGCTCCCCCCTCAGTTCTACATAGCGCCACTCTTGTGATCGACCATACTCTAAGACATTTTGCAGCAGCAGGTTGAAGTCGGCCACGTCGGCTACCAGGGACTGGCATTGATCGGAAAAGCTCAGCGAAACACCCCGCTTTCCGGTAAGGAAACTGTCAACTTCCATGATCGGAAGACAAGCCCTGATTTGCCCCCCCTGATTCAGGGTGAAGTATCTTGGCCGATACCGGTATGACTCTGAGAGCAATGTCGCCCATTGTGGAGAGTGGAATATTGTGCCGCCCTGGTCGCAGGCGATCCACTCCTTGTACCCAACATGTTGGCGTGGGTCTACCACTTCAACCAGCGATCTATGCACTATCCGGCACATTTGAGTGGCGTTTTACTTCCTGACAAATGTAATCGACCTCGCTCCCCGTCAACTCCGGGAACATAGGAAGCGAAAGCAACTCCTCGGCGCAAGATTCCGCCACTGGGAATTTGCCAGCCAATTCTTTTCGCGCGGCGTATGCCTCCTGCAAATGTATTGGCACCGGATAATGCACGCCACAGTCAATTCCGCTGGCCTGGAGATCACTCCTCATCTTTTCCCGGTTCCGTGAACGTACCGCGAAAACATGATAAACGTGGTGGGCATAATCCATCTCGTCGGGCACTTTGACCCCGGTAACTCCGGCAAGCTTTTCTTGATACTTCAAGGCATTCGCCCGACGCTGCTTATTCCAAGAGTCCAGATACTTTAGCTTGACGCTCAGGACCGCTCCTTGTATGCCATCCATACGACCATTCATCCCAATCACGTCGTGATAGTACTTCCGTGACTGTCCATGATCCCGCAGCATCTTGATCTTCTTCGCCAGTTGTTCATCGTTAGTGACAACGCCACCAGCTTCCCCATACGCCCCAAGGTTCTTTCCCGGGTAAAAACTAAAGCATGCGGCGTGGCCGAGGGATCCAGCACGTCTCCCCTTGTATTCCGAGCCATGGGCTTGACATGCATCCTCGAGAACCGCAATGCCGTGGCGCTCGGCTATGGAAAGTATAGGATCCATGTCCGCAGTCTGGCCGTAGAGGTGCACAGGGATGATAACCTTAGTGCGTTTGGTGATAGCCTGCGGCAACAGAGCCGGGGCCATGGTAAAGCTGTCTTCTTGAACATCCACGAAGACTGGCCGCGCGCCGCACAAGGAAATGGCCTCAGCCGTCGCGATGAAACTGTTCGGAACAGTGATGACCTCGTCGCCCGGTTGAACCCCCAGTCCCAGGAGGGCGAGCCAGAGCGCCTCAGTGCCACTTCCGACGCCTGCGGCATGCTTGCTCCCACAAAAGGCTGCGAACTCCTCCTCGAACTTCTCAACGTAGGGACCACCTGAAAACGCGCAGCGGGAAAGCACCTCTGCTATCGAGCGTTGCACCTCTTCCGAGATGGAATCATATTGCGCTTTGAGATTGAGAAATGGCACTTTCATCATTTTTCTCCTTGGGAATGACCCGCAATATCCTCGCCGGATTGCCTGCAACTATGCTGAAGGGGGCAACGTCCTTGGTGACCACACTCCCGGCTCCGACGATGGCATTTTCTCCTACAGTGACCCCGCACAGTATGGTGGCGCTGGAACCGATCGAAGCGTTCTTCTTAATGGTAGTCCTGACGCAGGTCCAGTCTGCCTCTATCTGCAACTCTCCTGACGCATTTGTCGCCTTCGGGTACAGGTCGTTGATGAAGGTCACGTTGTGACCTACGAAGACGTTTTCCTCAATATCGACGCCTTCACAGATAAAGGTGTGACTTGATATCTTGCAGTTTTTACCGATGTTCGCGTTCTTTTGAATTTCAACGAAGGCGCCTATTTTCGTGTTGTCCCCGATGGAACACCCGTAGAGGTTGATGAATTTCCCGAGCTTGACGTTTTGCCCCAGTGTGACGTCCGGTGAAACTGCTACAAAGTTCTCAGCCATGCCCTTTCTCCTCTTGTAGTTGCAGATGGTTGATACAATGACGTCGGTCAGTCCAACCGAACGAGTGCCCCGCCCCCACTCAGAGACTTCTTGATGGCTTCCAGCATCCGGACCACCCTCAGCCCGGCATGGCCGTCATTCTTGGGGGTGATGTTGTTGTTTATGCAGTCGATAAAATAGGATGTCTCTCCCTGCAATGCCTCGACCTGGGTAACCCTGGGAGCCCACATGTCTCCGCTGCGGTAGCTAAGCCGGAGGCCGTAGGCCTTTTCCTTGGACTCCATCTCCAAACTGTCCAGTCCCTCAACCCCCTTGTCATAAACCCGTATCTTCTCGTCACTGACCAGATCGTTCCAGACCAGCATCTTTTTCTGCCCCCCAATGAGGGTCGTCCTGATCTTGACCGGCGAAAGCCAGTTGACGTTCAGATGGGCTATGACGTTGCCGGGGAAATAGATGGTAATGTAGGCAACGTCCTCCAACTCGTTTCTAAAGTGAGCGACGCCCGTCGCTGTTACCGCAATGGGATCCATACGAAGAATGTGATCCATGATGGACAGGTCATGGGGCGCAAGGTCCCACACCACGTTCACATCCTTTTGAAACAAACCGAGGTTAACTCTTATGGAATCGAAATAGTACAAGTCTCCAAGTATTCCGTCATCTATGAGTTCTTTTATCTTCTTCACGGCTCCAGTGAATAGAAAAGTATGGTCGACCATTATCTTCAAATTGTTGACTTCTGCCAATTCTATAAGTTTCTCCGCTTCTGAAACTGAAGTGGTAAACGGTTTTTCTATGAATATGTGTTTTCCATTTTCAAGAGCTTTTTTTGCAATCTCGAAATGTGATGAGACAGGTGTGACTATCGCTACGACGTCGATATCCTTAGCCGCCAGAACCTTATTGCAGTTTTTTTCCATTCTTGCACCCGGATAACTTAAAGCCGCTCGCTGCAGAGACTTGTCGTCGGCATCGCTGATGGCAATCACTCTTGCTCCAGGCGTCAAATTGAAGTTCCTGGCGACGTTTGGCCCCCAGTAACCGAATCCTACTATTCCGACGTTGATCATAGGCTCCACCTTAGTTTTACTGAACCTTAGTAGGCCCCCCTGCACCTCAGTACCACGAAAGGTGTCAGGAGGATTATTTTCACGTCTAACATGACGCTCCAACTCCGGAGGTAGTGCAGGTCAAGCCTCACCATCTCGTCAAAGGTCGTCGAACTTCTGCCACTTACCTGCCAAGCCCCCGTGATGCCAGGCTTTTTGCCGATGAGCCGGTTTCTTTGCCAACCACTGTAGTTTTCAACCTCGTAATGGATGGGCGGCCTCGGCCCGACCAGTGACATCTCTCCTTTGAGCACATTAAACAACTGCGGCAACTCGTCCAGGCTGTAGGCCCTGAGCAGCTTCCCGATTGCGGTAACGCGGGGATCGCTGGTGATCTTATAGACGGTGTTTTCACCTTCGCCGATGGCCCCCTCGATCAACTGCTTCACGAATTGTCTGTGTATCTGATCATCGTTGTTGACGTGCATACTTCTGAACTTGAACAGTTTGAATTTGGCACCATTCAGTCCGTATCTTTCCTGGACAAACAAAACAGGTCCCTCGGAAGTCAGCTTTATGATCAGGGGGACGACCATGAATATCGGGGACAGCAGCAGCAGTGCTGTCACGGCGCCCACGAGGTCGATGACCCGCTTGACCACCACCCCCGTCGAATCGCCGACCCCGCTTGAGGTGATGTCTGGATAAAAGATCATGTCAAAGGCGTCAGCATCGCCGCCGCTTTCCGGGTAGAACCTAAAACTGATGCCGATACGCGCTGCAAGGTCCTTCCCCTGTTTCGCCTCCAGCATCTCTTTTACTTTCATTGCGACAACCCGCTTGGCATCGTGAACCTTGTCTGCGGGGATTTCGGTCAAAATCACCCCCACTGTATCTTCGCCGAGAACCCCGCAGATATCGGTATCCCTCAGGCAACCACGCAACGCCTCCCCCAGGGAAAGGAGCACGTCTTGTCGTTCAACCTCAGCCACACAGCCAGCATCAAGCACCATAACCAGCAGTGGCTTGCCTGCCCTTTCAGCACGCCTTCGTTCCTGTACCAGTTTTTGCTGAAAGTTCGCCTCCTGATAGAAACCGTGGACGAACCCCTCCGCCATACCCTTCTTCCTCTGGGGGATGCAGCGCCACCACGATCTATTGCTCCAACGTACATCACCCATTTACCTACTCCGTTCGATGAATTTCAGCGGGCCGCTGGTGAGCCCACCGCGCAACAAAAGATTAATTTTTTCCAACCAGGAAAGTATAGTGAGGGGCGCGGCCATGTCAAGGCGCTCCCCCCTCCCTTCGCAGCGGCCCTTGGACCTAAAGAAACTGCATCTTCTGTTTGAATTTTGGCTTCAGCAGGATTGTCCTGTTTTGCAGCATCTCCAGGTCACCCCCTTGAACCAGCCGGTGCAAAAGTCTGGTAACGGTCTCGCGGGAGACCGAGGTGTAGCCGGCCAGTTCCTTATGGGTCAGCCTGAGTGCGATAACCGTTCCTCGAGAATCTTTTACACCGTGCAGGAGGCTCAAATGGTTGAGAATGGAACGCAGACGTTGCTCGGCGTCAGGCAGGGTTATGGCTTTTAGGACCAGTTGGGCCTCCCGTAGCCGCTGGCACAAAATGGCGACCAACTGGGTGAGAACCTTGTGGTTTTGCAGAAAGAAGGTGTCGAAGGTCTCCTTCGAGAGCAGGCCTATCTCTGTGTCTTCCATCGCTATTACGGTCGCCGGTGCGGTCTTGGCATCGAGAAGGGCCATCTCTCCGAAAACGTCGCCTCGCTTGTGCACCGCCAGGATCCTTTCGGTGCCCTCGCCTCCGAGATGGACCACACGAACCTTGCCGCTGAACACGATGTACATGAAGCTCGCCGTCTCCTCCTCGAGCAACACGATCTGGTTTTTCTGAAATTTCTTCTCCACGATCCTGCGCAGCACCTCGTTGAACTCGCCGTCGTCGAGGTGCGAGAAAAGCGGTATGTTTCGCAACACGCGGATGTGACCTGCAGTATCTGCCTCTTTACCGGTCTTGACCAAAGTACACCTCCGCACCTTTCTTTCTGATAACTCCGCCCTTCCCCAGGTCTGGCACCACCTTCTCCCCACGGAAGGATGAAGCGGACCACTGTATGGCTCGACCTCGCTTTAGCAGCCGCGCTACTTCGTCAAGCGCAGGATGTCGCGGTAGATGGTGTCGAAAGCGGCATCGAGCTCATTAGCATTCGCCGCATAGGCGAAGATGCCGGCAGGCTGATCAGGCTGGTACGTGTCCACTCCCTTCACGTTTGCCACCCGCTTCATTAAGTTCAAACCTAACTCATCGTTGCCGTAGCCACAGTCCACCTCAAGTTCGGCCAGCCGTGCCCCTAGCCCGATGGTGTAAATGACGATGGGTCTCCCCACCGCTCCCGACTCGCTGCGGGCGGCGTTGGCTATGTTTTCCGCGGCGTTGCGTGCGGCCCGATTTAAGTTGCACAGGGTGTGGGGGATCTGCGGGGCTCCTGGCGGGTCAAAGCCCCGCCTTCCGCGAGGACTATGAAAGCTCACCGTACCGGAAAAGTCGCCATCCGGGAGGTAGGCTATGTCGTATGACCCAAGGAAACTGTTCCGGCGATTGATAGCGTACAGTTCGCCCAAGCCCTGCGACGACAGAGAACCGCGTACGGTCCCTACACTCGATTTGAAGTCACCAGCAACACCATTGGGCGCGCCGTCGGAAAAAAGAACAATGATCCTCAAGCGAGACTGTTGCGCGGGGGGTACCGCGTCCAACTGGTGCTTGGCCAGACGCAATGCCTCCTCTACGTTTGTGTAGCCCCCGAAAGTAATGGCCTCTATGGCATCTGCGACGTTGGTTTTGTTGAACCCCCTACGAGCATTGATGCTGGCATCCTCTTCCGCCCCCATTGCGAAATGAATCAAACCGATCCTATCGTTTCTCTCATCGAATTTGCTGACGAAAGTCTTGGCGGCCGACTTGAGCAGGCCCGGGGTCTCCGCCGGACTAGTTGGCGGCATCAGTGAGTGCGTGCTGTCCAGGACCAGAACCAGGTCAAGTGACGCGATGGTCGATGTACCCGTTGCGCCCACGGTGAAGCTGTTCCGACCCAACACCTTGGCGAAGTAGGCAGGGGCCACGGCGGTGGTACTGACGGTGACCTCCCAAGACTTCTCACTATTGTCGTACCTCAACGTCGTCGACGGGGCTGCGACGGATGCCCCCAGCAGGCCGTCGGGATAGTTGACGGCGAAAAACTTGACCGCCTCCGCTGTGGCGGCGCTCTCCCCTTGGGCGACCGCCCTTCCCGCCGCCAACGCCGCGGCATCGACTGCGGCACTGAGCTTTGTCTTGACCAAATAAGCCATGCCGAGATCTATGGCGAGACCGATCATTGCCAGCAAAAACACCGCGGCAGCGGCAAAGCCCACGAGCACCTGTCCGCTGCCTCCGCGTAAACGGCATCTCATACCTTCCCTCCCCGACTCCGTCGCGTGGCTAGAAGACGGTTCTAGAGTAGAACTGTTTACCGAGTGTTACGGCGCTGTTGGAAAAGAGACTCTGGTAGTTGTAGAAGACTTCGACGACGTATGCGGTCTGTTTGGGGTTCAGGTTGAGTGAAGCCAACTCGTTGGCTACAGGATTGGGGTCGGCCGGCGAGGGGGTCCCGATCCTGCTGCTTATGTCGTTTTGCAGGCCGCTGTTTTTCCAGGGGTTCTGTGACAGGATCCGGTCTCCCTTCACCACGGTGACGAACATCATCCCCTTCCCTCTCATGTCCAGCGGCTGAGCGGTAGCCGCCAACACGTCCATGACCGCCTGCGGGTTTTCATGCAGCCCCGGGGAGGGGCGGGACGCGAGATTGGCGCCCTCCCGGCTCATGTTGGCGATGGTGTTGCTGACTCTGATGGCGCACGCGAAATCGTAGATTCCGAGCAGAAGCAGAGCGAACACGAGCAAGAGCAAGGCGAATTCAACCAAGGCCTGCCCCCTGCCTCTATTTGAGCGGGGTGGGAACTTCATGGTCTCCCCTTATCCGGGAAGTTTTCATTTGCCATGGCCGACCTCACCGTGAAGGTGTAGGCGCCGCCGGTAATGATCGGTTTCAGGACCGGCGTCAAAAGAGGACAGGTATAGGTCAGGCTGACGACGATGATCTGGTTCCTCTCACCCGGCTCATCCTGGGTGGGGGTTCCGGTGTAGTTGGCAAAGTTGACCTGAGCTGGGTCCACCACGCT
This sequence comes from Geomonas azotofigens, assembly GCF_018919395.1. Classification (GTDB taxonomy): domain Bacteria; phylum Desulfobacterota; class Desulfuromonadia; order Geobacterales; family Geobacteraceae; genus Geomonas; species Geomonas azotofigens. The sequence goes on from NZ_JAHLME010000005.1 coordinate 220,461, forward strand.
AATCCTCGGGTCCTTTGGATTGTGGAGGTTCCTGTCGTAAAGCCCCACCGACTGCTCCCTGATCCTTTGGATCAACGACTCCTTCCGCCCCATACCCGGCTGGGTCTGACCGGTGATCGCGTAGCGGGTTCCCTCCCGGACCGCATGCTGCATGGTGAGGTTCACAAAGAACATCCAGGCGAGGTCGCAGATGGCGAAACCCAAGAATGCCACGACCGCGACGAGCAGGGCGAACTCTACCAACGCCTGACCCTTTCTGTTGTGTTTTGCCATGTCTCACCCCGGTAAAACCGTTGCCGCCCCCGTAACGCATGAGAGCCGCAGGCTAGGCGCCAAAACGCACCCCAGTATAAATTAGAAAAAATCAATTTCAAGACACAAACGCCTTCTGTTGGTACAGCCGCGCCACGACGGCAGCCGTTGCGGCTCCAACGCTTATTGGTGGGTCCTCCTTCCGTTACGACAGATCGCCCCCATCGCTCCCCTCCAAAAAAAACGCTTGCAGTTTTTTTTCGACGTCGTAGTATTTTTAAATGTTTTTAATCTTAACGCTTTCAATGAACTTTTCTGACAAAATACTGAATAAAACCTAAACTTTCGTGTCATAAAGTGTAATTTTTTACATAATTGACAGTTAAAATTCAGTACTAACAACTAAACAAAAGTTGTTGCACCAATTGAAATATTTAAAACATTCAGAATGTGTTTTGAATATAACTTATTTTATCAGGACGTAATTGGACAGGACCAACATCAGGAAAGTCGTACCACTCAGCCCAACAAAGGAGGTGTCATCATGTTTGAAAAGTTAAAGAGAACCGGGAAGAAAATGAAGGACGCCCTTAAAAGCAACAGAGGGCAAGGGTTGGTCGAGTACGCGTTGATACTGGTGCTTATAGCTATCGTCGTAATTCTCGCGGTAAGAACTCTCGGAACGACCACGCGTTCCATCTTCCAGAACGTCAACACCGAACTGACGAAGTAACGGCTACCTTGCCACCTGCGGGGAGGGTGCAGCGCTCCCCCAGGTGGCTTTGGCGCATCCAGCAGGGGATCAGGCGCATCCGCTGGGTCCCTCCTTGGCTACCCCAGCGCCAGTTACCGCAGTAGTCGCCACGCCCTCACCGAAAAGCAGTCCTGGGCGGCCTGGCCGCCGTGGGATTCCGATATTCACGCTCTGGCTGGTCCATTTTTGACCGCGCACCCAAGGCTTGCGGCACAGCCTGCGTCGGTTCCGGTCAAGAGCAAGAGGAGGAACGGACTATGACCCGCCCCAACGCAGTCGCAGTAGTCTCGGTCTTCTCGCTGCTATTCGCCGTGGCTGCCGGCTGGCTCACCTACGGTTACCTGCAGAAGGAGATGGACAGCGTCAAGGCCGTCCAGCCGCAACGGATCGTAGTTGCCGCGGCGGATATCCCCATCGGCTCCGCCATTAACCAATCACAAGTGAAAATCGCCTCCTGGCCCAAGGACAGCATCCCCCCCGGCAGCGCGCAGAATCTCGACACCGTGGTGAACCGGGTGGCGATTCGCCCCATCACCAGGGGAGACGCCATCACCGAGCCCAAGCTGAAACCTAAAACGGGAGCGTCCGGAAACGGCTTCATGACCTACGTGGTGCCGCAGGGGCACCGGGCCGTGACGGTGGGAGTGAACGAGGTGGCGGGAGTGGCGGGTTTTCTCACCCCAAGCGACCGGGTGGACGTCATCGTGACCACGCCCTTGCCGAGCAACGAGAAGGAGAGCATCAGCAAGATCGTCCTCGAGAACGTGCCGGTACTGGCCACGGGCCAGATCACCGACCAGAAGGAAGGGAAGCCGGTCGTGGTACCGACGGTGACGCTCGACCTGGTCCCGGAGGACGCGGAAAAACTGGTGCTGTCGGCAAGCAAGGGGTCCCTGCAGCTTTTACTGAGAAACATCTCCGACACCACCCATGTCGAGTCCCGTGGGGCGACCATCGCCAAGGTGCTGGGCGGCGTGGAGCCGGTGCGGGTAAAAGCCGTGGAGCGCCGGGCGCCTGTGCCCCCGCCGGCGCGCAGGCCGGTAACCGTGGTGAAAGCGGTTCCGTCGCACACCCTGGAAATCGTGCGCGGGACCGAGAAGTCTTCCAAACAGTACCCGGAGTGACCATCGCCGAAAAATAAACCTTAAGGACGAGGTGGCCAATGAATCTCCTCCTCTCAAAGAGATGCTTCATGCTGGTTACGCTACTGGTGATGCTCGGGGGGATCAACCGCTCCTGGGCAGGCGTGCCGACCACGGTCATCGTGAACAAGGGCGTGGTCTTGAACCTGAAACAACCGGCGCGCTACGTCACGGTCACCGACAAGAACATCGTCGACCTCCCCGACCCGCCGCGGCGCAACCAGCTTGTGATCAACGGCCGCAAGATCGGAGCCACCAACGTGATCGTCTGGGAGGAGAACAGCGACAAGCCGATCTTCTTCGATGTCCGCGTGGTGGGCGACCGGGAGAGCGTCGAGTCGCAACTGCGCGATTTCGCGCCCGACGACGACATCAGCGTCGACTACGCCGATGAAACCCTGGTCCTCTCGGGAACGGTCGCGAGCGAGAGCACCGGGAAACGGGCGGAGGAAATCGCCAAGGCCTATGCCACCAAGGTGCTGAACCACATCACCGTGGACCAGCCGCTCCAGGTGCTGCTGCAGGTCAAGGTGGCGCAGGTGGACCGCACTTCGCTCAAGAAACTCGGGGTGAGTGCTCTGGTCACGGGAAGCAGCGCCGAAGGCTTCTACAACTTGATCGGGGCTCCCAACGGGAGTTCGACCGTCACGACCTCCGACGGTTCCAGGAGCAGTTCCACCCACGCCACGGGAATCGCCGGCAACATACCGGGCCTGGGGAGTTTCAACCCCCTGGACAGCTTCACCGCTGGGGTCTCGTACTTCCCCGCCGGCATCGGCGCGGTGCTCCAGGCACTGAGCAACAAGGGGCTCGCCAAGATCCTCGCGGAACCTAACCTCCTGGTGAAAAGCGGGTCCGAAGGGAATTTCCTGGCGGGAAGCGAGATCCCCTACAGCGTGATCACCAGCCTCGGCGCGGCCGCTACCACCTCCATCGTCTACAAGACCGTGGGTGTGAAGCTCAAGTTCAACCCGGAGGTGCGCCCCAACGGGATGATCAGCCTCAAGATCGACCCCGCCGAGGTGAGCAGCATCGCCGGAACGCTTCCCGTGAACGGCTACCCCATCATAGACAGCCGCAACGTCAGCACCAGCGTCGAGCTGCGCGAAGGGGAGAGCCTGGTGCTCGCCGGCCTGCTGCAGGAGGAGCAGATCAAGAACATGTCCAAGATCCCTCTTCTGGGCGACATCCCGATCCTCGGGGCGCTGTTCCGCGCCACGGACAAGGAGATCAGGGAAAGGGACCTGGTCTTCTTCATCACCCCGAAGATCATCACCCCGACTCCTCCGGGGACCGCCACTTCGCTGCCGACCGACCGGAAGGATCCCCGCGAGGAGCGGCAGTTCGACTGGATTCCCAAGCTTCCCAGATGAGAGCGGACGGGCCGGCTGCCGTCCAGCGTGACGCCGGGCAAACCTCCGGTAAAAGGGGCTCCTAAGATGACATCGCCGTTTTCCATCGCCATCATAGACGAGGACAAGCTCTCCAGGGACGCGCTGCTCTCCTCCCTGAAGACGTACGCCGACTCCATCACCATGGCAGGGCCCATCGAACAGGTCAGCCGCCCCTCTTCCCTTCAGAACGGGGCGCCCAACGTGGTGTTTCTCGGGGTCGCCAAGGTCGAGCAGGGGATAAAGGACATCCGGGCCATAACCAGCCAGTTTCCCAGGGCATCGGTGATCGCCTGTTCCTCTGAAAAAAACGTGGAGGGTTTCCTGGCCCTCATGCGCGCCGGCGCCGTCGAGTACCTGCTGCGCCCGATCGGTCAGGAGGAGTTGGACCTATCCCTCAAAAAGGTGAGCCGCCTTCTCTTCGCCGCGACGGCCGAGGCGCCGGCACCGTCGGGGAAGATCTTCGCGGTGTACAACCCGATCGGCGGCATGGGCACCACCACGGTGGCGGTGAACCTGGCCGCGGCGCTGGCGGCCGACGGCGCCAAGGTGGCGCTGGTGGACCTGAACCTCGAGGCGGGGGACGTGAACACCTTCCTCAACGTGAACCCCGCCTATACCCTTAGCAGCGTGACCAGCAACATCGATCGGCTTGACGCCAACTTCCTGATGAGCGTGATGACGCGCCACGCCTCCGGCCCCTTCATCCTTACCGAGCCGCTCGAGGTGGACGAGGCGATCTCCATCACGCCGGATCAGATCCAGCGCATGCTCGAGCTGCTCAAGAAGATGTTCAACTACGTGGTGGTCGACTGCTCGGGGCTGCTCTCTGGGTGCAACCTGGTGATACTGGACCGGGCCGACCTGATCCTGTTCAACACCACCCTGAGCCTGCCGGCCCTCAAGAACAGCAGGCGCTACCTTCTGGCTCTGGCCAACAAGGGGCATGACCGCGACCGGGTCAAGCTCGTCATCAACCGGTACCTTCCCAAGTCCGACATCCAGCTGAAGGACGCGGAAAAGGTCCTGGGGGTGCCGGTGTTCCAGGCCATCCCCAACGACTACGGCGACGTGGTCTCGTCGGTCAACAAGGGGATGCCGGTGGTGCAACTGCTCCCGAGATCCCCGGTAAGCAAGGCCATACTGGGGCTTGCGGAGCGGGTGAAACGGTAGCCGCAGCCAACCGCCCCGAAAGGCCGCAGCAGAGTCGGAGGGGGCGCCCGTCAGGGGGTAGCCATGTTGCTTGACGACGGATTGAAACCGGCCGTGCCGACGGCGGACGACGACCAGCTCAGAGACATGAAGACGCGGATCCACCGGCGCCTGATCGACACCATCGACCTGGCCAAGATGGACCTCATGAGAAGCAGCGAGGTGGTCTCGGAAATCAGGAGCGTGATCGAAAGTCTCATCGTGGGAGAGGGGATTCCGCTGAACCAGAAGGAGCGGGACCGGCTGGTGGTGGAGATCCAGCACGAGACCTTCGGTCTGGGGCCGCTCGAACCGCTGCTGGCGGACGACCAGATCTCCGACATCCTGGTCAACAACAGTTCCAATGTGTACGTGGAGCGCCAGGGAAGACTGGTGAAGACCGAGGTCCGCTTCCGTGACAATGCGCACCTGATGCGGATCATCGAGCGGATCGTCTCCAAGGTGGGGCGCCGCATCGACGAGTCCTCCCCCTACGTCGACGCCAGGCTTCCCGACGGCTCGCGCGTCAACGCGATCATCCCGCCACTGGCCCTGGACGGCCCCGTCCTCTCCATCCGGCGCTTCGGCCGCGACCCCCTGACCATGAAAGACCTGGTCCAGCTTCAGACCCTCGACGAGCGCATGGCCGAACTGCTGGAGGGGGCGGTGCAGACCAGGCTGAACATCCTGATCTCCGGCGGCACCGGCACCGGCAAGACCACCCTTTTGAACGTCCTGTCCGCCTTCGTCCCGGCCGATGAGCGCCTGGTGACCATCGAGGATTCGGCGGAACTGCACCTAAAGCAGGAGCACGTGGTGCGCCTGGAAACGAGGCCCCCCAACCTCGAGGGGAGGGGCGAGGTGACCTCGCGCGACCTTCTGCGCAACGCCCTCAGGATGAGGCCAGACCGCATCATCATCGGCGAGGTGCGCGGCGCCGAGGCGCTGGACCTTTTGCAGGCGATGAACACCGGTCACGACGGCTCGCTCTCCACGGTCCACGCCAACACCACCCGCGACGCCCTGTCCCGTCTGGAAACGATGGTGCTGATGGCGGGGGTGGACCTTCCGGAACGTGCCGTGAAGGAGCAACTGGCATCGGCGCTCAACATCGTGCTGCAGCTGGTCAGGTTCTCCGACGGCACGCGCAAGGTGGTGAAGCTCTCCGAGATCACCGGGATGGAGGGAGGCACCATCATGATGCACGACGTCATGGTGTTCCATCAACGGGGCATCGATCCGGAGGGACGGGTCGTGGGGGAATTCCGCGCCACCGGCGTCAGGCCGCTCTTCGCCGAGCGCTTCAGACTCTTCGGACACGAACTCCCCGAGATGATGTTCCGGAACTAGGAGCCGAGCATGCTTTTTCCTATCGTGGCACTGGTTTTTCTGACCACCCTCTGCGCCAGCTGCGCCATCTGCCTCTATATCCTCAGGCGCAGCGCCTCGGCAAGGACGGAGCTTAGAAGACGTCTGCAGCAGATGGCGCGCGGCGGTACGGGGGAGACCCAGCCCGAGTTGCGCGAGGCACTGGCCAGAAAGGCGCACCAGGCGGGAGCGGTCCTCACCCGCATGCCGCATGCGCGCCATTTGGGAAAGAGGCTGGAGCAGGCCGGCATCGGCATCCCTCCCGCGCTGTTGGTGGCCGCGGTCCTTTCGGCTGCGCTTTTCCTTTTCGTGGTGACCGCGCTGGAGGTGGGCTCCATAGCTCTGGCTCTGCCCGCCGCCGTTCTGCCGGTGGTGGCGGCCGAGTTCCTGATCAGGGTAAAGACCACGCGCAGGATCGCCAGGTTCACCGAACTCTTCCCGGACGCGCTCAGCATCATCTCGCGGTCACTCAGGGCGGGACAGTCCCTGACCACGGCGATTCACCTCGTGAGTGAAGAGGTGCCTGAACCGACCGGGACGCTGTTCAAGATCGCCTACGAGCAACAGCAACTCGGCCTGCGGCTGGTGGACGCCCTCGCGGACATGAACCAGAGGATCGAGAGCATGGACCTCAGGTTCTTCACCACGGTCATCGCCATCAACGCCGACATCGGCGGAAATCTCTCCGAGCTTCTGGACAAGCTCGCCGTCACCATCAAGGAGAGACTGAAGATTCGCAGGCAGGTACGGGTCTACACGGCACAGGGGAGGCTTTCGGGCTACGTGCTGGGGGCGCTGCCGCTGGTGGCCTTCGGCTGCTTCACCTTGCTCAGCCCCGAGTACGAAAGCGAGCTGCTCAGGGAACCTTTGGGTCTGTACATCCTCGCCTTCGCGGCGCTCCTGCAGATCGCCGGCCTGTTCATCATCAGGAGGATCATCAGAATCCAGATCTGAGGTGCGCCATGCTCTACCTGATCGCGTTCACGGTGTTCTGCTCGGTGCTGTTGCTGTCGCTGGCCCTGTCCCGCATCCTGCTGTCGAGAAGGAGCCCGGTGGCTCAGCGGATGGCGGCGTTCTTTCCGGCCGACAAGCCTTTGCGGCTCATGCCGGAGGTCGAGTCGGGCACCTGGGCCTCCAAGCTGCAGCGTATCGGCGAGCGGGTGAAGCTCCCGAAGCAGGAACATTCCCGGTACAGGAAAGCCTTGGTGGCCGCGGGCTTCCACCGCGACAGCGTCCACGTCTTTCTCGGCAGCAAGCTTCTGTTCGCCGTGGCGCTGCCGCTTCCCTACCTGCTCCTCATGGTCGCTCCCAGTCATGCCTACTTCGACCTGGTCAACATCGCCGTCTTACTGGCCTGCGCCATCGTCGGCTACCTGCTGCCGAGTTATTGGCTGTCGGTCAAGGTCAAGAAACGGCAACTGGTCATCTTCCATACCCTCCCCGACGTGCTGGACCTGGTGACCCTCTGCGTGGAAGCGGGGCTCAGCATGGATGCCGCCCTGCTGCGCGCCTCGGAGGTTCCCCAGTTGGACCAGAACCCGCTGGCCCTGGAGATCCGGCAGGTAACCATGGAGACCAGGGCCGGCAAGGCGCGTGTCGATGCCCTCAAGGACATGGCGCAGCGAACCATGGTGGACGACATGAGATCTTTCACCACCATGCTCGCCCAGACCGAGCGGTTCGGCACCAGCCTGAGCCAGGCACTGCGTACCTTCTCCGACGACTTGAGGACCAAAAGGAGGCAGGCCGCCGAGGAAGCCGCCGCCAAGACCACGATCAAGCTCATCTTCCCGCTGGTGTTCGCCATCTTCCCCGCCCTGCTGGTGGTGGTCCTGGGTCCGGCGGTGGTCCAGATCACCAAGGTATTCAAGTGAGTGCAGTTCGGGCAGCACCGGGAAGCAAATTCTTGTCCGAGGAGGTGATCCCATGAAAGTCGACTTCAACACGTTCATCCTGCTGGTAATCTCCGTCCAACTGGCACTAAGCTATGCGCGAGCCAGGAAGTAGCGAAGCTTCCCCTTGCCGGCGTTCGGTGCGCCGGCAAGGGTCTCCATCCCCCATTGCTCCCCAGCGCCGGTAGCCGCGATGGCTCCCGCGCCCCTTCGGCCAGAACCGCCGGCCGTTACCGGACCCGCATGAAGAGTGAGCGCCGCCTGATACCGTACCTGGTCCCCTCCATCGCCGATCTGCTCCTGGTGGCGTTGCTCTGTTCGCTGTTCTTCACCGCCCCCTCGCCGCTGCTGCTCGATGGCGACACCGGCTACCACATCCGCGCCGGCGAGGAGATTCTGAGGAGCCGCGCCGTACCCCACTTCGACATGTTCTCCCAGCACGCCCCGCCTCTGCCCTGGACCGCGCACGAATGGCTCGCGGAGGTGATCATGGCCCTGTTGCACCAGTGGGCCGGGATGAGCGGCGTGGTGGCACTGTACGCGCTGCTGCTGGCGGTGACCTTCCGGTTGTTGTTCCGGGCCCTGCTGAGCTACGACACGGGCGTACTGACGGCGACGGCGGTGACCCTCTCCGCCCTGATCTGCTCCAAGCTGCACTGGCTGGCGCGCCCGCACCTCTTCACCTTCCTGTTCCTGGTCCTCTTTCACCACCTGCTGGAGAGGTGGCGCAGGGGGGGCGGCAGCTCGTTGTGGCCGCTCCCGCCGCTCATGCTGCTGTGGGCCAACCTGCACGGCGGCTTCGCCGTCGGATTCCTGCTGCTGGCGGCCTATCTCGCCGGGGCGGCGGCGGGGACCTTCGCCGGCACCGCCCCGGCACGCCGCGCCGCGCGGCAAAAGAGCGCGGAGCTTCTGGCCGCGATCGCCGCCTGCCTGGCCGCCACCTTGGTGAACCCGTACGGATGGCGCCTGCTGCTGTTCCCGTTCAAGCTGGTCGCGGACCGCTACCTGATGGAACACGTCGCGGAGTTTCTCCCCCCCGCGATCCATGGATGGGGCCCCTTCACCTGGCTGCTGCTGCTCCTGCTCGCCCTCTTCGCCCTGTCGCGGAGAAAGGCCGAGCCGACCGAGCTGCTGCTGATCGTGGGCTTTGGCTACATGGCCCTCACCTCCGTGCGGTACATCCCGCTGTTCAGCCTGGTGACGGCCCCGGCCCTGGCAGCCCGGATCGGGGAACTGGGGCGGGACGTGCGGGGCAAGTGGGCACGCTTGCTGACCGAGATCTCCGCCCGCCTCGCCCCCCTGGAGCGCAGCGTCCGCCCCCCCGTGTGGGGAACCGCCGCCCTGGCGGTGGTAACGGCGGCCGCGGCCGGCGGCCTCTTCCGCCATTCCTTCGACCGCCACTTGATGCCGGTGGACGCCTGCGAGTTCGTGTTGCGTACCGGGATCAAGGGGCGGGTGTTCAACAGCGACGAGTTCGGGGACTATCTCATCTACCGCGGCTATCCCGCGTGCCGGGTCTTCATCGACGGCAGGCTGGACATGTACGGGGCAAAACGGCTCAAGGAGTACAACGAGGTGATCGATTTCCGGCCGGGATGGGACCGGGTGCTGGAGCGCTACGGCATCACCTGGATCATGTTCGAGGCCGATTCCAACTTCGCCAGGTTTCTGCAGCAACGGGGCGAATGGCACCTCGTCTACGCGGACAACGTCGCCAAGATCTTTGAGAAAAAGAGCGCCAACCGCTAGCCGTCCCCTCCCGTCCTCCTCCCGTCCATCCCAGCCATCCCGCCCGCAAACCAATTAGCCCCAGCCAGCAGCCCCAGCCCCTCCTCGCGCCCTTCTCGCGCGCTCCGCTCCCTTCATCAGCAGCACACCAGCCGCCACGACGCCCCCCCATTCCAGCAAAGAAGTCCTGCATCAGGAAATATCGCGTTGTTTACAAAACGATTAAAGTAAGCGCCCCCCTTGCCGATATGGTCTACACGGATATAACACCGGTTGTTAATTTCCATCGAGTGGTTTCAGCACAAAAGAAACCACCTGAAATGGCGGCAAAAAGTGGGTAAAAAAGTTTTTGTTAATAAAGCAAACATTACGCCCGGAGGGCCATTCACCGTGGAGCGCGCCAGGGAGCTGCACCTGTTCCTCCTGGAGCGCCTCGACGGGCTGCCGGAGCAGACCGGGCAGGCGAGCATCGACCTCTCCCGGGTGGACGACATCGACGCCTGCGGCTGCCAATTGCTCGCCCTCTTTCTGGAAAGCGTGAAACGCCGCGGCAGCACCCCGGTCATCGTCGCGACGCCTGCCGCTCTCAGCGAACGGATCGAGGCCCTCGGGTTCCGCGACCTTCTGGCGTCGCCGCCCGAACCGTGATGGGACCGGCCTCGGACAGCAAAGGAACTGGCATGACGACTCCCAAAGGGGAAACCAGCAGCGTGGACCTGAACCGCTTCAACGAAGTCTTCTTCGAGGAGTGCGCGGAGAACCTTGCCGAGATGGAGCAGATCCTGATCTCGCTGGGCGACCGGGAACCGGACCACGAGCAGATGAACGCGATCTTCCGCGCCGCGCACTCCATCAAGGGTGGCGCCGGCATCTTCGGTTTCCAGGACATGACCGTGGTGACCCATGTCATGGAGTCGCTGCTGGACCGGCTCAGAAACCGCGAGATTCCCTTCGTCCCCGACATGATCGACCTCTTCCTGGAAGCCGGAGACGCCATCGCCATGCAGCTTGCCTGGCACCGCGAGGGAAAGGCGGTGAACCAGGAGGCGATCGACGCCGTGCGGGCCAAACTGCAGCGCGCTATCGACGCCGGCGCGCCCGCTCCGGAGCTCCCCCCGGAGCTGGATGAAGGCGCGACCGCTCGCGAGGAGGAGCTGTTGCCGCGCCGCTGCCGGCTCACCTTCACCCCCGATGCCGAGATCTTCGCGAGGGGGATCCGGATGGAGAGCATCATCTCGGAGTTGGCGGAACTCGCCGAGCCGGGTGAGTTTCAATGCCGCGCGCAGCTCATCGAGCTCCCCGACCTGGCTGAGCTGGACCCGGAGCGTTGCATGACCCGCTGGAACTTCGCGCTGCTCACGCGGGCGAGCCGGGAGCAGGTCCTGGACGTCTTCATGTTCGTGGCCGACGAGGAGCAGCTCCAGATCGAGGATGAATCCGTGGATCGCCGCACCCCGGCGGGAGAACCGGCGGCCGATCCTCCCATCCTCCCACCACCCGGCAGGCGCGCCTACGACAACGGCGAAACCGCCCCCGGCGCCTTCGGCAGGCGCGGCGGCGAGACCGAGTCATCGATACGGGTGAACGTCACCAAGGTGGACCAGTTGGTCAACCAGATCGGCGAGCTCCTGATCACCCAGGCGATGCTGAGCCAGTTCGCCGTGGGCCTCGATCCCATCCTGCACGAGGCGCTGCAGCGCGGCCTCGCCCAACTGGAGCGCAACACCCGCGACCTGCAGGGGATCGTGATGTCGATCCGGCTGGTGCCGATCAGCATCGTCTTCAGCCGGTTCCCGCGCCTGGTACGCGAGATCGCGGCGAAGCTCGGCAAGCAGGTCGAGTTCAAGACCGTCGGCGACAGCACGGAACTGGACCGGGGGCTGATCGAGAAGATCGCCGACCCCCTGGGACACCTGGTGCGCAACGCGCTGGACCACGGGCTGGAAACCCCGGAGAGGCGGGTCGCCAGCGGCAAGAGCCCGACCGGCACGCTGCAGCTTTCCGCCTCCCAGGTCGGCGGCAGGATTGTCATCGACGTGACCGACGACGGCGCCGGGTTGAACCGGGACAAGATCATCGCCAAGGCGCTCGAGTGCGGCATCCCCTGCTCCGAAGCCATGAGCGACGAGGAGGTCTGGCAGCTCATCTTCGCCCCCGGCTTCTCCACGGCGAGCGAGGTGACCGACATCTCCGGCCGCGGCGTGGGCATGGACGTCGTGATCAAGAACGTCCAGTCCATCGGCGGCCGGGTCCAGATCGCCTCCGAGGCGGGGCGCGGGGCGCGCTTCACCATCAGCCTGCCGCTCACCCTGGCCATCCTGGAGGGGCTTTCCGTCGCCGTCGGGGAGGAGAAATTCATCATTCCCCTCAACGTGGTGATCGAGTCGCTGCAGCCCCAGCCCGAACAGTTGAAGAGCGTCAACGGCCGTGAGGTGGTCCAGGTGCGCGGAGAATACCTCCCCATCCTCAAGCTGCACCGGATGTTCAACCTGGAGGCGGAGGTGACCGAACCGCAGCAGGGGATCCTGGTGATGGTGGAGGCGGACGGGGAGCGGGGGGCCATCCTGGTGGACGCCCTTTTGGACGAGCAGCAGGTGGTGGTGAAAAGCATCGAAACGAACTTCCGCCGGGTCGAAGGGAGCGCCGGGGCCACCATCCTGGGAGACGGGCGGGTGGCGCTGATCCTCGACCTGCCCGAGTTGTTCGCGATGCACAAGAAGCTGTAGCGGCACAAAGGAGGCAATAACATCATGCAGACGACACAGGGCACTGTGGTGCAACAACTGGCGACGGAGGCGGCTTCGGAGTACCTCACCTTCACCCTGGGGAGCGAAAGCTACGGCATCGACATCCTGAAGGTGCAGGAGATCAGGGGGTACGACTGCGTCACGCGCATCGCCAACACACCGGCGTTCATCAAGGGGGTCATCAACCTGCGCGGGGTGATCGTCCCCATCGTCGACCTGCGCATCAAGTTCAACGTGGGCGAGGTGACCTACCACGAGTTCACCGTGGTGATCATCATCAACGTGCTGAACAAGGTGGTGGGGATCGTGGTGGACGGGGTTTCCGACGTGGTGGCGCTCCCGGCGCAGAGCATCAAGCCCGCTCCGGAGCTCGGGGCGTCCCTGGACACCCGCTACATCACCGGGCTTGGCACCTTGAACGACGAGATGCTGATCCTGGTGGACATCGAGAAACTGATCGGCAGTGACGAGCTGCAAATCGTTGACAGTACCGTGGAGAATACTCAGAAAGAGGCGGTGAACCTATGAAAATTTCGCGATTCAAAGACTGGAAGATCCTGACCAAGATCCTGAGCATCTCGGTGGCCACCATCGTCATGATGGTGCTGGGCGTGATGTTCTACGTGCTCCCCTTCATGCAGAACAAGCTGATGGACGAGAAGATCCAGGCCACCAAGGCGGTGGTCGACGTGGCCTTCGACGTCCTGACCGCGAACCAGAACGCGGTGAAGGAAGGGAAGAAAACCCTGCAACAGGCCCAGGCCGACGCCCTCAAGCAGATCTCCGAGATGAGGTACCACGGCAACGAGTACTTCTGGGTCAACGACCTGGACACCAAGGTGCTCATGCACCCGATCAAGCCGGAGCTGGTGGGCAAGACCCAGTACGAAAACAAGGATCCCAACGGCAAAAGGCTCTACGTCGAGTTCGTCAACGTCTGCAAGGAGAAGGGCGAAGGCGTGGTGGACTACATGTGGGCCAAGCCCGGCTCCACCGTCCCGGTCCCCAAGATCTCCTACGTCATGCTGATGAAGGAGTGGGGCTGGATCGTGGGGAGCGGCATCTACGTCGATACCGTAACCGCCGAGATGAACAAGATGAAGTGGCAGATCATCGGCGGCACCGCAGCGCTGGCCGTGGTCATCTTCCTCTTCGCCTGGTTCACGGCGCGCAGGATCAAGGAGCCGCTGGACCAGGCCATCGCCGCCTCCAAGCGCATCGCCTCGGGGGACCTCACCGCGCAGATCGCGGTGGAGAGCAAGGACGAGACCGGCGAACTGCTCGCCTCGCTCAAGGAGATGAACGAGGGGCTCGCGCATATCGTGGGCGACGTGAGAACCGGCGCCGAATCGATCGCCACGGCGACCGAGGAGATCGCGGCGGGCAACGCCGACCTGTCCCAGCGCACCGAGGAGCAGGCCAGCGCCCTGGAGGAGACCGCTTCCAGCATGGAGGAGCTCACCTCGACGGTGAAGCAGAACGCGGACAACGCCCAGGCGGCCAACCAGCTCGCCATCAACGCCAGCGGCGTGGCGGTCAAGGGTGGCGAGGTGATCACTCGGGTGGTGCGCACCATGGAGAGCATCACCGACAGCTCCAAGAAGATCTCGGACATCATCGGCGTCATCGACGGCATCGCCTTCCAGACCAACATCCTCGCCCTGAACGCCGCGGTCGAGGCGGCGCGCGCCGGCGAGCAGGGAAGAGGGTTCGCCGTGGTCGCCGCCGAAGTGAGAAGCCTCGCCCAGAGGAGCGCCGCGGCCGCCAAGGAGATCAAGGCCCTCATCGAGGACTCGGTCTCCAAGGTGCAGGACGGCAGTCGCCTCGTGGAGGAGGCGGGACGCACCACCCAGGACATCGTCACCAGCATCAAGAGGGTGACCGACATCATGGCCGAGATCTCGGCGGCCTCGCTGGAGCAGTCCAGCGGCATCGAGCAAGTGAACACCGCCATCACCCAGATGGACGACGTCACCCAGCAAAACGCCGCCCTGGTCGAGGAGGCGGCGGCCGCCGCGGAATCGCTCGAGGAACAGGCCCAGCAGCTGGTGGCCGTGGTGGCGCGCTTCACCCTGGAGCAGGGGCAAAAAAGCGGCGGCCCCGCCGCTCCGGAGAAGCGCAAACTGACCCACGCCGCGGCGAAGCCCAAGGCGTCCGAGAGGAAGATAAAGCCCGTGGCGGTGGCGGCAGGGGTAAAAGCGCAGGAACAACGTCCATCCCGGTCCGCCGAGGCCGCGGAAGTCGACGATGACTGGAAGGAGTTCTGAGACCCCAGACGTCCACAGAACCGGGGCGCCCCCTGACGTCCGGGGGAGGCGCCACGGCTCCCGGCGCCGCGGAGCAGGGATGGGGCAACTTCCAATACCGCTTCACCGCTGAAGACTTCGCCCGGGTACGCGGCTTCATCTACCGAAACGCGGGGATCTCCCTCGCGCCCGGCAAGATGGACATGGTCTACAGCCGGCTGGCGCGCCGGCTGCGGGCCAGGGGGGTGGACAGCTTCGCGCGCTACCTGGACCTGGTGGAAAGCGGCGACCCGCAGGAGGTGGAGGCGTTCATCAACGCCCTGACCACCAACATGACCTCCTTCTTCCGGGAACCGCACCACTTCCGGCTCCTTTCCGAACGCCTGCGCCAGCACCGGGACCGGAGGCCGGTCACCATCTGGAGCTGCGCCTCGTCCAGCGGGGAGGAGCCCTACTCCATCGCCATGACGGCGCTCGATGCGCTGCCGGCCGGCGCCGGGGTCAGCATCCTCGCCACCGACATCGACACCAACGTGCTCGGCAAGGGGAGCGAAGGGGTCTACCCGGTGGACCAGTTGCCCAAGATCCCGGAACCGTACCGCAAGCGCTTCTTTCTCAGGGGTGAAGGGAACAACGACGGCTTCATCAGGGTGAAGGAGGAGCTGCGCCGGGTGGTTACCTTCAAAAGACTGAACCTGCTGGACGAGCAGTGGCCCATGCGGGGGAAATTCGATTTCGTCTTCTGCCGCAACGTGATGATCTATTTCGACAGGCCCACGCAGCTCGCGGTGCTGGAGCGGATCTCCCGGGTACTGCACCCGGAGGGACTTCTCTTCGTGGGTCACTCCGAGAGCCTGCACCATGCCCAGGAGCTGTTCCGGGTCTGCGGCAACACGACCTACGCCTTGAGGAGTTGAAGGTGCCGCACAAGAGGAAGACAGGCGGGAAAAGATCGAGACACCCGGGCCAGGGGCGGCTCAGCTACTTCGACCCGGAGTTCAGGACGGTTGCGGTGAAGATCGTGGCCGGTGAGTTCTACGCCACCGGCGAGGCGGTCGCCATCACCACGCTGCTCGGCTCCTGCGTCTCGGTATGCCTCTACGATCTCGAACTCGGGATCGGCGGGATGAACCACTTCATGCTGCCGGAACTGGTGCGCGGCGACAGCGCCACCCCCTGCTCGGGCGCATGCGACGACAACTCCCGAAGCTGCGCCCGCTACGGGAGCTGCGCCATGCGGCGCCTGCTGGAGCAGCTCGAACTGCTGGGGGCAAACCGCAAGCGGCTGGCGGCGAAGCTGTTCGGGGCAGGACGGGTGATGGAAAGCAGCACCGACATCGGCGGCAACAACGCGGCCTTCGCCGTCGATTACTTGAAGAAACAGGGGATACCGATCATCGCCTCGGACCTGGGGGAGTGCTGCCCCAGAAAGGTGGTGTTCTTCCCCAAGACCGGCCGCGCCCTGGTGAAAAGGATGCGCGCCCTGCACGCAGGAAGATACTGAATGCCCATCAAGGTGCTGGTAATAGACGACTCCGCCCTGATACGGTCGCTTTTGACCGAGATCATCAACGCCTCCCCCGACCTCCAGGTGGTGGGGACGGCACCGGACCCGCTGGCGGCCCGGCAACGCATCAAGGAACTGAACCCGGACGTGCTCACCCTCGACGTGGAGATGCCCAAGATGGACGGGCTCGCCTTCCTGGAAAAGCTGATGAGGCTGCGCCCCATGCCGGTGGTGATGGTCTCCTCGCTCACCGAGAAGAGCTCGGCGGTGACGCTGAAGGCGCTGGAGCTGGGCGCCTTCGACTTCATCACCAAGCCGAAGATCGACATCCGCAACGGGCTTTTGGAGTACGCCCAGGAGCTCACCGAAAAGATCCGCTGCGCCCAGCTCTCCTTCAGGAAGAAAGCGGGGCACGGCTCGCCCAGGGCCGTAGACGCGAAACTCTCCGCGGACGCGGTGCTCCCCAACCGGCACCAGCACTTCTCGACCACGGAAAAGGTGGTGGCGGTCGGCTCCTCCACCGGCGGCACCGAGGCGCTCAAGGTCTTTTTGAGCGCGCTCCCCGCCGACTGCCCGGCCATACTGGTCACCCAGCACATGCCCGAGACCTTCACCCGGACCTTCGCGGCCCGGCTGGACGGCCTGTGCGCCATCGCGGTCAAGGAAGCCGAGCACGGGGAGCGGGTGCTGCCGGGGCACGCCTACATCGCGCCCGGCAACCGGCACATGATGCTCTCCCGAAGCGGCGCCAACTACACCATCGCCCTCGACGACGGCCCGCCGGTTTCCCGCCACCGCCCCTCGGTGGACGTGCTGTTCCGCTCCACCGCCAACTGCGCCGCGGACAACAGCCTCGGCATCATCATGACCGGGATGGGGGATGACGGCGCCTCCGGGATGCTGGAGATGCACAACGCCGGCGCGCGGACCTTCGCCCAGGACGAGGAGAGCTGCGTCGTGTTCGGCATGCCGCGCGAGGCGATCGCACGGGGGGGAGTCGACGAGGTGGTCCCGCTCTCGGACATGGCAGGACGACTGATGGGGTGGCTGGCCTCCCACGGCAAGCGCAGTTTCAGGGTGTGACGCGGGGGAAAAGGGGCACAGCCGGGAGATGAACGTGAAGTTCCTCAACGCAGCACGGGACAAGATATCGATCCCCCTCCTCATCAGCGCGCTGATGGTGGCGGTGGTGATGATCGTCGGCAACCACCTCATGCTCGACCAGATCCATGAGGAGGCGGTGCGCCAGGCCAACCGGCAGCAGGAAAACAGCATGATGGCCTTCTGGGAGCAGATGAACCGTCGCGGGCGGAACTTCCACATCGAAGGCGGCAGGATGATCCTTGGCGACTACTACGTCCTGAACGACGCCAACGAGCTGCCGGACAAGATCTTCTGCATCACCGGCAGCAGGGCCACCATCTTCATGGGCGATACCCGGATCGCCACCAACGTACTCAAGGAGGACGGCACCAGGGCCATCGGCACCAGGCTGACCGGTCCTGCCTACGACGCCATCTTCAAGGATGGCATCCGGTACCGCGGCGAGGCGAACATCCTCGGCGCCCCCTACTTCACCGCCTACGACCCGATCCGGGACTTAAACGGCAAGGTGATCGGCGCCTTGTTCGTGGGGGTGAAGCAGAGCGAATACCTGGCGCGCTACGACCGGATCAACGTGAAGATCGGGGCCGTCAACGGGGTACTGGCGGCGATATTCGTGCTCTGCGTCGTCATCCTCGGCCTGAACCGCAAGCGCTCCGAGAACGCGATCAAGAGGCAGCTGAACTTCCAGCAACAGCTCATGGACACCATACCGAGCCCCATCTTCTCCAAGGACGAACAGGGACGCTACAACTTGTGCAACAAGGCGTTCCAAAGCTACGTGGGGCTCAGCAGCGAACAGCTGCTGGGGCACTCGGTCTTCGACCTGTGGGAACCGGAACTGGCCCGCAAGTACCACGAAATGGACCAGAAAATCATCGACGCACCGGGGATCCAGGTCTACGAGTCCCAGGTGGGTTACGCCGACGGCAGCGTGCGCGACGTGATCTTCCATAAGGCCGCGGTCAGGGACGACAACGGTGTCGCCAGGGGGCTGGTCGGGGTGATCCTCGACATCACCGAGCGCAAGGCGGTCGAGCAGGAGAGCCGCCGCCTCGAGGCGCAAAAGCACCACTCGCGCATGATCGAGTCCCTGATGGTCCAGTTGAACCACGACTTGAACACCCCGCTCACCCCGCTCTTCGCCCTGATGCCCCTGATCCGGGCTAAGGTGAGCGATCCGGGCGTGGAGAGGATGCTGGAGATCTGCCAGCAGTGCGTCAACCAGATCCAGGGGCTCGCCGGCAAGGCGCTCGACCTGGTGCGGATCTCATCGAGCCCCCCCCGGTTGATTCCGGTCAGCCTCTGCGCCGCGGCGGAGAGCGCCCTGGGCGAGATGGCCCCGGCCCTGGCGCAGCGCGGGGTGATCTGCTGCAACGCGATCCCCCCCGAACTCCAGGTGCGGGGATCGGCGGAGCAGCTGACGCTCTTGTTCAAGAACCTGCTCAGCAACGCCGCGCGCTACGCCGCCCAAAACGGCAAGGTGATCATCTCCGCCGAGCGCAAGGGGGCCGAGGTGGAGGTCTCGGTCCAGGACGACGGCATCGGCCTGGACCAGGAGCAGCTCACCCGGGTCTTCGACGAGTTCTACAAGGCCGACGCCGCGCGGCACGACCTGAACACGCAGGGGCTGGGGCTCGCCATCTGCCGCAGGATCGTTGCCAACCACGAGGGGAGGCTCTGGGCGACGAGCCCCGGGGCCGGCAGCGGCACCACCATGTTCTTCACGTTGAAGCAGGCCGGGCAGCAAGAGCCCGCGGGCGGGCCGGTGCAAATCCAGGAGGAAAGCCACCAGATATGAAACTTCTCTCCATGGCGCAATTGAAAATCCGCATCGGCATCGCCGTCGGCATCGTCATCGGCGCGGTCATCGGCATCTTCGCTTTGGGAGACAGCGGACCGGCGGCCGGCGAGCAGGTGCGGCAATCGCTGCTGATCCTCGTGCTCTGCGTGGTGATCGTGATCCTGACCCGCATCCTGTTCTCCCACCTGGGTCGCCTGGAGGAAACCCAGCGCATCGTCCAGGGGCAGCGGACGGAACTGGCGCTCGCCGAACAGCGGGAGCGCAGCCGCCTGAAGGCGCTGGAACGGATCGCAAGCGACGCGGAACTGGATGACCTGCTGGTGGATGTCGTGCAGTTCGTGGAGGATTGCCTGCCCGGATCGTTATGCTCCATACTCCTCGTCGACGAGTCCGGCGCGAGACTGCGCCACGGCTGCGCCCCCTCGCTGCCGCTCGAATACAACCAGGCGGTGGACGGGGTGAGGATCGGCAAGGGGAAGGGATCGTGCGGCACCGCGGCCTTCCTGCGGCAGCGCGTCGTGGTCGAGGACCTCGAACCGCATCCGTACTGGCACAACTTCCAACCGGCGCGGGATGCAGGTCTCAGGTCCTGCTGGTCCGAGCCGGTCTTCGCCAGTAACGGCACCCTGTTGGGGACCCTGGCGGTGTACCACCGGGAACCGCGCGCGCCCGGCAAGGAGGATCTGCACCTTTTGGAGTCGGCGGCCCATCTGGCCGGCATCGCCATCAGCCGGGTGCGGGCCGACGAGGGGCGCCACGTCCTGGAAGAGCAGCTGCGCCACAGCCAGAAGATCGAGGCGGTGGGACAGCTGGCCGCCGGCGTTGCCCACGACTTCAACAACCTGCTCACGCCGATCATCGTCTACGCCGACATGCTGCTCAGGATCTCTCCCGAGGGGAGCCCGCAGACACGCATGATCCAGTCCATGAGTTCGGCTGCGCACAAGGCGAGCGACCTGACCCAGAAGCTCCTCTCCTTCGGGCGCAAGCAGGTCCTGCACATGAACCTGCTGGATTTGAACGAGGTGATCTCATCCTTTAGGGAGATCATGCGCGCCACGGTAAGGGACAACATCCAGATCGACCTGCTGCTATCCCCGGGCGCCGCCAAGGTGCAGGCGGACCGCGGCCAGCTGGAACAGGTGCTGCTCAACCTCATCCTGAACGCGCAGGACGCCATCGAGGGAACCGGCTCCATCTGCATCGAAACCGGCCACCTGATCCTGGACGAGGAGTTCCACCGGCAGCACCCGGTCGCCAAGCCCGGCCACTACATCCTGCTCGCCTTCAGCGACGACGGCTGCGGCATGGCGGAGGAGACGCTCCGGCACATGTACGAGCCGTTCTTCACCACCAAGGAGAGCGGCCGGGGCACCGGGCTGGGCCTCGCCACGGTCTACGGCGTGATCAAGCACCACGGCGGCTGCATCGACGTCAAGAGCCGCCCCGGGCAGGGCACCAGGTTCTCCATCTTCCTCCCCGCCAGCGCGAGTTCGGCCGAGCCGATCATGCGCCCGCCCGCCGGGGTGGCGCCGCCCGAGCAGAACGCCACGGAGAGGGCGATCCTGCTGGTCGAGGACAACCAGATGATCCGCGAGGTGGCCGCCGACCTGCTCGCCTCCTTCGGCTATCGGGTCCTGGTCGCCGAGACCCCGTCCCGGGCGCTGGAACTGGCGGAAGCGGAGGAACAGGGGATCGACCTGCTGGCGACCGACGTGGTCATGCCGGAGATGACCGGCCCCGAGCTGTACGAGAAGCTGCTGGAACGCTACCCCGCCCTCCCGGTGCTCTACATCTCGGGGTACACCAACGCGATGGTGCCGCAGGACGAAACGCCGCGCCAGGAGGCGATCTTTCTGGCCAAGCCGTTCACCCTGGAGCAGTTCATGGCGAGGATCAACGAGATGCTGTACCAGGTCAAGCCGCCCCAGGACGAGCCGCCACCGCTGGACCACCGGGCCATGGCCCAGCTCATCGAAGCACAGCAAGGCGCCGCGGCGCCGGAACAAAAGGAACCACCGTCATGAACAGAAGGGTAATGATCGTAGACGACAACGAGTACGTCAGGGCATCGGTGGACATCATCTGCGAGTCGGCGCAGCTAGAGTTGGCCAGCGCGTCCGGCGGGCCGGAGTGCCTGGAACAACTGGAGGCGGGGTTCCGGGGGGTCATCCTCATGGACATCATGATGCCCGACATGGATGGCTGGGACACCATCAGGGAGATCGTGGACCGGGGGCTGTATCCGGGGAACGTCATCGTCATGCTGACCGGCATGGGGGAGCCCGACTCCAAGATGGAGGGGCTGCAGGAGTACGTCTCCGACTACATGACCAAGCCCTTCAGCCCGGACGAGCTGCTTGATTCCGTCGAGTACTACCTCACCCTGCTGAACGCCCCGGCCGACCATGAGTAGCAGGAACCTGGTGGTCATAGGGGTTTCCACCGGAGGACCGCTGACGCTCAAGGCGTTGTTCAAGGAACTGCCGCCGTTGGATGCAGCTTTCGTCATCGTCCTGCACATCACGCCGCAGATGGACTACCGCATCGCCCAGGGGCTGGCAGCGGTCGCCTCGATGCCGGTGAAGCTGGCCGAGGACGGCGAGTTCCTGAAAACAGGCCACGTCTACATGGCGCCGGGTGGGCTCCATCTCCAGCTGACCGGCAACAACCGAGTCGTCCTGTGCGAGGGGCCCCGGGTCAATTACGTGCAGCCGGCGGCGGACGTCACCATGCTCTCCCTCACCAAGCCGCTCAAAGGGAGGCTGATCGGCATCGTGCTGACCGGCATGGGACGCGACGGCGCCGACGGGATCAAGCACATCCACCAGATCGGGGGCATCACCATGGCCCAGGACCAGCAGTCCTCCACCATCTACGGCATGCCCAAGGCCGCCGCCCAGACCGGCGCCGTCGACTTCGTCCTCCCCCCCAAGAAGATCGCGGGGAAGTTGATGGAACTGCTGCAGCCGATGTGAGAAGGGCTACCGCTGCCGCCCCTGCCGCTCTCCCGGGGCGTGCTCCAGCAGGAAATCGACGAAGGCGCGGTTGGCGAGGGAAAGGTAGGTGTCTTTTTTCCAGGCGATGAGCAGGTCGAGGTGCAGCGGCGGATCGAAGGAAACCGCGGCCAGATCCGTGTCGTCGGCCACGACCATCTTCAGGAAGATCGATATCCCGGTGCCGTTGCGCACCAGCGACTTGACCAGCGAGAAGAGGTTGGTCTCGAAGATGATCCTGGGCGCGCTGCCGATTCCCTTAAGCGCCTCCAGGAAGAACTCCCTGATGTAGTACCCCTCCTTGTAGAAGACCAGCGGCTCCCCGATGAACTCCGCGAGCGTCACCGCCTGGCGGCCGGCGAAGGGGTGGTCCAGCGGCACGCAGACCACGATCTCCTCGCGCAGGAAACGGCGCACCTCCAGCGAAGGGGGAAAGGGTGCGCTTCCTCCCCCCGCCACCACCCCCATGTCCAGCTCCCCCTCCCCTATCATCTTCTGGATCCGCCCCGAGCCCTCCCCGAGCACGGAGATGCTCAACTGCGGGTAGGCCCTCTTGAAGTCGCGGAAGATGTCGGGGAAGAAGTAGGCGCTGATCATCGGGGTGATGCCGATTCTCACCTCGCCCCTGGTGAGCCCCTTCAGCTCGGCCATCTCCAGCTCGGCGCCGCGCAGGTCATCCAGGATGCGCCGGGCGTGGGACAGGAAGATTTCCCCCTCCGCCGTGAGCGATACCTTCTTGTCCTGGCGGTTGAACAGGACCAGGTCCAGCTCCTCCTCCAGCTTCTTCACCGCCATGCTGACGGCCGGCTGCGCGATGCGCAGCGACTCCGCCGCCTTGGTGAAGTTGCTGAGCCGCGCCACCTCGAGAAAGTACCGCAACTGCCTGATGTCCATGTCGACCCCGTAAATAAATAATTACTATCGAAGCGATAAGCATTATATATTTTTCTTATGACACAGCAAAGACTATAGTTGCTTGGAAACGGCGGCTGACCACGGGGAGAAAAATGGGATCCATCAAGAGCGGCACCAAAAGATACCGGCAGATCAACTGGGCCTTCTTCTGCGCGGGCTTCGTCACGTTCATCACGCTCTACGACGTGCAGCCGCTTTTGCCGGTCTTCACCCGCGAGTTCGGTGTCAACGCCATGTTCGCGAGCCTGCCGCTTTCGGTCACCTCCTGCGCCCTCGCCGTCTCCATGCTGTTCGCCGGCACCATCTCCGAGACCCTGGGGAGAAAAACCGTGATGGTCGCTTCGCTGGTGACCACCTCGGTCCTGGCCTACCTCACCTCCCAGACCCAGAGCCTGGAGCAACTGGTCGCGGTGAGGTTCCTGCAGGGGATCGCACTGGCGGGCCTTCCCGCCGTCGCCCTCGCCTATCTCAGCGAGGAGATCGCCCCCGCTTCGCTCACCTCGGCCATCGGCCTCTACATCAGCGGCAACGCCATCGGTGGCATGACCGGCAGGATCTTCACGGCCACCATGGCGGAAGCGACCTCCTGGCGCACCGCCCTTGCCGTCATCGGCGCGGTCTGCTTCGTGCTGAGCCTCTATTTCGCCAGGAGCCTTCCCCCTTCCGAGAACTTCAAGAAGCGTCCGTTCGCCGCGCGCTACCTGTTCAGCTCCCTGTACCGGCAGTTGCAGGACCCGGGGCTCATCTGCCTGTACGGGATCTCCTTCCTGATCATGGGGAGCTTCGTGACCCTCTACAACTACATCACCTTCAGGCTTCTGGGGGCGCCGTACCACCTCCCCGCCTCACTGGTGAGCCTGATCTTCCTGGTCTACATGCTGGGATCCTTCAGCTCCTCCATGATCGGGGTGCAGGTGGAGCGCTTCGGACGGGGCCGGATGCTCTTTCTCACCATTGCCACCATGGTCGCCGGGGCGGTTTTCACCGTTAGCCGTGACCTCGGCACCATCGTCACCGGCATCGCCATATTCACCTGCGGTTTCTTCGGCGCCCACACCATCGCCTCCAGCTGGGTCGGGAGCCGCGCCAAGACCGCCCGGGCGCAAGCCGCCTCCCTCTATCTCTTTTTCTACTATCTCGGTTCCAGCGTTTCCGGCACCGTCGGCGGTGTGTTCTGGACCTCCTTCGGCTGGCAGGGCGTGGTGCTCCTGATACTGGGGCTTTTGGGAGCCGGGCTGGTACTGTTGAAGTTTCTCACCACTTGTGCCGAGGGGGATTGCCCCGCCCGCAGCGCCGTTGCCACCCTGGACGTCCTGCGCAGCTAAGCCCTCAAGTTCCGGGCGTGCCTGCCGATAAAAGCCTCAGTAGTCAGGAGGAACACGGCATGCAGGAACTTATTCGAGTAGCGGACGGGGTAGCCATCCCCCTGGAAATGTTAGGCACCTGGGATCGGGTGTCCGAGTTGGCCTCCAAGTACGGTCGCGTCTTCGAGGCCGACCTGGGGCGGCTGGGCTTCAACCTGCGTCCCATTTACCATCTCAACAACTACATCGGCGGCGAGCAGGCGATAGCCTTTGGCACGGCCACCTCATCGAGGTTGCAGTTCGTGCTCCGTCCCGACATCTACAAAGCGATGGTAGGCAGCGTCGTTCACTGAGCCGGCGTCGCACGGTCCCGCCGTGCGATGCCAGCTTCACCCCTTCCCCCCCTCTCCCGCCCCCCATCGTCGAGCTCCCATCATTCCCATCATTCCCATCATTCCCATAACTCCCATCGCCGCCCACAAGACAAAAAAGATCCCCAAACCCACAAACCCGGTTTTTATGACTTAGGTCAAGGTCGCGGTCGACATTAGCCGTTACAGTCACATCATCGAAGCGGTGCACAGGAGCCGACGGCTGCCACAGGGACCGCTTCAACAGATCAAAGCAAAGCCAGGAGAATGGATGAAGACCTTTTTGAAGAACCTTTTCGGTATGGGAACGTCAACTCAAAACAACGCTAAGGAGGAAGTGATGGACAACATGTTTTGCTACCAGTGTGAACAAGCCGCCAACGGTGGTTGCTCCAAAGTCGGTGTCTGCGGCAAGAAGCCGGAAGTAGCGGCTCTGCAGGACCTGCTCATCTACAACCTGAAAGGGATCGCCTTCTGGGCCGACCTCGCCCGCGAGAAAGGCGCCAAGGATGCAGCCATCGACCGCTTCATGCTGGACGGCCTCTTCACCACCGTGACCAACGTCGACTTCGACGCCGAGGAAATCGCCAAGCTGGTCCGTGAAGCCGCCACCCTGCGCAACCAGGCACAGGCGCTCTACGAGAAGGCCAACGGCGCCCCCTACACCGGCACCGTACCCGAGGCGGCACAGCCCTTCCACGCCGGCACCACCTCCGAGCTGGTCGCCCTGGGCGCCAAGCACGGTGTGAAGAGCGAAGAGATCGACGCCGACGTCCACTCCGTCAAGGAAATCCTCATCTACGGCATGAAGGGCTACGCGGCCTACGCTCACCACGCCCTGGTGATCGGCCTCGAAAACGACGAGATCTACGCCTTCACCCACAAGGCTCTCGCCGCCACCCTCGACCTCAAACTGGGCCTCATGGACTACGTCGGCCTCTCCATGGAGTGCGGCCGGATCAACCTGGTCACCATGGAACTCCTGGACAAGGCCAACACCGACAGCTTCGGCCATCCGGTACCGACCCCGGTACAGCTCGGCACCAAGGCGGGCAAGGCGATCCTCGTTTCCGGCCACGACCTGCGCATGCTCGAAGAGCTCCTGAAGCAGACCGAAGGCAAAGGGATCAACATCTACACCCACGGTGAGATGCTCCCCGCCCACGGCTACCCGGGCCTCAAGAAGTACGCCCACCTGGCCGGCAACTTCGGCGGCGCATGGCAGGACCAGGCCAAGGAATTCGTCGACTTCCCCGGCGCCATCATCTTCAACACCAACTGCATCCAGCGCCCGGCCGAGAGCTACAAAGACCGTCTCTTCACCTGGGGCCTGGTCCAGTGGCCGGACGTCAAGAACATCAACGGCTGGGACTTCTCCCCGGTCATCGAGAAGGCGCTCTCCCTCCCCGGCTTCGAAGAAGCCCCGGGCAAGGAGATCCTCACCGGCTTCGGGCACAACGCGGTGCTCGGCGTGGCCGACAAGGTCATCGACGCGGTCAAAGCCGGCCAGATCCGTCACTTCTTCCTGATCGGCGGCTGCGACGGCGCCAAAACCGGCCGTAACTACTACACCGAGTTCGCCGAGCAGGTTCCGAGCGACTGCGTCATCCTGACCCTGGCCTGCGGCAAGTACCGCTTCAACAAGCTCGACTTCGGCGACATCGGCGGCATCCCGCGCCTGCTGGACATCGGCCAGTGCAACGACGCCTACTCCGCGATCCAGATCGCCGTGGCCTTGGCCGGCGCCTTCAACTGCGGCGTCAACGACCTGCCGCTCTCCTTCATCCTCTCCTGGTACGAGCAGAAGGCGGTGGCGATCCTGCTCACCCTGCTCCACCTGGGCGTGAAGAACATCAAGCTCGGACCGAGCCTGCCGGCCTTCATCACCCCGAACGTGCTGAACTTCCTGGTCGAGAACTTCAACATCGGCCCGATCGGCACCGCCGAAGGCGACCTGAAGCAGATCCTCGGGTAATCGAACAAACAGCAGCATGAACAACAAAGGCGGCCCCGGTAACTACCGGGGCCGCCTTTAGTTTTGCCCTCACGCTCGGACTCCTCCCCCAGGAGGTGGGTACTTTACTCTTCCTTCTTATCCTCATCTGAAATCACGGTCACGCTTTCGCAGATGATCTTCTTGCTCCCCTGCATGTCCGAATACTTGAAGCCGCCTCCCAGCGTGGTCGGCGAGCAGACGTTGTCGGGAGAATTGGCGTTGACCAGGCAGATCGCACAGGTCACCGTCGGGTTGTCGGTGAGCTTCTCAACTTCATCGACCAGACCTTTGCTGTGCAAAAAGCAGATGTGATGTTCGTGGTCCCCTGCACAGATACACTTATCTTTCGATTCCATCAGGTTCCCCCTGTTGTTTCTCTGGAGTGCGCCGCTCCTGAACCGGCACATCGAATATGCTATCCCTTTTAGATTTCCCTGTCATCTGACAACGTATCCATTGCTCACCTGCTATTTCTGCATCGGCTTCTTCTTCTGTTTCAGAGCTTCCTTCAGCCGCTGCTGCGCCTGAGCTATCAGCATCTGGTGGATCCCTTCACCGCTCTCACCCTCCGCGGGCCGGCGCTGCACGTAGCTGCCGTCGCCCTGCATGTCCCAGGCGGAACGGTGGTCGGCATCGTGGCAATCGAGCACGGCGCGCAGTTCAGCGGTCAACTCCGGCGCCGTGACCGGGCAGAGGACTTCCACGCGCGCCTCGAGGTTGCGCTTCATGGCATCGGCGGAAGAGATGAAGTACTCCTCGGCGCCGCCGTTTCTGAAGTAGTAGATCCGGGCATGTTCCAGGAAGCGTCCCACGATGCTGACCACGCGGATGGTGTCGGACAGCCCCGGGACGCCGGGGCGCAGCCGGCAGGTGTCGCGCACGTACAGGTCGATCTTCACCCCCGCCATGGAGGCGCGGTACAGCGCCTTGACGATGTCGCCGTCCTCCAGCGCGTTCATCTTGAACCTCAGCAACCCGCCGCCGTTTTGCCGGTGCAGTTCGACCTCCCGCTCGATGCGCGTGAGCAGCGCCTTCTTCAACAGCTTGGGCGCCGGCATGACCGCGCGGTAGTTGCGTTTCGCCGTGAAGCCGGTGGTCAGGTAGTTGAAGAGCTCGGTAACGTCCTGGGCGATGGCGTCGTCGCAGGTGATGATGCCGATGTCGCTATAGATGCGGGCGGTGTCAGTGTGATAGTTCCCCGTGCCGATGTGAACGTAGCGCCTGAGCCCCTGGAAGTCCTGGCGCACCACCAGGATCACCTTGCAGTGCGTCTTCAGCCCCACCACGCCGTAGGTGACGTGGATTCCCGCCTGCTCCATCACCTCGGCCAGGTGGATGTTGGTCGCCTCGTCGAAGCGCGCCTTCAGCTCCACGACCACCGCCACCTGCTTGCCGTTTTGCGCCGCCTGCACCAGCGCGTCGATGATGCGCCCCTGGATGGAGGTGCGGTACAGGGTCATCTTGATGGCGCGCACCTTGGGGTCGTTGGCGGCCTCGCGCAGGAAGCGCTCCACCGACGTGGAGAAGGAAACGTAGGGGTGCTGCAAAAGCAGCGAACCGAGGTCCCGGATGGTGTGGAAGATATTCCTCTCGGCGGGAAGCTGCGGGTGATCGATGGGGTGGTGCGGCGGGTCGTGCAGGCGCGGGTAATCCAGCTTCGAGATCTCGAACAGGTCGCGCAGGGCCAGCATCCCGGAAACCTCCAGGACGTCGTTTTCCTCGTCCAGTTCCAGCTCGGCCGCCAGGCGGCCGCGGTGCAGCGGCTCCATCCCCGCTCCCACCTCGAGCCGGACGATCGGCGCGAATTTGCGCTCCTTCAACTCCGACTCGATCATCGACATCAGGTCGTCCGCCTCTTCCTCGTCCTTCTCGGTGTTGGCGTTCCTGGTGACCCGGAAGATCTCGCAGGAGACGATCAGCATGCCCGGGAACAGCATGTCCAGGTTGTTCATCATGACCTGCTCGATGGGGATGAAGTGGTCCCCCTTGCCGACCCGGATGAAGCGCGGCGTCCCAAGGCCAATGGGCACCTTGACCCGCGCCAGCGAGTGCTCGCGCGATTTCGGGTAGCGCAGCGTCACCAGGAGGTTGAGCGAAAGGTTGGAAATGAACGGGAAGGGATGGGCCGGGTCGATCGACTGTGGGGTCAGCAGCGGATAGATGTTGCGGTAGTAGTGTTCGCGCAGCTGTTTCTTCTCTTTGAGCGAGAGCGTTTCATAGCTCTCGATGACGATGCCCTTCCCCTCCAGGAGTTCCCTCACTTCGCGGAAGGCTTCCCTCTTGGTCGCCTCGATCTCCCGGACAAAGGCGTTGCACTCCGCGACCTGCTGGCGCGGCGTCCGGCCGTCCAGGGTGAGGTCGTGCAGGCCGGCGCCGATCTGCTGTTTCAGACCGCCGATCCTCTTCATGGCGAATTCGTCGAGGTTGGAGCTGACGATGGCGATGAACTTGAGGCGCTCCAACAGCGGGGTGCGCTCGTCCATCGCCTCGTTCAGCACCCGGCGGTTGAACTCGAGCCAGGTCAGCTCGCGGTTCAGGTACCAGCGGCTCTCACCCAGGTCGAATTCGGGCTGCTCGACGCCGGCTGGGCCTTTGGGTTTCGGCGGCTGCTTCGCACCCGCCTTGACCGCCTTGACCGCCTTGGCGACCTTGGGCTTGGCAACTTTGGGCTTGGCAGGCTTGACGGTCTTCGTCGCCTTGGCCGGTTTGG
Organism: Geomonas azotofigens; assembly: GCF_018919395.1. Taxonomy (GTDB): domain Bacteria; phylum Desulfobacterota; class Desulfuromonadia; order Geobacterales; family Geobacteraceae; genus Geomonas; species Geomonas azotofigens. The sequence continues at coordinate 249,879 of NZ_JAHLME010000005.1, forward strand.
CGGCTTTGGTGTCTTTAGTCTCTTTACGTGCCTTGCCGGTTTTGACAGCCTTGGGAGCTTTCCCCTCCTTGGCCGCCTTGGTGCTCTTGGCTTTGCCGGCCTTGCCCCCCTTCTCCTGCTTCAGGGCCTTCTGCTGCACCGCTTTGGGACGCTGCGCATCACCGGTGACGCTCGGGGCCGCAATCACCGTCACATCACCGTCTATGAAATGAGGATTATTCTCTGAGGGAGCACTCGATGACTCAACACTCACCACCGGGCAGATATGCGGTATCTCGAGCAAGCTCTGAGGGGCGGGCTCTTGCTCATTCACCAGGTTGAAAACATCCTCATCCTGCTCGACTTTTTGAGGTGCAACAGGCTTGGTCTGCATGACCTTACTCTCCGGAACTGTAGGATTGTAATATTATTTCATTATTATGTGGCTTAGGCAACTCGCTGACGTGTTTTGACTGGCACGGACAGAGAAAGGCCCCCGACGGTTCCGTTGTATGTCACCGATGCGGGGGCCTTTTCCTGTAACCGATGCTGCTTCTTTATTCCACAGGCGGAATTTTTCGCGCCCGGGCCGCCCTCTTTCTCAATATCTTCATAACTTCAGCGGAACTCAGCTCTGTCTCCCTCTTCTTGCGCCGCTCCACGATAACCACAACGGGTGCCTCTTCGTGCCTGCCTTCCTTCTCGCCCATGGTCCACCTCCAGCTGCGGCGGCACACGCGCCGCAGCATCCGGTTAATGACGAACATTTTATCTTCATTGCCCCTCCCCGCCACCCCTTGCGCCAATTTGCTTATCGAATCGGGCCCTCTATAATCGTTAGGTTCCAATGAACGAAGCCCCCCGAGGATGCGCATGAAGATACTCCTTCTGGCGATGCCCGACGCCGCCAACAACTTCCACCGCATCATCAAGGTCCCCAACCTGGGGCTGTGCTCGATCGCGGCCCACCTCAAGCTGCACGAGGTCAAGGTGGTGGACCTGGTACTGGTGCACCGCGACATCCAGGCATGGCTGCAGCGCTTCCTGCGCGAGTTCCGGCCGGACGTCGTCGGCATCAGCAGCATGAGCTTCCAGTACGAAAGCGCCCTCAAGGTGATGTCGATCTGCCGGAGCTGCCTCCCCCAGGCCAAGCTGGTGCTGGGGGGCTATCACGCCACGCTCGCCTACCGGGAGCTCACCGAAGGTTCGCCCCCCTTCGATTTCCTGGTGCGCGGTGAGGGTGAACACGCCGTCCCCGCTCTTTTGGAGGCGCTGGACGGCCAGCGCTCCTTCTTCGATGTGCCCGGCTTATCCTGGCCCCGTCATGGCAGCTTCATCCACAATCCCCCCGCCGAACTGCTTGATCTGGCCCAACTCCCGCTGCCGGCCCGCAACGCACGCGTCCTCGACGGTTTCACCTATTTCGACCGCAAGCTCGACTGCGTCGAGACCTCGCGCGGCTGCACCATGACCTGCACCTTCTGCTCGATCACCGGGATGTACGGGACCAGCTTCCGCTGCCACAACATCGACCGGTTCGTAGAGGACCTGAAGGTCCTGCAAAAGAGGGGGACCAGGACCGTGCTGCTGGTGGATGACAATATCACCCTCGACAGCCGCCGCTTCACCAGCTTCGCGCGGGCCATCGTGGAGCACGGACTGAACAGCATGGAGTACCTGGTACAGGCCTCGGTCGCCGGCATCGTGGCCGATCCCGAACTGATACCCGCGCTGGCCAAGGCGAATTTCGCCTTGGTCTTTCTGGGCATCGAGTCGGTGCTCCCTCAAAACCTGGCTCTCTTTCAAAAGGGGGACATCAGGGAGAAGACGGAGCGGGCGGTGCGCCTGTTGCGGCAGCACGGCATCGGCGTGATGGGGGGATTCATCATCGGCAACCCGGACGACGGTCCGGAGGAGATTCGCGAGGTGTTCCGCGCTTCGCGGAGGCTGGGCATCGACCTCCCCTACGTGCAGTGCGTGACCCCGTATCCCGGCACCAGGATCAGGGAGGAGCTTTTGGCGGCGGGCCTGGTGACCAACCCGGACCGGCTGAGCCGGTACACCGGGTTCATCTGCAATGTGAGGACTAGGCGACTCAGCGTAGGGCAGTTGAACCGGATCATGAACTGGGAGAATCTGAAGGCCTTCTTCAGCCCCTCCATGTTCATCGGCAACTACTTCGTGAGAAAACGCGAGAAAGGCGGGTTGAAGGTGCTCTTGAACAACCTGGACCTAGTCCGGGGCTTTTTTACCGGCGACCAGTTTCGGTCACGGCACAGGTTCTGACGTCTTAACGGCCGTTCTACGTTCTACGTTCCACGTCAGAGGCACCAGCAGCAAATATGCAGCCGCCAGCCCCCAGCCCCTGCCTTTACGCCTTCCTCAACAAGCAGGCATGCGCCGACAGGCCGGCACCGTAGGCGAGCAGGACGCACCACCCGCCGGACGGCATTCCCTCCCGCATCATCTCTTCCAGCACGAACCACACGGTCGGTGATGACATGTTGCCGTATTGCGCCAGGACCCGCCGCGTTGCCAGGAGCCGCTCTTCCGGGATGCCCACCTGGTCCCGCACCGCGTTGATCACCTTCTCGCCACCGGTGTGCAGCGCCCACCCTCCGATATCGCTCTTTTCGACAGACGAATTTTCTAGGAGATCGTCCACCACCTGGGCGGCGGCCTTACCCACCAGCCTGGGGAGATCGGTCGAGAGCTGGTTGTGCAGCTGCCCCTCCTTATGCACGAACCGTATCGCCTCCCGCTGCTCCGGCACGTAACGCCCGGCGGAACTGCACACCTCGAAACCGGCCGGCTTTTCCCACAGCACCGCGGCCGCGGCGCCGTCTCCAAAGAGCGCGTTGGACAGGATCAGGCTCAGGTCGTTGCCCATCTGGAATGCCGCGCTGCAGACTTCCACCGCGACGCTCACCACCACCCCGCCCGTCATCCTCAGCATCGACTCGGCCACCTGGAGGTTGGGGATGGCACCGCCGCAGCCACTATCGACGAGATCGTACAGCCTGGCGCGCGGGGACAGCCCCAAATGCTGCGCGAGATACGTCGATATCCCGGGGCAGATATACCCGGTGCAGGTGTTTACCACCAAACCGTTCACTTCCTGAACGGACAATCCCACCTTTTCCAGCGCCTGGCTCACGGCTTGGGCCGCCAGGAGCACCGACTCCCGCGTGAAGCGGGCCACCCGCTGGTCCTGCGTTTCGCTGAAAATCTCCGCGGGGTGCTCCACGGCGAAATGCCGCTTCTCGATACTCGGGTGCTCGAAGGTGGCACGAATGAGCCCCATGCTTCTCGGCGTGAGCGTTTCCTTGAAGTGCTCCCGCACCAGGTCCGCCGCGAATCTCTGGCACGCGCTGAAGCGCGGTACAGCGGTCGCTATCGATGCTACGTAGGCTCTTCCTCCCGGAGGCTGTCCCCCGGTAACGGCTGCGTCGGTCATTCTCCCCTCCTCCCCGCCATACCCCAGAGCGCGCCGGAGTACATATCATGGAAAGCTTCCTGGTAAAGCTGCGACATCTCCTGCCGGTACCGTTCATCCACCCGCACGGCCCGGCTGGTCCAGCGTTCACAATAGCCGCACCGGGAGCAATCACTGCTCCGGCAATCTATTTCCCTCAGGCCATCGAGGAAACCGTCCAGAAGCCGGTTGTCGATGTAAACCGGGTCCCACTGAAGCCCGGCCACCAGGCCGCGCTTCTCGGCCAGCCGCTTCAAGCGCAAGAGCCCAGCCTGCCTGACGGCCATGGGCCTGAAGAAGAACCGGACGAACCTCCTGACATCCAACGGGCCGCCACCTTTACGGGAGTCGGTCTTGTAGCCGTAGGGCTGGATCAGGTCCAACAGGTTGCCATCGAAGCGCCCCTCGGCGTAGGCCCGGACCCGGCGTGCCAGCACGTCGGTCGGCGCGCCGCGCTCCAGTATCTTGAAGGAGCTGAAGCCGAGGTCGGTGTACGCCTTGAGGTCCTCGGGCCTGATGAATTCCGAACGCAGGTAGTGCGACGGATCGGCGAGCTTCAGCGCGGAACATTTGAGCGCGCAGTAATCGATCATGAACCCGCGGCTCGCGTGCCCCTGCTGCGAGGCGTGGGAGAGGTTCACCATGTGCTGCCCCGACAGCGGGCAAAAGATGAGGCAGTTGGAGTTGGCGATCAGTTGCAGTTCCAGGCCGACCGCCTCCCGGATCGAGCGCAGCATGGCGAAGTCGCGGTTGATCGTGATCGATTCCAAGGTGATGCAATCCGCCCCGAGATCCTCCCAGAACCTCGCCTTCGCCACGCAGTCCACCCGGGCGTAGACGCCGACGCGCACCCTCAGGCGCGGATGGCGCTTCTTGATGATGGGAAGCAGAAAGGGAAGTGAGACCGTGACCGAGGTGGCGCCGGACTCCTCGACGAAGCCAAGCAGGCTTTCAAGCTCCGCCTGCCCTTTCCGGATGAACTCTCGGTTGTCCATGCAGGCGGGGTTCAAAAGGTAGTTGAAGCCGATGCCACGGCGCGCGGCGTCCCGCACGTGCGCCGTGAACCGGGCCTTGCTCAAAGGCGCCAGCATGAAGGACGCCCGGCCTCCTCCCACGCTGTCCGAGGGGAGCTTGCCGAACAGTTCGGCGACGGGGTACCCTTCCAGGGCCCGCAGGAGGTCCGGTTCGAAATTGGTAGCGACCGACAGTTTCATGCGCCCTCCCCGGAAAGCACCAGCAGCCAGAACGGCTCGCGGTGGACCTCGACTGAGGTCGCCCCGGCCTTTGCCGCCCATTCCCGGAGTTCTCCCGCGGTGAAGGCCTTGAGGACCGAGAGGGGGCCGTCGTAGCGGGTCATGCGGTTGCGGGTGAAGATCCTGGTAAGCAGGTAGATGAGGGCGTAGGCGATCCAACTCCTGCGCAGGTCCATGACGATGAAGCCTCGCCGCGCCACCCGGAGCATCTCCTGCATCGCCCTTACCGCTTCCGGCTCCTTCAGGTGATGCAGGGTCTTGCTGCACAGCACGACGTCGAAGCTGTGGTCCGGAAAGGGGAGTTGCAGGGCGTCCGCCACCAGCAGCTTGATCTCCGGGTATGCCACGGTGTACCCTCGCGCGATGTCGATGGTCCGGCTGTTGAGGTCGATGCCGGTGACCTTGATGCCGATGGCGTTCTTTCTGGCCCACTCCACGATGGCCACGGGCAGGTCGGCCGAACCGGTCGCGACATCCAGCACGGAAATATGCCGCTGCCCCCGGACCTTTCTGGACAGGTACTTCAACAGGGCCCGCGTGTCACCCAGGTAACGGTTCACCGTCCTCAGGTCGGAGAGGCTTCCTTCCAACTCCTCCAGGGTGCATACCTCGGGAGGAAGATCGAGAAACTCGAGGGTCGTTCTTTTGCGGGGGATAAATGACATAGGGCCTCGAACAAATTACACGTAACTATTGCCGCCTTACCGGGGCGCCTCCCGCCAACTGAGCAAGCTTTTGGCGTATCCCGCGTAGCGCCAAAACGGGGTCGGCAGGCCGACGGCGGCGCCGATGCGGCGCAGGGCGCCCAGGACCGGGGCCTGGGTGTCGGTGAGGTGGATGCAGCGGCCGTGACGCACGCTCCGGTCCAGCACGGCCCGGGCCCGCTGCGGGGTGATCTTGGGAGAAAAATAGAAGGACGGCATCAGCAGGTCGTCGTCCGCCCGCACCGTCCCCTCCCGCACGGCGAGCCGATGCAGCCCGGTTCCCGGATAGATGCGTATCCCCGTGGTGATGAAGGCTGCGTCCTTGCCGCCGACATGGCGGTTGAGAAAATCCACCGTTCGCCCCAGCGTCGCCTCGTCCTCCTCGGGAGCGCCGATGAGAAAGCACCAGAGCGCCCGCAGTCGGGAACGCCCGAGCAACTCGGCGGCGCGGTTCACCTCGTCCTCGTCGAAGCCCTTGCGCAAGGCGGCCAGCGTGGCCCCGGCCGCGCTCTCAGGGGTGATCACGAGCGACGTCATTCCCGCCCGCTCCATGAGCCGCAGTTGCCCCTCCGTCACCCCTTTTGGGGAGAGCGAGGAGGCGCAGAAGCGGGCCTTCACCCCGCGCCTCAGCACCTCTTCCAGCAGCAGTTCCAGGTACCCCTCCGGCTCGTTGAAGATGCTGTCCACGAATTCGAATTCCCTCGCCGAGGTGCGGCACATGGTCTCGAGGATTTCGTCCACCACCTCGACGGGATCCCGCACCCGCCAGCTCGATCCTTCTATCATGCGGTAGGTGCAGTAAAGGCAGCGCTGGGCGCAGCCACGCTTGCCCTGCACGGGTAACACCGGCTCCCGGGCCAGGTACCTCCTGACGTCCACCCACCCGTGCAGGCGCGGCATGACGAAGGCTTCCGAAACCGTCGGGGCAGGAGCTTCATCCTGCCGATGCGTCCTCTTCCTGCGTACTACCCCCGGCACCTTTCCGGCGGCGTCGGCATCCGGCGCGCTGAAAAACTGCACCGCCGCCCGCTCCCCCTCCCCCACCACGGCGTGATCGAGTTGCAGGTACTCCAGGACCTGGTGCGGCAGGATGCTCACCCCGGCTCCTCCGATCAGGATACGGGCACCGGAGCGGGCCTTGATCAGGCGGACCACGTCCCGTATCTCCGGCAGGTACGACTTCGGGGCGAGGAGGTTGCAGTTGTCCAGATTCCTGACAGAAAGGGCGATGCCGTCGGGTTCGAATCCCGCGAGGGCTTCCTCGACAGCCGCCAGAGGTTCGGGCAGGAAACACAGGTCCAGGAACCGTACGTGGAACCCCGCCAGCCGCAGCGCTTCGGCCACCCAGGCGGCCCCGATCGGGACCGCCGGCTGTGGTGCCGTTTCCCGATTCGTGCTTATCATGAGAATTCGCGTCGGCACCAGGTCAACACTCCGGAACTGTACTCTGCGGTCGCCTCGCAGGCTTAAAAAAGTATTGAATGCCATAAGTGCCGGTAGTACAATGATTCTTATGGAGGGAAGCAATAAACAACATCTCTGACAATAAATCTAAAACAACTCCAGATGCATGAAGCGACATTTGGGGTTGGTAACTGACGTCCGGTAGGCCAAGCCGAGAAGGCTCTTAATCTCGTCCGTTATGGAATAAAAAAACCTGATACGGATGGAACCACGAAAACCTCCAAGCAACAAAACACCATCCTCACGGATTGAGCAGGTTCCACTTGAACGTCAGTTATTTTTCGGGAAAAGCTCGATGATTCACATCATCGGGCTTTTTTTATGCCTGCCTTGTGCCTGCAAGCTTACCATTCCACCACGTTTTGTTCGGCTCTACGGTCTGTGCGGTTCCTTCAAGTCCAGAAGCGCGACCGCCACTCATAGTAGATTTTAATAGTAACAGACTTCATAATTTTCGCTGTCGTCTGTCACGATTCCCGCCGCTTTCTGTTAAACTACCTGACATGGACTTGTCCGACCTTCCTCTGCGGCACTGCCGCCTTTCCGAACCGGAGATCCTGGCATTCCGCCGTTACGGCAGCGGCCCCGCCGCGGTCGTCCTGGTGCACGGTCTGGCCGCAAGATCCGAGACGTGGTGCGACTTGGTGCCACTGTTCCCTGCCGAGCGCTACACACTCTACCTCCTCGACCTACTCGGCTCCGGGGCCTCGTCCAAGCCGAGGCAAGCCGATTATTCCATCCGCGGACACAGCGTCAGGCTGCTGCGTTTTCTGGATTCCCAGGGACTGCGGCAGGTAACCCTGGTCGGACATTCCCTGGGGGGGGCGGTGGTCTTGCTTACCGCGGTGGAAGCGATGCTCCGGAAGACGGACGGCCTTTTGGCCGCGATGGTGATCATGGCCGGCCCGGGGTACCTACAGCGGCTTCCACTCATGGCGGAAATTTTCGAGAACCGCCTGGCGGCGGCGTTGTTCATCGCCCTCTACGCGCCGGACCTCTGGATCAAGGTCGGGCTCAAGATGGCCTACCACGACCGGAAACTGGTCGACCGCGAGCACATCGCCAGGTACGCGCCCTGTTACCGCGACAGGGAAGCGAAGCGGGCCTTGGTGGCAACCTGCCGCAGCCTGGTTCCCGTGGACCAGGAACAGATCGCCGCACGCTACCAGGACCTGCGCCTGCCGGCGCTCCTGCTGTGGGGCAGTGACGACCAGATCGTGCCGCTGTCACAGGGAACTCGCCTGCACGCCGCTATTGTCGGGTCGAGACTCCAGGTGCTTGAGGAATGCGGCCACAATCCGCAGGAAGAAAAACCTGCTGAAACTTTCGAAATCCTGCACAGTTTCATCGCGCAGTGCACGGCAGTTACTGATTGAATCCGAAGAGATCATTGATATTGGCCGAACGAGGTGATATCTTTAGTCTGTTCTGTGACTATTTCATTCATTAAGGAGATGGAGCAATGACAGCACGCTTGATCGCAAGAATTATCGTTGGTATGACAGCCGTCGCCTTGTTAGCAACCGGTTGCGCCACCAATCCTGACGGGAGCTACGAGTTCAAGAGGACCGGCCTGGGTGCTTTAGGCGGCGCGGTCCTGGGCGCGGGCGCCGGCGCACTGATCGGTGGCAAATCCCACCGCGGGCGTAACGCGGCCATCGGCGGCCTGACCGGCGCGGTGGTAGGCGGCGCGGTCGGCAACTACATGGACCGCCAGGCGGCCGCCCTCAAGAAGGAGATGCCGCAGGCGGAGGTCGTGCGTGACGGCGACAAGGTCTACGTGGCGCTTCCCTCGGGCATCCTGTTCGATGTGGGCAAAGACACCCTGAAGCCTGAGGCCAAGGACGCTCTCAGCAAGGCCGTCCCCACCCTGCGCGACTCCCAGACCACCATCGTCATCGAGGGGCACACCGACTCCACCGGCACCGATGCCGTCAACCAGCCGTTGAGCGAGCGGCGCGCCGGCAGGGTGCGCGACTTCCTGGTCTCACAGGGGGTCCCGGGTTCCAAGATTGCGGCAGTCGGCTACGGCTCCACCCGCCCCGCCGTCCCCAACGACTCCGATGCCAACAGGGCTCTGAACCGCCGCGTGCAGATCGAACTCTCCCCCAACGAGAAGCTCAAGGCACAGGGAAGCGGCAACAACTGATGCACCGGACATAGCACGCAAAAAAGCGGGGCGCCTGACAAGGCGCCCCGCTTTCATTTCCGCACTACCGCTTCCCGCCGCCGTTACTTCACGAACGTCCCCTTCTGGTACTCCTCGAAGGCCACCTGCAGTTCCTCCTGGGTATTCATGACGATCGGCCCGTACCACGCCACCGGCTCCCCGATCGGCTTTCCCGAGATGAGCAGGAAGCGTAGCGGTTTTCCCTGGGTGGTCACCGAGACCACGTCGCCGTCCTCGAACAGGATCAGGTTCTCCGCTCCGCATTCGCAGCGGCGCTCCAGGTCGAAGTAATTCGTCCCCACCACCTCGTGCTCGTAGGCATTCCGTTCATGGTCGAAGTACCCTTCTCCGTCGATGACATAGGCGAGCACGGTGTACCCCCGCTTGATGGCATGGGTGAAGGTCGATCCCTCCGGCATGGTGACGTCGAGGTACTCGGGATCCGCCACCACGTCCCGCACCGGCCCCTGGACCCCGCCGGCCGTGCCGGCGATCACCTTGACCTTGATCCCGTTCATGGTCACCTCCGGGATTTCTTCGGCCACGATACCCCGGTAGCGGGGCGTCATCATCTTGTGCGAGGCGGGGAGATTGGCCCAGAGCTGGAACCCCCACATGAGCCCCTCGTCGTCCCCCAGTGGCATTTCCTGGTGAATGATGCCGCTGCCGGCGGTCATCCACTGCAGATCTCCCGGGCCGATCACCCCCTTGTTCCCCATGCTGTCGCCATGCTCGACCCTGCCGTGCAGCACGTAGGTTATGGTCTCGATGCCGCGGTGGGGATGCCAGGGAAACCCCTTCAAGTAGTGGGGCGGATAGTTGGAGTGAAAGTCGTCCATGAGCAGGAAGGGATCGAACAGGGGCACTTCATGGTTTCCGAAAGCCCGCTTCAGGTGCACGCCGGCGCCCTCGATGGTGGGCTTGCTTTTCCAGACCTTCTTGATCTTGCGCAGAGCGTCCATAATGTCTCCTTTCCCCTTTCCCTTGTAGAGCGGGACGGGCTCCCGAGCCAGTTGTCATCGCGCCGTGAGCACTTTCAGCAGCGCCTCGGCGGCTGGTGCCGAGGATGCCGGGTTCTGCCCCGTAACCAGCTTGCCATTCACCTCGACGTAGGCCCCCCACATCGCACCGTGCCGGAACTGCGCGCCGCGCTCCTTCAGCCGGTCCTCGAGCAGGAAGGGGACCACGTCGGTCAGCCCCACGGCCTCCTCCTCAGCATTGGTGAACCCGGTGACCCGCTTGCCCCTCACCAGGAAGTCGCCGTCCGTGCCCTTCACGTCTCCAAGCGTCGCCGGTGCGTGGCAGACCGCGCCAACAGGCTTGTCCGCCTTCACGAACGCCTCGATGAGCGCTATGGCATCAGGATCGACGGCTAGATCCCAGAGAGGGCCATGGCCTCCCGGTAAAAAGATGGCGTCGTAGTCGTTCACCGACACCTCCTGCAACCGTAGCGAGTGGGCCAGATCATCCTGGGCCGTCTGGTCCGATTTGAAGCGTCGCGTCGCTTCGGTCTCGTTGTCGGGTAGGTTGCTTTTCGGATCGACCGGCGGCATCCCTCCTTTGGGTGACGCTATAGTGACCTTCGCCCCTGCGTCACGGAAGACATAATACGGGGCGGCCAACTCTTCCAACCAGAAACCTGTCTTCTCTCCCGTATCCCCCAGTTTGTCATGGGAGGTTACCACCATCAGAATTTTCATGGCTGACTCCTTTTGAGTGATGTGCGGAGCGATCCAGCAATTCGCACCTGTATCTGTGTACAACATCCAGGAGGATTATCAACCAGACGAGGAGAACCTTTGTTATAGGGTGATGAGCGGAATCGGCAGCTCTGTTTAGCCCCGGGAGGTTGACAGTCCCGACAACCGTGCTTACGTTTATTAAAACCACACCAGGAGTCTCATCATGAGCGAACAGGATGTTGAAATAGTCGAAGCTGAAGTGAACGGAAAGCTGCAGCAGGAAGGCGGTCTGGTGCTGGCTTCGGAAGTCCTGCCACTTGGTCTTCCCATCATCCCGCTGCGGCCGCGCCCCGCGTTCCCCAACATGCTGGTCCCGATGGTACTGAACGACCCGCACCAGGTACAGGCGATCAAGCGCGCTATGGAAACACCGGGCCAGGCGATTGGCCTGGTGCTGGTAAAGGATCCGGAAAAACCGGACGGGGCAGACAACCTGCACCAGGTCGGTGTCGCCGGCAAGATCGTCAAGATGATGCACCTCGACGACCAAAACGCCCAGTTCCTGCTCAACACGCTGGAGCGTTTCACCATGGTCGAGTTGCACGAGAATGACGGGGCGCTCTTCGCGACCGTCAACTACCAGTACGGCACCGAGCTGTCCGTCAATCCCGAGCTGAAGGCCTATTCCATGGCCGTGGTCGGCACCTTGAAGGAGCTGGTCCAGATCAACCCGCTTTACTCCGAGGAAATCAAGATGTTCCTCGGGCGGTCGAGCATTGATGATCCCGGCAAGCTCGCGGACTTTGCGGCCAGCCTCACCTCGGCCGACGGGCAGGACCTGCAGCGGGTGCTGGAACTCTTCGACGTGCGCAAGAGGATCGATTTTGTCCTCACCCTGCTCAAGAAGGAGCTGGAGGTATCGCGGCTGCAGACGAAGATCACCAAGCAGATCGAGGAGAAGATCAGCCAGCAGCAGCGTGAGTTCTTCCTGCGCGAACAGCTGAAGGCGATCAAGAAGGAGCTGGGGCTGGAAAAGGAAGGGAAGGCAGCCGAGGCGGAGAAGTTCGAGGAGCGCCTGAAGCATCTCAAGCTGAACGAGGAAGCGCAGCGCGCGGTCACCGAGGAGCTGGAGAAATTCAAACTCCTGGAGCCTGCCTCGGCCGAGTACCACGTGACCCGCAACTACCTCGACTGGCTCACCATCCTCCCCTGGGGGAAGTTCAGCAAGGACTCCTTCAGCGTTGACCGGGCGCGGAAGATCCTGGACCGGGATCACCACGGGTTGAACGACGTCAAAGACAGGATCACCGAGTTCGTCGCCGTGGGCAAGATGAAGGGGGATATCTCCGGTTCCATCCTCTGCCTGGTCGGCCCTCCGGGTGTCGGTAAGACGTCGATCGGCAAGAGCATCGCCGATGCCCTGGGACGCTCCTTCTTCCGCTTCTCCTTGGGCGGCATGCGGGACGAGGCGGAGATCAAGGGGCACCGCCGCACCTACATCGGCGCCATGCCGGGCAAGTTCGTCCAGGCCATGAAGAGCGCGGGCACCGCAAACCCGGTGCTGATGCTGGACGAAATCGACAAAATCGGCGCCTCCTTCCAGGGGGATCCGGCTTCTGCCCTCTTGGAGGTGCTCGATCCGGAGCAGAACGGGACGTTCCGCGATCACTACCTCGATGTCCCCTTCGACCTTTCCAACGTCCTCTTCATCGCCACAGCCAATCAGTTGGATACCATCCCCGGACCGCTGCTGGACCGGATGGAGATCATCCGGCTCTCCGGCTACGTGCTGGAAGAGAAGATGGAGATCGCCAAGCGCTACCTGATCCCGAAGGCGCTGAAGAACCACGGGCTGAAGCTCGGCCAAGTCACAATCAAAAAAGATGCACTCGCGGCATTGATCGACGGTTGGGCGCGCGAGGCCGGTGTCCGCACCCTGGAGAACAGGATCAAGAAGCTGATGAGGAAAGCGGCCATGGAGTTCGCTGGCGGAAGGGCCGAGCCGATCGTCATCGCGAAGAAGGATCTGACAGAGTACCTGGGGCAGCCAATTTTTACAACCGAGGAGATTTTCGAAGGAGTTCCGGGTGTGGTGACCGGCCTCGCCTGGACCAGCATGGGGGGCGCCACGCTTCCCATCGAGGCCACCGCCATGGCGAGCAAGGGGAAAGGGTTCCGGCAGACAGGCCAGTTGGGCAACGTGATGATAGAGAGCTCGGAGATCGCCTATTCCTTCGTGATGGCGCATTTGAAGAAGTACGGTGCGCCGGAGGATTACTTCGACACCCACTTCGTGCACCTGCACGTCCCGGCCGGGGCCACCCCTAAGGACGGCCCGTCCGCAGGCGTAACCATGGCGACGGCATTGGTCTCGATGATACAAGGAAAACCGGTACGGAAGAAGCTGGGGATGACCGGAGAACTGACCCTCACCGGCCGGGTGCTACCGATTGGCGGCGTCAAGGAGAAGACCATCGCCGCGCGACGGGCGGGCCTGAAGGTGCTCATTTTCCCGGAAGCCAACCGGAAAGATTTCCTGGAGTTGCCGGACTACCTGAAGGAAGGCTTGGAAGTGCACTTCGCCAAGGAATATAAGGACGTCCACAAAGTAGCGTTCGGCAAATAGCTCCCGTCAGTAGGCTCCCCTCTCTCCCCCCGGGAGAGGGGGTGGGGGCGAGGGCGCTGCCAGAGCGGAAGAGAATGCGGTAAAGTGGTGAGTTGAACGCGAAAAAGCCCCGTCTGGACGAACCAGACGGGGCTTTTTCAATTAAATTCCCTGCGGCGACCTACTCTCCCACACCGTTACCAGTGCAGTACCATCGGCCCTGAGAGGCTTAACTTCCGTGTTCGGGATGGGAACGGGTGTGACCCTCTCGGCATAGCCACAGAGAAA
>NZ_JAHLME010000006.1 GCF_018919395.1 Geomonas azotofigens
GCTGCAGACTGGAAACATTCCTATTTCCAGCCTGATGCAGAAGTTGTTGGGAGGCTACGCTACCGCTTTCAATCTGCGCCATCAACGCTGCGGGCATTTGTTTCAGAACCGATACAAGTCGATTCTTACGGATGGGAACTGCAAGAGGTGCTGGACAGAAACTTATAATCTTATACGTGTCCCCCTTTGTCCCAAGCTGTTTCACGTGGTGAAAAGCTGGCCGAAGAAAACGGATGGGAACTGCAAGAGGTGCTGGACAGAAACTTATAATCTTATACGTGTCCCCCTTTGTCCGAGGATGCGAAGGCCTTGAATGACCTTTCGACCGCATTTGTCCCCAAATATGAGGAATTCGTAAGGATCTGCAGAATAAAGCTTGTCGACTGAATTTTAACAAACGGCGAAAGCGGTCTTGACTGTGACTGTCGCTGCGCTTGTGACGTTGGCCTAATAGGTACACAAGGAATGCTAGGAGTCGGTTGTGCAAGACAAAAGCCTATCTGATTTTACATCATTTACTGGGACCCTTAGGGCTGGTGAGTTCAACATTCAAATCACTTTCTTAGCCCGTATTGACAACAGAGGAGAGGTCGAGTTCAATTTTGCCCAAATCCCTCTTACGAAAGAAAACATTTTTATAAAGAAGCATTGGAATAATGATAATTTCTTATTCACTCTTTCGGGGCAATCTGACGACGGAATACTATTCAAAACTGAATATTTTCAATTCAACTCCGTAGGCCACCAGAGTAGTAAAGACTGCACCTTGCTGAACCTAGCCGGCTTCTGCTCTAAAGCTGAGTTTCAAAGGGATCTTACAAAATTATCTCCAAAGCCGGTGATCCAGATGTGGCTGAAGGGTTTCCAGAGTTTCCGTCCCTTAACTCGAGAATGCCAACTCGGAACGGTTACTATGGGTGGAAAGACCACAATTAAAGATCCAGATACCATTACCGGCTTTATTTCAGTACGTATGGATTATGAAACTGATGATTTATTAGTTTGGCGCAAGGAAGCCGATAAACTACTTGAACACTTACGGCGGGTAATGTCTTTTGCTTCGGCAACTGTTATTCAGAATCCAGTAATTGAATTTCGCTCCGGGAATAAATCGGAAGTTTTTACCTTCTCCCAGACAAGGCAAGCACCTGCATTTATGCAAACCTTTCATTTTCTTAATTATGAACCCATTTTCGAAGCAGCTCTGAACTCTTTTTTTAATCCACCCTTTAAAGCAAATAACCTTTTCTTTGCCATCGAGTGGTTCGCCATGGACGCAACATATAATGAAGTACGCTTGGTTAACGCTATGACAGTCCTTGAAAATCTGATTGCGGCTAATCTCGATGATTCTTTTGCTCTAATTCGGCCAGCCAAAGAATTTGAGAAAATCAAAAATAAACTTCGACAAGAAATAAAAAAATGCCTTGCGAAATGGTCATCGGAAGAATCAGAAAAGGCAAATGAGATTGTGGTAGAGCTCAATGAACGGCTTTCTGATCTGAATAGAAGATCAATTTTCCACAAAATTAAAGCTCTGTCAAAATCGTGGTCGGTTCCGCTCGATGGAATCAGTGATGATGAGATCAAAGCAGCCAAGAAGGCTCGTGATTTGATCGTACATAGAGGACAATACTACCAGGAAGATAAAGAGGACCAAGAGGATCTTTGGTCTCATGTTGCAGTGATAAGAGAAGTTGTCGTGCGTTTCGTCCTTACAGCTTTAGGATATCGTGGCCGTTATATTTCATATTACGGTGGTTATCACGATGCGCATTTTCCTCCTTGAGAGAAACCAGAGGGGCAGTGGGGCTTCGATAACTTGATAACTTGCCTATCGTCTCCAAATTCGATTGATAAGTGACTGGTAGACTTGAAGTTTCAACCAGCCGGCAGGACCCGGGCAAACCGGGTCAGCCGAATGTTGGCGCAGGGGCGAAGGTGCGAGTCTGTTCAGTAATCTAGCAAAATAAGGGGCGCACATAGGGAGGAGATATGGGGTGGCAGGAAGAAGAAATCGCTAAACTTCGAAATACAGAAGAAGCAACATCGACTGGGAACAAAAATAAAGAGAAGGTTGCTATTACATTTTGGAAATCAGTCTTAGACGCAAATCAATCACTGCTACCAGAATTAAGACTGTCTGAAAACGAAATCACTGGCCCCTATGTGGTTCAACATCGGTTACTAAACAGGTATGGTTACGGAATTACTTTGTTCGTATGGATAATCAATGACGCAATCACTTATACGTTGACTGCTTGCAACGGCCACGGTAAGTTAGAAATATTTTTAGACCAACTCAATAATATAGTTGCTACAAGAGAAGAGTCATCAGGCGACATTTTCTTGGAAAATAAGTTATTTTATTATGTAGTGAATTCCTATACCCCTGAAATATTGTTAAAAAACATCATTCAAAATAAATTCCCCCCACATACAGGCCTTGAGCAATTCGATTATGATCCAAAAAAACAAGTAAAGAAAAATCGATTTTGGCTAAAATGAGGTTTTTTTGGAAGTGGCGGATTTGACCTCACCTCTTTTCGGATAAAGATAAGGGCGATGGGACCGGTTGTTGAGTTGATAGCTTTAGCTGGAAGAAGCCCGTGAGAGTTGAAGCAAAAGGACGAGGGTTTCACCGACGCCAGTTGGCTCAAGGCTCAGCTGATTAAGCTTGCTAAGCCCATAGAAGATCGTGAGAGAGCGTGAGAGTCTGATAAGCAAATGGAAGTACGACCAATAGGCTGAGATAGAGCCAAAAATAGTCGAGCAGAACCGAGCGCTAACGAGCAGCCAAGAGCAGACTCCGCGGGTTCCTGAGAGCGGATGAGAGCCGCCGGAAGCTGGGCCGCTACGCTGCTCAGGCAGGTGTTGGTCAATAGGTGAAACCAGGACTAACGGCTCTAACATGTTTAAATATTCTCTCGATGGTATTCGCTCAAACCGTTATAATGAATTTGGTGGGTGTGAGCAGTTATTATAGGTTTTGCCAACTCACCTCACCATTTCGGAAGCGAACCCGCCAAACTAATTAATTATTTGCAATACAATGCGGGTAACTACCCTCTAAGACAACTAAACACCTTCTGAAATTTAGGCCACTTGAGTGCAAAACCGTAATCCCATGTGCTTCCGCCATTATTATCAATAATTACAGATTTATAGGCATGAAAGCCTGACAACTTTCACCAAAACTTTCACCATCGAGAAGAGAGAGGGCAAACAGTCCTCTCTTTTTTTGTGCTACGAAGTCTTCACCGAGATATTCCAGGATGGACATCACATCGTCCTCGAGCCCTTCCACATACTCTGCGCACGTCACATAAATCATTTTTTTTGCTGTTATGCCCCATATGACAGCAGCAGGGGGACGCCCATGAAATTATGCGTTACCCATTGTCTTAGTTTCGGAAGAAACGCATAAAAATCATGGGGGTCCCCATGTCTCCATGTCTCCCCAATACCGACGGATGCAACGACTGACGAAAACCCGTTGCCCAGGACCATTAGCCACGGAGAACATCTGAGACCTGCCGGGAAAACGAAAAACCGAGCAGAATTGTTACTTTGCGTGTGATAACTTCTAAATAGGTATTTATAACTTGTAAATCGTCATTTATATTTTACAAGTCCCAGCTCATAACTTCTACAACGTGATTTACAACTTCTGACTACCGGTTGATAAGTTGTAAATACCGATTTATAACTTATCAAGAGCGGTTTGGAATATATCAAGAGCTGTTTACAACTTATATATCGCGACTGAGAAATTATACATCCCGAGTGATAACTTATAACTCGCGATGCATAACTTATAACTCGCGATGCATAAGTTATGCATCGCGGTTTAGAAAAAATATATCGGGGTTTATAAAACATGAAGAGCGGTTCAGAACTTTAAAATAGCTGTTTATAAAACATCACCCGCAGATGACAAGTTATACACAGCTATTTAGAAGTTATAACTCGCGGTTTACAAGTTGTGCATCGTGATGGACGGATGATCCGGAGCAGGAAAGAGGGCTTAGGCGGGTGACAGCCCGCGGCTGTCAGGCAAAAAGGGGAGTAATCAAAGGCTTGCAACGAAAATCCTCCGGGGTGCCTGGCGGCACCACGGAGGATTTTTTGTTGGGGGCATGGCCCTTGACCTGGAAATGGGGAGCCGGATCAGGTCGGCGTACCCCCCTCCTCCCCTTCCTTTGCGGCGCGCGCTGCACTGAGAGCTGCGTTAGCGGCCTTGGCCCTTGCGCGTCCCCGCTTCTCTCTGGCGAGGGTGAACCCCGAGGCGAGAAGGATTTCAGGAGTGCGCACAGCAGCCATTTCCAGGATGGCGGCGATCTCGTCCAGGTTGAGAACCAGTTGTGCCTGAAGCAACTCGCGTTCCGCGATCACCAACCTGCTCCCGTGCATCGACTCGTGATACACCGCATCGTGCTTGGCCGATGCGGCAAGATAAGATTCCAACAGGGTCGGATGCGCCACCCATAACGAATCCGGGAACCTGGTCTTGTCAGCCAGGGAACTCACTACCCCCTGGTTGAACTCATGAAACTTCGTTGGCGGCATGTTGTGATAGTCCCGAACAATTCTGGAGCCCACGTCGCACCTCCTTTCCTTCGCCTGAGCGCAAGGTTTAACCTTAATTTGTTTTAATATATTTCCCTGCCCCCATCAGATTACAACCTGGAGCAAGTAAAGCAAGCGCCCGGTGCCCCGATAATTCATTTCCAGCGCCACGACGGAGCCATCACTGGGAAAATATCAGCACGCTGTAGGGCCCAAGAGAAATTGTTGCGTGACAGGGGAGTCCGTCGCACTCGCCCGTTTCGGCACCGGCGTCGCTGCTCGGATGATCAGAGAAGGCTTCGCTGTACCCCTGCCAATCACTGTTGAAGCGCAGCCTCCAGATCCCTTCGGCCGGGAAGCCGACAACGTATCCCTCGTGCGGTTCTCTGAAGAAATTGGCGACCACAACGACGTCGTCTCCCGCTCCTCCCTGGTCCCAGCGGTGGAAGGCGATGACCTTGGCCTCCTCGTTCAAGTGGTGCACTTGGGTGAACTGCCCGCACAGGCCGCGGGTGAAACCAGCGCGGTTGAGTCGCAGATGGATCAGGTCCCGGTAGAGCCGGACGATGCCGCGGAACTCGTCGCGCTGATCCCAGTCCAGCGGGACCGTGTCGCGGAACCATTCCCCTTCGAGAAACTCCTGCCCCTGGAACAGCATCGGTATGCCGGGAGCCGTAAAGACAAGGGCGGCGGCCAGGGTAGAGCGTTTCTGGGCGTACCATCCCTTAGGGTCCCCGGGATTTATCTCCTGAGGCACGCGGGCCTTGCCGTTGGCCACCTCGTCGTGGCTTTCGCTGTAGATGACCCGATCGAAGGCATCGTCGTTGTAGCGGTAACAAATGGCGTCCCGGACGGAGGCAAGCGAGCGTTCTTGGTCTTCGGGGGTTATCACCGCCTGGCGTATGGGATGCACGAACATGGCGTCCCACTGCGATCCGAAGCCGGCGCCCCCGGCACCCACGGCCTTGGTGAGCCAGCTGTTGTTCTGCAGGTCCTCGGCTATGGTGATGCGGCCGGGGAACTGCTGGGCGACCTGTTCATTCAGCCACTGCATAAGACTCCACCCCTCGGGAAGGTCGTTTTCTGTCGACCCGTCGACACTCCTGATGAACTGGGTGCAGTCGTAGCGCAACCCGTCCACATGGTATTCCTTAAGCCACATGAACACGTTGTCGGATATGAACTGGCGCACCTCGCCCTGGCCGTAATTGGGGCGTGTCTCCCCCCATGGGGTGTGGGACCGGCCGTCGTTGTAGAAGTAGATGCCGCCCTTCCCGTTTTCGGACCAGCCGTCGAACTGCCACAGATCGAGATCGTTTGGGCCCAGGTGGTTGTAGACCACGTCGAGGATCACCGCGACCCCTTGGCTATGGGCACGTTTGACGAAACGTTTGAAGGCAAGAGGGCCTCCGTAGCTCAGTTCGACGGAGAAGATATGGGCAGGGTTGTACCCCCAGGACCGGTCGCCGGCAAACTCGCCCACCGGCATGATCTGGATGGCATTGACCCCCAGTTTTTTCAGATGCCCCAGACGGGCCGCGATCGAGTCGAACTGGGCAGCCGCATCGTCATCCTCCTGGTCATTGAAAGTCCCGACATGCAGCTCGTAGATGACCAACTCGTTCCAGGGAGCCAGGTGAAAGTCGTCGCCCCAGTCAAAGCTCGGATCGTGGACCACTGCATCGCCAGTGGAACCGGTCACCTCGCGGGCATAGGGGTCGATGCGCTTGAGCTCCCCCTTTTCGGTAGTGAGCAGGAACTTGTAGGCGTCGCCGATTTTGGCCCCAGGCACATCGGCAAACCAGTTGCCGTTCTCCTCGGTCTGCAGGGGGTTCCTGGCGCCATCCCAGTCATTGAACGCCCCGATGACCGATACCCGCGTGGCATGCGGGGCCCAGACCCGGAATCCGACTCCCCCAGCGTGCGGGGTCGCCCCCATCCCACCGCCCCGATCCCCTTTGAGCTCTTTCTCCTTGACAGTGTTCTCTTTGCTCATGGTCACAGTCCTCCGGCAGCCCTATCTGCGCAGCCCACTTCGCGCACCAGGAAACCAGGATCCACTCAGCCAGAAGCCCTCAAAGGCCACAAGGCCGCAAGAGTGCCGGTGGTCGTCATGGTTCTTCCTTTATGGGACGATACACCTTTATGTGACGGAAAACCTCTTCCCTGCCGAGTTTCCCAAACTTCAGTAATCCTCTTTCCAAAATCTTCATGGCCCATCTCCTTAATGGCGATTTCATCCTGGTTTAGCCGGTGCAGGAGGCCGGATCCCTCTTGATTTGCTACTAGCGTGCCGAATTAACCCAAGCAACCTTGGGAACACAAGAGTTTGATTGCACGAGGAATATCGAAGGGCAAAGGATGAGTGCGGGGAGAAACCGCAAGCGGTACCCGTCATTTATGGCATAACCGCCATATGCGGTGGGCCTTTCCACCCCCCGGTTGCAGCCCTAAGACAGAAGCATGACCTCGAGCTGAAACAAAGGACAACCTGTGAAACGATGGATGTGGGTGCCAGAACCGACGTCGGCAGCTACAACTGCTCGGATCCCGGAATGGAGGTGGAAAATAGCAGCGGAAAGGCTCTTCCTGCAAAAGAGTGCCCCGTCCCGACACGGGCGTGACCCGGCCGAACTGGAGACCGCAGGGGGACGATGCTGAAGCGACCTGCCACATATAAAAGTTCCGCCACATGTGGCGGCCGCCCATCTTTTGCCGGGCATCCCGTGGCTTCCCTCGGCAGCTAACGATCAGCTTTGACAGGTTATTATTACGGCCGTACCCGAATCCGGCAATTGGCTTGCCAATTGCAAATAAAGGGTACCGCAGCGTATTCAAACCGTTTATTAAAAGGAGACGACATCATGTTAAAACTGCAGCGTATCTTGAGGCTACTGGTTTGTGCCGTGCTGGTAACAACGTCCTTTGGCTGTGCGTCTACCAGGACCCATGAGAGCCCCGGCGAGTACGTCGACAACACAGTCATCACAACCAAGGTAAAAGCAGCCATCTTAAACGAGTCTTCGCTGAAAACCATGCAGATAAGCGTCAAGACTTACAAGGATGAGGTTCAATTAAGCGGTTTCGTTGATTCGGCAGAAAGCGTTGCCAAGGCGGGAGAAATCGCCAGGCGCGTTCCTGGCGTCGGGTCTGTAAAAAACAACCTGTTGGTAAAATAGCCGCCGGGACAGTAATTCACCGGGCAGGCTGCAAATCTTGACCTTGAGAACCGATACAGGCTAAGGCTGACGCAGTCAGACCTGGGGAGGTTGGTATGCTTTGGACTATATGCGCGATCTTGATAGTACTTTGGCTTGTTGGGCTGGTTACCTCCTATACCATGGGTGGCCTGATTCACATTCTTCTCGTGATTGCCATCATTGTAGTAGTGGTACAGCTCATCCAGGGACGCAGATCCATGTAGGACGCCCCCCCATAAGGCAGTAAGGGCTGCGCTCCTTTTCTGACAGGGGCCCGTCCGAAGGCGTGAGACACCCCTCCTTGTCGGACATGACTGACGAGGAGGGGAACGAGGTGCCAGGGAGGTGGAACATGAAGGTTTCAAGCACCATTATCGCGGCGGTGTGCATGATATTCCTGGCCAATGCTGGAGCCTGCCTGGCCATCGACCAATCGATTTGTACTCCCGGCGAGATCACCTACTATCCGGGCGGCCAATTGAAATCCTGCACACTGAAGGATGATGTCATCGTAAGTGGCGTTAAATGCAAGCAGTATGCGTCCGTCACCCTGTTTCAATCAGGAACCCTTCAAAGTTGCGTCACAAGCGACTATTTCAATTACGGAGATATTACCTGCAACCAGTACGGCCAGGTCAGTTTCCATGCAAACGGCAAACTGGACACCTGCAATCTTTCCAAATCGCTGACGATCGACGGCAAGACCTGCGCCGCATTCGAAAACATCTCGCTTTTCGAAAACGGGAAACTGAAGTCCTGCAGCGCCCCTCATTGACCGGCGCCGGCCACCTGTGACAGGAGGCGGGAAAGGCCGTAGTCTTGGAACCGGCCAGATCCAACAACCGCATTCACCTCGTCATTGCTTAACAGGCTCAGGTAGTCCAGGTCGTCGCCCCCCCGTGGACGATATTCCTTCCATAACCTTACCTTCACTCGTAAAAGGGAACTGCTGGGCCCGCCCCGCCGTAAAAAGCCCCCAATAATGCTACCGTTGTGGGTGCCAGCTTGGAATCGGTGACGCCGGACCTCCGGCCCCGGGTGCACGTTAACCTCCGGGATCAGGTCCTATGCAAGGAGCCGATCGGGAACCTACGTGCCGGAACATGTCGCTTGATAAGAATATGTGCATAAAACTGAATTTATATTAAAAGGGAAAATGCAGCCGACCCTTCAGTAGGTAACGAGTCACTGAGCACAGCCACCTTAAGCATAACTGTCATATGTAGCAGTCAAAAATTTTGGCATTAGTCATATACGGAAATGGGTGTTATCATAAAAAGCGAATTCCAAAACCATCCCACCATTTAATGTACACAAACAAATGTTAAAATTATTTTTACTATTTAAACTTCTGTATAAAGTTTTGCCCTGAGTATCGGGACACAAGAGGTGACAGATGGGCATTGACAAAAACAAGGGCCTTTTGAATACGATTGCCAAACCACGTCCCACAGGACAGCACCGGTTAAGTGCCCAATCGGTTTTTTCGCCCCCGCTGACAAAGGAGGCGATGCTGAGACTTGTTCAGCAGCTTGAAATCCACCAGATCGAACTTGAATCGCAGAACGAGGAGTTGCGCCGGGCCAGAGAAGCGCTTGAGGTATCGCGCAACAGCTACGCAGAGCTCTACGACTTTGCCCCCGCAGGCTATTTCACCTTCGATATCAATGGGGTGATTCGGCAGGTAAACCTTACCGGCGCCAACCTATTGGGGGTGGAACGGCACCTGCTGGTCGACACGCCCTTCGCCCGGTATATCGCCGACGCACAAGGAAGGGAGCTTTTCCCCCGGCACCTGGCGAATGTCGCCCAGAATTCGAGTCTACAGCAGTGTGAAATCAGGCTCAAAGGGAAAGGAGATTCTATCGTCTACACCCAGTTTCGCAGCGTCAGGGTCGACGACAGCAGCAGCTCGCATATCCGTATCTTTTGCTCGGTGGTTGACGGTACCATTGCCAGGCGCCTGAAGGAGGACCTGCAAAAGTCTCATGACAATCTCGAGTCAACCGTGTCGGAGCGGACCGGAAAACTGGCCAGGGCAAATCAGATGCTCGCACGGGAAGTTGAGGAACGCAAGAAGACGGAGGAGTCGCTCCAAGATGCCTGTTCCGAGATAAAGCGTCTGAAGGACCGGCTCCAGGCCGAAAACATCTACCTGCAGCAAGAGGTTGCCCGGCAGTACAACAGCTGCGAGATTATCGGACAAAGCGAAGCCCTTTCGCAGGTAATGGCCCGTATAGAACAGGTAGCCCCCATGGATGCGACGGTTCTCCTGCAGGGCGAGACCGGTACCGGCAAGGGAATGGCGGCGCGGGCCATCCACAGAAGCTCTGCCCGCAGAGAGCGCCCCATGATAACGGTCAACTGCACTACGCTGCCGGCTACCCTTGTAGAGAGCGAGCTTTTTGGGCGGGAAAAGGGGGCTTTCACTGGGGCTTTTGCAAGGCAGATCGGGCGCTTCGAACTGGCCGACGGCGGCACCATATTCCTTGACGAAATCGGCGATTTGCCGCTTGAGTTGCAAAGCAAACTGCTCAGGGTCATCCAGGACGGGGAGTTCGAGCGATTGGGCGCCAACCATACCATTAAGACCGATGTACGTATCATCGCGGCTACCAACCGAAATCTGGAACAGGAAATCCGGACCGGCAGGTTCCGGGAAGACCTCTACTACCGGCTCAACGTATTTCCAATCTCGATGCCACCACTTAGGCAGCGCAGTGAAGACATACCGCTGCTGGTTGAGTTTTTTCTCGCCAAGTTCAACAAGAAAATCGGCAGGGAAATCACCACCGTACCGAGTGAGACCATGCGCGCCTTGCAGAAATACCACTGGCCCGGCAACGTGCGGGAATTGGAGAGTGTAATCGAGCGGGCGGTAATCACGAGCCAAGGGAGCACGCTACAGGTACTGGACCAGTTCAACAATTTCCGCATGAAAGAGGATGCAGCAAATAACACAGGGCCGGCGGCGAATGAAGAGAGGGAGGAAGGGGAAGGTATCAAAACCCTCGTCGATCTGGAACGCGACTACATCCTCGGTGTGCTGCTGAAAACAGGTTGGCGCATTGAGGGAGCCAGTGGTGCGGCAGGGATACTCGGACTCAATGCCAGCACCCTGCGCGCACGTATGCGAAAATTCGGAATCATCCGTAAATAGTTGGCAACTTCATGGCTTATGCTTCGTTTCTTGATCGCGCTTTAACTTCCTGCAGCCTTCGATCAGTGCAATTTTCTGGGTCTCGATGGCTGCCTCACAGGAACGTTCATCTTCGGCGGTCAATGGCGCTGTACCGTTTCTCGACTCTAGCAGGTTTTCTATATTAGACTCGATCCCTCGTACGAACCCGATGAATTCTCTATATTGTCTTTCTTTGATGTCTTCTGTCTTGTCCTTGATGCTGCTGATATCCATGGCAGTCTCCTTTTATCGGTATTACTGTTCCTACGCCTTGCATCTCGTGCCGGCGCAGTATGAATTGTCGAGGTAGCGGGACAGGTTGGCGAACCCGTCCTGGATTGCCGGCTCAGGGGATGGGGGAGCGGTATATGTGACAGTCGTTAGGCAGGCAAACAGTTGATCGTTCACTGGTCACGCCTGTACTGGCGGAGGATGCCGAATTTCCGCATCCGTGCCCGAAGCGTGCTGGGATTAAGCCCGAGGAGTACGGCCGCTCCGCGATCCCCCTCGATGCGCCAACCTGTTTTTTGCAGCACGTTGAAGATGTAGCCACGTTCCAGTTCGGCAAGTGCCTTGATCTCCATCTCCCCAGTACGAATGATGCCGGACTTTTCCCAGACCTGCAGTTCGCCCCCATGGCCGGTGATCAACGCCCGCTCGATGATGTTCTCGAGCTCCCTGACGTTTCCGGGCCAGTGGTAAGACTGCAGGTCGCCTAGTGTAGCGCTGGAGACGCTTGCTGCCTTCTTGCCGATTTGCCCGTAGTGTTTGGCAAGGAAATGATCTACGAGCAGCGGGATGTCTTCTTTGCGCTTCCGAAGGGGGGGGATCGTGATGGGAAATGCGCTGAGGCGGCAGAACAGGTCCCCCCGAAACCTGCCAGCCCGAACCTCCGGCTCCAAGTCCCGGTTGCTTGCCACAATGACCCGCACATCGACCTTTATGGTGCGAGGGCTGTCCATACGCTGGAGTTCCCCGTCCTGGATGAGTCGGAGCAGTCTCCCCTGCAGTTCCGGTGACAGTTCGGCGATCTCTTCAAGGAGTATCGTGCTTGCATCGGCCAGCTCGAAACGCCCGATCTGCCGCCCCTCGGCTCCGGCACACTCTCCACTCTCCCACCCGAAGAGCTCGCATTCGACCAGGTTCGGAGGCAGTGCCGCTAGGTTGACCGTGACCATGGGCCGGTCCCTGCGAGAGCTTTTGTTGTGGATGGCGTGTGCCGCTACTCTCTTCCCTGTGCCGGCCTCTCCAATCAGCAGTACCGTCGTATTCAGGAAAGCTGCCTGGTCGACCCGCCGCAGGAGCTGCAAAATGGCGTTGCTTCTACCAATGACCTCGCCGAAGTTATACTTCTTGGCTACCTCCTGCTGCAGGTATCTGTTCTCGGCCTGAAATCTGTCTTTCAAGCGCTTTATCTCCGCATAGGCACCAAGGAGTGATCCCTCCGCCCTCTTGCGCTCCTCTATCTCCTGGGTCAGCTGCATATTCGCCCGGGCCAGGTCGTTGAGTCGTCTGTCCACTTCCATCCACCTCTACCTCCCTGTCCGCGTCCTGCCAAGGAGGATTTCGCAACATGCGTGCCAGACAAAGCCGCCGGCGATGGAGAATGCAAGCTGCCGATTGAACAGGGAAAAATCAGATAAGGGATTCGGTGGGAGAGATAAGGCGTCGAGGGGAATCCGTCAGGTTTACCATAACTGCTACATATGACGGAGAGCCTGGCAGATGTTGGCGGGTGAGACCGATAAGGGGTGAAATCTTCAGCGGTAGCGAAAGCAATTGGCTTGACTTCGATCCTGAACCCAGCGCGCCGCGGGGAGATTAACCAACTGCCAAATTGTAACGAACTCCCTGCTGCAACAAGCTTCTCAAGCCTCGCAATTTCCTCGCGCAACCCCGCCTCCAGGGCCTTGGCAGCGGTGATATCGGAAAAGGTGATCACCACCCCGTCGATTACCTCCTCCATGGTGCGGTAAGGCAGGACACAACTAACGTGCCAGTTTAAACTCCTGATCACTTGCAGAGTTAAATGGCAGACATGCTTAGACTCACTGAACGGCCCCTCCCTCGCACACGGCACTTTGCAAAGGAAACCTGTCGTATTTGGCAATGCCGTCATATATAGCGGCCTACCGACTGAATGCGCGGTGCCAGGGTTCAGGCTAAAAGAACCGGGTCGCGCTTTCGGCTGTCCCGTCGCCCATTTGCCTCTTACACTACCGCGACCGGCTCTGGGCACACAAGCTGCAGCGGTATTACCGGTCGAGGGCTACGCGCCCAGCCGGCCACCGTGTGTCGCAAACAGAGTGGCCCATGAAAACCTGAGCAAAGGAGCACGAAAATGAAAAAAACAATGACAACCGTTGGCTTGTTAGTGGCGGCAATGATGCTGTCCGGCTGCATTGTCCCATACTGGGGCGACGATGGTCGCGACGGTTACCGCGATGGTGGTTACCGAGATGGTGGTTACCGCGATGGCGGGCACAGGGATGGCGGATACCGCGATAGGGGGGAACGTTACGAAGGCGGGGAACGCCGTTGACGACAGCGTCGATGCTCTGGTCGACACGACCTGGATTCGCCGCGGGCCCAAGGTCAGAACCTGTCAGGTCAATTTGCTGATGGTGGCTGTACCCTACCATTTGTTCCAGCTATGCCAGACTTTACGGACCAGATACGCTTGGACTTCGTCTCCATTACAGTGGTCCACGTTTTCTACCACGAGAAGCGCATAATCGAGTCGGGCACGCATCACCCGATGAGCGACAACCGGGGTGCCTAAGTCCGACATACTCAAAGAGGCTGAGATGAATGTTCTACTCGTCTATCCTAAGTACCCGGACACCTACTGGAGTTTCCGTCATGCCCTGCCGTTTATCGGCAAAAAGGCGGTTTTCCCTCCGCTCGGACTTCTTACGGTGGCGGCAATGCTTCCACGACAGTGGCAATTGAGGCTTATTGATCTGAATGTCGAGCGGCTTTCGGACAGCGACCTGCAGTGGGCCGACCACGTCTTCATCAGTGCTATGACAGTCCAGAGGGAATCGACACAGGAGGTTATCGACCGATGCCGCAGCTTTGGGGTCAAGACCGTCGGGGGAGGCCCGCTTTTCACGACCTGTCATGACGAATTCCCGCAGGTGGACCACCTCGTGCTCGGTGAGGCGGAGGTGACCTTGCCCCGGTTTCTGGCGGACTTGGAAGTAAAGATGCCGCAGCGGTTGTACCTTCCCGACGGTCGCCCCGACATCTCCCGCACCCCGCTGCCCCGATGGAGTCTCATCGACTTGCGCAAGTACGCTTCCATGAATATCCAGTATTCCCGGGGATGCCCCTTCGACTGCGAGTTTTGCGACATCACCCAACTCTTCGGGCGAGAGCCGAGAACCAAGACGAAGGACCAGGTGATAGCCGAACTGGAAGCGCTCTACTCGGGAGGATGGCGTGGAGGGGTCTTTTTCGTTGATGACAATTTCATTGGCGACAAACAGAAGCTGAAAAGCGATGTTCTCCCATCCGTAATTGCGTGGATGAAGCGGCATGGACACCCCTTCTTCTTCTATACCGAGGCTTCCATCAATCTCGCTGACGACCCTCAGCTCCTGGAACTCATGTCCGCCGCCGGGTTCCGCGAGGTCTTCATCGGCATTGAAAGCCCCGAAGAGGATGCACTCAGGGAAACCGGAAAAACCCAGAACCGCAACCGCGATCTCGCCGCCTCGGTCAGGTGCATCCAACGGGCGGGGCTACAGGTTCAAGGGGGCTTCATCGTCGGCTTCGACAGCGACTCGCCCGCTATTTTCGACAAGCAACTTCGCTTCATCCAGGATAGCGGCATTGTCGTGGCTATGGTGGGCATATTGATGGTCCTACGGGGAACCAAGCTGCATGGCCGACTCTCAAACGAAGGAAGAATCATCAATAGCTCGACCGGGAACAATACGGAAGCCTTCCTGAATTACCTTCCGAAGATGCCCCCCCAGGACCTGATAGCAGGGTACCAGCGCCTGGTCAGAACCCTCTATTCCCCCAACTACTTCTACGACCGCCTGATGATCTTTCTGAAAGAGTACCGACTTTCGGAGACATCCTCGTTTGCGCTGCTGCAGCGCCGTGATATCAGGGCATTCTTCCGTTCCATGTTGTTTCTCGGCATCCTTGGAAGAGAGCGAATTCACTACTGGAAGGTATTCTTCTGGACGTTGCTGAGGAAACCACGACTGCTGCCGCTCGCTATAACGCTCACGATCTACGGTTTTCATTTCCGCACCGTCGCAGCCGCAATATGCTCGACGCCTCACAGTACTTCCCTGGAGGAGAGGTAAGGGTATCGAATCCCTGCCGTGGGCTGGCCTATCTTCGCAATACGAAAACACTCACGACGCGTTGACCGGCCTCTACAACAGGGCCTATTTCGATGAAGAACTGGAACGGCTGGCCCAGAGCGCTATGTTTCCCATGAGCCTGGTGATGGCGGATGTCAACGAACTGAAAGGTGTCAATGACGCACTGGGGCATGCAGCGGGAGACGAGCTGATAAAGATGGCGGCCCGGGTCATCCGGCGCGCCTTCCGTACCAAGGACATCGTTTCTCGGATCGGAGGAGACGAGTTTGCGGTAATCCTGCCGCAGACGGCAACCAGTGTGGCCAGGGAAACCGTCCGCCGGATCATGAACTGCCCGGAGGTCGCGAATGGCCAGGTGAGCATCGCCTTCGGCATAGCCACCGCAAAAGACAGGGATCAGCTTCGGGACACCTTGAAGCTCAGTGACGAGAGGATGTATCGCGAAAAGTCGGAGCAGAAGCAATCACAGCCAGAAGTCCCTGAAGACCAGGGAGGAGGGGGAACGCCATGAATGTTTTCGATTGCGCCATAAAGATGGAAGAGGAGGCGAGGGGTTACTACCAGCAGCTGGCAGAGTCGGCCGGCACTGAGGAACTGAAGAATCTCTTCACCCTGCTGGCCCAGGCCGAGCAGGAACACCACGATGCCTTGGTGGAGCTGAAGGCGGGGATCACCTCAAGAAAATCGCAATTCGAGGCCTTGCGGGAGGCGGCCTGCCTCTTTAAACCCCTGCTCGCCAAGCGCGAACAGATGGCAGCGCTAAAAAAGGACCCGGATGCCTATCAGATGGTCACCCGCCAGGAGCAAAAGTCGATAACATTCTACGAGGAGCTGGCTGCGCAGACAAAGGACGACGAGGCGCGCAAGATCGTTCTAAGTATCGCCGACGAGGAACGCAGGCACCTGAGCATCGTCGAGAATATCTATTCCTTCGTCGAGTCGCCCAAGAACTTCCTTGCCTGGGGCGAGTTTAGTAACATCCAGGAATACTGAGAGATAAAGAGCCACCTGATTCGGATTTATCGGATTAGTACCGAAAGGCAGCCTTCGCTACAGAGCAAATAGATCCCATTATTGCGGGGGCCCCTCCAGAGGCCCCCCGCCATCGCGAAGCGTCAGATAGTGGCGCTTTCTGCAACCCATTACGGATACTGTCAAATATGACAGTTTTCGCCGACAGTAAGTCTTTGGCGAAGCACTCCCGGCACTGCATCACCCTGCAGAATCAGCCAGTTGATAACCACGCCCCGTTAAAAACAGCTGGCACGTTAGTTGCGATCTTCTCTGGGGAGGCGGTATCAAAGAGTGCTGACAACCAAGGGTGGCGGCAACCGGGCGGAAAATTGCGGAACCACCGTGCGAGAATGTTTGCAACTGGGTCATTGAGCAGGAAGTACACCAGCAGAGGTCGACAATGGAATCCGAACGGGGAAAAGAGAAACCGAACCGGACAAAGGATGAGACCCGGCGACTCCTTCATGAACTGCAGCTGCGCCAGGTGGAACTTGACGTGCAGAACGCGGAGCTGCGCCATACAAGGGATGAGCTCGAGGCGACGCTTGATAAGTTTACCGACCTCTACGATTTTGCCCCGATCGGATATTTCACCCTGGACCGCCAGGGGGCAATCCGCGCCGTTAACCTTAGTGGTGCCAGTCTCCTAGGCATCGAGCGCAGCGACCTTTTGGGAAGACTTTTCCTGGAATTTGTCCCCGCAAAGGCCCGCCCTGGCTTCTCCGAATTTCTCGGAAGGGTGTTCGCCTTGCAGAAGAAGGAATCATTGGAGACGGCGCTTAACCCGCAAGGGGATGCTCCTCTCTTTGTGCACATAGATGCCGCGCTCTGCGGCTCGGGGCTCGAGTGCCGCTGTGCCGTTTCGGACATCTCTGAGAAGAAACAGGTCGCCGACGCCCTGGCGAAGAGCGAGGAGCAGTACCGTGCCATAGTAAGCAACATAAACGAGTACGTCTACAGTGCCAGCTTCGAAAACAACGCCCTGGTGTCGACCTACCACAGTCCCAAGTGCGTCGACATCACCGGCTATTCCCCGGAGGAATACGCACGTGACCCCCACTTGTGGCTTTCCATGGTTCATGAAAATGACCGGGAACTGGTCCTTCGTTTTCTTGATGCCGTTTATGCCGGCGAAAAACCCGAGCCGATCAGGCACCGCATCCGGCACAAAAATGGCAGCGAACGGTGGATTCTGAACAGTTGTACGGTACAGAGGACGGAAAGCGAGGGGGTTGCCACGATTACACGGCTGGACGGCTTCATCCTCGACATCACCGAGTTGAAGCTCGCAGAGGAGAGCATATTTTTCCTTGCCTACCACGATACGCTCACCGGGCTTCCCAACCGCAGCACGCTGTATAAGCGGATAACTCAGGTGATGACGGTAGCGAGGAGAACAGGCAAAGGCATAGCCTTGCTGTTTCTGGATATCGATGGTTTCAAGAAGGTAAACGACTCACTGGGCCACGATGTTGGAGACCGGGTCCTCCAGTCGGTTGCAAGGCGCCTGAAGGAATGCACGCGATACTGCGACATCGTGTCGCGGCTTGGGGGAGACGAGTTCGTCATCATGCTCTGGGATTGCGGGGCCGCGGAGGCTACAGTTGTGGCAAATAAAATCATCACTTCAGGTTTCAGCGTCCCGGAGGTCAGTGCCCCCCTTAACGCCAGCATCGGCATAAGCCTGTTCCCCCAGGACGGTACGGACTACCTCACACTG
This sequence comes from Geomonas azotofigens, assembly GCF_018919395.1. Lineage (GTDB taxonomy): Bacteria > Desulfobacterota > Desulfuromonadia > Geobacterales > Geobacteraceae > Geomonas > Geomonas azotofigens. The sequence continues at coordinate 18,031 of NZ_JAHLME010000006.1, forward strand.
CTAAAGCACGCCGATGTCGCGATGTACCACGCCAAGAAATCCGGCGGCAAGAAGCATCAGTTCTTTACCCGCAAGTTAAACGAGCACGCCCGCGAGCGGTTCATCATGGAGGCCGATTTGCGGCACGCAGTGGAGCGAAGCGAGTTCGTGCTGTACTACCAGCCGAAGGTCGACCTCACCACCGGAAAATCCAGAAGCATGGAGGCGCTGATCCGCTGGCAGCATCCCGTCAGGGGGTTCACCCTGCCGGGCAATTTCATCGGCATAGCGGAGGAAACCGGGCTTCTTACGCCGATCAGCAAATGGACCATACGGACCGTCTGCCGGCAGTTACGCCAGTGGAGACAGCAGGGGATCGGCCCGCTTTCTGTGGCGATAAACCTTTCAGCAACCTTCTTCCAGCAGTCAGACTGCGAGGAAATCATCGAGTCGGCCCTGTATGAAACAGGGGTGCCGCCCGAATGCCTGGAGCTGGAGCTGACCGAAGCCACCCTTATGAACGATCCGGACAGGGTCCTCGGGAGCATGGCCGCCATGAAGGCACTTGGGGTGCAACTGTCCATCGACGATTTCGGGATTGGCTATTCCTGTCTCAATTATCTGAAGAAGCTCCCGATCGACAAGCTGAAGATCGACCAGTCTTTCATTCACAATATAGCTTTCGATACCGACAACATGGCGGTGGTTCGCGCCATCATGAGCATAGGTCGGAGCATGCAGCTCAAGGTAATAGCGGAAGGGGTGGAGAACGCCTCGCAACTCGCCTGGCTTCAGGCGGAGGGGAGCGAGGAAGCGCAGGGATTCTACTTCAGCCGCCCGCTGTCGGTGAACGGGCTAACCCCTCTCCTCAAGCAGGGGGCCAACTACCTGCACAACCCTCGCGGCAAGCTGAGAATCAGGGAGTCGGAAATCCCCCGCTAGCTCCTGCCCTGCCGCCTCTTCTGCAGCATCGCGGTTAAGCGGTCGCCACGAACTGTCAACCGTTTTATCGACTATTATGGGCCTCGCTTTCCTCCTGGGAGCGAGGCTCCTTTTTATTCGGTGCCGCTTTCGGGACCCGGCTCAATGAAAAGGAAGGCTCAGCGTGACCTGCTCTAAAAAAAAGGAAGGGTTACCACCAAGGCAGTAACCCGTTTTTCCTTTGCCCGCCAAGGTATGTAGGCGCCCCTACGCCCCCGATGTTTTCGCTACGGCACCATGGTACCGAACTGCTGCTCGACTTCTTTGGGAGCGTTGAGCAGACCACGATATACGTCCTTGGACATCGCGTCCGGGAAGATGTAGTCTTGGTCCTTCTCGATCCCGTCCAGGATCATCTTGGCAACCTGCTCCGGGGTGGCTTTGTCCATCTCCTGGCCGGCTGTCATCCTGGTGTCGACAGGTCCCGGGTACACTCCGTACACCTTGACGCCGCGCGACGCCAGCTCGGCGCGCACCCCCTGCAGCAAGGAATGACCGGCGGCCTTAGAGGCTGAATAGGTGCCGTTAACGGGGAGGTTCACAAGACCCAGGATGGAGCAGACGTTCGCTATCGCCCCACCGCGGGCTGCCAATAGCGGCGCGAAGGCCCGGCACATGGAGAGGGTGCCGAGATAGTTCACCTTGATCTCCTGGCGCGCGCTTTCAAGACCTTCCGGGTCGAGCAGGCTTTTGCAATGGTTGACGCCGGCGTTATTGATCAGCAGGTCGACATCCTGGCATTGCGCCGCGGCCGTGGCCACGCTGGTCTCGTGGGTCACGTCGATCCTGAGCGCCACCACGTGCCCGGGGTTGAATCTGGCCATTCCCGCCACCGCCTGGATATTGCGTGCCGCCGCATATACCTTGGCAGCTCCGCGCTCCAGCAACTCATTCACCAGCGCCCACCCGATACCGCCGTTGGCACCGGTAACAAGAACTACTTTTCCTGACAGGTCCATCTTTCCTTCTCCTCTTTTGTATTACGGTCTTTCTGCCCACAACAGCCGGTTACGCGGCTGCCGAACTTGGCCGGGCTGCCCGGCCGCCCCTGAAGTTTCACTCACCGGTCCCGTCATGACCGCCCCCTCTTCCAAAACGGCATACAGGGCTCGTGCGGCACTGCCCGATCCGGATTCCCTCAGGGTTATAGCCGTAGGCGCCGAAGGGAGATGTGCCGCCGGTGCCGATCCACTTGCTCCCCCCCTGGTGCCGCTACGGTTCCGTGCTCACCAGGGTCACCTGCTTGAAGAGTTCACCGACGAACTGTTTCGCCTTCGCCTCGTTGCCCCCCTTCTGTTTCAAGGCGTAGGCCCAGGCGGCCAGGTAGTTCCAGCGCGCGCCGCCGGAGGTCTTGGGATTTGGGGTGATCACCGCGACGCCCGGCTTGACTAGGTCGTTCCAGTCTTTAATCTTCTTGGGGTTCCCCTTGCGCACCAGGAACACGATGGTGGAGGTGTAGGGGGAGCTGTTGTTCGGCAGTCGCTTCTGCCAATTCTCGGGAAGGAGCTTCGCCTTATCGTGGATCTCATCGATGTCGTAGGCCAGCGCCAGGGTGACGACGTCCGCCTCCAGGCCGTCGATGACCGCCCGGGCCTGTTTGCCCGAACCGCCATGGGACTGCTTGAAGGTCGCGTCCTGGGTCCACCTCTTGGAAAAAGCCTTGTTGTAGTCCTGGTACAGCTCGCGGGTCGGGTCGTACGAGACGTTGAGGAACTCCTGTGCCGCGAAAGCGGTGAGGGGCAGTGCTGCTACCAGCAGCGTGGCGAGTGCGGTTCGGATCTCTCTTTTCATATTCTCCTCCAAGTTCTTTTTAGTCTACAGATTTAATAGATTAATGAGACAAAAAAATACGGTTACTCTCAGATGCAAAAGTCGACGACGTTCTTTTCGGTAAGTTCAGCCTGCGCGATGCGTTCCAGAACATCAGCCAGGGTAGTGTGGTCAACGATCTTCGCAATGGCATCACGCACGTCCTTCATGACCAACCGGATGCCACAGGTATTCTCGTTGCCACACTCGGTACACTTGGCGTAGGCGGTTTCGCTGACACATTGAACCGGCGCCAGCGGGCCTTCCATCACTCGGATCGCCTGGCCCATGGTGATCTGCCTGGGTGACCGGCCCAAGTAGTAGCCGCCCCCCTTCCCTTTCCGGCTCTGCAGGATGCCGCTGTTTTTCAAGGCGAGCAGGATGGATTCCAAAAACTTTTTGGGGATGTTCTCGTCACGTGCTAAATCCGCGATCAGGATCGGCCCCTGCTCGTACTGGCGTGCCAGGTAGATAAGGGCTTTGAGGCCGTATTTGGTCTTTTTCGATATCATCCACTACCCTGTCGTTTTTGTAGACTTGTGTATAGCCTCTCGAGAGGCTTTATGTCAACTATATTTTTCTGGCAACCTTACACCGCAACATCATCTGGTCGAAATCATTCATTTTTCACCGGTGATGTCCTGCGTATCAGGCGCAGCACACATATGGGGAATCGACCCCATCCGCATGCTCCTGTAGGGGCGAATAATCATTCGCCCGTTTCCATGCACGGGAGCAGTTTTCGCCCCATCCCCTCTTAGCGTCCCAGATTTCAGCCTCGGTAGCATAGTCATTTATTGGCGAAGGAATCCTTCCAGTTTGACTTGCCTCAGAAGACATCATATAGTGCCGTTTACTTAACAACCTCTTACCCACTGCCGTAATGCCTAATGATGCCGGTGGCGCGTATCAAACAATGCTGCCCTAACAAAGGAGCTAATGTTGATTCATGAAACCATTAAAACTGCCTTTGAAACAGCAAGCAAAATCCCCCTAGAACCCGCAATCCCCAAGAAATTACATGCAGCAAGGGCAAGGTGTTGGGTCGAATCACTGGCAGCCGAATTTCGGAAAGAGTTTGGAAAGCCGGACTGGAGAGTATTCTCTATTGACTGCGATGAAAACAAGAAGGAATTCCGCAGGAACGAGTTCTTATTTGACATCACTGTTAGCAGAGTAGATTTCATTACCTCTCCAGTTCACGCCAAATCTATACCATTTATGACCGATCTAGAGTGGGCCGTCGAATCAGAGTTCTCTGGTAACACTCGAAATGTGATTGACGACTTCAACAAACTTGTGGTCGCACGATCAAAGAACAAGCTTATGGTTATTGCTGCAGGCCCTCGGGAGAAAGATGTATGGGAAACACTGAGACCTTGTGCTGCCGCTGCCACTTTTGGAGGAGCACGTGTGTTCTTAGCAGCTATTCCGCACCCACGCCATTGGAATAGTGAAAGCTTACAGGTCACGATTCTTGAATTTAAGGCCACGGATGGTCTGTGGGTATAATGCAGGCTGGAGAAATTCCCCTGTCTCCATAGGGATCTTCAACACGTTGAGGTAGCAATGACCAGAGTAAACGAGAGGGTGGGGGGTGTTGCGAGGGCTGTGCGGTCGCGCTGGCCCTCGCTCTGCGCATTGTTGGCGCTTGGCGGTCTGTATGCGGCTTTGCCTTCCACTTTGCTACTGGGCGGCCCGCGCTGGCTCCTCCTGGCTATCGTCTCCGTACTTGCAGTGCCACTTGTCGTCACGCATTACCAAGGGGCCCATGATGTAAACCAGGTGATAGGGTTCGTTCTAAACGGCGTGGTGACGGCGACCATGATCATGTCGTTAGCCTTACTGATAAGAGCCCTGCCGCTTCACCTGGAAAAACCGCAAGAACTGCTGCAGTCCGCTGCGGCACTGTGGCTCTCCAATATCCTGGTATTCGCTTCCTGGTACTGGAGGCTTGACGCCGGTGGCCCGCACCATCGAGCTCAACAACAGGAACACCTCAAGGGGGCATTTCTCTTTCCCCAGATGACGCTGCCCCCCGAGAGAAAACACGCTGCTGGTTTGCATGAGTGGACACCGAATTTTGTGGATTACCTGTTCCTGGCCTTTAACACCTCAACAGCCTTCTCGCCAACCGACGTTCCCGTCTTGTCGCGTTGGGCAAAGGTTTTGATGATGCTGCAGTCGATGATCTCTTTGCTGGTGATAGCGCTACTTGCGGCTCGGGCGGTCAACATCCTGTAACATCCGGGGAGGCGAACGGAGTTGCACTTAGGGTCTCAGGGTGCAGGCCCCGCCGGCCCGCAACCTCAGGTACATCTCCTCGACCTTGTCTCTGGCCCAGGGCGTCCTTCTTAGGAATTTGAGACTGGAGGAGATGCTGGGGGTGTGGGTAAAACAACGAATGTCGATCCGCCTTCCCAGCTCTTCCCAGCCGAGCTCCTCCACCAACGCGGTGAGAATCATCTTCAAAGTGACGCCGTGGAGCGGGTCGTTTGGCGATTGAGCGGTCATCGTTTCATCCTGAATTCTGTAGGTGCAAAGCTGAGAAAAGGCGACTACTGTTGATATGGCTGATTTGCTGTAAGAAGTCAACGGAATCAGTCCGCTCCGGGTTAAGGCATGATGAGGTGACAGTAGTGGGGTTGGAAGAGAAGCAGAGACAATTCAATGCAGCCATGGAGTTGTATAGCACACGGAGCGGCTACAAACGTTTCGGCGTGTTGGTATCCTTTGCCAACGTGAGTCTGCAGGCCTGGCTGGTCTGGTGTACCATGTCGCTGCCCATTGGCATCGCCGGAGAGCTGACCGCGCTATTGGTCGCGTGGCTTCTTGCCGATTTTGTGAACGGGCTGGTGCATCTGTACATGGACCACAATGATCACTACGACTCGTTCTGCGGACCGCTGATCGCCAATTTCCACCTACACCACAAACTGCCTCGTTACGGGCAGAAGAGCTTGCCGGTTGTCTACTTCATCGAGTCCGGCTCCAAAGTCTGGCTTGTCCCCTGCCTGGCTTTACTGGCGGTGGCAGCAGAGTTCTTTGGGCTACATCCGGTACTATTTCATACTCTCGTCTACGCCGGAATCCTTTCCTCAGTCGCTGAGGTCTCCCACTACCTCTGCCATAATTCGATATCGCCCGCCGTGGTATTCCTGGGCAACTGCCGAATTCTCCTATCCAAGCGGCATCACGCTATTCATCATATGCAGGACAACGTGAACTACGCCTTCCTAAACGGTGTCACCGATCCCGTCATCAACCTCATAGCCGCCCGTTTCCCCCGGGGGTACAAGCAAAACACCGACCTCCATTACGCCACCTACTCAGGAGAGACCGGCTCGCACCAGTAACGCAAGGGGCAGACGCCGCATCCTTATTTACATTTACGGTCTTATGCGTAAATAGCGTCACAGCCTATTAACGGATAAGGCGATGCCAAAAACCACCTCAGCTCGACATTATGGGACCGGGCATTCCACCACCCGGCTCAAAAATGCCTCTCCTCAACCTCCTCCGCGGCTTTCTGGCGTTTGGCCGGGGGCTTCCAGAAGCTGGCTTGCCAGTTGTCCACACCGTTTTCCCGCGCCACCCATGGGGGGAGACCGACCTTGAAATGCCTGGAGAGCGCGTTGATGTAGGGCTCGTACATGAGGCGCAGTTCGCCAAGGTTCTGCTCCAGGACAGCCCTATCCTTCAGCTTGTAACCGCTGCCGCGAAGGATGTCGCAGATCTCGTCCAGCTTCGCCGGAGGGAGCCGGTCAGCCCCTAGTTGCCGCGGCTGGGTCTTGAACACGAGTGCCAGGTCGACTACCGCATGGCGCGACATGGCAAAGGTGAGCTCCGCCTGACGGTTGCAGGTCCCCTCTACCCCAGCCATGATCAGGGCGCAGGTGTCAAGGATCGCGGTAAGCGCGGCCAGCCAGGACTGGTTGTCGTGTTGGGAACGAAAATAGGCGAGCACGGGATAGGAAAGATGCCCCTCGAGAAACTCCGCGGACCAGCGCTCCCACTCGTGCAGAAGTTCGCGAAGCGATTCCGCCCCCCCGTGATGGCTGTGCCTGCGCAGCATCTCCGAAGCGGTGGGAGGTGAACCGGCCCGGGCGTCGAGCAGGGAGATGCTCACCTCGCGTCGGGCGAAGGACTGGTTCAGAGCCGGCAGGTAACTGATCACCAGGGCCAGGAAAGCGAACCCCATCCCTGATTCGATCACCACCAGCAGGCGCCCCAGGCTCGTTTTGGGCACCACGTCACCAATGCCGAGGGTAAAGAAGGTGGTGCCGCTCAGGTAGAGGTCACTGATCAATGCGGTACCGCCGTCGCGGTAGAAAAGCCAGGAACCGCCCCAGTGGATGAGCGCGAAGCCGGCGATCAATACCGCCGCCCAAAGGCTCAACAGAAGCAAAAGCGACAGCGGCCCGAAGTAGCTCAACCAGGTTTCCCGGCGCCTGGCCGGAACGAAGTTGTGGATGAGCCAGGTCCAGGGACGCCAACTGCTGCGGTAGAAGACCCGCGTGATGCGGAAGCGGCGCGTCACCCGGCGCGGCAGGATGATGGTCTCGAATCCCTCCCACAGCACCAGGAGCACCAGTGCAGCTCCTAGAATCATCGCCACAATTGCCATATCCTGCCTCTCGCCCGCCATCCGAACTGCCACACGCTCTCATAGCAGTTCCACAAATTCTCTCACCAAGACGGACGAATGCAAAGGGGTGACAAGGCCCCCGTGCCCAAAACCATTGGCCACGGAGAAAACCTGGGAACTTCTGAGAAACCACGCAAACCAGCGGCCCCAATTCCATATCGGTGCTAATCCGAATGAGACAAAAGCGCCCCCGTCCGGGAGACGGACGGGGGCACGGGAATGTTGTCAAAAGAAGTGTTTAGAGCGACCTGATGCTCACCGGCAGGGACCAGGGGCCGCGGCCGGTGGAGGAGAGGATGCTGGCACGAATCCAGTACAGTTTGCCGGGTTCTCTACCGGGAATGTGAATCTTGGAGGCCAGGGGAAAGTCATCCACGTCGAGCCATGTAGGATTGGTGGCCGGATCCTGATCCGTGATCTGAACCCTGTAACTTTTGGCGCCCGGAAACCTGGTGATCCTGGCTGACAATGTACCGGAATCCTTGCCATGAGTAACGGTGAGCTCGGGCGCCGGAGGAGGACCGGAAGCGGTCTTTTTCACCTGCACCTGCACCGGACGAACCTTGAACCCGGCCCTCTTCAGAGCGTCCCGGTCGCCTTCGACGGCCAATTCGACGTACTGGCCGATCCTCGCTATCCGTTTCTTACTCGTCTGGTGAAACTCGTCCCTCTCCTTCACCATCGCCACATCATGGTTTTGCGCTCGGAGTATCGCGGCATCTAGGAAATCCGCGTCCTCCCCCAGCCCGTCTAAAGATCGCAACCATGGTGGCCACGGCTTCAGGTTGGGGTGATCATGATTGAGCAGCATCACCTTGACGGTCCTCATCATTTCCGCCGTCTCGCGAGGGGTAGATCCGAATTCAGGGGCTAGCACTGACTGCATAAATTCCTCCTGGGCCTGATGTGATCTCATCTCCAGGAGGAGACTATCTTAAATATATTTAATTGCAAGCACCACATTTACCGATCCTTGCGGCAAGCTTGTGCCCCTTGGTAGCCACGTGGTTCACAATTTCTAGGGCGTACAAGAAGGTATGCGCCGCTGGTGGTGACGATGCCGGCCTTCTTCGACACATTTCGCGCTCCCGTATCGAGCCTGAGAAGTAGTTGGGCAAACTCCTGGCAAACATATGCCGCCACAACTTGCCGAAATCATACATACTTTACGGAGGTTGACGAATCATTTATCAAAGTTGACGGGAAGTTTTTCAAAGTTGACGGGAAGTTTTTCAAAGTTGACGGGAAGTTTTTCAAGGTTTGGAAAAAGTTCAACAAGGTTTTGGAAAAGTTTGACAAACCTCCCCCCTACCTTTTCAAGGTCCGGGACGTGATGGTGCGGGCGGACGGAATCCTTCTCGAACTTCGCGCCTTTGTGCCAACTTTCACCGGCGGTTTATGCAGTCCGGCGAAGAACCTGGGCAAAGAGCGGCTACGGGTGTGTGAGGTTTTCGGTTTCCGGTTCCGTTTTTTCCCAGAAGTGCTCGGATCTTCTCTGTGGCTAACGGTTTTCCCAACCGAGGTTGATCGGACTGGTTTATGAACTACAATTAATTCAGCAGACAGAACCGGGTCATTTACGGCTGGCCTGACAGCGACGTGGAGGTACCACATGGATGGCGTGAGCGAGTATAAGCTACTTAGCTTGGAGTTGAGGACGTTATTGGCGGAGGCAATAAAAAGGTCCCAGATCGCTGAGGCAGGCGACTACGAGCCTCGTCGCCTGTTCGCGCTGACGCAGGTGCTCGGGTGCCGTGACCTGTTGCAATACCTTATTGACAACGATGAGTCTGCATTTGGTGAGGTTCTGGAGGCAACGCTCGAAGATCAGGAAACGCAATACTGGGAGGCTTGGAAAGACGATAACCGCGAGAGGATGACTATTGCCCTTGCCCACCGACGCCTGTTGAAGAGGCTGATTAGGCGGCTGACCGATCCCCGGCGCAGACAAATGCTGCTTCCACAGTTAAATCCTAACCTGTGACTGCGCGGAAGAAGTCACTGTTGCTGCCGAGTCAGCCAAAAACTCTCTCCGTGACCCAGTAAATGCCCATCGGTCCTTCAGGCTTGTCCTCACGGATTCTGACATCCGCCACCTCCACGCTCTCAACCCCGGCGACACTCTCGAATTCGTTGATCATCTCGAGCGCCCGAGATTCCGAATCGGAGACGACATCGTAGGCGACGTAGTACCCCCGCGCCTCCCGGTACCACGGATGTCCTGCAGGCAGTCTCGCAACGATGATGAATTGGTATCGTTTCGATTCGTCGCTGTAGCAGAACCCCTTCAACCTCCTTATTTCGCCGAGCAGCGGGTTACTGCTACCGTACTCATCAAGGCAGTGCATCAGAAAGCTTTGTACCTCGTCTTTGCTGCACCCCTGTTGCTGCCGAATACGCGCAAGCGCAGCGACCACAAAGCCGACCCTTTTTTGATACTCGTCATCCCTCTCGGGGTGCTCCTCCAGGAATCTTTCTGCCAACTCTCCGGCTTCGGCAATTCTGCCCATTCCCTCCAAAGCGAGGATTCGGGTAGACTCGGCGCACCATCGCATAGAGGCATCTTCAATACCATCCAAACACGTCAAGGCAGCTTCATAGTCATGACGGTCGAGCCCAAGAAGGGCCATATTGATCCGGACCTCGTCTGTTTTTACGTGCGGGCAAAGCAATGCCTGATCGTAGGCAGCCGATGCTTCTTCGTGCCTGTTAAGGCGGCTTAGGCAGATTCCCAGGAAAAGCCAGTTGGTCCAGAGGGTAGGAGTTTTCAGCACGCCGCGTCTCATCGTGTCAACGGCGCTTTTGACATCATTTAACCCGGCGTAGGATTGGCCAGCGAGGTAGCAGGCAAAGGGATTCTTGGCATATTCGAGCTCTGCCGCGACCTGGAGAGCCTCTGTATACCGGCCAGCTTCTAAATGATCGATACCCTTGTCCAAAAGTTTTTCAATTCTTTTCTTAGCAAGATCATCCACCACAGCACCTCCCGTATGACTGCCGTACCACACCTCGCCCGGTTAAAATAATTTGAATAATTTAATCTCGTTGGCGACGATGTCAAGTTCGTGCAGGAACGCAGTGCTCCAACTCGCAGCTGAGCCGTCTTGAGAAATATAGCCACAGGAGGGAACGGCCGTCGGGACAGTGGGACCAAGGGTTGATACTGGATGGGGGAGAGCTCGCGGTCGCACGGCTCATCGGCCCGATAATGGTTCCGGGGACAACGTGATACCCTCACCCGCCGAGACATGATGCCCAGAGAATTTACCTACACATAGTCTCAGAGTGTAACCGGCGACCGGCTACTGAAGGCGTCTGACGGCGTACTGGTAATAAAAGCACATCTGCTGTCTTATCGTGGTATAGTACAAAGGATAGAATTTTTACGTAATGCAACTTTACAACAAGGAGTAACATCATGAGTAAAGGCCAAGACAGCAAGAAATCATCCAAAAAGGAACCGGCAAAAACACAAAAAGAAAAGAAGGCCGACAAACGGCTCAAAAAAGAGGAAAAAACTACTGGCGTAAAGCTCACGATCTAAAAAGAGTCCGTCTGTTACCGAAGACAGCGACAGCCGGCGCTTTACTGTTACTTGACAGCCGCCGCGCTGCGGCTCTTCTTCCCTCCGAATTCCCACGCAACGTCTCTCCTCAAGCCTGCTCTTCACGCAACAAAATCGTTCGCAACAAATGGAGACATCATGATCCTCGCAATAGTGGTTACCTGTGTATTTTGCGCCGCCGCCTTCGCCCTGCTGAACAAGGGGCCGATGGACCGCCAATCCGCCCACAGCACGGTCTATTGGGCGCGCTACGAAGGTAAATAGGCAAAATACTGAAATCGCGTCCTTACGGCGGCTTGCCGCAAGAGCAAGCCGCTTGTTGAGACATCCAAGTTTCCGGTAGCTTCCCTTGCCTCCTCCGATCCATCTCCCCAGAAACAGTCCGCACGGTTCCTTTCAGAACCCTTCCGTTCGATGAAGTTATCTCGATGGTTTGAAGTTCAGAAAACGCAGCCCTGGTCCGGGTGGAACTGGATGGCCGGCCCATGGCCGACGGCGTGGTCCCCCTGGAGCGGGCCCTGGTGGAGCACAGGGTCGTGGTCCGGATGGGAGGACCGATACTGCCAGCCGTTCACGTTTGACTTGCCTCATAAGAACAATTATAGTGCGGCCTGTTCGGCAAACGGTATCCTGTCGAGGAGCCGGGCCAGACCGCCCTACTCCTGCAGGCGCCCATCCCCCTCTGACCCAATCGGTATCAAGGAGTTCCCGATGCGTTACATCAATATCGACAAGATACTCGCCGCCCAGCTCACCACGCCGGCTGAAAATCCGCTCGTCGGAGACGAAACCCGCATGATCGACGTCTGGTTTGACGGTGCCGCGGTGCGCAAACAGCTGTTCAAGAAGGTGCACAAGACGGAGCAGGAAGCGATGGCGCAGGAACTCGAGAACAAGGGGTTCATCCGCTCCGGTAATCTCCTCATCAACCCGCGCGCAATCCTCTTCGCCGAGATGGAGCACGAGATCGTTGGCGGTCTGGTCACCATCGGCTACCAGGACAACGGCAAACCGGTGGAGCTAAAGGTGGACACCACGGCCTTCAAGGATTTGTGCGAGCGGCTGGCGAAATAGGAAAAGTGAGTTGGTCCGGAGCAGCACCAACGTTGAGGAACGTACCCAGATGACGACCCAGTACTACGCAGCGGCTAGTCTCGACGGATTCATTGCCACCGAAGATGATTCGTTGGATTGGCTGTTTCAGTTAGGCAGTGTCGACGACACCAGCTATCCCGCATTTATCGCGGAGGTTGGCGCACTGGCGATGGGTTCGACAACCTACGAGTGGATGCTGCGTCATGCCGACGAGGTGGCCCTGGAGACAGGAACGGCGTGGCCGTACACCCAGCCAGTGTGGATATTTTCCAGCCGGGAGCTTCCAACCATTGACGGTGCGAATATCCACTTCGTGCGTGGTGACGTCCGGTCTGTTCATGCCGAAATGATGAAAGCGGCAGGATCCAGGAACATCTGGATTGTGGGCGGAGGCGATCTGGCCGGCCAGTTCTACGACGCCGGACTACTAGACGAGATCATCGTTCAAGTCGGCTCGGTCACCCTCGGCAAGGGGAAGCCGTTCTTTCCGCGTCGCCTGGTCACCCCACCGTTGACCTTGGTTTCCGTGCAGCAGTTCGGCCCAGGATTTGCCGAGTTGCGGTACCAGGTACCGAAGCTTGCCCAATGAGGCGCTGCACCGGCACGGGTTCATCGGCATCGAGAAAGAGGTCGTTGACCTTATTTCCATATGGATCAAAAGCCAGTCCCCCTCCAAGTAGCGCCTCCTGGATTTCTCTACAACCAATCACTGCCCGCCAAGTACCACCGGCGGGCTTTTTTTTTGTCAGCAACAAGGGCAGACTGGGGAAGGTTGCAATCTCTGTTTGCCGGAGCCACAAGCCTTGCAAGAGGACACGAGGGGGAAGAACCAGATGCGGATGACTTCCTGATCATTGAGAAGAAGGACTATTGGGTATCGCATTTTGTTCACATCTGTTACTGTCGTTTCATCAAGGAGCTTTGAGCACCGCAGCTCCCCACACTGACCTTCTCGAAAAGATACCTACCATTTAACATTTCCCCAGAAATTTAAATCATGGATTCCATCCGGATATCAGCCACCACGCGATGCAGAGGGGAACTGATGTCCACCATGGATGTACGAAACAGCCAGATCGCAGGCAACCGCCTGGAATACGGCCGCCACTATGATTTTCTGCAGTTTGTGACGCTCGCACAGGCAACGGCAGCCAGCGACGAGAGAGACGAGCTGCTCGCCTGGCTACGGACGCATGCCGACTTCGGCTGCGGCGACACCAAGGTCGATTGCGGGAGGCTTTCGCCAGGCTGCCGGACCTGCGCTACCGGCGGGTGGTCCTGCCTCTTCATCAACGGCCGCTGCAACGCCTCCTGCTTTTATTGCCCGACGTCGCAGGACGATACCGGCGACCCGCTGACCAACGGTATCCCCTTTGCCTCTCCCGAGGACTACGCCGAGTACGTGGCACGGTTCGGTTTCACCGGGGCCAGCATCAGCGGAGGGGAGCCGTTACTCACCCTGGACCGCACACTCGCCTACCTGGATGCCGTCAGGCGACGCTGCGGCGACTCGGTCCATCTCTGGTTGTATACCAACGGCACGCTCCTTACCAAGGAGATCGCGACGGAGCTCCGTAGCGCGGGGCTCGGCGAGATCCGCTTCGACATCGGGGCGACCGGCTACCACCTCGCCAAGCTTCAGCTGGCGGTGGGGGTCATACCTACGGTGACCGTGGAGATCCCGGCCGTTCCGGAAGAGGAAGGGGTGTTGCGGGGAAAGCTGACGGAAATGGCTGCCGTGGGGGTTCAGCATCTGAACCTGCACCAGATGAGACTGACGCCGCATAATTCCCGGCACCTGGCAAGCCGTCCCTACACCTTCGTGCATGGAGAGAGTGTGACGGTGCTGGAATCGGAATTGACCGCACTCAGGCTGGTGCGCTTTGCGCTCGAAAAGGGTATCGGCCTGCCGGTCAACTACTGCTCCTTCCCCTACAAGCGTCGCTTCCAGCATGCGGCTGCCCGCCGTCGCGGCATCCCGTTTGTCCGGGGGAGTGGCGAAGAGGTGACGCAGGCAGGGTACATGCGTGCCGTCGGCGGGGGGAACGTGCAGTATTTCGAGGCCGTCACCCTCCCCCGCGGGATCTACCAACACCCTGTGGTGGAGATCGCCCTCCCTTCGGGTGGCCGTATAGCCGTGGAGAAGCGCCCTGTTTCCCAACTCATGCCCGCCGCCGCTTCCACTTTTGCATCCCTCTCCGAAGAGACCGTTTTTCCTGCCGAGTTACAGAGGTTCGAACGGATCGCCATGGGCCTTGCCGATTACTTTTGAGGTTATTCGGGGTTAAAGGCTAAAGGGGACAGGCTACTTTTTCGATTTCTCAGGCAGTAGATTCCACAAGCGGAAACCAAGCAGGCGTTGTCGGCCTGCACCGGCAGGCTTGTCGAGGTATAGGGGACAGGGACTATGACGTCCCCTCTGCGGAAGTTACGGCTTGGGCCGACCGATGTGCCTTGAGCCACTGCGAGAAACGCTCGCTGTTTCTCCGCGACAGGATCCGCTCGAATTTTTCCTGGTCGTAGAGATAGAGACAGTACCGGATCAGAGAGTAGGCACTGAAGGTCCGGTTCGGGTTTTCAGCGATCACGTGGTCGCTGTACTGCCGGACGACTTTCAGATTCTCGTTGAGGCACCGGTGCAGGTCCGCCTTCTGGAAGGTGCTGTCCTGCTCCAGGATATCCTGGACAAAATCATCCACCTTCTGATCCTCGAACGAAAAATCCCTGAAAAAGTGCCCTGCGATGGGGAGAAAGTTGAAGGCGTTCACGGTTTTCGAGCCGGGCGACACCGCCTGTCCAGGCAGTTCCGGCACACCGTCTGCCGGCTCGCTGATCTGCGTATCCGTCGCCTGCTGCATCAGGTCCGAGGTCGCGTTGCGGATTTCCTTGAATTCGCGGTCTGCCAGTTCGAACAGGGCGGAGAGGACGTTGATCCTGCGCTTCAGGTCGACCGGGATCGATTTCTTGTACTTGATCTTGTGGTCCAGCCTGCTCCAGGCGTCTTGAATCAGTGACCGGATCTGCACCTCGAAGCTGATTTCCATCGGCGGAAGATTCTTGGTGAGGCAGGGGGCCTGCGGGTCCAGGGCCAGGTCCATGTGCAGCCCTTTGTAACCGAAGGAATCCTCCGTGCTCTCCACGGCGGAGGTCTTGTCCGTGACGTTCAGTATCCTGTAGTGCCGTTGCAGCAGCGCCGAAACCGCCGGGACTTCATCCTCGTAGAGGCAGACGACCCGGATGCCGACGAGGTCTGATATGAAGTCCTTGATCTCGTAGGGCTGCTCGTCGGCCTCGAGCTTGCTCTGGTACTTGCGCTGGAACTTCTTGATGCATTCCTCTTTGTCCTTGACGCGCCCTTCTATCTTGGTGACCTCGCCAACATCGCTTTGCCTGATCAGCGTCCTGATCATCCCGAGGTATGCGTCCTTGGCCGCGATGAATTGCTTGTGGTTGCTTTCGTAGTACTTGTTGAAGATTGCTTTTTCTTGTTCGAAATCAAGTGATGCCATGCACGTTTCCTTATAAGACGCGGTTGTTACGCTCCCATTGGTAGCCCAGAGCAGCGCAACTTTATCCTGTTATGGGACGAAATGCGAGAGGTAATAACACGGGGGGGAGGGCGGGATTGGGTGCATCGACCACGGGCGGCATAGGATCGACCGGCAGGAAGCGCGAGAAGGGACGGATTGAGCAATTTCGGTCAGGAATCTCTCTCGAAAATCGGGTAGGATGATCCGCGAATCGAGAGGGGCGATGAACATGGATAAGGCACAGGCATACGCGGAAAAGTTCGACAGGGTGTTGCGCTACATCGAGCGGCACCTGGATGAGCCGTTGACGGTGGAGCGGTTGAGCCGGGTGGCGCACTTCTCCAAGTTCCACTTCCACCGGCAATTCACGCTCTATACCGGCATAGGGGTCGTTGCCTACATCCGGCTGCTGCGGCTCAAGCATGCCTCTTACCGGTTAATCTACCGCCGGGACGAGCGCATCATCGACATCGCGCTCGATGCGGGGTTCGACAGCCCGGAAGCCTTTGCCCGTGCCTTTCGCCAGATGTTCGGACAGTCTCCCTCTCAATTCAGAAAATCACCCACATGGCAGCCCTGGAAGGAACGCTTCCGGCTGCCGCCCAACGAAAGGAGAGAAGACATGGATGTGAAGATCGTGGAGTTCCCCGAGACACGGATCGCGGTCCTGGCCCACCGCGGCGCTCCGGAGAAGCTGGATGACTCGGCACTCCGGTTCATCGAATGGCGCAAGCAGAGCGGCTTGTCGCCGGTGAAGCAATCCCTTACCATCGGCATCGTCTACGACGATCCCTCCAACGTGGAACCGGAGCAGTTCCGCTTCGACATCTGCGGCGAAGTTTCGCAGGAGGTACCGGAGAACCCGCAGGGTGTGTTCAACAGCGTCATTCCCGGCGGCCGCTGCGCCGTGGCGCGGCATCTCGGCTCCCACGACCGGATCGGCGACACCGTCTATCCGCTCTGCCGCGACTGGTTTCCGAAAAGCGGCGAGGAATTGCGGGATTTCCCACTCTTCTTCATCTACCTGAACCTGCTTCCCGACGTCGCCGAGCACGAACTGATCACCGACATCTACCTGCCGCTAAAATAGCCGGTTCACACCATTTACCATTTCAGCATCGTCGCCGATCCTTCCTTTCCCCTGGCTCGGTGTGGTCGCTATCTCTGCCGCCAGTTCCTTGCTAGGCTACGTGGCTCTGGCAGGTGTATCGGTGAACATAATCGGTGGCATCCAGGCGTTTGCGGCCGGTGCCATTCTCACCATGCTGGCCAGCACCATGATGCCCGAGGCATTTGAAGAAGGGGGCGCCGTCGTGGGGTTCATCACCACGGTCGGATTCCTGCTCTCGTTCGTGCTGAGCAAGCTGCAAGGATAGCGGGCAGTTTCGAACTACCTGCGCCAACCATACGGACCGCGGTCATAGTGGCGGTCATAGTCGTCGTAATAGTATCCGTGATGGTGTCCGTAATAGCCGTCCACCGGCACGATGATGCAGCCCGGCAGCAGCGAGGATAGCACCACGAATACAACCAGGTACCGGATTTTCGTTTTCATCTCCGTGCTCCTTTTTCAACAGGGGACACGTCGTCTCCTCTTTTGATTATAGAGACATCGGGATGAAAAGTGGAACAAAGCCACGCGTAACATCGGCGCAAAAGTCCAGTTCGGTGGGGACGGAATTGGAGACCGCAGCATCGCAAGCAAAGGGGACGTGGCAATCAGCTACGTCCCCTTTGCTTGCTTGTAGAGGAGATTGAAGCGGGAAATTTTCAAGAAACTGGAGAGCTTGACAAGCCGTGGTCCGGAAAGGTGTCGGCGTAGCGCTGGGCGATCCGGCTGAACTCCGCTTCGAGTTCGATGAAGGCGTCGGCAACGTCGTGGTACTTCAGGCCGTTGCCCCTCCGAGGGTGAAGTAGAAGGTAGCGCCCTTGCCCACCGCCCCCTCGCCCCAGATCCTGCCGCCGTGACGTTCCACGATCTGGTGCGAGGTCGCCAAACCGATCCCCACCCCGTCGAACTCGGAACCGTGCAGCCTCTCGAAAGGCTTGAAAAGCTTGGCCTGGTAACTCATGTCGAAGCCGGCGCCGTTGTCGGTCACGAAGAGGACTTCCCCGCGGGAGGTCGTGGTCTTGCCCACGGCGATCCTCGGAAAGGAGGTCTTGGCGGTGTACTTCCAGGCGTTGCCCAAGAGGTTCCCCAACAGTTGGTTGACCAGGTGGACGTCTCCCTGCACGGTGAGGCCCGGCTCGATTTCCTGGCTGACCATGCGATGCGGCTCGGTCTCCTGAAGCATCTGCAGGATGGCGGCCGCGGCTGCGCTCAGGTCGATGGGCACCGGGCGGATTGGCACCCTGGCCACCTTGGAGAGTTCCAGCAGGTGGTCGATGAGCGCCCCCATCTGGTTGGCGGCTCCGCGCATGCGATCCAGGTAGGTGCGGGCCTCGTAGGGGAGAGCCGGCCCGTAATCCTCGATGAGGATGGAACTGTAGCTGCTGATGTGCCGCAAGGGAGCCCGCAGGTCGTGGGAGACGGAGTAGCTGAAGGATTCGCGCTCCCGGATCGCCGCCTGCAGGTCGGCGGTGCGCTGGCTGACCCGCTGTTCAAGGAGCTCGTTGGCCTGCTTCAGTTCGTCCGTCTTGGCGAGCAGCCTGCTGTGCATCTGCTTCTGCTGGGCCACGTCCCAGGTGAGATCGGCAAACAGGGTGACAGTGTGGACGTCGGTTTCAGTGTAGTCGGAAGGCTTGTTGCCGACGCCCAAGATGGCAACGACCTCTCCGTTTCTTTGCACCGGCACCACCAGGATGCGCTGGACCGGGGCATGCCCGGGGGGAAGCCCCTTGCGGTGGAGCAGGCTGTTGTAGTCGTTGTAAATGATGGCTTCACCGGAGCGCAGGCCGTCGGCCCAGACCCCGGCCTCATCGATACTGTACTGCCAATGCCGACCCTCGACGCAGCAAAAGTTAGCCAGGGTGCTGGTAGACCACGCCTTCAAGACCACGGCATCGGCCACAGCGTCGAAGAGGTGGTAAAAGCCGATGCTGCTGTCGGTCAGTTTCTCCACTTCGTCCAGCGCTTTCACCATCAGTTCGTCGAGGGAATAGGTGCCCGCCTTTTGAACGACACGGAGTCGGGAGAGATGGATGTCGCTGACACGCTTTTGGCTGGAGATGTCGTGCATGGTCACGAAGACCTGGTACGGCGAGGACTCGCCGGGACGGAACATGGGGATGGCGTTCAGGTTGAACCAGCAGAAACTTCCTCTGCGCGGGTTGAACACCCCGGCTACGGAGTCGAGCACGGGACGGCCGCTGCTGAGAGCAGCCATGGAAGGGTGGCGCTCGGGAGGGAGGTCGGAGCCGTCCTTACCGATGACGCGCCAGGACGGGTTCATCGAGGTGCGGCCGAGAAACTCGTCACGCGTCAGACCGAACATCTCCAGCGCGGCAGGATTGACATCGGTGAGCGTCCCATCGGCTGACTGGAAGAATGCCCCCTGGGCCATCTGGTCGAACAAGGCATGGTATTTGGCTGCATCGTCTCCCATTATGATCCCTTCCGGCTGCACGTGGCTGCGAAACCGGGACAGACTACCACATTAGGAGAGGATAAAAAAGAATTTTAACGTCCCGAGTACCCTCCGCGATCAGTTGTCCGTTGTCGATTGCTGCATTCCTCCTGCGCCCCTACTTTCAAGCGCGCAGCCCTTCCGCCACGACCTCGGCCAGGTCCTTCACCTTGACCGCCCCTCCCTGCAAATCCTTCAAACCGTCCTCCATCATGGTCAGACAGTAGGGACAACTGACGCAGACGGTGTCGGGCTTTTGCCGCAGCGCCTCCCTGACCCGGTTCAGGTTGATCCTTTCCCCTTCCTGCTCCTCCTGCCACATCCGGCCGCCTCCGGCACCACAGCAGAAGGAGCGGACCCCGTTGCGGACGAACTCGGCGGGGGCAGCGCCGGTGGCGGCAGCGAGCACCTGCCGGGGGGCCGCGTAGACGTCGTTGTGCCGCCCGAGGTAACAGGAGTCGTGGAAGAGCAGCCGCCCAAGGTCCGCAACCCGCCGCTTCAGTTCCAGCCGACCGCTGGCAAGCAGCGAGGCTATCAGCTCCGAGTGGTGCATCACCTCCAGCTCGATGCCGTACTGGCGGTAGTCGTTTTTGAGCGCGGAAAAGCAGTGCGGGCACTGGGTGACGATCTTTTTTACCCCGCGCTCGGCGAGGAGGCTGACGTTGTCCCGCGCGCTCCGTTCGAAGACGTACTCGTTGCCCAGGCGGCGCAGACTGTCGCCGCAGCAGCGCTCGTCCTTGCCCAGCGTGCCCCAGGAAATACCGGCGGCGTCGAGGATGGTGGCCAACGCCACCGTCACCTGCTTCTGCCGGGCGTCGAAAGCTCCGGCGCAGCCGACATAGAGGAGGTAGTCGGTCTTTCCCGCCTCGAAGGGCCTGACCTGCAGGGTGCCGTGCCATTTGGTCCGTTCGGTCGGGGCGATCCCCCACGGGTTACTCCTGGCTTCGATGTTCTCGAAAAAGGTGGTGAGCTCCTCCGGGAAGGAGGCCTTCATCTGCACCAGGTGGCGGCGCATCTTGACGATCTTGGGCATGTGCTCGATGAGCACCGGACAGACGCTCATGCAGGCCCCGCAGGTGGTGCAGGCCCAGATCGCCTGTTCGCCGGCGCTCCCCTCACCCGACGTTGTCTCACCAGCCGGCTCGAGGAGCGGCAGCGGTGGTTTCTCGCCTGCGCGCAAGGCGGTGCCGTTGTTCAGGAGGTTGGTCTTGATCGCATGAATGACGTTACGCGGATTGAGCGACTTGCCGGTGGCGGCGGCGGGGCAGGTTTCCTGGCAGCGGCCGCACTCGGTGCAGGAGAAGGAGTCGAAAAGATCCTTCCAGGTGAACTCATCCACCCGTCCGACACCCAAGCTCATCCCCCTGGCGAATTCTTCGCGGGGCTGTGTATTGGGCCGGTCGAGATGGCCGAGGAAACAGTTGGGGATGGCGGTGAGGATGTGCATGTGCTTGCTCTGCGGGAGATAGGCGAGAAAGGAGAGCAGCGCGAGGGCGTGCAGCCACCAGGACCAGGCAGCCAGGGTCGAGGGGACGATCGCGAGCGGCGCCACCAGGTTGGCAGCAATGAAGGCGGAGATCGGGAGAGCGGAGGGATCCTCGCTGCCGAGGGCGATCCGTCCCGCGTGCAGACCGAAGTAGGCCAGCATGAGCACGGCGATCAGGGAGAGGATCAGGAAGGCCTCGGGGCTACGCGCCTTGACGTAATCGCTGCTCAGGGAGGGCTCGGGGAAGAAGAGCCTGCGGGCGAAGGCGATGAGGACGCCGAACAGGGCCAGCAGGGAGACCAGGTCGAAGAGAAAGAGTAGCGCATGCTGAAGCGGCGTCGGAAGCGCGGCGAGGCTTGCCTGCGGCAAAAGGGCGCTGGCCAGGAACTCGGCGTTGGCGACGGCGAGGATGATGAAGGACCAGAAGATGACGAAGTGGTTGGCGCCGAAAGGTTTGCCAAGCACCCTCTCTTGGCCGAAGGCGAGCCGGAGCATGCGCGAAAAACGTGCTCCGGCAGAGTCGAGCCGGTATTCGGGCCGTCCGAGGGCGACCAGGCTGAACCGGCGGTAGCAGCCGATGACGAAGACGGAGGCGGAGAGAAGCAGGAGTACGGCGAAGAGTTTCGGGTTCGGGGACATGGTCAATCCTCTAGATGCACAAAGGCTTTAACGCAAAGGCGCGGAGCCGCAGAGACGCAAGGAAAAATCTTATGAGGGGTAACCCTTTACTTCTTTGCGCCTTCGCGCCTTGGCGCCTTTGCGTTGGGGCTTTTTTGTTTGGTCTTTTAGCCGTTGCTGCAGGCGGCCGTTTCCGGCGCCTTCTGCTTCAGGCTCCGCAGCCGCTCGGTGAGGGCCGGGACGACTTCGAACAAATCTCCCACGATGCCGAGATGGGCGACCTCGAAGATGGGGGCCTCGGCATCGCGGTTGATGGCGATGATCAGGTCGGAGTCCTGCATGCCGACCAGGTGCTGGATGGCGCCGCTGATGCCGCAGGCGATGTAGATCTTGGGACGGACGGTCTTGCCGGTCTGCCCCACCTGCCGCTCGTGCGGCATCCAGCCGGCATCCACGGCGCTGCGCGAGGCGCCGACCACCCCACCAAGCTCCTCGGCCAACTCCTGCAGCAGGACGAAATTCTCCTTCCCCATCATGCCGCGCCCGCCGGAGACGATGAACTCCGCGCCGGCGACGTCCACCTGGTCCTTGTTCCGGTCCGAGACCACCGCCAGCACCTTGGTAAGCATTTCCTCTTCCATGACGCCGCTCGTGACGCGAATGACCGGGCCGCTTTTCCCCTCCATGCGCTCGGGCAGCGGCATGACGTGGGGGCGCACCGTGGCCATCTGGGGACGGAACTTGTCACACATGATGGTGGCCATGATGTTGCCGCCGAAGGCGGGACGGGTCTGCATCAGGTTGCGCCGGTCGTCGATGCCGAGACCGGTGCAGTCGGCGGTGAGCCCGGTGCCGACCACGGTGGCCACCGCTCCCGCCAGGTCCCGTCCCAGGCCGGTCGCCCCCATGAGCACGATCTCGGGCTTATAGTTTTCGATCAGCCGGCAGAGCGCCTTCAGGTAGGCCTCGGTGCGGTAGTGGCGGAACACCGGCTCGTCCACGAGGTAGGCCTCGTCGGCGCCGTAACAGAAGGAGTCGTAACAGAGCTCCTCGACATGCGAGCCGACCACGACCGCCGAGAGCGGCACACCCAGCGTGTCGGCCAACTCCCGCCCCTTCCCCATCAGTTCCCAGGAAACCCGGGCCGGCTCCCCTTCGGTCTGCTCCACGAAGACCCAGACGCCGCGGTAGGCGGCGAGCTTCGCGGCCAGGACCCGCGCTTCCGGGTCGGCCTCCTCCGCATCGGCGCCGCTCTCGCGGGCAAGTCGTTCAAGGATCCGCCGCTCTTCCTCCGTGAAGACCACTTCCAGCGCCTGCGCCGGGCAGACCTTGACGCACTTCACACAGCCGATGCACTTGGACGCGACGATCGCCGGCTCGCCCCCCTCGCCCATCGCGACGGCGTCGACCGGGCAGGCGCTTTGGCAGCGCCCGCCGCAGGCGATGCACCTCCCGTCGATCAGCCGGGCCTTCCCCCGCGGCCTTTTCATGCCTCCCTTCTCCTCGCTCATGCACGCGCTCCTATACGACAAGCAGATCCCTGCTCACAAGTCTGTCGATCAGCAGGTGGGCTGCGCCTGTCGGGTCTGCCGCGCCGTCCCCCACAATCTCCCCTTTTTCCCGCTGCGGTGAGAAGATACGGCTCACCCAGGTCGGCGAGCCTTTCAGGCCGATGCCGTTTTGGTCCAGTTGCAGTTCCTGGTTGCTCCAGACCTGCACCGTCGCCGCCTCGGACTCCAGCCGCATCGGGACGGTCGGATAACGGGGACGGTTCACCTCGCGCACTACGGTGAGCAGCACGGGGAGCGGAGCCTCCACGATCTCGTGGCGCCCTTCCAGTTTGCGCCGCACCGTGATCCTCCCCTGCTGGGGATCGAGCTTCTCGATAAGGTCCACCAGGGTGAGTTGGGTATAGCCAAGGCGCGTGGCGATGCCGGGCCCGACCTGGGCGGTGTCGCCGTCGATGGTCTGCTTGCCGCAGATGACGATCCCCACCTGCTCCTGCTGGTTCAGCCTTTCGATCGCCTCCGATAGCACCCGGCTGGTGGCCAGGGTGTCGGCCCCGCCGAAGACACGGTCGGAGAGGAGAATGGCCTCGTCCACCCCAAGGGCCAGCGCCTTCTTCAGGGTGGCCTCAGCGTTGGGGGGGCCCATGGAAAGGGCGGCGACCCGGAAGCCGAAACGGTCCTTGAGTCTCAGGGCCTCCTCAAGAGCGTGGGCGTCGTACGGGTTCACGATGAAGGGGATACCCTCCCGCACCAGGGTGTTGGTCACGGGATCAATCTGTACCTGGGTGGTGTCAGGCACCTGTTTGATGCAGACTACGACGAGCATTGTCAGCTCCGTTGACGTTTACGTAAGATGCTTGCTTTGCTTAAAAAAAACCCTCTCGTGGAAGAGGGCAGAAAAACCCGGGGTCGCAAGGGAGGAGAGCTACCCCCGCTTCACCTTGGGAATGAAGATCTGTTCCGGGTCGAGCACTTCATGGATGTAGTGCAGTTCCTCCCGGGTCGGGGGAAGCGTCTCGCCGCTGACCCGGCTCACGTCGAGGTCGAACTGGCACATGTCCCGGATCTGCTCCGGCGTGTTCCCCGCGTGGCAGGTGTCGAGGTAGATCCGCCCGCTTTCCTCGTCGAAGCGGAAGACGCCGAGCGTGGAGATGACGGCCGAGGGACCGCCGCGGTAGGCGGCGCCGTAGAGCTCGCGCCGGTGCACCGTCTCGCCGCCGGGCCAGTTGCGCACCCGCCAGCCGGGGCTCGTGATGTAGCTCACCTGCTCGGTGAAGCGGCGCTTCTCGTGCACCATGATGAAGACGGTGCGCCTGGCGAAGGAGTTGATGTCGGGATTGCCGCCGCTGCCGGTCAGGCGCAGTTCCGGGTTCAGGTAATCGCCGATGCAGGTGGTGTTCACGTTGCCGTACTGGTCCACCTCCGCGCCCCCGAGAAAGCCCAGGTCGACGTAGCCCCGCTGCGCGATGCTGAAGGCGTCGTGCAGGCCGGAGGAGCGCGAGGCGCCCATCTCGCAGCGGGCGTCGCCGACCGAGGTGGGGATCTCGGGGGGGCGGCCATCCAGCGTCCCCGCCTCGAAGATCAGCTTGAGGTTCGGCGCATGGGTCTTTTGCGCCAGCATGATGGCCACCATGGGAAGCCCCGTGCCGGCGAAGACGATCTCGTTGTCCTGCACCTCGCGGGAGGCAGCGCAGCAGAGGAGGTCGGCCAGCCCGTATTCTTCCGGTTTCGCGAACTCTTTGTTCATGTCACTGCCCCCTTTTCATGCCGGTGCTGTACTTGAGGGCGGTGTTCGCCTTCAGGTTGAGCATCTTCGGCCAGCCGAGTTTCTCGAGGTAGCCCAGATGGTCCAGGCCGTGGATCCATTCCTTGGCGAAGTCGTCGAACCCTTCCTGGGTCCTGGTCCTGCCGTAGAAATCCTTGAGGAAGGCGCCGTCGACGTCATAGCGGCCGAACATGCCGGTGGGGTGGGCGCCGAAGGGGACTTCGAGGATGTGATCGACCTCGAAGCTGGTGATGGTGTTCTGGTCGCTTTCGCGCCTGAGGTACTCTTCCGGGACGATCTCTTCCGCCATGACGATGGTGACGTCGGCCGCCCTGGCAACTTCCGGGTCGGAGTAGAACTGGCCGTTCACCCGCACCGTCCCCTCCTCCCCCACCTGCTGGACGCAGAGGATGGCGACGTCCACCTTGGCGGCGGGGACCATCACCTGGGCGCCGGCGCCGAAGAAGGGGTCCTCGGTGAAGCGGTACTTGTGTCGCGGGATGCGCCGGCCATCGCGGAGCCCGGCGTTGCCCAGCGTGTCGTAGGCGGGGTTGTGGATGTCGGTGCCGAGCGAGGTCTGGGTAACGGCGTAGGGGGCGCCCGAGGCGGCCGCGCTGAAGCGGAACAGCATCTCCGCGTGGCTGTAGTCCTCGACCAGGATCTCCTTGTTGCCGACCTTCCTGGAGAGGTTGGCGCCGTACTTGCCGTAGAGTTCGTGGCCGACCCAGCACGATTCCCAGATGTCGACGCACCCCGCGCCGACCAGGAACTCGGTCTGCGGTCCGCCGTTCACCTCGATGAGGTGGAGCCCCTTTTTCCTTTGCCGGATCAGCTCGTAGACCAGCGCGAAGGGGCGCCGCCAGATGGTGAAGCCGGAAAAGGTCAGGCTGGAGCCGTTTGTCACGATCTCGGCCGCCTGCTGCAACGTGATCCGCTTGCCGCTACTCATGCGTCCCTCCTTGAACTGTGACCATCTACCCTCCCCTTGCGGGAGGACTACGCTTCGTGGCTGCCCCCCCGCCCCGGAGGACGAGGGGTAAACATTTTTTGCCCCTACGGCCAATGCACCTAACTTCATCGCACCTCCGCCTCGCTTGCCAAGGCCGGGGCGGGGCAGCGGCGGCTGGGCGAATAATTATTCGCCCCTACAGGACGTACGAGTGACGCGGCGTGCAAGGAAACCCTCATCCCTGCCCCCTGGGAGATGGACTATCAGGCAGCCTTGCTAGCTGATGTTTTTCAGGATCTCCCGGGCGATGATGACCCGCTGGATTTCGCTGGTCCCCTCGTAGATGGAGGTGATCCTGACGTCGCGGGCGTAGCGCTCGACCGGGAAGTCGGCGGTGTAGCCGTAGCCGCCCAGCATCTGGACCGCGTTGTAGCAGGCGCGGTTGGCGGCCTCGGTGGCGTAGAGCTTGGCCATGGACGCCTCCTTGGCGAAGGGGCGGCCGCTCTCCTTGCGGAAGGCGGCATTCATGAGCAACAGGCGCGCCGCCTCCAGTTCGGTGTAGCTGTCCGCGATCTTCCACTGGATGGCCTGGAAGCTGCTGATTTTCTGCCCGAACTGCACCCGTTCGGTGCTGTACCTGGTGGCGTAGTCCATGGCCGCAAGGCCGACCCCGAGCGCCAGGGAGCCGATGCCGATCCTCCCCCCGCCCAGTTCGGCGACGGCGATGCGGAAGCCGTCGTTCAGCTTCCCCATCAGCGCGTCCTTGGGGATACGGCAGTTGTCGAAGACCAGTTCGTTGGTGGCCGAGGCGTGCTGCCCGGTCTTTTCCTCCTGCTTGCCGATCACGAGCCCCGGCGTCCCCTGCTCCACCAGGAAGCAGCTGATCCCCTTCCCTTTGGGCGCCTCCCGGTCGGTTACCGCCCAGACCACGAAGACGCCGGCGTAAGGCGCGCTGGTGATGAAGATCTTGGAGCCGTTCAGCACCCAGCTGTCGCCGTCGAGGACCGCGGTGGTGGTCATGCCGGCGGGGTCCGAACCGGCGCCGGTTTCGGTGAGGGCGAAGCTCCCGGCGGCGTAGGCGCCGGAGCAGATGCGCGGGATGTACTTCTCCTTTTGCTCCTGCGAGCCGACGGCCTGGATCACCTCGCAGACCATGTTGTTGACCGAGACGGTCACCGCGGTGGAGGCGCAGGCACGGGC
Source organism: Geomonas azotofigens (assembly GCF_018919395.1). Lineage (GTDB taxonomy): Bacteria > Desulfobacterota > Desulfuromonadia > Geobacterales > Geobacteraceae > Geomonas > Geomonas azotofigens. The sequence goes on from NZ_JAHLME010000006.1 coordinate 44,730, forward strand.
GATTTCGGTCATGGCCACGCTGAAGGCGACCACCCCGGCCTCTGAGCCGCCATACTCGCCCTGCACGTTGAGGCCCATGAAGCCCAACTCGGCCAGCTTCTTCAGGTTGGCGAGGAACGCCGGGCGGTCTCCCTCCCGGTCCAGCTTGGCCGCGAGCGGCTCCAGTTCGGAACGGGCGAAGTTGCGGGCGGTTTCCTGGATCAGCTTCTGCTCTTCGGTAAGTTCGAGAAACATCGGTGTCTCCCCTTTGTGAATCGGTTACAGGTTCATCGCGCACACTTGGCCGTGAAAGCGGGGACGAACTGCATCACGTCCGCTACCACCAGGACATCGGCGATCTCGCCGATGGGGGCGTCCTTGTCCTTGTTGATGGCCACGATGAAGTCGGCTTTCTTCATTCCCGCCAGGTGCTGGATGGCGCCGCTGATGCCGCAGGCGACGTAGAGCTTGGGGCTCACCGTCTGCCCGGTGGTGCCGACCTGGTGGCTGTGATCGACCCAGCCGGCGTCGACCACCGGGCGGCTCGCGCCGAGCTCGCCTCCGAGGGCGCTGGCGAGGGCGGCGATGACCGGGACGTTGTCCTTCTTGCCCACGCCGCGGCCGGCGCTCACGATGACCTCGGCCTTGCTGAGGTCGACCCCTTTCTGCTCGGCGGCCTCGTACCCCACGAACTCGATGGCGGAGGCGGTGCCGGAAAGCTCCAATCTTTCCAGTTGCGGCGTCCCCTGCGGCTCGCCGGATGGACTGAAGGCGCCCGCCTGGATGGTAAGCACGCAGCGACCGCTTCTGGGGGTCACGGTCCGGCGCAGCTTGGCGTTGCAAGCGTTCACCTCGTAGGCTCCCTCGTTGAGCGCCACGATCTCGGAGACCTGGCCCGCCTTTAGGGCGACGGCGACGCGCGGCGCGAGGTCCCAGCCGTAGGAGGAGTGGACGAAGACGATGCAGTCCGGGTTCTCCTTCTCGACGGCCTGCAGCACCAGCTGTTTGTGCAGGTCGGGGTTGTACTCGCCGTATTTGGCGGCATCGGCCAGGTAAAGCTTGCCGGCGTATTTCGGGAGTTCGGTATCACTCCCCACCAGCAGCATGACGCTGTCGGCGCCAAGGCGGTCGGCGAAGGCCTTCAATTCGTAGGTGGTGTCGAGGAGCTTTCCCTGCCGGTATTCCCCTATCAGTAACGCTTTCATGGTCTCCTCCTATCTGAGCACCGCGGTCTTTTCCTTCAGGATCCCCATCAGCCGGTCCACCTGGACGCCGATGTCCCCTTCCAGCACCAGGCCGCCACCTTTCTTGGCGGGGGGGTAGATCGCGGCGGTGGCGGTCAGTTCGGCTTCGCCGGAGAGCTCGGCCGGCGTCAGGGAAGCGATCTCCTTCTTCTTCGCCTTCATGATGTTGGGAAGGGTCGGATAGCGCGGGGTGTTGAGCCCCAGCTGGCAGGTGACCAGCGCCGGGAGCTTCAGCTTGGCAACGCCCTTGATCCCCCCTTCCAGCTCCCTCTTGACGGTGATGGTGCCGCCGTCATAGCTGAAGCCGACCAGGGTGGTGGCGCAGGAGAGGCCTAAGAGTTCCGCCACGATGACGCCGACCTGCGCCGAACCGCGGTCCTGGGACTGCATGCCGGTGAAGATCAGGTCGAACGCCTCCCCCTTGGCGTAGCTCGCGATCATCGAGGCGATCTGCCAGGGATCCTTCTGGTAGTACCTGTCGTCCCGGATGTGGACGGCACGGTCCCCCCCCATGGCGAGCGCCTTCTTGATCGCCTCCACCGTCCGCTCGGGACCGATGGAAAGGACCGTGATCTCGGGCTCGCCGCCCAGTTGTTCCTTGAGCTGTACCGCCTGTTCCACCGCGTATTCGTCGTATTCGTTCATGCGGAAGGCGAGGTCGCTCTCGTCGTACCAGGTCTTTTCGCCGTTGGGTCTGAACCGGGACTCCATGTCCGGCACCTGTTTGATGCACACCAGTATCTTCATAGCTTCCTCCTCTGGATTCTTTGCGGCGTCACGCCGAGACACCTTCCGCGGCCGCCAGCCGCTCCTCTTCCGGCGGCGCCGGCTCGATTCTGCCGGCCACCTCGGCTAATGCGGTGACGGCGGCCATGCTCAGTTCCGGCCCCGCCTTCCCTATCTCGAGCGGCGTCGCGAGCCGTTCGGCCACCACCTCGGCCAGGTCCCGCACCGCCAGTTTCCCTTCGCAATCACCGGTCTTGATGCCGTCCTCGAACATGGTCAGGCAGAAGGGACAGTTGGATACGATGAGCGGCGCCCCGGTCGCCTCGGCCATCTTGACCCGCTGCACGTTGATCCGGCTCCCCAGCTTTTCCTCGGCGAGGATCCGGCCGCCGCCGGCGCCGCAGCAGAAGCTCTCCAGCCCGGACCTCTGCATCTCGTTGATCCTCCCCCCGGCGACGTGCAGCACGTTGCGCGGTTGCTCCATGATGCCCTGGTAGCGACCAAGGTAGCAGGAGTCGTGGTAGGTGTAGTCGAACTGGTGCGGAGCGAGGGCGAGTGTCCCTTGCGTGAGCAGCCGGTCGATGAAGACGGTGTAGTGTTCGACTTCCACGTCCAATCCGAGGTCGCGGTAGTCGCGTCCCAGGGTGTTGAGACAGTGGGGACAGGTGGTGACGATCTTCTTCACGCCGTACCCCTTGATCAGCTCGATGTTCTCCTGGGCCGTCACCTGGTACAGGTACTCGTTGCCCAGCTTGCGCAGCGGTTCGCCGCAGCAGCGCTCCTCCTTGCCCAGGATGCCGACGCTCACCCCCGCCGCGTCGCAGATCTTCACGAAGCTCTTGGCCACCTCCTGATTTCTCTTGTCGAAGGAGGCGTAGCACCCCACGAAGTAGAGGATGTCCGCCCCCTCCCCCTCGGAGAGGTGCCGCACCGGGAGGCCGTCGGACCATTTGCCCCGCTCCGCGTAGGCCATACCGAAGGGGTTGCCGTTCACCTCGACGTTGTTGGCCGCGACCATGACCTCCTCGCCGGGGAATTCGCCCTGCATGAGCACCAGGTTGCGCCTCATCTCGATGACCTTGTTGACGTGCTCCACCTGCGCCGGGCAGATCTCCTGGCACGAGCGGCAGGTGGTGCAGGACCAGAGGGCGTCCCGGCCCACCGTCTCGATCAGGTCCGCCTGCGGCGCCGTGCACGCGGTCTCGCCGATCTGCTGCACCACCTGCATCGGGGAGAGCGGTTTGTCCGTGTTGAAGGCGGGGCAGCGATCCTGGCACCGTTTGCAGCTGGTGCAGGCATCGGCGTCGAAAATGTCTTTCCAGGTGAGGTCGGCGACCTTGTCCACCCCGAAATGCTCCACCCCTTCGGCCTCGAGGTCGATGGTGGCGATGCTCCCCTTTGGCCTGAGATCGACGAAGAGGTAGTTGGCGGGGGTGGTCAGCAGGTGACGGAACTTGGTCCAGGGGATGGCGGCGATGAAACCGGTGACCAGCAGGAAATGGCACCACCACCAGAGCCGGTGCAGCTCCTTGAGGGACTGGAGGTCGAGCGCGGCGAACTGGCCGGCGACGAAGAGTCCGATCGGCGAGAAGCGGGCCAGGTCCGGGTTCTGACGCAGCTCCGTGGCGGCCATGCGTACGCCTTCGGCGAAGAAACCGGTGACGATGATGGCGGATAAAAGGCCGTGCATCAGGTAGTCGTCGCGGGTGATCTTGAGCCCCTCCGGCCGTGCCACGAAGCGCCTGAGCGCCAGGCCGAACAGGGTGACCAGCGCGGCCAGGCCAGCGAGGTCCAGCACCAGCGAGTAGGCCTTGTAGAAGCCGCCGGTGAGAATCCTGACGCCGAAGAGCGGCTGCGAGACGTCGGCCTGGGCCATGACCAGGAGGGTCCCGATGAAGAGGACGACGAAGCCCCAGAAGAACAGCGCATGCGGAATCCCGGGGCCGGCGACGCGCAGCACCCTGATCTGGCCGAACAGGTTGGTGGCCATCAGCATGATCCGCTCGCGCAGGTTGTCCAGGCGGTTGAGGGGTTTCCCCTGCCGGTAGACCTCGATCCGCTTCCAGCACCCGTAGGCGCAGGCGGCGAAGGCGAGCAGCGTGAGCAGGTACATCGGGAGCACCACGCCGTGCCCTACGTTCCAATAGATTTCCCTGGTAGCTTCCATGACTCACTCCTGCGTGTTGACTGATGCGGATTGCGCCGCTGCCAGCTTCCCCCCTCCCCGCCTCCCCCCTCCGGGGGGAGGAGTGAAGGCCTTACGAGAGCAGCATCTTGGAGATGACCACCCGCTGCACCTCGTTGGTACCTTCGTAGATCTCGGTGATCTTGGCGTCGCGGAACATGCGCTCCACCTCGTAGTCGCAGATGAAGCCGTAGCCGCCGTGGATCTGGATCGCCTCCTTGGTGACATAGGTGGCCGCCTCGGAAGCAAGCATCTTGCACATCGCCGACTCCGCCGTGTAGTTCTTCTTGGCGTCCTTGAGGCAGGCGGCCTTGTAGGTCATCAGCTTGCTGGTCTCGATGCGGGTGTACATGTCGGCCAGCTTGAACTGGATCGCCTGCAGCTCGCAGATGGGGTGATCGAACTGCTTGCGCTCCTTGGAGTACGCGAGCGCCCGCTCGAAGGCGCCCTCGGCGATGCCGAGCGCCTGGGACGCGATGCCGATGCGCCCGCCGTTGAGAGTATCCATGGCGATCTTGAACCCCTGCCCTTCCTGCCCGAGGAGGTTCTCCGCCGGGATGCGCACGCTGTCCAGCGCGAAGGCGGTGGTGTAGCTGCCCCGGATACCGAGCTTCTTCTCGTTTTTGAGGATCTCGACCCCCGGGGAATTGAGGTCGATGATGAAGGCGGAAACACCCCGGTGCTTGAGGCTCTTGTCGGAGGTGGCGAAGAGGACGCCGGTGCCGCGGTAGCCGCCGTTGGTGATGAAGATCTTGGAGCCGTTGATGACGAACTCGTCCCCCTCGCGCCGGTAGGTGGTCGAGATGGCCCCGGCGTCGCTGCCGGCATCGGGCTCGGTGAGGAGGAAGCAGCCGATCACCTTGCCGGTGTTCAGCGCCGGGAGCCACTTCTTCTTCTGGGCCTCGGTGCCGAAGGTGTAGATCGGGCCGCAGGCCAGCGAGGTGTGGGCCGAGATGAGCACGCCGCTGGAGCCGCACGCCTTGGAGACTTCTTCGACCACGATGGCGTAGGAGAGCATGTCGAGCCCGGCGCCATCGTACTCCTCGGGGAGGTAGCTCCCCAGGAAGCCCATCTCCGCCATCTTGTTGACCAGCGCGTCCGGGATCATGTGCTCCTCGTCGATCTGCATCGCGATCGGCTTGATCTCCTTCTCCACGAACTCACGCACCGAATCCCTCAATACCTTGTGGTCCTGGCTCAATTCGAAATCCATTGCATCCTCCTGTTATGTGTGCCGGTTAGGGAAATTCGAATGTCTCTATTCCCCTCGCCCTCCGGGAGAGGGGCAGGGGTGAGGGCTTCACGAGGCAACTGCTCGGCAGGCAACGGCACCCTCACCCGGCCTTCGGCCACCCTCTCCCAAAGGGAGAGGGATTTGGCGTCGGACGCTATTTGCCTCGGAACTGCGCCTTGCGCTTCTCCACGAAGGCGCCCATACCTTCCTTCTGGTCCTCGGTGGCGAAGAGGACGCCGAAGAGGGAACTCTCATAGCGGAAGCCGTCTTCCTTGGTCATGTTGAGACCGTTGACGATGGCGTTCTTGGCGTAGGCGACGCCGAGGCTGCCGTTTTTGGCGATCTCCCGCGCCAGCTCCAGGGCCTTCGCCGCCAGTTCCGCCTGGGCGACCACCTCGTTGACGACACCCCAGGCGAGGGCCTTCTGGGCGTTGATCATCCTGCCGCTGTAGACGAGTTCCTTGGCCCGGTTGGGGCCGATGAGACGGGAGAGGTTCTGGGTGCCGCCGAAACCGGGGATGATCCCTAGGGTGACCTCGGGGAAGCCGAGCTTGGCGTTGTCGGAGGCGTAGATCACGTCGCAGGCGAGGGCCAGCTCCAGACCGCCCCCGAGGGCGTAACCGTTGACCGCGGCGATGACGGGCTTGCCCATCTTCTCGATGAAGAGCATGACCCGCTGCCCCTGAAGGGCGAAACGGTGCCCCTCGAAGGAGTTCATGTCGGCCATTTCCTTGATGTCGGCGCCGGCGACGAACGCCTTTTCTCCCGCTCCGGTGAGGATCACCACCTGCACGGCGGGGTCCTGCTCCAGGTTGTAGAGGGTGCACTCCAACTCGCCCAGCACCTGGCTGTTCAGCGCGTTCAGGCTCGCCGGCCGGTTCACGGTGACGGTCGCCACTCCCTCGGCGATATCGCAACGGATGTTCTGGTTTTCCATGATGATCGCTCCCCAGGCCTAGCCCTGATAGTCGTAGAATCCCTTCCCCGATTTCTTGCCGAGATACCCGGCGTTGACCATGTTGACCAGGAGCGGACAGGGGCGGTACTTGGGATCCTTGAAGCCGTCATGCAGGACGTTGCAGATGGCGAGCACGGTGTCGAGGCCGATGAAGTCGGCGAGGACCAGCGGTCCCATGGGCTGGTTGGTGCCGAGTTTCATCCCCTTGTCGATGTCCTCCGCCGTGGCGATCCCCTCGTAGAGCGCGAAGATCGCCTCGTTGATCATCGGGATCAGCACCCGGTTCACGATGAAGCCGGGGTAGTCCTTGGCGACCGCCATTTCCTTGCCGAGCCGCGCGACCAGGGCGCCGATGGCCTGGAAGGTCTCCTCGCTGGTGCCCAGCCCCCGGATCACCTCCACCAGCGTCATGATCGGCACCGGGTTCATGAAGTGCATGCCGATCACCTTGTCCGGGCGCTTGGTGCAGGCCGCGATGCGGGTGATGGAGATGGAGGAGGTGTTGGAGGCGAGGATGGCCTCCGGCGCGACGATCTCGTCCAGCTTCTTGAAGAGCTCGAACTTGAGGTTCTCGTTCTCGGTCGCCGCCTCCACCACCAGGTCGCACTGTGCGAAGTCCTTGAGATCCTTGGTGGCGGTGATGCGCGCCATGATCCCCTCGATGCTGGTGGTGAAGATGACCCCCTTTTTCGCCTGGCGCTCCAGGTTCTGTTCGATGGACTTGAGCGCCTTGTCCAGCTGAGCCTGGGAAATGTCGTAGAGCAGAACCTGGTACGCGTGCTGGGCGAAGACATGGGCGATGCCACTTCCCATCTGGCCGGCCCCTATGACGCCTACTACCTTGAACATGTCAGCCTCCTATCAAAACGTGGATTCTTTACGTGCGGGTCAGACCCTTTCGAATACTACCGCGACCGCCTCGCCTCCGCCGATGCAAAGGGTGGCGAGCCCGTAGCGTGCCTGGCGCCGGTGCAGTTCGCGCACGAGCGTCGCGGTCAGCCTGCCGCCGCTGGCGCCGATGGGATGGCCGATGGCGCAGGCGCCGCCGTTGACATTCACTTTGTCCGGGTCCAGGCCAAGTTCTTTGATGGCGATCATGGCGACAATGGCGAAGGCTTCGTTCACCTCGAAAAGGTCGATGTCTTTCGGCTTCAGCCCCGCCTTGGCGCAGGCGACCTCGATGGCCCCGACGGGTGCTTCGGTGTAGCGCTCGGGATGGAGGCTGCAGGTGGCATGGGCGACGATGCGCGCCCGTGGCTTCAGGTTCAGGCGCTTCACCGCGTCGGCGCCGGCCAGCAGGGAAAACGCCGCGCCGTCGTTGATGGTGGAGGCGTTGGCGGCGGTGATGGTGCCGTCCTTTCTGAAGACCGGCTTGAGGGCGGTGAGCTTGCCGAAGTCGACCTTGAAAGGCTCCTCGTCCTCCTCGACCGTCACCTCGCCGCCGCGTCCCTTTTTCAGCACCGGCACGATCTCGTCCTTGAAGATGCCGCCGCGAACCGCCTCCTGCGCCCGGGTGTAGGAGCGTACGGTGAACTGGTCCTGGGCCTCGCGCGAGAGGGCGTGCCGCGCGGCCGCCTCTTCGGCGATGTCGCCCATGTGACGCCCCGAGTACGGGTCCTGCAGGCCGTCGTAGATCATGAGGTCGGTGAGTTCACCATGCCCCATGCGGTAGCCGTAGCGCGCTTTTTTCAGGATGAAGGGGGCAAGCGACATGTTCTCCATCCCACCCGCGATGACCACGTCGGAATCGCCCAGCATGATGGAACCGGCACCGAGCATGATCGACTTCAAGCCGCTGCCGCAGACCTTGTTGATGGTGAGCGCATGCGCGGCGTCGGGAATGCCGGCGTAGCGCATGGCCTGCCGGGCGGGAGCCTGCCCCACCCCGGCGCTGAGAACCTGGCCGGCGATGACCTCGTCGACTTGGGCGGGGTTTAGGTCGGCACGCTCCAGGAGCGCCTTGATCACGGTCCCCCCCAGCACGGGCGCCTCAACGTCGGACAACGAGCCGCCAAAGGAGCCGAACGGGGTTCTCAGCGATTCCACTATGAAGACGTCTTGCATCGTTTCCCTCCCGGTGTTGATGTGTTGGTTAGAACTTTATCTGTCGTTTACGTTAAAGTCAAGCAAAAGTATAACAAGAGTTTAAATACGAGAATTTATTGTACCACCGGCGCCGACCCGCCGCAGCGCGATCAAAGACAGGCACCACTTTCCGCGCCACAACCAACCGAAATACAACGATAAAATTTATTCAGCCACAAAAAAGGGGCTCGAATCAGCGAGCCCCTCGGTAAAACAAAAATTGTTTTTAGCATCACACATACACGATATCGTCGGGCAAATCCGTGATTTTCACCCCGCCCTCTGGGGCCACGGCAAACGTGTTTTCGATACCTATAACACCGAGGCCGGGGAGCACGAACTTCGGCTCGATGGCGATGGTCTGCCCCGCCCGCAGCTGCGACTTGAATCCCTGGGCCAGCACCGGGAATTCGTCCAGCTCGAGCCCCACGCCATGTCCCACGAACTTTGCGTTCTCCCCCGGCGCGCCCATGAAGTTGCTCGCCAGCCCCTCGCCCTCAGCAATCTCGGCGGCCTGGGCGAAAAGGTCTTCGCAGACCGCGCCGGGCTTCAGGTTCTCAGCCAGGTGCTGCTGGATCCGCAACGAGGTGGCAAAGGCGCGCTCCAATTCCGCGGCGAGCCGCCCCACCACGAACATCCGTGTCATGTCCACGATGTAGCCGTTGAAGACGCCGGTGTAGTCCACCAGCACCGGGGCGTTGGCGGCTATGGCATCGGTCGAGGCACCGTGGGGCGAGGCGTTGGAGAGTCCCCGACCGGTGACCGCGCCGTCGAAGAACCCAGGATTGCCGGCGCCGGCGCTGACGGCAAGCCCCTGGAACAACTCCTGGTTGTAGGCGCGCATGCGCACGTACCCTTCGCCTCCCGCCTTGCGCAGCCGATATTCGAACTCCGCGGCGAGGTCCAGCTCGCGCATCCCCGCCCGCAGAAAACCGGGCACTTCCTTGAACACTCCGCAAAGCCTGGCGCCGCTTTCCCGCATACGCTCCAGTTCCAGTGCTGACTTCACGCTGCGCAGTTCCCGGTTCAGCGTGGAGACGTCCACGAACTCGACGCCAGGCAGGAGCTTCGCGTAGTACTGGTACTGCTGAACCGGCGCCACGTCGAACGTGAAACCGACCCGCTTCAAGCCGGGCGGGAACAAAGAGGCGAACTCCTTGCTGGAGGGAAAGGGGCGCGTGTCGTCGATGACGCTCTCCGCCTGGGCGCGGAAGTAGCTTTTACGCACCATCAGGCGCGGCTTCCCTTCCGCGGGAACAAAGAGCGCGGAATTCTGCCGCGTGCCGGAAAAGTAGTAGATGTCGATGGGATAGATGAACAGGGCGCCGTCGAGTTCTTGTTGTTTCAGCCCGCCCTGCAGCCGGGAGATCCTCTGCTCAGATTCGGTCTTGGTCAGCATGCGCTCCCCCAGTCGTTGTGATACGCGATTTCCGCCAACTCCTTGCGCGGCCGCGCCTTGGGCTCCTGGTCCGGGTAACCCAGCGGCGTCACCCCGACCACCCGTATCCCCTCCGGGATGCCGAGGGAGTTCTTCAGGGTCCGCTCGTCGAAGAGCCCCATCCAGCAGGTGCCGAGCCCGAGGCCGTGCGCGGCCAGGCAGATATGCTCGAAGGCGATGGCGGTGTCGGCGACATAGTACTCGATGCCGTTCTCGACGCCGGACTGTGCCGGATCGGCGCAGACCACGATGGTCACCGGGGCCTGCGACAGCGCCTTCTTGCCGGGGTTGTCGTCGGGGAAAGCGTCCAGCAGCGCGTTCCGCTTCCCTCCCGCCGAGAGCACCAGGAAGCGCCAGCACTGCATGTTCTTCCAGGATGGCGCCAGGCGCCCGGCATCGAGCACCTGGCTCACCTTCTCCCACTCGACGGGGGTGTCCCGGTATTTACGGATGCTTCTTCTGTCGTTTATGGCTTGGAACACGTCCACGGTTTGTCCTCCTTGTTCTTCCTCGTTGCCTCCAGCGCCGCTACCTACCGCAGGCTGTTTCCCCCTCCCTGTCCCTCCCCCTCCGGGGGAGGGGACGTGGGGTGGCACTTCTTCTCGGGTCCAGGCGGTTTCGACCAGCAGCGCCTGGCTACATGTTGCGTCGGTACTCGCCGCCTACTTCATAGAGCGCCCGGGTGATCTGCCCCAGCGAGGCGCACTGCACCGTCTCCATCAGCTCGGCGAAGATGTTGCCGCCAGCCACCGCCGTCTCCTGGAGCCGCGCCAGGGCGAGCGGAGCCTCATCCTTGTGCCCTTCCTGGAAGGCGCGCAGGTTCCTGATCTGCTGCTCCTTCTCCTCCACGGTGGCGCGGGCCAGTTCTCCGGGGATCTGGTATCCCTCTTCGCCCGCGTGCGGGTTGAGGAAGGTGTTGACGCCGACGATGGGGAGCTCGCCGGAGTGCTTCCTCGCCTCGTAGAGCATGGACTCGTCCTGGATCTTGCTGCGCTGGTACTGGGTTTCCATGGCACCCAGAACGCCGCCGCGCTGGTCGATCCGCTCGAATTCGGCGATGACCGCCTCCTCCACCAGGTCGGTCAGTTCGTCGATGATAAAGGCGCCCTGCAACGGGTTCTCGTTCTTGGCAAGCCCGAGCTCCTTGGTGATGATCATCTGCACCGCCATGGCCCGGCGCACCGACTCCTCGGACGGGGTGGTGACCGCCTCGTCGTAGGCGTTGGTGTGCAGGGAGTTGCAGTTGTCGTAAAGCGCCATCAGGGCCTGCAGCGTGGTGCGGATGTCGTTGAAATCCATCTCCTGGGCGTGCAGCGACCGGCCGCTCGTCTGGATGTGGTACTTCAATTTCTGGCTGCGGTCGTTGGCGCCGTACTTCTCCCGCATCACCACCGCCCAGATGCGCCGCGCCACCCGGCCGATCACGGTGTACTCGGGGTCGAGACCGTTACTGAAGAAGAAGGAGAGGTTCGGCGCGAAGTCGTCGATGTGCATGCCGCGTGACAGGTAGTACTCCACGTAGGTGAACCCGTTGGACAGCGTGAAGGCGAGCTGCGAGATCGGATTGGCACCGGCCTCGGCGATGTGGTAGCCGCTGATGGAGACCGAGTAGTAGTTGCGCACCTGCTGCTCGATGAAGTACTGCTGGATGTCCCCCATCATCCTGAGCGCGAACTCGGTGGAGAAGATGCAGGTGTTCTGCCCCTGGTCCTCCTTCAGGATGTCGGCCTGAACCGTGCCGCGCACGGTCTGCAGGGTGCGGGCCTTCAACTCGGCGTATTCCGACGCCGACGGCTCGCGCCCCTGCGCGGTTTTGAACTGCGCCACCTGCTGCCTGATCGCCGCGTTGAAGAAGAAGGCGAGCATGATCGGCGCCGGGCCGTTGATGGTGATGGAGACGCTGGTCGAGGGGGCGCAGAGGTCGAAGCCGGCGTACAGCTTCTCCATGTCCTCGACGGTACAGATGGAGACCCCGCTCTCCCCCACCTTGCCGTAGATGTCGGGTGGGTAATCCGGGTCCTCCCCGTAGAGGGTGACGCTGTCGAAGGCGGTGGAGAGGCGCTTGGCGCCGTCGTCCTGGCACAGGTAATGGAAGCGCCTGTTGGTCCGCTCCGGGGTCCCCTCGCCGGCGAACTGACGCTTCGGGTCCTCCTCGGAGCGTTTGAAGGGGAACACGCCCGCCGTGTACGGGAAGAAACCGGGGAGGTTCTCCTTCATGGACCACTTGACGATCTCGCCCCAGTCCTGGTAGTCCGGGAGGCAGACCTTGGGGATCTTCGTCCCCGAGAGCGAGGTGGTGTGGAGCTCGGTGCGGATTTCCTTGTCGCGCACCTTGGTGACCTGGGCCTCCTGACGATAGCACTCCTTGAGCGACTTCCAGCCGTCAATGATGCGCCGCGGCTCCTCCTGCAGTTTCGCGGAGAAGGTCCCGATCAACTGCTCCAGTTCCGCGACCGCCCCCTCCCCCTTCACCTGGGCCCTGGCGCCGGAGAGCTGGAACAGGGTGCGGGCCACGGCGGCCTGCTCCTCCACATCCTTGCGATAGCCGCGCACGGCCTGGACGATCTCGCCCAGGTAGTGCACCCGGTCCGGCGGGATGATGTACTGCTTCAGGCTCTCGCGCTCGGTCACTTGCAGGCGCGACCGCCACCCCGCGTCCTTCTTCTCGTTGACCCGGTCCAGCAGGGCGCGGTAGAGCACGTTGGTGCCGGGGTCGTTGAACTGCGAGGCGATGGTGCCGTAGACCGGGAGTTCCGCGTCCGGGATGTCGAACAGGTTCCGGTTGCGGCGGTACTGCTTGCGCACGTTGCGCAGCGCATCCTCGGCCCCCTTGCGTTCGAACTTGTTGAGCGCCACCAGGTCGGCGAAGTCGAGCATGTCGATCTTCTCGAGCTGGGTCGGGGCGCCGAATTCGCAGGTCATCACGTAGAGCGAGACGTCGCAGATCTCCACCACCCCGGCGTCCCCCTGCCCGATCCCCGAAGTCTCCACGATGACCAGGTCGAAACCGGAGGCGCGCACCACGTCAAGGGCGTCACGAATCGCGGCGGAGAGTTCCGAACGGGAATCGCGGGTGGCCAGGGAGCGCATGTAGACCCGGTCCGTGTTGATGGAGTTCATCCGGATCCGGTCGCCCAGGAGCGCTCCGCCGGTGCGCTGCCGGGACGGGTCCACCGCCAGGATCGCCACGCTTTTCTCCGGGAAGTCCCTGATGAAACGGCGCACCAGTTCGTCGGTGATCGAGCTTTTCCCCGCACCGCCCGTCCCGGTGATGCCGACCACCGGCACCTCGCGCGCCATGGCCCGGATCCGGTCCCGTACCGCCCCGTACCCCTCGTTCCGGTCGTGAACCGCCTGCTCGGCCAGGGTGATCAGGGTGTTGACCGCGCGGATGTCCCGCTCCTTGAGCCGCTCGATCTCCCGGTCCGTATCGCGCTCGGGCGTGAAGTCGCACAGCTCCATCATGTGGTTGATCATCCCCTGCAGCCCCATGCGCCTGCCGTCCTCGGGGGAGAAGATCTTGCTCACGCCGTAGGACTCTATCTCGCGCACTTCCTCGGGGACGATCACGCCGCCTCCCCCTCCGAAGACCTTGATGTGGTCGGCGCCGCGCTCCCGGAGCAGGTCGCAGATGTACTTGAAGAACGGGACATGCCCCCCCTGGTAGCAGCTCACCGCGATCCCCTGGGCGTCCTCCTGGATGGCGGCGGTGACGATGGCGTCCACGGAGCGGTTGTGCCCCAGGTGGATCACCTCGGCGCCCGAGGCCTGGAGCATCCGCCTGATGATGTTGGTGGCGGCATCGTGCCCGTCAAAGAGACTGGTCGCGGTGACGAATCGTACCTTGTGTCTGGAGCGATAAGGCTCCGCAGCGGCTATGTGCATGTCGTTCCTCCTTGCGAGGTGGTCTGTGCTGCTAATCGGTTTTCAAGGTGAACTCCCAGGCGCACCAAAACTCCTCCGGGTGCGGGTCGGGAGGACAGGCAATGCAGCGGGTCGTGATGCGCGGATCGATGGTCCGGGCGAACTCGGAGTATTCGACGATCCCGACGGACTTGCAGGGGTGGTCCGGAAGCCCCTTGCGCTTTCTGGCCGACTGCACCCGGCAGTCGAGCATCCGGAACACGGCCCGGGTCTCGCTCACCTCGACGCTTTCCTGGAGGTTCAAGCGGGCGTAGAAGCGATGTTTAAGGCACTCCACCAGGGCCGGGATGCCGCCGCCCGGCTTCATGGAGAGCCGCTCCATGATCCTTTTGGCCTCGATGACCGTGAAGAGGCGCCAGGCGTCGGTGTCGATGTCCACCGCCACGTCCATGCCGTACTTTCGCTCCAGCGACTGGAACCAGACCCCGTCGTGGGCGAGCCAGTTCTTGGCGTCGTCGACGATGATCCTGACCAGTTCCTCCTTGCTGAGCATGTAGAGGAGCCGGAGTCCCTCGTCCCCCTCCGGCTGCTCCACGGCTGGGATCTGTTGCAGGTTGTTAGCGTTTGTCACGGGTTCACCTCCTTGATGAGTTTCTCGGCGCCAGTCGCGGCTGTTCCAGTCCACTAGGTCGCATGCAAGCGAGTCCTTCCCCCCTCCCTGTCCCTCCCCCTCCGGGGGAGGGAACGCTGTGTGGACGCCCCCTCCCCCGGGAGGGGGGAGGCCGGGGAGGGGGGCAGGTTTGGCAAACGTGCTAGTGATCGGCGGCGCTGGCGATGCCGATGCCGGTATTCTGGCGCACGTCGATCTCGTCGAACATCTCCTCGGCGCGACGCTCCCTAAAGAGCAGACAGCCAAAGACGGCGGCCAGGAAGCCCAGCGGAACCGAGACGATGCCCGGGTTCTTGAGCGGGAAGATCGGGGCGTCCAGGCCGACCATGGACTTGCCGTCCTTGTTCTTCACGTACTCCGTCCGCGATTTCTCCAGGGCCTGCACTTCCTTCTCGGCCAGCACCGCGCCGCCGGCCTGCTTCTTCTCAAGGGTCTCCACCACCTTCTTGGCGTCGGCGGCGATCTTCTTCGGATAGGTCATTACCGGCGAGACCATGACCAGGGTCAGGGCGGAGATGGTACCTACAACCAGGCCGGAAACGATCCCCGCCGTGTTGAACTTGCGCCAGAACAGGGACAGCATGATGACCGGGAAGTTGCCGGAAGCGGCGACCGCGAAGGCCAGCGCCACCAGGGCCACCACGTTCTCCTTCTCCGCCATGAGCCCCATGACGATGGCGGAAGTTCCCACGAACAGCGAGGTGATGCGGGCCACCTTCACCTGCAGCTGCTGATCCGCCTTGCCGTCCTTGATGATGTTGACGTAGACGTCGTGGGCGATAGCCGCGGAGGCCGCCAGCACCAGGCCGGAGACCACGGCGAGGATGGTGGCGAAGGCGACCGCGCAGATGAAGGCAAGGAAGATGTCGCCACCGAGGCTCCCCGCGCCGCCGCCCATGTGCTGGGCCAGAAGCAGCGTCGCCATGTTGCCCCCCTTGTCCACGGCGGAGATCGCCTGCGGGGTGAGGTAGAGCGCGGCGCCGAAGCCGATCACGCTGATCATGAAGAAGAAGCTGGAGTTGAGGAACAGGGCCACGATGATGGACTTGCGCGCATCCTTCGCGCTGGGAACGGTGAAAAAGCGCATCAGGATGTGGGGCAGGCCGGCGGCGCCGAGCGCCCAGGCGAGGCCGAGAGAGATCTGGTCCAGGGGATTCTTCAGGAACAGGCCGGGCTCCAGGAACCGCTGGCCGTAGTCGACCCCGGGCTTGGCGATGACGTCCTTCAGGACGTTCATGCGCACGTGCTCCTGGATCGCGCTGTTACTGACCACGTCGGTGAAGAAGCGAACCGGGTTGAAGCCGGCCTTGATGGCGACCAGCAGGCAGAGCACCGTGGTGGCGCCCATCAACAGCGAGGCCTTGATGATCTGCACCCAGGTGGTGGCCTTCATGCCGCCGAAAACGACGTAGGCGACCATGAGCGCGCCCACCCCGATCACCGAAACGCGGTACGGGATGTTCAAAAGCATCTGCATCAGCTTCCCGGCGCCGACCATCTGGGCGATCAGGTAGAAGATGGAGACGGTCACCGTCGACAGCGCCGCGACGCCGCGCACCACCTTGGGCGAGCTCCTGAAACAGAGAATGTCGCCCAGCGTGTACTTGCCGGCGTTGCGGCAGGGCTCGGCGATGACCAGGAGGATGGCGATGAAGGAGAACATCGGTCCCACCGCGTACATGAAGCCGTCGATGCCGTAGAGGGAGATGAGGCCGGACATCCCGAGGAAGGAGGCGGCCGACATGTAGTCCCCGGCGATGGCCCAGCCGTTTTGGAAGCCGGTGATGCCGCCGCCGGCGGTGTAGAAGTCCGAGGCGGTCTGGGTCTTCTTGGCTGCCCAGACCACGACGCCCATGGTGACGGCGATGATGAGGGCGAACATGCCGATGGTGATGCCGCGGTTGGGGGTGATCTTGGCCGGAGCGGCGCCTCCCTTGGCCGGCGTTGCCACCGCCTTGGCGGCGACGTTCGCCGCGGGAGCCGCTGCCTGGGCAGCTGCGGCGGCGGGAGCGCCGGCCTGAGGAGCGGCGACGGTGGCGGCCTGAGGTGCGGCGGCGCCGGCGGGCGCCTGGGCGCACACGGCGGCCGCGCCGAACATCGATAGCGACAGTGCTACGGTTAAAGCGGCGATCCTCTTTTTCATATCTGGTCCCCCTCTTTGATTGATGGACGCATCTATTGCAAGGCTTCCAAGAGCTGCTTGGTGAGTCGGTCGAAGGTCTTGTTGGCCACGTGGGCGTAGTAGATGGCGACGCCGATGGCCATGACGAACTGGGACAGGATGAAGAGGTAGCCGAAGTTGATGGGGCCGATGACCTTCACCCGGAAGGCCTCGGGGAAGTAGCCGGAGATGACCGGGAGCAGGAGGTAGTAGATGGTCGAGATGATCCACCAGCTGAAGAGGAAGTTCCGTTTCTTGCGCTTTAGCTCGATGAACTTGCTGTGGTTGGCGATTGCTTGCCATTGCTGTTGTTCCGACATGGCCGTCACTCCTTCTGTTAGGGTTACCAGCGTCTGAAAGCGGGGCCGCCGCTTCCGTGTTCATCCCCCCGCCTGCGCCAGGGGGGCCAATAGCTCCACGAGAGGCTTGCGTGTGTCAGGGGCGGGCGTAGCCGAACCTGGCGGAGAGAAGTTCGGCGCTCAGGCGCAGCGAGGGGATGATCTCCTGCTCCAGCCTGTCCCCCAGCAGCCGGAACGAAGGCCCGATCAGCATCAGGGCGCCCACCACCTTGCCGGCGTAGTCCCGGACCGCCACCGCCACGGTAACCACGCCGTCCCCCATGCCGCTGCACTCCACCGCAACACCGTTCTCCCTGATCTTCTCCAGTTCGACCCGCAGGGCGGCGAGGTCCGGGTGCTCTCCGCGGCCGCCGCGCCACCTCCGGCCGATCTGCTCCAGCAGGTCCCAGGAATCGATGGCCCGCATCACCTTGCCGGCGGCGTTGGCGAAAAACGGGAAGCGCCGCCCGACCAGCTCGCCCCGCTCCTGCCGCAAGGGATCCACCATGTCCAGCAGCAGCACCTCGTCACCGTTTGGGACCGCCATGTAGATCGCCTCGTTGTGCCGGCGGGCCAAGGCCTCCAGGACCGGCCGGGCATCCTTCAGGATGGTCACCTTGAGCTCGTCGTCGTGCTCCGACAACACCGACCGGAGCACCGGCCCGAGGACCCTGCTGTTGCGGGCGTTTTGCAAAAGGCTCCGGGCCAGCTTCCTGGCGCGGCTCTCGTCATACTTCCCGCTCTGGATCGCGCACTGCACCAGCCCCTTGTCCTCCAAAAGCGCCAGCAGGAGCCGCGCCCGGTAGGGAGTGATCCCCGCCTGGCGCGCCAGCGCCGACAGGGAACATCCCTTGCCCCGGGCCGCCACTATCTCGAGGAGTTCGACCGCCTTTTGCAACTCGTCACTGGAAAGCTCACCTTTCTCCCGTTCCATCCGTCCGCCCTCTCTGGCCCAGCTAGTTCCAGTTGTCGATCTTCATGGTCCCTTTTTCCGCGAGGTGCTGCTGCATCTTGAACACCTTGAAGAGCAGGTGCGGCTCGTGGCCGACGTTCAGCTCGCAGCACTCGCGCCTGGCCCGCTCGTAGTACTCCTGCATCAGCGGCTTGTAGTCGGGATGGACGCACTTGCTGATGATGGTCCTCGCGCGCTCCTGGGGCGAGAGCCCGCGCAGGTCGGCAAGCCCCTGCTCGGTGACCAGGACGTCCAGGTCGTGCTCGGTGTGGTCCACGTGCGGCGCCATGGGAACCACGCAGGTGATGCCGGTGGGATCGGTCTTCGAGGGGCGCGTGGACGGGGTGTGCATGATGGAGAGGTAGGCGTTGCGGAGAAAATCCCCGGAGCCGCCGATGCCGTTGATCATCCGGGTACCTCCCACCAGGGTGGAGTTGGCGTGTCCGTAGATGTCGAACTCGACCGGCGTGTTCATGGCGATCACCCCCAGGCGACGGATCGGCTCCGGGTTGTTGCTGATCTGCATGGGGCGCAGCACCACCTTCTGGACGTAAAAGTCCCAGTTGTCGTAGAGCCGCTTGAAGCCGTTTTCGGAGAGGGAAAGCGAGGTGGAGGAGGCGAAATCGAGCTTTCCCGAGTCGAAGAAGTCCAGCATGGTGTCCTGGATCACCTCGGTCCACACCTTGACGTTGGAGAACGGCCCCTTGACCATGCCGCCGACCACCGCGTTGGCTATGTTGCCGACGCCCGACTGCAGCGGCAGGAGGTTCTTCGGCAGCCGGCCGGCCTTCACCTCGAACTGGAAGAAGTCGAGTATGTGCGCGGCGATCTGTTCCGAGGTCTCGTCGGGAGCGGACAGGGCGCGCCCGCGGTCCGGCAGGCGCGACTCCACGATGGCGAGGATCTTGTCGGGGTCGCAGGGGACGTAGGGGGAGCCGATCCGGTCGTCGACCCGGCTGATCAGGTAGGGCTTCTTGTAGGGAGGGCGCTCGGTCATCACAATGTCGTGGAGCCCCTCGAAGGAGGGAATCGCGGTGTTGATCTCGATGATGAGCTTGTCGGAGTGCTGGATCACCTCGGTGGCGCAGCCGATGGAGCCTCCCAAAATGATGCCGCCGTCCTCGGTGATGCCGCTCGCCTCGATGAGCCCCAGGTCGAAACCGCCTCCCCTCTCCTTGGTGTAAAACCCGTAGGCCAGGTCCTGCGCGTAGACGGAGAGGTGCTTGTCCCCCATGCGTACCGTGCCGTTGTTCACCTGTTTCTGCACCACCTTGCCGGTCTGGTAGGGCCAGCGTTTGTCGGTCATCAACAGCGAAGCCCAGCGGTCCTCGATCTCCGCGCCGATGGAAGCGCCGATGAAGAGGTTGAAGCGCATCTTTCCCTGGAGGTTGTGCTTCTCCACGTAGTCGGCCAGGGCTGCCGGCACCACCTTGGGATAGCCGACCGGGGTGAAGCCGGACCAGCCCAGGTCCATGCCGTTACGGAAAAAGGGGATGGTATCCTCGGCGTTCATGATTCTCGAATGCAGGCTCGTCTTCCTGATCCTTTTGTGCAGCTCGCTCATTTAAACCTCCGTTAGTTAATTAAGCTTATGCAGACCAAGCCATAGAGGGACAACCAGCGCTACAAACCGGAATAAAAGGTATTTTTACGGGACCAGATGAAACAGAACACAGGTTTGGCACATCGTCAATAACGCCATGAACAGCCGGAAGTCATCCCACCACCCGGGGTAGCGTCATGCCGGTTCCCCCAAAAAACCGGTCCTGCAAACCATGAGCGCATTTGACGCCAAGGGGAAATATGCACCGGTGTTCCTTTTGCCGCCAGGGCGATCCCGCAAGAAACCGACCGTTTTACAGGGTATTTGACTGCGCCATCCAAATCGCGGTAAAAAAATATCAGTCGTTTACGTTAATGTCAACCATAAATAAAACAGAATTATACTTATTTGTTTTTTTGGCATCCCAGCGTCGGTTCCCGCGCGTTTTCTTTGCACCGACTATTGGTTGACAAAAGACGGTGCTTAGCTGAGAATGGCGCAATTTACGTAAAGGTGAAACAAATGAACAACGTGCAGAAGGAAGGCGAGACCATCGTCTCGATCAGCGACTTGGCGAAGGATCTGGGACTCACGACGAGGACCCTGCGCTACTGGGAAGAGGTGGGGATCGTGGAATCGGTGGAGCGGCAGGACGGCGCCACCAGGGGGTACACCCCCTACTATGTCAGAAGGATAAAGTTCATCATCAAGCTCAAAGAGTTGGGGCTGACGATCAAGGAGATGCAGGATCTCTATGTGGCATACGGAGACGCCAAGCAGACCGAGAAGATGATCCCGCGACTGATCGAGATCCTTGACGTGCATGTCGCCAAGGTGGATGAAAAGATGGCACAACTGGCGTCGCTACGACAGGACATCGTGGGGTATCGGCAGAAGATGATGAAGCAGTTCGCGCTCGCGAACGAACGGGAGCAAAGTACCGAAGTGTAGCAATCCCCTCTCACCTTTGGGAGAGGTACGGGGAGGGATCCACTCGGCCCTCTCACCCGCCCTGCCAGGACCTACCTATCCCGCAGCGCTTCCTTCAGTTTCCGGCCCAGCGACTGCAAGTCGAACGGCTTCTGGATGAAATGCCTCCCCTCATCCACCACGCCGCGCTGGGCCACGAGGTCCCTGGTGTACCCCGACATGAACAGGACCTTCAGCCCCGGTCGAAAAGCCTCGATGGCATCGACCATCTCCTTGCCGTTCATCCCCGGCATCACCACGTCGGTCAGAATGACATCTATGCGCGTCTCCCCGTCCCTGCAGATGGCGATCGCCTCGTCGGCGCCGGAGGCATGGATCACCGTGTAGCCCAGATCCCGCAGGGCGCGCAGCGTCATCTTGCGCACCAGCGCGTCGTCTTCGACCAGCAGCACGGTTCCCGATCCCACCAGGGAGGCATCGAGTGCCGCGTCCTCCCCGACCGGGGCGGCTCCGGCACACCTTGGGAAGTTGATCTGGAAGATGGTCCCCTGCCCCGGCTCGCTGTACACGTTGATGAAGCCGTTGTGCTGCCGCACGATGCCATAGACCGTTGCCAGCCCCAACCCCGTCCCCTTCCCCACCTCCTTGGTCGTGAAGAACGGTTCGAAGATGCGATCGATGGTGTCGCGGTCCATGCCGCAGCCGGTGTCGCTCACCGAAAGCTGCACGTAATCGCCGGGGGAGGCGTCTAGGTGGTACTGGCTGTAGCTGCTGTCCACCGTGATGTTCGCCGTCGCCACGGTGAGCACCCCGCCGTTTTCCATGGCGTCGCGGGCGTTCACCGCCAGGTTGACCAGGATCTGGTCCAGTTGCGTCGTGTCGGCGTTGACCGTCCAGAGATCAGGCGCGGGCTGGAAGGACATCTTGATGTCCTCACCGATCAGCCGACCCAGCGTTTTCTGCATCTCGGCGAAGTGCTCGTTCAGGTTCACTTCCCGCGGCGCGATCACCTCGTTGCGCGAGAACGCCAGCAACTGGCGGGTGATGTCGCTGGAGCGCTTGGCGGCGTGGATGATCTGGTCCAGGTCCTGCCACAGCGGGGTCCCTTCCTCGGCCTCGCGCAGGGCGAGCTGCGCGCACCCGAGGATGACGCTCAGCATGTTGTTGAAGTCGTGCGCCACACCGCCCGCCAGCCGCCCGATCGACTCCATCTTCTGCGACTGGAACAGCTGGGCTTCCAGCAGCTTGCGCTCGGTGATGTCCTCCTTGACCGCCAGGTAGTGCGTGATGACGCCGTTTCTGTCCCTGATCGGCGCAACGGTGGCGTGCTCCGAGAAAAGCTCGCCGTTCTTCTTCTTGTTCAGGAACTCCCCTTCCCACACCTTGCCGCTGGCGATGGTCTGCCACAGCGTGCGGGACTCCTCCGGGTCGGACTTGCCCGACTTCAGAAACCTCGGGGTTCTGCCGGCTACCTCCTCGAGCGTGTACCCCGTCAGCTGCACGAACTTTGGGTTGACGAACTCGATGCACCCGGAGGTGTCAGTGATGACGATGGACACGGGGCTTTGCTCGACCACCTGGGAGAGCTTGCGCAGGGAATCCTCGTCACGCTTTCGCTCGGTGATGTCCTGCATGATGCCGTCGATGTGGGCGAGCACGCCGTTGTCGTCGAAGGTGGGGCGCGTGCTCAGGTTGACCCAGATCTTGCTGCCGTCGTTGCGGTAAAATTCCACCTCGAAATTCTTCACGTTTTGCCGCTGGTTCATCATCCCGTACAGCTCGTCGCGCCGTTTGGGGTCCACGTAGAGTTGCGGCCCGATGTCCACCACGTTTTCCAGCACCTCTTCCGGTGTCTGGTAGCCGAGGATGGCGGCGGTGGCGAAGTTGCAGCTCAGAAACTTCCCTTCCGGCGTGGTCTGGAAGATCCCCTCCATGGCGTTTTCAAAGATGCCGCGGTACTTCGCCTCGGCGAGCCGCTCCTGCTCCAGCGCCTTCTTCATGCCGGCGTAGTGGATCAGGTTCTCGATCGCGGAGGAGAGGAGCCCCACCAGGTTGCCGATGCCGAACAGGGCCTCCTCGCTGTCGCTGATCCTGCGGTTGAAATCGGCGTTTTCCGCGGAGTTTCCCACCGCTATGAGCACAGCGGGATCGGAAGGATTGCCCAGCGGACAAAGGAGATACTCGTTCATCAAGAGCTTGGCGCGGTATTGGGAGAGCGTGTGCTGCCGGTAGCCTTCCGTGCAGATACGGTAGTTTTCGCCGTCAAAGAGCGGGGCCAGGAAGGGGGCCTTCTTCGGAATGCTAAGGGAGGCGACGGCGCTTGCCTCGTCGGGGTCGTAATAGCCGTCCCAGGCGCAGACCGCGTAGGCGGCGCCGTCGTCGGACTTCTGGAAAATGAGGACACGTTCATAGTTGAGGCTGTTGATGACGTAGCCGGTGGCAAGTTCAAAGATGGCGGACAGGTCGGCGCAGGTGGAGAGCTTGCGGCTCAGGTCGTAGAGCTCGCTGTACTCCTTGACCTGGGCGTCCAGCTGCTCCTGGTAGTCGTAGAGCCTGCTCTCGGCCTTGACCAGCCTTTTCACCTGCTCCGACAGGATCTCGTTCTCCCGACGCAGCTTTTCAAGCTCGGCTGCCGGGGCGATGTCTTTTGCTGATTCGCTCATACGCTACATCTTTCGTCTTAGTACACGACGGTGACGACCGAGGTGAAATTGTGGAAGCAGTTGTACTTGCTGATCGGCCCGATCTCGCCATAGGTGTAGAACCCGAGCCAGGGCACATTCTCCCCCAGATCGCGCTGCAGGGACTTGACCAGCTCCATGCGTTCCTGCTCCTTGAACACCACCCTGCCCCGGCCCATGCATTCGAACTGCAGCACGAACTTCGGCGGGTCGCCGCAGAGCTGCTCCTTGATCTGCCGCGGTATCGAGCGCAGGCCGTTCATCATCAGTTCCTTGTCGCGGCGCACGATCCAGAGCTCCGTCCCCTCCGCCACGTCGGACTGGATGGTGACCGAGCCCTCCCGGTCGTCCTTGTCGGTTATGTAGCGGATGAAATACTCCTCGTACCCCTGGCGCAGGTGTTCGGGAGTCTTGAAGCCCAGGCAGAGGTTCAGGGTGGCCTTGTTCCACTTGATGGCCCAGTCCTCGTCCAGGTACTCCTTGAGCAGCTCGAGGGCGGACACCCCGTCGATCTCGTAGATGATGTTCCCCTTGCTGCGGGTGATGGTGCGCTTGGTTCCCACGGGGACGCAGCCGTGATTGATCCCCCAGGCGACGCGCCCCTTGCCCGACATGACGACACAGCAGGCCCCGTCACTGAGCACCTCGTCGTCGTGGTACTGGTAGGTCCTGCGCGAGGCCCAGTTGTCGGCTGCCAGCCCGCCGAAGATCGGCAGCCGCGCCGACGGGGACAACACCGCCTCAAATGCGGAGACAAAAGGATCGAAATCGAAGCCCAGCCCGTCCGCCAGCAGGAAAAAGGCGCGGCTGTCGGAAGCGATCAGTGGCGCAATCTTCTGGGCCAGACGCGCGCCGGCCAGGTCGCCGCGCTCCCCTATGGCGGGGATCGAGGCGATCCCGAAGCGCAGCTCGTCGGAGGCGATCACCATGACGCCGACGGCGAAATTGGTTTCGGCGACATCCTGCTGGGCGATGATGCCCTCCCCCGAGCAACCGCACAGCGGCGCCCCGCCGGTCGTCTCCCGGATCGCGGCGATCAGCCGCTGCTGGTGGTACCCCACCGTGGCGAAAACCATGACGAAGTCCGGCTTGGCGATTCCCGCCTGTGCCAGGGCGACCCGGGCCGCCTCCTGGCCCGCCTCGACCGGGTTCTTGCGCATGCTAAACCCTATTCCTACCGACGTTCCCATCAAAACCTCCACCCCTTTGGGGGGATGACCAACAACCTGTCAGAACCGGTGCCCCAGCCCCAGGTGCAGCGCCACGTCCGGCGAGGCGCCGACGATGACGTCCTCGGAAAGGGCGATATCCAGGGTGGTGCGCGGCGAGAGAGCGACGGTCCCGCCGAAAATGAGCTGCATGGCGCCGGAGGTCAGCTCCGAGAACCCGCTGTCCCTGAAAATGGCGCTGTGCCCGGAGAGCTGCGCCTTCAAGGCGAAGCTGTCGGCCGGGGACCAGCCAAAGCCCAGGGTGCCGAAGCCCGCCAGGTTCTTGTGCTGCTCCTTCAGCACCTGCCCGTCCGTCATGGCGAGGCCGCCGGCAGCCGCGAAAACCGCGGCGTGCCCCCATGCGCCGGGAAGGGCGTAATCGCTGCTGCCGGTGAGCCACAAGGCCAGGTCCGTGCTGCCGCTGCCGGTCAAACGGGAACTGCTTCCGGTGGGGAGTTTGAGGCTGCCGCGCAGCGCCAGGGCGACCGGGTTGGCCCCGCCGTCGTGGTAGAGCTGCCATGCCCCGTTAAACCTCAGGTCCCCGACCCGCATGCCGTCGCGGTCCATATCCAGGCGCTGCCGTCCGTCCTTGGCGTACTCGAAGCGGAGCTGCCCCTTCGGTGCATCGGGCCTTTGCCCCTGGGGGAGCCCGAAGAACTCGTGCCAGTCTTCGATGAAGCCGTCGAAGATCCCGCCGCTGTAAAAGACCAGGGGGAGATCCATCCCCAACTCCGCCCTTTGTGCGACGCCGTAGCGCAGCGCAAGAGTCATGCGCTCCCCCTCTCCGTCCAAAAGGAGCGTCTCCCGTGCCGTTTCCCGCTTCAGGTAACTGTTGGCCACATCCACGGCCACCAGCGTCCATGCCTTCCCAGCCGGCTGCACGATGGCGCTTTCGGCGGCGGGAAGCCCGTAGATCTGAACCAGCGGGCTCTGGTTGAAGGTATGGAAAGGGTTGATCGCCAGCGGCTCCGCGTGGCACCGTCCACTCCATGAAGCAAGCAGTACAATAAGGAAAAAAAACATTCTCTGCAGCGACGGCACTGGGGTCATGAGGGAACTTTGGCTTGTCATAGCACTCCGCTTACAGGTGGTCGTATGGATTCAACAGATGGTACATGAGGTTGCGCTTAATGCAAACACGGCACAGAGTAGCCGGCACTGACGTCTGAGAGGAAAACCGGTCTTCACGTCAATGTGTCACAGGTCGAGCTTTCCCGTCAACCGCCATTGCGCTCGTTTCGTGCAATCTCCGCCACTTCCCACCACCTCGTGCCGCCTCAAAAAACGCGCTCACACCCTGCAACCGCGAACTGGGAAAATCAAACCTTCATGGGCGAGGAGGAGTTGCTGCGCGCCCGCGGCGTGCACGTAGAAGTGCTGCAAAGCGAGCAAGACCTGATGCGCAGGTTCATCGACGCAACGCCGGAGCTTTGGAACGAGGATATCGGGGTGTGACACCCGGTCATATCCTGCTGAGCAAATATTTGAGGGGCCTGCCGATAAAAAGGCTGTCCGCTTCCGGACAGCCCCTTTTCGACCTGGCCGGTGCCAACACGTCCGGCGTTAGTGATACTGTTCCCTTTCCTCAATATTTGAAGATAACTCCGACACTTTTTCTTCCGCGTACTCGCGCCCTCTGCGCAGGTTCCGGTTCAGCTTGTCCTGGGCTTCCGCCGTCATCCCTTTCATCTTGGCGATGGCGTCCCCGGTCACGTCGGAGACTTTCTCCCTCATCTCGTGGCCGGTTTTCGGGGCGTAGAGCAGGGCAAGCCCGGCGCCTACCAGTGCCCCCGCCGAAAAGCTGACTACCTCAGCCGTGGTGCTCGCATGTCTTCTCATGGTGTTCCTCCTTCGCTAACTTTCGTTACACTGCCCGGTTACACTCTGCGGGTCTTGTGGGTGTACCAGTAGTTCCCCAGAGCCGCCCCGATGGTCGTCGCCACCCCGTGCCAGGCGACCTTTTTACCTTCCCTGGGAGTGCCGCTTTTTTGCGAGGCTCTTTTGCCCCCCAGGAACGCCTTGGCGGCGGTGGCTGCCAGGGCCCACCCCGATGCCGGAACCTTCTCCGCACTCCCCTTTCCGCCGCCAAGCTTGCGCATCAGCAGCCACAGCGCGCCTGTTCCGACCGCGCGCGCCGCGGCCGGAACAGGATGGACCTCCACGACGGGCTTTTTGCCCGTCCTGACGTGCATCCTGTCGCGCACCCGCCTGTTCCCCAACAGCATCAGCAGCGCGCTCCCTCCGACCAACGAGGCCTGCACCGAGGTCCGCTGGGCCATATCGAGGGCTTTGGCGATGGTCTGCCAGGCGAACAGCTCGGCCTTCCGCAGTCCCCGCCGCTTCAGGTAACGCGGGGAAAGTCTCTGCTCGAGGCTCTGCACCGTTTGCGTTATATCGCTTTCCGTATGCCGGATTTGTTCGCGAATCCTCTCCGGCGACTGCTCGTCAATTTTAACGTTTTCGCCCATTGTACCGCCTCCTTCAAAGCCCCGACCGTCTGTTCGGGCTTCACGTCCATCCCCTTCACGTCCTTGCCGCCTTTAAGAACCAGCACCGCTCCGATCGCGATCAGGCCCACAGCCACCAGGAGCGCCGCCCCCCACGCGGGCATCACGGTGGCCAACCCAAGAACGATGGCCGCCAGGAACACCAGGAACCCCGTATAGAGGAGCACCCCGCCCACTCCGATAGCGGCGGCATCCTTGGCCAGCGCCACCGCTTTCTGCTTCATCTCCGCCGTGAAAAGGTCCAACTCCTGCCGGAAAAGCATGCGCACCTCCCCGGCCAGCTCGGACACCAGTTCGCCAATAGTCTTTTCACCTTTATCCGCCATGGCAGCCTCCTTTCGCCGCGTCGCACTGCTCCAGACAGGTATTGCTGTAAGTTAATGGTAAAAAATTTACCTTTTTATTGCAAGGTTATTGGCGCAACGGCGGGCAGGGACCTACCGGGGGAAGTAACCCGGTGGGCGGCCGGGGGAACGCGCCTGGTATCGCGGGGCAACGCCAGGCTGGCCGGAGGATTTGGGAGGGGGGACGTGCCGATAAGCCATGGAAAAAGAGCGCGGATTGTGTTACTGTCGCACCCCTTCAACCGTATACACAATTTACTGGAATATTTTTTTTCTTTGGTCCACAATTAGCACAATTAGAAAACATCAATCAGCATCACTGTCACAACTTTTTATTGTTATGCAAGGAGAAGGAGCGTGTCATGAGTACCCAAAGAGAGTTTACCTCGTATACCCCGGATGAACTGCGGGAGCTATATAAGGAGGACCCCGCCCGGTTCGAAGAACTGGCGGATGAGGCGTTAAAGAAGGCGTGCGTGGCGAGGACCCCGGAGAAGAGCCTGAAGCTCCAGCAGATGCAGTGGTCGATGACCATGCAGATGCGTAAGGCGAACAGCAACCTCGGCCGTATGCACATCATGGAGAACCTCTTTTACACCCAGGTCTACGGCAAGGGAGGGCAGTTGGAGAAACTGGTGGACAACTGCAACTCCCTGCTGCGCGCCATCGGCAAAAAGCAGCAGATCGTGGGGAAGGAAGAGGAGACCATCAAGCTCCGCAGAGTTTAGATCAATCAAGCTACGCAGGGGGGCAACAGTGCACGAGCGTGGCGTCCCGCAGTAACGAAAAGAGCCGCAGAGGCCGGCGATGTCGGCCCTGACGGCTCTTTCTTTGTGCAGCATCAAGAGCTGAAAACAGGCTATCCCCCCATAATGAAGGTTCATCTCACACGACCGCCAGCATCGAGTGAAGCCCACGAAGCACCACACTTCGAACCAGAGTCCCCCCTTTTACGAAGGGTGTATAGACCGGAGTCAAGGGTGACAGTTGTTCGGGGACAGGGGGGATTTGCCTTGAAGCAGCGGTCAACCACCGGTTCCGGCCCTGACCAGGTCCGGCGCCAACTAGATGCCGCCACAGCTTGCCGATCACCCGCCGGCGCTGCAGTCGGCGAAGAAGGCATCGAGACCGGCGATCCACACCGCCTTGGTCTCGTCCGGGACGAAGCTCGCCTCGAAGCTGTTGCGCGCCAACAGGTAGGCCTCCCGCGCGCCGAGTTCGGGAAGCGCGTCGAAGGTGGCCGTGAAATTCTCGTTCAGATAACCGCCGAAGTACGCGGGATCATCGGAGTTAATGGTGGCGAGGACTCCTGCCGCCAGCAGCCTGCCGATGTTGTGGTGCCCCAGCTCGGGAAACACCGCGAGCTTCACGTTGGACAGCGGGCAAACCGTCAGAGCGATCCGCTCCGCGGCCAGGCGGGCGACCAGGTGCGGGTCTTCCAGGCACCGCACCCCGTGGTCGATCCTTTCCGCCTTCAAAAGGTCAAGGGCGTCGCGTATATAGCGCGCCGGCCCCTCCTCGCCGGCGTGCGCCACCAGCCTAAGCCCCAGTTCGCGGCAGCGGCCGAAAACGGCGGCGAATTTCTCCGGGGGGTTGCCGCGCTCACCGCTGTCAAGCCCGACACCGATGAACTTGTCCCGAAACGGCAGCGCCTGTTCCAGGGTGGCGAAGGCGTCAGCCTCACTCAGGTGGCGCAGGAAGCAGAGGATCAGGGACGCGGAGAGCCCCAGTTCCTCGCGCGCCCGCTCGACGGCACGGTGCAGCCCGTTGATGACCGTCGCGAAGGGGACGCCCCTGGCGGTGTGAGTCTGGGGATCGAAGAAGATCTCACAGTGGATCACGTTGTCGGCCTTGGCCCGGTTCAGGTAGCTCCAGGCCATCTCGAAGAAGTCCTCCTCCGTTCGCAGCACGCCGGCGCCGGCATAGTAGATGTCGAGAAAGCTCTGCAGGTCGGTGAAGGCGTAGGCCGCGCGCAGCGCCTCGACCGACGGGTAGGCAAGCTCAATGCCGTTTCTTTGGGCCATGCGGAAGATCAGCTCCGGCTCCAGGGATCCTTCGATGTGGATATGCAGTTCCGCCTTGGGCATGCGGCGCAGGATGGCGGCGAGTTCCCCGCGCGGGATGGATTCCAGGTTCATACTCGATACTCCAGTGGTTCGATTGGGCGCCCGCAGGCGCGGACCAGGGATACTGCCACAACAGCACCCACACGACAACGACCTTTCACGACTGGCACCATTATAAAAGATCAACCCTCTGTGTCAGCAACCGGAACGCATTTTCCCTTGCCACCATTGCCTGCCGCTCCCCTAAAACGCTGAATCTTTGCCCTTTGACACGGGGTTTGAACTGTTATACATTGCGCCTAATCTGAAGGGGCTGCGAAAAACATCCCGACTCCCCACTCAAGTGAAATGCGATAGTGCCGAAAGTATTGTATAGGCGCAATTTTTGACTGTGTCGGACCGGTTTCAGCAGGGACGAAGAGGGAACGGGATTGCGCTCCCGCATGGAGAAGAAGATGACCCGGATGTGGCCCCTAAACCGCCTGCTGTACGTACTGGTCGGCGTCTGCCTGCTCGGTTGGGTGATGAACGCCGACGGCGCCGACACCACTGCCCGCAAAAAGGTCCTGATCCTCAACTCCTACCATTCCGGGTACAAAGGGTCCGATGACGCCGTGGAAGGGATCAGGGAGACGCTGCTCCGGGCACTGCCGGAAACCGAGATCCAGATCGAGTACCTGGACTCAAAAAACAACAGCGGCAAGGAGTTCGATGGCAAGCTCATCGACCTGCTCAGGTTCAAATACCAAAAACGCCACTTCGACCTGATTCTCTCCACGGACGACTACGCCTTCAGCGTCATCGAGGCGCACGGGGCGGACCTCTTCGGCGCCACGCCGGTGGTCTTTTGCGGCACCAACTCATTCGATCGCTCAAGGCTCACCGGCAAGCACGGCATCGTCGGCATCGACGAACGCCCAAGCTTCAAGGCCACCCTCGACCTCATCCTTACCCTCCACCCCAAAACCAGCAATATCGTCGTCATCCGTGACGATTCGGTTACCGGCCAGCTGAACGACATGGAGTTCCGCAAGGCGGCCGAGCAGTTGCGGGATAGAGTCACCTTCTCCGACTGGGCCGGGCTGCGCATGGACGAATTCATCACCCGGGTCGAGAAGCTGCACCCCGGCAGCGTGATCGTTTACTTCGCGTCCTTTGTGCAGGATGAAAATGGCGACCGGGTCTCCAGCAACGAGGCGCTCAGAAGGATTTCCACCGCCAGTCCCGTCCCCGTGTACGGCGGCTGGGAATTCAACCTGGGCAAGGGGATCGTCGGGGGGCGTTTGCTGAACCTTCGGGAACATGGTGCCGCCGCGGCAGCCTTGGCCGTGCGGGTCCTCAGGGGAGAATCCATAGATGCCCTCCCCCCCGTCAGCCCCAGCCCCAACAAGGACATGTTCGACTACAACGAGCTGCGGCGCTTCGGCATCGCGCAAGGGGAACTGCCGGCCGACAGCATCATCGTCAACAAGCCCCCCGGCTACCTCTGGAGTCACCGGGTCGAGATACTCTCCACCATATCCGTGCTCCTTTTGCTGGCCCTCACCATGAGCTTCGTCAAGCTGGTCAACAGCCGGAAGAACCTCCAGATTCACCGCGATGCCCTGATGCAGCGCAACGAGGAACTCGAAAAGGCCCTGTCCAAGGTAAAGGTGCTGGAGGGGATCATACCGGTCTGCATGTACTGCAAGAAAGTCAGAAAAGACGAGCAGAGCTGGCAGCAGATGGAGTCCTACATATCCCAGCACACCGAGGCTCAGTTCAGTCACGGCATCTGTCCTACCTGCTTCGACGACAATTTCTCGGGGAAAAAGCCCAAGCAGCTTTAGTAGCGACCTCGCCGGGGAGCCTGTACCGTGAGCCACCGTCCATCCGCTGGTGCCATGATCGAATGCGATGATCTGGCGCCGCCTTGATTCCGTCCTCCGGAGTCAGCCCAGTTTGCCCCAGAAGGAGAGTACATGTCGTCGCGGCTCCGAAACGGTCGTTGGTATTCTGTCGCAACAGCAAGCATCCTGATCGTGGGATCGTGGATCACGGACAGCTTTCTCGACGCCGTGCTATTTTCCGAAGGGACCTTCCTTCAGCAGCTCCTGCGGCCCCACCCCCAGGAACTGACCTACCGTCTCCAGACCGTCATTTTTCTGCTGGTTTTCATGACCTGTGCCTGGCGCAAGTCGAGCCGCGAGGAACAAGCGACCGCCGCGCTGGAAGATACCGTGGCCAAACTGGCCTTCGAAAAGGCGCGCACCGAGGCGATCCTCGCCAGCGTGCCCGAGGCGGTTACGGTCCAGAGCCCGGACTTCAGGATCCTGTACCAAAATCCCACAGCCAGGGCGTTCAAGGGGGAGCACCTGGGGCAGTACTGCTACACCGCCTACCATGGTAGGGACTCCATCTGCACCGACTGCGTCGTCAGGGAATGCCTGGCCGACGGACAGCGACACCAGAGGGAATCGACCCATGTCTTCGACGGGGAGACGCGTCACATCGAGACGGTGGCGGCCCCGCTCGTTGATGCCACGGGTACCGTGATCGCGGCCATTGAACTCGTTCGCGACGTGACGGAGCGCAAGAACAGGGAAAACATCCTGAAAAAACAATCGGCTGCCATAGAAGCATCCATGGACGGCATCGCCCTGTTAGACGCTGACGGCAAGTACCTCTACCTGAACAGGGCACATGCCACCATCTACGGCTATCCCTCGCAGCGGGAACTGATCGGCTGCACCTGGAAGACCCTGTACCATGACGAGGAACGCCAACGGCTGGAGCCGCTCATCTACGCCGAATTCGAGAAGGGACACGGGTGGCGCGGCGAGGCGACCGGCGTCAAGAAGGACGGCTCCCAGTTCCCCCAGGAGATTTCCCTCTCGCTTTTGGAGGATGGAGGCATCATCTGCGTGGTGCGGGACATCACCGAGCGCAAGGAATCGGAACAGGCGATCCGGACATTGAACGCCAGCCTGCGCCAGCAGACCCTCGAGTTGCAGGCGACCAACCGGGAGCTGGAGGCTTTCAGCTACTCGCTGTCGCACGACCTGCGCACCCCGCTGACCAGCGTCTCCGCGGCCGGGCAGGCCTTAGCGGACCTGTACCGCGACCAGCTGGACGAAACCGGTCAGTACCTGTTGAACGCCATCTATACCGGTTGCGAAAACATGGAAGAGTTCATCGAGGCGATGCTGGTGCTGTTCCGGGTAACGAGGTCGGAACTGAGTTGCGAGGAGGTGGACCTGAGCGCCTTGGCCGATGACATCATGGCCGAACTGCGCATGTACGACGTGGAGCGCTCGCTAAAGTGGCAATGCGCCCCGAACCTGACCGCGTGGTGCGACCCCCACCTCGCCCGCCTCCTGTTGCAGAACCTTCTGGGCAACGCGTGGAAGTACACCTCCAGAAATGAGCACACCTGCATCGAATTCGGACAGAAGGTGCGCGACGGCGTGACGGAGTTCTCCGTCTGCGATAACGGCATCGGCTTCGAGATGAGCGACGCGGACAAGATTTTCAAGCCCTTCCAGCGTTTACAGCGCTCCAGTGATTTCCCCGGCACCGGGGTGGGGCTCGCCACCGTGTTCCGCATTGTCGACCGGCACGGCGGGGAGGTGCGCGCGGAGGGGGAGGCCGGCAAAGGCGCCTGCTTCTATTTCACGCTGCAAGGGGCGCAGCACCACATCTGAAAACGTCGCGTCCACACAGCCGCCCGTTACCTCTCTCTTCCACCTGGTGCACTCATACGTTCTGCCAACGGGACCAAAGATTGCCTGGCGGCTTTTAGACCAGGTGCATCTTTAGGGCTGGGCATTCATCTTTTTATCCGACAATTCCTCAAGCATTTTATGCAGTTCAGCTATGACAATGTTCTGTGCGTCAAGATTTTCCAAAATTGCTTTGATTTCGGCCTCTGCTTTCAGATTGACTTCATAATCAATGTGGGCTTCGATGCGGTCGCGATCAGCCTTGCGATTTTGACTCATCATAATCATGGGAGCCGTGTAAGCAGCCTGTAATGACAGTACCAAGTTCATCAATATGAACGGATACGGGTCCCAGTGTTGGACCCAAGCAGTAACATTCAGTATCGCCCATATGAAGAGAATTGTAGACTGCCCGATGATGAACTGCCAGGATCCGACTTTGTCGGCGATCCAGTCAGACGCTTTCTGGCCAAAAGTAAGCTGTTCCTCGACGATCTCGTTGGCGTTCTTTATCGGGCCGTGTTCGTGCCGGTAGGGCGGTGGAAGAGTCGGGCGGGTCATTGAATTCTCCTTAGCCGGGCTGGATGTCACAATTCGC
Organism: Geomonas azotofigens; assembly: GCF_018919395.1. Taxonomy (GTDB): domain Bacteria; phylum Desulfobacterota; class Desulfuromonadia; order Geobacterales; family Geobacteraceae; genus Geomonas; species Geomonas azotofigens. The sequence goes on from NZ_JAHLME010000006.1 coordinate 78,142, forward strand.
AGGTGTAATTCATCCAATCCTTTTCCTTGTTCATGGTGCCAACGGGGGCGGCCTTGACCGGCGGCGTCAGCCGTCCGAGTCCAAGGGCGTTGTTGGGCTCACCTCTCCGCCATCTGTGGTGATAAAAGTAGCCTGTCCCCTTTTACCCTCCACCTATAAGCAATTTCATTTGCCGGAACAAATAAATCGCAATATATAGAGATCCTGCATACATGTCAAAGGCGAAGTGATGGCTGGTATCCCTAAAGCGGTCGTGTCCACCAAACTGCGGTAGTAGTAGGAATACTGTTGGTCGCGTTCCGGGATTTCGCACACTTTTTCCGTTGTTACGGTCGTTACTTTGCCAATGTACGGCTGCACTTTGTGAATGTTCAGTAGTACTTCACGAATGTCCCAACGTACTTTGCCAATGTATGGACGAAGTTTGTGAATGTACGGTCGTACATTTCTGATGTAGGGCGACAATTCGCGAATCTACCACCTTACTTTGCGAATCTACGGTGTTACCTCTCAGTTTTATCATCACGTTTTGCAATTTTGCGTATTGAGATTTTGCAGGAAGGTTTTGCGATCCGGGGGGCTGGTTTCCGGTTTTCAGGGTGTCTCGACGTTCACCAGCTTGCCGACGACCTCTCGCGATTAGGTGGCAAGGGAGGTTGGAAGGGAGTGCCACCACCCGGTACGGAACCGGACCAGGGGTGGTGGCACGGTTGAGATGCTCTAGATCGCCATCATACTGATGAAGTTGGACCAAGGCCCTGCGTCCGTGGCACCCACCGCCCTGATCCTGAAATAGTAGAGCCTGCCGGGGGTAAGACCGGTTATGTCGATTCGGTGGACCCGACCTGAGGTCGTGTGGTGCCTCCAGCTGCTCTCGACGAGAGGGTCGCTTTCGCACACCCAGATCTCGTAGCTTTTGGCACCCTTGACCGCGGAGGCGCGGGCAATGATGCCGCGCCCTTCGTAGGCCATTCTGAAGTTCTCCGGCACCAAAAGACCCGCAACCGAAACTCGTTTGCTGGAGTTCTGCTGCACCATGCCCAGTTTCTGCGGAATGGTCGGGTCGTGTTTGCCGGTGAGGTTCGCTATGCCGTGAACAAGGCTCATCTGTAAGAGGACGTAATTTCGGGCTGCCTCCAGTTCCCCCTCCTTGTCATGGGCACCGTCCAGGACCTGGTGAAAGAGGGTACGGTGCCGTTCATGGGCACTCCGTATCTTCTCCAGGTTCGGCAGCAGGGTGTAAATGCTTTCCATGATGGAGGGGTCATTGCTCAAGTTGGTGATCAAGTCGCCGGTCTCGCGGACAAGTTCTTCGTCCTTTTCTCCGCCGTTACGATTTTTCCCCATACGGGTTCCTCCTTTCGCTAGATTGGAAAACTCCAATACCGTAACATGCAGAACGGTCAAAGCAAGAATAAATCGTGGGGGAGTGAGGCGAAGGCGGGCGAATGATTATTCGCCCCTACAGGACGGACGCGGGTGAACCATAAAAAAGCGGGGGGCGAGTCTTTGCTCGTCCCCCGCTTCGCTTTCGGTTGCTACGGTATATCGCTGGCGGCCGCTAAAGCTTGAACTTGCCGACGATGCGCTGCAGTTCGCCGGAGAGCTCGGAGAGCCGGGAGGCGGACTGGGCGGAATCCTGGGCGCCGCTGGCGGTCTCCTGGACCACCGCGGTCACCTGCTGGATGTTATTGGTGATCTCGCCGGTGGTGGCGCCCTGCTCCTCGGCAGCGGTGGCGATCTGGCTCACCTGGGTGGTGACATCGTTCACCTGCTCCAGGATCTTCTTCAACGCCCCCTCCAACTGCTCGGCCTCGACGGCGCCCTGCTCGGTGCCGCGCACTCCTTCCTCCATGGAGGTGATGGCGTCCCTGGTCTCCAGCTGGATCGCCTTGATCATGTCGCCGATCTCCTTGGTGGCGCGGGTGGTGCGCTCGGCAAGGGCACGCACCTCGTCGGCAACCACCGCGAACCCGCGCCCCTGCTCCCCGGCCCGCGCTGCCTCGATGGCGGCATTGAGCGCAAGGAGGTTGGTCTGGTCGGCGATGTCCTCGATGGTCGCCACGATGGCGCCGATCTGTTCGGAGCGCTCGCCCAGCGAGGAAATCCGGTCGGCGTTCTGCCTGGTCATCCGGCCACGGTGACGGATACCCTCCACCGTGCTGGAGACCACCTTGAACCCTTCCTGGGTGGTATCGGCGGCGTGCTGCGCGCTATCGGCGGCACGGTGACAGTTGCTGGCGATGTCGGCGGCGGTGGCGGCCATCTCCTCGCTGGCGGTGGCCACGGTGGCGGTCTGCCCGGCCACGGATTCGGCGCCGACCGAGATGGACATTGAGGTGGAGGTGAGCGCGTTGGACTCGGAGGCGAGCGACTTCGAGGCGGAGGCGATCTGGGAGATGATGCTCCCCATGTTCTCCACGAAGGTGTTCAGCTTCTCGGCCAAAAGCCCGATCTCGTCGCGGCGGTCACCGACGTCGACCCGCTTGGTCAGGTCCCCCTCCCCTTCCGCGAGGTCGGCGACGCGGGTGCAGAGCACGCCCAACGGACTCAGCAGGCGCCTGATGATGAAGAAGATGACGGCGATGCCGCCCGCGAGGAAGACGGCGCCGATGGCGATGAGGGCCCGGGTCTGGCGGTTCACCGGTGCGAAGACGTCAGCCTTGTCCGCCGTGACGCAGAGATACCAGTCCGCGGCGGGGATGCGCGCGTAGGAGGCGATTTTGGCGACGTCCCCCATCTTGTACTCGATGCTGCCATTGGGAGTAGCGGCCAGTTTGGCGCTCAGATCGTCCATGCCGGTGGTGACCTCCTGGAACTTCTTCTTGAGCACGAGCTCCTTTTTCGGGTGCACCAGTATCTTGCCGGTCTTGTCCATGATGAAGGCGTAGCCGGAGCTGCCGATCTTGACGTTGAGCACCTGCTTGATCACGTCGTCGAGCATGATGTCGGAGCTGAGCACGCCGGTGAAACTCCCGCCGGCCGTGATGGGTGCGATGAAGGAGATGATGGTCTTGCCGGTCTGGGCATCGACGTACGGCTCGGTCTGGGACACCTTCATCTCCGACTTCGCCTTCTCGTACCAGGGCCTCTTGCGATGGTCCCAACCGGCATCGGGCACCCAGCCGTCCGAGGAGACGAAGAGGCCGTTCTCGTACCCCGGGTAGACGGTGGCGAACCCGCCGGCGGAGGCCAGCAGCCGCACCAGGGACCCCAGCGCCTCCTTCGATTGCCCGGATTCCTTGGAAAGATCCTTGGCCCCCGCGGCGATGATGGCCTGTTTGCTGAGCAGCCACGAGTTGACGCTGGCGGCGTTGTCGCCGGCAAGCGACAGTTGGGAGGTGTCGATCATGCTCCCCATGATCCTGCGCGAACTGGTGGCGGCGGTAACGATCAGGGCGACGATCGCTATGGCGAAAGCTACCACGACGGTCAGATTAACCTTGGTTCTCAGATGCATAAGTCACCTCTCATATTACTCCCGAAAAAATGTTCCATTCCTGCTTTTTCGGCCCGAAGAGGAACGCTCTTGAGTACTTTAAGGGACACCCCCCTGCACATTGGCGGAAAATAATGCACCAGCCGGTGCCTTATCATGTCAGTAGTGTCAGAGGTTCTTGCAACTCGCGAATTTGATGGATAAGCTGCATCCATGCCATCAGCAAGTAAGCGCCACTATCGCCGCAACCGCACCAGGCACCTGCGCCTTCTCCTCACCGCAGTCTTCCTCCTCTGCGGCGTCATCCACGTCGACGCGGCCTTGGCGGCCGACCCCGGCCCGTCACTGGTCATCGTCGGCGGCGACCGCAGCTATCCTCCCTACGAGTTCCTGGACAAGGATGACAAGCCAAGCGGCTACAACGTGGAACTGACCCGCGCCGTGGCGCGGGTGATGGGGCTCAAGGTCGACATCCGGCTGGGGGCATGGTCGCAGCGGCGCCAAGACCTGGTCCGGGGGGACATCGATCTCCTGGAGGGGATGTCCTACTCGGACGAGCGCGCCAAAACCCTCGACTTCTCGCCGCCGCACACCATCGTGCACCACTCCATCTTCGCCCGCAAAGGAGGGAACAGGCGCCCGACGCTGGCTGACCTGCGCGGCAAGGAGGTCCTGGTGCTGAACGACGGCATCATGCAGGAGTTCCTGGCCGCGAACCGCGTCGGCGCCACGGTGATACCGGTCCCCACCCACGCCGACGTGCTTCGCTCGCTGGCCTCGGGCAAGCACGACTACGCCGTCATGGCGAAGCTCCCCGGCCTGTACCTGATCCGGGAGCTGGGGCTGTCCAACCTGGAGGCGGTGGGGGACCCGGTATCGGCGCAGCAGTACTGCTTCGCGGTGAACAAGGGGAACGCGGCGCTCCTGGCCCGCTTCAACGAGGGGCTCGCCATACTGAAGAACACCGGCGAGTACCAGAAGATCTACAACAAGTGGCTGGGCGTCCTGGAGCCGCCGGGGCTCTCCTGGAGCGAGGTGTTCAAGTACGGCGCCGTCGTGGTGCTGCCGCTCATCCTGCTGGCGGGGGGCTCGGTGCTCTGGTCACGGGCTCTTTCGCGCGAGGTGGACACCCGCACGGCGGAGCTGACCCGCGAGGTGGAGGAGCGCCGCCTTGCCGAGGAGGAGCTCAGGAACCGGCAGCAGCAGCTGGTCCAGGCAGACAAGATGGCGGCGCTGGGGATCCTGGTTTCGGGCGTGGCGCACGAGATCAACAACCCCAACGGCCTGATCCTTTTGAACCTGCCGGTGGTGATGGAGGCGTTTCGGGACGCAGAGCCGATCCTCGAGGAGTATTACGAGAAGAACGGCGACTTCGAGTTCGGGGGGCTCTCCTATTCGCGGATGCGCGAGGCACTCCCCAAGCTGATCCAGCAGATGCAGGAGGGGTCGCGGCGGGTGAAGCTGATCGTCGAAGACCTGAAGGATTTTGCAAGACAGCAGGAGCCGGGGCAGGCGGCGGAGCTCGACCTGAACGAAACGGTGCAGGCGGCGCTGCGCCTTCTGGCCAACCTGGTGGAGAAGAGCACCGAACACTTCAGCGTGAGCCTCGGCAGCGGGATTCCCAAGCTCAACGGCAGCGCCCAGCGCATCGAGCAGGTGGTGGTGAACCTCCTGGTGAACGCCTGCCAGGCGCTCCCCGCACCGGATCGGGGCATCGAGCTGGTCACCTGGTTTGACGCCGAAAAGAGGCAGGTGATCCTGGAGGTGCGGGACCAGGGGACCGGCATCGCGCCGGAGCACCTGCCGCGTTTGACCGATCCCTTCTTCACCACCAAGCGTGAAAGCGGCGGCACCGGGCTCGGGCTGTCGGTATCGAGCGGCATCGTCAAGGAGCACGGCGGCGAGCTCTCCTTCAGCTCCGCCCCGGGCGCAGGCACCACGGCACGCCTCACCTTCACCGTGCCGGACAAGGAGTCCGTATCATGACCACCACCCTCTATCCATCCTTCAGCATCCTGCTGGTGGACGACGAACCGGACTGGCTCTACTCCATGAGTATCACCCTGGAGCGCGCGGGGCTCACCAACATCCTGACCTGCGCGGACAGCCGCGAGGCCCTGAAGATGATGACACAGCACACGGTCGGCGTGGTGCTCCTCGATCTCACCATGCCGCACCTTTCCGGGGAGGAACTCCTGGAGCGGATCGCGGAAGAGCACCCCGAGGTGACGGTGATCATCGTGAGCGGCCTGAACCAGCTGGAGACCGCGGTGAACTGCATGAGAAGCGGCGCCTTCGACTACTACGTGAAGACCTCGGAGGAGGGGCGCATCGTCAAGGGGGTGAAGCGGGCGGTCCGGGAGAAGGAGTTGCAGCTCGAGAACCGGGAGCTGAGAAACCGCTTCCTCTATGACCGGCTGGAGCACCCGGAGGCATTTGGCGACATCGTGACCGGCGACAAGGGGATGCGCTCCATCTTCCAGTACGTCGAGGCGGTGGCGCTCTCCTCGCAGCCCATCCTGGTGACCGGGGAGAGCGGCGTCGGCAAGGAGCTGATCGTTGCCGCGCTGCACCGGCTGTCCGGGAGAAAGGGGGAGTTGGTGGCGGTGAACGTGGCGGGCCTGGACGACGCCATGGTGTCGGACACCCTCTTCGGACACGTGAAGGGGGCCTACACCGGCGCGGGCGAGGCGCGCAAGGGGATGATCGAGCAGGCCGCCGACGGGACGCTGTTCCTGGACGAGATCGGCGACCTGAGCCTCGGTTCGCAGGTGAAACTGTTGCGCCTTCTGCAGGAGGGGGAGTACTACCCGATCGGCAGCGACCGGCCCCGGCGCATCCGGGCGCGGGTGGTGGTGGCGACACACCAGGACCTGGCCGCGCGGCAGGCGGCCGGTGAGTTCCGCAAGGACCTCTACTACCGGCTGCGGGCGCACCACCTGCACATCCCCCCCTTGAGGAAGCGGAAGGAGGACATACCGCTTTTGCTCGATCACTTCCTGGAACTTGCCGCCGCGGAGTTCGGCAAGAAGAAGCCGACCCTCCCCAAGGAACTCGCCGTGCTCCTCTCCACCTACGACTTCCCCGGCAACGTGCGGGAACTGAAGGCGATGGTCTACGACGCGGTGAGCCTGCACCAGGGGGGTGTGCTTTCCATGGAGGCGTTCGTGCGGGCCATCGGCGAGCGCCCGGTGCACGCCGCCGCGGAGCAGGCGGTCGAGGCATCGGACAACCCCTTCTATGGCATGGAGCGACTCCCCGGCTTCACCGAGGCCATCGACCTTTTGGTGGCCGAGGCGGTGCGGCGGGCCGAGGGGAACCAATCCATCGCGGCAAGGCTTTTGGGGGTATCGCAACCGACGCTGAGCAAGAGGTTGAAGCAGCAGCGTTCATAACCGCGGCCGGACCAGGCGAGGGTCCCCTCCCGACCTCCCCCCTCCGGGGGGACGAGATGGACGAGGAACGGCTTGCTGTGGCGCCACCGTAGTGCTAGGATGACTGCCCCGGAGGGATAAATGGAGCACCGCCACAAAATCAGCATGCCTTTGCCACTACGGCACCGGACAGCGTTCCGACTGGCCGCGCTCCTCCTCCTGCTCTCGCTGCCGCTCCCCGGCTGCGCCACGGCGACCTCCCCCCTCCCGACCTCCACCCGCCCGACCTCCACCCGCCACTACCCCGCCATAACCATCTATACCGGCAGCGGCTGAAGCTACTGCGCCGAGGTGGAAAGTTATTTCACCGAGAAAGGGATCCCCTACACCACGCGCGACATCCGCAAGGACCACGTCGCGCACCAGGAATGGCGCGAACGCTACCATGGCGACATGGTCCCCCTCATCGTCTTCGACCACGGCAAGCGGATCGTCGACGGCTGCGATGTCCGGGCCATCGAACGGGTGATGCGGGAGCTTGAGGATGGGGCCCGGGCAAGGTAAGGCACGGGAAGGCTAATACCCGAGGGATCCCACCCGTCAACCGAACGCCCGCCTCACCGGAACCATGCGGAAAAGGGGTATTCCCCCGGGCATACTATGCCGGTTGTCATACATCACCCTAACCGACCGTAGTTCCGTATCATTCCTCGCTGACACAGTCCCCCGTATTCCCTGCGGCATACCCCTCATGAGAACCAGCGCGCTTCGGTCGACACGACAACCCTCCGATTCTACGACATTTGCATCCGGGCATCCCTCTTGGCATCGCCGATGCTATGTACCGGTCGTGGGCGATACTGCGCCCGACCATCTCAGAGGGGAGAATCATCATGTTCTGGCTAGAGTTCGTAGTGGTACTGGCAGCTATCTTCGTCGGAGCCCGGTTGGGCGGCATCGGCCTCGGGGTCATGGGCGGCCTGGGCCTCGCGGTCCTCACCTTCCTGTTCCACCTGCAACCGACCGCGCCCCCCATCGACGTCATGCTGATGATCGCCGCCGTGGTCACGGCCGCCGGCGTGCTGCAGGCGGCGGGGGGGCTGGACTACCTGGTATCGCTGGCGGAACGGATCCTCAGGAACAACCCGGACCGGATCACGTTCCTGGGGCCCATGGTCACCTACTTTTTCACCCTCTTCGCCGGGACCGGGCACGTCGCCTATTCGGTGCTCCCGGTCATCGCCGAGGTGGCGCGCGAGACCGGCGTCCGCCCCGAACGCCCCATGTCCATTTCGGTAATCGCCTCGCAGCAGGCCATCACGGCGAGCCCGATCGCCGCGGCAACCGTGGCTCTTTTGGGCCTGCTCGGTGGCTCGGCCGCCAAGTTCGGCTTCAACGTGGAACTGATCGACATCCTGAAGGTCTGTATCCCCTCCACCCTGATCGGCGTCATCATCGCCGCCTTCGTCTCCAACAAGCTCGGCAAGAACCTGGACCAGGACCCGGAATACCAGAAACGCCTTAAGGAAGGGTTGGTCCCTCCGCCGCGCACCTCCCATGCGGACAGCGCCAAGGTCAACGAGGCGATCAGGAACACGCCGGCCGGCGCCAAGGTGGCGGTGGCACTGTTCCTGGTGGGAACCATCCTGGTGGTCCTCTTCGGCTCCTTCCCGCAAATGCGCCCCGAGTGGAGCGTGGGGAGCGATACCAGGATCAGCCACATCGTGGTGAAGAGCGAGACCGAGGCGAAGCAGGTGCTCGCCCAGCTTAAATCAGGCGGCAACTTCTCCGACGTCGCCAAACAATGCTCCATCGACGCCACGGCGCCGACCGGCGGCGACCTCGGCTGGCAGGCCAAGGGAAAGATGATCCCCGAGTTCGAGAAGGCGTGCGCCAAGCTGAAAAAACCGGGTGACCTCACCGAGGTGATCAAGACCCCGTTTGGCTACCACGTCGTCAAGCTCGATGACAAGCGCCCCGCCCAGAACAAGGAGAAGATGGGGATGCCGCACGTGATCGAGATCGTGATGCTGACCATCGCGGCGCTCATGCTGCTTCTGTGCAAGGTGAAGGTATCCCGCGTGGCCGAGGGGAGCGTGTTCATCGCGGGCGTGCAGGCGGTCATCGCCATCTTCGGCATCGCCTGGATGGGGGACACCTTCTTCCAGGGAAACATGGACTTTCTGAGCGGCTCCATCAAGGGGATGGTCACCACCGCGCCGTGGCTGTTCGCCTTCGCGCTCTTCGTACTCTCCATCCTGCTCTACAGCCAGGCCGCCACGGTGAGGGCGCTCATGCCGCTGGGGATCAGCCTGGGCATCCCCGCCCCCTTCCTGATCGCCATGTTCCCGGCGGTTAACGGCTACTTCTTCATACCCAACTACCCGACCGTGGTCGCCGCCATCAACTTCGACCGCACCGGCACCACCGGCATCGGGCGCTACGTGTTGAACCACAGCTTCATGATCCCGGGGCTCGTCGCCACCTTCTCGTCCATCGGTATCGGTTTTTTGCTGGTGAAGCTGATGTTCTAGGGTGAAAACTGACGACAAACCTGTAGGGGCGAATGATCATTCGCCCGCCTTTACCGCATCTGTCACCTCGGCGTCTCTCGCCATCGGCAGTGATCGGGCAATGGTGCCGGGCAAATAATTATTTGCCCCTACAACAGCTCACCACCACAGGAAATACACAAGGGGCGAATAACCATTCGCCCGCCTTCAAAGGGAGCAACGATCAATGAAAACGAACACCGCAGCATTCAAGAGACTGAGCGCCGCAACCATGGGAAACCGCAGCTGGCTCATGGAGCAGTTCCCCCCGTATTTCTTCATCGCCATGAAGGACGAACCCGAGGCGATGGCCATGCTGGAGCGCGAGATGGGCACTCTCGCCCAAAACCGCCGGCTGGTGCTCTCCGACCGGGACAAGTGCCTGATCCAGGCGCTCCCCAACGTGCCGGGATCCCTGTACGACACGCTGCGCCGCATCCCGGAACGGGAGATCTCCTACGCCATGATCGCCCACTCGGAAAGCCCGCTCCCCGGCAGCGACCGCACCCTCGAAATCCAGCGCTTCGAGTTCGACCGCAAGAGCAACAAGGAGATCCAGGAGGGGGGCGACGTGGTCATCCCGGCGGGCATCCGCGCCAAGATCGCCTCCTCGCTGCGCCAGAGCTACCCGGACTTCGCCATGTCCGAACTGGACCGCCTGTTGCGCATGGTCTGGCTCAACAACGAGAAGTACGTGCGCATGGCCTGGCCTGAACGGGTGGCGCAGGTGCTGAACCTGTACCAGAAGGGGGTCAAGGCGGGCGGGCTCTACCTCGACGTAGAGGAGATGGAGGGGGGGCGGGAATCGCGCATCCACTTCGCCGTCGGCAACCCGCCGCAGCACGACTTCCTGCTCCAGGTGATGGAGGTCTTCAACCGCCTGGACCTGGGCGTGAACCGCGCCTACTGCCTCACCATCTCCAACGGGACCCACCCCTACTTCCTGGGGACCTTCTACGTGCGCCGCCGCGATGGCGAGGTGCTCTCGCGCGGCAGCGAACTGTTCAGCCGCCTGAAGGACGAACTCTGCAACACCCAGATCCTCGCCACCACCTCGATCGCCTACCGCGACTTCGTCACCAAGGGGACCTTCAGCGGCAGGGAGGGGTCGCTCATCAACGCCTTCATCGCCTTCACCCACACGAACCTCGCCCATAACCAGCCGGACCGCTTCGGGCTGGACGACGTGAAGAGCGCCTTCTTCTCCCACCCCGAGATCGCCCTGCAGTTGGCCGAACTGTTCGCGGTCCGCTTCCATCCCGCCGTCGGTGAGCGCGAGGCGCGCTACGCGGCCAAACTGGAGGAGACCGAGCGGGTGGTGGGCGACTACAACACCGGGCACCGTTACCTGGACGAGGTGCGCCGCGCCATCTTCCGCTGCTGCCTCATCTTTATCAAGCACACCCTGAAGACCAACTTCTACGTCCTTCAGAAGCAGGCGCTCGCCTTCCGGCTCGACCCCGCTTACCTCGCCGAGTTGGGGAGCGACTTCACCGCCGACCTCCCCTCCGCCCTCCCCTTCCGGGTCACCTTCTTCTTCAGCCGCTTCGGCTTCGGCTACCACATCGGCTTCTCGGACATCGCGCGCGGCGGCTGGCGCACCGTCATCGCCAGAAACGGCGACGACTTCATCACCAACGCCAACACCATCTTCCGGGAAAACTTCGTCCTCGCCCACACCCAGCACCTGAAGAACAAGGACATCTACGAGGGGGGCTCGAAGCTGGTACTGATCCTCGACGCGGGGGACCTGCAGAGAAGCGGCGAGCGCGACCAGGAGGTCTTACGCCTGTACAAGCTGCAGTACGGCGTCGCCAACGCCTTTTTGGACATCTTCGTCACCGACCAGGGCGTGGCCCGGCTCCCGGCAGTGGTGGACTACTACCGCGAGGACGAGCCGATCGAGCTCGGGCCGGACGAGAACATGCACGACGCCATGATCGAGAGCATCGCCCGCATCTCCAAAGAGCGCGGCTACCTCTTGGGCATCGGCATCATGTCCAGCAAGAAGGTCGGGATCAACCACAAGGAGTTCGGGGTCACCTCGACCGGCGTGGTCCGCTTCGCCGAGATCACCATGGCGGATCTCGGCATCGACATGGTGCACGACGCCTTCAGCGTGAAGTTCACCGGCGGCCCCAACGGGGACGTGGCGGGCAACGCCATGCGCATCATGCTGGAGCGCTACCCGAGGATGCAGGTCCGCCTGATCCTGGACGGCACCGCGGCCCTGTTCGACCCGCTGGGCGCGCGCCACGGCGAGCTCGCCCGCATCATCCTGAAGGAGGACCTGGACGGCTTCAACCCGCAGGCGCTGCACGAGGGGGGCTTCATGCTCTTTAGAAGCGGCAGCCGGACCGAGGGGCTGAAGACCCTCTACCGCAAGGTGACCATGGGGAGCGGCGGTCTCACCGAGCAGTGGATCTCCATCGACGAGTTCTCGCGCGAGTTCGGGGACCTGGTCTTCACCACCGAGGCCGACCTCTTCATCCCCGGCGGCGGGCGCCCGGAGACCATCGACGCGGGCAACTGGGAGCGCTTTTTCCTCCCTGACGGCACCCCGTCGGCGCGCGCCATCATCGAGGGGGCCAACTCCTTCATCACCCCGCCGGCGCGGGCCCTTTTGCAAAAACGCGGCGTCATCATCATGCGCGACGCCTCGGCCAACAAGTGCGGCGTGATCTCCTCCTCCTACGAGATCATCGCCAACCTGCTCATGAAGGACAACGAGTTCCTGGCCGAGAAAAATGAGTACGTGGCCGGGGTGATCGCCATCCTGGAAAAGCGGGCGGCCGACGAGGCGCGGCTGATCCTCAAGCGGCACCGCGACAACCCGGCACTTCCCTGCACCGAGATCTCCGACGCCATCAGCACCGAGATCAACGGCCACTACGCGCGCCTGTTCCGCTTCTTCCAGGCAAGGCCGGAGCTTCTGGGTCAGGCACCGTTTCGCCGGGTGATCCTGGCGCACCTCCCCGCCCTGGTGGCCGACAAGGCGCTCTACCGGCGCAGGATCGGCATCCTGCCGCAGAAATACCTCTGCGCCATCCTGGCGGCGGAACTGGGTTCCTCCATGGTGTACCGGGGCGACCAGGAGACCGAGTTCGAGGACATCCTGAGGCTGCACATCGACCGCAACTTCGCCGCCTGACAGCACCGCCACCGCTCTCCTCCAACCGCGACCCCCATGAGCCCGCCGGCAACGGCGGGCTCATTCATTTGTGCAACATTTTTTTGCTGCTATTATCATTAAGTTGCGCGGAGCCGGGATGGCCGGGGCTCAATGTTTCGGGGCGAAAGCCGATGAGGAACAGATCGCAGCCAATCCTTCCGGAGGAACGTAGTGTCTTACCTCAAAGGCCCATACCCCCACCCTCGCAACCGCTCGGCGGCCCTACGCTACAGCGCCATCCTGTTCGCCACCTTCCTGGTGGTCTTCGGACTGATCGTCTGGTTTACCGAAGGTAACAACCTCAAGTCGAAGCAAAACGACCTGAATAGCAGGGCAAGGACCTTCAGCGGATCGTTGCAGCTCACCCTGGAAGGGGACGCGAGCTACCTGGAGCTTCTGGCGCTGGACCGCGCCTCGGGAAAGCTCACCCCCCAGCTTTTCCAAGAGCGCGCCGGGCAGTACGTGCAGGCGCACCCCCAGTTGATCAACATCACCTGGGTCGACGCCGACTTCTATATCACCGACGTGGCGCCGCTGGCACAAAACCGGCAGATCGTCGGGCTCCAGCTGAACCTCCCCGAACCCAAACGGGTCTCCGCCCTGGCCAGGCAACTGCGCAAGCCGGTCTACACCCGCCCCTTCGAGGCGATCCAGGGGAACACCTCCTTCGAGGTCTGGGTCCCGGTGTTCCGCGGCGACACCTTCCTCGGGCTCTTCGGAGGGATCTATTCCTGCAACAACCTCCTGCAGCAGCTGGTCGCGCATACCCAGCCGCGCCTTTACCACCTAAGCCTCACCGACCAGGGCGGCCGACTGCTCGCCACCATGGCGCATGACGAACCCCTGGACCGGCACTTCACCAGGGAAAGCGCGGTCACCGACCCTGAGAGCGGGGTGATGCTACGGGTGACCCGCTACCAGGGGCGCAGCGACTGGCGCCTGTACCTGTTGAAGTCGATCTCGCTCCTTTTGGTCATGGGGATGTTCTACACGCTCTGGAACCTGAAGCTGGAAATAGAGGAGCGCAAGCAAGCCGAGGAGGAGATCAAGAAGCAGGCCGCGCTCTTGGAGGAGGAGATCAGCGAGCGCCAGGTCGCCCAGGAATCGCTGCAGGAGCAGGCGGCGCTCTTGGAGGAAGAGGTCTCGGAGCGCTGGCAGGCGGAGGAGGCCCTCAGGGAGAGCGAGGAGCGGCTGCGGCTATTGCTTGATTCCACCGGCGAGGCGATCTACGGCATCGACATCGACGGGAACTGCACCTTCTGCAACCGGGCCTGCCTGAGGATGCTCGGCTACGAAAAAGACACCGACCTCCTCGGCAAGAACATCCACGGCATCATGCACCACAGCTACCCCGACGGAAGGCACATGCCCCAGGAGGAGTGCGGCGCCCACCGTAACATGCTGCAGGGCAAGGGGAGCCATGCCGATGACGAGGTGTTCTGGCGCTGCGACGGCACCAGCTTCCCCGTCGAGTACTGGTCCTATCCCCAGGTGAAGGGAGGCAAGGTCGTGGGCGCGGTGGTGGCCTTCATCAACACCACGGAGCGCAGGCACCTGGAGGAGCAGTTCCGCCAGTCGCAGAAGATGGAATCCATCGGCCGCTTGGCCGGCGGGGTCGCGCACGACTTCAACAACATGCTGAGCGTCATCTCCGGCGCCGCCGAGCTCTCCAAGCGCAAGCTCGAGGACGGCGAGCCGATCGGGCAGTACCTGGAACTGATCATCAACGCCGCCCGCCGCTCCAGCGACATCACCCGACAGCTCCTCGCCTTCTCCCGCAAGGAGGTGGTCTCCCCCAAACCGGTGCAGTTGAACCGGCAGATCGAGGACTCCATCAAGATCCTGACCAGGCTCATCAGCGAGGACGTGAAGCTCACCTTCCATCCGGCGCCGGAGCTTTGGAGCGTGCTGATCGCCCCCTCGCAGGTGGACCAGATCCTGATGAACCTGGCGGTCAACGCCCGCGACGCCATGCCCGAGGGTGGAAGCCTCGCCATCGAGACGGCCAACGTCCAGATCCCCAGCCACTACGCCTACCTGCATCCGGAGGCGAGACCGGGTGATTACGTGCAGCTCTCGGTGAGCGACACCGGCCACGGCATGGACAAGGCCACCGCCGCCCACATCTTCGAACCCTTCTTCACCACCAAGGGACAGGGGAAGGGTACCGGCCTGGGACTCTCCACCGTGTACGGCATCGTCACCCAAAACGGCGGTTTCATCAACGTCTACAGCGAGCCGGGCCAGGGGGCCGTGTTCAAGGTGTACCTGCCCCGCCTCCAGGAGAGCCCGGCGCCGCCACAGGGGGACCGCCCCGAGGGTGGGCCCCTTTCCGGAACGGTGCTGCTGGTCGAGGACGAGGAGATGCTGTTGTGGCTCACCACGAGGCTGCTGGAGGAGATGGGGCTCACGGTGATCCAGGCGCAGAGCCCGCTGGAGGCCCTGGAGATCAGCCGGCAGCGCGGCGCCGAGATCGACCTGGTGCTGACCGACGTGGTGATGCCGGAGATGAACGGCAGGGAATTGGCGGAGCGGATCCGGGAGAGCCTGCCGCGGATGAAGGTGCTCTTCATGTCGGGGCACACCTCCGACAACGTGATCCGGCGCGGGGTGATTGAAGCGGGGATGCACTTCATCCAGAAACCCTTGGAGATGGAAAAACTGAAGAAAACGATCTCGGAGATGCTGGCGGAGCGGCAAGAGGCTTGAGGCGGATCATTACCGGCGCGGCGGGTGCGGCATGAAGGTGGAGAAATATCAAAACGGTGAGCGGGTCACCATCGCGCCGGGCGAGTTCTACGTCACCGGCAAGCCCTGCGTGATCACCACCCTGCTCGGCTCCTGCATCGCCGCCTGCCTCTACGATCCCGCCAAGCGGCTGATCGGGATGAACCACTTCATGCTGAGCAACCCGCGCTACGCCAAGGAGCTGCCGCTCAACATCACCGACGCGGGACGCTACGGCATCCATGCCATGGATCTCTTGATCAACGCCATGATGGCCAGCGGCACCGACCGTTCGCGGCTGAGGGCCAAGGTGTTCGGGGGGGCGACCATCATCAACGCCGAAAGCAACGCGGACAACTTCTTCTGCGTGGGGCAGGTCAACTGCAGGTTCATCCTGCAGTACCTGGAACAGGAACGGATCCCCATCGACGCCATGGATATCGGCGGCGACTTCGGGAGGGTGATCCACTTCTCCAACGGCGATTTCGCCGTGCACAGAAGGAAGGTGGACTCAAACCGCAGCAACAAGCTGGCCCAGCGCGACCGCTACTGCTGGCAAAGGGCGATCGAGCAGCAGCAGGCGGCACTCACGGAAATCGACCTGTGGTGACCGGGAAAGGTGGACCCGATGAAGATGTACCTGTTGAAACAGGAGCAGTCGCTGCCGCTGTCGCTGGGGGAGGCCTGGGAGTTCTTCGTGCACCCGGGCAACCTGCCGCGCATAACGCCCCCAGACCTGGGGTTCCAGATCACCGGGGAGCTCCCGGAGAAGATGCACGCGGGGATGATCGTGAGTTACACGGTGACCCCGTTTCTCGGGTTCGCGGTCGAGTGGGTCACCGAGATCACCCACATGCGGGAGCCGTACTTCTTCGTGGACGAGCAGCGCTTCGGCCCGTACCGGATGTGGCATCACCAGCACATGTTCAAGGAGACGCCGGGGGGGACGCTGATGACCGACCTGGTGCACTACGTGCTCCCCTTCGGTCCCCTGGGGCGGGTCGCTGCCCCCCTGGTGGCGCGCAGGGTGCGCGGCATCTTCGAGTACCGGCGCGCGGCCCTGGCCCGCGAACTCGGCTTCCCGCTGTAGAGCAGGGACAGCAGCGGAGAGACTGCACATTTTTTATGCAAAAAGGTAAAAAACCATGATCTACGGGGAGAAACCCGCGCGATCCGGAAAGTTATCCACAGCGTTTTCCACGAAACTGTGTACAGCGAAGCCGCGCCCAGATGGGTGCTAGCTCCCGGAGCCGCATTTTATGCACTTTTACGCCAGTTTGCGCAGCTTCGACACTATATTGACGAAAACCAATGTGCACCGCCTAACCATTGCCGCCCCATAAGGGATCCTCGAAGTACTGGCGCCTGAGACGCTCGTCCGGGTTCTGCTCGTAGAACTCCTCTTCGGCGAAGGAGAAACGGTAATCCGAGAGGTACTCCAGCAGCACCCGGTAGGCGGCATTCACCTTCCTCATCTCCTCGCTGTCGGCCGGCGCGCCCAGGTCGGGATGATGTCTTTTCACCAGTTCCCGGTGCCGACTCTTGATCTGCCTGAGGCTGGCCCGGTCCTCGATACCGAACACCGCCAGCGCCAGTTGCAACTCCCTGTAGGTCATAGCTCACCTCCGCCTCGCCCCAGCGCCGCCCTGCGTTTCAGCTCTATATTGCGCATCAGGCTGTCGTAGGGACGGGCCAGCCGCTGCACCCCCTCGTCCTCGAGCTCCTGGGCCAGGCGCTCCGGATCGATCCCCAGGGCGCGGAGCTGCTCCAGGAGCGCCAGGGCGTCCTGCATGCCGAGGTCCAGCCTGCTGACGGGACGGCCGCGCTCGCGGTAGGCGGCCAGCACCCCCGGCGACATGACCTGCACCGTCTCCGGCCCGACCAGCGCCTCGGGGTAGCGCAGATCGAAGCATCCCGCCTCCCTCTCGTTGGCAATGACCCAGGCCAGCCGCTGGGGGGTCGCTCCCCGCGCCGCCAGCGCCAGGTAGCGGCTGTCGCGGTGGATCTCACGGTTCACGCCGCGCAGCACCTTGGCCAACGCGATGGCGGCCTCGCCCCTGATCGCCCCGGCCAACACCCTGCCGGCTTCGCTCTCCTGGGCCAGCCGGGCCAGCTGCGGCTCCAGGAGCCGGTCGACCCGTCCCAGCGGCAGCCCCACCACCGAGGCCACCCGCTCCAGCGGCAGCCCGCGCGCCGCGCGCCGGGAGAGCCCGTCCAGGTACGCCTCGGCCACCGAACGGTAACGG
The DNA here is from genome assembly GCF_018919395.1 of Geomonas azotofigens. Classification (GTDB taxonomy): domain Bacteria; phylum Desulfobacterota; class Desulfuromonadia; order Geobacterales; family Geobacteraceae; genus Geomonas; species Geomonas azotofigens. The sequence continues at coordinate 95,652 of NZ_JAHLME010000006.1, forward strand.
GGCACGCTGAAAACCGGATCCACCCGCACGCTGATCCCCTCGCTCACCAGGCGGCGCAGGGCCGCCACCCCCTCCAGGGTGCCCGGGATCTTGATGAAGAGGTTGGCCCGCCCGGCCAGGTCCCAAAGGCGCCTCCCCTCCAGGACCAACGCGGCGGCGTCGTGCGCCAGGTAGGGGGAAAGCTCCAGGGTGACCAGGCCGTCCACCCCCGCGCTTTGTTCATACACGGGGCGCAGCAGGTCGGCGGCGGTCCTCACGTCGTCCAGAAGGAGCGTGTCGTAGATCGGCTCCGCCGCGAGACCGCTGCGGGCCAGGGCGGCGATGTCGGCGTCGTAATCGCTCCCCGCCGCGATACAGTGCTCGAGGACGGCGGCGCTGCAGCCGACGCCGCCCACCCCGTCCTCCTGGACCAGCGCTACCAGTTCCCCGGAAAGCAGGACGCTGCGGCTGACGCCGTCGAGCCACACGCTCTGGCCGCACCGCGATAGCCTCGATACCGGCGTATCCCTCATGATCGCTCCCTTGATCCGGGTGCGGCTTCGCCGCCCCCGGATCAAGGCGTCGGACCGCTACCCACCAGTCAGCCGCAGGGCGAGCCTGCGGACGTTCTCCAGGGTGAACCCGTACTCCTCGAGGACGCGGTCCCCCGGCGCGGAGGCGCCGTACCCCTCCACACCGAGCACGGCACCTGCGTCCCCCACGTAGCGGTGCCACCCCTGGGGGCTCCCCGCCTCGATCGCCAGCCGAAGCGGGACCTCGCGCGGCAGCACGGCCTCGCGGTACTCCGCGGGCTGCTCCTCGAAGAGCTCCCAGCTTGGCAGCGATACCACGCGTACCGCGAGCCCCTCCTCTTGCAGCCCAAGGCGCGCCCGCAGCGCGAGGGCAACCTCGGAACCGGTGGCGATCAGGATGAGCCGAGGCCCCTCCCCCTCGAAGTCGGCCAGCACGTAGCCGCCGCGCAGGACACCCTCCGCCGCCCCATAGCGCTCCCGGTCCAGGGTGGGGAGGGCCTGGCGCGACAGCACCAGCGCGACCGGGCGGTCATTGGCCGAAAGCGCCACCCGCCAGGCAAAGGCGCTCTCGTTGGCGTCGCACGGTCGCAGCACGATGAGGCGCGGGATCGCCCGCAACGAGGCCAGGTGTTCCACCGGCTGGTGGGTCGGCCCGTCCTCGCCCAGGGCGATCGAGTCGTGGGTGAAGACGTGCACCACCTTCAAGCCGGAGAGGGCGGCGAGGCGCAACGCCGGGCGCAGGTAGTCCGAGAAGGTGAGGAAGGTGGCCCCGAAGGGGATGGTGCCGCCGTGGGCGGCCATGCCGTTCAGGATCGCCGCCATGCCGTGCTCGCGCACCCCGAAGTGGACGTTGGCGCCGCCGGCTCCCCACTCCCCTCCCACCGCCCCCTGGCGGTCTTCCGGCTGCCACTGCTCGCTTTGGAAGTCCCCCTTGCCGGCAAGCGCGGTGACGGTGGAGGGGTTGAGATCGGCCGAGCCGCCGAAAAGCTGCGGCAGGCGAGCCGCCAGCGCGTTCAGGACCTTCCCCGAGGCGGCGCGGGTCGCCATCCCCTTCTCGTCGGCGGGAAACTCGGGGAGGGCCTCCAGCCACCCCGCCGGGAGCTCGCCGGAGAGGGCGAGCGCGAGCTCGGCGGCAAGCTCCGGATAGTCGGCGGCGTAGCGGGCGCGCAACGCCTCCCACTCCCGCTGGGCCGCGCCGCCACGCTCGAGCGCCTGCCGGAAATGCTCGAGCGCGGCAGCGGGAATCAGGAATTGCGGTTCGGCGGGCCACCCCAGACGCTCCTTGCTGCGCAGCACCTCGTCCGCGCCAAGCGGAGAGCCGTGCGCCTCGAAACTGTCCTGTTTTCCCGGCGAACCGAAGCCGATGCGGGTGCGCACCATGATGAGCGAGGGGCGACCCGACTCGGCGCGCGCCTCCTCGAGCGCGTCCGCGAGCGCCGCGAGGTCGTTGCCGTCCGCCACGGTGAGGACCTGCCAGCCGAAGGAGGCGAAGCGCGCGGCGCGGTCCTCGGAAAAGCTCAGGGAGGTCGAGGCGGCCAGGGTGATGCGGTTGTCGTCGTAGAGGCAGATCAGTTTGCCCAGGCGCAGGTGCCCTGCCAGGGAGGCGGCCTCCGAGACCACCCCCTCCATCAGGTCCCCGTCGCCGGCGATCAGGTAGCTGTAGTGGTCGATGAGGCGGTAGCCGGGACGGTTGAAGCGCGCGGCCAGGTGGGCCTCCGCCATGGCCATGCCCACCGCGTTGCCAAAGCCCTGTCCCAGGGGGCCGGTACTCACCTCGACGCCGGGGGTGAGGCCGCGCTCGGGGTGCCCCGGGGTGCGGCTCCCCCACTGCCTGAAGCGCTTGATCTCCTCCAGCGGCAGGTCGTAACCGGTCAGATGCAGCAGGGAATAGAGCAGCATCGAGCCGTGCCCGGCGGAGAGGACGAAGCGGTCCCGGTCGAACCAGGCGGGATCGGCCGGGTTGTGCTTCAGGAACCGGGTCCAGAGCTGGTACGCCATGGCGGCCGCCCCCATCGGCATGCCGGGGTGGCCGCTGTTGGCCTTTTGAATGGCGTCGACCGCGAGAAAGCGCAGGGTGTTGATGCAGAGCTGGTCCAGGTCGGTGGCGGGGGCGGTAACGGGATGCGTGGTCATGGCGCTGCTCCTCCAGGTATGAGATCCGGGAGCATCGACATTGTTTCCGCCACCCTTCGTTCATTGACCCCAGAAGGAACTGTGACAGGAAAATTGCGCTGCTTCCTGCCATGACTATAACAAGTGACAAGCCAAATAGAAACTGTAGCAGCCACTCTCTATGACGTGAACACCATTTCCCGATACAGTTCCCGTTGCCGCCGCGACCTGTCGCCGCCGCCTAGTCGGAATTGTCGACGAATCGAAGCGCCGCCTCGGGCGAGCGCGCGCCGGCCACCTGGAACCCGCAGACCGACTTGTCGAGGCTGCACCAGACGTCGTCGCACAGTTTGAGCCCCACGGCCTGGGCGTTCTCCTCGAGGTAGCGCAGGTGCCTGGTCCCGGGGATGGGGACGACGTCGCTGCCGCGGCGCAACAGCCACGCGAGCGCCACCTGGGCTGGCGTGGCGTCGTGGGCGCAGGCGAGTTCGTTGACCATGGAGACCAGGGTGAAGTTGTGGCGCAGGTTCTCGGCGAGAAAGCGCGGGTTCTTGCGGCGCCAGTCGCACGGCTCGAGGTCGTCGGTGCTCCTGATCTTGCCGGCCAGGAACCCCCTCCCCATCGGGCTGTAGGCCACGAAGCCGATCCCCAGTTCGCGCAGCACCGGCAGGAGCTTGTCCTCCACCCCCCTCTCCCACAGCGAATATTCCGACTGCACGGCGGAGAGCGGGTGCACGGCATGGGCGCGGCGCACGATCCCGGGGCCCACCTCGGAGAGGCCGATGTAGCGCACCTTCCCCTCCCGCACCAGTTCCGACAGGGCTCCCACCGTCTCCTCGACCGGGACCGCCGGGTCCAGGCGGTGCTGGTAATAGAGGTCGATGTAGTCCGTCCCCAGGCGCTTCAAGGAGCCGTCGATGGACCTGCGCACCTGGGCCGGGCTGCTGTCCAGCCCGACCTGCCTGCCGTGCGGCCCGAAGCGCCAGGCGAACTTGGTGGCGAGCACCAGCTTTTGGCGCGGCACCTCCTTCAGCAGGCGCCCCAGGAGTTCCTCGTTGCAGAAGGGGCCGTACACCTCGGCGGTATCCCAGAAGGTGATGCCGAGCTCCATGGCCCGGCGCAGTACCCGGATCGACTCGGTCAGGTCCTGGCTCCCGTAGCTGTAGGTCAACCCGCGACAGCCAAGCCCCAGTGCCGACACCTCCAGCCCCTGTTGCCCCAGTTTGCGTTTGTGCATAAGACCTCCCCCCAAAACAGGCTCTACGTTCTATGTTCTACGTGTCCAGGATCCGGTACCGGGTTCCTCGATATCGGTGACGTCCGTTCTGGAGACTCGGCACCTGGAACGGGTACGGTCCCTTCCACGCTCCGGCGGGTGCGGCAACAAAAATAGCCCATACGGGATATGGGCTATTTCTGCGGCGGAGGTGGTCAGGGGTGCCGTTGGCCAGGGTGCTGAAGGTGAGCGCGGGACCCCTGGCCGCACATGGTTACTTGTTGACGACGCAGTCGATGATGGCGTTGATCCTGCGGTTTTGCTGCCGCCCTTCCGCGGTGTTGTTGTAGGCGATGGGGCGGGTCGAGCCGAACCCCTTGGCGGAGAGACGGGAGCGCTCGATGCCGAAGTTCTTGACCAGGTAGTCGGCCACGTTCTGGGCGCGCTGCTGGGACAGCTTCATGTTCTGTGCGGCGTTGCCGGTGTTGTCGGTGTGCCCTTCGATGACGGCGGTCGTGGTGGTGTAGCGCTTCATGTAGTCGGCCACCTTGGCGATCTCATCGCGGTACTGCGGCTTGATCTCGGCCTTGCCCGGGTCGAAGTCGACCACCAGGGACATGCAGAGACGCTCGGGCGGGGTAACCTGCTGCACGTCGAAGGCGCAGTCGATGATCGCCTCGATGCGGCGGTTCTTCTGCTTCCCTTCATTGGTCGCGTTGTCGGCGATGGGGCGGGTGAAGCCGTAGCCCTTGGCGGCGAGGCGGGTGCGCTCGATGCCGTACTGCTCGGCCAGCACGTCGACCACGGCCTGCGCGCGGCGCTGGGAGAGGTCCATGTTGTGGTTGTAGGAGCCGACGTTGTCGGTGTGCCCCTCGATGACGGCCGTGGTGGTCGGGTACTTCTTCATGAAGTTGCCGACCTGGGCGATCTGGTCGCGCAGTTCCTGGCGCACGATGGCCTTGTCGATGTCGAACTCACCCTGCAGGGTGATGCAGTACTTGTAGTGCCCCGGGGTCGGCTCGGCTGCCACGGGCGCGGGCTGCGGCTGCGCCTGCGGTTCGGGCTGCGCCGGCGGCGGGGTCTGGGCGACGGTGCCGCCGGGCTCGGTCGCCGCGGCCCTGGCGGGAGCGGCCTTCATGGAGCGGCCGCCCACCACGAAGGTGAGGCCGACGCTGTATTCCCAGTTCCTGGCGATGTTCTCACGGACGTGGTCGCTCTGGAAGTCGATGATGCGGCGGGCGTCGGCCCTGAAGGCGATGTCATCGTTGAAGAAGAGCTTGAAGCCGGCGCCGCCGTTGGCCGTGCCGTCGTGGGAGTTGGCGCCGTGGTACCTGATGGTGGTCCCGCCGCCGCCCAGGGCGAGGTAGGGAACGAAGGCGGACCTGGGCATGAAGTTCCAGATCAGGTCCAGGTGGTAGGAGTACATGCCGTTCTCGATATCGGTGGCCTGATCCTCGATCTTCAGATAGCTCCCCACGAGCTCGGTGGCGAAGTTGTCGGTCCAGTCGTAGCCGAGCCTCAAACCGCCGGTTATCCGGTTCTCCCTGTAGTTGCGCTGTGGCAGTTTCGAATCATCGAAGATGTAACCGCCGACGAAGGGGGAGATGGAGAACGCCCCCGCGCGTTCTCCGGCGTGCGCCGTGGCGGCCAGCGCCATCACGGCCAGGACCATGATGCAGATAAAGCCGGTGATCTTTTTCATCGTGGTAGCCTCCTTGTTGAGAGCATCTCGGCCTGGAGATCCTCCCGCTAATTTTTCGAGCCGGCCTCTGGCTGGCCCATCCAGTCCCGGCCCAAGCCGGCGTGAAAGATCCGCTAACCCGTTGTTTCAGTTACCCGGGCGCCTGGTTCGCCGGCGCCGGAAAAATTAACGTTTACCAATATAACGTCATTCATCTGGGTGTCAACCAGCGAAAAGCCGCTCTGGAAGCCGCTGCGCAAAGGATGAACAGCGCGCGGTTCACTCGCCGCGGCTGCGGGTCATGTCCCGGGCCGCCTTGACCTCGTCCGCCGGGAGTCCGGCCTCGAGGTACTCGGCCACCCCGCCCGCGAGGACCCGAGCCGTTACCCCGTTCTCCGTGAGAAAGGCGGCCAACTCCAGCGCCGGCTCGTCGTTGGGCAAGCCGGAACAGACCACCACCAGGCGGTCGCGCGGCAGTTCCGGGAGATGCCGCTTGGCGTCGTCGAAATCGACCCGGAGCGCCCCCCGCACCCGGCGCACGGCGTAGTCGACATCGCCGGGGTGCCGCAACTCGATAAAAAAGAGCGGCTCCCCTTCCTTGATCCGCTCCCATACCCAGTCCGTCGATACCGCCAGATCGCTCCGCATGGTCCCCTCCCCGCTCAGTCTTCCCCCTCGTCGCCGGCTTTCTGGTCGACGTGCCGGCCATCGACCTTCCTGCGCGAGGTGAAGTACACGAACAGGGCGATGGCCAGCACGATGAACAGCGTGACGCTCAGGGCGAAGGTGCCGAAGGAATGTTTGGCTACCGGAACGGGAACGGTCGACGGAGCCTGGGTTTGCGCTTGCACAGTGGCCATGGTCTCCTCCTTTGAGCCGGTCATCCCGCTTATTGCCCGGCGGGCGGCACCCATTTAAAATAACTTAGTGTTTTTTAATGTCAACAAGCCAATCTTTCTTTTTTGGCGTGACTGGAACAGAAGGGAAGAGTTGAGCGCCCGGACCTGTTGGCGAGAGACAGGGTCGAACCGGCGGGAAACTTTATGAAAGGGCACACGGCGCACACACGACAACGCCGCGCACAGGCGGGGGGGCAATGACTGTCGCGGCGGGCGGGGAAGGACGTCGATAATGAAATAAAAATCACTGGGATTTATGCAAGAAAACTATTACCATTCAAATAGTTCCTGCATACACACCCACAACGAGCAAAGAGCCGGAGATATGAACATCACCGATAAAATAGAGCAGGCCAAGCCTGCCATTCCCGTAGAGGGAAGGATGGACGCCCCGCCGCGGACCCGGGCGCAGCAACCGGAAGGCCGCCCCGAGCGACAGGATGACCTGGTCGAGCTCTCCACCTCCCTGTCCCAGATTTCCACCCATGACCTGGACCAGCAGCAGGCCCGGCGGGTAGCCGCCATCAAGGCACGCATCCAGTCGGGAGAGTACCGGGTCGATTCCCGGCAGGTGGCCGAGAAGATGCTTGCCAACAACAGCGGCATCTGACCGCCCCCTCCCCCTCAACAACCTGAAACGCCAAACGGCGCGTCACCTGGCGGTGACACGCCGTTTTTCATTGCCCCCCTTCAGAGCCGCGCCGCTTGATCTCGCGCAACTTCACCGTGGTCTGGTTGAAGTGCCGCGCCAGCTCCCCGGACTCGTCGTTGCCGGGCCCCTGCGCGGCGCCAGCGTTCGGGACGGAAACAATTAAAAAATAAAAATCACCGAGGGGTCGTTTCGTCCCCTTGGAGGAGTCTCCCCAGGTCGTACTCGAGGTGCTGGTAATCGGGAAAGCGCCAGCTTCCACCCCAGGTGAAGCCGCGCTGCCGGAAGGGGGTGAGCAGCGGGTCGCCCGGCTGCAGCATGCCGGGGCGCGGTTGCTGCCGGTCCAGGTGGTCGGCCGAAGCCGCCGGAAGAACCCGGCACAGGGCGGGGTTGCCGAGGCAGAAATCCCGCGCGGCGGCGGCTCCCGCTACGCTCGCGCCTTGCTGCCGCGCCCCCTCCTCGAGCATCAGGTAGGGGTTTTGCCTCGGGTTGATGTCGATGGCGGCGCCGTAGCTGTGCCTGGAGAAGACCCCGGGCCTGCCGGGGACCTCGCGGCAGTTGAAGGCCGAGCTGTTGTTGGCGTCCATGGAGCGGAAATCGTCGGCATCGAAGGCGTCGATGAGCTCCATCCTTTCGATGGGGAAGCGGCCGTTGTAGGCGTGGTGCAGGGAATCCATGAAGAAGGCCGCGAGCACCTGGTGCACCACCAGCTCGCCGTAGTGTGGCTGGCCGTCGAAGCCCCAGAACGAGGTGACCAGGTAGGCGAGCTGGTCCAGCGGGACCGGGCATTCCGGCCGCCAGGACTGCTTCTCCCGCATCAGGCGCCCCACGCTGTCGGGCAGCGAGACGGCGGCGGCGAAGAAGCCCCCGGCGCCGCGACGTAGCGCCAACAGGCGTCCCCCCTGGGAAAGCCGCTCCTTCAGTCCGGCCGGCAGGTCGTCCGGAAGCTGCGCCGCGACGCCGGCGGACGCGGCCGCCACGGCGGAGGCGCTGCCGATCACGACCTGCGGCCGTTGTTCCGGGTCGAGCCAGCCGATGACCCGCACCAGCTCCTTTTCCGGCAGCGAGACGCACCCGGCGGTGCCGCTCTCCGGGCCCCGCTCGACGTGGATGAAGATGGCGCTTCCCATGTCGCGCACCGCCGGCTCCGTGTTGTAGTCGAGCGCCAGGGCGTACCGGTAGAGCGGATCGGGACGCAAGAGCTCCTCGAAGGAGGAGGCCCTGGTCTCGCCGCGCCAGACCCAGCGGTTGTAGTCGGGGGATTGGGGGTCGTCGACCCAAAGGTCGTGGGTATCGACCTGGCGGTAGGGGAACGTACCGGGGAGAGTGGCGGGGTAGCCGAAGGCGGTGCGCAGGGGGAAGATGCCGGCAGGGGTGCGGCCGTCACCTTCGCGCTTCTCGAACGGGGGCGCCACACCGTTGCGCCCCAGGTTGACCGGGACCGCCGGCAGGGCAAGCTCCCACCCCAAAAGCGAGCGCCGCACCGGGTAGAGGGTCGCCTGCGGCAGCCCCGGGGTGCCCGGGTCGACGTAGAGGAACTGGCCGCTGTGGGAGCTGCGCGCGATGCCGTCCAGGCTCTCGCTGATGCGCCGCGGCAGTTCGCGGTTCGAGCTGCATCCTGTCACCAGGGCCAGGGTTGCCAGCGTAACGCCGCCGAAGATGGATCGCCAAGTCCTGTTCATGCCCCGCTCCTGGTGTGAGATTAGAGTCGTCTATACGATTTTGGAGCGGGAAAGGCAAGGAAAATCAATGCTGCAGCCCCACGATCCTCCGTAACAGCACCAGCAGATCGCCGACGTCGATGACCCCGTCGGGCCGGGACACGCCGTTCACCACCGGGGCCAGGTCCCCGTGGGCGAGCGCGGCGGCAGTGGCGGGATCAGCCCCCAGCGAGATCCTCAGTAACCGCAGGGCGTCCTGGATGTCGACGCTGCCGTTGCCGTCCAGGTCGCCGCCGATGCGCTCGATGCGCACCAGGTTGCGCTGCGCCACGCTGCTCGCCCCGTCGGCGGAGGTGGCGCGTACCGTGACCCGGTTTTCCCCCAGGGCCAAGGGGAGCTGCTGCCGGAAGGACCCGGCGGCCACCTCGGGGTTGTAGAGCGCCCCGCCAGCCTCGACCTGCACCGTCCCGGCAGCGGCGCCCCCCACCGTGCCCTGGATGGTGAATCCTTCCGCCTCGGTGCGCAGGTCCTGCACCGGATCGGTGATCGCCAGCGCCGGCGCTGCCGGGTCGAAGGTGACGCTCCGCTTGCTGCGCGAACTGCGCCCCTGCCCTTCCGCGGTGAGCTCAATGGTGTTCACCCCCGGGGCGAGGAGGGCGCTCCCGGTGAAGCTTCCCCCGGTCACCGGAAGCAGCTGCAGCGCGGCCCCGTTCACCGCCATGGTCACCGCGCTCCCCGGGGTCACCGTCCCGGTGACGGCGCAGCTCACGGCATCGGTGACGCTGTTGTCGGCGGGTGCGGTGACTGCCAGGACCGGCGCCAGCGCATCGAGGGTGATGGTGAAGCTGTGCGTGGTCACGTTGCCGGCGCCGTCGCGGGCGGTCACGGCGACGGCGTTCTCCCCTTCGGCCAGGGTAACGGCGGAACTGAACAGCGCCGCGTCGGCACTGCGCTCGACGCCGGCCACGGTGAGGCTCGCGATCCCCGAGGCGTCGCTGGCCCGCCCCATGATGTTCAGCACCGGGTTGGAGGTGCTGGAGCCGTGGTTCAACGTGGAGAGGTAGAGCTGCGGCGCGCTCCCCTCCTGGGCCACGGTGAGCGTGCGGGAAACCGGCAGGGCCGGGAGGTAGTTGCCGCTTCCCTCCTGCAGCGCGCTGATCACGGTGGTGCCGGCGCCGACCACGGTCACCGTGCTCCCGGCGACGGTGGCCACGGCAGGGTCGGAACTCACGTAGCTGAGGGGCAGGCCGCTGGAGGCGCTCCCCGTAAGGTCGAAAGGGGGATCCCCCACCACCTTCTGGGCCGGCGAGGAGAAACTTACCTGCTGGCCGCTTCTGTGCACGACGAAGGGCTGCGACTTCTCGGGCGCCGTCTCCAGGTCGCCGGTTCCCGGCTGGCTGGCGGTGATCACGGCGCTCCCCGCCCCGACGACGGTGATCACGGTGCCGTCGATGCGGGCCACCTCCGGGTTGGAGCTTTTGAAGCTGAGAGGGAGCCCGCTGCAGGCGGAGGCGACGATCTCGAAGGGGGGATCGCCGAAGGTCCGCTCGGGGATGGCGGGGAAGGTGATTTCCTGGCAGGACCGGTACACGGTCAACGTGCCGTTGACCGGCACCAGTTGGTAGTTGGCCGCCTGCAGCGTGCCGGTTCCGGCCAGGATGGCGTAGCTCCCCACCGGGCTGGACAGGACGGCAGGGGTGGCCAGCACCGGGGCCCCGGTCAGCACCGCGCCCCCCTCCCCGTTCACGAACCCCTGGTAGGCGACGGTCAGCTCGGGGTTCGGGGTGAGGTAGGCGCGGCTCTTGTCCTCGGCCACCACGCGCAGGGGGGCCTTGACGACGGTGAGGGTCACCGGGACCGCCGGGGCCGGGTCCCAGAAACCGTCCCCCGCCTGCGAGGCGGTGATCACGGTGCTCCCCGCGCCGGTGATGCGGACCTCCCCGCCGACCACGACCGCGGCGGCAGGGTTGGAACTCGCGTAGCTCACGGTGAGCCCGCTGCTGGCGCTCGCCCCCGCGGCGAAGGGGGGAGCCCCGTAGACCTTCGGGGGAGGCTCGGCGAAGGTGATGCCCTGGGGGCGCCCGGTGACGGTAAAAGTGCCGTCGGCGAAGCTGTAGCGGTAGTTGGCGCTGGTGATGCTCCCCAGGGCGGCATGGATGGGATAGCTCCCCCGGGGAGTGCCGGCAGCGACGCTGGTGGTAAGAAGCGGGGCGCCGCCGAGGCTTGCCGTGCTGTCCCAGGGGGCAAGCCCGGTGCAGGTGGCGGTGAGCTGGGGATTTGCGTTGCCGGCGGTCTTCACCTGGTTGTCGGCGCTGATCAGCAGGGGTGCCTGGTTGATGGTGAGGCTCGCGCCGCTGAACACGAGGTCGTAGGCGCTGCCAAGGGCGAGGGTCCCCACGGTGATGGCGTAGCTCCCGACATCCTCGCCCGCCACGCGGGACAGCGCCCCGGTGAACCGGTCGCTGCCGTTTAGGGGCGGATCGAAGCTGTAGCCCAGGGGGGGATCGGCCTGCCCGTAGGTTTTGCTTTGTCCGCGGGCAGTCACGGTGATGGTCGTCTTCTGCGGTTTCAGGTAATAAAGGCGCAGCGACTCCACGAGGGAGCCGATGGTGCCGTGGTCTCCCGCCACGTATCCCCTGGCGCGCACGTAGCCGTTGACCCGGGTGCCGTACCGGGCCAGGTTGACGCCGTCCAGGCGCCACCCCCCCGCCACCCGGGTGCCCCTGCCCAGCGGGACCCAAACCGGGGTGGCCGCGTCCGGGTCGGGCGAATACTCGAAGCTCACCCGCCACAGCTCCGGGGAGGTTCCCGAGCGCAGCCAGGTGACGGTGTCCCCCGTGTCGGAGACGGAGAGTTCCTCGAAGCTCCAGCCGTTGGCATAACGGCTCAGCTTGCTCCTGCCGTTTTGGTCCGTGAAATCGCCTCCCATCAGGAATTTGCCGTCCGGCCCAAGATTGATGGTCTCAACCTGGCTGATGGGGGTCCCGCTGGCGAAGGAGAAGGCGCCCAGGTCGAAGCCGGTGTCCAGGCGTCCTTCCGGGGTGATGCGGGCCACGTAGTCGCGGTAGATGACGGTGCCGTACCCGTCGGTCAGCTGGTCGAACACGCCGAAGATGATGATGCTGCCGTCACTTTGCAGGGCGAAGCCGATAACGTCGTCGCTAAAGCTCGTGTCGTAGGTGTAGAGGGCTTCTATGACGAAGCTCTCGTCGACGCTGCCGTCACTGTTCAGGCGCACCACGTTCCTCGTTACCGGGACCAGGTTCCCGGTGTCCGGGTCGGTGTAGCTGCCGGGGTACATGGGATAGCCGGAGATGAGGACGCGGCCATCGGGCAGCAGCGCCAGGTGATCGATCCTCCCCCCCATCTGCAACGGGGTGCCGCCGTGCCAGCCGGGGTCAAGGCTGCCGTCGGGTTTGAGCCGCAGCACGCGCCCGGTGCGGGTGGCGACCAGCAGCATGTTGTCCGGCTGCAGCGCCAGCGCGCTGACGACACCGTTCACGCCGGCAGCCGGGACGAAGCTCGGGTCATGTTCCCCGGTGGTTTTGAGGCGGAAGAGGTAGCGATAGGGGGACGCGATGACGTTGTTCCCCCCCACGTACATCATGCCGTCCTCCGCCACCATGACCGTGTTGAGGCTGCCCCACCTCTGCAGGTAGGCGTTCACCGCGGCGTTGAAAGCGGCCGGTCCCGGGATCCCCGCTTGGGTCACCTGCACCAACTGGTGCTGTTCGATGCCGTTGATGGTCAGGAAGTTCCCCCCGAACAAAAGCGCGTCCTGGGGCAGCGGCACGATGCTGGTCGTGCGCTGCCCCAGGGTGAGTCCGGCGTCGAAACCGGGATCGAGGGACCAGTCCGGCGTGAGCCTGGCGACGTGGAACCGCGACGCACCGAGCACGTTCTCGAAGAGGCCGGCGACGGTGGTGTAGCCGTCCGGGCGCAGCAAGAGCCGGGTCACCAGCCCGGTGTCGTCGATGATCTGGGCCAGGGTGTCGTCGAGGGTACCGTAGGGGTAGAAACGGGCCAGGGACGTGCGCGGGACGGAGCCGATGTTCGCGAAGTCTCCTCCGGCCAGGATGTTGCCGTCTCCCTGGCGCGCCACAACCCGTACCGCCGCATCGGCCGCGGGGAAGACGGTGTCGGCGAGGGTCCCGTCTATCTTCAGGCGGGCGAGATTGGTGCGTTGCGCGGGGGCGGGGCCGATGGTAAAGGTACCGCCGGCCAGGATCCTACCGTCGGGCTCCACCAGGATCGAGGCGACCCGGGCGCCGGGCGCGCTGTCGAAGCCGGGGTTGAACGCGTCCGGGGTCCCGTCGGCGTTGAGCCTGGCGAGGTAGGTGCGGGAGAGGAGCCCCCCGGAGAAGTCGCCTCCCAGCAGTATCTTCCCGTCCGCCTGCACGGCCAGGGCGCGCACGGCGCCGTTGGGCGACGGCGGGGCGAAGCCGGGGTCGTAGGCGCCTTGGGCCGTGAAGCGGGCGACATGGGAGGACCCGGTGCTGGCGAACTCTCCCCCGACCACGATGGCTCCGTTGTGCACCTGCACCGCGTGGACCGCCACGTTGCCGGCGTCATCGGTCAAGCCTCCGCTCCAGGTCCAGTTGAGCGCTCCGCTCGTGGCCGACAGCCCGGCCAGGTTCCTCGTGGGCACCCCGGACTTGATCTCCCGGAACGCTCCCGCCACGATGAGGTCCACGCCGCTCGGAAGGATGACCAGCGCGTTGACCGTCACCGGCGCGAGCGCGCTGGTGACCGGGTCCAGGCTGTCCAGTGCGCCGCTCGCCCCGGAGAGCCGTGCCAGTCCCTTGCGGCTCACCCCACCCACCGTGGTGAAGCTCCCCCCGATCCAGATCCCGTCCGGGTTGGCGGGGGTGGCCAGGTCCGGTTGCAGGGCTATGGCGCGCACGGGGCCATCCGGAAGCGGCGGATCAAAGGTGGCGTCCAGGGTGCCGTCGTGGTTGATCCTGGCTATGTTGGTGCGCGTCACCACGCCGTCGGTGAGGGTGAAATCCCCCCCCAGCACGATCTTCGCGTCCGCGCGCTGCACCGCGATGGCATGCACCGAACCATTGATGGCCACCGTGCCGCCGCTATGGATGGCGAAGCCGTCCAGGGTCCACACCGCGGCACCGGCCGGGGACGCCGCGGCCCAAAGCAGCACCAGGACCACCAGCAGATGTGCCGCCACCGTCAGTATGGCCCGCCCTGTCAGCACCGTTCTCCCTGTCATGCCCTAGCGCTCCTGGATGTGGATGATCTTCTTCAACGGTTTGAGACCGCTGTTGGTGACCAGCCGCGGCTTCACCGCCTTGCCGGTCAGGGCGGCGCTGCGCCGTTTGCCGCGATCGGGAAAACTCCCGGCGTCGACCGTGGCGAGGGTCCCGTTGGCAAGCGGGATCAGCACCTGGGCGGAAAGAGAGGCGACCGCCCCGCCGGTGCTGTAGTGCACCCCCCACAGGTACGAGAACCCCTCAAGACAGGGGTCCAGGGGAGGCTGGTAGGTGGTTAAGAAGACGGCTCCGCCGGTAAGCGCGCTCGGGCTGTCGATGAGGCGCTCACTCCCAAAGTTGCCGGCAGCGGCATCGAGGCGGATCCACCACCCCTTGTAGCCGGCGGTCTGGTCCTTGGCCGGTACGACCCGGGTGACATCGGTGACCTCGACCAGGTCGCCCGGCAGGACGGGGCTCTTGCTGCAGGTACCGTTCTCGATGGTGTCTCTCGGGGTGTAGCACGGCTCGCTCACGCCGTAGAGCGCGCGCCCGGCGGAGAGGTCGTCCTGGGTGTTGAAGTACCTCCCGGCGCCGAAGTAGAGCCAGAGCCGTTTATACTGCCGGTCCTGGAGCTTCGCCACGGCACCGGTGACCGGCCCGACGTCGTCGATCACCGGGCTCGTCTTCCAGGTGGAGGGATCGGGATCGTGGCCGGTCAAAAGCCTCAAAACCCCTCCGGTCCATCCTCCCCCGGCGGCAGCCCTGGTGTAGCCCAGGTACAGGGCATCGTCCTCGTAGTTGCCGGCATCCCCCCCGGCTACGTTCCACTTGTCCGCATCGATGCCGGCGCCGGACATGCTGCCGCCGAAGGCCTTCGGGATCCCCGTGTCGATGATCCAGTAGTTACGCCCCTGGACCAGCGGCGGGACCGCGTTCAGGTCGACCACGAACAGCTTCAGGTTCTGGTCCGAGGTCCCGGTGAACTGGCGGGTCTTGCGCTCCACGGCGCCGGTGGGGCCGGAGGCGAAGACCGCGAACCAGCGGCCGTTGCGGTTGGGATCGTGGATCACCACGTGGTTGGCGTCGGTGCTGCGTGCCTTGATCCGCACGATGGCGGGGCCGGAGGTGGCAAACCCCAGCTCGGGGTGGGAAAACTCCCACAGCAAGGTGGGCGCGCTGCCGGAGCCGTCTTCGGCCTGGCCGGTGACGTCCAGGGCGAAGTAGGAGGACAGCCCCCCCACCCCCACGGCCGGGGCCTTGACGCAGGTCGGGGAGGGATCCTGGTCACTGCAGGCGTCCCCGGGCAACCTGCTGGCTCCCCCAAGCCCCATGCCGCCGATGAGGACGGTGCGCCAGCTGTTTCCAGAGGGGTCCTTGGTGCAGTTCCAGTAGTCGTCGCGGCTGCAGCGCTGCGGGTCGCCGATGGCCGCGTCGACAAGGGTGATGGCACCATCCACGTAGTACAGGTGCGGGTAGAGCGGCTCCTTCAGGTAGCGCAGGTAGGGAAGCGCGTTCTTGGGCACGAAGGCCCATTGCTCCTCGCCCAGCAGGTCCTCCTCCCCAGACGCGGTGGTGAGAGCGGCCTTCTGGCTGACCGGCCAGCTCTCGGCGCCGTCGGGGCGGACCTTCAGCCTGCCCAGCCTGAAGGCGTGCAGCATGCCGTCGTTGGCCCCCACGTAGACCGTCCCCCGTTTGCGGTACGCGTCCGAAGCGCTGAAGGTGCCGTACGAGGCGTCTGCGTAGCCGCGGGGGGGAGCAAGATGGTAGCTCCCGAGCGGAACCGCCGACTGCAGTACCGGGGTGGAAGAGATGATGTCCCCGAGCTTCCAGACCAGCTTATCCGTTGCGCCGTACGCCGTGAGGGTGCGCGTCCGGGTGGCCGGGCCGTTGGCGCCGGCGCTGTCGTCGGTCCCCCGGGCGAAGGCCACGATCTGGTCCGCCTCCGCCTGGTCCTTGGCCTGCAGCAGCTGCTGGTTGGCGGCCGAGGTGGTATCGAGAAACGGGACCAGGAAAGCACCGCCGGTCTGGGTGTAGATGGTCCTCGTGGAGGGTGCCCTCTCCCAGAGCTTGCGCCCCGCGCGCCACAGGCTCTGCACCGCCTCGGGAACCACGGTCCTGGGGTAGCCGGAGGGCTGGGGCGCGTCGATGCTGCCGTCGCCGTCCGCGTCGACAAAGAGCCTGGCGCGGGCTTCGAGCAGCGCCGGGTCCAGGATGAACTGCACGACCCGGTCCTGTTTCAAGTCGAGTTCCCTCCCCCCCCCGGTGTCCTCCCTGATACCGCTCGACGCCCCGACGCTTCCCCCGATGAAGGGATCGATGTAGTACCAAAGGCTCTGCATCTCGCCGATCCACGCCGCAAAGGTGCGCCCTGCGTCGAAGCTTTTGTTGGGGTAGAACTGCGGCTGCAGAAACAGCGCCCCGTTCCCCTCCCCGGTGGCCAGTATCGAACTGCTGGTCCCCGTGTACGAGCCACCCACCACCTGCTGGAACAGCCCCTTGAGCGCGCTCTGCAGCGTAGCGGGGTTGCGGACGTTCTCGATGGCTCCTCCCCCCTTGGCCGCGGTCAACTGCATCAGCTTTTCCGGTTTTCCTTCGTCCGGGCTGACGCAGCTGCCGTCCGGGTTGTACCCGGTCCCGGTTTTGGGATCGCCACACGGGGGGCCGGTGTAGACCACGTGGGTGGTGATGTACTCCCTGCGCCGGGATACGGGCTGATCGGGATCGAAGATGTTCTTGTGCCTGGCGATCCAGGCGAGGTCATCGAGGTTATAGCTGCCAAGGTATGACGGCGCTGCATCGGGCGCCGTGCCGTTGGTGGTGGTCTGGCTGGCAGGGATGCCGTCGCTGCCGGTCCACTTGGCCACCGCAGCGGCTACATAACCGTTCACGGCGGTGGCGCGGTCCGCGGTGGACATGCCGTCGGTGAGGATCAGCACGTTGTTGCTTTGGCAACTGTACTTGGACGGAGGATTGGCGAGGTTGAAATCGTCCTGCTGCAGGCGCAGTTTGTCCTGGTTGGCGAAGTAGCCGATGACGTCGTAGAACGCCTCGGCCAGGGGGGTCCAGGAGGTGCCCCTGATGGCGTCGATGGCAGCGACCAGACTGGAGCCGGTACCGTGGTCGCCGACCTCGGAGTAGTTGATATAGGAGATGATCCTGCCGCCGTCATTGCGGGTGTCTTCGACACAGGGCCCAGCCGACCCGCAATCACCGTTCACGTAGCACTCCCTGCGGGGGGGCGCGTCGTTCTTGCAGTGCTTGACGCACGGGATGACGCCGCCGCACTCGGAGCCGGCACCGTTGTCGTTGAAGACCATGGCCCCGAGGTTGATCTCCGTCGCAAACAGCTGTATCAGCCCGGTCGGTGCCGCCGCCGTTGCCACCCGGACCTGCAGCGTCCCGGCGACCTGCCCCAGGCTGGTGATCCCCGCGTCGAGAATGTAGGCAGGAAGGCTGGCATTGGTCCCTGCCTGGGTCACGCCCACAGATGGGTCCGCCAGCCAGGGCATCTGCACCTCGGAGCAGAAGTCCTTGGTCTGTTTCACGGTGCAGTCGGCATCCATATCGCCGGTCTGGTAGCACTGCCCCAGGTAGCCGGTGATGGAGGGGGTTTTCTCATGGGTAATGAGGTTGTGGAACAGCCCCCTGGCGCAGACGTCGTCACCGGTGTTCTTGACGATCTTGGTGGGATCGTCGCTGTACGAGGAGCTGTAGCGCCGCAAGCAGTCGGCGACCAGGGTGTCGGCGATATCGGCGTAGACGATGTCGGTGCCGGCCCGATAGGTGTAGCAGTAGGTCATGATCTCGGCGAACACCTTGCCCGCGGTCGGCGTGCCGTCGCCAAGTTCGAGCTGCCCCATGCACTTGGCGGTGTAGAGCGCGATTTCGTCGCGGGTCCCCCCCTGCCATTTGTTCACCGCCGTCAGGCAATCGTCCCGGTTGTACGTGGCCGGGTAGACGTCGATCCGGGACGGCCCGCCGTGGTTGGCCTGCTGCACGTAGCCTGATTCGGACGGGATCGGTCCGCGCACCCCGAAGGTCACCGGAAGAGGTTTGGTAAGGTCGTTGACGATCTTCCCGTTCTCGGTCTTCTCTGCATAGACCGTCTTCACGTGGCGTTTCCCCTGGCAACCGCGCGATTCCCCCTGCAGTGTCCCGCTGACGGTATCGTACTTGCCACCCGTCAGCGCCAGTTTCTCCAGGTCCAGCTTGCTCATGGCGAGCCAGTTGAGAAATTTGCCCGTGGCAAGGAAGTTGTCGATCTTCCTGGAGCTGTCGAGGTTCACGCAGAAATGGGATGATCTGGCCTGGTTGCAGCTACTCGCCCCGATGCTGTCCGTGGCGGGCACAAACTTGCCGATGGCCGAGGTCTCCACGGAGTAACGATAGAGCGTACCTTGGTCGAAGTAGCCGGGATAGTTCCCTTCCGGCGACGGGTCGAAACGGTCGTCAAAACAGAAGATGTTGGGATCGGTATAGGCGAGATCGTACATGCTGGCGGAGTTATCCAGCAACAGGAGAAGGTTGGGCTTGATCCCGAAGCCGGGCAGCGGGGGAACGCTGCAGTAGGCCTGCATGGCCGCGGCGGCATCCTCGGCCCGCGCCTGCCGCGGCGGCGGGAACAGCACCAGGACCAGCAAGCTTATCACCACAGGGAGGACCACCCGCCCCCCCAGGCCCCTTCCCTTTTTCATATTCGCCACCTCTCCCATTAACGGCTCCGGCCAACCCCTCTGGTGCCCGTAAATTATTAGAAAATTTCAATCAAAGAAGTATAGCGTCGACAGGATGAAAAAAAAGTCCCTTTTGCTTTTAATGGCTTCCGGACCGCGAGGGAGCTGAAGTTCTAATTGACATCGTTTTCCTTGGCGTTAATCTCTTAAGAGATTTCATTGAACCAATGCGACGGCGCTTCCCATTGGCCTGACGCCTCTCACGTTCCCCTCCTATGGCGGGGTGGGAACCGGAGCAGGAGTACGGAAATGAACGATCCCCCCGACGGTGGTTGGTCGCGCGGCGAAACCTTTCTGCAGTTTGTGAGGCGACGCGGCGTCAGCAGACGCGAATTCCTCTCCTTTTGCGGCAGGATGGCGGCCTGTTTCGGCGCCGCGGCCGCCCTGCCTCCCGGTTCCCGGGCGCTGGCCCGGGAGATGGCCGGAAAACTCTCCGCGGCCCGGCGCCCCAGCGTCATCTACCTGCAGTTGCAGGAGTGCACCGGCTGCCTGGAAAGCCTGCTCCGCTCGGGGAGCAGTCCCATCGACCGGCTGGTCCTGGAACAGATCTCGCTCGACTACAACGAACTGCTGATGGCCCCTTCGGGCGACGCCGCCGAGGCGGTGCTGCGCGAGGCCAGCGACCGGCCGCACCTCCTCTTGGTGAACGGCTCGGTCCCACTGGGCCAGAACGGCGCCTTTTGCACCATCGGCGGTGACTCGGCCGAGAACCTGCTGCGGCGCGCGGCGCGCAAGGCGAACGCCATCATGGCGGTGGGTGCCTGCGCCGAGTACGGCTGTGTCCAGGCCGCCTCCCCCAACCTCACCGGCGCGGTCGGGGTCGCCCAGGTGATCACCGACCGGCCGGTGGTGAACATCAGCGGCTGCCCCCCCATCGCCGAGACCATCACGGCCACCCTCACCTACTACCTCGCCTATGGACACACGCCCCCCCTGGACGGCATGGGGCGCCCCCTCTTCGCCTACGGGCAGAGGATCCACGACAAGTGCCCGCGCCGGGCCAGTTTCGATGCCGGGCAGTTCGCCGAGCGTTTCGATGACGAGAACGCCCGCCGTGGGTACTGCCTGTACCGCCTCGGCTGCAAGGGCCCCGCCACCTTCGCCCCCTGCGCCACGGTGGAGTGGAACCTGGGGCAGAGCTTCCCCATCAAGGCCGGGCATCCCTGCCTGGGCTGCACCGAGCGCGATTTCTACGACCGGATGACCCCTTTCTACCGCAGGCTCCCCGGCTTCGTGGTCCCGGGGCTCGGGGTCGAGGCGACCGCCAACACCGTCGGCGTCGCGGCCGTGGCCGCCTCGGTGGGTGGCGTGCTGGTGCACTCCGCCGCGACCGTGATCGCGAAGAAGAGAGCGAAAAAGGCGCAGCCGGAAACCCTGCCGCTGGCTGTTTTGGGGGACACGGAGAAGCCGGCGCGGGACGAGGACCAAAAGACCTAACGCAAAGACGCGGAGGCGCGAAGGCGCGAAGAGAGGCGTGTTTTAACGCAAAGACGCAAAGGCGCGGAGAAATCATCTTTTTCGGAAACGCTTCAAGTCGCTCTTCTTTGCGCCTTTGCGGCTTTGCGTTGGAATTCGGTTTACACCAATGCAAGAGCCAGAAGGGAGGGAGCAGTGGGGAGATGCCGCAGTCCGGTTTCTCCCGATGGGCTTTTCTTTGCGTCTCGGCGCCTTTGCGTCTTTGCGTTGAAGGTTTTACAAAAGGAGGTCGCGATGGCCAAGGAGCGAATCGTCATCGACCCGATCACCCGGATCGAGGGGCACCTGCGCATCGAGCTGGAGGCGGACGGGGGGAGAATCGGCAACGCCTGGGCCTGCGCCACCCAGTTCAGGGGGATCGAGAGGGTACTGCAGGGACGCGACCCGCGCGACGCCTGGGCCTTCGCGCAGCGCATCTGCGGGGTCTGCACCGGCGTGCACGCCATCGCCTCGGTGCGCACGGTCGAGGACGCCATCAAGTGCAAGATCCCCCCCTGCGCCGAGCTAATCCGCAGCCTGGTCTCCGGCATGGCCACCCTGCAGGACCACGTGATGCACTTCTACCACCTGCACGCCCTGGACTGGGTCGACGTGATGAGCGCGCTCAAGGCCGACCCCGCCGCCACCTCCCGCCTGGCCGCCTCGCTCTCCCCCTGGCCCAACAACTCCGCCACCTGGTACCGCGAGGTGCAAAAGCGGGTGGCCGATTCGGCGGGAGGGGGCTTGGGCATCTTCGCCGGCGGCTACTGGGGGCACCCCGCCTACCGGCTCCCCCCCGAGGCGAACCTGATGGCGCTCGCCCACTACCTGGAGGCACTTTCCTGGCAGCGCGAGGTCATCCGCCTGCACACCATCTTCGCCGGCAAGAACCCGCACCCGAACTACCTGGTGGGGGGGATGGCCTGCTCGATAAACCTCGACAACCAGATCGCCATCAACCAGGTGCGCCTGGACGAGATCGCCGGCATGATCGACCAGGCCAGGCGCTTCGTGCTGGAGGTCTACTACCCGGACATGCTCGCCATCGCCTCCTTCTACCCGGAGTACGCCGCCATCGGCGTCTCCTCCCCCACCCTGATCGCCACCGGGGAAAGCGCCTACTCCTGCTCGGGGGCCCCGGCGGGGGGCGTGTTCCCGGCCGGGGTGCTGCTGGACGGGAACTACGGCGCGGCGCACCCCTTCGAGCACAAGAGAATCGCCGAGTTCATCTCCTCGGCCTGGTACAGCCAACCCGAGGGAGACCGGCAGGGGCTCCATCCCTGGCAGGGGCGCACCGAGCCCCACTACACCGGCCCCACGCCCCCCTTCAAGGAGCTCTCCGACCACCCCAAGTACACCTGGTGCAAGGCGCCGCGCTACGACGGCCGCGCGGTGCAAGTGGGGCCCAACGCCCGCATCCTGCTCGCCCTGGCCCAGGGGCACGCCGAGACGGCCCAGCTCGCCGGTGAGGGGCTCGGCAAACTGAAGGCCGGGGTCGAGGCGCTCAACTCGACGCTTGGGCGCACCTACTGCCGGGCGCTCGAGTCGGTGCTCCTGGCCCGGCGCATGGACCAGTGGTTCGCCCAGTTGAACGACCGGATCCGCTCGGGAGACGTGGCCACCTTCAACCCGGAACTCTGGGAGCCGGCCAACTGGCCCCGCCAGGCCCAGGGGATGGGCTTCATGGAGGCGGCCCGGGGGACGCTGTCGCACTGGGTCGAGATCGAAAACGGGCGCATCTCGCGCTACCAGGCCGTGGTCCCCAGCACCTGGAACAGCTCCGGCCGGGACCCCGGCGGCCAGATGGGGCCCTTCGAGCAGGCCCTGGCCGGCGACGGCACGCATCCGCTCTCCGACCCAAAACGCCCCATCGAGGTGCTGCGCACCATCCACTCCTTCGACCCGTGCGAGTCCTGCGCCGTGCACATGGTGGTCCCCGGTGGCGGCGGGGTGGAGGTCAAGGTGCAATGAGCCTCTATCGGATACCGGAGTCGGAGATACGCATCGAGCTGGGGGACCCCGTTCCCTTCGCCAAAAGAAAGCGCCGCGACCTCCTCGTCGCCGCCGCCCTGGGCGCCCCCTTGGGCACCCGGGATCCCGTCGATCTCGCCCTTTTGAGCGCCGCCTCCGGGAAGGAGGACCTGCGCCACTACCAGCAGACGGGGTTCACCCCCCTGGAGCCGCGCCTGGCGCGCAGCGTGGCCCGGGTGCGGCGGCTCGATTCGGGGGAGGAGGCGCTTTTCGCCCGCGGCGAGGTCGATACCATCCTCTACCTCTGCCACCCCGACCAGGCGACCCGCTACCGCGCCGAGCTCCAGGCGGAGATGCAGATGACGCACGGGTTCCGGGCGCTGGGCATCGGCAGGGGCACGGTGTCCCCGGACGGGAGTGAATCGTGGGAATTCCTCGGTTACATCCCGGTGCGGGCCACCAGGCAAAAGAGCCGGCGCAGCGAGGAGCCGGGGGATTTCAACTACGTGCCGGTGTGGGACTGGCAGCTGCGCGCGCTGCACTGGCTGGCGGTGCTGTTGATCGTGGTGCTGTCGGTGACCGGGCTTTTGATGGGGAGCAGCCGCTTCATCTACGGGGTGACCGATGGCTACTCCAACTACCTGAGCTGGCTGCGACTCGCCCACTTCGTGGCGGGGTGGCTCCTGCTCTGCGCGGCCATCCTGCGTATCGCCGGGCTCTTCCTCGCTTCGAACCGGTTCCAGCGCTGGTACGCCCTGTTCCCGGTGCGGGTGCGCGACCTGAAGAACCTCATCCAGGTGGCGCAGAATTACCTGTTCTGCCGCTTCGACCGGCCGCCGCACTATATCGGCCACAACCCGCTGCAGCAGGTCGCCTATACCGCCATCTTCGCCGTCGGCCTGCTCGCCCTGGTCACCGGTTTCGCCCTGTACGCCCTCTACGATCCGCAAAACTGGTTTTTCGGTTACCTGGTCCGCTTCGACGAAGTGGTCGGGGTGCAGTACCTGCGCCTGGCCCACCAGTTGATCATGTGGATCTTCCTCGCCTTCATCCCGATCCACGTCTACCTCTCGGTCCGCGCCGACACCGTCGAGCGCGAGGGCGCCCTCTCGTCCATCGTGAGCGGCGGCCGCTGGTGCCGCAAGGGGACCAGGTTCGAGGACGGCGAGGCAATGGACCATTGACAGTAGCGCTGCACCTCCACCACGGTATCCATCTCCTCACCCAGAGCGAACACGGGGCGCCCGCCGCGCCCGGCAGCGAAGTAGCAGCTGAAGCACCCGCTCCCCCCCGGGAGAGGGGACTCAAAACGAAAAAGGCCGCGCCCGGGAGGGGTGCGGCCTTTTTTACGCGGTGCGTGCAGGGGTATCAGCGCCAGTGAATGCAGCTCACCGGGCAGACATCCACGGCGTTACGTTGGATCTCGTCCTCCGAAGCGCCGGCCGGATCATAGGCCTCCGCCTTGCCGTTGTCGGCGAAACGGAACACTTCCGGCACGTTGTCCGTGCAAAGACCGCAGCTGATGCAGACATCTTGATCGACCCAGGGTTCTTTTGCCATGGTAGTACCTCCAGTTTTTGATGGTGAAAGCGTCGAGCGCTACATGATGCTATCGGCAAGCCTTTTCCTTTGCTCTTCCAGTTTCTCCTGGGCCTTTTCCAGGGCGGCCAGCAACATCTTCTTGGACTCCTTGGTAAGCCCTTCCTTTTCCTTGAGGAAGTCGGAGGCGCGGTCGCTGGCGCGGTCCACGAAGTCGGACACGGTTTCCGCGAAGTCGCTCACGGCCTCGTTGGCCTTGCCGCTGACCTCATCAGCCAAGGACGCCAAGTACTTCCGTGTCTTTTTCCCGGCCTGGGGAGCCAGCAAAAGCGCAAGACCAGCTCCGATCAGTCCGCCCACTACCAGTTTCACCATGCACCCCCCTTCGCAGCACTCTTTATGTCCCATACCGTCTCCTCCGTCCCGCTGGTTTTGAACAACAGCGGTAATACTACCAATAAAATTAGGTTCGTCCAATTTTATGAAAAGCTCGTTTCTTGCCACTGACACAAAATGCAAAATCCCCCCTGTCACCCCTTCGCAAAGGGGGGGACCCTGGTTCATCTGCAACCCTTCGTGGGACGTAAAAGCCGTCTGGGAGCTCTTCAGAGGATGCCGAGGGAATTAAAGGCATGTTGGCCATCAAGTGCTGCATGTGACCTCGCGTTCCCCCGTTTGCGAAGGGGGACAGGGGGGATTTGCCTTGGCCAGACGAGACCAACAAAGCGCGGGCGTCCCCCTCCCCTTCTCGGGTCTCTCTCGGATTTTCTCCGTGGTCAATGATTTTAATTTTGTGTAAGATGGCGGATCGACACAGGTACACCGGCAAAGGAAGGACGCGACATGAACGTGGAACAGATGAAGATCGTGGTGAAGGAGATCCTCTCCAAGACTGACCTCACCCCCTGCGTGGTGGGACACCGCGGCGTGGGTAAGAGCGCCGGCATCCTGCAGGCCTGCCGCGAGCTGGACAGGCGCTACGTCTCGCTGCGTCTCGGGCAGATGGAGGTGGGCGACCTGGTCGGCATTCCGTTCAGAAACGGCGACGTTATGCAGTGGTCGCGCCCGTCGTGGCTCCCCGGCGACGAGGACGCCCCCACCGTGGTCCACTGCGACGAGCTGAACCGTGCCCAGCAGGAGGATACCCTGCAGGCGATCTTCCAGTTCGTGGAGCCCCCCGCCGAGGGGATGCTGCGCGCCATCCACACCCACACCCTGTCCCGCCGCCACAAGGTGGTGGTCAGCATCAACCCGCCCGACGGGAGCTACCAGGTGGCGACCCTTGACCGCGCCCTCGTCGACCGCATGGTGATGCTCTTCGTGGAGACCGATTACCAGTGCTGGGCCCGCTACGCGCAAAAGCGGGAGTTCGCCGGCGAGGTGCGCCAGTTCCTGGCCGGCAACCACGGCTTCCTCGCCAAGCAGGGGATGCCGATGGAGATGCAGGTGGAGCCGAGCGAGCGCGCCTGGGAGATGGTCAGCGTGCTCAAGAAGAACTGCCGCTTCCCGGCCGAACTAGAGATGGAGGTCTACTCCGGCATCGTCGGCAAGGAGGCCGCCATCGCCTTCATGCGCTGGCTCTCCGACCGCAAGGGAAGACCGGTGACGGCGGACGAGGTGCTGAACGACTGGTCGGCCGTGGCCGCCCGGGCCGAGGCGCAGCGCGACGACGTGCAGGCCGCCACCATCAACGACCTCTCCGCCCTGCTCCAGGTCTCCCCCGAACTCACCGGGGAGCAGGAGGACAACCTGGTCGCCTACATCGCCGTGCTGCCGCGCGATCTCCGTTTCGGCTTCGTGAAGTCGCTCCTCAAGATCCCCGCCGTGGCGCTGCTTCTCGTGAAGGACAAGCACGACGCGGTCATCTTCGACGCCATGCAGGCGATCAGCCAGCAGGCCGGGTAAGCCGTGTCGCCCGGCACGCTGCAAAACGCCGTGGTGCGGCTTTTAAAGGAGCGCCCCTTCTACGGCCACTTCCTGCTCAACCTGCGCCGCGAAGAGCGACCGCTCTCCGGAAAGCCTGCCGGCGTCACCATCCGTAACGGCACCCCGACCCTCGCCGTCGATCCCGCCTCGTTCTCGCTCCTCAGCTTGTCGGAACAGCAGGCGCTCCTCGAGCACCTGGTGAAGCACCTTTTGCACCTGCACATGCTGCGCGGCAAGGGGAAGAACAGCCACGACTGGGACCTCTGCTGCGATCTCGCCATCAATCCCGATACGCCGGGGCTCCCGGAAGGTGGCGTGTACCCGCCCCAGTTCGACCTCCCCGACGGCCTCGCCGCCGAGGAATACTACCGGCTGCTGGTACGCCCCTTCGACATCGGCAACCTGGCGGGAAGCGGCTTCGGCGACGAGGCGCAGGAGATCGAGGGCGCCTCGGGAGCGGGCCGGGATCCGGCCGGGGCCTCCACGCTGGACGATCACGCCATCTGGAGCGACGCGGACAGCACGCCCTTGCCGCTTGCCGAGGAGATGCTGCGCGCGGTGACCCGGGAGAGCCTGCGCGGCAGCGACGGCGAGGCGCCGGCCGAGGTACGCGCGGTGGTGGACGCCCTTTTACGCCCTTCCCCCATCCCGTGGCGCCAGGTGCTGCGCCAGTTCGTGGCCACCGCCGGCAGGATCGGCAGGAAGAGCACCTGGATGCGCGTGCACCGCCGCTTCGAACACGACACGCCGGGGTCGCGCAAGCGCCACCGCCTGACGCTGCTGGTAGGGATCGACGTGAGCGATTCCACCGACATCGTGGAGCTCAGGGAAGCCTTCGCGCGGGAACTCCTGCAGATCGCCCGGGGGCGCGACGCCGCCATCACCGTGCTCTACGCCAACAGCCGCATCCAGCACGTCGAGGCCTTCAAGGGAACCGCCTTCGTGCCGGAGCGCTACGACGGCGGCGGCTTCACCGACCTGCGCCCCGTTTTCGAGTACGCCAAGACCATGCATCCCCTCCCCGCCGCGGTCATCTATCTCACCGACGGCATCGGCCCGGTACCGGAGCAGATGGAGCTGCCGACCCTGTGGGTCCTGACCGCCGAAGGGGAAAAACCGGCCCCCTGGGGCATCGAACTGAGACTGGAGGTTTGAACGATATGGAAGAGACGACATCGGCGCCGATGACCGCCGAATCGGTGGGAGAGATATTGAGGGAGGCGGGCGCGCAGGTGATGGTGCGCTCCGGGCGCAGCGAGAACTACAGCGCCCCCAGGGAATTCTCCTTCGAGGTGAAGGCGATCTTCGACAACGGCATGGCCCTGCACGTGGTGGCGCGCCAGTTCAACTACCGCGACCCGTGGGAGGCCGAAGGTAGGATCAACGACCACGTGGACGTGATGCTGCTGCGCGACGGCGCGCTCACACCGCTCCCGAAGGGATACCCCTATTTCCAGGGGATCGACGAGGAGTGCGGCCTGGACGAGGCGATGCTGCGCGAGGTGATCGACTGCGTGCGCACGGTGAACCCGAAGTTGTACCTGTTGCAGGAGATGACCGGGGACCTGTAAGGCCTTGGGATTGAGTGGTAAAAACCAGCCACTCACATTGATTACTTAAGCTGTGCTGTTAAACTTCCGATAATGTGTATGAAGTTGCATACCTTCTGTCATAGCGGGAGCCGCATTCGCTATCGGAGCGACTCCGGATCTATCGCGGTAAGCTCCAGATTCAATAGAAGATCGCAGGAGGGACGTGATGAAAGGACTGGTAATCATTGCCGCCATGGTCTGCGCTCTTTTGGGTGCAGGTGTGACAGCGTCGGCAGCCGAGGAGTTGAAGTTCGGCGTCGCGGCCATGATCTCGCCGCAGGAAACGATCAAGTATTACCAGCAGATCATCGACTACGTCGGCAAGAAACTGGGGCGGCCGGTCGAAATGGTGCAAAAGCACAGCTACGACGAGACCGACAAGCTGCTGGAACGGGGTGAACTGAAAGTAGCCTTCGTCTGCTCCGGTCCTTACGTCGTCGACAAGGAGAAGTTCGGCGCCGAACTCCTGGTCGCCCCCCAGTCCTACGGCGAACCCTTTTACTACGCCTACATCATCGCCCACCGCGACAGCGGCATCACCGACCTCTCCCAACTCAAGGGGAAAAGCTTCGCCTTCACCGATCCCAAGTCCAACACCGGAAAGCTGGTGCCCGCGTACATGATCGGCAAAAGGTTCAACCTGACACCGGAGAAGTTCTTCGGCAAGATCATCTACACCAAGACCCACGACAAGGCCATCGAAGCGGTGGCCAAGAAGATCGTCGCCGGTGCCAGCGTCGACAGCCTGATCTACAACTACGCCGCCAGCAAGGATAACCGCTTCACCAGCCAGACCAAGATCATCGCCAAGTCCCCCCGTTACGGGATCCCCCCCATCGTCACCCGGAAGGACCTCGACCCGGCCTTGAAAGCGCGCCTGCGCGATATTTTCCTGAACATGCACAAGGACCCGCAGGGAAAGGCGATCCTTGCGGGGATCAAGGTGGATCGGTTCATCGTGCCCAAGGACTCCGACTACGACTCGGTGCGGGAGATGGAGAAGTGGCTCAGGATGAATATCAAGTAAGGAGCCGCCACTACGGGGAAGGCAGGTATCAATGGGCAGGTGGCAGATCCAAACGATGAGTCTGCAGCGAAGGTTTTTCCTCCTTTCCTTCAGCATCATCCTCATTTTTTCCGTCGCGGTGACGGCAACCCTGTTCGTCGCCCAGAAAAACAAACTGGAACGTTCCCTAGAGAACAAGGGCAAGGCCTTCGCCACGTACATAGCGTCGGTGTGCACGGATGCGTTGATCCTGCGGGACGCCCTGCAGTTGGACGCGCTGGTCGCGGAGGTGCATGACGACGAGGTGGTCTATACCGTCATCGAGGACGACAACGGAACCGCGCTCACGACGGCCACGGCCAGCCTGAAGGGTCATCACCCCCTGCTGGCAAGGCACCTGCAAAAGCTCCCCGCCGAAGCGCCCCTCGACACCATCCTCAAATCCCTGAGGCAGGACGAGAACATCATCGAGCTGTCCCAAGGGGTCAAGGTCGATTCGTCGCAGCTCGGCACCGTCCACATCGGGCTCAGCAAACACAATATCCATGCGCAACTGGTGCGCCAGGCATTCATCATCCTGATGGGGATGCTGTTCATGTCGGTCACGCTCGCCATAACCCTCAACGTTGCCGCGAACCGGTTGGTGCTGCGCCCGGTGAGCGAACTGGCCCAGGTAGCCAACCAGCTCTCCGCCGGCAACATGGCCGCCAGGGTCACCTCCACGTCGGTCGGCGAAATAGAGACCGTCTGCAAGAGTTTCAACGTCATGGCCGAGCGGCTGGAACGGGACATCGGTGAACTCCGGCAGGCCGAGGCCAGCGTGCGCCAGGCGCAGGAATCCCAGGAGGCCATCTTGAACTCGATGCCGGACCTCATGTTCCGGATCGACCGGGACGGGGTCATCATCGAATTTCACTCTTCGCAGATGGGCTTGCTTTACCTCCCGCCGGAGCAGTTCATGGGGAAGAGCATCCCCGACCTCCTGCCGGAAGAGCCGACCCGGATCATCATGGCGGCCCTGGAAGAAGCGGCAAGAACCGGCTCCCACCGGGGTGCGATTTACTCCCTCACCATGCCGCAAGGAGAGATGTGGTTCGAGCTTTCGGTGACCGCGATGGGCAACCCGTGCACGGGTTTCATCATGCTGGCCCGAGACGTCACAGAGCGCAAGCGGATGGAGGAAGAACAGCAGCAACTCGAAAAACAGCTGCTGCATGCCCAGAAACTGGAAAGCCTCGGCGTACTCGCCGGGGGCATCGCCCATGACTTCAACAACATCCTCATGGCCATCATGGGCAACGCAGAACTCGCGCTCATGCGCCTCGACAAGGAATCCCCCGCGATAGGGAACCTGCGCAGCATCGAACAGGCCTCCGCGCGCGCCGCGGACCTGGCGGCCCAGATGCTCGCCTATTCCGGCAAGGGGAAGTTCATCATCGAGCACCTGGACCTGAATCGCCTGCTGCAAGAGATGCTGCACATGCTCGAGGTCTCCATATCCAAGAAAGCACAGCTCAGCTTCGAACTCGCCGAGTCGCTCCCGCTCGTCGAGGCCGATGCGACCCAGATCCGCCAGGTCGTCATGAACCTCGTCATCAACGCCTCAGAAGCGATCGGGGACAACAACGGGACCATCTCGGTCAAAACCGGGAGCATAACGTGCGACCGCAACTACCTGAAAAACATGTGGCAGAACGAGGAACTGGCGGAGGGGAGCTATGTCTACCTGGAGATAGCGGATACCGGCTGCGGCATGGACAAGGACACCTTGGCGAGGATGTTCGATCCCTTTTTCACCACCAAGTTCACCGGGCGGGGCTTGGGGATGGCGGCGGTGCTGGGGATCATCAGGGGGCACAACGGGGCACTGGTCGTGGACAGCGAACCGGGCCGAGGGACCACCATCAGGATACTCATCCCGGCGGGCGAGCAGCAGACCGAGGTCCACCACCACCCCCCGCCAGAGGAGGAAGATTGGCAAGGCGCGGGATATGTTCTTCTTGTCGATGATGAGGAGACGGTGCGCAACATTGGCGCCGAGATGCTCAGGGAACTCGGCTTTTCCCCGATAAGCGCCAGCGAGGGTTGCGAAGCTATCGACCTCTACAAGGCGGTCGCGGGTATCCGGTTCGTGATCCTGGACCTGACCATGCCACACATGGACGGCGGACAGTGCCTGACCGAGCTGAAGAAGCTAGATCCCTCGGTACAGGTCATCATGTCCAGTGGCTACAGCGAGGTTGAGCTGCAGCGGAAATTTTACGGCCAGGAAGTCGCGGGGTTCATCCAGAAGCCTTATAGCCTTTCGGCGCTCAGGAAGGTTTTAAAAGCGATCAGTCCAGGCACCTGAACACCCCGGAGCTCCAAAGGCAGCTGCCGCAGGGCTCGGTGTTGACGTAGCAGTCCTGGTCGAAGCGCTCGGCCTGGACCAGGTCGCAGGGGGAGGTATTGCACTCGGCGCAGGAAGGGTAGTCGTGGCGCACCACGTTCTCCCGGTAGCCGCGGAACGCCGGGCTGTTCCAGATCTCCAGCACGCCGCGATCCTTCACGTTGCCGAACACCCAGGGAAGGACCGGGTGCTGCCAGCCGTTGGCGTAGGAACGGCAGCTGTGCCACAGGTGGTAGCAGGGATGCATGCCGCCGTCCCAGGAGACGAAGGCGCTCCCCTTCTCGACGAAGCTGCAGCCGCGCTTCTCGCGCCGGGCGATCTCCGGCAGCCTCAGGTCGATCCCGGTCCGGCGCGCCACCTGCGCCGCCTCCTCGAAGATCCCCTGGCTTTCATGGATCTGCACCATATCCATGGCGAAAAGCCGCTTCAGGTCCAGCGTGATGCCCCGCTGGTTCGCGTCCGCCTTCATCGCCGCCACGAAATCGATGACCCGCCTCTCCTGCTCGGACTTGCGGTAGCTCCACAGGATCTCGAAGTAACGGCTGATGTCGATCCCTTTAAGGTCGGCCTTGCTCTTCCAGCTCTGGTACAGGGTGATCGCCTCGTCGCTGCAGAGGTCGTAGCTGCACTGCTTGAGGTGCGGTTCGTCGAACGGGTGCAGGTGGGAGACCAGCGCGAAGCTGACCCCGAACTCGGCGGCCCAGGAGAGCGCCGCGGGGAGCTGCGCCAGGTTGTCGCGCATCACCACGAACTCGACGCCAATCTCCATATCCGGGCGGTGACAGGCTGCCTTGGCGGCGCCCAGGGCGTTCAGGGCGTGCTCGAGGTCCACCAGCTGGCTCCCTGAGCGGATGGAGCTGAAGGTGGTGGCGTCGACGCCATCCATGGAGAGGCAGACCCGGTCCACACCGGCATTGAGAAGCGACACGGCGCGCAGGTGCGAGAGGAGCAGGCCGTTACTCTGGAAACCGATCCAGCTACCCGCCGGCATCAGCTTCTTGGCCCGGCTGATGAAGTGCTCCAGGCGCGTGTTCAAGAGCGGTTCGCCGACGCCGTTCAGCACCAGCGCCTCCAGGTTGGGGAGCGCCGGTTCCAGCTCGCTGAAGGTGGCCAGATCGAGGTCTCCCTCCTTGGCCCGGCTGCCGTCACCGTTTTGCTTCATGCACATGACGCAGTTCAGGTTGCAGCGGCTGGTGGTTTCCACGAACAGTTTGGAAGGGTATTCCCGAAAGGCCGGCTCGTTGACCGGCATGAATTCAGACAGCGCCGCTGCGTTGCTTTGCATCCCGTTGATCCTCATTGCTGCTCCCCTCGCCCCCCGGGAAACGGCCGGACCGGGGAGGTGCCGCCCGCGTCAAGACGTCCCGTTCGGCCCTCCCGGGAGGCGAGAGTTCCGTGGAGCCGGTGATGGCTCCCTGTTCAGTATCCAGTAGTCCAGTAGTAGGGTTTGGCAGTTGCAGTTGCCAGCCCCTGCCCCTGCCTTACCTCAGCCCCTCGGCCACCAGTTCCGCGATGTCTTTCACGGTGGTGCCGCCGTTGGAGCGGTCCTTCAGCCCGTCTTCCATCATGGTCATGCAGTAAGGGCAGGTGGTGCAGATGGTGCCGGGATTCCCCTCCAGCGCCTCGCTGACCCGGTTCAGGTTGATCCTCTCGCCCAGGTGCTCCTCCATCCACATGCGCCCGCCGCCTGCGCCGCAGCAGAAGGAGTTCTCGCGGTTGCGCTCCATCTCGGCCGGCGCGCTGCCGGTCGCCTGCGCGATGACCGCGCGCGGCGCCTCGTAGACGCCGTTATGGCGCCCCAGGTAGCAGGAATCGTGGAAGACGATGTTGCCACCCTTCTTGGCGTGGTGATCGAGCTTCAGTTTCCCTTCCGCCAGGAGCGATTCGATGAACTCCGCGTGCGGGATCACCTCCAGTTCCAGGCCGTACTGGCGGTAGTCGTTCTTGAGCGTGGTGAAGCAGTGCGGGCACTGGGTGACCACCTTGGTCACGCCCTTCTCCTGGAACTGCGCCACGTTCTCCCGGGCCATCTTGTCGAAGAGGTACTCGTTGCCAAGCCGGCGCAGGCTGTCGCCGCAGCACTTCTCCTCCTTGCCGAGGATGCCGTAGGAGACGCCCGCCGCCTCCATGATCCGGGTCATGGCCAGGGTCACCTGTTTGCTGCGGGAGTCGAACGAGCCGGCGCAGCCAACGAAGTAGAGGTACTCGGTGGTGCCCGCCTCGAACTGCCGCACCTCGCGGCCGCCGGCCCACTTGCCGCGCTCGCCCGGCGCGATCCCCCACGGGTTGGAGCGCTGCTCCATGTTCTCGAAGAGGTTCAGGAGCTCTTCCGGGAAGTCGGCTTCCATCTGCACCAGGTGCCGGCGCATCTTGGTGATCTTGGGCATCTGCTCGATGAAGACCGGGCAGGCGGCGAGGCAGGCGCCGCAGCTGGTGCAGGACCAGAGGGCGTCGGGCTTGATGCTCCCTTCCGCGTCGCCGATTACCGGCACGGTCGGCTCGCCGCCGCGCTGCAGGAGACCACCGTTGGCCAAAAGGTTCACCTTGATGTCGTGCATCACCAGGCGCGGGTTGAGCGGCTTGCCGGTGCTGGCGGCCGGGCAGGATTTCTCGCAGCGGCCGCACTCGGTGCAGGAGAAGGAGTCGAAAAGATCCTTCCAGGTGAAGCGGTCAATGCTGCCGGCGCCGTACACGTTCCCCTCGACGAACTCCTCGCGCGGTTGCGTGTTGGGGGTATCGAGCCCCTTGAAGAAGCAGTTGGGGATCGCCGCCAGGATGTGCATGTGCTTGCTGTAGGGGAGGTAGTTCAGGAAGAACAGGAGCACGCCGGCATGCAGCCACCAGGAAACCTGGGCGACACTCTTCAGCGTCTCGGGCCCCTGCCCCGCCAGCAGCGAGGCGAGCGCCAGCGAGACCGGCATGGCCTGCGCCGCCTCCTCCGCGCCCAGGGCGATCTCCGCAGCGTGCAGGCCGAAGTAGGCCAGCATGAGGGTGCCGATCATGGAAAGGATGCCGAATGCTTCACCGGTGCGGGCTCCCTCGTAGGGAGGCGCCACCGCTCGACGCACCAGCGCGATCACCACCGCGGTGAGGGCACAGAGCGAAACGATGTCGAAGACGAAGACCAGCGGCTGGTAGAGCGCCGCCGGCAGTATGCGCGCCAGCTTCGCCGCCGGGAAGACGCCGGCGACCAGGAACTCGGTGTTGGCGACGGCCAGGATCAGGAACGACCAGAAGATGAAGAGGTGGTTGATGCCGAAGGGACGGCTGACCACGCGCTTTTGGAGGAAGGCGAACAGGAACATCCCCTGCAGCCGTTCCGCGAGACTGGAAAAACGGTCCTCGGAGGCTCCGACGCCGACCAGGCTGAAGCGGCGGTAGCAGCTCCAGGCGAAGATCAGACCGGCGGCCGCCAGAAGCGGTGTAAAGATGACAGGATCAGGTTGCATGAAAGAATCCCTCAATAAGTAATAAAAATTAGGCCGCCTTGACGTCCTTCACCTCGACGTTACCCTTGCTCGCCTTCATCTCGCGCAGGGCGGCGATGAGGGCGGGGACCACGTCGAACAGGTCACCCACGATACCGTAGTTGGCCACCTCGAAGATCGGGGCCTCCTTGTCGCGGTTGATGGCGACGATCAGGTCGGAGTCCTGCATCCCCACCAGGTGCTGGATCGCGCCGGAGATGCCGCAGGCGATATAGATCTTGGGACGCACCGTCTTGCCGGTCTGCCCCACCTGCCGGTCGCCCGGCATCCACCCCGCGTCGACCGCGCTGCGCGAGGCGCCCACCTCTCCGCCCAGTTCGTCGGCCAATTCCTGCAGTATGGCGAAGTTCTCCTTGGCCATCATGCCGCGCCCGCCCGAAACGATGAACTCGGCACCGGCGATGTCGACATCCCCCGCCTTCTTGTCGCGGATCACCTGGAGCACCTTGGTGAAGATATCCGCCTCGGAGATGGGGAGGCTGACCGGGACGATCTTGCCGGTCCGCCCCGGCATCTGCGCCGGCATCGGCATCACGTGGGAGCGTACCGTCGCCATCTGGGGGCGGAACCGGTCGCACATGATGGTCGCCATGATGTTGCCGCCGAAGGCCGGCCGGGTCTGCATCAGGTTACGCTTGCCGTCGATGTCGAGGCCGGTGCAGTCCGCGGTGAGGCCGGTCTTGACCCGGGTCGCCACGGCGCCGGCCAGGTCGCGTCCCATGCCGGTCGCACCCATGAGGACGATCTCCGGCTTGTACTTGTCGATCAGGTGGCACAGGGCGTCAAGGTACGGGTAGGTGCGGTAGTGCTTGAGTACCGGCTGGTCCATGAGGTAGGCCTTGTCCGCGCCGTAGCTGAAGGCCTCGTGGCACAGGTGCTCCACCTGGTCCCCCATGACCACCGCGCAGAGTTCAACGCCCAGCTTGGCGGCGAGTTCCTGCCCCTTGCCCATCAGTTCCCACGATACGCGGGCCGCCTCCCCTTCGGTCTGCTCCACGAAGACCCAGACGCCGCGGTAGGCCGCCACCAGTTCGCGGCGCGCCAGTTCCTCCGGGTCCGCATCCTCTTCGGAAAGGTCCTGCTGTCCGGCGAGCTGCGCCAGAATCTCCAGCTCCTCAGGCGTATAGAAGATCTCCAGGGCCGCCCCCGGGCAGGCCTTCACGCACTTGAGGCAGCCGATGCACTTGGAGAGTTCGATCTGCGGTTCGCCCGCGTCGCTCATCTGGATGCCGTCCACCGGGCAGCTGCTCTGGCAGCGCGCGCCGCAGGCGATGCACTTCCCCTCGATCAGCCTGACCTTCCCCCGCGGCTTTTTCGGTTTGTTTTTAAGCTCAGCCATCTTTATCCCACTCCTCGTCACGTCCATCAGGTCCACCGGCCACCGGTGTCCGCTCAGTCCACAAAGGTTTTGGTGACGCTACACCGCCAGCATGTCGCTGGCCACCAGCTTCTCCAGCAAAAGCCGGGCGGTGCCTGCCGGGTCGCCCATGCCGTCGCCGATGATCTCGCCCGCCGCGCGCTGCGGCGAGAAGATCCTGCTCACCCAGGTGGGCGAGCCCTTCAGGCCGACGCTGTTGGGGTCCAACTGAAGTTCCTTGTTGTCCCACACCTTGACCTCGGCCTTGGCCGCCTTGAGTCGCATGGGGACGGTCGGGTAGCGCGGGCGGTTCAGCTCGCGCACCACGGTGATCATGGCCGGCAGTTTCGCCTCCACGATCTCGTAGCGTCCTTCCAGCTTGCGCCGAACCCGGATCTTCTTGGCCAGGAAGTCGAGGTGTTCGATCCGGTCCACCAGGGTAAGTTGTGAGAAACCGAGGCGGATGGCGATGCCCGGGCCGACCTGGGCCGTGTCGCCGTCGATGGTCTGTTTGCCGCAGAACACGATGCCCACCTCGTCCTCCTGGGCCAGCTTCCTGATCGCCGCCGCCAGCACGTTGCTGGTGGAAAGCGTGTCCGCGCCGCCGAAGGCGCGGTCGGAGCAGAGGATCGCCTCGTCCACGCCGAGCGCCAGCGCCTTTCTCAGGGTCGCCTCCGTATTGGGCGGTCCCATCGAGAGCGCGGCCGCCTTGAAGCCGTAGCGGGCCTTCATGCGCAGGCTTTCCTCGAGCGCGTGGGTGTCGTAAGGGTTGACGATGAAGGGAATGCCATCGCGCACCAGCGTATTGGTCACCGGGTCGATCTGCACCTGTGTCGTATCCGGCACCTGTTTAATGCAAGCCACTACGTACATGCAAGTTCCTCTCTCACAAGCAAATTTCCAACTCTCAGCCAACTCTCCGTCAAGCCTTCACCCGCCTTCAGCCACAGTCCACTTATGTCCACCAGGTCCACCGTGTCCACCGGGTCCATCAGGGTTTTGGTGGCTTTGGTGACTAGTGGCTAACCCTGGTGAGTTCCCACTGCTCCCTGAACAGTGCGAACGCCTCGCGCATGATGAAGGAAGCCTTCTTCCCCCTCTTGTCCATCAGTTTCTGGATTGCGTCGCGCTCGTCGTCGCTCATACGGATCGAGATGATGTTCACTTTTTTCTGGCTTCTGTCCTTCATGACTTCTTCTCCCCTTCTATCTGACGTCCTGAAAATATGCTGCGCTTAGAGCAGCTCGATCTCATCGTCGGGGCGTACCACCCCGCCGCTAATCACCGTGGCAAAGACACCTTCCTTGGGCATGACGCAGTCGCCGGCCTGGTAGTAGATGGCGCAGCGGGTGTGGCAGACCTTCCCGATCTGGGAGATCTCCAACACGGCCGGGCCGATGCCGAGGCGCGTGCCGATGGGGAGGTGCATCAGGTCGATGCCCCGCGTGGTGATGTTCTCCGCGAAGTCCCCGGCGCCCACCGACAGTCCAAGTTGCACCATCTTGTCGATGCTCTCCTGGGCTAAGAGGCTCACCTGGCGATGCCAATCCCCCGCGTGCCCGTCACCGATGATGCCGAAGTTCTCCCGCAGGTGCACCTCCGGCGCCGCCTTCTTTCTCTCGCCCTTGTTGCGGCTTATGTTGACCGCCACTACCGATGCGCTCATAGCTTCCTCCATGTGGTCAAGGGGACTGGCACCTGCGGAGCCAGTCCCCTGTACCCCGTTTTTTCGCTAGCCCCTAGCCCCTAGCCCCTGCCTTTACCCACCGATCCTCGACATGTTGACCACCGCCTGCTCGGCGCCTTCCTCGGCGATATGGTGCCGTCCCGGCTTCTGGGTCACGATGCTCTTCAGGGTCTGCCGCAGCGCCTCCGGGTCATCCGATGCCAGTAGCGGCTTCAGGTCCGTCCCCTGTTCCGAGAAGAGGCAGCCGCGCACCCGGCCGGTCGCCGTGATCCTGATCCGGTTGCAGCTCTCGCAGAAGTGGCCGGAAACCGGGGTGATGATCCCGATGGCGCCCGCCGCCCCCTGTATCTTGTAGTTCCTGGCCGGTCCCGCCATCTCCGAGCTGACCAGCGGCAGCAGCGGGTAGCGCTCGCCGATTGCCGCCAGGATCTCGCTCCCCGGCATGCTCTGCGCGCCCCATTCCTCATCCTTGAGGGTCGGCATGTACTCTATGAAGCGGACCGTGAACGGCTTTTCCAGGGTCAAAGCGGCGAAGTCCAGGATCTCGTGATCGTTCACCCCGCGCATCACCACCATGTTGATCTTGAGGGGACCGAAGCCCGCTTTCTGCGCCGCCTCGATCCCGGCCAGCACCCGGCCCAGGTCCGCTCCGCGGGTGATCCTGGCGAAGGTTTCCGGCTGCAGGGAGTCGAGGCTTATGTTGAGCCTCGCCACCCCGGCATCCTTGAGCGGCTGGGCCAGCTCTTCCAGCAGCAGCCCGTTGGTGGTCAGCACCAGTTCCTTGAGCCCCGGCAGCGCCGAGAGGCGTCCCAGGAAATCGACCAGCCCCTTCCGCACCAGCGGCTCGCCGCCGGTGACCCGGATCTTCTCTATCCCCTGCTCCACGCAGGCGGCGGAGACCCGATAGAGCTCCTCGTAGCTCAGCATCTCTTTATGCTCGAGCTTCGCCACTCCCTGCGCCGGCATGCAGTAACAGCAGCGCATGTTGCAGCGGTCGGTGACCGAGAGTCTTAAGTAGTTGATCCGCCTGCCGTAGGTATCGATCAGTGCCATGTCTTACTCCCTTCGGAAACACGCCTCGCCGTATACAAAGGCAATATCGATACCAATTGTTCCGATTCGGAGCAAAAAGCCGGATCAGCCACTAATGAGGGAGGAACTAAGCTGGTGAATACATGGGAAACGAACCGATTTTTGCCTTTCTGAATTCAACAAACGCGCGGGGAGCGTGACGGCGGTTGGCGCAGCAAAACGGCCGTTCCACAAAAGAGCAAATGTTCCATTGTGGAACGTCGCAACTGTTCGATTTGAGGACGCAACTTTGCGAGGGACAGCACGGGCGGTAAACACAGCGCCGGTTAAGTATACGGTATCCTGTGAATATTATTCGATATCCCGAAAAATTGTGTTTACGGCAAATTCTGGTACGCACCTTGCGATAGCGTAGAAAACCGTTTTAGGAAAGTGTATGCAGCATGGCACCACTATCTTAAAAACAAAAAGAACCGGGTCCAGCCCGGAAAAACAACAGGGGGAAATGAAAATGGCATTAGGAGAGCAGACTTACGGTTTCTTCATTCCGACGGTATCGCTGATGGGCGTTGGTTCCGCTAAGGAAACCGGCGAGCAGGTCAAGGCACTGGGCGCATCCAAGGCGCTGATCGTCACCGACAAAGGCCTCTCGGCCATGGGCGTTGCCGACAAGATCAAGGAGCAGGTGGAAGCTGCCGGCGTTAAAGCTATCATCTTCGACGGCGCCGAGCCGAACCCGACCGACATCAACGTGCACGACGGCGTGAAGGTGTACCAGGAAAACGGTTGCGACGCGATCATCTCCCTGGGCGGCGGCTCCTCCCACGACTGTGGTAAGGGCATCGGCCTGGTCATCGGCAACGGCGGCCACATCCGCGACTTCGAAGGCGTGAACAAGTCCACCAAATCCATGCCGGCATTCGTCGCCATCAACACCACCGCCGGCACCGCTTCCGAAATGACCCGCTTCTGCATCATCACCAACACCGACACCCACGTGAAGATGGCCATCGTCGACTGGCGCTGCACTCCGAACATCGCCATCAACGACCCGCTGCTCATGGTCGGCAAGCCGGCAGCCCTGACCGCTGCCACCGGTATGGACGCCCTGACCCACGCGGTTGAGGCTTACGTCTCCACCATCGCCACCCCGATCACCGACGCATGCGCCATCAAGGCCATCGAGCTGATCGCCGAGTACCTCTCCAAGGCAGTCGCCAACGGCGAAGACCTCGAGGCACGCGACAAGATGGCTTACGCCGAGTACCTGGCCGGCATGGCGTTCAACAACGCATCCCTTGGCTACGTCCACTCCATGGCTCACCAGCTGGGCGGCTTCTACAACCTGCCGCACGGCGTCTGCAACGCCATCCTGCTGCCGGCAGTCAGCCAGTACAACCTGATCGCCTGCCCGAAGCGTTTCGCTGACATCGCGAAAGCCCTGGGCGAGAACGTCGACGGCCTGTCCGTGACCGAAGCCGGCCAGAAGGCCATCGACAGGATCCGCACCCTCTCCGCTTCCATCGGCATCCCGACCGGCCTCAAGGCCCTCAATGTCAAGGAAGAGGACCTGGCCATCATGGCAGAGAACGCGAAGAAGGACGCTTGCCAGTTCACCAACCCGCGCAAAGCGACCCTCGAGCAGGTCATCCAGATCTTCAAGGATGCAATGTAATAATTAAAGTCCCCGCCACCGGAGGGGGAGGGTCAGGGAGGGGGGCTTTTCACCGCTGTGCTTCCCCCCTCCCAACCTCCCCCCTCCGGGGGAAGGGGCAACGGCACGACCACCTGTAGGGGCGAATAATCATTCGCCCCCGCACTTCCCGCTCGATGCGGGCAATAGGCAACACCGCCTGCGGGCCCAACCGGCGCGCAGGCCCGAACACATGCAAGAGATGCGTAAGCGGTGTCGGGTCAGTCACGCATCAAAAAATCTCCGAGCCGTCGCAGCCTAAAAGGGACCTTCCCTCATGGCTCCAGGCCAACGGGTTTCGCTGGAAACGGTGGAGCCTCCCTCTTGGAAAGGAGTCCCGGCGGTCAGCGCTGCCGGTAGAACTAAACAAAAACAGGGAGCTTGAAAAGCATGGATAAGATTTTTCGCGTCAACATGACCGACCTCACCACCAAGATCGAAGAAGTACCGGCAGCATGGGCAGGCCTGGGTGGCCGTGGCCTCACCTCCACCATCGTGGCCGCCGAAGTACCGCCGACCTGCCACGCGCTTTCCGCCGACAACAAGCTGGTGTTCGCACCGGGCCTTCTGACCGGCACCCCGGCCGCCAACTCCGGCCGTCTCTCCGCAGGCGCCAAGAGCCCGCTCACCGGCGGCATCAAAGAGTCCAACGCCGGCGGCACCGCGGCGCAGATGCTGGCGAAACTCGGCATCAAGGCCCTCATCATCGAAGGCGCACCGAAAACCGGCGCCTGGTACAACCTGGCCGTGGGCGTGAACGGCGTCACCATCAACGAGGAGAAGGAACTGCTGGGCCTTGGTAACTTCGCCGTCATCGACGCGGTCGAGGCCCGCCTGGGCAAGAAGACCGGCGTCCTCACCATCGGCCCGGCCGGCGAACTGAAGATGACCGCCGCCAACATCTCCGTCAAGGACCCCGACAGCAAGATCCGCAGCCACGGCCGTGGCGGCCTGGGCGCAGTCATGGGCTCCAAGCAGATCAAGTTCATCTCCATCGACGGCGAAGGCGCACCGGGCGTGAAGATCGCCGATCCCGAGAAATTCAAGGGCGCAGCCAAGGTGTTCGCCAAGGCGCTTCTCGACCACCCCGTTTCCGGCGAGGGGCTGCCGACCTACGGCACCAACGTCCTGGTCAACATCCTCAACGAGGCCGGCGGCCTCCCCACCAAGAACTTCACCGTCGGCCAGTTCGAAGGCCACGACAAGATCTCCGGCGAGACCATGCACGACACCATCGCGGCCCGCGGCGGGAAGGTCAAGCACGGCTGCCACGCCGGCTGCATCATCCAGTGCTCGCAGGTCTACAACGATAAAGACGGCAAGTACGTCACCTCCGGCTTCGAGTACGAGACCATCTGGGGCCTGGGCGCCGACTGCTGCATCGACAACCTGGACGACATCGCCCGCGCCGACAACCTGATGGACGACATCGGGATCGACTCCATCGAGACCGCGGTCATGTTCGGCGTGGCCATGGAGGCCGGCATCCTTAACTGGGGCGACTCCAAGGAGATGCTCCGCCTGCTGACCGAGGAAATCGCCAAGGGGACCGCGCTGGGCCGCGTCCTGGGCGGCGGCGCAGGCTCCGTCGGCCGCACCTACGGCGTGACTCGCGTACCGGTCGTCAAGAACCAGGGCATCCCGGCCTACGACCCGCGCTCCGTCAAGGGGATCGGCATCACCTACGCCACCTCCACCATGGGCGCCGACCACACCTCCGGCTACACCATCGCCACCAACATCCTGAACGTCGGCGGCTACGTCGATCCGCTCAAGAAGGACGGCCAGGTCGAGCTCTCCCGTAACCTGCAGATCGCGACCGCCGCGGTCGACTCCACCGGTATGTGCATCTTCGTCGCCTTCCCGGCGCTGGACATCCCGGAGTGCCTGCCGGCCCTGATCGACATGATCAACGCCCGCTTCGGCATCGCCCTCACCGGCGACGACGTCACCAACCTGGGCAAGCACATCCTGAAACTGGAGCGTGACTTCAACCAGAAAGCCGGCCTCACCAGCGTCCACGACCGCCTGCCGGACTTCTTCAAGACCGAGCCGGTCGCGCCGCACAACGCGGTGTGGGACTTCACCGACGCGGAAATCGACGAGTTCTGGAACTTCTAGGAACCACCATTACCCGGCGTGACGGAAGTCACGCCGGGTTTTTCCGTTTGAGCCAAACAAGCAGGTGCCGCATGAAGATAACACTCAAGCTTTTCGCCACGTTCAGAAACGGCAGGTTCAAGATCGCCGAGCAGGAGCTCGCCGAGGGGACCGAGGTGCGCCAGGTGGTGCTGGGCCTTGGGCTTACCGAGGAGGAAATCGGCATCGTCATGCTCAATGGCCGGCACGGTGAACTGGACAGCAAGCTCGCCAACGGCGATACCCTTTCGCTCTTTCCCCTGGTCGGAGGAGGCTGATATGCGCAAGGTCATCACTTTCCTGAAAGAGCAGACCAAGGACGGCCTGCTTCCCTGGAGCGCCCAGGATGCCACCGCCCAGCGCTTCCACCTGAGCCATGCGGCGGTCGAGCTGCTCGCCCTGCAAAACGGCCTCTACCCGGCGCGCTACCAGCGCAACCGGAACATGATCCAGGTCGACGAGCAACTGCGCCTGTTCCAAAGCCGCGTCGCCGTGATCGGCTGCGGCGGCCTGGGGGGCTACGTCCTCGAGGAACTGGCGCGGCTGGGCGTCGGACAGATCATCGCCATCGACCCCGACATCTTCGAAGAGCACAACCTGAACCGGCAGATCCTCTCCACCCCCGCGTTGCTGGGACAGCCCAAGGCGGCGGTAGCGGCCGAGCGACTGGCGCAGGTGAATCCCGCCGTCACGGTCACCGCCATCCAGGACTACTTCTGCCTTGCCAACGGGCACGAGCTCTTAGCAGGGGCGCACATCGCGGTGGACGCGCTGGACAGCATCTCGTACCGGCTGCAGCTCGCCGAGTTCTGCACCCTGGCCGGCATCCCCATGGTGCACGGCGCCATCGGCGGCTGGTACGGCCACGTCGCCTCCCAGTTTCCCGGCGAGACCACGGTGCAGCAGATCTATCGCCACTGGGTCGCCGGCAAGGGGATCGAGCAGCAGCTCGGCAACCCGAGCTTCACCCCCGCCGTCGTGGCGAGCCTGGAAGTCGCCGAAGTCTGCAAGATCCTGCTCGGCAAGGGTGAACCACTCAGAAACCGCAAGCTGACGATTGACCTGCTGGAAATGGAGATGCAGGAGATCTCCTACGCTCCGGTCCCGGTCACCCTGGTGGACGCGGCCTGACCGTTGCGCCGCTCCCCCCTCGCCCTTTGGGAGAGGGCTGGGGTGAGGGAGAACCAAAGCGGCACCGCTGCCGCTACAAAAAACAAGCGACGCCGTCGACGACGCCGCTCAGAGCACCGAGGTGCATCATGCCAAGCTTTGAAGAAGCGCGCGGCATCATACTGGCCCACGTAGCCCCGTTGGGCGGGGAACAGGTCCTTCTCTCCGATGCCCTGGGTCGGGTGGTCAGCACGGACATCATGGCCCCCTGGGACCTGCCGCAGTACGACAACTCGGCCATGGACGGCTATGCCGTGCACGCCGCCGATTGCACCTCGGTCCCGGCCCGTCTCGACATCACCGGATTCCTTCCCGCCGGAGGCGAGGGTTGTCCCGCGGTAAGCGTCGGCTGTGCGGTACGGATCATGACCGGCGCCCCCATCCCGCCCGGATGCAACGCGGTGGTCCCCATCGAAGAAACAGAGCAGGAAGGCGACCAGGTCGTCATCAACCAGCGAGTGCTCCCCAAGCAGCATGTCCGGGTCAAAGGTAGCGACGTCGCCTGCGGCACCCAGGTCCTCCCCGCCGGCAGCCAGCTCCGCCCCGCCGAGATCGGCATGCTGGCCGCCATGGGACAGGCGCTGGTGCCGGTGTATCGCAAGGCGCGCGTGGCGATCCTTTCCACCGGCGACGAACTGATCGAGCTGGGCGAGAGCCCCAAGGCCGGCAAGGTCATCAACTCCAACGCACTCTCCCTGGCCGCCGCGGTGCGCGAGGCGGGAGCGGAACCGGTGCTGCTCGGCATAGCGCGGGACAACCTGGAGAGCCACCGGGACAAGATGCGGGAAGGGCTTTGCTGCGA
Organism: Geomonas azotofigens; assembly: GCF_018919395.1. Lineage (GTDB taxonomy): Bacteria > Desulfobacterota > Desulfuromonadia > Geobacterales > Geobacteraceae > Geomonas > Geomonas azotofigens. The sequence continues at coordinate 139,568 of NZ_JAHLME010000006.1, forward strand.
CGCCCTGATCACCTCGGCAGGCGTCTCCGCCGGAGACCGCGACCTGGTCCGGGAGGTTGCCGCGAGCCTCGGCGCCGAAGAGCTGTTCTGGAAGATCGGCATGAAGCCGGGCGGCCCCACCGCCTTCTCGGTCTGGCAGGGAAAGCCGATCTTCTCGCTCCCCGGCAACCCGGTATCCACCATGGTGACCTTCGAGCTGCTGGTGAAGCCCGCCCTCTTGAAGATGATGGGGCACCACCGGGTACTTCCTCCCTTCGTGAAAGGGATTCTCGCCGAAGACGCCCATAAAAAGCCGGGCAAGCTGCACTTCATCCGGGTCACGGTGAAAAAGCGCCACGGCAGGCACGTCGCCTACTGCGCCGGCGAGCAACACACCGCCATCCTGAGCACCATGACCAGGTGCGACGCCCTGGCCGCCCTCCCCTGCGACGCCACCTTCATCCCGGCCGGAAGCGAAGTCGACCTGGCGCTGATGAGGGAAGTGGAGCTTTTGAGCGAGGGGGAAGTCGGCATAAGGTGCTGCTCCTGAAGCAGAACCAAAACTGAACGTGTCATAATAATAATTAATTTGGTATATTTTCCTTCTCGAATATGCGATAAAGCAGATGGTAAGTTTCGGGAGGTGAACTATGCAAGAGATGTTGATTTTAGGTGGCATTGTGGTGGGCTGGATCGTGCTGCAGCGCTTCATCCTGCCCAGCATGGGGATCGAGACGTGAATGTCTCCCGCATGTTCCTCCGGTCGGGGGAAGAAGAAGAACGAAGAGAAAGAGCAGGAAGGATAAGAAAGGGCGCCGCTACAAGCAGGCGCCCTTTCTTTTTGTTGTGATGATATTTCCCCTCGCACCAACCGTAGGGGCGAATAATCATTCGCCCCCCTTACCGCACCTGCGTCTCTCTCGCCATCGGCAGAGGTCGGGGCACCAAAGGCTGGGCAAATAATTATTTGCCCCTACAGCGAGCAACGGACGAGGGGACGCCCCCTTCGTCCGTTGCCGTTGCCGTTAGTACCTGTAATGCTCCGACTTGTACGGCCCTTCCTTCTTGACGCCGATGTAGGCGGCCTGGGCGTCGGTCAGCTCGGTCAGCATGGCTCCCAGGGTCTTCAGCTGCAGGCGCGCCACCTTCTCGTCCAACTCCTTCGGGAGAATGTAGACGCCGACCGGATACTTGCCGGGGTTGCAGAAGATCTCCATCTGCGCCAGGGTCTGGTTGGCGAAGGAGGAGGACATGACGTAGGAGGGGTGGCCGGTGGCGCAGCCCAGGTTCACCAGGCGCCCTTCGGCGAGCAGGATGATGCGCTTGCCGTCCGGGAAGATGACGTGATCGACCTGCGGCTTGATGTTCTCCCACTTGTACTGCTTGAGTTTGGCCACCTCGATCTCGTTGTCGAAGTGCCCGATGTTGCAGACGATGGCGTTGTGTTTCATCGCCTTCATGTGGTCGTGGGTGATGACGTCGATGTTGCCGGTGGTGGTGACGAAGATGTCGGCCTTGTCGGCCGCCCACTCCATGGTGACCACCTTGTACCCTTCCATTGCCGCCTGCAGCGCGCAGATCGGGTCGACTTCGGTGACCCAGACCTGGGCCTGCAGCCCGCGCATCGCCTGCGCGCACCCCTTGCCCACGTCGCCGTAGCCGCAGATGACCGCCACCTTGCCGGCCACCATGACGTCGGTGGCGCGCTTGATGCCGTCCATCAGGGACTCGCGGCAGCCGTAGATGTTGTCGAATTTGGACTTGGTGACCGAGTCGTTGACGTTGATGGCGGGGAACTTCAGCGTCCCCTTCTCGTACATCTGGTACAGGCGGTGCACGCCGGTGGTGGTTTCCTCGGTGACGCCCTTGATGCAGGCCGCGGTCCTGGAGTACCAGTCCGGCTGCTCTGCCAGGCGCTTCTTGATGGCCGCGAACAGGAACTGCTCCTCCTCGCAGGTCGGGTTGGCGATCACGGAGGGATCTTTCTCCGCGTCGGAACCAAGGTGCAGCAGGAGGGTCGCGTCGCCGCCGTCATCGAGGATCATGTTCGGGGCGCCGCCGTCGTGCCACTCGAAGATCTTGTGGGTGTAGTCCCAGTACTCGGCCAGCGTCTCGCCCTTGTGCGCGAAGACCGGGATGCCCGCGGCGGCGATGGCCGCGGCGGCGTGATCCTGGGTGGAGAATATGTTGCAGGAGGCCCAGCGCACCTCGGCGCCGAGAGCGGTGAGGGTCTCGATGAGCATGGCGGTCTGGATGGTCATGTGCAGCGAACCGGCGATGCGCGCCCCCTTGAGCGGCTGGGCGGCGGCGTACTCCTCGCGGATCGCCATGAGCCCCGGCATCTCGGTCTCGGCGATGATCATCTCCTTACGGCCCCAATCTGCCAGCGACATATCCTTTACGATGTAATCCTTGGTCACGTTACTTCTCCTTTCGATGGGTTAACTTCTACGCTTTTTGTTGGTTTAAATCCCCTCGCCCCCCGGGAGAGGGGCAGGGGTGAGGGCGCCGGTATCTGCCGCGCCATCCTTTGAAAAGACCCCTCACCCGCCCTACGGGCATCCTCTCCCACAGGGAGAGGGATTACTCTTTCACCGCCTTGACCAGCAGCACACTCTCCTGGCCGGCCCCGGAGACAAGCCGCTGTACGAAGACGTCGGCAAGGCCTGCGCCCTTCAGCCATCCCTGCAGTTCATCCTCTTCAAAACCAAGCCACTGGTCCGCAAGTTGCTCCCGGGCCCACTCCCGCTCGTGGCGCGCCAGGTCGGCCAGCACCAGCGTCCCCTGCGGTTGCAGCACCCTGACGATTTCGGTGAGCACCGCCTGCGGATCGGGAGCATGGTGCAGCACCATGTTGGCCACGACGCATCCGGCACCGCCGTCGGCAATGGGAAGATGGGTCATCTCCCCGAGCCTCAACTCCGCCCCGGGGACCCCGTCCTCGATCAGGCGCCGCCGCGCCTCCACCAGCATCGCCGGGGAATGGTCCACGCCGATCACCTGCCGTGCCTTGCGCGCCAGTTGCGCCATCAAGGTCCCGGTGCCGACACCGATCTCCAGCAGCACGGGAACCTCGGGGACCAGCGCCAGCAGGTTCTCCTGGTACTCCGGCACCGGCAGCAGCGTGCGCGACAGTTCGTCCCACTGGGCCGCATGCTGATCGAAGAACTCGAGGCTCCGCTTGCGGCGGGCGTCCAACGCCTGCGCCACGGCGGCGAGATCGCTGCGCCGCTCGGGAAGCTGCCCCAGCGCGCGCTCGAACTCCGGACGAATGGCGCTGAAAAAAGGGTTCTCTCCCCCCGCGCGGTAGTAGCTCCAGGTCCCCTGGCGCTTGACCGAGAGCACGCCCGCCTCCGCCAGGATCTTCAAGTGCCGCGAGATGCGCGACTGCCCCATCCCCATGATCTGGGTCAGCTCCTGTACGGTGAGTTCGGAGTTGAGCAGCACCGCCACCAGCCGCAGTCGGCACGGATCGGCCAGCGCCTTGAAAAGTTCCAGCATCGTTATATCAACCTTGGTCGTTTAGTTAAATCAAGTTTTCTTGATATAACACGGTGCGCGGCCGCTGGCAAGGCAAAAACCATATTATTTACCGCTCATTGGACGAAAAATCCCCCTGCAGCGCGGGCCACAGGGGGATGTCAGATGTCATTTGTTGTTGGCTATCAGGCCGCCTGGTCCTCGGCGATGGCAGCTGCCTCGGCGAAGATCTCGTCGAAGATCTCCTGCACCGTCTCGATGCGGGTCGCCTTCCAGGCGTTGGTGCCGCAGAAGATGAGGCCGGAGTCGACCTCGCCGCGCTGGGCACGGTCCAGCGACTTCACGATGCAGAAACGCTCGCCGCTCTCCTTGTAGGAGCACTTCTTGAGGCAGCCGTAGGAGCAGACGGAACCGTGGTCGCGGTCGTAGGAGGCGATCCCTTCCTGGTTAGTGAGGATGGCGCGGCCGGGCAGACCGGCGGGGCTCATGATCAGGCCGATGTCCTCTTTCTTGCAGTCCAGGTAGGCCTGTTTGAAGGCGTCGTCGGCGTCGCACTCGACGGTGGTGACGAAACGGCTCGCCATCTGTACCGCATCGGCCCCTTCGGAGAGCGCGTGCAGCACGTCGGCGCGGTCCCAGATGCCGCCGGCGGCGATGATCGGGATATCAAGTCCGTACTCGCTGCGGAAGAACTCCTTCACGCCGCGCACCGTTTCGTACTGGTCATACTCACCGGTGCCGATATTCTCCATCTTCTCACCGAGGTGCCCCCCGGCGGTGTCCGGATCCTCGACCACGACCGCATCGGGCAAACGGTTGTAGGCCTTGTCCCACTTTTTGGCGATGAGCTGGGCGGCACGCACGGAAGAGACGATCGGTACCAGCGCCACGTCCGGTGCATGCGCGGTCAGCCCCGGGAGGGTCATGGGCAGGCCGGCGCCACAGACGAGCACCTTGGCTCCCGCCTCGACGGAGGCGACCACCAACTCCTCGAAATCGGACAGGGCGACCATGACGTTGACGCCGATGATGCCGTCCGGGGCGATCTCGTAGGCCTTCCTGATTTCATCTTTGAGCGCCACGGAGTTGCTTTTGAGATAGTTCTTGCCGTCGAAGAACTCGCTGTTCAGGGTGATGCCCGGGGATGCCACCAGCCCGACGCCGCCGCACTTGGCAACGTGCCCGGCCAACGATCCTGCGGAAATCCTCACTCCCATGCCGCCCTGGATCAGCGGGTAACGTGCCTCGTGTTTGCCAATGCGCAACGGTTTGAACATATGCTCCTCCTGACTGTCTGACTGCACCGTAAACACATTAACAGAGAAGCTGAAATTATTTTGTAATAGTAGTGTAAAACAAAGGAGCCTCTCCCCCACAGATACCCCTTGCAAAAACCCGGCAGCGATGCTACCAGTGGGGCATGAAAATGAACCGGAAACTATCCAACCCGTTGATTGCATTGATAGGGATCCAGCTGATCTGGGTGGTGATGGTCATCTCCTGGATCTACTGGTTCATCGGCAGGAGCAAGGAATTCCGTAACCTCGCCTTGCGCTACAAGCCGGAACTGTTGACCCAGGGGATGGAGTGGATCGTCCTGGTTGAGGGTCTGTTGATGGCCATCGCCATCCTGGCCGGTGTCTATGTCATCTTTCTCTACTGGCGCCGCCAGGCGAAGCTCTACCTGCAGCAGCGCAGCTACATATCCCAGTTGACCCACGAACTCAAGTCGCCGCTCGCCTCGATCCAGTTGCACCTGGAAACGGTGAAGATGCGGGACCTCCCCAAGGAGAAACTGGACGGCTTCATCGACACCATGCTCTCCGATACCGACCGGCTCAACATCCTGACCAGCAACCTGCTCATGGCCACCAGGATCGAGTTCGGCCAGTTGGGGGACAAGGCGAAGAAGATCGACTTCTCCGAGTTCGTCACCAGCTACCTGCAGGGGAAGATGAGCGATCTCCCCGAGGGGGGGAAACTGACCCTGGAGGTCGAGCCCAACATCAACGCGACCATCGACGTCGAGGGTATGGAGATGGCGCTCAGGAACCTCTTCGAGAACGCGCTGCTCTACTCGCCCGTTTCGCCCGAGATCAGGGTGACGCTCAAGCGCAGCGCAAGCGGCCGGCAATGCCAGCTCGACTTCCAGGACAACGGCAAGGGACTCAAGAAGAACGAACTGGAGAAGATCTTCGACATGTTCTACCGGGTGCGCACCCCGGGTGAGAACATCAGGGGAACCGGGCTGGGGCTTTACATCGTCAGGTCCGTGGTCAACGCCCACGACGGCAAGATCTCCGTCGAGAGCCCGGGACTCGGCAAAGGCTGCACCTTCCATATCACCCTGCCACTCCAGGGCAGGCAGCAGCGAGGTTAGGCATGTCCGGCGAGAAACCGCACATACTGCTCGTCGAGGACGAGATGCACCTGGCGCGCGGCATCACCTTCAACCTGGAACAGGAAGGTTACCTGGTGAGCCACGTCGAAAGCGGCGAAGAGGCGCTCGACAAGGTCACCATGGAGAAGTTCGACCTGATCATCCTGGACGTGATGCTCCCCGGCATCGGCGGCTTCGATGTTTGTCAAAAGATCCGTGGGCTCGATTCCAGGGTGCCGGTGCTGATGCTGACGGCGCGCTCCGCCGAGAGCGACCGGATCTCCGGGCTCGCCGCCGGGGCCGACGACTACCTGGTGAAACCCTTCAACCTGAAAGAGTTCCTGCTCAGGGTATCGGGGATGCTGCGCCGCAGCGCCTGGTACCGGCCGGAACCGGTGGAGGAAGGGTATCGCTTCGGCGACAACGAGGTGTTCCTGCTTTCCTACCGAGCCAGGACCAGGCAGGGTGAGATCGATCTCACCGACCTCGAGGTGCGCATGCTGTCGCTGTTCTTCCATCGCGAGGGGGAGGCGATACCGCGCGGCGAGATCCTGGAAAGCGTCTGGGGCTACGCCACCGACGCGGAGACCAGGACCCTGGACAACTTCATCGTGCGGCTCAGGAAGTACTTCGAGCCTGAGCCCTCGCGCCCCGTGTTCTTCCAGACCGTGCGCGGGGTCGGGTACCGGTTCAGCAGGAAGAGCTAGAACCGGTTCTGCGTTCTATGTTCTACGTTCTACGTTGAACAACCAACAACACCCCCTAAACAAAAAGGCCCTCCGGAATCCGGAAGGCCTTTTGCTTTTAACGTAGAACACAGAACGTAGAACGGGTTTCTTAGATGCCCGCCTTCTCCTTGATGAGTGCCGCCTTGTCGGTGCGCTCCCAGGTGAACTCGGGGAGCTCGCGGCCGAAGTGGCCGTAAGCCGCGGTCTTCCTGTAGATCGGACGCAAAAGGTCGAGCTGCTCGATGATGGCGCGCGGACGCAGGTCGAACACCTCGCGCACGATCTCGGAAATGCGCTTGGACGGGATCTTGCCGGTGCCGTTGCAGTCGACCATGACGGAGACCGGCTCCGCGACGCCGATGGCGTAGGCTACCTGTACTTCGCAACGCTCGCAGATCTCGGAAGCTACCAGGTTCTTGGCGACATAGCGCCCCATGTACGCCGCGGAACGGTCCACCTTGGAGGGGTCCTTGCCGGAGAACGCGCCGCCGCCGTGGGCGCCGTGCCCGCCGTAGCTGTCGACGATGATCTTGCGGCCGGTGAGACCGCAGTCTCCCATCGGGCCGCCGATGACGAAGCGCCCGGTCGGGTTGATCAGGAACTTGGTGTTGGCGTCCATCAGGTTGGCCGGGATGATCTTCTTGATGACTTCCTCGATGATCCCTTCCTTGATCATCTCGTAGGAGACCTCGGGGGAGTGCTGGGAGGAGATGACGATGGTATCGACGTGGACCGGCTTGTCATCGATGTACTGGATCGAAACCTGGGATTTGGAGTCGGGACGGAGGAAGTCGAGCACGCCGGTCTTTCTGACGTCGGCAAGCCTGGAAACCAGCTTGTGCGCCATGAGGATCGACATCGGCATCAGTTCGGGGGTCTCGTTGCAGGCGAAGCCGAACATGAGGCCCTGGTCGCCGGCACCCTGCTCCTTGAACATCCCCTCACCCTCGGTGACACCCTGGGCGATATCGGGGGACTGCTTGTCGATGGAGGTGAGCACCGCGCAGGTTTCCCAATCGAAGCCCATGGCGGAATCGTTGTAGCCGATCTCCTTGATGGTCTCACGGACGATCTTCGGGTAGTCGATGACGGCATTGGTGGTGATTTCACCAGCGATGACCGCCATGCCGGTGGTCACCAGGGTTTCACACGCCACGCGGGACTTGGGATCCTGGGTCAGGATCGCATCAAGGATCGCGTCGGATATTTGGTCGGCAACCTTGTCCGGATGCCCCTCAGAAACAGACTCGGACGTAAAGATGAAGTCCTTCATTTCCATAAGGTAAAACCCCCTAACGAAGTGTGGTTCAGGTAGCTGTAAAGCCTGCAGATTGTATAGTTGGCGATAACCTTTGTCAATAATTAAATGCAACCAATATCAACCAGTTCCGCCGCGTTACGGAGCGATACCAGAGTGACTGAATCATAATTAATTGCCTCCAACAATTTCCCCGATACAATCTTTTCCGTCGAGCAGTCCTTGTGTACCCCCATCAGTGCAAGAGCGGCGCGACGATGATCTTTTAGGCGAGACGATCTTAAAGGGGAGGATACAATGAGAGTCTTGTGGCTGGTAATACTGTGCCTGTTTCTGGGAGCCTGCGGTGGGGGATCCGGTTCGACCGGAAACTCGGGAGACGATGGCAACGTGCTCACTCCGGAACCGGTGCCCGGAACCGCCCGCCTCGGTATCGTCACCCTGGGACCTGCCGCGGATTCGGTTCTCTATGCCGCACAATTCACCCTGCGCCTCCCCCCCGGGGTCACCCTCCCCTCCACCAGCGCCAGTGTGCTTCCCGAAGGGGTGCTGGTACCGGCGGTGAGCGGCAGTTACACCGGCGCCAGCTTCCTGCAGGCCGCCGCCCCCGGACAGGTGCTGCTGGTGAACCTCGCCCATCCCGCCGGGCTCACCGTCGGCCCCCTGGCGACCCTCACCTGCCAGGTGGCTGCGGGGGTGGCGCCAACGGCCGACACCTTCACCCTGGAGAGTTTTTCAGCCCGCGACGCCAACGGCGCCGTCCTCCCGGGCATCACCGCGAGACTTACCCTGCAAACGCAATGAGCGGCTGGCGCATCCAGCGCCAGCCGCTCACCTGTTGCCTTCCCCTGCAGGGGAAACAGCGAATCCTTCCCTACTCGGCCAGCTTGATGGAGTTGATGAAGACCGGCTCCACCGGCACGTCCTGGTGGCCGCCCTTGCTCCCGGTTTTCACCTCGCGGATCGCGTCGACGACGTCCATCCCTTCGATGACCTGGCCGAACACGGCGTAGCCGAAGCGGTCCGGGGTCTTGCCGGCGTGGTCGAGGAACGCGTTGTCCACCACGTTGATGAAGAACTGGGAGGTGGCGCTGTCGACCACGGCGGTACGGGCCATGGCCAGGGTGCCGCGCACGTTCTTCAGGCCGTTGGTGGCCTCGTTCTTGATGGCGAACTTGGTCTTCTTCGGCTGCATGTTCTCATCCAGCCCGCCCCCCTGGACCATGAAGTTCTTGATCACGCGGTGGAAGATGGTGCCGTCGTAGTAAGCGTCCTTGACATAGGAGAGGAAGTTGCGCACGGAGATGGGCGCCTTGTCCTTGAAGAGCTCGATCTTAACGGTGCCCATCGAGGTCTCCATGACGACTACGGGATTCTTTTCATCAGTCATTATGTTGCTCCTTTATATTTGGTTTGATACACCATTCCGAGTTGCAGCGGTCTTCAATACCACACAAAGAAGTGTGTGTGAAGTTTTTACTGGTTGGAGCGATGTAGCTACGGTATCATGTACAGTCAGCGATTCTACCAGAACTGGCTTTGCAATGCAGCTATAGTATTAAAATATTCACAGGAGTATTCGAATGAACGTCTCAACCATCACCCTGTTGGCTGCACTGACACTCTCGATTTTCACCACGGCACTGCCGGTAGCGGCCGCATCGGACCTGCAGCAGGTCGCCAAGGTCGGTGAGCCAGCTCCGAACTTCAAGCTGGACGCCTGGGTCGGCACCACCGCCGGCAAGGAGTTCAAGCAGATCTCGCTGGACGATTATCGCGGCAAGTGGGTGCTGCTCTTCTTCTACCCGATGGACTTCACCTTCGTCTGCCCCACCGAGATCAAGGGGTTCAACCAGGCGCTTCCCGAATTCCAGAAGCTGAACACCGTCGTCCTCGGCGCCTCGACCGACAGCAAATACTCGCACCTGGCCTGGGTGCAGCGCGGCGACCTGGGCAACCTCCAGTACCCCCTGCTTTCCGACATCAAGAAGGAAGTGGCGGAGAAATACGGCGCCCTGGACGAGAAAGAAGGTGTGGCCCTGCGCGCGCTGTTCATCATCGACCCGGATGGCGTGCTGCAGTACCAGGTGGTGCACAACCTCGACGTGGGCAGGAGCGTCGATGAGACCATGCGCGTCCTCGAGGCGCTGCAGACCGGCTCGCTCTGCCCCCTGGGGTGGAAGCCGGGCCAGAAGACCCTCGGCAAACCCCAACCGTAGCCATCCCGACGGGGGCGGACATTCCGCCCCCTACCCCATCATCGCCTTCATCTTGGCGAAGAAATCCTCGGCGCTCTTCTCCGCTTCCTCCGGCGTCACTTCCTTTGCCACCCCGCTTTGCTGCACGTTCAGCACCGTCCCCGGGATTTCCTCCAGAAAACGAGACGGTACCCGCTCCTCGAGTTTGCCGTACTTCTTCCGGAACAGCGTCCGCGTCATCACCAGCTGCTGCCGCGCCCGCGTGATGCCTACGTAGCACAGGCGCCGCTCCTCGTCGATGCTGTCGTCCTCGTAGATGGCCCTTTTATGGGGCAGGATCTCGTCCTCCATCCCCACCAGGAACACGAAGGGGAACTCGAGCCCCTTGCTGGAGTGCAGCGACATGAGCGTCACCGCGTCCTTGCCGTGATCCTTCTTGTCCTTGCCGGAGAAGCGGTCCTCGTCCATGAGCGATACCTTCTCGATGAAGCCCCCGAGCGTCGCCTGCGGCACCCGCTCCTCGTAGGCCGCCATCGAGTTGATGATCTGCTCCACGTTCTCCACCTTGCGCCGCGCCGCCTTCTGGTCGTCGATGGTGCGGAAGATCTCCTCCTCGATCTTCAGTTTCTCGAAGAGCGCCTTCCCTTTCTCGGCCAGCCCCCCTTCCGCCCGGAAGTCGGCCGCGGCATCGAGCAGGGTATGGTGAAAGGCGAGCACCTTGTCCCTGATCGCCTCGGAGATCCCCTCGATCTCGCCCACCCGGCTGAACGCCTCGAACAGCGGGATCTCCTTTTCCAGCGACCACTGGTTGATGCGGATCACGGTGCTGTCGCCGATGCCGCGCCTGGGGAAGTTGACGATGCGCAGGAGCGCCACCTCGTCCAGCGGATTGGCGATCACCTTCAGGTAGGAGAGGGAATCCTTGACCTCCTTCCTTTCGAAGAACTGGGTGCCGCCGACCAGCACGTAGGGGATGTCCTCGAAGCGGAGCTGCTCCTCGAAGGAGCGGCTCTGGGCGTTGGTGCGGTACAGGATGGCGAAGTCGCTGTAGGGGGTGTCCTTCTTGAAACGTTCCAGCTGGATGCGCTCCACCACGGAAGTCGCCTCCTCCTCGTCGTCCTGGACGATGCAGAGATCGATGAGCGGCCCCTGCCCGGAGGCGGTCCACAAACGCTTCGCCTTTCTCACCTTGTTGTTGCCGATGACGCTGTTGGCGGCGTCCAGGATGTTCCCGGTCGAGCGATAGTTCTGCTCCAGCTTGATGGTGCGGCACCCCTTGAAATCCTTCTCGAAGTCGAGGATGTTGCCCACGTCCGCGCCGCGCCAGCCGTAGATGGACTGGTCGTCGTCCCCCACCACGCAGAGGTTCTTGCAGCCGGCGGCCAGGAGATTCACCAGGAGGTACTGTGACGAGTTGGTGTCCTGGTACTCGTCGACCATGATGTAGCTGAAGCGCTCCTGCCAGTGCTTCAAGACCGGCGGGTGGTGCTGCAAAAGTTCCGCGGTCAGCATGATGATGTCGTCGAAGTCGATGGCGTTGAACGCCTTCAGCGCGGACTGGTAACGCGGGTAAACCAACGCGGCCATCATGTCGATGTCGTCGAGCGGGTTGGGGGCGAAGCGGTCCGGCGGGATCAGCTTGTTCTTGGCGCCGGAGATGCGCCAGATGATGCTCTCCGCGTCGTACTTCTTGCTGTCGGTGTTGACCTCGCGCACGATCTGGCGCACGAGCCCGACCTGATCCGCGGTCGAATAGATCGAGAAGTTCTTCTTGTAGCCCAGGCGTTCGATGTCGCGTTTCAACACGCGCACGCCCAGAGAGTGGAAGGTGGAGAGCACGATCCCCTTGGAATCCCTGCGTCCCACCAGGTGCTCCACCCGCTCCTTCATCTCCTTGGCCGCCTTGTTGGTGAAGGTCACGGCGAGGATCCGGTCGGGCGGCACCTTCATGTTCAGGATCAGGTGCGCGATGCGGTAGGTGATCACCCCGGTCTTGCCCGACCCGGCGCCGGCCAGGACCAACAGGGGCCCCTCCGTGTGCTTCACGGCGGCGAGTTGTTCGGGATTGAGACGGGACAGATCGAGCATGATTTCCTCGTAAATCGGGCATTTGCGCCACGGCGGCGACGACGTCTTTCCGGCTGCGGGCCAAAAAAGAGCCGTCCCCGGAAAGGTGCGGCCGGTTATTGTTACCAGAAGCAAAAGGGCAATGCAAGCCGCTATATCCATGCCAGTTCCAAACTGCGGCGGGGTATGTTATAAAGCAGCGTTCAAGACAAACCGCCACGAGGTTCACCATGGAAGCACAAGCCGCCGCCCAGCGCATCGCCTTTCTCTCCAAAGAGATCGAGCGCCACAACCGCCTTTACTACGAACAGGACATGCCGGAGATCACGGACGCCGAGTACGACGCGCTGTTTTGCGAACTCCAGGGGCTGGAAAAGGAATTCCCGGAGCTTGCCCTCCCCGACTCTCCCACGGGCAGGGTCGGCGGCCGGCCGCTCGCGAAGTTCACCCAGGTGCGCCACAGCATGCCGATGCTCTCCCTAGAGAACGCCTTCACCGAGCAGGACATGATCGATTTCGACGACCGGGTCAAGCGCTTTCTGGGCCTTGCCGCCGACACCGGGATCTCCTACGTCTGTGAGCCGAAGATGGACGGCGTCGCCGTGGAACTGGTGTACCGCGAAGGGATCCTGGCCATCGGTTCCACTAGGGGGGACGGCGTCGTGGGCGAGGACGTGACCCAGAACCTGAAGACCATCAAGGACGTACCGCTGCGCCTGGAAACGCAGGAGCCGCCGGAACTCGTGACCGTGCGCGGCGAGGTTTATCTCCCGTTGGCCCCCTTTCGCAAGTTCAACCGCGAGCGCGAGGAGGCAGGCGAGCCCCCCTTCGCCAACCCGCGCAACGCCGCGGCCGGATCCCTGCGCCAGCTCGATTCGAAGATCACCGCCAAGCGCCCCTTGAGCATCTTCTGCTACGCGCCCGGGGAACTGGGCGGGGTCGAGTTCACCGCGCAGAGCCACTTCCTGGAGACGATCCCCACGTGGCGCCTGCCGGTCAACCCGCTCACCCGCGTGGTGCACGGCATCCAGGAGATGCTCGCCTACTACCAGGAGATGATGGAAAAACGCGACGACCTCCCCTACGAGATCGACGGCGTCGTGGTCAAGGTCGATTCGTTCCGGATGCAGAGGGAGCTGGGAGAGAAAAGCCGCTCGCCGCGCTGGGCCATCGCCTGGAAGTTCCCGCCCCGGCAGGCGACCACCGTCGTCGAGCAGATCTTCCATTCCGTTGGCCGCACCGGGGTGATCACGCCGGTCGCCTTCCTGAAACCGGTCAACGTATCGGGCGTCATGGTATCGCGCGCCACCCTGCACAACTGGGAGGAACTGGAGCGAAAAGACATCCGCGAGGGGGATACCGTTATTGTCGAGCGTGCCGGCGACGTCATCCCGGCCGTGGTGCAGGTCATTCTCGACCAGCGGCCGGAAGGTGCGGTTAAGCCCCAGGTGCCGGAAAACTGTCCGGTGTGCGGCGGTGAGGTGGTCCGGCTTCCCGACGAGGTGGCGGTGCGTTGCGTGGCACTTAGCTGCCCGGCGCAGCTTCTGGAGCGGGTGAAGCATTTCGCGTCCCGACGAGCCATGGACATCGAGGGGCTGGGCGACAAGTTCATCGAGCAGCTTTTGAGCCTGAAGCTGATCCAGGATGTCGCCGACATCTACTCGTTAAAGGAAGAAGACTTCATGCAGTTCGAGCGCATGGGGAAAAAGCTCGCCGAGAACCTGTTGGGCGCCATCGAGGCGAGCAAGGAGCGCGACCTGTCGCGGCTCATCTTCGCGCTTGGCATCAGGCACGTCGGCGAACACACCGCCAAGCTCTTGGCCAGGGCTTTCGGCAGCATCGAGAACCTGGCCAAGGCGAGCGAGGAGGAACTGGTCAGCGTTCGCGAGGTAGGGCCGCAGGTCGCCACCAGCATAGCCGACTTCTTCCGCAGCGAAGAGAACCTGAGGGTGCTGGAGCGGCTCAAGGAGGCCGGCGTCAGTCCGAAGGTCGAGGAGAAGCGGGTCGGCGGCAGGTTCACCGGTAAGACCTTCGTTTTCACCGGTGCGCTGGAGAAGTTCACCAGGGACGATGCCAAGAAGATGGTGGAGCAGGAAGGGGCCCATGCCGCCGGGAGCGTCTCCAAGAAGACCGACTACGTCGTCGCCGGCGCCGACGCCGGCAGCAAGCTGGAGAAGGCACGGCAGTTAGGCGTGCGCGTGCTGACTGAAGAGGAGTTTCTGGAGTTGCTGCGGTAGGAGTCGCCGGAAACATTTGGCAAACGGCGCGGCAAACGGACGGTTGCCGCGCCGTTGTTGGTTAAGCTCCGCGTCTTGCGGGGGTCACTTGGCAAGTTTTGCCGTCAGCGCCGGTACGAACTGCATCACGTCGGCCACCACCAGCACATCCGCCACCTCGCCTATGGGGGCATCCTTGTCCTTGTTGATCGCCACGATGAACCCGGACTTCTTCATCCCCGCCAGGTGCTGAATGGCGCCGCTGATGCCGCAGGCAACATAGAGCTTGGGACTCACGGTCTGCCCGGTCACCCCCACCTGCGCCCCCGCCTCCATCCAACCGCTGTCGACGACCGGACGGCTCGCCCCGACCTCGCCTCCCAACACCTTGGCAAGTTCGGCGATCACCGGCAGGTTCTCTTTCTTGCCGACACCGCGCCCGGCACTGACAATGATCTCCGCCCTGGTCAGGTCGACTCCCTTGCGGACAGCCGCCTCGTACCCCAGGAACTCGGTCCTCCCCTCTCCCGCAACCTCCAGGGTCTGCTTTAGGGGCGCGCCCCCCGGCACCAGCGCCGGGAACGCTCCTCCCTGCAGGGTGAGTACCACGGGGCCGCCGACCGGCCGTACCACCTGCCGCATCTTTTGACTGCAGCAGGGACGCTCGAAACCTCCCTCGGCCAAGGCGACCACCTCGGAAACCTGCGGCGCCTTGAGCAAGGCCGCCACACGCGGCGCCAGATCCCAGCCGTAGGAGGTGTGCATGAACACCACGTAGTCCGGCTTTTCCCGTTCCACCGCAGCCTGCACCAACCGCTTGTGCAGATCGGGGTTGTACTCCCCGTACTTGCCGGCATCGGCCAGGTAGACGGTCCCCCCGTAGCTCGGCAAGGCCGCGTCGTTGCCGATCAGCACCATGGCGGTCTCGGCTCCCAGTTGCGATGCGAAGCCGAACAGTTCGTAGCTGTACTCCAAGAGTTTTCCATCACGGCTTTCGCCGACGAGTAAAACTTTCATGGTTCCCCCCCTAGCGCAAAACCGCCGTCTTGTCCTTGAGTATCCCGATTAGCCGGTCGACCTGGTCCGCAACCTCACCCTCCAGGACCACCCCACCCCCCTTCTTGGCCGGCGCGCTGAACTGCGCCAGCACCAGCCTGGCTTCCTCCTGCAGCAACTGCTCAACCGGGATGACGGCCACCTCTTTCTTCTTCGCCTTCATGATGTTGGGCAGCGTCGGGTAGCGCGGTTGGTTCAGGCCAAGTTGGCAGGTAACCAGGGCCGGGGTCTTCAGCCGCACCGTCCCTTTCACCCCTCCTTCGAGCTCCCGCTTCACGGTCACGGTGCCGTCGGCGTACTCGAAAGCGACCACGGTCGTGGCGCAGGGGTAACCGAGCGCCTCGGCGACGGCCACCCCCACCTGGGTTGATCCCCGGTCGAGCGACTGCATTCCGGTGAAGATGACGTCGAAGCCCTCCCCCTTGGCATATGCCGCTATGATCGAGGCGATCTGGAAGGGATCCTTCAGGTGGGCAGCCGGGTCGCGCACGTGCACGGCACGGTCCGCCCCCATGGCAAGCCCCTTCTTGATGGCCTCCACGACACGATCCGGACCCACCGAGAGGAGCGTTATCTCCGGTTCCCCCCCCAACTGCTCCTTGAGCAACACCGCCTGCTCGATGGCGTATTCGTCGTACTCGTTGACCCGAAAGGCGAGATCGGTCTCCGCATACCAGACGCCCGCGGCATCCGGCCGGAAACGAGACTCCATGTCAGGCACCTGCTTGACGCATACCAGGATCTTCATAATGAACCTCCTCCGGCGTTACGGACAGTTGGCCGACACCTGCACCTTACTTCCGTTCGCCGGGAATGATATCGCTTACTTAGAGAATATAGGAGGAAGCTGATGTGTCAAACTTTTTCATGAGCTGGCGAGGCCGCCCGGGGAGGCGTACCGGCTCCCGCCGGGGAGTACGGGAAGATTACAGGTGGGAAACGGGGGAGCTAGAGCCAGTAGGCCGACTCCTCACGGCGGCCGCCCGATGTCGCCTTGTGCTTCAACCCCTGCTCCAGGTCGCACAACAGCTGGGCGAGTTGGCGAAAGAGCTGGTTTTTCGCGGCGATATCGTCGGTCTTGTCAAGATTGGCCAGGAGTTTCAGGTAGTTGGCATAAGCCTCGTCAAAGGTATCCATAGCAGGCTCCTCCAGTGTCGGCGCTTCGGGGCGCAAAGCAGGAGGTAACCTTTACCTTCAAATTAGATTTTTTTCAAGTGTTTTCTTAAAAAAAATTAACCAGAGCAGATGGGCGTCAGGTCGCCATCGTTTCCACCCTGTTGCGGCCGTTCTGCTTGGCGCGGTAGAGCGCCTCGTCAGCCTGGCGGAACAGGGAGTCGATGTTGTCGACCTGCGGGGATGGATAGGTGGCGACCCCGGCGCTGACGGTCACGGCCAGGTCCTGCAGGGGGGGCGGGAAGGTGAAATCAAGCACGGCCTGCCGCAGGCGCTCCGCGGCGACCACCCCACCCTCCAGCGAAGTGCCGGGGTAGAGCACGACGAACTCCTCGCCGCCGTAGCGCGCCGCGCTGTCATAGGCGCGCATCTGCTGCTGTACCACGCTGGCTACCGAGGCGAGCACGACGTCGCCGTTTTGGTGACCGTAGGTGTCGTTGACCTGCTTGAAGAAATCGATGTCGATGATGACCAGGGAGAGGCTCTCGCGGTTGCGCCTGGCCCTGAAGAACTCGGCCTCCAGCACCTCGGCGAGGTAGCGCCGGTTGAAGAGCCCGGTGAGGTGGTCGATGTTGGTGAGTCGCTTGAGTTGCTCGTTGGCTTTTTTCAGCTCGTCCTGCAGGGACTTGATCTTGAGCTGCACCTTGACGCGGGCCACCAGTTCGCCGGCGTCGAAGGGCTTGGTGAGGTAGTCGCTCGCCCCCTGCTCCAGTCCCCTGACCTTGGAGTTGAAGTCCTGCTTGCCGGTCAGCATGATGATCGGGAGCCCCTGCAGGTCGGGACGCGAGGCGACCAGTTGCAGGAACTTGTAGCCGTCCATGCGCGGCATCTCGACATCACAGATCACCAGGTCGGCCTTGCAGTCGATGAGGGTCTTGAATCCCTCCATCCCGTCCTTCGCTTCCCGGTACTGCTCGAACAGCCCAACATCCTGCAGGGTCCGTATCACCTGCTCCCGGATGGCAGCCGAATCGTCGATCACGAGTGCACAACTGGACATGATGTCTCCCACCGGCATGGCTCACAACAGCAGCGGCAGCGCCCGACGCCCCCCCCGGCGCCGCGGACGAGGACGCGGCCTGGAAAGCATCACGAGGTGCCAGAAGCCGCACGGCACCCTACCTTATGAATTTCGGAATGGCTTGATAAAAAAGTAGATAATCAGCAGGAACGGAAAGGAAGAAAAAGCCGCCTCGAGGTTCCCTTTGAAGAGCTGCCACGTGCCGAACGTTATTACGGCGACGGTGAATAAAATAATCAATACAGCGGCGAGTTTGTTCATAGCGGGATAGTAACTAAAGTTTCAGGAAGTTGTCCAGATATTTTAGATCTGAAGTGACAGAAGCGGGCGCGGGGATGACTGCTGGTCAGGGTGTGTTCCAGTCCCAGCAGAACTTCAGTTCATCCTCGGTGACGAAGAGCTCGCAGCAGGTCTTCTTGAAGGAGGCTTGGTTGGCGGCGTTGTCGACCTCCTCTTGCACCTTCGTCTCGATGACTGAATCTGGAAGGTCGAGGTTCTTCTCGAAGGCCCCTTCCACGAGCCCCGGGCGCCACCCCGCCTCTTTGAGCTGGATCTTGAACAGCCCTATATGGATGCTGTTGTTGACGCCGTAATCGACCAGCAGGAGCACATTCTTGGCCATGTCACACCTCCCTATCAGCTATGAGCCAGCCGCCATGCCACAGGCTGCGCGAACCGTTCTAGATTACCACAAAAGTGCCCTTTCAGACTGGAACTCGAGCCAATTGCCGGAGATGGGATCCTTGAAGCGCAGCCGCCGTGCCAGAAGCTGCAGCGGCTTGTCGAAATCGTCCGGCCGGCTTGGCTGCAGGCGCGGGTAAAGCCTGTCGTTGAGGATCGGCACTCCCAGCGAACTCAAGTGCACCCGGAGCTGGTGCGTCTTGCCGGTGAGCGGGCTGAGCGAGAACAGGGAGTCTCCCCCCCGCTCTGCGAGCAGGCGGATGTCGGAGCGGGCGTTGGGCACTCCGGGCTCGGTCGCCATGACGAACCAGGGCTCCCCCGGCACCAGCCTGCTCTCCACGAGCCAGCGGTCCCTGCCGTCCGGCACCCGCCCCGCGCCGACCGCACGATACTCCTTCTCGATGCAGCCGTCCCTGAACAGCCCGCAGTAACGACCGCGCGTTTTCGGGTTCGTCGAGAAAAGGACCAGCCCCGCGGTCTCCCGGTCGATCCGGTGCAGCGGCACCAGGTGGTGGATCCCGGTCCGCTCCCGGAGCCGGTGCAAGAGGCTTTGATTGAGGTAGGCGCCGCCGGGGGTCACCGGCAGGAAATGGGGCTTGCACGCCACCAGCAGCTCCTCGTTTTGAAACAGGATCTCTTCCTCGAAAGGGATCTCCCGTTCCGCCTCAATCTCCCTGAAATAGAAGACCCGCTTCTGGGGAGCGTACGGCGTGGCGAGGCCGACCGGCGCGCCGTCCTCACCGAGCACCTTGCCCTGCGCGATGCGGCTCTCCCACACCTCGCGCGGTATCCTCGGAAAACGCTCCAGCAGGAAGGCGAACACCGTCGGATAAGGGTGCTCGAGCCTGGGCATGGTCACCTTGGCGGGATATTGGGAGATCGACATGGCGGGCCTTTGACAAAAGTTCGGCAGGCGTGGGGATGCGGTGCGACGCCCTGCCGGCTGACAACCGGGAACGTCGGCAGGATAGCACGGACCGCCCGCGCAGGCAATCACGCCGCAGGCCCGGCGCCCGAGCGACGGGCGCGACGCGGGACGAAAAAAGAGGGGCAACCCGTCGATTGCCCCTAGTGTTGGACGGCCGGCAGAAAGGGCCGATCACAAACTGGTAGGCGCCCCGGCGCCCGTAGCTACAGGTACGGGACGCCCCATTTCTCGTTGAAGGCGACCTGCGCCAGTTCCTTGCGCGGGCGCGGGTTGGGCGACTGGTCCGGATACCCAAGCGGCGTCATCCCCACGACCCGGATCCCCTCGGGGATGTCCAGCGCGCGCTTGATCTCCCGCTCGTCGAACCACCCCATCCAGCAGGTGCCCAGGCCGAGGCCATGGGCGGCGAGGCAGAGGTGGTCAAAGGCCAGGGCCGTGTCGGCCACGAAGTACTCGATGCCGTTTTCGACCCCGCTCTCGGCCGGATCTGCGCAGACCACGATGACGCAAGGCGCCGAAGCTATTGCCTTTTTGCCCGGATTGTCATCGGGAAAGGCATCGGCCAGGGCGGCTCGCGCCCCGGGCTCGGTCAGCACCAGGAAGCGCCAGCACTGCAGGTTCTTCCAGGATGGCGCCAGCCGCGCCATATTGAGCACTTGTTTTATTTTGGCTGGCTCCACAGGTGCAGGCTTGAACTTTCTGATGCTGCGACGGCCGGTGATGGCCTGAAAAATGTCCATGAACCAAACTCTCCTGATGTATCGTTGCCTCAATTGATACCGCAAAAACACTGTTTTGTAAACGATCATTTTTGGATAGCCCGCTTTTCGAGTTGGCGGGTGTCACCGCGGGAAAGCGATTGACACTCAGAACGCCATGTTCTAGATTAGCTGGGTATTTATTTCCACCGTGAGGTTTTTCATGGACATCATCAACGACGGCGAAGAGATAACCTCGATCGGGGAGGTCGCCGCAGCGCTCGGACTCACCACCAGGACCATCCGCTACTGGGAGGAAGTCGGCATCATCGAGAGCGTCCCCAGAAGCGATGGCGCCACGCGCGGCTTCACCCCGTATTACGTGCGCCGCATCAAGTTCATCATCAAGCTCAAGGAGTTGGGGCTCACCATCAAGGAGATGCAGGACCTCTACGCCGCGTACGGCGAAGCGAAGCAGACCGAGCGAATGGTGCCGCGCCTGGTGGAAATCCTGGACGAGCACATCGAGAAGATCGACGACAAGATGGCGCGGCTGGCGTCGCTGCGCAGCGACATCGTCAGCTACCGGCAGCACATGCTCAACAAGTTCGGCACCTCCACGGCCAGCGGCGCCTGACGCGCCGCCCCTTCGCCCCTGCCCGCCCTCCCCTCACCGACGGCGCAAGGCGCCGCGAAACGGCACCCCACATGAGATTCACAGCAGACCTGCACATCCACTCCCGCTTTTCCAGGGCGACCAGCCGCGACCTCGACCTCCAGCGACTCTGGCGCTGGGCCCAGTTGAAGGGGATCCGGGTGGTCGGCACCGGCGACTGCACCCATCCCGGGTGGCTCACTGAACTGGAGCGGGAGCTGGTCCCCGCCGAGACGGGGCTTTTGCGCCTGCGCCGGGAACCTTCCCCCGACCAGGTGCCGAAAAGCTGCCGCGCCCCGGTCTCCTTCCTGATCAGCGGCGAAATAAGCTGCATCTACCGCAAGGGGGGACGCACCCGGAAGGTGCACTGCCTGGTACTGCTCCCCGACTTCGCGGCCGCCCGCCGGCTGAACCTCCAGCTTGCCCGCATCGGGAACCTCGCCTCCGACGGCAGGCCGATCCTGAAGCTGGACGCCAAGGACCTGCTGGCCATGGTGCTTCACTCCTCCCCGTGCGCGCTCCTCATCCCCGCCCATGCCTGGACCCCGCACTTCTCCATCTTCGGCGCCTGTTCCGGGTTCGAGTCGCTGCAAGAGTGCTTCGAGGATCTCGCCCCCGAGGTGCACGCCATCGAGACCGGCCTCTCCTCCGACCCGGCCATGAACTGGCGCCTGTCGGTCCTGGACGGCGTCACGCTCATCTCCAACTCCGACGCCCACTCCGCCAACAAGCTCGGGCGGGAGGCGACCATCTTCGACACCGAACTCTCCTACGACGGCGTCCACCAGGCGATAGCCGGCGGCAAGGGCGTGGCGGGGACCATCGAATTCTTTCCGGAACAGGGGAAATACCATGCCGACGGCCACAGGTGCTGCGGCGTCAGGTTCTCGCCCGAGGAGACCATCGCCCACGGCTACCGCTGCCCCGCCTGCGGCGGCAAGCTGACGGTGGGGGTGCTGCACCGGGTGGAACTCCTGGCGGACCGGGCGGCAGGGGCGAGACCCGAGCAGGCGCCCCCTTTCTGGTCCTTGATACCGCTCATCGATCTGATCGGGGGGGCTCTGCGGGTCGGCAGTTCCAGCAAGAAGGCCGAGGCGCTCTACTTCGAGCTTTTGAGCGGCCTGGGGAACGAGTTCCACATCCTGTTAGAGGCGCCGCTGCACGAAATAGCCGCCAGGTCGACGGCGACACTGGCGGCTGGAATCGGCAGGATGCGTGCGGGCGAGGTGGAGATCGAGCCGGGCTACGACGGCAAGTTCGGCACCGTCTCGGTCTCCGCTTCGGAAGAGGATGCTACTTGAGCAGTTCGTCGAGCCGGTTCACGTCGGCGCCCACCACCATCTGCCCGTTGATGAAGAAGGTGGGAGTCCCGGTCACGCCGGCCTTCCTGGCCAGCTCCATGTGCTCCTGGGCCAACCGCTTGATCTCCGGGGAGGCGGGCTTCGCGCCCGCGGGGATATCCTGCCCCAGCATCATGGCGTCGTAGGCCTGCGCCTTGTTCTCGGCGGAGAGGATGTACTCGATCTTGGTGATCGCCCCCGGGTGGGCCAGCGGCGCGAAGAACACGTACTGGGTCACGTCGGTCCTCTTGGTGAAGTACTCGGCGCCCCTGCGGCAGAACGGGCAGTCCGGATCCGTGAACTCGATCACCACCTTCTTGCCGTCGCCGATCTTGAGCGCCTTGTCCAGCGGCAGGTCCTTGGCCACCTTGGCCATCATGGCTCCCTTGCGCTCGGCGGTGCGGCTCTTCAGGTCCTTGCCCACAATCTCGCCGGTCAGTACCAGTTCCTTGTCGGGGTAGTAATAGAAGATGCGCTGTCCGGTGATGACCTCGTAGAGCCCGGGGATCTCGGTCGGCGTCATGCTGTCGAAGGGCACCTGCGGGAAGGCGCTGCGGAAGGACTCCTCGGCTTTGACCGGGGCGGCGGCGAACGAGGTGGCCACCAGGGCGAGCAGAACGCACGCGGAGAAAAGGGCTGTGAAAATTCTTCTAAACGACATGGGCGCCTCCAGATAGCAATATGAAGCCCCGCCCTGCGGGACAGCGGTAACTATAGCATAGGTTCGCCGCGAACGGCGCCTGAATAATGAGAGTTTTTTTCTAAAGAGCGGTCCCGAAGGCGGCGACGGCGGCGCCCAGCACCCCGGCGTCATCACCCAGCACCCCCGGTTCGACGCGCACCCGCCCCCCGGATATGGCGAAGGTCCGGGAAACCAGTTCCCGACGCAGGGACGGGGCCAGGAGGTCGAAGCTCCGCGCCACGCCGCCGCACAGGATCACCGCCTCCAGGTTCAGCAGGTTCACGACACCCGCCGCCGCGATGCCGAGATAGCGCCCCGCCTCGGCGAAGACGGCGATCGCCGCTGCGTCTCCCTGTCGTGCCCGGCGAGCGACGGCGGCGGCGTCATCCCCGCCCCGCGCGATGGCGCCGGCCGAGGCGTACTGCTCCAGGCAGCCCCGGCTGCCGCACCCGCAGGGACGCCCCTCCGGCTCCACCGGGATGTGGCCGAACTCACCCGCCGCGCCGTCGACCCCGGTCCAGAGCTTCCCGTCCAAAATCAGTCCCGACCCGACCCCGGTCCCCAGGGTGAGCGCGATCAGGGAGCGGTAGCCGCGCCCGGCGCCGTAGCGCTTCTCGCCCAGCGCGCAGGCGTTGGCATCGTTGAGCGTCGCCACCGGCATCCCGGTCGCCACGGAGAGCTCCCGGGCCAGCGGCACCCCCTCGAGCACGGGGACGTTGACGCTGGCGCGCACCACCCCGTCGCTGCAGACAAGCCCCGGGACCCCGACCGCGAGCGCCGCCGTGCCAAAGCCCATGCCGGCGGCCTCCCGCCGCAAGCGCTCGACCCCGCAGAGGAGCCGGGAGAGCAGGGAGGCAAGCCCCGCCGCCGGCAGGGTCGGCTCAGCGCTGCGCGCCAGCACCCTCCCCTGCCGGTCCACCAGGGCGAACCTCAGGTTGCTCCCCCCAAGGTCGATGCCGATGCACAACTCCCGCCTCACGCCCCCTCCGCTGTCGGGAAGAAGGGGAGCAGCCGGTCGTAGGTCGCCAGCAGGGCCTCGGGGAGCACCCGGATATCAGCCACCACGGACATGAAGTTGCTGTCGCCGTTCCAGCGCGGCACCACGTGCAGGTGGAGGTGGTCCTCGACGCCGGCTCCGGCGGCCTTGCCGAGGTTCATGCCGATGTTGAAGCCGTCGGGGCTGCTGGAGCGGGCCAGCACGTCCTTGCAGAGCGCCGCGACGCGGAAGAGTTCCCGCATCTCGTCTCCGGCGAGCTCGCCCAGTTCGGCCGTGTGACGGTGCAGCGAGATCAGCAGGTGGCCGTTACTGTACGGGTAGCGGTTCAGCATGACGCGGGCAAGCGGGGTGCGATGGATGATCAGGAGCTCCCGGTCGTTCCCCTCAGCACAGAAGATGCAGCCCGGAGTCGGCGGCTGCGTCAGGTATTCCACCCTCCAAGGCGCCCAAAGCCTGTCCATGACATCCTCCCCTTCGTTTCCTGTTATAGCCGCGAAGATTATCAACCAGATTGTCTCAATTTTCAACCACGACCTGACTTTGCATCACGACAGAGAAGATTCGGGCTATACACCAGATCGATCTGCCGCCCAGGCCGGAGATTGTACCGGTGCGGCGACATGCTATAATTTCGCATCCCATCCCAGCTTCCCTTATTCAGACGCACCTCGCTGTGGCAGCACCGTTTCCTTCTTTAGCACGCGAACGTCGCTTCAACCGTTTTTCCAGTCCGGATAACTCACCGTCACCACCTGTTACGAGGAGGATGTCATGACGAAGAAGATAGACGCGCTCGAATATCACGCCAGCGGCCGCAAGGGAAAGATCGAAGTGGTCTCCTCCAAGCCCTGCCTGACCTCCCTCGACCTCTCCCTCGCCTACACCCCGGGCGTCGCCGAGCCCTGCCTCGCCATCGAGCAGAGGCCCTCGGACGCCTACCTCTATACCGCCAAGGGGAACCTGGTCGCGGTGGTCTCCAACGGCACCGCGGTGCTGGGCCTTGGCAACATCGGGGCGCTCGCCGGCAAGCCGGTCATGGAGGGGAAGGGCGTCCTCTTCAAGCGCTTCGCCGACGTCGACGTCTTCGACCTCGAGGTGAAGTCGGAGGACCCGGACGACGTGATCAAGGTCGTGCAGCTCTTGGAGCCGACCTTCGGCGGCATCAACCTCGAGGACATCAAGGCGCCGGAGTGTTTCTACATCGAGGAAGAACTGAAGAAGACCATGAACATCCCGGTGTTCCACGACGACCAGCACGGCACGGCCATCATCTGCTCCGCCGCGCTCATCAACGCCCTGCAGCTGGTGGGGAAGAAGATCGAGAAGGTGCGCATCGTGGTGAACGGCGCCGGGGCCGCCGGTGTCGCCTGCGCGAACCTGGTCATCTCGCTGGGCGCCAAGCCGGAGAACCTCTGCATGTGCGACACCAAGGGGGTGATCTACACGGGAAGGACCGAGGGGATGAACCCGTACAAGGAGCGGCTCGCGATCAACACCGAGCTGCGCACCCTGGAGGAGGCCATGCGCGGCGCGGACGTCTTCATCGGCGTCTCGGCCAAGGGTGCGGTGACCCCGCAGATGGTGCGGGACATGGCCAAGGACCCCATCATCATGGCGATGGCCAACCCGGACCCGGAGATCACGCCGGAGGAGGCGCTCTCGGTCCGCTCCGACGTGATCATGGCCACCGGCAGGAGCGACTACCCGAACCAGGTGAACAACGTGCTCGGTTTCCCCTTCATCTTCAGGGGTGCCCTCGACGTCCGGGCCAGCACCATCAACGAGGAGATGAAGAAGGCGGCGGTGTTCGCCCTGGCGCAGCTCGCGCAGGAGGAGTGTCCCGACTCCGTCTGCCGCGCCTACGGCAACGAGAGTTTCTCCTTCGGGCGCAACTACATCATCCCCAAGCCGTTCGATCCGCGGGCGCTGTTGCGGGTCGCACCGGCCGTGGCCCGGGCGGCGATGGAGAGCGGCGTGGCGCGGACCCCCATCGAGGACATGGACCGCTACGTGGAGTGGCTGGAAACGCTGCAGGGGCGTGCCAAGGAGACCATGCGCGCCATCATAAACAAGGCCAAGTGCGATCCCAAGAAGATCGTGTTCCCCGAAGGGGACAACGAGAAGATCCTCAAGGCGGCCTACCACCTGGTGGAGGAGGGAATCGCCCAGCCGATCCTGATCGGCAACCGCGCCAAGGTGCTGGCAAGAATGGCGGAACTGGGGATGGAGCTGAACGTGACCATCGTCGACCCGGAGGATTCGGAGCTGACCGAACCCTACGCGCAGGAACTCTACCGCATGAGGCAGCGCAAGGGGATCACGCTCACCGAGGCGCAGCGCATCGTGCGCCGCAAGTCGCGCAACCACTTCGGCGCCATGATGGTGCACATGGGGGACGCCGACGCGCTCCTGGGGGGGATCGACACCCACTACCCCGACACCATCAGGCCGGCGCTGGAAGTGATCGGCAGGCAGCCGCAGCTGGCCGGCGTGCACGGCATGTACATGATGGTCTTCAAGAAGGGGATCTACTTCATGGCCGACACCACGGTGGAGATCGAGCCGACCGCCGAGGAGCTGGCGGAGACCGCGCTCCTTGCGGCGGAAAAGGTGCAGTTACTGGACATCGTGCCGCGCATCGCCATGCTCTCCTTCGCCAACTTCGGTTCGGTGAACCACGCCCTGACCCAGAAGGTGAAACGCGCGGTGGAGATCGTGAAGGAACGGGCGCCCGGACTGGAGATCGACGGCGAGATGCAGGCGGACACGGCGGTGACGCCGGAGCTTTTGGCGAACTACACCTTCTCCACCCTGACCGGCCCCGCCAACATCCTGATCTTCCCGGACCTCAACTCGGGAAACATCTGCTACAAGCTGTTGCACCGCCTGGGGGGGGCTGAGGCGATCGGGCCGCTGCTGATGGGGATGAAAAAACCGGTGCACGTGCTGCAAAGAGGCGACGACGTCGCCACCATCGTCAACATGGCCGCCATCGCCGTGGTGGACGCACAGAGCATGTAGGAGGAGCTACGCTGGAACGTCAGGCGGCCGAAGCCCCCACCCCAGCCCCTCCCGCAGAAGGTGGGGGGCGGTCCGCCGTTGCCGGCATTACCCAAACACAAAAGGGACCCCCTGCGGGGTCCCTTCGCATTTTCCGTAAACGTCTTTCTTTGGTTGCCAGATCCGCCGCGAATTTGCTATACATGACGGACACTAACCACGCCTGACGCCCGCTTTGGGATGGCGGGAGAAGGACACAACCAGCCATGCAAGACGCGATAGATCCGCTCGACCCGCTCGACCCGCTCGAGGAAGAGCAGTACCCGACCAGCCTCAACAAGCAGTTGCTCACCGGGCTCGCGGTCTCGCTGGTTTTGCACCTGGTCTGCGCCGTGGTCCTGCTCGGCATCCCCGGCGGCGGTGAACCCGCGCGCCCCGCGGTAACCTACGTCGACCTCAACACCGTCCCGGCGCCCGTGCCGGCCGCCCCCGCGGTACAGCCCCAGCCCCAGCCGGAACCCGAACCGGAACTCCCCCAGGAGGAGGCGGAGCCGCTGCCGCCGACACCTCCCCCGCAACCGGTGCAGGCCGCGCAGCCCGCGGCACCGCCGCCGCAAGCAGCCCAGCCCCAAACCGCCGTGGAGGAACAATCGCGCACCACCTTCGGCATGGGGCTCACCAAGGGGTACTTCAAGCCTCTGAGCGACGGCGAGACGCTGCGTCCCGAGATCAAGGAGTACTACATCAGGCTACTGCAGGGAGTGAACGAGAAGTGGTGGCTGGAACAAAAGGATCAGAAGGTGGCGCCGATCGTGGTGAACATCACCGTCACCCGCAGCGGCGAGATCATTGGCAGCACCATCCTGCAAAGTTCAGGGAACATCGTCTACGACCGGGCCGTGCAGAAGATGCTGGAGTCGGCCGGCCCGCTGCCTCCGGTACCTCCCAACTACATCGGGGACTTTTTCCAGGCGCCGGTTCGCCTGGTCCCGCCGCTCAACCTGCTTTCCTGGTAAGGATCAGGTTCCCTCTTCCAACTCGAGGTCGATGATATCCGGGATCTCCTCACCCGAAAGGGCGGAAAGCCTGCTGGAAGCATCCTGGTAGGCGGGATTGGCCCGCATCACTTCCCGGTACAGGTCGATCGCCTCCTCCACCGCTCCGCGTCCCTGCGCGAGCACCGCCAGCTCGTAGTTCAGGCAGGTCCGCTCGTCCTTCGAGATCACGCCAAGGTCGAGGCCGCGCCTCAACAACTCCTCGGCCTTGTCCGGCTCACCCTTGTCGCGGTAGCAGATCGCCTGCAGGGTCAGGCAGTCGAAACGGCGCTGCGGGTTCCCGGCGGCGATGTCGAACTCCTTGATGGCACCGGCGTACATCCCCATCTCCTTGTAGCCGATCCCCAGGTCGTAATGGGACTCCAATTCCTCGATGTCGAGGTCGGTGCCGCTGGCAGCTTGCGGGAAGATCTCCTCCCAGCCGCGTGCCTGCGCCGGTTCCGGGGCGGCGGACGCTTCCGGCTCGCCGAAAGGCTCCTCCTCCACCGGTTCGAGTTCCAGCTCGGCCTCCTCGAACTCCGTCAGTTCAGCCGCCAGCTCCGGTTCATCGGGCTCTTGCGGCAGGTCCCCGGCCTCTTCCTCGCCCCAGGAAAAATCGCCGAAAGGCGTTTCCTGCTCGGGCAGGGCCAACTCCAGCTCAGTTCCCTGGTCGAGGTCCAGTTCGACCACCGGGGCGGCGGGCTCTTCCGGCTCGGCCTCCTCCAGTTCCTCCTCGACCTCGTCGAAGTTCAGGTCCAGCGAGAAATCGAGCGGGAGATCCACCCCGTGCGCGGGAGAAGCCGCTGGCTCGGGGGACGCCACGGGGGCCTCGGCAACGGGGGCCTCGGCAACGGGGGCCTCGGCAACGGGGGCCTCGACAACTGAGGCCGGTTCGGGAGTCGGCACCGCCTGGAACATGTCGTCATCCAGGTCGAGCTCGATCTCCTCTTCCCAGGCGATGGTACCCTGCGGCTCTTCTTCGTTTTGTTCGGTGTCCCAGGGCGCCGGCGCCTCGTACGAGGCCGGGGCTGCAGCCTGGGCAACGGGCGCGGCTTCGGGCTGCGCCGTCGCGGCGGGCGACGCGAAGGGGTCGGGGAGCTCGGCCTCGGGGGCGTCCCAATCCGGAAGGAGCTGCTCCTCGACCGGAGCCTCCCAGGGGGCCGCCGCCGGCACGCCCGGCACCTCCTCCTCGGCATCGAACCCCGTCGCCGACAGTCCCTCGTCGGCAAATGAAGGGGCGAGCTGGGGCGCGTCCTGCTCCGGGAAGAGTTCCTGGACGCGCGCGGCGACCGAGACGACCTCACTATCGAGACCGCGGTTACGCAGGGCCGTCACCAGCGCGGCGAACGCCTCCCGGGACTGCTCAACGGCTCCGGTCGCATAAAGCAGTTCCGCGTACTTGAGCTTGGTGGCGGAGTGCTCGGCGTCGACGCCAAGCATCGTTTCCACGACCTTAAGCGCCTCCCTGAGTGCCCCTTCCTTCTCGTACAGCGCCGCTACCTGCCCGTATTCGGCCATCGCATTGCCAATCAGCCCCTGCTGTTGGTTCAGATGCGCGATGGTGAGCGCGGTGGCGAGATTGCTGGGGTTGAGACGCTGGATCTGCTTGTAGGTGGCGATCGCCTTGAGGAAGTAGCCGTTGTCGGCGTAGTGCTTGCCGATATCCTCGTACTGCTGGATGGCCTCTTCCTTACGGTTGTCACGCACCAGGAGCTCGGCCAGGCGCTGGCGGTACCTGATGTCGCCAGGCTCCATGGCCACTACCTGCTGGTAGTCCTTGATCGCCTTGTCGATCTGCCCCTTCAGCACGAACCGCTGGGCACTTTCGAGAATTTTTTCTTTTTTGGAAGCCAAGTTGACGCCTCATACCCCTGAAATTACGGAGAGCTAAAACTAAATCAAAGCCGGTCCCGTGTCAAGGACGATCCTGGGCTGCCGCACGAAGGATTTCCTCGAGCTGCGCCACCTCGGCACGGGTCAGAGGGCGGTCGTGATAGAGCGCGGGACCGTACACGGTGACGAACCGGGTCAGGTGCCGGTCGTTTAGGCGAGCGGAGAGCTCGAAGAGCCCCTCGTCCCCTTTTATCTCGCCGGGATGGCGCTTGGCGAGCAGGCGGAGCATGCGCCGCAACAGGCGCGCCTCGACGGTGGGGGGACGCTGCTTGCGCCAGAAAACCAGAAGCAGCAGCGCCGCGAGCCCCGGCAGGGCCAGGAGCATCGCCGTGCCGAACCAGGGTGGCAGCCGCAGGTCCCGGGCCTTGTTGCCGGCATTTCGCACCAAAGACAGCTGTTTGTCAAGGTCATAGGTGACCACGGCCTTGTCCCAGTAAAATCCCGTCATGTCGAGGTACATGGCAAGGGTGCCGGGCGGTTTGCTGCGCACGCTCCCGAGCGCCCAGGCGCTCGGGTCCACCGTCCGCCACCCCACCCCGTCCGTATAGGCCTCCACCCAGACATGCGCCATGTCCTCGGTTACCAGGTAGTACCCGCCGACGTCGTTGTAGGTCCCACCGCGGTACCCCCCGACCAGGCGCGAGGGGACCCCCGCCAGCCGCAGCAGTATCGCGTAACAGGAGGCGAAGTACTCGCAGTTGCCGCGCTTCTTGTCGAAGAGGAAGGAGTCGAGCGGATCGCCCCCCACCGGAAGGCCGGTGTTGGCGTAGGTGAGGCGCTGGCCGCGGAAAAACGCCTCCAGGGCCGCCATCTTCTGGTCGCTGTCGCGGCCGGCGCGGGACAATGCGCGCCCTTCGGCCCGCATCCGGTCCGAAACCCGTTCCGGTAGCCGCAGGTAAAAGTCCCGATCGATGCGCTTGGTCGGGACATTCTCCGCCAGTACCGACTCGGCCAGGTAGCGCACCTTCTTGTCCAGGGGACGCCGCGACACGAACACGCCGTCGCCGGCGGAATCGTTGCGCAGGCTCGAGATGGAGCGGGTCACGTTGAGCGCGGGGAGATAGGGGGTGGCAGAGCGCTCCGGATAGATCTCCTGGAGGACGGCGGCGCCCCTCATTACCGATGGCGCATCGCCTGGCACCGGTTCCCTCACCCAGGCGTCGTTTTTGAACGCGTTCAGCACCACCGCGCGCCAGTACAGTTTCTGTTCCGGCACCTTCGGGGTGATGGCACGCAGCACCACCCCCTTTACTTCCGAGACGGCGGGGGCGCTGCCGGGCTGCACCGTGTCCGACAAGCCGGTCTTTTTCCCTGCCGGGGCGTTCAGGAAGTTCCAGATCGGGTACTGCGTCCTGGGGAGGAAGAAGAAGAGAAAGAGGAGCAGCGGCAGCGAGGCGACCGGAATCAGCGCGGCGACCGTCAACACCTTCTTCGCCTCTCTCCCCGGCAGGACCGCGGTGGGATCCTGGACGTGGAAGGTCAAAAGCACCAGCGCCACGGCCACCAGGAGCAGCAGGGAGAAGAGGTAGACCAGGAAAATGGCTGAAATCTCGTAGAGCGACGAGGCGGCCAGACAGAACAGGGATAGGGCGAAGGCTTGCAGGTAGTTGCGCCCGACCCGCTCGCCCAGGAGCCTTACCCCGAGAAAGACCACCAGCAGGTCGGAGGCCACCGGCACCAGCTGGCTCAGGGAGAACTGAGCGGCGAGGTAGAAAAAGAGCAGTATCGAGGCCGGTGTCAGCACCCGGGGCGGCAGGGCCCGACCCTTTACCTGCAGGTAGACCGCCAGCGAGAGCGCCGCCGGGAAGAAGAAACGGGCGAAGGGATCGAGGTAGCCCTGCAGGGGCAGGTAACCGATCAATGCGATGCAGGCGGTTAGCCCGCTCAAAAGGAGGTCAATTCTTACCATAACTCGCAAGTTCCGTGAGCAGCATGAGCCGATGACTCCTGGTGCTGCCGGGGGCGATGACGCGCTCCCCGAGCTTCAGACCGACCGGCCGTCCCCCCTTGACCAGCCGGTTCACCAGGAACGTGCAGAAGGAAAGACGCTGTTCCAGGTCTCGCCCCGGGAGCAGGTCCAGGTCGAGCAGCAGCGGTTCGGCCGCGCTCGCCGACAACTCCTTCACCTTGAGCTCCTCGTGCTTGGCTGAGAGGCGCCAGTGGATCAACTTGAGAGGCTCGCCCCCCCGGTAATCGGAGATCTTGGCCAACTCGCCATCGTAACCGGCGGCAGCGACGGCAGTCGCCTCACCCGCATCGGGCTTTCCGCCCGGCGCCGGCACCGGCAGCGGGCGCGGTGCAGGGAAGACGGTGCATGCCTGGTGCACCGGCAGCGAGGCGGCCCGGATGAAGAAGTTGACGGGAAAGGGAGAACTGATCGAGGCGTCGGGAAGCTGCAGGGGACCGCGCGCCGCAAAGGAAACCAGGAGCGATCCCGTCTGCGGCCGTTTCCTGTCGACCAGGAGAAACGAGGTGGTGCCCCCCGCGACGGAGACCCGGATCAGGAAGGACGGCAGGTACCTCTTGCGGTTGTGCAGCTTCACGGAAAGGAAGGTATCGGTGCCGGCATAAACCTCGTCGGGCAGATGCACGCTGAGGGCGATCCCGCGGATGTTCAGCCACCCCAGCACACCGGTGGTGGCCATGAAAGCGAGCATGGCGGCAACGATGAGAAAGAGGAGGTTGTTGCCGGTATTGACCGCGGATACGCCCAGCAGCAGGGTGAAGGCGACGTACAGCCCGCCCCCCTTGGTGAGCTTTATGTGAGCGGGAGAGGGATCTCCTTTAAGATCGCGTTTAATACGTGCTCCTTGTCCACCCCCTCGTGCTCGGGGCGGAAGATGAGGCGGTGCGGACAGACGGCATGGACCACGTCCCTGACGTCCTCGGGCGCCACGAAGTCGCGGCCGTGCAGGAAGGCGGCCGCCTTGGCGGCGTCGACCAGGCCGATGCCGCCGCGGGTCGAGAGGCCGGCCTGGATCAGCGGGTGGTTCCGGGTCGCCCTGATGATGGCGTAGACGTAGTCGGTCACCTTCTCGCCGACATAAACCGCCTTAACCGAGGCGATGGCCGTGACCAGGTCATCGATACGCACCAGCGCCGGGATGTGCATGATCTCGTCCCTGATGCTCCCCTGCCTCAGGATCCCCTTCTCGATCTCCTCGGGGGGATAGCCGATGCCGGTGCGGATCAGGAAGCGGTCCATCTGCGACTCCGGTAAGGGATAGGTCCCCACCTGTTCCACCGGGTTCTGCGTCGCCAGCACCAGGAACGGCTCGGGGAGCCGATAGGTGACCCCCTCGACGGTGACGCGCCGCTCCTCCATGGCCTCCAGGAGCGCGCTCTGGGTCTTGGGCATGGCGCGGTTGATCTCGTCGATGAGGACGATGTTGTTGAAAATCGGCCCCTTGATGAAGTTGAAGCGCCCTTCGGTCCGGTCGAAGACGGAGAGGCCGGTGATGTCGGAGGGGAGCAGGTCGCTGGTGCACTGGACCCGGCCGAAGGAGAGCCCCAGGGCGCTGGCGAAGGCGAGGGCCATGGTGGTCTTGCCCAGTCCGGGGATGTCCTCCAGGAGGATGTGACCACCGGTCAAAAGGGACATAAGGCTCAGGCGCAGGGCTCTCACCTTCCCCTTCAGGTGCTGGCTGGAGAGCTCCTCCAGCACCGCGTTCATCTCGTCTACCTTGGCTAGTTTCTGCACGTGGAAAACCTCCCGGGGTGAAGCCACAGCCACTCATTATAACGGCCGTCCCACGAAAAGGAAAGGGCGCCCGGAATGGACGCCCTTCGCTGCCATCTGTCTGCTCTATACCCCTCTCTCTTGCAGGAGCTGATCGTACCCTCTCCCGAAGGGAGAGGGAGGTGGACAGACGACGCCCTCTTTTACAGCTGCCCCATGAACTTGTGGGTCTGCGGGATGACCCGCACCTCCCGAAGCGAGGAACAGAGTTCCTGGAGCTCGAGGGTGCGCAGGGCGTCGATGCCGATACCGCCGTCGTCGCGGGTCACCGGCTGCAGGATGAGCGGGATGGCCGGGTCCACCGAGGCGATCATGGCGCAGGAGCGCTGGATCTCCCAGTCCTCGGTCTCCTGCCCCACCACGATCTTCACGAAGACCTCCTTCATGGCGGCCAGTTCCAGGAAGGCATGGTGCTGGTCCCACAGTTCCGGGCAGCCGGTGGAAGAGGGAAGCTTGATGTCCATGCCGATGCTGTTCAGGTGCGGGATGAGCGGCGCCAGCGCCTCGGGAAGCGTGCCGTTGGTCTCCAGGTAAATGGGGAGGAGCTTCTTCAGCACCGGCAGCCACTCTTCGAGCAGCGTGCCGAAGAGGAGCGGCTCCCCACCGGTGATGCTGATGGAATGGTGGATGCCGGGCCACGCAGCGGTCCAGCTCTCGATCAGCGTCGCCACGCGCTCCAGCGGCACAGGGTTCGGCACCTTGAAGAAGTCGCGCCGGCCGGGGGTCAGCTCCAGCAGGCAGTCGTCGGGAACCGCGCTCATGCCGGGGGTATCGCAGAACTTGCAGCTCAGGTTGCACCCGGAGAAGCGCAGGAACACCTGGCGCAGCCCGACCAGCACCCCCTCCCCCTGGATGGAGGAGAAACATTCGACCAGGGGCGCCTGCAGTTTACTCATAGTAGCTCGCCGCCGCGAAATCCGATTCCCAGACCGTGACCATCTCCACCTTGACCTTGTCCGAGCCGAAGATCTTGGTCAGCTCATGGTACAGGTACCGGGCGATGTTTTCCGATGACGGGGAAACCTCCGCAAACGGTGCCAGTTCGTTCAAATACTTGTGGTCCAGCGTCTTCAAAAGATCGTTGGTCTCCCGCTTGAGGATCTTGAAGTCGATCCCTAGCCCCGCCTTGTCCAGTTCGTTGGTGGTGATGGAGACCTCGACTTTCCAGTTGTGGCCGTGCAGGTTTTCGCAGTCGCCCTGGTAGTTGATCAGATTGTGGGCCGCGGCAAACGCAGTGTGAATGGTGAGACGAAACATGCCACCCTCCCTTTTCATTATTTTGAGTCCGGTCAATATATCATGAATGTGCAGGAAAAAAACAGCAGAACCAAACGGGAGATGAGGCCCGACCGCAACCGGCGTGGCCTAGATGTTGATGCTCTCTCCCGGTGCGAGGACCGGCGCGGGGGGGGAGGTGATCCAGGTGTAGGTGAGCACGAAGAAGAGGACGACCAGCGAGAACAGCAGCAGGATGGTGGGGAAAAGGCGCACGGGCGGCTCCCCTTGCCCGTTTTGCAGGAGCCCGAAGGCGGCCACCAGCACCCCGAAGCCCCCCAGCATCCCGGCCAGGAAGAAGCCCAGGAAGGTAAGGCGCGCCTCGCCCGCGAGGCCGAGCATCAGGAGGGTCGAGATCTCGCCATGGAAGAAGGTGGCGACGATCAGGGCGATGATGCCGGCGCAGATGGATCTGATGCCGCGACGCACGGTGGATTTACGCATGGCTGAAAACCTCGGACCGCAACGGCCCTATTCGCACCAACTCACGTCCCCGACACCCTTTCTGAGTATCTCGGGGCGGTCGCCGATCAGGCTGACCACGGAGCTGACGTCGGCGGAAAGATCGCCGCCGTCCACCACCAGGTCCAGTTGCTTGCCCAGTTCGTGCTCCACCGCCCAGGGGTTGCCGATGGGGTCTTCCCCGGAGAGGTTGGCGCTGGTGGTGACGATGGGAGCACCGAGCTCCTTCACGATGGCGAGGCAGATCTTGTTGTCGGGAATGCGGATGCCGACCGTTTTCTGCTTGGTCTGCAAGAGGTCCGGGACCACGGTGGCCGCCTCCAGGACGAAGGTGTACGCTCCCGGGAGCAGGCGGCGCAGCAGCTTGAAGGCGTAGTTGGACACCCGCGCGTAGCGGGCGATCTCGGACATGTCGGTGCAGATGAAGGAAAACGGCTTCTTCCGGTCACGCTGCTTGATCTGGTAGATCCGCTCGATCCCCTTCTTGCTGAAGATGGAGCAGCCGATGCCGTAAGTGGTGTCGGTGGGATAGGCCACGACGCCGCCGTTTTTAAGGACCTCGACCACCTTGGCGATCAGGCGCGGTTGCGGATTGTCGGGATTGATTTCAAGCAGCATGGCTAGTCACCGGGATTGAGCCCCAGAAGCGGCTCGTGCACGAAGCGGCCGTCCTTCTGGATCAGGATGTCGTCGAACCACAGTTCGCCGTCGCCGGCCAGGATCTTCACCATGTCCCAGTGCACGGCGGAGCGGTTGCCGTTGTCGCACTCGTCGTAGGCCTGACCGGGGGTGAAGTGGATGGAACCGAAGATCTTCTCGTCGAAGAGGATGTTGCGCATGGGCACCCGGATCTTGGGGTTCACGCCGATGGCGAACTCGCCCACGTAGCGCGCCCCCTCGTCGGTGTCCAGGATGCGGTTCAGCTCCGCGTCCATGCCCGGCGCGGTGGCCTTGACGATGCGCCCGTTCTCGAACTCCAGGCGGATGTTGTTGAATTCCTTACCCTGGTACACGGTCGGGCAGTTGTAGGTGATGTACCCTTGCACCGAGTCCCGCACCGGAGCGGTGAAGACCTCGCCGTCGGGGATGTTCAGGCGCCCGTCGCACTTGATGCCGGGGAGCCCCTTGATGCTGAAGGTGAGGTCCGTGTCGGAGGCCTTGATGCGCACCCGGTCGGCGGCGTCGACGCAGGCCTTGAGCGCGTCCTGTTTCTTCGACTCCTCCTCCCAGTCCATGCAGCAGGCGGCGAAGAGGTAGTCCTCGTACTCGTCAAGGCTCATGCGCGCTTCCTGCGCGGCGCCGTGGGTCGGGTAGCGGGTCACCACCCAGCGGGTCCCCTTGACGCGCTGGTCGATGATGGGGCGCACCACCTTGGACCAGGCGATCATGCTCTTCTGGTTGGCCTGGGCCATCACCATGGAGTTGTCGGCGGCGGAGAGGCCGAAGTAGACGTCCACCTGCTTCATGAAATCGAGCTTGTGCTGCGGGAAGTAGGCGAGTTGATCGGCGCTGGCGAGGTTGTAGAAGTAGCGGCCGATGTCGGGGATGCTGAACTCGTACTCGACGTACTTGGCCCCCTTCTCGAGGCACAGGGCGTAGAGCTCCTTGACCAGCGGCGCCCCTTCCAGGCCGGCGCAGGAGATGAGCACCACGTCGCCCGGCTGCACGCGGGCCGAGTAGTTGACCAGGACTTCGGCGAATTGTCTGACGCGAGGATCTTTCATATGCGTGCCCCCGTAAGGTGTTTTAAGAATGGGTGACGCGGCTGTCCGGCGGAGCGCCGACAAGCAGGTTGCATTTGTAGGGGCGAATAATCATTCGCCCATCGTCCACGCCCCCTCGCCCTCCGGAAGAGGGTCGGGGTGAGGGCGCCTTGGCGGTCGGGGCGAATACTTATTCGACCCTACAGTGGACATCTTACCTGCCGGTATGCCCGAACCCGCCGGCGCCGCGGGCGGTATCGCCGAGTTCGTCCACCTCGATGAACTCGGCGCGCTCGCAGCGGGCGAACACCATCTGGGCGATGCGCTCGCCGTCTTTGATGGTGAAGGGCTCGTTGCCGTGGTTGATCACGATCACCCCGATTTCGCCGCGGTAGTCGGCGTCGATGGTGCCGGGAGAGTTGACCAGCGCGATGCCGTGCCTGAGGGCGAGCCCGCTCCGCGGCCGCACCTGCGCCTCGAAACCGGAAGGTATCTCGACGGCGATACCGGTCGGGACCAGGGCCCGCTCGCCGGGATGCAGCACGAACTCCTCCTCGAGCGCGGCATGCAGGTCGACACCGGCCGCCTGCTCGGTCATGTAGCAGGGAAGTGGGGTTGACCGCAGGCGTTTTATCCGTATCGGGATCGTTTTCATCAGACGTTGATGTCGGAGTTGGCGAAGGCAGGTGTGCCGATCCGGCCCAGCATGACCAAGGTCAGCGCATCGTTGTCCAGGATCTCGTTGGCGAGTTCCAGGATGCTCTCGGAGGTGACACGGTCGAACCCTTCCATGATCTCGGAAAGCGGCAGCGGGGTGCCGAAGTAGATCTCGTTCTTGGCGAGGCGGGACATCCTGTTGTCGCTGGATTCAAGCGACAGAAGCAGGTTCCCCTTCAGCTGCTCGCGCGCCCCCTCGAGCTGGTCGGCGGGGACGGGCTCGTTCTTGAAGCGCCCGATCTCGCGCAGCATGATCTCGAGGAGTTCCTTGGCGTTTTCGGGGCTTGCACCCGCGTAGACCACCAGGGAGCCGGCGTCGGCATGGGATGCGATGTAGGAGTAGACCGAGTAGGCGAGACCGCTCTTCTCGCGCACCTCCTGGAACAGGCGCGAACTCATCGAGCCCCCCAGGATGGCGTTCATGATGAAGGCGTCGTAGCGCTGCGGGTGGCTCTGCTGCACCCCCTTGAGCCCCAGGCAGACGTGGATCTGCTCCAGGTCCTTCTCGACCAGCTCGATGCGGCGCTCGTACACCGGCGGGATCGATTCGCTCCTGCCGTGTCCCGGGGCCACGCCCTGCAGGAACTCCTCCAAAAGCGCGGTGAGTTTTTCGTGAGTGACGTTGCCGGCGGCGGTGACGATGATGTCGTCGGCGCGGTACATCTGGTCCTTGTAGGCGATTATGGCGTCGCGGGAGAGACCGGTGACGCTCTCGGCGTCCCCGAGGATGGACATCCCCAGCGGGTGCCCCTTCCAGAAGTGCTGGTGGAACAGGTCGTGGATCAGGTCGTCCGGGGTGTCCTCCATCATGTTGATCTCCTGGAGCACCACGCGGCGTTCCTTTTCGATCTCTTCGCTGTCGAAGGTGGAATGGAGGAAGATGTCGGTCAGAAGGTCGACCGCCCGGGGGAGGAACTTGTCCAGCACCTTGGCGTAGTAGCAGACGTACTCGCGGCTGGTGAAGGCGTTCAGAACGCCGCCCACGGAATCGATTTCGCGGGCGATATCCAATGAAGAGCGGCGCTGCGTGCCTTTAAAGAGGAGGTGTTCGATGAAATGGGCGACGCCGTTCGACTCCCGCCGTTCATGGCGGGAGCCGTTGGCGACCCAAATTCCGATGGAAACCGAGCTGGCATACGGTATCCGCTCGGTGATGACGCGGATACCGTTATTTAGGGTGGTCTTTTTAATCATGGCTAGAACTATACCGGGAAACCCATGAATTGCCAGTTTTCACATGAGAGAAATTATTCGGTGAAGGTCTGGCCCAGGGCCTCTTTGCGGGACAGCTTGATCTTGCCCTGCTTGTCGATGCCGATGCACTTCACCAGGACCTTGTCCCCTTCCTTGAGGATGTCGCTCACGTTCTTCACGCGCTCGGTGTCGAGCTCGGAAACGTGCACCAAGCCGTCGGTGCCCGGGAAGATCTCGACGAACGCGCCGAATTCCATGATCTTCTTGACGGTGCCCATGTAGAGCTTGCCTTCCTCGGCCTCGGCGGTGAGGTTGCGGATCATCTTGATGGCGAGGTCGCAGGCTTCCTTGTTGTTGGAAGCGATGTTGATCTTGCCGGTGTCCTCGATGTCGATGGCGACGCCGGTTGCCTCGGTGACGCTCCTGATGTTCTTGCCGCCGGAACCGATGACGTCGCGGATCTTGTCGACCTTGACCCAGATGGTGGTGATGCGCGGTGCGAAGGAGGAGAGGTCGCCGCGCGGGGTGGCGAGGGTTTTTGCCATCTCGCCCAGGATGTGGACGCGGCCCGCCTTGGCCTGCGCCAGGGCGGCAGCCATGATCTCGCGGGTCACGCCGCCGATCTTGATATCCATCTGGAGCGCGGTGACGCCTTCGGCGGTACCGGCAACCTTGAAGTCCATGTCGCCCAGGTGGTCTTCGTCGCCGAGGATGTCGGAGAGGATGGCGTACTCGTCGCCTTCCTTGATGAGGCCCATGGCGATACCTGCGACCGGAGCCTTGATCGGGATGCCGGCGTCCATCATGGACATGGAGCCGCCGCAAACGGTGGCCATCGAGGAGGAACCGTTACTCTCGGTGATGTCGGAGACGATGCGGATGGTGTAGGGGAAGTCGTCGTGCTTCGGCAGCACCTGCTGCAGCGCGCGCTCGGCGAGCATGCCGTGGCCGATTTCGCGGCGCCCCGGGGCGAGGCGGAAGCTGGTCTCGCCGACGGAGTACGGCGGGAAGTTGTAGTGCAGGAGGAACTTCTTCCTGGAATCACCGTAGAGCGAGTCGATGCGCTGCTCGTCGACCGAGGTGCCCAGGGTGGCGGCCACGATGGACTGGGTTTCGCCGCGGGTGAACAGGGCGGAGCCGTGGGCGCGCGGCAGGAAGCCGACTTCGGTGGAGATGTTACGGATGGTCTTGGTGTCGCGGCCGTCGATCCTGGAGCCGTCCTTGATGATGTGCTCGCGCACCAGGTTGTACTCGAGGTCTTCGATGAACGCCTTGACCTCTTTCTCGGAACCTTCGAACTCCTCGGCCAGCGCCGCCACGGTCTTCTCGGTGATGGCGTCGATGGCGTCGTGACGCTCGCCCTTCGCCTTGATGCGTACCGCCGCTTTCATCTCTTCCTTGGCGAGCGCGTCGACGCGGGCCCTGAGCGCCTCGTTGGCCACCGGGGCCGGGATGTCGCGCTTGACCGGCTGCACCTTGGCGACCAGTTCTTCCTGGGCCGCCAGGATCCCCTGTACGGCTTCCTTGCCGAAGAAGATCGCTTCGAGGAGGTCATTCTCGGAGACCTCGGAGGCGCTCCCTTCAACCATCAGGATGGCGTCCTTGGAAGCGGCGATCACGATCTCCATGTCGCTCTTCTCTTCCTGCTCGGCGGTCGGGTTGGCGATGAACTGGCCGTCAACGCGGCCAACCTTCACACCCGCGATCGGGCCGGCGAAGGGAACGTCGGAAACCATGAGGGCTGCGGAAGCGCCGATCATGGCGAGGATGCCCGGATCGTGGTCCTTGTCAGCGGAGACCACGGTGGCCATGACCTGGGTGTCGTTCAGGAACCCTTCCGGGAACAGCGGACGGATCGGGCGGTCGATGAGACGGGAGGTGAGGGTTTCGTTGTCGGAGGGACGACCTTCGCGCTTGAAGAAGGAGCCGGGGATGCGGCCGCCTGCGTAGGCTTTCTCCTGGTAGTTGACGGTAAGCGGGAAGAAGCCCTGCCCTTCCTTGGCCGATTTCATGGCGACGGCGGTGACGAGCACCATGGTGTCGCCGCTTTTGATCATGACCGCGCCGCTTGCCTGCTTGGCGATCTTGCCTGTTTCGATAGTGATAGTTTTGCCACAGCACTCTGCTTGTACAGTGTGTACCATTGTTACGGCCTCCATTTGGCTTTTGTTCCGGTTGGTGTTGGGGCCGCCGAGAAAAGCGCCATGCGGGCGTAACTGTACGCCGCAGGGCAGTTTTATCCACGCCCCCAACAAGAAAAAGGGCACGAGGCCCTTACATGATGAAAAAGAGGAAAGGCAATATACCCGGGGAGGTATACTGCCTTTTCTTACCTTCTGATGCCGAGTTTAGCGATGATCGCTTTGTACCTTTCGACGTCTTTCTTCTTCAGGTAGTCAAGCAGACCCCTTCTCTGACCGACGATCTTCAGCAGACCGCGACGGCTGTGATGATCCTTCTTGTGAGTCTTGAAGTGCTCAGTCAGATAAGTGATACGCTCCGAAAGAATTGCAATCTGCACTTCCGGCGAACCCGTGTCGGAATCGTGCAGCTTATGAGCTGTGATGATTTCCTGCTTCTTTTCCGTTTGCAGCATGTGGTTACACCCCCTTCCGCTTCCTAGTTATTTTGCTTATTTATGCCTGCCCGCAGAGACTCACTCCACGGTTTAGATCAAGACCTTTAACTCTTATCACAAAAGCAAGTACGTGTAAAGAAGGAATACTAATTGAATACGCGTGCCAGCCGAAGCCCTTTGAGCTTGTCGTACTCCGCTACTGCCGCGAACCGTTCTCCCAGATAGAGTCGCACCTGTTCCCCCTGGGAAAATGCGCCGGGAGGATCCACGAAATCATGAGACTGCGGCACCACGCCGTTCAACACCTTCTTCCCTCCCGCCTCGGTGAGGGAAAGCGCCTTGAGATGGCCGAGTGCCCGGTCCAGCGGCATGAGCAGCTCCTGCTGGTCGGCGGCCCCGGCGAGCGTCTCGATGCTGATGGCGTCAGCCTCGCGGAAGAGCCCGCTCCTGGTGCGCCGCAGTTCCAAAAGGTGCGCCCCGCAGCCGAGCGCCTCGCCGATATCGCAGGCAAGGGTCCTGACGTAGGTGCCGCGCGAGCAGCGCACCGTGAAACAGGCCTCGGGGAGCCGGATCCATTCGAAGGTCAGCGCGTGGATTTCCACCTCGCGCGCCTCGCGCTCCACCTCGATCCCCTTGCGGGCCAGCTTGTAGAGCGGCACCCCGCCCTGCTTGATGGCGGAGAACATGGGGGGAAGCTGCTTCTGGAGCCCGAGGAACTGCGGCACCAGCTGCTCCAGGTCGGCCGGGGTGATGTGCGACCACTCCCGCTCCGAGATCACCGCGCCGGTCAGGTCCTGGGTGTCGGTGGCAACGCCCAGCCGCAAGACGGCCCGGTACTCCTTCTCCGACTCGTCCAGGAACTGGATCGCCTTGGTCCCCTCCCCCACCGCTACCGGCAGGACGCCCGTGGCGAAGGGATCGAGAGTCCCGGTATGGCCGACCTTCTTCTGATTGATGGCGCGACGGACCTTGGACACGATGTCATGCGAGGTGACACCGGCCGGCTTGTCGATCACGAAAAAGCCGTTCAGCATCAGCGCATCTGCTCCAGCCGGTCGAAGACCTGCGCCTTGACCTCGGCGAGCGTGCCGCGCACCATGCAGCCGGCGGCGTTGTGGTGCCCGCCGCCGCCGAAGGAGGCGGAGACGGCCGAGACGTCGACCTTACCCTTGGACCTGAAACCGACCTTGAAGAGCCCCTCATCGACCTGGCGGAAGAAGAGCGCCACCTGCACCCCCTTGATGGATCGGGGGTAGTTGATGAAGCGGTCGGTGTCCTGGGCGGTGGCGCCGGTCTTCTGGTACATGTCCAGGGTCACGGTGACCGAGGCGTACTCGCCCGAGGGGGAGACGGTCAGGTCGGAGAGCGCCAGCGCGAGGAGCGCGATCCTCTGCAGCGGCTCGCTCTCGTAGAGGTTCTCGTTCACGGTCCAGGCGTTCACCCCCTTGCCGATCATCTCGCCGGCGATGGCGAAGGACTCGGGGTCGGAGTTGGAGTAGTGGAAGCTCCCGGTGTCGGAAAGGATCGCGGTGTAGATGCAGAGCGCGGTCGGGTAGTCGACCTCGTCGCCGGCCGCCCTGATGATCCGGTAGATGAGGGCGGCGGTCGCGCTCGCCTTGGGGTCGATCAGGTTGCAGACGCCGAAGTTCTCGCACCCAAGATGATGGTCGACGTTGATGAAGCGGCCGATCCTCTTGTTCTCGGTGACCGCCTTGCCGGCACGGCGGAACTCCCCCACGTCGAGCACGAAGCAGACGTCGAAGTCGCGCTCCGGCATCTCGCCGTAGACCTGCTCCGCCATCGGGAGAAAGGAGCAGTTGTCGGGCACCGGATCGGAGAGGTAGACGGTGACGTCCTTGCCGCGCGCGGTCAGGTAGTTGGCCAAAGCCAGGGAGGAACCGACCGCGTCGGGGTCGGGGCTCTCGTGGCTGGTGATCAGGAAGCTCCGCGCCTGCTCGATCTCCGCCACTATCCGCTTAATCTCAGCTGTCGTCGCCGTCATCCGTAGCCCCAATCTCCTTCAGAATCGATTCGATATGCTGGCCGTAATCTAACGAGGTGTCGTACTTGAAGATCACCTCGGGGGTGAAACGCAACTTGAGGGCCTGGCCGATTTCTTTGCGGATGTAGCCCTTGGCGGAGTTGAGGCCCGCCTCGCTGTTCTTCTTGGCGGCATCGTCACCATGCACCGTGAAGTAGACGGTGGCGTGTCTCAGGTCGGGTGTGATCTTCACTCCGGTAATGGTGAGGAAGCCTATGCGGGGGTCCTTGAGACCCTTTATCAGGAGTTCCGAGATGATCTTGTGGATCTCTTCGGCAACCTTGTCGGAACGCTTTACCATGATTGTTTCTCTCTTGTCATAAAACGATAAGGGGAGAGCGGCCTCCGCCGCCGGGATGCCGGACGCGGGACGCCGCTCTCCCCGTGTGCTTCACTGTTACAGCTTGCCGGCAACCTTCTCCATCTCGAAGCACTCGAAGATGTCGCCGATCTTGATGTCGTTGTAGTTCTCAAGCGACATGCCGCACTCGTAGCCGGTGGCCACTTCCTTGACGTCGTCCTTGAAGCGGCGCAGGCTGCCGAGCTT
Source organism: Geomonas azotofigens (assembly GCF_018919395.1). Lineage (GTDB taxonomy): Bacteria > Desulfobacterota > Desulfuromonadia > Geobacterales > Geobacteraceae > Geomonas > Geomonas azotofigens. The sequence continues at coordinate 183,288 of NZ_JAHLME010000006.1, forward strand.
CCCTTCGAAGACCACCACGTTGTCGCGCAAAAGGCGGACCTGTGCGTTCCTGATGATCTTGCCGTCGGTGACGTAGGAACCGGCGACCATGCCCGCCTTGGGCACCGAGAACACTTCCCTGATCTCGGCGCGGCCCAGGTACTTCTCCTTGAAGGTCGGCTCCAGAAGGCCTTCCATCGCCTTCTTGATGTCGTCCACCGCGTCGTAGATGATGTTGTACAGCCTGACGTCGACCCCTTCCTTTTCGGCGAGCGCCGCCGCCTTGACTTCGGGACGGACGTTGAAGCCCAGGATGATGGCGTTGGAGGCGCTGGCCAGGTTGACGTCGGTCTCGGTGATGGCGCCGACGGAGGCGTGCAGCACGTTGAGACGGATGGCGTCGGTGGTGAGCTTCCTGAGGGACTCGGCCACGGCCTCGACGGAACCCTGCACGTCGCCCTTGACGATGGTGTTGAGGTCCTTGACCTCGCCCTTCTGGATCTTCTCGTAGAGCTGCTCCAGGGAGAGCTTGCTGTGCTTGGCCAGTTCGGACTCGCGCAGCTTCATCTGGCGGTGGTTGGCGATCTCTTTGGCCTGCTTTTCGTCGGTCATGGCCACGAAGATGTCACCCGCGTCGGGGACCCCGTTGAAGCCGATGACCTCGACCGGCATGGCCGGCCCGGCCGCGATGACCTTCTCGCCGCGATCGTTCTGCATGGCGCGCACGCGGCCGAAGTGGATGCCGGCGACGAAGTAGTCGCCCGCCCTCAGGGTACCTTCCTGGACCAGGACCGTGGCCACCGGGCCGCGCCCCTTGTCCAGCTTGGCCTCGACCACGGTACCGCGGGCGGTCTTGTCCGGGTTGGCCTTCAGCTCCAGGACGTCGGCCTGCAGAAGGACCATTTCCAGCAGCGATTCGAGGTTGATGTGCTTCTTCGCGGAGACCTCGACGAAGATGGTCTCGCCGCCCCACTCCTCGGAAACCAGGCCGAATTCCATCAGCTCCTGTTTCACCTTGCTCGGGTTCGCCTCGGGCTTGTCGATCTTGTTGATGGCGACGATGATCGGTACGCCCGCCGCCTTGGAGTGGTTCACCGCCTCGCGGGTCTGCGGCATGACGCCGTCGTCGGCCGCGACCACCAGGATGACGATGTCGGTGACCTTGGCACCCCTGGCGCGCATCGCGGTAAAGGCCTCGTGACCCGGGGTGTCGAGGAAGGTGATCTTCTGCCCCTTCAACTCCACGTCATAGGCGCCGATGTGCTGGGTGATCCCCCCCGCCTCGCCGGCGATGACGTTGGCCTGGCGGATGGCGTCCAAGAGCGAGGTCTTGCCGTGGTCGACGTGACCCATGATGGTGACGACCGGCGGGCGCTTCTGCATCGCCTCGGGCGCATCCGGCTCGGCCTCGAGCAGTTCGTCCACGTCCAGCGCCACGTTCTCGATCTCGTAGCCGAAATCGGTGGCCAACAGGGTCGCGGTGTCGAAGTCGAGCGGGTGGTTGATGGTCGCCATGACCCCGAGCTTCATGAGGGCGCGGATCAGGTCGGTTGCCTTGATACCCATGCGCTTGGCCAATTCGCCCACGGTGATGGACTCGCTGATCTTGATGATCCTCTTGATGGCCTTGGGCACCGTGATCTCGGTCTTCTTGCCGATCTGGACCTTCTCGACGTACTTGCCCTTCTTACCCTTGCGGGGACCGGGCTCGAAGATCCGCTCGCGCTTGTCGAGCATGTCCTTGAAGGTGTCCTTCTTACCCTTGCCTGCGGGGGCTCCACCCTTCTTGCCGTTCTTGCCGAAGTCGGTGGCGCCGCCGGGGGCGGGCTTGCGCCCTTTGCGACTGCGGTCATCCAGAAGCGGCGGCGGCTCGATCGGGGTCAGCGGTGCCGGACGGTCCGGGCGCGGACCGGTGGGGCGCTCGCCGGGACGGCCTGCACCCGGGCGGGGTGCGGGACGCTCGGTGCCCGGACGCTCGACGCCACGCGGCATACCCGGACGCGCTGCCGGACGCTCACCCTGTGCGGGACGCTGGTATTCGCGGCGCTCGGTCGGACGCTGGGTCGGGATGGGAATCTCGACGCGGCCGAGGATCCTGGCGCGGGTCGCGGTCGGCTTGTCAAGCTCGGGCTCGACCTTCGCGGCTGCGGCCTCCGGAGCCTTCACCGGAGCTGCTTCGGCGGCAGGCTGTTCGACCGGCTTGGCTGCCTCCGGCGCGGGGGCCGGCGCTGCGGGAGCGGCTTCTGCCTTCGGGGCCTCGACGGCGGGTTTCTCGGCCGCAACCGGCGCCGCCGGGGCGGGCTTCTCCGCTACCGCGGGCGTTTCTTCCTTCACGGGCGGGGCCTGGGGAGCCTGTGCCTCGGGCTTCGCCACCGGCTTGGGAGCGGGAGCCGCCTCGATGATCCTGGCGCGGACCGGCTCCGGACGCTTAGGAGCCTCCTCCACCGGGGCCTTCTCGACCGGCGCGGGCTGCGGCGCCTCGACCTGCTCCGGCTCGGCCGGTGCAGCCTCGGCTGCCGGCGCTTCCGGCTCGACCGCCTTGGCGCGACGGCGGATCAGGGTCGGTTTCACCCTTACTTCTTCCTGGGACACTTCTTTGTGGGGGGTCTGCGCAGGGGCGGATACCGCCTTGATATCCGAATCCTCAAGGACAGCCATATGGTTCTTGACCTGCACGCCTGCCTCGGCCAACCTTGCCATAAGCTCCTTATTGTCGATCCCCATCTGCTGCGCCAGCTCATATACGCGGGTTTTGCTCATCTACTCACGCTCCTCCTCAAAGAAGTTCCTGTACTTTTCCATTTCCAATCCAATCGATCCCACGAAGCCGCTTTCCATAACAATCAGGACGCTTCTGAGTTCCTTTCCCAACAGTTCCCCAAGGCGCTCCTTGGTGAACAGGGAGATGCAGGGGACCTGCTTGAGCTGCGCCAGCCCCCTGAACTTTTCGCCGATGTCCGGCGAGATGTCGGTGGCGACGAACAAAAGGCCGGCGCCCCCTTTTTTCAACTTTTCCTGGACCTGGTCCGAGCCCGACACCACCTTGCCCGCCTTGTTGGCCAGGCTGACGTAGGAGGCGATGCGCTCCTCGAGCTTGTGCAGCACCTGCTGGACCAGCCCCTCTGGGTCGGCGCCCAGCACCTCCCCCTTGAAGCCGCGGGAGAACTGCTTTTTCTGGGCCGCCTGTCTGAGGCAGGAGGCCTTCAGGCAGGTGTACGCCCCGCGTCCCGGGAGCTTGCTCTGCAGGTCGGGGACCAGGGTGCGGTCCGGTGCCAGCACGAAGCGAAGCAGCTCGCCCTTGTCCCTGGTCTCACGGCAGGCAAGACAGCTTCTCTGTGGTGTGGCCTTCGGCATCTTAATCCTCTTCGGTCGCCTCTACCTCTACCGCTGCCGGCTCGGTGGCCTCGGCCGGCTCTTCGGCCTCCTCGACCTCGGTGCCGTCATAGGAGGCGAACTGCTGCAGCTCGGCCTCCGCCATGCGGGTCTCGCTCTTGATGTCGATCTTCCAGCCGGTCAGCTTGGCCGCCAGGCGCACGTTCTGGCCGCGCTTGCCGATGGCCAGCGAGAGCTGGTCGTCCGCCACGATCACTTCCATGGCGTAATCTTCCTCGTCGACGTACACCTTGGTCACCACGGCCGGGGCCAGGGCGTTGCAGGCGAAGCGTGCGATGTCCTCGCTCCAGGGGATGATGTCGATCTTCTCGCCGCGCAGCTCGGAGACCACGTTCTGGACGCGGGAACCGCGCATGCCGACGCAGGCGCCGACCGGGTCGACGTCGCCGTCATGCGAGTAGACGGCGATCTTCGCGCGCCCGCCCGGCTCGCGCACGACGCTCTTGATCTCGACGATCCCTTCCGCGATCTCCGGCACCTCGGCCTCGAACAGCTTGGCCAGCATGGTGGGATGGGTGCGGGAGAGCATGATCTGGGGACCCTTAGTGGTCATGCGGATTTCGGTAATGAGGGCCTTGACGCGGTCGCCCTGGCGGTACACCTCGCGCGGGGCCTGCTCCTTGTGCGGCAAGAGCGCCTCGGCGCGCCCCAGGTCGACGATCAGGTCGCCCTTCTCGAAACGGCGCACCACGCCGTTGACGATCTCGCCCTGGCGCTCCTGGAACTCGTTGAAGATGGTCTCGCGCTCCGCCTCGCGCACGCGCTGGATGATCACCTGCTTGGCGGTCTGCGCGGCGATCCTGGAGAAGCCGGAAGCGTCCATCTTCATGCCGATGGAGTCGCCGATCTCGACCTCAGGGTCTTCCTCGCGCGCCTCGTCCAACTCGATCTCGCGGTAGGAATCCTGCACCTCGTCTACGACGGTAACGAACTCGAACAGCTCAACCTCACCGATCTCGGGATTATAGTGCGCCTCGAGATCGCGGGTATTGCGAAATTTCTTGTTGGCGGCGGTAAGAACTGCCTGTTCCAGCGCCTCTACCACAATACTCTTATCGATGCCCTTCTCTTTTACGATCTGGTCGATCGTGTGTTTGAGGTTAAAGCTCGTTTCCACGTCACTGTCTCCTTCTGCTTGCTGATAATTGCAAAGTAAAGTTTAGAATTCGAATTCGAGGTTGGCCTTGGCCACCTTGTCCAGCGGGATCGAGGCGTGCTGTCCCTCGGTGAGATCGATGCTGACCACCCCGTCCTGAACCCCGAGCAGTTTCCCGGTGAAGGTCTTGCGCTTGTTCCCCGCGTCGTCGGTGAGCGTGTCAAAGGTCTTCACCTTGACCAGGTGCCCCTGGAAGCGCTCGTAGTCGGCGAGCTTCTTGAGGGGGCGGCAAATCCCGGGGGAGGAAACCTCCAGGTTGTAGTGGTCCGGCATGAAGTCCTCGACGTCGAGGATGTCGGAGAGCTGCCGGCTCACGTCGGCGCAGTCGTCGAGGGTGACGCCACCGTCCTTCTCCAGGAAGATGCGCAGCACCATGTCGCGCCCTTCGCGCTTGTACTCCAGGTCCACCAGGCCGATCCCGAGCGGTCCCCCGATCTCGGCGACAATTTCTGTGACTCTTTCTACTACATCAACCTTGGCCATCTCTAGATTTTCCCATAAAAAAAAGCGAGCCGGAGGAGCTCACTTTTGAGTGAACATTAACATGTGACCCATTATTTAACATGGAAGGCTTCTTTATGCAAGCGCTTTTTTTGCCAAAGTAAGCTGTTTTTCAAGCTTTCGCGCCTGATTTGCAGCTGATTCTGGTGCGGAAATTTTCCTGTCCCTGATAGCCAAAAACGCCTCCGCTTGGCCCTGTCATTGGCCAAAATTAACACTGTGATGCAATTTCTCCTGTTCACATTCGATTTCTTGCTGCCAATGCACCGCACGCCTCGCCTGACAACGGTGAGGTTCCAAGCAATCTCTTCACTTTTGCGGGATTAACTGCTATATATTGGCGTTGCCGCGACGGCACAAAAACCAGCACCAGGAAAGAGAATTGACATGAAATACATAAGCACCAGGGGAAACATCGCCCCCATCGGCTTCAAGGAAGCAGTGATGATGGGACTTGCCACCGACGGCGGCCTGATCCTGCCGGAGAGCATCCCGCAGATCGCGCCTGAAACACTTGCCGCCTGGGCCAAGCTTCCCTACCGCGAGCTCGCCTTCAATATCATCTCCCTCTTCGCCACCGACATCCCGGCGGCCGATCTCAAAGCGCTCATCGACCGTTCCTACGGCAGCTTCGAGCACCAGGAGACCACGCCGCTGGTGAAGAAGGACGGCGTCTACATCCTGGAACTCTTCCACGGCCCCACCCTCGCCTTCAAGGACGTGGCGCTGCAGCTTTTGGGGAACCTGTTCGAGTACCTCCTGAAGGAGCGCGGCGAGAAGATGAACATCCTGGGCGCCACCTCCGGCGACACCGGCAGCGCCGCCATCGCCGGCGTGCGCGGCAAGGAAAACATCAACATCTTCATCCTGCACCCGCACCTGAAGACCTCGCCCATCCAGGCGCTTCAGATGACCAGCGTGCTCGACGCCAACGTGCACAACGTCGCCGTCAAGGGGACCTTCGACGACTGCCAGAACATCGTCAAGACCCTGTTCAACGATCTGGAATTCAAGAAGGAATACGCACTGGGTGCGGTCAACTCGATCAACTGGGCGCGCGTACTGGCGCAGGTGGTCTACTACTTCTACGCGTGGGGCAGGCTCCCCGAGCAGGGAAAGGTGGTCTTCTCCGTACCGACCGGCAACTTCGGCGACATCTTCGCAGGGTATCTCGCCAAGAGGATGGGCCTCCCGGTCGAGAAGCTGCTTTTGGCAACCAACGAGAACAACATCCTTGCGCGCTTCGTGCAAAGCGGCGACTACTCGCTGGGACAGGTTGTGCAGACCGTATCGCCGTCCATGGATATCCAGCTCGCCTCCAACCTGGAGCGCTACCTGTACTACCTCTTCAACGAAAGCGCGGAGCGGGTGAGAAGCGCCTTCGCCGAGTTGCAACAGACCGGGAAGATCGTCTTCACTCCCGAAGAGGTGCAGCGCGTGCAGAGCGAGTTCCTGAGCTGCACCGTCAATGAAGAGATGACCCTGGAGACCATCGCCTCCTTCAACAAGGAGACCGGCTACCTGCTCGACCCGCACACCGCGGTCGGCGTGCGCGGCGCCCTCGAGTGCGTTAAGGGGCACCCCGCCGTGGTCTGCCTGGCCACCGCCCACCCCGCCAAGTTCGGCGAGGCGGTCGAGCGCGCCATCGGCACGCCGGCACCGCTGCCGCCGCAGCTGGCCGCCCTCCAGGGCAAGGAAACCCGCTGCGAGATCATGGCCGCGGACAAGGAGCTGGTGAAGCAGTTCGTGAAAGCCAAGGCGTAGTCCGACGTCGGACCTGTCGGACTAGTCAGACTAGTCGGACAGGTCCGACAAAAGAAGAGACCCCATGCCCCTCCCCCCCCTAAAAGTAGACTGGAACCTCATCGACACCGTCCACCTCGACATGGACGGCACCCTGCTGGACCGGCACTTCGACGACCATTTCTGGCTGGAGCACGTCCCCAAGCGCTACGCGGAAAAGAACGGCATCAGCGAGCACGCGGCACAGGAGAAACTGCACCGCATGTTCCGCTCCCAGGAACAGACCCTCAACTGGACCGACCTCGACTACTGGTCGGCGCAGCTTGGTCTCGACATCCCGGTGCTCAAGGAAGAGGTGAACCACCTGATCGCGGTGCACCCCTTCGTGATCGAGTTCATCCTCTTCCTGCGCCAGCACGGCAAGAAGATCTTCCTGGTCACCAACGCCCACAGTAAGACCCTGAACATCAAACTGCGCCTGACCAGGATCGGGAGCTATTTCGACGGCATCATCTCAGCCCACGATCTCGGGCTGCCCAAGGAAGATCCTCTTTTCTGGGGGAAGTTGCAGCGGAAGGTGCCTTACGATCCGGAGCGGACCATGCTGGGGGAGGACAGCGAGACCAACCTGGAGACCGCGCGCCGCTTCGGCATCCGCTACCTGATCCATGTCGGGCGCTTCAGCTCGACCATGACGCCGGTCCAATCTGAGAGTTTTCACTCCATTCATTACTTCAGTGAACTGATCCCGCGTGACGGCGGCATGTGCGTGGAACTTGCCCCTAGCCGCGGGGTTTGACCCGGCACAAGCCGTACTTCTTGGCCAGGTCGTAGAGGGCGGGACGGCTGACGCCGAGCACCTCGGCCGCCCTGCTCATGTTCCCTCCAGAGGCCTGAATGGCATCATGCACCATGTAGCGCTCAACCCTGTCCCGGGCTTCCCTGAGCGTCATCTGCCCGGAAGCGAAGCCCCCCATGCCGCAGGCGGTCTCGCCGTTAGGGACGATTTGCGCGGCTGAAAAGGTCATGTCGTCCCGGCACGAGAATAACCGTTGCAGTACCACGCATTGAGCGCCCATCCACCCGGCGGGGTGTGACTCGCTGCCGTTCCCCGAAGGGGGCCGGCAAGCCGCATCTTCCACTACCTGACGCTTTTTCATGACGTCCATCCTCGCCTGCTAGCGGTTGACAGAGGAACCACTTGCGGAAGCGGAGGCATCCGCTTCCCACCCGGAAGAACAGTCGGCGGCTAACCCTTTACATAATTATAGTTTTTTAACATTTGCTAGTTCTATCGCACCCCCTCTGGTTGTCAAGGCGAGCTGAGAAGGCGAACTTATCCCTCATGCGAGCATTCAGGGTGCCCCCCTTCCTTGACACCATGCACCCCATGCATTACTATCGGTTCCATTCATTCGAAATCATTGAACAATCTACCGCCTGCCAGGAGGAACGATGAGCAGCGATCTCAATTGGGATACCACACCACTTTACCCTTCGCCTTCCGCTCCCGAACTGACCAAATCCTTCGAAGACGCCACCGCGCAGGTTGCAGGCTTCAGGGAGCGCTACCGCGGCAAGGTCGCCGGTCTTTCCGCCGAAGAGCTGCTCGAGGCGCTGAAAAGCTACGAGAAGTTGCAGGAGGAGCTCGCCGTGCCGCAACTCTACTCCCACCTGCTCTTCGCCGCCGACAGCGAAAGCGACCTGCACAAACGTCTCTCCCAGAAGTCCCAGGAGTTCGGCAACGCCATGGGGCGGGAACTGCTCTTCTTCGATCTCGAGATCATCCAGATGGAGGAGAAACCCTTCCAGCAGCTCCTGCAGGATCCCCGGCTCGACAATTACCGGCACTTCCTGGCGGTGCTGCGCAAGTTCAAGAAGCACACGCTGTCCGAGCGCGAGGAGAGCCTGCTCACCCAGAAGAGCCTCACCGGTGTGCAGGCCTTCTGCCGGCTGTTCGACGAGGTATCCGCGTCGCTGCGCTATACCCTGGAGATGGACGGCGAAACCCGTGAGATGACCGGAGAGGAACTGCTGGCGCTGTTGCATCACCCCGATGCCGGGCTGCGGGAGCGCGCCTTCGGCACCTTTTTGAAAAAGCACGAGGAGCACAGCATCCTCTACTCGGCGGTGTTCAACAACGTGGCGCTGGACCATTCCCAGGAGATGGAGCTCAGAAACTACAGCCATCCGATGGAGCCCACCAACCTCGGCAACGAGATCCCCAACGAGGTCGTGGAAAGCCTGATGCTGGTTTCCGAAAAGAACTACCCGCTGGCGCAGGAATACTTCCGCCTCAAGGCAAAGCTGCTTGGCATCCCCAAGCTGAAGAACACCGACGTCTACGCGCCGATCACCGAGAGCGACCGCAAGTACAGCTTCGAAGAGGCGCGCATCATGACCGTCGAGGCCTACCGGGGCTTTTCCGAGGAATTCGCCGAGTTGGCCGATTCCTTCTTCACCCGGAGGCGGGTGGACGTGCTGCCGCGGCCGGGGAAGAGCGGCGGCGCCTTCTGCATGGGGATGACCCCTGAGCTTCCCCCGTATCTCCTTTTGAACTTCACCGGCAACCTGCGCGACGTGGCCACCATCGCCCACGAGGTCGGCCACGGCATCCACTACCTGCTCGCCCAGCGCCAGACCATGCTGAACTACCACCCGCCGCTGCCGCTGGCCGAGACCGCCTCGGTGTTCGGTGAGATGCTGTTGACCCGCCAGCTCCTGGAGCGGGAGACCGACGTCGAGGTGAAAAAGTCGCTTCTGTGCGCCAAGATCGAGGACATCATCGCCACCACCTTCCGCCAGAACGTGCTGACCAGGTTCGAGGAACGCATGCACCTGGAGCGGGCAAAGGGCCTTCTGACCGCCGGCGAACTGGCCGACCTGTGGTGGGAGGAGAACGCGAAGCTGTACGGGGACGCGGTGGAAATGATCGAGCCGTATCGCTACGGCTGGAGCTACATCTCGCACTTCATCCACGCGCGTTTCTACTGCTACTCCTACACCTGCGCGGAGCTGGTGGTGCTGTCGCTGTTCCAACGCTACCTGAAGGAGCGGGACAGCTTCGTACCCATCTACCGCGACATCCTCGCCGACGGAGGCTCCAAGTCCCCCGGCGACACGCTGGCACCGGCTGGCATCGTCTTCAGCGACCCGAGCTTCTGGCAGGGTGGGTATGACCTGTTGGCAGACCTCATCGCGGAGTTGAAGGCGCTGGTCTAAGCCAGTCGGACCAGTCGGACAGATAAAAAAGCGAAAGGCCCGCCGGTTTCCCGGCGGGCCTTTCTTATTGTGCTGCTGCCAGCTCTGATTACATCTCGTCGAACTGGAGGTACTTGTACACGCTGTCCTTGTTCGGCTCGACCTTCTCCTTGTACACGGCCAGGTACTCGGCCGGGGTCGGGAGCTTGCCCATGTTGACAGTGACGGCACCGAGCTCGGCGGAACCCAGGAATACCTTGGCGCCATTGCCGATCCTGTCATCGAAGTTACGGGTCGAGGTGGAGAACATGTTGACCCCATCGGGCACGCGTGCCTGGTTACCCATGCAGAGCGAGCAGCCGGCGATCTCGACACGGGCGCCCATGGCGCTGTAGACGGAGAAGTATGCCTCGTCTTTCAGCTTGGCCTGATCCATGCGGGTCGGCGGGCAGATCCAGGTGCGGACGTTGGGGTTGAACTTCTGGCCCCTCCAGATCTCACCAGCGGCACGGAAGTGGCCGATGTTGGTCATGCAGGACCCGAGGAACACGTCCTGGATCGGGGTGCCGGCAACCTCGGAGAGGAGCTTGACGTCGTCCGGATCGTTCGGGCAGGCAAGGATCGGCTCGGTGATCTCGGCGAGATCGATCTCGATGACCGCGGCGTACTCGGCGTTGGCGTCGGCTTCGAGAAGCTTGGGAGCCTTCAGCCACTCGTTGACCGCGTCGATGCGGTTCTGCAGGGTCTGGGCATCCTGGTAGCCGTCGGCGATCATCTGCTTCATGAGGGCCACGTTGGAACGGAGGTAGGTGGCTACCGACTGCTCGGAGAGCTTGATGCAACCGGCGGCGGCGCTACGCTCGGCGGCGGCGTCGGTCAGTTCGAAGGCCTGCTCGACGGAGAGCTCCGGAAGACCTTCCATCTCGAGGATACGGCCGTTGAAGATGTTGATTTTGTTCTTCTTGGGCACGGTGAGCAGGCCCTGCTTGATCGCCCAGTACGGGATTGCGTTGACCGCGTCGCGCAGGGTGATGCCCGGGTTGAACTTGCCCTTGAAGCGGACCAGTACCGACTCCGGCATGTCCAGCGGCATGAAGCCGAGGGCGCCGGCGAAGGCCACCAGGCCGGAACCGGCCGGGAAGGAGATCCCGATCGGGAAACGGGTGTGGGAGTCGCCGCCGGTACCGACGGTGTCCGGAACCAGCAGACGGTTCAGCCAGGAGTGGATGACGCCGTCGCCCGGCTTCAGGGGCACGCCGCCACGCTCGATGATGAACTGCGGCAGGGTCTTGTGCATCTTGACGTCGGCCGGCTTCGGGTAGGCAGCGGTGTGGCAGAAGGACTGCATGAACATCGGTGCCAGGAACTTGAGGCAGGCGAGTTCCTTCAGTTCGTCGGCGGTCATCGGGCCGGTGGTGTCCTGGGAACCGACCGTGGTCATCTTCGGCTCGCACGCGGTGCCCGGCAGTACGCCGGCGACGCCGCAGGCCTGGCCGACCATCTTCTGTGCCAGCGAGTAGCCCTGGCCCGGTTTCGGCTGCGGGTTGACCGGCAGGGTGAAGACGTCGGTCGGCGCGAGGCCGAGGGCCTTGCGGGCGCGGTCGGTGAGGGCGCGGCCGATGATCAGCGGGATGCGGCCGCCGGCGCGGAACTCGTCGAACAGGGTGTTCGGGGCCACGGTGAAGGTGGAGAGTACTTCGCCGGCCTCGGTGGTGATCTCACCCTTCTTGGAGTTGATCACGATGACGTCGCCGGTCTTCATCTTGGTCACGTCGGTCTTGATCGGGAACGCGCCGGAGTCCTGCGCGGTGTTGAAGAAGATCGGGGCGATGACGCCGCCGATGATGATGCCGTCGCGACGCTTGTTCGGAACCGCCGGGATGTCCTGGCCGATGTGCCACAGGACGCTGTTGCAGGCGGACTTACGGGAGGAACCGGTACCGACGACGTCGCCCACGAAGGCAACCTGGAACCCTTCGGCCCTGAACTTGGCGATGGTTGCGTTGCCGTCCGGGAAGCGGGTCTTGCCCATGGCGAGCGCGTGCAGCGGGATGTCCGGACGGCTCCAGGCGTCGCCCGCCGGGGAGAAGTCGTCGGTGTTGATCTCGCCTTCGACCTTGTAGACCTTCACCTTCACGGTCTCCGGCAGGCCCGGCTTGGAGGTGAACCACTCGGCGTTGGCCCAGGACTCGAGCACCTTCTTGGCGCCGGCGTTGGACTTGGAGAGTTCGAGGACGTCATCGAAGGCGTCGTAGACGAGGGTGGTGCCGCAGAGAGCCTTGACGGCCTCATCGGCAACTTCGGCGTCCTTCAGTGCAGCGACCAGCGGGGCCACGTTGTAGCCACCCAGCATGGTGCCCAGGATCTGGACCGCGTCCTTCTTGGAAAGAAGCGGGGACTTCTTGGAGCCGGCCAGGATGGCAGCCAGGAAACCGGCTTTCACCTCGGCAGCCGGGTCGACGCCCGGGGAAACCCTTTCCTTCAGGAGGTGGAGCAGGAACTCCTCCTTCCCTGCCGGGGGTGCTTCCAACAGTTTGCAAAGTTCCGCGGTCTGCTCAGGGTCGAGCGGCTTCGCAGGGATACCGAGTGCCTTTCTTTCTGCCTCTTGCTTCAGATACGCTTCGATCATGATTCCTCCTAGATAATGTGCAGCTATTTACGGAAGTTATCAAAAGTCTTCTGTCAGCTGATGCTTCATTTGAACGGATACTGTATACAATTTTTACCCTGTTTTGTCAAATATTGAAAGCGCCTGTAAAATAACGCCGATCGGGCTCGAAAGAGTTGTTACTGTGGCGTTTTATCTGGAATCAGTGCAGCTGGATCACGGTGAGGGGAGGAAAAGCATTAAGGAAATAAAATGTACTCCTGGTGAGTGTAGGCGGTGAACCTGGTGCCGCGCAGGTAGCCGATGAGGGTGATACCGGCCTCCTCGCAGATGCGGATGGCCATGTCGGTGGGAGAGGTGCGGGACACGATGACGGCGATGCCCAGAAGCGCCGCCTTGGCGGCCAGCTCGGCCGAGACGCGGCCGGAGGTGGCCAGTATCGTGCCGGACAGGGGTATCCCCTTCAGCAACGCCTCCCCCGCCAGGCGGTCGACGGTGTTGTGCCGGCCCAAATCCTCGGCGTGCAGGATCAGTGTCCCGTCCACTGTGCCGACGGCGGCGGAGTGGACGCCGCCGTGGCTCTTATAGCTGCTGGAGTGCAGCGCCAGTTGCTGCATCAACTCGAAGATGGCCGCGACCGGGACTTGCGCCCTGGCGCCAGTTCCCCTCGCGTCGGCCGTTTGCGGCAGCGAAAAGGTGATGCCGGTGCCGCACCCGGAGGTCAGCACCGGCTTCAGCTCGGCCGGGATCTCGCCCTTGATGCGGACGTTGGCGATGCCGTAATCGTTGCACACGCTCAACACCAGGAAGTCGTCCACCTGCGAGACGAATCCCTGCAGGCGCAGGAAGCCCGCCACCAGGAAGCGCAGGTCGTGGGGCGAGGCGATCAGGGTGACGATCTCCCGGTCGTTGACCCGCAGCACCAGCGGGAATTCCCGGACCACGTCGACCTCGCCGCGCAGCACCTTCCCGTAGTCATATTGATGTACTTTCACCATGATTACGTCCGATTCCCTCCCCTCGCGGGATGGGGATGGGGGTGAGGGTAGGTGCCATCAGGCAATCTTCGCCCGGGCCGACTTCACCCATCTCCCTGCCCCATCCCGTCAAAGGAGGGGGAGCCTGTTGGAGTAAAGGCCACTATTACCTAGCGGCCTGCCCTCGGGTCGCAGGATCATTCGTCCTACCGGATCCCGCCGATGCAGAGGTATTTGGTCTCGAGAAATTCATCGATGCCGTACTTGGAGCCCTCCCGGCCGATGCCGGACTCCTTGATGCCGCCAAAGGGAGCGACCACGGTGGAGATAAGGCCGGTATTGATGCCGACGATGCCGCTCTCGATCGCCTCGGCCACCCTCCAGACCCGCGCCATGTCCCGGCTGTAGAAGTAGGCGCACAGGCCGAACTCGGTGTCGTTTGCCAACCGGATCGCCTCCTCCTCGCTCAGGAAACGGAACAGGGGCGCCACCGGCCCGAAGGTCTCTTCCCGGGCGACGTGCATCTCGGGCGTCACGTCGGCAAGGACGGTCGGCTCGAAGAAGCATCCTCCCAAGGGATGGCGGTTGCCGCCGGTGACGACGCGGGCTCCCTTGGCGAGGGCGTCGCCGATGTGCTCCTCGACCTTCTCCACCGCAGCCATGTCGATCAGCGGCCCCTGCTGGGTCTCCCCCTGCAGGCCATCCCCCACCTTCAGTTGTGCGACCGCCTGGGCCAGCTTCTCCGCGAAACGGTCGTAGATCCCATCCTGCACCAGGAACCGGTTCGTGCAGACGCAGGTCTGTCCGGTGTTGCGGTACTTGGAGATCAGCGCCCCTTCCACCGCGGCATCGAGATCGGCGTCGTCGAAGACGATGAAGGGGGCATTGCCACCAAGTTCCAGGGAAACCTTCTCGACCGTCCCGGCGCACTGGGCCATCAGCTTCTTGCCCACCTCGGTGGAACCGGTGAAGGTGAGCTTGCGTACCAGCGGGTTAGCCGTCATCTCCCCCCCGATGGCGGACGCTGAGCCCGTGATGACGGAAAAGACACCCTCCGGGATCCCGGCGCGCTGCGCCAACACCGCCAGGGCCAGGGCCGAGTACGGGGTCGCCGTGGCCGGCTTGACCACGATGGTGCATCCTGCGGCCAGTGCAGGCCCAACCTTTCTCGTGATCATGGCGGAGGGAAAGTTCCAGGGGGTGATGGCGGCGCATACCCCGACCGGTTCCTTGAGCACCACGATCCGCTTGCCGGCCTGGTCCGACGGGATCACGTCCCCGTAGATCCTTTTCCCCTCTTCGGCAAACCACTCAAGGAACGAGGCGGCATAGACCGTCTCGCCGCGCGCCTCGGCCAAAGGTTTGCCCTGTTCCGCCGTCATCAGCACGGCCAAGTCGTCCTGATGCTGCAAAAGCAGGTCGGCCCAGCGCCTGAGGATTACCGACCGCTCCTGGGCAGCCTTGGCGCGCCACGAGGGCAAGGCGGCATGAGCCGCTTCGATGGCGCGGCGGGTCTCGGCGCCTCCCATCTTGGGGACGGTACCTAGTTTTGCTCCGGTGGCCGGGTTGATGACGTCGATGCTTTCGCCGCTGTCAGCCCCGGTCCAGGCGCCGTTGATGAAGCAAAGCTGGTGGAACAGACTTTTGTCCTTGAGCTTAAGCATAGGCTCCTCCGTCAAAAGTACTCTCATCAGCGGCAGACATCGTGTATACCCGATCGCCGCCTTTGCGGCAACAGAAACGTCGTCGCCCCCCCTGCCCTCCCCCGGTATGATAATGCCCCCCTCGACAGTCGGTCGAAGGGGGCACGTACCCCGCCGTTTGGCTACCCCTCCCGAAACGGCGTCTATGGCGCCTGCAGCCCGGTGCGCACCAGGTAGTTGGCGGCATAGATGTAGTCATCCACGTAATCGCGACGGCCGTCCTTGTTGAGATCGTAGCGCGGGCGGGTCGGAGTCCCCCGCTCTTTCAGAAAGCGCTCGAAATCGCTCTCCTTCACCGGCCGCGACTTCCCCGGCACCAGTGCGACCTTGGGCGCCACCGTCAGCGGGAACTCTTGGCGCAAACCGTTGTAGAGCATGGTGACCGCGGCCTGCACCACATCCCGCTTCGGCCTGGCTTGGATTTCCCACCCCGCTTCCGTACGCCGGTGCGAGACGTAGGTGCACCCGCTGAAAGTGAAGCTGGGAGTGACATCGCCCGTCGCCATGCCGATCACCAAGGTCACCGTGGACTTGCCGTCGGCGATGGCCACCGGTGGGAGCTGGCTGTAGGAAACGGGGGCGTCCTGGCGAAATAGGGCGACCAGGTTGGCCGGGGTCCGCTCCCCCTGGAACGCCTTGAAGCGGTCCAGCACGCTGGTCAGTGCCACCGGCTGGGTCACCTGGGGCCGGGGCTTACCGCTCTCAGGTGCCGGCGGCGCCTCCTGCTCGGGGGGGGGCGGGTTCTCTTCCCGGTCCAGCGGCGGCTCCTCGCCTTCCAGCTGCGCCTTCTTGGTACGTAGCCGCTTCTTGACCGCCGGCGCGGTCAACCGGGGCGAAGGGCTCTCCGCCGAGGTCGCGCTCTCTTGGACCGGTGTCACCTCCTGCACCGTGGCGGTTTCCTGGCCCGGCATGGTCACCGTCCCTCCAACCATCACCGGGCGTGGCACGACGGGGGTGGCGCCTCCCGGAACGGTGTCGCTTTTCGCCTCCTGCCCGGCCTGCTCCGTCCCGGTGCCGCTGCCGTCCGCGGTCACGACGGCTGTGGGATTGACGATGGTCGGCTGAGCCATGGCAACCTTCTTGCCGCTGGCGTCGATCAGCGTCCCGGTGACCAACGTCACGACGCCGGGCGAGCTGCCGGTCCGGTCAAAGGCGATGCTGGCGACGATGCCGCTGCCGGTGAGGGCGCGCGTGCCGACGACGGCGATCCGGACCGGGTTGCCGGGGTTGGCGGCGCTCATCATCCCCTGCACCAGCTTCCCCATGGTCACCCGCGGGTTGCCCAGGGTGGCGGAATCGTAGCCGATGCTGATGTCGAGCCCCGCGACACCGTCCATCTGGTCGCCGCGCAACACGAAGACGCCGTCGGATCCGGGCGAGGATATGGTGAGTGTCGGCAAGGCGAAGGCGGGGGTAGCGGTGAGGATGAGTAAGAGGAAAAGAAGCAGCCAGTGGGTCTGCCTGGTCATGGTCACCTCGGTGCCTTGGGGGATGGGAAACAACTGCCGGAGCTGACTGGCTGTTTACTTTACTGACCCCCGGGTGGGCTGTCAAGCGAGCCCCCCGGACAGGCGGGAGGGGCGACCGCAAAAAAGAAGGGGTGGCCGTCTGGCCACCCCTTCCTGTCATCGTACCCTGGTGACCCCCGCCTGCCTTAGGAGGGGAGTTTTCCCATGCTCTTCAGGATGTCCCACCCCTTGAGGAGGTCGAGGGCGCGCAGCACCTGGGAGTCGTTCTTGAACATCTCGTCGGTCTTGTAGGGAGCCGGTTTCACCTTCTTGTCGTCCTGCTCGTCCTTCTTGTCCCCTTCGAAATGGTTCTCGAGGTCCTTCTCGCGGATGTGCATCCCTTCCTTCTTCTCGCTGGTTGCGGCCATCTCCACGCGCTCGGCGACGATGTCCGGGGTGATCCCCTTGGCCTGGATGGAGCGGCCGCTCGGGGTGAAGTAGCGGGCGGTGGTGAGCCTGAGGCCCGAGTTGTCCGACAGCGGGATGATGGTCTGCACGCTACCCTTGCCGAAGCTCTGGGTGCCCATGATGACCGCGCGCTTGTGGTCCTGCAGGCAGCCGGCCACGATCTCGGAGGCGGAGGCCGAACCGCTGTTGATCAGCACCACGATGGGGTACTCGCCCTGCTTGTGGCTCTTCCTCGAGGTGAAGCGCATCTGGGAGTCCTTCTCGCGCCCCTCGGTGTACACGATCAGCTTCCCTTCGGGAACGAAGTGCTCGCAGACGCGGACCGCCTGGTCGAGGAGCCCGCCGGGATCGTTCCTGAGGTCGAGCACCAGGCCCCTCAACTGTTTCTTGTCGGCCTGCAGCGCCTGCAGCGCCTTTTCCAGGTCGTCGTCGGTCTTCTCCTGGAACTGCGAAACCCTGATGTAGCCGTAGCCGTCGTCGAGGACCTTGTACTTCACGCTCTTGACCTGGATGATGTCGCGCTCCAGGACGAATTCCTTTGTCTTGTCGAACCCTTCGCGCATGATGGTCAGGGTGACCTTGGTCCCCTTGATGCCGCGCATCCGCTTCACCGCGTCGGTTATGGTGAGGTCCTTGGTGAACTTGTCATCGATCTTGAGGATCTGGTCGCCCGCCTTGATACCCGCCCTGAAGGCCGGGGTGTCCTCGATCGGGGAGATGACGGTCAGGATCCCCTCCTTCACGGTGATCTCGATGCCCAGGCCGCCGAAGGCGCCCTTGGTGTCGATCTTCATCTCCTTGTAGGTCTCGGGAGGCATGAAGGAACTGTGCGGGTCGAGCGAGGAGAGCATGCCGTTGATGGCGCCGTAGACCAGCTTCTTGGTGTCGACTTCCTCGACGTAGCTCTTCTTGACGATGGCGAGTACATCGGTGAACAGCTCGATGGAC
Organism: Geomonas azotofigens; assembly: GCF_018919395.1. GTDB lineage: Bacteria > Desulfobacterota > Desulfuromonadia > Geobacterales > Geobacteraceae > Geomonas > Geomonas azotofigens. The sequence goes on from NZ_JAHLME010000006.1 coordinate 201,413, forward strand.
TGGTAGTCGTTGCCGCCGCCCTGGGCGGCACATCTGCGTTGCACGCCGAACGCGATGACGAGCGTCAGCACTGCAACGGTAGTGACAAACAGGGTTGTCTTTTTGAAATTGCTGCCCTTGAACATTTTGCCTCCCTGGAGTTTTCTTGCGATACCCTGCTTATCTGAACCAGGGGGACGGATCCACCGGCTTCCCCTGGTATCTGATCTCGAAATAGAGCATGGGCCCCTTGGTTGAGTCAAGATCGCCCACGCTGGCTAGTACGTCGTTTTTCGACACCTTGGCGCCGACCCTCTTGGCAATGGAAGAGGCGTGGGCATAGAGACTGAAGAACCCGTCGCCATGATCGACGATGATCATATTACCATAGCCTTTGAAATAGTCGGCAAAAATCACTTCGCCGTCATATATCGCGTGGATGGCACTGCCGGCGGGGGCTGCCACTGAGATCCCGTTACTGACAGTAAAGGAATCGAACTCGGGGTGTTTATGCCTTCCGAAACGGTCCACGATGGTGCCGCGCACCGGCAGCGAGAGCCGCCCTTTCTGGGCGCCCAGCCCCTGGTTGGGAACCGGGGTGGCCTTGGCGGTCACACCGGGACGGGCCGGTTCGCTCCCCTTGGCGGGACGACCTTTGGAACTATACGCTTTTCTACTTTTGGCTTCAAGCCTTTGAATCATGCTCTGCAGGCGGCTCGCGTTGGCCTGCAGCTCCTTGAGCGAGGCGAGGTAGCTCTGCTTGTCCTGGCGCACCTTGACCAGGTAGGTCGCCTTGCGGCTCTTTTCCTGCTCGATCTCCCGTTTCTTCGCCTCGATGGAACGGCGCAGCCCCTCTTTCTTGACCGCCTCCTGCTCCAGGCGTTCCTTGAGCTTGTTCAGCCGCTCCAGGTTCTCGTTGTACTGCTGGAAAAGCTTCTTGTCGTTCTCCAGGATGCCGCGCATGTAGCGCAGGTTCTCGCTCATCTGCGGGAATGATTCCGAGGAGAAGAAGACGCGCAGGTTGCCGGTATCGCCCCCCTTGTAGAGCGCCGCCATGCGACGGTTGATCTGCGCCTTCTTGCGCTCGGCTTCCTGGCGCTCCCGCTCGATCTCCTCGTGGGTCCTGTCGATCCCCTTCTCGACACCGGCCAGGTCGCGCCCCAGGGCGGTCAGGCTGGACTGCTTCTCGGCGAGCGATTTCTGGATCTGCACCAGTTCCCCCGAGACCTTGGTCTCCACCTTCTGGGTCTTGGTGATGAGGCGGTTCTTCTCCTTGATCTGCTTCTTGATGTTCTGCAGCTCCTCGTTGGCCCCGGCGCGGCAAAGCGCGGGAGAGAGGAGGGCGAGGACAAGCAGTACTTTGGCGGTAAAGTGACCCATGCTAGACGTTTATGAACCTCTTGAGCGAGGTCGCGCTGCCGATGAACCCAAGCAGCACCCCTCCCAGGACCACCCCGGCCAGGTGGGTGGCGGGGAGGAAGGAGAGCCCCGCCGAAGCCGGGTTGATGCCGAGGAAGTCGCCGGCGTTTTTCAGGAACGCGAAGTAGCACCCCGAAAGGGCGACCAGGGAGATGACCGCACCCGCAGCCCCCTGCAGGATCCCCTCGATCAGGAAGGGGGCCTTGATGAAGAAGCGGGTCGCCCCGACCAGCCCCAACAGCTCCAGTTCGTCCTTCCTGGCGTAGATGGTCAGCTTGATGGTGTTGGAAACGATGAAGAGCACGGTGACGGTCAGAAAGCTCCCCAAAAGCGCCCCCATGAGCCGGAACAGGTTCATGAACGAGTTGAAGCGCTTCACCCACTCCTCGCCGTACTGCACCTCTTTGATCCCCTGGACCTGCTTGAGCTTTCTCACGTAGGCGGCCACCGCTTCGGTGTCGCGGTGGTCATGGTCCAGCCTGATCTCCAAAGACGCCGGGAGCACGTCGGGCGTGATCCCCTCCAGGAGCGATTCCTGCCCTTTCAGGCGGCTTCTCAGCCTCTTCTCGGCCTCCGCCTGGCTCACGAAAACGACCTTGGAGGTGCCGGCGATGGCCTGCACCCTCCCCTTCATCGCGGCGACCGCGAGCGGCGCCGGTTCCTGGTCGAAGTAGGCGGTCACCTGCACCTTGTCGCTCCACCCCTCCGCCATCCCCTCCAGGTTCACGTAGACCAGGAGAAAGAGCGAGGCGATCAAAAGCGCCAGCGCGATGGTGCCGACGGTGACGGCGCTGACGAAGACGTTCTGGCGCAGGTTGGCGAAGGCGCGGCTGGTGAAATAGGAAAACCTGCCGAAGAAACCTTCCTGCTCGAGCTTGGGGCGCACCCCCCCCTTGTTAGCCTTGGACATCGGGCACCTCCAGCAGGGAGGCCGCCGGGGCCGCCTGTCCCGCGAAGAGATCGGGCGTCTCCACGATGCTTCCCTTCTCCAGCCTGATCACCCTGCGGTGGGAGTTCTCGATGACGCGGCGGTCGTGGGTCGCCACCACCACCGTGGTGCCGCGGTTGTTGGCCTCCTTGAAGATGGAGAGGATCGCCTCCTTGTTCTCGTCGTCGAGGTTGCCGGTAGGCTCGTCCGCCACCAGGATCTTCGGGTCGTTGACCAGGGCGCGCGCCAGCGCCACGCGCTGCTGCTCGCCGCCGGAGAGCCTCAGCGGCGTGGCGTTGACCTTGTCCTCGATCCCCATCCTTTTCAGGATGTGGTAGACCTTCTTGCCGATGTCGCGCTTGCCCCAGCCGAGCACCTCCAGAGTGATGGCCACGTTCTCCAGCACGGTCCGGTTGGGGAGCAGCTTGTAGTCCTGGAACACCACCCCGATGGAGCGCCGCAACAGGGGAACCTGGGAGCGGGAGAGCCTGGTCAGGTTGACCCCGTCGATCAGCACCTGTCCCCGGGTGGGGGTGAGGTCGGCGTAGATCAGTTTCAAGAGCGTCGACTTGCCCGCCCCGGACTGCCCGGTCAAAAAAACAAAATCCCCTTTGGGGATTTTGAGATTTATATCGGCCAGCGCGCTCGATTCGGGCTGGTACGACATGAAAACGTTGTGCATTTGGATCATCGTTGTGTGAGCCTCGTGACTACCATTCGTTGTACGGCTTGCCGTCGCTGCCGACCAGGGGGGAACCGCTGTGCACGTCGTAGACCCCGCCACTCCCCCCCTCGGTGGGGGTGTCCGTCGCGGGGGGCGCGGTGACCACCCAGGTGTCCTTGGACTTGGTGAAGGGGTCCTTGGGTATCTCCCTGAGGTACTTGTTCTTGTTGTCGACCAGTTCCTGCAGCGTCTCGGGGTATTTCCCCTGGTCGGCGTAGTACTGGTCGATGGTGGAGCGCATGGTGTACAGGTCTTCCCGCAGCACCGCCTCGCGGGCCCTGATGATGCCCCACTGGTAGTTGGGCGCGCTTATGGCCGCGAGAATGCCGACGATGGTGACGACAATCATCAGCTCTATCAGGGTAAATCCTCGCTGACTTTTCAGTATCCTCTTCAACATGAGGTTCACCAATCCTTGTATTTCGTGCCGTCGATGGCGACGCCGTCGCTTAGGGAATAGACGTCGAAAACATCCTCGCCCCCCCAGGTGGTGCTGTCATGCTCGTCGGCATGAGAGCGCATCCCCCATTTGGGCTCCCCCTCCTGTGCCTTGTGGAAGGGATCGGTGGGAATGCGGCGCAGGAACTTCTTCTTCTCCTTGACCAGCCCGCCGAAATCATCACCCTCCACCAGCAGGTCTAGCGTCTTGGGATAGCCGGTGGCGTTCACCACCTGCACCGTTTTCTGGTCCGACTGCGCCTTGTCGTAGTTTTTCTTGTACTCGTCTATGGCGGACCTGATCTCGCGCAGGTTCCTTCTGAGCTCGATCTCCTTGGTCCGCTTTGAGGCCATCTGGGCCGAGGGGACGATCAGCGAGGCGAGCATGGTGAGGATGACCATGGTCACCACCATCTCGATCAGGCTGAGCCCCCTTTTGTCTTTAAGGATGTTCCACATCGCGGCGAGAGCCCGAGGGCTACTTTACCTCCACTACTGACTTGAACGGGGTCACGGCGATCTGCGCGCCCCCTTTCTGGGTGAAACTGGTGTTCGAGAAGGAAAGCGGCGTGCTCCCCTGGCCGATCGCCTTGAAAGTGACCTGGGCCAGCACACCGTTGCCGCTGCCCCCCTCCCCCTTGCTGCCGGACATCCACACCTCGCCCTTCTTCTTGTCGGCGAAGGCCTGGAAGTTCGAGGGCTTCCCGGTCTCCTTGAGCATCGCCCCTTCGGTCTGTGCCACCGCCTCGAGAATCTTGGGATCGTAGCTCAGCACGAACACCGCCTTCTCCAGGTCCTTCATGCCGGAGACGTTGACCTGAACGGAGAACTGGTCGTTCAGCTTTACCGAGGATGGAAGGCTCAGGGCGAGCAGGGCCTTCTCGAGCGGGACCGGCGAGGCGGCCGGTTTGGGCGGGGCCTTGGCGGCAGCCGCGGCGGCCGCGGCGGCCGCGTTCGCGGCGGCGCCAGCCTCGGCCGGGCTTGGCGCCTGGGCCGGGACAGTGGCCGCGGCGGGAGCCTCGGCACCCGGCTCGGCCGGCACCTCGACTGCAGTCTCGCCCTCGACGGCGGTCACCGCAGCCTCGGCACCCGGTGCGGTCGCGGTCTCGGCACCCGGAACGGCGGCGGCCGGAGCACCCGGGACAACGGGAGCACCCGGGACAGCGGGAGCGCCCGGAGCGGCAGGAACACCAGGAGCGGCCGGAGCCGGAACGGCCTTTTTGGCCGGAGCCCCCTTGGCCGGAGCCCCCTTGGCGGGAGCGGCCTTGACCGCGGCGGTGTCGGCAAACTCGGGCTCGACGAAGGACTGGTAGGGCTTGTTGGTGGACGGTTCGTCCTCGCGCCCGGACCAGAAGGCAGCCACGTCGTTGTCGGGCACGGTCACGCCACGCACGATGCGCGGGGTGATGGCGAGCAGCAGTTCACTCTTGTCGTTGGCGTCGGTGGTGTTGGAGAACAGCGAGCCCAGAATAGGGATGTCCCCCAGGAGGAACACCTTATCCTTACTGTCGGTCTTGTTTTTCTGGATCAGTCCTCCGATGATGCTGGTTTCACCGTCCTTGAGGGAAAGAACGGTATCGAGGTTCCTGGTACCAATGGTGACGACGGTGGTCGCCTTGTCCGTACCGACGGCTTCCTTCTGCAGGATCGAGCTCACCTCGAGGCCCAGCTTGATGGACACCTCGTTGTTCAGCTGGATAGTCGGCTCGGCGTTCACCTTGACCCCGACGTCGACGTACTGGACGTTGACGCTGGTGCCGGTGGAGGTGGAAGAGGTCGTGGTGATCGGCACGCGGGTACCGACGTTGAACTTCGCCTTCTCGCGGTTCTTCACCCTGATCTTCGGGTTGGAGAGCGTCTCGCCGTTGGAGAGGGTCTTGCCGAAGTTGAAGGTCGCGCTCGGCACCGTCAGCCATCCGTTGTAGCCTCTCACCTTGAACGTGTTCAGCAGGTTGCTGATGTTGGTCGGAGTCGAGGCCGGCGTGCCGGTAGTCGTCGAGGATGTCGTCGTGGTCGAACTCAGGCTGTCAGCGAGAAACGTCGTCGTGCCGGGGGCGGTCACCCCGAGCGAGGTCGCGTACCGGGACAGGAGCATCCCGAAAGTCTCCGAATCCTTCTTGGAAAGCTCGAACACCTCGACCTCGAGAAGCACCTCGGCGTCGGGAACGTCGTTGGCCTCGAGGATCTTGCGCGCAACCTCCACCACTTCGGGGGTGTCGCGGATCACGAGGGCGTTGGCCTCCTCGTTCACGTAGATCTTCTTCACCTGGAGCATGGTGCGCACCAGGTTCACCGCCTTCTTCGCGTCGAGCTTGTTCAGGTAGAAGGTCTGGACGAAGAGTTCCTCGTACTGCTTGATCTTGTCAGGAGTCTTGGGATAGATGATGATGGTGCTCTCGTTGAGCACCTTCTTGTCCAGTTTCTGCATCCCGGTGAGGAGCTCCATGGCCTGCTGGAAGCTGCCGTTTTCCAGGTGCAGCGATACGTTCACGTCCTTCACCCCCTCGTCGAAGACGAAGTTGATCCCGGAGAGCTGGGTGAGGATGTTGAAGATGTCCTTGAGCTTGGCGTCCTTGAACTTCAAGGTGATCGGTTTGGTGGACTTCAGGTTCAACTCGAAGCCGTCCAGCTTCTGCTTCTTGCCGGCCAGGATGCGGTCGAGCCCCTCCCTGGCGGCCTTGTTGTCCGGCTGGAACTGGAGTACGTGCTGGTAGGAAGTCATCGCCTCGCGCAGCTTGTGATCCCGCTCGAAGTCCGCCCCCTCCTGGAGGTAGGTCAGGGCGTTTCTCATCTTGAGCGCCTGATCACCGCGGGCCTTCGCCTCGACGTAGGTCGGGTCCATGGCGTAGGCGCTCTGGAACTCCCTGAGGGCCTCGTCGTAGTTCTTCTTCTCGAAGAACGCCTCCCCCCTCTTGAAGTGCACCTTGGCGGCCGCCTCGGTTACGTTGATCAGCTTCACCCGGTATTCACCGACATCGGGGTGCTTGGAGGCCACCTCGGCATACTTGACCAACGCGGCGTCCAGGTTCCCCTCGCGTTCGAGCTGCTCCGCCTTGCTGAAGGCGGTGCGTCCCGACGCACAGCCGGAAAGGGCCAGGGTCAGCAGCATCAAGGTTGAGATCGATCTTAGTCTATGCATGAAGTTGCTCCTTAAGGCCTTGGACTGATACCGGGGCGGCGCGTGCTGAGCGACCTGTTTTCTACCAGCGGAATCACCAGCTGCCGGTCGGTCTGGATCGACTTGATGGTGATGGCTTCATCGGTGACGTTGGAGACCTGGAACCTCGGCCCCACCTGCCCTCCCTTCTTGGCGAGGAAGATTTCGCCACCCTTGGAGAGGAATACCGTTCTCTCCCCGCCCTTTTTGAGGAAGCCGATGAACACGAACTTGCCCAGTTCGGCATCGTCCAACTGCTCCGCGGTGGGGGGAGGCGGGGGGGGAGGCGGAGCTTCCACCGGCGTCGGCATCGTCGCGGGGAGCGTCGGCAGCTTTTTGGGCGGCGGGGGAGGCGGCGGCAGCTTGAGACCGGACAGCTTCTCTTCCTCCCGGAAGATGGGGGAGAAGATGTTGCGCCGGAAACCGCTGAAGCCGGGCTGCTCGCGCCGCAACAGATCAAGGTGCAGCGCGCCGCCGGCGTTGGCGGCCGCTTTGGGCGCGGCGCCGGGCTGCTTCCTGAGCACGGTGGCCTTGGCGCCCGGCTGGTTCTTGAGCGTGGTCACCTGCTGCTGCCGTGGCGTCCGCACGACGGCGTAGACGATGGCCCCGGCCAGGACGAGGAGCAGCAGGAAAAGCGCTAGTTTCTGGCGATTCATGCCCCCTCCGTCAGGTAGACCGTGGTCTGGATCTTGAGATCGACCTTCTCCTCGGTCGGGCTGGAGTTGCTCAGGGAGACGGCGTCCACGACCAGCATCTCCGGGTAGCGCACCAAGTCGGCCAGAAAGCTCTTCACGGAGCCGTACTTGCCCACCACGTTGAAGGAGATGCCGTAGGTCACGATCTGGCTGCCCTTGCCTTTCACCTTGCCCGGCTTGTAGGTGATGCCCGACAGCGTCAGCGAATTGCTTTTGGCCGTGCCGTAAAGCTTGCTCATCAGCGCGGCAAAGTCCTTTTTGGGGACGAGATGCTTGCGAAACTCCTCCAAATCACGCATCCCCTGCTGGTACCTGGTGGCGTCCGCCTGGGTCTCGCCGCGGGCCAAGGCGTCACGCTTGGCGAACCACGCCTGCTGAACCCTCTCCAGTTCCGGGCGCTGGTAGGTCGAGACATACGCCTCCAGCCCCAAGACGAGTAGCGCCAGGAAGGCGATGAACGCGAAGGCGGTGCGCCGGGCGGCGATCATGTCGAGTAGCATCTGGTAGTTCATCGGTTACCGACCTTGCAGGAGAGTGAGAAGCCGAAACCTTGCTGAGTCTTCCCCATCTTGCGTTCGCTCTGGCCCAAAAGGTATACCTCGGAAAAATTGGGGGACCGCTCCATGTTTTCCAAAAGGGCGCGCAGGTTGTCGAACGTCAGAGCCATGCCGGTCAGCTTCAGGGTCTGGTCCTGCACCGACGGCTCCACCTGGGTGAGCGCGACCCCGGCGGGAACCACCAGCTCCAGCTTGTCCAAAAGCTCGAGCCAGTTCATGGCCTTGCGATCGATGAGGGTGTTGGCGAAGGCGATCTTCGTCTCCAGGTCCTTCATCTGCTCGGCCGGAACCGGAGCGACCCCGACGGGACCGCTGCTCGCGGCGGCGCTCTGGCTCTTGATCTTGTTGATCTCGACCTGGTTGTTGGCAACCTCGCGCACCAGGTACACCAGAAGCAGGACCAAGATGACGAAAGAGGCGGCCAGGATCGCGTTGAGCTGGCGCAGGTTGACGTAACGCCTGGTGGCCAGGTTGATGGTCAGTTTCATGTCACAGGCTCCTCAAGGCGGCCCCGATGGCACCGGCCAGCGCATGCAACCCGGGCCGGTCCACCCCCAGGGCGGGTGCCTGCAGTACCAGGCGCTCCAGGTCGAGCAGCACCGGTTCCAGCCCGCTCGCCTCAGCCACAAGGGCACGGAACGACTCGGCATCGCCAGGGGCGGCGGCGCAGAATACCTCGCTCACGCTATGGCTGGGGTACTGGTCCTTGTAGACCAGGAAGGAGCTGTTCACCTCGCGGAACAGGTTCTGCACCTCCCCCACCCCCTCCTTGGTCCGGTAGAAGCTCAGCACGCCGCCGTTGAAGATCAACACCGTCATCGCCCCCTGGTAGAAGGTGACGAGGGCGCCGTCCTCGGAGAGGTCGAGCCTGGGCTGGAAAAGCCGGTACAGGTTGAACGAGGTGAAATCGATCAGCTTGGGCTCAAGCCCCGCCTCGACGAGGAGCGCCTCGTACTGCTGCACCACCGGGCGCGAGATCAGCGAGACCAAAAGCGAAACCGCCCCGTTTTCCTTCTCCTCCAGGGTCTGGTAATCCAGGTGCACGGCCCCGATGTCGAAGGGGAGGCTCTTCTTGAGCTTCCAGCGGATGACGTCCGCTCCCTCCTCGCGGTTTTTGAAGCGCGCCTCGAGGTCGAGGAGCACCACGCGTCCCACGGCATCCGGCAGCGACACGCTCACGCTGCGCTCCTTGGTCAAAAGACGCAGGTGCGCCTCCTTGAGCGCGGCGACGAAGGCCTTGCCGTCGGTAACGTTGGGGTCGCGACGCGACAGGGTCAGCAGTCCCGGCGCGAACGGCAGCGTGAGCCCCGCCTCGACCGTGGGGGTCTTGCCGCCACTGGCCAGCGCGAAACTGAACCCGGCGGCGGAGAGCTCCAGCCCAAGACTTTTCCCGAACATCAGCATGTCTGGCACCTATTCCACGAAGGTGACACGGTTGATCTCCTTAATCGTCGTCTCGCCGGCCAGCACCTTGGCCACGGCCGATTCCCTGAGGAACATGGTGCCAGCCGCCTTGGCTGCCTTTTTCAGGGCGGCGATGGGGGCCTTGGAGATGATCAGCTCGCGGATCTCGTCGTTGAGATCGAGGAGCTCCACGATGGCGGAACGCCCCCGGTAACCGGTGCCGTTGCAGTCGTCGCAGCCGCGCGCCTCGTACAGGGTGACGCCGCGGGCACGCTCCGGGTCGATGGCCGACTCGCGCAGTTCCTCGTCGGAGACCGTGACCGCCTTCTTGCAGGAGGGGCATATCTTTCGGACCAGGCGCTGCGCCATGACACAGTTGAGGCAGGCGACGAAGTTGTACGGGTCGATCCCCATGTGGGTGAAGCGCCCGATCACGTCGAAGACGTTGTTGGCGTGCACGGTGGTGAACACCAGGTGGCCGGTGAGCGCCGACTGCACCGCGATCTGCGCGGTCTCGGAGTCGCGGATCTCGCCGACCATGATCTTGTCCGGGTCGTGGCGCAGCACCGAACGCAGGCCGCGGGCGAAGGTGAGCCCCTTCTTCTCGTTGACCGGGATCTGGGTGATGCCGGAGAGGACGTATTCGACCGGGTCCTCGATGGTGATGATCTTCTCGAGGCCGGTGTGGATCTCGGTGAGGGCACCGTAGAGCGTGGTGGTCTTGCCGGAACCGGTGGGGCCGGTGACCAGGACCATGCCGTAGGGCTCCTTGATCATCTTCCGGAAGCGCTTGATCTCGTGGGACGCCATGCCGAGCGTCTCGAGGGTGAGCCCCCGCAGGTCGCTGGCGATGCTTTCCTTGTCCAGGATACGGATGACCGCGTCCTCACCGAAGGCGCTGGGCATGATCGAGACGCGGAAGTCGATGGACTTGGCGCCGATCCTGACCTTGAACCTGCCGTCCTGCGGGATGCGCCGCTCGGAGATGTCGAGTTCGCTCATGACCTTGAGCCTGGAGATGAGCGGCCCCTGGAAATGGTTGTCAATGGGGTCGGTGGCCTTGTAGAGCACCCCGTCGATACGGTACTTGATGATGACCCCTTCCTGGGCGGTCTCGATGTGGATATCGGAGGCGCGCCGGGTGAGGGCGTCCAGGATGGTGGAGTTGACCAGCTTGATGATGGGACTGGTGTCGGCGGAGACGTTCTCGACGGAGAGGATTTCCTCCCCCTTCTCGGTCTCGGTCACCAGCTGCAGCATGAAGTCCTCGGAGACTTCCTTCAGGACGCGGCTGGTCCCCTCGCCCCGCTTCAGGAGATGGGCGATCTCCGATTCCGCAGCCACCTTGAAGGTGAGCGGGCGTTCCAGAAGCAGGGAAATCTCGTCCAGTTGCAGCACCGCCGTGGGGTCGGAGATAGCCACCACCAGGAGGTCCCCCTGCAGTTCCAGGGGCACGAAATGGTAGCGGAACATCACGTCGGGGGGGACGATGTTGAACAGCGATTCGTCGGGACGCAGGCCGGTGAGGTCGATGAACTCCATGGCGAACTGGTGCGCCAGGGCCTGGGCCAGCACCACATCGGTGATCAGCCCGTCGGCGATGCAGATGACCCCGAGGCGTTCCTTGGTGCTCTGCTGCTTGTCCAGCGCGTAGGCGAGTTGATCGTTGGTGAGTTCGCCCCGCTCCAGGAGGATGTCGCCCAGCCTTTGTCTTTTGAACGGCTTCAGCATGTTCCCTCTAGCTGACGGTGCTGGCGATCTTGAAGATCGGCAGGTACATGGTGATGATGATGGTACCGATGACCACCCCCATGACGATCATGATGGCGGGCTCGATGGCGGTCGTTAGCACCTGAAGGCTCCTCTCGATCTCGTCCTCGAAGTAGTCCGAGATGTCCCCGAGCATCTCCTCCAGGGCACCGGTGGTCTCGCCGACCGACAGCATGCGCAGCGCCAGGGGGGGGAGCATTTTCATGTTATCGAGGGCGGTGGAGAGCTTGCTCCCCTCCTCCACCCGGTGTACGGCCATGAGCAGACCGCGTTCCAGCACCTTGTTGTTCAAGGTCCCCACCGCCATCCGCATGGCTTCGACAAGCGGGATACCGGAGCCAAGGACCGTGGCCAGGGTCCGGGTGAACCCCGACAGCGCGTAACGGATCACCACGGCTCCCACCAACGGGGTCTTGATCTTCATGCCGTCCACGGCGTAGCGCCCCGACTCGGTCTCCTTCCAGCGCCGAAAGAGGGTCGCGGCCACGAAGACGAGCGCCACGAAGACGAGCAGGTAGTGCCGCAGGAACCCGGTGAGATTGATCAGCATCTGGGTCGGCACCGGCAGCGCGTTGCCTGAGTCGGCGTAGATGGTGCTGAAGGTCGGCACCACGTAGATCAGGAGCACGGCGATGGCCAGGAAGGCGACGGCGATCAGAATGGCCGGGTAGAACAGGGCCCCGATGATCTTGCCGCGGAACCCCTCGGTCCTCTTCAAAAAGGCGATGTAGCGCCTGATGGTCTGAGGCAGGTCGCCGGTCCGCTCGCCGGCACGGATCGAGGCGATGTACAGCTGCGGAAAGACCCTGGGGTACTTCTCGAAGGCGGCCGAGAGCGAAAGCCCCCCCTTGATGTCCTCCCTGACCGTGTTCAGGATCTCGCTCAACTTCCCGGTGCCGGACTCGAGGATGGTGTCCAGCGCCTGGATGATGGGAAGCCCCGCCTTCAGGAGCACCAGCAGTTCCTGGTTGAAGAGCAGCAGGTCCTTGTTGCCGATCTTCTTGCGGCCGAGGCCGGAGTCCAGCAGGAACTGGAACGGCTTCTTGCGCACCTCGAATACGACATACCCCTGTTCCTCCAGACTCTGACGCAGCAGAGCCTCATTGACAGAGTCGAATTCCTTGATGAGGATTCGGCCGTCGGAGGACCCTATTTTACAGGTATAAACGGGCATAAGAACTTATGAGTACCACAAATGTGAGAGAATTAAAACAGCAAAAGGGGACCAGATCCTGTCTACAACGGCGTCAGGCCTGCATCATGCCGAGAACCCAGACGACGAAGAACAGCAGCACCCCCGCCCCCCACCTGAGGGCGGCTCTCCCCTCGAAACGGTCCCGGGCGGGAAAGGCGCGCAGGATGAAGAAGATGGTGCAGATCACGAAGCCCCACACCCCGGCCACGCAGACGATCGACCACAGCGTCGAGGCCATTACCCCCTCCTCTTGGGGAGCACCGCGCGCAGCAGCGACCCCAGCTTGAGTTTCCAGACCATGAGCACCGCCTCGCGGACGATCTTTTTCGACATCTTCGAGGTGCCGGCATGACGGTCGATGAAAATGATGGGGACCTCGCTGATGCGGAACCCCTTCTCCTTGCAGCGGTAGTTCATCTCGATCTGGAACGAATAGCCGTCCGAGCGGATGCTGGAGAGGTCGATGGCCCGCAGCGCCTCGGCGCGGAAGCACTTGAACCCGCTGGTGCAGTCGGAGATGGTGAGGCCGGTGATGACCCTGGTGTAGACGCTGGCGAAGTAGCTCAGCATGAGCCGGCGCAGCGGCCAGTTCACCACGCTCACCCCGTTCAGGTAGCGCGACCCGATCACCAGGTCCGCCTGGCGGGTCTCCTCGAAGAAGTAGGGGATCATGGCGGGGTCGTGCGAGAAGTCCGCGTCCATCTGCACCACCAGGTCGGCGCCCATGTCGAGCGCCCTGGCGAACCCCTCGCGGTAGGCGGAGCCCAGCCCGAGTTTGCCGCTTCTGTGCAGCACCGAGACCCGCCCCGTCTCCGCAGCCAGACTCTCGGCGAGATCGCCGGTGCCGTCGGGGGAATTGTCGTCCACCACCAACAGTTCCAGAGCGGGGTTCAGGGACAGGACCTGCCTGACGAGTTTTTCCAGGTTGTCTCTTTCGTTGTAGGTGGGGATCACCACGATAGGCTTGATGGGTTTCAAGGGGGGCTCTCTTTCCGTTTGCATTGAACGGCTAAAACCGCAAAATCAGGAGCGCTTCGGGCACTTCACCGCCCGACGACGAACCTCGCAGAGGATAAACGATTTTGATCGGGCAAGTCAAGCTAAAGGGATTGCGGCAAAGGCGCCGGGGCTGGAGGTGTCTCGGCGGGGCGGTCGCCGCAACGAAAAAAAGGAAAGGCCGCCTGGATGGGCGGCCTTTCCTTGTAATGGCGGGGTTGACGGGGCTCGAACCCGCGACTTCCAGCGTGACAGGCTGGCACTCTAACCGACTGAGCTACAACCCCAACTTGTTAATCCGTTACCGGGCGAGAGGAACCGGTGTCACCACCTGTCGCCTCTGAAGTTGGAACGTTGAACGTAGAACGTTGAACGATGTTTCTTGTGGTGGGTGAAGAGGGGATCGAACCCCCGACATCCAGCTTGTAAGGCTGGCGCTCTCCCAGCTGAGCTATTCACCCAAAATGATTTAATATGGCGGGGTTGACGGGGCTCGAACCCGCGACTTCCAGCGTGACAGGCTGGCACTCTAACCGACTGAGCTACAACCCCGCATCTACTACATCCCGTAAACCGGGATCGTGTTAACCGTTGATCAGTTCTTTCAAGGTGTTGCCCGGCTTGAATTTCGGAGCGGTGGAAGCCGCGATCTCGATCTTCTTACCGGTCTGCGGATTCTGACCGGTGCGGGCGGCGCGCTCGGCGACGCTGAAGGTGCCGAAGCCGACCAGGGTTACCTTGTCGCCGGCAGCGAGGCAGTTGGTCAGTGCGTCAAGAATCCCAGTGAGAGCCTTGTCAGCATCAACCTTGGTCAACTGTGCTTCGTCGGCAATGGCGCTTACCAGTTCTGCCTTATTCATTAGCTCCTCCTAGGTATGCATCGCAAAAGTGAAGACACTATATACCAGAGCTTCGTTCTGAGTGTCAACCTTTTTTCTAATTTTTTTTCTAGTGCGGTACCACCGGGGTGTCACCGGCCGTTTGGGCTGCATCCGCGTACAGAGCGGCTGCAGGGAGCCCCACCGGCGCCAGCAGCGCGTGGCCGAGCACCTCGTCCATGTGCGCCACCGGGTGCACGGTGAGCCCGGCCAGGATCTCCTTGGGCACCTCGGCCAGGTCCTTCTCGTTCTCCCTGGGGATCAAGACGGTGCGGATGCCGCCGCGCCCCGCGGCGAGAAGTTTCTCCTTCAAGCCGCCGATGGGGAGCACGGTGCCGCGCAGGGTCACCTCGCCGGTCATGGCGATGTCGCGCCGCACCGGCCTCCTGGTGAGCGCCGAGGTAAGCGCGCACGCCATGGCGATACCGGCCGAGGGGCCGTCCTTCGGGATCGCCCCTTCCGGGACGTGGATATGGATGTCGAGGTGCTGGTAGAAGTCCTTGGCGAAGCCGAGAAGTTCCCCGCGCGAGCGGACGTAGGTCATGGCCGCCTGGGCCGACTCCTGCATCACCTCGCCCAGCTTCCCGGTCACGGTCAGCTTCCCCTTGCCGGGCAGCGAGACCACCTCGATGTTGAGGAGCTCCCCTCCCACCTCGGTCCAGGCCAGGCCGGTCACCAGGCCGATGGCGTCCTCCTGCCCTATCTCCCCATACTTGTAGCGTGGCGGGCCGAGGTAGCCGGCGACCTGCTTTGGCTGCACCGTGCGGCGCAGCTTCCCCCCTTCCGCAAGGGAGAAGGCTATCTTGCGGCAAATCGAGCCGATCTCGCGCTCCAGGTTCCTCACCCCCGCCTCGCGGGTGTAACGGCGCACCAGTTCCAAGAGGGCCCCATCGCTGAAGCTGACCCCCTTGCCGGCGAGCCCGTTGGTCTCGGCCTGCTTCGGGATCAGGTATTCGCGGGCTATGGCGAGCTTCTCGTGCTCGGTGTAACCGTCCAGCCGCACCACCTCCATACGGTCCAGAAGCGGCCGCGGGATGGAGTGGCTCGAGTTGGCCGTGGTGATGAACATCACCTTGGAGAGGTCGTAGTCCAGGTCCAGGAAGTGGTCGTTGAAGCAGGCGTTTTGCTCCGGGTCGAGCACTTCGAGTAGGGCCGAGGCCGGATCGCCGCGGAAGTCCGAGGTCATCTTGTCGATCTCGTCCAGCAGGAACACGGGGTTGGACGAGCCGCACTTCTTGAGCGACTGGATGATGCGCCCCGGCATGGCTCCCACGTAGGTGCGCCGGTGCCCGCGGATCTCGGCCTCGTCGCGCACCCCGCCCAGCGACATCTTCACGAAGTCGCGGCCGGTGGCCTTGGCCACGGAGCGCGCCAGCGAGGTCTTGCCCACGCCGGGGGGACCCACCAGGCAAAGGATCGGCCCCTTCATTCCCGGGGCGAGCGCGCTCACCGCCAGGAACTCGAGGATTCTCAGCTTCACCTTCTCCAGCCCGTAGTGGTCGCCGTCGAGACGGGCGCGCGCGACCTGGATGTCCCGGTTCTCCTCGGCGTAGGCGCCCCAGGGAAGCGCGAGCAGCCAGTCCACGTAGTTTCTCACCACGGCCGCCTCGGCGGACATGGGGGACATGACCTTCAGCTTCTTGATCTCGGCCTGCACCTTCTGCTTGGCCTCGGCCGAGAGCGGCAGCTTGGCGGCCTTCGCCTCCAGGGTCCTCAGCTCCTGCTTGAACTCGTCCTTGCCCCCCAACTCCTTCTGGATGGCGCGGATCTGCTCGTTTAGGTAGTAATCCTTCTGGGTCTTCTCCATCTGCTTCTTGACCCGGGCGTGGATCTTCTTCTCGATCTGCAGGATCTCTATCTCGGCGCCCATGAGCGACAAGAGGCGCTCCATGCGCCGGGCCGGCTGCACCGCGGCCAAAAGCTCCTGCTTCTGGGCGACCTTGAGGTTTAGGTGTGGCGCGATGGTATCGGCCATGCGGGAGGCATCCGCGATCCCCTGCACCGACTGCAGGATCTCGGCCGGCACCGAGCTATTCAGCTCGACGTAGCTCTCGAAGGAGGCGAGCACGCCGCGCTTCAAGGCCTCCACCTCGGTCAGGTTGGAACTCTTCTCGGCGAGGGTCTCCACCTCGACCTCGAAGTAATCGGTCCGCTCGCTGAAGGAGACGATGGAGCCGCGCCGTTTCCCTTCCACGAGCACCTTGACCGTGCCGTCGGGGAGCTTGAGGAGCTGGATCACCTGGCAGAGCGTGCCGACCGTGTAGATGTCCGCCGGCTCAGGGTCCTCGGTCTTCGCGTTCTTCTGGGTGGCGAGCAGGATCAGCTTGTCGTTCTGGGCCATGGCGGCCTCGAGGGCGAGCACCGACTTCTCGCGACCCACGAACAGGGGGATCACCATGTGCGGGAAGATCACTATGTCCCGTAAAGGAAAGAGAGGGAACCGTTCCGGATTCCCTCTCTTCTTGCGTCTGCTGCTGGTTTCTTCGGTCATATGTACCTGTTAGGCGCTTTCGGCCACGTTCTCGTAGACGATGATCGGTTTTTCCTTGCTGTAGATCACCTCTTCGCTGATCACCACCTCTTTGACCATGCTCTGGGACGGGATCTCGTACATGATGTCGAGCATCGCGTTCTCCAGGATGGAACGCAGGCCGCGCGCGCCGGTCTTTCTCTTCAGCGCCTCGCGGGCGATGGCGATCATGGAGCCGTCGGTGAACTTGAGCTTCACGTGCTCCATCTCGAACAGCTTCTGGTACTGCTTGATCAGCGCGTTCTTGGGCTCCTTGAGGATCTGCACCATGGCCTCCTCGTCCAGTTCGGACAGCGAGGCGAGCATGGGGAGGCGCCCGACGAACTCGGGGATGAAGCCGAACTTCAACAGGTCCTCCGGCGTCACCCCGGCCAGCAGTTCCCCGGCCTTCTTCTCCACCTTCTTCTTGACGTCGGCCCCGAAGCCCAGGGTCTTCACGCCGATCCTCTGCTGGATGATGTTGTCCAGACCCGGGAAGGCGCCGCCGCAGATGAAGAGGATGTTGGTGGTGTCCACCTTGAGGAACTCCTGCTGCGGGTGCTTGCGGCCACCCTTGGGCGGGACGCTGGCGATGGTCCCCTCGATGATCTTCAAGAGCGCCTGCTGCACCCCTTCACCGGAAACGTCCCGGGTGATGGAGGGGGAATCGGACTTCCTGGCGATCTTGTCGATCTCGTCGATGTAGATGATCCCCTTCTGGGCCTTCTCCACGTCGTAGTCGGCGGCCTGCAGGAGGGTCAGGATGATGTTCTCGACGTCCTCGCCGACGTAGCCCGCCTCGGTGAGGTTGGTGGCGTCCGCCATGGCGAACGGCACCTTGAGGATGCGGGCCAGGGTCTGGGCCAGGAGCGTCTTGCCCGAACCGGTGGGGCCCAGAAGCAGGATGTTGCTCTTCTGCATCTCGACGTCGCCCGGCTTGGTGGGCGCCTCGACGCGCTTGTAGTGGTTGTACACCGCGACGGCCAGCACCTTCTTGGCGCGGGACTGCCCGATGACGTACTCGTCCAGGACTTCCTTGATCTCCTGCGGCTTGGGGAGCTTGCGGACGTCCGGCCCGGAGGTGTCCTCAAGCTTGGACTCCTCCGCGATGATGTCGTTGCAAAGTTCGATGCACTCGTCGCAGATGTAGACCGTAGGCCCCGCAATAAGCTTCTTCACCTCTTCCTGGCTCTTCCCGCAAAAGGAACAGATCAGCGTATCGGAACGGTCATCTCTTCTGCTCAATTGGCACCTCCGGTGACGACGTTTCTAGTCACAATGGCATCTATAATACCATATGTCTTAGCCTCTTCGCCCGACATAAAATAGTCGCGCTCGGTATCGGCGGCCACTTTTTCCACGTTCTGACCGGTATGCTCGGCCAGAAGTTCATTCAGCTGGTCCTTCATGCGCAGGATCTCCTTGGCGTGGATATGGATATCCGTCGCCTGCCCCTGGAACCCTCCCAGCGGCTGGTGGATCATGATGCGCGAGTTGGCCAAGGAGAACCGTTTCCCCTTCTCCCCGCCCGACAGCAGGAAGGCGCCCATGGAGGCCGCCTGCCCGATGCAGATGGTCGACACCGGAGCCTTGATGTAGCGCATGGTGTCGTAAATCGCCATCCCGGCGGTGACCACACCGCCGGGGGAGTTGATGTAGAGATGGATGTCCTTGTCGGGATCCTCGGCCTCCAGGAAGAGGAGCTGCGCGATCACCAGGTTGGCGACGTTGTCGTCGATGCCGCCACCCAGGAAGATGATCCTGTCCTTCAGAAGGCGCGAATAGATGTCGTACGACCTCTCGCCCCGGCCAGTCTGCTCCACTACTATCGGTACCAGCATGGAATCTCCTATTTGCTTTCCGCCTTGGCGACCTCGGTAACCTTGGCGCGATCGATGATGAACTGCACCGCCTTGTCTTCCCTCATCTGGGCCATCAGGCTGTCCTTGGCCCGCTCGTTGGTCTTGTACAGCTGAGCCACCTTCTCAAGCGGCTGACCGGTCTGGCCGGAGATCTGCGCGATCTGCGCCTGGAACTCCTCCTCGGTCACCTCGACGGATTCCTTCTCGGCCACCGCGTCGACGATGACGGAACCCTTGACCTGGTCGCGGGCCGCGTCGCGGAACTGGGCCTTGTAGCTGTCGTCGGTCATCCCCATCATTTCCAGGGACATCCTCTGCGAGGCGAGGCGCTGCTTGGTGTTCTCCAGCATCATGGTGACCTGGCGGTCGACCAGTGCCTCGGGGACCTCGACCGGGTTCTTCTCGATCAGCACCCTGAAGACGTTCTCGCGCAGGTCGTGGTTGATGCGGGACTCTTCCTGGACCTGGTTGATCTCGGCCAGCTTGGCCTTCAGGAGGTCCAGGGTCTCGAACTCCTCGCCGAACTCCTTCGCGAACTCGTCGTTCAGCTCGGGGAGCTCCTTGATCTTGATCTCCTTGACGGTGATCTCGAAGTCAGCCGGTTTGCCAGCCAGTTCCGCGGAGCCGTAGCTCTCGGGGAAGGTGACCTTGATGGTGGCGTTGGTCCCGACGGTCAGGCCGACCATCTGGTCCTCGAAGCCCGGGATGAAGCGGCCGGAGCCGAGTTCGAGCTGGAAGTCCTCGGCGGCACCACCCTCGAAGGGAACGCCGTCGATGGAACCCTTGAAGTCGAAGGTAACGAAATCGCCCAGGGCGGCGGCATGCCCTTCCGGAGCCGGTGCGAGCTGCGCCATGCGCTCCTGCATCTCCTTCAGGCGGGCGTCGACCGCAGCCGGGTCGAGCACCAGCTGCTCCTTCTCAACCTCGAGACCGAGGTATTCCTTGAGCTCGACTTCCGGGAAGACTTCGATGGTCGCGGAATACTTGAACGGCTCGCCCTTCTTGAGCAGCTCGCTCTCGATGACCGGGTAGGATACCGGGTTGAGCCCCTTTTCGGTGACAGCCTTGAAGTAGGTATCGTTAACGAGATTCTTGACGACGTCCTCTGCCATCTTCTCGCCGTAGTGTTTCTCGATCAGGCTCATCGGGACCTTGCCCTTGCGGAACCCTTTAACGGCGGCATGCTTTCTTATTTCGGCATACGCCTTGTCAACTTCAGCGGAAACTTTGTCGGCCGGAATTTCGAAGTTCAACTTCTTCTTGATGCTGTTGACCGATTCAACACTAATCTGCATGGAAAGTCCTCTCTTTGTTCACTTTATATGGCAGGCTCTCTGCCGTAATGCCTCGTGCATGAATGTCTGGGCGGGGGTTGTGGTGACGGGTCTGTCGGGGCATCCGCTGGAAAAGCTGCCTCCCGGGAAGGGCTATGGCACCGGCGCTGTTCGCTTAGCGCGCGCGACAAGAGGGTAAAGTAGCAAAGAGGAAGGGAACTTGTCAATATAGAATTGGTTTCGCTTTAATCGCTTACGGCCGCGGCGCCCCGTCCGGAGCGGGCCCGGAAAGAGAAAAGCCGCCCCCCGGAGTGGGGGGCGGCGGCTGGCGAAAGGGTGGTTAGTAGGCCTCGTGGTCGGCGGCCACCGCCTCGGCGGTCACCTTCCCCCTGAAGACCCGGTACACCCAGATCTTGTACAGGATCACCACCGGCACGAACATGAAGGCGACCGCCGTCATGATCCGCAGGGTGTACTCCGAGGAGGAGCTGTTATAGATGGTGAGGCTGGACAAGGTATCCAGGCTGGACGGGATCAGGTTGGGAAAGAGCCCGATCACTCCGGTCGCCACCACACCCAGGATGGTGACACAGGAGGCGGCGAACGCGGCGAGGGTATTGCCCATCCCCAGCAGCATGCGCACGCCGATCAGGGCCGCCACCGCCAGAAGCGGCGCCACCATGAAGACCGGTGCCTTGAGATAGTTGTCGTAGAGCTTGGTGGCGAAGTTGGTGTACCCCAGGAAGGCGACCGCCACGACCAGCAGCGGGACCCACAAGGTGCGGGCCAGGGACTCGGCGCGCCGGCTCAGGTCGCCCGTGCTCTTCACCGCCACGTAGAGAGCGCCGTGCACCAGGAAGAGCATCACGAAGAGCAGGCCGCTCACGATGCCGTAGGGGTTCAAGAGGGCGACGAGGGAGCCGTGGTACCCGGCTTGGTCCATAGGGAGGCCGGAGAAGATGTTGCCGAAGGCGACCCCGAAGAGCAGCGCCGGCACGAAGCTCGACAGCACGATGGCCCAGTCCCAGCAGCCGCGCCACGCGGCCCCCTCCTCCTTGCTGCGGAACTCGAAGGAGACCCCGCGCACGATGAGGCCGAAGAGCAGCAGCAGAAGCGGCGTGTACAGGTAGCTGAACATGAGGGCGTAGGTGGTCGGGAAGGCTGCGAACGTGGCGCCCCCCGCGGTGATCAGCCAGACCTCGTTACCATCCCACACCGGACCAAAGCTGTTGATGACGACGCGCCGGTCCAGGTCGGTCTTGCCCAGCACGCGGTGCAGCATCCCCGCACCAAGGACGAAACCATCCAGCATGAAATAGACCGCCCAGAGAACTCCCCAAAGCACAAACCATACGATATGCAGATCCATTGTCCCCCCCTAGTTTCTGAAGGCGTTGGTAGCGCCGACGTGAGATTCTTCAGGCCCTTTGCGGGCGAATTTGGCCAACAGGTAGATATCCACGAAGCCCAGCAGGCCGTAGAGAAGCGTGAAGCCGAGCAGCGACCCGATCACCTGGGACAGCTCCAGTGACTTGGAGACCGCATCCGAGGTCTTCATGATGCCGTAGACGATCCAGGGCTGCCTCCCCACTTCGGACACCAGCCAGCCGAGCTGGTTGGCGATGTAGGGGAGCGGAATGCAGAGCACCAGCAGTTTCAGGAACAGGGGGTACTTCTCCAGCAGGCCGTTCTTGGAGAGAAAGAGTGCCGCGGCCGAAAGGAGGATGAACAGGGTGCCCAGCCCGACCATCAGGCGGAAGCTCAGGAAGACCGGGAGTACCGGCGGGCGCTCGTCCTTCGGGAACGAGGTGATGCCGCGGATCTGGGCGTTGGTGTCGTGGAAGGCAAGGAAGCTCAACAGGCCCGGCACCGGGAGCGCGGTGACCAGGTTGCACTCGTTCTTCTCGTCCGGGAAGGCGATGAGGTGCATGGGAGCGTTGCTGCAGGAATTCCAGACCGCCTCCATGGCGGCAAACTTGGCGGGCTGGGTCTTGGCGACATCGGCCGCGTGGAAGTCGCCGATAACGCCGACCATGATGGATGCGGCCAGGGCGAAGACGGCGGCCATGCCGAAGGACGCCTTGAAGAATTCGCGGTTGCGCGCCTTGAGCAGGTGGTACGCGGAGATCCCCATCACGAAGAAGCCGGCAACCGTGTACCCGGAGACGATCTGGTGCCCGAATTTCAGAAGCCCGAAGGGGTTGGTGATGAGCGCCATGAAGTCCACCATCTCGGCGCGGCCGTTTCTGAGCACGTAGCCTACCGGGTGCTGCATCCAGCCGTTGGCCAACAGGATCCAAAGCCCGGAGAGGTTGGTCGCCAGAGCCACCAGCCAGATGGAAACCGCGTGGAACCTCTTGCCCACCTTGTCCCAGCCAAAAGCCCAGACCCCGATGAACACGCTCTCCATGAAGAAGGCCACGGTCGCCTCGATGGCGAGGGGCGCGCCGAAGATGTCGCCGACGTAGCGCGAGTACTCGGCCCAGTTCATGCCGAACTGGAACTCCATGGTGATGCCGGTCACCACGCCGAGGGCGAAGTTGATCAGGAACAGCTTGCCCCAGAACTTCGCCATCCGCTTGTACATCTCGTTGCCGCTCAGCACGTAGCGGGTCTCCATCATGGCCACCAGGACCGACAGCCCCAGGGTGAGGGGGACGAAAATGAAGTGGAACATGCTGGTGATGGCGAACTGCAGCCTGCTCAGGGTTAGTACATCCATGATTCGCTCCTTAGATAAAATTGAACAGTTTGGCCCTTGGGGCCGCTTCTCAGCCGTACTTGATATTAATGGTCACAAAAGACAAACAGGACCTTCTTTATCCTAATTATAGACAAAAAATTTTTGTCGCGACGACTCAGTGCTCGGGGTTACGGGCCAGGGTATCGATGGTGACCCCGTCGAGGATATGAACCACCTCGGTCTGCACCTGTTTCCAAACGGCGTGCACGCGGCAGGGGCCTCCCCTGTCGCAGGCGCTGCCCAGGAGGCAGCGGTTCGGGAGAATCGGCCCCTCGACCGCCTCGACCACTTCACGCAGCGTGATGGCGGACGCCGGACGCGCCAGGACGAAGCCACCGCCGGTACCGCGCGAGGAAGTGACCAGGCCGAGTTTGGCGAAGCTCTGGAAGATTTTGGCAAGGAAGGTCTGCGGCACCTCGGCGGCGGCGGCGATCTCGCTGATCAGCGAGACCCGCCCCGGCGGCTGTTGCGCCAGGTAGATGATGCCACGGATTGCGTATTCGCCCTTGCGGGTCAGTTCCATCATAAAAACACCTTTAGGACCAATTTGATCCCTTTTATAACCGACCCCCCTGCTCCTGTCAAGATAAAATCATGGTCGAAACCACTTTATCTATGACAGCCGCAGGTTGCCGGCTACAGTCAGGGTGGCGTATGAGGACGGACGATCCCGGAGATCGGCTCACAGCGGAGCGAGCAGGCACAGCCAGTCCGCGCGCAACGAGACCGCTCGGGGTCCGGCGGGCGCGGGGCAACGACTGACAAGCAGGGGAATAAAAAGAGGGGGCGCCGGAGACGTCCCCCCTGTGATGTCGTATTTAGATTTGAGGATCAGCCGAGGAGGCTGTTGAAGTTCCTGGCTCTGTTGGCGAGGATGGTGGGATCGAGCACCTCACCACAGCAGGTGCATTTCCAGGCATCGAACGATCTCACGAAGTCGTAATATTTTTCGGCAAACATCCTACCTTTGCATTTAGGGCATTTCATAAGCCATACCTCCCAACAAAAAGTTGATTAAAGAACTTCATGTGGGAACGTATAATTCACACGACATGCCAACATCGGAAATCTGAACAAGTTGTAATCTAAACCGTACTCCTTTTCGAACGAACCATCGCAAAAATGCTCCCTTAGCGACCATTAGAAATACTTTCGAATTGCCGCCAGTTTCCCCTCCCCGATCCCCGGCACCCGCAGCAGTCCCTCTACCGAACCAAAAGCGCCATTTTTCTGACGATCGGCCATGATGCGCCGGGAAAGTGCCGGTCCGATGCCGGGGAGCAGGTTCCATTCCTCTTCCGCGAGCAGGTCGGGATGCAGGGGGACCCGGAGGAGCATCCTCTCCTTGGCACCCATTTTAGATAATATTATAGAGGTGTTACCCGCTCCATCCTTATCCAGGATGACCACGTCCCCGCTGGCGAGTACGCGAGTGACGGGTCCTCTGACGCTTGTCGTGGCGCCCTCGTCGGCAAGCGTCATTTTTATGGCGGCACCAGCCGATATCCCGAGCGGCAGGCGGTAAATGCCAGGATGTCGCACCGTTCCTGCCACCCGCACGGTGATCCCCTGCCCCGTATAACGGGAAAAGGCCGCGCCCTCACCCCTGGGGGTGGGAACGCGGCCTTTAAGATACAGCGAGACAGAGAGGAGCAGGGCGAGGCACCAAAGGGCGAGTCGCTGGCTCCTGGGCATCACTTCTTCGGTGCCGCCGTCTCCTCGTCCTTGTGCAGCTTGAACTCGATGGCGTCCACGAGGGCCTGGTAGGAGGCCTCGATGACGTTGCTGGAGACGCCTACGGTGCCCCAGCGCCCTTCCTTGTCGCCGCTCTCGATGAGCACGCGGATGGAGGAAGCGGTCCCCTGCCCTGCCGGAAGCACGCGGACCTTGTAGTCGTGCAGCTTCACGTCCTTGAGTTTCGGGTAGAACTTCTCCAGCGCCTTCCTGAGGGCGTTATCCAGGGCGTTGACCGGGCCGTGCCCCTCGGAGGCGGTGTGCTCGATCTTCCCTCCCACCTTGACCTTGATGGTCGCCTCGGAGATGGGCTGATCGTCCTCGGTGCGCTTCTCGTCGATGACCCGGAAGCCGATCACGGAGAAGAACTTGCGGTGCGTGCCGAGCGCACGCTTCATCAGCAGCTCAAAGGAAGCCTCCGCCCCCTCGAACTGGTAGCCCCGGTTCTCCATGGACTTGATGTCTTCCAGGATCTCGAGGGTCACCGGGTCCTTGCTGTCCAGGTTGATGTTGAACTCGGTCGCCTTGGCGAGGATGTTGGCGCGCCCGGAGAGGTCGGATACCAGGACGCGGGTGGTGTTGCCCACCAGTTCCGGCCGCATGTGCTCGTAGGTTTCCGGGTGGCGCTGGATCGCCGAGACGTGCACGCCCCCCTTGTGGGCGAAGGCGGAGTTGCCGACGTAGGGCTGGTGCTTGTTGGGGGCCAGGTTGGCGAGCTCGTAGACGTAGCGGGACAGCTCCCGCAGCGTCTTCATCTGGGCGTCGGAGATGCAGTCGCGCTGCATCTTCACCTTGAGCGCCGGGATGATGGAACAGAGGTTCGCGTTGCCGCAGCGCTCGCCGAAGCCGTTGATGGTCCCCTGCACGTGCACGATCCCCTGCTGCACGGAGATGATGGAGTTGGCCACGGCGCACTCGCCGTCGTTGTGGGCGTGGATGCCGAGCGGGGTGGAGATGGACTTCTTCACCTCGTCCACGATCGCCGCGATCTCGTAGGGCATGGAGCCGCCGTTGGTATCGCACAGGATGATGCAGTCCGCGCCCGCCTGCTGGGCCGCCTGCAGCGTCTTGATGGCGTATTCGGGATTGGACTTGTAGCCGTCGAAGAAGTGCTCGGCGTCGTAGAACACCTCGGGCATGTTCTTCTTGAGGAATTCCAGCGAGTCGAAGATCAGCTCCAGGTTCTCCTCGAGCGGGATCCTGAGCGCCTCGTGCACGTGGAAGTCCCAGGTCTTGCCGAAGATGGTGGCGGCGTCGGCCTTGGAGTCCACCAGGGTGCGCAGGTTCTGGTCCTTGTCCGGGGTGACCTTGGCGCGGCGGGTCGAGCCGAAGGCGGCGATCTTCGCCTGGGAGAGCTTCTCCTTCTTGATGTCCTTGAAGAAGGCGACATCCTTGGGGTTGGAACCGGGCCATCCCCCCTCGATGTAGTGAATGCCGCACTCGTCCAGCTTGTGCGCGATGCGGATCTTGTCCTCGACCAGGAAAGAGATGTCCTCCGCCTGCGTTCCGTCCCTAAGCGTCGTATCGTAAAGTTTGACCAGGCTCATATCACCACCCTTGAAAGGCTGTTCTACGTTCTGTGTTCTAGGTTCTACGTTAACTGCAAGCCAACGTCTCCTGCTGGCAGCCAACATGCCAGTCGCCCCGTTCCACGTTCCATGCCCCACGCCACCCAAAGGTTTCAACGTAGAACATAGAACGTAGAACTTAGAACGGGTTCTTTACTTTCCCGCCAGGCCGAAGGCGTCGTGCAGCACGCGGACGGCGAGTTCGGTGTACTTGGCGTCGACCACGACGGAGATCTTGATTTCGGAGGTGGAGATCATCTGGATGTTGATCCCCTCCTTGGCGAGCGCCTGGAACATGGTGGTGGCCACGCCGGCGTGGCTCCTCATGCCCAGACCGACGATGGAAACCTTGGTGACGTTCTCGTCGGAGAGCACTTCCTTGGCGTGGATGGCCTCGGCGGTTTCCTTGGTGATGGAGAGCGCCTTCTTGAAATCGGCCTGGGGCACGGTGAAGGTGAAGTCGGTGGAACCGGCCTCGCTCACGTTCTGGACGATCATGTCGACGGAGATGTTGGCGTCGGAAAGCGGAGAGAGGATCTGGGCGGCGATCCCCGGCTTGTCCGGCACCTGCATGACGGCGATTTTGACTTCATCCTTGGCGTAGGCGATACCCGAGACGAGCACTGCTTCCATTTCTTTATCCTCCTTGGTAACCATGGTTCCGAGATTTTCGTTGAAACTCGAGCGGACGTGGACGTCGACGTTGTACTTGCTGGCGAATTCCACGGAGCGGATCTGCAGCACCTTCGCGCCGAGGCTGGCCAACTCCAGCATCTCCTCGTAGGAGATGCGCTCGATCTTTTTGGCGTCCTTGCAGATGTTGGGATCGGTGGTGTAGACGCCGTCCACATCGGTGAAGATCTCGCAGACGTCGGCTTTGAGGGCCGCGGCGAGGGCTACCGCCGAGGTGTCGGAGCCGCCGCGCCCCAAGGTGGTGACGCTGCCAAACTCGTCGACGCCCTGGAAACCGGCCACGATCAGGATGGTCCCTTCCTTCAGGTCGGCGCGCATCTTCTTGTCGTCGATGCTCTCGATCCTGGCCTTGCTGTAGGAGGTATCGGTGAGGATGGGCACCTGGAAGCCGAGGTAGGACTTGGCCTTGTACCCCATGGCTTTCAGGCACATGGCCAGCAGTGCGATGGAGACCTGCTCCCCAGCCGCAACAAGCACGTCATATTCACGGTTGTCCGGGAACTCGCACACCTCGTTGGCAAGCGCGACCAGCTTGTTGGTTTCGCCTGCCATGGCGGAGACAACCACCACCATGTCGTTGCCGGCGTCATAGGTTTTTGCCACCCTCTTGGCGACGTTGCGAATTCGTTCGACGGACCCCATCGAGGTGCCGCCGTACTTTTGGACCACCAAAGCCATGTCAGTCCTCCTTGTACTCTACTGATTGATCCACCCGGACCGTAATCCCGGCGGTAGGAACCACTTTATTAGCACATTAGCGTGTACGGTCAAAACATTTTTTTAAGTAATCGCGGCCAAGATAGCCTATTTCTTCATTTTTCCGGGTCGTCCTGTTTACAGTATAAAAAAACGCCCCTCCTCGTTGAGAGAGAGGGGCGTTTGGTGCATCAAGCCAACCGGATTGGAGCGGCCGGGCAACCCGCTGTTTGAATCCCGAACGGCGCTGTGCCAGTCGCTATGCCAGAACCGCTTCGGCAAGGAGCCGCGCCCGCGGCCCGGAGGCGTCGAAACAGACGGAGCGCTCGTCGACTCCGGCGTGATGCAGGGTGACGGTGAGGAGGTCGGCGGGGAGATCCTCCTCCAGCCGCTCGGCCCACTCCACGACGCAGGCGCCGTCTCCGGAGAAGTATTCCTCGAAGCCCAGGGCCTCCACGTCGTGCGCCCCTTCGAGCCGGTACAGGTCGAAATGGTACAGCGGGATGCGGCCGTCGTAGATGTTGAGGATGGTGTAGGTGGGGCTCGTCACCGGGGTCTCCGGATCCACCTCCAGCCCAAGCGCGATCCCCTTGGCGAACTGCGTCTTGCCGGCCCCGAGATCCCCCACCAGGGCGACGAAATCCCCCGGCTGCAGCAGCCGCCCCAGCCTCGCTCCCAGTTCCACCGTCTCTTGCTGGCTCTTGGTCACCACGCAGGACATCCGGCCGCCTAGGCGATCATGGTGCGCACCATGTCGATGCGCCCGATGATGCCGACCACGCGGCGCCCTTCGACGACCGGGACGGCCTGAACCTTCTTCTCGGTCATGATCCCGGCCACCTCGGAGACCGGCGCGTCCGGCCCCACGCTGGCCACGTCCTCGGAATAGATGTCGCCCACGGTCTGCCCGGTCATCTTCTGCAGTTCCTTCTCGAAGCGCTTGTCGCTCTCCAGGTAGATCACCCAGTCAAAGATGGAAATGACGGTCGGGATGTGCAGCGGCTTGTCCTGCTCGATCAGATCGCTTTCCGAGACGATGCCGATCAGCAGCCCCTCGTCGTCCACCACGGGGACGCTGGAGATGCGGCGCTCGGCGAAGAGCTTGGCGAGATCCCTGACGGTGGTGTCGCGGCGCACGGTGATGACGTCTGTGGTCATGATCTCTTTCGCTTTCTTCATGGTCATTCTCCCTGTTGATGGTTGGTTGCGGTGGTTCGGGACGCGGCCAAATTGGCCAGCGCCACGGGGAGCATCTCCTGTACGTCGGTGGCACTCATCCCTTGGGTGCCGAGCCCCTCCACCAGGAAATCGGCGGCGTGGCCGTGAACGAAAGCGCCCAGTTGGCAGGCGGCGAATGGATCGTACCCCTGCCCCAGGAAGGCGGCGACCACCCCGGTCAAGACGTCCCCCATGCCGCCGCTGGCCATGCCCGGATTGCCGCTGCCGTTGACGGCGATGCGCCCGTCCGGCGCGGCGATGATGCTGCGGGCACCCTTGAGGATCAGGTAGACGCGGTATTTCGTGGCGAAGGCGCGGGCGCAGCCGATACGGTCCGCCTCCACCTCGGGCACCGAACACCCCGCCAGGCGCGCCATCTCCCCGGGATGCGGGGTGAGCACGGTGATCAGGCCCTTCCTCCCCAGTAGCAGCTCGGGGTTGAGCGCCACGGCGTTCAGCCCGTCGGCGTCCAGCACCAGCGGCTTATCAAGTGCGGCGAGGAGCGAATGCACCAGGTAGACCGTGGAGGGGGCGGTGCCGATCCCGGGTCCCAGCGCGACCACATCCCGGATGGCCGCGGCGGCGAGGATCTCGGCAAGGGAGCCCGCCCTCAGGTACCCGGCCCGCTCCGGCCCGACCGGGATGGTCATGGCCTCGGTGGTCTTTTGTTCCAGTACCGGGTTCAGCGCGGCCGGCACGGCGAGGGTGACAAGGCCCGCCCCGGTGCGCTGCGCGCTGTTGGCCGCCATGGCCGCGGCGCCGGTCTTACCGGTGCTCCCGGCGACGATGAGGCAATGTCCGCCGCTCCCCTTGTGGGCGGTGACGCCGCGGGGGCGGAACAGCCCGGCCGCGCAGGCGACATCGACGTACTCCGCCCCGTCGGCCTGTGCGACGACGGCGTCCGGCATGCCGATGTCGGCCACCACCAGCCGGCCGCACAGTTCCGCGCCGGGGTACAGGACGTTGCCCAGCTTGGCGAGCGCGAAAGTGACGGTGATGTCGGCGCGCACCGCCCGCCCCAGCACCTTCCCGGTGGCGGAGTCGACGCCCGAGGGGATGTCGACGGAAACCACCGGCGCACCGGCCGCGTTGATGCGATCGATGGCCTCGCCGTAGACCCCGGTGACCTCGCTGTTCATGCCGGTGCCGAGCAGGGCGTCCACGATGACCGTGGCGCTTCGCAGCAGGTCCTCCTCGCCGGCGATTCCCCCTGGCACGCTGTGCACCGTCGCGCGGTCCAGGCGCGCCAGGTTGGCAGCCGCGTCCCCGGCAACCGCCTCCGGCGCGGCCAAAAGCAGCACCGGCGCTTCCCAGCCCCGCTCGGCGAGGAGCCTCGCGATCACGAAGCCGTCGCCTCCGTTGTTTCCCTTGCCCGCCACGATGACGGCACGCCTCGCCTCACCCTCGCCGAAGGCCTCCTCGATGACGTCGGCGCAGCCGCGCCCGGCCCGCTCCATGAGCTCCAGCCCCGGCACGCCGAACTCGCCGATGGCCCGGCGATCCATAAGCTGCATGACCTGTCCGCTCACGACCTTCATCTAACGCTCCAGTACCACCATGGCCACGGCGCAGCCGGCGTCGTGCGAAAGCGACAGGAAGCAGGAGCACAGTCCCGCCTCCCGGAACAGTTCTTCGGCCCGTCCCCCAAGTCTCAGCGCCGGCTTGCCCAGGGAATCGTTGACCACTTCCATGTCCTGCCAGGAAAGTCCGTCGCGCAGCCCGGTCCCCAGCGCTTTCAAAAAGGCTTCCTTGGCGGCGAAACGCAGGGCATAGTGCTGCGCCGAAAACTTCTTGGTGGAGCAGTAACCTATCTCGCCGCGCGTGAAGATGCGCTGAAACAGTGCGTCGTTCCCCTGCTTTAGGAACTTCTCGAAACGGGCGATCTCCACTATGTCAACGCCGGTACCGTAAATCAAGAGAACTCCCCTTTGTTGCCGTGCCGTCCGCCTCAGATACTGCCATAGCGGCTGCCTTGACTGATACTATACCACTCACTGCGACGCGCCGCCCGTGCTCGCGGCCGGCAGAGATTCACGCCACTCGCGCATCACGCCGTCCAGGTCCAGCGCGTAATCAGCCAACGCCTTTGAGACCGCCTTGTTCATGTCCGCGTGAGCTCCCAGGTTCTTCAGGATCTCCTGCACGGAGTACCACCCGTAGCGCTGCACCATGAAACTGGTCATGGCGAAGCTTTGCTGATAGGCCATCCAGGCCTGGGCGCCCCCCATGCCGGTGAAGCCGCGGGACAGGTCCGCCAGCGGCAACAGGTGCTTTTCCTGGGCCGTGTCCAACTGCGGCAGCTTGGGGGCAAACAGCTTGCGCCCCTCGATCTCGGCAAGCCCCTCGTTGAACCAGGTGGGGACGTTGCCGTGGGTGAGCTCGGCCACCAGGACGTGGGTGAACTCGTGGAAGATGATGGCGCGCAGCTGCGGCGTCAGCTCGGTGAGCCCCCCCACCGGGAGCCGGATCTTGCCGTCGTAGAGCCCCCCCGACCAGTCCGGACCAGCGGTCACGCTTCGGTAATCCTTCTTGGTGTAGAGAAGCACCGGGATACGCGTGGTGGGAAAGACGCCGAGATCGGCGCCGACGGTGTTGTAGGCGCTCTCCAGGGCGTCGAGCACCTGCGTGGAGAGGCCGGGGGGAAGCTCGGCGTCGAAGCTCAGGTCGAACATGGAGCTGTACCCCTTGTCCATCCTGGCTTCCACCGGCAGCTCTCGCTCGGCCTTCTCGATCAGGCCCGCCAGCACCTTGTTGGACGGGTCCAGTTCCTTGGCGCGGCGCCACAGCTGTAGGGCGCCGGTGAGGTCGCCGGTATCGTAGCTGATCTTGCCCAGGTAGACGAGCGGCTCGCTCCCCTCCCCCGCCTGGAGCAGCTCGTCCCGCGCCGCCGGGTAATCCTTGTTGAGGTACAGGGCGATGCCGCGCATGAGGGCCAGCTCCTTGCTCTCGGGGAGCAGCTCGTGCGCCTGCTTGAAATTCTCCGCGGCCTGCGCGAAACGCCCCGACTGCAGGTCGCGCTTGGCAAGCTCGGTATAGGTGAAGGCAAGTTGATGCTTGAGTTCCTGGTCGTAGGGAAAGCGGGAGGTCGCCGACTTCAGCTCATCGAGCGCCTGGGCAAAGTCGCCCTTACTGATCAGCTGCTGGGCCTTGGAGCCATAGGTGAGAGGGTCGGCGGCGAAAGCGGTGCCGGCGCAAAAAAGCAGGGCAAGCAGCAGCGCGCGATCAAGCATGCGGCTGGTCCGGGACGGCCGGCTGCTCCGGGCATTGCAGCGGCGCGGAAGGCCGGAGCCCCTGGCAGGCCTCGCGGACGGAGCGGGCGATCCCGGCGGCGTCGAGGCCGTAGGCGGCCTTCAGGTCGGCCTGTTCCCCCTGCTCCACGAACGAGTCGGGATAGCCCAAGCGGACCACACGTACCCCGGTCACCTCGTGCTCTTCGAGCAGTTCCAGGACGGCGGTGCCGAAGCCCCCCTGGGCGACGTTGTCTTCCACCGTGACCAGGAGGCCGGTTTGGGCCAGGTCGAGGATAAGCTCGGCGTCGAGCGGCTTGACGAAGCGCGCGTTCATGACGGCGACGTCGATCCCTTCCAGGGCCAGGGCCGCGGCGGCCTGCCGGGCGGACTCGACCATGGTGCCCAGGGCGAGGATGGCGCCGTCCTTGCCATCCTTCAACCGCTCCCCTTTGCCCACGGCCAGCGGGGTGAGGATCTGGTCCATCGGGACCCCCAGGCCGTTGCCGCGCGGGTAGCGCAGGGCAGCCGGGCCGTCCAGCGAAAGAGCGGTCAGCAGCATGTGCTGCAGCTCGTTCTCGTCCTTGGGGGCCATCACGGTGAGCCCGGGGATGGCGCGCAGGTAGGAGAGGTCGAAGACGCCGTGGTGGGTGGGGCCGTCGCTGCCGACCACGCCGGCACGGTCGATGGCGAACACCACCGGGAGATCCTGCAGGCAGACGTCATGGCAGAGCTGATCGAAACCGCGCTGCAGAAACGACGAGTAGAGGGCCACCACCGGCTTGAAGCCCTGGGCGGCGAGCCCGGCGGCGAAGGTGATCGCATGCTGCTCCGCGATCCCCACGTCGAAGAAGCGCTCGGGGAATTCCCTGGCGAACGGGGTGAGGCCGGTGCCGTCGGGCATGGCGGCGGTGATGGCGACGATGCGCTCGTCCTCCTGGGCCAGCCGCTTGATGGTCTGGCCGAAGACGCCGGTGTAGGAGGCCGCGCCCCCCTTCCCCTTGTGCACCTTTCCCGTTTTGACGTCGAAGGGACCGACCCCGTGGAACAGCGAGGGGTTCGCCTCGGCGGGAGGATACCCCTTCCCCTTCCTGGTCAGCACGTGGATCAGCACCGCGTCGTCGAAGCGCTTCACGTTCTCCAGCGTCTCCAGAAGCTTCGGGATGTCGTGGCCGTCGATGGGGCCGATGTACTCGAAACCGAAGGCCTCGAAGAGCATCCCGGGGGTGAACAGGGTCTTCAGCGACTCCTCGGCCCGCTTGGCGATCCTCAAAACCGACTTGCCGAACATGGGGACCCCCTCCAGGAAGGCCTCCAGGTCCTTCTTGGCGCGGTGCACGTACTCGCTGGTGATGGTGCGGGAGAGGAGGTTGGAGAGGGCGCCGACGTTCTCCGAGATGGACATCTCGTTGTCGTTCAGGATCACCACCAGGTCCTTGTTCAATTCACCCGCGTGGTTCAGCCCCTCGAAGGCGAGGCCGCCGGTCATGGCGCCGTCGCCGATCACCGTCAGCACCTTGTTGCGCCCCTTTTTCAGGTCGCGCGCCACGGCGAAGCCGACGCCGGCCGAGATGGAGGTGGAGGAGTGGCCGACGTCGAAGCAGTCGTGCGGCGACTCGGCGCGCTTGGGGAAGCCGCTGATGCCCCCCCGGGTGCGCAGCGTGCCGAAGCGCTCCTTCCTGCCGGTCAACAGCTTGTGGGCGTAGGCCTGGTGCCCCACGTCCCAGACGATCTTGTCCTTGGGGGAATCAAAGACCCGGTGCAGCGCGATGGTGAGTTCCACCACGCCGAGGCTCGGTGCCACGTGGCCGCCGTTGGCGGCGCAGGTGTCGATGATGCGCGCGCGCAGTTCTTCGGCGAGCGTCTCCAGCTCGCGCAACGAGAGCGACTTCAGTTGACTCGGGTCGGTGATGCCGTCAAGGATGCTGGGCATTTACGATTTCCTTTTCACGATGTACGAGGCGATGGCGCGCAGCGGCTCGGCCCGCTCGTCGAAGGAGGCGAGCGCGTCCAGCGCGATCTCTACCAGCTCCTGGGCGCGCGCCTTGGACGCCTCCAGCCCCATCAGTGCCGGGTAGGTCGCCTTGCCGCGGGCCTGGTCGCTGCCGGCGTCCTTGCCGAGCTCCTCGGTGGTCCCCTCGACGTCGAGGATGTCGTCGGCGATCTGGAAGGCGAGGCCGATGGCGTCGGCGTAACGGGTGAGCGACTTGAACTGCTCCTCGCTCGCCGCTCCCAAAATGGCGCCGCAGCGCACCGAGGCGCGGATCAGCGCGCCGGTCTTGTGGGTGTGGATGTAGGAGAGCGTGGCGATGTCGACGTCGTGGCGCCCCTCGCTTTCCATGTCGACCACCTGCCCCCCCACCATGCCGCGCGAGCCGGAGGCGACGGCGATCTCCTGGATCACCCTGAGCCGTGCCGCGGGGTCTCCGCCGACGCCGTTGGAGAGCAGGATGAACGCCTCGGTCAAAAGGGCATCGCCGGCCAGGATGGCGGTCGCCTCCCCATATACTTTATGGTTGGTGGGGTTACCCCTGCGGAAGTCGTCGTTGTCCATGGCGGGAAGGTCGTCATGGATCAGCGAGTAGGTGTGGATCATCTCCATGGCGCAGGCCGCCGGCATCACGGCATCCGCGGAGCCGCCCACCGCCTCGCAGGCAGCCAGCATCAGCACCGGGCGGACCCGTTTACCGCCGGCGAAGACGGAGTAGCGCATGGCGCTATGGAGGGATGCCGGGAGTTCCTTGGCATCGGGGAGGTAGCGCTCCAGCGCCTGGTCGACCAGCTGGCACTTCTGCTTCAGGTATTCCTTAAGATCCATGTGATGGTCTCGCTTTCGGTGTAGTGGAATGGAAGACTGCCGCGGACGCGGGTGCTACTCCTCCTCTTCGAAGGGCCTGGCGGAGAGGCTGCCGTCGCGCTGCTTGACGAGGAGTTCGACCCGTCGTTCGGCCTCGTTCAGCTTCTTCGAGCAGAAGGCGGAATACTTCACCCCCTCCTCGAACGCCTTCAGGGAATCCTCGAGCGAGAGTTCTCCCCCTTCCAGCTTCTTCACGACGTCCTCGAGCTTTTTCAGTGCGGTCTCGAACTTCTCAACGGCCATGCCAACCTCGTGTCCGGGTACTGCCGCGACGGATTAGAAGCGCCGCCGCGTTTAATTATTAAAAAGTGATCGCCTATTATACCGATCGCTCTGGTGCCGTCAAGGATTCACTCTGCCCGCTGGCCCGCTCCACGGTGCAGAGGGCGAAACCGGCGGCGAGGGAGAGTTCCAGCCGGTCGCCGGGGGCCAGTTGCCGAAACGAGGTGATCACCGAGCGGCCGGGAAGCTTGCGGGCGATGCTGTAGCCGCGGGAAAGGGTGGCCAGCGGCGACACCGCGTTCAGGGTTCCGGTGGCGAGCCCGACGCTCTCGGCGGCGCAGGCCAGGCGGCGGGTCATGGCGTGGTCCAGGCGCAGGGAGAGCGTCGAAAGCCGTTCCGCATTGCGCCGCAGGGTAAGCGCGGGGCTCTGGCGGGCCAGGCGCGCCGACAGGGTGACGATCCGCTCCGAGGCATCGTCGAGGATGAGCCCGGCCTCCCGCACCAGGCGGGCATCCAGCGAGTCGACCCGCTGGGCCAGGTGCCCGAGGATGCGGCTCGGGTCGGTGATGGCGCGGCTCAAGGCCGTCACCAGCGCGCGCGAGCGCTCCAGCCGGCGCAGCTGCGCGACCTGGAGCCGGTGGGTGAGCGCCTCCACCGTCGCGGTCAACTCCTGCTTGCTCTGTACCACCAGTTCCGCCGCCGCCGACGGGGTGGCGGCGCGCAGGTCGGCGACGAAGTCGGCGATGGTGAAGTCGATCTCGTGCCCCACCGCCGAGATGACGGGGACGACGGATTTATGAATGGCCCGCGCCACCACCTCCTCGTTGAAGGCCCAGAGGTCCTCCAGCGACCCGCCGCCACGGCCGACGATCATGACGTCGACGTTGCCGGCGCGGTTCAGGTCGGCGATGGCGGCCGCGATTTCCTGGGCCGCCCCCTCCCCTTGGACCCGGACCGGCGCAATCAACAGTTCCACGTTGGCGAAGCGGCGCGAGAGCACGGTGAGGATGTCGCGGATGGCGGCGCCGGTGGGCGAGGTGACCACGCCGATCTTGCGGGGGAGTTTGGGGATCTCGCGCTTGTGGGCCTCGGCGAAGAGCCCCTCCTTGGCGAGGCGCTCCTTCAACTGGATGAAGGCCATCTGCAGCCCGCCGATCCCCTGCGGTTCCATGGTCTCCACCGAGAGCTGGTACTCCCCGCGCGGCTCGAAGAGGGTCATGCGGGCGCGCAAGAGGATGCGCATGCCGTCGCGCGGGGTGAACTTGAGGGTGCGGAAGGCGCCGCGGAACATGACGCAGCGGATCTGGGCGCCGGCGTCCTTGAGGGTGAAGTAGCAGTGCCCCGACTGCGGGCAGGCGAGGTTGGAGATTTCCCCCTCCACCCAGACCTGGTCGAAGTTCTCCTCCAGGAGGCCGCGCACCAGCGCCGTCAGCGCGCTCACCGTCAGGACACGGCGTTCTTTGAAAAGTTGCATTACCCCTCCGCCAAAAGCAGTCAACGTAAAAAGCAGTTACGCAAAGAACACCAAGTATCCACAAAGAGCGCAAAGGGAAAAGACTTCGGGGCAACATCAAAAAAGCCTTTCTCCGTGTCCTTCGCGACTGCTTCGCGTAACCGCTTTTTCTCAAAGAGCACGGAGTATCCGCGGCACCCGGCGTCCACGTTTCTATCACGCCGCGCTCGCCACTGTCAAACGGGTTGACCGTCCGCCCGTGTCGATGTTAGTATGCGCGCCATGAAAAATTACCCTTATGTAATAACCGTTTCCTCGGAAAAGGGGGGCGTCGGCAAGACGACGCTGGCCACCAACCTCGCCATCTTCCTGAAGGCCCTGGACGAAAATCTGCCGGTATCGATCTTCTCCTTCGACAACCACTTCACCATCGACAAGATGTTCTCCATCAAGGGGCAGAAGCTGAACGGTACCGTGGCCGACCTCCTGCTGGAGACCCGCGGGCGCGACCTGTTGCACACCGGCCAGTACGGGGTCAACTACATCCCCTCCTCCACCACCCTTCCGGAACTGCGCGGCTCGCTCAAGGGACCGATGGTGCTGGCGCGGCTCTTGGCAATGTCCGAGATACCCGGCATCCTGATCGTCGACACCCGCCCGGACCTCGACGTGCTGACCCAGAACGCGCTCTACGCGGCGGACCGGGTGCTGGTCCCGATCAAGGACATGGCCAGCATGGACAACTGCCGCAACATCTTCGAACTGTTCGACAAGAGGGGGCTGGACAGAAAGAGCCTGTCGCTCATCCCCTGCCTGATCGACGAGAGGATCAAGTTCGAAGGGATGTTCAAGGACCAGAAGACGCTCCTGAAGGCCTTCGCCATCAACCGCGGCTTCCGCTGCTCCGACATATTCATCTCCAAGAGCCCCAAGGTGGAGAGCCTGAACACCAATCCCGAAGGGAAGATCTACCCGATCCTCACCCACGGGCGCGGCACCGACGTGTACGGCCAGTTCGCGGCGCTGGGGCAGACCTGCCTCAACGAGTTCTACGAGACCGAAGAGCCGCGCGCGATGCTCTACGACAAGTGGCAGCACGAGGAGAACAAGAGGAGGAAAGAGGAATACTTCGGCAGGCTGTCCGGGCTGAAGAGCCAGTGCCTGGTCTGCGGCAAGGAGTTGAGCCAGGAGTCGCAGGTTTCCTACTACTGCGAGAGTTCCGACGGTGCCGCCAGCGGCTACATGGAAGCCGACTGCTTCACCGGATTCCTGGTGTCGACCATCTTCAAGATCGAGCGCCAGTTGCCGCCGGACGACCCGACCAGGCAGATGATCCACCAGACCGCGTTGGAGTCGGTGTTCGTGCTGAACCCCGGCGTCGGGGATGAGGCGGGCAGCATCGACTTCCACCGGTTCGACCTGGCCGGAAGCGAGTTGCTGAAGAAGAAATACCCGCTGGCCCGCGCACCCGAGCGCGACGGCTTCTCCGGGATCATGACCGAGACCCTGGCGGGGTACGAAGGCGAGCTGCGCGACGCCTTCCTGATGGTTCACCCCGTGAACGGCGACAACCCCGCCTCGATCCTGGTGGACGAAAAGTACCGGGAAGTGGCGAAGCTCAAGAAGAGAATCGCGGCACAGCTTTAAAAGAAGGGGACTGGCTCCGCAGGTGCCTGTCCCCTTTTCTTTGCGTCCCTTTTTCTTTCTAGTTGATCAACGCCGACACG
Source organism: Geomonas azotofigens (assembly GCF_018919395.1). Classification (GTDB taxonomy): domain Bacteria; phylum Desulfobacterota; class Desulfuromonadia; order Geobacterales; family Geobacteraceae; genus Geomonas; species Geomonas azotofigens. Next base: position 239,336 of record NZ_JAHLME010000006.1, read on the forward strand.
TGCACAAAGGTGATGCCGCTTTTGGCCAGTTCGGGCATATAGAGCTTCAGGGCTCGCATGGTTGCAGGGTGCGGATGACAGATTGCTATCGCCGCACCCTTTTTTCTTGCTATGGCGGCGGCCTGCGCCAACTGCTTGCCGATGGCGCTCTCGTCCTGCACGTTGTCCAAAAACACCTGCCGCGCCGCACACTTCATCCCCAGCGCCTTCGCCTCGCGGTACCCGACCGACGCAGGCGAAGTCTTGCTGTCCACGAAGAACAGTCCTTTCTCCTTCAATATCTGCAGCACGACCTTCATCTTGGCCGCATCCTGGGTGAAGCGGGACCCCATGTGGTTGTTGGCGCCGACGGCATGCGGCACCGTGGCGAAGTAACTCCTGATCCGGCCCGCGATCTCGCCGTCATCCATGGCGACCAGCACCCCTACCGACTCCATCTTCTGCTTGGGATACCCTTCCGGCTCCATCGGCATGTGTACCATCACCTCGCCCCCGGCCGCGTGCGCGCCTTCGGCGACCTGCTTGGCGTGGGCGAGGCTCGGGATGACCGAGTAGGTGAGCGGCTGCCCGATCGACTGCAGCGTTTTCAGCTCCTGCATGCTGGTTCCCATGTCATCGATGATGATGGCGAGACGCCCCGGACCGGTGGCCTTGGGGAGTGCGGCAGGATGCGGTTTGACGGCCGGGGCCTTAGCGGTGGAAAGCTGCGGCTGCACGGGGGCGGGCCGTTCCGGCATCGCCTGATGCTTCGCCGCGCCGGTCGTCGCCTTGGGCGGAGGCTGGGGAGGCGGAGCAGGTTTTTTAAAGTGCTCCAGGAGGAAGAACGCGGCTGCGATCAGTACCGCGACGATGAGAAGTGCCATGACCGGCTTGCGTCCACCGCCGCCGGGAGCAGGCTTGCGCCTGTTTACCGCCTTGCCTTTTCTTGCCAAAACTACCTCCACCGGGACGGCACAACACGGGATCGCCGCCGGGCCGCCCTTCAGACATAACCGCCGGCACGCGCTGGCCGGCATGTTTTAATGTGAGATAGCATGATGCGCTGCGACATTGCAAATACTTTGCAAAAGGAGGGGACTGGGAAAGGGAAAGAGGGTAGTTAGTTCATCAGGTACGGTAAAGGGAAGTTGCCGGCTACTATACCGGGGACGGTTATGTCTTCATCAAGGTTTTCCCACCGCAAGGCAAAGCCGTTCAAGCGGATGGTCACTTCTTTTAACTCCTCGTCGGTCGCCTTTGCCAGTAGAGGAAAACGGTTCGCTGGAAAGCCGATGATCCTGCCGTCGGTGAGCTCCACAAAGACTGTCCGCTGTTCGGCCCACGCTCTGACCGCTGCAGGCTCTACTACTTCGTCATCAATGTTTATGGACTTCATAGTATTTCTCCAGGAAAAACTCCTTGTTCTGGTAAACCATGCGCTCAATGTCGCGAAGCACCAATGGTGGAACGCCTTTGTTTCTCACGGATGCACTATAGCGAAGCAGGGAATTTCTGTCAAATTTTCAAGGGGTTCTTCCTTTCGCCGCTGCTGCAACCGACACCACCTCCCCTTGCCATTCAACATTAAAGCTGTTGATTAAGCCAAACAGAGAATGTATAAAAAAGCGTCAATCGTCACAGGAGGATGAAAATGCTGGTCCAGTGGAGAGACGATCTTAGCATCGGCATGCTGGAGATCGACGTTCAGCACAAGCTTCTTTTCGACAAGTTCAACGCCTTCGTCAACGCCTACCAGTCCAGCCAGGACCAGGACGAGATCATGCGCATGTTCTGGTTCCTTGAAGCCTACGCGGTGACTCATTTCAAGGAAGAGGAGAAGCTGATGCAGCAGGTCCGCTTCCCGGACTACGTGGCGCACCGCGAAAAGCACCTCGCCTTCATCGAGCAGATCAACCAACTCAAAGAGCGCCTGAAGGTGGAGGGGCTCACCCAAAACCTGGTCAACACCATGACCAACTTCATAACCAGTTGGCTCATCGACCACATCTCCACCATGGACCGGGCCATCGGCCGCTTCGTCAACAAGTCGCCAGCCCCCCTTTCCTGAGCGCTCTCCCCTTTTTCACTATCGGCGCCGGTTGCCCGGCGCCCACGGTGATCTCCATCCCGCACTACCTTTCACTTTTTGATCTGGATCATACTCTAAACTGCCGATAGTGTTACCATGGGTTCAAAGGGGCACCAACGCCCCGCTACGCCAGAACCGGCCGCTCGTCCCTAAAGAGCCGCCAAGGGAGCGACACCATGGAAAAATCAACACCGGAACAAGTTGCAACCAACGTGGAAACCGTAGGCTCGGTGGTCGCGAGGGATTATCGCACCGCCCAAGTCTTTGAAAAATACGGCATCGACTTCTGCTGCGGGGGGAACATGCCGCTGGCGCAGGCCTGCCGCGAGAAAGGGATCGACCTCGCCGCGCTGCAGCGCGACCTGGCAGAGACGGCGGCCCGGCCGCTGGAGCGCAGCCAGAACTACGACGCCTGGGAGCTTCCCTTCCTGGCCGACTACATCGTCAACGCGCACCACGGCTACCTGAAGGAGAGCATCCCCACCATCGCCGCCTACGCCAACAAGATCGCACAGGTTCACGGCCCCAACCACCCCGAGGTAGTGCAGATCGCCCAGATCTTCGAGAAAGTGGCCGCCGACCTCACGCAGCACTTGGAAAGCGAGGAGGGACAACTCTTTCCCGCCATCAGAAAGCTGACCGAACTGAGGAAGGAAGGTGGGGCGCCGAACCCCGAAGAGATCAAGAAGCTGAAGGCAGTCCTTGCGGAATTGGGGCACGAGCATGACGAGGTCGGGGCCGCGGTGCACGAGATCCGCCGGTTGTCCAAGAACTACGCGGTTCCCGCCGACGCCTGCAACACCTTCATGGTCACCTATGAAAAGCTCAAAGAGTTCGAGGACGACCTGCACAAGCACGTCCACCTGGAAAACAACATCCTGTTCCCGAAGGCAGGGAAGCTGTAGAAAACCGCCAACGCCGGATGCTCCGCGTTCTTTGCGATACCGCTTCTAAAGCAGTTTCGCGAAGGGGGGGGACACGCCGAGTGAATTGTAAAAAACAAGGAGTCCCCTATGACCGTCATCGTTGCGATGTTCGCTTTTTCCTGGCTGACACTGGCCGCCCTTTCGCTCTGCCCCTTGCGGCAGCGCAAGGATGATTAACGCACCGAAACCAGCTCCACATTAGCCCGTCCCACCCAAACCGCCCCTACGCACAAGGCCCCGAAACCGGATCGCAACAATCCTTTCGGGGCCTTATTTATGCCCTCCGGTTGACATCCCCCCTGCTCGGGGTATCCTTCCCGCTGTCAATAATTAGATTTATCTAACCATATTCACCAACCACGGCAAAAGGAGGGCGGTATGACCGGAAAAACAGCCCGGCTGATCTTCTGGGTGGGAACCCTAACCTCGGCAGCGATTTTCCTCTGGCAAACCTACGACTTCCACATGCAGACCCCCAAGTTCACCCACACCGACAAGCTCACCGAACAAGTAGTCGCCGGCAAGAAGGTCTGGCACAAGTACAACTGCAACGACTGCCACACCATCCTCGGCTTTGGCGGCTACTACGCCCCCGACATGACCAAGGCGTTCTACCGGCTCGGTGAGAACAACATCGCCTCCATCGTGCAGCACCCCGAGGTCATGTACAAAAACTCGTTCCGGAAGATGCCCCAATTGGGTGTAAGCGAAACCGAAAGCAGGCAACTGGTCAGCTTCCTGCGCTGGGTGGGCGACATCGAGAACCGGCACTGGCCGCCTCAGGATGAAAAGTACGTACAGGCCTACAGGCTGCGCGAAACCCAGCCGCAGAAGCTGGACAAGGTGCACCTGGTGCTGCAGGCATGCGGCGGCTGCCACACCTTCGAACACCAGGGGCGCAACGTAGGCGGCGACCTCACCGACATCGCCAACCGGATCACCTACGACCGTCAGACCCTGATCAACTACATGATCAATCCGCAGTCGGTGCGGCCAGGGGTCGCCATGCCGCCGCAGGACGTGAGCCCGCAGACGGCCGGCATCATCGCCGACTTCATCCTGAGCCTTAAGTCCACCAAGGAGGTGAGCAAATGATGCTGATCGAATACCAAAGCCAGCGGGTGTCGCTGTGGTACTTCCGTCTCGCCCTGGTGCTATTCATACTGCAGGTGATCATGGGGCTGTGGCTCTCCATCAACTACGCCTTCACGCTGCCGCAGGAACTGGTCAACGTCTTCCCCTTCTCCACCGCCCGCGAGATCCATACCAACGTGCTGGTGGCCTGGATGCTCCTGGGGTTCATGGGAGGGACCTATTACATCCTCCCCCCCGAGTGCGGCCGTGAGCTCTACAGCCCGAAAATCGCCTACGCGCAGCTCATCATCTTCGTCGCCGCCGCGGTCACCGCGGTGGTCGGCTTCCTGTTCGGCTGGACCCGCGGCAAGCCGCTGTTGGAGATCCCCTTCCCCCTGAACGGACTGATCGTGGTCGCCGCCCTCCTCTTCATCGCCAATGTCGCCATGACCATCATCCAGTCCAAGGAGAAGTCGGCCCTGCAGTGGATGCTGCTCGGCGGGGTCACCTTCCTGGCCGTCATGTACCTCTTCGGCATGCCCTTCTACAGGAACCTGAACACGGATTACTACTACTGGTGGTGGGTGATCCATCTCTGGGTGGAGGGGGCCTGGGAGGTGGTGACCGCGTCCATCGTCGCCTACATCATCATGCGGGTGACCGGGGTGGACCGCAAGGTGGTGGAGAAATGGCTCTACGTCGAGACCGGGCTTTTCCTCTTCACCGGCATCGTCGGCACCGGCCATCACTACTACTGGATCGGCGCGCCCGACTACTGGCTCTGGTGGGGCGGCGTCTTCAGCGCCCTGGAGCCGCTTCCCATCGTGCTCATGGTGGTGGACACCTGGATGCACGTGCGCGAGCGCAAAAACCCCATAGTGAACCCGCTCACCTGGTACTACATCGTCGGGCTCGCCATCTACCACCTTGTCGGCGCCGGTCTTTGGGGCTTCATGCACACGCTGCCGCCGATCAACTACTACACCCATGGCAGCCAGGTCACCGTCTCCCACGGCCACCTCGCCTTCTTCGGCGCCTATGCCCTGTTGAACCTCACCATCTTCTATTTCGCCATGCCGCGGCTTAAGGGGATCAACAAGTACCAGGACCGGCTCGGCAAGTGGGGCTTCTGGATCACCACCATTTCCATGTTCCTGTTGGGTCTCGTCTTCGGCATCGCCGGGATCCTGCAGACCTACCTGGAGCGCTTCCTGGACATCGGTTACAGCACCGCGCACCTCACCATGATGTTCTGGTTCCGGGTCGCCTTCGGCGTCGGTCTCGTCTTCCTTGCCGGCGTCGTCATCACCGTGTACCACCTCTTCACCATCAAGCCCTCCAGCATCCCCGCTCCCGAACCGGCGGTGACGCCCGCCGCCAACATCTAAAGGCAAGAAAAAAAAGGGACCATGCGTTCGCATGGTCCCTTCCCCTTTCCCCAACAGCCGGTACAGATGCGACATTTGATTGCCGAGAAAGATACTCTGCCTTCTATCCCGCGGGACATCACGTGATACACCAATCCGGGAACATCCAAACGAGCCTGACGAGGCATAACAACCTCCCTCAGCATTAGACCAACATTAATAAGTTACCTAACTAACCAACGTCCCCTCTCTTCCTCAGGCGGGGCGTGAAAAAGTTTTCGGAGGACGGGCAGGCAGAAAGGGAGAAGCACACGTAAATTTAAACAAGGGCTGCTTTTTCTAATGTAAGGGTCACTTTAAAATAAAGCAGGTGTGCCTAATTTTAAATAAGGGGTGCAGTTTTTAAAAAAAGGTCTGGGGGCAGTAGAAGCGGGCCCTTCATCAGCAGATGAGGGGGGCACTGCAGGTTTTGCAGGCCGCGTTTATTTTGCAGTAGGGGTTGTTTTTACAAAGACACCCGTAAGCTTCCCCGTCAAGTAGACATTTCATAAGTAGAGTTTCTGGTGTAGCGATTCATGTAATCAGCGGGTGTCAGATCCCCGAGAGCATCATGCGGGCGTAGCTCGTTGTAGTCGTTCATCCACCAGTAAGTGATCTCCCGGACCTGGCTCAGGCTCTGGAAAACATACAGACTCAGGATTTCCTCCCTGTAGGTGCGATTGAACCGCTCGATGTACGCGTTCTGGTTCGGCTCGCCAGGTTGGATGTAGTGGATCATCATTCCAGCAGTCTCAGCCCAGGCAACGAAGTCGCCACTGAGGAACTCAGGCCCATTATCGGTTCTCAGCACGTGAGGAAGGCCACGCTCCTGCTTTAACCGCTCGAAGATGCGGATGAGACGCCTGCCGGTAATCGAGGTGTCGATCTCAATGCTGAGACACTCGCGGTTGAAATCGTCGATGACGTTGAAGGTGCGAAACGTTTTCCCACAGTAGAGCGTATCGCTCATAAAATCTGCCGACCACACCTGGTTCGGTTGCTGAGGTACCCAAAGAGGTTGCTTAATCCGCTTTGGCAGCCGTTTCTTAGCCCGGCGTTTCAGGTTGAGCTTCAGATCACAGTAGACCCGATAGACGCGCTTGTGGTTCCATCTGTGGCCCGTGCGGCGGAGGGCTTTGAACGACTTCCAGAAACCCCATCGAGGATGACGCTCCATCAGCTTGTTCAAAGCATCGATGACGCGCCCATCGCGCTCAGATGAAGACTTCGGGACTCTGTAGAAGGCCGCACGCGAAATGCCGACACAGGAACAACTTTGCTGCACGGTCAGCTTGTGTTCTTCGACCAGGTGAACGACAGCTTCACGTTTCGCCTGCGGCCCTAGAGCTTTTTTTCGATCAGGTCCTTGAGTGCATGGTTCTCCAGCGCGAGGTCCACGTACATTCGTTTGAGCCGAGACAGCTCCGCTTCCATCTCCTTCATGCGCTTGAGATCGGAAGCTTCCATGCCGCCGTACTTGGACTTCCAGTTGTAGTAGGTTGGCTCGGAGATGCCG
>NZ_JAHLME010000007.1 GCF_018919395.1 Geomonas azotofigens
TTTCTCTGTGGCTATGCCGAGAGGGTCACACCCGTTCCCATCCCGAACACGGAAGTTAAGCCTCTCAGGGCCGATGGTACTGCACTGGTAACGGTGTGGGAGAGTAGGTCGCCGCAGGGAATTTAATTGAAAAAGCCCCGTCTGGTTCGTCCAGACGGGGCTTTTTCGCGTTCCGGTTCTGGCTTACACGCTCCTCCGAGCAGTTCAGCTCTCCTTGCTCCAGACCTATCCACGGTTCCCGCCTTCTCTCCACCTGTTCATGTCGCTACGTCAAAGCGTACAACCCCGCCAGTTGGGGTGTTATACCTATTGGATTGACAGCTATCGACTTTTAATGTACTAATTGGCATATTTGAATGCGATCGGGGCTTCTATGTTTTTCCGGAAATACCTTTCTTCACTTCGCAGCACCTACATATTCATGGTTTGCTTCGGCCTGCTCATGGGGCTGGTCTTCCCGTTCTATTCCTGGCTCTTCTTCGGGGCGAAGGCCTTCGCCCCGCTGTATGCCCTCGGCTGCCTGGCCGCGGGATTCATCGTCGGCACATTCTGCTACCAGATCATCAAGGAAGCGCTCAGACTTTACGTGGAACAGCAGCTGAAAATCCTGGGGAGGATCACCGGTGAAACCGCCTCCCCAGCCGTTTCGGGCAAGGCCGACGAACTGCAGCAACTGATGGAGTGCAACGAAGCCTTGATGAACCGCGTCTTGGTGATGGTGGAAAATGTCTCCAAACTTGCCGCCGATATCTCCAGCAGGCACGGCTGTCTCACCGCTGACTTCAGTAAGACCGTTCACAATAACGAGCGACAAGCGGCCAGGGAACAGGAGACAATGGCCGCGGTCGATGACATGAACGCCTTTTTCCGTGACCTGCTCAAAGAGATAGAGGACATTGCCGTACGTACCGACGAGCGGGCCTCCATCTCCACCCAAATGAGCGCCGCCACCGACGCCATCGCCCTCAGCATCCAGGAGTACTCCGCCTCGGTCATGGAGACCTCCGCCTCCATCGAGGAAATGGCTGTCAGCATCAAGGGGACGGCATCGAACATCGAGGCCCTCACCAACTCCACGGAACAAACCTACAATTCCATCCTTACCATCGGCCATTCCATAGTCGACATCCGCGACAACGCCCGCCGCACCTCCGACTGTTCAGACAAGGTCCGCGTCCAGGCCGTGGAAGGGATGGAGGCCATGGCGGCAACCATCGCCTCCATGACCGCGATAGAGGAGCACAGCGACCGCTCCGTCGACGCCATCAACCGGCTGTCGCAACATTCCCTGCGCGTCGGCGAGTTCCTGGACGTCATCAAGGAGGTCGTCGCCCAGACCAATCTCCTTTCGCTGAACGCTTCCATCATCGCCGCGCAGGCGGGAGAGCGGGGCAAGGCCTTCGCCGTCGTTGCCGAAGAGGTACGCGCCCTCGCCAAGAGAACGTCGGCCTCCACGGACGAGATCGAGGAATTGGTCGCCAACATCCAGAAAGAGACCGCCGCCGCCGAGACCGCCGCCCGTTTGGGCAAGGAGAAGGTCGCTGAAGGGGTTACCGTCTCGGAGAAGGCGGACGAGGCGTTGCACAGGATCGAGGAGAGCGCGGCCGAGGCGTCACGCATGGTACAGCAAATAGCCGCCGCCACCGACGAGCAGGCCTCGGGGAGCAAGCTGATCACCGAGGAGGCGGAGAAAAACCTCACCCGCGTCAAACAGTTCAGCCGTGCCATCCAGGAAGAGGAGACCGGGGCCCAACTCATCGTGCGCAGCCTGGAGCGCATGCGCGCCCTCTCGACGAAGATAACGCGCTCTACCGACGAGCAGGTTCGCGGCAACCGTCTCTACATGCAGAGCGTCCAGGAAGACAACGACAAGGTGAAACGATTGAAGGAAACCTGCATGGAACAGATTGCGATCGGTGACGTGCTGCGCAACGACGTGGCAGAGGTCGATCGACTGATCCAGGGGACCGCCCAGGAGGCGAAGAAGATGCTGTGCGAGATCGAGACCATCAACGAACTGATCGGATCCATGCACAGGGAGATGGAATCCTTCCGAAAGCTGTAACATCACCCCCCTTCAAGCTGCAGCCCCGTCGGTTTTACCGACGGGGCTTTTTTTATGGCCGAAACGCCGGAGACCGCAGCCCGCAAGGCCGCTCCTTGACATTGGAAGCAGGGTGGTTAGATTATGACTTGTTAATTTCGCCGACGTTTTGCCGTTGTCTGTCGGCAGGAAACGCACCCCAAAAACAAGCGGGCAGACGCCCTGGTCATAACGTTATGGGAGGCGGAATGAAAAGCTTTCCTGGATTCGCTCCTGTCTATTCGCTTGCAGTCGCTATCGTGGGTCTGGTTATGGTAGCGCCGGGACTGTCGCTGGCCATGACAGAACCAGTCGCCGTCTCTGGCCAAGGTCTCAGCTCATCCACCTCATCGCCGGCCCTGGAAGGGTTGAGCCGGCTCGCCACGCTGGAAGGCCCCTCTCTATATAACTGGAAGAACACCAGGAGCCGCTCCGGCTATAACGTCGCACAAGCTGACCCCGCTCCACAGCTTTACCCCGGCAGCGAACCGCGACGTGCCCTTTCCTGGGAAACGGGTGAAGGTAAAAGCTACCTGATACCCGCGCTCGAGATCCCCGCTTTCATCGTTTTGCTCAACGCCTTCGACAGGGTCGCGCTGCATGATAAAAAGACCGACGAGGGGAAGAGAACCTACGCGACCAACCCGTCCACTTTCTGGCACCAGTTGACGCACCAGGACTGGACCTTCGACCAGGATACCTTCAAGGTGAACCAGTTCGGGCACCCGTACGAAGGCGCTACCATGTACGGACTGGCGCGCTCCGCGGGCTTGAACTTCTGGCAATCCCTGGTGTACAGCAACGCCGGAAGTTTCCTTTGGGAAATGGCCGGCGAGAACTCGCGCCCCTCGACCAACGACCTCATCACGACCGGCAACGCCGGTGCGCTCCTGGGAGAGGCCCTGTTCCGGATGGCTGACCTGGTCCTGGAAGAGGGGGGGGCGAAGCCGTCCTTCGGATACCGGGTCGCCGCCGCGGCAATCTCGCCACCGACGGCGGTGAACCGTGCCCTCTTCGGCAAGCGGTTCGATACCGTCTTCCCGAGCCACAGCCCGGCGACCCTTTGGCTGTGCAGGGGCGGCTTCAGCCTCGACGTTCACTCAAAAAACCTCAGCGCCCCGGTCAAGGAACCCAGCCAGGACAGCATCGGTATCTTCGAGTTTTCCATGGCCTACGGGCTCCCCGGCAAGCCGGGGTACAGCTACAACCGTCCGCTGGACTACTTCAATTTCGAGATCTCGACCAGGGCCCGGGAACACAACCTGGTCGATACCCTTACCATCAGGGGGCTACTGAAGGGGACGCGCTACGAGCTTGGTCGGGACTATCGCGGCATATGGGGACTCTACGGCAGCTACGATTACATATCCCCTTACGTGTTCAGGGTCTCGAGCACGGCCCTCTCCCTGGGGACCACCGGACAGTACTGGATTGGCCCCGGCGTAGCGGCCCAGGGCTCGCTCCTGGGCGGGGTAGGTTTCGGCGCCACCGGGCTCGAGTCCGATGTGGCGGAGGAGCGAGGCTATCACTACGGCGTGACACCGCAGGTGCTACTGGCGATGAACTTTCTCTTTGGCGAGAGAGCGATGGTGGATCTGACCGGTCGCTGGTACTATGTCAGCAGCTTGGGTCCCGATCATGATGGTTCCGAGAGTGTCTTCAGAGGCCATGGCGCCTTGACTATAAGAATCCACGGCAGCCATGCGATTGGCATTCAATATTCCGAGTCGATACGGAACACGAACTATGTTAATATTCCTAACAAGTACCGGGCTGAAGGGACCATAAGCCTCGTCTATACCTTCGTTAGTGACAGGGCATTCGGCGCGGTGGAATGGAGAGATCCTACCGAGCGCTGATTCCTGCCATCCTTAAACAATCTGCTGATTCGGAGGCGTGCATATGAAGTGTCTGAAAGGGCTTTTCCTGCCCATCCTGTTGAGTCTTTCCCTCATCTCCGGCTGCGCCGTGAACAAGTCTTCGGTGGGGGGCTTCAACCTGATCTCGGTTGCGGAGGAAAAGCAACTGGGGGACAAGTTCGCGGTGGAGGTCGAGAAGCAGCACCAGGTGGTGAGGGACCCGGAGGTGCAGGCCTACATCGAGGGGGTGGGGAGGAAACTCCTGACCGGGGTCCGCAAGCAGGATTTCCCGTTCACCTTCCAGGTGGTGAAGGATGACAGCATCAACGCCTTCGCCATTCCCGGCGGGCACACCTATGTGAACACCGGCCTGATCAAGGCGGCGGCCAGCGAGACGGAGCTCGCGGCGGTCATGGCGCACGAGATGAACCACGTGGTGGCCCGGCACTCCACCCGGCAGATGACGCAGCAATACGGGTACAGCCTCATCGTCAGCCTGCTGCTCGGCGGCCAGGGGGGAGAGCTTTCCAAGATGGCGGCCGACCTCTTCGGCAAGGCGGGCGGCATGTACTACAGCCGCGAGATGGAAAGCCAGGCCGATTACCTCGGCGTGGAAACCATGTACAAGGCGGGCTACAACCCGCAGGGGATGGTCAGCTTCTTCAAGAAGCTCGACGCCACCGAGGAGCGGCAGCCCGGGAAGATCGCCAAGTACTTCTCCTCCCATCCGGAGACGGTGGACAGGATCAAGGATATCCAGCAGGAAATCTCTACGTTGCCGGAGAAGAGCTGGCTTCCCGACTCGACGCCGGAGTTCGCCCGGGTGAAGGCCAAGGTGAAGAACCTCTAGATCGGCATCCCTTGAGACACCGGCAGTGACGACACCCTCGAATCCCCTGCGAAAAAGCGCAGGGGAATTTCTTTATTTTGGAGCCGACATGACTGACGCGATTCGTGGCTTGGAACCCCGGACTTTTTGGAACTGCTTCGCCGCAATTTCCGCCATTCCCCGTCCCTCGGGACACGAGGAGCGCATCGGGGAGTATATCCTCGGTCGTGCCAAAGAGCTGGGCCTGGAGCGGGCCAGGGATGACAGCGGCAACATCGTGGTGAAGCTCCCGGCGACACCGGGGAAGGAGCGGGTGAGCAGCATCTGCCTGCAGTCCCACCTGGACATGGTTTGCGAGAAGAACGCCGACAAGGTGCACGATTTCCTCAACGATCCCATAGAACTGGTGCGCAAGGGGGAGGTGCTGACGGCGAACGGAACCACCCTGGGCGCCGACAACGGCATCGGCGTGGCCACCTCGCTGGCGATCATGGAGGACCAGGCGGTGGAGCACGGTCCGCTGGAGCTGCTGTTCACGGTCGAGGAGGAGACCGGACTGGCGGGGGCCAAGAACCTCTCCCCGGCGCTCGTGTCGAGCAGGTCCCTGCTGAACCTCGACTCCGAGGAGGAGGGTGCCCTCTACATCGGTTGTGCCGGCGGCAAGGACACCGTGGGGAGATGGCCGCTGGTGCGGGAAGAGGCGCCTTCCGGCTGGGTCCCCCTGCGGCTCACGGTGAAGGGGCTCAAGGGAGGGCACTCCGGCCTTGAGATCGACAAGGGGCTGGGCAACGCCATCAAGCTCGTAAACAGGGCTCTCATGGCGCTCACGGGTCTCGGCGCGAGAGTGGCATCCATCGACGGCGGCAACATGAGAAACGCCATCCCCAGGGAGTGCGGCGCCACCATTCTCATGGCGCCGGAGCGGGTGGCGAAGGCGGAACCGGTGGTGGCGGAACTGGGCGCGACCTTCCTTGCCGAGCTGCCGACGATAGATCCGGGGGTGCGACTCACCCTGGAGCCGTGCGAGGCGGGGGCGACGACGGTGCTGGAACCGCGGCTGCAGCGGCAGGTGCTGAAAACCATCGCCGCGCTTCCCAGCGGCGTGCAGCGCATGAGCGTCGAGATTGCCGGGCTGGTCGAGACTTCCACCAACGTGTCGGTGATCCACACCGAGGGGGACGAGCTGGTCCTCATCACCAGTCAGCGCAGTTCCAGCGCCTCGCGGCTGACCGAGGTGGTCGAGACGGTCCTGTCCATCCTGGAGCTCGGTGGCGCCGCGGTCGAGGTGAGCGAGGGGTATCCGGGGTGGCAGCCCAACATCGATTCGCCCCTGTTGCAGCTGGCGCGCAGGTGCTACCGGGATCTGTACCAGCAAGAGCCCGAGGTGAAGGCGATCCATGCGGGACTGGAATGCGGCATCATAGGAGAGCGGATTCCCGGGATGGACATGGTTTCTTTGGGACCGAACATGGAGAAGGTGCACTCGCCGGATGAACGGGTCTACATCGAGAGCGTGGCCAGGTACTGGAGCTTCGTGCTGCAGATATTGAAAAGCGCCGAGTAGGGGCGGCTACCGCTACTCCTGCAGGTCGCACAAGAAACGGACCACCAGGGGGACGATGGCGTTGGTGCCGCAGATGGTGACCCGCTGCGTCATCTCCTTGCACCTTTGCCCCACGCGGCATTGCAGCGAGATGTCGTGCAGGCCGGCGCAGCACCGGAACACCCGTTGCGTTTCGCCGTCCTTGTTCTCGCCCTGGTAGATCCCGTCGACCGAGACGCTTCCCCTGCGCTGGCAGCAAACCGTGAAGTATTCCATGGTCACTCCGCTGAGGCTCCGTTTGGTGAGAAAAAGCTAAGGATCAAGTATGGCCCGCCGAGCCGAGAGCGCAAGGGGAGGGAATAGGGCGTGGGACGCGGAGTGATGCCGGAGCGATGCCGGAGCGATGCCGGAGCGATGCCGGAGCGATGCCGGAGCGATGCCGGAGCGATGCCGGGCCGAGGCCGGGCTGGGCCGGGGAGAACCTACAGGACCTGTACCTGGAGACCCGCGCCGGGGGCTGAACGGTAGACGAAGGTGACCGAGGCGGGCTCTTCCCGCCAGGGGGTGCAGCGGTAATCCCTGGCGAAGGTGCGGCGGTAATAGCGGACCCGCTCGCCGGGTTTGGATTGCAGACGCGGAGGGGCGACCGGTTCAACCGGTCCAGGCCCGGGGGTGAAGAAGCCGGGCAGGTTGCCGCTGGGGTAGCCGGTCAGGCAAAGGTCGAAGCAGAGCGCGTCGCGCAGCCGCTCCAGTGCCTCGTCGTCCCTCCCGCGGGAGGCGAAGCGCCAAAGGGCTTCGAACAGCGAGGCGAGGGAAAGGTTGCCGGCGAAGAGTCCGGCGGAGTCGAAGAATTGTGCTGCTTCGTCGAAGATTTGCGACAGGGGACGCTCGGCGGCGAAGACCCGCAGCGTCGTGGCGAACCTGCCGCTGTTGTAGACCAGGTCGAGAAGACGGCTGATCCCCTCGATGCGCCGGATCTCCTCGAAGCTGAGCCACGGGGTGCGCAGGATCTTGTAGGGCGCTGCCTCCGCGTAGGCGTACCCCTCCTTGCGCGCGATGCCCCGCATCGCCGTCCCCTTCAGGACCTTGAGCGGCTCGACCTGGATGTGGTCGGCATCGAGCGCGCAGAGTCCCTGCACCGAAGCCAGGAACCCCGGCAGCGATTCACCGGGCAGGCCCGCCACCAGGTCCAGGTGCACCGTGACCGCCGTCGCCGACTTGAGCCGCGCGACGTTGGCGTAGAGCTTATCCAGACTTGATTTGCGCTCCACCTTGGCCAGCGTCTCCTCCCCCCCCGACTGGACGCCGATCTCGAAACGGAACATCCCCGCCGGTACCTGCGCCAGCAGGTTCAGGTTCTCCTCCGTCAAAAGCTCCGCCGCTATCTCGAAATGAAACTTGCTGCCCCGGTTGTGCTCCAGGATGAAGCGCCAGATCTCGTTGGCGCGCCGGGCGTCGTAGTTGAAGGTGCGGTCGGCGAGCTTCACGGTCTGCACCCCTGCCTCCATGAGCTGCGTGAGGTCCGCCTTGATCCTCGCCATGGAAAAGGAGCGGACGCCGCTCTCGATGGAGGACATGCAGAAGGCGCAGGAGAAAGGGCAGCCGCGCGAGGTCTCGTAGTACACCAGCGGCTTCTTGAGATCGACCAGTCTCGCCGCGAACGGCGAGGGAATGCGATCCAGGTCTGAGAGCGCCCCACGCTCGGGGTTGGCGATGACCTCCTCGCCCTCACGGTAGGTGATGCCGGCGATCTCCTCCAACGCCCCACCCTGGGACAAGGCTTGAAGCAACTCCCGGCAGCTCTCTTCCCCCTCGCCGCGCACGATGCAGTCGATGGCGCCGTTGCGCACCATCATCTCGAAGGAACCAAAGGAGACCTCCGGCCCGCCGAGGACGATGAAGGTGTTCGGGGCCAACTGCTTGAGATCCGATGCCAGCTTGAGGGTCAGCTCGGTGTTCCAGATGTAGCAGGAGAACATGACCACGTCCGCCCGCTCGGCGTAGAGCTTCGCCAGCAACTGGTCCGGCAGTTCGTTGACGGTGAGCTCGAGGATGCTCCAGTCGAGTTCCGGCAGGGTGGCGCAGGCGGAGGCGAGATAGGGGAGTGCCAGCGAGGCGTGGACGTACTTGGCGTGCAGGGTGGCGAGCAGGATCTTCATGGGCGGGGATTGTAGCCCATTAGCGGAGGTGTTGCCAGAAAAATGGTGGCTGGCGCGCCGCGGCGCCGGCAGCGGCTCGGGACGCATCCCTTGCCCGCGCCACCGTTTTTTGTTACTGTAAGCGGCTGCCGAATCAAAAACAAAACCATTGGCCACGGAGAAAATCTGAGGACTTCTGAGAAAGGCACAAAACGGAAGGCTTTGTTCATCGAAAGTCTTTGGTCCAGGTTCTATCCCGCTTGGTGCAGTTCTCAGATTTTCTCAGAAGTTCTCCGCGGCTAAAGGTTTCACAGGATAGACATGAATAAGAAGAAACTGCCGAAACTGCTCTATGCCGATAGCCAGGGCAACATCTACGACCACCCCTACCTCACCATGGCGGGCATGAGCGCTGACGAGGCGGTGTTGCCGGAGTCGGTCGAACTGATCCCGCTGCCGGACGACAGCCGCCTGTTCACCATTCCCGACACCCCTCCCATCGCCTGGGACGAGGAGCAGGGAAGCTTCGTGACGCTGAGCCAGGTCCGGGAGGGGCGGCGCAGCATGAAGATCCAGGCCGTTTCCGCCTTCATGGCCCCGGGATACATGCGCACCCTGCTTCCGGCCTGCGACTACAGCAAGAAGAAGGTGCATCTTCCGCTTTGGTCCTACACGGCCGTTGGGTGGGACGAGGAGAAGGAATGCTTCGTGGTGGCCGCGACCCGCGTGGACGACAACGAGAACTGGCTTCCCAAGAACTACGACGACAGGAAGCTCGATCCGCTGGTGCGCAAGATGCTGGCCGAGTTCCCAAATAACCGGCTCATCGAGCAGCTCTCGCGCTGCGCCGTCGACTACCACTGCTTCGCCGCCAAGAACCTCTTCTTCCGCAGGTGGGAGGCGCCCATCCCGACCTCGCCGGTCTGCAACTCGCGTTGCCTGGGGTGCATCAGCCTGCAGCCTTCAGACTGCTGCCCGTCCAACCACGAGCGCATTCCCTTCGTCCCCACGCCGGAAGAGATCGTCGAGCTGATGCTGCCGCACCTTTTGCAGGCGCCGGAGCCGATCGTCTCCTATGGCCAGGGGTGCGAGGGTGACCCGATCATGCAGGCGGACACCGTGGCCGAGGCGACCAAAAGGCTCAAGGCCGGGAGCTCACGCGGCACGGTCAACTTCAACTCCAACGGTTCCATGCCCGACCGGGTCCGCATGCTGTGCGACGCCGGCATGGACTCAATGCGCTTCTCCATGAACTCGGTGCAGGAAGGGTTCTACAACAGCTACTACCGCCCCAAGGGGTACCGCTTCGCGGACGTGGTCGAGTCGGTCCAGGCGGCCAAGCAGAAGGGGCTGTTCACCATGATCAACTACCTGGTCTCCCCGGGGGTGACCGACAGCCCGTCAGAGGTCGAGGCGCTTTTGAAGTTCATCGAAAAGACCGGGGTGGACATGTTGCAGATGCGCAACCTCTCCATAGATCCCGCCTTCTACAACGAGAGGATGGGGGTGCGCACGCGCGGCATCGGCATGTACCGGCTGCTGCAGGAGGTGAAGAAGGCGTTCCCGAAGATCCAGTACGGCTACTTCAACCGCACCAAGGAGCGCTTCTTTCCGGACGGGTTCGAGAAGGGGTGGCCGATTGAAGGCAGAGGCAAAGGCGGGGCTAGGGGCTAGGGGCTACGGGCTACGGGCTACGGGCTACGGGCTACGGGCTACGGGCTACGGGCTGGCGGCGTGAGGATACTGCCTGATGAGCAAGGGGCGACGGGACGACGGGACGGGGGGGACGGCATGGTTTTGCCAGCCCCTAGCCCCCAGGCCCTAGCCCCTGTTTCTATTTCAGCAGCGGCTCCAGCCTGTTCAGGTCGAACCCCCGTACCACGGTGCCATAGATGATGAAGATCGGGGTCGCGTTGAGACCCTGCTCCTTGGCGATCTGCTCGTGCTCTTGCTGCAGCGCGATCCCCTCGGGCGTGACCTCCGACAGCTTCCACCGGTTCAGGTTCCCCGTCGCCACCTCAAGGTAGGCCTTCTCCTTGTCCTTGGCCGAGAGGATGTATTGCACCTTCCCCTTGGAGGCGGGATGTCTTTTCAAGGGGATGAAGAAGATGTAGCGTGTGACATCGCTGCGCTTCTGGAAATAGGACTCCGCTTTCATGCAGAAGGGACAGTCCGGGTCGGTGAACTCTACCACCATGATCCTGCCGTTGCCGACCTTGACCGCCTTGCCGAGGTCCAGTTCCTTGGCGGAGACCAGCGTGGCGAGAACGAGCACGAGGAGGGGGGCGAGGAGCCAAAGGGCCAGGCGCTTCCATGGACCACCGCTTGCTTTATGCATCACTACCCCCTTACCTGAAAACCGGTGAACTCACCGGTGTATTCGCCCAGCTTCTCGATCAGTTCGTCCACCCGGGCCAGTTCCGGCCCCCTGCGGCACCACTGCACCATCGCGACTACGTCCTTTTCTTCCCCCTCGAAGCAGGCCTCGACGGATCCGTCGGGGAGGTTGCGGACCCAGCCCGCCACCCCGAGCTGTTGGGCGGTGCGGGCGGTGTGGTGGCGAAAGGCAACCCCCTGGACCCTGCCCTGCACGATCACGCTCGCCCGTACCTTCATTTCTCCCCCAGTTCCTTCGAGCGGGCCACGCAGACGTCGACGGCGTTGATGGTGGCGGCGCGGAAGCCGTCGCGGTCCAGCGAGTGCATGGCGGCGATGGTGGTCCCCCCGGGCGAGGCGACGTTACTTTTCAGGACCGCGGGGTGCTCGTGGCTCTCCAGGAGCAGCTTCGCGGTGCCGTAGACGGTCTGGGCGGCAAGTGCTGTGGCGACGTCGCGGGTGAGGCCGTGCTTGACACCGGCGTCGCTCAGCGCCTCGATGAAGGTCAGCACGTAGGCCGGCCCGCTGCCGGAAACGCCGGTGACGGCGTCGAGCAGCTTCTCGTCCACGACGCAGGTGGTGCCGACCAGGTCGAATATCCTGCGGGTGAGCACCAGGTCGTCCTCGGTGGCATTGTAGCCGCGTGAGATGGCCGATGCTCCCTGGAGTACCAGGGCGGGGGTGTTGGGCATCACCCGGACCACGCGCGCGTCGGTGCCGAGCATCCCCTCGATGGCCGCGCTTTTCACGCCCGCCATGATGGAGATGAAGAGCTTGTCGGTGAGACCCGTGCCGAGCGCGCCGAGCACCTGGGGCGCCACCTGGGGCTTCACGGCCAGCACGATGGTATCGCTCATCCGGCACAACTCCACGTTGTCGGAGAGAACCTGCACGCCGTAGCGCTCGGCGAGCAGGTTGCGGCGTGATTCGGACGGCTCGGACACGGCAAGTTCAGCCGCCGGCACGCCCCCGGCCAGAAGCCCCTTGATGATCGCCTCCGCCATGTTGCCGCCGCCGATGAACCCTGTTTTCTTCTCCATGTCTTCGCCTCCCCTGTCATAGGATTTTGTTCAAAGATAGGTAATAAATCCAACTCCAAATGTCAATAGAATTGATTTATTTTAATTATTAAGTGTCTGACGCGAGCAACGGTTGTTACCGGCTGTTATTGGGCTAGACTGAACCGCGGAGGTGTCACGTGTTCAAGGGCATCACTGGCAATGTCTTCATACTGGGGCTGGTCAGCTTCTTCACCGATGTCTCCAGCGAGATGATCTACCCGCTGCTCCCCTTGTTCCTCACCGGGCTGCTCGGAGCGGGACCCGCCTTTCTCGGCGCCATTGAAGGCGTCGCCGAATCAACCGCCTCTCTTTTGAAACTGCTTTCCGGCATTGTTTCAGACCGGGTGCGCCGCAGAAAGCGTCTGATACTGGCGGGGTACACCATATCGGCCCTCATGCGTCCCCTGATAGGGAGCGCGACCTCGCCCCTGGCCGTGCTGCTCATTCGCACCGGCGACCGGGTTGGCAAGGGGATCCGTACCTCGCCGCGCGACGCCCTCATCGCCGACTCGGTCGATCCATCGCTGCGGGGCAAGGCATACGGCTTCCACCGCTCAATGGATCATGCCGGCGCCCTGGTGGGGCCGCTTCTGGCCACCTTCCTGCTCGCCTTTTTCGTCACGGACCTGCGCCAGTTGTTCTGGCTGGCTGGGATTCCGGGCCTCATCGCCGTGCTGCTCATCGTGTGGCAGGTGAAAGAGGCCGAGCGCTCGCCACGGCAGGAGACGGGGCTGCACCTTGCCACGCTCCCCCCGGGCCGGCTGAGAAGATACCTGCTGGTCCTGTTCCTGTTCACCCTGGGCAACTCCTCGGATGCCTTCCTGCTCCTCAAGGCGGGGGCCGTCGGTACCCCGTCCTATCGCCTCCCGCTTTTGTGGGCCTTCTTTCACCTGGTCAAGATGCTCTCCTCCATGCCTTTTGGCGCCCTTTCCGACCGTATCGGCAGGCGTTCCGTGATCGTCGCCGGGTGGTGCGTCTATTCCCTCTCCTACCTCGGCTTCGGCGTAGCCCGAAGCGAATGGCAGATCTGGCTCCTCTTCGGCGTGTATGGCCTCTTCTTCGGGCTCACGGAAGGGGTGGAGAAGGCGTTTCTGGTGGACATGGCCCAACCGGCGCAGCGGGGGGCCGCCTTTGGCTGGTACAACTTCGCGATCGGAGCGGGCGCCTTGCCCGCGAGCCTCATCTTCGGCGGCATCTGGCAGTACGAGGGGAACGTCGCGCCCTTTCTCTTTGGAGCGTCGCTCGCCGGCGTAGCCGCAGCAGCTCTCCTGCTGCTGGTCAAGGCGCCGCCTGCCGCAGGCAAGGAAATCTCCTGACGCCGTCTACCATCGCTCAACGCCCTCCCGCCAACTTTCACTCTCTGGCTCCAGTGTTTCTGTCAGTGCAACGTTCCCCTCTCTCATTGCCGCGTGGGACTTATTTCACGCCAATGTCACTTTTCTCCTAAAGTCTTTATAAGCATTGCCGATTAGGCTGCTCTGTGAGGTGATTGAAGCTGCTACGTCAAATTTATCATTTTCATGTGTCAAAGTTTTGTTTTTTTAAGATTGATGGAGTCAGGACCCAAGGTTGTGAGTGCCGCTACTTCAGATGCTTATGACATTGGTAAAGATCGTGCAAACAGAGTTTCCCGCGTTGAGTGTCAAAGAGTAGTAAACGGTGACTGTACGAACCTCTGCGACAGCGGACCATCAAGCGAATATTTTATAACGACCTGTTTTATAAAAGTAACCTCTGTCTCTGGCTCACTGGATATTGCTCTCCATCACCTGCGAAAGGTGGTGACAACTAAATGACTAGGTACCCACTGGGTGCAGGGCGGGGCGAACAGTCATAAATCGAGTAGAAGCAGGTTTAGATCCATTCCTGCTTGCAGTGCAAGCCCGTCTTTTTGTAACAACCTCAAAAAAGTCGAGCACATCGAGCATTTTCTGATGCTGGGTTATTAATCATTGAGTTGTGGCGGATGTGCCAGCACGTCCAAGAAGTATTCCCAAGATTTCTAACTTCGAGAAGCAGCTAATGACATCGTCCGGTGGTGATGGTTTGCGCCGCCTCATAGCGTGTTGAACCGCATTGTCGCGTACGGTCAAAGCACAGCGGATTTTTTCAGACCACGACTCATACTACGAAAAGGAGGGGATGTCTTGATAAGCCACGAGAAAAGATCAGGATGCGAACAAAGTAGTCTCCTGAAGATTGCGTGGGTGATGCTTGCCGCATCGTCGGTGACGCTGGCCCAGCCGGTCATGGCTGCGGATTACACCATCACCGGCAGCTCCAACACCTACCTGCGTATGACCCGCACCATCAACAAGGAAGACCTCTACCCGCTGTACGAGTACCTGCGCTTCTCGGTCACCGCGGCGGAGAAGGACGGCAGCGCCACGTCGCTCCACGTGGGGGCCTGGGGCCGCGTCGATCTCTTCGACAAGTCGACTGACCACTACACCGACGGCGA
Source organism: Geomonas azotofigens (assembly GCF_018919395.1). GTDB lineage: Bacteria > Desulfobacterota > Desulfuromonadia > Geobacterales > Geobacteraceae > Geomonas > Geomonas azotofigens. Next base: position 14,351 of record NZ_JAHLME010000007.1, read on the forward strand.
CCTCCAGTACGGCTACCTGAGCTACCAGGCCGCGAAGAACAACCTGTTGGTCAACGCAGGACGTCAGTTCATCACCGAGGGTGTCGCCACCGAGAGAGTCGACGGCCTGTACGTGCGCAGCGACTTCGCCGCCGGGATCACCGCTGCGGCCTTTGCCGGTTCGCCCGTGGTGACCACTCCCAACTACAAGGGGGGGGACTTCATCTACGGCGGACGTGTGGCCCAGGGCAAGCCCGGGCTCTACTCGGTCGGCGTGAGCGCCCTCAGAGACGAGAGCGACAAGGCGCATGACCGCGAGGAAGAGGGAATCGACCTCTGGGTTCACCCGGTGAAGCAGGTCGACCTGACCGGGCGCTCCTCCTACAACTCCATCACCGGCGGGTGGATGGAGCATGCCTACACCCTCTCCGTGGCCCCCATCGACGCGGTGACCGTCAGCGCCGACCTCTCCAGGATCAACTACGAAGACTACTTCTACAGCGTGACCACCACCGCCTTCGCCCTTCAACCCGGCGGGCTGCTTGATCCCAGGGAAAAGGTGACTGCGGCCGGTGTCAGCGCGGCCTGGACCCCGGTGAAGAACCTGACCGTGGCGGCCGAGTACAAGAACTACGGTTACGAGCTCCTGGGCTCAGCTGACTACGTGGGAGGGAAGGTGGCGTACACCACCGCCGACGCCCTTTCGCTGGGGGCCTCCGGGCACCGGATGGATGGTTCCAGCGACCGCACCCGCTATTACGACTACCGGCTCTATGCCCTGAAGAAGACGGGCCACACCGAGTTCGGCGTCGACTTCTACAACGTCATTTTCGATCGCCCCATCGACGGCGTGAAGAGCAGCTACGCACTCACCGGCATCGCGGGTTACGAGGTTACCGAAAAGCTCAAGGTAGGTGGGGACATCGAGTACTCACAGAGCCCTGATTTCGACAAGGAGTGGAGAGCGCTCGTGAAAGTTGCCTACGCTTTCGATATGAAGTGTGGCGAAAAGGGGGGCAAGAGTGAAAAGTAAAATACTGATTCTGTTGATGATGCCGCTCATGGCCTGCCTGCTCTTTGCCTGTGCCAACACCAAGAGCGGTGCGCTGATCCACCCTGAGGCGGTGACCGGTACGCCCAACTGTACCGAGTGCCACACCGATGCCTATGCGGCGATGAACCACCAGGCCGTCGACTTCTTCAAAAAGCACAGCGTCTTCGCCAGCAACGCCAGAAGGGCCTGTGCTTCCTGCCACGCCGAATCCTTCTGCTCCGACTGCCATGCGCACAAAGAAGAGCTGAAGCCGAACGTGAAGTTCTCCGAGGCGGTGGAGAGGAACCTGCCGCACAGGGGCGACTACATGAGCCAGCACAGGATCGACGGCAAGATCAACCCTGCGTCGTGCGCCAAGTGTCACGGGCGTACCAACAACGAGAGGTGCCTGACATGCCACAAATGACGACCAAAGTTCTGTCTTTTGCCGTTCTTGGTGCGCTGGCGCTGGCCCTGTCGGGATGCGGGGATGCCAACCCGCAGGCGAAGTTCGACCCCGCGTCCGGCAAGCATCCTGCCAACTGGCTCCCGACCGGTCACAGCGTGGCCGCCGAGGAAGACATCAGCGGCTGCGCCGAATGTCACGGAGAAGACCTCAGGGGCGGTGGTATCGCCAAAAAATCCTGCATGAACGATCCGGTAAGCGGCACGGGGTGCCACGCCGGCAGCGCCACCTCGGTCCACCCGGTCCTGTGGGGGCAGGTAGCCTACGTCATGCACCCGGGCTACGTCCAGGCCAACGGCAGCGCGTCCTGCGCGGTCGCCGAATGCCACGGCACCGACCTCCTCGGCGGTGCCAGCGCCCCCTCCTGCGGCATCAACTGCCACGGGGGCGGGACTGCCGCAGCGCCCCAGATTCACGCCTGGGGTGGCGCCAGCGCGACTACGTCGGCAGATATCACGGGACACATCCAATGGATGGCGAACCCGTTCACCCACGTCAATGGTCACTTCAATTACGCGTCCTGCCGTAATGAATTCTGCCACGGCGCCAATCTGCAGGGCGTCTGGTTGAGCGGGCCAGCATGCACCAAGTGCCATAACAGCGGAGCACCGGCGGAGTAATAGCCTGATTGTTCCTTCATTCACCCGATCAAAGCAGAAGGAGAACTTAACATGTGTATTCCCTGGAAGAGACACATAGCCGCCGCTTTGCTGCTCATTTGCCTGCCTTTGTTGGTCATCGGCTGCGGTGGCGGCGGAGGCGGCGGTGGCACGAGGACAATCTCAGGCGTCGCGACCAAAGGGCCGATCGCCGGGGGGCTGATTTCGGTGTACCGGTTGACCACGGCCGGTGTGCGCGGGGCCCTGCTCGGCTCCGGAACAACCGGCGCGGACGGCAACTACGCGGTCAAGATCCCGGCCTCCGTTACCGGGCCGCTCGTAGTGACTGTAACCGGCCAGCCAGGCGCCACCTACCTGAGCGAGACTACCGGCCAGCAGGTCCCCTTCACGGCAGCTGAGTCCTTCAGCGCCGCCGTGGACAACTTCAACCCGGCTGTCCCCGTCACGGTGAGCCCGCTCACCGAGGCGGCCTTCGAGAAGCTGCCGCTGATCCTGGCGCAGAAGCCGGGCACCATCACCACCGAGGTGCTGCAGAGCTCGGTCGTCGCCGCCAACAACCAGGTCGGCGACCTGTTCAACGTCACCGACATCCTGGCGCCCCCGGCCGGCAACGCGGCCTATGTAGCGGCCCTTACCGTCATCGACCAGATGATCGTCGACTCCAAGGCAACGGGGTCGGTCACCGATACCACCGCCGTGACGACCATCATCAACCAGGCCGTGGCCGACGTCAGCACGAGCGCTCCCGCCTACCAGACCTTCGCGCAGCTGTTCACCATCTCTGCCACAGAGGCCGTGGCGGCCGACCCGTCGCTCACCACCGCGGTGGGGACCCTGACCCAGTCGATCACCAATCCGCCGGCTGAGCCGAACTTCAGCGACGTAACCGCGCCTTCCGTGGTCACCGGCCTCACCGCTACCACCTACGCGCTCAACGCGACCACCAGCGCCGTTGTCCTCAACTGGAACCCCTCCACCGACAACATCGCCGTGGCAGGCTACGACATCTACCGCGACGGCGGCAAGGTGGGAAGCTCCACCACGACCAGCTTCACCGATCCGGCGGTGACCCCCAACGTCACCTACTCCTACACCGTGGTCGCCTTCGACGCGGCCGGCAACTTCGCCGCAGCCAGCGCACCGTTGTCGGTGAAACCGAACCAGGCGTCGCTCAACGTGACGGTGAGCGGTTCCATCTCCAGCGACCTGCTGTCGCGCCTGGATATCGTGGCGCCCACCGCTCCGACGAGCCTCGCCGCGGTCACCACCGCCCTTACCGGCACCACCAGCTCGGTGGCCCTGAGCTGGGCCGCCGCGACCGACACCGTCGGCGTGACCGGTTACGAGGTCTACCGCGACGGCGTGAAGCTGGCAACCGTCGCCTCGACCAGCTACACCGATCCGTCGGTCACCTCGGCCACCACCTATGCCTACACGGTTAAAGCGTTCGACGCGGCAGGGAACCGTTCGGACTTCAGCACAGCACTTTCGGTGACTCCGAACCGCCCGTCCCTCGGGGTAACGGTGAGCGGCCAGGTGAACACCGGACCGTAACAGTACCGATGATTCAAGCACAAGGGGGAAAAAACAGAAGTCGGCAGTAGAGATGGAACTATCGGAGCAGTACACAAACAACAGGAGGAAACTATGATTGGCAGAAACCTAAGGTACCTCGTAGCACTCGTAGTATGCGTGCTGTTGCCTCTCGCAGGCTGCAGCGGGGGGGGATCCACCACCAAGATCACCAGCAAGGGCACCGAAGTAACCGTCGGCGGTAAAGTCGACGTTGCCAAGGCTGCCGCCAAGACGGCGTTCCTGTCATCGACCTCGGCCGGTGCAGTCAACCACGTCTTCGTCTACAACGCCCAGGACGGCGCCCAGCTCGGCACCGCTACCCTCGGCAGCGACGGCAGCTTCTCCGGCCTGACCTTCACCCTGCCGGCCGCCAAGACCGTGCTGGTGTTCAAGGCCATCGTGGCCCAGGGTACCTTCCGCTCCCTGGTACCGGTTGACCTGAGCAATCCTCCGACTGCCGGCGGGATCAGCGCAAGCAACCCGATCAGCATCGTGATCAGCCAGCAGAGCACCGACATCACCACTGCAACGTCGGCCATGCTCGGCCTCTCCGGCCAGCTTGGCGATGCCAACCAGACCCTTGCTTCTGTCGGCAAGACCTACACCGACTGTGCGACCCAGGTCGTGAACGCAGGCGGCAGTGTCCTCGCTTACACCAGCACCGGTCTTGCGCTCTCCGGTACCGTATCCAACGCCAACCTGCTGCCGGCACGCGCCGCATCCACCCTGACCTATGACGACCTGAACAACACCCAGCTGGACGGCCGCGTCATCAGCGCCTACATCCCGGGCAACAACCCGATCGTCAACTTCCAGGTTGTCAACAAGGCCACCGGTAAAGGGATTTCCGGTCTGAGGACCTTCGCTCTCCACGTGGCACAGCTGAAGCCCGAAACCGCAGGGAGCAACTCCTACTGGCTCAACTACATCCTGAGCGGCACCAACCCGCGCCCGTCCTCCGACGCGGTCTCCACCTTCAACTCCACCACCGGCGCCCTCGCTACCCAGGGCTACACCATCATCGACCACGGTGACGGTTCCTACACCGCCATCTTCGGCAAGAACGTCAAGACCGTTGCCACCGTTCCGTACGACGGCAACCTGATCCACCGTATCGGCATCTCCGTCCGCTCCGTCGCAGTCCCGGGCGTGGTGGGCAAGACCCCGGGCGCCTATGCCGGCCCGATCAACCCGCAGACCAACGCAGCCACCGCCAACTTCGCAGTTCGCGGCGTGACAAACCTCATCTACGACTTCATCCCGGCCACCGGCGAGATGTACACCGTGAACGGCGCCCAGGCATATGCCCGCGACATCGTGACCTCTGACGCCTGCAACCAGTGCCACGACAAGCTCGGCTTCTCCGGCGGCCACTTCGCTTCCCGTCCGGACACCAAGCTCTGCGTCATGTGCCACACCCCGCAGAACATCGTCGGCACCGACCAGACCACCAACGGCGACTTCACTCCCTTCATCCACAAGATCCACATGGGCGAGGAGCTCTCCCCGGCTGAGACCATCCTCGGCGTTTCCACCGCGGAAGTCACCTACCCGCAGGACGTGCGCAACTGCGCAATGTGCCACAAGGGCGTCGACGGCAACAACTGGAAGACCAAACCGACCATCAAGGCCTGCGGCTCCTGCCACAGCACCGTCGACTTCGCCTCCCACATGGGCGGCCAGACCAACGATTCTTCCTGCGCAGGCTGCCATGCCGGCACCACCTCCACCGCAGAGATCGCCACCGCGCATCTCCCGGTACAGGATCCGGACCCGACCGCTCCTGAGCTTGGCGGCACCAACACCCATACCTACGCAGGCTACCTCCCGGCAGCAGGCGTGACCGTTCCGGGCGCAGCAGTAATTACCTGGGATGTGAAGAGCGTACAGCGCGACGGCAACAAGAACCCGTCCATCACCTTCCGCTTCCTGAAGGACGGCCAGCCGGTGGTATTCAACACCTACGCCGCCGGTTCCGTAACCGAGCTCATGAACGGCTTCACCGGTTCTCCGAGCGCATACTTCGCCTTCGCCGTACCGCAGGACACGCCGGTAGGTGCAACTCCTACCGCTCCGGCCGACTTCAACGCGACCGCCAGCGCGTACATCAAGAACGTCTGGAACGGCACCACCCCGGGCACCACTGCCACCCTTTCCGCCATCGACGGCAACGGTTACTACACCCTGACCGTCAAGAACGTCATCGTTCCTGACACCGCCAAGATGCTGACCGGCGGCATCGGCTACACCTACGGCTCGGCCGCCACTCCGCTCACCCAGACCGACCTGAGCACCCTGACCGTTCCGGCAACCCTGAAGACCAAGTGGGCCTACAACGCCGGGACCAACGTCGGCGGCCTGATGGTCGTCACCCCGAACGTCTGGAAAACCGCTACCGGCTACACCGCACGCCGCACCATCGTCAGCAACGCGAAGTGCAACGCCTGCCACGTTGCCCTCGGCATCGCACCGACCTTCCACTCCGGCCAGAGGAACGATGCACCGACCTGCGTATTCTGCCACAACGTCAACCGCGTCAACTCCGGCTGGGGCGTCAACACGAAAGACGCCATCCACGCCATCCACGCCGGCGCCAAGCGCGTCAACAAGTTCTCCTGGGAAGTCTCCGCAGGCGACAAGTACTGGGAGATCAGCTACCCCGGTTACCTGAGGGATTGCGAGCAGTGCCACGTAGCAGGCACCTATGACTTCAGCGCTTCCGCATCTGCTGCTGCAGTTACTAGCCTGCTGCCGACCACCGTCGCAACCGGCAACGTACCGGCCACCGTGCCGTTCATTTCCACCGGCACCGAAACCGTCCCGGGCACCTACTACGCACCGCAGCTGGTTCCGTTCGCGGGCGCTGCCCTGGGCTCCGGCTTCAGCTTCACCGGCGCCACCGGCGCCATCACTGAGGCCGCAAACACCACCCTGATCATCTCCCCGATCAGCGCGGCCTGCTACTCCTGCCACGACACCGCACAGGCCAAAGCCCACATGGTGGCCAACGGTGGTTCCATCTACGAGGCACGCAGCACCGCGCTGCTCAAATCTGAGACCTGCCTGGTCTGCCACGGCACCGCTCAGAACACCCTGAACACCACGGTTCCGACCATCAAGGCCGTACACCGCTGGTGGTAACCCGATGCATTCCAGACGGGGGAAGGTTCGCCTTCCCCCCGATGGGCGCCGGAGAAAGACTTGCAACTGATAACCCGGGGGTGGCGACATCCCCGGGCTATTTCATTCAAGGAGACGCTATGAGAAACGCAGTCAGGCTGATAATCTTCGCTGCCATCGCGGCGGCCATCGCGGCATGCAACGGCAAGCCCGCCGACCAACCGGCCGGGAAGGTGCAGGCTGAACAAAAGACGGCGCCGAAGGATGTGGCCGCCGCCCAGGCGCTCGCCACCTCTTTCCTCACCGCCCTGCAGGCGGGGGACAAGGTCAAGATGTACCAGGCCGCGAACCTGACCACGGAACAGGTCGCAGCCAGCCGCGACAAGCTGGTCCACATCAAGCAGAACAAGATGACCGACGCCCAGCGACTCGCCTGCGAGCACGTGTTGAAGATCTCCGGCGACGTCGACTTCTTCGCCGCGAAATTGCGCAAGATCCTAACACCGACCGCAACTATCAAGATCACGCAGACCGCACCGGCCGGGACCCCAGTGTCACACCTTGTCCACACCGTTTCCGTTACCTACAGCAGCAAGACCGACGCGGTGCAGGACAAGACCGGGAAGGCGGTCAAGGAACTGAAGCTCCCCATGCAGCAGTTCGACCACCCGGTTGAGGCCGGGGAGGTCCACGAGTTTGCCTTTACCGGCCCGGAATTCGAGAAGATGGCGAACAAGGATTTTGAAGTGGTTTCCTACTTCTGACCCTTCCGTCCGACCCGGTACAGGATAGTCTTGCTGACGAAAAAGCCCCGAACGCATCGGGGCTTTTTTTTGTCTTCGGGGGGTGGATTCGGTGTCGTTAAAAGTGCAGACAGTCAATGCCCGCGCGGCACTGGCTGAGGAACTGGTGGTTACAGTCACTGAAAAAAGCGTAGCTGTATCATCTGCTATTAGTCCTGGATAATGCTTTAGGCTGATGAGATTTGTTAGAGGGTTTAAATGATTTTGTTTGGCATCTGCTGGAATAAAAAACTTTTCTGCAGCTTGCACTACAAAAAAACTGTTGTACGTTTAGCAATAGTCCTAATAGTCAAGCACATCCGAGTGAACCCCCTGTTTGGTTAAATTCATTTAATACATAGCAGCGGTTGGTGTGCCAGCACGTCTGAAAGTATTCCCGGTTGTTTCCGTTTTGATAAGTAGTTAAGGCTAATTAGCGTGATAGATAAAACCGGCGCCACTTTGTTCGCCAAGGGCGACGCCGTGACTTGCTCTCAACGCAGCAGCGGATTTCCAGAATACGGTCCACACTACGGAAAAGGAGGGGATGTCTTGATAAGCCACCAAGAGAAAAGATCAGGACGCGAACAACGCAGTCTGCCGAAGATTGCGTGGGTGATGCTGGCCGCGTCGTCGGTGATGCTGGCCCAGCCGGTTATGGCTGCGGACTACACCATCACCGGGAGCTCCAACACTTACCTGCGCATGACCAGGTCGATCAACAAGGATGACCTCTACCCGCTTTACGAGTACCTGCGCTTCTCGGTAACCGCGGCGGAGAAGGACGGCAGCGCCACCTCGCTGCACCTGGGCGCCTGGGGACGCGTCGACCTCGTCGACAAGTCGACCGACCACTACACCGACGGCGACCTGCAGTACGGTTACCTGAGCTACCAGGCGTCGAAGAACAACCTGGTGGTTAACGCCGGGCGCCAGTTCATCACCGAGGGTGTCGCCACCGAGCGTGTGGACGGCCTCTATGCGCGCAGCGACTTCGCGGCCGGCATCACGGCGGCGGCCTTCGTCGGTTCGCCGGTGGTGACGACCCCCAACTACAAGGGGGGGGACTTCATCTACGGCGGGCGGGTGGCCCAGGGCAAGCCCGGCCTCTACTCGGTCGGCGTGAGCGCCCTCAGAAACGAGAGCGACATCGCGCGCGACCGCGAGGAAGAGGGGATCGACCTCTGGGTGCATCCGGTGAAGCAGGTTGATCTCACCGGTCGTTCCTCCTACAACTCGATCACCGACGGCTGGATGGAGCATGCCTACACCCTCTCCGTCGCCCCCATCGACGCGGTGACCCTCAGCGCGGACTTCTCGAGGATCAACTACCAGGATTACTTCTACAACGTGACCACCACGGCCTTTGCCCTCCAAAACAACGGCGGGCTGCTTGACCCCAGGGAAAAGGTGACCGCGGCCGGCGTCAGCGCAGCCTGGACCCCGGTGAAGAACCTGACCCTCTCGGCCGAGTACAAGAACTACGGCTACGAGATTCTCGGCTCCGCGGACTACGTGGGAGGGAAGGTCGCGTACACCACCGCCAACGCCCTTTCGCTTGGGGCCTCCGGGCACCGGATGGATGGTTCCAGCGACCGCACCCGCTACTACGACTACCGGCTCTATGCCCTAAAGAAGACGGGCCACGCCGAGTTCGGCGTCGACTTCTACAACGTCCTCTTCGATCGCCCCATCGACGGCGTGAAGAGCAGCTACGCACTCACCGGCATCGCGGGTTACGAGGTCACCGAAAAGCTCAAGGTAGGTGGGGACATCGAGTACTCGCAGAGCCCGGATTTCGACAGGGAGTGGAGAGCGCTCGTGAAAGTTGCCTACGCTTTCGATATGAAGTGTGGCGAAAAGGGGGGCAAGAGTGAAAAGTAAAATACTGATTCTGTTGATGGTTCCGCTCATGGCGCTCCTTCTCGTTGCCTGCGCCAACACCAAGAGCGGTGCGCTGATCCACCCTGAGGCGGTGACCGGTACGCCCAACTGTACCGAGTGCCACACCGATGCCTATGCGGCCATGAACCACCAAGCCGTGGACTTCTTCAAAAAACACAGCGTCTTTGCCAGCAATGCCAGAAGGGCCTGTGCTTCCTGCCATGCCGAATCCTTCTGCTCCGACTGCCACGCGCACAAGGAGGAGCTCAAACCCAACGTCAAGTTCTCGGAGGCGGTGGAGAGGAACCTGCCGCACCGCGGCGATTACATGAGTCAGCACAGGATCGACGGCAAGATCAATCCTGCGTCCTGCGCCAAGTGCCACGGACGTACCAATAACGAGAGGTGCCTGACATGCCACAAATAACGTCAAAAGTTCTTTCTTTTGCGGTTCTTGGTGCGCTGGCGCTGGCCCTGTCGGGATGCGGGGATGCCAACCCGCAGGCGAAGTTCGACCCCGCGTCAGGCAAGCACCCGGCCAACTGGCTCCCGGCCGGCCACAGCGTGGCCGCCGAGGAAGATGTGAACGGCTGTGCCGAGTGCCATGGCGCCGATCTGACCGGCGGCATCGCCAAGGTCTCCTGCCTCACCTGCCACATCGGCGGCGCCACCTCGGTGCACCCGGTATTGTGGGGGGGGCTTGCCTATGCGCTGCACGGCGGCTACGCAGGGACCAATGGCACCACTTCCTGCGCCACCGTCCTTTGCCACGGCACCGCCCTCACTGGGGTGGCCAACTCGGGGCCGGCCTGCACCGACTGCCACATGGCGGGAACGGCGCAGGCCCCGCAGATCCACCAGTGGGGCAAGGTGGGGGCCACCACCGCGGCAAACATCGCGGGCCACGTCAACTACTTCGAGACAGCACCGAGGATAAGCTTCACGACCTGCCGCAACGCGGTCTGCCACGGCACGACCCTGGCCGGTGTGTTCGCCAGCGGCCCCTCCTGCATCAAGTTAGGTTGCCACGGCAGCGGGAACCCGCTACCCGCGGAGAACTAGCGAGAAGGCGCGATCATTTTCCTGACTCTAGTAGAAGGAGAAAATAATATGTGCATTCCCTGGAAAAAACAGGTTGTGGCGGTCCTACTGCTCCTCTGCCTACCGCTGATTTTTATCGGTTGCGGCGGCGGTGGCGGCGGTGGCGGTGGCGGCACGAGGATAATCTCCGGCATCGCCGTGAAGGGCCCCATCATGGGCGCCCTGGTGTCGGTGTACCGGCTGCAACTGAACGGCAGTCGCGGGGCCCTGCTCGGCTCCGGGACAACCGGCGCGGACGGCAACTACGCGGTCAAGATCCCCGCCTCGGTCACCGGGCCGGTGGTGGTCACCGTTACCGGCCGAGCCGGCGCCACCTACCTGAGCGAGAGCACCAACGGGCCGGTCCCCTTCACGGCGGCCGATTCCTTCAGCGCGGTAGTGGACAACTTCAACCCGGACGTCCCGGTAACGGTGAGTCCCCTTACCGAGGCCGCCTTCCAGAAGCTCTCCCTGATCCTGGAGCAGAAGGCCACCGTCACCACCATCACTACACAGGTTCTGCAGAGCGCGGTTGTGGCGGCGAACGCCCAGGTGGGAGACCTGTTCAACGTCGCCGACATCCTGGCGCCGCCGGCCCAGAGTACGGCCTACCAGGCCGCCCTGATGGTTATCGACCAGATGATTGTCGATTCCAAGGCCGGCGGTACGGTCACCGATACCACGGCCGTCATGACCGTGATCAACCAGGCCATCGCCGACGTCAACCCGGCCCTCCCCGCTTATCAGACCTTCGTCGACGTCTTCACCACCGCGGCTGCCCAGGTCGCCGTCGACAACCCGGGAGCAATCGCCGCGGCAGTGGTCAGCATGACCGCCCAGGTCACCAACCCGCCGCTGGAGCCGAACTTCGCCGATATCACGGCCCCGTCGGCGGTAACCGGGCTGTCGGCAACCACCGCTGCCATCGACTCCACCACCAGCACCGTCGTCCTGACCTGGACCGCGGCCAGCGACAACAACGCCGTGGCCGGCTACGACGTGTATCGCGACGGCGCCAAGATCGGAACCACGACCACTACCACCTTCATCGATTCGCCGGTCACCTCCAACGTCACCTACATCTACACGGTGGTCGCCTTCGATGCGGCAGGGAACTTCTCGTCCGCCAGCGCACCGCTTTCCGTGAAGCCGAACCAGGCCTCGCTCAGCGTCACCGTGACCGGGCAGCTCTCCGGCGACCTGCTGGCGCAGTTGGACCTGTCGCCTCCGACTGCACCGACCGGCCTGGCGGCGGTCACCACCGCTATCACTGGCACCACCAGCTCGGTCGCGCTTTCATGGAACGCCTCCACCGACAACGTGGGCGTCACTGGCTACGACGTGTTCCGTGACGGCGTTAAGGTCGGCACCACCGCCTCCAGGAGCTTCACCGACGCCTCGGTCACCTCGGCCATCACCTACTCCTACACGGTCAAGGCCTTCGACGCCGCCGGGAACCGCTCGGCGGCAAGTGCCGCCCTCCCGGTCACTCCGAACCGTCCGTCCCTGGGCGTCACGGTCAGTGGACAGGTAACCCCCTAGCCATAAACGACGCAGCATCACGATCTAAAGGAGGACTTCGCCTACAGTTCAAGATGGCCACGATGAGGAACGATGCAGGACACCAACAACAGGAGGAAACTATGATCGGCAGAAACCTAAGGTACCTTGTAGCACTCTTAGTATGTGTGCTGTTGCCTATGGCGGGCTGCAGCGGAGGAGGATCCAGCACCAAGCGCACCGAGAAGGGGACGGAGGTGACGGTGAGCGGTAAGGTCGACATCGCCAAGGCCGCAGCCAAGGCTGTCTTCCTCTCCTCGACCTCGGCCGGTGCCGTGAACAACGTCTTTGTCTACAATGCGCTGGACGGTGCCCAACTCGGGACCGCAGCCATCGGTACGGACGGAAGCTTCAGCAACCTGACTTTCACCCTGCCGGCGACCAAGACCATCCTCGTGTTCAAGGCGGTCGTGGCCCAGGGCACCTACCGCACCGTGGTCCCCATCGACCTCAGCAATCCTCCTGCGGCCGGCGCTATCACCGGTTCCAACCCGATCAGCATCGTGATCAGCCAGGACAGCACCAACAGGACCGTCCTGTTGTCGCAGCTTCTCGGCCTCACCGGCGTCCTTGGCGACGCCAACCAGACCCTCGCCTCGGTCAGCAAGACCTACACCGATGCGGCGACACTGTGGGTCAACAACGGTGGACAGCAGCTTGCCTACAGCAGCAATGGCCTTGCCCTTTCCGGCAAGTTGAGCTCCGCGGCACTGCTCCCGGCACAGGATGCCAACGTGCTCGGCTCAGAGGACCTGAACAACACGACCCTGGACGGCTCCATCAGCTCGGTCTCCATCCCGGGGAACAAGCCGATCGTCAGCTTCACCGTCATCAACAAGGACACCGGCAAGGGTATCAGGGGGCTCAAGGCCTTCAACCTGGTCATCGCCCAGCTGCAGCCCGGCACCAGCGGCAGCCCCGACCAGTGGCTCTCCTACATGGTGACGGCTACCAGCCGCCCCACCACCGATAGTGGCTACACCGTCATCGACAACGGCGACGGCTCCTACACCGTCATCTTCGGCAAGGACATCAAGGCCGGCACCGGCGGCATGGTCACCTACGACGCCAACCTGACCCATCGCCTCATGGTCGGGGTCCGCTCCACCCCGTCCATTGCCCAACTGAACGACGGCAGCACCCTGAGCAACTTCTACAACGAGAAGTACTTCGTCTCCACCTTCGTCCCGGCGACCCCTGACGTCGCCCCGACCGTGGTCAAAGACATGATCACCACCGCGGCCTGCAACGAGTGCCACGGCAAGATCGGCGTCACCACCCCGCACGGCGGCCGCGGCGACGCCAGGTACTGCCTCATGTGCCACACCTCGCAGAGGGCGATCGGCCGGACCAACGTCGCCTCCACCTCCGGCGCCTTCCCGGCCATCACCAGGGACGCCAACGGCGCCATCACCTCGGCTTCGACCTACATCGCCGACGGCGAGGTCTCCGGCGAGTTCGTGACCATGATCCACAAGATCCACATGGGCAACAAGCTCACCAAGACCAACTACAACTATGCGGGCGTACTCTTCAACGAGGTCATCCTGCCCAAGGACGTGCGCAACTGCCGTCAGTGCCACAAGGGGGACAACGCCGACCAACTCGCGCTCGCACCCCAGGCCAACAACTGGAAAACCAAGCCGAGCCGCAAGGCCTGTGGCGCCTGCCATGACGGCGTGAACTTCGCCACCGGCGCCGGTCATGCCGCAGGCGCACAGGCAAGCGACGCCAACTGCGTAGGCTGCCATGCAGACGCCGACCTCTTGCACCAGACCGAGATCGCGACCCCGAACAACCCGAACACCCCGGCCGGCCTCACCAACTTCTTCTATGAGGTGGCCAGCGCCACGGTCGACTCGGGCACCAACAACCTGAGCATCAAGTTCAGGATCCAGAAGAACACCGGCTCGCTCACCGCGGCCAAGACCAACGTGGTCTTCGACGGCACCTCCACCAACCCGCTGGTCGGCTACACCGGCGGCCCGAGCTTCCTGCTCGCCTACTTCAAGGACACCCCGAACCAGCCCGCCTCGCTCTACTCGGGCGACTACAACAACCTGGGCGTGAAGGCGGCCCAGCCGAAGTCGGTCTCCATCGCGAGCCTCGTCGGCGGGACCACCGGCACCCTGGGGACCCCGGACAGCAGCGGCTACTACACCGCGGTGGTCAACTCCGCTTCCGCCTTCCCGGTCGGCGCCACCATGAGGGCCGTGGGCCTGCAGGGTTACTTCACCCAGTCAGCCGGCACCGGCGGCATCGCCACGGCCACCGCGCGTCACGCCCTCTCCTCGGTGAAGACCGTCACCGGCGACACCGCCCGCCGCGTCGTCATCGACCCGGCCAAGTGCGCCAACTGCCACGAGTGGTTCGAAGGGCACGGCGGCAACCGCGTGATCGGCAAGGATACCGTGGGCGAGGCAATCTGCACCCTGTGCCACGTGCCGAACCTCTCCACCTCCGGCCGCGGCGCTCAGCAGTCGCTGATCCAGTTCATCGTCGCCAACCCGGTGGGCACCTCGCTCGGCGCGGTCACCAACTTCCTGACCAACGCCGCCTTCACCGGCACCATCAGCCAGGAAGCCAAGGACGCCATGACCGAACTGGTGGCGACCCTCGGGAGCGACCCGACCCAGTACCCCGAAGCTTCCAACAACTTCAAGGACATGGTCCACGGCATCCACGCCGGCAACAACTCGCTCGTGGTCGGCATCCCGCTCGCCTTCGTGCGCGACAGGGGGACCAGCGGCGACTTCGACTTCAACTTCGAGGAAGTCACCTTCCCGGGCGTCCTGAAGGACTGCAGGGCCTGCCACAAAGACACCCTGACCAGCAGCGGCGCGGTCGACGCCTCCAAGGCGACCTACACCCGCATCGGTGACAAGGTACAGCCGAGCACCTGGCAGACCACGACCGGCGTGGCGCTCACCCTGCAGACCGCGGTAGGCGTCGGCAACAACGTCACCCAGGTCGACGCGGACCGCAAGTCCGTGCCCAACCTGCAGGACAAGGTGAACTCGCCGTTCACCGCCACCTGCCGCGCCTGCCACAGCAGGCCCAACGCCCTGGCCCACTTCGCCACCATGGGCGGCCAGGTCGACGTGAACCGCAGCGCGGTCAACCCCGCCGGTGAGGCATGCATCACCTGCCACGGCACCACCGGTCCGAACGCCATCTGGAACGTGCACCGGTTCTCGGTCGTCGGCGACGACTAGCGTAGACCATTAACCCTGCGCCCAGGCGCAGGCACAGCAAGCGCCTCGGCCAAAGAGGCGAAGAAAGGGCCCCGGGAACGTTTCCGGGGCCCTTTCCCTTTGCTGGTCCGGGCCTTGTTAATTAATAATAGCAAGCGGGTGAATCGGATTTTTGCTACACTGTTCCCCATGAAAGTCCTGTTGGCTACCCTCTCATTACTCCTGATCCAGGTTGTGGAGCTGTACGCGGCGGGGCTGGGCGCGCCGACCCTCTCCGACCCCATGGCCACCCTCGCCCCTGCCGAACCGGCGGCGACCGCCAAGTTCTTCGACCCCGATCACTTCCTCACCAACGCAGGTCTCCGTTACAGCCCGAGCTACCAGTTGACGCTGGAGCCCGAGCTGGGGGTGGGGTACCGCGGTACCGGCCAGGAGCTGCACGGCGGCATCGAGCAGTCCACCCATCGGCTGCATGCCCAGGCCGGTTGGCGCCTGTCGCTGTCCGAGAGCCTCTACCTCTCTGCCGCCGCCAAGTTTTCCATCGTGACCGTGGCCACCAAGGGGCTCGCCGGAGGCCAGGAACTGGGAGGCCGGCTCGAAACCGGCTACCGCCCCGGTTACGACTTCACCCTCGGGCGTGCGCCGCGCTGGACCGGCGAGGTGGGGGTGCACCTCACGCCGCGCACCGACCTCATGCTCTACTACGACCAGGACCCGGCCGGGGGGTGGTCCTCCACGGGACAGCACCAGGAAGAGCGGGTCGGCACCCGGTTCATCTTCAGGTTCAAATAGGGGACTGGCTCCGCCAGGTGCCTGTCCCCTTTAAAGGAGGATACGTGAGCCAGCTCCTATCCATCGACCAGGGCACTACCAGCAGCAGGGCCACCCTCTACGGCGGCGATGGCGAGGCTGTCGCCACCTTTTCCCAGCCGCTCACCCAGCACTACCCCCAGCCCGGCTGGGTGGAACACGACGCCGAGGAGATCTGGCTCGGGCAGCTCGACTGCGTGCGCAAGGCGCTCTCCGGATCCGAAGCGGGGAGCGTGGCCGGCATCGGCATCACCAACCAGCGCGAGACCACGGTGATCTGGGAGCGCGCCACGGGCAAGCCGCTGCACCGGGCCATCGTCTGGCAGGACCGGCGTACCGCGGAGTTCACGGAAAGCTTGAAGCGGGAGGGGGTGGAGCCCATGGTGCGGCAGCGCACCGGCCTTTTGCTCGACCCCTACTTCTCGGCCAGCAAGCTCACCTGGCTTTTGGATGCCGTGCCGGGGCTCAGGGCGCGCTGCGAGCGCGGCGAGGTCTGCTTCGGTACCGTCGATTCCTGGCTCATCTTCCGGTTGACCGGCGGCAAGAGCCACGTCACCGACCTCTCCAACGCGAGCCGCACCATGCTCTTCAACATCGAGACCCTCGAGTGGGACGACGAGCTCCTGCGGCTTTTCCGGGTCCCGCGCGCCATGCTGCCGCAGGTGCGCGGCAGCGCCGCCCACTTTGGTCACACCTCTGCCGCCGTGGTCGGCGCCGAGATCCCCATCACCGGGGTGGCGGGGGACCAGCAGGCCGCCCTGTTCGGGCAGGGGTGCTTCGCGCCGGGGATGGCCAAGGCGACCTTCGGCACCGGTGCCTTCGTGGTCATGAACTGCGGCACCCGCCCGGGGAGCGGCGAAGGGGTGCTCTCCACCATCGCCTGGCAACTTCCCGGGGAGACGGTGCGCTACGCGCTGGAGGGATCGATCTTCATCGCCGGTGCCGCCGTCCAGTGGCTGGAGGAGGGGCTGGGGATGATCGAGGGGCCCGGCGAGGTCGAGGCGCTCGCCCGTAGCGTGGCCGACACCGGCGGGGTCTACTTCGTCCCGGCGCTCTCCGGGCTGGGGACCCCGTACTGGGACCCCTATGCCAGGGGGGTGATCGCCGGTCTCACCCGCGGCAGCGGCCGGCCCCACCTGGCGCGCGCCGCCCTCGAGGCCATCGCCTACCAGACCGTCGACGCGGTCCGCGCCATGGAAGGGGCTGGCGGCGTCCTCCTGAGCGAGCTGCGGGTGGACGGCGGTGCGACGCGCAACGACCTCCTCCTCGAGATCCAGGCCGACCTGCTGGGCGCTCCGGTGCTCCGTCCCCGGTGCACGGAGAGCACCTCCCTGGGAGCCGCCTTCCTGGCGGGGATCGGCGCCGGGGTGCTCGACACGGCGCGGATCGGGAGCCTGTGGGCGCTGGACCGGCGCTTCGCCCCGCGCCTGAGCCGGGAGCGCCGCGAGGAAATGCACCGCGGCTGGAAAAAATGCGTGCAACTCTCGCTTGGTTGGGCTAAGTAAGAAAGGTGCTGGAAGCAAAGGCGTTAAAGACAAAGCGTATGTAACGCAAAGACGCAAAGTCGCAGAGAAAACCGGTACCGCAAGCCAAACCCCGTAGAGGCAGCCGCAGCCCAAGAAGTTTTACCTTTGCGCCTCTGCGCCTTTGCGTTAAAAAACCGATTTTTGCTTGTGGAGGCAGTAGTGACGGACCGGAACGCGAATCTGGAAATACTGAAAAGCGGGTGCACCTTCGACATGCTGGTGATCGGTGGGGGCGCGACCGGGTGCGGCATCGCGGTCGACGCCGCCAGCCGCGGTCTGTCGGTGGCGCTCGTGGAGCGCGGCGACTTCGGCTGCGGCACCAGCAGCAAGAGCACCAAGCTGATCCACGGCGGCGTGCGCTACCTCGAGTCGGCGGTGCTGCACCGGGACCGGGTGCAGTTCAACCTGGTGCGCGACGGACTGCGCGAGCGCAACATCCTCTTGAAGATCGCCCCGCACCTTTGCCACCAGCTCACCCTGGTCACCCCGCTCTACGGCCTGGCCCAGGTCCCCTACGTCTGGGCGGGGCTCAAGCTCTACGACCTCCTGGCCGGTGAGGCGGGCCTTGGCCACAGCCGCTTCGTCGGCCGCGGCGAAATGCTGCGCCGCTTCCCCATGATCCGGGCGGAGGGGTTGAAGGGGGGGGTGCAGTACTACGACGGCCAGTTCAACGACGTGCGCATGAACGTGGCGCTGGCCCAGACCGCCGCCAGGGAAGGGGCGGTGATCGGCAACTACGTGGAAGTGGTGGCGCTGATGCGGGAGAAGGGGAGGGTGGCCGGCGCCCTGGTGCGGGACCCGCTGGTGGGGGCCTCCTGGCAGGTCCGCGCCCGCTGCGTGGTCAACGCCTGCGGCTCCTCCGCCGACATCGTGCGCCGCCTGGACGACCCGACCGCGGCGTCCCTGCTCAGGGTGAGCCGCGGCATCCACATCATCCTCCCCGGGAGCTTCGCGCCCGCCGGCGCCGGCGTCATGATCCCCAAGACCGACGACGGCCGCGTGCTCTTCATCCTCCCCTGGGAGGGCGCCTGCCTCGTGGGGACCACCGAGGAGCCGGCCGAGGCGGGCGAAGTCCCGGTGGCCCGGGAGAAGGACGTCGACTACCTGCTGCGCCACCTGCGGCGCTACTTCAACCTGGGCGCGAAGCCGGGCGACATCACCGCCTCCTGGGCCGGCTTGAGGCCGCTGGTGCACGACCCCTTCACCGCCGACACCGCGGAACTCGCCCGCGACCATGTCGTCAGCTGCTCCCCCACCGGGCTCATCACCATCGTCGGCGGCAAGTGGACCACCTACCGCAAGATGGCCCTGGACGCGGTCGATTTCGCGGTCAGCAACGCGGGGCTCGCGCCCCGGCACCCCTGCCGCACCGACCGCATCGTGCTGCAGGGGGGGGAGAACTTCACCGAGGAGCTCTTGAAGGAACTGGAGCGCAAGCACGGCTTCCCCCCCGACGTCACCAGGCACCTGCACCGCTGCTACGGCGACCGATCCCTGGAGGTGGCCGGGTACTGCCGCGGCGCCCTCGGCGGGAGGCTGGTCCCGGGGCATCCCTACCTGAAGGGGGAGGTCCTTTACGCGGTGCACCACGAGATGGCCCTGCGTGCGCTCGACTTCCTGGAACGACGCGTCCCCCTGGGGCTTTTGGACCGCAAGGGGGCGCGCGCGGCGGCGCCGGTGGTGGTCGAGCTGATGACGGCGGAGCTTGGGTGGAATCCCGAGCGGCAGACGCGCGAGCTCGAGGAGGTCGCGGACGCCCTGTGCGAGGTGTGATCGGCTGTGGTGAGGCAAAAAAAAAGGGGGCTCCCGGTTTCGGACCGGGGCCCCCTTTCTCTTTTCCCGGCTTCGGGACCTGCTAGGTGTGGCAGGCCGCGCACAGGCGTCCGGTGTTGGTCACCGTGACCTGGCTGCGGCCGGTGGTGAAGCTGACGAAGCCGGGGTAGCCGAAGCTCTGGTAGTTGGGTGTCGTCGGGGTGGTGCCGGTGATCCTGGTGCTCCCGGCGCCGACGTTGATGGTCGGCGGTGAGCCGTTGCCGTGGCAGACCGGGACGATGCATTCGGCCGCGCCGTAGGTCTGCACGTACGGGCCATGCGCGGGGAGTATGGTCGGCATGGCGATCCCGGCCCGGACCGTCAACCGTGCCGGGAACCAGTCCAGCGGGTGGACCGAGAAGGCGTTGCCGGCGTGGCAGCTCGAATCGACGGAGCCCGGTTGGTCGTCGAAGCAGGAGGGGCCGGAGTTGCGCACGCCGCGGTAGTCGGTGCCGTGGCAGAGGCTGGTGGCGCAACTGGCGGTCGCGGCGCGGGCCTGGGTCGGGAAGGTGGTGGCCAGGGCCCCCGTGGTGAGCGCGCCGGGAGCGACCCCGCCGGCGACCACCCGCTCCCTGATCCACTCGCCGTGCCGGGCGTAATCGTGGCCGCCCCACTCGACCGGGTGGATATCGACCTGGTTGCCCAGGTGGCAGCTGGTGCAGGCGACCTTGGAGATGCCGCCGCTGAAATCGGTGCCGTGGCAGGGCGAGCAGTCCTCGAGGTGCCCGATGGCGGCCACCGCGTGCCGGGCCGGCAGCCAGTCATCGGGATGGGCACCCTTGTCGGGATCGAAGTTGGCGTGGTTGTTGTTATCCCCGCAGCCGACAAGCGACAGGACCAAAAGGCACCAAAGCATGGCAAGAGCTTGAGCTGGTCTAGTTACCTGTGACATGTTTTGCACCTCTCATTGTTTTGCCGCCCGTGGCATTTCAGGCAGGAAGCGGGGTTGATCCTTCCCTCAACCCTGTGCCGGCTGAGGTAGTCGCCCCGGTGAGGCAGCGACAGTTCGGGCCTGTCCTTGTACTTGTCGCTGGGCTTGATTTCTTCCTTGTGCGCGTGGCACCGGACACAGAACGACTCCTTGTGGCAGGTGTTGCAGGCGTCGCGCTGCTGCGTCGCGTAGATCTTGTGCTTGAGGTAGAAGTCCTGGGTCTGGTGGCTGAGCGCGGTCCACTGGTCGGTGTGGCACTCCGCGCACCTGGGAAGCCCCTTCACCTCTTCCGGGTGCACCCTCGCGACGCTGTTGGTGTTGGCGCAGGCGTAAAGGAAGGAGAGCATCATTCCCACCACCATCACGTAAGCTGTCTTTTTCACTATCTCCCCTCCTTTCCAAAGCCGAAGGCGTAGCTGAGCCTGATCAGGCCGCGCAGTTCGTTGTCGAAGTCGGCGCTGCGGATGTAGTCGATATCGGCTGCGACCCTGAGGTTTCGGCTGAAATCATACCCGGCGGCGGCCGCCAGGGAAAAGGTGTTCTCCCGTCCGTTGATGCTGCCGTCGAAATCGACGTCGAAGAAGTCCAGGGTGAGGTCGGCGGGTCCGAACTTCTGGGTGGCCCAGGCGCGGTACTGGTTGTAGCGCAGCCGGTCGGTCGAGCCGTCCATGCGGTGGAAGGAGAGCCCGGCGGCGAGGCCGGTCGTGGTGCTGAAATTGCCGGTGACCCCGTAGTAGTCGGCGCCGCCGGCCAGGTCGTACTCGTAGTGGTTGTACTCGGCGGAAAGCCCGATGTTCTTGGTGGCGTTGTAGCCGACGCTCCCCCCCACGTTCCACATCTCCTCGCCGGGGGCGATGAACCCGTTAGCGAGGCTCAGCGTGTTGGTGGTGACCTGGTAGAAGTAGTCCTCGTAATGGACGTTCTGCAGCGACGCGGAGAGCCTGAGCGTCTCGGTGGGGGTGAAGCTGGCCGTGTAGGCGTGCTCCATCCATCCCTTGGTGAGCGAGTTGTAGGTGGAGCGGCCGGTGATGTCGACCAGGGCGATGGGGTGCAGCCACAGGTCCACCCCCTCCTCCTCACGGATACCGTCGCCGTTCACCTCGGTCCTCAGCGCGCTCACCCCGATGGAGTAGTACTTCGGCATCGAGTGGGCCAGCCGCCCGCCGTAGATGAGGTCGCCGCCGTCGATGTCCGGTTGCGTCACCGCCGGGTTGCCGACGTACGCCGCCGCGGTGAAGCCGCCGATCAGGTCGCTTCTTAAGTGGAGCCCGTCGATCCTCTCGGTCCCCACCCCCTCCACCACCCACTGCCGCCCCGCGTTGGCCGTGAAGTTGCCGCGGTTGGCGCGATAGCTCAGGTAGCCGTACTGGATGTCCCCCTCGGTGCGGTGCTCGAAGCTCCTGTCGCCCAGGTCGACGCGCCCCCAGCCGCCGATCTCCAGCGAGATCGCCCCGGGGCCGGCGGCGTCGCTGGCGGAGAGGTTCAGGTATTCGTAGAGCGGGAACAGGTGGTCGTCGAACACCCCCTCCCTCATGCGCAAAATGGTTTCGGAATCCCCGTTTATCGCGGTGGCCCCGGCGCTTTGGTGCCCCAGGAGCAGCAGCGAGCAGGCCAACAGCAAGCTTCCCACCGCCTTGAGCGCGCCGGGGGGCGCTGGAGTTCTTGATTTTGTTTTGATTTTCAAGACATTTCCTCCTTTCTTGGTTGGATCTGGTTACCGTGGGGAAATGCAGTCGCAAATGAAACCGGGGGCGCGAACGCCCCCGGCGGATCAGAAGCTGAACATCACCAGTTCAGGAGCATCTTCACCATGCGCGCGGCGGTGCTCCCGGTGTTGAGGCTGGACGGGACCAGCGCCGGGCGGTTCTGCCCGTGCATGGTGATCACGTCGGCAACGCGCCCCTGGCCGTGGCACAGGGTGCACTGTTCCGTGGCGGACGGCAGGGTCGAGCGGGCGACGCCCATGTTGGTGTAGGAAGGACCGGCCAGGGCGGCGCCGAGCTGGGCACCGTTGGCGTTCATGTGGGCCTTGGCCAGCGGGGTGTCGTGGCAGGCCACGCAGGCGGCGGTCACCGGCGCCACCACCAGGTCCTCGGGGTTGGGCACGGTGGCACGGGCGGCGGCGAGGGTGGCGGTGGTCGGGGCGGCCACCGACGCGGCGCTCCTGGTCACCTGGGTCGACGGGAGCGTTCTCGGGCGCAGCGCCTCGATGACGTCCGGAGTGTAGCTTTGCTGGGTGACGTGGCAGGCGTCGCAGTTGCCCAGCATGTTCGGGAAGGCGATCTCGGAGCCTTCGATCAGGGTGATGCCGGTGCCCGGGCCGTTACGCACGTCGCGGATCGGGTTGGTGCGGGTCGCGCCGGCGTGGATGCCGTGGATCAGGTCCTTGAAGTTGTTGGAGAACTCGGGCAGCGTGAGGGCGTAACCCAGGGTGGTCCTGTTGGTGGCGAAGTTCGGGTCCCAGGTGGTCAGGATGCCGAGCTGGATCGGGGTGAAGGCGAAGGTGGCGATGTTAGCGATGGTGCGGCCCGAGGTGGTCAGGTTCGGATTGTGGCAGGTGACGCAGACCTGGGTCTGGTAGACGCGCTGGCCGCCGTGGGCCTCGAAGAACTCGTGGCAGTTCTTGCACTTGTCCGGGTCCACCACGGTGCGGCGCACCGCGTCGCCGGTGACCGGGACGATGACTGCGCGGGTGTGGCGGCCGGCGATGGAGGCGTCGAAGCCGGTCTGGGTGAAGTAGCTCTGCATGGCGACCGCCCTCATCTGGGCGCCGACCGGGAAGGCGGACGCGGAGTTGATGGTCGCGGTGTAGAAGCCGCTGCTGTCGGGACCGGTGATGTTGCCGATGGCCGCGTTGTTGGTGTTCAAGAGCTGTGCGATGCTGATGGTGCTGGGCTGAGCCGCCACCTTGCCGAGGTTGTTGTAGTCGGCGGGGACGGCGCCGCCGGTGTCAAGCTGCGGCATCGCGTAGGCCAGGATGAAGCTCGGGCTGCCGGTGAATCCGGTGAGCGCGGTGGTGAGTCCCGGAGCCGGGGTGGCCAGGGTGACCGGCGTGCCGTTGCCCTGGATGCGGAACTTGATGGTCAGGTTGTTGCTGCCGTCCACGGTGGCGCTGGCAAGCTCATACTGGAAGTTGGTCAGCCCGGCGGGAGCGGCCGGGTTGAGCGGGCTCACCAGGGCCTGGGCGTGCGACTCCGTGATCGCCGTCGGCGTGTGGCAGGCGTTGCAGCTCGCATCGTTGGTGTAGACCGGATGGGCCGCGCCGGTGGTGTTGGTGCCGGTGGCGAAGTGGATGTTGTCGTGGCAGCTGCCGCAGGCCTTGCGGCTGGGCATGGTGCGCCAGTTGTCGCCCTGCGGGGTCACCGCCCGCTGCTGGTCCGTCTCGGCGCGGTGGCACTTGCGGCACAGGCCGGCGCTTTGCGGATAGCCGATCTCGTTGAAGTTGATCCCCGCGTAGTTGTAGCCGGTCTCGGTCAGGTTGCCCCCCATGTGCAGCTTGTGGATCAGGGTGACGAACTCGCCCAGGACCTGCGCTTCGCCCGTGGTGGGGTCGGTGACGCCGGCGTCGGCGGTCACGTAGGTGGTGCCGGTGAAGGCGCCGTTGGTCGGGTTGGAAATGGCCCTGCCGTAGGCGCGCTGGCTGGTGTGGCAGATCGCGCAGTAGCGGGTATCGACACGCCCGGCATGCGGGGTGGTGATGCCCAGGCCCCACCCCTGCTGGTTCAGGTCGTTGGGGTCGCCCGGGTTGCCGTGGCACTCGTTGCAGTACTTCGTGAGCACGATGTTGCGCTCGGCGGCGCCCGTGGTCGACGAGGTCACCTTGGCGCCGGTGGCGGGGATGAAGTCGTAGACGATGTTGATCGCGTTCTTGTAGATCAGCTGGGGCGAGGTGTTGGCGATGTTGCCGCCGTACTCGATCACCAGGCGATGGGTGAGGGTCGGCTCGTAGGTGAGGTCGCCGAGATCGTTTCTGCGGTTGTTGCCGCTGAAGGTCAGGGCGTTGACCTGGCTCTGGATCAGCTTGATGTCACGGGCGAAGGTGTAGCGATACTTGCCGTCGCCTAAGTACACCAGCGTCCCCTCGCGGTCCCTGGTCGGCCTGGTCGCCTGCGGCGCCGAGCCGTCGGTGGGGACGGTGGTGACGATGTAGTTGACCCAGTGCGACGGTGTCCCGTTGCTGGCCGGGATCAGCTTGGCGATGGAGAACGCCAGGTTGGTGAGCTGACCGGAGGCGTTCCTCCTGCCGATCCCCTCCACCGGCTGGCCGCTGGCGGTCTTCAGCGTGAAGGTTACCACCGGGGGGCTCTGGATGGTGACGCTGTTGACGGTGCTGTTTTGCTGATCGAAGGTGATGTTGGCTTGCTGATCGGCAGTGGAAGAACTCAGGTTCGTGAAGACGCCGGTGCCGGCAGGCCCCTGCGCGCCCCGGGGACCCCGGTCCCCTTCGCAGCCGCCCAGCAACAGAGCGGTGGCCGCGGTCGATGCAATCAAGAAAGCGGAAAACCGTTTCAAAAGCTTGTCTTGCATAAATCCTCCTTGTCTCTGGTGTCGCGTGAAGGCTGCTTCGGACCCGGAAAGAAAGCCACAGCAGATTTGTGCAACGGGGGATCTTGGTGCCGGCGGGATTTATGAGCTGTCGTAGTCCGTCACAATCATGTGAACACCTCCTGATTATTATTAGAGATTTCAAACACAATGTAGAAACTTAGCAGCTGTTCATGAAATAGCAAGGGCGCGGGACGTTTTTTGGGGGACGGTCGCGGGGGGATGTGGCATGTCGGAAGAGCGAAGCTCTATGGGCGATGGGGGCGGTCTGGGGAGCGCTGGGTGGTAGGGTGGCGCCAATAAGGTCTTGAATCGGTGGGACCTGTGGGCTAGAATGCTTAAGGGGCTGGCATGGTTTATGAAAAGGGAGGTGGGTGTCGAATTCGACTTTTTCGGTCAGACAGGGAAGTACATCGAAACGGAGAACGGCATGGGTATCACGGTGATTTTTCACAACGGGGACGAGAAGAAAGTCCCTTCTTATATGCTCGACTACCTGATCCGGGAGAACAAGATCGTCGCCTTTCAGCGGTCATCCGGGTGGGTGCAGATCGGGCGCGATCCGATCCGGAAGTCGCAGCAGCCTCTCACCAGGGCCGGGGAGAGGTGGAGCGACTTCCTCTTCAAGAGAAAGCAGGCCTGACGCGGCGTCAACGCTGCTCGGGTATCCTCAATGCCGGGCACCGCTTGAGGCGCTCCTGCCGTTTCTGGCCGGTCGCCTCGAGCGGAACCCGCTCCATCATCAGTCCCACCTCCTCGGCGAAACTTATGGCACCACGCACGGTCCTGGCGTAGGACTCCTCGTCCACCGGCTGGCTTTCGGGGAGGTAGACCCTCGTCCGATGGCTGGCCGTGCCGTAGATGGCGGCGACCACCTCTTTCCCTTCTCCCTTGCGCAGACAGCAGACGAATCCCTGGCAGCTTTCCTGTCCACCGCTTCCCTCCGGTGAGAGGTAGGCGTTGTTGATGGAGTGGTGCAGTTCGAGCACGTCGTCCGCCGACGGGCAGTCGATGGCGTCACGGCCGGTTTCCAGCAGGAAGCGGACCGGCTCGCCATCGCCGGCGGCGGAGAAGAAGCCGTCCTGCAGGTCACCCAGGGGCAGGAAGGCGGTTTCCTGCCCTCCGAAAGAGAACCCTCGCGTCTCCGCCGTTGTCGCGACCTCGGGGGCGTCAGCCGGCGGGAGGGGAGCCGAAGGCTCGGGCGGCGCCTGCAGCTCGTCGAAGGGGGGGAGGGTGTCTTCGGTGAATGTCGGGAGCGGCTGCGAGGCGCCGTCCTGAAGCCCCGGCAGGATCCGGCTCGGCGCGACTTCCTCGTCCGGGCCGGCGGGCTCGAAAGCCATCATGGAGGGAGCCGCTACCGGCGCGGGCTCCGGACTCTCTTCCTGTTGCGCGCGTTGCCACTCCGGCTGGCGTTGCACGCTTTCCATCCGTCCCGCTTGTTCCTCCTCCAGTGCCGCGACTCGCCGCAGGAGGGCGTCCCGTTCCGCCTCGAGCCGCTCCAGTTCCGGCTGCAACCGCGCCGGCTCGCGCTCGGTCTCCGGTGCCCGCCGCTCTTCGGCGGCCGCAAGCCGCGCCAGGGCCGCATCCCTCTCCTCGGCGGCACGCCCCAGCTCCTGGCGCAGCCGCTCCAGTTCGGCCTCGTCACTTCCCCGCTCCCCGTCCCGGACGGCCAACCGTTTGAGCGCCGCATCGCGTTCCGCGGTGACGGCCGCGACTTCCCGCCGCAGGGAAGCCAGTTCCTTTTCCGTGACCCTCCCCGACTCCTCCAGGGCCTCGATGCGTCGCGATGCCTGCACGGCCGCCTCGGCAGCCTGCGCGAGTTCCTTGCGGATCTCCTCGAGCTGGCCTGTGGCTTCAAGGTGTCGCTGCGTCACCGTTCCAGCGCCCGCCAGCGCCGAGTCGCGTTCCGCGCTGAGCCGGGTGATGTCCTGCCGGGCCTGGGCCAGGTTTTCCACCAGGGCTTCCCGCTCGCCGGACTGTTCCGCGTGCCGACTCGCCAGCACCTCCAGCTCCCGGCGCAGGTCGGCGGCCTGCTGCTGGAGTTCCGCGGCCTGCAGCTCGAGCTCGGCGATCCTTGCCTCCTTCGATGCCAGGGACTCTTCGGCCTGGCGCCGGTAGCAAAGGAGCGCGTCCCGCTCCCCGGTCAGTTCCTCCCTGCTCTGCCGCGCGGCGCCCAACTCGTCGGTCGCGGCCTGGTGCAGCGCCGAGAGCTGCCGCAGTTGCTGGGTCAGCGCGTCCCGTTCCGCGACCAGGCTCCGCTGCTCGTGTTGCGACTGGGCCAGCGCCCCGAGCAGTTCTCCCCCGTCGCTGTCTACTTTGGCGGCCGCGCCGGTCGAGGCGACAACGGGCGGCGCAACGGGGATGGCAACGGGAGCGGGACTGGCGGAGGGGGGGGGAGCCTCGACGGCGTTCTTCTGGAGGATGGGGAGGACGGGGGCGCCGGCCAGGCCGTGCTTGAGGGCGCCGGTCCCCTTGGTCCCGGCCAGACGCAGGACCTTGGTGTTGCGCACCACCACTTCGCGCATCGCGGGGCTGTAGCTGAGATCGACCCGTTCCGGCGCAAACCCCATGGCCCTCGCGTAGTCCAGGGCTTTTTCCACCTCGTGGGCATAGTCCTGGTCGCTCTTCCCCTTGCCGGGGCTTGAGTAGAAGTAGAGCCGCTGGTCGTTCACCACCAGCCCGAGGTAGACCTTGACCAGGGTCTTCCTCCTGATCGCGCAGACGTAGGCCTCCACGGTCTCGGGGCGCTTGTCGCCGGCGCGGGTGATCGGGGCGGAACGGTATATTTCAACGACATCGGATTCGGATACTTCGATACAGCCAATGGTGCTATCGAGTGCCAGCATGAGACCTCCAGTATCCGTATTTCGGTTACCGAACAAAAAACCGGGCTGCCTAATATGATATTTCGGCAACCCGGCTGTCTTCGTGAGACCCAATGGGCTTTCCGCCCCACCCTCGCGGGTGGTTTAGTATTATCGTGTATCGATCTGTATGTGGGGGCGCTGGGGGGACCGAGCGCTATGTCTATGGCGTTGAATACATTACCCTATTGCCGGGCAAGAAAGCAACTGGCATTTGCCGGTTCCCGCTGTGGTTGGCACCCCCCGGCGACCCTCCTCCCCGCGGGGCGAATCGACTTTTTGCGGTCGATCCCCCCCGCGAAGTTGACTTTCATGTGAAGCTGCATAGAATCGTATACAGAAAAGTCGGCCCCCTTTTTAATGGGGCCGACGGCCGGATGTTCATGTTAAAATGACTGATATGACGAAGAAAAACCTGCGCACTGAATTTGGAATTGGAATCTTCATTATTTTGTTGTGGCAGGGCAGGGGGACTTCATGGCGAATATAGAGCACGACAAGAACGGGTTCACCTGTGAGTGCGGCCTGCGTAACGAGTACCCGGGTTACGTGCAGGCGCACTGGAGCGTGAGGTTGTCCTATTCCTGCGCTTGTCAAAGACAATACATCCTTTATCGCGGCACGGTGGTAAAGACCTCCCGGGAATCTGCCGAGATCTACGACAGCGAAGCCTTCGGCGACTGACCCCGCACACCCCGTCACCAGCCAAGCCCCAGCACCCATCTTTCATCGAGCCTTTCCCACTCCATCTTGGCTGCCAAATTGCAAGCTTCGGCACGTTAGTACCTTTTCGCGCAGAAAAGACAGCAACGCCGGGGCTCCCCGGTGCTCCGGATCCGGCGCGGTGACGGAGCGATGACTCCGCGTGTCAAAAACGCGCCCACCGCGGTGCCCCGATGTGCCGGGGGAGCGGCGAGACGAGCTCAACATGACCATAAATCCTTTGCAGTCAACATTCCCCATCAACTCGCCACGCGACGGGTCCCTGGCAAAGAAGGCGCCTGCCACCCCTTCCGGATTCGAGTCCCTGCTGCAGTCGGCGACGGGTGCGGCCGGCAGGGAGACCGTCTCCCCGCAGGTCGCCGCCGAGATGCTCCGGATCCAGATGATGCGAAGCACCCTGGCCCTGGCTGTTTCGGACTCCCGGTCCGATGCCGCCTCCGGCCAGGCATCGCAGTCGGTACCCGGACCCCTCGGTTTCGGACTCGGCCTCCCCGGCGACTATCGCGGGAGCGCCGCCCTCGAGACGGCGGAGGTGGCGGGCGAGCCGGTCCCCGCCCCGCTTCCCCCGATGACCGGCGCTACCGAGGTGGAGATCGAGCACATCAGCGAGACCGCGGCGCGCTATCTCGGCACCCCATACCGGTTCGGCGGCGAGGGGGCGGACGGGATCGACTGCTCGAGCTTCGTGCAGCAGGTCTTTCACGCCAACCAGATCGACCTGCCGCGAACGGCCCGGGAGCAGATCAACGTCGGCAGCGACGTCCCGGCGAGCGAGCTGCGCAGGGGGGACCTGGTCTTCTTCCAGACCTACGCATCCTATCCATCCCACGTCGGCATCTATCTTGGTGACGGCAAGATGATCCACGCCTCCTCCGGGAAAGGCGAGGTGACCATATCCGACATGAACAGCGACTACTACCGGCCGCGCTACCTGGGAGCGAAACGGATTATCTGAGAGAGGTTGTCCGCGGCGGTAAAAAAGAAAGCCCACCGGCCTCAGCCGGTGGGCTTTTTCCTTTGCGGTCGCCGCGGTCAGGCAGCGTGGCGCTTCACCCACGCTACGTAGCGCTCCATCCACGCTTGCAGGAACTTGACGGTGTCGGGGCTGGTGATGTCCCCGGCGGCGTCGAAGAAGCCTTCCTTGACCTGGATGAACACCTCGGGCTGCCCCATGGTCGGAACGTCGAGGTAGGCCAAGGTGTTGCGCAGGTGCTGCTGGGCGAGCGCCGTGCCGATCTGGCCGATGGAAGCCCCCAGGATGCCGGCCGGTTTGCCGGTCCAGGCGCTGGTGCCGTAGGGACGCGAGGCGTTGTCCAGGGCGTTCTTGAGCACGCCGGGCATGGAACGGTTGTACTCGGGTGTCACGAAGATGAGCCCCGTTGCCGCCTTCACCTCGCTTTTCAGTCGCACCACGGACTGCGCCTGGTTGTCATCGTCATCCTGGTTGTACAGCGGCAGGTCACCTATCTCGAGGACCTTGAAAGAGAAATCGGCGGGGCCGAGCTTTATCAGCGCGTTGGCGAGCTTGCGGTTGATCGAGTCGCGCCTCAGGCTCCCTACGATAACGGCTATCTGATACTGACTCATTACCTTATCCTCCCTTGATAGCGAAATAATCACAGCTATGACTATAGCACGAGCCAGGGGCTTTGCCATCGCGGGAGGTTGTGCGATCAGGATGAGCTTTGACTGCTGACAGGAACAGGAGGCGTTTTAAGCTGGAGCGGTGGGCTAGGGTGGGTCAGGTGGAGGGTATCCGGAACTTGAACAGCGTCCCCTGCTGTGCGGAAGAGGAGAAGCTCACCTTTCCTCCCAGGATCTTCTCACCGATCAGTTGCATCGAGAAGGTTCCCACGCCGCGGCCGGAGCCCTCCTTGGTGCTGAAGCTGCGTTGGAAGATCCGGCATTGCACCTCGTCCGGGATCGGCTTTTCGTTCCAGACGCAGAAGCGCAGGGCGTCATGCTCCTGCTCGAACCACACTTTCACCTCGCCGTGCTCCTCCGTCGCCTCCAGGGCGTTGAGGACCATGTTCGACATCACCCGCAAGGCGAGGGACTTGTCGGTCTTCACGGTGAGTAGGGGGAGCGAGTCGGGGAGCAGCATCGACTTCTCTGTGGCGGCGTCGTGTTTGGAGAAGATCCCTTTCAGTTCTGCCAGCAGTTCGCCCGCGGTGGTGTCGTCGCGCGACGGGCGGTACTCCAGGAAGTCGTTTTTGAAGAGGCATCTCTGGATCTCCAGCTCCTTGTGCAGCCTCTGTGCGGCGCGATAGATCATGGCCGCGAGCTCGGAGTGATCTTCCCTGACCAGAAACTGGCTCGCGCCGAGCAGTCCGGTGAACATGTTCCCCATGTCATGGAAGAAGGTTCTCTCCAGCGCGGCGCGCAGGTGTTCCAGTGTGACGTCGTGCAGGAAGAGCAGGATGAAGTTTTGCCCATCCAGTTTGAGGACGTTTGCGCGGACCATAATCGCGTAGTCGGCCGCCGTGTCACCCTTGTAGGTGCTCAGCGAACAGAGCTCTTCCACCGGCCCCTCGCCGTCGAGCGCCGCGACCATGGCGATCACCGCGCCGCAGGTGCTGCAAAACCGCGTGGTCCCGCAGCCGCCGGGTTCGTCACCGCTGTGAACGCATCCCAGCACCTCGCCCAGGCGAAGCCCCAGCACCGCCGAGGGATCCTCGATGCCCAGGGTTTTCAGAAAGGAATCGTTAAGTCCGACAACCTGGCGGTGTTCGTCCAGTACCGCTATCAGCCCGCCGATGCTGTGCAGCAGTTCCTGGATGACCGGGCTGGTGGTGACCATCGCGATCTCTTCATTTATTCTCTCGTTGGTAGCGCGTTCGGCGGGAGCGAAATAGGTGTCCACAGCAGCCTCCAAGGGAAATACCCGATCAGAACAAGCTGTCTATGCCAAAGCGAAGGATGGGGGTGTGGGTGCTGATACATGAAACAATGGGGCTAATCTAATCTTTTTTGGTTCCTTATGTCAATTTGTTCTTGCAGGAAGATTTCACCCGAGAGCGTAGGGCTCAGTCCGTGACCGTTGCCGGGACAAAGGCGACTGCGGCCGCGGGTTCCTTGTTCACGCAGGTTCGGTTACGGGCGCCACCGGTAACGTTGGAGCGCGATGCGGCCGCGCGCGTCGAAAAGGACCCCCTCTGCCTCCAGGCGCAACCGCTGCAGTTCGTCGTGGCCGCCGCCGGAACGCGGGCTGATCTCCCCCTTGGCGTTGATGACGCGGTGCCAGGGGATGGCAGCATCGTTGAGGGCGCTCAAGGCGTAGCCGACCTGGCGCGCATGTCCCGGCAGGCCGGCCAGTGACGCGATTTGTCCGTACGTCGCCACCTGTCCCAGGGGGATCCGGGATACTACGGCGTAGATGTTTCGATAAGTGGATAACGTCATCGTCAGCGAGCGATTATCTTGTTCCCCCTTCCGAGGACGGCTCATTTTTTTTGCTCCTTTGGCTTGCGTCGCTTTTTGCGCCATTGTATATTTCAGCGTGGCGGAAGATTGGATTAAACTAATTAACGCCGACCCTTCGCAGACGCGAAGGAAGGAGGTATCAGGTGGCATATCACCGGATCTTGAGAAACTACCGTAGCGTAGGACCAACGAGGTTTCATTTCTTAAACCGAAGATTCAGGATGTCTCTTTCGGATACATCGAGAATTCCGGAGTCGTTCTGGGCGGCACACCCAAAGCTGCGTGAGGAGTATTTCGGGGGCTCGGACAAATATGACGGAATTTACCACGAGTCGATGCTGGGGAGCAAAGTAGTTATCGCGGAGCGCGAGGCTCTCCAGGCACTGCTCGTCGAGTACCTGGATGAGATCGTCTCTCTTCTGGAAATGGCAGCGGTGCGCACCCCTGAGATCCTTATCGTCTCGGGATTCGATCTTGCGAAAGAAAGAAGGGGGCGCCCCAGGGTCAAGAAAGCTGTTGCAGCGCACGACGAGCAGGGAGACGGCAACAGTATTCCTGTTTGATTTCCTCCAAATTCCGCCACAAATAAACGCAGTACGCAGATGCAAAAGAAGGGGGGTGCCGTGAGGTGCCCCCTAACTTTATTGTCCTATAGCCCTTCTAGCCTTAAAAGCGGGTGCTTTGAGCCTGCACATTCCCGCTGCCCACCTCTAGTCCCCCCCCCAAAAAAATGCACCGTTTGATTCATCGGACGCACCGTATGATTCATCGGACGCACCGTTTGATTCATCGGACGCACCGTTTGATTCATCGGACGCACCGTATGATTCATCGGACGCACCGTATGATTCATCGGACGCACCGTATGATTCATCGGACGCACCGTATGATTCATCGGACGCACCGTATGATTCATCGGACGCATCGTATGATTCATCGGACGCATCGTTTGATTCATCGGACGCACCGTTTGATTCATCGGGCGCACCGTTTGATTCATCGGACGCACCGTATGATTCATCGGGCCCACCGTATGATTCATCGGGCCCACCGCATGATTCATCGGGCCCACCGTATGATTCATCGGACGCACCGTATGATTCATCGGGTGCACCGTATGATTCATCGGGCGCACCGTATGATTCATCGGACGCACCGTATGATTCATCGGACGCACCGTATGATTCATCGGACGCACCGTGCGGGTCACCGGGTGCGGTGAGAGGTCCGACTGAATAGGTGGGAAAAATTATCTTGAACAGGAGCTATCATTAATTTACAGTGCCTAACGGCGGTGGCACCTTGACGCGGAGGAGGGGATTGAACCCCAAAGGGACCGGGTCCAACTTCCGGCCGGTCAACTTCAAGCCGTTGGGCTGTGACCAAGTCTATTCACTTCTGTAAGGAGATTTCCCGAAATGGACATTCCTCGGATCTTCAACATAACTGAAAGTGCTCACCGCATCCATAACCCGTTCACGCCAGAAAAGCTCGCCACGCTTGGCGCGGCGTTGCGTCTGGAAAGGGGAACCCGCTTGCTTGATCTGGGCAGCGGTTCGGGAGAGATGCTCTGCACCTGGGCACGCGATCATGGTGTCATCGGCACCGGCATCGATATGAGCCCGTTGTTCACCGAACAAGCGAAACTGCGTGCTGTAGAACTCGGCGTCACCGATCAAGTCAATTTCATTCATGGCGATGCTGTGGGCTACGTCTCTGAGGAGAAGGTCGCTGTGGCCGCCTGCGTCGGGGCCACCTGGATCGGCGGGGGAGTCGCCGGCACAATTGAGCTTCTTGCGCGGAGCCTGCGCACCGGGGGGATTATCCTCATCGGCGAGCCCTATTGGCGGCAGTTGCCGCCGTCGGAAGATGTTGCCAAGAGTTGTTTTGCCAACTCGATCTCCGAATTTCTCACGCTTCCAGAACTTATCGCCTCTTTCGGCGACCTTGGTTATGATGTCGTTGAAATGGTTCTGGCTGACCAGGACAGCTGGGACAGATACGAGGCGGCCAAATGGCTCACCATGCGCCGATGGCTTGAAGCCAATCCAGACGACGAGTTAGCGCAAGAGGTCCGAGCCCAACTGACCTCGGAACCCGTGCGCCACGCAGCTTACACGCGTGAGTACCTGGGCTGGGGGGTATTCGCGCTGATGCCGCGGTGATCCGTTGGCGCATCCGGTGGATCGTCTACTTCTGAGACACAAGGGAAAAGGGGACAGGCTACTTTATGAGTTCAGACTGTAGAGAATATAAAAGTAGCCTGTCCCCTTTTCTCCCGACGTTGGGTGGTAAAGGGGAGGGGGATCCATTGTCCATCGATCTATTGGAAGAGCGTCTCCTGGTAGCATTGCATTGTTGTCATCCGAGGTTCTGGTTGCATTTGTTGCGCACGCTGGCAAAAGGCAAACCAGTGACTAAGGCGAGCATAGCTGCCGCGCTGGATATGGCCCTGGAAGACATAGATACGGCTTTGATGGATTTTAAAGACACAGTGTATGACGGTGATGGCAACGTGGTTGCCTGCGGACTTTCTCTGGTCCCGACATCTCATCGCTTTAGTGTGGACGGCTGCAATCTGTTTACATGGTGTGCACTGGATGCTCTGATGTACCCTGTGGCTCTGCGGCAGGTGGCTCTGGTGGAATCACAGTGCCCGGTTACAGGAGTTGCGGTTCGATTAACGGTTACACCAACGGGAATTACCGCCCTGACTCCGGTCGAAACTGTGGTGTCTCTCGTGGTACCTGCCGCCCAAGCAGGTTGCTGTAATGTGCGCAACGCTTTTTGCAGCCAGGTCCATTTCATGAGCTCGCTTCAGGCCGCGGATGAATGGCGATCCACGCACCCTCATGCAACGATCTTGTCCGTTGAAGAAGCCTGGCGTCTGGGAAGCGTAATAGCCCAGCGCCGCCTGGCTGACGTACAGTCATGCGTAGAGAGCTAAACGCAACATCTCAGGGCGGTCCCCATCCTGGATGGCCCCCGTCTCTTCGCCGATTTCCCACATCACCGGAGATACATAACATGAAGAAAATATCCATTATCTGTCTCATCCTGGCTTCCTTGCTTGCTGGCTGCACAAATTACATGTACGGCGTACCCAAGGAAAGCTGGGACCGGATGAGTGAAGCGGAGCGGATAGAGGCAATCCGGGTGTACGAACAGGAACAGCGGGCACGCCGCCAGGCCGCGGAGGAGCAGGCACGCCGCCAGGCGATAGAACGGGAGCGTGAACGGGCACGTCAAGCCACGCTGGAGCGGGAACGACAGGAACGGATCGATGCCATACACCGGGGTGAGGGTGCCTTTGGGGAACTGATTCGGGTGCGCTTGCAGGGGGGAGAAATCAAGATCGGAGACCGGCACCACCACTACGAACCGTTGACCTTCACCATCGCCGACGGTGAAACCCGCAGGATCGCCGTGGCTGACTACAAGGGGAGAGAGGTGGATCTCACCGTAACCTATGCCGGCGGTGCCCTTAGCTTTGAAGGACTCCGTTTCCCCTACGACCGCCGCTGGGCAAGGGGTGAACTCTATACTGACACGGGAACCTCCGGACCGCTGGCGTTACGGGGTGTGGATGTCTTCGTCCAGGTTCACGACCGTTCTTCCCGATTCGAGCGGGAGGTGCCGCGACTGGTCATCATCCGTGAGGAAACGCCGGTGGTGATAAGGGAAAGGGAACGCCCAGCGCCTCCGCCGCCTGCGATGATCGTCGAGAGGGAGCGGCCAAAGCCGCAACCGGTAACTCCGGTTTCTCCTGCGCCTGCGCGTCAGCCAGCCGTACAATCGCCGGTGGGACAGCCAGCCACCCCATCGCCGGTGCGTCAGCCAGCCGCCCAATTGGCGGCGCGTCCTCCGCGCGCCGTGACAGTCGCCCTCCTCTCGGGGGAGTTGACGGTGCATGGCAAGAAGCAGCCGGTGGAGCAAACCGCGGTGCGCATTGCCGAGGGAGAGAGCCGGGAACTGACGGTAAAGTCCGGGGCTGAAACCCGCACGATCTCGCTCCACTACAAGAACGGCGAGGTCTTCGTTGACGGGACCCCTGGAAAGGGGCGCAACGATATCCGCCTTCGCTTCGAGAAGGAGTGGAAGACGGGGAAGGTATACCGCTTTGACCTGAAGGGGAAGGTGTTCCTGGACAAGGTGGAAATGAAGGTGACTGGGGTCGAATAAGAGGAAGATGAAGAGGCAACTCCTCTCGGTTTGAGATTGGCGTGTCGACAGTGCAAACGTAGAAGGGGCAGCCGTGAGGCTGCCCCTTCTCGTTTTTAACAGATCTTGAACGGCCCTGACCTTAGGTCAGGTTCCACAGGAACATTTCCCACATCTCTTTCCAGCTCTTGCCGATCTCCTCGACGACGCTGGGCTCGAAACCGCAGTGCATCATGCATTGGGCGCAGCGCGGGTCCTTGCCGACGCCGTACTTGTCCCACTGGGTCTTCTCCATCATCTCGGCGAAACTGCCGTAGTGCTCGTCGGTGATGAGGTAGCAGGGGGCCTTCCAGCCGCGCGGGTTGCGGGTCGGGTTCCCCCACGGGGTGCACGCAAGCTCCTTCTCCCCTTTGAGAAACCTCAGGTACATCGGGGTGGAGAAGAACCGGAAACGCTTGCTCATCTCGTACACGGACTCGAACTTCTTCTGGATCTCGCGCCGCTCCAAAAACAGCTTCTCCCCGACGGCCTCGTAGCCGAAACCGGGGGCGACCAGGAAGCCGTCGACGCCGATATCCTTCAGGTGAGAGAAGAGCATCTCGATCTCGATCAGGTTCGTTTCCTTGAAGATGGTGGTGTTGGTGCAGAGCCGGAAGCCGAGCTCTTTCGCCTTCTTGATGGCGGACATGGCGATCTTGAAGGTGCCGGGACGCTCCAGGATGCGGTCGTGGGTCTCTTCCATGCCGTCCAGGTGCACGTTGATCACGAAGTTGGGGTGCGGCTTCAGGGTGTCCAGCGCTTTCTCCAGGAGCAGGGCGTTGGTGCAGAGGTAGATGTGTTTGCCCCGTTTGAGCACCGCGTCGATCAGCTCGAAGATGTGGGGGTACAGGAACGGTTCGCCGCCGGTGATGGTGACCACCGGTGCCGGGCACTGGTCCACGGAGTCCAGGCACTCCTCGAGGCTCATCATCTCCTGGATGGTATCGGCGTACTCCCTGATGCGGCCGCAGCCAGAGCAGGCGAGGTTGCAGAGGTGGGTCGGCTCAAGCATGAGGACCAGGGGATACTTCTCCTGTTTCTTCATCTTGTTGCCCATGATGTAACGGGTGAGATCGTAATTCAATCGCATCGGAAAACGCATTGTAGAGGTATCCTTCCGGCTGTTCTTAGGTTGACGGCTGATAAAGACAGTTGCGGGACAGGCCGAGGAGATGAAGCTTTCAGCCTGTCCCGCGTCTAGCTGCCTGACTGATAACTAAAGCGCTGCTACTTCACTACGGTCAATTGCGGATGGACGCTGCCGGCTCCCTTGAGGAAGGCCTGGCAGGTGGCGGCGATGCCGGCGCCGTCGAGGCCGAGGTCCGCGCGCAACTGGCTCTGGCTCCCCTGCTCGATGAAGGCGTCGGGGATGCCGATCCGCTTCACCCGCACGCCGGTCAGCCCCGCGTCGGCCACGGCCTCGAGGACGGCGCTGCCGAAGCCGCCCTGAAGGGCGTTCTCCTCGACGGTGACGACGCAGCCGGTGCGACCGGCCTCGGCGAGGATCAGCTCGCGGTCCAAAGGCTTCACGAAACGGGCGTTCACCACGGAGGCGAAGATCCCCTTCTGCTTCAAGAGCGCGGCGGCTTCCAACGCCGGGTAGACGGTGGAACCGACGGCGACCAGGGTGAGATCGCTCCCCTCGACCAGCAGTTCACCCTTGCCGACCTCGAGCGACTTCAACTCCTTGTCCATCTCGACGCCGAAACCGGCCCCGCGCGGGTAGCGCAGCGAAACGGGGCGGCCGAGGTAGATGGCGGTCTTCAGCATGTGCTGCAGTTCGTTCTCGTCCTTGGGCGCCATCACGGTCAGCTCGGGGAGGTGGCGCAGGTAGGAGAGGTCGAAGGCGCCGTGATGGGTCGGGCCGTCGTCGCCTACCAGGCCGGCGCGGTCCAGCGCCAGGGTGACCGGCAGCTTCTGCAGGCAGATGTCGTGGAAGACCTGGTCATAGGCGCGCTGGGTGAAGGTCGAGTAGATGGCGGCGACGGGGCGGAAGCCTTCCACGGCGAGCCCGGCCGCGAAGGTCAGGGCGTGCTGCTCCGCGATGCCGACGTCGAAGAAGCGCTCCGGGAACCGCTCGGCGAACGGGGTGAGGCCGGTGCCGTCGGGCATGGCCGCGGTGATGGCGAGGATCTTCTCGTCTTTTTCCCCGAGCTTCACCAGGGTGTTGCCAAAGACGCTGGTGTAGGAGGGCGGAGCCTGCTTGGTCGCGGTGGTGCTGGCGGGCTTGGTGGGGGCGACGCCGTGGAACTTGTCCGGCATGTCCTCGGCGGGGCCGTACCCTTTCCCCTTCTTGGTCATGACGTGCAGCAGGATGGGGCCTTCCAGCCGCTTCACGTTCTCCAGCACACCCAGCAGCGTGGGGATGTCGTGCCCGGCGATGGGGCCGACGTACTCGAAGCCGAGCGCCTCGAAGAGCGTCCCCGGGGTGAGGAACCCCTTGAGGGAGTTCTCGGCCTTCTTGGCGAAGTGCAGGATATTGCCGCCGATGGCGGGAATCCCGGCCAGGAGCCCTTCCATCTCCTTCTTGAGGCTGCGGTAGTAGGTGCCGGTCATCTTCCTGGAGATGAAGGAGGAGAGGGCGCCCACGTTCTTGGAGATGGACATCTCGTTGTCGTTCAAGACCACGATCAGGTTCTTCTTCAGGTGTCCGGCCTGGTTCAGCGCCTCCAGCGCCATGCCGCCGGTGAGCGAGCCGTCCCCGATGACCGAGATGACCCGGGCGTCGTCACCCTTCAAGGTGTGGGCCACAGCGAGGCCGAGGCCGGCCGAGATCGAGGTGGAGGAGTGTCCCGCGCCGAAGGCGTCGTGGGGGGACTCGGAGCGCTTGGGAAAGCCGCTGATTCCCTTGTAGCAGCGCTGGGTGTGGAAGCTGTCGCGGCGCCCGGTGAGGATCTTGTGCGTGTAGGCCTGGTGGCCGACGTCCCAGACGATGTTGTCCTTCGGGGAGTCGAAACAGTAATGCAGCGCGATGCTGAGCTCGACCACACCGAGGTTGGAGGCCAGGTGTCCGCCGGTCTTCGCCACCGTATCCATGAGGAAGCCGCGCACCTCGTCTGCGAGCAGCACCAGCTCCTCGGCATCAAGCTTCTTCAGGTCGTCGGGACCGTTTATCTTGCTGAGCAATGTGTACATGGATCTCCTTGAGAACCCTCACGATTAAAAAACAAACCATTGGCCACGGAGAACATCTGAGAATTTCTGAGAAACCTGAACCTAAACCATTTGCCCCGGAGAAAATCTGAGAACTCCGGAGAAAACCTAAACCTGTAAAAGGTAAAAACGAAAATCTCTGGAAAGGTTTTAAACCTTGGAATTAGTTTTTGTGCCTTTCTCAGGTTTCCTCAGGTTTTTCCGTGGCTAACGGTTTTGGGCGTAGCCGTTGTCCTTGAACCATTTCACCGCGCGCTCCAGGGCGTCCTCCACGGGAGTCTGCGGCAACCCAAGCTCGGCCTGCGCCTTGCCGGAATCGAAATACATGAACTTCCTCGCCATCTGCACGCCGGCCAGCGGGATGAGCGGCTCGCGCCGGGTCACCAGGGAGAGCGCGTGGTTCGCGTAGGCCGCCCACAGGATCGGGTAGTAGGGGAGCTTCACCCGCGGCGCCTTCAGCCCGGTGAGCGCCGAGAGCATCTCGAAGATCTCGGCGAGGGTGAGGTTGCGGTTCCCCAGGATGTACTTCTGCCCGATCCTTCCTTTTTGGGCCGCCAGCAGATGCCCGCGCGCGCAGGACTCGACGTCGATCAGGTTGAGCCCGGTGTCGAGGTAGGCGGGCATCTTGCCGTTCAAGAAGTCCACGATGATCTTGCCGGTCGGCGTCGGCTTCACGTCCATGGGCCCGACCGGGGTGGACGGGTTGACGATCACCAGCGGCAGCCCCTTGTCGAGGTACGACTCTGCGGCGCGCTCGGCCAGGAACTTGCTCTTCTTGTAATCCCCCACCATGTCGCAGAAATCGACCGGGGTCTCCTCGGTGCCGGGGGTGCCGTCGCCGGGGTTTCCCAGGGTCCCCACGCTGCTGGTGTAGACCACCTTCCCAACGCCCGCGGCCAGCGCCGCGGAAAGTATGTTGCGGGTGCCCAGCACGTTGGCGTCGTACATCGCCTGCGGGGTCCGGGTCCAGAGCCGGTAGTCGGCGGCGGCGTGGAAGAGGGCGTCACACCCCGACAGGGCCCTGATCAGCTGCTGGCGCTCGGAGAGATCCCCCTCGTGGAACTCAAGGTCGAGTCCGGCCAGGTTGCGCCGGTCCGAGCCGGGGCGCACCAGCACGCGCACCTGCCATCCGTCCTTGAGGAGTTCGCGCACGATGCTCGCGCCGATGAAGCCGGTGGCTCCGGTGACGAAGGCCTTCATCCCGAGCCCCTACTCCGTGCCGCCGGTGAGGGTGCGGTAGGTCCCCAGCGCCATGAGCGGGAAGCAGTTGCGGTAGATGTGGTACTTGATCATGAAGTACTTCGGGAACCCGGTCCCGGTGTACTGCGTCTCGTCCCAGGTCCCGTCCGGCTTCTGCGTCGATATCAGGTACTGGATGCCGCGCACCACGGTGGAGGAGTGCGCCTCGCCCGCGGCCATGAGCCCCAGGAGCGCCCAGCCGGTCTGCGATGCCGTGCTCTCCCCCATGCCGGCCAGGGTGGCGTCGTGGTACGACTCGCAGGTCTCGCCCCAGCCGCCGTCGATGTTCTGGCGCGACTTGATCCAGTTGACCGCCTTCTTCACGTAGGGCTCTTCCATGTTCTCGCCGATGGCGGCCAGCCCGCAGAGCACGCTCCAGGTGCCGTAGAGGTAGTTGACCCCCCAGCGCCCCCACCAGGGGCCTTCCGGTTCCTGGTTCTTCCTGAGGAACTCCAGCGCGCGCTGCGCGGCGGGATAGGTCTTGGCGTAGCCGAAGGTCCCCATCAGCTCCAGCATCCTGCCGGTGAGATCGGCGGTGGGGGGGTCGATGAGCGCCTCCAGGTCGGCGAAGGGGATCTTGTTCAGGATGTGCCTGGTGTTGTCCTTGTCGAAGGCGCCCCAGCCGCCGTTTTTGCTCTGCATCCCCAGGCACCACTCGATGCCCCGCTTGACGGCGGCGTTCATGGCCTTGCGGTCCTTCACCTCGATCCCCTTCAGGGCGATCATGACGAAGCCGGAATCGTCGACGTCGGGGTACCAGTCGTTCAGGAATTCGAAGGCCCACCCACCCGGATCGAGGTCGGGGGACTTGATCTTCCAATCCCCTGGTTTTCTCACCTCGCGCTCCAAAAGCCACTGCGCTCCCTTCACCAGGGAGGGATGGTCCGGCGGCACCCCGGCATCGACCAGGGCCTTGAGGGCGAGCGCCGTGTCCCACACCGGCGAAACGCAGGATTGCAGGACGAGCTGCTCGTCGGTCTCGATGCAGAAGTGCTCCAGCGCCTTGAGCCCCTGGGCCACGGCCGGGTGCCCGTTGTCGTAGCCTAGAACGCTCAAGGCCAGCACCGCGTTCAGCATGGCCGGCTGAATCCCGCCCCAGTCCCCGGACTCCTCCTGGTGCTCGAGCACCCATTCCTCCGCCTTGGCAATGGCGCGTTTGCGGAAGGGGCGGAGCGGGCTGCGCTCGTAGACCTTGAGCATGTGGTCCAGGCCGATGAAGAAATTCTTCCAGGTGAAGATCCCCTCTTCCTTGGTGAAGGTGTAGTCGATGGCGCGCGGCGGCCGCACGAACAGCTCCTGCACCCTCTGCGCGGGAGGAAGCTTGTGCACCGGCCGCTTGAACATGACGATGGAGAGCGGGATGATGGTGGCCCGGGCCCAGCTGGAGAACTCGTAGATGTTGATGTAGGCCCAGTTGGGGAGCAGGTTCAGCTCAACCGGCATGCTGGGGACGCCGAGCCAGTCGAACTCGCCGAAGAGGGCCAGGAAGATCTTCGTGAAAACGCGCGACTTGATCACGCCCCCCTTGGAGAGGATGAACGCCCGCGCCTTCTCGAGCGCCGGGTGCTCCGCGGGGTAGCCGGCCAGCTTCAGCGCGAAGTACGCCTCCACGGTGGTGGAAAGGTCGCCCGGGCCGCCGTAGTAAATGGTCCAGAACCCTTCCTCGGTCTGCTTGGAGAGGAGGTAGTTGCTCATCTTGCGCTGGCGCTCGTGATCAACCAGCCCAAGAAAGTGGAGCAGCATTATATATTCGGCGGTGATGGTGACATTGGATTCCAGCTCGGCCCACCAATAACCTTTGGGGAGCTGTTCACGGAAGAAGAAGTCTCGGCTCCCTTCAATGGCGAGATCAAGAGGACTCTTTGCCTTGCCCGGTTTACTCTTCCAGAGAGCGGGGGGGAACTGGTGGACTGTCGCCCCTGCCTTGTGTTCGACGTTCAACTCCGGCTCACAAACGGTGCCGTTGAATGAGGTGAGTGCATGTGATATGGGGTGTTTGAAGGGGGACGTCACCACATACTCCTTTCTGCCGGATTGGGGCGGATTAACTCAGTGTAGCTGCTTTGCTCATAGTTACAAGGCTCGAAATCTACCACGTATTTGACAAAAGGTACACTGTTTTTTCCTTGCATTGATTTTTTTTCCTAATGAAAACAAGGATTTGCTTGGTGCAGTTGATTGTCCGTCCGGTGTGTGCTAGGTTGCAGGGGCTTAATTTTTTGAACCGAAAAGGCCAATGATCCTATGAATGAAGCCCCGAAGACAAGCCTCCTGTTCTCCCTCGCGGCGCGGCGCCCCTGGCTGGTGCTCGCCCTGGCGCTGGTCCTGTCCGTCCTCTCCATCTGGCTCACCGCCCAGCGCATGGAGTTTCTCACCGGCCGCGACGACCTGATGCCGCAAAACACCACCTTCAACCGCGACTACCGCGCCTTCCGTGCCGAGTTCGGCAGCATGGAGGACATCGTGGTGGTGATCGAGGGGCAGGACGCCGACAGGGTGGGGGCCTTCGGCACCCGGTTGTACGACACGCTCGCGAAGGACAAGGGACACTTCTCCGACGTCTTCTATCCGTACGCGCTCCCCTTCTTCCGGGACAACGGCCTGTTGTTCATGTCGCTGGACGACATAAAGGAACTGCGCCGCAACCTGACACTGGCGGCGCCGGCCTTGCGGGCGCTCTCCGCGTCCCCCTCGGTGCAGACCCTCTTCACCCACATGACCGGCAGCATCGAGCGCTACCTCGGCGGCGATGACAAGGAACTGCCGGGCATCATGTTCATGCTGGACAAGCTGGGCGCCGGCTTCACCAGCTTCGGGACCGGGAAGGGGAGCGTCCCCTCCATGGAAAGCGTCTTCATGAACCCGGATTCTCCCTTAGCGCGCGCCGGGCGCCAGCAGATACTGACCGCGCTCCCGGTGCGGGACATGGCCGGTTTCGTCCCCGCCAAGGCGGCGATAGCGGTGGTCCGCGCCGAGGTGGCGCGCCTAAAGGCCCTGCCGGAGTTCAAGGGGGTGAGCGTTGGGCTCACCGGGACTCCGGTTCTGGAGCACGAGGAGATGACCACCAGCGAGAAGGACATCACCCTGGCGACGGTGGTCTCCCTGGTGCTGACCGTGGTGCTGCTCCTGTTCGCCTTCAG
Source organism: Geomonas azotofigens (assembly GCF_018919395.1). Classification (GTDB taxonomy): domain Bacteria; phylum Desulfobacterota; class Desulfuromonadia; order Geobacterales; family Geobacteraceae; genus Geomonas; species Geomonas azotofigens. Next base: position 58,010 of record NZ_JAHLME010000007.1, read on the forward strand.
GGGCGTGCTCAACGTGCTGGCCGCCATGGTCTCGCTGCTGGTGGCCATCTCGCTCTCCTTCGGCTTCGCCACCGCAGCGGTCGGTCACCTGAACATACTCTCCATGGTGTTCGCCGTCATGCTGATCGGCATCGGCATCGAGTACGGCATCCAGGTGGTGCTGCGCTACCAGGAGGAGCTGCAACTGGGGGCGGGGGAGATGGTGGCCCTGGAAACCGGCGTGACCAGGAACGTCTGGGCCATCGTCATGGCCGCCGCCACCGTCGCCGCCGCCTTCCTCACCTTCGTCTTCACCGACTTCCGCGGCATCGCCGAGCTTGGCATCATCGCGGCCGGCGGCGTGGTCATCTGCGTCCTGGTCACCTTCACCGTGCTCCCCGCGCTGCTGGTGCTCCTCGCCCGGTACCGCAAGGCCCGCACCCCCGCGACGGCGGCACGGCTGAGCGAGCACGGGGTACTGTCCCGGCTCCTCTTCGGCCGCCCCAGGCTGGTCATCGGCCTCACCCTGGCGCTGTGCGTCGCCTCCCTGTATCCGCTGTCCCGGGTCTCCTTCGACTACAACCTGATGAACCTGCAGGCGAAGGGGCTCGAGTCGGTCACCTACGCCTACAAGCTGATGAGAAGCAAGGAGAACAGCGGCTACTTTGCCGTGGTGATGGCAAACGACGCCTCGCAAGCGCAGGCGAAGACGGCCCTTTTGGAGCGCCTGCCGAGCGTTGACCATGTGGTGAGCCTGAACACCCTGGTGCCGGACCACCAGCGAGAAAAACTCGCCGAGCTGGCCGCTCTGCGCCGGGAACTTGCCGACGTGAAGCCGGTCCCGTACCAGGAGGACCTGTCGCTCATGGAGCTCCCGCGGGTCTTCGAGAACTTCAGGAACGCGGCGGTGTCCTTGAAGGAGCGCCTGGAAAAGGAGCGGCGTCCCGAGGCGAAACAGGCGGCCGCCTTCGTGGCGACCCTGGACAAGTTCTTCGCAGGGCTTGAGAAGGAGCGGGACAAGAACGCGGTCGGGATGCTCCAGGATTTCCAGGGGGGGATGTTCAAGGAACTCCCGGGCAAGATCGAGCTCCTGAAGCAGAGCCTGGCGGCCAAGCCGGTCAGCGAGGCGGACATACCGAAGGAGCTGCGCACCCGGTTCGTGGGCAAGAGCGGCAAGCTGATGCTGCAGGTGGCTCCCAAGGGGGAGATCTTCAACCGGGAGCCGCTCAAGGCCTTCGTGGACGAGGTGAGGAGCGTCGACCCGCATGCGACCGGGGAGCCGGTCATGGTCTACGAGTCCATGACCATCATGCGCGACTCCTACCGGCTCGCCTTCATCTACGCCTTCGTCGCCATTGTCGGGATTCTCCTGTTCGCCTTCAGGAGCGTGAAGTTCGCGCTCATCGGGCTGGTGCCGCTGCTGGTGGGGCTTCTCTTCATGGTAAGCGGCATGTGGCTCTTCGGCATCAGTTTCAACTCGGCCAACATCATCGTCATGCCGCTGGTGCTGGGGATCGCGGTCGACTCGGGGATCTACATCATCAACCGGTACCGGCGCGAGGAGGGGAGCGCGGCGGGCGTGATCCTGAGTTCCACCGGGGTCGGGGTGCTCTTGAACACGCTCACCATCATGGCGAGTTTCGGCGCGCTCATGGTGGCGCGGCACCAGGGGGTGTTCAGCATCGGCGCCGTGATGTCGCTGGGGATGGTCGCGTGCCAGGTCGCGTTCATGGTGACGCTGCCGGCGGTGCTCGCCCTGGCTGCGAAGAAATCGGGCGGAGACCGTCGACTGTAGGGGCGAATAATCATTCGCCCTGCCTTTCTTGCAGATGATGGATTCTAAGCGGCAAGGGCGGGCATGGTCAGGCCCGCCCCCCTGCCCCTCTCCCGGAGGGCAGGGGAAACTATGGTCGTTTTGGGGGGGACGTGGGGAAGGGCGGTAACAAGGCTGAATCTTTGCGGGGCGCGGTGCCGCTGTCGCATTACTTCCTGAGGGAACGGGTACGCCCGGGAGACCTGGTGCTGGATGCCACCTGCGGCAACGGGCTCGATACCCTGTTCCTCGCGGAACTGGTCGGGGAGGGCGGTACGGTCTGGGCCTTCGACGTCCAGCCGCGCGCCATCACGGCCACGCGCGAACTGCTCGAGCGGGAAGGGCGGCTCGCGCAGGTGCGGCTCATCGAGGCGGGACACGAGCGGCTCGCCGACTTCGTGCCGCACGGAATAAAGGCCGCCGCCTTCAACCTCGGCTATCTTCCCGGCGGTGACACCACCCTCATCACCGACCCGGCCGATACCGTCGCCGCCCTGGGGCAGGCCGCGGAACTCCTCGCCGCAGGCGGGATCATCACCATCGCCCTCTATACCGGGCACGCCGGCGGGCCGCAAGAGGCGGCCGCCGTCGAGCGCTGGTCCGCCGCTCTTCACCCCGGCCGCTTCAACGTCTGGCGGCACCGGCAACTGAACCGCCCCGACACGGCACCGTACCTGGTGCTGGTGGAAAGGATCCGCTGATGCTGCGCCAAGCCCTCCCGTTCCTCGCCGTCGCCCCCTCCCTCGCCTACGCCGCGATCACCCTTTACTGCGGCCGCAGCTATTTCGCCGGGGCCGGATCCCTTCCCGAGCACGCGCCGCCGGTCTCCATCCTGAAGCCGGTGCGGGGCGTGGACGGCGACAGCCTCGAGAACTTCGCCTCTTTCTGCCGCCAGGACTATCCCTGCTACCAGATCGTCTTCGCCGTCGCCTCGGACGACGACCCCGTGATCCCCATCATCAGGCGGCTCATGGGGACCTACCCGGAGACGGACATCGAGCTGGTGATCGATCCGGCCATCCACGGGGCGAACTACAAGGTTTGCAACCTCATGCACGCCTACGCCTGGGCGAAGCACCCGCTTTTGGTCGTCTGCGACAGCGACATCAGGGTGGGGGAGCGGTACCTGCGCCAGGTTTGCGCTCCCTTCGCCGATCCCGAGGTCGGCCTGGTCACCTCGCTGTACCGCAGTTCTCAGGTGCAGGGAACCGGCTGCGCCATCGAGGCACTGGGCTTTTGCTGCGAGATGATACCCAACGTGATGGCGGCGCTGAAGCTTGAGGGGCTTTCCTTCGCACTGGGGGCGTCGATGGCGGTGCGCCGGGAGGCGCTGGAGCGGATCGGAGGCTTCGAGGCGCTGGTCGACTATCTCGCCGACGACTACCAGTTGGGCAACATGATCCACCGTGCGGGGTATCGGCTGGAGCTCTCGCCGTATTTCGTGGAGAGCATGATGCGCGGGGATGAGAAGCTCTCCGAACTGCTGTCGCGGCAACTGCGCTGGGGGCGCACCATGCGGGTCTCCCGGCCGGGCGGGTATTTCGCCTCAGGGATCACGCTGCCGTTTCCGGGCGCGCTCCTCGCGCTGCTCGTCGCGGGATTCTCCGCAGCGGGGTGGGGCGCGGCGGGGCTTCTGTACCTGGTGCGGTCGCTTGTTTGCACCACGTACAGCCAGGCGCTGGTCAAGGACCGGCTGTTGCCGCGCTGGCTCTGGCTCCTGCCGTTGCGCGACGCGTTGTCATTCGGGGTGTGGGCGCTGTCGCTCGTCGGGAAGCGCGTGCGCTGGCGCGGGGATTTGTTCCTGCTGGAGAAGGGGGGGAGGATCGTGGCGATGGGAGACGCGCCGTTATAGAGCCCGGAAGCTGATGATTCCGTAGGGGCGAATAATCATTCGCCCGCCCCCCCTGCGGAAAGCTATCTGCGGAACAGCCAGAGGATGAGGGAGAGCAGCAGCGAGATGATGATGCTGGTGGCGAGCGGAAAGTAGAAGGTGAAGTTTTCCTTCTTCACGTAGATGTCGCCCGGCAGCCGCCCCAGCCAGGGGAGTTTGCCGGCGAGGGTGAAGAGCCCGCCGATGGCGGCGATGATCAGGCCGATGATGATGAGGGATTTTCCGAAGGAGGGCATGGGAGTTCCTCGTGCGATGTCGTGAAGACGAGGCGGGTGGCGCGAACCTGTAGGGGCGAATAATCATTCGCCCCCGGTGCCGCGGCTTCTATTTTGCCACGGCGGCGAAGGGGCATGAGCGGCTGGGCAAATAATTATTTGCCCCTACAACCTGTCCCCTCACCCGCCCTTCGGGCACCCTCTCCCTGAGGGCGAGGGAAAAAGGGGGCAGGCGCCGGCAAAGGAAAAAAGGGGACCGGCACTTTCGGAGCCAGTCCCCCTGCACTTTCGCCTCTGGTTACTTCCTTACGTAGCGTTCCTTCTCGCTGTAGATGCAGCCGCAGTATTTCTGGCGGTACAGTCCCATCTCCTTGGAGAGGTTGATACCCTCCTGCCAGCCGGTGCGGAAATCCTCGTAGTGGAATTCCACGCCGTAGCGCTCGCCAAGCTTATCACCGAATTCGCGGATCATCTGCTGGTTTTGATAGCGGCTGTAGAGCAGGGTGGAGGTGTACCTCTTGAAGCCCATCTCCGCGGCGGTGCGCGCCGCTTCCTCCAGCCGGGAGCGGTAGCAGTAGGCGCAGCGCGCCTGGGGCTCGCCGGCCACGTTGGTGAGGAACTCCTCCAGCAGGTATTCCTCCCGGTAGTGCACCTCCAACTCCACCAGCTTCGCGTAGGTCTTCAACGCCTCCATGCGCAGCTTGTACTCGGTGAACGGGTGGATGTTGTGGTTGAAGAAGAGCCCCGTGACATCGAGCCCGGCGGATCTCAGTTCCTTCACCGGGTAGATGGCACAGGGCGCGCAGCAGATGTGCAGCAGTATCTTCATGCTTTCCCTTACGGGCGTCCCCCACCGGGGCCGCCCAACAGGTAGTTGATCGCGGCCTGTTTGACGGGGTCCAATAGCGCGGCGTATGGGGTGGTCGCAGGCTGCGCTGGAACGTAATACCCGCCCATGATGGGGTTGCTGAGGGAGACCTTCCCGGTGCTGCTGTTCACAGCCAGGGTCGCGTTGTTGATGGCAGCTTCGACGTCGTCGTCGAGGACCCCGTTGTTCAGCCAGTCCATGGAGTCGTAGATGAGCCGCTTCACGTACTGGTGGTTGTGCGCGAAGGCGCCGGGATCGTTTTGCAACAGGCTCGAGTTGAAGAACGCCCCCATGGTATTGGCACCCCCACCGGGGAAGGCCGCGTTGTAGTCGGAGTTCTTGTTGGCCAAGGGGCGCACCTTCGAGCGCGACGGGTTGAGCGGGTTGACCGGCAGCGTCGAATCAGTCTTCAGCACGTTCAGCATGGCGATCGCCGCCGCGTAGCCATCCTTCTCGGTCTGCAGGACAGTCGAAGTGAGCTGTACCGGGTCGCCGGTGTGGCAGTGGGCGCACGCCGTGCTGAGGATGGCCGATATCTTGCCTGCGCCGTCCTTCGCCACCGGCTCGAAACCATGCGGCGTGGCCGTTTTCATGTGGCAGGTCACGCAGGGGCCGGCGTTGCCGGTTCCGCGCGTGTTGGCCACGCCGATGCTGCCGTGGAGGAACCTGGTCGGAACATAGTTCCTGCCGGGGAACTCGTAGCCACCGGTCTCGAAGATCAGCGTTGCGGCGGCGCGGTCGTGTGCTCCCGGCGCGGTGGTGTTGCTGAAGTCCATCCCGGCAGCCTGCGCGTCTTTGATCATGGTGCCTACGCCGCGGCCGGAATGGCAGGGGATGCAGACGTTGGAGTCGTTGAGATTGGGATAGACGGTGACCTTGTCGTTGAGCTTCACCGTCGGGGAGCTGTTGGAGGACGAGAAGTTGTAGTAGCCGCGGTAAGCCGGTACCGTGCGGGTGGCCCAGTTGTAGGCACGGCCGGCGCCGTTGTCATGGCAGACGTCGCAGGCGGTGACTTCCTTGCTCTTGTCCGGCGAGGGGGCGTCCGCAGGCTGCGCGGCGCCGGCCGCTACCTTGACCGGGTAGTTCTGCACCACCGGATAGCCGGGGCCAGCGAAGGGTCTGATGTCGGTGAAACCGCTGGTCACGAACCTGATATAGCCGGTGGAGGTGTGGCAACGAACGCAGTAGTACTGGAAGGTCTTGTTGACCGGTTCGTAGCTGCCGCGGGTCTTGAATTCGTAGCGGGTTCTCGCGCCGGCGAGGACGTCGCCGTGACCGGACCCGGCCCACTCGGCGTTGGCCGCCATCGCCGTGGTCGGGTCGTGCGGGTTATGGCACTTGCGGCAGTTGCCGATGTAGTTGGAGCTCAGGTACGAGGCGCGGTAGGTGCTGTTGTTGATGCTCGCGGTCATGTTTCCGAAGTGCTGCGGCGCGAGCCTCACCTGGATGTCGTTGGGGTGCGTGAGCCCGTGGCACTTGTCGCACTTGCGGCTGGCGTCGGGATTCTGCGTCGCCACGCCGCTTCCTCCGCCGTGACATTTGGCACAGGATTCCGGGTGCCCGGGGTGGGGTTCGTGACAGTCGGCGCAGCCGGCACCGTTTTGGGTGTTGTGCGTGGAATTCATCCACTCCTGGACGATCAAGGCGCCCGTTCCCGGGGAGACAGAGCCGGCGTGGCAGCTTGCATCCATGCACTTCTGGGACTGGGCTAGCTTTGATACCCCCGTCGCGTTGTTTGCGGAACCACCTCCACACCCCGCCACAAGCAGCGTGGTGAGAATGAGGAAAACAAGGCTTTTTAGCAGCATAGGACGTCCTCCCTGAGATTTGAGACGCTACCTTATAGCATTTTCTCCAGCAAAAAAGTAGAGAAAAATGAGTGTTAGCTCACAGCAGCCTGAACTCACTTTTTGTTAAGTTGACTTCACTTCTGCAATATTGTATTAAACAGCAGTCCACTTGCGTCAAATGCGCATTTGGAGAGGGATTGTACCGCTCTATTGGTATTAATGTAATTTAATTTAAACGCTGGTTGCAGTGTAGGAGACCAACTATGTTTCTGAAAAAGCATACTGTAGCGGTCATGTTCCTTCTCGGCATCTCCTGTGCCCCCCTGTTGGCCCCGGGCACGGCAAACGCCATCCCGGCTTTCAGTCGGCAGCACAAGACCGAATGTTCCACCTGTCACACCATCTACCCCGAGCTCAACGAGTTCGGCGATGCTTTCCTGAAAAACGGCTACGTTTACCCCCACAAGAAAGAGGGGGCAAAAGCGGCGGCTAAAGCCACCGAGCCGGGCAACGAGTGGTCCGCCATCTCGGGCTTGCCCCAGCAGATACCGCTCTCGCTTACCGCGAGCGCCGACCTCGCCTATGACGAAGATGCCGCGGACGGCAACAAGGTCGATCTTTCCGCCAGGTCGATCACGCTGCAGGCCGGCGGTTCCTTCCGCGACCTGTTCGGGTTCTTCGCCACCTACAACCTCTACTCCCAGGGGATGCAGCGCGCCTCCTCGCTCTCCAATCCCGCCAACAACACCAACGTTCCCCCGGGCAACGACCCCGACCTGGACGAGCTGTTCCTGGTCTGGCGTCAGGCCCTGGGCTCCCCGGTCAACATGAAGGTGGGGCGCTTCGAGCCGAAGCTTTCGCTGTGGAAGAAGAGTAACCGCATCCTGCCGGTCCCTTCCTATGCGTCGACCACCTACCGTGTCGGTCTCTCCCCATTCAGCAGCGATGCCACCGAGGACGGCGTGGAACTGAACGCCCTGCTGGGTAACCGCATCTTCGTCGCCGGCGGGGTCGTGGACCGCAACGGCCAGGATCGGGAAGACGGCTACGGGCACATCTCCTTGAAGATCGGCGGCACCGACCTGAAGGGACAGGAGCCCGAAGTCGACCTGGAGAAGGACAGCCTGTGGGACTACCTGAGCGTCACCCTCGGGTCCTTTGGCTACTGGGGGCAAAACGGCGAGTTCAACGCCAACGGCGTCGCGCAGAACCTGAACAGCTTCAGAAGGATCGGCGCCGAGGCGGACATCCTTTACCAGCGGCTGCACTTAAAGGGAAGCGGCAGCTTCGGTCGTGATTCCAATCCTGAGTTCGCAGTTGTGAAGTCGGTCATCAACAGCAAGGTCTACACCCTCGAGGGCGAGTACTACCTGGGCGCGCCGGTGAACCTCGTCCCGATCTTCCGCTACGAGTACCTGAACGCAGGCGACGGCACCATCAAGCGCCTGACCCCGGCCATCGCCTACACGCCGCTGCAGAACGTGCGCATGTCGATCGAATACACACACAGCATCGCCCCGGAAGGAACCGGCAACATCGCCTTTGCTTCCATCGCCTTCAGCATGTAGCTGACGGGCGGGAATGCCCAAACGGCGGCGGCAGCCGTCGACAAAAATTTGGAGGATTCATCGCATTATGAAAAAGCTCCTCGTTACCATGCTCCTTGTTGCAGCAACCGCTACCGTCGCCCACGCCGGGCTCAAAGTCGTCGGCAAGGGCGACGCCATGCGCCTCGACCCCTCCGGCTTCCCGCCGGCCATGAAGGCCAACTACGAGATCGTCAGGGTCAAGTGCGTGAAGTGCCACACCCTGGAGCGCACCATCGTCGCCATCCAGACCGGTGTCGCCCCCATCTCCGGGCAGCCCTTCGACCGTAACGCCACCAAGGCCTACGGGATCAAGATGCTCAGGAAGCCGGACTCCAACATGACCAAGGCCGAAGTGAAGGCCTCCGTGGAACTGATGAACTACCTCCTCTCTGAAGCGGAGAAGTAATCATAATGAAAGACCTGACCTTGCGTACCCGCCTGATCGGGTCCTTCCTGATCATGGCCCTCCTGGTCGCCTTCACCGGCGGTTTCGGCGCTCTCAACATCAAGAGGGTCGGCGGCCAGATCCAGAACATCCTCGAGCAGCTCTCCAAGCAGCAGAAGCTGGTGCTCCTCATGGGGGTGACCCAGAAGTACTGCCACGTGAGCCTGATGCAGGCCGCCCTGGTCCACAACGACCCGGAGAAGCTCCAGGAGTACATCGACGACTACCAGATGAAGCGGGATACGCTCTTGAGCCAGGCCCAGATCATCCTGGAAGGGAACAAGAAGCTGGGGGTGCTCCCGGCGACCAAGGGGAGCGTCGTCGAAAAGCGCACCCGGCAGTTCCTGGTGAGCTGGGCCGAGTTCGAGAAGGTGGCCGACGAGCTGATCGCGCGCAAGCAGACGCTCATGAAAGGGGTGCCTGCCGGCGTGATGAGCCAGGCGGCCAAGGACGCGCTGGCCGACCCGCGGCTGAACCAGCTCGCCAACGAGGAGATCGGCACGGCCAACGACAAGGCCAAGGAGGATCTCGACGACATCCTGGTCGAGGTCGGCAACCGGATGACCGCGGCCAACAAACAGGTCAGCGACATCCAGCAGTCCGCGGGGATCACCTTCGCGGCGGTGATCCTGGTCGCGGTTGCGTTGGCCATTTTGCTCGGCCTTCTCATTACCCGCAACATCGTTTCCCGTCTCTCCGTGATGGCCGAGGCGGTCAACAGCGGCTCCGAGGGTGACCTGACCGCCCGGGTGGAGATGTCCACCCACGACGAGATCGGCAAGCTCGGCAGCGACTTCAACGAGATGGTCGGCAAGCTCTCCGGGATGATCGGCAAGGTCTCCCGCTCCTCCAACGAGCTGGCGGGCATCTCCGACACCATGGCCAAGGCCTCCCACTCGGTGGTCGGCTCCGCCAAGACCCAGGCCGAGAGTGTCTCCAAGACTTCAGCGGCCATCGTGCAGATCAACACCTCGGTGAAGGGGGTGGCCCAGGGGGTCGACTCCCTCTCCGTCTCCGCCTCGGAAAGCTCCTCCTCCATCCTGGAGATGGCCTCGAGCGTCGAGGAGGTGGTGCAGAACATGGAGAACCTTGCCCTGTCGGTGAACGAGGTGAGCTCCTCCATCGTCGAGATGGGCGCCTCCATCAAGCAGGTCGGCAACGGCGTGGTGAGCCTCATGGAGGTCTCCACCGCCACCGCATCGTCGGTCATGGAGATGGACAGCTCCATCAAGCAGGTGGAAAGAAACGCCAACGAAACCGCAGCCATCTCCAAGGCGGTGCGTGTCGACGCCGAGACCGGGCGCGAGGCGGTCGACGCCGTCATCAACGGCATGCAGGAGATCAAGCGCGCCTCCCTGATCACCAGCGAGGTCATCGCGACCCTCTCCGAACGCGCCGCCGACATCGGCGATATCCTCTCGGTCATCGACGAGGTGGCCGAGCAGACCAACCTGCTGGCGTTGAACGCCGCCATCATCGCGGCCCAGGCCGGCGAGCACGGCAAGGGCTTCGCCGTGGTGGCCGACGAGATCAAGGAGCTCTCCGAGCGCACCTCCAGCTCCACCCGCGAGATCTCCCTGGTGATCCGCGGCGTTCAGGAGGAGACCCGGCGCGCCGTCGACGCCATCGACCAGGCCGAGCGCTCCATCGCCGACGGCGAGCTGTTGTCGCAGAAGTCGGGCGAGGCGCTCACCAAGATCGTGGTCGGCGTCACCGAGGCGACCGCCCAGGTGAGCGAGATCGCGCGCACCACGGTTGAGCAGGCCAAGGGAAGCCAGATGATCCGCGAGGCGATGGAGCAGGTCTCCGAGATGGTGGCCCAGATCGCCAAGGCGACCCGGGAGCAGGGGCAGGGGAGCGAGCTGATCATGGGTGCGGTCGAGAACATGAAGAGTCTGACCTCCCAGGTGCTCTCCTCCACCCGCGAGCAGAACAAGGTGGGGAACCTGATCGCCCAGTCCACCGAGAGCATCACCGAGATGATCCGCCACATCAAGCGCGCCTGCGACGAGCAGACCCGCGGCTCCGAGCAGATCGTCATGTCGGTGGAGGACATCCAGCAGGCCACCGACGCCAACCTCGAGGCGACCCGGGTCATGGACGAGGCGGTCTACAAGCTCTTCCGCCAGACCGAGATGCTGAAGCAGGAGATGGCCGCGTTCAAGATCTAGAACGCCCACCAGCCAAGTTTTTGCGGTACCGATCAAATCCCCCTCTCCCCGAGGGGGACTTTTTTTGTTATAAGGGTAGGCCCGCCAAGGCGCGTGATGTCTGGCTGAGCCTCCCCCTTCGCAAAGGGGGGGACGTAATAGCGACCTTCAACGTAGAACGTAGAACGTCGAACGTCTTTTGCTTTTTAAAAGGAGTGACCATGAGCAGGATTGCCGATAGATTCGCAACATTGAAAGCGCGCGGGGAAAAGGCGCTGGTGACCTTCGTGACCGCCGGCGACCCGGACCTCTCCTGCACCGAGCGGGTCGTGCTGGAACTGGAGAAGGCGGGCGCCGACCTGATCGAGCTGGGGGTTCCCTTCTCCGATCCCATGGCCGACGGGCCGACCATCCAGCTCTCCTCCGACCGCGCTCTCGCGGCGGGTACCACGCTGCCGGGGATCCTGGAAATGGTGGCGCGGCTGAGGAGCCGGACCCAGATTCCCATCGTCCTCATGGGATACTTCAACCCGATCTTCGCCTACGGCGCGGAGCGCTTCGCCTGCGACGCCGCCAAGGCGGGCGTGGACGCCTTGCTGGTGGTCGATCTTCCCCCGGAGGAGGCCGCGGAACTCAAGGAGCACACCGACGGCTGCGGGCTGGACCTGATCTTCCTGCTCACCCCCACCTCCGACGCATCCCGCGTCGCTTCGGTTGCCCGCCAGGGCTCCGGATTCATCTACTACGTCTCCGTCACCGGTGTCACCGGCGCCAGGACCGCGGTCGCCGATACCCTGGCCGACCGCGTCACCGAGGTGCGCGGCGCCCTGGACCTTCCGCTTGTGGTCGGTTTTGGCATCTCCACCCCGGAACAGGCCGGCCAGGTCGCCCGGGTGGCCGACGGCGTGGTGGTGGGGAGCGCCCTGGTGAAGTATTTCGAGAAATACCAGGGGGAGGAACTGCTGCGTGAGCTCTCCTCCTTCGTCTCCGCTTTAAAACAAGGGGTGCTGCAGGGGACGTAGAAATAATCGGTATTTCTTTCAACGGGTTAGTGGCGTTGTCATACCGTTTTGTTTGACATGGCAGGTTCGATCTGCTAAGAATCAGCGCTGATTTCAGGTCTTAATAAAACAACTTGGGGCATTTCCCAAAAGAGGGCACATATGGCTTGGTTCAAAAGGGATAATCCGCCGATGGCGAAGGCTGGGGAGCACAAGGTAAAGGTTCCGGAAGGCCTTTGGACGAAGTGCGTCAGCTGCAACGAGACCATCTATACGAAGGACATCGAGAGCAACCTGAACGTCTGTCCGAAGTGCGGCCATCACTACCGCATCTCCACCAAGAAGAGGATCGAACTCCTCATCGACGAGGGGACCTTCACCGAGTTCGATGCCGGCATGGTCTCGGTCGACTTCCTCGAGTTCAAGGACAGCAAGAGCTACCAGGATCGCATCGACCAGGCCGTGGCCAAGGGCGGCAGCAAGGACGCCATCGTCTGCGGTTCCGGCAAGATCGAGGGGACGCCGGTGCAGATCTGTGTGTTCGACTTCGCCTTCATGGGTGGGTCCATGGGGAGCGTGGTGGGCGAGAAGATCACCCGCGGCATCGAGCGTGCCCTTGCAGACGGCACCCCGTGCATCATCGTCTCCGCCTCCGGCGGCGCCAGGATGCAGGAGAGCATCCTGTCCCTGATGCAGATGGCCAAGACCTCGGCGGCGCTGGCCAAACTGCGCGAAGCCGGTCTCCCCTTCGTCTCCATCCTGACCGACCCGACCACCGGCGGCGTCACCGCGAGTTTCGCCATGCTGGGCGACATCAACATGGCCGAGCCCAAGGCGCTGATCGGCTTCGCCGGTCCCCGTGTCATCGAGCAGACCATCCGCCAGAAGCTGCCGCAGGGCTTCCAGCGTTCCGAGTACCTCCTCGACCACGGCATGGTGGACGTCATCGTGGAGCGCGCCAAGATGAAGTCGCAGCTCTCCAGCATCCTCAAGATGCTGTACAGGAACTAACGCAGGTCGGGGGCGAGGTAAGCAAACCCGGCCAGCGGTAACAAACAAGGGTTAAGGCAGCGGAGGGTTCTCTTCCAAACCTTGACCCTTTTTTAATTGATCGGCGAAGGACCGGCCACTCCCCTCTCCCTCTGGGAGAGGGTGCCCACACCCTCCCTCACCCTAGCCCTCTCCCAAAGGGAGAGGGGATATGAACGGCAAGCTTCATTCAAACCTTATTAACCCGACGTGAGGTTCACATGGTTTCCCTCTCCCAACTGGCCCTTTTCGCTCTCGCCTCCACCGTGCTCATCTTCACCCCGGGCCCCGACATCATCTACGTGATGACCCGCGGCGTGGCGCAGGGGAGAAAGGCCGCGCTGGCGGCGGCGGCCGGGTTCGCCCTGGGCAACTTCGCGCACACCTTCTTCGCCGTCGTCGGTCTCTCCGCCCTGATCACCTCCTCGGCCACCGCGTTCGCCTGCGTCAGGTACGCCGGGGCCGCCTATCTCGTGTACATCGGCTACATGATGATCAAAAGCCGCACCTCGCTGGTGCCGGAGGGCGCCGCGGGGGAACTCGAGACCCGGGTCATCTTCCGGCAGAGCATCCTGGCCAACATCATGAACCCCAAGGTGGCGCTCTTCTTCCTCGCGTTCTTCCCGCAGTTCGTTGATCGCGCCCGGGGCGGGGTCCCCGTGCAGATGTTCATCCTCGGGAGCACCTTCGTCGTGCTCACCATGCTCGGCTTCGGCGTGGTCGCACTTTTGTCCGGCGAAATCGGGCGCTGGCTGAACCGCTGCGCCGGCGCCGGCAACCGGATCGGCCAGACCGCGGGGTGCATCCTGATCGGCCTGGGACTGCGCCTGGCTTGGCCGGAACGGTAGCGTCAGGTTCCGGGATTAATATGGACTTTTTCACCTTCTTTACCTATAATCCCCGCCTGTCATGACCTACGCCGAAACGCTCGCGCACATCTATGCCCTTGGTCGGTTCGGCATCAAGCCCGGGCTCAGCAGGATCACGGCCCTTCTGGCCGCCCTGGGCAATCCGCAGGACGCCTTCAAGGCGGTCCACGTGGTCGGCACCAACGGCAAGGGGTCGACGGCGTCCTTTCTCTGCTCCATTCTCAAGGCCGGCGGCTACCGCACGGGACTGTTCACCTCGCCGCACCTGATCTCCTTCACCGAGCGCATCCAGATCAACGGCGCCGAAATCGGGGAGGCGGACGTGGTGCGCCTCGCCGAGGCGGTGATGGCGGTCGCGCCCGAGGAGACCACCTTCTTCGAGATCGTCACGGCGCTGGCGATCCTCTATTTCGCCGAGGCGGGCGTGGAGATCGCCGTTTTCGAGGCGGGGATGGGGGGACGGCTGGACGCCACCAACGTTTTGCCGGGCGTGCTCTGCGCCATCGCGCCGATCTCCCTGGAACATACCGATTATCTTGGTAAAACTATCGAGGATATCGCCGCCGAGAAGGCCGGTATCTGCAAGCCGGGCGCGCCCATCCTGGCGGCTCGCCAGGAGCGCGACGCGCAGTTCATCATCGAGCACCACGCGGCCCAGCTCGACGCGCCGCTTTTCCGCCAGGGGGAGTCCTTCGACGCCTTCTGGCTCGATGGTCTGCTCAACTACCGCGGCATCGGGGTGACGCTGGATGCCCTTTCCTGCGGCCTTTACGGTCGCTACCAAAGCGGCAACGCGGCGCTGGCACTTGCCTCGGCGGAGCTCATGCGGGCGGTGGGATTCCCGGTGACGCCCCAGGCGATGATCGCGGGGGTGGCCAGCGCGCGCTGGCCTGGTAGGATGGAACTTTTCCCGGGGCCACCCCGGCTGCTGCTCGACGGCGCCCACAATCCGGCGGGGGCCACCGCACTGGCCGAGGCGCTCGTCGATTTCCCGCGCCGGCAGCTCTTCCTGGTCGCCGGCGTCATGGCGGACAAGGAGCTCTCGGGCATACTGGCGCCGCTATTGCCGTTGGCGGACCGCGTCTTCGCCGTCGCTCCCGCCCTGGAGCGCGCCCTTCCCGCCGGGGAGTTGGCGACCTACTGTTTCGGCGCCGGCGTGGAGGCGATGGACGCGGGGAGCGTGGCGGAAGGGCTCGAGCTGGCGCGCAGCCTGGCCCAGGACGACGACCTGATCCTGGTCTGCGGCTCCCTGTTCACCGTCGGTGAAGCCCGCAGTCACTTGAAATCGCGGAACTTCGAGCCGTTTAGAGGGTAGGCGCGAAAAAGGCGACTGTAGGTCAGACTGGTCAGACTGGTTGGACTTGAATTAACGTGTTGAACGTCTTTTTGCCGTGGAGTGAGATGAAACCTGCAAGAGCCCTTTGGCTCCTTACCTACCTGCTGTTTTCGGCGAGCCTTGCCCATGGCAAGGATAAGGCCATGTCTTTCAGCAAGGCGCCTCCCACCGAGAGGGCAGTCGCCCCTGATAAGGCGAACACGTCCGAAAAGGTGAACCTCCCCGACAAGGAGGTCACCCTCAAGGCCGACTCCGTCTTCGTCGATACCCCGACCGAGAGCTACCAGGCTGAGGGGAACGTGCACATCCTGCAGGGGGGCGCTTCCCTGCTTGCCGACAGCGTCATCTACCGTCGCTTGAGCAGCGACGCCCTGGCCGAGGGGGACGTGCTCCTGGAGCGCGGCGGCGACACCATGAAGGGGGACCAGCTCTCCCTGAACCTGCTCACCCAGAAAGGGGAGCTCCTAAACGGCGAGCTCTTCATCAAGAAATCCAATTTCCGGCTGCGCGCCCCGCGCCTGTTGAAAACCGGCGAGGATGATTACCGGGTCGAGAGCGGCATCTTCACCACCTGCGACGGCGATCACCCGAGCTGGCGCTTCGAGGCGAAGAAGGTGGACGTCACCCTGGATGAATACGCCACCGCGAGAGACGCGGTCTTCTACGTGGATGACATCCCGATCTTTTACACCCCGTACCTGGTCTTCCCGGCCAACACCGAACGGCAGTCCGGCCTCATGATCCCGAAGCTCGGCTTTTCCTCGAAAAAGGGCTTCTTCGTCGATCAACCCTATTACTGGGCTATCGACCCGAGCCAGGAGGCGACCTTCGACCTCGACCTCGAGAGCTCGCGCGGCGTCGGGACCGGCGTCGATTACCGTTACCTGCGTCCTAACGACAGCCAGGGGCGCCTGCGCGCCTTCGGCATCTACGACACCAACGAGTCCAAGTTCCGCGGCGAGGTGCAGCAAAAGCACCTGGAGCTGCTGACGCCGGAGCTGACCCTCGCCTCCACCATCCACATGGTCTCGGACCGCAAGTACTACCTCGATTACGGCGAGTTCTCCGGCGAGTACAACCGCCAGCTCCTCGAGTCGTCGGTCTCCTTCGACCGGCGCTGGCAGCGTTACGGCCTTTTCGGCGCGCTGACCTACGACCAGGACCTCGAGGCGCTCAACAACCGCGCCACGCTGCAGCGGCTCCCCACCTTCGGCTTCATCGCCGCCGGCGAGAAGCTGGGCCCGGTCTTCGTCTCCATGGACTCCAGCCTGACCAACTTCGAACACGCCGTGGGGCCGACCGGGCAGCGCCTCGTCCTGCACCCCCGCGTCAGCTACTACGCGAAACCGGCCGGGATCCTCGATTTCTCGCTCTTCGGGGCGTTCCAGCAGCGCCTGTACAACGCGCATGGCGACACCGCCGAGACCGGCTGGCGCCAGATCGGCCAGGCCGACGGCGGCGGCTCGCTCTCCTTGCCGCTGGAGCGGATTTACGACAACGGCACGCTGCGGCACCTGCTGGTCCCGTCGCTGCACTACAACTACGTGCAGCGGCGCAGCGACGAGGATCTTCCCTTCTACGACTACGGCGACCGGGTGCTCGGGCAGAGCATCGCCTACTGGTCCGTCGCCAACACCTTCACCCGCAAGTACGCGAGGGAAGGGATGCCCGACGAGTACCGCGACATCCTCTACCTGAAGTTGTCCCAGGGGTACCAGTTCTCCGGGCAGCGCCGCGAGCTGCTCACCCTTGTGGACGAGGGAAACCGCCTCACCGACCTGATGCTGGAGAGCGTCGTCACCCCGCTGAAGGACGTGTCCCTGCTGATGGACGGGCGCTACAACACGTCCGACAACGTCCTTTCCACCGCCAACCTCGGGCTGCAGGTCAAGGGGGAGGGACGTAACCAAGCCAGCGTCACCTACCGGCACAGCCGCGACGAGCTCGACTACCTCGGCGCCGGGGTCACCTTCCCGCTCACCAGCCAGCTGACCGCCGACGTCCTCGGGCGCTACTCCTTCGACAAGGGGGGCTTCCTGGAATCGCGCTACGCCGTTGAGTACCGGCAGCAGTGCTGGAGCGTGATCCTCGCTTATTCCGACCGCGTGAGCAGTCACCAGGTAAGCGGCGAGAAGCAGTTCACCATCAACTTCTCGCTGGCCGGCGTGGGCTCCCTGGGGCCGATCCAGACCTTCTAGGGACGGGGCGCCGCCGTCCCGGCGCAAGCGCTAAGAAGTTGACACTTTTGCTTTTCCCGGTGTATCTACAATAGTCGGCTGAAAACGGGCGCCTCTTGGTCAGCGCCCGACTGCGAGAGCCGTCAGGAGGTCTTATGCAGGATGTATTCACCCCCACCTCGTTGCTCGTTACCGGAGGGGCGGGGTTCATCGGTTCCAATTTCATCAACCACTTCATGGCCGGGAACCCGAACTGCCGGGTCATCAACCTGGACCTGTTGACCTACGCCGGCAATCTGAAGAACCTGACCGCGGTGGAGGGGAACGCCAACTACCGCTTCGTGAAGGGGGACATCTGCGACGGCGAGCTGGTGGCGCGCCTGCTGGCCGAGGAAAAGGTCGATGCCGTGGCGCACTTCGCCGCCGAATCGCACGTCGACCGCTCCATCACCGGCCCCGACATCTTCGTGAGAACCAACGTGATGGGGACCCAGACCCTCCTGGAGGCGAGCCGTCTGCACGCCGAGAAGCTCCCTGACTTCCGCTTCCTGCAGGTTTCCACCGACGAGGTCTACGGCAGCCTGGGCTCCGAGGGTTACTTCACCGAGGAGACGCCGCTGGCGCCGAACTCCCCCTATTCCGCGAGCAAGGCCGGGGCGGACCTCCTGGTGCGCGCCTACTTCGAGACCTTCGGTCTGCCCACCCTCAACACCCGCTGCTCCAACAACTACGGCCCCTATCACTTCCCCGAGAAGCTGATCCCGCTCATGATCCACAATATCCTCAAGAAGCGCTCCCTGCCGGTGTACGGCGACGGCCTCAACGTGCGCGACTGGCTGCACGTGAAGGACCACTCCGCAGCCATCGAGCGCGTGCTCAAGCGGGGCAAGCCCGGTGAGATCTTCAACGTGGGCGGCAACAACGAGTGGAAGAACATCGACATCGTGAAGCTGGTCTGCGACCTGATGGACGAGCGCCTCGGGCGCGCTCCCGGCGCGAGCCGCGAGCTGATCACCTTCGTCAAGGACCGCAAGGGGCACGACCGGCGCTACGCCATCGACGCCTCCAAGTTGAAGCGCGAGCTCTCCTGGGAGCCGAGCTACACCTTCGAGCGCGGCATCGCCGAGACCATCGACTGGTACCTGGCCAACCAGGGGTGGGTCGAAGAAGTGGTCACCGGCGCCTACCGGGAGTATTACGAGATGCAGTACGGAGCGGCCTAAAGAAAAATACAAGTTCTACGTTCTATGTTCTACGTTCTACGTTAAAATCTTTGCCTGTTCCTGGTCGCACCTTCTGTGGTTCTGGTGCCACAAGCGCACGAGCACGATGTTTGGTGCCAACCTAGAACTTAGAACGTAGAACGTAGAACAGGTTTTAAGGGGTTGAGATGATTCTGGTAGTCGGCAGCAAGGGGATGTTGGGGCAGGAGTTGATGGCGCTGTACGGTGACGCCGCGCGCGGGGTCGATGTCGACGAGATCGATATCACCGACCTCGAATCGGTGCAGCGGACACTCCTCACCCTGAAACCCTCCGTGGTGATCAACGCCGCCGCTTACACCGACGTGGACGGCTGCCAGTCCAACGCGGAACAGGCCATGATGGTCAACAGCGAAGGGGTGGGCTTTCTCGCCATGATCAGCAAGGAGATCGGCGCCAAGCTGGTCCAGGTGAGCACGGACTACATCTTCGACGGCCAGAAGGGGTCGCCCTACGTCGAAGATGACCTGGCGGGCCCGCTCAGCGTCTACGGCGAGTCGAAGCTCGGCGGCGAGATGAACACCTGGTTTAACCCCAACCACCTGATCGTGCGCACCCAGTGGCTCTACGGCCACGGCGGCAAGAATTTCGTGGAGACCATGCTGAAACTGGGCGCGGAGAAGAAGGAGTTGACCGTGGTTGACGACCAGATCGGCTCCCCCACCTGGACCCGCGACCTGGCCCTCGCCATCAAGGCGCTGCTGGACAAGGGATGCCAGGGGACCTATCACGCGGCCAACTCCGGGTTCGTGTCCTGGAACGGCTTCGCCAAGGAGATCTTCCGGTTGGCCGGACTCGACGTCGCCGTCCTGCCGATGACCACGCAACAGTTGAACCGACCGGCGCCGCGGCCGCTGTATTCCACCCTGGACTGCGGCAAACTGCGGCAGGACACGGGCTTTGTGCCCCAGCCCTGGCAGGACGCGCTCAAACGCTACCTGGAACTGAGGCCGGCACGATAAATCCTGAAACTTGGGCGCATGATTGTTCGCCCCTACAGACCTGAATGCACCTAAACAGGTTGCGCAACCACCACTAAACGACATGGAGGCGATCATGGAACGCGGAGAGCGTCCCTGGGGAACATACACAGTCCTGGACGAGCACAACGGCTACAAGATCAAGCGCATCGAGGTGCTGCCCGGCCAGAGGCTTTCGCTGCAGATGCACCATCACCGCAGCGAACACTGGATCGTGGTTTCCGGCACAGCCAAGGTCACCTGCGGCGAGACGGTGAAGATCATCAACATCAACGAGTCGACCTTCATCCCGATCGGGTCGACGCACCGCCTGGAGAACCCCGGCGTGATCCCGCTGGTCATCATCGAGGTGCAAAGCGGCGAGTACCTGGGCGAGGACGACATCGTCCGCTTCCAGGACGACTACCACCGCGTCGAGTCTCCTGGTGCGGAGAGCGCCGTCGAGGCCGTCGTGGAGCCTGTCGTATAGATGCATAAACAACTGAGCCTGCTCAGGGAGTTCTCCGTTCCCCTGGCGGCCGGCGTCATCGCCGCGCTGTTCTGGGCGAACCTGGCGCCGGAGCAGTACCACCACTTCCTGCACGACCCGCTTTTCGCGGGTCTTTCTGTTCACTTCGTCACCAACGACCTGTTCATGGCGTTTTTCTTCGGCATCGCAGCCGTGGAGATCACCCAGAGCTGTCTGCCGGGGGGCGATCTGTATCCCCTTCGGCGCGCCGTCAACCCGCTGTTGGCGACCGTTGGAGGGATTCTGGGGCCGGTCGTGCTCTACCTGCTCCTCAACGCCGCCTTCGGCGCTCCCGCGCTGTACCGCGGCTGGGGCATTCCGACCGCGACCGACATCGCACTGGCCTGGCTCGCGGCGCGCTTCATCTTCGGCAAGGGGCACCCGGCCATCTCGTTCCTGCTCCTGCTGGCGATAGCCGACGACGCCGTGGGGCTGCTGATCATAGCCCTTTTCTACGGCGACCCGCTCGCCCCGGTGCAGCCCCAATGGCTGCTCTTGTGCGGCGCCGCGCTGGCCCTTTGCTGGGGGCTGCGCCGCGCCAGGGTCGCCAGTTACTGGCCCTACCTCATCTTCGGGGGGACGCTCAGCTGGTTCGGGCTGCATGAGGCGCACCTGCACCCGGCGTTGGCGCTTACCCTGGTGGTTCCCTTCCTGCCGCACCCGCCGGTGGAGAAGCGCCACATGTTCGACTTCGATCCTGACGACCTCACGCCGCTGTCACGCTTCGAGCATGACTGGAAGCTGTTCGTCGACCTTGGGCTCTTCGTCTTCGGGCTGGTCAACGCGGGGGTCGCCTTCGGTTCCGTCGGCCCGGCCACTTGGCTGGTGCTGGCTTCCCTGCTCTGCGGCAAGATGATCGGTATCGTCGGCTTCGGGCTCATGGGGAGCAAGCTCGGTTTCCCGCTCCCCATCGGGGTGGGGCTGCGCGAACTCTTCGCCACCGGGCTCGTCGCCGGAATCGGTTTCACCGTGGCGCTCTTCGTCGCCGGCGAGGCGTTCCCCGATTCCGAAACCGGTTCGTCCGCCAAGATGGGCGCCATGTTGAGCCTTCTTTCCTTCTTTCCCGCGGCGCTGGTCATGAAAATGCGCGGCCCCAAGCGGGGAGGGGCCTAGTCGGAAATATTTCACAGCTGGAGGAAACCATGTACATCGTCATCCTGGCGGGCGGCTCCGGCACCAGGTTCTGGCCGCTGTCCCGCAAGAGCACACCGAAGCAGCTCATGTCCGTCTTTGGCGGCAAGTCCATGCTGCAAAGGACGGTGGAACGCGTCCTGCCGCTCGATCCCAAGCGGGTAATGGTGGTCACCAACGCCTTGCAGGCGGCCGAGACCCGGGCGCAACTGGCGTACATCAAGGGGGTCCCGGTCGACGTGATCGAGGAACCGGTCGGGCGCAACACCGCGCCGGCCATCGGCCTGGCCGCCTCGATCATCGCCCGTTTCGATCCGGACGGGATCATGGTGGTGCTCCCGGCCGACCACTACATCGTCGACGAGGAGACCTTCCGCGCCACGCTGGTGACCGCCCGTTCCGTCGCCGTGAGCGGCGCGCTGGTGACGCTCGGCATCACCCCGACCAGGCCGGAGACCGGCTACGGCTATATCGAGGCATCCCAGCCGGGCGATTCGGGCGCCGCGCCGGTGAAACGCTTCGTCGAAAAGCCGAACCTGGAGCGCGCCATGGAGTTCCTGGCCTCCGGGAACTTCTACTGGAACAGCGGCATGTTCGTCTGGGGGGCCTGCGCCATACTGGACCAGATCGGGCGGCACATGCCCGGGCTCTCCCAGGCCCTGGCCAAGCTCTGCTTCGAGTCCGACGTCTGGGAACTTTCCGACCTGAAGCCGCAGATAGCGGAGGTTTACGGCGGCATCACGGGGGAGTCGATCGACTTCGGCGTCATGGAGAAGGCGCAGGACGTGCAGGTGATCGCCGCCTCCTTCGGCTGGAGCGACGTGGGCTCCTGGAGCGCGCTTCCCGAGGTCATCGAGTCCGATGCGCAGGGGCACGTGCTGATCAACTCGGCCGGCGCCGTGTCGGTCGGCTCCAAGGGGTGTCTTGCCTATGGCAACGGTAAAGTGGTAGCCTTTGTCGGCGTCAGCGACCTGATCGTGGTGGACACCCCCGACGCGCTGCTGGTCTGCTCCAAGGAGGCCGCCCAGGACGTGAAGAAAGTGGTCGAGGAACTGGAGCGGCAGGGGAAGCAGGAACTGCTTTAGAAACTGTTCTACGTTCTACGTTCTAGGTTCTACGTTAACTACCTAACCTGTTTGTCAGGTGCTGAGTGGATGGCGGGGGAGCTTAAACGTAGAACGTAGAACATAGAACGTAGAACGGGTTTTCTGGGGTTAGTATGTTTGGCTGGACCGGAAAGTTGCTGCATGTCGATCTCACCCGCGGTACCTGCGAGCGCAGGGAGATTCCCGCTGATATCCTGCACGCCTACCTCGGCGGCAGGGGGCTGGGCGTCCGGCTCATGCGGGACTACTTCCGCCTCGGCCCCTTCGAGCCGGACCTGCCGCTCATCTTCGCCGTCGGCCCCCTGTGCGGCACCAATTCACCCACCGCGGCTCGCCTCGCCTGCGTGTCACGCTCGCCCCTCACCGGCACCATCTACGACTGCTCGGCCGGCGGGCGCTTCGCCTGGCGCCTGAAGGGAGCCGGGCTCGACGCCCTCTTCATCACGGGGAAGAGCCCCCACCCGGTCTTTCTTTCCGTCGACCCGGCGCGGGACGAACTGCACCCGGCCCAGTCGCTGTGGGGCAAGGGGGTGAAGGAGACGGTCGCGGCCCTCAGCGAGCGCGGCTCGGTCACCACCATCGGCCCCGCCGGCGAGCACGGCGTCCTCTTCGCCAACATCATGATGGGGGAGGGGAACTCGATCGGCCGCGGCGGCCTCGGCGCCGTCATGGGGGCCAAGGGGCTCAAGGCGATCACGGTGCAGGGCGACGGCGTCACCGGCGTTGCCGACAAGGAACGCTTCGAGGCCGCCCGCGCCGATGTCATGCGCCTGTTCCGGGCCTCGCCGGTCATCTTCGGCGAATTGGGCATCGCCGAGTACGGCACCCCGGCGCTGGTGGACCTGATGGCGCAGCGGCGCATGGCGCCCACCGAGAACTTCCGCTCCACCTTCTTCGCCGAGTCAGGCAACTACTCCGGACCCGCCATCCGCAAGGAGTGCGGCGCCAAGAAGGAAGGGTGCTACGGCTGCCCCATCCAGTGCAAGAAGGCGAGCGCCGCCGGGGAGCCGCTGCCGGAGTACGAAACGGTGAACCACTTCGGCGCCTTGAACGGCATCTCGGACCTGCACGCCATCGTCAAGGCCAACTCGCTGTGCAACGAGCTGGGGCTGGACACCATCTCCGCCGCGGCGACCCTGTCCGCCTTCGGGGAGGCGCGCGGGCGCTTCCCGGACGCGGCGGAAGTGGCGAGCCTCCTCGCCGACATCGCCTACCGGCACGACCAGGGCGAGCTCCTGAGCCTCGGCTCGCGCCGCGTCGCGGAGATCATGGGGAAGCCCGAGCTTTCCATGAGCGTGAAATCCCTGGAGCTTCCCGCCTACGATCCGCGCGGCGCCTACGGCATGGCGCTCGCCTACGTCACCTCCAACCGCGGCGGCTGCCATCTGCGCGCCTATCCCATCTCGCACGAGATCCTGAGAAAGCCGGTCCCCACCGACCGCTTCTCTTTCTCCGGCAAGGCCCGCATCATCAAGATCGCCGAGGACGTCAACGCGGCGGTCGATTCGCTGGTCGCCTGCAAGTTCGCCTTCTTCGGAGCGACGCTCGAGGAGTACGGGGAGCTCCTCTCGGCGGTGACCGGGGTGGAGTACGGCCCGGAGTCGCTCAAGGCGATCGGCGACCGCATCTACCTCACCGAGCGCTACTACAACTGCGCCAACGGGTTCAGCCACGCCCACGACACGCTGCCGCAACGCTTCTTCGAGGAGGCGGGGAGCGCCGGCGAGGGGATCGAGGTTCCCCCCATCGACCGGGTCCGCTTCGAGGAGGAGCTGCAGAAGTACTACCGCATCCGCGGCCTCGATGCCGAAGGCGGATTCGGCGGCCGGAACCTCCTCGCGGAGTTGCCCTGACATGCGCGACCAGATCACTAAATACACGGGAAAACTCCTTGCCGACCGCTCGGCCTGCGCCGACGGCATCGCCTTCGCTGCGCAGGACGACGTGCTCATCACGGCGGGGGCGCCCGAGTTGGCCGCCCTTGCCGGCGGCACGCTGTCGCGTCTGAACTCCCTGGCGCTGGTGGCGGCGCGTCCGTCCCTTCCCTTCGCCGACTTCCTGATCGCCCGGGCCGGGCAGGGGGAGGAGTGCATCGTGCCGCAGGATACCGAGACGCGCACCTTCCTGCACGACATCCCCTTCCTGCGTCGACAGGACCTTCCCGACGATCCCGGTCCGCTCCTGGCCAGGCTGCTCGGCACCAGGAAAGGGGTCATCGTCGAGGGGATCGGCATCGTCGCGGTGGGCGCCATCACCGTGGAGCAGGCCTTCATCAACTACTCCTCCGTATTTCATTCCACCTTCGTCAAGTACCTGCAGGATGTCCTTGCCGACGGCTTCCGCCTTCCCGGCGAGCGGGAGGCGTTCGACTCCTTCCGGCGGCAATGGCTGAGGCCGCTCTCCGCCACCGGCCTCGACTTCATCCCGGCGCTTTCGCAGGAGAAGGAGGAGATCCTCGCCGAGATCGAGCGGGTGGGGCGTTACACCGTGGAGCGGGGGCTGGTTGACTCCTTTTTCGGCAATATCTCGGCGGTGGCGGGCGAGCTGATCTACATCTCGCAGACGGCGGCGAGCCTGGACGAACTGAGGGGATGCATCGACCCGGTTCCGGCGGACAACTCGTCCACCACCGGGATCACCGCATCGAGCGAGCTTTTGGCGCACCGAAAGATCTACGAGCAGACCGGGGCCCGCGTCATCCTGCACGGGCATCCCAAGTTTTCCGTGGTGATGAGCATGCTCTGCGACCGGAAGGCGGAATGCGCCATCAAGGATTGCTGGAAGGACTGCCCCCACGTGCGGGAGCTGGGCGGCACCCCGGTGGTCGCGGGCGAGATCGGGGCAGGGGGGCTGGCCAAGCGCGTGCCGCCGGTGATCGGCGCCGGCGGTTCGGCTATCGTCTACGGCCACGGCGTCTTCACGCTCGGGCGCGAAGGCTTCGGCGAGGCCTTCGCCGCCATGGTCGACGTGGAGAACTTCTGCCGCGACGAATACTTCCGGCGAGTTGATGGTGCTAAAGGCTGAAGTCCCGAATATTTAACGCAAAGTCGCAAAGACGCGGAGAAGGCGTAAGGCTTTCGCTTTTTACCATCCGTCGTGCTTTGGTTTTCCTTGCGGCTTTGCGTCTTCGCGTTGAGTTCCCGGTTTCTGTTTCCAGGAGGTTGTTTGTCTGAAAAGAAGAACATAGCCCGCGCCGCCGGCGTCTTGGGCGCCGCCACCATGCTGTCCCGCATCATGGGGATGATCCGCGACATGGTGGTTTCCCGCCTGTTCGGCGCCGGTCTCTACACGGACGCCTTCTTCGCCGCGTTCCAGATCCCCAACATGCTGCGCCGCTTCTTCGCGGAAGGGGCGCTCACCTCCGCCTTCGTCCCGACCTTCTCGGAATGGCACACCAACAAGGGTGAGGAGGAGACCCGCGCTCTCGCCAACGTCTGCTTCACCGCGCTCACCATGGTGATGGCCGTGATCACCATCCTCGGCATCATCTTCTCGCCGCAACTCGTGCACCTGATGTTCCCGGGGTTCTCCTCCAACCCGCAAAAGCTCTCGGTGACCATCCTGCTGAACCGGCTCATGTTCCCGTATATCTTCTTCGTGAGCCTGGTCGCCCTGTGCATGGGGATACTGAACACGCTGCGCCACTTCTTCACCCCGGCCATCTCCACGGTATTCCTCAATATCTCCATGATCCTGTGCGCCCTGCTGCTGCACGACCGGTTTCAGGTCCCCATCGTCGCCCTCGCCGTCGGCGTGCTGATCGGCGGGGTGCTGCAACTTCTCCTGCAGTTGCCGGTACTGTACCGGATGGGTTTCCCGCTCAAGCCGAACTTCGACCTAAACCACCCGGCCCTGAAACGGATCGCCCTGCTCATGGGCCCCTCCGTGTTCGGCGTCGGGGT
Source organism: Geomonas azotofigens (assembly GCF_018919395.1). GTDB lineage: Bacteria > Desulfobacterota > Desulfuromonadia > Geobacterales > Geobacteraceae > Geomonas > Geomonas azotofigens. Next base: position 84,051 of record NZ_JAHLME010000007.1, read on the forward strand.
GTACTACCTCAACATCACGGTCGGCTCGATCCTGGCGTCCCTGCTCCCGGAGGGAAGCGTCTCCTACCTCTACTACGCGCAGCGGCTCTTCGAGTTTCCCCAAGGGATCTTCACCGTCTCGGTCGCCCAGGCGGTCCTTCCCTCGATGAGCCGGCAGGCCGCCATGGGCGACATGGACGCGCTCAAGGAGTCGCTCTCCTACGGCGTCCGGCTCACCCTGTTCATCACCATCCCGGCCATGGTCGGGCTCATGTTCTGCGCCACCCCGATCTTCTCGCTGCTGTTCATGGGGGGCGCCTTCGACTACGCCAAGGCGGTCAACTGCGGCATCGCCCTGTTGTACTACTCCGTGGGGCTCGCCTTCGTGGCGCTGGTGCGCGTTCTGGTCCCCGCCTTCTACGCGCTCAAGGACACCAAGACTCCGGTCGTCATCGCCTTCGTCGCTTTCCTGCTCAACCTGTTCTTCAGTCTCATCCTGATGGGGCCGTTGCAGCACGGCGGGCTGGCGCTGGCGTCCTCGCTTTCCGCGCTGGGCAACATGCTGCTCCTGCTCTGGTTCCTGCGCAAGAAGATCGGCCCCTTCGGCGGTCGGGCCATCTCGGTCGCCGGGGTGAAGGGGATCGTCGCCTCCATCCCGATGGCGTTGGCGGTGTATTGGATCATGCATCTCATCGACTGGTCGCCGGCGGGGAAAAGGCTCCTCAAAGGTGGCGTGCTGGGGGGCGGGGTGCTGGCGGGTATGGTGATCTTCCTGGTGTCGGCGCACCTGCTGCGCTGCGAGGAGGCCGGAGACGTGATCGGCTTGGTGAAGAGAAAGCTGCTTAAAAAATAGGCTGAAAGAACCGCGCACGGGAGAGCAAAATCCGCTGGCAAGGCGCAGGAACAACGTGGTATTGTTTCTGCTGTCCCAACGGATGTCGTCAATCTTGCGCGGTTTTTTTATGGAGGAAGGGTATGAGAGACCGGTCGGCCGTCACGGCGTGGACCATGTACGAAACCGGCGCGGGGTGCGGTGTGCTGGCGGCGAGCGAGCATGGGGTGGTGGCCCATCATCTCCCCTACGGCGCAAAGTCCGCAGCCGAGGCGCTGGAGTTGGCGGCGGCCCTGTACCCGCGGGCAACCGGCGAGAACGAGTTGACCGCCAAGGGAGCCGCGCTGCTGCGGCGTTACTTCGGGGGAGAGAGGGTGGTTTTCGACCTCCCCTTGGACCTGGATGGCTGCACGCCGTTCCAGAAAAACGTCTACCACGTGGTGGCCGCCATCCCGTACGGTACCGTGCTCAGCTACCAGGATGTCGCCGGCGCCTGCGGATCTCCCCGGGGGGCGCGGGCGATCGGAGGGGCCATGGCGAGAAACCTCGTGCCGATCATCATCCCCTGCCACAGGGTGGTCGGGGCCAACGGCGTCATGACCGGTTTCACCGCTCCTGGCGGCACGGATTCCAAGCGGGAGCTGTTGTCGATGGAAGGGGTGAATCTGGATGCGAAGGGGGGCGTGACGTGGGCGAAAATCAGGTAGTTATGCACAGGATTTCCACCGGGCCCTACGCCTAATTAGGTATGACTAATTTAGCCTGTGGTTGATAAACCCCGATTGTATACTTTTCTTTGTAACTAGCTGATTTTTCGTTCGAATATCGCTGTGGCCAATATTTATGCAGAACGCGGAAAGTGCTTAAAAGCCGTGGGTTTCTCAGTTTGTCAACATCGTTATCCACACCTTATCCACAAAAAATGTGGATAAGCCGCTGGTCTCCTAAAAACATTAATTAGATTGAACCTTTCTCTAATTTCTTCGCCTCCTCCCAGAGCGAATCCATCTCCTCCAGGGTCGCCTCCTGCATCCTGCGGCCGGCGCCGTGCAGGGTCTCCTCGATGTGACCGAAACGTCGCGTGAAGCGCTCGATGGTCTTCCTGAGGGCGTCCTCCGGGTCGAGGGACAGGAACCGTCCCAGGTTGACGATGGCGAACAGGAGGTCCCCCAGTTCCGACTCCATCTCCTGCTGGTCTCCGGCGGCCATTGCCTCCTGAAATTCGTGCAACTCCTCCATCACCTTGGCGAAGACCTGGTCGGTATGTTCCCAGTCGAAGCCGACCCGGGCCGCCTTTTCCGTGATCTTCTGCGCCTTCATGAGCGCGGGGAGGTGAGGGGGGATGCCTGACAGCGCGGATTTGCGTTCCTCCCCCTTCTCGTTCTTCTTGATCTTCTCCCAGTTCTCCACCTGCGCGGCGCTGCTCTCGATGACCTGGTTGCCGAAGACGTGGGGGTGGCGGCGCACCAACTTTTCGTTGATGGCGTCCAGCACCTGGTCCATGGTGAAGGCGCCGGCCTCCTCGGCTATGGCCGCGTGGAACACCGGCTGCAGCATCAAGTCCCCCAGTTCCTCCTTGAGAAGTTCCTTGTCGCCGGCGTCGATCGCCTCGATGACCTCGTAGGATTCCTCCAAAAGGTAGCGCTTGAGCGACTCGTGGGTCTGCTCGGCGTCCCAGGGGCAGCCGCCTGGGGCGCGCAGCCTGCGCATGATTTCCATGAGGCGGTCGAAGCGGTTTTGCGTGGTTTCAGTGGACATCTATGGCTCTCCGGTGAGGAATTGATTGTGAGATGTGTTCCACGCCCCCTCTCCCGGGGGGAGAGGGTAGGGGAAGAGGGGAGTCGGGAACTACTTGAGCCCGGCCAGGTAGTCGACCAGGGAGTCGACCTGCTTCTTCGAGAAGGTGTCGTAGGGGGGCATCACGGTGCCGGGGTAGACCTTGGCGGGCTCGCGAATCACCTGCTCGAGGAAACGGCGGTCCCGCTTGCTCCCGACGTGGGACAGTTCCGGGCCGACCACGCCTCCCTTTTCCTTGACGATGTGGCAGTCCCGGCAGCGTTCGTTGAAAAGCTCCGCGCCGAAGAGCTCCATTTGGGCCGACGACCGTTTCGGCGCGGGAGCCTGCGCCGGTTCCTTTTGGGAGCAGCCACAGGAGAGCCCCAGCACCGTCGCCGCGATGAGGACGCCGCGTCGCATGCCTATTTCCCCTTCAAGTAGGCGGAGAGGAACTGCTGCTTGTATTCCAGGAAGCGCCCCTCCTCGATGGAGGTCCTGATCTCCGCCATCATGTTCAGGTAGAAATGCACGTTGTGGATGCTCGCCAGGATCGCCGAGAGCACCTCGTTCGAGGTGAACAGGTGGTGCAGGTACGCCCTGGTAAAGTTGCGGCAGGTGTAGCAGGTGCAGTTGGGCTCGACCGGGTAGAAGTCACGCCGGTAGTTCTTGTTGGTGAGCCGGATCCGGCCGCGGTTGGTGAAGAGCGTGGCGCTTCTCGCGTAACGGGTCGGGATGACGCAGTCGAACATGTCGATGCCGCGCTCGACGCTCTCCAGGATGTCCTCGGGAAGGCCGACGCCCATCAGGTAACGCGGCTTGTCCTCGGGAAGGTGCGGCGCGGTGTAGCCGACCACCTGCTTCAACAGTTCGAGCCCCTCGCCCACGGACACGCCGCCGATGGCGTAGCCGGGGAAATCCATCTTCACCAGCGCCTTGGCGCAGCGCTTCCTCAAGTCCTCGAACACGCTTCCCTGCACGATGCCGAACAGATACTGGTTCTCGCGCGAGTGCGCGTCGATGCACTGCTTGGCCCAGCGGATGGTCTTCTCGGTGGAGCGCTCCGCGTACGCCTTGTCGCAGGGGTAGGGGATGCACTCGTCGAAGTTCATGATGATGTCGGCGCCCAGGGCCTCCTGGATGGCGACGGCCTTGGCCGGATCGAGAAAGATCTCCTCTCCGGTGTCCTCGTGGCGGAAGAAGACCCCTTCCTCGGTGATGCGTTTTTTCGGCAGCGAGAAGACCTGGAAGCCGCCGGAGTCGGTGAGGATGGGGCCGTCCCAGCACATGAACTTGTGCAGGCCGCCCGCCTTCTGCACCAGGGCCTCGCCGGGGTGCAGGTGCAGGTGGTAGGTGTTGGAGAGGATGATCTGGGCGCCGGTCTCCTTGACCTGCGCCGGGGTCATCGCCTTCATGGCGGCGTGGGTGGCCACCGGCATGAAGATCGGGGTCTGGATCTCGCCGTGGGCGGTGGTCACTACGCCGCGGCGCGCGCCGGACTTGGGGTCCTTCTTGAGCAGTTTATAAATCATGAACCTTCCTGGCTTTAATGTTTTACTGACGGTGCCTATCCTAATTAGCAGAGCGGGGTAAAAAATGCAACAATGCGGCCGCGTAAGCGTTATTTCAAAACATGGTTAGTGCAGTTTAGAAGGGGCTAAGGTGTCTGAACCATTAATTGTATGCTGTATACAAAAAACTGTTGCATTTTCGTATAACGGCATTTAATATGCGCGTCTATCAACCCGCCGATTTTTATGTTATAGATACCATCCACTGTTGCTAATGTGAGTTCAATAAAGGAGAGATCGAATGCAGACACTGAGCCCGTGGCGCGGTCCCCCATCCCCCGAAAGCGGAAGCCGCGAGTCCGCCCCGTGAACGGGTCTTCGGGACTTGTACTCCTCCGGTGTACGCACGCAATCCAACTTATCTGAAATCGAAAAAAGGCAAAGGGACAAAAAACATGCGAATCTTATCTAGCTCTGTGGGAAGAAAGATCCTGATGTCCATCACGGGTCAGCTCCTGATCATCTTCATCCTGATACACCTGATCGGAAACTCCACCATTTTCTTTGGCCCCAACGGCATCAACGCTTATGCTGAGCATCTGCACAGCCTGCCGCCGCTGGTCTGGGCCTTCCGCCTCTTCATGCTGGCAGCCATCGCCGTCCACATCTGCTACGGCGTCACGCTGACCCTGGAGAACAAGGCCGCCAACCCCGGCGCCTATGCCGTGAAAAGGAACCTAAAGGCGAGCTTCGCCTCCGAGAACATGATCTGGACCGGCCTCCTCGTGGCGGCCTTCATCATCTACCACCTGCTCCAGTTCACCATTCATGGCACCCCTGACGTCGTGGTCGGCCTCGACTCCGCCAACCGTCCGGACGTATTCAGGATGGTGGTGACCAGCTTCGGCAACGGCCTCATCGCCCTGGCCTACATGTTCGCCATGCTGATGCTGTTCCTGCACCTCTCCCACGGCATCCCGAGCTTCCTGCAGACCATGGGGTGGAACAACGAGAAGACCATCCCGGCCTTCGGTACCGGCGGCAAGGTCATCTCCGCCCTCCTCATGCTTGCTTACATCTCGATTCCTGCGGTCATCCTGGCCGGCTTATTGAAACTTTAGGGGGTTCAAGTGATACTCGACGGAAAATGTCCGAAAGGACCGATTCAGACCTCGTGGGACAGGCACCGCTTCGACCTGAAGCTGGTTAACCCCGCTAACAAACGTAAGTACAAAGTCCTCGTTGTCGGCACCGGCCTGGCCGGTGGCGCAGCCGCAGCCAGCCTGGGCGAGCTCGGCTACAACGTCGAAGCCTTCTGCTACCAGGACAGCGCACGCCGCGCCCACTCCATCGCGGCGCAGGGCGGCATCAACGCCGCGAAAAACTACCCGAACGACGGCGACAGCATCTACCGCCTGTTCTACGACACCATCAAGGGGGGCGACTTCCGTGCCCGCGAGGCGGACGTGTGGCGTCTGGCCCAGGTGTCCAACAACATCATCGACCAGTGCGTGGCCCAGGGCGTTCCGTTCGCCCGCGACTACGCCGGCTACCTGGACAACCGCTCCTTCGGCGGCGCCCAGGTTTCCCGTACCTTCTACGCCCGCGGCCAAACCGGTCAGCAGCTCCTCCTGGGTGCCTACTCGGCCCTGTCCCGCCAGGTGAAAGCCGGTACCGTCAAGCTCTTCGCCCGCACCGAGATGCTGGACCTCGTGGTGGTCGACGGCGAGGCCAAAGGTATCACCGTCCGTGACCTGATCACCGGCGAGATCCGCACCCACGTGGGCGACGCGGTCGTTCTCGCCACCGGCGGCTACGTCAACGTGTTCTACCTCTCCACCAACGCGATGGGCTGCTCGGTCACCGCGAACTGGCGTGCCCACAAGAAGGGCGCCTTCTTCGCCAACCCCTGCTATACCCAGATCCACCCGACCTGCATCCCGCAGTCCGGCGACCACCAGTCCAAGCTGACCCTCATGTCCGAGTCGCTCAGGAACGACGGCCGCTGCTGGGCTCCGAAGAAGAAGGGCGACAACCGTCACCCCAACGACATCCCGGAAGAAGAGCGCGACTACTACCTGGAGAGGAAATACCCCTCCTTCGGTAACCTCGCTCCCCGCGATATCGCCTCCCGCGCCGCCAAAGAGCAGTGCGACGACGGGCGCGGCGTCGGCCCCGGTGGCCGCGGCGTCAACCTCGACTTCTCCGCAGCCATCAAGCGCGTGGGCGAGCACACCATCCGCGAGCGCTACGGTAACCTCTTCGAGATGTACGAGAAGATCACCGACGAGAACGCGTACAAGCAGCCGATGCGCATGTACCCGGCACCGCACTACTCCATGGGCGGTCTCTGGGTCGACTACAACTGCGAGAGCAACGTCCCGGGCCTCTTCGTCCTGGGCGAGGCGAACTTCTCCGTCCACGGCGCGAACCGCCTGGGCGCCTCCGCGCTGATGCAGGGTCTGGCCGACGGCTACTTCGTCATCCCCTACACCATCGCCAACTACCTGGCGAAGACCAAGCCGGGCGCCGTCAGCGCCGATCACGCCGAGTGCAAGAAGTCGGTCGAGGACGTCAAGGCCTACAACAACCGCCTCCTGAACATCAACGGCAAGAAGACCGTTTCCGAGTTCCACCGCGAACTTGGCAAGATTATGTGGGAAAACGTCGGCATGGCGAGGAGCGAGGAGAGCCTCAAGGACGCCATCAAGCGTATCCCGGTCCTGCGCGAGGAGTTCTGGAACAACGTCAAGGTCACCGGCAAGGGCGAGGAGCTCAACCAGCAGCTCGAGAACGCCGGCCGCGTGGCGGACTTCCTCGAGTTCGGCGAGCTGATGGCGAAGGACGCCCTGCACAGGAACGAGTCCTGCGGCGGCCACTTCCGCGTCGAGCACCAGATGCCCGACGGCGAGGCCAAGCGCGACGACGAGAACTACTGCTACGTCGGAGCCTGGGAGTTCAAAGGTGTCGACAAGGAGCCCGAACTGCACAAGGAGCCGTTGACGTTCGAGAACGTTCATCTGGCGGTAAGGAGTTATAAATAATGAACCTCACACTACACGTATGGCGCCAAAGTGGCCCCAAAGCTCCGGGCAAGCTCGAGCAGTACGAGGCCAAAAACGTAAGCCCCGACCAGTCCTTCCTGGAGATGCTCGACGAAGTGAACGAGCACCTGATCAAAGAAGGCAAAGACCCGATCGCGTTCGACCATGACTGCCGCGAGGGGATCTGCGGCATGTGCTCCCAGGTCATCAACGGCGTGCCGCACGGCGGCCAGGAGCGCACCACCGTCTGCCAGCTGCACATGAGGCGCTTCAACGACGGCGACACCATCTACATCGAGCCGTGGCGTGCGCTCGCCTTCCCGATCCAGAAGGACCTGATCGTGGACAGGAGCAACCTCGAGAAGATCATGCAGGCCGGTGGCTACACCTCCTGCCACACCGGCGGTGTTGCCGACGGCAACGCCATCCTGGTGCCGAAGGTCGCCGCCGACTACGCCATGGACGCCGCCGAGTGCATCGGCTGCGGCGCCTGCGTCGCCGCCTGCCCGAACGGCTCCGCGATGCTCTACACCTCGGCCAAGGTTGCCCAGCTGGCCGCCCTGCCGCAGGGCCAGGCGGAGGCCGCCGAGCGCGTCTGCGCCATGACCGAGGCGATGCAGGAAGCGGGCTTTGGCAACTGCTCGAACCACTACGAGTGCCAGGCCGCGTGCCCGAAAGGGATCAACGTCAAGTTCATCGCGAAACTGAACCGCGAGTACCAGAAGGCGCTGTTCAAGTAAGCAGCCCGTATCAAGAAAAACCCGGGGCGGAAGGGAAACCTTCCGCCCTTTTTTTATCGGCGGGCACCCGTTAATTCACTTGATTCCGGTCCCGATTTGCCTTACTTTCTGGCGCAGCCGGCTTCAGCCGATGGGAGCTATATGGAATCGCTAACTTACGTCTTCGTCGCCAACATCTTCCTCACCTTCATCGACGCCACCATCGGGTACCACGCCGCACCGGCGCTGGCCGCGCTGGTGGGAAGCGATGAGGAGGAAAACGAGGGGGCGGTACACGGCATCCGCAGGCTGCTCTCGTTCGTGGTGGCCCTGTACATGTTCTTCAACTGCTTCGCCTATTTCGACCGGGTCGCCTGGCTTTTGTACTGCACCACCGTAGTTCTTGCCGTGGACATCACCGCGCAGCTGGTCATCTTCCGCAAGATGGCCGGCCCGAAGGGGCGCTGACATGGAAAAGATGTACCTGACGCCGGCCGAGACCGTGCGCACCATCGTGGACAACGGCAAGAGGGTGCTGACCCAGTCGCGGCTGCGCACCTTCGTCCTGAGCCTCTTGGCCGGTTTCTACATCGGCTTCGGCGCCCAGCTGGCCACCGTGGTCACCCAGGACGCCGCCGCCTTCGCCGGCAGGGGCGTGGCCGCACTTTTGGGAGGGAGCGTCTTCTCGCTGGGGCTCATGCTGGTGGTGATCTGCGGCGCCGAGCTTTTCACCGGGAACAGCCTCCTCACCAGCTCCGCGCTCCATGGCGAGATCACCTGGGGGCAGCTCCTGGAGAACTGGGGCATCGTCATCGTCGGCAACCTCGCGGGGTCGCTGTTCTTCGCCGCCCTCATGTTCGAATCCCAGCTCTGGATGAACGGGTCCGTAGCGGAGAGCGCCATCCGGACCGCGACGGCCAAGTGCCAGCTTCCCTTCGGCGTCGCCCTCGTGCGCGGGATCCTGTGCAACTGGCTGGTCTGCCTTGCCGTCTTCATGGCCACAGCGGCCCGTGACGTCTCCGGCAAGATGCTCGCCTGCTATGCACCCATCACGGCCTTCGTGGCCAGCGGCTTCGAGCACTCCATCGCCAACATGTACTTCATCCCGACCGGGCTGTTGCTGGCGGGAAGGCTCGGACGTGAGGTCCCCGGCCTCTCCTGGGGCGCTTTCTTCCGGGACAACCTCCTGCCGGTCACGCTTGGGAACATCCTGGGCGGTGTGCTCTTCGTGGCCTTCGCCTACTGGTACGTGCACCTGAAGGTCGATGCGCGTCCGCCACGCTGAGGGGGGTGACGGCGATCTGTGTAAGTAATAGATTCATCGCTTCGCGCCGAGACAGTCATTGCACCATGCTGCCTTACTCATTACCTGGCCCAAAGTCAGCACCTTTCCACTTTGGTTGGCGCTCCACACTCAGGGATAACTGAAAAAAGTGTTTATCAGCTGTCGCTAATGTGTTATTTTTATCGCCCTGCTGTCTTTTTCAGCCGCGCGCGAGGTAACAGATGAGCGAGATGCGATCTGCCATTGCAAGGTTCACGTCCTGCATATGGAAGAGGGGAGGCTCCACCATGGAGCAACACCTCTTTGAACTGCTCTGCATCACGGCGGCCGTCGCCTCGTTTTTTGTCGTTATTCCGACCAACTACCTGCAGCATCTCCCTGCCTACATAAACGTCTGCGTCGCGGTATTCGGCGTGCTCGTACTGCTGCTTCTGGTCGAGGCGAGGCGGGGGCGCTACCACACGACCGCGCTCTTCTTCATGTTCCTGGTCCTGCTTAACCTGATCTGGTTTCCCAACGGCGCCTCGGATGGGAGCCTCCCCTTGTACTATTTCTGCCTGTTGATGTACCTGCCCATCTTTTTCAGGAGACGGGCGCGCTGGCTCCCCCTGGTCCTGACCTTGCTCGACGCCATCGCCTTGATGGCGTTGGAGTTTCAGTTTCCGGAATGGGTCACCCCGTTCCGCTCCGAACAGGACCGTCTCGCCGACAACATGGTGGGATTCGCGGTGACCACCGTATGTTGCGCGGTGATGATGTGGTCGCTTTTGAGAAGCTACGAGAGGGAGCAAGGCCGGCTGGTCGCGATGAACGAGGAGTTGCAGCAGATGATCGTGGAGCGTGCCGCGGTGGAAGGCGCTTTGGTGGAAAACAGGGAGCTGCTCAACTCGGTGATTGACGGGACCACCGACGCGGTCTTCGTCAAGGACGTCAGCGGGCGCTACCTCCTCTTCAACCAGGCCGCCTGTCACATGGCCGGCAAGAGCATGGAACAGGTGCTCGGCAGGGATGACCGCGAAGTGTTTTCCGCCGGGGTGGCGCAGGCGTTCATGCTGACGGACCAGGAGGTGTTGCGCGACAACCTGGCGCAGACGCTCGAGCAGGAGTTGGAGGGGGGCGACGGCGAGCGGATCACGCTGGAGGTCATCAAGGGGCCCTTGCACAACAAGCAGGGGGACGTCGTCGGACTTTTCAGTATCGCCCGCGACGTCACCCACAGCCGGCGCATGGCGGAGGAACTGCGGCTTTTGAACGAAGAGCTTGAGCGGCGGGTCGCCGAGCGGACGGCGCGGTTGGAAGCGGCGATGAGGGAGCAGGAGGCGTTCAGCTACTCCGTCTCGCACGACCTGCGCGGCCCCCTGCGGCACATCAACAGCTACGGCTCGATACTTATCGAGGAGTACGGTCCGACCCTGGAACCAGAGGCGCGGGGGTATCTGGAGCGGATCCGCACCTCCAGCAAGAGGATGGGAGACCTGATTGACGACCTGCTGGAGCTTTCCCGGATCGGGCGCTTGGAGTTGAGGCGGGCGACGGTGAGTCTGAGCGAGCTCGCGTTCGGTATCGGCTGCAAGCTCCAGGATGCCGAGCCGGCACGGCGGGTCGACCTGCTGATCGAACCGGGGCTACAGGTGCAGGGCGACCGGCTGCTGCTGGAACTGATGCTGGAGAACCTGGTCGGCAACGCGTGGAAGTACTCGAGCGGCAGGGAACGGGCCAGGATCGAGCTCGGGGCCTGCACCCATGAAGGTGAAGAGACCTTTTTCATCAGGGACAATGGCGTCGGGTTCGACATGGCGTACCAGGACAAGCTGTTCGGGGCGTTCCAGCGGCTGCACGGCTCCGAGTTCGAGGGGACGGGCATCGGGCTGGCCACGGTGAAACGGATCGTCGAGCGGCACGGCGGCACGGTCTGGGCCAAAGGGGTGGTGGATGAGGGTGCCACCGTCTACTTCACCCTGCCAGGGGCCTAGAAGGTGCATGGCGTGCGACGGATTGGCCGGTTGCTGCTCGTCTGCCTGGTGGCCCTCGTGCTGAGCGCGGCGTCCTGGCCGCGGCAACTGCTCTACTTCCCGACCCATCACGACCGCGCCAACGGCCTGACGCCGTGGGTCGAGCAGGGCGAGCTCATCGGCTTTGCCCGGACCGTTCCCGGCCCAAAGAACGTCTGGCTCATGCTGCACGGAAACGGGGGGCAAGCCGCTGATCGTGCCTACGCGCTCCCCTCGTTTGCCGCCGCCGACAGCGTCTACATCCTGGAGTACCCCGGCTACGGCCGGCGCCCCGGTGAGCCCTCGAAGGAGTCGCTGGACCAGGCGGCGCGGCAGGCGTACCTTCTGCTCCGACGGCAGTATCCGGCGACGCCGGTCTGCGTGGTGGGGGAATCCCTGGGGAGCGGTCCCGCCTGCTCGCTGGCCGAGGCCGAGCCGCCGCCGGACAAGATCGTGCTGGTGGCGCCTTTTGACAAGTTGCACCGGGTGGGGCAGCACCACTACTGGTTTCTGCCGGTGCGTCTGCTTCTGCCCGACGACTGGGACAATATCGAGGCCCTCAAGGGGTACCGGGGGAGGGTGGAGATCTTCGGCGCCAGGGAGGACAAGGTGATCCCGATGAAATTCGCCAAGGCCCTGGCGGAGAGCAGGCCGGGGACGGTGTTCCGCGAGATCGAGGGGGGGCACAACGACTGGGCGACGCCGGGGCGGGTCAGCATCAGGAACCCTTGAAAACAAAAAGCTTCAACGCGAAGGCGCAAAGCCGCGAAGCCGCTAAGAAAGGCGGGAGATCCGGGTTATCCCCAGGGCATCTCTTTGCGCCTCTGCGCCTTTGCGTCTTCGCGTTAGGGCTTTGTGGTGTTGAAACAAAAGGCGCCGCCGATTTTGGCGGCGCCTTCCTTTTCAGGCGATCCTGGTGAACTTCTCCTTGGGGACCATGCAGACCGCACACTTGTCGGGGGCCTCGTCGTAGACGGTGTTGCCGCAGACTTCGCAGACGTAGACGGCACGGTCGGCGAGATCGACGCCGTTTTGCACCGCCGCCAGCGCCTGCTGGTACAGATCGTGATGGACTTCTTCCACCGCTAGGGCGAACTTGAAGGAGTTCTCCGCGGCGCGGTGCCCCTCCTGCTTCGCCTGCTCGAGAAACGGCGGGTACATCTTCTGGAATTCGAAACCTTCTCCCTCGATGGCCTCTTTCAGGTTATCGACGGTGCTCTTGATCCCGTCCATGGCGCGCAGATGCGCATGGGCGTGCACCGTTTCGGCGTGTGCCGCGGCCCGAAACAGCTTGGCCACCTGCGGCAGCCCCTCCGCTTCCGCCTTCTTGGCAAAGGCGAGGTATTTACGGTTGGCTTGGCTCTCTCCGGCAAAGGCCTCGGCAAGGTTGTCCCTGGTCGACATCTCTTCCTCCTCGTTATGGGTAAATGTGCAGCATGAATATAACGAGGCATCTGTCCCCGTCAAGGCGCCGGGTACATTATATTTGTCTGATATGTATACGTTTTTCGGTCCGGATCGCCCGCGGGCGGGGTTGTCTTGACATTAACATACGCCAATGTACTCTTCGTGGGTGTTGCGGCAAGAGTGTCGCTATCGGCGGCACCTGCGAGGTGGCGCATGGCGCGTGAGATCACCACTCTTCAGGAGATGCTCGACCGGATCGGAGATTCCGCTGACGATGCGGGGCACGTCACCTTGGGGAAAATTGTGGAATCGGTGGGGAACCGGTCCTTCGGGCCGCTGCTGCTCATGGTGGGGGTGATCGCCGCTTCGCCGCTCAGCGGCATGCCGGGGGTGCCGACCGCCACCGGTTTTCTGATCCTCCTGATCGCGGTGCAGCTGTTTTTCCGTCGAGATCACTTCTGGCTCCCCAAGTGGTTGCTCCGGCGCTCCCTGGCTGAGGACAAGGTGCTCACGGCGATCAGGTGGCTGCGCCCCGTGGCGCGCTTCATCGACCGGTGGCTGCGTCCACGCCTGCCTGCGCTGATCAGGGGGGGGAGCATCTACCTGATCTCGTTCATCTGCGCGTCCATAGCGGTCGTGATGCCGATGATGGAGTTGGTCCCCTTCTCCGCGCATGGCGCCGGGCTGGCCCTTTCCGCCTTCGGTCTCGCTCTTATCTCGCGCGACGGGCTGCTGGCGCTGATCGCGTTCGTGGTGACGGCGGTGAGTCTCGGTGTTGTGATCTACCAGTTCAGCTAGGCCGGCAGGTCAGGGAAGGTACTCCTCGCGCACCGGGGAGAACACCTCGATCGCCACGGACTCCTCGACTATCTCGGCGTTATGCCGCGCGTCCCCCGCGATGCACCAGCTGTCCCCCGGCAACACCTCCTGGATGTTCCCGTCGATGTTGAGCCTGATCCGGCCGCTCACCAGGTACCCGGTCTGTTCGTGGGGGTGGCTGTGCGGCGGCAGCAGCGCACCCTTTTCCAGCAGGAACTCCACCATCAGAGTCTTCGCCCCGTGCACCAGGGTCTTCTGCCGGATTCCCGGCAGCACCTGCTGATATCCCTCGTCGCTTCTCTTTTCGAACATCTTTCCTCCTCTTGATTGGTTCCGCCGGGGAATATTCAGGCGCCCTCAAGCGCGCCGGTCTGGCGCAGCGCCTCGTACAGCACGATGCCGGCCGAGGTGGAGAGGTTCAGGCTGCGCACTTTTCCCGTGATCGGGATCCGCACCGCCGTCTCAGGGTTCGCCTCGATGAGCTCCTCGGGGAGCCCCTTGGTCTCCTTGCCGAACACGATGAAGTCGCCGGGACAAAAGCGGAACTGCAGGTAGCTTTGGGGCGCCTTCTTGCTGGTGTAGATGAAGCGCCCCTGCGGGAACGCCTCTTTCAGCGCGGCGAGGTCGTCCCAGTAGCGGATGTCGACCTCGCTCCAGTAATCGAGCCCGGCGCGCTTCAGGTAGCGGTCGTCGGTGGAGAAGCCGAGCTTGCCGACCAGGTGCAGGATGGTCCCGGTGGCGCCGCAGAGACGGGCGATGTTGCCCGTGTTGGGTGGAATCTCGGGCTCCACCAGCACTATGTGAAATGGTTGCCGCAAGGACATCGGAGACCTCATGATGGTTACGTTTCAGGTGACGAAAAAGGGCTCTGTCAGAGAAAAAATCGACACAGGATGAGCCAAATTTTGACCCCGAAGATGAGCTTCCAGAACAGGTGATATTAGTAGCGCAAAGCCAAAAATAAGGCAAAGAGAAACGGCTAAAAGCCAGTAACGGCGGGAGGTTGTCTGGGGGGCAGGTTCTGTAAGCTTGCAATTTATCGACAGATAGTCTATGATGCCCCCCTCACACACCTACCGGAGGCAACTTTGGACACGCCTGACAACAGTGGTCACTTCGGCCGTTTCGGCGGCAGATACGTATCGGAAACGCTCATGCCGGCGCTGCTCGAACTCGAGCAAGCGTACAACCATTTTCGCACCGAAAAGGGGTTCCAGGAGGAGTACGCCTACTACCTGCGCCAGTATGTCGGCCGCCCGAACCCGCTCTACTTCGCCGAGAAATTGAGCCGTAAAATGGGGGGCGCGAAGATCTATCTGAAGCGCGAGGACCTGAACCACACCGGCGCGCACAAGGTCAACAACACCATCGGCCAGGGCCTGCTCGCCAAGCGGATGGGGAAGAAGAAGGTGATCGCCGAGACCGGCGCCGGGCAGCACGGCGTGGCGACGGCGACGGTGGCGGCGCTCTTCGGCATGGAGTGCGAGGTGTTCATGGGCGAGGAGGATATCCGCCGCCAGTCCCTGAACGTGTTCCGGATGAAACTGCTCGGGGCCAAGGTAACGCCGGTCAGCTCCGGCACCGCGACCCTGAAGGACGCCATGAACGAGGCGATGCGCCAGTGGGTGACCTACGTGGAAGACACCTTCTACATCATCGGCACCGTCGCCGGCCCCCATCCCTACCCGGTGATGGTGCGCGACTTCCAGGCCATCATCGGCCAGGAGGCGAGGGCGCAGCACCTGGAGGCCGAGGGGAGGCTTCCTGATTACCTGGTCGCGGCGGTAGGTGGCGGCAGCAACGCCATCGGGCTCTTCCACCCCTTCGTCAATGACGAATCCGTAAAGATGATCGGCGTCGAAGCCGCCGGCTACGGCATCGACAGCGGCAAGCATGCGGCGCCGCTTTCCGCCGGCAGCGTCGGTGTGCTGCACGGCAACAAAACCTACCTCCTGCAGGACGAGTACGGTCAGATCGCCCATGCCCATTCCATCTCGGCCGGATTGGACTACCCGGGCGTGGGACCGGAGCACTCGTACCTAAAAGAGATCGGACGGGCCAGCTATGTCTCCGTCACCGATGACGAGGCCCTGGACGCATTCCAGGTGCTGACCCGCGAAGAGGGGATCATCCCCGCACTGGAGTCTTCCCACGCGGTCGCCCACGCGCTGCGTCTGGCTCCGACACTTTCCGCCAATGAGAGCATCGTCGTCTGTCTGTCGGGCAGAGGCGACAAGGACATCCATACCGTGGCAGATGTTATGGGGGTGCAGCTTTAATATAGAAAATTCGAGGCTTTAGTGGGGGAGCTCCGCTGGGCGGGGCTCCTTTTTTATTCGACTTTATTGTAAAAAACTAATGTACTGCTTGCAATTCTGTCGGGTTTGATTACACTGATAACCTCAGATTGGCGACGAGCCAATGTGATTCCAATGAAAGGAGATGATTGGCGCGGGCTTCACTACCGACATTTAGTATCTCTACCTAAAGCCGGCAAAAGCCATATCAACAGCGATTTATGAAACGAAAACTTGCATTGCTGGTCGCGGTGCTCTTGATGAACGCATCGTGCGACCAGTCCCACCTGCAGCAGGCGCAGGTACCGGTGACTCCCTCGGTTTCGGAGTCGGACCGGGCGTTGCTGACCTGGGCAGAGGGGAGCGAGAAGCAGGGAGAGAAATCCCCCGCGACACCCCCGGCCGTGCAGATGGATCTGCCCAAGGCGGCAGAACTTGACGGAAGGAAGAAACTGGTTCCCGCCATCTACGCCACGTTCGCCCGCAGGACAACACCTGCCCGGGCCAAGTGGCTCGCGGAAATCTGCTACGAAAAGACGGAGGGAACGAAATTCACGCCGCTGGATCTGGCTGAGATAGCTCTGGCGGAAACAGGCGGACACAAGCTCTCCTCGAGAGCGGTATCCCCCAAGGGTGCCCTGGGGGTCTGGCAGTTGATGCCGGAGCGGGCGGAAAGCCACGGCTACACCCCGCAGGACATGTGGGACGACGAGAAGTGCGCGGAGGCGGCCGTCAAGGAGCTTTACGAGAAGCTGGACATGGCCAAGGGCAACATGGCCCGGGCCAAGAGGCTCTACTGCGGCACCGGCCCGGCGGCGAAGGCCTACGACAAGATCCGCAAGCGCTTCAGAACGGAGATACTGCGGGAGATGCAAAGGGGCATGCTGATGCAGCAGGTGGCGGTCAACGGATAGTCCTTTTGCTGTTTGAGCAATGGTTGTGCTATAGTGGGCGGGTTCTTTCGGGGACCCGCCCTCTTTGTTTTCGGGCTAACACCTTTTCAGGAGTCTGTAGTGAGAAAAATTTTCGCCCTCTTGTTAGTCGTCGTCCTTCTTTCCGGATGCAGCAAGCTGGTCAATGCCCCGGTGGTCACCGTGCAGGATCTGAACGTGGTCTCGGTGGATCCGACCGGCGCCGGCATGGAACTGTACCTGCGGGTGCAAAACACCAACAGCTTCGACGTCAAGCTGCAGGGGTACAGCTATGACATCAAGATCATGACGCTGCCGCTGGCCAAGGGAGGCGCGCGGGAAGAGATCAACTTCCCCGCCAACGAGGAGACCGACGTCCGCATCCCGATCCGCATCACCTATGCCGACCTGCTGGAGATCCTCAAGCGCAAGCCTGATCCGGACAAGATCCCGTACCAGCTCGCGGCCGGTCTGGACCTGGAGACCCCGGTGGGGCAGATGACCGTGCCGGTCAAAAAAAACGGCACCTACGCCATTCCCAAGAAGTACCGCCCGGCAGCCATCTTCGGCAAACTCGCCGATCTTTTGAAATTCTAAAAAAACTTGGCCACGGAGAAAATCTGAGGACATCTGAGAAACCTGGACGGGATCTTGGCATGGCCCGTCTATCCCGTGGCTTGGCCTTGATGGAGATGTCATGAACGTTGTAGATATCACGGGGCTTTCCAAGAGCTTTGGCTCCCGTGTCTTGATGGACTGCGTCACCTTCGCCGTGGGAGAGGACGAGCGGGTGGGAGTGATCGGCGCCAACGGCGCCGGCAAGTCGACGCTCCTTACCATCCTTGCCGGCGCCGAGGACCGCGACGGCGGTTCCATCGCCATGAAACGCGGGGCCTCGGTCGGCTACCTGAGCCAGGAACCGGTGCTCGACGACACGGCCACCGTCGCGGCCGAGATCGAGAGCGGCCTCACCGCCATCCGTGCCGCCATGGCGAGCTTCAACGAACTTTCCGAAAAGATGGCGGGGAACCCGCCCGACATGGACCGCCTGCTCGCCCGCCAGGGGGAACTCACGGTCTGGATCGAGCACCACGGCGGGTGGAACACCGACCACCGTGTGCTGGAGATGATGACCCACCTGCAGCTTCCCGACCCGAACCAGGTGATCGGCACGCTTTCCGGCGGCACCAAGCGTCGCGTCGCGCTGGCGAAGCTCCTGTTGCAGGCGCCCGAACTGCTGCTCCTGGACGAGCCGACCAACCACCTGGACGCCGACACCACCCAGTGGCTCCAGGACCACCTGAAGGCCTACCCGGGCGCGGTGATGCTGATCACCCACGACCGCTACTTCCTGGACCAGGTGGTGACCCGGATGCTGGAGCTCGAGCGCGGCGCCCTCGTCTCCTACCAAGGGGGATACTCCACCTACCTCACCCAGAGAGAAGAGCGGCTCATGAACGAGGCGAGCCGCCGCTCGCGCCTTTTGAACCTGTTGCGCATCGAGACCGACTGGATCCGGCGCGGCCCCCCGGCGCGCTCCACCAAGCAGAAGGCGAGGATCGACCGCTACCACGCGCTCGAAGAAAGCGTCTCCGGCCCGGGGCGCCGCGACCTCAAGATCGGCTTCAACACCGAGGAGGGGCTGGGCGGGACGATCCTGGAGCTGGACGGCGTCGTCAAAGGGTACGGTGAGAGGACGCTGGTGAACCGGCTCAGCTTCGGCATGAAGCGCGGCGACCGGATCGGCGTGATCGGTCCCAACGGCTGCGGCAAGACCACCCTGATCCGGATGATCATGGGGGAGGAGGAGCCCGACCAGGGAAAGGTCGTTGTCGGCAAGAAGACCAAGATCTCCTACTTCGACCAGCTGCGCGAGGTGCTCGATCCGAACCAGACCATCTACGACTTCTTCGGCGAGGGCGACTACGTGACCACCGCCAACGGCGAGAAAAGGCACAAGATCGGCTACCTGGAGGACTTCCTGTTTTCGGGGGAGGATCGCAGGCGGCCGGTGGGGAGCCTCTCCGGCGGCGAGAAGAGCCGGCTCATCCTGGCGAGACTCATGCTGCAGGACTCGAACCTGCTGGTCCTGGACGAGCCGACCAACGACCTGGACATCCCGACCCTGCAGCTTCTGGATGCCTCCATCTCCGCCTTTCCCGGCTGCGTCCTCATGGTGACCCACGACCGCTTCTTCCTGGACAAGGTGGCGACCGGCGTGTTGGCCTTCGAGGGTGATGGCGAGGTGGTCTTCTACGAGGGGAACTACAGCAACTACCGGGAGCGCAAGGAGGCGGACCGCGTGGCGGCAGCCGCGCAGCGGGTCGAGAAGAAGGAGGCCCAGGCGTCCAAGGTGGAGAAGCCCAGGAAGGGGCTCACCTACGCCGAGCGGATCGAACTGGAAAAGCTGGAGGGGAGCATCGAGGTGCTGGAACAGGATTTCGCCCGGGTGCAGGAACTTCTGGGGGATCCCACCCGCTACGACACGGTCGATGGGGGCATCGCCGCCATCACCGCCGACTACGGCAGGCTGGAGGCGGAACTCGCCGCGGCATACGGGCGGTGGGAGGAGTTGGAGACGAAGAAGGGCGGGTGATCCATTGACGATCAACAATCTAAATTTTAACCAAAATCGGTGATGGCGAGCAATCGCTGTCGATACGGCAAAGGCTTCTGGAGACGCTCTCTCAGAAGCCTTTGCTTTTCGCTGTGCGGCACCGTTAAGGGGACTGGCACCTGGCGGAGCCAGTCCCCCTCGTCAATTGCTTTTAAATATTTCCTTGGCCAGCCTCAAGCTCACCTTTCTCTTGGTGGCGATGGCGGTGCGGTTGATGGTCTCCAGCGCGTAGACCAGGGACGGGATGTCGCGGCGCACCTTCAGGAGCATCTCGTCGATCACCTCGTCAGGCAGGGTCATCTGCCGGTCCTCGGCGAGTTTCTTCAGGATCATGCGACGGGATTCGTCGTCGGAGACGTCCATGCGGGCCACGAGCCCCCACAAAAGGCGGCTGGTCAGGTGGCCGTCCAGGTGCGGCAGCTCTTTCGGCGGCGTGAGGCCGGAGATGGCGATCTTTCTTCCTGAACTGTAGAAGGCGTTGAACAGTTCCCAAAGCTCGACCCTCAGCTCCTGGCGGTCCGGCAACAGGTCCAGGTCATCGAGGATGAGCGCCTTGGCGCCGGCGAAGTGTTCGGCAAGGCGCGAGGGGCCCTCGCTGCGGCAGCTTTTGCCGTAGAGGGCGTCGGCGTCGCGGAAGGAGAAGTACCTGCCGTCGATTTCGCTGGAGAGGGCGGTCAACAGGTGGGTCTTGCCGGAGCCTTCGGGACCGTAGACGTAGAGGAGGTTTTCCGCGTCGCTGCCGCTGGCGAGCCGCTGGGCGAACTGGTAGGCGGTCTTGTTGCCGCCGCAGACCACGAAGTTCTCGAAGCAAAAGCGGGGCACGACCGGGAAATCGAAGATAAGCTGCATCTCTAAAACAACCTTCCCTGCGGCGGCTCCGGTGCGATCCTGCCGAAATGATGATAGGCCGCGGCGGTGGCGACGCGCCCACGCGGGGTGCGGTTCAGGAAACCGTTCTGGATCAGGAAGGGCTCGTAGACGTCCTCGATGGTATCGCTCTCCTCGCTGATGGCCGCAGCGATGGTGTCCAGCCCCACCGGCCCCCCCCCGAACTTGTCGATGATGGTCAAAAGGATGGCGCGGTCCATGGTGTCGAAGCCCATGTCGTCGATCTCCAAAAGCGCCAGCGCCTGGTCCGCCACCTTTCGGGTGATCACGCCGTCGGCGCGCACCTGGGCGAAGTCGCGCACGCGACGCAGCAGGCGGTTGGCGATCCTCGGCGTGCCGCGGCTTCTGCGCGCCAGTTCCAGGGCGCCATCGGGCGCGATCTCCATCCCGAAGATGCGCGCGGAGCGGGTGATGATGAAGGCGAGTTCGTCGTGGGTGTAGAACTCCAGCCGGGAGATGACGCCGAAGCGGTCCCTCAGCGGCGAGGAGAGGAGCCCGGCGCGGGTGGTGGCGCCGACCAGGGTGAACTTGGGGAGGTCGAGCTTGATGGTGCGCGCGCTGGGGCCCTGGCCGATGATGATGTCGAGCTGGAAGTCCTCCATGGCGGGGTAGAGGATCTCCTCGACCACGTGGGAGAGTCGGTGGATCTCGTCGATGAAGAGGACGTCGTGCGGCTCGAGGTTGGTGAGGATGGCGGCCAGGTCGCCCGGGCGCTCGATCACCGGACCCGAGGTGGACTTGATGTTCACCCCCATCTCGCAGGCGATGATGTTGGCGAGCGTGGTCTTCCCCAGTCCCGGCGGGCCGTACAGCAGGACGTGGTCCAGGGCCTCGCCCCTGCCGCGCGCCGCGTCGATGAAGAGCCCGAGGTTCCCCTTCGCCTTTTCCTGTCCCACGTAGTCCGCCAGCGCCCGGGGGCGCAGCGATGCTTCAAGGAGGTCGTCTTCGGATCTCTCGGCGCTGATAAAGCGGGTCATACCTCTCCTTGCCGGCGGCTTGTGCCGCCTGAATGCAGGGAGCCAAATTATAACAGTTGAAGGTAAAGGTCAAGGGGCATGCCCGGCCGGCGCGGCCGCCTGCATCAGCTCGTGGGTCTTGGTGAGGAGCACCTTGGCGGAGAAGGGCTTGGCGAGGAAGGGCGCATCCCACTGGAGGATGTCCTGCAACGAGGCCGACCTCGCCGGGTAGCCCGAGATGAACATGACCTTGAGCCGCGGCTGCTGTTCACGGATCACCCGGTACAGCTCCGGACCGCTCATCCCCGGCATGATGACGTCGGAGACCATGAGGTCGAACGAGGTGCCGGCGCACGCCTCCAGCGCCTCGGGACCGCTCCCCACGCTGACCACGCTGTAGCCCTGATCCTGCAGCGCGCTTTCCAGGAAATCGCGCACCGCCTTCTCGTCCTCGACCACGAGGATTTTCCCGACGCCACGGGGGATCGCGGCCGCTTCGGGTGCGGGCTGGGCGGTCTCGACCCTGTCGATGCGGGGGAGGTAGATCCGGAAGGTGGTTCCCCGTCCCGGTTCACTGTACACCGAGATGCTCCCCTGGTGCTGCTTGACCACGCCGTGCACCGTGGAGAGCCCCAGCCCGGTCCCCTCGCCGGGCCCCTTCGTGGTGAAGAAGGGCTCGAAGATGCGGGACCTTGTCGCCTCGTCCATGCCGGAGCCGGTGTCGCTTACCGATATCACGGCGTAGCGACCTGGCGGCATCCCCTCCTCGAGCCAGCGGTCCGAACTCTGCAGCACAGCTCCGGTGGTCTCGATGGTGATGGTCCCACCAGGCGCCATGGCATCCCGCGCGTTCACGGCGAGGTTCAAGAGGACCTGCTGCAACTGCGCGGCGTCCGCCCTGATGCAGAGCTCCTCCGGGGCCAGGTTCACCTGGAACTTGATGTCCTCGCTGATCAGGCGGCGCAGCATCTTCGATTGCGACAGCACCTCGTCGTTCAGGTTCATTTCCTTCATGGTCAGGACCTGCTTGCGGCTGAAGGCGAGGATCTGGCGGGTCAGATCGGCGGCACGGGTGGCCGCGTCGAGGACGCCGTGGATCGCCTTGGCCCCCTTCGTGTCAGCGGGGATGTCGTACAGCGCTATCTCGGCCCCGCCGATGATGGCGGTCAGCAGGTTGTTGAAATCGTGCGCTATCCCCCCCGCCAGCACGCCGATTCCCTCCAGCTTCTGCGCCTGGAGCAACTGTCGCTCCAGCATGTTGCGCTGGGTAATGTCGAGGAAGGTGACCACGCAGCCGACCAGTTCGCCGTCACGCAGGATCGGGTGGGACCAGTACTCGACGGGGATGGCCGTGCCGTCCTTCTTGCGGAAACTCTCGTTCAAGGTATGGCTGCCGTGGCCGGCGGACAGCGTTTGGCAGATGGGGCAATCGCGCTCCTCGATGGCGGCTCCATCCGAGTCGGTGTGCCCGAGGAAGCTGTGCATGTGGTTGCCGACGATGTCGTCCGGGGCGTCGTATCCCAAAAGCCGGACACAGGCTGGGTTGCAGAAGGTGCAGGTCCCCTCGCGGTTGATGGCGAAGATCGCCTCCGCGGTCGAGTTGAACAGCAGCCGGATATGCTCCTCCCGTTCCGAGAGCGCTTCTCTGACGCGGATTTGATCGTCCAGGGCCTGGCGTAACTGCAGGGTCCTTTTGGCTACCGTCTCCTCCAGTTCGTGCTTGGTGATCAGCGTGGTTGAGAAGCGTTCCGCCATCTCGTTGAAGGCGGTGCCGATTTCGGCGATTTCCCGATGGGGGTCCTGGCGAACCCGGCTGGAGAAGTCTCCCGAGGTGATTTCGCGGATGCCGTCGAGCAGCGGCGTGATGGAGCGGTTCAGCAGCCTGCGGACGATGGCGAGGCCCAGGAACAGGGCCACCAGCGACCCCAGTACCACCGCCATCGCCGTCCTGATCACCAGCGTCCGCTCCGTCTCGGTGATCCGTTCCAGGTCGATGCCGACGGCGACCACCGCGATCTCCCTCCCCCCGGCGAGCGAGGTTATGGTGCCGAAGGTCATTTCGCTGCGGGCGGAGCTCTCCTTGGACTGGGCGCGCACCGGGAAGTCGAATTCCTTGACGCCGCCGGTGACCTCTTTCATCCAACGTGCCGCGAGGACCTCACCGTCCAGGGACTTGACCATGATGAACGCCACTTCCGGGTCCGCCGTGGCCGCCTCGAGGATATGCCCGACGTGTTTCAGTTCGCCGGTGGCCAGCGGGGAATAGATCTCGCTGGTCACCTGGCGCCCGACCATCTCCACCCGGTGCTCCAGGTCGTTGCGGAGGGTCGCCCTTTGCTGCGAAATGAAGAAGAAGCCGATGGTGCTGCCCAGCGTCAGGATAACGATGAGGAGTATCAGGTTGATGGAGATGTTGAGGCTCAGGCGCATGAGGGCTCCTGCTGACCCTCTGCTGGAGGGCGGGGAGTCCGGCACTGTTGTCCAGGGCGTGGGTGCGGCACCGGCGGTCAGTGTTCCCGGAACTTCACGGTGTAGGCGAAGGTGCCAGGGCGGCAGTAGTCGAGGCTCTTTCCGTCGACTTCGGCGTATGGATACATGAAATAGTTGACCCTCTCCTTGTTCCCCTCGGTGAAGACGATGCCGCGTCCACCCTTTTGCAGCACGATGCGGAACTCGTCGACGGCGCCAAAGAAATATTTGCGATACGGCTTCGCCGCCGCCGGGCTCAGTTTCTTCTCGTACACGGCCTTGGTGACGTCGGCCGGGTCCACCGGGACCCACCCCGTGCCGGGAAGGTAGAATTCCGCCCAGCAGTGGTGGCCGTCGGTGATGTCCGTCTGGCCCGGCCGCCCCAGCCTCAGCCCGAAGACCTCGCGGGCCGGTACGCCGGCGGCGCGGGCCAGCGCCACGTACAGCGTGCTGAGGTCGGCGCATTTGCCGCTGCGTGCGGCGAGCGTCGCCTGGACGTTCCCGACGCCGCAACCCGGCACGTTGGGGTCGCGCCTGGTGTTGTCGACCACCCAGTCGTACACCGCACGCGCCTTGGGCAGGATCCCCTTCTTGCCCTTGGTGATCTGGCGCGCGAGCGCCTTCACCTTCTTGTCATCCGAGGGTATCCAGAACTCGGACTGCACGTATTTGGCCACCTCGGGCGGGATGGGGACAGCTTTCTCCTCTAGCCTGGTGACCTTGCGCTCCATGGCCGTGGCGTCGAAGGTCACCGTCAGTCGACGCTCTTTTTGGGGGCCGCGCCATTGGGTGTAGAGGTAGAGCGCGCCGCTTTGCGGCTCACGAGACAGGGTAAAGGTTGAGTAGTTGCCGTCGAAATGCAGGTTTTCGATCTTCTGGTTCAGGTCGGAGGTGGGGTAGGGGAACCACATCTTCACATCTTGAGCGTCCTGGGGCGAGGTCACCGTTATGGCGAAAGTCACGTTACCGCTTCGCTGTTTGCTCGGGGCACAAACAGCTGTCATTGGAATTGCCAGGACAGTCAAGAAGACAACTGCCGCCGTAATAACTGCGCGCATGGATTCTCCTTTCCTTGATCAAGACTCGAAAACTCGGCATTGGATCAACTCTTGACTAGTATATCTCGCGGCTTTCTACAATCAATGAACAGCAGTTGAGGTGAAAGTGATGAGGCGGGGACAGCTGTTGTCAGGGCCGGAGCGGGTTTTAGTGCTCCGGCGCCTTCTTATTTCATCAGTTTCTTCAGTGCCTGCTTAAGAAGTGACTCCACGGTGGCCTCTTCGGGAAATTTGAGATCAGCCAATGCCTTTTGTACTACGTTCTCCTTGTAGCCCAGGTTGATCAGCGCAGAGAGGACGTCCTCGCGGATCTCCGGCTTGGGCGGCGCGGTTGCAGCCCCGGGTGCCGCGGCCGTGATGCCGAGCTTTTTCATCTTTTCCTTTAGTTCCAGCACCAGGCGCTCGGCGGTTTTCTTCCCTATACCCGGTATCGCGGAAAGCCTGGCGATGTTGCCGGTTACCAGCGAGTCCGAGAGTTCGGCCGGTTCGCTGTTGGAGAGGATGCTGTTGGCGAGCTTGGGGCCGACACCGGAGACGCCGATCAGCAGCTGGAACAGCTCCTTTTCCTGCTGGGTGCGGAAGCCGTACAGGTTGATGGCATCCTCCTTAACGGAGGTGTGGACCTGCAGGGTGGTCGTGCTCCCCTCGGCGGGGAGGGCGTAGTAGGTGGAGAAGGGGATGAAGACCTGGTAGCCCACGCCGTTCACGTCGAGGATGACGTAGTCGGGGGCCTTGTGCGCGATCTTGCCGGTGAGAAGGGCGATCATTTAAAACCTCGATGGAAAATTGGTGATTGATCAGGCATGACCTTCCGCCAAGACATTCACAATCCCCTCACCTCTCTGGGAGAGGGCGTTTCGCTACCTGATGTTTTTCAGAAGGGCGCTGATGCCGGCGGAGTGGGCGTGGCAGATGGCGACGGCCAGGGCGTCGGAGGCGTCCTCCTGGGCGATCTCGGGGAGGTTCAAAAGCGCCTTGATCATCTGCTGCACCTGGGTCTTTTCGGCGCGGCCGGTGCCGACCACCGCCTGCTTCACCTGCATCGCGGTGTACTCGTGGACGGGGAGCCCCACGTTGACCGCGGCGACGATGGCGGCGCCGCGGGCCTGACCCAGCTTCAGCGCGCTCATGGCGTTCTTGGCGAGAAAGACGTCCTCGACAGCCACCACGTCCGGCTGGTATTCGGCGATGATGGCGGAGAGACCGGTGAAGATCTTCTCCAGGCGCTGCGGGAAGTCCTTGGCGCTCTGGGTGAAGATGGCGCCGTTGTCGATGTGGACCAGGCGGTTGCCCTGCTTGGAGATGAGACCGTAACCCGTCTTGCGGGAGCCGGGGTCTATGCCGAGGATGATCATGTCAAAACCTTAAAACCATTAGCCACGGAGAAAATCTGAGAACTTCTGAGAAAACCAAAACAACAGGATCTGGTTCACCCCAAAAGCTTTTGCCTTCCTCCGATTTTCTCAGATTTTCTCCGTGGCTAATGGTGTTGCCTTTGCTTCTAAATAAAAAAGCGCGGGGGATGCCCGCGCTCTTAGTACCACAAAACGACTTGCTTATGCTACATCATCTTTTCCATGTCCTCGGCGGAGATGTCGAAGTTGGCGTACACGTTCTGGACGTCGTCGTTGTCCTCGAGACGGTCCATCAGTTTCAGCATGTTCTCGGCGTTCTTTCCTTCCAGCTTGACCATGGTCTGCGGGATCATGGTGATCTCCGCGGACTCCGGTTTGAAGCCTGCCGCTTCGAGCGCGGTCTTCACCTGGTGGAACGCGGTCGGGTCGGTGAGCACCTCGTACTGCTCTTCTTCATCCACGACGTCGTCGGCGCCGGCCTCGATGGCGGCCTCGAACAGTTTGTCGAAATCGGTGCTCTTCGGGTACACCAGGAGCCCCTTCTTGTCGAAGAGCCAGGAGACGCAGCCGGTCTCGCCCATGTTGCCGTTGCACTTGGAGAAGGTGCTCCTGACGTCGGAAACGGTGCGGTTGCGGTTGTCGGTCATGACCTCCACCAGCACCGCGGTGCCGCCCGGACCGTACCCCTCGTAGGTGGTCTCCTCGTAGTTCACGCCTTCCATCCCGCCGACGCCCTTCTTGATGGCGCGCTCGACGTTATCCTTGGGCATGTTCTCGCCTTTCGCCTTATCGATAGCAGTTCTCAGGCGCGGGTTCCCATCGGGGTCGCCACCGCCGAGCTTCGCGGCAACAGTGATTTCCTTGATCAGCTTGGTGAATATCTTGCCGCGCTTGGCATCCGCGGCGCCCTTCTTGTGCTTGATGGTACTCCATTTATTATGACCTGACATGATCTGCTTCCTTTCCAATCAGTTTGTAAATGAAACGCGAAATACTATCATGCCCAAAAGAGTGTTGTAAAGTGGGAAAATGCTAGTTAAACTGTGTCGCTGGACTGATGCCACAGGGGGACTTCCCCCTGATAGGAGACAACATGAACGGGACGAACCGGCTGTTCAATAACTTCCTTCCTGTGCTTTTGCTGCTCCTGGCCGTAGCCTGTGGCGGCTGTACCAGGGTCGTCTACAGGGCCGACGCGCCTCCCATACTGACCCAGGAAGAGATCCTGCGCCCCTTCCAGAAGGTGGGGACCATCGAGGTGCACCGGGTGCGCTACGGCGCCAAGGAAGACCTGACCCCCGCAGACTACAGCTGGGCCAACGACGCCCTGCGCGCGGAGGCGGCCAAGATCGGCGCCGACGCCGTGATTCTGCCCGAGGTGAAGGTCGAGATGGACACGTTCATCTTCTTCCCGAAAAGCGAGATGACCGCCCGCGGTACCGCCATCAAATTCCGCTGATTTTTTCCTTCCCTTGAGAGAATTCCGTTGATAAAGGTCGCACATTTTTGAGATAGTGTGCGCCGTATACACTATCGCGGCCGGGATTCCGGCCGCCATGAATTCTATCGTTCAAGGAGGATTGCCATGAAAGCTGTGCTTATGGAAGGTTTCGGCGGTGTCGAGGTGCTCAAGGTGGGCGAGGTGGACAAGCCCGCTCCCAAGGAAAACGAGGTGCTGATCAAGGTGCACGCCACCTCGATCAACCGGCCCGACCTGGTGCAGCGTGAAGGGAAGTATCCCCCCCCGCCCGGCGACTCTGAGATCCTGGGTCTCGAGGTGGCCGGCGTCATCGAGTCACTGGGATCGGGCGTGACCGGCTGGAAGGTGGGTGACCGCGTGGTATCGCTGGTGGGCGGTGGCGGTTACGCCGAGTACGCCGTGGCCTACGCCAACCACCTGATGCCGATCCCGGAGACCGTCAGTTTCGAGGAGGCTGCCTGCATCTGCGAGTCCTACATCACCGCGTTTCTCAACGTGTTCATGATCGGCGGGCTCGAGGATGGCCAGACCGCGATCCTGCACGGCGGCGGTGGTGGCGTCAACACCGCGGCGATCCAGCTCTGCAAGGCACTGGTGCCCAACGCCAAGCTGATCGTCACCGCCTCCCCCGAGAAGCTCGAGCGGGTCAAGGAACTGGGCGCCGACCTGGTGATCAACTTCCGCGAGACCCCGGACTTCAGCGAGGCGGTCAAGGAGTTCACCAACAAGAAGGGGGTGGACGTGATCCTGGACCACGTCGGCGCCAAGTACCTCGCTCCCAACATGAACTCCCTGGGGTACAAGGGGAGGCTGGTCGTCATCGGCGTCATCTCCGGCATCAAGGCGGAGTTGAACCTCGCCCTCATGATGGTTAAGCGCCAGCAGATCATCGGCAGCGTGCTCCGTTCCCGTCCGGTCTCCGAGAAGGGCGAGATCGCGGCCGAGTTCGTGCGTCGCGCCATGCCAAAGTTCGCCGACCGCACCATCGTCCCCATCATCGAAAAGGTGTTCCCCATCGACCAGGTGGTCGAGGCGCACCGGATGATGGAAGAAGACAAGCACTTCGGCAAGATCGTTCTGAAGATAGCGCAATAAAAAAACCGGCTCACGCAAAGACGCAAAGACGCAAAGCGAGCCTACCCGCGCTTTGGTAGTTCTTGGCGGCTTTGCGTGACCGCTTTAAGACCAAGGAGAGTACAGTTCCAGGATGAATGCTTATTCGGATTTTTTCTTCACCGTGTGGATCAGGTTCTTCTTCCTGCTCACCCCCTTCTTCGTACTCTCCACCTTCCTGGCCATGACCCCCGAGCTCACCGCGAGCGAACGGCGCTCGACGGCACTTCGGGTGACCCTCGCCGTCCTGGTGGCCTGCTTCGTCCTGTACTCCTTCGGCAACACCCTCTTCTCCCTGTTCGGGATCACCCTCGACTCCTTCAGGATCGGGGCGGGGAGCCTCCTCTTCCTCTCGGCGGTGCACATGGTGCACGGCGACGATAGCGCCCCTCCCAGTGAAAAACGCGGCGCCATCTCGGTGGTCCCGCTGGCCATTCCGGTTACCGTCGGCCCCGGCACCACCGGTGCCCTGCTGGTCATGGGCGCCGAGGTGCAGCATAACTGGCAGGTCTTCGTGGGCCTTGCCGCCCTCGCCATGGCGGTCCTCTGCGTGGGCATCCTCCTCGTCTGCGCCTCCTTCATCGAGCACATCGTCGGCAAGAAGGGGATCACCATCCTGAGCAAGCTGACCGGACTCTTCGTCGCGGCGCTCGCCGCCCAGATCGTCTTTACCGGGGTCAGGAACTTTTTGAAGATCGGCGCGTAGACTTCCCCCTCCCTAACCCTCCCCCTCCAGGGGAGGGGACGTTGATACGCCATGTCCTCCGGGCTGCGGCACTTCATGCTCCTCCCCCCGGAGGGGGGAGGCGGGAGGGGGGGCTGGCGCATGCACATAAAAAAAGGGCGCTCCGTTTACCGGAGCCCCCTTTTCTTTTATCCCTTCATCCCTGTCTGCTTTACAGGCTCAACACCGCGTGCCCGTTGCAGAGCCGTTCGCGCTCGGCGATGACGTCGGCGTCCTCGAGGTAGTCGTCGAAGTTCATGTCGCGGTCGATGATGCCGCCGGGGGTGATCTCGATGATCCTGTTGGCCACGGTGGAGACGAACTCGTGGTCGTGGGACGCGAAGAGCACCACCTCGGTGAAGGAGATCAGCCCGTTGTTGAGGGCGGTGATCGACTCGAGGTCCAGGTGGTTGGTGGGCTCGTCCAGGATCAGCGCGTTGGCGCCGGTCAACATCATCCGCGAGAGCATGCAGCGCACCCGCTCGCCACCGGAGAGGACGCTGGTCTTCTTGGTGGCCTCGTCGCCGGAGAAGAGCATCCTGCCCAGGAAGCCGCGCGCGAAGCTCTCACCTTCGGTGGGGGGGGAGTACTGCCCCAGCCACTCGATCAGGTTCAGATCGCCCTTGAAGTAGTCGCCGTTCTCCTTGGGGAAGTAGGCGTTGGTAATGGTGACGCCCCAGCGGAAGGTGCCGGCGTCGGGCTCCAGTTCGCCGGCGAGGATCTGGAACAGGGTGGTCTTCGCGAGCGAGCTGCTCCCGACGAAGGCGATCTTGTCACCCTTCCTGACGATCAGGTCCAGGTCCTTGAACACCTGCACGCCGTCCACCGTCTTGGTAAGCCCTTTCACCTCGAGGATGATGTCGCCGCAGGGGCGCTCCGGTTTGAACACCACCCACGGATACTTGCGGGAAGAGACCGGCATGTCTTCGATGGTGAGCTTCTCGAGAAGCTTCTTCCTGGAGGTCGCCTGCTTCGCCTTGGATGCGTTGGAGGAGAAGCGCTGGATGAACTCCTTCAGCTCGGCGGCTTTGTCCATCACCTTCTTGCTCTCGTCCTGGCGCTGCTTCAGGTTCAACTGGCTCGCCTGGTACCAGAAATCGTAGTTGCCGACATAGACCTGGATGCGGCTGAAGTCGATGTCGGCGATGTGGGTGCAGACCTGGTTCAGGAAGTGACGGTCGTGGGAGACCACGATCACGGTGTTCTGGAAGCGGTACAGGAAATCCTCCAGCCACGAGATCGATTTCAGGTCCAGGTGGTTGGTCGGCTCGTCCAGGAGGAGCACGTCGGGGTTACCGAAGAGCGCCTGCGCCAGGAGCACGCGCACCTTGTCGCCCGCTTCCAGCTCCTTCATCAGCTTGCCGCGCAGCTCCTCGGGGATGCCGAGGCCGTTGAGCAGCACCGCCGCCTCGCTCTCCGCCTCGTAGCCGTTCATCTCGGCGAATTCAGCCTCCAGCTCGGCGGAACGGATGCCGTCCTCCTCGCTGAACTCGGCCTTGGAATAGATGGCGTCACGCTCGGACATCACCTCGTACAGCTTCTTGTGCCCCATGATCACCGTGTTGAAGACGGTGTGCTCGTCGTAGGCGAACTGGTCCTGCTTGAGGACGGCGATCCTCCCCTTGCCGACCGAGATCTCCCCCTTGTCCGGCTCGATATCGCCGGAGAGGATCTTGAGGAAGGTCGACTTGCCGGCGCCGTTGGCGCCGATCAGGCCGTAGCAGTTGCCGGGGGTGAACTTTATGTTTACGTCCTTGAACAGTACCCTCTTGCCGTAGGAAAGGGTGACGTTTGATGCGCTGATCATGCTTGCTCCTTCTGTGCAAAATGAAAAGACCACAGGGTAGCCTGTGGTCGTGAACCTCGTACTTATACCATTCCTGCGACTGGCTGAGCAACGTCTTTTTTCAGTTCTGACACGATTTTAACGGTGCCGCTGGCACGGGACGGCGCTGTCGCTTTTCTTATAAAAAAATGCTAAAGTCACGCCCACGCCTGACGAGGAGACAACAATGCCTGTCTCCGCCGCCCCGGCCCTGGTCAAAGCGCCCGGCGGCGGTGCAGCCAATGGAGCATACATGAAGATAATCGACAAGATGAACTCCAACCGGCAGTTCATCTCTCTTGAGTTTTTTCCGCCCAAAGACAAGAACGACTGGCCCGCCTTCTTCCGGGTGGTTGATCGCCTGGCGCACGTCAACCCGCTCTTCGCCTCGGTCACCTACGGTGCCGGCGGCAGCACCAGGGGGGACACCCTCGAGATCGTGAGCCGGCTCAAAAACGAGCACGGCCTGGACGCGATGGCGCATCTGACCTGCATCGGCGCCTACCGCGGCGACCTGCAGCTCTTCCTGGACAGCCTCGCCGAGGCCGGCGTGAACGACGTCCTCGCCCTGCGCGGCGACCTGCCCAAGGATGCCCCCCCCGAGTTCTCCGCCTGCCGCACCCTGCTGCACGCCTCCGACCTCGCCGCCTTCATCAAGGAGTCCCATCCCGGCATGGGGATCGGCGTGGCGGGGTATCCCGAGGTGCACCCGGAGGCGGTCGACGCCGAGCACGACCTCGGCTACCTGAAGTTGAAGCTGGACCAGGGGGGCGACTTCGCCATCACCCAGCTCTTTTTCGACAACGCCCTCTACTTCGATTTCGTCGCCAAGGCCCGTTCCATCGGCATTGACAAGCCTATCATTCCCGGTATCATCCCGGTGGTGAGCCTCAAGGTGATCCAGCGCATCATCTCCCTGTGCGGCGCGACCCTCCCGGCGGCCTTCCTGGCCGAGCTGGAGGAGGCCGACCGGAGGGGGGGGGCTGCCGCCGTCCAGGAGGCCGGGGTGGCGCATGCGCGCAGGCAGGCCGAGGAACTTCTGGCCGCCGGCGTTCCCGGGGTGCACATCTACACGTTGAACCGGGACCAGGCGGTGCTCGACCTGGTGCAAGGGCTGCTGCCCTGACAGCTGCAATGCAATTTGTTTGAAATGGCGGCTTTTGGCTGCCGCAAGGGGGGAAGGTGAACAAGTCACTGTTTTTCCTGCTGCTTGTCGCGCTCATCCTCTGCGCGCTTCCCTCTTGGCTCCTCGCCGACTATTACAGCTACACCGACAACCGCGGCGTGGCGCACATGACCAACAAACTGCAGGCAGTCCCGGCCAAGTACCGCGCCACCATGAAGGTGACGCGTGAAGAGCCGAAAAAGCAGCCCGCCGGGCAGGCCCAGGAGGCCGCGCAGCCCACCCCCGAAAGCCAGTCGGCGCAGCAGGAGGCGTCAGCGGTCCAGCCGGGACGCTTCGGGGAGCTGACGTCGCGCCACGTCTGGGTCAAGCCGCTGCTGGTGCTCGCCGTTATCGCCGCCCTCTTCGTCGCGGTCTGCAAGCTCACTTCCTGGCTCTCTTCGCCCATGCTTTCCCGGGTGATCTACATCTCCTTTTTCGTCGGGGTCATGGTCTTTCTCTACAAGACCTACGTCGACTACATGGTTGAGAGCAGCATGAAGATCAAGGAGCGCGCGGTCAGCATGATGAAGAAATCTTCCAACCGCGAGCTCCCCGACCCCGCTGCCGGAGCCCCGGCCGAGCCTCGGGCGACACCGATGCCAGCCTCTGATTCTATCAACCGGCAGTGACGCCGGCTGCAGCACAACAAACCTAGGAGGGTGCCACAATGCTTGTACGAGACAGGATGACTCAAAAACCGATTACCATCATTCCCGACATCTCGGTGACCGAGGCGTTGCGTCTGATGGGAGAGAAGAAGATCCGGCGCCTCCCCGTAGTAGACCGCTCCGGTCAACTGGTGGGTATCGTTTCCGACCGCGACCTGTTGCAAGCCTCCCCGTCACCGGCGACCTCGCTCGCCATCTGGGAAATCCACGACCTGCTGGCCAAGCTCACGGTCGAGAAGTGCATGGCGAAGGACGTCATCACCGTCTCCGAGGACACCCCGCTCGAGGAGGCGGCCCGCATCATGGTCGACCGCAGGATCGGCGGGCTGCCGGTGGTGCAGGAGGGCAAGCTGGTCGGCATCATCACGGAGTCGGACCTCTTCAATATCCTGCTCGAGCTCCTGGGCGGCCGCCGCCAGGGGGTGCGCCTCACCGTCGCCACCACCGGTGCCAAGGGGACCCTCGCCGACGTCACCAAGACCATCTACGAGGCGGGCGGCAACATCGTCGGCCTTGGCTTCAGCGAGGTGGACGGCAACCAGGCCGACACCTGGATCAACACCTTCAAGGTGCAAGGGGTGTCCAAGGAGAAGCTGGTGGAGGCGATCCGGCCGCACGTGCGCGAGATCATGGACGTGCGCGAGACCTCGTAACTCCCCGGAGGTGACATGCACCTGATCCAGATCCTGCTGCCGCTCTACGACAACGATGGGAACCAGTTCACCCAGGACGAGTTCCTCAAGGTGCGCGACGAGCTTTCCGAGCGCTTCGGCGGCATCACCACCTACATGCGCTCTCCCGCCCGGGGGCTGTGGAAGGAGACCAAGGAGACCACGGTCCAGGACGACATCGTCATCTACGAGGTGATGACCAAGGAACTGGACCGGGCCTGGTGGAAGCAGTACCGGCATCAGTTGACGGCCGACTTCCGGCAGGCGCTGCTGATCGTCAGGGCGAGCCAGGTGGAGCTCATCTAGCCGCCGCCATTGCAAGGCGCAAAAAAAGCCGGGTGCCGCAGGCGACCATCATGGTCACCGGGCACCCGGCTTTTTCGTCGCTGTTTTTAGAGACTAGAACCGCTCGAATTCGTTGTCCATCTCCAGGTCGGCCCCGACGGCCTTGCCCATCTGCCCGGAACCGCTCTGCGCAGTCGCCGCCTTGGCCACGGTCATCTGTTTGGCGCCCGGCTTGTCCTTCGCCTTGGGCGACTTGATCGATCTCGCCCTGGTCCTCCCTTCGTCCCCGATCTTGAAGAAGGCGATGGTACTCTGCAACTGCTCGGCCTGCGAGGCGAGTTCCTCGGCCGTCGAGGACATTTCCTCGGAGGCACTGGCGTTTTGCTGGATGACCTGGTCGAGCTGCTGGATCGCCTTGTTGATCTGCTCGGCGCCGGTGTCCTGTTCGCGGCTGGCGGCGCTGATTTCCTGGACCAGCTCGGCGGTCTTCTGGATGTCCGGGACCATCTTGGCCAGAAGTTCCCCGGCCTTTTCGGCGATATTGACGCTGTTGGCGGACAGCTCGGATATTTCACCGGCAGCCTTTTGGCTCCGCTCGGCGAGTTTCCTCACCTCGCTCGCGACCACGGCGAACCCTTTGCCGTGCTCGCCGGCACGGGCCGCCTCGATGGCCGCGTTCAGGGCCAGCAGGTTGGTCTGGCGCGCGATCTCCTCGATGATGTTGATCTTGCTGGCGATCTCCTTCATGGCGTGGACGGTTTCCAGTACCGCCTTGCCGCCGTCCTTGGCGTCTTCGGCCGATTTCACCGCGATCTTCTCGGTCTGTATCGCGTTGTCGGCGTTCTGGCGGATGTTGGAGGTCATCTGCTCCATGCTGGAGGAGGCTTCCTCGGCGGCGGCCGCCTGTTCGCTCGCCCCCTGGGACATCTCCTCGGAACTGGAGGAAAGCTCCTGGCTTCCCTGCGCCACGTAATCGGTGGCCGCCTTGACCTCGGTCACCACCTCTTTGAGCTTGTTCAGCATGGTGCTCATGGCGGCGAGCAACTGTCCGGTCTCGTCCTTCGATGTCTGGCCTATCTCGAAGGTCAGGTCGCCGTCAGCCAGGCGGTTCGCGGTGTCGACCCCCACCTGCAGCGGTTTCTTGATGCTGGACGTGACCAGGAAACTGAGTGCGACTGCAAGCAGCACGGCAACTATGGAGATGGTGACCAGCAGGGAGACCACCCGCTGGGTTGCTTTTAGGACCATTCCTTTTTCCTGCTGCATGGCCTTGTTGGCTTCCTGAGCCAGCTCGACCGCAGTATTCTCCATCTTGTGGGTTTCATCCTTGAAGGCGGCAACGGCGGCGTTGGCCTCGGCCGGTGTCTTCAACTTGCCATCGAGGATGGAGCCGGCCACCTTCGCAAAGCCTGCCTTGTAGAGGGCGAAGTTTTCTTTTATGATCTTGGTCTTTTCCACGTCCTCCTTGTCCCGCACCACCTTCTCCAGGTCCGCAACGCGTTCGGACGTCTTGCCCGCCTCCTCGTTCCACTTGGCGTAATACTCCTCGGCCTTCTTAGCATCGGTGATGTTCAGGAAGATGTCCTTTTCATAGCGTCTCATCCCCAATACGTTGGCCCTGGCCCTGGCCGCGTGCTCGGCGATCTTGGCTTCACCGTCAAGGACTGTGACCATGGTGTGTTCGCCGTCTTTGACCCCCCAGTAACCGGTGCCGGCAACTCCTACCAACAGCAGGACAACGAGCCCGAAACTGAGCATCAACCTGGTACCGATCTTCATGTTCTTAAGCATTTTTATTCCCTCCTTAGGCAGAGCGCCTATCTTTACCTGTCAGCTAAGTGACGTATCGACTTCGGCGATGGATATCAAATCATCCTGTTGGAATAGGTGCTTTCTAAAACTCCCACAGGGCGGTGTGGCAAGGATAGCGAGTTGTCACTTTTCCCCTGTGCTAATGTGAATATCGGAAGCCGTGGGATTTTCTTAAGCAAAGAATTGAGATGCAGAGTACCGCGTGGCCGCCAGAGACTGGGCGTTAGAAAACAGCTAGAGGGAAATGGTGGCAAGATGCGGTTGCATAGAGTGGGGAGGAACAGCGATGAGCAAAGCCCCCAACCTCAATCCTGGCTGGGGGGCTCGTACTTGTAGCCGGCGCCGTAGATGGAGTGGATCAGCTCCTGGTCGGGGGCGACGGCGGAGATCTTCTTGCGCAGCTTCTTGATATGGCTGTCGATGGTCCGGTCGCTCACGATGCGCTGGTCTGAGTAAATGCGGTCCATCAACTGGGTCCGGGAGTAGATGCGCCCCGGGTTCTGGTAGAGAAAGTGCAAAAGCTTGAATTCGACAACGGTCAGGTCGAGGTCGCGTCCTTGCCACTGGGCGGAGTAGCGGTCCTGGTCCAGGGTAAGCCCGCCGGCGGACGGTGCCGGCTGCTCCACGCTGCGGCGCAGCACGGTCTTCACCCGCGCCACTACCTCGCGCGGGCTGAAGGGCTTGCAGACGTAGTCGTCGGCGCCCAGTTCCAGCCCCAGCAGCCGGTCGATCTCCTCGACGCGGGCGGTGATCATGATGATGGGGAGCTGCGAGAAGGTCCGTATCTCCTTGCAGATCTCCAGTCCGTCGCGCCCCGGGAGCATCAGGTCGAGCAGCACGAGGTCGGGCTGCCGCACCCGCACCCGCGGCACCACCTCGGTGCCGTTGGCGATCCAGACGGTCTCGAATCCCGACTGCTTCAGGTAATCCCCCAAAAGGCTGGCCAGTTTTTCCTCGTCCTCGACGATCATGATGGTCTGTGTCATGTCCGGCTCCCGTTAAGCGGCAGTTCTATCCTGATCAGCACCCCCCCCTTTGGGGAAGGGAGTGCCGCGATGGTCCCCTCGTGCGCCTCGACGATGTTCTTGCAGATGGCCAGGCCGAGCCCGGCGCCGCCCAGGGCCCGGTTCCTCGAGTTCTCCACCCGGAACAACCGGTCGAAGAGCTGCGCCAGTTCCTCCGGCTGCACGCCGGGGGCCGAATCGGCGAATTCCACCACGGCCCGGCCGTCGTTGCGGGAGAGGCGTACCGACAGCTCACCCCCCTGGTCGGTGTACTTGAGCGAGTTGCCCAAAAGGTTGCTGAAAAGCTGGTTCAGTCGCACGCCGTCCGCGTAGACGGTCAGTTCCTCGTCGGGGAGCTGCTGCCGCAGGGCGATGTTCTTCTGGTGGAACTTGGCTGCAAACGGCTCCAGCGCGTCCTCCAGGAGCTCGGTCAGGTCGACAGGTTCCTTTCTGTAGTTGAGCGCGCCGATGTCGGACATGGAGATCTGGTACAGGTCTTCGACCAGCCGCCCCAGGTGCATCACCTCGGCGTGCAGCGACCGCATCGACTCAGGTCCCAGCGGGCGGACCCCGTCCTGCAGCGCCTCGATCTCGCCGCGCAGGATGGAAAGCGGTGTGCGCAGTTCGTGGGAGATGTCGGCCAGGTAGCGACGGCGGGCCCGCTCGTTGTTTTCCAGGGAGAGGGCCAGGGTGTTGAAATCGCGGGCGAGTTGCCCCAGCTCGTCGCTTGACTGCACCGGGACCCTGGCGTCGTACTCACCCGAGGCGAGCCGGTGCAGGGAAGCCGCGAGCCTCTTGATCGGCTCGACCAGGCGGTGCGCCAACGGGAGCGACAGCGCCGCCGACACGAGCAGCATCACGATGGCGACCAGGCCCATGGTGAGCTTTTGCTGCTGCACGAAGAGGAGCTGGTAGGTGTCGGTGAGCCGTTGTCTGGGGCGCAGCGCCAGGTAGCCGATCACCTCGCCGTCGCTGGTCAGCTTGCGCACCTGGGCCGTATCGAGGTTCCCCTGGGTCCCCTGGATCAGGCGCTTGTCGGGGTCGAGCAGCACCACGCGACCTTCGAAACGGTAGAGGAAGCGCTGCGGCAGGTGCTGCCCCTGGCCGCTCAGGTTCATGAACCCGCGCCGCCCCATCCTGCGCTGGCCGGGATCGGCTTCGCCACCCTCGCGCCCTTCCCGGGTCGCGGCAACCATGTCGAACCATGTGGAAGTTTCCCGCTGCAGGAAATCCCAGTCGCCGTTTTGGGCGTAGGACTGCTCCAGCACGTGGGCCAGCCGCTGCAGGCGGTCCTTCTCCATGGTGTTCACGTAGGCGAGGAAGCCGTGCCCGATGCTCCACTGCATGATGAGGAACATGCTGATGACGACCGCGCCGGTCGCTGCCAGCATGGTGAAAAAGAGCCTGTATTTGATCTTTACCTTCATGACATCCACCGTTTAAGTCACTCGTACAGCTTTGTTATTAACATAGTTGTGCTTAATGTGCCATTGCATCTTTGAGCGTTCTGGAAATTCCACATTTGCTCCACAATTGTTCCTTATTGTGCTGGTAGCTTGGATCTCAAAGAATGAATGAACCCGGCGCCAAGTCATGGCAGCCGGGAAACAACGCACAGTAACTGTCATAAGGAAGACGGCTGAAGCCGCAAGGAGAAGATCATGAAAAAGCTCATCGCACTGGCATTCGTTATGGTACTTGCCGCGGCCGCCACAGCCCAGGCAAGGGTGGATTTCAGCGTCAATGTCGGTATTCCGGTCGCTACGGTCCCCGTGGCCCCGCCTCCGGTCGTCTACCCGGCTCCTCCGGCGCCGGTCGCCTACGTCGAGCCCCCCAGCTTCATCTATTCGCCCGCTCTCGGGTTCTACGTGTCGGTGGGGCTTCCCTACGACGTGGTCTACATGGACGACTGCTACTACCAGTACCGGGACGGCTACTGGTACATGGCCAGCAGCTACCGCGGACCGTGGACCTACGTGGCGCCGCGCCGGCTCCCCTACGGGCTGCACCAGCACCGCTACGAACAGATCCGCTACTACCGCGACCACGAGTACCGCAC
The DNA here is from genome assembly GCF_018919395.1 of Geomonas azotofigens. Classification (GTDB taxonomy): domain Bacteria; phylum Desulfobacterota; class Desulfuromonadia; order Geobacterales; family Geobacteraceae; genus Geomonas; species Geomonas azotofigens. The sequence goes on from NZ_JAHLME010000007.1 coordinate 122,768, forward strand.
CTACCTGAGCGACCGTGACCGCTACCGCGGCAACTGGTACCGTCCGGTGGCCGAGCGCCGCGACGGGCGCTGGGGCGAGCGCAAGGATTACTACCGCGATGCCTACCGCAGCGGCTACCGTGACGGGTCCCGTGATGACCGCCGTGACGACCGCAGGGATGACCGTCGCGACGACCGCAAGGACGACCATCGGGATTACCGGGATCGTCACTGATCCCACGGCTGGCAGCCTCCTCCCGCACCGCATCTTCCGGGCTCTCCTCCTTCTCCTGGAGGGGCGGGACGGGAGGGGGAGGCCTTTTCTGACGGCAAAACGCAGCATTGGATAAATTTCCGCCATTTTCCCTCAGTTTCGTGTTATACTCCCAGCTCTAATGAGTCACGGACCCCATGGGCCTTTCAGGCTTCTGGGGTTTTTTGTGGCGTCACACCAAGAAACAGGAGTACCAGTGGATTTCAAACAGTTTAACTTGCACCCCAAAGTCCAGGCCGGCGTAGAGGCCGTGGGCTACCAGGTTCCCACCCCCATCCAACTGCAGGCGATCCCCGCCGTGATCGCAGGTCAGGACGTCCTGGGGCTGGCTCAGACCGGCACCGGCAAGACGGCCGCCTTCGGTCTTCCCTTGCTGCACCGTCTGGCCGACGGCGTGCGTGGCCACGTGCGCGCGCTCGTACTCGCGCCCACCCGGGAATTGGCCGAGCAGATCAACGAGTCGCTCAACGCGATGGCACAGCAGACCCGGCTCAAAAGCATCACCGTCTACGGCGGTGTCAACATCAACACGCAGATCAAGAAGTTGAAGGAAGGGGCCGATATCGTGGTCGCCTGCCCGGGACGCCTTTTGGACCACATCTCCCAGGGGACCGTCAATCTCTCCAAGGTCGAGGTACTGGTCCTGGACGAGGCGGACCAGATGTTCGACATGGGCTTTCTTCCGGACGTGAGAAAGATCCTCCGTGCGCTTCCCGGCAAGCGGCAGAACCTCATGTTCTCGGCCACCATGCCCGACGACATCCGCCGTCTGGCGCACGAGATCCTGTGCCGCCCGGTGACCGTGCAGGTGAGCCGCACCGCCCCCGCGGCGACCGTGTCCCACGCGCTCTACCCGGTGGGGCAGCACCTGAAGACCCCGCTTCTCTTCGAGCTCTTGAAGCACACCGACACCGAGAGCGTGCTCATCTTCACCAAGACCAAGCACCGCGCGAAGAGGGTGGGGGAGCAGCTGGAGAAGGCCGGCTACAAGGCGACCAGCCTGCAGGGGAACCTGTCCCAGAACCGCAGGCAGGCGGCGCTGGACGGCTTTAGGGACGGTACCTACCAGATCATGGTGGCGACCGATATCGCCGCGCGCGGCATCGACGTCTCCCTTATCTCCCACGTCATCAACTACGACATCCCCGACACCCCCGAGGCCTACACGCACCGGATCGGCCGCACCGGGCGCGCCGCCAAGACCGGCGACGCCTTCACCATGGTGACCGGCGAGGACGAGGCCATGGTGAAAAGCATCGAGCGGGTGCTGGGCGCGAAGATCGAGCGGCGCCGCGTGGAAGGTTTCGACTACACGGTCCCCGCCCCGAAAAAAGACGCCGAGTTCGCCCGGGCGCCCCGCGAGCCGCAACGCAGGAAGCCGGCCGCCGCGGCCCAGGGCAAGCCTGCCGAAGCCAAGAGTGCGCCCGCCGGCGGGAGAGCCGCACAGCCCGGCAACAGCCGCGGCGCCGGCGGCAACCGCCAGCAGACCGGGCAGCGCCAGGGCGGGAGCCGCCCCGCCGGCCCCGGCGCGGGGGAAGGGCAGCGCGCCGGCGCGCAGCGTCCCGGCAACCACGCCGCCCGCCGCAGCGGCAGGTAGGCTGCAGCGGTAATCAAGCGCAAAAGAAAAGGGGAAAGTCTCGCGACTTTCCCCTTTTTTCATGGTGGCTGTCGGCCTCAGTCTCCCAGCCACCCCGCCTCGGGGAGCTGCACCGGGTCGCACACCGCGTCTACGTCCCTGGCCTTGGCGCCGCAGTTGCCGCATTCGACGGTGGGTTGCAGCGTGAGCTGGTGGACCTTGTCTATCTCTCCTCTAGCGGTGAGGGCGCAGATGTGCTCGCTGTGCGTCTCTTTGTTGCATGCCATGATGGTCACCTCCCTTGATGAAAATGTCATAGCCCCTGTGTGTCATTGAACTGATCGGGTGTCGGTAGAGTTGTAGCTACCCCATTCTACGCTTTTTTGATAAAATTGTTGGCACAGAAGAAGATAGCTACTGTCAAAGGAGGAGCGCCATGCTTGGATCGAGATGCCCCAAATGCAACGGCAGAGGAAAAATCCTGATGGCTTCCCGGCAGTCCGGATACGACGTTGAGGAAGTTCCCTGCACCATGTGCAAGGGGTCGGGAAGGAAATAGGAACAAGAGCGAGGAGACGTGAGCATGAACGCCCGGCGTCACGGGCGATGAAAAAAAGGGGGAGGCCGTTTTGGGCCTTCCCTTTTTGCGTCCGCTCTGCCCGCGCGCGGCTCAGGAGCCAGACGGCTCGGAAATGGGGACCAGCAACAGGGGACACCTGCTGCGGCTGCAGATGCCGTGGGCCACGCTGCCGGTCCAGAAGGCGGCCATGCCGGTCTTGCCGTGGGTGGGGAGCACCATGAGATCTATCTTCGCCTCCTGGGCGGCCCGGGCGATGGTTTCCGCGGGATCACCCCGGAGCACGTGGGCCGAGGCGTGGATACCTTCCCGGACCAGTTCCTGTACCACCCCTGCCAGGTGCTCGGAGGCGTCGCGCGCCTCGAGGTCGAGCATGCGCGCGGCGGTCGCCGGCAGGGTGCGCGCCGACACCTTCTGGTCGGGCGGGAGCGACTCGTAGGTGGGGATCACCGTGGTGATGTGCAGGTCGGCGTTGCAGATGCGGGCGACCGACTTCACCACCGGCAGCCCCTTCTCGTGCTCCGGGTCGGTATCGAGCGGCAGCAGGATCTGGCCGCAGCAAAACGGCGGCGGCTCGCCGTTCTCGTCGGGGTGGGTGATCAGAACCGGCAGGGTCCCCCCCGCGATCACCTTCTGGGCGATGGAACCAAAGAGCAGGTGAAAGGCCTTGCCCCGCCCGTGCGAGCACATCACCACCAGGTCGTGGCCGAGCTCGGCGGCGTGGGCGACGATGCTCTCGGAGACCAGCGGGGTCTCCGTTTCGTGCACGTGGCACTCGACCTTCGAGACGCCTTGAAACCAGGTGAGGGCGACCTCCCGCAGGTACGCGTGCGCCTCCTCGGGGCCGGTCAGGTGCTTCTGGCCATGCACCTGGCTCGGGGCGTCCTTCTCCACCACGTGGAAGAGGGTCACCTGGGCCTGCAGCTTTTCGGCCATGAAACGGGCCGCCGGCAGGGCGGCCTCGGCGAGTTTCGATCCGTCCATCGGGACGAGAATGTGCTTGAACATGGCGATCATCCTGGGAATAAGGTTGAGACAATGAGGTAGATGTTGAGGGCGACGATGAGGCCGGCTGCCATCGCGGCAAAGGCGGTCGTCGCCGGTTTGTTGACCAGGTCACCCATCAGGTCGCGGCGGCGGGTGAACAGCACCAGCGGGACGATGGCGAAGGGGAGCCCGAAGGAAAGCACCACCTGGCTGATCACCAGGGTGCGGGTCGGGTCGAAGCCCATGGCGATGACGAACAAGGACGGCGCCATGGTGACCACGCGCCGGATCCAGGGCCTGATGTGGCGCTGGATGAAGCCCTGCATGATTACCTGGCCGGCGCTGGTGCCGACGCTGCTGGAGGAGAGGCCGGAGAAGAGCAGGGAGACGCCGAAGATGAACTTGGCCGCCGGGCCCAAAAGCGGCTCCAGGGTCCGGTAGGCCTCCTCGATGGTGGCGATGGAGGTCTTGCCGGTCGCGTAGAAGGTGGACGCCGCCATGATGAGCATGGCCATGTTCACGAAGCTCGCGATCCCCATGGCGATCACCACGTCCATGATCTCGTAGCGGTACAGGGTGCGCAGCTTCCGCCGGTCCTTCACCACGATCCTCCCCTGCATGAGCGACGAGTGCAGGAAGATGGCGTGGGGCATGACGGTGGCGCCGATGATGCCGGTGGCCAGCAGGATGCTCTCCCTCCCGGCGAACCGGGGGCGCGCAACGTGCCCCGCGATGTCGACCCAGTCGGGGCTGACGATGAAGATCTCGGCCACGTAACAGAGCGCGATGACGGCGACCATGGCGGAAATGACCGCCTCCAGCGGCCTGAAGCCGAAGCGCTCCATGCCGAGGATGGCGATGGTGGCCAGGGCGGTGAGCAGCGCCCCGGCCAGAAGCGGGATGCCGAACAGGAGCTGGAACCCCAGCGCCGCCCCCATGAACTCGGCCAGGTCGGTGGCCATGGCCACCGCCTCCATGATGATCCACATGCCGATGGACACCGGTTTGGGGAACTGGTTGCGGCAGTGTTCGGCGAGGTTCTGGCCGGTGGCGAGCCCCAACTTGGCCGAGAGCGTCTGGATCAACATGGCGATCAGGTTGCTGGTGATGATCACCCAGAGCAGCAGGTAGCCGAACTGCGCCCCCCCCTGGATGTTGGTGGCGAAATTGCCGGGATCGACGTAGGCGACGCTGGCGATGAAGGCGGGGCCGAGGAAGGGGAAGACGCGGGCGAGCCGTGATTGCTTCGTTTCGCGCGACAGGGCCTCCAGGGCGGACTGGACGGTCCTTGAATCAAGGCTGCTGGTGCTGTTTTTCGGCAATGTCACCTCGCGGCTGTTTGTATGGTCGAAAACGTCACCTAATTCTATCCGCGATGGCATCAAGAGCAACACCAATGTATGAAAAACATGCGCGGCCGGTGTTCGCTGCGAAATGAGTTGGCAGCGGACCTTTGAGCATGGTACAAGCGACGGTGAGATACTATAGCCGAGGCGGTCATCACGACCGCTGCGAAATTGTTTGATAATTATCATTATCTCGGCTAGAATCTGGCGTCCTATCAACGGGAATGGAAAATGCCGGAAGACCAACGAAATCTATTCGAAGACAGTGAAGATATCGGCGTCGCCTGCCAGAAAGCGCTCGCCGAAACCTCCAAGGCATTGAAGGCCTTTTCCTTCTATCCCGACAACCATCCCCTGCGCTCGCAGATTCTCAATTCCGCCTACCAGGCTGTCACCAACCTCGTTCGGCACGGCAGCGTCACCCTCATCGTGCAGCGCGGTGGCTTCGCCATCGCCGGCCGCCAGGAGCCCGTCGAAAGCAATCCGATGACCAAGGCCCTGGCACAGGAACTCTTCGCGCGCGAGCTGCAGCGGCTCACCTTCCTGCCGGAGCTCTCCCTGGCGGATCTCTCGGCTCTTCTTTCCGCGCTGGCGGTGTCGCCGCAAAAAATCGCCGAGGAGGGGGGCGTGGCCGGCATGCTGGCCCGAAACGGCGTCTCCGCCGTGATGGTGAACCAGATCGACGTGACGGCGGTATTCACCAAGAAAACGGCCGGGCAGTCCGAGGACGAGGCGGGCGACAGCGGCGCCGAGGTCCTGGAGGAAAATCCCGCCGAGTCGTCCCAGACGCAGCGAAGCGTGGCCGGGGAGGGGGGCGAGCCCGGCATCGACGAGATCCTCGCCGCGCTCGCCGCCGAGACCGACGACGAGCGCTACCGGCAGCTGGCGCGCCTCTTGCTGAAAAAGGCCCTGCCGTTGAAGCTGGAGGGGAACTTCGACCGGCTCTACGTGGTGCTGACGCGCCTGGTGCAACAGCAGGCCGATCCCGCCAGGAGCACGGCCTGCCGGGAGGCGGCGCACACCGTGCTGCAACAGCTCATTCTTGGGGAGATGGCGGAACACCTGCTGGATCACCTGGAGGACGTGGATTTTCCCGACAAGGAGCGGATCTGCCGCATGCTCAGGCTCGCGGGGGGCGACGTGGTGGACGCCGTGATCCGGCGCCTGACCGCGACCGGCAGCAGGACCGCGCGCAAGGCCCTGGCAACCGCCCTGGTCCGGATCGGCGCGCAGGCGCAGCCCCAGTTGCTCGCCCTTTTGAAGGACGCCAGGATACAGGTGGTGCAGATGGCCGTGGCCATCCTCGGGGAGATCGGCAACCGCGAGGCGGTGAAGGGGCTGGCCCTGACCGCGTACCACCCGGACGGGAGGGTGCGCACCGAGAGCATCAGGGCGCTGGCGCGTGTCGGAGGGATGGAGGCCACCAGCCTGCTCCTGTCGTTGGTGCAGGAGCGGGACGAGGCCACCGCGCTGCAGGCGATCTCCTGGTTGGGGAACTGCAGGAACCAGGCGGCCCTCGATCCACTGCTGCGGCTGGCGGCGCGGCGCGACCTGAGGGGGAAGCTGCACGCGCTGCAGCTGGAGGCGCTGCGGGCCATCGGGCGTATCGGCGACCGGCGCGCGCTGGGGGCGTTGTTCAAGCTGGTGCGCAGGCGTTGCCTGCTCGGCACGACCCGCCGCCTGGAACAGAAGCTGGTCGCCATCGAGGCCATCGCCGCCCTGGGCGGGGACCAGGCGCGGGCCTTCCTGCAGGGATACGCCTCGGGCCAGGGAGCGCTGGCCGGACCCGCGGCCGCCGCGCTGCAGGCGACGGCGCAGAAGGACGCCGGGCATGAGTGACATCACCAAACAGGACGTGCAGCGCGCCGCGATGCTGTTCACCGCCTCGATAAAGTCGGTGCTGCTCTATCCGCTCGCCCACCCGGCGGTGCGCCAGCCCTTGCAGGAACTGGTCGTCCTCATGGGCGAGATGATGGGGGACCGTCACGAGCTGCACCTGGGGGTGGTCGAAGGGACCTTCTTCATCGAGGGGTGCCTGCTGGTCGCCCCCAACGCCGCCGTGATCGAGCTGGTGGAGCGCCTGCTGCAGAAAGGGGTCGATGCCGTCACCATCTATCCCGGCGTCACCCCCGACGACCTGTTCGGCTTCGCGGCGCTGCTGGCGACCCGGCAGATCGGCCCCGACACCTTTCCCGCCGAGCTGGAACGCAAGGGGATCGGCAACATCCGGCTGGGCATCGACGAGCTGGTCGCCGGAGAGGGGGAGGGGGAGAAGGAAGCCCTGGTCCCCGCGGCCATCTACCGTGACGCGCTGAAGGCGGTACGCGACACCATGCGCGAGATCGACAACGGCAGGATCCCCAGCGGCGAGTGGATCAACGGTGTCGTTGAGAACATGGTCTCGGTCACCATGGAGGAGCCGACCACCCTGCTCGGGCTCGCCATGATCAAGGACTACGACAACTACACCTTCAGCCATTCGGTCAACGTCGGCATCCTGGCGCTCACCCTGGCCGCCTTTCTCGGCCTGGAAAAGGAGGCGCTGCACGAGATCAACACGGCGGGGCTTTTGCACGACATCGGCAAGACCAAGATCGACAAGACCATCCTGAACAGCCCCGGCAAGCTCTCGGACACCGAGTTCAAGGAGATGAAGCGCCACGCGGAGGAAGGGTCCGAGATCGTCAGGAAGATGAAGAACATCCCCCCCGCGGTGGCGGAAGCGGTACTCGGGCACCACATACGGCACGACCGCACCGGCTACCCCGAGTGGGCGCGGGACATGCACTTCGGTCTCTACACGGAGATCGTCTCCGTGGCCGACTGCTACGACGCCATCACCACGCTGCGCACCTACCAGCGCCCGACCCTCCCCAAGGAGGCCATGGAGATCATGCACCGCCTGGCCGGCTCCTCGCTCAACGGGGAGCTGGTGGAGCAGTTCGAAACGATGATGGGGGAGTACCCGGTGGGGAGCCTGGTGCGCCTGGACACCAACGAGATCGCGCTGGTGCTCAAGCCGCACCCGATGGAGTGCGCGGAACCGTCGGTGAAGGTCCTGATCGACGCACAGGGACGGGCGCTGGAAACGCCGAGACTGGTCACCCTCGCCGCGCAGGGGGGGAAGCGCTACGCTTCCATCATCGCGCCGGTGGACCCGCTTTTGAAGAACATCAACGTCGCGAGCCACCTGCTGGCGTAAAGGGAGACCGGCGGCACTGGGGCATCCTCAGCCACGAAGTGCCGCACGTGACCAAGCCGTCCCCCCTTCGCGAAGGGTGGACAGGGGGGATTTGCCTCCCCCCGGCTGCAGCAAATGAAAAGGGGGGACGGCTTTCGCCGTCCCCCCTTTGTACGTCCAAAGCGTGGTGTGCGGGTCTACGCGGACCACTGGCCGTGCAGGTTGCAGTACTCGCGGACCTTGATGTCGGCGGCGCTGATCGGGAAGGTCGCTTCCGGCGCCTGACCCGGCTGGAGCTGCGCGCGGTAGACCTTGCCGTCGGCGATCACTTCGATCCACTCGATGTAGTGGGCGGTTTCCATCGGATGCGGGATGCTCCCGACCTTGACGGTGACGGTCCCGGCGCCGCGCTCGATAACCGGCACGTGCTTCTCCTTGGAAGCGTCGACCGTATTTTCCTTCTGCAGCTTCATCTCCTCGCCGCAGCAGACCAGTTGGCCGCCGCCGGCATGGAACACCTCGACTATATTGCCGCACATCTCACACTTGTAGATTTCCAAAGCCTGTGCCATTGAATCCCTCCTGTTTGGTTGGTTGATTTGATCGAACTATTTGAGCCAGGCGGCGAGGTTTGCCGCCAAGATCTTGTTGTTGCCTTCCAGGAACTTGTTCTGGAAGATGGCGTCGTCGCCGAAGACGAGGAAGGAGCCCTTGCCGACCGTGCCGGCCACCACGATGCCGAAGGACGCGGTCTCCTCCTTGGCCTGCTTCTGGTCCAGGTCCAGGTCGACCCAGCTCTGGAATCCGGTGGCCGCGATGACCTGGGCGCTGTCGGTCTGGTTGATGAGCCCCCAGGCGCCGTGCACGCTGAAATCGGTGACGCCCTTGAACAGGGGGTGCTCCTTCAGGCGAACGACCCGGAAGTTGAGCAGGTCACCATCGAGCACGTTCTCGCGCTCCTGTACCACGCCGTTGCTGTGGCTCACCTGCAGCCGGTTCAACAGGGAGGCCATGGGGGGCGCGATGTGCAGCATGATGGCGACATGACCGCCGTTTTCGATGAACCTCACCACCGCTTCGATCTCGTTTGGGTGCAGCGGGGCGAAGCCGCCGCTGATGACCAGGGCGCGCGCGCCGGAGAGGGTGTCATCGGAGAGAGGCTGGTCCACCGTGGCGACCTCGAGTCCGGCCCCCTGGATCACCTCGGCCAGCCCGGAAAGCTGCAGCGGTCCCTGCTCCTTCACCTGGAAGCGTTCGCCGTGCCCGTTGTCGAAAAGGACCTTGCCTCCCGCCAGGGCAGGTGCGGTCATCATGAGAAACGCCAGTACAATTATACTCATGAATCTCAAAGCGCCAGTCATTTAATCCTCCATTGCATGAAATTTTAAAAAAGACCTTTTTGATCCTGTTGGTCCTTATAGCAGCATTGTTTCGACCGCGCAACAACTTTTTTTTCTTCAGGGGACTGCCACCGTTGACAGGGGGGCGGGCGCCGATGTATTACAGGTATCCGGAGAACGTCATTACTGATTCTGGGGGCTACACATGATCGTGCATATAGTGCTTTTCAAGCTCAAAGAGGCCACCGCTGAGAACGTAGAGGCCGCCAGGCAGCGTCTTTTGAGCATGGACGGCAAGGTGGAATTGCTGCGCCATCTCGAGGTTGGGGTGGACCTGATCCGCTCCGAGCGCTCGGCGGACATCGCTTTGTACACCAAGTTCGATTCCCTGGAGGACCTGCAGGCCTACCAGGTGCATCCGTACCACGCCAACGAGGTGGCCGCCTACATGAGGAGCGTCTGCTCTTCGGTGGTCGCCGCCGACTACGAAGTCTGATTCAAGCAGCACATAAAGAGCAATGAGGAGGAGTAACTGATGGAGTTGTGTGCCTGTGGCAGCGGCGTGGCCTACGCCGAATGCTGTCGCCCCGTTATCAAGGGGGAGCGCCGCGCTGAGACGGCAGAGGCGCTGATGCGCGCGCGTTACGCCGCGTACGCCAACGTCGAGACCGATTTCATATTCGAGAGCACCCACCCAAAGCACCGCGAGGGGTACGACGCTGAGGGGACCCGCGAGTGGGCGGAGAAGTCCGAATGGCAGGGGCTGGAGATCGTCTCCACCAAGGACGGCGACAAGGACGACGTCACCGGCGAGGTGGAGTTCATCGCCCGCTGGAAAGAGCAGGGGCAGGACCGGGTGCACCACGAGCGCGCCCTGTTCAAAAAGGAGAAGGAAACCTGGCTCTTCACCGATGGCAAGGCGGTGACCGCGCAGCCGATCGTGAGGACCTCGCCCAAGATCGGGCGTAACGATCCCTGCAGCTGCGGTAGCGGCATCAAGTACAAGAAGTGCTGCGGCAAGTAGCCGGCCGCGGTACGCACCGCTGAGGCGGGAATAGCGAAGGGGCGAGTGGAAAATCCACTCGCCCCTTTCTTTTTGCGGAAGTGCTTGCTGCTTCCAGCCCCTCATCCGCCCCTTCGGGGCACCTTCTCGTCAGACGCCGTTCGGGTAATCCCCGCGGCAGAGTTCAGGCTACACCTTGGCACCCTTAGCGGGGACAGATTTACCCTCGCCCTCCGGGAGAGGACGGCCGACGGCCGGGTGAGGCTCTTGCCCCGGCCGCGCTGCCCCTGGCTTCCTCGCCGCCGTTACTTCTGGCTCGCCGCCAGCGCCTGGTTCACGTCCTCGATCAGGTCGTCGATGTGCTCGATCCCGACCGAGAGCCGGATCAGGTCCGGGGTGACGCCCGAAGCGATCTGCTGCTCCTCGGAAAGCTGGCGGTGCGTGGTGCTGGCCGGGTGCAGGACGCAGCTCCTCGCGTCGCCCACGTGCACCACGAGCGCCACCAGCTGGCAGCTCTCCATGAACTTCTTGCCCGCCGCGGCGCCACCCTTGATGCCGAAGGTGAGCACGCCGCTTGCCCCCTTGGGGAGGTACTTTTGCGCCCGGGCGTAGCTCTTGTGGCTCTCGAGCCCCGGGTAGCTCACCCAGGAAACCGCCTCGTGCTTCTCCAGGAACTTCGCCATGGCGAGGGCGTTTTCCGAGTGGCGCTGCATGCGAAGCGGCAGCGTCTCGAGCCCCAGGTTGAACAAGAAGGCGTTCATGGGGGCCGGGCAGGCGCCGATGTCGCGCATGAGCTGCACGCGCGCCTTGACGATGTAGGCGAGCTTGCCGAAGGTCTTCAGGTACTGCAGGCCGTGGTAGCTCTCGTCCGGCTCGGTCATCTCGGGGTACTTGCCGTTGCCCCAGTCGAAGTTGCCGCTGTCCACGATGACGCCACCCACGCTGGTCGCGTGGCCGTCGATGTACTTGGTGGCCGAGTGGATGACGATGTCGGCGCCGTGGTCAAACGGCCGGCACAGGTACGGCGTCGGGAAGGTGTTGTCGATGATGAGGGGTACCTGCATCTTCTTGGCGATGCGGGAGAATTTTTCGAAATCGAGGATGTTGAGGCCGGGGTTGCCGATGGTCTCACCGAACAGGCAGCGGGTTTCGGGACGGAAGGCGGCGACGATGGTCGCCTCGTCCGCCTCGGGGTCGACGAAAGTCACCTCGATACCCATCTTGGGGAAGGTGTTGGCGAAGAGCGAATAGGTGCCGCCGTACAGGGTGCTGGCCGCGACCACGTGCTGGCCCGCCTGGCAGATGTTCATGACGGCGATGGTGGAGGCCGCCTGTCCGCTGGAGGTTGCCATGGCCGCGATGCCCCCCTCCATGGCCGCGATCTTCAGTTCGAACCCTTCCGCGGTCGGGTTGGAAAGCCGGGTGTAGAAATGCCCGCCGACCTCGAGGTCGAACAGCTTGGCGACGTGCTCCGCACTGGAAAACTTGAAGGTCGTGCTCTGATAGATGGGCAGGATGCGCGGGTCGCCGTCCTTGGGGACGAACCCTTCCTGGATCGCCTGGGTCTCGATGCGCCAATTCTTCTTCATTGGTTTCCTCCTTCGTGGGTCATATGGCAAGGCAAGGGCCGCACTATAGCATGATTGCCGCGGCTGTTGCAGGGAAATATGAGAATGGTGCTTTGGTGGCCTGATCCCCCGGGGTAATACGCCTTGCCCCCTATTCCGGAATGTGTTAAAAAATTGGACACCAAAACCAAGGAGGGGAAGCATGCCCGTCGCTGATAAGATCGCCGGATTTATTGCGAAATCGTCGTGGATCAGGAAGATGTTCGAGGAGGGTGAGAAGCTCAGGAAGGAGTTCGGCGCCGACAAGGTGTACGACTTCACCCTGGGGAACCCCGACGTCGAGCCCCCCGCGGCGTTCCAGGCCGAGTTCCTGAAGCTCGCCAAGCAGCCGGTCCAGGGCATGCACCGCTACATGAACAACGCCGGCTACCTGGAGACCAGGAACGCCGTGGCGCGCATGCTCTCCGCCGCCTCCGATCTCCCGGTGCAGGGGAGCCAGGTGGTGATGACCTGCGGCGCCGGCGGCGCGCTGAACGTGGTGCTGAAGACCATCCTGAACGCCGGCGACGAGGTGATCCTCCTCACCCCCTTCTTCGTCGAGTACCGTTTCTACATCGACAACCACGGCGGCGTCCCGGTCGAGGTCTGGACCGACCGCGAGACCTTCCAGCTCGACATCCCGGCCATCGCCGCGGCGGTCACCGAAAAGACCCGCGCCATCATCATCTGCTCCCCGAACAACCCGACCGGCGTCATCTACCCCGCGGAGAGCCTGCAGGCACTGGGGGAGATGCTGGCCGCCAAGGAAGCGGAGCTCGGCAGACAGATCCTGGTCATCTCCGACGAGCCCTACGCCCGCATCGCCTACGACGGCAAGAGCGTGCCCAACATCTTCCGCTACGTCCAGAACTCGGTCATCGTCACCTCGCACTCCAAGGACCTCGCGCTTCCCGGCGAGCGCATCGGCTACCTGGCCGCGAGCCCGAGGATGAAGAACGTGGAGCAGTTCATGGAGGGGGCGGTCTTCTCCAACCGCGTGCTCGGCTTCGTGAACGCGCCGGCCCTGATGCAGCGCCTGGTGGCCGGGCTGCAGCACGTCTCGGTCGACATCGACGCCTACCGGGTCAAGCGCGACCTCCTCTACAACTCCCTCACCGCCATGGGCTTCTCCATGGTGAAACCCGACGGCGCCTTCTACCTGTTCCCGAAGTCGCCGCTTGCCGACGACGTCGAATTCGTGAAGATGGCGCAGAAACACTGCATCCTGCTGGTGCCCGGCGCCGGCTTCGGCGCCCCCGGCTTCTTCCGCATCGCCTACTGCGTGGACCAGGGGATGATCGAGCGGAGCATCCCGGCCTGGCGCGAGCTGGCAAAAGAGGCGGGGCTACCCGGATAGAAGGGACCACCATGACCGAGACCATTCTCATAGTCGATGACGAGGACGGCATCCGCTCCTCCCTGGCCGGCATCCTCGAGGACGAGGGGTACCGCACCGTCTGCGCCGCCGACGGCGTCGAGGCGCTCGCCCTTTGCCAGAAGGAGCTCCCGGGGCTCGTGCTTCTGGACATCTGGATGCCCAGGATGGACGGCATCGAGACCCTCAAACGGCTGAAGGAGCTGCACCCGGCCCTGAACGTCATCATGATGAGCGGTCACGGCACCATCGAGACCGCGGTGAAATCGACCAAGCTGGGCGCCTACGACTTCATCGAGAAGCCGCTCTCCCTGGAGAAGGTGGTGGTGACGGTGGAGAACGCCCTCGCCATGAACCGACTCAAGGAGGAGAACGCGACGCTGCGGGGGCAGGTGCAGCAGGGGTACGAGATGATCGGCAACTCGGCCGCCATGCAGCAGCTCGCCGAGCAGATCCGGCTGGTCGCGCCCACCAACGCGTCGGTCCTCATCACCGGCGAGAACGGCACCGGCAAGGAGCTGGTGGCCCGCTCGGTCCACTACCACAGCCAGCGCCGGGACAAGCCCTTCATCGAGATCAACTGCGCCGCCATTCCCGAGGAGCTGATCGAGAGCGAGCTCTTCGGGCACGAGCGGGGCGCCTTTACCGGGGCCGTGGCGCAGAAGAAGGGAAAGTTCGACCTGGCCGACGGCGGCACGCTCTTCCTGGACGAGATCGGCGACATGTCGCTCAAGACCCAGGCCAAGGTGCTGCGCATCCTGCAGGAGAAGAAGTTCGAGAGGGTGGGGGGCACCCGGACCCTCGAGGTCGACGTCCGTGTCGTCGCCGCCACCAACAAGCTCCTCGAGGAGGAGATCAAGAACGGCACCTTCCGCGAGGACCTCTACTACCGCCTGAACGTGGTCCCCTTCAAGGTCCCGCCGCTTAGGGAGCGCCGCGAGGACATCCCGCTTCTGGCCGGCTACTTCCTGGATGCCTTCTGCGACCAGGAGGGGAGGGAGAGAAAGCGCATCGTCCCCGAGGCGATGGAGTCGCTCAAGCGCTACGACTGGCCCGGCAACGTGCGCGAGTTGAAGAACATCGTGGAGCGGCTGGTGATCATGACCCCCGGCGGCACCATCACCATGAACCACCTCCCCGACGACTTCGTCTCCGCCGGCGGGCGGGAAGGGGCGGGGGGGAAGCTCGACAGCGTGCTGGAGCTCTCGAGCCTCAGGGAGGCGCGCGAGGAGTTCGAGCGCGAGTTCATCATGCAAAAGCTCGAGGAGAACGACTGGAACGTCTCGAAGACCGCCGAGGCGATCGAACTGGAGCGGAGCAACCTGCACCGGAAGATCAAGAGCTACGGCATCGACATGAAGAAGTAACGGGGCGCCATGTTCTTCAGACTGTTTCTCATTTTACTGATCGTGCCGGTCATCGAGATCTACCTGATCATCAAGGTCGGCCAGGTGATCGGCGGGGCGGCCACGGTCGCCATTCTGCTCTTCATGAGCCTCACGGGCGCCTGGCTGATCCGGCACCAGGGGGGGAGGGTGCTTGGCCAGATCCGCGACGAGCTCTCCCAGGGGCGGCTTCCCGCCGCGCAACTGCTCGACGGCGCCCTCATCTTCATCGGCGGCGTCCTCCTGACCACTCCCGGCTTCTTCACCGATTTCCTCGGCATCTTCTTCCTGATCCCGGCCACCAGGCGCTTCATCAAGCTCTGGCTCGGGCTTTGGCTGCAGAACAAGATCTCGCGCGGCGGCTTCGTGGTGCGCCGCCACTTCTAACCTTCTCTTCCCGTCCAGCGTGTCCTGTCGCTTCCAGCTCTCCCCCTCCCTTGACGGGCCTGCGCGCCGTTGCGCTTCGGTCCGCGAAGGCGGGAGGGGGGACCCAATGCCGTCTCCAATTGCGCCCCCACCTTTTTCGGCTACTATTTTCGGGTTGCCCGGGCGGCCGTATCCTGCGCCGCGCGGAGAAAGGGGAAGACGATGCTGGTGGTGGAAGAGTTTCACGGCACGCAGGTCACGCAGCAACGGGTCGAGATTGTGGAGCGCAAGGGGACGGGACACCCGGACCAGATCTGCGATTGCATCATGGACTCCATCTCGGTCGCCCTCTCCCAGGCCTACCTCTCCGAATTCGGCACCATCCTCCACCACAACATCGACAAGGGGCTTCTGGCGGCCGGGCGCGTGGAGATGCGTTTCGGCGGCGGCG
Organism: Geomonas azotofigens; assembly: GCF_018919395.1. GTDB lineage: Bacteria > Desulfobacterota > Desulfuromonadia > Geobacterales > Geobacteraceae > Geomonas > Geomonas azotofigens. Next base: position 138,215 of record NZ_JAHLME010000007.1, read on the forward strand.
AGGTCATCGAGCCGATGGAGCTCACCATCGGCGACCGCGCCACCTTCAGCCTGGCGGGGAAGGAGATCCCGGTGCACGACATCGCGGTCGGCGCGGCCAAAGCGTGGATCTCGCGCAACCTGCGCCACGTGGATCCCGAGCGCCACGTGAGCTACCGGCTGAAGCTCGCTCCCGGCTCGCAGGAGTTGACCGACATCTTCGCGCGCCCCGGCGCGGTGAGGGGGGCCAACGACACCTCCGCCGCCGTCGGCTACTATCCCCTGAGCCCGACCGAGCGCGCCGTGCTCACCCTGGAACGGGAACTGAACAGCGGGCGGTTCAAGACGCTCTTCCCCGAGACCGGCGAGGACGTCAAGGTGATGGGGCTCAGAAACGGGACCGAGCTTGACCTGACCGTCGCCATGCCGCTTCTCGCCGGGCGCATCGGCTCGGAGCGGGAGTATTTCGAGAGAAAGCACGCCGTCGAGATGGAGATGCGGGACTTCCTGGAGCGGGGGTGCCGCGGCTTCGAGCGCACCCGGGTGCACTACAACACGCTGGACCGGGCCGGGCGCGGCCTCGCCGGCGTCTACCTTTCCCTGCTCGGGACCTCGGCCGAGGACGCCGACTCCGGGCAGGTCGGGCGGGGCAACCGCGTCAACGGCCTGATCCCCATCGCGCGTGCCATCGGCACCGAGGCCGCCGCGGGGAAAAACCCGATGAGCCACGTCGGCAAGATCTATAACGTGCTGTCGCACCGGATGGCGCGGGAGATCTGCAAGTCGGTGGCGGGTGTGCGCGGGGCCTACGTCATGCTGCTGAGCCGGATCGGTGACCCGGTGGACCGGCCGCAGATGGCCAACGCGCAACTGGTCATGGAACCCCGGCGCACGGTCGCCGAGGTGGAGGCCGAGGTGCGGGAGGTCATGCAGCGCCAACTCTCCGGGATCCCCGAGTTCTGCCAGGCCCTGGCCCGGGGGGACTTCCTGGTCTGTTAAAAATTCGCTAAAGACCGGCGCATATCTGCCGAATGCATTTATACGCATCTTTATCTACCTGCTTTTCTTCAGTCAGGTGCTGGACTACGCTACCTAATCGATGCGGGTGAGGAGGACGGAACATGGGGCTTGATGCAGCGGTGCTCAGCGAGGCCAACACCACCGAGGACGAGGTCAGGAAAACCATCGCGGACATCACCAAGGGGGTCTTTTCCACCATGGTGATGCTGGACGTGGTCGACGAGCCTCCCCTGGATGAGCCGGTCTTGACCTTTCACGAAACGGTGACCAGCATGGTCGGCCTGGCCGGGAGCCACTCGGGCATCCTGGCCATCCACTGCCCGAAGAAGCTGGCGCTGCAGGTCACCTCCAACATGCTCGGCATGGATGTCACCGAGGTCGACGACGATGTCAACGACGCCATGGGCGAGATCGCCAACATGGTGGGAGGCGACGTGAAACACATCTTCTCCCCCAAGGGCGCCGACATCAACCTCTCGATACCGACGGTGATCTACGGCAACGACTACGCCCTGGAGAGCATTTCCAGCGCGGAATCGTTGGTGATGCCGTTTGTCTGCGGGGAGGAGCGTTTCCTGCTCTCCTTCAAGATCGGCAAGTAGTCACCTGCGGAACAGATCGACGAAGCGGCCACCTGAGCGTGGCCGCTTCTCTCGCCTTCGATGCGAATCCCTCCGCCCGGCCACAGCGCCGTCTCTTTTAGCACCCTTAGCCACACAAAAGGTTGACAAGACCCCGGTTAGCGTTGAAAATGAGCATCTGTTGAGCTTTGGCAGTCGCGGCCGCCGCGACCCCCATGAACTAACCCGGAGGGTAATTGGACACCGTCTTTGTTGAACTGCTGGTCATCGCCGTCCTCATCCTGCTGAACGGTTTTTTTTCCTGCGCCGAATTCGCCATCATCTCCATTCGCAAAAGCAGGGTGGCACAACTGGTAGCCCTGGGGGACCAGCGGGCCGCGCTGGTGGAGTCGCTGCAAAACGACCCGCACCGCCTGCTGGCCATCGTGCAGATCGGCGTCACGGTAGTCGGATCGACCGCCTCGGCGGTGGGCGGCGTCATCGCGGTCGACTACATTCGCCCCGTGCTGCAGGTCTCCTCCATCGCCATGATCCGCAACGCCGCCGAGCCTCTCGCCATCGGCATCGTGGTCAGCGCCATCTCGTACCTGCAACTGATCCTTGGGGAACTGGTCCCCAAGACCGCCGGGTTGCAGTACGCCGAGCCGGTCGCCCTGCGGGTGGTGAAATCCATCACCTTCCTGGCCCGGGTGGCGGGGGTCCTGGTCTCCTTTCTCAGCTATTCCACAAAGTTAACCCTGGCCATCTTCGGACTCAAGGGGGAGGGGACGGCCTTCATGACCCGCGAGGAGGTGCAGCACATCGTTGCCGAGGGGCACGAAAGCGGCATCTTCAGCGAGACCGAGCACACCTTTATCGACAACCTTTTCGACTTCACCCACACCGCCGTGCGCGAGGTAATGGTGCCGCGCACCCGCGTGGTCGCCTTCGACCTGAACCTCTCCAACGACGAGATCCTAAACGGCGTCTTGGACAACATGTACTCCCGCTACCCGGTGTACCTCGGCAGCATCGAGGAGACGGTCGGTTTCATCCACGGCAAGGACCTGTTGGGGCGCATGGTGCGCGAGCCCGACTTCGACATCCGCTCCATCGTGCGCCCGCCGGTGTTCGTCCCCGAGGGGAAGAAGGTGAGTGAGCTGCTGAAGGAGATGCAGAAGAGCCGGGTGCACATGGCTTTCGTGGTGGACGAGTACGGCAGCATCAGCGGCATCGTAACGACGGAGGACTTACTCGAGGAACTGGTCGGCGAGATCGAGGACGAGCATGACGTGGGGGAACCAAGCCGGGTGCAGGTGCTGGCGGACGGGAGCTTCCTGGTGGACGCCCTCATTTCCATCTCGGATCTCGAGGACCTCCTCGAGGTCGACCTGGGCGAGGACCTTCCCTACGACACGCTGGCGGGGCTGATCCTGAACCGGATCGGGCGTTTTCCCGAGCAGGGCGAGACGGTCGAGCTGGGCGAATACCTGCTGACCTGCGAGGAAGTGACCCGCACCGGCATCACCCAGGTGCGCATTGTTAAGAAAGACGAGGGGCTAGGGGCTAGGGGCTAGGGGCTAGGGACTAGGGACTAGGGACTAGGGACTAGGGACTCAGCGGCTTCGAAACCTGGGGGCTGTGGACTGCGGGATTAGAAGTGGAACTGTTGGCAGTGGCGGGCATTTGGCCCGCCTTTGCTTTTTCTAGCCCCTAGCCCCCAGTCCCTAGCCCCTATGCCTTTTCGCCGCCATGAGCGAGGTGAGGATGGAGATGGTCAGCGAGCCTATGATGACGCCCAGCGAAAGCTGTAACGGGATCTCGACCAGGTTCGACAGGAGCATCTTCCCGCCGACGAAGGCGAGGATCACGGAAACCCCGAGCTTCAGATGGGCGAACATCTCCATGACGTTGGCCAGCAGGTAGTACAGCGAGCGCAGCCCCATGATGGCGAAGACGTTGGAGCTGTACACGATGAAGGGGTCGTGGGTAACGGCGAGCACCGCGGGAATGGAATCGACCGCGAAGATGACGTCGCTCGACTCGACCACGACCAGGGTCAGAAACAGCGGCGTCGCGGCCCAGATGCCGCGCCTCCTGATGAAGAAACGGTCGCCGAGGGCCCGCTTGGTGATGGGGATGAAGCGGCGCACCAGCCGCACCAGCGGGTTGTGCTCCGGGTGCACCTCCTCGTCCCCTCCGAAGGCCATCTTGAAACCGGTGTAGATCAGCACCGCCCCGAAGACGTAGACCATCCAGTGGAAACGCTCGATGAGCTCTATCCCCACCACGATGAAGATGCCGCGCATCACCAGCGCCCCGATGATCCCCCACTTCAGTATCTTGGGCTGATGCGCCCTAGCCACCTTGAAGTACGAGAAGATCATGATGAAGACGAAGAGGTTGTCGACGGAAAGCGACTCCTCGATGATGTAGCCGGTGAGGAATTCCAGGGCCTTGGCCGAACCCAGCACGTACCAGACGCCGACGTTGAAGGCCATGGCGAGGCCGACCCAGACTGCCGTCCACGCCAGCGCCTCGCGAAACCGTATCTCGTGACTCTTCCTGTTGAAGACGAAGAGGTCCAGGATGAACATCACGGTGATGATCCCCGCGAAGGCGATCCACATCATCTCTCTGTTGGTCAAAACTCCCTCCGGTTAATGCCCCATCTGCTCCAGTCGGGCGATACGCTCCTCCATGGGGGGGTGCGTGGAAAAAAGTTTCATCAGCATCCCCGCGCTGAGCGGGTTGACGATGAACATGTGCGCCGTCGCCGGCCGTGCCTCGTACATGGGGAGGGCCCGGGACGCCTGGTCCAGCTTCCTGAGCGCGCTGGCCAGGGAACGCGGCTTGCCGCACAGTTTCGCGCCGCTCTCGTCGGCCAGGTATTCGCGGCTCCTGGAGACGGCGAGCTGGATCAGCATGGCGGCGATGGGCGCGATGATGGCGAGGGCGAGGCCGCCCCACCCCCCACCTTCCTCGTCGTCGCTGCGGCTGCCGAAGATGGCGGCCCACTGCATCATGTTGGCCAGCATGGAGATGGCGCCCGCTATGGTGGCGGCGATGGTGGAAATGAGGATGTCGCGGTTGGCGACGTGGCTCAGCTCGTGCGCCATCACCCCCTCCATCTCCTCCGGGGTGAGGATGCGCAGGATCCCCTCGGTCGCGGCGACCGCGGCGTGCTCCGGGTTCCTGCCGGTGGCGAAGGCGTTGGGGCTCTCCGAGGGGATGATGTAGACCCGGGGCATGGGAAGCCCCCCCTGCACGGCGAGCCTCCTGATCATGCCGTAGAAGGCCGGGTTCTCCGCCTCGGTGATCTCCTGGGCGCCGTACATGCGCAGCACGATCTTGTCGGAGAACCAGTAGGAGAAGAGGTTCATGGCGCAGGCCATGATGAAGGCGAGGTACATGCCGCCCCGGCCGCCGATGGCGCTTCCGAGCGCCACCATGATCAGCGTGAGCGTGGTGAGCAGGACCGCTGTCTTGAATCTGTTCATGACTTACCCCCTTGCCGAGTCACCTGGTCAAATAAAAAGACCTTTACCCAGGCGCGTTGCACTGGATAAAGGTCTTGCCTGCTCTGACAGGATTGTCATGCCCCATGTCCGGGCCTTGATGGCCGTCTTGACGAACACGGGTCGGTTGCGGTGTCAACCGTTAGCTACTCCCCTTTACCATCATGAAATATAGGTAACGGAGCCACTGGTGTCAACCGTTTCTTTTCCCTTTCCCACGGGGGGGAATCTACAGTCAGCCGGCGATGCTCTCGGTGAGGAGGATCGCGTCGGCCAGCTGCCGCATCGAGATCCTGCGGTCCATGGCGAGGCGCTGCATCCTGCGGAACGCCTCGGCCTCGGAGAGCTTGTCCCGCTCCATGAGCCGCCCCTTGGCCTTCTCGATCACCTTCCTGCTTTCGATGCTCTCCTTCAGCGAGGAGACCTCCTCCTTGAGCCGCTCCACCCGCCGCGCCGCGGCGATGGAGAGGACCAGCGCGGCGACCAGTTCCTCCTCGCGCACCGGCTTGGCCAGAACGGTGGAGACCGCCGACTCACCCCAGGTCTGCACGGCCTCCAGGTCGCGACTTTCCGCGATCATCACGATCGGAAGGCTCAGCTTGTCCCAGAGTTTTCTTACCGTGCCGACGATGTCCTGGTCACCGGTCCGGAATTCGACGACGGCCACCTCCGGATGGTTGGCCAAGGCCTCGCTCAGAAGCTCGCCCGAACTCCCGGACGCTATTATTTCAGCAAAACCCCGCTCCCTCAGCCTGTTTTTTAGGCTCTCAAGGAGATCCTCGTCGCGAACGTACAGGACAGCCTTTCCCATGAATTTCACCTCCTTACGACGATTGGAACTGCCCGGACGGACAGGTTACCCGGTTAAAGAGCATAGAGCGTTCCAAAAAATGGCGCCTGTCCCGACAAAGGCAATTCCGGGGAGCACGCCACAGGAGGCTGGGGGTGGGGGAAAACGCCACAATTTCCGTTCCGCTTCCCGCTAATTTCATTAATGTTTTAACGCGGCGCGCCGATAATGTGGCTATGCCCCTGCAGACGGTGGGGCGACCGCTGCGTTCGAGTGCTTGGAAAGCCGCGCAGCGGGATCAGGCACCCCCTCCGGTGGCCAAAGGAGCCCATGTTGTTCATCTCCCGATCCGCAGCAATCCACAGCCGAAGCGCGCTGGCCCTGGGCATCTGCGCCTGCCTGATCCTGGTCCTGGTCGCGGCCGTCTGCCGCCCCCAGGCGGGACCGGTCGGAGCTTTGGCCATGGTCTTCGTGGGGGGGCTGCACGCCCTGCGCCTCAAGTGGCGCCGGCAGTCGGAGGACGAGCTGAGGCGCAGCGAGGAGCAGTTGCGCATCTCGCAGCGCATCGCCCATATCGGGAGCTGGGACTGGGACGTGGTCACCGGTCGCCTGGATTGTTCCGAGGAACTGTGCCGCATCTTCGGGATCCCGTTCGAGGAGGCGCCGCAGAGCTTCGCCCAGTTCCTCGCCCTGCTTCCGGCGCCGGCGCGGGAGACGGTGGAGGCTGCCGTCGCCAGGGCCCTGTCCGGCGGCGATTCCTTTGTCGTTGAATATCCCGTGGTTCGTCCCGACGGCAGCCAGCGCCACCTCTCCGAAGTGGGCGAGGTGTTTCGGGACTATTCCGGCACGGCGTTGCGGGTGGTCTGCGTGGTGCACGACGTCACCGAACGCAAGGAGGCGGAGAGCGCCCTTTTCTTCGAGAAACGATACCGGGGACTGATCGAGAACCTGCCGCAGCGCATCTTCCTCAAGGATTGCAACCTGGTCTATCTCTCCTGCAACTCAAGTTTCGCGAGGGAACTGGGACTTGAGCCAGCCGACGTCTTCGGCAAGACCGATTACGACCTCTTCGAGGCCCCCTTGGCCCGCAAGCGCCAGGAGGAGGACGAGAGGGTGATGGCGGCGGGGACCGCCGTCGAGCGGGACGAGCAGCGTGAGCGGGACGGCAGGTGGGTGAGCAAGGCCCTGATCCCGCTCAAGGACGACCACGCGCGGGTGTACGCCCTGCTCGGCGTCCTGACCGACATCACCTTCCGCAAGAAGGCCGAGGAACAGCTGAAGGAGAGCGAGGAGCGCTTCCGCAACACCTTCGAGCAGGCGGCGGTGGGGATCTGCCACATCGCACTGAGCGACATCCTGATCAGGATCAACCGGCGCTTCTGTGACATCCTGGGGTACAGCCAGGAGGAGCTCCTGGGGTGGACCCTGGAACAGACCATCCACCCCGACGACCGCACCGCCGAGCAGGGGCAGCTCTCCCGCCTGGTCAACCGCGAGATCGACAACTACAGCATCGAGATGCGCCAGCTCAGGAAGGACGGGTCCGTGGTGTGGGTGAACCTCACCAAGTCCCTGGTGTGCGGCCCAAAAGGGGAGCCCAAGTACCTGATCGGGGTTATCGAGGACGTAACCGCCAAGCGGGAGGCCCAGGAGCTGCGCCGGGAGCGCGACCTTGTGCAGGCTGCCAGCCAGGCCAAGACCGAGTTCCTGGCCAACATGGGGCACGAGATCAGGACACCGATGAACGCGGTGATGGGGCTGAGCCGCCTCGCCCTGAAGACGGAGCTCATGCCCAAGCAGCGCGAGTACCTCGAGAAGATCTGCTCCGCCAGCAGGACGCTGCTGAACATCATCAACGACATCCTGGACTTCTCCAAGATGGAGGCGGGCAAGCTGGAGCTGGAAAAGACCGAACTGAGCCTGCAGGAGGTGCTGGGCAACATCTCGGACATGCACCACCTGAAGGCACAGGAAAAGGGGCTCGACTTCAAGATGCGGCTCGCCCCGGAACTCCCCAGGAAACTTTTGGGCGACCCGCTGCGCCTGACACAGGTGCTCAACAACCTGATCGCCAATGCGCTCAAGTTCACCGGCCGCGGCGAGGTCGTGGTCGCGGTGAAGCCGGTCGAACAGGAAGCCGGGGTGGTGCAGGTGAATTTTTCCGTCCAGGACACCGGCATCGGTATTACCCCCGAGCAGATGGAGCGCATTTTCACCCCCTTCACCCAGGCGGACAGTTCCACCACGCGCCGCTACGGCGGCACCGGCCTGGGGCTTTCCATCAGCCGGCAACTGGTTGAACTGATGGGAGGGGAACTGAAGGTGCAGAGCGTCCCCGGCGCGGGGAGCAGCTTTTCCTTCACGGTCGGCTTCGCCGTCCCGGCTGCCGGGAAGGCCATCAAGGAGGCGCGTAAAGAGGAACTGCGCAACCTGCGGCTCCTGGTGCTGGACGGCAACCCCGCATCGGTGGAGGGGATCGCCGAGATGTTGCAGGGAATGCCGATCGACCTGCAGGCGGTGCCGACTTTCGCCGCGGCCAGCGAGGCACTCAAGGAACCACCGGTCGCGGGGCAGTTCCCGTTCGACATGGTGGTCATCGACGCCGCGACCGCTGGCGAAGACGGGCTGGAGCAGCTCTCCCGCACCATCTCCAGCCGGTACCACAACGACGTGCCGGTCCTGGCCACGGTGCCGGCGGAGCAGGTGGAGGCGGTGCGGCAACTGGGGGATGAGTGGGGGGTGAGCGCGGTGTATCCCGCTTCGGTGCGCCCTTCGCTGCTGGTGGACGGCATGATCCGGGCGGTTTCCCGTACCGCCGCACACCAGGCCGAACCGGCGCCGGTTTCCGAGCCGGTGGCGCGGCCGGTGCGGACGGCAGCCCAGGGCTCCTTCGAGCCGGACCGGTTCGCCGCCGAGAAGACGAAGCTGGAACGCCTGCTGGCCAGGAACAGCCTGGACGCCAAGCGCCAGTTCGAGAAATTCTGCAGCCAGGTGCCGCGTGGCCGCTTCGTCAACGAACTGCAGGCGCTCCAGGCCTGCATGGAAAAACTTGATTTCAGGAAGGCACGGCAGCTGCTGTCCATCTTCCCGACCGCGCAAGAGCCCCATCCGGATAACAGGGAGTAGCTATGAAACGCCAGACGGTGATGATAGTCGACGACACCCCCGCCAACATCGAGATCCTGAGCGAGAGCCTGGGGGACGACTACGAGCTTTTTTTCGCCACCAGCGGATTGGACGCCCTGGAACTGATCCGTGCCGACAAGCCGGACCTGATCCTGCTGGACATCATGATGCCGGGCATGGACGGTTTCGAACTGTGCGGCATCCTGAAGAACGATCCCTCTACCCGGGACATCCCGATCATCTTTGTCACCGCCATGATCGAGGAGGAGCAGGAGATCAAGGGGCTCGAGCTGGGCGCCATAGATTACCTCACCAAGCCGATCAGCCCGCACATCGTCCGGGCACGGGTCAAGAACCACCTGGAGCTCAAGCGCTACCGCGACCTCCTGGAGACCCTGGCGAGCGCCGCCGACCGCGCCAAGAAGGAGTTTCTGCGCAGCGTCAGCCACGAACTGCGCACGCCGCTTACCCCGATCATCGGCATGACCGACCTCGTGCTCAACCAGGAGGAGGACGGCAACAAGCGCAAGTACCTTGGGATGGTGCAGAAATCGGCGCTGAGACTGCTGGGGATCGTTGAGGATCTCATCGAGACCAGCCGCCTGGAAGGGGAGGGTGGAGCCCCGGAGAACGCCCCCTTCCATCTCAAAAGCTTCCTGGACACCGTGATCATGGAGGCCCAGGCCCTGGCCGATGGCAAGGGGCTCACCTTCAACGTCCAGGTCGAACCCGCGCTGCCGGAAGCGGTGGTCAGCGACCAGGGAATGTTGCACAAGGTGCTCACCATGCTCCTTGGGAACGCGGTCAAGTTCACCCCGGCGGGGGCGGTGGGGCTGGAGGTGCGCCGGCAGGAAGTCGCGGGGGAGCAGATGCTGCAGTTCTCGGTCTCGGACACCGGCGTCGGCATCGACCAGGCCGACCTGGAGCGCATTTTCAGCGACTTCACCCAGTCCGACGGCTCGATCACCCGTTCCTACCCCGGCCTCGGGCTCGGGCTCACCTTGGCGCGGCGCATGACCGAGTTGATGGACGGCAGCATCTGGGCCGAGAACCTTCCCGACGGCGGCTCGGTATTCCAACTGCAGATCCCGCTGGTGCTGCCGGACCCCGACGCCGTCCTGCCTGTCCCAAATTAGCTGTGTTTGGTGCCGGCCAAAGATGCTATAGTGCCGCGTCATGACATACTCAGAGCGAAAACACGTCCACGTAGCCTGCGCCATCATCGAGCGTGATGGGCTGGTGTTGTCGGCCCGGCGCAGCGCGTCCATGAACCTGCCGTTGCGGTGGGAATTTCCCGGTGGGAAGATTGAGCCCGGAGAGGGGCGCGAGGAGTGCCTGAAGCGTGAGCTCGTGGAGGAAATGGGGGTGGAGATAGCGGTGGGGCGCCCGCTCACGCCGACCACCCACAGCTACCCGACCTTCGACGTGACCCTCTACCCGTTCGTCTGCAGCATCGTATCCGGCGACATCGTCCTGCACGAGCACTCCGCCATGACCTGGCTGCCCCCCGGGCGGATGCTGGAGCTGGAGTGGGCCGACGCCGACCTTCCCATCATTTTGGAGTATCAGAGTTCTTACAACACCAGTTCCTGAGAGTCATCCAGGACGTCCAGCAGGTCATCCATCTCTTCATCGCTAAGCTGCAGCATGGCGGCCTCGGTCTGCTCGGCGAGATCGATCTCCGGGTCGTGCAAAAGGCCGATCCCCTTCATCCTGCAGGCCGTGTTCACCAGCCGCACCACCGTCAGCACGATGTCCTGAGTATCGAAGTTGTCGTCGTGGTGGTTGGCGACCACGTTGTAGTAGACCTTGGGCATGTTCCAGTGCTCCATGAGCCGGCACCCCTGCTCGACGTGCAGTTCCGCGAAAATATCCAGCAGCAGGTCCTCCTCCAGCGCTGCGTGCGCCACCCCCATCTGGTTCAGTCGCTCCAGCGCCTTCAACAGGTACAACTTGCCGATGTCGTGCAGCAGTCCGGCCATGTAAGCCTGGTCGCTGTGCTGCGGGTACCCCGCGTGGCGCGCGAGCCACCGGCTCCCCAGGGCGCAGGCATGGCTGTGCAGCCAAAGCGACTGCATGAACCTGTTGATGGTCCTGTTTTCGGAGGTATGCAAGCTGGCCTGCGACGCCGCCATGGCCAGGTTGGCGATTTCCTGCCCCCCCAGCCTGACTACCGCCTCCTTGATGGTCTCGGTCCGGACCCGGCCGATGTACATCGGCGAGTTGGCCATCTTGAGGATCTGGCCCGCCAGGGACTGGTCCTCGTTGGCGAGGTCGGTGATCTGGGTCATGGTGAAGTCGGGAGTCTGCAGCAGGTGCAGGATCCTCACCGCGATGGGGTGGAAGACGGGGAGGTCGATGGGCTGGTTCGTCAGCAGACGCCTGATGGTGAGCGACAGGGGCATGGCGATTCTCCTTGTACTGGGCTACGGCCAGGAGACAGTTTAATGCACCCGGCCAAGCCATAACAATACAAATCGGCTGGCGGCGCTGGAACTTGAGAGCCGGAGCGGCGTGGCGCGGGATAAGCGTGGCCCCGGGAGAAAAAGGTTGCCTTGCAGCCGCGATTCGGTCAAGTATGGATGCGCGGCAAACGGCAGCATAACGGAGCGGACATGTCAGCAAACTATAAAGGCAAGAAGGTAGCCGTCGCCATGAGCGGCGGCGTGGATTCATCGACGGTCGCGGCGCTTCTCAAAGAGCAGGGGGCGGAGGTGATCGGCATCAACATGAAGTTGTTCAAGCGTGAAGGCGAGGACCCTCAGGCCAAGGGGGACGCCCAGATCGTCGCCGAGTATCTCGGCATAGAGTTTCACCAGGTGCGCCTGGAGGAGGAGTTCGGCCGTCTCATCATGGAGGACTTCCGCGCCCAGTACCTCGGCGGGGAGACCCCCAACCCGTGCGTGCGCTGCAACAAGTACGTGAAGTTCGGGCTGCTCCTGGACAAGGCGCTGGAACTGGGCGCCGACTACCTCGCCACCGGCCATTACGTGAGGACCAGCAGGGACGAAAGCGGAACCTGGCACCTTTTGAAGGCGGCCTATCTCGCCAAGGACCAATCCTATTTCCTCCATACCCTGACCCAGCGGCAGCTGGCCCGCGTGATCTTTCCGCTGGGGGATATGCCGAGCAAGGACGAGGTGAGGAGATTGGCCGAGGGCTTCGGCATCCCGGTGGCGCAGAAAAGCGACAGCCAGGAGATCTGCTTCGTCCCCGGCGACGATTACGTCGCCTTCCTGGAAAAGGACGGCGGGCTCGAGGGGAGAAGCGGAGAGATCGTCCACGTGGACGGCACCGTGCTCGGACGCCACAACGGCACCCATCGTTACACCATCGGGCAGAGAAGGGGATTGGGCATTGCCTGGAAGGAGCCGCTGTACGTGGTCGCCATCGATGCGGACAGCGCCAGGGTCGTGGTCGGCGAGGTCGGGGGGCTGTTCGCGCCGGGGCTTCTCGCCTGCGATCTGAACTGGGTGGTCCCGGTCGAGGGGGATGCCGTGGAGACCACCTGCAAGATCCGCTATCGGCAGCAGCCCATCGAGTGCCGGGTGAAGATCCTGGGGGAAGGTCTGGGCGAGGTTTTCTTCGAGGAGCCACAGAAGTCGGTGACCCCGGGGCAGTCGGTGGTGTTCTACCAGGGGGACGAGCTGGTCGGCGGCGGCCGCATCGTCAAGGCGCTGCGCTCCGGCGAATAGGTTCGCGGGAACCGTTGCTGATCCGCATACCTGGCCATAGGCACCGGACGTAAGAAGGGCGCGGGGGAAATTCCCCCGCGCCCTTTTGTTGTATGCCTGTGCTGCCGGTACGCCGAAGCGGTTATGCCAGCTGGCTGTTGCAGTAGGTGCAGACGTTGAGCCATTTCTGGATCGCCGTCGCCTGTTCTTCCCACTCCTTGCCGAGCCTCAGCTTCAGGAAGGTGGCGAACACCGAGTCGAAGAGCTGGGTCCCTTTCTCGAGCAGCAGCATCCTCTCGAAGAAGACCGCCTCCCGCTCCATCGCCTCGTCCACCGTGCTGTCCTTCTCAAGTTGCACCGCGGGGGACTTGAAGGAGGCGAAATGGAACAGCTCACCCTTCAAGGTCAGCTTGTAGTGGTCGTCGCCCGCCTCCATGTGCAGCGTGGCCTCGGTGATCTGCTTCTTGTTCAAGAGCGCGCTTCTGACCTCGTTGAAGTGATCCTGGGGGCCTGCCACCGTGATCTTCTGGGCGCCGTTCTCGCCGGAACCAAGCAGCACCACGCGGTCGTCCAGGTAGGCCACGAACGGCTCCTTGGCGAGCAGCACGCCCGGCTGGTTGACGCTGTACTCGGAGGACTCGTTCATGGTCTGGTACATGAGCCAGAGCATGAAGTCGGTGCCGAGCCACTGGTTCTCCTTGATCAACTCGAGGTAGTTGTCGCCGCCGGCCTTGTTGGCCTGCGCCAGCAGCACCTTGTTCCCCTCGTCCAGAACGCTCTCGGCCCGGGCGTAGGGATGGAAGGCGGAGACCCTGAGCCCCTCGAAGGTCTTCTTGAACATGTCCTCGAAGAGTTCGATGACCTTCGGGGATAGCGAGCTGAAGGTGAGGATGCCGGTCTTGGTGTCCCAGACCGCGTCGTAGGTGGCCGGGGTGGGGAGGGTCTGCGACAGGAGCATCGCGTGCACCGCCTCCTTGAGGTCCTCCCTCTTCTGCTTGGGCACCTTGGCGAAACCGGGATTCTCCGCCAGGAACTCCTCCTTGGCCTTCTCGAGGTGCGCCTTCAGCACCGCCGAGGGGACGGCGCGCTTGTCGCGGCGCAGCGTGAACATCAAGTAGTGTTCGCGGCAGCAGGCCGCGGGGGAGTCGAAGTCGGCTATTCTGGAGTCGTCCAGGTGCACCCAGCCGACCGACATTTCCTCGGTCCCCTGGTCGATCGGGTTGAACCTGTTCGCCGCCAGCTGTTTGGTGATCCAGGCGTAAAGTTCTTCCTGCGGCGGGAGATCCCCCTGGACCTTGAAGTGGCAGACGCTTACTGTGTTGGCGAGGATGCCCATCGATGATTCTCCTTCACTTTGCTTTTCTTGTCCCGCGCGAACGGGGACAGCATGGATACACCTTTTGCCCTTGGGGGGCAAGTTAAAAAGGCCAAAGAGCCAAAACCATTGGCCACGGAGAAAGTCCGAGAAAATCGGAGAACACCTTAAAGGCTTTTGAAGGTAAAGCCTGAGTCTTTTGAATTTGCCCGCAAGCCGTGGCCAACGGTTTGGTTTTTACCTCATTTTCTCCAGCACCTTCGCCTTCGCCTTCGCGTATTCCTCTTCGCTCAGCGCGCCTCTATCGAACTTGTTCTTCAGCACCTTCAACTCGTCCTCGGCACCGGGGGCGGCCGCCTTGGTCTCCCCCTTCTTCCCCCGCTCCTTGAGCCGGCTCGCCTCCCCCTTGATGTCCACGAGGTCCATCTTCAGCTCGGCGTTGCCGTACCAGTGGGTGTAGGCCGGATTCTGGTGATAGGCCCCCTTGACGGTCCGGGCGTAGTCGTACTTCTTCATCTTGAAGAAGAGCCGCTCGATGTGCGAGGTGTCCTCGTAGAGCATCTGGCTGTCGGTCACCAGGCGCGGCCCGCTCAGCGGGTGGGGCGGTCGGTTTTCCGGCATCGGGTCGAGGAGCCCCCGGTCGTTCAGGTCCCAGATGACGTGCTCCGCCTCCTTCAGGATGGCGAGGCTCTGGCCGCGCACCTGGTCGCCGCGCTCGAGCTCCCTCTTCGCGAAGGAGGGGGCGTGGCAGTCGCTGCAGATCCTGACCATGTCGGCCCGGGCCGGTTCGGCCTTGGCGGCGGGGTAGGGGACCCCTCCGGAGTTCATGGTGACGCCGATGGATACGTTGTGGGTCCCCTTGGGCATGTGACAGGTCTGGCAGTCGGGCCCGGTCTTTCTGCCGGTGCTCGCGTTCAGCGTGCCGTGCAGCGAGGTCTGCCACATCTCCCACTGCGGGTGGTCGGGACCCATGTGGCACTTGGCGCAGGAGTTGGGATCGCGCACGATCTTCAGGTCGGTCATGTGCTTTGAGTGGCAGGAGTCGCAGGCGTCCTCGACGCTGTGACAGTAATTGCAGCCGATCTCCCCCATCTCCGGCGACTGCTTCAGGAACCGGGCGCACTGCACCTCGGAGCGCGGGATCTCGTCCCCTTTCTCGTGGCAGAACCGGCACTCTCCCTCCTTGCGGTTGGGAAGGTTCCTGGTGCAGCCCCACCCGGAGTGCAGCCCCATGCCGTGACGGCTGGCGCGGTGCTCCTGGTAAGCCTTCTGGTGGCAGGGGCCGCATACCTTCATGCCGACCTTGGCCTCGCCCTTCACGATCTTGTCGTGGTCGCTGCCGTGGCACTTCTCGCAGCCGACTCCGGCCCTGGCGTGGGCGCTTCCCTGCCATTGCGCCACCGCCGCGGGGGTCTTCTCGGCGTGACAGGGAAGGCATGGTTCGGCGGCGTGAGCGGCCAGCGGCACCAGACAGAAAAAGGCTGCGGCAAAGATCGCTTTCATCATCGCGCCGGCTCCTTCGGTTCCAGTTCCTTGCGGTACTCCTGCTCCGTGATCAGCCCCTGGCTGCGGAGCCTGCGCAGTTTGAGCACCCGCTCCAGGTCTGGGCGCAGCGCCGCCGGCGCACCGTCGTCAAGCCCGGAGACGTGGAACAGGTTCCCTCGGTAGCTCAGCACCAGCCCGGAACCGTCGGGCAGGAAGCTCCCCCTGGCGTCGGGGGGGACGGAAGCGATCTCCTTCCCCTTCCGGTACAGGTGGCCGTCCAGTAACAGGTAGGTGCCGGAAGGTGAGGCCGCCGGATTGATGGCCGGGCTCCCCCAGGTTTCCAGCTCCTTTCCTTCCGGCAGCGACACCCTGCGGGTCGCTTCAACCCCCTGGGCGAAAACCAGGGATTCCCCGTCCGGTGTGTAAAAGACCTTCCCCGCCCCAAGCGGCACCTGCCCCACCTCGTAGCCGCCGCCGGTGTCCAGGTTGCGTACCAGCACCTTCAGGTACGGCGCGAAAAGGGGCGGATCCTTGAGCGAGGTGAAGGCGATTTCGTCCCGGTAGGGCGAGACCGCGATGTGGAGCTGGTCGTAAAGCACATCTTCGGGCAGGCTCGCCACCTGCGGACGCAAGGTGATATCGATTATGGTGCTGTCGACCGGCGTGCTTTTGCCGTCCCACTGGAGCAGATGGGTCGCCATCTGCGAGCCGAAGCTGAACTTGGTGATCTTGAGCACCCCGGCCAGCAGCTCATTCTCTGAGCGCCAGGCGACCGAGGTGACCTTGCCGGTGACCCTCGTTTCACCGAGCGTCTTGCCCTCCAGGTCGACGATCCGCAGCAGCGTCGCGTTCTGCACGGGAAGCACCAGCGCCACCTTCTCGCCGCCTGGGGAAAAGCTGATCGCGGTGGCCGGCCGGTCGGCAAGCCTCACCTTCCGACCCTGCTTGTCGGTGAGTTCCACCGCACCTTGCGCCACCGCCGCCACGGCTCCTTTGGTGCCGGCTTGGAACGGGGCGCCGACGTCGGAGCGTCCGGCTGGTTTGACCTGGAACCCGGCCGGTAGCTGTGCCGGCAGCGTCGCGGCACAGCCGGCGAGGGAGAAAAGCATAACGACCGCGGATAAAGTCAGCAGAATATTCTTCATGACGCCTCCTGATTTGAGCGACGCCAGTGTACTCAATTTGCCACGTCAAAACAACCTGGAACAGGGTGCCCGGACCGAGTTGAGCCGTATACCGGATCCGCTGCTCCAGCACGCGGGTGATGTGGTAGAATCGCACCATTGTCTTTGTCTAAGGAGGATCTCGATGCACGTCGCCTTGCTGCGGATGAGACTGCTGCTGCCAAGCCGCACCCTCAAGGAGAAGAGGGCCATCGTGAAGAGCGTGCTGGCGCGTGCGCGTAACCGGTTCAACGTCGCCTGTTCCGAGAGCGCCCTCAACGACCAACCCGCCGACGCCGAGCTCTGCTTCGTAACCGTCGCCCCGAGCGCCACCCGCGCCCGTCAGCTCTTGCAGGAACTGGAGTACTGGCTGGTGTCCGAGCGGCCGGACCTGCAGATCGTGGACCTGCTGGTCGAAGAGCTGTAGCCGCATTGTGGCTTCCCACCCATCAGAAAATGTGTTAGCTTCCGCTTCTATGAATCCGTTAATCGGGGTGACCGGGCATGGCGCAAGATGACTTGAACAGACTTACCATCGACAAACAACGCTCCACCCCCGCCGCCGGCGCCCCGAGAGGGCGGCGCAAGCAGGTGGTGGCGGCGCTGGTGCTCCTGGCCCTGGTGCTGGGGATCTGGATCGCGGCGACCAGGCGCAGCGTCGAGGTGGATGTGGCCACCGTTTCCCTGGTCTATCCGTCGCAGACCATCTCGCTGCTCAACGCAAGCGGCTACGTGGTGGCCCAGAGAAAGGCGGCGGTCTCCTCCAAGGCGACCGGCAGGCTGGAATGGCTCGGCGTGGAGGAGGGGAGCGTGGTGCGCGAGGGGCAGTTGCTGGCCCGCCTGGAGAACCGCGACGTGGCCGCCCAAAAAGGGCAGGCGTCGGCGACCCTTTCCGCCGCGCGCGACAACCTGGAGCAGGCCAAGGTGGAGCGGACCGACGCCGGCCGCGCCCTCTCCCGCGCCAAGGAACTGATCGGGCAGGGGATCATCGCCCAGGCCGATTACGACACCGCCGAGGCCCGCTACCAGCGCGCGGCGGCCGCGGTGGCCGCGGCCCAGGCCAACATAAACGGCGCCCAAAGCGCCCTGAGCGGAGCCGAGGCCTCCCTCGACTACACCCTGATCCGCGCCCCCTTCGACGGCGTGGTGCTCACCAAGAACGCCGACGTCGGCGACATCGTCTCGCCGCTGGCCGCCGCCGCCAACGCCAAGGCCGCCGTGGTCACCATGGCCGACATGGGCTCGCTTCAGGTGGAGGCCGACGTCTCCGAGGCGAACCTTGCCAAGGTCAAGGTGGGGCAGCCCTGCGAGATCCTGCTCGACGCCCTCCCCGATGTCCGTTTCCGCGGCGCGCTCTACACCATCGTCCCCACCGCCGACCGCAGCAAGGGGAGCGTCATGGTCAAGGTCCGCTTCCTGGACAAGGACCGGCGCATCCTCCCGGAGATGAGCGCCAAGGTCGCCTTCCTT
Source organism: Geomonas azotofigens (assembly GCF_018919395.1). Classification (GTDB taxonomy): domain Bacteria; phylum Desulfobacterota; class Desulfuromonadia; order Geobacterales; family Geobacteraceae; genus Geomonas; species Geomonas azotofigens. Next base: position 156,314 of record NZ_JAHLME010000007.1, read on the forward strand.
GAGCGCGAGCTGAGGCAGGGGGAGGGAACCCCCCTGGTCGGCCTGCCGCCCGCAGCGGTCGTGCACCGCGACGGCAAGGATTACGTCTTCAAGGTGGTCAAGGACCGGGCCGAACTGACCCCGGTGGTGCTTGGGGGCAAGCTCGGCGACCTGGTGCAGGTCCGCTCCGGCATCAAGGCGGGCGAGCGCGTCGCCACCAAGCCCCTGGACCGGTTGCACGACGGCAGCCGCGTCAAGACGGCGGAAAAGTGATCATGGCCGAAGTCAGCGAGCCCATCGTCCGGATCAGGAACCTCTCCAAGGCATACCGCCGCGGAACCCAGGTGATCCCCGTCCTCACCGGCATCAACTTCGACATCGCCCGGGGCGAGTTCGTCGCCCTGATGGGCCCCTCCGGTTCCGGCAAGAGCACCCTCTTGAATCTCATCGCGGGGATCGACAGCGCCGATCAAGGGTCGATCCAGATCGGCGACGTCGAGATCACTCGCCTTGGCGAAAGCGAACTCGCCCGCTGGCGCGCCGGCAGCGTCGGCTTCATCTTCCAGTTCTACAACCTGATCCCGGTCCTGACCGCCTACGAGAACGTGGAGCTCCCCCTGCTCTTGACCCACCTGAGCCGGCGCGAGCGCCATGAGCACGTGGAGGCGGTACTGAACGTGGTGGGGCTCGCCGACCGGATGGACCACTATCCCTCCCAGCTTTCCGGAGGCCAGCAGCAGCGGGTCGCCATCGCCCGCGCCATCGTCACCGACCCGGAGATCCTGGTGGCGGACGAGCCGACCGGCGACCTGGACCGTGTCTCCGCCGAGGAGATCCTGCTGCTCATGGACCGCCTGGTGCATGAGTTCGGCAAGACCGTGATCATGGTCACCCACGACCCGCGTGCCGCCGAGAAGGCCCACCTGATACGGCACCTGGAAAAGGGTGAGCTGAGCGTGACCTAGATGGGCATCCCCTATTCCTACAGCTTCCGCAACCTCTGGACCCGGCGGCTCACCACGGTGCTCACCGCGAGCGGCATGGCCCTGGTCGTCTTCGTCTTCGCCGCCACCTTGATGCTCACCGAGGGGCTGCAAAAGACCCTGGTGCAGACCGGCTCTTCCGATAACGTGGTCCTGCTCCGGAAATCGTCCAATTCCGAGGTGCAAAGCGCGGTGGAGAGGGACCAGGCCTCGCTTTTGGAGAGCCAGCCCGAGATAGCCGTGGGGGCGGACGGGGAGCCCCTGCTCGCCAAGGAGCTGGTGGTCCTGATCAATCTGAAAAAGCGGGTGGGGGACAAGCCCTCCAACGTCATCATCCGCGGCATCGACGCCGCCTCGTTGAAGCTGCGCCCCGCGGTCCGGCTCAAGGAGGGGCGCATGCCCCGGCCCGGTTCCGCCGAGGTCGTGGCCGGAGAGAGCGTGTCGCGCCGCTTCAAGGGGTGCGGGCTGGGCGAGACCCTGCGTTTCGGGATGCGCGACTGGCGCGTGGTCGGCGTCTTCGATGCCGGGTCCACCGGGTTCTCCTCCGAGATCTGGGGCGACCGCGACCAGATGATGCAGGCGTTCAGGAGGCCGGTCTACTCCTCGATAATCTTCCGGTTGCGTGATACCACCGCCTTCGACGCCTACAAGGCGCGGGTGGAGGGTGATCCCCGGCTCACCGTCGAGGCGAAGCGCGAGACCCAGTACTACCTGGACCAGTCCGAGGCAATGGCCAAGTTCTTGCGCATCCTGGGGCTGGTGCTCACCGTCATCTTCTCCATCGGCGCCGTGATCGGGGCCACCATCACCATGTACGCCGCCGTCGCCAACCGGGTCACCGAGATCGGGACGCTGCGTGCCCTGGGGTTCCCGAGGAAGAGCATCCTGGCCGCCTTCATCATCGAGGCGCTGCTGCTCGGGCTGTGCGGGGGGATTCTCGGCGTCTGCGCCGCGTCGTTCATGCAGCTCATCACCATTTCCACCATGAACTGGGCCTCCTTTTCCGAACTGGCCTTTTCGTTCACCCTCAACTTCAGCATCATTTGGAAGTCGCTGCTCTTTTCCGTCGTCATGGGGTTCGTGGGCGGCGCGCTCCCGGCGTTGCGCGCCTCGCGCATGAATATAGTCGAGGCCCTCCGGGCCACGTAAAACCGTTAGCCACGGAGAAAATCCGAGAACTTCGGAGAGAACCTAACGTCTTTTGGGGGTACCCCAAAGTCTCTTGCTTTTGTTTTTGGTTTTCTCAGATTTCCTCAGACGTTCTCCGTGGCCAATGGTTTGGTCTTTTCCGAGGTTTTGATGTTTTTTCTCAAATACATCCTCAGGAATCTCTTCCGGCACAAGCTCCGCTCGGTGCTCACCATCGTGGGGGTTGCCGTGGCGGTGCTCGCCTTCGGGCTTTTGCGCACCCTGGTGGGACTTTGGTACTCAGGCGCCGAGCACGCCTCGGACACGCGCCTGGTCACCCGCAACGCGATCTCGCTGGTCTTCCCGCTTCCCATCTCCTACCTGGACCGCATCCGCGGCGTCCCTGGCGTGACCTCGGTCTCCTACGGCAACTGGTTCGGCGCCTACTACAAGGAACAGAAGAACTTCTTCGCCAACTACGCCATCGAGCCGCGCGGCTACCTTGAGCTCTACCCGGAGCTCATGCTCTCGCCCAAGGAGAAGAACGACTTCTTCCTGGACCGCAAGGGGTGCATCGTCGGGGAGCGCCTGGCCAGGACCTATGGCTGGAAGGTCGGCGACTTGATCACCTTGAAGGGGACCATCTACCCCGGCCAGTGGGAGTTCGTGCTGCGCGGCGTCTACCACGGCAAGGAAAAGGCGACCGAGGAGCGCATCCTCCTCTTCCACTGGAGCTACCTCAACGAGGCCATGCGCCAGACCGTCCCGCGCCGCGCCGACCAGGTCGGTTACTTCGTGGTGGGGGTGAAAAAGCCGGAACTCGCGCCCGAGGTGTCGCTGGCCATCGACTCCCTGTTCAAGAATTCGCTCGCGGAGACCCTGACGGAAACGGAGAAGGCGTTCCACATGAGCTTCGTCTCCATGACCGAGGCGATCATGGTCGCCATCCAGATCGTCTCCTACATGGTGATCGCCATCATCATGGTGGTGGCGGCCAACACCATGGCCATGACGGCGAGGGAACGGATCGGGGAATACGCCACCTTGAAGACCCTGGGCTTCAAGGGGGGGCACCTGGGCGGGCTCATTTTCGGGGAGTCGGTGCTGATCTCCCTTTGCGGCGGTCTGGTCGGCGTGGCGGCCACCTTCCCGGCGGCCCACTGGATCGAGTTGGAACTGGCCCAGTACTTTCCCTACTTCAGCGTTTCCAGCGAGACCATCCTGTTGGAGTTGGCCGCGGCCCTGTCGGTGGGTGTGGTCTCCGGGATCTTCCCCACCTGGCGCGGCGCCACCATCCGCATCGCCGACGGGTTGAAGCGTATTGGGTAGAGTTAGAGCGCGAAAAGCCTCAACGCAAAGACGCCAAGCCGCAAAGGCGCGAAGAAAAACCAATATCTTGTGTTTTCAGGCAAAACCCAGTATAAGAACCCGCCTGTGTTCCCGCTTTCCAGTCGTACTCTTAGAGATTCCCCCCGGCGCCTTTGCCTCTGATGTGCAAAAACGCTTAGTTTGTCCCTGCGCCTCTGCGGCTTTGCGCCTTTGCGTTAGAGCTTTTAGCCTTTGTGCTTTTGTTTCAGGAGGTTCCCGTTGAGATTTCTTCGTCTGCCCAAGGACCGTATCGTCTGGCTGCTGCTCCTGGTTTCCCTGATCCTGTATCTGGCCGACTACTTCCTGTTCCCCCGCGCCGAGGAGATCGGCTTCAACTTCATGTCCAACGTGGCCTTCCTCCCGGTCTACGTCCTCTTCGTGACGCTCATGATCGAACGCGTGCTCAAGGAGCGCGAGCGCGAGGCGATGATCAAGAAGCTGAACATGGTCATCGGGATCTTCTTCAGCGAGGTCGGTTCGCCGCTGCTGCGCGACCTGCACGACTTCTACCCCGACGGCCACGAACTCTCCCAAAAACTCGGGGTCACGGTGCGCTGGCGCGCGGAGGATTACCGCGCGGCCAGGGAATTCCTCAAGCAGCACGAAATCCGTCCCGATTCCCGCGCCGGCGACCTCTCCGCCCTCAGGGCCTTCCTGTGCGAAAAGAAAGGGGTCATGCTCTCCCTCATGGAGAACCCGAACCTGTTGGAGCACGAATCCTTCACCGACCTCCTCTGGGCCGTTTTCCACCTGATCGAGGAACTGCAGGCCCGCCGCTCCCTTACCGGGCTCCCCGCCAGCGACATGGACCACTTAAGCGGTGACATGAAACGCGCCCACACCTACCTGCTCATGGAGTGGCTCTCCTACATGGCGCACCTGCAGAAGGACTACCCCTACCTCTTCTCGCTCGCGGTCCGCATGAACCCGATGAACCCGCAGGCGCACCCCGAGGTCACCTGAGAAAGAGAAAAAAAGTTGCATATTTGCGACGGGTGCCTTATAAGTATCAGCTCCGCAAAAAGCCACTATCCCTCCTGAAAGGTGACCAAAAGCTTTGAAAGAAAAGCAGACTCTGGCAAAACTCCGTCAGGACATAGATGCGGTGGACGATCGCATCCTGGAACTCCTCAACGAGCGGGCCAAGCTCGTGATGCAAGTCGGCGCGGTAAAGACGGAAAACCGCAGCGACTTCCACGTGCCCAGCCGCGAGAGGGAGATCTACGAGCGTCTCGCCGCGGCGAACCCCGGCCCCTTCCCGGCCGAGGCGGTGCGCGGCGTCTTCCGTGAAATCATCTCCGCGTCGCTGGCGCTGGAAAAGCCCTTGAAGGTCGCCTTCCTCGGCCCCAACGCCACCTTCAGCCACCTGGCCGCCATGCAGCACTTCGGCCTGTCGGCTTCTCTCTCGCCGGAGCGCTCCATTCCCGCCGTCTTCGAGGCGGTGGAAAAGGGGGAGGCGTACTACGGCGTCGTTCCGGTCGAGAACACGACCGAGGGGATGATCTCGCACACGCTCGACATGTTCATGGAGAGCGAACTGAAGATCAACGCCGAGGTCCTTTTGGAGGTGTCCCACTTCCTGCTCTCCAGGACCGGGCGCTTCGAGGACATCAAGAAGGTCTACTCGCACCCGCAGCCCCTGGCCCAGTGCCGCAAGTGGCTCGCCGAGAACCTCCCCAACGTACCCTTGGTCGACGTCGCCTCCACGACGCTCGCCGCCCAGATCGTGGCCGAGGACTATACGGCAGCGGCCATCGCCAGCGAGTACGCCTCTTCCATCTACAACCTGAAGATCGTCAAGGCCCGCATCGAGGACCAGGTGAACAACTTCACCAGGTTCCTGGTTGTGGGGCGGAAGATGGCCGAGCGCAGCGGCGACGACAAGACCTCGCTCATGTTCTCGGTGCGCGACGAGCCCGGCATCCTGCACCGGATGCTGGAGCCCTTCGCCAAGCGCGGCATCAACCTCTCCAAGATCGAGTCCCGCCCGCTCAAGAAGAAGGCCTGGGAATACATCTTCTATCTCGACCTCTCCGGGCACATCTCCGATCCCGGCGTCGGCGAGGCGGTGCAGGACCTGTCCACGTGCTGCCAGTTCGTCAAGGTGCTGGGCTCGTACCCCCGGGCGCGCCAGTGAGGGGGAATTAGTATGGTCCGGTTCAAGAAGATGGCCGTCATCGGCGTCGGGCTGATCGGCGGTTCCTTGGCCCGCGTGCTGCGCGAGAAGGGGGCCGTGGACGAGGTGGTCGGCGTCGGCCGCGGCGAGGCGAACCTGAAGCGCGGCGTGGAACTGGGCGTTCTGGACAGCTACACCACCGATGCCAGGGAGGGGGTGGCCGGAGCTGATCTCGTCTTCGTGGCCACACCGGTCTGCACCATACCGAAGGTGGTCGCCGAGATTGCGCCTTACCTGGCGCCCGGCTGCATCGTCACCGACGGCGGTTCCGTCAAGGAAACCGTGGTGACGGCCTGCGAGCCGCTCATGCCTAAGGGAACCTTCTTTGTCGGCGGCCATCCCATCGCCGGGACCGAGCACTCCGGCGTCGAGGCCTCCTTTTCCACACTCTACGTGGGAAGGCGCTGCATCGTCACCCCCACCGCCAACACCGATCCGGTGGCGCTGGAGAAGGTGGTCGAGCTCTGGAAGGTGGCCGGTTCCACGGTGCCGCTCATGGATCCCGTGCAGCACGACCTGGTGGTCGCCGCCATCTCGCACCTGCCGCACATGGTGGCCTATTCGCTGGTGAACGCCGTGGATGGCTACGACCGTTTCGGCGGCGATCTGCTCTCCTTTTCCGCCGGTGGTTTCAGGGATTTCACCCGGATCGCGTCCTCGGACCCGGTCATGTGGCGCGACATCGCGCTTACCAACCGCGACGCGATCCTGGAGATGATGGACTTTTTCTCCGTGTACCTGGAGAAGCTGCGTGCCCTGGTGGCCCAAGGCGATGCCGACGGCCTGCAGGCGTTCTTCCTGAACTCCAAGCAGAAGCGGGACGCCATTCTCTAGTAGCGGACCGCAAGCGGCAAACCCGACGGTCTGACCAGGTCCGACACAACGCGAGGTGCTTCATGCAAAGCTACACCGTTCAACCCGCCAAGAGCGTGCGCGGCGAAATCCGCGTTCCGGGCGACAAGTCCATATCGCACCGCTCCATCATGTTCGGCTCCATCGCCAACGGCGTGACCAAGGTTTCGGGCTTTCTGCGCGGCGAGGACGCCCTCGCCACCCTGGAGGCCTTCCGCGCCATGGGCGTGCAGATCGACGACGACGGCGAGACGGTGACCATCGTGGGCAAGGGGCTGCACGGACTCGAGGAACCGACCGACGTCCTCGACTGCGGCAACTCCGGCACCTCGATGCGGCTCCTCACCGGCCTCTTGGCCGGCCAGAGCTTCTTCTCGGTCCTCTCCGGCGACAAGTACCTGCGCGCCCGCCCCATGAAGCGCGTGGTCGGTCCGCTCTCCAAGATGGGCGCCCGCATCGGCGGCCGCGCCGGCGGGGAAAAGGCGCCGCTCGCCATCCAGGGCTCCAAGCTGAAGGGTATCGAGTACGACTCCCCGGTCTCCAGCGCCCAGGTTAAGTCCGCCATCATGCTGGCGGGACTCTATGCGGAGGGCGAGACGGTGGTGCGCGAACCGCACCTCTCCCGCGACCACTCGGAGCGGATGCTGCGCGCTTTCGGCGCCCACGTGGAGACCTTCCCCGGCGGCGTCAAGGTCCGCGGCGGTGCCGAGTTGACCGGGCGCGACATCGTCGTCCCCGGCGACATTTCCTCGGCCGCCTTCTTCATGGTCGCGGCATCGATCGTCCCGGGCGCCGAACTCGTCATCAAGGGGGTGGGCATCAACCCGACCCGCACCGGCATCATCGACATCCTGAAGGGGATGGGGGCTGACCTGGAACTTCTGAACGAGCGCGACGAGACCGGCGAACCGGTGGCGGACATCCGGGTGCGCCATGCGCAGTTGAAGGCCATGGCCATCTCGGGCGAGGTGGTGCCCCGCGCCATCGACGAGTTCCCGGCCATCTGCGTCGCGGCGGCTCTCGCCCAGGGGACTACCGTGGTAAGCGGCGCGGAGGAACTGCGGGTCAAGGAAACCGACCGCATCACGGCCATGGCCGACAATCTCAGGCGGGCCGGGGTCACCGTGGTGGAGACACCGGACGGCATGGAAATAACCGGCGTATCCGCCCTCAAGGCGTGCGCCGCAGACAGCTTCGGCGATCACCGCATCGCCATGTCCATGATGGTGGCAGGGCTGGTCGCGCAGGGGGAGACCACCATCTCCGACGTCGACTGCATCGCCACCTCGTTCCCCGGCTTCCGTGAACTTCTCGAGGGGGTAGTACAGCGTTGAGTGCAGTGAGAGAAAACGGCGTCATCGTAGCCATAGACGGACCCTCCGGGGCGGGCAAGAGCAGCCTCACCAGGCTTTTGGCCCGGCGCCTTGGTTACATTCACATCGATACCGGCGCCATGTTCCGCGCCGTCGCCCTCATGTCCAAGCGTGCCGGCATCGCCAGCGACGACGACGCGGGGCTGGCCGAACTGTGCCGCGGGCTGGAAATCACCTTCGTGCGGGACGGCGAGAGCTGCCGGGTCCTGGCCAACGGCGAGGACGTCTCCACCGAGATCCGCACCGAGGAGATCGGCCTGCTTACCTCCGCCATCTCGGCCAGAAAGCCGGTGCGCGACGCGCTCCTGGCCATGCAGCGCGCCATGGGGACCAAAGGGGGCGTGATCCTCGAGGGACGCGATATCGGTACCGTGGTCTTTCCGGATGCCGAGGTGAAGTTCTTCCTCTCTGCGAGCGCCGAGGAACGCGGCCGGCGCCGCTACCTGGAACTGGCCGCGCGCGGCGATGCGGCCACCCTCGAGGAGACCATCGCCAAGGTGATCCAGCGCGACCGCCAGGACGAGGGACGCGAGCACGCTCCGCTCAGGCAGGCCGATGACGCGCTCCCCATCGATTCCACCAGCCTCTCCATAGGCGAGGTGCTGACCGTCATGGAGAACGCCGTGCGCGAGCGCCTGGCACAGGGCGACAAGGGGTAACCATGGAAGTGATACTTGCCAAACACGCCGGTTTTTGCTTTGGCGTCAAAAGGGCCACCCATCTCGCCTTCGACGCGGCCGACAAGGGGGGCGATACCTGCACCCTGGGGCCGATCATCCACTCCCCGCAGGTGGTGCAGCGGCTCGAGGAGATGGGGGTGAAATCGGTCGAGGACGTGGCCGAGATCAAAAGCGGCAGCACCGTCATCATCCGCTCCCACGGCGTCGCCGCCGAGGAACTGGAAGCCGTCGTGCGCGCCGACCTGGCCATCGTCGACGCCACCTGCCCCTTCGTGAAAAAGGCGCAGGAACACGTGGCGACGCTCTCCAGGGAAGGGTACGACGTGGTCGTGGTGGGGGACGCCGTGCATCCGGAGGTGCAGGGAATCGTCTCCTACGCCACCGGCCGGGTCTACGTGGTCAGCTCCGGCAAGGACGTGGAAAGGCTGCCGCGCATGGCCAAGATGGGGGTCGTGGCGCAGACCACGCAGTCTTTCGAGCACTTGAACGAGGTGGTTGCCGCCTGCCTCGCCCGCGGCGGCGAGACCAGGGTCTACAACACCATCTGCGACGCCACCGCGGTGCGCCAGGAAGAGGCCAAGAAGCTGGCCAGCGAGGTTGACTGCATGATCGTGATCGGCGGCTTCAACAGCGCCAACACCAAGCGCCTCGCCCAGATCTGCCGGGAGTTTTTGCCGCGCACCCACCACATCGAGACCGCCGGGCAGATAGATCCGGCCTGGTTCGACGGGGTGCAGCGAGTCGGCGTGACCGCAGGGGCTTCCACCCCGAAGTGGTTGATCGACGAAGTGACGGAAAGAATTTCGGCCATCGACAAGGATAAAATAGGTTGATATTTTTGTCCGATGTGCTAAATTAGCTCGATTTTATATGGAGATTACACGAGGGGGTAACGGTTTCAATGGGTGAAGAAAAACGTACGTTCAAGAAAAAAGATATGCCGATTAGGCGGTTACACGATAATGACGAGGAGCTGGACCAGGCAGAAATGGGTGGCGAGTTTGCTGACCTCTTCCAGGACAGTCTGAGGCAGCCGCAGAGCGGGGAAGTCGTCAAGGCGGTCGTGGTTCAGATCGAGCAGGACGTGGTACTGGTTGACGTCGGCTACAAGTCCGAAGGCGCCATCCGCATCGGCGAGTTCATCGACGAGAACGGCGAACTGACCGTCAAGGTCGGCGACGAGGTCAACGTCTACTTCGAGCGCGGTGAGAACATCCGCGGCCACATGGTCCTTTCCAAGAAGAAGGCCGATTCCCAGGTAGCCTGGGAAGCCATCGCCGCTGCCGGCGAAGGCGGCACCATCGAAGGCAAGATCACCGGCAAGGTCAAAGGCGGCATGACCGTCGATGTCGGCGTCGAGGCGTTCCTCCCGGCTTCGCAGGTTGACCTGCGTCCCGGCGGCAACATGGACCGCTTCGTCGGCCAGACCTACGAGTTCCGCATCCTCAAGCTGAACAGAAAGCGCGGCAACCTGGTGCTGTCCCGTCGCGTGCTGCTCGAGGAGGAGCGCGACAAGGCGAGGACCGAGACCCTGGCGACCCTGAAAGAGGGCGACATCGTCAGCGGCGTGGTGAAGAACATCGCCGAGTACGGCGCGTTCGTTGACCTGGGCGGCGTCGACGGCCTGCTGCACGTCACCGACATGTCCTGGGGCCGCCTCGGCCACCCCTCCGAGATGGTCAAGGTGGGCGACACCCTGAACGTCATGGTGCTCAAGTACGACCGCGAGAAAGGGAAGATCTCCCTGGGCCTCAAGCAGACCGTGCCCGATCCGTGGCTCAACGTCTCCGATCGCTACCAGGAAGGCGAGCGCGTGCGCGGCAAGGTCGTGAGCCTCACCGACTACGGCGCATTCATCTCCCTCGAGGACGGCATCGAAGGCCTGGTGCACGTCTCCGAGATGTCCTGGACCCGTCGCGTGCGTCATCCGTCCGAAATCCTCAAGGTAGGTGAGGAAGTCGAGGCGGTGATCCTGGGCGTCGATCCGGGCAACCGCAGGATCTCGCTCGGTCTCAAGCAGACCGAGGTCAACCCCTGGACCGTGATCGGCGAGCGCTACCCGGTCGGCACCAAGATCGAGGGGCAGATCAAGAACATCACCGACTTCGGCGTCTTCATCGGCATCGAGGACGGCATCGACGGCCTGGTCCACGTCTCCGACATCTCCTGGACCCGTCGCGTGAAGCACCCGGGCGAGCTGTTCAGCAAGGGGCAGACCGTGCAGGCCGTGGTTCTCAACATCGACGTGGAGAACGAGCGTCTCTCCCTGGGCATCAAGCAGCTGGTTCAGGATCCGTGGGAAGAGATCCCCAGGAAGTACAAGCCGGGCTCCAAGGTCAGGGGCAAGGTGACCTCCGTGACCGACTTCGGCATCTTCGTCGAGATCGAGGAAGGGATCGAAGGCCTCATCCACGTCTCCGAGATCTCCTACGAGAAAGTAGCCTCCCCGAAAGACTTCGCCAACGTGGGTGACGAACTCGAGGCCGTGGTGCTGAACGTGGATATGGTCGACAAGAAGATCGCCCTTTCCATCAAGGCGCTGCAGACCGCCATGGAGAAAGCCGAAATCGCTTCCTACATGGGGAGCCAGGGTGAGGCAACCTCCAGCTTCGGCGACCTCCTCAAGGAGAAGCTGAAGAAGAGCACTGAAGAATAGACCAGTCACTTCGCCGACTGAGTAATCTTATAGGTTCATATTTGAGGTGTGTACATGACTAAGAGCGAATTGATCGACAAACTGGTGGAAGTACGCGGCGCTCTGACCCGCAAGGATTCGGAGGCTGTGGTCTCCATGGTGTTCGACGCCATGAGCGAGGCCCTCACCAAGGGTGACAAGGTTGAGATCCGCGGCTTTGGCAGCTTCACCATCCGTGACCGCGAGCCGCGCGAGGCGAGGAACCCGAAGAGCGGTGAGATCGTCAGCATCCCGAGCAAGAAGACCCCGTTCTTCAAGACCGGGAAAGACCTGCGGGAGCGCGTGAACAACCTCTAGCAGCAGCAACCGACGGGATCGGCCCGGATGGCGGAATTGGTAGACGCAACGGACTTAAAATCCGTCGGCCTCGCAGCCGTGCCGGTTCGACCCCGGCTCCGGGCACCACGGTACATCAACAACAGCAAGAAGGGCTATGTTCACGCATAGCCCTTTTTCTTTGCGGTTACACACTGATTATGGCGAACGACGAGAAGGCTGGCTCTTTCCCTTGACCCTCAAGGAGGGGGAACTGGCGCCGCCCCCCACGCCCGGCGAGCCGGATCCGGACTACGTCGATGAGTCCTACCCCGGCTACGCGAGCTTCGTCCCCTGCGGCAAGGTCGCCCCTGACGGCAGGCCGTGGGACGAGGAATTCGCCGGCGAGATCGCCTTTTTCGACGCGGTCGATCAACTCCCCCTCTGGGCCAGCCGTGGACTGACCCTGGAGGAGATCATCGAACGGGCGCGGTCATGACCTATCGCAAAGGCTCGACGCCCTCCGGGGCATTTCAAAAACAAAGGGGACAACAATGTCAAAAGTAACTATCGTGGCGAAGCTGACGGCCAAGGACGACTGCATTGAGGCGGTAAAAGCTGAAGTCATCAAGATGGTCGCGCCGACCCGACAGGAGAGCGGGTGCGTCGAATACCGCCTGCACCAGGACAGGTCCAATCCGGCGGTCTTTGTTTTCTACGAGAACTGGAAGGACCAAGCCGCTTTCGAGGAGCACATGAACTCCCCGCACTTCAAGTCGTATGTCGCCGCAGTCGCCGATCTGCTCAGTGACAAGACCGTCAACCAGATGAACGAGATCGTGTAGGGAGATGTGTTGAGCCGGCTGGATGCACGATCGGCCGCAACATTGCGGATGGCAACAAAGAAAAAGGCGTCTTCCCTCGAGGGGAGACGCCTTTTGTCATGCGCGGGGAGAGTGGGGCGCTAGAGCTGGATGTACTCCTTCGGTTCGGTGTTGGTCGCCATGGTCCAGACGGTGGCGGTACCCTTCTTCAGCACGTACACGGCCAGCTGGTCGTAGCCTACCTTGTCGACCCATGGCTTTAAAAAGTCGCGCTTGTCGACGATCTCCTTTTTCAGGTCCAGGTCCTCCAGTGCCTCGACGGTCCCGGCGATGCGGACCTGGATCAGGTTCTCGAAGATGCCGTTGCTGAAACAGAGCTCGACCTTCGGATTCCTGGACAACTGGTGGTAAAGATCCTTGATCTTGCCGGTGTTGAAGACGATGCCGTTGTCATCGGCCCTGTAGAGAAGCATGCCGCGCACGTGCGGTGTATCGCCGTCGGTTGTCGCTATATGGAATATCGGATTGGAGTTCAAAAATTCCAGGATCTCTTGTTTGTTCATAGGTCGCTCCTTCGAAGCCCGGTGATGTCGCTGGTTGCTGAGACAACGGATATTATACAACAAAGTTGAATGGTGCAAGATGGCTCTCGTTTTAAAGTGTTAGCGATTGTCAATAAAATTTCCCGATGGCGGTAGTCATGAAGCGGCAATCCGGTAAAATGTTGGCCTGTATCGGCTTTCCTGTAGGCACATGGTGCAATCGGTCCCAGCACAAGGGTACAGGAGGTTCCGCATGAAAACAGCCATCGTTTTGCTCGCGTTACTGTTCGCCCTGCCGGCTCAGGCTCTGGACAAGGACAAGATCTCGCACTTCGGCGGCGGCGCGATCTTGGGGCTCACCACGGACACGGTGCTGTATCACGCCACCGACTTGGAGCGACCCAAGCGGATGGTGGCCGCCACGGGGCTCGCCATGATCCCGGGGTTCGCCATCGAGGTGGCGGACGAGTTTACCGGGACCCACTTCAGTTGGTATGATCTTCTTGCGGATGGCCTTGGATCGGTGACCGGCGTGGTGGCCGGCGAGCTCATCAACGGCAAACTGTGGGTAAAGGCATCAGCGCGGCAGGTGCAGTTGACCGGGCGTTGGTGATATCGAGGTGGGTGTCATGAAAGAAGAACGCGATACAGATCCCGCGCAACGTTGGGTCGCCACCTTCACCTGGGAGGACAGGCTCATCGCCAGGTTTTTCCCCCGCTTCTTCAAGCGCTATGCACCGGAGGAGGTCCAGCGGCAGTGGGAGTTGCTGGTGGCCCGCAAGCAGGAGCGCCGCAACCGCTGACGGTGCCGTCTCCGGCAACGGCAAAGGCCAAGCTGCCCGAGGCAGCCTGGCCTTTTTGATTCGCACTTAAAAGGGGACAGGCTGCGTTTCCGAAAAAGTAGCCTGTCCCCTTTTCCTGGCGTTTCGATTCGCGTCCCCACGAGTAGCATTGGGGGGACTACTTCTGCTCTTTTTGTTCTTTCTGGTCGGTCGTCTCCTTCTTGTCCTTTTTCTCTTTCTTCTCCTTGGGGGGAGCCACTTCCAGCTCGTTGGTCACCTTCGCCTTGCCGACCACGCCGACAGCGGCCTTTTCCACCGTCTTCTTCTCGTCTTCGCTCTTCACCGGCCCCTTCAGGGTGACGTGGCCGTCCTTGGTGATGATCTTGACGTTGTGCGCCGTGATGGAGAGCGACTTGTCCTTCACCACGGTGCGACGGATCTGGCGGGTGATCTCGCGGTCGGACTTGTTCTCCTTTTGCTGGTCGGCGGTCGCCCCCTTGTTCTCTTCCTTGTTCTTCTTGGTGTTGTCAGCCTTGGCGGCGTCTGCCTTGCCGGTGTCCTGTGCCGCCCACACCATGGGCGAGGCGCTGAGCGCGACTGCGGCTGACAGGGTTACGGCAACCATGAGAGTGATCTTTTTCATTGTCGATGCTTCCTCCTTGATCGTGATATGAAGGGAAAACCCTTTTTGAATTAACAGAAATTAATATACTACAGGCGCGATGTCAATAGGGCGGCTTACAAAGAAAAGAGGAACGTACTAGTGCCAGTAAACCGCCTCGCCCTTTTGACTTCTGGAGCCTGTCGGATATCATTGAACTTTTCGGACAACCTTTGTAATCACCAGCCGAAGGAGAACGACCATTTCCGCCACCGACGTCTCTCAGATCCGCAATATCGGCATCATCTCCCATATCGATGCGGGGAAAACTACTGTCACGGAGCGTATCCTCTTCTACAGCGGGGAGACGCACAAGATGGGCGAGGTGCATGACGGCCAGGCGGTCATGGACTGGATGCCGCAGGAGCAGGAACGCGGCATCACCATCACGGCCAGCGCCACCTCCTGCCGATGGGGCGACTACCGGCTGAACCTCATCGACACGCCGGGGCACATCGACTTCACCATCGAGGTGGAGCGGAGCGTCCGGGTACTGGACGGGGCGGTGGCGATCTTCAGCGCGGTGGAGGGGGTGCAGCCCCAAAGCGAGCTGGTCTGGCGCCAGGCGGACCGCTACCGGGTGCCAAGGGTCTGCCTGATCAACAAGATGGACCGGCTGGGGGCGGATCACGCTCACGTGCTGGATCACATGGCGGAGCGCCTGGGGGCGCGGGCGGTGCTGCTCCAGCTTCCCATGGGGACAGAAACCGGTTTTTCCGGGGTGATCGACCTCATCGGTGAGGAGGCGCTCTCCTTTTCCGACCAGGACCTGGGGCGGACGGTGCTGCGTGGACCGGTGCCGCCCGAGTACGCGGAGGCGGTGCTGGGGGCGCGCATGCGTCTGACCGAGGCGGCCGCCGACTTCGACGACGAGGTGATGGCGGACTTCCTGGAGGGGCGCAACGTGGGCGCGCAGGCCCTGCAGCGGGCGCTGCGCAAGGGGACCCTTGGCTGCCAGATCTTCCCGGTGCTCCTTGGTTCCGCCCTGCGCAACAAGGGGGTGCAGCCGGTCCTTGACGCCGTCTGCCTGTACCTGCCGTCGCCGTTGGATCTTCCCGCCATGGTGGGGAGGCATCCCGGGACCGGGCAGGGGGAGAGTTTCAGCTGCGACCCCGCCCAGCCCCTGCGCGCGCTCGCCTTCAAGGTGATGGCGGAGGAGGGGAGGCGCCTCACCTACCTGCGCGTCTACTCCGGCAGGGTGAAGGCCGGGGCCACCCTGTTGAACGCGAGCCGTGACAGCAACGAGCGCATCAGGCACCTGTTCCGGATGCACGCGCACAAACGGGAGGAGGTCGCCGAGGCGGTCGCGGGCGACATCGTCGCGGTTACCGGGTGCCAGTTCACCCTGACCGGGGACACCCTTTGCGACCCGGGGCATCCGCTGCTCCTCGAGGGGGTGAGCGTGCCGGAACCGGTGGTGTCGCTGGCCGTGGAGGCGAAGGGGGTGCAGGACCGGGCGCACCTGCTGGAGACGCTGGAGTACTTTCAATGGGAAGACCCGACCTTTAGGGCGCACGAGGACCAGGAGACCGGCCAGACCATCCTGACGGGGATGGGGGAGCTGCACCTGGAGATCATCATCGACCGCCTGCGGCGCGAGTACGGGGTCCAGGTGAAGACGGGACGGCCGAGGGTGGTGTACCGCGAGGCGCTGCGGCGCGAGGTGACGCGGCGGGAGGTATTCCAGACCCTGGGTGACAAGCGGCCGGAGCCCGCCGAGCTTTCGCTGCGCCTGGTGCCGCTGCCCCGGGGCGGGGGGATCAGGACGCTGCTCCCGGACCCGGCGCCACCGGTCACTGCGGAGCTGCTCGCGGCCGCGCGGGAGAGCCTGCTGGACGCGTGCCGCGGCGGGTGCCTGACCGGGTACTCGCTCACCGACCTGGAGGTGCGGGTGCTGGAGGTCCCGGTGGAACCGGGCGCGCCGGCACCCTCGGAACAGGCGCTGCGGGGCGCCGCCCAGCGCGGCGTGGTGCTCGCGGCGCGCGAGGGAGCACCCTTCTTGTTGGAGCCGATCATGAGGCTGGAGCTGGAAACGCCGTCCGAGTACCTGGGGAAGGTGCTGGGGGGGCTGCAGCAGAAAAGGGGGCGGGTGGAGGGGCTGGACCGGCGCGGGGAACTCGAGCTGGTGAAGGCCACCGTTCCCTTGGCCGAGATGTTCGGCTACATGACCGAGCTGCGCAGCGCGACCAAGGGGCGGGGGAGCTACACCATGGCGTTCCAGGGCTTCGAGGAGGCCCCGGCGGAGGTGCAGGAGCGTTACGGGCTGCGCTAGCTGGGGTGGGTCAGCGCCTGGCGGCCCTGCGCCGGGTGTCGCAGCGCCTCATCACCTCGGAGAGGGCCTGCATGCTGTACGGTTTCTGGATGAAGGCGAGATAGCCGGTTCCCGACAGCTTCCTGGTCACCTCCTGCTCGCTGTAGCCGCTGGAGATGATCACCTTCACCTCCGGATCCAAGTTGCGCAGTTCCTGGAAGGTCTGTTCCCCGTCCATCTGCGGCATGGTCAGATCGAGAATGACGAAACGGACGTCCCCCCTCTCCCGGTACAGCTCCACGGCCCTGCCGCCGCTCAAAGCCGTCACCACCTGGTAACCCAGCTGCTCCAGCATGGAAGCCCCGACATCGCAGATGATCTCCTCGTCGTCCACCAGGAGCACGGTGCCGCTTCCCTGCCACGGTTCCTCCGGCGGCTGCCGCTCGGGCTGGTCCTGGACCGGGAGCTCGCTCACCGGCAGGAGCACGGTGAAGGTGGTCCCGCGGCCGGGCTTGCTCTCCACCTTGATGGCGCCCCGGTGTCCCCTGATGATCCCGAGTACCGCGGACATCCCCAGGCCGCGGCCGGTGAACTTGGTGGTGAAAAACGGATCGAAGATGCGCGACAGGGTTGCGTCGTCCATGCCGCAGCCGTCGTCCTCCACCTGCAGGAACAGGAACTCCCCCTCGGTGATCTCCTTCTCGGCCCAGGCCCCTTTCAGGTACTGCTCGTCGAAGTGGCGGCAGCCGCTGCGGATGGTGATGGTCCCGCCGCGCTCCCCGATCGCCTCCGAGGCGTTGATGACCAGGTTCATCACGATCTGGCGCAACTGGGTCGAGTCCGCCTGCACCGGCGGAAGTGCCTGCGCCAACTCGAGCGCCAGGTGGCACCTCTTCGATATCGATACCTCCAGCAGGTGGATCATCTCCGTGAGGAGGCTGTTCAGGCTGACCGGCTCGACCACGAACATCCCCTTGCCGGAATAGGCGAGCATCTGCCTGGCCAGGTCCGCCGCCCTGATGGCCCCCTTCTCGATGTTCTGCAGGTTCTCCACCGCGGGCGAGTCCGGGGCGATCCGCATCAAGCCGAGGCTCGAGTTGCCGAGGATCCCGGTCAGGATGTTGTTGAAGTCGTGGGCGATGCCGCCGGCGAGGATCCCCAGGCTCTCCAGCTTCTGGGCGTGCAGCAGCTGTTGTTCAAGCCGCAGGCGCTCCTCTTCGTGGAGGCGGCGCTCGAGCTCGGCGGCGGCCCGTCCGCTCACCATCTGCAGGATCTCTTCCGCCAGCTCCCGGTTCGACAGCGGTTTGCGGCCGATGATGGCGATGAGGCCGATGGGAACCCCCGTGGAACTCCAGAGCACCACGCCGAGGTAGCTCTCGGCGCCCAAGTCCTGCAGCACCTGGTCGTTGGGGAAGAGGTGGCGCACACCCTCGCGGTAGCAGCAGATGTTGCGTCCCACCACCTCGCCGCAGGGGGTGTCCCTGAGGGCGTACCGGACGTTCTCCTCGAAACTGCCGTTGAAGTAGACCGCGACGGTGCGGGCCCAGAGGTTGCACTCCTCCAGCTGGTCGATGCAGATGTAGTCCATCTCCAGGGTGGCGGCGAGGTAGCGCGCCAGACTCTGGAAAAACTGCTGGTCCGGACCGGGGTGCGCGGTGGACTGCGCCAGGAAGGCGAGGCACTCCTCGGTCCGTTTCCGTTTCGTGATCACGTCGAAGACGATGACGAAGCATCCCGGTTCGGGGCTGTAGACCGACACCGCGAGCCATTCGCTGATGGCCTTGACGTAGCACTCCATCTGCTCCGCTTTGCCGCTCAGGGCGACGCGCCGGAAGGAGGCGAGCAGCTCGGGGTCGGACTCCCACACCCCGGGCAGCACCTCGCTCATCCGCCTCCCGCTCGCTCCCCGCAGACCGGTGAGCCGCTCGAAGCTCTGGTTCACCTCCAGGAAAACGAAATCCTGGGGCCGCGAGGAGTCCAGGATCATCCTGCAGTAGGCGAAGCCATTCAGCATGTTGTCGAACAGGGAGCGGTAGCGTTCCTCGCTTTTTTTGAGGCTCTCCTCGGTCTGCTTGCTCCGGGTGATGTCCATGCCGGTGGCCTGGAATTCCACCACGTGCCCCGTCTCGTCGACGATGGCGCTGTTGCTCCACTTCTGCCACACCAGGCGGCCGTCCGGGAGCCAGGCCCTCACCTCCAACGTCTGCCCCTGCTGCTCCCCGTCCATCGACTCCACGCAGCGCATCAGGGCCTCGCGGTCCTGCAGGAAAAAGAAGGGATAGAAGTTCTGCCCCAGCAGGGCCTCACGCTCCTTCTGCAGGTAGCGGCAATAGGTGTCGTTGACGAAGGTGAGCATGCCGCCTCGGCGGTAGCGGACCACGAACTCGGCCTGGGTCTGCACCATGGCGTGGTAGCGGGATTCGCTCTCCTGCAGCGCCCTCTCCGTCTCCTGCGCCTCCCTGAAGACGACGCAGACGTGGGAGGGGGGGGCGCCGTCCTTCCCCTTCAGCGCCATGGCGTCCATGCAGACCGGCACCAGGCGCCCCTTGCGGCGGTTGTTGATGGCGAGGTTGATCTCGCGGACGGGGGTGCCCAGGAAGGCGGAAATGGCGGGATGCTGGTCGGGTGGAAGGGGGATCCCCTGCGGGGTGCACAGCTGCCACTGGGGGTGCTCGGGGTTGTGCCGCAGGAAGAGTTCCCGCTCCATCCCGAACATCTCCAGGGCAGCGGCGTTAACCTCCAGCGGCGTGCCGTCCGGTCCCTGGATGAACATGCCCAGGGGCAGTTCGTCGAACAGGGCACGGCATTGCTCCAGCGAGTCGAACATGGGCATGTCTCCGCTACTGTTTTGGCGGTCAGGGGGGGATAGACACAGATAGGTTTATATCAGATAGTGCTGAATGTTCAATTGCGGGCGCATGAACCTGGGGTCTCGTAGATAGTCAGACCGGCTGCCCGAAGTTTCCTTGTGACAGTGCCAGCTGTCAAAGTCCCGGCACTTGAGACGGAATTCTGTACCGCTGTCGCTTTTGTTGCAGGGCTGTGTTAGTGGCCAGCTGCGAAAGATCAGGGTGTTATGGCTTTGGCTACATTATTGCAAGCACATGACGGCCTGCTTATATTGTCTAGAAAGGAGCAACCACGTGTACTTGATGCTCAAATCCTCTCCCGACCGCAGGGAGAACCGCCACCCCAAACAACAGCCCCAACTGGACCGTAACGCCAACCTCGTCGCCGGGAACGACCAGAGGATGCCGCTGCCTCCCCGTCAGGTGCGCCTCTTGATCGGCGAAGGGCTTTTCTGCCAGGACGCGCCGCTGTTGTGAGGAGCACCCCTTCGCGCTGGCGCGGAGGGTGTTTTTCTGCCACAATGTCTCCCGCCCCCACGGCGGGGCATAGGGAGGTTTACCATGTCCGGATCCGGCGCACCCATCAAGATAGGCGTCAGCTCCTGCCTGTTGGGGGAGAAGGTACGCTATGACGGCGGCCACAAGCACGACCCCTACCTCACCGGGGTGCTCGGGAGGTTCTTCAGCTTCGTGCCGGTCTGCCCCGAGGTGGAGTGCGGCATGACCACGCCGCGCGAGGCGATGCGCCTGGAGGGGGACCCGGAGCAGCCGCGGCTCATGACCCACCGGACGCGCGTCGACAAGACCGAGCAGATGCTCGCGTTCTGCCGGGCCAAGGTGGAGCAGTTGGCGTACGAGGACCTCTGCGGCTTCGTCTTCAAGAAGGGATCCCCCTCGTCGGGGCTGTTCCGGGTCAAGGTGTACCGGGAGGGGATGCCCCCGGTAAGCGGCAGCGGCCTCTTCGCCGCGGCGGTGGCGCGGCGCTTCCCGCAGCTCCCCATGGAGGAGGAGGGGAGGCTGAACGACCCCGTGCTCCGGGAGAACTTCATCGAGCGGGTCTTCGCCTTCCGACGCTGGAAGGACTTTCTCGCCGAGGAGCCTGACCTGGGCAAGCTGGTGCAGTTTCACACCTGTCAGAAGCTCCTGATCATGTCGCACAGCACCCAGCTCTACCGCGAGCTCGGGGCGCTGGTGGCGAAGGGCAGGGAACTCCCGCTCGCCGAACTCCTGGAGCGTTACCAGGAGCTCTACATGAAGGCTCTGGAGCTGCACGCCACCGCCAAGAAGCAGACCAACGTGCTGATGCACATCATGGGGTATTTCAAAAAGCAGCTATCGGCGGAGGAGAAGCAGGAGCTCCTGCAGCTGATCGGCCAGTACCACGACGGCCTGGTGCCGCTGGTGGTCCCCGTCACCCTGCTCAGACACTACGTCGGGAAGTACCATGAGGAGTATCTTCGGCAGCAGGTCTACCTCGCCCCCCACCCGGCGGAGCTTATGTTGCGCAACCACGTCTAGCCGCTTCAGGCCCGTCATCCCGAAACCCGCCTATTAGATTTTCTCTATCCCGGCGCGCCCTCTTCGGCTATAGTTTGCCAATTCCGCAACTGCAGAGGTGCCCGTATGGAAGCGACACGCGAGATCTACTGGAACGTCAACCACTCCCTGATCTGGGTCATGTACCTGTTCGCCTTCCTCGCCGTGGGCGCGTGCGTCTGGGGGTTCCGGTCGCGGCTGCCGCTGTACCGGCAGGGGAAGCCCCTGGAGCGGCTGGACCAGTTATCGCTGCGCCTGAAGCTCATGGTGCGCGGCGCCCTGACCCAGGCCAAGGTGCTCCGGGTCCAGGTGCCGGGGACGCTGCACGCCTTCTTCTTCTGGGGCTTTCTGCTCCTTTTCATCGGCACGCTGCTCATCATGCTGCAGGTGGACTTCACCGCGCCGCTGGCGGGGTGGACCTTCCTGAAGGGGACCTTCTACAAGGCCTACTCCCTCACCCTCGACCTGGCCGGCATCATCGCCATCCTCATGCTGGGCGGGCTCTTCGTGCGCCGCTTCCTGGTGCGCCCCCCGGCGCTCCCCACCAAGAGGGACGATTACCTGGCCCATGCGCTCCTCTTCACCATCCTCGTCACCGGTTTCGTGGTCGAGTCGCTGCGCATGGCCGCCACCGAGGTGCACCAGAACCCGGAGCTGGCCCGGCTCTCCCCCGGCGGGCTGCTGCTCACTCCCCTGTTCGCCGGGATGGACACGGCCGCCATCTCCGCTACCCACAAGGCGCTGTGGTGGCTGCACTTCTTCCTGGCCATGGCGTTCATCGTCGCCATCCCCTTCACCAAGCTGCGGCACCTGTTCACCGACCCGGCCAACTACCTGTTCACCGACCTGCGCCCCAAGGGGGCCATCGCCACCATCGATCTCGAGGACGAGAGCGCGGAGCAGTACGGCGCCGCCAAGGCCACCGACCTCGCCTGGAAGGACATCTACGACGCCGACGCCTGCACGCTGTGCAAGCGCTGCCAGGACCGCTGCCCCGCCTGGAACACGGAGAAGCCGCTCTCGCCGATGCGGGTGGTGCAGCAGGTGGGGGAGATGGCGCTCAACGAGCCGCAGGGGGATCTCTGCCGCTACGTGACCGAGGAGGTGCTCTGGGACTGCACCACCTGCCGCGCCTGCCAGGAGATCTGCCCGGTCGACATCGAGCACGTCAACAAGATCCTCGAGATGCGCCGAAACCTCGCCCTCATGGAGGGGAAGTTCCCCGGCGACGAGGTGCGTACCGCCGTGGCCAACTACGAGGTGAACGGCAACCCCTTCGGGCTCGCCTGGGCCGAGCGCGGCGCCTGGGCCGAGGGGCTGGACGTCGTCACCCTGGAGAGCGGCGAGCCCTTTGACGTCATGTACTTCGTGGGGTGCTACGCCTCCTTCGACCGCAGGAACAAGGAGGTCGCCAAGGCCTTCGCCAAGATCTGCTCCGCGGCGGGCGTAAGGCTCGGCATCCTGGGCAAGGAGGAGAAGTGCTGCGGGGAGCCGCCGCGCAAGCTGGGCAACGAGTACCTGTACCAGACCATGGCCCAGGAGAACATCGAGCGCATCAAGGGGTACGGCGTGCAAAGCATCGTCACCACCTGCCCGCACTGCTTCAACACGCTGGCGCGCGACTACCGCGAGCTCGGCCTGGAGGTGCCGGTGCGCCATTACACGACCTTCCTGGCGGAACTGGTGGAGGAGGGGCGCCTGAAGCTGAACCCCGGCGAGGGGTTCGACTGCACCTACCACGACTCCTGCTACATCGGCCGCTACGCCGACATCTTCGAGCCGCCGCGCGAGATCCTGCAGCGCCTGGGGGGCACCATCGCGGAGATGGACCGCAACCGCTTGGAGAGCTTCTGCTGCGGCGGGGGAGGGGGGCGCATCCTGGCCGAGGAGAAGGTCGGCACCCGCATCAGCGCGGCCCGGGTGCAGATGGCGGGCGAGACCGGCGCACCCATGCTGGTCTCCAACTGCCCGTTCTGCCTGACCATGTTCGAGGACGGCATCAAGACCGGCGGTCTGGAAGGGAACCTGGCGGCGCGCGACCTGGCCGAACTGGTGGCGGCGCGGCTGTAAAGGGGACTGGCTCCGAAGGTACCGGTCCCACCCTCTCATGAGCTTCATTGACTTGTGTGCTTCATGCGTGCGATAGTGTGGTGGGTCTCCCCGTCGCCAGCGGCAGCGGGAGCCCGCATCCCCAGCTTTAAGGATGGAGCAGTGGTCCACCGCGCCTTGACAGGCAAAACCCAATCCTTCGGCACCAGGTTTCACCGCCTTACCCCGGCCCTTACCGGCACCATCCTCCTGGCCTTTTTCCTGCTGCTGGTCCCGCTGTGCCTGCGCGCGCTCGCCGATTTCATCCCCGAGCCGGCGCACCAGGCGACGCCCGCCACCGTCGTGGTCGGCGGGGACCGCGCCTATCCCCCCTACGAATTCATCGACAAGGACGGCAATCCCGCCGGCTACAACGTCGACCTGACCCGCGCCATCGCCGAGGTGATGGGGATGAAGGTCCGCTTCGTCTTCGGCAACTGGTCCGAGATGCGCGCCGGCCTGCAAAACGGCAGCATCGACATCCTGCAGGGGCTCTCCTACTCGGCGCAGCGCCTGAGCTCGGTCGATTTCTCGCCGCCGCACACCATCGTGCACCACGCCATCTTCGCCCGGCGCGACACGAAGCCGGTCAAGAGCCTGGAGGAGCTGCGCGGCAAGAGGGTGCTGGTCTTCCAGGACGGCATCATGCACGAGCGCCTGAAGCGGATGGGGTTCGCCAAGGACCTGATGCTCACCCCGACGCCGGCCGAGGCGCTGCGGCTGCTGGCCTCCGGGCAGGGGGACTACGCGGTGGTGGCGCAACTTCCCGGCATCTACCTGATCCGCGAGCTGCGTCTCTCCAACCTGGTGCCGGTGGCCAAGGCGGTGGTGAGCGAGCAGTACTGCTACGCGGTGGAGCGCGGCGACAAGGAACTGCTGGCCCGCTTCAACGAGGGGCTCGCCATCGTCATCAAGACCGGGCAGTACGCCCAGATCTACAACCGCTGGCTCGGGGTGAACGATCCCCCCAGGGTGACCAGGGAGCTCGCCCTCAGGTACGGCGCCATGATCCTGGTCCCGCTGCTCATCGTCCTGGCGGTGATCGCGCTCTGGTCCAAGACCCTGCACAAGCGGGTGGCGGAGCGGACCACGGCGCTGGCCCAGGAGGTCGCCGAGCGCAACAAGGCCCTGGAGGAGTTGAAGCGCCACCAGGACAAGCTGATCCAGGCGGACAAGATGACCTCGCTGGGGACCCTGGTCTCCGGCGTGGCGCACGAGATCAACAACCCCAACGGCCTGCTGCTGCTGGACATACCGGTGCTGAAGCGGGTGCATGACGACGCGGAGGAGATCCTCGAGGAGCATTACCGCGAGCACGGCGACTTCATGCTGGGCGGGGTCCCCTACTCGGAGATGCGGGAGGAGATCCCGCGCATCCTGGACGAGATGCAGGACGGCGCCCAGCGCATCAAGCGCATCGTGAACGATTTGAAGGACTTCGCCCGAAAAGACGTGGGGCAGAAGTCGCTCGTCGACCTGGACGCGGTGGCGAGGACGGCGCTGCGCCTCGTGGACCCGACCATCCGCTCCTCCACCAACCACTTCCAGGCCGACTTCCACGGCTCCTTGCCGCGGATCCAGGGGAACGCCCAGCGCATCGAGCAGGTCATCGTGAACCTGGTCCTGAACGCCTGTCAGGCGCTTCCCAACCGCGACTGCGGGGTTTCGCTCGGCACCAGCTACGACCCGGCCCAGGGGCAGGTGCTGCTCCAGGTCAGCGACCAGGGGGTGGGGGTCGCCCAGGAGCATCTCCCTTACCTGCTCGATCCCTTCTTCACCACCAAGCGGGAGAGCGGCGGCACCGGTCTCGGGCTCTCCGTTTCCGCCGGGATCGTCGAGGACCACGGCGGCTCCCTGCAGTTCCAGTCCACCCCGGGGGCGGGCACCACGGTGACCCTCGCCTTTCCCGTTCCCGACAGGAGTTCGGCCTCATGAAAAAGACCCTCTACCCCGGCTTCGGCATCCTCTTGGTCGACGACGAGCCCGCCTGGCTCAAGTCGTTCGCGCTCACCCTGAAGAGCTGCGCCGGGATCAACAACATCGTCACCTGCCAGGAGAGCCGCGAGGTGATGGGGCTCCTCGACAAGGGAGGCATCGGGCTGGTGCTTTTGGACCTCACCATGCCGCAGCCCTGCGGCGAAACGCTGTTGCAGCAGATCGGGGAGAGCCACCCCGGGATCATGACCATCATCGTGAGCGGCATGAACCAGCTGGAGACGGCGGTTCGTTGCATGAAACTGGGCGCCTTTGACTACATCGTCAAGACCGACGAGGAGGACCGCCTGGTGGGCGGGGTGCTGCGGGCCGTGCGCATCCTGGAACTGCAGCAGGAGTTCCGCACCATGTCGGACCGGATGCTGTCGCGCGAGCTGAAGCACCCCGAGGCCTTCGTCGACATCGTCACCGCCGATCCCCGGATGAACGACCTGTTCAACTACGTTGAGGCGGTCTCCCCCAGCCACCAGCCCCTCTTGATCACCGGCGAGAGCGGCGTGGGCAAGGAACTGGTGGCGCGCGCGGTGCACACCCTGAGCGGCTGTTCCGGTCCGCTGGTGGCCGTGAACGTGGCCGGTCTCGACGACACGGTGTTCGCCGACACGCTCTTTGGCCACGTGCGCGGCGCCTACACCGGCGCCGACCAGGCTCGTCCCGGCATGATAGAACAGGCCGGCAACGGGACGCTGTTTCTGGACGAGATCGGCGACCTGAGCATCGCCTCCCAGGTAAAACTTTTGCGCCTGCTCCAGGAGGGGGAATACTTCCCGCTGGGGGGGGACCGCCCCAAGCGCATGAACGCGCGCATCGTCGTGGCCACCCACCGCGACCTGGCCGCCCGGGAGGCCGCCGGGGAGTTTCGGCGCGACCTGTACTACCGCCTCTGCACGCACCGCATCAACATCCCGCCGCTGCGGGAGAGGGTGGGGGATATCCCCCTTTTGCTCGACTACTTCCTGAACGAGGCTGCCAAGTCGCTGGGGAAGAAGAAGCCCACGCCGCCCAAGGAACTGGCCCAGGTGCTGGCCACCTACAGCTTCCCCGGCAACGTGCGCGAGCTGCGCGGCATGGTCTACAACGCGGTAAGCCTGCACAAGGAACGGATCCTCTCCATGGAGAGTTTCCTGAGGGCGATCGGGCAGAGCCGCGACGCGGCCCCTGTCACTTCCAAAACTCAAAACCCGTTTGCTACTTTTGAGCGTCTCCCCACCTTCGTCGAGGCCGCCGAGTTGCTCGTGGAGGAGGCGATCAGCCGCGCCAACGGCGTCCAGGCCATCGCGGCGCGGCTTTTGGGCATCTCCGCGCCCGCCCTCAACAAGCGTCTCAAGATGTCGCGCAAGTAGGCCCGGCGGCGGGGAACCTCCTCCCTCTCCGTCGCGGGCTCCACAATTTTTTTCCTTCTCTCCCGCCCCAACGGCGCCTTTCCCGCGCCTCACCCTTCGTCACAGGGGCAATGGTCTTAACTTTGGTTAACTGCTTAACCATGGTTAAGTGGCCGCATCCCCCGGAATTTTAGACACTTCCCCGATTGCAACAGCAAAGATGTTTCCTTTGGTTAATACCTTTGCGCCACCCGCTCAAGCGTAAAACATTATTTTCCTATGTGAAAACGGACACTTGCATCCGTATACGATCACTTGGTACCGCTCTTGCTGATATGGAATGTCAAACAGTGTTATCGGCTAACGCCTTTGTCGGATCTATAATCCAGGTTCACGGGAACCACTCAAAAGGAGAGACCATGAAAACCAAGAAGTTCTACCAGGTTCTGTACTTCCAGGTGCTGTTGGCGATATCCATCGGTATCGCGCTGGGCTACTACCTGCCCGATACCGGGGCGGCGATGAAGCCCCTGGGCGACGGCTTCATCAAGATGATCAAGATGATCATCACCCCGGTGATCTTCTGTACCGTGGTCACCGGCATCGCCGGCATGGACGACATGAAGAAGGTGGGACGCGTCGGCGGCAAGGCGATGCTCTACTTCGAACTGGTTTCCACCCTGGCCCTGGGCATCGGCCTTTTGGTGATCAACGTGATCCAGCCGGGCGTGGGCATGAACGCCGACGTCACCAAGCTGGACACCAAGGGGCTCGCTACCTACACCGCGACCGCCGCCAAGTCGCACAGCTTCGCCGATTTCGCCCTGAGCATCATCCCGACCAGTGTCGTGGACGCCTTCGCCAAGGGTGAGATCCTCCAGGTGCTCTTCTTCGCCATCTTCTTCGGCCTGGCCCTGGCCGCCCTGGGCGAGAAGGGGAAACCGGTCTACAAATTCATCGATGACGTCTCCCACGCCCTGTTCGGCGTGGTCAACCTGATCATGAAGTTCGCCCCCATCGGCGCCTTCGGCGCCATGGCCTTCACCATCGGCAAGTTCGGCCTGGGCTCGCTGGCCAAGCTCGGCATGCTCATGGGGAGCTTCTACCTCACCTGCCTTCTCTTCATCTTCGTGGTGCTCGGCACCATCGGCAAGATCTGCGGCTTCAACATCTTCAAGTTCATCGCCTACATCAAGGAAGAGCTCCTCATCGTTTTGGGGACCTCCTCCTCCGAGTCCGCCCTGCCGCGCATGATGGCGAAGCTCGAGAACCTGGGCTGCACCAAGTCGGTGGTGGGCCTGGTCATCCCGACCGGCTACTCCTTCAACCTGGACGGCACCTCCATCTACCTGACCATGGCCGCCATCTTCGTGGCCCAGGCAACCAACACCCCGCTCACCATGACCCAGACCATCACCATCCTTGGCGTGCTGATGCTCACCTCCAAGGGGGCCGCCGGCGTGACCGGCAGCGGCTTCGTGACCCTCGCCGCGACCTTCGCCGCCATCCCGACCATTCCGGTGGCGGGCCTCGCGCTGATCCTCGGCATCGACCGCTTCATGTCCGAGGCCCGCGCCCTGACCAACCTGGTCGGTAACGGCGTCGCCACCGTGGTCGTATCCCGCTGGGAGAACGAGCTCGACCTGGAGCGCATGAACCGCGTGCTGAACCACCAGGAGGTCGAGGAAGAGCCCGAGATGGGGCTCCTGGAGCCGGAGCCGGAAGAAGCATAGTTTTGCATGCGGGGGCGGCCGTCCGCCCCCGCCATATTTTCGCCCCGCGAGGGGCCTTGCGAGAGAGGGCTAGCACCGCCGTTGCTGCTGCCCTCTTTTTTTGAACCCAAAAATCGGCGGAAAGAGGAGGAATAGATAGATGAGCAAGAAATTGGGAGCCCTCGACTACCACTCAATCGGTAGAAAAGGGAAGATCGAAGTCATCGCCACCAAACCGTGCCAGACCGCGGCGGACCTGTCGCTTGCCTACTCGCCGGGTGTCGCCGAGCCCTGCCTCGCCATCCAGCAAAACCCCGACGACGCCTACAAGTACACCGCCAAGGGAAACCTGGTCGCGGTCGTTTCCAACGGCACCGCGGTCCTTGGCCTTGGCAACCTGGGTGCCCTCGCCGGCAAGCCGGTCATGGAGGGGAAAGGGGTCCTCTTTAAGCGTTTCGCCGACATCGACGTCTTCGACATCGAGCTCAACACCGAGAACCCGGACGAGATCGTCAGGGCGTGCCAGCTCCTCGAGCCGACCTTCGGCGGCATCAACCTGGAGGACATCAAGGCGCCGGAGTGCTTCTACATCGAGGAAGAGCTCAAAAAGACCATGAACATCCCGGTCTTCCACGACGACCAGCACGGTACCGCCATCATCTGCTCGGCGGCGCTCTTGAACGCGCTGCAGCTCGTGGGCAAGAAGATCGAGGACATCCGGATCGTGGTGAATGGCGCCGGCGCCTCGGCCAACTCCTGCGCCAAGCTCGCCATCGCCCTTGGTGTCAAGCCCAACAACATGATCATGTGCGACACGAAAGGGGTCATCTACAAGGGGCGCACCGAAGGGATGAACAAGTACAAGGAGCTCTTCGCCGCCGACACCCCCTTCCGGACCCTGGAGGAGGCGGCCAACGGCGCCGACATCCTGTTCGGGCTCTCGGTCAAGGGGGCCTTCACTCCGGAGATGGTGCGCTCCATGGCGCCCAACCCGATCATCTTCGCCATGGCGAACCCCGACCCGGAGATCACGCCCGAAGAGGCGCACGCGGTGCGCGGCGACGTGATCATGGCCACCGGCAGAAGCGACTACCCGAACCAGGTCAACAACGTGCTCGGCTTCCCCTTCATCTTCCGGGGGGCGCTGGACGTGCGCGCCACCGCCATCAACGAGGAGATGAAGCTCGCCGCGGTGCACGCGCTGGCGAGGCTCGCCCGCGAGGAGGTGCCCGACTCGGTCTCCAAGGCCTACGGCAACGAGAAGTTCTCCTTCGGCCCGAACTACATCATCCCCAAACCGTTCGACCCGCGCGTCCTTCTGCACGTGGCGCCGGCCATCGCCCAGGCGGCCATGGACAGCGGTGTGGCGCGCCAGCCCATCGAGGACATGGCGAAGTACATCGAGCAGCTGGAGTGCTCGCAGGGGCGCTCCAAGGAGATCATGCGCAGCATCATCAACAAGGCGAAGAGCGACCCGAAAAAGGTGGTCTTCCCCGAGGGTGACAACGAGAAGATCCTGCGCGCCGCCCAGATCATCGTGGAAGAGGGGATCGCCCAGCCCATCCTGGTGGGGGACCGGAAGAAGATCCAGCAGAAGATGGACGACCTGAACCTCGACCTCGAGGTCCCCATCGTCGACCCGACCGAAAGCGAGCATACCGAGGAGTACGCCGAAGAGCTGTACCGCCTGCGCCAGCGAAAGGGGATCACGAGTTCCGAGAGCAGCCGCATCATGCGCCGCAAGTCCCGCACCCACTTCGGCACCATGATGGTGCACAAGGGGCACGCCGACGCCCTCTTGGGGGGCATCGACACCCACTATCCCGAGACGATCCGTCCGGCGCTGGAGGTGCTCGGCAAGCAGGCGGGGCTTTCCAGCGTGCACGGCCTGTACATGATGGTTTTCAAGAAGGGGGTCTACTTCCTGGCCGATACCACGGTGACCATCGACCCGACCGCGGAGGAACTGGCGGAAACCGCCATCTTGGCCGCCGAGAAGGTGGCCATGCTGGACGTGGAACCAAGGATCGCCATGCTCTCCTTCTCGAACTTCGGTTCGGTGGAGCACCCGCAGGCGAGCAAGGTGAAACGCGCCGTGGAGCTGGTCAAGGAGCGGGCCCCGCACCTCATGGTCGAGGGGGAGATGCAGGCGGATACCGCCGTGGTGCCGGAACTGCTTGACGGATTCACCTTCTCCAAGCTGAAGGCCCCAGCCAACGTGCTCATCTTCCCGGACCTCAACTCCGGCAACATCTGCTACAAGCTCCTGCGCCGACTGGGGGGCGCCGAGTCCATCGGCCCCATCCTGATGGGGATGAACAAGCCGGTGCACGTGCTGCAGCGCGGCGACGACGTGAACGACATCGTCAACATGGCCGCCATCGCCGTCGTGGACGCGCAAAACCCGTAGCCGAAGCTTCGTCGGTACGGTCCCCCGTTCCCCTCCCTCGGAGGCGGTACGGGGGATTTTTTTGTGCCTGAGACCTCTTTTGTTTACGGTGTGTTTTATTTTGAACTTTTTGCGTTTGCCTGTCGTGTCACCTCCGGGCGTCGCTGTATTACAAGGTAACCAAATAACGTTGCCGAGCTTGTTCTATGGCGACGCACCTTTGCTTCCCGGTTCGCCGGACCCCCGGTAAAGTACGTATAAATACTTGTTATTCAAACATTCGTTCGATTGAAACGCGGCCCGGAACCGGCGCTTCGTTCAAGTTTATCCTGGTGCAGTTTCGGTCTTACCAATTTTTTTGCCAAGATATTATAAAAGTGTTTGCCAAAATTATATCATGGGAGTATATGAGTGTGGTGCGACGTTGACCCCCGGAATTCAGCCAAAATAAAACAAGAACCGGTTAATGTTGTGCTCTTGGCAGGTCTAATAAAACACAGGCTTCAAGGAGGGAAAATGAACGTCCACGAGTACCAGGCCAAAGCGATCCTGAGAAAATTCGGCGTGCCGGTCCCCGACGGCCACGTCTGCTACAACGGCGCCAGCGCCCGCGAATGGGCCAAGCGTCTGGGCGAGGGGCCCTGGGTGGTGAAGGCGCAGATCCACGCCGGCGGGCGCGGCAAGGGGGGCGGGGTCAAGCTCGCCAGGACCTCGAGCGAGGTGCAGATGATCGCCCGCGACATGCTCGGCATGACGCTGAGGACGCACCAGACCGGGCCGGAAGGGAAGGTGGTGCACCGGGTGCTGGTGGAGAACGGCTGCAACATCGCCAACGAGCTCTACGTGAGCCTCCTGGTCGACCGCGGCACCTCGCGCGTCACCGTGATGGCCTCGACCGAGGGGGGCATGGACATCGAGGAGGTGGCGGCCAACACCCCGGAGAAGATCGTCACCGAGGCGGTGGACCCCCTGGTCGGCCTCACCCAGTTCCAGTGCCGCAAGATCGCCTTCAGCCTCGGATTGAAGGGGAAGCTGACCGGCAAGGCGGTCAAGGTCCTCACCAACCTCTACGCCACCTTCATCGCCTGTGACTGTTCCCTGCTCGAGATCAACCCGCTGGTGGTCACCGCCGAGGGGGAGCTGCTCGCCCTCGACGCCAAGTTCGGTTTCGACGACAACGCCCTGTTCCGCCATCTGCAGATCGGCGACATGCGCGACTTCGACGAGGAGGACCCGAACGAAATCGAGGCCTCCCAGCACGACCTCTCCTACATCTCGCTTAACGGCAACATCGGCTGCCTCGTGAACGGCGCCGGTCTCGCCATGGCCACCATGGACATCATCAAGCACTACGGCGGCGACCCGGCCAACTTCCT
>NZ_JAHLME010000008.1 GCF_018919395.1 Geomonas azotofigens
AAATTCTTAGAGAGGGGGGTGGTTCTCCACCCCCCGATCATAAACTGCCGATGCTGCCAACCTACATTCATGATGATGCAATTGAAGAGAAATAGACTGTAGGGGCGAATGATTATTTGTCCTTACCAAGAGTTTCTCTGTGGCTATGCCGAGAGGGTCACACCCGTTCCCATCCCGAACACGGAAGTTAAGCCTCTCAGGGCCGATGGTACTGCACTGGTAACGGTGTGGGAGAGTAGGTCGCCGCAGGGAATTTAATAGAGAAAGCCCCGTCTGATAACCAGACGGGGCTTTTTCGCATTCTGGGGCCGATGTCACATGCCGCTCTCGGCCAGCACCATGGGACATTGAGCAGGCGGTACCAGCACCGTTCCCGACTGGAAGTAGGCATCGCGGAAACAATATCCCGCCTTGGTTTGGCACTTCGCCAAGTTCTTGCAGTCGTAGCACGCCGCTCCCTTGAGTTGCTCCGTTTTGGGAGTGGAATGGTTCAACAGAGGCTCGCTGTTCCATACCTCGAGGATCGAGTTGTGCGACACATCACCCACGAAGAGGGCTTCGTCTTCGGGCACGATGTCGTAGAGCATGACTTTCCCGTCGGGAGTTATCGTCATGCTGCTGTGCGCGCCAAAGGAATGATCCTCTTCCTTCCATCTCCTGATCCTCTCTTGGATCTCGATATCCTCGCCTGGTAGCGCATCCAGAGGTTTCGCGTTTAGCCGCTTTGGTACCCCGACCGTGTCCTGTGCAGGCTCGCACCCCGTAGTCCTCAGGTCTATCTCGGGGAAATCGACCCTGGCACGGCGACACTGCTCGGTTATCGAGTTTCTGTCTTCCTTGCTCAGGAACAACCTGTCATTTTTGCCGTAGATGCTCCTGTTGTACGCAGCCACGGATATCTGGCGCACACCCATGTCCTGCAGCTCGTCGACCCACTCGTAGATGTGCGGAACGGTGAGCGCGGTCGCCACCGTTTTTACTCTCAGGTTGAAACCCCTCTTCAGCAAGTTCCTGATGCTGTGCACCGCCCTGTGGTAGTAGCCCGGGCTGCCGGCGAGTTTGTCCGCTGTCGGTTCATCAGGGTCCAGGTTCAGTTGGATCTCGCGCACGTACTGGTTCACGGGTTGCGTCATCCCGATGGAAACCAGCCGGTCTGCTATCTCCTCGGTGATGTAGCACTTGGTGGAGAGGGCGAAGAGCATGTCCAGATCGATCAACTCCTCGATCAGCTTCAAGGCGTCCTTCCGGAACAGCGGGTCGCCGCCGGAAAGGGACACCTGGTCTATACCCAACCCCTCCGCTTCCCGTAGCAGTTCCTTCCAGCGCTCCGTCGAGAGCAGTTTGCTTTCTGGGACGCAGTGTCCCTTCGCGAAACAGTACGAGCAATTGGTGTGGCAATCATTGGAAAACATCAGGTTGAGGGACAACGGTACCGCCGGTCGCTCCTGGGACTTCCACTTCGCTGGTTGTACCGTTAAGTCGAAAGGATCGATCCTTTTGACATACGGCTCCAGCTCAGGAGTCATGTTGACGACGGCATCATCGTCCCGGTTGGCGGCCATGATGGCGCGGGTGACGAATTCCTGAGATTTCTCCTGGGACTCCAGGTCGAAGGCGTACTGGGCGATCATGGACAGGTGCCTGAAGGTCAACCTGCCGTCCATGAGCGCGAGCGTCGCGCCCATTTTGGGGGACAGCATGGAGTAGCGCACCTGCTCGTGCTCGTAGCGGCACAGCAGGCCCCAATGACCATTTCGTTTCAGGCGCCAGTAAGGAGAAATAACGGGAATTGTGGTCTCGGTGATAGCTACGTCCTTGCCCAAAACCGAACATTCTAGTGGCATGGTCTCCTCCTTCGGGTTTCGCCTCTGTTTTACAACCCCAACAGTCTACTCCAGCATTAAAAACTGTCAATGTCTGTTGCTTCGGGGCGCTATTCCTGCAACAAAAGTTGCTTTGCCTGTTGCGGAGGAACAGGTGAAGGAGGTGATGCGCAGCTACATTGGGTGCGTGTAAATTCGGCTTGGCTGTCGTTGGGAGGGTATGGTAGTTTCTGCTCTATTCAATGGATGAAGCACGCGGAGTTGGCACGATGACAAATGAATCGCAGGTGCGTTTGGAAGCGAGTTGGAAATCCCATCTCGTGGAGGAGTTCGAGAAACCCTACATGCGGGACCTCAAAGAGTTCCTGCGCCAGGAACTGTCCCGGCGGAAGGTGATCTATCCCAAGGGGAGCGAGTACTTCAACGCCCTGAACTCCACTTCCTTTGACCACGTCAAGGTCGTCATCCTGGGCCAGGACCCGTATCACGGCCCGGACCAGGCTCACGGGCTGTGCTTCTCCGTGCAGCACGGCATCGACATCCCCCCTTCGCTGGTAAACATTTTCAAGGAGATCCAGAGCGATCTTGGGCTGGCGCCGGCTGACTTCCGCCATGGACACCTGAGGGCGTGGGCGGATCAGGGCGTGTTGCTGCTTAACAGCGTGCTTACGGTGGAGGGGGGCAGGGCGGCGTCGCACCAGGGGAAAGGGTGGGAGGTCTTCACCGACCGCGTCATCGCGCTTTTGAACGAGAAGAAGGAGCACGTCGTTTTCATGCTCTGGGGAGCCTACGCTCAAAGAAAGGGAGCCGTCATCGACGAGAGCCGGCACCTGGTGCTGCGCGCCCCGCATCCCTCACCACTTTCGGCGCACCGCGGCTTCCTGGGGTGCCGGCATTTTTCCAAGGCCAACGCCTACCTGGTGCAGCACGGCCTGTCCCCCATCGACTGGCGCCTCCCCTGACCCACCAATAAAAACGGCCCGGGCATCGCCCCGGGCCGTCCTAGTCCTGGTCATACCTTTTTAGTTAGTAGCTGAACCGGCTGATCTGTCCTTTGAGGTTGGCCGACAGCGAGTTCAGTTTGTCCGCCGTGGTCATGGACTCGCGGTTGGCACGGGCCGTTCCCTGGATGATCCCCGTTATCTGGTGCACGTTGTTACTGATCTCGCGGCTGGTGGCGCTTTGCTCCTCCGCCGCCGTGGCGATCTGGCCTATCTGCAGGGTCACCTCGTTGATTTGCTTCAGGATACCTTCAAGGCTCTGCCCCGACTTCACCGAGTCCTCCGCCCCCTTGGCCGCTTCCCTTGCGCTTTCCTGCATCACTTGAACCGCCCGCGTGGTCTCCTCCTGGATGGACCGGATGTTGTTCTCGATCTCCTTGGTGGCGTGGGTGGTCCGCTCTGCCAGGCTGCGCACCTCGTCGGCGACGACGGCGAAGCCGCGACCCTGCTCGCCGGCACGGGCTGCCTCGATGGCGGCGTTGAGCGCCAGGAGGTTGGTCTGGTCAGCGATGTCCTGGATGGTGTTGATGATCTCTCCGATCTGCTGGGACATGGCACCCAGGCTGCTCACGCTTTCGGAGGTAAGGCGCACCTTCTCGTTGATGAGCTGCATGCCAAGGATGCTCCGCTCGACGTCGGCGGAGCCGATGGTGGCCATGTCGCAGGCGCGCTGCGCGCTTTCCACCGCCTGCAGGCAGTTCTTGGAGATGTCGGCGGAGGTTGCCGCCATCTCCTCTCCGGCGGTCGATACCGTTTCGGTCTGTCCCGCAACTTCTTCGGTGGTCCGGGCCAACTGTTCCGTGCTTTGGTGCAGCTCCGAACTCGCCTCTGTCACCGAGTTGGCATTGTCGGCTACGGTCTGGACGATGGCGTGCACCCTCTCGATGAAAAGGTTGAAGTAGCGGCTCGCGGTCCCGATCTCGTCATCTGACTCGGCCAGGCGCCGGGTCAAATCACCGTCCCCCTCGGCGACGTGTTTCAAGGTCGCGATCAGGGCCCGCATCGGCTCGAGCGCCCGGTGCATGACCAGGAAGGCGACCAGCGCCAGAAGCCCCGCCAGCAGTACCGAGATCCCCAGGCTCAGGTACTTCAGGTCGTCGAACACGGCCAGGAATTGCGACTTCTTATCGCCGACGAAGAGGGCGCCAATCACCTTCCCCTGATTGTCGAGCAGCGGCAGGTACGAGGCGAAATGGGGCACGCCGAGGATCTTGGCCTCGCCGAGGTAGGTGGAGGCGTGGTCCATGACTGCGTCCCTCGCCGCCCCCTGCAGGGAGGTCCCCACCGCACGACTGCCGTCATCCTTCTTGATGGTCGTGGCCACCCTGACGTCGCCCCGGAAGATGGTCGCTTCGCCCCCGAAGATTTCCTTCATCTTGTCGGTCAAATCGTTGCGCCCGTCCAGGACGGTGCCGTTTGCCTGCAGCTTACCGTCCACCATCGCGAATCCGGTGCCGTTCGGGGCCACGAACTCGCGAAAGGCCTTGGTCCGTGAGGTGAGCCCGACGGTGACCTGCCGGGTGATCTCCTTCTTGATCACGTAAAGCGTTACTGCCGATGTGGTGATGGTGGCGATCAGGACGATGGCCACATTGGCGATGACAATCTTTTTACTGATGTTCATTAATACGCACCTCTTGTCGCTGATGGTGGACGCAGTTGTCCGTCGATTTGTAATACATTTCGACTTACCGGCTAGAAAATTTAGGGATTTCCGCGGTTCTTTTTGTATACAGTATACGGATTGTCACAGGCTGGCATGTTCAGGGCAGGACACTGGCATAAATCGCCTTGAGGTGGGCATATCAGAGTCGCTGAAGACACGATTTGAGGATGAGTGTACGATATCGAAATTCACTTGCAAACAGAGGCGAGCCTTCCTATACTCATAATATCCTGAATTGTCGTTGAAAAAGGAGGCTCGCCATGAAAGGTATTGTCAGGAAGCTCGGTTTTCTTGCCGCTGTTACTCTCATATCCGCCCTCCCGGTAGCTGCCGAATCAGGCATGGGGATGAGCGGTTCGGATAGTGTTCAGAAAGATGAGTGCCTGCTGGTAGCGCAAACGTGCCGCGACAGTGTTGACTCACTACAGCAAAGGATCGCCAGGCTCCAACGCGAGATCGCCAAGGGGACCAGCGTGTACACCAGGGATGAGCTGAGGAGCCTGGAGTTCCAGCTCAAAGATGCGATTCAAACGATGGAAGTCTTGACCAGGGGCGGCGCGTAACCGAATCTCCGCCGCGAAAAACGGGATGCAACGGGATGGGGGCCGCAGCTTGGGCCTCCATTTCCGTTGCGCTTCATTCTTTCGGGGGGGCGGCAACCGCTACAAACGCCGCGAAGGCTTCCTGCAACTGGTCAAAAAGCGGGGACAGCAGCTGGAGATCGTTGTTCTTGACTGCCTGTTCCATCTGGGCCGCTAGCTTGCGCACGCGCGCCGCGCCCATGTTGGCGGCGGTTCCGGCGATTGTGTGCGCCTTGAAGTAGCAGGTCTCGTGGTCCCCGCGCCGCAGCGCCTCCTGCAGCAGGCGAAGATGCTCGGTCGCTGCCTCCATAAACTTCACCACGAACAGCCCCACCAGATCCTCGTCCCCATCGAGACGTTCCAGGAGGTCACCAAGGTCGAAATCCGGCTCCTCGCATGGCGTCCCCGACGAGGGTTTCGCTCCCTCCGGCACCTCCGCGGTGTGCAAGGAGCGCTGCCCGTCGCTGCAGATCCTCCTGATGACCGCGTTCAGTTCCTTTTCCCGCACGGGCTTGGAGATGTGGCTGTCCATCCCGGCCTGGCGACAGATCTCCACGTCCTCCTTCATCGCGTTGGCGGTCATGGCGCAGATGTGCACCCTTTGCCCGGTGTCTTTTTCACGGCAGCGGATGATCCTGGTGGCCTCCAGCCCGTCCATGACCGGCATCTGCACGTCCATGAAAATGAGGTCGTACGGCGCTTGCCCCCACTTTTCCAACGCCTCCTCGCCGTTGGCGGCGCAGTCGACCTGGTGATTGCCGGTCTTGGCGATGAGCTTCAAGGAGATGAGCTGGTTGATCGGCACGTCGTCGACCAGCAGTATGCGCAGCGGGCTGAGCCCTTCGGCGCCCGATTCTTCCGAGTCCTCAGTGGGCAGCTCTCCCGCCAGCGGGAGCCGCGCCTGCAGGGTGAAGCTGAAGACGCTCCCTTCGCCCAGCCGGCTCTCGACACCGAGGGTCCCCCCCATGAGCTCCACGAGGCTTCTGCTGATGGAGAGCCCGAGACCGGTACCGCCGTAGAGCCGCGTGGTGGAACTGTCCGCCTGGGAGAACTTCTCGAAGATCACATCCAGCGCCTGCGGAGCTATGCCGATGCCGGTGTCGGCGACGGCGAACTTCAGCAGCACCCCCCCCGCGGTGTGTTCCAGCAGCCGGCAGCTCACGGTGATGGTTCCCTTGTGGGTGAACTTGAGGGCGTTGCCCACCAGGTTGCCGAGCACCTGGCCGATGCGTACCGAATCCCCCACGATGAGCTGCGGCAACCCCTGGCCCACTTCCAGCTGGACCTGCACGCCCTTTTCCTGCCCGCGCAGTATGAAGGGCTGCAGGGAGCGGACCAGGAAACGATGCAGGTCGAACACGATCTTCTCCAGCGTGATCATGCCGGCTTCGACCTTCGATATGTCGAGGATCTCGTTGATGATGGTCAGCAGGCTCTCTGCGCAGTCGGAAAGCGATCCCAGGTAGTCGCGCTGCACCTCGTCGAGGGGGGTATCCATGAGCAGGCGGGCCAGGCCGATCACGCCGTTCATCGGGGTCCGGATCTCGTGGCTCATGTTTGCCAGGAAGATGCTCTTCGCGGCGGTCGCCGCCTCCGCCTGGACCAGCGCGTGCTCCAGCTCTGTCGTGCGCTGCTGCACCTTCAGCTCCAGGTTCTGCATGTGCTCCTGGAGCATGTCGTAGAGCTCGGAGTTTTCCACGGCGTAGGCC
The DNA here is from genome assembly GCF_018919395.1 of Geomonas azotofigens. GTDB lineage: Bacteria > Desulfobacterota > Desulfuromonadia > Geobacterales > Geobacteraceae > Geomonas > Geomonas azotofigens. The sequence goes on from NZ_JAHLME010000008.1 coordinate 6,781, forward strand.
GTGTTGATCAGGATGCTGCTCAGGGCGTTGAGCGTCGATACCTCGGTGTTCAGATGGTTGCCCGGCATGATGCCGGCGAACATGCCCCTGATCCGGCTGTTGGTCGCCAGGACGTGCAGCACCAGCGTCTCGGCGCCGGATATGGTGGGTACCACCACCGGGTGGTTCTGGTTTAGGGCCCAGGCGAAGGTCCCGTCCTGCACCCTCGCCTCCACCTCTTTGCGGACGCTCGCCTTGGCGCGCTCCGGCTCGCACACCGTGAGCCCGAAGGAGGAGTCCTCGTCGATGCCGAACATGGAGAGGGTGGCGAAGGGAATGAGCCGCCTTAGTTGCCCGAAGACCGCCTTGATCACGAAGGAGGACTCCTTGAGGCGATAGATGTCGGACTGGAAGTCGCTGCAGGCGGTGAGGACGTCGAGGGTCTTCAGGTAGTTGAGGTTGGTCTCCTCGAGAAAGTTGACCCGCTCCTGGAGTTTGCGGATCTGGATGTCCCTGGGGTCATCGGGCGGCATCTTCACCCCCGAAGAGAGCGGAAACGGTCTGCTCGTAGGTGGAGTCCACCTGCTTCACCAGCGTCGGCAGGTAGAAGCTCGAAATCTGCAGCCGTTCCCAGACCCCGTGGTCCAGTTCCGGAACGAAGACCTCTCCGCTGTTGCCTATCTGCAGCGCGTGGGCGATCACGTCCGCGAAGTGCAGAATGGCCCCCTCCCTCGGGTACTGATCCCCCTTGCTGCAGTCGTGGTGGGTGCCTACCGGTTCGGCCACCCTTGGCGGGATTTTCCAGCGCTTGAGCAGGGCGCTCCCCACCTCGGCGTGATCGAAGCCCAGCCGCTCCCGCTCGGCGCGGTGCAGCAGCGATCCCGTGGCGCGGCATTGCTCGAGCAGCTCCAGGCAGATCTCCGGAATCTTCACGTACATCACCAGTCTCCCGACGTCGTGCAGGATGCCGGCCACGAAGAAGCGTTCCAGGTTTGACTCCCGCTGGCTGGTGGCCAGAAGCCTGGACGCGAGACCGGTGGCGATACTGTGCTTCCAGAACTGCTCCATGTTGACCAGGTCCCCGGGGATGCCCCGGAAGACGTCCATGACCGAGAGGGCCAGCGCCAGGTCACGCACCTGGAGGACCCCGATGATGGTGACCGCCTGGGTGATGGTGTCGATCTTGGAGAAATAACCGAACAGCGGGCTGTTGGCGAGCTTCAGGATGCGCGCGGTCAGCCCCTGGTCCTCCGCGATGATCTTGGCGATGTCGCCGATGGAACTGCGGGGATGGTCGATGGCCTCCGACAGCTGCGAATAGAAAAGGGGGAGGGAGTGGATGGTGGAGACGTCCTCCACCATGTGCTCCACCGACAGTTGGGGCTTACGCAGCACGGGTAGCCCTCCTCTCGGTGCAGATGCGCATCAGTTCCTTGATGGCGGGGTGTTCCGGATCGTTGTAGATGAAGAGCCGCTCCATCTCCGCCCTGGCGTGCGCCAGGAGCGCCGGGTCGATTTCCTGGCTCAAGGGGGGTGTTGCCTCGTCGTCATCTATAATGGCGTCTCCGGCCACCTCGACCTCGAGAACACCCCACATCCGGAAGATGGAAAAATGCTTGTCGGTAAGCTCGGCGCCGGCGGGGAGGAGCATGCGGCCGCTGCGGTCGCAGACGTTGCGGCTTAGGACCATGCCGGGTGTCAGGTTGTCGATGTGGACCACTGCCAAGGCAAAGCCTCCTTTCGGGGGACGCTGGCTGCACCAGCGCCAGTCTTCATAGTATCGGCGGGCGCCCACTTTTACTTTAGCGAAGATAGATGGACCTCCAAGTGCTGCCACCGCGGCTGAGGGTGCTTCTGTTACAGCCTTAGAGAAGTTTAAGTCATAGTGTTCCGGCGTCACAACAGTTGACATCCGCGGTCACCCCTGTCTTTAATAGGCGGATGCAAAGAACACAACACGACGATCAGCGCTCATCCAGAGCGACCTTCTGGCTGATACTGACCACGGTCTTTTGGGGTGGCAGTTTCATCTTCAACAAGATAGGGTTTCGCGAAATCCCCCCCGTAACTTTCCTGTTTTACCGCTTCGCCCTGGCGACGCTGCTCATGGGGCTACTCTGCCTGCCGCGCCTTAAGCGTTTCAACCGACGCACCTTGCGGACCGGCTTGCTGGTGGGGCTAGCGCTCGCCGCCACCAACCTCTCCTTCGTCCTCGGGGTGAGCGGAACCAGCGTTTCCCGGGCCGGGTTCCTGAACAACCTGTTCGTGCTCCTGATTCCGCTGCTTTGCTTCGCCTTCTGGCGGGAGCGGCTGGACCGCCTGAGCGCGGCCGGGCTGGTGCTGGCGCTTGCGGGACTCTGGCTGCTGGCCCGGGGGGGTGTTGACGGCTTCAACAAGGGAGACCTGCTGTCGACCCTCTGCGCGCTGTTCATCGCGCTGCACATCATCTCGGTGTCGAAGCTTCTGCGCGACGAGGACATCTACCTGCTGAGTTTCGTCCAGTTCGCCACGGTGGCCGTGGTTGGGGGGACCCTGGACCTGCTGCTTCCTTCCGCCCCCCTGTCCGTCACCTGGGTCTCGCTCGGCTCGCTCATCTACTGCGCCATCTTCCCGACCGTGATCTGCTTCACCTTGCAGAACACCTACCAGCGCTACACCACCCCCACCAAGGCGGGGCTCATCTACACCATGGACCCGGTCTGGAGCATGATGGGTGGTACCATGCTGCTGGGTGAGAGGCTCACCGTCGAGGAGTGGACCGGCTGTGCCCTGATCTTCGCCGCCGTCGTGCTCCCCCTGTCCGTGAAGCGCCTGCGCGAGCGTCAGCTCGGCGTCGACTACCGCGCCGAGGGCGCTGCCGCCGACTGAGGTACTCGCCCCCGGCGTTGACATCGCGCCGTCGCGGGCTACGCTCACCCGAGTGAATCTTCCGCTCAAAGGAGGCACCCATGCCCGAACTCCCCGATCTCACCGTCTATGCCGAGAACCTCGCCAAAGCCCTGACCGGCAAGAAGGTTCACGAGGTGGCGTACCACCAGAGGGGCAAGCTGAACGTCTCCGAGGCCGAACTCTCCAACGCGGTCGCGGGAGCCGCGGTGACCGGCGTCGAGAGAGCCGGCAAGCAGGTCGCCTTCCGGTTCGGCAACGGAAACATCGTGCGGGTGCACCTCATGCTGACCGGCGGCTTCGTCCTGTCCGACTCCGCCAAGCGGGACCGCCTGGGGTACCTCGTGCTCACCGTCACCTTCGAAGACGGTTCCGTCCTCGCCGTCACCGACGAGAAGGGGTGGGCGAGCGTGACCCTCAACCCCGGCACGGAGAAGGACGCACCCGATGCCCTGGCCGTCACCGAGGAGCTGCTGGAGCAGCTCTGCCGCAAGAAACCGAAGACCCTCATCAAGCCGCTGCTGCTCGACCAGGCGCTGATCGGCGGTATCGGCAACGCCTACGCCGACGAGATCCTTTGGGCCGCGCGCATCTCCCCGAAGTCACCCGCCGGCAAGCTCCCTTCCGAAGCGGTCCGGGCCCTGGCGGACGCGATCCCGCGGGTGCTTCAGGATGCCATAGCCGAGCTGAGGACGCGGCACCCGGACATGGTGTCGGGCGAGTACCGGGAATTTTTGAAGGTGCACCGCCCCGAACTGAAGACTTCGCCCACAGGCGCCAAGGTCATCAAGGAGAACGTGCAGTCAAAGCGCACCTACTACACGGAGGAGCAGCGGCTATACCAGTAACGGCGCGCCCCGGCGCCGCCGGCGACATCCATTTTCTCCAGTCATCCTCGAGCGCCCGCACGGGCGCTTTTTCGTTGTGCCCCCCGATGGTCCCCCGGCTACCGGTTCCTTCCGGTTGACAAGAGGGCGAAGGCCGCTACTTTTAGATGGTTAGATTTTGCTAATCTGACATATCATCGGCTTCGGCCAACAAAAAGGAGGCAACATGAAGAGAAAACTGGTGTGGATGGCGGTGGTTTCCCTGTTTGCGGTGTGCAGCCTGGTGCTCCCGGCACTGGCGGCCGACAAACTGACCATGGGCGAGAAATCGTTCGTGAAGGAGGCGGCCAGCGGCGGCATGATGGAGGTCGAACTTGGGCAGATGGCCAAGGAGAGGGGCAAGTCGCAGGAAGTGAAGGATTTCGCCCAGCGCATGCTGACCGACCATGGCAAGGCCAACGACGAGTTGAAGAGCGTGGTGGGCAACAGGGTGAAGCTGCCGACCAAGCTGGAACTGAAGCATAAGGCCACCGTGGAGAGGCTCTCCAAAGCTTCCGCCGACGAGTTCGACAGGAAGTACGCAGAGGCCATGGTGAAGGACCACAAGAAAGACGTGGAGAAGTTCACCAAGGAGAGCAAGAAGGTCAAGGATCCGGAACTCAAGGGGTGGATCGAAAAGACCCTGCCGGTGCTGGAGCAGCACCTGCAGCACGCCAAAGACATGGCTCACAAGCTGGGCGTGAGCGAGAAGTAACGCCGCGGCGTCAGCCGTGCACGGTGGCAATTGGGGAGGGGCTTCGTCGTCAGGCGAAGCCCCTCTTCGCTTCAGCGGGCCCGACCATACCTGACCGTCATGTCCGCCAGGCGAGGGGCGATGCCCATGAGGTCGCACGACGGCGGCAGCCGCCACTGCCAATTCCCCTCGGTCATCCCGGCGTGTTCGTCCTCGATTCCTCCACGCCTCCCAGCAGGTCCTGCACCTGGTTGATCGCGGTCCGCGCCACCGACATCAGTGAAAAAAGCCCCACTCGTGGAAGTGGGGCTTTGGCTGCAAGGTGACGGGTGCCGCGTGCTGAGGCTAGAGCACGCGCAGGAAGGCGACCAGGTTGTTCTGCTCCTCCTGGCTGAGGCGCAACCCCAGGACGAGATCGAAGAACTTCACCGTATCCTCGAGGGTCAGGCAACGGCCATCGTGCAGGTACGGGGGGCTCTCCTTGATGCCGCGCAGGGTGAAGGTCTTGATGGGGCCGTCGCCGGGCTCCCTGGTGAAGCGGTCCAGCTGCAGGTCGTGCATCTGTTGGTCCAGGTAGAACGGGGCCGGGTGGCACAGGCCGCACCTACCCTTGCCGAAAAACACCTGCTGCCCGGCAAGCTCGGCCTGGGTCGCCCTCTCTGGGACGAGGAAACCAGCCGGGTCGAGCTTGGGAGCCGGAGGCACGTCGAACATGTTCTGCATCTGGGCCATGTGGGCGACCTGGACGCGGCTGATCACGTTCATCCCCTTCTTGGCGGCGTGGATCTCGTCACCGTTAAAGTAGGCGGTGCGCTGCTCGAACTCGGAGAAGTCCTCCACCGAACGCAGGCTCCTTTTCGAGGCGTGGATCTGCTGGTTGAAAAGCCCCCTCAGGCTCACGGTATCGAGCCGGAAGCGCCGCTCCTGCGGGCGGATGTCGGGGCTCAGGTGAAACTGAGCTGTGGTGTGTCCGTTGACATGGCAGTCCAGGCAGGTGACCCCGAGGCTCGGCTGTTCGCTTTTCCTGTCGTCTGTGGGGTTGAACTCCTCCTGGGGGAACGGGGTCAGCAGCATGCGCAGGCCGTCAAGCTGGACCGGGGTGAGCAGGTCCTTGAACAGGCGGTAGTAGTTGTTGATGGAGACCACCTCGCCGCGGGAGACGTCGCCCAGTTCCGGCCGGTTCTGCAGGAAGATCGCCGGGGGGAATTCGGGCAGGAAGGCCTCGGGGATGTCGAAGTCGACGTCGAAGCGCTGCAGCCTCGGGAACATGTCGATCTGCATCTGTGGGAAGACCTGTCCGCCGTTGACCTGCTTGGGGTGGGGAAGCGGCGGGTAGGGGAACAGGTTCTTCGCCCTGATCTCGCCGGGAGGCATCGCCGCCAGTCTCTCCCACGAGGCGCCTTGGGCGAGCCGCGCCGTCGGGCCGACTGCGATCGGCTTGCCGCGCGACATCTTGACGTCCGGCGACAGCCTCGGGCGCAGGTCATAGCGCGATTCCAAAAGCCGGCGCTGGGTCTCCATCACCTTGGGCTTCTCCGCAACGTCCTTCTGGTACACCTCCTGAAAGGTCATCATCGGTTTCTTGGCGTCCAGCGGGTCGCGGTAGAACTCGAAGCCCAGGATCTTTCCTTCATCAGGCTGGTTCTTCAGGGCGGTCGAGACAGGGGCGGCTTTGGTCGCCTGGAAGATGTCCGACTGGTCGTGGCTTCCCTTTTGCTGTTCCGGACGTTTTTGCGGTACCTCCCTCGGTGTCTGGGCTTCCATGACGGCGTCCGGCGGTCCCTTGGGGGGGAGGTGCCGCTCGGCGGTCCACGAGTTGACGGCCGGGACTATCAGAGCTGCTGCAAGAAAAAGGGACGAGACGATGGTTGAATTTTTTCTCATACGTTAGCTCCTTTCAGACTGGGAATATTTAGAACCCGCTAATTTTTACATGGTCGGCAGGGAAGTCAAACTGCTTGGGGTGGAGGTGGCTTGGGCGCTGGTCGGTGCTGTATCAACCACACTGTTTGCGGTGGCAGCTTCACATTGACAGGGTAGACCCCGCGGGGTATGTTGTCTCCGGGTTAGCTTTTGCAGATATTTCGGGCAGGTAGTATACTGAAATGGTTGCAAAACATCCCTCAAAGGAGGGCTACGTCATGAAGATGATCCGGATTAGCACCCTTTTACTTCCGTTGTTCCTGGTCGCTGTGTCAGTGACCGCTTCCGTTACCGCCAGCCGTGCCGATTCGGGAGCGCGCGGGGAAACGTTCACGCGCGTCGCCGGCCGAGGCGGCGGTGAAGTCGGAGCCCGTGCGGCGGGGCGGGGTGGGGGCGGCTACAGCCGCGGCGGTTACGGCTACGGCGGCCACAGGGGCGGCGGGTACTTCTCCGGCAGCGTCTATATCGGCCCGGGGTGGGGCTGGGGGTGGGATCCCTTCTTCTATCCCTACTACTACACCTACCCGTACTACTACACTCCGCCCACCGTGGTGGTGCCGCAGGAACCGCAGGAATACATCTCCCCCGACACCGACACCGGGACCGGCACCGGAACCGAGCAAACCGGGTACTGGTATTACTGCCGCAAGCCGGAAGGTTACTACCCATACGTGGAGCGCTGCCCGAGCGGCTGGATGAAGGTCGTGCCCAATACCACGCCACCGGCACAGTCAGAGGACGACAAGGAGGATTGACATGAGAAAGACCAGGACCACAGTGTGGTCGTTGCTAGCCTTCCTGGTGCTGGGTGGTTGCGTCACCATGCCCACGGGCCCAAGCGTCAGGGTGCTGCCGACCCCGGGGAAATCCTTCGAGCAGTTCGTGGCTGAAGACTCCCTGTGCCGCAGGTACGCCGAACAGAGCCTGGGCATGAGCCCGCAGGATACCGCGAACCAGAACACCGCTACCAGCGCGGTCGTCGGTGGTGCCGTCGGGGCCGGCGTCGGGGCCCTGTTAGGCGCGGCCGGCGGCAATGCGGGTGCCGGCGCGGCGATCGGCGGCGGTACCGGCCTTCTCTTCGGCGCGGCGAGCGGTTCCGAGTCGGGCCGGGGCTACGGCTACGAGGCCCAGCGGCGCTATGACAATACCTACGTGCAGTGCATGTACGCCAAGGGGAACCAGATACCGGGCTCGGTGCGCAAGGTGCGCCGGGCACGCCCCTACACCCCTCCTCCTCCGCCCGACATGTACTCGGTTCCACCGGACTATTATCCGGAGCGTTAAAAGAACGTGGGGCGCCTTCCCGGGCGCCCTTTCTTTTGGGCGGCGCGGGTTGCGCCCCTGTTAGATTGTGATTATTAAGCGGCTGTGCTATCGTGCCAGGCTGCGCGGCGTCGGGGCGCCACCCCCTGCTGCAGTTATTGCGAAAAGAGGTTCATCCTTGGCTACTTCCCCCGATTTCAAGATCCTGTTCCCCTGGGGCGCCGCCGTCGCGAGCGGGGTCCTCATGTTCCTGGGCTACGCCGGTTTCGATCAGTTCTACCTCGAGTGGTTCTTCCTGGTTCCCTTGCTCTGGGCCCTGCGCGACCAGCGCCCGGGGCGCGCCTTCCTCCTGGGCTGGCTGGCCGGGATCGTCGGACACGGCGGGGGCTTTTACTGGATCATCCAGATGTTCCAGCAGTTCGCCGGCGCCCCCTTTGTCGCCGGGGTGTTCGGCCTGTTACTCCTCGCCGCCGCCAACGGGATGGTGCTGGCGCTCTGGGCCCTGGGGACCCGCCTTCTGACCCGGGACCGGCAATGGTACGTGCTCTGGGCCGCACCGGTCCTCTGGACGGCCATCGAGAAGCTCTGGCCGGAGGTCTTTCCCAACTACCTTGGGGCGAGCCAGTACCGCATCTCGCATCTCACCCAGATTGCCGACTTCGCCGGCATCCTCGGCGTCTCCTTCCTGGTGGTCTACATGAACGCCACCCTGTACTGGGTGACGTTGCGCTGGCGCGAGCAGAGGGAGTTGCCGTGGCGCCCCGTTGCGGCCCTCACCGTGACGCTGCTCCTGGTCGCGGGGTACGGGGAGTTGCGCCTCAGGGAGGTGGACCGAAAGCTCGCCGCGGCGCCAAGGCTGACGGTCGGCTTGGTGCAGACCAACCGGGGAGCGGCCGACAATCACCTGGCGGTGGACCTGATGCAGAAGGAACATCGCGAGCTGTCGCAGGACCTGGTGGCGAGACAAAAGCCCGACCTGGTGGTCTGGCCCGAGGGGGTCCTGAGCGTTGCCCTCGATTCCCGCGACGGGAGCCTTCCCACCTGGGCGCTGGGTGATCTGCGCACGCCGCTCCTCTTCGGGGCGTGCCTGCAGATCAAGGAGCAGGGGGAGACCCGCTTCTGCAACAGCGCCCTCCTGGCCGACGGCTCGGGGCGCATCCTCGGGAGCTACGACAAGACGGTGCTGGTACCCTTCGGCGAGTACATTCCCTTCGGCGATACCTTCCCCCAACTCTACGCCTGGTCCCCGTACAGCGCGAAGTTCTACTCGGGCAGGAGCGCCGAACCGCTGAAGCTGGGGAACCACCTGCTCTCGGTGAGCATCTGTTACGAGGACATCTTCCCCACCCACATCAGAAAGCTCATGCGCGGCGGGGGGGCTGGGCGTCAGCCGGAGGTCATGATCAACATGACCAACGACTCTTGGTACGGGAAATCGGTGGAGCCCATGGAGCACCTGGCACTGGCCAGCTTCCGCTCCATCGAGAACCGCCGCTCCCTGGTGCGGGTCACCAACACCGGCATCTCGGCCTTCGTGGACCCGGCGGGACGCATCGTCAGCCGCACCGGGGTCTGGACCCGCGAGGTACTGGTGGGCCGGGTGCCGCTTCTCGAGGGGGGGACGCTGTACGGCGCCGCCGGGGACTGGATCGGCTGGCTCTGCGCGGTCATCTCGGTGTGCGGCATTGCCGTCGCGACTCTTTCTAAAAAAGAACGCTCGTCGGTTTGACTGAAAAACATAATCATCTATAGTCTCACAGGGTAAAAAGAGCAGTTACAGCCTCATCCTCACAGAGAACGCGCTCACGCTATGTGATCGGCCGGAAGGACACAATGGCGACAACGACTGGAAGGGCAGGCAGGAGAAACGGCGAACTCCCCAGGGGGAACACCTCCCCCCTGGGCGCCACGGTGATCCGGGGCGGGGTGAACTTCAGCGTCTTCGCCAGGGATTGCACCGGCGTGGAACTGCTCCTCTTCGACCGCGCCGACGACACCGCCCCCGCCCGCGTCATTACCCTCGATCCCAAGCACAACCGCACGTATCATTACTGGCACGTCTTCGTTCCCGGGATCGGTGCCGGGCAGCTCTACGGCTACCGCGTCGCCGGCCCCTTCGAGCCCCAGCGGGGGCGCCGCTTCGATCCCGGCAAGGTGCTCATCGACCCTTATGGCCGCGCCATCTCCGTCCCCGACGGGTACCGCCGCGGCGACGCCTGCCTCCCCGGCGATAACGCGGTGAGCGCCATGAAGAGCGTGGTTGCCGACCCGCGCGGCTACGACTGGGAAGGGGACCTGCCGCTCAAGCGCCCCTATTCGAAGACGGTCATCTACGAGATGCACGTGGCGGGCTTTACCAAGCACCCCTCCTCCGGGGTCGCCGAGGAGAAGCGCGGCACCTATGCGGGCCTGGTCGAAAAGATCCCGTACCTTAAGGAACTGGGCATAACCGCCGTGGAGCTCCTGCCGGTATTCCAGTTCGACCCGCTCGACGCCCCCCTGGGGCTGCGCAACTTCTGGGGGTACAGCCCGGTCTCCTTCTTCGCGCCGCACGCCGCCTTCAGCTCCAGGAAGGGGCCGCTGGGGCCGCTGGACGAGTTCCGCGACATGGTCAAGGCGCTGCACAGGGCGGGCATCGAGGTGATCCTGGACGTGGTCTACAACCACACCTCCGAGGGGGACCACAACGGCCCCACCTTCTGCTTCCGCGGCTTCGCCAACGACGTCTACTACTCCCTCGACGCCGACGGCGGCTACATCAACCACACCGGCTGCGGCAACACGCTGAACGCCAACCACCACGTGGTGCGCCGGCTGATCATCGACTCCCTGCACTACTGGGTCAAGGAGATGCACGTCGACGGCTTCCGCTTCGATCTCGCCTCCATCCTTTCCCGCGACGGCCAGGGGCGCCCGCTCAAGAACCCCCCCATCCTCTGGGACATCGAGTCCGACCCGGCCCTGGCCGGAATCAAGCTGATCGCGGAGGCCTGGGACGCCGGCGGCCTGTACCAGGTGGGTAGCTTCATCGGCGACAGTTGGAAGGAATGGAACGGTGAGTTCCGCGACGACGTGCGCCGCTTCCTGAAGGGAGACGAGGGGGTGGTGTCGCGCTTCGCCGCGAGGATGCTGGCGAGCCCCGACATCTACGGCCACCAGGAGCGAGAGCCCGAGCAGAGCATCAACTTCGTCACCTGTCACGACGGCTTCACGCTGAACGACCTGGTTTCCTACAACGACAAGCACAACGAGGCCAACGGCGAAAACAACCGGGACGGTTCCGATACGAACCTGAGCTGGAACTGCGGCGTCGAGGGGCCGAGCGAGGACCCCGCCGTCGAGGCGTTGCGCAACCGCCAGGTGAAGAACTTCATGGCGGTCACCCTGCTCGCGCTGGGGACCCCGATGATCCTCATGGGTGACGAGATGCGCCGCACCCAGCGCGGCAACAACAACGCCTACTGTCAGGACAACGAGTTGGGGTGGTTCGACTGGGACCGGCTCGCCGTCCATCCGGATGTCTATCGCTTCACCAGGGAGCTGATCCGGGCGCGGCTCAGGCAGAGCGACACGCCGGCGGAGGCGCTGACGCTGAACCAGCTCCTGGGGCAGGCGCGCCTGGAGTGGCACGGCGTCCATCTCGGCACCCCGGACTGGAGCTACCAGTCCCACAGCATCGCCCTCACGGTGTGGAGCGCGTCGAAACATCTCGTGTTCCATTACATGGTCAACGCCTACTGGGAGCCGCTCACCTTCACGCTGCCACCGCCCAGAAGGCTTCCCGGCGGCGCCTGGCATCGCTGGATCGACACCTCGCTCGACTCACCCGACGACATCTCCCCCTGGGAGGACATGCCGGTGCTCGGGTCGGAAAGTTACCGGCTGCCGCCGCGCAGCCTGGTGGTGCTGGTTGCGAAGCGGCACCCGAGAAATACCTCCCGGGCCGCCGCCAAGGCCGCCCGGTAAGGGGAAGGAGCTGATATGTCGTCCATCTTCGGTACCTTGTTCAGAGTCGCCACCTTCGGCGAGAGCCACTGCCCAGCCGTCGGCGCCATGGTTGACGGAGCGCCGGCCGGGATGCGTCTTTGCGAGGCCGACATCCAGCCGCAGCTGGACCGCCGCCGTCCGGGACAGAGTGAACTGAGCACCAAGCGCCAGGAAGAGGACCTGGTTACCATCCTTTCCGGCGTCGAGGACGGCATCACCCTGGGCACCCCCATCGGCCTCATCGTCCACAACCGCGACCAGCGTCCCGGGGACTACCAGGAGATGTCGCAGGTCCCGCGCCCTTCGCACGCCGACTACACCTACCAGGTGAAGTACGGTGTGCGCGCCTCCAGCGGCGGCGGGCGCTCCTCCGCCCGCGAGACCATCGCCCGCGTGGCGGCCGGCGCCATCGCGGAAAAGTTCCTTTTCGAACGGCACGGCGTCGAGATCGTGGCCTGGGTCGATGGCGTGGGGGCATTGGAAGCGGGCGACGTCGACCTGGAACGGATCACGCGGCAGCAGGTGGATGGGCATCCGGTCCGCTGCGGCAACCCCGCCATGAGCCAGGCCATGGCCGACCTGATCGCCCAGGTGAAAAGCCGGGACGATTCCGTCGGCGGGACGGTCCGCTGCGTCTGCCGCAACCTTCCCGCCGGACTGGGGGAGCCGGCTTTCGACAAGCTGGAGGCGCTCCTGGCGCATGCCATGCTCTCCATTCCGGCCAGCAAGGGGTTCGAGATCGGTTCCGGGTTCAGCGGCAGCCGCATGCTGGGCAGCGCCCACAACGATCCTTTCGTGGATAAGGGAGGGCGGCTGGGGACGGCGACCAATTACTCGGGAGGCGTGCAGGGGGGGATTTCCAACGGGGAGCCGGTGTACTTCCGCGTGGTGTTCAAGCCGCCGGCGACGGTGGCCCTGCCGCAGAAAACGGCACGCTTCGACGGCAGCGAAACGGTCCTGGAGGCGAAGGGGCGCCATGACCCGTGCATCGTGCCGCGGGCGGTGCCGGTCGTGGAGTCGATGGCGGCGCTGGTGTTGATGGACCTGTTGTTGCGGCAGGAGTACCGCAAGAGGTAGCAGCGGCTAGGGCTGGCAGGCCTGCTGAAGGACTAGTCCCATGCGCGTGTCGGGTGGCAGGTATTGCCACTGGGTGACGGCGGCGAGGTCGCTGGTCTTGAGGATGTCGCCGTTACTGTCCAGGTGGCTTGCGGCGAGCAGGTGCCCCTCGCGTTCCTCGCAGTTGATTTCATAGCTGTAAAGGGTTTCGTGCAGCATGGCCAGCTGCGGCAGCCCTTTCAGCATCCTGAGGGCTTCCTTTCTCCCCTGGTCGCTGTAGACGACCCGCGTCCTGACCTGGATCACCCCTTCCCGGACCTTGTTGCCGCCGCCTCTATCGTAGAAAAAGCTGGATTCCTCGTTCTGGTCCAACAGAAACCAGTCCGGCGCAGCGCACCAGGCCGCGGTCGAGAAAAGGGCTCCCGCGCATAACGTGGCAAGAAAGAACGCTCGCATCTGCTCACCCCCTCGCGTCCGACTCCTCCGCCCGCATTTTCACCTTCTGCATCTCCGTTTCCAGGTCGGTGAGGATTTCCTCTTCCCCCCGGACCACTCCCTGCACCTTCAGTGACTTGCGCAGCAGGTCCAGGTCGTACTCGAGGTAGAGCGGGGCGACCGGGCTCTGCCGCGCCGATTTCACGATTTTCCTCACGATGAAGCCGGTGAATTGCGGGTGCTCCAGGAGTTCGTGGCGCAACGCCCCGTCATAGGGACGCACCAGCACCCGTTCCTTCACCTCTTCCCCGTGCAGGGTCATCTCCGAAATGAAGACGTCGGCGCTTTCCTCGGTGAGCCGGGGATCGACCACCCCCTGCATGTAGCGCTCCGGGTGCTGCAGCCTGTCCATCAGCATGTTCCACAGCGTCTTGTGCTCGCAATGTACCACCACTTGCAGGGTGCGGACCAGCATGGGAGCCTCCTGAGCGTTTCGTTGCGCTGCTCTCTGAAACGCGTCGTAATTATAAAACGCTCTCTTAGAGGGTCAAGCGGCCCTGTCTCAGTAAAACCGCCGGCGTTCGTGTGGGTTGCCCTAAATTGACAGCCCAACTGCGGGGGCTACAATGTGGGAGCTGTTCGGAGTGGGTCGAAAATCAAACATCAATGCAGGCACAAGGAGGCTGGCATGTTCACGGAAGATCGTCCGCGGTCCTTGATGGTGCGGCACCCGGTCCTGTTGTCGATGGCGGCGGGCCTGGTGGCCGGTGCGGTGGCGGCCGGCAGTGACAAGCTGCTGGACCGGTTGGTGAGCGCGAAGCAGAAGAGGCGTGACCGGCGGGTCAGGGAAGCGCCGGCGCACCAGATGGCGGGGCCGTATTTTGCCTCCAAGGTTTTGGGGCGCAGGCTGGATTCCGCGGAGAAAAAGCGGGCCCGGGCCGCTTTCGGCGTCCTCTACGGCGTTGGCTGGGGCGTTATCCACAGCCGGCTCACCAGGACGTTTCCCATTCTCACCCGTTGGGGCGGTCTCCCCTTCGCCGTCCCCTTTTTCTGCGCCTGCGACGGGATGATCGCGCCCGCGCTCGGGGTTTCGCCCGGATTGCGTCGCATTCCGTGGCAGCCGAGCGCGAAGGAGTTGTGCAACCACATCGCCTGGACCGCCGCCGCCGAGTTGGTGCACCGGGTGGCGGGGGATAAACGGTGAGTGCTGGCCTAGCCACCCTGTGGCGGGGCCGGTGACAAGGGAGGACGGCATGGCTGGTCGAAGGGATCCCCTGAGGGGCGAACTGCCCAAGTGGTTGAACGCGGCGCTTATCTTTGGCACCTTCGCCGCGGTCGCGGCCAGGGAGCTCAGTCGTCCCCTCCGGCGCGGGAAGGAGGACAAGCTGCGCCGCGACGCCCGTAACGCCGCGTTTGCGGTCCTGGCCGCCGCGACCGTGGCGGTCGCCGAGAAGCCGGTGGTGGGGCCGCTCGCCCTGCGGGTGCAGGCGAAGCGCCTGGGGCTGCTGAAGTTGTTGTGCCTTCCGGCCTGGGCCGAGGTGGCGCTTTCGGTCCTGCTCCTCGACTACACGCTCTTCATCTGGCATGTACTGACCCACAAGGTTCCCCTGCTCTGGCGCTTCCACAGGCCGCACCACGTCGACCTCGACCTCGATGCCAGCACCGCGCTGCGCTTCCACTTCGGGGAACTGGTCCTGTCGGTGCCCTGGCGGGCGGCGCAGGTCAGACTCATTGGCGTCTCGCCGCTGGGGCTTGCCCTGTGGCAGACCCTCACCCTGATGGCGATCATGTTCCACCATTCGAACCAGAGGCTCCCCTACCGGGTCGAGCGACGCTTGTGCCGCGTCATCGTCACCCCGCGCATGCACGGGATCCATCATTCCGTGGTGAAGGAGGAGACCGACTCCAACTGGTCGACCATCTTCTCCTGGCCGGATTACCTGCACGGCACCATCCGCCTCAACGTGCTGCAGGACTCCGTGGACATCGGCGTCGCCGGTTACCAGGACCCGCGGCAGCTGACCCTCGGCCGGGTGCTGGCGATGCCGTTCTCCCCGCAGGAGGAGGGACCGGGGCCGAAGCGCGAACCGCTGCCGGTGCCACCGACCGTGCTGGCGGTGTGACTCTCTGACCATCAGACGCCCCAAAAGAAAAGAGACCCATCGAAGTTCATGATGGGTCTCTTTTTTGGCACCGCACGGAAACGCTGTGGGTCAGGCCAGCGGCCCACGGGGAGGATCTTTGGGGCGGGTGTGGACCACCCCTGACAGGATGCCGATCCCCAGTAGTATGATGCAGACGATGGCGATCTTGAACATGGCCACCCCCGCCGCGACCAGGGTCCAGGCGATGCCGCCGATGATGAGAATGAACCCGATGATGTAGAGCGCGAACGACATGGGATCCTCCTTGTGCCATGGGAGACAGCGGGAAAGATTAGTTGTTGTTAACTTTGCAGCAGACTAAATGCTAGCGGGAGGCTTGCCGTTGTCAATGGCGGAGGGGGCGCCGGGAGCGAGGGGGGCGGCTCAGGGTTCCTGGTACAGCGGGCCGAAGGCGTCGAGGTGGGTCAGGTACAGCCTGGTGTCAAACTCGAGCTGGTGGTAGGAGGGTTCCATGTACTCGCAGAGCTGGTAGAAGGCCTTGTTGTGCTCCTTCTCTTTGAGGTGGGCCAGCTCGTGCACGACGATCATGCGCAGGAACTCGACCGGGGCCGTTCTGAACAGGGTGGCGATCCTGATCTCGTGTTTCGCCGTCAGTTTCGCGCCTTGTACGCGGGAGACAAAAGAGTGGAGGCCGAGGGCGTGGTTGATGACGCTGATTTTCGGGTCGTAGCTCACCTTGCTGAGGGGTTGGGACTTGCGCAGGAATTCGTTCTTGAGGTTGACGGTGAAATCGTAGAGGGCCCGGTCGGTCCTGACCTGATGCGGGGTAGGGTACTTGGCCAGCAAAACGCCCCCCAGCTCGTTGTGCGCCAGGAGGCGCTCCACCTTCGAGGTGACTTGTTCGGAGTATCCAGCCAGGTATTTCAATCCGCGCATTTCATTATTCCCGCCACGATGTGGTACGACCAGCCGCGAAAGTAGCACATCGTCCCGGGAAGTGCAAACCGGGAGACGGGGTTCACAGCCGCAAGGGCATCCGGCTGGAGCGCTCCGCCACCCGCTGCATCATCCACCCAAGGTAGCGGGAGCCGAGCTCGCTGGCCGCCAGCTTCCGCTTCACCGCCGGGAGCCTGAGGATCGCGCCCACGATGGCCGCCATGGCCCGATGGTTGAACATGGCGCGGTTGTCCCAGATCAGGTGCTGCAGCTTCCCTTGTTCCAGCGCCATCAGCACCAGCCGGTGCGCGTTGTCGACCGGCGTGACCACCCGCTCGCCCTTCGGGATGAGAACCAGGGAGTTGGTGCGGCACACTCTCACGCAGACGCCGCAGCCAAGGCAGCGCTCCTGGTCCTGCACGCATCGGCGCTGCCAGGGATGCTGCGGGTCGTTGGCCGATACCAGCCGCATCGCTTCGGCGGGGCAGGCGTCGACGCAGCGGCCGCAACCGCTGCAGCGCTGCGGCCCCAGCTCCGCGAGGTAGTTGGTGCTGCAGACCGGCTGGAGGCTGCAGAACTTGCGGGCCCGGATCAGGGTTTCGCAGCAGCAGCTGCAGCAATTGCAGATGGAGCTGACGCCGAACTGCGCGTTGTCCGCCACCTGGACCAGGTTCTGTTCCCTGCTTTGCTGCAGGAGCTCGAGACACTGCTCGGCGCTGGTTTCCCGTGCGTGCCCGTGCCGGATCAGTGAGTCGGCCAGGGCGTCGAAGACCATGCAGGTTTCCAGGGGCGCGGAGCACGCCCGCCCGACGTGCCTCATCTTATGGCGGCAGCTGCAGGTGCCGACGCCGATCCTTTTGGCCCCCTGGATGACCTCGCTAGCCCGCTCGTAGTTGAACAGCCGCGCCAGGTTCGAGGACGGGACCTGTTCCTCATCCACCATGATCCGCGTGCTGGGGGTGCTGGCGCCGGTGTATAGGTCGCGGATGTACTCTTCTTCCTGGTTCATGTACTGGTCGAGCAGCCGGCTCAGGGCGGGCTGGTCCACATCCTTCCTGACCCGCATCAGAACGAAATCGAGGAATCCCGCCATGGGAGGCGGCAGGATGTAGAGCTTTTCCCCTTCCTGCTCCGTGTCCAGCAGCAACCCCCGCTCCGCCAGCCCTTCCAGGGTGCGGTAGGCCTCGACTTCCCTCACCCCCCAGGCGTGGGCCGCCCGTGCCGCGGAGAAGGGGTGCATGGGGAGCTGTCCCACGAGCTTCGCCTCCTGTTCGGTGAAAAGCAGGGCGAGGATTTTGGCGAAGAGTTCCGAGGGGGGAGCTCCCTGGGGAAATCTTTCCAGGCGCTCCATCAACGAGCTGTATCCGTTGCGACTTTGGAGATGCGGCATGGCGGCTCTCCTGATGATCCAGTTCGGCGAGAGTATCAGCTGTTGCGCTTCCGGCGTTAAAAAAACTTTAAGAGTATATCCCTCTTCCCGGGGGGCGCAATTCCGGCGCGGAGGGCGGGCCGGACGGCAACTCGGCGATAATTCGCTTTCATATCAGGTGAATAGAAATATCAGCATACAATTGTCAACCGTCGCCGGCTGGCAGGTTGACGAACCGCGGCGCCTGTGCTAATAACAAGTGCTCCACGTGTAACCTGCCATCGAAAGGAGAAGCTGTGCAGACATTCGCGGAAGAACTGGACCAGTTGCGCTCCGAGGGGCTGTACCGCAGCATGCGGGTACTAAAGGGGGCGCAGGGGAGCCACGTCGAGCTGGACGGTAAAAAGGTGCTCCTGCTTTGCTCCAACAACTACCTCGGGCTTGCCGATCACCCCGCCCTGCGCCGTGCCGCCGTCTTCGGTGTCGCATTCGGGACCGGAAGCGGCGCTTCCCGGCTGGTTTCCGGCACCATGGAGCTGCACGCGGAGCTGGAGGAGCGTATCGCCCGGTTTAAGGGAACCGAGAAGGCGCTGGTTTTCAATTCCGGTTATGCCGCCAACACCGGGATCATCTCCGCCTTGGTGGGGCGCGGCGACGCCATCTTTTCCGACAAGCTGAACCATGCCAGCATTGTGGATGGCGCATTACTCTCGCGGGCGAACTGCCACCGTTACCCGCACCGGGACATGGCGGCCCTGGAGCGGCTGCTGCAGGATAAGCCGGGCACGGGGCGGCGACTGATCGTCACCGACGGCGTCTTCAGCATGGACGGCGACATCGCCCCGTTGCGACGGATGGTGCAACTCGCGAGGCAGTACGACGCCCTGCTCATGGTCGACGACGCCCACGGCACCGGTGTCCTTGGAGCAACCGGGCGTGGCACGGCCGAGCTCCTCGGGGTGATGGACGGCGTGGATATCCACATGGGGACGCTGGGCAAGGGGCTGGGGAGTTTCGGCGCCTACGCGGCCGCCTCGCAAACGATCTGCGATTACCTGGTGAACAAGGCGCGCAGTTTCATCTTTTCCACCTCGCTGCCGCCGGCGGTGCTGGCCCCGTCCATCGCGGCCCTGGACCTGGTTGACTCCCGGGAGGGAAAGGAACTGCGGGACAGGCTGTCGGCAAACGTGGCGCTGTTCAAGGAGAGGCTTGCCGCCGCCGGCTTTGATACCATGGGGAGCGAGACCCAGATCGTCCCCGTCTTCGTGGGGCCGGCCGAGGCAACCATGCAGTTCAGCAAGGAACTTTTGGACCAGGGAATCTTCGTGCAGGGGATCAGGCCTCCCACCGTTCCGGCCGGCAGCTGCCGCCTGCGCTGCACCATCATGGCGACCCACGACCCCGCCGATCTCGAAGCCTCCGCCGACACCATCGCCCGAGTGGGAAAGAAACTCGGCGTAGTTTAAATCGAAAAGCGGAACACAGAGGACCTTTCAGAAGCCCCCTTGTGCTGGTCTCTGTGCCCTCTGTGGACCTCCGAGACCTCTGTGGTCAGCTTTTGAGGATCTTTATGACTTTGCATTTTCAGGAGACAGGAGCGGGAAGGCCGGTTGTTTTTGTCCACGGCTGGGCCATGTCCGGCAGAGCCTGGCGCTTTCAACAGGGGCTGCAGGATGCGGGGCGGCTCATCTTTTTGGACCTGCGCGGCCACGGCCATTCGGCGCCGACTCCGTCCTACACGATCGATGATTACGCCTCGGACCTGGCCGCTTTCTTCGAAGAGCTCGCCTTGTGGGACGCGGTGCTTGTTGGGTGGTCGATGGGGGTGCAGGTGGCGCTGCAAGCCTTCCCCGCGCTGCGCTCCCGGCTGGCCGGCATGGTGCTGGTCGGAGGGAACGCCAGGTACGCCAGCACCGACGACTATCCGCACGGCAAGGCGCCGGTCGAGGTGAAGGGGATGGGGCTGCGCCTTCGGCGCGACCACCAAAAGACGATGGGCGACTTCTTCAAGGGGATGTTCGCGGAGGGAGAGCTGGACCACGCGCTCTACCAGCGCATCGTGCACGAGATCGTGATGGGGGGGCGTTCCGCCGACACGGAGGCGGTGATGCAATCGCTGAACATCCTGTCGTCCGCGGACCTGCGGGAGCGACTGCCGCAGGTGGACCGGCCGGTGCTGGTCATCCACGGCGAAAAGGACACCGTCTGCCCCGTCGCCGCCTCGGTTTATCTGGCGCAGCACCTCCCGATGGCCAAGCTGGAGATATTCCAGGAGTGCGGTCACGCCCCCTTCATGACCAGGCCCGAGCGGTTCAACGCGGTGCTGCGCGAGTTCATCGCAGGACTTTAAATTTGAGTACTTGGGGGTGCATCCTTTCCCCCTCCCTAACCCTCCCCCTCCGGGGGAGGGAATTGAGAAGGTATCGATGGCGGCAGAGATAGACAGAGACAAGGTGCGGGCGTCGTTCCACCGGCAGGCCACGGATTACGACCGGCACGCGGTGGTGCAGGGGCGGGTGGTGGACAAGCTGCTCGGGCTGCTGCAGGCGGAGCAGGTAGCACCCGCGTCCCTGCTCGACATCGGTGCCGGGACCGGCAGGCTCTTGGCGCGGTTGACCGAGCTCTACCCGGAGATGGATGCCGTCGGCGTCGATCTCGCGCCGGGGATGTGCGAGGCTGCCGCCGCGAACCTTGCCGGCAGGCGGGTACGCATGGTGAATGCCGACGCCGAGTCGCTCCCCTTCGATGCGGAGAGCTTCGACGTGGTGGTCTCCACCTCGACCTATCAATGGCTCGCGACGTTGGACGGTGCCTTTGCCGAGGCGCGGCGGGTGCTGAGGCCCGGAGGGGTGTTCTGCTTCGCCCTGTTCGGGGAACGCACCCTGTTCGAGTTGCGGGAGTCCTACCGGGCGGTGCTCGATGGGGGCGCCGACCGCACCCACAGCTTTTTTGCCAATGACGAGGTGGCGGCCGCGCTGGAGCGGTCGGGCTTCGAGGCCCCGCGGGTCGGCTCGGAACTGGAGGTGGAAATGCACCCCGACGTGCCGGAGCTGCTCCGGTCGCTGAAGAAGATCGGAGCCGGGAGCACGGCGCCCGCCAGCGGCAAGGGACTGTCGGAGCGGCGGCTGATGCTGGAGATGATGGCGAGCTACCGCAAGCGGTTCGGCAGAGAGGACGGTGTGCCGGCGACCTACGAGGTGGTGTACGGGGTGGCGAGGAAGGGTGGGGGCGAATTGGGCGAATAATTATTCGCCCCTACAGGAACACAAAGGGGGGCGGCCGATTTTCGGCCGCCCCCTTTTTTTGCTGCTTGCTCCTCCGCGGTCTAGGCGCGGGTAAGCTGCCGGTACCTGATGCGGTGCGGCTGGTCGGCCGCATTGCCGAGGCGGGCGTGGCGGTCTTCCTCGTACTCGGAGTAGTTCCCCTCGAACCAGACCACCTTGCTGTCCCCCTCGAAGGCGAGGATGTGGGTGGCGATCCTGTCCAGGAACCAGCGGTCGTGGGATATGACCACAGCGCAGCCGGCGAAATTCTCCAGGGCCTCTTCCAACGCGCGCATGGTGTTGACGTCGAGGTCGTTGGTCGGTTCGTCCAGGAGGATGACGTTGCCGCCGTCCTTGAGCATCTTGGCCAGGTGCACGCGGTTACGCTCACCGCCGGAGAGCATGCCCACTTTCTTCTGCTGGTCGGCGCCGGAGAAGTTGAACCGGGCCACGTAGGCGCGGGAGTTCACCAGCTGCTTGCCGAGCTGCAACTGCTCCTGCCCCTCGGAGATCACCTCCCAGATGGTCTTGTCCGGATCGAGGGCGTCCCTGCTCTGGTCAACGTAGGCGAGCTTCACGGTCTCGCCGGTCTTGAAGGTGCCGGAATCCGGCTTCTCCTCCCCGGTGATCATGCGGAACAGGGTGGTCTTGCCGGCGCCGTTGGGGCCGATGACACCGACGATGCCGCCCGGCGGGAGCCTGAACTCCATCCCCTCGATGAGGAGCTTGTCGCCGTACCCCTTGCTGACGTTCTCCGCCTCGACCACCACGCCACCCAGACGCGGCCCGGGCGGGATGAAGATCTCCAGGTCCTTGGCACGCTGCTCGCTCTCGGTGTTCAGCATCTCCTCGTACGAGGTGATGCGCGCCTTACCCTTGGCGTGGCGCCCCTTCGGGGACATCCTGATCCACTCCAGCTCGCGCTTCAACGTCTTCTGACGCTCGCTCTCGCTCTTCTCCTCCTGGGCCAGGCGCTTCTCCTTCTGCTCCAGCCAGGATGAATAGTTCCCCTGCCACGGGATCCCCTGGCCACGGTCGAGCTCAAGGATCCAGCCGGCCACGTTGTCCAGGAAATAGCGGTCGTGGGTGACGGCGATGACGGTGCCGGCGTAGCGCTGCAGGTGCTGCTCCAGCCAGGCGACGCTCTCGGCGTCCAGGTGGTTGGTCGGCTCGTCCAGAAGCAGGATGTCCGGCTTCTGCAACAGCAGGCGGCACAGGGCCACGCGGCGCTTCTCACCACCGGAGAGGTTGGCGACGTTGGTCTCGGGGGGCGGGCAGCGCAGCGCGTCCATGGCGAGCTCGAGCCGGCTGTCCAGGTCCCAGGCGTCCAGGTGATCCAGCTTCTCCTGCACCTTGGCCTGGCGGTCGCAGAGCTTCTCCATCTCGGCGTCGGTCATCTCCTCGCCGAACTTCATGTTTATCTCGTTGAACTCGTTGACCAGGTCGACCACTTCCTGCACGCCTTCCTCGACGCACTGGCGCACCGTCTTGCTCGGGTCGAGGGTGGGCTCCTGCTCCAGGAAGCCGACGGTGTAGCCCGGGGAGAGGATGGTCTTGCCGTTGAACTCCTTGTCGACGCCGGCCAGAATCTTTAACAGCGAGCTCTTGCCCGAGCCGTTCAGGCCGAGCACACCGATCTTCGCGCCGTAGAA
The DNA here is from genome assembly GCF_018919395.1 of Geomonas azotofigens. Classification (GTDB taxonomy): domain Bacteria; phylum Desulfobacterota; class Desulfuromonadia; order Geobacterales; family Geobacteraceae; genus Geomonas; species Geomonas azotofigens. The sequence goes on from NZ_JAHLME010000008.1 coordinate 29,195, forward strand.
GTAAGAGAGGTAGATGTCCTTCAGCACCGGTTTCTTATCGTAGAACTTGCTCACACCGATCATCGAGTAGATGACCTTGTTCGGCTCGATCGCCATGACTGCCTCCGTATTGTTTTATTAAGCTTTGTATCCTTTTGTAAAAGGCCAATTATTACATGTAAGCGGTGCGGCGTGTCAACTGCCATCGCCCCGGAGTCCGTCCTTGACATTCTACTTTATGTATAGTTAAATCCGCCGGATCGAATTAACGAGCAAGGGGTCTCTCATATGCAAACTCGCAGGCGTCACAGGCTTTTTATCTACGCCGGGCTTCTCTCCGCCGCACTCTCCGGTTGCGGCGGTTCCTCCTCCAAAGACCATATCCCCTCCACCGTCAGCATCTTCTTCAGCCACAGCGTCATCTTCAGGAACCACAGCACCTTCACCATGGGGTACAACGGTTTCGGCCAGCTGGGCGACGGCACCCTGACCAAGCGCGAAGTCGCGGTTCACGTGCCGGGGGCTGACAACATGGTTCTGCCGGGCGCCAAGGCCGTGGCGGGCAACGAGCACACCATGGTGTTCGGCAACATCTCGAGCCTGATCTCCACCTGGGGGTACAACCTCTACGGTCAGCTCGGCGCGGGAAGCAAGGTCTCCACGACCTATCCCGATGCCTACAGCTCCAAGCCGGTGGAGGTCTGGATGCACGCCACCGTCACCGACATCGCAGCGGGCGGCTACCACTCGCTCGCCGTCGCCGGCGACAAGCTTTACGCCTGGGGGCAGAACACCTACCATCAGGCTGGCAACGCCACTTCCACCACCAACTATACTGCCCCCGTCCTGGTCACCACCGGTCGCGACGGCGAGAACCTGACCCAGCTGCATCCCATTCAGGTGGCAGCCGGCGGCCTCCATTCCCTCGCGCTCCTGAGCACCGGCGGCGGCACCCCCGTCAACTACGTCTACGCCTGGGGCGGAAATGACTTCGGGCAGGTCGGTTTCGGCAAGACCAGCTTCGGCACCTACTCGACCAGCAGCGCGCATCCCAGAAGGATGACCTTCCCTTCGGAAGTGACCGGCACTATCGAGCAGATCGCCGCCCTAGGGAGCGCGAGCCTCGCCCTCGAAGTGCAAAGAAACAACCTCGGCGCCATCACCTCCGAGATCCTGTGGGGCTGGGGCTACAACGACGCGGGGGAGCTTGGCGACCTGATCGAGCACGGCAAAGTCACGCCGCTGACCTTGAAGAGCAGCCCCGATCCGGTCCGGGTGTTGACCGTGGACGTCGCCGGTACCGGCAAGGAAATCAAGAAGATGGCCACCGGGACTAACCATATCCTGCTGCTCTTGGGGGCTCCCGGCAACGACGGCAGCGACGGCAGCTACGAGATCCAGTCCATCGGGAACAACTACTACGGCCAGCTTGGCAACGGCACCTTCGACAACACCAGCAGCCTCGTCTACGTGCTTCAGGCGCTGGGCGGCGCCCGCTTCACCGGGCCCACCGACATCGCCGCCTTCGGCACCAGTTCCTTCGCCAAGGTGAACGGCGTCTGGTACGCCTGGGGCAATAACAGCTTCGGGCAGGTCGGCAACAAGGTCGACACCACGGCGGGAGTTCCCTATTTCAAGACGCCGGTCACGGTGAAGTTCCAGTAGCACATTTGTCAGGATAGATACGGCTTTAGCCTTGTGTCACGGGCTGAGCCGTACCCCCTTTTCCCTTGACTTGGCTGGCGCAAATAGTTTAGTTTGACGGATTGTTTCACAGCCCAACGCGGTAAAGAAAGGTTGCAGATAACATGGAAGAGTTGAGCGAACTGCTGCTGCAGAGAAGACGCAAGGTAGATGCATTGTGGGAAGCGGGTATCAACCCGTACCCGAACGATTACAAGCCCCAGCACACCTCCGCCGACGTGCGCGACGCCTACGGCGACAAGGAAGTGATCGAGGACGACCCGCAGACCTTCGTGGTCGCCGGCCGCATCATCATGCGCCGCTCTTTCGGCAAGGCCGCCTTCGTGCAGGTGCAGGACCGCAAGGGGCGCATGCAGCTGTACCTGAAGAAGGACACTCTCGGCGAGGAGCTCTTCGCCGAGTTCGAGAACTACGACATCGGCGACATCATCGGCGCCACCGGCACCCCGTTCCGCACCAAGACCGGCGAGCTGTCCCTCGCCGTCTCCACCGTCCGCCTCCTGACCAAGTCGCTTTTGCCGCTGCCGGAGAAGTTCCACGGCCTCACCGACGTGGAGACCCGCTACCGCCAGCGCTACGTCGACCTGATCGTCTCCCCGGAGGTGCGCGAGGTCTTCTACAAGCGCTCCAAGATCGTGCAGCTCATCCGCGAGTTCATGACCAAAAAGGACTTCCTCGAGGTCGAGACCCCGATGATGCAGCCGATCCCCGGCGGCGCCACCGCGAAGCCGTTCGTGACCCACCACAACGCCCTGGACATGGAACTGTTCCTGCGCATCGCCCCGGAGCTCTACCTGAAGCGCCTGGTGGTCGGCGGCTTCGAGCGCGTCTTCGAGATCAACCGCAACTTCCGTAACGAAGGCATCTCGGTGCGTCACAACCCCGAGTTCACCATGATGGAGTTTTACCAGGCCTACGCGACCTTCGAGGACCTGATGAATTTCACCGAGGAGCTCCTCTGCCACGTGACCCAGGAACTCCTGGGAACGCTCGACTTCACCTACGGCGGCGAGGCGATCAGCTTCCAGCGCCCCTGGAAGAGGTTCACCGTGAAGGAGGCCATCCTCGAGTACGGCGACATCGACGCGAAGTCCCTCGAGGACCGCGACCTCGCCTACGCCTACTCCCAAAAGATCGGGCTGGAGCTTCCCGAGGACATCGGCTACGGCAAGCTGATCACCGAGATCTTCGAGGAGGTCGCCGAGACCAAGCTGATCCAGCCGACCTTCATCACCAACTACCCGACCGAGGTGTCGCCCCTTTCCCGGAAGAACGACCACGACCCGGACTACGTGGACCGCTTCGAGTTCTTCTGCGCAGGGCGCGAGATGGCTAACGCCTTCTCGGAGCTGAACGACCCGCGCGACCAGAAGGAGCGCTTCCTGGCCCAGGTCGCCGCCAAGGACAAGGGTGACGAGGAGGCGCACTACATGGACGAGGATTACATCCGCGCCCTGGAGTACGGCCTGCCGCCGACCGCCGGCGAGGGTATCGGCATCGACCGCCTGGTCATGCTCCTCACCGACTCCCCGTCGATCCGCGACGTCATCCTGTTCCCGCAGCTGCGCAAAGAGGGCAAATAATGCCCTTTGAGCTCTTCATAGGGCTGCGCTACCTGAAGGCCAAGCGCAAATCGACCTTCATCTCGCTGATCACCCTGATCTCGGTGGCCGGCGTGGCGCTGGGTGTCATGGCCCTCATCATCGTGCTGGCCGTGATGACCGGGTTCGAGGAGGACCTCAAGGAGAAGATCCTGGGGACCAACGCCCATATCGTGGTCCTCAACGGCGTCGGCGCCGTGCAGGACTACCCGCAGGTGATGAAGAAGCTGCAGGGGATCGACGGCGTGGTCGCCGCCACCCCGTTCATCTACAACCAGGTCATGCTCTCCACCGGCAAGAACGTTTCCGGCGTGGTGCTGCGCGGCATCGACGTGGCCACCGACGCCAAGGTGACCAACCTGCACAAGTCGATGGTCGAAGGGGACCTGAACTCGCTGGAAGCCGAGGTGGGGAAAACGCCGGGGGTGGTGATCGGCAAGGAACTCGCCAAGAACCTGGGACTCTTCCTGGGGGACACGGTCGACGTCATCTCCCCGATGGGGAACATCACCCCGCTCGGCATGATGCCCAAGCTGAACCGCTTCCGCATCACCGGCATCTTCAACACGGGCATGTTCGAGTACGACTCGACGCTCGCCTACGTCTCGCTCAAGGAAGCCCAGCAGTTCCTGGGGCTGGGCGACGTGGTGACCGGGATCCAGTTGAAGGTGCGCGACGTCTACAAGACCGGCGAGCTGGCCCGCCGGATCGACCGCGAACTGGGCCCCCCGTACCACGCCCGCGACTGGATGCAGATGAACAAGAACATCCTGTTCGCGCTGAAGACCGAGAAGAGCGTCATGTTCATCATCCTGACCCTGATCGTGCTGGTGGCGGCCTTCGGCATCGCCTCGACGCTGTTCATGGTGGTCATGGAGAAGACCCGCGACATCGCGATACTGAAGTCGATGGGGGCGACCAGCCGCAGCATCATGCGCATCTTCGTCTTCGAGGGGCTCATCATCGGCGTCCTGGGCACCATCCTCGGCGTACTGGGGGGACTCCTGGTCGCCCTCAACCTGGAGCCGATTGTCTCGGTGATCCAGAAGCTGACCGGGTTCGAGCTTTTCAGCAAGGATATCTACTACCTGGACCACTTCCCGTCCCAGGTGGTGGCCTCCGACGTGGTGCTGATCAGCGTCACCGCCGTGCTCATCTCCTTCGCCGCGACGCTGTACCCCTCCTGGGCCGCCTCGCGCATGGCCCCGGCGGAGGCACTGCGCTATGAGTAACCTGCTCGAGGTAACGAACCTGTTCAAGTCCTACGGGACCGGCGAGGCGAAGGTCGAGGTCCTCAAGGGGATCGATCTCACCGTGGCGGCGGGCGACACCATCGCGCTGGTCGGCCCCTCCGGCGCCGGCAAGAGCACCCTGTTGCACGTGATGGGGACCATCGACCGTCCCACCTCCGGCGAGGTGCTCTTCGACGGGGAGAGGGTGTTCAACCTCGCGGACCAGCCGCTGGCGTCCTTCCGCAACCGCTCCATCGGCTTCGTGTTCCAGTTCCACCACCTGCTGCCGGAGTTCTCGGCGCTGGAGAACGTGATGATGCCGCTTCTGATCGGCGGGGAGAAGCGCTCCCGCTGCGAGGGGCGCGCGCTTAAGCTTTTGAAGGACGTGGGTCTGTCGCACCGGGTCACCCACCGGCCGGGCGAGCTTTCCGGCGGCGAGCAGCAGCGGGTGGCCATCGCGCGCGCCCTGGTGCGCGAGCCGAAGCTGCTTTTGGCCGACGAGCCGACCGGCAACCTGGACATGAAGACCAGCGAGGAGGTGCATGCGCTCCTGTACGAGATCCAGCGCAGGACCGGCATCTCGTTGGTGATCGTGACCCACAACGAGCACCTCGCGGCCGGCATGGCACGCACCGTCCGGATGGTCGACGGCAAGGTAGTCGAGGCGGCCTGAAGCGGCGCCTCCCTTTTTTAATCGATGATTATTCTTTTTGCCTTTTTCGGGGGACCCTTTGCTGCGTAAATCGTTATCTACCCTGCTTGCCGCTCAGCTGATGCTTTGTCTGACGGTTTCCTCCGCCCAGGCCGAGCAGGCTGCCGCGGGGAAGGCCACCGATCCCGCCGCGGGTAAAGCCGCTGCCGACAAGGCCGCCGGCGAGAAGGCCGCCGGCGAGCAGGCGGCGAGTGACAAGGTTGTGGCGGTCAAGGTCGGCGGCAACCACCGCATCGAGACCGCGGCCATCCTCCAGGCGGTCCGCCTCAAGGCGGGCGACCTCGTCACGCCCGACAAGGTCGACGCCGACATCCGCGCCATCTACAAGCTCGGGCACTTCACCGACGTCAAGGCGCAGAGCGAGGCGAAGGACGGCGGCGTCGTCGTCGAATACGTGGTGACCGAGAAGCCGATCGTGCGCGAAGTGAAGATCGAGGGGGCCAAGGAGCTCTCCACGGACAAGGTGCGCGAGGCGATCGACATCAAGCCCAACAGCGTCTTCTCCGCCAAGGACCTGCAAAAGAGCGTCAAGAAGGTGAAGAAGCTCTATACCGACGAGGGGTACTACCTCGCCGAGGTCTCCGGCGACCTGAGCATCCGCTCCGATACCGAGGTGCACGTCATCTTCCGCATCAAGGAAGGGGACAAGGTGCTCATCCAGCAGATCGAGTTCGACGGCAACCACGCCTTCCCGGACAAGAAGCTGAAGAAGACCATGGAGACCAACGAGAAGTGGTTCCTGTCCTGGCTGACCGGCGCGGGCACCTACAAGGAAGAGGTGCTCAAGAACGACGTCAACCTCCTCACCGAGCACTACATGAACAACGGCTACGTCAACGTGAAGGTGGGCGAGCCGAAGGTGGAGCTGCTGTCCGACCGCAAGGGGCTCAAGGTGACCATCGGCATCACCGAGGGTGAGCAGTACCGCATCGGCAAGTTGGGCTTCAAGGGGGAACTCCTGGAGAGCGAGACCGTGCTCAACGGCAAGCTCAAGGAGAAGCCCGGCCAGCTCTTCAGCCGCGCCGACCTGCGCGCCGACGTCTTCGGCCTGACCGACCTGTACGCGGACAAGGGGTACGCCTTCGCCAACGCCAACCCGCTCACCAAGATGAACCCCGACAGCCACACCATCGACATCACCTTCGACATGGAGAAGGGGCAGAAAGTCACCATCGACCGGATCAACATCAGCGGCAACGTGAAGACCCGCGACAAGGTGGTGCGCCGCGAACTGAGGCTCGACGAGGGGGACCTGTACAGCTCCACCGCGCTCAAAAAGAGCAAGCAGAACCTGATGAACACCGGCTTCTTCGAGGAGGCCAACCTGGCCACCGCCAAGGGGAGCGCCGCCGACAAGCTCGACCTGAACGTCGAGGTCAAGGAGAAGCCGACCGGGACCTTCAGCATCGGCGCCGGTTACAGCTCGCTGGACGGCATCATCGGCCAGGGGTCGGTGCAGCAGGCGAACTTCCTGGGGCTGGGCCTCAAGATGACCGCCGCCGCGTCGCTGGGGAGCAAGTCGCAGACCTACAACCTCGGCCTCACCGATCCGTACTTCATGGACACCAAGTGGACCCTGGGCGCCGATATCTACCGCAACGAGCGCCAGTACCTCGACTACACCCGCAGGGCCACCGGCGGCGACATCAAGGCGGGCTACCCCCTCACCGACACGGTGAGCACCTTCTGGCTCTACAAGTACGAGACCAAGGAGATCTTCGACGAGTCCGAGGACCTGCGTCTGAACATCCTGAACGGGACGGTGCTGCAACCGGAGACCAACTCCACCACCAGCGCCATCATCGGCAGCCTCTCCAGGAACACCACCGATTACCGGCTCGATCCCTCCACGGGGATGATGAACTCCCTCTCCATCGAATTCGCCGGCGTGGGGGGGAGCAACCGCTACATCAAGTACATTACCGAGCACACCCTGTTCCAGCCGCTGTTCTACGGCGTCGGGTCCGTCCGCGGTACTCTGGGGTACGTCCAGTCCTACGGCGGCAAAGAGGTCCCCATCGACGAGAAGTTCTACCTGGGCGGCATCAGCTCGCTGCGCGGCTATTCCTCCAGGACCGTCAGCCCGAACAAGACCACCCCGGTCCCGGTCTCCGGCATCGGCGGCCTGACCGGCAGTAAGGACAACCGCGTCTACCTGGGCGGTGCCGTCGAGGCCGTGGCCAACGTGGAATGGACCTTCCCGCTGCTGAAGGACGCGGGGCTGAAAGGGGTCGTCTTCTTCGACGCCGGTAACTGCGACAACACCTTCAACGGCACCTTCAATAACATCCTCACCTCGTACGGCGGCGGCATCAGGTGGTACTCGCCGATCGGCCCGCTGAGGCTCGAGTACGGGGTTCCCCTGAACCCGAGGGAAGGGATCGACAGCAAGGGCGGCAAGCTCGAATTCTCAATCGGCAGCATCTTCTAAATCCATGCATTGCAAGGAGCAAGTCATGAAACGTTTCATCGTGGCAATTTCGCTGGTTCTGGCACTTCCGCTTTCGGTACTGGCCGCCGACGGTTCCAAGATCGGTTCCGTTGACATCCAGAGAGTGCTGTCGCAGTCCGACGCGGGCAAGGAGGCCAAGGACCAGCTGATGCAGAAGGCTTCCAAGTACGAGGCCGAGAAGGCGGCCAAGGAGGCCGAGCTCCTCAAGCTGAAGGGGGAGTTGGAGAGCCAGGGGACCGCGCTCTTGAACGAGTCCGCCCGCAGCGCCAAGGACCGTGACTACCAGAAGGGGATGAAGGATTACCAGCGTTTCCTGAAGGATGCCCAGGACGACCTGCAGTTGAAAAACGCCGAGTACACCAACAAGATTCTCGACGAGATCGGCAAGGTGGTCCAGGAGTTCGGTCGCAAGAGCGGCTACACCGCCATCTTCAGCAGGGAGACCATGGTCTACGTCGACCCCGCCGCCGATGTCACCGACGCGGTGCTGAAGACCTTCAACGAGAGCAGGAAGAAGTAGAAACCTAACTGCCGTTCTACGTTCTATGTACGTTCTACGTTAGAAGCACGTCTGAAGGTGCGGATACCCTGCTGCCTCAGCCGTCACCGGATCATTTCGATGAGCCCCCTTTTCACGAAGGGGGACTTGTCGTTTTTAACGTAGAACATAAAACGTAGAACCTAGAACGGTCTTCAAGGACGTTGCCATGAAAAAGACACTTCGTGAGATTGCGGAATACCTCGGCGGCACGGTCGCCGGGGACGGCGAGATCCTGATCGGCGGGCTGGCCACGCTGGACGACGCGGGAGAGGGGCAGCTCACCTTCCTCGCCAACCCCAAGTACGCCGCAAAGGTCGCCACCACCAACGCCTCGGCCGTGCTCATGGGCATGGGCGGCAACACCCACGGCAAGAACGCCATCTTCCACGCCAACCCCTACCTGGCCTTCGCGAAGCTTTTGACCCTGTTCTACACCGCGCCTGCCGCGCCGCTGGGCGTGCTTCCCGGCGCCTTCGTGGCTCCCGGGGCGAAGATCGGCAAAGACGTCACCATCTACCCCGGCGCCAGCGTCGGCCCCGGCGTCACCGTCGGCGACCGCGTGACCCTGTACCCGGGCGTGGTGCTCTACCCCGGCTCCAGCGTGGGGGACGACGTCACCCTCTACGCCAACGTCAGTGTCCGCGAGCGCTGCCGCATCGGCAACCGGGTCACTATCCACGACGGCACCGTGGTCGGCTCGGACGGCTTCGGCTATGCCCCCGACGGCAGCGCCTGGTACAAGATCCCGCAGATCGGCATCGTGGTCATCGAGGACGACGTCGAGATCGGTTCCAACGCGGTCATCGACCGCGCCGCCCTCGAGGTGACCCGCATCAAGCGCGGCACCAAGATCGACAACCTGGTCCAGATCGCGCACAACTGCGTGATCGGCGAAGACTGCATGATCGTCTCCCAGGTGGGGATCTCGGGGAGCACCCAGCTTGGCAACCACGTCATCCTGGGCGGCCAGGTGGGCGTTGCCGGGCATCTCAAGATCGGCGACAACGTCATGATCGGCGCGCAGTCCGGCGTGCCGGGGAACGTCGAGCCGAACCAGGTCCTTTCCGGCACCCCGGTCATGCCGCACCGCGAGTGGTTGAAGAGCTCGACCCTGGTCCCCAAGCTTCCCGAGTTCAGGAAGACCCTCTCCGCGCTGGAGAAGCGGGTGGCCGAGCTGGAAGAGAAGCTGGCGCAGAGCAACAACGACTGAAATGAAATAACTTCGGCTCAAGCCCAAGGGGCGTGAGGCCGATGCGAGGAGAGAATCAGCATGCTCGACATAGTCCAGATTATGGAAATTCTGCCCCACCGTTACCCGTTTCTCCTGATCGACAAGGTCCTCGAACTCGAGCCGGGCAAGCGCGTGGTGGCCATCAAGAACGTCACCATGAACGAGCCCTTCTTCCAGGGGCACTTCCCGGGCTTCCCGGTCATGCCGGGGGTCCTCATCATCGAGGCGATGGCGCAGTCCGCCGCCATCCTCGCCTACACCGCGATGGGGGCCGATGCCAAGGAGAAGGTCAGCTACTTCATGGCCATCGACAACGCACGCTTCAGGAAACCGGTCAAGCCGGGCGACACCCTGAGGATCGAGGTGGAGACCCTGTTCAGCAAGCGCGGCATATGGAGCTGCGCCGCCAAGGCCTACGTGGGCGACACCCTGATGACCGAGGCGGAACTGAAGGCAACGCTGGGCGACAAGTAGTAAACGGAGAAAGCTATGATCCACAGCACCGCAATAATCCACCCGGGCGCCAAGATCGCCGAGGGTGTCGAAATCGGCCCGTACGCCGTCATCGGCGAAAACGTGAGCATCGGCAAGGGGACCAAGATCGGTCCGCACGCGGTCATCGACGGCTGGACCGAGATCGGCGAGGCGAACACCATCTTCCACATGGCCTCCGTGGGCGCCGTGCCGCAGGACCTCAAGTACCGCGGCGAGAAGACCTGGCTGAAGATCGGCAACGGCAACACCATCCGCGAGTTCGCCAGCCTGCACCTGGGCACGGTCACCGGCGACGGCGAGACCACCGTCGGCGACAGCAACCTGTTCATGGCCTACTCCCATGTGGCGCACGACTGCCACATCGGCAACAACGTGATCATGGCCAACTCCGCGACCCTCGCCGGGCACGTCACCGTCGAGGACTACGCCATCCTGGGCGGGCTGTGCGCCGTGCTCCAGTTCATGCGTATCGGCGCGCACGTCATGGTGGGGGGGATGACCTCCGTCCCCATGGACGTTCCCCCGTACACCATCATCACCGGCGACCGTTCCGAAAGCCGGCTGCGCGGCCTGAACCTGATCGGGCTTAAGCGCCGCGGTTTCTCCGACGAGACCATCTCGAGCCTGAAGAAAGCCTACAAGCTCCTCTCCATGTCGGGACTGAAGCTCGCGGAGGCAGTCGAGAAGATGAAGTCCGACGTTCCCAAGTGCCCCGAGGTGGATCACTTCATCGAGTTCATCGAGAGCTCCAAGCGCGGGGTCGCAAGGTAAGAAGCAGGTTGAGGTTGAGGTTGAGGTTAAGGAAGACGCTTTTTCTCGACCTTAACCTCAACCTCAACCTGTTTTTCAGAGGTTCTTTTGCAAGACAAGAAACAATCAGTGATGGTCGTCGCCGGGGAGGCTTCCGGCGAGATGTACGGCGCGCAGATCGCGACCGCCATCCGCGCGCTGTCCCCCGAGACCCGCTTCTTCGGCATGGGGGGGAACTGCATGCGCGAGGCCGGGGTCGAGACCCTGGTCGATGCCAACGTGATGGCGGTGATGGGGCTCGTGGAGGTGGTGGCGCACTTGCCGACCATCGTTCGCGGCTTCACCACCCTCAAGAGAAAACTCCTCACCGATCCCCCCGACCTCTTGATCCTGATCGATTACCCGGACTTCAACCTGCGGCTCGCCAAGGTGGCCAAGAAGGCGGGCATCAAGGTGCTCTACTTCATCTCGCCGCAGGTCTGGGCCTGGAGAAGTCACCGCGTGCACGGTATCGGGCGCGTAGTCGACATGATGGCGGTGCTCTTCCCGTTCGAGGTCCCCTTCTACCAGAAGGCGGGAGTACCGGTCACCTTCGTGGGGCATCCCCTTTTGGACCTGGTCAAGCCGACCATGAGGCGGGACGAGGCGCTCGCCTCGCTGGGGCTCGACCCGCAGCGGCGCTGCGTCGGCCTCTTCCCGGGGAGCCGCCGCTCGGAGCTGCAGAAGCTCCTCCCCATCATCCTGGAGTCGGCGCGAATCCTCAAGGAGCGCATGCCCGACCTGCAGTTCGTGCTGCCGCGCGCCACCTCCTTGAAGGACGAGGACCTGGCGCCGTATCTGGCCGGCACCCGCCTGGAGGTGAAGGTGGTGGCCGGGAGAAACCACGACGTGATGAGCGGCTGCGACGCGGTCATCGCAGCGTCGGGTACCGTGGTCATGGAGCTGGCCCTCGTGGGGGTGCCGCACGTGATCATCTACAAGATGTCCACCCTCACCTACGAGATCGGCAAGAGGGTGATCAACGTGCCGCACATCGGCATCAGCAACATCGTCGCGGAAAAACGGATGGTCCAGGAACTGCTGCAGCACGAGGCGGAGCCTGAGCCTATCGCCGACGAAATCGACGCCCTGCTGAACCGGCCGGGGTACGCGGCACAGATGCGCGAGGATTTCGCGGCCATGAGAGTGAAGCTTGGTAACGGCGGGGCCCTGGGCCGTGTGGCCCGACTCGCCTTGGAGATGATGAAATGAGCAGTAGCAGTGCAGCACCCGTTACACCCAACGTATTTCAACGCCTGTTAAGCTACAGCCGCCCCTACGGGTGGCGCATCGCGCTGGCCGCGCTCGGCTCGGTCGGCGTGGGGGGCATGGACGGCGCCATGGCCTACCTGGTGGAGCCGGTCCTGAGAAGGATCTTCTCCGGCAAGGAGACCGCGATCTTCGTCCTCTTGCCGCTGGGGATCGTCGTCCTCTACGCGCTGCGCGGCCTGTGCCGCTACACCAACGACTATTTCATCCGCAGTGCCGGGCAGCTCGCGGTACAGGACGTGCGCAACGACCTCTACGAGAAGAACATGAGGCTCAGCATCGGCTACTTCCACCGCCACGAGACCGGGACGCTCATGTCGCGCGTCCTCTCCGACGTGAGCATGATGCAGGAAGGGGTGGGGCAGGTGATCACCGGCCTGTTCCGCGACGGCCTCTCCGCGGTGGCCCTTTTAGGGGTCATCTTCTACCGCGACTGGCAGCTCGCGCTGATCTCCTTCGTGGTGATCCCGTTGACCGTGGTCCCGGCCCGCAAGATCGGCAAGAGGATCAAGCGCGTGGCGCGCCAGGGGCAGGAGAAGATGGGGGATCTCGCCAGCATCCTGCAGGAGACCTATTCCGGCATCAAGGTGGTCAAGGCCTTTGGCCTGGAGGACCGCGAGATCGAGCGCTTCCGGGCGCGCAACCGCGACTTCTACCACTTCACCCGCAAGAACATCAAGTACGAGGGGCTCTCCACGCCGATCATGGAGTTCATCACCTCGTTCGGCATCGCCGCGGTGATCTGGGTCGGCGGCTCCAACGTCATGCACGGCACCAAGAGCGCCTCGGAGTTCTTCTCCTTCATCACCGCCATGGTGCTGGTGTTCAACCCGATCAAGCGCCTCTTGACCGCCTTCAACAACCTGCAGCGCTCCATGGGTGCCGCCGAGCGGGTCTTCGAGGTCATGGACGAAGAGCCGGAGATCGTGGACGCCCCCGGTGCCCGCGACCTGGGCAAGGCGCGCGGCGAGGTGGAATTCCGCGACCTGCGCTTCAAGTACGAGGACGACTACGTGCTGCAGGGGGTGAACCTGAAGGCGCAGCGCGGCGAGGTGATCGCCCTGGTCGGTCCCTCCGGCGGCGGCAAGACCACCCTGGTCTCGCTGATCACCCGCTTCTATGACCCCACCGAGGGGCAGGTGCTCATGGACGGCGTGGACATCCGCGAGCGGACCATGAAGAGCCTTCTGGAGCAGATCGCGCTGGTCGACCAGGAGACGATCCTGTTCAACGACACCATCGCCAACAACATCCGCTACGGCAGGATGGCGGCCACCGACGCCGAGGTCGAGGCCGCGGCGCGGGCCGCCTTCGCCCACGACTTCATCCAGGAACTCCCCGAGGGATACCTGACCAACATCGGCGACCGCGGCGTGCGCCTTTCCGGCGGCCAGCGCCAGAGGCTCTGCATCGCCCGCGCGATACTCAAGGACGCGCCCATCCTGATCCTGGACGAGGCGACCAGCGCGCTCGACACCGAGAGCGAGCAGATGGTGCAAAAGGCCCTCAACAACCTGATGCAGAACCGCACCACCTTCGTCATCGCCCACCGCCTCTCCACCATCACCCACGCCGACCGGATCGTGGTGCTGGAGAAGGGCGTGGTGGCCGAGATGGGAAGCCACGATGACCTGCTCCAGGCGGAAGGTATCTACAGCCGCCTGCACGGCATGCAGTTCAGGGCGTAATCTCGGCACTCCCCTCCCGCAAGGGGAGGGGGAAGCGTACACAAGACTTTTATTCCCCTTCTTTTGGATGGGCTGCCATGGTAGCCGTGAAGGATGGGGTGTTGAGGGATTTTTTGATGCTGAAGCATCTGCGCTGGTATCTTGAAACCGGATTCTTCCTGGCCATCTCCTCCACCGTCGCGTTGTTGCCCGATGCTCTGGCGCTCGCCGCCGGGCGCGGGCTCGGGCGTATCGCCTTTGCGCTGCTGGGCAAAAGGCGCAGGATCGCCATCGCCAACTTCGAGGCGAGCCTCCCCTTCCTGGAGCGCCAGCCCGGCTGGCAGGGGGGGAGCGCGCGGCAGCTGGCGCGCGGCGTCTTCGAGAACCTGGGGTGCTGCATCGTCGAGGTCTGCAAGATCTACGGCGGGCGCGGGCAGGAGCTGATCGACGCGGTGGAGATTCGCGGGGCGGAGCACTTCGACGCCGCCTTCGCCAAGGGGAAAGGGCTCATCTTCATCACCGCCCATAGCGGCAACTGGGAGCTTTTGGCGCTCGCCTTCGGGGTGCGCAAGCACGAGCTCTCCGTGGTGGCCAGGCGCCAGGACAACCCCTACCTGGACCGGATGATCGAGCAGATCCGTAAGAGCTACGGCAACGGGCTCATCTACAAGGACGGGGCGCTCAGGGCCATGTTCTCCGCGCTTAAGAAGCGCGAGGTGGTCGGGCTCCTGATCGACCAGGCGGTGCAGTCCGAGTGGGGGATCCTCGCCGATTTTCTTGGCCGTCCCGCCTGGACCATGCGCATGCCCTCCCTGATTGCCAGGAAGAGTGGCGCGCCACTATTGCCCGCCTTCATCCACCGCGAGGGGAACAAGAGCATCATCACCATCCACCCGGAGTACCGGCTCTCCGAAGCCTGCGATCCCGAGGTCGCCGCCGCCGAGGACGCCAACGGGCTGAACCGTTACATCGAGGAGTACGTGGTGGCGCATCCCGATCAGTGGTACTGGGTGCACAAGCGCTGGAAGAACGCGCCGTCGGCCGCGTGAGGCGAATGGCCGTTTCGCCCGTCTCCTCCGGCAACCGCGCTTGGCAATGTCCCAACCCCTCTCCTCCGTCGACCACTGTAGGGGCACATAATCATTTGCCCGGCCGCCGGTGCCCGGTCGCCATCGCTGCAGGAGAGAGCAGGCGCGCCTAAAGGCGGGCGAATGATTATTCGCCCCTACAGGCATTGTTCGAGTTCCCTCGCGTGGTCAACCTTCTGTAAGAAGCGCCGCGATGGCCTAAGGCCATTGGCAATGTCCCAAGCCGTCTCCTCCGGCAACCGCTGTAGGGGCAAATAATCATTTGCCCAGCCGCCGGTGCCCCGGTCGCCATCGTTGCAGGAGAGAACAGGTGCGCCCAAAGGCGGGCGAATGATTATTCGCCCCTACAGGTGCTGTGTGCCGGTGCATTTCCCCAGGCGCCGGTGCCCGACCGGCGTCTTTGCAGGAGAGGTCGCACGCGCCAAGGGGGCAATGATTCGCCCCTACGAGGTCTTTGCATAGAAATGATCAACATCATCTACAACCTGCTCCTGTGGCTCGTCCTGCCGCTACTGGTGCCCTACCACGCCTACCGGTCGCTCTCCCGGGGGCGCCGTACCGCCTTCCTGGAACGCTTCGGCCGCATCCCCGCTGATGAGCTGAACCTGATCGGCGGCGGGAACGGCACCATCCTGGTGCACGCGGTCTCCGTTGGCGAAACCAACGCCGCGCTGCCGCTCCTGAAAGGGATCCGCACCCGCTTCCCCGGGAAGAAGATCGTTATCTCCAACGTCACCGAGACCGGTCGCAGCGTGGCCCAAAAGAGCAAGGCGGCCGACCTCTGCATCTACTTCCCCTTCGACTTCCCCTTCGCCGTCCGCGCCGTGCTGGAGAGTATCCGGCCCGAAGTCGTCGTCATCATGGAAACCGAGATCTGGCCCAACTTCATCGGCGTCGCGCGAGAGATGGGCATCCCGGTGCTCCTGGCCAACGGCCGCATCTCGGACCGCTCTTTCGGCCGCTACCTGCGCCTGTCCTGGTTCTTCCGCCCGGTGCTGCGGCGCCTCTCCGCGCTCTGCATGCAGACCCCCGTCGACGCTGAGCGCATCGCGGCGATCGGGGCGCCGTCCGCCGCGGTGCACGTGGGCGGCAACCTGAAGTACGACATCCCGGTGGTCAAGGCGAAGCCTGAGCAGGTGGCCGAGATCAAGGCGAAATACCAGATCCCGTCGGACTGCTTCGTGTTCGCCGCGGCGAGCACCCACGAGGGTGAGGAGGCGCAGGTCCTCTCCGCCTACCGCGACCTCCTGGCGCGCGATCCGCACAGCTTTCTGATCCTGGCGCCGCGCCACCCGGAACGCGCTCCCGGCGTCGCCGAACTGATCAGGAAGGAAGGCTTCCCCTTCCAGTCCCGCTCCGCCCTGGACGGCTCCGGCCCCTTGCCGGCGGGAGGCATCCTGCTGCTGGACACGGTGGGGGAGCTGGCCGGACTGTACCGCGCCTCGGACCTCGTCTTCGTCGGCGGGAGCCTGGTCGCGACCGGCGGACACAACCCGCTGGAGCCGGCCGCCTGCCAGGTGCCGGTGCTGTTCGGACCGCACATGGAGAACTTCCGCGAGATCGCCGCGCTCTTCGTCAAACATTGCGGCGCGGAGGTGCAGCCCGCCGACCTGGAGGGACTGAAGGCCGAGTTGCTGCGGCTCTCGGCGGATGCGTCGCTGCGGGAAGAGCTCGGGCGCCGCGGCGCCGGCATCCTCCTGGAGAGCGCGGGCGCCACCGGCCGCCATCTGGACGTGATGGCGTCCCTGCTGGAGCGAGGAGGAAAACGTGGCTGACCTGGAGACCTACTATCGCGACCTGATGGCGGGGAAGCGCTCGGCCCCGGGCGACCGGGCCCTGCTCGGCCTGCTGCGGCTCGCCTCGCGCCCCTACGCGGCGATTCTGCGGCTGAGGGCGCTCGGGTACCGGCTCGGGCTCATCCCGTCGCACCGGCTGCCGCGCCCGGTGATCTCGGTGGGCAACCTGGTCCTGGGCGGCACCGGCAAGACCCCGACGGTCGCTTGGCTCGCCGGCCGCCTCATGAGCCGGGGCAAGCGGGTCTGCGTGCTGTCACGCGGCTATGGCGGCAGCGCCGAGGGTGAGATCGGCATCGTCTGTGACGGCGAGAAGCTCCTGCTCACTCCCGCAGAGGCCGGCGACGAGCCATGCCAACTGGCGGGAATGCTGCCGGGACTCATGGTGGTGATCGGCTCCAGCCGCTACCGCGCGGGGCTGCATGCGCTGGAAAAGCTCAACCCGGACGTCTTCATCCTGGACGACGGCTACCAGCACCTGAAGCTGAAAAGGGACCTGAACCTCCTGCTGCTGGACGCCTCCAACCCCTTCGACAACGGACTCACCCTGCCGGGCGGTTTCCTGCGCGAGGCGCCGGCGGCGGCCGGCCGCGCGGACCTGGTCATCTGCACCCGGACGCCGGAAGCAAAGGGGAGGACCGCCCCCGTTCCCGGCAAGCCGACCTGCTGGACAAGGCATCGACTTTCTGGCATAGTCCCGCTCGGCGGCGGCCCCGCCGCCGGCTTCGAAGCGGCGCAGGGTCCCCGCGTCATGGCCTTTTCCGGGATAGCCAACCCGGGCGCTTTCTTCGACGGGCTGGAAGCGGTCGGGGTGAGGCCGGTGACCACGCTCTCCTTCCCGGACCATGTGAGCTACGGCGAGCCCGAGATTGCCGCCATCCTCCGGCTGAAGACCGCATCCCGCTCCACGGTCCTCCTCACCACTCAGAAGGACGCCGTGAAGTTGCTGCCCCACGCCGACAAGCTTTCCGGCTGCTTTGCCGTCATGTTGGAACTGGAGTTCGAGGACTCGCGTCCCCTGGAGCAGGCTTTGAACCGTTGCTGTGAGTGAAACGAATATGCGCGTACTGATCATCAAACCATCCTCCCTCGGCGACGTGATCCAGACCCTGCCGGTGCTCGACTTCCTGCACCAGGCGGTGCCGGGCATCGAGGTCGACTGGGTGGTCGAGGAAAACCTCGAGGACCTGCTGGCGGGGCACCCGCAGGTAAGCCGGGTGCACCCGGTCCCGGCGGCCCTGTGGCGCAAGCATCGCTTCTCAGCGAAGACCTGGCGCGGCGTGTCGGCCCTGCGCAAGACCCTGTGCGAGAGGGCCTACGACCTGGTTTTCGACCTGCAGGGGGACCTGATCAGCGGGGTGATCTCCCGGTACTCCGGTTGCGCGGACCGGCTCGGTTTCGAGCGCGATGCCGTCGTGGAGCCGCTGAACACCTGGTGCAACACGCGCCTCATCCCGGTGCGCAGGCAGGAGTATCACAACATCGACCGCTTCCTGCGCCTGGTCAGCATCCCCTTCGCCAAGGACTTCCGCACCATGGAGCTTCCCGGCCACCTCGTCAGCTCTCCCGAGGACGAGGCCAACGCAGAGGCGCTCCTCGCCACGCTGGCGGACGGGCTGGTTTTCCTGTTCCACCACGGCACTGCAAACCCGACCGAGGCCTGGAGCGAAAAGGGGTGGACCGGATTGGGGCGGGAGGTGCTGGAGCGCTTCCACGACGCCACCATACTGCTCCCCTGGGAGAACGAGGCGGAGCGCCAGGCAGCCTTCTCCATCGCCTCCGCCATTGGCCAGGGGTGCCGGGTGCTGGACCGCCTTTCCCTGAAGGGGATGGCGGCCCTCTTGAAGAAGGTCGATCTCGTGGTCGGGGGGGACGCCGGGCTGGTGCAGATGGCCGCGGTCCTCGGCACGCCGACGGTCTCGTTTTACCGCGGCACGCAGGCCAAGCGGAGCGCGCCGCGCGGCGACGCCCATGTCGCCCTGCAGTCCCCGATGCACTGCGCGGGCTGCCTCAGGGCCCACTGCGACAAGGACGCCAAGTGCCGCGACAGCATCAAGGTGGAGGCGATGCTCGCCGCCGTCACCCGCCTGCTGGCGCTGCCGGGAAACATGTAACTTCGGGCTGGCGTTGCCGCCCTATCGTGTACAGGAGAATTTGAAATGGAATTGCAGGAGAGGCTGAACGAGGTTTTTTGCCAGGTATTCGACGATGACGACATCCGCATCGCTCCCGAGATGACCGCCGACGACATCGATGGCTGGGATTCGCTGTCCCACGTGAACCTCATCGTAGCTGTGGAAGCTACCTTCGGGATCCGGTTTACCCACAAAGAAGTACTCACCTTCAAGAACATCGGCGACCTGCTCAACTGCATCACCGCGAAAGTGCAGTAGGCTCGATGCCGTTCAACTCGCTGGATTACTTTCTCTTCCTGCCGGCGGTGTACCTCGTGTTCTACCTGGCGGGCGACCGGGCGCGCTGGGGCGTGCTGCTGGCGGCAAGCTTCGGCTTCTACGCCGCCCTCAAGGTTCCCTACCTGCCGGCGGTACTGGCGCTGGTGGCGGTGAGCACCTACTGCTTCGGGATATGGCTGCACCGGGCGCAGGCACCGGGGGCGAAGCGCGCCCTGCTTTGGGGCGGGGTGGCGGCGAACGTCCTGGTGCTGGTGGTCATGAAGTACCTCCCCTTTCTCTCGGAGAACCTGAGAGGGGTCACCCAGCTCTTCTCCCTGGAGTTCCAGGTCCCGGCAGTCCGGGCGCTGGTGGCCATCGGCGTCTCGTACTACGTCTTCCAGGCCATCTCCTATCTCATCGACATCTATTATGAAGTGGAGGAGCCCGAGCCCCATTTCGGGTACTTCGCCCTGTACCTCTCCTTCTTCCCGAAACTGCTGCAGGGGCCGATCGAACGGGCGGGCGACCTGCTGCCGCAACTGAAGACGCCCTACCGCTTCGACTACGACAACATGCGCTACGGCATGCTGCTTTTCGCCTGGGGCCTGTTCAAGAAGATGGTCCTCGCGGACCGGCTCGGCATCTACGCCGACGCCGTCTACAACGACGTTCACGCGGCCAGCGGCTTGCAACTGCTCCTGGGCACCTACGCCTACGCCTTCCAGATCTGCATGGACTTCTCAGGCTATACCGACATGGCGCTGGGGACTGCCCGGCTGTTCAACATCAGCCTGACCCAGAACTTCAACAGCCCCTACCTCGCCACCTCGGTGGCCGACTTCTGGCGCCGCTGGCACATCAGCTTCTCGCGCTGGATTCTCGACTACATCTTCAAGCCGCTGCAGATGCAGTGGCGCGACTGGAGAACCTGGGGCACCGCCCTGGCCCTGGTCACCGCCTTCCTCATCTCCGGGATCTGGCACGGCGCGAGCTGGGGCTTCGTGATCTGGGGCGGCCTGCACGGGCTCTACATGGCCTGCTCCGTCTTCTATAAGCCGTACCAGAAGAAGATCTACCAGGCGTTCGGCATCCAGAAGAGCCCGTACCTGAAGTACTGGCAGATGCTGGTCACCTTCCACCTGGTCTGCTTCGCCTGGGTCTTTTTCCGCGTCAACACCCTGAGCGACGCCCTGTACATCTGCACCTTCAAGTTCCTTTCCGTGAGGCACCGCGGCGCTTCGCTTCTCGTGCATGGCTTCGACAGGGGCGACGCCCGCCTGGTTTTTGTTGCCGCCACCCTGGTGGTGCTGGGGGGATGGCTGTCGCGTCACGAGCGGGCACAAAGGATGTGGAACGGTTCCACCCTGCTCCGGTGGGGGTGCTACAACGCGCTCGTGCTCGCGCTGATCTTCCTCGGTGTGAAGTCCCAGGGGACCTTCATCTACTTCAACTTCTAAGGCAAAGGCTTCGATGAAACGGCTGCTCATAAAAATAACGCTGCTGGCAGCGCCCTACGCCTTGTACCTGGCCCTTCCGTTTTGGATGCTGCTCGGGACCGGGGAGTTCCGCTTCAACGTCGACGAGATGGTGGGGCGCGCGGTGAGCGGGACCCCTCAACTGGTCGGTTTCCGGTTCAACGAGTCCCCCTACAAGTATCTCAAGCTGAGAACGCTGTCCGCACTCCCCCGCAGGGATGTGGTCGCCCTGGGGTCGTCGCGCGTGCTCCAGTTCCGGGACAGGATGTTCACTCCCGCCACGTTTTACAACGCCGGCTATACCATTACCTCCATCCCCCACTTTTTAGCCTTCGTCTCCGCGTTACCTGAAGACAGGCTCCCGAAGACGCTGATCGTGGGGCTTGACCAGTGGATGTTCAACAAAAAGGCCGACTCCCTGGACTCGGCATCGGCCAAGGTCAACTTCACCACGTATGAGCAGATGGATTTCGTATCCGTCTTCAACGCCTCGGACAAGATCTACAAGAAGGTTTTCGACGGGTCGCTGCGGCTTGGCGAGGTCCCGCCGACGGGGACGGCCGTGTGCGGCAAGGGTGCCGGCGCGGCGCCGCTCACCGAGGTGGGCTTCAACGCCTGCGCCAACAAGACCGGTTTCCTGAACGACGGCAGCATGCATTACGGCGGCCAGATCGAAAAGCTGGTGGCCGGCGACAAGTCTGCCGACGACTACCAGTTCAGGAACACTCTGAAAAAGATCGAAAAGGGAGACACCAAGTTCAGTCATGGCGACCGGATCAATCCTGAAGCGGTGCGCCAACTGAGGCCGTTTCTCGAATTCTGCCGCAAGAAAAACATTCGCGTGGTGGCCTTCCTGCCGCCGTTTTCCGATACTGCCTACCGCGCCATGCTCGGCAGCGGCAAGTTCCAGTACCTGGAGCAGTTGGCACCTGCCTTGGCGCCCGTGCTTCAGGAATACGGCCACGAGTTTTACGACTTCAGCAGCGTCAGCCGCGCCGGTTCCACGGACCTGGAGGCGATCGATGGCTTTCATGGCAGTGAGTCGGTGTATCTCAACATGTTGATCAGGATGCTCGAAGGCGGATCGGCCTTGAATAGCGTTTGCGACCTCAAGGCTTTGCGTGAGACGGCTGGACACAAGAAGAACAGGTATTTGGCCTATGACATGTACTGAAAGGCATTGACGGGCAATACTTGCACAAAAGGCGAGGGGGATGCTGTCCTTACTCGCTTTTTTGTGGCGTTTCTGCTATGTTGTGCGTTGTTTTGCCCGGAGCCTGCCTGGAAGGCTCGGGACGCGGTCAGAGTAGTAGGCGGGGACGGCGCTGCCGCCCGGCCTGAAAAGATATTCATCGAAATTACGAGCGAGGGACGAACGTGTTAAAAAATCGCAGCATTCTGGTTACCGGTGGCACCGGGTCGTTTGGCAAGAAATTCGTGGAAACCATTCTCACGGCGTATCCGGAGATCGAGCGGGTGGTGGTCTACTCCCGTGACGAACTGAAGCAGTTCGAGATGTCGCAGCAGTTCTCCCACGACAAGTACAAGCAGATCCGCTACTTCATCGGCGATGTCCGCGACCGCGAGCGCCTGGCCAAGGCCATGGAAGGGATCGACATCGTCATCCATGCCGCCGCGCTCAAACAGGTCCCGGCCTGTGAGTACAACCCGTTCGAGGCGATCAAGACCAACATCCACGGTGCTCAGAACGTGATCGAAGCGGCCATCGAGCGCGGCGTGAAGCAGGTCGTCGCCCTTTCCACCGACAAGGCTGCCGCCCCGATCAACCTCTACGGCGCCACCAAGCTCTGCTCCGACAAGCTCTTCGTCGCCGCCAACAACTTCAAGGGAAAGCACGACATCAAGTTCTCCGTGGTCCGCTACGGCAACGTCATGGGGAGCCGCGGTTCCGTCATCCCGTTCTTCATGAATAAAAAGAGCTCCGGCGTCCTCCCGATCACCGACGAGCGCATGACCCGCTTCAACATCACCCTCGAGGACGGCGTCAAGCTGGTGCTCTACGCGCTGGAAAACATGTGGGGCGGCGAGATCTTCGTCCCCAAGATCCCGAGCTACCGCATCAACGACATCGCCGAGGCGATCGGCCCCAACTGCAAGCGCGAAGTGGTGGGCATCCGCCCGGGCGAGAAACTGCACGAAGAGATGATCACCATGACCGACGCCATCTCCACGGTCGAATTCGAGAAGTACTTCGTCATCCTCCCCTCCATCCCGCTTTGGGACGTGGACAAGTTCGCCGCCGCCTTCAACGGCAAGCTCTGCCAGGACGGGTTCTGCTACAACTCCGGCACCAACAGCGAGTGGCTGGGCGTCGAGGAGCTGCGCGAACTGATCAAGGAACACGTCGACCCGAACTTCACCTACTAGGAGGCAGGGCGTGAAACAGGCACCGATCCCCTACGGCCGGCAGTCCATCTCTGAGGCCGACATCCAGGCGGTTGTTGACGTCCTGCGTTCCGACTGGCTGACGCAAGGGCCGTCCATCGAAGCCTTCGAGCAGGCGGTGGCGCAGTATTGCGGCGCGAAGTACGCGGTGGCCGTCAACAGCGCCACCTCCGCCCTGCACATCGCCTGCCTCGCCGCGGATCTCGACGAGGGGGACACCCTCTGGACCACCCCGAACACCTTCGTCGCCTCGGCCAACTGCGGCCTGTACTGCGGCGCCGGTGTCGACTTCGTGGACATCGACCCGAAGACCTACAACCTCTCCGCGACCGAGCTGGAAAAAAAGCTGGTAAAGGCCAAGGCGACCTGCAAGCTCCCCAAGGTGGTGGTCCCGGTACACTTCTCCGGCCAGCCCTGCGAGATGGACAGGATCGCCGCGCTCTCCCGCGAGTACGGCTTCACCGTCATCGAGGACGCCTCCCACGCCATCGGCGGCAAGTACCAGGGGGAGCCCATCGGCGGCTGCCGGTTCTCCGACATGACCGTGTTCAGCTTCCACCCGGTGAAGATCATCACCACCGCGGAAGGCGGCATGGTGCTCACCAACCGCAAGGAACTCTACGACCGCTTGATCCGCCTGAGAAGCCACGGCATCACCCGCGACCCCGCCTTCATGGAGTGGGAGAGCGACGGCCCGTGGTACTACCAGCAGATCGAGCTCGGCTTCAACTACCGTATCACCGACCTGCAGGCCGCCCTCGGCCTTAGCCAGATGAGCCGGCTGGACGAGTTCGTGGCGGCGCGGCACCGCCTGGCGGCCCGCTACGACGAGCTCCTGGCCGACCTCCCGGTGGTCACCCCGTACCAGCACCCGGACAGCTATTCCGGCCTGCACCTCTACGTGATCCGGCTCGAGCTGGACCGGATCTCCAAGAGCCACCGCGAGGTGTTCGAGTCGCTCAGGGCGCAGGGGATCCTGGTCAACCTGCACTACATACCGGTGCACACCCAGCCTTACTACCGGCGCCTGGGGTTCACGCCGGGCGACTTCCCCGAGTCCGAGCGCTACTACGCCGAGGCCATCAGCCTTCCCATGTTCTCGAGCCTCAGCGACGAGCAGCAGGATAGGGTGGTCGCGGCGCTCAAAGAGGCGCTGTCGTGAACGTAGCCGTCATCCCGGCCCGGGGCGGCAGCAAGCGCATCCCCCGCAAGAACATCAAGGAATTCTGCGGCAAGCCGATGATCGCCTGGTCCATCGAGGCGGCGCTTGAAAGCGGCTGCTTCAGCCGGGTGCTGGTTTCCACCGACGACGCCGAAATCGCCGAGGTGGCCCGGAAGTTCGGGGCGGAGGTTCCTTTCCTGCGTCCCGCCGAGCTTTCCGACGATCACACCGGCACCATCCCCGTGATCCGCCACGCCGTGGAGTGGGTCGCCAACGAGGGCGAGCGCCCCGAGTACGCCTGCTGCATCTACGCCACCGCCCCCTTCGTGACCCCGGCGGATCTCAAACGCGGCCTCGATCTGATCAAGAAGGCCGGCTGCTCCTACGCCTTCTCGGTGACGAGCTACCCCTTCCCGATCCAGCGCGCCATCCGGATCGACGGCAACGGCCGCGTCGGGATGTTCGATCCCGCCCAGTTCACCACCCGCTCCCAAGACCTCGAAGAGGCCTTCCACGACGCGGGGCAGTTCTACTGGGGGAGCGCCGATGCCTGGATCGCCGAGGAGAAGATCTTCTCGGAAAAGGCGGTCCCCGTTCTTTTGCCCCGCCACCAGGTCCAGGACATCGATACCCTGGAAGACTGGCACCGCGCCGAGCTGATGTTCCGGGCCTGGCGCGCAGAGGACAAGTAAAAAACCATCGAGGTGACAGATGCGCCCTGAAGAGTTCAACCTGCGCCCCATCGAAGAGCGTGACCTCGACCTGGTCCTCTCCTGGCGCAACTCCGAGCGCGTGCGCTCCTACATGTACACCGACCACCTGATCGCCCCCGAGGAGCACCGGGCCTGGTTCGCCCGGAGCCGCGACGCGGAATTCCCCGCCACCCTCATCTTCGAGTACCAGGGGCGGCCGGTCGGGCTGAAGAGCTTCAACCAGATCGACCGCCACTCCAACCGCTGCCACTGGGGTTTTTACCTGGGGGACCTGGAGCTGCCGCGCGGCTGCGGCACGGTGATGGGTTTTCTGGCGCAGGAGTACATCTTCGAGCGGCAGGGGTTCCGAAAGCTCTGCGCCGAGGCGTTCGCCTTCAACGAGGGGAGCATCAAGTACCACACCCGCCTGGGCTTCGCGCAGGAGGGACGCCTGGTGCGGCACGTGCTGAAGAACGGGTGCTACGAGGACGTGGTCGTCTTCGGCACGTTCAAAGAGAACTGGCTCGCCAACAAGGAAGCGTTGGCGGCAAAGATATTCCGGGAGGACGCAGCACAATGAGTTCTATCCAGATCGGCGGCAGGTTCATCGGCCCGGATCACGCGCCGTTCATCATCGCGGAGATGTCGGGCAACCACAACCAGTCCCTGGAGCGGGCCCTGGAGATCGTCGAGGCCGCGGCCGCTTCCGGCGCGCACGCCCTGAAGCTGCAGACCTACACCGCCGACACCATGACCCTGGACATCAAGGAGGGGGAGTTCTTCATCGAGGACCCCAAGAGCCTCTGGAAGGGGCGCTCCCTGTACGACCTGTACCAGGAGGCGCACACCCCGTGGGAGTGGCACAAGCCGATCTTCGACCGCTGCCGCGAGCTTGGCCTCATCTGCTTCAGCACCCCCTTCGACGCGACCTCGGTCGAGTTCCTGGAGGAGCTGGACGCGCCTTGCTACAAGATCGCTTCCTTCGAGAACACCGACCTGCCGCTGATCCGCACGGTGGCGGCCACCGGGAAGCCGGTCATCATCTCCACCGGCATGGCGAGCCTCGCCGAACTGGACGAGACCGTGCGCGCGGCGCGCGAGGCGGGGTGCCGCGACCTGGTGCTCCTCAAGTGCACCAGCACCTACCCGAGCACCCCGGAAAACACCAACGCGCGCACCATCCCGCACCTGAAGGAACTCTTTAACTGCGAGATCGGGCTCTCCGACCACTCGATGGGGGTCGGGGTCTCGGTAGCGGCGGTGGCCCTCGGCGCCACGGTGATCGAAAAGCACTTCACCCTGCGCCGCGCCGACGGCGGGGTCGATTCCACCTTTTCGCTGGAGCCGGAGGAGCTGAAGAGCCTGGTGGTCGAGACCGAGCGCGCCTGGCAGTCGCTGGGAACGATCAGCTACGGCCCGACCGAGAAGGAGAAGAAGTCGCTGGTGTTCCGGCGCTCGCTCTACGTGGTCGAGGACGTCAAGGCGGGCGAGCCGTTCACCGAGAAGAACGTCCGCGCCATCCGGCCCGGCAACGGCCTTCCCACCAAGTACCTGGGGACCTTCCTGGGCAAGCGGGCCGCCACCGACATCCGCAGGGGGACGCCGCTCTCCTTCGACCTTTTGGGCGGGGCCTAGCGCTGAGAGGTTTTTCCGCTGCGGATCATGCTGCAGCAGATGTTAATTAAAGAAGAGGTTTTTCCGAATGGCAATGCGACTGCTGTGCGTCTCCACATCTAAGAACACCAGCGTGATCTTGCAGAAGATCATGGACCAGTACCGGGATGAGGTCGAGTTCCTGCTGCACGTCGGCGACAAGGACTCCGATCTCAAGGCCTCGTCCATGACCCGGATGACGAGGACCAGGGCGGTCGGCAAGACCCATGTCATGGATGGGCAGAAGTTCAACGGCCTGCTGCACTCGGTGATCACCCGTGACGACTTCGAGAAGGACATCTCCATTTTCATCGATCACCTGCATCGCAGGGACGAAAAATTCTGCTATAAATCTCACAATCTGGCTTGCATGCAGGATTACCTGGATTACTACTACATCCTGTTCGACGTCATGGCGGAGAAGGTGATCGAGAACAACATCACCCACATGCTGTTCTTCAACGTCCCGCACCTGGCCTACGACACCATCCTCTACCAGATCGGCAAGAGCCTCGGGTTGAAGATCGTGATCGTGACCCAGTCCCTGTTCCCGAACAAGTACTTCTCCATGCCCTCCATGGACGCCTACGGCAGCTTCGAACCGAAGCGGCACCAGGCGCCGCCGGCGCACATCGAGAAGAACAAGGAAATCGACCTCTTCTACATGAAGAACGTGAAGCAGGAGCAGGGGGAGACCGGGAAGATCACGGCCAAGGCCATCGGCCACATCCTCTCGTTTTTGGCCATCAAGAAGCCCTCGTACCTGGCGAACCCCGTCAAGCTGTACGACATTCTGAAGCGCACCAACGACATCTACCGGCGGCTGCCCAAGTGGCGCGACCCGTTCGCACGGTTCTTCCATGTCAACGAGCTGGAGTACTTCGAGCACATCATCCAGTACGAGAAGGCGGAATACGACCTGGACGTCCCCTTCGTCTACTTCCCGCTGCAACTGCAGCCGGAGATGACCACCTCGGCGCTGGGCGGCTACTTCCGGGACCAGGCGCTCGCCATCGAGTGCCTGGCCAGCATCCTGCCGGACAACGTGAAGATCTACGTCAAGGAGAACCCGAAGCAGGGGGCCTACAACAGGGGGCCGCTCTTCTACCACCGCCTGCGGCGCATCAAGAACGTGGTGGTGCTCCCCTCGTTCGCCAACACCCATACCCTGACCGACCGCTCCCTCTTCGTCTGCACCATCACCGGCACCGTCGGCTGGGAGGCGCTCGTCAAGGGGAAGAAGGCGCTCATCTTCGGCAACACCTGGTACCAGTCCTTCCCCGGCGTGTTCAAGTACGGGGAGGCTACCAGCTATGACGAGATCATGAACTACCGGATCGACCACGCGGAACTGGAGCAGGCCTTCGGGGCGCTCCTCTCCCAGTGCCACGACGGCGTGGTGGACCGGCACTACACCAAGCTGGTTCCCGACTACAGTCCTGAAAAGAACGACGAAGGTGTCTGCACGCTCCTGATGGACCTTCTCAAGGGGAAGGCGGACTTCACCTTCGGCTCCCGCCCGGCGTAAGGGCGGTAACAAGGCGCAGCCGCGGCAGCCGCGGCGCTCCATGCCAAACGCCGGCCTTGGGCCGGCCTCCTGTTGCAGCCAGTACATTTTTGCCGTTCCAGAAATCTGGCCGCCCCCCGCGGCATAGGAGGAGTCATGAGGAAGATGCTGGTTACCGGTGCCGCCGGTTTCATCGGCTTTCACCTGAGCAAGAGGCTTTTGGCCGCCGGCGTCGAAGTGGTCGGCCTCGACAACCTGAACGACTACTACGACGTCAACCTGAAGTACGGACGGCTGAAGCAGCTCGAAGAGACGCCCGGCTTCCGCTTCGTCAAGATGGAGCTCGCCGACCGGGAAGGGATGGCGGCCCTGTTCGAGCGCGAGCGCTTCGATGTCGTCGTTAACCTGGCCGCCCAGGCGGGTGTGCGCTACTCCCTGATCAATCCCTACGCCTACGTGGACAGCAACCTCTCCGGTTTCATGAACATCCTGGAAGGGTGCCGCCACCACGGGGTCAAGCACCTGGTGTACGCCTCCTCCAGTTCGGTGTACGGCGCCAACACCGCCATGCCTTTCTCCGTGCACCACAACGTCGACCATCCGGTCTCGCTCTACGCCGCCACCAAAAAGGCCAACGAGTTGATGGCCCACACCTATTCGAGCCTCTACGGCATCCCCACCACCGGCCTGCGCTTCTTCACCGTGTACGGACCCTGGGGGCGGCCGGACATGGCGCTCTTTTTGTTCACCAAGGCGATCCTCGAGGGGCGTCCCATCGACGTCTTCAACTACGGCAAGATGCAGCGCGACTTCACCTACGTCGACGACATCGTCGAGGGGGTCACCCGCGTCATCGACAAGGTGCCCGAGAAGGATTCCACCTGGAGCGGTGCCCATCCCGACCCGGGCACCAGCTACGCCCCCTACAAGATCTACAACATCGGCAACAACAATCCGGTCGAGCTCTTGAGGTTCATCGAGGTGCTGGAGCAGGCCCTGGGCAAGGAGGCGCAAAAGAACCTGCTCCCGATCCAGGCCGGCGACGTGCCCGCCACCTACGCCGACGTGGACGACCTGATGCGGGACGTCGGTTTCCGCCCCGCCACCTCCATCGAGGACGGCATCAGCCGCTTCGTCGCCTGGTACCGCGAGTTTTACGGGATCTAAAGAGAGGGGACTGGCTCCCCAGGTGCCTGTCCCCTTATCTTCCCTTCTCTTGTCAGGCTCTCCAGTCCCCTCTCCCTCCGGGAGAGGGGATGTAGATGCCTTTGGTGCAGAGGCAGTAGCTCACCCGCCTCCGCGCAGTTAACCACCACTAAAAGCTGCAGAAAGGATCGCTGTGAAATACCGGCCACTCGATTTTTCTGGTGTCAGCACCTACCCGATAGCATCCCGCAAGAACAAGATGAACGTGCAGGAGCACTTCGCCAAGCCGATCCGCGCTGGCATGAGCGTGGCCGAACTCCTCGGAGCCATGCCCGACCAGTTGGGTGCCCAGGCCTTGATCGGCGTGATCGACGCCGTGGTCGCCGCCCGCGCCAAGGGTAAGCCCGTGGTGATGGCCATGGGCGGTCACGTCATCAAGTGCGGCCTCCAGCCTGTGCTCAAATCCCTCATCGACGCCGACGTCATCACCGCCGTCGCCTTGAACGGTTCCGGTTCCATCCACGACTTCGAGATCGCCCTCATCGGCGCCACCAGCGAGGACGTCGGCGCCGTGCTGCATGCCGGCAGCTTCGGCATGGCCGAGGAGACCGGCGCCCAGATCAACGAGGCGTTGAAGCAGGGCGTCGCCCAGGGGCTTGGTCACGGCGAATCGCTCGGGCGGATGATCCTGGAGCGCGAACTTCCCTATCGTGATCAGAGCCTCATGGCGGCCTGCGTGCAGAAGGGGATCCCGGTCACCGTGCATGTCGCCATCGGCACCGACATCACCCATCAGCATCCCTCCGCCGACGGCGCCGTCTTCGGGGCTGCCAGCTTCACCGATTTCCAGATCTTCACCTCCGTCGTTTCCGAGCTTGGTGACGGCGGCGTCTATCTGAACATCGGCAGCGCCGTGTTGTTGCCCGAAGTCTTCCTGAAGGCCCTTTCCATCGCGCAGAACCTCGGGCACCACGTCGACCGGTTCACCACCGCCAATTTCGACATGCAGCAGCACTACCGGCCGCTGGTGAACGTAGTCAAACGCCCCACCTCCGGCGACAGCCGCGGCTACACGGTCACCGGGCACCACGAGATTATGATTCCGCTGCTGGCAGCGGGGGTGCTTGACCGGATAGGGAACAAAAGGTGACCTTGCGGGTTGGTCAAGGGCGAATGATTATTCGCCCCTACAACGCGCTGGTTACTCGTCTTGATCCAGGTCATGCATACGTTTCGGCCGCCGTGTGGGTAATGCTGCAAACATTGTCAAACCTGTAGGGGCGAATAATCATTCGCCCGCGCCGCAGGCTATTCCACACGCCTTGGAGGTCGCGATGCCCTACGAACCGCACCTGCACCATCGCCGCTCGGTTCGGCTGGATGGATTCGATTACGCTCAGGATGGCGCGTACTTCGTCACCGTTTGCACCTATGGAAGACAGGCGTTATTCGGCCATTTAGTGGAGGAGGCGGCCGGAATAAAGGCGAAGCTGACCGGGGCTGGAATGGCGGTGCGAAGTTGTTGGCTGGAGATACCGCGACATTTTCCTCTGGTGACCCTGGATGCATTCATTGTCATGCCCGATCATGTGCACGGCATCCTGTTCCTGTCAGGGCATGAACAGAGCCTGGGGCGGGTAAGGGGGGCGAATGATTATTCGCCCCTACAGGAAAACGGAACATCATTGACGGTAGGTTCAGTGGTTAGAGGATTCAAGATTGGTGTAACGAAATGGTTCAAAGAAAACCAGCCATGTGCCGATAAGGTTTGGCAGCGCAGTTACTATGAGCACGTCATCCGAAACGACAACGAGCTGGATCTGGCCCGGCAGTACATACTTGAGAATCCAGCAAAGCTGCACGAACACCAATGAAGGTGCCACGGGCTGAACTGTAGGGGCGAATAATCATTCGCCCTGACCACCCTGAAAGCTGCACGAACACAAATAACGCTGCAAACGGACTGCACCTGTAGGGGCGAATAATCATTCGCCCAGTCCACCGCCCCAAGCACCATCAGGAGAACCCATGGATAGGCGAGAAGTAGAATCCTTTTTTGAGCGCGCCGCCTCGGTGCGTGCCCTCGTGGTAGGCGACCTGATGCTGGACGAATACCTCTGGGGACGCGCGGAACGGATCTCGCCGGAGGCGCCGGTACAGGTGGTCGAGGTGGCGCGCGAAGACCTGCGCCTTGGGGGCGCGGGCAACGTGGTCAACAACCTCGCCGCCCTCGGCTGCCGCGTGTCTGTCGGCTCCGTAATCGGCACTGACGAAAACGGCCAGCTTCTGCGCCACGCGCTGGAGGAGAAGGGGACCGGGGTGGACGGGCTGGTCGAGGACCCTGAGCGGACCACCAGCAAGAAGACCCGCGTCATCGCGGCCAACCAGCAGATCGTCCGGATCGACCGGGAAATGCGCTCCTCCATCGGAGCCGCCAGCGAGAAGGCGCTGCTCGATTACCTCCTGGCCCACCTGGGCGAGTTCGACGTGGTGGTGGTCTCCGACTACCTGAAGGGGGTCCTGACTCCGCCCCTGCTCGCCGCGCTCTGCCGCAAAGGCAGGGAACTCGGCGTGCCGGTGGTGGTCGACCCCAAGGGGGACGACTTCGCCAAGTACCGCGGCGCAACCGTGCTCACCCCCAACCGCAAGGAGGCGGAGGTCGCCTCGGGGACCGCCATAACCGACCAGGCCTCGCTGGAACAGGCGGCGTCCCAAATACTCTCCAGCCTGGAGCTGGACGCGCTCCTCATCACCCGCAGCGAGGCGGGCATGTCGCTCTTCCCGGCACAGGGGGAGGCGGTGCACATCCCGACGGTCGCCCGCGAGGTCTTCGACGTGACCGGCGCCGGCGACACGGTGATCTCGGTCCTCTCGCTGGGGCTTGCCTGCGGGCTCACCCTCGCCGACGCGGCCTGGGTCGCCAACGTGGCGGCCGGCATCGTGGTCGGCAAGCTCGGCACCTCCACGGTCTCGCCGCGCGAGATCATCGCGGAGGTCGGACACTCCCTGCGCGACAGCGATTCGAAGATCAAGAACCTGGACGTCCTGGCCCACCTGATGGCCCGGGAGCGCGCCCGTGGCAAAAAAATGGTCTTCACCAACGGCTGCTTCGATCTTTTACACGTGGGGCACGTGAAATACCTGCAGAAGGCGCGCGAGTTGGGCGATCTCCTGGTGGTGGGGCTCAACACCGACGACTCGGTGCGCCGGCTCAAGGGGGAGGGGAGACCGCTCATCGAGGAGACGGAGCGGGCGCACATCCTGGCGGCCCTGGGCTGCGTCGACTACGTCATCCTTTTCGACGAGGACACGCCGCTGCGGCTGATCGAGGCGCTCCGCCCCTCGATCCTGGTCAAGGGGGGGGACTACAGCATCGACGAGGTCGTGGGGCGCGAACTGGTTGAATCCATGGGGGGGCGGGTCGAGCTGATCGAGTTCGTGGACGGCCGTTCCACCAGCCGCATCATCGACAAGATCCTCTCTTCCAAATAAGTTTCGGCGCTCCCGGTTGCCATACCGCCGCCGCATGCTATTCATTATTGGATCAAATTTTATGGAGGCCTCATGAAGAAGGCGTTTATCACCGGTATCACTGGACAGGACGGTTCCTATCTCGCCGAACTTCTCTTGCAGAAGGGGTACGAGGTGCACGGTATGATCCGCCGCTCCTCCTCCTTCAACACCGGCCGCATCGACCACATCTACCGCGACCCGCACGAGGCCGACACGCGCCTCTTTCTCCATTACGGCGACCTGAATGACGCCAGTTCGGTGAACCGCCTGCTGCGCGAGATCCATCCGGACGAGATCTACAACCTGGGCGCCCAGAGCCACGTCCGCGTCTCGTTCGACGTCCCGGAGTACACCGGCGAGGTGGACGCCCTCGGGACGGTGCGCATCCTGGAGGGGATCCAGGAAGCCGGCATCACCACCCGTTTCTACCAGGCCTCCTCCTCCGAACTTTACGGCAAGGTGCTGGAAACTCCCCAGAAGGAGACCACCCCTTTCTACCCCCGCTCCCCGTACGCCTGTGCCAAGGCCTATGCCTTCTATATCACGGTGAATTACCGGGAAAGCTACAACATGTTCGCCTGTAACGGCATCCTCTTCAACCACGAGTCGCCCCGCCGCGGCGAGACCTTCGTGACCCGCAAGATCACCCGCGCCGCCGCGCGCATCAAGCTGGGGCTGCAGGACCGTCTCTACCTGGGGAACCTGGAGGCGAAGAGGGACTGGGGCTTCGCGGGCGACTACGTCGAGGCGATGTGGCGCATGCTGCAGGCGGACCGCCCCGACGATTACGTCGTCGCTACCGGCGAGACCCACAGCGTCAGGGAGTTCGCCGAGCAGGTCTTTGGCAGCCTCGGCATGGAACTCACCTGGAAAGGGGAGGGCGAAGGTGAGCGGGGGATCGATGTCAAGACCGGCAAGACCCTGATCGAGATCGACCCGCGCTACTTCCGTCCGGCGGAGGTCGACCTGCTGCTGGGGGACGCGACCAAGGCCAGACGCGAGCTTGGGTGGGAGCCGAAGACGAGCTTCCCGCAGCTGGTCAAGATGATGACCGAGTCCGATCTCGCCATCGCGCAACGGGAGCTGCGGGCCGATGGAAAATAACGCCAAGATATTCGTGGCCGGGCATCGCGGCCTGGTCGGGTCGGCCCTGGTGCGGGAGCTGGAGCGCCAGGGGTACGCCAACCTGGTGCTGCGCAAGAGCTCCGAGCTCGACCTGCGCGACCAGGCGGCGACCCGGACCTTCTTCGAGGCGGAGCGCCCGGAGTACGTGTTCCTGGCGGCCGCCAAGGTGGGGGGCATCGTCGCCAACAACAGCTTCCCCGCCGACTTCATCTACGACAACCTGATGATCCAGAACAACGTGCTGCACTCGAGCTACCTCGCCGGGGTCAAGAAGCTGCTCCTCTTGGGCTCCACCTGCATCTACCCGAGGCTCGCGCCGCAGCCGATCAAGGAGGAGGCGCTGCTCACCGGCCCGCTGGAGCCGACCAACGAGCCGTACGCCATCGCCAAGATCGCCGGCATCAAGATGTGCCAGTCCTACAACCGCCAGTACGGCACCCGCTTCATCTGCGCCATGCCCACCAACCTCTACGGCCCCAACGACAACTTCGACCTCACCACCTCCCACGTCCTCCCCGCCCTGATCCGCAGGTTCCACGAGGCGAAGGCGGCCGGGGCGGAGAGCGTCACCATCTGGGGGACCGGGACCCCGTACCGCGAGTTCGTGCACGTGGACGACGTGGCCGGCGCCGCTTTGTTTCTCATGCGGCATTACGAGGGGTGGGACCCGGTGAACGTGGGGAGCGGCGAGGAACTTTCCATCGCCGAACTCGCGCGGAAAATAGCGGCGGTAGTCGGCTTCGCCGGTGCCATCCTCTTCGACACTGCCAAGCCCGACGGCACCCCCAGAAAGCTCAGCGACGTGAGCCGCATCCACGAGCTGGGGTGGCACCATACCATCGAGCTCGACCAGGGGCTCAGAGACACCTACGCCTGGTACCTCGCCAACCGCTGCTGATTTCGTCTCCTCTCCCGACAGATCGGAGCGCTGCCGGTGCCGTTTTCGAACCGGGACCGGCGGCGCATTAAGCTGCCGAATTCTCATGAATTACTCGGCCAACTACCGTTTTGCGCCTTCTTCAATCTTTGTGCCAAAATTTTCGAAGCGCACCAAAATGCGCTTTACAGTGAATTTTTTAGATGCTATACTTCCAGCGAAATCATGCATAACTTCAATAATTTCAAGCGATTCCTCGGCGTCCTGGCAGTTGTCGCCTCCCTGATGGTGATTGCCACCATAGTCTTCCGTATGCAGCAGGAAGTAGCCCCGAAACTGTCGGTGCGCAAGCTTCCTCTCCAGGTGGATGTCTCCCTGCACAATTTCCATTACACGGAAACCAAACAGGGGGTCAAGTATTGGGAGCTGGCGGCGGCACGGGCCGACTATAACAAGCAGGCCGACATCTCCTACCTCTCCGGCGTTCGGATGGTGGTGCATGGGGCGGGAGGGGTCGGCGAACTGCTGATTACCGCGGACCGCGGCGAATATCACAACGGGACCAGGGACGTCGCCCTGATCGGCAACGTGCGGGGTAAAAGCAACAAGGGGTACGGTTTTTCCGCCCCCCGCGTCAACTACGTCGCGGCGCGCGGCATGTTGCAGACCGCCGAGCGGGTCAGGTTGACGGACATCGGAAGCGAGTTGGAAGGGACAGGTATGGAGTACTACACGCAGACCAGGAAGTTCAGATTGTTGAAGGACATAAGCGCCGTGTACCGGCAGGGAGGGAAGTGATGCGCCGAATCGTCTCCTGCCTCGCGCTGCTGCTTGCCCTGGCCACGGCGGGCCACGCCGCCCAGGGCAACGCCAACAAAGAACCATTAAAGATAAAGTCGGACACCCTTAATACCGATAACGAGAAGAAGACCGCGACCTTCGAGGGGAAGGTGGTCGCCCGCCAGGGCGACATGACCCTGTACGCGGACCGCCTGATCGTCTCCTACAGCGGCCCCAACAACGAGGTGTCTCAGGTCGAGGCCTTCGGCAACGTGCGCATCGTGCAGGAGGAGCGCCAGGCCACCGGCGCCCACGGGATCTACGATCCCAAGCTGGCGCGCATCATCCTGGACGGCAACCCCAAGGTGGTTTCCGGCGAGGACGTGGTGACCGGCAGGATCATCACCTACTACGTCAACGAGCAGAGAAGCGTGGTTACCAGCGGCCCGAAGGAACGGGTGGAAGCGGTTATCCATCCGGGAGGGAAGAATGTCGGTGCCAAGCCGTAGCACCCTCTACACCAAGGGGCTGCAGAAGGGTTTCAACAAGCGCATGGTGGTGAAGGGAGTGGACCTGGAGATCTCCTCGGGAGAGGTGATCGGGTTGCTCGGCCCCAACGGCGCCGGCAAGACCACCACCTTCTACATGGTGGTCGGGCTCACCCGGCCGGACCAGGGGGAGGTCTTCCTGGACGGCGAGCCGATCACCGGGCTCCCCATGTACCAGAGGGCGCGCCGCGGCATCAGCTACCTCCCCCAGGAGCCGTCGGTGTTCCGGCGCCTTACCGTCAGGGATAACCTGATGGCCGTGCTGGAGACCATGGAACTCGAGCCGGTGCGGCGCCGGGAGCGGGTGGAGGAGCTCTTGGCCGAGTTCCGCATCGAGCACATCGCCGGGAGCCTCGGCTACGCGCTTTCCGGCGGGGAGAGGCGCCGCGTCGAGATCGCCCGGGCGCTGGCCACCGATCCCAGCTTCATCCTCTTGGACGAGCCGTTCGCCGGCATCGACCCGATCGCGGTGATCGATATTCAGAACATCATCACGGCCTTGAAGGGAAAGGGGCTCGGGGTGCTCATCTCCGACCACAACGTGCGCGAGACCCTCGGGGTGTGCGACAAGGCCTACATCATGAACGCCGGAGAGGTTCTCGAGGTGGGCGATCCGATACAAATATCCCAGAGCAAGAAGGCGCGTGAGATCTATCTGGGAGACAAGTTCAGGCTGTAAAGAAAAAAAGACGTTCTATGTTCTAGGTTCTACGTTCTACGTTAAAAATGCAAACCCCAGTCGCCAAAGATTGTGGCTTGCGCTATAATGAGAACAAAGGTAAATCGTACTCCATGAACACAGGAATCTGCCATTCTCATACAGCCGCACCCTTGTCATTTACACGGTTTTTCAACGGGTTTCCACGCTTTCAACGTAGAACATAGAACGTAGAACGGGTTTCAAGGGTTTGTGAGGACTTATGGCAATTGAGATGCGCCAGCAGATGAAAATGAGTCAGCAACTGGTGATGACACCCCAGTTGCAGCAGGCCATCAAGCTGCTTCAGCTCTCCAGGCTGGAGCTGCAGGACGTTGTGCGGCAGGAACTGGAGGAAAATCCCATCCTGGACGAGGTCATCGAACAGGAGGAGATCCGCGAGCCCGAGCAGCTCGAACTGCGCGAGAAGGAAGCCGAGCCGGAAAGTTCCGCCAGCGACTTCCAGGAGGTCCGCGCCGGCGAGGAGACCCGTGAGGCCGACTGGGATTCCTACATAGACGGCTACAACTACAGCTCCGGCGAGCAGTACTACGACGACGAGGACCGTCCCTCCTTTGAGAATCTCCTCACCAAGAAATCAACCCTCTTCGACCACCTGCTCTGGCAGCTCAGCCTGACCCGACTCACCGAGCGCGAGATGGCGGTCGGCGCCGAAATCATCGGCAACATCGACGAGGACGGCTACCTGCGCGCGAGCCTCGAGGACATCGCCTCGGCCTGCGTCCAGGTCCCCCCCTTCAGCGACGAGGCCCTGGAGTGGGCGGGGCTTGCCGCAGGCGCTTCCGAGGAGCAGCTGGCCGAGGCGGTCGACGGTTTCGCCGAGAGCGTGCTGACCCCGCTGGTGGAGGCGGTCCTGAAACGGATCCAGGAATTCGACCCGGTCGGGGTGGGGGCGCGCGACCTGCGCGAGTGCCTGCTGATCCAGGTGGCGAGCCTGGGCATGTCGGGGAGCCTGGTCGAGGCGCTTTTGCGCGACCACCTGAAGGACCTGGAGAGCCACAAGTACAAGCAGGCCGCAAAGGTGCTGGGCGTCGACGTGAACGATATCCTGGCCGCGACCCGCATCATCGCCGAGCTCGACCCCAAGCCGGGGCGGGTCTTTGGCAGCGACGACGTGCAGTACATCTCCGCCGACATCTTCGTGCACAAGGTGGGGGACGAGTACGTGGTGATGCTGAACGACGAGGGGATGCCCAACCTCAGGATCAACCCCATCTACGCACCCGAAGCCAAGTCGAGCCGTGCGGTGGACAAGGTGGCCGAGGACTACATCGGCGAGAAGATGCGCTCCGCCATCTGGCTCATCAAGAGCATCCAGCAGCGCCAGCGCACCATCTTCAAGGTCGCCAAGAGCATCGTCAAGTTCCAGCGCGACTTCCTGGACCGCGGCATCGAGCACCTGCGCCCGCTGGTTTTGCGCGACATCGCCGAGGATATCGGCATGCACGAGTCCACCATCAGCCGCGTCACCACCAACAAGTACATGCAGACCCCCCAGGGGCTCTTCGAGCTGAAGTACTTCTTCAACTCGGGGATCTCCACCGGCGAGGGGGATTTCATCGCCTCCGAGAGCGTCAAGAGCAAGATCAAGGAACTGGTGGACAACGAGGACCCCAAGCGCCCCTACTCGGACCAGCGCCTGGCGGAGCTCCTGTCCGGCCACAACATCGTCATCGCCCGGCGCACTGTCACCAAGTACCGCGAGATGCTCCGCATCGGCTCGTCTTCGGAGCGCAAGAAGCATTTCTAAACGCGAACACCGCTTGTGGCGGGCGCTTCGCGTGTATTGTCAATAAAGGGAGGTACTTCGTATGCAGATAACCACGACATTCAGGCACATGGAACCGAGCGAAGCGCTGAAGAGCTACGCGGAGGAGAAGCTGGACCGGGTTAAGAAATATATAGACGAGCCGATTGTCGTCCAGGTATTTTTGACCGTTGAGAAGATCCGCCACATGGCCGAGGTGACCATCAACGCCAAGGGGATCACCATCAAGGCCGCGGAAGAGACCAACGACATGTACGCCTCCATCGACGCCGTATCCGACAAGATCGAGCGCCAGCTGCGCCGCTTCAAGGAGCGCATCAAGGCCCACAAGCCCGCCTCCGACGCGCGCGAGCGCCAGGTGCAGAAGGCGATCGTGCAGGCCCAGGGGATCGAGGAAGGGACCCAGGCGCCGGTCATCATCAAGACCAAGAGCTTCACCATGAAACCGATGTCCGTCGAGGAGGCGGTGATGCAGATGGAACTGCTGCATAAGGACTTCCTGGTCTACACCGAGTCCTCCACCGAGACCATCAACGTGGTGTATCGCAGGAAAGACGGCAACTACGGCCTGATCTCGCCGGAGAACCCGTAGCGCTCCTTGAGCTGGAAAAAGGATCCGGAGCCCGGGCTTCGGATTGAAAAAGCGGATGGGAGGCGTCCCCGTGGCGCCTCCCATCGTGATAACGGCCCCTTCTGGGGCTGTTCGCGTGCACGGGGGAAAGGTCGCAGCATTGACAAGCATGAGCCTCAGCATCAAGGATCTGTTGGAAGACAAGGCTTACGGCCTCGACCTGCAGCTTCTGTGCGGTGACGAGGGCCTGAGTAACCGGCTCTACAGCTCCCGCATCCAAAAGCCGGGCCTGGCCCTCACCGGCTACACGGAGCACCTGCATCCGGACCGCGTCCAGGTGCTGGGGAACACCGAGATCTCCTACCTGAGCCAGATCCCCGAGGAGGTCGGCTCCCGGCACATCGAGAAGCTCTGCAGCTACCCCATCGCCTGCTTCATCGTCACCAAGGGGCTCGATCCTCCCGAGTTCTTAAAGCGCAGCGCCCAGGCGGCCGGCATCCCCCTTCTGGTGACCCACCACCAGTCCTCCACCTTCATCAGCCTGATCACCAAGTTCCTCGAAGAGAGCCTGCTTCCCTCGACCCATATCCACGGCGTGCTGGTCGACGTCCTCGGGGTCGGCGTGCTCCTTCTGGGCAAGAGCGGCATCGGCAAGAGCGAGTGCGCCCTCGACCTCGTCATCCGCGGCCATCGCCTGGTCGCCGACGACGTGATCCATATCAAGAAGAAGATGCCGGCGGCGCTGGTGGGGCAGGCCGGGGAGACCATCCAGTACCACATGGAGATCCGCGGCCTGGGGATCATCAACATCAAGGACCTGTACGGGGTCTCCTCGATCCGCGAGAAGAAGATCATCGACATGGTGCTGGAGCTCATGGAGTGGGACGCGAACCAGGAGTACGAGCGGCTGGGGATCGACGAACCGGTCAAGACCATCCTGGGGGTGGACCTGCCGCACCTGAAGATACCGGTCCGGCCGGGCCGCAACCTGACCTCGATCATCGAGGTGGCCGCCAGGAACTTCCTTTTGAAGGGGATGGGGTACCACTCGGCGCGGGAGTTCCACGAGAAGCTCCTGGCCCGCCTGGAGTTCCGCCCCCTGGGCAACGAGGTGGAGTAGCATGCGCATCGTCATCATAACCGGCCTCTCCGGATCGGGAAAATCGACGGCGGTGAAGGCGCTGGAGGACGAGGGGTTCTTCTGTCTCGACAACCTCCCGGTCTCCCTGGTGAGCACCTTCATCGAGCTCGTGGAGCACTCGCGCGAGGACATCAAGGACGTGGCCCTGGTGATGGACATCAGGAGCCGCGATTTCATCAAGGGGTACGACCAGGTGTTCCAGGCCATCGCCTCGGCCGGGCACAGCGTCAAGATCTTCTACTTCGACGCCACCGACGAGGTGCTGATCCGGCGCTTCTCCGAGACCCGGCGCCGCCACCCGGCGCTGGAGGGGGCGAGCGTCCCGGAGGGGATCCGCTTCGAGCGCGACCAGCTGGCCGGCCTTAGGCGCATCGCCACCGCCATCATCGACACCTCGGAGATGAACGTGCACCGCCTCAAGGAGGTGGTGATCGGGCTGGTGAAGGGGGGCGAGGGGGCCCTGGAGATGCAGGTGAACCTGCAGTCCTTCGGCTTTCGCTACGGGCTCCCCCTGGAGAGCGACCTGGTCATGGACGTGCGCTTTCTCCCCAACCCGTACTTCGTGGCCGAACTGCGCCACTTCTCCGGCCTGGAGCCGGGAGTGCGCGATTACGTCCTCAAGCAGAAGGAGACCATCGTGTTCCTGGAGCGTTTCCGGGACATGCTGGAGTTCCTGCTGCCGGGTTACCGCAGGGAGGGTAAGTCCTACCTCTCCGTTTCCATCGGCTGCACCGGCGGCAGACATCGCTCGGTGGCCATCGCAGAAGAGCTGTACAACTACTTCCGGCAGCGGAACGTGAACATAAAAATTTCCCACAGGGACATAGAGAAGGGGCTGGGATGATAGGACTGCTTTTGGTAGCACATGCCGGCGTGGCCAGTGAGCTTCTGACCGCGGCGGAGATGATAGTAGGGAAGTTGGAACTGGCCGAGGCGGTGGCGATCGCTCCCGACGCGTCGGCCACGGACGTCATGTCCGCCATCAAGGACGCGGTGGCCCGGGTCTCCGGCGACGGGGCCATCATCATGACCGACATGTTCGGAGGCACCCCATCCAACATGAGCATCTCCTTCCTGCAGGAGGGGAAGGTCGAGGTGTTGACCGGTGTGAACCTCCCCATGCTGATCCGCTTCACCCAGGAGCGCAACCGCTGCGGCGTGGCGGAACTCGCCCTGAAGCTCAAGGAGAGCGCGCAGGAGGGGATCACGGTAGCAGGGGACTTCCTGAAAAAGTAAGCAAAGGAGGATATCCCTACCGATGCCTTGGGCGCAGGTGGGGGAGTGCACATATGATAGAAGGCGAATTCGTAATACCCAACAAGCTTGGGCTGCATGCCCGGGCCTCCGCGCTCCTGGTGAAGACCTCCAGCGGCTTTTCCTCCGAGATCAGGATTGAGCGGGAGGGGGTCGAGGTGAACGGCAAGAGCATCATGGGGATCATGATGCTGGCGGCCGCCAAGGGGAGCACCATCACGCTCAAGGTCGAGGGGGCGGACGAGGTCGAGGCCTACGCCGCAATCGGGGAGCTGATCCGGAATGGATTCGGAGAAGAGTGAGTCGAGACAGCTGAGGGGGATCGGTGCCTCCGCCGGGATCGCCATCGGGCAGGTGCGCATCACCGACCGGCGCCGCGTCGCGGTCACCGAGGTGCTGGTGGCCAACGAGGAGATCCCGGGCGAGATGGAGCGCTTCAGCCGCGCCATCGAGCGGGCCAAGGGGGAACTCTGCGACCTGAGGGAGCAGCTCTCCAGCACCCACGGTCCCGAGCACCTCTGCGTCATCGACGCACACCTCATGCTCCTGGACGACACCATGCTGGTCGGCGAGACCACGCAGTACATCGAGCGCCTCGGCATCAACGCCGAGGGGGCCCTAAAACGGACCCTGGGGCGCTTCAAGGCCTTCTTCGAGGGGGTGGACGACGAGTACCTGCGCGAGCGCGGCGGCGACGTGGAGACGGTGGTCGAACGCGTGCTCCGGCACATGGTGGGGCAGAAACAGGAGCCGATCGACAACATCGAAGGGAAGGCGATCGTGGTGGCCCACGACCTCTCCCCGGCCGACATCCTGCAGATCGACAGGACCAAGGTGATGGGCTTCATCACCGACCTCGGGGGGAAGACCTCCCATTCCTCGATCCTGGCCCGCGCCTTCGAGGTCCCCGCCGTGGTGGGGCTCGAGCGGGCGACGACCGAGGTCCGCGAAGGGGACACGCTGATCATCGACGGCTCCACCGGGGTGGTCATCGTCAACCCAAGTGCCGAGGAATTCAAGGAGTACCTGCAGAAGAAGCAGCGCTACGAGTACGTGGAGCGGGAACTCCTGAAGCTGCGCGACCTGCCGGCCCAGACCCTGGACGGGCACCGGATGCGTCTCAAGGGGAACGTGGAGTTCATCGAGGAGGTCGCCTCCGTGCACAAGCACGGCGGCGAGGGGATCGGGCTCTACCGCACCGAGATGCTCTTTTTCAACCGCAGCAAGCTCCCCACCGAGGAGGAGCAGTTCGAGGCGTACGCGGCGCTGGTGAAGGAAATGGCGCCGCAGCCGGTGACCATCAGGACGCTCGATATCGGCGGCGACAAGTGCCTCACCGACCTCGACCTCTCCGACGAGATGAACCCGGCGCTGGGGGTGCGGGCGATCCGCCTCTCGCTGCGCCAGCCCGAGGCCTTCAAGGCGCAGTTGCGCGCGATCCTCAGGGCGAGCGCCTTCGGCGAGGTGAAGCTCTTCTTCCCGATGGTGTCAGGTGTGCCCGAGGTGCGGGCCGCCAAGGCCCTGTTGGAGGAAGTGAAGGAGGAACTGCGCGGCAGGCACCCCTTCGATGAGAAGGTGCAGGTCGGCATCATGATCGAGATCCCGTCCGCCGTGGTCATCGCCGATCTCCTGGCGGCCGAGGTCGATTTCTTCAGCGTCGGCACCAACGACCTGATCCAGTACACGCTGGCCATCGACCGCACCAACGAGCACCTCTCCTCGCTGTTCCAGCCGCTGCACCCGGCCGTGCTCCGTTCGCTGAAGACCATCGTCGACGCGGCGCATGCGGCGGGGATCGAGGCCTCCATCTGCGGCGAGATGGCGGGGGACCCGGAGTACCTCCCGATCCTTTTGGGGCTTGGTTACGACGAGCTTTCCATGAACGCGGTCTCCATCCCGCGCGTCAAGAAGATCCTTCGTCGTTGCACCGTGCAGGAGGCGCGCGAGGTGGCCCTGAAGGCCCTGGGCTTTGCCACCGCCGCCGAGGCGGACGCCTACCTGAAAGGCGAGATCGCCGCCCGGTTTTCCGAGAGCTTCGACTAAAGCGGGGGCTGCCGCGTCAGCGCCTGCAGCGCGAGCTCGACGGCCAGCGCCAGCCGCTTCCCCGCCCTCCGGCAATTTCCCGACAGCCTGATCAGTTGCGGAATCAGCCACGGCCGCTTGGTCATGGTCCACGCCACCCGCCACGGGACCAGGTTGAGGCTGGCGTCGCAGAACTCCTCGATGGTGAACCCGAGCTCCTCGTCGGCCGCGTCGCTTACCCCCCGGATCGCCACCAACGGAACCCCCGCGGCCTGCGCCTGTTCGAGCACCGCCGCCGTCTCCATCTCGAGCAGCGGCAGCGGTGTGCTCCCGCCGAGCAGGCTCGCCATCTCGCCCTTGTTCCTGATGCCGCTGGCGGTGATGAAGCCTCCGCGCCGCAACTGCACCCCCACCCTGGCGCAGCTGTCCTGTAGCAGGGCCGCCAGTGCCGAGTCGGGCGGCGGGAGCTCGCTCAGCCCGTCCTGGTCCAGGCGAAAGACCCGGTCCGCCAGCACCAGTTCGCCGACCTCGAGGCCGGGCAGGACGGCGCCGCCGAAGCCGAAATGGAGGATCGCATCCGGTTGCGCGTGCCTGATCAGCGCCCTGGTTGCCGCCGCGCCCTGCGCGGGACCCATCCCGGACTCGATCAGGTTGACCAGGCTGCCGTTCACGGGGAAGCGGTACAGGTTGCGCCCGTCGATGTTGCCGCGCGCGTATCCCTTTATGCGCGCCAGTACCGGCGCTATCTCCTGGGGCATGGCGGCCACCACGCCCAGGCTTTTGTTTTCCTTGGCCATTTTGGTTCTCCCTTTCGACCGGTCACTTTATCAGAGGGGAGGCGCAACCGCAACGCTTTCCCTGGCTAAAGGCCGGTTCGCCTTGACAAAAGGTGGCCGCCGTCTTATAGTCAGGCTTCTTTTTTTTGGTGTGACGCTATTAATCTGGAGGGTGTATGAAGCCGTTGTTTTTGAACCCGCCGACCTTCGAAGATTTTGACGGAGGTGCCGGTGCGCGCTACCAGGCCTCGCGCGAGGTGACCTCTTTCTGGTTCCCCGGCTGGCTCACCTATCCTGCCGGGATGATCGAAGGCTCCCGCGTGGTCGACGCGCCGGTGCAGCGCCTGGACCTCGATGCCTGCCTTGATATAGCCAAAGATTACGACATGGTGGTGATGTACACCTCCACCCCGACCCTCGCCATCGACGTGGAGACCGCACGCCGGGTCAAGGCGCAGAAACCCGGGACGGTGACGGTACTGACCGGTCCCCACGTGAGCATCCTCCCCGAAGAGAGCCTCCGCTTCGCCGCCGGCGCGGTCGACATCGTCTGCCGCGGCGAGTTCGACTACTCCACCAAGGAACTGTGCGAGGGGAAACCCTGGGAAGAGGTGGACGGCATCAGCTTCCTGAAAGACGGCAAGGTGGTGCACACCAAGGACCGCCCCCCGATCGCCGACCTGGACGCGCTTCCCTTTGCCAGCAAGATCTACCAGCGCGACCTCCCCATCGACGAGTACGTGATC
Source organism: Geomonas azotofigens (assembly GCF_018919395.1). Taxonomy (GTDB): domain Bacteria; phylum Desulfobacterota; class Desulfuromonadia; order Geobacterales; family Geobacteraceae; genus Geomonas; species Geomonas azotofigens. The sequence goes on from NZ_JAHLME010000008.1 coordinate 74,021, forward strand.
CCTCATTTCCGGCATCCCTACGTCTCCATCTACGCCAGCCGCGGCTGCCCCTCGCGCTGCATCTACTGCCTGTGGCCCCAGACCTTCTCCGGGCGCACGCTCAGAAAGAGAAGTCCGCAGAACGTGTACGAGGAGGTGAAGTGGATCAAGGAGAACCTCCCCCACGTGAAGGACATCTCCTTCGACGACGACACCTTCACCGCCGACAAGCAGCACGCCATCGCCATCGCCAGGCTCATCAAGCCGTTGAACGTCTCCTGGGTGATCAACGCCCGCGCCAACTGCGACTACGAGACCCTGAAGGAGCTGCGCGAGGCGGGGATGCACCACGTGGTGGTGGGCTACGAATCCGGCAACGAACAGATCCTCAAGAACATCAAGAAGGGGGTCACCAAGGCGCAGGCGATCGAGTTCACCAAAAACTGCAAGAAGCTCGGCATCACCGTGCACGGCGCCTTCGTGCTGGGACTTCCCGGCGAGACCCGCGAGACCATCAAGGAAACCATCGCCTACGCCATCGATCTCGACCTCACCTCGATCCAGGTCTCCCTGGCCTCCCCGTACCCGGGGACCGAGTTCTACCAGATGGCCAAGGAGAACGGCTGGATCGCCTCCGACAGCTTCCTCGACGAGACCGGGCACCAGAAGTGCGTCATCAACTACCCCGATCTCACCAACCAGGAGATCTTCGACGCGGTGGAGCTGTTCTACAACAAGTTCTACTTCCGCCCCCGCTACATAGCGCGCAGTATCTTCAGCATGCTGGTCGACTCCCAGGTGCGCCGCAAGCTCCTGAAAGAAGGGGCACAGTACCTGAGCTACATGAGAAAGCGCAAGCAGGCCGCCTGCTAGCGAGCTTTAGACGATTTTGCACCGGCGTGGTTCCCTCCCCCGGAGGGGGAGGGTTAGGGAGGGGGACGTTGTGTCGTTCCCCCCTCCCGACCTCCCCCCTCCTGGGGGAGGAGACGATAGGTCCCTATGAAAGAGATAATCTTGAACGCCGACGACTTCGGCCTGAGCGACGGGGCGAACCGCGGCATCATCAAGGCCTGGCTGGAAGGTCTGCTCACCAGCACCTCCCTCATGGTGGGGGGAGACGCCTTCGAGGAGGCGGCCGCCTTCGCGCGCGCCAACCCCTCCCTGCAGGTCGGGCTGCACCTCACCCTGGTGCAGGGGAGCGCGGTGCTGGCGCAGGGGGGATTGCCCGCCCTGACCGACGCGGGAGGGGAGTTCACCGACGACCCGGTCCTGGCCGGGATGCGCTACTTCTTCCTGAAGGGGCTGAGGAAAAAGCTGCGCCTGGAGATCGACGCCCAACTGGCGAAGTGCCGGGACGCCGGGGTCGAGTTGTCCCACGTCGATGGCCACCTCAATATCCACATGCACCCGGTGGTGTTCGACATTCTGTGCGAGCTGATGCCCACCTACGGCATCAAGAGCTTTCGGCTCACCAGGGAGAACCTCCCGGCGAACCTCGCGCTAAACCGCAGCCGGCTGGTGGGGAAGTGCGCCGACGCCTTCATCTTTGCCCGCCTGGCCGATCGCTGTCGGCCACGTTTGGAGCGCCTGGGCATCCGCTATGCGCACGAGGTGAAGGGGCTGCTGAACTCCGGGCAGATGACCGAGGCGTACCTGCTGCGGGCACTGGACGGGGTAGGGGAGGGGCTCACCGAGATCTACTTCCATCCCGGCTGCCATCCCTGTGCCACGCTCAAGCGCCGCATGCCTGATTACCAGCACGAGGCGGAGCTGGCGGCGCTCACCAGCCCCCGTGTGCGTGAGAAACTGGCGGCAGCCGGCATCAGACTGAAAAACTATCGCGGAGAGGAAAAGGCGTATGTTTAAGACCGTAGTAGTCATGCTGGCGGCGGTCACGGCGGGGACCATAGGGGACCTGCTGCTGGCCAGCGGCATGAAGGAACTGGGGGACATTTCCACCATGAACCTGAGGGGGATCATGAGGGTCGCCGTGCAGGCGCTCACCACCCCGAAGCTGGTCTTTGGCACCGCCATGCTTGCCGTCTTCTTCTTCCTCTGGCTCGCCGTACTCTCCTGGGAGGACCTGTCGGTAGCCCTGCCCATGCAGGCCCTGAACTACATACTGGTCGCCTTCCTGTCCCAGTACTTTCTGCACGAGGTGGTGAGCCCGTTGCGCTGGGCGGGGACCGTGCTGGTCGCAATCGGCGTGATCATGATCACCAAGAGCAGCGGGGCGTAGGGGCGAATAATCATTCGCCCTATCCCCCCCATCCCCTCGCCCCAGGACAACCTCCCACGTCGAATTCCCCGATTTCGACGCCGCCTCGTGTGAAACGTCTAACATTAGGTAATGCCTAACGTTTTTCTCTTGAAATAAAATATCGCGAGGGGCTAATCTGTGGGAATGAAAATTTCAGCCTTATTGTCCTTTTTCGCCGTTCTCATCCTTTCCGCCCTTCCTGCCAGCGCCATGAGCCCCAACGAAAAGTTGGTTTACGACGTCAGTTGGACCGGCGTCAAGGCGGGCACCACGACCCAGGAACTGAGCACCAAGGGTAACGAACTCCACATCGTCACCACCACCCGTTCCACGCCGTGGCTGGACACCTTCTTCCGGGTGGAGGATCGTGCCGAGTCCGTGGTGGTGCGCGGCAGCGGCGACCGCTTCGGTTTCCCAAAATACTTCCGCAACAAGATCAGCGAGGGAAGCCACCGGCGCCTCAAAGAGGCCAGGTTCGACCAGCAGAAGCTCAAGGTTGAGTCGAAGGACCTCCTGCACAAGACCCAGCGCATCGACGACATCAGCGCCACCACCTACGATCCGCTTTCCATCGTCTACTACGTCCGTACCCTGGATCTGGTCCCCGGTCGCTCCCTCTTCGTGGACATCTATGACTGCAAGAAGCTGTGGAACACCGAGGTAAAGGTCCTCAAACGGGAAGAGATCGAGACGCCGGTGGGGCGTTTCAAGACCATCGTGGTGCAGCCCATGATGAAGGCCGACGGCTTCTTCGCCCGTACCGGCGAGGTGAAGGTCTGGCTCACCGACGACGCCCTCAAGATACCGGTGATGGTTTCGACCAAGGTGAAGATCGGGAAGATAAAGGCGGTCCTTACCGGGGGCAGCTACTGGCCGCAGGCGGCGCAAAAAACGGATTAAGACTGAGACTAAGACTGAGAAAAGAAGAGAGGCAAAGGTCGCCATGGCCCTTGCCTCTCTTTTTTCCCGCTTTGCAGTTCTCTCAGTCGTAATCTTTACCTGTCTCTAGAACTCCGCATGTCTCGGCGTCCTGGGGAAGGGGATGACGTCCCTGATGTTCTCCATCCCGGTGAGGTACATGATCAGCCTCTCGAAGCCAAGCCCGAAGCCGGCGTGCGGCGTCGAGCCCCAGCGCCTGGTATCGAGGTACCAGGAAAGGGATTCCGGAGCGATCCCCGTTTCCCGCATGCGCTGTTCCAAGAGGTCCAGACGCTCCTCGCGCTGGCTCCCGCCGATGATCTCCCCCACCTTGGGAACCAGCAGGTCCATGGCGGCGACCGTCTTGCCGCCGTCGTTCTGCCGCATGTAGAAGGCCTTGATCTCCTTCGGGTAATTGAGGATAAAGACGGGACCTCCCACCACTTGCTCGGTCAGGTAACGCTCGTGCTCGCTTTGCAGGTCGAGCCCCCACTCCACGGGGAACTGGAACGACACCGGCGCCTTCTTGAGCCGTTCGATCGCCTCGCCGTAGTCCATGCGCGCAAACGACGCCTGCGCCACCGCCTCGATCCTCTGGATCAGCCCCTTGTCGATCTGGGTGTTGAAGAAGTTCATGTCCTCGCCGCAGTGGTCCAGCGCGAAGCGGCACAGTCTCTTGAAGAAGGCCTCGGCGAGGTCGGCGTCGTCGGCCAGGTCGGCGAAGGCCATCTCCGGTTCGATCATCCAGAACTCGGCCGCATGGCGGGCCGTGTTCGAGTTCTCTGCCCGGAAGGTCGGCCCGAAGGTGTAGATGTCGGAGAAGGCCTGGGCGAAGAGCTCCCCCTCCAACTGGCCGCTCACGGTGAGCCCGGTGGCGGTGGCGAAGAAGTCCTTGGAGAAGTCGACTTCGCCGTTCACCAGCGGCGGGCGGGCGAGGTCGAGCGTGGTGACCCGGAACAGCTCGCCGGCCCCCTCGCAGTCGTTGGCGGTGATGATGGGGGTGTGCACGTAGAGGAAGCCGCGTTCCGCGAAGAAGCGGTGCACCTCCTGGGCCAGGGCCGAGCGCACCCGGAAGACGGCGCCGAAGGTGTTGCTGCGCACCCGCAGGTGCGCGATGGTGCGCAGGTACTCGAAGGTGTGCCGCTTTTTCTGCATCGGGTATTCCTGGTCCGCTCCCCCGACCACCTCGATCCGCTGCGCCTTCAGTTCCAGGGCCTGCCCTGCTGCCGGCGACTCCTGCAACTGCCCGGTAACCGCCAGGGCGCTGCCGGTGCCGATGCCGGTCACCTCCTCGTAGTTCTCGAGGTCGGGCTCGACCACCACCTGGATCCCGGAGAGGCACGAGCCGTCATTGAGAGAGATGAAGGTGACCTCTTTACTGTTTCTGACCGTGCGCGCCCACCCTTTGACGAGGATGGTGCTGCCGGGTTTACCTTGGTCCAGCGCCTGTTTCACCTTGGTTCTAGCGGTCATGTGAACGACTCCACTGGTGGATTTTAAAGCATCATTTATAACATAGAGGGCTTATCACGGCAAAAGCATAGTTGACAGCCGGGGTGCCTCTCGTATAACTTCACTGGCCATGATCAAGACCCTATGCGCCATACTGCTCTTCGCCCTGGTGACCCTGCCGGGGCACGCCCAGGCCACCGCCGCTTTCGGTGGCGTCGGCATCGACGGCGTCCCCAGGGGCGACGGCACCATCGTGGTGCGGCAACTGGTAGCGGGGGGACCGGCGCATCTGGCCGGGATCAAGGCCGGTGACATCATCACCCAGGTCGACGGCACCCCGACCGCCGGGAGCGACTTCAAGTTCATCGTCGAGCGGCGCCTGCGCGGGCGTGCAGGGACCCCGGTGCTCATCCTGGTGCGGCGTCCCGGCAACCCGAAGACGCTCACTTTCAAGCTGGTCCGGCGCCAGCTCAATGTAGCCGGCAACGTTAAAAAAGAAGCAAAGGGGGAGTGAACATGCGCATCCTGTTGACCGCAATAGTGGCCGTATCCCTGCTGGCCCCGGCCGCCGGGGTCGGCGCCGAGCAACTCCAGCAGAGTCCGCTGGGCAGCCACAGCGTCCAGACCAAGTATCCCAAGGTCGTCCTCTTCTCCACCTCCTGGTGCCCCCACTGCAAGGCCGCCAAGGAATACTTCACCAGGAACAACATCCCCTTCATAAACCGCGATGTTGAAATCGACAGCGCGGCGATGGAACTGGTCACCGGCAAGTACAAGAGCCAGGGGGTTCCCGTCATCGTGATCGGGGAGGATGCCAAGGTGCTGAAGGGGTTCGACGAGAAGCGTTTCGAGAAGGCGCTGGACGAGGTACGCAAGAAGAAATAAACGGCCCGGATCGGCCGTCGGTAAGGGGGAGCGTCAGCGATGCTCCCTTTTTTTATGCAAAACCTTTAGCCACGGAGAAAATCTGAGCACTTCGGAGCAGGCAAAACCAGGAGCTTGGGGTTACCAGTAAAGTTTTTGGTTCTCTCGGATTTCCTCAGATTTTCTCCGTGGCCAATGGTTTTTCAGATTTCGGTCGGTTGGTCTTCGGCCAGCAGGAAGAAGAGCACCTGCACCAGCTTGGGGTCGAGGTTGGAGCCGCTCATCCCCTTCATGGTCCACATCACCTCTTCGCGGTTGAACCCCCTCCGGTAGGGGCGGTCCATGGTCAACGCGTCGCAGATGTCGGCCGTCGCCACGATCTGCGCTTCGATCGGGATCTGGCTCCCTTCCAGCCCGTAGGGGTACCCCTTGCCGTCGAATCTCTCGTGGTGATAGAGCACGATGTTCTGAACCGTCTTGGAGAGATTCGCCTTGCGCACCACCTCGCACCCCCATTCGGGATGCTTCATGACGATTTTGAACTCCTCCGGCGTCAGCGCCCGCTCGGCGTTCAAAATCGCCTCGGGTACCCCGATCTTGCCGCAGTCGTGCAGCCAGCTCCCGTACCGGATCTCCTGCTGAACATCCTCCGGGACGCCGAGCTTCCCCGCCAGCCTGAGGGCCAGGGTGGCCACCCGGTCGCAATGCCCCTTGGTGCAGGCGTCCTTCAACTCGATGGTCTGCGCCAGCGAGTGCAGGATGAACTCGTCCTCCCGCTTGATAGCCTGCAGCACGCGGTAGCGGCGGATGCCGTCCTTCACGGCCCGCAGCATCTCGGCCTTCTTCCACGGTTTCAGGACGAAACGGAACACCTCGCCGCTGTTGATGGCCGCCAGGGTCGTGGAAAGGTCGGCGCTCCCGGTCATCATGATCTTCACCGTGTGGGGCGAGACCTCCTTGATGCGAGAGAGGAGCTCGATGCCGCGCATGCCGGGCATCTCGTTGTCCGAAATCACCACGGCTACGGACTGGTGCTCGACGATCTCCAGCGCCTCCATGGCTGAAGACGCGGTCAGGACGTTGAGTCCCCTGTTCTCGAAGAGCTCGCTGGTGTAGGCCAGGTAACTTTTCTCGTCGTCCACGAACAGGACCGTTTCGCGTTGTTGTTCCTTGTTTTGCATGTGCCCTCGCTGCTAACTACTCATTAAGTAGCCGTCCTCCTCTTATCGGCACAACTCCGCCGGAGAAAAGTAAAAAAACGCATTCGCCGAAAATGTTAATCGTTTTGCGGTGCTACGCCCCGCCTCCCGCTTGACATGGTAGTCATAAGCGGTACCATCCAACGGTGGAACTGTAATTAAAACCGAGGCCACCGCTCTCTTTTTTTGGGGCGGACGCCTCAGCTCCGGGTGGGACCGAAGCGAAGGAGGAATCGATCATGCTGGTATCCAAGACTTGGTACACCCCGGCGGAGGCGTGCGAGAAATTCGGCGTGGAGATGGAGCGTCTGCAGGTATGGATCGACGAGGGGGTGATCCGCACCGAGGAGGAGAATGGGCAAGTGGCGCGGGTGAACGGCGACGACCTGGAGCTGAAGATCGAGGAGTTGACGGGGATCTAGGCGATTTTGGCCATAGGCCCTAAAGCCGGCGGAGAAAGTGACGAAGAGAGAGACTGGAACCTGCCTGTTATCCGGGTTCCCATTGTCAATCAGCCATTGTCAATTATCCATTGAGTGAAGGGGGTTGCCTTGAGCAACAGCATAACGTTCGAAGAGATCATGTTCACCATCATGTCCGCCACGCAGGATACCTTCAAGAGCTACATGAACACCGACATCTATGCGGGGAAGGTGGAGAAGAAGATCAACCCGCTGCATAGCGACGTCGTGGGCATCGTTGGCGTCGCCGGAGACCGGGTCGGCTACATCATCTTCGCCACCGAGAAGGGGCCTGCCGAACAGATCGCCAAGGACCTCCTGATGCTGGATGAGGCGGACGACGAGGCGATCAACGACGCGGTCGGCGAGGTGGCCAACAACATCGCCGGGGTCTTCAAGACCAAGTACCATGAACAGTATGGCAGCGTGGCCCTCGGGCTCCCCCTGGTCCTTTCCGGGCGCCTGCGGCCGATGACCGACCCCCCCGAGCAGTCCACCATGGACGGCAGCATGAGCGTGCAGTGCAAGGGGGTCACCATTCCCTTCACCACCATGGACGGCAGGCTCCACTTCCGGGTCATGGTTTATATGTAACGGCAGGGCTAGGGGCTGGAAAACCCCGCCCAAGGGCCTACGTCTCTTCCGGCTCACCATGCTACTAAAAAAGCCCCCGCTGCCATGACGGCAACGGGGGCTTTTGTTCAACCAACGCTTCTGTAGGGGCGAATAATCATTCGCCCCCCTGCCTCTTGCCCTAGATACCCAACTGCTTGAAGAAGTCGTTCCCCTTGTCGTCCACCAGGATGAACGCCGGGAAGTCCTCCACCTCGATCTTCCAGACCGCCTCCATCCCCAGTTCGGGGAAGTCGATGCACTCGACCTTCTTGATGTTCTCCTCGGCGAGGATAGCGGCCGGGCCGCCGATGGAGCCGAGGTAGAAGCCGCCGTGCTTCTTGCAGGCGTCGGTCACCTGCTGGGAGCGGTTCCCTTTGGCGATCATGACCATCGAGCCGCCGTTGGCCTGCAACAGGTCGACGTAGGAGTCCATGCGGCCGGCGGTGGTGGGGCCGAAGGAGCCGGAGGGCTTGCCTACCGGGGTCTTGGCCGGGCCAGCGTAGTAGATCGGGTGGTTCTTCAGGTACTCCGGAAGCGGCTTGCCGGAGTCGAGGATCTCCTTGAACTTGGCGTGAGCGATGTCGCGGCCGACCACGATGGTGCCGGAGAGGAGCAGCGGGGTGGAGACCGGGTGCTTGGAGAGCTCGGCCAGGATGTCCTTCATGGGCTGGTTCAGGTTGATCTTGACGCCGTGCTCGTGCTTGCCGCGGAAACGCTCGGGGATGAGGCGCCCCGGGTTCTCGTCCATCTGCTCGACCCAGATCCCTTCCTTGTTGATCTTCGCCTTGATGTTGCGGTCCGCCGAGCAGGAAACGCCCATGCCGACCGGGCAGGACGCGCCATGGCGCGGCAGGCGGATGATGCGCACGTCGTGGGCGAAGTACTTGCCGCCGAACTGGGCGCCGATGCCGGACTCCTGTGCCGCCTTCAAGAGCTCCGCCTCGAGGGCCAAGTCGCGGAAGGCCTGGCCGTGCTCATTGCCGCTGGTCGGGAGCGCGTCGAGGTACTTGGCGCTGGCGAGCTTGACGGTCTTCAGGCAGGCCTCGGCGCTGGTGCCGCCGATGGCGAAGGCCAGGTGGTAGGGGGGGCAGGCCGCGGTCCCGAGGGTCTTCATCTTGGCCACCAGGAACTTGATCAGGCTGTCCGGGTTCAAGAGAGCCTTGGTCTCCTGGTACAGGTAGGTCTTGTTGGCGGAGCCGCCACCCTTGGCCATGAACAGGAACTTGTACTCGGCGCCCTTGGTGGCGTACAGGTCGATCTGGGCCGGGAGGTTGGTCCCGGTGTTGGTCTCCTTGTACATGTCAAGCGCCACGGTCTGCGAGTAGCGCAGGTTCTCCTCGGTGTAGGTCCTATAGACCCCTTTGGAGAGATACTCCTCGTCGTTGGCGCCGGTCCAGACCTGCTGGCCCTTTTTGCCCATGACGATGGCGGTGCCGGTGTCCTGGCAGATGGGGAGCTCGAAATTCGCCGCAACCTCGGCGTTTCTCAGGAAGGCGAGGGCAACACCCTTGTCGTTTTGGGAGGCTTCCGGATCGGTCAGGATCTTGGCGACCATCTCGTTGTGCTCCGGGCGGAGCAGGAAGGAGAGGTCCTTCATGGCGGCGTTGGCCACCACGGTAAGTGCCTCCGGAGACACCTTGAGGATCTCCTGCCCTTCGAAGTTGGCGACCGAGACATACTGCTGGGAGTCCGGGATGAGGCGGTACTTGGTGGTGTCCGGCCCGAGCGGGAAAGCTTCCTGGTACTTGAACTCTGGAGTTGCCATCGATTCTGTTCTCCTTTGCGTGGGATTGATGGTGACTGGTATCCGTAACCGTGCGGACGGCACGGCGAAAAATGTATACACGATTCGCGGAATATATTGCAAAAGGCCAATTTTGTCGAGAGCTAAGTTTAGCTGGGGAGTGCCTGCAAAGGAATTGGGGAAGGGGGGTGGCGGCCTGGGTGGTGCCGGATGGGGGGCGGGCCCCGCCCGAGATGGCGGGGCCCGGCTGGATCAGGACGGAGCGGCGAAGAGCCGCGCTGCCGGCGCCGGGATCACCCGGTAGAGCGGCAGGGACGGCAGGGTACGGCTCCCCTTGGGGAGCGAGGCGGAGACGACGGTGGGATCGATCACCAAGCCGGTGCGGACGAAGTAGAACATTTGCCGCTGGCCCAAGAGGAAGCTCTGCGGCGAGGTGACCGGATCGATGAGGAAGCCGTGGCTCACGTCGGGCTGGTCGAACTGGAAGTACCCTTCGCGCGGCCCGGCCGCGCCGGCATCTCCCGCGGCGGGGGCGGCCTTGGGGACCACGGCGCCGCCGGAGACGGTCGTCATGAAGGGGACGGGGACCCGGCCGGAGAGGTAGCTCAACTGGTCGAAGCCGGGCGCCACCGCGAATGCCTCCGGGGTCCCCAGCGCGCCGCGCCCTCCCAGGGCGTCACCCAGGTACCGGGTGCTCCAGTTCGGTATCACCAGGTCGCCGTTGGTCGGGCGCCCGTTGGCGTCGAAGGCCGTGCTGGTCGCCTCCTGGATCAAGACCCTGCCGGAAAGCCGGGAGGGGAGCGCGCTTGCGGTGCGCAGGTCGGGAAGCGGCGTGGTCATGGTGGCGGGGTCGACCGGGTCGAACACCGACTGGGTCAGCTGGAAGAACTTCTCGTAGGTCGGCGAGCCGGAGGGTATCCCGGCTCGGGCGAGGCCGGCGTTGATGCTGGGACCGAAGTCGACGCTGTCACGCAACAGGTAGGCGATGCGCGCACCGGGGACGCTCAAAAGCCCCTTCATGTCGGCGTCGAGGGTGGCCTGGCTATAGGGAGGGGTCCCCGCCGTCGCGGAGAGGGTGGTGTTGCCGGCCAGGTAGTAGGCCCCGACGATGGCGCCCAAGCTTACCCCGACATATTTCGGTTTCAATCCCGGGTTGGGCGCGTTGGCCCCCAGTGCGGCGAATCCGTGCCCGGCGAAAGCCGGGTTGAACGACGGGGTCGCCACTACCAGCTCCAGCCGGTCCAGGTTGAAGGCGGCCTGCTGCATGTTGGTACGCGCGGCCAGCGGCGCTCCCAGCGCGATGAAGTCCTCTCCCCAGACGGTGCCGGTCAGGTGTCCCGGCAGGGCGAGAGCGCCGTGCAGCGGGAGATCGATGGCGACCACGGCATACCCCGCGGCGGTGAGGGTGCCGGCCACGGCGATCGCCTGCTCCTTGCTGCCGTTGATGGCGTGCTGGTAGATGGCGAGGGGCCATCCCCCGGCGGGAGCAGTCCCCGAAGGGGCGAAGTAGACGAAGGGGATCTGGCGGTTGCTGTAGTAGAAGCCGGTGAGCCTGCCGGTCCCCGCATCGCGGAAGGGGAGCAGCACCGCGCTCGCCGCGCTGTAGCTGCCGAAGGCGACGTTCTGGTTCATGACCGGGTTGCCCCGGGCGACCACGGGGTTCATGGAGATGTCGGCACTGGCGATGCTTCCGGTGATCACGGCGCCGACGCTGGCCGGCGCTACCGCTGGAATACCGGTCCCGGCTAACACCGCGCTCCAGTAGGCTGCCGGGGCGAGGGTCGCGGTCACGGTGGCGGCGTTCAGCCCGGCGCCGAGCCAGGTCTTGCCGGGCAGCCCGCCGGGGAGGTCGCTGCCGGCGGCGAAGGCGCGCAGCGCGCTTTCCACCGACACCAGGCTCCCGACCGGATCGGCCGGGTCGGTGGCCACGAAACCCGCCGCCGTGGTGTTGAAGCGCCCAAAGAGGGCGATCTGGTCGCGGCTCGAAACGCTGGTGACCGACGGCGCGGCGGTGAGGTCGTTCATCACCTTGGCGTAGCCGGAGAAGAGCACGTTGCCGCTGCCGTCCAGCGTGTTGCCCCTGATCTGCTCGAGCGGCGCGAAGGGGCCGAGCAGGGGAAGCTCCGACTTCAAGGCGGAGAAATAGACCGAGCTGCTCACGGAGCCACCGGTGGCCGCGTCCTTGACCCGGTTGGTCACCAGGTACACGTAGCGGCTGCCGGGCTGAAGCGGGAACCTGGGGAAGAGCGAGACGTCGCTGCGCCCGGCGGTGTAGCTGAAGCTGAACGTGCCGGTGACATCGCTGAAGCGGAGCGGGGTATTCTCGGTGGCGCTCGGTGCCGCGCTGTCGGCTCCGATACGGAACACCTTGATGTTGTTGCCGTTGACCGTTGCGGGCTGCAGCGGCCGGGCGAAGCGCAGGTAGATCGGCGCGTTGACGCCGGCCACGGCATTGGTGCCGCCGACCTCGTAACGGTTCACGTAGGCGAGGGCCTCCAGCGGGTTCATGGGGCGGTTGGCGGGCCTCACACCCACCGCTCCCGTGACCGGGTCGGTGTACTGGGTGATAGGGTCGCGGGCCGTGGCGGTGGCCAGCACGTTGGGGAGCGGCACCTCGCCGGTGCTGGGGTCGAAAAGGGCGGTGTTGGGGCTCACCGACTGGCTCATGCCCGAGTCCGAGCCGCACCCGGCCAGGGTCACGAGCAACAGCAGGATGCCGAACAGGCGTAGCAGGTGCTGAGTCATGGTTTCCTCCGCAGCCGTTTAGGCGTCAGAACTTGAGGTTCAGGTTGGCGGCCAGCAGGTAGGCGTCACTCTTATAGACGCCGTTGGCGCCGCGCAGGGTGGTCATGTCCTGGTTGTGCACCGTGCGGTCCACGAAGTGCACCCACATGTAGGCAAGATCGACTGTGCCGAGGGCGTTGCCGATGCCGGCCCCCACCGAGAAGCTGTGCCGGTCCGCATCGGGGAGCAGCGGGTCCACGGTCTCATTGGGGACGGGGGACTCGTCAAAGGAGTAGCCGGCGCGCAGGGCCAGGCGCGGATTCACCTGGTACTGGGCGCCGAACTTGTAGCTCCAGACATCGCGCCAGTTTTTCGGGTCGGGCTGGTTGTTGAAGGCGGCGAACTGCGGGGAATCGAAGTGGATCTCGAGCTTCTTGAAGCTGCTCCAGCCGGTGCGGGTGGCGTCGAATTCGAGGGTGAGTTGCCGGGTCGGCCGCCAGGCGACCGCGACATCCAGGGTGTCGGGGAGGGGGATGCTGGTGGAGGCCCTGCTGCTGGCGCGGGCCCTGGTGTAGGGGAAGACGGCGGAGTCGGCGAGGCCTATGGCGCCCATCCCCGTCGGGGTGGTGGCGAGGTAATTGGCGTCTCCCTCGATGCCGAGCGTGATCTTGCTCCGGTAGGCGAGGCCCAAGTTCAAGTCGCTGCGCGGCTTCCACAGGAGCCCGAAATTGTACCCCACGTCGGTGCCGGTGCCGTCCACACCGAGCGAGCCCAGCTCGTAGGCCCCGAATGGGGGCGCCGGCGCGGTGGGGTCGATGGCCGGCGAGTAGAGCGACTTCTGCAGCGACACCACGGCGTAGGTGACGTCGATGCCGGCGGCGACCCCGAGCTTCAGGTCGTCGAAGCGGTAGGCGACGGTGGGCTGGAAATTGACCGGCTTGATCGACGCGATCTGGACCTGGTTGCGGAAGACGCTGGAGTCGCTCCAGGACTTGGACAGCGGGTAGGTCGCGTTGACCCCGAAGCCGAAGCAAAGGGGAAGGGTGTCGAGCGCGTAGCTCGCGTACAGGGTTGGGGCGATGACGATGTCGCGCCGGGAGTGCTCGATGGCCGTGGTGGTCCCCGTATCCAGCGGGGCCGTGCCGGACAGGGGGGTGGTCCCCTTGAACTCGGTCTGGGGCACCAAGATCCCCAATGCGCCGAGGCTCATCTGGATGCCGGGGAGGAAGGCGATACCGGCGGGGTTGAAGTAAAGGGCGCTCGGGTCGTCGGCCTGGGCCGCGAACGCGTTGCCCATCGCCATCGCCTTCGCTCCCTGCTCGCTGACCTTGAAGCCGGCCCCGTGAGACACGCCGCGCAGCCCCGGAAGGGCGCAGAGCATCAGGACGCACCACAACCACTTTCTCATTGGTTTCCCCCCCTGCCGATCCTGCTGGTGTCCGGCCGGTCCGGGCTTTGCCACGGGTGGCAAGGTCGCGTCAACCGGAAGGTTTTCGCCCGAGGGGAGTGGGGCGCCGCGAAGCGCCCGCCTGCATGTGAACCTCGGAGGATCGGTAATAATTAGCATTCGCTAATGCTACTGTCTGCGAGTTCGAAGTCAAGCGGGGGGAGCGGGCCTTAGTGCACCGTCTTTTCCTTCATCATCCCTTCCAGCATCCGGCGCAGGGCGTCCTCTTCCACGAAGCAGAACAGCGCGCTGTCGCCGAAGGCGACCTCTACCGAGCCCTTTCTCTTTTTCAGGGTGACCTCAACTTCGTGTACCCCGTTGCCCAGGAGCCCGTGGTAGACCTGCTGAAAGGATTTGCCGGTGCGCAGCGCTTCCCTGCCCCGCATCTCGAAGTAAACCGCCTGGTCCAGCGCGTCGTTGGTTAGGTAGATCATGGTGCACCTCCTGTTTTTCTACAGGAAACCACAGGTGCGCGACAGAAAATGTCGCTAATGCCGGATGTGGTCCGCTCGGCACCACGGGAGAGGCTGCTTTTTCTGTCTCTGCTCCTTCGGCTGCGACAGCCTGTTTTGGGCCTTAGCCTTCGTAGTCCTGCGCGGCGGGAGTGGGAAAGGCTTGACAAGCGGGCCTAAAATGGGGAATTTGGGCTCTACTTGAGCAAGGGCAGGGGAGGGGCAGTCCATGGAGTCCGATCGCGTCAAATGGGACCAGCGTTACAGCGGCCCGGAACATTTCTTTTCGTTCACCCCTTCGCGGCTGTTGGCCCATTCGCTGGAGCGGATCATGGCCCTGATCCCGGGGCGGCGGGCCCTCGACCTTGCCTGCGGCGAGGGACGCAACTGCATTTACCTGGCGCAGCACGGTTTCGAGGCCACCGGCGTGGATATCTCGCCCCGCGGGCTGGAGCGGGCCAGGAGGCGGGCGGCCGAGGTCGGCGTCAGCGTCGAGCTTATCGAGGCGGACCTCGAGTGCTGGCGCCCGCACGGGGAGTACCACCTGATCCTCAACTTCAACTTCCTGATACGGGAGCTGATTCCGTCGCTGATCGAGGCGCTGGCCCCGGGAGGGGTGCTCCTCATGGAAACCATACTGGACGCGCCGGGGATGCCGGGGGAGCATCGCAAGGACTTCCTGCTGCAGCCGGGGGAATTGGGACGGCTCTTCGGGGGCTACGGCGGGAGGATCCTGCTGCTGGAAGAAGAGGTGGACGCGCCGGAGATGCCGGTGGCGCGGGTGATGTTTCAGAAGGGAGTTCAAGGCTGAGGCTGAGGTTCAGAAACGCTGGCAGCTAAAGCCAAATCCCCCCTGTCCCCCCTTTCGCAACAGGGGGGACGCTGGTCTACCGGTAGCGCTTCAGGTGCGGGGGTGCTGTTGGCTGGAACCAGATGCTGCCCCGAACTCAACGGCGGGCAAAAGAAAAGGCTGTGGTCATCGACCACAGCCTTTTTCTTAACCTCAACCTTAACCTCGACCTGTTCTACTTGGTGCCGACGTAGACGGTGGCGATGCCGCCGGTGAGGTCGAAGTGGTGCACGTCCTTGAAACCGACCTGCTCCATCATCCCCTTGAACACCTCGCGGGAGGGGAACTCGAGGACGGAATCGGGCAGGTACTGGTAGGCGCTGAAGCGGGAGAAGGCACCGCCGATCTTGGGGAGCACCTTCAGGAAATAGAAGTGGTAGATGTCCTTGAACACCGGCATGGTCGGGGTGGAGAACTCCAGGATCACGATCTTGCCGCCGTCCTTGAGCACCCGGCGCATCTCGGTCAGCCCCTTGATGCGATCAACCACGTTCCTGATGCCGAAGGAGATGGTGGCGGCGTCGAAGCTGCCGTCGGGATAGGGGATGTCCTCGCAGGGGGCCACTTCCAGCTTGATGCGGTCGGCGTGGCGGGACTCCTGCACCTTGACGCGCCCAAGGTCGATCATCTCCGGGGTGAAGTCGATGCCGACGATGTTCACGGAAGAAGGGGTCTGGGTCGCTATCTCCAGCGCCACGTCGCCGGTGCCGGTGGCGACGTCCAACACGAGCCCCGGACCGCGCAGACCGATCTTGCCCACGGCGAAGCGGCGCCAGCGCCGATCGATGCCGAGCGACAGGAGCCTGTTCAAAAGATCGTAGCGCGGAGCTATGCTCCCGAACATGGCGCGGATGCGCTCACCCTTTTCCGACAATGCGTACATATTTTCCTACCTTTTTTGCGCCTGAAATGCTATAAATTTTGACCGCTTCCCGAATCGGGGAGCCCTTTTGCAAGGCTTGATTTTTAGCACAAAGCGCCACGGCTTGCCAGCAAAAAGCGGCCCCGCCACGTTTTAAACGCCGTCCGCTTCCGGCTCCCCGCCCGCGCCGTCCCCCAAGGAGGCAACCGTTGTTCCCGCAAATCAGGCCGCAGGATATCGCCGATATCCTGATCATGACCTTCCTGCTCTACCAGCTCTACAGTTGGTTCAAGAACTCCAAGGCGCTCCAGGTGGTGTTGGGACTCTTGTTCCTGGGCGTGATCTACTTCGTCACCAAGAGCTTGGGGCTCTTCATGACCAGCTGGATCCTGCAGGAACTGGGGACGGTGCTCCTGGTCCTGCTGATCGTGGTCTTCCAGTCGGAGATCCGGCAGGCCCTGTACCGTCTGAGCCTTTTGCGCAACCTGTTCGAACACCAGGAAAGCGTGGTGCGCCTCGACCTGTTGGAATTTTCCTCGACGGTCTTTTCGCTCGCCTCCCAGCGTATCGGCGCCCTCGTGGTGTTCCAGCGCGAGGAACTCCTGGACGACCTGATCCTGCATGGCGTCCCGATGGACTCTCTGGTCAGCGGCTCCCTGGTCACCAGCATCTTCATACCCGGTTCGCCGCTGCACGACGGGGCGGTGCTGGTGAAGGACGGCCGGGTGGCACTTGCCTCCTGCCACCTGCCGCTGTCGGTCTCCGCCGACGTGCCGCAGCACCTGGGAACCCGCCACCGCGCCGCCCTCGGCCTTTCCGAGCGCTCCGACGCGGTGATCGTGGTCGTCTCCGAGGAGCGGGGCGAGGTCTCCCTCTCCCTGCAGGGCGAGCTGGAGGTCATGGCATCGCAGGCGCAGCTGCACGAGCGGTTGACGTCTCTGCTGCAGCCGCTCTCCCGCGAGGAGCAGCGCGTCGGCATCTTCAAGCGGCTCTTCTCCAACTTCTGGCCCAAGGTCGCTATTTTCTGCGTCGTGGTGGTGAGTTGGCTCCTGATCACCTACCGGCAGGGGGAGATCCTCACCGTGACCGCTCCGGTCACCTTCCATAACCTGCCCGACAACCTCACCCTGACCCGCAGCTTCCCTGACGAGGTGGACCTGCAGCTGAAGTCCTTCTCTAACCTGGTGGCATCCCCGAAGAACCTCGACATCGTGGTCGACCTGGACCTGTCCAAGGCCAAGGAGGGGAACAACAACATCCAGATCAGCAAGGACCTGATCCGGCTCCCGCCCGGTGTGGTGGTGGTGAACCTGGATCGGTCCCTGGTGCGGGTCACCGTGGAAAAGAAACAAGCGAAACCTTCCACCCACAAACGCTAAAAGCCTGATATGAGGAGGTTTGTTTCCCGGGTTCGCGCGTGAAGAGGTCATTAACGTTGACAGGGTGCGCCTTTTGTTATATAAATTGACGCACCCGCTTTTTTTTCTAAAACAATGAAGGAGGACTCATGATAAGAAGCTTGAAGCTCTTTACCCTGTGCATCGTCATGCTCTCCATACCTTCGCTCGCCTTCGCCGCAAAGACCCATCGCGTAAAAAAGCACGAAACCCTATACACCCTCGCCAAAAAATATAACGTCACCGTCGAAGAGCTGAAGGCCGCCAACAACCTGGTCGGCAACAGCGTCAAGCCGCGCGTGCTCCTGGTCATCCCCCCCCGCTCCGTTTCCGAGGGGAAGAGCGCTTCGGCCGCCTCCGACACCAAGGTGTACAAGGTCAAGAAGAGCGAGACCCTGTCCCGCATCGCCAAGAAGACCGGCGTATCGGTCGCGGAGCTGAAGCGGTTGAACGGTATCACCGGCAGCAGGGTGAAGGCGGGGAAGGTGCTGGTACTCAAGGAAAGCGTGCCTGCGGACGAGCCAAAGGTCAAGGTTACCAGGAAGTTGCAGCTGCGTCACCCCGATCTCTTTAACGAGAAGGACTACGAGCAGAGCATCCAGGAACTCGCCTCGCTCGAGCCGGAGCACCAGGTCGATCTTTCCAAGAACACGGAACTCAAGGCGGACAGCATCAAGGAGCTGAAAAAGTCGGCTTACGGCTTCCTGGGGACCCGCTACCGCTTCGGTGGCAGCTCGCGTTCCGGCATCGACTGCTCCAGCTTCGTGCAGCATGTCTTCAAGGAGCTGGAAGTATCCCTGCCGCGCACCGCGCGCGAACAGTTCGAGGTCGGCAACGCCGTGGCGCCGGGCGACCTGCAGAGGGGTGACCTGATCTTCTTCGCCACCTATGCGTCCTACCCTTCGCACGTCGGCATCTACCTCGGCAACAACAAGATGATCCACGCCTCCTCGCGTGACCGCAGGGTCGTGATCTCCTCGCTGAACACCTCCTACTACCGTTCGCGCTTCCTGGGCGCCAAGCGGATCGCCAAGGTCAACCCGGATGTCTTCAAGCTCGACGACCTGATCCTCGGTGTCGAGGAGGACAACTCCGAAAACTCGATGGAAGAGGACGGCCTGACCAGCAACTAGCCTCTCTTCCCCCTTTATCGTCAACGAATCCGGCCCTCGGGCCGGATTTTTTTATGGGCTGCGCATGAACATTCTCCTGGCGTACAAGTGTCATCCCGAAGGGGCCAAGGACCCGTTCACCTCGCTGTTGCCGGTCGGCCTGCTTTCCCTGGGCGGCGTGCTCAGGAGGGGGGGGCACGAGGTCACCTTGGCCAATCTCTCCGGTTGCTCCTGGCAGCAGGCGCGTCAGCTTCTGCTCCGGCTCTCGCCCGACCTGGTCGGCATCTCCCAATTCACCCACAACCGTACGGAATCGCTGAAACTCGCCTCGCTGGCAAAGGAGGCGGTCCCCTCCTGCCGCGTCGTTTTGGGGGGACCACACGCCACCCACTCGTGGCGGGAGCAGCTGGAGCGACACCGGGACGTGGACGTCGTCGTCCTGGGGGAAGGGGAGGAGACCCTGCTCGAACTGGTTCGGGCGCTGGAACAGGGGCGGCCTCTCGCGGAAGTGGCCGGGCTCGCCTGGCGCGACGGCGACAACGCGATGCAAGGGGCGCCGCGTGCCGCGATCAGCGAGCTGGACCTACTCCCGCTGCCGCTCGAGGACGTTGGGGAGACCATCGGTGTCGACCTGCGCCGCCAGCTCGAGTTCGTGATCACCTCGCGCGGCTGCCCGGCCAGTTGCCTGTTCTGCTCCTCACCGCTGTTTTGGGGGCGCGGTGTCCGTTTCCGCTCACCCGCCTCGGTGGTCGAGGAGTTGCGCCTTTTGAAGGAACGCTACGGCCTCATTTACTTCTCTTTCCGCGACGATACCTTTACCGCCAACCGCGCCCGGGTGCTGGAGATCTGCCGCCTGATCGAGGAGCAGCGGCTGCACATCCTCTGGAACTGCCAGTCACGCGTCAACGCGGTGGACCAGGAGATGCTGGTGGCGATGAAACGGGCCGGGTGCGAGTGCATCCAGTTCGGTGTGGAGTCCGGTTCGCCGGAGATGCTCAAGGCGCTGGGGAAAAAGATCCTGCCGGCCGATGTCGAACGGGCGGCGGCCGCGGCCCGCCGGGCGGGGATCAACCTTTCGGTCTACCTCATCACCGGGATCCCGGGGGAGGACGACGAGGACCTGCAACAGACGGTGCGCCTCATCGACCGGATCCGTCCCCAGGACGGGCAGGTCTCGCCGCTGGTGTACTACCCGGGTACGGAACTGCTGCACGGCGCGGTGCGCCGGAAGGAGGTGCCGCCCCATCTTTTCGAGGAAGAGGAGGGGGAGGGGTTCCTGGTGCGCCGCGATCCCTTCGTGGAGCGCTCGCGCCAGTCCATGCTGAAGGCGTTGCAAAAGGCTGGCAAGAAGGCGCGCTTTACCCGGGCCGATTTCACGGCGCAGCGGGAGCTCGTCGGCTACAGTTTCGTGACCGAGCTGCTGCAGGCGGAAGTGCTGGAGCAGGAAGGGGACTGGGAGGGAGCCGTCAAGCTCTGCCGGGCCATGACACGCCAGGAGGCGGACAACCCCTGGGGATGGCTGCAGTTGGCGGGCTTGCAGGAGCGTGGCGGCGACCTGGCTGGCGCCACCCGCTCCTACCGACAGCTGGCGCGGCTGGTTCCCAACCACCTTCCCGCCTTCGTGGCGCTGGGGGAACTGGCCCTGGCCCAGGGGGATCGTGCGGCGGCGGCAGGCCACTACCAGAGGGCGCTGGAGCTCGACCCGAATGACGAGGCCGCTCTTGAGGGTGCCGCGCAGGCCGGCGTCGGGCCTGGTAAATCCGGCGGAAAGGCTGGGGGCAAAGGGGCACGAAGGAAGTAAAGAAACACGGAGGACCGCAGCGGTGTTGGCCACTACCGTACCCGTGCCATAGGGGACGTCAGTCGCCTGTTCCGCTTCGTGAACAGCAGCAGATAACGGTCACCGGAGATCATGGGTCAATCTCCCCAACGAGCATAAAAAAAAGCGCCTCCCTTGCGGGGGGCGCCTTTTTTTATCTTGTGGCAGGGAACGGCTTACTTGTTGACAGCCAGGCCCGGTGCGAAGATGATCTTGTCGAAGGTGCGCTTCAGAGTCTTGCTCTGGAAGTTGATCATCGGCGGGGAATCCGGGAATTCTACGGTGTCGCCGACTTTCACCTGGGTCTGCATCGCTGCAACCCACAGTTTCTCGCCTTTCTCCTCGATCAGGACGTAGGTGTACCCGCCGGAGTCCATGGTCTCGAGGACCTTACCTTTGTGACCTGCGCCCGGCTTCACTTCCTGCGGCTTCAGGCCTGCGTGCGGATCGGTGCCCGGAGCTGCTGCGGGCATCTGGGTTGCGGGAGCTGCAGCCGGTGCCTGCTGTGCAGGTGCCTGCGGAGCTTCTTCTTTCTTCTTGCAGCCGGCAGCTGCCACGGCAACGATTGCCAACAATACGACCAAAGTCTTCTTCACAGTCTCCTCCGTGTTGGATGAAATTAAGGAATTCACAACGGTTAAAAAAAATAGCACAACCCAACCTGACTTTACAACTAAAAAAAGTCTGGTATACGCACGGCCCCAGACCGCCTTAGCGCCCGATGATCACTTCGCCCGTGTCGGTGATCAGGCGCGCCGGAAGCTCGAAGACTCGCTTGAAGATATTGAAGACCCCCTTGGCGAGCGATTTGACCGGCACCGCCGTCACCTGCGGATCCTCGATACGCCCCTTCGCCTCGAAATACGTGGTGATCAGGGACTTGTCCTTCCCGGTCAGGATCCACCCGAAGATGGGAATCTTGCTCACCACCTTGTCCACCGTCTGCAGCGGCTGCACCCCCACGTTAAGGTCGATCTCGTCCTTGACGAAGTCCATTTTACCCACCGCCGAGATGTTCATGGCGTTGCTGTCCACGAACAGGTTCTGGGTCGAGGCGACGCCGTTATTGAAGGCGATGTCCCCGGTGATCTTGTTGAAGGGCATGCCTCCGGACACCATGTCGGGAAGCTCGCCCTTGAAGAGCTGCGAAACGTTGAGGATCGAGAAGATCTTGGAGAGGGTGGAGAATTTCCTGATGCTGCCGCGCTCGATCCTGAGCTTCACGTTCCCCTGGATGCTCTTCTTGAAGTCGGTCGCGGTCTCTCCGCGCACGGCCAAGTCCCCCTGCAGGGACATCGCGCCGGTGATCTCCTGCCTCTTCACCCCCAGCGAATGCAACAGCGCGGCCGCCGACACCTTCTGCGCGGTCACCGAGAGGGTGTGACGCGCCGGCGCGGTGAGGTCGCTGCGCAACCTGCCGGTCACTTCCCCCTCGAAGGAGTTGAACTCGAAGGGGAGCAGTTGCAGCACGCGGTTCTCGTAGAATAGGGTGGTCTTTAGGTGCTGGAACGGGAAATCCTTCAGCTTTCCTTCAGTTGCTGTCACGTGAGCGTGCAATGTGAGCTGCCCGTCCCCCCCCGTCCCGCCGAACAGCGGCATTATGTCGTCAGGGTTCAGGTAAGGGGAGCCTACCACCAGTTCCGCCTGCGTGTGCTTCTGCTGCAGGTCCTTGACGCTCCCCTTCACCTGGAAGGAACTCTTGCCGAGCGAGCCGGAAAGCGAGGCGATCTGCAGGTTGTCCTTCTGGTAGCTGATGCTCCCCTGGACCCGCTCCACCCGTACCGGCGCACCGCCGGTCGGGAAGCCAATGTCCGCCGGGTCGACCGAGGGGGAGGTGAAGTTTAGCTGCCAGTTCGGGTTCTGCAGCCCGGTCACCACCCCACGCCCGTTGATGCTGGTGCTGCCAAGACGGGCCTGCAGTTGCGAGGTCTCGAAGGTCTCGCCGTTCACCTTCACCGTGCCGTTCACCCCGGTCAACGGCTTGATCTTCTCCCCGGGCTTCAGTGTGACGCCGGCGAGCCCGACGTTGCCGCTCCAGGTGAGCCGGTCCATGTCGGGACCGGCGGCGTGCAGTTGGAGCTGGACCATGCCGGTGGGGTGGTACTTCTTCACCATGGGAACCAGCTGGCCCACTTCCGTGCTCTGGAACTGGTTGGTCCGGATGTCGAAGCTGACCGGGCCGTCGTACCTGCTCACCGCGGTGGCGGAGAGTGAGGCGGGGGGGAGCTGGTAGCGCAGCGAGGTGATCCGGAACTGATCCTTGTCGAAATCCATGCTGAAGGAGACGCTGTTGGTGCGCCCCGCCGGCTTGGCGACCAAGTCCTTGAACGCGTAGGTCGCCGTGGCGAGGTCGCTGTCGCCGGAGAGCCGGTAGAGGTCGGTGCCTCCCTCGCCCTTGAGGTTGAGGATCGCGTTGGTGGTAAAGGAGCTGATCCCCTTGCCCAGAAGCCAGACCACCTCGGGCTGCCTGGGCTGCACCTTGGCGGTGAAGGGGTACTGCGAGGGATGGTCGAGGGGGTAGTCGGTGATGCGCCCCTCCAGGGTCAGCGGTGAGGTGCCGAACCTGCCGGTCATCCCCTTGAGGATGAAGTCCTTGCCGGAAAGCTCGAGCTGCCCCTTGACGCCGGTGAAGATGGGGATGCCGGAGCCGTAGTTGACCACGCCGTCCTCGACGTGCGCCTTGATGTAGAGCACGTTGTAGTTCTGCCCGCGCTCCATGTGCAGGATCTGGCTTACCCTGCCGTCCAGGCGTCCCTGGTCCAGGCGGTAGACGCCGCCGGTGATCTTCTGCTCGATGAAATGCGCGGTGCCGTCGACGATGATGCCGTAGGGGATGTACTGCCGGTAGTCGCGCAGGTTGAAGCTGTTGCTGCTGGCATTGGCGGTGATGCGCAGGTCGCCTGAGTGCAGGTCGGAGAGCTTCACCTTGCCGCTCACCTTGAAGCCGTCCAGGTCGGCCTTGACGTGGTCGATGTCGAGGTCGCGCTGGGTGAGCTCGAGGGAGCAGGAGCCTTTGAAGGACTTCGGCGTGAGCCTGGCGTGGAACACCTGCGGGTAATCGAGGTTCATCCCCGTGAAGCGGAACTCGGTCTTCCCCTTGAACGCGTCCAGGTGCCCCTTCAAGTTGGCTTCCAGCTCCAGTTTTCCGGAGAGGGCGCGGAAAGGGACGAAACGGCTGTAGTAGGGCCAGAAATGGCCGACATCAACCGGGCCGGTCTTGATCTTGCCGTGCACCGGCATGGAGGTGAACGGGACCCCGGCCGCGGGGATTCCCGCCACCCCGGAGAGCTGGATGGGGACCTTGGTCTTGCCCGAGGCGAGCTGGCCGTTGAGCCTGAAGTCGCAATCCCTGCCGCGGGTGATCCGGCCCAGGAAGAGGTCGGTGTCGGAGAGCTCGGTGACCACCGGCTGGTCGGAGAAGGCGTAGTCGGTGAATCGGATCTGGGCCTTCTTGAGCTCGACGCCGTGGATCCCGGGCGCCTCGCCGCCGCTGGGGGTGAGCAGGTCGGAGATGTTGAATATCCCCTGGCGGTCGCGCCACAGCCTCAGGGTCGGGCGCTCCAGCTCGATCCGGGAGAGCACCACTTCGCGACGCAACAGGGGGAGAATGGCGATCCTCACCGTGAGCCGGTCGGCGCTGGCGAAGTCGGTGGAGCCGTCCTTCTCCTTGATGGTGACGCCGGTGAAGGTGAAGGCGGGGGTGAGCCGCATGGTGAAGGCGCCGGTCTGGTATTGCAGGTCCCGTTTCAGGGAACTTTTCACCTGGGCCAGGATCTCGGCCTTGTAGGTGTCCAGGTCGATCAGGCGGGGGATGAGGCTCGCCGCGAGGACGACGACGGTCAGTATGGTGGCCACAAGCGGCAACAGCCAGGCACGGATTTTTTTAAGCGGCATAGCGGGATCTCTGGGGCTTCCGGGGCAGTCATCCGACCCATGCCCCTCATTCGTTATCTAGCTTCGAAACCGATTCGTCTCGTCTCTTGTATGAAATGCCCCCTCACGGCTTCGCGGACCGAAGCGCTACGGCGCGCAGGCCCGTCAAGGGGAGGGGGGGAGTCTGCTCGGCCGCGGTTCAGGCGTCGGCGGGAAGCTCGATGATGAAGCGGCTCCCCTTGGGGTGGTTCTCCTTGGCGCGGATGAAGCCGTGATGGTCGGAGATGATGGTATTGACGATGGCGAGGCCGAGGCCGGTGCCACTCTTCTTCCTGGAGAAGTACGGCTCGAAGAGCCGGGGGCGGTCCTCCGCGGCGATGCCGTGGCCGGTGTCGGAGACGGTGAAGGTGGCCATCTTGAGGGTGCTGTCGTAGCGGGTGGCGAGCTCGATCTCTCCCTCCCCCTCGATGGCGGCCACCGCGTTGTCGAGGAGGTTGATCACCACGCGCTTGATCTGGTCCCGGTCCAGCATGATGGGGGGCATCCGCTCGTCCTCGTTGAGCGTGAAGCGGATGTGGCGGTGCGCCTCCACGTAGAGGGTGAGCGCCTCCTTGAGGATGTCGTTCAGGTCGTTGGGCTTGGGAACCGACGCCGGCATCCGGGCGAAGTTGGAGAACTCGTTCACCAGCCCCTTCAGCTCGTCCACCGACTTGATGATCATGGCGGTGCACTGGTCGAAGACCTCTTCCTCCCCCTCGAAGCGGGAGAGGTAGCGCTTTCTCAGCCGCTGCGCGGAGAGCTGGATCGGGGTGAGCGGGTTCTTGATCTCGTGGGCGATCCTTCTGGCCACCTCGCGCCAGGCCGCCATCCGCTGCGCCTTGATCAGCGAGGTGAGGTCGTCCAGCACCACCACCATCCCCATGAAGGCGTCGTTCTCGTCCTTCAAGACGGTCAGGTTGGTGAGCAGGGTCAGCTCGCCGTCGCGCATCGGGATGGTCACCTGGCGCACGATGGCGTCGTGCTTGTCGAGCACCATGTCGCGCAAAAGCCCCTTGACGATGTCCAGGTGCTCGACCTGCAGCACCTCGCGGAAGTTCTTCCCGGTCACCTTCTCGCTGTTGATCAAGAGGAGCTTCTCGGCCGATTTGTTCACCGTGGTGAGCAGGCCGTTCTTGTCCACCGAGATGATGCCGGCGGTGACGTTGGCGAGCACCGCCTCCATGTAACGGCGTCGCTGGTCCAGCTCCATGTTGCTCTTCTGCAGTTCCTCGTTGGTGTGCTGCAGGGCGAGCTGGTTCTCGCGCAGGTCCTCGGTCATCCGGTTGAAGGAGGCGATCAGCATGCCGATCTCGTCGCCCCCCCCCTCGCCCAGGTGCACGTCCAGGTTCCCCTCGGCCACCTGGCGGGTCGCCTCGGCCAGCTCCTGGATCGGGATGGTGAGGCTGCGGGCCAGGTAGACCCCGAACCAGACCGCGAGGAACACGATCACCATGGTGATCAGGAACAGGGTCAGGATGTAGCCGGTGGCGATGGGGTGCTTCAGGATCTTCAATTGGCGGAACTCGTGGTAGGAGGCCGAGATCTCGCGCATCTTCGAGACCAGGGAATAGGGGACGTAGTAGTTGACCACGATGACCCCGACCACGTCGTTGTCGTTGAAATTGCTCCGGATCGGGACGATGCCGCGGATCAGGTCGGCCTTGCCGATGGCGTTGACCCGGGTCAGCTTCTGCCCGGCGAGCCCCACGTTGATGTCCTCGGAGGAGGGGTTGGTGAACTCGCCCAGGGGGAGCTTCGGGTTGCCGGCGCGGAAGAGTTCCTCGCGCTGGGCGGAGAAGACCTCGACCACCCCCAGGTTGTACTCCTTCTGCTTCTGGCGCACCAGGGCCTTCAATTGGGGGAGGTTCTCCTCGTTGAGGAGCTTTCTCTCCTTGATGGCGTCGCTGATCTGCTCGCCGTAGTAGAGCGCGTTGGTGGCCGAGGTCTTGTAGTAGACCTGCGCCACCTCCATCGACTCGTTCAGGGAGGTTTCCACCTGCTTGTTGAACCAGTTCTGGATGCTGTTGGTGATGAAGCCGGCGGAAACGAAGAAAAGGAGCATGGTCGGCACCAGGGACAGGGTGACGAAGGCGAGCACCAGCTTGGTGCGCAGCTTGGCGCCCGGGGTGTTCTTGCGCCGCTCCAGGAAGAGCTTGGTGATGTTCCTGAACACCAGGTAGACCAGGAGGATGATGAGCAGGATGATGACGTTGATGATGCCGAAGATGATGATGTTGCTCCCCATCGGCACCTCGGAGGAGAGGCGCGACAGGTGGATCTCGAGGTAGGTGAGGAGCACGATCATGAACAGCGACACGCAGACGATGATCGCCTCGCGCTTGCGCTTTCTGATCTCTCCGGCGGGCAGTTCGCCCCCCTGGATGTGCGGGGGGAGCCCTTCTTTTTGGTCGGACATCGGCATCACGCCACTCTATACGAACGGATGAGCAGTTTCAAGCACTTCCATGCTGCGGGGGGACGAAAAAAAGCAGTCCCGCGAAGGGACTGCTTTGGATTTTTCTTGACCGCAACCGTAATTTCGACCTGCCTGTTAAGCCTCCAGCCAGGCCAGCTCCGGCAGGGCAATGTTGAAGGGGGCGTTGAATGCCTGCGGGGTGAACTCGATCAGGGTGTAGCAGTCGGGGCGCTTCAAGAGCTCCATGACCAGCTTGTGGTTTAGGTCGTGGCCGGACTTGGTGGCCTTGACGTGCCCGATCAGGCGGTGCCCGGCGAGGGAGAGGTCGCCCACCGAGTCGAGGATCTTGTGACGTACGAACTCGTCCTGGAACCGGAGCCCTTCCGGGTTCATGACCCCGTTGTCCCCGATGACCACCGCGTTGTCCAGGGAGCCACCGAGGGCCAGGCCGTGAGCTTTCATCATGTCGACCTCTGCCAGGAAGCCGAAGGTGCGGGCGGCGGCGTACTCGTCGGTGAAGCTGGACTGGCTGAATTCGAAGGAGCGGAACTGGCTCTTCACCGCCGGGTGCGCGAACTGCATGTCGAAGGAGATCTTGTAGTGGCGCGACGGGATGATGGAGGCCTTCTTGTCCCCCTCGGTCACGGAGACCGGCTTCTTGATCACCAGGTACTTGCGCGGCTTCTTGGACTCCTTGATGCCCGCCTTGACGATGGCGGCCACGAAGGGGGCGGCGCTGCCGTCCATGATCGGGACTTCCGGGCCGTTGATGTCGACGTGCGCGTTATCGACGCCGCAGCCGTACAGGGCCGCCATGAGATGTTCTATGGTGGAGACGCTCGCATCGCCGCGACCGATGGTGGTGGAGAGCCTGGTGTTGACCACGTTTTGCGCGTGCGCTTCGATGGAGACAGCCGGGGTGAGGTCAACCCTGTGGAAGACGACGCCGGTGCCGGGCTCCGCCGGACGCAGCGTGATGGTGATCGTCTTGCCGGTGTGCAGGCCGATGCCGCTGAAGGTTACCTTGTTGCCCAATGTCTGCTGGAATATCATCTGCTTGCTCCTGATAGTCAGTATGCTTACTATCTAGCAAATAGTGAGCCAAAACGGGCGCCTTGCTTCTCATTGGAAAAAAGCACGCAGCTTCGGCACTGTAGACGGTGTCGCGCGGGGAGGGGGAGCCTGCGGGAGGTGTGGCAAAAATGCGGCTGTGGTGCCTGTGCAACGGCGAGTGTGGCTTTTTTGCTACAGTCTGCCGGAGCGGAGGATGGCCACCATCCACCAGACGCCGACTATGCCGGCGCAGCTGTAGCCGAAAAAGGCGAAGGCGGGAAAGCCGAACAGCATGGGGCCGCGGTTGCCCTGCATGGCGATGGAGGAGCCGATCAACAGGGCGGCGATGATCAGGGAGAGGCAGAGCCGGTTGGCGGAGCGGTCCAGTTCCTTGGAGAAGCGATCCAGGCCGCGGTGTTCAAGGTCGATGCGGAACTTGTTGCGGTTGATCTTGTTCAGGATCTCCCGGATGTCGCGCGGCAGGTTGCGCGCCAGGGTGAGGTAGCCTTCCAGGCCCTGTTCGACCTCGTGGAACAGGCGGCCGGGGGAGTGCTGCTGGCGGAACTCCCGCTCCAGGAAGGGGCGCAGGTGGCCGACCATGTCGAACTCGGGGTCGAGCTTTCGACCCATCCCCTCCACCACCACCAGCACCTTCACCAGCATGGTCAGGTCCGGGTGCACCTTGATGCGGTGGGTGGAGACCAGGTCGATGAACTCCAGGAGCATGCGCCCCACCTCGATCTCCTTGAGCGGGATCTCCAAGTAGCTGTCCATGAACTCGGCGAGCCCCTTCTTCAGGGCCGGCATATTCACCGTTTCGCCGGTGTCGCCCGCCTCGACGATGATCTGCGCGAGCCCCTCCACGTCGCGGTTGATCACCGCGACCAGGACGTCGGTCAGGTAGCGTTTCACCGCCGGGTCGAGCCTCCCCACCATGCCGAAGTCGAGCAGGCAGATCACGTTGTCCTTGAAGATCAGCACGTTGCCCGGGTGGGGGTCGCCGTGGAAGAAACCGTGCTCCAGCACCATTTTCAAAAAGGTCCTGGCCCCGCGCCGGGCGATCTCGCGCCGGTCCAGCCCCGCCGCCTCGATGGCGCAGATGTCGCTCACCTTGATCCCCTCGACGTACTCGGTGGTGAGCACCCCCTTGGCGGTCGCCTCCCAGTAGACCTGCGGGAAGTAGAGGTGCGGGTCCCCCTTGAAGTTGTCGCGGATCTTCTCGATGGCGTGCCCCTCGCGGGTCAGGTCCATCTCGCGCCGGATGGTGTAGGAGAACTCGCGCACCACCCCGACCGGATCGTAGATGTCGCTGCGCGCCATGTGGCGCTCCAAAAGGAGCGCCACCCCCATGAGGATGTCGATGTCGGTCTCCACAGCCTCGACCACACCCGGGCGGCGCACCTTCACCACCACGTCCTCGCCGGTGATGAGCCGGGCGCGGTGCACCTGCGCGATGGAGGCCCCCGCGATCGCCTCCGGCTCCACGTACAGGAAGCGCTGCCCCAGGGGCACCCCCAGCTCGTGCTCGATCTGGGTCTTGATCTCCTCGAAGGGGAGGCAGGGGATCTTGTCCTGCAGGTGGGCCAGCTCCTGGACGAAGGAGGCGGGGATGATGTCGGCGCGGGTGGAGAGGAGTTGCCCCAGCTTGATGAAGGTGGTGCCGAGCTCCTCCAGGGCGAGGCGCAGGCGCTCCGGCGGCGTCAGGTGCTCGGCCTTCGGGCTTCGGGGCCTGAAGACACGGCGCGAGAAGTCGACCACCTGCCCGAAATTCAGGTACTCCAGGAGGTGCCCGAGCCCGTAGCCGCCGAGCACCGTGATGATCTGGCGGTAGCGCCGGATGCTCCTGACGTTGCGGTTTATATTTACTATCCTAAACACTCATCCTCCGGCTGAGAGGTGACGCTTTCGGCGGCGAGCGCCTCCAGTGCCCTCACGCGCCGCTCCAGTCTCTCGAAGTCCTCGCGCGACACCATGCCCATCCGGTCCAGCGCCTTCTTCACCTCGGCCTCGGCCACTTCGGCGGTCTTTTGCTGCCCGGTGCGCGCCATCTCCTGGATGCGGTCCAGGAAGGCCCGCCCTTCCTCCTCGCTGATCTTGTAGCGGGACTTCATCTCCTGGATCAGCTCCTCGCCTTTTTTCTGGGTGATCGCCGCCGCGCCGAGCGCCGTGAGTACAGCCTTCTCGAACAGTTCGAACATGGTGTCCCTCCTTCTCCAATCGGTAGTGGCACGCCTCCATTATAGGCGCCATTTAATGATATCGGCGAGGCGTCCGTTGTCAAACTCGCACCTCCTTGACATCACTATGTTTCTCGCCGATAATCGCATACTTGTTCACATTAAAGGGTCACGCCATGCAGAAAAAAAAGATGGTCACCATCAAGAACGTCGCCCAGATCCTCCTGCATCGTGGACTGATCGACGAGAGGCAGTTAGAAGATCTGCTGGCCAGGGGGGAGGCGCAGGCGCAGCGGCTGGCGGGCGCGCAGCAGGCGGGGTATTCCCGGCGGCTGCAGCAGACCCCGGAAAAGCCCTCTCCCGCCGAGATCATCGCCTCGCTGAACCTCGAGATCGCCGGCTCCGGCGGCAAGCTCCTCACCGAGGACGCCATCACCGAGGTCCTCGCCGCCGCGGTGGGACTCCCCTACCTAAAGATCAACCCGATGAAGCTCGACCTCGACCTGGTCACGGCCCACATCTCCCGCCCCTTCGCGCTCAGGCACCTGATCGTTCCGGTCGACTTCGCCGACGGCGTGGTGACCCTGGCCGTCGCCGATCCCTTCAACGACCAGGTGATCGAGGAGCTGAGGGCCGTGAAGAGGATGGAGTTTCGCCGGGTGCTCGCCTCGCGCAACGACATTCTCAAGATCCTGAGGGAGTTCTTCGGGTTCCGCGCCTCGGTGCAGGCCGCCGAGAGCGAGGTCGCCACCGCGGTGGACTTTGGCAACCTGGAGCAGTTCGTGCGCCTGAAAAGCGGGCACGAGATCGAGGGTACCGACCGCAACATTATTTCCGCCGTCGAGTTCCTGCTCCAGTACGCCTTCGACCAGCGCGCCAGCGACATCCACATCGAGCCCAAGCGGGAGAAGTCGCTGGTGCGCCTGCGGGTGGACGGGGTGCTGCACAACGTGCACGTGGTACCCAAGCAGCTGCATCCCCCCATCGTTTCCCGGATCAAGATGCTCTCCCGGATGGACCTGGCCGAGAAGCGGCGCCCCCAGGACGGCAGGATCAAGACCAGCCACGACGGGCGCGAGGTCGAGCTGCGCGTCTCCACCTTGCCGGTCGCCTTCGGGGAGAAGGTGGTGATCAGGATTTTCGACCCCGACGTCCTGATGCAGGAGTTGGACAGCATCGGCTTCTACCCGCGCGAGTACCAGCTCTACAGCTCCTTCCTGCGCCGCCCAAACGGCATCATCCTGGTCACCGGCCCCACCGGCAGCGGCAAGACCACCACCCTCTACTCGTCGCTGAGGACCCTTTCCTCCCCGGAGGTGAACATCGTCACCGTGGAGGACCCGATCGAGATGGTGATGGAGGAGTTCAACCAGGTCGGCGTGCAAAGCGGCATTGGGGTCACCTTCGACAAGGTGCTCAGGAACGTGCTCAGGCAGGATCCCGACATCATCATGGTGGGGGAGATCCGGGACAAGGAGACCGCCGAGAACGCGGTGCAGGCAGCCCTCACCGGGCACCTGGTGCTTTCCACGCTGCACACCAACGACGCGCCCTCGTCGGTGACCAGGCTGATTGACCTGGGGGTCCCCTCGTTTCTGATCTCCTCCACGGTGATCGGCATCATCGCCCAGCGGCTGTTGCGGAAGATCTGTCCCAACTGCAAGCGGGAGAGCCAGTTGAGCGCCGAGGAGCTGGAGTACCTGGGGTTGAAGCGGCAGGCGAAGGTCTGGGCCGGAGAGGGGTGCGCCGAATGTCGCGGTACCGGCTACAAGGGGAGGACCGGGATCTTCGAGGTGCTGGACGTGAACGAGACCATCAAGGCCGTGATCGGCGAGCGGGTCGATCTCTCCGAGCTGCAGGGCGCGGCCCGAAAGGACGGCCTGGTGACCCTGCGGGAGCAGGCCGTACGCAAGATGCTGGAAGGAATAACCACCTACGAGGAAGTCATCGCGGTGACGGGGTGACCCCGTCTGACCAGTGCGACTGCGCGCGCCGTGCCTAGGGAGGAACCATGGAAAACAGCGCCACCGACCCCCACACCGCAACCGCCATCTTTGCCGGCGGCTGCTTCTGGTGCATGGAGCCGGTCTTCGACACGATGCCGGGGGTGCTCTCGGTGCTCCCCGGCTACACCGGCGGCACCACGCCCAATCCAAGCTACCAGGAGGTCTGCGAGGGGGAGACGGGTCACGTGGAGGCGGTGCGCATCGTCTTCGATCCGGCCCGGGTGAGCTACCGCGAACTGCTGCGGGTGTTCTGGCGCAACATCGACCCCACCACCAAGAACCGCCAGTTTTGCGACTACGGCAGCCAGTACCAGACCGCCATCTTCTACCAGGACGAGGAGCAGAGACGCGAGGCCGAGGAAACCAGGGAGGAGGCGGCGTGCGCCAACCAGCTCGGCGCGGCGGTGGTCACCGAGATCCTGCCGGCGTCGGAGTTCTACCCCGCCGAGGAGTACCACCGGCAGTACTACAAGAAAAACCCGTACCACTACCAGCGCTACCACGACGGGTGCGGCCGCAACTGGAGACTGAAGGAGTTGTGGGGGCGGGAAACGGAGTAGCCGGAAGCGGCGCCGGTCAGGGGGGCGACAACACCCGCTCCAGCGCCTGTTGCAGTTCCTCGCAGCGGTACGGCTTCACCACCGCGGCGCAGAAACCGTAGTCGGCATGTTCCGCCATGACCGGGTCGTTGGAGTAGCCGCTGGAGACGATCAGCCTCGCGGCGGGATCCAGCTCGAGGATCTGCTGCGCCGCCTCCTTGCCACCCATGCCGGCGGGTATGGTGAGGTCCATGATGGCGGCGGCGAAAGGTGTTCCCTCCTGGACCGCCTCCCGGTACAGCCGTACCGCCTCCTCGCCGCTCGCGCAGGTCACCACCTGGTAGCCAAGGTACTGCAGCATGTCACGGGTCAGCGTCCTGATCGCCTCCTCATCGTCCATGACCAGCACCGTTCCTTCCCCCGCCTTGCGGGGGCGCTCCGATCGCTGCTGCGTCTCTTCCGGCGCGGCCTCGCCCGCGGAGGGGAGGTAGAAGGTGAGGGTCGTTCCCGCTCCGGGCGTCGAACTCACCTCGACCCTGCCGCCGTGCTTGATCACTATGGAATGGACCGAGGCGAGCCCGAGGCCGCTGCCTCCCGGCTTGGTGCTGTAGTAGGGGTCGAAGATGAGCTTCTGGTCCTCGTACGGGATGCCGCACCCCTGGTCGATGAAGGATACCTCGACGTAGTCGCCGGCGGGGAGGCCGAGGTCGTTGTTGGCCCGCAGCGGGGTGTTCCCGGCCCTCACGGTCAGCACTCCACCGCCCGGCATCGCCTGGCAGGCGTTGATGATGACGTTGCTGAAGGCCTGGTTCATCTGCCCCTCGTCCGCCTCGATGGCGTGCAGCCCGTCCTGGAGCTCCAGCCTGGTCTGCACCTTGGTTCCGTGCAGGGACAGGGAGAGGGATTCCTGCAGGAGCCTCCCCAGCGGGACCACTTTCTTGATGGGCTGCCCCCCCTTGGAGAAGGTGAGCAGCTGGTGCGCCAGTTCGGCCGCGCGCTGCGACGCCTTCTCGGCGTTCTTCACCGCCCCCTGGGCCGGGTGGTCGG
The DNA here is from genome assembly GCF_018919395.1 of Geomonas azotofigens. GTDB lineage: Bacteria > Desulfobacterota > Desulfuromonadia > Geobacterales > Geobacteraceae > Geomonas > Geomonas azotofigens. Next base: position 107,326 of record NZ_JAHLME010000008.1, read on the forward strand.
GGTCGAGCAGCAGTTCGGCGAAGGAGAGGTTGCCAAGGATACCGGTGAGGATGTTGTTGAAGTCGTGGGCGATGCCGCCGGCGAGGACGCCGAGCGATTCGAGCTTCTGGGCCTTCAGCAGCTCCCGCTGCATCGCCTCCCACTTGGTGATGTCGGTCAGGGTGAACAGGATGCGGTGGTGGACCAGGCGGGTGTTCAGGATGATGTGTTTCGGTGAGCCGTCGACGCAGGAGATCTTCGCCTCCTGCGGGGTGACCGGGGCGCCGCTCTCCAGCGTTTTTGCGATCTCTTCGCGCCAGGTGGCCAAGACCTGGTCCCGGTAGGCCGGGTCGGGGAGGGCGCGCTCCATCAGCTCTTCGAGGGTTGGGTGGTCATCGGAGACGTAGCCCAGCCAGTCGTTGACGTAGCTGTTGAGGTACTGGACACGGCCGCTCTCGTCGGCCCACCCCACCCCCGCCGGCATCTCCTCCATGAGGACCTTGAGGATCTCCTCGTTTTGCTGAAGAGCCTCCTCCATCTCGTGGCGCGCCGTGATGTCGCGCACCAGGACGATGACCCGGTCGCTGCCGCCGATGTCGGCCCGGCGCAGGCTCACCTCGGACCAAAACAGCGAGCCGCCCTTCTTCTTGCTGCGCCACCGTACCGTCATCGGGGGACCCGCCGCCGCCTGCTGTAAAAGGCGCCTGGCGTCCCCCTCGCTGTACGGGGGCTCCCCGAGGCTCAACTCCCCGACGGTGAGACCCCGGGCCTCCTCGGGGGTGTACCCGTACATCTCGCACATGGTGCGGTTCACGTCCACCAGCTTGCCGGTGGCGGCATCATGGATGAAGAGGGCGTCGTTGACGTTGTGGTAGATGGCCTGGAAGCGGGCCTCGCTCTCCTCGAGCCTGTCCACCGATTCCGCCAGTCGGCGGGCGAAGCGGGAGATCAGCTGGTAGAGCAGCGCCGAGGTCACCATGATGAACATGAGCCCCTTGTAGACCTCGATCTGCTCCGCGATGTGGCGGTCGGAGACGAGCCAGATCAGGGCGTAGCCGGAGAGGTAGATCCAGGCGCTGCCGAACAGGGCGTAGACCCCGACGATCTTGTTGATCTCGCGTCTTTGGTTGCGCTTCGATGCTGCCCGCATGCGTGCTCCCGCCCCTTAGGGACGACTGGCTGCGGTGGCCGGGGTGTCTGCTGTTGTTGCGATGTCATGGGCGGCCCGGCCGCCCGTTTTACTTGGCTTCCGCCATCGATACCACGACGATCCCGGATTCGGTGACCCGGTACCCCTTGGCCCGATCCTCCTCGTGGTTGTAGCCGATTTCGGTGCCGTCGGGGATGACGATGTTCTTGTCGATGATGGCGCGCTTGATCTTCACGTGGCGCCCGACCGTGACGTTTTCGAAGAGGATGGAATCGTCAATCTCGCTGTAGCTGTTCACCTTGCAGCGCGGGCCCAGGATGGTGCGGCGCACCGTCGCTCCGCTGGTGATGCACCCGGCGCAGACGTAGGAGTCGATGTTCATGCCGCGCCGCCCTTCCTCGTCGAACACCGTCTTCGCCGGCGGCAGGTTGCCCTGGTTGGTCAGGATCGGCCACTTGTAGTTGTAGAGGTTGAGCTGCGGCGAGACGTGGATCAGGTCCATGTTGGCCTCGTAGTAGCTCTCGATGGTCCCCACGTCCTTCCAGTAACCTTTCTCCTCAGCCTTCATGCCGGGGATGATGTTGTCGTTGAAGTTGTAGGCGAAGACCTTGTCGTGGTTCTCCAGCATCATCGGGATGACGTGCTTGCCGAAGTCGAGGTCCTCGTAACGCTTCTTCCCTTCCTGCAGCACCTCGATCAGTTTCTTGGTGGAGAAGATGTAGTTCCCCATGGAGGCGAAGCAGGTGTCCCGGCCGGGGATGCTCTCCGGATGCTTGGGCTTCTCGGCGAAGGCGGTGATCTTGTAGTCATCGTCCACGGAGAAAACCCCGAAGCGGCTCGCCTCCTGCACCGGGACCTCGAGGGCCGCGACGGTCAGGTCCGCCCGGTTTCTGCGGTGGTAGTCGATCATCTGGCTCACGTCCATCTTGTAGATGTGGTCGCCGCCGAAGATGGCGACGTAGTCCGCGTCCGAGGACTCAACGAAGCGCAGGTACTGCAGGATGGCGTCGGCCGTCCCCTTGAACCAATCCTCGTTCTCCGAGCTGGTCTCCGGGGAGATGGCGACGAAGAACTCGCCCAGGCCGGTCCATTTGCCCCAGGACTCCCTGATGTGCTTGTTGAGGGAGTAGGCGCGGTACTGGGTCAGGATGTAGACCTTCTTGATCCCGGAGTTGAACAGGTTGCTCAAGACGAAATCGATGATCTTGTATTTGCCGCCGAACATGACGCTCGGCTTGGCCCTTCTGTTGGTGAGAGGGCTGAGGCGCTCGCCCTTGCCACCGGCCAGCACCATGGCTATGGTGTTTCCGACGTTACTCATCGCATACATAACAGTCATTGTCCTCCGGTATCTCGGTCGGGGCGACTACCCCGGCCGGTGTCAGGGCTTGCCGTGTTTGGGCGCCTCGCCAATCTTGAACAGCACTTCCAGATCCAGCACCTCTCCCTTTCGCTCAAGCTTCAGCGTGGACTTGTCCCCCACGTGTTTCTGCTTCACCGCGTAGATCAGGTCGAGGCTGTCCTTCAACTGCTCGTTGTCCATGGTCAGCAGCAGGTCCCCTTTCTGCACCCCGGCGCGGGCGGCATTGGAGTCGGGGACCACGGTGTTCACCACGAGGCCGCGTCCCTTGGGATCCGGCTCGAACATGACGCCGAGCAGCACGCCCTGCTTGGGCAGCCCCTCATAGGCGTAGTTCACCAGGAAATCGAAGGGAACGTTCGGGAAGTCGGGCAGCACCACCTCCATGGTCACCGGCTTTTCCGCGCGCTGCACCGCGAGCTCGCGCCCCCCAATGGTGGCGTAGGAGGTGGGGAGACGGCGGAAGACGCGGCGCGGGATGCCGAAACCGTAGCTGACGTGATTGCCGCCGGCCACCACCAGGAGGTGGCGCTCCTTGCCAGCGGGGCTGGTGAGGTAACGCACGGCGGACTCCGCCATGGTTTCGTCCCACAGCGTCTGGGCCCGGGTGAAGCCCTCCACCGCCATTTTGCCGTGGCTGTCGTGCCCGCTGAACATGCTTTCGGTCTGGGCGCGCTGGTACGGGTCGGAGAAGTCCATCTCCGGCAGCTGCGCCTTCTGCTCAGGCGTCAGCTCCTCCAGCGGTTTGCTGCGCACCGCCTGCACCAGCTCCTTCTCCGCGTTGAGCGCGACGACCGGGATGTGCTTCTCCTTGGCGTAGAGGAGCAGGTCCCGGTAGTAGGCGAAGTCCATCTTCCAGTTGTCGTACCAGCGTGACGCCTTCAAAAACGCCTTCTCGTCCAAGTCCCCCGCGACCCAGCGGTCCAGGACCGGCTGCTGGCTGCGCACGAACATCTCCATGCCCAGCGCGGCCTTGCCGGGATGGCGCTCCTCGAGCGCCTTAAGGGCGTCCAGTTCCAAGCGGTGCGCCGCCGGGTTGTCGTGGGTCTCGCCGACGTAGACCACCCGGGCGTCGGTGACGACATCCAACATCTGCTGCCGCGTCACCAGGGTCCCGGTGGGGAGGTGGACAATGTCGCCGATCTCTGGGGACTTACGCTGCGGATACGGGTTCTCAGGGTTGCCGAGCAGGTACCTGGTGGCTCTGGGCGCCGAGCAGGCGGTCATGGTGAGCAGGGAGAGGACAGCGGCGAGCTGCCCGAGACGAGCGATGGATAGCATTTCTTCTCCTGAAAATATGTTGTTCCCTCTGGGGATACGATCATGTGGTTCACGGCTCCATCGAGAGGGGGGCTCTTTGCCGGTGGCCAAGGAATGATACCTACTCTAATGAATTTGTCCAGCCGCCGCTTCTCGTTAACCCCGCTCCACGGTAAGCCCCCCGTAGCGAGGCTGCTGGTGCCGGATGGCCTTGCCGGTTAGACGAGAATGTAGCACAATACCTCATGAAGATAAACTGAAAGTTTTATTATTCTCTAATAAAAGTCGGGGCTGAGGTCTGATTTCGTGTCGCGACTGAACCAGCCGGCAGAGCATTAGCTCATAGTCATGGTTTGGGGCGCTAAACGTATGTTTGACGGCCTTTTTTATGTTGACAATATCACTGTCTCGCAAATAGAATCGCTAATTTAATACATATCGGAGGTTGTGCAATGGGACAGCTTTTTAAAGTGGCGGTGCTGCCGGGCGACGGCATCGGCCCGGAGGTTATGGCGGAAGCACTGAAGGTGCTGGATGCGGTCGAAAAGCGTTACGACGTGAAATTCGAGCGCACGCACGCCAACGTGGGCGGTGCGGGCATCGATCTGGAAGGGCGCGCTCTTCCGGACACTACGGTAAATATATGCAAGGCAGCCGACGCCATCCTGTTCGGTTCGGTGGGCGGACCCAAGTGGGAAACCCTTCCCCCGGACGAGCAGCCCGAGCGCGGCGCCCTGTTGCCGCTCAGGAAGATCTTCGGTCTCTACGCCAACCTGCGTCCCGCCATCATCTTCCCGTCGCTGACCAGCGCCTCGTCCCTGAAGGAAGAGGTGATCGCCGGCGGTTTTGACATCCTGGTGATCCGCGAGCTGACCGGCGGCATTTACTTCTCCCAGCCCAAAGGGATCGAAGGGGCCGGCCGCGACCGCGTCGGCGTGGACACCATGCGCTACAGCGTGCCGGAGATCGAGCGCATCGCACACGTCGCCTTCCAGGCGGCGAGGAAGCGCGGCAAGAAAGTCTGCTCCATCGACAAGGCCAACGTCCTTTCCACCTCGGTGCTCTGGCGCGAGATCGTGATCAACATTGCCAAGGAGTACCCGGATGTCGAACTTTCGCACATGTACGTGGACAACGCCGCCATGCAGTTGGTAAAGTGGCCCAAGCAGTTTGACGTGATCCTGTGCGAGAACATGTTCGGCGACATCCTCTCCGACGAAGCGGCCATGCTGACCGGCTCTTTGGGGATGCTCCCGTCCGCATCGCTCGCCGAGGGGACCTTCGGCATGTACGAGCCCTCCGGCGGCAGCGCCCCCGACATCGCGGGGCAGGGGATCGCGAACCCGATCGCCCAGATCCTTTCCGCGGGCATGATGCTGCGCTACTCCTTCGGCATGATCGAGGCGGCCGACGCCATCGACAACGCCGTAGCCAAAGTTCTTGATGGGGGCTACCGCACCCGCGACATCTACCAGGAGAAGGCCGGCGAGAAGCTGGTCAACACGAAGGAGATCGGCGACGCCATCATCGCCAATCTGTAATATAAATACGGTAAAGGCGGGGCAACCCGCCGCAGTCCATCAAAATATAAATAGAGAGGAAGGTCGCCTATGAAAGTCGGAATGGTCGGTTGGCGTGGCATGGTTGGCTCGGTTCTCATGCAGCGCATGCAGGAAGAGAACGATTTCGCAGGTGTTGAGCCGGTATTCTTCACCACCTCGCAGGTGGGGCAGCCCGCACCGCTCAACGCGGGTACGCTGAAGGATGCGTCGGACATCAACGAGTTGAAGAAGCTGGACGTGATCATCACCTGCCAGGGGGGCGATTACACCAAGGCGATCCGCCCCGAGCTGAAGAAGGCCGGCTGGAACGGCTACTGGATCGACGCGGCGAGCACGCTTCGCATGGAAGACGACGCGGTCATCATCCTCGACCCGATCAACCGCAACGTCATCGATGCGGCCCTCTCCAAGGGGATCAAGGACTACATCGGCGGCAACTGCACCGTGAGCCTCATGCTCATGGGCCTGGGCGGTCTGTTCAAGGCGGGCGTGGTCGAGTGGCTTTCCTCCATGACCTACCAGGCGGCCTCCGGCGCCGGCGCCCCGAACATGCGTGAGCTCCTCTCCCAGATGGGCGTGCTGCACGGCTCCGTGGCCGAGCAGTTGGCCACCCCGGGTTCCGCGATCCTCGAGATCGACAAGAAGGTTACCGCCACCCTGAGAAGCGCCGAGATGCCGACCAAGGAGTTCGGCTTCCCGCTGGCCGGCAACGTGCTCCCCTGGATCGACCGCGAGGTCGAGGACGGCCAGAGCCGCGAGGAGTGGAAAGGGTACGCCGAGACCAACAAGATCCTCGGCGCCGCCAATCCGATCCCGGTGGACGGCATCTGCGTCCGCGTGGGCGCCATGCGCTGCCACAGCCAGGCGATCACCATGAAGCTCACCAAGGACATCCCGATCGCCGAAATCGAGGAGATGATCAAGAACGACAACCAGTGGGTGAAGTTCATCCCCAACAACAAGGCCGACTCCCTGGCGGGGCTCACCCCGGCAGCCGTTTCCGGCTCGCTCACCGTTCCGGTGGGTCGCGTGCGCAAGATGAAGATGGGGCCGCAGTACCTCTCCGCCTTCACCTGCGGCGATCAGCTCCTCTGGGGTGCCGCCGAGCCGCTGCGCCGCATGCTGCAGATTCTGAAGGAGCGCTAAACCTTAAGCCCCCCCGCCCCTTGCGGGAGGGGGACGGCTTTTGTCGAAGATCATAGAGAAGTTAACTGCGGAGCGCGTCCCCCGGGATCCATGGGTGGCGCGCTCCCGTTTTTGTCTTGAGGAGATGTAACGAGTATGAAGAAAACGTGGAATGTAGCAGTGGTGGGCGCGACCGGCGCCGTGGGGACCCAGATGATCGAGTGTCTGGAGGAGCGCAAGTTCCCGGTGGGCCGGATCAAGTTCCTGGCGAGTGCGAGAAGCGCCGGCCAGGTGCTCGAGTTCAACGGCAAGCCGGTGCCGGTGGAGGAGCTGACGCACGATTCCTTCGAGGGGATCGACATCGCCCTCTTCTCCGCGGGCGGTGCGCGCTCCGAGGAGTTCTGTCCTTCCGCGGCCAAGGCGGGAGCGGTCTGCATCGACAACTCCAGCGCCTGGCGTATGGACCCGGACGTGCCGCTGGTGGTCCCCGAGGTGAACCCGCATGCCATCGCCGACTATCGCAAGAAGGGGATCATCGCCAACCCGAACTGCTCCACCATCCAGATGGTGGTGGCGCTCAAGCCCCTGCACGACTTCGGCACCATCAAGAGGATCGTCGTCTCGACCTACCAGGCCGTTTCCGGCACCGGCAACAAGGGGATCGAAGAGCTGCGCGTCCAGACCGGCGAGCTTCTGAACGGCCGTCCGCCCAAGAACGAGGTCTATCCGCACCGCATCGCCTTCAACTGCCTGCCGCAGATCGATTCCTTCTGCGACAACGGCTACACCAAGGAAGAGATGAAGATGGTGAACGAGACCAGGAAGATCATGGAGGCGGACATCGCCACCACCGCGACCTGTGTCCGCGTCCCGGTCTTCTACGGCCACTCCGAGTCGGTGAACATCGAGACCGAGAAGAAGATCACCGTGGCCAAGGCGCGCGAGCTCCTGGAGGACGCGCCGGGGGTGGAACTGGTGGACAACCCGGCCAACGGCGAATACCCGATGGCCATGGACGTGGCCGGCGAGGACCTGACCCTGGTCGGCCGCATCCGCGAGGACGCCAGCATCAAGAACGGCCTGAACCTCTGGGTCGTGGCCGACAACCTCAGGAAAGGCGCCGCCACCAATGCCGTGCAAATCGCGGAACTGCTGGTGAAAGACTATCTGAAGTAGCCCCTGGCGGTCTGACCAGCCCGACTAGTCCGGCCCGTCCGACTTTGGAAACTATGCGCAACATCAAACTCATCATAGAATACGACGGCACCGCCTACGCCGGATGGCAGGTGCAGCCCAACGGGCTCACCATCCAGGAGGTCATGGAAAAGGCGCTGGCCAAGATGCTCGGGGAGCACACCACCCTGCACGCCTCCGGCCGCACCGACGCGGGCGTGCACGCCCGCGGCATGGTGGCCTGCTTCAAGACCGAGCGCACCATGCCGCTGCGCGCCTTCCGCGAGGGGCTGAACACGCTGCTCCCCAGCGACATCGCGGTGCGCGACGCGGCCGAGGTGCCGCTCGACTTCCACCCGCGCTTCGACGCGCAGGCGAAGCACTACCGCTACACCATGCTGCTCGACGACCTCCGCTCGCCGCTGGTGCGCCATACCGCCTGGCGCGTCAAGGGGAAGCTCGATGTCGAGGCGATGCGGCAGGCATGCAGGCTCTTCGTAGGCGAGCACGACTTCGCCGCCTTCCGTGGCGCCAACTGCGCCGCCAAGACCACGGTGCGTCGCATCTACAGCATGGAGCTGGTGCAGGAGGGGCGTCTGCTGCACCTGGACATCAACGGCAGCGGTTTCCTGAAGAACATGGTGCGCATCATCACCGGGACGCTCATCGAAGTGGGGCAGGGCAGGATGAGCGCGGCCGACGTGGCGCGCCTGCTCAAGGGAGGCGACAGGCAGAACGCGGGAATGACAGTGCCGCCCCAAGGACTCTGTCTCATGCAGGTTTTCTACCCCGGGCAGAGCGGGGAATGATGCCAGTTTAATAGGGCGTTAATTCTTACCCCGGTTTTTTGTCTTGACATGAACGGACGAATCGATTAAATTCTCAATCTTCTGTAAGTTAATGTGCTAATTCCAGATAGCTGTGAGGTTTCAATGAAGACGCAAGTTGCCAAAAAAGAAGAAGTTACCAGGGATTGGTACCTGGTTGATGTGGATAGCAAGGTGCTCGGCCGTGTCGCGACTGAAATCGCCAACGTGCTGCGCGGCAAGAACAAGCCGACCTTCACCCCGAGCGTTGACACCGGCGACTTCGTCATTGTCGTGAACGCGGAGAAGATTGCCCTGACCGGCAATAAGTTTGCTAACAAGACCTACTATAGCCACTCTTCGTTCCCGGGCGGGCTGAAAGAAATTACCGCAGCCAAGCTCATCGACAAGAAGCCGGAAGAGCTGATCAAGAAAGCTGTCAAAGGCATGCTGCCCAAAAACAAGCTTGCCCGCCACATGCTGAAGAAGCTGAAGATCTACAGCGGCGGTGCTCACCCGCACGCGGCTCAGAATCCGAAGAATCTGAACATTTAATTCGTTCATCAGGAGATAGAAAATGGCAGTCAGCTTTTACGCAACTGGGAAAAGGAAGTCGTCCATCGCCAGGGTTTGGATCAAGCCGGGCAACGGCGAGATCATTGTAAATACCAAGACTCTTGACAGCTACTTCGGCCGCGAGACCTCCAAGATGGTGGTCATGCAGCCCCTCGAGCTGACCGAGAATGTCGGCAAGTTCGACATCTTCTGCACCGTCAAGGGCGGTGGCGACTCCGGCCAGGCCGGCGCCATCAAGCACGGCATCACCAAGGCCCTCATCGAGGCCGATGCCGACCTGCGCGGTACCCTGAAGAAAGCCGGGTTCATCACCCGCGACTCGCGCATCAAGGAAAGAAAGAAGTACGGCAAGAAGGCGGCACGCGCCAGCTTCCAGTTCTCCAAGCGTTAATCCGCTACGGGAACAATTGCTGTCTGTATTGCAAAGGGGGAATCCGTCAGGGTTCCTCCTTTTGCTGTTTCAAAAACCTTTAAGCTAAAACCGTTGGCCACGGAGAAAATCTGAGGACATCTGAGAAAACCAAAGACAAAAAGGTTTTGCTTCTCTCAGATTTCCTCCGACGTTCTCCGTGGCTACCGGTTTTGAGGTTTAGGGTGTCAAGTCCGTAGGAGCTGTGCTAACATCAAGCTCCTATTCTTTCAGATGTAAGTAGAGGAGGACCTTCATGATCAAGGTTGCCATCGTCGGTGCCAGCGGCTATACCGGCGTCGAACTTATCCGTATCCTGCATGCCCACCCCGAAGTCGCCGTCACCTGTGTCACCTCCGAGCAGAGCGCCGGTCGCCCGGTGAGCGACGTGTTCCCGACCCTGCGCGGCCGCTGCGACCTTGTTCTCGAGCCCCTGGAACCGGTCGGCATTGCCGAGCAGGTGGACATGGTCTTCACCGCGCTCCCCCACAAGGCCGCCATGGCGGTGGTCCCGACCTTCCTCAAGATGGGCAAGGACGTGGTCGATCTCTCCGCCGACTACCGGCTGCACGACGCGGACGTCTACGGCAAGTGGTATGAAAAGCACCTGACCCCGGAACTGCTCCCCCAGGCGGTGTACGGCATTCCGGAGTTGCGTCGCGACAAGATCCGCGAGGCCAGCCTGATCGCCAACCCCGGCTGCTACCCGACCAGCGTCATCCTCGGCCTGGCGCCGCTGTTGAAGGGGAAGGTGATCGACCCCAAGAGCATCATCGTCGATGCCAAGTCCGGGACCTCCGGTGCCGGGCGCAGCGCCAAGGTCGACAACCTCTACTGCGAGGTGAATGAAGGTTTCAAGGCCTACGGCGTGGGGGGCGTGCATCGTCACATCCCGGAGATCGAGCAGGAACTCGCGCTGCTGGCAGGCACTCCGCTCACCATCTCCTTCACCCCGCACCTGGTCCCGATGGACCGCGGCATCCTTTCCACCATCTACAGCGTGCCGACCGGCAAGGTGCGCGCGGCGGAGTTGATTACGCTCTACGAGACCTTCTACGAGGGCGAGCCGTTCGTCAGGGTGCTTCCCGAGGGGGTGCTTCCTTCGACTGCGCACGTCAGGGGTTCCAACTTCTGCGACATCGGCGTCGTTGTCGACGAAAGGACCGGCAGGGTCATCGTGGTATCCGCCATCGACAACCTCGTGAAAGGGGCGTCCGGGCAGGCGGTTCAGAACATGAACCTCATGTGCGGTCTTCCCGAAACCCTCGGGCTCGATTTCCTGGGGATCTTCCCGTAAAGTCAAAACCATTGGCCACGGAGAAAATCTGAGGACTTCTGAGGAAACCTAAAACAAAAAGGTTTGGTTCTCTCAGATTTTCTCAGAAGTTCTCCGTGGCTAACGGTTTTAAGGTTTATATGAAACACGCACGTCCCAAGCAGTCTCCTTCCCGGTTTCTCCCCATTTCACTTTCCGAAGCAAAGGCTCGCGGCTGGAACGAGTTGGACGTCGTCTTCGTTTCCGGCGACGCCTACGTGGACCACCCCTCTTTCGGCGTCCCGCTCCTGGCACGACTGCTGGAGGCCAAAGGGCTCCGGGTCGGCATCATCCCGCAGCCGGACTGGCGCAGCAAGGAACCCTTCATGGCGCTCGGGCGCCCGCGCCTGTTCTTCGCCGTAGCCGCGGGCGCCATGGATTCCATGGTGGCGCACTATACGCCGGCCCGGAAACTGCGCCGCGACGACGCCTACACCCCCGGCAACCGCCACGGCGCCCGCCCCAACCGCGCCACCATCATCTACACCTCGCGTTTGAAGGAAGCCTATCGCGACGTGCCGGTGGTGATCGGCGGCATCGAGGCGAGCCTGCGTCGCTTCGCCCACTACGATTTCTGGGAAGACAAGGTGCGCCGCTCCGCGCTCTTCGACGCCAAAGCCGACCTGCTCATCTACGGCATGGGGGAGAGCCCGCTCCTGGAACTGGTGCAGAGGCTGCAAAAAGGTGAGGCGTTCGCTTCTATCCGCGATATCCGTGGCACCGCTTACCCGTCGTCGACCGCGCCGGAACCAGGCGCCGACCTGGTGGAACTTCCGAGTTACGAGGAGGTGTCCACCGACAAGGCCGCCTACGCGCGGTCGTTTCGCCTGCTTTCGGGGGAGCAGAATCCCGGCTGCGCCAGGACCGTGATCCAGCGCCACGCCACACGCTACCTGGTCTGCAATCCTCCCGCGTGGCCGCTTGGCGAACAGGCGTTGGACGCGATCTACGCGCTCCCCTTCGTAAAGGCACCGCACCCGGGCTACAAGGAAGCGATCCCGGCCTACGAGCAGATCCGCAATTCCATCACCACGCACCGCGGCTGCTTCGGCGGCTGCGCCTTCTGCGCCATCACCCACCACCAGGGCAAAACCATCCAGTCCCGCAGCGAGCAAAGCGTGCTGCAGGAACTGGAACGGCTGGCGGCGTTGCCGTGGTTCCGTGGCAGCGTGAGCGACCTGGGCGGCCCGACCGCCAACATGTTCGGGCTCTCCTGCGGCAATGCGGAGGCGGGCGCCAAGTGCCGCCGCGACAGCTGCCTGTTCCCGAAGATCTGCAAAAACCTGGTCACCGATGATGCCGGCAGTTCCCGGCTCCTCGCCAAGGCACGCCGCATCTCCGGGGTGAAGCACGTCGCGGTTTCCTCAGGCGTGCGCTACGACCTGATGGAGCGCCAGCCCCGTTACCTGCGCGAGTTGGTCTCGCACCACGTGAGCGGCCTCTTGAAGGTGGCGCCGGAGCATCTCACCGACAGCGTCACCTCGGTGATGCGCAAGCCCGGGCACGACTGCTTCGAGCGGTTCCGCGACGCTTTCCAGAAGGAGAGTGCCAAGGCGGGGAAACGGCAGTACATTGTCCCGTACTTCATTTCCGGGCATCCCGGCTGCACGCTGTCGGACATGGTGGATCTCGCCCTGATGCTGAAGTGCTGGGGCATGAAGGTGGAGCAGGTGCAGGATTTCACTCCCACGCCGGGGACGCTGTCGACCTGCATCTATCACACGGGCGTGGATCCCTTTACCGGGGAGAAGGTGTACGTGGCACGGACGGATCGTGAAAAGGGGCTGCAGAAGTCGCTGCTGTTGTACCACGTGCCCGAAGAAAGGAAGAATTGCCTGGCGGCTTTGAAGGAATGCGGCCGGGAGGATGCTGCGGCCGAATTGTTCAGCGGCAACAACAGGAGGTAGCCATGCATTATCTGTTGCTGTACGAGGTCGCTCCTGATTACCTGGAGCGCAGGGGCGAGTTCCGCGCGGAGCACCTGGCGCTGGCCTGGGAGGCCGCGCGGCGCGGCGAGCTGGTTCTCGGTGGAGCGCTCACCGATCCGGCCGACGGCGCCGTCCTCCTCTTTCAGGCCGATTCCCCTGAAGTGCCGGCCGCCTTCGCCAAGGCAGACCCGTACGTCCTGAACGGGCTGGTGGCGAAGTGGACGGTGCGCGCCTGGCATACCGTGGTCGGCGAGTTGGCCCACGCACCGGTCCACCCGTAGCTCTTCCTCTAGAGAAGTCGCGGCAGGAACGATCCGGCTGGGGCCGCCGCCAGCGCGGATTTGGTGTTCTCCGCGGCACCCGCTCTCCTCATCTGCAGTTCCGCAGCATCAAGAGCCTCAGCGAGGGCGGATTCCCCCTTGCAGAGCTCGAAGCCGCTCCCGCAGTGTACCAGGTAATCCCTGCCATCCCCTTTGGTGAGCCAGATGGTCCCGGTTAGACAGCGCAGCGTAAGCCCGTGCGCTCCCCCCGTCAGGCTCAACAGTTCCCCTTTTGCCAGTGTGCATTCCATAGCGCCCTCCCTTTCTTTCAGTGGGTCAACTATAGCTGGGCTCCGTCTATGAGTACAGACACAGGAAATCTAATTTGTAGCCATGACAATTGCGCGAAACTGCCGCTGTAACTGCCGGAAAGCGAAGCGACTGTACCCGTTGCAGGCAAACGTGAGTGAAAAACAGCTTAAAAAGAAGAATGAGGTTGCATTCAGGATGATGTGCTGCTATATTCACGGTTTCTTGCCCGCTGCTGGCGGCGAGTGCCGTGCAAAGGCCTCGGTTGTGAATGCCGCGGCTGGAAAAAATAATTTGCACGGCGTAAAAAAAGAAGTTGACACCGAAGCCCTTTTGCTTTAGAACAGGGATTCGCTTCGCAACACAAAGCGCGCAGCGAGATGGTAGCGAGATGGTATCGAATCAGCTGGCGTAGCTCAATTGGTAGAGCAGCTGACTTGTAATCAGCAGGTTGCGGGTTCGAGTCCCATCGTCAGCTCCAGATTGAAAAGTTAATAGCACCACTTCTGTCTGGAGGGATTCCCGAGCGGCCAAAGGGAACAGACTGTAAATCTGTCGTCATCGACTTCGGAGGTTCGAATCCTCCTCCCTCCACCATAAAAACTGCAGATGAGATGAGCATCTGCTCAAATCAGGAGATTCTGAACGGAATCGCTGGTACTGGTTGAGTGGAGCGCAAGTTGAGTCAAAAAACTTCAGAGCAGGGAATTGGCGGGAATAGCTCAGTTGGCTAGAGCATCAGCCTTCCAAGCTGAGGGTCGCGGGTTCGAGTCCCGTTTCCCGCTCCAAAACAGAATATGCCCACATAGCTCAGTAGGTAGAGCACTTCCTTGGTAAGGAAGAGGTCACCGGTTCGAATCCGGTTGTGGGCTCCATCCCCTTCTAGAAAAAACATTCACATAACAGCTGTAGTAGATACATCAGGGAGGATTCCTCATGGCTAAAGCTAAATTCGAAAGAACTAAACCGCATGTGAACATAGGGACCATCGGTCACGTCGACCACGGCAAGACCACCCTGACCGCAGCTATCACCAAGGTGCTCGCCGGCAAAGGCCAGGCCGAGTTCAAGGCGTTTGACCAGATCGACAACGCACCGGAAGAGCGTGAGCGTGGTATCACCATCGCTACCGCCCACGTCGAGTACGAGACCGACAAGCGTCACTACGCTCACGTCGACTGCCCGGGCCACGCCGACTACGTAAAGAACATGATCACCGGTGCAGCGCAGATGGACGGCGCGATCCTGGTTGTTTCCGCAGCTGACGGCCCGATGCCGCAGACCCGCGAGCACATCCTGCTGGCGCGTCAGGTCGGCGTCCCCTACATCGTCGTGTTCCTGAACAAGGCCGACATGGTGGACGACGAGGAGCTCCTCGAGCTGGTCGAGCTGGAAGTGCGCGAACTGCTCTCCTCCTACGACTTCCCGGGCGACGACATCCCGATCATCAAGGGTTCCGCTCTGAAGGCCCTCGAGGGTGACCAGGGCGAGCTGGGCGAGCAGGCCATCATGAAGCTGATGGACGCCGTCGACGCCTACATCCCGGAGCCGCAGCGCGCCATCGACAAGCCGTTCCTGATGCCGGTCGAGGACGTGTTCTCCATCTCCGGTCGTGGTACCGTCGCCACCGGTCGTGTCGAGCGCGGCATCGTGAAGGTCGGCGAGGAAGTCGAGATCGTCGGCATCAAGGCCACCACCAAGACCACCGTTACCGGCGTCGAGATGTTCCGTAAGCTCCTCGACGAAGGCCGCGCTGGCGACAACATCGGCGCGCTGCTGCGCGGCGTGAAGCGTGAGGAGATCGAGCGTGGCCAGGTTCTCGCCAAGCCGGGCTCCATCACCCCGCACACCAAGTTCAAGGCCGAGGCCTACATCCTGTCCAAGGAAGAGGGCGGCCGTCACACCCCGTTCTTCAACGGCTACCGTCCGCAGTTCTACTTCAGGACCACCGACGTTACCGGCGTGGTTGACCTCGAGGCCGGTGTCGAGATGGTTATGCCGGGCGACAACGTCTCGGTAACCGTCAACCTGATCACCCCGATCGCAATGGACGAAGGTCTGCGCTTCGCTATCCGCGAAGGCGGCCGCACCGTCGGTGCAGGCGTCGTTGCCTCCATCATCGAGTAGGACCTGACGGGTTCTTTGAGTTCCGGAAGGATCGGGACGCGAAAATAGTTTGAAAAGGACGAAAGAAAATGCCTAGAGACATCATCACCCTTGGCTGCACCGAGTGCAAACAGCGTAACTATACCACCACGAAGAACAAGAAGAATACGCCCCAGAAGCTGGAGTTCAACAAGTACTGCCGCTTCTGCCAGAAGCACACGCCGCACAAGGAAACCAAATAGTTTGATTTGGGGTCCCCGGAGCTGTCCGGGGACCCCCGCCGCAGGCCAGTAGCTCTAACGGCTAGAGCACCGGTCTCCAAAACCGGGTGTTGGGGGTTCGAATCCCTCCTGGCCTGCCATTTTTTTTATCTTCACGAAGTGAGGAGTGACAAGTGCTCGCAAAAGCCAAGACTTTTTTTGAGGATGTACAGGCGGAACTCGCCAAGGTAACTTGGCCGACCCGCAAAGAGACCTTCTCTACTGCTCAGGTGGTTGTCGTCATCATCGTGCTCATCTCACTTTACCTTGGCGTCTGCGACGCGGTCCTTACTAAGCTCATCAAGTCGATACTCCGCTAGAGGACTGATAAATGGCACACAAATGGTACGGCGTACATACCTACTCCGGCTTCGAGAACAAGGTGCGGCTCTCGCTTGCTGAGCGCATCAAGAACCTCGAGATGGAGGAGTTCTTCGGCGAGATCCTGATCCCGTGCGAAACCGTCGTCGAGCTTAAGAAGGGGGAGAAGAAGACTTCTTCCAGGAAGTTCTTCCCCGGCTACATCCTGGTGAACATGGAACTTAACGACGACACCTGGCACGTGGTCAAGGAGACCGCCAAGGTTACCGGGTTCGTCGGCGGCAATAACCCCTTCCCGATCCCGGACGAAGAGGTCAACAAGATCACCAAGAGGATGGAAGAGGGTGCCGAGAAGCCCCGTCCCAAGGTCCTCTTCGAGGTGGGCGAGACGGTCAGGGTCATCGACGGTCCCTTCCTCAACTTCTCCGGTGTGGTCGAGGACGTCAAGCCGGACAAGGGGAAACTCAAGGTCATGGTAAGCATCTTCGGGCGCGCCACCCCGGTCGAGCTCGAATTCATGCAGGTAGAAAAGCAGTAGGGGCAACCCGCTGTTACCGATAGCTTCAGGCAGTTCGAAGGAATGAAAAAGGAGTAGGAAAATGGCGAAAAAGATCACCGGTTACATAAAGCTGCAGGTACCCGCAGGGAAGGCAAACCCGTCTCCTCCGATCGGTCCCGCACTCGGTCAGCACGGCGTCAACATCATGGAGTTCTGCAAGGCCTTCAATGCGAAGACCCAGGCAGACGAAGGGACCATCACCCCGGTCGTCATCACTGTCTACGCCGACAGGTCCTTCACCTTCATCACCAAGACTCCGCCGGCTCCGGTTCTCATCAAGAAAGCTCTCGGCCTCCAGAGCGGCTCCGCTACCCCCAACAAGACCAAGGTGGGCAAGCTGACCAAGGAGCAGGTGCGCGAGATCGCCACCAAGAAGATGCCCGACCTCAATGCCGCGAGCCTTGAGGCTGCCATGAAGACCATTGAAGGTACCGCGCGCAGCATGGGCGTTGAAATAGCTTAAGTTAAAGAGAGGGTTATCAGAAATGTCTATGACAAAAAAGCTTAAAGAGGCTCGCGCCAAGGTCGACAGGACCAAAACCTATCCCCTGACCGACGGCCTTGAGCTCGTGAAGAGCGCGGCTTATGCGAAGTTCGACGAGACCGTCGACCTGGTGGTGAAGCTGGGCGTCGACCCGCGTCACGCCGACCAGATGGTCCGCGGCGCCGTGGTGCTCCCCAACGGTCTCGGCAAGGATGTGCGCGTCCTGGTTTTCGCCAAGGGCGAGAAGGAGAAGGAGGCCCGCGAGGCCGGTGCCGATTACGTCGGTGCCGACGACCTGGTCGCCAAGATCCAGGAAGGGTGGTTCGAATTCGACACCGCCATCGCTACCCCGGACATGATGGGCGTGGTCGGTAAGATCGGTAAGCTCCTCGGTCCCCGCGGCCTGATGCCGAACCCGAAAGTCGGTACCGTCACCTTCGACCTGGCTCGCGCCATCAAGGAGTCCAAGTCCGGCAAGGTCGAGTTCCGCGTCGAGAAGGCCGGTATCGTGCACGCCCCGGTGGGCAAGGTTTCCTTCACCGCCGAGACCCTGAGGCAGAACGTGGTTGCCCTGGTGGAAGCCCTCCAGAAGGCGAAGCCGGCTGCAGCCAAGGGCACCTACATGAAGAAGGTTGCCGTGTCCTCCACCATGGGCCCGGGCGTCACCATCGATCTCGCTGACATCAGCGCGATCTTGAAATAAAGAGCAGTACCGCTGTAAAGCCAAAGTCAAAGACAGTGGGTGTGCCAGTAGCATCGTCGGCGCTTAAACGCTTCCGGGCGGCCAACCGAGACTTGCAGATGTTGCGCGAAAATGCATGTTCCGCAACTTCCTGACTTTGGCGGGGTTCCGCACCCGTATACCAAAAGAAAGGAGGAAGGCGCTTGAATAAGGAAAACAAGCAAGAACTTGTTGCCGAGATGCACGACAAGCTCCAGAGGGCGCAGGCGGTATTCCTCGCGGATTTCCGCGGGATGAACGTCGGCCAGGCCACCGAGCTCAGAAACGAGCTCAGGAAAGCCAACGCGGAGTACAAGGTCGTCAAGAACACTCTGCTCGAGATCGCTTCCAAGGGGACCGACAAGGAAGGTCTGTCGCAGTACTACGCAGGCCCCACCGCCATCGCCCTTTGCTACGACGATCCCGTCGCGGCGGCCAAAGTGCTGTCCCGCTTCAACAAGGAAAACACTAACCCGTTTACCTTGAAGGCTGGCGTGCTCACCGGCAAGACCATCAACGTGGCTGAGATCCAGGCTCTGGCAGACCTGCCGAGCCGCGAAGTGCTTATCGCCAAGATGCTGGGCAGCATGCAGGCACCGGCAAGCAACTTCGTACGCGTTCTCGCGGCTGTTCCGGGCGGTTTCGTACGCGCGCTGGAGCAGATCAGGATCCAGAAGGCTGCCTAATCGCAGTCACCGACAATTTTCGCTTTAAACATCTAACAATATTCTCTGGAGGAGAAAGAAATGGCTATCACCAAAGAAGAAGTAATCAGCTTCATTGAGAACATGTCCGTCCTCGAACTTGCTGGCCTCGTGAAAGAGCTCGAGGAGAAGTTCGGCGTTTCCGCAGCAGCTCCGGTTGCTGTCGCTGCTGCTGGCCCGGCTGCTGGCCCGGCTGAAGCCGCTGAAGAGAAGACCGAGTTCGACGTCATCCTGAAAGCTGCTGGCGCCAACAAGATCGGCGTCATCAAGGTCGTCCGCGGCCTGACCTCCCTGGGCCTCAAAGAAGCCAAGGACCTGGTCGACGGCGCTCCGCAGCCGGTCAAGACTGGCATCTCCAAAGAAGAAGCTGCCGACGCACAGAAGCAGCTGGTCGAGGCTGGCGCAGAAGTGGAAGTTAAGTAATTAGCTTCGCACCGATCTTTACCAAAGCCAAGGTCGCTTTTTGCGGCCTTGGCTGTTCTATTTTAGTTTGAGGCCGCTTCACCCCGCAGCCACGTCCGACCAGAACAGCAGGAAATTCAAGGGGGTGGAGGTCTTCCAAGGCGTTCACCACAAGGAGAAGATATGGCTTATTCAATCGCGAATAACCCCCTGTTGCGCAAGAACTTCGCCAAGATCCACAAGATCATCGACATACCGAACCTCATCGACATCCAGAAAAATTCCTACAAGAGATTCCTCCAGCTCGACACTCCCGTAGACGCACGCAAGAATTCCGGCCTGGAAGCCGTGTTCCGCAGCGTATTCCCGATCAGGGACTTCAGTGATACCGCCTCGCTTGAGTACGTTTCGTATTCGCTGGGCGCGCCGAAGTACGACGTTGAGGAGTGCCACCAGAGGGGGATGACCTTTGCCGCGCCGATGAAGGTGAAGGTGAGGCTGGTAGTATGGGATGTGGCGAAGGACCCCGGTACCAGATCGATCCGCGACATCAAGGAGCAGGAGGTTTATTTCGGCGAAATCCCGCTGATGACCGACAACGGGACCTTTATCATAAACGGCACCGAGCGCGTTATCGTGAGCCAGCTGCACCGCTCGCCGGGCGTGTTCTACGACCACGACAAGGGCAAGACCCACTCCAGTGGCAAGGTGCTCTACTCGGCCCGTGTGATTCCGTACCGCGGTTCGTGGCTTGACTTTGAATTTGACCATAAAGACATCCTTTATGTTCGCATAGACAGGCGTCGCAAGATGCCGGCCACCGTGCTCCTAAAGGCCCTTGGCTACTCCAACGACGCGCTGATCAACTACTTCTACAAGTCCGAGGAAGTGAAGGTCGGCGACAACGGCGCCATGACCAAGCTCGTGGACGCGGAGCTCCTCTCCAACCAGAAGGCCACCGCGGACATCGTCGACCCGGGCACCGGCGAGGTGATCCTCAAGGCGAACCGCAAGTTCACCAAGGCCGCGCTCAGGAAGATGGCCGAGCACGGCATCAAGGAGATCCCGATCGCCGAGGAGGAAGTGGTCGCCAAGGTCGCTTCCCACGACATCTACGATCCCGCCACCGGCGAGATCCTGGTCGAGTGCAACGAGGAGATCACCCCGGCGAAGCTCGAGGAGATGGTACAGAAGGGGATCACCTCCTTCCAGGTGCTCTTCATCGACAACCTCCACGTCACCTCCAGCTTCCGCGACACCATCCTGATCGACAAGATCGGCTCCACCGACGAGGCACTGATCGAGATCTACCGTCGTCTGCGTCCGGGCGATCCGCCGACCCTAAAGAGCGCGCTGGTTCTCTTCGAGAACCTGTTCTTCAACGCGGAGCGCTACGACCTCTCCGCCGTCGGCCGCCTGAAGCTCAACTACAAGCTGGGCGTGGACGTGCCGCTTGACTGCATGACGCTCACCCGCGAGGACATCCTCGAGGTGGTGCGTTACCTGATCGAGCTGAAAAACGGCAAGGGCAACATCGACGACATCGACCACCTGGGCAACCGCCGCGTGCGCGCCGTGGGTGAGCTCCTCGAGAACCAGTACCGCATCGGCCTGGTCAGGATGGAGCGCGCCATCAAGGAGCGCATGTCGCTGCAGGAAGTCGAGAACCTGATGCCGCACGACCTGATCAACTCCAAGCCGGTTTCCGCCGTGGTCAAGGAGTTCTTCGGTTCCTCGCAGCTGTCCCAGTTCATGGACCAGACCAACCCGCTCTCCGAGGTCACCCACAAGCGCCGTCTGTCGGCCCTTGGACCGGGTGGTCTTACCCGCGAGCGCGCCGGCTTCGAGGTTCGCGACGTACACCCGACTCACTACGGCCGCGTCTGCCCGATCGAGACCCCGGAGGGTCCGAACATCGGTCTGATCGCGTCGCTCTCCACCTATGCCCGCATCAACGAGCACGGCTTCGTCGAGACGCCGTACCGCGTGGTTAAGGAAGGCAAGGTGACCGACGAGGTCCGCTTCTTCTCCGCGCTGGAGGAGGAAGGGCACGCCATCGCCCAGGCCAACGCCGACATCGACGAGACCGGCCGCTTCGTCGCCGACTACATCTCCGCCAGGAAGTCCGGCGAGTTCGTGCTGGTCGGTCGCGACGAGCTGGAGCTCATGGACGTCGCCCCGATGCAGCTGGTCTCGGTCGCGGCCTCGCTGATCCCGTTCCTCGAGAACGACGACGCGAACCGCGCCCTCATGGGCTCCAACATGCAGCGCCAGGCGGTACCGCTTCTGCGCGCCGACTCCCCGCTGGTCGGTACCGGCATGGAGCGCGTCGTGGCACGGGACTCCGGGGTTTCCTCGGTCGCCCGCCACAACGGCGTGGTCGAGAGCGTCGACGCCTCGAGGATCGTCGTCAAGATCGACGAGGACCAGTACGACGCCACCGGCACCGGTGTCGACATCTACAACCTGATCAAGTTCGCCCGTTCCAACCAGAACACCTGCATCAACCAGAGGCCGGTGGTCAAGGTGGGCGACCACGTCAAGGCAGGCGACATCATCGCCGACGGTCCTTCGACCGACATGGGCGAGCTGGCTCTGGGCCAGAACGTCCTGGTAGCCTTCATGCCGTGGGGCGGCTACAACTACGAGGACTCCATCCTCATCTCGGAGCGCCTGGTAAAAGACGACCGCTACACCTCGATCCACATCGAGGAGTTCGAGGCCGTCGCCCGCGACACCAAGCTCGGCAAGGAGGAGATCACCTCCGACATCCCGAACCTGGGTGAAGAGACCCTGAAGGACCTGGACGAGTCCGGCATCATCAGGATCGGCGCCGAGGTCCGCCCGGGCGACATCCTGGTGGGCAAGATCACCCCGAAAGGCGAGACCCAGCTCTCCCCGGAAGAGAAGCTCCTGCGCGCCATCTTCGGCGAGAAGGCCGGCGACGTGCGCGACACCTCGCTCAGGGTCCCGCCGGGGGTCGAAGGTACCGTCATCGGCGCCAAGATCTTCTCCAGGAAGGGTGCCGACAAGGACGCCCGTACCGAGATCATCGAGAAGGCCGAGGAGCAGCGCCTGCGGAAGGACGAGCAGGACGAGATCCGCATCATCCGCGACTCGGCCATCGGCAAGCTGAAGAAACTCCTGGTGGGCAAGACCGCCGCCGTGAAGATAGAGGGAACCGACGGCAAGGTGCTGATCCCGAAAGGGGCCGTCATCACCGAGGAGATGCTGAAGTCGTTCTCCATGGACCGCTGGGACGAGATCTCCATCGCCGATGACGACACCATCGACGAGAAAGTGGCCCAGACCCTGTCCACGCTGAACCAGCAGATCGACATCATCAAGTACGTCTTCGACGACAAGGTGCAGAAGCTGCGTCGCGGCGACGACCTGCCGCCGGGCGTCATCAAGATGGTCAAGGTCTACATCGCCATCAAGCGTAAGCTCCAGGTCGGCGACAAGATGGCAGGCCGTCACGGCAACAAGGGTGTCGTCTCCAGGATCCTCCCCGAGGAGGATATGCCGTACATGGAAGACGGTCGTCCGGTCGAGATCGTGCTGAACCCGCTGGGCGTTCCGTCCCGTATGAACGTGGGTCAGATCCTCGAGACCCACCTGGGCTGGGCGGCACGCGGCCTGGGCTGGAAGATCGAGGAATTCCTCGAGAAGAACACCCCGCACGAAGAGGTGAAGCGCTTCCTGAAGGGCGTGTACCACGATCCCGACATGCACCGCTTCATCGACAAGCTCGAAGGGGAGGAGCTCATCAACGTGGCCAAGCGCCTGCGGCGCGGCGTCCCGATGGCTTCCCCGGTCTTCGAGGGGGCCAGCGAGGAATCGATCCAGGAGATGATGAAGCACGCCGGCTTCGAGACCACCGGCCAGGTCACCCTGTACGACGGCAAGAGCGGCGACAAGTTCATGCACAAGGTCACCGTCGGCATCATGT
This sequence comes from Geomonas azotofigens, assembly GCF_018919395.1. GTDB lineage: Bacteria > Desulfobacterota > Desulfuromonadia > Geobacterales > Geobacteraceae > Geomonas > Geomonas azotofigens. Next base: position 130,047 of record NZ_JAHLME010000008.1, read on the forward strand.
ACGTCCTGAAGCTGCACCACCTGGTCGACGACAAGATCCACGCCAGGAGCATCGGTCCCTACTCCCTGGTCACCCAGCAGCCGCTGGGCGGCAAGGCGCAGTTCGGTGGCCAGCGACTGGGTGAGATGGAGGTCTGGGCCATGGAAGCCTACGGCGCCGCCTACGCGCTGCAGGAATTCCTCACCGTCAAGTCCGACGACGTGGCGGGCCGCACCAGGATGTACGAGGCCATCGTCAAAGGGAAGCACACCCTGGAGCCGGGCCTGCCCGAGTCGTTCAACGTCCTCATCAAGGAACTGCAGTCCCTTGGCCTCGACGTGGAGCTCTTGGAAGGCGACGAGGACTAGGACATTGTTTTGTCTGACCGGTCCGACTAGTCTGACTAGTCCGACCGGTCAGAGTCCGACTGCCCGATGCGCCGCTTAACACCGATAACGTAACTCCTACCGCTAAGGAGGAAAATACTTTGGAAGATATTTTCAATTTTTTCGATAAGCCGAAAGATCCGCTCCACTTCTCGTCCATCAAGATCTCGATCTCCTCGCCGGACAAGATCCGCGAGCGTTCCTTCGGGGAAGTGAAGAAGCCGGAAACCATAAACTACCGCACCTTCAAGCCGGAGCGCGATGGCCTGTTCTGCGCCAAGATCTTCGGACCGACCAAGGACTACGAGTGCAACTGCGGCAAGTACAAGCGCATGAAGCACCGCGGCATCGTCTGCGAGAAGTGCGGCGTCGAGGTCATCCCGTCCAAGGTGCGCCGCGAGCGCCTGGGGCACATCGACCTGGCCACCCCGGTGGCGCACATCTGGTTCCTGAAGTCCCTGCCGTCCCGCATCGGCAACCTGATGGACATCACCCTGAAGGACCTCGAGAAGGTGCTCTACTTCGAGGCCTACGTGGTGACCGACCCGAAGGAAACCGGCATGCCGTTTGGCACCGTGCTCTCCGAGGACCAGTACCAGAAGGCCCTCGAGGAATACAACTACGGCTTCGAGGCCGGCATGGGCGCGGCCGCAATCCGCACCTGCCTCACCTCGATGGACCTGGACCAGCTCTCCGAGCAGCTCCGTATCGAGATGCAGGAGGCGACCTCCGAGGCCAAGCGCAAGAAGACCGCCAAGCGCCTCAAGGTCATCGAGGCCTTCAAGAACTCGGGCAACAAGCCGGAGTGGATGATCCTCGAGTGCATCCCGGTGCTGCCGCCGGAACTGCGCCCGCTGGTCCCCCTGGACGGCGGCCGCTTCGCTACCAGCGACCTGAACGACCTGTACCGCCGCGTCATCAACCGCAACAACCGCTTGAAGCGCCTGATGGAACTGCAGGCCCCCGAGGTCATCATCAGGAACGAGAAGCGCATGCTGCAGGAGGCGGTCGACGCGCTGTTCGACAACGGCCGCCGCGGCCGCGCCATCGCCGGCCCCAACAAGCGTCCGCTCAAGTCGCTCTCCGACATGCTCAAGGGCAAGTCGGGCCGCTTCCGCCAGAACCTCCTCGGTAAGCGTGTCGACTACTCCGGCCGTTCCGTTATCGTCGTCGGCCCGGAACTCAGGCTGCACCAGTGCGGTCTGCCCAAGAAGATGGCTCTCGAGCTCTTCAAGCCGTTCATCTACAACAAGCTCGAGGAGCGCGGCTTCGTCACCACCATCAAGAGCGCCAAGAAGATGGTGGAGAAGGAGAAGCCGGAGGTCTGGGACGTGCTCGAGGAGGTCATCAAGGAGCACCCGGTCATGCTGAACCGCGCCCCGACCCTGCACCGCCTGGGCATCCAGGCTTTCGAGCCGGTGCTCATCGAGGGCAAGGCGATCCAGCTGCACCCGCTGGTTTGCACCGCCTTCAACGCGGACTTCGACGGTGACCAGATGGCGGTCCACCTTCCCCTCTCCGTCGAGAGCCAGGTGGAGACCCGCGTGCTCATGATGTCGACCAACAACATCCTGTCGCCGGCGCACGGCAAGCCGATCATCGTGCCGTCCCAGGACATGGTCCTCGGCATCTACTACATGACCCGCGAGAAGCATTTCGCCCAGGGCGACGGCAAGATCTTCGCCTCCCCGGAAGAGGTGTCCATCGCCTGGGATGCGTCCGAGGTGCACCTGCAGGCCCGCGTCAAGGTCAGGATGAAGAACCTGCCTGCCGACGAGAAGCCGGCCCTGGTGGACACCACCGTCGGCCGCGTGCTTTTGCGCGAGATTCTGCCGGACGCGGTACCGTTCTCGGCCATCAACAAGGTGATGACCAAGAAGGAGCTCTCCAACCTGGTCGACACCTGCTACCGTCTGGCCGGCAACAAGGAGACCGTCATCCTCGCCGACAAGCTGAAGTCGATCGGCTTCCGCTACGCGGCCAAGGCGGGCATCTCCATCTCCATCAACGACATGGTCATCCCGGAAGGGAAACCGGCCATCATCAACCGCGCCACCGAAGAGGTGCAGGAGATCCAGAACCAGTACACCGAGGGTCTCATCACCGACGGCGAGCGTTACAACAAGGTCATCGACATCTGGGCCAAATCGACCGAGGACATCGCGAAAGAGATGCTGGACAACCTCTCCCGCGACACTATCTCCGATCCCCAGGGGAACGAAGTGAAGGTACCCTCCTTCAACGCGATCCACATGATGGCCGACTCCGGCGCGAGGGGTAGTGCCCAGCAGATCCGCCAGCTGGCCGGGATGAGGGGACTCATGGCCAAGCCGTCCGGCGAGATCATCGAGACCCCGATCACCGCGAACTTCCGCGAAGGCCTCACCGTGCTCCAGTACTTCATCTCCACGCACGGTGCCCGTAAAGGTCTGGCCGATACCGCGCTCAAGACGGCGAACTCCGGTTACCTCACCCGCCGTCTGGTCGACGTCGCCCAGGACGCCATCATCACCGAGGAGGATTGCGGCACCATCGACGGCCTGACCGTCTCCTCCCTCACCGAGGGTGGCGAGATCATCGAGCACATCGGCGACCGTATCCTCGGCCGCGTGGCCCTGGACGACATCCTCGACCCGGTCACCGGCGACGTGCTGGTGGCGGCCAACCAGGAGATCGACGAGACCCTGGTCTCCAGGATCGAGGCCGCCGGCCTCGAGAAGGTCAAGATCCGCTCGGTGCTCACCTGCGAGAGCCGCCGCGGCATCTGCGCCAAGTGCTACGGCCGCGACCTGGCACGCGGCCACCTGGTGAACCGCGGCGAGGCGGTCGGCGTCATCGCCGCCCAGTCCATCGGCGAGCCGGGCACCCAGCTGACCATGCGTACCTTCCACATCGGTGGTACCGCATCCCGTCGCGCCGAGCAGACCTCCCTGGAGTCGAGGAACGAAGGCTACGCCAAGTTCATCAACCTGCACTACGTAACCAACTCCGAAGGTCACCACATCGTCATGAACCGTAACGGCGAGCTGGCCATCGTGGACGAGACCGGGCGCGAGCGCGAGAAGTACGGCATCGTCTACGGCGCCAAGATCAAGGTGAGCCCCGAAGAGAAGGTCACCCAGGGGCAGTCGCTGGCAGAGTGGGACCCGTACACCATGCCGATCCTCACCGAGATCTCCGGCCGCATCAAGTTCGGGGATGTCATCGAGGGCGTCACCATGGAGGAGCAGGTCGACGAAGTCACCGGTCTCTCCAGGAAGGTCATCATCGAGACCCGCGACTCCGACAAGCGTCCGCGCATCACCATCAAGGACGAATCCGGCAAGACCGCCAAGATCGGTGAGAGCATGGCGCGCTACTACCTGCCGGTGGGCTCCAACATCAACGTGATGGAAGACACCGTGGTTGCCGCGGGTGACGTGATCGCCAAGATCCCGCGCGAAACCACGAAGACCAAGGACATCACCGGTGGTCTGCCGCGCGTCGCCGAGCTCTTCGAGGCGAGGAAACCGAAGGACTTCGCGGTCATCACCGAGATCGACGGCGTGGTCGCCTTCGGCAAGGACGCCAAGGGCAAGAGAAAGGTCATCGTGACCCCGGAAGTGGGCGAGCCCAAGGAATACCTCATCCCCAAAGGGAAGCACATCAGCGTCCACGAAGGGGACCATGTCCGCGCCGGCGAGGCGCTCATGGACGGCTCCTCCAACCCGCACGACATCCTGCGCGTACTGGGCCAGAAGGAACTGGCCAAGTACCTGGTCGACGAGGTCCAGGAGGTCTACCGTCTCCAGGGCGTCAAGATCAACGACAAGCACATCGAGACCATCGTACGTCAGATGCTGCGCCGCGTCAGGGTGAAGGACGTGGGCGATACCAACCTCCTGATCGACGATCAGATCGAGCGTTGGGTCTTTGAGGAAGAAAACGAGAAGGCGATGGACAAAGGCGGGCGTCCTGCTACTGCAGAGTCCCTGCTCCTTGGCATAACCAAGGCGTCGCTCTCGACTGAGTCATTTATTTCTGCTGCTTCCTTCCAGGAGACAACAAAAGTCTTGACACAGGCATCAATAGAAGGTAAGGTCGACAGTCTGCGTGGTCTCAAAGAAAACGTGATCATGGGCCGCCTGATCCCGGCGGGTACGGGATTGGCTCTTTACCGCAACCTGCGCATGGTTGCTGAGGAGCCAGTAATCATTCCGGAGCCAGTTGAACCGGAAGATGAAGAGATCTACGAAGAAGAAGCCTAGTCCAGTATCCGGCCAGTGAGAGCGGGTTCCCCGCTTCACTGGCCGGCGTCTCACTTTTATCAAATAAAACTTGACAAGCACGTACGTTGTTGCTATTTTCGTCGCTTCCGCGCGCGGGGTACGTCTGTGCGTGGAGAAGAAACGCGTGAGAGGAATGTATGCCAACTATTAATCAGCTTATTCGTCACGGTCGGGAGTCAAAGGGTGAAAAATCCACTGCTCCGGCACTCAGGAGCTGCCCGCAGAAGAGGGGCGTTTGCACCAGGGTTTACACCACAACCCCGAAGAAACCGAACTCCGCGCTTCGTAAAGTCGCCAGGGTTAGGCTTACCAACGGCGTCGAGGTGACCTCCTACATTCCGGGTGTTGGTCACAACCTCCAGGAACACTCCGTCGTCCTGATCAGGGGCGGCAGGGTAAAGGACCTTCCGGGTGTTCGTTACCACATCGTCCGTGGCACGCTCGACTCTGTCGGCGTCAAGGGTCGCATGAAGAGCCGTTCCAAGTACGGTGCGAAGAGGCCCAAGTAACCGTACGGTGCAAAAAGACCCAAGTAACCGATTTTAAGTGAGAGGTTAAGACATGCCAAGAAGAAGAGAAGTAGCAAAGCGGGTGATCCTCCCGGATCCGAAATACGGTGACAGGGTGGTTGCCAAGCTGATCAATATAATCATGCTGGACGGCAAGAAGTCCACCGCCGAGAAAGCTCTCTACGGTGCCCTCGAGATCGCGGCCGGCAAGGCCGGCGACGAGCCGGTCAAGGTGCTCAAGAAGTGCCTGGACAACATCAAGCCGATGCTGGAAGTCAAGTCCCGCAGGGTCGGCGGCTCCACCTACCAGGTTCCGGTCGAAGTCCGTCCGGAGCGCCGCATGTCCCTGGCCATGCGCTGGCTGGTGAAGTACTCCAACGCCCGCAGCGAGAAGACCGTCACCGACAAGCTCGCCGGTGAGATCCTCGACGCATACAACAACCGTGGTTCCGCGGTCAAGAAGCGTGAGGACACCCACAAGATGGCCGAGGCGAACCGCGCCTTCGCCCATTACCGCTGGTAGTCCACGGCGGCACCCATTAAGGCTTAGAAAGCAACTCGGAGGAACAGAAGTGGCACGTCAGGTTTCGTTGGAAATGACCCGTAATATCGGGATCATGGCTCACATAGATGCAGGGAAGACCACCACTACGGAGCGTATTCTCTATTACACCGGTGTTTCCCACAAGATCGGCGAGGTCCATGACGGCGCCGCTACCATGGACTGGATGGAGCAGGAGCAGGAGCGTGGCATCACCATCACCTCCGCGGCTACCACCTGCAACTGGAAAGACCACCGTATCAACATCATCGACACCCCGGGTCACGTCGACTTCACCATCGAGGTCGAGCGTTCCCTGCGTGTTCTCGACGGCGCCGTGGCAGTGTTCTGCTCGGTCGGCGGCGTTGAGCCCCAGTCCGAGACCGTCTGGCGCCAGGCCGACAAGTACCGCGTTCCGCGTATCGCGTTCATCAACAAGATGGACCGTATCGGCGCGGACTTCTTCCGCGGCATCGCCATGATCAAGGATCGCCTCAAGGCGAACCCGGTCGCCCTGCAGATCCCGATCGGCAGCGAGGAGAACTACAAGGGCCTCGTCGACCTGATCGAGATGAAAGGGATGGTCTTCAACGACGAGACCATGGGCGCTACCTACGACGTGGTCGACATCCCTGCCGACCTGGTCGACCAGGCCAACGAGTACCGCGAACTGCTGATCGAGGAAGTTTCCTCCCACGACGATACCCTGATGGAGAAATACCTGGGCGGCGAGGAGATCTCCAACGCCGAGCTGAAAGCGGCCATCCGCCAGGCGACCCTCGACATCAAGATCTGCCCGGTCATCTGCGGCTCCGCGTTCAAGAACAAGGGCGTGCAGCACCTGCTCGACGCCGTGCTCGACTACATGCCGGCTCCGACCGACATCCCGGCTATCCAGGGCATCGACGCCAACACCGAGGCTCCCATCGAGCGTCACGCGTCCGACACCGAGCCCTTCTCCGCACTGGGCTTCAAGATCATGACCGACCCGTTCGTTGGGCAGCTTTGCTTCTTCCGCGTCTACTCCGGCGTGATCCAGTCCGGCTCCTACGTGTACAACGCCACCAAGGGCAAGCGCGAGAGGATCGGCCGTATTCTCAAGATGCACGCCAACAAGCGTGAAGAGATCAAGGAAGTCTACGCCGGCGACATCGCCGCCGCGGTCGGCCTCAAATACACCACCACCGGCGACACCCTGTGCGACGAGAACCACGCCGTCATCCTCGAGTCCATCGAGTTCCCGGAGCCGGTTATCTCCATCGCCATCGAGCCGAAAACCAAGGCCGACCAGGAGAAGCTGGGCCTGTCGCTGGGCAAGCTCGCTTCCGAGGACCCGTCCTTCCGCGTCAAGACCGACGAAGAGACCGGCCAGACCATCATCTCCGGCATGGGTGAGCTGCACCTCGAGATCATCGTGGACCGTCTCTTCCGCGAGTTCAAGGTCGAGGCCAACGTCGGCAAGCCGCAGGTCGCCTACCGCGAGACCATCACCAAGAAGGTCAAGGCGGAAGGCAAGTTCGTGCGCCAGTCCGGCGGTCGCGGTCAGTTCGGTCACGTCTGGCTCGAGATCGAGCCGCAGGAGGCAGGGAAGGGGTACGAGTTCGTCGACGCCATCAAGGGCGGCGTCGTTCCCCGCGAGTACATCCCGGCGGTCGACAAGGGCATCAAGGAGGCGCTGGACAACGGCGTCATGGCCGGCTTCCCGGTGGTCGACATCAAGGTCACCCTGGTCGACGGTTCCTACCACGAGGTCGACTCCTCGGAGATGGCCTTCAAAATCGCAGGTTCCATGGGCTTCAAAGAGGGTTGCGCCAAGGCCTCCCCGATCATCCTGGAGCCGATCATGTCGGTGGAAGTCGTGGTCCCCGAGGAGTACATGGGCGACGTCATCGGCGACCTGAACTCCCGCCGCGGCCGCATCATGGGCATGGAAGGGCGCGCTGGCGCGCAGGTGGTCACCGCCATGGTGCCGCTGGCCCAGATGTTCGGTTACTCCACCGACCTGCGTTCCGCAACCCAGGGTCGTGCGACCTACTCCATGACCTTCGATCATTACGAGCCGGTACCGAAGTCGGTTGCCGAGGAAATAGTCGCGAAGGCCAAAGGCTAATAATTCAATTTCCCTACTAGGAGGATTCCGAAATGGCAAAAGCTAAATTTGAAAGAACCAAGCCGCATGTAAACATCGGTACCATCGGCCACGTCGACCACGGCAAGACCACCCTGACCGCGGCTATCACCAAGGTCCTCGCCGGCAAAGGCCAGGCCGAGTTCAAGGCGTTCGATCAGATCGACAACGCACCGGAAGAGCGTGAGCGTGGTATCACCATCGCTACCGCCCACGTCGAGTACGAGACCGACAAGCGTCACTACGCTCACGTCGACTGCCCGGGCCACGCCGACTACGTAAAGAACATGATCACCGGTGCAGCGCAGATGGACGGCGCGATCCTGGTTGTTTCCGCAGCTGACGGCCCGATGCCGCAGACCCGCGAGCACATCCTGCTGGCGCGTCAGGTCGGCGTCCCCTACATCGTCGTGTTCCTGAACAAGGCCGACATGGTGGACGACGAGGAGCTCCTCGAGCTGGTCGAGCTGGAAGTGCGCGAACTGCTCTCCTCCTACGACTTCCCGGGCGACGACATCCCGATCATCAAGGGTTCCGCTCTGAAGGCCCTCGAGGGTGACCAGGGCGAGCTGGGCGAGCAGGCCATCATGAAGCTGATGGACGCCGTCGACGCCTACATCCCGGAGCCGCAGCGCGCCATCGACAAGCCGTTCCTGATGCCGGTCGAGGACGTGTTCTCCATCTCCGGTCGTGGTACCGTCGCCACCGGTCGTGTCGAGCGCGGCATCGTGAAGGTCGGCGAGGAAGTCGAGATCGTCGGCATCAAGGCCACCACCAAGACCACCGTTACCGGCGTCGAGATGTTCCGTAAGCTCCTCGACGAAGGCCGCGCTGGCGACAACATCGGCGCGCTGCTGCGCGGCGTGAAGCGTGAGGAGATCGAGCGTGGCCAGGTTCTCGCCAAGCCGGGCTCCATCACCCCGCACACCAAGTTCAAGGCCGAGGCCTACATCCTGTCCAAGGAAGAGGGCGGCCGTCACACCCCGTTCTTCAACGGCTACCGTCCGCAGTTCTACTT
>NZ_JAHLME010000009.1 GCF_018919395.1 Geomonas azotofigens
GTCGGTACCCCGGTATCGGGTACCTGCTCCACCTCCTACTGCCACAGCGACGGCAAAGGGACCATGAAGAGCGTAACCTGGACCGGTTCCACCGCGCTCGACTGTAAGTCCTGCCACGGCTCCGACGCCGCTCCGGCGTTTGCTTCCATCGCCGGCGAGCCGAACTACTCCAACGCCGGTGCCGACCAGCCGCGCGCCAACAGCCACGAGAACCACGTAGCTGCGGCCGCAGACTGCGCCAGCTGCCACGCCGACACCACCGTGAACGGCACCACCATCAAGGCGGGCGGCTTCCACACCAACAACACCCGCGACCTGAAAGCCGGCAACGGCAAGAGCTTCACCCTGGTCGGCAACTCCTGCTCCGCGGTATCCTGCCACAGCGGCAACGGTATCGTGGCCAACGTGCCCGACGTGAAATGGGGCGCGTCGCTTGGCTGCAACGGCTGCCACGGCGACTCCGAGACCCTGACCACCAACGCCCACGCCAAGCACGTGAACACCAAGGGCTATGCCTGCGACACCTGCCACGCTTCCACCGTTTCGGGCAGCTCCAGCTTCGCCAACAAGGCGCTGCACGGCGACGCGACCGTCGAGGTTGCCGGCGCCCAGGTCGTCACCTGGACCACCAACAACAAGACCTGCGCCACCTCCTGCCACCTCTCGGCAACCCCGCAGTGGAACAACACGGCATCCGGCGCCTGCGGTACCTGCCATACCGCGCTCTCCAACACCACCGGCGGCCTGATCAGCTCCAACGCGCACGCGCAGCACTTCAGCGCGGCGTACGGCCCGAAATTCAACTCGACCCTGGCCACCTCCTGCTCGAACTGCCACACCTCGAACACTGCGGTGACCCACGTCGACGGCACGCTGAACCTGGCTGCCGGCATGAACAAGATCGGCACCTGCTCCACCTGCCACAAGCAGAGCACCAACTGGACCACCGGGCGCGTCACCTGCGAAAGCTGCCATAGCACCGCGGGGGGCCAGCTCTCCGTCATCGGCGGCATCACCGCTCCTGACAAGACCAGCGCGGCCACCACGGGCCACGGCAAGGCCGGCATCGCCCAGGCCTGCGCCGCCTGCCACGACAACAGCTCCGCTCACATCAGCGGCGTCCTTGGCGACAACAAGCGTCTGCTCCCCGCCCTGGTCGGCGCCACCAACCTTGAGTGCGACTACTGCCACACCAACGCCGCCAAGGTCACCGGCAACAAGCTCAACGTGAAGGCCCACCAGGCTACCGGCCTGGGCGCCAAGTGCGCGGACTGCCACAACGCGCACGGTACCGCCAACAGCATGATGGTTAACACCACCATCAACGGCACCGCCGTCAGCTTCACCGGCAACAACACCTTCGCCAACGGCGCGCAGACCGGCGTCTGCCAGGTCTGCCACACCAGCACCAAGTACTTCACCAAGGCCGGCCAGCCGGCACAGGACCACGTAGCTTCCACCACGGACTGCACCACCTGCCACAAGCACAACCCGGCCACCGGTCTCGCGTTCGTGCCCAACGGCGGTTGCGACGCCTGCCACGGCTACCCGCCGGCACCGCGTCAGACCATCAGTGCCCTCAGCTTCGGCGTGCAGGGTAACTGGTCCTCGGCCCGTTTCGAAGACTACTCCGGCGGCGGCGGTGCCCACCTCCTCGTGGCGCACATCAAGAAAGACGCCAAGCCGTCCGAGGGTTGGGCTAACTGCCTCCCCTGCCACAAAGGGAGCGACGCTTCCCATGCCCGTGCCCTGCCCATCAGGACCCACGTGGAAAGCGTGACCGTCGAAATCGACCCGCAGTACCGCTTCTCCGACCAGGCCCTCGCCACCTACACCAGCGCTACGCTGGTTTCCGGCGGGACCAACAAGACCGGCAGCTGCTTCAACGTGAGCTGCCACTTCAGGCCGAGTCCGAAGTGGAGTATCGAAAGGTAGGTTGATCCAGACAGTTGAGCTGTAAAAGAAGCTTTACCAAGTAACAAGAAGCATGTTAAAAGTCCGGCGGGGGGTCTCCCCCCCCCGCCGGCAATTCGCTGTTTCAGGTATCGATCAGGGGTTATAGAAGGAGCTTAAAATGAAGAGCTACCGCAGACCTGGATATGGCAATCTCCGAGCCCTCCTCCCGCTTCTGTTGTTCGGAATTGTGATGTTCGCTGCTTCGCAGGCGCCGGCCGCGCCGCAATACAATCTGAAATGCGACGACTGCCACACCATGCCTCCGCTCGATTCCGCGACGGGAGAGCGTGAGCCGGTCAGCGGCGCGTTCCGCGGCAACCACCAGACGCATGCGGTGGCCTCGGCGACGAGCTGCACCAAGTGCCACGGTGCCCAGGTGACCACCACCGGACACCGCGACGGGATCATCCAGGTGCAGCAGAACTTGAACGGTGTCGCGGGCGCCAGCTACAGCAGGGGCTTCTTCAACCAGACCTCGGTTCCTCCCGCGGTCCTCGGTACCTGCTCCAACGTGAACTGCCATTTCGAGGCGACCACGCCCGAATGGGGGATCACGGCCCTCGATGTACCCAGTGCGACTACCTGCGGGGTCTGCCACTTGGCGGCACCCGACAGCTACGCCCATTCTAAGCACCTGGCGCTGTACGGCAGCGATCTCTCCGTCTGCGCCAAGTGTCATAGCGACCATACCCAGGAAGCGAAGCCGTTCCAGCACGCCACCAGCGCCGGGCGGAACATAGCCGTGACCGTCGGCTCCTACGCCGGGTCCAACTTCGCCTACCTGCCGAGCCAGAGCGCCTCGCGGGTACTTGGTAGCTGCTCCAACCTGTACTGCCACAGCTCCGGCCAGAGCGCGACCGGCGGCCCGCTGGGCGCCGGCGACTACGCCACGCCGAACTGGGGCAACCCCGCCTCCGGCGCCTGCGGCACCTGCCACAGGACCAGCACCCTCGCCTCGGGGAGCCACAGCCGTCACCTCTCCTCCAACGGCGACTGCAGCAACTGCCACGTGAACGCCCTGGTCACCTCGTACGTTGCCGACACCCATGTCAACGGCAGCATCGACGTCGGCCTCGGGAGCTACGACAAGGCGGGCGCACCCGGCAACGGCTACGGCCGCTGCTCGACCGCTTCCTGCCACGCGAGCCCCTACTCGACGGCATCCACCACCTCACCGGTCTGGGGCACCTCGGCCGGCTGCGCCGCCTGCCATAACGGCATCGGCCAGTTCGCCGGCAACGGCGCTCCCGCCACCGGCAGCCACGACTCGCACATGGCGCTGTCCGGCTCCAGCTGCGACAAGTGCCACGACGGCGCCGTCAAGAACGTAAGCGGCGGCCTGTCGCACGCCAACGGCACCGTCGAGGTCGCCAACGACTACACCGCGACGCCGGTTCAGAAGCATGCCCCCGGCACCTACACCGGGACCTGTCTGACTGCATCCTGCCATGCCGACCCGTACAGCCAGGGCGCTCTTGAATCCCCGGTCTGGGGGAGCGGCACCGGCTGCGCCTCCTGCCACAAGGGGACCGGCGCCTTCGCCGCCAACGGCGCGCCGGCCACCGGCAGCCACGCAAAACACCTGGCCCAGCCGGGTACCGGCTGCGACAAGTGCCACAACGGCGCGGCAAGCGGTGTATCGGGCGGCCTGACCCATGCCAACGGCACCGTCGAGGCGATCAACTACAGCGCCTCCCCGGTCACGAAGCACCCGATCGGCACCTACAACGGCACCTGCTACAACTCCTGCCACTCAAACGGCAACGGTGTACAGGCGCAGACCCCGACCTGGGGCGGCAACATGCCGGCCAACTGCTCCGGCTGCCACGGCGGCGCCGCAGGGCTTGATACCCCGGCAATGGCTACCGGCAAGCACCAGGCGCACATGAACAACTACACCACCATGGGGCGCGGCAACAACCTGATGTGCGCCGAGTGCCACGCGCTGACCGTTTCCCTGGCCAGCAACACCCTGGTGACCGGCACCGGCCACCTGGACAACTTCAAGGACTACTCCGGCGTCAAGGCGGGCGGCAGGTCGAGCTACAGCACGTCGACCGGCATCTGCTCCAACGCCTACTGCCACAGCTCCGGCCAGCAGGTTCCGGTCTTCGTCAGCATGACCGGTTCCAAAACCTGGGGCGGCAACGCGAAGCTCTCCTGCAACGGCTGCCACGGCCGCGCGGCAGGGGCTACCTGGCAGAGCGCCGCCGGCGCTCCGAACTACCCGAACAAGTACGACGGCACGCTGAAAACCGCCAACAGCCACGAAAAGCACACCGGCTCCATGGCTGACTCCCGCGGCTGCGCCAACTGCCACAGCACCACCGTGGACCAGGGGGTCGCCTTCAAGATGCGCGATTACTCCTCCAACCACGTGAACCGCGTCCGCGACGTCGACTTCGCCATGGGCGGCAGCTACGCACAGGACACCAAGACCTGCACCAACTACTGCCACAGCAACGTCCAGGCACCCGGCGGCAACGGCACCGCCACCACCTTCGGCAACCCGAGCTGGGGCGCCGCTTCCATGACCTGCGCTTCCTGCCACAAGGACATGGCGGCCCTGCAGGAAAACGCCAACGACCTGAACCTTGGCAGCCACAAGCGCCACACCGTCGATTCTGCCTACAGCTGCTCCATGTGCCACGGCACCGGCTACTCGGCGAGCACCACCGGTGCGCCGCATGCCGACGGGACCATCAACCTCGCCTTCACCGGCAAGGCTGACGGCACCACTTACTCGCAGCAGGTGGACAACACCCCCGGCGACGGCTACGGCACCTGCTCCACCAGCTCCTGCCACGGCCGCGCCACCCGCAACTGGGGCGTCTCGACCACGCTGCCGACCTGTGAGAAGTGCCACGGTTCGGCCAACACCGCCCAGACCTCCGGCACCTTCAAGGACACCGCGGGGAGCCCGGCGAGCCCCTACACCGGCACCCACGTCTCGCACCTGGCGGGGAGCCACAACTACTCCAACCCGATCACCTGCGACCAGTGCCACTCGGTACCGGCCACGGTTGACGCAGCGGGGCACATGGACGGCCTGCCGGCAACCCTCACCTGGGGGAGCCTGGCCACCCACCCGAGCATCGCGGGCGGGGTTGAGGGTGCCGCCATGGCGCCGAGCTACACCGCTTCCGGGCGGATCTGCAACAACACTTACTGCCACGCCGGCCTCAGAAAGGGTGACGGTTCCGCTCAGGGGAGCGGCTCGGCTCCGTCCTGGAACGACCCGGCCTACCTCGGCGGCACCGGCTGTGGCAAGTGCCACATGAACCCGCCGGCGTACCCGCACACGACGAGCACCAACTGCAGCGCCTGTCACAACCACGTCGCGCAGTCGAACGTCGCCTTCGTGGACAAGAGCAAGCACATGAACGGCTCCATCGAGGTGACCGTCGACGACTGCCTGGGCTGCCACTCCTCGGTCAACGCCTGCGCCCAGAACGATCCGACCTGCGTCAACAAGGAGCTGATCGGCGCGCACAAGGTGCATACCGACGCGGAACTGTTCCTCGCCGGGAAGAAGCTTTCCAATGGCGACTTCATCGACACCTCCTGGATCTACTCCATCGAGTACAAGGACGGCTTCCCGAAATACGGTTGCGGCTTCTGCCACCCGATGGATTCCGGCACGCATAAGAACTCCACCGTCGAGCTCGACCTCGACCCGAGCCACAGCCTGGCCGGCACCGTCAAGACCAAGAACAAGGCGGGCGGCCCATGGATCATCAGCTACACCATGGGTAGCAACGTAGTCTGCTCCAACGTGTACTGCCACTCCAACGGCTTCGTCTCCGAGACCACCAACCAGTACACGTTCCAGACCACCCCGAACTGGTACGCAACCGACCCGTGGGGCAGCGTCGACAAGTGCGCCCAGTGCCACGGCAACTCGCCGAACTCCGGCGGCAAGGAAGGCTCCGCAGCCCACGGCCGTCACGTGATCGGCAACCACTACGCCGACATCTTCGACGGTTACAGCGCGAGGATCCCGGTGGCCGGCGGGGTAGGCTCCGGCGCCGCACACGGCGACCCGAACACCTCGACCACCTTCAACTGCAACCTGTGCCACAACGCCACCGTCACCGTGTCGTACAACGACAAGGGTAACGCCTGCTCCAGCTGCCACGGCAGCTCCGCACCGCTCAAAGGTAGCCTGCAGGTACTGGCCACCAACCAGACCCACATCAACGGCGACGTCGACGTGGTATTCATGAGTCCGTTCAACATCAAGTCCAAGGCGCAGCTCAGGCCGGGTGTCGATGCCGTCCAGTCGGTCTACACCTCCTGGACTCGCGTGAACGGTTACAAAACCGCCGCTTCCTACGACCAGGCCCGGACTACCCCGAGCTACGTCGGCGGTACCTGCTCCACCGTCGCCTGCCACAACGGCACGCAGATGGAGTGGCGCACCAAGGGGCCGTTGGCCTGCGCAGCCTGCCACGTCGGGCTGCCGCAATAGGGGGGCATGAATGTGTATAACCAAGAAGTACGCAACCACGACACATCGAGTGCAAAGGCAGGTGAACTGACATGGGAAAAGTGATCGTTAAAAATATCAGGGGTATGGGGTGGGGCGCGAAAGCCTGCCTGATCGCCATGTTCACCATGTTGGCGACCGTGCTCCTCTTGCAGATGAAGCAGGCGAAGGACGCCCAGGCCGCGGTAGCGGTGCAGACCCAGTGGAGTATCCTCGGCACCGGCAGCACCTCGACATTCGGGACCATGTCCCTGGCCAAGGGCGCCGGTAGTAACCGCCTGCTGGTGGTCAAGGTGGTGGCAGAGTATGGCACTGCCATCACCACCTTTACCCCGACGGTCACCTACGGCGGGCAGACGCTGACCAAGATCGTGGCGACCGACACCAGCAGCCGTCAGAAGGTCTGGTTCGGCTACCTCAAGGAGTCAGGCATCGTAGCCGCGACCGGGACCACCCCGGCCATCACGGTCTCCTGGAACTCGACCCCGTCGGCTGGCGTCGGGCTTTCCGCTGCCTTCTACTCCAACGTGGACCAGACTACCCCGACCACCGGTTCGCGCGCCGTTGCGAGCGATACGTCCGCCACCACACCGACCTCGGGTACCTTCAACGTGACCAACGGCGGTACCGCCATCTACGGCACCAACGTTAACAGCACCTACACTTCGACATTTGCCTCGGGGTATACCGAGCATTTCGATACCGCGAACAGCACGCTGTACGTGGACGCAGTCGCCTCCAAGCCGATTACTGCGACCGGCACGGAAAACCCGCTGCCGACCTGGGGTACCGCCACGAGGTATGGCTTCGCTGCCATCGGCCTGAATCCTGCGGTAACGACCCTGGGTAACGGCACCATTGGCACCACGGCCAACGTGGCGCCGGGCGCTGCCAGCCAGAAAATCGACGGCTTCTCGCTGGTGACCGGTTCCGCCGGGACCACCGACTCGGTGACCGGGCTCACCGTAACCACGACCAACAACGCGGCCATCGCCTCCATGCAGATCTGGAACGAGGCCGGCACTACTCAGTATTTCAGCACCGTGAACAACCCGGGCTCCGATACATGGGCCTTCTCGGGTGGTACCGCGATCCCGGTGACCAACACCTCGGCAAGCTACAAGATCCTGGTCACCTACAAGACCCGTGCGGCCGGGGCCCCCTCCGGCAACACCGCCACCACGGCGCGCGTGACCGCACTGACCAGCGGCAACGTGATGGCCGGCAGCGACACCGCCGACACCACGCTGACGCTCATCAACACCCACAACGCCTCCACCTGGGGGACCAATACGGCGACGAGCACTACCATCACGCTCAACTGGACCTACGGTACCCCCGGGCAGAACGTGATCATCATCCGTTACGCTGGCGCCAAGACCGACACCACGAAGCCTGTGGACGGCACGACCTATGGCCTCGGCACGGCATTCGGCAGCGGCGGCACCGTTCGCTACGTGGGCAACGCCTCTACCGTCCCCGACAGCCTGGGACTGGTGGCCGGCACCACCTACTACTACAAGATTTTCGAATACGACAGCTACACCAACTACTACAACGCTACCGATGTCTGGACCGCGGGGCTCACGCCCTTGAGCTCCGACGCCGTGGCGCCGACCGTCAACGCTGGCTTCGCCGCCACCACCCCGGTGAATACCCTCACGGTGCCGATCACCTCCTTCGGCGCCACCGACAACGTCGGCGGCAGCGGCGTCTCCGGGTACATGATCACCACCAGCTCGACCGCTCCGCTTGCCACCGACGCGGCGTGGACCTCTACCGCGCCCACCAGCTACACGGTGGCCGCGGCCGGCACCTATACCCTCTATCCGTGGGCCAAGGACGGCGGCGGCAACGTCTCCCCGCTGTACGCCACCCCGGTCACGGTGGTGGTCGATATGACCGCTCCGACCGTCGCCACCTTTACCGTCAACACCCCGTCGGGCAGCCGCAACATCCCCATCGCGGCACTGACCGGCACCGATGTGGGCACCTCGGTGTCCCGCTACCTGATCACTACCACCAGCACCCAGCCCGCCGCCGGTGCGGCAGGGTGGAGCGCCACCGCACCGACCACCTACACCGTGGCCGCCGATGGCACCTATACTCTGTACCCCTGGGTGAAGGACGCTGCCGGGAACGTCTCCGCGCTCTCCGGGCTCACCCGCACGGTCCTGGTCGACGCCACTGCGCCGACCGGCCTCACCGCGGTATCGCCGGTGGACACCTCCACCGACCAGCCGCTCAACGTGGCGCTGCAGGCATCGACCGCAACCGATGCCGGCGTGGGTGGCGTCACCTACTACTTCACCATCACCGACGGCGTCGGCTTCAACTCCAACTCGGGGTGGATCGCCGCCAATAACTGGGCGCCCGCCGGCCTCGGCTACGGCACCACCTACACCTGGCAGGTCAGGGCCAAGGACAGCCTGGGCAACCAGACCGCGCTGACCACGCCGATGACCTTCACCACCGGTGCGGCCTGCGTGCGCAACGACCCGACGCTGACCCTGCTGACCCCGACCGGCGGCATCGCCTCCACCATTTCCACTGACGGTGGCACCTCGGTCTACAATCTGAAGGTGATCAACAACGACTACGGCGGGTGCGGCACCACGACCTTCAACCTCGGCGTTTCTGACACCGACGCACTCGACGTCTTCGATCCGCCGACCCTGGGCAACTCGGCCCTGACCCTGCCGCCGGGCGGCCAGGTCACCACCACCGTTACCGTCAAGGCGACCGTTGACCACGTGGGCGGCATGAGCAAGACCCGCGCCTTCACCGTGGCCGACGCGAACCACGCCGCGGTCACGACGGGCGACGTGCAGACCACCCTGAACGTGGTGGCGTGTACGCCGAAGACTCCGCTGCTGATCGTCGGTCCCGACTCCGGCTACCTGAACCGCGGCGGCACCATGAAGTACACCGTCACCGTGAAGAACACCGACTCCGGCGCCGGCTGCGGCGCGGTCACCTACAACCTGGCCATTCCGTCGGAGACCAACTCCACCGACTTCAACGCGTCGACCTTCAGCGCACCGAGCCTCTCGCTCGGTTCCGGCCAGCTCGGCTCGGTGACCCTCACCGTTTCAGCCAAGGCCACCGCTGCTAAGAACGTCATCAACAAGACGACGGTAGGCGTTTCCGCGGTATCGCACACGGCGCCGGCCAACAAGGTGGTCACCTCCACCGTGAACAACCCGATGCTGCACAACTCCGATAGCACCAGCTCCACCAAGTGGGCTGCCAACGGCGGCTGGGGTATCCCGGGCGCCCGCTACGGCGAGTTTGACTGCACCACCTGCCACGTGCAGGGCGGCGCCGCGACCCGCAACGCGAACCGCATCCGCGAGACCGTCACCGCACCCGACACCAGCAAGGGGCAGCTCCCGGGCGCCGGGCAGCCGATCAACTACAGAAGGACCGCCGGCACCAGCAAAACCCAGCCGGTTCCGGGCTGGGACGGCGGCGCGACGCCGCGGGCCAGCTCCGACAAGATCTGCGAGATCTGCCATACCTACGATGCAGCCGGCGCCAGCGGCACCAAGGCGCATCCGTACTCCACCGCAGCCACCCTGGGCAACCACTTCGGTACCGACGGCCGTGACTGCATCG
Organism: Geomonas azotofigens; assembly: GCF_018919395.1. GTDB lineage: Bacteria > Desulfobacterota > Desulfuromonadia > Geobacterales > Geobacteraceae > Geomonas > Geomonas azotofigens. The sequence continues at coordinate 10,064 of NZ_JAHLME010000009.1, forward strand.
ACTGCCACAAGCACGGCAAGGGCTTCGGCGTGGCAGGGCTTGGCTGCACCGGCTGCCACGGCACCGAGACGGCTACCATCACCCCGGACAACCGTTACGTGGTGGCGCCGCCCAGAAACGCCAACGGCCTCACCGGCACCCTGGCCGGCATCGGCCAGGTCAGCAACGATCCCAAGGTCGGTGCGCACCAGGCCCACCTGCAGAGGCTGAACGGCTTCAGCAACTACTCGACGGTCGATTACACCTGCCAGTCGTGCCACGGGCCGCTGCCGACCGACTTCAGCCACATCAACTCCAACTCCCTCCCCGTGTTCCAGGGGATGGCGACGAAGAACGGTGCTATGTCCGCAACCTACACCGGCACCAAGTGCAACAATACCTACTGCCACAACCCGGCAGCCACCGGCGGCACGTTGCTCGCCGCCAACGCCGGTACTGCTGTGTTCCCGTCCTGGACCAGCGCGGGCTACGTGGTGAGCGGCGCCAAGTCTGTCGCCAACTGCCAGGTCTGCCACAAGGTCCCGGGCAATGCCGGGTTCGAACCGGCCGGCACCCACAACGGCATGAATACCGACACCACCGACTGCTCCGGCTGCCACGGCCATAACGGCGACGGCAGCGGAACCGTCGTCGGCCGCCGCCACATGGACGGTATCAAGTTCGGGGCCGGCAACTGCGACACCTGCCACGGCTACGACGTAGGCACCTGGTCCGCGTTCCCCGAGCGCTCCGGCGTCGTCACCGGCAAAGGCGCTCACGAGAAGCACATCGCGTACCTGAAGACCCGCTACGGCGTGACCCTCGCCGCCGGCACCGACGCCTTCGGCGCAGGTTCCTCGTGGACACAGGTCTGCGGCGTATGCCATAATGGCGCGGCCCACAACATGGGCGAAGCCATCCCTGGCACCGGGCGCACCATTTCCATCACTCCGGCCCGCCAGTTCGGCGGTTCGCTGCCGGTCTACAACGGTACCGTCGGGGTAGCGTCCTCGATCAAGCCGAAGACCTGTTCCAACGTCGATTGCCACTACAAAGAGACGCCGTCCTGGTAGTATCCAGCGGGGGGAGGCAGATATAATGCTGAACGTTTTTAGAGAGAAATTCGGAAAGATACTGCTGGTCGCAGGCGCCATCACGGCCTGCGCCGGCATCCCCGGCACGGCCCTCGCGCTCACCTGCGTGGACTGCCACGGCAACCCGCCGGTCGACAACGCGAGCCGCGTCGGTGGGACCACCGGCCAGTTCCCGGGTTCCCACGGCACCCACAGTGGCTCGGGCGCCGGGCAGTACGGCTACGCATGCACAAAGTGCCACGTGAACAACGCGGCGGCGAACCACGCCAACGGCAACATCGACATGGCAGTGCCCATCAACGGCAACACCGGCGCCTCCTACGGCAAGGGGACCAGCTTCCCGGTCAGCAACAGCGCCCTGGTAGGCAACGCCTGTTCCGCCACCTACTGCCACTCCGACGGCACCTCGGTGGCCACCGCAAAGGCTGCCACCGGCGCCTCGCCGAACTGGGGCGGGAGCACCACCTGCACCAGCTGCCATGGCAGCGGCGGCACCACCGGCGCACCGACATACGTGAACGTCAGGGCTTATCCGTCGGCGGCTCCCACTAGCACCGGCTGGACCACCCCGACCAACGCCTACGCCGATGACAACGTCTATGCGGTGTACAACACCACAACGCAGCAGCCGCTGGTGCTGACCACCTTCAACACGACCGCTGCTGGGCTCACCGCCGGTGACACCGTAACCGGCATCTCGGTCACCGTGCATGGTCTCGCCGCTTCAGGTCTCATCAACGTGGCCCTGACCAAGACCGGCAACACCACCGTCGCGGGTACCGCGAAGACCGCCACGCTCCCCACCACCGACGGCTCGGTCACGCTCAACACGACCCCGACCGACCTGTGGGGGACCACCTGGACCGTTGCCGAGCTTCAGTCGGCAAACTTCGGTGTAATCATCAAAGACAATGACACCACGGCCTCCAACATCCAGATCGACTCGGTCACCGTTGTGATTTACACTGCAGCCGAGCCCAAGATGAACAGCCACGCGTCGCACGCCTCCAAGACCTGCGATGTTTGTCACAACGCGACCACAACCGACGGCACCACCATCGCCACCACGGCGAATCATGCTGCCGGGAGCTATAGCGTGGTTGCCAAGACCGGTACTACCTTTACCTACGCCTACAACTCCGCTGGCAGTACCTGCTCGACTGTTTCCTGCCATGGTAACGCCATCTGGGGTGTGTCGGTCTTCAACTGCGTCACCTGCCATAACGGCGTCCTGAACACCTCTGCAGCCACCCAGGCACTGGGCGGACCGACCACCCGCAGGAACGTCGTCGCCGAGATGAAGAGCACCTGGAGCCACAAACGCTCCTCCAGCGGTGGAACCCCGGCCAATACTGTCGTCAAAGCAGCCGACTGCATCGTCTGCCACATGGAAGGCGACAAGACCACCGGCAAGACCACCGCAGTGCACGGCAACGGCTACATCAACCTGCGTGACCCGGATACCGGCAACAACATCAAGAACGTCACCTGGAACGGCGCGACCCCGGGAGCGTACGTGGAGGGGACCACAGACCTCCAATTCACCCAGTTCAGTCGCAATCTCGGCGTGCTTCTTGAGAACGATCCCAACTGGTTGGTCATTGCCGCCATCCAGCAGAATCACTGCCTGAAGTGCCACGATGCTAACGGGGCCCAGAGCGCCAACGCCCAGGTTACCAATAACGCGCTGCAACCTTTCGGCATAGCGATAACCGGCCATGTTGCTCCCTTCAACAGCAACGGTTCGGGTAACGTCGTCAACGTCGTGGCAGGCTTCACGACCACCAACGCGTCCTACCATCCGGTCATCGGCAAGCAGAACAACAGCTACGTGCAGGGCGCCCAGATGGTGGCCCCCTACAACGGTGTCACCAAGACCAACGGCAACAACACCCAGTACGGGCCGCTTATTTCCTGCTGGGACTGCCACGCGACCTTGGGCCAGACCGGCGTGCAGACGGCTACCGTCACCGCGCACGGCGGAGCGGTCACCATACGTGGTCCGATCAGGGCCGCAGGCACCACGGCGACCACCAACCTGTGCGTGAACTGCCATGCGACCAAGTACGCGACCACAGGTACGCAGCACGGTTCCGGTTCCGCCTTTACCGTCGGCAAGAGCAACATGGGCACCACGACCTTCAACAACTGCTCCTACTGCCACGGCTACGGCGTAGCCGGCGCAACGTACTCGGCTACCAGCGTCGCGCGTCCGGCGCGCATGGAAGAAGCACACGGCTTCAACGACAGGGTGAACGGTACAGTCGGTTCCAAGTGGACAAGCGGCTCCAGGCCCTACGCGTTCATCCGGAACACGTTGAGCAACTGGGCGCCCGCCTCGGCTGTCGGCGATACCATCACCAACCCGCATACCTGCTCCGGCAGCGGCGGCACCTGTGACAACAACATGAGCAACAGCTCCTTTGGTTTGGGGGGCGTGTACTAGCGGTACTTACGGCCCGGATATGTAAACCGGCACCCCGCCCGAAAGGGCGGGGTTTTTTCTTGAGGATCTTCCGGGTCATCGAGGCTGGACTTATTAACGGGAGTCGTGGCAGCACGTAACAAAACGGCAAGTTTCGCGCCGCCGGCAGAATTTTTTGCCAGTGGCAGATCGACAAGGATATCGGCATGAGCGGACGTACAAAGGCATTGTGTCTTGCGGGGGCAATCGCCATCTGCCTCTGGGGATGCAGTAAGGAAAAGGAAAAACCCAGGGAGCTAGGTTTGATTACTACCACTACGGTGGTGGGAGAAATCACGGGGCAGCAGGGACGTGGCGGCGCGTGGAACCCTGACCCGGTGCGGAACGTCACTCAAGTCAACTTCAATGCCACCGGCAGGGGAGCCTTTTACCTCGCTGAACAAGGTGGGAAGTTCCACGTGGTCCACAACGGCAAGGCCGGTTCCTCGTATACCAATATACTCACTCCCACCCTGAGTCCGGACGGGCAGCGCCTGGCCTACCAGGCGTACGTCGATGATAAAGTGCGCATGGTGGTCGACGGCAAGGAAGGGGATATCGCCGAGGAACTCGAGGTTCCCTATTTCAGTCCCGACAGCAAGCACGTCGTCTATCAGGCTAAATCCGGAGGCGCCTGGCACTTCGTGGTCGACGGCCGGAGCTTTCCCACAGGCAAGACCCAGCACAGCGAATTCGGCTTCAACGCCGACTCTTCCCGCATCGCCTATGTCGATAGCGTCGATGAAGGAGCGAAGCCGCGCCTGGTAGTCACCGATCTAAGCTTCAAGAAACAGACGGTCCGGGAAGGAACCGGGTCATTGATGGTCATCAGCGACGACAAGACAAGGATCGCCGCGGTCAGCGATGCAGGCGGCAAACAGAGGGTGGTCGAACTGAGTTTTGCCAAGCCCGATGCCGTCAAGGAAGGACCCCTGTATGACCGCATCAAAGACCTCGTCATCAGCCCCGACGGATCCTCGGTCGCCTACGTCGCACAGAAGGGAGGCACCCGTGTGCTGGTGTGGAACGACCAGGAAAAGCCGTTCCCCGCGGGCGAACTGGTAGGCTCCATCGCCATTCGCCCCGGCAACAAGGGGGTGGGTGTCCTGGTTGCACTTAACGGGAGCTGTGTCTTCCATGAGCCCTTCTCCGGCGCAGCGCCGCAGAAGCGGCCCTATGACGAGGTTGGAGAACTGGCTTACAGCAAGGACGGCAGCGGCTACGTTTACCTGGGGCGCAAAGTGACCCCCGGCGTAACAGGCAAAAGCATCTTCCTGGTGGTCAACGGCAAGGAAGGACCCAGGTACGACAAGATCATTCAGCCGACCTTCAGCCCCGACGGGCGAAGGGTCGTCTACCGGGCACGCCAGGACGGCAAGCGCTTCATGGTGGTGTCCGACCTCGACGGAAAGGTTGTCAGGCAGGATCCGGTGTACGAGATGGTGTTCCCTCCGGCCTTTTCTGCTGACGGTCAACTTCTGGCCTACGGAGTGAAGGACGGCGCCAAGCTGGTATGGAAGGTGGAGAAGCTGTAATGCCCGATGTGAAAAATGCCGATGTGAAAAATGCCGGCGCCTACAACGACGACGAGGATCTCCCGCTCGAACCGCAGTATCATCCCGTGAACAAGACGCTGCGCAAGATTTATGACTTCTTGGCCTCCGCCAAGCTGGCCATGGCGTTGCTGGTCGCCATTCTCGCCTGCTGTCTTATCGGCGTGACCTTGTTCCGTGGACCGCGCTCCGGCGAGATGATTTTCGACACCATGTGGTTCAACGGCCTCCTGGTTCTCCTGATCGTGAACGTCGCCTGCTGTTTCTTCGGCAGGATCTGGGGGCGCAGGGTCACTCTCATCTCGTTCGGGATGATCCTGTTCCACCTCAGCTTCGTGGCGATGTTCATCGGCATCATCTACAACAGCCTGTTCTTCTTTCGCGGTTCCATGAGGCTGACCGAAGGGGAGACGGTGCAAAACGGGGAGCGCAGCAGCTACGACGGCGTTGCGATGGGGCGCTTCTTCAACGTGATGTGGCTTAAGGGGGAGACCACCCTGAACGCGATGCACCTGGGCTATAAGCTCGACGGCGTCGATAAGAAAAAGGCCTACGACATCACGGTCGGTGAAGGGGAAGCGAAGAAGCAGGAAGTCATTTACCTCACCAAGAACCTCAATTACCGGGGATTCAAGTTTTTCCCGGACCAGGAAGGCTTCAGTATCCTGACGGTCCTCTATGACAAGCAAGATAAGGAACTGTACGGAGCCTACCTCCCGCTGCAGAGTCTCCAGCACGCGGACAAATCCTCATTTTTCACCACCGGCACCAGGAACGGCCCCGGCAGCATCGCATTCCCGTACGCACCGGAGAAGCCGCTTTTCGATCTCCAGGTCGCCTACCGCCCGGACCCGGCGCAGCCGAAGTCGGGTACGGCCCTGTTCCTGGTCAAGCCTCTTGGCACTCCCCTCAGCATGCCGGATCAGCAGACCTTCGAGAAGAGTCAGACCCCGATCGGGGCGATGTACGACGCGGGCGAATACCGCCTCTCTCCGCGGGAGGTCCGTTACTGGGTCAGCATGAGGGTGAGCTACGAACCGGGCCAGATCATCGTCCTCAGCAGCCTCTGGGTCGGACTGTTCGGCATGATCCTCACCACCCTGGGGCGGATTATGAAAGGGCGGCGGGATCGCCTGAAGGCATGACCGGACGCGGGACCCGGACCAGTGCGGCGGCCTCGATCTACTGCCGGAACAGTTTCGCGTCGGATTCGTCGAGCAGGTAGCGGTAGGGCGCGACAGGCACGTTCTTCGCGGTTGCCAGCGGATACAGGTACAGGTTCCAGGCCAGCATCGTCACCAGGACCAGGTGGTAAAGGCGGGCATTGACCCTTCCGGTCACCTCCGTGACCATGCAGCCGATGGCGGTGAAGGCGAACGGGAGCAGCGGCGCCGCCGAGTAGATGAAGGTGGGACGCTTGACCCCGATGAAGAGGGAGTAGGTACCGAAAAAGAGCAGCACCGGCAGGCCGAGTTCGACTGATTTTCGGCGCTGCGCCAGGACCGCCAGCATGACCATGGCCGGCAGGGTGGCGATCCAGACCGGCAGGCTGTTCATGTAGAGGATGAACTCGCCGCGGTCGGCACCGATGAAGGTTCCCTGGCCGACGGTGATGGAACGGATGAACCACTCCAGCGCGGAGCTGTGACTTAAGAAGACCATCTCCGGGTTGTAGTTCTCCGGCCGGTAAGTCTGCAGCGAAAAGTAGGCGTCCTGTATGAACTGGAGGAACTCGGGGAAGGCGTAACCGCGCATGAACCAGAAGTAGTAGGAGCCGATGAACACGCTGGCCGGAATGAAGAGGTAGGTCGCCGTGATGAAGAACGCGGTTCCGAGACTACGATAGTTGCGGTTCTCTCTCAGAAGCAACAGGTAGATCAGCAGCCAACAGGGGACGTAGTACCACTTGGTGGCCAGGGCGCATCCCATGAAAAAGGCGCTCGCCGCGATGAGCCAGCTTCGCCCGGCGTGTCTTTGATAGAGCACGATCGCCGCCAGGAAAAAGGCCCCGCCGTAGATCTCCTCGAAGGTGTAGCGGGACATGACGATGTGCAGGGGATCGGTGGCCAGCAAGACCCCCGCCAGCAGCGCGGCTTTTCTCCCCCCGCTCACGTTGCGCGCGAAGAGGTAGGTGAGCACGCAGGCGGCCGCTCCGAACAGGATGTTCCTCATGCGCCACCCGTACGGGTTGTCGCCGAAAAGCTGCAGGAAACCGTACATGAGGATGTGGCGTAGCGGCGGGTGCTCCCAGTTGTCGGGCTCGAACTGGCCGTTCAGCCAGTAGTTGGTTCCGGCGGGGACGTGGGCCATCTCATCGCCCCATTTGAAGTCGGGGTAGGAGATCTCGTAGAACCTCAGGCCGAAGGCGAGCAGGAACAGCAGGCAGATAATGATTATCTCGTTTCTCTTCATTGGCGGCTGCCCTGGTAGATGACGGTGATGTCGCTGGAGATGCCTTTGCGGGTGAGCAGATCCTGTGCCTGTTTGGCGTCGAACACGTCGCTGTTGATGTAGACCAGCACCTGTTCGGGGAGATGCGGCAGCGACGAGGGCGTGATCCCGATCATCGGCAGGCCGTTCAGGTCATACAGCGAGACCCCCCTCTCCAGCCCCGCAATGGGCTTTATGACCTTGGTCGTTGGTTGTTGCAGGAAGTCCTTCCAGTTTTCATCCGGGACGATGAAATAAAGCTTGCGGATGACATTCTGGAATATGGAGTACTCGACCAGGTTGGACCGTTCCAGTCGCGGTTCGCCCTGGTAATTGAAGCGCCCGTGCATGTGCGGGTAGCGGTCGAAAAGAACCAGTGTCCTCCCCTTGACCCCCTTGCGCCGCCATACATCGTAGGCCTTCTCGGGGGAGTCGACGGTTACCGTTTCTCTTCCCGGCGAGAAGCGCCTGTGACGGGTGCCGTGATCGTTTCCGACTGCGATGACTGCGATAAGCAAGGCGGTAGCCGCCAGTGACCAGGCTGTTTTGTGTCGGTACATGGTTGCGATCCCGGGAGTGGTTTGAGGTGGCATAGAAACGGCAGTCAGGTCCGGTCGAACAGGTTGTATTTGATGATGCAGCGCAGAGCCGAGATGCCATCCTTCCAGTTGATCTTCTTGCCCTCGGCATATTTCCTGCCGGAGTAGGAAACGCCGACCTCGTAGATGCGCAGGTCCATGCGGGCAACGCGTGCGGTGAATTCGGGCTCGAAGCCGAAACGGTTCTCCTTGAGGACCAGCCTTCGCGCCACCTCAGCGGTGAAGACCTTGTAGCCGGTCTCCATGTCGGTCAGGTTCAGGTTGGTCAGCATGTTGGAGAAAAAGGTGAGCAGCGTGTTGCCCAGCATGTGCCAGAAGAAGAGGACGCGATGCGGGCCTCCCCCGGCGAAGCGGGAGCCGTAGACCACGTCGGCCTTCCCCTCCAGGATCGGTTGCAGAAGCTCCCGGTAATCGCGCGGGTCATATTCGAGGTCGGCGTCCTGGATCAGGACCACGTCGCCCTGGACCTTCGGGAGGGCGGTGCGAATGGCGGCTCCCTTGCCCCGGTTCCGGTCATGCCTGAGGATAGTGATGCCTTCCACGGCAAGGAGCTTGTCTGCGGTAGCGTCGGTTGAGCCGTCGTCGACCACGATGATCTGGCAGGGATAGCCGCACTGCTTCACGTGCTCCAGCACCCGGGCGATGTACGCCGCCTCGTTGTACACGGGAACGATGACGGAGAGCGTCCGCATGGGTGCGATGTCATTGCCGGGCATGGAATTGGACCTGTCCTTGGTCGGAAGTTGATTTTTTTACTGAAGATGACTCACCACAGGCAAAAACGCCTCGTGGAGCGTTGCCACAATATGAATGAACACAACTATTTCGTCAAGGCGCAGGATGTCGTTACGTTCAGATATTGTGTGACGCAGGACCTGCTTCTCTCAGGTCTGCTTATGGCCACTAGCAGCCGGAGCGCACTGTGTGAGAAAGCTGGAACAGTGCGGGACGTATAAGGTTTGACAGGGCGGGACTGTGCATGTTTTAATGGGTGGTCCGGCGCTGCAGCCTGAGGGGCAGCCCTGTCGGAAACCTACTTCTGGAGGTGAATGGATGAAAGCCGAACTCTTGTTTTTCTGGACTGCGGTTGGACTGTATGGCTTGAGCACATTCTGTTACATCTTCGGTTTCATCGCGAACTACGACAAGCTGTTCCGCGCCGGCCTCTTCAGCGCGCTGGCCGGCTTCATCCCTCACGTGGTGGCGATCGCGATGCGCTGGGCGGCCTCCGGGGCGGGTGTTACTCCGTTCATCTCCATCTCCGAGTCCCTCAGCCTGGGCGTCTTCATGACCGTCCTCATTTTCCTCATTGCCGAGTTCAGCATCAAGAAGGTGCTCCCGCTGGGCGCGCTGGTCATGCCGGTGGCGTTCGTTCTTCTGGGGTGGGCCGGTACGCTGCTTAAGGAGGTTGCCGCCACCATCGCCCCCGCCCTGCAAAGCGGCTGGATCTGGGTGCACATCACCGGGGCCACCATCGGCTTCGCGTCGGTGCTCCTCGCGGCCGGCATGGGCTTTTTGTACCTCTTCAAGGAGAGAAACGACGCAGGGCTCGCGGCGAAGCTGCCGGAGCTGGCAACCATCGACCGGCTCTCCTACCGCTTCGTGGCCGGCGGCTTCATCATGTACGGCCTCATGATCATCTCCGGCGCCTACTGGTCCAACACCGTCAAGGGGAACTACTGGAACTGGGACCCCGTCGAGGTCTGGTCGCTCATCTCCTGGCTCATTTACGGGATCTATCTCCACCTGCGGGTCACCTTCGGCTGGCGCGGCACCAGGCTCGCTTGGTACTCGCTGATCGCCGTCGTGGTGATGATCGTCAGCTATTGGGGTATTCCCTTCGGCGTGGAAACCTTCCACGCGGGTTTCAGGATCCAGCACTGATTTCAAGTTCTTTCGTAGGAGATTCACCGTATGCGCATCATGCTTGTTCTCGCTTTACTGGCAGTCGTTTCCTTTTCGGGCGCCTACGCGTCGCCGTCCCCGGAAGTGATGATGAACCGGCCGTCCATGATCAGCCCGCACGGTGGCGGCACGGGCGGCCTCGGGCCCGCCAGGCCTATGGCCGACGTCATCAAGGATGCCACCCTACCGGGTTACCCCAACAAGAAGATCGGGGACGCCTTCGAGAAGTACGGTTACTTCAAGGAGAAGCACTGGTACGAGACCCGGGGCGCGGCCGGCAACTTCTACGTCGATTTCCGCGGCTCCAGCCCGACCGGGTGGTTCGATTTCAAGGGGCGCCGGGCCGGCATCGCCGAGAAGGGGGTGGTGCTGAAATTCGTCATCTACCCCAGCGGCGAATACGGCATCGTCATGGCGTCGAAGACCGTGCAGACCAAGGACGGCAAGACCACGGCCTATCCCATCCCCGACATCAAGGGCGTGGTGGACGCCATCTACGCCAACAAGAAGCTCGACCTGTAATCCCGGCGGGGCAACGCAAGCCAAGGTAATACATGAAACTTTGCATCATCTTTCCGCCGCTTCCCTTCGGTTGGACACCGGTCGCACCTCCCATCCTGGAATACCTGGCGGCGCTGACCCGCCAGGCGGACCCCTCCATCGAGATCCAGCTGATCAGCGGCAGCGCCACACCCGAGGCTTACAAGAGCGTCGAGTGCGACCTGGCCGCCATCAGCATCCTGACCCCGACCGCGGTGTCGGGCTACAACATCGCGGATTCCCTGCGCGCGCGCGGCATCAAGGTGGTCTTCGGCGGCATGCACGCCTCGGCCATGCCCGAGGAGGCCAAGGGGCACGGCGACGCCGTGGTGATAGGCGAGGCCGAGAGCTGCTGGCCGCAGGTCCTGAAGGACTTCCGCGCCGGGACGCTCCAGTCCTTCTACAAGGGGGAGCAACTGGAGTTGACCGGCATGCCCACGCCGCTCTACGGCATGCTCAAGAACAACCACCAGTTCCGCATCGTCAACACATCCCGCGGCTGCCCCTTCAACTGCACCTTCTGCTCGGTGAAACCCTTCTTCGGCGCCAAGATCCGCTTCCGTCCCATCGAGGACGTGGTGCGCGACGTGGCGGCCATCCCCGAGAAGATGTACGAGATCGGCGACGAGAACATCTGGTGGAGCAGCGAGACCAAGCGCGCGATCGAGCTCTTCACCGCCTTGAAGGGGAGCCCGAAGAAGTACATGGCCTTCGGGAGCCTCGGGCCCGTGCTGGCGCCGGAAGGTTCGCGCATGCTGAACGCGGCGCGCGAGAGCGGCCTGTTGTCGGTGTGGGTCGGGTGGGACGCCATCTCGGAAAAGAGCCTCAAGGCGTACAAGGCCAACGGCAAGATCGGCGTGGACCGCGAGCGCGCCGTGCGGACTTTGAAGGACCACGGCATCGACGTGTCGCTCTTCTACATGCTGGGGTCGCGCGAGGACACCTTCGACGACTTCAAGCGCGCCATCGAGGTGGCGGACCGGCTGGGCGTTTCCATGCACCCGTCGCTGGTGGTCCCCTACCCGGGTACGGTGCTCTCCCGCGAGTACGAGCCCTACATCTATCCCGAGCTGGGGTGGGAGTACTACAACGGCTCGTACGCGCTCTTCGATCATCCCGATCCGATGATGACCCCGGAGCTCCGCGAGGAGCATTTCTACATCAGCCTCCTGGAGCAGTTGAGCCTGCCGCGCGTACTCAGGCACATGATGAAGGTCCCCATGGCCGGCTTCCCGTACGCGCACATCCTGTCGCTCATGTCGCAGCTGCCGGTCAGAAAGGGCGTCAAGATCGCCTTCGAACAGTGGAAGGCGAATAGGGAGTCGGTGCGGGCCAAGAGGCAGAGGTAGAGAGGTAGAGGCAAGGAGGGAGAAACCTTCCCCCCTCCCAACCTCCCCCCTCCAGGGGGAGGAGAGTGGACAGCGGCCCCTGCGTCCCCCCCGGACAGGATCAGAGTTAGACGGTTGCTCTTGCGTCCCCGCCCCCGGAGGGGGAGGGACAGGGAGGGGGAAGCCTTCATGCCGTGGCGCCCCCCAAGATACAAAAAAAGCCCCCGCTGTACCTTTTGGTGCCTGCGGGGGCTCATGTTGCTCTCTTAAAATCAACCTACTTCGTCTTCTGCTCCGGCGCCGGCTTTTCCGACTTCAACCCGGCGGGGTGATCGACCAGCTTCTGCTTTTCGGCTTCGGCCACGAACCAGTCCAGCGGGCGCTCGGTCTGGTCCTTGAAGGCACCGAGCGACCGGTCACGCAGCTCGGCGGCTTCCTTGTCCGCCTGCGAAACGAGGATCTCGTCCACCACCTGCGGGCAGGAGGCGACCGAACCGGGACGCGCCTCGATCTCCTCGCGCACGCTCGGGGCGACCTTGGGGTCCTTGGCGAGCCGCATCTTCAGGTCGATGGAGAAGTTGGTGTAGGTCTCCAGCATGCGGAAGATGGCGGAGTCGCCCATGGGACCCATGGTGCGCTCCTCGTCGGGAAGCGGCGAAACCTTGCCGTTCTCGATCTTGGCGCGGCCGACCATCTCGCAGCTCCTGCCGTTGTCGGTGGTGTAGCCGAGATTGTCGGTGATGACCGCGAGGACGGTGGGGACGTTGGCCAGGTCCCAGTGGGCCAGAAGGCCCACCTCGCCGTCGGGAAGCGGCGAGAGGTCGTCGATGTCCATGGCCAGCACGCGGGACCAGGGCGGCACCGGGCGGGCCAGCTTCTTCTCGGGAAGCCCCTTGACGTGGCGGCGCAGCGCGTCGTCGAAGAGGTTGGTCGCAGTCTCCGCCTCACCCAGGACGTTGACGCAGTAGTGGCGCGGCACGTCGAGGATCTCCTGCACCATGTCGTAGTAGTCGTCGCGGGTCACCACGCCGAAGCGGCCGCGGTAGCCGCCGCCATCACAGACGCGGCTCCCGGCGGGAAGCTTGAAGGTGATCTTCTTGCGGCGGCAGGCCTGGAAGAAGTAGACGTAGGCGGCGGTAGCACCGATGAGCGCCACCGGGACGCCGCTCGCCTCGGACTCGCGCAGCGCCTTCAAAAGGTTCTTCACGTCGATGCCGGTCTTGCCGAGAAGAAACATGCTGTCCGGCGTGCCGAAGGCCTGGCGGGTCTGGTCCATGCCGATCGCCATCCCCATGGAGGGGGCCATCTCGGGGCTCGGGGCCAGGATCAGGATGCGGCAGCGCTTCCCTTCTTCGAAGTCCGGGAACAGGAAGGAGTTGGTCATCATCTTGTTGGCGCCGAAGACGAGCCTTTTCCCGTCCTCGTCGCGGAAGATGCGGCCGCGCTGGGTGAGGCTCGTGGTGCCGCCGGTCAGGCAGGCCATCACCGACTGCTCCAGCGGGAACGAAGCGACCAGGTGGGTCTTGAACACGTCGTTGTAGACCATGGGGACGTCCTGCCAGCGGCTGATGTCGCCGGGGCGGACCTTCTTCAGGTCGCAGAACTCGCGGAAGATGGCGTTGCTGTTGTACTGAAGCTCGAAGAGCTGCATGCAGTAGTCGTTGAACCTCTCCTCGCTGAGCTCGGCGTCCACCCCGGCTTCGATGATGGCGACGATCTCGTCCGTGAGACGATGGCTCAGGCTCTGTGTGTCGGACATGAATAACTCCTTCAAAAGAAGACTTTTGCGACTTAACTATACTAGCTATTGGTTGTATAGCAGTCAAGACTATTATTGTGACTATTAGTTAAGCAAATTTCCTTTTTGGAACTGGATTTTTGCGCACTTTTTAAGCATAACCACGTTCAGGTACTGTATCACCCAGGCCGGTTTGGTTGTGGCTGGTTCCGATTCAGTAACAGATATATTAAAGACATACGAGTTAGCCCTTTTCGTTTTGATTTTTTGATCACCTATGGCATATTGTAATTAAATAATAAGCAGAATTGGTTGTTGAATTATAGTTTTCACATAAACAAGGAACAGGTTATGAGCATAAAAAGAGTAGCCCTGGTCACGCCGCCGTACCATTCCGGTGTCGTGGAGTCGGCCGGGACCTGGCTCAACGTCGGTTTCGTCTATATCGCCGGCTCGCTGCGCGCGGCGGGGTACGAGGTCGACTACTACGACGCCATGAGCCTGTGGCACAAATGGCCGGAAATAGAGGAGCGGCTGCGCGCCTTCGCCCCCGACGTGGTCGCCACCACCTCCTTCACCGCTTCCATCGCGCACGCGCTGGAGTTGACCGCGCTGGCCAAGAAGATCAACCCGCAGGTGGTCACCGTGCACGGCAACGTACACGCCACCTTCTGCTACGACGAGATCCTCAAGGCCGAGCACGACACGGTCGATTTCGTGGTGCGCGGCGAGGGGGAGGTGACCCTGGTCAAGCTCCTCGACTGCCTGAATGCCGGCGGCGATCCCGCCACCGTGCCGGGGCTCTCCTTCTGGCGCGACGGCGCCGTGGTCGCGACCCCGAAGGCGGCGCCGATCGCCGACCTCGACGCGCTCCCCATGGCGTGGGACCTGGTCGAGTGGCCCATTTACCGCTACCGCGCCAAGAACAACGCGCGGCTCGCCATCGTCTCCTCCTCGCGCGGCTGCATGGAGAAGTGCTCGTTTTGTTCGCAGCAGCTCTTCTGGGAGCGCTCCTGGCGCGCGCGAAGCGCCGAGAACTTCGTGGCCGAGCTGGAGCTTCTGCGCGACAGCTACGGTGTCGAGGTCGCCATGCTCTCCGACGAGATCCCGACCTTCGATCGCGATCGCTGGGTGCGCATCCTGGACCTGATGATCGAAAGAAAGGTGGGCGTCAAGCTCCTCATGGAGACCCGGGTGGACGACATCCTGCGCGACGCGGACATCATGGACAAGTACCGCGAGGCGGGGGTCGAGCACATCTACGTCGGCGTCGAGGCGGGAGACCAGGAGACCCTGGACCTCTTCAACAAGAACACCAAGGTGGAGCAGTCCAAGGCCGCCATCGACATCATCAACAACGCGGACATCGTCTCGGAGACCTCGTTCGTCCTGGGGATGCCGGACGACACCCCGGAAAGCATCGCGAAGACCATCGAGCTCGCCAAGCATTACAACCCGGACATGGCCTTCTTCCTCGCCATCGCGCCCTGGCCGTACGCCGAACTCTACCCGGAGCTGGAGCCGTACGTGGCCACCCTGGACTACCGCAAGTACAACCTGGTCGAGCCGGTGATCAAGCCCAAGAACATGACCCTCGAGGAGCTCGAGCGCGAACTGGGGCGGGCCAGCCAGAAGTTCTTCATGCACAAGTTCCAGAACCTGCGCGAGCTTTCCCCCTGGAAGCAGGAGTTCATGCTGGCGGTGTTCGACATCCTGATCAACAACTCGTACCTTGCCGGCCAGATGCGGGCCATGATGAAAGAGGGGAAGCAGATGCCGCCCGAGGTGCAGGCGCTGGTCAAGACCGTGAAAGGGATGCAGCACGGCCACGATGACGGCCCGGCGCACCCGCACACCTTCGCGCCGATTCCCTGACGCGGCCGGAGGAATGAATGGATAGAGTGAAAAAGATCGCCGTGGTGCTAAACGGCTTCGTCCACGACTTCATGACCGGGTACTGGCTCTCCGCCCTCATCGCCGTCCGGCTCCTGCACGGTTTTCGGCTGGAGCAGCCGCTGGTCGCCGGTACGCTGGCGACCATCGAGCGCTTCTTCTTCTGGAACAGCGTGGCGGCGGCGGTGATCATCTTCGCCACCGGCGGGGTGCGCAGCTTCACCTACGTGGACAACTTCTACGGCACCGAGACCGAGGCGACCAGGCGCAAGATGCTGGTGATCAAGCACGTGCTGCTCTTCGTCGTGATAGGCGGGGGCATTTATTGGGGATACCGCACGGCGTTCTGTTGAGGGACGCGTCGGGCGAAAGCCTGGGAAAGGGCCTGGTATGAACTTCCTTATCATAGAGGATTCTGACAAAACAGCGGAACAGCTGCGCAAGGGGTTGGCGGAGGTCAGCATCAACGCCGACATCGCCGGTGACGGCCTGAAAGGGCTCGCCATGGCCAAGGAGAAGCAGTATGAGCTGATCATCCTCGACCTGATGCTCCCCGGCATTGACGGCTTCGAGGTGGTGAAGAGGCTGCGCCAGGCTGGGAAAAGCACGCCGGTGATCATGCTTACCGCGCGGGACGAGGTGCACGACCGGATCTGCGGGCTGCAGTCCGGCGCCGACGACTACCTGGTCAAGCCCTTCTCCTTCGGCGAGCTCTGTGCCCGGATCCAGGCGCTGTTGCGCCGGGGGCAGGTGCTGCAGCAGGACGAGGTGCAGGTGGCCGATCTCACCGTCAACTTTTTCGCCCGCAAGGCGACCCGCGCCGGCAAGCACCTGGAGCTCACCCCCAAGGAGTTCGCGCTTCTCTCCATGCTGATTCGCCGCGCCGGCGAGGTGCAGTCGCGCCTGCGCATCGCGGAGGCGGTCTGGAACCTCGGTTTCGACGCCAACCTGAAGATCGTGGACGTGAAGCTGGCCGGGCTGCGGGCCAAGGTGGACGGGCCGTTCGACAGGAAGCTGATCCACACGGTGCGCGGCGTCGGTTACGTGCTCGAGGATCGCGATGAGTGAGCCCGATTCCCGGGAAAGTGAAGGCCGGCGGCAGGTCCGCTCCATGGCCCACAACCTGGCCGTGCTGTACATCGTTTCCATCGTGATCGGCTTCGCCTTGTGCGCCCTGCTCCTGTACTTCAAGCTGGTGCAGCACATCCACGATTCCGGCACCGAGCAGTTGCAGGGGGAAATCAGCTCCGTGCGCGCCCTGCTGAGCACCCCCTCCGGCCTCCACGCCATCAGGCAGGTGATGCAGGCGGAAGCGCAGGGGGAAGACGCGACCAACTGCATACTGATGCGCATCGTGGACCGCGATGGGAACGTGATCGTCGATTGCCCCAACATGCGCGGCGTGCTACCCCCCGCCGCCTTTCCGCCGCCCGGAGACACCCGGTCGAAAAAGTACCACGCCCGCGGCGCCAACTACCTGCTGAGGACCGCGCGGCTCACCGATCCCGTCTCCGAGTCCCGTGACTGGCGCCTGCAGATAGGTCTCGACCTGACCGAGCACGATCAGCTGGTGGGGGTGTACCGTACCTACCTCCTGCTCTTTGGTCTGGGCGCCTTCTTCTTCGCCATTCCCAGCTCGTATATCGTCGTCAAGCGGGGCTTGCGGCCTCTGGACGAGTTCAGCGGCTCCATCAGGACCATCACCGGCAGCCGGCTCAACACCCGGCTCGAGCCGGCGCGCTTCCCGAGCGAGATGCACTCCGTGGTCGAGTCGGTGAACGCCATGATGGCCAGGCTGGAGAGCTCCTTCCAGAGGCTTTCGCACTACTCGGGGAACCTCGCCCACGAGCTGCGCACCCCGATCAACAACCTGATGCTGGAGGCCGAGATCGCCCTCTCGCAGCAGAGAAGCCCGCAGGAGTACCAGGAGATCATCTCCTCGAGCCTCACCGAGTACGAGCGGCTGGCCGCGGTGATCGACAAGCTGCTCTTTCTGGCCCGTGCCGACAACGAGAAGAACGACCTGATGTTCGAGAAGCTCGACGCCGGGACCGAGGTCGAGGAAGTGGTCGACTACTTCTCCGACGAGGCCGCCACGGCGGGGATTGCCCTGGTTTCGCGCGTCGACGCCTCGTTTTGGGGGGACCGGACCCTCTTTCGCCGGGCCCTCAGCAACCTGATCAGCAACGCCCTCGCCTACACCCCCGCCGGAGGGGAAGTGACCATCTCCTCGTCCAAGGGGAGTAACGGCGAGGTCGAGATAATCGTGGCCGACACCGGCTGCGGCATCTACTCAGAACACCTCCCCTTTCTTTTCGACCGGTTCTACCGGGCCAAGTCCGGCTCGCACCACAGCGGCACCGGCCTTGGGCTCGCCATCGTGAAGGCGATCATGGAAATGCACAACGGCGACGTCTCCGCCTGGAGTCGCCCCGGACACGGAACCACCATCACGCTTCAATTCCCGAAACATCCCTCCCTAAAAACCGGCGGCAAAGCCGAGTCGTGATGCGCCCGCAGCCATGCCGCCATCGCGCCTTTCCCCGTCTCGGGAAGGCGAGTCCGGCGCCGCGGTCGCTAATCAATTCGTTGCCATATCGTTACCTTTTTACGGTGATATCGCCGAAAAACGCCGCCCTTTCGCCGGGCGGCTGTGCCGCGTCGCCTTTAGTGTATACGTAAAGCCCGCCAACTCATTGAATTTAGTGTTTTTGGAGAGAGGTTTGCAACGCAGCGGCAACTTTTATTCGTCCGCTGGGCCTCCGCCCTCGCCCGTCTCTCCCCCCGCCTCCAGCCGACCTTTTAATGTAAATTCCCTATGTTGATTGACGCCTGTGGCGGCGCAGCCGTGTTTTTTTTCACTCCTGCGGCCGGAGGCGTTCGCGCAGATTTATCTTTGACATTGAATGTGTGGTTTGAGGAGGGGCAATGGCCGGAAAGATGAGAGGTGTCTGGGGGGCGGTTCTCCTGGTGGTGTCGCTGTTGCTGGCGGCGCCGGCGTTCGCCGGGATGTTGTGGCAGCAGACGGCGGGACCGGACGGCGGTTACGTGGACGTGCTGGCGGTGGACCCCACCGATGCCAATACCGTGTACGTCGGGCTGCAGGGGGGTGGCGTCTACAAGTCGACGGACGGCGGGGGCTTTTGGACCCCGGTGAACCGGGGACTCGGCAGCTTGTTTGTGCGCGCCCTGGCCATCGACCCGGGTAACCGGCAGGTCGTCTACGCCGCCACCAGTAGCGCACTCTACAAGTCGGTCAACGGCGGGTCGAGTTGGCAGCTGAACAGCAGCATGTATCCCCGCTCCATCGTCTTCGACAGGGCTGACTCCCGTAACATCTACGTGATCGACGGCGGCTACTTTCGGAAAAGTTCCGATTCCGGTGCGACCTGGAGCAGCAGTAACGCCGGCCTCCTCCCCGGTCTCCTCAACGCCCTAGCCGTTGATCCGCGTAACGGCGGGACCCTCTACGCCGGGCTGGATACCGGCGTCTACAAGTCCGTTGATGGCGGCGGCTCCTGGACGGTCGCGGGGAGCGGCATGGAAGGAAGGGAAGTCCTCTCGGTCGTAGTCGACCCGGTCAGCGGCGGAACCATCTATGCCGAGACGCGTAAGAGCGACGTGTTCAAGTCGAGCGACGGCGGCGCGACCTGGAGCCAGGTCCTTGATGCTCCCGATTTCTACGCGCAGACCGGCCTCTCCATCGATCCCACCCGCGGCGGTACGTTATATTCCTCGGCGGAGGATTACGGCACCGTGCGCAGGTCCGCTGATGGAGGCGCGACCTGGACCAAGGTGCCCATCTCCGGTCACAACACCTGGGTCTACTCGGTCGCCATCGCCCCGACGGACGGCAATATCGTCTACGCGGCAACCTATCGCGGCCTCTACAAGAGCACCGACGCGGGAGCCTCCTGGAACGCGGCCGACAAAGGGCTCACCGCGTCTACCTCGGACCGCGTCGTCATCGACCCGCACAACGGTAACAACGTGTTCACCATATCGAAAAACGGAACCTTCCGTTCGACCGATGCCGGCCGCAGTTGGAAGCCCTTCGCCGCCAACCTGTACGAACCCAGCGCCATCTTCTCCTTCACCGTGGATCCCGACAATAGCGCCACCGTCTTCGCAGGCACCTTCTGGGGCCTGTACAAGACCACCGACCTCGGCCAGACCTGGAGCGCGGAAATGAGCGGGCCGCAAGGAGGCGGTGTCTCGAGGTACGTCACCTCCGTGGTCGTGGACCCCGCGGACAGCCGAGTGCTCTATGAGGCGACCGCGAACGGCGTCTTCAAATCCAGCGACGGCGGCGTTTCCTGGACTTCGGGGAACAGCGGGCTGCCGGGCCTCAGCGTGTATCGCATCTATCTCGATCCGTTCAACAACCTGACCCTCTTCGCCATCGCCTCGACCAACGCGGGGTACGCCGTGTACAAGTCGACCGACGGGGCCGCCTCCTGGTCGGCCGTGGGTGCGGGGATTCCCGAGACCCAGCACGTCAGCTACCTCTCCATGGATCGTCGTAACCCGGGGGTTCTCTTCGCCGCCACCGGCTCGGGGCTCTACAAATCCGTCGATGGCGGCGCTTCCTGGAGCACCACTCCCGCGACCCCGGCCGCCGTCATCGTGGAAGTGGACCCCGCCGACGGACGCACCGTCTACGCCTTCGGCTACGGCGGCCTCTTCCGCTCCACCGACGGCGGTGACTCTTGGAGCCTCTTCGCCGAAGGTCTCCCGCCGCAGGCGTCCGTTACCTCCCTGGCCATAGACCAGGGGGGCAGGCACACGGTGTACGCGGGGATCGCGTCCGGCGGGATCTACAAGACGGTGGCGCCGCAGATCGCCGAGGGAGCGGGCTTCAGCGCCGTCTTGAAGAGCGACGGCAGCGTCTGGGCCTGGGGGAGAAACGACTACGGCCAGCTGGGGGATGGGACCAGGACCGACAAGGCCCTGCCGGTGCGGGTCAAGGGACTCGCCGAGGTGGTGTCAATCACCGCTCACTCCAACCACGCCCTCGCCCTCAAAAAGGACGGCACCGTCTGGGGATGGGGGGAGAGCGTCAATGGCGTCTTCGGCCCCGGGACCGTGGACGGCACCGTGTACTCGACGCCGATCATGATCGGAGGGATCACGGACGTCACCGCCGTCGCCACCGGCATGCGTCACAGCCTCGCGCTCAAACGGGACGGGACGGTCTGGTCCTGGGGGGATAACAGCCTGGGGCAGCTCGGTACCGGTGACAGCGCCGACTCCAACCCGCAGCCCGCGCAGGTCACCGGTGGCACTGGGGCCATCGGAGTCGCCGCCGGCAACTACTACGGCGCCTTCTTGAACGGGGACGGAACGGTCTGGGCGGCCGGATCCAACATTTCCGGCGAGCTCGGCAACGGCAGGTGGGACTTTGACCGGCACCCGGTCCCAGCCTTGGTCCCGGGCCTGAGCGGGGTCGCCGCGCTGTCCGGGGCGGAAAACCAGGTGCTGGCGGTAACGAGCGGCGGGTGGGCCTACCAGTGGGGCAACGTCACCTCCGCCCAGGGGAGCTCCGGGTCCTATTCGGGTGGCATCTACGCGAGCCCGTACCGCAGGCCGGAGTTCTCCGGCGCGGCGGCGATAGTCGCGGACAACCTGCACAACCTCGCCCTGACCAGCAGCGGCGCGGTTTGGTCCTGGGGCGCGAACTTGTTCGGTCAGCTCGGTCTGGGCACCGCGGACACCAACACCCATGCGGACGCCATGCTCATCCCCGGGTTCGGCGACGTCACCACGGTTGCCGCCGGTGGGGGGGCGAGCCTCGCCCTCAAGGGAGACGGCAGCATCTGGGGATGGGGATCCAACCGTTACGGCCAACTGGGAGCCGGCAACAACATCGGCGGCGATGTGGCCAACCCGGTGCCGTTCCGGATCGGGGAGTTCAACACCTATTCCGACTCGCCCCCCCTCTATGCCATCCCCGGCGCGCCGACCGACGTGACCGCGCAGCCGGGCTGCGGCAAGGCGCTCATCAGCTTCACCGCTCCGGCCGACGACGGCGGAAGCCCGGTCAGCCTCTACACCGTCACCGCGAATCCGGGCGGGCTCACCGCGACCGGCACGGCGAGCGGCATCGCGATCTACGGGCTCACCCCGGGCGTGGGCTACACCTTCACCGTCACCGCGACCAACGCCGCGGGTACCGGCCCGGCCTCGGCCCCCTCCGCCGCCGTCATCGCGGCGGACTTCCCCGGCGCCCCCACCGCCGTCAGCGCGGTGGCCGGCAACGGCCAAGCCACGGTAAGCTTCACCCCCCCGTCCTACGACGGTTACAGCCCCATCGTTTCCTACCAGGTCGTCTCCTACCCCGGGTTCGTCACGGCCGGAGGCACCGGCAGCCCCATCACCGTGACCGGGCTCACCAACGGCACCAGCTATGCCTTCTCCGTGGTCGCCGTGAACCAGGCCGGGGGAGCCGGCGTGACGTCGCAGGCCTCCAACGCGGTCACCCCGGGCGAGGGGGCGGGCACCCTCCCCGGTACCGTCAATGTCTGGGAGCGGACCGCCGGGATTGGCGGGCCCATCAGCGCCATAGCCGTGGATCGCAACGACAGCCGGACCCTGTACGCCGTCACCGACACCGGGGGCGGGGTCTTCAAGTCCGTCAACGGTGGCGATTCCTGGCAGCAATCCGGTCTTTGGGGATCGGCCCTCGCCTTCGTCGAAGTCGCTCGCAGTGACAGCCGGATCGTCTACGCCGGCGGGCATGGCAACGGCGTGAGCAGGTCGACCGATGGTGGCGCCACCTGGAGCAAGGTCTATTCCGGTTGGATCCGTCCCGTCTTCGCGGTCGACCCGACCAATGCCGAGGTCGCCTACATGGTGGCGGGCGATGGCGGTAACGGGATACTGAAGACCGTGAATGGCGGTGTGACCTGGAGCCCCGCCGGCGCCGGAGTCGCCAGTGCCAACGTGACGGCGCTGGCGGTCGACACGCGGGACGCGCAGACCGTGTACGCGGGGACCGACAACGGCGTATTCAAGTCCAGTGACGGGGGCGCGAGCTGGAACGCCGCCAACGGCGGTCTTACCTATCTCAACGTCTACCGTCTCGCCATCGACCCGGCGGACAGCCGCGTTCTTTACGCGCAGAGCAGCGCCAGCATCTACAAGTCCGTCGACGCGGGGGGGAACTGGACCCCGCTGCACAGCTTCAATTCCAGCTCCTCGTTCCTCACCATAGACCCGACCAACAGCCAGGTGCTGTACATCTGGACCTACCAGGGACTCCAGAAATCAACCGATGGCGGCGTGACCTGGCAAAACAGCGGCAGCGGGGTCAGCTACCAGTACTCGGTGCAGTGCCTCGCGGTCGACCCCGCCAACGGCCAGAACCTCTACGCCGGCACCGACACCGCGTTCTTCAAGTCCCAGGACGGCGGCGCGGTGTGGAACAAGTCGGTTGCCGGCCTCACCAGCAGCGTGATCGGCGCACTGGCCGTGAGCCCGACCGACAGCTCCAGGGTGTTCGTGGGTACGCACGGCGCCGGGCTGTTGCGCTCCGACGACGCCGGCACGACCTGGCAGCGTCTCTACAACGGGGTGAACGACACCACCTTCATGTCGTTGGCCATCGATCCCCAGAACAGCGCCACCATCTACGCGGGAACCTACTCGGGCGGACCGCTGAAGTCGGAGGATGGCGGCCTCACCTGGAACAAGATCGACAACGGCTTCCCGAACACCTTCGTCGGATCCCTGGTGGTCGATCCCCATGCCACTCAGAGGGTCTACGCCCTGTCCAACGGCATCTACCGCACCGACAACGGCGGCTATTCCTGGCAGATGAACTCGATGGCCGGGCTTCCCTCCAACAACGTGTTCGCCCTCGCCGTCGATGCCAGGAGTGCCGGCACCCTCTATGCCGGGACCGATAACGGCGTCTATAAGTCGACAGACGGCGGCTCGACCTGGTTCAGCATCACCCAGGGCCTCGCGGCCGGGATGAGCGTCGGCATGCTCGCCGTGGATCCGGTACTCAACGACACGGTCTACTTCGCCCCCTACGGCTACGGTTTCTACAAGAGCAACAACGGCGGGCAGACCTGGAGCGTCATCGACGCCGGTATCCCCGGGCTCAGCGTCCGCGCCTTCGCTCTCGATCCGACCGGCAACGGCACCCTCTACGCCGCTTTTGTCGGGACCAACGGCGTGAGCGGGGTTTTCCGCTCGCAAGACGCCGGAAGCACCTGGAACAGCTTCGACAGCGGCTTGGGGGGCGAGAAGGGCAACGTTTCCCGGCTCACCGTCGCTCCGGGCAACCACGAGCGGGTCTACGCCGGCACCACCCAGGGCGCTGGCCTCTTCCGCGTCGTCAGCACGCAGGCCTCGCCCATTGCACCTCCCTCCGCCCCCACCAACGTCACCGCGGTGGCAGGTAATGGCCTGGCCATCGTCAGCTTCGGCGCTCCCGCGGACAACGGTGGCAGCCCCATCGATCTGTACAAGGTCGACGTGATGAAGGATGGCGTCATCGTGCCGGAACTGTGCATCTCCGGCACCGCCAGCCCGATCACCGTAACCGGCCTCAGTAACGGGACAAGCTATGGCGTGCAGGTCCGGGCGCTGAACGCGGCGGGTTCTGGACCCGCCTCCCAGCCGGTCACCGTCACCCCGCAGGCTCCCTACGAGACCGTGACCCTGACCCAGACCGTGGTCGGCACCAACGGACGCGGCATCGCCGGCGCGATGGTGCAGGTGGTGGGGGAGCCGTCCCTGTTCGCGGTCACCGACGTGAACGGTACCTACGTCCTCAACGTCCCCAAGGGGACCACCTTCTTCACCGTGATCAGCATGCCGGGGTACCGCAGCTACTACTCGCGCGACATGTTCTTCACCTCGCCCGCCGTTCTCTCCTCGCGCACCATCTTCACCGACGCCCAGGTCGCCTCGTGGGGCGGTTCGCCCGATTACGGGGTCATCCACGGCAAGGCGGTCGACAGCGCCGACGGCAGCGCGATCGACAACATCTCCGTCCTGGCGGAGAGCCTGTACCAGCCCGGCCTGCAGTACGGCGTCGCCTACGCCGCCGCCTGCGGCACCGGGACCGGGGTCTGCTCCTACACCGTCCTCAACGTGATCCCCTACGACGCGGTGCGCGTCACCGTCTCGGCGCCGGGGTACCTCCCGGCCGAATTCAAGTCCCCGGTGGTTCCTCCCGGCGGCGTGGCGCAGGGCGGGGTGACGCTGAAGCGGGCCGATGACGGCTCCAGCGCCTACGACTGGACGCCCCGCAACATCCCCGGGCGCGGGGGCGCGGTGAGCGCGGTCGCCTACGGCAATGGCCTCTACGTCGCCGTGGCCGAGCCGGGCACCATCTTCACCTCGACCGACACCAACACCTGGATCCAGGTCGCTTCCGGCACCAGCGCCGCCCTCTACGGCGTCGCCTTCGGCAACAACAGCTTCATCGCCGTCGGGGCCGGCGGGGTGATGCTGCGCTCGACGGACGGCTTCACCTGGAACCGCGTCGCCACCGGCACCGGCTTCCCGCTCTACAGCGTCATCTACAGCGGCGACAAGTTCGTCGTGGTCGGCGGGGGCGGCACCGCCCTGCACTCCGGCGACGGCGAGTACTGGTTCCAGGGGAACACCGGCGTGACCAGCGACCTCACCTCGGTATCCTACGGCGACGGCTCCTACGTCGCGGTCGGCGAATCCGGCACCGTGCTCCGCTCGGATTACGGCAAGTCCTGGTACCGCGTCGAATCCTGGACCCAAAGCACCCTGCGCGGGGTCTCCTACGGCAACGGGAGGTTCGTCGCGGTGGGGAGCGGCGCCATCCTCTCCTCCGCCGACGGCGGCAACAGCTGGTGGCAGTCCATGAGCTCGGCCGGCAGCTTCTACGGCATCGCCTACGGCAACGGCTACTTCCTCGCCGGCGGTCTTTCCGTGGGGCGCGCCTACATGTCCTATGACGGCGTCTCCTGGAGCCCGGTCACCTTTACCACCGTCAGCGCCGGCGCGTACAGCTTCAGAAGTCTTGGCTGCATCAACGGCACCTTCTTCGCCGGCACCCGCGGAGGGCTGAACATCTCGACCACCCCGGCCGCCACCGCCTGGCGCTCCGCGGCGCTCAACCTGCAAACCGGTAACTACTGGGGCGTCGGCTACGGCAATGGCGTCTACTGCGCGGTGGGTCCTAACGGCAATCTGAGCGTCTCCCCCGACGGCATCAATTGGGAGCGCGTGACGCAGCCGACCACCGCCAGCATGAGAAACGTCAGCTACGTTCAGGGCAAGCTGTTCGCCGTCGGCAACTCCGGGACGATGCTCACCTCCCTGGATGGCCACAACTGGGACATGACCACGTTCGGCACCCCCTATTCGCTGCGCGGCGTGGCCTACGGCAACGGCAGGTACGTACTGGTGGGGACCGGCGGCGTGCTCAGGGTATCCGACGACGGTGTCAACTGGATGCCGGTATCCTTCGGCATGGGGAGTTTCGGCGCCGTCACCTTCGCCAACAACCGCTTTGTCGCCTCGTACGGCAGCGGCATCGTCACCTCCCCCGACGGCGTCTCCTGGTCCTACAGCACGGTCCCCTGGACCGGCGGCGGGATGCTCTACAGCATCGCCTACGGCAACGGGACCTTCGTCGCCGTGGGGATGAAGGGAACCATCCTCACCTCCGTTGACGGCAACTACTGGAGCCTGGCCCACTCGGGGACCGACAGCATCCTCAACGGGGTGAGCTTCGGCAACGGCGCCTTCGTGGCGGTCGGGGAGGGGGGGACCATCCTCACCTCGCCGGACGGTTTCACCTGGAGCCGCGTCAATACCGGCATCACCACCAACACGTTCAACGCGGTGACCTACGGCGCGGGAAGTTTCGTCGCCGTCGGCTTCAACCAACTGATCCTGCAGTCGGGGCAGGCGGGAGCCAGGAGCTACATCGTGGACGCGGCCGCGGCCCCCGGGGGCGCCATCTACCCCTCGGGCTTCAGCGTCGTCGCCGAGGGGGGACAGCAGGCGTACCAGATCGTCCCCGCCCCCGGCTATCACATCGACCAAGTCTATGTCGACAACGTCGCGATCGGCCCCGTGGAAAGCTACGTCTTCTCCGACGTGCGGCAAAACCACGTGATCAAGGTGGTATTCATGGAGAGCGCCTACCAGGTCACCGCCTCGGTGCTGGACGGCAAGGGCAAGATCGACCCGGCAGGGGTGACCTTCGTCCCCGTCGGCGGGAGCCAGGAATACCACATGTACATGGAGGACGGCTACGAGATCAAGGACGTCTTCGTGGACGGGGTCTCGGTCGGCAACGCCGACTACTACCTCTTCGAGCAGGTCACCGCGCCGCACAACATCCAGGTGCTGTTCCAGCTCGATCCTGACATGGCCACCGTGACCCAGAAGGTGGTGGACTCCGCCGGACGGCCGGTGGAAGGGGCGGTGGTCGAGGTACTGGAAAGCCTCTCCTCCCCGGCGGTCACCGGGCCCGACGGCAGCTTCGTGCTGCTGATCCCGAGGTACATACCGTTCTCCTACCGGATCAGCAAGCCGGGTTACCGGGACTGGTACTCAAAGACCCAGACCTACAGCGCGCCGGTGGTGCTCGAGCCGCGCACCATCTACAGCGACGCCGAGGTCACCGAGTGGGGCGGCGATCCCAACACCGCCGCGATACGGGGGAGGGTCTCCGACTTCGTCACCGGTTACACCATCCCGACCGCGACGGTCACCGCCGTCAGCACCCTGCAGCCGGGAACCCTGTACCCGGTCCAGATGTCGGCGGGATGCGCGGCCGGCGGAGACTGCTACTACACCATCACCGGCATCGCCGACAGCGACGCCGTGGTCATCTCGGCCAGCGCGCCGGGCTACGTCTCCGGGCAGCTGCAACTGAACCCGCTGCCGGCCGGTTCGCTGGGGCAGGGGGGCATCAAGCTGATCACCGAGCCCCCGGCTCCCTACCAGGCGGTCCTCAACACCCGGGTGGTCAATTCGGCGGGTCTCGCCGTGCCGGGCGCCTACGTCCAGATCGCCTACGACACCGTTCCGATCGCCGGCTACACCGATCCCGGCGGGAACTTCCGCGCCAACGTCACTGCCGGGCAAATGCTGCAGCTGAAGATCGACGTGCCGGGCTACGTCACCACCTATTCCAGGGAGCTCAGCATCGTCGCCAGCCAGGGGATCACCATGACCCTCTACACCCCGGCCGAAGTCGCGGCGATGGGGATCGACACCAGCATGGGCGCCATCATCGGCAACCTCTACGACAAGGTCGCCCGCCAGTCCATTTCCGGGGCGACCGTCAGCGCCGACAACGGCTACCAGCCTGAGTACTTCGACGGCTCGGCCCTGGGCGGGGACAGCACCGCCGCCAACGGCATCTTCGTCGTGCGCAGCAAGCCGGGGACCTTCGTCACCGTGCAGCCGACCCTCACCGGCTACGGCCTCAACAATACCCAGATGAGGTGCGCGTCCGTGCCGGGGACGGTCTGCTTCGGCCGCATCGCGCTCGATCCCATCTCGACGGCGGTTCCCGTGGGGAGGAACGTCACCGTGGTCCCGGCCGGCGAGGTCTCGCTGAAGTTCACCAGCGTGCAGACCAGCGACGGGAGCACCGGCACCGTATCGGCCACCCCGGCCACGCCGGCCGATCCCCCCAACTTCAAGGTGCTGGGCGGGGCCGCCTTCGACATCCACCCCGACAGCAACGTGAACTACAGCGGCGCCCCGGTCACCGTCTGCATCACCTACGACCCGAGCGCGTTGCGCTTCGCGGAGAACTCGCCGTATCTGCGCCTCATGCACCTCAACGGCAGCACCGGCCGCTGGGAAGACATCACCACGGTGGTCGACACCACCAACAACAAGGTGTGCGGCGTCACGACCTCCTTCTCCGACTTCACCGTGGCCGAACCGGCCACCTCCTACAGCATCACGGCCAGCTCGACCGGCCCCGGCTCGCTGACCCCGGTCGGCCAGATGGTGGTCACCCCCGGTGGTGGCGCGCTCTACACCATCACACCGAACCAGGGATACCGCATCCTGGAGGTCCTGGTGGACGGCGCCTCGGTAGGGGCGGTGACGAGCTACAGCTTCGCCAACGTGAGCGCCAGCCACACCATCTCGGTACGCTTCGGCTCCAACATCTGCACCGCCCCGGCGCAGATCACCGTACCGACCGGTAGCGGCACGGGCGCGGTCTCCATAAGCTGGACCGCGGTCCCCGGCGCGAGCTACCTCATGCAGGTCAGCACCGACGGCGGGGTCACCTGGAACGACGCCTACAGCGGCGCCGGCGCCGACACCGCCCTCAGTGGGCTCGGAAACGGCAGCTACCTGTTCCGGGTCAAGGCGATGAAGGATGGCTTCTCCGACAGCAGCTGGACGGTGTCGCACGCCCTCACCGTGACGCTCGCCTGCTGGGCCCCGGCATCGATCTACCTCCCCTCCACCAGCAGCACCGGGACGATCTCGGTGAGCTGGAGCCCCAGCGCCAGCGGTTCCACCTACACCCTGCAGAGAAGTACCGATGGCGGCACCACCTGGGTCAACGCATACGGCGGCACCTCGACCGCCACCACGCTGACCTTGCCGGGCGGCAGCTACCTGTTCCGGGTCAAGGCGTCCAAGAACGGCTACCTCGACAGCGACTGGACCACCTCCACCACGGTGACCGTGGCGCTGGCCTGCACCATGCCGGCGCAGATCAACGTCCCCACCAGCAGCACCACGGGGAGCATCTCGGTGAGCTGGAGCTCCAGCGGCACCGGCGCCAACTACACCGTTCAGAAGAGCACCGACGGCGGGATCACCTGGGTCCAGGTCTACAGCGGCACCGCGACCGCCACCAGCCTGACCGGCCTGGGCAACGGCAGCTACCTGTTCCGTGTCAAGGCGGCGAAAACCGGCTATGTCGACAGCGACTGGAAGACCTCGGCGACATTGACCGTCACCTTGACCTGCTGGGCTCCCGCGAGCATCACCGTGCCCTCCACCAACACCACCGGCACGGTTTCGGTCAGCTGGAGCAGCAGCGTCAGCGGCTCGACCTACACGCTGCAGCGAAGCTCCAACGGCGGGGCCACCTGGAGCCAGGTCTACAGCGGGACCTCCACCGCCACCACCATGAGCGGCCTCACCACGGGGAGCTACCTGTTCCGGGTCAAGGCGACCAAGGCAGGTTACGTCGAGAGCGACTGGAAGACCTCGAGCACCCTGACCGTGACGAGATAAAACAGGCGCTCCTGGCAAAACGAAAAGGGGAGGCTGCTTCTGGTAAGCAGCCTCCCCTTTTTCTTTTCGATGAAAGTGATGATCTCGCTCCGGCACCATCTCCCGGCGATCGCGGCGTCACAGCGGTAGGCGGATTTCCACCTCCAGCCCCCCTTCGGGGAGGTTCCGCGCGGCGATGCTGCCGCCATGCAGGGCGACCGTCTTCTCCGCGATGGCCAGCCCGATGCCGGTGCCGCCGCTCTTGCGGTCGCGGGACTCGGCAACCCGGTAGAAGGGGCGGAAGATGTCGGTGAGCTGGTCCTCGGGGACACCCGGGCCGTGGTCCCGCACCCTGATCACCGCCTCTTCCCGCCCCCGCTCCAGCGTGATCTCCACGCCGGTTTCCTCCGCGGTGTACTTCACCGCGTTTCGCACCACGTTCTCCAGGGTGCGGCTCAAAAGCTCGCGGTTCCCGTGAAGTTTAAGCTCCGCAGTCGAGGTGACGTGGACGTGGCGGTTGGCCGCGCAGGCCTCGAAGTCCGCGTCGCGCGTCACCTCCTCCACCAGTTGCGCCAGGTCGATCTCGCCCCTGGCGACCTCACCACCCTCCTCGAGCTTGCTCAGGGTGAGCAGTTCGGTGATCAACAGGTTCAGCCGGTCGCTCTCGTACTCGATCCGGTCCAGGGCTCCGGCCGCGGAACCGGCCGTCTCCTTGCGGGCGATCCCCAGCGCCACGTTGAGGCGCGCCAGCGGGGAGCGGAGCTCGTGCGACGCGTCCCGTACCAACTGCTTGTGGGCCAGCACCAGTTTCTCGATGCGCGCCGCCATCAGATTGAAATCCTGTCCCAGGTCGTTCAACTCGTACCCCGTCTCCCGCTGACTCACCTTGACCCTGCTGCCGAGGTCGCCGGCGGCCAGCCCCTGTGCGGCGGCACGCAGACGGCGCACCGGCGCGGTCAGGCGCCAGGAGAGACCATAGCAACCGGCGCCGCTGATCACGAAGGTGATCGCCACCTGCAGCCAGAAAAGCGGCGGCAGGTGCAGGGGAGGGGGCTGCCCAAGGGTGGGCGGACCCGGGTGCGGCTCGACTGCCGCGAGGTACTGCCTCCCCGATGGCCCCTGCACCCTCACCATCACGATCCGGCCCTCGGGGCGGTCGGCGCCGGTCCCCGCGAGGCGGCTTCGTACCGCCGCGGCGAGAGCGGGGGGGGGTGCCTGGGAGATCGGCGTGCCGTCGGCCGCGAACAGGTACACTTTGGGACCGCGCTCGCGCCGCTGCAGCACGTCGACGGACAACGGGCTCCCCTCCTTCTCGGTCAGGGCAGCCGCCGTGCTTCCGTAGATGGTCAGCGCCTGCCCGAGTACCTCCTGCTGCTGTGACTCGATGTGCCGCCTGTGCTCGTCGCGCAGGGGGGAGAGCCGCAGGTTGAAGGCGATCAGGAAGAACACCGCGCCGGAGACGATGGTGGAGAGCCAGAACCACATGAAGAGTTTGACGAAGATGGTGCGCATAGAGGCCTTGGCGCAATTGACAATGGGCGATTGACAATTGACGATGAAAGGCCCGCCGGGGAGGGCCGTTGCTTTCGGGGCCACCTCGGTGGTGGGAGGGGCGGTTACGGGCTGTCAGTAGGGGCGGTTGGCGGAGGAGAAGGCGTAGATGTAGCCGACGCCGCGCACGGACTTGATGCGCTCTTCGCCACCGGCGGCGGGCCCCAGTTTCTTCCTCAGGCTGCTGACATGGACGTCGATGCTCCGGTCGAAGCTGCTGAACTCGCGCCCGAGTGCCTGCCTGGTCAGATCGTCCCGGCTCATCACGTTGCCCGCCTGGCGCACCAGCGCCTCCAGCACCGAGAACTCGAGGGAGGTGAGCTCGATAGGGGTTCCGGCACAACTCACCGTCCTGGCGCCGAGGTCGAGGCTGACGTCCCCCACCTGCAACAGGTCGGGCCTGGGCTCGGCTCCGGCGGGAAAGGCGTCGTTGCGCCGCTGGATCGCCCGCAGCCTGGCCACCAGCTCCCGCGGGTTGAAGGGCTTGGGAAGGTAATCGTCCGCCCCCATCTCCAACCCCACGATCCGGTCGATCTCGTCGCCGCGCGCGGTCAGCATCAGCACCGGGACCTGCGAACTCTGCCGGATCCGGCGCAGCACGTCGAACCCGTTCAGGGTCGGCAGCATCACGTCCAGGACGATGAAGGCGTAGTCGCGGCATATCGCCTTGTCCGCACCTTCCGCTCCGTCATGAACCGCATCGACGGCGTACCCCTCGCTGGCCAGGTAACTTCCCAGCAGCTCGCACAGCCCCGTGTCATCATCAATGATGAGTATTCTCTTAGCCATCTTTTCGATCTGACTCCATTTTTTAACGGCAAGTATAACGGAAAACGCAGAGCGGGTGCTGTTAAGAAATGTAAAGATCCGCCTCCTTTCGCAAACCCTCTTCTGACAAATTCGCACATCTCTTGACCCAACTTAACGCGGACCTGGCGTAGCATTCAGAGGCACCTGAGGTTCTACGTTCTACGTCGCCTCGGGTTCCGCCGCCCTCACCCCGTCCCCTCTCCCGGTGGGCGAGGGGTGACGAACGAAGAACTGTAGAACAGTTTCAAGATTTCGAGGAGCAGACCGGTTTCCTACTTCACTCAAAGGAGAAAGATGATGAGAAAGAACATGATTGTTCTCGTGGCGGTGGTCACGCTCTTCGGGGCGGCTTTCGCCTGCCATGCGATGCCGGGTGGCCCGGATGCGCCTCTTCCGCCGGAACGGCACGCTTCCGACGCCCCGGACGGATTCCCGGCGCACCTGGCGCGGGTGCTGGATTTAACCGAGGCCCAGAAGAAGCAGATCGGCTCCATCCTCAGCGAGCAGCGGGATAAAGGGCGGGCGAAGATGGAGAAGGAATTCGAACTGCGCGAGCAGTTGCATCGCCTCGAACTGGCCCCGGAGTTCAACGAGCAGGCGGTGCGCGGAGCGGCGACCGCTTTGGCTTCCCTGGAAACGGAGCGCCTGGTGGCGCGAGCGAAGGTCCAGGCGCGGATTAACGCGGTGCTCACCCCCGAGCAGCGCTCCCTGGCCGAGAAGCTCCGCCCGAAGAAGGGAGAGCTCCCCCCGCCTCCCGGCGGCTGCGGCCCGGAAGGGCGGGGTGGACACGGCCCGGCCGGTTCTCCCGAGTGGAGGTGAGGACCATGAAACCATCTCTGGGGATGCAACAGCAGGCACCCGTAACGGGGCCGGACAGGCGGGATACCAGGCTCCGCTACGATGACCAGAAAACCACGCTGAGCCTCCTGGGCATGACGCTGACCGAGGTCGAGCTGGACGAGGAGCGGCGCAAAAAACTCGGGTCCAAGCAGGGAGTCGTGGTGCAGGTGGTCGACCGTGAACGCGATGCCTACCTGGCTGGGGTGAGAAACGGAGACGTGGTCGCCGAGGTCAACAGCACCAGGATCACCAAACTGCAAGACCTGAGAAAGGTGCTGCGCGAACAAGACCCGCACGAGCCGATCTTCATGTTCCTCTGGGACGGCAGGGGATGGCGATTCGTCAACCTCTCCTTTGTCCGTTCGGTGACGTAATGTCCGATGGGCCAGGCGCACTTTCACATTTGTTCCACATTTTTTCCTTATTCCCGGCGTACCTTTGCGTCGCTCCGCCCCGAGGCGGAGCCGTGCGGATAAAGGACAACGACATGAGCAGATATGTCAATAACATCCTAAAAGCCCTGGGGACCGTCGCGGTGCTGGTTCCCGTGTCGGCTGTGGCTAGCTTCGGCCCGCAGGAGGGCCGCACACCTCCCGCCGCCCCAGACGCAGGCGCGGCGGAAACCGGCGCGAACTAAGTTGCAGGGTGCCCCTCTACCTCCTCTTCGGGGCGCCCTTTCCGGGGGGCGGCGGGCGCGAAACACCGGCCGCCCTCCATTTTTTACCAGCGGAGAAAACAATGGAGACACAAACGAGATCGGTCCTGTTTGTTGACGACGATGAGAAGTATCGCCAGTTGGTGAGCTGCATCGCGGGCGATTTGGGATTCGAGATCTGCCAGGCCGGCAGCTCGGAGGAGGCCCTGGTCGTTTTGAGTGGCAAGCGGTTCAGCTTGATGGTGACCGACCTGCAGATGCCGGGGCTGGACGGCCTGGAGCTTGCCGCGCTGGCGAAACTGCATGATCCGTCCATGGAAATAGTCCTGGTGAGCGGTGCCGTTTCGGCGGAGGTGCTGAGGCGGGCATGCGCTGTCGGCGTCTCGACCGTGCTCGCCAAGCCATGCCGGGTCGAGGAGATCATGGCGGTGGTCCGGGGGGAGAGGCTTTCGCCTGCCACGGCGTCGGCGGGAATGGAGTTCCGGTTGACCAGGCGCCTGGCGCTGGGGGGGTAAACCCTCAACGCAAAGGCGCGGAGCCGCAGAGGCGCAAAGAAAACCGGGAACATTGTTGAAGCCTTCGCGTTCCTGCAGTTCCTTGTATTCGTGCAGTGTCGGCGCCTCCGCGCCTTTGAGTGAAAAGCAAAAGACAAATTGGAACGCAAAGCCGCAAGGACGCAAAGGAACAGAAAAATTAGGGTCAAAGTCTTGGTTTCCCCTAAAAGGTTTTCTCTGCGGCTTTGCGGCTTTGCGTTAATAATCGGTTTTAAAAGCCTTAACGCAAAGGCGCAGGGGCGCAGAGGCGCTAAGGAAAAGCAGGAATATTGTCCCCCCCCACATGCATGTCGGTTCCTGATTGACTTTGCGCCTCCGCGTCTTGGCGCCTTTGCGTTGAAGGTTTGAAAAAACAAAAGCCGCTGTCCCTTGGAGGGGCAGCGGCTTTGTCGTGTTATGGAGGGGGCGAATGATTATTCGCCCCTACAGGTGTTTCGACAACCTTGGCGTTACTAGGCGCAGGCGGCGTTGGCGCGCTCGCGCTCGGTGGCGTCGTCCATCACCTTGTAGGCGCAGAACTCGCCACACATGGTGCAGGCCCCGTGGTCGGCCACGCCGGACTCTTCCCTCAGGCGGCGCGCCTTGACCGGGTCGATGGCCAGCGCGAACTGACCTTCCCAGTCGAGCTTCTTGCGGCAGCGCGCCATCTGGTTGTCCTTCTCGATGGCCCCCTTGACCCCCTTGACGATGTCGGCGGCATGGGCGGCGATGCGCGATGCCATCACCCCTTCACGCACGTCCTCGACGCTCGGAAGCTTCAGGTGCTCGGACGGCGTCACGTAGCAGAGGAAGTCCGCGCCAGCAGCGGCGGCGATGGTCCCGCCGATGGCGGAGGTGATGTGGTCGTAGCCCGGCGCGATGTCGGTGACCAGCGGCCCCAGGACATAGAAGGGGGCGCCGTGGCACAGCCGCTTCTGCAGCAGGATGTTGGCCTCGATCTGGTTCAGCGGCATGTGCCCCGGCCCCTCGATCATCACCTGCACGCCGTACTCCTGGGCGCGCTGGGTGAGTTCGCCCAGGATGATCAGCTCGTGGATCTGGGCGCGGTCGGTGGCGTCGGCCAGGCAGCCGGGACGGAAGCCGTCGCCCAGCGACAGGGTCATGTCGTAGGCCTTGGTGATCTCGAGCAGGCGGTCGAAGTGCTCGTAGAGCGGGTTCTCTGCGTTGTTGTGCGCCATCCACTCGATGGTGAAGGCGCCGCCGCGGGAAACCACGTCCATGATGCGCCCTTCCTTGCGCATGCGCTCAACGGTGGAACGGGTCACGCCGCAGTGCACGGTGATGAAGTCGACGCCGTCCTCGGCATGCTTGATGACGCCCTGGAAGATGTCCTCCACGGTCATCTCGACGATCGCCTTCTTGTGCTTTCGCACCGCGTCCAGCGCCGCCTGGTACAGCGGCACGGTGCCGATGCAGGCGGACGTCTCGGCGATGACGGCGCGGCGGATCTCGTCAACCGGGCCGCCGGTGGAGAGGTCCATGATAGCGTCGGCGCCGCTGGCTACCGCCACGCGTACCTTCTCCAGCTCTTTCTCGAAATTGAGATCGTCGGCCGAACTGCCGATGTTGGCGTTAACCTTGGTCCTGAGGCCCTTGCCTACGGCGAGGGGGGTGCCGTTCACGTGCTTGTTGTTATGGCAGATGATGATGTTCCCGGCGGCGATCCCGGCGCGGATGAACTCGGCGTCAACGCCCTCGGCGAGGGCTGCCGTCTTCATCTTGTCGGTGATGATCCCCTTGCGGGCGTATTCCAGCTGGGTCATGGTTGCTCCTTTATGTTCGTGAATCTACTCTTGTTCTTTCTACGAGCACGGGGACCATCCGCGTCCACTGTAGGGGCGGATAATCATTCGCCCCCTTGTCGGCCGGGCGGAAAAACGGCGTGCCCTACTCCCCCTGGTCCCGTGCCGCCAGGAAATGGTTCACCGGCCCGTGCCCTTTGCCCATCGGCTGGGAATACTTGATGGCGCGGGTTACGAACAGCTTCGCCCGCAGCACGGCACTGGGCAGCGGCTCTCCCTGGGCCAGGTTGGTCGCGATGGCGGAGGCCAGGGTGCAGCCGGTGCCGTGGGTGTTGCGGGTGAGCACGCGCGGCGCGCTGAAACGGGTGAAACCGCTGCCGTCGAAGAGGATGTCGGTCACCACCCCTTCGGTCAGGTGTCCCCCCTTTACCAGCACGTGTTTGGCGCCCATGAGGTGCAGCGCGCGGGCGGCCAGTTCCATGCCGGCGCTGTCGGTGATGGTGAGACCGGTGAGGGCCTCGGCCTCCGGGATATTGGGGGTGACCAGGTAGCTCAGCGGCACCAGCCTTTTTTTCAGCACCGAGAGCGCCTCGTCCTCGAGGAGCGCGACGCCCCCCTTGGCGCTCATCACCGGATCGAGCACCACCATCCTCATCTCGTAGGCGGTCAGCTTGTCGGCGACAATCTCGGCGTTCTCGGGCGAGGAGAGCATGCCGATTTTCACCACGTCGATGGGGATGTCGGAGAGCACCGCGTCGATCTGTTCCGCCAGGAAGGCCGGTGGGGATGAGTGGATGCCGGTGACGCCCCGGGTGTTCTGGGCGGTGAGGGCCGTGATCGCCGAGGCGCCGTAGCTTCCGAGAAGCGTGATTGTTTTGAGGTCCGCCTGGATGCCGGCGCCGCCGCCGGAGTCGCTGCCGGCGATGGTGAGCACGGCGCCGCGCGGCTGGGTCAGGGTGCGGTTGAAGAGCAGGGACAATTCGGTTGCGGCGAGGCCGGGCGAGCGTGCCGAAAGGACGGCCGAGATCACCGCGATGGAATCCGCGCCGGCATCGATGACCGCGCAGGCGTTGTCGCGGGTGATGCCGCCGATGGCCACGATGGGGATCTGCACCTTTTCCCTCAACTGGGCCAGCTCTTCCGGACTCTGCAGGTGCTCGACGTCCTTGGTCTGGGTGGGGTAGAGGGAGCCGAAGCCGATGTAGTCGGCACCGGCCTCCTGGGCGGCGAGCGCCTCCTCGACCGAGTGGGTGGAGATGCCGATCAGCTTCTTGGGGCCCAGGGCGGCGCGGGCCGCGGCCGGGTCGCCGTCCTCCTGGCCCAGGTGCAGGCCGTCGGCGTCCAGGGCCTGCGCGAGCTCGAGGTCGTCGTTGACGATGAACTGCGCTTGGAACTCCGCACACAGGTGTTTCAGGTCGCTCCCGAGCGCCAGGCGTTCCTCGTAGCTGCGCAGCTTGTCGCGGTACTGCAGCAGGGCGACGCCGCCGCTCCCGAGCGCCTCGCGCACCCGCGGCACCAGTCGTTCCCCCTGGTCCGTGATCAGGTACAGTCCCGCTACACGCCGCTCCTTACCGCTATGGTCCACCACCAGTCTTAACAAGGCACACCTCTAAAAGATTTAACGCAAAGGCGCAGAGCCGCGAAGGCGCAAAGGAAAAGCGGGAAAACCTTGACGTTCCCCGATAAGCCTTTCTTGGCGGCTTTGCGCCTTCGCGGCTTTGCGTTAGAGCTTCTGGGTACTAAAACAAAAAGCCGCGACGGGGGTCACGGCTCCTGGATAAAAAAGGTCGGAGTACGCGCCGCTTCCCTACGCCGGTGCTATCCGGATCAGGTTCAAAGGGTTCAGGATCGGCCTGTCTCAGTTCTGGCGAACTCCCCTAGCTGGCTTTTGCTGAGGCCGTAAACATAATGGAATCCTCTTGCAAAGTCAATCGCTTTCGGGTTTTTGCCTTTACACTCCTGGGCTAAAGTGGTAGAAAAATCTCTGGCCGGGAATGTCCCGGCCTGATTTCATTCAGATATACCGATACGGGATTTCGCGATGGACAGTCGTCCTACGGTAGTTGAGATAGATCTCGCCGCGCTCAGGCACAACTTCGGCCTGGTCCAGAAGAAGGTGCCCGAAGGGTGCGGCATCCTTGCCGTGGTCAAAGCCGACGCCTACGGCCACGGTTTCCAGTACGTCTCCGAAGAACTGGAAAAGCTCGGAGTCGACGCCTTCGCGGTCGCCTTCCTCGCGGAGGGGGTGCAACTGCGCATGAGTGGCATCTACCGGCCGGTGCTGATCCTGGGCGGCATTTACCCCGGCGAGGAGCGGCGCTGCATCGGCCTCAACATCTCCACCGCCCTCTATTCACTGGAGCAGGCGGCGGCGCTGGACCGGGCGGCCTTGGAAATCAAGTGCTACCGCAAGGCCAAGATCCACCTCAAAGTCGATACCGGCATGGGGCGCCTCGGCGTCACCTGGGACAAGGTGCCGGAATTTCTCGAGCAATTGAAACAGTTCAAGAACCTGGAGATGGAAGGGATCTTCTCCCACTTCGCCAGCGCCGACGAACGCGACCCGGACGGCCTCGCCTTCACCAAACTGCAGGCCGAGCGCTTCAACGCCGCCGTCATCGAGGCCCGCCGCCAGGGATTCAACCCCGCCTACGTCCATGTCGCCAACAGCGCCGCCATCCTCGCGGCCGAGCTTCCCTACTGCAACCTGGTGCGGCCGGGGATCATCCTCTACGGCGCCGCCCCTTCCCGCGATTTCGTCGACGAGATGGCCTCTTTGCCCGTGATGAAGCTGAAGAGCCGGGTGGCGATGCTCAAGTGGGTGGAGCCCGGGACCAGCATCAGCTACGGCAGGCGCTACATTGCCGACAAACGCGCCCTCATCGCCAGCGTTCCCGTGGGGTACGCCGACGGTTATTGCCGCAGCCTCACCAACAAGGGTGAGGCGCTCATCCGTGGCAAGCGTGCGCGCGTCGCCGGCACCGTATGCATGGACTGGATCATGCTGGACGTGACCGACGTCGAGGGGGTCGCGGTGGGGGACGATGTCACCCTGTTGGGTCCCGATCCGATGGGCGATCGGATCACTGCCGAGGAGTTGGCCGAGAAAGCCGGCACCATTCCCTACGAGATCATGTGCGGCATAGCCACCCGCCGCGTGCGCAGGGTGTATATCGGGTAAAAGCCAAGAACAAAGACAAAACCATTGGCCACGGAGAAAATCTGAGAACATCTGAGAAAACCGGCAAGCTTTAGGTTTGCCCCCAAAGCCTTTAGGGTTTGAAGTTCTCAGAGACCTCAGATTGTTTCCTTGTGGAAGGTTTCTAGTTTTTGCACTCGGTTTTGCCTTTCTCAGATTTCCTCAGATTTTCTCCGTGGCTAAAGGTTTTCGAATTTCAGGTTTTAGGGGTCTTTATGACTGACAACGTACGTCTCACGACGATGGTGCAGGCGGCGGGTTGAGCTGCCAAACTGGGCCCGGCGGGCCTGGAAGATGCCATCCGCGACATAACCCGCTCGGACGACCCGAACCTCATCGTGGGCGTTGAGGGCGCCGAGGATGCGGGAATCTACCGCATCGGGGAGAGCCTCGCCCTGGTGGAGACCACGGACATCATTACGCCGCTGGTGGATGATCCCTTCACCTTCGGCCGCATCGCCGCGGCCAACGCGCTCTCCGACGTCTACGCCATGGGGGGCAAACCGGTGACGGCGATGAACCTCGCCTTCTTCCCCGCCTGCTCGCTCCCCACCGCGGTGCTGGCCGCCATCCTGGCCGGCGGCGCCGACGCCTTGAAGGAGGCGGGCGCCTGCCTGGTCGGCGGCCACACGGTGGAAGACAACGAACTGAAGTTCGGCATGGCGGTGACCGGTCTCATCGATCCCGCCCGCATCGTCAGAAACTGCACCGCCCGCCCCGGCGATATCCTGATCCTCACCAAGCCGCTCGGGACCGGCATCGTCTCGACCGCCATCAAGGCAGAGATGATCGACGATGCCCTGGCGACGGAAGCAACCGGCTGGATGACGACCCTCAACGCCAAGGCAGGCGAGCTGATGGTCGCCTGCAACGCCACTGCCGCCACCGACGTGACCGGCTTTGGTTTCATCGGCCACGCCTGCGAGATGGCGCTTGGCGCCAAGGTCACCTTCCGCATCGAGCTTGCCCGCGTTCCGGTCATGGCCGGCGTCCCCGCGCTCATCCACGACGGCATGGTCCCGGCCGGCTGCTACCGCAACCGCCACCATTACGAATCCCACGTGACCGGCTCGGGTGGCGACGCGTTGCTGCCGCTCTTCGACCCGCAGACCTCCGGCGGACTCCTCATCTCTTTCGCCCCCGACAACGCCCGTGAATTCCTTGCCAGCGCCGGGGAGTCCGGCCTCTTCGCCGTAGCGATCGGCGAGGTCCAACACGTTGGGGGAAGCGCCATTGTCTTTGTCTAAGGGGCTCGCCGCCGCTTTCGACCTCGGTACCACCACCATAGCCGCGTCGCTCGTCGATCCGGCCACCGGAACACGCCTCGCCGTCACCGGTGCCATGAACCCCCAACGCCGTTGGGGAGCCGACGTCCTGGCCCGCCTCACCGCCGGGGGGGATCCGGCAACCCTGCGCGCCATGCAGGCCGCCCTGGCCGCCGAGATGGAACGGATGACCGACGCGCTGCTCGAGCAGGCAGGGGCGTCGCCTGCGGATCTCGCGCAGGTGGGCATCGCCGGCAACCCGTCGATGGAGACCATCGCGCTGGCCCTGCCGGTGGAGTCGCTGGCCCATCCCCCGTTTCGTCCCCTCTTTTCCACCGGGAAATCCGTCACCACCCTCGATCTCGGCTGGCACCGCGACTACCCGTGCTATCTCCTGCCGCTTCCGGGCGGCTTCGTCGGCGGCGACCTGCTCGCCTTTCTCTTCGGCATGACGGAGACGCCCACGGCCGGGACCCTGTTCCTGGACGTCGGCACCAACGCCGAGATCGCCCTGTTCGACGGCGAACGCTACCTCGCCACCTCGGCCGCCGCCGGCCCCGCCTTCGAAGGCGGCAACCTGAAGTGCGGCATGGCGGCGCTCCCCGGTGCCGTCAGCGGCGTCCAGGTAAAAGGGGACAGGCTACTTTTAACTACCATCGCCGGCGCCGCGCCGTGCGGCATCTGCGGCACAGGCGTGCTGGACACCGTGGCTGCCCTCCTCGAAGCGGGAATCGTGGCAGCAACCGGCCGCCTCCTTCCCCCCGCCGAGATCGATTCCAACCTGGGCAACCGGGTGCAGGAGGTGAACGGGGTGCCGGCCTTCGTGCTGCACCGGGACGCGAAAAGTTTCGTCTACCTCGACCAGGAGGACATCCGCGCGCTGCAACTCGCCAAGGGGGCGATGCGCGGCGGCATGGAGATCCTGCTGGAGAAGGCGAACCTCACGCAGGACGATGTTGCACGGGTGGTGCTGACCGGTTCCTTCGGGGCCGTGCTGTCGCCGGATGTGCTAAAAAAGGTTGGAATTTTCAACGAAAAAATGGTAAGAATCACCGGATTTATCAAGGAGGGGGCGTTGGCCGGCGTGGAGCGTGTACTGCTCACCGAGGACGGCCGCGAACAGATGGAGGCCCTGGCCCATCAGGTCCGTGTCATCCCCCTTTCCGGCACACCGCTCTTCGAAAAGCACTTCCTGGCGCATATAGATTTCCCGAAACCCTAACACTTTAGCCACGGAGAAAATCTGAGGACATCGAGCAAGCCTGAACCGCTTCTGAAGGTTTACTCGGACTTCCTCCGATTTTCTCCGTGGCAATTTTGGTTCTAAAAAAGGAGCGAGCAATGGCAAAGATTGGGCGCGCGCTGGTAAGCGTGTCGGAGAAGACTGGAGTGGTGGAATTTTCCCGGGCGTTGGCCGGCTACGGCGTGGAGATCCTCTCCACCGGCGGCACCGCGAAGCTTTTGCGTGAGGCAGGCATCCCGGTGAAGGACGTTTCCGAGTTCACCGGTTTCCCCGAGATGCTGGACGGCAGGGTCAAGACGCTGCACCCGAAGGTGCACGGCGGCATCCTCGGCATGAGGGAAAACCCGGCGCACGTGGCCAAGATGCAGGAGCACGGCATCGAGCCGATCGACATGGTGGTGGTCAACCTCTACCCGTTCGAGGCGACCGTGGCCAAGGAAGACTGCACCATGGAAGACGCCATCGAGAACATCGACATCGGCGGCCCGACCATGCTCCGCTCCGCGGCCAAGAACAACCGCGACGTCACCGTCATCGTCGACCACGCCGACTACCAGTTGGTGCTCGACGAGATGAAAGCCAGCGCCGGCAGCGTCTCCCGTGAGACCAACTTCCGCCTCGCCGTCAAGGTGTACCAGCACACCGCCGCCTACGACGGCGCCATCTCCAACTGGCTTGGTGCCCGCACCGGCGAAGGCGTCGCCAAGTACCCGGACACCCTGACCATGCAGTACCAGCTGGCCCAGGGGATGCGCTACGGCGAGAACCCGCACCAGTCCGGCGCCTTCTACGTCGAGAAAGGGGCCAGGGAGGCTTCCATCTCCACCGCCCGCCAGATCCAGGGCAAGGAACTCTCCTACAACAACATCGGCGACACCGATGCGGCGCTCGAGTGCGTGAAGCAGTTCGACCAGCCCGCCTGCGTCATCGTGAAGCACGCCAACCCCTGCGGCGTCGCGGTTGCCGGCAACATCATGGAAGCCTACGACCTCGCCTACAAGACCGACCCCGAGTCCGCCTTCGGCGGCATCATCGCCTTCAACCGCGAGCTCGACGAGACCACCGCGCGCGCCATCGTGGAGCGCCAGTTCGTCGAGGTGATCATCGCCCCCAAGGTCACGGAGGCCGCCAGCGAGATCGTCGCCGCCAAGAAGAACGTCCGCCTCATGGAGTGCGGCTTCTGGCCGGAGCAGCCCGCTGCCCGCTACGACTTCAAACGCGTCAACGGCGGCATGCTGGTACAGGACGCCGACCTCGAACTCTTCAGCGAGCTCAAGGTGGTGACCAAGCGCGCACCGACCGACCAGGAAATGGAGGACCTCCTCTTCACCTGGCGCGTCGCCAAGTTCGTCAAGTCCAACGCCATCGTCTACGGCCGCAGCAACGCCACCGTCGGCGTGGGCGCGGGGCAGATGAGCCGCGTCAACTCCGCCCGCATCGCGGCCATCAAGGCCGAGCACGCCGGGATCCCGGTCCAGGGCGCGGTCATGGCTTCCGACGCCTTCTTCCCGTTCCGTGACGGTCTGGACAACGCCGCCAGCGTCGGCGTCACCGCCGTGATCCAGCCGGGCGGCTCCATGCGCGACGCCGAAGTCATCGCCGCCGCCGACGAGCACAACATCGCCATGGTCTTCACCGGCATGAGGCACTTCAGGCACTAAAAAACGAACCGTTAGCCACGGAGCAAATCGGAGCACGTCTGAGAGAACCAAAGCTTTAGGTTTAAAACCAAAAGAAGTGGTTTCCTCAGATTTTCTCAGAAGTTCTCCGTGGCTAATGGTTTTTAAGGAGATTTTGTATGAAGGTTTTAGTTGTAGGCAGCGGCGGGAGGGAGCACGCGCTGGTCTGGAAGATCGCCCAGTCCCCGCTGGTGGAGAAGGTGTTCTGCGCACCGGGCAACCCGGGCACCGCGACGCTGGCTGAAAACGTGGATATCGCGGTCGACAACCTCCAGGGGCTGCTCGACTTCGCCAAGAAGGAAGGGGTGCAACTGACCGTGGTCGGTCCGGAGCTGCCGCTTTCCCTGGGCCTGGTCGACCTCTTCGAGGAGAACGGCCTGAAGGCCTTCGGCGCCCGCAAGAACGCCGCCATCATCGAGGCGTCGAAAGCGTTCTCCAAGGACCTGATGCAGAAGTACAACGTTCCGACGGCGGCGTACGGCGTCTTCACCGAGATCCCCGCCGCCATTGACTTCATCGATAAGACCGGGATCCCCATCGTGATCAAGGCCGACGGCCTGGCAGCGGGCAAAGGGGTGATCATCGCCCAGACCCGCGACGAGGCGGTGGCCGCAGTCACCGACATGCTCTCCGGCAACGCCTTCGGCGCCGCCGGCTCCCGCGTGGTCATCGAGGAGTTCCTGAAAGGGGAGGAGGCGTCCTTCCTCGCCTTCACCGACGGCGAGCGCATCATCCCGCTCGCTTCCGCACAGGACCACAAGGCGGTCTACGACGGCGACAAGGGCCCCAATACCGGCGGCATGGGCGCCTACTCCCCGGCCCCGGTGGTGACCCCCCCCATTCACGAGAAGGCCATGGCCGAAGTCATGCGCCGCACCGTGGACGGCATGAAGGCGGAAGGGCGTCGTTACCAGGGCGTTCTCTACGCCGGTCTCATGATCGACGGCGATTCC
Source organism: Geomonas azotofigens (assembly GCF_018919395.1). GTDB lineage: Bacteria > Desulfobacterota > Desulfuromonadia > Geobacterales > Geobacteraceae > Geomonas > Geomonas azotofigens. Next base: position 54,280 of record NZ_JAHLME010000009.1, read on the forward strand.
GTCAAGACCCTCGAGTTCAACGCCCGTTTCGGCGACCCCGAGTGCCAGCCGCTTCTGATGCGCATGAAGTCCGACATCGTTCCCATCCTGATGGCGGTTGCCTCCGGCAGCCTGGAAGGCGTCGAGATCGAGTGGCACGACAAGGCCGCGGTCTGCGTGGTGCTGGCGGCGGAAGGGTATCCCGCCGACTACCGCAAGGGAGACGTCATAGAGGGGTTAGCTGAGGCCGGCAAGGTTGAGGACCTGGTCGTGTTCCACGCCGGCACCAAGGCCAGCGGCGAGAAGATCGTCACCAACGGCGGCCGTGTGCTCGGCGTCACCGCCCTCGGCTCCACCGTGAAGGAAGCCATCGACCGCGCCTACAGCGGCGTCAAGCTGATCACCTGGCCCGGCATGCACCACAGAAAAGACATCGGCGCCAAGGCCATGAACCGTTAAACCCCAAAACCGTTGGCCACGGAGAAAATCTGAGAACTTCGGAGAAAACCTAAAGCAATTGCCACCGAGAAAATCCAAGCAGGTCCGAGAGACCCAAAGCCTTTGGGCTTAAAACCAAAACCAGTGGTTTCTCAGATTTCCTCAGATGTGCTCCGTGGCTAATTGGTTCGTTTTTGTCGTTCTCGGATTTCCTCAGATTTTCTCCGTGGCTAATGGTTTTATCTTTTTCGTTTTTAGGAGATTTTATGTCCAATCCGACCGTTTTGATTCTGATGGGAAGCGACTCCGACCTGACCACCATGGAGGAGACGGCCAGGGTTCTTACCGAATTCGGCGTCCCCTACGAGATGCACGTTTCCTCGGCGCACCGCTCCCCCGCCAAGACCTCCAAGCTCACCCGCGAGGCCGAAGGGCGCGGCATCCAGGTCATCATCGCCGCCGCCGGCATGGCGGCCCACCTGGCCGGCGTCGTCGCCGCCGAAACGCCGCTGCCGGTCATCGCCGTCCCCATGCCGGGCGGCGCCTTGAACGGCGTGGACGCCCTCTACGCCATGGTGCAGATGCCCGGCGGCATGCCGGTCGCGACCATGGCCATCGGCAAGGCCGGCGCCAAGAACGCGGGACTCCTCGCGGTGCAGATGCTCTCCCTGTCCAACCCCGATTTGCGCGCCAAGTTCGTCGCCTACAAGACGCGCATGGCCGAAGAGGTGGAAGAGAAGGACCAGGCGCTGCAGGCCGCGCTGCGGAAGTGATGCCGTTTGCAATTGATTTTGCTTGACAATGAGCCCCGGGTTGTATACCTTCGGGCCGTTTTCAGATCCAAAAATAATGGAGGGAACACTCATGAAAAAGATTTTCGCTGCAGTAGCTCTGACCCTCGCCTTTGCTGTTACCGCAATGGCTGCTGACTCCGTCGTTTACCCGGCCAAGAACGGCAACGTCACCTTCAACCACAAGGCTCACCAGGGCAAAAACGAGTGCAAAGTCTGCCACGGCGACGGCGCTCCGGCTAAGATCGCCATCAACAAGGAAGCTGCTCACGGCAAGGCTTGCAAAGAGTGCCACGCTGCCAAGGGCGGCCCGACCAAGTGTGGCGACTGCCACAAGAAGTAATCTCCCTTTGGGGAAGTCAAATTGCAGTCTTAGGGGTAACAGGTCAGCCTGTTACCCCTTTTTTTTGATCACTAGTGTATTCGTAATTTTTGTTTTGCGCTTATTGACAATTTGTCTATAATGGCAAACCTGCTACGACAGCTGTACATAACCTTACCGGGAGACGGCCTTGACTACGACGAACAAACGAGGATTTGCACAAGAGGTTTGGGATTTTTTCTGCTCCTTAAAACTTTCCATTTTCCTGCTCATCGGGCTGGCGCTGGTATCGATCATCGGCACCGTCATTCAGCAGGGGCCGCAGCGTGAATACCTGGCGACTCTCTCCGAGACCAAAATCCGCCTGTATAGCGCCCTCGGCTTCTTCGACATGTACCACTCCTGGTGGTTCATCCTCCTTCTTTACCTGCTCACCCTGAATCTGATCTGCTGCTCCATCAAGAGGCTGCCGCGCGTCTGGAAGGTGGTTTCCGAGCCGGTGCTGGTGATGGACGACAATTTCGAGAAGTCGCTGGCCAACGTAAAGGACCTCAAGCTCAAGGGCTCCAAGGAAGAACTCAAGGAGCGCATGGCCGCCTTCCTGAGGACCGAGTTCGCCGCGCCGGTGATCACCGAGAGCAACGGCGAGTACCACCTCTTCGCACAGAAGAGCCCCTGGTGCCGCCTCGGCGTCTACGTGGTGCACCTCTCCATCATCGTCATCTTCATCGGAGCGCTGATCGGCTCCTTCGCCGGTTACAAGGCGTACACCAACATCCCCGAGGGGGGCTCGGTCTCCCAGGTGCAGACCCAGAGCGGCAAGATGATCCCGCTGGGCTTCGATGTGCGCTGCGAGAAGTTCTCCGTTTCCTTCTACGACACCGGCGCTCCCAAGGAGTTCAGGAGCGTCCTGACCGTGTTGGAGAACGGGCAGCCGGTGCCGGGCTTCCAGAACCGCCCCATCATCGTCAACGACCCGCTCACCTACAAGGGGATCACCTTCTACCAGTCCAGCTATGGTCAGTCCGACGAGGGGTCGCTCTACCACATCACCGTGCGTGACCGCAAGGGGGGCGCCCCGGTCAAGCTGAACGCCCGCCAGGGCGAGCGCGTGGCACTTCCCGGCGGTGCCTTCCTCTCCGTCATGGAGGCGACCATGGACGTGCGTCCCTTCATGAGGGGCTTCGACGGTCCCGGCGCCCAGGTCGAGTTCACCCCGGCCGGCGGCAACCCGCAGCCGTTCGTGATCCTATCCGACAAGTACGAGTCCTTCAACGCCCAGCACGGCGGCGACCTCTTGATCACCTTCGACGGCATGGACCAGAAGTTCTACACCGGTCTGCAGGTGGCCCACGACCCGGGTGTCTGGGTGGTCTGGTTCGGTTGCTTCCTGATGGTGGTGGGTATCTGCATGGCGTTCTTCATGTCCCACAAGCGGGTGTGGGCGCGCGTCACCGATTCCGGGGTCACCCTGGGCGGTTCCGCCAGCAAGAACCCGGCAGGCTTTGAGATCTGTTTTGATGACCTGGTCGAGAAACTCGGCAAGGCTTAACAGGATAAAAACCATAACGGGGCTTGCCCCATGCCGCTCTAACTGAACGTCCGGAGGGTAATATTCATATGTCCAGTTCCATGCTTTTCAATGTGACTATGGTCATCTACATGGTCTCCACCTGCATATTCTTCGCATTCCTCGCCTCGCGCACCAAGGCTGTGGGGCTTGCCGGTACCTATGCCGCGCTTTTCGGTTTCCTGGTTCAGACCGCCGCCATCGGGCTGCGCTGGAAGGAGTCCTATGACCAGGGGCACGGCCATGCGCCGCTGTCCAACCTGTTCGAGTCCGTGGTCTTCTTCTCCTGGACCATCGTCCTGATCTTCCTGATCATCGACTTCAAGTACAAGTATCGCGCCATCGGCTTCTTCGTCATCCCGTTCGCGCTGTTCGGCATGGCCTGGGCACAGCTCGGCCTGGACAGCGGCATCGAGCCGCTGGTTCCCGCGCTGCAGAGTAACTGGCTCATGTACCACGTCATCACCTGCTTCCTGGGCTACGCCGCCTTCGCGGTCGCCTGCGGCATCTCCATCATGTACCTGATCCGCGAGTCCATGGAAAAGGGTGGCGGCAACGCCCAGGCCGGCGGCCTGCTCTCCATGTTCCCGTCCATCAGGATCCTGGATGACCTGAACTACAAAGCGATCATGATCGGCTTCCCGCTCCTCTCCCTCGGCATCATCACCGGCGCAGCCTGGGCCAACTATGCCTGGGGCACCTACTGGAGCTGGGACCCGAAGGAGACCTGGTCCCTGATCGTCTGGTTCGTCTACGCGGCGTTCCTCCATGCCCGCATCACCCGCGGCTGGGTCGGTCGTCGTGCGGCCATCCTTTCCGTGATCGGCTTCGCTGCCACCATCTTCTGCTACCTGGGGGTCAACCTCTTCCTTTCCGGTCTGCACAGCTACGGGAAGTAGTCGTCCAAGAAGGTAACTCGATCAATGCGACACTCCCTCGTGATCTTTCCTTTGGCAGTAGCGCTGTATCTGCTCTGCGTCGGCGTCACCCTCACTCCGGGTGACGCCCTCGCCGAGCCGTTCAAGTGCAGCATCTGCCACAAGGATCTGACCCGAGGGAGTGTTCCGCATAAGCCGGTGGCCTCGGGGCGGTGCCTGGACTGCCACCAGCAATTCAACGACAACCACCCGATGGGCAAGGACAGCATGGGGTTCAAGGTCCCCAAGGACAAACTCTGCGCGACCTGCCACGGCCACCTGGTCCAGAAGCCGGTGCTGCACAAGCCGGTGGGGCTTGGGCAGTGCACCAACTGTCACATGGCGCACAGCGCCGAGGTGAAGTCCCTTTTGAAGGATCCTTCCCCCGCGCTCTGTTTCCGCTGTCATCCCCAGGATCACTTTACCGGTGCCTTCACCCACAAGCCGGTGGCCGACGGCGACTGCCTCGCCTGCCACGACGCGCACCAGTCGGAAAGCAAGTCCCTGCTGAGAAAGCCGGGCTCCGAGCTCTGCTTCATGTGCCATGACCGGAGCATCGCCATGGGCAAGTCGGTGCACCAGCCGGTGCGCAACGGCGATTGCGTCAACTGCCACCAGATTCACGGCGGCCCCTACCGCAAGCTCCTCAAGGACGACTACCCGACCGCCCTGTACAAGCCTTTCAGCTACGACGCTTTCCCGATCTGCTTCCGCTGTCACGATCCCAAGCTCGCCTCGGCGGAGACCACCGACAGGTTCACCAAGTTCAGAAACGGCCAGCGCAACCTGCACGCGGTCCACGTCAACAAGGTGGCCAAGGCCCGCTCCTGCAGGATGTGCCATAACCCGCATGCCGAGCAGCAGGAGCGCCTGATCTATCCCAAGGCGGAAGGGTTCGGAACCTGGGATATCCCGATTCGTTTCGATGCCACCGCCACCGGCGGCGGCTGTTCCGTGGGCTGCCACAGGACCTTGCGCTACGACAGGGTGAAAGCCATTGAACAGCAGTAGCCAACCTCCGACGCCTCCCCACGCTGCCTCCCCTGCCGACGTACAGGTTCACTGATGCTGCCTAAATTCTCCGTCATAATACCGGTCAAGCCCGGCGGCGAGGTACGCGCGCTCGCGGGAATCGCGCAGGCGACCTACCCCCCGGAGCTCTTCGAGGTGCTGGTCGCCTACGGCTGCCAGCCCAGCGTGCAGAGGAATACGGCGGCGCGTGAGGCCGGTGGCGACATCCTCTATTTCCTGGATGACGATTCCGGCGTCGCGGCGGGCTTTCTCGACAGGGCGGCCGCGCACTACCGCGAGCAGAACGTCGCCGCCGTGGGTGGCCCGTCGCTTACCCCGGCAAGTGATTCTCCCCTGCAGCGCGCCATCGGCATCGCCTTCGCCTCGGCGGTCGGCGGCGGCGGGGTGCGCAACCGCTACCGCAAGTTCGGCTCGGCCCGCTACAGCAGCGACAGCGAGTTGATCCTGTGCAACCTGAGCTTTCGGCGCGAGATCTTTCTCACCCACGAGGGGCTGGACGAGCGGCTCTATCCCAACGAGGAAAACGAGCTGATGGACCGGTTGCAGCAGGAAGGGCACCTGCTGGTGCACGACCCGGAACTGGCCGTGCAGCGCAGCCAGCGCCGCACCTACCGAGCCTACGTCCGGCAGATGTACGGCTACGGGCGAGGGCGTGGCGAGCAGACCCTGATCGCGGGGAAGCTGAAGCCGATCACGCTGGCTCCTTCGCTCTTCCTGCTCTATGCGCTGCTGGTCCCCTTCCTCGGGGTGCCGCTTTTGAACCTGCCGCTCTGGGGTTACCTGGCCGTCGTGCTGCTGGCGTCGTTGCAGGGAAGCTTCGCCGGCAAGGACGCCGCGCTCTTTCCCCGGCTTGTGCTGGTGTACCCGACGCTGCACCTGGTCTATGGCGCCGGCGTCATCCGCGGCCTGATCAGCCCCCGTTACCGTGCCGGCAAGCAGACCCACTGGGAGGTCGAGGTGCGGCGGGTGAAAGCGTTCGGGGAATCAGTTCTAGCGACTAAATGAAATGTATTGACCTTTCAACGAAAGTAGAGCGTTGAAGAGCTTTTGAGGGAGATGAACGTGGACCTGAGCATAGTAGTTCCCATTTACAACGAGGAAGACAATATCCCGATCCTGCACGAGCGGATCAGCGAGGCGCTGATCGATGCCGGGCTGGAGTACGAACTGATCCTGGTCGATGACGGTTCCTCCGATAACTCTTATCCTGCTTTGAAGCGCCTGTCCTCGAAGGACGACCGGGTCAAGGTGATCCGCCTGCGTCGCAACTTCGGGCAGACCGCCGCCATGGCCGCCGGGTTCGATTCCGCCAGCGGACGAGTCGTGGTCCCCATGGACGGCGACTTGCAGAACGACCCGCTCGACATTCCGCTGCTTTTGAAACGCATCGACGAGGGATACGACGTCGTGTCCGGGTGGCGCAAGGACCGCAAGGACACCTTCGTGAACAGGAAACTCCCCTCCATCCTGGCCAACTCGATTATCTCCAAGATGACCGGCGTACACCTGCACGACTACGGCTGCACCTTGAAAGCCTACCGGCGCGAGGTCCTCGACGACGTCAACCTGTACGGCGAGATGCACCGTTTCGTCCCGGCACTTGCCCACCAGGTTGGCGCGCGGGTCACCGAGATGCCGGTCCGTCATCACGAGAGGCTGCACGGCAAGAGCAAGTACGGCATCTCCCGGACCACGAAGGTGATCCTCGACCTGATGACGGTGAAGTTCCTGCTGAGCTACTCGACCAAGCCGATCCAGCTTTTCGGCCGCTGGGGGATCTACACCCTGTGCGCGGGTTGCCTGAGCGGCGCGGTCACCGTGTACATGAAGTTTTTCGAGAACACCAGCATGAACAGGAACCCCCTGTTGATCCTGACCGCGTTTCTGCTCTTCATGGGGGTCCAGTTCATCGTACTGGGGCTTCTGGCGGAACTGAGCGCCCGCACCTACTACGAGGCGCAAGGGAAGCCGATCTACAACATCAAGGAAAAGATCAACTTTGTCTGAAACTCCGCTGCGCGTACTGGTGCTGGCGCCCACCCCGTTCTTCGCGGATCGCGGCTGCCACGTCCGCATCCTTGAGGAAGCCCGGGCCGCAATCGCCTGCGGGGCGGATGTCCGTCTGGTCACCTACCACATCGGGCGCGACGTCCCGGGTGTACCCACGGAAAGGATCGCCGGGTTCTCCTGGTACAAGAAGCTCGAGGCCGGCCCTTCCTGGGTGAAGCCCTTCCTCGATCTGCAGCTCCTTTACAAGGCCTTTAAGGTCGCCCGCCAGTTTAAGCCGCACCTCATCCACGCCCACCTCCACGAGGGCGCCTTCTTCGGTGCCTTCCTGAAGATGCTGATCCGCGTACCCATGCTCTTCGACTGCCAGGGGAGTCTCACCGCCGAGATCACGGACCACGGTTTCGTAAAGCCCGGATCCCTGCTGCAGCGTTTCTTCGCCACGTTGGAGCGCTGGATCAACCGCAGCTCCGACTTCATCGTCACCAGTGCCAGCCCGACTGTCGACCTATTATTGAAAGATGGTGTCCCGAAGGATCGGGTGTGTGCCCTCATCGATGGCGTTGACACCGACGAGTTCGCGCCGCACCCAAAGGAAGCGATTCGCGCGAAGCTCGGGCTCCCCGAGAAGCGTCCCGTAGTCGCCTATCTTGGATTGATGAACAGCTACCAGGGCGTTGACCTGCTTTTGGAAGCCGCCGCGTATCTGAAGGGGCAGGGGGCGAAGATCCACTATCTGATCATGGGTTTCCCCGATGCGCCGTACCGCGAGAAAGCCGAGGCGATGGGGATAGCCGACATTATCACCTTCACCGGCAGGATCCCGTACGACGAGGCCCCGCTTTACTTGAGTGCCGGCGATCTTGCCGTCTCCCCGAAAGTTTCCCTCACCGAAGCCAACGGCAAGCTCTTCAACTACATCGCCTGCGGTCTCCCCACCGTCGTCTTCGACACCCCGGTCAACCGGGAGATTTTGGGCGATGCCGCCCTGTATGCCAAGTTCGGCGATGCCGTAGATCTCGCCGGAGCCATCGCCCGTCTTGCCGGCGACCGCGAACTGCGCGAAGAACTCGGCGCCGAAGGACGCGAGCGCGCGGTCAAGCTGCACTCCTGGCAAGCCCGCGGAAAAGAGCTCGCCGGAATCTACCGGCGACTGCTGAAAACCTAAACCGTTAGCCACGGAGAAAATCTGAGGACATCTGAGGACTGCCCTAGTGTAACGCTTACATCGCCCCTTGTAATCGTTACATTGCCCTTTGTAATGGTTACATGCCCTACTTTGACGGCTGTATTGCCCCCAGTGATGACTGCATAGCCCTTCCCACCACTTTTTTTTGATTTTTGCCGTTTCATTTCTCGTTTCAACCGTGACCTTACCCCATGAAACCGGAACATTCGGTCCATTTCAGACCTCATTGTCTCCTGGAGCGACGGCTGGAGTGAATGTAACGGTTACATAGCCTCGTGTAAGGGTTACAAACCAAGAAGCAAACCAATAGCCACGGAGAAAATCTGAGAAAATCGGAGAGAAACCTTGTGAAGCGTTAGCGGGGCAGTAAACTTCCCCAGTCCGGGGAGGTGCTGACATGGTTTACGAGGGACTTACCGAAAGGATCATCGCATGTGCTATCGAGGTGCACCGGGAGCTTGGGCCCGGTCTTCTGGAGAGTGTCTATGAGTCATCCCTCGCGGTGGAGTTGTTTCAGCAAGGCATCCGTTTCGCGCGTCAGAAACAACTACCGGTAACGTACAAAGGCGAGAGTGTCGGTGATTTCAGGATCGACCTGCTGGTAGAAGACCAAGTCGTTATCGAGTTGAAAAGCGTGGAGCGCCATGCCCCGGTATTCGAAGCGCAGCTTTTGAGTTACATGAAGCTCGGCAGGTCCAACGTAGGGTTGTTGATCAACTTCAATTCCGTCCTACTCACCAAGGGCATCAAACGTTTCGTCTTGTAGCCAAAGAGAAGGTTTTGCCTTTCTCAGAAGTTCTCAGATTTTCTCCGTGGCTAACGGTTTTGGTTTTATGGTTGAAAATTCCGTGAGTTTATACTACTGTTCAGCACATGAACGGTGACGATGAAAAGGTATTAGATACTTATCGCTCTTTTCTCCTCCTCTCGGAGATCTCCGGTGACCAGCAACTCTCGCAACGCGAGCTGGCGAAACGTCTCGGCATCGCGCTGGGGCTGGTCAACTCGTACCTGAAGAACCTGGTGGCCAAAGGGTTCGTCCGGGTCAACAACTTCCCCAAAAACCGCTACGCCTACCTCCTCACACCCAAAGGCTTCGCCGAAAAAAGCCGTCTCGCCTACCAGCACCTAAGCTACTTCTCCGGGCTCTACACTGTCGCCCGGCAGGACTACCTGAAGCTTTTCAAGTCCATGTCGGCCCACGGCGTCAAGCAGGTGGCCTTTTGCGGCATCGACGAAGTCGCGGAGATCGCTTTCCTCTCGTTGAAGGAAGCGGGAATGGAATTGACGGTAGCGATGGACGCCGAGGCGGCGGGACGCAAGTTCTTCGACAAGGCAGTGGTCACCCCGGCGATCGGGCTTCTCTCCGGCAACCACAACATAGTGATCACCTCCATGAAGCGAGGCGAAGCCCTGCGCGACGAACTGCTGCGCATGGGAGTGGAGCCGGCACGAATCTACCAGGCAGGGCAGAACTGATATGGCTGATGTCAGCACCAAAACTATAAAGGTTTTTTTTCGGGCCGACTCCTCGGTCGACATCGGGGCCGGTCACGTCATGCGTTGTCTCACCCTTGCAGCCGCGCTGCGCGAGGGAGGCTGTGCCGTCTCTTTCATCAGCCGTGACCTCCCGGGGAATATCGGCGCCAATGTCGAAGCGGCCGGTTACAGGATCTTCCGACTTCCCGCTGGTGCGACACCGAGCCATGAGGTGCCGTTTGTCCTGGATGTCCAAGCTGACATCGAGCAGAGCGCCGAGATCCTGCGCCAGGCGGGAGGTGCCGACTGGCTGGTCATCGACCATTACGGCGTCGATGCCACTTGGGAGACAGCGTTGCGCCCACTGGTCGGCCACATCATGGTGATCGACGATGTCGCCAACCGAAGCCATGACTGCGATCTGCTCCTCGACCAGAACCTCTACGAGGACATGGAGACGCGCTACGACGGCCTTGTGCCGGAGCAGTGTGCGAAGTTCCTTGGGCCGCGCTACGCACTGCTTCGTGACGAATTCGTGCAGGCGCGTCGCTCCTTGCGGGAGCGCGACGGCTCCGTCAAGCGCATACTGATCACCTTTGGCGGTGGTGATGCCAGCAACGAGACGGCCAAGGCGCTGGAGGCGTGGCGCATGGTAGGGCGCGACGACGTCGCGGTGGATGTTGTTGTCGGAGGGGCAAACCCGCACCGGGAGCAGCTGAAGGCGTTGTGTGCAGAACTTCCCAATATCTCATTTCACTGCAACGTGAACAACATGGCCCAGATGATGTCCGAAGCAGATCTCGCCATCGGCGCCGGAGGCAGCACCACCTGGGAGAGGTGCTTTCTCGGTCTCCCCTCCATCACCCTCATCGTCGCCGACAACCAGGCCGCAACCACAAAAGCGGTAGCGGCTAAAGGTGCGACTCTTAACGTGGGCTGGTATGAGGACGTCGATGCGGCCACGTTGGCTGCAACGATAACGGGGATGCTCGATGACCCGAAGGCGATGCAGGACATGACCGCCCAAGGCTTCGCGCTTATGGGGGACGCCGCATCGACAGGGGCTGTTCTGCTTGCTGATGCACTTCTTGGCACCAGTTACAGCAATGCAGGCTTGTAAGATAAATACGGCAGAGACTCACAACGACGATTAAACTACCGCAAAGGAGACCGTGGTGACGGGAAAGATCTTAGTTACAGGAGCTGACGGCTTTATCGGCTCTCACCTGACAGAAGAGTTAGTGCGCAGGGGATATGATGTCCGTGCTTTCGTTCTCTACAATTCCTTCAATTCGTGGGGATGGCTGGAACAGGCGCCGGCAGATGTGAAGAAAAGCCTCGATGTGTTTTCCGGAGATGTACGGGATCCGCATGGAGTCAAGCAGGCGATGAAAGGATGCGACGCGGTGCTGCATTTGGCTGCATTAATTGCCATCCCGTATTCCTATCACTCGCCTGACACTTACGTTGATACCAATATCAAGGGAACGCTCAACATCTTGCAGGCCGGACGCGAACTCGGTGTGAAAAAGATCGTTCAAACGTCCACGAGTGAAGTGTACGGCACGGCTCGTTTTGTCCCAATTACGGAGGACCACCCGTTACAAGGGCAGTCTCCGTACTCCGCTTCAAAAATCGGGTCGGACCAGATGGCCCTCGCCTTCCAGTCCTCCTTCGACATGCCTGTGGCTGTTATCCGTCCTTTTAATACCTATGGACCACGCCAGTCTGCCCGAGCCATTATTCCTACCGTTATTACCCAGATTGCCTCAGGTAAACGTCGCATCAAACTTGGAGCTCTTCACCCCACCCGTGATTTCAACTTTGTTTCCGATACAGTGCGTGGGTTTATTGCCGAGTTGGAGACGGACCGGGGCATTGGGGAGGTCATTAACATCGGCAGCAACTACGAGATCTCCATTGGAGATACCGTTAAACTGATCGCGGAAGTCATGGGTGTTGATATCGAGATTGAGACTGAGGAGGCGCGCTTGCGCCCCGACAACAGCGAGGTGGAGCGGCTTTGGGCGTCGAACGCGAAGGCAAAAGAATTGATCGGTTGGGAGCCTGAATTCGCCGGGAAAGGCGGGTTAAAGCGAGGGCTCGCCGAGACGGTGGCCTGGTTCCAAAATCCAGACAATCTCAAAGGGTATAAAAGCGACATCTACAACATATGAGTGGTGCAATGGACATAGACAAGGTCGTTAGCGCAATACAGTCAGTGCTTCCGGAGCGTGCTTTCATCGGTTTGCACGAGCCCTGCTTCGCCGGGAATGAATGGGGGTATGTCAAGGAGTGCCTGGATACCGGGTGGGTCTCTTCAGTAGGAAAATTCGTAGATCGGTTCGAAGAGCAACTTGCCGCGTACACTGGTGCCCGAAAAGCCGTCGCGGTGGTTAACGGTACTGCCGCTCTTCACGTATGTCTCTTGCTCGTAGGCGTTGAGCGGGGAGACGAGGTGCTGATGCCGGCTTTGACTTTCATAGCGACGGCAAACGCCGTCAGCTACTGTGGTGCCGTGCCCCACTTTGTCGATAGCGAAGAGGCCACGCTGGGTCTTGACCCGGTACGCCTCGAGGCCTACCTGGAAGGTATAGCCGAGATACGGTCGGGGCAGTGTTTTAACAAAAACACCGGACGCCGCATCAAGGCCGTGGTTCCGATGCATGCGTTTGGACATCCTGTAGATCTCGACCCGCTCCTGGAGGTTTGTCGCCGGTTCCAACTGGAACTGATCGAGGATGCCGCGGAGTCGTTGGGCTCATTCTACAAGGGCCGTCACACCGGCAATTGGGGCCGTTTCGCCGCGGTCAGTTTCAATGGCAATAAGCTGGTCACAACCGGCGGTGGCGGGGCCATTCTGACTAACGATGAGGAGCTTGGGCGGCTTGCCAAGCACCTGACGACCACGGCGAAAGTCCCGCACCGTTGGAATTTTTGCCACGACATGATCGGGTTTAACTATCGCATGCCGAACATCAATGCTGCACTCGGTTGCGCTCAGCTGGAACAACTGGAGGGCTTTCTTGAGAAAAAACGCATACTGGCCGAACGTTACCGGGATGCGCTGGCAGGTCTGGAAGGTGTGCGTTTCTTCCAGGAACAGGCGTTCGCTCGCAGCAACTACTGGTTGAACGTCCTGCTGTTGGATGAGGAAAGCGCCGACCAGAGGGATGCTCTTTTGGCGCAGACCAACGATGTCGGCGTGATGACGCGGCCGGCTTGGATGCTGATGCACAAACTGGCGATGTTCGAACAGTGTCCACGTATGGACCTCCCCGTGGCGGAGAGTCTGGAACGAAGGATCGTCAATATTCCGAGCAGCGCGTTTTTAGGAGACGGCGATGGCAAAGCGTAGGGTATGCGTGGTCACTGGCAGCCGTGCGGAATACGGCCTTCTGTCGGTGGTGATGCGCGCAATCCAGCAGGACGCGGATCTCGAACTGCAAGTGGTCGCGACAGGCATGCACCTCTCTCCCGAGTTCGGGCTTACCTGGCGCGTCCTCGAGGATGATGGGTTTCCAATCGATGCCAAGGTCGAAATGCTGCTTTCCAGCGATTCTCCCGTCGGTATCGCCAAGTCCATCGGTCTCGGGACCATGGGATGCGCCGACGCATTTGACCGTCTGAAGCCCGACATCCTTCTTCTGCTCGGGGACCGCTTCGAAATCCTGGCAGCGGCCCAAGCTGCGCTCGTTGCACGTATCCCGATCGCTCACATAGCAGGCGGTGATACGACGGAAGGAGCCTTTGACGAGGCGATCCGTCACAGCATCACGAAGATGGCGCATCTGCACTTCGTCACCAATGAGGGGGCAGCCAAAAGGGTGAGACAGCTTGGCGAAAACCCTGAGCAGATTCATGTGGTAGGTAGTCCTGGCATCGACCAGATAAGGTCTCTGAAGTTGCTGACGCGTCAAGAGCTGGCACAGGAACTGTGCTTCGACTTCAAGGAGAAAAACCTGCTGGTTACGTTTCATCCGGTGACCCTTGAAGACATACCCGCGAAACAGCAGTTCCAGGAGCTGCTGGATGCGCTGGACCAGCTTGGAAACGGTACGGGGCTGATTTTCACGAAGCCCAATGCTGACACGGACGGTAGGGAGATCATAGCGATGATCGATGCCTATGTCGCGACCCGCCCCCACACCCGGGCCTACACCTCCCTCGGACAACTCCGTTATCTGAGCGCGATGGCGCAGGTGGATGCGGTAGTCGGCAATTCTTCGAGCGGTCTTTACGAAGCGCCGTCGTTTGGAAAGCCGACGGTCAATATCGGCGACCGGCAGAAAGGACGCCTGCAGGCCTCGTCGGTGGTCAATTGCGGGGCAGACGCCGGCGAAATCCTGGCTGCTATAGGTGAGGCATTACACCGTGACTGTTCAGGCGCCGTCAATCCCTATGGTGATGGCCACGGTGCCGAGCGCATCGTCTCCCTCCTAAAGCAACTGGGCGACCCGAAGGCGCTCCTTAAAAAGCATTTCCACGAGGTGGCCCTGTGAACACGACAGCTACGAAACGGGTCTATGTCATTGCCGAGGCGGGGGTGAACCACAACGGTTCTTTGGATATGGCCAAGGAACTGGTGCAGGTGGCTGCCCAGGCTGGTGCCGATGCTGTTAAATTTCAGACCTTCCGCGCAGAGCGGTTGGTGAGTGGCACAGCCCCAAAGGCCGATTACCAGAAAAAAGCTTCCGATGCCAACGAGTCGCAGTACGCGATGCTGAAAAGGTTGGAGCTGGGGGAAGAGGCGCATGGCGAACTGATTCGTCATTGCCAGCTGCACGGTATCCAGTTCCTGTCGACACCCTTTGATGCCGAGAGCGTGGACCTCCTGGGGAGAACCCTCGATCTGCCGACGCTCAAGATTCCTTCGGGGGAGGTGACTAACGCGCCGCTGCTGCTGAAGATCGCGTCTCTCCAGAAGCCCGTGATCATGTCCACCGGCATGTGCACCTTGGCCGATGTGGAAGCGGCGCTTGGTGTCCTTGCCTTTGGCTATACCTGCCCGCAAAACGATCCTGGCATCACCAGCTTCCAGGAGGCTTATGCATCCGACGCAGGACAGCAGGCGCTGCGCGAGAAGGTGACTTTGCTGCACTGTACGACGGAGTACCCGGCTCCCTTTGCCGAGGTGAACCTGCGTGCCATGGATACGCTGGCGTCGGCATTCGGGCTCCCGGTCGGGTTCTCAGATCATACAGAGGGCATTGCCATGCCTGTGGCAGCCGTCGCCCGGGGAGCTGTGATTATCGAGAAGCACTTCACTCTCGATCGCGCCTTGCCCGGTCCTGATCACAAGGCATCGCTGGAGCCAGAGGAGTTGTCCCAGATGGTGCAGGCGATTCGTCAGGTCGAGGTGGCCCTGGGCTCCGGCACGAAGGTCCCGGCACCCTCTGAGGTCAAGAATGCAGCAATCGCGAGAAAGAGCATCGTGGCGGCAGCCGATATCCCGGCAGGAGAGCCGTTTTCCGTCGACAACCTCTGCATCAAACGACCGGGGGGAGGGCTTTCCCCTTTGCGCTACTGGGAAGTGGTGGGGCGACGGGCCGACAGGAATTACGTCAAGGATGAGGTGATTGAGCTATGAGTGCCCCGGTCCTTATCCTCGGTGCGGGAGGACACGCCAAGGTTCTGGTCGAAGCGCTGTTAGCCGACGGTGCCCTGATGGCAGGCGTGGTCGATGCCGACCCCGGTCGCCTGGGGCAGAGCGTGCTCGGGGTGCCGGTTATCGGAGATGACCGCGTGGTTGAAGATTTCCCGTGTGACACCGTGCGGCTGGTCAACGGCATCGGATCCGTTGGCTTGCCGAATCTGCGCACGTCGATCTTCGAACGGTTCTCAGAGTGCGGCTACCGGTTCGCAACCGTGGTTCACCCTTCCGCCGTGGTAGCCTCGGACGTCGAACTGGGCGAAGGGGTGCAGGTCATGGCAGGAGTAGTACTCCAGCCAAGCTGCCGTATCGGGAGAAACGCCATAATCAACACGCGTGCTTCTGTAGATCACGACTGTACCATCGGTGACCATACCCATATAGCGCCCGGTGTAACTGTCTCCGGGGGGGTCACCATTGGATCGGGGTGCCATGTGGGAACGGGTGCGACTTTGATTCAGGGGGTGCGCGTTGGTGACGGGAGTGTGATTGGGGCCGGCGCGGTTGTTACTAAGGACGTTGCGGCCGGGGTGACCGTGGTCGGCGTTCCGGCTAAGGTGGTGATGCGATGAAAGATTGGAGAAAGACTCTCATAAATGCGGATACGACCCTGCGCGAAACCATTCGCGTTATCGACAGCGGCGCTCTCAGGATTGCCCTCGTGGTCGATGCCGATCAGAAGCTGCTTGGCACGGTGAGTGATGGCGATATCCGCCGCGGCATCCTGCGGGGTTGCTCACTCGAAGACAGCGTGCAGCAGGTCCTGAATCGGACCCCGACTGTTGCGGCTCAAAATGAGGCGAAGGATCAGATCCTGGCGCTCATGCGATTGAAGCAGGTCTACCAGATACCGGTCATAGACGGTGAGGGGCGGGTGGTTGGGCTTGAAATAGTCGAGCGGATACTGGAAACCCCTCAGTATGACAACTGTGTGGTCCTGATGGCCGGAGGGTTGGGGTCTCGTCTCAAGCCCCTTACCGACGATACGCCCAAGCCACTGCTCAAGGTGGGTGGCAAGCCGATACTGGAGACGATCCTCGAAAACTTCACCCATTACGGCTTCACCAATTTCAAAATTTCGGTGAATTACAAGGGGGAATTGATCGAGGACTACTTCGGGGACGGTTCCCGCTGGGGAGCGCGCATCGAGTACCTCCGCGAGAGCAAGAAACTCGGCACTGCCGGGGCGCTTGGATTGTTGCCCGAACGTCCCAACCTCCCTGTACTGGTCATGAACGGTGACGTGCTGACCAAGGTGAATTTCCAGCAGTTGTTGGAGTTCCATCGGGAGCATCAGGCTCTGGCGACTATGTGCGTCCGTGAGTATGACTTCCAGGTCCCTTATGGCGTTGTCACGGTGGACAAGCACAGGATCTTGAACATTGAGGAGAAGCCGGTGCAACGCTTCTTCGTGAACGCCGGAATTTATGTGCTGGAGCCTGAGGCCCTGGACCTGATTCCAAGGGACACCTTCTTCGATATGCCGACGCTGTTTGAAAAGGTGGTTAGCCTGAAGAAGGAGACCGCGGTTTTCCCTGTTCGGGAATATTGGGTCGACATCGGGAGGATGGATGACTTCCAGCGGGCAGAAGGCGAATTCGGACAGGTTTTCGAATGAAGGCGCTGATCGTTGGTTATGGGTCGATAGGTAGCCGACATGCGCGGATTCTTGCTGAACTCGGTTGCGATGTCTCCGTCATCAGCTCGCGCCTCATTGCTGATTATCGCAGGTTCAGCACCATTTTCGAATCCATCTCCGGGTTTGATCCGGACTACGTGGTAGTAGCGAACGAGACCGCGAAACATCATCTTGCCCTTTGCGAACTGGCAGAGGCCGGGTTTGTGGGAAAAGTGCTGGTTGAAAAACCACTGTTCCACGAACAGAAACAGATGCCGCAGCACCGTTTTGCAAATGTGTACGTCGCCTACAACCTCCGCTTTCACCCTTTGCTACAGAAGTTGCGCCTCCTGTTGGAGGGCGAAACGGTCATCTCCGTCCAAGCCTACGTCGGTCAATATTTGCCAGGGTGGCGTCCTGACAGGGACTACCGGGATGGGTACTCGGCCAGCGGCAGCGCCGGTGGTGGGGTGTTGCGTGATTTGAGCCACGAACTCGATTACCTTAACTGGCTTTTGGGAGGGTGGCAGCAACTCACGGCGCTCGGAGGACACTACAGCGAGTTGGAGATCGATAGCGATGACGTATTCGCGGTAATGCTGACGACAGCACGCTGCCCGGTAGTCACGGTGCAGCTGAACTACCTGGACCGGCTCACCCGGCGCGAAATGGTCATCAACACGCGGCAGCACACTATTGGTATCGACTTCATAAAGGGCGAACTCGTGGTTGACGACGTGCGCCAGCAGTTTTCCGCGGAGAGGGACCACACCTACCGTGAGATGCACCGCTCTGTCCTGGAAGGACCGACTGATTTCCTCTGCACACTCGAGGAGGGACTGGATGTGGTACGAATGGTGACTGCCGCAGAGCGGGCCGTTACTGAAAGGAGATGGATATGGAAGTGAACCGGCTCTGTACGATCTGCGCGCGAGGTGGGTCGAAGGGCGTCAAAAACAAGAACATCCGCGAACTACTCGGCAAGCCCCTCATAGCGTATAGCCTTCAGCAGGCGATCGAATCCAGTTTGTTCCGCACCATAGCTGTCAGCAGCGACTCCGATGAAATTCTCGAGATCGCTGGTAAATGGGGTGCCCAGCACCTTATCAAGCGTCCCGACGAACTCGCCACCGACCAGGCGGCAAAGATTCCAGCCATCAGGCACTGTGTACGGGAGGTCGAGCGAATCACCGGTACTGCCTTCACGACTCTGGTTGATCTTGACGCGACCTCGCCCCTGCGAGTTGCGGACGATATCATCGGGGCGGTAAGGCTTCTGGAGGAACGAGGGGTTTCCAACGTCATCACCGGAATGAACGCGAGGCGCTCCCCTTACTTTAACCTTGTGGAAGCTGATGCGAACGGCTTCGTCCGCCTTGCGAAGAAACTGGAAAGGCCCGTGGTGCGTCGGCAGGACGGCCCAAAGTGCTATGACATGAATGCCTCTGTCTATGTCTGGCGCCGTGACTGCATGTTCGAGAGTGATTCCGTCTTTAACGGTGACACCCTCCTCTATGAAATGCCAGAGGACCGCTCTATTGATATCGACTCGGAACTGGACTTTCAGTTCGTCGAGTTCCTTATGAAGGCACGGAGGGGATAGTCGATGTTTCTTTCTGAGTTGCTGCAACGAATCCGCTTTTGGAAAGATGCCGACCGCATCGGCCCCGACATTCCGTACACCCACTGGCGTCTGCACTTCAAGTCGACAATGCTGCGCCTTTGCAAAGAGAAGTTCCTCCTGTTCGATGACAGTGCCGACTTCAGGCCCGGCGCCTACGCCATCTGCTGTTCCAAGATCTCTATCGGCAAGCGGGTTGTTGTTCGTCCCACCACGATGTTCTTTGCCGATCCCCGTCCGGGAGGGGCCGGCATCACCATTGAGGATGACGTTATGATGGGATCCGGGGTTCATCTGTACGTGAACAACCACCGGTTCGACAGTCCCGATATACCGATCATTGACCAGGGGCACTACGTCTCCGAGCAGGTCGTACTTAAAAAGGGGTGTTGGCTCGGCGCGAATGTCATTGTCCTTCCCGGCGTCACCATCGGAGAGAACTCCGTGGTTGGTGCCGGCAGCCTGGTGACGAAGTCTGTCCCGGCAGGGGTTCTTGCCGCTGGCAACCCCGCCAGGATTATCAGAAATATCGGAGACCAACTGCCATGAGATACACAGCAGCCCTTGATGGCATTCGCGGCATTGCCATCGTCACCGTGTGTCTTGCCCACTACGGGCTCCCCATCCTCCAACGAGGTGGATTCGGGGTTGATGTTTTCTTTACCTTAAGCGGGTTCTTAATTACTTCTATTCTTCTGGGGGAGTATTCCCGTAGTGGCGATATTGGTTTCCGCAACTTCTATGTTCGCCGGCTACTGCGATTATTTCCTGCTCTTTTCTGCCTGCTGATCGTGTATGCGACCCTGGTCACCCTCTTCGGGAAAAACCTCAGTCGCCACTATGGTGACATCGCACTGGTGTTCTTTTATGTAGCGAACTGGGCTGGTGCGGCTGGCTTGAATCGTCCGGGCGAACTTGGGCACACGTGGTCTCTCTCGGTAGAGGAACAGTTCTATTTCCTTTGGCCGATCATTCTTTATGCCGTGGTGAAGAGGTGGGGTGGGAAAGGGCTTTTGGTTGCAAGCTTGACTCTGATGCTGCTTTCCATGTCAGAGACTTTTTATATGTCAACGTCAGCGCCTTGGTGGCGACTCTATTACGGTTTTGACACTCGCGCTTTCACCCTTCTCTTCGGGTGCTGTCTTGCCACAGCGTTTCACTTCTGGAATGATCGTGTAGTTTTGCCCAAGCCTTTGGAGAAGATTCTTCCCTTGTTGTCGTTCGGAGGAATCGCTTTGTTCATGCTGAGAAGGGATGCTTTTACCGCTGATCCCACCTTTTTCAGCGGACCAATCTTCATTATCCCGGTACTAACCTGCGGCCTGATATACCTCGCTGTGAAGCCTGGATTCAAGTTCAGCAAATCGATCCTTTCCACGAAGCCGCTGGTGTACTTCGGGAAAAGATCATACGGCCTTTATCTTTGGCATTACTGGATATTGAACGTGATAAACC
This sequence comes from Geomonas azotofigens, assembly GCF_018919395.1. Lineage (GTDB taxonomy): Bacteria > Desulfobacterota > Desulfuromonadia > Geobacterales > Geobacteraceae > Geomonas > Geomonas azotofigens. The sequence continues at coordinate 74,351 of NZ_JAHLME010000009.1, forward strand.
CTAAGAACATAACTGTATTGTTGGCATGCGCGGCAGCTTCACTGGTCGTAACAGAGCTCTCGTTCCGTTTCATCGAGATGCCCTTCTTGTCCTTTAAGCATCGGTTCGCAAAAGATGAAGCCCCTGCGCCGGCTGAGTCATTAACGGAACCGGCTGCAGCCTGATCACGATTTGCAGAGGGGGAGGCAGAATTGAAAGGTGTAGATATCGACAATAATGTGGTGGTCATCACCGGTGCAGCCGGACGCATAGGCAGCGAGTATACCCGCGCCGTCGCGGCGGCCGGAGCGGTTGCGATCATTGCAGATACGTCTGAAGAAAACGGCACGAGACTCGCCGAGGAGATCAGGGCAAACTCGGGCAAGGCTGATTTCGAGTTGCTGGACATAACCTGCAAGGAATCAGTGCAGCGGCTGATAACTGTGCTGACGGAGCGCTATGGCAGGGTAGATGCTTTGGTTAATAATGCTTATCCTCGCAACAAGCGCTACGGTGCCCGGCTGGAGGATGTGACTTACGACGACTTCTGCGACAATGTCGGCACCCATTTGGGGGGGTATTTCCTGACGTCGCAGCAGTTCGGGCTGCACTTTCAAAAGCAGGGCTACGGGAACATCATCAACATGGCGTCGATCTATGGGGTCGTTGCCCCACGGTTTGAGGTTTACGAGGGGACCCGGATGACCATGCCGGTGGAGTACGCGGCTATAAAGTCGGCGGTCATTCACTTGACCAAGTATCTGGCCAAGTACTTCAAGGGTTCAAACATCAGGGTCAACTGCATCAGCCCCGGCGGAATTCTCGATGCGCAGCCCGCCGAGTTTCTGGAGAAGTACCGTGCGTTCTCGCTCTCGAAGGGGATGCTGGACCCGCAGGACCTCACGGGCACACTGCTGTACCTGTTGAGCGACATGTCCAGATTCGTGAACGGTCAGAACATCATAGTCGATGACGGATGGGCACTGTGAAAAAGGTTGTCTACATCTCCTGGATGCCGCTCAGTGAGAAGGTGGAGCGGGACTGGTACATTTCCTATCTTCAGGAGCATGGAGTTCCTGTAGAGTATTGGGATGTCACCTCGCTTTTGTTCAGCGAGGTTAGGTTTCAGCCTTCTTTGAATCGCGATTATCTCGTCGCAGTTACCAGCTACAAGCAGTTGCAATCCCTTCTGATTGGCTGCCAAGGGGGTGACGCCAACTTTGTAATGCTTGTCAATTATGAGAGTAGATTCAATCGGCTCTACCGGATGTTGTCCACCTACGGCTGCCGGCTCTTTTTCTTCGAATGGGGAAACTTCCCCATCAAAGCTCGCAGCAGGACAGGAAAATATGCGACGTTGCTCCGTCATCCTTCAAAATTTATTCGAGAAGTCTGGGGGAAATTGTCGACACTGGTTGGCTCGAAGCTCATGCCAGTGAAGCCGTTCGACGTCGTTTTTACAGCGGGATACGCTTCATTTGCCATGCACCCGAGGGCTGGAAAGAAGGTACCGGTAAACCTGTGCGATTTTGATAACTATGTGAGGACAAAGGATGTCGATCAAAGGCTCATTCCGGGGCGTTACTGTGTCTTTCTTGATATCAACTTGGCATACCATTCAGATCTAAAGCTTGTCGGATGGGATTTTGTCACTCCGTCCGAGTACGTAGCTTCGTTGGAGCGATTTTTCGGGATGCTCGAAGAGCGTTACCACGTACAGGTAGTGATAGCTGCTCATCCAAACGCGAATTACGGTGATTTGTACTTTGGCCGTAAAGCTTTTAAGGGGGCGACACCTGAACTCGTACGCGATGCGGAGTTTGTGATTTCACATCATAGCACGGCTATAAGCTATGCCGTACTCAACAGAAAGTCGCTGCTTTTCATCTACACGACGGAGATGGAGCGAATCTACCGTGACACCATAGTGGGATGGATGGGAGACTTTGCGGAATACCTAAATCAACCGCTCTACAACATTGATAAGGTGCAAAGGGCTGAGACCATTGAACTACGGGAGCCTGATCCAGAGCGGTATGACCTCTACAAATACAACTACCTGACCACTCCTGAGTCAGAGCATAGTTTCACTCGTGATATTTTCCTTGCCGAAATGAAGGCCTGATTGAGGATATGTTTTGACTAAGGTGGCTTCTTTACAAAAGCGGTTCGCGTTCAAACTCGGAGCCAATGTTTTCGGGATCCTTTTGGGTTTGGTAACCATGTCTTTCGTTCCGCGGGTACTTGGCCCGGAGCAGTTCGGGAAGTTTGAGTTCATCACCAACAACTTCAAACTCGTCTTTGATACGCTGGCACTGCAAGTACCCGTAGCTTACTTCAACTGGGTATCTCGGAAAGGGCATAAGGAAGACACTGATCTCGCTACGGGAGCAACTTTTTATTTTTCACTGGCCATAGCCACACTGTTTGCTCTCTTGCTTGCCGTCTCGCACGCGTTCGGACTCCATGCATGGCTGTGGCCCGATATCGCACCGGAGTATCTGTGGGCAGCTTTGGCTTTCACCCTGGTGACCTTTTTGTACCAGTTTTTGGTCTATCTCTCAGATGGGAAATCGCTGACAGTAGGGTTGGAGCAGATACGGCTGGTACAGAACACTCTAAAGTTCGCTGTGCTGGCATTACTGGCAGGGGGAGGCCTGCTCACTTTGGGGTCGTATTTGTGGGCACAGGTGGCTGTGGTGGCAGCGACGGTGGCACTATCGGTGAGGTGGCTCTACCGGCAAGATGCATGGCGATTGGCCGCAATCAGGCCATGGAGGTTTCCTAAGGAAGAGATACAGAACTATGGTGCTTTCGTGTGGGATTACGCGCGTCCGCTTACGCTCCTAATGCTCGGCGGTTTTCTCTTTCTCTATTTCGACCGGTGGTTTCTGCAACTGATCGGTGGTTCCATGCAGCAAGGTTTCTTCGGGCTATCGGACCGCTTGGGGCAAATTGCTTTTCTTTTTACCAGCGCCATGACGCCGTTGTTGACTCGGGAGTTTGCGTTGGCCCATGAGGAAAAGGACCATGCAAGGCTGCTAATACTCTTTGAGCGAATAAAGCTCTTTCTCTTCATAGCAACAGTGGCGAGTTGTTTCCTGTCTGTCCAAAGTGGCAACATAGTAGCTTTGATCGGTGGAGAAAAGTATAAAGGAGCGATCATACCTATCGCGCTGATGGCACTGTACCCGATTCACCAGACATTCGGCCAGCTCAGCGGTGCGTTGATGGTTGCCACTGGGCAGACTGCACTGTATGCCAGACTCGGCATCATCATGATGGTGGTAAGCCTGCCAATCACATATTTCTGCATAGCCCCGGTTTCTTTTGCCGTCCCCGGCCTCGCCCTCGGAGCCACAGGCCTCGCGCTGAAAATGCTGACCTGGCAGTTTGTCGGCACCAACGTCCAGTTGTTCTGCAATACACGGTATCTGCGTACTCCTTTCGCGAAATGGCTTGGGCTCCAGGTCATGATGGTTGCAGTAATCTATGGGATTGCATATACCTCCCATTTGGTTTCTGGCTACTTCAAACTTACGTGGCTGCTCCCGCTGTTGCAGTATCCAGCTGTTAGTGAAAACCTCATCCTGCATTCTTATCGGCTGATTTCCGCCGGGCTTGTTTACCTCATAGCCATCGCAGGACTGATCTGGATGGTACCTAGCATCGCGGGGATCACGCGGAAGGACATTATGGTGAATCCTTTGTCATTGCTTAGGAAATAAGACAGGTGACAAGCCCATGAAAATAATGCTGTACACCGAAACCTATAACCGCGGCGGGATCGACACGTTCATCGCGACGCTCATGAACCACTGGCCGGAGGCCGGGGACGAGTTCGTGCTGGTCTGTAACGAGGACTACCCGGGGCTGGAGGTGATCCGGCAGCGGCTCGAACGCCCCTGCAAGGTGGTGACGCACCGGATCCCGACCTACGCGCGCTGGGCCGAGAAGACCCGCGGCAACAAACTCATGGACACCTTCCGGGTCTGCTCGTCGCCTTTGTCGCGCTACCTGTTCATTGCCTCGGCCACGCGGATGCTCGGCAAGATCCTGCTTGGCGAGAACTGCGACCGGCTCATGGTGGTAAACGGCGGCTTTCCGGGGGCGGATACCTGCCGCGCCGCGGGCATCGCCTGGGGACTCTACTCCGGTAAACCGAAGAGCATCCACAACTTTCACAACCTCGGTACCGCGGCCTCCCGCTGCGCCAGACTCCAGGAGGATCGGCTCGACAGTCTGCTGGCCCGGCACAGCAAGGCCTTCGTCACCGTGTCGCGCGCGGCGGCGGAATCCCTCTCGGTTCGGCCGAAGATCTACGCGGACCGCGCCAAGGTCCGCTTCGTCTACAACGGGCTCGACTTCTCCCACGAACCGCCTCCTGCCACCGACATCCGGGCGGAACTCTCCCTTGCTCCGGATACGCCGCTATGCCTGATGCTCGGCACCTACGAGCCTCGTAAGGGGCACCGTTTCCTGCTCCAGGTGTTCCAAAAGACGCTGCGGCGGGTGCCTCAGGCGCGGTTCGTCATCTGCGGGCACGGCAGCGCCGAAGAAATCGCGGCGGTGCAGGGGATGGCCCAGGAATTCAACATCGGCGCCAACGTTCACGTCCTCGACTTCCGCTCCGATGCGATGCAGATCCTGAGGCAGGCTGATCTCCTCCTCGTGGGGTCGCAGGAATTCGAGTCCTTCGGTCTCACCTGTGTCGAGGCCATGGCCAACCGCGTTCCGGTGCTGGCGACCAGGGTAGGGGGGCTTCCCGAGGTGGTGCAGGATGGCGACGGCGGCTTCACCTTCGCCAAGGATGACGTCGACGGCTACGCGGAACAGATGGTGCGCCTGCTCCTCGACCGGGAACTGCACGCCGAGCAGGGGCGCAAAGGGTATGAACGCTACCGCAGACTTTTCACGGCCCAAAGGATGACAGAGGAATATGCAAAGCTCATCAGGTAACGAGGCGACGCGGCAAGACGTCTTCTTCAGCGTCGTCATTCCCGCCTACAACTCGGCGCCCTTCATTGCCAAGGCCCTCGATTCCGTGCGCGCCCAGACCCTGGCCGACTACGAGGTCGTGATCACCAACGACGGCTCCAAGGACGACACGGTTCAGGTGATCGAGGATTACGCCCGCTGCCACCCCGGGTTCCCGCTGCGGCTCGCCAGCCAGAACAACAAGGGGATCGGCGGCGCGCGCAATAACGGGATCTTCCGCGCCACCGGCCGTTTCATCGCTTTTCTGGACGCCGACGACTTATGGCATCCGACCAAGCTGGAGCGCATGGCGGCCCTGCTTGTCGAAAAGCCCCAGGTCGACGTCGCCTACCACGACGAGATCGAGGTCGCCGGGGACGGGACCAGGCGCCCGCTCTCCTACGAGGAAGTGCGGGAGCCGGCCTACCAGGACCTGCTTTTCCGCGGCAATCGCCTGTCGACCTCGGCTACCGTCGTGCGCCGGGAACTGGCGCAAGGGATCGGCGGCTTCTCGGAAAACCTCGACTTCAACAGCGCGGAGGACTACGAGTTCTGGTTGCGGCTGGCCCGCGCCGGCGCCCGCTTCGCCCATCTCCCGGAAGTGCTGGGCGAGTACCACCGCGTCGAGGGGAGCATCACCCAGAAGATCGAGTACCATCACCGCAACATCTTCAACGTGGTGACCCACCACCTGGAATTGCTGCGCGGCGACGGCACCTGCTCCGCGTCTCTTCTGGACCGGATGTACCGCCGCAAGAAGGCGGAGCACCTGGCGACGCTGGGGCGCGCATTGGGCGGGGCCGGCGCAAAGGCACAGGCGCTGCGGATGCACTGGGAGGCGCTGCGGACCGACCCCCTCTGCCTGAAGGCCTACACGAAGCTGGCGAGAACGCTTTTGTCATGACGGTAAAACTGCTGGTGGACATGGTGCACGGCAGCGGCCTGCACCGGCTCTTCGCCCCCTTCTACGGCGGCCACACCTCGGTGCTGCTCCTGCACCGGGTACTGCCCGGCCCCGCGCGGGGGCTTCCCTCGGACAACCTGAAGGTGACGCCGGAATTCCTGGACCGCTTCATCGCCGGCCGGAAAAAGGCGGGCTGGCGCTTCATCTCGCTTGACCACCTGGTGCATGACTTCGACGACTGCGTGGCGCACGGCCGCAACATGGTGCTCACCCTGGATGACGGCTACCGCGACAATTTCGACCATGCCTGGCCCGTCTTCGCCAGTCACCGGGTCCCCTTCACCGTCTATGTCGCCAACTCGTTTCCCGGGGGGAGGGCAGACTTCTGGTGGTACACCCTGGAGGAGATGCTCCTGGCGTACCGCCGTATTGAGCTTGAGCACGCTGATCGGCGCGTCACGCTGGATATCGCCGATTCCAGGGCTGCCTTCGTCGCTTTCAAGTCGGCCTACCAGCCGCTTTCCTCGCAGGACCAGGCGGAGCTCATGGGGCGGCTGCGGGAGCGCTATCCGCTTGCCACGGCGCAGGAACGACTCGCCATGACCTGGGACGAGGTGAGGGAGATGGCGGCGGACGAGCTCTGTCGCATCGGCTGCCACACGCTGAGCCACCGCAGCCTCGCGCCCCTGCCGAGGGACGAGGCGCACCGGGAGCTGGCCGCGTCGCGCGCTGAGATCGAGCGGGAGATCGGCCGGCCGGTGCGCCACCTCGCCTACCCTTACGGCAAGGCGGTGGACGCCGGCGAGCGCGAAGAGGAACTGGCCAAAGAAGCGGGTTTCGAGAGCGCGGTCACCACGCGGGTCGGCAATCTTCATTCCGGGCACCGGGATCATCTGCTCATGCTTCCCCGCATTCCGCTCTACGAGGGGGGGAAGAACGGCAAGCTGAGCGAGATCTTCCTCTCCGGGATGTACAGCGCCGTCACTAACGGGTTCAAAAAGGTCGTCACCTATTGATCAAGCGCGCTCCTGAAATAAGACTGCCTGCGCTCATGCGGCTCTCGCTGCCCGGCACGGCACCAAGCGGCGACGACCGGACCAGTTACACCGGGTATGCCCGCTTCGCCCTTTTGAACGTGCTGAAGGTGCTGGGCTTGGGGCGCGGCGACCGCGTCCTCATCCCCGCCTACATCTGCGACGTGGTGCTGCTCCCGCTCGCGGAGCTCGGCATCGAGCCGGTGTATTACCGGGTGACGCCGGATTTCCAGGTGGACTGGGAGAGCGTCGAGGCGAAACCCGGCAGCCGCGCCTTCATCTCGGTGAACTATTTCGGCGTGAGCCAGGATTTCGGCGCCATCGCCGACTTTTGCGTCGCGCACAATCTGGTCTGGCTCAACGACAACGCCCACGGTTTCGCCAGCCGCGCCGGCGAGCGCAGCCTTGAGGAATTTGGCGACTTCTCCTTCACGTCGTTCAGAAAGGTGATCGGCTCGCTGAACGGCGGGCGGGTCAGGATCAACAGCGACCGATTCCTGCCGTTGAAGGAAGAAGTGGACCGGCTCAACGCGGGCGCACCGGAATCGCGGCAGCGTTACGTCGCCGCAGCCACGCTGCGCACCGCCGGGATCCGGTTGCGCGCGCTCCCGGATTTCTCTGATCCGCGGGGCTTTAGCGAGGACGACATCAAGGGGTACCGAGTCGATCCGCTCGCTTTGCGCCAACTCGCCGCCTGTGACGAGGCCTCCATCCGCCGGAGCAGGCGAGGGCTGTACCAGACGCTGGAACTCTACCTGCTGGCCCGTGGCCGCGCCGAAATGCTCCCGATCCCCAGGCTGCTACGGGAGGGGAATTCGCCGCTGGTTCTCCCGGTCGTCACCCCGAACCGTCCCACCTGGCTGGAACTTCTGCGCAGCGCCCGGCGGCGCGGCCTGGACCTGCACACGTGGCCGTCGCTGCCTGCTCCGGTGCTGGACGACGGCACCTGGGGCGCCGCTGATCTCTGGGGAAGGATGCTTTACCTCCCGCTGCACCAGGACCTGGAGGCGGAGAGTTATCTGCCGTTGCTGCAAAAGGTGCTCGATGCTGTTTGAACTGATCGACAACGAGAACGGGCTCCTGGACCTGGGGCCGGAATGGGAGAAGCTGGAGCGGAAGTCCCCGGCGCACCTGTTCCAGAATCACTGCCTGCTGGCGGACTGGTACCTTTCTGCGGGCAAGGCGGGCGGTGCGGTCCCGGCCGTCGTGGTCGGCCGCGAGGCGGGGGTGCTACGGGCGGTGTTCCCGGCCTGCGTCATCGTCAAGGCAGGGGTGCGCATCCTGACCTGGCTGGGCGGTTTCTTCATCGTCGATTACGGCGACGTGCTCTTCGACCCGGCCTCCTCGATACCTGTCGATGATTTCGTGCGCGAGGCGCTGCGGCTGCTCAAGAAGGAGATGGGCTATCACGTCGGCTACTTCCAGAACATGCGCCACGATGCGCTCGCCTATCCGTTCTTCAGCCGGGAATGCAGGTTCTTCCGGGGGGATGTCGCTCCTTTCATCGACCTGGAAGGGGGCTTCGAGCCGTACCTCGATTCGCTGAAGCGGTTCCGCAAGAAGCAGAAGTCCGACACGCTGCGCCAGATCAAGAGGCTGCAGGAGCAGGGCGAGCTCGTTTTCAGCGTGGTGACGGGCGATACGCCCCGGGCGGGGGAGGTGCTGGAGGCGTTTTTCGAGCAGAAGCGCTGGCGTTTCCAGGTCTCGGGCGTGCACGGGGTGCTCTTCAAGCCGGGGTACGAGGATTTCTATCGTCAGGAGGCGCGGCGTAACCCCAGTCTCCACCTCTGCTGCCTGACGCTGAACGGCGAGATCATCGCGACCCACCTGGGCTATCTCTACAAGAACAGGCTCTACTTCGTGATGCCCACCTATGACCATCGCTACGGCAAATTCTCGCCGGGGCGGGTGCTGACCTACTACCTGGTCCGGCACTGTTTCGAGCAGGAGGTGGAGCTGTTCGATTTCTGCATCGGCCCCGAGGAGTACAAGTACGAGTGGACCGACCGCGACGTCCCCATCAGCAGCTTCGTGAGCGACGACGTCGCCGGCAGGCTATTGCTGGGAATCAAGAAGGCGAAGATCCGGCTGGATGAACTGCTGAATCGTATCAAGGGAGTCAAGGGATGACCCAAAGGCACGCCGCCACGGTTTCCGTGATCATCGCGGCCTACAACGCGGAGCGCTACATCGCCCAGGCCATCGACAGCGTCCTCGCGCAAAGCTATCCCGGCGTCGAGTGCATCGTGGTCGATGACGGCTCCAGCGACCGCACCGCCGACATCGTCAAGGGGTACGGCAGCCGGGTACGCTATCTGTACCAGCAAAACGCCGAGCGCTCCGCGGCGCGCAACAACGGCATGAGCCAGGCAGGCGGGGAGTTCATCTCGTTTCTGGACGCCGATGACCTGCTGGCGCCGGAGAAGCTGGCCGAACAGGTGGCCTTTCTGGGCGAGCATCCCGAGTACGACGTGGCCTACTCCCGGGTCAGCTATTTCAACGACGAGGACGGCTCCAGCTTCACGCCGCAACGCAGATCTCCCAGCGGGGACATCGTGTTGGAGCTTCTGTACGGCAACTTCATCACCATCCACTCGCCGCTGATCCGGCGCCAGGCGGCGGCCAGGACCGCCGGTTTCGATCCCGCGCGCAACCGTTACGAGGACTGGGATTTCCTGCTGCGCCTGGCCCTAGCCGGAGCGAAGTTCGGCTTCCAGGATCGCCTGCATGCAAAGGTCAGGCTGCACCCGGGCAACACCATCGGCGACCAGGTGAAAATGTTCGAGGCGAAGCTGCGGGTCGCGGAGCGGATTGTCGCGGTGTACGGCGCGGAACTGGCCCGGCGCTCCGTCGATGCCCAGGGGCTGGTGGCGTTTCACAGGGCCGATTACGGCCGGGTCCTGGTGCTGGCGGGGCGGGGGGCGGAAGGGCGGGCGCTGATCCGCGAGGCGGCGCGCTTTCCGTTCCGGCACCGCAAGATTTTCGTCGCCTTCGCCGTCGCCGCCGGGATCTTCGGTTCCGGCATGCTCGTCGCCGCCCAGCAGTTCTACGACCGGGTCGTCAAGGGAAAGCGGGCCGGCAAGGGAGGGAGCGCGTGAAAATTGTCTTTATCGCTCCGTTTGGCATCCGCCCCAAAGGGACGGTGATCGCCCGCATGGTGCCGCTCGCCGTGGAACTGCAGAAGCGGGGCCACGAAGTGGTCATCGTTGCACCTCCCTACACCAACCCGGAAAGTTCGGGCACCGTCGAGGTGGTGCGCGGCGTGCCGGTGAAGAACATCGTCCTGGGGCCGAAGCACAAGGCCGTGGCGGCTCCCTTCCTCGCCTGGCGCCTGTTCCGTGCCGCGCTGGCGGAGACGCCGGACCTGGTGCACCTCTTCAAGCCCAAGGGGTACGGCGGCCTGAGCGCCATGTTGCAGCTTTGTTGCGAGCGGCTCGGCATCCGCATGCCGCCTCTTTTTCTCGATACCGACGATTGGGAAGGGAAGGGGGGGATGAACGACCAGGTGCGATACTCGGCGGCCGAGCGGCAGCTGTACGCGTTTCAGGAACAGTGGCTGCCGCAGCGCGTGCGCGGCGTCACCGTGGCGAGCCGCATGCTGGAGGAGTTGCACCTGCAAATGGGGATTGCGCGGGAGCGGTTATTGTATCTTCCCAACTGCGTCGACGACCAGCCCGCCGGCGACGGCGCGAAGATCCGGCAGCGGCTCGGGATCGCCGCGGATGCATCGGTACTTCTTCTCTACACGCGCTTTTTCGAGTTCAGCCAGGAGAAGCTGCACCTCATCTTCGCCGAGGCCCGGCGCCGGGTGCCCGGCGTCAGATTCCTGGTGGTGGGCAAGGGGCGGCAGGGGGAGGAAGCGCAACTTGTCGCCGCCGCCCGCACCGACGGCTTCGAGGACGCGCTGGTCATGGCCGGCTGGGTGGAACCCGCCGAGCTACCCGACTACCTGGCCGCCGCCGACCTCGCCATCTACCCGTTCGCCGACACCCTGTTGAACCGCTGCAAATGTCCGGCAAAGCTGACGGAACTCCTGCGCGCGGGCGTGCCCGTGGTGGCCGACGCGGTAGGTCAGATCAAGGAGTACATCGTGCCGGAGCGTGGCGGCGTGCTCTGCGACCCGGACGATTGGCGGGGCATGGCGGAACGGACCGTGGAGCTTCTTGACGACCCGGTCCGGCGGGAGGCCATCGGGCGGGAGGGACGACGCTACCTGCTGGAGCAGTTCCGGTGGAATATGTTTGCCGAGAAACTTGAATTGTTTTATAAATATCCGATTGGCCGCTAGGTCCCGTTGGTTTTCCCGCTGTCAAGGCCGCTGTTGGAATCCCCGAAGGTGCCCACCCATCGGCTTCATCTCAGTTCGACCAAAATGAAATCACGCTGCAGCCGTGTGGAGTCTTTTCCGGAGAGCATGTATGACCGATCGTAAGAAGGAATTGCTGTTTCAGGGCGCACTGCTGGCGCTGCTCGTTGTCCTATTTTCCAAGATCCTTTTCACCGACAAGATCATCCGCGCCCCGGACATCATCAACGAGTTCTACTGGGGAGTGAAAAGCCTCGGCTCGCTGCCGTTTTGGAAGCTCTTCGACATCAACCTCTCCAGCGCCGGTTGGGACATGTACATCAACTCCGGCTTCACCAACGAGGGGGGCGGCGCCGCCGGCCAGTTCCTGTTCACCCAGAAGCTGATCTTCTGGCTGTTTCCGTCTCCGGCCAACGTGGCGTGGTACATCGTTTTCCACCTTTTCGTCGGCGCCGCAGGCACCTACTGGTTCTGCCGTACCATCGGCTGCGGCCAGATCGGCTCGTTGTTAGCCGGACTGGTGTTCGCCATAGCTCCGGAAAACGCCTCCCTGATCAACGCGGGGCACGTCATGAAGATCGCCACCATCTCCATCACCCCCTGGGCCTTCTTCTTCCTGGAGAAAGGGTTCCGGTCGCGGCGGGTCATTTTCTTCCTGAGCACGGCCTTCATCCTCGCGGTGCAGTTTTTTCACGGGCACTGGCAGGTCGCCTACTACACCTGTCTCGCCATCGGCGTCTACGGCGTCGCGCGCTCCTTGTGCATCGTCTTCGCGGACGAGGGGGGCAAGAAGGAGTTCGGGCGTCTGCTCGCCTTGAACCTGACCCTGCTGGTCTTCTTTCTCACCACCGTCGCGATGTCGCTGGTTCCCCTGGCCAACTGGTCCAAGGAGACCAACCGCGGGGTGAACAGCGGGGCGAACGTCACCGCCGCCGCGGGGCAGAACGAAGCCAAGGGGGGGCTCGCGCGCGAGGAGGCGATGTCCTGGTCGCTGCCTCCCGAGGAGACGGCGGCCTTCATCATCCCGGGCATGTTCGGGTTTTCCCGCCAGGAGGCGGGACCGAATCCCTCCAACATCGATGCTTACTACTGGGGGCGGATGAACTTCACCCAGACGGTGAGCTACATGGGCTTGCTTCCCTGGCTGCTGCTCCCCCTGCCGCTCATCTTCCGTAGGGACCGCTACACCTGGCTGGCTCTCTCGGCGGTCGTGGTGGGGATCCTGTTCTCGATGGGGAAATACACCCCCTTCTACAACCTGCTCTTCGACTACTTCCCCGGCATCAACCGGTTCCGGGTGCCCAAGATGATCATGTTCATCCCGGTGCTGGGGCTTGGCGTGCTGTCGGCCATCGCCGTGGATCTGCTGCTCGATCCGGCGACCCGCGCCAGCCGCGCCTTCAAACGCTACATGATCGGCGTGGTGGCGCTTCCGGTGCTTTTGCTGGTGCTCGCCGGGGTGGAGGTCACCACCGGCAACTTCTGGGTGAACAAGTTCATCGACATCATCGCCCAGCCCACCCGCTACGAGCCGCAAAGCGAGAAACTCGTGCTGCAGCGCTGGACCAACCTGGTTAACGAAACCTGGATCGCCGCGGGTTTCGCCGCCGTCTTTGCCGTGGTCTTCGCCCTGTACCAGCGGGGCAAGCTGGCGGCGAAGCTGCTCCCCTTCGTGCTCATCGGGCTGTTCCTGGTCGATACCGGGCGGGTCAACTCGAAGTTCCTGTTCCTGGTGGATGAGCCGCACAAGGCTGTCGCGACCCAGTCGCCCGATATCGCGTTCCTGGCCAAGCAGTCCAAGGAGTTCCGGACCCTGCCGTTGAACGGCGACCCGATGCCCTACGCGGCGGCCGGTATCCCGGTCATGTTCACCTCCAACGCGGTGCAGCAGCGGCGCTGGCAGGAGTTTTTGGACAACTTCAATCTCGCCTCAACCATGCCCGACATGCTCAACGTGCGGTACGTGGTGGCGACCAAGGAACAGTACGAGCAGGATAAGGCGGGTCTCTCCGGCAAATACATCCCCGTCTTCACTTCCCCCGGCGGTGCCATGATCATCCTGGAGAACAAGACCGTGCTGCCTAAGGCATGGCTCGCTCCGGTCGCGGTGCAGGTCGCCAACACGGCGGACGTCCTGGGTGCGCTGCAGAACCCGCAGTTCAGCCCCGGGGTGATCGCCATCGTCGAGTCGCCGCCGCCGATCCCGATGTTGGGCCCCGGCGCCCCGCTGCCCAATACCGGTCCCGGGCAGGTGCGCGTCAGCAAATACGAGGCGGAAAAGATAGATCTCGACGCCGCGGTGACCATGAACTCGATGCTCGTGATGGGGGAGAAGTACTACAAGGGGTGGAAGGCGACGGTGGACGGCAAGTTGACCGAGATCTATCCGGTGAACCACGTGCTGCGCGGCATCTATCTGACGCCGGGGATGCACAAGGTCGAGTTTGTCTTTGATCCGACGCCGTTCAAGATCGGCAAGGCCCTGACCCTGGCCTCCTTCGCCATCTTCGCGCTGTTCCTTGGGCGCGAAATATGGCTCGCCCGCCGTTCGAAAGGGGCGGGGGCTTAAAACAAAGAACCTGATATTTAACGCAAAGCCGCAAAGGCGCTAAGAAAAACTTTTAGGGCAAAACCGAGACTTGATTCCTAGCTTTTGGTTCCCTCGCGTCTCTGCGGCTTTGCGTTACATCGCTTTTGATTAAATTCCTTTTCCAGTTATGCTCCTCTTTTGCGCTTTGGCGGCGTGTTGCCGGGCGTTAAGGCCTTACGTTCGGAGGTGCACGATGACGGAAAATGAATTGAGCGCCCATGTCGTGGATTGTGCCGTAGAGGTTCACAGAAATTTGGGTGGACCTGGTCTTCTCGAATGCGTGTACGAGGAGGCTTTGGCTTGGGAGTTAAAGCAACGCGGATTCCCGGTCGGGCGACAGTTGGAGGTGCCACTAACCTACAAGGGGCATCAATTGGGAGTCCCGCTCCGGCTGGATCTTTTGGTAGGGAAATTGGTGGTGGTCGAAGTGAAAGCCGTGAGCCAGTACAACACCATCTTTGAATCACAGGCGCTGACCTACCTGCGCATGCTGAATTTGAAGTTGGGAATGGTCATTAATTTCGGTGAAAAGCTCGTGAAGGATGGGATCCATAGAGTAGTAAATGGTCTGTAACTACCAAAAGGCAAACCGTTTATTAACGCAAAGGCGCAAAGGCGCTAAGAAATCTTTTTGGGAGAAGCACAAGGCCCAAATCGATTTTAGCTTCCTTTGCGTCTCTGCGGCTTTGCGTTAAATATAGGGTTCTTATGGTCGTTTCTGCTGAGTGTGAAACTTTAGACGAGTTGTCGGGGTATGACTTGCGCATCATACAGCCGCGGCACGGGTACCGGTTTTCGGTGGACCCGCTGCTTTTGGCGGACTTCGCCAAGGTGCGCGACGGCGAGTCCTGCGCGGACCTCGGCACAGGCTGCGGCGTGATCGCTCTGCTCCTGGCACGCCTGGCACAAAACTCCTCGGTCACGGCTATCGAGTTCCAACAGGTCATGGCGGATATCGCGAGCCGCAACGTCGCCTTGAACGGCCTCGCGGATCGGGTCCGGATCGTCGAGGACGACGTCATCTCGCTGAAGTCGCACTTCCCGGTGGACAGCTTCGATCTCGTGGTCTCCAACCCGCCGTACCGCCGCCCGGGGACCGGAAAGATCAGCCCGCGCGCCGGGCGCGACGAGGCCCGCCACGAAACGAGCGCCACCCTGGCGGATTTCCTGGCGGCGGCCAAGTACCTCGTGAAGCCTTCGGGCCGCATCTGCCTCATCTACCACACCTGCCGCCTGGCGGAGCTGATGGCGCAGGCGGCCGTGCAGAAGCTGGCGCCGCTGAGACTGCGCATGGTGCACGGCAACAGCTCCATGGATGCCAGGATGTTCATGATCGAGTTGGCGAAGGGTAGAACCGGAGAACTGAAGGTCGAGCCGCCCCTGATGGTCAGAGGTGAGGGGAGTGGTTATTCGGATGAAAAGCTGAGAATCTACAGGCTTCAACGCAAAGACGCGGAGCCGCAAAGTCGCCAAGACGAAACAGTGTAACACCTTAAGCTTTTGGGAGCTTTGCAGCTACCCCCAAATCTTAGCGTCTCCGCGCCTTGGCGCCTTTGCGTTAATGCTTTTGGCTTCTGCCCTTTTACTCTTTTTTCTGGTGTTCTCTGTCTCTGCGGATCAGGCTCTCGAAGATGGCGCGCAGTTCCGGATCGGCGGCGGACTCGGCCTGCTCCTTGGCCCACGCTTGCTCCTCTGCACTTAGTTCGCGCCTAACGGGTTTCTTGATGATGGTGGTGGAGGGTTTTCTGACTCTGCCAACTTTGAGCTGGATCTCTTTGACGAGCTCCTGGTCCAGGGCCTCGTTCACCTTGGTGATCAACTCTTTCTTCAGGTAGTTGAGCTGCTGCAACCAGGGGGAGCTGTCGACGTGGAGGGTGAGGGTGCCTTCGCGGAAGGAGGCGGGCTGGGCATGCACGGCGATCTTGTCGCCCACGGCCTCGTCCCAGACTTCCCAGATGCGCCCCTCCTTGAGTCTCAGTTCGGCGGGGGTGCCGCGCAAGAGGGCGGTGAGGAGGTCGGTGACCGGCGCCGGCCTTTTCATCTTGGGACGTTTATTCCTCGTCAACCGGGTGTCTCTTGCGGTACATCCTGCCGCCGATGATCTGGCCCAACACGGCGCTGGATATGCTGAAGGGGATAAATCCCCAGCCCAGCCCGGTCTTGATCCTGAAGTAGATGATGGCGGGGATGGAGATGTGGACGTAGAAGTACCAGCCGAAGGAGAACTTCGGGTAGGACTGCCGCTGGTATCCCAGGGGGATGTTGATCAACGTGGCCACGACTACGAGTGCCGCCGCGTAAAGCACTGTTTCCATGTTTACCTCTCGGGTCGGTAATACTATGGGTTTGACCTCCCTTTGTCAATGTGCTTCTATTACTTTGCTTTTCAACCAGGATAAGGAGTTGCCGTGATAAAAGACGGAGATTTCGTGGCCATCTTCAATTCCATCCACCGCGTGATGGAGGCGGAGCGGCTCTTGAAGGATAAGCAGCTCAAAATACTCCTCATTCCCGCGCCGCGCGCCCTCGCGGCCGACTGCGGCCTGGCCATCAGGTACGCCGAGGACGTGCGGAGCGAGGTGGAAGGGGCGCTCGCCGCGGCGGGGCTCCTGCCGCGCGAGCTGTACAGAAAAAACGGAGAGACCTTCGTGAAGATAGGAGACCAAAATGAACAAGCTTGACGTGAGGGGAATGGCCTGTCCGCTGCCGGTAGTGCAGGTGAAGCGGGCGCTCGAGTCCGCGCAGGGTGAGTTGCACGTGCTTCTTGACGACGGCGCGCCGCGCGAGAACGTGAAGCGATTCGCGCAGGGGCGCGGTTACCAGGTGCACGAGGAACAGCTCGAAGACGGCTTCGCATTCACCATCACCGGCCCGGGCGTCACGGCCGCGCGCGAAGCGGCACCCGCACCCGCCGCTGCCGCCGGACCCACCGTGATGCTGATCGGTTCCGATCGCATGGGTGACGGCCCGGAGGAGTTGGGGCGCCTCTTGATGAAGAACTTCATCATGACCCTTATGGACCTGAGCGAGCTGCCGGACCGGATCTTCTTCGTCAATACCGGCGTCCTCCTTGCCGCCGAAGGTTCCGAGGTGGTCGAGACCCTGAACGAGCTCGGCAACCGCGGCGTCGAGGTGCTCTCCTGCGGCATCTGCCTCGACTTCTTCAAGAAGAAGGAGACGCTGGCGGCGGGAGGGGTGACCAACATGTTCACCATCGCCGAAACCATGCTTGCGGCACGTTCGGTGGTGCGGCTGTAAAAAACCATTGGCCGGGGAGGAAAGCTGAGACAGCCAAAAGGTTTTTGGGGGTAATCCTCAAAGTCTTTTGCTTCTGGTTTGGGTTTTCTCCGAAGTCCTCAGATTTTCTCAGTGGCGAATGGTTTGCGTTTTTCGTTGTTGCTAAAGGTTTTAGCTTGACAATTTGCGACTATATCCACTAAAGTGACTCTCTTGCCGCGGGATACCTGTGCGCTTTTGCCGGCCCGTGTCATTTTTTCTGAAAAATAAACACGTCATTTCGGTGACTTATAGGTTCATAGATGTTTGCAACTCTTTCCGATAAACTCGACCTGGTCTTCAAGAAGCTCCGCGGCCAGGGGGTGATGACCGAGGACAACGTCAAGGACGCGCTGCGCGAGGTCCGTCTCGCGCTGCTGGAAGCCGACGTTAATTTCAAGGTCGTCAAGGATTTTGTCGAAAAGGTCCGCACCCGTGCCGTCGGCACCGAGGTGCTGCAGAGCCTCGCCCCTGGGCAGCAGGTGATCAAGATCGTCCACGACGAGCTGGTGCTCCTCATGGGCGGCAGCGAGGACAACTCGCTCGACCTGGCGGCCAAGCCGCCGGTGGCGATCATGCTGGTCGGTCTGCAGGGCGCCGGTAAGACGACTTCGTGCGGCAAGCTGGCCAAGCACCTGAAGGCGCAGCGGAAGAAGCCGCTCCTCGTCCCGGCCGACGTGTACCGCCCGGCCGCGATCGAGCAGTTGAAGGTGCTCGGCCGCCAGCTCGACATCGAGGTGTTCGGCTCGCTGGCGACCCAGAAGCCGTTGGACATCTGCCGCGAGGCGCACCGCTACGCGACCCTGAACGGCTTCGACGTCGTCATTTTCGATACCGCCGGCCGCCACCAGATCGACGACTACCTGATGGAGGAGCTGGAGGGTATCCGCGACGAGCTGGCCCCGCGCGAGATCCTGTTCGTGGCCGACGCCATGACCGGCCAGGAAGCGGTCAACGTGGCCCAGGGCTTCAACGACCGCCTCGGCATCACCGGCGTCATCCTGACCAAGCTCGATGGCGACGCTAAGGGGGGCGCGGCGCTTTCCATCAAGGCGGTCACCGGGAAGCCCGTTAAATTTGTCGGCTTGGGCGAAAAGCTGGACGCGCTGGACGTGTTCCACGCCGACCGCCTGGTCTCCCGCATCCTCGGCATGGGTGACGTGCTCACCCTGATCGAGAAGGCGCAGGCCACCTTCGACGAGAAGGAAGCCGAGCGTCTGCAGCAGAAGATGAAGAAGAGCGGGCAGTTCGACCTCGAGGACTTCAGAAATCAGCTGCAGCAGATCAAGAAGATGGGTTCGCTGGAATCGATCATGAACCTGATCCCCGGCATGGGCAAGGCGATGAAGCAGATGCAGGGTGCCCAGCCTTCCGAGAAGGAACTGAAAAGGATCGAGGCGATCATCGACTCGATGACACCGAAGGAGCGCGCCAACCACACCATCATCAACGGCAGCCGCCGTTTGAGGATCGCCAAGGGTAGCGGCACCAGCATCCAGGAAGTGAACCAACTCCTGAAGCGTTTCACCGAAGCTCAGAAGGTGGTCAAGCAGTTGCAGAAGATGGGCCCCAAGGGGCTTATGAAAGGGATGAAAGGCATGGGTAAAGGGATGCTCCCCTTTTAAACCGCTTGCCTTTGACTATTGCACCAACTCAGATACAGTTACCAGAATCGTAAACACAATACACGCAATGGCGGATCTCAAGGATCCGAGAATACCAGGAGGAAGAAATGGCAATAAAGATCAGACTTGCACGTGCGGGCGCTAAGAAGAAACCCTTTTACCAGGTAGTAGTTGCTGACTGCCGTAGCCGCAGGGACGGGCGCTTCATCGAGAACGTCGGTACCTACGACCCGAACAAAAACCCGGCGGTGTACAACCTGGAAGAAGGGAAGACTCTGGAGTGGCTCGGCAAAGGCGCTCAGCCGACCGACACGGTCAAGCAGATCCTGAAGAAGACCGGCATCTGGGAGAAGTTCGTCGCCCCTGCCGCTTAATATCTCTTAGTACCGGCCAGCCGGCATCCCACACTACAGAGGATAGCGACATGAAAGAGCTTGTTGAGACCATCGCCAGGGCACTCGTAGACGATCCCACCCAGGTGAAAGCAACCGAGGAGTTGGAAGAAGAGACCAACGTAATCAAGCTGACCGTCGCAAAAGAGGACATGGGGCGTATCATCGGCAAGGAGGGTCGCACGGCAAAAGCGATCCGTACTTTGCTCAACGCTGTCTCAACAAAGGATAACAAGAAAGCCATCCTTAAAATCGTAGAGTGATAGATGTCCGGTAGTAACAAAGTATTGATTGGCAAGATCCAGGGACCACACGGGATCAGGGGACAGTTGCGGGTCATTCCCTTTGCGGGGGATGCCTCGAGCATCTCGCAGCTGAAGAGCGTTTTTCTGAAGTCTCCGAAAGGAGCCACGGAGGAGTTTTCCGTGGTCTCCGCCAAAATGAACGGCAAACGGGTCATCCTGACCCTGAAGCCGTTCGACAACATCAACCAGGTGCTGCACCTGGTCGGCAGCGAGATTTACGCCGACCGGGTGGCGCTCCCGGAACTCCCCGACGACGAGTTCTACTGGTCCGACCTCCTGGGGCTCCAGGTTGTTACGTCGGATGGGGAAGAGCTGGGAGAGCTGGTCGATATCATTGAAACCGGCAGTAACGACGTCTACGTGGTCAAGCACCACGGGCGCGAGGTGCTCATCCCCGCGCTCGAGGACGTCGTATTGTCTGTCGACCTGGCAGCAGGTCGCATGACGGTCTCTCTTCCCGAGGGGCTGCTCGATCTATGAAATTCGACATTCTGACCCTGTTTCCGGCCATGTTCGAGGGTCCCATGACCGAGAGCATCCTGAAGCGCGCGAGCGACAAGGGACTCATCGAGGTCGGCCTGCACAACATCCGCGACTGGGCCTTCGACAAGCACGCCACGGCCGACGACTCACCCTACGGTGGGGGCGCCGGGATGGTGATGAAGGTCGAGCCGCTCGCGGGCGCCATCGAGGCGGTCAAGGAACAGCGGCCCGGCTCGAAGGTGATCCTGACCACGCCGGGGGGGCGCCCTTTCACCCACCAGGTGGCGCAGGAGCTCTCCCGCGAGGAAGGGCTCATCATCATTTGCGGCCGCTACGAAGGGGTCGACGAGCGGGTCCGCACCCTGTTCGTGGATGACGAGATCTCGCTGGGCGACTTCGTGTTGACCGGCGGGGAAATCGCCGCCATGGTCATCGTCGACGCGGTATCCCGGCTGGTGCCGGGGGTACTGGGGCACGAAGAGTCGGCCCAGTACGATTCGTTTGCAGACGGGCTTTTGGAGTACCCGCAGTACACCAGGCCCCCTGAATTCAGGGGCGAGAAGGTTCCCGACATCCTCCTTTCCGGCAACCATGCCGAGATCGCCAAGTGGCGCAGGAAGGAGCAGATCAGGAGAACGCTCGCCTCCCGTCCCGAGCTCCTCGACGGAATCGAGTGGAGCAAGCAGGACAAGAAACTTCTGAAAGAGCTGGGGCTGGATCCCCATCTGGCTAAGGGGACGGCATGACCTCGGCGGCGAATTTCAGCATGGCGCTGATCCACTTCCCGGTGTACGACAAGCACAAGGACGTGGTGGCGACCTCGGTAACCAACCTGGACATCCACGACATGGCGCGGTTGACCCGGACCTTCGGTCTGGCCCGCTACTACATCGTGACCCCGGTTGAGGAGCAGGTAAAGCTCGTTGAGAAGGTGCGGGAGCACTGGCTCACCGGTTGGGGTTCCACCTACAACCCCAAGCGGAAGATGGCGCTGGAGACGCTGCAGTGCGAAGAGTCACTGGAGTCGACCATAGCCGACATCGAGAGCCGCACCGGACGCAGGCCCAAGGTGGTCGTCACCGGCGCCTCCGGCAGGCCCAACAGCGTGACCTTCGCCGAACTGAAGGAGCTCATCGACGCGGACCCCGAGCAGCCCTACCTGCTGCTTCTGGGAACCGGATGGGGGCTCATCGAGCAGGTGTTCAACAAGAGCGATCTGGTGCTGGAGCCGATCAAGGGGGCGGGTGAATACAACCACCTCTCGGTACGGTCCGCGGCATCGATCATGCTGGACAGGCTTTTCGGGCGCTAGGCGCCGGACGCATAGGTTGTAGTCGAGTAACGCAGGTTCACTGTCAGTATTAAGTCTTATGCTAGAGGTTCCAGATAAGGGAGGAAGTACCAAATGAACAAGATTGACATGATTGAAATGGCACAGATGAAGAAGAACATCCCGGTTTTCGTACCGGGCGACACCATCAAGGTGCAGGTGAAGATCGTCGAGGGTGACAAGAGCCGTATCCAGGCTTTCCAGGGCGTTTGCCTCGGCCGTCAGAACGGCGGTATCCGTGAGTCCTTCACCGTGAGGAAGATTTCCAACGGCGTCGGCGTGGAGAGGGTGTTCCCGTTGCACTCCCCGTCCATCGAGGCGATCGAAGTCGTGACCCGCGGCCAGGTACGTCGTGCGAAGCTGTACTACCTGCGCAAGCTGCGCGGCAAGGCTTCCAGGATC
This sequence comes from Geomonas azotofigens, assembly GCF_018919395.1. Taxonomy (GTDB): domain Bacteria; phylum Desulfobacterota; class Desulfuromonadia; order Geobacterales; family Geobacteraceae; genus Geomonas; species Geomonas azotofigens. The sequence goes on from NZ_JAHLME010000009.1 coordinate 95,954, forward strand.
AAGGAAAGGAAGTACGTCGCCGGTCAGTAAATCGGCACGCAGCTCCAAAAAGCCCCGGTCCGGCGACCGGGGCTTTTTTTTTAATGCCAAAAGCAAAACCATTGGCCACGGAGAAAATCTGAGGAAATCTGAGAGAAGCACAAGACTTTTGGGGTAACCCAAAGCTTTTCTCCTGCTTTGGGTTTTCTCCGAAGTTCTCAGATTTTCTCCGTGGCCAATGGTTTGGGTTTAATATGACCGGTCTCTTCGACACTCCTGACTCCCCCATCGACATGCTTGCCCTGGAAGGGCAGGCGCTGCGGCGCGGTTATGCGCGCATTGCCGGCATCGACGAGGCCGGGCGCGGCCCCTTGGCGGGTCCGGTGGTGGCCGCGGCGGTCATCCTCCCCACGGGTATGATCCTCCCCGAGGTGAACGACTCCAAGCAGCTCACCGAGGAGAAGCGGGAAGAACTCTTCGACGTGATCCACCGGGAAGCACTGGCGGTGGGCGTCGGCATCGGCGACCACGCTCTCATCGATCGCATCAACATCCTCCAGGCCACGCTTACGGCGATGAGCGACGCGGTGCGCGGCCTCTGCATCACCCCCGATTTTCTCCTCATCGACGGCATCTCCAGCGTTCCCATGAACATCCCGCAGCGCACCGTGAAGAAGGGCGATTCCCTGAGCCTTTCCATCGCCGCTGCTTCCATCATCGCCAAGGTGACCCGCGACCGCATGATGGTTGAGTACGACGCGCAGTTTCCCGGCTACGGCTTCGCCAGCCACAAGGGATACGGCGCCGCCTCGCACCTGGCCGCCATCGCCGAACTCGGCCCCTGCCCGATCCACCGCAGAAGCTTCAGCGGCGTCAAGCAACACTGCCCCGCCGTGCCCGGCGGCGCCTCCGACGCATCCAGCGGCCTTTTCTCCTTCTAACACCACTAATTTTCCCATTCTCAGCTATCCGCTCACTGGACTTGCTGTTACACTGTTGTCTTGTTCACGGGACGGCACTATCTCTGCGAGGACGGCTATGCCAGTCAGCAACAGCAACGGCTCTGTCGGCGGCACCGGGGAATCCATCGCCGCCACCTACCTGAAAGGTCAGGGCTTCAAGATAGTCGAGTGCAACTTCCGTTGTACCTGCGGCGAGATCGACATCGTCGCCAGGGACGGGCGCACCATCGTCTTTGTCGAGGTGAAATGCCGCAAGAACGACAACTACGGTCCGCCGCAGCTTGCCGTGACGCCCTTCAAGCAGCGCCAGATATCGAAGGCGGCGCTGGTCTGGCTCTCCAGGAAGAAGCTCTACGACGCCGAGGCGCGCTTCGATGTGGTCGCCATCGTGCTGCACGAGCACGACCTGCCGGACATCGACCATATCCGCAACGCCTTCGACCTTGCCTACTAGGGGCGTAGCCGAACCAGCAGACACTGTAGGGGCGAATAATCATTCGCCCTTTCTTTCAATGAAACACCCAAAGGAGGATACGTAATGCAGGTTGTCGCAGCAATCTACCGTCTGGCCATCTCCCTCTGGCTGGGAGGCGCCGCACTCTTCACCTTCGTCCTTACCCCGATCCTGTTCCGCTCAGAAAGCCGTGACGTCGCGGGCCGCATCGTCGGGCTCTTCTTCCCCGGCTACTTCCGCTGGGGCGTCGCCTGCGGTCTGATCGCGATCATCTGCCGCGTGATCATGGCCGGCAAGGGGACTGTTCTCGCAGCCGTCATCATCGCCGTAATGCTCACTCTCTCGTCGATCCAGGCCTTCTACATCGAGCCCAAGGCCGCCGAGATCAAGAAGCAGATCCCGTCTTTCGAGACGACCCCCAAGGAAGACCCAATGCGCCGGCAGTTCTCCAAGCTGCACGGCGTCTCCGCGGTGTGCAACCTCTCGGTCATCGCCGGCGGCGTGGTGCTGGTCATACTCCTCTAGCTGTAAGCTAGTGCTCCCTCCCCCGGAGGGGGAGGGCAGGGGAGGGGGAATCAGCCGCAAGCCCCCCTCCCGGCCTCCCCCCTCCAGGGGGAGGAGGAGAGCCCCGCTACCTTTCCAGAGCATTGAGGTTTACAAAGGCTCTTTCGCTGTGCTAGTAATGAGAAAAAAATTGCGGAGAAGCTCATGGATTTTACCGTTGCCCTGGCCCAGATAAAGCCTAAGCTGGGCTGCCTGGACGACAACATGGCGCTGGCCGAGGCCGCCATCGAGAAGGGTATCGCCGCCGGCGCCGACTTGGTCGTATTTCCCGAGTTGGCCCTCACCGGTTACTTCTTGAAGGACCTGGTGCCCGAAGTCGCGCTGCGCCTGGACTCCCCCCAGATGGAGAAGCTGAAGAAACTTTCCGAGCGGATCTCGATCGCCATCGGCTTCGTCGAAGTGTCGGCCGATTACCGTTTCTTCAATTCCGCGGTCTACCTCGAGGCCGGCGAGATCCGCCACGTACACCGAAAGGTCTATCTGCCTACCTACGGTCTTTTCGACGAGCAGCGTTACATGGCCCGCGGCGAGCGCTTCCGCGCCTTCGACACCCGCTTCGGTCGGATCGGTATGCTGATCTGCGAGGACATGTGGCACCTCTCGGCACCCTACATCCTCGCCATGGACGGCGCCATGACGCTCATCTGCCTCTCCTCCAGCCCGGGGCGTGGTGTCACGGAATCGGAGGGGTTGGGCTCCGCGGCGGCCTGGCAGAAGCTCACCACCACGACGGCGATGTTCCTCAACTGCCGGGTCTTCTATTGCAACCGGGTCGGCTACGAGGACGGCATCAACTTCTGGGGCGGCTCGGAGGCGATCTCACCCTCCGGCGAGATGACTGACCGCGGCGCCATCCTCGAAGAGGATTTCGTGCTGGCCAAGGTGGACGGCGGCGCGCTCAGGCGCGAGCGGATCTTCTCGCCGATGATGCGGGACGAGAACCTGGCCATCACGGTGAAAGAGCTAAAACGCATCGACAGGGAGAAAGACTGCTAATGGGCGGGTTGACGGTTAATACGAAGCTGTTGCGCCAGATCCTGGTCGGGTTCGTGCGTGACGAGGTCTACAAGGTCGGCGTCCGGAAGGGGGTGCTCGGGCTTTCCGGCGGCATCGACTCCGCGCTGGTCGCCTATATCGCCGCAGAGGCGCTCGGGCCGGAGAACGTCCATGCCTACTGCATGCCGTACCGGACCAGCAACCCCGAGAGCGAGGCGCATGCCCGGCTGGTCGCCGAGAGCCTGGGGATCAAATTCAAAGTCATCGAGATCACCCCGATGATCGACGCTTACTTCACGCTGACCCCGGATGCCGACAACATGCGGCGCGGCAACAAGATGGCGCGCGAGCGCATGACCATCCTGTACGACCATTCCGCAGCCGTCGGCGGTCTGGTGCTCGGCACCAGCAACAAGACCGAGCTCCTTTTGGGCTACGGAACGCTGCATGGCGACATGGCGAGCGCGCTGAACCCGATCGGCGACATCTACAAGAGCCAGGTATGGGCCCTTTCCGAGGCGATGGGGGTGCCGAGCGAGGTGATCGAGAAGAAGCCCTCCGCCGATCTCTGGGCCGGGCAGACCGACGAGCAGGAGCTTGGCTTCACCTATCGCGAGGCCGACGAACTTTTGTACCGCATGGTGGACCAGCGCATGAGCCGCGAGGAACTGGTCGCCGCCGGCTTCGACGCCGCCTTCATCGACAACGTCGCACGGAAGGTGCAGGGGTCCCACTTCAAGCGCCGCCTGCCCATCATTGCCAAGGTCTCCAACCGCACCATCGACCGCGACTTCCGCTACGCGCGGGATTGGGGCAAATAGAACCCATAAATCTTTTAGAATCAAAACCGTTGGCCACGGAGAACATCTGAGAACTTCGGAGAAAACAAAAAAATCTTTTGGGTTAAACCAAAGTCTCGCTCTTGCCTTTCTCAGATTTCCTCAGATTTTCTCCGTGGCCAGTGGTTTGCTTTTTAACCAGCACGAACTTTAACCAAAGGCAACTCTGCTGTTATGCCCGGAACTCTCTACATAGTCGCCACCCCGATCGGGAACCTCGAGGACATCACGCTGCGCGCCCTGCGCATCCTCAAGGAGGTGGACCTGGTCGCCGCCGAGGACACGCGCCACTCGCGCAAGCTCCTCACCCACTTCGGCATCTCCAAACCGCTCACCTCCTACTTCGACCACAACAAGGAACTCAAGGGAGACCAGATCCTCGACCGTCTGCGCGAGGGGCAGAGCGTCGCCCTCATCACCGACGCGGGCACCCCCTGCATCTCGGACCCCGGCTATCAGCTGGTGCGCGATGCGGTGGCCGACGGCATCTCCGTGGTCCCCATTCCCGGCGCCTGCGCCGCCGTCACCGCGCTCTCCGCTTCCGGGCTCCCCACAGACTACTTCAGCTTCGCGGGGTTCCTCCCCAACAAACAGGGTAAACGCCGGGAAAGGCTGCAGACGCTTGCTGCGGAACGGGCCGTGCTGATCTTCTATGAGTCCCCCAAGCGCCTCTTGGCGACGCTGGAGGATATGCTGGAAACGCTCGGGGACCGCGAGGTCGTGGTGGCGCGGGAACTGACCAAGATGTTCGAGGAGTTTCTGCGCGGGCGGCTTTCGACGCTGGTTGAAGAGGTGCGCGGGCGGGAGGTCCGGGGCGAGGTGGCCATCCTGGTGAGCCCGGCGCAGGAGCCGGAGTCGGATGCCGGGCCGGGGATGGAAGAGCTGCTGCAGAAATACCTTGCGGGCGGCGAGATGTCACTGAAGGACGCCGTGAAGCGGGTGACCCAGGAGACGGGTCTGCAAAAAAGCGCGGTCTATGCGGAGGCCTTGAAAATCAAGGGGGAGTAGACCATCTCCGCCCTCGCCCTATGGGAGAGGGGATGGGGAGAGGGGATGGGGAGAGGCGGGCGAATGATTATTCGCCCCTACAGGTGTTGTCGCACACTCTGAAGGGATGCGGAGGGGTCAACAAAGCCTGCTGCCGTTGGGAACTTTCCGCTCGGGGGCAGCGAGGACGATGTCGCCGTTTTCGTCGGCGAATCCGGTGATGAGCACCTCGGAAAAGAAACGCCCGATCTGCTTCCTGGGAAAGTTGCACACCCCGATCACCTGTCTCCCCACCAGTTCCTCACGCGTATAGTGCTTGGTGATCTGAGCGCTCGACCTTCTCACCCCGGCCTCGCCGAAATCCACCACCAGCTTGTAGGCGGGCTTTCTCGCCTCGGGAAATTCCTCCACCTCCAGCACAGTCCCCACCCTGATCTCCACCTGCTCGAAATCGTTCCAGGTTATCTCGGCCACGTTACTTCCCCCGGTTCGCGAAGAAGCGCTTGAAGGCGGTCACGGTGCGCTCGACACCGGCGCCGTCCACGTCCAGGTGGGTGACCAGGCGGATCACGTCGCCTCCCCCGATCAGGATCCCTTCGGCGGCGAGCGCTTCGCGTAGTCTCGGCGCGGTCCCCGCCGGCGGGGTGACGAAGAGGATGTTGGTGCGGGCCGGGCTCACCAGGAGCTCGTCGATGTGGCCGAGACCGCTGGAGAGAAGCTCGGCGTTCTCGTGGTCCTCGGCAAGACGCTCCACGTTGTGCTCGAGTGCGTGGATCCCGGCAGCCGCCAGGATGCCCGCCTGTCGCATGCCGCCGCCGGCCACCTTGCGCCAGCGGTGCGCGCGGTTGATCAGATCGGCGCTGCCGCAAAGGACTGAGCCGACCGGCGCGCCGAGCCCCTTGGAGAGGCAGACCGACACGGAATCGAAATGCCGGGCGATTTCCCGTACCGGGACCCCGAGGTAGACCGCCGCGTTGAAGACGCGTGCGCCGTCGAGGTGCATGGCGAGGCCTAGTTCCCCGGCCACGCCCGCCGCTTCTTCCAGGTAGGGAAGGGGGAGCACCCGGCCCCCCTGGGTGTTCTCCAGGCAAAGCAGCCTGGTCACCGCATGGTGGTGGTCCGCCGGCTTCACGGCGCGGCGCACCTGGTCCAGGTTCAGCGTCCCGTCCTCGTCGACGTCAAGGGGCTGGGGCTGGATGCCGCCGAAGATGGCGCCGCCGCCCCCCTCCCAGCGGTAGATGTGCGCGTCCTGCCCGGCGATGTACTCGTCGCCGCGCCCGCAATGGGAAAGGAGCGCGGTCAGGTTGCTCATGGTGCCGCTGGGGACGAAGATCGCCTTCTCCTTGCCCAGCAGTTCCGCCGCCATGGCCTCCAGCCTGTTTACCGTCGGGTCCTCGCCATAAACGTCGTCACCTACCTCGGCGGCGGCCATCACCCTGCGCATCGCCTCAGACGGGCGTGTTACCGTGTCGCTTCTCAGGTCTACTGTCTTCATCTGCTCCTCGTGCTCCAAAAAGTCTCTGTTTCTTTCGCGTCACCGCGCGCCTTGGAAGACTTAACGCAAAGGCGCAGAGTCGCAAAGGCGCAAAGGGTAAACAGAGCGTTTTAAACTCTACGCCTCAAGCTGTTCTTTAGCTTTGCGGCTTGGCGCCTTTGCGCCTTTGCGTTAAGGATTGTGATTTCATCCGGCGGCGTGGAACCTGTTCTCCCAGACCTTGTCGCCGGGGGTGACGCTCACCCCGTGGCTCGGGTTGGCGGCCAGGTGCCGCAGGATCATGAACACCGTCTCCACCTCTTCGGGACGCGCCAGGGTCATGGCCATGTCCTCGCAGGTGAAGTCGCGGTCGGGCTGATGCCGCAGCATCTCCAGGATTTCCCCCTGGAGTTTGAGCACGGTTCCGGCGGCCTTCTTGCCCGCCTCGACCCCGGGCTGGTGGTACGCGTTCACGTTGATGAGCGAGGCGTACAGCCCGACCGCCCGCTCGTAGAGGGCGATCAGGGCGCCGATGCTGGCGGGCGAGATTTCGCGGATGGTGATAGTAACCGATTCCCGTTCCTTTTCATAGAGGGCGGACCTGGTCCCCTGGAAAAAGCCGGACAGGTAGTCTCCGGAGGTCGCTCCCGGCTCGACCAGCAGGGATGCCCCCTCCCGGTCCTTGAGTACTTCGATGAAGGTGACGAAGAAGTTGGCAACCCCTTCGCGCAGCTGTTGCACGTAGGCGTGCTGATCGGTAGACCCCTTGTTGCCGAAGACGGTGATCCCCTGCAGGACCTTCTTGCCGTTGCGGTCCAGTTCCTTGCCCAGCGACTCCATGATGAGCTGCTGCAGGTAGCGGGAAAACAGCAACAGCCGGTCCTTGTAGGGGAGGAGCACCATGTCGCGCTCCCCCTTGCCGCCGGTGGCGTGAAACCAGGAGAGGGCGAGCAGGGCGGCGGGGTTTTCCCTGGTGCTCCGGCTGCGGGTGGCCTGGTCGCAGATCCTCGCGCCGGCCAGGAGCCGGTCGATGTCGATCCCCTGCAGCGCGGCGGGGAGAAGGCCCACGGCGGAGGTGACCGAGGTGCGGCCGCCGACCCAATCCCACATGGGAAGTGTCCCCAGCCATCCTTCCTGCGAGGCGGTCCGGTCAAGTTCGCTGTCGCTGCCGGTCACGGCGACCGCGTGGGCGGCGAAGTGGAGCCCCGCGTTCTCGAAGGCCTGGCGTGCCTCGAGCATGCCGTTGCGCGTTTCCTTGGTGCCGCCGCTTTTCGAGATCACCACGGTCAGCGTCCGCTTGAGGCCGGCGCCGATCTCGCACAGCACCTTGTCCATCCCGTCGGGGTCGGTGTTGTCGAAGAAGAAGACCTTCATCCGGTCCTGCGCCCCCCCCAGGCTGTCGGCCACGAACTGGGGACCAAGGGCGGAGCCGCCGATGCCGACGATGAGCAGGTTCTCGAAGCGGTGCCCGTCGGGAGCCGCGATGTTCCCCTGGTGCACGGACAACGCGAAGGCCTTCACCGAGGCGAGCGTCGCCTTGATCTCTTCGGTCAGTTCCGCTGTTGGCGCGAGCTCCGGTGCCCTGAGCCAGTAGTGCCCGACCATGCGCTCCTCGTCGGGGTTCGCTGTCGCTCCCGCCTCCAGTTCGGCCATTTCCTCGAACGCCTTCTGCAGACGCGGTTCCATCTCGTCGAAGTAGGAGTCGGGAAAGTTCATGCGGCTGGTGTCGACGCTCATATCCAGTTCGGCGTGGTGGTAGAGCCGGTTTTTGTAGCGCTCCCAAAGCTGCAGCTTTTGCATGGTGCCTCCTGCGTTGATTAGGGCGTTGCCCGCTTCATTCTCATGTGCGTCGGGGCATGATACCATGGATTAGATTTTATTCAAGTATGAGGCGGTGGTGGGATCGCCTTTCGCGCGCTGTGCCGTGGGTGCCGCGAAGGGGACGAGGGGGCTCCCGCTAGGCGCGGATTGCACAGCCGGACGCTCACTGTGCAACTTGTGAACATGAGTGCGGGGCGTGAAGTGGACGCAGTCGCGACGCTCTCGCGGTAAAAACCACGTTGAAACAGGCGGTTGCCATGGAACGCCGTAGATCGCAGGAGTTGGTACGGCAGTTGAATCGGATAAGGTAGCCATCGAAAAAGAACAGGGAGCGCGAAGCCGGCTCCGGTTCGGTACCGCAACTGGGAGGTGGGGCATGGTGAGCAATCATAGAGGGGCCTGTACGGCGGGAGACGGGTTCGGCGCGATGGAGGTGGTGCTGGTCAAGCGGCAACAGCCTCCTGATGCGGAACGCATCGCCGTGGTGTTGACCGTGGCCTACGATCCGGATGTCTGGCGGTTGTTGAACGAGGATATGGACAAGATCGCATCCAACTTGATGAGGGTGAGAAAGATGAACAGTGACCGCAAGATCCACGTCGACGAAAGCGCGCAGCTCTTCCAGAGAAGCCTGGAACCTTTTTTCACCCTGATCTCCGCGACCTCCAAGGAGCACGTCATGGACAAGCTCTCGGTATCGCTCAGAAAGGCGCTGCTGCTCATGGCCATGGAGCGCTACGACTGCAACCGCGAGAAGATGTGCCGTGCCCTGGGGCTTACCAAGGCGAAGCTTGAAAAGGAACTGAGGCTCTGCGGCCTGGTCAACCGCGAGCAACAGGCGGCGTGACGCCGAAGGGCGGGGCTTTGCAGCCCCGCCCGCTCCTCATCCTGCACCGCCCCGCGCGGCTCCCGTCCTCCCCTTCCCACCCCGCTTCCCGAGACGAAATGCCTTGAATAATGAATACGGATTTGCTAGAGTGCTCCGTCGTTTCCCATTAAAATTCCAGCACCGGCTGGTGCGAAAAAACGGCGCGATTTCGTGCCGTTAATACTTTTAAATGTAAGACTGCCCTAGCGCGAGTCGCAGAACCGAGGCCTTGATATGGATGCAGCGCTTGCCCTGATCGGGGAAGATCTGAAAAACGTGGAACTGCAGTTCAAGAAGGATCTGCAGTCTGATGTCCCGCTGATTCGCAAGGTGGGCGAGTACGTGCTCTCGAGCGGTGGCAAGAGGATCCGCCCGGCCCTGGTGCTGCTGGCGGCCAGGCTGTGCGGTTACGAGGGTAGCCGCAGCGTACCGCTGGCCAGCGTGGTGGAGTTCATCCATACCGCGACCCTGCTCCATGACGACGTCGTCGACAACGCCAACCTGCGCCGCGGCCTCGCCTCCGCCAACACCCTCTGGGGCAACGAGGCCTCCGTCCTCGTGGGCGACTTCCTCTTTTCCAAATCCTTCTCGCTCATGGTCGCCGACGGTGACCTCGGCATCCTCAAGGTTCTCGCCGACGCCACCACCATGATCGCCGAAGGGGAGGTGCTGCAACTCGTCTGCACCAGCGACCTGGAGATCACGGTGGAGCGCTACATCGAGGTGGTGCGTAGCAAGACCGCCATCCTGCTGTCGGCGGCCTGCGAGGTGGGCGCCATCCTGGGCGGCGCGCAGCCGGAGTTGAGGCAGGCGGTCGCGGACTACGGCATGGATCTCGGCATCGCTTTCCAGCTCATGGATGATACCCTGGACTACACCGCCAGCGAGGAGCAGTTCGGCAAGAGCATCGGCCACGACCTGGAGGAGGGAAAGATCACGTTGCCGCTGATCCATACCCTGAAAAAGTGCAGCGACGAGGAGCGCGACTTCATCGCCTCGGTCGTCGAGAAGGACCTCCTGTCGGACGAGGACTTCGGCCAGGTGCTGGCACTGGTGCAACGCTACGGCGGCATCGAGCACACGGTCGCCTCCGCCGGCGAGCACGTCGCCCTCTGCAAGAAGCACCTGGAGAAATTCCCCCCCTCCGCCGCCCGTGACGCCCTCGCGGAACTCGCCGACTACGTGGTGACCAGGTCGAAGTAGCGGTCCCGCCATTTAACGGTTTTGACGTCAAAATTTCGGAAAAGGACAGGCTTCCGTCGTTTTCTCCGTTCCTTAATGAGCGCCGGTTATTCGGCGCTCATTTGTTTTCCTCAAGGGGAATTGCGGCTTTCCGCCGTTCACGGTTCCACCGATCTCGGTTCCCCCTTCCTTGGTGTAGTTCTTGCTATTTCATCCACGTCTTCATATTCAGTGTTATGGGATTCCGGGGGGAGATGTGGACGAAGAGATGCTGTTGCACTCGTCTGAATTGGAAGTGAACGGGGAGGTGTTTAGCATTAACATCTTCTGCAGCGCCGCCGGGCGCTTCTTCGCCAAGACCTGTCTGGGCGAGGACGACTTCATCATCACCGACGGCCCCTCGCTGCCGGAGACGCTGAAGCGGCACGAAGACCTGCTTCCTCTGGCCGTCGGCACCCGCGAACTGACCCAAAGTTACTTCGGCGGGCCTCGCAGGTCGCGGGGGCGTCGCCCCTAGCGCCCGCGCCCGTCGCGTCACTTCCCTCCCCGCGCCCACGGCGTCGGGGCGACCCGTGGCACCGCTCGTTTCCAGCGGCGCCAGCCGTCCCCCTTTTCCCTCGCTTTCCCCGTCCGCCATTTTCACTCCCCTTCAAGGCCCCCTTTCTCTCATGTGAGCAGCACCCGCGTATCTTTCCTGGACGTCCCCCGCGTTTCGCGCCGTTGCTTGCTTCGCTGTGCCCGCCGACGGCGAGACCGGTGACGGGACATTAGGCTCATTATAAAAAGGGTTGCCCTTGCTGGGCAAATCGGTTAAAAATTGAGCTGTCTCCTTTACGACCCCTTTCGTCCTCATCCGGGAAACCATGCCCCCAAAGATACTGATCATAGACGACGACAGCTCGCTTAGGCGCGTGCTCGAGTACAACCTGCAGCAGGAAGGGTACGACGTCTACACGGCCGCCGACGGTACCGCGGGGTTGCAGCTTTTCGAGGAGAAGTCCCCCCAGCTCGTGATCACCGACTTGAAGATGCCGGGGATCACCGGGTTCGAGGTGCTCTCCACGGTCAAGGAGCGCGCCCCCTCCACCGTGGTCATCGTGCTGACCGCCTTCGGCGCCATCGACACCGCCGTCGAGGCGATGAAGCTGGGCGCCTTCCACTACCTCACCAAGCCTTTCAACCGCGAGGAGCTGAAGCTGACCGTGCTGAAGGGGCTCCAGTTGCAGGGGCTCTCCGAGGAGAACCGCCTGCTCAAGGAGGAGCTTTCCGGCCGCTCCGAGTTCAAGAGCATCGTGGGGACCTCCCGCGCCATGGAGGGGGTTTTCTCCGTGGTGCGCAAGGTGGCCGACACCGAGGCCACCGTGCTGATCACCGGCGAGTCGGGGACCGGCAAGGAGCTGGTCGCCCGCGCCATCCACTCCGGGAGCTCGCGCCGCGGCGCCCCCTTCGTCGCGGTCAACTGCGCCGCCATCCCCAAGGACCTCCTGGAGAGCGAGCTCTTCGGCCACGTCAAGGGGGCCTTCACCGGCGCCATCCGCGACAAGGAGGGGAAGTTCCAGCTGGCCGACGGCGGCACCATCTTTCTCGACGAAGTGGGGGACCTTCCCATCGAGCTGCAGCCGAAGCTTTTGCGGGTCTTGCAGGAACGGGTCGTCGAACCGGTCGGGGGAACCTCGCTGCAGAAGATCGACCTCAGGGTGGTGGCGGCCACCAACGCCGACCTCGAGCGCTGGATCGCCGAGGGAAAGTTCCGCGAGGACCTCTACTACCGGCTTTCGGTGATCCCGATCCAGCTCCCGCCGCTTAGGGAACGGGTGGAGGACGTGCCGCTTTTGATCCGCTACTTCTGCGGCAAGTTCCGCGCCGAAGGGGTGAGTTTCACCAAGGAGGCGCTGCAACGGCTCAAGGAGTACGCCTGGCCGGGCAACGTGCGGGAGCTGGAGAACACCGTCGAGCGCCTGCTCATCATGCGCGAGGGTGACCAGATCGGGGTGGACGAGCTCCCCGCCAAGATATCGGCCGCCGCCCCCGCTCCCGAGGGAGGGGTGCTCCGGCTGCCGGCGGGGGGGTACTCGCTGGAGCAGCTCGAGATGGAGGTGGTCCTGGAGGCGCTCAACCGCTGCGACTGGAACCAGACCGCCGCGGCGCGCTTCCTGCGCATCCCGCGCCACACGTTGATTTACCGGATGGAAAAATACAACATCACGCAACCGGGGAGGAAATGATGAAACGTTGGATCGCTGCCTTGCTGCTGATAGCGGCGCTGGCCCTGGCCGCGGCTGGGTGCGCAAAGAAAGAGGCGGACGTGCCGGCCCTGGAGGGAAACCCGGCCCCGGATTTCACGCTCAAGGACCTCTCCGGCAAGCCGGTGCAGCTTTCCTCACTGAAGGGGAAGCTGGTGCTGGTGAACTTCTGGGCCACCTGGTGCCCTCCCTGCCGGGAGGAGATCCCGTCCATGGTCAAGCTGAACCAGGCCATGCAGGGGAAGAACTTCCAGATGCTCGCCATCTCCATCGACGAGGGGGGCAAGAACGCCGTGGAGGACTTCTTCAAGCGCGGCGGTGTCACGCTTCCCGCCCTGTTGGACTCCGACGGGCAGGTCGCCCGGCGCTACGGCACCACCGGCGTCCCCGAGACCTTCGTGGTCGATCCCAAAGGGGTGATCAGGAAGAAGGTGGTCGGTGGACTGGACTGGAGCCACCCCGAGGTTATGCAGGCCTTGCGGCAACTGATGACCGACAAGTAATGCCGCACGCCAGCCCCTGATGGTCGCGGGGCGCAACCGCTAAACGCCAGGAGGAAAGGTATGGAAACGAACAACATCAGCATGATCGGCGCTTTCGTGGCGGGGTTGCTGTCGTTTCTCTCCCCTTGCGTGCTGCCGCTCATCCCGTCCTACATCACCTACATCACGGGTCTTTCCTTCGCCGACCTGAACGCCGAGCACCCAAGCCACAAGGTGCGCCAGCAGACCATCATCCACTCCCTGCTCTTTATCGCGGGGTTCACCTGCGTCTTCGTGCTGCTGGGCGCGTCGGCCACCCTGGTCGGCGACTTCCTGCACGAGCACAAGACCGCCATCCGGCGCATCGGCGGGGCCCTGATCGTCGTCTTCGGCATCCACGTCTCGGGGCTCTTCGACATCACCATGCTTCTGGGCGAGAAGAAGCTGACCCTGCACAGAAAGCCTGCCGGCTACCTCGGCAGCATCGTGGTCGGCATCGTCTTCGCCGCCGGCTGGACCCCCTGCATCGGACCGATCCTCGCCACCATCCTGGCCGTCGCCGCCACCGAAGGGCGCGGCGTCTGGCTGCTGCTCTCCTACTCGATGGGGCTCGCCATCCCGTTCTTCATCGCGGCGCTCGCGCTGCACCAGTTCCTGATCTTCTTCCGCCGCTTCAAGCGGCACATACGGCTCTTCGAGATCATCACCGGCGCGTTCATGGTCGTGGTGGGCATCCTGATCTTCACCAACTCGATGGTGCTGATCAGCAGGTACACCAGCTCCTGGTTCGGCGAGTGACCGCGGCCGTCACCATACAGCTGTGCGTCTCGGACCTCGGCACGACCGAGGCCTTCTACGCCGGGATCCTGGGGCTGCCGCTGCAGCGCCCGATCACGGCGCTGGGAGCGCCGGAGCACCTGGTCTTGGAGGGGGACGAATTCCAGTTCATCTTCGTGGAGGATCAGGCGGTGGCGCAGCTGCACCCCATCCTGCAGGCGCGCCTGGAGGGGTTCCCGCGCGGGGTGGGGATGACGCTGCACCTGGTGGTGGAGGGGATCGAGGATATCTACCAGGAGCTCCTGGAGGAGGACCTCGAGATCCTCTATCCCCTGGAGCGCAAGCCGTACGGGACCTACGAATTGTGGTGCTTCGATCCCGACGGCTACCTGGTGGTACTGGAGGAACCGGTCGACTGACCGGTCAGGGGGCGTTGATGGTGAACAGGCCGCTCTCTTCGCCGTTCTGGTTCACCACCTGCAGGGTGATCTGCTTCGGGGTCGGGTCGTACGGGAACCTCTGGTAGGTCATCTGGTTGCACCCGCCGTACACGAGCTGCTCCCTCTCGCCCACCAGCTGTCTCCCGGTGGCGAGTCTCTTGCCGTCCACGACCAACACCGAGTTCTGGTGGAAATTCTTTCCGGTCACGACCAATTCATAGTAGTTCACGAAGTCCCTTCCCACCGAGACGTTGGCGATCTCCGGCTTGGCGTCGATGAAGAGCGCCAGTACGCTCGACGAGGCGTCGGTCGGGTTCTTCACCTGGACCTGGTGCACCCCCGCGGGGAGCGTCGGGGCGGTGAAGGCGAGCATGACCGGGGAGATGAAGCGGGTGGTGACCACGGCGCCGTCCAGGAGGACGCGGGTGCCGTTGCGGAAGTTGGCCCCGTTGACCAGAACCTCGCGCTCCCTGCCGGTGGCGCAGCTGGTGACCGTGTCCGGGATGAGGGAGGTGACCACCGGTTTCTGGGCCTGCAGCACGAAGTTGAAGGGGCGGGTGGTGGCACCGTCCTCGCGCTTCAGGAACAGGGCGTAGGCGCCCGGGGGGAGTTCGGGAAGCTCGAAGGTCATGATGCGTCCCCCGACCACCTGGGCCGGGAGCTCGCGGCTGCCGAGCATGACGCTGGTGGCGGAGGTGAACCCGGTGCCGTTCAGGGTCACCGTGGTCCCCGGCTCGGCCTGGGCGGGGAGGATGCTGAGGACGCTCAAGGTCGCCAGCCGGCCCGCTTCAGCCGCCGGGGGTGTCTCCTGGGCCGGCGCCGTGGCGGCGCAAAACAGAAGAAGCAGCAGGATTATGGTGAAGTTGCGCATCATGAGTATCCCCTCCCGTGAACGATCGGTTCGATAACGATAGCAGCGACGCCGGGGGCCATTTTCGGCCTTGGCCGGTCAGTTGTCAATGGTAAGAGCGAGCCATCCCCCGGCGGCCAGGAAGATGAGGTTGGTGGCCCAGGCGGCCACCATGGGGGGGAGCAGGCCGACCTGTCCCACCGAGATGATCACCGAGTTGATGATCACGTAGAGAAAGCCCACGGCGATGGAAAGTCCCACCCCGAACGCGATGCCGCTCGACCTCCCGCCGCGCAGGGCGAAGGGAATCCCGAGAAAGGCCATGACGGCGCAGCCGAAGGGGAGCGAGATCCTGCTGTGGAACTGGGTGATGTACCGGGTGGCGTCATACCCTCCCGCCTGGATCTTCTTGCAGTAGCGGCTGAGCTGCCTGAGGGTCATGCTGTCCGAATACTTGCCCAGCACCTTCAGGTCTGCCGGCTTGAGTTTCAGGGGGAGCGCCAGGAGCGGATACTTCTTGGTCCCCACCACCTCGCCGTCCCGGAAATCCCGCACCGTCACATCCCTGAAAACCCATCCGCCGGTTCCCAACTCCCCGAGGACCGCGTCCGACCGCCTGAGCGGCAGGCCGGTCTTGGGCTGCATCTCCCACAGCGTCACCCCTTTGAGCTGGTTCTGACTCGGCTCGAACAGGCTCGCCCGCAGCACGGTCTCCCCCTCGCGGTACCAGATGTTGTGCTGCCGGAAGTACATGGACGGGCTCTTTTTCTGGATCAGCACCTCCTGGATGTAGAGGCGCTGGGCGTAGCTCTTCGGGATCACGAACTCTCCCAGCATCAGCACCACCACGCTCATCACCAGGGATATGGCCAGGATCGGGGCGCTGATGCGGACCAGGCTGACGCCGCAGCTGCGCATGGCGGTCAGCTCCGAGCTCAGCGAAAAGGCGCCCAGGGTGAGCAGGGTCGCCATGAGCACGGCCAGCGGCGCCGAATCGTTCACCATCTCCGGTATCTTGGTGATGAAGAAAAGGGCCAGGTGTTTCCATGAGGCGCCCGAGCGGGTGAAGCGGCCGATCTTCTCCATGAAGTCGACCACGAGGTAGATGGTGACGAAGGAGCCCAGGCAAAGGCCCAGCATCCTCAGGTACGCCTTGGCGACGTAGCGGGTCAGGATCCTCATGCCTTGGCCCCCTTCCGGCTGCGGGTCAGCACCGTTTGCTTCACGTGCTGGAACAGCGCGGTCAGCGGCAGCGGTTCCTCCGCCGCAGTCTTCATGAACAGGTATCCCCCGCCCAAAAGGAACAGCAGGTTAGGGCCCCAGCCGGAGAGAACCGGCGGCAGGATCCCTTTCTCGCCGAGCGTGTCGAAGCCGGAGAGGACAACGTAGTAGCAGAGGATCACGGCGATGCTGAGCGAGAAGCCGGACGCCTTGCCCGAACGGCGGTTCTGGATCCCCAGCGGTACCCCCACGAAGGCGAACACGATGCAGGAGAAGGGAAGCGCGAGCCTGCTGTGCAGCTCCTGGCGGCGCAACCGCAGCTCTTTCTTGGAGGTCCCGGCAGGCGGGTGCCGCAATTCCTCGATGGTCATCTCGCTGGTTTTCTTGGGCCCCTTGGGCGTCGGGTCGGTCAGGGCCACCCGCAGGATGTACTCCTGGAACTGGACCATGCGGTAGCCTGCGCCGGCCTCGTTACGGTGGATCGAGCCGTTTTTGAGCTGGAATTCCATGGAGTGGCTGCGCGGGTCGGAGAAGAGCGTGCCGGTGGCGGCGAAGACGGTGGTGGGGGTCTTCGGGTCGCGCTCGTCGTGGACGATCACCCCGGCCATGCTCTCCCCCTTGGGGGAGAGGGCGTCGGCGTAGATCACCATGTCGGGGAAGGCGTTGTTGAACACCTTCTCCTTGATGGAGACGCCGGCGCTGCTCTGGGCGATGTCCAGCATCAGCTTCCTGAAGGAACTGGTGCCCCACGGGACGGCGTACACCTGGACCCAGAGGCAGGCCAGGGTGGCCAGCACCGAGAAGAGCAGCGGCGGAGGGAACAGGCCGTACAGGCTGATGCCGCAGCTCTTCATGGCGGTCACCTCGCTGTCGCCGGAGAGGCGCCCGAAGGCGAGCAGTATGGAAAGGAGCAGGGCCATGGGGATGGTGAAGAGCCAGAAGGAGGGAAGCAGGTAGCTCACCATGCGCACGACGTCGGTAAAGGGTACCCCCTTCTCGACCACCATCTCGGCCAGCTTCAGGAAACGCCCCATGAGCAGGACGAAGGTGAAAGTCACCATGCCTACCAGGAACGGGGGTGGTATCTCGTTGAAAATGTAGCGGTACAGGGTCTTTTTCATGAACTGCCGATCTTACATGAGATGGCCGGGGAAGTAAAGGAGGGACACGGTGGAACTACTCCTTGACCTGGGTTTTCATTTTGGGTACAAAGGTGGCATGGAAAACAAGGACATCATCAGGAAAGCCCTGCTGTTCTCGGGCCTGGAAGACGAGTACCTGGTCGAACTCGCGGAGATCGCGGTGCGGCGCCCCTTCGCCAAGGGGGAGACGCTGTTCACCGAGGGGGAGAAGGCGGAAGGCTTCTACCTGCTCGCGTCGGGGGCGCTCAAGCTGTGCAAGATCTCGCCCGACGGGCGCGAGAAGGTGCTGCACATGGTGCACCCGGTGGAGACCTTCGCCGAGGCCGCCTTTTTCGGCGACGGCAAGTATCCCGCCGAGGCGCGCGGGGTGGAGCGGGGAGACGTGCTCTTCTTCCCGCGCGGCGCCTTCATGGGGCTTTTGGAGCGCAACCCGCGTTTCTCCATGAACCTGATCGCCTCGCTTTCCCTGTTGCTGCGCCGCTTCGCGCGGCAGATCGAGGAGCTCTCCTTCGCCGACGCCCCGTCCCGGCTCGCATCCTACCTCCTGGACCTGGCCGGCCGCAAGAGCACCAGCTACCAGGGGAAAACCTACCTCGAGCTGGACATGCGCAAGGGGGAGCTCGCCTCTCGCCTGGGCACGGTCAGCGAGACCCTCTCCCGCACCTTCAAGAAGATGAAGGACGAGGGGGTCATCGAACTGGACGGCAACAAGGTGACCATCATGCAGATGGAGAAGCTGAAGATGATCGCCGGCAAGTAGACGCCGGCGCGGAGTACGCAATAGCGATGGTACGGAAGGGCTCCCGGTTAGAACCGCGGGGCCCTTCGCGTTAATGTCACTTTATATCCTTTTTCCCGGGTCCCGTTTCCCTTTTTCCTCCCCCTTGCCGCACCACATCACGCCAAGCCTTGCGCCGTCTGCACCTTTGCGGGCCGTAGCCGGTCGCGCAACCGATTGAAACTAAATTATTAATTAATATTTTCATTCGATATGCCGATTTACACTTGCTATGGCGGAAGTGGCTGCTATACTTTGGCACGTTTCGTCCTGTCATATTCTGTGCCGTACCCCGGAGGGAGCTTGGATTGGGAATGTTGTTGGAGTCGGGAGCAGATCGAGCCCGAGAACTGCCCGTACATCGGCGAGGGGGAAGAGGACCTTCTGGTTTCCCAGCGCCGCAGGATCGTGGAGAAGTGCGTTGAGTGCCCCCGCTTCAAGAACGACCTGGCCCGGATGAAGGGGGCGGGTTACCCGCTTTCCGACGTACTCCCGTACATACTGACCGAGTTCCAGGAACAAAAGACGCAGATGGGCGCCATGCTGAGCTTCTTGAACAGCAAGACGCGCGAGATCAAGTTCCTGCGCGAGGTGGGCCTCGTGCTGCAGACCTCGCTCGATCTGGACGAGGTCCTCTCCATAGCCATGACCGCCATCACCGCCGGCAAGGGGTTCGGCATGAACCGCGCCTTCCTGCTGATGACGGACAAGGACCGGCGCCACATCCGCGGCTACCTCGGGGTGGGACCCCGGGACTACGAGGAGGCCTGGCGCACCTGGGAGGACATCAGCCGCTCCAACTTCACCCTGAGGCAGCTGGCGCGGGATTTCCAGAAGACCAAGCTGAGTTCCGAGAAGGTGAAGTTCCACGACATCCTGAACCAGCTCACGGTTCCCCTGGCCGACCAGGGGCATATCTTCAACCGGGCCCTCACCGGCAAGAAGCCGATCCTGGTGGAGAACGCGCTCAATAATCCCGACCTGGACCGGGGGCTCGCGCGCATCCTCGGGGTCGACACCTTCCTGGTCATGCCGCTCATCTCCAGGAACCGCCGCATCGGCGTCATCATCGCCGACAACTGCATCACCCACAAGCCGATCACCCTGCAGGACATGCAGTCGCTGGAGACCTTCGCCTTCCCGGTCGCCTTCGCCCTCGAGCGCGCCTCCCTGTACGAACGCCTGCAGGAGGAGGTGGCCAAGCAGAAGGCGGCCTACGTGAAGCTGCGCGAGCAGCAGGAACTGATCGTGAAAATGGAGAAGATGGCGCTGGTGGGCAAGATCACCTCCAGCATCGCCCACTCCATCAGGAACCCGCTCATGGTGATCGGCGGCTTCGCCCGGACCCTCTTGAAGGCGACCCCGGACCAGGACGACAGGCGCGGCTACCTGGAATCGATCGTGCGCGAGACCCGGCAGTTAGAGGATGTGCTGAGCGAGGTGCTCGACTACTCGGAATCCCTGTTCCCGGTCACCGACTTCTGGGACCTGAACGAACTGGTCGGGAAGGCGATGGGGGAGCTGGAGGGGGCGCTGGCGCAGGCGGGGGTGCACGCCCGCCTGGAGCTCGCCGCCGAGCTCCCCATGGTGCGCATCGACTACAAGCAGATCAGCTACTGCCTGAAAACCATCACCACCACGGCGCTGGCCACCATGGAGCCGGGAGGGGAATTGCGCATCGAGAGCGTGTTGGACGGGGACGGGGTGCTCTTGCGCATCAGCGACGACGGCAAGCCGCTCACCCAGACTGCGCAGGAGGCGCTCACCGCCCCCTTCTTCCAGACCCAGGAGCTCGGCGACGGGGTGGGTCTGTCGTTGTGCAAGTCCATCCTGGAGCGACAGGGCAACTCTTTGACCATATTAAGCCGTCCCGGCGGCGGCAACACGTACAGCATCAGGCTTTTGACCAGAAAGGAGAACATCTGAGATGGCGAAACTGTTGGTGGTGGATGACGAGGCGAACATCAGGCTGCTGTACGCCCAGGAGCTGAGCGACGAGGGGTACCAGGTGGTGACGGCGGGGAGCGCCCTGGAGGCGGTGGAGAAGCTCGAGTCGGAGAGCTTCGACCTGGCCGTGATCGACATCAAACTGAAGAACGAGAGCGGCATCGAGCTGTTGCAGCGCATCGTGAAGGAGCGCCACACCATCCCGGTGATCCTGTGCACCGCCTTCTCCTGCTACAAGGACGACTTCTCGGCCTGGCTCGCCGACGGCTACGTGGTGAAGTCGAGCGATCTGCATGAGTTGAAGGACGAGATCGCCCGGGTCCTCGCCAAGCGGCAGCGGGGGGCGTACGTGTGACCGGCGGGCCGTGGTCGATGTTGCCGGGACGCGGCAATGTCGTCCCCCCGGCGCCGGCCCAGGCCCCTTCCCCTCTTTGTCAACCTTAACCTCAATCTGATTCCCGGAGGCTGCACCTATGAAGGCCGTGATTATGGCGGGGGGCTTCGGTACCCGCATGCAACCGCTCACCTGCAACATCCCCAAGCCGATGGTTCCGCTCATGAACCGTCCCATCATGCTGCACATCGTGGAACTCCTGAAGAAGCACGGCATCACCGACCTGGTCATGCTCCTGTACCACCAGCCCAGCGTGATCAAGAACTTCTTCCGCGACGGCGCCGACCTCGGCGTCAGGATCACCTACGTGACCCCGCTGGAGGACATGGGCACCGCCGGGGCGGTCAAGTGCGCCGAGAAATTCCTGGACGAGCGCTTCCTGATCATCAGCGGCGACCTCCTGACCGACTTCAACCTGCAGAAGGTGATCGATTTCCACGAGGCCAACAAGGCGCTCGCCACCATCACCCTCACCTCCGTGAAGGACCCCTTGCAGTTTGGCGTGGTGATCACGGACAAGGAGAAGCGCATCACCCAGTTCCTGGAGAAGCCGGGGTGGGGCGAGGTCATCTCCGACACCATCAACACCGGCATCTACGTCCTCGAACCGGAAATCTTCAAGTTCATCCCCGAGGGGGAGAACTTCGACTTCTCCCAGGACCTCTTTCCCCTTCTGTTGAAGAAGAAGTCGGCCTTGTTCGGCTTCCCGGTCAAGGGGTACTGGCGGGACATCGGCAACACCGATTCCTACCGCGAGGCGCACCACGACATCCTCAAGGGGAAGGTGGGGGTCAAGGTGGACGAGCCGCGCCGCGAGATGGCCGGCGTGGACTTGAGGGTCGGCGTGGACGTGAGGCTCGGCGAGGGGACCGTGGTGGAAGGGACGGTCGTGGTGGGGGACAACTCCCAGGTCCAGGGGGGCGCCGAGATCAAGGACTCGGTGATCGGCCGCAACTGCATCATCGAGCCGGGGGTGAAGCTGACCCGGGCCGTGGTCTGGGACAACGTCTACATCAAGAAGAGCGCCAAGATCAACGACTGCGTCATCTGCAACAACGTGAGCGTGGGGTCCGCGACCGTCATGGAAGAGGGGGGGGTGGTGGCCGACGACACCGCCATCGGCGAGGAGAGCTACATCAAGCGGGACGTTAAGATCTGGCCCCGGAAGCTGATCGAGGCGGGCTCCACCGTCACCGGCAACCTGATCTGGGGGGAGCGCTGGAAGAAGTCCCTGTTCGAGGGGGAGATGATCAAGGGGCTCACCAACATCGAACTCACCCCGGAGTTCGTGGCGAAGCTCGGCTGCGCCTACGGCACCTCCCTCCCCAAGGGAAGCCACGTCCTGGTCGGGCGCGATACGACCCTCTCCTCGCGCATGCTGAAACGGAGCTTTCTGGGTGGGATCCTCTCCGCCGGCGTCAACGTGCGCGACATCAGGATGGTGTCGCTTCCCATCCTGCGCTACAAGCTGCGCACCTTCGGCGAGGTGGGCGGGGTGCACTTCCGCCAGTCGCTGGAGGATCCGGCCACCACCGAGATCGTCTTTCTCGACGCCGACGGCCTCGACTTCTCCTCCTCCATGGGGAAGAACATCGAGCGCATCTTCTACAAGGAGAACTTCCGGCGCGCCCACCACATGGAGCCGGGCGGGATCACCGAGCTGCCGCAGGTGATGGACTTCTACCGCGAGGGGTTCTTCCGGGGTGTGGACCAGCAGGTCATCCGCAGCTCACGGGCCAAGGTGGTCATCGACTTCAACCACTCGCCGGCCGGGCAGATCCTCCCCCAGATCCTGAACGATTTGGGGTGCGAGGTGATCGGGCTCAACACCTACCTCGACGAGCAGCGCGGCTCGAAGACGGTGGACGAGAAGCCCAACTCCCTGCAGCAGCTGGCCAAGATCGTGATGACGCTGGAGGCGCGGGCCGGCTTCTGGCTCGATCCCACCGTCGAGGAGGTGGTGCTGGTGGACGAGACGGGCAAGATCTACCGGCCCGAGGAATTCCTGGCGCTCATGACCTCGCTCATGCTGAAAAGCGGCGCCAGGGGGGCTTTCGCCGTCCCGGTATCGGCCCCGTCGGTGATCGAGGAGATCGCCCAGGAGAACGGCAGCTCGGTGCGCCGCACCAAGAGCATGGACCGCGCCATGATCGAGGCGGCCATCTCGCCGGAGGTGGTGATGGCGGGCTCCATGGCGGGGCGCTTCGCCTTCCCGAAGTTCCAGGCCGCCTTCGACGGCATGTTCACCATCGCCAAGACCATCGAGCTCTCTGCCACCGCCGGGGTGCCGCTGTCGCGCGTCCTGAAGGAGATCCCCAAGAGCTCCTTCCTGCAGGGGCGGGTCCCCTGCGTCTGGGAGAAGAAAGGGGGGATCATGCGCAAGATGAGCGAGGACAGCCTGGACAAGGAGGCCTCCTTCATCGACGGCATCAAGGTCTCCTTCGGCAACGACTGGGTGCTGGTGCTCCCCGACCAGTACCAGCCGGTGATCCACGTGGTGGCCGAGGCCAAGGACCCCAAGGCGGCGCAGAGGCTGCTCGAAGAGTACATGCAGAAGGTGGAGCGCTGGAAAAAGGAGCTGGCCCAGTAGAGGCGGCGGCCCGGGCCGCATCAAGGGGATAGGATGAGCGAACCACTGTACCTCACGCTGCTTTGGCACATGCACCAGCCTTTCTACAAGGATCCGGTCCGGGGGGAGTACCTGCTCCCCTGGGCCTACCTCCATGCGGTAAAGGACTACTACGACATGCCCGCCATCGTCGCGGACAGCCCCGGCGCCAAGGTTGTCTTCAATCTGGTCCCCTCGCTTTTGGAACAGATCCTCGACTACGCCTGCGGCGAGGCGGTCGACCCCTACCTGAGCCTCGCGCGCAAGGCCCCGGCGGACCTGGAACAGGCGGAGCGGCTCTTTTTGCTGGAGAACTTCTTCTCCGCCAACAAGCGGCGCATGATCGAGCCCTATCCGCGCTACCTGGAGCTGTACCGGATGGCCGGCGACGGGGTGCCGGGTACCGCCGCCTCCCGGGCGCCCCTCTTCGCGGAGCGGGACCTCCTCGACCTGCAGGTCTGGTTCTACCTCGCCTGGACCGGTGAGGCCGCCCGGCGCCGCTTCCCGGTCTTCGGGGAGCTGATCCGCAAGGGGAAGGGGTTCGACGCCGCGGACAAGGCCTTGCTGTTCGACACCCAGCGCGAGCTGATCTCGGAGATCATCCCGCTGTACCGAAGGCTGCACCTGGAAGGGAAGGTGGAGCTTTCGGTGACCCCGTACTTCCATCCCATCCTGCCGCTTCTGTGCGACTCGCGCATCGCGCGGGTGGCGCTTCCGGGCGCGAGCCTCCCCAAGGTCGACATCCGCTACCCGGAGGACGCGCGGGGGCAGGTGGCGCACGGCATCGAGAGTTTCGAGAGGCTGTTCGGCTTCCGGCCGCGCGGCATCTGGCCGGCTGAGGGGTCGGTGAGCGACGAGGCGCTCGAGATCATGGCGCAGGAGGGGCTTTGCTGGACCGCCTCGGACGAGCGGGTGCTGGGCCACACCCTCCCCGGGGGCTTGGGCCACGACCGGGAAGAGCTCTATCACCCCTACCTGTTCCAGCAGGGGGGGAAGGAGATCGCCCTGTTCTTCCGGGACCAGGTGCTCTCGGACCAGATCGGTTTCACCTACTCCCAGTGGGAGGCGGAGCGGGCCGTCGCGGACTTCGTCGGGCGGGTGAAGGAGATCCGGCAGCAATCCCGCTCGCCCCGGGTGGTCTCGGTGATCCTGGACGGGGAGAACGCCTGGGAGCACTACCAGCACAACGGGCTTCCCTTTCTCTCCAGGCTCTACGCCGCGCTGGCCCAGACGCCGGGGGTGGAGCCGGCAACCTTTTCGGAGGTGCTGGAGCGGGTCCCGGAGCGGCGGGTGCTGCGGCACGTGCACCCGGGCTCCTGGATCAACGCCGATTACGGCATCTGGATCGGCCATCCCGAGGAGAACCTGGGATGGGAGTACCTGGCGAAGGCGAGGCAGGCCGCGGTGCACCACAGTCCCGAGGTGGCCCAGCTCCTTTCCGGTGGCGCCAGCGGCGACGAGGCGGCCCGGCGCGCCTGCAAGGCCCTCTACGCGGCACAGGGGAGCGACTGGTTCTGGTGGTACGGCGACGACCACTTCTCCCCCCACGCCGGCTGTTTCGACCTGTTGTTCCGCAGCCACCTGATCAACGTCTACCGGCTGCTGGCGCTGGAGGTTCCCGGGGAACTGCACGAGCCGATCAAGAAGCAGCATCCCGCCGGGTTCGTCCGCGGTCCGGCGCGGCTTATCACTCCCTCCCTGAGCGCCGCGGCAGACGATTACTTTGAGTGGCTCTCAGCGGGACTGTACGACCTGACCCGGCAGGGGGCGGCGATGCACGCCGCCGACGCGGGGCTGCAATCGTTCTTCTACGGCTACGACCTCGACTACTTCTATTTCAGGATCGACGGGGTGCAGTCGCTGGAAAAGCTCCTGCAGCCGGGGGACCGCCTGTCGCTGCATCTGAGGGGAGGGGGGGAGTACCGCATCGAGATGAAACCCGGCGACGGCGAGGGGGAGCTGCAGCTCTTGAAGGAGGGGGCGTGGCAACCCGCCGGCGGGGTGGCGCGCTACCGGGTCGGCCGCAGCGCGCAGCTGCGCGTCCCGCTCCCGGCGCTGCGGCTCGACGCCGGGGACCGGCTCTGCTGCTACCTGACCCACTCCCGGGGGGCGAACCTGATCGGGCGGTGGCCGACCGAGGCGCCGCTCGCGCTGGCCTACGCTGGGCCCGGCCTGGGGATGGAGCCGGGGGCGCTCAAGGAGCTGCCGCCGTGCGAACCGGACCCATCTTAAATTTTTCTTTTGCAAAAAAACTTTACCCGGGGCCGCTCTTAATCTAGAATGTGCCTATAATTCCAGGGTGTTAGAGGTTTTACATGAAGATTTTGTTTGTTGCGTCAGAGGTCACTCCCTTCGCAAAGACCGGAGGCCTGGCGGATGTCGCCAGCGCGCTCCCGAAGACTCTGAAGACGCTTGGCCATGACGTGCGGATCATGATGCCCTTCTACTCGGTGGTAGAGCGGGGGGGGATGGCGGTCCGCAAGGGGCGCAAGAGCGCCTCGGTCATGGTTGACGGCGTCGAGAAGAAAGGTTTCCTGCGCCAGGCTTCGCTCGGGGAGATCCCGGTCTACCTCATTGAGAACAAGGAATATTTCGCCCGCGAGGAGCTCTACGGCACCCCCGGCGGCGATTATCCCGACAACGCCCAGCGCTTTTCCTTCTTCTGTCGCTGCGTCCTGGAGCTCTTGAAGAAGATGGACTTCAGGCCGGACATCATCCACTGCCACGACTGGCAGACCGCGCTGATCCCCCATTACTTGAAGCACGAGCGCAAGAACGATCCCTTCTTCGCGAGGACCGGTGTCATCTTCACCATACACAACCTCGCCTACCAGGGGCTCTTCCCCAAGGAGGAGCTGCCGACCATGGGGCTCTCCAGGGAGTGCTTCACCATCGACGGCCTGGAATTCTACGGCAAGGTCAACCTCCTCAAGGGGGGCATCCTCACCGCCGATATCGTGACCACCGTCTCCGAGGCGTACTGCCGCGAGATCCGGACCCCGGAGATGGGGTGCGGGCTGCACGGGGTGCTGCAGACCCGGAAGGACGACCTGGTCGGCATCCTCAACGGGCTCGACTACGAGGAGTGGAACCCGGCCATGGACCGGGAGATCATGAAGAACTACAGCCACGCCTCCCTCTCGGGCAAGATGGTCGACAAGATCGGGCTGCAGCGGCTCATGGGGCTCGCTAGCGCGCCGGAGATTCCGGTGTTCGGCATGGTCTCCCGCATGGTGGCCCAGAAAGGGTTCGACCTGATCACCGAGCTCCTGCCGCTGATCGCCAAGGCCCCGATGCAGCTGGTGCTGCTGGGCAACGGCGAGGAGCGCTACCTGAAGGCCTTCAATGACATCAAGGCCGCCGGTGCCCGCAACATCGCCTTCACCAGCGGCTTCGACCACTCGCTGGCGCCCAAGATCTACGCCGGCAGCGACCTGTTCCTGATGCCTTCCTTCTTCGAGCCCTGCGGGCTTGGACAGCTGATCGCCATGCGCTACGGCACGGTTCCGGTGGTGCGCAGGACCGGTGGGCTCGCCGACAGTGTCTTCGACCCCCGCGACAACGACAAGGCCCCCAACGGGTTCGTCTTCGACGAGTACAGCGCGGAGGCGCTCTGGGAGGCCATGAACCGGGCACTTACCGCCTACCAGGACAAGGCGTTCTGGAAGAAGCTGATGCGTCGCGGCATGAGCAGCGACTACTCCTGGCAGAATTCCGTGCACAAATACCTCGAACTGTATCGCAAGGCCTTGCTGCGCAAGGGAGGGGAGGCGTAACTGTGGAACACGAGGACCTCGATGAACTGGCCGGGGAGATCCGCAGGCTCATCGAAAGCAACAAGGAATTTCTCAAGCGCGTTGTCGAGGAGGACTACGACGACGAGGAAGAGGGTGACGGCGAGGAGGAAAACCCGGAGGAATCGGAGGATTTCGAGGAGCTGTAGCTAAGGCCATGCGCGTGAATAAAAAAAGGCGGCACCGAGAACGAATCTCGGGCGCCGCCTTTTTGTTTGTGGCTCTTGCGGAACCTGCCGCTGGTCCCCCCGCCCCTTGCGGGAGGGGGCTCGGGGGGGATTGCCGCTACTACTTCACGGCAGGTTGTTCCGGGACAATGTCCACCGAGGTGATCGGTGCCGGCCCGGCAGGCGCCGCTGTCGCAGCGGTGGCCGGAGCGGGAGCTGCTGCCGCCGGTGCCGCGGCCTGGGGCGCCGCCGGTGTGACGGGTGCCGCTGGTGCCGCAGGTGCCGGCGATGCGGCGGGTGCAGCCGGCGGCGTGTAGTAGACCGGCGCGTTCGCCGGAGCGGGCGGCGTCTCCTTTTCCTTCTCCTTCGCGCCGAAAAGCGGCTGGTAGGTCTGCATGAGCGCCAGCATCTCGTCGAACTGCTTCACGTAGAGGGTGGAAACCTCGGGGCCGTTAGGGACGGAAGATGGCTCGCTCTTCGCGAACGCCGTGGTAACGCCGGCCACGGTCTTGAACTTCACGTCGACCTTGTCGGTGAGGTTTGCCGCCGCCTCGTCGAAGTCGGGGTACTGCAGCGAGAAGAACATCGGGTAGGACGGGGATTGGCGCCGGAAGTTCGGGTATTCCCAGATGGTGGTCCCCTCGCGGTCCAGCATCACGGCGGACATGGAAAGGTAGTTGTAGTCCGTCTCCAGGTAGGAAAACAAGTTGCTGGAATAGACCTTCGCCGGCTTGGTGAGGCCGCTTACCGTCACGAAAAGGACCGCGTCCAGACCGTTTTCGGTCATGAGCTGTTTCAGGTCGTCTTTCTTGAAGAAGTACTTGTTGTAGATGATGCCTGCGTCGTCGCGCTTTTCGCGGTTCCAGACCAGGGAGTTGAACAGCCGGTCGGGGTCCGCCGTCACGGGGCGCACCGCGTAGAAGATGCCGGTGCTCCTGATCCTCGCCACCAACTCCTTCTCGTTTTTGAAGTTGTAGCCGCGCACGATGGAGAGGATGGCCGGCTTCTCCGGGTGCTTGATGTCGCTCTCGGCGTCGGTGAAGAACGGCGCGACTCCGATGGTGCGCACCTTCTTCTCCAGGGTTTCCTGGGGAATGTTGTAGTAATTGTGGGCGCAGCCGAAAAGCGCGCCGGTCGCCACCATGAGCAGGGCAACTTTGAACAAGATCCTCATCTGTTGACGCCTCCTGTAAAGGATTCTAACTCTCCGCCGTCTTATATCAGAAGCTTAGCCGGAGCGCTACAGCTTATTGCTCCCCTTCCAGCATAATGAAGCCCACCTGCCTGCCGGTGTCCCCGTCGTCGCGGCGGTAGGAGAAAAAGAGCTCCTGGTTGCAGCTGACGCAGTGCTCGCTCATCTGGATCTGCTCCGCGGCGATGCCGGCGTCCAGGAGCAGCTGGCGGTTGGCCTTGCCCAGGTCGAGCATCCACTTCCCTTCACCCTGCGCGGTGGCGCAGAGGTCCCAGGCCATGCCGGCCTGTTTGAAGGCGTCGCGGACCGGGGCGTCCACCTCGTAGCAGCAGGCGCCGATGTGGGGGCCGATCGCCGCGCGGATGTCCTTCTTGGCGCAGCCGAACAGGTTCACCAGCGCCTCCACCCCCTTGGCGGCGATGTTGCCCGCGGTCCCCTGCCACCCCGCGTGCAGCGCGGCCACCACCTTCTGCACCGGGTCGTGCAGCAGGACCGGGACGCAGTCGGCGACGCAGACGGCGATCATGATGCCGGGCTGGTTGGTGACGATGCCGTCGCATTCGAGCTTCAAGAAGTGGGACAGTTCCTGGTTGGGCGCGTCGATCACCAGGAGGTCGGTGCCGTGCACCTGGCTCACGGTGAGGAAGCGGTCCAGCGTCGCGCCCAGGCTGCGGGCGAGCAGGCTGCGGTTCCCCTCCACGTTGTGCGAGGAGTCCAGCGTGTTGCTCCCCAGGTTCAGAGAGTTGTACGGGGGACGCGATACCCCTTCGTGGCGCGTGGTGAAGCCGGCGACGGCGCCTGCGGCGAGCCGCGGCTTCAGGTACTGGATTTTTCCTGCTTTCTGCATTTCCATGTATGACACCTCTTTATATGTATATGAGTAGCTGAGGGGCGCAGGTGCCGAGAGCTCAGAGGGGTGGTTTCCCTAGCCCCCAGTCCCTAGCCCCTGTTTTTCTCTTCCAGGTAAGCGATGATGCCGGCCATGTCCGGCGGCAGCTCCGTGTCGAACTCAAGATATTCCCCGGTGACCGGGTGGAGGAAGCCGAGGGTCTTCGCGTGCAGGGCCTGGCGCCCCATCGCCTTGATCATCTGCTTGAGGACCGGATCCTTCAGCTGGGTCAGCCGGCTGCCGCCGCCGTAGACCTCGTCGGCCAGAAGCGGATGCCCCGCCTCGGAGAGATGCACCCTGATCTGGTGCGTACGCCCCGTCTCCAGCTTCAGGCGCACCAGCGTCACACCGGGGTAGCGTGCCTCGACGCGCCAGTGGGTGATGGCGTTCTTGCCATGCCGGGCCTTGCCCGACATCTTCTTGCGCTCCACGGGATGGCGGCCGATGACGGATTCGATGCGACCCCTGTCCTCCTTGGGGCTGCCGTACACCAGCGCGAGGTAGATCCGCTTGATGCTGTGCACCTTGAACTGCTCGGCGAGCCCGTTGTGGGCCCGGTCGCTCTTGGCGATCACCAGTGTTCCGGAGGTGTCCTTGTCGATGCGGTGCACGATGCCGGGACGCAGTTCGCCGCCGATCCCCGAGAGATCCTTGCAGTGGGCCAAAAGCGCGTTCACGAGCGTCCCCTCGGGGTTGCCCGCTCCGGGATGGACCACCATCCCCGCTCCCTTGTTCACCACCACGACGTCGCCATCCTCGTAGAGCACCTCGAGCGGGATCTCTTCCGGTTGCGGTTGGGCGGGCGTCGGCGGCGGGATGGTCACGGTGACCGCCTCGCCCCCCTTCAGCTTCAGGGCGGGCTTTTGCGGCTGCCCGTTCACCGTGGCCTGGCCGGTTTCAATGAGCCTCAGGGCGGCGGAGCGGGTGAGTTCGGGGACGCTGCGGGAGATGAAACTGTCCAGCCGCTCGGGATCAGCGCCGTAAGGGAAGGTAAGTTCAATGGGGTCCATCTGTGGTTTATTCTCCTGGGAGAGGGTACTCCGGTAAAAAAAGCGCGGGCGCGTTTCTAATGGAAGCGCGCCCGGGTCGTGTCTAGTGCGGATGTGGTACAGCTTACCAGATGTTGGATTCGATCTTCCCCGCCCGCTTGATGAGGACGTCGACCACGGCGATGTCGAATATGTTCGATTGCGCCAGTTCCTGGCTCACCCTGGATTGGAAATGCTCCCTTCCTTCGGCGAGCTGGTCGCTGAGGAGTTCGAAGATGTTGTCGTCCTTGATCCCCTGCTCAACCTTCTCACGATTGTAAAGGGCGACATCCGATACGATGGCCCTGGCAAGCCTTCTGGCCTGATCCTGGTTTTCAATGAGACTCATCGATCACTCCCTGGCGGTCAAATATCAGGGGACACTATACGCAGTTTTCGATCAAGATTCTATCTTAATTTTAAGGCGAAATAGATGTTCGCGTTTCCGCGCCTCACCAGGAGGGCCACCGCGCCCCGGTTGTTGGCATCCTTCATCGCCTTTTGGTACTCCGCGAGGTTACGCACCTTCTTCTGGTTCACCGACACGATGACGTCGCCGCGCTGGATGCCGCTTTCCTCCGCGATGCCGCCGGGCTCGAGGTCGCTTACCACGACCCCGGTGATGCCGCGCCGCCGCATCTCCGGCCCCAGTTCCTCGACCGAGAGCCCGAGCAGTCCGGCCTCGCGCTCCGGACGCTGCATCTGCGATTGCGCCGGCGCGCTCTCGGCGGGGGCGGTGGTTACCGAGACCTTCAACTCTTTGCCGTTGCGGTACAGCTGGATGTCGACCTTCTTGCCGATGGGGGTCTCCCCGACCAGGCGCTGCAGTTGGCGCACGTCCTTGACGCTCTCGCCGTTAAATCCGGTGATGATGTCCCCTTGCATGATGCCGGCCTTGGCGGCGGGGCCGCCGGGGACCACGTCGTTGACCAGGGCGCCGCCGGCCTTGGGAAGGGCGAATGACTTGGCCATCTCCTCGGTGACGGACTGGATGGAGACGCCGAGCCAGCCGCGGCTTACGTTGCCTTTGCTGATCAGCTGGGTCACCACCTGCTTGGCCATGTTGACCGGTATGGCGAAGCCGATCCCTTGCCCGGCCGCGACGATGGCGGTGTTGATGCCGATCACCTCGCCGTAGATGTTGAGCAGAGGTCCCCCGGAGTTGCCCGGGTTGATGGAGGCGTCGGTCTGGATGAAGTCCTCGTAGGTCTCGATCCCCATGTTGGATCTGCCGGTGGCGGAGACGACACCGACGGTCACGGTGCGGTCCAGGCCGAAGGGGTTGCCGATGGCGATCGCCCACTGCCCGACCTGCAGCTTGCTGGAGTCGCCGAGCACCGCGGCCGGCAGCGGTTCCTTGGCGTTGATCTTGATGACAGCTATATCGGTCTTGGGGTCGGAACCTATCACCTTGCCGGTGTAGACGCTTTCATTGGAGAGTTTGACCTGGATCGTCTCCGCGTCCCTGACCACGTGGTCGTTGGTGACGATGTACCCTTCCTTGTTCAGGATGAAGCCGGAGCCGAGGCTGCTTTCCCTGCGGTACTGCGGACGCGCCGAATCCCCGAAGAAATCTTCGAAGAAGGGGGAGCCTTCGAAGAACGGGCGGACGAGTTTCTTCTTGCCAATGGTGGAGATGTTTACTACTGAAGGAGTGACTTTCTTCACCAGGGAGGTGAAGGCTTGCTGGGTGTTCAGAATGTCTTTGGGAACTTCCTGGACCGGAGCTGGTACAGATTCTTTTCGATCCGATTCATACAGCAGCGCGCCTTCTTTCTTTTTGCAAGAAGACAGGATAGTAGAAAGGATGAGGAAGACAACGAGTAGTCGGACGCTTTTCATTTGTCGCTCCTTTAAATGAAAGGCTTAGCGGGAAGAAAAAAGCGTAGCCAAAAACCGGATTGATGTCAACCCCTTCGGCAGATTCAGCAACTCTCTCACAGTTGTGCAAATACCCCTTGACGGCTGATGGGTATTTGCATATATATGCAGAAACGGGGGTGCTGCGTGCAAGAGAAGATCAAACAGGAAATAAGAGAGATGAAGCTGGGTGAGAAGGTGCGTGGACTGCGCCAGGAACAACGGCTCACCCTCCAGGCCCTGGCTGACATGACCGGACTGTCCAAGCCGCTCCTGTCGCAGATCGAGAACGACCAGGTTACCCCGCCCATTGCCACACTGCTGAAGATCGCGAAGGGCCTCAAGGTCGGCATCCACTACTTCTTCGAGGAGGCGGGCGACCGGCAGAAGTTCATGCTGACTCGCGGCGACCAATCCCCGCTGGGGAGCCAGCGCCGTCCCGGCAAGGACGCCGTGCAGCAGGGCTATATGTATAAGCCGCTCGCACCGGGCATGCGCCAGAAGAAGGTGGAGCCGTTCCTGATCGAGTTCGAGCAGCGCGAATGGGATACCAGTCTTTTCTACAGTCATGAAGGGGTGGAGTTCCTCTACCTGCTCGATGGCGAACTGGAGTTCCACTACGCCGACGAGGTGATGCGACTCTACCCCGGTGACAGCATTTACTACGAATCCTCCGAGCCGCACGGTTATGTCTCGGTCGGGGAAGTTCGCGCCCGCGCCGTGGCCGTGCTCTATACCAAGAGTTAAGTCTCCTGTCCTCTCTTGGAAAACAAGGAAAAAAGCGTAACCGCAGTTGCCATGTCATGTGAGTTTATGCCGCTGGCGCTTGAGGTTACGCTTTTTTAAGTTTGACAGCCCGGTATCCACCGGCTATCATTTGACCTTGTCTCCCCATCCACCTGTGACAACTAGATACTTCCCGCAGATCTCCCTCTTCCTATCTGAATTGTGTGTCGTCTCCTTTTGAATCCTCTTTTGTCAGTGCGGTGATCTTTGGAGTTTCCGGTTGGTCATTGTGGGGAACTGGTCGAGGTTAAAGAATTTTACTCATTAAATCGTTGACGGTCGGGAACGGCTTTGTTATAAACGTCGACTCCGCAGCAAGACGCGGCGTTCTTTGCAACCAAATAGAGCCGGCAGGAAGAAGGGCCACAGTAGCACCTTGCGGTGCGCTGGCCGCCTTTCTGGCACAACCTTCGGGTTTTGCCACTGCAAAATGCCTCGAAAGTTTTTTGAAAGAAAATCTTGACAGGCGGCAGCGGTTCAGGTAGGGTGCTGAGTCTGTCGCAACACGGCGGCTTGGTCTTTGAAAACTAAATAGTAGACGAAACAGCATTTGCGAGTTTCAAAATGTAACAAGTCAGTTGTTTCAAACTAGAATCGGAT